>JAXLYB010000006.1:0-391837 GCA_046351675.1 Myxococcaceae bacterium
GAGAGGGAGTTCGGAGCACGTGTGCACGCCCGAGCGCTCTGGTACAGCACCCGCCATCATGGCGATGCCCCGTCCCCCGCAACTCGACGCCGCGTTTGAGCAGGTCTCCGCAGTCCTCTCCCAGGTGCAGGGCAAGAAGGTCGACCTGGTGAAGGACTCCTGGGCCGATCTCGAGAAGGGCATCATCAAGATCTTCGGCGGCCCCTTCAACCCGCAGCAGATGGAGCACCAGGTCGTCGCGCTCGGCCTCGCCGCGGCGCTCGGCGATCGCCTCCACGCCGATCACCAGGCCTTCTGGTTCCCCTACCGCGAGACCCCCGAAGGCGCGTCGCTTGGCTTCCCCGACGCGCTGATCATGCTCGCCCCGTTCGGCGCGGTGGTCGACGCGCTGGCGCAGGGCAAGCTCGAGCGCCTCGACGAAGTGGTGAAGACCATCCGCGCCTCGCTCGCGCAGGCGAAGTTCGGCGGCGCCGGCGCGCAGCGGCTCCGCCCCGAAGACTACATGCGGCTCTTCGACCCCGGCTTCGTGCAGGTGGTCGGCGTCGACGCGGCGAAGGCGAAGCAGGGCTGGGACCAGACGCCCGAGCGCGCGTCGAGCGACCTGCGCGACGCCATCAACCGCGCCGCGAAGCTGCCCCCGGAGCTCAAGAAGCAGCTCGAGCAGCAGCTGGTCGGCTCGCTGGGCCGCCTCGAGCAGGGCAAGCCGATCATCAGCCAGGCCGCGCGCGCGCCGCGCCTCGTCGAGACCGTGGGCCTGCTCTACGGCGGCACCTCGTCGACGGGCCCCGCTGCCGAGGAGTTCTGGCACGACGTGGTGATGCCGCTCCTCTTCGTGGGCGCGCCGGCCACCTTCCCGCCGCTCGACGCCGAAGAGCTCGAGGCCGCGAAGCAGGGCGTCGACCCGCTCTTCGTCTACCTCGACGTCGTGCCGTTCGCGTTCAAGGCGCCCGAAGAGCAGTCGCTGCTCGGCGCGTTCCCCGCCAGCTCGCTCGCGCCGCCCGCCCCGGAGTTCAAGGGCACGCCCAACCTCCGCCTCATCAAGGTCGGCCTCGAGCAGGTGAAGGACGCGCTCGCCGCGTTCGACCCCGCGAAGACGCGCGACGCCATCAAGCGCTTCGGTGACTACCTCGCCGAGAAGGGCGGCAAGGCGGCGGGCGAGGCGAAGGGCGCCGAGGAAGCGCGCATGATGCTCGACGCCGCGATGACGCTGCTGAGCGATCTGAAGGCGTCGGCGACCTCGGGCCGTGACGTGTACGTGCGCCGCATGACCGAGGCCGAGGCCGCGTCAGAAGCCGCGCTCGGGCTCGTGCGCCAGGCCCTCTCGGCGCCGCGCATCATCCTCGCGACTTGAAGTCGGTGTGCCTCGGCCGCGCGTCGTTCCTGCCGCTCGTCGCGCTGGCCGCGTGCAGCACGCCGGTGCGCCCGGCCGACCCGCCCGACGCCGCGTCGCTGCCGCCGTCGTGTGTCGAGCTGCTGTCGACCGACCTCGACTTCGGTGAGGTGTTCACCACCTCGAACGCCTCGGCGTTCATGGTCAACCACACCACGCGGCCGATCACCGTCGAGCTCGGGCCGGTCCCTCCGCCGTTCAGCGCCGCCATGGTCGGGTCGTTCGAGGTCGGGCCCGATCTCCAGTTGCCGCTCCGCTTCGGCTTCGCGCCGTTCGACGGTCGCCTCCAGGTCGCCGACGTCTCCTTCGTCGGAGGGGCAGGGTGCGCGCCCCAGACCATTCACCTCCACGGCCTCGGGCGGGGCTCGATCGAGGGGCCGGCCGTGAGCGAATTCGACGACCTGCCAGTCGGTCAGACGACGCGGCGCACGGTGCAGCTGCGAAACACCGCGCGGTCGGCGCTCGCGGTCCACGTCCTCACGGGGCGCTTGCCGCCGGGCCTCGAGCTGCCCACCATCGACTTCACGGTGCCCGCGTCCGGCACCTTCGACCTTCCGATCGACTTCACGCCGACTGGCTTCGGCACCCTGCAGGCTGGGTTGTTGCTTCAGCCGCCAGCGCCGTTCTCCGACCTGACCTTGGAGGTGTTCGGCTCGGCCGGCGCGCCCACTGCGACGCTCGAGTCGACGACGGCAGACGCCGGGCTGCTCCCGCTGGTGAACAACCTCAACGTGGCCAGCCACATCTTTCGCCTGTTCCACGTCGTGAACGCCGGCGTCTCGGATCTCCGCGTGGTGAGCGTCGAGGTGATTCCCGGCCCGGGCACCGCGCCTTCCGAAGCACGGCTCGAAGGAGGCAGCGGCCTGCGGGTGCCGCCCGGCGCCTTCGGCGGCGTGCAGGTGCGCTTCGATCTCAGCGGGCAGCCCGGCCCCCGCGCGTGGACGGTGCGCATCCACACCAACGATCCCGCCCACGATCCGCTCGACCTCGAGGTGGTGGGAACGGCGATCGACCCCGAGCTGTGCTTCACCGCGTTCGACGTCACGCCGCGCGACCAGGTCCTCCCCGGCTCGCTGCCGCGAACGGGCACCTTCACCTTGAGCAACCCGAACGCCACCACGTGCTTCGTCGAGACCTTCGCGCTCGCGTCGTGCGCCCCCGGGTGGTCGCTGGCACCCGCCGAGCCGCAGTTCTTCCTCGATGCCGGCCAGTCGCGCGTCTTCGCCGTGACCGCCACCGACCCGGGCCAGTGCGATCTGTCGTTTCAGACCTGGGGCAACAACTTCCTCGCGCTCTCGTTCTTCTCGCCCTGAGGCATCACTTGACGCCGGGCGCTCTCTTCCTCACCCTCGGCCGGTGAGGTCCGTTCTCGTGTCATGCGCCGTGCTGCTGGTCGCGTGCCCGGCCAGCGGGCCTGCCGACGCCGGTGACCTGGGCGATTCCGGCGCATCGACCCCGAGCTGCATCGAGGTGCCGGCCGAGATCGACTTCGGCGAGGTGCCGGTGTTCACCACCACCGAGGTGAACGTCGCGCTCGTCAACCACTCCACCGCGCCGATCACCATCGAGTTCGGTGAGCTCTCGGCGCCGTTCTCGGCAGGCCAGTCCGGGCCGATCGTGGTGGGCCCCGATCTCACGCTGCCGATTCGCTTCGCGTTCGCGCCCTTCGACGCGCGGCTGCAGGTCGCCGACATCTCGTTCGTGGGCGGTGCAGGGTGCGCTCCGACGCGAGTGCGTTTTCAAGGTCTCGGGCGAGGCCGCCTCGAGGCCCCCGACGAGCTGAACTTCGACGCGCTCGCCGTGGGACAGACCACCACCGGCACGGTGCGGGTGAGCAACACCGGGCGCCTCGACTTTGACGTCGAGGTGATGACCATGACCCTCGAGCCGCCAGCGAAGGCGCCGATGGCGACCTTCACCGTGCCCGCGTTCGGCACCTTCGATCTGCCGCTCGAGTTTTCGCCCCAGCAGCTTGGGACCCACTTCGTGACCCTCGAGCTCTTCGTGCCGATGACCGGTCAGCTGTTGACCACGCGGCTGTTCGTCTCGGCGGGTTTGCCGACGGCGACGCCCGGGCCGTCGGTCGATGCCGGCTTGCTGCCGCTGGCTCCCCAGATCATCAACCACATCCTCAGCACCCGGGTGGTGACGGTGTCGAACACTGGCGTCGCCGATCTCCGGCTCCTGAGCTCGGAGGTGATCGCCGGGCCCGACAGCGACAGCAAGGAGGTGGCGATCAACTTCCTGCCGCCGTCGATTCCGCCGGGCCAGACCTCGCAGGTGCACCTGCTCTTCTTCACCGCGGGTCAGCCGGGGCCGCGGCAATGGACGGTGCGGCTCCACACCAACGATCCAGCCCACGAGGCCGCCGACATCGCCGTGACCGGCACCGCCATCGACCAGCCACCGTGCGCCAGGCCCGTCACCGGCACGCCCGACCCGCTCGTGCTGTCCACCGCGGTGCCTCGCACCGCCACGCTCACGCTCACCAACCCCAACGGCAGCAGGTGCTTCGTCGACGCGTTTCGGGCGCAGGTGTTTTGTGCGAGCGCCTATTCGTTCCAGCCGGCCGACGGCCAGTTCTTCCTCGACAGCCTCGAGACGCGCGTCGTCACCGTCACCGCGTCCAGCTCCAGCCCGTGCCTCCTGTTGTGGGAAACGTGGGGAGCGTCGGACACCGTCCTCTCCGTCACCGCGCCGTGAGTGACTTGACGCCGGGCTCCGCATTCTCCAGCCTCTGCGGGTGACGCGCGTTCTCCTGGGTCTCGGGCTGTCGGTGGCGCTGCTCGGCTGTGAACCGCAGACGATGTTGATGCCTGCCGACGCGGGCCCGCCGCCTCCGCCCGTGCGCAAGCCCGACTGCCTCGCGTTGCCGGCCGACATCGACTTCGGCGAGGTGCCGCGGGGCTCGCAGGCCGCGGTGCAGTTCTTCCTCGCGAACCACTCCGCGCAGTCGATCATCGTCGAGCTCGGGCCCGTCTCGGCGCCGTTCGCCGCCACCGAGGAAGGCAAGGTCGAGGTGCGTGCGGGCCAGTCGCTGCCGCTGCGCTTCTCATTTCAGCCGCCTGACGCGCGCCTGCAGTTCATCGACGTCTCGTACTCGCCTGGCCTGGGGTGCACGGCGCAGACGCTTCGCCTGCACGGGTTGGGGCTGGGCGGGCTCGAGGTGCCGCCGGCGGTGGAGTTCGACGCACTGCCGCTCGGCCAGACCTCGACGCGCACCGTGACCGTGCGCAACACGCGCCGCACCGACGTCGACGTGGAGCTCGTCGCCGGCTCGCTCTCGCCACCGGTGTCGGCCACGGTGACCGCCTTCACGGTGCCCGCGCTGGGGACCTTCGATCTCCCGCTCGAGATCTCGCCCACCGAGCTCGGCACGGCGGTCGTCACGCTCGAGCTGCGCGTGCCGATGACCGGGGAGAACGTGATGACCACGGTGCTCGCGTCGTCGGGGCTGCCGGCGATCGAGGTCGATCGTACGGTGATCGACGTGCCTCGCTTGCCGCTGGTGACGCCGATGTCGCTCACCCGCATCAGCCGCGCGGTGTTGTTGTCGAACACCGGGGTCTCCGACCTGCGCATCGAGCGCGTCGAGGTGATCGCCGGCCCCGGGAGCTCGGCGACCGAGGTGCAGACCAGCTTCGTCGGCGGAGAGCGGGTGCTGCCCACTGGCGTGGCCCCGTTCAACATCTTGTTCGAGCCGCACGCGCCGCTCGGCCCGCGCGCGTGGACGGTGCGCATCACCACCAACGACGCCGCGCACCCCACCACCGACATCTCGGTCACCGGCACCGTCGTCGACCAGGCGACCTGCTCGCTGGAGATCGTCCCGTCGCCGACCTTGCTCACGCTCTCGGGCTCGTCGCTGCCGCGCTCGGGCACGGTCACGCTGACCAACCCCAACCCCGACACCTGCCTCGTCGACGGCTTCACGCTCAACTCCTGCTCGACGGCGTTCACCGTGCAGCCGGCCGACGAGCAGTTCACCATCGACAGCCACGCCTCGCGCGTCATCACCGTCACCACCAGCACGTCGGGCAGCTGCTTCCTGTCGTGGCAGACCTGGGGCGCGTTCGGCTCGTCGGTGCAGGTGAGGTCGCTGTGAGGTGGCTGGCCGTCGCCCTCGTGGCGTCGGCCTGCGTCGAGCCGCCGATCGGCCCGGTGGCGACGTTCACCACCGACGGCTGCCCGGCGACCACCGCGACGCTCGACTTCGGGGAGGTCGCTCCACCACTCGCGCTCACGCAGCGCGTGCGCATCGGCAACCAGCGCGGCGTGGTGCTGAGCGTGAAGGTCGACCCGGTGGCGTTGCCGTTCAGCGCGCAGAACCCCAGCGACTTCCAGCTCCCGCCCGACACGGAGCGCGACCTGACCTTCGTCTTCGCGCCCACCGACGCGCGCGCGTACACCGGCTCGGCGCGCGTGACCTTCGGCAACTCGGGGTGCGCGCCGCTGGTGGTGTCGCTCAGCGGCCAGGGGAAGGGCGGCCTCCAGTTCCCGCCGGTGTTGGACTTCGGGCCCGTGCCGCTGCACCAGTCGACGACCCGCGCGATCCCGTTCACCAACGCGGGCCGCGCGCCAATCACCTTCGTGCCGCGCAGCACGGTGCCGGGCTTCGTCGTTCCGCCAGGCGCGATCACCATCGCCCCGCAGGCTTCGGTCATGCTCGAGGTCAGCGTGGCGCCCGACACGCCGGGAAAGCTCGAGGGCAGCCTCGCGCTCGAGGGTGACGGCATCGGAGGCTCGGTCAGCCTGCGGTGCGCGCGCGGGTTGCCGAAGCTCGAGGCGCTCGCGCCGATCTCCATCGCGCACCTCCCGGCCGCGACGCAGGGGCCCATCATGCTGGTGCGTGACGTGGTGCTGCGGAACACGGGCGAGGGCGAGCTCACCCTCTCGTCGGCGACGGTCACGCCGGGGCCCGGCAGCGCACCGACCGAGCTGCGCGTCGCCGAGCTGCCTGCCACCGTGCCCGCGGGCGGGCAGGGCGTGATGCGGCTGCAGCTCACCGGCTCGACCCAGCCGGGCCCGCGTTCGTTCACCGTCACGGTGCTCACCGACGAGCCCGGCCGCGAGCGCGTCGACGTCGCGGTCTCGGCCCAGGTGGAAGAGATCGCGCCGTGCTTCCAGAAGCTCGAGGTGACCGGTTCGTCGATCGCCGTCGGCCCGCCGTACCCGCGCGACGTCGTGGTGCCGGTGCACAACTCCAACCCCGGCCGCTGCCTGCTCGATGATCTGCGCCTGCGGTCGAACCAGTTCGGGTGGACGCTCACCCCGCCGGGAGATCAGCTCTTCGTCGAGGCGGGCCAGACCGTGACGCTCACCATCGGCATCACCGCGCCCGGCGTCGACGTGCTGCAGTTCGCGACCGCCGCGAGCCCGTTCGGCTACTCGTTGGTGCCACTCAACGCGCTGCCGTAGCCAGCGAGGTGCTCCCTCTCCTCCCGAGGAGGAGAGGGTCGGGGTGAGGAGTAAGCGAGTCGATGCGTATCGCTGCTGTGAGCCCGTTCGGCTACTCGTTGGTGCCACTCAACGCGCTGCCGTAGCCACGCGCGAGCGTGTCGCGTCGCTCGGCGATCTCCGCGGCGATCTTCGCCTGCGACTTCCACTGCCCGTAGAGCAACTGCGCGCTCGCCAACCGCTCGAGCTCGAGGTGCGTCTGCTCGTCGATGGTGCCCGGCGCGGCGTCGCGGAAGGGCGTGCCCGGCAACGGCATGAAGGTGTGCGCGTGCACCCGCGCGCCGAGCTCGGCCAGCGTGCGCATCAGCTTCACCGAGGCCGCGACGTCTTCACTCGCCTCGCCCGGCAACCCGAGGATGAAGTCGACGTTCGGCACCAGGCCATTCTCCAGGCTGATGCGCACCGCGCGCTCGATGGCCGCGACGTCGTGCCCGCGCATCGACGCCTCAAGCACCCGGTCGCTCCCGCTCTGCCCGCCGATCACCAGGTTGTCGTTCGCGCAGTACTTCTTGATGAGCTGCAGGGCGGCGGGCGTCACGTGCTCGGGCCGCACCTCCGAGGGGAAGGTGCCGAAGTACACGCGGCCGTCGCTCGGCTTCATCGCCTCGACACACCGGGCGAGCAGCTCCTCGACCGCGTCGAGCACCACGCCCTCGTCGTTCGAGCCGTAGCTCAAGCTCGTCGGCGAGACGAAGCGCAGGTCGCGCCGGCCCGCCGCGGCGAGGGAAGCGGCCCAGCGCGCCGCGTTCTGCGGGCTGCGGTGCCGGAAGCGCGCCTTCGAGAAGTACGGCGTCTGGCAGAAGCGGCACGCGTAGATGCACCCGCGGGTGATCTCGATCGGCCCGAAGAGTCCATGCGCCGGAGCGAATGGCGGGCTGTCGTCGAGCTCGACCCGCGGCGGCTTGGGTTGCTGCACCACCGCGCCGTGCTCGAGGCGCGCGCAGCCGGGCACGCTGCTCAGCGGCCTGCCGGCCTGCACCGCGGTGACCAACTCGACGATCACCCGCTCGCCTTCGCCCACGCACACCAATTGAAAGCCCGCATCGAGTGTCTGGCGCGGCTCCGCGGTTGCGTGGACCCCGCCGGCGATGGTGACGAACGGCCTCGACTCGGCGTGATTGAGCTTCGCGAGCCCCTCGGCCGCCTCGGCGAAGCTCGGCGAGTAGAACGACCAGGCGACGATCACCCGGTCGCCGGCATCGAGTCGCGCCCGCACGGTCTGCACCAGCTCCGCGTCGTCGTGCGGGTGGTGCAGGGTGACGTTCGGCAACGCCGCCGTCTCGAGGCTGCCGGTGAGCGGTGTCAGCGCGAACTTCCCCGGGCTGCGGAAGCTGAAAATGACGCTGACGGAGGTTGAACTCATTGAAAGAACTGGGGAATTGGCTGTCGCAAGGTGTCCGATGTCGTGTCGCCCTGCGAGGCGGGGCCTGCCGACAAGTAAGCATGTTTTCCGACAGCGATCACAGCCCCCGCTTCGGCCGCCAGGCCCGCCCGATGAAGAACTTCCGCGTCGACGCGGTGGAGCGCGATGACGATTCCGGCGAGTCCGCGGTGCGTGGGCGCGTGAAGGGCAAGCCCGTCGAGGTGCGGTACGTCGAGACGTCGGGTGAGTTCCGCATGGTGTCCGACGACGGGTCCGACGTGCAGGAGCTCTCGCGGTCCGATCTGCGCGACCTGGGCCCCGCGCTCGACGCGTTCCAGAAGCAGGTGCCGTGGTCCGACTCGGAAGCCGGCCGCATGCTGCGCGCGGTCAACGACGCCATCTTCCCCACGGCGCTCTCGGAGTTCCGCCCGCGCACCGTCAGCGAGCTGCGCGACCAGAAGGGCAACGTGGTGCTGCTCACCGGGTGGACGCGGCGCGAGGAGATCGATCTCGTGCTCCACACCGCGACCGGCGAGCTGTCGCTCATCGTCACCTCGCACGAGCGCAAGGCGCCGCGCCGCCCGCTCACGTCGAACGAGGCGTGGGAGCTGATGCACGTGCTCGCCGGGCTCATCGAGGGCCAGCCGGTCACGACGCGCCGGTCGCTGCTGGCGTTGCTCCTCGAGGCTGCGCGGCGTCATAGCCGTCACTGAGCCCGGCCCCCTCTCCTCCGAGGAGGAGAGGGTTGGGGTGAGGAGAAAAGACGAGATCGATCTCGTCCTCCACACCGCATCCGGTGAGCGCGTCCCTTGGGCTTCGACCGCCTCGACACAGCGACGCTCGGCAACTGCAACGTTTCTCCTCACCCCGGCCCTCTCCTCCAAGGAGGAGAGGGAGTTTGGGTCACAGCCGCCACCGAGCGCTTTTCGGTTATGACGGTCGCCTCGTGACGTCGCGCCTCCCCGAGATCCTCGCCCCTGCTGGTGATGACGACAGCCTCGCCGCCGCGCTCGCCGCCGGCGCCGACGCCGTCTACTTCGGCCTCGACGGAGGGCTGAACGCCCGCGCCCGCGCCACCAACTTCTCGCTCGAGCGGCTGCCAGCGATCGTCGACTCCATTCACCGCGCCGGCGTGCGCGCGTACGTCACGCTCAACACCCTCGTCTTCGAGCACGAGCTGCCCTTCGTCGAGCAGGTGCTGCGGGCCTGCGCGACGTCGGGCGTCGACGCGATCATCGTGCAGGACCCGGCGGTCGCGCTGCTCGCCCGCGCGGTGGCGCCGACCCTCGAGGTGCACGCCTCGACGCAGATGACCATCAGCAGCCCCGAGGGCGCCGCCTTCGCCGAGCAGCTGGGCGTGACGCGCGTGGTGGTGCCGCGTGAGCTGTCGGTCGACGAGATCCGCACGTTCTCCCGGGGCACCAGGCTCGAGCTCGAGGTCTTCGTGCACGGCGCGCTCTGCATGTCGTGGAGCGGCCAGTGCCTCACCTCGGAAGCGTGGGGCGGCCGCTCGGCGAACCGCGGCCAGTGCGCCCAGTCCTGCCGGCTGCCGTACCAGCTGGTGGTCGACGGAGAGGTGCGGCCGCTCGGAGACGTGGCGTACCTGCTCAGCCCGCTCGACCTCGCCGGTGTGCGCGCGATCGGCGAGCTGGCCGACGTCGGCGTCGCGAGCTTGAAGATCGAGGGGCGGCTCAAGGGCCCCGCCTACGTGCTGACCGCCGTCGAGGGCTACCGCCGCTGGCGCCAGGCGATCGCCGAGAAGCGCGACCGCGACGCCGACGCCCAGCGCGCGCTGCGGCAGGACCTGGGGCGCATGGCCGTCGCGTACTCGCGCGGCTTCGGTGACGGCTTCCTCGGCGGGTCCGATCACCAGGTGCTCGTCGAGGGCCGCTTCCCCAAGAGCCGCGGCGCGCTGCTCGGCGAGGTGGTCGAGGTGAAGGCCGGCACCGTGCGCGTGCGTCGCGCGGTGCGTCCGGCGCCCGCGTCCGTCGGCGATCGCGCGGTCACCTTGCCCGTCATCGGGTCCACCGCGGGGCGCGAGCTGCCGATGGAGCTGCCCGAGCCCATTCCCGGCTGCGGCGTCGGCTTCGACACCGGCCACCCGCAGGAACAGGAGCCCGGCGGTCCGCTCTTCGGCGTCGAGGTGCTCGAGAACGGCTGGCGCTTCAAGTTCGGCAAGCCGGGGCCCGATCTCTCCAAGGTCTCGCCGGGTCACCTGGTGTGGCTCTCGTCAGACCCGCGCCTGCAGGGCGACGCCACGCGCGCGGTCGAAGAGGGCAAGCGCGGGCCCGGTGGACGCGTGCCGGTCACGATGCACGTGAAGGGGCAGGCCGGCACGCCGCTCGAGGTGACGCTGCGCGCACGCGGGCCGATCGGCCGCGACGTCGAGGTGCGCGCCAGCAGCAGCGAGGCGCTCGTGGCGTCGAGCGGGGCGGGCCTCGGGGTCGAGCTGCTGTCCGACAAGCTGGGGAGCTTCGGGGGCACTCCGTTCCGTCTCGAGGAGCTGTCGCTCGACGGCCTCGCGCCGGGATTGCACCTGCCGGTCAGCGCGCTCAAGGCGCTGCGCCGCTCGCTGGTCGCCGAGCTCGAGCCGAAGATGCTCGCGCGCGCCCGGCACGCGGTGACCGCCGGCGACGCGGTGAAGCGGGTGCGCGACGAGGCGAAGGCCCTGCCGACGCGTGGCCCGGCGCTGGCGCGAGAGCCGGTGCTGGTGCCGCTGGTGCGCACGACGCCGCAGCTCGAGGCCGTCATCGCCGCGGGCCTGAAGGAGGTCGAGCTCGACTGGATGGAGCTGATCGGCCTCGAGAAGGCGGTGGTGCGCGCGCGCGAGGCGGGGCTGGCCGTCACCATCGCGACCACGCGCGTGCAGAAGCCCGGCGAAGACGGCATCGATCGCCGCATCTCGAAGCTCGCGCCCGATGGGGTGTTGGTGCGGCACTGGGGTGGGCTGGTGCACTTCTCCCGCCTCAGCGATCCGCCGCGCGTGCACGCCGACTTCTCGCTCAACGTCACCAACTCCGTCACCGCGCGCCACCTGCTCGCGCTCGGCTGCCAGACCATCACCGCGGCGCACGATCTCGACGAGGCGCAGCTGATGGCGATGCTGGCCGAGCTGCCGCCCGAGCGCGTCACGGTCACCGTGCACCACCACATCGCCACCTTCCACACCGAGCACTGCGTCTACGCGCACACGCTCTCGCAGGGCCGCGACTTCAAGAGCTGCGGCCGGCCGTGCGAGACGAAGCAGATCGCGCTCGAAGACCGCGAGGGCAAGCGGCACCCGGTGGTGGTCGACATCGGCTGCCGCAACACGGTCTTCAACGCGCAGGCGCAGAGCGCGGCGAAGGTCACGCCGGCGCTCCTCGCGCGGGGCGTGCGGCGCTTCCGCGCAGAGTTCGTGTGGGAGACCGGCGAGGTCACCGCGTCGGTGCTCGCGGCGTGGCAGGCGCTGCTGGCGGGCAAGTCGAGTCCCGCAACGCTCAACGAGGCGATCGGCGCGCACGAGCAGTTCGGCGTCACCGCCGGCACCATGAGGACGCTGACCCCATGAGTCACCCTGAGCTCGAACGCCTCCGCACCCGCCTCGACGCGCTCGATGACGAGCTGATCGACGTGCTCGCCCGGCGCGCCGCGCTGGTGAAGGACATCTGGGCGTGGAAGCAGCGCGAGCACGTCGCGCAGATCGACCCCGCGCGCGAGGCGGCCCTCAAGGCGCGGCTGCTGGCGCTCGCCGAGACGCGCGGGCTGTCACGTGAAGCGGTCGCCCGGGTGCTCGAGCAGATCGTCGGTCTCCCTCTCCTCCGCAGAGCTGAGGATTGATCACATTTCCTGAGCCAAGGACCAGCCTTCCGCGACTTGCTGCAGTGCACGGAGCGCTCGCCAGAGGATGAGTAAGCCGGGTGGTCCGTTCTGCGGCAGGTGACCGCCGTAGCGAGCGAGTGCGGTGGTGAATTCGCGCGCTGTAGCGTTCGGCTTCAGGCGCTTCTTCGCGACGAGCACTGCGATTTCGGCGTCTGTCGCGACGGACTCGGCTGGGCTGTCGTCCGCCGTTCGGTCGATGAAGCGCAGGACGAGAAGCCGCCACGCGACGATGGCAAAAACACCGAGCGCGTTGAGGAGCGCGGGGCCGCTCTCGAGCCTTTTGTCTTCGTACTTGCAGCCCGTCTTGAGCGCTTTGAAGTATTCCTCGATGAGCCATCGCGTTCGGTAGAAGTCGACGACTTGCTCAGCATCGGTCGCTGAATCGACGGGCTCGGTCGTGAAGAGGAGCCACTCGACCGCCTTCTCGCCTGGAGGCGCATCGACCTCGCCGACGTGCACCACGTTGAGGCGAAGCTCTTTGGGCAAGTCAGACGACCGGAGAGCTCTCTGCGGCCGTCGCAGCGTCAGCTCGCCGGAGCGAATCTCAACCTGCGTCGTGCGCGCCTGGCGATTGCCATGCGAAGTCTTTGGGAGGTGCGCGAACGGATTGTGACGCTCCGAGAGGTCGACCTCTCGCTTCGAGCGCAACGGAAGCGTGCGAGCGGATTCGAGGACGTTCTGTGTGCCGCCGCCTTCGAGTTTCACAACTCGGTTTGACGACGCGCGAACGATGAAGTGCATCCCTCGCTGCGCCCGCGTCGCGAGGCTCTCGTAGATATCGCCCTCGCGGTCCTCGACGTGGATGAGCACCGTCGAGTTCGACACGAGCTCTTCGACGGCAAGCGACTGCTCCAACCAACGGTCGGACTCGAGCTCCTTCTCGTTGCGTCGCGCTTCCGTCGTGCGCTTGCCCTTCTTCTTCGTGCGCATCCACGTGTCGAGCGCGAGCAATCCAAGAGGTTGCCGCACACCATCCGCGGAAACAGCGAGACACGCGTGGGCATAGAAGCCTTGCTGCGAGCGGTCGACGATTCCGAGTCCGTCTCGCTCTCCGTCGAAGACGAACGATGTCGTGTCGTGAATGGCCAGCGCGCGCTTCGCGACATCGACGCGTCGGACCGTGTTGCTCACGTGGCCGGCGACGACGGTGCCCAGGTCAATGCGCTCGTTACCGAAGAACCGGTACGTGCCTTCGAGCTGCGACGGGTTTCGAAACGACTCGGGCAGGCTCGCCTTCGGGTCCACCTCGAGCTGTCTCGCAATCCTCACGACTCGGTCGAGAAGACGAAGGTCGGGAAACTCGCAGTCTCGGAATTCGTCGTGAATCGGAGGAAGTGCGTGCATTTGCGAGCGAGATCATGCCCGCGCGCGATTCACAAGTTGTGTTGGATCGTCAGCTCCGCAGAGGAGAGGGTCGGGGTGAGGAGTAACCCCTCGCAGCGCGGCAGTCGTCTTCCCTGTTGAGGGGGAGAGGGAGCCACCTCAGGCGACGCGGCGCACGGACTCCACGGCCGCCGCGAGCAGCTGCGCGATGCCGCGCCGAGGCACGTGCACCACCTTCTGCTTCGTCGCCGCGACGTCGGCGTACTGCTTGCTCACCTTGTGGTGCAGCTCGGTCGCGCCCCACAGCAGCGTGCGCTCGCACCAGTCGAGATCCGCGCGCGCGCGGTCGGGCGGGCGGTGCAGGGTGCCGTCGACCAGCCGCAGCTCGAGGTGCGCGCCGAGCAGCCGCTCCAGCTCCTCGCGCGTCGCCGGCGTGCCGCCGACCACCACCAGCCGCTTGAGACCGGTGGCGATCAGCTCGCGGGCGGCGCGGGCGTTCTCCGAGCCACCGCAGTGGAAGCAGTGTTCCTTCGCGCTCGCCGCGATGGGCGTGCGCTGGCTGGCACGCGCCGCGTCGACGCAGTCTTTCGATTGGCAGTGCACCGCGAGCGCCGCGTCGAGGGCGGCCCCCGCGCGCGCTTCCTTTTCGACGCTCAGGCGCGTCTTCCCCTCGCGCGTCAGCCCTGCGGCGATCAGCACCGTGCGCGCCGTCGCGTGCGCGGCGGGAGGCAACCCGCGGGCGCTGAGGAAAGCAGCGAGGTCGACGTCGGCGCTCATGGCTCATCCGTTATAACGGATGACTCTCCGCGCCCGCAACGCCTTCGCCTGAAAACGAAAACGCCCGGCCTCCACGCGGGAGACCGGGCGTCGTTCACGCCATCGCGGCGTGAGCCAAGCCTCTCAGTAGATGCCCTTCATCGTCGGGTCGGCGAGGCCGTAGTCACGCATCGCCTGGCGCATGAAGAACGGCAGCTCGCTGAACTTCTCGAGCTCCATGCAGGCGCGGTTCGCCGAGCAGGTGCAGCTGACCGACTCGACCGCGTTGCAGCCCACGCGGCCCATGCCGAGCGTGCCGTTGGGGTTGATGTTCTGGATCGTCGGGTCGTACTTCACGATCGCCTTGCCGGCGAGGAGACGCGGCAGCACCCAGTCAGGCTGGCCGTCGCCATCGCGGTCCGGGCCCGGGTCCGTCACGTACGCGCGCGACACGAGGTCGTTGGCGTACTCGAGCATGCGGGCGGCGACGCCCTTCTGCACGGTCTTCCCGAGGATGACTTCCTTGCCGTAGGTGCGCGCGATGTAGACCTTGCCCTCGGGCAGGTGCAGCTCGAGGCGGTTCTGGAACGCCGGGTCGGAATCGGCGCCCAGTTCCCACACGCCCATCTGGTCGAGCCAGCGCTGCTGCGCGTTCTCGGGGAGGTACATGAGGGTCATCGCGATCAGGAACTTCTGCTGTTCCCAGCCCACCTGCGGGTCGATCGGCAGCGTGCTCGCCGGCACCGTGCCGCAGCTCTGGGTCTGCTCACCCGCGAAGCACACGTCGGGGCTCGGCTTCCACCACGACACGTAACCGATGCTGCTGCTCGGGTAGAGGTCGGCGTCGACGAGCGGCTGGCCGCCCTGCGCCGCGATGCGCGCGCCCTTGATGGTCACGTCGTTGGTCAGGTTGTTGCCCAGCCAGCGGCGGAAGCCATCGGGGAACAGGTCGGCCATCGACACCGCGCGGTAGCGGCCGTCGAGGAAGTCGCGGCGGCTGTCGCTGATGAAGTTGTCGACCGACTCGGTCAGCAGCATCGGCGCCCACGCCTTGTCGTAGTAGCTGCCGGTGTTGATCGTGTACTCGCTGTCGTACTCGCCCTTGTCCGAAGCGAGCGCGTTCTCGAGCGGGCGACCGCCGAAGGTGACGTTGCCGTAGTAGCCGGTGGCGCCGTTCGGCACGTTCATCACCGCCTTGCCCGAGTTGCCCGCGGCGTCGAGGTTCGAGACCAGCACCCCGTTCGACAGGCTGTGCGGGCCCATCTGCGGGCGCGCGACCTGGCGGGCGAAGTGATCGAAGCCCATGCCCGAGGCGATCAGGTTGGGGCCGAAGAGCTCGGTGCCGAGGTACGGCCAGAGCGTCTCGTAGTCGTAGCCCTGCGCGTTCGCGAAATCCTTGTAGATGTTCGCGATGAGGCCCATGCCCTTGGCGGCGTCACGGAGCTTCTCGTTGTAGCGCTCGAGCGTGCGGTGCGACGCGTTGCGCACCGAGAACGTCTGACGGTTGCGACGGTAGTTGTCGAAGATGTGGTTCACTTCCTGCTGCGAGATCAGGAAGTCGAACAGCTCGTACGCGTCGGCACCGTTGTCGTGGCGGTACACCGACAGGTTGCCGAGGTCGGCCCAGCGGTCGGTCGCGAAGCCGTACGGCGCGCGCACGCGGCGCCACGGGTCGATCACCTTCACCGAGCGAACGTTGCTGGCCTCGGTCGAGGTCGCCGCGCGCAGCAGGTTCCAGTTCACGTAGTCGACCGGGATCTGGCGGCACTTCGTGTACTTGCCACCGACCTGGACGATCAGGCCGTCGACCACCGGGTGCCAGGTGCCCATCAGCGACTCGTCCCACGTCGAGGGCTTGAACTGCGCAGCGTCGACGTCGGCGCAGTCGCGGATCATGCCGACCTTCTCCTGCAGCTCGGTGTAGTGGATGTCGGCGAGGTCGCCGGTGTCGTCGGGGTACTGGAACTGGAGACCGAGGATGCCGCCGAAGTTGTCCATCTTGGCCAGCGCGGTCTGCGCCTTCGGGTTGCCGACGCGCATCGTCGGGTCGTCGAGCACCGCGACGACGTCGCCGTAGAACATGCGGGCCGCCGCGAAGTCGTACGCGCCGAGGCCCAGCAGGTCCTGCGTGGTCTCACCCGCGTAGTCCATCGTCGTGCTCTGCATGAACATCGGCAGCAGGTTCTTGCGCTCGGTGTCGCTGATCGGGTCGATCGAGCGCGGGCCCACGCAGCCGGCCGGCGACGCGATGCCGGTGCACTGGGTGGTCTTCGTGCCGTTGTCGGTGCGGAGCTGCCAGTACTGCGGGCGGTAGTTGAACGCGTCGGCCGAGCTGACGAAGTTGTGGCGCAGCGCGATGGAGTGACCCATCTCGTGCGTCACGACCGCGTACTGCGCGCGCTGCGCGATCCACTTGCGGGCGCGCTCGGCGTGGGCCGCCTGCTCGTCCTTGGTGGCGCCCGGGTTGAACGGGCCGAACTTCTCCTCGAGCACGTTGGCGAGGTCGGCGATGCCGAGCGGCGCCGGGGCTTCCTGCATGATGCACGCGCCGCGCTCGGCGAGCGCCAGCTCACGCGCCATCATCATCTCGCGGTGCAAGGTGGGGTTCGCCGCGCGCATCGGCGAGGCGAGCGCCATCAGCGACGCGCCGTCGAGCTTCGCGTTGCCCGCCAGCTGCTGCATCGAGCGGGTGATCAGCGCCGCCTCGGTGGGCGAGCCGATCGCGCGCATGCGGCGGGAATCGTAGGTCGCGCGGGTGGTCGCCGGCTGGTACGCGTCGAAGCGCACTTCGCTCATCTGCGCCTTCAGCGAGAGGGCCTTGGTGTACACGTCGCTCTTCTTGATGCTGGCGAGCGTCTCGTTGAGGTTGGCCAGCTCGCTCGCGCCCAGGGCGGACGCCAGCGTGCGGTTGCGCTCTTCGACGGTCATCAGGGGCAGCGAGCCGTTCTTGCTGGCCGCGTCGGCCGCGCTCGCCCAGTCACGCACGTACGTGCCCTCGGTGATGTCGGCGGTCTGCAGCTCGCCCTTGATGTAGCGCGCGGTGTCGACGACGCCCTGGCTCCAGAGGTCGGTGACGTGCGACCACACGTTGATGCTCGCGGCGACCTTCTCGCCGGTGAGCGGGTCGTGCGAGTCGACCATGATGCCCCACGGCGACGGGGTCTGCGGCGACACGATGGTGTTCACCAGGTGGTAGCGGAGGTCGCCACGGCGCGCCTGCAGCGCCTTGCCGCACTCGGCGATCGTGGCCTGGTCACCCGCGAGGTGCGCCGAGAAGCAGAGCGCCGAGGTGAGGTTGCTGGGCAGACGCGGGCTGCCGCACGCCTGCGGGTCGTTCGCCTCGACGGGGCTGTGGCAGAGCACCAGCGCCTCGGGGAGCTTGGCGAGCGCGATCACGCCGTCCGACAGGTGGCGCTCGGCGCCCAGCGTGTCGGCCAGCGCCTCGCACGAACCGACGGTCGAGGTGAAGCGGCCCGCGCGGCAGTCGTCGACTTCCTTCGCCAGCCAGATCGCGTCCTGGTTGTCGTCCTGCTGGCCGAAGTACATCGGGTTCTTTTCCTGGCAGTCGATGCCCTTCACGCGCACGCACTCGGCGTACCGCGCGGCCTGGATCGACGAGCGCAGCGCGACGTCCCACTCGTGGGCGGCGTCACGCGTCGGCTCGAAGAAGTCGGGGTGCGAGCCCTCGCCGTAGTACCAGACCACCGGCTTCGCTTCGCGCTGGCGGAACGGCAACGTGCACTTCTGGTTGAAGGTGTCGCAGCGCGAGCCGTTACCGACCGCCGCGCACTCGTCTTCGGTGCCGTCGGCGTTCACGTCGCGGTGCGGGTCGGCGCCGACCGGCGTCGTCTCGGGGGTGAAGCACGAGACCGCGCCTTCCATGGTCGCCGGGTTCGCGTAGTAGTGGCTGCGATCCCACAGGTTGTAGCGGTTGATGAACCGGTGCCAGTTGGTGTCGGTCATGCCGTAGTCGCGGGCGTAGCCCTTGCGCTCGGTGGTGAACGCGCCGAACGCCTGGAAGCGATAGCCGTCCCAGTCGGCGGGCTCGTAGTCGGTGTTGGTGACGCGCTTGAACGAGTTGCGAATCGTCAGCTCGACCGGGTTGCACTGCGTGGTCGGCGCGCCGCCGCCGCCGACGTCAGCGTCGAGGAAGCACGCGGGGAAGGTGAAGCCGCCCCAACGCTCGAGGGTGATCATCTGCGGGCGGGCGAACGCCTTGTTGGTGATGTCGAGGTAGCCCTTGTCGGTGTCGATGTGCGGCGCGTCTTCGCTGGCCGGGTCCATCACCGCGTACGCGAGCGGCTCGTAGGTGATGCCGCCGTACAGGCCCATCTGCGAGAGGGTGTCGAACTCGTAGTTGTCGGTCGACAGGTTCTTCGACCAGTCGACGCGGATGAACTGACGCTGGAACCACGGGCGATCGACCGTGTTCTCCTCGATCACGTTCATCTGCTCGCCGGTCGACGGGTTGTACTGGCGGCGCACGTCGAAGTGGCTCTGAATGGGGTAGGCCGCGACGACGATGCCGTCGGTGGTGGCCTTGCCGATGCCCTTGCCGTCCGAGTCCTTCACGCGCTCGTACGCGAGGCGGGCGATGAGGAGGTCTTCGGTCACCTGCCACTTCACGCGCGAGAGCGGCTGCGCGTAGGTGCTGGTGAAGAGGCCGTCCTGCCCGGCGCCGTAGCCGACGTCGACGAGCGTCGACAGCGAGTAGAACTCCGGGTCGTCCTGCACGCCCTGGTAGTCAGCCCCGACGAAGAACGACTTGTCGAAGTAGTTGGGCTGCACGCGGTTGATGGGCTGCTGCTCCTGCGCGCAGCCAACGACGAGCGCGATCGCCGTGCAGGCGATCGTGAGGCGGGACAGACGGTTCATGACTTCTCCTTGGTGAAGCTCGAGACGGCGGCCTCGATGTCGAACGTCGCATCGAGAGAGACGACGGTGTTCCGGTTGAACAGCGGGAAGATGTATTGGCCCGTGGTGTCGAGCTGGTTCGAGAAGGTGAACGCGCCGAGCGTGAAGCTCACGACGTCCCACGGGGTGTAGGTCGCGCCGAAGCTGAAGGCGACGAAGTCACGGGTGTTGACGGTGTTCTGCGGGTTCTGCAACTCGGGCACGTTGGCGAACTGTGCGGGCACCGACGAGAGCGGCGAGAGCCACGCGTGCTGCATGAGGAAGGTGGCCGAGAGGTTGAAGCGCTCGTGCGGGCTGAACGAGACGGTCGGGCCGTGCAGCATGTCGGCCTGCACGTTGCGCGCGCCGGTCGCGGTGTTGATGCACGCCTCGGGGAGACCCAGGCCGGGGCAGTTGGTGATCAGCCCGCCCTGGTTCTGGCGCACCGCGTACTGGTTGAAGCGCCACGTGAAGCGCGCCGAGTAGACGAGCGAGAGGCCCGCGAGCACCTCGAAGTTGCGCGAGACGTTCAGCGACGGGCCGAGCGTGAACCAGCGCGAGGCGGCCTGCGAGCCCTTCGAGGTCGGCAGCGTGGTGCGGAGATCGCCGGCGACGCGCAGCCCGGTGAACTGCTCCTTCCAACCGGTCCACACGAAGTCGACCCACAGATCCGACAGCTCGATCTCGTGCGGGCGCGTGGTGGTGTCGCTGAGCGTCAGCTCCTGCGAGAGGTAGAGGCGGCCGCGCACGTAGACCGGCTTGCTGAAGTGGAACTCCGGCGTGAGGCCGATGCGCTGGCTCCACGCGACCACCTCGGGCGTCGGGTTGTACGCGGTGAGCTGGTGACCGTAGGAGACCGCGCTGCCGTGGTAGGGCGCCTTCTCCTTCTTGTCTTCCAGGTTGCCGCCGATCGTCGGCACCGCCTGCGCGGCTGCCAGCGAACTAACGGTCAGTGTGAGGATCGCAGCGACACGAGGACTCCATGTCGCGATTCGTCGTCTGGTGTGTGGACCGGGCGTCACGGGGCGCACCCTTGAGCACAAGTCGGCCAAAAGATCAAACGCACCAAGTCTCAGAAGCTGAGAGTTCGCGGCAAGTTGTCTCGTCGTGGTGACAGTCAGCGACACGTCGCGTTCGCGCTCCCCGCGACGCACGCGCCGCCCGGGCACGCGGTGAAGGGCTCGTGAAGACAGCCGCTCGTGGGACACACGCACGTCGAGACGCGCCAGTCGACGCAGCAGAACTCGAAGCCCGTCGAGCCGCTGCCGCCGCCGGTTCCTCCGCCGGTGCCGCCACCTGTGGCGCCACCTCCGCCACCTGTTGCACCTCCGCCGGTGCCGCCGCCGGTGCCGCCGCCGGTGCCGCCGCCGGTGCCGCCGCCCGTGCCTCCGTCGATGAATCCAGCGTCGATCGACGCGCCACCGCCACCGGTCGCGCCGCCGCCCGTCGCTCCGCCACCGCCGGTCGCGCCACCGCCGGTGCCGCCGCCCAGACCGCCGCCACTGGCTCCACCCGTCCCGCCGCCACTCGCACCGCCGGTGCCCCCGCCCGCACCCGTGCCCGCGTCGAGGGTGGTGCCGCCCCCGCCGGTGCCCATCACGCAGACCGGCGTCGCCGAGCACGTCCCCGCGGCGCACGCGAAGACGGGCACCGCGCAGCTCGTCGCCTCGGCGCAGAAGCACGTGTTGATCTGCCCGCCGACGCAACACAGCACCCAGCTCGAGGTGAGCGGCGCGCCTTCTTCGTAGAGCGGGTCGAGGCAGCCGGCGGCGAGGAGGCCGGCGATCACGGCGAGGCGGGGTGTGGCGTTGGCGCGCATCAGAAGGTCACTCCGAGGCCGGCCGAGAGCGAGAGGCGGGGCACGAGCGCGATCCCCGCGAGCTTGCGCACCATCGCGCCGCCGCCGATGGCCGTCAGCGAGAGCTCGAGCGGCCCGAAGAGGTGAACGCGCCCTTCGAGCGCCAGCGCGCCGACGAGGCCGAGGCTGGTGCGGGTGCTCTGATCAGGCAGCTGCGACTGGTGCACCAGCAGCGGCCCCAGCTCGAGGGCGAGCGAGAGGCTGCCCGCGTCCCACGCGAAGCGGTGGCCGAGGCCGGCGCGCAGCTCGAACTCCAGCTGGGCGAAGGACTGCTGCAGCGGCGTTCCCTGGCGGAACGTGAAGTCGAAGTTCACCTCGTTGAGGAAGGCGGCGAGGTAGCCGTCGCGCCGCAGCCGCACGCCCGCGGTGGGCTGCACCGCGAGCCCGGTCACCAGCCCGCTCGTCGCCCCGCCTCCCGCCGAGAGGTGCAACGTGATCTCTTCGCCGCCCTTGCGCGCCACGCGGATCAGCGACGCGCGCTCGAGATCCTCGCCCGAGACGCGCGCGGTCCCCGACGCCGGCACCTGCACGCGGCGCTCGAGCACCGAGTCCCTCGTGCGGAGCTGCACGCGGTAGGCGCCTGGCGCCAGCGCGAGCGGCAGCGGCCCCTCGGCCTTCTCAAGGTCGGCGGCGACGGCGCCGGTGTCTTCCGAGACGATCAGCCAGCGGCCCGGCGGCGTCACGTCGAGCACCAGCTGCGCGGTGGCCTTTACCGGCTCCGACATCACCAGCTGCCCCGAGCCGCGCAGGTCGACCGAGTAGCCCGGGCGCTGCACGCCGCCGCGCGTGGAGAACGTCGCCTCGATGGTGCGCGCCCACGCCCAGCCGTACGCCTCGTCGAGCGTCACCTTGCCATCGCGCGACGCATCGCCCGCGCCGCGCAGCGCCGTGAGGAGATAGTGCGTGAAGGTGCTGCCGCCGAGCGCCTCGCTCTCCTGCGCGTACTCGTCGGCCCCCGACGCGCTGATCAGCACGCGGCCCTCGACCCCGGTCGCCTCGAGTCGCGTCACCGGCCCGCTGACCGGCTTGAGCCCCTTCACCTTCGTGACCGCGCCCGATTGGCAGGCGTCGACGATCAACACGCCGACCTTCACCGGCGCCCGCTTGAGGAAGTCGACCAGCTCTTGAAGCGGGAGCGTCGTGCCCTGCAGGTGCAGCGCGCCGTCGGACGCGTGCGACGACACGTAGAGGTAGAGGCGGTCGGCCTGGCCGCCCACGCGCTCGCGCAGCGAGGTGAGCGCCGCGCGCACCTGGTCGGCGTCGGCGCCGGCGAGCACCGTGACGTCGGCCTCGGCGAAGCCTCCGACCTCCACCAGCGTCGCCTTCACCCGCGCCGCGTCGCGCTCGGCGAAGCGGAGCGCTTCCTCGTTGCCCAACCCGCGGTTCTCGCCGATCGCCAGGGCGAAGCGGCGTTCCTGTGCGCTCGCCGCGGTCGCGATCAACAGCGTGACGAACAGCGCCGCGCGCATCACTGCACCTCGAGGTGCGCCTTCGCCGAGAGCGGCGGTTGGCCGGGGCGCTCGAAGTCGGCGGTCAGCTCGACGTCACCCGGCGTGACCTCGACCTTCGTGAGCACGCGGCGGTCGCGCGGCTCGACCTGGCCGCTGAAGAGCTGCGCTCGCTCACCCCCCGGCGTCTGGGCGAAGACCGTGACCTTCGCGGCCTGCTCGGCGTCGAACCGCACCGCGACGTCGAGCTGGTCGCCCACCTTCGCGCGCGTCACCACCTCGCCCTTCGCGTCGAGCAGCACGATGATCGCCGCGCCCTTGAGGCGCTCGGTGTCCGGCGCGGGCCTGGGCCACGCGAAGAAGAGCAGCAGCGACGCGGCGAGCGGCGCGAGGATCAGCATGGCCGGCGGCACCCGGCGGGCGGGTGGGGCGGCGTGTTGGACGACCAGGCGGGCAGCGAGTGACTTTGCTTCGGGCCTCGCGAGGATCGCGGCGTTCGCCTGCTGCAACGCGGCGAGGCGATCACGGCACGCCTGGCAGTCGTCGAGGTGCGGCGGGCGTGGCGCGAGCTCGGCGGCGATCTCGTCGAGCTCGAGGGCGGAGAGATGCGGGGCGCTCATGCGATCTCCCGCGCGGGCAGGGCGCCGATCGCGTTCAGGCGCTCACGCAGCGCCTCGACCTCGCGCACGATGGTCTTGCGGCTCAGCTGCAGGGTGTCGGCGACCTCCTGCTGCGTCAGGCCGTCGAGGTAGAGGAGCGCGGCGACCTCCAGCTCGCGCTCGGTGAGGTGGGCCAGCCAGGTGCGCAACAGCTGGCGCGTCTCGACGAGGTCGCCCTCGGTCGCCGGCTCGTCGGGCACCGCGGTCAGCACCGGCTCGCGCACCTTGCGGCTGCGAATGGCGTTGAGGGCCACGTTGGTGGTGACGCGGTACACCCAGGTCATCGGGCGGGCTTCACCGCGAAAGCTGGAGCCGTGCGTCAACATCTTCTCGAAGACCTCCTGCACCACGTCCCAGGCGTCGGCGTCGCGCGCGACGAGCAGCCGCGCCCGGCGGAACACCACCGGTGCGTAGCGGGCGTAGAGGCGCTCGATCTCGGCCTTCGAGAGCGGTTGCCCCGTTGCGCTGCCGTCGCGGGCCGTCGGCCCCATGTCCACCCATTCCCGCCGCATGGTTCGACACGCGAGGCCCGGCGCGTGAGACACGGCACGCGCGTTCTACACTATGGTGCCGCGAACATGTCGAAGCGCGCGAAACACGACGGGTTGTTCCAGCGCATCGAACGCACGCTCCTCGGGGTGCTGGGGGTGGCCCCGGGTGAGGTGCGCACCGCCGTGCTCGCGGGCGGCCGGCCAGCGACGCTCTCGAACGACCTGCGGGTGCTCCTCGACAAGGTCGAACGCGCCGCGTGGACGGTGACCCCCGAAGAGCTGGCGCTGCTGCGCAAGGCGATGTCTGACGACGAGCTGTTCGACCTCATCTTGTGCGCGGGCTACGGCGCGGTGAAGCGGCGGCACGTGAAGGCGCTCGCGGCCATCGACGAGGCCTGGTCTTGAGCACCATTCGTCTCGAGCGGGTCGCGCACGGCCACGCCTTCAAGGAACGCCTGCTGCTCGGCGTGATGCGCGTGATGATGCGGCGCCAGGTGCCCGACGTGGTGCGCACGCTGCTCTACCGCCGCGCGTTCTGGGGCGATCGGCTCAACGAGCTGTTGCAGTCGGTGCTGCGCGGGCCGTCTCCGTGGACGGTCGGCGAGCGCGAGCTGATGGCGAGCTACGTCTCGAACCTCAATCGCTGTCGATTTTGAACGAACGCCCACGGCGCGGTCGCGTCGGTCGAGCTCGGGAAGGAAACGACCGACGCGGTGCTCCGCGATCACCGCACGGCGCCCATCTCGCCGCAGCTCAAGGCGATGCTCAGCTACCTCGAGCGGGTGTGCTCCGAGACCGTGACCGTCGACGACGCGCGCGCACTCAAGGACGCCGGGGTCTCGAAAGAAGCGGCCGAAGACGGGGTGTTCGTCGCGGCCTGCTTCGGTCAGCTGGTGCGCGTGGCCGACACGCTGGGTTGGGAAATTCCGCCGGCCGAGGGCTTCCAGGCGAGCGCGAGCTTCCTGCTGAAAGCGGGCTACGTCATGCCGCTCGCTTCCCGCGCGTCAGACTCGTAGTCGTTGACGCGTCAGACGGGGTGCGGCTATTGAGGCCGGCACGCGGTGGTAGCTCAGTTGGTAGAGCACAAGCTTCCCAAGCTTGGGGTCGAGGGTTCGAATCCCTTCCGCCGCTCATTCGGCACTCACGGTTGTTCGGTGAGTGTTGACAGGTCAGGTCGATTCTCGTACTTGCCCGCCCGCTTCAAACATTCCGCATACGCAGTGTGTCTGGCCCTGTCGTCTAGAGGCCTAGGACGGTGCCCTCTCACGGCATAAACCCGGGTTCGAATCCCGGCAGGGTCACAAAGCCTGGTCGTCCCCAGGTACGAAGGCCCCGAGGAGCAATCCTCGGGGCCTTTGGCTTTTTCGCGCTCGGGGGCATGGTTCGACGGTGGCTCGCTTCGCCGACGCGCTCGAGCAGAACCCCGCCCCCACGAAGCTGGGCGACGTCGCGCTGCGCTTCGAGCCGTCGATGCTGATCGCCGAGACGCCGAAGCCGCCCTCGACGTGGTGGCCGACCCTGGCGTGGATCGCGGGCGTCGGGTTCCTGCTCGCGACGGTGGGCTCGGTGCTGCTGTCATCGGAGCTCGTCGCCGGCGTCGCGCTCGCGGTGGTGGGCGGCGGCTCGCTCGCGGCGGCGACGATCCTCTCGCGCCGCGAGGTGCGTCAGCGGCGCTTCGTCGCCAACTTCGGCACCAACACCCTGCGGCTCGACTTCACCACCCCCATCGCCGGGCAGCCGCGCACCATGCTGGTGCCCTTCGACGACGTGCGCGCGGTCGAGCTGATGGAACAGGCCGATGGCCGAGCGTGCCTGGTGGTCGACTTCGAGGCCGACCGCAAGCTGCTGCGCGAGGTGCTCGCGGCGCACATCACGCCCGCCGAGGAAGAGGCGAGCGAGCGGCTGCTGCGCGTGCTGCGCGGCGCCTTCGGGCTGGGCGAGCCGCCCGCCGACTCGCCTGCATTCGCGCCCAACAGCGACGAGTCGACCTTCGAGCCCGGCTGAAGCCGGTCAGCGGCGCTGCTCGATCCAGCTCCACTCGAAGCCCAGCGCGCCCTCGCGCCGCACCTCGGTGATCTTCTCGCCGTCTTCGAACCAACCGGTGCCGGTGATCGTCGACTGGCTGCCGTTGTTCCACCGCACCAGCGCGCTGTAGCGGCCGAGCGAGCTGCGCCGCGAGGTGCTCAGCACGACGCCATGGCGCGCCCGCGGTTCCGACGTGTCGAAGGTCGCGTTCGCGGTGAGCAGCGTACCGAGGCTGAGGAAGCCCGCCGTCAGCGCCCAGCACAGCGTCGCGCCCGCCGACCACTTCGCCGACGCGGAGTGCCCGCGGAAGCCCTGCTCGAGGAAGGGGCGCGTGAAGAACGCGACGATCACCCCGATCACCACCACCACCAGCCACGGGAGCACGGTGTCGGCGCGGTAGCTGCGATCGGCCACCGCGGCCCACACCGCCGACAGCGCGGCCGCGACGATGCTCACCGTCAGCAGCGCCTCACCCTTGCGCGCGGGCGGCGCGTCCCTCAGGCCGCCGGCCTTCGACGCGATGAGCACGTCTTCGAGCACCGCCGCCCAGTACCGCGCGTCGGGCGGGCGCTCCGTGTCGACCGGCACGCTCAACCGCACCGAGCGCAGGCCCCAGTGCACGGTGAGGCCCTGGTCGATGAGCGCGATCACCGCCTGGCGCGTGGCTTCCTTCGCGAGCACGCGGCGCGCGTCGGCGTCGGTCGCGTCGTGGTCGATGAACACCGCGTGATCGAAGCCGGCGAACCCCGTCTGCAGCTCCTTCACCAGCCCGCGGTCTTTGTCGGCGACGTCGGCGGCGACCTCGCGGCGCAGCACGATCGACGGCGGGTTCTTCCGCGCCTCGTCACTCACCGCGCGGCCACGCTCGAAGAACACGTTCACCTCGGCGCGCAGCCGGGTCTGCACCGTCACTCGCGTGCGGCTGGTGTCCCACTGCTCGCGGTTGCCGATCGACACGCTCACCTTGCGCCCGTCGATCGAGAGGTCGAGCACCCCGGCTCGGCGTGCGTCGACGCCGAGCGCCTCGCACAGTGGGTCGAGGGCATCGTGATCGGCCTCGCCGAACGCGTTGAGCGTCGCTCTCATGCGCTCGCACCATGGCGCGGCGTCAGGTCGATGGCGAGTCATCGATGCGACGCCGCACCCGTGCCGGGTCCCGCTCGTCCCAGCTGGCGAGGGTGACCTCGACTCACGCCGCCCGCACGCTCGGAAACGGTGGTGGCACGCGCGCTGCTGAAGCTGCCGGGCGGAGGTCTGCTCATGCGGTCCCACCTCGCTACGCTCGTTGCCCTGACGCTCGCGCTGCCCGCCTTCGCGTGGGACCTGCGCACTGACTCCGAAGGAGACGTGGTGCGCTGGGTGGGTCGCGCCACCCTCACCATCGACGCCTCGCTCGACGACGAGCTGCACGCGACCGGCGCCATCTCGGCGGTGCAGCGCGCGATCGCCCACGTCGACGAGGCCACGCCCGCGCTCGAGGTCACCTCGGTGGTCGGCGCGGCGAAGGCCATCGGCTACGTGGTGGGCGCCACCGACAACACCAACTCGGTGATCGTGCTCGACGACTGGCCGTATTCCGAGAAGGCGCTCGCGGTGACGCTGGTGACCCTCAACGCGCGCACCAACGAGATCCTCGACGCCGACGTGGCCTTCAACGCCGAGGCGCACAAGTTCCGCGTGCTCGACGGCTCTCCGAGCGACGGCAAGGTGTTCGACGACGTGCAGAACACCATCACCCACGAGCTGGGCCACGTGCTCGGGCTGATGCACAACGACGGCGAAGACGATCTCGTGATGTTCCCCTCGGCGCCGCCGGGCGAGCTCATCAAGCGCCAGCTCAAGCAGGACGATCGCGACGGGCTCCTCTCGCTCTACGCCGACCCCGTCAAGCCGGTGGTCACCACGCCGATGCTCCCCGCTCAGGGCTGCAGCGCGGCCGGGCCGTCGACCAGCTGGGCGGTGCTCGCCTTCGCGCTGGCGCTGTTCGCGCGCGCCGCGTCGCACCGCCGCCGCCGCCTGGCCGTGCGCGCGCTGGTGATCGGCGCCGCGCTCGCCCCGATGGTGGTGCTCGCCGGGGAGCCCGAAGAGACGACCTCCGCCGCCGACGTCGCGCTCGTCACCGTCGGAGAACGCCAGAGCTTCGTGCACCCCGGCCGCCCGGGGCTGATCCTCACGCGGCTCGGCCTCGCCCCGGTCGAGTGCCTCAAGGGCCAGTGCGCGTCGCTCGACGCGGTGATCGTGCCCGGCGGACGTCTCGGCGATCTCGAGCAGGTCGTGGTGCACGAGCCGGTTCCGCGCGCGGGCGAGACCGTGCTGGTCACGCGGGCAGGGGCGCGGGTGCGCGTGCTCCACCTCGAGCCGGCCCGTCGGGCCGAGGTGCTCCGCCTGCTGCGCGAGTCCCGCGCGACCCCCGCGACACCGTCGCCCCAGCCTTCCGCCACCCAGAGCCCCGCAACCACGCGCTGATCGCGTGGCACCGCCCTTGAACGACTGAACCAACGGAGAACGCCATGTCCGACCCGCAACCGAAGCGAATCCTGATCGTCGATGACGAAGAGAACGTGCGCCACGCCCTGCGCCGCAGCCTGCGCAAGGAAGGGTACGAGCTCCACTTCGGCGGCGAGCCGGCCGAGGGCCTCGAGGTGCTCAAGAAGGTGCCGATCGACATGGTGATCAGCGACCACCTGATGCCCAACATGACGGGCCTCGAGTTCCTGAAGATCGTGCGCGATCGCTACCCCGACGCCGTGCGCCTGATGCTGACCGGCCACGCCGACATGCAGACCGCCATCGACGCCATCAACCAGGGCTCGATCTACCGGTTCCTCACCAAGCCGTGGGACGACACCGAGCTCAAGGTGACGCTCTTCCTCGCGTTCGAGCAGCTCGAGCTCGAGCGGGAAAACCGCCGCCTGCTGGCGATGGTGCGCCGCCAGTACGACGTGATGAAGAACCTCGAGAAGGAACACCCTGGCATCGCCCACGTGGTGCGCGACGCCGAAGGCTTCGTGCTGATCGACGACGACGACCGCCAGGGGCAGGTCACGGTGAAGCTCGCTTCGTGAGGCCCCATGCCGGCTGCGTCGACAGACCGGCTGGACTGTCTCGTGGTGGTGGGCGAGGGCGAGCTGTTTGATCGCACGCGCGAGGTGCTCGTCGCCTGGCGCTTGAGTCACGCCCGCGTCAACGAGGCGGAAGTCCTCCCGATGGTGGAGCAGGGTGCCTGCCGCGTGGTGATCACCGATCGCCGGCCGGGGCTGCGGCTCTTCCTCGAGCGCCTCAAGGCGAGCGGCGCCCAGCTGGTTCTCCTCGGCGCGCGCGGGCCCGACGTGATCCCCGAGGTCGACTGCGTCACCCGGCCTTCGGAGCTGGTGGCCGCCGTGTTCCGCGCGCAGGGGCGCCTGACCGGCATCAGCAGCGGCATCGAGTCGCGCATCAGCGAGTTCGCCCAGGTGATCGCCGAGCAGTTCACCCTGCCGGCGCTGACCAGCATGGCGATGAACAAGACCCGCGAGCTCTGCGAGGCCGACGGCGCGAGCCTGCTGCTCATCGAGCCCTCGAGCGGCGGCCTGTACATCGACACCGTCGCCGGCGACGCGAGCGATCGGCTCGAGCGCATCCACCTCCCGCGCGGGCGTGGCGTGGCCGGGCGCGTGGCCGTCGAGGCGCGGCCGCGGCTCGTCGAAGACGCGCAGAACTGCCCCGACTTCGATCGCACCGCCGACAAGCAGTCGGGCTTCCAGACCGGCTCGATCGTCGCTGCGCCGCTGGTGCTCGGGGGCGACGTGCTCGGCGTGCTGATGGCCGTGCGCTCGACCTCGGTGCGCCCGTTCTCTCCGGTGCACCTCGAGCGGCTGGTGCACCTCACCCCGCACGTCGCGATCGCCGTGCACAACGCGCAGATCACCACCGCGCTGCGCACCTCGCAGAAGCAGGTGATCGAGGCGAACGTCGACCTCGAGAAGAAGGTGCGCGAGCGCACCGAGATGATCAGCCGCGCCAAGCAGGAATGGGAACGCACCTTCGACGCCATCGACGCGCCGATCGCCCTCATCGACGGCTACGAGATTCGCCGCACCAACCAGGCGTACGCGCGCGCGGTCGGCCTCGGCGTGAAGGAACTGCCCGGCCGCAAGTGCCACCAGGTCTTCGCGCGCCGCGACACGCCGTGCCCGCAGTGCCCGATCGCCGAGGGGCGGGGCCGCGCGCTCGACGCCGAGCTGGCCACCACCGATCCCACCGGGCGCAACGCGTTCTTCCGCTTCCACGGCTACTGGATGTCCGACGACCCCGGCAGCCGGCTGCTCGTCGCGACGTACCACGACATCACGCAGTCGACCCTGCTCACCGAGCGGCTGCGCGAGAGCGAGCGCCTCGCCGCGGTCGGCCAGCTGGCGAGCGGCGCGGCGCACGAGATCAACAACCCGCTCGGCTTCGTCACCTCGAACCTGCGCTCGCTGCGCGGCCTGATCGACGAGCTCCGCACCCCGCTGGAAACGCTCAGCGACGCCCTCGAGCACGCCCGCGGCCAGCGTGAAGGAGACGCGCTGGCGTCACTCGCGCGCGGCGCTCCGCCCGACCTGCGCCAGCTCGAAGACGGCCTCGAGATGATCGACGAGTCGCTCGACGGCGCCCGCCGCGTGGGTGACATCGTGAAGGGCCTGCGCGAGCTCTCGCGGCTCGAGATCGGCAAGCGCGAGCCCGCCAACGTCAACGCCTCGGTCACCCGCGTCGCGCGCGCCGAGCTGGGCGAAGCGCCGCAGAACGTGGTGATGCAGCTCGAGGCGACGTTGCTCGCCGACATTCCGCCGCTGCAGCTCGACCAGGTGCTCGGCCACGTGCTGCGCAACGCGCGCCAGGCGACGCCCCGCCGTGAACGCATCGTGGTGCGCACCGCGCAGACCGACGAGTGGGTGACGGTGGTGGTGCGCGACGAGGGTGTCGGCATTCCCCGCGAGCACCACCGCCGCGTGTTCGAGCCCTTCTTCACCACCCGCGGGGTGGGCAAGGGCATCGGCCTGGGCCTCACCGCCGCCTACGGCATCGTCAAGCGCGTGGGCGGCGACATCGAGGCGCAGTCCGAGGGGCCGGGCCGCGGCGCGACCTTCACCATTCGGCTGCCGATCGCGGCGAACCAACCCGCGTCGTCGCCTCCGTCACCCGTAGATCGCGCCGCCTGAGCGCTTGAACTCGTCGGCCTTCGCGGCCAGGCCTTCCTGCTGATCGGCCAGCGCGCGCACGTCGCCGGTGATCTTCATCGAGCAGAAGTGCGGGCCGCACATCGAGCAGAAGTGCGCCGTCTTCGCGCCGTCGGCGGGCAGGGTCTCGTCGTGGAACTCCTTCGCCTTCTCCGGGTCGAGCGAGAGGGCGAACTGGTCCATCCACCGGAACTCGAAGCGCGCACGGCTGAGCGCGTTGTCGCGCTGCTGCGCCCCCGGGTGCCCCTTGGCGAGATCGGCCGCGTGCGCCGCGATGCGGTAGGTCACCACGCCCTCGCGCACGTCGTCGCGATCGGGCAAGCCCAGGTGTTCCTTCGGGGTCACGTAACAGAGCATCGCGGTGCCGAACCACCCGATGAGCGCCGCGCCGATGCCCGAGGTGATGTGGTCGTACCCGGGCGCGATGTCGGTGGTGAGCGGGCCCAGCGTGTAGAACGGCGCCTCGTGGCAGAGCTTGAGCTGCTCGGTCATGTTCTCGCGGATGCGCTGCATCGGCACGTGACCGGGGCCCTCGATCATCACCTGCACGTCGTGCTTCCACGCGACCTGGGTGAGCTCACCGAGCGTCTTCAGCTCGGCCATCTGCGCCTCGTCGTTCGCGTCGGCGATGCTGCCGGGCCGCAAGCCGTCGCCGAGCGAGAAGCTCACGTCGTACGCCTTCATGATCTCGCAGATCTCTTCGAAGTGCGTGTACAGGAAGTTCTCGCGGTGGTGCGCCAGGCACCAGCGCGCGAGGATCGAGCCACCCCGCGAGACGATGCCGGTGACGCGCTTCGCGGTGAGCGGCACGAACGGCAGCCGCACCCCGGCGTGAATCGTGAAGTAGTCGACGCCTTGTTCGGCCTGCTCGATGAGCGTGTCGCGGAAGAGTTCCCACGTGAGGTCTTCGGCGCGGCCGTTCACCTTCTCGAGCGCCTGGTAGATCGGCACCGTGCCGATCGGCACCGGCGAGTTCCGCAGAATCCACTCGCGGGTCTCGTGGATGTTGGGGCCCGTCGAGAGATCCATCACCGTGTCGGCGCCCCAGCGAATCGCCCACACCATCTTCTCGACCTCTTCCTCGATCGACGAGGTGACCGCCGAGTTGCCGAGGTTGGCGTTCACCTTCACCAGGAAGTTGCGGCCGATGATCATCGGCTCGAGCTCGAGGTGGTTGATGTTGGCCGGAATGATCGCGCGCCCGCGGGCGATCTCGTCGCGCACGAACTCGGGCGTGATCTCGTTGGGCAGCGCCGCGCCGTACGACTCGCCCGCGTGCTGCCCCGCGTACGCCTGCTCGCGCTTCTGCGTCTCGCGAATGGCGACGTACTCCATCTCTTCGGTGATCTTCCCCGCGCGCGCCGCCGCCAGCTGCGTCACCGCCTGGCCGCCCTTCGCGCGGAACGGCTTGACCCGCTGGTGGAAGCGCAGCTTCTCGAGCCGGCCGTCACCAAGCCGCTCGTTGCCGTAGGTCGAGCTCAAGCCCGTCAGCTGCTCGACGTCGGCGCGCGCGCGCACCCAGCCCTCGCGCACCGGGGCCAGCCCGCGGCGCAGATCGATGTCGACCGTCGGGTCGGAGAACGGCCCCGAGGTGTCGTACACCGTGATCGCCGGGTTGTGCGTCACGCGCCCGTCGGCGTGCTTCGTGTCGGACTGCGTGATCTCGCGCATCGGCACCCGCAGCGAGGGGTGCTTCACGCCGCCCACGTAGACCTTCGAAGACTGCGGGAAGGGCGCGCGCGTGATCTTCTGCAGCGCCGCGTCGTCGACTGCCAGTCGCTTGTTCGCCATCGTCAGTGCTCCCTCCGCTCCCCTTCGGGAGCCAGGTTCAGCGGGTCGGCCGTCTGCTGGCCCTCTCAGCCCTCGTCGGGCTCCCCGGTCTGTTGTTGTCCTACTTGCCGTTGAAGCGGTTCATCGTCTTCTGCAGCCCGTCTTTGACCCACGCCTCGCAGATCTCGGCCGCGCGCGCGAGGTGATCTGGCAGCGTGGGGCGTTCTTCGCCCGAGAAATCGCCGAGCACGTGGCCGATGACGCGCTCTTTGGGGTTCGGGCCCTGCGGCTTGCCGATGCCGAAGCGCAGCCGCACGTACGCCTCTTCACCCCACGACTCGCGAATCGAGTTGAGCCCGTTGTGCCCACCGGTGCCGCCGCCGACCTTCAGCTGCAGCTTCGCGTACGGCAGGTCGAGCTCGTCGTGCACCACCAGCACGTCGCCCGCCGGCACCTTGTAGAAGCGCGCCGCGCCGCCCAGCGCCTGGCCCGAGAGGTTCATGAAGGTCTGCGGCTTGAGCAGCAGCACCTTCTCGCCCCCGACGCTGCCCTGCGCGAGCTCGGCGTCGAACTTGTGGCTGGTGAACGCGAGCTTCCACCGCGCGGCCAGCAGGTCGATCACCATGAAGCCGACGTTGTGCCGGTTCTGCTCGTACTGACGGCCGGGGTTGCCCAGCCCGCACAGGATTTTCATGCGCCAGATAGACGACACCCCCTCCACACCAGATTGCGCAGAGGGGGTGTCTGAAGAGAGAGCTTACTTCTTGGCCGGGGCCTTGGCCGCCGCCGCAGGAGCCGCCTTCGCGTCGCCCGCCTTGGCATCGCCCGCCTTCGCGTCGCCCGCCTTCGCGTCGCCCGCCGCAGGAGCCGCACCCGCCGCAGGAGCCGCGCCCGGCGCCGCCGCCACCGGCTCGACCACCTTCTCGACTTCCGGCGCGGTGACGACCGCGATGGTGAAGTTCACGTGCGTCTTCACCGTGATGCCGGTGGGGAGCTTCACGTCGTTGATGTGCAGCGCCTGCGCGATCTTCAGCGGCGTCACGTCGATGTCGATGCTGAGCGGAATCGCACCGGGGAGCGCCCACACCTCGAGCTCACGGCGCATCTGCGAGAGAATGCCGCCCTCGAGCGTGCCCGCGGCCTTGCCGGTCAGCACGAGCGGGATCTTCACCTTCACCTGCTCGTTCTCGCGCACGTCGATGAAGTCGGCGTGCAGGAGATCCTTCGACACGGGGTCGAGCTGGTATTCCTTGAGCAGCACCGTGTGCTCCTTGCCGTCGACCGTCAGGCCGATCAGCGTGTTGAGCTTCTTCTCGGTCTGCACCGCCGCGCGCAGCGCCTTCGCGTTGAGCGCGATGTTGAGCGGCTTCTCCATGTGCTTGCCGTACACGCAAGCGGGAATCAGCCCTTCCTGACGGGTGCGGCGGGCAAAGCCCTTGCCTGCGCCGGTACGCGACTTCGCCTCGAGCTTCTGAACCTGGAGCGCCATGTAATCGTGATCCTGTGTGTAGATGCCTGCCCGCAGGTCCCTGCTTCACCCGGCATCTCACCCCGATGGTGAGCCCCGAAGTCGAAGCGTTCGCCCGCGAACAGGGGCGCCCTTATGCCGCCACCCACCACCCCGTCAAGCAGCGCCCTTGCAGCGGTGGGACGGGTTTGGTAGGTGCGCCCCTCTTTCGCCGTACATCTCTCTTTTTGGAGTTCGAAAGTCATGCGCAACGCTGCTCTTCAATTCGTCGATTCGCAGAACCTGCGGAAGGACCTCGCCGACTTCCGCGCCGGCGACACCGTGCGCGTGTGGTGGAAGGTGAAGGAAGGCGAGAAGGAGCGCTCGCAGGCGTTCGAGGGCGTCGTGATTCGCAAGACCGGCGGCTCGGTCGACGCGACCTTCACCGTTCGCAAGATGTCGTTCGGCGTCGGCGTCGAGCGCATCTTCCCCCTCCACTCGCCCCGCTACGAGTCGATCGACGTCGTCTCGCGCGGTGACGTGCGCCGCGGCCGCCTCTTCTACCTCCGCACCCTGCGGGGCAAGGCCGCCCGCCTCGAGGCGCTCGACGAGACCGGCACGGCCGAGGCCGCCCCGGCCGCCGCCACGAAGTAATCGTTCACTCATCGTTGATTCGCTGAGAAGATCGAGGGGAAATGATCTTCCTGGAGCTTGCGGCGCAGGCCGTTCGGGGGTTCTCACCTTCGATTCGCCTCGCCCTCAAGCCCGGCTACAGCGCGCTCAAAAGTCCTTCCGATCTGCCTGCACCGGTGGCGGGGCTCATCGTGGCCCTGGCCTTCCCCGACGGGCGTGGCGGTGACGCGGCCTACCTCGCGCCTGGCCAGAAGTCCGGGCGCGCGGGCCTCTCGATCCAGGGCAACGACGGCTCGGTGTGGCGCATCGTGCGCGACCTGGGCGGCGCCGGCGGGCTGCACAAGCTCAACCGCGCCACCAACCAGTTCGAGGTCATCTCGCAGGAATCGGCCGAGATGGGCCAGGCCCTGCGCTCGGGCGCCGGCTTCCCCGCGCGCACCACGTGGGAACAGCTCTTCACCATCACCGGGCCGCAGCTGCCGACGCGCCGGCCGAAGGCCCCCTCGAGCAGCCCGTCGTCGCCCGGCGGCACCAGCACCTCGATGAAGTCGCTCCCCCGCGTGGTGAGCAGCTGGAACATGGACGGTGCGAGCGGCGGCGGTGGCGCGAGCGCCGGGCCCAGCCCCGAAGACGCGGCGAAGCTGCCCGAGCTCCTGAAAGAACTGGAGACCGCCAAGCGCGCGGCCGAGGTGCAGTTCCGCCTCGACGGGGTCAACTCCGAGCTCTACGAGGTCGAGAACCGCACCAAGGCGGCCGATGGGCTCGAGCACCAGCTCGCCGCCGCGCGCCAGGAATTGGTCGCCTTCGATCAACGCCTGGGCACGCTGCCGCCCGACATCCTCCCCCGTGCGCAGCGCCACCCGCAGGACGAGGCGCGCCACAAGGAACAGCTCGAGCGCGTGCGCGAGGAAATGCGGCTGGTCGAAGAGCAGCAGGTCGCGCCCCCGCCGCCGCTGATGCAGAACCAGCAGTTCCTCGCGTCGCTGATCCTCGCCATCGGCCTCTACGTGGGCGCCGCGTTCCTCGAGGGCTCGCTGCGCTTCCTGTCGCTGGCGGCGATGATCCCCTTCTCGCTGGCGGCCCTCTTCGCGCTGCGCCACATCGAAGACCTCCAGGCGGCCTCGCGGCGCGGCGGCAAGTCGGAGGTGCTGATCACCCGCGAGAAGAAGCTGATGGACGACTTCCAGCTCGCGACCATGGTGCTCAAGCAGGCCTTCGAGCAGACCGGCACCGCGAACGTCGAGGAGTTCCTGGGCTTCATGGGCAAGAAGGGCGAGCTGCTGGCCCGCGTGACCGAGCTCGAAGGGCAGATCGGCGCCATCAAGGCCGACCCCGAGTTCGTCGCCATCAGCGAGCGCGTCGGCAAGCTCAAGCGGGAACAGGAAAAGCTCAACCAGGAACTGCTCTCGATGTCGGGTGGCTACATCCGCGACGTGCGCGACATCGAGCGCGAGATCGCCCGCATCAAGGAACCGGCTCCCGCGCCGGCCCCGGCGCCGCCGAAGAGCACCCCGTCGGGCTCCGGCTTCGCGCCCGTGCCCACCGCGCCCGAATCGGCCTTCGACGATCCGTGCCCGCCGCTGATGCTGCTGGCAACCGACCTCTTCACCACCGACGTGCCCTCGCTGTGGAGCGTGCTGCACGACCGCGCGGTGCAGTACCTCACCGCGCTGACCGATCGCCGCTACCACGGCATCACGCTCGACAAAGACGGCCACGCCACCGTCGACGCGCCCGGCCGCCAGATCAACGCCCGCGAGCTGCCGGGGAAGGATCTCGACCTCCTCTTCCTCGCGCTGCGGCTGACGGTGATCGAGAAGGCCGCCGCCTCGCACAAGCTGCCGGTGGTGATCGAAGACACCTTCAACACCGTGCTCGACGCCACCAAGGCGCCCCTCTTCGGCCGCATGGTGAAGCACCTCGGCACCCTGACCCAGGTGCTGCATGTCAGTGGCAGCGGGCAGAATGCCGCCCTGGTCGACGCTCCGATTGCCATCTGAGCGCTCGGCCTGAGTCACCAGGGGGCCGAGATGAGCGAACAACTGAGGAGAGAAGGGGCGTGGCGCCGCAAGACCGGCGACCAGGCCGAGCAGCTGGTGGTCGAGCACCTCGAGCGTCTCGGCTACGTGATCCGCGATCGCAACGTCAGCTGCCGCCGCGGCGAGCTCGACATCGTCGCCGAGCGCGGGCTCGAGCTGGTCTTCGTCGAGGTGCGCATGCGCGCCACCGACACGTGGGGTGACCCCGCGACCAGCGTGCTGCACGGCAAGCAACGCAAGGTGGTGCTGGCGGCGCACGAGTACTGCCAGCGGCACCGCCTCTTCCAGCGCGCCATTCGCTTCGACGTCGCCTCGGTGGTGGGGCGGGGGCGCGAGGGGCACGTCGAGCTGATCGAAGACGCCTTCGAGGCCGGCTGCTGAAGGCTGGTATACGCACGGCCATGGCCGGGCAGCTCTTCGTGGTCGCGACGCCGATCGGCAACCTGGGCGATCTCTCGCCGCGGGCGGTCGAGGTGCTCAAGGCGGTGAAGGTCATCGCCGCTGAAGACACGCGGCACACCCGCGGCCTGCTCGAGCGGTTTGGCATCGCCACGCCCACCACCAGCCTCCCCGCGTTCGCCGAGGGCGAGCGGGCGCAGGCGATCCTCTCGCGGCTCGAAGCGGGTGATGACGTCGCGCTGGTGACCGACGCCGGCACACCCGCCATCTCCGACCCTGGCGAGAAGCTGGTCGCCGAGGCCATCGCCGCCGGCGTGCGCGTGGTGCCGGTGCCCGGGCCGGCGGCCTTCGTCGCGGCGCTCTCGGCGGGCGGCCTGCCGACCACGCGCTTCCACTTCCTCGGCTTCCTCCCGCGGCAGCAGAGCGAGGCGAAGGCGATGATCGAAGAGGTGCAGGGCCTCTCGGCGACGCTGGTGATCTACGAATCGCCGCGCAGGCTGGGCGAGACGCTCGCGCACTTGAGCCAGTGGTTGGGGCCGCGCCGGGCAGTGGTGGCCCGCGAGCTGACCAAGCTGCACGAGGAATTCGCCCGCGACACGCTCGACGCGCTCGCCGCCCGCTACGCCACCGCCGAGGTGCTCGGCGAGGTGGTGGTGCTCATTGAGGGCCGCGTCGGTGACGCGCGCTGGTCGCAGGAAGAGGTGACCCGGGCGCTCCGCCACGGCCTCGAGGGGGGCGAGCGGCTCAAGACGTTGTGCGGAGAGCTCGCGCGGCGCAGCGGCTGGTCGTCGGGCGAGCTCTACAAGGTGGGGCTGACGCTCAAGAGCTGAAGGCTCAGGGCGCGGCGATCGCGGGGCAGAACCCGGAGCTCGGCGCGCACGACTTCTTGTAGGTGATCGGCAGGCCGTCGGCGCCCGAGCAGTAGAACTGCGGCCCGCTCTCGTTCTCGACGTTGAACGAGTTGCAGGTCGCCGTGCCTCCGCCAGGAGGCGCAGGGCAGGTGCCGCCGCCGCTGCAGCTGAAGATCACCCCGCCGCAGTCGAAGCCCGACGGGCAGTCGGCGTCGGTGGTGCAGTCGCTGCCGCAGAAGCTCATCGTCTGGCCCTCGGTCACGAAGGTCAGACACGAGACGTTGGTCGCGCACTCGACGCCCGGCGTGCAGCTGTTGCAGTCGAGCCGGCCCGGGCGCGTGGCGCAGGTGCCGTTGGTGCGGTTGCAGAACTGGTTCACCGGGCAGAACGTGTTGTCGCGGCAGAAGAAGGTGCACGCGCCGTTCACGCACGAGTTCTTCGGCGCGCAGTCGCTGTCGTCGCGGCAGCCGGCGCGGCAGAGGAGGGTGGCGGTGCTGCAGATGTTGTCGAGCGCGCAGTGCTCGTCGAGCGTGCACGGGCCGTTGGCGATGCACCTGGTGGTGGTGATGTCGCAGAACGTGCCGCTCGGGCAGTCGAGGTTGCTCGTGCACGACGCGAACGACTGGCAGTAGCCCAGCGAGTTGCAGAAGTTGTTGGCCGGGCAGCCCGCGTTGCTGGTGCACTTGCACGAGCCCGACGCCGTGTCGCACACCTGGTTGGCGGGACAGCTCGCGTTGTTGATGCACACGCAGCGGTTGTCGGGGCCGCGCTGGAAGCCGGGCGGGCAGCAGCTGGCGCCGACGCACACGCACGCGCCGAGCGAGGGGTCGTACTCGTAGCTCGTCGGGCAGCACTCGGTCTTGGTGCACACGCAGTCGCCGCTGCGCGCGTCGAAGCGGAAGTCGACCGGGCAGCACGCGTCGGACGCGCAGTCGCAGCGCTTCTTGTCGCCGTTCCACGCGAAGCCGATGGGGCAGCACGAGTCGCCCGCGCACTCGCACGCGCGTGACATCTCGTTGAACGCGTAGCCGTCGGGGCAGCAGTCAGCCTGGTCGCACACGCACTTCTTCTCGTCGGCCAGCCAGCGGTGATCTCGCGGGCAGCATTCCGACGCGTGGCACACGCACGACTCGGAATCGCTCGAATACTCGTAGCCGGCCGGGCAGCACTCGGTGCCGCGGCACACGCACACCGACGCCTCGCAGCGGAAGCCGGTCGGGCAGCCCTCGTCGGTCTGGCACACGCACGTCGCGCCGCCGTCGGGGTTGTCGGTGTAGCCGTTGGGGCACGTGGGGTTGAGCGCGCTGCGCGAACAGGCGCTCAGCGAGAGCAGCGCCACGAAGACCCCGAGCTGAACGATTCGCAAGGCGCTCATGGGCGGGTGTACGCGTAGCGGAGCTGCACCGTCGCTCCGGGAGGGGGAACGTAGTTGCCGAGGAAGACGACGGAGTTGGTGTCGGCCCGGTACTGCCAGCCGTTCACCGGGTCCTGCGGAATCACGGTGCCGTTGACGCTGACCTGGATCGAGTTGGCGATCGGCGGGAGCGTCAGCGGGAACACGCGCTTCAAGGTGTTGAGCGCCTGCGCGATGCGAATGAGCGTCTGCTCGAAGCTCGCGTCGCAGATGCTGCCGATGATGCCGCCGGTCTTGGTGGCCACTTCCGCGTAGCGCACCGCGGGGTCGGCCGTGCTGCCATAGAGGCCCGTCTCACCCGGAGGCACGCACCCGTTGGGAATGGTGCCGCCGATGATCGAGAAGCTGAAGAGGTTCTCGTTGCCCTTGCCCTTCAGGCCGCGGAACACGCGCGCGTAGTAGTCGGTCTCGCCGAAGCTCGAGTCGTCTTCGTTGGTGACCACGATCACCGCCAGCGCCGCGTTGGGCCTGATGAAGCCGAAGTTCGGCTGCCCGGGGTCGATGTTGGGCGAGCTCAGCGCGAACTGCGTCATGCGCAGGCCCTGTTCCCACCGCGAGCGCGAAGAGGGGAAGGTGGTGTTCGACTCGAAGACGGTGCGCGCGTTGGGCGTGGTCTTGGTGATGATCTTCGTCGTGCCGCGCAGCTGGCCCTTGTCGGCGAACACGATCGACGTCACGCCCATCTGGAAGTCGACCTGCAGCGCGAGCAGCTCCTGCACGAAGCGATCGAAGTTGCCGACCAGCGTGCGCCGCTCGTTGGTCATCGAGCCGGAGTCGTCGATCACCCACAAGATGTCGACCACGCCGTCCGACTGCTTCAGCTGATCGACCTGGATCGAGTCGACCTTCGGCGGGTCGATCAGCTCGACCCGGTTCACGGTGGTGCGGTTGATTCGCGGCGGCTTGATCTCCACTGGCGAGAGGATCGGGGGCGCCACGTCGGGCACGGCCGAGCCCCGGCCGTTTTCACGGCCGACGGGATCGCAAGCGCTCAATGCCGGCAACAAGAGGGCGACGAGCGCGCAGAGGGAGAGGCCGCGGGTCACAGGGTGCACCATGATCGACGTGGCCTTCCTCATGCAAGCCTTGGGTGCACGAGCCAACCCTTTCGATCACTGGAACCCTTCGCCGCCGTTGCCATCCCCGTCCGTCAGACCTACGACATCCACGCCCCACATGCGTCCGATTTCCATCCTCTTCGTCGTGTCGCTCACGTTGGTGAGCGGGTGCCGCTGCAGTCCCGCGACGCCCCAACCCGTGACCCTGCGCGTCATCAACACCACGCGCGCGCCGATCTACGTCGATCAGAGCGGCGGCAAGCTCGGGCTGACCATCAAGCGTGACGTCAGCGGGCAGCTCTTCGCCTTCGACGATCTCGCCTGCCAGTGCCGCTTCTGCAGCAACATCTGCAGCGCGTCTTCGTGCACCTGCCCCGACGCGGGCGTGCCGAAGGTGAGGAAGATCGACCCCGGCTCGAGCGCCGAGCGCACCTGGGACGGCGTGGTGCAGCTCAACGGCTTTTCCAACTGCAGCACCGAGGCGTGCCTCGACCAGGCCAACGCGCCGCTCAACGAGCCCTTCACGCTCGAGCTGTGCTTCAACGTGCAGAAGCCGACCGGTGTGCGCTTCGACGACGGCGGCGTGGGCGAGGGCTCGCTGGTCGCGCTCCAGTCAGACTGCACCACGCGCACCTTCGCCCCGCAGGATCTCACCGTCGAGATCAGCCCCGCGCGCGGCTCGGCCTGCACCACCAACGCAGACTGCAAGGGCGTGAACGAGCTGTGCTTCGACGGCGCGTGCACCACCGGCTGCCCGGCCAACGAATTCCCCACGCTCGGCAGCGACTGGGTGCTGCTCGTCGCCAGCCCCGACAACATGGGCTTCTTCGAGCAGACCGCGCGCGGCGCGACCGGCAAACAGTTCGCCGGCACCGGCACGCTCACCTCGGCGGTCTACCAGTCGGGCAGCCTGCTCCTCTCGTTCAGCCGCCCCGGCACCGTCGCCGGCGAGATGCTGACCGGCCGCGTGCAGGTGAAGCTCCCGCTCGGCGTCGGCGTGCCCATCGTCTCGGGGGGCATGGTGAAGGTGCTGCTGACCGACGACGGGGCCGACGTGCCCTCGCGGGCGGTCACGGTGCGCGACGCCCTGACCAACGATTTGCTCTTCGCCGCCGACATGGCGCAGGAACAACGCGCCTTCACCGCCGCCGAGTTGACGCCCGTTTCCATCACCGACGGTACGGTTGCAGCGGGGTGCACGCAGGACGCCTGCGGTCGCCAGCTCTTCTTCCCCCTCGTCTTCAAGGCAGGTGGCCCCGACTCCCTCGAGCTGCTGCCCGGGAAGGAAGGGGAGCTGCTCGCCGGGGCGGTGCGCTACCACTTCCTCAACGTGTCGAGCGGCCGCTACGAGACCACCACCTGCTCGGTCAAGGACCAGCGGCCCTGGCTGCTCTGGAAGGTGACGACGCCTTGATTGACGGGTGGTAGGGTTCCGCCACCCATGCCGGCGAAGTCCTCCAACGACCTGAACTCGGGTCGTCGCGTCGCCAAGTACGAGATCATCACGCGCCTGTCGGTGGGCGGCATGGCCGAGTTGTTCCTCGCGTACCTGCCGGGCCCGGGCGGCTTCAAGAAGTACGTCGCGCTCAAGCAGATTTTGCCCGACGTGAAGGCCGACGACTCGTTCGTGAAGATGTTCCTCGACGAGGCGCGCATCACCGCGGCCTTCAACCACGCCAACATCGGCCAGGTCTTCGACCTCGGCGAAGAGCGCGACGAGCTGTACCTGGCGATGGAATTCATCGCCGGCCAGAACCTCGAGCAGACCATCAAGCGCGCCGCCAAGCGCGAGCTCGCCATTCCCGTCGGGTTCGCCGCGCGCGTGATTCGCGACACCTGCCTCGGGCTCCACTACGCGCATTCCTTCGTCGACCCGGGCACCGGTCAGCAGCTGGGCGTCGTGCACCGCGACGTGAGCCCGAAGAACGTGATGATCACCTGGCAGGGGCAGGTGAAGGTCATCGACTTCGGCATCGCCAAGGCGCGCGGCCGTCTGAACCGCACGCAGATCGGCGTGGTGAAGGGCACCTCGGGCTACATGTCGCCCGAGCAGGTGCGCAACGAGCCGCTCGACGGCCGCACCGACCTGTTCGCCACCGCGGTGATGTTCCACGAGATGCTGTGCGGTGATCGCCTGTTCACCGCGCCGACCGACGCCGCGATGATGCTCAAGATCGTCGACGGCGAGGCCACGCCGCCCGCGACGATCAACCCGTACTGCACGCCCGAGCTGTCCGACGTGGTCTTGAAGGCGCTCAGCAAGAAGCGCGAGCAGCGCTTCGCCACCGGCAAGGAATTCGCGCGCGCCATCGAGCAGAACTGCCCCGATCTCTTCGAAGACGAGCAGGTCGCCGAGTTCATGGCGCAGCTCTTCGAAGACAAGATCGCCATCACCCGCTCGCTGATGGAAGCGGCGAAGGACGCGCAGAGCGACGAAGCCGAGATGAAGCAGGCCGCGCAGGGCCTGACCACCGACGAGCGCGAGGTCGAGCAGAAGCCGGCGAAGAAGACGGGCGATCGCCCCGCCGCGCAGCGCAGCACCGCCACGCCGAACCCGCGGCCGGGGCTCAAGAGCAGCGGCTCGAGTGCGCGGCTGCCGAAGGTGACCGGTTCGGGCAAGCCGGTCTCGAACCCGTCGAGCCGCTCGCTCCCGCAGGTCGGCAAGAGCTCGCACAAGCTGCAGAAGGTGAACGTCGAGGAAGAGACCGTTCGCCCCGACACGAAGTCACCGTTCGCGAAGAAGGGCGGCGACGATCTCGACGCCACGCTCCCGCCGCGCAGCAAGTCGCAGATGAAGCTGCCGCAGGTGAAGGAAAAGCCGCCCGAGCCGCCTCCTCCTCCCGCGGCCACCTCGGCGGCCGAAGAGACGGGCAAGGCCGGAGGCGACAAGAAGGGCGGCCTCGGCGGGCTCGTCGCGGTGCTGGTGGTGTTGATCGTGCTCGCTGGCCTCGGCTGGGCGGTCGTCGCGGGCCCGCTGAAGGACACCTTCAGCAAGCTCAACGAAGACCCCATTCCCGTCGACACCGGCCCGAAGAAGATCGAGGTCGCGCAGCCGGGCAACGACACCGAGAAGCCGCAGTGGCTGATCGACAAGGAAAAGCAGAAGGCCGAGATCGAGGCTGAGAAGAAGCGCCAGGCCGAGATCGAGGCGCAGATGAACGACCCCGATCGCCAGGCGATGCTCGCCCAGCTCGAGGCCGACCTGAAGCAGCTCGACTACCTCGAAGCCGAGCAGCGCTCGCTCAAGCTCGCCGCGCAGCAGGGCCAGGCGACGGGCGCCGCGAACACCAAGAAGATCGAAGAGCTCGAGAAGCAGATCAACGATCTCAAGGCGGCGGTCGAGACCAAGCAGGAAAAGACGCGCGTGAAGAAGGGCAGCGGCACCGATGGCCAGCCCAACCCCGACGGCACGGTCGAGGTGGTGAAGGACAGCAAGGGTGCCAAGCAGGCAGCGCTCGGCTACTTCACGCTGCGCACCGTCAACCCCTCGGCGGCGAACGTGCTCTTCAACGGCGATCAGATCGGCTCGACGCCGTTCGTGAAGGTGCCGATCGAGGCCGGCGTGCACAAGCTGGTGGTGATCGACGGCGACGGCAAGTCGCGCGTGCTCTCGGTGAGCATCGAGGCGGGCAAGACCACCGAGTTCAAGGCGATCGACGTCAGCTCGCTGCCGTTGGCTCCCTGAAGCACCACTTCTGGGCCCGCACGCTTGCGAGAGCACCGCTCGCTAGCCTTGTCACATGCTCACCGTGCACAAGCGACAGGTCGCGGCATTTCGCGCGAGCATGCTGCTCAAGACACGACTCGTGAATCTCGATGCCCTCGGACCGCCCTCAATCGAGGACGATCCGCACGACTGGACTGAGGGCAGTCCGCCTGGGCCCCTGCGCGGGTGGTATCTCCGAGCGCCTTGTGGACTCGAGTTCGGCGTCGCCCAGTACTGGGAGTCGCCCACCGGCGCGTTTGATCACGCAGAACTGTGGGCCGAGACCGACGACGAACTCGCGCACGCGATCGTCCACCTCCCCTTCGAGGTTCAGCTCCTCCAGGTTCTTCCAGCTGCGGCCTGCGGCTGCGGCTTCGCGGTCGAACGGCTTGATGACGCCGGCAACAGCTTCGTCGTCGGCGAGTACCGACGCGAGGCCAGCGCGCGCTGCATCGCCGGCCACCACGAGCGTCGCGGCCACAAGCAGACGTACCTGGTCAGGGCGTTGAAGCCGTGTCCGCCGCCCGCCACGCCATGGGCCGTGATGCGCATCGACGACCACGGCAACGTGTTCGAGGTCGAGCGCTTCACCCACCAGTTCCTCGCGTCGATTCGCAGCGACGAACTGAGCGAGACACCCCGCCACAAGCAGGGGTTCTGGGTCGAACGTGTCGGCCCATCTCCTTGATTGAAGGGGGGCCGGGCGGCCAGTAAGAGCGCCCGCCATGTACTTTCAGGATCTTCTGCTCACGTTGCAGACACACTGGGCCGAGCTCGGCTGCATCGTGACGCAGGCGTACGACGTCGAGGTGGGCGCCGGCACCATGGCCCCCGCCACCTTCCTGCGCGCCCTGGGTCCCGAGCCGTGGAACGTCGCGTACGTGCAGCCCTCGCGTCGCCCCGCCGACGGCCGCTTCGGTGAGAACCCCAACCGCCTCTTCCAGCACCACCAGTTCCAGGTGATCTTGAAGCCGGCGCCGAAGAACGTGCAGGAGCTCTACCTCGACTCCATCAAGAAGTTCGGCATCGACCCGCTTTCGCACGACATTCGTTTCGTCGAAGACGACTGGGAATCGCCGACCCTCGGCGCGTCGGGCCTCGGCTGGGAGGTCTGGTGTGACGGCATGGAAATCACCCAGTTCACCTACTTCCAGAAGTGCGGCGGCTACGACTGCAAGCCGGTCAGCGCCGAGCTCACCTACGGCCTCGAGCGCATCGCGATGTACCTGCAGGGCGTCGACAGCCTCTACGACATCGAGTGGGTCAAGGGCGTGAAGTACCGCGAGGTCTTCCACGCCAACGAGGTCGAGATGTCGCAGTACGCCCAGCGCGACAGCGACCCCGAGCAGCTCGAGATGCTGTTCCGCTCGTACGAGGCGGAGTGCAAGCGCCTCATCGTCGAGAAGGAACTCCCGCTGCCCGCGTACGACTTCGCGCTCAAGTGCAGCCACACCTTCAACCTGCTCGACGCGCGCGGGGCGATCTCCGTCACCGACCGCGCGGGCTACATCAAGCGCGTGCGCGACAACGCGGCGCTGTGCGCGAAGGGCTACCTCAAGATGCGCCAGAAGCTCGGGTGGCCGCTGACGAAGACCGGGTGGACGGTCGGCGAACAGCCGCCCATGCACGAGGGCAAGCCCGCCAGCGAGATGTGGAAGGGCGTCACCTTCGAAGACAAGAAGGACGAGAAGAAGGAGGCCGCCCGTGGCTGAGCTCCTCTTCGAACTCGGCAGCGAAGAGCTGCCCGCGCGCTTCGTCATTCCCGCGCTCGACGACATCGAGAAGAACTTCACCGAGCAGTGCGCCGCGCTGAACATCAAGCACGGCGCCGTGAAGCGCTTCGGTACGCCGCGCCGCCTCGCGATCCTCGTCAGCGGCCTGAGCGAGAAGACCGACGACGTGAAGAAGGAAGTGCAGGGCCCTTCCGTGAAGGCCGCGTTCGAGGCCGACGGCAAGACCCCGCGCGTGCCCGCCACCAAGTTCGCCGAGAGCGTCGGCCTCAAGGTCGAGCAGCTCAAGCGCGTCACCACGCCCAAGGGCGAGTACCTGGCCGCCACCGTCGAAGAGAAGGGCAAGCGCGTCTTCGAGCTGCTGCCCCAGGTGCTCGACGCGTGCACCCGCAAGATCAACTTCGCCAAGCAGATGCGCTGGGGCGACGTGGAGCAGACCTTCGGCCGCCCCCTGCAGTGGATCGTCGCGCTGCTCGGCAGCGAGGTGGTGCCCGTCACCTTCAGTGACGTGAAGAGCGGCCGCGTGACGCGCGGTCACCGCTTCCTCGCGCCGCAGCCCATCTCGCTCGCCTCGCCCGCCGAGTACGAGCTCGCGCTCGAGAAGGCGCACGTGGTCGCCGACCTCGACAAGCGCCGCAAGCTGATGCTCGAGCGCATCGGCAAGGCCGCCGCCGACGCGGGCGGCAAGGTGCTCGAAGACGACGCGCTCGTCGACCAGGTGCTCAACCTCGTCGAGCTGCCCAACCCCGTGGTGGGCACCTTCGAGTCGCGCCACCTCGAGCTGCCCCCCGAGGTGTTGGTGCAGGAAATGAAGAGCCACCAGCGCTACTTCAGCCTGCTCGATCACCACGGCAAGCTGCTGCCGAAGTTCATCGCGGTCTCCAACACCCCGGTGAAGGACGTCGCGTTGTCGGTGATCGGCTACGAGCGCGTGCTGCGCGCACGCCTCTCTGACGGCCGGTTCTTCTTCGACGAAGATCGCCGCTCGCCGCTCATCGACCGGCTGCCCAAGCTCCACCGCCGCTCGTGGATCGATCGGCTCGGCTCGATGGCCGAGAAGACCGACCGCATTCGCGCGCTCGCGGTGTGGCTCGCCAACGCCGTCGGCCAGTCGGCCAACGTCGGCACCATCGAGCGCGCCGCTACCCTCTGCAAGGCCGACCTCAACACCGGCATGGTGGGCGAGTTCCCCGAGCTGCAGGGCGTGATGGGCCGCGAGTACGCGCTCCACGACAAGGAACCGAAGGAAGTCGCGCTCGCGATCTTCGAGCACTACCTGCCGCGCGGCGCGAGCGACGGGCTGCCCACGCAAGACCCCGGCGCAATCATCGGCCTGGCCGACCGTCTCGACTCGCTGTGCGGACTGTTCGGCATCGGCAAGCGGCCCACGGGGGCGAAGGACGACTTCGCGCTGCGGCGCGCGGCCATCACCTTCGTGCGCATCGTGCAGGCGCGCGGCTACCGCTTCTCGCTGGGCCAGGCGATCGACACCTCGCTGCAGTTGCTGCAGGGCAAGCTGGCCGAGGCGAAGGTGAAGCCAGGCGAGCAGCCGGTGCGCGAGCAGTTGATGGACTTCTTCCGCGGCCGCCTCGAGTCGACCTGGCGCGAGCAGCACCGCGCCGACGTGGTCGAGGCGGTGCTCTGCGCGGGCTTCGACGATCTCGTGGCCGCGCAGCTGCGGCTCACCGCGATCTCCGACTACGTCTCGCGGCCCGACTTCGCGGCGCTGGCGGCCACCTTCAAGCGCGTCGCCAACATCGTCGAGAAGCAGGCGAAGGACGTCTCGCGTGGCGCGGTCGACGCCTCGAAGCTCACCGACGCGGCCGAGAAGGCGCTCCACGCCGAGGTGATGAAGGTGAAGGACGCGGTGCTCGCCGCGGTGAAGGCCGACGACTATTCCGGTGCGATGGCGAAGGTCGTGCCGCTGCGCCCGTCGGTCGACGCGTTCTTCGACCAGGTGATGGTGATGGCCGACGACAAGGCGCTCCGCGAAAACCGCGTGCGCCTGCTGATGGAAATCAGTGCGCTGTTCGGCACCGTCGCCGACTTCTCGAAGATCCAGGCCGAAGGGTGAAGGCAGGCATGCGTCATCGTCTCTCGTTCGTCGCCGCGCTCGCGGGCCTCTGCTCGTGCGCCGACCCCGGCAGCCAGTCGGGGCCGCCGGTGACGCAGCTCTACTTCCCGACCAGCATCGCCCACGTCGACACCGCGAAGGACGAGGGCGTCTTGTTCGTGTCGAACGCCAACTTCGACAAGCGCTACGCGACGGGCTCGGTCGTCGCGCTCAACCTCGACGCCATCGGCCTGCCGAAGCTGGGCACCACCACGGGCACCGTCGAGGAACTCAAGGACCTGAAGCTCACCGACACCCAGTCGGTGCAGATCGCCAGCTTCGCGGGCGAGATGGCGGTGCAGAACCTGGCCGCGAACGACTACCGCCTCTTCGTGCCCACCCGCTCGGAAGGCAACCGCGTGTACCGCGTGCACGCCACCGTCGACGCGCAGGGAGTGCCCACGCTCGGCTGCGTCGGCGCCGAAGGCCAGAACTGCATCGACACCGGCGCCAGCCTCTCGCCGCGCGAGTTCGAACAGTCGACGACTGGCGTGCCTCGCGCGCCCGGCCCGTACGGCGTCGCGCTCGGGCCCCGCACCTGCAGCGTCGACGCCGATTGTTGCGGCGCCGATGAGCCCGATTGCGGGCGCACGTGCTCGGCCGCTGGCACCTGTAACGGCCTCGACGGCACCGCCTTCAACGACGTGTGGGTGACGCACATCTCGCAGGCTGACTCGCCCGCGCTCAGCAACCTGAACTTCCGCGGCTACCTGGTGCGGCTCGACTCCGACGCCTTCTCGGTCGGCGAGCGCAACTTCATCAACATCGGCTCGGGCGGCTCGAACTCCGCGACCGTCTTCCAGGGGTGGACCTACGTCAGCGGCCGCATTCTCTCGCCGGCGCCCAACCTGATGCGCGTCGTCAACCGCGACGGCGTCACGCTCTCGACCGCGCTCGAGTACCTCTTCCGCGTCAGCGACTCGCGCGGCATCGCGGTGTCGAGCGACGGCAAGCGGCTCTACATGGTTGGCCGCATCCCCGACGTGCTCCTCGTGATGGGCATCAGCAACGCCGCGACCTACCCGACGCTCTCGTTCATTCGCGCCGTGCCGCTGCCCGACGCCCCCAACGCGCTCTCAGTGCTGAGCCGGCCGGGGAAGGGTGACCTCGTGTTCGTCACCTGCACCTCCGGTGGCAGCGTGGTGACCTACGACGACGGGGTCGGCGATCTCGTGTCCACCGTCGGCGGTGTCGGCGTGCAGCCGTTCTCCATCGCGGTCGACCAGCGTGGCAACGCGGCGCGGCTGTTCGTCTCGCTCTTCGGTGACGGCCGCATCGCGGTCATCGACGTGCCCGACCTCGATCACCCGCAGCGTGCGAGCCTCGTCGCGCACCTCGGCTCGCAGCAGCTGTGCCTCACGCGCGGCGTCAACTCGCCGGGCTGCATCGCCAGCCAGGAGGTCCCGTGAAGCGCCCGTTGACGATCGGCCTGCTGGTGACGCTCACTGCGTGTACGCAGAACAATGCTCCAATCACTGCCGGTCTCATCGGCACGCACGACCTGGTGTTCGTCGACCAGCTCGGCGAAAACTCCACCGTCGCGAGCGTCACCGACAACGGAGACGGCACGCTCACCCCGGTTGGCGTGCCCGCCCGCTACGGCTTCATCACCTCGGCCGACACCAACGAGCTGCGCGTTCTCGAACTCTTCCGGCCGAACTTCGGGAGCCGCGATTTCGTGCGGGCGCCCAACCCGCTCGAGTCGCTGTCGATCCCCGTGCTCGATCGGCCGACGATGCTCGCCACGGACGAGGGCCGGAACTCGCTCGGCCAGCGCGTCACCAGCCAGTACGTCTACGCGGCGCGCCCGAGCGGCAGCGAGCTGAGCGTGGTCAGCCTCGCCGCGAAGCGCCAGCTGGGCGGTCACCCGACCACCGCGCCCGGCCCGGTGCTCGCCCTCGCCGGCATGATGGACGTGGTCGGCGACCAGCTGCCCGCGAAGACCGCGCTGTACGTCGCCACGTGGGACGGCGCCGACACCAGCCTCTTCGTCACCGACGTGCCGACCGACGCGCACGCGCTCGACGACTCGTTGCGCGCCGAGACCTTCAAGTGGAAGCGCGTTCTCAACATTCCCGGCGTGCCCGTCAGCGCGCTCCTCGCGATCGCGCCCAACGCCAGTCGCACCCTCGACGGGCAGCCGTTCTGTGCCGCCGCGATGTGCCTGGCGATCGCCGCGCGCAGTGCGAACGGCGGCACGGGCAACGCGTGGCTGCTCGAGCCCTCGACCGGCAAGCTCGCGTCGCTCGCCTTCCCCGGGCCGGTGCGCAAGCTCGCCTCGGGCGTCGTCACGCGCCGGCTCTACGCATTGCTCGATGAGTCCGCCTGCGGCGGGACGAGCTGCGGCGGCGTGGTGGCGGTCGATCTGCTCGCTGGCAGCGGCGGCGCATTCCCCCGCGCGACCAACGCGCTCGGCAAGCCGTTCGGCCCGATTCGCGTCACCGACGGGCTGCTCACCGGGCTCGCCATCGGGCAGGGCGCCGAGCTGTTGCAGCTGACCGAGGCGTCGTCCGACGCCGGCACGCCGTACGTGACGCAGGTGATCCAGAGCTACGACGAGCTCGGCGCCTTCGCGAGCTCGGAGGGCTTCATCACCTTCTTCAGCGGTCTGTCGGGCTCGATCATCGACTACGACGGCCGGCGCGCGCAGGTCAGCGGCGCGACGGTACGCCTGCCCGGCCAGCTCGAAGACGGCGGCTTCTCGCTCGCCACCGCCGACGGCGGCTTCGCCGGCGTCTTCGCCACCGCGGTGATCGACGCGCCGAACGTGCTCGAGCAGACCTTCCGCACCGCGACCGTGACCTGGCCGGGCGACAACCCGGTGGTGTGGTCGGTCGACGTCAGCGACGGCTACTTCCTCTCGCAGGACTTCCTGCTCATCAACAACGGCCTGGTGCCAGGGCTCACCGGCATCGCGGTCACCGTCGGCACCACGACCTTCGGCACCGGCGGGCTCGAGACGCGCGCCGAGGTGGGCGACCTCGCGGTGTTCGAGCGTGGGTCGAGCGACGTCGGCTTCACCGAGTGTGGCCGCGCGACCGTGCAGACCATCGGGTCGGGCTACATCACGGTCGATGCCTTCCCGACGTCGTGCAGTGAAGTCGCGCAGGTCTCGATTCGCGCCGCGGCCACGCGCCCGGTCGTCGCGGTCGGCAGCGTCGAGGGTTACATGGGCCGTGGCACACCCGGCAGCCGCTTCACCTACACGCGCCCCTACATCCTCCTGCCCGCCGAAGTGGTGGCGGAGCGCACGTCGCTCTCGATCGACCTGCCCAACCCGGGCCTGATCGGAGAAGGCGCCTACGTCACCATCGGCCTGCAGGCACACATCACTCCACTCCGCGTCGCCATTGATGCCTCCTCTGCGGGGCTCAACAAGTGCGCGTCGTCATTGGTGGGGCAGGTGGTCTTTGGCAACGTGAGCCTGTTGCAGGCGCCCACCTCGGTGAATGGCCAGTCGACCATCGCCTTCCCGTGGAAGGCGTTCGCGGTCGTCCCCTCCGGGAACGCGGTGGCCGAAGTGACGCTGGATCTGACCGTCGCTGGCGGCTCGGCCCTCAACGGAAGCAACGGGGCTGCCTGCTGGCGGTAGCCGATCCAGGCAGTCGGTTGTTTGGTGCGAGCCCAAAGGGCTGTTACCATGGGCTCGTTTCCGGTCCCCACGACCGCTGATTGCGAGCCCAAGTCCATGATGGATCCGAGCAGCCGCCCCGCGCGCAAAGTCCAGATCGCTGATCACATCTGGGGCGCCTTCGAAGAGATGGCGTCGCAGATGGGCAGCGACCGCGACGCGCTCATCAACCAGGCGATGTTCATGTTCGCGCGACTCAACGGCTTCCTCGACGCCGCGGGTGGCGCGAGCGCGAGCGCCGTGCCGGGTGCCCCGCAGCGCCCCGCGCCTGCCGGTGGCCCGCGCCCCGCGCCGAACCCCGGTGCCCGTCCTCCCGCCGGTGGCGGTGCGCCCCCGATGCTCAAGCCGGTGCAGCAGCCTCCCGGCGGTGGCGGCGCGATGGATGACGACCCGGTGCGCCGCGAAGTGCAGGAGCGCGTGCTGGAAACGGCGGCCGAGCTCGAGCGCCTCATCAAGTCGAAGAACCAGGGTGGCGGTGCGCCTCCTCCCGACCAGTCGATGGACGTCGAGCCCGAAGCGGGCAACGAGGTCGACGTCGACATGGGCGGCGAGCCCGGCGGCGCGCCCGCGCTCTACATGATGCTCGAGGGCGGCGAACTCGACCGCATCGCGAAGGAACGCTTCGTGATCGGCCGCGGCAAGCACTGCGACTTCGTCATCAACTCCGGCAAGGTCTCCCGCGAGCACGCGGTCATCGTGCGCGACGGCGGTGAGTTCTTCCTCGAAGATCTCGGCAGCAGCAACGGCACCTGGTTCAACAAGCAGCGCATCAAGCGCCGCAAGATCGAAGACGGTGACGAGTACTTCATCTGCTCCGAGAAGGTGAAGTTCGTCTACCGCTGAAGCCCGGTGACTCTCGCGGTCGTCACCAACGTGCTGTGGGTGGTGACCATCTGCGTCGCGGTGATCACCGATCTCAAGCGCCGCTCGATTCACGATGTCCTCACCTGGCCCGCGATGGCGCTCCTGCTCGGCGCGCGCGCGTGGTTCGAGGGCGTCGGTGACGAGCGGCTGGGCGTGCTGAGCGGGCTCCTCGGGCTCGCCATCTCCGGCGGCTGGTTCAGCGTGTTCGCGTTGCGAAAGTCGATCGGCTGGGGCGACGTGAAGCTCGCCGCGGCGATGGGCGCGGCCTTCGGCTTCCCCCGCGTCTTCGTGGCGCTGGTCTTCGTCAGCCTGGCTGGCGCCTTTCAAGCTGTCTTCTCTTTGATCTGGCAGGGCAAACTGTCTGCTACGGTGCGCGGCGTACTGCCGAAGCAGCACATTCCATATGGGGTCGCGATCGCCCTCGGCAGCGTGGGGGCGATGGTCTGGGACGGAAACGGTTTCTAGTGTTTCGCGCGAGGAGGGGTTGATGCGCACGGGTGTGGTTCGCAGGGCCGTGGTGCACACGGTGATGTTGCTCTCAGTGGTCGCCTCGTCGGCGTTCGCCCAGGAAGGCGGCGCGCTGGCGCTCGGTGTCGGCTCTCAGAAGGTGCTCACCGTGCCCGGCATGCAGCGCGTGGCCGTCGGTGATCCGTCGATCGCCGACGTGAAGACCATCGGCAACAACCAGATCCTCGTGATCGGTTCGAGCGAAGGCAAGACCACGCTCCTCGTGTGGAAGAGCTCGGGCCAGCGCCTCAGCTACAACATCTCGGTTCGCAAGCAGGACCCGAACGAGGTGATCAGCGAGATCAAGAAGCTGCTCGGCGAGATCGAAGGCGTCAACGTGCGCATGGTCGGCGACCGCATCTACCTCGACGGCCAGGCGTACACGCAGGCCGACGCCGACCGCATCGACCAGGTCGTGGGCCTCTACGGCAACGTGAAGAGCTTCGTGAAGATCGCGCCCAACGCGAAGAAGCTCGTCGCGCAGAACCTGAACGCCGCGTTCCAGAAGGCCGGCCTCAAGAACGTGCAGGCCAACGTCGTCGGCTCGACCATCTTCCTCGAGGGCTCGGTCGAGTCGCAGCAAGACCTGCAGAAGGCCGAGCTCATCACCAAGGCCATCGGCGAGAAGGTCGAGAACCTGCTGGTGGTCGGCATCAAGCGCATGATCTTGAGCGAGGTGCAGTTCGTCGAGATTCGCCGCCAGTCGACCGACCGCTACGGCATCAAGTACCCCACCGACATCTCCGGCACCGCGTCGGCCTCGGTCAACATCGCCAAGGAACTCTTCCCCGGCAACTTCGCGCAGGGCGACCTCGCGTCGACCGGCAGCGGCCGCTCGAACTTCTCCATCGGCTTCCAGATGAACGACGGCTACGGCCGCCTGCTCGCGCAGCCCAAGCTGGTGTGTGCCAGCGGTGAGAAGGCCGAATTCCTCGCCGGCGGCGAAGTGCCGATTCCGCTCATCACCAACGCCCAGTTCACCGTCGAGTACAAGCCGTACGGCGTGATCTTGAAGATCCGCCCCACGGCCGATCGCAACGGCAACATCCAGACGGAAATCGAGGCCGAGGTCAGCGAGGTCGACATCTCGGTCGCCGTCGCCATCGCCGGCGGCGCGTCGATTCCCGGCTTCCGCAACCGCAAGGTGAAGACCAACGTCACCGTGCGCCACGGCGAGACGATCGTGCTGTCGGGCGTGTTCAGCCACGACGAGCAGAAGAACGTGTCGAAGCTCCCGGGCCTCGGTCACATCCCGATCATCGGCGAGCTCTTCAAGAACCGCGCGTTCGATTCCAACAAGCGCGAGCTGGTGATCTTCGTCACCCCGCGCATCGTGAACCCCGACTCCGACAAGATCCGCACCATCATCGACGACGTGAAGAGCCGCTATAAGCAGGCGCGCGGCGAAGTGACCTTCGGCATCTTCGACTGATCTTCCGGCACAGTTCGCCCGGGCGCACACTCTCCTACCCGGTCGTCCGTCATCTGGACGGGCGACCGGGTTTTTCGTTCGCAAACCATGGGGTTGCTGCGGCGTGGTACTCTCGACCGCATGTTTTTGATCACCCTGGCCGAGAAGGGCGGCGACTCGAAGGAGATCGTCTTCGAGAAGGAAGAAGTCACCATCGGGCGGCTCGCGGGGAACGACATCGTCCTCAACAAGGGCAACGTCTCCAAGTACCACTCGAAGATCGTCCTCAAGGACGGCAAGTACATCGTGCTCGATCTCAAGTCGACGAACGGCACGTTCGTGAACGGCAAGAAGATCGCGGGCCCGTTGGTCGTGCGCCCGTCCGACAAGATCTACGTCGGCGACTACATCATCAACGTCGACGCGCCCCCCGATGACTACGCGGGTGACGAGGGCGGCGGTGAAGAAGAGGGCGGCGGCGAAGAGGAATACGAGGAAGGCGGCGAGGAAGAGGGCGGCGAGGAAGAGTACGAAGAAGAGGAAGCGCCCCAGGAAGAGGAAGAGGCGCCGCCCGAAGAAGAAGAAGAGAAGAAGAACATGCCCGCGTCACTGGCCGCCGCGATTCGGCGCCGTGACAAGCACGTCGACCCGCGCATCGAGCAGTACGCCAACCTCCAGAAGGACATTCACGATCGCCTGATCGAGTACCTCGACCTGCGCCGCCTCGACATGGACCGCCTGGGCGACGAAGAGCTCTGGCGCCGCACCGAGAAGGCGATTCAAGACATCCTCGCGCAGATGGAAGGCGACGGTGAAATCCCCGAGGAGATCGACCGCGAGATGCTGCTCACCGACGTGCTCAACGAGGCGCTCGGCCTGGGCCCGCTCGAGGCGTTCCTCGCTGATGACGAGATCAGCGAGATCATGGTGAACCACGCCAACCAGATCTACATCGAGAAGAAGGGCAAGATTCGCCTCAGCGACAAGATCTTCTCGAGCAACCAGGCGGTGCTCGGCGTCATCGAGCGCATCGTCGCCCCCATCGGCCGCCGCATCGACGAGTCGAGCCCGCTGGTCGACGCCCGCTTGAAAGACGGCTCGCGCGTCAACGCCATCATTCCGCCGCTCGCGCTCAAGGGCCCCTGCATCACCATTCGCAAGTTCAAGCGCGACAAGCTGCAGGTTACCGATCTCATCAAGTACAAGTCGCTCACGCCGCAGATGGCGGAGTTCCTCGAGATGTGCGTCAAGGCGCACAAGAACGTCGTCATCTCCGGCGGCACCGGCTCGGGCAAGACCACGCTGCTCAACGTCGTCAGCTCGTTCATTCAAGACGACGAGCGCATCGTCACCGTCGAAGACGCCGCCGAGCTCCAGCTCACGCAAGATCACTGGGTGCAGCTCGAGTCGCGCCCGCCCAACCTCGAAGGCAAGGGCGCGATCACCATTCGCGACCTGGTGAAGAACTGCCTGCGCATGCGGCCGGACCGGATCATCGTCGGCGAGTGTCGAGCGGGTGAGGCCCTCGACATGCTCCAGGCGATGAACACCGGCCACGACGGCTCGCTCACCACGCTGCACGCCAACACCCCGCGTGACGCGCTGGCCCGCCTCGAGACGATGGTGCTCATGGCCGGCATGGACCTGCCGGTGAAGGCCATTCGCGAACAGATCGCCTCGGCCGTGCACATGATCATTCAGCAGACGCGCTTCTCCGACGGCTCGCGGCGCGTGACCTACATCTCCGAAGTGTCGGGCATGGAAGTCGACATCGTCACCATGCAGGACATCTTCTATTTCAAGCAGGAAGGCTTCGGCGAAGACGGGAAGGTGCGAGGGCGCTACGTGGCGACCGGCTTCGTGCCGCGCTTCTACGACGACCTCCAGCGGCGTGGCATCTCGGTGAACATGGGCATCTTCCGCGAGGAGTGAGTCGTGCCGACGCTCGTCATCAAGAACCCCGACGGCAGTGAGCAGGAGCAGGACGTCGCCCAGCAGCTCACCATCGGGCGCGCCGAGGGCAACGACCTCATCCTCTCGGAGGGCGGCGTCAGCCGGAAGCACGCCCGCTTCTTCCTCGAGGGCGAGAACTTCATGGTCGAGGACACTGGCTCGGCCAACGGCACCTACGTCGACGGCGAGAAGATCGCCGGCCCCACCGTGCTCTCGAACAAGAGCCACGTGGTGATCGGCGACTACGAGATCCAGCTGAAGCTCGGGTCGAAGTCGCTGCCGAAGACCGCGAAGAACGGCGCCAAGCCCTCGAAGGAACCGACCACCGCGCGCGGCACGCCGGTGAAGGCCGCCAACGCGCCGCGCTCGACGCGCGTGGTGCAGGCCATGAAGCCCGGCGCCGACAAGGGCGCGGCGCTCGCCAAGCGGCCCGGCCCGGGCAAGGCCACCGGCCCACAGCTCCGCGGGCTGACCGGCGGCATCACCGGCAAGACCTTCCCCCTCACGGGCACGATGACCGTCGGCCGCGTCGCGGGCGTCGACCTCCAGATCGACGACGACTCGGTCTCGCGCCGCCACGCCGAGGTGGTGGTGAAGGGCAAGGAAGTGGTGGTGAAGGATCTCGGCAGCGCCAACGGCACCACCGTCAACGGCGCGCCCATCACCGAAGAAACGCCGCTCTCGTCGGGCGACATCATCCAGTTCGGCGTGGTCGAGGTGATGTTCGAGACCGCGGGCGGCGCTGGTGCGGGTGCGTCGCGCTCGCCGATCTCGCGGCCGTCACGTGAGCCCGCGGGCCGCCCCGGGCGCCCGTCGCGCAGCCCGTTGCCGTCCGACAGCATGGACGGCATGACCGGCCCGACCGAGGAATCGAGCGGCGTGCCGATGGACCCCCGGCGCAAGCGGCTGATCATCATCGCCGGCTCGGTGCTGGGGGTGCTCTTCCTGCTGGTGATGATCAAGGCGTTCACCGCGCCGCCCCCGCCCATCAACAACGACCCCAAGCCGCTGGGCGGCGGCAACAAGCGCGGGCCCAAGCAGCCCGTCGAAGACAAGGACCCCGCCGAGCAGATCGAAGAGCTCCTCGCCGAGTGCCGCACCTTCTCGAGCTCGGAAGCCGGCGAGCCCGACTGGGGCCGCGCGCAGAACGCCTGCAACAAGGTGCTCGAGCTCGAGCCGATTCACGGCGAAGCCAACACGCTGCTCAAGCGCATCCAGGTGCTGAAGGTCTGCCAGGACAACTTCAACCAGGCCAAGGAGTTCGTCGCCGGCGGCAAGCTCGAGGAAGCCGTCGAGTCGTACGTGAAGATCGGCAAGGACTGCGAGCAGTACCTCCTGCGCTCGTTGTCGGCCGCGAAGGAATCGGTGGCCGAGGTGAAGAAGCGCGCCGGCGCCGACTGCAAGGCGTACGCGAGCAATTCCAAGTGGGACCTCGCCTACAAGCGCTGCGAGCTGTACTCGCGGCTCGCCTGCCAGACGCTCGAGCCGAAGGATCTCTACCCGCCGGCGCTGATGAAGATGAAGCTCGAGGGCCCGCTCAACCCCAAGAACGAGTGGCGGCCCGCTGACCCGCTGTACATCAACTTCTTGAAGGCCCGCGAGAAGCTCAAGCCCGGCGAGCCGATGTGGCAGTGCCCCGAGATCGCCGCCTTCCGCCCGCCGCCGCCGCCGCCCGACCCGGGCAAGCAGGCCAAGGAAGAGCTCGCCAAGCGCTACCCCGAGCCTGAGATGGGCCGCGCGCTGATCCTCTACTTCGAGGGCAAGTTCGCCGACGCGCCGGTGCCGCTGCAGAAGATCACCGAGTCGATGAACAAGTCGCAGTACCACGAGGCCGCGCGCGCGCTGCTCAGCGACATCAACATCGCCATCAACCTCTACGAGAACGGCAGCTCGGAAATCACCAACGATCGCCCCGAGAAGGCCGAGGCCCCGTTCCTCAAGGCGATGGCGATCGACGAGAAGCTGGTGCTCGGCGACAAGGCCGCGACGATGAGCGCCGACGACAAGAAGCGCGAGATGGACAAGCGCATCAGCTTCGTGCGCCGCAACATCATCGATGTGATGAGCAAGACCTGTTACGACAAGGGCAAGGCGCTCGCCGACCGCAAGGACTTCCGCGCGGCCTGTCGCTACTGGAAGCTCGGCAGCACCTTCAGCCGCGCCAACCTCGACCTCCTCAAGGCGCTCACCAACGTGTGCACCAAGAAGGCGGGCTCGACGCTCGAGAGCGCGCAGACCTGCGAGCAGCTCAAGGCGGCGCTCGACTTCGCGGTCGATGGCGACGGCTTCAAGGACAAGGTGCAGGCGGCCATGGAGGAGATGGGCTGCGAATGACCTGAGCTGTAGTAGGTGCGCGTCATGGCTTCGACGCGCGCGCCTGGCCCCGCCCAGGGTGACTTGTTCGGCTTCATGCAGGCCGCATCGGGTGGTCAGGCGCCGAAGAAAGCCGCGCCCGTCGTCGATGCGCCGACCGTCAAGACGCTGACCCTCGTCGACTCGTCGGGCTTCATCTTCCGCGCGTACCACGCGTTGCCGCCGCTCACGACGAGCAAGGGCGTGCCCACCCACGCGGTGCTCGGCTTCACGCGCATGGTGTTGAAGCTCCTGCGCGAGCGAAAGCCCACGCACCTCGTGCTGTGCTTCGACAAGGACAGCCGCAAGGGCCGGCTCGCGATCGACCCGAACTACAAGCAGAACCGCGAGGCCCCGCCCGACGATCTGCTCAAGCAGTTCTCGATCATCCGCCAGATCGTCGACGTGCTGGAGCTGCCCATCGTCGAGGTCGAAGGGTGGGAAGCCGACGACGTGATCGCCACCCTGAGCGATCGCGCGCTCGAGAAGGGCTTCGACGTCGAGATCATCACGTCCGACAAGGACTTCCTGCAGCTGCTGGGGCCGAAGGTGCGCATCTTCGACCCCATGAAGGACAAGCCCATCACCGAGGCCGACGCGATGGAACGCTTCGGGGTGAAGGCCTCGCAGATGCGCGACTACCAGGCGCTGGTGGGCGACGCGATCGACAACATTCCCAAGGTGCCGGGCATCGGCCCGAAGACCGCCGCCGATCTCCTCGCGCAGTTCGGCACCATCGACGCGCTGCTCAGCCGCCTCGACGAAGTGAAGAAGCCGAAGACGAAGGAAGCGCTCCAGACGCACGTCGAGCAGCTCAAGCGCGCCATGCAGCTGGTGAGCTTCAAGCACGACCTGCCGCTCAACCACGACCCGGAGGTCTTCGTGCGCCGCGAGCTGCGCCAGGCCGAGGCGCGGGCGCTGTTCACCGAGCTCGAGTTCTTCCGCCTCATTCACGAGATGCCGTCGGCGCCCGCCACTCCGCTGCGCCAGCAGGCGACGCTGGTGCGCGACGAGGCGGGGCTCACCACGCTCTGCGCGGCGATCGCGAAGGCCGAGCGCGTGTCGCTCGCGCCCGCGTGGGAAGGCGAGCCGCATTCGGCCGAGCTGCAGGGCCTGGGCGTGGTGTGTGGCGCCGACACCATCGCGTACGTGCTCGTGCCGCAGGTCGGCAACGAGGTGGTGGCGAAGGTGCTCGGCCCCGCGCTGCGACGGCCGGGGCTGCAGGTCGCGGCGCACGACGGCAAGGCGCTGCTCCACCTGCTGCAGGCGGTGGGCATCAGCGGCGTCACGCTGCACAGCGACATCGAGCTCATCAGCTACCTGATGAACCCCTCGCGCAAGGAACACGCGCTGGCCGACCTCGCGCGCGAGCGGCTGCGCACCGAGCTGCCGGCGTGGCCCGATGGGCAGTCGGGGCGGGGCAAGGCGACGCTCGCCGAGTTGCACGAAGAACGCGCCGCGATGTTCTTCGCCGCCGCGGCCGACGCCGTGGAACGCCTGGTCGCCGACCTGTGGGTCGAGCTCGAGGGCGTGGGCCTGGCGAAGCTCGCGAAGGAACTCGAGCTGCCGCTGATCCCCGTGCTGGTGAAGCTCGAGCGCGCGGGCGTCACCATCGATCGCGCGGCGCTCGCGGAGATCTCGGTCGGCGTCGACGCGTCGGTGCAGCAGCTGCTCGCCGAGGTCTACAAGCTGGCCGGGCGCGAGTTCAACGTGGGCAGCCCCGCGCAGCTCGCGCAGGTGCTCTTCGAAGATCTCAAGCTGCCGGTGCTCAAGAAGAACAAGACGAGCGTCTCGACCGATCACGAGGTGCTCGAGAAGCTCGCCGAAGAGCACCCGCTGCCCCGCGCGATCATCGAGTACCGCACGGTCGCCAAGCTGAAGAGCACCTACCTCGACACGCTGCCCACCCTCATCGGGCCCGACGGGCGCATTCGCACCACTTTCCACCAGGCGATGGCGGCGACGGGGCGGCTCTCGTCGACCAACCCGAACCTGCAGAACATTCCGATCCGCACCGAGCTGGGCAAACAGATCCGCCGGGCCTTCGTCGCCGCGCCGGGCTGGGTGCTCGTCTCGGCCGACTACAGCCAGGTCGAGCTGCGAATTCTCGCGCACATCTCGGGTGACGAGGGGCTGATCGCCGCCTTCCACGAAGACGCCGACGTGCACCAGCGCACCGCGGCCGAGGTGTTCGGCATCAAGCCCGAAGAGGTGACCCGCCAGCAGCGCAGCGTCGCCAAGATGGTGAACTACGGCATCGCCTATGGCCTCTCGCCGCACGGGTTGAGCCAGCGCCTCAACATTCCCATCGAAGAGAGCAAGTCGATCATCGAGCGCTACTTCCAGCGCTTCCCCGGCATCAACCGCTACGTCGAAGACACCATCGCGACCGCGCGCCGCACCGGGTACGTCGAGTCGATCTTCGGGCGGCGGCGCTACATGCCCGACCTCGTGTCGCGCAACCGCCAGGTGTCGATGGCCGCCGAGCGCGCGGCGATCAACATGCCGATCCAGGGCACCGCGGCAGACCTCGTGAAGCGCGCCATGCTCGAGCTCGACCGGCGACTGCCCGAGAAGAAGCTCGAGGGACGCATGCTGTTGCAGGTGCACGACGAGCTGCTCTTCGAGTGCCCGGTGGCCGAGGCCGACGCGCTGTCGGCGCTGGCGCGCGAGGTGATGACCGGCGTCGCGAAGCTCGAGGTGCCGCTGGTGGTCGACGTCGGCCGCGGGCGCTCGTGGGCCGACGCGCACTGACGGTGGTACCTGCGGGTCTGGCGGGTGACGGTGGCACGCGCGGGCTGAATGGACCAAGGTTCGGGCCCGTGACGACCGAGAAGACCCGCAACAACGTGAAGACCGAGCCGACCGGCTTGCCGGGTGTGCTGCAGGGCGGCGCGGCGGAGCGGGTGGCGGCGTTGCTCGAGGTCAGCGCCCAGCTCTCGGCCGCCCGCGATCTCGACCAGCTCCTCGGCGCGGTGATGGAACGCGTGACTGGCATGCTCGGCGCCGACGCGGCGACGCTCTTCGTGCACGACAAGGCGCGCAAGGAGCTGTGGAGCCGCGTGCTCCGCGGCGCGTCGCTCAAGGAGATTCGCATCTCCGACTCGGCCGGCATCGCCGGGCACGTGTTCTCGAGCGGCAAGACGCTGAAGATCCCCGACGCGTACCGCGACTCGCGCTTCAACCCGGAGATCGATCGCCAGTCGGGCTTCAAGACGCGCGCGATCCTCGCGGTGCCCCTGCGGCACGTCTCGGGGCGCACGCTCGGCGTGCTGCAGGTGCTCGATCACCGCACCAACGTCTTCAGCAACGACGACCAGGCGGTGGTCGAGGGCATCGCCACGCAGCTGGCGGCGGTGCTCGAGAACATGAACCTCTTCGAGGAACTGCAGCAGCGCGTGCACGACCTCGACGCGCTGTACGAGGTCGAGCGGGCGAGCAGCGACGCCACGGCCGCCGAAGACCTCGTGGGGCGCATTCTCGAGATCGCCATGGATCGCACCGGCGCTCGCGCGGGCAGCGTGCTGCTGGTGGAAGAGGAGCGCGACAGCCTGTTCTTCCGCTCGTCGCGCGGGGAGCGGGCCGAGTCGCTGGTGTCGATGCGGCTCAAGGCGGGGCAGGGCATCGCGGGCCACGTGGCCGCGTCGGGCGAGGTGGTGCGGGTCGCGCAGGCCGAGGATTCGCCGCACTTCGATCGCTCCATCGCCAAGCGCCTGGGCATCCAGACCGGGGCGGTGCTGTGCGTGCCGATCACGGCCGGCCGCACCCACCTCGGCGCGCTCGAGCTGCTCAACAAGCGCGACGGCTTCTCGCAGAAAGACGAGCGCCTCGCGGTGGTGATGGCCTCGCAGGTGGGCCGCGCGCTGCAGAGCCGCAGCTCCCGCGAGGAACTCGAGCGCAAGGCGCGCCTCGCCACCATCGGCCAGATGCTCTCGGGCGTGCTGCACGACCTGCGCACCCCGCTCACCGTCGTCGGCGGCTACGCCGAGATGATGGCGGGCGAGGAAGACGCGAGCCTGCGCGCCGAGATGAGCGCCACCATCGTCGCCCAGCTCGAGCTGATCTCGAACATGCAGCAGGAAACGCTGGCCTTCGTGCGCGGCGAGAAGACGGTCTTCATTCGCCGCGTCTACCTGCACGCGTTCATGAAGACGCTCGGCGAGCAGCTCGAGCAGGAGTTCGTCGGTACCCAGGTCGAGTTCAAGATGCAGCTCGACTACACGGGCGCCGCGCGGTTCGACGAGAACAAGATTCGGCGCGTGCTCTTCAACCTCGCCCGCAACGCGATCGACGCGATGCCGAACGGAGGGCGCTTCGTGCTCGTGGTGGCGCGCGAGGGCGATGACCTGGTGTTCCGCGCGAAGGACAACGGGCCCGGCATTCCCCCCGAGATCGCGTCGCGGCTGTTCGAGTCGTTCGTCACGGGGAAGAAGACGGGCACGGGGCTCGGGCTGGCGTTGGTGAAGAAGATCGCCAAGGAGCACGGCGGCGTCGCCACGTGCAAGACGCAGATCGGCAAGGGCACCACCTTCGAGGTGCGGTTCCCTTGCGGCACGTCGAACGACTGAGCGAACTCCCTCTCCTCTTCAGAGGAGAGGGAGAGAGGGGTCACGCCGGCTCGACGTGCACCACCACGTCAATCACCTCAGGCCACGTGCTCTTGATGCGCGTCTCCACCTGGTCGGCCACCTCGTGCGCCCGCACCACGCTCAGCTGTGGATCCACGAGCACCACCAGGTCGACGTACACCGCGCCCTCGAGGCCCCGGCTCCGAATCGCCCCCAGCGATCGCACCTCGGCGACGTCACCGAGCGCCTCGCGCACCTTCACCGGGTCGATGCGCGACGAGTCCGCGAGAATGCCGACCGACTGCCTGACGATGCCCCAGCCGGTCCACGCGACGAACACCAGCACCGCCAGCGCCACGCCGCCGTCGACGCGCGGAATGCCCGCCCAGGTGAGCAACAGCGAGATGATGACCGCGCTGGTGACGAACACGTCTGACAGGGTGTGCGCGGCGTCGGCCAGCAGGAGCCCGCTCTTGAGCTGCTCGCCTCGCCGGCGCTCGTAGCGGGTGACAGCGAGGTTGACGGCCAGGGTGGTGACCATCACCGCGATCTGCAGCGGCCCGACGTCGGGGTGCTTGTCGTGCACCAGCGCGTCGATCGCCATGCGCCCCAGCTCGAGCACGCCCATGCCGATCATCACGCCGATCGCCAGCGAGGCGAGGGCCTCGAACTTCTGGTGCCCGTAGGGGTGCTCGGCGTCGGCGGGCTGCGAGGCGAAGTGCATCGCCACCAGCCCGATGATGTTGCTCGCGCCGTCGATGAACGAGTGCAGGCCGTCGGCGGTCATCGCGGTGCTCCCCGCGATCCACCCCAGGGCGACCTTGAGGCCGGCCACCGCCCAGTTGGCGACCAGGATCCACCACAGCACGCGCTTGATGGCGGCGTGGCGCGCGGCCGCCGCGTCGTCGACCTTCGCTGGCTGGTGCACCGCGCTCACGCCGACCTGCCTACCACCCGCAGCTCACTGCGTGGAGCGGAAGAGGCGCATGCCCGGGCGCCCACTCAATTCGAGGAAGAAGCCAAACTGAAAGCGCACCGTCTGGTCGTTGGCCAGCAGGCCGGGCGGCGGGTTGGGGAAGGGCTGCGCGCGCTCGAACGCCTTGATGGCTTCGAGGTCGAGGAAGTCGAGGCCGCTCGACTTGTCGACGAACGCGTCCTTCAAGCGCCCGCTGCCGTCGAGGGTGACGTTCAAGATCGTGTAGCGATCGCGCCCGCCGTAGATCTGCCCGGTCGGGTCGCGCAGGCGCAGGCTCTCGGTGGGCTGCCAGTTCTGACCGACGCTCTGCTTCACGCGGTTGAAGAAGCTCGCGTAGCGCCACTCGCGCGTCGACAGGTACGTGCCGTCGCCCTCGTCGACGTCTTTCAAGAAGTCGTTCGCGGCCGCGCCGGTGATCTTGTCGACCACCGCCGACGACGGCAGCAGGTTGAGCACGCCCGCCTTGCCGACGCGACCGGCCGACGCGTCCTCACCGTCGCCCGGCGTGCCCGGCGTCAGCTTGAGGCGCTGCGAGTTGCCCTTCATCTCCTGGGTCTCGTCGCGGTTCGACACCGCGAGGCCCGGGCCCTTGTCGTCGCTCGACTTGATGGAGATCTCCTGGCGCTTCTGCACGTCGGGGACCTCCATCGCCAGCTTGGGCGCCGCTTCCTTGAGCGGGCGATCGTCGTCGCCGATGCCGTCGTTGCCCGAGACCTGCGGCGCCTTCGTTTCCGAGCTGCCGTTGCCCTCGACCTTCTGCGGCGCGGTGCGCTGGGGCATCGCGTTCCGGTAGAAGGCCGTCTGTTCTTTGGCGCGGGTCTCCTTCTTCACCGCGTTGTTGGTCTCGGCGAGGTACTTGGCCTTGTCGTCGACCTGGTTGTTGCCCGGCGCGACGTCGACCACCTGGCCCTTGGGCATCTCGTCGGGCTTCTTCTCTTCCTTCGGCAGCTCGGGCTTCTTGGCGATGACCTTGCGCTCGTCCTTGAGCGCCGGCGCGCTGGGGCCACGGTTCTTCTCGAACTGCTCGGTCGTCAGGCCGCGCAACGTGACGGGCCGATTGGTCGCCGTGCGCGCGCGCGGGCGATCCTTTACGTCCCACTTGAGGAGCGACGAGACGACGATCAACGCCACGAAGATCGCGTGCACCGCCGCGGTGGCGATGACCGCGAGCGCGTGCCGGCCCAGCCGCCGCGACAGCGTCGGAGCTGAGACCCGTGGGGGCAGCGGCACGAGGAGCACGACCTGCTCATCATAACGGCCGAACCGCGCGAAGGCTCCGTCCCGGGCCGTCGATGCAACTGCCGGATCCGTCAGTAGATTCTGAAGACCTGCGCGCCGTTGAAGTAGTGCTCGAGGATCTGCCGGTACGTCTGCCCCGCCTCGGCGCGGCCGATCGCCCCGGTCTGACACATGCCTACACCGTGGCCCCAGCCACCCCCGCTGAAGATCCACGCGGTTGGCTTGCCCTTCGGATCGCGCTCGGTCTTCAGCTCGAACATCGCCGAGTTCAGCATGCCGAACGTGCGCCGAATCGTGAGCTCGCCGCGCAAGGTGGTCGCGCCGTCTTCGCCGCTGATCTGCAGCAGCCGCGCGCGCCCCGACACGCCGCGCTCGGTGACGTTCATCGCCATCACGTGGCCGACGCCGAGCGAGGCCACCTTGTCGTCGAGCTCCTTCGCCGTGAAGCGCTTTTCCCAGCGGAACTTGGTGGGCTGCGCGAACGACGACGTCTTGCACGCGTATGGCGCGTCGGTGGCGAGGAACTTCGAGAGCTCCGCGGGCGACGCGGGCGGCTTGGCGGGCGCGATGAGATCGGGCCGGCCACGTAGCGAGGGGTTCGGCACGCCGCCCCACACCACGTCGTTGTTCTCGGTGTGGCCGCCGCACACCGCGCTGTAGACGGAATCGACGAGGCGATCGTTCGCGTCGAACGAGGCCTCGCCCCGCGTCGCCTCGACGGCTGCGTTGGTGGTGGGCGCCTCGCCGCCGACGCCCTTGTAAACCGCGCAGTGTTGCTCGGTGCAGAGCACGTAGGGATCGGCGAGGTGCTTCAGGCCGATCTTCGCCAGCACCTCGCCGCGCGCGGTGACGGCCTGCGCCTTGAGCGCCTCGGGGTGGCCCTTGGCGAAGATCTCCGACGGCACGAGCCCCTTCAGGAGGTCTTCGAGGTCGACGAGGTTCATCACCGCGATCTTGCCGGCGCGATCTGACGTGAGCAGCACGCTGCCGCGGTACGCGCGGTCTTCGAAGTTGTGGAAGTCGTAGCCCACGCCGTACTCGACGCGCCGCACCTCGATCGGCGCGCCATCGGGCGCCTCGGCGGTGACCTTGTCTTCGGCCTTCGCCACCACCGCGCCCTCGGCGTCGAGGATCTCGAAGCTGATGGTGCCCTTCGCCTTCACTTCCTCCAGCAGGGTGGTGCGCACCTGGAACTTCTGGAGGATCTCCGCCTGCTGCGCGGCGAGCGACTCGGGCGGCGCGGGCTGCTGATCGACCACCAGCACGTAGCGGCGGTTGTCGATCACCTTGCCGGCGATGCCGTACACCCCGCCGAGGATCTGCGACTTGAGCTTGAGGCCGCGCTCTTCCCATTCCTGCTGGGCCTGCGCGAGGCCGAGCTTGTCGTTGAAGGGCACCTCCGCGACCTGGATGCGCGCGACGATCGCGGCCGGGCTGCCCTTGCTGCGGCGCACGCGCCACTCCATGCCGGGCGGGCCTTCCATCAACTTCTCGGGCGTGCCCGGCAGGCGGAACCGCAGGCGGCCGCGGCCGACCAGCGTCACCTCGCTGCTGCCTTCCATCAACCGCACCGGGATGATCGGCGAGCCGCCCTTGAAGTCGAGGCGCTTGGTCGTCAGCTCACCCGGCGGGGGAGGGAGATCGTCTCCCGCGGCCCACGCCGTGCCGACCACCAGAACGACGCTGAAGACCGCGAGGAGCCGACGCATGCGCACCAGACAGATCAAAGCCCGGGTCTCCGCATTCACACTTCTGTGAGAAGCGAAGCCCGGGCTCCTGTGAGGCGCCACCCGGATTCGAACCGGGGATGAGGGTTTTGCAGACCCTTGCCTTACCAGCTTGGCTATGGCGCCGAAATCACGCGGCTTATCTCGCAGGTGGCTCAGTGGGTCAAGCAAGCGGTTTCCTGACGGGCGGCTTTGAAAAAAGATTGATTCTGGAGTCAATAGCGGGGCCATGAGCTCAGGGTTCGCCACCTTCACCGCAGAGCACGACGCGTTTCGCAGCACCGTTCGCACCTGGGTCCAGCGCGAGCTGAAGCCCCACGTCTCGAAGTGGGAAGAGGCCGAGGAATTCCCCCGCGAGGTCTACGCGAAGGCGGCTGAGCTCGGCCTGTTCGGCCTCAAGTACGAAGAGAAGTACGGCGGCACCAACGCGGGCTTCTTCTTCGAGGCGGTCGCCATCGAAGAGCTCTCGAAGTGCGGCTCGGGCGGCGTCGCGGCGGGGCTGCTGGGGCAGGCGACCATCGCCACCGGCCCGCTTCACCTCTTCGGGTCCGACGCGCAGAAGCAGAAGTACCTGGCGCGCGCCATCAAGGGGGAATGGATTGGCGCGTTCGCGGTGACCGAGCCGGGCGCGGGCAGCGACGTGGCCGGCCTGCGCACCCGCGCGACGCGCAACGAGCGCGGGTGGCTGCTCAACGGCGCCAAGACGTACATCACCAACGGCGTGCGCGCTGACTACGTGATCGTCGCGGCGAAGACCGACCCCTCGAAGGGCCACAAGGGCCTCTCGATGTTCCTCGTCGAGAAGGGCACGCCCGGGTTCCAGGTCGCCAAGAAGCTCAAGAAGCTCGGCTGGCGCGCGTCGGACACCGCCGAGCTGGTCTTCGAAGACTGCCAGCTGCCCGAGAGCGCGTTGCTGGGCCGCGAGGGCGAGGGCTTCAGCCAGATCATGGGCAACTTCCAGTGGGAACGCCTGTCGCTCGCCCTCGGCGCGATCGGCGCGGCCGAAGACATTCTCGAGGTGGCGACCACGTGGGTGAAGAACCGCGAGGCGTTCGGCCAGAGCATCGCGAAGTTCCAGCTCACGCGGCACAAGCTGGCCGACGCGGCGACCGAGCTCGAGGCGAGCCGCCAGCTCACGTACCACGCGCTGCGGCTCCACGCGGCGGGCGAGTGGGCGCTCGGGCAAACCGCGATGGCGAAGAAGCTGGCGACCGAGATGTGCTGCCGCGTCGCCGACCTCTCGCTGCAGCTCCACGGCGGCGCCGGCTACATGATGGAATTCGACATCCAGCGGCACTGGCGCGACGCGCGGCTGGGGCCGATCGGCGGCGGCACGAGCGAGATCATGAACGAGATCATCGCCAAGCAGCTGGGCTTGTGAGGCTCAGGCCTCGGCGTGGGTGGTCGCCGCCAGCGAGCGCGCGATGACGTCGAAGTCGCGTTCCATGTTCGGCATCTCGGTGAGCAGCGACTCGGGCTCGAAGACGAAGTCGGCCTGCGGGAGCGTCAGCATCGGCTGCACCGCGCCTTCGCCCTTCTTGTCCTGGAACTGGGCGTAGATGACCTTGCCGCGTTCCATCTGCAGGTAGCCCTCTTGCGGGCCGTTGCGAATGACGAGGCGCCCCGACTTGCGCGCCTTGCCCAGCGCGCGCGCGAGCTCGATCGGCGCGAACTCGTCGAAGCTGCCGCGCACCACGTGGCCCAGGCCGCCGTGCTCGATGCGATCGAAGTACGCCGTGCGCAGCGTCTCGGCCGCCTCGTCGGGGGAGAGGGGGAGGGGAATGAAGCCGCTCGCGCCGGCCTGCACCAGCCGCTCGCGGCTCTGCGGGTCGGTCGGGTCGCCGATGATCAACACCGGCAACGAGCTGCTCTCGGGGCGCGCGCGAATGAACTGCACCAGCGCGGTGATGTCGGCCACGCCGTACCCGATGCCGACGGCGACCGTGTCGGCCTCGTTCGACAGCACCGCGTCGATGATGCCGTCGAGCTTCACCACGGTCTGCACCACGAGCCCCTGCTTGCCGCACGAGTCGATGAGGTCGGTGCGCACCGCCTCGTCGGTGTCGGCGATGAACAGCTGGCGGCCGTCTTGCTCGACCCGCTGCTTCAAGATGTCGCCCGACTGCAGCACGTTGAGCGCGTCGATGACGTTCGGGTCGAAGAGCGTGCCCGCCTGCTCGCGCATGGTGGCGATCGCCTCGGCCTTGCCGAGAATGCGCCCGAACACGTTGAACGGGTTGCGGGTGAGATCGAAGAACGCGTCGACCGCCGAGATGATGCGCGCGCCGGGCGTGATGTCCTCTCCCTTGACGCCCTGGGGCACGCCCGAGCCGTCGAAGGCCTCGTAGAGCTGGGCCAGCACTGCGTTGACGCCGCCGGGCAGGTGCACCGTCTCGAAGAGCTTGATGGGCGCGCGGGCGTAGCGCTTGGCCTCGGCGCGCGCGTCGGCGTTGTTGGCGATCAGCGGCAGGGTGAGGTGGCGCTCGGGCTTCTTGCCGAGGTCGTGCAGGTACGCGGCGATCGAGGTGTGCGCCACGTCGCGGGGCTGCAGGCCGATGCGGCGCGCGATGAGCTGGCTCTGGCGGGCGATCTGCGCCGAGTGGCCGCGGAATTCCTTGCGCGGCATCTCGAGCAACCCCACGAGGATGTTGAGCGTCTCGACGAAGTCGTTCTCGCCGATGGTGCCGCGCACCGCGCCGAGCGCCTCGCGCAGCTGCGTGGGGTTGATGCGGCTGCCGGTCTTGCCCGAGCCGCTGCGGCTGATGCCGGTGCGGCTCGACACGTCGGCGCGTGACTCGCTGCCGTCGTACGCGCCGGCGAGCTTGCGCGCGTCCTGCTGCAGCGAGGTGCCGCTCTGCAGCTGCTGAAACGCGGTGTGATCGCCGTAGTAGTGCTTCTTGATCGCCGCCTGGATCGCGCTGCGCACGCCGACGTAGGCGAACACCTCGTTCATCTCGGTGACGATCGCGATTTCCTTCTGCAGGGCCTCGTTCTGCGGCTCCGCCATCACGATCGACAGCACCTTGCGCTCGGGGTCGAAGGCGATGGGCAGGAAGTCCTGCTTCTCGGCCATGCGCACCGGCACCTTGTCGAGCACCTCGGAGCCGATCTTCACCTGCGCCAGCTTCTCGGCCGACACGAAGCGCGTCTTGAACTCGGCGGCGAGGAACCGCAGGAGCGGCCCTTCCTGCATCAAGTTCAGCTCGACCAGGCAGTCACCCAGCCGGTGACCGGTGATCTTCTGGTGGCTGAGCGCCTGCTCGACCGCTTCGGCCGAGACCAGGCCGGCTTCGATGAGGCGCTCTCCGAGGCGCTTGGCGGCCATGCGTCGTGATCAGCTCGTGGGGGGCTCGGCCGGCGCGGCAGGTGCCGGCGCCGCGGGCTTCTCGTCTTGCCCCACCAGCGCGGTGAAGGGCTTGAAGGCCAGCCCCTCCGGCAGGTTCGGGTCGCGCTTGGGCTCGGCCTTGTGCTCGGGCTTGTGGCTCGCGTCGGGCTTGTGCTCGACCTTCGGGCCGCGCGGCTTCCGCTCCCGCTCCGGGCGCTCGTGGCGAGGCTCGTGCCTCTCGCTCTTCTCGACCGGCTTGCCGCCCGACTGCGCGAGCACCGCCTTCTCGAGGTGGGCGACGAAGGTGTCGAGCGCCTGCGCGAGCTGCGGGTTCTCGAGCAGCCGCTCGAGGCGCTTGCTCAGGCGCACCTTGTTGACGGGCGCGGCGTGCGCTTCCTCGTGCCTGGGCGCGTGCTCCTTCGGCGGGGCGGGCGTCCAGGCGAACTCCGCGGCGTCGATGGGGCCGGGGTCGAGCCGCTCGAGGCGCTCGATCACCAGCTGCGTCTTGCCGTGGAAGGTGCCGACCTTGCCCTTCACGAGCAGGTAGTCGTCGTTCGAGAAGGCGTGATCGGCGGGGCCGACGTTCTCGAACACGCGGCCATCGACCTCGCCGGTGCGATCGACCAACAGCAGCGAGAGGAACGGCTTGCCGCCCCGGCTGGTGTGCTTTTCCTTCATCAGGGCGCGGAAGACGGTGTGCACCGTTTCCCCCACCTTCAGATCGCGGGCGAAGATCTTCCTGATGCGCTCGCCGTCATCGGCAGGGGCGGGCGATTGCTCTGAATTCGTTTGAGTGTTTTCAGTCTGGCTCAAGGCCGTGCGACACTACCACCGTGCCCTCGCGGATCGACTTCTCCCTTTGCGGGCTCGACCAAACTGACAGGAACCTGACCCACCCATGATCTCGCTCGCGCTGATGCCGCTGTTGATGTTGGGAGCCGACACCCCCCGCTGGGAGCTCGCTGCCGAGCCGGAAGGCATCAAGGTCTACCGCCGCGACAAGGAAGGGTCTGACGTGAAGGAGATGCGGGCCATCGGCCTCATCGACGCCACCCCCAAGGAGGTCTGGGACGCGGTGCGCGACCTCGAGAACTACCCCACGCAGATGCCGTACACCGCCGAGGTGAAGATCCTCTCCCGCACCGAGGGCGACAAGGAGGTCTGGTTCTACTCGCGCCTCAACACCCCGCTCGTCAGCGAGCGCGACTACGTGATCATCTTGAAGGACGAGAGCGACTGGAAGGACGAGAAGAAGGGCTTCTACAAGGTGAGCTGGACCGCGGCGCCCAAGGAGAAGACCGACGAGCTGGTGCCGGAGAAGAAGGACGTGGTGCGGGTGCGGGTGAACGACGGCTACTGGCTGCTCGAGCCCCGCGACGACGGCAAGAAGACCTTCGCCACCTATTACGTGTTCACCGCGCCGGGCGGCTCGATTCCGACCTTCATCATCAACAAGGCCAACGGCATGGCGGTGCCCAAGGTGTTCGAGGCCATCAAGAAGACCGTCAGCGACAAGCGCAAGAAGTGAGTCAGCGCCGGCGCTGGGCCGCGGTGGTGATGCGAATCAAGATGAGCGCCACCACCACCACGATGCCCACGCCCGCCGCCTGCAGCTCGAGCTCGTGCTGCACGCGGCCCTTGTAGATCAGCACGAAGGCCGCGATGGCCCCGGCGCACGCGAGCGCGACCCAGCGGAAGAACGGGCTGGCGAGCGGCGAGGGGCTCTTGTGCTCGGCGATCAGCCCCGGGAGCTTGCTCGCCTTCGACCACACCGCCTCGTCTTCGCGCTTCACCTCGTCGTCGGGGTCGACCAGGCCCATGCGCGCCGCTTCGTTCAAGTGCGCCCGCGACTCGTAGGTCAGCTCGCCGTCTTTGGTGCGCACCGTGTATTTCACGAGAGCTCCAGGCAGATCTGCTCGGCGATGCGCAGGCCGTCGATGCCCGACGAGACGATGCCCCCGGCGTAGCCCGCGCCTTCACCGCCCGGGTACAGCCCCTTCATCGAGACCGACTGCAGCTGCTCGTTGCGCGTGATGCGCAGCGGCGTCGAGGTGCGCGCCTCGATGCCGATCAGCGTGCCCTCGTCGGTGACGAAGCCCTTCATGCGGCGGTCGAACGCCTTGAGCGCGGCCTTGAGCGAGCTGGTGAGCCACGCGGGGAAGAGCTTGTTGAGATCTTCGTGCGCGAGGCCGGGGCGGTAGGTGCTGCCGGCCGGCTTCTTCTTCACCCGGCCGGCGAGGTAGTCGGGGATCGACTGCGCCGGTGCGTGGAACCTACCGCCACCCAGCTCGTAGGCCTTCGTTTCCCAGTGCCGTTGGAAGGCGATGCCCGCGAGCGGCCCGGTGAAACCCTCGCGCGCGTAGTCCTCGACGCTCACGCTCACCACCACACCCGCGTTGGCGTACTTCGCGTTGCGGTGGCTGTTCGACATGCCGTTGGTGCACTGCATGCCGTCTTCGGTCGGGGTGGGCACCACGATGCCGCCGGGGCACATGCAGAACGAGTACACGCCGCGCACGTCGCCCTCGACCGCGAGGTTCTCGGCGAGCTTGTAGTCGGCGGGCGGCAGCTTCGGGTTGGTGGCCACCTTGTCGCCGTACTGGATGGCGTTGATCAGCGGCTGCGGGTGCTCGGCACGGAAGCCGAGCGCGAAGGGCTTGGGCTCGATGAAGATGCGCTCGTCAGACGCGAAGCGCTCGAAGAGCTCGCGGGCGCTGTTGCCCGGCGCGAGGATCACGCGGTCGGTCTCGAGGGTCGAGCCGTCGGCGAGCAGCACCCCGGTCACCTGGCCGTCGCGGCTCAAGATGTCTTCGACGCGCGTGTTGAAGCGCACCTCGACGCCCATCGCCTGGAGGTCCTTGCGCATCTTCTCGACCGAGAGCGGCAACAGGTCCGAGCCGATGTGCGGCTTGCCCTGCACGAGAATGCGATCGGGCGCGCCGTACTTCGCGAAGGTCTCGATCACCTTGCGCACCGAGGGGTGGTTGATGCGCGTCGAGAGCTTGCCGTCGGTGTACGCGCCCGCGCCGCCCTCGCCGAAGCTCATGTTGCTCTCGGGCGTGAGCGTGCCGTCGCGCATCAGCTTCGCGACGTCTTTGCGGCGCTCGATGACGTCCTTGCCGCGATCGAGCAGCACCGACTTCACGCCGCGCTGGGCGAGCTCGAGCGCACAGAACAAGCCCGTCGGGCCCATGCCGACGATCACCGGGCGCTGTTCGGGCTGGCGCTTGACGGGGAGGGAAGGGGGCGGCGGCGGCTCGACCTCGCTCACGTCGGGCGGCACGTGCTTCGGCTTCTTGCCGGCGCCGAACTCCACCTCGACCGTGAAGATAGTGCGGGGGCTGTTCTTCTTTCGCGCGTCGAGCACCGAGCGCACCACCCGCACCGACTCGAGGTCTGACGGGGTGACGCCCAGCTTCTCGGCCGCGCGGCGCTGCAACAGGGTCTCGGGCTCGTCGAGCCAGAGCGCCAGGTTGTTCACCCGAAAGAGAGCCACGGCGGCGCCTTACACCAAGCCTCGGGCGCGGTCGGCAAGTGCTTGATCCGACATGCGCGGTGGCGCCGAACCTTCGCAGCCAGCTGCGAACAGCGCTTCGCACTTGGCGTTCGCGAACAGATGTAAGCGCATGATGTGACTTGCGATTTGACGCGTCAGAGGTCTGGCACGAAGCATGTAGACCATGCGGCATCGGCCGACAGTGGCCCAGGAGGGTTCATGAGCACGGACAAGAAGGGCACGAAGATTCTCGCGCGGACGTTCTTTGCGCAGCTGCGCGCCGGTGGTTACACTCCGAACCAGATTCTGGATATCGCCACTGAGTTGATCGACCTCGTCACCACCGACCTGAAGTCGGGTGACGTCAACAAGGTGGAAGGCGCTTCCCCGGAGAACCGGGCGAACGCCTGAGGATGCAAGCCCGCCTCTGGTTGCTCCGAATTCCGGCCAGGCGCCGGGGTCGGAGGACCAGGCGGGTAAGCAAGTCAGCGGACTGGTGCCGCTGGTGAAGTAAGGAAGCCCGGCCTCGCGCCGGGCTTTGTTTTTTGCGGGCTGTTTCTGTGGCGTCTTTCAGCCCTGGCTGGCGCGCAGCCGCCGCCGTGAGACCGCCGACGCTCCGCACACCACCAGCAAGCCCAGCGTCATCGCCGAGAAGACCTGCGACTCGGTCCAGCTCGCGGTGGCGAGCCACGTGCCGAACGCGCCGACCGCGAAGAGCACGTCGAGCCAGGCGGGCTTCTTCTGCTCGTGCATCAGCGCGCCGCCGAAGAAGGTGAGGGGCACTCCGACCAGCACCTGCCGCTCGATGGCCTCGGGGTGGGCGAAGATCTGATCGGCGTTGTGCACCAGCACCGCGGCGAAGATCACGATGGTGCCGATGGCGAGCACCAGCACGCCGGCCGCCGCGATGTCCTTGGTGAGCTTGGCCTTCTCGTCGAACTGCTGGATCGCGAGATCGACCAGCTGCTCGAGCGCGGAGTTGAGCATCTCGGCGAACAACACCAGGAGCACGCAGAAGATCAGCGTCACCTTCTCGGCGAGCCCGAGCGGCACGCCGCTGCCCACCAGGCCGACCAGCAGCCCGGCGATGATGTGCATGCGCATGTTGCGCTGGTGCACCACGGTGTGGATGAGGCCGTTCCAGGCGTGGAGCAGCGAGCGATAGAAGCTCGTCGGCGGGTGCTTCGACTGGAACGGAGGGGGCACCGACGACATCACGGCCTCACTGCACTTCGCTGGCGTCGACCGCGGTGGCGATCACCCTGATGTTCACGAACTTGTTCGAGTCGACGATGCCGTTGGCGACGCGGTTGGTGATGGCGGGCGGTGAGTAGTACTCGGTCTTGCCGGGGTCGCTGACCATCTGGCCGCGCGCGGCGGTGAGCTCGTCCTGGATGTTCTTGCGCAGCCAGCCGGTGGCGTAGTCGTTGCGCTTGCCCGCATCGAGGTTGGCCATCTTCGGCATCAGGCTGGTGACGGTGGGCAGCTTGCCCATCAGGTCCTTCGCGAGCGCCATCAGCTGCGGGTTGACGGTGCCGCCGGGGGCGAAGTCAGCGGGCTTGCCGCCGAGCGCGACGTACACGGCGCCGGTGGTCTTCTGCGTCCATTCCGGCAGCTTCGCGGGGTCGGCGGGCGCGCGGGCGAGGGCCTCGGCCGCCATCATTTCCTGCAGCAGCGGGCGCGCGAGCTTCATGAAGTCCTGGTCGCTCAGGCCCATGCGTTCCTGCACCACGGGCTTGAACGCGAGGATCGACGCGGCGCCGACGATGCCGCCGACTTCCTGGAACGGCGCGTAGGTCTCCGCGAAGTTCTTCACGAGATCGGCGGTGGTCTCGGGCTTCCACGCCATCGCCTTGCCGACCGGCAGCGGCTCGTAGCCGTGGTACGCGCCGGACTTGAGCGAGCCGTCGAAGCGCGCCTTCTGGTACGCGTCGTACTCGGCCTTGGTGGGCGGCTTGAGCTGCTCGGCCTTGAGGCCTTCCTTCTTCCACAGCGGCTCGAAGTGCGTCTCGTCGGCGGCGGTGAACTCGCGCCCGTTCGCGGCCTTGAACTTGTCCTTGAACTGCGACCAGAGCTGCTTGCCCTCGGCGTCTCCGAAGATCTCTTTGAACGAGTCTTCGTTGTGCGGAACGTTGAGCCCGATGTTGGTGACGATCGTCTTGTGCTCGGCGCAATAGGTCGCCCAGCTCGGGTCGGTCTTCAGGTAGTCCTCACCCTTGATCCAATCCCGATAGAACATCAGCGTGGTGTTGAGGTCGACCGTGCGGAACGGGTCGTTCTTGTAGTCGGGGGGGAACTTCACGCCCGCGTTGAGCACGCTGTCGGCGGCGAGCAGGTTCTTGTTGAGCGTCGCCTGCGGCGTGCCGGCCATCGAGATGAGCTGCACGTTGGCCGGGTAGCCTTTCACCTCCCACGTGTGGCCGTGGTAGTTCTCGGGCGAGTTGGTGGTCTTCGCGTTGCCGACGTACGCGCCGAGATGCGTGTTGCCCATCTCGGTCTTGAGCATCGTGTCGCCCAGATCCTTGATCGAGCCGGTGTGCTTCTCGGGGTGCACGTACGCGACGAGCGTGAAGATCGGGTCGTTGGGGCCGAGCTTCGATTCCTTGCGGATCAGCTCGTCCATCGCCTTGCTCGAGGCGGGGTCGTTGTCCTTCACCGGCACCAGCTTCATGCCGAACTTGCCGCCGCCCAGGTCGTACTGGAGGTCGTGCACCACGAAGCTCTTCTCGGGGCCGCCCATCGACGGCAGCTTCACGGTGGTGCTGCCGAAGTTCTCGGCCGTCACGCCGGCGTAGGCCTGGGTCAGCACCTCGGGCTTGATCTTCGCGCCCTCGAAGGTCGCCTTGCCGGAGTGGTGGATCGGCGCGCTCTTCGGCACCTGCACGTGGGTCACCATGCCGTCAGCGCCGAGGCGGGAGCCGGTGGGGAGCGTGGGCTTCCAACCCGCGGGCGTGGTGGGCGTCGTCGCCGGGGTGGTGGTCGGTGTGGCCGGGCCGGTGGTGCCCGTCGTGCCGCTGGTGGTGCTGCTGGCGGGCGTCGACGTCGGGCGGTTCGAAATGGGTCCGGGCATGGGGCGGGACACTACGACGAATCACCCGTCAGGGCGCGCAGGAGTGCTGCGTCTCGGAGCGCGTCATTGATGCACCCGCGCCGGTTCGTGGTGGGAGACGGTTTCCCCGTTCCTCCTTCCCCGTCAACGCAGGCGGTTCGAACGGGTTCAGCAGGGACACTCCTCTGAAAAAGGAGAACCGGCCTGTCACGCCGGAGCGATAGCTCAGAACGGTCAGAGCACGAGACTCGTCATCTCGCGGTCGAAGGTTCGAATCCTTCTCGCCCCACCAGAGAGCTGTTGCGCCCGAGCAGATGCGTGAGCGGCTGGCCGCGTCGGGTGACGCGGAGACTGAAGCGCGGTCCACGTCTTCCCCATCTCGCTCGTTTCGGAGCCCGGGAAGAACGTCGCCGCGCCTCACGCTCCGTGCGTCCGACACCGCGCGGTTGGCGGTTGCGGCCAGTGCGTCGTGGAGGAGTCAGCCACGAAGCAACGCGAGCGGTCCGTGAGGGTGCGACGGCTCTCGATTTTTCTGAAGTGAAGTGAACGCAGCACGAAAGGAGGGACGAACGATGAAGATCGAGATCCTGCAGCACGAGCGTGGTTTCCTGGTCGAGGACGGCAAGCCGGTGAAGTACCTGGCGCCGGGCCTCCACACGGTGTGGGGCCTCTTCAAGCGGGTGCGCGTCGAGAAGCTGTCGACCCAGAACCTGCTGGCCGAGCTCGACGAGAAGCGGCTGGCGCTGGTGCCGGCCGATGATCTCGCGATCGTCACCCTCGCCGAGCACGAGCGCGCGCTGGTCTCGCGCCGTGGCAAGGCCGCGCTGTGGCTCGGTGCCGGCGTCCACCAGGTGTGGACCGTCGATCGCCAGGTCGAGCGCGCGACCGGTGCGGTGCTCGGGCTGATCAAGATCCAGGTGTTCGACACCAGCGCGGTCGAGGCGAAGTTGCTCCCGACCGACGTCGCGGCGCTCGCGAAGGGCCGTGACTACGTCGAGGTGACCGCGCCGGCAGGCTCGGTGGCAGTGCGCTACGTCGACGGCCGGCTCGATGCCGTTCTGCCGGCGGGGCGTCACGCGGCCTGGAACACCCTGCGCACCGTCTCGATGGCGGTGATCGACCTCCGTGAGCGCGTGCTCGCGGTGACCGGGCAGGAGGTCATGACCCGCGACCGCGTCACCCTGCGCCTCAACCTCAGCGCGACCTTCCGTGTGAGTGACGCGGAGCGGCTCGCGCTCGTGGCCCGGGCGCCGGACGACGTGGTCTACCTCGCGATGCAGCTGGCGGCGCGCGAGGCGGTGACGGCGCGCACCCTCGACGAGCTGCTGCAGGCTCGTGACGAGCTGGCGAAGGTGATGCTGCCGGCGGTGCGGGAGCGCGCATCGGCGGTCGGTCTGGAGCTCATCGAGCTCGGCGTGAAGGACGTCGTGCTGCCGGGCGAGATGAAGGATCTCCTGAACAAGGTGATCCAGGCGCAGAAGGAGGCGGAGGCCAACGTGATCCTGCGTCGTGAGGAGACCGCGGCCACCCGCAGCCTGGCCCAGACCGCGAAGGTGCTCGCCGAGAACCCGCTGCTGGTCCGCCTCAAGGAGCTCGAGGCGTACAAGGAGCTCGCGGCGAAGGTCGGCAAGGTCAACCTGGTGCTCGGCGAGGGCGCCCTGGACAAGCTCCAGCTCAAGGGTTGATCGAGCAGAACTGTTGGAAAGGGGAAGGGAGCGGCCAGGTGCCGCTCCCTTTTCTTTTGCGGGTCAGGGCGCCGGGCGGAACAGGTGGCACCCGGTGCACGACTGCGGCGGCGTGGGGTGCGACTTCTGCGACGGGCGCGTGTGACACGTGGTGCACCGCTTCGGGTCGAGCGGCTCGGGCGTGTGCGGCGCGTGGCAGCTCTTGCAGTCCTGGTGCTTGGCGATGGTGTGGAGACCGGTGAGCGGCGCGGGGCGCTTGAGCGAGCCGAGCGTGGTGAAGGTGACGTGGCAGCCGGTGCAGGTGGCGATCACCCGCGCCGAGTGCGACTCGTGGCAGCTCTCGCAGCCCGGGTGCTTCTTCTGCGGGGGCGTCTTGTCCTTGTGGCACGAGAGGCAGGGCTTCGGCTCGGGCGGGTCGCCGTGCGGCAGGTCGGCGTGGCAGTCCTCGCACTTGGCGTGGCCCTTGTTCTGGCGCGTCAGCTTCACCTGGTCTTCGTGGCAGCTGACGCAGAGCGCCTCGCGCTTCGGCTTGCCGGTGTGCGGCGGGTGGCACGCGTCGCACGAGGTGGTGACGGCGTGCACCACGTCCTTCGTGTACTTGGCGCCGGAGTGGCAGCTGGTGCACGGCTGGGCGCGCGGCGCGTCCCACGCGAGGTGCGGCGGGTGGCAGCCGATGCAGGTCTTCTTGTCGGTCGCGGGGTGGGTGTTCGCCTTGGCGATCTTCTGGTGGCAGCTCTCGCAGCTCTTCGGGGCGGCCTTCGCCTGGTGCTGCAGGTGGCAGCTGGTGCAGGTCTTGTGTTCCTGCGGCTCGAGCACCGGCTTGTCCTTGTGGCACGAGGTGCACGACCTGGCCGACTTCGCGTCGAAGGCGTGCGTGACGTGGCACGAGCCGCAGCCGGTGTGACCCTTTTCCCACAGCGAGCCGGCGACCACGCGCGCGGGCACCGGCACCTTGTCGCTCTGGTGGCACGAGAGGCAGCGGGTGTTGGCGCTGACCGCCGCGGTGTGGGGCGGGTGACAGTCGAAGCAGGTGTCGACCAGCTGCGGGCCCTTGTCACCGTGCGAGACGGGGAAGTCGTGGCAGCTGACGCAGTCGCCCGGCTGCGTGAAGGGCTTGGTGTGCGGGCGGTGGCAGCTCGAGCAGTGCTCGAGGTGGTTGACGATGGCCTTCTTGTCGCCCTGCGGCTCGCGGTGGCAGTCGAGGCACGCCCACTTCTCGAAGCGCACGCCGACGTTCTCGGCGCGGAAGACGTGGCAGGTGAAGCAGGTCATCTCCCCGCCGTCGGCGAGGCCCGCATCGGGGAACGGGTGGTGCTGGGAGTTCTGGTCCTTGTGGCAGTCGTTGCAGACCGTCACCGGCGGGCGCGCGAAGCCGGCGTCGGCGATCGAATGGCAGTCGTGGCAAGCGACCTTCTGATCGCCCTTGAGCGCGATGTGGGCGCGGTGGCCGGGCGTCACGCGCGCGGCGTGAAAGGTGCCCGGCACGGTGAGGCTCCCGCCGTCGGCTGGCTCGGGGGCCAGACCGCACCCCGCGAGGAGCGCGAGGAGCCCGACGCCGGCGGCGAGGCGGTTCACTTCGGAGGCACCCGCCCGGCGTCGGCGGCGACGGAGAGACCGAAGAGGAGACACGCGAGCACGCCGAGGCCCTGCGCGACCGACATCGACGCGACGACGGGGAGCGGCATCCCCGAGACGACGCCCCACACCATGATGGCCAGCGCGGCCAGGCCGATCCAGCACGCGACGACGAGCATGCGCGCGGTCGGCCACCAGCTGAGCAGTCGCAAGAATCGGCGGACCATCAGAGCTCCTCCGGGCGCTTGCTGAAGCGGTGCGCGACCCCGTGACAGCCGGCCGACGCACACGAGACCTTGTTCGCCGCGAGCTCGTCTTGCAGGCCGAGGTGCTCACGCACGTTGGCGAAGGAGGCGAGGGTGCCCGAGTGGCACTGCTGGCAGTTCGCGTTGGGGTACGGCTTGGCGATGCGCACCTCGGCGTGGAAGCGCTCGAGCGAATAGCTGCGGTAGCCGGCGAAGTAGTACTTGTAGACGTGCGACATGCCGGTGAGCTTGGTCATCGGGTAGCCCAGCAGCCCGTAGTCGGCGTGGCACGTGTAGCAGGCGTGCGGCCCGACCTGCTTGTTGCGCGAGTGACGTGACGCGAGCGAGAGGCTGTTGGGGTCGGTCAGGTCGGTGAGGTGCGTTTCCATCACGTGGCACGAGCCACAGAACTCGCGCTCGGTGGTGCGTTCCATGCCTGAGCCGGTGGTGGCGACGGCGGCCACGAAGGGGAACACCCCGAGCCCGAGCAGGAGCTTGAGGCGAGTGGTCGCCTTGAGCTCGGGCCGGAAGATGAGGTGGTGCGCGAGGAGCGCGGCGGCGATCAGCGCCGCCCCGATCGCCAGGGCACCCATCGGTGTGGCTGCGCTGCCCATCAGGGGGCCACGGCGTGAACGAGGTCGATGCCCGTGCTGCGGCCGGCCTGGTGGCAGACGGCGCAGGCCTCGAGGCCGCTCGCGGTGGTGTTGAGCGCGGCGTGCGCCTCGGCGGGCAACGTCGAGTGGCAGCTCGTGCACGCGGCGGTGGTCGGCGCCTGGAAGACGGGCGTGGCGAGGATCGCCGCCGTCACGCAGGTCAGGCCGCCGTCGGTGGGCGCGCCGCTGCCGCCGTCAGGCAACAGGCCGCAGGTCTGCAGCTCGCTGCGCGAGGGCAGCGACGCGACCGGCACGGGAATCTGCCAGCCCGCGGCGGTGTGGCAGGTGACGCAGCGGTTGAGCGGCGAGGGGAACGGCACGTTGGCGTGCGCGGTGTGAATGAGGTTCTTGAAGTTCGCCGCCTCGGCCGTCGCCACGCCGCCGTCGAGCGGCACCGCCGCGCGCTGCACGGTGTTGGCGTTGTGGCAGATCACGCAGTGCTCGACGTTGGTGCGCGTGCCGCCGTGCGCGGCGAGGCTGGCGTGGCAGGCGTTGCACTGGCCGAGCGTGACCGGGGCGCGGCGCGCGATGGGCGTCGCGTCGGTCACCGCGAACGGCTTGACCGGGTTGGTGGCGCACCAGCGCACGCCGGCGTCGGTGGTCGCGCAGACCTCGAGGCCCATGGTGAAGCTGCCGGTGTCGTTGGCCGCCAGCGCGGTGCTCGCGCGGTAGGTGAAGATGCCGGCGTCGACGCGCGCGAGGCACGCGCCGCCATCGGTGACGGTGGTGCAGTCGGCGGCGGTCTCGGCGGTCTCCGACCAGTAGCGGGCCACGTCGTCGTTCGGGCCGCCGGTGACCACGCGCAGCCGGCTCAGGCGCTGCGAGAGCACGTCGCGCGGTGCGCCGTTGACGGTCACCGAGAAGGTGACGCTCGGGCGCGTGCCGGGCGGGGTGGTGGGAATCGACAAGATGCTGCTCTGCACGTCGAGGCGGGTGGCGTCACGGCCGGCCCAGAGGTGGCGGCGGGCGATGGGCTCGATCGACGCGTCGTCGTGGCACACGATGCACTGCGAGTCGGCGCGCGGGCCGCCGGTGTGACCCGTCCACCCTGGGGGAGGCGTGGAGGCGGCGAACCAGGTGCGATCGTGACAGCCGGTGCAGGCCTCGCTCGAGGGGTTGGTCTTCCAGCGAGCGCCATCGGGGCCGGTGTGGCAGACCTCGCAGTTGCCGATGGGCCGCGGGAACTGGACGTCGCTGAAGTCGAGGCGCGTGTTGTTGAAGCCGATGAAATAGTACGGCGACCCGGCGTCGACCGACGGCAGCGAGCTCCCGCGGTGGATGTTGTGCACCATGTTCTTGAAGTCGATGGTGTTGCCGCTCTCGGGGTCGATGTCGTTGGTGGTGGTGTGGCAGAGGATGCAGAGGCCGACCTCACGCCGCGCGCCGCCGTGCGCCTCGAGGCGGGTGTGGCAGACGTCGCAGCCGGCGGTGGTGATGATCTCGCGCTTCTTGGTGACCGCCTGGCCGTCGGGGCGGAAGTGGAAGAGCTGGTTGTCGACGTACCGCACGCCCGCGAAGGTGCGCGTCGCGTAGAGGCCGACGGTGTGGGTCTGCGACAGCCGCGCCGAGGCGTCGACCACGGTGCCGAACTGGTAGCGGTAGTTGCCCGAGCCGATCGGCTCGAGCTCGGTCCACGTGCCGCCGGTGTCGGTGCCGTTCTGCAACATCGTGCCGCCGTCAGCCGGGACGGTGCGGGTGGTGTAGGTCGAGTACTGGAGCGGCAGCCCGTCGGACCGCTCGTTGAGCGCGGCGATCACGAACGACACGCTGACGGCGCCCTCGCTGAAGGTGCCGGTGCGGTCGAGTGGCCGGTTGGCGTTGTCGGTGATGGCGATGTCGGCCGTCGCGACGCCAGCGTCGGTGATCGAGGCCGCCACGATCCGAATCTTCACGCCCTCGGCGGTGAAGCGGAAGTCGCGGCCGGCGGGGCCTGCGTCGCCCTGGGGGCCCTGCGGGCCGGTCTGGCCGGTCTGGCCGTCGTTCCCGTTGGTGCCGTTCATGCCGTCGGCGCCGTTCTGGCCGTTTGCGCCAGTCGCGCCGTTCGCGCCCGTTTCACCCGGAGCGCCCTGGGGACCCTGGGGGCCTTGCGGTCCCGTGCACGCCACACCCACCACGATCACTACTGCCAAGAGATACGAATTTCGCACGACCACCCTCCTTGATTCGGCGCGGCTGCAAATGCCAAGGGTGCACGTGGAAAGCCAGCTTCCTCTATGCAGCGCCGCACGATTTGGCGCAGACGCTGCGGTCGGTGTCGGTCGCGCGCAAAGCTTGCGCCACGGGCGTGACGCTTTTCGAGCGTGCGTTGCGCGCTGCGAAATTGCACTCTGCGACCGCGTGTTGCGGAAGTTCTCACTCGGGTTGGTGTTGGTGACGTCGACGGCGGCCCTCGGGCAGCCGGCGCCGACGTGGGTCGACGCGCGCGTCGCGACCTACGCCCAGTACTTCCAGCAGACGCTGCTCTCAGGCCAGCCGGGTACGGTCGCGACGGTCGAGCCAGCCTTCCCGGTGACGCTGACGGCGAACGTGCGCTTCGGGGCGATCGACCTGCCGGGAGCCCCCGACTCGATCAGCGGTGAGGTCGCTGCGTGGGGCAGCCTCGGGCCGCGCGACGGCCGGGCCGCTGACGCCGACGTGACCCAGGCGTGGGCGATGTACCGGAACGGCGCGCTGCGCGTGAAGGTGGGCCGGCAGGTGACCTTGCCCGGCTCGAGCCGCTACGTGCGCTTCGACGGCGCCTCGCTCGGGCTGACGGTCGGCGTGCTCGACGTCGAGGCCTACGGTGGGTGGGTGGCGTTGCCGCGGTGGAACCAGCCGCGCGGCGCGCAGATTCTCGGGTTCCTCGGTGACGGGCTGCAGAACCCGCTGCTCGCCGAGGCGCAGAACCGCGCCGGCCAGTTCACGCTGGGCGGGCGCATCTCGCTCGCGCTCCCGCTCGAGGGCCGCGTGTCGGTCGGCTTCCACGAGCAGGAAGATGCGTACGGCGCCGCGTTCCGCGTGTTGTCGGCCGACGCCAGCCTGCGCCCGTTGCCGTGGCTCGGTGCGGGTGGTCGCGTGAGCGTCGATCTCCAGGCGCTCGCGCCGTCGGAAGCGCGCGCGTGGCTCGACGTCTCGAAGCTGACCAACGTGCCGCTCTCGGTCGACTGGGTGTACCAGAAGCCCTCGCTGCTGCTCCCGCAGACGTCGGTGCTCGCGGCGTTCGGCGGCGCGGCGTGGAACGAGGTGGGCGCGGAGACGGCGGTGCGTGCGCTCCAGTCGTTGACGGTGACCGGGCGCGCCGCGGCGCAGTTCTTCGAGAACGCACCCCAGCCTGGCGGCCGGTTCCAGCTCGGCGCGCGGTGGCGCCCGTGGCTCGATGGGCGCTTCATGGTGCTCGGCCAGTTCTCGCGCGTGCTGCTCGCGCCGTCGGGCTACTGGCAAGCGCGGCTCGGTGGCCGGTGGGAAGTCGTGCCCACCGTCGCCGCGACGCTCGACACCGCGGTCTACTTCTATGATGTGCCGGTGCGCGGCGTGCCGACCTCGATGACCGGCATGTTGTCGGTCGAGTGGGTGGCCCGGCCGTGGCTGCGCGCGATGCTGTCGACCACGGTGATGCGCACCCCGTGGGCGGCGTTCGAGGTGCAGGGCCTGGCGCGCGTCGTCGCGGAGTTCGGAACGTGAGCCGGGTCATGCGGTGGGCAGCGGTGGTGGTGGTGCTGGTGATCGCGGCGTGCGCGCGCGGGCTGTTGACGAGCTTCCCGCACCGGCTGCACCTCGCCTCGATTCAGTGCGGTGGGCCCGGCCAGCCGAAGTGCCTGTCGTGCCCGAGCTGTCACCAGTCGGCGGGCGAGGAGCACGCGACCTGGTCTCCTCCGACCGAGGCGCGCTGCACCGGCTGCCACGACGACTCGAAGAAGGTCTTCGCACACTCCGTGCGCCCCGAGACCGCGGTGCTGCCCGACGGCAAGAAGATCATCTTCGCGCACGGGCCCCACCTGAAGATGAAGGAGATCAACGGCCAGTGCGTCGGCTGCCACGCGGGCGCGGTGGGCGTGGAAGGTGGGCCGCCGCTCTTCCCGCCGATGGCGACCTGCCTCGAGTGCCACCACCACCAGGAACAGTTCGCCGCCAACGCCTGCACCAGCTGTCACCGCCAGGAAGAGATGGTGAAGCTCGAGCCGAAGTCGTTCCTCCCGCACGACTCGGGCTGGGGCCGGCGGCACGGGCTGCTCGCGCGCACCAGCCCCGATCGCTGCGCGCTGTGCCACGCGCAGCAGAGCTGTGACGTGTGCCACGACACCACGCGCCCGCTCGGGCCGCAGACGGCGAACCCCGATGCGCTCGAGCGCAACTTCGTGCACCGCTTCGACTTCCTCGCGCGTCACCCGATCGAGGCGGCGTCGCAGCCGGGCTCGTGCGTGACCTGCCACGTGAAGACCGAGTGCGATGCGTGTCACATCACGCGCGGCGTGTCGGCGACCGGCATTCCCGGCACCAACGGTGGTGCGAGCCCGCACCCGCTCGGCTGGGCGAGTGGCCTCGGGGCGTCGACCAACCTCCACGGCCCGGCGGCCAAGCGCGACATCGGCAGCTGCGCCGCGTGTCACGACCAGGGCCCGGCGACCAACTGCGTGCGGTGCCACAAGGTCGGCGCGCTCGGCGGCTCGCCGCACCCGATGGGGTGGCGGAGCACCGAGCCGGTCACCTCGACCACCTGCGCGGTGTGCCACGGAGGCACGCCATGACCGCGAGCCTCGGCCGCGTGCTGCTTGCCGTGGTGGTGCTGCTCAGCAGCGGCTGCCTCGTGCCGCGCGACACCTCGACCCCCGACGATCGCACCTGCACGCGTTGCCACGGCGACGTCAGCCGCGACGGCGATGCGGTGCGCAAGGCGGCGCCGCCGGTCGATCGCTTCGGCAACACCGAGATCAGCTTCCCCGGCGTCGGCGCGCACGACATCCACTTGAACGGCACCGCCACGGCGTCAGCGGTGCGCTGCGAGACGTGCCACCCGGTGCCCGCGAAGGTCGGCGACCCCGGTCACGACGACGGCGTCACCACGCTCAAGTCCGACACCAACCCCATCGCCAGCTACGACCCGGGCGCGCGCAAGTGCTTCTCGTCGTGCCACCGCGGCCCCTCGGGAGTGTGGACTCGCCCGCGGCCGAACTCCGAGACGTGCGGCACCTGTCACGCGCTGCCCCCGCCGTCGCCGCACCCGCAGGCTGGCTCGTGCGGCGTGTGCCACGCGGCGGTCATCGCGACCGACGGCGGCATCATCAACCCTTCGCTCCACGTCGACGGCACCACGCAGGTCAGCCAGGTCGAGTGCAACGCGTGCCACGGCACCGCGGCTGACACGACCGGCGCGCCGGCGACCGGAGCGCACGCCCGCCACCTCGCCGGCGGCACCAACACGCGCCCGGTCGCGTGCAACGAGTGCCACCTGGTGCCGGCCACGCCCGCGACGCCCACGCACCCCAACGGCGGGCCTGCCGAGCTCTTGAGCGGCGTGCGGTGGGTGAAGGCCACGCAGAGCTGCGCCAACAACTGCCACCGCTCGCTCTCTCCGCAGTGGACCTCGGCCCAGGCGCTCTCGTGCACTGGCTGCCACGGCGCGCCTCCTCCGGCGCCGCACCCGCCGGTCACGCAGTGCGCGCTCTGCCACCCGAACGCCACGCCCGACGGCGGCTTCGTCGATCGCCTGCAGCACGTCGACGGCACGGTCGACGTGGTCGTCTCCTCGTCGTGCGACGGGTGCCACGGCAGCGCGAACAACCCGGCGCCGCCGCGCGATCTCCTCGGGCGCTCGGACACCTCGTTGCGCTCGGTCGGCGCGCACCAGACCCACGTGGTCGGCCGCGGCCTGGCGCGCGTGGTGGCGTGCAGTGAGTGTCACGTGGTGCCGGCGATGACCGTGTCGCCCGGCCACCTCGACGGCGTGGTGCAGGTGGCGTTCTCGGGCGTGGCGATCTCCAACCTCGCGCAGCCGCGGTGGAACGCGCAGACGCTGACCTGCGCGAGCGCGGCGTGCCACGACATCGCGAACTTCACGAGCGCGCCGGGTGGTGGCGACGCGACGACCCCGGTGTGGAACCAGGTCGACGGCGGCCAGGCGACCTGCACCTCGTGCCACGGCATGCCGCCCCCGCTGCCGCACCAGCAGCGCAGCGACTGCGAGAGCTGCCACCTCAACGCGACGGCCGGCCGCACCTTCGTGCGCCCCGAGCTGCACGTGAACGGGCACGTCGACTTCGCGCTGCCCTGACTGTGTTATTGCAGGCGGCCGATGCGCCTCTGCACCGCCGCTCTCTTTCTGTTCGCCACGACCGCGCTCGCGCAGACCGCGGGCGGCTGGGTCGATGACTGCGGCCTGCAGCCGCCTGGCTCGGTGCCCTTCGTGCCGGTGGAGTCGAAGCTCTTCGAGCCGTTCGTGACGCCCTTCGATCCACCCGTGGTGCGGGTCGAGCGCACGGTGGCGCGGGTGGGCGGCATTCCCTCGCCGCGCCTCGGCGGTGCGGGCGCGCTGTCGGGCAAGGTCATCTACCTGAGCCCCGGGCACGGCTTCACGTGGGACACCGGCTCGGCCAACTGGCGCACGCAGCGGCCGACCACCAACACCATCGTCGAAGACCTGGTCAGCATCGAGACGCTCAGCCAGTACGTGATGCCGATGCTCCTCAACGCGGGCGCCTTCGTGGTGCCGGTGCGCGAGCTCGATCTGAACCCGAACCTGGTGATCGTCGACAACGGCGAGGCGGGGTACGTCGAGACGGGCGCCGGCTTCTCGACCTCCAGCCTGATGGCGTGGGGGCGGCCGGCGTTCCCGATGAACGGTGACGCGCTGCCCTTCACGCTCGGCACCAACCGGTTGCTCAGCTCGGTCAACGGCGCCTCGACCGCGAGCGCGACGTGGACGGCGACGATCCCCGCCGACGGCACCTACGACGTGCAGATCTCCTACACCGCGTTCACCGCGCGGGTGACCGACGCCCACTTCATCGTCAAGCACGCCGGCGGCGACACGCACTTCCGCGTCAACCAGCAGCGGCACGGCGGCACGTGGGTCACGCTCGGCCGCTTCTTCTTCAAGGCGGGGCCCGCGCAGGTGATCGTGCAGAACGATTCGACCAACGCCGCGGGCTCGAACATCTCGCTCGACGCGGTGAAGTTCGGCGGCGGCATGGGCCTCATCGATCGCGGCGGCGGCGTCAGTGGCCGGCCCCGCTTCGAGGAATCGTCGCGCTACCAGGCGCAGTGGGCGGGCGCGCCGTCGTCGGTCTGGGCGCCCTCGGCGAACACGCCCGGAGACGATCGCAACAACGACGTCGGCACGCGCTCGCGGTTCGCGGCGTGGGTGCACGAGCCGGGCGAAGACGCGGTGTACGTCGCGTGGCACACCAACGCCTTCAACGCGTCGGCGGTGGGCACCACGACCTACTGCTACGGCCCCAATCCGCCCGACGGCACGTTGCAGTTCACCGGCGTCGATGGCGGGCTGACGCTGGCGAACCTGGTGCACGCCGAGCTGATCAACGACATCAAGCAGGACGCGGGCTGGAACCAGCCGACCTGGCGCGATCGCGGCGTGAACAGCGCGTACTTCGGTGAGCTCAACCCGGCCAACAACGGCGAGACGCCGTCGATCTTGATCGAGGTCGCCTTTCACGACGCGGCCGCCGACGCCCTCCACCTGAAGGAACCGAACTTCCGCTACCTCGCGGCGCGCTCGATCACGCAGGGCCTCATCAAGTTCTTCGCCCAGAAGGACGGGGTGGCGGTGCGCCTGCCGCCCGAGCCTCCCACCCACGTCGCCGCGTTGAACCAGGGCAACGGCGAAGCGGTGGTGCAGTGGCGCGCGAGCCCGACCGACGGGCAGGGCGTGCGAGGGCAGGCCGCGACCGGCTACCGCGTGTACTCCAGCGACGACGGCCGCGCGTGGGACGACGGCGTCGACGTCACCGGCACCAACGTGCGCCTCTCGATTCCGGCGACGGCGGCGAAGTACTTCCGCGTCACCGCGGTCAACGCGGGTGGCGAGTCGTTCCCCTCGACGGTGGTGGGCGTGAAGGCGCCGGTCGCGGGCAAGCCGCTGGTGCTGCTGGTCAACGGCTTCGATCGCATGGAAGCGGCCATCGGCCACACCGAGACCTTCGCCGCGAAGTACGCGCTGGGCGACGTGCTGCGCATCTTCCTCTCGCGCATCAACGACGGCGCCGCGGCGCGCGTGACCGGCCGATCGCTCGACGTGAACGGCGTGGGCTTCGACACGGCCGACACCGACGCGGTCAGCAGCAACGACGTGAACCCGGCGCCGTACCAGCTGCTGACGTGGCTCACCGGCACCGGCAAGCAGGGCGGGGTGGATCTCACGGCCGCCGAGCGCGCCGCGATCCAGGGCTTCCGCACGAGGAACCTCCCGGTGTTCTTCCACGGCGCGGGCGCGCGCGACTCGGCGCTGGTGACGGCGTTGAGCGGCACGGTCGGCGCCACGGCGAGCGCGCCGGTCACCGCGGCGGGCCCGATCGGCAGCAACGGAACGCTCACCTTCGACGACGGCACGCAGGGCGCGTACGAGGTGCCGCTGCCGCTGCCGGTGGTGAACGCGGCGGGCGCGGCGGTCTCGTTCGGCACGTTCGCCAACGCGACCAACGCGGGCATCGGCGTGCAGTCGCAGAGCGTGGTGTTCGGTTTCCCGTTCGAGGCCATCGTCGGTCAGTCGACGCGCGACACCGTGATGGGGCAGGTGCTCGCCTTCCTCGCGCCGGCGGGCTTCGACGGCGGGGTGGTGACGATCGACGCGGGCATGCCCCTCGACGCGGGCGTGTCGGACGCCGGTCAGCCGGGCGACGACGCAGGCACCTCGACCACCGACGCGGGCACCGAGCCTGACGGCGGCACGGTGCTGCCGCAGACCGGCCGCGTGCAGGGGCAGGTCTGTGATTCGAGCTCGCAGTGCCTCTCGTCGCTGACCTGCCGGTTCGCGCCGCGCGAGGTGGTCTCGAAGTGCCTGCCGGTGCCGGTGCTCGCCTTCCAGGGCGGGGGCTGCTCGTCGGCGCCGGTCGGCCTGGTGGTGCTCGCGCTCGCGTTTTTTGCGCGCCGGCGCCGGCGCTGATCAAAGCCCCTGGGGGCGACGACGTTGGGAGGCTGATCAGCCTCACGAGCGTGCTGTTTCCAGGGCGGGCGCGGGTGTAGGGTCCGCCGCGCTCACGCTTCCCCTTTCCCCACAGAAGGAGTGCTTCACATGGCCATCAAGTTCGCGATCAACGGGTTCGGCCGCATCGGCCGCATGGTGCTGCGCGCCGCGCTCTCGCGGAAGGAGTCGGACATCGAGATCGTCGCCATCAACGACCTCGACAAGCCGGCGACGCTCGCCCACCTCTTCAAGTACGACTCGGTGCACCGCAACTGGCCGGGCGTGGTGACCGCGAGCGAGAACTCGATCACCATCGACGGCAAGAGCTACCGCGTCACCGCCGAGAAGGATCCCGCGAAGCTCCCGTGGAAGGACCTGGGCGTCGACGTGGTGATGGAGTGCACCGGCAAGTTCACCAGCCAGGAGAAGGCGTCGCTGCACCTCCAGGCGGGCGCGAAGAAGGTGCTGATCTCGGCGCCGGCGAAGGGTGACGTCGACCTGACCGTCGCGTTCGGCATCAACCACACCAACTACGATCCCGCGAAGCACCACATCATCAGCAACGCGAGCTGCACCACGAACTGCCTCGCGCCGATCGCCAAGGTGCTCAACGACGCGTTCGGCATCGAGCGCGGCCTGATGACCACCATTCACAGCTACACCAACGACCAGCGCATTCTCGACCTGGTGCACGACGACCCGCGGCGTGCGCGCGCGGCGGCGCTGTCGATGATCCCCTCGAGCACGGGCGCGGCGAAGGCCATCGGCCTCGTGCTCCCCGAGCTGAAGGGCAAGCTCAACGGCTCGTCGATTCGCGTGCCGACGCCGAACGTCTCGCTGGTCGATCTCACGGTGCAGCTCAAGAAGGCCACCACCGTCGACGAGGTGCACAAGGCGATGAAGACCGCCGCCGACGGGGCGCTCAAGGGCGTGCTGCAGTTCGACACCGAGCAGACGGTGAGCATCGACTACAACGACAACCCGCACAGCTCGATCTACGACTCGACGCAGACGCAGATCATCGACGGCACGTTCCTCAAGGTCTTCGCCTGGTACGACAACGAGTGGGGCTACAGCCAGCGCATGGTCGACGTGGCGAAGTACCTGATCTCGAAGAAGTGAGTCGCGTCACGTCTCACGGAGGCCAGCCATGACCATCAAGACCATCGACGAGCTCCAGCTGTCGGGGAAGCGCGTGTTCATTCGCGTCGACTTCAACGTGCCGCTCGACGACGCGGGGCACATCACCGACGACACGCGCATTCGCGAGGCGCTGCCGACCATCAAGAAGGTGCTGGCCTCGGGCGGGAAGCCGATTCTCGCCTCGCACCTCGGGCGGCCCAAGGGCGTCGACCCGAAGCTCTCGCTCATGCCGTGCGCCAAGCGGCTCACCGAGCTGCTCGGCAAGGAGCACACGGTGGTGATGGCCGATGACTGCATCGGCGAGGGCGTGGCGAAGATGGCGGGCGACTTGAAGCCCGGCCAGGTGCTGATGCTCGAGAACCTCCGCTTCCGGAAGGACGAAGAGGCGAACGACGAGAAGTTCGCGCGGCAGCTCGCGGCCTCGGCCGACGTGTACTGCAACGACGCGTTCGGCACGGCGCACCGCGCGCACGCCTCGACGGCGGGCATGGTGCCCTTCGTGAAGGAGAAGTGCTGCGGCTTCTTGATCAAGAAGGAGATCGAGCAGCTGGGCCGCGTGGTGAAGAGCGCCGAGAAGCCCTTCGTGGTGGTGCTGGGCGGCTCGAAGGTGTCCGACAAGATCAAGGTGATCGAGAACCTGCTGCCGCGGTGCCAGACGATGCTGATCGGCGGCGCGATGGCGTACACGTTCTTGAAGGCGCAGGGCGTCGAGGTCGGCAAGAGCCGCGTCGAAGAAGACAAGCTCCCGCTGGCCAGCAAGCTGCTCGAGAGCGCCCAGCGGCTGGGCGTGCAGCTGGTGGTGCCGGTCGACCACGTGTGCGGCACCTCGCCCGACGAGAAGAGCCCCGCCAACGACGTGCTGGAGCGCTCGATTCCGCGCGACCAGATGGGCCTCGACATCGGCAGCAAGACCCGCGCGCTCTACACGCAGCACATTCGCGACGCGAAGACCGTGCTGTGGAACGGCCCGATGGGCTTGTTCGAGGTGGCGAAGTTCGCCGAGGGCACCAAGTCGGTCGCCACCGCGATGGCCAACAACTCGCAGGCCCAGACGGTGGTGGGCGGCGGTGACTCGGCGGCGGCGGTCAACGAGTTCGGCCTCGCGTCGAAGATGACGCACGTGTCGACGGGCGGCGGTGCGTCGCTCGAGTTCCTCGAAGGTAAGGAGCTCCCGGGCATCAAGGCCCTGGAGTGAGCCCCATGTCGCGTCGCTGCTTCATCGCCGGCAACTGGAAGATGAACAAGACGGTGGGCGAGTCGCTCACCCTGGTGCGCGAGCTGCGCAACGCGATCTCGCAGGTGCGCGATCGGGTCGAGGTGGCCATCGCGCCGCCGTTCACCGCCCTGCACCCCGTGGCGAAGGCGCTCGAAGATTCGAACATCGCGCTCGCGGCGCAGAACTGTCACGCGGCCGAGAGCGGGGCCTTCACCGGTGAGATCGCGGCCCCGATGCTCAAGGAGCTGGGGTGCTCGTACGTGATCCTCGGGCACTCCGAGCGGCGGCAGCTGTTCGGTGAGACCGACGCGGGCGTGAACCGGAAGATCGCCGCGGTGCTCAAGGCGGGCATGCTGCCCATCGTGTGCGTCGGCGAGACGCTCGAAGAGCGCGAGGGCGGCAAGACGCTCAGCGTGGTCGAGACCCAGGTGAAGGGCTGCCTCGCGGGCTTCGGCGCGGTCGAGGGCGCGAAGTTCGTGATCGCCTACGAGCCGGTGTGGGCCATCGGCACCGGCAAGGTCGCCACCACGCGCCAGGCGCAGGAAGTCCACGCGCACATCCGCTCGCTGCTGACCGGGCTGTGGAAGGCCGAGGCCGCCCAGGCGGTGCGCATTCAGTACGGCGGGTCGGTGAAGCCGGACAACGCGGCCGAGCTGCTCTCGCAGCCCGACATCGACGGCGCGCTGGTCGGTGGCGCGTCGCTCAAGGCGAGCGACTTCGCGGCGATCGTCAAAGCGAAGAGCTGAACCGAGCTGATCGCTCTCAGCGAGCGAGAAACCTTCGACGGAACCTCTTTCGCGGCGCGCAGAGAATCTCCTCGTCCCTTTCCCGAGGAGATTTTCGTGCGCATCGGCTCGTGGCTGTCCCGCATCTTCCACCGTCGCCCCGTCGAGGCGCCGCCGCGCACCTCGGTCTCTCCGCCCGCGTCACCCGCGCCAAAGCCCGGTGCGCCGGTCGACACCTTCGAGCCCGGCGCGCCGATGCGCGTGTCGCTGGGGAAGGTGACGGGCTACACGCCGAGCGAGCGCGCCAAGCTCGACCAGGCGATGGGGCTCTTCGCGAACGTGCTCAACAGCCGCGAGTTCCGTGACGCGGTGCTGGGCTCGAAGTTCGCGGGCAAGCCGGGCTTCGCGAGCGACTCGCGGTCTCCTGCCGAGGTCTACGCGGTGATTCGCGCGGCGAAGGAAAACTACACCTCCGCGGCCGACGGCGAGGTCGACCTCAACGTGAACCTCGAGTCGTTCTCGTGGTTCCAGCGCAAGGTGGTCGGCTACACGACGCCCCAGAGCGACACCATCACCACCAACCGCCGCTTCTTCTCGGGCTTCGAGCCGTCGGAGATCGCCGGTCACCTCGCGCACGAGTGGCTGCACAAGCTGGGCTTCGACCACGACTTCAACGCCACCTCGCAGCGGCCGTATTCGGTGCCCTACGAGCTGGGCGAGCTGGTCGAGCGCCTCGCCCAGGGCCCGCTGACGCCCCTCTGAGCGGCCCGTCGATTCGCTCGCTCGGGCGTTGTCAGCATGAAAACGCTGTGCTTAAGCAGCCGCCCTCATGCTCGTCTTCTTCACCGTCGTTCACGTCCTCCTCTGCGTGTTCATGATCTTCGTGATCCTCCTCCAGCCGGGGAAGGACGCGGGCATGGGCTCGGCGCTCGGTGGCGGCGCGGCGACGACGGCCTTCGGTGGCCGTGGCGCGGCGACCTTCCTCACCAAGTTGACCGCGTTCTGCGCGATCGCCTTCTTCCTGACCTCGCTCGGCCTGTCGTTTGTGGGCCTGAAGAGCTCGGTGGCGGACAGCATCGTCGACACCACCCCGGCCCCGACGCCGACCCCGGCCCCGGCGCCGACGCCCACGGGGGCCGCGACCCCGCCTGCTGACGCTCCCGCAAACCCTGCGGCGGCGAACACCAACCCGGCTCCGGCCCCGGCCGATCCGGCAGCTCCGGCGCCTGCTCCGGCCCCCGCTCCGGCACCGGCTCCTGCAGGGAATTGATTTTCCCCCTTCCGCTCGTCAGTCGTTTTGATATTCGGGCGTCACAACTGAAAAAGCCCAGGTGGTGGAATTGGTAGACACACCATCTTGAGGGGGTGGCGCCTCGCGGCGTGAGAGTTCGAATCTCTCCCTGGGCAACGAAGAGAGCTCCTGAGCAATCAGGGGCTCTCTTTTTTTGTGGCTGGCTACTGCTTGAAGGCGCGGTTCACGGTGCGCAGCAGCGCGGCGGGGTCGCCCTTCTTCACGCTGCCGGCCGCCTGCCACTCGCGCACGCGGGTGAGGATCGTGGACTCGTCGAGCGACGACCACAGGTACACCGGCGCGAGCACGCCCTGGTTGCGCAGGGTCTGGATCACCACGTTGCCCTTCATGGTCTTCAGGTCGGGCTCGAGCAGCACGAGGTCGATGACGTTGCGGCGCAGCGTGCGCGCGATGATGAGCGGGTTGTCGAGCGTCACCACGTCGTAGCCGGCGCGCTCGAGCGCGGCCTTCGCGCTGTCGAGGTGGCCTTGATCGTCGAGCACCAGCACGCGCTTCTTCGCCGACGGATCGGTCCGGGTCTGCGGCGGGAGGACGTTGCCCATCGCCGGGGTGAGGCCGGTCGCCGACGGCGGCGCTGACGGCTCGACGGGCGGGGGAGGGGCGGTCACCGGGCCGCCTCGCGCGGCCTGCACGAGGAAGGGGCCCATCGCGCCGAGGTCGATCACGTGCTCCGCGGCGCCCAGCTCGATCGCGGCGCGCGGCATGCCGAACACCGCGCAGCTCGCCTTGTCCTGCACCACGGTGCGCGAGCCCATGCGGCGCATGCGCAGCAGGCCCTGCGCGCCGTCGTCGCCCATGCCGGTGAGGAGCACGCCCAGCCCGCGCCCCTTGAGCGCGGTGGCCATCGAGAAGAACAGGCTGTCGACCGAGGGAGAGATGAGCGCGTTCGGCGGCGGTGGCAGCAGCTTGGCGGTCAGGTTCTCCCGCACGAAGAGCTCCTGCCGGGGCGGCGCGACGTAGACGCGGCCCGAGTCGAAGTGGGTGAGGGCGGTGGCCTGCTCGACCGGGTGGCCCGACACGTCGCGCAGGAAGCGCACGAACGAGTCGAAGAAGTCTTCGGCCATGTGCTGCACCACGACGATCGGCAGCGGGAAGTCGCGGGGGATCGACGAGAGCAGCTTGGCGAGCGCGCGCGGGCCGCCGGTCGACGCGCCGATGCCGAGCATCAGCGGGCGATCGGTGGAGACGGGGATGGTCGGCGCCGGCGCGGTGGGCGGGGCGGGCTTGTCGCTCTCGTCGATGCCCGCCTCGGCCAGCAGGCGCAGCCGGTCGACGAACCGCCGGAGATCTTCGTCGCCCGCGCCGAACACGGTCGACTTGGGCACCAGCTCGAGTGCGCCGCGCGAGAGCGCCTCGTAGTTCAGGTCGACGCCCGAGGTCGACGAGCGCTCGCTGATCACCACGATCGGCGTCGGGCGGTCTTTCATCAGCGCCTCGATCGCCTTGAGCCCGCCCATGCCGGGCATGTTCAGGTCCATCGTGATGAGGTCGGGCGAGAGGGCGCGCACCAGGCGCAGGGCCTCTTCACCGCTGGTCGCCTCGCCGACCACCTGCATGTGCGGGTCGAGCTCGAGCGCGCGCCGCAGCACCTCGCGGCTGAGCGTGGAGTCGTCGACGATGAGGACGCGCGATCGGTTCATCGTCAGTTGCACGACAGGCTGGTGGGTTGCGCACCGCTGATGACGCCGCCGCTGTTGACGCCGGTGCAGCTCGTGTGGCCCTTGATGAAGATCACTCCGACGCCGCCGCCACCGCCACCGCCGCCATGCTGGGCGTTGTTGGCGCCGTCCTCTCCAGCGGGGGTGTTGTTGTCGCCGCCACGGCCGCCGGCGCCTGCGTTCGTGCCCGCATTGCCGCCGGCCGCGCGCGCCGCGACGTTGAGTGGTCCGGGGGCTCCGCTGGCCGGCGTGCCGCTGGTGCCGCCGCCTTCAGCGCCGCCGCCTCCGTTGCTGGTCACCGCGCCGCCGCGGAAGTCGACGATCTTCGCTTCGAGGATCACCGTGCCGCCGGAACCGCCACCGCCGCCTCCTTCGTCATCGACGTGAGCGCCCGCTCCGCCGCCACCCGAGGCGCTGACCACGCCGCCGTCCTTGATGAGCAGGGTGCCCGCCACGATGAGGTCGATCGCGCCGCCGCCCGAACCGCCGTCGATGGCGCTCACCGCCGAGAACCCCGTGCCGCCGGTGCAGCCGCCTCGGAGCGGATCGAGGGTGGGGTTGATTCCCGCGAGCCCCACGTTGTTGTTGCCACGCTTCCCGCCGAAACCGCCGAAGCCGCCGCCACCGCCACCTTCGCGCGAAACGACGCCGTTGGGGACCACAGTGCACGCGGCGGGGTCGACGCCCGCGGGCGGAAACGCGGTAGTGGGCGCGACGCTGATGAGCCCATTGATGAGCGCATCACCGAGCACGATCACCTGGGCCGGCCGCGCGCCGACGAAGTGCAGCCGCGCGTTGGGCCCGACGAAGACGCCGGAGTTGAGCATCACCGCCACGCCCGCATCGTCGACGAGCGAGAAGATCGCCGGCTGGCCGCAGTCGGCCTGCACGACGGTCGGCGTGGCGCCCGAGGTGTCGATGATGGTGTCGCACGGCCCGCCGTCGCTGCTGGTGAGCACCCAACCCGCATCGGGAATCGGCACGGCGCTGCGCGAAGCACGGAGATCGAACTGCGGCGCGAAGGTGAGCCACTGGAAGCACGCGCCAGAGCGGCAGACGCCCCCGGTGCCACAGTTGGCGCCCTCGTTCGCCGCGCGTACGTGGCAGTCGGTCGGCGAGTCACAGCTCGAGGGGTCGAGCTGCTGGCAGGGGCCCGCGGTGTTGCTGCACATGCCGACACACTGCCCGGCGAAGCACCGCGAGTTGCTGGTGCACGTCAGCCCGATGTCACACGGCATGTTGTCGGCGAGCGCCGCGCAGGGGTTCGCCTCGCAGGTGCCGCTCGCGGAGCACAGGCCGCCGTCGCAGGGCGTGCCGGCGCTCGCGCGCGCGTAGACGCACCCGCACGCCGGCGTTCCCGACTGGCACACGCCGGGGACGCACGCCGAGGTGTCGCAACCACCGTCGGTCCCGCCGTCCACGCCGCCGTCGTCACCGCCGTCGACGCCCGCGTCACCGCCGCCGTAGCGGAACTCGAGCATCGCGCCCGCGCCGGGCACGAGGGTCACGCTCTTCGTCTCGGCTGACAGCTCGGTGCCGGGGCAGCCCGCGCGGTCGAAGCGGCGCACGGTGACGAGCACCTCGCCGGTCAGCTCCTTGGTCTCGCCGATGCCGATCAGCAGCTCGTCACGCATGCCGCGATCGAGCGCGGCCGGCGACGCGGCGATCGACGCGCCGGTGCCCTTGCGCGCGGAGACCTTCACGCACTTGGTGACCGTTTCCTGGTCGAAGACGATGTGCACCTGCGCGCGGCCGAGCGTGCTGCCACAGCCGGCGACCACGCCGACGGCGAGGGCGAGCGACGCGACGACCAGGAAGGGCAGGCGAGACGACGGCATGCGGACGGGGGCGGAGTGTATTCCGGCCCGACGTGAAATCGGCCCGCAATGCGTGGGTCGCTACAGGCCCGCAGCGCCCGCGTGGCGGTAAAATTCCCACCGCCTTTCTGCCCCGTATGGTGCCGCTCCATGAGCCGCCGCGACGACCGCCAGCTGGAGTTGGGACTCAACGCGAAGCCCGGTCCGCGGCTCCGCGTGATCCAGGGCCTCGGCCAGAAGCAGCAGGAGCCGCTGCTCAGCCGTGACGCCGTCGCGCGCGTGTTGATGGAAGCGGGCGCCGATCTGCTCCTGCGCCGCATCAGCCCCGAGCGCGCGGCGGAGATCGAGGCGCAGGTCGACGAGATCCTCGCGCTGTTCGATCGCGTCGACGACAACCGCCTCCTCTTCCCGGTGTTGCAGAAGAAGCTCGACGCGCTCGAGATGTTGATGCGTGAGACCCGCGAGAAGCGGGCGCGTCGCCCTGTCACGCGCAGATGACCCGTCGTTTCGGGCGTTTGCTCCACGCGGAAGCACCACGTAGTCTTGTTCGGTTCACCCCGTGTCGCTCGAAACCTACGGCCGCTACCAGCTGCTGAAGAAGCTCGCCACGGGCGGCATGGCGCAGATCTATCTGGCGCGCCAGGTGGGCCTCGAGGGCTTCGAGAAGCTGCTGGTGGTCAAGCGCATCCTCCCGCACCTCGCGGAGAACGAAGACTTCATCACCATGTTCCTCGACGAGGCGCGCATCGCGGCGCGCCTCAACCACCCGAACGTGGTGCAGATCTTCGATCTCGGCGCGCAGGACGACACGTTCTTCATCGCCATGGAATACATCCACGGCGAGGACGTGCGGCGCGTGTGGAAGCACGCCGACAAGATCGGCAAACCGATCCCCGTGGCGTTGATCTGCCGCATCATCATCGATGCGTGCGCGGGCCTCGACTACGCGCACAAGAAGGCCGACCAGTCGGGCCGCCCGCTGAACATCGTGCACCGCGACATCTCGCCGCAGAACATCCTCGTGTCGTTCGAGGGCGGGGTGAAGGTGGTCGACTTCGGCATCGCCAAGGCCGCTGACCAGGCGACGGTCACCAAGTCGGGCGTGCTCAAGGGCAAGTACTCGTACATGTCGCCCGAGCAGGCGGCGGGGCAGCAGATCGACTGCCGCACCGACATCTTCGCGCTCGGCGTGGTGCTCTACGAGCTGCTCACCGGCACGCGGCTCTTCAAGCGGGCCAACGACATCCAGACGCTCAACGCCGTGCAGCAGTGCGAGGTGGCCTCACCGGCCGACATCAGCGCGCGCGTGCCGGCCGATCTCGCGGCGATCGTCATGAAGGCGCTCGCGAAGAACCGCACCGATCGGTACGCCGAGGCGCGGCACCTCGGCGCGGCGCTCGAGCAGTGGCTGCTCGATCACGCGATTCCTTCCAGCGCGTCGGCGCTCGCCGCCTTCATGCAGGACATCTACACGGACCGGCTGGCGCGCGAGCAGGAAGAGGGGCGCCTGCTGATCGAGACCGCCGAGAGCAACATTGGCTCGGAAGCGGTGGGCGACAAGGCCACGCCGTCGATCGAGGGCGTCAAGCGCGCCACCAGGTCGATGCGCACCGGCTCGGCGGCGGCCGCGAAGGCCAAGTCGCTCGAAGAGACGCGCGCCGAGAGCCCGGGCCGCAGCGGCAGCAACTCGAAGAAGCGGCTCGAGGCCGCGCTCCAGCAACCGCCTCCGCCCGCGCCGTCGGGCCAGCGCCCGGTGCCCCCGAAGGACGATCACGGCCGCCACACCGAGGCGAGCATGCCGACCCAGAGCAACGGGCCGCCGCGCGGAGTGATCTTCGGTGGGCTGGCGCTCGCCGCCGCGGTGGTGCTGGGCGTGCTGGGGCTGGTGCTGTTCGGTGGCTCGCACCGCGCCGGGGTGAGCATCGACTCGGAGCCGAGCGGCGTCGCGGTGCGCACCTCGCGCGGCGCGTTCTGCACCACGCCGTGCGAGCTCGACGATCTCGAGCCAGGCGAGCTGTCGCTCACCTTCGAGCGCGACGGCTTCGAGACGGTCACGCGCAGCGTGCTGCTCAAGGCCGGCGTGCACGAGTCGATGTCGCCGGTGGTGCTCAAGGAAACGCGCGCGGTCGAGGCGGTCGACGCGGGCACGGTGGCGGTGGTCGCGCGCCGCGCGGTCTCGGTGCGCTTCGAGAGCGAGCCGCCCAACGCCGAGGTGCACGTCAACGGTGAGCCGGTCGGCACCACGCCCATCGCGCGCAGCTGGGACGAGGGCAGCACGCTGGAATTGAAGGTGACGCTCAAGGGGTACCAGGGCGTCACCCAGACCATCACGGTGGGCAGCGGCCCCGACGAGGTGCACCCCGTCGTGCTGCAGCCCCTCGCCGTCGCCACCAACGTCGAGCCGAAGAACCCGAAGAATCCGAAGAACCCGAAGAACGGCAAAGACCCGAAGGACACCACCAACATCCCCGAGCCGCGGCCGGCGAACGCGAAGGGCACGGTGCGCTTCGTGGTGAAGCCGTGGGCGCTGGTCGAGTGCCCGCAGGTGCACTTCAAGGACACCACCCCGTTCGCCGATCAGCAGCTGCCGGTGGGCGAGTACCCGTGCACGTTCACCAACCCCGAGTTCCCCGCGCAGACGAAGGTGGTGCGCGTCGAGGCCGACAAGCTGGTGAAGGTGCAGGTCAACTTCCTCCAGTAGCGAGCCCGCAAACGAAACGGGCCGCCCCGGTGAAGGAGCGGCCCGCCGTTTGAGCGACCTGCGTTGGTCGCTTACTTCTTCTTCTTCAGCTCGTCGTCGATCACGGCCTTGAAGGCCTCGATCGGCTGCGCACCGACGACCTGGCGGCCGTTGATGAAGAAGGTCGGGGTGCCGTTGGCGCCCACGCGCATGCCCTCGTTCGAGTCAGCCGTGATGTAGGCGTCGAACTTGTTCGAATCGAGCGCCGCCTTGAACTTGCCCATGTCGAGGCCGAGCTCGCTGGCGAAGCGCTCGAGGTTCGGGCGATCGAGCGCCTGCTGGTTGGCGAAGAGCTTGTCGTGCATTTCCCAGAACTTGCCCTGCTCGTTGGCGGCCATCGAGGCGGCGGCCGCGGCGCGGGCGTTGTTGTGGAAGGGCAGCGGCTGGTGCTTGAAGATCACCTTCACCTTGCCCTCGTACTGCTTCTCGAGGTCGTGGAGCGTCGGCACCACGCGCGAGCAGAACGGGCACTGGAAGTCGGAGAACTCGACGATGGTGACCGGCGCGTTCTTCGGGCCCTTCACCGGGGCGCCGTCGACCTTCAGGTCGGTGACGATCTTCGCGGGCTCGGGCGCGCCAGGGGCGGCCGGGGGCGGGGCCTTGCCGGCTTCCTTCTGGAACTCGGCGTAGAGGTCGGCGAGCTTCACGCCGCGGCCCATCATCGCGTCGGCCTTCTTGATCTCCTCGTCGATCACGCCCTTGAACGCTTCGAAGGGCTGCGCGCCGACGAACTCACGGCCGTTGATGAAGAAGGTGGGGGTGCCGTTCGCGCCCGCCGCCATGCCGGCCGCCGAGTCTTCCTCGACGCGCTTGGTGAACTTGCCCGAGTCGAGCGCGGCCTTGAACTTGCCCACGTCGAGGCCGATCTCCGAGGCGAAGCGCTCGAGCGAAGCGCGATCGAGCGCCTGCTGGTTGGCGAAGAGCTTGTCGTGCATTTCCCAGAACTTGCCCTGCTCGTTGGCGGCCATCGACGCCTCGGCGGCGATCTTCGCGTTGTTGTGGAAGGGCAGCGGCTGGTGGCGGAAGACGACCTTCACGTTGTCGCCGTAGGTGTCCTCGATCTGCTTGAGGGTCGGCACCACGCGCGAGCAGAACGGGCACTGGAAGTCCGACCACTCGACGATGGTGACCTTCGCGCCGGCCTTGCCGCCCTTGGCAGGCGAGTCAGACGGAATGTCGACCTTGCGGATCGCGGCCGGGGCCGGAGCCGAGGGCGCGTTCGGGGCCGCGGGGGCCGGGGCCGGCGCGGTCACGCCGTTGGCGATGACCTTCGCGTAGACCTGGTCGGCCGGGGTGCCGCCCTTGACCATCTCGTTGGCCTTGGCGAGCTCCTCGTCGATGACGCGCTTGAAGTTGTCGATCGGCTGCGCACCCGAGATCTTCTTGCCGTTGATGAAGAACGCCGGCGTGCCGGTCGCACCGAGCTGCATCGCGAGCGCGGTGTCCTTGTTGATCTGCGCCTGGAACTTCGGGAGCTGCTGGTCGCTCTTCCACTTCTCGACGTTCAGGCCGAGGTCGCGCGCGTAGCCCTCGAAGGTGGCCGCGTCGAGGTTCTGCTGGTTGGCGAAGATCTTGTTGTGCATCTCCCAGTACTTGCCCTGCTCACCGGCGGCGAGCGCGGCGAGGGCCGCGGGCTTCGCGTTCGGGTGGAAGTCGAGCGGGTGCTGCTTCATCGCGACGCGCAGCTTCCCCTCGTACTGCTTCTCGAGCTCGAGGATGGTGTTGTGCGCACGCGAGCAGAACGGGCACTGGTAGTCGGAGAACTCGACGACGGTCACGAGCGCGCCGGCCGGGCCCTTGATGGGCGACTCGTCGAGGGGCACCTTGTAGACGCTGGTGTCAGCAGGCGGCGCCGAGGGGCGCGGCGCACCGGCGACCGCGGGGGCGCCCGGCACGGCAGGGGCCATCGCCGCGGGGGCGTCGGCCGAGGGCTTCTGGAACATGCTGCCAACGGCGAAGCCGATGACGCCGCCCACGATGAGGGCGATGATGACGGAGGGTTTCATGTATGGGTGCTCCTGACGGGGGAAATGCGAGAAACGGCGGCCTCTTAGCAAAGGCGTTGGATGTCGCGCAATGCACGACATGAATGAGATCAACCGGCTGTTGGTTTCAGCGCACCTGGTCGATGCGCGAGGGAAGGCGTGCCCGGCGCCGATCATCGAGCTGGCCAAGGCCCTGCGCGCCCACCCGAACGTCGAGCTGTGGGCCGATGACCCCGCAGCGAGGGGAGATCTCGACGCCTTCGTCGCGGCGACGGGTCACACCCTGGTGCACCTCGGGACCACGGGGCTCCTCCGCGCGGTGGTGCGGCGCAAGGAATGACGGGGCGGTGCCGACCCGCCGGCGAGCCATGCCCCGCCACGGCGAGAAAATTTCCCTCACGAATCAAGGTGTCATGTCATCGGTATGCCTGCTGCACTGCAGGTCCCGGCACCATCACGGCCAACAGGGCAACGTGAGCGCGAGGAGTCATTCGTGGACGTCGAGCTGAACAAGGCGGAGCAGGAGCTGCAGAACGAAGAGGCCACGCTGCACGCCGAGTTGGTGAAGCTGGCGACGGTGGGGGCCGAGCTGGCGCAGCGCCAGGGGCGGCTCCAGGCGCGGGCGAGCGCGGTGGGTGACCAGGCGATGGCGCAGCGCGCGTCGATGGCGCCTCCCGCCGTCGAAGAGACGGGGTTGCAGGCGGCGAGCGCGGCGCGGGCGGCGGCGGTGAAGGCGCGCCGCGAGGTGAACGCCGGCGTGCGCGCGCAGGTCGCGGCCGCGAAGCAGAAGCTGCAGAAGCTCGCGCAGCAGGTGATGGCCGATGAGAAGGCCGTCGCGGTCGCCGAGCAGCAGCGCGCGCAGCAGGCGCAGGCCAACGCGGGCTTCGAGCCGGTCGCCAGCGCTCCGGCGCCGCGGCCGTCGGCGCCTCCTCCCGCGGCGAAGACCGAGCCGGTGCCGGGCGTGGGCGCTGCTGCCGCCGCGGCCGCCGCGGCGAAGAAGCGCCAGAGCCCGCGCGTGAAGATGCAGGCCGCGGTCGACTTCACGTCCGACAACAACTTCTTCAACGGCTTCTCGGCGAACATCAGCGACGGCGGGCTGTTCGTCGCGACGGTCAACCTGCTGCCGCTCGGCACCGAGGTCGATCTCAACTTCACGCTCCCGTCGGGCCAGAAGATCGAGGCGCGCGGGGTGGTGCGGTGGGTGCGCGAGGTGAACGACCAGCTGCCCGACGCCTTCCCGGGCCTGGGCGTGCAGTTCGCCAACCTGAACCCCACCGCGCAGAACGCGATCAACGAGTTCCTCGCCCAGCGCGACCCGCTCTTCTTCGCCGACGCCGAGTGAGCAGGGATTCGCGCGCGCCGCGTGCGCGTGCGACGCTGGGCAGGCGGGGGTGAGGTCGTGAAGCACGGGTCGGCCAGCCAGGACGTCGCGGCGCAAGCGCGCACGGTGATCTTGCGCGACGTGCTGGCGCTGGCGCTCCCGTTGTTGCTGGTGCTCTCGGTGGTCGCCACCGCCGCGGGCATCGCCGCGTGGCATGAAAACCCGCGCCGCATCGTGTCGGGGCTGATCGCGCTGACCATCACCGCGGCGTCGTGGGTGCTGTGGCGCCGCGGGCGAGGTGAGCTCGCGGCGCGCCTGCTGATCGCCGGGCTGGCGGCGATCGCCAGCTACGCGATGTTCTTCAATGGCGGGCTGCGTGCGCCGGCTGCCGTCTTGTTGCTGGTGGTGGTCTCGCTCTCGGGGTGGATCGAGGGCCGGCGTTTCGCGACGGTGATGGCGCTGGGCGCGGGCGCGCTCGCGGTGGCGGTGGCGGTCCTGTCGCGCGCGGGCGTGGTGGCGACCGTCGACCCTCCGGCTCCCATCGTGCACGCCGCGTTCTTGTCGATCTACGTGGCGCTCACGTGGATCGCGACCGCCTTTCCGCAAGACCGGCTGCGCCAGGCGCTGATCGACGTCGCGGCGCGCGAAGAGGCGCTGCGGCTCGAGCAGGCCCGCCGCCAGGAATCGGAGCTCGCCTTCAAGCGCGTGTTCGAGCAGGCCGCGCACCTGATGGTGTTGCTCGACGCGCGGGGCGCGGTGGTGGGCATCAACCGCGCCGGCCTCGACCTGCTCGGGGCCGCGAGCGCCGAGCAGGTGGTGGGCCGCACGCTCGACGGGCCCGGGGTCTGGCCGGGCGGGCTGCCCGAGGAGCTGCGGCGCGCGATCGAGCGCACCCTCGAGCACGCCGAGCCAGCCCGCCTCGAGACCGGCGGCCAGGCCGCGAGGAACCTCGAGCTCGACCTGACGCCGCTGTCGGACGACGCGGGCGTGCTGCGCTCGGTGATCGTCGAGGCGCGCGACGTCAGCGCGGCGGTCGCCCAGCAGGAACGCGCGGCGCGCGCGCGGCGGCTGGAGCTGATGGGCCAGCTCGCGGCCGGCGTGGCGCACGACTTCAACAACGTGCTCTCGGTGGTGCTCTCGACCTCGGAGGTGATGAAGCGCGACCTCCAGTCGCCGCGCGGGGTCACCAGCGGCGACGTCGAGGAGGGGCTCGACATCATTCACGGCGTGGCGCTGCGCGCGGCCGATCTCACGCGCCGCCTGGTGACCTTCGCCCGCAAGCCGGTGCTGGAGCTGCGCGCGGTGAAGCTCCACGAGCTGCTCGAGGCGTCGCAGAAGATGCTGGTCGCGACGCTGCCGGCGAACGTGAAGGTCGAGCTGCGCCTCGGGGCCACGGCGCACCACGTGCGCGCGGACCCGGGCTCGCTCGAGTCGGCGCTGCTGAACCTCGCGGTGAACGCGCGCGACGCCATGTTGCCGGCGGGCGGGGTGATCACCATCTCGACGTCGACGCCCTCGCCGCACCTGGTGCGGGTCTCGGTGCGCGACACCGGCCCCGGGCTCTCGGCCGAGGTGAAGGCGCACCTCTTCGAGCCGTTTCACACCACCAAGCCCGAGGGGCGCGGCAACGGGCTCGGGCTCGCGTCGGTGGCGGGCACGGTCGAGAGCCACGGCGGCGCGATCGCGGTCGAGAGCTCGACGTCGGGCACCGTCTTCCACCTCGATTTCCCGCTCGACGAAGACCGGTCGGGCGAGGTGGTCGACGTGGTGCACGAGGCCGATCTCTCGGGGCTCAACGCGCTGGTGGTCGACGACGAGGTGGCGCTCCAGCGGTTGACGCCGCGGCTGCTGGGCCACCTGCACCTCACCGCCCAGGTCGCGCCCGACGCAGAGCGCGCGCTCGAGACCTTCGCGGCGGCCCCGGCGGCGTTCGACCTCGCGGTGATCGACCTGGTGCTGCCGGGCCTGCAGGGCGACGAGCTCGCGCGCCGGCTGCTCGCCCAGCGGCCGGCCCTGAAGGTGGTGCTGGTGTCGGGGCACGCGTTGAACGTCGACCTCTCGACGTTCCCTCCCGATCGGGTGCGGGTGGTGCACAAGCCCTGCACGGCCGAGGTGCTGCGCACGGCGATCTCCGAGCTGTTCCCCGAGCGTCCACGGGTGGAGGTGCGCCGCCAGCCGCGCGTCACCACCCCCGCGTCGAGCCGGGCGAGCTGAGCCGCAAGGCCTGCGCCCACGCTGCGTCACGGCGAGCGTGATTTGGCGGATCCCGCGGCGGCCTCCGCCTTGCTTGAGCCAGGGGCATGAGGCTCGGCGTGCTCGGCGGTCATGCCAGGACGGGTCGGCAGCTCGTCGCGTTGGCGCGCGCGGCGGGCCACGAGGTGCAGGTGCTCGAGGGTGACGTGCTCGACGCCGCGGCGCTCGATCGCGCGGTCGCCGGGGTCGACGCGGTGGTCAGCCTGATCGGGCCGCGCGCCGACAGCCCTGCGGGGTTCTGCGAACGCGCGACGCGGGCGGTGCTCGCCTCGCTCGAGCGCGCAGGCGTGCGACGGCTGGTGATGGTGACGGGGGCGATGTGTGGCCCGCGCACCGAGCTGGGCCTGTTCTACCGCGCGCTGATCCGCGTGCCGTCGCTGGCGAAGACGCTCGACGATCGACGGGCGCAGGAAGCTGCGGTCATCGGCTCGGCGCTGGACTGGACCCTGGTGCGCCCGCCGCGGCTGAGCGACGCCGAGCCGCGCTCGCCGGCGCGCGTCAGGCTCGGTGGCCCGGTGGGCATGCTCGCGTCGTGCTCGCGGGCGCACCTCGCGGCGACGCTGCTCGAGGTGGCCAGCACCGGCGCGCACGTGCGCGAGGCGATCTACGTCGACAGCCTCAGGTGAGCTGCAGCACGCGCTCTTCGAGCCGCTTGCCGCGCCACACGCCGGTGAAGAGCACGCCCTTGCTGGCGAGGAGCCCGACGGTGCGGGTGATGATTTCCTCGGGCTGCACGGCCTGCCCGTCGAACATCACGCACAGCACCTGGTTGGCCTCGAGGCGCGCGTCCTTCACGCCCGACAGCGCCTTCACCTCGGGCATCGGCACGTCGCCGCGCGCGACCTGCACGCGGAACTCGGCCATCTGCCCCGTGAGCTCGGCCATCGTCGACGCGCTGACCAGCTTGCCCTTGTCGAGGATCGCGCTGGCGTCGCAGAGCTCCTCGAGCTCCTGCAGGTTGTGGCTCGAGACGACGATGGTGTGCTTGCCCTTGAGCTCGCGAATCACGTTGCGCACCGACGCGGCGATCTTCGGGTCGAGGCCCGCGGTGGGCTCGTCGAGGAAGATCACCGGCGGGCTGCCCATCAGCGCCTGCGCCATCGACACGCGCTTGTGCATGCCGTGCGAGAGCGCGCCGGCCTGCACGCCCCACGTCTCGGGCAGCTGCACCTTCTCGAGCGCCGCCTTCGCCTCGGCCTCGGCGTTGGGCAGGCCCTGCAGCTCGGCGAAGTAGGTGAGCAGGTCGCCCACCTTCCACAGCGGGGGGAGGATCGCGTCTTGCGGCAGCACGCCCAGCTTGCCCTTGAGCGCGCCGGGCACCATCGGGTCGGCGCCCATCAACTTCACGCCGCCGGTGGTGGGGCGCAGGTAGCCGCACATCATCGAGAAGGTGGTGGTCTTGCCGGCGCCGTTGGGGCCGATGAGCCCGTAGCAGTGGCCCTCTTCGACGCTGAAGGTGACGTCGTTGACCGCGACCTTGGGGCCGAAGTGCTTGCTGAGGCGGGTGATCTCGATCGCGGCGCTCACAGGTCCCTCTCGTCGAGCGCGATGCGCGCGAGGCCCAGGAAGACGAAGGCGAAGCCAGCGAAGGCGAAGAGCCCGGCGGCCAACTCGAGCGGCGCGGGGCTCAGCAGGAACGACTCGTACGAGCTGGGCACGATGTAGCGGATGTACGCGAGCGGCGACTCCGTCACGTTCAACAACATGCTCTTCGTCCCCGGCAGAGACCAGGCGTTGCTGATGAGGCCGATGAACCAGAAGACGAAGAGGCCGATCACGTTGAAGAACAGGCTCAACGGGGGAATTCGCGTGAGCGTGCTGCACATCGTGGTGAGCGCGGCGTAGGCGGCGGCGAGCACCATCGACACCAGCCACAACCTCAAGGTCCACTCGATGGCCAGCGGCCAGCTGAAGTCGGGGTTCAGGTACTTCGAGACGCCGGTCATGGCCACGACGCACACGAAGAGGAGCACGGCGAGCACCGTGAGCTGCGACAGGTACTTGCCTATGAGCACGCTGTCTCGCTGTGCGCGCACGACGAGGAATCTCATCGATCGAGGCCCGACCTCCGCGGAGATCTGGTCGAAGCCGACGAGCGCCACGAGCAGCGGCACGAAGAAGGTGGTCACGAAGAACACGACGAGCAGCACGATGGGGATGTCGGCGAGCTTGTCGATGGTCGCGTCGCTGTTTCGCGTGAAGAAGCGCAGCGTCTCGCGCTTGCTCTTCGCCAGCTCCGCGCGCGCCACTTCGGGGGGAACGCCCTTGTCACTCACGAAGCTGTCGAACTGCTTGTTGAGGGCCACGTTGGCGCAGCCGCCCGCTCCGAGGGTCAGCATCTCGGCAAACAGAAACAGCACCATGAACGCCAGGCCGCGCGCGCTGCTGGCGACCCTGCGCGTCTCGGCGCGCCACACCGTTCCGATCTCTGCTGCGTCAGCCATGTCGGCGCGCTCGTAGCGCACAACAGTTCGACGTGACAGCTTCGCCTCATCATGGCCGTCAAGGCGTCGATATTGGTGCCGCTGAAGTTCTTTCCTTCCCGCGAGCAGCTCGAGCCGCTGTGCCCCGACGGCTTCCTCGACGTGAAGGACTTCGACGAGACCGCCGACATCAAGTGGAAGGGGCTGTCGCTTTCGCTCTCGCGCGTGCAGCCGGCCCATGTGGGCGCGCAGCTGATGCGGGTGGTCGATCACGCCAACCAGCATGGCGGCAACGCGGCGCTCGAGACGCGCCTGCTCCACACGCTGGCCATCTACGAGCTCGAGGTGAGCCCCGACTTCGACGAGCAGGGCCGCGCGATGCGCGTGGTGAGCGGCATCGTCGACGCGGCCGATGGGCTGTTCTTCTTCGACGGCGAGCTCTTCGCCTCGGGCGGGCGCGCGCTGCTGCTCGGTGGTGAGCCGCTCGAGCCGCCGTCGGCCGAGCGGGTGAAGCTGCGGGCGCAGGTGCTGCTGGCGCTCTCGATGCGGGGCCTGCTCGATCAAGACGCGGGCACGCCGAACGAGGCGAAGGCTGAAGAGCTCCGTCAACAGTTGCACGACTGGTGCGAGGGCGAGCTGCTCGACGAGCTCGAGACCGAGGAGCGGGTCTTTCTCGCCACGCCCATCGGCCAGGTGCCGCCCCAGCTGGTGATCGACGCCGTGTGGCGCGCCGAGGGAGCGCAGGTGTTGCTGTGGGCGCTGGGGGCGCGCGCGTTGCCGGCCCACGACGCGCAGGAGCACCCGTACACCGTGGCGCGCGAGGCCGGCGTGATGGCGAAGGCCCCGGCGGCGCTCGAGCGGCCGAAGCTCCGCCCGCTGCAGGAGCTCGAGGCGATGCGCAAGACGCTGCTCGGCCTGCACTGGCGCATTCGCGAGCACGGCGTGCAGCCGGGGCCTCGCGAGCTGGCGCGCATCGCGGCGTCGCACTTCGGTGGCTTTTCCATCGCGGGCGTCGCGCTCGCCGAGGGCGACCTGTCGATCAAGGGCCAGCCGCTGTCGAAGGCCGCCGAGGCCGACGTTTCGCTCGTGCGGTCGATCGCGCACGAGCGGCACCTCGCGGCGAACTGGCTCATCGGGACGCACGAGAGTTATGCGCGGGTGAACACTCCGACTTGACTCGGTTGGCCCCTCACCCCGGCCCTCTCCCCGTTTCACAGGGAGAGGGAGTCAGGCGAGCTTGATCCACCGCTGGTCGACGAAGCGATCGAAGGCCACCAGCCCCTCGAACTCCTTCACCGGCGCGATGCGCAAGATGTCTTCGACGCCGCGCCGGCCGTCGATGCGCGAGAGGAGGTAGCGCTCGGGGGCGGTGAGGGTGAGCTTGGCGATCTGCTCGGGGCCGATGAGCATCGCGGGCGACTTGCCGGCGCTGACGAAGGTGGCCTTGAGCTGCGGCTGCCAGGCGACCTCGATCTGGCGCAGCAGCAGCGCCGCGTCGAGGGTGGGCGTCAGCTCGTTGCTGCGCCGCGCGAGCGCCCACGCGTCACGGAAGTTCGACTTCTCGAGGAAGGCGCGCGCGTTGTCGAGCAGCGCCTCGGCGCTCGGGCTGTCAGACAGGCCCAGCGGCGTGTCGGGCGAGATCGGCAGCGCGGGCCCGCTCGGCGCGAGCACCTCGAGGGCGCCCATGTGGAAGTACGCGTAGAGCCGGTTGTAGAGGAAGTAGTCGGTGGCGTGGAGCTTGAGCGCCATCTCGTCGATGGTCTGCCCGGCGTCGATGCTGGTGAAGATCTTCTCGTCGATGCTGCCCGGCTTCGGCGGGTCGACGAGGTTCTCGCGCTTGAGCTCGAGCGTGCACGCGCCGGAAGGGAAGGCCTGGCGAATGAGGCCCCACGCCTGCACGCGGAAGTCGCTCTCCTTGTGGATCTCGATCAGCGGCACCCGCACCGGAATGCCCTCGGGGAGCGCGGGCTTCTTGTCGGCCTCGAACTTGAAACTGCCCTCGACCCAGTTGAACGCGTCGAGCACCGTCTCGCGGAACTTGGTCGACAGCACCGTCTCGAGCGTCTCGCGGTTCACCGCGCCGATCATCTCGAGGATGCGCCCGAGGAAGACCTTGGTCTCCTTCTGGGTGCGGTAGGCCTGGGTGAATTGTTCCTCGGTGAGGTGCCCGAGGTTGATGAGGTACTGGCCCAGGTACTCGCGCGGCAGGTTGGAGCTGGCGTTGTAGAGGTGCCCGGTGTCGATCAGCAGCACCTTCTGCACGCTGCGGTACTCGAGCGTCAGGGCTCCCGTGGCCTGACGGTTCCACAGGTAGACGACGAGGTCCTTGAGGGGCATCGTCGCGAAGTCGCCGGCCAGACCGCGCATCGCCCACCATTGTCATGCCTACCGCGATCGTCGTCTATCGAAAGCCCGGGTGCGCACTGTGCGACGAGGTGGACGATCGCCTCGACGACCTGCTCCGCGGGGTGCCGGAGGTCACGGTGACTCACGTCAACGTGCTCAGTGACACCGTGCTCTTCGAGCGCTATCGCTACCGCGTTCCGGTGATCGAGATCGGGGGAATCGAGCGGCTGTCGCTGCGGTTCGACGATCGGGAACTCCGCGCGGCGCTGGCGGAGGCGGGGTGCGTGACACGTGAGTGACGACTTTCACATTGCAGCGTTTCGCCAGGTGCCGCGCACCGGCGTGATCTACGTGACGACCGAGGCGACGCGGCTGGGCTTCAGCGCGCGGAACCCCGACTGGTGCAACCTGGGGCAGGGGCAGCCCGAGACGGGTGAGCTCCCCGGCGCGCCGAAGCGCGTGCACCACGTCGAGATCGACGTCGACGACCAGGAATACGCGCCGGTCGCCGGCCTGTGGGAGCTGCGCGAGGCGATCGCGTCGCTCTACAACCGGCTCTACCGCAAGGGGAAGAAGTCGCAGTACGGCCCGGAGAACGTCGCGGTCTCGGGTGGTGGTCGCGCGGCGCTGACGCGCGCGGCGGCCGCGCTGGGGCACATCAACCTCGGCCACTTCCTGCCGGACTACACGGCGTACGAAGAGCTGCTCGACATCTTCAAGGCGTTCACACCGATCCCAATCTTGCTCGAGGGTGATCGCGGCTACGCCTTCACGCCCGACGATCTGCGGCGCGAGGTGCTGGGGCGCGGGCTGTCGGCGGTGCTGCTGTCGAACCCCTGCAACCCGACCGGCAAAGTGGTGCAGGGCGAAGAGCTCGAGAAGTGGGTGGCGATCTCGCGCGAGCTCGAGTGCTCGTTGCTCATCGACGAGTTCTATTCGCACTACATCTGGAACTCGCCGCCCGGCCGGCTGCCGGTGGAGAGCGCGGCGCGCTACGTCGAAGACGTCAACCGCGACCCGATCGTGATCTTCGACGGGCTCACCAAGAACTGGCGCTACCCGGGCTGGCGCACCACGTGGACCATCGGGCCCAAGCAGGTGATCGACGCGGTGGCGTCGGCGGGCAGCTTCCTCGATGGCGGTGGCGGCAAGCCGATTCAGCGCGCAGCGATTCCCCTGCTCGAGGAATCGCACGTGATCGCCGAGACCAACGCGATTCACCAGGCGTTCCGCGGCAAGCGCGACCGGTTGCTGTCGGGGCTGCAGCGGCTGGGCGTGCGCGTCGATCGCGTGCCCGACGGCACCTTCTACGTGTGGGGCAACGTCTCGCAGCTGCCCGCTCCACTGAACGACGGCATGGGCTTCTTCCGCGCGGCGCTCGAGAAGAAGGTGATCGTCGTGCCCGGCGAGTTCTTCGACGTGAACCCCGGCAAGCGGCGGGCGTCGCGCGGCTCGCGCTTCCGTCAGTACGTGCGCTTCAGCTTCGGGCCGTCGATGGCGACAATGGACACGGCGCTCGAGCGGCTCGAGGCGCTCGTGAAGTCCGTGCTCAAGTGAGGATGCCGGTCTCGCGCGCGATGCGCGAGATCGTCTCGCCCGCCAGCTCCCACGTCTGGCGGTGGCAGGCGACGAGCCCGCGGCCGTTGACGATCTCCCGGCCCTCGTAGCCGTAGGGCTGCCCCGCGAAGTCGACCAGCATGCCGCCCGCGGCCTCGATGACCGCCTGGGGCGCGCACGAGTCCCACCGGGAGCTGCGGTTGCTCGGGTGCAGGTAGAGATCGGCCTCGCCCATCGCCAGCAGCGCGCACTTGAGGCCCACCGAGCCCTGCTCGCGCACCTGCGTGATGCCGAGCGCCTGCTTGATCTTCTCGGTCTTCTTCGACTTGTGGCTGCGCGACACGAGCAGGCGGAGCTCAGACGTCTTCTTCACCGGGCTCATGGTGAGCTCGCGCGAGTCGGTGCCCAGCTCGAGGGTGCAGGGGTGACCGACACCGCCGCTCCACAGCGCGCGTTGCACGGGTGCGAGCACCACGCCCATCACCGGCTTGCCGTCGATGGCGAGCCCGATGTGCACCGCGAACATGCCGTTGCGATCGACGAACTCCCGCGTGCCGTCGAGCGGGTCGACGAACCACACGCGCGTGCCCTTCGGGGCGAGGTGCGCCGACTCTTCGGCCACGATGTCGTCGCTCGGGAACTCGGCCTTCAGGCCCTTGACGATCAGCTCGTTGGCGCGCTTGTCGGCCTCGGTGACGGGACCGCCGCCGCCGGCTTTCTGGATCACCTCGAACGGCTGCTCGTAGACCGCGCGGATCACCTCGGCCGCGGCGCGCGCGAGGCGTTTGGCGACCTGCAGCTCGAAGTCGAAGCTCACGCGACGGCGGAGAAGAACTCGGCGTCTTTCCACACGCTGACGGTCGGGCCGTCGACGAGCGCGCGGTAGCCGTGGGGAACGTTGGCGCCCACGCGCACCGCGGTGGCCTGCGACGACGTGCCGCCCCGCAGCTGAATGGTGACGCGGCGGGTGTCGCAGAGCACGGTGAGGAGACAGGTCTCCTGCACGCCGCTGCTGAACTCGACCTTGTTGTCGTCGAGCTGCTTGATGCGCAGCTGCGGGTCGGTGCTGAACACGCGCAGGCGCGGCGTGCGGGCCGCGGGCACGAGCGCTTCCTGGAAGACGATCTCGACGCCGTCGCGCGCGTCTTCGGTGCGCAGGCTGATCGAGCGGGGCAGGGCACGGCGCAGGGCCGCCACCGCGTGCTCCGGGGTGCTGTTGGTCGCCAGCGAGACCTCGACGTGGTCCGAAGGCGTCGCGACGCCGAGCTCAGCCGACGGGTCGAGGCTCACCGAGCCCGAGAGCGCGAAGCGCGAACCGCCCCGCCACTGCACGTGGAACTCCGGGTCTTCGGAGTGCACTCGGAACCGCGAGATCGACGACGGCTGGTCGTACATGGCGCGTTGCGGCAAGTACCGTGACCGCGAGGGTGGCGGCAAGGGCGCCTGCAACATGCTGAAAATACGGTGTTTTCAGGCGGCGCGGCGGAGGTCCTCGCGGGGCACCGAAGTGACCAGGGCGTCGAATTCCGCCGACGAGTTCGACACCTCGAAGTCGACGCCCACCGAGCGGAGCATGAGGCCGGCGGCGCGCGCAGACAGCGAGATGAAGACGCCGCGGGTCGCGGTGACGATGCGATCGATGTGCTCGCGTTCGAGCAGCACCACCTCGAGCCACGCGTCGCGCACCGCCGGGTCGAAGCCGTTCAAGCCCCGCGCGTCGAGGTAGACCACGCAGGAATCGGCATGTTCGGCCGCCATGCGGGCGAAGAGGGGGAATTCGCTGCCCACCCGCGCCGTGAGGTGACCTTCGACCCGGACCCGCAGGTGACCCGGGGCGAGCTCTTCGATCTCCATGCTTCCCCGGGCGTCTTCGAAGCGGAAGGTGGTGTTCATGCCCTCGATCAGCGCAAGACGGGTGCCTGCGCGAAGCGTCAGCGGCGTGACGAGGGCGCGGCGAATCGCGCCGGCCGTGGGAAAGTGTCGGCCGTGAGAGACGGCCTGGGCCTGCGCGTCGTGAAGGCGATCGCCCGCGTGGTGAAGGCGATCGATCTCGGCCTGCTGCGGGTCTTTCAACGCGCGCGAGGGCAGCAGCGCTATCGCCTGCTCGGCTCGTGCAACGGCTGCGGCAAGTGCTGCGAGGCGCCGAGCATCCAGGTCAGCAAGGCCACGTGGCATCTGCCCAACTCGCGCGCGCTCTTCCTGCTCTGGCAGAAGATGGTGAACGGCTTCGAGCTCACCGGCACCGACGCGCGCTTTCGCGTCTTCACCTTCCGCTGCACGCACTACGACCCGGTGACGAAGCGGTGCGACTCGTACGACAGCCGGCCGCTGATGTGCCGCGACTACCCGTACCTGCAGACCTTCGAGGCGATTCCGAGGCTGTTCCCCGAGTGCAGCCACGTGGTGCAGGACAAGAAGGCCGAGCAGCTCCGCGCGGCGTTGGTGGCGGCGGGCGTGACGGGCGAGAAGCTCGACGAGGCCGAGCGGCGCCTGTTCCTCAAAGGGCTCTCAGCGGGCGCGCCCACCGGCGAAGCACAGACCGAGCCCGACCCACAGCAGAAGCCCTGAGACCACGTTCGCCACCAGGTTGTGCTCGCCGAGGAAGTGGTCGCTGACGAACGCGAAGACCTGCAGCGGCGCGAGGGAGATGGCCATCGTCGGCACGAGCCAGCGCGCGCCGCCGAGCACGCCCTTCCACGTGGCGATGACCACGAAGGTGCAGATGGCCATGATGGCCGGGTTCGCGAACGCGGCCTGCGCGTTGATCACCGCGAGGAGCGTCGGGTCGAGCTTCGCGGGGTCGGCGTCGGGCATCACCAGCTGCAGCGCAGGGGGCACGTGGTGCAGCACCGTCGCGCCGGTGACGAACGCCGCGACGAGGAAGTTGAGCGCACTCCAGACCGTGACGAGCACTGCGCCGACCTTGAGCATGGTCGCGACGTGAGCAACGCGCGTGCCGCTTCGTCGCGCGCGGGGCGCTGGTGCGCTCACCGAAATGGCGCTGCCACATTGGCAATCGGGCTCGCGCCAGGTGCTACAAATCGTCGTCGATGCCGACCCGGAACCGCTGGGGGTGGGGCCACGTCGAAGCGGCGGTGAGCCTCGAGGAAACGCAGGCGCGCATCGAGCCCTTCTTCGGCCCCTCGAGCGTGGAGACGGCGAGCGAGGCGAAGGTGCCGCGCGCACGGGTCGAGGTGCCGGCGTCGATCGCCGAGTTCGCGACGTCGGACGACGCGGTTCGCGCCTCGCACGCCATGGGCAAGGCCTACCCCGATCGCGTGCGCGGCTTTCGCGGCGACTTCTCGAGCGCGCCCGACGTCGTCGCGTTTCCCCGCACCGAGGCCGACGTGCTGCGCGTGCTCGAGGTGGCCGAGCAGGCGCGCTGGTCCGTCACGCCGTTCGGCGGCGGCTCGTCGGTGGTCGGCGGGGTGGAGCCGCGGCTGGGCAAGGGCCACGTCGGCGCGCTGTCGCTCGATCTCTCGGGGCTCGGCCAGGTGCGCGAGCTCGACGACGTGTCGCACCTCGCGCGCATCGAGGGCGGCGCGTTCGGGCCCGCCCTGGAGCAGCAGCTCGGCGCGCGCGGCTTCACGCTGCGCCACTTCCCGCAGAGCTTCGAGTTCTCCACCCTCGGCGGGTGGATCGCCACGCGCGCCGGCGGCCACTTCGCGACCGTGCTCACCCATGTCGACGAGCTGGTGCACTCGGTGCGCATGCTCACGCCCCGCGGCACCTTCGCCACGCGCCAGTTCCCGGCGAGCGGGGCGGGCATCGACCCCAACCGCGTCGCGATCGGCAGCGAGGGCACGCTGGGGGTGATCACCGAGGCGTGGATGCGGGTGCGCCCGCGGCCGACCTTTCGCGCCGGCGCGTCGGTGCACTTCGACGACTTCGATCGCGCGGTCGAAGCGACCCGCGCGGTGGCCCAGTCGGGGCTGAGCCCGTCGAACTGCCGCCTGCTCGACTCGGCCGAGGCGATGATCAACGGCGTGACCTTCGACGGCAGCGCGGTGCTGGTGCTCGGCTTCGAGGGCGCCGATCACCCGCTCGACGCGTGGATCGATCGCGCGGTCGAGCTGGCGTGCTCGTTCGGCGGCACGTGCCCGAAGGGGAAGACGGCGAGCTCGCGCGCGGGCGACGCGTCGGAGAGCTGGCGCGCGTCGTTCCTCAAGGGGCCGTACCTGCAAGACGCGCTGATCCAGCTCGGCGTGGTGGCCGACACCTTCGAGACCGCGTGCACGTGGAAGAACTTCCGCGCGCTCTACGGCCTGGTGACCGAGCGCATGATGGGCGCGCTGACGCGGCTCTGCCAGGGCGGGGTGGTGAGCTGCCGGTTCACGCACGTGTACCCCGACGGCCCGGCGCCGTACTTCACCTTCCTCGGGCGCTCGCCGAAACGCGGCGCCGAGCTCGAGACCTGGGCCGAGCTGAAGCAGGTGGCGTCTGACGCGCTGGCCGAGGCGGGCGGCACCATCACCCACCACCACGCGGTCGGTCGCACGCACCGCCCGTGGGCCGATCGCGAGCGGCCGGCGATCTTCCTCGACGCGTTGGGGGCGATGAAGCAGCGGCTCGACCCCGCGGGCGTGCTCAACCCGGGTGTCCTCTTCGGAGGTGACGCGTGAAGCGCGTCGCGCAGGTCGTGCTCGGGTTGGTGCTCGGCCTGCTGATCGCCGAGGGCGCGTTTCGCCTGCGCGATGACGGCGCGTTTCCGCACGTGAACTTCTACGCCGCCGATGCCGAGCTCGGCGTGCGCCTCGAGCCCAACGCGACCGAGCGGCTGGCGGTGGGGAAGAACCCGGTCACCACCGCGCACACCAACTCGCTGGGGTTTCGCGGGGGCGAGTGGGGCGCTCCGTCGGACGACGACGTGATCGTGGTCGGCGACTCGCAGGTCTTCGGGCTGGGGGTCGAAGACGATCAGACCTTCTCGGCGCGCCTCGGGGCGCTCAACGCCGGCGTGCCGACGTACGGCCCGCGCGAGTACCTGGCGACGGCGGCGGAGATCCTGAAGGCACGCGGCAAGGCGAAGCACGTGGTCTTCGTGCTCAACGCGTCGAACGACTTCTTCGAGCTCGATCGGCCCAACCGCGAGCGCCACGTGGTGTGGGACGGCTGGGCGGTGCGCAAGGAGACCGCGCCGGCGTCGGTGAGCTCTTTCCCGCTGCGGCAGTTCTTCATGCGGCGCTCGCACCTCGTGTACGCCGCGCGGCGGTTGCTGGCCGAAGCGACCCCGGTCGACGCGAACCTGCGGTCCGAGGGTACGTGGAAGGATCTCTTCGACCAGAGCGCGGTGGCGGTCGACGCGAACCGCGATCTCTCGCGCGAGCGTGACGAGGCGACCGCGCGGCTCGATCGCGCGTCGAAGGATCTCGGTAACCTGCGCCCGCCCGAAGACCCGGCGCGGTACGACCATTCGCTGCGCGGCACGGGTGAGCTGCGTGGCATCAACCTCGAGCAGGCCGCGAACGGGCACCCGGGCGACATCGTCTCGAACTCGCTCTTCGAGGCGTCGCGCCGCATTCCGCTCACCGCCGAGCTGATCCAGCTCGCGGCGACCCAGCTCGAGGCGGCGAAGAAGGCGCGCGAGACGGAACGCGGCGAGGCGCTCAAGCAGTTCGAGATCGACAAGAAGGAATACGAGCGCGATGGGCAGAAGTACCGCCGCCAGGTGCAGGACGCCCTGTGGGCCTTGCCTCCCGCGCAGCCGCCGCTGCCGGCGACCCTCGCGGCGTTTCGCGATCTGCTCGTGGGCTTTCAGCGCGATCACCACGTCGAGGTGACGCTGCTGCTGCTGCCGCTCGATCTGCAGGTCGACGAACGCGAGTGGGCCAAGTACGGCGAGACGCCGCGCTCGATGGCGGCGTCGCTGCTGTGGAACGAGCGGCTGGTCGACGCCGTCGCGGCGGCGGGGCTGCGCGCCTTCCACCCTGCCTCGGCGCTGGCGGCCGGAGAGCCGGGGGTGTTCCTCGACGGCGATCTCCACCTCACCGCGAAAGGGCACGAGATCGTCGCGAGGGAGCTGAAGGCCGTGCTCGCGGCGCCCGCGCCGAAGGCCACGCTGCCCCTGGTGACGCGCCCGCCGCCCTCGCCCGCGCAGTGGGACGAGGTGGCCGAGAACACCGTCGTCGGCTCCACCGCGCGGAACTGCGAGACGAAAGAACGCGACGGCTGGTTCCGCGTGGTGTGCCACCCGAAGTTCCGCCCGCCCGGCAACGCCTTCGACGATCTCTTTGGCCCGGTTCCATTGCTGAGTCCGGACTCGGTCGAGCTCACCAGCGGACCCGCCGAAGACGCGTGGCTCACCTCGCCGGGCCTCGCGAGCCAGGCGCTGATGCTTCCCTCGCCCGTCGGGACCGAGGGCCACTTCGCCGCGCGCTTCGTCTTTCGCACCCAGGGGCATCTCGAGGCGTGGGAGCTCCACTCGTCGCCGCGCCTCGAGTTCGTGAAGCTCGACGGCAAGCCCGAGCAGACGCCGCCCGCCGACGAGGCCACGAGGCGCTACGCGGAGTGCAGCCAGCGCTTGTTCAACGCCGACGACCAGGCGTACGGCGAGACGTCGCGGGCCTGCTACGAGCAGTTCGGAGAGCGGTGCGCCGAGCTGCTGGCGTGCGCCGAGGGGAACCCGAACTTCCGCCCGCCGTGCGCGAACGGCTGGTCGGCGAGCGGGCGGTGTCGCTGATCTTCGGCAACCCCAGCGCGCGGAACGGCCGCCACTTCGCCCAGGTGACGAAGAAGGGGCTCTGCGCGGCGTGCGGCGCGAGCTTGCCGTCGAGCCTGAGCGCGCGCGTCAAGTCAGCCAGCCCGCTCGGGCGATCGCCCAGCCGTGCGTGGAGCGCCGCCCGGTAGAACCACGGCCACGCGGCGAGGCCCTTCGACAGCTCGATGGCGCGATCGAGGTGCGTGCGCGCGTCGTCGAACTGCCCGACCGAGACCAGCGCCTTGCCGCGCTGGAGGTGCAGCGCCCAGTCCTTCGGGCGCTTCTTCAAGAACCCCGCGCTCGCCTTGATGGCCGCGTCGAAGCGCCCGGCGTCGTTGAGCCGGTACAGCTTCGTGAGCCAGGCAATGCTCACTGCTGCGGGGCTTCCTGCGCCAGCTGCTGCTTCAACTGCACCACGGCCATGCGCATCATCGGCGGCTGCTCATCGGCCGGCGCCAGCGTGACGTACGCCTCGAGGTTCTGCAGCGCGCGGCGCGGGTCGTTGTCTTCCATCGCCAGCATGCCGGCGAACATGCGCGCGTCGTACGCCTCGGGGTAGCGCGCGGCGAGCCGCTCGAGATCGTCGAGCGAGCCCTTGAGGTCGCCCTCGAGCGCCTTCACCACCGCGCGGCCCACGCGGGCCTTCGGGTGGTACGGGTCGAGCAGCATCGCGCGATCGACCAGCGGGCGCGCGTCGTCGAAGGCCTGCCGGCGGAAGAGCGCCACCGTGAGATCGGCGATCGCGTCGACGTCGTCGGGGTTGGCCTGCACGCGCGCGGCGAGCTGCTCGATCTTGCCGTTCGACTGCTGCTGCATCGGCGCGCCGCCACCGCCGGGAGGCGTCATGCCCGTCGCGGCCATGCCTTCCTGCCGCTCGGTGGCCGAGGTGTTCAGCTGGAAGGCGAGCAGGGCGAAGAAGCCCACCACCGCGCCGCCGATCAGGCCGCCCATCAGCCCGGGGTTCTTCGTGGCGAAGGTCGGCTCGGCCTTCGCGATCTTCTCGGCGCGCGCCTTCTTGCGCACCTCGTCGCCCTTCTTGCCGTCGCGCGCGCGCAAGATCTCGGCGGCCGCCGTCTCGAGGCGGGTGCGCTCGGCGTCGAACTCCGCGGCGGGCAGGAGGTGCTTGTTGGCGATGTGCGTGCGCAGCTCGCCCAGCAGCGCCTGGTAGCGCGCCTCGAGGTCATCGAGCGTCTCGGGCGCCGGCGCTTCGCTCTGCAGCCGCTTCGAGCCGAAGAGGTAGGCCAGCGCGCCGACGATGGCGACCGCCAGCATCACCAGCCCGGGAGTCCAGTTGGTCGCGCTCGCAGGGTTCATCGGTTGTCCAGGTCGGCTCGCACCTTCGCGAGGTAGTCGTCGTCGGGTGACGCCTTGTCCGCGGTGTCGGCCTTCGGGGCCTCGGCGTTGGGGCCGGGCGTCGCGGGGGCCGCCTTGCGCACCGAGCTCAAGATGAGCATCAGCCCGATGACGAGAATGAGCACCGGCGCGACCCACAGCCCGAGCGTCACGCCCGACTTGCGCGGCTCCATCAGCGCCCACTCGCCGTAGCGCGCCACGAAGTAGTCGAAGATCTCGTCGTCGGTCTTCCCCTCGACGACCAGCTCGCGCACCTTGTCGAGCTGCGCGCGCGCCATCGACGCGGGCGAGTCGGCGATCGACACGCCCTGGCACACCGCGCACCGCAGCAGCTTGCCGATGCGCTGCACGCGGGCCTCGCGCTCGGCGTCGAGCGGGTCTTGCCCCTGGCGAGGCGGCGCGTAGCCCTGGGCCAGCACGAGGGAGAGGAGAATGGCGATCACAGGATCTCCTTCACCCACTCATCGAATTCCTGCGGGCTGCCGAAGGGGCTGATCGACTTCTTCACGATGATGCCCTGGCGGTTGATGAAGTACGTCTCGGGCACGCCCGACACGCCGTAGTCGACGGCGACCGTCGACTTGGGATCGAAGAGGTGGATGTACGGCGTGCCCGTCTCCTGCAGGTAGCGCCGCGTGTTGGCCTCGGTGTCTTCGAACACGATGCCGACGAACGCGACGTCACGGTACGTCTGCGACGCCATGTCGAGCACCGGCTGCTCGTACTTGCACGGCCCGCACCACGTCGCCCAGAAGTTGAGCACCACCGGCCGGCCCTTGAACTGCTCGAGGCTGACCACGCCTTCCTTGTCGAGGCGCTTGATGGTGAACGGCGGCGCCGGCTTGCCCGCGAGCATGAACGGCACGGCGTGGGGGTCGGTGCCGAAGCCCGCGGCCATCACGTAGATCACCAGCGAGATGACCGAGAGCGACGCGAGCACGGCCATGGCCTTCTTCATGTTCATGCCTTGGCTCCCGCGGCGTCAGGCGGCACGGCGCTCGAGGTGGCCGGCGCGGTCTTCTTGCGCTGCGGCCACAACGCGATGATCGACCCGAGGAGGAGGATCGGAATCGCGTACCAGATCCACCCCACGAGCGGGAAAACCCACATGTTGAAGCTCGCCGTGCCCGCGCGCTGGTCGTACGCCAGCAGCGAGATGTACACGTCGCGCACGATGCGCTCGTCGACGGTGGGCGAGCCGATGGGGTCGGTCGACCGCGCGTAGAAGTTCATGCGGGGCGAGCGGTTGGCGCCGAACTTCGTCTCGTGCCCGGCGGCGTCGATCACGGTGAGCGTCGCGGCGATGAAGTGCCGGTACGCCTCGTCGATGCTCACCTCTTCCTGCGGGCCGACCTGGCCGAGGGTGTTCATCAGCACCTCGCGCGAGAGCACGGTGCCCGCGGCGAGCCCGCGCCACGTCTCGACGAGCCGCATGCCCGGCTGCAGCGTGTTGGCGCGAATGCGGCGCACGCGGTTGGCGTAGTCGTCGCCTTCTTCGAGGCCGTCGAAGCGCACCTGGTAGTCGCCGACCTTCATCGACTCGCCCTGCTTGAGCGTGCCGGTGGTGTGCACCTTGCCCGACGACGACGCGGCGATGGCCACCACGATCGCCACGATGCCCAGGTGCACCACGTAGCCGCCGAAGCGCCGGTTGGCGCGCGTGGCGCTCACCACCAGGGCGTTGAAGAAGCTCTCCTTCGCCTCGGTCATGCGCTGCTGGGCGGGCAAGAGCAGCTCGCGCAGCGTCACCACCGTCACGAAGCCGCCGACGGCGAACGTCATCACCGGCAGGAACGAGTGGTAGCCCGCGAGCCACGCGCCGATGCCGACCAGCAGGCCCGCCGCGCCGGGGATCACCGCCTGCTGCTGCGTCACCTTCGGGTCGGCCTGGCCCCACGGCAGCATCGGGCCCACGCCCATCAGGAAGAGCATCGCCAGCCCGAGCGGCAGCGCCATCTGGTTGAAGTACGGCTCACCGACCGTGACCTTCTTGTTGAAGATGCCCTCGGTGATGAGCGGGTAGAGCGTGCCGAGCAGCACCACGAAGGTCAGCGCCGCGAACACCAGGTTGTTGAGGAGAATCGAGCCCTCGCGCGAGGCGATGCTGCCCAGCTGCGACTCGGCGACCAGCATGTGGCCACGCAGCGCGAGCAGCGCCACGCAGAACACCAGCAGCAGCGCGATGAACACCAGGAAGGTGGGGCCGATGTCCGACTGCGTGAAGCTGTGCACCGAGTTGAAGACGCCCGAGCGCGTCATGAAGGTGCCGATGACCGTGAGCACGAAGCTCCCCAGCGCGAGCGCGAGCGTCCACAGCTTCAGCGACTTCTTCTTCTCGAGCACCATCGTGGAGTGCATGAACGCGGTCGCCGTCAGCCACGGCATGAACGACGCGTTCTCGACCGGGTCCCACGCCCAGTAGCCGCCCCAGCCGAGCACGGCGTACGCCCACCAGCTCCCGAGGATGATGCCGATCGACAGGAAGGTCCACGGCACGAGCGTCCACTTGCGCAGCGGCACCAGCCACGCGTCGCCGAGCTCACCACGCAGCAACGCGCCCGCCGCGATCCCGAACGGGATCGTCATGCCCACGTAGCCGAGGTACAGCATCGGCGGGTGGATGATCATCAGCGGGTGGTTCTGGAGCAGCGGGTTGGGGCCGGGGCCATCGGTGAGCGGGTTGGGAATCGCGGTCCACGGGTTGGCGGGGCCCGCGATCAAGAAGGCGAAGAACGTCGCGACCGCCGCCATCACGCCCAGCGACAGCTGCATGTAGCGGCCGTGCTCGCGCCGGTAGGTCCACGCGAAGGCGAACAGGTAGGCGCCCATGATCGCGCCCCAGAAGAGAATCGAGCCTTCGAGCGCCGACCACAGCGAGACGATGGTGAAGATGGTGGGCGTGCTGCGGCTGCCGACCTGCGACACGTACTTCACCGAGAAGTCGTGCGTCAGCAGCGCGTTCACCATCACCAGGTTGCTCAAGATCATCGAGGCCGCGAAGCCGAACACGCCGGCCTGCACCAGCTTGAGCGCCGATTCCTTGCGCGCGAGCCCGGTGGTGATGCCCACCACCGCCGCGAAGGCCGCGCACAGCAGCCCGAGCAACACCAGTCCGTACCCGAGGGTCGAGTTCACGAGAGAGCTTCGCCTTTCAATTCGCTGCGGCCGTCACGACTTCTCATCGGCCTTCGAGAGCGACTTCTTCCACTCGTCGTCAGGCATGCCGCCGTCGGTGGGCGCGCGGTACTCGTTGCTGTGGTTGACCATCAGCCGGTTGGTGCGGAACACCAGGTCGGCTGAGTAGGCGCCTTCGACGACCACGCCGATGCCCTCGCGGAACATCTGCGGCGGCGTCTGCTCGCTGCGCACGTTGACCTTCACCGCGGTCGGCGCGTGCGAGTCGGCGACCTGGAAGCTGACGATGGTGTGCTCGGAGTTCCACTGCACGCTGCCAGGCACCACCACGCCGCCCAGGCGCACCGTCGCGCCGTAGGCCTTCTGGCCCTGCGCGACCATCTCCGAGGGCTTCCAGTAATAGACGAGGTTCTCGCCGATGTTGCCGAACGCGATCCACGTCAGCGCTCCGCCGGCCACGAGAATGGCCCCCAGGGCGATCAGGCGGTTTCGCATCTCTGGCTTCATGACGGTTTCCCTTCAGCGCGCGGCCGGCGGAGGAACAACGTCAGGGCATAGAAGATCGTCCCGCCGATGGCGATGCCATAACAGGCGTACACGTACCCCCACCCACCCTGGATGACGCCGCTCGGCGCGGCCTTCTCGATGCCCTCGGGGTGAACGGCCGGCGCGGCCACCGGAGCCGGAGCCGGAGCGGGAGCAGGAGGCGGGTCGGGCGGAATGTCGGCCAGCGCGACGGTCGAGGCGAGCAGCGCGAGGGTCAGCAGCAAGGGTCTCATGACGCGGTCCCCGCCTTCGCGACCTCGAGGGGCGGCAGCTCGAGCGCCCCGGCCTGCTGCGCGCGCGCGATCTCGTACCGCTTCACGATGAACACGAAGAGCACGTTCAAGAAGGCCACCGAGCCGAAGAGGTAGAGAATGCGCATCGTCGAGTCGACGGTCTGCGCGTCGCTCTGGCGCTGGTGCAAGCTGTTCCACCACTGCACCGAGAACCAGGTGATGGGCAGCGAGACGTAGCCGAGGATCGCCGCGGCTCCGCTCCACGCCGCGCGGCGCTCGGGATCTTCGGTGAACGAGCGGAACGCGAGGTAGCCCACGTAGACCAGCAGCATGACGGTGGTGGAGATGAGGCGCGGGTCCCAGTCCCACCAGACGCCCCAGGTCGGGCGCGCCCAGATCGAGCCCATCATCACGCCGCACGCGCCGAAGAAGACGCCCACCTCGGCCGCAGCTTCGGCCAGCGCGTCGGTCTTCCACGACTTCTTGATGAGGTAGCTCACCGCGGCGATCACGTTCACCGTGAAGGCGAGCATGCACATCCACACGAAGGGCACGTGCACGTAGATGATGCGGCCCACGTCGCTCATGAACTGCTCGGGCGGAGCCCACACCAGCCCGTAGTAGAGCAGGGTGAGCACCATCGCCGTGCCGAGCGCGGCCATCACCTTCCAGACCCACGTGCGCGCGGCGGGCCACACCGCGTGCGTGAGGATCAACGCCACCGTGATCGCGAAGCCCACCTTGGGAAACAGGGACGTCATGTGTTCAGTCTTCCTCGACGACCTTCGGAAACAACAGGAACCCGACGGACAGATAGATGAGATCGAACGCCACCAGCAACTTGAGCCATGAGCCCAGCTGATCTTGTGGGTCAGGGCCCAGCGTGAAGCGGGTCGCGCTCACCGCCGCGAGCAACAGCGGCACCAGCACCGGGAACAGCAGGAGCGGCAGCATCACGTCACGGGCGCGCGCGTTGGCCGAGATCGCCGAGTACACGACGCCCGGCGCGCTGATGCCCACCGTGCCCAGGAAGAGCACCAGCAGCAGCAGCCCCGGGTGGAGCGTGAGATCGATGTCGTAGAGCGCAACGGCGATCGGCAAAAGGATCAGCGAGAGCCCGAACAGCAGCGTGGCGTTGCCGAACACCTTGCCCAGGAAGATCGCGCGCGCCTCGACCGGGGCGAGCAGCAGGCCCAGCAGCGCCTGGTTTTCCCCCTCGACGCGGAAGGTCTCGCCCAGCGCCAGCACGCTCGCGAAGAACAGGGCGAGCCACAGGTAGCCCGGGGCGTGCGCCCGCAGCGCGTTGGTGTCGGGGCCCATCGCGAACGAGAACAGGAGCAGCGTCGCGCCCGAGAAGAAGATCACCGCCATCAGGCGCGCGCGGGTGCGCCACTCGAGCAGCCAGTCCTTGGCGAGCACCAGCCACGCCGCGGCGAGGAGCGAAGGGCGCTTCACGCCGGCGTCTCCTTGCGGCCCTGCTCGAGGTGCAGGCGTTCCTGGGTCAGCGACAACCCCTGGTCGATGAGGTGCGTGGCCAGCACCAGCGTGGTGCCGCCCGCGTGCAGCTCGCGCAGGAGGTCTTCCATCTGCTTGATGCCGGCGGGGTCGAGCTCGCCGAACGGCTCGTCGAAGAGCGCGAGCTTGGGCCGCTTCATCAGCAGCCGCGCGATGGCCAGGCGCTTGCGCATGCCGGCCGAGAACTGGCGCACCGGGCTGTCGGCGCGCTCCGTCAGGCCCACGCGCTCGAGCAGCGCGGCCACCTGCGCCCCCGCGTCGGCGATCGACAGGAAGCGCGCGAGGAAGGTGAGGTTCTGCGCCGCGGTGAGATCTTCGTAGAGGTAGCTGGCGTGCGAGATGAGCGCGACGTCGTGCCGCAGCGCCTCGCGGTGCTCGCGCGTCTCGCGCCCGAAGATCTTGATGTTGCCGGCGGTGGGGAAGGTCGCGGTGGCGATCATGCGCAGCAGCGTCGTCTTCCCCGAGCCGTTGTGACCGGTCAGCAGCAACGAGCGCCCCTGTGGGAGCCGCCAGGTCAGCCGCGAGATGGCCCACCGCGTGCCGAAGCGCTTGCTGACGTCTTCGATCTCGAGGGCTGCACCGTCCACGCCGGGCGTCGTCTATGCGGTCGGGGCGTCGAAAGGAACATCAGATCGCGGGGGGAAAGGCGTAGGATTCGACCCATGTCGCGCAACGCCGTGGGCCTGGTGATCGGCCTCGCCGTCCTCGGGTTCGGCGCGTGGGCCTTCAAGACGTTCCAGGACTGGGCCGGCGACCAGCCGCAGGTCATGCAGTGCGGGGCGTACCTGATGGCGCCGCACACCGGCTGGTTCAAGCTCGAGGGCTGCACCCTCGACACCGACGGCATCGTGCTCGAGAACGAGCAGGGCGACATGGAGCCGCTCGACAACCGCCGCAAGGGCCTCAGCAGCAAGCTCTACGCGAGCCCGCCGGTGTGGGTCGCCGCCTGGATCCCCATGAGCGCGTCGGTCGGCCGCAACCAGAAGCGGGGCGCGGCGCTGCGGAGCACCTCGGTCGATCTCCTCAAGTGGGTCGCCGCGGTCGAGGCCGCCGACGAGAGCAAGCGCGAGAAGATGTTCGAAGACCCGGTGGTGCTGCGCCGCATGGTGCGCCCGGGTTTGCTCGAGGGGCACCTCGAGAAGCCGGCGGGTGACGCGGTCGCCAAGGCGTTTGGGCCGGCGGCGTCGGTCAACCTGCACGTGATGACCCTCGGCCAGCCGCCTGAGCGGACGCACCCGGCGGTCTCGGTGAGCGTCGGCTTCGTGCTCCTGCTCGCGGTGATCCTCGTGGCTGCGCGCTTCAGCCGGCCGCCGCGCCTCGACACCGCCGCGGAGACTCCGGAACAGCAGCTCGCCCGATCGATGATCAGCGGCGCGAAGGTCGAGCTGGGTGAGCTCGAAGACATTCGCGCCGAAGAAGCCGCTCGCCGCAAACGCAAATCGGGCGGTTAACGGTTTTCGCGCCCGCCGCATCAACGCGGGCATGAGCCTCGAACTCCAGGTCGCCAGCCCCTGCAGCGAGAACTGGGACGCCATGTCGCCCCGTGGTGATCGCGCGCGCTTCTGCGCGAAGTGCCAGCTCAACGTGTTCGACATCGCGTCGATGACCGAGGTGGAGGTGCGCGCGCTGATCCTCGCGCAGCAGGGGCGGGTGTGCGCGCGTCTCTACCGCCGCGCCGACGGCACGGTGCTGACGCGCGACTGCCCCGAGGGAGTGCGGCGGGTGCGGGTGCGCTTCCTGCGAGGTCTGGCTGCCGCGGTGACGCTTCTTGCGGGGGCCGTCGTGTGGCGCGTGCTCGCGCGTGATGCGGTGTGCCCTGCTGATCTCGCCGAGCCGACCGCGCTCGACCATGTGAGCTACGCGATCCAGGGGCGCTTCATTGATGCGCGGGAGATCCTGCGCGACACGCAGACGCTGGGGCCGGTGATCGACAAGCTGTGGCCTCGGCGGCCGATGGTCATGGGGCGGTTGGTGTCGATTCCCATCATCGCGCCGGAAAAAGTGAATCCCCTCACCCCGACCCTCTCCCCAGGGGGAGAGGGGGATTCAAGTGAGGGCTCGCTCGAGCCGGGCGAGCTGCCGTGATGCCGCGAGGAAGCTGCCCTCGTTGCCGGCCGAGGTGACCTCGCTCGCCGTCGCGACGCCACGGCGCTCGAGCTCGCGGCCGACGCTCGCCCAGTCGAGCTGGCGCGAGAGTCCGTGCTCCTCTTCGAGGCGACGACGGAACTCCGACTTGATCGCCGCCACCAGCTCGCCTTCGACGCCCGCGTTGCGCGTCAGCGCGGCCATCGCCTGCACGTATTCCAGCGACGAGCGGTGCACCGTGCCGCGCTCTTCTCGAATCGGGCCCATGCGCGGCGCGCGCGCCCACAGGTACAGCCCGGCGAGGAAGAGCAGCTGCACCAGCGAGGCGGCGATGCTCACCGGCAGCCCGGCCCCGTGCGCGGCGAGGTGGTACTCGTCGAAGGCCATCGGCCCGCGGGCGGCGAGCGCGCCCCAGAAGCGCGCGTTGTCGAGCAGCTCGAGGCGCGCGTTCTCGAGGAGATCGGGCCCCGCACCGACCCAGATCTCCCCCTCACCGAGCGGCAACCACCACAGGCTCCCGCCGCTCGCGACCGGCACCGCCCCCGGCTTTCCCACCTCGACGGTGCGCTCGGCCGACACGCGGAACGACTCGAGCCCGCTCAGCGCACCGCCCGCGACGCGCACCCGCACCGTGGCGCCGCCGACGTCTTCCACGCCAGGCTCACTGCCCAGCTCGAGCACTTCCCCCGGGGTGATCGCCAGCCACTCGTTCAACGCCGGCTGGGTGCGCGTGCGTGACACCAGGTAGACCAGCGTGCCGCCGCCGCGGACGAATCGTTCCAGCTGCTGCACCTCGTCGCGCGTCAGCTCCGACAGCGACGGCGCGGCGAGCACCAGCGTGCGCACGCCCGCCGGCAGCTCGGTCAGCGGCGCCTCGTGCTCGATGATCTCGTGCCCGCTCTCGCGCAGCCAGGTGGCGAGCACCGCCGCGCCGCGTGGCCCCTGGTTGCCCGCGGAAGGCAGCGGCGAGTCGGACCCCGGCTGGCGCGAGAAGAACGCCGCGACGAGGGCGAGCACGATGAGCGCGGCGATCGCGAGCTGGGGGCCCTTCACGGCGGCGCTCCGCTGTTCGCCACCGCGGCCACGTCGTCGAGGAACCGCGCGGCCTCGGCGCGCTCGACCACGGCCAGCGAATAGAAGGCGCGATCGAACCAGTCGACGAGCGCGCTGACGCGGCCGACGAGCTCGGTGGGCGCTCCGGCCGCCGGCAGCTCACCGAGGAGCTCGCGGTTGGTCTTCACGCGATCGGGGCGCGCGAGCCGGCGGCGCTCGAGGCTGGCCAGCACCGCCAACCAGCCCTCGCGAATGGCGCCGCGCGCATCGCCGTCGAGCAACGCGCGCGCGCGGGCGAGGTGCTCGGCGGGATCGTCGAGGTCGAGGCCGGTGGCGAGCTCTTCGCGCGGGGGCGGAGCGCTCGCGCGGCGCCGTCGGGTCAGCACGCGCGCCACGACGATCGCCCCGACCGCGAGCGCGACGACCAGCACCACCACGCGGGTGACGTTGGAATACGTCTCGGCGCCCGAGGTGCCGAACAGGTAGTCGAACCACCGCCGCAGCTGCGCGAGGAAGGCCTGCAGCGCGCCCGAGCTCCGCTGCCGCGCGTGCTCGAACCCTGGGCGCTCGTAGATGCCGGCGAGCGCGCCGCGATCGGGCGCGGCCGGCGGCGGCCTGGCGACGAGCGCGCAGAGGTTCGCCTGCGACTCCTCGCCCAGGCCCGTGAGGGCAGGGTGCTCACACGGCGCGGCGAGCACCAGGCCCGCGAGCAGCGCGCCGATCACCCGCGCCCCTCCAGCGCCAGTTCGAGGTCGAGGCCTTCCCGCCGCATCTTCATGTCGACGAAGAACCACGACTGGAACACGCCGAGCATGGGAGCGATGAGCGAGCCCGCGACGGTCTGCAGCAGCTGCACGGGCAACAGCACCCAGGCGGGGACCACGTCGTTGACCGTCGTGCCGGGGTTGAAGTTCGCGCCGTAGATCGAGCCGACGATCAACAGCGGCATGGAGTTCACCATCGTCAGCACCACGAAGATCACGCCCATCACCGTGACCAGCACCGTCAGGCGCAGCTTCACGAGGTCGATCACGTTGGGCCCGACGCGACCCGACGAGAGCACGTTCGAGCGGCGGAAAGCGGCCAGCCCGCCGGCGTCTTCGACCGCGATGATCTGCGACACGAGAATGAACCGCAGCACGAACCACAGGAAGAGCGCGACCCACGCCACCAGCAGCACCACCGTCGCGAGCACCAGCAGCGCGACGGCTCCCGCGCGCGAATCGCGGGTGAGCAGCAGGGTCGACAGCGCCCCGAGCGCCGCGCCGGGGATCGTCGAGAGCACGAACGCGCCCGCCGACCACGCCATCGAGAGCGCGAACGCCGAGGAGATCGAGCCGAACCGCGCCGCCGCGTGTTGGAACGACTCGCGCGGGCCGGGCGTGCCGCGGCCGGTGACGCGGTTCCACGTGAACCAGGTGATGGCCACGGTCGCGACCTGCGAGACGTAGAGCGCGACGACGCTCGCCAGCGTGAGCATGCCGATCTGGCCCATCAGGTGCGGCAGCGCGAGGTCGGGCGTCTTCTGCAGCGCGACCGGATCACTCGCGAGGGGAAAGAGCTTGCGCGAGATGCCCTGCGACGAGGCCACCACCACGTAGGTCACCAGCTGGAAGCCGAGCACCAGCTGGAAGAGCGGCTTCCAGTGCGAACGCCAGAAGTTGAACGAGCGATCGATCAGCTCGCCCAGCCCGAGAGGTCTCAGCTTCGCCACGCGCGGGAACCTACCAACCCTCGAGGCGTTCGGTCAGGCGACGCGCAGCCGCGACGGGATCGGCCGCGTGCACCACCTCGCCGATCACCGCCACGCCCGCTGCGCCGCGCACCTCGCCGACGTTCGCCGCGGTGATGCCGCCGAGCGCGAAGACGGGCACCCCGGCTCCGCGCGCGAGCGCCTCGAACCGGGCGGGGCCGAGCGGCGGACGTTCCCGGGGCTTGCTCGACGGGTCGAACACCGGGCTGAGCAGCAGGAAATCGACCGCGCGCGCCGGGGTGCCCTCGTGCCAGCTCGCGCTCAGCAACGCGCCCGGCGGCATCAGCGGCCTCACGTCGGCGGGGCTGAGCGCTCGCTCCGACAGGTGCAGGTGGGCGCCGAGCGCGCGCGCGACGTCGACCCGCGAGTTGATGAACAGCCGCGCTCCACCGATCGCCTCGGCGAGGCGGCGCGCTTCATCGAAGTACACGCGATCGGTGGCGCCGGGGTGCCGGTGCTGCACGACGACCGAGGGCAGCGCGCGCGCCACCGAGCAGACGCGCTCGAAGCAGTCGGGAACAGCCCAGTCGGTGATCACCACCAGCCGGAACGGCAGGGCCATCAGTGTCCGACGAGGCCGGTGAGCGGGCTCGACGCCGACGCGTAGGCCTTCATGGGAATGCGGCCAGCGAGGAACGCCTCGCGCCCCGCCTCGACCGCGAGCTTCATCGCCCGCGCCATGCGCACCGGTTCCTTCGCGCCCGCGATGGCGGTGTTCATCAAGATGCCGTCGACGCCGAGCTCCATGGCGATCGACGCGTCACTCGCGGTGCCCACGCCCGCGTCGACGATCACCGGCACCTTCACCGCCTCGAGAATGAGGCGAATGTTGTGCGGGTTGCGCACGCCCAGGCCCGAGCCGATCGGCGCGGCGAGCGGCATCACCGCGGCGCACCCGACGTCGGCCAGCTTGCGCGCCGTGATCACGTCGTCGCTGGTGTACGGCAGCACGGTGAAGCCTTCCTTCACCAGCACGCGCGCGGCCTTCAGCGTCTCTTCGACGTCGGGGTAGAGCGTCTTCTCGTCGCCCAGCACCTCGAGCTTCACCCACTTCGACAGGCCCAGCTCTTCGGCGAGCCGGCAGGTGCGCACCGCGTCGTCGGCCGTGTAGCAACCGGCGGTGTTCGGCAGGAGCGTCATCGACTTCGGGATCCAGTGGAGGAGCGAGTCTTCGCCCTTCGCCTTCAAGTCGAGGCGGCGCACCGCCACGGTCACCATCTGGGCGCCCGAGGTCTCGTGACATTCCTTCATCACCTGGTGGCTCGTGTACTTGCCCGTGCCCACGATCAGGCGGCTCTCGAACGTCTTCCCGGCGATCACCAGCGGTCCCATCATCCACCTCCGACGAAGGTGACGATCTCGATCTCGTCACCGGGTTTCAGCGTTTGCGTCGCGTGCTTGCCGCGCGTCACCACCTCGGCGTTCACCTCGACGGCCACGCGCGGCGCGTTGATCTCCAGCGCGACGAGCAGCTCAGCGACGGTCAACCCGTCCTTCACTTCTCGCGGTTCGCCGTTGATCCGAAGCTGCATCGCGGGCCACCCTATACCCCTGCCGCCATGAGCGAACCATTGGAAGAGACGGTCCGGTCCATTCACGCGCGCGTGGCGGTCGCCGACGGTCACAGCGACTCGTTGATGTGGAACCGCGATCTCAACCACGAGTCCGACGACGGCCACGTCGACTTCCCGCGGCTCGCCGAGGCAGGCGTGAAGATCCAGTGCTTCCCCATCGTGACGCGCGGGCTGCCCGTCATCGACGGCTTCGAGCTCTTCGCGTGGAAGCAGCGCTGGCCGGCGCACGCGCGCAAGGGCGAATGGAACCGCGCGCTCTTCCAGCTCGATCGCCTCGCCGCGTTCTGCCGCGAGTCGAAGGGCCGCGCGTCGATCGCCGCCACGCCCGCGCAGCTGACGGCCAACCTCGGCGAGCAGCGCCTCTCGGCGATCGTCGGCGTCGAAGGCGGGCACGCGCTGCAGGGCAAGCCCGAGCGGGTGAAGGAACTCCACGAGCGCGGCGTGCGCTTCATGTCGCTCAGCCACCTGGCCAACAACGAGCTGGGCGGCACCTCCACGCCGTTCTTCGGCAACAAGCCGCTCACCACGCTCGGCCACCAGGTGGTCGACGCGATGGCGGCGACGAAGATGATCCTCGACATCTCGCACGCCTCACCGTCGATGCTGACCGAGCTGCTGGCGCGCAACGACCTGCGGCTGTTCTGCAGTCACTCGGGCGTGCAGGGCGCGCACCCGCTGTGGCGCAACCTCGACGACGCCACCTGCCGCGCGGTCGCCGAGCGGGGCGGGGTGGTGGGCATCATCTTCGCGCCGCAGTTCCTCGGGGGCCGCACCATCGGCCACTTCGTGCGCCACGTGCAGCACGCGCTCGACGTGATGGGCGAAGACGGCGTGGCGTTCGGCAGCGACTTCGACGGCATGATTCCGCTGCCGCGCGGCATGCGCGACGTGCGTGATCTGCCCCGGCTCACCGAGGCGTTGCTGCGCCACGGGCTGCCGATTCGCGTCGTCGAGAAGGTGGTGGGCGACAACTACCGCCGGTTCTTCACCGAGAGCCTGTGAGGCGGTTTTCTTTGACAAGGGATCGACGCGTGGACCACAGTGCGCGCCGCTTCAGGGCCGCCTTCCCTCGGTACCAAAAACCCATGCGCCTCTCCCTTCCCCTCGTCGCCCTCTCCCTCTTCGCGGCCAGCTTCCTTGGCTGCGGCTCGCCGATGGCCGGCTCGCAGTGCAACACCACCGGCTTCCTCTGTGAGTCGGCGGCCAGCGCGCTGGAGTGCCGCGTCGGCACCTGGACCTCGCTCCCCTGCAAGGGCCCCAACGGCTGCAAGCGCGAGGGCGACGTCGTGAAGTGCGACATGACCGGCAACGCCGAGGGCGATGCTTGCGCCTCGTCGGCCGAGGGCAAGGGCCTGTGCACGTCTGACGGCCAGGGCACCCTCGAGTGCCGCGACGGCAAGTTGGTGAAGACCAACACCTGCCGCACCTGCACCGTGACCGGCGACCTGGTTACCTGCCAGCCCTGACGAAGCGCTCCACCAGCGCGCGAAACGCCTCGGGCTGCTCCAGCGGCACGAGGTGACCGGCGTCGGGCACCACCTCGACCGCCGAACCCTTCACCAGCTCCTGCATCACCTTCGCCTTGTCGAGCGGCGTGATGGCGTCGTGCGCGCCCACCACGATGAGGCACGGGCCCGCGTAGCGGCTCAAGATGTCCTTCCCGTCGGTGCGCGCCGCCATGCCGCGTGAGGCCGCGGCGACCGCCGCACGGGGCTGGGCGCGCATCATCGCCTCGATGCGCTGCTTCACGGCCGGCGCCGCGTTCGGGCCGAAGAGCTTGCCCATCAGCCCGGCCGCGACGCCGTCGACGCCGTTCTTCTCGACGTCGACCGCCGTCGCCTCGCGCCGCTGTTGACCGGCAGCGTCGTCGGCCAGCGACTGCGTGTCGACCAGCAGCAGGCCACGCACGCGCCCCGGGTCGAGCCGCGCCAGCGCGATCGCCACGTAGCCGCCCATCGACAGCCCGCCGACGAAGGCGGTCGAGACGCCGAGCGCGTCGAGCAGGGCGAGCGCGTCTTCGGCCAGGCGCTCCATCGTCGCCGGCCCATCACCGAGCGCGCTCTCCCCGAAGCCCCGGTGCGTGGGCGCGATCACCCGCACACCCGCTGGCGGCGACTCGAGCAGCGGCCACCAGCTCTCGGCGGTGAAGGGGAAGCCGTGGAGCAGCAGCAGCGGCTCGCCCTGGCCGACGTCGAAGTACGAGCACGCGCGGCCACCGAGGGAGATCGACTTCGCGGCGGGCAGGGTGCTCACGCGGTCACCATGCGGTCGAGGGCGGCGGCGAGGGCAGCGGGCGCGGCGAGCATCACGTCGTGACCGGAGTCGAGCTCCTGCACCTCGAGCCCCTCCTTCTTCGCGCGCACGGCGGTCGGCCCGAAGCCGGAATACTTCGCGGCGCGCAGGTAGCTCTTCTTGAGCCCCTTCCACTTCTCGAGATCGAACTGCACCTTCTCTTCGAAGGTCGCCAGCGGGTGGGGCGTCAGCTTCGCGTCGACTTCCTTCGCGCGCTTCTCGTCGGTCACGCCCATCGCCTTGGCGCTCAGCATCGGCGGCACGCCGGGCCCGCCCTTCGCGCGTTCCTTCCAGTGCTGGCCGTATTCCTTCTTCATCAGGTCGAAGCCGCACTGGCCGGGCTCGGGCAGGAACGCGTCGAGGTAGACGAGCCGGTCGAGCTTCGGCGCGAGGCGATCGACCGCGGCCGAGATGACCAGCCCGCCATAGCTGTGCCCCACGAGGATGACGTGCTCGAGCCCGTCACACGCCTTCACCACGTCGTCGACGTGGGTGGTGAGGTTGACCTCGGCGCTCAGCTCCTTGGCGCGCTCGGCCAGCCCGGTCAGCGTCGGCGCGACCGCGGTGTGCCCGCGTTCCTTGAGCAGCGCGATCACCTCGGCCCAACACCAGCCGCCATGCCACGCGCCATGCACCAGCACGAAGGTCGGCTCGGTCTTGCCGGCCGCCCGGGCTGCCGTCGCCGCCAGCGCCGCCACCAGGATTTCCCGTCTCGTCATGCGGCGCACCAAAGCGGCCGGCCCTTCTGGACGAAACAAGATTCGCTCAACTCACTGATTTACCTCGCGACGCGTCATTAACTTAACAAGATTTACCAGTGCGATGATCTTTTCAGTCTGACGCGCCTTGTCATGCGGGAATTGAGCGCCTACTTTGTCCCTTGTTTCAACGCGATGTCGCAGTTTTCGAATTTACCGGAGGCGCCGTGGGACTTGTGAAGGGCATGGAGATCAGCGGCCGCTCTTCCGACCTCCTCGGGGTCACGACGCAGGAGTTCCTGCTCGCCCTGGAGCGCCGGTTTGGGGAACGACGCCGCGCTCTGCTCGAGCGCCGCCGCAGCATCACCGGCTATCGCTTCCTCGACGAGACGGCGGCGGTCCGCGCGGGTGACTGGCGCATCGCCCCGGTGCCCGACGTGCTGCTCGACCGCCGCGTGGAGATCACCGGCCCCTGCGAGCCGAAGATGATCATCAACGCGCTCAACTCCGGCGCGAACGTCTTCATGGCCGACTGCGAAGATTCCCAGTCGCCCACCTGGGAAAACCAGATCGGCGGCCAGGAAGCGCTCTTCCGCGCGGTGCGCCGCAACCTCACCTTCACCTCGCCCGAGGGCAAGGCGTACGCGCTCAACGATTCGATCGCGACGCTCTTCGTTCGCCCGCGCGGCTGGCACCTCGACGAGGCGCACGTCACCGTCGACGGCAAGCCGATGAGCGGCGCGCTGTTCGACTTCGGCGTCTTCTTCTTCAACAACGCGCGCGAGCAGCTCGCCCGTGGCCTCGGCCCGTTCTTCTACCTGCCGAAGATGGAAAGCCACCTCGAGGCGCGGCTGTGGAACGACGTGTTCGACTTCGCCCAGGACGCGGTGGGGCTCAAGCGCGGCAGCATCAAGGCGACGGTGCTCATCGAGACGCTCCCGGCCGCCTTCGAGATGGACGAGATCCTCTACGAGCTGCGCGCGCACTCGGCGGGGCTCAACTGCGGCCGCTGGGACTACATCTTCAGCTTCATCAAGAAGCAGCCCGACCAGCTGCTGCCCGACCGCAGCCAGCTCACGATGGACAAGGGCTTCCTGCGTGCCTACGTGCAGAAGCTGATCCAGACCTGTCACCGTCGCGGCGCGCACGCGATGGGCGGCATGGCGGCGCAGATCCCCATCAAGAACGACGCGGCGGCGAACGAAGCGGCGATGGCCCGCGTGCGCGCCGACAAGGAACGCGAGGCCCGCGACGGCCACGACGGCACCTGGGTCGCGCACCCCGGCCTCGTGCCCATCGCCAAGGCGATCTTCGACGCGCAGCTCGGCGAGAAGAAGAACCAGCTCCACGTGCTGCGGGAAGACGTGGTCGTCACCCGCGAAGACCTGATGCGCGTGCCCGACGGCACCCGCACCGACGAGGGCCTGCGCCACAACGTGCGCGTCGGCGTGCGCTACCTCGAGGCGTGGCTGCGCGGGCAGGGCTGCGTGCCGCTCTACAACCTGATGGAAGACGCGGCGACCGCCGAGATTTCCCGCGCGCAGGTCTGGCAGCAGGTGCGCGCGAAGCTGGTGAGCGTCGAGAAGCTCGACCAGGTGATGCGCGAAGAGCTCGCTGACGCCACGGGCGGCCAGTTCTCGGAAGCCAAGACGCTGTTCCGCGCGCTGTCGACCGCCGATCGCTTCGAAGAATTTCTGACGCTCCCCGCGTACCAACGCCTGTTGGCCTCCGAAGTCCCACCCGCAGCACGCACCTGACCCCCATCGATCTTGCGGTGACCCGACACGTGCCCATTGGGGGGACGTGAACGGCACCGACTTGCCGCAGCACCAGGAGAGAAGTCATGACCGAGCACGCCAAGCTGAACCTCACCCCCTCCGACCTCCACGCCCGCCGCTTCGAAGGCATCACCCGTCCGTACTCGAAGGCCGACGTCGAGAAGCTGCGCGGCTCGATCAAGGTCGAGTACTCGCTGGCGCGCCTCGGTGCGACGCGGCTGTGGGAACTGCTCCACTCGCGGGAATACATCAACGCGCTCGGCGCGATGACCGGCGGCCAGGCCGTGCAGATGGTGCGCGCGGGCCTCGAGGCGCTCTACATCTCGGGCTGGCAGGTCGCCGCCGACGCCAACACCTCGGGCCAGATGTACCCCGACCAGTCGCTGTACCCGGTCGACTCGGTGCCCAACCTCGTGCGCCGCATCAACAGCTCGCTGCGCCGCGCCGATCAGATCGACCACGCCGAGGGCAAGAAGGAACGCCACTGGCTGGCCCCGATGATCGCCGACGCCGAGGCCGGCTTTGGTGGCCCGCTCAACGCGTTCGAGCTGATGAAGTCGATGATCGAGGCGGGCGCCGCCGGCGTTCACTTCGAAGACCAGCTCGCCAGCGAGAAGAAGTGCGGCCACATGGGCGGCAAGGTGCTCGTGCCGACCTCGCAGTTCATTCGCACCCTCGTCGCGGCCCGTCTCGCCGCCGACGTGTGCGACGTGCCGACCATCGTGGTGGCGCGCACCGACGCCCAGTCGGCGAAGCTCATCACCAGCGACATCGACGAGCGCGACCAGCCGTTCATCGCCGGCAAGGACCGCACCGCCGAGGGCTTCTTCCGCCTCAAGGGCAACGGTGACGACTTCGCCATCGCGCGCGGCCTCGCCTACGCGGCGTACGCCGACCTCGTGTGGTGCGAGACCAGCACCCCCGACCTCAAGCAGGCCAAGCGCTTCGCCGAGGCGATCCGCGAGAAGTTCCCCAACAAGATGCTCGCGTACAACTGCTCGCCGTCGTTCAACTGGAAGAAGAACCTCGACGACGCGACCATCGCGAAGTTCCAGAGGGAGCTCGGCGCGATGGGTTACAAGTACCAGTTCGTCACGCTGGCCGGCTTCCACTCGCTCAACTTCGGCATGTTCGAGCTCGCCTCGCAGTACCGCGAGGCCGGCATGGCGGCGTACAGCACGCTGCAGCAGGCGGAGTTCGCGGCCGAGAAGCACGGCTACAGCGCGACGCGCCACCAGCGCGAGGTCGGCACGGGCTACTTCGACCAGGTCGCCGAGGTGATCAGCGGCGGCACCAGCTCGACCAAGGCGCTGCACGACTCGACCGAGCAGCACCAGTTCTGAAGGTCACGCAGACATCCTGAGCAGGTCCGGCGCCTCCGCTCGTCCCTCCACGAGCGGGGGCGTCGTCGTGTTCGCCTCAGACCCCGGCCTTCAAGCGCTCGAAGGCCTGGCGGAAGACGCGGGCGTCCTGCGCGCCCTGCACCGCGAACTTGTTGCCGATGATGAAGGTGGGCACCGCGCTGACGCCGATCTCCTCGGCGGCCGCGAGGCCCGCTTCCATCGGGCCCTTCCACTGGCCGGCGCTCACCTCGCGTTCCATCGCGTCGGCGTCGAGCCCGACCTTCGTCGCCGCGGCCTTCAGCACCGCCCAGTCGTGGAGATCTTCCGACTTCGACCAGTACCGCTCGATGAGCTCGTGGTGGAAGTCTTCGAGCTTGCCGTGCTGGCGCGCGAACTCGGTGCACTCGTGCGCCCGGCGGCTGCTCGGCACGATCAGGCGGTGGTTGATGGTGATGCCCAGCTTGTCGGCGCGCTGCTTGAGCGGGTTGTTCGGGTCGCGAATCGACGCGCGAATGCGCTCGGGCAGTTCCCAGCCGCTCTCGGGCGTGTCGGGGCGGAGCAGGAAGGGGCGCCAGTCGACGACGAAGTCGAACTCGCCCTTCAAGGTCGCGAGCTCCGAGGTGCCGACGAAGCACCACGGGCACACGTAGTCAGAAAAAACCGTCACGGTGATGGGAGCGCCCATGGGGCAACTCACTCACACCGTGACGGCGAGGTTGCAAGCGAAGCGTGTGAGTTCACCACTCGAGCTTCGGCTTTTCCTTCATCTTCTCGAGGAACTTGTCCATCTGCTTCTGGAACTCGCTGGCGAGCTGGCGGCCGGCCATCTGCAGCCCGATGCCCTTCTCGAGCGTCTTGCGATCGTCGTCGCTGAGGTCGCCGGCGACCGCGTCGTAGGCCTCGAGCGCTTCGTTGAGTTCCTTGTTGGTGGGGATCTGCTTGTCGAGGAGCTTCTTGAGCTTGTCGGCCGCGTCACCGCTCACGCCGTCGAGCGTCTTCTTCGCCGCGTCGAGCTTCTCGCGAATCGTGCCGCCGCTGCTGCCGGTCGCCGCCTGGAACGAGCTGGCCGAGCTGGCACCCGTCGCCGCCGAACGGTTCGAAGCGGTGGCAGGCGCGGAAGGCGCGGTGGACTGCGTGGAGGACGTGGTGGGGATGCGGGGACCGCCAGAGCGAATGGTCGTCATAGGGGGATTGTCGCGAAGTGAGAGAAGTTGTTGCCGCCCATTGTGCTCGCGATTTCAAGCGGTTGTCGAGGGCTGCGCGGTTTTCGCTGTATTGGTTGCTGGCAATCGGTAGCGTCGCGCCCCCTATGGCCCGCTCGAAGAAGAAGTCGAAGTCGGTCAGCAGCAAGGCGAAGAAGAAGGTCGCGCGCGCGAAGAAGCCGGTGAAGGCGGCGGCACGCAAGGCGAAGGCGGCGGCCAGGCCGAAGAAGGCGGCGGCGAAGGCGAAGAAGCCAGCGCCCAAACCGGCGAAGAAGCCGGCCCCGAAGGCGAAGGCGGCCGCGAAGGCTCCGAAGGCCGAGCTGGCACCCGCGGTGACGCGCGCCCTCGAGCAGGCCGAGGTCGAGGGCCTGATCAGCCGCCTGCCTCCGCCGGTGCAGCCGGTGGTGAAGACGCTGCGCGCGCTGGTGCTCGAGGTCGCCCCCGAGGCGTCGGAACAGATCGAGAACGGCGCGGCGGCCTACTTCGCGAACGGCGTCTTTGCCCGCATCGAGCCGGGTGAGCACGAGGTGCTGGTGCGCTTCCTCAAGGGCGGCCAGCTGCCGTCGGCCGGCGAGCTGAGCGGCGAGGGTGAGACGCGCGCGCTGACGTTCAAGAACGTCGAGGAGCTCAAGGAGACTGTGCTCCGCAAGGTGGTGCGCGAGGCCGTGATGCTCAACCTGTCGTCGAGCGGCGCTCCGACCGCGCAGGCCTGACGAAAGCCACGCAGTGACGTCGTCGCCGATTCACGCACTGATCTTCGATCTCGACGGCACGCTCGCCGACTCGATCGGCGACATCGGCACGGCCATGAACGAGGTGCTGCGGGGCCTGGGCCTGCGCGAGCACTCGCTGACCGACTACAAGCGCTTCGTGGGCGAGGGCGCCGAGGTGCTGGTGCGCCGCGCGGTCGCCGCCAGCCGCGGAGAAGAGGTCGAGCGCGTGACGCTCCCCCGGCCCGTCGCCGAGCTGTGTGAGGCCTACCGCGTCGCCTACGCGAAGCTCGAGCACGCCCAGTCCGCGCCGTACCCGGGCATCGCCGGGCTGCTCGGCGCCCTGCAGCAGCGGGGCACGCGCCTGGCGGTGCTGTCGAACAAGCGCGACGACTTCACGCGCCACCTCGTCGAGCACGCGTTTCCCGAAGTGCGCTTCGCCGACGTGCGGGGCGAGCGAGAGGGCGTGCCGCGCAAGCCCGACCCGACCGCCGCCTTCGAGCTGTCGCTGGCGCTCGACGTGATGCCCCACCGCATCGGCTTCGTCGGCGACACGGCCATCGACATGAAGACCGCGGTCAACGCCGGCATGATCCCCATCGGCGTGCTGTGGGGCTTCCGGTCCCGCGAGGAATTGGTGGGCGCCGGGGCACGACACCTCCTCGCGCAGCCTTCCGATCTCCTCGCTCTCTTGTGACGGGAACGGATTGCGCCGCGCACCCCTTGCGCGGTCCACTCGCCGTCGATACATCGCCGCCCGCAAGGGGAATGACTATGCGGTCACCATTTCAGATCGTCGTGTCCGTCGTCGTGTTCGCGCTCTTTTTCGCCGCGTGCGGGAAGGAAGCGACCTTCCAGGTGCGCGAGAGCGTCGAGCAGCTCCACGTCACCCACGCGCAGGCCGGGCAGGCGCTGATCGTCGTCGACCAGGCCGGCAAGGAGCTCGCGCGCGGTACCGCCGATGAGCAGGGCAGCCTCGTGTTCCGCCGCCTGCCGCCCGGCGAGGGCTACCAGGTGAAGACCACCGACAAGGTGCCGGAAATCACCCGGCCGCTGAAGGTGATGTCGGTCGAGGGCAGCAAGCCCACGCAGGACTTCTACGACAAGCAGCAGCTCAAGGCGGGCTTCAACTACCTGACGATGCGCGACGGCACGACGCTGTCGGCGTGGGTGACGATGCCCAAGGGCAAGGGCCCGTTCCCCACCGTGGTGAACTACTCCGGCTACTCGCCGAGCAAGCCGCAGGACCCGAACCCCGACTTCGTCTTCCTGTGTGACGAGTTCCCCGTGCTCTGCACGCCGCCGACCGACCCCAACTCGCTGCTCGCCGGCATGTTCGGCTACGCGACGATCAGCGTGAACATTCGCGGCACCGGCTGCTCGGGCGGCGCGTACGACTACTTCGAGACGCTGCAGCTGCTCGACGGCTACGACGTGATCGAGATCGCGGGCGCGCAGAGCTGGGTGCTGCACCACAAGGTCGGCATGGTCGGCCTCTCGTACCCGGGCATCACGCAGCTCTTCGTCGCCTCGCAGCAGCCGCCGAGCCTCGCGGCGATCGCGCCACAGTCGGTCATCGGCAGCACCGACACCACGCTGTTGCCCGGCGGCATCTTGAACGACGGCTTCGCGATCTCGTGGGTGACCAACGTGCTGAGCAAGGCCGTGCCGTACGGGCAGGGCTGGGAACGCAAGCAGGTCGATGCCGGCGACAAGGTGTGCGAGGAAAACCAGCTCCTCCACAGCCAGATGATCGACAACGTCGCGCAGGCGCGGAAGATCGTCTTCTACGACCCCGCCGAGCACGATCGGTACAACCCGACCACGTTCGTCGACCGCATCCAGGTGCCGGTGCTGCTCACCGGCTCGTGGCAAGACGAGCAGACCGGGCCGTACTTCTTCCTGCTGCTCGACAAGTTCAAGAACGCGCCCGCGCGCCGCTTCGTCGTCACCAACGGCGTGCACATCGACGGCTTCGGTCCCGAGGCCATCATGGAATGGCAGACCTTCCTCGAGCTCTTCGTGGCGCAGCGCAAGCCGCAGGACCCGACGCGGGTGCGCAACTTCTCGCCGCTGCTCTACACCTCGTTCTTCAACAGCTCGCTGGTGCTGCCGCCGGCGCGCTTCTCGTCGTACGACACCTATGAAGACGCGCTCGCCGCGTGGAAGGCCCAGCCCTCGCTCCGCGTGATGTTCGAGAGCGGCGCGGCGGGCACCGACCTCGGCACGCCGCTGCCGACCTGGTCGCAGGAGTTCGCGGAGTACCCGCCTCCCGGCCGCGTGCCGATGCCGCTCTATTTGCAGAAGCAGGGCTCGTTGAAGGGCGACGTGCCGACCGATTCGTCGGCTGCTTCCGAGTTCCGCTTCGACCCCACGGCCGGCCAGACCGGCGTGCTCGCGCCCGACGGCGACGTGTGGGCCAAGCTGCCGCACTACGACTGGAAGCAGCCGATGATGGGCAGCGCGGTGGTGCTGGAGTCCGACCCGCTCACCGAGGACCTGGTGATGCTCGGCACCGCGAGCGTCGACCTGTGGCTCAAGTCGCCGGTCGACGACGCCGATCTCGAGGTCACGCTCTCGGAGGTCCGCGACGACGGCAAGGAGATGTACATCCAGTCGGGTTGGCTGCGCGCCAGCCACCGCAAGCCGGGCCCCAACGCCACCGAGCTCTGGCCGGCCCAGACCCTGCGCGAAGACGCGTGGGCGCCGCTGCCGATCAACGAGTGGGCCGAGGTGCGGGTCGGCACCGCCGGGTTCGCGCACGCCGCGCGCAAGGGCTCGAAGATTCGCCTGAGCATCGACACCCCCGGTGGCGTGCGGGCCGACTGGCGCTTCGCCAACAAGGTCTACCCGTCTGACGTCGCGTACGTGATCGGCCACGACTCCACGCACCCCTCGCGCGTGGTGCTGCCGAAGATGACCGGCGTGACGGTGCCGACGCTCGCGCCGCCGTGCCCGTCGCTGCGTGGGCAGCCGTGCCGCGAACGCCAGGCTCCGCAGAACGTCTCGCCGTGAGCTAAAGCGGCGGCTCGCCGTCGAGCGGAGAACGCCACACGCGGTCGACTCCGAAGGCCGCCAGCTGCGCGTCATCGAGCAGCGTCGGGTCGTCGGTCAGCCACACCCGGCGCGCGCGCGGCCGCACCAGCGCGGCCATCGCCAGCGAGACGAGATCGCCCACCACGACGTCGGGGTCGATCAGGCCGAGGGCGTCGGCGACCAGCCGCACGTCGGCCACTTCGACGAAGCCGGCGCCGCGCCTGGCCGCCAGGTCTCGCACCGCCCTCAGGTCGGCCCCGCGGGGCTCGATGATCATGATCAGCATGCGCGACCGGCGGTGCGGCCGGTACGCCAGCGCGAAGTGTCCGAGGTTGCTGAGCAGCAGCGTGCCGGGAGTCGCGCGGGCCACATGCGGCGCGCGGACTCCAGATCGCGTTCTCAGAACTTGAGCGGCCCGGTGCGGAAACCGGCGGCGAGGCTGAAGGTTTGCGAGTCGAGCTGCCAGCCCATCAGCCCGCTCATGCCGCGCACGTCGAGGTGATCGAACTGCACGCGCGCGCCGATCACCACCGGGCCGATGCCGAGATCGAGGCCGAGCTGGTGGCGCACGTTGAGCTGGTCGTCGTTGCCCTGCGGCGGAATCGCCAGCCACGAGAAGATCGCCCCGAACGAGTCGGTGCCGAACGAGACGTGCGCGCCCGCGGTGAAGGCGCCGGCCATCGTCCACGAGCGCGCGCCGCTGCCCTCGAGCTGCAGCCCGCCGACGAGGCCCAGGCGCAGCGCGGAGTCTCCGATGAAGATCGGGCGCGGGCAGATGACCCACCGCAGCCCCGCGCGCAGCGTGAGCCACAGCTTCGCCGGGTCGTCCTTCTGGCTGTCCTTGCGCTGGTCGCTGAGCGTGCCGTCGGCGTACTGCTCGCTGCGCATCAGGCCGAGGCTCAGCTCTCCCTCGAACCCGAACATGCCGCCCAGGCCCGTGGGGAAGGCGATCGCCGCGAACTCGCCGGCCACCTCGCCGCCACCCTGGTCGTACGCGCCGCGATCGGTGCGGGCGCCGGTGACGTACTGCCCGCGCGCGAAGAACGCCGCCGCGCCATCGCCCACGCGGCCGGTCACCACGCGGCGCTCGTCGCGCAGCGGCTCACCGAGGTCGATCGCGCCCGCGGCGAGGGGCGCCAGCACGAGCAGGGCCGTCGCCGCGCGCCTCACAGCCGCACCCCCGCCGACAGGAGCCAGCCCAGCCGCCCGTCGGTGAAGCCCAGCCCGCCGAGCACCGCCTGCGCGCGGAGCACCACCGCGTCGGTCGCGTACACCTCCACGCCCAGGCGCAGCGGGCTGGTGTTGAGGCTGCCCTCGGCCCAGCGCTCGGCGTCTTCGCGCAGCGCGTAGTCGATGGTGAGGAAGTTGAAGATCCATTCCAGGCTCAGCGTGGCGAAGCGCGTGAGCGGCAGGTGGAAGCGCTGGAGGATGCCGCCCGAGGCCCACGTCAGCTCGCGGCCGCCGAAGCCGGGCAGGGCGGGCATCGGGATGCGCACGTTGGCCAGCTGCAACCCGAGGTCGAGGATCGCGGGCAACCCCAGGAAGGCGAAGAGCTCGAAGTGGAAGCCGACCGAGAGCTCGTAGCCGTTGCCGCCGTTCGCGCCGCGCTTCCACCCGAGGAAGTCAGAGCCGTAGACCGTGAGATCGAGCCACGTCACGCCGCCGAGGCTGTCGCGGAATTCCTTCTGCTCGCGCTCGACCTGCTCCGGCGGCTTGGTCTGGCTGAAGGTGGTGGTCGTGATCATCGTGACCTTCTCGTAGACCTTGCCGTTGTCGATCACCGTCTCGCGATGGAGCTCGCGGCTCATCGAATCGATCTTCACCGCCGCGAGGCCCTGCAGCGCGTTGCCGAGGAAGGCGACCAGCAGCCGCGAGAGCAGGCCGCTGCGCTCGGTGACGCGAATGCCGGTGAGCGGCACCGGCTCGAGGCCCGGCGCGTGGATGAGCCCGCCCGCGCCGACCACGAACGACGCCTCGTAGAGCAGCGGCGTGCGCGTGATGAGCGCCGAGCCGTGGAAGAGCGAGCCGAGCACGTCGTGCTCGACCACGATCACCGGCGGCGCGTTCGGCACCAGCGAGGTGCCGGCGTCAGCGGCCTCGGCGGGCGGCGCGTCGACCTGTCCCAGCGCGACCAACAGCCCCACGGCGATCCACATGGGGCGATGAAGACAAATGCCCCAATCGATTGCAACCATTTGGAACTGCAAAGGAATCAGCCGACCTGTCGGACCCGCGTGCTATGGGTTGGAGCGTATGGAACCTCGCTGGGTGCTGCCTGAAGAGCGACTGTTTCGCGATCGATCGCGCGAGGGCGGCACGGCTCCGGTCCAGGGCGATCTCGTCGCCGAGGCGCGCGAGGTCGAGCGCGAGCTGAAGCTGCACCCCATCGTGGCGCGCGTGTTGGTCGGCCGCGGTCACCGCACTCCGGAAGACGCGCGCAAGTTCCTCTCGGAATCGCTGACCGATCTCCCCGACCCGTTCTTGATGAAGGGGTTGCCCGAGGCGGTCGCGCGGCTGGTGCGCGCCATCGAGACGCAGGAAGCGGTGACGGTCTACGGCGACTACGACGTCGACGGCGTCACCTCGACCGCGCTGCTCACCACCTTCTTGAAGCAGGTCGGTCTCGAGGTGCGCACGTACATTCCGCACCGGCTCGGCGAGGGCTACGGCCTCAACCGCGCGGCCATCGAGCGCCTGGCGAGCGAGGGCACGAAGCTGCTCGTCACGCTCGACTGCGGCATCACCTCGCACGCCGAGATCGCGCGCGCCAACGAGCTGGGCGTGAACGTGGTGGTGGTCGATCACCACGCGGTGCCCGAGACGATGCCGCCCGCGGTCGCGGTGCTCAACCCGCTGCAGCCCGGCTGCCAGTACCCGACGCGGTGGCTCTGCGCGGGCGGGGTGACGTTCAACCTCTGCATCGGGCTGCGCAAGGTGCTCCGCGAGAAGGGCTTCTTCGCCGGCAAGCAGGAACCGAACTTGAAGCAGCACCTCGACCTCGTCGCGCTCGCGACGGTGGCCGACGTGGTGCCGCTCACCGGGGCCAACCGCATTCTGGTCACGCACGGCCTGCGCGAGCTGACGGCGGGGCGGCGGCCGGGCGTGCGCGCGCTCAAAGACGTCGCCGAGGTCGGGCACGAGGAGATCACCGCCGGCACCGTCGGCTTCCGCCTCGGGCCCCGCATCAACGCCGCGGGCCGCCTCGACGACGCGTCGATCGGGCTGCAGTGCCTGCTCGCGCCCGACTACCGCACGGCGTTGCCGCTCGCGCGCGCGCTCGACGCCGCCAACGCCGAACGCCAGCAGATCGAGCGGCAGATGCTGACCGGCGCCATCGAGCAGGCGGAAGACGCGGTCGCCCGTGGCGCGCGCGGCCTGGTGCTGTCGTCGCCCGACTGGCACCCCGGCGTGGTCGGCATCGTCGCCTCGCGCATCGTCGAGCGCTTTCACCGGCCGACGGTGTTGATCGGCGTGCACGACGGCGTGGGCAAGGGCTCGGCGCGCTCGATCGAGGGCTTCCACCTCTACGACGCGATCAAGACGTGCTCGGCGCCGCTCTCGCGCTTCGGCGGGCACAAGGCGGCGGCGGGGCTCTCGATCGATCCCGGCAAGCTGCTGGAGTTCACGCAGGCCTTCGAGCAGGTCGCTGGTCAGCGGCTCGACGACGAGGCGCTGGTGCCGCGCTGCCGCATCGACGCGGTGATCTCACCCGAAGAGCTCGACGAGGCGGCGGTCGAAGGGCTGCAGAAGCTCGCGCCGTTCGGCATGGGCAACCCCGAGCCGGTGCTGGCGATGCGCGGCCAGAAGGCGACCCCGCGGGTCCTGGCCAACAAGAACCCCGACGAGCCCGGGCACCTGAAGCTCACGCTCGAGCGCGCGCCGTACCTCGACGTGATCGGCTTCCGCCAGGCCGAGAAGGTGGCGCTCACCGACGCGCCCATCGATCTCGCCTTCAAGGTGGCGATCGACGAGTACCGCGGCGTGCGGCGGCTCAACCTCAAGCTGACCGACCTGAAGGCCGCGACGCCGGCCGGCTGAGGGCTAGAAGATCAGCCCGAGCCCACCGCCGATGTACATGTCGTGCATGTACCCGCGGATGAAGCGCATCACCTCGATGCGGAACTCGAGGCGCACCGAGCCATCGCTGCTGAGCGCCGGGCGGCCGCGCAGACCGATTCCGTACTGGAAGAGGAACTTGGTGCCGCCGAGCGTGATGTTCGACGTGGTGTCGGCGTTCTTGATCTGCGTGACGCTGTACGAATAGTCGAAGCCCAGCCCGAGCTGCGCGAAGAACGACATGAACGACTTGCCGAAGCGCAGGTTGAACGCGGGCGCGAGCGTGAAGTCGTGCAGGTGCGTGTCGACGTTGACCTGGTTGGTGCCGTCTTTGCTCGCGGCGTAGGTCCACGTCACGTCGGCGAAGAACATCTCGCGCAGGAACTCGTCGGGGATGAGCCGGCCGAACTCCCACGTGAAGCGAACGCCGAAGTAGTAGCGCGGGTTGACGCCGAACTTCGAGCTGTCGAGCAGCGCCACGCCCGACAAGAAGTCGCCGCCCAGGCCGACGTTCGGGTCGTCGAGGTTGGCGAGCGATTCCTCGCCTTCCTTCTCTTCTTCGTCTTCTTCGCGGATCTCCTCGGCGCGGCGGCGCTTCTTGCTCTTGCGCGGCCTGGCGTCGTCTTTCGACGAATCGTCGTCGCCGTAGGGGATCGGCTCGTCTTCGTCGCTGGCGGCGAACACCACGCCCGGCGCGAGGAGCGACAGCATCAACAGGCTGCTCAGGAAGCGCTTCGTCATGGCTGGGTGAGGAGGGGGCAGGTGTTCTCGCGGCGCGCGGTCGAGGGGCAGTTCGGCATCGCCGCGATGCCATCGACGGTGCACGGCCACTGGCCGCAGCGCAGCTGCATGTGGGTGCTGAACTCGGTGCACACCTGCTTCTTCAGGTCAGGGTCGGTGATGTGCGCGGCGATGATGTCGACCACCGCCTCGGGCGTGAAGTTGCGCTGCGCGAGCGACGCGTCGCCCTGGTTGGCGTTGATCAGCTGGCGAATGCCGGGCGTGGTCGCCGACTCGTCGTCGAGCGCCTTGATGAGCGCCTTCTCGAGCACCTCCAGCTTCCCGGTCTTGTTGCCCGCCTGGTACAGCGAGACCGCCACCAGGTTGCCGACCTTGTACATGTTGGGCGAGGCCACCCATTCCTGCTGCGTGGTGTTCTGGAACGAGGTGCGCAGCGCGTCGTCCATGCAGGCGCCGGCGTTGGCCACGTTGCGGAAGCTCACCGTGCGCGAGTCGCTCAACGACAGCGCCAGGAAGTTCGGCCGGCAGCCCGCGACTTCCTTGCAGGTGACCGCGAAGCCGTGGAAGTCGGCGAGCCCCTCGTCGAGCGACTTGAGCCAGTTGAAGGGCTGGAGGCTCCAGGTGCCGAGGGCAGGGTGGATGCCCTGGTCCGACAGCGCCTTGTAGTTGAAGACGCGGTGCGCGGTTTCGTGGCCCACCACGCCGATGTTCATCGGCAGGGGAATGAGCTGCTCGGTCTCGAACGGCACCACCACGAAGCTCTTGATGAACGACAGGTACAGCGCGTTGTCGGTCAGCGGCTTGGTGGAGTTCAGGTAGACGTCGGACCAGTAGAGGATGTTGAGCGGCCGCAGCTCCTTCGGGTCGACGCCGTCGTAGATGTCGTTGAAGTACTTATAGGACTTCTCGAAGTTGTAATACGTGGTGACCATGTTCCACGTGTGGAAGTCGGCGGGCCACAGCACGCCCGAGCGATCCACGTAGTGGCCGCGCACGTCGCCGCCCTTGTCGCGCACGAGGATGTCGTAGCGAATCGCGTCGGTCTGGTTCTGGATGCCGCCGTTGATCTGCTGCGCGGGATCGTTGGGGTCGAGCACCACGCGCGCCCCGCCGACGAACTTGATGACGTCGCCGCTGAGCGTGGTGATGTTCGAGACGGTGCTCAGCTCGACCTGGGTGGTGGTGAACGCGCCCGACTCGTCGGGCACCAGCGCCATCACCTTCACGGGGGGCTTGGTGTCGGGGCCGCACGCCGTCCCGGTCAGGCCGGTCGTGGTCAGCACCGTCAGCAGCAGGCACGGCAACAAACGGTTCGACATGAAGCGCAGTTCTACTCCGATTCGCTCGACGCGTGACTGATCTTCATTCACAGGGTATCGAGGCGGGCATGAGCGAGTTCATCAGCAAGGTGAAGCGGACCCATTCGTGCGGCGCCCTGCGCGCGGCGAACATCGGGTCGGAAGTCGTCCTCTTCGGCTGGGTGGCGAACCGGCGTGACCACGGCGGCCTTCACTTCATCGACCTGCGCGATCGCGAGGGCCTGACGCAGATCGTCTTCGACCCCAACGTCTCGAAGGAAGCGCACGAGCTGGCCAACGCGTTCCGCAGCGAGTGGGTGGTCGGCATTCGGGGCCGGGTGCGCGACCGCGGCATGCAGTTCTCGAAGAAGGAAAACAAGGAAGTCTCGGCCCACAACAAGGACCTGGCGACCGGCGAGATCGAGGTGGTGGTCACCTACGCCGAGATCTTCAACAAGTCCGAGACGCCGCCCTTCGAGATCAGCGACCACGTGCAGACCAGCGAAGAGAAGCGGCTCGAGCACCGCTACCTCGACCTGCGCCGGCCGAACCTGCAGAAGACGCTCATCACCCGCTCGAAGATGAACGCGGCGACGCGCGGCTACTTCCACGAGAACGGGTTCCTCGAGCTCGAGACGCCCTTCATGGGCCGCTACACGCCGGGCGGCGCCCGCAACTTCCTCGTGCCCTCGCGCCTCAACCCCGGGAAGTTCTACGCGCTGGCCGAGTCACCGCAGCTCTACAAGCAGCTGTTCATGGTGGCGGGCTTCGAGCGCTACTTCCAGATCGTGAAGTGCTTCCGCGACGAAGACCTGCGCCTCGATCGCCAGCCCGAGTTCACGCAGATCGACGTCGAGATGTCGTTCGTCGCGCAAGACGACATCTTCGCGATGATCGAGGGCCTGCTGAAGCGCATCTGGAAGGACGTGCACGGCCTCGACATCCCCACGCCGTTCCGTCGCATGAACTTCGACGAGTCGATGGAGAAGTACGGCAACGACAAGCCCGACCTCCGCTTCGGCATGGAGCACGTGGTGCTCAACGGCATCATCGCGAAGTTCGGCGCCGAGGGTGGCGTCGAGCCGATGTGGGAAACGCTGCAGAACAAGGGCCTCATCAAGGCGCTGGTCGTCAAGCCGATCGCCGACGGCGCGCACAACCCGCACGTGGTGAAGCAGAAGGAAGCCGAGTTCCGCCGCGCGAACCCGAACCCGACCGCGAAGTTCCCGCCTCCGCCGAAGGAATTGAGCCGCAAGGAGACCGAGGAGCTCGAGGCCTGGGTGAAGGGCATGGGCGCCGCCGGCCTCGCCCGCGCGAAGATCGCCGAGAACGGAGACTGGACGCAGGCGCCGCTCTTCAAGAACGCCAAGCCCGAGCTGAAGGCCGCGATCGTCGAGGCCACCGGCGCGAAGCCGGGCGACCTGATCCTCTTCCAGTTCGGCAAGGAGTCGACGGTCAACACCATCATGGCGAACCTGCGGGTGCACCTCGCCAAGAAGCTGTGGCTGATCCCCGAGTTCGGCGCCGGCGGGCAGTGGAACTTCCTGTGGGTCGTGAACCCGCCGCTCTTCGAATACGACGAAGACTCGAAGACCTGGGCTGCGGCGCACCACGCCTTCACGCGCCCGATGGACGAGTGCGTGAAGTACCTCGACGAGGCGACCTTCGACCCCGGCAAGGTCTACTGCTACCGCTACGACGTGGTGCTCAACGGCTTCGAGATCGGCGGCGGCTCGATTCGCCTGCACGACCCCGAAGTGCAGAAGAAGGTCTTCAAGGCCATGGGCATCGGCGACGACGAGGCCCGCGCGAAGTTCGGCTTCCTGCTCGACGCGCTCAAGTTCGGCGCGCCTCCGCACGGCGGCCTGGCGCTCGGCATGGACCGGCTGGCCTTCCTCATCACCGAGACCGAGTCGCTGCGCGACGTCATTCCGTTCCCCAAGACGCAGAAGGGCACCGACCTGATGACCGGGGCGCCCGGAGACGTCGACGAGAAGCAGCTGCGCGACCTGTACGTGAAGTCGACGCCGCCCGCGAAGGGCTGAAAACACCGCCGGCGCTGGTTAGGTCTGCGCCATGCCCACCTTCGAGCGCCGCAGCGTGCTCCCCGCGAGCGCGCAAGACGTCTACGACTGGCACGCCCAGCCCGGCGCCTTCGCGCGCTTGAACCCCAGCTTCGACCCGGTCGAGGTCGAGGAGCGCACCGGCGGCCTCGAGGTCGGCGCGCGCACCATCATTCGCCTTCCCGTCGGGCCGGTGCGCCAGCGCTGGGTGGCCGAGCACACTGCCTGTGAGCCGGGGCGCATGTTCCGCGACGAGCAGAAGGCCGGGCCGTTCGCGAAGTGGGTGCACACCCACCTCTTCGAGCCGCGCGCCGACGGCACGTGCGAGCTGGTCGATCGCATCGAGTACGAGCTGCCGCTGGGCGCGGTGGGCGCGCTGCTCGGTGAGCGCTTCACGGTGTCGACGCTGGAACGCAACTTCGCGTACCGGCACGAGGTGACGCGGCTCGACCTGCTGCGCCACGCGGCCTTCCGCGAGCGCACGAAGCTCACCTTCGCCGTCACCGGGGCCAGCGGGCTGGTGGGGTCGGCGCTGATCCCGTTTCTGCAGGGCGGCGGGCACGTCGTTCGCGCGGTGAAGCGCTCGGGCGCGAGCTTCGACGCGGCGGCTTTCGACGGCGTCGACGTGGTGGTGAACCTCGCGGGCGCCGGCGTGGCCGACGAGCGGTGGAGCGAGGCGCGCAAGCAGGAGCTGCGTGACAGCCGCATCGCCTACGCGGGCCGGCTCATCGCGGCCGCGAAGGAACGGGGCGCGAAGCCGAAGGCGTGGCTCCAGGGCTCGGCGATCGGCGTCTACGGCGACCGCGGCGACGAGGCGCTCGACGAGAAGTCGGCGGTGCCGGCGAAGGTCGCTGGCGCGCGGGCAGCCGCGTTCTTGAGCGAGCTGTGCGTCGACTGGGAAGCGGCGGGCCAGCCCGCGCAGGAGCTCGGCGCCCGGGTGATCGCGCTGCGCATCGGGCTGGTGCAGTCGGCGCAGGGCGGGGCGCTCAAGAAGCTGCTGCCTCCGTTCCTCATGGGCGCTGGCGGGCCGATCGCGGGCGGCAAGGCGTGGCAGAGCTGGGTGTCGCTCGAAGACCTGCTCGGGCAGATCCTGCACCTCTCGATGGGCGAGCACGAAGGGCCGTTCAACTGCGTCGGCCCGGAGCCGGTCATCCAGCTCGACTACGCGCGCACGCTCGGCTCGGTGCTGCACCGGCCGGCCATCGCGCCGCTCCCGGCGTTCGCGCTCAAGACGATGTTCGGAGAGCTCGCCGAGGGCGCGCTGCTCGCTTCTCAACGGGTGCTGCCGGCACGGCTGCGCGAGGCGGGCTTCCAGCACGTGCACGGCTCGCTCGACGCCGCGCTGCGATTCACGCTCGGTCGCTGACGCCGCTCGTCAGGGCGGGCACATCTGCACCGCCCACAGGCTGTACGAGTCGGTCGTCGGCCGGAACAAGACGTTGAGGAAGCCCGAGGTCGGGGGCGCGACGAGCTGGAAATCGGCGACGTTGCCTCCGCCCGGAATTGCCACGTTCTTCTGGCGCAAGAGGGCGACGTTGGGGACGGCGGTCGCCACGTACAGGCCACCGTGATCGAGCCAGCCGGTGATCATGTTGTCGTTGAGGACCGTCGCCGCGCCGGAGGCGATCGCGTCGTGCATGGCGATGCGGTTGAGGGTGGTGCACGAGTTGTTCAGCTGCTGCAGGTTCGTGCAGTACGTCAACCCCGACTCGTCGATGGCGATGGGGAAGGCGAGCGGAATGTAGTTGGAGAACGAGCGGAAGCTCTGCAGCCGGTTGGTGGTGGGGATCATCGTCGCGTACGACGCGTAGGTGACCGACCAGCTCGTCGAGCCCTCGATCTGCTCGATGGCGCCCACGGAGTCGCTGGTGCCGCCGTCGTCGAACGTACCGTCCCACGCGAGGATCGACGAGTCGTTGGTGACCGCGACGTTGTCGACCGACGTCGCCGGCCGGCGGAAGGGGCGCCGCGTCTCGACCACTGCCGAGCTCGTGGCGTCCCACGTGGCGAGCGCGAGGCCCGCGTCCCGCTCGTGTACGCCGCGCACGACGCCGGCCGAGTTGACCGAGAGCGCCCACGTGAAGCCGTTCGAGCCAGGCGGGAAGTCGAGCAGCATCGGCTGGGGCGCAGCGGTGGTGGCGCGCAGCACGCCCGTGGTTCCGTCGTTTCGCTGGAAGGCGACTGCGACCGTGCCCGCGTTGCCGGCGTGCGAGGTGAAACGCGCGATGGCGCCGCCGGGGTCGACCGTCGTCTCGTTGCCGACCTGCTGGAGGCGGGTGTCGAGCCGCAGCGCGTGAACGGTGGTGCTCATCGTGCCACCGGCATCGGTGGCAGTGCCCTTGGTGTAGAAGATCACGAGGCCGTCGGGCAGCGCCTCGGCCACCCAGTGTTCGACGTTCTGCGCGAGACGGGTTGCCGGGAGCGCGTCGGTGTTCCCATCGCAGTCGTTGTCGAGCCCGTCGCACGTCCGCTCGACCGCCTCGTACTTCGGTCCGTACGCAGCGGGCCCGCAGGTGTCCACGAAGCCGCCGTCGATGCACTGCTGCATCGTGTTCGCGCACACGCCGAGGGTGAGGGGGCAGTCGGGCGCCGACGTCACCGACTCGTCGGTCATGCCGTCACAGTCGTTGTCCTTGCCGTCGCAGATCTCCGCGACCGGGCGCACCTCGCCGATGCACGGCCCCCAGATGCGCGTGTCGAGGCAGATGCGCACGCCGGTCTTGCATTCCCCCATGCCGCCACCGCAGACCTCCTGCGTGCCGGCGTTGCAGTCGCACGAGCCGCTGAAGCCCGCGACCCGGCACTTGTTCTCGTGGCAGGTCATGTTGGTGGGGCACTTGCCGTCGTCGCTGCACGACAGCGCGCAGTCGACCACGGTCGGGTTGTAGACCGAGCACCCGCAGACGAAGCCGGTGATCAGGCCGACCAGGAGCGCCGCCGAGGTCAGGTTGGGTTTCACCATCGGAAGCTCCACGCCGCGCTGATGCCGCCCGGGCCGGGCACCAGGAAGAAGCTCGTCTCGGCCGCCGGCTCCGAGAAGAGGCTCGCGAGGACGATGATCGTACCCGTGGCGAGGGTCGCGCCTCCAGCCACCCCGAACAACCACGAGAGCGCGCTCGCCGTCTGGCCGGTCTGCTCGATCTTCTGTGCGTTCGCGTCGTACTTGCCGCCCGCCGCGTAGATGGCCGACATCTGCTTCGCCGCGCCGCCCGCCATGACGTTGAACGCCACCGCGACGCCGATCAGCGCCACGCCGGTGCCGCCGACGATCAGCCCGGGCACCGAGATCGACCCGCGCGGCCCGCCGCCCGAACTCGACCCGCCTTCCGAGTCTTTCGGCGCCGGCACCAGCTTGATGGTCACCCGGCGGCTCTGGCCCTCGGTGAGGGTGACCTCCATGGTGGCCTGCGCGTAGCCGTCTTTGTCGGCGGCCACGGTGTGCGCGCCCACGCCGACCGCCGCGAGCACCGGCGCCTCGCCCTGCAGCACGCCGTCGACCGCGATGATCGCCCCGGGGGGATCGCTCTCGACCACCAGCTTGCCCTCGGCGCGCTTGGGCTCGAGCGTCACCGTCGCCTTGCTCGCCGCGAGCAGCGAGGGCGTCTCGGTCGCGATGTCTTCACCGCGCTTGGCGACGATGGTGCGCTTGCCGGGCCGCAGGAGCACCGGTTCCTTGAACGGGGCGGTGCCGACGTCCTGGCCGTCGACGCTGACCACCGCGCCGGCTTCGCCCTTCACGACGATGGTGACCTCGCAGGTCAGCTGGCGGATCTCGTCTAGTTCCTTCTTCACCGCGTCGCGCCGGGCGCTGGTGACCTTCTTGCCGCCCGCGGCGAGGTAGTCGTTGAGCGACTTGACCGCCTCGCCGTACTGGAAGAGCCGGCGCTGCGTCAGGCCGATGTTGTAGAGCACCTCGTAGAACGGGGCGATGCGGTACGCCTGCTTGAACTCGGTGAGCGCGGCCTCGTAGTCGCCGTCTTTGTAGAGCTGCACGCCGCGCTGGAAACGCGTCGCCGCTTCTTTCTCGGCTTCCTTCTGCTCGCTGGCCGCCAGCGCAGTGGTGGGCCACGCCGCGCCCACGCACGCCAGCACCAGCCACGCCACGCAGGTCGCCGCCCGGGCCCTCGCTCGCACGAGACGGAGGATACCCCGAGGTGCGCGCAGCGCGCCTTCAGTTCTTCAGGAAGGGGTTGGTCTCGTCGAGCTCGAGACCCTTCTTCTTCTTGCCGGTGGGCGTCTTCTTGCCGGCGGGCTGCTTCGGCGGGTCGTCGGCCGGGGGCGTCTTGACCTGGTTCGGGTCGTCGGTGGGGGTGGTGGTGGTGGTGACCGCGACCACGGGCTGGAGCGTGACCGCGACCACGCGGGTCTGGTCGAACTCGAGCTGGAGCTCGGTGGCGCTGAAGCCCTCGGCGCTGACCCGGGCGGTGGCGTGCGCGCCCTGCTTGCCGGTGATCGTGCACGGGTTGCACTCGGCCGAGTCGCCGACCTTCCACTTCGCTTCCGGGGGCTCGGCCTTGAGCGTGAGCTGCACCTGGGCGGGCGGCTTCGGGGGCTCGGGGGTCGGGTCGGCGACGGGCACGACGGGCTGTGCGGGCCGGGTGAGCGCGAAGATCAACACGCCGATGGCCAGCACGATGACCACCCCCACCGCGGCGAACAGCGGCGCCTGGCTCTTCGGGGCGGGGGCGACCTGCGGCTTCGAGCCCGTGGCCCGCAGCGGCGTGATGGTGGGGGCGTCGGGGGCCACCTCGTCGGCATCGACGCCGGTGCGCGTCGCCATCGGCTTGGGCACCGCGCCGCGCATCGACGGCCGCTCGGCGGCGGTGGCGCGCGCGGCGGCGCTGGCGCTCGACTGCGAGCTGACCCCCGAGCGAGAGGCGCGGCTCGAGTCGCTGATCGGCCGCTCGCCGGTCACGCGCAGGCCGGGCCGCGACTGCTCCAGCGCGGGCGTCATGTCGCGCACCTTCGCGTAGAGCCACTCCTCGTCGGGCTTGCCGAGCGCGAGGAGCGCCTCGCGCAGCTCGGTGGCCGAGGCGGGGCGGTACTTCACGTCTTTGGCGAGGCAGCGATCGATGAGCTTGTAGACCTCGGCGGGCAGGCCGGGGTGCAGGTCCTTCAGCGGCGGCGGCACCTCGGTGAGCACCTGGGCGACGATCGCCATGTCGGAATCGCCCTCGAACGGCGCGCGACCCGAGAGCAGGGCGTAGAGCATGCCCCCGACGCTGTAGAGATCGGCGGCGCCGGTCGCCTTGCGGCTGTCGCGCACCTGCTCGGGCGCCATGTACGCCGGCGTGCCGAGCGTGACGCCGGTCTTGGTCATGCCGTCGCTCTGCTGGAACTTCGAGATCCCGAAGTCGAGGATCTTCACCGACGGGCGCGGCTTGATGGCGAGGAAGATGTTCGCCGGCTTGAGATCGCGGTGCACGATGCCCGCGGCGTGCGCGGCCGCGAGCGCGTCGAGCACCGGGCAGATGACGGCGAGTGCCTGGTTGACGCTCAGCTTCTTGTTGGCCTTGTGGAGCTGCCGCAGGGTGATGCCCTGCAGGAACTCCATCACCATGTACGGCGCGCCCTCGGCGGTGGTGCCGGTGTCGAGCACGTCGACGATGTCGGGGTGATCGATCAGCGCGGCGGCCTGCGCCTCGAGCTCGAAGCGCCGCATGAACTCGGGTTCCTGCGCGAGCTTGGGCTCGAGGAGCTTGATCGCGACGCGCTTGCCGACGCCTTCGTTGACCGCCTCCCAGACCTCGCCCATGCCCCCGCGACCGATGGGCCTGACCAGCTGGTATTTGTCGGCGATCCTGGTGCCGGGCTCGAAGGCTTCCATGAGCGGAACTGCTCGGAGCCTATTGCAGAATTCGCCCCGGGCGCAGCCGTTGTCGCCCAGCCAGCCTCAGGGGCACCCGGCGTCCGGGCGGTTCGAGGTCGCGGGTGGGCTGATGTCGACCTGCACCCCGAGGTTGCAGGAATTGGTCACGTTGAAGCGAATGCGCCCCACGCCGCCGCCGCCGCCCCCGCCGCCGTTCTCGCCGTCGGTCGCGTTGGTGCTGCCGGCCGCGCCCGCGCCTCCCGCGCCCCCGAGCAGGCCGTCGGTGCCGCCGGTCGCCGGGGTGGCCGAGAGCTGACCCGACTGGCCCGCGTTGCCGGTGCCGGCCTCGCCGCCGCCGCCGCCGTTGGCGGTGATCGAGCCGCTCGACGCGATGATCTGCTGGGCCTCGAGCAACAGGTCGCCGCCGCTCCCGCCGCCGTTGCCGCCGTTGCCGAACCCGCCGCCCTTGCCGCCGGCCCCGGGTGCCGAGATGGGCGCGCCGATGGTGATGGAGTTGAGCGCCACCAGCTGGAGCGCCCCGCCGCCGCTCGACGCGCGCTCGCTGCTCCCGCCGCCGATGCCTCCCGGGCAACCGCCGCGCAGCGCGGTGCCGATGTTGATGGCGCCGCCGCTGCCCCCCGACGCGCCCGACGAGATGTTGCCGCCGTTCGCGCCCGCGCTCGCGAAGCCGCCGCCGCCCCCGCCCGAGCGGAAGAAGAGCGGCCCGCTGCCGTTGTTGCCCGCGCCGGTGCCCACGCACGGCTGCGCCCCGGCGCCGGCCTCGATGGCCCCGAGCACGTTGATGTTGGTCATGGAGATCACGATCACCGGCCGCGTGCCGGTGAAGACCAGCTTGCTGCCGCCCGACACCTCGAGGTCCTGGAACGAGAGCACCAGCGTCGACAGGCCGCCGTTCTGGGTGATGAGCGCGCTGCCGAACGCGGGCTGGCCGGGGCACGCGTTGGTGATGGCCGGCGGCGAGGTGCCGCTCGAGTCGATGGTGGTGGTGCCGCAGTTGAAGGTCACCTTGCCGCTGGAGGGCGTGGGCACGTCGTTGATCGCCACGTTGCTCGGCACGAAGGGGAAGCTCGGCAGGCAGCCGCCCTGCGTGTTGCAGGCGCCGCCCGTGCCGCACGCCAGCCCCGCGTCGAGCGGCGCGTAGAGGCAGCCGCCGTCAGCGGTGCAGCTCCCGGTGGGCACGGCGCACTCGCGGGCCGGGCACGACACCCGCGTGCCGCCACAGCCGCCGTCGGCGAGGCACGAATCGGTGGTGGTGCAGTTGTCGGAGTCGTTGCAGCTCGCGCCGACGTCGGGGTCGTAGAGGCAGCCCGCGTCGATCGCGCACGCGCCCGCGGCCTTCCAGCACGGGCCGGGGGGCGGGTTGGTGCAGGCCATCGGCGTGCCGGTGCAGCCGCCCGTGGTGTCGCAGCGATCGTTCTGGGTGCAGTCGCTGCCGTCGTTGCACATCGTGCCGGGCATCGGCGCGTACCGGCAGCCGGCGTCGACCACGCACAGCCCGCTGACCGAGAAGCAGCCGCTCGGAGGGGTGCTGCACTGCACCTGGCGGCCGCCCTGGCACGTGCCGTTGCTGCAGGTCTGGCCTTCGATGCACGCGTTGCCGGTGGAGCAGGCGCGGTCGGTGCAGTCGAGATCGGCGCAGTCCTTCTGCCCGTCGGCGTCGTCGTCGAGACCGTTGGCGCAATTGACCTCGATCGAGGGCCGCACCGCGCGCAACAGCAACGCCGCGTCGAGGATCAGCCCGCGCCGGAACTTCTTCTCGATCGCCACCGCGTTCTCGATGGGGTCGGTGGGCTGCGCACACGCGTCGTCAGAGAAGCCCTCGGCGCTGAGCATGATGGTGTCGGGCAGATCGCCCTGCGCCACCGCGACGTCGAGGACGCGCTGCCCGTCGACCGCCATGCACTTCGTCGAGTGCATGACGTCGCCGCCCTTCGCGGTCACCACGACGTGCGTCGATTGCGTGCCCTGCTCGAAGGTGACGGTGACGGCGATCGCCGCCTCGCGTTCCTTCGCGCACGCGGCGAGCAGGCAGCAGAACACGGGCACGACGATGCGCTTCACGGGACCTCCGGAACGTCACGACCTTCACCGAACCCCAACACCACGAACGGCGCCGGCTTCTTCTCGAGCGCCGCGCGCAGATCGTCGACCGCCTGCGTCTCGCCGTCGTCGGCGAGATCGAAGGTGCCATAGTGCATCGGCACCGCCAGGGTGGCGCCGAGATCGATCGCCGCGTCGACGGCCTGCGCGGGCGACATGTGAATCGGGCTCATGAACCACTCGGGCTGGTACGCGCCGATCGGCAGCACCGCGAGCCGCATGGGGCCGAGCTTGGCCTTCACGTTGGCGAAGTGCGGGCCGTAGCCGGTGTCGCCGCCGAAGTACGCGCGCCCGGCGCTCCCCTCGATGACCCACGCGGTCCACAGCGTGCCGTCACCGTCGAAGAGCCCGCGGTTCGAGAAGTGCTGGTTGGGCACCGAGCGCAGCGTCACGCCCTTCACCTCGCGCGAGTCCCACCAGTCGAGCTCGCTCACGTCGGTCAGGCCGTGCGCCTCGAGGAAGGCCTTGTTGCCCAAGCCGGCCATCACCTTCACGTGCGGCCACGTCTCGGCGATGCGCTTCAAGGTGCGAAGGTCGAGGTGGTCGTAGTGGTTGTGCGAGATCACCACCACGTCGATGCGCGGGAGATCTTCGAAGCGAATGCCCGGCGGCCTGACGCGCGCGGGCCCGGCGAAGTCGAAGGGGCTGGCTCGCTCGGCGTAGATCGGGTCGGTCAAGACGTTGAGGCCGTCGACCTGGATGAGCGTGGTCGCGTGGTTGATGAACGTGACGCGCATCTGGCCACGCGCGACCTCGTACGGCGGCGGCGGGCCCGGCTTCTCTTCGCGAAAGGCCTTCCACTCGCCGCGCTTGCGCGAGCCCTGCCACTTCAAGAGCGCGCCGATGCCGTCGAGGTCGAACCCGCCGACCTTCTTCGCCGCGTGCGGCGTGACGAAGCGCACGCCATCGAAGTGCTCGCTGACGCCGCCCCGCCAGGTGGGAGCCGAAAGCGCGCAGCCCACGCCGCCCATGAGGACGATCGCGGCCAGGACGAGGCCACCCAGGCCGATGCCAGTGCGGACGAGACGACGGCGCATCGGTTGCGGCTTATTCCTCGGCGCGCACCCAGTCACTCGCTCTTTGCTACAAGCCGCGGCTGATGAACCGCGTCACCAACGTGCCGGCCGATGCACTCCCTCCTCCGCGCGCGGCGGTGTTGGACGCCAAGCCCGCGTTCGCCGAGGCGGTGGGCGGGCGCGTCTCGACCGATGATCTCGATCGCCTCAGCTACGCGCGCGACTGCTGGCCGCTGGCGCTGTTGTGGATTCGCCAGGGCAAGGTGCCGCCGCCGCCCGACGCGGTGATCTGGCCGGGCACCGAGGCCGAGGTCGCGGCGGCGGTGAAGGTCGCCCGCGCGCGCAAGATCGCGCTCATTCCCTACGGCGCGGGCTCGGGCGTGTGTGGCGGCACGTGGGCGGTGCGCGGCGGCGTGACGCTCGATCTCAAGCGCTTCGATGCCATCGGCGAGGTCGACGCCGAGCGGCGCACGGTGGTGGTGGGCGCGGGCGTGCTCGGGGAGACGCTCGAGCGCCGCCTCAACTCCCGCGGGTGGACGCTGGGCCACTTCCCCTCGTCGATCGCCACCTCGACCGTCGGGGGCTGGCTCGCCGCGCGCAGCGCCGGCCAGTTCTCGAGCAAGTACGGAAAGATCGAGGACATGGTGCTCTCGGCGCGCGTGGTGCTCGGCACCGGCGAGCTGCTCGAGACGCCCGAGCGGCCGTTCAGTGGCCCCGATCTCCTGCCGTTGCTCGTGGGGTCCGAGGGCACGTTGTGCGCGTTCACCAGCGCGAAGCTGCGCGTGTTCCCCATGCCGCAGGGCCGCGTCTTCCACGGCTTCGAGTTCGCGTCGGTGAACCAGGGGCTCGAGGCGATCCGGCTCGTGTTCCGCGAGGGGCTGCGGCCGGCGGTGGTGCGCCTCTACGATCCCTTCGACACCGCGTTCGTCGGCAAGGGCAAGCCGGGAGCGGCGCCCACGCCTCCCTCGAAGCGCTCGACGCTCCAGCGCAGCGTGTTGCCCTCGCTGATGCGCCAGCTGACGCGGCAGACGCTGGGCCGGCCGTCGGTGATGAACCAGCTGCACCACGCCTTCAGCCGCAGCCGCCTGATCTTGATGTTCGAAGGTGACGCCGCGCGCGCCGAGGCCGAAGACCGCGCCGCGACCGCCATCTGCCGCCAGCTGGGCGCCGAAGACCTGGGGGAAGAGCCGGGCCGCGCGTGGTTCAAGAAGCGCTACGACGTCTCGTACCGCATGTCGCGGCTCATCGAGTCGGGCACCTTCGCCGACACCATGGAAATCGCCGCGCCCTGGGAGAACGTGCACGACGTCTACGAGCGCGTGCACGCCGCCGCGTCGAAGTACGCCTTCGTGCTCTGCCACTTCAGCCACGCCTACGCCGACGGCTGCTCGCTCTACTTCTCCTTCGTCGGCTCGGGCGGCTCGGAGCGCGAGATGGAAGATCGCTACCACTCGCTGTGGCGCGCGGCCCTCGCGGCGGCGACCAGCGCGGGCGGCAACGTCAGCCACCACCACGGCGTCGGGCTGCTCAAGGCCGAGGCGCTGCAGGGCTCGCTGGGCGAGGCGCGGCACGCGCTGGGGGCGCTGAAAGATCTCTTCGATCCCGACGGGGTGATGAACCCTGGAAAGCTGGGGTTGGCATGAGCGCGCAGGAGCTCGGGTCGTGGGCCCGCCGCGTCGACGGAGCGCTGGTCGCCGAGCCGGCCGACGAGCGCGAGCTGGTCGAGGTCATTCACGTGCTCGCCGATCGCGGCGTGAAGCTGCACCGCGACATTGCGTTGTCGCGCGCGAGGCTTCTGGCCTTCGGGCGCGTGGCCGAGCGCTCGATGACGGTCGAGGTCGGGGCAGGGTGGCGGCTGGGCGAGCTCGACGAGAAGCTGCGGCCCTTCGGGCTGACGCTCGGGCCGCTCTCGCCCGCCGCGATGCACCTGCGCCTCGGTGAGTTCCTCGAAGGGCCGTACGCCGGGCACCGCTCGATCCCCGGCGGCCGCCTCGAGGCACTGTGCTCGTCGCTCACCGCGCTGCTCCCCGACGGCCGACGGCTGTCGACCTCGCATGCGCCGCGCAGCGCGGCGGGGCCCGATCTCACCGCCCTGGTGCTCGGCGGTCACGGGCGCGTCGCGGTGGTCACCAGCGCGGTGGTGCGCTGCCTGCCGTGGCCCGAGCGCGACGTGCGCGCGACCTTCTCGTTCGGCGCCGCCTCGCACTTCGTCACCGCGATGAAGCGCGCGCTCGCGGAAGGGCTCTGGCCGTGGCGCGTGCACGTCGACTCGCGCTCGAACCGCGTGGTGGCGGAGGTGCGGTGGGCCTCGGTGCCCGGCGCGGTGGAGCGCGATCGCGAGCTGTTGCTCCGGAGCGTCGACGGTGCGGGTGGCCGGCCCTCCGGTGACGAAGAGCGCGAGGCGCCGCTCGCGGTGGAGCACGAGGCTACGTGGGACGCGGTGCGCGAGGCGCTCGACGCCGGCCGCTCGCTGCAGCTCTTCCGCCTCTCGCTGGCGACGGTCATCGCGCGCGGCGACGTTCAGGGGCTCGCGCTCGACGGTCTCAGCAGCTGGACCTCGCTGGCCGGGCGCCTCGGCGCGCTCGATCCGCGCTCGTTGTTCGGAGGTGCGCCGTGAGCCTCAACCAGCACGACCAGGCGTACTCGTACTGCGCGTTCTGCCCGAAGATGTGCCGCTTCTCGTGCCCGGTGTCCGAGGGCGCGCACTCCGAGTCGCTGTCGGCGTGGGGAAAGATGACGGCCGCGCACCTCGTGCAAGACGGCAAGCGCCGCATGGACGAGGGCAGCGCGAAGGCGGTGCACGCCTGCACCGGTTGCATGCGCTGCACGAGCTTCTGCAAGCACGAGAACGCGGTGGGTGACGCGCTCTTCGCGGCGCGGGGCGAGGCGATCCAGGCCGGGTTGCAGCCGCGCGGTGCGTCGTCGACGCTCGCCACCTTCACCCAGTCGCAGAACCCGTTCGGCACCGAGCTCTCGTCGCTCGTCGAGTCGTGGCGCAACGATCTCCCGGTGCGCTTCCCGCTCTTCCCGGGCTGCAGCACGCTGGTGAAGCGCGCGCAGCTCATCGAAGACACGCTCGCGGTCTCGCGCGCGTTCGGCGCCCCGATGGGCGTGTCTCGCGTGGCGGCGCGCTGCTGCGGCTACCCGCTCTACGCTGGCGGTTCGCACGACGCCTTCGTGGAGCACGCGACCGCGAACGCCGCGGTGCTCGACGACGTGCCCGAGCTGGCAGTGCTCGACCCGGGCTGCGCGTACACCTTCAAGGTCGTCTACCCGCAGTTCGGCGTGAAGCTGCGCACGCGGGTCCGCACGGTGATCGAGATTCTCGCGGAGCACCTCTCGCACGCGCCGCACCGCCCGCCGCTCGAGGAGACCGTCGGCTACCACGACGCCTGTCACCTTGGCCGCGGGCTGGGCCAGTACGACGAGCCGCGCGCGCTGCTGAAGCGGGCGGTGAAGAACGTCACCGAGGCGGCTTCGGTGCGACGCGAGGCGGGCTGCGCGGGCGGCGGTGGGTTGTTGCCGCGCACCATGCCCGACGTGGCGGTCGAGGTGGCCCGGCGCCAGGCGATCGAAGTCACCGCGTCACAGCCCGAGCTGCCGGTGGCCACCGCGTGCCCGACGAGCAAGCGCATGTTCGAGCGCGCGGGGCGAACGTCGTACGACCTGATGGCGCTCTTGCGGCGCTGGGTGGGGGAGAGCGCGTGAAGACCTTCTTCGTCGTCAACCCGAAGAGCGCCAACGGTGCCACCGGCAAGCGCTGGGCCGAGCTCGCCGCCACCATCGGCCGCACGCTGTCCGACTTCGGCGTGGAGTTCACCAGGGGCGCGATGGACGCGGTGCACATCACGCGCGGCGCCATCAAGAACGGCTACCAGTGCATCGTCGCGGTGGGTGGCGACGGCACCATCAACGAGGTCACCAACGGCTTCTTCGAAGACGGCAAGGTGCTCAACCCGCAGGCCGCGCTGGGCGTGTTGCCGCGCGGCACCGGCGGCGACTTCCGCAAGACCTTCGATTGGGACCTCGACAGCGGCGCGGCGATTCGACGCCTGCAGACGCCCGACACGCGGCCCTTCGACGTGGGGTTGCTCGAGTACCGCGCGCACGACGGCAGCACGCAGCGCCGCTACTTCGCGAACATCTGCAGCTTCGGCGTCTCGGGCGTGGTCGACGACGAGGTCAACCGCACCTCGAAGGCGCTCGGCGGCACGGTGAGCTTCATGCTCGGGTCGCTCAAGGCCTTGAGCAAGTACAGCGACCAGGACGTCAAGGTGCGCTTCGACGACGGCGAGCCCGAGGCGATGAAGATCACGACCTTCTCGGTCGCCAACGGCAAGTACTTCGGCGGCGGCATGAAGGTCGCGCCCGAGGCCGACGTGAGCGACGGCATCTTCGACATCACGGTCTGGTCTGGCTACGGCCTGTGGGACTTCGTGGTGAAGAGCCAGGGCGTCTATTCGGGCGCGCACGTGAAGTGGAAGGGCACGCGCACCTTGAAGGCGAAGAAGGTGTTCGCCGACAGCGAGGCGCGGGTGCTGATCGACTGCGACGGCGAGCAGCCCGGCACCTTGCCGTGCACGATGACGATTCTGCCGGGCGCGATTCGACTGAAGGTCTGACTCAGTCGATCTTGAACCACGCGGTGGCGACCAACGTGCGGTTGGTGACGACCTTCGCGCGGGTGGCGAGCGCGGCGAGCGTGCGGTCCTTCTCCGCGTAGCGCGAGTCTTCGGCCTGGCGCAGGGCGGTGAGCTTGCGGCGGTACTCGCGCTCGAGGCGCTCGCTGGTGGCGCGGGCCTTGATGCGCTCGGTGGGATCTTCGAGCGTCTGGATGACCTGGCGCGCCTCTTCCCACTCGGCGCGGGCGCGGTCGACCTGCTGGCGCGGCGAGAACAGGCAGTCTTCGGCGAACCGGTCGGCGCGATCGCGGGCGGCGTCGAGCTCGAGCATGTTCTTGCGCTCGGCCTGGCGCGTCAGCTCGTCCTTCACCGCCATGAGCGCCTTCTCGTGCTCGAGCGTCGGCAGGTTGGGGCTCGGCAGCAGCGACTCTTCGCGCGCGTTGGCCTTCACCAGGAGCTCGGCGTCTTGCCACGGCACCACGCGGAAGCCCTCGCCGTACTTCGTGCACACGATGTGCACCACGCGCTCCTCGGGCTTCAGGCCGGTCAGCTCGAAGCGGTACGCGTACCACCAGCCTTCCTTGCCCTGCAGGCCCTCGAGCTTGAGCGGCAGCGTCGAGCCGTCGATCACCACCTGGGTGACGGCGTCGTTGGTGCGCGCGCGGACTTCCTTCGCGGCTTCCTGCAGCTGCTTGCGGCCCACGCCGGCCTTGCCGAGCACCGACCCGGTGAAGTTCTTCTCGGCCTGCTTGCGCTTGCTGACCGCCTCGCGCGCGAGATCCGACGCGACGCGCAGGCGCTTGCGCACCTCGCCGTCGAAGCGCTCCATCAGCATGGCGCGCGTCTCGGTCATGCGCTGATCGATGCGCGTCTCGAGGTCCTTCCGCAGCGCGTCGAACGCGGCGTTGATGTCCTCGGGCATGCGGCAGCTCTGGTAGATCTCGAGCACGCGCTTCTCGAAGTCGACGCCGTTCTCCAGCGCACCGAGGATCTCGTCAGACGCGCCGAACACGCCGTCGAAGAGGTTCAGCTTCCGCTCGAGCAGCTCGTAGAGGCGCGCGTCGGCGGCGTTGCTGCGGTTCAAGAAGTTGAGCACCAGCACGTCGCGCTGCTGGCCGTAGCGGTGGCACCGGCCGATGCGCTGCTCGACGCGCTGCGGGTTCCACGGCAGGTCGTAGTTCACCACCAGGTTGCAGAACTGAAGGTTCAACCCTTCGGCGCCCGCCTCGGTCATCAGGAGGATCTGCGCCTCGTCGCGGAACTTCTGCACCAGGTCGCGCCGCGCCTCGGGGGTGCCGGCGTCACCGGTGAGCTTGCAGATCTTGCCGGCGTACCCGTGATCCGACAGCAGCTTCTCGAGGTACTCGAGCGTGCGCTTGCTCTCGGTGAACACCACCGCCTTCTCGGGCCACTGGTGCGCGCGGGCGACGGTGAAGACGCGATCGAGCGCGCGCTTGAGCGCCTCGCCCTTGGCGTTGATCTTGATGCGATCGGCGCGGTCGGCGAACTGCTTCAGTTCCCACACCTCGCGCTGCATGTTGGCGAGCACGTGGGGGCGCGGCTTGTCGTCGTCAGACCATTCCTCGGCCTCTTCGCTGAAGTCCTTCGCCTCTTCGGGCTCGAAGCCGAGCAGCGCGTTGGCCTGCTGGCCGAGCTTCACCGCCTCGAGCTTCTTCTCGAGCGTCTCCGACAGCTTGCGCAGGGTCGGCGCGATGGCCCACGTCGAGCTCGCGAGGAGCTTGCGGTACACCAGCGTGAGCAGCGTGCGCTTGCCGGGCTCGATCGCCGCGCACTCGTTGCGACGCAGGTACTCGCTGACGTCGTCGTACAGCATCTGCTCTTCGGCGAGCGGGGTGAAGTCTTCGACCACCGACCGGCGGTTGGTGTACTTCACGTACTCGCGCACCTGGCGGCGCAGCGTGCGCTGGACGATCGGCGCCAACCGCGCGCGGATTTCCTTCTGCGCTTGATCGGTCAGCCCGCCGTGCTCCGGGTCGATGGGGAAGTGCGCGCGGAACGCCTCTTCCGGCCCGAGGATCGCGTCGTCGACCAGCGACATGAGGCCGAACAGCTCGCTCAGGTCGTTCTGGAGCGGCGTGGCGGTGAGCAGCAGGCGCGGCGCCTTGCCCATCGCGGCCTTGATCGCGCGGCCCATCTTGTTGCTCGGCTTGTGCGCGTTGCGCAGGCGGTGCGCTTCGTCGATCACCACGAGATCCCACGGGATCTGCGAGACCAGTTCCTGGCGAATCGCGGCGAAGGGGTGCGAGGCGATGACCACCGGCACCGGCTGATCGAACGCGTTGCCCGTGGCGCGCACGGTGCGGCCGTCGATCACCATCGAGTCGAGATCGAACTTCTCCTTCAGCTCGGCCTGCCACTGCGCGCGCAGCGTCGCCGGCGCGAGCACGAGGATGCGGTTCTTCCCCTCGCTCACCAGCTGCGCCATCACGATGCCCGCTTCGATCGTCTTTCCGAGGCCGACCTCGTCGGCGAGCATGCAGCCGCCGCGCGAGAGCGAGTCCATCGCGAAGACCGCGGCCTCGAGCTGGTGCGGGTTGAGATCGACGCGCGACTCGGCGACCGCGCGCATCACGCGGGCCTGGCCGTCGGCGGCGCGGCCGGTGAGCTCCTCGGCCATCAACCGCTCGTGGAAGCGCGTGAGCCCCTTGCTCGCGATGACCGGGCCAGGCGCAGAAGGCACCGGTGCCGGCACGGGCGGAGAGGCGGGCGGAGGCAGGGGAGGTGTCGGCTGCAACACCTCTGTCGCGGGTACTTCAGACATGAGGTGGTGCATTTTGATCGCGGAAGGCGACCTGTAAAGTTCGAGTTTTCCGAGGCCGATTTACCGCCTCCGGAGCGATCGGCTGATCAGGCCGACAGCCGCCGCTGATCAGCGCCAAGGTGCGCCGATGTAGGCAGAATCAAGGGTCGTCGTAGGTCGGGTGCATGTACTTCCTGAGCTTGCGATCGACGTAGTTCGTGACCTGCCCGCGCCACGGCCAGCCGGGATCAGTGGCGAAGGCGGTGATGCCGCTCTCGTCGATCGCCATGATCGCCTCGATCTTCACGCCGTACACCGAGCCGCTCAGGAACACGCGATCACCACGCCAGGTGCTGACGATGTTGAAGCGCTTCTTCCAGTACGCGAACAGGTAGCCGAGGCGCGCGACCGCCTCGCTCTTCGAAAACGCGTGCGCCACCGAGAGCGAGAGCCGGTTGCTGCTGCCCACCACGAAGGGGTCGCCTTCCTGCGGAACCGCGGCGTCGTCGCGCACGTCGGCCGCGAGCGCGGGGAGCGCCGCGAGGCAGAGCACCACGACGGTGAGCGACCACTTCTTCACGACGATCGATTTAACCGCGTCAGGCGCAGTCGTCGATAGTGGGCGCTCGCCGCGAAACCCGGCACGTCGAGGGGGCGGCGGTCCCAGAAGTTGATGGCGATCGCCCTGCGCCAGGTCCGCTCGGTGGGCAACCGCGCGCCGGGAATCTGGTTCTTCGCGTCGAGCACGCCGTGGGTGAGGCGCCCGTCGAAGAACGCGAAGCGGTTGGCGCGCGGTTCCACGAAGTCGAAGTCGTGCACGTCGGGCGCGAACGCGGGGTTCTTCGCGTTGGGCGGCTCCTTCGTCACGGCGAGCAGGCCGCCCCGGCACGAGCCCAGGTAGAGGAGCGAGCCGAGCACCGGGTTCGCCTCGCGCCGCTGCTGGTCCCACAGCGCGTTGTCGCGATCGCGGTGGAAGTCGACCTTCACGTTGGAGGTGCGCATGCGCGAGAGCCACCATTCCACGCCGATCGCCCGCGCGCGCACCTTCGCCGGCACCAGCTCACGCAGCGTCAGCACCTCGCGCTCGACGAGCGAGCTCGGCTCTGCGCTGAAGTCGAACCAGAAGGTGGTCTGGTAGCCGGCCACGATGCGCTCGCGGCCGAGCGCTTCGATCGCCGTGGCCAGCCGCTCGAAGCGCGCGCGGGGCAGGGCCGCGTCGTGAATGGTCACCAGCGGTTTGCGCGGCGCGCCCACGTCAGCTCACTCACTTCGTCAGCTGCACGGCCTCGCTCAGCACGTGGCCCTCGTTCGACGCCGGGGCGCCCATCTCGAGGATCGCCGCGACCGTCGGCGCCAGATCGATCGGCCGCGCGTAGTTCGTGAAGTAGCCGGGCTTCACCGACTTGCCGAAGAGGAACATCGGCACCTCGGAGTCGTAGCTCCACGGCGTGCCGTGCGAGGTGCCCGCCTTCTCGATTTCCAGCACGCGCCACGGCTTCATCACCATCAGCACGTCGCCCGAGCGCTCGGGGTGAAACGAGTTGCGGAGCACGGGGCCGAGGCCCGAGGGCTCGACCTGATCGAGGTCGTCGCGCGCGACGGCGGTCTGCAGCTCGGGCATGCCGCGCAGCACCTGCGCCACGAAGCGCCGCACCGCGACAGGGTCGGCCTTCTTCGCCTCGATGGCCTTCCAGTCGAGATAGACGTCGACCTCTTCGATCGCGCCGACCACGTTGGCGACGCCGAACTTCTTCTCGACCTCGTCGTTCACCGTCTTCTGGATGCCCACCGGCGAGACGCGCAGGCCGTCGAGGCCGAGCGAGGCCCACTCTTCGGGAATGTTGGCGCCGCCGTGATCGCCGGTCAGCACCACCAGCAGGTTCTGCTTGCCGCCCGCCGCCTTCTCCGCCGCCGCGAGGAGATCGCCCAGCGCCTTGTCGAGCCGCAGCAGCGAGTCCTGCATCTCCCACGAGGTGGGGCCGTACAGGTGGTAGGTGCGATCGATCGGCGAGAAGCTCACGAACAGCGCGTCGGGCACGTCGTCCTTGCCCAGCTCTTCACCCGCGATGGCGGCCTTCGCGAACTCCACCATCACCTCGTCCATCATCGGGCTGCAGGCCAGCGAGCTGTAGAACGCGGGGCCGGGCGAGGGCAGGCCGCCGGTCAGCGGGTGCGGGAAGATCTTGCCCATGCCGAACGCGTCGGTCTCGAAGGGGCGCTCGTCGGTGCCGACGTAGTCCTTCGCGTTGCCCATCAGCTCCCACTTCTTGCCGTGGTATCCGTCAGGCAGCTTCTTGTCGTTGAAGGTCTTAACCCACGTGGGGAATTCCTTCTTGTACCAGGTGCCGGTGACGAACTTGCCGGCTTGCTCGTGGAACCACCACGCGTCCCCGAGGTGGCCGGCCATCGCGACGGCCGAGCGGCCCTTGCCGCTGATGCTCAGCGCCTTGCCCTTCAGCGCGGTGGCCTGGCGCAGGCGATCAGCGAGGGTCTCGACCAGCAGGTTCGCCGGCGAGCCGTCTTCCACGGCCGCGGGGGCCTCGAGCACCGGGTGCTGCGCGTCGGCGAAGACGGGCTCGAGCTTGCCGCTGGCGCGGTTGAAGATCTTGTTGCCCACCACGCCCGTGCGGTGCGGCCAGGTGCCGGTGACCATCGAGGTGTGACCTTCGGCGGTGACGCACTCGGCGACCTCGTAGCGGGCCGACGGGTACACCGCGCCCTCGTTGAGGAGCCGCGCGAAGCCGCTCTTGAAGCGCGCGCGGTTGCGCTGCATCAGGTCGGTGCCCAGCGAGTCGACGCTGATGAAGAGCGTCAGCTTGGGGGGCTTCGCGAGAGAGAGAGTCGAGACGAGGAGGAACGAGGCCAACGCCCATCGCTTCATGGCGGCGCAAGTTGGCACGTTCAGAGCGCACCTTGAACCGATATGACGCGACCTCACGCATGAGCGAGTCACCAGCGACGAAGCGGAGAGTCGAGGCGCGGCTGCGCGTCATCTACGGCGACACCGATCAGATGGGCGTCGTCTACTACGCGAACTACTTCCGCTACTTCGAGTTCAGCCGCTCGGAGTACTTCCGCGCGTGCGGCGGCAACTACACCGCGCTCGAGCGCCAGGGCTTCGGCTTGCCGGTGGTGAGCGCGCACTGCGACTACCGCCGCAGCGCGAAGTACGAAGACCTGCTGGTGATCGACGTGCACATCGCCGAGCTGCGCCGCGCGTCGATGCGCTTCGAATACGAGGTGAGGCGCGACGGCGAGACGGAAATACTGGCCACCGGCCACACGGTGCACGCCTGCATCGGCCCGAACGGAAAACCGACTGGACTTCCCCCCGACGTGGTGAAACTGCTCTCGACCCCATGAAACAGACCTTCGAACCCCGAGTCATGGACCGCAACCTCGCCCTCGAGGTGGTGCGCGTCACCGAGATGGCCGCCATCGCGTCGGCGAAGCTGATGGGCCGCGGCAAGAAGGACGAGGCCGACCAGGCCGCGGTCGACGCCATGCGCAAGGCGTTCGACTCGCTGAACATCGACGGCACGGTGGTGATCGGTGAGGGCGAGCGCGACGAGGCGCCGATGCTCTTCATCGGCGAGAAGGTGGGGCGCGGGACGCAGAGCGCCGCGCCGGTCGACATCGCGCTCGACCCGCTCGAAGGCACCAACCTCTGCGCGTACGGCCGCCCGGGTGCGATCTCGGTGGTGGCGCTCGCGACGCACGGCGGCCTGCTCAACGCGCCCGACACGTACATGGAAAAGATCGCGGTCGGCCCGGCAGCGCGCGGCGCGATCGATCTCAACAAGACGGCGACCGAGAACCTGCTGGCCATCGCGAAGAAGATGGACCGCGCGGTCTCGGAGCTGACGGTGGTGATCCTCGATCGCGAGCGCCACGCCGATTTGATCAAGGAAGTCCGACAGGCCGGCGCGCGCATTCGCCTCATCGAAGACGGTGACGTGGCGGCGGCGATCGCCACCTGCTTCGAGGAGAGCGGCGTCGACGTGCTGATGGGCACCGGCGGCGCGCCCGAGGGCGTGATCGCGGCGGCGGCCGTGCGCTGCATCGACGGCGACTTCCAGGGGCGGCTCCGCTTCCGCACCAAGGAAGAGGAAGCCCGCGCCACGCGCATGGGCGTGAAGGACCTGCACAAGATCTACAAGGCCGAAGAGCTGGCGATCGGCGACGTGATGGTCGCGGCGACCGGCGTGACGTCGAGCGACTTCTTGAAGGGCGTGCGCTTCTTCGCGGCGGGCTGCGAGACGCATTCCATCGTGATGCGCTCGCGCACCGGCACCGTGCGCCACATCACCGCGACCCACCGTTTCGACAAGAAGCCGATCTAAAGTCCCCTCGTCCCCCACCCACAGGAGCCGTCCCCATGCCCGGCGCACAGCGCACCGTCACCTTCAACGCCCCCGTCGAGAAGTGCTGGGCGGTGATCTCCGACTACGAGCGGTATCCGGAGTTCTTGCCGGAGGTGAAGAAGATCCGCACCGTGAACCGGCGCGGCGCCGAGGTCGACGTGCAGTACGAGGTCGACCTGCGCGTGAAGGTCATCAAGTACACGGTGCACATGAAGGAAGAGGCGCCCAAGAAGCTCAGCTGGTCCTTCATCGACGGCGAGTTCATGAAGGACAACAAGGGCGGCTGGCAGCTCGAAGACGCCGGCAACGGCACCACCAAGGCCACCTACAGCGTCGAGGTCGAGGTCGGCATGCTGGTGCCCAAGGCGATCTTGACGGGCCTGGTTGACAGCCAGCTCCCCTCGACGCTCGAGAACTTCAAGAAGCGCATCGAGTCGCAGAAGTGATGGGAGCGGCTGCAAAGCCCTGAAAACGCGCACGTCCCGCTATTTCAGCCGGTTGGGAATGAACCTTCGTTGGGTTGAAGGTGTCCCAACCGTGGTTACAATTGATGTGTTCGTGCTGCTCCACCCAGGTGCCTCGTGCTCGATACCTACATCATCGAAGAGCTGAAGCGTCGGGAGCAGGAGCGGCTGCGCAAGGAGCGCCAGCGCCCGACGATCGAGATCCCGGTGCAGAAGGAAGAAGAGCCGGACGAGAGCGATCGCCGCAGCGACCCGGAGCCTGGCAGCTCGGTCGTGCACATCCAGCTGCTCTGAGCTGATCTCCCGACGATGAACCCGCTGCGCGCGCTGTTGAACACGGCCCGGCGACGACCGCTGCGCGTCTACTACGACGAGGCGTACCGCCTGCCGATCTCCGGCGCGGAAGCGGGGTCGAGCGCGCTGGAGACGCGGCGCGCTGACGACGCCGTGCACTACCTGCTGCAGGTGCGCGCGCTGTCAGCGAAGGACGTGATCAACCCGGAGCCGGCGAGCTATTCCGACCTCGCGCGCGTGCATTCCACCGCGTACCTCGAGACGCTGCAGTCTCCGGAGACGCTGGCGCAGATCTTCGCGGTCGACGCGAGCGACGTGTTCGTCGACGAGGTGCTGCGCTGCGTTCGGCTCGCGGTGGGCGGCACGATCGAGGCTGCGCGCTACGTGCTCGCGCGCGGCGGCGTGGCGATCAATTCCCTGGGCGGCTTTCACCACGCGGCCCCCGAGCGGGGCGCCGGCTTCTGCGCGCTCAACGACGTGGCGGTGGCGATCGCCGCGGTGCGCGCCGATGGCTTCGAGGGCCGCATCGCGGTGCTCGACTTCGACTTCCACCCCCCTGATGGCACGGCCGACTGCCTGGGCCGCGACGGCAGCGTCTGGCTGGGGTCGATCTCAGGCGCGACGTGGGGGGCGCTGGCCGGCGTCGACGAGCAGGTGTTGCCGTCGGGCACCACCGACGCGCCGTACCTCGAGGCCGTGCGCAAGCTGCTCGCCCGCATGCCGCCCGTGGAGCTGGTCTTCGTGCTCGCAGGCGCCGACGTGCTGACCGGCGATCGGCTGGGCCACTTCGATCTCTCGCTGCCCGGGCTGCGTCAACGCGAGCTGCTCGTTTCGCACCGCCTGGGGAGCCTGCCGCAAGTCTGGCTGCCCGCCGGCGGCTACTCGTCGCACGCGTGGAAGGTGCTCGCCGGCGTGGGGCTGACGCTCGCGTTCGACACCGACGAGGCGATCCCCACCGATTGGGACCCGCTCGCGGCGCGCATGAAGGGCATCGCCCGCACGCTGCCCAGCGAGTCGCTGGGGGACGAGCCGATGCTCAGCGCGAGCGACGTCGAAGAGGCGCTCGGGCTCGGCCGCCGCAAGCCGCCGCGGCTCCTCGACTTCTACACGCGCGAGGGGCTCGAGTTCGCGCTCGAGCGCTACCGGCTGTTGCCGATCTTGCGCCGGCTGGGCTTCACCATGCTGCAGGTGGAGATCGATCGCATCAGCCCGTGGGACCGCGCGCGCCTCACGGGCATCGACGCGCTGAGCGGCAAGCGCGCGGTGTTGATCGAGATCGAGGTCGGCAAGACGTCCATCGGCGATCAGCACTTCCTGTTCGTGAACTGGCTCTCGCTGCGCAACCCGCGCGCGCACTTCAGCGCCCAGCGGCCGCAGCTCCCCGGGCAGCAGGTGCCGGGCCTGGGCCTCGCGCGGGAAATGACGCAGCTCTTCGGCTTGATGGCGGCGCGCCTGCGGCTCGACGGTGTCGCGTTCAGGCCCTCCTGGTACCACATGGCCTGGGCTGCCCGGCACGAGGCGCGGTTCGTCGACCCCGCGCGGCAGGGGCGCTTCCTCGCGCTGGTGCGCGATCTCTCGCGGGTGCCGCTGGTCGAGGCGACGCGCGCGGTGGCCGAGAAGCGCGTGCTGCTCAACGGCCAGCCCTACGCGTGGGAAGCCGACGAGATGGTGCGGTACGCCGAGGGCAAGACGCCGCCCGACGAAGATCAGATCGCCGCTGAGCGAGATCGGTCGCACTTCGAGCTGAAGGCCTGAGCTAGAAACGCCGCATGGGCGTCCCGATGCAGGTGAAGATCAGCGGCCTGGAATGTCAGCTCACCCACGAGCCGTCGGGGGCGGTGATTCGCACCGTGCCCCCCAGGGACAACGGCGGAGACGGCTCGAGCTTCTCGCCGACCGACCTCGTGGGCGCGGCGCTCGCCTCGTGCGCGCTGTCGACGATGGCGCTGCTGGCTCCGAAAGAAGGCCTCACGTTCGGCGCAGCCTCGGCGCGCGTGGTGAAGGAAATGGTCGGTCCGCCGCGGCGCATCGGCTCGCTGGCTCTGGTGCTCACCATGCCGAAGGAAACGCCCGCCGCGCAGCGCGCCCGCTTCGAGGAGATCGCCCGTGGTTGCCCGGTCGCGCGCTCGCTGGCAGCAGACGTGCAGATTCCCATGACGTTCGAGTGGCCCTGACGTGTTCGAGCAGCGCCGCTACGTGCACCCCTTCGACGTCGCCCAGGGCGCGGCGTCGATCTCCGCGCTCGAAGAATGGCTGCGCGCCCAGGGCGTGACCTTCACCGTGCCGCAGCGCACGCACGACCTGCTGAAGAGCTTCCAGCAGAAGAGCGAAGGCAACGAGGTGCGCAACGAGCTCTTCGAGATGTCGCTGATGATGCAGGCCGACAAGGCGCTGCAGGCCGCGGGTGACGCGCGGCGGCTGTTTCGCGACCGCAACTCGGAGCCGCCCAACCGGCACTGGTACCTGCTGACGCCCGACGAAGCGAAGCAGGCGCGCGCGCAGGGGCTCGAGCTGGCGCCTGCGCGGGCCGCGGCGAACAAGGCGGCGTGGATGCTCGCGTCGATTCCCGTGGTGCTCGGCGTCTACGTGGGCGCCGATCGCCTGCTGCGCGCCAACGGCATGGACGCGACGTACTCGTGGTTGATCGCGCTCGGCGTCTACGTCGTCATTCGCCTCGGCATCAACGCGATGCTCAAGGGCCGCTGACGGGGCGAAGGTCGGGCCACGCGACGAGCCTGCCGGGGCCGCGGCCGGCGGCGGGCACCGCGCTCAACTGCGCGCCGCCGATCCACCACGGGGCGACGTCAGCGAGCAGCGTGACCACCAGCGTGACGATGATCACCACCAGGGCGACGGCCTTCATCGCGTCGCGCGCCACCCGCGTGATCAGCAACGCCAGCGGCACTGACCACACCATCGCCGCGAGCAGGTTGACGATCGACGCGAGCGGACTCCAGACGAGCTCGAGTGAGTTGGGTCCGGGCCACGTCGAGCCGAACGGCAGGCCGTCGACCCACGTCGGCCACCCTTCGACCGGCGTGCTGCGGAGCGTGAAGACGTGGTGCGAGAGCTGGGCGAGCGCCAGCGCGCACGCCACGGTCCATCTCCAGGCTGGGCTGGCCGCGCTGCTCAGGTGCCGGTGCGCTGATCGCGAGCGTCGCCGGGGGAGGCCACGAGGCGCAGCTGCGAGGCGGTGAAGCTCTTCGCGTCGACCTCGCGCTCGAGGTACGTGTAGCCAGCGAGGCCCGCTTCGTAGACGCGCAAGATCTGGCGCGACTCGTCGAGGGTGATCTTGCCGGTGCGCAGCGCCTGCTCGGTGAAGCTGCGCATCTTCGCGATGAGATCGTCCTTGTTGTAGGCGACGTAGTTGAGCACCTCGGTCACCGTGTCGCCTTCGACGACGCGATCGATGAGGTACCCGCCGCCGGGCGCGAGCGAGACCTGGATGGTGTGCGTGTCACCGAACAGGTTGTGCAGGTCGCCGAGGATTTCCTGGTACGCGCCGACGAGGAAGATGCCGAGGTAGTACTCGTCGTCGTTGAGCGAGTGCAGCTGGAGGTCGTCCTTCACCTCGCGCTTGTCGATGAACTTCTCGATCTTGCCGTCGCTGTCGCAGGTGATGTCGGCCAGCACCGCGCGGCGCGTGGGGCGCTCGCCGAGGCGGTGAATCGGCATCACGGGGAACAGCTGGTCGATGGCCCACGAGTCGGGCAGCGACTGGAAGATGCTGAAGTTGCAGAAGTAGGTGTCGCTCAGCTGGTGCTCGAGCGCCTCGAGCTCTTCGCTCAGGTCATTCGACTCACGCGCGATGCGCAGGATCTTGTGGCAGATCGACCAGAAGAGGTTCTCCGCCAGCACGCGCTGCTCGAGCGTGAGGTGGCCGAGCGAGAACAGCGTCAGCGTCTCGTCTTTGTACTCAGTGGCGTCGTGGTACGTCTCGTTGAGGTTCTTGTTGGTGACGTCGCGGAACGCCGCGTACAGGTTCTTCACCACCTGCGGCGTGCCGTCGGGCAGCCGATCGGGCATCGGCGGCACGTCGAAGCCGGAGTTGCCGAGCACCTCGGTCACCAGCATCGCGTGGTGCGCGACGACCGCGCGGCCCGATTCCGACACGAGGTTGGGGTGGGGCACCTGCGCCGCGTCGCACGCTTCCATCACCGAGAACACGACGTCGTTCGCGTATTCCTCGGTGGTGTAGTTCATCGACGACGCGAAGTTGGTTTGCGAGCCGTCGTAGTCGACGCCCAGGCCGCCGCCGACGTCGATGTACTGCAGCGGCGCGCCCAGCCGGCGCACCTCGACGTAGAAGCGACCGACCTCGCGCAGCGCGTTCTTCACGTTGCGAATGTTCGAGATCTGCGAGCCGAGGTGGAAGTGGAGCAGCTCGAAGCTGTCCATCAGGCCGGTCTCGCGCATGAAGGCGATCGCGTCCATCAGCTCGTTGGAGCTCAGGCCGAACTTGCTGCGATCACCGCCCGAGGCTTCCCACTTGCCGGCGCCGCGGGTCGAGAGGCGCACGCGAACTCCGAGGCGCGGCTTGATGCCCGTCTTGCGGGCGACCTCGGCGATCAGCGGCAGCTCGCTGGGCTTCTCGACGACCATCACCACCTTGCGCCCGAGCTTCGACGCGTAGAGGGCGGTCTCGACGTATTCCTCGTCTTTGTAGCCGTTGCAGATGATGAGCGCGTCGGGGTCTTCGAGCAACGCCATCACCGCGAGCAGCTCGGGCTTGCTGCCGGCCTCGAGGCCGTAGCCGTACGGCTTGCCGGCGTCGGTGATCTGCTCGGCGACGTAGCGGTGCTGGTTGACCTTGATGGGGTACACGCCCCGGTACTGGCCCTTGTAGTTGTGCTCGTTGATCGCCTTGCGGAACGCCTCGTTGAGGTGGACCACGCGGTGGCGCAGCACGTCGGTGAAGCGAATGAGCAGCGGCAGGCTGATGCCGCGGCGACGGACCTCGTCGACGAGTTCCTTCAGATCGAAGCTCGGCGTCGCGGGCCCACCGGGGTGGACGCACACGTTGCCCTTGTCGTTGATGCCGAAGTACCCAGCCCCCCAGTTGCGGATGGCGTACATGTCGTTCGAGTCGGCGATGGTCCAGCGCTGAGACGTGGGGTTGGCCATGGAGTCGCGGACTATAGAGCTTCGCGCGGAAGATCCAGAGTCGTCGCGAGCCGATCTGCCGCCTCGCGCCGCTTCGCAGCCGACTCAGTTCTCGGTGAGCTCGCCCTGCGCGGCGAGGCGCTCGAGGTGGTGGCTCATGCGCGCGTCTTGAATGAGCTCGACCAGCTCGTTGTTGTTCATCAGGCCGCGCACGTCGCCGGTCTCGAGCGCCTTCTTCCACGCGTCGGACGCGACGAGGCGGCGGAAGCGGCCGTCCTTCATCAGCGCGGCGTAGTCGGGGTCGTCCTTCAACTTCGCGGCGGCCTTCGGGTCATCGGCGACCTTGGCGGCGAGCGCGAGTTCCTTGCCGCCCGAGAACTGCACCAGCTCGATGAAGTTGTACTGGCGGCTGATCGCCACGAGCTTCGAGTCCTTCGGGGTGAAGGTGTACTTCTTGCCGGCGAGCACGAGGTTGTTCTCGACGAAGGTCGCGGCCGACGCGCCGATCCACAACATGGCGGCGGCCTTCAGGCCGGCGAGCATCAGGCCGAGCACGCGATCGGGGGCGCGGTTGTCCTTGTCTTTCCCCGAGAGCAGGCGCTTGAGGAACGCGGTGAGGATCAGCCTCACCACCAGGTACACCAGCACGAACGACACGATGGTCGCCGCCACCACGCCGACCGTGAGCGACGACTTGAGCCCCTGCGCCATCGGCTCGCCGAAGAATCGGCCGCACGGCACGGCAGCAGTGACCGCGGCGATGCCGGCGATCGCCTGCGCCACCTGCTTCGAGAAGCCGCTGAGCATGCCGAACAGCGCGAACAACGCGATGAGCAGCAGCGCGATGAGATCGAGGGTCACGGGCGTGCCGTCACTTGATCATGTAGTTCGGGCCCTTCGCCCGCCGCTCGTCTTCGATCTTCTTCTGCACCTCGGTGAGCATGGTCTTGAACTTCGTGTTGCCCGGTTCCCAGGTGAGGCCCATCTTCAGGTTGCGCTCGCACGACGCGAGGTTGCCGCTGCTCAAGTCGCTCATCGCCGACTTGAAGAACGGCCGCGCCTTGGGAACGGTGCCGAACTCGTCTTCGACGACCTTGCGCGCCTCGGCCTTCTGCTCGACCTCGCTGGCCTCGGTGAAGCGCAGCTTGTTCGCGCGGTCGGCGCTGGTGATGTCGGCGATGTACTTGCGCCGCTTCTGGTCATCGCGGAGGAAGTAGTAGGCCTCGGTGATGCGCTTGTAGAGCGTGCCGAGGTCGTCCTTCACCGGGGAATCGGGGATGTGGAAGAAGCGATCGGGGTGGTAGGTGCGGCTCTCGCGGTAGAAGGCCTTCTTGATCTCGGCCGAGGTCGCGGCCTGCGTGAGCCCGAGCACCTGGAAGTAGTCGAGCCCGTTCAGCTGCGAGGCGAGGCGGCGCAGCTCGGCGCCCGCGGCGTCGTCGATCTGCTCGACGGGGCCGCTCTCGGGGATCGGTGACGGACGCTTCGCGACCGCCGACGGGCCAGACGGGCGCGGCGCGGCGGCGGGAGCAGCAGGCGGCGCGATCACGTTGCGCCCGGCGGGCGCGGGCGGAGCCATCACTGGCGGCGCGATCACCGGCGCAGCGGGGCGCGCTGCCGGGGGCGCCATCACGGGCGGAGCGATGACCGGGCCAGGTGGGCGCGCCGTCGGGGGCGCCATCACGGGCGGGGCGATGACCGGCGTCGGCGGCCGCGCGGGGGCGGCGTTGCGCTGCTGCGGCGTCTGGCCCGAGGCGACGGCGGGCGCAGGGGGCACCAGCGGCGCGGCCGAGACCGTTGGCGCGCGGGGACCCGCGGGCGGCACGATCGGCGCGGCCGAGATGGTGGGCGGCCGCTGCACCGGGGCCACGGCGGGCGCGACCGAGGCGATGGCGGGCGCGGCGGGCGGCGCGGCGGGCGCGGCGAGGCCGGCCACCGGCGGGCGGATCGCGGTGGTGGGCGAGATGGTGGGCATCGGCCGGGCAGGCGCGGCGGGCGCTGCGGGCGCGGCGGCAGGCGGAGCTCCGGGGACGCTCGTGCGTGGCCGCGTCACGATGGGTTTGAACCCGCCCCCGGCAGGCGGCGGCTTGCCGCTGTTGTCGTCATTCGACATCGACCAATCACCTCACCACTGCGAAATGAACTCCGCGCCAGGTCAATCGGCCACCGCCGGCAGGTCCTTGTGGCCGGCGAGCCGCACGTTGGCGTTGGCCTGCATCGATTTCTGGATGTCACTCTCGGACAACCCCGATGACAAGCTGATGGTGGTCGAGGTGCGCTGGCCGGTTTCCTTGTCGGCCGCCTCGACGTTCACGATGCCGTTGCTGTCGATCTCGAAGGTGACGTCGATCTTCACGTCGCCGCGGTAGCCGATGCGGAAGCCCGAGAACTCGAACTCGCCGAGCAGCTCGCAGTCGTCCGACTTGTTCGACTCGCCCTGGTAGACGCGAATCTTCACCTTGTCCTGGCCGTCGCGGCTGGTGGTGAAGGTCTTCGACTTCTCGATGGGGATCGGCGTGTTCTTCTCGATGATCTTCTCGGTGAAGCCACCGACGGTGCCGATGCGCAGCGAGAGCGGGGTGACGTCGACGAGGAAGGTCTCGGTCTGGGTGTCGAGCAGCGCGTGGGCCTGGAGCGCGGCGCCGAGCGAGACGACCTGGTCGGGGTCGACGCCCGCCTTCGGCTCTTTCTGGAAGTAGTGCTTCACCGAGTTGCGAATGATGGGCAGCCGGGTGGGGCCGCCGACGAGGATCACCGCGTCGACGTCGCTGACCGTCATGCGCGCGCTCTGGAGCGCTTCGTCGGTCACCTTGAAGGTGCCCTGCACGAGGTCCATCACCATGCGGTTGAACTGGTCGGCGGTCAGGCGCTGCTGCAGGTCGAGCACCTTGCCGTTGGTGTCCTGGCAGATGCCGGGGCAGAGGATGTCGGCGGTGCCGTTCTGACCGACCTCGATCTTCGCTTTCTCCGACGCTTCCTTGAGCATCTGCAGGCAGAAGCGGTTCTGGCGCAGGTCGAGCTTGGTGCGGGCCATGAAGTCTTCGGCCAGCCAGTTCATGATGCGATCGTCGAAGTCGTCGCCGCCGAGGTACGTGTCGCCCGCGGTCGAGAGCACCTCGAACACGTCTTTGCCGATCTCGAGGATCGACACGTCGAAGGTGCCGCCGCCGAGATCGTAGATGGCGACGCGCTGGTTGACGTCTTTGCCGAAGCCGTACGCCAGCGCGGCGGCCGTGGGCTCGTTCAAGATGCGCAGGATCTCGAGGCCCGCGATGCGGCCGGCGTCCTTGGTGGCCTGGCGCTGGTTGTCGTTGAAGTACGCGGGCACGGTGACCACGGCCTTGGTGACCGGCTGACCGAGGTAGCTCTCGGCGATCGCCTTGAGCTCCTTGAGCACCAGCGCCGAGATCTCCGGCAGCGAGTACGTCTTGCCGCGCGCCTGGATGCGCACCGAGTTGTTGGGGCCTTCGACGATCGTGTACGGCATCACGGTCGTCGCCTTCTTCACTTCATCGCTGAAGAAGAAGCGGCCGATGAGCCGCTTGGCCGAGTACACGGTGTTCTCGGCGTTGGTGATGATGTTCTTCTTCGCCGCGTTCCCGACCAGCACGCTGCCGTCTTCGAGGAACGACACGCACGAGGCGTGCGTGAACTCACCCCATTCGTTGGGAATGACCGTTGGTTGGCCGTCGATGACTGCGGAAACACACGAGTACGACGTGCCCAGATCGATGCCGACTGCGATTTCGGACATGAGGCGAAATTTACATCATTCCCACATCGGTCGCTTGCTTCCCGACAGGCGGGTTGGCGGGGTGGCCGGGGAGTGGCGCCGAGGGCGGGCTGTTGTCAGGCTTGGAGTCGGCCAGAAAGAGAAGTGTGGAGATGTCGCAGGTACTTGCCCTCATGACGCAGGACGCCGCGCTGAACCGGTGCGAGCTCGATCGCGTGCGCAGCTCGCTGGCGCTCGACGGCTCGGCCGCCGCGGGGCTGGGGGTCTTCCAGGAAGACCAGATCATCCAGCGCACCTACGGGGTCGGCGTGCCGCAGGCCGGCGCGTGGGAAGCCCCCGATTCCGAGATCGTGCTGCTCGCCACCCGCGAGCTGGCGGTCGGCGAGGAGTTCGAGAGCGCGACCCAGCCGTTCCGCTTCAGGCACTGGCTGTTCGCGGCGGTCGGCAAGCTCGAGCGCGGCGCCCAGGTGCGTGAGCGGCTGTGGAACGAGCTGCCCGAGTTCCTGCAGGCGGCGGTGAAGGGGCCGACGTGGGAAGAGGCGGCGTTCGTGCGCTTCCTCGCCGAGCTCCGCGCGCTGGGGCGCATGGAAGATCGGTCGATCGACGGCGCGTCGGTGTCGGCGAGCCTGGCAGCGACGGCCCGCGCGCTCGAGCAGGTGTCGGCCGGCGTGGGCGTGACGACCCGGCCCCACTTCGCCCTCCTCGCCACCAACGGCCGGCTGGTCAGCGCGACCCGCCGCGGGCACGCGCTGGCGTACCAGCTGCTCGAGGGCGCGCCGCAGTGTGGGCGGCACCAGCTGACGCCCGACTCGAAGGACGACGTCTTGCTGCGCGATCACCGGCGGCGGCGCTCGGTGGTGCTGGCGACGCACCCGCACGGCGAGGGCTGGGTGTCGCTGCCCGACGGGGCGACCATCAGCGTCGATCGCAAGCTGGCCGTGACGATTCGCTGAGGCTGATCAGCCGCCGAAGAAGCTGGCGTCGAGCACCTTGATCAGCAGGTTCGACGCGGCGTGAAAGAGCGCGCCGGCGACCACGCTGTTGCTGCGTTCGCGCATCCACCCGAAGAGCAGGGCGGGGAAGAACACCGCCAGCCGCCACACCTCGAAGATCGCGAGGTGCCCGAGCGCGAAGAGGATCGCGGTGACCCAGAAGGCAGGCCCGAGCCGCGCGCCCAGGAACAGCCGGCCCCGCGGCCACGAGTCGCGCAGCCGCGTCTGGATGAAGCCCCGGTAGAAGAATTCCTCGGGGAGCGCGACGACGAAGAGATCGTCGATCAGCCACTCGGTGAAGCGATCGGGCAGGCGCGGCGAGAAGCGCGGCGCGCTGGTGTACGGCGTGAGCACGCGCGCCCATTCGAGCGGCAGGTGTGGCCACGCCCAGGTGAACGCGAAGTAGCCGGCGATGAAGAGCGGGAAGACGATCGCCGACACGGTGAAGAACAGCTTCACGTCGGCGGCCAGCTGGCGCGTCGACATGCCGTACTCCGCCCAGTCTTCGCCGCGGAAGTGCGTGAGGTAGAGGGGCAGGTAGAGGAAGCCGATGGTGGCGAGCACCTTGCCGAGCGCCGGGTAGATCGAGAAGCCGATCAGCACCGCGATGAAGCAGATGGCCCACGCCAGGAACGCCTCGTGCGCGCTGGTACGGCCGGCCCACGAGGGGCGCTGCGCGGGGAAGACCGTCGACTCGAGGCTCACGTCACTTCACGAGCTGCCGCGCGAGCGTGGCGTGGCGCTGGTGGAGCTGGAGGTTGAGCGGATCGATCTGCAGCGCGTTCTCGCACGCGTCGAGCGCTTCCTTGATCTGGCCGTTCTGCTCGTAGCCGCGCGAGGCGAGCAGCTTCACGTGGGCCGAGCCGGCGGCGCTGGGGTGTTCGACGAGGAACTCCTGGCGAATGCGCTCGAGGTCGAGCGGCCCGAGCCCACCCATCAGGCAGCGGGCGATGCCCTTCCAGTTGCCGCGGTGCGCGTCGTAGCGGGCGCGGGCGATGGGCGTCGACAGCGTATCGCGCGCGGTGCGCAGGCGGGCCAGCGTGGCCTCGAGCTGCGCGGTCTCGTTGGGCTTGAGCTGCTTCTTGAGCAGCGCATTGAGCTGGTTGGCGATCTCCACGCAGCGCGCGTTGATCTCTTCCATCTCCGCGGTCTGCGGCAGCGAGAGCAGCGCGTAGTGATCGCCGTTCATGCGCTCGCGGTACTTGGCGAGCAGCGCGTCGACGGTCTGGTCGCGCGGCGCGGCTTCCTGCTTCGGGAGCAGCGGCAGGCCCTGCACGAGGCGGTTCAGGTCTTCGCGGAGGCTGGGGGTGACGTCGATGAACTGCACGCCGAGCCCGGGCGGCATGCCCCACGCCTTGGCCTGGTCGGCGGGCACGTGGCGCACCACCTCGGCGAGCACCTCGAGGTTGCCGGCCGAGGGCACGGTGATCTTCACGCGCGAGAAGACCGGCGGCAGGGGCAGGGTGGTCGACAAGAACATGCCGCCCTTGGAGATGTCGGTGACCTGCATCGTGCCGATGGTGGTGCCGTCGACGCGGGAGATCACGGCGTCGAACTTCGCGGTGTGGCGCGGCTGCGGCGGCGGTGGGCCGGGCGTGGCAGGCGCGACGGCGCGCGCGCGGGCATCGGCGTGGGGGCGCGGGGCAGGCGGGGCGGCGCCTCGGGGGTGCGCAGCGCCTCGTCGAGCGCCGCGGCGAAGTCATTGGCAGACTGGAAGCGCGCCGCGGGTTCCTTCGACATCGCCTTCTCGATCGCCAGGCCCCACGCGCGCGGCACGGTGGGCACCACTTCGTGCGCGGGTCGCGGGTTCTGCGAGCGGTGCGCGACGAGCAGATCGGCGAGTCCGCGCTGGGGGAAGGGCAGGCGACCGGTGGCGAGCAGCCACGCGATGCAGCCCAGCGAGTAGATGTCGCTGCGCCCGTCGACGGGCGCGGAGTTGGCCTGCTCGGGCGACATGAATTCGGGCGTGCCGACGATCAGCCCGGCCGCGGTGAGCGTGTTGGTGCGGTGGGTGTCGAGCAACTTGGCGAGGCCGAAGTCGAGCACCTTGACGAAGTTCTCGGAGTTGCGCCGCTTGATGAGGAAGATGTTCTCGGGCTTCAGGTCGCGGTGCACGATGCCCGCGTCGTGCGCGGCCTGCAGCGCGTCGCACACCTGCGTGAGGATGGGGATCGACACGGCCGCGGGCACCGGCTGCGTCATGAGGTAGTTGAGCGGCTTGCCCTCGAGGTACTCCATCACCAGGTAGTAGCGGTGCGGAGGGACCACGTTCATGTCGAAGATGTTGACGATGTTCTCGTGGCCGATGAGGTTGACCGCGCGCGCCTCGGCGTAGAACCGCGCCACCAACCCCTCGTCGCGGGCGAGCGAATCGAGCAGCACCTTGATCGCCACCCGGCTGCCGATGATGGCGTGCTCGCCGAGGTAGACGGTGCCCATGCCGCCACGGCCGATCACTTTCGTGATCTTGAACGACCCGAGGGTGGTGCCCACGATGGGATCGGCCGCAGTGCTCATGAAACGGCGGTCATCGTAGCCAAGGGCCGCGCCACAAAGAGGGAATTCGGCAGTCAGCTTCTGACGAGGGCAGAACGAAAACCCTTGAGGTCTTGCGTGTTGACGACGTCGCCTTTTCGCGCCCACCCGCGCCGAGCGGCGGCGATCGCGTAGGGCAGGTGCAGCGTGAGCTCGTGCACCGAGTGGGCGTCGGTGCTGATCACCAGCTTGATCTTGCGCTCGAGGGCCTTGCGCACCCACTCGCTGGCGAGATCCATGCGATCGGGGCAGCCGTTGACCTCGACCACGATGCCTTTCTTCGCGGCCTTGTCAAGGATCTCTTCCATGCGCATGGGCGCGGCCTCGCGCTTGAGCAGCAGCCGCCCCGAGGGGTGCCCCCAGATGTGCAGATGTGGGTTGTCGAACGCGTTCAGCACACGCTTCGTCATCGCGGCTTCGTCTTGCGAGTAGCGCTGGTGGATCGAGCCGATCACCACGTCGAGCTTCTCGAGCACCGAGTCGGGGTAGTCGAGCGAGCCGTCTTCGAGGATGTCGGACTCGATGCCCTTGAGGAGCTTGATGCCCTTCACCTTCGACTGGAGTTCGTCGATCTCGTCCCACTGCTTCTTGAGCTTGTCGAGGCTGAGGCCGCCCGCGTAGTTGCTGGTCTGCGAGTGCTCGGTGACGGTGAAGTAGCTGTAGCCGAGCTTCTGCGCGGCGCGCACCATGGCCTCGAGCGTGTCGCGGCCGTCGCTCCAGGTGGAATGGGCGTGCACGTTGCCGCGAATGTCGTCGGCGCCGATGAGATCGGTGGGCAGCCGGTGCTCGAGCGCGGCCTCGATCTCGCCCCAGTCTTCGCGCAGCTCGGGCGGCACGTACTGCATGCCCAGCAGCGCGTAGAGGTCCTTCTCTTCCTTGATGGGGAGCTTCTCTTCGGCGCCCTCGTGCTTCGCGGTGCCCTTCTTCACCTTCGCGTCGGCGGCGGCGCCCATGCGGAAGACGCCCCACTCGCTGATGGTGAGGCCCTTCTCGAGCGCCATCGAGCGCAGGCGAATGTGGTGGGCCTTGCTCCCCGTGAAGTGGTGCAGCGCCGACGCGAAGTCTTCGTCGGGCAGCACGCGCAGGTCGACCTGGAGATCGGTGTCCTTCAGGCGCACCGACGCCTTCGACTCTCCGTGCCCGAGCGTCTCGGCGACCTGGGGGAACGCGAGGAAGTGCTGGAAGACGGGCTCGGCGGCGGGCGCGGCGGCGATGATGTCGACGTCGGCCACGGTCTCGCGCTGGCGGCGCACCGAGCCTCCGAGGCTGGCGCGAATCACGCCGGGGGCCTTCTTGATCCATTCCAGCAGCGCGTTGGCCTGGTCTTGCACGTCGCCCAGGCGCTTGCGGCCACCGGCGGCCATCGAGCGGCGCGCGACGGCGATCGCCGCGAGGAACTTGTCTTCGGTCTTCTGCCCGAAGCCCTTCAGATCGCGCACGCGGTGGGCGTTGCAGGCCGCCTCGAGCTCGTCGATCGACCCGACCTGCAGCTGTTCCCACAGGGCCTTGGCCTTCTTGGGCCCGAGATCCTGCACGGTCATCAGCTCGAGGATCTTCGGCGGGTAGACCGCCTTGATTTCCTCGAGGGCCGTCATCTTCCCGGTGGTGACGAGGTCGGCGATCTTCGCGGCGATGCTCTCGCCGATGTTGGGCAGCGAGGTGAGGCGCTTCTCGGCGACCAGCGTGGCGAGATCTTCGTTGAGCCCCGCGATGCGCTCGGCCGCCAGGTCGTACGCGCGCGTCTTGAAGGAGTTCTCGCCCTTGATCTGGAGGTAGGCGCTCATCTCCTGCAGCGCCTTCACCACCGTGCTCTTGTCGACCGGCGTCATGAGGCGTTTCTACTGTAAGACGACACCTCGTGAGTGACGCGAAGCGAGTGAAGCTGGGCCCGGCCGATCTGCAGGAAGGCGAGCTGCGGGGCTATGCGGTGGGCAAGCGCAACGTGCTGGTGGCGTGCGTGGGCGGCAAGGCGAAGGCGCTCGACGACTGGTGCAACCACGCGGGGTGCCTGCTGAGCGGCGGGCGGCTCGAGGGGAACATGGTGGTCTGCCCGTGCCACGAGATCGGGTTCGATCTCGACAGCGGCAAGAACGTCACCTCGCCGGGCATCGCCGACGATCAACCTGCCTTCCCGGTGGAGACGGAAGACGGGCAGTTGGTGGTCGTCGGGTTCCCCACCGAGTCCTGAACCGAGTAGGAGCCGGCCATGGCGCACGAAGGACACGATCACGCCCACCATCACACTCACGATCACGGGCCTGGGGCTGATCACCACCATCACCACGAGCATGAGCACCACCACCACGGCACCTCGCCGTCCGCGGTCGCGACGTGGGTGGTGACCTGTTCCGACACGCGCGACGCCTCGACGGATGAGGGCGGCGCCCTGGCGCGCAAGCTGGTGATCGCGTCGGGCCACACGTTGCTCGGGCACGAGGTGGTGAAGGACGACGCCGCGGCCATCACGCACGCCCTCGAGCACGCGCTGGAGCACGGCGCGCGGGCGGTGATCTTCACGGGCGGCACGGGGCTCACCTCGCGCGACGTCACGGTGCAGACGCTGGCGCCGCGCTTCGAGCGCACGCTCGACGGGTTCGGCGAGCTGTTTCGCATGCTCAGCTACCAGCAGGTCGGCAGCGCGGCGTGGCTGTCGCGGGCGACCGCGGGCCTGGTGAAGGGCGCGCTGATCTTCGTGCTGCCGGGCAACCCGAAGGCGGTGCAGCTCGCGCTCGAGAAGTTGATCCTCCCCGAGCTCGGCCACGCGCTGCGCGAGGTGCTCCGCTGAAGCCGCCGTTGTCCGCGGCCGGCGCGGCGCGGCTCAAGCCCTTGCTCGACGGCTTCGTGGAGTCGCGCGCGTCGACCGACCGCGTGCAGGCCGACCCGGTCGAGTTTCCGCACCGCTATCGCGACCCGCGTGACGTCGAGACCGTGGCGCTCCTGTCGGCGTCGCTCGCGTACGGGCGCGCCGATCTCTTCAAGCCGAAGATCGCGTCGATCCTCTCCGGGCTGGGCTCTTCGCCGGCGAGCGCGATGGCCGAGCTCACCGTGAAGCGCGCGGCGAAGCTGCTCGACGGCTTCGTGTACCGCTTCAACCTGCCCGCCGACGTCGCGGTGCTGCTGATGGGCATCGGGGCGCAGCTGCGGCGGCACGGCTCGCTCGAGGCGGCGTTCGTGCACGGCCGCACGGGCACATGGAAGGCGGCGCTGGCGACCTTCGCGCGGGAGATCCGCGAGGCGGCGCCGGAGCGGGAGATCGTGCGCGCGCTCGGGAAGACGCGCGGCCTGTCGCACCTCTTGCCGTCGGCTGAAGCGGGCGCGGCGAAGCGGCTCAACCTGTACCTGCGGTGGATGGTGCGGCGCGACGCGATCGACTTCGGGGTGTGGAAGCAGGTCTCGCCCGCGGAGCTGATGATTCCCCTCGATACGCACGTGATGCGCATCTCTCGTTGGCTGGGGCTCACCCGCCGCGCGACCCTCGGGTGGAACACGGCCGAAGAGGTCACCGCGTCATTGCGGCTGCTCGATGCGGCCGACCCCGTTCGCTACGACTTCGCGCTCTGTCACTACGGCATGAGCGGTGCGTGCCCGGCGCGCCCGGTGAAGGACAACTGCCGTCGCTGCCCGCTGCGCTCGACCTGCCGCATCGGCCGCACCGCGTGAGGCTCTCAGTTCGCGCGCCGGGCGGCTGAGACCAGCACGCGGCGGGGCAGTTCCGGGTCGGCTTCGATCACGCACTTCTCGAACCCCGCCTGCTCGAGCCATGCGCGCAGCTGCGCCTGGTCGAAGGTGACCACCTCGTGCACCTCGCGCGCGCGGCGCCACACCTCGGCCTCGAGGGCTTCGACGCGCATGAAGGTGTCGATGGTGCGCGTGAGCCGGTGCTCGCCGGGTCGCTCGACGGTCTGGCTGGTGATGGCCCAGTCGTCGGTGACGGTGAAGTTCTTCGCGTCGAGCGGAGGCCCCTCGGCGTCGATGGCGTCGAAGATCAGCTGGCCACCCTCGGGCAGCACGCGCGCCAGTTCGCGGAAGAACCACCGCAGCCGCTCGCCGGCGTCTTCGTGGGCGCGGTGGTAGGTGAGCACCTCGCCGATCGCGATCGCCGCGTCGCAGGCCGGCAGCGGCCCGTCCCACACGGACCGGTGCAGCCAGGTCGCCTCGGGCACGTGCTTGCGCGCGTGGGCGAGCAGGTCGGCCGAGCCGTCGAGGGCGATCACCTGGAACCCGCGGGTCGCGAGCGCGCGGGTGCTGACTCCGGCGCCGCACCCGACGTCGAGCACGCGCCGCGGCGGCGTGCCCGGCTCACCGAGTGCAGCGAGCACGCGCGGCATGAGGCGCGCGGCGTAGCCACCGAAGGCCACTTCCTGGATCAGCGCGAGGTCGGGGCCGTAGAGGCTCACGCGGGCCGCCGGGCGAGAATGTCGCGCAGCTTCTGCAGCACCGAGCCGGGGGCGGGCGCCGGGCCGGTCGTCGCGGTCGAGGCGGCCGCGCGGAACGCCTTGCGCTCTTCGATGAGGCTGGCGAGCTGGGCGAGGCGCTCGGGGTGCTTCTCGAGGTGGTCGGCGAAGACCTCGCGCGGCATCTCGAGCAGCGTGCAGTCAGTGGTGGTGACGATGGTGGCGTTGCGCGGCTCGCCGGTGAGCAGGCTCATCTCTCCGAACGCCGCGCCGCGCTCGAGGGTGGCCAGCTCGTTGAGCTGCGGGCCGATGCGCACCGACAGCTTGCCCTTGACCACCACGTAGAAGGTGGTGCCCGGCTCGCCCTCGGTGATGACCCGCTCGCCGGCGCCGAACTTCCGTTCCTTCGCGCGCGCCGAGAGGGCGCGGGCTTCTTCGACGGGGAAGGGCGCGAAGAGCGGCAGCTGGGCGATGAGATCGACGTCGAGCGTCTGGGCAGGCGGCTCGACCGTCTTGAAGGTGAGCACGCGCTGCGGGAAGGGGATCTCGATCTTCTCGCGGCCGAAGCGGTACCAGAGGCGCGAGAGGATCTGGTCGATCACTTCGGGGCGCTGGCCGTAGTCGGTGACGTAGAAGCGCACCAACCACGAGATCGCGGAGTCGCCGTACGCCGAGACCCACACGTGCGGCGCGGGGTCGGCGAGCACCGACGGCGCGTCTTTCAAGGTCTCGAACACCGCGCGGCGCACGTCGTTGGGCGCGGCCTCGTAGGCGGTGCCGAACTCGAGGTCGACGGCGACGGCCTTGCGCGAAAAGGTGAAGTTGGTGACCTTCTCCTTGCTGAGCAGGGAGTTGGGGATGGCGATGATTTCCCCGCGCACGGTCTCGATGCGCGTCGACCGCCAGCCGAGCTCGAGCACGCGGCCCTCGTGATCGCCGACCTTGATGTAGTCGCCGCCCTTGAACGGCGTCTCGAGCTGCAGCGACAGGCCGCTGAAGACGTTGCCGAGCGTGTCTTGCAGCGCGAAGCCGAGCACCAGCGAGAGCACGGCGGAGGTGCCGAGCAGGGTGGTGATGTCGATCTTGAGTTGCGTCTTCAAGATGGGGATCGACACCATCACGTAGAGGACGAAGTCGAGGACGTCGCGGTGGATCTTCGCGGTGACGGTCAGCGTGAGCCGCCGGCGCACCCACAACGCGATCGCCACCGCCACGCGCGTCGCGCCGAACGCGAACGAGAGGATCCACCCCACGCGGTAGTAGGCGTGCCATTCCTCCGGGAGCAACGGCTCGATCCAGAACCCGTTGAGGCGGAGCACGAAGTACAGCCCGAGCCAGCGTGCGCCGGCCCAGAGGTCGCGGCGGTGGGCTTCTTCGCTGGCGACGCGCACGCCGATCAGCACCAGGACGAACGCGAGGCCTCCGAAGAGGAGGGCGAGGTTGCCGTCGACGAAGGACTTCATGCGGGCGGGCGCACCCTACTTCTTCCGTCGGCGCACCGCGAAGAGGAACGCCGCGAGGCCCAGCGTGAGCGCGACGACCCCTCCCGGGTGGTTCGACGACGAGCAGCCGGCCGCGCGGTAGCGGCCCGGCTCGTTGGGCAGCGCGATCACGCACGCCCCGGCGACGCACTGGCCGGCGACCGACGCGCAGGTGCCGGCGTCGGCGTCGCATGAACGGCTCACCTCGCACGCCGCGCGCTCGACCCGCCGCTGGCACTGCGTCGCGCGCACGCGCTCGAGGGCGGCCTTCACGTCGATGCGCGGGGTGGTGAGGCCGGTCTTCGCGTCGAAGGTGGGCACGCCGGTCTGCTCGAAGATCGCCTCGATCGAGTCGGGGCCGAGCAACGGGTCGGCGCCCACCAGCACCGCCGCCAGCCCGGTCGCGACGCCGGTGGCCTGCGAGGTGCCGCGGCGGTCTCCCACGCCTCCGCCGGGCACGGTGGAGCGGATGCGCGAGCCCGGCGCGAGGAGATCGACGCGCGTGCTGGAGTTGCTGAAGCAGATCACCCGGCCGGCGTCGGCGTCTTGATCGAAGCAGCCACTCGAATACGTGCCGTTGTCGGGCTCGCGACCGAGGTTGGAGTCGTAGACCGCGCCCACCGCGAGGGCCTGGTCGACGCACGCTGGCGCGTTGATGCCGCCGTCGACCGACTCGTTGCCGCTGGCGGCGAGCACCGTGACTCCGGCGGCGCGCAGCTTGCCGATCGCCTCGGTGAGCGCGGGCTGCTGCGCCTCGCAGTCGTCGCCGAACGAGAAGTCGGTGCCAAGGCTCATGTTCACCAGCGTGATGCGCTGCTCGACGTGCACCGCGTAGACCCAGTCGAGCGCGGCCACCCAGTCCGAGACGCGACCAACGAGCTGGTCGTCGAAGACGCGGATCACGATCACCTCCGAGGCGGGCGCGGCGCCGACTGGAGCGATCAGCCCGTCACCGGTGATCGAGCCGACGATGTGCGTGCCGTGGCCGCTGGTGTCGGGTGCGAGGTCGCCCACGTCGGTGTTCATCGGCGGGCAGCCGCCGGTGACGAAGCACTTCTGCAGCACCACGCCGCCGTCGAGATCGGGGTGGTCGACGTCGACGCCGGTGTCGAGCACCGCGATGCGCACGCCGCGGCCGACGTCGCCCCAGGTCGCCTTCGCCACGTCGAGACCGGTCAGCGCCCAGGCCTCGTCGTCGCGGACGTGGCCGAGCTGGTCTCCCTCGACGGAGCGGACGCGCGGGTCGGTGGCGAGGAGGTCCCACGCGGCGCGATCGATCTCGACCACGGCGCCACCGAGCGCTCCGAGCCGGTGAACGAGCTTCACGCCCGGTTGCTCGAGGGCCGCCGGGTCGTTCACCAGCACCACGGCGCGGTGCGGCCACGAGGGCGGGGCGTGCGCGATCTTCGGCGCGGCGCCGAGCAACGCGAGCGTGAGCAGGAAGGGCACGTGCATCAGTGTTGTACGGCCGCGGTCGAGAGGCTACGCGTTCATCACCATGCCGCTCAGCTCCGTGCACGGACAGACCGCCGCGATCGAGGCCTTGAGCGCTGCGCTCGCGAAGAAGCAGGTGCACCACGCGTGGCTGTTCCACGGCCCCGAGGGCGTGGGCAAGGAACTGGCGGCGCTCAGCTTCGCGCAGGCGTTGGTGTGCGAAGACCAGCCGTACGTCGGCTGCGGCGAGTGCCTGGCGTGCACGCGCGTGCTGAAGCGCAACCACCCCGACGTGACGTGGGTGATGCCGGAGGCGGAGCAGGTCGAGCGCGGGCTCGCCGGCCGCAGCGACTTCACCAACACGCCCTCGCGCGACATTCGCATCGAGCAGGTGCGCACGCTGCAGGAACGCCTCGCCTTCCGCGCGCTGGAGTCGAGCTACAAGGTCGCGCTGCTCGTCACCGCGCACGCGATGAACCAGAACGCGCAGAACGCGTTGCTGAAGACGCTCGAGGAGCCGCCGCGCGGCACGGTGCTGATCCTGATCTCCTCGGCGCCCGACAAGCTGTTGCCGACCATTCGCAGCCGTTGCGCGAAGGCTGCGTTCGGTCCGCTCCCCACCGAGTTCATCGCGAAGAAGGTGAAGGAGCTGGCGAAGAAGAAGGACGCGGTCGACGACGTGCTGGCGCTGCAGATCGCCCGCATGGCGTCGGGCAGCCTCGCGCGGGCGATGACGCTCGACCCGGCGGCGTTGCAGCAGCGGCGCGAGCTGATCGAGTCGTTCGAGAAGCTCGACGCCAACGACGCGTCGGGGTGGCTCACGCTCGCCGAGCAGTTGGCCGACGATCGCGACACCGCCGAGACGGCGATCGAGGTGCTGTCGACCTGGTTCCGCGACGTCTCCGTGGCGCAAGTGGGCGGCAGCGCGTTCATCAACTCCGATCTCGCGGAGCTGGCACAGCGCGCCTCGCCGAAGGTCTCGCCGGCGCGGTTGCAGCGTCGCCAGGTGCTGCTCGACGAGGCGAAGAACGCCATCACGCAGCGCAACGGCTCGGTGCGCCTGCAGCTCGAGCGCATGTTCGTCGAGATGTTCACCGCGTGAGCACCGCCGCGCCGGTTCGCCTGCCGCCGGTGTGGAAGATCGGCGTGCTCTCGGCGCTCTACTTCGCGCAGGGGCTGCCCTTCGGCTTCCAGGCCAACGCGCTGCCGCTCTACTTGCACGAGCTGGGGCTCTCGAAGACGCGCATCGGGCTGCTCGGCGCGCTCGCGCTGCCGTGGTCGCTCAAGTTCCTGTGGGCGCCGATGGTCGATCGCTTCGGCTCGCCGCGGTTCGGCCGCCGCAAGTCGTGGATCGTGCCGATGCAGTTGTTGCTGGCGGGGACGTGCCTGCTCGCGGCCGCGGTGCCGCTGACGTCCGAGACGCTGGTGCCGTTTCTGTCGCTGATCCTGCTGATGAACCTCTTCGCCGCGACGCAAGACATCGCGGTCGACGGGCTGGCGGTCGACCTGCTCGACCCGAAGGAGCTGGGCGCGGGCAACGGCGCCCAGGTGGTCGGCTACAAGATCGGCATGATCGTCGGCGGCGGCCTGCTGGTCGCGCTGGCGGCGCGCGCGGGCTGGTCGTGGCTGTTCCTCTCGATGGCGGGCTTGTGCCTGCTGTCGATGACGGTGGTGCTCTTCGTGCGCGAGGGCAGCGGCGCGAGCCCCGAGGCCGTGACGCCCAGCGAGCCCGAGCCGAAGCGCGGGTGGCGCGAGTTCCTCGCGACGGTGAAGGAGCTGGTGAAGCTCCCGGGCGCCGGGTGGGTGATCGCCGCGGCGGCGACCTACAAGGCGGGCGAGACGCTGGCCGAGGCGATGTTCGGGCTGTGGCTCAAGGAAGTGCACCACATCGACAAGGAACAGATCGCGCTCTGGCTCGGCACGTGGGGCGTGGTGGCGTCGATCGCCGGCTCGGTGGTGGGCGCGGTGATGGCGACGCGGCTGCAGCTCAAGCACGCGGTGATGATCGCCGCCGCGCTGCGGGTGATTCCGCTCACCGCGCAGTGGGCGATGGCGGCGGGGTGGGGCACGCCGAGTGACACCACCATCATTCCGCTGACCTCGGCCGAGCACTTCTTCGGCGGCATTCTCACCACCACGATGTTCGCGTTGATGATGTCGTCGGTCGATCGACGCATCGGCGCCACGCACTACACGCTGCTGGCGAGCGTCGAGGTGATCGGCAAGTCGGGGCCGCGGCTGTTGAGCGGGTGGTTGATCGATCTCCTCGGCTGGCAGCTGGTGTTCGGCGTGGCGGTGCTGCTGTCGGCGGGGTTCCTCGGCGTGGTCGCCCAGGTGCCCCTCAAGCCCCGCGCTCCGGCGCCCGCCACGTCTTGAGATTTGTGCAGTGCACAAATTCTGCTGGTGTTGCGACGCACCATCAGGCTATGGGCGCGCCCCATGAGCGCTCCTGCCGGTGCCAACGTCCCGCCTCCTGTCTTCGGTGAGCCCACCCCGCTGGGCCTGCTCGGCCTGGCGATCGGCTGCGCGGCGCTGGTGCCGATCGCGTTCGGCTGGCTGCCGACCGACCCGGCGAAGATGGCGATGACCTTCAAGACGGCGGCGTGGTTCTGCCTGCTGTTCGGCGCGGGCGGTCAGTTCCTCGCGGGCGTGATGTCGCTGGCGAACAAGAACACGCTGGGCGGCACGCTGCTGACCACCTTCAGCTTCAACTGGGTGATGAACTGGTGGGCGCTCGACGAGCTGTCGCAGGGGCGCGCGGTCGACTCGTCGGTGGTGCTCTCGGTCGACCTGGCGTTCATCGTCATCTTCCTGGTGCTGACGTACGCGTTCGGCTTCTTCTCGAAGCTGCTCTTCTTCTTCCTGGTCGACATCGACGTGCTCTACGTCTTGCGCATCGCGCGGCACTTCACCGATTTTGGCTCGAGCTCGTGGAAGGCGCTCGGCTTCGGGGTGGGCGTGGCGACGATCGTGCTGATGCTGATCGCGCTCTACATCTCGTTCGCGCTGCTGGTGAACCCGTCGGCGGGGCGCGCGGTGTTCCCGGCGTCGGGGCCGATGTTCAAGGCGACGCCTCCGCCGGCCGCGTAGGCCCTACGGACTCCCTCTCCCCCGATGGGGAGAGGGTCGGGGTGCGGGGAGAAGCTCGATCACTCCGGCCGCGGGCTGGCCCGAGCAGTCGTGGTGCCAGCTGACGGTGCGGCGCGAAGCGCCCTTCGGAAGATCCTCACGCCACGCGGCGACCGAGAGCTCCCGAGGCGCAACCTTCAGCCCCAACGCACTCCACGGAATCGACACCTCGACGAGCCACTCCTCGTCATCCTCACCCGTGCCGTCTTCATCGAGGCTCCCGTCGCGCTCGACCGCCACGCGCACGCCCGCCACCGGCTGCACCAACTTCCCGGCCGCGCTGACCTCGAGCAAGAGCTCACCCACCTTGAGGTGCACCACGTCACTCGAGCGCAGATCCTGATCAGCCGAGTAGACGCCGAGCACCAGGGCCTCCTTCGTCCACAGCGCGCGAAGCTCGGTGTGCGGAGACACCGGCCGCCCATCGAGTCCTGCGAAGGCGCCACTCGAGGGAGTGCTCGTCCACTCCGCCTCCTCGAGCTCACCGTCGAGCGTGATCGGGCGTGCGAGCCAGTTCGCGACGAGCCGCGGCGCCGGAGCAGCCGTGCACGGCGAAGCGAGGACCAACATGGTGACGAGCGCGATCATGGCCCCACCGTGAAGGTCGACACCACGCGCAGCGTCCCCGACTCGTACTGCGTGATCCGGAAGCCCGTCGCGATCTGCTCGACCGTCGCGAAGCCATAGACCGCGTTGCCGCTGATCGGCGCGCCCCCCACGCCCTCGACGAGCTGCCGCCCCGAGTGACTGTAGGTGTGCGTGTGGCCCACCAGCATCATCGTGGGCGGGTGCGCGGCGAGGAGGTTGTCCATCTCCGTCGTGCACGGCGCAGCCACGCCAAGCGGCTCATGGCGAATGACGAACGTGAAGGTGGTGGGCCGCGTGAGCTGCTGCGCGAGCCAGCTGGCCTGCGTCGAGTCCCACGCGTTGCACGCGGCGACGATGAACTTCGCGGTCCACTGCCGGGCCACGTCGTTCACGTCGAACGAGTAGTAGAGCGACGTGCGGCCGATCGGCGCGAGCAGCATCGACTTGAACGACTGCAGCGACGCGGTCGAGGTCGTGGCGCAGTTGCCCGCGGTCGCCCCGGTACACTCGTGGTTGCCGAGCGCGGGGAACACGGTGCCCGCGTAGTTGGCGCGCGCGGCGAGGTACTTCTGCAGCTGCACTGCGCCCTGCGTGCCCGAGGGCCGCGCGAACATGTAGTCGCCCGTGGTGACGACGAACTGCGGCCGCGGCGAGAGCGCTTCGACCGACTGGTAGATGCCGGTGATGATCGCGGTCGGGTAGTTGGCGGTGTCGTCGATGATCGGCGGTCGCGTGTCGCCCACCACCGCGAAGTAGAGGTGATCGACCGCGCCACCATCAGCTCCCACCGAGCCCACGCCACCGTCGCGCACGCCGGCGTCGAAGCCGATGCCCGCATCGACGCCCGCATCGGTGCTTGCATCGACGCCCGCATCACCCGGGCACGACGTCGGCGGGCTCTTGCAGCGCGAGACCGACGTGTCGCACCACCAGCCGCCGTAACAGCCGTTGGCCTGGCAGGTCCCCGCGTCGGCGGTGCAGCTGTGGCAACTGGCGCTGACGGCCGGTGCCACGAGCGCGCCGCAGCGGCTGGCGCCAGCGTCTGCGCCTGCATCGATCATGGGCAGCGGGATCTCGCACTGGCCTGTTGCCGGCTGACACACCGTGTCTGGAGGACACATCGCGGGGCACGACGTTCCACCGCCGCAGCCGGCCGCGGGAGCGCAGACTCCGACCTGCGTTCCGTCTTCGGCGATCGCCGCGAGGCAGGCACTCCCCGCGGGACAGAGATCGCCTGCGCCGCAGCGCTCGAGGCACAAATCCGAGCCTTCGAACTGCACGCACGCGCCCAGACCGCCGCAATCACTGCTGATCACGCACGGCGCGCACGTCACGCTCGCGTCGGGCTGACCTGCGTCGTCGTTCGGGAGATCGGCGTCAGGCGAATCGAGACCCGCGTCCTCGACCACCACCGCGTCGTTGGGAGGGCAGCCCGACCCGGCGAGCACTGCAACGGCCACCAGCATGAAGCGTGTTTTCACCGCGGCGCAGATCGCAAGATCCGCACCGCGGTCACGGCCTCGGCGTCACTTCACCTCGGCGGGCATCACCTTCACGGTCTGCCCGTCGGTGGTGGTGATCTTCGTGCCTTCCTGGCTGAGCGGCCCCTCACCGAGGGCGAAGGTGATCACGCGTGCGACCGGCGCGCCGTTGAACGTGCCGCGCACGCTGACCACCAGGTGCGACCGGCCAGCGCCGCGCGTGAACGTGACGTCGTAGCTGCGCGCTTCGCCCGGCGACACCACGCTCTCGCCCGCGAGCGAGCCCTGGCTGGTGACGGTGAGCCCATCGACCCCGCTCACGTCGACGGCGACGCCACGCCCCGCGCCCTCGAAGGTGAGCGTCAGGTGGGCCTTGCCGTCCGAGAGCGCGGCCTCGACGGAGACCGGCGCCTCGCGCTTGCCCTCACCATAGGTCCACGGCGCCGACACACGCGTGATCCCGTCGCCCTTCGGGGTGGCGCACGCGAACGACGAGACGACGAAAACGACGACGACGGCGAAGAGTGAAGATCTCATGGGCTCGTGATGGTGAGAGTGACGTTGTAGTCGCCCTGGTTGGCGCCGAAGCCCGTGAGGACGACGACGTAGACCTGGCCGGCCTGCGACGTGAAGTTGAACGACTCGGTGCCGCTGGTGTTGGCGTCGGCCTGGCCGACGACGTTGCCGCGCAGGTACCCGACGATGGCGACGTCTTGCGTCGAGTTCGCGCTCACCGTGACGCGCGAGCCGTTGCCGGTGAACACGTAGTACTGGTTCTGCTGCCACGTGTTCGGGAGGAAGCCGCCGCCGAGCATGATGCTCCCGTTGTACGGCAACGAATTGGCGACCGAGTACATGCCCGCCAGCCCGGTGTCGCCGGTGCCGAAGTCGTCGGTGATCGCGCCGATCTGATAGCGCGCGAGCAGCGCGTTGACCGCGCCGGGGCTCACGTTGGGCTGCGCCTTGATGGCGGTGATGAACGAGCCGAGCGTGGTCATCGCCGACGTGGTGCGCTCGGGGCCGGTCATCACGTCGTAGATGGGCCCGATGCCGGTCGCGACCTGGTCGAAGCTCTCGCCGGTGTTGGTGGTGTCGAACACGTCGTAGAGCACGCGGAGCACGCTCGATTCCGAGAACGCGCTCGGCGATGGGTCGTCGGTGGGGTTGGGTTCCTTCTCGGCGTCGAAGCCGAAGGAATGGAGCTGGCCGCCCGACCAGTTGGTGTCGGAATAGACGGACTCGGGCAGCACCATCGACGCCAGCGAGTTGCCCCACGCCTCACCGAACGCGATGCGCGGGTCGAGCACGTCGCCCGGGCCGTGACGCCCACCCGGCGAGTCGCTGCGCGAGAGGTTGGCCTCGAAGAAGTGCCCCCACTCGTGAACGATGACGTGGCTGTCGAACTCGTCGGTGTCGACCAGCGACTTGCCGAGCACGTAGATCTCGTTCTCCTGCGGCGAGTAGTGCGAGGTGCCGATGAAGCCCTGCGCCTTGTTGCCCGACTGGGGCACGTTGTTGGGGCTCCAGTTCACGTGCAGCGGGGGGAAGGGCACGTTGCGCACGGCCATGAAGGCGCGCGACGCGGTGAGCATCGAGTCGAGGATCGCGAACGGCGCCGCGGTGCGCTGGTTGGCCGTGAAGTCCGAGCCGTTCCACCCGGCGGTCGCGTGCAGATTGAGTTGCGCGGTGCCCGAGGGGAGGTTGGCGCCGATCGCCCACGGCGTGTCCATGTCGGTGTTGTCTTCGACGACGATTTGCGGGTTCACCGTCTGCGCGATGGCGATGATGGTGACGGCCGCGGTGCCGTTCGGCGTGAAGCCGAAGGAGTACGTGCCGTCTTCCTGGGTGACGCCGTTGCCGATCACCTGGTTGTTCTGCACCGCCTCGATGACCGCGTTGCGCACGGGCTTGGTGGTGCTCTGGCCGAAGAGCAGGGTGCCGGTGTCGGCGACCGGGTCGTAGAACGAGCGAACGAACTCGTAGGTGACGGTGCCGGTGACGGTGACCGTGCCGGTGGTGCCGCCGCCCGTGCCGCCGCCGAGCCCACCGCCGGTCGCGCCGCCACCGAAGCCGCCGCCGCCGAAGCCGCCGGTGCCGCCGCCCAGCCCGCCGCCGAGGCCGCCTCCTCCGAGGCACGTGCCCTGCGCACAGGTCTGGCCGCTGTTGCACGAGACACACGACGACGCGCCGATGCCACACGAGAGCGATGAGGTGCCGCTCTCACAGACGCCGCTCGAATTGCAGCAGCCGCTGCAGTTGCTGGGCGAGCAGGTGTTGTCGATGAAGAAGCAGCCCGACGTGGAGCCGAGCGTCAGCGCGAAGCCGGCCACGAAGGCTGCGGCGTGGGTCCAGCGAGGTCGAAGTCGTCTCATCAGATCTCCCAGGGCGAGGCGGGAGGAATCCTGTCACGTTCGCGCGGGCTTTGGGCTAACTCGCGCGCCATGCAGCTCGTCAGCGTGAAGCAGGCTCTCGCGGGTCAGCCGGCGGTCGGTGCGAAGGTCGAAGTGCGTGGCTGGGTGCGAACCCGCCGCGACTCGAAGGCCGGCATTTCCTTCATCCAGATCTCCGACGGTGGGTGTTTCGACGCGGTGCAGGTCGTCGCGCCGAACTCGTTGGCCAACTACACGAACGAGATCTTGAAGCTCACCGCGGGTGCGTCGGTGTCCGCGACCGGCACGCTGGTGCAGAGCCAGGGCAAGGGCCAGGCGTTCGAGATCCAGGCCGACGAGGTGAAGGTGTGGGGCCTCGTCGACGACCCCGAGACGTACCCGATTCAGCCCAAGCAACACTCGCTGGAGTTCCTGCGCGAGCAGGCGCACTTGCGCCCGCGCACCAACACCTTCGGCGCCGTCACGCGCGTTCGCCACCACGCCGCGCAGGCCATTCACCGCTTCTTCCACGAAGAGGGCTTCTTCTGGGTCAACACGCCGATCGTCACGGCGAGCGACGCGGAAGGCGCCGGCCAGATGTTCCGGGTGAGCACGCTCGACATCGCGAACCTGCCGCGCACCGAGGCCGGGAAGATCGACTTCTCGAAGGACTTCTTTGGCAAGGAAGCGTTCCTCACCGTGTCGGGCCAGCTCAACGTCGAGGCGTTCTGCCTGGCGATGTCGAAGGTCTACACGTTCGGGCCGACGTTCCGCGCCGAGAACTCGAACACCACGCGGCACCTCGCCGAGTTCTGGATGATCGAGCCGGAGATCGCGTTCGCCAACCTGAACGACGACGCGAACCTCGCCGAGCGGTTCCTCAAGTACATCTTCAAGGCCATCCTCAACGAGCGCGCTGACGACCTGAAGTTCTTCGAGGAGCGCGTGCAGAAGGGCGTCACCGAGCGCCTCGAGAAGTTCGTCAACTCGAGCTTCGAGCGCATCGACTACACGGCGGCGATCGAGATCTTGAAGAACTCGAAGAAGAAGTTCGAGTTCCAGCCCGAGTGGGGCAAGGACCTGCAGACCGAGCACGAGCGCTACCTCACCGAGGAGCACGTCGGCCGCCCGGTGGTGGTGATGAACTACCCCGAGCAGATCAAGGCGTTCTACATGCGCATGAACGACGACGGGAAAACCGTCGCCGCGATGGACGTGCTGGCCCCCGGCATCGGCGAGATCATCGGCGGCTCGCAGCGTGAAGAGCGGCTCGACCTGCTCGACGCGCGCATGAAGAAGATGGGCCTCGAGCCCTCGCACTACTGGTGGTACCGCGACCTGCGCCGCTACGGCTCGGTGCCCCACGCCGGCTTCGGCCTCGGGTTCGAGCGGTTGATCGTCTACCTCTGCGGCCTGTCGAACATCCGCGACGCGATTCCGTACCCGCGCGTGCCGGGCTGGGCACAGTTCTAAGCAATGAGCGACGAGCTCGAAGAGGTCCTGCAGGAGCTCGACGCCGGCGGCGAGGCCCCGGCCTACCTGCTCGCGGGCGAAGAATTTCTCATTCGCAAGGCGGCTGATCGTCTGCTCGCGAAGTTGGTCCCCGGCGGCAGCGCCGATCTGAACCTCGTCACCATGGACGGCGCGAGCCCGAAGGAAGCGTCGGCCGAGTTGGCGACGATGCCGATGTTCGGTGGCCGCAAGGTCGTCTACCTGCGCGACCCGGAATTCCTCGCGCCGAAGAAGGGCCGCCCTGACGCGCTCAACCGCGCGCGCGAAGCGTGGAAGGCGAACCGCCGCAAGGAAGCCGCGCGCCGCGTGCTGGCCATCGCCTCGCGGGCAGGGTGGGGTGTCGCCGATCTCGACCCGACCGCGAGCGGCGCACCCAAAGCCGCGGAGTGGGAAAAAGAGCTCGGCATCGCGCTCGCCGAAGTCGACGTCGCGTTCTTGAAAGACGTCGCGGCGTACTGCGCCGCCGAGGGCCTGGCCGCCGCGTCGAACGACGACTCGGTGTTGCAAGACTGGCTCAACGGCAAGCCGCAGAAGGGCCAGGTGCTGGTGATCGCCGCGAGCGATCTCGAGGCCAAGCACCCGCTGGTGAAGGCGATCAAGGACAAGGGCGCGGTGCTCGAGTTCAAGTCGATCACCCGCATCCGCGACTTCAAGGGCCAGCCGAGCGCCGAGGTGAAGGAGACGCTCGGCCAGTTCGCCACCGAGACGCTGGCGCCCCACAAGAAGAAGCTCGGGCCCGGCGCGATGGAGGTGCTCGTCGATCGCGTGGGCGGCAACTTCCGCCTGCTGCAGAGCGAGCTCACCAAGCTGGCGCTGTATTCCGACGGCGCGACGATCACGAAGAACGACGTCGACCTGCTCGTCGGTCACGCGCGCGAAGACGAGTACTTCGAGCTGAGCGACGCGCTGCAGAAGCGCAACTTCGACGCGGCGTTCAAGTACGTGAAGGACGCGGCCGACCAGGGCATCCACGGCCTGCAGTTGCTCGGCAGCATCGCGGGCGTGGTGCGCAACATGCTCAACAACCTCGAGCGCGTGCTGCGCTTTTCCGAGGGCAAGGCGCCGCGCAACTACAACGACTTCCAGGCGCGCGTGTTTCCGAAGATCGAGGCCGAGGCCAAGGCCAACAAGACGAAGGTGCCGCACCCGTACGCCGCGTTCATGAGCGTGCAGTCGGCGATGGGGTACGGCCGTCAGGACCTGCTGCGCGGGCTCGTCGCCTGTGCCGAGGCCGATCTCGCGCTCAAGCTCGGTGGCGACGAGCTGGTGATGGAACGGCTCCTCTGGACCCTCTGTGGCAAGGCGGCGGCCTGGGAGTCCCAGATGCACGTGATCCGCCGAGAGCAGGAGCGCTGAAGTGAACTCTCCCCACGCGAAGAAGAAGACCCTCGTCACCTGTGCGCTGCCGTACGCAAACGGCCCGATTCATCTCGGCCACATGGTCGAGCACATCCAGACCGACATCTACGTGCGGTACCTGCGTTCGCGCGGCGACGACGTCACCTTCCTCTGCGCCGACGACACGCACGGTACCGCGATCGAGATCAGCGCCGAGAAGAAGGGCGTCACCCCTGAGGCGTTCATCGCGGAAGTGAGCCAGGAGCACCAGGGCGTCTTCAAGGACTTCCAGGTCAGCTTCGACTTCTACTCGTCGACCAACTCGCCCGAGAACCGGCAGTTCGCTGAGCTCATCTACAACCGCGCGAAGGCGGCGGGCTTCATCGGGACGAAGGACATCGAGCAGGCGTACGACGAAGCGGCGGGCCGGTTCCTCGCCGATCGCTTCATCAAGGGTGAGTGCCCGAACTGCGGCACGAAGGACCAGTACGGCGACGCGTGCGAGAAGTGCAACGCGACCTACGGCCCGAAAGAGCTGAAGAACCCGTACTCGGTCATCAGCGGCAAGACCCCGGTGTGGAAGAAGAGCACCCACCTCTTCTTCAAGCTGAGCCAGCACGAGGCGTTCTTGAAGCAGCAGCTCGGCAAGAGCGACTTCATGCATGCCGGCCTGGCGGCGCAGCTCGGGCAATTCTTCGAGAAGGGGCTCGCCGACTGGGACATCTCGCGTGACGGGCCGTACTTCGGCTTCCCGATTCCCGGAGAGACGAACAAGTTCTTCTACGTCTGGCTCGACGCGCCGATTGGCTACATCTCGACCGCCGAGGTGTGGGCGAAGGCGACCGGCAAGGCGAAGGGCGCGCTCGACTTCTGGGCGAAGGACGCCGACGCGCGCATCGTTCACTGCATCGGCAAGGACATCGTCTACTTCCACTGCCTGTTCTGGCCCTCGGTGCTCGAGGTCGCGCAGCTCAAGGTGCCCGACCACGTCCACATCCACGGCCACCTCACCGTGAACGGCGAGAAGATGTCGAAGTCGCGCGGCACGTTCATCAACGCGCGGCCGTACCTCGAGCTGCTCGACCCGAACTACCTGCGCTTCTATTACGCGTCGCTGCTCGGCTCGGGTCCGGACGATCTCGACTTCAGCCTCAAGGAGTTCCGTGAGCGCGTGAACGCCGAGCTGGTGAACAACCTCGGCAACCTGGCCAACCGCACCTTGTCGCTGCTCAAGGACAAGTCGCTCGCTCCGGCGAACGAAGCGGTGGGCGGGCAGCTGGTGCGCGACGCGCTGGCGAAGGTGAAGGGCATCGGAGAGGCGTTCGAGTCGTTCGATCACCGCTCGGCGATCAAGGCGATCCTGGAGATCGGCTACTCGGCCAACCAGTTCCTGGCGAAGGCCGAGCCGTGGAAGGCCGTGAAGACCGACCCCGCGGGCGCGAAGTCGACGCTCAGTGAGGCGGCGGAGATCGTCTACCTCCTCACCGCGCTGCTCGATCCCATCGTGCCGCAGCTGGCCGACAAGCTCGCTGCGCAGCTCAACCGCCCGAAGCTCACGTTCAAGGCGCTGAGCACCGCGACGTACCCGCTGCTCGATCGCTCCGCCCCCATCGGCGACGCGTCTCCGATCATCGGGCGCATCGAGGAAGCCACGGTCGCGAAGCTGATTCAGCCCGCGGCCGCGCCCGCTCCGGCGGCTTCGAAGGCCGACGACAAGAAGAAGCCCGACGCCGCGCCCCCCGCGGAGATCGAGTTCGGCGACTTCACAAAGGTGAGCTTCCGCGCGGGCAAGGTGCTCGCCGCCGAGAAGGTGCCCAAGGCCGACAAGCTGCTGAAGCTGTCGATCGATCTCGGTGAGGCCGCGCCGCGCACCATCGTCAGCGGCATCGCCGAGGCCTACGCGCCCGAGGCGGTGGTCGGGAAGATGGTGGTCGTGGTGGCGAACTTGAAGCCGCGGCCGCTCAAGGGCATCGAGTCGAAGGGCATGATTCTCACCGCCGGCAGCGGCGGGAAAGATCTCGTGCTGCTCGACGCGGGCAACGTCGCGCCCGGCACCGAGGTGAAATGAGCAGTCGAAGCGAGCTCGATCGTCTCCTGCTCCGCCTGGAGAACGAGAAGAACGCCGCGGTGCGGGCCGAGACCGCCGAGGCGCTCTGTGAGCTCGCCTTCGAGTCGCCGCCCGAGCAGCGCCCCGACTTCGCGCCGGTCGTGGTGCGCCTGCTGGCCGACCAGCAAGACGAGGTGCGCTGCGGCGGCCTCGCGCTCGCCGGCGAGGTGCTCGCCCCGGTCGAGGCGCGGGAGCTGCTCGCGCGTCACCTGTCGGATCCCGTCACGCGCGTGCGTGTCGAGGCGTGTGGCCGGCTGGCCGATCTCGCGTTGCCCGAGTCGCGCGGCGCGCTCGCGGGGGCGCTGCAAGACGCGGCGCTGCAGGTTCGCTTCGAGGCGGCGCGCGGCATGGTGGCGCTCGAGCACGCGGCGGGCTTCGACGTGCTGGTCGAGGCGCTTGGTACGACGGAGCTGCGATTTCGCGCTGCCGCGGCGCTCGCGCAGCTCGGCAAGAAGGAAGCGCTCGAGCCGCTCCGCAAGGCGTTCAAGGGCTGGTTCGTGCCCGACTTCGATCGCACGCAGCTCGCCGGCGCGCTCGCGGTGCTCGGTGATGCCGAGGGCGTGGAGCACCTCTACAAGCGCATCGGCAAGCGCTGGGCGATCGATCGCCCGATGGCGGTCGAGCTGCTCGGCGAAGTGCGGCCGACGGGCGCGAAGGACAAGCTCCTGCAGATCCTCGGCGATCGCGACGACTCGGCCCGCGGCACCGCGGCGCGCGCGCTGGGACGCCTCGGCGATCTCACCGCAGAGCCCTGGCTCACCGCGCTGCTCGGAGACGCCACGGTGTCCGACGACGTGCGCCTCGACGCAGCGGAAGGCCTGTTGATGCTCGGCACCGAGTCGGGTCGCCAGCTCGTGAAGTCGCTCTCCTTCAAAGATCCGCAGGCCACGGCCGAGCTGCAGGCCATGATCCGCGAGTACGATGACCCCGACGCGCTGCGGAAGCGCGCCCCGCTATGAAGCTGATCGACGCGCACTGTCACCTCGAGACGAAGGAGTTCCCCGTCACGGCCGAGGTGATCCAGCGCGCCCGCGACGCCGGCCTGGTGCACGCGGTGGTGGTGGGGCTGCTGCAGAAGCCGGGCGACTTCGGCAACGCGCTCGCCGCCGCGCGGGCCCACCCCGACTTCCTCACCCCGACGATCGGGGTGCACCCGCACGACGCGGCCGCCGCGACCCCCGCTGACTGGGACGAGCTCGCTCGCCTCGCAGCGCGGCCCGAGGTGAAGGCGGTCGGCGAGACGGGCCTCGACTACTACTACGACCACTCGCCGCGAGACGTGCAGCAGGCCCAGTTCCGCGTGCAGTGCCAGCTGGCGAAGCAGGTGAAGAAGCCCATCGTCATTCACGTGCGCGACGCCCACGACGACTGCTTCGAGATCTTGCGCAGCGAGGGCATGCGCGAGGGCATGATCCACTGCTTCACCGGCGATCTCCCCGCGGCGAAGAAGTACCTCGAGCTGGGCTTCTTCCTCTCGATCAGCGGCGTGGTCACCTACAAGAAGACCGAGCCGCTGCAGGAAGCGGTGAAGTACGCGCCGCTCGATCGCCTGATGGTCGAGACCGACAGCCCGTACCTCTCGCCGGTGCCGTTCCGCGGCAAGTGGCCCAACGAGCCGATGCGCGTCGGCGAGACGGCGAAGAAGGTGGCCGAGCTGCACGGGCGTGACGCCGACGAGGTCGCGCTCGTCTGCGCGAAGAACACCGCGCGGTTGCTCAACATCGACCTCGCGCTCCCATGACCGACGAACTCGAGCTCGACTGGGGCAGCCGCAAGCCGCGCAACCCGAACGATCCCGACTCGGGTGGCAATGACGCGAGCCCGCCACTGCAGCGCTCGATCGTTCCTCCGCCGGCGGGGCGGGGCGTGCCTCCCGGTCACCCCAGCACGATGCCCGAGGGCCTGCTCTTCCGCGTCGGCCGCTTCTTCACCGACCGCACCCTGGGCATCAAACAGGAAGTCGAGATGGCGCAGGCGCTGGTGGGGTGGGACCAGGCCAACCGCTACTCGGTGCGCGGCGAAGACGGCGCCAACCTCTTCAACGCGCTCGAGCAACGCCAGGGCCTGCTCGCGTCGCTGAGCCGCAACTTCAACCCGTTCTACAAGAACACCACCGACTGCCTCACCGACGACGGCTCGCTCTTCCTGCGGCTGGTCTTCCCGTTCGCGTTCTTCTTCCGCCGCTGCGAGGTGCTCGCCTGGAACGAGGCGCCGCTCGGGGTGATCCAGAACCGGTTCCACCTGCTCAAGTACCGGGCTGATCTGCTCAACACGACCGGCGCGGTGTTGCTCGAGGTGCACGGGCCGTGGCTGAAGATCTTCAGCTTCACCGACTGGGTCTTCGAGGTGAGGAAGGGTGAGCGCGTGGTGGCCCGCATCAAGAAGCACTGGGGCGGCTTCTTTCGCGAGGCGTTCACCACCGCCGATCGGCTGTCGATCGAGTTCGAGCCCGAGCTGACCGACCCGCGGCTGCGATCGCTGATCTTCGCCGCCGCGCTGATGGTCGACGCCTCGGCCTTCGAGCAGAAGCGCCGCAGCGGTGCGGGCACCGCGGTCGACCTGCTCAACCTGCTCGACTGACGACTGAGGCGGCTTAGAAGCGCGCCTGCATCACCACGTTGAAGCCGAGCTGGTTCGGCTGCTCGAACACCGGCTGGCTGATGCTGTCGGTCGAGTCGCGGAAGGTCACGCGGTTCTCGTCGCGGTTGTAGAAGACCTCGCCCAACATCGCGAAGTACTCGCTGATGTCGAGGCGGAAGGTGCCCTTCACGCTGAAGATGGGCAGCACCGCGGCGTCAGCCGGCAGAATCGCGAAGAGGTTCACGTCACGCACCACCACCGTGCGCGGGCCCGCGAGACCGGGGGGCGGGTTGGTGCCACCGAAGTCGAAGCGCGGCGCGGTGACCGAGGCCGGGTTCTGCACGCCGACGATCAGGCCGAGCGTGAGGTGCTGGTTGGGGAAGAAGCGGTCGCCGCCGATGGCCGCCCACAGCTCCGGGCGCACCGTGCTGCCGTCGGTGAAGTCGTAGTACGGCGGCAGGCCCGGCACGTCGAACTGGATGAACGAGAGCGTGCGGTACAGGCCGATCACGTAGAAGCGCCAGAAGTCGAGCTTGAAGCGCGCCTGCAGCGCCACGGCCGACGCCGTCTGGGTGCGCGTCGACGCGAAGCGATCGGGGTTCACCAGCGTCTGGCCGAGCAGGCTCGCCTCGAGCGTCAGCTGGTAGCTCAGGCCGCCCGGGTAGGTCTCGGGCTTGAAGAAGCGCTGCACCACGTCGGGGTCGTTCTTGTAGAGCCGCAGATCGAGCGACGGGAGAATGGTGTCGGAGAACAGCGAGAGCTGCACCGAGCCACCGATCGCGTTCACCGGCGCGCGCACGCCCTGCTGCGCGAGCGAGGGCACGATGCCGCGCATGAAGTAGCCACCGTTCGCCTCGATGCGGAACCGGCCGGGCACGATGTCGAAGCCCGCGCCGCCGAGCACGCCGTACTGGCGCTCCTGCACGTTGAGGAGGTTGTTGAGCAACAGGCCCGTCTTCGCGCCGACGAACGCGTACCAGCGGTCGCGCGTGATCTGGATCTTCATGCCCGGCACGGCCGACGGGCGGCCGGTGGTCGAGGTGCCCGAGCCCTGGTTGTACGTGAAGGCCGAGTCACCGCCCCACGACAGCTTCCACGCGTAGCCGAGGCGGAAGCGATCGGCCGAGACGGGGAAGCCGGTCAGCGCGATCTCTTCCTTCGCGCCCCAGCCCGCCGGCTTGTAGTTGAGCTTCACGAACGACGCGTTGTCGAACAGCGTGATCGCGCCCGACGGCTGCGTCGAGACCACCACGTTGAGCGCCGCTTCGGCGTCGAAGCCCTCGAAGAAGCCGGGGCTCTTCTTGTAGAGCGACACGTTCGAGAGCGTCTCGAAGCCCGTGAAGCGCGTGTTGAAGTTGTCGTAGAACTGGGTGTTCTGCCGCGACGCGCCGAAGCCCGTGCCGGGCTCGCTGGGCGTGGTCTCGCCGGGCTTCACGAACACGTTGGAGTTGGCGACCGCGAACGTGACGCGCGTGTCGATGAAGTCACCCGCCGACACCACCTGGGGCACCATCAACGACAGACCAAGAACCGCGCTCTGAATGAACCGCTTCACGAAAATCCCTCCCAACTCACTGCTTCACTGCGTGACACAACGCTTGATCGGCTTCGGGCACTCGAGGCCCGGGCCGGGGTAGCAACAGACGTCGTCGGCGGCGCGCGGCAAGATCAACCAGCGCGGGCGCGCGGGCTGCACGTGGCGCAGGTGGCCGATGATGTCGAACTCCGCCCCGTGAACGAACTTGCACTGCAGGGCGCGGTCGGCGTTCGGGTCGGCCTCGTCGCAGTCGGGGTTCAGCTCGGGGATCGCGTCCTTCGTGACGAGGTTGATGCGCGTGTGCGCGTTCAACCCCACCGAGCAGCTCGCCGGCTCGCTGATCGCCTGGAAGGCGACCGAGGTCTCGGTGCCGGTGAAGAGGTGGCTGATGATCTGGTCGGCGGCGAGCTGAGGATCGGCGTCGGTCGCCGCGGCGAGATCGTTGCCGAACGCGACGTGCACCGCGCGATCGCAGGTGATGGTGACTTCCTTGCCGGCCACGTAGCCACCGGCGCGCACCGACGGGTTCGACGAGACGCCGGCGTCGGTCACCGGCGCGAGCGGCGCGGTGATCACCTGCTGACGGCGGAAGAGCGAGTCGTCGAGGCCGACGCGCGACGGGCCGGGGGTGGTGAACTCGATCACGTACTGGCCGAAGCCGCTGAAGGTCGCGCGCTCGCTGCAGATCTGCCCGGCGTGGGTGCCCATGCCGATCACGCAGTCCTGGGTGCAGGTGCGCTCTGCGCGATCGTTGTCGGTCTCGGTGTCGCCGCAGCTGTCCCAGTGCCACTCGGGGTTCGGGTTCTCACAGAAGAACGGCACCTGCCCGTCGGCGTTGAAGTCGCAGTTCTCGAACGTCTTCGGGAAGCGCGCGCGGCGCACCTTCACCAGCGCCGACTCGAGCGATTCCATCTTCATGTTGCGGCGGTTGTGGCCGCACAGCGCGTCGGTGAGGAACGGATCGGCCGCGTTGTCCTGCCCGCAGACGCGCGCGTTGAGCTCGTAGGGCCGCGCGAACTGCAGCCACTTGTTCCACTGCTCCTGCGGCAGGCGGCGCACGCGCTCGGCCACCGTCCACGCGGGGAAGACCATCTGCGTGGTCGAGGTGAACTCCTGCACCGAGCCGCTCAAGGTGAAGAGCAGGTCGCCCTCGTCGAGCCCGTCGGGGAAGTTGTAGTTGTAGATGAACATCGAGGCGTACGTGCCGGGCAGGTAGCCGAAGCAGTCGAGCTGGCGCCGGCAGACCTTCTGCGAAATCGGGCACACGCCCATGCCGCCGTCGAAGTTCAGCTCGCGACCGCCGTCGGCCGCCGAGAGGTAGCAGGGCTCCGAGGGCTCGGCGGTACGCACCGTGTTCCCCAGCGCGTCAGACAGCTGCTCGCGCAGGCGGCACGCCGAGATGTCGGTCACGAAGAAGCCCGACGGGTCGAGGCCGGTCACCACCATCAGCGCGTCGCGGCCGTTGCGCGAGGGGTCGTCGCTGCACGTCTGCTTGAGCGTCGAGCCCGAGCTGGGGTTCTTGCCCACCACCACGAACTCACCCGCGAACGGCGAGCTGCGGTTGTCGAGCTCGGCGGGCTGCTGCAGCGACTGCAACGTCTGGTCACCGAAGTAGACGATCTGCGAGCTGCCGGCCGCGAAGGTGCGCCTGGCCGGCGGCGCGGGCTCGGGCGGGAGCTGGTCGCTGGGCAACACGCCGCCGTCGAACACCAGCTTGGGCGGCGAGTCCTCGACCCACACCCTGACCTCGCCGTAGGGGTGCAGCGCGTGCACCGTCGCCTCGACGTGGCCGAGGGTCGCGCTGGTCCACCGCGAGCGCAGGTCGGGCATCAGGTCGCCGGGGATCACGCGAAAGCTGACCGTGCCGTTGAAGTCGGCGTACGGCTTGTTGTCGATGCCCAGCGCGTCGGCGACGAGATCGAACTCCACCTCGCCGCGGGGGATCACGTAGCGGCAGCCCGCGGTGCCCTTCACCTCGGCCGGCACCTGCGCGGGGTCGTTGTTGTAGAGCGCCAGGCAGTCAGACGACACCGCCACCGGCACGCGACCGCCGCTCGACTGCTGGTACACGCCGAGCACCTGCACCTTGAAGCTCGAGAGCTGGTTGGGCGGCGGCGCCTCGACCGGGCAGCCCGCCAACAGCACCAACGACACCACGGCGATCGCGCGTTGCATCACTTGACCCTCCGCGAGATTCGGCCGTCTTCCACGCCCACCGCGATCGGCAGCAGGGTGGGGTTCTCACAGAAGTTGCGCACCGCGCGGGTGACGTTGCCGCACACCGGGTCGTTGGCGAGCGCCTGGCGGCAGCTGCAGCGGCCGAGCGGGGGACCGTCGGGCAGCGTGGCTTCGCAGTCGGCGATCTGCGCCTTGAAGTCGCCGCCGTTCTGACAGGTCGCCTGGTCCTGCCGGTAGATGTCGTAACAGCTGCAGGGGCCGCGGGGCGCGTAGAGCGAGTCGCGGAAGTCGAGGGCCGCCTTGCAGAACGAGACCTCCTGCTGATCGACGATCCAGTGCGAGGGGTCGAGCGGGTCGCGCTCACCGCACGGCTGGCCCTTCTTGCCGATGATGTTGCCGTTGGCGTCGGTGTTGCCCGTCAGCACCTCGTCGCAGCTGCAGAAGTTGGTCATGTAGCCGACCAGCGAGTCGCGCAGCGGAATGCCGGTCTCGATGCGCGTGGTGTTGCGCTTGAGCACCAGGAAGCCCGAGCCGCCGCGCGCGATGTAGTCGTTCACCGCCACGCGGTACGTCTCGTTCAGGTTGAGGTCGTAGCCGTTGATGGTGATGTGTGTGCCCGGGTGCGCCCAGCAGCGGCCACCGGTCGACGACGTGTCGTCGGTCAGGCACTGCCACGGCGCGCGATCGGTGCGATCACCGGCGGGGCACTCGCTCGCGTCCCCCGCGGGATCGCACGGCGTGCGGAGCCGGTTGAGCTGCACCTGCGCACAGTCCATCGTGAAGCGCGCGCCGGAAATCTGCGCCTGCGACGCACAGCCACGGTCCGACGAGCGCTCGGCGATGAAGTCGAACATCTCCTGCATCTCGCGGCCGCTGAGGAACATGATGTTGATGGTGTTCTCGAACGGGAACACGTTGAACATCGCTTCCTGCGTGAGCGGCCCGGCGTAGAGGTTGTCGCGAATGCCCAGCGAGTTGGTGACCGCGACCTCGGCCTCGACGCCCTGGCGGCGGCGCATCGAGTCGGCCGCGATGTTGCCCAGCGGGCTGTCGCCACCGGTGGAGTTGTTGCGGCGGGCGATGTCGCGCGGCGCGAACGCGAACAGCGAGCTCAGGTTCAGCTTCACGTCGAGGTCGGTGATGTACGGCATCAGCAGCTGCGTGGTGTTGCGGTCTTCGACCTCTTTGCAGGCGGCGACGCCGTCGGCGACCTTCGGGTCGGCCATGAAGGTGCCCGGCGCCCAGAACTGCGAGCGGTAGTAGTCGTGCAGGCCCTCGCTGCACCACAGCGAGTCGATGGGGAAGACCTTGAAGTCGAAGGTGCTGATCTCCGCGCCCTCGAGGCCGTTCTTCGCGTCGGGCATCTGCAGCACCGCGTCGATGCGGTTGACGTACTTCGAGAACGCGCCGCCGTGGCTCAAGATCACCTTGCGGCCGTTGGGGTCGGTGAGGAGCTGCGGCGGGTTGAGCACGATGTGCAGGTGCCCGCCGAGGATCACGTCGATGCCCTCGACGCCGGGAATCTGCACGTGCACCACCGAGGTCGGGTCGTCTTCGGCGCCGAACCGCTCGAGCACCGTCCACGGGTTGGCCTCGCGCTCGACGAAGCGCTTGGCGAGGCTCCACTCGTAATAGGCGTCGTAGCCCTGCACGAGCTGCTGGTCTTCGGTGAGGCCGGCGTGGCTGGTGATGACGATCAGGTCGACCGAGTTGCGCAGGAACTCGACGTAGCTGCGGGTGATCTCGTTCTGCTCGAGGGGAATGACCTGCAGCGAGTTGCCCTGCTCGACGATCGAGTTGAGCGAGCCGAAGTTGCCCAGGCCAATGATGCCGACCCTCACGCCCTCGACGTTCTTGATGGTGTAGGGGAACGTGTAGAGCGCGGTCGCGTTGCTGCCTGACTGCGAATAGTCCTCCCACTGGTAGTTCGCGATCAGCACCGGGAACTTCGCGTTGTCGCGTGCCTGCTTGGTGAAGTTCGCGGCGCCGGCGTCGAACTCGTGGTTGCCGATCACCGCGGCGTCCACGTGCATGCTCGAGAGGAACTTGTATTCGACCTCGCCGAGGTTCACGTTGAAGATCGGCGCGCCCTGGAAGCTGTCACCGCTGTCGAGGTGCAGCACGCGGTCAGACTTCGAGCGCTCGCGCTGCACCAGCGCCGCCATGCGCGTCGCGCCACCGAACGGGCCCGCTTCCGGAATCAGGCCGAGGTCGACGTCGGTCTTCAGCGGGTTGAAGTCGTACGGCAGCAGGCGCGAGTGGATGTCCGACGTGTGGAGGAAGGTGAAGCGCACCTGCTGGCCGCGCAGATCGATGTCGTAGCCCTCGAGCGTCGGCAGGCACGACGTCTGCGTGGCGGCGCCGCACACCAGGGCGAGCAGCGCCACGCGCCTCGTCCATGAAGTCGCCAGTGAACGCAAGCTGCGGGAAGCAGAAGGAGTCTTCTTCATCTGACGAACACCGATGAGGGGGCCGGGCGACGAGGCAGGCACATACGCGTGTGCGCGCCTCTGGTAAAGCGGTGCTTCCATGGCTGAACCGACGGTCACCGAGCTCGACGTGGTCGAAGACTTCACCGCCACCGGCCGCTGCGACGAGGGCTTCTTGCACGTTCGCCGGTTGCGCGTGCGAAACGTGCGATCTGACGGCAGCCACTCGGCGGTCTACCGCGTCGACGTGGTCGATCGCCCCCGCCTCGACGCGGTCGCATGCCTCGTGTGGCGCCGCGGGGCAGCGGGCCACCTCGAAATTCTCACGCGGCAGAACCTCCGGCCCGCCGCGTATTTCCGCAAAGACAAGGTGCCCAACGTGCCCGATGGCCGCACGCACCTCTTCTGCGAGGAGATCGTCGCCGGCGTGATGGAAGAGGCCGACGTCGGCGAAGCCGGCGTGCGCGCGCGCGCGGCCGCCGAGGTGCACGAAGAGGCGGGCTACGTGGTCGACCCGGCGCGGGTGCAGCCGCTCGGGGCGCCGTTCTTCGTCGCGCCCGGCATCTTGAGCGAGAAGATCTTCCTCACCGCGGTCGACGTCACGGGCCTCGAGCCCGAGCCCGCGCCCGGAGACGGCACGCCGATGGAAGAGGGCGGGGCGATCAGCTGGCGCAGCGTCGCGGCGGTGCAGAAGGCGATCGCCGACGGCGTGATTCAAGACGCCAAGACCGAGCTGGCGCTGGGTCGCTTCCTCGCGCAGCAGCAGGCCGCGAAGGCCGCCACGTCGACGTCATCGACGTGGAGCTCGACCTGACGGCTTCTTCTTCGGCGTCGACGGCTTCTTCTTCACGGTGCGCTTCGCCTTCGCCCGGGGCTTCTTCGCCGCCGCCGTGTCCAGCTCGACCTCCAGCTGCACCTCGCCGCGCGGGTTGATCGACAGCCACTCGCGCTCGAGCACCGCCGACAAGGTCCACGTCAGCGGAAACCGCTTGAGGTGCGCCAGGAACGACAGCGCGCGCGTCACGTCGCCGATCAGCCCGCCGGGGGCCGACACGCCCGCCTCGTCCCACCCGGTGGGGATCTTCAGCGCGAAGGGCACCGACTCGCCCGGGCGCCAGGTGCGCGCGCCACCGAGCTCGCGCTCGAAGCGAAACACCTCGTCGTTGCGCATCGTCAGCTGCACGCCGTTGCCGGTGGGGCTCAAGCCCACGCTGCGTTGCCGCGCGCTCAAGGCGATCACCAGGCGCTGGCCTTCGAGCGGCTTGTCGAGCTCGAGCTTCAGGGTGCCGGCGATGGTGTCGCCGACGCGGTACGAGAGCTTCTTCGGGGCGAGGTGAATGCGGCCCGGCGCGAGCCCGATGGAATCGAAGAACGTCAATGCGCCGCCGCGGCCGACTGGGGCTTGGCGTTCCACACGCGGCTGCAGAGCACCAGGCCGATGACCGCCACCGGCACCATCGCGAGCGGCCAGTTGAGCCAGTTGGCCGGCGACTTCGCGGCATCACCCTCGGGCACGAGCATGCCGACCAGCAGCGTCTGCAGACCGGTGCCCAGGTAGACGAATCCGTCGATGATGCCGACCGCGACGCCGGTGTTCTTCTTGCCGCCGAAGTCGGCGCTCGCCGTGCCGCTGAGCATGCCGTGCACGCCGACGTAGTTGAGCGCCATGAAGACCAGCACCCAGCCGACCCACTGGTGCGTCAGGCCGAAGTACATCGCGATCGCGCCGAGCGTGATGCCGCCGTAGAGCACCGAGGCGACCGGGCCGCGCCGCGAGTGGAAGACGCGGTCGCTGATCACGCCGGCCATCATGCCGCCGATGATCCCGAACACGCAGAGCAGCAGGCCCCAGTTCTTCGACACGAAGTCGTCGGACCACGAGACGGCCTTGCTGAACTTCGGGTACCAGCTCATCACCCCGTTCCGCAGGAAGCCGGTGCAGAACTCGATGCCGACGATCACCAGGATCACCGGGTGGGTGAGCATCTTGGTGAAGACCTGCGCGACGCTGGCCTTGTCGTCGATGTGGCCCGACGCGTCGCCGACCTCGAAGTCGGGGTGGCCGGTCTGCGACGGCGTGTCGCGCACCAGGAACCACGTCAGCAGGAAGGCGCCGATCAGCACCACGCCGGGGATCAGCGCGACGTGCCACGGCTCGCCGGGGAAGCCCTTGGCGATCGCGCGCGACCAGTCGTAGCCGAAGTAGATGCCCAGCGAGATCAAGATGCCGAACACGCCGCCCTGCACGCCGCGCTCACGCAGGTGGAACCACGCCGCGTTCACCTTGACGATCGAGACCGCGCCGAAGCTCTGGAAGTACATGTCGAGGCCGTAGAGCACCGAGAGCCACAGCACGAGGCCGCCCGGGGGCGTCCATTCCTTCGCCACGTTGAGCCACACCACCAGCGCCATCAGCAGGTTCGCCACGGCCGCGCCGGCCGAGCTGAGCAGCATGGTGATGCGGCCACCGAGCCGATCGGTGAGCGGCCCGTTCACCACGAACGACACGCCGTAGATGATCGTGCCGGCGGTGAAGATGATCGCGAACGCCTTGTTGTCGGTCTTCGCGCCGAGCGCCGAGGTCAGCTCGTTGACGTTGTACCGGCCGAAGTAGAGGAAGGCGTAGGTGAGGCCGAGCGGGAACCAGTTGAGGAAGCGACGGCGCTTGAACGCCTCGCTGTGCCCCAGCTCGACCTTCGGCATGCGCGCCAACGCCAGCGCGATCGCCCCGAGCAACAGCACGATCGGGAGCAGGTTCGACAACCACTGCGGCAAGGCGTCCACGGCGCGGGCACGTTTCACACCACCAGCCACCGGTCAACGGGAACGCGGCGCGCGGGGATTGTGACGTCACACGATTGTCACATATCTTCGAGGGGTGGCAGACGGTTCGAGCGAACTCTTCGACACCAAAGTCGAGATTCACGACAGCAAGCAGTTCGAGTTGAAGCTCGAGTACCAGCCCAACGGCACCGACCCGGAATCTGAGTACCTCGTCGAGACGATCCTCTTCCTGCCGAAGAGCCTCAACATCGACTGCGACACGTGGACGCGGGAGCAGTTCTACGCCGACCTCCACAACTACGTTCGCCTCAAGACCCCGGTGCTGTCGTTCGACGAGATCTTGAGCGGCTCGCACTCGCCGCTGACCCAGCTCGAGCAGCGCATCCAGCTCGGGCTGCTGGGGCCCGTCGCCGAGCTCGTCTACGACGCCAAGATGCTCGCCTGCGTGACGCGCGGGGCGCTGCGGCGCTTTGCCCGCGGCATGAAGCAGGAATGCGCGGTGCTGCTGCGCGGGTCTGAGACCGATCGCTGTGCGCCGCCCGACTCGCCCGAGCACCTGCTCTCGCTCTCTCGCAAGTCGATCTCAGCGACGCAGGAGATCCTGCGCCGCTACCGCAGCACCAGCGCGCAGCTCAGCAGCAAGTACCAGCTGGGCACCAAGGCCGAGGCCGCGCTGCGGTTGGTCGACGAGTACCTGAGCTTGATCGTCGAGCAGTTCTTCCGCCGCATCGTGGTGCAGATGGAAGCGATGCCCCGCTCGGGCGTGTACGTCGAGCTGCGCCGCGAGCTGATGGACGTGGTGATCGGCGACGAGAGCTACCGCAAGGCTCGCCAGATGTCGTCGGTGCTCGACGCCTCGGGCGACAACGAGGAGTACTCGCACCGCCTCGGCTTCCTGAAGAAGTTCTGCATGAACATCCTCTTCCTCAAGGTCGCGCGCAGCTCGACGCGCAAGGGCTGGGAAGAGGTGCTGTTCGCGATCGCCGCCGGTGGCTCGATGGCCTTCGCGCTGGGCGTCGGTCTCTTCGCGCAGTCGCGCTACCCGCAGGCGTCGTTCAACTTCTTCGTGCTCGCCGTCGTCGGCTACATGTTCAAGGACCGCATGAAGGAAGCGCTGCGGCGGCTCCTGGCGAGCTACGCGGGCAAGTTCCTCTACGAGCGCACCACCCGCATCGTCGACCCGGTGACGCAAGACGAGGTCGGCGTGTGCCGCGAGAAGATCGACTACGACGCCAACGTCGTCGTGCCGCCCGAGATCAAGAAGCTCCGCGCGCAGGACGACCTGGTCACGGTCGCGCAGGGTGAGCTCGCCGAGACGGTCATTCGCTACCGCAAGAAGATCGTGCTCGAGAGCGAGATGTTGCCGCGCATCGCCGACGGCCTCGTGTCCGGCGTCACCGACATCATTCGCTTGAACGTCGACCGGCTCCTCCACGACATGGACGACCCGGAATACGCGCTCGACTACGTCGACCTCGACGACTTCTCGGTCGGCAAGCTGCAGATGGCCAAGGCGTACCGCGTCGATCTCGCCTTCCGCTTCATGGTCGACGACGGCCGCCACCAGCGCACCACCGTGCGGCTGATGCGGCTCACGCTCGATCGCAACGGCATCAAGCGCATGACCGAGCTGGTGCCCGAGACCGTCGTCGCCGAGACGAAGCCGGCCCCGGTGCCGGTCCAGAGCCCGTCGCAGCCGCCCATCGCCGTCGGTCGTTGAACCAGCTCCCCGGAGGTCTCGATGATGCGTCGAGCCGTGGTCGCGGTGTTCGCGTATGCGTCGTTCGGTTGTGACGCGGGCGTGCAGGGCGTGTGGCGCAAGCTCGACGTCGACCAGGCTGCGCCGCCGCTCGAGGGCGTCGAGACGTGCATTCGCGAGACCGCCGACTGCGCGACCACCGACGCGAAGGGCCACTTCGACTTGAGCCGCGCGAAGCTCAATCTCGGCGCGGCGTACACGCTCACCGCGCAGAAGGCGGGGCACGTGCCCGTCAACTACCTTCGCGTGCGCGACGGCCGCGACTCGCACTTCGACTTCTCGATCGCGACCGACGGCTACTACCCGGCGGCGTTGGCCGAGGTGGGCGCGACGTGGTCGACCGGCACCGGGCTGATCTGGCTCAACGACGTCTCGCACGTCGCGGGCGTCTCGGCCGAGTTGGTCGGTCAGCCGCAGGCCCAGCGCTTCTTCTCGGTGGGCGGCAAGCTCGTCAAAGACCGCGCCGGCGCCGACGACCAGGGGCTGATCTTCTTCGCCAACGTCACCCCGGGGGACGTCACCGTGCGGCTCATTCCCGCCGCGGGGCAGTCGACGTGCGCGCAGCGCGACGGCGCGTTCGCCGGCAGTGAGGCGCAGACCATCGTGCTGCGCGTCGAGCCGGGCGTCGACACCAACGTCGAGACGCTCTGCCGCTGAAACATCAGCGCGCCTCGAGCTTCGTGCGGGCGGTCGCGTCGCCGAACTCACGTTCGAGCCGCTCGGCCACGCGGCGAGCCGCCACCGGGTCGCCTCGCACCAGCTCGAACTCGGCGCGCAGCGCGCCCCTGCGTCGAAAGCGGGGCACGCGGGGCTCGTCGGCGAGGTGCCGGAGCGCGGTGAGCAGCGGCCACCGCTCGGTTGAGTCGGGTGGCACGTAGAGCTCGAGCGGCGGCAGCGGGGCGCGGCACACGCGATCGACCCTCACGATGCCATGCTTGCCGTTGCCCACCTCGACCACGCCGAAGACGATCGCCTCGACGCCGCCCAGCGTGTCGTCGAGCACGCGCGCATCGCCCAGCGCCCACGGTCGCCAGGGGTCGAACGGGTCTTCGATCGCCAATTCCTTCGCGCCCGCGCGCACCCCGAGCACCACCCCGCAGCCGCGCTCTTCGCCGTCGGACACCAGCGCCTCGATCTCGGCCAGCGACCAGCGCTCGTGCGGGTTCAGCTGGCGCCAGCTCGTCGGTCCGGGCCGCAGGAGGAGGAGGTCATCGATGAACTCTCGGCAGTCGAGCTCGATCACCGCGAGCTTCCCCTTCACGTGCACCGTCTCGCCGCCGACCACCTCGGTCGCGTCGAGGGGCTGCGCGTCTCCCCATTCCGGTGCGAAGCACTGGGGAATGGCCTCGACCCGCGTCACCCAGCTCGCGAAGTCTTGCTGACGGCGCTCGGCGGCGGTCGGCGCGGTGGGCGTGGGCGTGGGTGGCGCGTGGTGGCAGCCGGCCACCAGCAACAGCCCCCCGACCGCTCGCAGTACGCGCCCCATGCCCGCTGGTCGTTCGAGCCCCGATTCCCGGGTCGTCGTTGACGCACCAAGTCACCGTTTTTCAGGCTGGCAGCGGGGTGGGTTCACGCTAGAGCGCCCGCTCCCGATTTTGCGGACCCTTTCATGACCGACTTCCTCCCCCGCGTGCAGGTCAACTGGCACAAGACGCTCGACCGCATCCTCACGCTCGCCGCCAAGGCGAAGCGCACCGGGCTGCTGGTGTTCGACCTCGACTCGACCGTCTTCGACAACCGCCCCCGCCAGGCGCGCATCGTGCGCGAGTTCGGCAAGGCCACCGGCCGCGGCGCCCTCGAAGGCTGCCAGGCGTGGCACTTCACCAGCGGGTGGGACCTGCGCGGCGCGGTGACCTCGTGCGGCTTCTCGCAGCAAGAGGCCGACGCGATGTACCCGGAGCTCAAGAGCTTCTGGCAGGCGCGCTTCTTCACCTCGAAGTACTGCGTCGACGACGTCGAGATCGTCGGCGCCCCGCGCTACCTGCACGCGCTCGATCGCAGCAAGGCGCGCGTCATCTACGTCACCGGCCGCCACGAGGGCATGCGCAAGGGCACCGAGGCGTGCCTCGAGCGGTGCGGCATGCCGATGCCGTCGACCGGCGGCCACGTGCGCCTGCTGATGAAGCCGAAGCTCCAGGACAACGACGACGCGTTCAAGACCAAGACCCACGACGACCTGCGCGCCATGGGCACCGTGCTCGCCGCGTTCGACAACGAGCCCACCCACATCAACGACTACGCGGTGAAGTTCGGCCGCGCGATTCCCGTGCACCTCGCTACCGACCATTCGGGGCGAGATGTGCCGCTGAACGAACGTTGCGTGTCGATTCCGCACTTCGCGTATTAGTTGAACCGCCCGCAGACCTGACTCACGAGGAAGGAGCCAGTTTTGGCCAGCACCGATCAACTGCTCACGATGTACCGGAAGATGCTGCTCTCGCGGCGCTTCGAGGAAAAAGCCGGCCAGGCGTACGGCCTGAAGAAGATCCAGGGCTTCTGCCACCTCTACATCGGCCAGGAGGCCGTGGTGGTCGGCATCAACGAGGCGCTCCAGCCGCAAGACTGGGTGATGACCGGCTACCGCGACCACGTGCACCCGCTCGTGCGCGGCGCCGACCCCGGCATGCTGATGGCCGAGCTCTACGGCCGTGACGGCGGCTACTCGAAGGGGAAGGGCGGCTCGATGCACTTCTTCGACATCGAGCACGGCTTCTACGGCGGCTACGGCATCGTCGGCGGCCAGATTCCGCTCGCGGCCGGCCTCGCGTTCGCCTCGAAGTACCGCAACGAAGATCGCGTCACGGTGTGCAGCTTCGGCGACGCCGCGGCCAACCAGGGCGCGATGCACGAGACGTTCAACATGGCGGTGAAGTGGAAGCTGCCGGTGCTCTACGTCGTCGAGAACAACAAGTACGGCATGGGCACCGACATCGCGCGCGTGTCCTCGGTGCCCGACATCCACCTCCGCGCGCCGGGCTGGAACATGCGCGGCGAGTCGGTCGACGGGCAAGACGTGGTCGCCGTCTACGAGAAGGTGAAGGAACTGACGGAGTGGATCCGCGCCGGCAACGGCCCGGTGCTGCTCGAGTGCTACACCTACCGCTTCCGCGGCCACTCGATGTCCGACGCGGCGACCTACCGCACCAAGGAAGAGGTCGAAGAAGAGAAGCAGCGCGACCCGATCCTCACGCTCGGCAAGGTGCTGATGGGCAAGAAGATCACCCAGGCCCAGCTCGACCAGATCGACGAAGAGGAAAAGGCGATCGTCGAGAAGGCGCTGGCGTTCGCCGACGCGTCGCCGCTCCCGCCCGATTCCGACGTGTGGACCGACGGGCTCGTCGAAGAGGGCGAGGCCGACGTGAAGCCGCGCGAGCGCGTGCTCGGCGCGAAGGACGTGAAGTGGCCGCAGTTCCCCACCGACTTCAAGGTCACCTGGGAACTCGAGCCGAAGGGGGCGCCCAAGCGCGAGCGCCCCGCCCCCGTGAAGAAGAAGGGAGCGGCCTGAAGCCATGGCTGAGCTGCAATACCGCGAAGCGTTGAACCAGGCGCTGGCCGAAGAGATGGCCCGCGACCCCCGCGTCTTCCTGATGGGCGAAGAGGTCGCCCGCTACGACGGCGCGTACAAGGTGTCGAAGGGCCTGCTCGAGAAGTTCGGCAGCGCCCGCGTGGTCGACGCCCCCATCAGCGAGCTGGGCTTCGGTGGCCTCGGCGTCGGCGCCGCGATGGTCGGCCTGCGCCCCGTCATCGAGATGATGACCTGGAACTTCGCCATTCTCGCGATGGACCAGATCGTCAACAGCGCCGCCAAGCTGCGCCACATGTCGGGCGGCCAGCTGCGGTGCCCGATCGTCATTCGTGGCCCCAACGGCGCCGGCGGCCGCCTGAGCTCGCAGCACTCGCAGGCGCTCGAGGCGAACTACGCGCACTTCCCCGGCCTCAAGGTCGTGATGCCCGGCACTCCTGCCGACGCGAAGGGCCTGCTGAAGGCCGCCATTCGCGACGACAACCCGGTCGTCTTCATGGAAGCCGAGCTGCTCTACGGCACCAAGGGCGAGGTGCCCGACGGCGAGTACGTCATCCCCATCGGCAAGGCCGACATCAAGCGGCCGGGCAACGACGTCACCCTCATCACCTGGTCGCGCATGCTGACCGCCGTCGCGTTGCCGGCGGCGCAGCAGCTGGCCGACCAGGGCATCGACGTCGAGGTGCTCGACCTGCGCACCATTCGCCCGCTCGACGAAGAGGCGATCGCGGCGTCGGTGAAGAAGACCAACCGCGTGGTGATCCTCGAGGAAGGGTGGGGCTACGCCGGCTTCGGCGGCCACGTGTCCGACTTCATCCACCGCGAGCTGTTCGACGATCTCGACGCGCCCGTGCAGCGCGTGACCGGCCTCGACGTCAACATGGCCTACGCCGAGAACCTCGAGCGCTTGATCCAGCCGTCCGTTCCCCGCGTCATCGAAGCGGTGAACAAGGTCCTCTACCGCTGACTTCGAAACCAAAGACCCATGCCCATCGCAATTCAGCTGCCGGCGCTGTCGCCCACCATGTCGGAAGGGCGGATCACCAAGTGGCTCAAGAAGGAAGGCGACAAGGTCAACTCCGGTGACGCGATCGCCGAGTGCGAGACCGACAAGTCGAACCTCGAGATCGAGTCGACCGACTCGGGCACGCTGCTCAAGATTCTCGTGCCGGGTGGCAGCACCGCGCCCATCGGCGGAGTGATCGGCTGGCTCGGCAAGCCCGGTGAGGCGATCCCCGACGCCCCGGCGCCCGCGCCCGTCGCCGCTGCGAAGCCCGCCGCTGCACCGGCCCCCGTCGCCGTGGCACCTGCGCCGAGCGCAGTGGTGCCTCCGAAGCCGAAGCCCGTCGTCGCGGCTCCCGTCGCCGTCGCGGCGCCGGCCGAGCGCGTGCGCATCTCGCCGCTCGCGCGCAAGATGGCCGAGACGCAGGGCCTCGACTTCGCGCACCTCGCAGGCTCCGGCCCCAACGGCCGCATCATCAAGCGTGACGTCGAAGAGGCGATGGCCGCTCCTGCTGCGAACGGCGCCGCGAAGTCGACGAAGAAGGCCGCGCCGATCTTCCGCGCGACGCCGGGGGTGCGCCAGGCGCCCGACGCGCTGCCCGTCACGACGATGCGCAAGGTGATCGCGCAGCGGCTGACCGAGGTGAAGCCTGGCGTGCCGCACTTCTACCTGACCATCGACGTGGAGATGGACCAGGCGCTCAAGATTCGCGACGAGGCCAGGGCACAGGAGCTCAAGGTCTCGGTGAACGACATCGTGGTGAAGGCGACCGCGATGGCGGTGCGCCGCTTCCCGCGCATCAACCAGGTCTTCGCGGGCGACCACATTCAGCAGCTGCACACCGTCGACGTGGGCGTGGCCGTGGCGATCGAAGACGGGCTCATCACGCCCCTCGTGCGCGACGCCGACCAGAAGGGCCTCGCCGAGATCGCCGCCGAGGTGCGCGAGCTGGCCGAGCGCGCGAAGAAGAAGGCGCTCAAGCCCGAGGAATACACCGGCGGTTCGATCACCGTGTCGAACCTCGGCATGTTCGGCATCGACTCGTTCATCGCGGTGCTCAACCCGCCGCAGGCCGCGATCCTCGCGGTCGGCCGCGTCGAGCCGAAGGTCGTGGTGCGCAACGACCAGATGGTCATTCGCCAGATGATGTCGATCACCCTCTCGGGCGATCACCGCGTCATCGACGGGGCCGTCGGTGCGCAGTACCTACAGGAGCTCCGCACGCTCCTCGAGCACCCGCTGCGCCTGGTGTTCTGAGCGCGGTGCGCGCCTGCCTGACAGTGGCGCTGGGCTGCCTGCTCGCGTCCTGCACCGGCCCCTCGGCCGCGCAGGGCGGGGCGCGCTTCGTCGAGACCACCGCGCCGACCCTCGACCCGCAGGCGGCCTTCGCCGTCTGCTGGCCCCAGGACGCGCTGCCCACCTCGCACGTCACGCTGACCTTCGCCGACGCCAACGACGTGCTCTTCGAGGCCAAGGACGGCGCGAGCAACTCCACCGGGCGCTGCCTGCGCGAGCTGGCCACCAGCGTGCAGTGGCCGCGCCGGCCCACCTCGCTCGACGTGAAGCCGCCCGAGCAGCCCATCGACGGCTGGGCCGCGCTGGCGTGGGTGAAGCTGCTCTCGCCCTCGCGCTTCGGCCCCGAGCGCGGGCTGGTCGACCCGGCACCCCTCGTCGCGGCCTGCCTCTCGAAGGGCGGCCCGCTGCGGCCCTCGACGCGCTTCGTGGTGCGCCACACGCCGGGCTTCGAGGTGCGCACCTTGCCCTCGACGATGTCCGACTCCGAGCGGTGCGTCGAAGCGGTGCTCTCGGCGACCGCCTGGCCCTCGGCGCGGGAGCTCTTCTTCTCGTTCCCCGATCTCGCCCACGCGCCCGCGCTGGAAGGCGACGTCGCGCTCTACAGCCCGCCCGTCGGGCCGAGCACGGGCGCGGCGCTCGACCCCTCGATGGTGAAGGAACGCCTGCAGCTCGTCGCCTCGAAGGTCTCGGCGTGTTGGGACGCGGCGCTCGCGCGGCGCACCACCATCGGTGGCGGGCGCACGTTCCGCTTCCGCGTCGGTGACGATGGCTTCGTGAAGGCAGCGTGGGTCACGGCGACGATGTCTGACGGCGTCACCGCGGCCGACTACCTGCTCGATCGCTGCCTGGCCGGTGCGCTCACCGAGGCCCACTTCGCGCCGCAGGCTGGCGATGGCGTCTACACGTGGGTGTTCGCACGGAGGTGATCCCGTGAGTGGCTCAGAAGACACGCTGCAGTCTGGTCGACCCACCGCCAGCAGCGACGCGACGGTGCCCAGCGGCCTGGGCCGCTACGAGATCACCGGGACGGTCGGGGAGGGCGGCATGGGTCGCGTGCTCCTCGCCCGCGATCTCCAGTTCGGTCGCACCGTCGCGCTCAAGGAACTCAAGGGCACTGCCTCGGCCGACGCCGTCGCGCGCTTCGAGCTCGAGGCTCGCGTCACGGCCAACCTCGAGCACCCCGGCGTGGTGGCGGTCTATGAGCGCGGCAAGACCGAGCGGGGGCCGTACTTCACGATGCGTCGGGTCGCGGGGCAGACCCTCGCCGACGCGCTCCACCAGGCCGACGCCGCGCGGCGCCTCTCGTTGCTGCCTCGCGTGGTGCAGTTGGCTCACACCCTGGGGTTCGCGCACGAGCACGGCGTGGTGCACCGCGACGTGAAGCCGCAGAACGTGGTGCTGGGCACGCACGGTGAGGTGGTGCTCCTCGACTGGGGCCTCGCTCGGCTCGTCAAGCCCGGTGCGCTCGACGCCACGCCCGCGCCGACGATTCACGGCGAGGTGCTCGGCACTCCGGCCTACATGGCGCCGGAGCAGGCGCGCGGCGACTCGTCCGCCACCGATGCGCGCACCGACGTCTTCGCGCTCGGGGCGATCCTCTTCGAGTTGCTCACCGGGCGCGCTCCCTACGTGGCCGACTCGGTTGAGGCTGCGCTCGACGCCGCGCGCGCCGGGCGTCGCCCGCCGACCGCTTCGCTGGCCAGGGGGGCGCCGGAAGCGCTGATCGCGCTGTGCGACGAGGCGCTGTCGGTCGATCCCGCGGCGCGGCCACCGAGCGCCACCGACGTCGCGCGGCGGCTCGAGGCCTTCCTCGCCAACTCGATCGCCGAGTCGGCATCGCGACGGCTCCGGACCGCCTCGACCGTGGTGGTGTCGATCGCGTTGGGCATGGTGGGCTCGGCGGTCGTGCAGTTCGTTCGGCTGCTGCCCGACGACGCCCGTGCCTTCGGCCCGGCAGTACTGGTCTCGGCGGCGATCTCCGCGGCGACGCTGGTGTTGTGCGCGATCGAGGGCCGCGCGCGCGGGCGGCTCGCCTTGTTGCCAGTGGCAGAGGCGCTGGTGCCAATGAACCTCCTTCTCGCGGCGGTCTTCTTCTTGTTCGGGCTGGTGCGCAGCTTGAGCGTGCTCAGTGACCCCGCCGTGTCGCTCTCCGACGCTGCCCGACCGATCGGCATCGGCATGCGCGAGAGCATGGCCACCTTCGCCGTCCCTGCGCTGTTCACGGTGATCCAGATGGTCGGGGTCGCCTTTGCGCGGCGCAGCACCGTGCAACGGCAGGCCTGACGACCGTCGTCTGCCGAATGAGGCGGCGAAGCTGGTGCGCGCGTCGCCGAGTCAGCACGGCTGCTCGCCTTTCTCGAGGCCTTCGTCGCCCTGCCGCGGCAGCGCTTCTGATGCGACTCAGCGCACGAAGCGCTGCAGCGTCGCGAGGTGCTGCGGCTCGAGCCGCATGAACTGCACGCCCACGCCCTTCGGCTGCGTCGACGCGCGCCGCACCTGCGCCTGCACCACCAGCTTCGCGCCCGGGAACTCGATGGTCATCGTGGTGGGCGCGTCGACGTTGAGCAGCACACCGTCGATGAAGGCCCCGCCCAGCGAGAGGTCGGTGCATGTGCCCTTCATCGGCCCGCGCGGACCCTCGACCCACGCGATGAAGCGGCACGGGAAGCGGGGAAACTGTCTGCGATCTTCGAAGCCCACGAACGATCTCTAACGCATGCGTGCGGCGCCGCGCTCGGTCGCCAACCAATCGACGCGCTGATCGTGCGGCTCGGTGGGCAGGTCGGCGACGACGTTGAGGTCGAAGCACACCCCGACGGTGATCGCGCTCGGCCGGCGACGCGCGAGCGTCGCGTCGTAGTAGCCGCCGCCGCGCCCGAGCCGCCGCCCGTCACGCGTGAAGGCCGCTCCGGGCACGATGAAGACGTCGATCGCCTCGAGCGGCGTCGCGGGTGTGCTCGCCTTCGGCTGCCGCAAGCCGAGCGGTCCACTCGCCCAGTCCTGCCCGCGCATGTCGTGAAAGCTCAACACGCGCTCGCCCTTCGCCACGCGGGGGAAGACGCAGGTCATGCCGCGTGCGCCGGCCGCGGCGATGAAGTCGCTGAGCGGCACCTCGAACGACTGGGCCTCGTAGACGGCGACCACGCCGCCAGGCCCTGCAAGAAACGGCAGGGCGGTGAGATGCGCCTGCACCTCACCGCCCCACTCGAGCACCACTTGCTGACTGAGTGATCTGCGCCGCGCTTCCGCCGCCGCCCTTGCTTCGCCCTTCAGCCGCGCGACCACCTCGCCTGCTGATGAAACGTTCCCCGCCATGAGCCGTGTGTCTCGACCTGGGCTGAACCGTGGTGGTTCAGGTGGAGGCGATCTGCCCGCCCTTCGGCGTCCCTCTCTCTTGCGAGGAGGGCTTGCACCCGGTTGGGACGAGACAACCCCCGTTTGTTTTGTATCGGTTCGAGCGTCAATCGAGCATCACGCACCCCGCAGGGAACAGCCCGTGAAAGTTCCTTTCGAGCCACGATCATAAGAAAGCTCGCTCCGGTTTCAAGGTGCTAACGTCGAGTCTCAGATGAAGCGCGTGGGGCTGTTGACCGGGGTCGTCTGGTTTGCGTTTGGGACGCTCGCCCCTTCGGTCGCCGTCGCCGCCCCGACCCCCGTCCTTTCGGGCGTCTACCAGGTCGGTGAGCTGGGCCTCGTCGAGTTCTCGGTGCTCGACGGCAAGGTCATCGGCAAGGTGCGCCAGTCGCAGCAGTGCATCTTCCCGCCCGACACCCAGGTGGTCAGCGGCACCTTCGAAGGCGGCGTGTTCGTCGGCTCGGTCACGCTCTGCCAGGAAGGCAACGGCTGCGCGCAGAAGACCTACCCGATGCTCGGCGTCTACCACGTCGACTCCATCGCGGCGTTCATCCACCTCGACTCCGGCTGCTCGAGCCGCGCGCTCGATCGCAACTCGCTCTTCCTGCGCCCCGCGACCCTCGAGGAAAAGCAGCGCCTGGTGAACGACAACTCGGCGATGTTGATCGCGTCGAAGGGCAAGACCGCCACGCAGATCGCCGCCGAAGAGTTCGCCGCGGGCAAGAAGGCCATCGACGACAACAAGTTCGACATCGCCCGCGAGCACTTCAAGCGGTCGCTCGAGCTCGACCCGACGCCGTGGCAGACCATGCTCGGGTTCGGCAACGCCGAGATTCGCCTCGGGCGCCCGCAGGTCGGCCTCGAGTACGTCGACAAGGCGCTCAACGCCGCGACCACCAAGAAGGAATCGGCCGGCATGCTCGCGCAGATTCACTACAACCGCGCGTGCGCCCAGGTGGCGGTGGGTGACTCGAAGGCGGCGATCGCGTCGTTGCGGCAGGCCGTGAAGCTCGGCGGCGCGGCGAACTTCGTCGAAGGCCTCGCGACCGACCCCGACTTCAACAAGATCCGCGAGGACAAGGACTTCAAGCAGCTCTACTCCGACACGTTCCTCGCGGCGAAGAAGAAGGGCCGCTGAGCGTCCGGTGGGCACGGGGAACTACGAGATCATCCGCTTGCTCGGCAAAGGCGGCATGGCCGAGGTGTACCGCGTGCGCGCGATCGCCGGCCGCTACAAGGGCCGCGAGCTGGCGATGAAGCGGCTGCTGCCGGCGCTGCGCAAAGATGAAGAGGCAGTGCGCTTGTTCACGGCCGAGGCCGAGCTGTCGCGCCACCTGCACCACCCCAACATCGTGCAGACCCTCGAGGTCGGCAGCGACGCCGACGACATCTACATCGTGATGGATCTCATCGACGGCCGCGACGTCGCGCAGATCATCAAGCGCTGCCGCCAGGCCCGCGTGCCGTGGCCCATCGACTTCGCCCTCTACCTCGCGCGCGCGCTGCTCGACGCGCTCGACTACGCGCACCACGCGCTCGGCCCCACCGGCAAGCCGCTGGGCATCGTGCACTGCGACGTGTCGCCCTCGAACTTCTTCGTCTCGCGCACCGGAGAGCTGGTGCTCGGCGACTTCGGCGTCGCCCGCTCGCTGATCGAGGTCGGCCCCGACCAGGTGATGGGCAAGCCGTTCTACCTCTCGCCCGAGGCCGTCAGCGGGCACCTCGACCCGACCATCGATCTTTGGGCGGTCGGCGTGACGCTCTACGAGCTGCTCACGCTGCAGCGCCCCTTCCTCGGCAAGACGCCGCAGGAGGTCTTCGCCGCGATTCGCAGCTCGAACTACATCCCCGTGCGCTCGCTGCGGCCGGAGGCGCCGGCGATCGTCGAGGGCCTCGTGGCGCGCGCGTTCGACGTCGACCCGGCGATGCGCTTTCGCACCGCCCGCGAGTTCGCCGACGAGATCGCGCCGCTCTACGACGAGCGCGTCGGCACGCCGCTCGCCATCGCCGCCGTGGTGCGCGGCCTGTTCGGAACGAGCGACTGACGTGGCCTGGGCGCTCGTCACCGGCGGCGGCATTCGCGTGGGGCGCGCCATCGTGCTCGCGCTCGGCCACGCCGGCTTCGACGTCATCGTGCACGCCAACCGCAACGTCGACGCGGCCCGGCAGGTCGTCGGCGAGCTCGAGGCCCTCGGCCGCCAGGGCAGGGTGGAAGCGGCCGATCTCTCGAGCCCCGACGGCCCCCGCTCGCTCGCCGCGCGAGTCCCCGAGCTGGAGGTGCTGGTGAACAGCGCCGCCGCCTACGAGCACGTCTCGTTCGCCGACGTCACGCGCGCGCAGCTCGAGAAGATGTTCCAGGTGAACGTCTTCGCGCCGTTCGAGCTGACCCAGGCGCTGCGGCCCACGCTCGAGCAGAGCGGGCGCGGCTGCGTCATCAACATCACCGACATGGCCGTGAGCCACGCGTATTCCGACACGCACTTCTTCGCGCACTACCTCGCGTCGAAGGCGGCGCTCGATCAACTCACGCGGGCCTGGGCGCTCGAGCTGGCCCCGAAGATCCGCGTCAACGCCGTCGCTCCCGGGCCGGTGGCGATGGCGGCCGAGACCACCGACGACCAGCGCACCGGCACCTTGCAGCGCGTGCCGCTGCGGCGCGAAGGCAGCCCCGACGACGTCGCGCGGGCAGTGGCATTCCTTTCGCGTGCTTCGTACATCACGGGCCAGACCCTCCGCGTCGACGGAGGCTTGAGCGTCACATGAGCCAGCGCCCCCTCGATCGCCTCTCTCTTCGCGGAATGCGGTTCGACTGCATCGTCGGGCTGTTCGACTTCGAGCGAAACACGCCGCAGCCCGTCGAGCTCGACGTGACGCTGCACTTCGACACCCGTGAGGCCGCGCACCAGGGCCGCCTCGCGCAGACCGTCGACTACTCGCGGCTGCTGGGCGAGCTGCGCTTCATTCTCACCGCGAGCCGCTTCCGCCTGCTCGAGTCGGCCGCCGAGGCGGTCGCGGCGTGGATCCTCGCCCCGCCGAGCGCCGACTGCCCGCGCCCGCAGGTGCAGGAAGTCGACGTGCGCCTGTCGAAGCTCGTCGCGCTGTCGGGGGCCGCGGTGCCGACCCTCGAGATCCGCCGGGCGCGCGCCGACTTCCCGCTGAAGATCGAGAGCAAGTCGTTCGGCTTCGTCGACGTGGTGTTCGAGACGAAGGAATGTGGCGTGTACCGCGAGCGCATTCACCCGCGCACGGTGCTGCCGACCCACGTGCACCAGCACCTCGACGAGTCCGAGCTCGTGCTGGGCGACGGCTTCCTTTTGCAGGGGCAGCCGGTGGCCGCCGGTCTCGCGCACACCTGGCCGCGCGGCTTCGCCCACCGCTACGAGAACGTGACCGACGTCGAGCAGAGCTTCCTGTGCATCGACCGGCCGGCTTTCATTCCCACCGACGAGGTCGAGGTCGACGTGCCGGTGAGCAAGCTGACCCGCCCAGAACCGGTGCGCTTCTTCTGACGCGCGGTCAGTAGACGCAGGGGCGAGCGCGGTGTACTGCCCGCGACGTCATGAAGATGTTGCTCTCGGTGGACTTCCACTTCAGCGCCGCCCACCAGCTCCCGTTCTACGACGGCCCGTGCAAGCGCCTGCACGGCCACAACTACGTCTTGCGCGTCTCGCTCGCCGGTCGCCCCCAGCCGAAGGACGGCATGATTCGCGACTTCGACGAGGTGAAGAAGACGGTGTGGGACCAGGTGCTGGTGAAGGTCGATCACTATTACCTGAACGACATCGTCGAGAACCCGACCGCCGAGAACATCGTGGTGTGGATGTGGGAACGCCTCGAGCCGCTCGTGCCGGGCCTCGAGGAACTGATGCTCTGGGAAACGCCGGAGTACTGCGTCACCTACCGCAAGTGAGATGAGCCGCCGCGCCGCCAAACGCGCCGTGAAGCAGGTCGATCGCGCGGGCATGAAGCGCGCGGTGACGGACTTCCTGCGCGCCGCGGGCCTGCCGCTGACCGACCCCAACCTGCGCGAGACGCCCAGCCGCGTCACCGATGCGTGGGCCGACGAGTTCCTCGCGGGCTACGGCCGCAGCGCGCGCGAGGTGCTCGCCGATCGTTTCCCCGTCACCGCGGGCAGCGGGCGCGAGCTCGTCGTGGTGACCGATCTGCACTTCCGCTCGATGTGCCCGCATCACCTGCTGCCGTGGTCGGGCGTGGCGCACGTCGCGTACGTGCCCGGGCACGAGGTGGTGGGCTTCGGCCGGCTCTCGGCGCTCGTCGACGTCTTCGCGCACCGCCTGATCCTGCAGGAAGAGCTCGCGCGGCAGGTCGCGCAGGCGCTGGTGACCGAGCTGGGCAGCCGCGGCGCCGCGTGCCTGGTGCGCGCCGAGCAGTCGTGCTTCCGCCTGCGAGGCGAGGGGCAGCGCTGCGCGGTGACGTTCAGCGAGGCCTACGAGGGCGTGCTGCGGCAAGACCGCCTGCGCGCCGAGCTGTGGGCGCGGCTCGAGCCCACGGCGAACGGCAAGGCGAAGAAGAAGGCGCGCCGATGAGCGTCGAGCAGGTGAAGCGCGCGCTGGCGGGCCTCACCATGCGCGACGACGCCGAGGCGAAGGACCTCTGGTCGAAAGACGAGTCAGACCAGGGGCGCTTCCCGCCCGAGCTGGTGGTCTTCCCCACCACCAGCGCCGAGGTCGCCCACGTCATTCGCACCTGCGCCGCGCACGGCGTGCCGGTCACTCCCGTCGGTGGCCGCACGGGCAAGAGCGGCGGCTCGCTGCCCACGCGCGGCGGGGTGTGCCTCTCGCTCGAGAAGATGAACCGCATCCTCGCGGTGCGGCCGGGCGATCTCACCGTGACCGTGCAGCCGGGCGTGGTGCTGTCCGATCTCCAGCGCGAGGTCGAGTCGCAGCAGCTGTTCTACCCGCCCGATCCCAACTCCGGCGTGGCGTGCACGCTGGGCGGCAACATCGCCGAGAACGCCGGCGGCCCGAGCGCGCTCAAGTACGGCGTGACGCGCGACTACGTGCTGGGGCTCGAGTGGGTGCTGCCGAGCGGTGAAGTGGTGCGCGTCGGCCGCAACACCATCAAGGGCGTCGCCGGGTACGACCTGGTGGGGCTCTTCGTCGGGTCCGAAGGCACGCTGGGCGTCGCCACCGAGATCACGCTCAAGCTGTTGCCGCTGCCGCGGGTGGTGATGACCGCGTTGCTCCCGTTCGCCGACGTGTTGACCGCCGCGCGCGCGGTGAACGCCGTGCTGCTCGGTGGGCTCTTGCCGCGCTGCCTCGAGCTGCTCGACGACGTGGCGCTCGCGGCGATCGCGGGGAAGGGCGTCCCGTTTCCGGCGGGGGCTGGCGCGGTGATCATCGCGGAGGTCGACGGCTCGAGCGAAGAGGGCGTGTTCGCCGACCTGAACGCGCTCGCGGGCATCTGCCGCGCCAACGGGTGCCAGGAACCGCAGATCGCCGTCGATCGTGATCAGCGCGCAAGGCTGTGGAACACGCGCAAGCTCGTCTCGCCGTCGCTGCGCGAGATGAAGAAGTACAAGTTCAGCGAAGACATCGTGGTGCCCCGCTCGAAGCTCCCCGAGGCGATCGAGCGCTTCAAGGCGATGGGCCGCGCGCTCGGCCTCACCGTGGCGACCTACGGCCACGCCGGCGACGGCAACCTCCACACCAACGTGCTCTACGCCGACCCGTCTGAGCGCCCGCGCGTCGATGAGGCGCTCGCCGAGATCATGAAGATCACCGTGGCGCTGGGCGGAACCATCACTGGCGAACACGGGGTCGGCATCGCGAAGAAAAAGTTCCTGTCGCTGGAGCAGTCAGCAGAAGTGATTGCGCTGCAGCAGAAACTCAAGGTCGCGATTGACCCTCAGGTCGTGCTGAACCCAGGGAAGATCTTCGACTGACGTCGAAATCACCTGTCGATTCAGTGACTTGTCGGCGGTGTCGGCTGGGCACCGCCCTTGCTCAGGACCCCCCTCGGAGTCTGACCCGACACACCGGGGAGGTCGCATGTCCTTCTTCGAAACCGTTTCCGTCGACGCGCATCTTCTTCGCGATTCCGAGCAATCGGCGAACGAGGAAAAAAACATGCGTACCGGCGAACGAGATGGGCTGTCGAGCTACCTGCGCGGCATGGGCGGGCACAAGCAGCTGACGCGCGAAGAGGAATACGAGCTCTCGCGGCGCGCGAAGAAGGGTGACGAATCGGCCCGGCGCACGCTGGCAACGTCGAACCTGCCCTTCGTGGTCGCGGTGGCGCGCAAGTTCGCCAGCCGCGGCGCGCGCCTCGATGACCTCATCCAGGAAGGCAACGTCGGCCTGATGAAGGCCATCGAGCACTTCGACCCGAAGAAGAACGTGCGCTTCGCGACCTACGCCGTGTGGTGGATTCGCGCGTACATCACGCGCTACCTCAAGGACAACCGCAGCCAGGTGCGCGGTGGCGAGCACGAGCGCATGTCGATGGCCGACTTCTCGCTCGACGCGCCGCTCGACGACGAGTCTGACAGCAGCTACCTCGACCGCCTCGAAGACGCGGCGCCGACGCCTGACATGTCGTTCCTCTCGCTCGAGCGCGATGAAGAGGTGTCGGTGGCCCTGCAGCGCGTGAAGCGCCGCCTCGGCGACCTCGGCTGGGACATCCTCCAGGAGCGTCTCACCCAGGACAAGCCGCGCACCCTCGAGGAGCTCGGTCAGCGCTGGGGCGTCTCGCGTGAGCGCGTGCGCCAGGTCGAGTTGAAGACCAAGTCGTTCCTCCAGCGGTACCTGTCGTCGGTCAACGACGACGGCGAGATGGTGGAGATGCAGGACGCGGCGTGATGCCCGGCATCCAGTAGGCCGGCCGACAACCCTGCTGGTGTCGATACCGCCTGGGCCCTGAGGGTCTGGGCGGTTTTGTTTTGCGTGGCGTGCCCAAGGCTGCTCTGAATCGCGGCTCTTCCTGCTCGTTGGTCTGGGAAGTCACTCGCGCTTGCGGAGAACCTGATGCGCCACCTCGTGCTCTCTCTCGTCGTCCTGTCGTCGCTCGCTTCCACTGCTGCGCTCGCCCAGGACGGAGGCGCTGCGGCTCCGGCCGAACAGCTCGACGCCGCAGGCATCGCCGCCAAGCTCGATGAGCTGTGGAAGACGCGCGACAACGCCGAGTCGATGAAGGCCATCGACGAGCTCATTCGCGACGGCAGCACGCGCTTCGGCACCGACTACGGCGTGCTCTGGCGCGCGGCGCGGTACCGCTGGTGGATCGCCGACGGCCTGACCGAGGAAAAGACCAAGCGCGCGAAGGCCAAGGCGGGGTGGGACTACGCCGACCGGGCGGTGAAGGCCAACCCGACCGGCCCCGAGGGCAAGTACTACACGGCGCTCAGCATCGGCGCGTACTCGCAGGCGGTGGGCATTCTCACCGCGCTCGGCGAGGGCCTCGAGGGCAAGTTCGTCGAGAACCTCGACTACTCGATCAAGAACAACGAGTCGTTCGACCGTTACGGCGGCCACACCGCGAAGGGCCGCTACCACTGGGAACTGCCCTGGCCGAAGCGCGACCTGAAGAAGTCGAAGGAAGAGCTCCAGAAGTCGATCGACAAGAACCCGGAACACCTCCGCAACTACTACTTCCTGGCCGCGACCCTCCTGAAGGACGGCGACGCCAAGGCCGCGAAGGAAATGAACGACAAGGCGCTCAACGGCGACAGCTCGTACGATCCGCCCGAGGCGCGCCGCGTGAAGGAATGGGCGAAGACCCAGGGCGCCGAGATCGACAAGGCGCTGAAGTAAGTCGTCACAGCCCGCAACGAAGAAGGGGCGCGCTGGTCTCCCAGCTGCGCCCCTCTCGCGTCCTGCTCGAGTTTGAAGTCAGCCCTGCTTGGCCTTGTCGGTCGAGCTGACCGACTGCCCGGCGTTGCCGCCGTCAGCGAGCTTCTTCTCGTCGGTCTTCTCTTCGGCCTCGCCGGAGAAGCCCTTCTTGAAGTTGCGAATCGCCGAGCCGAGCGACGAGCCGAGCTGGGGCAGCCGCGACGCGCCGAAGAGCAGCATCAGCGCGAAGAGAATCAGCAGGATTTCCGTCCACTTGAGGCCCATGCCCTTGCTCCTTGAAGGCGACGGCTTTCACCGTACCACGTGCGCCCGGCTTTAGCTCGAAGGGGGCGGCGCCGGAAGGCCAGGCTTCTCGACCGGTGAGGCGACGTGACGCAGCACCGGCTCGGGGCCACCGGCGCTGGTGCGGCGCGCGAGCTCGAGCAGCACCGTCTGGCTGCGCACCGTCTGGCCGTCGAGCGCGAGGGGAATCGGCAGGTACGAGCCGTCGCTCTGGAGCTGGCGCGCCTTGACGTTGTCCTTGAGGCCCAGGCCCAGCACCTCGTCGAGCACGCGGGCCTTGAGCGCGGGATCTTCGACCGGCGCCATGACCTCGACGCGGCGGTGGAAGTTGCGCGGCATCCAGTCGGCGCTGCTGATGAAGACGTCGGCCTGCGCGCCGGTGCCGAAGGCGAAGGCGCGGGTGTGCTCGAGGAAGCGATCGACCACCGAGAGCACGCGAATGCGCTCCGACACCCCGGGCACGCCGGGCCGCAGGCAGCAGATGCCGCGCACCAGCAGGTCGATCTCCACGCCCGCCTGGCTCGCCGCGTACAGCGCGCGAATGACGACCGGGTCGACGAGGGCGTTCATCTTGCCGACGATGCGCGCCGGCTCGCCCTTCTTCGCGCGCTGGGTCTCGCGCTCGATGAGCTCGAGCACCCGGGTCTGCAGCGTGGTGGGCGCGACCGCGAGCCGCTTCCAGTTCGGCTGCGTGGAATAGCCGGTGAGCAGGTTGAAGAGCGCCGTGACGTCGTCGGCGATCTCGGGCCGCGCGGTGAAGAGCGAGAGGTCGGTGTACGCGCGCGCGGTCGCGGAGTTGTAGTTGCCGGTGCCGAGGTGCACGTAGCGGCGAATGCCGTTGCCCTCGCGGCGCACGACGAGCGTGACCTTGCAGTGCGTCTTCAGGCCGATGAGGCCGTAGACCACGTGCACGCCGTTCTCTTCCATGCGGCGCGCCCAGGCGATGTTGTTGGCTTCGTCGAGGCGGGCCTTCAGCTCGACCAGCACCGCGACCTGCTTGCCGTTCTCCGACGCGCGCACCAGCGCCCGGGCCACCGGGGAGTCACCGGTCGTGCGGTAGAGCGTCTGCTTGATGGCCAGCACGTTCGGGTCGTCGGCGGCCTCTTCGAGAAAGCGCACCACCGGATCGAACGACTCGTACGGGTGGTGGAGCAGCAGGTCTTTCTGGCCGACCAGCTGCAGCATCGACTCCGCGTTGTTGATCACCGCGGGGGTGGCGGCGACGAGCGGCTCGACGCGGTTCTCCAGCCGGGGGTCGAAGTCGGCGATGGCCGTCATGTCCTGCAGCTGCAACGGGCCACCGATCCGGTACACGTCCGACGTGGCGACTTTGAGCGCGGCGGTGAGCTGCGACTCGAGGGCGGGCGACGCCGACGCATCGAGCTCGAGCCGCACGACCGCGCCACGATCGCGGCGACGCAGCTCCTGCTGAATCGACGCGAGCAGGTCCTGCGACTCTTCCTCGTCGATGTCGAGGTCCCAGTTGCGGGTCAGGCGGAACGCGCAGGCCTGCTCCATCGCGAACCCGGGGAAGAGCTCGCTGACGTGCAGGAGGATGAGCTCCTCGAGCAGCAAGAAGGCGCTGCCGTTGGTCGCCGGCAACGCCACCAGCCGCGGGAGCACCGACGGCACCTGCACCACGGCGAGCGACGACTCACCCAGTTCCTTGCGGCGGCGCTGGCCGCTGCGGCGCACCACCACCGCGAGGTTGAGCGACTTGTTGCGCAGGTGGGGGAAGGGGTGGCCGGGGTCGACGGCGAGCGGGGTGAGCGCGGGGAAGACGTTCGACTGGAACCACGTCTTCGCGGCGGTCTTCTGTTCCGGCGTCAGCGCGTCGCGGCTGAGCACGGTGAGCCCGTTGACGCCCAGCAGCGGCAACAGCTCGCGCTGCCACATGCGGTACTGCTCATCGACCGTCTTGTGCGTGCGCTCGGAGATCGACGAGAGCTGCTCGACCGGCAACATGCCGTCGGCGGGCAGATCGGCCACGCCGCCCACCAGCTGCTGCTTGATGCCGGCCACGCGCACCATGAAGAACTCGTCGAGGTTGCTCGACACGATGGCGAGGAACTTCAGGCGCTCGTGCAGCGGCAGCGAGCTGTTGCGGGCTTCCGCGAGCACGCGCTCGTTGAACGCGAGCCACGACAGCTCCCGGTTCAAGAAGAGGTGCTTGTCGGTGATGGCGCTGGGGTTGGTCTCGACCACGGTGGGCTTGTCTATCGTCATGCGAAAGCCAAAGGCGAACCGAAATTCGGTCGGCTAATGTCCGCGGCTCCGCAATGGCTCGCCGCAGCGCTGAAGTGACCGACGACATCCTGGGTGCCATCGACGTGGGCACCAACGCGGTGCGCCTCGAGTTGGCCCGAGTGCTGCCCGATGGCTCGATCGAGGGGCTCCACACCGAGCGCGATCCCGTGCGCCCGGGCGAGGGGCTCTTCAAGAGCGGCGTGATCTCGCGCGAGGTGGCGACCCGGCTGGTGGCGACGCTGCGGCGCTACTCGGCGCTCTGCAAGCGGTACGGCGCGCGGGTCAGGGCGGTGGCGACCAGCGCGCTGCGCGAGGCCCGCAACCGCGACGACATCGTGCGCCGGGTGCGCAAGGAAGCCGAGCTGTCGCTCGACGTGGTCTCGGGCCGCGAAGAGGCGCGCCTGATCTGCCTCGGCGTGCTCAACGGCAAGGCGCCGACCCAGCGCTCGCTGTGCATCGACATCGGCGGGGGCTCGACCGAGATCATCTTCGCGCATGGCGACCAACCGAAGGACCTGTGGAGCGTCGACCTGGGCGCGGTGCGGTTGACCGAGCTGTTCGAGCTCAAGGACGAGGTGCCGAGGAAGAAGCTCGCGCTGGTGCGCAACTTCGCCCGCGAGATCCTCGACGAGCGCCTGAAGACCGCGCCGAAGGGGCTGCCGCACGGGGCGATCGGGTCGTCGGGCACCATCGGCGCGGTGGTCGCGTTCAGCCGCAAGGAAGGCGTCGGCCACGCCACCGTCCAGCAGATCTCCCGCGCGGTCGAAGAGCTGGCGGAGATGGACGTCGAGAAGCGCCGCAAGCGCTTCGACCCGCGGCGCGCCGACATCATCGTCGCCGGCGCGGTGGTGCTCGAGGCGGTGATGAAGCGCCTCAAGGTGCAGACCATCACCGCGGTCGATCGCGGGCTGCGCGAGGGCATCCTCTACGATCTGCTCAAGCGGCGGCGAACCGACGCGAGCGACCATTCGCTGTCGGAAGCGGCGCTCGCGCTCGGGCGGCGGTTCGGCTTCGGTGAGCCGCACGGCGTGCAGGTCTCGCGGCTGGCGCTGACGCTGTTCGACGATCTCGCGACGCTGCACCAGCTGCCCGCGGCCGCCCGGCCGTACCTCGAGGTCGCCGCGCTGCTGCACGATCTCGGGCACGTGGTGAACGTGCAGAAGCACCACAAGCACACCCACTACCTGATCTTGAGCAGCGACCTGCCGGGCCTCACCGATCGCGAGCGGCAGCTGGTGGCGCTCATCGCGCGCTTCCACCGCCGATCGGCGCCCGAGCCGCAGCACGAGCTGCTGGCGCCGCTGAGCCCGTCGGACTTCCGCGTGGTGCGCAAGTGCGCCGCGCTGCTGCGTGTCGCCGACTCGCTCGATCGCAGCCACCGCCAGCCGGTGCGCGATCTCAGCGCCCAGGTGCGAGGCCGCTCGGTGATCATCACCGTGCGCGCCCGGGACTCGGTCGACCTCGAGCTGTGGGACATCGAGCACGAGAAGGATCTCTTCCGCGAGGTGTTCGGCCGCTCGCTGCAGGTGATCTCAGTGGGGCGCGGCCGTCGCTGAGGGTGGCTCGGCGAGCCGGTAGCCGACGCCGCGCACGGTCTCGATCGCCTCGCGCGCATCGCCCAGCTTGTCGCGCAGGCGCATCACGTGGGTGTCGACGGTGCGCGTCTCGACCGGGGAAGTGATGCCCCACACGTCGGCCAGCAGCTGCTCGCGCGACTGCATGCGGCCGGGGCGCGCGACGAATTGGTGGAGCAGCTTGAACTCCAGCGCAGTGAGCTCGAGCTCGCGGCCGGCGACCCACGCGCGGTGCGAGCCGAGATCGAGCGAGAGCAGGCCCACCTTGAGCACCTGCGGGCTGCCGCCGGGGCGGGAGCGGCGGAGCAGGGCGCGAATTCTCAGCGTCAGCTCGCGCGGGCTGAAGGGCTTGGTGACGTAGTCGTCGGCGCCGACCTCGAAGCCGCTGACCCGATCGCTCTCCTCGCCGCGGGCGGTGAGCATCACGATCGGCACCTCGGCCGTCTCGGGCGTGGCGCGCAGGCGCCGGCACACCTCGCGCCCCGAGAGATCGGGGAGCATCAGGTCGAGCACCACCACGTCGGGGTGCCGCTCGCGCGCGAGCGCCAGGGCCTGCGCCCCGGTCTGCGCGACGCTCGTCTCCAGCCCTTCCTGCCGGAGGTTGAACTCGACGAGGGAGGCGAGATCGGCCTCGTCATCGACGATGAGCACGTGGGCCATGGGCGAGGTTCTGTTCCCCTCGCGAGGCGAACCAGTGGCCCGAACGAAACAACTTCGTAACGCTACGAATCCGCAGGAGTGGCGGGCGGTTCGGCGGCCGGCTCGCCCTCGTCGACGGGGTCGGGCGGCGGCTCGATCGCGTCGTGCGTGATGGCGCTGGCCTCGGTCTCCTCAGGCGCCTGGCTCTCGAGGTTCTCGAGCGCCCCGGGGACCATCAAGTCGTCGGCGGCCTCGTCGAGCTGGGTCGACTGGCCGGGCGCGGGCACGAAGCCCGGCGGCGGCGGCAACACCGGCGCGGGCAGTCGCGCTGGCGCTCCGGGCGGCGGCTTCAGGTACGGCGGCAGGCCCGAGTGGCGGCGCGCGGCCTCGGCGAGCAACGCGTGGTGCCGGTAGCGGCACTCGATCATCTTGTGAATCAGCAGCGGCGCGCCCGGCACGCGGCGGGCGGTGAGGGCCTGGGTGGCCTTGCGCACGGCGTACCGCACGCGGCGAATCTGCACGCGCCAGCCGCGGGGCGTCCACGTGAAGAGGCCCCACGCGGGCCGCAGATCACCGTCGCGCGGAATGCCGGCGCTCGCGACGTCGGCGATGACCAGCTTCCCCACGCGGCGTCGGTAGGGGAAGTGGAGGTGCCCGAACGCCATCGCGGTCGCGTCGACGTGCTGCAGCAGCCGGCGAATGGTGCCCTCGTCGAGCGTGGGCTCGAGCGATTCCTCGAGGTTCTTCGGGTTGGCGTGGCAGACGAAGAGGTCCTGCCCGCGGCGCGGCGAGTAGCGCACCGAGAAGGGCATGGCCTTCAAGCGCGCGATGCGCTCGCTGCCGAGCTGGTCGCGCGTCCACTGCAGGAGCTCGGTCTTCCAGTGCTCGGGCTCGCGGTACGCCCCCGCCAGGTAGATGTTGGCGATGTACGCGTCGGTGTTGCCCATCAACAGCGCGTCGCACTTGTCGGCGAGGAGGTCGATCGTCTCGGCGGGGTGCGAGCCGCGCATCGCGAGATCGCCGGCCGCGACGATGAAGTCGGGCGACTGCCGCTCGATGTCTTCCATCACGGCTTCGGCAGCGGGGAGGTTCCCGTGGATGTCCGCCAGGACCGCGACGCGCATGGCCACCGTCAGCTTACCCGGCCCTCGGCGGGTTGCGAGTCGGCCGTCACTTCGGGCAGCTCGACGCAGAAGGTCGACCCCTGGCCCGGCGTGCTCTCGCAGCGAACGTCGCCCTTCATGGTGGTCACGAGGTGCTTCACGATCGACAGGCCGAGGCCGGTGCCACCCATCTCGCGCGAGCGGCCTTTGTCGACCCGGTAGAAGCGCTCGAAGATGCGGCTCAGGTGACGCGCCTCGATGCCGGGCCCGTCGTCCTTGATGCGCAGCTCGATCTGACCGTGGTGGCGCGCGGTGGTGAGCTCGACCTTGCTGTTGGGCGGCGAGTACTTCACCGCGTTGTCGACGAGGTTGAGCACCACCTGCTCGATGGCGCGCTGGTCTCCGAGCACCAGCTGCCCCGCGGGGATCTTCACTTCGATCGACGTGTTGCGCACGCGGGCCTTGGGCCGCACCGCCTCGAGGGCGCGCGCGCTGGCCTCGGCGAGATCGACCGGCTTCTCCGACAGCTGGATCTGCTTCGACTCGAGGCGCGAGAGCTCGAGGAGATCTTCGACCAGCTCCGAGAGGCGTTCGGACTGCCGGTGGATGATGTCGACCATCTTCGGCGCGGTCTGCGGATCGTTGACGGCGCCCGACTGCAGGGTCTCGGCGTAGCCGCGAATGGCGGTGATCGGCGTGCGCAGCTCGTGCGAGACGTTGGCCACGAAGTCCTTGCGGACCTTCTCGAGCCGGCGCAGCTCGGTGACGTCGAAGAACACCGCCGACGAGCCGCCGAGCTGGGGCCCCAGCGGCGAGACGTGCACCTGGAGCACGAAGGGGCGCACGCCTTCGAGGGCGAGCTCGAGCCGCGACGACTGGCCCTCGCGGCACGCCCGCTCGACCGCGGCCTGCAGCTCGGGTGACGCGGGGAGCAGGTCGCGTGGGCGGTGCCCGGCGATCTCCATGCCGGTGTAGAGGAATTCCTTGAGCGCGTTGTTGTGCTCGATCACCGTGCCGTCTTCCGACGTGATCCACACGCCCTCGGCCATTCCGTCGATGACCGCGCGGAGCACCGAGAGCTTGCGCGCGTTTTCCCGCGCGAGGAGCGTCGCGGCCTGCACCTCGCGGGCGAGCGTGAAGGGGTCGTCGTCGACCAGCGGCCCGGGGTCGATGCGCAGGCCGCGCGCGGCGGCGGCGAACGCGTCGGCGCGGCGCTTCCACTGCTCGGTGACGCGCAAGATGCCGATCGCGGTGGCGAGCCCGGCGATGGCGCCGACCGCGAGGCCGACCAGCACCGACGACGTCGCGAGCACCGTGAAGGCGCCCACGGCGAGGAAGGTGCCCCAGGACCAGGTGATCAGCCGGTTCATGACCTCACGCGGTCAGCTTGTAACCGACGCCTCGAATGGTCTCGATCACGTCGCCCGCCGGCCCCAGCTTTTCGCGCAGGCGCTTGATGTGGGTGTCGACGGTGCGCGTGGTGATCTCCGCGTCGATGCCCCAGACGTCCGACAGCAGGGTCTCACGGGTCTGCACGCGCCCGGGCCGCTCGAGGAAGGTCTTGAGCAGCCGGAACTCGAGCGCGGTGAGCACCACCAGCTTGCCGCTGACCTTCACCTCGTGCCGCTCGGCGTCGAGCGCGATGTCGCCCTTGTTCAGCTTCACGGCCGGGCCGACGGTGGCCTCGCTCTGGCGGCGCAGCACGGCCTTCACGCGCAGCAGCAGTTCCTTCACCGAGAACGGCTTGACCACGTAGTCGTCGGCGCCGAGCTCGAGGCCCTTCACGCGATCGGCCTCTTCGCCGCGCGCGGTGACCATGATGATCGGCGTGCGCCGCGTCTCGCCCTCGCGCACCAGCCGCGCGACTTCGGCGCCGGCGATGTCGGGCAGCATCAGGTCGAGGAGAATGAGGTCGGGCTTCCAGGCGCGGGCGCGAGACACACCGGCCGCGCCGGTGCGCACCACCTCGGCCTCGTGGCCATCGGCCTTGAGGTTGTATTCGAGCAACGAGCCGAGGTCCTGCTCGTCTTCGACGACGAGGATGCGCGACATGTGCGGCTTCCTACCCCAAGGGGACTCGTGGCATAAGCGCGCCGTCTCATGAGCGACCAGGACCAGGACAAGCGCAAGGAACACCGCATCCCCGTCGACCTGTGGATCGAGGCGTCGCGTGACGGTGAGCTGTACTACCAGCGCGCCTCGAACCTCTCGGTGGGCGGCGCCTTCTTCGTGCAGACCATTCCGCTGCCCGTCGGCACTCGCGTCGCGCTCAAGTTCACGCTGCCCGGCGACGAGCAGGAGATCGAGTGCGAGGGTGACATCGTGTCGGCCAAGGAGCTCGGCATGGGCGTGCAGTTCGTCGGCATGAAGACCGGCGATCGCGAGCGCCTCGACAAGATCATCGATCGCGTGGTGGCCCACCTGGCCAAGCGCGCCGAAGCGAAGAAGTAGGCCCCGCTCAGTTCAGTGCCGCGGGTCGCACGCGGCCGCGGGGTTGAGCAGCTCGATGCGCGCGATCACCGACGGGTTCGAGCCGGCGCTGAGTTCCTTGATGTAGTTGCACGAGCTGCCGGTGAGCTTGGGCGTGGTGTCCTTCGACACGGCCTCGATCACGAGCGCGAAGTCCTTGCCGGTCGGCAGATCTTTGAGCGTCAGGTCTTGCGAGCTCGGGGTGCCGGCGGTGAGCGAGAGCGGCACGGTGAGCGAGGGCCCCTCGTGGCCGGCGGAGTCTTTGAGCTTCACGAAGCGCGCGGCGTCGACCTGGTCCTTGATGCAGGCCTTCTGCACCGCGACGCAGTCGAGCGAGGAACCGCTCTTCACCAACGAGATCTGGAAGGCGCTGAGCTGGTCGTTCAAGCCGGCGGTGACGTACAGCTCGATGGGGAAGGTGGGGCCCGCGGGCTCGGCCGGGCCACACGCGCTCAGGCCGAGCAGGGCGCCGATCGCCACGAGCGCGCGCGTCACGGCTGCCCCTCGATCTGGATCTTGATGGGCAGCGTCGCCGTCTGGTTGCTCGTCGCGTAGATGACGCCCGCGGTGGCGGCGCCCGCGGCGACCACGCCCACGCCGATCCACAGCCAGGGGCTCTTGTAGAACGGCACGGGCTCGGGGCCGGTCGTGACGGTGGCCTTCTTCGAGGCGACGCGGAAGGTCTGCGGGTTGTACTGGTCTCCGCGGCCGGCGAGGCGGCGCTGCGCGGCGTCGGCGACCTCGACGTAGTACTCGACCTCGTACGACTGGTCTTCGGTCGGCACCTCGAACGCGGGAATGGTCGCCGCGTAGTCGGTGCGGTTCTGCTTGCTGCGCACGAAGTCGATGCTGCTGAAGCTCTGCGCGCCGGCGCGGCGGTAGAAGAGCTTGGCCTTCGCGCCGAGCGCCATGTCGTCGATCTTCGCCTCGAGCACCACCGGCTCATCGCCGTTCGCGTCGGGCGCGGGCACCACGGTCAGCGTCACCGGCCGCACACGCCGCTTGCGTATGTCTTCCTTGATGCGCGCGTAGAGCGAGCGGATCTTGGGCGGCGCCGACTTCGGCAGCTCGTAGTCGGGGCGGGCCTGCAGCAGCTTCTCGAAGGCGTCGCGGGCGCGCTCTTCGTTGCCCAGGTAGAGGTGCGAGAGGCCCAGCAGCCGGTAGAGCTCGGCGAGCTGATCGTCGGTGAGGTCGGGCTGGTCGATGCCCTGGGTCAACGTCCTGATGGCGTCTTCGAAGTCGCCCTCGTCGACCTGCTGCTGCGCCTTGATGAGCGCGTCGTTGCGCGGGACCACCTGCGCGATCGCGGGCGCAGCGACGCACGTGACAAGGCACGCGGCGACGGCGAGCACCACGGCGGGCAGGGAGCGCACGGGCCCGCACCTCTACCACCTCGCTGACTGCTTGGCGTCGCAGTTTGACTCGGCCCGTCACAGTCAGTATGGCCGCCCGCCGCAAAGGCAGGTTGGCCGTCTCAATGTTGGTCAAAATCGAAGAGATCCAGGGCTCGTCGGTGCTGCAGCGCAGCGAGCCCATCAAGCGCGAGGTCTTGAACGCAGCGCTGGCCGACTCGGGCTTGCCCGCGGGCGAGGGCTTTGCGCTGGTGTCGGCCACGCCGCTGGCGGCCAGCTTCAAGAAGGTCTCGGGCCGCGTCTTCGTGACCGGCAAGTTCTCGGCGGCGCTCACGTGCCCCTGCAAGCGGTGCACGACCGAGGTGCCGGTGCCGCTCGACATCGACTTCTCGCTGCGCATGATTCCCGAGCCGACCGCGCCCCGCGTCGACGACGACGAGGCCACGGCCGACGCGCCGGCCCGCCCCGACAAGCGCCGGCGCGCCCAGAAGAAGGAAGACGACGGGGTCGCGGCCATCGCCGCCTCGTTCGAGCTCGACGAGGTCGACGCCGAGCCCTTCGATGGAAAGACGATCGATCTGGACCCGGTCGTACGTGAGCAGGTATTGCTGGCGCTTCCGGTGTCAGTGGTGTGCCGGGACGACTGCAGGGGGCTCTGTACGACCTGCGGGCAGGACCTCAATGAGAGGGACTGCGGTCACGGCAAGGTGAAGGAAGTCGATGTCCGGCTCGCAAAGCTCAAGGACATCAAACTGAAGAACTGAAGTAGTGGCAGTCGAAAGGACGGAAGAATTCCATGGGCGTTCCCAAGAAGCGGACCTCGAAGATGCGTCGCGACAAGCGCCGCTCGGCCAACAACAAGCTCAAGTCGCCCGTGCAGCTGAACGCGTGCGCGAACTGCGGCGCCGCCGTGCAGCCGCACCGCGTGTGCCCCTCGTGCGGCTTCTACAAGGGCAAGAAGGTCAGCTCCGGCTCGGCTGACTGACGTCACCCGAGAGGGTTGGCAGCATCAAGGAGCGGTCCTTCGCGAGGAGGGCCGCTTCTCGCGTTTCTCGCGAGTTGGTGGCGGGAAGTGCGTGACGCAGTTCCCACCTGCGAAGATTTCTATGCGGTGACAGGGGGTTTGCTTCTGGGTAGAGGGCGCCCCCGTGATTCGCGCTCAAATCATCGGCACCGGCGGGTACGCCCCTGAGAAGGTGCTGACCAACGCCGATCTCACCAGGATCGTCGAGACGACCGACGAGTGGATCGTCGAGCGCACGGGCATCAAGCAGCGCCACGTCGCCGCTGACGGCGAAGTCACGTCAGACATGGCGCTCAAGGCGTCGATTCGCGCGCTCGAGATGGCGCGCACGCGCGCCGAAGACCTCGACTGCATCGTCATGGGCACCATCACGCCCGACATGCCGATGCCGGCCTGCGCGGCCTTCCTGCAGCACAAGCTGGGCGCGAAGAAGGCGTTCGCCTTCGACGTCTCGGCGGCCTGCGCGGGCTCGCTCTTCGCCCTGTCGATCGGCGCCCAGTACATCCAGTCTGGCCTGCACAAGCGGGTGCTGGTCGTGGGCGCCGAGCTGCTGACGCGGGTGACCGACTGGGACGACCGCAACACCTGCGTGCTCTTCGGCGACGCGGCGGGCGCGATGGTGCTGGGGCCCAGCGACGACCCGGCGCGCGGCATCCTCTCGACGCACCTCCACACCGACGGTGGGCAGACCGGCATCCTCAACATTCCGGGCGGCGGCTCGATGCGCCCGCTCGACGAGGCCGGCCTGAAGGCGAAGCTGAGCAAGATCGCGATGAACGGTCGCGAGGTCTACAAGTTCGCGGTGCGCGCGCTGACCGACTCGGTCAACGAGGCGCTGGAGTTCAACAAGCTCACCGCCGACCACGTCACGCACGTGCTGGCGCACCAGGCGAACATTCGCATCATCGACGCGGTGCTCGAGCGGCTGAAGGTGCCGCGCGAGAAGGCGTGGCTGAACATCGATCGCTTCGGCAACACCTCGTCGGCCTCGCTGCCGATGACGCTCGACGAAGCCAACCGCGCCGGCCGCCTGAAGGAAGGCGACGTGCTGGCGATGATGGCCATCGGCGCCGGCATGTCGTGGGGGAGCGCCGTCGTTCGCTGGTGAGAGCAAGACCATGAGCATCGCGTTCATCTTTCCAGGGCAGGGCAGTCAGGCGGTCGGCATGGGCAAGGCGCTGGCCGACGCGTTCCCCGAGGCGAAGGCGGTCTTCGACGCGGCCGACGACGCGCTCAACGAGAAGCTCTCGACGCTGTGCTTCGAGGGCCCGGAAGATCGCCTGAAGCTCACCGCCAACACGCAGCCGGCGATCCTCACGGTGTCGGTCGCGGCGCACGCGGTCTTCACCAAGCGCTTCGCGACGGCGCCCTCGTTCGTCGCCGGCCACTCGCTGGGTGAGTACTCCGCGCTGGTGGCCGCGCAGGCGATGTCGCTGCCCGACGCGGTTCGCGCGGTGCGTGCGCGTGGCACCTTCATGCAGGAAGCCGTGCCCGCGGGCGTCGGCGCGATGTCGGCGGTGCTGGGGCTGGCGCCCGAGAAGGTCGCCGAGATCTGCCAGCAGGCGGCGCAGGGCCAGGTGGTGAGCTGCGCCAACTTCAACGAGCCCTCGCAGACGGTGATCGCCGGCCACGCCGAGGCCGTCGCGCGCGCCGGTGAGCTGCTGACCGCCGCGGGCGCCAAGCGCGTGTTGCCGCTGCCGGTGAGCGCCCCGTTCCACTGCGCGCTGATGCAGCCGGTCGTCGAGCGGCTCGGCGCGGTGTTGACCACGTTCAAGGACCCGGTGGTGCCGGTGGTGACCAACGTGGAAGCGGCGCCCAACACCCAGGGCGCGCGCGTGAAGGAACTGCTGCTCAAGCAGGTGACGGGCTCCGTGCGGTGGATCGAGACGATCCAGGCGTTCGAGAAGGCGGGCGTGACGAAGGTGGTGGAGCTGGGCCCCGGCCGCGTGTTGTGCGGTCTCGTGAAGCGCATCAGCAAGTCGATCACGTCGTTCAACGTCGAAGACCCGGCGAGCCTCGACAAGGCGCTGGCCGGGCTGAATGCCTGAGGAACCGAAGATGAATGACTTCGCCAACAAGGTGGTGCTCGTCACCGGTGGTTCACGCGGCATCGGCCGTTCGATCGCACAGGAGTTCGCCAGGCGCGGCGCGACGGTGGTGATCAGCTACGCCGGCAACGAGGCGGCGGCCAACGAGACGCTCAAGCTGCTCACCGACGCCCGCGCTGACTGCAAGTGCAAGGCGCTGCGCTTCGACGTGGCCGACTCCGAGGCCTGCGGCAAGGCGATCGACGACATCGTGAAGGAGTTCGGCCGGCTCGACGTGCTGGTGAACAACGCCGGCGTCGCCATTGACGGCTTGCTGATGCGCTTCAAGGACGAGGACTGGGACAAGACCCTCGACACCAACCTGAAGGGCGCCTTCTCGCTGATGCGCGCGGTGGCCCGCCCGATGATGAAGCAGAAGGGCGGCGCAATCGTGAACGTCTCGTCGATCGTCGGCGAGATGGGCAACGGCGGCCAGGCGGCCTACTCGGCGTCGAAGGCGGGCCTGATCGGCCTCACCAAGTCGGTCGCGCGCGAGCTCTCGAGCCGCAACATCCGGGTCAACTGCGTCACGCCCGGTTTCATCACCACTGACATGACGGCCAGCCTGAGCCCCGAGCTCAAGGAGAAGATGACGGCCGCCATTCCATTGTCTCGCATCGGGAATCCGGAGGAGGTCGCCCACGCCGTGGCGTTCCTCTCGTCGGATCACGCCTCGTACATCACGGGCGAGGTCCTCAAGGTGAACGGCGGCATGTACATGTAGTTTGAGCGTTGGTCACACACGCGCCGTGTGTTAGGCGCGTGCGCACTTCTCACCCCGCAGCACGAACAAGAGGAACACTTTCATGACGGCCACCAACATCGAAGCCAAGGTCAAGTCGATCATCGCCGACCAGCTCGGCGTGAGCGAAGACGAGATCAAGATGGAGTCTTCGTTCATCGAGGACCTCGGCGCCGACTCCCTCGACATCGTCGAGCTCGTGATGGCGATGGAAGAGGAATTCGAGATCGAGATCCCCGACGAGGAGGCTGAGAACATCAAGTCCGTCGGCGATGCCATCAACTACATCAACACCCACAAGAAGTAAGGGGTGGAGGTCGCCGTGTCTTCAGCTCGTCGCGTCGTCATCACGGGTACCGGGCTCATCACCGCGCTCGGTACCGGCACCGAGAAGAACTGGCAGGCGCTGCTCGCCGGCAAGTCTGGCATTGCGCGCATCACCCGGTTCGACACCGGCAAGCTGAAGACCAACATGGCCGGTGAAGTCCGTGACTTCAACCCGGACGACTTCCTCGACCACAAGGAAGCCCGCCGCATGGACCCGTTCTGCCAGTACGCCCTGGCAGCGGCCGAGCTGGCGATGAAGGAAAGCCAGATGCCGATCGGGCTCGAAAAGCCCAACGGCTACGACCCCGAGCGCGTCGGCGTGATCGTCGGCTCGGGCATCGGCGGCCTGGTCTCGTTCGAAGAGAGCTTCCGCACCGGCATCGCGAAGGGCTTCGAGCGCCTCTCGCCCTTCTTCATCCTGAAGATGATCGCCAACATGGCGCCGGGGCGCATCTCGATGCGCTACAACTGCAAGGGCGCCAACTGGGGCCCCGTGTCGGCGTGCAGCACGTCGGCGCACGCGATCGGCGAGGCGTGGCGGCAGATCAAGTTCGGCGACCTCGACGCGGCGATCGCCGGCGGCGCAGAAGCCGCGGTGAGCGCGATGGGCATTGGCGGCTTCGAGGCCATGAAGGCCCTGAGCCAGCGCAGCGATGATCCGACGACCGCGAGCCGGCCGTTCGATCGCGATCGCGACGGCTTCGTGATGGGCGAGGGCGCCGGCATCATCACCATCGAGGAGTACGAGCACGCCAAGCGGCGCGGCGCGACGATCCTCGCGGAGATCAGCGGCTACGCGGCGAACAGCGACGCGCACCACGAGACGGCGCCGGCCCCGGAGCACGAGGGCGCGCAGCGCTGCATGCGCCTGGCGCTCAAGTCGGCCGGCCTGAAGCCCGAAGACATCGGCTACATCAACGCGCACGGCACCTCGACGCCGTTCAACGACCTGCACGAGACCAAGGCCATCAAGCGCGTGTTCGGCGATCACGCGAAGAAGGTCATGGTGTCGTCGACCAAGTCGATGACCGGCCACATGCTCGGCGCGGCCGGCGGCGCAGAAGCGATCATCACCGCCCTGGCCATCAGCCGCGGCGTGATTCCGCCGACGATCAACCTGCAGAACCCCGACCCCGAGTGCGATCTCGACTACGTGCCCAACAAGCCGCGCGAGGCGTGGGTCAACGCGGCGATGTCGAACTCCTTCGGCTTCGGCGGCACCAACGCGGTGCTGGTGCTGACCCGCTGCAAGTGAAGCGGCTCGTCCTGCTGGCGTTCGCGCTCCTCGCGGGGTGCGTGACGCCGGTCTCGTTCGACCAGGCGCGGGAACGCGTGCTGCTGCGCGCCTCGTTCGAGTTCGCCTGCCCGCCCGACAAGCTCAAGGTGCAGGAACTGAGCAGCGACGCGAGTGGGCCCGTCTACGTCGGCGTCTCGGGCTGCTCGCGGCGCGCGGTGTACGTGCGGCTCGAGACCGGCTCGGGCCCGCTCTTCATCAACGACACCGCGCCGGCGACGCCCGACGCTCCCCTCCCGGTGACCCCATGAGAGCCCTCGTGTTGCTCGCGCCGCTGCTCCTGCTGAGCGCGTGCGCCAGCCAGTTGCCGCAGATCAAGAAAGACGTCGGGCCGCTCGCCGCCGAGGCCATGGAATGCCCCGAGGCGCAGCTCAGCTTCGAGGAGATGCAGAAGGTGCTCTACACCTCGCGGGTGAAGGTGAAGGGCTGTGGCAAGGAAACCCAGTGGGTGCTCGAGGAGAGCCGCTGGAAGAAGGACCGCTCGGTCCACTGACGGTCAGGGCGCGAGGGTCTCGGTGAACGCGAGGCGCTTCGCGCGCGGCGCGAGGTGGTCGGTGATCATCGTGCGCTCGTCGGCGCTCAGCGCGCGCGCGGGCACCACGGTCACCTCGCGATCCTTCAGGCGCAGCCTCCGCAGCAGCTCGAGCTGGAGCGGCAGCGCGCGCTCGAACTTCGCGCCCAGGAAGAGCTCGATGCGCTCGAAGCGCGGCGCGCCCCACAGCCGCACGCGCAGGTTCTTTTCTTTCTGCCAGACCGCGCTGGCGATGGTGAGGTCGGGCACGACGTGCGGGGCGTCGGCCAGCGCGTCCCACGCGAGGGTCTCGTCGGGGTGCACTCGCAGCGTGAGGCGCTGCAGACGCGGCGTCTCGAGGTCGATCAGCCGCTCGAGATCGGTCGCGTGCAGCCGCGTGCCTTCGTGGGTGAACGAGTCCAGCTGCTCGAAGTGCGTCAGCAGCTCGAGCGGGAAGGGGAGCGGCGCGTAGTCGCCCTCGCGCACGTGGCCGGTGCAGCCGAGCGCGCGCAGCTTCTTCAGCCCACCGGCGGCCGTGAGCGCCTCGAGCAGGCCGACCGACAACCCGTGCACCCCGCGCAGCCGCCGCAGCGCGGGCGAGAGCAGCAGCGGGAGGAGCTCGACCGTCGCGCCGGTGCGCACCTCGAGCTCGCGAAAGAGCAGCCACTCGGTCGCGCGCGCGTTCTCGAGCAGCGCGTCGAGGGGCTGGGCGACGACCTGGGCGAGGTACGGGAGGCCGCCGACGAACTCCAGCGGGTGCGCCGTGAGGAAGGGCGCGATGCGGCCCAGCCACTGCGCCCGATCCGCCGACAGCAGCTGCCGCGCGCGGCGCTCGTCGCCCCGGCGGGACGCGCTGATGAACTCGCCCCAGCTCGAGCCCTGCTCGGTGAGCCAGTCGGCGTAGACCAGCACGTCGGCATCGCTGCGCTCGTCGGCCTTGCAGAGGCGCTCGAAGGCCTCGCGGGCGGCGGCCTGCGACTCGGGCGGACGGCGGATCACCCTGCGCTGTTTACTCGCGGGCGCCGTCACTGTTTTGGGCTATTCACACGGGCCATGGCTCTTGCGATCGCGATCGCTTCGGATCACGCCGGCTTCCAGCTGAAGGGTGAGCTGGCGGCTGAGCTGGGCAAGTGGGGCCACCTCGTCACCGACCTCGGCCCCAACGACACCAGCTCGGTCGATTACCCCGACTACGCCACGCGCGTGACCGAGGCGGTGGTCACCGGCCGCGCGCGCTTCGGCGTGCTGATCTGCGGCACCGGCATGGGCATGGCCATCACCGCCAACAAGGTGCACGGCATTCGCGCGGCGCTGTGCCGCACCGAGTTCGAGGCGCGCCTCTCGCGCCAGCACAACGACGCGAACGTGCTCTGCCTCGGGCAGCGCGTGACGGGCACCGGCCTCGCCATCGAGATCTTGAAGGACTTCCTCGAGGCGCAGTTCGAGGGCGGCCGGCACGCCGCGCGCGTCGAGAAGATCACCCAGGTGGAGGCGAAGCGATGAGAGCGCTGCTGTCGGCCGTGGTGCTGGTGCTCGCCGCGAGCGCGTGCCGCACCGAGATTCAACCGCTGGTGAAGCAGGAGCCCGTCGCGAAGAAGGTGCGCAACAGCGCCAGTGGCGAGTGCACCGTGAACGACTACCCCGCGGCGACCGATCTCCCGACCGGCGCGCAGAACATCGGCTGGGTGAAGGTGCCGCGGCAGGCGACCGACGACGAGACCTTCGCGTTGTTGCGCAAGGAAGTGTGCGCCAAGGGCGGCGACGCGATGAGCCAGCTGCACTGGCTGCGCGCGCCGGGCGCCTCGGTGGCCGATCCCCCGGCTGAGCTCGAGGCGAACGTGTGGGTCACGCCCTGAGCTGAGGGCTTTTCAGAAGAAGACCTGCGCGATGAGGCGCACCTGGTTGCGGCCGTTGCCGCCCGCGCCGTCGTCGAGCCAGAAGTAGTCGGCCTGCAGCTTGAGGTCGTGCTTCAGGAAGAAGACGTTGAAGCCGCCGCCGATCTCCCGCTGGCGCGTCAGGGTGGGGTCGGTGTTGCCCAGCGGGCGCAGCTCGCCGTACCGCACCGTCAGCTCGAGCCAGTCGGTCACGAAGCCGCCGGCCTGCGCGTAGAAGCCCCAGCCCGAGCGCGAGTACTCGGTGACGTCGGCGCCCGAGATGGTGCCGGTGCGCGAGTCCTTGTCGGCCTGGCGCCAGTAGAACTCCGACAGCAGCGACACGCCGTGCCACTTCACGTGCAGGTCGGCCGTGGCGTGCGTGTAATCGAACCCGCCGGCGAGGCGGTACGGCGTGCCGAAGGTGCTGCGCGGGCGGGTGGTGCCGATGTTGCGCGCCACGCCGCCGCCGATCGCGAGGCGGAAGTCGCTGCTGCGCCCGAGGTCGCCCTCGATCTTCTCATCGAGGTTGCCCACCAGGCTGGCGCGCACGCGGGCCGTGTAGAGCAGGCCGACGTTGGTGCCGACGCGGTTGCGGCCATCGCCCTGGTAGACGCCCAGCGAGTACTTGAAGCGGCCCAGGCCGAAGAGGTCGTCGGAATAGACCTGCACGCCCACGTCGCGATCGAGGTTGAACTCCAGGGTGGCCAGCGAGCGGTCGACCATCTGCAGGTAGGCCGACGACACCACGCGCTGCACGTCGAACTGCACCTTCTGCTGGCCGACGCGCACCGAGAGATCGCGCAGCCACGTCCACTGCACGAAGAGGTCGCGAATGGGGTTGGGCGCGTCGGTCTCGAGGTCGAACGAGCTGAACCCGAGGTGGAGCTGCCACATCAGGTGGTACGGCATGTCGCCCTTCATCACGATGCGCGCGCGGCGAATGGCGAACTGGTTCGAGCGCACCGCGGTGCTGCCCTCGGACGGCACGAGCGCGAGCGCCTGGGCCTGGAAGCGGCCGCGGAGGTTGAGCGACCACTCACCAGCGCGGAAGGTGACGCCCTCGCCGTACTTCGCGCTCAAGTCGACCGGCAGCTTCGCGGCGACGGCGGGAGCGCCGGCGTCGGGCGCGCTCGGGGTGGGCTCCGCGACGCCAGCGTCGATCATCGGGGCGGGGGCCTCGGTGGGCGTGCCCCCGTCGGCGTCTTGCGCCCACGAGGTCACAGCCACGCAACAGATCAGCATCGCCAACGCACGGAAGTTCATGGTCGCCTGAGTAGGTGGGCCGCGGTTCGAAGCCGTCACGGCTGCGTGACGTGATCGCGACGAATGCAACATCGGTGTGACGTGGCTCACAGCGCCACCTGGGCCAGCAGCCGGACCTGGTGGCGGCCGTCGCGGCCCACGCCGTCGTCGAGCCAGAAGTAGTCGGCCTGCAGCTTGAGATCGTGCCCGTGGAGGAAGCCGTTGAGCCCGCCGCCGACCTCGCGCTGGCGGCCGAAGGCCGGATCGGTGCCCGCGAACGGGCGCACCTCGCCGACGCGCGCGGTGAGCTCGAGCCAATCGGTCACGTACGCGCCGGCCTGCGCGTACCAGCCCCAGCCCGATCGGGCGTACTCGACGATCGGCACCCCGGCGATCGAGCCGGCGCGCTGGTCGACGTCGGCGCGGCGCCACGAGAGCTCGCCCGCCAACGACAGGCCACGCCACGCCACCAGGAGGTCGGTCGTGGCGTGCGTGAAGTTGAACCCGCCGGGCAGCCGGCCCACGTTGCCCGTCGTGCCGCGCGGCCGTGCCGTGCCCTCGTTGCGCGCGAGGGCGGCGCCGAGGGCGAGGCGGAAGCGGGGTGAGCGCGAGGGATCTCCCTCGACGCGATCGTCGAGCGGCCCAAAGGGCGTGACGCGCACGCGCGCGGCGAAGAGCACGCCGGGGTTGGCGCCGAGCCGGTTGCGCCCGTCGCCCTGGTACACGCCCACCGCGTAGCGCGCCCACCCGAGCCCGAAGAGATCGTCGGAGTACGCGGTCACGCCCACGTCGCGGTCGAGGTTGAACTCGCCGGTCGACAGCGAGCGCTCGACCATCTGCAACGTCGCGCCGGTCGGAGCGCTGAACTGCCGATCGAACATGATCTTCTGCTGGCCGACCCGCACCGAGAGATCGCGCCACGCGGTCCACGAGACGTAGCAGTCGCGAATCGGGTTGGGCGCGTCGGCCTCGAGATCGAACGACGCGAAGCCGAGGTGCAGGTGCCAGCGGAGGTGAAAGGGCAGGTCGCCCTTCAAGATGAGCCGCGCGCGGCGCACCACGAGCTGGTTGCTCCGCACCGCGTGCGAGTCGGCGGTGGGCAGGAGGGCCAGCGCTTCGGCCTGGAAGAAGCCGCGGGTGTTCAAGCTGAAGTCGCCCGAGCGCAGGGTGACGCCCTCGCCCAGCCGCGCGGTGAGGTCGACCTCGTCGCGCGCTTCTTCCGCGGCGGCGAGGCCCGCGATCACCACCACCAGCCCGGCCCAGGCGCGCACGGGTGCTTGAGAGCCATGAACGGGTGCGTGGGGTTCACCGCAAGCCTTGAGAACCCGGGGAGTTACGGCTACGGCGCGCTCCCATGGAGAACACCGCCACCCTGTCGCAGGTCGACCCGAAGATCGCCGAGATCATCCACGCCGAGACCGCCCGCCAGGAAGAGGGGCTCGAGCTGATCGCGTCGGAGAACTTCGTCAGCCCCGCGGTGCTCGAGGCCGCCGGCAGCGTGCTGACCAACAAGTACGCCGAGGGCTACCCGGGCAAGCGCTACTACGGCGGCTGCGAAGAGGTCGACAAGGCCGAGCAGCTGGCGATCGATCGCGCGATGGCGCTCTTCGGCGCGCAGGCGGCGAACGTGCAGCCGCACTCCGGCAGCCAGGCCAACATGGCCGCGTACATGACGCTGATGAAGCCGGGCGACACGCTCCTCGGGCTCGACCTCAACAGCGGTGGTCACCTCACGCACGGCGCGGCGTTCAACTTCTCCGGCAAGCTCTACAAGGTCGTGCACTACGGCCTGGTGAAGGAGACCGAGCAGCTCGACTACGCGCAGGCCGAGGCGCTCGCGAAGGAACACAAGCCGAAGGTGATCGTGGTGGGCGCGTCGGCCTACCCGCGCATCATCGACTTCGCGCGCTTCAAGTCGATCGCCGACGCGGTGGGCGCGGCGCTGATGGTCGACATGGCGCACATCGCGGGCCTGGTCGCCGGCGGCGTGCACCCTTCGCCGGTGCCGTTCGCCGACATCGTCACCACCACCACGCACAAGACGCTGCGCGGGCCCCGCTCGGGTCTGGTGCTGATGAAGGAACAGTACGCGAAGACGGTGAACAGCCAGGTGTTCCCCGGCATCCAGGGTGGGCCGCTGATGCACGTCATCGCCGCGAAGGCGGTCGCCTTCCACGAGGCGCAGCAGCCGGCGTTCAAGGCGTACGCGAAGCAGGTGGTCGACAACGCGAAGGCGCTCGCCGAGGGCCTGCAGGGGCAGGGCATTCGCATCGTCTCGGGCGGCACCGACAACCACCTCATGCTGCTCGACCTGCGCCCCAAGAAGGTGACCGGCAAGGCGGGCGAAGAGGCGCTGGGCCACGCGGGCATCACGGTGAACAAGAACCAGATTCCGTTCGACCCCGAGAAGCCGACCGTGAGCTCGGGCGTGCGGGTCGGCACTCCGGCGATCACCACCCGCGGCATGAAGACCGCCGACATGGCGACGGTCGCGAAGTTCATCGGCCGTGCGCTCGACGCGTCGACCGACGCCGCGGCGCTCGCGAAGATCCGCGCCGAGGTCAAGGAATTCACCAGCTCGTTCCCGCTCTACGCGTCTCGCCTGCGCAAGGTCTGAAGAGGAGCCCGACGTGAAGTGTCCGTTCTGCCCGGCCGCCGACACCCGCGTGATGGACTCGCGCGACAGCGCCGAGGGCACCATCATTCGCCGCCGCCGCGAGTGTGAGACGTGCAAGCGCCGCTTCACCACCTACGAGCGCGTCGAAGAGTTGAACCCGCTCGTGGTGAAGAAGGACGGCCGCCGCGAAGCGTTCGATCGCGACAAGCTGCTCGCGGGCTTGAAGAAGGCCTGTGAGAAGCGCCCGGTGTCCGTCGAGCAGGTCGAGCAGCTCGTCACCGACATCGAGAAGAAGTTGCAGGAGCTGGGCGAGAAGGAAGTCGCCTCGACCACCATCGGCGAGCTGGTGATGGAACGCCTGCCGGAGTTCGACGAGGTCGCCTACGTGCGCTTCGCGTCGGTGTACCGGAGCTTCCGCGACATCGCCGAGTTCATGGACGAGCTGAAGGACATCCTGCAGGGGCAGGCGAAGCGTGCGGCCGAGCCGCGGGGTGGGAAGGCGAAGTGAACGACGCGGCGGCCATGGCGCTGGCGCTGGCCGAGGCCACGAAGGGCATCGGTCGCACCCACCCCAACCCCACCGTCGGCGCCGTGCTGGTGAAGGGTGGGGCGGTGATCGGCCGGGGCTTCACCTCGCCTCCGGGCGGCCCGCACGCGGAGATCAACGCGCTGCGCGAGGCGGGCGCGAAGGCGAAGGGCGCGACGCTCTACTGCACGCTCGAGCCGTGCGATCACTTCGGCCGCACCGGGCCCTGTTCGGTGGCGATCATCGAGGCGGGCGTGAAGCGGGTGGTGTTCGCGATCAACGACCCGAACCCAGCGGTGAACGGCAAGGGTGAGCGGCGGCTGCGCAAGGCGGGCCTCGCCGTGACGAAGGGCGTGCTGCGCGAGGGCGCCGAGGCGATGAACCGCCCGTTCCTCAACTGGGTGCGCACCGGGCTGCCGTGGGTCACCTTGAAGGCGGGCATCACGCTCGACGGCAAGCTCGCGACCGCGACCGGGCGCTCGAAGTGGATCACCAGCGAGGCGTCGCGCGCGATGGCCCACCGCCTGCGCAACGTGGTCGACGCGATCGTCGTCGGGCGCGGCACCGTCGAGGCCGATGATCCCCAGCTCACGACGAGAATTCGCGGCGGGCGGAACGCGCTGCGGGTGGTGATCGACCCGCGGCTCCAGTCGAACCCGCGGCGCGCGATCTTCGACGTGCGCGAGGCACCCACGCTGGTGCTGACCGAGGCGTCGCCCGACTCGAAGGGCGCGCGCGCGCTGGTGAAGCGGGGCGTCGAGATTGCGTCGCTCGAGGGCCTGTCGCGCGATCTGCGGCCGGCGCTGAAGCTGCTCGCCGCGCGCGGCGCGATTCACGTGCTGGTCGAGGGCGGCGCCGAGACGCACCGCCGCTTCCTGTCGCAAGACCTCGCCGACGAGCTGGTGCTCTTCGTCGCGCCGAAGCTCTTCGGTCACGAGGGCCTGACGTGGTCGGGGGTGCTCGGCGTGAAAGACCCCGGCGCGGCGCTCCAGTTCGGACCGCTCGAGGCGACGGCGCTCGGTGGCGACGTGATGTTGCGCTGCTCGCGCGTGCGCTGAACGCGCCGAGCGGTGGCCCAGACGTTGCTGTCATCGCTCCACTCGCGTGGACCGCGTCTCCCTTGCCGCACTTGCCTGTCTGGCCCTCGGGTGCGTCCCCGCGCCAGAGCTGCGGCTGTCCCACGTCGTGCGCGACGACGTGCACTTCGTCCGTCGGGACGCAGACGATCGCCTGCTCGCCATCATCGGCCGCGACTTCGAGCCGGGCGTCATGGGGGTGCACCATGAGGTGTCGTTCGAGCGCTTCGTGGTGCTCTCGCGGAGTCGCGACGAGCTCGTCGTCGAGGTGCAGTCGGAGCAGCTCGAGAGCGACTTCGACTTCGCGGGCCTCGAGTGCGAGCAGCGCCGCCTCAGCCTCCGAACCATCTGCCGGTTGGGTGAGCGCGCCGTCTGCAGCCCGGCCGTGCCGGTGGCGATCGTGGTCACGCGTGGCCCGGCAGCAGAACCCGAAGCTCCTGACGCCGACACGCTCGCGTTGCTGCAGTCGATTCGTGCGCGCGCGTCGCGGGCGCACGTCACGCTCGCGTACGTGGTCGGCCCCGATGCCATCCGCGTGCGAATCGTCGAAGGGCGCGCAGACCTGGTGCCGGAAGGCGTCGTCGGAGACCACCCGTTCGTCGCCCAGCCGACGATGCCGCGCTGGCTCGGGGCCGAGGCCAGGTGACGGAACGTTCGGGGGCGGCCGGCCGGCGTCTCTTCGCCCGCGAGCGCGTCGCGACCCTCACCTCGAGCACGGCAAGCGCGGCAAGGCGCGTCTCGCGTTCCGAAGGACACCAACGGGCGAATCATCAAGCTCGTGGAGGTCGCCCTCGAGCCCACGCCGTCGCCGACGCTTCTCGGCGGCGACGTGATGTTGCGCGCTGTCCGCTCCGACTGAACGCGCGACGAGCGCATTGCCGTCGAGCGCGGCGCTGCGTTAGACGCCGCGCCCCGGGGGTGCACATGCACTGGTTGCGGCTTGGTCTGGTGATGGGGGCGGTGTGGTTGTCGGTCTCGTCGTGCGACGGCAACACCACGATCACGGTGCGGCTGGCAGGCGGGGGGACGGGCCGCGTCACGTCCGAGACGCTGATCGGTCCGGCGAAGGACACCGTCGCCATCGACTGCCCGGGTGACTGCGAAGAGAAGACCTACTTCAACACCCGCTACAAGATGACCGCGACGCCGGCCGACGGCTCGCGCTTCGCCGGGTGGGACGACGATGGCAGCGGTGAGTGCAACAGCCTCGCTGTGGGTCTCGGCCCCTGCCAGGTCAACACCGATCACAAGGAGAAGTACGTCTTCACGGCGACCTTCGAGCTGAAGGACACCGCGACCCTCACCGTGTCTCGCACGGGCACCGGCGAAGGGCGGGTGCGCAGCCTCGAGTCGACCACCATCGACTGCGGCACGAGCTGCACCGGCGCCTTCACCACCGGCAGCATGGTCACCCTCGAAGCCTCGCCGACTGGCACTTCGACGTTCACCGGCTGGTCGGGCGCGTGCACCGGCACCTCGACGCTCTGCGTGGTCACGATGGACATGGCGCGCTCGGTGCTCGCCACCTTCTCGGCGCCGAGCACCGACGTCGCGTTGAACGTCATCAACGCCGGCTCGGGGTTCGGCGTCATCTCGTCGACGCCTTCCGGCATCACGTGCGGCTCGGCCTGCACCGCAGCGTTCGCGCCCGGCACCATGGTGACGCTGAGCGCGGCCGCCGATTCCGATTCGACCTTCACGGGCTGGAGTGGCGGCGGGTGCAGCGGCACGGCCAGTTGCGTGGTGACCCTCAGCACGGCGACGACCGTCACCGGCACGTTCACCCGGGCGCTCCGCACCCTCACCGTCGTCAAAGCCGGCAGCGGCGGAGGAGAGGTCACCTCGTCCCCCGCGGGCGTCTCGTGCGGCGCGACGTGCGCGGCCGACTTCGCGAGCTCGAGCCTGGTGACCCTCAGCGCGGCGCCCGATGCGACCTCGACCTTCACCGGGTGGTCCGGTGGAGGGTGCTCGGGCACCGGCACTTGCACCGTCACGCTCAGCGCCGCGACGACCGTCACTGCGACCTTCACCCGTCGCCAGTTCGCGCTGACGGTCTCGGTCGCGGGCACCGGCTCGGGCCGCGTGACGTCGTCGCCCGCCGCCATCGATTGCGGCGCGAGCTGCTCGGCGAACTTCGACGCCGGCAGCACGGTGACCCTCACCGCCGCGCCCGACTCGGGCTCGACCTTCATGGGCTGGAGCGGTGCGTGCTCGGGCACCGGCGTCTGTACCGTCACCATCAGCGCCGTCACGTCGGTCAGCGCGACCTTCACCCGCGAGACATTCGACCTCACCGTGGTGCGTGCCGGCACCGGCGCGGGGACGGTCACGTCGTCACCGGCCGGAGTGTCGTGCGGTGCCACCTGCACTGCGTCGTTCGGCTCGGGCACCGCGGTGACGCTCTCTGCGACGGCCGATGCGACGTCGACCTTCAGCGGCTGGTCGGGCGGCGCGTGCTCCGGCACTGGCACCTGCACGGTCACGCTCGCCGCGGCCACCACCGTCACGGCGACTTTCACGCGCAACCGGCACACCCTCCAGATCGTTCGCGCGGGCACGGGCAGCGGCACCGTCACTTCCTCACCCGCTGGTGTGAGCTGTGGCGCGACGTGCAGCGCCGATTTCGACGAGGGCTCGATGGTGACGTTGACCGCGACCCCCGACGGCACCTCGAGCTTCGCGGGGTGGGCTGGTGCGTGCACGGGTTCAGGGCCGTGCGTGGTCACCCTGAGCGCCGCGGCGTCGGTCACCGCGACCTTCAACGCGACGTCTTCCGCGCTGACCGTCATTCGCGCGGGCACCGGCGGCGGCACGGTCACGTCGAGCCCCGCGGGCATCAACTGTGGAGCCACCTGCTCGAGCAGTTTCACGGCGTCGACGGTCGTCACGCTCACCGCCTCGGCTGACGCGTCGTCGACGTTCGATGGTTGGAGCGGCGGCGGCTGCTCGGGCACCGCGACCTGCACCGTCACGGTGAACGCGGCGCTGACCGTGACCGCCACCTTCACCCGCAAGCAGTTCACGCTCACGGTCGCGAAGGCCGGCACCGGCACAGGGATCGTCACCTCGAGCCCGGCCGGGTTGTCGTGTGGCGCGACGTGCAGCGCCAGCTTCGATCAAGGCAGCCTGATCACGCTCACGCCCTCGGTAGCCACGGGCTCGACGTTCGCGGGGTGGAGCGGTGGCGGGTGCAGCGGCACGGGCGCGTGCGTGGTGACGCTCGCGGCAGCGACCAGCGTGACGGCCACGTTCAACGCGACGCCGTACACGCTGACCGTGACGAGGCTCGGCACCGGCGGCGGCGCGGTCAACTCGACCCCGAGCGGCATCAACTGCGGTGCGACCTGCTCGGCGCCATTTCTCTACGGCTCGACGGTGACCCTCACGCCGGTCGCCGACGCAGTGTCTGACTTCAGCGGTTGGAGCGGCGCGTGCGTGGGCCTGGGGACTTGCACGGTGACGATCACCGCGGCCGCCAGCGTCAGCGCGACCTTCACCCGTCGCCAGGCGGCGTTGACGGTGCTGAAGGCCGGGAGTGGTGGTGGCACGGTCACCTCGTCGCCCGCGGGCATCACGTGTGGCGCGTCGTGTGTCGCCACGTGGGACGTGGGCACCACCATCACGCTCACCGCCGCCGCTGATGGCTCGTCGCTCTTCACGGGGTGGAGTGGCGGCGGGTGCACCGGCACGGGCAGTTGCGTGGTGTCGCTGAGCTCCGCGACCACGGTGACCGCGACCTTCCAGCCGGCAGCCACGCTGGTGGTGACCACCGATTCGTCGGCCGGCACCGTCACCTCGTCCCCCGCGGGCATCAACTGCGGCTCGACGTGTTCCAGCACCTGGGTGATGGGCACCGTGGTGACGCTCACCGCCACGCCGATTGGCTTCCACAGCTTCTCCGGCTGGACCGGTGCGTGCTCGGGCACCGGGCCGTGTGTCGTCACCCTCGATGCGTCGAAGTCGGTGGGCGCGACCTTCGCCGCCATCACGTGGCCGATCAACGTCACCAAGGTCGGGCTCGGCTCGGTGACGTCTGCGCCCGGCGGCATCAACTGCGGGCCGATCTGCTCGTACGCGTTCACGCCGTCGACCTCGGTCGCGCTCACCGCGACGCCGAGCGTGGGCTACACGTTCGCTGGCTGGTCTGGTGACTGCACGGGCACCGGCACCTGCATGCTGCTCACCACCGCCGCGAAGAACGTCACCGCGACCTTCACCCGCCCCAACATCGCGTTCGTCACCTCGACCGTGACGACCGGCGCGATGGGTGGGCTCACGGGTGCAGACGCCATCTGTCAGAACGCCGCGACCGCCGCGAGCCTCGCCGGCACCTACAAGGCGTGGCTGTCGACGACGACCGGCAAGGCGAACGCGCGTGTCGGGCCCGGAGGGTGGGTGCGCACCGACGGCCTGCCGTTCGCCAACTCGATCGACGATCTGGTGGCGGGCAAGATCTTCTACCCGCTGCGCCTCGACGAGTTCGGTAACGATCTCTTCGTTCAGCCGGTCTTCACCAGCACCACCGCGCTCGGCACACGCCAGGTCGACGCCGACACGTGTGGCGATTGGACCACCACCGCCGGCCAGACCCCCGCGGGCCTGGGCAACAGCGCGGCGACCACCGGCTTGTGGACGAGCGCGGCGTTCGGCGCCTGCGGCAGCAGCCGTCACCTCTACTGCTTCGGCACCACCGAGACCGGGGCGGCTGTGATCTCCCCGCCGCCCCCCGCGGCGCGGCTCGCGTTCGTCAGCACCGCGGTGTGGATGCCCGGCGGCGGCCTCCAGTCGGCCGACTCCCTCTGCGCGTCGGAGGCGCAGGCCGCCGGGCTCACCGGCTCCTGGCTCGCGCTGTTGACCCCGCTCAACACCACCGCGGCGTCGCGCTTCTCGACCGCCGGCGCGCCGTGGTTCCGGGTCGATGGCGTGCAGCTCACCAGCACCGCCGCCCAGCTCTTCAGCAGCGCCTTCTGGGCGGCGCCGCTCAACGTGACGGCGACCGGCGCTCCAGCGAACGACCTGGCGTGGACGGGTGCGCCCGGCCTGACGGTCCAGGGCGCTCCGGGTAACACCTGCCAGGGGTGGACCGCGTCGACCGTGCAGGACTTCGGCGGCCTTGGCGCGGTGAGCAACAGCCAGGTCGGCAGTGCGTTCGGCGCGACCACCGATGGCTGCGTGATCGCGCATCGCCTGTACTGCCTGCAACAGTGAGGGAACGGCGTGGCCGGTCGCGGCGTATGGTCGGCGCATGTTCGTGCTCGCGCTCGCGCTCGCTGCGTCCCCGGCAGTCCCCGAGGTGAACCTGCTGTCGATCGAGGCCGGGGCCGTGCTGCTCGACAGCTCTCCCTCGTACGGCGGCACCTGGAGCGCCGAGGCCCTGGCTGACGGCGCGGCGGGCACCGGCTGGTCGAGCCCGTCGGGTGCGCGCGGGCCGTTTCACTTCACCTTCGAGCTCGAGCAGCGCAGCGTGCTCACCGCGATCGAGGTCGACAACACCAACGCCGAGGAGCCGAGCTACCCGGGCATCTCGGCGAGCGCGCTCGAGGTGTGGGTGATGGGCGCGCAGACCGATCAGCCCACGCGCGTGGCGACGCTCAAGCTGGGCAAGCGCGGCAAGGCACGGCTCGCGCTGCCGAAGGACACCACGGGGCGCATCATCAAGCTCGTGGTGCCCGGCAACCTCGGTCACGCCAGCTACACCGAGCTGATGGAGGTCGCGGTGCTGGGGCACCCGCTCGAGCCCACCCCCTCGCCGACGCGCTCGCTCGATGGGCTGTGGTCGCTCGACGACGGGGTCGTGGTGCTCACCGCCGACCAGGGCGCCGTGAGCGGCTGCGTGCGCCGGGCCAACGACGCGCTGCGGTTCACGGGCACGGTGCAGGGCCGCGTCGCGCAGGGCTCGCTCGAGGGGCTCGATCGCCTGAAGGGCAGCGCGACCTTCGTGGTGAGCAGCGACGGCAACACGCTGCGCGCCCGCTACGAGATGGTCGGCTTCGGTACCTGGAAGGCGAGCCGTCGCGACGCGCTCAAGCCCGACTGCGCGACGTTGATCGCCGAGGCCGCCCTCGGGCGCCGGCTGGACGCGGCGACGGGGCCGGTCGCGCTGCTCGGGGTCGGCTTCGGGCCCGACGACACGCTGCGCACGACCGCGGGTGACGAGCTCACCGCGCTCGCGAGCCTGCTCGCCGAGCGGCCGACGGCGCGGGTCGAGCTGGCGGTGCTCGGGCGGACCGACGGCGGGGCCGACGAGCTCAAGCGCACCGAGCGTCGCGCGCAGGCGGTGATCCAGGCGCTGATGAAGCTGGGCCTCGCGCCCGAGCGCGTGGAGCTGGGCTTCGGCGTCATGAAGTGGCCGGGTGTGCGCCCTGAGCCGCGGGTCGAGGCGCGCTGGAAGAACTGAGCACTTCCGGCCGCGCGTCGAAGCGCGCTGGAAGAGTGATCAGGGGTGCTGCTCGAACTCGCTGGCCTGGTTCCCCGAGGTCGGTCGCACAGAATGTGCCTCGGAGGGACAAGGCGTGCGAACCGCTCGTGTCGCGCGCGCCGGCGCGTGAGCCGCTCGACGAGGTTTCTCCTCACCCCAACCCTCTCCTCCTCGGGAGGAGAGGGAGTTCGGAGTTCAGTCGCCGCCGAGCAGCTCGAGCATCTCGCGCACCGACGCGTAGTCCTGCGGGCGCGCGGCCACGAAGCCGCTGATGCGCTCGACGCTGCCGGTGCCCGCCGGGCGATCGGCGGGCGGCTTGTAGCCGAGCAGCGCGTCGAGCAGCCGCTGGGCGTCCTTCGCGGGCACTCCAGGCCCGGCGACGATGCTGTCTTGCGGCGAGTGCCCGGTGATCGCGATCTGCCGCAGCCCGAGCGCCTCGACGCCCTGGGTGACCGCGTTGAGCAGCGCGGCGGAATACGTCGCCCCGGCGGCGCACTTGCCGGCCGTCACGTCGCGCAGCACCTGCAGGTGGTTGCCGCTGATCACCAGGGTGACGTCGTGGTCCCAATCGAGGCCGGCCTTCTTCGCGGCCACACGGGGAAACAGCATGCCGGTGGTCGACTCGCGATCGGGCACGCACACCGTCTTGCCCTTCAGGTCACCAATCGACGCGACGCCCGACGCGTCACTGGCGACGAGAATGCCGTCGCTCCCGGAGCTGCCGCCGACGAGCTTGAGGGCGAGCGCCTTGATGCGGCCGTCGCGCTTCTCGGTGCGCACGAAGAGGGCAGGGGGCATCGCCGCGTACGCCACGCCGCCGTCGAGCAGCTGGTCGCCGAGGTCGTGGTAGCTCGCCGCGTAGACGAACTCGATCGGTCGCGAGATCTTCCCCTCGAGGTGCTTGCGCAGCGGCTCGATGTCTTCGGCGAGCACCGCCGGGTCGATGGTCGGGGCCCACCCGAAGCGCAGCGGCGGCCCCTCGAGCGTGCGCGGGCGGAACACCACCCACGCCAGCGACGCGCCGACGCTGAGCGCGAAGATCGCCACCAGCGCGGCGAGGCGCAGCACCGACGGCCTCCCGGGCACCGGCACGGGCGCGGGCGGAGGCAGCGCGGGCTGCGTCGCGACGGTCGCCTCGCGTTGCGGTGACACGCTCGCGCTGGGCAGCGTCTGCGTGGCCTGCTTCGGCTTCACCGGCGCGTCGTACGAGTAGCCCTCGCGCTTCACCCGCTCGATGGCCGCCTTCAACTCCGCGTCACGTTCCTTGAGCGTCGGCCCGAGCAGGTCCTGCACCCACGCCGCGATCTCGTCGGTGCCGTGCTTCAGGCCCGCCGTGTCGGCCGCGCTCTCGATCGCGCGCCGCAGCTCGTCGGCGGTCGCGTACCGCTCACCGCGATCGACCTTGAGGCCCTTCATCACCGCCGCCGACAAGATCGGCGGCACGTCTTCGCGCGAGCGCTCGGGGCGCGACGCTTCGCCACCGGTGATGGCCTGCATGGTGGCCAGCTCGTTCTCCCGCTTGAAGAGCCGGCGCAGCGTCATCAATTCCCAGGTGACGATGGCGAGCGCGAACACGTCGCTGCGGCGGTCGAGCCGTTCCTGCAGCACCTGCTCGGGCGACATGTAGTGCACCTTGCCCTTGAGGGCGCCGGTGCGAGTGGTGTCGATGCCGAGCTCGGTGGCCTTGGCGATGCCGAAGTCGAGCAGCTTCACGTGCCCGCCCGCGGTGACCATCAGGTTGTGCGGCGAGATGTCGCGGTGCACGAGGCCCAGCGGCTTGCCGTCGGGGTCGTTGAGCTCGTGGGCCGCGTGGGCCCCGGCGCAGGCCTGCGCCATCAACCCGACCACGACGCCGAGCGGCACGCTTTTGCCGGAGTTCACCGCGGCCGCCACGAGATCGCGGAAGCTGACGCCCGGCACGTGCTCCATCGCGATGAACGACGCGCCGTCGGCTTCGCCCAGCTCGTAGATCTGCACGATGTTGGGGTGGTTGAGCCGCGCGACCCACCGCGCTTCCTGCAAGAACATCTCGCGGAAGTTCGCCTTCTGCGCGAGGTGCGGGAGCGCCTTCTTGATCACCACCACGCGCTCGAAGTCGTGCGCGGCGCGCTCGAGCGCGATGAAGATCTCGGCCATGCCGCCCACCTCGAGCCGTTGAATCAGCTCGAAGCGACCGAGGTGCACGCGCGAGAGGGGTTGATCGGGGCCCGACACCGGCGCCGATCCTATGCGCGTTTCAGCCCGCGGGCGCCTTCAGCAACGTGTCGCCGAGGAAGATCGTCGCCACCGTGAAGTAGATGACGATGCCGGTGACGTCGACCAGGGTGGCCACGAACGGCGCCGAGGCGGTCGCGGGGTCGAAGCCGAGCCGCCGCAACAGGAAGGGCAGCATCGAGCCGGTCACCGACCCGAAGAGCACCACGCCCAGCAGGCTCAGCGAGACCGTGAAGGCGACCAGCAGGTAGTGCTCTCCGTAGGGGTGGAAGAGCTGCTGCCAGCTCAAGATGCGCAGGAAGCCGATGCTGCCCAGCAGCGTGCCGAGCATCACGCCCGAGCGCAGCTCGCGCAGCAGCACGCGCCACCAGTCGCTCAGGTCGATTTCTCGCACCGCGAGCGCGCGAATGATGATCGACGTGGCCTGGCTGCCCGAGTTGCCGCCCGAGCTGATGATCAGCGGCACGAAGAGCGCCAGCACCACCGCGCGCTCGATGGCCCCCTCGAAGTGGGTCATCGCGGTGGTGGTGAGCATCTCGCCGACGAGCAGAATCGAGAGCCAGCCGCCGCGCTTGCGCAGCATCTCGAAGGCCCCGATGTCCATGTAGGGCGCGTCGAGGGCTTCCATGCCGCCCATCTTCTGGATGTCTTCGGTGGCCTCTTCTTCCTGCACGTCGAGCACGTCGTCGGCAGTGATGATGCCCACCATCGCGCCGCGCGAGTCGGTCACCGGCAGCGCCACGCGGTCGTACTTCTCGAACAGCGTGACGATCTCTTCCTTCTTCGCTGTCGCGGGAATGGCGACCATCGGCCGGTTCGGCAGATCGCCCACCCGCGCCTCGGGGTCGGCCATCACCAGGTCGGCCAGGCGCAGGTCGGCGAGCAAGATGTGCTTGTCGTCGAGCAGGTAGAGCACGTTGAGCGTCTCGCGCCCGCGCCCGTTCTTGCGAACGTGATCGAGGCCCTCTCGCGCCGTCATGCTCGGCTTGAGCGAGAGGTATTCCGGCGTCATGTACCGGCCGGCGGTGTCTTCGGGGTAGCCCAGCAGCTCGCGGGCGACCTTCAGCTCGTCGGCGGTGAGTTGCTCGAGCGCGCGCTTGGTGACCTCGGCCGGCAGCTCCTCGAAGAGGCGCGTGCGGTCGTCAGGCGCCATCTCGTTGAGGACGTTCTTGAGCTGCTCCGACCCCAGCGTCTGGACGATCTCGGTCTGCTGATCGAGCGGGAGGTACTCGAACGCCACGCCCGCGGTGTTGCGCGGGAGGATGCGGAAGATGACGCCCGAGTCCTCCGCCGGCAGGTCGTGGAGGATCTCCGCGATGTCCGCCGGGTCGACCTCCTCGAAGGCGACCCGCAGCGACTCCCAGTCCTTCTTGGCGATGAGTTCCTCGTACTCGGGTTTCAGCAGGTGACCGAGCACGGGAACCCCAACGGCCTCAGAGGGCCTTCTTGATCGCCTCTTCGAGCTTCGCGCGGGGCACCCCGCCGACGATCTGCTCGACCACCTTGCCGCCCTTGAACATCAGCAAGGTGGGAATGGACTGGATGCCGAACTGCTCGGCCGTCGCGTTGTTCTCGTCGACGTCGAGCTTGGCGATCTTGACCTGCCCCTTGTACTGGGTGGCGAGATCTTCGAGCGCCGGCGCGATGGCACGGCACGGCCCGCACCACGTGGCCCAGAAGTCGACCAGCACGGGAACCTGGGACTCCAACACCTCGGTCTTGAAGGTGGAGTCCATGACCAACACGGTGTCTTTGCTCATGGGCTTGGGATTTAATAGCCCCGTCCGCAGCATGCAGGGCAGGGAAAAAGAGGAACCGCACACGTGAAGCTCTTTCTGCCGCAGAAGACCCTCGAAGAGTGGGCACTGGCCGAGAAGGCCGACCTGGTCGACGGCAAGCTGGTGGTGAAGGAAGGCAAGACCTCGCACCCGGTCGCGCCGGCGGTCCACTTCTCGAAGCTCGTGTCGGGCGAAGACGCGCAGGGCCTGCTGGGCCGCGTGAAGACCTCGACCCAGCTCACCGCGCTCAACGCCGAGCACTTCGCCGACTCGTGCATCATCGGAGAGGCCGCGTACGAGGTGGTCGAGGGGTACATCACCGAGGTGCAGGCCCCCGCGGGCGCGAAGGGTGACGGCAAGAAGAAGACCGCGTCGCCCGAGGCCGATCTCCTCGCGGCGTTCATCCTCGACAAGCTCTAGGCCGTCGCCTCACGCAACGACATGGCGCACGTGCTCCTGCTCACCAGCCCCGCCGAAGCGGAGGCGCTGGCGTTCCTGCTCGAAGACGAGGGGCACGAGCCGCTGTTCCTGCCCGTGTCCGCCGCGCCCGCGTCACCGGGGCTGCGCGCGGCCGCCGAGCACCTCCACCGGTTCAACTGGGTGATCGTCATCGATCGCCCCGCGCTCTCGTCGCTGCTCGAGGCCGTGCACCAGGCCGGCTCCCGCAGCTCGGTGCCGCGCGTGCAGTGGCTGGTGGTCGACGCCGGAGCGGCGCGCTCGGTCGAGCGGCTGGGTGGGGTGGCGCGAATCCCCGCGGAGCTGAAGTGGACCGCCGCCGTCTCGGGCCTCATCACCGCCGACGACGAGGTGCTGGTGGTCGGTGCGCTCGAGGGCCCGTCGGCGGAGCCGGCCGAGGTGATGCTCGAGAGCCTCGACGCGCTCGGGGCGAAGGTCACCCGGGTGGTGCAGGCGCCTCCCGCCGCGCCCGACGTCAGCGCGTTGCCCGCGGTGCCGGTGGTGGTGGTGCACTCGCCCGCCGCCGCCGACGCCTTCGCCACGCTGACCCTCGGGGTGCGCCACGCCCCCTCGGAGTCTTGCTGTGGGACACCTCACCACCAGCACGCGCCCGCGTGGAGCCGGGGGGCTTCGGCGCGGGTGGTGGCCACCTCGGCCGCCACCGCTGAGGCGCTGCAGAGCGCCGGGGTTCCCGTGTACGCTGTGGCTCCTTCCCCCGCGGCCGATGTGGTGGCCGATGCCGCGCTTGCAGCCCTGAAAGAAGAGAGCTCGCCCCCATGAGACGCTCCGCAGTTGTGGCCCGACTGGCGCTGGCCGTGGGCCTCCTTCCGATCCTCGCGATCGCGACCACTCTGGTTCCGCACACGTTGCGCGAGCGCGCGCAGCAGTCCGATCGCGTGGCGCTGGTGCAGGTGCTGTCGCAGCGCACCGAGCGCACCGCCGACGCGACCTTCCCGTTGAAGACCTACACCACGGTGGCGGTCGGCACCGATCTCCGCGGCACCGGCCCCGCGCAGCTCACCATCGTGCAGATCGGCGGCTCCGACGGCGCGCTGACGCAGATCATTCCCGGTGACGCGCAGTTCCGCGTCGGCGAGACGGCGGTGGTCTTCGTGACCTGCAAGCTGGGCCCCGATCGCTGCCACCTCGTGGCGCTCGGCGCCGGCAAGCTCGACGTGCAGGGCGACACGGTCTTCGTGCCCGACCTCCACACCGGCGCGTGGTCGAAGAAGACGCTCAAGGAGCTCACGGCCGAGGTCGCGGTGGGGGTGGCGCGATGAGCCCCCGCGTCCTCCTCGCCGGTGCGCTCGTGCTCGGCTTCTCGGCGCAGGCCCAGACCGGGTACCTGCCGTACCGCATGGTCGCCGACCAGCAGCACCCGTTCGGCTACTACCTCGACTCGGCCAGTGGCCCCGTCGACCCCACGCTCACCCGCAACGCCATCAACCGCGCGGTCGACTCGTGGAACGCCGTGCAGTGCGCCGCGCCGAAGATGACGCAGCTGGGGCTGACGCAGGGTGTGGTGCCCAACCCCAAGCGCAACGATGACGACTTCTCGGTGGTCGGGGTGTGGATGTTGACCGCCGACGCCGACGCGACGGCCATCTTCGGCACCAACTCGAGCTTCGTTGCGGCGATCACCATTCCGCGCGCGTACGCCGGGGTGCTGCAGACCTGCGACGTCTACCTGAAGGGCTTCGGCGTCAGCTGGTCGCTCGACGCCAACACGCCCACCAACTTCATGGACGTCGAGACCGTGATGCTCCACGAGGTCGGCCACTGCTTCGGCCTCGACCACCACGGCACCATCAACGCCGTGATGAACGCCTCGGTCGAGGCGGGTGAGAACCGGCGCGTGCTGACCACCGAAGACGTCGACTACTTCTGCTTCGCCAACCCGAACTTCGGCGCGCCCGCGGCGCCGTGCACCGCCGACGGTGGTTGCAACGACGCGAACTACAAGTGCCTCACGCAGCCGCAGACCAACGGCCTCACCGTGACGCGCTGCTCGAACGGCTGCAGCCTCAATGCAGGCGCGAACTGCGCCATTCCGCTCGCGTGCCAGCCGTCGACGGTGTTCTCGAGCGGCGGCTTCAACGGCGCGTGCCTGCTGCCGGGTACGGCCATCACCGCGGTCGGCCGCGCCTGCACCGCCAACACCGATTGCGGCAACTCGTTCGCCGCCTGCCGCATGCCCGAGGCGGCCAGCACGCCCAACCAGTTCCTCTGGTACGGCGGCTACTGCACGCAGCGCTGCGAGACCGGAGATCCCGCCTGTCCCGCGGGCTCGACCTGCGTGCAGCTCGACACCGGCCACTACTGCACCCAGACCTGCCGTGTCGGGCTCGCCGACTGCCGGCCGGAGTACGCGTGCGCGCCCATCGACACCATCGGCACCTCGGGCGTCTGCATTCCCCGCTGCTACGGCGACCAGGACTGCGCCGACCCCGCGAACTTCACCTGCCGCACCTGTGACGGCCTGTGCATCAGCCGCCAGGGAGGCTCGGGTCAGATCGGCGACGTCTGCGCCACCGACGCCACGTGTGGCGCCGGGCAGGACTGCCGCATCACCGACAGCCGCAGCTCGACCAAGCAGTGCACCACGCAGTGCGCGCGCGGCTGCGCCACCTGCCCCTCGGGCAGCACCTGCACTCCGGGCGCGGGCGGCGAGCTGTTCTGTCTCAAGGACTGCACCGGTCCCGGCACGTGCCCCATCGGCCTGCGGTGCGCCGACACCGCCGTCGGCAAGAGCTGCCTGCCGGCCTGCCAGATCGACACCGACTGCCCCGTGGGCCAGGGCTGCTACATGGGCGAGTGCTACACGCCCACCGGCGATGACGCCGGCCCGTGCACGCTCTGCAACAAGCCCGATGGGGGCAAGCCCATCGTCATCACGCCGAAGGACGGCGGGGTGAACACGGGAGGCACGGGCGGGTGTGGCTGCTCGACCGTCGAGCCGCTGTCGGTGATGCTGGTCGCGTTGGCGTTGGTTCGTCGCAGGAAGAATCAGCAGGGAAGGGGCCGTTCATGAAAGTGCAGCGTGGACCAGGGGAAGTCTCGACTCCGGCGGCTCGCCCGCTGAAGGAACAGCCCGCGGCGACGAAGCCCGCTGACGTGACGGCGCCGAGGCCCGCGCCGCAGGGCTGGGCCGCGAAGGAGACCACCGCCTCGACCGCCAGGCGGCTGCAGCAGGCGCAGGCGACCCAGGCGCCCGCTGCGGCCGGCAACACCGCTCCGGCGAAGGGTCTGCGCAGCGCGATGTTCGACGCGCAGCTCGACCGGGAAACCAACTCCCGCAACCTGTCGGGCAACAAGGTCACGATGCTGTTCGACGGCGTGAACTCGTTCGCCGAGCGCAACAAGATGATCGACGGCGCGAAGGAGTCGATCTGCTTCCAGACCTTCATCTTCAACAGCGATGACACCGGCTGGGAGCTCGCCAACAAGCTCGCGGCGAAGGCGAAGGAAGGCGTCGAGGTGCGCGTCATCTACGACGCCATGGGCTCGAGCCGCGCCGACCCGAAGATGTTCGAGATGATGAAGGCCGCCGGCGTCGACGTGAAGCCGTACGGCGAGAAGTACAAGGTGTGGGACATCAACGATCGCTGGCACGAGAAGCACCTCATCGTCGACGGCAAGGCCTCGGTCGAAGGCGGCATGAACGTCGCCAACGAGTACGCGTTCGGCGGCTCGGGGAAGATGGTGTTCAGCCGCGGCAAGGAAAAGCAGGGCACCGAGGCGTGGCGCGACGCCGACATGAAGCTCGAGGGGCCCGCGGTGGCCGACGCGATGAAGGCCTTCGTGCGCAACTGGGGTGAGCTCGGCGGCAACCTGAGCGACGCCGACAAGGCCAAGCTCTTCCCCAAGCTGACCGAGGTGCAGGGCGGCGGCGCGTCGGTGCGCGTGGTGCAGAGCAACCCCGAGGTGAAGGGGCTCATCAACACCAACGACAAGCTCTACCTCCGCGCGATCGAGAACGCGCAGAAGAGCATCACCATCGAGAACGCGTACTTCCTGCCGCCCCCTGAGATCCGCAAGGCGCTCATCTCGGCGGCCCAGCGCGGCGTCGACGTGAAGGTGATGACCAACAGCAAGGCGTCGAACGACATGGGCTTCGTGTCGGACGCCGCGCGGTACTTCTACGACGACATGATGAAGGCCGGCGTGAAGATCTACGAGAAGCAGGGCGGCACGCTCCACGCGAAGACCGCCACCTTCGACGGCGAGTTCAGCGTGGTCGGCTCGGTCAACATGAACGGGCGCTCGAAGAACCAGGACGCCGAGGTCGCGCTCGCCGTGCAGGACTCGACGACGGCCCACCAGCTCGAGCAGCGCTTCGCCAGCGGCCTGGCCCAGACCAAGCCGGTGATGATGGACGAGCTGAAGAAGGAATCGTTCTTCACCAACCTCAAACAGTGGGCGCTCTCGACGCTCGCGTGGACGTTCTGATCATGGCCAGCCTGAGCGGAGTGCTGGAAGACGCGAAGAAGAAGGAAGCCGCGGGCGACCTGCGCGGCGCGATGGCGGCCCTCGATGGCGCGCCCGAGAAGGAACGCACCGGCGAGTGGCACTACGCGCGCGGGGCGATCGCGGTGCGCGCGGGCGAGCTCGAGGCGGGCCTGAAGGCGCTCGAGGAAGCCGTGAAGCGCGAGCCCGAGATCGCCGAGTACCGGTCGAACCTCGGCGCGGTGTTGCTCGAGAAGGTGAAGGCCGGCGACGCGTCGCTCGGCAAGCGCGCCCTCGAAGAGCTCGAGAAGGCCGTGCAGTGGGGCGCCGCGCTGCCCGACGTGTACGCCAACCTCTCGTTCGCCCGGCTGGTGAACGGCGACGCGCAGGGCGCGCTGGCGGCGGCCGACGTCGGCATCCGGCTCGACCCGAAGCACGTGCCCAGCCACTACAACCGCGCCGCGGCGCTCAACCAGTTGAACCAGCTGGTGCCGTGCCTCGCGACGCTTGACGAGATCTTGAAGCTCGCCCCCGGCTTCCCGCCGGCGGTGCAGAGCCGCGCCAACACGCTCAAGAAGATGGGGCGTGCGTGAGCCGGCTCGCCCTCGCGGCCGTCTGCTCCCTCGCCCTGTGCGCCTGTCCCAAGCCCGGTGATGACGTCGACCCGAAGATCAAGGGCGACGGGCACTACCTCGCGGGCCAGGCCGCGTACCTGAAGGGCGACTTCGCCACCGCGCACAAGGAATACGCCGAGGTGAAGGCGCTGAACCCGACCGACCCGCGGCTCCCAGCTGCCGAGGGCGAGGTGTACCTGGCTGAGGTGAAGATCGCCGAGGCGATCGAGAGCTTCGAGACCGCCAGCAAGCTCGACCCCAGGCGCGGCACGAACTGGAGCCGCCTGGGCTACCTGTACCTGCTCAAGGGCGAGAAGGCGAAGGCGCGCACGGCGATCGACAAGGCGCTGGCCGCCAACCCGAAGGACTTCAACGCGCTCGACTCGCTCGCCGACCTCCAGCTGGGCGAGGGCAAGCTCGACGACGCGGTGAAGAGCCTGGTGGCGGCCAGTGAGTCGGCGCCCGACGGCCTCGATTTCGTGCTCCACGCGGCGCAAGAGCTCGACAAGGCGAAGCGCGGCGACGAGGCGCTCGCGGTGCTGGAGGGCGCGTCGAAGCGCGGCATCAAGGGCGCGGCGCTCTTCGGCGAGCTCGGCGATCGCTACGTGATGCTCTCGAAGCTGCCCGAGGCGCTCGAGGCCTACACCACCGCGGCGAAGGCCGACCCGAAGGACCCCTCGTGGTGGGAGCTGGCGGGCGAGGTGAACGTGAAGCTCGGCAACGCCGAAGCGGCCGAGGTGGCCTTCAAGGACTCGATCAAGGTGAAGGACCGCGGCGTGGTGCACGTGCAGCTCGCGCGGCTGTGCCTCGCGAAGAAGGACGACGCGTGCGTGAAGGCCGAGGTCGACAAGGCGCTCGAGACCTCGACCGGCGAAGAGACGCGCGAGACCATGGAGCTGGCCGACCTGCTCGCCGCCGTGGGCCGCAAGAAGGACGCGCTCGCCCTGCTGCGCCCCCTGAGCGAGGAGAACGAGCAGAAGCTCAACCTCGACCTGCACCTGAAGACCGCGCGCCTGGCGAAGGAGCTGAAGGATGAAGTCACCGAGAAGGCCGCCTGCACCCGCGCGCTCTCCAACGGCCAGGCCGGCATCAAGTGCCCCTGACCTGAGCAAGCTCGTCGGCCGCAAGGTGAGCGACCCGGCGGTGAAGCGCGTGCTCGCCGAGTGGGGCGTGACGCTGCCGCCGCCGGCGTGGGACGACGGGCTCGAAGAGTGGGAAGGGCACTTCACGACGAAGGTGCCATCGTTCGGCGTCGAGTTGACGGTGAACCTCGCCAACGAGAAGCGGAAGGACTCGCGCCAGCTCTACGCGCTGCTCGTGACGTCGAAGTTCGCCGGCGCGTTGCCGCACGACCTTCAATTCGGGGAATCGCAGCAGGTGGTGCGCCCGAAGCTCGGCCACTTCACGGTGCCCGACAAACGGTACAACGCGTTGCGCGGAGACACCTTTCGCGTGAAGGGCACCCGGCTCTACGGCGTGGCCATCTACGGCCCGACGAAGAAGCTGGTCGCACTCGAGGTGAACGCCTCGCGGTGAGGTGGTTCAGGCGGCCATCATGGCCTTGCCCACCATCGCGCTGAACGGCCATGCGACCAGGTGACTGAGAATCGCGGCGCCGATGATCCACGCGCCGAGGTGAGGGGCCGCCGCGGGGATCAGCAGCAGCACCGTGATGAGCACGCCGGTCAACACCGGCCCCGAGAGCAACCAGATCCAGAACGCGGGCTTCGTCATGATGGCCTCCGGCGACCAGAGAGCCAACGGCGAGAAAAGAGGTGCGCGGTGAGAACGCGCAACCGTTGCGTCAGGCGCTCTGCATCAGCTCGCGACGAGCACCAGCTTCACGACCTCGGGCGGCGCGCCGACGCGCATCGGCGGGCCCACGAAGCCACAGCCCCGCGAGGTGTAGATGAAGGTTTCGCCGGCCTTCGAGAGGCCCGCGTTGCGATCGCCCCAGATGACGTCGCCGATGAACGTGCCGGGGAAGAGCTGGCCACCGTGCGTGTGGCCGCTCAACTGCAAGCCCAGCTTCTTCTCGGCCACCACCTCGATGTTGTTGGGCTGGTGCGCGAGCAGCACCGACGCGCGGTCGGGGTCGCGGCCCTTGATGGCGGTCTCGAGGTCGTACCCGTTGGGCGCCCAGCGCATGCCCCAGTCGTCGACGCCGATCAGATCGAACGACGCTCCGGGGTCGCCGATCACCACGCTGCGGTTGCGGAGCACCTCGAAGTCGATGCCCTCGAGCTCGCGCGCCCACTCTTCCCACCCCGAGTAGTAGTCGTGGTTGCCCGAGCAGAAGAAGGTGCCGAAGCGCGACTTCAGGTTGCGCATGCGCGCCACGTAGCGCCCGAGCGCGGCGGGCGAGCCGTCGACGAGATCTCCGGTGATGGCGATGAGATCGGGCTTGGCGTCGTTCGCGGTGGCGACCAGCTGGTCGACGAAGCGCTCCTGGATGATGGCCCCGATGTGGATGTCGCTCAGCTGCACGATGGTGAAGCCGTCGAGCGCCTTGGGCAGCCCGCGCAGCTTGATGGGCACCTCGGTCACCGCGGGCGGGGTGAACGCGCGCCACGCGCCGAACGCCGTGATGCCGGTGCTCGCGGCCAGCGCGCCTGACGCGGCGAGGCGCGAGAGGAAGAGGCGACGTTCCTCCGTCGGGGGCTGCACCGGCTCGGGCTTGCTGACCTTGCGCACCGTCGCCAGGAAGCGCACCGCCTCGAGCACCATCAGCGCGAGCAACAGGTAGATGAACACGCCCCAGCCGGTGAGCACGAAGGCGCTCAGCGCGGGCGGCGGCAGGGTGTCGCGGAAGGCGAAGCGCACCACCGGCACCGCGAGGAACATCGCCGCCAGCAGGAAGCGCATCACCCACCTGATGCGCAGGGAATTGACGGTGTCCCGCACCGTGCGCCGGTAGACGAAGACCGACGCCAGGGCGAAGGCGAGCAGGGTGATCGAGGCGAAGACGAGGCGGGGCAGCACGGCGGTCAAGAGGCTAACCCCGACCGCGGGCGTGCGCTTCCTTCCCTTCGGTCAAGAATCGTCAAGGCACCTGCCGGCCGCGCGCCGCGAGGTAGGCGCCCACCGCGATGCCGCCCATCACGCCGAAGCTGAGCGCGGTCGCGAGGTCGACGTACCCGGTCCACTGCTCGGGGCGGAACACCGCCATCGCCCCCCGCAGCAGGTCGAACGTCTTCGGCGTCACCGCCGGGTCGCGCCACACCTTGAGCGCCGCGAGGAACACCGAGAGGGCGGCCATGCTCAAGAAGGTGAAGAGCCCGCCGGCGATGGCGCGCGTCCACAGATCCTTCCGTGACCACGGCGGCCCGGGCGGCAGCGCCTCGAGCGCCTCGCCGGTGATCTCCTTCGGCTCTTCGCCCCACGGCACGAAGCGGCCGAGCATCACCATGCCGGGCACGCCGAAGAGCATCGAGACGAGGAAGAAGATCGGCCAGCCCAGCGCGTCGGCCATCACCCCGGCCAGCGGCCCGACGAAGGTGCGCGCGAGGCCCACGAGGCTCGAGAACAGCGCGTACTGCGTCGCCGAGAAGCGCTTGTCGGTCAGCCGCAACAGCAGCACGCCGAACGCGCCCCAGCCCATGCCGCCGGTCAGCGTCTCGATGAAGATCGCGGTCTGCAGCGGCACGCTGAAGGTGACGCCGAAGGCGCCGAGCATCCACGTGGTCGGGGCGATCACCGCCACCACCGCGTAGCCGGCGTTGCTGATGATCTGCAGCACGCCGCACACCCACAGCGCGCGGCCGGTGCCGAAGCGCGCCGCGAAGAGCCCGCCGAGCACCGTGCCCAGCAGGGTGCCGCCCACGCCCACGCCGCCGCGGAGCACGCCCACGTCGAACGCCGAGAAGCCCTTCTGCAGCAAGAACGGGCTGACCAGCGCGCCAGCGATCGAATCGGCGAGGCGGTAGAGCAGCACGAAGCTGATGATCTCCAGCGCCCGCGGGCGGCCGAGCAGCCCCACGAAGGGCAGCCACACCGCTTCCTTGAGCGAGAGCGGCTTGCCCGGTGCCTCGACGAGCTTCGGCGCCCACAACGTCACGGGGATCAGCGCGATGAAGATCGCCCCCTGCGCGACGATGGTCAGCCCCCAGCCCCACACCGGCCCGAGCGAGATGGCGATGTTGCCGCTCACCCACAGGCCCACGCGGTACAGCGCGCTGCGCGAGCCGACCATCGCGCCGTGCTCGCGCGGGTGCAGCACGTCGACCGCGTACGCGTCGTAGACGATGTCTTGCGAGGCCGAGGCGAAGGAGATCACGAACGACAGCAGCGCGACGATCGCCACCAGCGAGCCGGGGGCGGGCGCCATGCTCTTGCACTCCGGCGTGCCGGGCAGGCAGGTCGGCAGGCCCCACGCCACGAGGCCGAGCGCGATCACCGCGAGCGCGAGCAGCAGCTGGCAGACCACCACCCAGCCGCGGCGCAGATCGAGCGCCTTCACGAAGGGCGGGGCGAGGCGATCGAGCACCGGGCTCCAGAGGAACTTGAAGCCGTACGGCAGCTGCACGAGCGTCAGCAGGCCGATGGTCTTGATGTCGACGTTCGCCAGCGCGAGCCACGCCGGCACCGCGGTGATCACCAGCCCCAGCGGCAGGCCGGAGCTCAGCGACAGCAGCGTGATGGGGGCGAGACGGCGACTGAAAAAGGCCTCCGCGAGGGAGGCCTTCTTGTCCAACGCGGGGACTTGCTCAGCGCTCAGCGGTCAGCCCTGGCCGGGGGCGGCGGGAGTGGCCGGCTTGTGGAACTTCACGATCTCCACGAGCTTGGGGCCAGCCGTCAGCGACACGCGGGTGTGCGCTTCCTTGTGCTGGTGATCGGGCGCCTCCGACGAGCCGCGCTTGAACCACGGGTCGCTCGGGTGCGTGACCGGCGGGCCCTTGAGCAGCCGCGGAATGTCGTACACGAAGCCCTGGCGCGAGGTCTCGCTGGGGGTGTGCGTGTACGTGTCCATGCGGATCGCGTCCTTCGGGCACGCGTCGACGCACAGGCCGCACACGATGCAGCGCAGCTCGTCGATCACGAACTGCCGCGGGTACTTCTCGATCACCCGCGACTCGGCGCTCTCGTCGCTCGTCTCGTACTCGCCGGCCTCGATGTAGATGCACTGCGCCGGGCAGATCGTCGCGCACATGTAGCAGGCGACGCAGCGCGGCTTTTCCGGGTTGTCGGCGCGCGGCACGAGGCGGTGCAGCCCGCGGTAGCCCGCCGGGTAGTCGACCTTTTCCTCGGGGTAGTTGACGGTGACGACCTTCGAGATGCCCTCGCGGTCGAGCACCTTCGGGTTGGGGTCGCGCTCGCCGATGAGGTTCTTGAAGAAGTACTTCGCCGTGATGGCGAGGCCCTTCACCAGCTCGGGCACGTAGCTGCGCTCGCGAACGTCTTCCTCGATGAGCTGCTTCTTCTCGACGGCGCCGTGACCGTGGCCGTGATCGTGCGTGAGGTTCGCCATGGTCAGTGCCCTCCCTGGAGCGCGTGGCCGTCGTCGTGAGCCCCACCACCGTGGCCGTGATCATCGTGGCCATGGCCGTGCGCTTCTTCTTCAGCGCGCACCTGCCGCGGAGCCGTCATGGTGAGGAACGCGAAGGCGCCGATCACCACGAAGCCGAACAGCGCCAGCAGCCGCAGCGACGGGTCCCACAGGATCAGCGCGCCGGTGACGAACAGGTTCACCAGCCCGAGCGGGAGCAGGATCTTCCACCCCAGGTTCTGCACCTGGTCGTAGCGGAAGCGGGGGAAGGTCCAGCGAATGAGGAGCTGCAGGAAGACCAGCGCCAGCACCTTGAGCCAGAAGACGGTGCCGAAGATCGCGCCCATCAGCAGGCCGGGAATGTTCTGCGCCAGCAGCCACTCGTTGCCGAAGGGCAGCCACCACGCGCCGAAGAAGATGGTCACCAGCACGCCCGAGAGCACCACGACCTCGACGAACTCCGAGATCATGAACAGGCCGAACTGCATGCCCGAGTACTCGAGGAAGTAGCCGACGATTTCAGACTCGCCTTCGGGCGTGTCGAACGGGGCGCGCTTGGTCTCGGCGAACGACGCCGCGAAGAAGAGCAGGAAGCCCAGCGGCTGCAGGAAGATGCCCCACTGCGGCAGGCCGAGGTCGAACACGCCGTTCACCTTCGTCGACCACAGGTAGGCCATCTGCGCTTCGGCCATGCCGCCCGGGCCCGCGAGGCGCACCGTCGAGAAGCAGATCATCATGCCCACCAGCGACAGCCCGAGCGCGACCTCGTAGCTGATCATCTGCGAGCTGGCGCGCACGCCACCGAGCAGCGCGAACTTGTTGTTCGACGACCAGCCGGCCAGCGACGTGCCGTACACGGCGAGCGAGGCGATGGCGAAGAGGTACAGCAGGCCGAAGTCGGGGTTGGCCGCGACCATCATCACCTTGTTGCCGAACACCTCCAGCGACGGACCCGCGGGCACGATGGCGAAGAGGGCGAACACCGGCCCGAACGCCAGCATGGGGGCGAGGTTGAAGAGGAACGCGTTGGCCGCCTTGGGGCGGAACGCTTCCTTGGTCAGCATCTTCAAGACGTCGGGCGCGATGTGCGGCAGGCCGAAGAGCGCGTTGTTCTTCAGGCCGGGAATCGGCACGCGAATGCGGTTGGGGCCGACGCGGTTCTGGATGAGCGCCGACCACTTGCGCTCGGCCATGGTGAGCAGCGTGGCGAGCACCATCACCGCCACCAGCATCAACACCAGGATGCTGCCGATGTGGCCCAGGCCGTGGAAGCCGCCGAGCTTCTCGACGCCGACCCATTCCAGCCCGCCCGCGGCCGCGTAGCCGAGCGCCGACACGCCGAAGAAGCCACCGACGATGAGCCCGACGCTGATGATCAGGAAACCAATGCGCATGGGTCAGGACCCCTGGGGGAGAGAGAGACCACGGACGTTCGGCGCACCCTGCTCGCGCCAACCGGGGGGACGTCCGTCGGCGCCAGCCGGCATCGTCGAGATGCCCGCGCGCACCTGGTTCATCGGCGCCTTCTTGTCCCACTCGAAGCTCGCCAGCGCCGGCACACCCGGCGCCATCTGCTTGAAGATCTCGCGCGACGAGGTGGCCTTCATCTCGAGGCCGAGGCCGCGGGCGAGATCGACCGCCCACTTCCAGTGCGGCTGCGAGTCACCGCGCGGCGGGTACGCCCGGCGGAAGCGCTGGGTGATGCCGTCTTGCTGGGTGAACGAGCCTTCGTCTTCGACGTGCGTCGAGGCCGCGAGCACCGCGTGCGCCTCTTCGGTGATCTTCGTCTCGTTGGTCGCCGCGACGATGAACAGCTCGAGCTTCTGCGCGGTGGCCGCGAAGCCGTCGTCGGGGAAGTCGGCGCCCAGCGCGTAGAGCGCCTTGATCTCGCCGCCCTCGATGCCCTTGCTGAGCGCCGCGAAGTCCTTCAGCTCGAGCCCGAACGCCTTGGCGATGGCCTCGAGGCCCTTGCGGTTGGGGTTCTTGTCGGCCGTGATGAGGAAGTCGTCGGCCTGGCCCGCGGCGCGGCCGGTCACGTAGACCGTCTTCAACTTGAGCACGTCGCGCGCGAACGCGAAGCCCGCCATCAGGTCTTCGTTCGACGCCACCGGAGACGCGGCGAACGACATGCGCCCCTCGAAGGCCTTGAGCTTCTCGACCACGCCCTTGACGGCGTCGGTCTTCGACGTTTCCTTCGCGTCGTTGCCCTTGCCCAGCGTGCTCTGCAGCAGGCGGTGCTTGTTGAGCGACTTGTACGAGAGCCGGCCGCCGTCACAGATCCAGCTCTTGTTGATCGCCTCGTTCTCACGCGGCCGGAAGCGGTACGTGTCCTGGCCCATGAAGTCGGCGTAGATCGAGCAGCCACGCGAGCAGCCGGTGCACACCGACGGCGCCGCCGAGAGGAACCACGCGCGCGCGCGGAACCGGAAGTCGGTGTTGAGCAGCGCGCCGACCGGGCAGATGTCGACGATGTTGCCGGAGTAGTTCGAGTCGAGCTTCCCGTACTCGGGGCTGATGTCGACCACCTCGTGCGAGCCGCGGCCGAACACGCCCAGCTGCGGCTTCTTCGCCACTTCCTTCATGAAGCGCACGCAGCGGGTGCAGAGCACGCAGCGCTCCTGGTCGAGCACCACCGTCTCGTTGAGCTTCTTGCGCTTGTTGCGCAGCACCTTCGAACCCTCGAGGCGCGAGGGCTTGAAGTCGTACCGCATGTAGTAGTCCTGCAGCTTGCACTCACCGGCCTGGTCGCAGATCGAGCAGTCGACCGGGTGGTTGAGCAACAGGAACTCCATCACCATCTTCTGCTGCGAGCGCACCTTGTCGCTGTTGGTGGTGATCTTCGCGCCTTCGCTGATGCCGGTCTGGCACGCGGGCACCAGCTTGCCCGGGGGCGCGGCCGACGACTCGACCATGCACATGCGGCAGTTGGCGGCCACCGTGAGGCGCGGGTGGTAGCAGTAGTACGGAATGTCGACGCCCACGCTCTTGGCGGCGTCGATCATGTTGGTGCCCGGCTTGGCGACGACTTCCTTGCCGTCGACCGTGAAGGTCACCATGCCCGGGTTCTTCGGGGGCGGCGGCGCCGGCGGGCCAGGGGGAGGGGGCGGCTTCGGGGCTTCCGGCTTCTTCTCGTCACTCACTGGTTCACCTCGTTGCGCGCTGGCACTCGTGCGTGCTGCCGCACGGTACGGCGGTGCGTCATCACCACTCGTTGGCGCTTCACTGTTCAACCTCTCCACCGATCATGTTGATGGTGTCGAAGGTGGGAATCAGGTCCGCCAGCATGCGGCCCTCGCACATGCGACCCAGCCCGCTCAGCAGCTGGAAGCCGGGCGCGCGCACGTGCACCTTGTACGGGCGGCCGCTGCCGTCGCTGCGCAGGTACCAGCCCAGCTCGCCGTTGGCCGACTCGGTGGCGCTGTAGACCTCGCCGACCGGCACCGGCACGCCTTCCATCACCAGCTTGAAGTGCGAGATGACGCCTTCGATGGTCGAGTACACCGCTTCCTTCGGCGGCAGGGCGATGCGCCAGTCGTCGATGAGCACCGGCCCGGGCGGGAGCTGCTTGATCGCCTGGCGGATCATCTTCATCGACTCGCGAATCTCGAGCACGCGCATGTAGTAGCGGTCGAAGTTGTCGCCGTTGACGCCGACCGGCACTTCCCAGTCGAGGCGGTCGTAGACCCAGTACGGCTTGCTCTTGCGCACGTCGTAGTTCACGCCGCACGCGCGCAGGCACGGGCCGGTGAAGCCGAAGTCGAGCGCGTCGTCCTTCGTGATGACGCCGGTGCCGCGGGTGCGGTCGGTGAAGATGCGGTTGCGGGTCATCAGCCCGTCGACTTCCTTCGCGAGCTCCTCGATCTTCTCGAGCGACTTGAGCACGCGGTCGGTCCAGCCCGGGGGCAGGTCGCGGTTGAGCCCGCCGATGCGGCCGTAGCTGGTGGTGAGGCGCGCGCCGGTCAGCTCGGTGACGCGGTCGGTGATCAGCTCACGGCCCTCGATCGCGTAGAGGAACGCGCCGAACCCGCCCAGCTCGAGCGACAGCGCGCCGGCAGTGGTGAGGTGGCTGGCGATGCGGTGCAGCTCGGCGCCGATCACGCGGATGTACTTCGCGCGCTCGGGGATCTCGATGCCCATCAACGTCTCGACGGCGTGCAGGAAGCCGAAGTTGTTGTGCAACGAGGCGACGTAGTCGAGCCGGTCGGTGTACGGCAGGCACTGCGTCCACGTGACGTTCTCGCAGCTCTTCTGGAAGCCGCGGTGAAGGAACCCGATCTCGGTGTCCATCTTCACGATGTTTTCGCCGTCGAGCTCGATGCGCAGGCGCACCGTGCCGTGGGTCGCCGGATGCGAAGGCCCGAGGTTGACCACCATGTTGCGGGTCTGGAGGTGGGCTTCGAGCTCGTCTTCGCTCGGCGTCGGATCGTATTCGTCAGCTGAGGCCATGGGTGTGTTCCTCGATCAGTCCTGCGCGCCGTTGGTGCCGGGGCCGCGGAAGATGTCCTTGATGGGGCGCTCGGGGGTCAGGCTCTGGCGGCCGCGCAACGGGTAGTCCTTGCGGAGCGGGTGGCCGACGAACTCTTCGTACATCAGCATGCGGCGCTTGATGCCGCCGGCGAAGACCACGCCGTAGAAGTCCCACACGAAGCGCTCGCCCCACTCGGCGCCCTGGTACACGTGGCGAATCGAGGGCACGTCTTCGTTCTCGTTGACGCGCACCTTCAGGCGCACCGACTCGTTCCGCTCGACGTTGCGCAGGAAGTAGAGCACCTCGAAGCGCGGGTCCTGCTCCTCGGGCGGGAGGTGCAGGCGATCGACCGCGTCCATCGAGACGAAGAGCTTGAAGCCCAGCTTCTCCTTCAGCAGGCGGGCGACCTCGACGATCGACTCCCGCTTGATGACGCCCCACGCGTCGCCAGGGCGGTCCTTGTAGCGATCAGCGAGGGCATGGGGCAGCTGTGCCTGGATCTGGTCGAGCGCGAACGTGCTCACGAGTGACCCTTCGGGAAAGAAGTGAAAACGCGCGGTTCTTTTAATGGGTCGCCCCACGCAGTCAACGTGAAAGGTTCGGGGTTTCTGGCACTTAGCTCTTGCCAGTGAGCGTGCGCGCCTGCGGTCAGTAGACCATCAGGTTGCCGGACCTGATGAAGCAGGCCCGGGTCTGATCAGCGCCGTCGACCGAGACGTCGAGGATGCCCGCCGTCACCGGCCCGCCGAGGTAGGTCCATTCCCAGAAGCCCGGCGCGCCGAGCGAGCGAATGGCCTCGAGATCGGTGCCGTGCTTCGACACCACGCGCGGCCAGCCGTTGGAGTCGGCGGCGATCGCGTGCTGGCTGAGCGTGCTCAGCTCGGCCGGCGAGAGCGTGAAGGTCGAGGCGGTGAACGTGGCCGCGAGCGTGACGTCGAACACGCCGGTCGCGCCCGACATGAGCAGGTGCCCGCCGGGCGTGAGCGCGGTGCTGACGCGGTTGTTGAACGACGGCGTCACCGCGACCGAGGTGGTGGCGGCGCTGGTCCACGCGACGAGGCGGTAGCTGGCGTTGAAGGTGGTCGCGTCGAACCCGAGCAGGGGGAAGATCACGCGGCCCGTGGCGTCGATCGCGACGTCGCCGTAGGGGTACTGCCGATCGTTGGTGGTGAGCCCGGGCACGGTCACGGTGGCCTGCGACCAGGTGCCGGGGGCGGTGCGGGTCGCGACGACCGGGCGCGACGACGCGGCGCTGAAGCCCGTCGTGTAGAGGACGATCGGCGTCGTGCCGTTGAGGATCAGCGACGGAGAGGTGGTTTCGTCGCCCGGCAGGTAGCTCGTGTACGGCGTCGTGGCGTCGACCCGCTCGTGGATCCACGCGCCGCCCGACCTGGTCGCGTAGATGACGGTGTTGTCGCGCACGTAGACGAGGTGCGGCGTGCCGTTGGCCTCGACCTTCATCGAGATCAGCTGGCGCACCACGCCGCCCACCTCGAACCCGAGGCCGTCGACCAGCTCGGGCGTGATGGTGCCGTTGATGCGCTCGCCGAAGAAGATCGCGGGGTGCACGCCGCTGGTCCACGCGAGGAAGACGCGCGCGCCGGGCGTGGCGATCTGGCAGGCGGTGCCGACGTCGGCGATCGCGGGCAGCGCGACGACGGGCACGCGCACGAAGGTGGTGATGGTGACGGTCAGCGTCGCGGTGGCGGTGGCGCCCCGGTTGTCGGTGACGGTCAGGGTGACGGTGAAGGTGCCCGCGGTGGCGAAGACGTGGCTGGCGCTGGTCATCGCCGAGGTGACCGGCGGCGTGCCGTCGCCGAAGTCGAACGACCAGCTGACGATCGAGCCGTCGCTGTCGGTCGAGGTCGAGCCGTCGAAGGTCAGCGTGTCGACCGTGGTGCCCGAGGTGGGGCCGGTGAGGCGCGCGATGGGCGGCACGTTCGCCGACGACATGGTGACGGTGACGGTGATCGACGCCGAGCCGCTGCGCCCGCCGGAGTCGGTCGCGGCGAGGGTGATGGTGTGGGTGCCGACCGACAGCGAGGCGGTGTTCAGCGGGCTGCCGGTGCCCAGCGTGCCGTCGAGGCTCGAGCTCCAGCGAATCGACGCGCCGGTGAGCGGGCCGTCTTCGGGGTCGAGCGCGGTGCCGGTGAACGCGAGGCTGGTGCCGGAGCTGACCTGCGTGTTGTTGGCCGGCGCGGTGATGGTGACCACCGGCGGCTGGTTGGCGGGCAGCACGCGCACCACGACCGAGGCGGTGTCGGAGTTGCCGCCCGAGTCGGTGCCCACCAGCGTGATGGTGTGGTCGCCGACGGTGAGCGTGCTGTTGGTGAGCGGGCTGCCGGTGCCGAGCGCGCCATCGAGGCTCGAGGTCCACGCGAGTGCGGGGCCGGTGAGCGCGCCGTCTTCGGGGTCGGTGCCGGTGCCGGCGAAGGTGACGCTCGTGCCCTGGAACACGGTGAGCATCGAGGTGGGCTGGGTGATGGCGACGGTCGGCGGCTGGTTGTTGGGCTGGTTGACCGAGACGGTGACCGACGCGGTGCCGGTCGCGTTCTGCGAGTCGCGCGCGGTCAGGGTGATGACGTGCACGCCCTGTGAGAGGGTGGGCGCGAGCGCGGTGCCGGTGCCGAGCGCGCCGTCGCGATCGGACGACCAGGTGAGCGAGGCGCCGACGAGGGTGCCGTCTTCGACGTCGGTGGCCGAGCCCTGCAGCGGGGTGGGCGTGCCGAGCACGAGCTGCGCGCCGTTGGTGGGCGCGGTGATGGTGGCGACGGGAGGCCGGTTGGTGCCGGGCTGCACGACGGTGACGGTGACCGACGCGATGGCCGAGGCGCCGTTGCGATCGGTCGCGGTGAGCACGAGGCGGTGCGCGCCGAGCGCGGCGTTGTTGAAGGTGAGCGTGCCGCCAGTGCCGAGCACGCCCGCGCGATCCGAGGTCCACACCAGCGACGCGCCGGTGAGCGGCCCGTCTTCGGGATCGCTGGCGCTGCCGTTGAGCGGAATCGGCATGCCGAGATCGAAGAACGCGTTGTTGGTGGGCGAGGTGATGACGACCGTGGGGTCGCTGTTGCCGCCGTCGGGGTTGGTGCCTCCGTCGGTCGTGCCTCCGTCGGTGCCGCCGTCGGTCTGGGTGCCGGTCGCGACGCGCACGGTGATCTGCGCCATGCCGACGTTGCCGTTGCGGTCGGTGGCCTCGAGGCTCAGGCGGTGCTCGCCGGCGCTCAGCACGATCGACGTCGAGGCGCCGAGGGCGAGGGTGCCGTCGCGGTCTGACTTCCACAGCACGCGATCGGGAGGGATCGACTCGTCGGGGTCGGTGACCTCGCCGAGCACGGGGTGCGGGCCGGGGCTCTGGAAGAGCGTGCCGTCGGCGGGCGTGACGATGCGCACCACCGGGGCAGAGCCGGTGGGGCCAGCGCAGTCACAGGCGCTCAGCGTGCCGAGCGCGATGAGGGCGAGAGCGCGACGCACAAGGCCTCACTGGAACATGATGCGGCCGCCGGCCTGGTAGCAGATGCTCGCGTCGCCGGTGGACGGGTTGACGGCGAGCCCCGCGGACACGGCGGTCGTGGTGCCGAGCTGCTGGTAGGTCCAGAACCCGTTCGCGTTGGGGGTGACGAGTTCGAGCGAGCCGGAGTGCGAGTGCAGCTCGACCGGGCGGCCGAGCGACGCCGACCACGCGAGATCGCCGACGTCGGTGCCGGTGCTCGACTCGACGCTGGAGAAGGTGAGCGTCGACGCGGTGAACGTGGCGTTGAGGGTGACGTCGTAGAGGCCGAGGCGGTTGCGCATCAGCAGGCGCGTGGGCGAGGCGAGCACGGTGTCGGTGCGGCCGGTGAGGCTGGGCGTGAGCGTGATGGAGGTGGTGGCCGCGCTGGTCCACGCGACGAGGCGGTAGCTCGAGTTGAACGTGGTGGCGTCGAAGCCGAGCAGCGGGAAGAGCGCGCGGCCGGCGCCGTCGATGTTGAGCTCGCCGTACGGGTACTGGCGGTCGTTGGTGGTGAGGCCGGGCACGGTGACGACGGCGGTGGTCCACGCGTTGGGACCGGTGCGCGTGGCGACGACCGGGCGCGACGACGCGGCGCTGAAGCCGGTCGTGTACAGGATCATCGGCGTGGTGCCGTTGAGGGCGATCGACGGAGACGTGGTCTCATCGCCGGGCAGGTACGTGGTGTACGTGTTGGAGGCGTCGACGCGCTCGCGGGTCCAGACGCCGCCTGACTTGGTGGCGTACATCACCGTGTTGTCACGCACGTAGACGATGTGCGGCGTGCCGTTGGCCTCGACCTGCATCGACACGAGGGGGCGCACCACGCCGCCGGTGTTGAAGCCCATGGCGTCGACGAGCTCGAGGGCCCACGCGGTGCCGTTCCACCGGCCGTACATGAGCGAGGGGTGGGTCTCGGTGGTGAACGCGATGCCGACGTTGGTGGTGGTGCCCTCGTAGCGGACCTCGCACGACCCGCCGCTGATCTCGAGCGAGCCGCCGTCGAGCACGGGCATGGGCGTGGCGAGGAGCGCCTGTTCGGCGTTCATCGGGGCGCCGGCCTCGACGGTGCGGGCGAGGCGGAAGGACCAGGTGGCGCTCTCAGTCGAGCCGTCACGGCGGGTGAGGGTGGCGGTGAGCTCGGCCGTGCCGCCGGCGGGCAGCTTCCACTCGACCTCGCGGCCCGACGTGGTCAGCGCGCCTTCGGACGCGGAGAAGCTGACCTGGGCGACGGCGGTGTCGGCGTGGAGCTTGAAGCGCTCGGTCGAGCCGCCCTGGAACGGGCCGGTCGCGTCGAGCCGCTCGAGGCCCTGCAGACCGGCGACCTCGGCGTTGGCGTGGAGGAGGGTGCCGGTGAAGGCGGCCTCCGGGGCGCAGGCGGACACGGCGAGCACGGCGGCGGCGATGAGGGCGTGGCGGATCATGGGGTCTCCGAAGTCTGCATGACCCGTGAGCCTGCCCCGAAGTGCAACCCAATCGTCAGATCAACGAAAGCTGGGGTTCACGGCGAGCGAGTGCGCGAGTGAGGTCGGTGAGCCAGGACCCCTTCGACAGCGATCGATGGGTGACGATGAGGGAGACCCAGTCGAGGGCGGCGAGGCGAGATCGTTGAGCGGCGTCGAGCTCGAATTGGCGACGGCGACCGTGCCAGGCGAAGCCATCGCAATGGAGTGCGACGCGGTGGCGCGGCCAGGCGAAGTCGACGCGCACCACGTACCGGCCGTCTTCGTCGAACAGGGAGTGTTGCAGACGTGGGGGAGGGAGCTTCGACGCGCGGAGAGCGCGGCGCACGCGAGTCTCGAGTGGCGATTCGGTCGCGAGTCCGGCGCGGGCGTCGAGGAGGTCGAGAATGCGTCGAGCGCCGGGGGTGAACTGCCGAGGCGTCGAGCCGATGAGTTCATCGAGCTGCTGCTCGAGGAAGGGCCGTCGATGCTGAGCAGAGTCCAGCGCGATCTCGAGGGCCTCGTCGTCGAATGACTCCGCGAGGTCGAGAAGCGTGCGCGCGAGCGGTGTGACGGGCAGGCCACCAATGAGCTCGGGTGTGAAAGCGCGTCGCGTGAAATGCGAGACGTAGTCCTCTGGGAGAACGACGCGAGCGAGAGCGGTGACGTGAATGGGACTTCGCTCGCGGCACCCGTCGATGCCCCACAGCTGGCCCGCGGTCTGATGTGAGAGCGCGCTGTCAGTCCCGCCGAGGAGCACCGCGGCATGAGCGCGTTGGGTCCACTTGGGTGCGGGGCCAGGGAGTCGGAAGATGCTGCCGAACAGTCGCTCCAGGCGTTGGTCTTCGACGGCCCAGCGAATGGCCGAGCGAGAGTACCCGGCAGCCTTGAGCTGCTCGAAGGTCACGACTCCGTGTGGCTGAGCGAGTTCGACCAAAGGCTTCAGGCGGCTGTGCCCACGACCGCCTGACGTCATTGGTCGACCCATTCGGTGAAACCAAGCGCCAACCCGGGCACGAAGTCGAGGGGCTGCACGATGGAAGCAGGGCCGAGACCCTTGCCCCACTCGTCCCTCAAAGCCCAGCCAACGCCCGCGGCTACTGCACGCCCGTGACTTCCCCCGACGCCGCAAGGTCGAGGTTGTACGCGGCCGGCACCTTGGGCAGCCCGGGCATGGTCAAGATGTCACCCGTGAGCGCGAGCAAGAACCCGGCCCCCGCCGACACGCGCACCTGCCGCACGGTGACGGTGAAGTCCGTCGGCGCATTGGCCTTCGACGGATCATCCGAGAGCGACAAGTGGGTCTTCGCCATGCACACGGGCAGATCGCCAAGCCCCCACGACCGCAGCCGCTCGAGATCCTTCACCGCCTCGGCCGACAGCTCGGCCCCGCGCGCGCCATAGATCTTCCGCGCGACCGCATTCACCTTCGCCTCGAACGGCTCGCTGAGCTCGTACGTGAACTTCGGCGACGTGGCGGGCTTCTCGAGCGCCTTCTGCACGATCGCGGCGACCGCCTCGCTGCCCTTGCCACCCTCGAGGAACCCGCTGTTCCGCGCGACGGCAACGCCCTCGGCGCGCGCGAGCTTCTCGACGAGCGCGAGCTCTTCCTCGGTGTCCTGGGCGAACACGTTGAGCGAGAGCACGGGCTCGATGCCGAAGCTGCGAATCGACGCGAGGTGCCGCTTCACGTTGGCGAAGCCGCGCTCGATGGACTCGAGGCCAGGCTGATCTCCACCGTGAGCACGCATCGCCCGCGCGGTGACGACGAGCACCACGGCGCTCGGCCACAGCCCGCTCAGGCGGCACTTCAAGTCGAGGAACTTCTCGCCGCCGAGATCGAACGCGAACCCGGCCTCGGTGACGACGACGTCAGCCAGCGCGAGGGCCGACCGCGTGGCGAGCACCGAGTTGCACCCGTGGGCGATGTTGGCGAACGGCCCGCCGTGCACGAGCGCCGGCACGCCCTCGGTGGTCTGCGCGAGGTTGGGCAGCAGCGCCTCGCCGAGCAGCGCCGCCATCGACCCGACGGCCTTCAAATCGCCCGCGGTGATGGGCTTGTTCTCTCGGTCGGTGCCGACGATGAGCCGCCCGAGCCGCGCCTTGAGATCCTCGATGCTCGACGACAGGCACAGCGTCGCCATCACCTCCGAGGCGGCCGTGATGTCGAACCCATCTTCGCGCGGCACCCCCGACGCCGGTCCACCGAGCCCGATGACCGTGTTCCGGAGGAACCGATCATTCATGTCGATGCACCGCTTCCACGTCACCGTCTTGAACTTCTTCTGTTCAAAATAGATCGCGTTGTCGATCAGCGCCGCGAGCAGGTTGTTCGCCGCGGTGATGGCGTGCAGATCGCCGGTGCAGTGCAGGTTGATGCGCGCCGACGGCTCGAGCATCGCCTTGCCGCCGCCGGTGCCGCCGCCCTTCGCGCCGAAGACGGGCCCGAGCGACGGCTCGCGCAGCGCGGCCATCACCTTCACGCCCTTGCGCGCGAGGCCCTGCACGAGGCCGATGGTGGTGGTGGTCTTGCCCTCGCCGTACTTGGTGGGCGTCATCGCGCTGACGAGCACGAGCTTGCCCCTGGGGCCCTGCGCGCGGAGTCGCTCGACGGTCTTCCAGTCGAGCTTCGCGAGGGGGCCGTACTGAATGAGATCGTCGGCGCCGAGGCCGACCTTCTTCGCCACGTCGGTGATGGGGAGCATGGAGTGGCGATCTACTCCAGACGTCGCCCGGCGCGTCGTGCACAACTTGCGTGTGTGCTCAGCGCTTGATCTCGATGCTCCAGCTGCGGCGCGTGCCATCGAGCATCCACGCGAACATGGTGGTCTTGCCCTTGCCGACGCCGTTGAGGCGCACGCGCTGATCACCAATCATCGTCACGTCGGCCACCTTGGGGTCGCCGATCGCCACGCGCTCCACGCCGGGCACCGCGAACTCGGCGGTGTCACCGCGGCTCAAGGTCACCACGTCGGGCGCGAGCTCCTTCGCGGTCGGGGGCCGGGTGATGGTCAGCTTCGTCTCGCGCTGCTCGCCCTCGGACAAGGTCGACACGATGGTGGTCGAGCCGACCTTGAGGCCCTTGATCATGAGGTGACCGCTCTTCGCGTCGAAGTCGACGCTGGCCACCGAACTGTCGCGCACGGCGAGCCGCTTCGTGTCGCCGACGGTGAACGTCAGCTGCCCACCGGCGCCGAGCACGAGGTTCTCCGGCATCTCCTCCGCGTCAGGGTCGGACGCCTCGACCTCGAGATCGCTCTGCCAGCGGCGGCCGTCCTTCGTCCACACCAGCAGCGTGGTGCGGCCCGGGCCGGCGCCGACGAGCAGCAGCTCATCGTGCGGCAACGTCTTGATGTCGACCACCGCGGGATCGCCGACCGCGACGCGCGTGAGGCCCGGCACGGTGACGACGCGCTGACCGCCGACGAAGAGATCGAGGTCGGCCTCGTCGAGCGGGTTCTCCGGCTCTTCGGGTTCTTCCGGCTCTTCCGACGCGATCGCGGGCACGGGCGGTACCGGCGGCACGGGAGGGACCGGCGGCACCGGCGGCACCGGCGGCATGGGGGGCATCGGCGGCATCGGCACCGACATCGGCGCGCCCGGGCCCAGCAGCCCCGGCAACATGGCCTGCGGGTTCGACGGCGCGCCGACGTTCGCGGTCGACGCCCCGACACCACTCGACCCGACCGGCGACGGCGAAGGCCAGAACGACCACACCAGCGACGCGGTGGCGGTGAGCCCGAACACCAGGCCGGCGGCGAGCGCGGTGCGTGGCACGCGGGCCAGCGGCGCGAGCAGCGGCTGCGGCGCGTCGAAGCGCAACACCTGCAGCAGCGCGCGCATGTCGGGGAAGCGCTCCGACGGGCGGGGGTTCAACCCGCGGGCGATCGCGGCCCAGACGTGGGCGGGCACCGGGCCGTCCTTCGGGGGCGGAGGCATGCCGCCCATCACGCGCGAGCGCAGTTCCTCGAGGGTGTCGGCGGGGAAGGGGCGGCGGCCGACGAGCGCCTCGTAGAGGCACACGCAGAAGCCGTACTGATCGCTGCGCGCGTCGGCGGGCTTCCCCGCGAGCTGCTCGGGCGACATGTACGCGGGCGTGCCGAGCATCGTGCCGGTGTGCGTGACCCGCATCGGCACCGGGCCGTTCACCGGCAGCTCTTCCTCGGCGACGAGCTCGGGGCGCGCGAGCCCGAAGTCACCGACGCGCGGCCGGCCGTCCTTCCCGAGCAGCACGTTCTCGGGCTTGAAGTCGCGGTGCACCACGCCCGCGTCGTGCGCGGCGGCCAGGCCCTCGCCGGCGGCGCAGAACATCTCGACCAGCTCGCGCCACGCGTGCGGCTGCTTCATCCAGTCGCGCAGGGTGCCGCCGTCGAGCAGCTCCATGGCGACGAAGACGCGCTCCTCGGCCTCGCCGAGATCGAACACCTGCACCACGTTGGGGTGGTTGAGCGCGGCCATCGCCTGCGCCTCGCGCAACAGCCGCACCCGCCCGCCCTCGGCGCCGAACGCGGGCCGCATCAGTTTGAGCGCCACGCGGCGGCTGAGCTGGGGATCTTTGGCGACGTAGAGCATGCCCATGCCGCCGGCGCCGATGAGGCTCTCGATCTCGTAGCGGCCCAGGCGCTCGCCCGGCTTGAGCACCGAGCGCTCGTGGTGCGCGGTGGGCGCGGAGCCGTTCGACACCACCGCGATGAGCTGCCGGCAGGCGCTGCAGTGGTCGACGTGCTGCTCGATGGCGGTCAGCGCTTCGCCGCTCAACGAGCCGGCGGCGAGGGCCGACAGCTGGTCATCGGTGGGGCAGGGGGTCTGGCTCATGGTGATCTCCTGCCCCGCCGACACGGGGTGCCGTGCATTGTTGCATCCCGCCGCGTCGATTTTTCGCCAGTCGAATCAGCCGTCTACGTCGAGCAGACGCACGAGGCTGTGGGCCAATTGCGACTGCAAGGCGGCGATCAGGCTCTCGACCTCCCCTGACTCGAGCGCCAGCGTCGCGGCCAGGTGGGCGCGGGTGTCGGCGAGGATCTGCTCGTGGGCCTTGCTGATCCACCGCGACACGGTCGACTTGTCGCACTGGTAGATGGCGCCGATGCGATCGAGCGGCACGCCGTCGAGCGCGTTCAACTTGAGCGCCGTGCGCTCGCGCACCCCGAGCTTGCCGACCGCCTGTTGAAACGCGGTGCGGAACGCTTCGTGGTGGCGCCCTTTGAGAATCGCCAGCTCGGGGCCCGGTGAGACGAAGGGCAGATCTTCGAGCTCGTCGGTCCCGACCCGCTGCGCGCGCTTCTCGGGGCGCAGGCCGTTCATCGCGGTGCGGGCGGCGGCGGTGCGCAGCCACGCCACGAGCGGGCCCTGGCCGGAATACTCGGTGATGCGGCGGTCCCCCATGAAGAGCCGCTCGCGCAGCGCCTGCTTCACGTCGTCGAGGAAGCCGGGCGAGTCGTCGAACTTGCGCACCACGGCGTCGATCTTCGGCAGCACCTCCCGCTCGAAGCGCTGCAGCGCCGCGGTCTCGCCCTGCGACAGCTCGAACGCGAGGCGCAGATCATCGACGTGCACCGCGCCCGGCCGCGCCGCGAGGTACTGGTCGAACTCCGCGCTCACTCGAAGGCCAGCGCGCGCTCGAAGTCAGACGGGTTGCTCGACGCTTCCTTGGCCACCTCGACGGTGATCTGCTTCGCGCGGAGCAGCTGCACGAGGTGCTGGTCGAAGCTCTGCGTGCCGAGGATGTCGTGGCTGCGCTCGAGGAAGTCTTTGATCTCGTGGGTGCGGTTGGGGTCCTTGATGAACTCCACCACCGACACGTTCGAGACCATGATCTCCGCGGCGACCACGCGGCCCTTGCCCGAGGCGTGCGGCAACAGGCGCTGGCTGATGCTGCCCTTCAGGTTCTCCGAGAGGCGGTTGCGCACGCCGGTCTGCGCCTCGGGCGGGAACACGCCGATGATGCGGTTGATGGTGCGGTACGCGTCCTGGGTGTGCACCGTGCTCAGCACGAGGTGACCCGTCTCGGCGGCCTTGATGGCGATCTCGATCGTCTCGGCGTCGCGCATCTCGCCGACGAGGATCACGTCGGGGTCCTGGCGGAGCGCCGCGCGCAGCGCCTTGCCGAAGCTCGGCGTGTCGGGGCCGATCTCACGCTGCATCACGCGCGAGAACTTGTCGTCGTGCACGAATTCGATCGGGTCTTCGATGGTGACGATGTGCTTGCGGTAGTGCTGGTTGATGTAATTCACCATCGCCGCGAGCGTGGAGCTCTTGCCCGAGCCCGTGACGCCGGTGACGAGAATCAGCCCGCGATCTTCCTGGCTCAGCTTCTCGAGCACCTTCGGCAGCCCGAGCTTCTGGAAGTCGGGAATCTGCAGGGGAATCGAGCGCATGATCGCGCCGAGGTTTCCCTTGTTCCGGTAGATGTTCGCGCGGAACCGGCCGACGCCCTCGAGCGGGTAGCTGGTGTCCCAGTCCTGCAATTCCTCGAGCGTGCCCTTGTAGAGGCTCTGCGCGAGCAAGTGCCTGGCGATGCGCGCGGTGTCTTCGGGCTGGAGCGCCGGCACCTTCACCGGCAACAGCTGGCCGTTCACGCGCAGCGCGGGCGAGCTGCCGACCTTGAAGTGCACGTCAGACGCGCCGTTCTTCACCGCCGCGGCGAGGAATTGGTTGAACGTGGGCAGTTCCATGGTGCGTGGTTCCCCTGTTGGAAGACGTGTTCAGCGCTGGAAGGCCTGCGACTTCGACAGCGCCTGGTTCGCGCGCCGCAGCCGCTCGGCCATGGTGCGAATGAACGAGCGGTAGACCTTCACCGCCAGCTTGTCGTCGCCCACGAGCATCTTCTCGAAGTCGGCGCGGGGCATCTTGAGCAGCCGGCACTCGGTGGCGGTGGTGATGCGCGCCGAGGTCAGCACGTCGTCGATGAGCGACATCTCGCCGAAGAGCTCGCCCTCCCGCAGCCGGCCGATCTCCTCGTTCTTGTCGTGCTTGCCGTCGCCGTCGTGATCGCGCGAGACGATCACCTCGCCCTTGCCGATCACGTACAGCGCGTCGCCGAGCGCGTTCTGCTCGATGACGATCGTGCCGGCCGGCACGTCGAGGTACTGGATGATGCTCCCGAGGTGCTTCGTTTCCTCGAAGGTGAGCTTCTGAAAGAGGTGGAGCTTCTGCAGCAGCTCCACGCCCTCGAATTCGCCGAAACCGGTCAGTTCGAGTTCCACGGTGCGGGTAGACTAGCCGCCCTCTCATGGGCAGCGGCACGGAAACAGGCAGCGAGCGCCGGTCAGACCCCCGCTACGGCGCGCACTTCGATGTGCGCTTTTCGCGGCAAGCCGAGGCGGCCCGGGCCCTCAACGCGTTCTCGATCAACTTCAGCTCGGGCGGCCTGTGCGTGCGCGCGACGAACCGGGTGACGGTGGGCGAGGTGCTGTCGGTCTCGCTGGCCATCGAAGAGAAGCTCTTCGAGCTCGAGGGCGTGGTGGCGTGGGTGAAGGAAGGCTCGGTGGGCGTGCGCTTCATCAACGTGCAGCCCGGAGTGCGGGCGCAGCTCGAGACCGTCGCGCGCTCGCTGGCCGCGAAGGGCCCGGCGCTCCCCTGAGGTGAGGGCTACTTCAGGCGGAAGGTGCCGGTGCCGGCGGGCTCGAACCCGCACTTGCGGAAGAACGTCGTCAGCTCGTCGCTGACCGGGCCGTAGGTCTGCAGCTCGAGGCGCTTCACCGTCAGCACCTTCGCGCGCTCGACGACCCGCTTGAGCAGCTCGCGCCCGACGCCCTTCTTCTGCCAGGCCTTCGCGACGTTCAGCTCGTCGATGGTGCCCGAGCGGCCACCGGTCTTGAGCACCGGGCGGTGGCTGAAGGTGATGAAGCCCACCACCTTGTCGAGCTGATCGGCGGCGACCAGCAGCTCCATCTCGGGGTGGCTGATGATCCACGTGACGGTGTTGGGGTCGGCGACGGCGCCCACCTCGGCCAGCAGCGCCACGATCGGCGCCGCGTCACCCCGGCGGGCGGGGCGCACCTTGAACGAGCCCGGGGGCGGGGTCATCGACGCGACCATCTGGGCGGAGTGTAGGCGGCTGGCGGCGCGATGCCAAAACTCAGCCCCGCTGGATTCGGTCGACCACCGTGGCGTCGAGCCCCCGCTGGCGGCCTCATGTCCGGCGCGTGCGCACACCTCGATGCGCCATCATCGGCTCACACGTCGACGAGGAAGACCTCGACGGCGAGATCGAGCAGCTCGCGCGAGAGCGCCGGCGGCTGGTTGCGGTAGCGCGCGGCGTCTTTCACCAGCGTCACCAGGTCGCGCGGGTGGCACGAGCGGAGGTCGAGGTTGCGCGGCTTGTAGGTGTGCTCGAGGAGGTAGGTGACGGCCTGCTCGACGTACGGAATGCCCGAGCCCTCGCACACCCGCTTGAAGATGGTGCGGTACTGCTTCTCGTCGGGGTTGCCGACCTCGATCTTGTACTTGATGCGCCGCAGGAAGGCCTCGTCGACCAGTTCCTTCGGGTCGAGGTTGGTCGAGAAGACGATCAGCTGATCGAACGGAATCTCGAACTTCTTGCCGGTGTGGAGCGTGAGGAAGTCGACGCGCTTCTCGAGCGGCACGATCCACCGGTTGAGCAGGTCGGTGGGGTGCACCTTCTGGCGGCCGAAGTCGTCGATCAGCAACATGCCGCCGTTGGCCTTCACCTGGAACGGCGCCTCGTAGAAGCGCGCGGTGTCGCTGTAGATGAGGTCGAGCGTCTCGAGCGTCAGCTCACCGCCGACGATCACCGACGGGCGGCGGCAGACCTGCCACCGGTTGTCCATCTCGAAGGTCGCGCGGCGGCCCTGCGCGTCACGGCCCAGCTCGAGCGACACCGGGTGGTGCACCAGGCGATCGAAGACCTTCACGATCTGCCCGTCGATCTCCAGCGCGCTGGGAATGAAGGCCTCGCCGCCGAACATCGCGCTGATCGCCTCGGCCAGCGACGTCTTGCCGTTGCCGGGCGGCCCGTAGAGGAACAGCGAGCGCCCGGAGTTCACCGCGGGGCCCAGCTTGTCGACGATGTTCTCGGGCACCACGAGATGGCTGAGCGCGAGCTCGAGCTGCTTCCTGCTCACCACCGGCAGCTCGCGCGTCTGCGCGTGAATGAGCTCGTTGTACTGCTCGATCGGCACCGGCGCGGGGCCCACGTAGGTGGTGCGCTCGAGCGCGTCGCGCGCGTACTCGCGGCCCTTCTCGGTGAGCTGAAAGTCGATCGACACGCGGCCGAAGCCCTTGCCGCCGCGCAGGTCGACCAGCTTCTCGGTGGCGAGGTGATCGATCACCTGCTCGACCACGCCCGTCCACGGCAGGCGCATCTCGTCGGCCACCTCGGCGCCGGTCGCCATGCCGCGGTAGTAGAAGAACTTGAGGCCGAGGTCGGCGAGCAGGTTGAGCCGCAGGCCGGTGTCTTCGAGCGACTTGGGCTGCGGCGGCGCCAGCTCGAGAATGCGCGGGTTCTCGAGGTTGAACGGGTTGTTGCCCGCGGGCGGCGGGGGCAGCTGCGTCTCGACCGTGCTCGGGCCGGGGGCGGGAGAAGAGGAGGGCACTTCCTGGGCGCGCGAGCGGCGGCTGCTCATGGAACGCCGCAGCCTAGTCGAGCCGCCTCAGACGTAGGTGAGCCAGTGCTCGTAGCGGGGCTCCTGCCCGCGCACGACGCGGAAGTAGAGCTCCTGGATCGACTTCGTGATCGCGCCCGGCTTGCCTTCGCCGACCTGGCGGTTGTCGACCTCGCGCACCGGGGTGATCTCCGCGGCGGTGCCGGTGAAGAAGACCTCGCCGGCGATGTACAGCGCGTCGCGCGTGAAGCTGACCTCTTCGACCTGGCGGCCCGCGTCGCGAAGCAGCTCGATCACCGTGTCGCGCGTGATGCCGCGGAGGATGGGCGAGCTCAGCGACGGCGTGCGCACCGCACCGTGGCGGCCGATGCAGAAGATGTTCTCGCCCGAGGCCTCGGCCACGAAGCCGCTGATGTCGAGCAAGATGGCCTCGTCGTAGCCGGCCATCACCGCCTCGCGCTTGGCGAGGATCGAGTTGACGTACTGGCCCGAGATCTTGCCGCGCACCATGTTCACGTTCACGTGCATGCGCGTGAAGCTCGAGACCTTGGCGCGAATGCCCTCGCGAATGCCCTTGTCGCCCAGGTAGCTGCCCCATTCCCACGCGGTGATCGCCACGCGGGTCGGGTTCTGCGCGCCGAGGCCCATCGCGCCGTCGCCCATGAAGGCCACCGGCCGCAGGTACGCGCCGTTCGGGAACTTCGCGTCTTGCGCGCGCAGCACTTCGCAGCACGCGTCCATCAGCTGGTCCTCGGTGTACGGAATCTTGAGGAGGATGATGTGCGCCGAGTCGAGGAAGCGGCGAATGTGCTCGCGCAGGCGGAAGATGGCGAGCTTGCCGTTCTTCGCCCGGTACGCGCGAATGCCCTCGAACACGCCCAGGCCGTAGTGCAGCGCGTGCGTCATGACGTGCACGTTCGCCGACGCCCAGGGAATCAACTTCCCGTCCATCCACACCTGGTCGGCCGTCAACACCGCGTTCGACGTCGAGGCATTCGGGGCAGTGCTCATGGGGCGCGTCTGACACGCCCCCTCGCCCGATTCAACGGAGTTGAGGGAGCGGCGCGAGCATGCGCGAGACGAGCTGCATGTCCCACGCGAGCGCCTTGCGGCCGATCTGCACCGCGCTGAGCAGCTGCTCGACGGTGGGCACGATCACCAGCGGCCCGAGCGTCTTCTTGAAGTCGTGCACCAGGTGCGCCCACGGCCGGTTCTTCGACACGTTCACCTCGGCCAGCCGTTCGAGGCCGAGCCACAGCGGCGTGCTCAGCTTCATCGCGAAGCCATTGAGCGCGAAGATGAACGCGTTGCGCGTGCCGATCTCGCCCTTGTGCACCGCGCGCCACGCCGCCCGCGCCGGCACGTTGTCGACCAGGCCGCCGTCGATCAGCCGCGCGATGCCGTGATCGCCCATGTACTGGGTCATCAGCGCGTGCATGCGCGGGTCGTCGCGGAAGATGTCGTAGTGAATGATGCCGGGCAGGGCGCTCGAGAAGCCCGCGGCGTCGAGCGCGTCCATGTCTTCGGTGCCCGGGTCGGCGCCGAAGTGCACGCGGGTGAGAATGTCGGGGCGCGCGGTGAGCTCGGCGATCGCCGAGAACCACTTCGGCAAGATGAGCGGGTTGAGCAGCCAGCGCGGCGAGAGCGCGATGAGCTTCTCGTAGAACTCCAGCGGGTGCGGCAACTTGCCCTTCCTGATGCCGCTCACCGAGATGATGGTGCGAATCGGCAGCTCGTTCAGCTTCGGGCCGTGCGTGCCGCGGGAGTCGACGCCGAAGTACCGCCCGATGCCGCTGCGCAGGTAGAGCCGCAGCGCCGCCGGCACGCCGTAGCGGTTGGTGGTCGACAGCGTGCGGAACAGCTTGCGCCACGACAGCGAGCGCACGATGCCCACCACCTCTTCCTGCTCGAAGCGGGGCATGCGGCTGCGGAACAGCGCGAGAATCGCGCCCATCGAGGTGCCCACCAGCAGCTTCGGCTGCAGCCCGTACTCGTCGAGCAGCGCCATCACGCCCAGGTACACGTAGGCCGTGCCGCCGCCGCCGCCCATCACCAGCACCAGCGCCTTGTGCCGCAGCTCCTTGTCGATGGCCTCGAACGGCAGCCGATCGGCGAAGCGCTTCACGAGGTGGTCGCGCGTGTTGAGGGTGTGATCTTTCAGCTCGCGCAGGTGGGGCAGCAGCTGCGCGCGCTGCACCGTGCCGCGCTCGGGCAACAGCACGGGCTTGAGGCGCCGCACCAGCTCGTCGCGAAACGCTTCGGTCGCGGTGCCGACGCCGACGTCTTTCCCCTCGTGGTGCACGCGGTAGAGCCGCGCCAGCGAGAGCGCCGTGCGCAGCACCGCCTCTTCGTGCGCGTCGACGAGGGAAGGGTGCTCGATGGAAGCGCGAACGAGCGCCAGCTCCATCTCCTCGATGGGCCGGTTGATCTCGAACCGCTCACTGAGCCGCACGGTGCACTACTTCCGCTTGCCCAACAGCCGCAGCTCGCGGAGCGCCTCGGTGCAGTCGGGGTTGCACTGAATGGCCTTCTCGAACTGCCGCTCGGCGCGATCGGGCCGGCCCGTCGCCTTGTAGATGTAGCCGAGGAACAGGTAGCTCTTGTCGAGCTTGGGGTTGAGCGTGATGGCGCGCTCGATGGTGCGCAGCGCGTCTTCGGCGCGGCCCGGCTCGGCCTGGAAGAGCGCCCACCCCGACCACGCGTGGAACTCGCCCTCTTGATCGTAGAGGCTGATCGCTTCCTGGAAGAGCCGGTGCGCGTCGCCGTACTGGCGGTTGCGCATCAGGTCTTCGCCGCGCTGGAACTTGCCCTCGGCCGCGAGGATCTTGCCGACGTCGGCGTCTTCAGCGCGCTTCTTGTCGCCCGACAGCAGCTCCTCGATGTAGCGCGTGCGCTCATCGGAGTTGGTGAGCGTGTCGTGCGCGGTCGAGATGAGATCGTAGATCTGCTGCGCGATGGCGCGCGTCTCGGCGCTGGCCGAGCCGAAGTGCCGATCGGGGTGGTATTCCTTGGCGAGCGAGAAGTACGCGCGCTTGATGTCTTCGCGCTGCGCGCTCTGCTTCACCCCGAGGATCTCGAAGTAGTCGAGCTTGCGCATCGCCGCGTACTTGGCCGCGAGCTTCTCGCGCTGCACGCTCTCCTGGCCCGACACGCGCGGCAGGCTCACCACTTCCGACAGCTCGGGCAGCAGCGAGCCGACCGACTTGGCGACCACGCGCGGGTCGCCGCCCTTCTTCGGCACCGGGGCCGGAGGCGGCGGTGATTCCGGCGGAGGCGGCGGCGGCACGTCGAGCTTCGCCATCGGCTGCGCGAGCTTCGCGTCGTTCCACGGCAGGTCGAGCGAGGGCTCGGCGGGCGGCGGCGGCGGCTTCTTGCTCGCGGGCAGCGGCGGCGGCAACGGCGGCGGCATCGACGGGAGCGGCGGCGGCAGCGGCGGCGGCTTGCTCGGCTTCTGCGCAGCGGCGATGTCGGCGAACGACAGGCGCGGCTTGCCCTCGGCCTGCGTGGTCTTGAAGGCGACCATCTGCGCGCACTTCATCGCGTAGAAGAACCGGTCGGTCTCGAAGGGCTGCAAGATGCCCAGCGCGCGCAGCGTGGCGAGCGTCTTGTGGCCGTCGGCGAGCTGCAGCAGCTCCTGTTCCTCCGGGCCGAGCCCCGCGTCCTGCATCGCGTAGAGCGGCTCGTCGGGCGGGTGCACGAACTGGTGATCGAGCCCGCTGAAGTGCGTGAAGAGGCGCTTCTCGTCGTAGGTGCGCTTGACGCCCTCGAAGATCAGCTGCGCGCAGGTCATGCCGATCGACAGCGGCTCGGGCGGCAGCGCGACGCGCGGGTTGAACTGGTACTCGCCCTCGTCCCAGCGGAAGCAGTCGTAGAGCTTGTCCTGCATCTGCACGACCAGCATGTGCTGCAGGTTGTGCGGGCTGATGCAGCCCATGTCGATCAGCACGGTGCCCTGCATGCGCTTGGTGGCCTTCATGCGCTTGAGGGACTCTTCGCACTCGGCCTCGCTGATCATCTTCTCGCGCACCAGCACGCGGCCGAGGCACTCGACGAGCAGGTTCGACTTCACCGTCTCGGGCGTGCCTTCGCGGAAATAGACGATCTTCTTCACCTTCTCGCGGCGCACCAGCAGCGCGCCGGTCGAGCGCCAGCGGTAGATCTCGGCGAGCACCTCGGCGAACGACTTCTGCGCGAAGTCACCGCGCGCGGTCATCGCGCTGCTCTGGGAGGCGGCCTTCTTGGTCTGCTGCTCGACGACCTCGACCTCCTCGCGCTGGGCGTCGTCGGCCATGAACTCGCCGGTCTTCTCGTCTTCTTCGACGGGCGGCGGCGGCGGTTCGGGCGCCTTCTTCGGCGCGGCGGCCTTCGGGTAGCGATCGCCGAGCGCGTCCTTCACGGTGCCCACCAGGGTCTTGAGGTCGAGGGGCTTCTCGAGGAGCACGAAGGCGCCGTGCTTCTCGACGGCTTCGCGTTGGTGCACGGGGTTCTTGTAGACCCCGGAGATCATGATGATCGGCACCTTCTTGCCGCGGGGCAGGGCGCGGATCTTCTTGGCGACCTCGTAGCCCGAGAGCGCGGGCAGCAGGAGGTCGAGGATCACCAGGTCGAAGGTCTTCTTCTCGAAGGTCTTCACCGCCCACTCACCGTCGCGCTCGACGGTCACCACGAAGCCGGCCTTGTTGAGCGCGTCGGCCAGCACGCGCTGCACCGAGCGATCGTCGTCGACGATCAACACGTTCAACGTCTGCGCCCCGACACCCTCGCCTTTCGAGGTGTCGGTTTTCGCGGCGTCAGGCTTCGCGCTGGCGGGTTTCGGGGAAGACTTCTCTGAGCGAGCCACAGGTGGGCGGGAGCCTACATTCAGGTGACCTCTGAATCAGCGAGGAAGTGGTAAGTCGAAGCGCCATGACCCGCCTGCTCGCCCTGCTCGTGATGCTGTCTGCCGTCGCCGCCCTCGCCCAGGGGACGGAAGGCCCCGCCGCCACCCCCAGCGCCGCGCCCGCCGCCGACAGCGACGCGCCCGAGGCGAAGGCCGCGAAGGAGCTGCTGGGCAAGTACCTCACCGCGGTGAAGGCCAAGAAGTGGGCTGACGCGAAGAAGTTCCTCCACCCGAAGACGATCGAGGCGATCGCCGAGCGCAAGAAGCGCATGGGCAAGGAAGATCACCCCATGGCGCCGTGGTTCCACGAGAAGGAGAACTACGTGCTCAAGGAGTTCAAGGTCGGCGCGGCCAGCCTCGCGTCGCTCGGCACGGTGGTCGTCGAGACGTCGGAAGACAACTACCAGGTCGCCGACAAGGGCATGGCGAACGGCGAGATGGCCGCGTACCTGATCGGCAAGAAGGACGGGAAGTGGTTCGTCGTCGACAAGAAGCGCGGCGAGACCTTCTCGAAGGACTCGATCAAGCTCGGGTACAAGGGCTGGTTCGACAAGGTCGAGAAGAAGGAAGAGACCGAGGCGCCCGCGGAGTGAAGCTGCGGCCGGTCGTCGACGCCGACCTCGAAGCGCTGTTCCATCACCAGGCGCACCCCGAGGTGAAGGCGCTCGCCGAGCACCCCGGGCGTGATCGCGACGCGTTCTTCGTGCACATGCGCGAGCGGGTGATGAACCGCCCCGACGCGCTCTTCGACGTGATCGAGCTCGACGGCGGCGTCATCGCAGGCAACGTCTGCGCGTGGGCGGCCGACGGCAAGTGGTGGCTCGGGTACCTGCTGGGGCGTGAGTTCTGGGGGCGTGGGCTGGCCACCGCGGCGGTGCGCGCGTTCCTCCCCACGGTCACGGCGCGGCCCTTGTTCGCTGACGTCGCGAAGGCCAACGTGCCGAGTCAGCACGTGCTCGAGAAGTGCGGTTTTCAGCGCATCGCCGAGCACCCGAACGGCTTCGAGTACGAGCTCCCTCTCCTCCCGAGGAGGAGAGGGTCGGGGTGAGGAGAGAAGGACCCGATCACTGGGCGCCGGCGAGGCGGAAGTGGCGGCCTCCATCGGTCGACACCAGCCGGAACCACGTCCGCCCGCCGAAAGACTCCGGCACGAAGGACTCGGTCAGCGACGACACGGGGCTCGCGTACTGCGACAGGTAGAACGGCTCGGGTGTGGCGAACTCGAGGGCGATGATCTCCCTGTCGAGCGTGAGGCGCGAGACGAGGTCACTGGGAATCCCCGGCACCGTGGCCAGGTGGCTGAACGAGGCACCTTCGTCGGTCGTCTCGACGAGCTCGAGGCCGTCCTCCGACGCGAACGCCAGCACGGCGCGGTGTCCGCCTTCGGTCGCACCGAGCACGAACTCGCACCCGTGCCCAAAGCGGCCCGTCGAACACGGGAGCTCGACCTGCTGGTCGCCGACGGTCACCACGTCCTTGCGACCCACGCAGCTGGTGGCGACCATGCCCAGTTCGAGCACGCGGTGTTCGAGCGTGAAGGTCGGCCCCCGCGGCTCGAAGGCGCGTGACCGCACGGTCAGCGCGAGCGATCGCCCGACGAAGGTGGCCACCTCCGGCGGCCGGTTCATTCGGACCAGCGACGGCACGGCCGCGGCGATGGCGAGCCCCAGCACCCAGGCCCAGGTCGAGCGCATGCTCCCCCGACACCGTGGGCCGCTGGGAAGTTCTTACGACGGGCTGGCGAGCGAATGGAGGTGCGGCTTCGCCTTCTCGACGTCGGTCTCGTGCTTGAGAACCAGGTTGAGCGTCTGCGCGACGAGCTCGCCCGACAGCGTGTCGGCGTTCAGAATCGCCAGCGCCTGCGCCCAGTCGAGCGTCTCGGCGATCGACGGCGCCTTCTTCAGCTCGAGCTTGCGCAGCTTGCCCACCGCGTTGACGACCTGCTCGGCGAGCTTCTCGCTCACCCCCGGCAGCCGCGCGCGCACGATGGCCAGCTCACGCTCGCGCGTCGGGTAGTCGATGAAGAGGTGCAGGCAGCGGCGCTTGAGCGCGTCCGACAGCTCGCGCGCCGCGTTCGACGTCAACACCACGCGCGGCACGTGCTTGGCCTTCAAGGTGCCCAGCTCCGGCACGGTCACCGCGTTGTCGGCGAGCACCTCGAGCAGGAAGGCCTCGAACTCCGGGTCGGCCTTGTCGATCTCGTCGACCAGCAACACGGTGGGTTTGTCGCTCAGCAGCGCCTTCAAGATCGGCCGCGGCAAGAGGAAGCGCTCCGAGAAGAACACCGCGTCGGACGCGGCGATGCGATCGGCGGCTTCCTTCACCGAGCCGGCGCCGGTCATCAGCTCGCCGATCTTGTCCTTGAGGAGCTGGGTGTAGAGCAGCTGCTTGGCGTACTCCCACTCGTAGAGCGCCTTGCTCTCGTCGAGCCCCTCGTAACACTGCAGGCGCACCAGCTCGCGGCCGAGCGCCGAGGCGAGCGCGCGCGCGAACTCCGTCTTGCCCACGCCGGCCGGACCCTCGATCAACGCCGGTTTTTCCAGCCGATCGAGCAGGAACGCCGAGGTCGCGATGTCCTTCGAGGGCAGGTAGCCCACCGCCGTCAGCCGCGCGCTGGCGTCGGCGATGTCGCGGAACGAACTCATGGGCGGCTTGTACCCCGTGACACGTCCGTCAGGCACATCACATGGCGTCGGTGCCGCACTCGACCCTCGAGGGCTCGAAAGACTCAGGCGGCAGAATCATGGAAGTCACTGAAAACACTCAGAAAGAGGCGCTTTCGACCGCAGGCACGCGCACTGCACTTTCACACCTCAAGGCTGTTTCGGGTCGTGGGGACATCATGGTTCGCGTGGCGATGGTGATGCTGATGGCGGTTCTTCCGGGCGGGCTCCTGGTGCTGGCCGCCTTCATCCTCGCCCGCGCCGTCGCGACCCAGATGAAGCTCGAGCAGGGCTCGCAGTCACGCCGCCTCGCCCGCGCCTTCGCGACGGTGAAGCTGCGCGACGTGTGGACCTCGGCGCGCCGCAGCCTGCGCTGACCTTCAGCTCACCGCCAGCTCACGGCCAGTGGAAGTACTGGGCCGGCGCCTCGACGTCACCCGCCACGCCCGCGCCTTCGATGAACACGCCGTAGGCCGAGATCTGCGAGTCGGTGGCGATCGCGCTGACGGGCGGCTGGGGCGCACCCAGCGAGCCGCGCGGGTCGAGCACGCGCACGTCAGACACCTTGGTCACCGGCGGCACGAACCAGCCACGGCCCGCGGTGATGTCGGGCACGCGATCGAGGTCGAACGGCACCAGGTACTGCCGGTAGTCGCCCACGCCGGTCGAGTCGCGCTTGCCCGCCACGAAGCTCAGGGCGAAGAGGTTGTCGCGACCCAGCGGCGCCAGCGACGGCGAGTACGCGAACCACGTGTCGGCCGCGGGCTTCTGCGGGAAGAGCACGGTGGTGTTCTGGTCGACCACCAGCACGTTCAAGTGGCTGCCGGTGCTCCAGAGCCCGACCTGCGTGCTGTAGAGCGCGACGAAGACGGTGCTGAACTGCTGCGCGTTGACGTTGAGAATGGTGGTGAACGCCGCCACCGCCTGGCCGGTCTTCGGGTGAATGGCGACCGCGGTCCAGTCTTCGGGGTAGGCGCTGCCGAGCACCGGGGTGAGCTTGCTGGGCATGCCGAAGCCCGCCGTGCCCGCGCGCACCACGCCGTAAGGCTCGGTGTCGCCGATGCCGCCGCTGAGCAGGCGCGTGCCGGTGAAGGTCACGTGCACGAGGTTCATCGCGGGGGCGGTGGCGATCGCGGGGTGCGAGGGCGCCATGATGCCGCCCACGCCCGCGTCGGTCGGCGGCTGCGAGACGAACGCGGTGGTCTTCTGCGCCACGTTCAGCATCGCGTCGAGCTCGCGCAGGGTGAGCTTCTCGTCTTCGGCCGTCACCACCAGCACGCCGCCGTTCTTCCAGGGCGCCAGGTCGCAGTCTCGGTAGATCTCCCCGATGCCACCGTCGTCGGTCAGAGCGGGCATGAAGGTGTTGGTGACCTGGCCCCAGGTGCGGCCGCGGTCGGCGCTCTTCTGCACGCGCACGCCGGTGCCGACCACGTAGCAGGCGAAGAGCGAGTTGGTCTCGAAGTCCCACGCGAGGTGCACGCGCGCGCCGGTGGTGTCGAGGCCGAAGCTGGTGAAGCGCTCGTCGCCGAGATCGCCGCCGCGCTCACTCGAGGGGTGCGCGATGAGCTGGCCTTCCTGCTCGAGCGCCAGCGCCACGCGCGCCGTGTCGAAGGCCGCGATGTCGGGCCGCTTGCCGGCCACCAGGCCGACCGCGAGCGAGCCGGGCGACATGGGCGGGCGCGGGGTGAGGCCGAGCTCCTGGCTGATCATCGGCAGGGGCTGGCTGCCGGCGTCGCGCGTGCCGCCGCCACCGATGATCATGCCGCCGTCGGCCGAGGTGCGCTGGCAGTAGCCCGCGGTGAGGCAGCCGTAGCCCACCGGGCAGGTGTTGGTGCCGCCGCTCACGCACGTCTGCGTCTTGCACTGGCCGAGATCGCACACCTTGTCGGGCGCGCAGTCGGTGGGCCCCATGCACATCAGGCCGGCGTCGGTGCCCGCGGGCACGATCGGGGTGCCGGTCAGCACGTCGCCGTTCGCGTTCAAGCCGGCGATGAAGTACCGGCGGCTCGCCATGCCCGCGTCGGGAATGGTGAAGTGAATCGAGGTGCCCGGGGTGATCTCGAGCTCCTTGCGGTTCTCGCCGACGCCGTCGGTCTCGACCAGCAGCCACTTCTCGACGTTCGCGGTGCGGCGCGCTTCCCACGCGAGCGCCACGGTGTCCTCGTTGGCCGCGGCGAAGAGCGTCAAGCCGTTGCCGCCGTCGTTGATCGACTGCGCCCCCGCATCGGGGAGCCCCGCGTCGAAGCCGGGCGGGTTGCCCATGAAGAACGCGTCGAGGCAGGCCTTCGAGAGCTGGTCGGTGCCGGTCAGGCAGCCGTCACGCTGCAGCTTCCACGCGTCCTTCGCGATCGACACGCACGCCGGCAGCTTGTCCATGCAGGCGACGGTGGTCTCGAGGATCTTCTGATCGGCCGCGCTGCACTGCGAGAGGTTCGCGGTGCACATCGTGCCGAGCAGCGCCGGGGCATCGGCGCCGCAGTCGCCGGCGAACTTCTTCTGCGCGCTCTGGGACTTCTCGCAGAGATTCGAACCACACCCCGCGAGCGCGACGACGCAGCTGACCGCAACGAGAGAGCTTCGGAGCATTCCGCCCCTCTAGCGCCTCACCCGCCGGGCGTCACGCCCGTCACGATGCTCGTCAGGTCGAGGCCGCCCGTGTAGCCGTAGCTCACGTACTGGTCGAAGCCGTAGACCGTCACGCCCGCACCGGGAATCGTCATCTGGTTGGGCAGCGGCACGATGTCGATGGTGTGGCTGCCGACCGCGACCGCGATGTTGTTGGTGCGGAAGCTGGTCGCGCCGACCGAGACCCAGCCCGTGGTGACCGGCGCGCCGTCGACCTTCACCTGCGAGACGCGCGCGGAGTCCATGACGATGCCCAGGTAGTTGTCGCGCGTACCCGGCGCGGTGAGCACCGTGTAGCTCGAGCGCCACTGCTCGATGGGCGGCAGCAGCACCAGCGACGGGTCGCCCTGCGCAGGCCGCGTGGTGCCGGCCGTCGCTTCTTCACCCGCGAAGATCTGCGCGACCTGGATCGGCTGGTTCGCGCCGATGGTGAACGAGGTCTTGCTGCGGAACTCGACGAACCGCCCGCCGCGAAGCCGGCAGTTGTTCGCCGTCAGGCTCGTGCCCGGCTCGCAGCCGCCCGCGTTGCTCAGCACGTCGCCCGCGGCCGGCGGCGCCGAGAGGGTGATGGTGGTGCCGTTGGGGCAGGGCGAGCCGCTCGCGGTGTCGGAGCAGCCGGCGACGATCTTGTAGTAGTCGGGCCCGGCGTTCGCGGCCGACGCGAAGGTGTTGTCGGTCAGGCGCAGCGGCGCGGTGCGCGAGGCGACGAAGTTCTGGCCCCACGTCACGAAGGGGAAGAGCTGCTCTTCGACGTGATCGCACGCGGGGTCGCGGTAGCCGCGCATGGTGCAGGCCGCGCCGCCGAAGACCGCCACCGGCTTGTCGGAGAGCACCACCGTGCCGGTCAGATCGCCCTGCGCCACGCGGCACACCTGCGTGCAGCTGCCGAGCAGGCACGAGATCGACTGATCGAACGGGTTGTTGCCGCACTCGAGGTTGCCGGTGGTGGTGCCGTTGACGACCGCCGCGGGGAGATCGGTCGAGATGGTCAGCACCTCGAAGGCGTTGAGCGTCAGGGTGCGCGACTCACCGGCCGCCATCGCCGGGTAGCCACCGTCGGCCGCGCCGAGCGTCTTGGCGGTGCTCTTCACCGTCACCTGCGTCGCGTCTTGCGTGCCGATGATGGTCAGGCTGCCGTTCGAGAAGTTCTGCGGCGCGCCCGAGGTCGTGGGGCGGAACGCGATGTGTTCCATCGTCAGGCCCAGGTAGCTGGTGCCGAGAATGTGCGCCGGCAGGAGCAGCGAGGCGTCGTTGCTGAACGAGAAGTAGTTGCACTGGCTGGCGATGCACTGCTGGCCGCTGCCCGACGCCACCGCGTTGCACTGGTTGACGTTGTTGCACGAGCCCGACTTGACCACCGCCGAGAGCGGGTTGAACTGGTACGCGGTCACCGGGCGCGAGCTCTTCACGTGGTAGCCCGTCTTGAGCCGGCCGGTGGTGGCGAGCGTGCCGTTGCCCGGCGAGGTGTGCGCCCACGGCACCTTGATCTGCGCGACGCCCTTCGTGGCGGGGTCGTTGCGGCCCGGCACGGTCACGGTCTTCACCGTGGTCTCGACGTTGTTCACCGACTTGCTGATGGTGACGGTGGCCGGCTGCGTGGACCGGTTGGCGATCACGAACGCGAACTCGCTGTCGGCGGTGCCGTAGCCGATGCCAGTCAGCCCGCCCTTGAAGAGCGAGGGCGGCAGATCGTTCTCGAGCACCGTCGTCCAGTACTCGCAGCCGAAGTAGCTGCGCTGGCGGGCGGCGTCGGCGCACTCGTCGACGCACGTGCCGTTGACGCACTCCGCGGCGGGGCTCATGCCCGGCAGGCTCGAGCACAACACGTCGGTGTACGTGCCCGTCGCCGAGCAGACCTGCTGGGTGGTCATGTTCGCGCAGCGCGTGGCGCCCGGGAGGCAGGCGGGCGCGCGGCACTGCGGGCCGCTGGTGCCCATCTCGCAGACCTGGGTGACGCAGGTGCCGTCGAAGTTGTCGCCCGCCGCGACCCAGCCGGCCGAGAGATCTTCGCGCGGCAGGCGCTGGCATTCCTCGAGGCTCTTCATGTCGGTGCTGCAGCGCTTCTGGCCGACGGTGCACTCCGCGCACTGGCCCATCGCGCACGTCGCGCCGGCAGCGCAGGCCACCTGGCGGTAGTCAGAGCCGTCGTCGAGGCAGATCTCGACGGCCGAGCCGCTCGAGGTGCAGCGCGTGGCGCCCGGGCGGCAGCGCAGGCAGACCTCGTTCTGGCAGTACCCCTCGGGCTGCACGCACTGCTCCGACGTCACGAAGTGGCCCGTCGCGTCGCAGCGCTCGACCGAGGCGTTGTTGGCGGCGCAGCGCACCGCGCCCTCGGTGCACGGCACCACCACCACGCCCGAGTCGACCGGCGGCGGCTTCGGCTCGCAGGTGCCGGTCAGCAGATCGCACCGCTGGCCGGTCGCGCAGTCGCCGTCGCGGTGACACACCACGCGGCACTCGCCGTTGATGAGCTCTTCGGTGGCGTCGCACACCGGGCCCGCATCGCGCTGGGTGATGACCTTCACCTTGTCGCAGCCGCTGAGCGGCGCGATCGTGGCGAGGGCCGCGAGAACCGGGAACACGACCGGAAGAATGACGCGGGAGGGGACGCGCATGGCGCCCCCGTCTACCCAAAACCCCGCCCCAACGACAGGGCCGTCAGCCCTCGCCGAGGTTGTCGACGATCGAGGTGAAGTCGACGTCGTCGTCACCCTGCGCAGGCGGGAGCGCCGCGGCGGCGGAAGCCGGCATGACCACCGTGCGGTCTTCCTTTTCCTGGCGCTTCTGGGCCGGCGCCGCGGTGATCGAGACCGCGGGGCGCGCAGGCGCGGGGGCGGCCGGCTTGGCGACCGGCGGGTGCGCCGCGGTCGGCGGGCGCGCGGCGGCGGCGGGCGGCTTGGCGGTCGGCACCGTGTCGACGGGGATCTGGTTGACCCGCGTCGCGCCCTCGTCTTCCTCGCCGAGGAAGGAGTTGGCGATGCTGGTCGCCGCGGGCTTGGCGGCCGCTGCGGCCGGAGCAGGGCGCGCAGCCGAGGGCGACGAAGTGGGCGCGCCGGCCGGCTTGTTCTTGTACCGGGCCAGCTCGAGCTCGACGACCTTGAGCTGCTTGCTCTTTTCCTGCACGGCTTCCTGCAGGCGCTTGACCTCCTGGGCCTTCACCTGCTCGCGGCGCTCGATCTCCGCCTTCTGCTTGGCGTGGAGATCTTCGATCTCCTTGAGGTGCTTGGCGTCGAGCGTCTTCTTCTCGGTGGCAGCGGCGGCGAGCTTGGTCGCGGCGTCGTTGGCCTTCGACTCGGCGGCGGCGATCTTCGCCTGCAGCTCCTTTTCGGCGCGCACCTTGGCGGCGCTCGACTGCTCGGCGGCCTGCTCGAGCTCCGAGAGGCGCTTCTGGCGCTGGGCGAGCTGGCTCTGCGCCTCCTTCAGGCGCGTCTCCATCTCGGTCACCTTGCCCTGCAGCTCCGACTGCACCTGGGCGATGCGCTGCTCGGCGCGCTGGGCCTTCTGACCCAGCTCGTCGGTCGCCTTCTTCGCGGCGGCCTTTTCCTGCGCGATGGCGGCGTTGGCTTCCTGGATGCGGGCGTTGGCCTGCTGCACGGTGGTCTGCATCTGCGTGCGCACCTGGTCGCGTTCGCCGGCGAGCGTCTGCTGGGCCTCGGTGGCGCGCGCCAGCGCGTCGTTCTTCTGCGCGAGGTCCTTCTTCGTGGTGTCGAGCTCGCCGCTGGTCTGCTTGAGGCGCTCGGTCAGCTCGTCGGTCTTCTTCTTCGACTCGTCGAAGAGCGCCTTGAGCTTGGCCTCGAGCGTCTTGGCCTGCTCGGCCTTCGCCGTCGCATCGCGGGTGAGCGCGTCGACCTGGCGCGTCTTCTCCTGCTGCAGGGTGGTGAGCTTGCGCAGCGTGTCGGCCAGTTCCTTCGACTTCGCGGCGAGATCGTTCTGCAGCAGTTCCTCGCGGCGCGTCGACTCGTCGGTCGAGGTCGCGATGCGATCTTCGAGGTGCTGGCGGGTGTCTTCGGCGTGCGCCAGCTTGGCGTTGAGCTGGGTGAGGTCGGCGACGCGGGCCCCGAGCTCCTGCTTGGTGGCCTGCAGCTGCTCGCCGAGATCGGCGGCCTGCTCGCGCGCCACGGCGAGATCGCCCTCGAGGCGGGTGACCTGGCCCTCGAAGTGGTTGGTGGTGTCGGCGTGCGCGCGCTTCTCGATGTCGAGCGACTTGAGCGCGTCGTCGAGGTTGGCGCGGGTGGCGGCGAGGTCGACCTGCGTGCCCTGCAGCGACTGCGTCAGGCCCTGCACGTCGCCCGTCAGCTGGCTGATCTGCGCCGAGGTCTCGGCCTGCAGCTTCTGGTGCGCGGCCGCTTCGGCCTCGTAGTTGCCCTGCGCCTCGGACAGCGAGGTGCGCAGCTGGCCGATCTCACCCGAGAGCTGTTCTTCGAGCTGGGCCTTGGCCTGCTCGGTGTTGCGGAACAGCCCGGTGACGCGCTGGATCTCGTTGCGCGCCGCGGTCAGTTCCTGCGTGCGGTCGTCGCGCTCGCGGCGGGTGCCGTCGAGTTCCTGCTGCGTGCGGGCCAGCACCTCGGCGGTCGCGGCCTGCTCGCCCGTCTTCTCTTCGAGCGACTGCTGCGTCTGGTTGAGGGTGTCCTGCGTCTGGAGGAGCGCCTTCTGCGTTTCCTCGAGGCTCACCATCAGCCGGTTGTTGGTGTCTTCCTTCTGCGCGAGTTCCTGCGACTGGCCCTCGACGGTCTGCTTGAGGGCGCCGATCTCCCCGTCGCGCTCGGCGATGGTGGACTGCGCGGTCGACAGGCGCGCCTCGAAGTCGGCGATGCGCGCGCTCTTGTCGTTGCCTTCCTGCGTGAGGGTCTCGATCGACCGGTTGCGTTCCTGCAGCGTGCCTTCGAGCTCGGCGATGGTCGCCTGCTGCTGCTGGCTCTGCTGATCGAGCGCGTCGCGCGCGGCGCCGAGTTCACCCAGCTCGCCCTGAAGCTCGGCCTCGCGGTCGGCGAGCGCGGCCTTGGCGGCCTCGACTTCGCCCTCGAGCTCGCCGATGCGCTCCAGCCGTTCCTGGATCTGCGCCTGGAGCGCGGCTTCCTGCCGGTCCTTGTTCTCGACGGTGTCGGTGAGGTCGCCCTCGAGCTTGTTGATGCGGGCGTCGCGCTCGGCGATCTGTTCCTGCGCGAGCTGCTCGGCCTCGGTCTTCGCGGTCTGCAGCGCCTCGAGCTGCTGCTTGAGCGCGGCGATCTCACCCTCGAGCTCGCCGATCTTCTCGCTGGCGCGCTGGCGGGCGTCGGCCAGTTCCTGCGTGAGGCGGGCGCCCTCGGCGTCGGACTGCTGCCCGTGCTCGTCGGACAGGCGCAGCTTGCTCTCGAGGTCGCGCACCGTGCCGTCGCGCTCGGTCTGCGTCTTCTCGAGCGTCTCGGTCAGCGCCTTGATCTGCCCTTCGAAGTCGGCGAAGCGCGCGTCGCGATCGGCGACCGTCGCTTCCTGCGTCTGGGTGAGGGTCTCGAATTCCTGCTTGAGCTGGGCGAGCGCCGCGTCGCGGGCCTGCACCGTCTCGGTCAGCTGCTTCTCCTTGACCTCGAACTCCAGCGTGGCGAGCTGGAAGTCCTTCTCGAGCTGCTCGAATTCCTTGCGCGCCTGGTCGAGTTCCTGACCCTTGCGGCCGAGCTCGTCTTCGAGGCCCGACTTCTCGCGGCGGAGGACGTTGACTTCTTTTTCCTTCGCCGAGACGACCTCGATGACTTCCTTCTCACCGATGAACTTCTGCAGCAGGAGATCTTCGACCTGGCGGCCGTGCTCGCGTTCCTTCTCGACGAGGTTGTTCTGCGCCTCGTTGAGCCGGCGGGTGAGATCGTCACCCTGCATCTTGAGGCCCTGGATCTCGACGTCTTTCTCGTTGAGGCGGTCTTCGACCGAGAGCAGCTCGCGCTCGCGCACCGACCAGATCTCGGAGATGCGGGCGATCTGCGCCTCGCGCGACTTCAGCTCGTCACGGAGGATCTGGATCTTCGCCTCGGGCGTGCCCATCGCGTCGCGGCGCGGGGGACGGCGCACTTCACGCGACTCGGCCAGCAGCTCGGTCTTGCGATCGGCGATCGACCCGAAGGCGCGATCGAGGAACGACTTGTCTTCGTCGGTCAGCGCGCTGCGACGCTCACGCCGGGGCAGGCGCGGCGGCCCACCCGCGGTGGTCTTGAGCGGCGGCGGCGCGTTGTTCGATTCCGGCGCGGGGCCCGACTGCAGCGCGGCGTCGAGCTCGCCGTCCATGTCCTGCAGCGAGGCGGTCGGCGTGCCGGGCGGAATGATGGCCTCGGTCAGCCGCGCGAGCTCGCCCATCTCGAAGGGAATCGCGAGGTAGCCGTTGGCCGCGTTCGGCCCCTGCGAGTGCTGCATCAGCGCCGCGGGGTCGGAGTCAGACGAGACGAGGATCACCGGCAGGTTCTGGCCAAAGCGCCCCTTGCGAATCGTGCCGCACAGCACGAAGCCGCTCTGGTCGGGCAGCTCGGCGCGCAACACCACGATGTCGGGGCGCCGCTTTTCCAGCTCGCGCTGGGCGTCACCGGCGCTCGCAGCGAGGCTGGTCTGGTAGCCGACGCCCTTGAGCACCGAGGCGAGGGACAACGCGAAATCGTTCTGGCTTTCGACAATGAGAGCGCGGCGCTCCATGGAACCTCTGGCTGGGCGTGATGCAGACCTAAGGAAGTCAGCAAACCGTGAAAGTCTCAGCAGTCTGCTACTTCACAGCGAGGCGGTAAACCGCCATCTCAAGCGTGTAGGTCTTCGGTGAACCAGCTCAGGTGTCGCGACCGGGCATGGTGGTCGGCGGCGTGTGGCGGTTGAACAACCCGGACTCGGGCGGGCAGTAGCCGTGCACCAGCATCGCCAGCCACGGGTCGATCGCGCTCGGCGGGGGCGAGGCCTCGGTGTCGACGGTCTGCAGGCCGGCGTCTTCGGCCGCCATCTCGGGTGCCTCGTCGGAGGTGCTCGACGGGCCGCCGGGCGTGGTGATCGGCGCGGCAGGAGGCGGAGCGGTCACGGCGGGCGAGGGCGCGACGTCGCTGGCCACTTCCATCAGCTCGTCGTCCGACAGCTCCTCGGGGCCGCCCGTCTCGTCTTCGACTTCCTCGATCTCGTCTTCTGAAATCGCGACGGGCTCAGGCGGCTGGTACGGAATGCGCGGCGGCTCGGGGAAGAGCCCTGACGGCTTGAGGCCCGCGGGTGCCGGCTCGACCGGCGCAGGCGGCGGCGGCGCGGCAGGCGTCACCGAGAGCACGGCAAAGGCCCCCGACGCGGTGCGGGGCGCTGGCGGAACGCGCGCGGGCAACGGGCTCGGGGAGCTCATCGGCACGTTGGACGGCGGCGTGAGCAGCGGCACGAACTCCGGCGGCTTGGCGACCGCGGGCGCGATCGGAATGACGGGGAACTGGGTGCCCGAGGGTGACGGCTTGTACGCGCCGGTCAGCCCCGAGGTGCTCGGCCCGGGCTGGGGCGCCGAGGGCACGGGCACCACCGGGAACTGCGTGCCGGAGATCGACGGCTTGTACGCCGCGCTGACGCCCGAGCCGCTCGACGCCGGCGCCGGCTGGCCTGGCATGGGCGGCATCTGGAGCGGCGGAATGAAGATCGACGGGGCCGACGGGGCCGGGCGCGGCGGGAGCGGCGGCGGCGGTGCGGCGGCGACGGGCGGCAGCGGCGGCGGCGCAGGCGGCTTGAGGCCAGCGCCGTACGGCAGCGTGGGCTCCGGTCGCGACGGCGTGGGAATCAGGGGCTCGCGGCGCGCGGCGCCAAACGGCGTGGTCGGCTCGCTGGGCGGCTTGAGCTCCGGCGGCACGACCGGGAGCGCGGTGCGCGAGGGGCGCGCGAGCGGCGGCGGTGGAGGCGGAGGCGACTTCGGCACCAGCGAGAGGTGCGAGCCGGTGTCGGGCAGCTCTTCGATCGGCTTCCCGGCGTCGCCGCCCGGGGCTTCGATCGGCGCCGGCGCAGCGGTGGGATCGGTCGTGGGCGCGAGCGAGAGCGGCTCGTCGCCCGCGGGCATCGGCGGGGGCGCCGGCGCGGTCGGCACCGGAATCGGATCGGGGACGGTCGGCGTCGGTACCGTCGGCGCGGGCGTCGTCTCGGCAGTCGTCGCAGCGGCGCTCGCCCTGGCCGCCGGCTTCTCGCCGCTCTTCTCGCCCTTCTTGCGTCGGCCACGAGCGGGCGCGACGGGCGCGGCCATCGCCTCGGCGAGGTCGCCCGGAGTCAACGTGCTCGGCGGCGCGACCGGCTCCTCGGGCTTGGCGGGCGGCAGCGGGGTGCCCATCACGACCGGCGGCTCGGTGGGGCGCAGCGCGTTCGGCTCGGTCGTGACCTGCGCGAGCTCGGCCGCCAGCGCGCGGGCCTCGGTGCCCATGACGATGGGCGGCTCTTCCTCGCGAATCGGCGTGCCCAGCACCGCCGGGCGATCGCTCAGCGCGGCCTCGGGCGAGGTGTCGGCGGCCGCGAGGTTGGGGTCGGTCGTGGCGCGCAGGCTCGCCGCCAGCGCGGCCTCGCGCGCAGCCGCCTCGCGGTCTTCGCGCAGCTTTCGTTCCTTGGTGTCTTCGGCGAGCGCCTTGCCGAGCTGGGTCGGCTCGTCGGGCGTGGTGCTCTCGGCGTCGCCGACGGCGCGAATGCCGGTGCCGCTGAGCGCGACGTAGCTGGCGAAGAGGTCAGCGCGGATCTTGAAGCCGTCGTGAACGATCGCGGCAGCGCGCGCGGCCTTGCCGAGCTTCACCCGCCGCGCCGGTTCCGACGCGAGCGAGACGATGGCCTCGGCGAGCGACGCCTTGTCGCCGGCCTGGTACCAGGTGGCCACCTCGTCGGACAGCACTGCCCGCGCGGCGCCCACGTCGGCGGCGATGATCGGTCGGCCCGCGGCCATGTACTCGGCGATGCGCGAGAGCGGCGAGCCGGTCTTCTGGTTGCGATCGAGGTCGGTCAGCGTGACCAGCCCGACGTCGGCGGTGGCCAGCACCTTGTGCACGTCGTCGTGGGCGACGGGATCCTGGAAGTCGACCTTCCCGGTGAGCTTGAGCTCGGCGATCTTTTCCTCAAGGCGCGCCTGGTGCGCCGGGTGGCGTGGCCCGACGATGGTGAGGGTGACGTCGACGCTCTGCAGCGCCACCTGCAACGCCTCGAGCAGCGTGACGAGATCGTTGGCGGTCGAGAGGTTGCCCAGGTGCAGCAACTTCATCGGCGTGGCGTCGGGGGCGCCCATCACCTCCGGCGTGTAGGGCGTCAGGTCGACCGGCGAGGGCAGCACCAGCACCTGTTCGCGCGCGACGCCCAGCGAGGTGACGAACTCGCGGGTGAGATCGTTGGCGACGATCACCTGGTCGGCGTTCATCAGGCAGAACAGCTCCTGGCGCCGCACGCGCGCGATGAAGCGCCGGTTGACCTCCGCCTCCTCGTGGAGGTGCGGCAGGTCGACCGAGGGGAGCGCCGAGGCGTCGTAGACGATCTTGTAGCCAAACTCCGAGCGCCGCTCGCACAGCGCGTACCCGCCGAAGGGGTCGAAGCTGTGCACCATCACGTACTCTTCGCTGTCGAGCTGGCGGCGGACCGCGCGATCGAACGCCTGCACGCGCGCCGCGAGATCTCCGCTGCCGACCGGGACCCGGAGGAGCCGCGCGCCGTGGTACCGCTCGATGTGCGTGTGGTCGGGCGTCTTCACGGTCAGCACCACGACCTGGAAACGCTCGGACAGACCCTTCAGGTACTCGGTCATTCGACGCGAGACGGCCGTGGGGGCCGGCACCACGTCGAAACAACACAGCAGCAGTCGTGGCAGGTCCGTGACGGCCACCGGCGCATCATGGCACGTTGACCTCGTTGGCGAGCAGTGAGAAGTGCGTGCCGTGGAGGACCTGGCGAAGCGCACGCTCAAGGAGCTGTTGACCCTCGCGCGCGAGCGGTTCGGTTCCGACGCAGCGCGGCTCAAGACGCGGGACGAGCTGATCGACGCGCTGAGTCGTGTTCCGGCGGCGTCTGTGGCTTCGGCGGAGACCCCGGTCGCCCTTCCCACACCGGCTCCGGCCCCGGTGGCCCCCGAGAAGCCCTCGGAGGAGTGGGTCGTGCGCGACTTCTTCCGGAGGCGCTCGTGAGCCTCAACCGGCGGCGGGCGCTGGCGCAGCTGCAGCAGGCGACCCTGCACCACGAGCGGGGAGAATGGGCGCAGGTCGAGACCCTGGTGCGCCCGGTGCTCGACGAGGGCTTCGACGAGCTGGCTGCCTTCTTCCTGTTGGGGGAGGCGCTGCGTCACCAGGGCAAGCGAGACGAGGCGCGGCAGGTGCTCGAGGCTGGCCTCGAGAAGCACAAGGGGGCGCCCGAGCTCGAGGCGCGGCTGGGCAACGTGTGGCTCGATCTCGATCGGGTCGATCGCGCGATCGAGTTGCTCTCGCGGGCGCGGGCGAAGTTGAACCGCGATCCCGGGGTGCTCACCACGCTCGCGGCGGCGTTGTTGCGCGCGGGGCGGGCCGAGGAAGCGGAGGCCCAGCTCGCGCGGGCGCTGCTGGTCGGTGGCGGGCCCGACGCGCGGCTGGTGCTCGCGGGCGTGAAGGCGCGCCGCGGTCAGCTCGAGGAAGCCGATCGACTCGCCGCGCAGGTCGAGAGTGGCGGGCCTGCCCTGGCGGCCTCGGCCAAGGCGCTGCGTGCCGAGGTGGCGCTCCTGCAGGGCGACGCGAAGCTGGCGCTCGACCGCTGGAAGGAGCTCGAGGCCCTCGGCGCGTTCGAAGATCGCTACCTGCCGAACATGGCGTGGGCCGCGGCGCTGGCCGGGGAGTCGGCGCTGGCCACCTCGCTCATCGAGCGGCGTCGCGCGAACCACCCGGCGGCCAGCGACTTCCTGCTCTTCGCGCAGTTCGCGATCGTCCAGGGTGACGCGACGCGGGCGCTGCGAGAGCTCGAGCAGGCGGCCGTGGCCCCGGGAGTGCGCGACGACGGGTGGGACTTCGAGTTCCGCACGACCCGTGGGCGGGCGCTGCGGCTGGCCGGGCAGGGCGGGGCGGCGGCGCGCGAGCTCGAGGCGGCGGTGGCGCTGCCCGAGAGTGCGATGCCCCGGCTCGGCGCCGCGCCGTTCGTCGATCTCGGCTTCCTCGCGCTCGATGCGGGTGAGTTCGAGACCGCGGAGAAGCACTTCGCGCGGGCGCTGGAGCTGGATCGCGACGAGGCGCAGGCGAAGCGTGGCCTCGAGCTGGCGCGCAAGCGGTTGGGGTGGCGCGACGCGGTCGAGGCGTCGGCCGAGGAGAAGGTGAAGGCCGCCCGCGAGGAGGCCGAGGCGCTGCGGCGGCGCTTCGTGGTGCGCGAGACCGAGCTCGAGCAGCTCAAGCGTGAGGTCGAGCGGCTCAAGGCGCAGCGCACCCAGGCCGAGCAGGCGGCGCGCGAGGCGAGCAGCGAAGCCGAGGCGGAACGGGTGCGGCTTGCCGCGGAGAAGCGGTCAGCGCTCGCCGCCGAGCTCGAGCAGCGGCAGGTCGACGTCGACGCGAAGTCCGTCGAGAACCTCGAGCGCGCGTTCGGTGGTCGCGAGCGCATTCCTTCCAAGGTGTGGCAGGCGCTGCTCGTCGCCGAGAAGACGTACCAGCAGGCGCTCTACACGGAGCTCCCGGCCGCCGCGGTCGCGGTGCTCTTCTCGGGCGCGTTCGAGCGAACGCTGGTCGATCTGTTCGCCACTGGCTTCGACAGCTGGCTCGAGCAGCGAGGTCAGCGCGAGGCCTTCTTGTCCGCGGGCGTGCGGGAACGCCGAGGCACCCGCGCCGAGTACTTCGATCGCTTCTTCGAGTGGTTCGATCGCTCGCAAGACGCGCGTCCACCGGCGCTGGGAGAGATCAGCCGCGTGCTCGAGAAGCGCGACGAGTCACACCTCGTGCTCTTCCGCACCTTCCTCCGCGAGACCTTCAAGCTCGACGACGCGTTCTGGTCGGCCTTCGCGGGCTTCGTGCAGTGGAGCAAGGAGACGCTCCGCGACCCGGTTGCGCACGGGCACATCGAGCTCGACTGGCAGGGCCTCAAGGAATTCCGCGAGCGGTTGCTCTTCTCGTTCGGCGGGCAGGACACGGGCGCGCTGCCGCGGTTGCTCCTCGCGCGGGTGGCCGGGTGATCCACGCGGTGCTGCTGCCGGGCTTCGGCGGCCAGGCCGATCAGCCCATCTTGAAGAAGCTGTCGGCGTTGCTCGCGCCGCTCGGCGTGAAGTGCATGCGGCGTGCGCCGCCCCGCATGAAGCTCGACCCGGAGCTGGGCGAGTACGTCGGCTGGCTCGAGAAGGTGGTGGCGAAGCTCGACGGGCCGGTGGTGGTCGTCGGCCGCAGCTTCGGTGGGCGGCTCGCGGTCCGGTTGGCGGCGAAGCGGGAACTCGCTGCGGTCGTGCTCCTCGGTTTTCCCATTGGTCCGCCTGCGAAGCCGCGTCCGCTCGACGAAGCCGCCCTCGGCGCTTGTCCCTGTCCCACGCTGGTGGTGCAGGGCGACGACGACGAGCTCGGTCCGCTCGAGGTGATCGAGCGCGTCGCGAAGTCGAACCCGCGCGTGCAGGTCGAGGTGCTCGAAGGGGCAGGGCACTCCTTCGGCCGGCTGGAACGTGAAGCGCTGACCCGGTCGGTGGCGTGGCTCCAGAAGACGTTGCTGATACAAGCCGCGCCGCATGTGGATCCTGATGCTCGCGTTGCACGCCGCGCCACCCGCGCCGGCTCCCGTTCTTCCCGCTGAGATTGGTGCGCCCCTCGGTCACTTCGGCAACAGCGTCGCCGAACCGCCCACCGGTGGAACCAGCGACGCCGATCGCTCGGTGGTGCTCGGGTGGCCGAACTGCGAGCCGCGCGCCGTCTACCTGATGCGCTTTCTCGGGGGCGCGACCCGGGCCGTGGAGCAGTTCCAGCAGTCGCTCGATCACGGCACGGGCAGCGAGAAGAAGCTGTTCGGCGCGCGCAAGGCCGTGCTGACCGAGGTCGCGAAGGGCCTGGCCGCGGCGAAGTTCGAGCCGAAGGTGGCGTGTGACGCGCCAGTGCTGCTCGATGGCTTCAAGCTCACCCTCACGGCCGCCCCGAAGAAGTGGTGCCCCGCGAAGGCCGACGCGACCACCGGCGACTTCTGGTTCTTCGCGGCCGGTAAGCCGGTGATGGTGGTGCAGATCTCGAGGGGCGCCGAAGGGTCGTCCTGCCAGCCGCGCCTGTCCGCGGTGCTGTTCGACGCGAAGGCCGCGCCCCGCATTCGCATGCACGCCGACTGGGCTGGCGAGCTGTCGGCGACCCTCGTCGGAGAGAAGTGCCAGGATGTCGAGTACCCATTCGACAAGGAAAAACAGGCATTTGTGCCAACGTGGAAACCCTGCAAGCGCTGAGGTACAGCGACCGCAGTCATGGCGTCGTCAGCCCCCATCATCGAAGTCGACCCGGTTCGCCCGCAGCCCCGCACCATCGATCGCGCGGCCGAAGTCCTGGAGGGCGGAGGGCTCGTCGCCTACCCGACCGACACCTATTACGGCATCGGCTGTGACCTGAGCTCGCGCAAGGCGATCGATCGCCTGTACGGCCTGAAGAACCGCGATCGCAAGAAGCCGCTCGCGTTCCTCTGCCCCGACCTGAGCGACGTCGCGAAGTACGCCAAGGTCTCGAACTTCGCGTACCGCATCATGCGGCAGCTGACGCCGGGCCCGTTCACCTTCGTGCTCGAGGCCACCAAGCTGGTGCCCGACATGATGCAGACCAAACAGAAGCAGGTCGGCATTCGCGTTCCGCAGGCGCCGTTGATGCTCGCCATCGCCGCGAAGCTCGGGCGGCCGATCGTCACCACGTCCGCCACCACGATGGACGGCGACGTGCTGATCGACGCCAAGGAGATCAAGGAGAAGCTGGGCAACCGGCTCGACCTGATCCTCGACGGCGGCGTGCAGGAAGAAGAGCCGTCGACGGTGGTGTCGTTGATCGGCGACCAGATCGAGGTGCTCCGGCAGGGCAAGGGCATCCTCGTGATGGACCAGTGATCGATTCGGCCTGATGATCGGGCCTGGTGCCTGGTGCAGACCGACCTCCTCGATCACTACGTCACGTTCCTGCGGGCTGAGCGCAACCTCGCGCCGAAGACGGTCGAGGCCTACGCGACCGACGTGCGCGACTACCTCGCCGACTGCGCGCGGAAGAAGCTGCAGATCGAGGCGATGACCCGCGAAGACGTGCTCGAGCACCTCGCGCACCTCGCCAACAAGGGGCTCTCGCCGCGATCACGTGCCCGGCACCTCGCGGCGCTGCGTGGCTTTCACCGCTTCCTCGAAGACGAGAAGTTGGCGCCGGCGGATCCCACGGCCGATCTCGACACGCCTCGGCACGCGCGGAAGTTGCCGGTGTTTCTGACGCTCGATGAAGTGGAAGCGCTGCTGGCCGCGCCCGATCCGAAGACCCTCGCGGGCATGCGCGATCGCGCGATGATCGAAGTGCTCTACGCGACCGGCCTGCGCGTCAGTGAGCTCATCAAGCTGGGCATCAACGACGTCAACCTCACCGACGGCTACGTGCTGGCCTACGGCAAGGGGCGCAAAGAGCGCCTGGTGCCGCTCGGCAAGAAGGCCATGGAAGCGGTGCGCGCCTGGCTCGAGACGCGACCGGCGATGCTCAAGGGGCGCGAGTCGAAGGCGCTCTTCGTGACTCCGCGCGGGAGTGGCTTTTCGCGCATGGGCTTCTGGAAGCTGCTGCGCCGCCACGCGCTGAAGGCCGGCATCATGAAGGAGCTGTCACCGCACAAGCTGCGGCACTCCTTCGCGACCCATCTCGTCGAGCGCGGCGCCGACCTGCGGGCGGTGCAGGCGATGCTTGGCCACGCGGATCTCGCGACCACCCAGATCTACACGCACGTCGATTCGAAGCGGCTGCGCGCGGTGTACGACGACAAGCACCCGCGCTCGAAGTTGAAGCGGCCCCGGAGTTGAGCGAAGAGATGCGTCATGCGCATCTTGTCCGGAGTCCAGTCGTCGGGTCGCCTCCACATCGGGAACTACTACGGGGCGATTCGCGAGTTCGTTCGGCTGCAGGACGAGGGCGAGGCGCTCTATTTCATCGCCAACCTCCACGCGTTGAACTCGGTGCGTGATGGGAAGGTCGCGCGAGAGCTGACCTACGAGACGGCCGCGGCGTTCATCGCGCTGGGCGTGAATCCTGACCGTGCGGCGCTGTTCCGCCAGAGCGACATTCCCGAGATCGGCGAGCTGTTCTGGACGCTGGGCACGCTGGTGCCGATGTCCGATCTGCAGAATGCGACCAGCTACAAGGACAAGCTGGCGCACGGTGCGTCGCCTGACTTCGGTCTCTTCGCCTACCCGGTGCTGATGGCCGCCGACATCCTGCTCTACGACTCTGACGTGGTGCCGGTGGGGAAGGACCAGACCCAGCACCTCGAGCTCACCATCGACTGGGCCGGCAAGTTCAACCGCCAGTACGCGCCGGGGTACGACACGCAGAAGCGTACGGGCGGCATCTTCAAGATCCCCGCGGGGCGGACGCGCGATGAGACGGCGGTGGTGCCCGGCACCGACGGTCAGAAGATGTCGAAGACGTACAAGAACACCATCGACCTCTTCGGCACCGACGACGAGGTGAAGAAGCAGATCATGAAGGGCATCAAGACCGACTCCACGCCGCCGGAGTCGCCCAAGCCCACCGAGAACCAGCCGCTCTACCAGTTGCTCAAGCTGTCGATGTCGGCGTCTGACTTCGCCGCGGTCGACGCGAAGTGGAAGCACGCCGGCGGCACGGGCGAGACCCACGGCTACGGCACCTTCAAGAAGACCCTGCTCGACGCGTTCCACGCCGAGTTCGACCCCGCCCGCAAGCGGTACGCCGAGCTGATGAACGACCGCGCCGAGCTCGATCGCCTGCTCAAGAAGGGCGCCGACAAGGCCCGAAACTACGCCGCTCCGGTCATCGGCCGGGTGCGTGCCGCGGTTGGCCTCTGAACGAAGAAAGCTGCTAAGTCGCTCCGACGCCGATTTCTCGGCCTTGGAAGCACACAGAGGGGGCTGGCCCGCCCGTGGTTGACGTGAAGGACGTGAGTCCTGCACCTGACGATGCGTTGACGGAAGTGATCGCGCCCCGCGACGCTTTCCGCATTGCGCTGCCCAACTTCGAGGGCCCGCTCGACCTGCTGCTGCACCTCATCCGCGAGCACAAGCTCGACATCCTCGACATCCCGATCGCGCTGATCACCGAGAAGTACCTCGCGCACCTCGAGTTGATGAAGGAGATCAACCTCGACATCGCCGGCGAGTTCCTGGTGATGGCGTCGACGTTGCTCCACTTGAAGTCGCGCATGCTGCTGCCGCGCGAAGATCAGCCCGCCGGGCAAGACGGCGCGCTCGGTGCGCAGGAAGATCTCGACCCCCGCGCCGAGCTGGTGCGTCGGCTGTTGCAGTACCAGAAGTACCGCGAGTCGGCCGAGCAGCTCGCCGCCCGCCCGATTCTCGATCGCGACACGTTCCCCCGGCGCGTGCGCGTCGAAGAGGTGCCGCTCGACGACGACGAGGTGGGGCTGCAGGAGATCAGCATCTACAAGCTGATCGAGGCGCTCGACCGCGTGCTCAAGACGCTGGAGCCCAAGAAGCAGCACGAGGTCACCCGCGAGCACCTGTCGCTGTCGGTCGCGATGTACCGCATCGCCGATCGCATTCGCGCCGAGGGCAAGGGCCACGCCATCAACTTCTTCGACCTCTTCGAGGGCGCGCGGGTGCGCAGCGACGTGGTGATCACGTTCCTGGCGCTGCTCGAGATGTGCAAGCTGAAGCTGCTGCGCGTCTTCCAGGAGCTCGGCAGCGACGACATCTTCATCAGTGAGAAGGGTGATGCCCTGGCGCAGTTCGGCACCGACGGCGTCGGCCCCAACGAGGAACTCGACCATGAGTACGACTAAGCAGACCGGCGGACCGTCGCCGTTCTCCGAAGAAGAGGTCGCGGCCGTCACCGAGGGGCCCGCGGGCGATCCCGAGCTCGACGAACTCGACGCGGCCGACATCGACGCGCCTGAAGAGAACGAGGCGTCGTTCGAGAAGATCCTCGCGCGCTCGCGCAAGCTGTCCGACGTCGAGATTCGCCAGGTGCTGCAGGCGGTGCTCTTCGTGGCGCCGGAGTCGCTCACGCTCGACCAGCTGTTCGACGCCACCGGCATCGATCGCGAGAAGATCGAGCCCGCGCTGAAGGCCATCGCCGAACAGTTCGTGCAGGCCGATTCGGGCATCGTGTTGCACGAGGTCGCAGGCGGGTGGCAGTTCCGCACCGCGCACCAGTCGGCGGAATACGTGCGGCGGTTCTTGAAGGTGAAGCCGCAGCGCCTCACCCGCGCCGCCGTCGAGACGCTCGCCCTCATCGCCTACCGCCAGCCCGTCACCCGCCCGGAGATCGAAGACGTGCGCGGCGTCGACTCCGGTGCGGTGCTCAAGGCGCTGCTCGATCGCCGGCTCATCAAGATCGTCGGCAAGAAGGAAGAAGTGGGCCGCCCGATCCTCTACGGCACCACCCGCGAGTTCCTCGAGTTCTTCGCGCTGAAGGACCTCGCGTCGCTGCCCACCCTACGCGAGTTCCAGGAACTCACCGAGGAAAGCCGCGAGATCGTCGAGCGCGAGGCGCCCAAGCCCGTCAGCGGCATCGTCGAAGAGCTCGCCGACTCGAAGTTCGAAGAGAAGATGGCCGAGGCCGACAAGGCCAGCGAAGCGGCGCTGCAGGAACTCGAGACCGCCATCGACCAGGCCGACGTGACCTCGAAGACCGCGGCGAAGATCCTGAACCCGCCCGCGCCTCCTGCACCTGAGGGGGCCGCACCCGCTGCGGCGCCCGTTCCTCCCACCCCCGGCGAGGGCTGAGCCGTCATGGAGCGCCTCCAGAAGTTTCTCTCTCGCGCGGGTGTTGCCTCGCGCCGCCACGCCGAGACCTTCATCACCGCCGGCCGCGTGAAGGTGAACGGCAAGGTGATCACCGAGCTCGGCACTCGCGTCGACGCCGCGAAGGACCTCGTGCTGCTCGACGGCAAGCTCGTCTCGGCCAGCTCGGAGCGAAAGTACTTCCTGCTCTACAAGCCGCCGGGCGTCGTCACGACGCTGTCCGACCCGGAAGGACGCCCGACGATCGCCGACTACGCGCGTGAGACCGGTGGTCGCGTGTTCCCCGTCGGCCGCCTCGACTACGACGCCGAGGGCGCGTTGATCCTCACCGACGACGGCGAGCTGGCGAACAAGCTCATGCACCCCAGTCACCAGGTGCCGCGCGTCTACCTCGCGAAGGTGAAGGGCGAGCCCGACGCGCCCTCGCTCGAGCGGTTGATCACCGGGGTGCGTCTCGAAGACGGCATGGCCCGCGCGGTCGAGGCCCGCATCTTCGAGCGCGCCGAGAAGAACACCTGGGTGAAGCTGGTGGTCACCGAGGGACGTCAGCACCTGATCAAGCGGCTGTGCGCGGCCATCGGGCACCCCGTGGTGCGGCTGTTCCGCCCCGCCCACGCTGGCATTCCGGTGGACGGTTTGAAGCCTGGTGAGCTCCGCTCGCTGACCAACGACGAGATCCGTCGCGTGAAGTCTGCGGCCGATGGCGAGACCACGCAGCAGCCGTCGCTGAAGTTGCCTGCGCGTCGACATGGCCACGCCGCGCCGGGGTTCGAGCCGATCATCGACGACGACGAGTCGCCGGGTGAGCAACGCGACGTTCCCGACGATGCGAAGCCCGAAGGCCGCCGCGAAGGGAAGGGCGGTTTCGAGCGCCCGCGGCGCGAGGACTCACGGTTCGGTGGCCGAGGCGATCGTCGCGAAGGCGGCCGTGACAAGAGAGACGGGCCTGGGCAGCGCGATCGCTTCGGTGGCGAACGTCGCGAGGGCGGTCGATCGGGAGATCGCTTCGGCGGCGAGAAGCGCGAAGGCGGTCGACCGGGAGGTCGCTTCGGTGGCGAGAAGCGCGAAGGTGGTCGGCCGGGTGATCGCTTCGGCGGCGGCGAAAAGCGCGAAGGCGGTCGCGATCGGTTTGGCGGCGGTGCGAAGCGCGAAGGCGGCCGGCCCGGAGATCGCTTTGGCAGCGCGAAGCGCGAAGGCGGCCGCCCCGGAGATCGCTTCGGCGGTGAGCGCCGCGAAGGCGGGCGTTCCGACCGTCGCGACGCCCCGGGTGGATCGCCCCGGTCGCCAGGCGGCCCGCGTCGCTCGGGCAGCGACCGCTTCGGGCAGGACCGTCGCGACGGAGGCTCCGGCAAGGGGCGCCGCATGGGCGGTCCGGGCAGGAGTTCTCCGAGGAAGCCGCGAGGTACGTGGTAGAAGGACGGCCATGTGCCGTGGGTGGTTCGCCCCTGCTCTCGTCGTCTGCGCCGTCGTGTCCACCGTGCTGGGCACGGGCTGCTCCGGCGGGCGTGACAAGACCCTCGCCGAGCTGCAGAGCGCGCGCCCCGAGGTGCGTGCGCTGGCGGTGAAGAAGTTGTCGGAACGCTTCGAGACCGACGACGTCAGCCTCTTCTCGCAGGCCGCGCGCGACCCGGTGCCGATCGTGCGCGCCGAGGCCATGGCCGCGCTGGGCAAGACGCAGGACCCGCGGGTGGTCGATTTGCTCGGTGAGGCACTGACCGATCAAGACGAGCTCGTGCAGCAGCAGGCCGCCGCCGCCCTCGCCAGCTTCAAGACCGACAAGGCGCGCAGCTACCTGACGCTCCAGTACTCGCGCCGCGGCCGCAGCACGCGCATGGCGATCGTCCAGGCGCTCAAGGGCACCAACATGCCGGGCGCGATGGCGTCGGTCGTCGTGGCCGAGGCGAGCGCGATCTGGGACCGCAACATGAAGGTGCTCACCGACGGCACGCTGCCCGAGCGGGTCGGCGCCGCGGAGGAGCTCGGTCGCTCGGGCCGCCCCGAAGCGGTCAACAAGCTCGTACCGCTCCTCAAGGACAAGCACGTCGCGCTCGCTGCGGCGGCCGCGCGTGGTCTGGGCCTCGCCGGTGACGCGCGCGCGGTGCCGGCGCTCACCGCGCTCCTCGACGAGAACTACCCGGAGCTTCGTGAAGCGGCCTGCGAGGCGCTCGGTCGCCTCGGTGATCCCGCGCCGGTCGCGAAGCTGCTCGCCCTCGCGCAGGAAAAGAGCCCGACCAGCGCCTTCGCCACCCGCGCCCTCGTCGCGCTCACGCGCTCGCCCGAGACCGACAAGGCGCTCTGCGATCTCGTGATGAGCGGCAGCGACGCCGACGTGTCGACCGCGGGCCACGAGCTGCGCCGCCGCGGCGGGTGCCCGGTCGAGCCGCTGCTCGAGAAGCTGAAGAACCCCGCGACCGCCAACCAGGCGCTCCAAGCGATCATCGCGTTGCAGCCGAAGGGCGAGCTCGCTCCGAAGATCGCCCCGCTGATGACGAGCAGCGACGATGACACGCGCCGGCTCGCAATCGACGCCCTCGCAGAGCTGGGCGAGCCCGCGGGGGCTGCGCTGGTGCTCAAGGCATGGGAAGCCGAGACGAAAGCGCTCGACCCGCGCCGCGCTGACTGGATCCCCGGAGAGCTGGCGAAGACGTATGCCGACGGCTACGACCCGTCGCGCGAGCCGACGAAGAACGACCCCTGGGCGCTCGTGCGCTCCCGCCAGAACGAGCTGTTCGCGCGCGTGCAGCAGCTCGACGCCCAGCGCGCGAAGGACTCCGGCAAGACGCTGCTCGAGGCGAAGCCGCCGCGCGACGTCGCCGATGACGCGAGTGACGACGAGCTGCGCGTGCTCGCGGCGCTGCTGCGCGCGATGGGGCGGCTCAAGGTCGATGGCGCCGACAAGCGCGCCGAGGAGTTCGTCAACGAGACCAGCCCGCTCTTGCGAGGCTCGGCCTGGTCGGCGCTCGCCTTCCTGGGGCGTGACGCGCGCGCGGGCCTCTTCGATGCCGAGCGCACCGTGCAGTCGACCACCGCGCAGTCGCTGGTCGAGTCCGGCCCCGACGGGCAGCTGGTGGTGCTCAAGGCGATCACCGAGCTGGTGGGCGATCGCTCGCGGCTGGTCGAGCCGCTCAAGAACGTCACGCCGCCCCCGGGCGCGACCCCGGTGCTGATGCAGCTCGCGAAGGAGGGCGGCTCGGAGTCGGCCATCGCCGCGACCCTGCTCGCCGAGCTGAACGCGAAGGAAGCGGTGCCGGTGTTGATGGCCGTGCTCGACGACCCCGAGGCCGTCTCGCGCCGCCAGGCCCTGCTCGCGCTCGGCAAGCTGGGCGACGCGGCGGCCGCACCGGCGGTGGCGCGCGATCTCTACAGCGACAGCGCCGAGGTGCGCTCGGCGGCCGCCCGCGCGCTGATGATGATGAAGGCTCCCGTGCAGCTCGACGCGATCGACGCCCTGAAAGGTGACTACGACCGCCGCGTGCGCGAGGCTGCGACCGCCGCGCTCGAGGTGCTCGCGCCGGCCGCGCCCGCGGGAGAGAAGCGCTGATGGACGTCCGTGAACTGAAGGACAAGGCCAGCCAGCTCTTCACCAAGGGCAAGTTCGCCAAGGCGGCCGAGGCCTACGAGGAATACTGCGCGGCCGATCGCAAAGACCACCAGGCGCGGCTGCGCTGCGGTGACGCGTGGGCCAAGGCGGGCAAGAAGGACAAGGCCGTCGGCGCGTACTCGGCCGCGGCCGAGGGGTTCGCGAAAGACGGCTTCCTCCCGCGCGCGATCGCGGCCAGCAAGCTGGTGCTGGAGATCGACCCGACCCACAAGGGCGTGCAGAAGATGCTCGCCGAGCTCTACGCGAAGAAGTCGGGCACCAGCTCGGGCTCGTCGCGCAGCGGCGTCTCGTCGTCTCGCTCGGGCGTGATGCCCGCGGCGCCGGCGGCTGCGGCTGGCAACGACGGCGACATCACCCGCAACGTGTCGACGCCGGTCTCGAGCTCGTTCCAGAACCGCAAGGACGCGATCGACCTCGACGCGCCAGTCACGAAGTCGGGCTCGATCCCCGCGAAGAAGAAGCCCGCGGCCGCCGAGACGCCGTCGCCGATGAACCGCGCCGACGCGCTCGAGCTGCCGGAATACGAGATCCCCATGGACGATGGCCCGTCCACGGTCGGTGGCATCCAGACCACGAAGGGCCCGTCGCCGACGCGTCGCGCCGACGCCATCGAGATCGAGGTCGAAGACGAGGGCGACAAGGGCCCGAAGGCACTCACCGAGACGTCGATCGAGATCGATGTCGGCGCCACCACACCTGCGATCGCGGTCGAGACCTCCGCGCCCGTCGCGGGTGAGCTCGAGATCCCCATCGAGGGAGAGCCGCTCCCGCCCTCGCACAACGATCAGCTCCCGCCCGAGCTGCAGGTCGCGACGCCCATCGCGCCGCCGCCGCAGTCGTACGAACTCGACGTGCCGGCCCCGCCGCCTCCGCCGGCCGCGGCCGTCTACGATCTCACCGACGCGATCCCCGAGCCGAAGCCCTCGGTGCCGGTCTACGAGCTGACCGAGGCCGTCGAAGAGGCGCCCGCGCCGCCACCTGCGCCTCCGCCGGAAGATCTCGCTCTCGAAGCCGCGGCGCGCGAGGCCGAAGCGTCCATCGCGCGTCGCGCGAACGAGAAGGCCGCCGCGGAGAGGGCGGCTGCAGAGAAGGCCGCCGCGGAAAAGGCTGCCGCAGAGAAGGCCGCCGCCGAGAAGGCTGCTGCGCAGAAGGCCGCCGCGGAGAGGGCCGCTGCCGAGAAGGCTGCCGCGGAGAAGGCTGCCGCGGAGAAGGCCGCCGCGGAGAAGGCCGCCGCGGAGAAGGCTGCCGCGGAGAAGGCTGCCGCGGAGAAGGCCGCCGCGGAGAAGGCCGCCGCTGAAGAAGTCGAGCGCCGCGCCGCTGCAGCCGCAGCCCGCTTCGCTGCCGAGAAGGCGGCCGCTGACAAGGCCGAGGCCGAGCGGCTCGCCGCAGAGAAGGCCGCTGTTGACCAGGCCGCTGCGGAGAAGGCCGCTGCCGATCAAGCCGCCGCCGAGGCCCGCCGCGCCGCGGTCGAGGTCGTCGCGCCGCCTGCGTCCGAGGGCGCAGCCCCGCCCGGGCTCAAGCCCCGTCGCCCCGAAGCCCCCGCTGCGCCCGTCGCCGCCGCTGCGCCTTCGTCGTCGCCGTCGTCGCGCATCTGGCTCCCCAACACGTTCGCTGGCTCGGCGCCGGCTGCCGGCTCGCGCGGCGCGAGCGCTTCCGATGCGTCGACCGACCTCGAGCGCAGCCTCGAGGCCTTTGCGCGCTTCGACCCCGACGCCGCCGTGCCCGAGCTCGACCCGTCGATGGCGCCCGACGTCCCGGCGACCGAGCCCGCGGCTCCCGCGACGCCCGCGGCGGGCTCGTTCACCGAGCTCGATCTCGAAGGCGACACGCTGCTCCACGCGGTCGAGGCGGCCGCGGCGCGCGCTCCGTCAGCCCCGGCGGCCCAGACCGTGTCTTCGCCTTCGGGCGTGATCGAAGAGGCCATGGAGGCGCCGGAAGAGCACCGCCCCGGCGGCCTGCCGCGCATCCCGCTCTTCAGCGACTTGCCCGAGGACGCCTTCATCGCGCTCTTCGAGAAGTGCCCGCTGCAGCGCTTCGACGAAGGCCAGCTCGTGTTCGAGCAGGGCGACAAGGCCGACGCCTTCTACGTGATCTGCGGCGGCACGGTGCGCGTGTTCCGCGTCGACGGTGGCGTGCGCAAGGAGATCGCCACGCTCGAAGAGGGCAGCTTCTTCGGCGAGATGGCGCTGCTGTCGGAAGCGCCGCGCTCGGCCTCGGTCGAGGCGGGCACCGAAGACACCCAGGTGCTGGCGATCTCCGCCGAGATCCTCACCGAGCTCTCGGCGGCGCACCCCTCGGTCGCCACCGCGCTCAAGAAGTTCTGCCGCCAGCGCATGCTGTCGAACATCATGAACCACGCGGCGATCTTCTCGCCGTTCAACAAGTCCGACCGGCGCGACCTGGTGCAGCGCTTCCGCGCGCGCGAGGTGAAGACCGGCGACGTCGTCATCAAGCAGGGCGCCACCAGCGACGGCCTCTACGTCGTGCTCTCGGGCGAGGTCGAGGTCGACGCCGCGGGGCGCCGCATCGCCACGCTGAAGGAAGGCGAGGTCTTCGGCGAGATGTCGCTGCTCACCCGCAGCCCGGCGTCGGCCACCGTGCGCGCCATGCGGCACACGTCGCTCCTGCGCCTGCCCAAGTCTGACTTCGATCAGCTGATCTTGAGCCACCCGCAGGTGCTCGAGCACGTCTCGGTGCTCATCGACGAACGCAAGAAGGCCGACGCGAAGCGCGCCAGCAGCGAGCAGATGGTCTGACCGCCCTCAGTCGGGCGCGTGGAGCTTGTCGAGGTACTCGTCGCGCGTGACGAGCCCCGACTCGATCAACAGCTCGAGCAGCACGCGCAGCGCGCGCACCTGGCTGGTGTTGATCTCCTCGAGGGCATCGACCTTCTCGCGCAGCACCGCGATCTCCCGGCGCAGGCTCACCTCGATGGCGTTGCTCAGCGCCGCCGCCGAGATCGGCACCGGCGTCGGCGAGCTGATCGGAATCGGCAGGTCGACCGCGGGCTGCTCGGCCGTCTTGCGCGGCGGCGCGCCCAGTAGCTCGTCGAGCTCGAAGCTCGTGTCGTTGACCAGCTTGCCCTGCACCGGCGGCGCGCTCGGCGCGGGCTGCGGTGCACTCGGCGAGGGCGCGGTCGGGGCGGAGGCCTTCGGGGGCGGGCGGGGCGCCGAGGGCGGCTCCTCGCCGAAGTAGTACTTGCGAATCGCGCGCTCGATCGCAGACGCGGTCGAGACCGTCGGTACCACCTTCAGGTTGGTGGCGAACGAGATCGCCTGCAGGTGCTCGAGGTTGGTCGGGTCGCTCGTCGCCACCGACAGCGTGCGCGTCGAGTGGTTGAGCCCCAGCGGGAAGACGCCGTAGCGCTCACAGAGATCGAGGCGCAGCCAGCGCGCCGCGTCCGGTGCGACCTTCTGGGTGTCGAGGTCGAACATCGGCAGGTCGAGCTGCTTGGCGAGCACCGTCGCCATCGCCGTCTCGGTCACGAAGCCCATCTCGACGATGGTGCGCCCGAGACGCCCACCCCACTTGCGCTGCTCGTTGAGCGCGACCTTGAGCTGCTGTTCGGTCAGCAGCCCGGCCTCGATCAGCAGATCACCGAGCCGCCGGCGGAGTGCGCGCGCGGCCATGTGCGGTTTACTGCGCCTTCTCGTCGCGAACCGGCTCGAGCTTCTTCGCTTCGGCCTTCTCGGCGGCGGTCGGCGGCTTGAGGCGCAGCGACTTGAAGCTCGCCTGGCCTTCCTTCAGCTTGAAGACCGCCACCATGCCCACCGACTCCGTCGAGTCGTTCATCGTCCACGGCATGGTGTCGGCCGGGCCCGGGTTCACGAACAGCGAAGCGGCGGTCTCGCCTTCCTTCACGAGCTGCGTGCCCTCGGCGTCCTTCGTCGCGCGGCCACCGGCTTCCTTGATGTTCGAGAAGAGGCCGAAGGTGATCTTGCCGTCGGCGATGGCGCGGGTGATCGCCTCGTCGCCCACGTTGCTGCCGCCCGCGAAGTCGAGCGCCTGGTTGCCCTTGCCCTGCGGCGGGCCGTGCGCGATCAGCGCGACCGGGGTCTTCGCTTCCTTCGCGGCCGTCACCACCTCGGCGATGGTCGACTTCACGTACTGGCAGCCCGTCTTGCAGTTGATGTAGTTCGGGTCGTGGTGGCCCGGCAGCGAGACGAGCGTCAGCTCGGGGAACTCGACCACGCGCACCTCGTTCAGGTTCACGATGTTCGAGGCCTTGGCCTTCGCCGCGTTCACGCCGTCGGTGTACTCGGCGCGGCACTCGCGGTTGCCGATGACCACGAACACGGGGAGCTTCGAGGCCGCCAGCTCCTCGAGCACGCGCGCGATGCTGCTCGCCACTTCGCCCACGTCGCCGGTCACGATGATCGCGTCGGCCTTCTCGTCCTGGAAGAACTTCACGTACTTCTTGAGGGCGAGCATGTTCATGCCCGAGTCCTCGTTCACGGGCCCCAGCACGCCGAAGGTCAGGGTGCCGTCAGCGTCCTTGTCGGCGAAGGCGAGGCGGGCGCCGGTCTGCTTCGCGGCGCGCTCACCGAACTTCAGCTCGACGACAGGACCCGGGTCGATCGGGGCGGCGCATTCCTTGTCGGCGCGCGGCTCGGCGGCAGGCGGCGGAGGCGCCACCACGACCGGCTTGGGCGGCTCGGGCGGCTTCACCGGCTCAACCTTCTTCTCGGGGCAGCCCATCAGCGCCACCGACAGACCAACCGCGGCGACGGTCTTCGTGAAGGTGTTGAAAAACACGCTGGAGAACATGTCGATTCGGGTCTTCATGAGACGGAACTCCCCCTCGCAAGTCGTTGAAAGTCGTCGCCTCGTAGCGGAATCACCCTCCCGGGTCCAGCGAGTTGGTATGGAGCGCGCCATGCGGACCTTCCCCCTCGTGAGCGCGGTCGCGGTGCTGGTGAGCGGGTGCGCCCACAGCCCCTTGTCGGCCTCCGCGCTCGACGAGACGCGCGTGGTCGCCTTCATCGCGCGCATCGAAGACCAGGCGGGCCCGAAGTCGAACGTGTTCCGCGACGACGGCAGCTACCGCGAGAAGCTCAAGCGCATCGACGCCGTCGAGGCCGATCGCCGCCTCGGCAACGCGCTGACCGTCGGCAGCTACAACCGCAAGAAGGGCAAGGACGGCAAGGAATACGGCGAGCCGGTGCTCGAGGCGCACACCATCACCCGCTTCGAGGTCGCCGACTCGCTCCGGTCCAGCACGCTCGCGCTCCTGCCAGCGAAGCAGTCGCCCTGGTCCGAAGTCATTCACCCCGTCGAGGTCGCGCGTGTGCTCGAGTCGTTCCTCGTCAACGAGGTGCCGGCCAACGCGCCTGACTACGAGCGGCTGTCCGCGCTCGGCGCCGACACCGTCGTGGAGATCGTGATCGAGGAATACGGCATGCGCAGCTCAGGTGGCCGCGCGGGCGCCTACCTCGTCGGCTTCGCGCGCATGTTCCGCATCGGCGGAGGCACGATCTACCGCCGCGCCTTCTACAGCGACGACCTCGACGCCGGGCTGCCGCACCTCGACCCGTTCGCCGTGCGCCGTGACGCGCAGCTCTTCGCCAACCGCATCAAGCAGCAGATCGCCGGGGTGGCGACGCAGATCGCGAAAGATCTCACGCCTGAAGGCCGCTCGGCGCCGGCGAAGGTCAGCCAGCCCAAGCGCACGCCGAGCGATCAGCCCGCCGCCGACGATCCACTCTGAGGTCTCCCTCTCCCTGCGAGCGGGGAGAGGGCCGGGGTGAGGGGCCAGCGCCAGTCAGCGCCAGTCAGCGCCGAGCCGCACGCCGCCGCCACAACCCAACGAGCGCGACCACCAGCAAGCCCACCGGCTCCGAGCCCGCGCCGCACCCGCACCCGAGATCCATCGTCCCGCCGCCAGTGCCACCGCCGGTCGCGGTGCCACCACCCGCCGCCGAGCCACCACCGCGCGCCCCACCGCCACCGCCGCTCGAGCTGCCCCCACCACCACCGGTCGCCCCCTCCGCGCAGAAGAAGTTCCCGCCGCCCTGGTCGACGCACACCGTCGGATCCGGACAGCCACCGATCTGGGGATCGCACCGCCCGCGGCAATACCCGCCGAGGCACCGCAACCCGGTCTGACACGAGTGCACGTCGGGCATCACGCCGCACGGCTCGTTGATCTGGCTGACCTGGTCCGGGCACCCGCAGATGCCCACGCCGCTCGGCGCCGACTGCACGCACGTGCCGCACGTCTGCGCGAGGTTGACGTTGCACGGGTCGTAGCAGCGGCCGAGGTAACAGGTCAGGCCGCCGTTGCACGCGCCGGTGTTGGTGCAGGGCGCGCACACCGAGCCCTCGGTGCCCGGCATGCAGACGCCGATGCCGCTCACCATCTGGCACGACAAGCCGGTGGGGCAGGAATTGGGCGTGCTCACGTCGCACTGCGAGCGACAAATCGGGTTGGCGTTGCCGACGCACGCCAGGCCGGGGCCGCACGCCGCGAGCGTGGCGCCGATCAACCCGCACGGCTCACCCGCGGTCGCGATCTCATCGGGACACGCGCACGCCCCGCTCGCGCCGTTGGGGAAGCACGCCTGGCACGCGCCGGGCGCGGCCGGGTTGCACGCCGAGCGGCACCGCCCGTACACGCACGCGAGCCCTTCGGCGCACTGGCCGTTGTTGCATGGCTGGCACGTCGTCGGCGCGGCCGCGCTCGGAATGCACACGCTCGAGTTGCCGCTGGTCAGCGTCGCGCACGTCGAGTTCGCGCCGCACGTCGCGTTCGTACACGCGTTGCAGGTGCCGCCCTGGCCCATGCCACCGCAGCACACGCGGCAGAACGCGGTGTCGCTCGTCGCGCTCTCACGCGTGCAGATGTTGCAGGGCTTGCACACCAGCGAGACGGTGCACGGGTCGCCGGTGTTGCCGCGCGGCACGCAGGTGCCACCGGTGCAGTCGTAGCCCGTCGCGCAGTTCGTCGCGCTCGTGCACTGGTTGGTGCAGGTGTTCGAGTTCGGCACGCAGAAGCCCTCGGGCATCTGGCAGGTGTAGTTCGGCCCGCATTGCGAGTTGTCGGTGCAGTTCAGGCTGCAGAACGTGACGCCGGTGTCGAAGCGCAGGCAGAGCCCGGAACTGCAGCCCGCGCCGTTCTGGCAGAACTTGCACTGGTCGGGCACGCCGATCTGCGGGAGGCACGCGAAGCCGTTGGTCGACGCCTGGCACGTGTAGCCGGCAGGGCAGGTGTCGCCCGCCGAGGTGCAGTCGGCGGTGCACATCTTGTTGGTGCCGCCGGCGATCGCTTCGCACACGCGCGGCGCGGTGCAGTCGGTCTGCGTGGTGCAAGCCGTGCCCTGGCCGCCCGGCGCGCCGGGGTACACCGTGCACACGTCGTTCTCGTCGATGGAGGTCAGCGAGCGCTTCGCCGTGCCGAGCGAGACGGTGGGGTACATCACCGGCACCGAGCTGGTGGTGGTGTGGTTCAGGCCGAGGAAGTGACCTGCCTCGTGCACCGTCACCGAGAAGAGATCGTACGTGTTGGCCGCGGCGGTCTCCGACCAGGTGATGTTGTTGTTGATCTCCATGTCACCGTCGAAGATCTCGTGGTTGCTCGTGAAGTACGTGGTGGTGGTCAGCGCGAGCTCGTTCGAGAGGTGCGTCCAGTTCGCGCCGCTCAAGAAGATGATGTTGTTGTTGCGGTCCATGCCGTTGAGCGCGCCGAGGCCCATCGGCGTCGAGAACGTGCCGGCCGAGACCGAGTTCCAGCTCGTGTTGCAGCTCACGCGCGGCGTCGTCCACGCCACGAAGGAGTTCTGCAGGATCATCGTGAAGTTCGCGTACGGCACGCCGCCGCTGATGACCGTGCCGCCGTTGTTGTCGATCGACGTCGCCAGCCGGTACTGCACCGCGCACTGGTTGCCGACGCACTGAGTGCCCATCGCGCACGTGCCGCACGGGCTGGTCAGCGCCCACCGGTTGCCGCTCGGCGTCGCCAGCGTGACCGGCGAGAGCAGCAGCGCCACGCACACCATCCACCGCGCGGCGTTCATCGCGCACCTCCGGTGGTGGCGGTGGCCTTGCGAATTCGCGAGATGAAGTCGGCCGGGCTCCCGAGCAGCTCACGCGCCGCGACGGGCTCGGCACGCTTGCCGGCAGGCGCCGCGAAGGCCAACCCGTCGGTGTTCCGCACCGCGCTGGTCTGCCCCAGCTCGGTCACGATGCTCACCTTGCCGGCCGCCAGCCCGCTCGGCCTGAACGCGCCCGCCTCGTCGGGGGCCGGCTCGAGAAAGAGCACGCACTCTTCACCGGGAGAAAAGCGCGCCGCGCCCGACACCGCCTGGCCGATGCCCTCGACCTCGCCGCCGGGCTGCTTCACCAGCACGATGCCGCTCGCCTTGCCCTTGATGGAGTCGGACACCACGACCTCGGTCCACGTCCAGATGCGGCGATGGGCGTCGTCCCACCCCGACACCGAGCGCGCCACCTTGCCGCGCACGATCACCGGCACGCGTCGCGCCATGTCGTCGATCGTCTCGTAGACCACCACCGTCGCCGACGCGGCGAGCGATGCGAGCGCTACGGCGAGCGCGCTCCAACGGACCCAGGGGGAAGTCATGAGCTCTCCAGAAGATGTCGGCCCGCCAACGGGAAGCGAGCCATCGGCCTCGAGGCTCCGATGCTACACTCTCGCGCGTGTCGGGAAGAGTCGTCTTCTTCGTGAACAATGCCGGCTACGAGGCCGCCTGGCAGACCGCCAGCATGGGCATCACCGCCGCCGCCTTCGGTGACGAGGTGGTGTTCGTGTTCGCCTTCGAGGCGCTGCGCTCGCTGGCCAACGGCACCTTCGGCAAACCGCTGAGCGATCGCGAGCGGTCGGAGCTCACCCGCGGCGAAGGCATCGGCGCCCCCGTTCCCTCGCGCATGCTCGCTGACGCCCGGGCGATGGGGGCGCGCGCGCTGGCCTGCGACACCACGGTGAAGCTCTGCGGGCTGGTCGCCAGCGAGCTCGAGAAGAGCGGGGTGCTCGACGAGGTGATGGGCCTGCCGCAGATCTGGCGGCTGACCGAGGGCGCGCGGGTGCTGAACTTCTAGAAGCGCTCGACGATGCGGAACTCGACGCTCACCGGGTTCTGCGTGGTCGACGTCTTGAGGCGCGTGCAGAGGTCGCCGTTGAACGTCACCTTGTTGGTGTTGAAGTCGTAGCTGTAGGTCGTCGGGCCGGCCGCGACCGACTGGTTGTCGATCACCACCGAGAGGTAGCGCGGGTCGCTCGGGTGCGCCGAGAGCGTGAAGACGCACGGGTCACCCTGGAACGCCTCGGAGATCTTCCGCAGCGCCGCCGCCAGCTCGGCGCCGTTGGCCGCCTGGAAGAAGGCCGAGTTGCACACCTTCGTGGCCGTGTTGCAGGTGTTGTTGCTGCCGCACTCCGCGTCGGTGCCGTTCGGGCACTCACGCGCGAAGCCGCCTTCCTTCGCCATCGCGTTGAGCACCAGCGGGCCCGAGCCGCTCGCGGTGTCGGCGCCGAAGCCAACCACGATGGTGCGAATGCCCTTGAGGCGCAGGTCGCGCACCTTCTGAACCGTGGCGTCCTGGTCGAGGCACCCCTTGGCGCACAGCGCGCCGGTGCAGGTCGAGGTGGTGCACGCGCAGCTGCTGGTCTGCATCGCGGTGCACGTCGCGCCGCAGCCGCACAGCGCGTTGGCGTTCGAGTCGTTGCAGTTCGGCAGACCGTCCGTCAGCAGCAGCACGAAGTCGTCGCGGAAGTCGTTGTTGTCGGTGAGCGAGCCGACGGTGCCGAGGAACTCGAGCGAGAGGCCGGTCGGCGTACCGCCCGTGGGGCTGAGCGCCTGGATGCGGGTGTTCACCGACGCCGCCGTCGCGGTGAGGGTGGGGTCGGTGCCGTCGTCGGTCGTCGCCGGCGCGGGCAGCGGCACGTCGATGTTCGAGGCCGGCTTGCAGAGGCTGTCGGTCGGGAAGACGGTGACGCCGAGGCGGGCGATGGTGCCCGAGCTCTGGAGGAACGTGCCCATCGCGCTCTTCAGTTCGCTCACGCGGGTCGGGCAGGTGCCGGGGCAGAGGTTCGAGCTCGAGCTGCCGCAGCCGGCCGGGCAGCCCGACGCCGACGGGTTGGTCGGCAGGAGCATCGAGCCGGAGTTGTCGACCAGCAGCATCACGTTCGGCTTGAGGCGCTTGCTGGCGACGATGGTCTTGTCGGTGGTCTGCGCGACGGCGAGCGGCACGACGCGCTCGAAGTCGTAGGTCTGGCACGAGCCCACCAGCACGAACACGGGAACCAACCAGGCGATCTGCTTCATGCCGGCGACCCTAGCATGGGCGTTTCGAAGCGCACCGCCCTCGCACCACGAGCCCAGCGCTTTCTCGGTTTTCGAGATACGAAGCCCACCCCGTGAGAATCGTGGTTCTCAGCCGCTCGAAGACCATCCCTTCGACGCGGCGCTTGATCGAGGCGGCCACGGCGCGCGGCCACGCGGTGCGCGTGCTCAACCCCACGGGCGTGACGGTGCGCCTGGGGCGCGGCCGGTCCGAGCTGCTCTACCGCCAGAAGCGCATCAAGGTGCCCGACGTCGTCATTCCCCGCATCGCGTCGTCGATTGCCAGCTACGGGCTGGCGGTCGTCGAGCAGTTCGCCGCGCGGGGGGCGATCGTCCTCAACTCGGCGCGCGCCATCGGCCTCTCGCGCAACCCGGCGCGCTGCCTCCAGCGCCTCTCGTCGGCCGGCCTCGACATTCCCGCCACCGTGATGAGCCGCGACGTCGAAGATCTCCAGTCGATGGTCGACGAGGTCGGCGGCGTGCCGGTGCTCGTGAAGCTCCTGCAGGGCAGCGAGCGCCGCGGCGTCATGCTCTGCGAGTCACGCCAATCGCTCGAGGCCGCGCTCGAGGCGGTGCTCGGGCTGGGCCACAACATCGTGATGCAGGAATACGTGCGCAAGGCCCAGCGCGACGTGCGCGTGTTCGTGGTGGGCGGCAAGGCGCTGGCGGCGATCTCCCGCCGGCCGCGCGCCGCGCGCATGAGCCGCACGCTCACCCGCTTCGCCAGCCTCGAGAAGTGCGAGCTGACCGAGCCCCTCCGCGACGCCGCCGAAGCGGCCGCCCAGCTCGCCGAGCTCGAGGTGTGCGCGGTCGACCTCCTCGAGACCCAGCCGCGTGCAGGGAAGGGTGGGAGAGCCCGCATCTTCGAGCTCAACGCCTCGCCCGCCCTGCCCGAAATGGAGGCCCTGACGAAGGTCGACCTGGCCACCGCCATCGTCAAACGGGCAGAAGATCTGCTGACCGCGTCCGTCGAGGCTTGAAACCAGTACCGCCCCCGGGACATATCAACCACATGCGCCACACGATCTCGCTGCTCGCCGCCCTGTCGTTCGCCACGCTGGCCTGCGCCGCCCACGCCGAAGACGCCACCAACTTCTACGACGTCAGCACCGAGGGCACGACCGCGAAGCTGAAGGCCGGCGAGACCGGGAAGGTCATCATCTCGATCAAGGCCCGCAACGGGGCGCACGTGTCCGACGAGGCGCCGCTGAAGATCGAGCTGACCAGCAAGCAGTCGAAGCTCGCGAAGGACAAGCTGACCCTCGCCGACTCGCTCAACAAGAAGAAGGAAGGCGAGGCCACGTACCCCGACCCGCGCTTCGAGGTCGCCTTCACGCCGTCGGCGCAGGGCCCCACCACCGTCGAGGCGAAGATGGTCTTCTTCATCTGCACCGAGAAGCAGTGCATGCGGCAGACGAAGAACCTCTCGCTGCCGGTCGAGGTGATGTAAGCGGCTCCGCGTGAGCTACTTCATCTTCGGCGTCAACCCGGTGCTCGAGGCGCTTCGCGCGTCAGCGACGGCCCAGAAGCAGACCATCGAGAAGCTGTTCGTCGCGCAGACCGTGCTCAACGCGCGCGTCGCCGGTGACGTCATGACGCTCGCGAAGGAAGCGGGCGTGAAGGTCGAGCGCGTCGAGCGCGATCAGCTGAGCCGGCTCGTCGACGGCGTGCACCAGGGCGTCGTCGCGCAGGTGAAGGAATACGAGTACGCCAGCCTCGAGGAACTCATCCACCTCGCGAAGGGCTCGGGCCGCCAGCCGCTCATCGTGTTGCTCGACGGCATTCAAGATCCGCACAACCTCGGCGCCATCATTCGCTCGGCGCACGCGTTCGGCGCGCAGGGCGTGGTGATCATGAAGGACCGCGCGGTCGGCGTGACCGGCGTCGCGGTGAAGGCGTCGGCGGGCGCCGCGGCGCACTGCCGCGTGGCGCGCGTCACCAACCTCTCGCGCGCCATCGAGCAGCTCAAGGAAGCCGGTTTCTGGACCGTCGCCGCCGACCCCGAGGGCACCGAGCTCGCGTGGCAGGCCAAGCTGACCGGCCCGCTGGCGGTCGTCGTCGGCGCGGAGGGCGCGGGCGTGCGCAAGGGCGTGCTCGGCCACTCCGACTTCCGCGTGAAGATCCCCATGGTGGGTCAGGTCGCCAGTCTCAACGCGTCCGTGAGCGCCGGAGTGTTGCTCTATGAGATCGCCCGCCAGCGCGGCTGAAGAGAAGCGCGTTGACTTGCTGCGGCGCCCGTGAATAGAGAGCGCCCGCCGCGAGGCGAGCAGTTCCGAAACCTTGCCGGTGTAGCTCAGCTGGTAGAGCACCTGATTTGTAATCAGTAGGTCGCGGGTTCGAATCCCGCCGCCGGCCAGCGACGAAAACTGAATACGAACCTCCAAAAAACGAGACGAAGCAGACTTCCGGAGGGGTAGCCAAGTGGCCAACGGCAACAGACTGTAAATCTGTCGGTCCTCGACCTTCGGTGGTTCGAATCCACCCCCCTCCACACCAGAGCCTCACGCGGGGATAGCTCAGCTGGTAGAGCGTCAGCCTTCCAAGCTGAATGTCGCGGGTTCGAATCCCGTTCCCCGCTCCACCTCTTAGTAGTAGGTGCAGCCGCCGGTTCTCGCAGTTCGCAGTACGCAGCACGCAGTGCAGAAGAAGAGCAGTGCCCTGATAGCTCAGTTGGCAGAGCGCGTCCTTGGTAAGGACGAGGTCACCAGTTCAATCCTGGTTCAGGGCTCCATTTCGAAGTCGTTTCATTCACGTCAACCAGCACGCAGCAGAAGGAAAGAGCCACATGTCGAAGGAAAAGTTCGAGAGAAACAAGCCGCACGTCAACATCGGCACGATTGGCCACGTTGACCACGGCAAGACCACGTTGACCGCGGCGATCACCAAGGTGCTCGCGAAGACGGGTGGCGCGACCTTCCTCGCGTACGACCAGATCGACAAGGCGCCCGAAGAGCGCGCCCGCGGCATCACGATCTCGACCGCGCACGTCGAGTACCAGACGACGAACCGCCACTACGCGCACGTCGACTGCCCCGGCCACGCCGACTACGTGAAGAACATGATCACCGGCGCCGCCCAGATGGACGGCGCGATCCTCGTCGTCTCTGCGCCAGATGGCCCGATGCCGCAGACCCGCGAGCACATCCTCCTGGCCCGCCAGGTCGGTGTTCCGTACATCGTCGTCTTCCTGAACAAGGTCGACATGCTCGATGACGCCGAGCTCCGCCAGCTGGTCGAGGAAGAGATCCGCGACCTCCTGAAGAAGTACGAGTTCCCCGGCGACAAGATCCCCGTCATCCCCGGCTCGGCGCTCAAGGCGCTCGAGGGTGACAGCTCGCCCATCGGCGAGCCCGCGATCCTCAAGCTGATGGAAGCGGTCGACTCGTACATCCCGACCCCGGTCCGCGCGATCGACAAGCCCTTCCTGATGCCGGTCGAAGACGTGTTCTCGATCGAAGGTCGTGGCACCGTGGCCACCGGCCGCGTCGAGCGTGGCGTCATCAAGGTCGGCGACGAAGTCGAGGTCATCGGCCTCCGCGCCACCCAGAAGACCACCGTCACCGGCGTCGAGATGTTCAAGAAGCTCCTCGACAGCGGCATGGCCGGCGACAACATCGGCGCCCTCGTTCGTGGCCTCAAGCGTGAGGACATCGAGCGTGGCCAGGTCCTCGCGAAGCCGGGCAGCGTCACCCCCCACACCAAGTTCAAGGGTCAGATCTACGTCCTGAGCAAGGAAGAGGGCGGCCGCCACACCCCGTTCTTCAAGGGCTACCGCCCGCAGTTCTACTTCCGCACCACCGACGTGACGGGCACCGTGCAGCTGCCCGCCGGCGTCGAGATGATCATGCCGGGCGACAACACCACCATCGAGGTCGAGCTGATCACGCCCGTCGCGATGGAAAAGGAGCTCCGCTTCGCCATCCGTGAGGGTGGTCGCACGGTCGGCTCGGGCGTCGTGTCCGAGATCATCGCCTGAGTTTCCAGCCCTCTGGGCTGCAGACTGCTTGACAACGAGGGGACTGCTCTGCGAAGGGCGGTCCCCTCAGTTTGTCTCTTTCCCGTCTCTCTTCCGATTAACCGTTTCGCGTCTGGAGAAGTGTCATGCCGAAGGGCAACCGCAGCCTGATTTCGCTCGAGTGCACGGTCTGCAAAGACCGCAACTACGTGACGACCAAGAACCGCCGCAAGCAGCAGGACAAGCTCGAGCTGTCGAAGTACTGCCGCCGCTGCCGCAAGCACACCGACCACAAGGAAGGCAAGGTCGGCTGAAGCCGGCTGTGCTCGAGAAGTTTCGCAGGGAACACGGACGCCAGTAGCTCCAACGGTAGAGCAGCGGTCTCCAAAACCGCGTGTTGGGGGTTCGAATCCCTCCTGGCGTGCTTTCCCCTGTTTCAACTGCAGTTCAGGAGTCACTTCACATGTCGGCTACCGAAGCCAGCCAGCAGGCCAATCGCGCGGAGATGGACCCACGGCGACTCGTCGTCGTGAGCTACCTCGTGTTCGGCGTGATCATGACGCTCTTCATGGGGCGCATGGTGAACCTGGTGCTCGGCCGCCTCAGCGTGGCTGACACTGTGCTGCTCGCCGGCGTCGAGGCGACCGCGCTGTCGAACGTGCTCGGCCTGGTGATTACCGCCGGCCTCGCCGCGTGGTCGTGGACCAACCCCCGCGTGAAGGGCCTGTCGCTCGAGGTCGCGACTGAGCTGATGCGCGTGACCTGGCCTTCGTGGGAAGACGTTCGCGTGTCGACCGTGGCGGTGGTCGTCGCGTCGTTGATTGCCGCCATCATCCTCTTCGGCATGGACACCCTCAGCTACAAGCTGATGGTCGAGTGGCTGCCGAAGCTCTGGGGTTGATCATGATCGGAGCGAACGTGAGCAGCGAAGAGAACACCGAGAAGAAGTGGTTCGTCGTCCACACCTACTCGAACTTCGAAGGCAAGGCGAAGAAGAGCCTCGAAGACAAGATCAAGATGGAGAACATGCAGGAGTTCTTCGGCGAGATCCTCGTGCCGACCGAGCAGGTCGTCGAGATGCGTGACGGGCAGAAGCGCACCACGCGCCGCAAGACGATGCCCGGCTACATCCTCGTGCACATGGCGATGAACAACCGCACGAAGAGCCTCGTGAAGAACACCCCCAAGGTGACCGGCTTCCTCGGCGCGGTCGGCCAGGACGATCCGCCGCCCCTCCGCCAGAGCGAGGTCGAGCGCCTCACCACCCAGCTGTCGGAAGGCACCATGCGGCCCAAGCCCAAGGTGCAGTACGACGAGGGCGACACGGTGCGCGTCATCGACGGCCCCTTCGCGAACTTCAATGGCACGATCGAAGAGGTCAACCCCGAGAAGGGCCGCGTGAAGGTGCTGGTCAGCATCTTCGGCCGCTCGACCCCGGTCGAGCTCGACTTCATGCAGGTCGAGAAGACCACCGGCTGAACCGTTTCACCGCAAGACCGGGCCGGCGGTTTCCGGCCATACGAACGTGGGAGGCGCTCTCGTCAGGGCGCGCCGCTTGAACCACTGGAGCAGTCGCAATGAAGAAGATCACTGGTTTCACGAAGCTGCAGATCCCGGCCGGGAAGGCGAACCCGGCTCCTCCGATCGGTCCCGCCCTCGGTCAGTTGGGCGTGAACATCATGGAGTTCTGCAAGCAGTTCAACGCCAAGACCCAGGCGCAGATGAAGGACGCCCTGATCATCCCGGTGATCATCACCGTGTACCAGGACCGTTCGTTCACCTTCGAGCTCAAGACGCCCCCCGCGTCGGTGCTCCTGAAGAAGGCCGCTGGTCTCCACACCGAGAAGAAGAAGGGCTCGGGCGCGAAGAAGGCCGGCAAGGAAACGGTCGGCAAGGTCACCAAGAAGCAGGTCGAAGAGATCGCGAAGCAGAAGATCCAGGACACCACCGCCGGCAGCATCGAGGCGTGCATGCGCACCATCGCGGGCACGGCCCGTTCGATGGGCATCACGGTCGTCTGATCGCCTTCCTTCCCACCCACTTCAAACCTTCAAGAAAGAGACATTCCCATGCCTGGTAAGAAATTCCGCGCCGCGGGCGCGTTGGTTGACCGCAACAAGCGTTACTCGGTGGCCGAGGGCTTTCAGGTCCTCAAGAAGACGGCCGACACGGTGAAGGGCAAGTTCGATCAGACGATCGACGTGGCCATCAACCTCGGTGTCGACCCCAAGCACGCCGACCAGATGGTCCGTGGCGCCGTCGTGCTGCCGCACGGCACCGGCAAGTCGGCCCGCGTGGCCGTCTTCGCCAAGGGCGAGAAGCAGTCTGAGGCCACCAACGCCGGCGCCGACTTCGTCGGTGAGGGCGACCTGGCCAAGAAGATCGAAGAAGGCTTCATGGACTTCGACACCGTCATCGCCACCCCCGACATGATGGGTGTCGTCGGTCGCCTCGGTAAGGTGCTCGGCCCCCGCGGCCTGATGCCGAACCCCAAGGTCGGCACCGTGACCATGGACCTCGCGCGCGCCATCAAGGAAGCCAAGGGCGGCAAGATCGAGTTCCGCGCCGAGAAGGCGGGCATCGTGCACGCCCCGGTCGGCAAGGCCTCGTTCGCCCCCGAGAAGCTCGCCGAGAACTTCAACGTGCTGATCGAGCTCATCATGAAGATGAAGCCGGCCACCGCGAAGGGCGTGTACCTCAAGGGCATCACGGTCAGCTCGACCATGGGCCCCGGCGTCAAGATCGACACCGGCGAGATCACCGCTCGCTTCAAGTGACCAACCCAGCCGGTCGGCTAAATGCCTGATCGGCGTGGGTTTGGGGGCCCTTGACACGGCGCGTTCGCGTCGTGTAAGGGCCCTCGGTTTTACAACAATTGAATCAAACCCTGGTTGAAGACAGCAGGGGCTCTCGCTGGCCGTTCGCAGCGGGGGCTTAAACGGTGGCTCGAGTTGCTGGTTCGGATCTCGAGGTCGCCCTGCCGAGACGGGGAGCGGTTGTCAGCTGAGCAGTCGTCAGCTGTGGAGTTGGACGGGCGTCGAGCCCGGCTCGCCTCACGAACCTCGCTCCTGCATTTCGCTTTGCCGGGATGTCACGACGGAAGGAGGTGTGCAAATGCTCAAGAGCGAGAAGGAAGTGCTGATCAAGGAACTCAACGACAAGTTCACCCGTGCGAAGGGTGTCATCGTCGCGGAGTTCAACAAGCTCGACGTCGATACCGTCAATCGGCTTCGCAAGAAGCTGCGTGATGGCAAGGTCGAGTGGAAGGTGCTGAAGAACACGCTGGCGCGTCGCGCCGCGAAGGGCACCTCGGTTGAGAAGATCTCCGACGACTTCGTGGGTCCGGTGGCCGCGGCCATCAGCTACGACGACGTCGTTGCCCCTGCGAAGATCCTGTCCGAGTTCGTGAAGGACCTCGAGTCCATCAAGATCCGGTCGGGCGTCATTCAGGGTCAGAAGATCGACAAGGCAGGCGTGACGGCGCTGGCGAAGATGCCAGGGCTGCCCGAACTGCGCGCGACGATTCTGTCGATGATCAACCAGCCGGCGTCCATGCTGGTCAGGACTCTCAACGAGCCTGGCTCGAGCCTGGCGCGCGTGATCAAGGCGAAGTCAGACAAGGCTGCCTGAAGAGACAGCCGGTCAAACAACCCGTTCAACGAAACCAAACTCCAACCCAAACGAAGTTCGAAGAAGGAAGAACGTCATGGCAGACATCAACGCAATCGTCGACTCGCTCTCCAGCCTCACGGTGATGGAAGCGGCCGACCTGGTGAAGAAGCTCGAAGAGAAGTGGGGCGTCAAGGCGGCGGCCGCGGTGGCCGTTGCGGCGGGCCCTGCGGCGGCGGCGGCCCCGGCCGAGGAAAAGACGGAGTTCACCGTCGTCCTCGCCAAGGCTGGCGACAAGAAGATCGACGTGATCAAGGTCATCCGCGAGCTGACCGGCCTGGGCCTGAAGGAAGCCAAGGACCTCGTCGAGGGCGCGCCCAAGACCGTCAAGGAAGGCGTGAACAAGGAAGACTCGGCGAAGATGAAGGAGAAGCTCGCCGCGGTCGGTGCCACCGTCGAGCTGAAGTAATCCACTCGCGAAGTGAATCGAGCTTGAGCCGGTGGTTCCTGAAAAGGGCCACCGGCTTTGGCCGTATTTGAAGGTTTCTTTTTTCAACTGCTGCTCCTGGAGAAGCGAATGCCGACCCTGCAGAACAACTTCCGAGTGCGGAAGAGCTTCGCGAAGATCAACAAGGTCATCGAGATCCCCAACCTCATCAACATCCAGAAGCAGAGCTACGAGAAGTTCCTGCAGGCTGACGTGCTCCCCGAGAAGCGCGAAGACCTCGGCCTCCAGGCGGTGTTCAAGTCGGTCTTCCCGATTCGCGACTTCAACGAGACCAGCTCGCTCGAGTTCGTCAGCTACAACCTCGAGAAGCCCAAGTACGACGTCGACGAGTGCCGCCAGCGCGGCATGACGTTCGCGGCGCCCATCAAGGTCGTGGTTCGCCTGGTGGTCTGGGACAAGGACGAAGAGACCGGCGCGCAGTCGATTCGCGACGTCAAGGAGCAGGAGGTCTACTTCGGTGAGATCCCGCTCATGACCGAGAACGGGACCTTCATCATCAACGGCACCGAGCGTGTCGTCGTCAGCCAGCTGCACCGCTCGCCCGGCGCGTTCTTCGATCACGACAAGGGCAAGAGCCACAGCTCCGGCAAGCTGCTCTACAACGCGCGCGTCATCCCCTCGCGCGGCTCGTGGCTCGACTTCGAGTTCGACCACAAGGACCTGCTGTACGTGCGCATCGACCGCCGCCGCAAGCTGCCGGTCACGGTGCTCATTCGCGCCCTCGGCGCGGTGAAGGACACCGCGAAGAAGTCGCCGCTCGAGTTCAAGGGCTCGACCGAGGAGATCCTCAACTACTTCTACGCCACCGAGACGATCTACGTTCACTCGGAGACGGAGTTCGAGAAGTCGGTCGACTTCGAGCTGCTCTACAACCAGCGCGCCACCCGCGACGTGAAGACCAAGTCGGGTGAGGTGATCGTCAAGAAGAACCGCAAGTTCACCCGCGCGAGCTTGAAGAAGCTCGAGGCGTCGAAGATCACGCGCCTGCCGCTCGACGCCGATGAGCTCTTCACCAAGGTGTCGGCCTACGACGTCGTCGACGAGGCCACCGGTGAAGTCATCATCGAGTGCAACGAGGAGCTCTCGCAGCAGACCATCGAGGAGCTGCTCAAGCGCAACCTGAAGGAGATCAAGGTCCTCTTCATCGACAACCTGAACGTGGGCCCGTACCTGCGCGACACGTTGCTGATGGACAAGATCGAGTCGCCCGAAGAAGCGGTGATGGAAATCTACCGCCGCGTGCGCCCGGGTGACCCGCCGACCCCCGAGACGGCGATCAACCTGTTCAACAACGTGCTGTTCTTCAACCCCGAGCGCTACGACCTCTCGAAGGTCGGCCGCCTCAAGCTGAACAGCAAGTTCGGCCTCGAAGAGCCGCTCGACAACCAGGTCCTGACGAAGCGCGACATCCTCGAGACGATTCGGTACCTGATCGACCTGAAGAACGGCAAGGGTCAGATCGACGACATCGACCACCTCGGCAACCGCCGCGTCCGCGCGGTGGGCGAGCTGCTCGAGAACCAGTACCGCATCGGTCTCGTTCGCATGGAGCGCGCGATCAAGGAGCGCATGAGCCTCCAGGAGATCGAGACGCTCATGCCGCACGACCTGATCAACGCCAAGCCGGTGACGGCGGTGATCAAGGAGTTCTTCGGCTCGAGCCAGCTCTCGCAGTTCATGGACCAGACCAACCCGCTGTCGGAAGTGACGCACAAGCGTCGCCTCTCGGCCCTCGGGCCCGGCGGTCTGACCCGCGAGCGCGCCGGCTTCGAAGTGCGCGACGTGCACCCCACGCACTACGGCCGCATCTGCCCGATCGAGACGCCTGAAGGTCCGAACATCGGCCTCATCAGCTCGCTCAGCAGCTACGCGCGCGTGAACGAGTTCGGCTTCATCGAGACCCCGTACCGCAAGGTCGAAGAGGGCGCGCTGTCGCCCGACGTGGCCTTCTACTCGGCGCTCGAAGAAGAGAAGCACACCATCGCGCAGGCGAACGTCGAGACCGACAAGAAGGGCAAGATTCTGCCCGACCACGTGCTGACCCGCCGCGGTGGCGAGTTCATCATGGCCAAGCCGGAAGACGTCAACCTGATGGACGTCTCGCCGAACCAGCTCGTGTCCGTGGCCGCCTCGCTCGTGCCGTTCCTCGAGAACGACGACGCGAACCGCGCGCTCATGGGTTCGAACATGCAGCGCCAGGCCGTGCCGCTCATTCGCACCGCGTCGCCGCTCGTCGGCACCGGCATCGAGGCGGTGGTCGCGCGTGACTCCGGCGTGTGCGTCGTCGCGCGCCGCGACGGCGTGGTCGAGTCGGTCGACGCCAGCCGCATCGTCGTTCGCGCCGAAGTGCCGGCCGCGTTCAGCGACGTGGCCAGCGAGGTCGACATCTACAACCTCGTCAAGTACCAGCGCTCGAACCAGAGCACCTGCCTGAACCAGAAGCCCATCGTGAAGAAGGGCGACAAGGTGAAGAAGGGTGACGTGCTCGGCGACGGTCCCGCGTGCGAGACCGGCGAGCTCGCGCTCGGCCAGAACGTGGTCATCGCGTTCATGCCGTGGCAGGGCTACAACTACGAAGACTCGATCTTGATGAGCGAGAACATCGTCAAGCACGACGTGTTCACGTCGATCCACATCGAAGAGTTCGAGTGCATCGCCCGCGACACCAAGCTCGGCAAGGAAGAGATCACCCGCGACATTCCGAACGTGGGTGAGGAAGCCCTCAAGGACCTCGACGAGAGCGGCATCATCCGCATCGGCGCCGAGGTGAAGCCGGGCGACATCCTCGTCGGCAAGATCACGCCGAAGGGCGAGACCCAGCTGTCGCCGGAAGAGAAGCTGCTCCGCGCGATCTTCGGCGAGAAGGCCGGCGACGTGCGCGACACCTCGCTCCGCGTTCCCCCGGGCGTCACCGGCACCGTCATCGGCGCCAAGGTGTTCAGCCGCAAGGGCGTCGACAAGGACGAGCGCGCCAAGCAGATCGAGTCGATGGACGAGGCGCGCCTGCTGAAGGACCAGAACGACGAGATCAAGATCCTCCAGGACAGCGCGTTCGGGCGCATCAAGAAGATGTTCCTGAACAAGGAAGCCCAGTCGAAGTTGATCGACGACAAGGGCAAGCAGCTGCTCAAGAAGGGCGACACCCTGAACGAGGAACTGCTCTCGCAGATCCCCTACAAGTTCTGGGGTGAGATCTCGGTCAACGACCAGGTCGACCAGAAGGTCCGCGAGCTGCTGAAGAACCTCGAGGACAACAAGGAAGCCGTCAAGCTGGCCTTCGGCGAGAAGATCGCGCGCATCAAGAAGGGCGACGAGCTCCCGCCGGGCGTCATCAAGATGGTGAAGGTCTACGTCGCCATCAAGCGCAAGCTGCAGGTCGGCGACAAGATGGCCGGCCGCCACGGCAACAAGGGCGTCGTCTCGCGCATCCTCCCCATCGAGGACATGCCGTACCTCGAGGACGGTCGCCCGGTCGACATCGTGCTCAACCCGCTCGGCGTGCCGTCGCGCATGAACATCGGCCAGATCCTCGAGGTGCACCTCGGGTGGGCGGCTCGTGGCATGGGCGAGAAGCTCCAGCGCTTCGTCGAGAAGGGCTCGGCCGACGCGTGCCGCAAGCACCTCAAGGGCATCTACGACGACGAGAAGTTCCACGAGTTCGTCGAGAAGCTCAGCGACAAGGAAGCGATCGAGCTCGCCCGCCGCCTGCACAAGGGCATTCACGTCGCCAGCCCGGTGTTCGAGGGCGCGCACGAGAACGAGATCCACGCGCTGCTCGAAGGCGCCGAGCTGCCGAAGACGGGCCAGATGGTGCTCTTCGACGGCCGCACCGGTGAGGTGTTCGACCAGAACGTCACCGTGGGCGTGATGTACATGCTCAAGCTCCACCACCTCGTCGACGAGAAGATCCACGCTCGCTCGATTGGTCCGTACTCGCTGGTCACCCAGCAGCCGCTGGGCGGCAAGGCGCAGTTCGGCGGCCAGCGCCTCGGCGAAATGGAAGTCTGGGCGATGGAAGCGTACGGCGCGGCGTACTCGCTGCAGGAGTTCCTGACGGTGAAGTCCGACGACGTGGTCGGCCGCACCCGCATGTACGAGTCGATCGTGAAGGGCGACTACACGCTCGAGTCGGGCCTGCCCGAGTCGTTCAACGTGCTGCTCAAGGAACTCCAGGCGCTCGCGCTCGACGTCGAGCTCCTCGAGAAGGCCCCGCCGGAGCGCCGCCGCGCCTCGGTGATGATCTCGTCCGACGAGCCGGTGAAGACCGGCACGGACGCCTGAACGGCCTGAACCAAACCAGCAGGCGCCCGGCCAGAAGGGTCGGGCGCCGTTCCCCCTCAAGCTTTAGAAATCCCGCTTTCCTCAAGGTGAGACCGTGAAGGACATCTTCAATTTCTTCGAGAAGCCGAAGGATCCCCTCTCGTTCCAGGCGATTCGCATCGCCCTGGCGTCGCCCGACAAGATTCGTCAGTGGTCGCACGGCGAAGTGAAGAAGCCGGAAACCATCAACTACCGCACCTTCAAGCCCGAGCGTGACGGCCTGTTCTGCGCGCGCATCTTCGGCCCGGTGAAGGACTACGAGTGCAACTGCGGCAAGTACAAGCGCATGAAGCACCGCGGCGTGGTGTGCGAGAAGTGCGGCGTCGAGGTGATCCAGTCGAAGGTGCGCCGTGAGCGCCTCGGCCACATCACGCTGGCGACCCCCGTCGCGCACATCTGGTTCCTCAAGAGCCTGCCGTCGCGCATCGGCGCGCTGCTCGACATGACCCTGAAGGATCTCGAGAAGGTCCTGTACTGCGAGTCGTACATCGTGCTCGACCCCAAGAGCACCGACCTGCAGAAGGGTGAGCTGATCACCGAGGAGCGCTTCCAGAAGCTGCTCCAGGAGCACGGCGACGACTCGTTCGTCGCGGCGATGGGCGGCGAAGCCGTTCGCGACATGCTCAAGCAGATCAAGGTCGACGAGCTGGCCGAGCAGATGCGCCAGGAGATGAAGGTCACCACCTCGGAGGCGAAGCGGAAGAAGTACGCCAAGCGCCTCAAGGTGCTCGAGTCGTTCCGTTCGTCCGGCCCCGCCGGTCAGCGCAACCTGCCCGAGTGGCTCATGCTCGACGTCATTCCGGTGCTGCCGCCCGATCTGCGCCCGCTCGTGCCCCTCGACGGCGGCCGCTTCGCGACGTCTGACTTGAACGACCTGTACCGCCGCGTGATCAACCGCAACAACCGCCTCAAGCGGCTGCAGGAACTCAACGCGCCCGACATCATCATTCGCAACGAGAAGCGCATGCTGCAGGAGGCCGTCGACGCGCTGTTCGACAACGGCCGCCGTGGCAAGACCATCACCGGTCCCAACAAGCGCCCGCTCAAGTCGCTGTCGGACATGCTCAAGGGCAAGCAGGGCCGGTTCCGCCAGAACCTGCTCGGCAAGCGCGTCGACTACTCGGGCCGCTCGGTCATCGTCGTCGGCCCCGAGCTGCGCCTGCACCAGTGCGGCCTGCCGAAGATCATGGCGCTCGAGCTGTTCAAGCCGTTCATCTACAACAAGCTCGAAGAGAAGGGCTACGTCACCACCATCAAGTCGGCCAAGAAGATGGTCGAGAAGGAGCGCCCCGAGGTCTGGGACATCCTCGATGAGGTGATCCGCGAGCACCCCGTGCTCCTGAACCGCGCCCCGACCCTGCACCGCCTCGGCATGCAGGCGTTCGAGCCCGTGCTGATCGAAGGCAAGGCGATCCAGCTCCACCCGTTGGTCTGCACCGCCTTCAACGCCGACTTCGACGGCGACCAGATGGCCGTGCACGTGCCGTTGTCCATCGAAGCGCAGATGGAAGCGCGCACGCTGATGATGTCGACCAACAACATCCTCTCGCCGGCGAACGGCAAGCCCATCATCGTGCCCACTCAGGACATGGTGCTCGGCATCTACTACATGACCCGCCCGCGCGAGTTCGCGCACGGCGAGGGCATGGTGTTCGCCTCGGCCGACGAGGTGCGCTCGGCGTACGACCAGGGCGCCGTGCACCTGCAGGCGAAGATCAAGTGCCGCCTCAAGGGCAAGCTCTTCGAGACCACCGTGGGTCGCGTGTTGCTCGCGCAGATCGTCCCCGAGAAGGTGGGCTTCGAGGAGGTCAACAAGGTCCTCGACAAGAAGCAGCTCGGGAACCTGATCGACATCTGCTACCGCATGACGGGCGAGAAGGAGACCGTGCTCCTCGCCGACCGCATTCGTTCGTTCGGCTACACGAACGCGACGCGCGCCGGCATCAGCATCGCGCTGAAGGACATGATCATTCCTCCTGCGAAGTACACGCTCATCGAGGCGGCGCAGAAGGAAGTCACCGAGGTCGAGAACCAGTACCTCGAGGGTCTGATCACCGTCGGCGAGCGCTCGAACAAGGTCATCGACATCTGGGCGCAGACCACGGAAGCCATCACCAAGAAGATGATGGAGCAGATCTCCGAAGAGTCGATCTCGGGCATCAGCCGGGACGGCAAGAAGGAGACCCGCACCCAGAAGAGCTTCAACCCGATCTTCATCATGGCCGACTCGGGTGCGCGTGGTTCGACGCAGCAGATTCGTCAGCTCGCCGGCATGCGCGGCCTGATGGCGAAGCCGAGCGGCGAGATCATCGAGAACCCCATCACGGCGAACTTCCGTGAAGGCCTCTCGGTGCTGCAGTACTTCATCTCGACCCACGGCGCGCGCAAGGGCCTGGCCGACACCGCGCTCAAGACGGCGAACTCGGGCTACCTGACCCGCCGCCTGGTCGACGTCGCGCAGGACGCGATCGTCAACGAGTACGACTGCGGCACGCTCGACGGCATCGTCATCACCGCGCTCGTCGAGGGCGGCGAGGAAATCGAGCCGCTCCACGAGCGCATTCTCGGCCGCGTGGCGCTCGACGACATCCACGACCCGGTGACGGGCGAGGTGCTCGTGCGCGCCAACGAGGAAATCGACGAGGCGCGCGTGCAGAAGGTGGTCAACGCCGGCTTGGACCGCGTGAAGATTCGCTCGGGCCTGACCTGCCAGACCAAGCGCGGCATCTGCGTCGAGTGCTACGGCCGTGACCTGGCCCGTGGCCGCAAGGTGTCGGTCGGCGAGGCGGTCGGTGTCATCGCCGCGCAGTCGATCGGCGAGCCCGGCACGCAGCTGACGATGCGCACCTTCCACGTCGGTGGCGCCGCGATGGGCCGCTCGCAGCAGAGCGAACTCAACGCCCGCTTCGCCGGCACCGTGAAGTTCATCGGCCTGGCGTTCGTGAAGCGCACGGGCGGTGAGGCGGTGGTGACCAACCGCAACGGCGAGATCATCATCGTCGACGACTCGGGCCGTGAGCGCGAGCGTCACCGCATGGTCTACGGCGCGCGCCTGATGGTGAAGGAAGGCCAGAAGGTCGACGCCAACGCGAAGCTGGGCGAGTGGGAGCCCTTCGCGATGCCGCTGCTCTCGGAAGTCGGTGGTGTCATCAAGTTCGAAGACATCATCGAAGGCGTCACGATGAACGAGTCGACGGACGAGGTCACCGGCCTCAGCCGCCGCACCATCATCGAGTCGCGCGACCCCGAGGCGCGCCCGCGCATCACCATTCGCGACGCGAAGGGTGAAGTGAAGGCGCTCCCCAACGGGCAGCCGGCCAGCTACTTCCTCCCGCAGGGCGCCGCGCTCGCGGTCGAAGACAACCAGGAAATCACCCCTGGCGAAGTCGTCGCACGCGTCCCGCGCGAGACCACGAAGACCAAGGACATCACGGGCGGTCTGCCGCGCGTGGCCGAGCTCTTCGAGGCGCGCAAGCCGAAGGATCACGCGATCATCGCGGAGATCGACGGCGTGGTGTCGTTCGGCAAGGACACCAAGGGCAAGCGCAAGCTCATCATCACCCCCGAGGTGAACGGTGAGGCTCGCCCTGACCTCGCGAAGGAGTACCTGATCAGCAAGGCCAAGCACATCACGGTGCACTCGGGTGACCGCGTGCGCGCCGGTGAGTCGCTGATGGACGGCGCGGCCAACCCGCACGACATCCTCAAGGTGCTCGGCGAGAAGGAACTCGCCCGCTTCCTGGTGGACGAGATCCAGGAGGTCTACCGACTCCAGGGCGTGAAGATCAACGACAAGCACATCGAGGTCATCGTGCGGCAGATGCTGCGCCGCGTGCGCGTGACCGACGTGGGCGACACCGAGTTCCTGATCGACGAGCAGGTCGAGAAGTGGGTGTTCGAGGAAGAGAACGAGAAGGCCCTCAACGCGGGCAAGCGCCCGGCCGTCGGCGAGCCGCTGCTGCTCGGCATCACCAAGGCCTCGCTCTCGACCGAGTCGTTCATCTCGGCGTCGTCGTTCCAGGAGACCACCAAGGTGCTCACCGAGGCCGCCATCAGCGGCAAGGTCGACTACCTGCGCGGCCTCAAGGAGAACGTCATCATGGGCCGGCTCATCCCCGCCGGCACCGGCCTGCCGAACTACAAGCACCTCGACATCCAGGTCGACTCGCCTGCTGACGAAGTGCAGAACATGGAAGACGCGCTCGCGGCGACGCACGGCGGCGACGTGGCGACCATTCCCGGCAGCCCGTCGGTTCGCGCTGAGACCGGCGCGGCCTGAGCTGAAGGCTGAAGGTTGGTGAGAGAGGCGATCTCCGCAAGGAGGTCGCCTTTTTCATTTCTTGAATCAGGGACTTGCGAAGTGGGTTGCGGCTATGGCGCGCTGCGTTATATGCAGTGCGTCAAGTTGTCCAACCCAACGGAGGAAGTCCACACATGGCTCGGAAGCAGACGGTGCAGACGCAGGTCGCTGAGGTGCAGCACGCGGTGGTCGCGCAGCTCGAAGACGCGCGGAAGCGCCTGGTGCAGTTCGAGAAGGAGCTCGTGAAGCGCGGCCGCGCCCAGCAGAAGGAGATCGAGGGCCTGTTGCGCGACGTGCGTGCCGGCAAGCCGATCAAGCAGCTCGAGAAGCAGGCCGCGCAGGCGACCCAGCAGGTGAAGCGCCGCCTCGACGGGCTGCAGGAGCAGGTGCTCGGCGTGCTCGGCGTCGCCTCGCGATCGGACATCGCGGATTTGAACCGCGAGCTCGTCAAGCTGTCGAAGAAGGTCGATGGCCTGGCGAAGAAGCCGGCGCCGACCCAGAACTGACTGTCATTTCAGCTGGTTGACCGGGCCTTGCGCTCGAGCTGAACGATGTGGTTGGAGGTGCGCCTATGGAGTTCTTCCAACAGATCTGGAGTCAGGCGCTGACGGCCGTGCACGGCGCCGAGGGTGAGGTGCAGAAGCTCCTCACCCGCGTCCAGGGCCTCAGCCAGGACGAGATGAAGCGTCTCTCGGAACGGCTGACCAGCCAGCGCCGCGACCTGGAGAAGCGGGTCGATGACTCGGTGAAGACTTCGCTGACCCGCCTGCGGGTGCCGCGCCGTGACGAGGTGGCGCAGCTCGCCGCGCGCGTCGACGCGCTGGCTCGCCGGGTGGAGGCGCTGACGAAATGAAGGGTCTCCTGCCAGCGCTGGTGGTGGTCGCGAGCCTCGGGGTCTGCGGGTGGAACCTGCGTCCCCTGGTCGTGGCGCCTCCGCCGCAGGTCATGGAGGTCGAGGGCGTGGCGCCGGTGCGCCCGCCCGACTTCGAGCGCATCGCGGCGGTGCTCGAAGACCGCGCCCCGGGTTGGGGCATCGAGCTGCGCGAGCACGTGGCGCTGGCCATCAGCGAAGAGTCGGCGACCGCCGGCCTCGACCCGCTGTTGGTGCTGGCGCTCATCGAGGTCGAGTCGGAGTTCCGCGAGAGCGCGACCTCGGTGGTCGGCGCCCGCGGGCTGATGCAGGTGCGCCCGGCGACGCTGGAATGGATGGCGCGGCGCGAGGGCATCAAGCTGTCGACGCCCGAGCTGCAGGCCGACCCGTCGCTCAACGTGCGGCTCGGCGTGCGCTACCTCAAGTACCTCCGCGAGCTCTTCGGCGGGCGGATGGACTTTGCGCTGATGGCCTACAACGCCGGCCCCAACAAGCTCGCCAGCGGGCTGCGCGCGCGCGACACCTCGCAGTGGAAGAACTACGTGCGCGCGGTGAAGCGCGAGTACGCGTCGCTGAAGATCGCGCACGGTGAGAGCGCCGACTGGGCGCTGGCCTCACGCACGGTTGTTGGCGACACTGCCGCGCGATGAGCGCGACGACGCCCTGCATTCAAGAGACCTACGCCCCGCACAACGCCTGCTTTGGCTGCGGCCCGGCCAACGAGAAGGGGCTGCGCATTCGCAGCTTCCCCGAGGGTGACGGCGTCACGGCGACGTGGACTCCCGAGAAGCACCACGAGGCGTTCCCCGGCGTGCTCAACGGCGGGATCATCGGCTCGTTGCTCGACTGCCACTGCAACTGGGCGGCGGCGTACTTCCTGATGAAGGCGCGCGGGGCGAGCTCTCCGCCGTGCACCGTGACCGCCGACTACGCGATTGTGCTCAAGCGTCCGTGCCCGACCGATGGGCCGGTGATCGTCAAGGCGAAGGTCGTCGAGCACCAGGGCGACAAGTGCGTCGTCGAGGGCACGCTCGAGGCCCAGGGCAAGCTGCGCGCGACCTGCCGCGGCACCTTCGTCGCCGTCACCGAGGGGCACCCGGCGTACCACCGCTGGTAGGCGGCGCGGTCCACCCGCGCACCGGCGCCACGCCCGCGGGCAGCGCGCCGGCATCGAGGCCCTGCAGCCAGCAGGTCTCTTCTCCGAGCCACGGCAGATCGAGCCACGCGCCATCGGGGAGCCGCGCGTCGCGGTGCGTGTCGAAGAAGTCGCGGCACCCGCCATCGGCGACGCACTTCACTGCGAGCGCGTCGGCGTCGCCTCGCCACTTCCAGTCGAGAGCGGAGAAGGTCAGCGACGGATGCGCGGACTTCGTCGCCTCGAGCTTCCAGCCGGCCGCCGTGACCGCGACGGTCCACTCGGCGCGCGCTTTGCCCTGCTTGATGACGAGCCGCCACGCGCCTTCGGCCAGCTTCGGCAGGTCGACCACGCCCGGGTTCTCGCCCAGGGCGTCGAGCACCGCACCGCCGGGTGACGAAGGCTTCGACGCGGTGGCGATGGTCACCGAGAGCACGCGGCCCTTGAGCGAAGCCGTCATCGGCCAGAAGCGACCGACGGTCGACTCGTGGGGGCCGAGGTAGTGCAGACGCAGCCGCTCGCCGTCTTTCGAGAGTGACAAGCCAGACGAGATCGCGGCGGTGACCACATGCTGATCGCAGACCGACTGCGCGCGGGCACCGAGCGAGACGAGCGTGAGGCAGAGCAGGGCGAGGCGCACGGCTCCGCAGACTCGCCGGTCCCGGTGGAGATTCAAGCGTGCGCTGATTACCTGCACGACCCAATGGGTGAGCCTTCGCAGCGCGCGTTGGAGGAGTTGATCGCGTTGCTGGCCGAGCGCAGGCCCGGTTCGACCATCTGCCCGTCAGACGTGGCGCGCGCCTGGTCTGGCACGCACGACGAAGCGGGTGAGGCGTGGCGCCGGTTGATGGAGCCGACCCGCATCGCCGCGCGGGCGCTCGTCGAGCGCGGCGTGGTGGAGATCACCCAACGCGGGACGGCGGTCGACGATGTCGAAGCGGTGCGCGGGCCGATACGGCTGCGGCTCGCGCGCGAGGGTCAGCGGGTCAGATCGCGGTAGCCGGGGCGCTCGGCGATCGTCTGCGAGTTGCCGATCGAGTGGCGCTGGTTCTGGATCTTGTCCTGCAGCAGCATGAGGCCGTCGAGCACCTGCTCGGGGCGCGGCGGGCAGCCCGGAATGTAGACGTCGACGGGGATGATGCGGTCGATGCCCTGGAGCACGGCGTAGTTGTCGTAGAAGCCGCCCGACGACGCGCACACGCCGAAGGCGACGACCCACTTCGGCTCGGCCATCTGCTCGTAGACACGCTTCAAGATCGGCGCCTGCTTGATGTTGATGGTGCCGACCACCATCAGCAAGTCGGCCTGGCGCGGCGAGAAGCGCGGGAACTCGGCGCCGAAGCGCGCGATGTCGTATCGGCCGGCGGCGACCGACATGTATTCCATGCCGCAGCACGCGGTCGCGAAGGGGTAGGTGAAGAGCGAGTACTTGCGCGCCCAGCCCAGGCCCTTGCTGATGATCTTCTGCAGCCCGCTGATCGTCTCTTCCTTGCGGGTGGTGATGATGGGGGCGAGATCGTCGGCCATTGTCAGCTCTCCCAGTCCAGCGCGCCCTTCTTCCACACGTACGCCAGCGCGGCGACGAGGGTCGAGGCAAAGACCGCCATGGTGGCGTACCCGAACCAGCCCAGCGCGCGGAAGTTCACCGCCCACGGGTAGAGGAACACCGCTTCGACGTCGAACACGATGAAGAGCAGCGCGACGACGTAGAACTTCACCGCGAAGCGCTGGCGCGCGGAGCCCATCGGCGCGTTACCGCCTTCGAAGGGCTCGCTCTTGGTGGTGAACGAGGCGCGCGGACCGAGCTTGCCGGCGATGAACGGAATGGCGGCGGCCATCACGCCGGCCAGACCAAGGACGACGGCGACCGGCAGATACGGCGACAGAGGGTGTTCCATCGCAGGGCACCATAGAGATCGAGCGGCGCAGGGTCAAAGCGTTTGATTTGCGCATGGTTTTGGACCCGGGTGTTAAGTCGGGCGCGCGCCATGGCGGGGGAAACCACCAGCTCGACGTTGTTGCTCGACGAGCTCCTCGACGCGGGCGACGTGCGGCTCCTCGAGGAGCTGCTCAAGAGCAAGGCGCAGAAGAAGCTGCCCGCGATCGCCGAGCGCCTGGTGAGCGACCCGCGCCCGTACGCGCGGCCGACCCTGCTGGGCTACCTCGCTGACGGCTGCGATCGCCCGGGGCATCGCGTCTTCGTGAAGAGCGTCTTCAAGTGGGCCGAGAAGCACGGCGACATCGAGCTGATGGCGCACTTCGCGGCGGCGTTCGATCGGCTCGTGAAGCGGGAACTGGTGACGCAGAGCCGGTGGGATTGGACCTCGCGGCAGATGGTGACCGAGAAGGTGCTGCGCGAGCCGTTCGACATCCTCAAGCGGCTCCCGCGGTTCAAGCGCGGCAAGCGCACGTACACCAACCCGCTCACCGGCACCGTGACCAACGTGCGGCGCCCGCACGTGCCGTTGATTCGTCCGCGCACGCGGTGGGAACGCAACCCGCGCACTGGCCGGTGGGAGACCGTGCGCGAGGGTGGCGGCGGCGAAGGCGTCGATCCGCTGCGCTTCAGCTTCTCGACGCGGCGCTATCTCCAGCGACGCACGTGGCGGTACTTCCGCACCTTCGCGCGCGAGTCGGCGTCGGCGTACCGCGAGCGCGTGATGCAGGTGCTGCCGTTGTTCCGCGACGAGCACCTCGCGACGGTCGAGGCGCTGCTCGATGGCTGGTTCCTGGTGCACGCGCTGTACGGCAAGAGCGAGGTGCTCGATCGCAAGCCGCTTGGCGTGGTGGTGGCCAGCGGCAAGTCGCTCGCCGATCTCGCCTACGCGCCGTATTGCCCGCAGGCGTGGCAGGAGACCGCGGCCGGTGAGGCGCTGCTCAAGCTGCTGACGAGCGCGCGGTCGCGCCCGGTGCGTCGCTTCGCAGCGTGGGCGCTCGAGCAGCACCACCGCTCGCTCCTCGAGACGCTGCCGGTGAGCCGGTTGGTGGTGTTGCTGAAGAGCCCGCACGCCGAGGTGCAGGCCGTCGCGGCGAAGCTGCTCGATGGCGCGAAGGGCATGGAGAGCCTGCCCATCGGCGACTGGCTCGAACTCCTGACCGTGCCCTCGCTCGAGGTGCTGGTCGCGGTGTGCGCCGCGGTGAAGAAGCACGTGCTGCCCTCACGGCTCTCGCTCGAGCAGTGCGTGCAGCTCGCGTGTGCGCGCGCGGCCCCGGTCTCCGAGCTCGGCCTCGAGTGGGCCAAGGCGCGCCCGCCGAAGAACGCGGCCGAGTTGGAGCAGTTGCTCGCGCTGCGTCACGCCGAGTGTCAGCAGACGCGCGTCGCGGCGATGGAGTGGCTCGCGCAGCAGTTGTTGATTCGCGACGACGCCCGCCCGCTCTTCGTGCGCGAGCTGCTCGACGCGCGCTACGTCGAGGTGCGCAAGGCGGCGGTCGAGCTGATGGGCAAGGACAAGCGCTTCGGCGACGCGGTCGAGCTGTGGCTCGCGATGAGTGAAACGCCGTGGGCCGACGTGCGCGAGCATTTCCTCGGGCAGTTCGAAGCGCGCGAGAAGGCGTTCCCCGCCGAGACGCTGCAGCGCGTGTGGGCGACGACGTTGCTGGCGCCGCACCGTGGCAACCGCGCCCGCCGTCAGGCCGTTCGGCAGGTCGCCGATCGGTTGGTCAAAGCGAAGGAAGAGCGCGCGGCGCTGGTGCGGCTGCTCGGCTTCACGCTGCGCAGCGTGCGCGAGACCGAGCGCCGTGCGGCGTTGTCGCAGCTGGTGCGCGCCGCGAGCGAAGAGCCTGAGCTGCAGGCGTTGTTGGCGGCCGAGCTGCCCGAGCTGGTGATCGACGGGAAGGGGGCCGCGGAATGAACCTCGACCTCAAGTACCTCGGCCAGTCGGGGCTGGTGGAGCGGGGCGGCTCGAGCGCGCTCTCGTTCCAGCCGAACCTCGCGCGCCCGAAGGTGTTCTTCGACCAGTCGCTCAAGCGGCCGCTCCACTTCCGTGAGGCGATGAGCGCGCTGCACGACGTGGTGATCGGCGACTTCCGCTTCAAGAAGAAGGACAAGTCGGTCTACCAGGCGTGGAAGGCCGAGCAGGCGCGCCAGGAGCTCGAGCTGCGCCGCGACGTCGCCGACTCGGTGAAGCGCCAGGAAGTGCAGCGCATCAAGGGCGAAGCGCCGCCGCAGAACCTCGAGAGCGACTTCCGCCGGCTGCACTCGCAGTACTGGATCGCGCGGCGCGCGTGGGCGGCCGAGCTGTCGCGCACCGACCCCGAGCTGTTCCGCGCGTTGGTGCCGTGCGACCCGGTGGTGACCGTCGCCCCCGACACCGTGTTCTTCGAGTGCTTCGCGAAGGACGAGTCGAGCTACGGCTGCCTGTTCGTCGATCGCGACGCGTTCCACGGCAGCGCGACGAGCGGGCTGGGCACCACCAACGTCGACTACTCGGTCGCGCTGTACGACCACTTCCAGTCGCTGCGCACCTACCGCGAGACGCGCCTGCTGGTGGATCCCACGGGCTTCGAGGTGAAGGTCGAGAACGCGGGCTCGCTGCGCGAAGAGAAGATCGACCTGCCGCCAAGCTGGCTGAAGGGCTTCGGTCAGTTGAGCGCGGCGATGGCGCTGCCTTCGCGGGAAATCGAGCTGAGCGTCGACGCGGTGTACTCGCTGCTCGCGCACCTGCGCCGCCACCGCGAGAAGACCGGGCCGCGCTCGATCGAGTTCCACCTCGTGCCGGGCAAGCCCGCGGCGATGGTGCTGCAGCCGTGGGGCACTCGCGTCGAGAGCCACGGCAAGCCGTTCGCGGGCGAGAAGCCTGAGGTCATCAAGGTGTGGGGGCGGCGCCGGTTGTCGGTGCTCGCGCGGTTGTTGCCGCTGACCGAGCGCTTCACGGTGCAGCTCTTCGGCTCGGGCTTGCCGTCGATCTGGACCGCGCACCTCGGCGACATGCGCTTCGTGCTCGGCCTCTCGGGGTGGACGACCAACGACTGGACGAGCGGGTCGAACCTCGAGCTCCTGGCCGGCGCCTTCGTGCCCGAGCTGCGCGCCGCCGCGACCATTCGCGCGCACCTCGCACAGTCGCACGTCGCGTCGCTCGACGAGCTCTCGCGCCTGGTCGAGGTCTCGCGGCCGGCGCTGATCGGCTCGCTGCACCACCTCGCGCAGCAGGGGCAGGTGATCTTCGACTTCGCGACGCGGCAGTACCGGTTCCGCGAGGTGATGCCGGCGCCGCTGTCAGAAGCGGTGCTGGGGCCTCCGTCGCCGGAGCTCACCGAGGGACTGCGCGCGTATCGCCAGGGGGCCGTCACCGTCGACCGCCGCGAGCTGTTGCCGCAGTCGCGTCAGCTGGTGATCGCCCGGGTGCGCATCGGCAGCTCGCGCGACGGCACGCGCTGCGAAGCGGTGTTCGATTCCGACGGCAACTATTCGAAGGCGGCGTGCAACTGCGATCACTTCCGCCAGTACCGGCTGCGCAAGGGGCCGTGCCGCCACCTCATCGCGCTGAAGATGAACGAGAGCGCCTCGATGCTCGGCATCGGGGATCCCAAACAGGAGCTGTTGCACTGATGATCTGCACGACCGAGAGGAGAACCTGACCCCGAGCCCGTCATGCTCCGGTGTTTCGCCGGGGTGGCGTCGTCTCACCCATTCGATCCCACGCCCGATGTTCTTTTTGGGGCAGCAGTAGCTGTCGCGAGTCGCGCAAGCGCGACGACCAAGACAACGTGGTTTTCATCACGACAGCTACTGCTGCCCCTTGAGTGATCGGCCGTGGTCCGCAGGAAGAAGTCGGGGTCAGGTTTTCCTTTCGATCGTGCAGTGGAAGAGGTGAAGGAAGCGTGTCGTTCTGGGACCAGGTCAGGCGGCTGTTCGGAGGCACCGACTCCACCGCGCAGAACGCGGTGCGGGACGCGATGCTCTCGCGCGTGGCGCGGCGGGAGTCCTTCACCGCGCTCGACATCGCCAACGAGGTGACGGCGAACGACCCGCACCGCACCGCCGACGACGTGCGCAAGGCGACCGACGTCGTGCACCGCCTCGCGCAGGACGGGCTGCTCGTGCCGCTCGGCTACGCGGCCGACGCGAGCGGGCGCTTTGGTCCGGTGACTTCGCCGCCGGTGCAGCCGCCTCCGCCGAACGTGGTGGGCCAGGTCGGCACCACCGCCACCCAGCAGCAGAAACAACACGCACCGCCGCCAGCGCAGAACACCGGGCTGTCGGTCGAGCAGCGGCTGCGCAACTCGATCGACGCGCGCGCGAAGAAGCGCGAGCCGTTCAGCACGATGGATCTCGTGTTCGAGATCACGAAGACCGGCGCGCCGGACTTCATGCAGGTCGCCACGCTCGCGGGGAACCTCGCGAAGGACCTGCTGCCGCCCCTGGGCTTCGCGCTCGAGGGAGGCATGTGGCGGTACGGCTCGGTGCCGTCCTCGGCGTCGAGCCCGGCGAACGAGTCGAAGATTCGCGCGTCGCTGCAGGCCCGCGCGGGCCGGCGTGAGACGTTCGCCGCCGCCGCGGTCGCTGCCGAGTTGGTGCGCACCGACAACCCGCAGTTCCAGTCGGTGCTGTCGGAAGTGGTGCGCGTCGCTGCGCAGGTGATGCCGGGCCTCGGCTACTCGCTGTCGGGCGGCATGTGGCGGCCGGCGGGCTCGGTCAGCTCCAACACGAGTTCCAACACCAACACCAGCTCCAACACGAACAACGTCACGCCGCTGCGGCCGGTGCAGCCGGCGCCGCCTCCGCCGAAGCCCGCGGACGATCGCACCTACGCGACCAACCCCGAGATCCTCGGGCTCTCGGCCGACGAGCTGCGCAAGCGCGCGGTGAAGATGAACCCGTTCTCCACGCCGTGGATCGGGCGGGTCGACACCATTCCTCCGCAGAGTGACGAGCGCACGGCGCTGATTGATCGCGGGCTCATCTTGCGTGGCCTGCTGAACGAGTCGCAGCTCGCCGAGATCCACCGCGTGGGCGATCTCTGGCTGCGGTTCCACGAGGCCGATCGGCTGGCCGACGCGATGGCGCGGCGGAGCGCCGACGAAGCGATCGCCCGCGTGCGCGAGGAGAAGGCGCGCAAGAAGGCCGAGCGCAAGGCGGCCGCCGAGGCGAAGGAGAAGGCCCGCGTCGAAGCCGTGGCGCGCCGCAAGGCCGAAGACGTCATCTACCTCGGGCGCGGGGTCTCCAAGGGGCTCGCTGATCGCCGCAGCAACCTCGAGGCGCTCCAGAAGCTCGGCGTGCCCGCGTGGACCTCTCCCGCGGAGGTCGCGCAGGGCCTGGGGCTCTCGCTCAAGCAGCTGCGCTGGCTCGCGTTTCACGCCGAGGCGTCGCGCACGTCGCACTACCACTTCTTCGAAATTCCCCGCCGGTCGGGCGGCACGCGCATGCTCTCGGCGCCGCACCAGCTGCTCAAGGCGACGCAGCGCAAGATCCTCGAGCTGATCCTCTCGAAGGTTCCGCACGAGCCCGAAGCGCATGGCTTCATCACGGGCCGCAACGTGGTCACCAACGCGACGCCGCACCTCGGGCAGGGCGTGGTGCTCAACCTCGACCTGAAGGACTTCTTTCCGACGGTCACCTTCCGCCGCGTGCGCGGGCTCTTCCAGTCGCTCGGGTACTCGCCGGCCGCCGCGACGGTGCTCGGGCTGCTGTGCACCGAGGCACCGCGTCGCAAGGTGACGTTCACCGCGTCGGGCAGCACGAAGGCGGAGCAGTGGTGGGTGGCGACGGGAGAGCGGCGGTTGCCGCAGGGCGCTCCGACCAGCCCCGCGATCGCCAACGCCGTCTCGCGCCGCCTCGATCGCCGCCTGCGTGGCCGGCTCGCGAAGCGCGGCTGGGTCTACACGCGCTACGCCGACGACCTGTCGTTCTCGCGCAAGGACTTCACGCGCGCCGAGCTGGGCTTCGTGCACGCCAGCATTCGCCACGTCGTCGAAGACGAGGGCTTCGCGCTGAACCCGAAGAAGGGCCGCGCGCAGGGCAAGGGCGGCCGCCAGGAAGTCACGGGCGTGGTGGTGAACGTGAAGCCGAACCTCTCGCGCGAGCAGCTGCGCAAGCTCCGCGCCGAGCTGCACCAGGCGAAGACGAAGGGCCTGACGCCCGAGCGCCGGCGCGAGCTCGAAGGCACGATCGCCTACCTCTCGATGATCAACCGTGAGAAGGGCGACAAGTTGAAGGCCGCGCTGGCGGCGGTGCGATGAAGGGCGTCGTCCTCACCATGGTCGGTGAGCGCAGCGACGACGTGCCGGCGCACCCGGGCATCGACCGCTGCATCGCGCTCGCCTCGGCCGCAGGTCTCAGCATCGACGCGCAGTGGGTGCGCACCGACGACCCCTCGCTCGGCGCCCGGCTCGAGCGGTCGAACGCGGTGTGGTTGGTGCCGGGCAGCCCGTACGCGAGCATGGGCGGCGCGCTCTCGGCGGTGCGGTGGGCGCGCGAGCGCGACGTCGCGTTCCTCGGCACGTGCGGCGGCTTTCAGCATGCGGTGATCGAGTTCGCGCGGAGCCGCGCGGGTGCACCGAAGGCCGAGCACGCCGAGTCGTCACCCGACGCCGAAGAGCAGGTGGTAGTGCCGCTCGCGTGCGCGCTCCTCGGTGCCCACGAGCAGGTCTCGGTGGCGCCGGGTTCGCTGCTGGCGCGCGCTGCCGCGACCCTGTCGATCACCGGCGAGTACCAGTGTCGCTACGGCCTGTCGGAAGGGTGGCGGCCGCGGCTCGAGGCAGCGGGGCTCGTCTTCAGCGGGTTCGACGGCGACGGCCAGGTGCGCGCGTGCGAGCTGCCCGGCCACCGCTTCTTCCTGGGCACGTTGTTCCAGCCCGAGCGCCGCGCGTTGCAGGGTGAGCTGCCCCAGCTCGTGCAGAGTTTCCTGCGGGCCGCGCTTACTGAATGACCTTCGCCATGCGCAGCACGACGGTCTCGAAGCGCGCGCCGACGGCCTTCGACGACTTCTCGTTGATCAAGATCTGCGGCTTGTCGCCAGCCATCGTCACGCCGACGGGGAAGAACGACTGCACGCTCTCCTGGTCGAGGCCGAGCGCGTAGAGCTGGTTGTCTTGCGCGACTTCCCAGATCGACTTGAGCGTGGCGGTCGCCGCGCCGGGCACGGTGAGGAGCGCCGCGGCCTTGTTCTTGTCGATGTCGGCCTGCAGCTGACCCTCGTCCTTGAAGTCGACCGATACGAACTTGAGCGGGCGCTTCTTGACCTCGGTGACCGCCACGTCTTTCAGGGTGCCCATCAGCGCGCTGCGAGCGGCCGATTGGCCCGGCTCGGAGATCACCAGCACCACGAACGGCCCTGAGCCGCGCGAGTCGAAGTTCTGATCGTAGGTGAGCACCTTGAGCAGCACCGGGAGCGCGGCCTTCACGTCGACGTCGGCGCGCGAGACGCCGGCCGTCAGCACCGCGATCGTGAAGAGAACCCCCCGGAGCAACCGCATGAGCCATGAAGCGTACCCTGACGAACGTCGACGGCTAGAGTTCTGTCGTGGCATTTCCACCGTGTGCGACGACGGGTGTCGGCAGCCTGCCATTCACCGAGCTGGCCGAGGCGCGCCGCTGGGTGGACGCGGTCGATCTGCCGTTCTCGCCCGAATTGTTGCCTGCTGGCGAAGGCTTGCTGGCGAGGGTGCTGGAGGGCACGGCGGCGACGCGGGCAGATTTTTCCGCTGCTCGTGGACCCTTCAAGACGCAGCTCGCCGGGCCGGTGACGCTCGAGGCGTTCGGCGGGGTGAGCGCTGAAGACGCGAAGGCGAGGGTGAGCGCGGTCGCGAGCCGCGTGCTCGACGAGCTGATCGCCAAAGGTCACGAGCCGCTGATGTTCTTCGATGAGCCAGCGCTCGGCGCGCGCGGACCCAACGCAGCGCTGTCGGCGGTGATCGAGCTGGCGCGCGAGCGGGGCGCGCGGGTGGGAATTCACTGCTGTGCGAACGCCAACTGGGACGACGTGCTCGCGCTGCCGCTCGACTTCATCGGCATCGACGTGGAGCTCTCGCTCGACGCGTTGGCCGAGTCGTCGCGCTGGCCGGCGTGGATCGCGCGGGGCGGGGCGCTGGCGCTGGGCGTGATCCCCACCACTCCGGGGGCGCAGCTCAACCTGCGCGAGCGCTGCGACGCGATCGAGGCCACCGCGCGCGCGCGCGCCGACGTGCAGTGGCTCTCACGGTGCCTGGTGACGACGGCGTGCGGGCTCGGGCTCCAGCGCCCCGAGCGCGCGTGGGCGATCACGCACGAGCTGAAGCAGGCGCAGGCGTGGCTTCGGGCAGCGGCAGCCGGGGGCTGAGCGGCGCGACGAGCTGGGCGAGGTAGCGATCGGGCAGCGGTCGATCACACCCGTACGACGCGGGCCACGCGCGCTCGGTCGACCGCGTGCCGAACAGGCGATCGACGAACGGAAAGAGGCCAGAGAAGTTCACCTGCGCCTGGCCGTCGTGGTGCCAGTGGTGGAAGTGCGGCGTCGCGATGACGTGCTCGAGCCAGCCGAAGCGCGCGCGCACGTTGGAGTGCAGGAAGATCGCCCACAGCCCGAGCACCAGCGTCAGCCCGCCGAACGTGCCCCAGCCGAAGCCGAGCAGGTACAGCGGGACGAACTGCGCGGTGCGCGTCAGCGCCTGGTCGAGCGGGTGCACGCGCAGCGCCGCGAGCCAGTCGAGGTGCTCACTCGAGTGGTGCACGGAATGGATGCGCCACAACGCGGGCACGCGGTGAAACGCACGGTGCATGAAGTAGCCGATGAGCTCGATGAGCACGAGCGCCTCGACGAACTGCAGCGCGCCGGGCTGTGTCGCGACGAAGGCCTGCACGCGCGCAGCGCCGAGCGCGCCGATCAGCGGGTCGAGCACCGCGACCGCGAGCCCGAGCCCGATCACCAGCGAGAGCTGCTCGAGCACGTGGGTCGCGAAGAAGTGCGCCACGTCGGTGCGCCACCCGGGCCGGAAGACGCGCGCCCGCTTGAGCGCCCACACGCGCTCCAGCGGCACGAAGATCGTCGCGAGGAAGATCAGCGCCAGCGGGTTTCGAAAGAGCACCGCTTCTCCTTACAGCCCGAGGACCTCGTCGATCGTCTTCGCCATCGCCGAGCTCATGCCGAGCTCTCCACGATCTTCGAAGGCGATCCATTTCCACTCGACGTAGCCCGGCGGCGGTTTCCCCAGTCGTGGCGCGAGGGTGGCGGGGTGCACGCGCAGCACGAGATCGCGGTGGGTCAAGGTGCGCTCGAAGACGTGCAGCTCAGGGCCGATGGTGGCGCGCTTGCCGAGGAGGAACTGCAGCAGATCGGTGCCGCGCTGACCGGACGTGAGCTCGATCGACGGCAGCTCCCAGAGCCCGCCGAACAGGCCGCGCTCGACGCGCCGCGCGAGGAGCACCGTCTTGCCGCGCCGCACCACTGCCACCGCCAGCTCGAGCTTCTTGCGCCGCGTCGCCTTGCGCGCCGGCGGCAGTTCGTCGACCCGGCCGTGCGCGAGCGCGCCGCACTCGTCCTTCACCGGGCAGATGAGGCACAGCGGGTTCTGCGGCACGCACACCGTGGCCCCGAGCTCCATCAGCGCCTGGTTGAAGTCACCTGGCCGCTCGCCGTGCACCAGCTCGCCGGCGACGCGCCACAGCTCGGCCTCGCGCTTCTTGTCGGCGGGCGCGCCCTCGATCTCGAAGAGGCGGGAGAGCACGCGCGCGACGTTGCCGTCGACCAGCGGCACCTCGCGGCCGAACGCGATCGACGCCACCGCGCCCGCCGTGTAGCGACCGAAGCCAGGGAGTGAGAGCAGCGCGTCGAGATCGTCGGGCAGCTTTGCGCCGAAGCGCTTGACGATGTCTTGCGCGGCGCGGTGCAGGTTGCGCGCGCGCGTGTAGTAGCCGAGGCCGGTCCACGCCGAGAGCACCTCGCTCACCTCGGCGACCGCGAGCTTCTTCACCGTGGGGAAGCGCTCGAGGAAGCGCGCCCAGTAGCCCTTCACGCGATCGACCTGCGTCTGCTGCAGCATCACCTCGCTGACCCAGATCGCGTAGGGGTCCTTCGTCTTGCGCCAGGGGAGATCGCGCTGGTGCTGGTCGAACCACTTCAGCAACGCCGACCGCACGGAAGCTCGAGTCACGAGGCCCAAGCTAGCGAAAATCAGTGTGTCGTGATCTTCCAGAACGCGAGTCGTTCCAGTGGGTTGGCGGTGCGACTGGAAGGCGTGTGCACACCCCGTGTCTCAGCGCGTGAGAGGTGCGCATCGGTTCTGTGGCCTTCGCGAGAACGAAAAGGTGCGTGCCCTTTTCGTCTCGATCTTCCTGGTGTTGAGCGGGTGCTCGATGGGGCTGGCCGAGTCGGCCGTCGTCACGGCGCGGCTCAACGATGGCGACGGCGGGGTCGAGCCGGCCGTCGATTCAGGCACGGGCGGCGGCGGGGGCACCGACTCGGGCGTGGTGGTTCCGCCTTCCGATGCGGGCACGCCGGCCGATGCAGGCACGCCTCCGGTCGACGCCGGCACCCCGGTCGATGCGGGCGTCAACCCGTGCGCGGGCATCACCTGCACGGCGGCCGGTGCGCGCTGCGAGCCCTCGCTGGCGCGGTGCGTGTGCGGCCCCGGCTACACCGGTGACGGCAGCAGCTGCATGCCGGTCGCGCCGGGCAGCCCCGAGACGCGCACCTCGATGGAGGTCTGCTCGGCGTGGCGCACCGCCCAGATGCGGCGCGACCAGGGTGACGGCTTCACGGTGTCGCAGACCACGTGCGATCCCGGCCAGCTCTCGCGTGCGGCGCTCGACGACGCGCTGACGCGGCTCAACTTCTATCGCTGGCTCGCCGGGCTCGGCCCGACGGCTGACGATGCGGGCGGTGACTCCACCGGCCAGGCGTGCGCGGTGATCGCGGCGTGGAACCCGGCCGGCCCGCAGGCGCACTTTCCGCAGCCGTCGGCGACTTGCTACACGGCCGCGGGCGCCGGTGGCGCGGGCTCGAGCAACATCGCGTGGGGCGCGCGCGACGCGACCGATGCCATCGACCTCTGGATGATCGACTTCGGCAACGAGACCACCTTCGGTCACCGGCGCTGGCTGCTCAACCCGCCGCTCAACCCCGTCGGCATCGGCCACTACCGGGGCGGCAACAACTACGGCTCGGCGTCGTGCATCAGCGTCTTCGGTGGCTCGGGCGGTGGGCCGAACCCCGCGTTCACGGCGTTTCCGCCGCCCGGCTTCTCGCCGACCTTCGTGACGCAGTGGGCGTGGACGGTGCACGGCAACATTCCGCTCGGCAGCCTCGCGCTGACCATCACGCGCATGTCGGACAACATGCCGATGGCCGCGCACGCCGAGGTGCTCAACGGCAGCTACGGCCAGCCGGCAGTGCTGATCGTCAAGGAAGGCTGGAACCCCGTCGCGGGGCAGACGTACCACGTGCGCCTGAGCGGGCAGGGTGGCCTCGGGCTCGTGGAGTACGACGTGAAGCCGACCGACTGCCCGTGAGTGCCTGCGTCGCTGAACGCGTTCGATGACTGCACTCGGCTGGTCTCATCGGCACGATCACGCGGCGTGCGCTTCGTGCCAGCTCGCCGTTGAGATTTGCTCCTCACCCCGACCCTCTCCTCCTCGGGAGGAGAGGGAGTCCACTTTCGTGGTACCTCGCGGCGGCCGTGAAGCGTTTCGCCGTCGTCGTCGCCTTGCTCGTCGTGCTCGCGGTCGCGTGGTGGGCGACGTTCGGCCGCGACGAGGTGCTCTTCGATCGCCCGGGCCTCTTCGGTCGCGTGGTGGTGGTCGAAGGCGGCGGGCGGCGGTGTCTGCGCTTCGGCGGTGAAGGCGGCCTCAACCAGTCGTGCCGCTCGTTGGCGAACCCCGCGCGGCTCGAGCTCGACTACGCGCGCGCCGTCATCGCCCTCACCACCACGACCCCGCGCCCGCCCAGCCGCGCGTTGGTGATCGGCCTCGGCGGTGGCTCTCTCCCGCTCGCGCTGCGGCAGCTGCACCCGGGGCTGCACGTGGTGGCGGTGGAGATCGACCCGGTGGTGATCGACGCCGCGCGCGCGCACTTCGACGTCACCCCCGACGCGCAGCTCGAGCTCATCGCCGCCGACGGCGCCGAATACCTGCAGCGCGACACCACGCCCTTCGACCTGGTCATTCTCGACGCCTTCGACGATCACGGCGTGGCCGAGCCGCTCTTCACCCGTGACGCCCTGGCACGAATCCAGTCGCGGCTGGCCCCGGGCGGGCTCTTCATCGCCAACACCTTCGCCAGGGCGCCACGCGCCGCCGAGGAGTTCGATCGCGCGCAGTCGATCTTCCCCGCGCTCGAGCGCGTCGACGTGGTGCGCAACCGCCTCTACGTCGCCGGGCCGCACGCGAAGCCAGCGATCACGCCCGCGCTCGAGGCCGTGGGGCTGACGGCGGAAGCGATCTCCGGCTGGACGATCAGTACGAGACGTTGAGCGTCCACACCAACGCCTGCTTGTTCGGTGGCAGGAGCGAGGGGGCGCGCAGCAACTGCTCGGCCAGACAGTTCAGGTAGCGCGAGTCAGGCTCGTGCGTGCTGCCGACGAGGCACACCTCGGTGATGCGGCCCTGGTCGTCGGTGGTGAGCCCGAGCAGCGTGCGCGACGAGTCGACCGGCTCCTGCGTCAGCAGGCGCATGCACGAGCTCACCGCGTCTTCGAGCGGGCGCGCCCGCACCGCCGCGCCCTGGTGATCACAGTGGGGCAGCGCGCGGAGCACCGAGCCATCGGGCGCACGCTTCACGCACGCCCCGAGGAAGAGAGCGAGGCAGGCGAGGGTGAACGACGAGCGCGCCATCGCAACCCATGATACCCACGCGGCGATGGCCGTTCCCCGACCGTTGCTGTTTGCGCTGCAGGACAGCCTGATGCTGCTCGCGCCCCGCGGGTGGACCCAGGTCGAGCTCGAGCTCAGCACCGCGCCCCAGCTGCGGGTGACTGGCCTGTCGACGAAGGGCGAAGGCGCGAAGGCCCCGAAGCCCAAGCCCCAGCTCGCGGTCGACGCGCGGGAAGAGGCGGCGCGCTTGTCGGAAGCGCTCGCCGAGCTGCAGCCCCACTTGAGCGGCTGGGTGCCCGGCAAGGTGCTGGTGGAGCGCAAGGGCGGCTTCGTCGACTGGAAGTTCTTGCGCGCCGACGGTGGCGTGGCGAGCTTCACGCGGCTCGAGAGCCACGAGCTCGACTCGCTGCTCATCACCGACGCGCTCTTCGACGCGCTCGAGGGCACCGAGCGCGCGTTTCACGATCTCCAGGGTCAGCTGCAGCAGCGGCTCGGGCGCGTGCGCGGCTTCGGGTTCGACGCGAAGGCCGGCGTGCTCAAGCTCGAGCGTGACGCGGGTGCGATCGAGCTCGATGCCGAGGTCGTCGGCAGCTACCTCCCCGAGGTCTTCACGTGGGCGTGGGGCTGGGCCGACGAGGGCGCCGACCCCGCCTCGACCGTGAAGACCCGCGGGGTGTGCGCGCCCGACGTGAAGCCGCCGGGCCTCGCCGCCCTCTGGCGAGGGCACTTTCACTGCGACGAGGGCTTCGCCTGGGCGCTCGCCGGTCACGTCGCGGTCAGCATCGGCGCGCGCGGCCTGTTTCGCGCGCAGCCGCCGGGCGCTGAGGGCGCGTTGTTTTTCGCGATCCTCGAGCTGCCGCCGGGCTGAGCGGTCTTCAGACGGCCGGCTTGAGCGGGTCGTGCTCCGCGAAGATGCGATTGACCCGCGCCTCGTCGATGCGCTTGCGCAGCGTCTCGGCCTCGTGCTGGTCGCGCACCGTCTTCGCGAGGCTGAAGGTCGAGCCGACGGTGAAGAGCAGCCCCATCGCCATGAACGCCTTCACCCACGGGTCGACCGGCAAGAACCAGATGCCCAGCGAAGTGACGAGCACCGCGGCGATGAAGGCGATCCACGTCTGCGCCACCCAGCCCGCCGAGTGCACCGCGACCGTCTCAGGAACCTTGTTCATGTGTTCTCCCTTTCGTTGGACCGACACGAAGAGAACACCACGGCCCATTGATTCCGTGTCGTAACGAATCACTTCTGCACCGATAACCAGCAGTAAGTGATGACCCAAAGAAAAACCCCCGGAGTTCCTGGTGTTGGCAACTCCGGGGGCTTGACCCCGGCGGGATTCGAACCCGCGTAACAGCCTTGAAAGGGCCGTATCCTGGGCCACTAGATGACGGGGCCGTTCTGCTTTGCTGCGTCCTGCCAACTACCACCAACATGAGTCGAGGGGGATTTGAACCCCCGACCCTCGGCTTAAAAGGCCGGTGCTCTACCAACTGAGCTATCGACTCTCAACAAACACCAACGATCGTCACTTCTTGGTCTTGTCTTCCTCCACGACGACCTTCACCGACGCCGTAGCGCCGTCGACCTGAATGGCGACCGTCGTTTCTCCGGGATCGAGGGGGGAGATCTCACCGCTGCCGGTCACCAGCACGATCTTCTTGTCGGCCGCCGTCAGGGTGGGCGACCGGTCGGTGATGGGCTTGCCGTTCTTGCGGAAGGCCTTCACGGTGACCTTCGCGGGCGAGTCGGTGTCCTTGAGCTTGATTTCCTTCGGCTCGACCTCGATGCGATCGACGTAGATGACCTGCACCGGCACGCGGGCCTCGATGTCGCCCACGCGCGCGATGACCTCGGTGTCGCCGTCGGCCACCGGCGTGACCAGGCCCTTGTTGTCGACCTTGGCGATCGAGCCGTCACCCACCGACCACTGCACGCGGGCCTTCACCGCGCGCACGCCGTTGCGGGCCATGCACTTCGCTTCCATCCACTGCTGGTTGTTGGCCTGTTTGAAGACGACCTCGGTCGGCGCGAGCTCGATGTAGTCGATCTTCTCGCAGCCACAGACGAGGACGGCCGCGGCCGTCAGCAGGAAGGGTCGCATGGGGTGCGGCGCATACACCAGGAACTCGCTCGACACGAGGCACAAACCGATCAAGACAGCGGGCGAGATGAGCAAGGCGCGCCACGAGCCCAGGGAGCCGATCGACGAGCAGATCGAAGACCCGGAGGCCGACGAAGTCGAAGAGGACGCGGGCCCGCCCTCGGGCACGCTGTACATCACGCGCGCCGGCGCCGAGAAGCTGCGCGCCGAGCTCAAGCACCTCCTGACCGTCGAGCGCCCGAAGGTGACCGCCGAGGTGAGCTTCGCCGCGTCGCTGGGCGATCGGTCGGAGAACGCCGAGTACATCTACGGCAAGCGCCGCCTGCGCGAGATCGATCGCCGGCTGCGGTTCCTCGACAAGCGCCTCGAGAAGCTCTCGGTGGTCGACCCGTCGGCGCAGAAGGACACCTCGAAGGTCTTCTTCGGCGCCACGGTCTCGCTCGAGAACGAGGAAGACGGCTCGAAGGTCACCTACCAGCTGGTGGGGCCCGATGAGACCGACCTGAAGACGGGGAAGATCTCCGTCGACTCGCCGGTGGGCCGGGCGCTGCTGGGCAAGAAGCAGGGCGACCAGGTGACGGTGAACCGGCCGAAGGGCGAAGTCGACTTCGCGCTGGTGAAGATCAAATACGTGTAAGCCGCCACTGCGCCGCGTGGTTTACTCACCTCCGCTCTTGCGGAACTGATTTCCCACCTACAGCTGGGGGCGTTTTGGCGCGGAAGAACTTCGTTCTCGACACCAACGTGCTGCTGCACGACCCGCGGTCGATTTACAGCTTCGAAGACAACACGGTCATCATCCCGATCTACGTGATCGAAGAGCTCGACATGTTCAAGAAGGACATGTCGGAGCTCGGGCGCAACGCGCGCCAGATCGCCCGGTACCTCGACGAGCACCGCGCCGAAGGGGGCCTCGCCGAGGGCGTGCCGCTGCCGCGCGGGGGCATCCTCAAGGTGAGCTTCGTCGAGCACGATCTCCCCAAGTCGATGGCCGACGGGCAGTTGATGGACAACCGCATTCTCGCGGTGGCGATCGAGACGCGGCTGCGCGACCCGTCGGGCCAGACGGTGTTCATCACCAAGGACACCAATCTCCGCATTCGCGCCGACGCGCTGGGCCTGAGCGCCGAGGACTATGAGCCCGAGCGGGTGGAGATCAGCGATCTCTACACCGGCATCAGCGAGCGCACCGTGTCGGCCGAGCACATCAACTCGCTCTACAAGCCGGGTGCGCAGGTGGCGGTGGCCGATCTCGACAAGCTCGCGCCCAACGAGTTCGTGCTCTTCAAGGACGCGGCGAACCCCTCGCACACCGCGATGGGCCGCTACGACGCCGACAAGCAGGCCGTGCTGCCGCTCAACCGCCAGGTGAAGGAAGGCGTGTGGGGCGTGCGGCCGCGCAACATGGAACAGAGCTTCCTGATCGACCTGCTCCTCAACGACGACCTGAAGATCGTCACCATCGTGGGCAAGGCCGGCACCGGCAAGACGCTGATGGCGATCGCCGCGGGCCTGCAGAAGGTGACCGAGGAAGCGGCGTTTCAGAAGCTGCTGGTCAGCCGCCCGATCTTCCCGCTCGGCCGCGACATCGGCTACCTGCCGGGCAGCGTCGACGAGAAGCTCAACCCGTGGATGCAGCCGATCTTCGACAACGTCGAGTACCTGCTCAACCTCTCGCGCAACGACAAGAAGTCGGGCCGCGGGTACCACGAGCTGATGGACCTGGGGATCATCGAGATCGAGCCGCTGACGTACATCCGCGGTCGATCGATTCCCAACCAGTACATCATCGTCGACGAGGCGCAGAACCTGACCCCGCACGAGGTGAAGACCATCGTGACCCGCGCGGGTGACAACACGAAGATCGTGCTCACCGGCGACCCGGCGCAGATCGACAACCCCTACGTCGACTCCACCAACAACGGCCTGGTGCACGTCGTGAACCGGTTCAAGAACCAGAAGATCGCCGGCCACGTGACGATGACGAAGGGCGAGCGGTCGGCGCTCGCGGAGATCGCGACCAACCTCCTCTGATGAGCGACCAGGGCCCCACCGACGCGCCGAAGAAGCCGCTCATCGAGTACCCCACCGTCTACGCCTTCAAGGTGATGGGGAAGCTCGAGCACGGCTTCTCGGAATACGTGCGCCTCAAGTTCAGCCGGCTGATGGGCACCGAGGTCAGCCGCGACTCGATCTCCGAGAACGTGAGCAAGCAGGGCCACTACGTCTCGCTGACGGTGTCCGTGTATTTGCTGTCAGAGGAACAACGGCAGACGATCTACGCCGACATCCACACCGACAAACGAATCGTCTACTACCTCTGACCCTTGTGACGTAACGCCTCGCTGTGTATGGGGCCGCTGTAAGGAGCTGCTTCGACCGATGGCCGACCCGTTTCCGCTGTACCTCCCGCCCGAAGCCCGCCGGCTGTTCCAGTCGGAATCGCTCTTGCGTCGCTTCGCGCAGATGGCGCACTGGGACGATGGGTCGAGCCTGCTCGAGTTTCACGGGAGCCTCGGGGCGCTGGCGATCACCAAGGCGCTCAACTGCCACCTGACGGTGGTCGAGCCCGACGCGCGGCTGGCCGAGGCGCTGAAGGAACGCTCGAAGGTCGTGGGCGTGGCCGAGAAGGTCGCCGTGCAGCAGGCGGCAGTCGGCGCGGTGAAGTTCGCGGAACGGGCGTTCGACGGCATCTTCTCGTTCGGCCGCATCATCGGCGTGCCGGCGCAGCTGGCGAAGACCTGGCGGCCGATGCTGGCGCTGGGCGGGCGGCTCGGGCTGACCGCGATGGTGCGCGTGGGCCGGCTGGCGAACCAGGCGGCGCTCGACGCGTGGAAGACGCGGCTCGGCGCGCCGCTGCTCAACCCGCGCGAGACGCTGATGAGCGTCGAGGCCGAGGGCTTCGAGCCCGAGCTGATCGAGACGCTCGGCGATGCGGAGCTCGACGAGTACTACAAGGAACTCGAGGGCGTGCTCTCGCGCACCGCCGACAAGAACGACGAGGGCTTGAAGTCGCTGAAGGAAGAGATCGCGTTGCACCGCGAGCACCTCGGCAAGAGCGGCGTCACGATCGGCTTCCTCGTCGCCCGGCGCAAGGAGCCGGGTGAGAAGCCGCCGCCGTCGCGCGACGGTGGGTGAGCCGCGCCTCGGCCTGTTGGGCTGACCCACGGCCGCGGTCGGTTCGCACTTCACTTCCAGCAGGGATCGCCCGGGCACGTCGGTTGCTGTCGATCGTCGCGTGGGACCGCACGACCCCATGGAGGCGCCGGCCGCGCCGCGCGTGCTCGTGGTCGATGACTCGCCGTTGATTCGGCGGGTGTTGACGCACCTGCTGACCACCGCGGGGCTCGAGGTGGTGGGCACGGCGGCCGATCCCTACGAGGCGCGCGACCAGGTGCGCTCGCTCAACCCCGACGTCATCACCCTCGACATCGAGATGCCGAAGATGGACGGCATCACCTTCTTGAAGAACCTGATGCGGGCGCGGCCGATCCCCGTGGTGATGATCAGCACGCTGACCGAGCGCGGGGCCGACGCCACCATCGCGGCGCTCGAGGCGGGCGCGGTCGACTTCTTCACCAAGCCGCGGCTCGACCAGGCTGGTGGGCTCGAGGCGCAGCGCGACGTGCTGGCCGGCAAGGTGCGCGCCGCGGCCCGGGCGAACGTGCGCTTCCACGGCAGCCTGCTCGCCCCGCACCCCGCGGCGCTGCAGCGGCGCGCGAACGCCACGCCGGCGCAGCGCCTGATCGCGATCGGCTCTTCCACCGGAGGCACGGAGGCGGTGGCCCAGGTGCTCCACGAACTCCACGGCACGTCGGCTGGCGTGGTGATCACCCAGCACATTCCCGAGATGTTCTCCGCGCGGTGGGCCGAGCGCCTCGACAAGGTCGGCCCGCTGCGGGTGACCGAGGCCGTCGACGGCGCGCCGATTCTCGAGGGGCACGGCTACGTGGCGCATGGCGGCCGGCACCTGCGCGTCGAGCGCGGCGGCGGCGGCTTCGTGTGCCGCGTGGGCGACGACGCTCCGGTGAACGGTCACCGGCCGTCGGTCGAGGCGCTCTTCGACTCGGTCCTCTCGGCGGCGGGCAAGGCGGCGTGCGCGGCGATCTTGACCGGCATGGGCGACGACGGCGCGGCGGCGATGTTGCGGCTGCGCAAGGCAGGCCTGTTCACCGTCGCGCAAGACGAGGCGAGCTCGGTGGTGTGGGGCATGCCCGGCCAGGCGGTGCGGCTGGGCGCGGCGCTCGAGGTGCTGCCGTTGTCGGCGATCGGCGCGCGGCTCAGTGCAGCGAGCCGGTGAAGTCGACGACGTCGATCGGCTCGGGCGCGACCTGGAAGTGCACCTCGTTGCGGTAGCCCTCGGCGTCGCCGGAGATCTGGAAGGGCATCTCGCGCGAGAAGCGAATCGTCGCGTCCTTCACGAGGAAGTCGTTGATGCCCTCGGGGAACCAGGTGCCCGCCCACAGCTTCGGCAGGTTGGCGAGGATGCGCGTGGTCGGCACCGTGCCCAGGCGGAGGTTCATCATGCCGCGGCGCTTGCCGGCGAACGGGAACATCTTCAGCTCGAAGCCGTAGAAGGGCACCGTGCCGGCGGCGGCCATCATCAGGTCGCCGGAGTACAGGAGCTCACCGGGCTTGATGCTCTCGACCGGGGCGCCGTCGGGGCCCATGCGGTACGCGGTGGCCGGGCCGTTGACGACCTCGCACGTCACCGACGTGGAGTTCATCAGGTAGTGCGGCACGGTCTTGAACGCGACCGAGGCGAAGTAGCCGCCTGCGCCGGTCATCATCTTCTTGAGCGCGCCCTGGCCGAAGTTGCGCTTCACCCAGTTGTAGTCGTTGAGCAGCTTGCCATCGAGGCCGAGGCCGGCGAACGGCGCGCGCTTGCCGTCGATCAACAGCAGGTCGATGGTGCGGTAGCCGGGCACCTCGCCCGCGCGGGCCTTGAGCACGTCGTCGACGAAGCCGTCGGCGCGCGTGGAGCTGGCCTTCACCAGCGAGGCGACCGAGTTGCCGGTGCCGAGCTTGAGCACGCCGAAGCGGGGCGCGCGAATGGGGTGGTGGGCGCGGCGCAGGGCGACCTGGGTCAGCACCTCGTTGACGAAGCAGGTGACGGTGCCGTCGCCGCCGCCGAGGAAGAGGGTCTGGTAGCCGCGATCGACGACCTGCTGGGCGATGCGGCGCGCGTCGAGCTCAGACCGCGAGAGGTAGAGATCGCCGGCCGGCACGACGTGGCTCAGCGCGCGGACGATTTTCGAGGTGACCTTGCGGGCGTTCGCGTTGAGGAGCACCGCGACCTTCTGCTCCTCGGCCCGACCGGGGATGTGTTCGACGTCAGCTCGGAAAGGTTGAACCCACATGGCGGCCCTCGATGCCGATCGGTGTGCCCCCACACCCGACCGCGCGACCGGCCCCAAAGCACAGACCTTGCCACGTGACTCGCCGCGTTAACGGCTTGATTCGGTTGGCGAATTTCTCCAGTGGTGTCTCAGGGTTGTAACGCCCCGGTGGCAGTCGCTGCGAAGTCGGGTTCGCACTCCCTCGTTCGGCAGGCGGTTGACGGTCGAGCGGTGCTGGTTAGGTTGCCTCTCGTTGGCGGTCACGGTTTGTGCCGTCAGATCAAGCATTTGGGAGAACACACACATGGGTAAGATCATTGGTATTGACCTGGGCACCACCAACTCGTGCGTCGCGATCATGGAAGGTCGCGAGCCGAAGGTGATCGTCAACGAAGAAGGCAGCCGCATCACCCCGTCGGTGGTGGCGTACGCGAAGGACGGCGAGCGCCTCGTCGGCCAGGTCGCCAAGCGGCAGGCCATCACCAACCCCGAGCGCACCATCTACTCGGTGAAGCGCTTCATGGGCCGTCGCGCGAGCGAGACGACCGAAGAGGCCCGCCTGGTGCCGTACAAGGTCGTGCAGGGTCCCAACCAGGACGCGCGCGTCGAGATCGACGGCAAGCAGATCTCGCCTCCGGAGATCAGCGCGCAGGTGCTGCTCAAGCTCAAGCGCGCCGCCGAGAACTACCTCGGTGAGAAGGTGACCGACGCGGTCATCACGGTGCCGGCGTACTTCAACGACGCCCAGCGCCAGGCCACGAAGGACGCGGGCGAGATCGCCGGCCTCAACGTGCGCCGCATCGTCAACGAGCCCACCGCGGCGGCGCTGGCGTACGGCCTCGACAAGAAGAAGAGCCAGAAGGTCGCGATCTACGACTTCGGCGGCGGCACGTTCGACATCTCGATCCTCGACATGGGCGACGGCGCGGTCGAGGTGCTCGCCACCAACGGCGACACGCACCTGGGCGGCGACAACATCGACCAGCGGATCATGGAGTGGCTGATCGCCGAGTTCAAGAAGGACACCGGCCTCGACATGTCGAAGGACAAGATGGTGATCCAGCGGCTGAAGGAAGCGGCCGAGAAGGCGAAGATCGAGCTCTCGTCGGCGAACGAGACCGAGATCAACCTGCCGTTCCTCACGGCGGACGCCACGGGTCCCAAGCACCTCAACGTGAAGCTCTCGCGCGCCAAGCTCGAGGCGATGGTCGACGATCTGATCGAGCGCTCGCTCGAGCCCTCGCGCAAGTGCCTGAAGGACTCGGGCCTGAGCGCGGCGCAGATCGACGAGGTGGTGCTCGTCGGCGGCAGCACGCGCATGCCGAAGATCCAGGAAGCGGTGAAGAAGCTGTTCGGCAAGGAACCCAACCGCTCGGTGAACCCCGACGAAGTGGTCGCGGTCGGCGCGGCGGTGCAGGGCGCGGTGCTCGCGGGCGAGGTGAAGGACATCTTGCTGCTCGACGTCACCCCGCTGTCGCTGGGCGTCGAGACGCTGGGCGGCGTCTTCACCCGCCTCATCGAGCGCAACACCACGATCCCCACGCGCAAGCAGGAGACGTTCTCCACCGCGGCCGATGGCCAGACGCAGGTCGAGATTCACGTGCTGCAGGGTGAGCGCGAGATGGCGGGCGACAACCGCAGCCTCGGCCGCTTCCACCTGACCGGCCTGCCTCCCGCCCCGCGCGGCGTGCCGCAGATCGAGGTGACCTTCGACATCGACGCGAACGGCATCTTGAAGGTCGGCGCGAAGGACAAGGCGACCGGCAAGGAAGCCAACGTCACCATCACCCACAGCTCGGGCCTCGCGAAGGACGAGGTCGAGAAGATGGTGAAGGACGCGGCGAGCAACGAGACGGCCGACAAGGAACGCCGCGCGCTCGTCGACGTGAAGAACAAGGCCGAGAACCTCGCCTACCAGCTCGAGAAGCTGGCCAAGGAGAACAAGGAGAAGCTCGGCGAGACCGCCAACAAGCTCGAAGAGGCGGCCAAGGAGCTGCACAAGATCCGCGAGGGCAACGACAAGAACGCGATCGAGGCGGCCATCAAGAACGCCGAGCAGGTCAGCTACAAGGCGGCCGAGGAGCTCTACAAGGCCGGCGGCGCGCCGGGCGCGGGTGGTCCGACCGCGGGCGCTCCGGGCGCCGGTGCTCCGGGCGCGGCTCCTGGCTCGAGCGCGAAGAAGGACGACGTGGTCGACGCCGAGTTCCGCTCGAACTGAGCTGCTTCGACAGAGCGTGAAGTGAGAACGCCTCCGTGCTCATCGCGCGGGGGCGTTTTCGCGTGTGGGGAAGCCCCCGACAGCGTGCCCTAGAATCGCAGCACTGCTGGAGTTCTACAGTGGCGCCGCCATGAGAGAGCTTCACCTTCTGCGGAAAGTTGCAGTCGGCTCAGCCGTCGACGCCTTCCTCGCAGAGAACGCCACCGGCACCGTCGTCGTGCAGTTGAGCCACCCCGAGATCACCAGCGACCCCGAGCTGCACGGGCGCTTTCTCGACGCCACGCGCAGCGCCGCGCAGACGCACCGCCACCCGGCGCTGCTCGGCGTGGCGGAGACGCACTGCGATGAGAAGGGGCGCTTCGTGGTGGTCAGCGGGCCGGCGAGCGGGCGCACCGCGGCCGATCACCTCAACGACCTCGGGCCGATCTCGGGGTCTGAAGTGAAGCGCTGGGCGCTGCGGCTGGTCGACGCGCTCGAGTTCCTCCACGCGCACGGGCTGGTGCACGGGCACCTCTCGCCGCGCAACGTGTTCCTCGACGGAGATCTGGCGCGGCCCGACGTGCGGCTGCTCGACACCGCGCTCCTGCTCTTCCGCGGGACGCGCAGCGTGCCGGTCTCGCACGTGCTGGTGCCGCCCGAGTACCTCTCGCCCGAGCGCTGCAGCGGCCGCCGCGCGACGCCCGCGTGCGACGTCTATGGCCTGGGCGTCTTGATTCACGAGCTGCTCACTGGCGACCCGCCGTTCACCTCGCGCGTCAGCTTCACCGAGACGCGCACCCAGCACCTCACCGCGCCGCTGCCGCCGCTGCTGCCGGGCCTCGAAGAATGGGAAGGCGTGGTGCGCCGCTGCCTGTCGAAGAACCCGCTCGAGCGCTACTCGCTGCCGCAGCTCCGCGCTGCGCTCTTCGCCGTCGAGCCGTTGCAGACGCCCGCCATCGTCAGCGAGCCCGCGGTCGAGCCGCCCACGGTCGACCCGGAGTTCGTCGCCGCGCCGATCGGAGCCCCTGGGGGCGACGACGTTGGGAGGCTGATGGCGCTCGTGGACGAGCCGGCCGAGCCCTCGACGCAGGACCTCGGGCCGGTGGTGCAGGGCACCGAGCTGCCGGCGTACCAGCCGGGCGGTGGAGATCCCTCGGGCACCGCGATGGACGAGGCGCTCGAGCGCGCGCTCAACGGCCGCACTCCTCGGTTGCCGGTGCCCGCGGCCGCGACCGACGCTGGCGCCGACGAGCTGCAGGCCTTCCTGAACGACGCCGACGTGGTGAGCGCGGTCGACGAGCGGCCGGCGCTGGGTGACGAGCCGGTGAGCGTGCGGCCGCCGCTGCTGCCCGAGGTCGAGGTGGGCGACGTGCTCGGCAAGTACCGGCTCGATCGCCTGCTCGGCGAGGGCGGCATGGGCCAGGTGTTCGAGGCGACCAACCTGATGCTGCGGCGCAAGGTGGCGCTCAAGCTGCTGCGACGCGAGCTCTCGCGCGTGACCTCGCAGGTGCACCGCTTCGTGGCCGAGGCGCAGGCGGTCAACCGCGTGAAGCACCCCAACATCATCGCGGTCGAAGACCTGGTGAACGACGGCGACCGCGTCTACTTCGTGATGGAGCTGCTCGAGGGGCGCAGCCTGAAGGGCGTGGCGCGCGAGACGCCGGTCGAGCTGCGGCGCATCGTGCGGTGGATTCGCCAGGCGGCCGAGGCGCTGGCCGCGGCGCACGCGGTGGGCGTGATTCACCGCGATCTCAAGCCCGACAACCTGATGCTGATCGTCGATCGAGACGGGCAGGAACAGCTCAAGGTGCTCGACTTCGGCGTGGCGCGCATCAAGGGCCTCGACCCCTCGCTCGCGTACCAGACGCAGGTCGGGCAGGTGGTCGGCACCCCGTTGTGGATGGCGCCCGAGCAGGTGCTGGGTCACGAGGTCGACCCGCGCGCCGACGTCTACTCGCTGGCGATGGTGGCCTACGTGTTGATGCTGCGCCGGTTCCCCTTCGAGGGCGATCTGTCGCAGGTGGTGATGTCGCGGCTGGCGCGCGAGGCGCGACCGGTGGGCGACGCGACGTTCCTGGGCGAGGTGGTGCCGAAGAAGCTGCGCACGCTGCTCGAGAGCAGCCTGGCGCGCGATCGCGGACACCGGCCGTCGTCGATGGAGGTCTTCGCGAAGGTGATGCGGGCGATCGAAGAGGACCTGGGCGCTCCGCAGGATTTCGAGAGCCCGCGTCGATCGTGGTGGAAGCGCTGGCAGTCCTGAGGCAGCGTTCGGCCTCAGCAGATGGATCTCGTCGATCTCCTCGAGTGGCCGCGCCGGAACGAAGTGCCCGGCATGCTGTTTCGCCGGCTGATCTCGCGCCACGCGCTGGTGGGGCTCGAGGGCATGTCGCGCGCCGAGCAGGTGCTGTGGCTGATCTTCGAGCTGTGCGGAGAGGTCAGCAACGGCGGCATCGACCAGTTCTTCTCGAACTCCGCGGGTGACACCGCCGCGCTCGTGCCCGGCGCGCTGCGCGACCTCGGGCACGCGTCGCTGGCGGCGGCCTTCGAGAAGATGGCGCAGGGGCTGCCCGCCGATCGCGGCGAGCGCGCGAACGTGCTGGGCGGGTTGCGGCTGGCCAAGCGCGCCGAGTTCGACGCGCTCGAGCAGCAGGTGACCGACGCCATCGACTCGCTGCTCCTCGAGTTGGTGGGGTGGATCGCGGCGCGCCCGAAGGAGTTCCAGCTGGCGAACGCGGGGCTGTGCGCGTTTCGACCGGTCGACGTGCCGCCCGACCTGAAGCTCGACGAGCTCTTCGGCCCCGGCGTCGGCGCGGAGGAAGCGCTGCCCGCGCTCTACGTGCGCTGGAACACCGGCCGGGCGTTGAGCGCCGAGGAGCGCACGCTGCGGCTGGCGCTGCACGCCTTCGGCGAGATCAGCGACGAGGGGCCGGTCAGCTACTTCTTCTGCCGGCGCGCCGACGAGGCGATCGACGCGCACCGGGCGCTCGAGGCGGTCGGCGCCACGCAGGCGGCGAAGGTGATGGCGAAGGCGCTCGCGGCGTTCCCCTTCACGGCCGATCTGCTCGAGCGGCGCGCGCGGTTGGCGCGACTCGATCCCGATCGCTGGGCGGCGCTGGCGCAGCTGCAGTGGGCGATGGACGACCTGCGCGTGCCGACGCTCGAGGCCCTCTTCAACTATGCGAAGGCGCACCGCTCGGCGCTGAAGTGACCAGCCGTTCCAGCAGCGCGCGCACGGTGAGCGGGCTCGAGCCTTCCGCCTTGTTGTTGACGATGATCGTCAGGCTTCGGCCCGCGGCGCGGCACGCGTTCCACAGCGACACCACGCTCGCGCGCATCGTCTCGTCGGGGGCCTGCAGGCGATCGAACGGGGCGAACGCCTCGCGCGCTTCCTCGTAGCCGACGCCCTGCGGAATCAGCAGTCGACAGACGACGTGCGGCGCGGTCAGCGAGCCCTGCAGCGCGAGCTGCTCGTGCACCGCGGGCATGCGTTCCCAGTGGTTGAAGACGTGCGCCACCTGGTTGCGCGCGAGCGCCTGGAAGTACGAGGGCGTCAGCAGCTCGGAGTTGCGCAGCTCGACCGCGTACTGGAACGCCTTCGGCAGCTTCGAGAAGAAGCGATCGAGCTTGAAGGCGAAGTCGTTGGGCCGGGGCAGCTCACCGCGGCCGAGCGGGGTGAACTGGAAGAGCAGCGGGCCGACGTGCTCGCGGAACGCGGTGTCGAGCGGCGTGAGCACCGAGTCGGAGAAGAACGCCGGGTCGAGGAACTGCGGGCCAGGGCGGGTGACGGCGTTCCACACCTTCACCAGGCAGCGGAACCCGGGCGGGAGCTGGCGGGCGTACCCGCGCCACTCGTCGACCGAGAGCGGCGCGTAGAACGAGCGATCGATGCCCACGGTGTTGAAGAGCGGGTGGCGCGCGTATTCCTCGAGGCCGTGATCGACGAGCTCTTCGAGCTTCGGGCGGCCGCGGTAGACGATCCCGGCCCAGCCTGGAAACGTCCAGCTCGAGGTGCCGAGGAAGAGGCCCGGCGGTCGCTGCGCGGCGAGCGCACGGTCGGCAGTCGTATCGAGCGGCGGTGGCGGGAAGAGATCGAACTGCACGGCGTCAGACGCCGCTCCAGCTGTGCGGGTTCTGCGGGCCGGCGGCGGGGCGCACCTCGACGTTGAAGCCGTTCAAGTGGGCCATGCCGCTCACGCGCTCGAGGCGATCGGGACCGTCGGCGGCGAGCAGGTTCACGTTCACGCCGCGGGTCTTCGAGGCGATCGACAACCCGCCCGCGTGCTGGTGGCCCCAGCCGTGCGGCAGCGCGACGGTGCCGGGCATCAGATCTGCGAGCAGCTTCACCGGCAGGCGCACGGTGTTGGTGTCGCTCTGCACGTCGGCGATGGCGCCCTCGGCGAGCCCCACGCGGCGCGCGTCGTCGGGGTGCATGTAGAGGTGGTTGGTCTGCTCGCGCGCGAAGTCGTCGAGGTTGTGCGTCCACGAGTTGTGGGTGTGCACCGCGCGCTTGCTGATGAGCTTGAAGCGGCCCTGGTCGCGCTGCTCGCGCTCGAAGTGCGCGTCGAGGCCCTGGGCCGCGTCCATCAGCTTCTTCGGTGCGAGCTGCACGCGGCGGTTCTCGGTGAGCACGCGCGAGCTGGTGAAGTCGGTGGCGTGCGGCTCGCGCAGGCGGCCGTGCGGGAAGTGCTCGTGGAGCGTCTCGAAGCCGCCCTGGCCGGTGATGCGCATCAGCACCGAGAGCAGCGCTTCCTGCGGCAGTGATGGCTGTGCACCGCGCGGGAGCACTGCGCTGTTCATCGCCAGCGCCGCCTCGAGGAGCTTTTGCGCCACCGCGCTGCCGAACAGGTTGAGGCCCGCGGCCTTGCAGAGCTGCAGGTAGATGGTGGCCTCGTCGCGCACCTCACCGGGCGGCGGCACGAGCGCCCTGGTCGCCTGGAGGTAGGGCTTCTTCTGCAGCCCGAGCATCAGCGGGAAGACGAAGGGCAGGTCGGGCCGCTCGAGCGGCGAGGTCGCGGGGAGGATGTAGTGCGCGACGCTCCCGGTCTCGTTGCGGAAGAGATCGAGGGTGACGAGCAGCTCCAGCTCGCCGAACGCCTTCTTGAGGCGCTCGCTGTTGGCCATGGTGATGAGCGGGTTGCCTCCGGTGACGAAGAGCGCGCGCACCTGGCGATCGCCCGGCGTCATGATCTCGTCGGCCAGCAGCCCGCCCGGGAAGCCGTCGTTCACCGAGCCGAAGTCGCCGATGCGCGATCGATCGCTGCGCATCAGCACGCCGTTCTTTGCGCCGAACTTCGGGAAGTCGATGACGCCGCGGCTGACCAGCGTGCCGCCCTCGCGATCGAGGTTGCCCGACAGGAGGTTGATGCATTCCTGCAACCAGAAGCCGATCGAGCCGTGCGAGCCCATGTTGACGCCGGTCGAGCTGTAGAGCGCGGCGCCTCCCTTCGCGGTGCGGAAGGCGGTGACGACGGCGCGCAGCGCTTCGGGGTCGATGTGGGTGACGGCCGCGGTGCGCTCGGGAGGCCACGCCCGTGCGAGCGCGAGCACCTCGTCGATACCGTCGGCGATGCCCTTCGCGCGCGTGCGATCGATGCCGCCCTGCGTCTCGAGCTCGCAGAGGAACGAGAGGTAGAAGAACGCGTCGGTGTTGGGGCGGATGAAGAGGTGCGTGTCGGCGAGCTTCGCGGTCTCGGTGCGGCGCGGGTCGACGACGATCAGCCGGCCGCCGCGCTCGCGCAGTTGCTGCAACGTGCGCCCGGGGTTGGGCACCTGCAGGAAGCTCCACTTCGAGATCACCGGGTTGGCGCCGACGATCACCAGGCAGCCGGTGCGATCGAGATCGGGGAAGGGCTGCGTGAAGGGGAAGCCGTAGAGCTCGCGCGCGACGGCGAACTTGTTCGAGCAGTCCTGCGTGGCCGACGAGTACATCGACTTGCTGCCGACGGCCGTCATGAAGCCCTGCGCGAAGACCGGGTGGAGCACGCCGAAGCCCGCCGCGGTGCCGACGTACATCGCGATGGAGTCAGCGCCGCGCTCGCCGCGAAGGCGCTTCACCTTCTCGCCGATCTCGCTCAGCGCCTCCGCCCAGCTCACCTCGACGTACTCGGTGCCGACGCGCTTGAGCGGCCGCTTCACGCGATCGGGCGAGTCGTACATCTGCGCCTGCTTGAGGCCCTTGGGGCAGCTGAAGCCGTGGGTGGCGACGTGGGCCTTGTCGGGGTGAACCGCGACGACCTTCTCGTCTTTCACGGTGACCTCGAGGCCGCAGAGGGCTTCGCAGATTCGGCAGAACGTACGGTGGGTTCCGTCGGGCATGGCGCGCGGTGGATAACGCATTTGGTTCGCGCGCGCTGGTACTCTCGCGGGCGTGACACCCGAGCAGCGCACCCGTGGCATCGACATCGTGGTGTACCTCGCCGGCCTGGTGGTGGTGCTGGAGGGGCTGGCGATGATGCGCGCGCAGAAGTCGTTCGCCGCGATGATCGCCGACTTCGGTCACCGCGTGCCGCCGCTGACGCGGGTGTTCCTCGAGCCGTGGGTGCCGCTGGCGATCACCGTGCCCCTGGTGCTCATCGGGTGGGAAGGTGCGCTGCGCAAGCGCGGGGAGACGGCGATGTCGGTGCGGGCGGGGCTGTTGCTGCTCGTGGCGATCGGCGCGCCGATTCTCTTCCTGACCGCGATGTACCAGCCGATGTGGCAACTCGGCGCTGGCATCAAGTGAGCACGCGAGCTCGCGGTGTCGACGTGGTCGCCCGCCTCGCCGGCTCACTCCTGTGGTTCGAGGCAGCCGGCCTCGCCGCCGCCGCTCCGTGGTTGCTCCGCATGGGCTCCTTCCTTCGGACCGGTGCGCTGGTCTGCTCGGCTGCCGATCTCGTGGTCGGCGCAGCGCTGCTCGAGGCGGCTGCGCGTCGGCGACAGGAAGGGTGGCTGACCGGGTTGGTGATCGCGGCGCTCGTGGTCGGGTTCGCGCCGGCGGGCTACGTCCTGCTCTTGTCGATGAACTCGGTGCGGCGATGATCGTGATTACGCCGACTGGCGGTTCGGCGCGCCGGCGAGCTGGGTCGCGAGGCGGCCGAGGGTGCGAATGGCGCGATCGTGGCGGTCGTTCCACGGGAAGCCGCACGACAACCGCACGCAGTTGGTGAAGCGCTCGCGCGGCGAGAAGACCGGCCCGGGGGCGACGGAGATCTTCTCGACGGCGGCTGCCGACTGCAGCGCGTAGGCGTCGACGTGCGAGGGCAGCTCGACCCACAGCACGAAGCCTCCAGCCGGCTGGGTGATGCGCGTGCCTTCGGGGAAGTGCTGGCAGATCGCCTGCCGCGTGCGCTCGACCTGGGCCTGGAGGTGCGCGCGCAGCTTGCGGAGGTGGCGGTCGTACCCGCCGTTGCCGAGGAACTCGGCGAGCGCCATCTGCAGGAGCGGCGGGGTGCTGACGGTGAGCGCGTACTTGAGGCGCTCGATGCGCTCGAGGTAGCGGCCCGGCGCGATCCACCCGATGCGGTAGCCGGGCGCGAGCGTCTTGCTGATCGAGCCGAGCAGCAGCACGCGGCCGTCCTTGTCCCAGTGGGCGGCGGGGCGGGGGCGGCCATCGAACGCGAGATCGCCGTACACGTCGTCTTCGATGAGCGGCACGTCGAAGCGCATGCACAGCTTCACGAGGCGTTCCTTGTTCTCGTCGGTCATCACCGCCCCGAGGGGATTCGAGA
>JAXLYB010000007.1:0-387030 GCA_046351675.1 Myxococcaceae bacterium
CAGTCGTTGGTGATGGTGCGCTTGCTATCCAAGTCGACGAGCGTCAGGTCGGCGTCGAAGCCGGGCGCGAGGCGGCCCTTGCCGAGCATGCCGAACACGCGCGCGGGGCCGGCGGAGGTGAGGTCGACGAAGCGCTCCAGCGAGAGGCGGCCCGCCGCGACGTGGTCGAGCATCAACGGCACGAGCGTTTGCACGCCGGGCATGCCGCTGGGCGAGGCCGGCCAGTCCTTCTTCTTCTCTTCGAGGGAGTGCGGCGCGTGATCGCTCCCGAGCACGTCGACGAGGCCGGAGCGGATGGCGGCCCACAGCGCGGCCTGGTGGCTGGCGTCGCGAATCGGCGGGTTCATCTGCGCGAGCGTGCCGAGGCGCTCGTAGCACTCGGGCGCGGCGAGGGTGAGGTGCTGGGGGCAGACCTCGAAGGTGACGAGGTCCTTCGCGCCCTGCAGCAGCGGCAGCTCGCCCGCGGTGGTGACGTGCAGCACGTGCAGGCGGCGGCCCGTCTCGCGCGAGAGCTCGAGCAGGCGGCGCGTGCTCTTCACCGCGCATTCCTCGTCGCGCCAGTCGGGGTGACGCACGACGCCCTGCCCCGCGAAGAGGCCCTTGCGTGCCTGCAGCCGTTCCTCGTCTTCGCTGTGACAGGCGATGCGGCGGCGGCCGCTCTTCATGACGCGCCGCTGATCCTCGGCCTTGTCCACCAGCAGCGTGCCGGTGCTCGAGCCGCAGAACATCTTGATGCCCGCGCAGCCCGGCAGCGACTCGAGCGCGCCCAGCCCGTCGGCGTTCTCGCGCGTGGCGCCGACGAAGAAGGCGAAGTCGATCCAGCTGGTCTCCCTCGCGCGCGACACCTTCCATTCCAGCCGCTCGGCGGAGTCGGTGTTCGGCTGGGTGTTGGGCATCTCGAAGAAGGTGGTGACGCCGCCCAGCGCCGCCGACGCGCTGCCGCTGCCGAGGTCTTCCTTGTGGGTCAGGCCCGGCTCGCGAAAGTGGCACTGGGGGTCCACTACGCCGGGCAGCACGTGGAGGCCGGTCGCGTCGAACGTCTCGGCCGCGGGGCTCGACGACAGGTCTCCCAGCGCTGCGATGCGCCCTCCGGTGACGCCGACGTCGACACGCTGACGGCCGGTGGGAGTGACGCAGGTACCGTTCTTGATGAGGAGCTCGAACACCACACCGCTCTACTCCAACTTCGCGCGCTTCACTTCAGCGCGGAGCCAGTGCTCGAGCATGGCCGACGTGGCGCGCGCCCACGCGGTCAGCTCGTTCCCCGAAGGGCGCTGCTCGGTCACCTTCTCGGCGACGGCGCCGAGCGTGACGAACACGAAGCGCGTCGCGAACTGGTGGTGCACCGGCCGCAACCCGGGAGCGGCCTCGGCGATGAACGCCGAGAGGTCGTCGAGCGCCTTGAGGTGCAGCGCGCGGGCCTCGGGCGCCTGGCGCAGCAGTTCCTGGGAATCGTCGAGCGCGACGCGCAGCTCTGCTTCCTCGGCCTCGGTCTCGAAGAAGCGCGTCACCGCAGCTTCCAGTCGCGCGAAGGGTTTCTGCCCGGGGGCGAAGAGCCGCGCGCGCACGCTGCCCCACGTCGCTTCCCACTCGTCGGCCTGCAGTCGGAAGAGGATGGATTCCTTGTTCGGGAAATACTGGTACAGCGAGCCGACGCTGATGCCGGCGGTCTGCGCCACGCGAATGGTGGTGAAGCCCGCGGCGCCGTGACGCTTCAGAACGCGAATGGCCGCCTCGAGCACGTCGGCGACCAGCTGCCGCGAGCGCGCCTGGGCGGGCGATTTCCGGGGAGCAATCAGCGACTTACGACGACGAGGCATGGCGGCTCCGGGAACGCGAATCGCGAACGCGAATGAACATTCGTATTTTGGGGGAACCATGAACACCTTGCACGAAGAACCGTTCACCTCCGTGGTCCGTGAACTCGAAGCCCGCGCCGACGCGTCCGACGCTGCGGCGCGGCAGTGGCTGGGGGCGCTGAGCGGGCCGGAGCGCGAGGGGGTGATGGCGCAGATGCGCGGCGACCCGGCGAAGTTCTACGGCGGCGTGGCGAAGGACCTCTTCCTCGCGGTGTCGCCGCAGACGCGTCGGCTGCTCTACGCGCTGGCGCGCACCAGCCACGCGCGCCACGTCGTCGAATTCGGCACCTCGTTCGGCGTGTCGACGCTTTTCCTGGCGGCGGCGGTGCGCGACAACGGCGGAGGCCGGGTCATCACCTGCGAGTTCGAGCCGGGCAAGGCGGCGACGGCGCGACAGACCTTCCAGCGGGCCGGTGTGGCCGACCTCATCGAACTGCGCGAGGGCGACGCGCTGGCGACCCTGGCGACGGGACTGCCCGACCAGCTCGACCTGGTGCTCCTCGACGGCGCCAAGCCGCTCTACCCCGCGCTGTTCTCGCTGTTGGCGCCGAGGCTGCGACCGGGGGCGCTGGTAGTGGCCGACAACGCCGACGACAGCCCCGAGTACCTGGCGCTGGTGCGGGGCGATCGCCGCGTTGTTTCAGTGGCGTGGTCAGACGAGGTCGAGATCACCTGCGCCGCGGCGTGAGCGCAGTTTCGTGCAACAAATTCCGAAATAGAGTGTCGCCTCTTTCGTGCGGCTCGCGATGCTTCGGTGGTGGACCCGGTTTCAATGGCTCGTAGTGCCAATGCTCGGCATTGCGGGCACTTCCGCGGCCCAGGTGCCGGCCTTCTTCGAGCCGCCGAGCGCTGAAGCCCGCAAGAAGCTCCCGGTGGTGAAGGTGGCGACGCCGCCGACCATCGACGGCGTGCTCGACGACGAGGCGTGGAAAGGCGCGACCGAGAGCGGGGAGTTCGTGCAGATCGAGCCGAAGCAGGGCGAGCGCGCGACCCACAAGACCCGGGTGCGGGTGGTGTTCGACGACGACGCGCTCTACGTGAGCGCCGAGCTCGAGCAGCCGGGCGGCACGTTCTCGTTCAACCAGCGCGACATGCGCCGCGACTTCCAGCCCAACGAGTGCGACCAGTTCGCGACGATTCTCGACACGCTCGGTGACAGCCGCAACGCGTTCGTCTTCTCGGTGAACCCGTTCGGCGCGCAGCGCGACGTGCAGGTCATCGACGACGAGCTGGCGGAGCCCAACTGGGACACGGTGTGGCGGGCAGCGACCACGCGCTCGGAGAACGGGTGGAAGGTCGAGGTCGCGATTCCGTGGAAGTCGATTCGCTACGGCCCGCCCGACACGACGTGGGGCGTGCAGTTCTACCGGCGCGAGCGCGGGCTCAACGAAGACACGGTGTACAGCCCGATTCCCCGCTCGGTGTCGCCGGCGCGCATGCAGTACTCCGCGGCGATGCAGGGGCTGGTGCCGCCGCGCCCGTCGTTGTTGTCGGTGCAGTTGCGCCCGTACCTCATCGGCCGCCTCGAGAAGATCGGCGACGGGCCGGTGAGCGCGCTGCCGAGCGGCGGTGGCGAGGTGACGTGGAAGCCCAACAGCAACACCGTCATCGACCTCACGGGCAACACCGACTTCGCCGAGACCGACGTCGATCGCCGCGTGGTGAACCTCTCGCGCTTCAACGTCTTCTTCCCCGAGCGGCGGCAGTTCTTCCTCGAGTCGGCGGGCGTGTTCAGCGCGGGCTTCCAGGGTTTCCTGCAGCCGTTCTTCAGCCGCCGCATCGGGCTCGACGACGACGGGCGCGCCGTGCCCATCACCGCGGGCGCGCGCGCCGTGTACCGCGCGGTCGATCAATCAGCGGGCGCGATGGTGGTGCACACGCTGCAGACGCCGGGCGCGAACTCGTCGATCTTCGGCGTCGCGCGCTACAGCCGCAACGTGGGTGAGCAGAGCCGGCTCGGCGGCATGGTGGTCGCGCGCCACGACTTCGAGGGGCCGGTGGGCGAGTCGGTCACCAACGTGGTGCCGGTCATCGATGGCCTGTTCCGCTTCGGGCCGGTGACGGTGACGCCGTCGCTGATGGGCTCGGTGACCGCGCCGAAGGGCAAGCCGACGCGCTTCGGCGGGGTGGCGACGCTCGACGCGTACGTGCAGGGCAACTGGGGCAGCCTCGGCACGAGCTTGTTCGGCATCTCGCCCGACTTCGACGCGCGGGCGGGTTTCCTCGCGCGCACCGACGTCATCGGAGGCTCGATTCACGGCGGGCTGGACCTGCGGCCCGATTGGTTGCCGTCGGTGATTCGCAACTTCGGGCCGTTCATCGACAGCTACGCGCTGTGGCAGTCGAGCTCGCTGACCTTCCTCGAAGCGAACGCGTACTTCTCGCCGTGGTGGATGCAGTTCTCGGGCGGCGACGAGACGTGGATCTACGCCGAGCACAGTGAGCAGGTGTTGCTCGACCCGTTCCAGCCCGTGCAGCACGTGGAGTTCGCGCCGGGCCACTACTCCTACGAGCGCATGGGGGCGGCGTTCCAGAGCCAGAACAGCCGCAAGGTCGCTGGCGGCATCGATGTCGCGGGCGGCACCTACTACACGGCGTCGGTCTTCAACGGCAGCGCGCGGCTCTCGGTGCAACCCATTCCGCACGTCTCGCTCTCGGCGAACTACACGTACAACCGTTTCTGGGGCCGCGGGGTGCAGGGCGCGTTCTCCGACACGCACCTGTTGCTGCTCGAGACGCGGCTGGCGCTCTCGCCCAAGCTGCAGCTCATCGGCAGCTACCAGCGCGACACCGACGGCAACGTCTCGGTGCTCAACGCGCGGCTGGCGTGGGAGTTCTTGCCGCTCTCGTTCGTGTACGTGGTGGTGACCGACACGCGCAACGCGTACCCCGCGCCGGGCACGCCGCCCTCGGAGTTCAGGGTGGTGGCGAAGGCGACGTACACCTGGCGGCTGTGACGGTCAGTCGACGCAGTCGGCTTTGCGCTCGTCGGCGGTGCAGCGGATGCGCAGGTGGAAGTGGTCGTCGTGCGGCGGTGCGTCGCTGGGCTGGTGCAGCACTTCGCTGGCGCGGGTGATGAGCTTCGCGTCGGCCTTCACCTTGCGCGCGTGGGCCAGGAGCTCGGCCTTGAGCTCGTTGCTCACGAAGAGCCACTTCACGTCGATGGTGTCGTCGGTGAGCAGCGCCTTCACCAGTGCCCAGTTGCGCGGGACGTCGAAGCGCAGCTTTCCGTCGGGGGACTTCAAGGTGGCGTCGAAGTGCTCGAGATCTTCCGCGGCGCGCGGGCCCTTCTCGTCGAGGACGTAGAAGGCGAGATCGGCGTCGCGGCCGGCCTGGTGCGAGTGGGAATACGGCGCGAGCGAGCCTCCGCGGGGCCGGCCGATGTTGCCGACGCCGAGTGGGGGCGTGTTCTCGAGGGAATGCTGCACGGCGCGGCCGGCGCGCTCGAGGGCTTCGACGAGGCGGGGGGTGCCCCAGGAGAGGCAGCGTTCCTGGTGGCGCTTCGGGAGGATGCGCGCGGCGTGCGTGTCGGTGAGCTTGGCGGCTCCGTCGACGGTGCCTTTCGAGGGACGGCCGTGGGAGGCGGCGGGTTTGGTGGTGGGGGTTTCGGTGCAGAAGCTCGGGGCGGAGCTCAGCGCGAGGGCGAGGAGAAATGACATCACTGGCAGAGCGTCTCCCCTCACCCCGACCCTCTCCCCAGGGGGAGAGGGAGCTTCTTCGGCTTCTTTTACAGCGCGATGTTGAGGCGCACTCGACCGAGCGCGACGGGCGGCATCACCGCGCCCGCAGCGTTCTTGAACGCGTCGCCGGGCAGCAGCAGACCGCCCTCGAACACGGTGGAGACCTTCAGGTACTTCGCCGGCTGGAACTTGAGCGAGAAGCCGAGGTCGATCTCGGTGCCCAGGTAGTTGCCCGGCCGCGCGCCGAGCGAGTTGATGGGCGTGCCGCCGTTGATGCGCGTGGTGAACACGTCGACCGGCTGCGCGCTCGCGAACGCGAACATCGGGCCGCCGTAGACGTCGAGCCACTCGGTCGCCTGCAGGCGCGCGCGGGGGAAGAGGTACCACGCGCCGGTGACCGCGCCGCCGGTGGGGAGGAGATCGACGCCCTCGGGCGCGACGCCGGCGAGGTTGGGATCCGACGCGCGCCACGCGGTGCGGGCCGACTGGTAGCCGACGACCTGGTCGAAGAGGACGAGGCCGACCTTGTAGTCGCGGTCGAAGCGGAACGCGTTGTTGGTCGTGTCGTACGGGTTCTGGTCGCCCGACGCGTAACCGCCGTCGACGAGCAGCGACCAGCGGCCGTTGCGGTAGTTCACCTTGCCGACCATGCCGAGCTGCCGCACGTCGAGCACCGGCGCGGTGTCGCTGCGGCCCTGCGTGGTCTTGCCGGTGATGGCGGCCAGCTCGCCGCCGACGTCGAGCGCCGTGCGGCCCTCGCTGAAGAGCGTCCACCGGCCCGAGAGGTCGGCGACGAAGGCGTCGGTGCTTCGCTCGTCGGGCGCGCCGTTGGGGCGGCGCTGGTTGCGGTAGATGAGCGTGAGCCCGATGACGTTCTTCTCGTCGACGTTGAAGCGCACGCCGACGATGCCGTTGAACGCGCGGTCGCCCTGGAGGAGATCGGCCGTGCCGTCGCGCACCACGAGGTCGAACGCGGCGTAGCCCTCGAGCGCCGAGAGCAGCTCGCTGCTGCCGAGGAACGGCCGGCCCGCGATCAGCGCGCGCAACGCGACGGTGCCGCCGTGCTGCATGCCGAAGTCACCGGGCTCCGAGTCCTTCGAGCCGGAGTTGGCGAGCATGCCGAGGCCGAACTGCGAGGTCTGCTGGCCGATGCGCACCGCGCCGCTGCTCCACTTGAACTGCGCGTAGAGCTGCCGGAGGTCGGCGGCGTGCCACGTGGGCGTGGGCTGGCGCGCGGCGACGATGGTCGAGTCGGGCGTGCCGACGACCGCGCCGGTGAGCACGTCGAACTCCGACACCAGCGAGAAGCCCTTGAACGACAGCTCGGGCGCGAGGCGGAGCCGCGTCTCGAAGGGGTACGTCTGCGCGGTGGTGCCGAGGTCGTCGAGCACGGTGGTGGTCGCAGCGCTCTGCGCGAGGCGGGCCGCGGCGTTGAGGCGGAACTCGAACGAGCTGCCGCCGAAGTCGGTGGCCCAGCCGTCCTTGCGCGGGGGCACGAGGCTGACGGTCGCAGCGGGCGCCGACGTGGTGGTACTCGCACTGGCGGTGGGCTCCGGCGTGGCAGCGGGCGCGGTGGCGGCCGGCGCTGCTTCCGTCGCGGCGGGGGCCGGGGTCGCTGCAGCGTCGGGCGCAGGGGTCTGCGCGACGAGGATCGTCAGCAGGGCGTGGAGCATGGCGGGGGCGTCTAGCACCAGCGGGCGGCGGCCGGCGCGATCTACTTGTCGATTCCCCGGACCAGGGAAGATGGACGACACGCGCGCGGTTGGCTTGGCTCACCACCATGATTCGACTGACCGCCACGACGTGCATCGACGCCTCACCTGCTCGCGTGTGGGCCGTGCTCGCGACGCTCGAAGACATCTCGCTGTGGGTGCCGGCCATCAAGCACGCACATTGCCCGCACGCGAGACGAGGAGAGGGCGCGCTGCGCATCTGTGAGCTCGAGCGCTTCACGGTGCACGAAACCATCACCGCGTGGGACGAGGGCCGCTCGTTCACCTACGAGGGCGTGGGCGCGCCGATGATGAAACGTGCGCGGAACACGTGGTCCATCGAGGCGCACGGCACGATGACGCTGGTGACCTCGGTCGCGGAGGTCGAGCTGAAGGGCGGGCTCTTCGGTCGAGTCCTCCAACCGCTCGTCGCTTCGGTCGCGCAGCGCGCGGGCGCTCGCTCTCTCGCCTCGCTGAAACATCTCGTCGAACACGGAAAAGCGTTCGCCGGGCCGGGGCAGCTCGCGCCGGCGCCGATCAACTGCTGAGCCCGGGTTTCATCGCGCGCGCGTCGAGGGTACAAGGCGCCGCATGCGCCCCCACCGCATCCTGCCCCTGGCCCTCGTGGCCGTCTGTTCGTGTACCCCCGCGGGCCCGACTGGCCTCGGAGTGACGCCGCCCGGCACGGGCCCGAAGGTGAACTTCGACGTGATGCACCGGCCGCTGCCGGAGATCCCGCTGCCCAACGACTTCGCGACGCGCTTCGACGCGACGTCGCCGACCAACCACCGCGTGAACGCGGCGATCGCCGTCGCGCCGACGCAGTGGGAACAGGGCACGCGCGCGGGCCTCGACGCGATGTCGGGCTGGGGCACGCTGGCGCCCATCACCGTCTCGTTCGACGCGCCGCTCGATCTCGAGAACATCGTGCGCCGGCACCAGAAGCCGGCCGACGTGGCCGACGACGCGCTGTACGTGATCGACGTGACGCGCGATTCACCCGACTTCTGCAAGCCGGTGTTGCTCGACGTCGGGCAGGGCCACTTCCCCACGATTCTCGACGACCCGAAGTACTACCCCGACGAGCCGCACGGCTCGCTGCAGACGCTGCTCTTCGAGCAGGAAGAAGAAGACCTCGACGGCGACGGCGTGCTCGACCCGGGTGAAGACACCGACATGGACGGCGTGCTCGATCACCCCAACACGCTCGATGGCCACACCGGCCCGTTCGACGTCATCGGCTGGTACGAGAAGGAGACGAACACCCTCATCGCGCGCCCGCTGTACCCGATGCGCGAGAAGACGACGTACGCGGTGGTGCTGACCTCGCGGCTGACCGGCAAGGGCGGTGAGCCGGTGCGTTCTCCGTTCGAGAACATCAACCACCTCGCGCAGACGCCGGCGCTGGCGCCGCTCGACGAGTGCCTGGGGAAGAACAACCTCGGCATGACCGACGTGGCCTTCACGTGGTCGTTCACCACGCAGTCGATCACCTCGGACTACCGCTCGTTCCGCGACGGGCTCTACGGCCAGGGCCCGCTGGCGTTCCTCTCGACCAAGTACCCGGCTGACGTGACGGAGTATCCGGACGGGCGTCGCGCGACGGCCGACAACCGCAACACCAAGGTGGTGCCGGGCGACCAGTTCCTCGCGTTCGGTGGCCGCCTGCTCGAGCTCTACGGCGGCGCGCAGGGCCAGGGCACGAAGGACCTGCTCAACCTGTGGCTCAAGAACGTCGACTTCTACGCGACGGCGAAGTTCGTCTCGCCGCAGTTCTTCCCCCGGTACGACGAGAACGGGAAGTTCCTGCCGCTCTACAAGCAGGTGATGGACGTGGAGGTCGGCAACAAGCCGACGTTCGATCGCCCGGAGACGATCCCGTTCCTCCTCTCGGTGCCCAAGAAGCGCAACGCCAAGACGCCGGTGGTGATCTTCATGCACGGCCACTCGGGCTCGAAGCTCGACTCGCTGCTGGTGATGGGCCCCATGGCGCGCGCGGGCATCGCGACCATCGGCATGGACGCGGTGAGCCACGGCCTCGGGTTGAACGAGGTCGACCACCAGCTGGTGACGGAGATCGTGAAGCCCTACGGCATCGACCCGCTCGCGAACGTGATGACGGGCGACGGCCGCGGCATCGACCAGAACGGCGACGGCATCATCGACAGCGGCGCCGACTACTTCACCGGCTACGTCACGCACACGCGCGACGTGGTGCGCCAGACGGCGATCGACTTGATGCAGTGCGTGCGCATGCTGCGCTCGTTCGACGGCAAGAAGACGTGGGCGTTCGACGTGAACCGTGACGGGCAGCCCGACCTCGCGGGCGACTTCAACGGCGATGGCACGGTCGACATCGGCGGCCCCGACGCGCCGATCTACGTGGCCGGTGCGTCGCTGGGCGGCATCCTCTCGTCGCTGATGGGCGGCATCGAGCCGGAGATCGACGCCATCGCGCCGATTCTCCCGGGCGGCTACCTGTCGGAGATCGGCACGCGCTCGGACCTCGGGCAGGTGCAGAACCCGCTCGTGCTCCGCATGATGGGCCCGCTGATGCTGGTGCACGAGAACGGCGACGGGAAGCCGGCGCTGTTCCAGATGCTGCCGGACCTGACCAAGACCGCGGAGCGCGAGATCGCGGTGCTGCCGAAGGCGTTGGCGCCGACGACCATCGCGGTGGTGCGCAACCTGCGTACGGGCGAGTGGCGCTGCGGCCGCGCGCAGATGAACGGTCACCTGCGCATGGCGGTGTCGTCGGACGACGGCGATCCGTTGCGCGTGGAGATCTACGCCAGCGAGCTGCCGACCCGCCCGCGCGAGGGCTGCGACCCGACGGGCATCACGCCGGTGCAGGTGTACGACCAGTTCACCGAGACGTTCCCGTGGCAGGGCCGCACGGTCGAGGCGGGCACCACGCTCGTCGCGCTCGGCGACGGCTTCGGCTTGCGCCGCGGCTCCCCGGAGATTCGTCGCTTGTTCTCGCTGGCGCAGATCGCCCTCGAGCCGTCGGACCCGGCGAACTTCGCGCCGTTCTGGCAGGGCCACCGCACCTTCACCTACGGCGACGGCAAGACCGTCTCGACGCGCGCGCTGTTGCTGCCGATGACCGGCGACCCGGGTGTGCCGGTGGCGACCGCGACCGCGCTGATGCGCGCTGGTGGCTTCGTCGACTTCGTGAACGCCGACCCGCGCTACGGCAAGACGCAGATGCAGGAGCTGATCGACGTCGGCTTCGTAGAGGGTGTCGAGCGCACGAAGCGGTACCAGAACTCGATGGGCGGCGACGTGTTGATGGACGTGGACGTGCTGCAGGCTGTGTCGAACAGCGACGACGGCTTCGATACGCCGCGGCTCAACCCGCCGATGCGCCTCATCAAGAACAGCGAGGACGGCCAGGGCAAGGTGGGCGCGCTGTTCCCGATGATGAACCCCAAGGGCCAGCACTCGCTGCCGGTGCCTGACCCGAGCAAGCCGTTCGATCTCGGCACGTACGTCATCGACCTGTTCAGCGACTACCTGGGCAGCGGCGGCACGCGCGTCTCGATGGACGCGTGCATGGTGAAGGCGGACTGCTCGTACCTCGACAAGCAGTAACGCGCGCTACGGCGTGGCGGACCAGAGGTCTCCGCCCGCCGAGAGCACGAAGTCCCAGCTCGTCATCTCGCCGCCGCGCGCGTGCTCTCCACCGACGCGCACGAAGAAGCCGTCGCCGTCAGCTTCGATCTTCACGTCGATCGCCATCATGAAGCTCGCGGAAAGGCGCTGGGCCCACTGGGTCTCGCCCTTCGCATTCGCGGCGACGAGCCACACGTGCTCACCCGGACGTGCGCCGCTGAAGGCTTCGAGCGAAAGCCCGTGCACGGTGGCCGCCCCGAAGCGCTCACCGCCGCGTGCTTCCTTCAGCACGTCCGGAGCGACTTTGGCCCGCTGCACCCAGGTCGCCTCGCGCGTCATCGTCTCGTGCACCTGCATGCTGACGCGATCTCGCCCGAGCGTCGCGACGGCGAGCAGGCGATGGCCCTTCCAGTAGCGCACCGTGCAGTCGAGCTTCTGCGGGTCTCCGGTGAGTTCGATGCGGTCCCACGACTCGGCGTGGCCGACGTACGAGAGCGTCACGTCGTAGTGCTGCGACCAGAAGAACGGCGCGGTGGTGAAGCGCGTCGCGAGGCCGAGCACGTTGCGCGCGGCGACGCGGCCCTGGTTCTGCGCGACGGCCCAGTGCTCGATGCGCTGCGCTTCGCCGTACCGGCCGGGGAAGCGCGCGATGTCGCCGATCGCCCAGATGTTCGCGTCGGTGGTGCGCATCGCCTCGTCGACCTTCACGCCGCGATCCATCGCCAGGCCCGCGCCTTCGGCGAGCGAGAGGTTGGGCTTCACGCCCACGCCCGCGACGACGAGCTCGCCTTCGACGACCGAGCCATCGTCGAGCACCACGCCGTTCGGCGAGAGCCCCGTCGCGCGACGACCGAGGTGGAAGCGCACGCCCTTCTCTTCGTGCAGCCGCTTCACGACGGCCGCGAGCTCGGGGCCGACGATCTTCGCCAGCGGCGCGGCGTCGGGCGCCACGACCTGCACCTCGAGCCCGCGCGCGCGCAACGAGCTGGCCACTTCGAGCCCGATGAACGAGCCACCGATGACGACCGTGCGCTTCTTGCCTTCCGCCGCCTTCACGATGCCGCGGAGGTCGCTCACGCTGCGCACCACGAACACCGGCGGGCCGTTGCCCTCGAGCTTCGGGCGAATCGCGCTCGCGCCCGTGGCGAGCACCAACGCGCCGTACTCGAGCGAGGTGCCGTCTTCGAAGCTCACCTTCCGCGCCTTCGCGTCGACGGAGGTCACCTTCGCCGTCTTTCGCGTGATGCGCTGCTCGCCGTACCAGTCAGCCGGGTGCAGCCAGAGCCAGTCTTCCGGCGCGGTACCCGCGAGGTTGTCTTTCGAGAGGTTCGGGCGATCGATCGGCGTGTCGGCGTCGGCGTCGATCATCGTGACCGGGCCCTCGTAGCCGCGGCGACGGAGCTCTTCGGCGGCGCTCTCGCCAGCCGCTCCGGCGCCGACGATGACGACTGACGTGGGCCCCGCGGTCGGCAGCTTCGGCTTCTCGAACCTCTTCTTCTCGAAGAGCGTGATGCGGCCGTCCTTCTCCTGCACGTCCCAGCACGGGAGCGGATTGAAGGCGGGGCCCTCGAGCGCTTCGCCGGTCTTCAGGTCGAAGCACGCGTGGTGCCACGGACAGCGAATGGTGTCGCCCTCGATGAGCCCGTCGACCATCGAGGAGCTGTAGTGCGAGCACTTCCCGCCGATGGCGTAGACCTTGGCGTTGCGGCGAACGAGCAGCACGGCCTCTCCGTCGGCTTGCCCGAGGAGGACTTGTTTCAGGTCGGAGCTGGCGATGCCTTGCTTGAAGTCGGGACCCGTCGGCGGAGAGTTGTCACCCATGCGGGCGCATCTGACTACTTCGTGCCGCCGGAGACACGGCTTCTCCCTCACCCCGACCTCTCCCCTCGGGGGAGAGGGAGTTCAGTCCGGCTTCGACAAGAACGAAACGAAGTCACCGACCACGCGCTCGGGCTCCTTGAGCCAGCGGAAGTGCGGGTTCAACTTGCGCGGCTGAGGCGGCGGCTCGACCTCGAGCCACTGCACTCTCGCGCGCGGCAGCTTTGCGACGAGCCACTCGGTCGCCCGCCGCGGCGCCATGGTGTCGCCCTTCACGTGCACCGCCAGCACCTGGGGATCGACGTCACCGAGTGACACCTCGAGCGCCCCGCGCGTACGGCTCTTGAACTCGCCGGTCCGCGCGGCGTGCGCCCAGTCGATGATGAGCGACTTGCCCTGCAGCCCGCCAAAACCCAGTCGATGCCCCGGGTAGTAGTCGAGCGCGCTGGCGACGGCGTGCGAGAGGCGCGTGCCGACCAACACGCCGAGCGATCGCGGCGCCGCCCATGCGCGCCAGTAGACGGTGCCCGAGCCGATGACGATGAGCTTCCCGCCCGGCTGCCACCAGCGACTGACGCCAACCGTGCCGAGCTGACCACCCAGCGAGTGACCGAGCACGCTCACCGGCTTCGAGGTGCGGCGGCGCAACTCTTCGACGTGCAGGGCCGCGTCATCGAGCAGCTCCGCGTAGCCGTAGTCGACGCCCTTCTTCGCGCGCACCGACGAGGTGTCTCCGCCGCGGTGTTCGGCGACCAGCACGGTGACGCCCTTGCCCGACAGCGCCTCGCCGAGCCGATCGTACGCGCGCGCGTTGACGCCCATCGCGGGCAACACGAGGAGGCCGTGCTCGCCCTTCCCTTCGAAGAGCCGCGCTTCCGAGGTGACGCCGTCGGCCGAGGTGATGCGCAGCGGAGTCATGACAACCACTCCGTCCACCCCGGCGTGGGATCGAACCCCGCGGGCTTCACATCGCCCAGCCGCACACCGCGCGCGTTGAGCGCCGCCAACCGCTTCTCGTCACCGCGCTGCACCGTTCTCACCTCGAGCGGACCCAACTGGCCCAGGTCACGTGCGTACGCGTAATGGGGCTGCTCGCGGAGCGCCACCTCGAGCGCCTCGGCCATCTCTTTCGGATGTTCCGCGCCCTCGACGAAGAGCACGTAGCGCGGCGGCTCGGGCGTCGGCGCCGGCGCGACGAAGGCGAAGGCGCACTTGAACGCGGTGCGTACGCTCGCGAGCGCGGCCTCGACGAAGGCGCTCTCCAGCTTCTCGCCGCGCAGGTCCGACGTGCGATCGAGCCGGCCCTCGAAGGTCAGCAGCGGCGCGCGGTGCCAGTGGCCGTCACAGCGCACGACATCGGGCAGGCGGTAGCGCGCAAAGCCATTCGCGGTGGTGAGCAGCGGCGCGTAGCGAGCGCCGGTGACCAGTTCGTGCGCGCCGTAAACGCGGGCGCTGTCGAGCGAAGCGAACTCGAGGAAGTGGCTCGTCACCGCGGCGACCGGCGCCGGCACGCCCCACAGCGGGAAGCTGACGACGCCCTCGGTCGCGAGCAGCCCTTTCCCCTGGAAGGGCGTGCGCGGAAAGAAGCGCCTGAGCCCCGGCACGGCGTGCGCCGCCCACGCATCAGTCCAGCAGCTGATGAGCTGCAGCGACGGCCAGAGGGCTTCGCCGGTGAGGCGCCCTTCCCGCTCGAGTCGCCTGTCGATCGCCCGCGCCCGTTCGCCCGACAGCGACGCCCGCCACCGCGGCCAATCGCGCTCCAGCGCTTCCATCAGCAAGGTAAGGAACGACGGGTTCCACACCGAGAAGAAGCCGAGATCGTCGCCGGCGAGCAATTGGGTGAGCGTCTTCTCCCGCCACGCCTCCACGCTCGGCTCGCGCGCCACCGCGCCGTCGACCGCGAAGAGCCGCTTCAGCGCGAACCGCGTCGCCGCGTCGAAGTATTCCGAGTCGTCTTCGAGCCCGACGCGCAGCCCGCCCTTCGTGCGCTCGCTGGCCCGGGCGACGGGCGAGACGCTCCAGTACTGCCGCGTCATGAAGAGCCGGGGAAAGTGCACGCCGAGATCGTGCAGCCACGGCGCGGTCGCTTCGCCAAACTGGCTCAAGAAGCGCCGCGTGTACGGAATCAGCTTCGGCCCGCGCACGCCGCCCGAGGTGCGCTCGAGCACCAGCACGGGATCTCGCGAGAGCACGTCGCGCTCACCATCGGCGATGCGCTCGACCCACGGCGCCAGGCTGTCCCACGTGGCGATCGGCACCCGCGAGCGGAAGTCGGCGACCGAGCGCACCTCTCCCAGCCGGTGCTCGCGGCCGAAGCGCGTGCCGGCGTGCTGCTCGACGAATTCCTGCAGCAACCGCAGCTGGGCGTTCTCGGGGTCCTTCGCCGCGCGCTCGAACCGTCGGGCCGCGCGCAGCCGCGAAGCGCCCCACGCCGCGTTGAGCGCGACGACGCCGAGCCGCGTGCTCAGAGAAAGATCCTCGTGGTGCGCTCGACGAACGCCTCGTCGGCGCGCGCGATGGAACACAGCTCGTCGCCCTCGGCCCACCGCGGGTTCTTCGCGAGGAAGAACTTCACGTCGGGGTCGTCGAGGAGGCGCTTCGGCACGTCGGCCAGCTCCGCGCTCAGCCGCACCGCGCCCGGAGTGCCCGCGTACCGCAGCAAGCCCGACGCGCGGTCCCACGCCTGGCCGAACTTGCGCTGGCAGAGCACGTCGAGCACCGCTTCTTCGTGCGGCGGAAACGCCGAGTCACTGCGCGGCCAGTGATTCGGGAAGTAGCGCGAGATGAGGAGGTAGGTGCGGTAGCCCTTGGTGATGAGGAACCAGTAGACCGCCGCGGTGCGCGCCTGGCGCTGCGCGAGCAGGTACCAGACGAACGCCCGCTGCAGCGCCGTCTGGCCCCAGTGCTTGGGCGAGACGATGGTGTCGCCCGAGAAGATCGCGAGCTCGCCGCCGGGGAGCTCCATCTTCAGCAGCGTCGAGAAGCCCTGCACGAGACCCGCGTCGTCCTTGAGCAAGATGACGTGGTGCTTCTCGTTCAGGTCACGCTCGAACACCTCGAACACCGCGCCCGCGTACGACTTCTCGAAGAGCGTCCACATCCACTCGATCTCGCGATCGGTGAGCGAGGACACGCGGCGCACCCTCGCCCGCAGCCCACGACTGGGGCGGAAGAAGCCGCGCTCGCGAATCAGTCGCGCGGAGACCTCACGGGTGGCGTGCTCGCTCGAGCTCACTCGAGCCAGAAGCTCAGCACGTCAGCGCTTCTTCTTCGCCGGCTTCTTCGCCTTCTTCGCCGCTTCCCACACGCCCAGCGCCGCGCCAGACGGATCCATGAAGATGCCGATCGCGCCCATGTCGCCGATGGGCTCGTAGTCGAGCACCACGTTGGCCCCGAGCTTCTTCGCCTTCGCGAGCGTCTTCTTCACGTCGTCGACGAGCACGTACGGCAGCCACGCGTTGGGCGCCTCGGGCATCGGCTTGAGCTGCATGCCGCCGCCGGTGCCACCGGTGTCGACGCCGAGGTACCCCTCGCCGCCCGGGTACGGCGTGATCTTCCACTTGAAGAGCTTGCTGTAGAACGACTTGCTGCCCTTGAGGTTGTCGGTGTTCAGCTCGATGTGCGCAAACGGGTTCGACATGGTGTGCATCTCCGGGTTGGGGGGCCTGGTCAGGTTGCTGGAGAGAAGACCGGTCGTCGCTCGAAAACTCATCGGTCGGAGTACGGTCGTCTTTCCGTGGACTTGCCCAACGTCACCGCCCGCCTCGCGCGCCCTGACGACAACGAGGCCTGCCTGCGCCTCTTCGCCGCGGTGCCGATGCAGGGCGAGCTGGTGCTGTCGACCCGGCGCGAACCCGACTTCTTCAAGCTGTACGCGATGCAACGCGCGCAGGCCTTCACGTGGGTGGGCGACGATGGCTCGAAAGACCTGGTCGGCATGTGCACCGCGTTGGTGCGCGACGGCTGGCTCGACGGGGCGCCCACGCGCGTCGGCTACCTCGGAGATCTGCGCCTGCGGTTCGATCGCTCGCGCGCGTTCGGCCGGCTCTTCGGTGACGGGTTCGATCGCCTCTGCGACGAGTCGGGCTGCCGCGCCTTCTACACGAGCATCTTGAGCTCCAACCGCGCGGCGCTGAACGCGCTCACCACGCGCAAGCCGAAGCGGCCCAACCAGCCCTGGTACCACCGGCTCCACGGCTTCGACGCGGTGTCGGTGCAGCTCACGCGTCGCCGCGTGCCCGAGCGCTCGCGCTTCACGGTGCGCACCGCGACTTCGGACGATCTCCCCGCGCTCACCGCCGCGCTCGCTGAGGCGCACCGCACGCGGCCCTTCGGCTACCGCTTCGATCAAGGCGAGCTCGAGCACCGCCTCGCGCACTGGCCCGGCTTCACGCTCGACGAGACGCTGGTGGTCGAAGACGGCGGCACGCTCGTCGCCTGCGCCACGGTGTGGGACCCCTCACCGGTGAAGCGCTACCGCGTCGAGCAGTACCGTGGCTCGATGCAGTGGGTGAAGCGGGGGTTCAACCTCGCCGCCACCTTCGCGCGCTGGCCGAAGCTCCCGGAGCCGGGCCACGAGTTCCGCTACGCGTACCTCGCGAACCCGTGGGTGAAGGGCGACGACCCGGCGGCCTTCCGCGCGCTGCTCGAGCACGCGTACGCCCGGCTGCAGCCGCGCGGCTTCCACTTCTTCACCTTCGAGCTCGATGATGGCGACGTGCTCACGCCCGCGTTGAAGGGCTTCATGTCGCGCAGACTGCACTTCACGCTCTTTGGCGTGTCGCCGGCGTCGGTCGCGCGCACCGACTGGCAGGCCGGCCGCACCGGCTTCGAGATCGCGCTGGCATGAAGCGCGCGTTCACCATCGCCACGTGGCGCGGCACCGCGTTCAAGCTGCACGTCACCTTCCCGCTCGGGCTGCTGTTGCTCTCGGGCTTCACGTTCGACCCGCTGACGTGGGTGACGGTGACCGCGCTGGTGCTGCTGCACGAGGTCGGTCACCTGCTCGTGGTGCGCGCGGTCGGCGGCCGCTCGAGCGAGGTGGTGCTCACCGGTTTCGGCGGCTGGTGCCGCTGGTCGGGCGAGGTGAGCCCGCTCGGTCGCGCCGCCATCGCGTGTGGCGGCATCGCGGCGCAGCTGCTGGTGCTCGTGCCGGCGCTCGTCTTGCTCGAGCTGGGGCTGATGCCGCGCGGACCAGTGCTCGACGAGGTGGTGTTCGCGCTCACCTTTCGCAACGCCTGGCTCGCAGCGTTCAACCTCCTGCCGGTGCCGCCGCTCGATGGCGCCGAGGCGTGGCGCTTTCCCATCGAGCTGGGGCGCGCGCTGCGGCGGCGGCTCACCTCGCACCGCAACGTGGTGCACGTCGGCGCGACCGACTTCCTCGACACGCCTGCCGAGGGCGGAGACGCCGAGCGCGCGAAGGACATCGCCGCGCAGCTGCTCGCCAACGCGCGGAAGGACGAGCCGGAATGAGGACCTGCTCAGCTGCGCGCCACGACCTCGGCCGCGGAGATCAACTTCGCGAAGAGATCGGTTCGCCCCCAGCCGATGAAGCTGTCGAGCACGACGGTGCCCTCCGCCACGTCGCTCCAGCCGAACCACTTCGACGCGACGAGGGCGTCTTGCCGCGACGTGGGCCAGGCGAGCCTCGCGGCCTCGGCGTCGGCGCCCCACACGGCGTAGCGCCACCCAAGGCTCGGCGAGGCGAGGTCGGGGAGCTCGTGCATCGGGTCGGCGCGGCTGAGCGCCTTCGTCATCAGCCAGATCAAGAACACGCCGGGCAGCATGACGATCCACACGCCGGCACACATCAGCGGCAGCAGGAAGACGAGGGCGAGCCAGGGGCCCGAGAGAAAAGACTGGAGCACGCCGTACGCGAGGCGCGGCCGCAGCGAGCCTTCACCTGCCAGCCCGGCACGACGCACCCTCGCCACTCCCGACAGACCGCGGCGGCTGTTGGTGTACGACTCCTGCAGCTGCACCTCGAGGGTCGCGCCGTCGACCTGGCGCTGACCGGTGACCAGCGGCCGCCTGGCGCGCGCGCTCCACGGGCGCGTCTTCGGCTCGATGGTGGAGCCCTGCACGATCTCGAACCCCGCGGCGGTGAGCAGCTTCTCGTAGTCGGCGATCGCCATCTCCTCAGATTAGACGCAACGGCAGCCGACGAGCAGAACGAGGGCGCGCCATGATCACCCACCTGTGGCTCGGCTTGATGGTGGTCGCGCTGCTCTTTGGGGCGCTCTTCCTCTTCGGCCTCGCGCAGGCGCCGCCCGACCCGATTCGCGTGCTCAAGGACCGCTTCATCGTGCTCTCGCGCCTCGCGCGCCCCGAGGCCGAGAGTGAGCTGCTCGATCGCGTCGAGGCGCTCGCCGAGCGGTTCCCCGGCAAGAGCTACGTCTGGTACCTCGAGTGGCTCGTCACCGACCTCGAGCGCGCGAAGCGATGACCGCGCGCCGCCGCGACCACAGCGGCACCAGCAGCGCGAGCAACGCCACGCCGCCGCCACCCGAGCACCCGCACCCGCCGCGCGCATCGATGTTGCCAGGCGCATCGAGCGGAGCGGGCTGCTGGCCCGGCTGACCCGCGGGCGGCACTCCGACGATGGGCGGCTGCCCGGCGTCGAGCTCGGGCTGACCCGCGTCGACCGGCGGCTGCACCGGGGTGCCCGCGTCGACCACCGGCGGCGTCATCGACTCGACCACCACCAGCTTCGGCGCGATGCGGCCCGCTTCCTTCGACCAGAAGTGCGCGCCGTTGGAATCGGTCGACACGATGGCGAGGTTCACGCGCTTTCCGGGCTGCACCAGGCTCGTCACGTCCCAGTCGACGTCGGCGTCGGAGTCGACGCTGCGCTCCGCGCCCACGCACGCACCGAGCGCCGGCCGCGAGCTCCACGTCATCGCCGTCTCAGACCACGCGTCGTCGGCCACCACGCACACGCGCCCCGAGCCGCCAGCCGCTGAGCCCGTGTCTTGCGTGTGCACCACGAGCTGCGCGTGGTCGACGCCGTTGGGGAACGAGGGGAAGCGCAGGTAGACGACCGACTGGCCGCCCTCGACGTTGAGGTCATTCGGGTCGCTGAACACGCCGCTCTCCCAGCTCGCCGCGGTCACGTCTTGCAGCGCGCCGACCGCGCCACCGGGAGCCCCACCACCGCCGCCACCCGCACCGCCGCCGACCGGAGGCATCGACCCGCCGCCACCGCCCGTGGGAGGCATCGCTCCGCACTGCGGCGTCATGGTGCCCGGCGTGCCGGTGACGACCACGTCCTTGATGGTGATGCCCAGCGGCATCATCGCGATGCCCGGGTACACGCCCTGGTGGCGCGGGCCGCCGAAGCGAATGCGCAGCGGGCGCGGCGCGTAGTCGCCCGAGATCGGCACCGTGCCGATGAGCGCGCCGTCGCGGTACACGCGGAAGCCGCCGCCGCCCCACTCCACCGCCATGCGGTACGAGCTCGCCGCGTTCCAGCCGACGTCGGTCGCCCGGCCGTTGGCGTAGCCGATGCCCGAAATCTCACAGCCCGCGGGGCACGCCTCGTCGTGGAACCACGGGCTGCCGCGCGGGCACGCCGCGAGCTCGAGCTTCATCGCGCCTTCGCGGCCCGACTCCTGGTTGCCGAAGATGCGAATGAACGCCTTGAAGTCGTTGCTGCGGAAGTACGGCGCGTACGCGATGGGCTCCGGCATGCCGGTGGGCGCCTGGTACACGGTGAGGATGTCGTGGTCGGCGCCGCTGAGCGAGCCACCCGGGCCGATGGACAGGCCGGTGATGGTGAACTCCACGCGCGCGGTCGGCAGCGCCTCGTCGATCTCGTACCAGAAGGTGTCGTCTTCGGCGCTCACGGTCCACCCGGTGGGGCCGAAGCTGCCGCCGCGCGAGCCACGGCCCGCCATCGAGCTCGCGGTGAGCGGATCGTTCACGTAGTCGACCGCGAACGAGAGAGCCGAAGAGAGCACCACCACCAGGGTCAACGAGCGCGTCATGCGCGCAAGGTGCGAGTGAAACGCGCGCGTTTCAAGATGGGAACCCGAGTGCACACCAGCCCTCGCGAACGCGCCCGTGCAGTGACGCACCCTTGGCCGCGCGGGGTGTGATCTGCGGTGCACAGCCCGAGGGCTAGCGGCGCAGCTCGAGCGCGCGCACGAGGTACGTCTCGACGAAGCGCGGGGAATTGACGCGCAGCCACGGCAGCCCGTCGGCGCTCGACTTCACGCGCAGCCCGGCCTCGACCGCGAGCGCGTCGAGCGCCCGTTCTTCGCCCGTGCCGAGCGAGGGCTCGCTGGTGGTGAGCAACAGCCGGCCACCGCGCGCGAGCGTGGCGCGCACGCCCTCGAGGAAGCGGCCGGGGTCGTCGAGGAGATCCACCAGGTGCTCGGCCACCACCACCTCGGCCACGCCGCGCTTGAAGGGCAGCTGCTGCGCGTCGAGCACCACACCCTCGACGTCACCGCCCTCGAGCGCCGCGCGTCGCCGGGCGTGCAGCACCGCGCGCAGCGAGCGATCGCCCACCACGAGCCGGGGCGCGCGCTTGGCGAGCACCGCCGAGCGCTCACCCGCGCCGCAGCCGAGCTCGATGACCAGCCCACGCGGGCGACCGATCTTCTTCTCGAGCCACGCCGCGGGCCCTTCCTGCGCCCAGCGCTTCATCAACGTCGCCAGCGCCGCGCTCGCGGGGCCGCGCACCGGCGACGGAGGCGGCGCACCCTCGGCCTCGTGCCGCGTCCAGTCGTCGGCGAAGACGTCTGACGCCGCGCCATCACGCGCGAACGCCTCGACCACCGCGACCGCCTCGCGATCGGCCGCGTCGAACTGCGCGAGCGTGGCGAGCACCGAGTCCTTCCAGGTGCGGCACCACGCCGTGGGGTCGGCGACCAGCACCGGCACGTGCGCGAGCACGGGGTACGGGCCACACGCGGCGCAGCGCACGAGGCTCTTCGCGGCGTCTCCCAGCGCACCGCCACAGCGAGGGCAGCACAACACCCGCGTCCACCAGGACCCTTGAGCCATGAGCCTCACTTCGGCGCCGCTGACGGCCACCAGATGCGAAAGGTCGTGCCGTCGCCGACGGTGGAGCTGACCTTGATCTCCCCGCCGTGCTGCGTGACGAGCTGCTGCACCACCGCCAGCCCGATGCCGTGCCCGCCGGGCCGCGTGGTGAAGAACGGGTCGAACAGCTTCTCGAGGTGGTCGGGCGCGATGCCCTCGCCGGTGTCGATGACCTCGAAGCTCACGCCGCCCTGCCGCGCGTGCGCCCGCAGCACCACCACGCCGGTCTGCATCGCCTGAAACGCGTTCTGCAGGAGGTTGAGCAGCACCTGCTGCAGCTGCGCGCTCTCGGCCCACACCTCGAGGCCCTTCTCGACGTCGAGCACCAGCTTCACGCTCGCGGGCGCCGACGCGCCGGCGACGGTCTCGAGCTGCGTCAGCAAGGGGTCGAGCCCGAGCACCATCGCCATGGGCGTCGACTTGCGGCCGAGCATCATCAGCTGCGAGACGAGCGTCGAGGCGTGGCGCGCCGACTGCTCCATCGCGTGGAGCGTCTCGGGATCGTTCACCCGCTGCAGCACCTGCACGCCGTTGGTGATGACGCCCAGCAGGTTGTTGAGATCGTGCGCGATGCCCGCGGCCATGCGCCCGAGCGCGTCGAGGCGGTGCGCGTCTTTGAGCTTCAGCTCGAGCTCGTGGGCGTGCTCTTGCGCGGCGAGGCGGTCATTCACCTCGACGAAGTGCGACACCAGGTCGGCCACCGTCGCCGCGAACTGGCGCTCGTCGCGCTTCCACTCGCGCGCCGGCCCGACGTGCTCGTGACACACCAGCCCGACGATCTGTCCGTTGCGGTACACGCTGGCGTCGAGCAGCGAGGTGATGTCCCACGCCTGGAGGTACTCGCCGAGCTCGGCGGTCAGCGGGTCGGTGCGCGCATCGCTGGTGGCCACGAACCGCTGTTCCCGCACCGCGCTCACGTAGTGCGGCACCTGCGCCATGGGGACCGGCAGCGGCACGCCCTCGCCCTTCACCGACCACAGCGCGTCGCAGCGCAGCGCCTGCTTCTCGTCGTCGAAGAACCACACCCCGACGCGCGCCACGTCGAGCGCGTGACCGCTGATCTCACAGAGCTGGTGAAACAGCCGCGAGAGATCGCCGTCGAGTCTCAGCCGGCTCAGCTTCAACCGCGCGCTGGTGAGGAAGGCGCGCTGGGTGACCTGGCTGTCACTTCCGGAGCTGCTGTCTTCGCCCGGAATCGATGGCATGCGCGCTCACTCGAGAATGCAGCCGCGCTTCTCGTCGACGAACCGGGCCGTCGCACCCCACGACAAGAACGCGGTCGATTCCACGCGCTTGTTCACCGTGTCGAACGTCACCTTGGCGACGTCGGGCGAGGCCTTCACCCACGCGCGGCAGTAGCTCTCGGGCATTTCCATCACGAACATGCACGAGCAGCCCATGCGCGCGGAGTTGCCGACGGCGAGCACGAGGTCGTTGGCCGCGTACGTGTGGTACGGCTGACCATCGGGGTTGGCGCACGAAGACAGCGCGAGCGCCGCCACCACACCGAGCAGCTTGAAGAGCGTCTTCACTTGGCCACCTCCAGGCACCGCTTCACCAGGTCGTTCACGTCGATGCTGCCCGCGCGGTCGTCACCGGTGCGCACCACCACGATGTCGAGCGAGGGGATGACGACGATGCGCTGCCCCCAGTGCCCGAGCGCGGCGAAGGTGTCGTCGGGCAGGTCCTTCCACGGCTTGTCCTTGTTGCGCTTGGGGCTGGGCTGGTTGAGCCACCACGCGTAGCCGCTGGGCGTCGTCTCGGAATCGGGCGCCGTGTCGTGGAACACGTCGGACCCGGTGGTGCTCGCCTTCACCCAGCCCTCGGGCACGATGCGCTGCCCGTTCCAGCAGCCGTCGTTCAAGAAGAGCCAGCCGAACTTCGCGAAGTCGCGCGGCGTCGCGTAGACCATCGAGCCGCCCAGCGGCGTGCCCTTCGCGTCTTCTTCGAACGCGGTCTGGCCCATGCCGATGGGGTCGAAGAGCAGCTTCCAGAACGCCTCGGTGCCGTGCTTCTTCGCGAGCGCGCGCTTGGCGACGGCCGACGCGAGCTCGGCGTCACCGGTCGAATAGCTCCAGCGCTTGCCCGGCTCGGCGACCAGCTTGTGCTCGACGATGTGCTTGAGCTGGTCCTGGTGGCCCGAGCCGAACAGCATCGCGATGACCGAGCTCACCTGGTACGGGTTGTTCTCGTACTCTTCCTGCCAGTCGAGCGCGGTGCCGAAGGTGATGGCGTCCTTCACGGTGATCGCGCACTGCGGGCGGCCCTCGTATTCGGGCAGGTGCTTGCAGATCGAGTCGTCGAGGCTGAGCACGCCTTCCTTCACGCCGACGCCGACCAGCGCGCTCGAGAAGCTCTTGGCGACCGACCAGCTCAGGTGGCGGTTGGTCTCGCCGAAGCCGCGCCCGTAGCGCTCGTAGATGATGGTGCCGCCCTTGATGATGACCAGGCCGTCGGTGCGGTAGCCCTTTCGCTCGCCGTCCTGCCCGACGAGCGTGAAGGCGAAGTCTTCGAGGTCCTTGATGGCCGCGTCCTTGCCGGTGACCAGCTGCCTGGGCCACTCGGCGGTGGGCCAGCTGGCGCGGGTCGGGCACGGGGCCGCGAGCGCCGGCGTGGCGACGACGAGCGCGAGGGTGAGGAGAGCGCGCATCAGAACGCGACCTCCTGCAGCGCGACGAAGGTGGTGTCGGTGACGCCCGGCGCGAACGAGCGCACGGTGCTGACCTTCTTCTTCTCGGTCAGCGCCATCAGGCCGGTGGTGGCGCCGCTCATCAACACGCCGTCGGCGAGCGCGAAGACCATCAGCGAGAGCGGGTTGGTGATGCCCACCGCGACGTTGAAGACGAGCGAGGTGAGAATGACCGCCGCCGCGTTGACGACGAACGCGCCGGCGAACGGAATCCAGAAGCCGAAGCGGTCAGCGTCGTCCCAGTTGCCCATCAGGCGCGCCGCGAGCACCGTGATGAGCGGCGAGAGGATGAGGGTCGGCAGCAGCAGCCCGGGCAGCGCCGCGCCGATGAGGTTGTTCGACAGCGTGCCGAGGCCCGCCCCGATGAGGATGCCGGTCGCGCTGGCCGCCGTGCCGACCGCCGCGGTCTTCACGAAGAGCTCGCCGAAGCCGATGCCCTGCGCAGCCGGAGCCGTGACCGACTCACCACCGCCCGCACCGGGCAGCTCGTCGGGAAGGAGCCGGGCCGAAGGACCCGCCTGCGCCGCGAGCGGAACGACCGTCAGCGCGACGATGAGCAACGCACGTCCAGACACCATGAGACCTCCGGGGGGAACGACGCTTCGTACCGCCGCGCGGGTCACTGCGCCACCGCGAGCGACAGCGTGATGAGCTGATCTTCGTCGACGAAATCGTCGCGGTCGTCGCCGGTGCGCACCACCACCAGGTCGGCCGACGGCACCACCATGATGTACTGGCCCCAGTGCCCGATGGCGCCGTACGCGTCGGCCGGGGAGTTCTTCCACGGGCTGGCGAGCATGCGCTGCGGCACCGGCGCGTTGAGCCACCACGAGTAGCCCGACGGCTCACCCGTCTCGTCGCTCGCCACGAAGCCGTCGGACGGCGTGGTCGCTGCCTTCACCCACCCCGCGGGGAGGATGCGCTCGCCGTTCCAGCAGCCGTCGTTCAAGAACAGCCAGCCCAGCTTCGCGTAGTCGCGCGGCGTCGCGTAGACCATCGAGCCGCCGAGCGGGTTGCCGGCCGCGTCTTCTTCGAAGACCGTGCGCGACATGCCGATGCGGTCGAACAGCGCCGGCCAGAAGGGCGTGTCGCCGTACTTCTTCGAGAGCGCGCGCTTGGCGACGGCCGAGGCGAGGTGCGCGTCGCCGGTGGAATAGCTCCAGTGCGTGCCGGGCGTGAAGGCGAGCTTGTGGTCGAGCACGAAGCGCGTCTGGTCCTGGTGACCGGAACCGAACAGCATCGCGATGACCGAGCTCAGTTGGTAGCTGTCGCCTTCGTAGGTTTCCTGCCAGTCGAGGCCGGTGGTGAAGGTGATGGCGTTCTTCACCGTGATGGCGCACTGCGGGCGGCCCGCGAACTCGGTGAGGTGCTGGCAGACCGAGTCGTCGAGCGAGAGCAGCCCGTTGCCGACCGCGATGCCGATGAGCGTGCTCGAGACCGACTTGCCGACCGACCAGCTCAGGTGCCGCTTCGTCGCGTCGAAGCCCTTCGCGTAGCGCTCGTAGACGAGCACCCCGCCCTTGATGATGACGAGCCCTTCCGTGCGCAGCCCTTCGCGGTCTTCGTCTTTGCCGGTGAGCGTGAAGAGGTAGGTCTCGAGCGCGGCGATTTCCTTCTGCTTCGCCTGCGCGTCGACCAGCGCGATGGGCCACTCGGTCGTCGGCCAGCTCAGGCGCGTGGGGCAGGCCTGCGCACGCGACGACGCGGGGACCACGAGAGCCAGCGTGAGGGAAAGCGCACCGAGGCAGCGGAGCATGCGGCCTCGTACCACTTCGATTCGGGGCGAACGACGGTCGCCTGACGTCACGTTCGTGACGCTTTGGGTTCCACCTCTGCGATTCCGCTCGGTGGTGCGCTGCTTGCTTTGCCTTCCGGGGCATCTTTCGACACGGGAGCCCACGTGCTTCAACGCCTCGGCCTCATCGTTCTGTTGTCGTCGTGTGGCGCGGCCATCGAGTCGCCGCCGCCGGGGTGTGAGTCGACGCTCGGGGCGCGGGCGTTCTCGGAGCCGCGCATCACGCCCACCGACTCGCCGCTCGATCTCGCGATCGCGGGCGCGGGGTTCTTCGAGCTGAGCGATCGCGGGTCGATCGTCTACACGCGCGTCGGGCACTTCACGCTCGATGACGATGGGCACCTCGTCGGGCCGGGGCTGTACCGACTCGTCGGAGAACCGAACGACACGGTGGGCGTCGGAGAGCTGCACGTCGCGCCGAGGGTGATGGCGCCGAAGGCGACCACGCTCGTGCGGATTCGCGCGAACCTCGACGCCGATGCGTCGATGAAGAGCTACGACCCGCTCGACCCGGTCGCGACCTCGAACGCGCAGTCGTCGGTGCAGGTCTTCACCGAGCTCGGCCGCGCTGTCACGACAGACATCTTCTGGACCCACACCGCGAACGGCACGTGGGAATTCCACGCAGTCGTTGATGGTGCCGTGCTCACGGGTGGCAGCTCAGGCTTCCCGACTGAGGTCGCGAGCGGCACGCTGACCTTCGACACCGACGGGCGCCTGTCTTCGACTTCGCAGACGAGCAACCTGAACTGGCTCGACTCCACCAGCCCGGTGCCGCTCCAGTTCGAGCTCGGTACGCCGGCGCTCTCCGGTGGTGACGGACTCGATGGCGTCACTCAGTTCGCGGCGGCGAGCGCGACTTGGTTCACTGAAGCCAACGGCTTCGAGAGCGGTGACCTGGCGTTCCTCGTGGTCGAGCCCTCGGGCCGGCTCGTCGGGCACTTCACCAATGGCGAGCGGCTCGAGTACGGCCGCATCGTTGTGGCTCGCTTCGAGCACCCTGAGACGTTGATGCAAGTCGGCCACTCGCTGCTCGTGCCGGGACTCATGACCGGGGCGGTCACGTTCTCGAGTGCGGCGATTCGTGGGTCGGCGCTCGAGGCAGCGCCCAGTGAAGCTTGCCGGTGAGCGCACCCGCGCATCACCGTGCTGACCCCTGAGACCAGCCGCACCTCGGTCGGCGGGTTTCTCCTCACCCCGACCCTCTCCTCCTCGGGAGGAGAGGGAGCTCTTTCTTCAGTCGAAGAAGTCGAAGCTGAACGTCGCCTTCACGCCCATCTGCCTGAGCGCCCCGTTCGCGGCCGACTTGAAGTGACTGCGGAAGTCCTTCTCGATGGCGCGCTCGAGCGCGTGTTCCTTCGACTCGAGCTTGGTCAACCGCACGCTCGACACGTCGGCCGAGCTGCGCGCATCGACCGTCGCCGCGCACACCACGCGCCCTTCCTTCACGTCGACCAGCACCACCCACCCCGCGTACTCGCCCATGTCGAACTCGTTGGTGCCGGTGACCTTCGGCCACAGCTGGCTGTCGGCCGCGAACACGCCCACCACCGCCCCCGCCTCGGCGATGGAGTCGATGGCCTTCGCGCGATCGACCGTCTCGCGTTTCCCGTCGAGCGCGGTGCGGAACTCGTCTGACGACAAGAAGTCCCAATTCCCACGCGAGGGCGAGTCGATCGCCGGGCGCTCGACGTACTGCAGGCGCTCCTCGACCTTCACCTTCTGGTCGCACTTCTTCTCCGACGGGTCGCCGTCGAGGAAGCCGTCGACCGCGTCCGCGACGCTCTGCATGCGCTGCTCGAACACCAGCACCGTCTGCTTCGCGCGCCGCGCCTCTTCCGCCGTGCGCCAGCCGTTCTCTTCGGTCAGCAGCCCTTCGTCGTCCTTCGGGGCCACGCCCTTCGGCACCGGCGCCTGCTCGGGGCACTCGACGTCGGCGCCGCGCGAGAGCACGTACCAGCGCCGCCCCTTCGCCAGGCACGCGCGCGTCACCGCGCGGCTGCCGCTGTTCTGGTGCGTCGTGACGCCCTCGAGCACCAGCAGCTCGCCACGCTGCTCGAGCGGGCCCGCGCACTCGATGGAATCGTAGAACTCGGTGGTGGTCTGCATCAGCGTCAGCCGCACCACGTCGCACGCGGTCGCGGCGTCGAGCGTCTTCGCGTCGCGCTTGCCCTCGAGCTTCTTCACCAGCGCCTGCGTGTCGGCGTCGCGCTCAGCGCTCTTCTTCATGCTGAAGACGAACGCCGAGCCGGTGATGACGAGCGACACCCCGCCGAGCACCAGGCCGACGATGGCGATGGGCGGCGGCGAGCGGCCTTCGCTGCGCGCCTTCATCAACTGCACGAAGCCGAGCACGCCGGCGACCACGCCGAACGGGAAACAGCACAACCCGATCAGCCCCATCGCGAGGACGAGGGCCGTCGAGTTGTCTTTCTGCTTCGGGGGAGGAAACGAGCTGGGAGGTACGGGCGCCTGGGGCGTCATCGGTCAGACGACACCCCAGCTCGCCCCCACGTGCACTGAGAAAACTCAGTAGTTCTCGTGCGCGAGCGACTCGGGCAGGCGCGGGTCGTTCAGCGCGATGACCTTCGAGCGCTTCATCAGCACGCCCAGCACCGCGAGGAACACGCCGAACACACCGATGAGCGCCGTGAAGTCGAGGTAGCTCGGGTCGAGCACCGGGTGGTGCTCACCACCGTGGCCCTCGCCGTGCGGCACGAAGTTCGGCAGCACCAGCCAGTAGATGTCGACGCAGTGCATGACGAGCGTCCACACCGCGCCCACCGCCAGCAGGCCTCGGTTGCGCTTGATCTGCCGCGACAGCAGGAAGAGGAAGGGCACGAAGAAGTGCATCAGCGGCAACGCGTAGCTGATGTGGTCCCAGCCGCCCTCGAGCCGCAGCATGTAGTACTCGGTCTCTTCCGGCAGGTTCGCGTACCAGATGAGAATGAACTGGCTGAACGCGATGTACGCCCAGAACACCGTGTAGCCGAACACGAACTTGCCCATGTCGTGGAAGTGCTCGGTGGTGATGGCCGTCTTCAGCACGCCCGAGCCCTGCGCCATCATCGACAGCAGCGTCACGAAGGCGAAGAACGCGAGCATCGACGCGGCGAAGTAATAGACGCCGAAGATCGTCGAGTACCAGTGCGGCGAGAGCGACATCATCCAGTCGACCGCGCCGAAGCTCAGCGACAGGCCGTACATGAAGATGCCGCCGGCGCACACCTTGCGAATCAAGTGCACCAGGCGCTCGCGCTCCTCGGGCTTGTCACCCAGCGAGTCCTGCTTCACCGAGGTGCTGTAGAGGAACCAGCCGAGGCCCGACCAGATCGCCAGGTAGATGACCGCGCGGCCGTACCAGAAGCCGCTGGTGAGGAACCAACGCTTCTTCTCGAGCACGTCGTCGACCTCGTGCGTCCACGGGTACAGCTCGTGGAAGCCGATGAGGCCGATGGGGATCCACAACAGCGCGAAGACCGGCAGCGTGCCGGCGATGTTCTCGATGAAGCGGCGAATGACGACCGCCCAGCCCGAGCGCACCGTGTGGTCGATGAGCAGCCAGCCCAGCGCGCCGAGGGCGATGGCCAGCACCGCCTCGAACGCGAACAGGTAGCTGAACATCGCCCGCGCCTTGTGCTCGCCGAACGCGTTGCCGAGCGTCACGCCCAGGCCCGCGACCGCGAGAATGCCGCCGAGCATCGGCAGCTTCGCGAGGAACGACGACGGCGGAATCTCAACGTCTTCCGGCTTCTTGATCTCAGCGTGGCTCACGTTCGCCTCACTTCAACGTCTGGATGTAGAGGGCCAGGCTCTGCAGCTCGAGGTCGTTGACCTGCTGCGGAGGCATCGCCGGGGGGAAGCCGTTGACGATCTTCGCCATCGGGTTCATCACCGATTCCTTGAAGTACGCATCGTCGACCGTGACCGCGCCGCCGCTCGTCTCTTCCTGGCGGCCCCACAAGCCCTTGAACGTCGGGCCGACGATCTTCGCGCCGTCGATCGAGTGGCACGCGTTGCAGCCCTTCGACTTGTAGAGCAGCGCGCCCGCCTCCGCCGACGCCACCTTCACGTCCGGCCCCTGGATGCCGCCCGGTTCCATCGGGACCTTGTCGTTCTTCTTCATCTCCATCGACTTCACGTAGGCGACGATGGCCCAGCGGTCGGCGGTGGAGATCTGCGCCGAGTAGCTCGGCATGTTGCCCATGTTCACGCCGTTCTTGATGGCCGAGTAGATCTTGCCGACCACCATCTCCATGCACACGCGATCGCTGTGCAGGTCGGCGGGCGGCACGGTGAGCCGCGGGCCACCATCGAGCGCCGCGCCGGCGACCGTGCCCTTGCCGTCGAGGTTCACGCCGTGGCACGGCGCGCAGAACACGGCGTAGCGGTTGCCGCCGCGCTCGACGACGCCGTCGGCGAAGGAGGTGCCGTTCTTGAGCGACGCGGGGAAGGCCTTGGTCGGCTCACCCTTCTCGTCGACGCCCAATTCCCACAGGTCGTCTTCCATCAGCTGGCCCTGCGCGACCGTGCCCTCGACGGGCGGGCGCATCATGCGGCCATCAGCGAACAGCCCGGTGGAGTCGCGGCGGTACGCCTTGCCCTTCTCCTGGGTGTCCATGTTCTTGATGAGGTGAATCGGGCGCTCCTCGGTTTCCCAACCGCGGCAACCGACCAGCGCCATCGTCAGAGCGACTGCAATCTTCGTCTTCACGGCTCGAGCTCCTCGACCTGCGTCGCGCCAGCGCCCGACAGCAGCGCCTTGGTCTTCTCGAGATCGAACTTCGGGTCGTTCGCCTCGATCATGATGAAGAACTTGTCGTCGGTGACGCGCTCGAACGCCTTGCTCGCGAACGCCGGGTGATGCGGGCGCGGCAGGCCGTTCATGATCCAGTTCGCGAGGAAGCAGGTCACGCAGCTCGAGAGAACCGTGAACTCGTACCAAACGGGCACGAAGGCCGGCAGCGAGAAGAGCGGCTTGCCGCCGACGATCATCGGGTACAGCGAGCCCATCGCGTACGACTCGAAGAACAGGCCGAAGGTCGAGCCGGTGAGGCCGACCGCGAGCACCACCCACGGCAGCTTCGACGGCTTGAGGCCCATCGCCTTGTCCAGACCGTGCACCGGGAACGGCGTGCACGCGTCCCAGTTCTCGTAGCCGGCGTCACGCACCTGCTCGCACGCCTTGTAGACGGTGTGCGGGTTCTCGTACTGCGCCAGCACGCCCCAGAGGTTCTTGGTGCTCATGATCAGTGCCCCCCCGCGGCGGCGGCGGCCGGAGCCGCTTCACCGTGACCCGCCCCGTGCTCCCAGCCTTCCCAGTGCGGGTTGGCCTGCGGCATCACCGACTTCACCTCGCCGATCGCGATGACCGGGAAGAAGCGGATGAAGAGCAGGAAGCAGGTGAAGAACAGGCCGAAGGTGCCCAGCAGGTAGAAGATCTCGGTGACCGGCACGAAGTAGTCCCAGCTCGAGATGAGCGCGTCGCGGTGCAGCGACGTCACGGTGATGACGAAGCGCTCGAACCACATGCCGATGTTCACGAAGATGCTGAGGCCGAAGCTCCAGGCCACCGAGGTGCGGATCTTCCGGAACCAGAAGAGCTGCGGGGTGATCACGTTGCAGCTCACCATGATCCAGTACGCCCACCAGTACGGGCCAGACGTGCGGTTGATGAACGTGAAGCCCTCGTAGTCATTGCCCGAGTAGAAGGCGATGAAGATCTCCATCGCGTACGCGTAGCCAACGAGGCTGCCCGTCACGAGAATGATCTTGTTCATGTTCTCGATGTGCTTCGCGGTCACCAGGTCCTTCAGACCGAGCCAGTGACGCGCGGGCAGCATCAGCGTCTGCACCATCGCGAAGCCCGAGAACACGGCGCCGGCCACGAAGTACGGCGGGAAGATCGTGGTGTGCCAGCCGGGCAGCTGCGAGACGGCGAAGTCGAACGAGACGATGGTGTGCACCGAGAGCACCAGCGGCGCCGAGAAGGCCGCGAGGATCTGGTACGCCTTCTCGTACGTCACCCAGTGGCGCATCGAGCCGCGCCAGCCGAGCGAGAGCACGCCGTAGAACACCTGGCGCCAGCGCACGGTCGCGCGGTCACGCAGCGTCGCGAAGTCGGGCACCAGGCCGGTGAACCAGAACAGCAGCGAGACGAGGAAGTACGTGTTCACGGCGAACACGTCCCACTCCAGCGGCGAACGGAAGTTCGGCCACAGGCCCATCTGGTTGGGCACGGGGAAGAGGTAGTAGTCCATCCACACGCGGCCGGTGTGCAGCGCCACGCAGCTCGACGCGCAGATGACCGCGAAGATGGTCATCGCCTCGGCGTAGCGGTTGATCGACGTGCGCCACTTCTGGCGGAAGAGGTACAGGATCGCCGAGATCAGCGTGCCGGCGTGGCCGATGCCGACCCAGAACACGAAGTTGACGATGTCCCACGCCCAGCCGACGGGGTTGTTGTTGCCCCAGATGCCCGGGCCTTCCCACAGCAGGTAGCCGATGTAGCCGCCGAACATGGCGAGCACCGCGCCGGCCAGCGACAGGCCGAAGAGGAACGGCTTCGGAGTCGCCTTGAGCGGCGCCTCGTTGACCTTGCACACCATCTCGGTGACGGCGTGGAAGTCGTGCGGGCCGCGCACGAGGGGCTCGCGACCCTCGATGACGTCGGGCAGCACGACGTCACCGCGCAGCATCGGGTCATCAGGAAGCGTGACGGAGGTTGCGGTGGCCATGGCTTAGCTGAGCTCCTCGTTCTCGTTGCGAACGCGCGCCAGGTACGTGGTGCGCGGCCGAACGTTGAGTTCCTGCAACATCTCGTAGTTGCGCTCGGACTGCTTGAGCTTCGCCACGCGCGACTCGAGGTCGTTGATGTTGCCGAAGGTGATGGCCTGCGTCGGGCAGGCCTGCGCGCACGCCGGCGTCACGGCGCCGTCGGGCAGCTTCTTGCGATCGTGCCCCGCGCGCTTGGCGGCGATCTTCGCCTCGTCGATGCGCTGCACGCAGTACGTGCACTTTTCCATCACGCCGCGGTAGCGCACCGAGACGTCCGGGTTGCGCTGCAGCTTCAGCGTGTTCTGGCGCGCCTTCCAGTCGACGTTCGGGTCGCCGTTGAACGGCCACGGCTGGCCCTTCTCGACCACGAAGTCACCGGTGTGGGTGAAGTCGAGGTAGTTGTAGCGGCGCACCTTGTACGGGCAGTTGTTGGCGCAGTACCGCGTGCCGATGCAGCGGTTGTAGGCCATCGAGTTGATGCCCTCTTCGTCGTGCACGGTCGCGGCGACGGGGCACACCGGCTCGCACGGCGCGTTCTCGCAGTGCATGCAGTTGACCGGCTGGTGCACCGCGCGCGGCGTGTCGACGTCACCGGTGAAGTAGCGGTCGACGCGGATCCAGTGCATCTCGCGGCCGAGCAGCACCTGCTCGCGGCCGACCACCGGAATGTTGTTCTCGGCGACGCAGGCGATCGCGCACACGTTGCAGCCGATGCACGCGCTCAGGTCGATCACCATGCCCCACTGCTGGCCTTCGTAGGTGATCTCGTTGGTCGGCTGGAGCGGCTTCGACGGCCGGTTCTTCGGCGTGCCGAGCTGCACCAGCTTCTCGGGCATGTCGCCCTCGCGCGCGAACTTCGCGCCGTCCTTCGCGTACTCCGCGGCCGACGCCGAGCGGAACAGCTGGCGGGTCGACAGGCCGAGGTTGCGTTCGGGCTTGCCCGGCGCCTCGGCCGAGCCCTGCGCGAAGGTCACCTCGTGGAACGGGTTGCCCGGCACGCTGAAGAAGTCCTGCGTCGAGGCGAGCACCTGCGTGCTGCCCGACTTCGTCATCTTCACGCCGGTCACCACGCCGCCGCGCTCGAGCAGGCCGTTCGCGTCGACGCCCACGCCGATCGCCACGTCACCCCAGGTGCGCCCGTAGCCGCGGGTCATCACCACCGAGTACGTCGGCAGGCCCGGCACCACGAAGGTCGGCGCCTTGATCGAGCGGCCACCGGCCGAGATCTCGACCACGTCGGACACGTAGGCGTTCTTCTTCATCGCGCTCTCGACGCCGAGCTCGCGGGCCAGCGTCGGCGAGATGAGCGCCGCGTTGTCCCAGCTGAGCTTCGACATCGTCTCGGGCAGCTCCATCAGCCACGAGACGTTCGAGAGGCGGCCGTCGCGCAGGTGACCCTCGACGGCGATGAAGTCGAGCGAGTCCTTGCTGGCGGTGGTGGCCTTCACCGCGCCCACCGCGGCGAGCACCTCGGCGGTCTTCACCTCGGCGGCGCCGCCGGCCTTGCCGGTGTTCGGCACCACGCCGTCGTGCAGCGCCTTGCGCCACGCCTTCACGTCCGCCAGGCCCTTGCCCAGCCACGTGCCCTCGACGAGCTTGCGGTCGCCCGTCTCGGCCTCGCCGACCATCTGCGCCACGAGCGAGAGGCCCGCGCGGCCGCCGTGCAGCGGGAGGATGAGCGGCTGCACCAGCGACACGGTGCCGTTCCACGAGCGGGCGTCGCCCCAGCTCTCGAGGAAGTGCGCGGTCGGGAGGTGCCAGTTGGCCTTGATGCCCGTCTCCTCGGGCAGCACGCCGCAGTGCACGAAGGTGACCTTGCCCATCGCGGCGGCGAAGCCGAGCGCGGCGGGGGCGGTGTAGAGCGGGTTCTGCTCGACGCACACCACGGTGGTGACGTCGGTGCCCATCGACTTGGTGAGGGCCTCGAGCTGCTCGTACATGCTGACGCGAGGCAGGGGCGCGTCGGGGAAGCTGACGTTGACCACCGTGCCGACGTTGCCCAGCGCGTGGTTGATGGCGTTGGCCAGCGCGTGCACCGCCGCCGGCTGGCGCTCACCGACGAAGAGCACCGAGGCGCCCTTGTTGGCCGCGAGGTCCTTGGCGAGCACCGCGACGAACTTCTTCTGCGCTTCGGGCAGCTCCGCGCCGCCGGCCGCGAGCTCGGCCAGGCCCAGCGCGCCCGCGAGCGCCTTCAGCACCGAGATGCCCTCGCCCGCCGAGATGCGCAGGCGGTGGTCGGCGTTGGTGCCGGTGGTGCTGAACACCGATTCCGCGACGTAGAGCCGCAGCATCTTCGCGAGGTCTTCCTTGCTGTCGACCGCGCGCGACTTGCCGAACGCCCGCGCGTGCGCGAGGTGCCCGGGGCCGGAGGCGAGGAAGTCGCTGTCGAGCGAGAAGGCGACCTTCGCCTTGCTCAGGTCGACCTGGGTGCGCGCGCCAGCGCCGAACGCCAGCTGCGCGCCCTGCAGCGCGTTGTCGGGCGAGAGCGGGTCGAACCGCACCACGCGCGCCTGCGGCAGCTTGAAGAGCAGCCGCTCGAAGGTGGGGCCGAGATCTTCCTCGACCAGGAACGCGAGGCCCTTGCCCGCGTCGGCGACCAGCTTGCCGAAGTGGTCCTTGGCGAACGCGTCCCACTCTTCCCACTTCGCGGCGGCGCCGGCCTTGAGCGGCGACTTGCTGCGCTGCGGGTCGTACAGCTTGAGGATCTCGGCCTGCGCCCACACGTCGGTCGTGCCGAGCGAGTCGGGGTGCAGCGGGTTGCCCTCGAGCTTGGTCGGGCGGCCGGAGTTCGCCTCGGCGAGCAGGCCCACCGCGCCTTCCGAGCGCTGCATGGCGGTCGCGTAGTTGAGCGCGTTGCCCGGCACGTAGCCCTCGGGCTGACGCACGAACGGGAGGATCTCGTCAGGGTCGCGGCGCAGCTTCTCGCAGCCAGCCAGCGAGCCGAGCGCGAGCGACGCGCCGGCGATCTTCAGCGCGTCGCGGCGGTTCCAGCCCTCGGCCGGGGCCGCGCCGTTGGGGAACTCGACGTCGACGTGCTTCTGCACCGCCTCGTCGAGGTTCTTGTGCTCGATGGAGCGCCAGTACTCGGGCGTCTCGCTCATCGATTCGCGCAGTGGAGCGTAGGGATCTCGCTTCATGGTCGGTCTCTCGAGTCTGTGAAGATCAGCGGTGGCAGCCGGAGCAGCCGGCCGTGGCGTAGGTCTGGTAGTGGCCGTCGACGAACTTCTGGGCCTGCGACAGCGAGCCGGGCGGGTGCAGCGTCGCCGCGATCTTCTTCTGCTGCTCGCGCCAGCCGAGGTCGGCCGACCAGCCCATGGTGGTCACCGCGCCGACGGGGCGGAGGTTGGGGCCCGGGTCGCTGTGGCACTCGATGCACCAGCCCATCGAGAGCGGCGAGACCTGGCGCACCACTTCCATCGTGTCGATGCGGCCGTGGCACGTCTCGCAGCCGATGGCGGCGCGGTTCTCACCGACGCCCAGCGCGAGGTGCGCGCTGTGGTTGAAGTACGCGTAGTCGGGGAGCTTGTGGATGCGCACCCACTCGACGCTCTTCTCGCCCTTGCCGTCGGCCCACGAGTCGTAGATGGGCTTGAGCTTCTCGCTGCCCTTCTTCACCTGCGCGTGGCAGTTCATGCAGACCTGCGTCGGCGGCACGCCGGCGTGCGGGCCCTGCTCGGCCATGAAGTGGCAGTAGCGGCAGTCGATCTTCAACTCACCGGCGTGCAGCTGGTGGCTGTAGGCGACGGGCTGCTTCGGCGCGTAGCCGACGTCGGTGTGCGACGGCGAAGCCCACCAGTACACCGCGAAGATCACCGCGCTGAGGCCAGCGAGCGATCCCACCGTGATGAGCATCGGGGTCTGGTTGGTCCACCGGGGAAAAATCTGAGCCATGGTGTCGACCTCTTGGAGGCAGCGGCACGTACTAAAATCCGCGCGAGGGTTACATCTCTTTATTCGGCCGCGCGACGCCGGACTTCCGAGCGCGAGAGTGCATCTTCTGCGTGTTGAAAAATGGTCTTGTCCGACCCCGCCCCGCCCAGGAAATGCGTCACGGCTGGGGGCCCTTCTTGGCGAGCAACCGCGCTGCGTTCACCGCGTTGCCGCGCCCCACCACGTCGCCCTGCCAGTAGCCGCGCACGGCGTCGTTCTGGTCGATCAGCACCAGCGAGTGGGAGCGCGCGAACTCGCGGTTCTCGGCGCCGAGAAACTGGGTGAGCCCCTTCTGGAGCTGCGTCATCAGCGCGTCGTCGGTCGAGCCCAGCTTCCAGCGTGAGCCGGCCGCCTTCGACGCGAGCTGCTGCACCGCGCCCGCCGCGGCTTCGTCGGTCAACGTCACCAGCACCACCCCGTCGCCGAGGTCGCTCAGGTGCGGGTCGAGCGCGGCGAAGGCCTGCTGGCGCTCGAGGCAGTCCTGCGCGCAGGGGCCGACCTCGACGGTGAGCAGCGTGACCTTGCCCTGCAACTGGGTGCTGGCGACGGCGCCGGCCTGCCACGGCTCGAGCTGCAGCACCGGCGGCGGCGCCTTCAGGAAGCGCGTCTGCACCAGCGGCATCACGGTGAGGATGACGGCGCCGACCGCGAACGCGAGCAGGTACGGCTTCCAGCCGGTGGGCGTGGGCGCGTCGCCCGAGGGCTGGCTCGCGGGCTGGGTCGACACGGCGGTCATGCCTGGTCGGGGGCGCTTGCCGGGGGCGCTCCAGCGTCTGCCTTCTCGGCGCGCTCGGCCTGGCGCGCTGACCTCACCACCCACACCACGATGCCTCCGAGCATCGCCAGCGGGAGGAAGGAGATGATCAAGCTCATCACCACGTACGAGCCCTGGGCCGGGTCGTTGCCCGCACCGCATACGGCGCAAGCCAGCGGAGGCACCGCGCACGCCAGGGTGAGCAGCGGCGCGCTCATCAGAAGTACACCCGCGCGTAGATGACGGGCCAGAGCAGCACCACGAAGTACCAGAAGGTCTGCACGGCGAAGAAGTAGCCGCGGCCGAGCTTGCCGCGCGCCATCTGCACCCACGCGACGAACAGCGCGCCGAGCGCCGCGACGGCGTGCAGCGCGTGGCCACCGACGATGAGGAAGAAGAACGAGCCGAGCGGCGAGCTCTTGAGCGTCAGCCCCGCCTTGATGAGCGCGACCCACTCGACGCCCTGCAGCGCGACGAAGCCGGCGCCGAGCGCCCACGACGAGAGCGTGACCCAGTGCGCGAGGTTCGACTGCCGCGTGTAGAGGCGGTGCGCGACGAACAGCAGCGCGCCGGACAGAAGGAGGAGCCCGGTGTTGAGCGCGGTGGCCTCGGCCGGCAGGCGTGGCTGGCCCGGCATGGGCCACGTGCCCGGCAGCGCACCGGCCTTGCTGATGGTGAACGCGGAGATCATGCCCGAGAAGAGCATCACCTCGGCGACGACGAAGAAGAGGGTGCCCAGCACCGCGCTCGGCACCACCGGCCGGTTCGCCGTCTCGTCTGGCGGGCGCGTCAGGGCAGCCTCCATGGCGGTCAGTGCTTCTCTTCGCCGCCGTGGTGCTCTTCGCCGCTCTTCTCTTCCATCAGGCCGTCTTCGACGACCTTCTTCGCGGCGTCGTTCGACCAGCGCTGGCCCTCGTGCTTCATCACGTCGGGCGACACGCCGCCGACGAAGACGAGCATGAACGCGAGCATGGTGAGCATCAGGAACCCGACGTACTTCTTTTCCACCGTCAGGTGCATGAAGTGCTTGATGACGAGGTACGCCTTCACGAAGGCGACCGCGAAGGCCGTCGTCACCACGATGCCGGTGATGTTGAGGTGCATCTGCTGGGCGACCAGCGCGGGCACCAGCGACACCATGAGCAGCACCAGGAGCGCCACCCAGATCTTGATGTAGTGCTTGCTGTGATCTTCGTGCTTGGCGTCAGACATGGCGGCTCACTTGCTGATGTAGAGAAGCGGGAAGAGGAAGATCCACACGATGTCGACGAAGTGCCAGTAGAGGCCGACCGCTTCGACGCGCTGCAGGTCCTTGCCCTTGGCCGCGTCCATCGCGATGACCGCCATGATGATGGCGCCCACCAGCACGTGCATGCCGTGGATGCCGGCGGCCGTGTAATAGAACGACCAGAACGGGTGGCTGGTGATGGTCAGGCCGGCGTTGATCTCGTGGGTCCACTCGAACGACTTCACGACGAGGAAGGTCAGCGCGCCGCCGATGGTGAACCACAGGTACTTGGCGGCGGCCTTGCCGTCCTTCAGCTCGGCCGCGTTGTGCGCGAGCACCGCTGACAGCGACGAGCTGAGCAGCACGATGGTGTTGAAGGCGCCCAGCCAGGTGTTGGTGTGTTCGGCGTGGCTGGCCCACTCGGGGTGACCGATGCGGTGCATCAGGTAGCTGCCGAGCACGCCACCGAAGATGACGATTTCAGACGCGATGAGCCACCACACCGCGAGCTTGCCGGTCGAGATGCCGGTGGCGCTGCGGGTGGTTGCGATGGGTCGAGGGAAGGCGCTCATGGCTTAGCTCGCGACGTTCTGCGGCCAGTAGTCGTCCTGGCGCTCGGGGTGGCTGTACTCGTACGGCCCGCGGTACACGGTGGGCAGCCCGTCGGGGAAGTTGCCGTGCGGCGGCGGCGAGGGCGTCTGCCACTCGAGGGTGTTCGCCTTCCACGGGTTCGACTCCGCCTTCGGGCCCTTCACCATGCTGTAGAAGAAGTTCGCCAGGAAGACGAACTGCACCAGCAGCAGCACCACCAGCGACAGCGTCGCGAGGATGCGGAGGTCCTGCATGCCCGGCTTCATCAGGTCGGGGAAGTGCGTGTAGTCGTAGATGCGGCGGTGATCACCGCGCGCCCCGAGCAGGAAGAGCGGAATGAAGATGAAGTTGAAGGGGATGATCGTGCCCCAGAAGTGCACCTTGCCCCACGTGTCGTTGAGGTGCTTCCCGAACATCTTCGGGAACCAGTAGGTCAGCGCCGCGAAGCTGGCGATGAACGCGATGGGGAAGAACGTGTAGTGGAAGTGCGCGATCACGAAGTACGTGTCGTGGAAGTAGATGTCGGAACCCGACGCGCCGAGGAAGATGCCGGTCACGCCGCCGAGGAGGAACTCGGCGATGAAGGCCAGCGCCCACAGCATCGGCGTGGTGAGCCGAATCGAGCCGCCGAACAGCGTCGCGATGTAGACGAAGACCATTTCCGCGACGGGAATCGAGATGAGCAGCGTGGTGACCGAGAAGATGTTCGCCATGCGCGGGTCGATGCCGGCGATGAACTGGTGGTGCGCCCACACGAAGAACGAGAGCGCGCCGGTGCCGACCGCGGTGTACAGCACGGTCTTGTAGGCGAAGAGCTTCTTGCGGCTGAAGGTGGTGATGATCTCCGCGACGATGCCCATCGCCGGCAGCAGCACCACGTACACCTCGGGGTGACCGAAGAACCAGAAGAGGTGCTGCCACAGCACCGGGTCGCCGCCCTTGTTGGGGTCGAAGAACGCCGTGCCGATGGTCTGGTCGAACAGCAGCATCACCGCGCCGGCGATGAGCGGGCCGACCGAGGCCATGAAGAGAATCGACGCGATGATGATCATCCACACCACCATCGGCACGTCGAACATCTTCATGCCCTTGGCGCGGCTGTTCATCACGGTGGTGACGAAGTTGATGCCGCCGAGGAGGAACGCGGCGAACTCCAGCGCGACCGCGAGCAGCCACATCGGCGCGCCGTGCGGGGTGAGGTTGTATTCAGCCTTGGCCGAGAGCGGGGGGTAGCTGGTCCACGCGCCGCCGAACGCGCCGCCGTCGACGAAGAACGAGGCGATGAGCACGATCGCGCTGATCAGGAACAGCTGGTAGCTCAAGCGGTTCAACCGCGGGAACACCATGTCGTCGCAGCCGATCATCAGCGGGATGAGGTAGTTGCCCAGCGCGGCGATCAGCACCGGCATCGCGACCCAGAAGATCATCACCGAGCCGTGCGTGGTGACGAGCGCGTTGTAGTCGGTCGCCGTGACGCGGCCGTAGAGCGGCACGCTCATGCCGGGAAACGCGAGCTGCATGCGGAAGACGTAGACGGCGAACCCGCCGATCAACGCCATGAACATGCCGGTGAACATGTACTGCATGCCGATGATCTTGTGATCGGTCGACCAGAAGTACTTGAGGAAGAAGTTCGGCTCGGCGTGGTGCTCGTCGTGCGAGGCGTGGCCGCCGTGGCCGTGCGGGTCGTCCCAGCCGCCGGCGGTTGCGCCGTGGCCGTGGCCGTGTTCGTCGTGCGTGGGCGTCGCGGTGCTGCTCATGGCATGCCTCCCAACTGCGTGGGCGGAGAGTTCGGAACGAGGGCGGCGCTGGCCGGGGTCTGGCTCACCACCCAGGCGGCGTGGTCTTCGGGGGTCTCGACGATCACGCGCGCGGGCATGATGCCGTGGCCGATGCCACAGATCTCCGTGCACTGAATGTCGAAGCCGCCGGTGACGGTGGGCTTGAACCAGCCGCGAATGGTGCGGCCGGGAATGATGTCCTGCTTCAAGCGGAAGACCGGCACCGAGAAGCTGTGGAGCACGTCGCGGCTCTGCAGCTCGAAGTGGTAGGTCTTGCCCTTCACCACGTGCAGCTCGTCGACGACGCGAATGTCATCGGCGGTGTCGAGCTTGCCGTCGGCGCCGGGGTGCACGAACGTCCACGCCCACTGCTGGGCGATGACGCGCACCGTCTCGTCGGCCTGCGGCATCGTCTGCTTCACGTCCTGCCACACGCGGACCGCGGCGATCATGATCCACACGTCGAACGCGAGGGTGATGTAGTGGGGAATGGCCACCCACCGCTTCTCCTTCGGGTCTTCGCCGGCGATGTACTGGGCGCGCACCCCTTCCTGCGCCGAGTAGCGGAGGATCAGGTAGAACAGCACGCCTTCGGCGAGCAGGAACCAGAACCCGACGATCAGGGTGATGAGGATGATGATGTGGTCGATGTCGCCGGAGAAGCTCGAGCCGGACTCGACGTATTGAGCGAGCATGTCCATGTCGGTCACCTGAGGACGAAGATGGCGACCACCGCGAAGAACGCGACGGCGCCGCCAGCCACCAGCACGAAGATGGTGGTCGAGAGGGAATCGGGGTTGGTCTGTTCGGCCACGGTGTTCCTCACTTCGCCAGGGTCTGGATGTGGGCGACCACGTTGAGCACGGCCTGGTCGTCGGCGAGCGTCATCGACATCGGGCGCATCTGGCCGCCGGTGACGTCCTTCGGGTTCGCGCCGCGGATGCCCTTCTTGAACTTGTGGAGCTGCGAGACGAGGTACCAGTCGTACTGGCCGGCGATGGGCGGCGCGTTGAGCGCCTGGTTGCCCTTGCCGTCGGGGCCGTGGCACGCGAGGCAGGTGGCGTACGACGCCGCGCCCGCAGCCGCGTCACCCTTGAGCGTGGGCGTCTGCTTCTTCGGCGTGAGGCTCGAGACGTAGGCGGCGACCGACTTCACTTCGCCCTCGTCCATCATCTGGCGCGACATCGGGCGCATGCGCAGACCCTCGAGGTCATCGGGGTGCGCGCCGCGAACGCCGGTGCGGAACTTCACCAGCTGCGCCTCGACGTACCAGGCCGGGAGACCGGCGATGGCGGGCGCAGCGATCTTCTCCTGCCCGTAGCCCTCGGGGCCGTGGCAGCTCACGCACGCGGCGTAGAGTTCTTTGCCCGGCAGGGTCTGCTTCGCGCCGTCAGGCCGGCACGCGCTCACGGCGATCAGGCAGACACCCAGCGCCGCGATCAAAGTGGGGGACGACTTCGTTCGGTGCATTTTTTGTGTGCTCTCCGGCTCGCACGGCTTTTTTGCGCGACGTTCGGGTTGCGCGATTTGTCACAGCAAATGCGCCGTTCCAAGCGAATTGCTGGCCGGGCGTGAGCGAAAGTTTTGCGGCACATCGCGCGGGGTGAAGCGGGTGAAACCTCCACGCGACGCCGACCCGAGGCAGTCCTGTACGCGCGGGGTGGGACTATGTAGGTGGGCCCCATGATGCGAAACGCAGCGTGGGTGACGGTGCTGGTGGTGCTCGGGGCGTGCGGGCCGAACCTCGCGACGACCGCCGAGGGTGACGAGACCGGCGTCGAGGTCGACGCGCTGACCGGCGAGCTCAGGGTCGCGGTGCCGTCGCTGACGGTCTGGGTGCGGCCGACGCTGAGCCCCGAGGTGCGCGACGGACGAACGGTCTTCGTGCTGCGCGGGCGCGCGAGCCAGAACCTCGAGGGCGTGAACTCGTGGGTGTTCGACGACCCGTTCGGCGCGGCGCAGACGTTGAGCGCGCGGACCTTCGAGGTCGTGTTCGACGCGAACTCCGAGCTCAACTCGGCGGCGGCGGGCATTCGGTTCTTCGTGGCGGTGCGGCCGGCGAGCGCGAGCGTGAAGCCGGCGGTGGTCAGCCTCACGCTGGCGCCGTCGTTCGCCTCGCCGAGCGGGTCCACTTCGATCTTCGTGCGGTCTGACGTGCGGGCCATCGCGGTCGGTGACGCGTTGACGTACCGCGCGCTGGTGCGCACCACGGGCGGCGCGGCGCTGGGTATCAAGACCGCCGACGGCGCGAGCTGGCCGGCGACGCGCCGCGCGGGCACCACCGACGAGTGGAACGTCGACCTGCCCTTCACCGCGTTGCGCGACGCGTGCGACGAGAGCGGAGAGCTGATCAGCTTCACCACCACCACCTCGACCGGCGCGAAGACCAAGACCGCGGTGCTGGGCGTCGGCGTGAAGACCATCGCCATCACGCGCGACGACGTCGAGCAGACCTGGCCGCCGCTGCAGTGCGAGGCGAGCGTGCAGAGCTGCCTCGACGCCCTGCCCTCGGGCGCGACCGACGCCGAGGCGTGCGGTGCGTGGTACCCCGTCACGCGGTGCGCCCTGCCCTGGCGCAGCGTGCAGCTCTTCAGCTCGCCTGATGATTTGACCGCGCTGGTGAACGCGCGCGCTTCCGTGACGGCGGCGCTGCCGCAGTGGAAGCAGGTCAACTACCGCGCGTACGGCGCGCAGGACTTCGTGCCCAACACCAAGGTGGCCAGCGTGCTCAACGGGTGGAAGCGCCTCGAGCCGTATGGCGATCTCGTCGACACCGGCCCGCGCACGGCGGCGCAGGTGAAGACCGAGCTCACGGCGTTCGGCGGTCACGCGGAGACGTTGATCACCGCGACGCAGCAGACGGTGCTGCAGCAGTCGTTCGTCGCGCAGCGCTACGAGCGCGCGAATGGGACCATCGTCATGTACGCGTTGTGGTTCTCGGGTGCCGCGCGGCTCACGGTGCTCGAGACCATCGCGCTGCAGCCTTGAGGGTTACTCCTCACCCTGACCCTCTCCTCTTCGAGAGGAGAGGGAACCTTGTGTTGGCTTAGCGCTCGTTGCAGTTGCTCGTCGTTTCCCACACGTCGACGTCGTCGATGAGCATCGTCTGCCCGGGCATGGCGTTCATGCCGTCGGTGCGGTTGGTCTGCACCTCGAACACCAGCAACAGCTTGGGCGCGTTGTCGGCCGTCACCTTCTGCGTGGGAATCTTGCGGAAGTCGCTGAAGTTCTGGTCGCTGAACGCCACTTCCTGCACCGAGCCGTTGAAGTCGCGCAGCACGCGCATGCGAATGAACGGCGCGGTGCCCGCCTTCCACGCGGTGAAGCAGTAGCTCTTCGTGCCGGGGTTGGGCGCGAACTCCTTCGCGTAGGTGAAGCGGCCGCCGGTCGCGTCGACCGTCACCTGCGCCGCGCGACCGCTGCGACCGCCTGAGACGAAGTCGAGCTTGCCGAAGATGGCCGACCACGTGGCCGGGCTGGTGTCGCACTCGAAGCCGGGGTTCTCGAGGAGGTTGGGCGGCGTCTTGCCGGAGTCGGTGCAGCCGCCCGCGTCGGGCATGCCCGTGGGCGAGCCGCACGCGGCGAGGGTGACGAGCGCGGAGACGAGGACGAGGCGGGAGCGCATGAGACGCGCTCCTTACCTCACGGGCAGGGGCCGGAGTGGGTGACCTGCAGCACCTGGCCGGTGCGGGTGGTCACGTAGAGCAGGCCACCCTGCGGGGTGTTCGCAGTGAAGAGGCGCAGGCCGTTGGTGTTGTCGAGCGCCGCGTTGACCGCCGCCACGCTCACCCAGCGGGGCCGCCCGCCGTCGACGGCCTCGAGCGTGAAGAGGCCCTCGCGGGTGGTGGCGAAGGTGGCGCCGCAGTGGCGGGCGAAGTCGTCGGCGAGGAGCACGCCGCCATCGGCCGCGGTGAGCGGCTCGGTCAACGCGACGCGAATCGGGAGCGACCACACGATGCCGTCGCGCGTGCCGACGCGCCCGACGCTGTCCTCCGCCCACACCTCGAGGGGGAGCTGCGAGCCCGGCGGCGCGACGACCGGCGTGAGGTTCCAGCGCACCAGGTCTTCGCTCGTGAATTCCATCACCGTGGTGTTGGTGGTGAGGAAGCCGCGCAGCCCGGGTCTCTGGCCGCCGTCGGTCGGCTCGGGGCGCACCAGCGCGAGAGACCGCAGCGGCACGCCCGCCTGCGGCACGAAGATGGGCGCGATGAGCGCCGGGCTCGAGAACGGCACGCGCGCGCTCGTCACGTCGCCCGCCCAGAACTTGTCGCCCGACGCGATGAGCGCGACGTCGTGGTCGACGCCGTCGATCTTGAGGGCCAGCTTGAAGCCGGTCGCGGGCGTGACGAGGGTGACGCCCGGGCCGCCATCGGCGAACGCGAAGTCAGTCGGCGTACCGCCCATGGTGACGCTCGAGAGATCGGTCAGCCCGCGGTCGGTCATCAACCAGTTCGGTTGGTTCTCGAAGACGCCGAGGAGGTTGAACGGCTTCGGATCGAAGTTCGCGCTCAGGCCGAGCTGCGGTTCCTGGCCGTAGAAGACGCCTTCGGCGGTCACCACCACGCCGCCCAGCGGGCCGACGTAGACGATGGTGTCGGGCTGGCGATCGAGCACCATCGCGTGGAGCGCCTGGTCGGCGAGGTTCGCGCCCGCGGGCAACGACAGCGCGTCGAAGTCGAGCGACAGCCACGCCAGGCCGTTGATGGAGGCGTGCGCGCGCACGAAGGGCGTGGTGGTGGCCGAGACGACGGGCCGCTGGAACGGCACGAGGTCGGTGACGTACTGCGCGGCCTTCATTCGCTCGACGCCGCCCATGCCGGTCTCGGCGCGGAGCGTGAGGCTCAGCGGCGTGCCGGCGTCGCCGTCGCGACACACCGCGACCGGCAGGGTGCGGCCGGAGGCGGGGTCGAAGCCAGAGCTCAGCTGGAGCAGCGCGCCTCCCGACGGGCACGGCGCGAAGACGCCGGTGGCGAGGTGGTCGGACATGCCCACCGGGATGTACGGGAGGAGCTGGCGGTCGGGGCGGAGCAGGTAGAAGGACCTCGCCGAGTTACGCTCGATGCCCGTGACGACCTGGGCGCTGCGCAGCGGACTCTGCGGCACCGGCATGTTGAAGTCGGAGAACGGCTGCCACGCCGACAGGCCGCCGTCTGACAACACGTCACGCTCGAACGCGAAGCCGCCCTCGTCCCACGCGAAGTCGCCGGAGTTCTGCCGCACGAACTCGATGAGCGGCGCTGGGGTGGTGCCGCCGTCGACGAAGAGCACGCGCTCCGAGAACGCGCCTCCGTCGGCGTCGACGAAGACGAGGGAGTCCCTGATCAGCAGCAGCGAGCGATCGACGTAGCCGCGCGGCACGACGCGCTCGACGGCGCGAATCGCGTTCGCGGTCGGCGGCAGCCCGGTGACCGGCGCGAAGCCGCCGTCGCCCCACGAGTAGACCTTCACGTCGTCGTTGGCGAAGCGCAGCCCGACGAGCGTCGGGGTGACGACCAGCTCGGACACGTTGGCCACCGGCACCGGCAGGAACCGCGTCACCACCAGCGCCTGGCGGCCGCCGTCGGGGAGACCGTCGCGCTCGAGGTTGATGGCGTCGATGCGCACGCCGCCGCTCACCACCTCGCCCAGGAGGATGCCGCTGGGCGGACGCCCCGGGCGCGGCAGCTCGATGAGATCCCTCGGGAGCGTCACCACGCGCGAGACGGAGATCGCCGCGGGCACCGGCTCGCGCCGCAGCGGGCTGATGGCCGACACGCCGAAGTTGCTGAGCGCGCCGGGGTCGACCACGTCGGTGACCTCCACGCAGACGTGCGCCGCGGTGTTGCACCGGCGGCCGCCTTCGCAGCCCCGGTCGGTGTTGCAGAGCGAGTCGGCGCCCGCGTCGAGCTCGATGCAGCGCTGCACGCCATCGACCGCCTCGCCGCAGCGGAAGGCGGCCGGGCACTGCAGGTCGCCCGCGTCACCGCCGCTGCAGTCGCGCAGCGCGCCGCCGTCGGGGATGTCGGGGTTGAAGCAGCGCTGGTCGTGCCCGCACCGCCACTGGCCCTCGCAGTCTTCACCGGTCAGGCACTGCGAGGGCGCGCCCACGCCGAGCTGCGTGCAGTAGCCCGCATCGGCGATCGCCACGCCGCACTTCCACCCGTCGGGGCAGTGGCCCGCGTCGCCGCACAGCCAGCCGGCCGCCGCGGTGCTCTTGCCCGCGTCGCGGTCGAAGCACTTCGAGTCGAAGCCGCAGCTCCAGCCGTTGGCGCACTGGCGCCCGCCGTCACCGCCCGCCGGGTCGCACGCGTAGGGCACGTACGAGGTCGAAAGGTCGATGCGCGTGCAGCCATACGCGAGCACCGCGGCCACCAGCGCCACCGCGCGAAGAGAGGAGGTCTTCATCGTCAGAAGCCCCCCGCGACCGCGAAGCCGCTGCCGGTGAAGAGAAAGGCGAAGGACCCGTTCGTGTCGCGCGGGAAGATGAACACCCCGACGGCCGCGAGCGCCGCGCCGCCGCCCAGCAGCGAGATGCCCAGCCACTTGTTGCGGGTGATGAGGTCGAGCTCGTCTTCGTACTTGCCGTAGCTCTGGAAGACGCCGGTCTTCTGGCCGAGCTCGGAGTTGAGCGCGCGCTCACGCGAGAAGCCGTCGACCGCGACGATGCCTCCGGCCGCGAACACCGTGGCGCCGACGGCGATGAGGGTCCACGGGAAGGCCTTCGACGGCGCGGGCGGCAGCGGCGTGGCGGTGGCCTCGGCGAGCATCCACGGCAGCTGCGCGGCGAGCGCCTTCGGGTCTTTCGCCAGCCGCACCGCGCGCGCGACGGCCTGGGCCTTGGCGGTGTCGAGCATCTGCACCGAGAGCTGCAGCGAGCTGCCCAGCTTCGTCAGCGACGACTGCAAGACGAAGCGCGCTCCAATGGCCCCCGAGAGCTCGGCGGTGCAGTTCGACTCGCTGCACCCCAGCAGCTGCTTCTGCCGCTCGACCCCCAGCAGGGTGCGGATGTCGTTGGCGGTGATGAGGTCGAAGAAGTCGCGCTTGTGCAGCTCCTGGGTGATCGCGTCGGTCAGGGCCGCGGCCTCGGCCGGCGCTGATCCAACCGCTTGCACGTCGAGCACCGCGAGCTTCGGCTTTTCAGCCGCCCCCAGCGCGATCACGGCGATCAGCGACACGAGCCCCATGAAGACCCCCTTCGAGGGGCAGGAATGTACCGTTTTTCAAGCACTTGGCACGCCCGAATGGCGTGGCGCAAAGTGTCCGTGCACTTGTCGCAGGGCCTGCGTGTCCTTGCCGATAACGGAACCATCATGAGCTCGAACGAACTCGTCAGCCTCTACCGCCGCTTCGGTCCCGTCCTCTTCTCCCATTTCCTCCGTCGCCTGGGCGACGAGAACAGGGCGATGAAGGCGACCCGCTACGCCTTCGAGGAACTGCTCGCGTCGAACAAGCAGACCGAGCGCGAGATCGTGCAGTTCATTCGCGAGCTCGAGACCCCGAAGGCCGTGCACCACACCGACTCGGTCTACTGATCAGCGCATTCCGGCCCACAGCAGCGCGGCCTGGAACGCGAGCTGGGGCACGTTGAACGCGGTGGTGATGCGGTTGATGCGGCAAAACCGTTCCTCGTCTTCGCTGGCGAACCAGATGCCCTGGTCGCCGGTGGTCTTGCCTTCGACGGCCTTGAAGAACAGCGCGGCGTAGAGCACCTCGACGCCGAGGCTGAACACCAGCATCGCCACCAGCGCCCACGCCCAGGGTCCCCACGGGCCGGTCGAGCTGGTGTCGAGCACCAGCGCCAGCACCAGCACGGTCACGATGCAGAACACGTCGTGCGAGATGCCGATGGGCGGGCGCCAGTTCTTCGTGACGTGCAGCATCACCATCTCCGCGCCGCCCCGCAGCCACATCGACGCGGCGTGCACGGCGCAGATCACCCGGAAGCCGAGCGGCAGCGAGGGCTCGAAGGCGAGCACGGCGCACTCGAACAACCAGAACCAGATGGCGAAGAAGAGCCACACCAGCTTGGGGTTGCTGATGCGGCCGCCGCGGGCGCCGGCGCGGTTCTGACGGCCCCGAAACCAGACCGCGCCGCCGATGCAGAGCACCAGCGACGCGGCGAGGGCCAACCGGGTGTGGAACGCGAAGCTCAGGGCTTGGGCGCGTCGGTCTTCGGCGCGGGGCCGGGAGCCGGGGTGGCGCCGTCCTTCTTGGGGGCGGTGGGCGCGCCGGCCGCCTTGTACTGGTTGTTGTACATGCGGATCAGCTCGTTGGTCAGGTCGAGCGAGGTCGGCGCCCACGCGAGGCCCGAGCTGCTGCGATCGAAGACCATCGTCAGGCCCTCACGCTGCGCGATCTGCCCGAGGAGCTGCTCGAGCTTGGGGAAGATGGTGCCCAGTTCCTTGCGCTCGCTCTCGGCCATCTCGACGCGGAGCTTCTCGGCCTTCTGCTGGAAGTCGACCATCTTCTTCTGGAGCTCGAGCTCCTTCGCGCCGGCGGCCTTGTCGTCCATGGTCGCCTTCTGCTTCTGGTACATCTCGAGCTCGAGCTTCAGGGCGGCCTGTTCCTTCTCGAAGTCCTTCTGCTTCTTGTCGGCCATGGTCTGCAGGCGGGCCTTGGCGGCCTTGCCCTCGTCGACCTCCTGCACCGCGCGCTGGATGTCGACGTAGGCGGCCTTGAACTCCGAGGCGCGCGCGAGACCCGAGACCAGGGTGAGCGTGGCGAGCAGCGTGATCGAGGCGTTGCGAATGAGTGACATGTGGAGCTCCGTGAGAGTCGTTGCGGCCCTCTAGTCGTTTGCTGACGGATTTCCAGAGGCCATGTTCAGAAATCGTGGTCAGGGCCTTGAGATCTTCAGCCCCGCTATGGCCTCATGCGGCCGATTTTCCGGCTCCGGCCGCGTTTTCGAAGAGGGGACTTCCAGCGCGTGAGCACGAGCATCTCGAAGTGGTTCGACAAGACGTTGCCCGCGCTGCTGGTCTCGCGCTTCGACGACTTCCTCGCGGTGCAGGGCGCCATCTCGTTCAAGATCGGTGACGGCGCGTGGACGCTCAACTTCGGTGACGTCGAGAACCCGGTGAGCACGGGCGCGATTCCTGACGCAGACCTGCGGCTGAAGTTCACGCCCCCCGCGTTCGAGCAGTTCATCGCCGGCACGCTCGACCCGGTGGCCGCCATCGGCAAGGGCGACATCAAGTTCTCGGGCGACCTCGAGCTGCTCTCGACGCTCGCCACCCTGATGATGCCGCTCCAGCGAGACAACCTCGGCTGGGACGCCGGCTGAGCAGACGACTGTCGCAGTTCAACGCAGTCCAACCGCAGTCACCACCGCAGCACACGAAAGAGGGGAGTCCACCATGGCTCGTATTGCGAAGGCTGACGTCAACCGCGCGCTGGAACACGTCGCGAAGTCGCTGGTCACCGCCGGCGGGGAAGACGGCCGCGTCTCGCGCGCCGACATGAAGAAGGCGCTGCCGACCCTGAACAAGGCCGAGAAGAAGCTCGCCGACATCTTCTTCAAGTTCGTCGATCACCGTGACTTCAAGGCGGGCGCGCAGGTCACCAAGAAGGACATCGACCGCGCGGTCTCGTACGCGAAGGACAAGCTGGTCGCGAAGTACGACCTCAACACCAACGGCCTGTCGAAGGACGAGATCTCGCACATGAGCCTCACCGGCAAGCGCGCGGTGGATCTCGCGAAGGCGCTCAAGGCCGCTGGCGCCGCCGCGGCTGACTGACGTCGCGACGTTCTCACGTGCAGCACGCGCAGCCTCCTCACCTCGCGGTGGGGAGGCTGTTTCGTTTCTGCGGCCTGATCACCGCAGCCGCGGCACGAGGAACGGCACCCGCGCGCGGTACGCGTCGTACGCCGGGCCGTGACGCGCGCTCAGCTCGCGTTCTTCGAAGAACTTCAGGTTGAACGCGTGCGCGGGCACGTAGAGCAGGAGCACGCACGCCAGCAGCCACGTCGAGCCGGCGAGCAACGCGACCGCGGTGAACTGCAGGTAGAGCCCGAGCGACATCGGGTTGCGCACGCGCTGGAAGACGTCGCCCTCGACGACGCGCTCGGTCAGCGCGAAGGCCATGGAGCCCGCGCCGAGCTTCTTGAGCGCGCGAATCGATGACGCCGAGAAGAAGGCGCCCACGAGGAGCAGCGGCACGCCGAGCACCCAGCGCGCGATGGGCCACGGCAATGAGGGAAGGCCGAGGAGCTCGTCGAAGTGCGTGAGCCCCGGCCAGACCAGGCCTGCGTACTCGGGGACCATCAGCCCGGCCCAGAAGAAGAAGTGGCTGATGCGGCTCAGGCGCTGCGCGGCCGCGGGGCTCGGGTCACGGCGCAGCGCGAGGCCCAGCGCGAGGGTGACGATGAAGAAGACCACGATGCCCGCGACCTGCGCGATGACAGTGACCATTGGGCGAGGGGTAGCACGCTGGGGTGCGTGGCTCACGTGCCCCCTCTCCCCCTGGGGAGAGGGGGGTTGGTTACTTTCGCCCGGCGCGCGGCGCTTCGGCGGCCGGCGCTTCGGCCTGCTCGGCGTCGAGCCACCGCACCCGCCCGGTCTCGGTCGCGTACAGCACGCGCAGCAGCATCGGCGCGCCCTCGCGGCCGAGCAGCTTGCTGCGGCGAGAGAGCTCGCGCGCGGCCCACGAGGTCGCGAGCTCGCTGGCCTGCTCGTCGTCTCGAGCGCTCAGGCCACCGAGCGCGGACACGAGCGTCGAGGGCCGCGGCGCGCGTTTGGCCGGCGCCTTCGAGAGCGCGCGCGTGGTGTGCGAGCACGTGGTGTGGCCGAGCACGAGCACCGCGCGCGGGTGCAGCCGCGCGATGGCGTCGTCGACCGCGCGCGCGCTGGCGTCGTCGAGCTGCCCACCGGGCACGCGCACCACGGCGAAGGTGCCCAGCGGCTGGTCGAAGAGCAGCTCCGGCACCACGCGCGCGTCGGTGCAGGCCACCACCACCGCGTCGGCGCGCTCGGCGGACGCGAGGGCTCCGCGCAGGGCGAGCTGATCGCGCTGGCGGCTGGCCCCGTCGACGTAGCGCGCGTTGCCGGCCACCAGCTCGCTCACCAGGCCTTCGAAGGTCGTCTCGGCCGTGGCGGGCGGTGCGCTCGGCGGCGGCTCGGCGGCGGGGTGACCGAGCGTGGCCCACTCGTCGGGGGTGCCACCGGCGTCGGCCTTCTTCGCTTCCTCGGGCTTCTTCGCCTCCTCGGGCTGCTTCGCCTCTTCGGGCTTCTTCTCGGCGGGCGGCGGCTCCGCGGGGTGCGGCGCGGCGGGCGGGTGCGGCGCAGCGGCCTCGGGCCCGGGAATCGGCACGAGGTCGGCGTCGGCATCTGCCTCGGCATGCGGGGGCGGAGGCGGCGCAGCAGGTGCCGACGCGCGCCCGATGAGGAACCCGATCGCGCAGACCAGCACCACCAGCTGGGCCACGAAGACGACGAGGAGCGGGTTCTGCTTCATCACGAGGTGGATCAGGAGCAAGCGGCGATCCGACGGCGAAAATCGCCGCCTTGGCCGCCCCGACACCGGGTCAGCCGGGTCTCGCCGCGCGCGCGCCACCCACGTCAGCGCCGTGACGCGACGTCTCTCAAGGCTTGAGAACGTGCGGGTGACGGCGGCGTGCGGCGCTCCTTGACGCGCCGGGTGCGTCGGGCAATAGGCCGTCGACAGCTGCACTCAGCCCGGAGAGTGTCGTGCGTTCTTCTGCCTTCCAGCCTTCCACCGTCGTCATGGCGCTCGCCGCGCTCGTGGCCGCGCCCGCCTTCGCCCAGGTGATCATCAACCCGACTGGCGGCACGGGCTCGAACGACGGCATTCGCGTGAGCGTCGGCGGCACCGGCCAGCTCCAGGTGCTGCGCAACGGCACCGGCCAGCTCTACAGCCCGTCGAACACCGTCGCCGCGACGACGGTGAACATCATGGACAACGGCGTGTACCTCGCCGTCGGCAACACCGTGGTGGGCCCGCAGAACTTCGCGATGGGCTTGAGCGCCGGCGTGACCGCGCAGGAATGGACCGCGATCTCCAACACGCTCACGCCGCAGGGCAACGGCGGCACCGCGACCACGGTGCTGCGCGGCACGGTGGGCGGCAAGAACTACGACCTCACGGTCACGTACCAGTACACGTACCCCAACGACTTCGTGACGGTGACGCACTCGCTGGTCGTGCCGGCGGGCAACACCTCGACGATTCGCCTGTACCACGTGATGGACGCGTACCTCGGCGGCGACGACTACGGCCCGAGCTTCTTCTCCCTCGGGCCGCCCGCGCTGGTGGGCGGCTACCGGCCCGCGAGCAACATCGTCGAGGCGTGGCGCGCGCGCGGCGGCCTGGCGTGGACCGGCTACTTCGCCGGCTACTACGGCTGCCTCTTCGACTCGATCGACTGCCCCACCGGCCAGATCAACTCCGTCTACTCGGCGGGCACGTTCACCAACTACGTCGAGGCCACCACGGTCGACAACTCGTTCGGCATCATGTGGAACTTCGGCACCGCGGCCGGCACGTACGTCAGCTCGAACGACCTGACGTTCTTCTCGTTCCAGCCACAGCTCAGCAAGAAGTTCGGCACCACCGTTATCACCGTGCCGGCCACCACCACGCTGACCTTCACCATCGACAACGTGCCAGGCGCGCTGCCGCAGACCGGCCTCAACTTCACCGACACGCTGCCGACCGGGCTGACCATCGCGAACTCCACGGTGACCAACACCTGCGGCGGCTCGGTCACCACCGCGGCGGGCGGGGCGATCGGCGCGGGGAGCACCTCGGTGCGGCTCTCGGGCGGCGGCTTCGCGAGCGGCGGCACGCGGTGCACCATCACCGTCAACGTCACCTCGACCACCGCGGGCGCGTACGTGAACGGCCCGGCGAACATCAGCGGCGTGGCGGTGCTCGAGAACCAGGTGTCCGACCAGACGCTGTCGGTGGTGATGGGCGCGCCCATCGTGCGCCTCGACGCGGTGGGCACCATCAACGCGGGCAACGTGAGCGCGTACCGCGTGTCGGGCAGCTGCCAGGACACCAACGGCGTGGTGACGGTGCGGGTCGGCTCGCTGATGACGACCACGCCGTGCAGCAGCAACCTCTTCTCGACTACGCTCTCGGTCACCACGCTGAGCGACGGCACCGGCATCACGGTGTCCGCCTCGCAGACCAACGGCGCGGGCACGGGCACCGACTCGGGCAGCACCAGCAAGGACACCACGCTCCCGGCGATTCCCGGGTTCACCTCTCCGGCGGGCGGCGCGTTCGTCAACACCTCGAACCCGACCATCAACGGCACCGGCGAGGTCGGCACCACGGTGCGCGTGTACTCGGGCAGCACCGAGATCTGCACCGCGGTCGTTTCGGCGAGCGGCACGTGGAGCTGCGTGGCGACCACCACCACCGACGGCACGTATACGCTGACCGCGCGCGCGACCGACCCCGCGGGCAACACCGGCTCGACGTCACCGGGCCGCACCATCACCGTCGACACCATGCCGCCCGCGGCGCCGGTCATCACCAACCCCGCGGCGGCGGCGACCGTCGCGCCCAACCCGTCGCTCTCGGGCACCAGCGAGGCGCTGGCCACGGTGCTGGTCTTCGAAGGGGCCACGCAGCTGTGCAGCACGCCCGCCGACGCGACCGGCCAGTGGAGCTGCCCGAGCACGCTGGGCATCGGCGCCCACACCGTGTTCGCGCGGCAGATCGATCGCGCCAACAACTCCGGCCCCAACTCGGTGAACCGCGCCTTCACCATCGCCAACGTGCCGACGGTGCTGCTCGACACGCCCTCGGCCATCAATGCGACCAACGCGACCAGCTTCCCCGTGGCGGGCAACTGCACCACCGCGGCGGGCGTGGTGACGGTGCGCGTGAGCACGGTGACGACCACCACCACCTGCACCGCGGGCCGCTTCTCCACCACCGTCAACGCCAGCTCGCTGAGCGACGGCGCGGCCATCTCGCTCAGCGCGAGCCAGACCAACGCCACCGGCACCGGCACCGACACGCGCAGCACCGTGAAGGACACGCTGGCCCCGGCCTCGCCGAGCATCAGCACGCCGGCCGAGATGTCGTTCATCAACACCACCACGCCGACGTTCACCGGCACGGGCGAGCCGGGCAGCACGGTGCGCGTCACGCGCAGCGGCGTCGAGCTGTGCAACACCGTGGTGCCGCCGTCGGGCATGTGGGCGTGCACGTCCACCGGGCTGCTGCCGGGCGTGGTGGCGGTGACCGCGCGCGCGACCGACTCGGCCGACAACACCTCGGGCGTCTCCCCGGTGCGCACCTTCACCATCGACGTCACCGCGCCGGTCGCGCCGATCATCAGCACGCCGACCACCGGCGCGTCGGTGGCGCCCAACCCGATGCTCACCGGCACCGCCGAGCCGGGCGCGACGGTCAGCGTCTTCGAAGGCAGCGCGCTGGTGTGCTCCGTGACGGCCTCGGGCGCGGGCGCGTGGAGCTGCAGCACCGTGCTCGGCACCGGCCAGCACACCGTCGTCGCGCGGCAGATCGACCAGGCCGGCAACACCTCGCCCGACTCTCCGCCGCGGCCCTTCACGGTCGACGGGCTGCCCAACGTGCTGCTCAACACGCCGGTCGACATCAACGCGGCCAACGCCGAGCGCTACGTGGTGAGCGGCATCTGCACCTCGAACGCCGGTGACGTGACGGTGAGCGTCGGGCTGCGCACGGTGCAGGTGCCGTGTGCGGGCGGCATGTTCTCGGCGACCATCGACGTGCGCGGGTTGGCCGATTCCTCGATGGTGACGGTGCGCGCGTCGCAGACCACCGCCGCCGGCACGGGCGCCGACACGCGCGTGGTGCGCAAGGACGCCACGCCGCCCGCGGGCCCGGTCATCGAAGACCCGAAGATGGGCGCGACGACGACGAGCAACACGCCGCCCATCAGCGGCACGGCCGAGGCGGGCTCGACGGTCACCGTGTACGTGAACGGCAACGCGGTCGGCACCACGGTGGCCAACTCCATGGGCCAGTGGACGTTCACGCCCCTCACGCCGCTCGCCGACGGCACCTACGTGGTGACGGCCGACGCGACCGACACCGCGGGCAACCAGGGGCCCCGCGGCGCGGGCGTGGCGTTCACCATCGACAGCACGGCCCCCTCTGCGCCGAACATCGCCACGCCGCTGGCCGACTCGACGCTCGACGACGACCGCCCGCTTGCAGTGACGGGCTTCGCGGAGCCGAACTCGACGGTGACCGTCTACGTGGACGGCGTGGAGGTCGGCACGGCGATGAGCGACTCCGCCGGGCGCTTCTCGGTGCCGGTCGACCCGCTCGCGCTGGGCGACGGGCCGCACACGGTCACCGCCGACGCGCGCGACGCCGCCGGCAACCGTGGGCCGAAGGCGACCGACGTGCGCTTCAGCCTGCGCACCGTCGACCAGCGCTTCGCGGGCCAGGGGTTGATCGGCTGCACCGGCGCGGGCGGGCCGGCGCTCGCGTGGCTGTTGCTCGCGGTGCTCGCGCGGAGGCGCCGGTCATGAAGCGCGCGCTCTTCCTCGCCGCGGCGTTGACCGCGGGCCTCGCGCTCGGCCAGCAACAGGCGCAGCCGCTGCCGCAGTTTTCCCTGACGCGCTTCACGCTCAACGACGGCGGGCTCGGCGCGTTGACGGCGGCGAGCGGCGACACGCTCCCGCGCCTGCGGTTCCGCGCGACGCTCGGGCTGCACTACGAGAACAACCCGCTCGTCTACTACCGCGACACGCAGAAGGTCGGCGCGCTCATCGCGCACCGCGTGCAGCTGCACATCGGCCTGGGCTTCGGCATCACCTCGTGGCTGCAGGTGACGGGCGAGCTGCCGATCGTCGTGGCGCAGACCGGCGACGACCTGTCGACGCTGGCCCACACCGCGAGCCCCGACACCGCCGGCATGGGCTCTCCGCGGCTGGCGGCGCGACTGGGCATCCTCTCGCAGGGCGCCAGCGGGCTGAAGGGCGACATGCCCTTCGACCTCGCGTTTCAGCTCGGGTTCGCCCTGCCCTTCGGCGTGGGCAACGCGCTCGCGGCAGAGAGCGGCTTCAACCTCGTGCCGCAGCTGTCGGCGGGCCGCAACCTGGGGCCGGTGCGCATCGGCGGCGAGCTGAGCGCGGTGATTCGGCAGGCGACGGCGCTGACGACCGGCACGCTCAAGGACACCGTGGGCAGCCAGCTCGGCGTCCGCCTGTTGGTGGCGTCGACCGGTGACGGCGCGCGCTTCGAGGGCTCGTTGCATTCGCTCTTCGCGCTCGAAGGCAGCGCGCCTCCCGGGTTCGAGCTGCTGGGCGGCGTGCGCGTGCCGCTGGGGCCCATCGAGCTCTTCGCGCTCGGCGGCCCGGGCTTCGGCAACCTGCCGGGCACGCCCACCGTGCGCGTGTTCGCCGGCGTGGGTCTCAAGCCGCAGGCGGGGCGCTGCGAGAAGGGCCAGGCGCACACGCCGGCCGAGTGCCCCGAGCTCGACGACGACGAAGACGGCCTCATCAACCGGCGCGACAAGTGCCCGCTGGAAGCCGAAGACCTCGACCAGTTCGAAGACGACGACGGCTGCATCGACCTCGACAACGACCACGACCGCGTGCCCGACCTGGAAGACAAGTGTCCCATCGAGCCGGGGCCGAAGAGCAACCAGGGTTGCCCGGTGCGCGTGAAGGACAACGACAACGACGGCACGCCTGACCTGAACGACAAGTGCCCGACGGTGCCCGGCCCGAAGGACCACGACGGCTGCCCCATCAAGGACCAGGACCAGGACGGCGTGGAAGACGACGTCGACGCGTGCCCGACCGAGGCCGGCCCGAAGGAACGGCGCGGCTGCCCGCTGCACGATCGCGACGAAGACACCGTCGAAGACGCGCGCGACAACTGCCCCGACGAGAAGGGCCCGCCCGACAACCAGGGCTGCCCCGCGGCGGTGCGCCAGCTGGTCATCATCACCAGCGAGAAGCTGGTCATCACCGACAAGGTCTACTTCGCGACGGGCAAGGCGACGATTCTGCCGGTCAGCTTCCCGTTGCTGAACCAGGTGGCGGCGGTGCTGCGCGCGCACTCGGAGATCCCGATGGTGACGGTCGAGGGCCACACCGACGACCAGGGCTCGGCGAAGTTGAACCGCAAGCTGTCACAGGGCCGCGCGAAGTCGGTGGCGGCGTACCTCGAACACCAGGGCGTCGACCCGTCGCGGCTCAACTCGATTGGCTACGGGCCCGACAAGCCGGCCGACACCAACAAGACCGAAGCGGGGCGCGCCAACAACCGGCGCGTCGAGTTCATCATCGAGCAGAAGCCGAAGGAGTAAGCCCATGACCACGCTGACCCGCCGCACCACCCTCGCGGCCGGAGCAGCGCTGGCGTTGGGCCCCGCGCTGAGCCTCGCCGACCCGAAGGCGCCCGCGCCGGCGACTCCTGCGCCGCGCGCGCCGCGACCGCTGGCGTTCGACCCGAAGAAGCTCAAGGGCCTCTCCGAGAAGCTCCTCGTCTCGCACTGGGAGAACAACTACGGCGGCGCGCTGAAGAACCTGCTCAAGGTCGAAGACGAGCTGACGCGCGTGACGAAGGACACCGCGCCCTTCCTCGTGGCGGGGCTGCGCGAGCGGCAGCTGACCTTCGGCAACTCGGTGGCGTTGCACGAGCTCTACTTCGACAACCTCGGCGGCAGCGGGCGCCCGGCGGGCACGCTCGAGCAGGCGCTGGTCGCCGAGTTCGGCAGCGTCGCGCGGTGGGAAGAGCTCTTTCGCGCGAGCGCCGCGGGGCTGTACGGCGGCAGCGGCTGGGTGGTGCTCGACGCCTCGGCTGACGGCGCGCTGCGCATTCACGCCAGCGGTCACCACACGCAGTTCCCGGTCGGCGCGGCGCCGCTGCTGGTGCTCGACATGTACGAGCACAGCTACGCGCTCGACTACGGCGCGGCGGCCGCGAAGTACGTCGACGCGTTCTTCCAGAACGTGCAGTGGGACGCGGTCAGCGCGCGGCTCGAGAAGACGCGCTCGGCGCGCTGAGCCCCAGCCACGCTTCGACGTCGGGCACCAGCCCCGGCAGGGTCGACGCGCCAGGCAGCGTCTCGAGCCAGGCGACCGCGGGCGCGAGTTCCTTGAAGGTCTGCAGCGGCGTGCGGGAGCGCGTGATGAGCGACATCGCGCCCATGAACGAGCGGATCATCACCGCCATCATGCCGCGCGGCATGATGACCATCGCCGCGCCGAGCGTGCTCGCCTCGAGGTCTTCGCCGGTCTTCGCGCTCTCGCGCAGGTTGGCCTCGCGGTCCTTCGGGTCGGGGTTGAGCTGCTGGGCGGCCGCGGGGTCGGCCTTGAGCGCGGCGACGTCGACCGGCGGAATAATGGACAGTGCGAGCACCTTGCCGAACTGCTGAGCGATGCGCAGCTGCGCGGCCTTCACCGCCTCGAGCCGCGCGGCGTTGGGCCAGTCGTCGAAGACCGAGACGACGACGGGGCCACGGTGTCCGATGCGCACGCCCTTGACCGCCGGCAGCTCGGCAATCGCCATGCGCGTGATTGTGGGTGACGCGCGCGCAGCGGCGCAATGCTCAGGCGGCGGTTTCGATGCGCGCTGACGCACGCCCGCGAGTGCCCGACGCCGAGTCGTGAAGGACCTCGTAGTAGTAGCGGCGGAATTGCAGTGTGGCGCGATCGGTGCGCACCGAAACCTCGTCGGCGGGCGGGGGCACCTTGACCGGCTGCGACGACTCGACGACCGCGCGGTCTTCTTCGGCGATGCGGCGGTTGCTGCGGTTGAAGAACGGGTTGAGCAACGGGAGCGTCGCGAAGCTGCGCGCGCCGACGATGATCATGCGCGTGCGCCGATCGTCGATGGGCACGCAGAGCGAGTGCATGCGGAAGAGCTCACCGGGAATCGGAATGGTGAGCGCCATGATGTTGGGCCGGTACCAGTCGAGCGCGGCGCCGGAGTCTTCCTGGCCCTCGAGCTTCGAGGTGGTGCGGCCGCCGGAGGGCGTGTCTTCCCAGGTGATGAGCATCTTCGAGTCGTCCTTCAGGTGCGGGCGAACGAAGCGGCCGATGGTCTTGCGGTGCAGGAAGGGCACGTGCGGAGAGTCGAGCATGTTCTCCATGGCGCGCGTCCAATGCGCGTTCCACTCGACCTCGAGGTACGTGCGCGCCAGGCCCTTCATGGTGAGCGCGGGCGGCACGTCGGGCTCCGAGCCCTTCGGCAGCTCGTTGAGCGGCGCGGTGTAGAGCCACAGCAGCTGGCCCACCTCGCGCACCGGGAAGGCGGTGGCGAAGAGGCGCTCGCGCTTCGCGTCGGGGTTGAGCGGCACGTGCTTCGCGGCGCCGGTGCCGTCGAAGGTCCACGCGTGGAAGGGGCACTCGAGGCAGTGGCCGTTCACCTTGCCCAGCGAGAGCTGCACGCCTCGGTGCGGGCAGCGATCGAGCAGCGCCTGCGCCTTGCCGTCGGCGTCGCGAAAGAAGACCACCTTCTCGCCGGCCACCGTCAGGGCCAGCGGCTTCTTGCCCAGCCGCTTCGAGAGCGTCACCGGGGTCCACACGTGCGCGAATCCCTCGAACATGAAGGGAGCGTAACCACCGGCCCCTTTCGTGTCCAAGGTTTGTACAAGGTTCAGATTTCGAGGGGTTGTGCGATGAGGCGCCACATGTCGCGCCAGATGCGGACGATCGGGCTGTGGGTGGTGCTGATGGTGCTGTTCGTGGCCTTCTACCAATTCTTCTCGAGCGAGCCGGCGGCGGGTCACGACGTCGCGCCGGCGGCGAACACCGAGCGCACCAGCCTCTGGTCGGTGCTGTCGAGCTGGCTGCCGATCGTCTTCCTCTTCCTCTTCTTCGTGTTCTTCATGCGGCGGGTGAACGCCCGCAACCAGGTCACCAACGACGGCATTCAGCTCTTGTGGGCTGGCCGGTACCTGCAGGCGCTCGAGATCTTCGAGCAGGAACGCGCGAAGGACCCCAAGCAGCCGGTGCACGTCTTCAATGCCGGCTCGGCGAAGCTGCAGCTGTGGAAGCTCGGGGCCGCGGCGGCCGACTTCGAGGCGACGTCGAAGCTGGTGGTGAAGGGCAAGGAAGGCGCGCTGGCGACGATTCTGCCCGAGCACCTCGGGCTCACCTTCGCGCTCCTCGGGCGCACGGGCGAGGCGTGGAAGTGTGTGAAGGAGATGCCCGTCGCCCCGACCGAGAGCGGGCGCCGGCTGTTGACCGAGGGCGTGCTGCTCGCGCGCGAGGGGAACTTCAGCGAGGCGCGGCGCAAGCTGGGCGCGTTCGAGGTGAAGCAGCTCTCGGGCACCATCGGCGCGCTGGCTCGCACCGTCGACGCGCTGTGCATCGAGAAGACGAACGGCGAGCTGCGGCACGTCGATCGCGTGGCGCTCTTTGGTGAGGCGGCGCCCGACGAGCTCGAGCGCGGCTGGCCCGAGTTGGTCGACTTCGTGAAGCGCGCGCCGGCGTGGTGACTCCCTCTCCTCTTCAGAGGAGAGGGTCGGGGTGAGGAGAAACACGTCGGCGGGAAGAAGCCACGGCTCATCGGCCACTCACGGCCCAACGACTCTGCCCCATGTCGCCGGCCGTACAGGCGTCTCCCCTCACCCCGGCCCTCTCCCTGAGGGGGAGAGGGAGTTGTTGGCGCTGGCGTCAGCGCTTCGTCGCCCGCCGCACGTAACCGACGGTGGTGACCGGGTAGCGGTCGGTCGCCAGCAAGAAGCCGTCGCGGTAGCGCACCACGCCTTCCCAGTTTCGCTGCGCGCGCGTCAGCGCCTTCTCGTCGGCGTCGACCCCCGCGTCGAGCAGCGGCCAGCGAATCGGCTTGCTCGCGGTGCGCTCGATGCCGCCGCCCTTCTTCTTCGAGAACTGCAGCTCGACCAGCTGCTCAAGGCGCTCCTGGCCGGCGTCGCTGACGTACTTCGCGTCCCTCGTGAAGAGGTAGTCGATGACCCAGAAGCGGCCCTGCTCGTCGGGCAACGTGGCGTCGGTGACGCGGTACTCGAGCGGCTGCAGCGGCACCTCGCGCAGGCCGGCGTCGGGGCTCCACGAGAGCGCGTGCGGGTGCGGGTTGATGCTGCCGTTCCACTCGTAGAAGGCGAACACCTGGCCGTCGCGCGCGGTGAGCGCCTCGTACGAAACGTTGGGCAAGTCGCGCCCGTTGAACTGCGCCTGCGCCGGCAGCTCGACCTTGAACGCGGGATCGAACACCAGCCCACCGTCGCCGAGCTCGCCGCGCAGCAGGAACGCCGAGCGCTTGCCGCCCTCCCCGTCTTCGGCCTCGAAGGTGAGGAACACGTTGCGACCGAGCGTGGTCATCGCTTCGAAGCCCTCGCGCTGGCCGAGCCACGGGCCGACGTCGACGTGCAGCAGGCGCGGCGTGACGGGCGCGTCGGTGCCGTCGAGCTTGAGCGCGTCGAGCTGCGCGCGCGAGATGGCGCAGAAGCTCGACTCGAAGCGGTGCGGGTACTGGGTGACGAGCACCAGGTCGTCTCCCAGCCACGCCAGCCCGCTCAGCTCGGCGTCGGGACCCGCACACGGACCGGCGAGCGGCACCTCGGTGAAGGTCGCTTGCTCCACTTGAGCGACCGCCGGCAGCGCGACCAGCACCGCGAGCGAGAGCGCCTTCATCGCGAGCTCCGCGCCTGCCGCCGAGCCACCCACTGAGAGCCGACCACCACCACCGCGAACCGCAGCATCTGGAGCGCCATCACGAAGGTCACCTCGAGGCCGATCGAAGAAGCGATCGCCGCCGCAGTGTCGGCGCCTCCGGGGCTCATGGCCAGCATCAGCGTCACCGCGTCGAGCCCGCTCACCCGCGCGAGCACCCACGCCAGCCCGAGGCACGCTGCCACGAGCAGCACGTTGGCGAGCACCACCCACGGCAGCGCGCGCAGGGCGTGGCGCACCAGCTCGGCGGTGAAGCGCAACCCGACCGACCAGCCGATGAAGACCCACGCCGCGATGAGCACCACCGGCGGCAGCTCGACGGTGAAGGGCGCGCCGAGCACCATGCCGAGCACGAGCGGCAGCGCGGGGAAGCGCACCAGCGTGCCGGCGATGACGCAGACCGCGACGAGGAAGGCGACGAGCGCGAGGCCTCCGAGGCTCACGGTGGTCCAGGGGTCTGCCGGCTTCGGCGACGCGCCGAGGATCCTCGTGCCGAGCGCGGCCGTGGCGGAGACCACCACCACGCGCACGTACTGCATCAGTGCGACGAGGCGGCCGTCGCCTCCGTGGCCCTCGGCGAGGAGGACCATCGCCGACGCGGCTCCCGGAGCGGCGCCCCACAACGCCGCTGAGGCTGGCATCACGCGGGTGCGGGCGAGCGACCAGCCGAGGAGCGCCGAGAGCCCGATGACCACGAAGGTGCCGGCGGCGAAGAGCCACGCGTGGTCCCACCACAGGCTGAGCGTCTCGCGCGTCAGGGAGCGGGAGATCATCAGCCCGATGAGCGCCTGGCAGACCGCCATGCCTCGCTTCGGCAGGGCGAGGGCGTGGCCGCGCAGGGCGACGAGGATGCCGGCGAACATGGGCCCGACGAGGAAGCCGGCTGGGACTCCGAGTGCGACGAGGAGCGCCGTGAAGAGTGCTGAGAGAGCCAGGAGCTGCGCGATGACCACGGGGCGTGCATAGCGGGTTTCTCCTCACCCCGACCCTCTCCTCCTCGGAGGAGAGGGAGTTTGTCTTTTGGTGCTAGAGCTTGTCGCTCGGTGCGCGCGTCACTCGAAGCCCCAGCCCTCGAGCAACGACCTTTGGGCGAGCACCGCCTGTTGACCTCGCGCGGCTGGGAAGTGCCGACGAAGAAAGACCCACGGCTGCCGTTCGCGGCGCTGCTCGTGACCTACGCGGTGCTGGGCTTCACGTTCCTCGGGTTCAACCGACAGTGGTGGCAGATGGCCATCATCGTCGGCAGCGGCTGCGCGCTCGAGGTGCTCTTCAGCTGGATCTTCTCGAAGCGGAAGATCGTGCCGCTCTCGGCGCTGATCAGCTGCACCTCGCTGGGCATCCTCCTCAACTACTCGCACCACTCGTGGGTGCTGCTGTTCCCCGTCTTCCTCACCATCGGCAGCAAGTACCTGCTCACCTTCCAGGGCAAGCACGTCTTCAACCCGTCGATGTTCGGCGTGGCGGTCTCGCTGCTGCTCTCGCGTGAGCTGATCACCGCGGCGCCGGCGTACCAGTGGGCGGGTGGCTCGGTGACGATGTCGATCTTCATCGCCACGGGCGCGCTGATGCTCTTCGTGTTCCGCGTCGGGCGCGGGCCGCTGATCTTCAGCTTCCTCTTCTTCTACGCCCTGCAGACGGCGGTGCGCGCGTACATCATGCGCTACCACCTGCCCTGGCAGACACTCTTCTGGGGCACGCTCGAGTCGCCGCCGTTCTTCCTCTTCACGTTCTACATGATCACGGATCCCGCGACGTCGCCGAAGGGCTGGCGCGCGCAGGTGGTGCTCGCGCTCGCGCTCACGCTCGTCGACGGGTTCCTGCACTTCAAGGAGAGCGTCTACACGTTCTTCTACGCCGCGCTGACCATCGGCACCGCGAAGTTCCTCTTCCTGCACGCGCGCGAGCTGTGGCGCGGGCGGGCGACGCGGCTGAAGGCGATGTTCGATCTCGACAGCTTCAAGCGCGCGGCGATCGTCGGCGGGCTCGGGCTGGCGATGGTCGGCGGGTGGAACCTGTGGCTCGCGCCGCTCGACGCACCGGCGAACGTGGGCTTCCACCTCGACGAAGTGCCGCTCGCGAAGTCGGGGCTCGGCACGACGATGGGCAAGACGCTCGAGGAGGTCGACCCGCGGCTGCAGCACGTCGCGAAGTGGATCCTCTCGGTGGGCGACGCGGTGGCGACGGGCGACGTCGATGGCGATGGGCGGCTCGATCTGTTGCTCACGCACCCGCTCGCGGTGCCGGCCGATCGCGTGGCGCTCTACCTGAACCGCGGTGACTTCCGCTTCGAGCGCGTGCCGCTGCCGGCCGAGGTCGAGGCGATCATGAACGACCCGTGGACCCACGGCATGGCGGGCGGCGGCGCGTTGATCGACGACGACGGCGATGGCGACGTCGACGTGCTGCTCGCGGTGGCGTTCGGCAACACGCGCCTGCTCCGCAACCGGCTGGTCGAGAGCGGCACGCTGCAGTTCGAAGACGTCACCACGCAGGCCGGCCTCGGGAGCCACACCGTCTCGCTCGGCGCGACCTTCCTCGACTTCGACGGCGACGGCGTGCTCGACCTCTACGTGCTCAACGCGCTGACCACCGAGCTGCCCGGCTACGACCGGCCCACGCCGCTCAACGTCTTCAAGCTGCCGCCGCCCGAGTACGAGGGCGATCGCCGCGCGCTGCGCTTCATGCACAACGGCTGGCACGACGCCGACAACGGCGGGAAGAACGTGCTCTACCGCGGCAACGGTGACGGCACGTACACGCGGCTCGACGCCGACGCGTGGGGCCTGCCCGAGACGCGCTGGTCGCTCGCGGTCGGCACGCAAGACTGGAACCACGACGGCTTCACCGATCTCTACGTCGCCAACGACTTCGGCCCCGACGACCTGTACCTCAACGAGGGCGGCAAGCACTTCCGCCGCGTCGCCGGCGCGCGCTTCGGAGATCTCGGGCGCGACACGTACAAGGGCATGAACGTCAGCGTCGCCGACTTCGATCACAACGGCTTCCCCGACGTCTACGTGTCGAACGTGCACCACGCGCTGCAGAGCGAAGGCTCGATTCTGTGGATGGTGAGCGCGTCGAACGATCCCTTCGTGCCCACCTTCGTCGACGAGGCCACGCAGCGCGGCGCCTTGAACGAGCGGCGCTTCGCGTGGGGCGCGGCCGCGGGCGATCTCGACCTCGACGGGTGGGACGACCTCGTGCAGGCCAACGGCATGCTCGACGACCGGCTCGACAAGCGCGAGCTGCACACCCGTCGCCGCGACTACTGGTACGTGAACCAGAAGCTGATGCAGTCGGGGCCCGACATCCACACCTACGCCGACCGGTGGGGCGACATCCGCGGGCGCGAGCTGTACCCGAACGAAGCGCGGCGCGTGTACCTGAACCGCGGCGCGGCGGGCCCCGGCACCTTCGTCGACGTCGCCGAGCAGGTCGGCATCGCGGCGCCCGACAACTCGCGCGGCGTGCTGCTCGCCGATCTCGATGACGACGGCGACCTCGACGTGCTCGTCACCAACCAGCACGCGCCGCTCTCGCTCTACCGCAACACGCTGCGCCACGACGGCCAGGGCCCGCACTTCATCGGCTTCTCGCTCGCGGGGCTGCGCGGTTCGTCGGCGCCAGCGCTCGGCGCGGTGGTGACGGTGCGCTCGAAGACGCACGGCACCGAGCTCGAGCAGCGCAAGGAGCTGCAGGTGATGGCGGGCTTCTCGGGGCAGGCCGAGCCGCGGCTGCTCTTCGGGCTGACCGACGACGCGCCGGCGACCGTCGAGGTGAGCGTCGCGTGGCCGCACGGCGCGACCGAGACCTTCCAGCTCGCCATCGACCGCTACCACGCGCTGCGGCCTGCCGCGGCCCGGCGAAATTGACCGCGTCACGAACCTGACGCGGCTGGCCGGAGCCTTGCTGCTGATCCACGCGTGGCTTCGCTCAACGCGCTGCAGCTGGCGCTCTCGCTCAACGAGGGTGCGAAGGAAATGAACGCGCATTCCGCGGAGGTGCGCCTGCGTGCGCTCGACGCGCTGGTGCAGGCCGCGCGCGACTCGTCGTTGTTGCTGGCGGGGTTTCGCGAGGTGTCACTCCAGATGCGACGGTGGTCCGATGACCTCGCCCACCACCTCGAGGCCCTGCGCAAGCTCTGCGCCGAGTCGGTCGAGCGCGAGAGCGTGCTGCGGACCCTCGCGCGCCGGCGGGAGCTGTTGCGGGTCGCGCGCCAGGGCTCGGGGACGAGCGGCGCGCTGCTCGACGACGTCATCGCCCGCAGTGAGCGCGACTTCGCTGAACGGTTGCGCGACTCGCAGGCGCGGCTCGAGCGCACCCGCACCGCGCTGGAAGGGCTGCGCCAGCTCGGGCTGATGGCCACCGTGCTCTCGCGCACCGCTTCCATCGAGGCCACGCAGGCGACGGAGAACGAGCGCGCCCGCCTGCACCTCGTCGCCGCGGGCTTCGGAGATCACGCCCGCGCGGTGCTCGATCTCGGCAAATCGCTGTTGCCACTGATCACCCGCGCTTCGAGGGAGCTGCGATGAAGAAGCTCGTCACGCTGTGGGAAGCCGGAGAGCACTCGTGGAAGGTGGTGGCGCGCGATCCCTCGCGGCCCAACCACCTCATCGACACCAACGAGTACCTCGTCACCGACGGCACGGTCGGCCTGCTCACCGACCCGGGCGGGCAGGAGATCTTCCCCGCGGTGTTCTCCGCGCTCGGCGAGGGCTGGGACCTGCGCAAGCTGCAGCTGCTCTTCGCCTCGCACCAGGACCCCGACGTCATCTCGTCGCTCGCGCTCTGGCTCGACTTCAACCCGAAGCTCAAGTGCCACACGAGCTGGCTGTGGTGCTCGTTCATTCCGCACTTCGGCGGCGGCGAGGGCACGCTGGTGCCGATTCCCGATGAGGGCACGACCATCGCCGTCGGCACGCGCAGCCTGCAGGTGGTGCCGGCGCACTACCTCCACTCGTCGGGCAACCACCATTTGTTCGATGCCGAGGCGGGTGTGCTCTTCAGCGGTGACGTCGGCGCGGCGCTCTTGCCTCCCGACGCGCCGCTGTTCGTCAGCGACTTCGGCTCGCACATCAAGCACGCCGAGGGCTTCCACCGGAGGTGGATGGGCTCGAACGAGGCGAAGAACGATTGGTGCCGCCGCGCGCGCGCGCTCAAGCCGAAGTTCCTCTGCCCGCAGCACGGCGCCATCTACCGCGGCGACGACGTGACCCGGTTCATCGACTGGTTCGAGGCGCTCGAGGTCGGTCGCGTTCGCCAGCGAAAGGAGTAGACCGCCGCCTCGTGCAGCGGGTGCTCGCGGTGATGCTGGTGGTAGCGATGGTCGCGTCGGTCGGCGCGCTGTTCTGGCTGCGCTCCCACCCGCGCACGCCCACCGAGGCGGAGGACTATGCGCACCTGCCGCCCGCGGCGCGTCCCGCGGCGCTGTGGTCGTCGCCCGAGTTCTCGTTCACCGCGCACACCGGCGCGGTCACCACGAAGGCGAGCTTGAAGGGCAAGCCGTACATCGCCGACTTCGTGTTCACCACGTGCCGCACGGTGTGCCCGATGCTCACCGCGAAGTTCGTGCGGCTGCAGCGGGAGCTGAGCGGGGCTGACCTGCGCTTCGTGAGCTTCTCGGTCGACCCCGAGCACGACACCGTCGAGGCGCTCGCGCAGTACCAGCAGCAGTGGAACCCCACTGAGACGCGGTGGTTGTTGCTCGCCACCACGCCGCCGGGGCTCGAGGCGGTCGCGAACGGGTTTCATGTGACGGCGCAGCGCACCGATGGCGGGATCGATGCGGTGATGCACAGCGCGGTGTTCTTGCTGGTCGATGGCGAGGGCGTGGTGCGTGGGGCGTTCGATTCGGAGGATCCGGAGGATTTTGGGCGCCTGCGGGAGGCGGCGCGGGCGCTCGCGAAGGGTCCGGCGCCAACGGTGAGTGCGACGCCTCGCACCGGTGAGGTGCTGTTTCATGAGTATTCATGCTCGAACTGTCACTCGCGGCCCGAGCTCGCGCCGGCGCTCGGTGGGCTGGTCGGTTCGAAGGTCGAGCTCTCGACGCGGGCGATCATCACTGCGACCACTGAGTACGTGAAGGAGTCCATCGTCGCGCCCGAGGTGAAGCGCGTGAATGGCTACCCGTTGCGCATGCCGTCGTACGCGTCGCTGATGACGCCGGGCGAGCTCGATGCGCTCGTCGAGTACGTGGGCGCGTTGCCTGGCCCGGCTGCGCCGAGCGCTGAGGTGGCGGTGGTGATCGATCCCGTGTGTCACATGCAGGTTCGGCTCACGCCGAACGCGCTGACCTTGTCGACCGATGCTGGTGTCGTGGCGTTCTGCTCGGCGTGGTGTCGCGAGCACTACGAAGCGCACCCCGATGCGTACCGGCGCTGACGCCAGCCGCGTGCGCAGTCGAGCCTGAGGGCGACGCACGGTGTGATGCGACGTTTGCCGTGCTCACCTCGCGCTTGCCCCTCGGCGTCGAGCGCTTCGTGGTGCAGTTGGTGAAATCGAAGGGTCGGTTGTCTCGAATTGGCTGCTCTGACGACCAATTTCGGACAACCGACCCCTCACTCGAGCATCCGTCGCTCGAAAGAGAGGGGCTGACCGGGTCGAGCGCGGCCAAGACCGGTCACCCCTTCGTCCCTCGAGGCCAGCCCACGCCCGAACTGACTCACCGCGCCTGGGGCGGACTGAACAGGCCCGGTCCACTCGACGACGGCCCGCGGTCTGAGAACACGGCACCGACCACCAGCCCCATCGCGATGGCGTGCAGCACTGCCGCGACCATGCTGGTCACCGCGATGGTCGACGACATCGTCGCCATGTCGGTGCCTTCCTGGCGCATGCGCATCGGCATGTAGACGAAGAAGAACCGCCCGATGGTGTCGAGCGCGAGCAACAACCCACCGCCGCCCGCCGCGAGCATCGAGATGTTGGGGTGCTTGTTCCACCGCGAGACCGCGACCGCGATGAGGGCGATGTCGACGATGGCGTTGGGGAGCGCCGAGAACAGCGACCCCATGAGTGCGGCGAGCGATTCCATGAGACGAGGGTTTGGCACAGACTGCCGAGCCGATGACGCGTGAAGTGCTCGCCACCGAAGTGACCCAGCGGCTGCTCAGCCGCTACCCCGACGCGAAGTACGAGCTGAACTGGAGCTCGGCGTTCGAGCTGCTGATCGCCACCATCCTCGCAGCGCAGGCGACTGACGAGCGCGTCAACCAGGTCACGCCGGTTCTGTTCGGCAAGTGGCCCACCCCGCAGGCGCTCGTCGACGCCGACCAGGCCGAGCTCGAAGAGGTGCTCAAACCGACCGGCTTCTTCCGCCGCAAGGCGAAGGCCGTGAAGGAGACCTCGAAGGGCCTGCTCGAGCTCTTCGGCGGAGAAGTGCCGCGCACCGTCGAACAACTCGTCCAGCTCCACGGCGTGGCGCGCAAGACGGCGAACGTGGTGCTCAACACCGCGTACGACCTGCCGACCGGCATCATCGTCGACACCCACGTCGCGCGCGTCAGCAAGCGAATCGGCCTCACCGACCTCACCGACCCCGACAAGATCGAGCAGGAACTGATGCCGCTCGTCCCGCAGGACTCGTGGACGAAGTTCGGCCCCGCGATGGTGCTGCTCGGCCGCTACACGTGCACCTCGCGCAAAGTGAACTGCGCCGAGTGCGTGATGAACGACGTGTGCGCCAAGCGTGACCTGCCGACCGACGACGACGCGGCCGCGAAGGAACCGGAGAGCTGATGGACGGCCCGGCTCCCAGCGACGTGCGGCGGGTGCAGCTCGAGGCCGAGGCCGACCTCGCGCGCTGCGGAGCCCTGAAGGACTTCTGGTACGTCGCGTGTCTCTCGAGCGAGCTGGGCGAGCAGAAGCCGCTCTCGCGCACGGTGTTCGGCACGCCGCTGGTGCTCTTTCGCCAGAAGAACGGCCAACCCGCGGCGCTGTTCGATCGCTGCCTGCACCGCAACGCGCGCTTGTCGGCGGGCGACTGCTTCGACGGCAAGGTCGGCTGCCCGTACCACGGCTGGGTGTACGACGGCTCCGGCGCGTGCGTGGAGATCCCCTCGCTCGGCCCCTCGCAGGCCGGCCGCGGTCTCGACGAAGCGACGCACGCGCGCGAGGGCCTGAAGCTCCGCCCGTGCGACGTCGGCCGCGTCACCTCGTACCCGGTCATCGAGCGCGACGGCCTCGTCTTCGTCTTCCCCGGCGCCGACGTGACGAAGGCGCGCCGCGAGCCGTTCCGCGTGCCGAAGTGGGGCGAGCCGGGGTGGATCGTCTACTTCATGGTGACGCGCTTCCCGAACGGGGTGACCAACCTCGTCGAGAACTTCATGGACGTGCCGCACACCGTGTTCGTGCACCGCGGCTGGTTCCGCAACCGCAAGCTGCGCGAGGTGCCGGCGACGGTCGACCGCTTCGACGGCGAGGTGCTCGTCACCTACGAGCAGGAACACGACGAACTCACCGGCGCGGGCTTCTTGATGAACCCCACCGGCGAGCCGATGAAGCACACCGACCACTTCGTGATGCCGAACGTCACGCGCGTCGACTACCTGTGGGGCGAGCGCAGCGGCTACGTCATCTCGAGCCAGGTGACGCCCATCGGTCCGCTCGAGTCGCTGGTCTACACGAGCATCAGCTACCGCCTGCCGTTCGACCTGCCGGGCAACCTCGTGGCGCGCGGGCTGCGCCGCTTCATGCACTGGTACACCACGCAGGTCATCGGGCAGGACGTCGACATCATGCGCGTGCAGAACGAGGGCTTCACGCGCTCGGGCCGCCCGCTGGAGTTCGTCAGCACCGAGGCCGATCTCCTCCACGCCGACATCGAAGCGGTGCGCGGCTGGCTGCGCGACGGCGGCCAGGGCGCCGGCCCCGAGAACGCGAAGCGCCGCATCTCGTTCTGGATATGAAGCCGCGCGAGCTGAGTGGAGAGGCGCTGCTCGTCTACGGCGACACGCTCGCCGCGGCGGGCCACGCACAGGGCTCGCTGATCAACCTCCAGGTCGCGCGCCACCGCTCGCCGTTCGCGCGCCGCGCGCAGTCGCAGAAGCAACAAGAGGTCGAGCTCTGCACCGAGCGCCGCGCCGAGCTGCTCGGCCCGCTCGCGTCGATTCCCCGCGTCGAGGTCGCGTGGGCGCTGGGCTTCGTGTCGCAGCTGTGGCTCCCGCTGCGTGACGAGTCGACCGTCGACGCGCTCGCCGAGGCGCTCGCCCTGCCCGCCTTCGCGCGGCTCGAGCGGCTCACGCTGACCGGCGACGCGAGCGATCTCTCGTGCCTGGGCGGTACCGGTCTGCGCCATCTCGCGCTCGACGGCGTCAGCGACTGGAGCGCGCTGCTCGAGACGCTGCCGCCGATTCGCTCGCTCAGCCTGCGCGGCGACGCCACGCTCGACCTCGACGGCATGCGCCTGCCCGAGCTCGAGCTGCTCCGATTGAACGTGCCGGTCGAGAACCTCGATTCCCTGAAGGCACCCAGGCTGCGCGTGCTGCGGCTCTCGGAGTTCGTCGAGGCCGCCGCGATTCCCCCGCTCGCGCTGCTGCACCTCGAGGGCTACCTGTCGGACGAGACGGGCGAGCTCGCCGCGCGGCGCGTGATTCACGAGTGGCAGCACGGCGGCGACGAAGAGCTGCCCGGCGTCATCTCGCGCTCGGGCCGCGGACGTTACGGCGAGCGCGCCTTCGTGCTCAGCACCGCGCCGCTCGAGCGCTGCCGCCAGCTCGCCTCGACGCTCGACGCAGACAACCTCACCGCGTCGATCGCCACGGTGCAGCTCGGGTGGGAACGCTTCAGCGCCATCGAGCTGCGCGCCGAGAACGCCACCGACGGCTCGCTGCTGCGGCAGACCAGCCAGGCGCTCGCGCGCGACGGCCACCGCACGGTCGAGTTCGCCGTCAGCCCGAGCAACGTGGAGTGCATCGCGTGGGCGATCTCCCCCAGCGAGCCCGACCGCGTGCGGCCGCTGGTGATGGGCCCGGCGAACGAGCAGCTGATGCTGTGGCGCACCGCGCTCGACCGCGCGCTCGCCATCGACCCGGGTGACGCGCTCGACGAGCTGCTGCTCGAGCTCGACGCCGCGACGCCGGTGGTGCTCGGAGAGCCGCCCGTCGAGGGCACCGAGTGGCCGCTGATCAGCACCTTCCGCCCGCGCGAGCCCGACTGGGCCTTCGACTACGACTACGAGGACGAGCTCGACGAGCCGGTGAGCCCCGACAGCGGGTTCGACCCCACCGACTTCCGCGACACGTCGGCGCCGGTGAACTGGTGGAAGACGCCGGGCGCGGAAGAGGCGCTGGAGCCAGGCCTGGACGAGGCCGTGGCCGAGACGGAAGCGAGCGACGACCCCGAAGAGGCGCCCGAGCCGCGCGCCGAGGGCTGGGGCGAGATCCTCGAGCAGAGCCCGGTCGACCTCGAGAGCGACGGCGAAGAGCGCAACCCCGAGTTCGGCCTCGAGCCCGACGAATTCGATCCCGACAGCGTGCCCGCGACGGTGCTCACCGACGGCGTCGATCAAGTCGAGTGCGAGATCTGCGAAGCGCGCGTGCTCACCTTGAAGCCGTGCTTCTCGTGCGGGCGACGGGTGTGCGCGGCCTGCACTGTCGGAGCACCGCGCGCCGACGGCGAGGTGAAGTGCACCGCCTGCCCCGACTTCTCTCCCTCTCCTCCCGTGGAGGAGAGGGTCGGGGTGAGGAGTGAACCAGCCGACGCCGACGAAGAAGACTGAACTCTTCGCTTCACCGGCCAGAGTTGGCAGGGTGCGCCGAATGCCGAGCCTCGTGCGAGTCGTGCTGCCCCCACTCGTGGTCCTCCTGATCAGCGGCTGTTCGTGCGGCACCCCCTCGGGCTCCGACAGCGGGACCGGCGGCGGCGGCTTCGGCGGCGGCACCACCGGCGGAGGCACCACCGGCGGAGGCGGCGGATCGACCGGCGGAGGCGGCGGCGCGACCGGCGGCGGCACCGGCGGCGGCGCCCAGGACGCGGGGACCGACGCGGGCGTCGATGCAGGGTCGATGGACGCAGGCACCGACGCCGGCACGCTCGACGCGGGCACGCTCTGTCAGTTCACGCCGGCGCCGATCGACGGCACGCGCCACGTGGTCGTCTCGCACCCCTTCCCCGACGACGGCGGCACGCGCGACAACCAGTGGGAGCTCTTCTCCCTCTCCTCGACGGGCACGCTCACGCCGACCGGCACGTTCTGGCGCATGGGCCGCACGTCGGATCCCTCGGCGCCGGTGGTCTTCACGCCCGACGGCCGCATCGGCTTCGCCGCGCAGGAAGACGGCACCATCGGCATCTTCAAGGTCGAGTCGAACACCGTGACCGTCATCAACCCGCGGCTCGCGGGCGCGTTCTCGGCAGGCAAGCTGGTGCTCGACCCGGCGGGCAACCGGCTGTGGGTGCTCGACTTCAACACGCAGAACAACGGCGGCGGTCTCTACCGGCTCGACATCGACTGCAGCGGCAACCTCTTCAACGAGCAGTACGTCTTCCCCGGCAACAACGCCGCCGCGGCCACGTACCTCCCGACCGCGAAGACGCTGGTGGTCGCCACGCGCAGCCTCGGCACGAGCGCGATGATGCAGGACCTCGTGCAGGTCGATCTCTCCGGCCCGACGCCGGCCCTCGGCTCGAGCAACACCGGCTTCCCCGATCGCGACGCCATCGCGCCGACCGTCTCGGCCACGCTCGACGAGCACGTGGTGGCGATGCCCGACAACGGCTTCTCGGTCGGCAGCCGCATCGCGTTCTTCGGCCTGAGCGCCGGCACGCTCACCGCGCGCCAGGTCGTCAACACCACCAACCCCATCTCGGTCACCTTCTCGCCGTTCGCCGACGTGGGAATGGTCGTGAACACCGACGGCGCCGATCAGTTCCGCCGCGTGACGTGGAACGCGGGCGCGACGCTCTTCGTGGTGTCGGCGCCGCTGACGTACGCCTTCGGCCGGCCGCAGCTCCCGAGCGCGCCGGTGATGATCACGCGCGGCATGCTGACCGGGAACATGCTGGTCGCCGAGCTCGACGCGATTCGCCAGCTGCGCTTCGAGACGGACGGCGGCATCACCGACGTCGCGAAGGTCAGCGCAGGCGGCACCGGCAGCGGTCAAATCCTCGGCACCATCGGAGTCTCTCCATGAACGTCCGCCTCCCCCTCGCGTGCGCGCTGCTGGTGCTCGGCTGCGGCAAGCCCGTGCCGAAAGAGACCTTCACCTTCTCGGCCACGACCCCGACGCCCGCCGACTTCTCATCAGAAAACGATCTGCTCACCCGCTGGCCGGGCACGCTGCTCGACTTCTGGAACCAGGGCGAGGCGGGCAGCTTCGACGGCGTGGGCGGCGTGAAGATCGTCTACCGCATCCACCGCGTGCCGAACGCGAAGGCGGGCGTGGTCATCCTCCCCGGGCGCACCGAGGCCATCATCAAGTTCGCGGAAGTGGCGCGCGATCTCACCAACCAGGGCTACTCGACGTACGCGCTCACGGTGCGCGGCCAGGGCGAGGCGGGCCGCATCTTGAGCGACCACGACAAGGGCTACGTCGACTTCTTCGAGGACTACGTCACCGACACGCACCAGTTCATCTCGACCATCGTGAAGCCCGAGCAGCCGAAGGTCTTCGTGCTCGCACACTCGATGAGCGGCGCCATCGCCACCTTGCTGGTGCACGACTTTCCCGCGGACGTCGCGGCGCTCGCCACCACCTCGCCGATGCTCGACATCAACCTCGGGGCGTTCCCGCCGCCGGTCGCGGCGACGTTGGCGGGCGGTATCTGCAGCGCGAGTGACGGCAGCGGCTACACCATCGGCGCAGGTCCGTATGAGCCCGAGACGAAGTTCGAGGGCAACTCGGTCACGCAGTCGCTCAACCGGTGGCAGTGGAAGATCGACCAACTCAAGGCCGACGACACGCTGCACCTTGGCGGCGTCACGTGGCGGTGGTTGTGCCAGGCGCTCGAGGGCTCGAGCCGCGCGCAGAGCTCCGGGAACTCCGGGCTCGGGTCGATCACCCCGACGCTGATGTTCATCGCCGGCAAGGACACCATCGTGAAGCCGGCCGGGCAGCACCGGTACTGCGACGAGGCGCGGCGCTGCACCCTGGTGACGCTCGACGACGCGAAACACGAGATCCTCCAGGAACGCGACGACCTGCGGAACGACGCGATGACGAAGATCGTGAAGTTCTTCGACGCGCAGGTGGCTCCATGAACGCGCTCGTTCTCGCGTTGTTGCTCTCGGCCGAGCCCGCGGTGGTCGAAGCGCCGGCGGCTGCTGCGTCTCCCTGGCTCCGCGTGCGAGTCGGTGGCGAGGTGGGCTTCCCGTTCCTCCTCGGCGTGCAAGGGGAGGCGAGCTTCCTGTTCGCCAACAAGCCGCGCTTCGACGTCGACCTCGCGTGGGAGCCGTCGGTGACGCTGCAGTCGTACAGCGTCGGTGCCGCGTACCACGTGCTCGACTCGTTCTTCTTCGTGGGCGCCCGGTTGCGCGCGGTGACGTACCAACCGCCGTGGGCGCGCGGCCCGGTGATTCCGTTCTTCGGCGCGGGCCTCGAGCTCGGCGTGAAGCTGCGCGTGGGGCCCGACGACAAGGGGCTCATTCGCATCGCGCTGCACGGCACCTTCGTGCCCGGCCAGGCGAGCAACCTGCAGACCCTGCTCGGACTGAGCGCCGGCTTCTCCTGGGCCGTGTTCGAGCGCTAACTCCCTCTCCCTGCGAAGCGGGGAGAGGGTCGGGGTGAGGGGCCAACTACAGCTCGCACCCCACCGCACTCGCGCCATTCCCCACGAGAATGTCGCTCCCATCACCACAGTCGACGCTGTCCGCGCCGCCGTTGGTCTCGATGAGATCATCCCCACCCGCAGAGCTGAGCGAGTCGGCCTGCGAACTGCCGAAGACGTGATTCCCGAGCGCATTGCCGAGCACCGTGCAGGCGTTCGCACTCGGGCACTTCAAGTTCTCGACGTCACCCGCGATGCGCTTGCCCTGCGTCGCCGACGCCACATCATCCATCCGCACATCGACGCTCGCGCCAAAACCGCTGAAGTCGACGATGTCGACACCCGCACCGCCGACGAAGCGATCCGCCCCCGCCGTCGCGCCCACCACGAAGGTGTCATCGCCCGCCGCGCCATCGAGCACATCAGCCCCGCCACCGCCCCACAGCACGTTGTCGAGCGAGTTGCCGGTCACGGAGCAGACCACCGCCGCCGTCGGACACTTGAGCACCTCGACGTCGCCCATCACCGCGTCGCCCTCACCCACCGCACCATCGTTGGCCGCGCGCCCATCCATCGTGACCGTCACCGCCTCGAGCCGCGCGGAGTAGTCCACCGTATCGACCCCACCCTCGCCGAAGACCGAATCGGCAGCCGCACCAGTCGACGCGAGCAACCCCATCACGAAGGTGTCGTCCCCCGCGCCGCCCTTGAAGGTCTGCGCACCACTCGAGCCGGTGAAGGTGTCCGCGCCCGAGCCACCGAGCACGATCTCCACGTCGCCCTGCACGTCGTCACTCTCGGTCGCGGCACCATCGTCCGCACCCACGCCCACCGTCACCGTCACCGAGGTCGAGCGCGCCGCGTACGTCACCGTGTCGCTCCCACCACCGCCGCTCAACACATCGGAGTCAGTCAGCGAGCTGCCTCCATTCAACGTGTCCGCGCCGAGGTCGCCCGACAGCGAGTCATTGCCATCACCGCCGGTCAGCACGTCGTCACCCAGGCCGCCGAACACCTGCAGCGGCAACGTCACCGGCCCACCGAGCGAGCCACCACCGAGCGCGGTCAAGACGTCGTCTCCATCTCCGAGGCTGAGCGTCACCGAGCTCACGTTGGACACCGTGAAGTCGCGAATGCCATCTCCGCTCACGTCGAAGCCCGCGGAGCCCGCCTTCACCTGGTCGCGGTTGGGCGTGGTGCGCACCTGCACCACGTCGCTCCCGCCACCTTGCAGATTCACCACCACTCCCGGCGCGAGCGCGCTGCCGCGCAGGAACACGCCGCCGCTGAAGTCGAGCACCATCGTCTCGCCGCCCGACGCGTCACCGGTGATGGTCGCGCTCGTCGCGGTGGTGCTCTTCGCGATGGGGCTGCCGCAGGTCACGCCGTTCACCAGCAACGCCGAATCAGACGGTCGCTTCTCGAGGAAGCCGAGCTCTCCGGCGGTCAGCACGATGCTCAGCGCGCCGTTCGCGAAGGTGCACGGCGTCTGCAGCGGCACGAGGCGTTGTCGATCGGTCTGCACGTCGATCGGGTCGTCGCTCACCCCGCCGCACCCGGCGCACGCCACCAGCACGGCTGCGCTCACCAGGCGAGGCTTCACACCCGGCTTTCGTCACGCGCGCGAGAAGTCTTCAGCTCACGGGCACGGACCGGCCATGCGCGGGCGCTCGGCCATCGGCTGCTCGGCGCGAATCGCCGCGCACTGGTCGAGACACACCGAGAGGTTGTTGCACGGGTTGTACGTGTGCTGCGGCCCGGCGCACGCGCCGTCCGGCACCACCCAGCACGCGCCCGCCGGAATGCGCCCGCACTCGTTGGGGAACACCAGCCGCGCGCAATACGCGTCACCGGGGCACGGCGTGGTGCTGTCGCACGGCCGCGGCTGACGGCACGGGCCCGGCTCCGCGACCGCCGCTTCGACGCCGGCCGCCTCGCGCAGGCAGCTGTTCCAATACGTGACGCCGTCGCAGCCGCACTCGGGCGGGCCATCCGACGGGCACGCCGACGGACGCTGCGCGCAGTTTCCGGTCGCCGCGCCGCACGAGTCCTTCTGGCAGTACTGCCCCGCCATGCACGCGGCCGACGTCGCGCACGGTGCGCCGATCATCTGGTCGCCGCCATCGGGCAACTTCGACACCACGGGGATCTCCACCACCGGGCACGCGCTCAACACCAACGCCGCGAGAACGGGCAACGCGCGCGTCATGGAGTGGCCCTCACGAAGTCGAAGCTCACGCCGAGCTGGATGACCGGACGAACGCCCCACGGCGCGGCGAGCACGGTGTGCGTGCCATTCACATCGGACGTGTAGCGGTGTCGCGTCGGCTCGACGTCGAGCAGCACGCGCAGCATCACCGCCGCCGAGTCCGTCAGGTGCCACCGCGCGCCGAGCAGCGCGCTCACGAAGAACGAGGCGTCGACGCGGTCGGGCTTGTGCTGCAGCGTCGAGCTGATGCGGGCGATCATCGCGTCGACTCCGGCGCCCGCACCGGCCTCGAAGTCGAACGCGCCGACCTGCCGCTTCAACCCGGGCATCAACCGGAACGACAACGACTGCACGTCGACGCTCGCGTAGTCGCCATCGCGCGAGACGGGCCCCTGGTACGAGATGAGGAGCGACGCCGACGGTCGAAACCCCGCCCACGGCAACGCGAGGCTCAGCTCGCCACCACCGCCAAAGACGAAGGGCGAGGTCTCATCGAAGCTGCGCGACTGGAACCACGCCGCCACGCCGACCTCGAGCGCCGGCTGGTCCTTCTTCTTCGCGACCACCTCGGGCGCGGTCACCAGCGGCGGCTGCGTCGAGACCCGCACCTTGCGCGCCTCGAGCAACACCAATTCCTGCACGCCGGCCTGCGCGACGAGGGCCGCCGACTCCGACACCAGCAAGGGCGCGCCGCTGCGGGCCAGCTCCTTGTGGCGCACGTTGACGCCGTCGGTGCGCAGCACGTCGACCACGCAGGTCTCCTCGGTCCACGCCACGCGCACGCGCGCAGCTACCGAGTCATCCACTCCGGTCGGCAACGTCTCGACGCGCCGGAGCTGCAGCTTGAGCGGCCGCAGCCAGTCGTCGAGCGACACGCGCAGCGCCTCGACGTCACCTTCCGGGCCACTCGCTTCGAACTGCACGACGGTGGGCGTGACGGGCTCCGCCGCGAGCACCGGCAGCGCGACCAACGAGGCCATCAGCGTCAGCTCACGGCTCACGCGTCGGGTTGAGCGACTCCAGGCGGGCGCGGGCACGCGGCGCATAGACGCCGGCAGGATACTCGCGAAGCACCTCTTCCCACGCAGCTCGTTCCGCCTCGACGCGACCCAGCGCACGAAGAGCCAGTGCCCGCGCGCCCAGCACATCTTCACGCAGCACGCCGTCGCGGGTGGCGAGGTAGGTGTCGAAGGCCTCGAGCGCCGACGCCGCTTCACCGCGGTCGAGCAGCAGGCGACCGAGCTCGGCGTTGGCCAGCGCGGCCTCGTGCGTCGAGGGCCAGCGCGCCACGACCTGGCGGAAGTCACGAATCGCCGCGGCGGTGTCGCCCTGCACGCGCTCACGCTGCGCGCGGGAGAAGACGGACAGCGCGTCGGGCTCCGGCACCGCGGGCGGCGGCGTGGGCTTCACGGCGGGAATCTCGGGCGTGCTGTCCGCGACCGGCGCCGGCGCGACGGGAGCAACCACGGGCGCAGGAGCAGGAACGGCCGGCCGCTTGCGCGAAGGCGACGGCGTCTGCGCGATGGCGACCGGCTCGGGCGGCAACACCGGCTGCGGCTCGGGCGTGGCGCTCGCCTCGGGCACGTCGAGCACGTCAGACACCGACGGCACCTCGACGGCAGGCGGCGGCGCGACCTCGGGCTTCGACTTCTGCGGACCCGGCGTCGGCGCGGGCGGAGGCGGCGCGGGCGTGCGGTCGCTCGAGGTGAGCTGCTCGATGAGGTGCGGCAGCACGCCGGTGAACTGCCCGATGGCCGCGAGCGAGCCAAAGCCCATCAGCGCGATCGCGGCGGCCATGAGCGGCGCCCAACGACGGCGGCGAATCGGCACCACCTTCGACGAGGCCTCGGCAGCGGGAGCGGCTTCCTTCGTGGCGCCCGACATCGCGCGCGCGACGAGATCATCCAGGTCGTCCGTGCCGGCGGTGACCGCGTCGAAGTCGGCGCGCACCTGGCGCTCGAACCGGCACGCCGCGCACGAGGCGAGGTGGGCGTCGATGCGGGCCAGCTCGTCGGCCGACGCGAGACCCCGCGCGGCCTTGTCGAACAGCTCCTCAGGGTGGAGATCGAGGGATTCCATCAGTCGACCTCCAGGGCGGCAGTCAGCATCGGGTCGGCCTCGATGCGGCGTTTGAGAGCAGTCTTGGCGAGGCGCACGCGGCTGCGCACCGTGTTGAGCGGCACGCCGGTGGCTTCGGCGACTTCGTCGAGCGAGAAGCCGAGCACCACGCGCAACGCGAGCGTCTCGGCCTGTTCTTCGGGCAACGTCTGGATCAGCTCGCGCACCAGGCCTCGGCGGCGCTCGGCCTCGACCGCGTCGTGCTGCGTGGGGTTCACCGGGAAAGCGTCGGGCTCGAGCTCGTCATCGCGGCGATCGGCGCGCAACGTGGCGCGGCGGCGAAACGCGAGCGCGGTGCGGGCGACGATGCGCGAGGCGAAGTGGCCGAGCGTGCACTCGCCGCGGAACGACGGGAGCGCCTGCACCAGGCCGATGAGCGACTGCTGCACGACGTCGTCGACGTCTGCATTCGTGCTGCCCAACATCGAGCGCGCTGCACGAATGATGGAAGGCGCGAGCTGCTTGAGCAGTTGTCCCGTGGCGGCGGCGTCACCTCGAACGGCCCGCTCGACCAGCCCCTCGGGGCTCGACAGACCAGGCAACGGGCGCGTCGGCGTGTTCACGTCAGACTGGTGTCCCCGACTGGTGCCGAGCGATCACTCGTCCGTTCAACAATCCACAACCACCGAGAATCACGACACACCTACATGCGCTTCAAGCCACCCGCACCAGGGATGTGGAGGTGCCACTTCTCGTCCTCTTCCTTCACGAGCGCGAAGGTGTCGGAGCAGTCGTAGTCATTCTCTTTGTGGTTCTCGAGCATGGTCGAGACGCAGGTGAACATCACGGTCGCGCCCTTGCCGTCGGCGTCGATCAGCGACTCGTCGATGCTGACGACGTTCGCCTTCGTCCACGGGCCGTAGGCCTTCGCGAAGTAGTTCATCGCCTTCTCGCGCGAGCCGGCCTTCGACATCGACTTGGCCGACGCCATGTCCGCCATCGCTTCCCAGTCTTCGGCCTCGATGGCGCTGAACCACGACTTCACCGTGCCGTCGGGCGAGCCCTTGGGGCCGCGGCAGCCGCTCGAGCCGACGAGGGCCAGCATCACCAGGGACAGCAGGGCGACGTTCTTCATGGCGCGCATCCAATCATTTCTTCTTCAGCGTGCGAATTGCTTCGGCGGCTTCGTCCTGCCCGCAGTTCTTGCCGTCTTCCTTCGACGACTCCGAGAGGTCGCGCAGCCGCGAGATGACCGAGGTGTCGGCGAGCGCACCGAGCCGCAAGGCCGCCATCGCGCGCACCGCGCAGTCAGGTGAGGCGAGCGACGCCGCGTAGCGATCGGCGAGGTCGAGCCCCTTGGTGCGGTTCATCGTGTCGAGGTAGCGCAGCGCACCCCACTGGCGCTCCGACGGCGGACCCTGCGCGAACGAGCGGAAGGTCTCGTCGAGCAGCGCGGGCGGCATCAGCTCGAGCCACTCGTTCACCTCGGGGTCGCTCTCGGCAGTGGCGTATTCCTCGGCGAGCAGCTCGAGCGTCGCGGGCCGCGCGGGGTACAGCGCCTGGAACGGCGTCTGCCGCAGCAGCGCGCGCGCGTCGTCTTCACGCCCCAGCTCGTGCAGCGCGGCGACCTTGAGGCCGAGCAGCGGAGGGAAGAGCCCCTTCGCCTCGGGCAGCGCGGTGTCGATGGTGGTCAGCGCCTCGGCGGGCTTGCCGGCGCGCAGCTCGGCCTCCGCGCGCTCGACTGGAGACGGCGGCCACAACGCCCACGCCGCGGGGATGAACGAGGTGATGACCAGCGTGATGACGAGGCTCACCTTGAACTGGCGATCGAGCCGGCGCGCGAGCCGCTGCATCAGCGACACCGCTTCCATGCTGCGCTGGCTGACGCTCTGGGCCGTGTCCTTCACCGCGCTCAGCGTCTGGGTGGTGACCGCCGACAACACCATGCGGGTCTGCGTCGAGAGCGCGAGCTGATCAGCGGGCAGCACGCTCTTGAGCGCCTCGGCCAGCGCCGCCGCGTCCTTCGGGCGATTGGAGGCCTTCTTCTCGAGGCACTGCATGATCAACTTCACCAGCAGCGGGTACGGCGCGACGTGCGGAGCGACCGCGTCGAGCGGCGGCGGCGGCTGGCGCACGTGCTGCTCGAGGAAGTCGCGGGCTTCGGGCCCGTCGAACGGCAGGCGCCCGGCGAGCATGCGGTAGGCGACGACTCCGAAGGCATAGACGTCGGTGCGCGGGTCGACCGGCTGCGCCATCGCCTGCTCGGGCGCGACGTAGGCCGGAGTGCCCACCGCCTGCCCTGGCAACGACATGAAGGGATCTTGCCCGTCGGCGATCTGCGGCTGCTTCGGCGCATCGCCGTCGCTGTCGAGCTCCATCAGGCGCGCGATGCCGAAGTCGAGGAGCCGCGCGATCTCCCGCGTGGGCGTCGGCGTGATGACGATGTTCTGCGGTTTGAGATCGCGGTGGATGATGCCGCGCGCGTGCACCGCGGCGAGGCCTTCGGCGAGCTGCAGCAAGATGCGAATCGCGCGGCGCGGCTCGAACGGCCCCATCTTGAGCGTGCTCTCGAGCGTCTCGCCGTCGGCGAGCTCGAGCACCAGCACCGTGCCGTCCTTCTTGTTGCTCTCGAAGTCGATGACGCGCACCACGCTCGGGTGGTCCACCGTCGAGAGCAGCTGCGCTTCGCGGCGAAAGCGCTCGGCCATCGCCGGCTGCGCGCTCAAGTCACGCTTGAGCACCTTGAGCGCGACCTGGCGCTTGAGCGAGACCTGCTCCGCGAGGAAGACCTCGGCCATGCCGCCGCCACCAAGATGGCGGATGAGCTTGAAGCGCCCTCCGAGGACGAGCCGGTCCGTCGCCACGTGAGAGTCGAACCTAGAGCGAGGAAGCGAGGTCCGCGAGCTTGTCGGTGTTGATGAAGTCGACGTGCGCCGCCTTCGCGGCCTTCCAATACGGCGCGGAGTCGGGGTTCGACCAGATGCGCACCGAGCGCCCCTTGGCGTGCGCGCCGTTCACCAGGTTCTCGAGCTGCTTCTGTTGAGCGGCGGGAATCGGGTCCGTTCCGTCCCACTGCATGACCGCGAAGTAGTTCACCGCGTAGCTGACCCACTTGCCGTCGGCCGGCCCGTCGTTCACCGAGTAGTCGTTGGAGTCGCGCGCGTAGGTGCGCGGGGCAGGACGATCGACCAGCGCCTTCTTCGCCTTGTCGTCACCGGTGAGCAGCACCGTGACGGCACCCTGCTGCGCGATGCCCGTGTCGTCGAAGCGCGTGAGGAACGCGTAGCCGGACAACTGCGTGACGAGCAGGTCCTGCAGAATCGTCGAGCCGTCCTTGATGTCGAGCCACAGGTAGAACGTCTTGCCGTCGCCGTAGACGCTGCCGCCGTTCATCGCGACGCGGTCGGCGATGGGGTCGAGGTACAGGCCCTTGAGCGTGCCCTTGAACGGCGCGCCGTTGTGCGAGACGCCGATCTCGTTGCCGTTTCCGTCGAGCCAGATGTCGGCTTCGACCGACTCGAACTTCTGATCGAGCGCGTCGAGCAGCGGGCGGGTGTGCTCGTAGTCATTGTGCGCGTGCTTGAGCGACGGAGGGAACGTCGGCCCCGCATCGACGTCGGGCAACTTCTGGGGGCACGCGCACAAGGCGACGACACTGCACACCGCGAACAGGGCTCTCATTTCGCCGAGGACTCTACGCCCTCAGGGAGCGCCAGGCGCGGACGGCGCGCTGCCGTCTTTCGACGACGCCTCGAGCATCAGCGACTCGGGCAGGAAGCCGGTGATGCGCGCGCGGCGATCGAGCGCGAGCTTGCGGCGGGCGAGCAACTCTTTGCGCTCGGCGGTGGCGTCCTTGTCGGTGCGAGACGAGAGCTCCACCAGCCGCTCTTCCATCGCCGACAGCTCGTCGTCGAGCAACCGCGCCTGGATGTTGCGCTTCTTGCCGCCTCCCAGCGTGTTCTCGGTCACCACCGGCACGCCGTGCGCCGACTGCAGCCGCACCACGCCGTCCGCGTCGCGCACCACCTCGAGCTCGAGCAGCAGGCCGTCTTTCTTGTCGCCGTCGATGCGATCGAAGTCCTGGTTGCTGACGAGATTTCCGAGCGAGAACGCGACGAGCCGCTTGCCGCCCTGGCTGGGCTCGATGAACTCCACCGGCTGCAGCACGTGCGGGTGATGGCCCACCACCGCGAACGCGCCCGCGTCGAGCATCTGCCGCGCGAGCACGCGATCTTCGGGCTGCGGCTGGTGGTGGTACTCCTCGCCCCAGTGAATGAAGACGATGAGCGCATCGACCTCGGCCGCGCGCGCGCGAATCGTCGCGAGGAAGTCGTCGACGGTGTGGCCGCCAACGATGGGCTCCTTCTTGTACGGCACGGTCGGCACGTGCGCGCGATCGGGCCAGGGCTTGTTGTTGTAGCCGTTGAGCCAGCGCGAGACGGCGAGCACCCCGACGCGCAGGCCATTCTTCTCGAGCACCAGCGGCGTCCACGCGGACTCTTCGTTCAAGTCAGCGCCCGCGGTCATCAAGCCGGTCGCTCGCAAATACTCGCGCGTGGCAACGATGCCCTCGCGGTGCTGATCGAGGCAGTGGTTGTTGGCGAAGGTCGCCACGTCGACGCCCGCGCGCTTGAGCGCGAGCAACAACGGCGGCTGCGCATTGAAGGTCATCACCCCGGTCTCGGGCTGCCGAATGGTGACGATCGGCGTCTCGAGGTTGACGATCGCGAAGTCTGACCGCTGCAGCACGGGGGACAGCGGCCCGAGCACGTGGTCCCACCCGAAGTTGTTGCCGTCTTCGCCGGTGCGCTCGCGCAGCTTGGCGACGTACTTGATGGGGTCGTGCGGAATGATGTCGCCGCCGAACACCAGCGTCATGCGCTGCGCGACCCCGGCGTCCGGGCTCTGCGCCAACACGAGGAGGATCAGCGCGGGCGACATCAGGCTGATCAGCGTACCCCGCGTTTCAGGGTGATCGCGACAACACGGCCCCCTGCCACCACTCCAGCTCCCGCCCGAGCGGGTCTCCCTCAGGGAAGAACGCGAGGTACCCCATCGCGTCGAAGGGCATGAACGACGGCTTCCCGAGGTGACCGAGCTGGTGCACCGTGCGCCACGTGCCGAGGTTGAAGTAGCAGGCGCGCTCGCCGTTGATGGTGCCCAGCGGCGTCATGTTGGCGAAGTGCGTGTGCCCGTTCACCACGTAGCGCAGGTGCTTGTTGTCCTTGTGCTCGAGCTTCTTCGCCGCGGTGGTCGAGAACTTGGTGTCGAGCAGGCGGAACAAGACGTCGCGCGCGGCGGTGAAGCGCGATTGTTCCTTGAGGCCCGTCTTCGCGCTCAGCGCGAGCAACACCTTCATCTTCTGCGCGAAGTCGAAGTGGAACGCCTTGTGGTTGCGCTTGAACCAGTCGACCACGTGCGGGTTGTCGAGGAACTCCTCGACGAGGCCGGCCCACACCTTGTTGATCTGCGCGCCGACCGCCTTGCCCTGCCCCTCGGCCAGCATGCGCACCCAGGTGGGAATGGTCACCACCGGACGCACGTCGTCGATGTCGTCGAGGTGCGGGTGCTCGAAGTCGAGCTGCTTGCGGATCTCGATCGGGAAGCGGGTGATCAGCTCAGGACAGAACAGCTCAGCGAACGGCACGCCTTCTTTCGCGTCGGACGAGACGAGGTCGGCGACGTGGCCGTGGTACGCGAGCACGCCCTGATCGGGGAAGCGCACCTCGAGCGGGAACTCGTCGGTGCCGCCCTTCATGCCGAACGCCTTGCGAATCGCCGCGCGCGCGCCCGGCACGTGGTTGAGCATCACGTCGTGGTTGCCGATGATCAGCTCGACCTCGAGCGCGCCGCTCTCGACCTGCGACTTGATCACGTCGCAGAACGGCTTCTCCGCGGCGAGCGTGCGGCTGATCATCGCCTCGACCTGCGCCTCGAGCGCGGGCGACATCGGGTGGTACGGGCGGTGCTCGGTGTCGAACCACGTCGGGTCGCGCACCAGGTCGAAGGTGTCGCCGACGAAGGCGAGCGTCACCTTGTCCGTGCGGCGCGCACCCTCGATGCGCTGCCAGAAGCGCTTCAACTGCTCGACGCGCGGCACGTTGGTGCGACCGCCCGCCCGCAGGTGGATGTCGCTGATGAAGACGAGCACTCAGCTCTCCGGTGGGAGGTTCACCGCCGCGGTGATGCTGCGAATCACCGCGCGCGGGCTCAAGCGCAGCCCCTGCATGCCCAGGAAGTTCATCAGCCCGTGCACCGCGAGCACCTCGCCCTCGACCATCGCGCGGTACGCATCGGCCGCGACGTCTTCGGCCTTCGCCACGCCCGGCCGCTGGAAGAGCCGCGACTTGTCGTTGCCCGAGGTCTTCGCGAACTCGGTGTGCGTCGCGCCCGGGCAGTAGCAGGTGACGGTGACGCCGCTGTCCTTGAGCTCGTGCGCCAGCCCTTCGCTGAACGACACCACGAACGCCTTGGTCGCGTAGTACGTCGACATGAACGGCCCGGGCTGAAAGCCGGCGGTCGACGCGATGTTGAGGATCTTGCCGCTCTTGCGATCGCGCAGCTCGCGGCCGAAGCGGTGACAGAGCTCCATCAGCGTGACGCAGTTGAGCTCGACCATCTCGACCTCGCGCTCGAGCGGCAGGTCGAGAAACGGGCCCGTGCTGCCGAAGCCCGCGTTGTTGACGAGAAAGTCGACCTGCACGCCCATCGCCTTGACGCGCTCGTACAGCCTTGCCGCGCAGCCCGGCCGCGAGAGGTCTTCGGGCACCACGTGCACCTTCACCTTGTGAATGCGCAGGCGCTCGGCGATCGCCACCAGCCGCGCCTCGTTGCGCGCGACCAGCACCACGTCGTGGCCGTCTTTGGCGAAGAGGTGCGCGAACTGCTCGCCGAGTCCTGCCGATGCTCCGGTGATGAGTGCGGTCGCCATGACCTCAAGTCTGCAACGTCGCGACACCCCGGCGCAGCAACTCCTTCACCACGGCGGCCAACTCCATGGGGGCGACACCCAGCCGCGCCATCACCTCCGCCGGCGTGAGGTGCTGCTCACAGAGCATGCGCACCATCGGCTGCCACGCGGGCGGACCGACGTTCACGAACAACCGGTACAGCTCGTCGTTCACCACCAGCGCCTTCGCGCGCGCCAGCTCGGCCTCGCTCACGCGCTTCTGCTCTTCGGCGAGCCACGGCACGAGGCGCGCGAGGGTCGCCGCGGTCGGTTGCCCCGCGAAGCCCTCGTCGGGAGCGGGCAGGCCCTTCGACAGCGAGCCGCTCGACGACTTCGAGGTGAGGTAGCTGGTGAGCGCGCGATCGCCCGAGAGTGACGTGGTGTTCATGCGCACGTTGCACTGCACGAGGCGGCCGTTCTCGAACCACAACCGCCACGCGGCCCAGCTGTCGCGCACATCGACCTGGCCGGTGAAGCCGTTGACGGTGAGCGCCTTCAACACCCACTGGGGCCCGAGCGCGCCGAAGTCGAACTCCATGCCGCCGTCGGACGCGAGCAGCCGCGTGAACCGACGCCGCGGCTCGCACAGCTCGCGCACTTGCAGCTCGAGCGCGGACAGCTTGATGGTCTTGGGGAAGTAGGCCTGCGCGCCGGCCTGCACGAGGCGAAGGCTCTCGCGGTAGTTGTCTTGCGCCGAGAAGAGCGCGACCGGCGTCTCGTGCGTGCGCAGGTCTTCGCGGATCATGCGGAGCAGGCCCCAGCCGTCGAGGCGCGGCATGTTCAGGTCGGCGATGACCACCTCGAACGGGCGCGTGCTCAGCAGGTTCATCGCCTCGAGCCCGTCGGACGCGGTGGCGACCGGGTAGCCCTTCTTCGAGAAGTAGCCCGAGAGCATGGTGACGACGGTCGGGTCGTCGTCGACGAAGAGAATCGGCGTCTTCGCAGCGTCAGCGTCGACGACGGGCGGAGGCGGCGCCGACGGCGGAGGCGGCGGGAGGCCCGTGACCTCGGCCATCGCACCGAAGGGAGAAGCGATGGGCGCGTCTTCGAGAGGCGGCACCACGGTCTTCACCTCGCCGAACTCGCGGTAGGTGACGACGAAGGCCTGTTCCTGCTCGCCCATGAACTCGGTGAGGCCCGCGGCTCCGTCGGCGCCACCACCCTCGGTGAAGTTCCACGCCGATTGCTCACGCGTCATCGCGGCGAGCGCGGCCTGCATCGAGAGCTCGCGCAAGCGCGCGGCCTTCAGCACGCCGCGCACGAAGAAGGCGCGGCCGGTCTCGCCGACCATCAGGCCGCCGGTGCGGCGCGTGCGCATGAGGTGCTGGGCGAAGTCGTTCAGCTCGCGGCCACCGCGGCCCTGCACGAGGCCAGTGCGCCCGGGCAGCTCGGAGATGAGCCCACGCAGGCGGTTGACGTGCAGGCGCGAGCTGAAGGGTTCCTGCAGCAACTCGACCACGCCGGTGCGGAGCTGGCGCACGAAGTTCTCGTCGGTGACGTCACGGCAGAGCAGCGCGACCGGCAGCGGCGTGGACTCGAGGCGCGCGAGCAGCGTGGCGAGCTGCGGGGCGTTGAGCTCGCTGTGCACGAGGAGCAGCGACGGGCGGAAGTCCTTCAGGTTCTCGGCGACCTCCGACGGTGCGAAGGAGCACCAGCTCACCGGGAACCCTGCGCTGTCGAGCGCGAGGCCGACCTTCTGCGCGGCCGAGGTGTCGGTGTCGATGATGAGGACGCGGGTGCTCTGACTGCTCATGCAGGCAATGACGCTACTACCCAATCGCTCCCTCTCCCTGCGAAAGCGGGGAGAGGGTCGGGGTGAGGGGCAGACAGCTCTGGGGTGGCAGTGAGGGTCGGGGTCGTCGCACAGGTCGAAACAGGCGAGCCCCTCAACCTCGAACGACGTGACTCGTGCCCGCAAGCTTCGTGAAGGTCACGTGTTCGGCAAATTCGTAGTCCCCACTACGAAAACTCCGACCACGTGCCTCGAGTAGCGAGAACCATCACGACGCCTGCATCAACGAGTCACTCGTGGCCAGGGCCGCGGGGCACGATCGACACTCGGCACACCCGCGACACACCACCCGACACTCGTCCCTCAAAGCCCGCTGCCGCTGATCAATCGCGCGCGTTCGGATCCGCCGGCGGGCCCGGCTCAATCACCGGTGCTCCCGCCGCAGTGAGCCGCTCATTCAACTTCTTCACGTCCTCGAGCAACTTCACCGCTCGCGCGTCCGCGTCCTGCAGCACCTTGACCGCCTCATCACTCTTCCCCGCCTGCCGCGCCAGCTCGATCGCCTTCACGAGCGCATCACTCACCTCACCCTGCCGCTTCCGCAACGCATCGAGCTCGCCCTGGAACGACTTCCCCTTCGCGCCCAACCGCTGAATGCGCGTCTGCGTATCCGACAACGACACGCCCTTCAGCCGATCGAACGCCGCGTCGTACGCCTTCTTGAACGCGGGAGTCGGCTGGTCGACGGCAACCGGAGCAACGGAGAGCACGAGCGCGAGCATCAGCATGCGCGAGAGCCTACGCCAGCCTCAACGCGCCGCACGCCCCAGCAACACGGCGCGCTCGCGCTCATTCGAAGTGAGCTCGGCAGCCCGACGAAACTCAGCCCGAGCCTCATCATGACGCCCGAGCTTCGCGAGCAAGTCGCCCCGCACGCTCGGCAACAAATGGTACCGCGCGAGCGACGGCTGCGCCCCGAGCGCATCGACCAACTCCAACGCCGCGGCCGGCCCCTGCGCCATCCCCACGGCCACCGCGCGATTGAGCGCCACGACCGGAGACGGATTGAGCCGCAGCAGCTCGTCGTACAGCGCGACGATGGTGTTCCAATCGGTCGCCTCCGGAGTCCGCGCGCGCGCATGACACGCCGCCAGCGCCGCCTGCAGCGTGTACGGCCCGCGCGGCCCCTTCGCCTCGGCCTGCGCGAGCGCGTCGAGACCACGGCTGATCAGCAGGTGATCCCACGCCGCGCGATCTTGCTCGAGCAACAGCACCGGCTCGCCCGCGGCGTTCACCCGCGCCCGCGCACGCGACTGCTGCAGCTCCATCAACGCGCACAACCCGAGCACCTCGGCCTCGCCAGGCAGCAACCCCGCGAGCACGCGCCCCAGCCGAATCGCGTCTTCACAGAGCTCGGGCCGCAGCCAGTCATCGCCCGCCGTCGCCGCGTAGCCCTCGTTGAACACGAGATAGATGACGCGCAGCACCGGCTCGAGCCGCTCATGGAGATCTTCCGGCACCTCGAACGGCACCTGCGCGTCCGAGAGTGTCTTCTTCGCGCGCGAGATGCGCTGGGCCATCGTCGCTTCCGGCACCAGGAAGGCGCGCGCGATCTCCTCGGTGGTGAGGCCGCCCACCAACCGCAGCGTCATCGCCACCTGCGACTCGGGCGTGAGCACGGGATGGCACGCGACGAACATCAGCTTGAGCAGATCGTCCTGCACGTCGTCGTCGAGCGCGGCGTCGAGATCGGGTGAGTGCGCGTCGGTCGCTTCGCGCTTCACCTGCGCGTGCACGTCGCCCTGCACCTTGTCGCGCCGCAACCCGTCGAGCGCGCGGTGCTTCGCGGCGCCCATCAGCCACGCGCCGGGTGAGCGCGGCACGCCCTGCTTCGGCCACTGCTCCATCGCGGCGATGAACGCGTCTTGCGCGAGCTCCTCGGCGAACGCCACGTCACGGGTGAGGCGCGTGAGCGCAGCGATCAGCTTCGGAGACTCGATTCGCCACAGCGCCGCGAAGTCCACGGCGCTGCTTCTGCCAGAAACTCAGCCCTGCTTCTTCTGCGCCTCGAGCTGCGCGGCGAGCTTCGCTTCCTTCGCCATCTCCTCGGCGAACTCGGGGCCGAAGTCCTCCGGGCCCATCACCTTGCGAATCTCGACGTTCGACCCGGGGATCATCGGCGCGCGGCGAATCCACTCCACCGCCTCGTCCATCGACTTCACCTGGATCATCCAGAACCCGCTGACGAGCTCCTTGGTCTCGGCGAACGGCCCGTCGATGACGTCGACCTTCCCGTTGCCCCACGTCAGCCGCTTGCCTTTGCTGCTCGCGCTCAACCCGTTGCCGTCGAGCAGCACGCCCGCCTTGACCATCTCGGTGTTGAACTTGCCCATCTCGTTGATGAGCTCCTTCGAGGGCATCTGGCCCGCTTCCGATTCCTTCGTCGCCTTCACCAGGACCATGAAACGCATGTGTTTTCTCCGTGTTGCGCCAGCGTGAGTGCCGGCTCATCAACACGTCGAACGAGCCCAGGGAAGATCGACATCGAGAATTTCGACCCGAATTTCAGGCCGCCGACGCGGTGCCGAACTCGACGGCCACGCAGACCCGATTTCGCCCCGTGTGCTTGGCCCGGTAGAGCGCCTGGTCGGCCCGCGACAGCCACGACGCGACCGGCTCGCCCTCGCCGACCAGCGCCGCGCCCGCGGAGATCGTCACCTTCAATCCCTCCACCTCGAGCGCCGCCACCGCCTCGCGCACCCGGTTGGCGAGCAGGTGCGCCTCGCTCTCGCTGACGTCGCGGAGCAACGCCACCAGCTCCTCGCCGCCGTACCGCGCCACGAAATCGGCCTTGCGCTTGAAGACGCGCGAGCAACATTGCGCCACCGCCTTGAGCACCGCGTCGCCCTTCGGGTGGCCGTGCTGATCATTGACCTGCTTGAAGTGATCGATGTCGAAGAGCACCAGCGCCGCCTGGCTCTTGTTCAGCTGCGCCCATTCCGCGGTGCGCCCGAGCTGCTCGTCGAAGGCCTTGCGGTTGAACAACCCGGTGAGCCCGTCGAGCGTCGACTCGCGCCGCGCGACCTCGAGCTGCGTGCCGAGCGACTCCAGCTTGCCCGACAGCTCGCGCACCGTGCTGTCCTGCCGTTCGCGCCGCGCGCTCAAGGCCTGCTGCACCTGCTTCACCGTCTCCATCGCGAGCTTGCGCAGATCGGCCGGTGGGGCAGTCGGCAACGAGGACGCGACCGTCGCCAGCGTCTGGCCGAGCTTCGCGTCGTCGGCGCGATCGGCGGCCACCTCGCGGTTGAGCGAGCTGATGAAGGTCCACACCACGTCGCGCAGCGCGTCCTGCGCCTGGGTGAACTCGGTGCGCTCGGCCTTGCGGTGCACGCTGAACTGCTGCTGCAGCTCGTTCCACGCGCGAGCGCTGCCCACCACCTTCACCCCGGGCGCCGCGACGCCGGTGAGCGCGTGCTGCGCCCACTGATCGAACTGGGCCTGCGTCTTGCGCGCGTCCTGCCGCTCGAGATCGAAGGACCACCGGCCGAACTCCCGCAACAGCGCCGCCAGCGCGTCGAGCACCTGATCATCCATGAGGGAAAAGGTGTGCTGCGCAGGGCGTGAAGGCGCGGTCGTCAGCGCCATGACGCGAGGCGTTGGTTGTCGTTGCACCCCGGGCCTCGTGTGCTATGCGCGCGCGGCTTCTTCCTCCAAGGGATCCAATTCAGATGAAACTCTCAAGACTTGCGGGCGTCGGCGCACTGCTGACCCCGGTCCTCGCCTTCGCCAGCGAGGCCAACCTCCGCCTCCCCCACCTCGAGTCCCAGATGTTCCTGGGCATGAACGGCAAGATGCTGCTCATGAGCGGCCTGGTGGTCGCCGTGCTCGGCCTCGTCTTCGGGTTCATGCAGTACTCGCAGCTGCGCGCGCTGCCCGTGCACAAGTCGATGCTCGAGATCTCCGAGCTCATCTACGAGACCTGCAAGCAGTACCTGATCACGCAGGGCAAGTTCATCCTCGTGCTGCAGCTCTTCATCGGCACGGTGATCGCGGTCTACTTCTCGATGGCCCACATGGAAGTGAAGGACGGCGAGCTGCCCCAGGCGGCGCGCGTGGTGATCATCCTCCTCTTCTCGTTCATCGGCATCGCGGGCAGCTACGGCGTCGCCTGGTACGGCATTCGCGTGAACACCTTCGCGAACAGCCGCGCGGCGTTCAGCTCGCTCACCGGCAAGCCCTTCGGCACCTACGCGATCCCGCTCAAGGCCGGCATGTCGATCGGCATGATGCTGATCTCGACCGAGCTGCTGCTGATGCTCGCCATCCTCTGCTTCGTGCCCGAGTACCTCGCGGGCCCGTGCTTCATCGGCTTCGCGGTCGGTGAGTCGCTGGGCGCCTCGGTGCTCCGCATCGCCGGCGGCATCTTCACCAAGATCGCCGACATCGGTTCCGACCTGATGAAGATCGTCTTCAAGATCAAGGAAGACGACGCGCGCAACCCGGGCGTGATCGCCGACTGCGTGGGCGACAACGCAGGTGACTCGGTCGGCCCCTCGGCCGACGGCTTCGAGACCTACGGCGTGACCGGCGTGGCGCTGATCACCTTCATCCTCCTCGCGGGCGCTGGCGCCGGTGAGGCCGTGCAGGTGCAGCTGCTGGTGTGGATCTTCATGATGCGCGTGCTGATGGTCATCACCAGCTTCCTCTCGTACGTGGTGAACGACTTCATCGCCAAGGGCCGCTACGGCAACGCCGACAAGATGAACTTCGAGCACCCGCTCACGCAGCTGGTGATCCTCACCTCGGTGCTCTCGGTCATCGTGACGTTCGTCGCGTCGAAGGTCCTCATTCCCAACCTCGCGAACGACGCGGACATGTGGTGGAAGCTCTCGCTGATCATCACCTGCGGCACGGCGGCGGGCGCGATCATTCCCGAGATGATCAAGGTCTTCACCTCGACCGAGTCGCGGCACGTGCGTGAAGTCGTGACCGCCTCGAAGGAAGGCGGCGCGTCGCTCAACGTCATCAGCGGTCTCGTCGCCGGTAACTTCAGCGCGTACTGGATGGGCACCGTGTTCGTGGTGCTGATGGGCGTCGCCTACTGGGTGTCGACCATGGGCCTCGGCAAGCTCTTCCCCCTCGCGTCGGGCATCGACGCCTCGCCGGTGTTCGCGTTCGGCCTCGTGGCCTTCGGCTTCCTCGGCATGGGCCCGGTCACCATCGCGGTCGACTCCTACGGCCCGGTGACCGACAACGCGCAGTCGGTCTACGAGCTCTCGCTCATCGAAGCGGTCCCGAACATCAAGGAAGAGATCAAGAAGGACTTCGGCTTCGACCCCAACTTCGAGAAGGGCAAGGAATACCTCGAGGAGAACGACGGCGCCGGCAACACCTTCAAGGCCACCGCCAAACCCGTGCTCATCGGCACCGCAGTCGTCGGCGCCACCACGATGATCTTCTCGATCCTGTTCTCGATCACCGGCGGGCTGCAGGCCTCGAGCCTCGGGTTCCTCTCGCTCGTGCACGCGCCCTTCCTGCTCGGCCTCATCATGGGCGGCGCGGTGATCTTCTGGTTCTCGGGCGCCTCGATGCAGGCGGTGTCCACCGGCGCCTACCGCGCCGTCGAGTACATCAAGAAGAACATCAAGCTCGAGGGCGCCGAGAAGGCCTCGGTCACCGACAGCCGCAAGGTCGTCGAGATCTGCACGCAGTACGCGCAGCGCGGCATGTTCAACATCTTCCTCGCCATCTTCTTCGGCACGCTCGCCTTCGCGTTCCTGGAGCCGTACTTCTTCATCGGCTACCTGATCTCGATCGCGCTCTTCGGCCTCTACCAGGCCGTCTTCATGGCGAACGCCGGCGGCGCGTGGGACAACGCCAAGAAGCTCGTCGAGACCGAGCTGCGCGCGAAGGGCACCGAGCTGCACGCGGCCACCGTCGTCGGTGACACCGTCGGCGACCCCTTCAAGGACACCTCGTCGGTCGCGCTGAACCCGGTCATCAAGTTCACGACCCTCTTCGGCCTCCTCGCCGTCGAGCTGGCGTACGAGCTGGGCTTCGACAAGGCGTCGGGCATGTTCAAGGCGACCGGCCTCACCCTCGGGCTGGCGGGCGCGTTCTTCGTGGCCTCGATGGTCTTCGTGTACCGCTCGTTCTACGGCATGCGCATCGAGTCGGCGTCGGGCCTCAAGCAGGGCTGAAGAAGCCTCTTCGCTGTCAGTGACGCGGCCGCTTCGGGGCAACCTGGAGCGGCCGTTTCATTTCGTGGAGGGCACCATGCCGTGGGTCGTGGAGCAGGCGAAGACGAAGAGCTCATGCAAGCAGTGCTACCGGCCCATCCCGAAGGGCGACTGGCGGTTCGGCAAGAACCACGGTGAGGCGCGCTGGTTCCACCTGCGGTGTGGAGCGGCCGGCGCGCCGCAGATGTTCCCGCCCTTCGCGCAGCAGGTGCGGGAGATCCTCGGGCGCTTGCCCGACGAGAGCCGGCCACTCACCGAGGTCGAGCGCGCGATGGTGGCGAAGTTCGACGGCCAGGGACTGCCGGTGCTCGCCGACTGGCTGACCAGCCGCGGTGACCCGTGGGGCGAGCTGATCACCCTGCGCCTCGCCGGAGAAGACGCGCTCGCCATCGAGCACTTCGATCGCCACCTCGACTCGCTGGTCGGCGACATGCCGGGTGACGATCTCGACTGGTGCGACGGCGTGGTGTCGCGCGCGCGGCTCGACGGCAAGGGTCCGGCGCTGGTGAAGAAGCTCGACACCGTGCTCACCCACCGCACGGCCGCGCGCCTCGACACCCTCGAGGTCGTCAGCAAGACCATCGACGCGGCGTTCTTCGAGCTGCTCTCGAAGAAGGCACCTCCCACGCTGGTGTGGCTCAACGTCATCGGCGCGGCGAGGGGGCTCGAGCGCCTCGAGCTGCCCAACCTCGAGCGCCTGCGCCTCGAGCTGAACGTCGAGGACGTGCCGGGCCTGTTGAAGGCGAAGCTGCCGGGGCTGCGCTCACTCGTGCTGCAAACCCGCAAGCCGTTGCCCGCCACGTTCGTCGAGCAGCTCGTCGCGTCGCCGCTCTTCGCGCGCCTGGCGCACTTCGAGATCGACGAAGACGGCCCGGTCGGCGGAACGCTGAACGACGCAGGGTTGATCGCGTTGCTCGGTGGGAAGACGAGCCACCTGAAGACCACGTACGTCGAGCTCGCGGGGCGCACCCTTACGGAGGATCAGAAGGCGCTCGCACAGAAGAAGTTCGCGAAGACCAACGCGGCGTTCCTCGCCAACCCGCCCGAGGAACCCGAGTTCGACGAACTGTAGAGGGAATATGGTGCGGCCCATGAGACCGCACTGGCTGCTGCTGTGCCTGGTTCCGCTCGTCGCGCTCGCGACGGGTGGAGGCCTCCCCGCCGGCATGATCCGCGTCCCCGCCGAGAAGATCGTCTGGGTCGACGGCACGCCGCCCTTCCCGCCCACCGTGAAGGTCGCGGTGCTCGAAGGTGACCCGAGCTCGAACGGCTTCTTCACCGTGCGCGTGAAGTTCCCCGCGGGCGCGGTGCTGCCGATGCACGTGCACCCCGTCGACGAGCGCAGCACCGTGCTCAGCGGCACCGTCTACGTGGGCACCAGCGCGCCGGTCGAGAAGAGCAACGGCATCAAGCTCGAGGCGGGCAGCTTCTATCTCAACAAGAAGGACGAGCCGCACTGGTTCATGGCCGAGACCGAGGTGGTGTTGCAGATCTCGACGAACGGGCCGTGGGCGGTGAAGAAGCTGCCATGAGCACTCCTGACATCTACACCGAGCCCGACGACGTCGACCTCGACACGCTCAAGCACCTCGGGCCGCTGCGCGCGCTCGCCGGCACGTGGGAAGGCGGCGCCGGACTCGACACGCACCCCGTCGCCGAGGGCACCGAAGACGAGCCGTTCAAAGAGCGCATGGTGTTCGAGCCGATGGACCCGCAGATGAACGGGCCGCAGGTGCTGTACGGGCTGCGCTACCACCTGCACGTGAACAAGCTCGACGAGCCGCTGACCTTCCACGACCAGGTCGGCTACTGGCTGTGGGAACCGGCGACCGGCGCGCTGTGGCAGACGCTGGCGATTCCGCGCGCGCAGGTGGCGATGGCGACGGGCACCGCGAAGGCCGATGACAAGGTCATCACCGTGAAGGCGACGCTCGGGAACCCGACGAGCGGCATCGTCTCGGCGCCCTTCCTCGACACGAACTTCAAGACGCTCTCGTACGAGCTGACGATTCGCTTCGGCGACGACGGCACGCTCAGCTACGAGCAGGACACGGTGCTGCAGATTCGCGGGCGGGCCGAGCCGTTCCACCACGTCGATCGCAACACGCTCAAGCGCGTGGCGCTGCCGGCGAAGAACCCGGCGGCGCCGTGAGGTGGCTCGCGCTGGTGGTGGTGTTGGTGGCGGGGTGCAAGGAAGCGCCGCCGCCTCCGCCGCCGTTCGTGGTGTCGATGCGGCCAGCGCCGAAGCCCGACGCGCCGGTGCTGGTGCTGCTGCATGGGTACGCGGCGAATGAAGATGATCTGTTGCCCATCACGGCGCCGCTCGAGATGCGCTTCGAGGTGCGGTCGCTGCGCGCGCTGCTCACCGTGCAGGGCCAGGGCACCGGAGTGCACGCCGCGTGGTTTCGCATCACGCCGTCTCCGGAAGGGCCGAAGAGCGACCCGGCGGAGGTCGAGGCCGCGCGCGTGGCGGTCGTCGCGTACCTGAAGTCGCTCGCGCCGCGGAAGGTGAGCCTGCTCGGGTTCAGCCAGGGCGCGACGCTGGCGATGGCGGTGGCGGCGAGTGAGCCGACGCTGGTGAAGGACGTGGTGGCGATCGCGGGCCGCATGCCGCCGGGGGTGCCGAAGAGTGACGCGACGCCGAAGCCGGGCGTGCTCGTGCTGCAGGGGACGCGGGACAACCTGGTGTCGATCGAGCGGGCTGATGCGACGGTGGCCGAGTTGAAGGCGCGGGGGTTGGCGCCCGACTCGCGGCGCTTCGAAGCGGGGCACGAGATCAGCCAGGAGATGCGGGCGGCGCTCGAGTCGTGGTTGCTGAGGGAACAGTGACTTCGTTGGTTGCCCTGCGAACGGTGATCGTCTGCGGACTGGTGCTTTCAGCACGCTGTACACGCGGCAGCCGTCCCGAAGCGGCCGTTGCCGCGCAGTACGAATTGAGGGGCGAAGGCTGCAGACGCACACTCACTCGGAGTGGTGAGAAAGTATGCGACGCCGTCGTGGTGCCTCGCGGGAAGAAGCCGTGTGAGCAAGTTGGAAGTGCGGCCCCTGGCGCCGACGGTGAGCCGCAAATCGAGCAGCAATTCGGGTCCGGCTGTGAGGGTACGTCGACTCTGGCTGGACCGATGGGCAAAGAACTCTTCTTCGTCGAGATGGAGGAAGGAGGGTTCATCGTGTTGTGCGATGGGGCGCGGGTCGACCACATCGATGAATTCGCCGAAGCACGCAGCCAGTGTGTTGGCGCTCGTCCAAAGTAGCGACCCGCTCGCAGGTGGAAGCGCGAAACCCACCAAGCAAGAGCGCGGCGAAATGGACCGCGCTCAGTACTTGAGCAACACCCCGACGCCACCACCACCACCCGGCACGAGGCTGAGGCTGGCGTGGGCGTCCGCATCCCGCCAGACGACGAACTTCTCGGGCGCGGCGAAGCCAGCAATCAGCAGCCCCAGGCCGGCGAGCTGGACGACTCCATCGAACGCCGCGAGCGTCGCGCCGCCCGTGCTCGGCGCCATCGCCGCAACGATGAACGGACCGACGACGGGAATGTAGAGCGCGCCGTTCTGACACTCCCGGCCAGGCCCGCAGTAGCCGATCGCGACGAGCACCGAGAGCGCGTACGACGCGCCGAGCACCGCGGCGCCCGAGATGATGAGGCCTTTGCGCGGCTCGGTCTCGATGTGCGCGTACTCCGGAATCAGCCCGCCCTCGTACTTCACGCGCCGGGGCGCCTGATAGCCGAGCGTCACGGGAGGCTGGTACCCGGTCCGCGGCTGTGCGGTCGGCGCCTGTGCTGACGGAGGAGGAGGCGGCGGCGGCGGGAGCGTCGCGTCGTCAGCGGCGAGCGCCGAGAAGGAGGAGAGACAGACAGCGAAGACGAGGGCGAGAGTGGTCTTGGTCATGCGCGGCTGCTCAGCGACAACCGTGCCGACCCGGAAACCCCGTCAATGACGGGTCCTTTTCACGCGCCCAGGCGCCCCGCTGCACAGGTGTGAACGAGGTCGCCGCCCCCAGTGTGCAGCTCTCTGCTCGCCCCTCAACGCCCGAGGGGAAACGCGAGCGGACGCATCGGCGCCGCGGTGGCCCCGCGCAGCTTGAGCCCCGCTCCGATGAAGGCGAACTCGAAGACGCCGTCGCGCGAGAGATCCTCGAGGTTGACGACCTCCATGATGGCCACACCCTGCTCGGCCTCGAGGTACGTGTGCACCGGCACCCAGTTTTCCTTCGTCTCGACCGGGAAGCTCTCGAGGCTCAGGTTGTCGGCGCCGATGAGCATCGCGCCCTGGGACTCGACCAACCACTTCGCCGCTTCGAGGCCGATGCCCGGCTCCGGCGCGAGGTACTTCGCCGGCTGCTCGATGAAGCGCATGCGGCCGGTGCGCACGAAGACCGCGTCGCCCTTCTGCAGCGACACGCCCTGGCGCTCGAGCGCAGCGCGGAGATCGGCCGGCGTGATGCGGTAGCCATCGGGCAGCACGTCGACCTTCTTCGCCGCGGCGACGTCGATCAACACGCCGCGCGCGATGACCGGCGGCAGCTTCTCGGCGCCGGCCTTCTTCCAGCCCAGGTCCCCGAGGGACTGCTCCGGGCGGAAGCCGTTCCACGTCTCGCCGTTGAGGCCGAAGTGGTTGAGCGCGTCGATGTGCGTGCCCGTGTGCGTGTACATCAGCAGCGCGTCACCCGAGTACGAGACGTGCTCGTGCATCGCGCGGCCGAGCTGCAGCGGGTTGTCGACCGCGGTGCCCTGCGGCGTGTGCGTCATCCACAGCTGGTACGTCGGGTCCCCGAGGATGGACCAGCTCGGCATGGCCTTGTGGTACTCGACGCCGAGGTCGTACACGCGGCCGCCCGCGAGGCGCGTGAGCACCGCCGCGCGCGACGCCTCGGTCATCAGGTTGAGCCGGCCGATCTCGTCTTGTGCGCCCCACGGGCTCTTCGCCGCGCGCGGCAGGTCGGTCTTCGGCGGGGTCGCGAAGGTGGGCAGGGAAATGACCAGCGTGAACAGCGCCATCAGTCGTCGCTTCATGGGTGCGCTCCAGGTTCGAGTGCCTCCGGAAATGGAGGTGCCCCATGAGTACGCACCGCGGCCTTGCTGAACTATCGGGGCTCGATTGAACTCATCGTTCATGATTCCGAACGACGCAGAGCTGGGCCTCCAGGGCTGGCGCGTGGTGGCGACGGTGGCCGAGACCGGCGGCTTCAGCGCGGCGGCGAGACGGCTGGGCTTGAGCAAGGCCACCGTGAGCACGACGGTGACGCGCGTCGAGGCGCTCGGGGTGAAGCTCTTCCAGCGCACCACGCGGCGGCTCGCGCTCACCGAGGCGGGCGCGGCGTCGGTTCCCCACGCCCAGCGCGCGCTCGCCGCGGCCCGTGACGCCACCGAGGCCGCCACGCAGGCACGCCTGAGCCCGCGCGGAACGCTGCGCGTGTCGGCGCCGATGAGCTTCGGGCTGCTGCACGTCGCGCCGGCGCTCGGTGCGTTCGCCGCCTCGTACCCCGAGCTCAAGGTCGAGCTCGTGCTCGACGACCACTTCGTCGATCTCGTCGCCGGCGGGTTCGATCTCGCGCTGCGCATCGGGGAGCTGGCCGACAGCGCGCTCATCGCCACGCGCCTGGGCACGCACTGCAGCGTGGTGGTCGCCGCGCCTGCGTGGGTCGCGCGCGCGGGCACGCCGCGAAATCCCGAAGCGCTCGAGGGCGCGCCCTCGTCTACTCGTTGGCCAGCCGCGGCGACCGGTGGACGCTCACGCGCGGAGGCCGCTCGGTGACCGTGCGCGTGCGGCCCGTGCTGGAGGCCAACAACAGCCTCGCGCTGAGAGAGGCGGCGCTGCAGGGCCTGGGCGTGGCACGCTTGCCGAAGTTCACGGTCGCCGAGCAGCTCGAGGCGGGCACCCTGGTGCGCGTACTCAAGGGGTGGGACTTCGAGGCGCAGGGCATCTACGCCGTCACGACCGCGCGCGAGTACCAGCCGCGCAAGACGCGGGCATTCATCGACTTCTTCCGAGAGCAGTTGAAGAAGGTCCCGTCGGCGTAGCGCGAAGCGCACCACTGCAAGGCCGTTCAGTATATGCTCGCGCCATGAGCACCGACTCCGAGCCGGACATCATGGAACCGACGTTGTGGCGCCGCGACGGGTGGACCGCCCGCGTCATCAAGAACGAAGACGACGACGGCTGGGCAGTCGAGATCCGCAAGAAGGGCATCCCCGAGCCGGCGTTGATCAGCCCGTGGGTGATGGGGCGCGACAAGAAGAACCCCAAGCCGTTCGATGGCCCGGCGTTCGCGACGTTCGTGAAGACCGCGTCCGAGGTGCTCGACCGTTCCGCGCGGCAGCGTGACGCGGCGCTCAAGAAGCAGCTCGACATCGCGTGGGGCGGCAAGTGGTTCAAGGTCACGCTCGAGCAGGTGCCCGATGACTACGAGCCGCGCGCGACCTTGAGCGCGACCAACGACGTCGGAGAGGTCGTCGCGAAGTACACCGTCGCGCCGAACTTCAAGTTCACGCGCGACATCGCGAACGCGTGGGCGCAGGGCGGCTTCGAAGAGCCCTGATCACTCCCGGCGACGCCACGACAGGCCCAGCCCGCCAAAGCCGAGCGCCGTCGCCCCGGCAAACGTCTCGAACTGCCACCCGGGCAACACGCCCGACACGGCCGCGCCCAACAAGAACGCCGCCGCCACCGGCCACCCGCGTGAATCGAACAGCGCCGCCGCCGCCCACCACATGCACGACACGTGGAACATGAAGAGCGTCGCCGCTGCGGGGAACGAGACCTTCAGCCCCCACGCGCCCGCCCAGAACACCACGAAGCTCAGCAGCGCCAGGCGGTTCGCGAGCAACAACCGCCGCTGCGCCGCGTTGAGCCGCACGTTCTTTCGCAGCCACGCATCGACGCCGAGAATGCCGACCCCGAAGAGCGACATGCCGATGACGGCCTCGCGGTAGCCGAACTCCATCAGGCCCAGGCGCAGCAGCACCGCGACGCCGAGCATGCCGAGCGAGCACACCGTCGCCACGCTCCACGCCACGCGCGAGCGCGAGCCCACCGCGAGGTCGAGATCGGCGTCCTGCTCGAACTGCTCCAGCGCCGCGACGCGCGCCTTCCGCGCTTCCAACTTCTCCTTGAGCGCCTCGACCGCCGCCTTCACGTCATCGGGCACCACGTCGAGCTGCGCCACGTGCGCCCGCGCCGCCGCGAGGTTTTCCGCCGCCAGCTCCGCGCGAGCGATGGCGATGAGCGCCCGCCGTAACCCGAGCTTCGCCACGTCTTCGAGGCCCGGCACGCCGCGCACCTGCTGAAACGCGAACCGGCTCTCGGTGAACATCGCGTGCAGCGTCTCCGCGTCGAGCGCCGCGCTCGCCACCTCACCCGAGCGTTCCTGCCCGCGCTTCGTCGGAGCCGCCGCCTGCGCCCGCCGATTCGCCGCCGCCGCCACCGCCTGCTCGAGCGCCGCGACCCGCCGCTCACCTTCCGCTGCCAGGGCCAGCGAATCGCGCCGCCGCAGGAAACCTTCGACCGCGTCACGCAACGCCTGCACCGACACGAAGCGCTCGGCCGGATTCCGCGCGAGCGCCTTGCGACAAATGCCCGCGAGCTCGTCGGGCACCGAAGCACCGAACACCGGCACCTTCGCTTCCCACGCGCGCGTCAACGTCGCGATGAGCGACTCGCCCTGGTGCGGCCCCTTGCCCGTCAGCACGTGGTGCAGCACCGCGCCGAGCAGGTACACGTCGGTGCGCTCCGAGAGCTGCGTGCCATCACCGCCCGCCATCTCGGGCGCCATGTACGCCGGCGTGCCGCACACGCCCGTCGCCTGCTTCGCGCTCGCGAGGTGCGGGTCGTCACCCAACGTCACCGCGATGCCCCAGTCGAGCACGTACACTTCGCCGAACCGGCCGAGCATCACGTTGTCGGGCTTGAGATCGCGGTGCAGGACGCCGCGGCTGTGCGCAAACGAGATCGCGTCGCACACCTCGAGCAGGACACCGAGATGGAAGCGCAGGGGATCCGCCGCGCGCTCACCCAGCGCCGCCAGCGCCTTCGGATCATCCAGCAGCTCGCGCCACGGAGTCCCCTCGATGCGCTTCATCACGAAGAACGGCGCGCCGTCGTCCGCGCGGCCGAGCAGGTGCACCGGCACGATGTTCGGGTGCTCGAGCCGGCCCGTGACGAGCGCCTCGCGCAAGAGCTCCGCGTTCAAGTGCGCCGCGTTCGCCGTGCGCGGCAGCTTCACCGCCACCTCGCGCCGCAACGGCCGCTGCATGGCGAGCATCACCTTGCCCATGCCGCCCACGCCGATGGTCTTGAGCAAGCCGAGCTCGCCCTCGTCGCCCTCGCCCAGCGTCATGCGCGGGAGGAGATCGACCTCACCCTTCCCCGCCGGCTGCGGCCCGTGCTGCCGCGTGTCGGCTGAGATCGACGCCACCGTGCCGTTGCTCGCCAGCGAGAGACCCGCGGCGTCCACGCCGATCGACTCGAGGTGCTTCGAGTAGGCATCCTGTGAGGCGGCGATGGGTGGGAGCGTGGCGTCCACGGCGGGCGAACGTACAACGTGTTTCTCCTCACCCCGACCCTCTCCTCTGAAGAGGAGAGGGAGACCACTCAGGAATCGATGTGGTAGTGCGTCGGCCTCGCCGTGAGCTCCTCGGGCATGTCGATTCTGCGGCTGACCTTCCTCGGCACCTCGGCCGCGATGCCGACGTTGCATCGGAACGTCTCGGGCCTGGCGGTGAAGGCCGACAGCGACCTCCTCCTCTTCGACTGCGGCGAGGGCAGCCAGCGCCAGATGATTCGCTTCGGCACCGGCTTCTCGGTCGACGCGGTGTTCTTCACGCACTTTCACGCCGACCACTACCTGGGGATCATCGGGTTCCTGCGCACGCTCGGCATGGGCGGTCGCGAACAGCCGCTCACCCTCTACGGGCCGCCGCCGGCGAAGAAGATCCTCGACGCGGCGATTCACCTCGGCGTCGATCGCCTCGCGTTCCCCGTCGACGTGCAGGAACTCCGCGGCGGGGAGGTCATCAGGCGCAAGGGCTACGGCGTCCGCGCGATTCGCGTCGACCACCGCGTCAACGCGCTCGGCTACGCGCTCGAAGAAGATCTCCGCCCCGGACGTTTCGACCCCGCGGTCGCGACGAAGCTCGGCGTGACGCCTGGCCCCGACTTCGGTCGCCTGCAGAAGGGCCAGACCGTGAAGGCCGCCGATGGCACCGAGGTGAAGCCCGAGCAGGTGATGGGCGGCGCGCGCCCCGGTCGCAAGGTCGTCGTGTCCGGCGACACCCGCCCGTGCGCGGCGATGGTCGAGGCCTCGCGCGGTGCTGACCTCCTCATTCACGAGGCCACCTTCAGCGACGACGAGCAGGAACGCGCGCTCGAGACGCGGCACTCCACCGCGCGCGAGGCTGGCAAGGTCGCCGCCGAGGCGAAGGTGAAGCGGTTGGTGCTCACCCACCTCTCGTCGCGCCACGACGTCGATCCGCGCCCGCTCGTCGAGCAGGCCAAGCAGGAATTCCCCGGGCAGCTCGACGTCGCGTTCGATGGGTTCAGCGTCGAAGTCGCGCTCAAGGAATGACGGTGCCCTCGGTCGCGAACGTCACCGCCCAGCTCGAACGCTGGGTCGCCGGCGATGACGCGGTGAAGTTCTACGACCTCGTCATCCACCTGCCCGACGGGCTCGACGAGAAGCTGGTGGAGAAGTCGCTGCGCCGCTTCTTGCGCTCGCGGCCGCACCACGGCGACCACACCATCGGCGTCGCGGGGCGTCAGCTCAACCCGAGCTACCTCGAGGTGTTCCTGCGCGTGGTGGCGAAGCAAGCCTCGTCTCCGCTGCGCTTTGCGGCGCTCGCCACGCCCGCCTCGGGGACGCCTTCCGAACGCGCCCGCCAGCTCGGCAAGAACCTGAAGATGACCCAGCAGCTCGGCGTCTTCAGCATGTCGCGCTCGCAGGCTGCGGCCCGCGCGCGAGCGTTCGCGAAGGACCCGCACTTCGTCACCGCCGCGCAGACCATCGTGCAGGCGGCGCGCTTTCGTCCGGGCCGCACGTTTCACTTCTGGACGCTCGTCGACGTGCTGCTCAACGACGGCTCGCCCGAGTCGATGGACGCGTTGCTACCCCTCACTGCGCGCGCCCTGAAGAAGCGCAAGGGTGACGAGTTCGAGGTGCTGCGGGAGCTCGTGCATCGCGTGAAGTCACCTGGTGCGGGGACCATCGCCCTCAAAGCCGCGCTCGGCTCACTGCCTCGGACCTCACGCTGAAGGCCTCGAGGACGAAGGGGTGATGCTCCTTCGGCCGTGCTCGACGCGAGCAGCCCCTCGGGCTCGGGCGGCGGGTCTTCACTTGATCGACCAATGGCTTCAGGCGGCTGTCCCCACGACCGCGCGACGTCATTGGTCTTCGAAGCGTGCAGCAACTGCACCCCTCGCGCCCGAGGTCGAGAGGCTCCCGCGAAGTGCGCACGGTGCAGACCCGTCACACCCCGCGTCCCACGCAGGCCAGCCAGCCCCGACATCGCCGACATGGCGACGTTGTCACGATGATCAGCGCGCAGCCGTGTCGCAACCCTCTCCTCCGAGCGAACGCACTGGCGTGGGAGTTGCTCTCCCGCCGCGCACCATGCGCCCCCTCCTCACGTGCCTTGCAGTCACCCTCACCGCCTGCGGCCCCTCCGACTGGTGCCGCTCGATTCAGCCCGGCACCGCCGTCGCCGGGCTCCCGATGAAGACCCTTGAGCTGCAAGGCGGCCAGCGGCAGATCTTCGAGACCGCCTTCGTCCCGACCGTCTTCCAGGGCCCGGCCGAAGCGCGCTGCTGTGCGGCGCAGGCACAGGGCGTGACCTTCGGCGGCTGCAGCGCCTCGATGGACTGCAGCGCCTTCCCGGTCGAGCTCATGACGGTCGAAGCGCCGTACTCGGGGAACTCTGGGCTCGGCACGTTCGACTGCGCCGCCGCGGTGCAGGACGGCAAGATCGTCGCCGCCTGGGGTCGCGCCAACGAGTGAGGCGTGGCAGAGTCCGCGCGTGGCCTTCGCGGGCCACGCCGATGATCTCCTGAGCTCGAGCCGCAGCGTCTTCGCTTCGCCCCGCCCTCTCAGGAATCTCCATGTCCTCCACCGCCTCGATTCGCGCGCACGCGCTCACGTTCTCCTTCGACGATCGTCCCCTCTTCACCGACGCCACCTTCCACCTCGAGCCCGGCTGGACCGGCCTCGTCGGCCCCAACGGCGCCGGCAAGAGCACGCTGCTGCGGCTGATTCGCGGCGAGCTCGAGCCGACGTCGGGCCACCTCGAGCTCCAACCCGAGGGAGCGCGCATCGCGTGGTGCGAGCAGCGCATCGACGTCGCCGACCAGGGCGTGCACGACTTCGCCAACGCGTGGGACGGGCTGTCGCGCAAGCTCATCGGCCGCCTCGGCCTCGACGACGCGCCCCTCGAGCGGTGGGACACGCTGTCACCCGGCGAACGCAAGCGCTGGCAGCTCGGCGCCGCGCTGTGGAGCGAGCCCGACCTCCTCCTCCTCGACGAGCCCGACAACCACCTCGAGGAGCACGCCCGCACGCTGATGCTCGACGGCCTGCGCACCTTCCGCGGCGTCGGCCTGGTGGTCTCGCACTCACGCACCCTGCTCGACACGCTCACCACCTCGACGCTGCGGCTGGCCAACCAACACCTCGTGCTCTGGCCGCTGCCGTTCAGCCAGGCGAAGGAGCAGTGGGAAGCCGACCGCGCCCGCCGCCACGAAGAGCGCGCCCACACCCAGAAGACCCTGCAGCGCGAAGAGCGTGCGCTGAGCGATCAACGCCGCACCTTGCAGTCGTCGTCTCGCTCGCGGAGCACCGCGGTGCGCATGCGCAACCTGGGCGACTCGGAGGCGCGCACGCTGGGCGCCGACTTCCGCGCCGAGCAGGCCGAGATGGCACACGCCGCGACGCTGCGCCGCATCGCCACGAAGGCCGAGCGCGTGCGCGGCCAACTCGATGCGCTCGAGTTCGAAGAAGAAGCCGGCCACGACTTCCACTTCGCAGACGACGCGTGCCCGCGGCCCACCGTGCTGCAGTTCCGCGGCCCGGAAGCGCCCGGAGGCTCCTTCCAGCTCCAGCGCGGCGAGCACGTCTGGCTGCGAGGGCCCAACGGAGCGGGAAAGACGACGCTGGTGCGCGCGCTGCTGGCGAGCTGCGAGCTGCCGAAGGAACGCGTGCTGGTGCTGCCGCAGGAACTCTCGCTCGAAGAAGGCGTCGCCGACCTCGAGGCGGTGCGCGCGTTGCCGAAAGACGAACGCGGCCGCGTGCTGCAGCTCGTGCACGCGCTCGGCGTGGAACCCGACCAGCTCCTGCGCAGCCAATCACCCTCACCCGGCGAAGCGCGCAAGCTGCGGCTCGCCCTCGGGCTGGGGCGCGAGGCGTGGCTCGCCGTGCTCGACGAGCCGACCAACCACCTCGACCTCCCCTCGGTCGAACGGCTCGAGGCCGCGCTCAAGGCGTTCCCCTCGGCGCTGTTGCTGGTGACGCACGACGCGAGGCTCGGCGAGGCGGTGTGCACACGCGCGGTCGACGTGAAGCGTTGAGCGACGCCCGGACTAGCATCGCCGCGTGGCCGAGATCTTCGCCCTCCAAAGCCTCTTCGAGGGGCTGTTCATCAAGGCGCTGACGCCGAGGGGCGCGTTCCGCGACGGGCTGCGGCAGAGGGGCTTCGATGTCGACCGCCCGCAGCTGCGCTACCCCGTGCGCGTGTGGGTCGAGTGCGTCGATCTCGCCGCCACCGAACTGCACCCGCGCCTGTCGCGCGCCGCGGCGTGGGAAGCGCTCGGAGAGACGTTCGCGGTCGGCTACTTCCAGACGCTCATCGGCAAGATGATCAGCGCCATGCTGCCCTTCCTCTCGGCGCGATCGTTCGTGCTCCGCTCGCCGCACTTCATCGCCACCGGCCTGCAGAACGCGAACGTCGAGCTGACCTGGCTCGACGACCGCACGGCCCGGCTCGTCATCAGCGGCCCCGGAGAGATGGCCGGCCACCTGATGACCGGTGTCTTCCGCGAGTCCTTCCGCCGCTTGAAGGTGCGAGGCGTGAAGCTCGAGGCCCGCGTCCTCGGCCCGCTCGACGGGGAGATCGTGATGACGCTCCCGTGAGCCGTTACTCGGCGATCGACGTCATCGCCGCGGCCGGGTAGCGCGTGCCCGCGGCGACGCCCTTCGGCGCGATGGCGTCGATGGCGCTCAGCTCCGCTGCCGTGAGCGTGACGTTCGCGGCGCCGAGGTTCTCCTCGAGGTACTTGCGCCGCTTGGTGCCGGGAATCGGGACGAGATCGTCGCCCTGCGCGAGCACCCACGCGAGCGCGAGCTGCGAGGCCGTGCACTTCTTCGACGCTGCGAGCTCGTTCACCCTGGCGACCAGCTCGAGGTTCTTCCCGAAGTTCTCGCCCTGGAAGCGCGGCGAGAAGCGCCTGAAATCGTCCGCCGCGAGATCCTCGATGCGCTTGATCTGCCCGGTGAGGAAGCCACGCCCGAGCGGAGAATAGGGCACGAAGCCCACGCCCAGCTCGCGGCACGCGGCCAGCACGCCGTCTTCGGGGTCGCGCGACCACAGCGAGTACTCCGACTGCAGCGCGGTGATGGGGTGCACCTTCGCCGCCGCGCGCAGCGTCTTCGGGCCCACTTCCGACAGCCCGAGCCAGCGCACCTTGCCGGCCTTCACGAGGTCGGCCATCGCGCCGACCGTCTCTTCGATCGCGACCGCGGGATCCTTCCGGTGGCAGTAGTAGACGTCGATGACGTCGACGCCGAGGCGCTTCAGCGACGCGTCGCACGCCTGCTTCACGTAGTCGGGCCGGCCGTTGAACCCGCGCACCGAGGGGTTGGTGCGATCGCGCACGATGCCGAACTTGGTGGCGAGCACGACCTTCGCGCGGTGCTTCTTCAAGAACGGCGCGAGCAGCAGCTCGTTGTCGCCGTACCCGTACATGTCGGCGGTGTCGAAGAACGTCACGCCGCGCTCCAGCGCGAGCTCCAGCGTGGCGTTCGATTCCGCGTCGTCGCGCGGGCCGTAGAAGTCGCTCATGCCCATGCAGCCCAGGCCGATCGCGCCGACCTTCGGGCCGCCCTTCCCCAGCGTGCGCGTGGGCATCATCACTTCGCCCCGCCCGTCCACTGGTCGAGCCAGCCGAGCACCGTGTCGTGCCACACGATGGAGTTCTGCGGCTTGAGCACCCAGTGGTTCTCGTCGGGGAAGTAGAGCAGCTTCGAGGGCACGCCCTTGCGCTGCAGCGCGGTGAAGCTCGAGAGGCCCTGCGTGTCGACCACCCGGTAGTCCTTGCCGCCGTGCACCACGAGCATCGGCACCTTCCACTTCGACACGTGGTCGATGGGGTTGTGCTTCAGGTAGCCCTCGGGCTTGTCCCACGGAGTGCCGCCGTGCTCCCACTCGGGGAACCACAATTCCTCGGTGTCGAAGTACGCCATGCGCTCGTCGAGGTTGCCGTCGTGCGCGACGAGGCACTTCCACGGCTCGTTCCAGTTCCCGGCGATCCAGTTGATCATGTAGCCGCCGTACGAGGCGCCGAGCGCGCAGAGCTTGTTCTTGTCGATGAACGGGTACTTCTCGAGCGCGGCCTTCAGACCCTTCTGCAGGTCCTCGAGCGGCTTGCCGCCCCAGTCACCCGAGATGGAGTCGGTGAACGCCTGCCCGTACCCGGTCGACCCGTGGAAATCGATCATCACCGCGACGTAGCCGTGGCCCGCGTACGCCTGCGGGTTCCAGCGGTAGTGCCAGTGGTTGCCGAAGCTGCCCTGCGGCCCGCCGTGAATGAGGAACGCCATCGGGTACTTCTTCTTCGCGTCGAAGCCCGCGGGCTTCACCACGTACCCGTACACCGTCTCGTCGTTCCACCCCTTGAAGCTGAACTGCTCGGGCGCGCCGAGCTCGACGTTCGCCAGCGCCGCCTGGTTCAACTGCGTGAGCGGCTTCAACTTGTCACCCGAGAGCGCGAAGAGATCGGCCGGGCCGCTCAACGAATCGCGCAGCACCACCAGCCCGTCCTTCACCACGCCGACCTCGAGCACGTTGCCGTCGTTGACGAGCTTGCTCACCGCGCCGCTGCCGACGTCGACCGAGAACACGCCGTGCTGGCCGAGCTCGTCGGCGGTGACGAAGAGCGACTTGCCGTCGTTGCTCCAGTTGAGCGAGCCGGCCGAGCGGTCCCACTTCTCGGTGAGCCAGCGGTCCTTGCCCGTCGCGAGGTCGCGCACCACCACCGTCTGCTTGTCGGACTCGAACTTCGGGCGCGTCATCGCCAGCCACGCGAGCTGCTTGCCGTCGGGCGAGAAGACCGGCGACACGTCGCTGGCCTTGTTCGTCATCGTCAGCTTCACCTGCGCCATCTTCGCGTCGAGGCCGACCGACCAGAGATCGAAGTCGGTGCTCCACGCCTCTTCCTTCCCCGCGTCGCGCGCCACGAAGACCACCGACTTGCCGTCGGGCGAGACCACGTAGTCCTCGTTGCCGCCGAAGGGCTTGGTCGGGCAGTCGGCGTTCTGCTTGCGCATCAGGTTGGTGACCGCGCCGGTGGCGAGGTTGAGCGCGAAGAGGTGCGCGCGGCGGCCGTCGCCCCACGTGTCCCAGTGGCGCACGAAGAGCGAGTCGTAGATCTGCGCGGTGGTCTTCTTCTTCGACTTCTCCTCGAGGCGCTTCTGCGTGCACTCGAGCGTGTCGCAGTCGACGAACACCTCGCTCGAGAACACCAGCGTCTTGCCGTCGGGCGTCAGCTTGAAGGTGTCGACGTCGAGCGGGAGCTTCGTGACCTGCTGCGCTTCACCGCCGTTCAACGACAGCGACCACACCTGGTTCGAGCCCGTGCGCGCGGTGAGGAAGTAGATGGTGGAGCCGTCGGGCGACCACCACGGGTCGGTCTCGTTGCCCTCGTGCGTGGTGAGCTGCCGCAGGCCCGTGCCGTCGGCGTTCATCAGCCACAGGTCGATGCGGCCCTTGTTGGCCTCGAGGTCGGTCGAGCGCAGCGTGAAGACCACCTTCGTGCCGTCGGGCGAGACGCGCAGGCCGGCGGCGCGCTTGAGCATCACCTGGTCCTGCACCGAGTACGGCTTCTTCGCTGGAGCGGCGGCCACCAGCACTGCGAGGAGGAGGGAGGTCGTCATGCGCTCGCGTCTAGAACCAATCGTGCTCAAGTCCAACCATGACCATCGAGCTGCACGTGAAGCCCGGGCCGGCGTTGACGCGCACCGAGTTCGTCGCGACGCACGAGCCGTACTCCATCGCGCTCGACGGCTACGTGTTCGGCGAACCGTGGCTCGAGGTGGGCCCGCGCGGGCCGTGGCGCAACTTCAACCACCACGAGTCGGTCGATCGCTCGTGTACCTCCGCGACGTGTGAGCAGGCGCGCCGCGCCGTCGTGCTCGGCCTGTACGATCTCTTCCGCCAGAACGGCCAGCGCACCGCGACGCTGTGGGTGAACGACTGCGACCAGGACGTGTGCCTCTCGAGCTGGTTCTTGATGAACCCCGATCGCGCCGCCGAGCCGCGCGCGCGCATGCTCAGCCAGATCGTCGACCTGCTCGACATGTCGGCCGGCGCGTTTCCCATGCCGCACGAGACCGATCTGCTCGGGCAGGTGCGGTGGGTGTTCGATCCCTATTCCCGCGCGCGCCCGCGCATCGCCTCGCTCTCGGGCGACGAGATGCGCGAGGTCATTCGCGACGTGCACCACCGCCTCGGCGAGTTCGTCTTCGGGCGCGCCGAGATCCTCCCGCTGTCGGGCGAGTGGAAGCGCATCGGCGGCGGCGACGGGTGGACCTTCGCCGAGGTCACGCACCAGTCGGCCCGCGAGCGCCTCGTGTCTTCCGGAGTGCGCGCCGCCGTCGAGCTCTTCGGCCGCCACGGCGAGCGCCACCTCTACACGCTCTGGCGCCGCAGCGAGTACGTGGTCGGCTTCCCCGTGAAGGAGCTGCTCGCCGCGCTCAACGTCGCCGAGGGTTTCGAGCCAGTCGACCCGAAGGGCTGGGGCGGCGCGGAGAACGTCGGCGGCAGCCCGCGCGGGCGAGGCAGCAAGCTCACCCCGTCACAGGTCGAAGAAGTCGTGAACCAGACCCTGCACTCCCTCTCCCCTCGAGAGGGGAGAGGGCCGGGGTGAGGGGCAGTTGCGAGCACAAACTGTCAACGCACCTGACGCTCTGAGCGCCACCGCCCTCGTCCCCCGAGACGACAACGAAGCATGACCGCACTCATCCGGCCTGCTTCCTTCCGCCCGCTCTCCCTGACCTCGGGCCCCAGGTCCCTCAACGGCTGGCCCGGCCTCCCCAACTTCTCCGACCCGCGCATGACGACGCGCACGGTCCCCGGCACGAGCAAGTCCATCCACCTCCGCAAGGAAGTGATGCCGGTGTTCCTGAACCTCCTCGCACGCATCAACAAAGAGGTGCTGCCGCTCAACCCGGGCCCGCTCGACTCGTACGAGTACCGCCCCGCGCGCCAGGGCGGCGGCCTCTCGAACCACAGCTCGGGCACGGCGATCGACTTCCGCTACGACGTGCTCAAGGCCGACAACCTCACGCACATGACGCCGACGCAGCGCGCGAAGATGGAGCGCATTCTCGACGCGTACAAGACGCCCGACGGCCATCGGCTCTTCGGCTGGGGCGGCGAGTGGCGCAACGGCGTGTCGCGCGACGAGATGCACATCGAGGTCGGCCAGGACTGGCAGGTCGGCCGCGCCATCACGCCCGCCGACTTCACGCGCTTCACCGCGAGCCACCACTTGAAGCCCGACGGCACGGTGGGCGCGGTCTCCCCGACGCCGCCGCCGACCACCCCTCAGCCCACGCACGCGACCGTGCACCTGCACCTGCTGCGCCCCGGCCTCACCAACGCCGAGGTGAAGACGCTGCAAGCCGCGCTGAAGCGCCACGGCTTCGACCCCGGCCCGCTCGATGGTCAGTTCGGCCCGAAGACGCAGGTGGCGGTGCAGCGGCTCCAGCGCTCGCTGGGCTTCACCGGCCACGACGCCGACGGAGTGCCCGGCCGCACCTCGCTGCGGTCGCTCGGCTTCACCGTCGCCGCCTGATCAGCACGCTCAGGGGAGTTCGTCAGTACATCTTGCGCAGCCGCGCCGCGAAGAACCCGTCGAGCCCCTCGGGCCCGGGCAGCGTGCGCAAGTAGCCCTGCCACGTCGGCAGCTTCTCCAGCCCGCGCGGAGGTTCGCTCGTGAACTCGGGGTGCGAGCGCAGGAACATCTCGATCTGATCAGGCCCCTCGACCGTGTCGGTGCTGCACACCGCGTAGACGAGCAGCCCGCCGGGCTTCACCACCTGCGCGCAGTGCTCGAGAATCTCGCGCTGCAGGTGCGCCAGCTCCGCGAGGTCCTTCTCCTGCCGGCGGTAGCGCAGCTCGGGGTGCCGCCGCAGCGTGCCCAGGCCCGCGCACGGGGCGTCGACCATCACCACGTCGAACTCGCCCAGGCCCTCGTCGAGCGGCTTCGACGCGTCGCCCTGCTTCGTGCGCAGCCGCCCGGCCAGCCCGAGCCGCTTCGCCTCGCTCTGGATCTTCGGCAGCTTGTTCTGGTGCACGTCGATGGCGAGCACGTCGTTGGTCTGCGCGAGGTGACACGCCTTGCCGCCCGGCGCCGCGCACGCGTCGAGCACCTGCGCGCCCTCGGGCACCTGCGCGAAGACGCCCACCAGCTGCGCGGCCTCGTCCTGCACCTGCCACAGCCCCTCGGCATAGCCGTAGAGATCTTCGACGCGGCCCGGCGACTCGAACTCGATGCCCAGCGGCGAGAACGTCGTGGCGCGGCACGTGAGCCCCGCTTCCTGCAGCTGCGCGAGCAGCTCGTCGCGGGTGATCTTCGCGGTGTTGGCGCGCACCACCACCGACGGCGCGAGGTTGTCGCCCTCGAGCATCGCCCGCGTGCGCTCGGGCCCGAACTGCCGCAGCCAGCGCCGCACCAGCCATGCCGGGTGCGAGGTCTCGAACTCCAGCTTCGCCGCCTCGTCGCCTTCTGCCGCGGGCAGCCCGGGCAGCGCGCTCACCTTGCGCAGAAGCGCGTTGGTGAAGCCGGCGGCCCGTTCGAGGCCCACCGCCTTCAACGCGTCGACCGTCTCGCCCACCGCCGCGTGCTTCGGCACGCGCGTGAAGAACAGCTGGTACACGCCCAGCCGCAGCGCCGAGAGCACGCGGTCTTCGATGGAGTCGAGCGAGCGGTCGGCGAACTTCCGCAGCACCGCGTCGAGCGTGAGCTGCCGCCGCGTCGCGCCGTAGCAGAGCTCGGTCACCAGCCCCGCATCGCGCGGATCGGCCGGAGGTGATTCGTCGAGCGCCGCGTCGAGCACCACGTTCAAGTACGCGTCGGTCGCGCGCACCCGCGAGAGGATCTCGATCGCCAGCGCGCGCGCCGTCTTCGGCCGCGGCGCGCGACGTGCGGGAGGAGGAGGAGGAGACTTCTTCATGAATCGAGCTTCGCCATCTGCGTGATGAGCGCGCCTTCGTTGTTCGCGGCCGCGCCCATCAGCTCGAGCAGCACGCCGTCGAGCACGCTCTCTGCGCCGGCCTCGACCGCGCCGCCGCTCTGCAGCCCGGTCCACGTCTCGCGCGCCCACGCCGCGAGCGCCTGCGACGTCAGCTTCCCCTTCAAGCGCGCCACGATGCGCTCCTTCACCTTCGCGCGCGTCAGCATCAACGCCTCGCGGCTCTCGGTGCGCGTGCGCTTCGGCGCCTCCGCGCGACCGATGGTCTTGCCCTTCGCCTTGAGCCGCGGATCGTCGGCGCGAATCGCCTCGGTCACGCGCGAAGCCTCAGTACGCCCGATGGTCTTCTGCACTTTCGCTGACGACGCGGGACGCGCTGGCGCCGCCTTCTGACGCGCGTCAGCGAGCGGAGCGGCGAGGTGCTCCAGCGCCGCGACGTACGCATCGGCGCCCCCGATGAACGTCTCTTCGACGTGCGCGGTGAGGAGCGAGCTGCCATCACCGCCAGCGACTTCGACGCAGCGCAGACCGCACAGCGAAAGCCCCTCGGCCAACGCGCTCGCCCGCTCGGAAATCACGCCCGCATTCACCACCACGCCTTCACACGAATCAGCGTGCTGCCAGAGCGCGTCGAGGAGCCCTTCTTCACCGTTGGCCTGCAGAATCTGCACGCGCACGCCGTGGTCACGCGCCGCCGCCTCGAGGCGCGGGTTGAAGTCGGCGGCCGCCTTCTTCGCGAGGTTTGGACCATGGAGCACGAGCACGCGCTTCATGCTCATCACCTTCTCAAGTGCCGCGGTGCGTCGCATCTCCTTTGTGGACGGATCCCGAAAAACCTTCAGAATCCCGTCCCGCAACTGAGTCGATGAATTTATTCCCCCACCTCACGTTCGTTGCGCCACCCATGACCAAACCCATCCTGCTGACCATCCTGGTGTCTGCTGGTGCCCTCGCTCAGACCGCGACCGAGGCTCCTCCTCCTCCGCCGCCCGCAGCTGACGCGAGCGCGACCACCGCGCCCGCTGACGCGCCCATCGCTGAAGACCCGGGCGGCCGCGTGCGCTGGGGCATCGGCGTCGGCATCGGCTGGCATTTCCCGTATTCCGCGTTCGGCATGGGCCTGCACGGCTCGGTCGGCTACCAGGTCTCGAACGTCTTCTCGGCGTACCTCGACATCGGCACGCACTTCGGCGTCGGCCTCGGCGCGACGGCGAGCTCGACCGGCGGCTCGGTGAGCGCGACCGGCATCGGCCACCTGATGGTGCTCGCGATGGCGGAGGCGATGTTCGGCAACCTCTTCTACGTCGCCGGCGGCGGCGGTATCGCGTACGGCGGCCTCGCGACGGCGGGCGTCGGCGCGAGCACCACGGGCGCGGCGATCTCGACCCTCACCGCGGGCGGCGTGAAGCCGGCGTTCGACCTGCGCCTGGGCCTCGGCTTCGGCAAGCCCAAGCCCGACACGCACCGCCGCGGTGGCTTCAACCTCGGCCTCGACGCGCTGCTGATCATTCACCCCAACGCGCTCGCGGTCGACGTGAACGGCAACTCGAACGGCGGCAGCATCAACGTGAACGGCCCGACGCTCGTCACCGTCACGCCGATGCTGACCCTCGGCTACGAGTCGCGCTGACGCTGAAAAGAGCCTGACCCGCTTGCACGCACGGCCCTTCCCGACACCGGGGAGGGCCGTTTGCTTTTCAGCCGAAGGGGCTGCTGCCCTTCTCGACCTTGCGAGCGGCGAGGAAGTCCTTCGCGCTCATCATGCGCTTGCCCTCGGGCTGCACCTGCACGAGCCGCAGCACGCCCTCGCGGCACGCCACGTCGATGCCTTCGGGTCCCGCGGTCAGCACCTCGCCGGGCTTCCCGCTGCCCGCCAGCGCTTTGACCTCGCCCACCTTGAGCAGCGCGCCGTCGAAGGTGCAGAACGCGCCCGGCCACGGCGTGAACGCGCGCAGCCGACGCTCGAGCTCGATCGCGGTGCGCGACCAGTCGAGGTGGCCATCTTCCTTCTTGATCATCGGCGCCATCACCACGCCCTCGGTCGGCTGCGCGACCGGCTGCAGCTCGCCCTTGAGGTAGCGGCCCAGCGAGCGCTCGAGCACCTTGCCGCCCAGCGCCGCGAGCTTGTCGTGCAGCGTCGACGAGGTGTCGGTCGCGAGAATCGGCAGCTCGGCGCGATCGATGATCGGCCCGGTGTCCATGCCCGCGTCCATCTTCATCAGGCACACGCCCGTCACCGCGTCGCCCGCCGCGAGCGCCCACTGGATCGGCGCCGCCCCGCGGAAGCGTGGCAACAGCGAGGCGTGCACGTTCACGCACCCGTGCTTCGGCGCGTCGAGCACGTCTTGCGGCAAGATCTTCCCGTACGCGGTCACCACCGCCACGTCGGGCATCAATTCCTTGAGGGTCTTCGCGAAGTCGGTGCCGCGGATCTTCTCGGGCTGGAAGATGGGCAGGTTCTGCGCGAGCGCCGCGGCCTTCACCGCCGAGAAGCTCACCGTCTGACCGCGGCCGCGCGGCTTGTCGGGCTGGGTGACCACGCCCACCACGTGCCCCAGGCGCAGACACGCCTCGAGCGACTTCACCGCGAACTCGGGCGTGCCCATGAAGACGATGCGCATGCCCAGGCCCTTACCAGAAGAAAAACGCCGGAGCCCCTTCGAGGGACCCCGGCGTCGTCACTGCGCGTGCAGTGGAGTTCTTACTTCCAGATGATCGGGCGGTCGGGCTGCTTCATGAACTCCGACGCGCGCTCTTCCTTCGAGACGTGGCGGCCGTCGTCGACCAGGCCGGCCTGCGTCATCTTGCTCTTCATCAGCTCGACCGACGTCGACACGTCCTTCAAGATCAGGTTGCAGATGTCCTTCAGCTTCGCCTTGTCGGCCTCGAGCTCGGCCTTGTTGGCCGGCGGGGGCGTGGCGGCGAGCTTCTGGTCGATGGCCTTCATCGCGTTCTGGAACGGGTCGCTCGACGCGGTGTCCCACTCGGCCTCGAGGTGCAGGCCGCGACCGACGCGCCCGTTCTCGTCGTCGACGTCGTTGGGCGGCGTGGTGCGCGCGGCGGGGTCGTAGACCGAGTAGCGATCGGCGCTGAGGATGAAGCCGTCGGTGTTGCTCGGCATCCACTGGCCGTACTTCTGGAGCAGCGCGCCGGTGTCGGTGAGGAACTTTTCCTGCGACGCGAGCTTGTCGTCGTACTTCTGCATCGCGGGGGGAATCGGCTTGTTGGCCGCCTTGAGCGCGTCCATCTCGGTCTTCAGCGCCGCGCGCTTGCCCTGCACGTCGCTGACGTTCTCGAACTGCAGGTGCGAACGGCGGCGCTTCTGCAGCACCGTGCTCTGCGCCGTCAGCCGCAGCTGCTTGTCGGCCGGCAGCGTGCCCTTGTCGGAAGCGACCTTGTAGAGAATGCCGGCCACGCCGAGCGGCTCACCGTTGGTGTCCTTGCCGTTGACGAGCAGCTCGTTGGCCTTGGCCTCGTCGGCCGAGTACGTGCCCTCGAAGCGCTTCTCGAACTTGTGCACCGCCGAGTTGCCAGCGGCGTCGACCTCGCGGCCTTCCTTGCCCTGGATCAGCACGCGGCGAACCGTGAACGGTTCCTTGTCGTCGAAGCGCACGCGCGCGCGCACCGAGGCGCCGGCCTTGCCCAGCGAGCCGTTCGCGTCGTCGTAGTAGTTCTCGCGGAACATCTCGTCCTTGTCCTGCGAGCTCACCGTGCCGTCGGGCTTGGTGGTCTGCTCGAGGTGCAACGGCATGGTGAACTTGTCCACCATCGCCATCGCTTCCGGGTCGTCCCACTTGGGCTTGGTGAGCTTGTCGAAGACCACCGAGCCCGTGGTGTTCTTGAAGATCTTGTTCGCGCCGTCGACGACCTTGAAGTCGGCCCACGTCTCCTGCTCGGTGCGGTTGCGGTCCCACCCCATGTCGATCGGCTTGCTGAGCACCTCGGGGCCGATGGAAGGCGTCGCCACCAGCTTCGCGTCGCTCTTCACGCCGCCCACGCCGCCGAGCTTCACGACCGTCTCGGCCGTCAGCTTGGTCGCGTAGTTGCCCTCGACCTTGTCGAGCGAGAGCGCCTTGCTCAGGTTCGACTTGGGCGAGAGGTTGAGCGTCAGGCCCTTGTCGTCAGACGCCGCGAGGTCGTCGACCACGTTGCAGAAGTCTTCGAAGGTGATGCCGAAGTTCTTCGAGAACGCGGCCGCCTTGTCCTTCGTGCCGGCGTTGTCGGTGAGGAACTTCTTCCAGTCGTCGGCGGTCGCGAGCTTGACCGTGGTGGTGCCCTTCTTGAGCAACAGCACGTTCTGCTGCGCGACGAGCTTGTCGCTGGCCTTGCTGAGGAAAGTGCCTGCCTTGCCCTTGTCGTCGAAGAGCGCCGCGGTGGTGTCGCCCGCCATGAACTGCCGACCGCGCTGGATCTTGACCGTCATGTGTTCTCCCCTGTTTTCGAAGCGCAACGACCCTAGCCCACGCGATGTGGTGATCCACCACGCGTCACGACCAAGTGTCGGCCGGTGAACGACAAAGTTGCTGGTTTCCCTACATGGGCCGAATTGAGCCAAAACCCTTCGGAATTCCTTGGCGATTCGTGTAGGAGACGGGCGCCGTCTTCACCTTCAAATCGTAAAGAGGTTGGCCATGACCCTGTCTCGTCCTGCAGTGGGCCGCGTCACTTCGGTGTTGGTGCTGTCGGTGGCGCTGGTGATGTCGTCGTGCAAGTCCGACCCGAACCTCCCCGAGACCTGGGACAAGCGGATCGCCGGCGCGAAGAACACCAAGGAAAAGGTGAAGGTGGTCGAGGAGCTCCGCGCGAGCAAGCACATGAGCGCCGCGATGGTGCCGATGCTCGAGAAGCGGCTGGGCGACGAGAAGAAGCCCGACGTGAAGGCGTCGATCGCCCGCGTGCTCGGTGAGGCCAAGCAGGCCTCGTCGATCGACCCGCTCGCCGAGGCCATCGACCCGGCGGCGACCGACAGCGACGCGAAGAACCTCAACAAGGAAATCGCGCTCGCGCTCGGCAAGATCGGCGACGCGAAGGCGGTCAACCCGCTCACCAAGCTGCTCAAGGTGAAGGACAACTTCACCGTCATCGCGGCCATCGAGGGCCTTGGCAACCTGAAGGCGAAGGAAGCCTTCGACCCGCTCTACGCCATCGCCACCGACGACGCGATCGAACCCTTCATCACCAAGAAGGCCATCGTCGCGCTCGGCGACATCGGCGACCCGCGCTGCGTGCCCGGGGTGGTGCAGGCGATGTTCAAGGAACGCAAGGGCGTCAGCTTCTACATGGAGTCGAGCTTCGCGCTGTACCAGATCGGCGCCCCCGCGGCCGACGCGCTGGTCCCCGTGGTCGAGGGCAAGGACAAGGCGCTGCTGGAGTGGGCCGGCAAGAACAACATCAAGGACGTCGCGCTCTACGCCAAGGGCACGCAGGTGCTCGGCGACCTCCACGACCGCCGCGCCGAGAAGAAGATCGTCGAGTACCTGAACTTCAAGAGCGACTTCGACGACATCAAGCTCATCATGCGCATGCGCGCCGCCGACGCGCTGGGCCGCATGCGCAGCAAGGAAGGCGTGAAGCCGCTCGCCGCGCTGCTCGACGAGGTCGAGGCCAACGCCCGCAAGGAATACGTGTGGGCGCTCGCGCGCATCGGCGGCAAGGACGCGGTCGCCAAGCTCGTCGAGACCTCCGGCAAGGGCCCGTGGGGCGCGCGCGAAGAGTCGATGCGCGGCGTGGCGATGCTCGGTGACGACCCGGCGGCCTTCGACAAGTTCGCGGCGGCCGAGCAGAAGCTCTTCGAGGCCGAGTGCAAGGAAGACCCCGACATGGACGAGTGCAAGGACGTCGCGGGCTCGGTGAAGAAGCACGTCGAGAAGATCAACACCTACAAGGCGCGCGCGACGGCGGCGGCGGAGTGCAAGGCCGACGCGAAGTGCTGGGCCAAGCACCTCGACTCGAAGGACGAAGGCACCCGCGAGCGCGCCGCGTACGAGATCGGCCGCTCGGGTGACGCGAGCCAGGTCGACGAGCTGATGAAGCGGCTCACCGAGAAGAACCTCGACACCCGCCTCGCCATCATCCAGGGCGCGGACTGGCTCATCGACGACTCGAAGGACGCCATGGCGCAGGCGCGCAAGTCGCTGCCCGCGCTCGAGAAGCAGGTCGCCGACGAGAAGGGCAAGACCGAGTTCGTGAAGGTGAACGAAGACCTGCGCCGTCTGCTGGCCAAGCTGCAGCGCGGCTGAGTCTTTTTAGAAGCCCGCGTCGGAAGGCTCGGCCCAGCCACAGCGGGCCTTGCCGGCCGGCGTGTCGACGAGCCGGCAGTCGCACGAGTCGATCAACGCCTCACACCGGTCCTGGTCTTCCTGCGAGACCACGATGGCGGTGCTTTCCTTGTTGGCCGCCACCTGCAGGCACGACGTCTTCTCGGTGGTGCTCGTCGTGCAGTCGCACAGCTTCTCGGACAGGCGGCGGCAGCTGGTCTTGCAGCCAGTGCCGGCGAGGACGAGGGCGAGCGCTGCGACGACGATGAAGAGGGGTGACCGCATCGGGCGGCGGACCCTGCCACAGGCCTCAACCAAGCGCAGCATCGACCGTCTCCCGCAGGTAGCGCGCAGCCAGGCCCACCGTGCGCGGCGCGCTGTCGGGCGTGGGCGTCAGGGAAGGGGCGACCTCCATCACGTCGCCTCCGAGCAGGCCGACCTCGCGGCCGAGGCGGCGAATGAGTTCGACCAGCCAGTCGGGCTCGAGGCCGTGGGGCTCGGGCGTGCCGGTGGCGTCGGCCCACTTCGCGTCGGTGCCGTCGATGTCATTGCTGAAGTAGACGCCCTTCACGCCGGTCGATTTCACGTGCGCGAGCAGCGCGTCGAGCTGACCGCGCGGGTCGGCGAGCACGTCCTTCGCCCAGAACTGCCGCACGTCGAGCGTGCCTTCCCAGTGCGCGCGGTCGCGGCCCGAGGCGCGAATGCCGACCTGCGTGAGGCGGCCCTTGCGGCCGAGGAGCTCGTTGGCGTGCCAGCTCCAGGTCGCGAAGCACTCGCGCACGCCCAGCCGCGTCTCGAGCAGGTCGGTGTGCGCGTCGGGCTGCACGATGCCCCACGGGGCGGGCGCGTGCGGGGCCAGCGCCTGCACGGCCGGCAACGCGGTGGAGTGATCTCCGCCGAGCACGAAGACCTTCGCCTTCGGGTTGAGGCTGAGCGCGAGCTGCAGCGCGCGGCGCTCGATGCTCAAGGGCGAGACCGGGAGCTGCTCGCGCTCGGCCGGCGCGACGTCGGGGTAGAGGGCGCGGCGCGTCGCCTCGAGCTGCGCGGGCGAGAGCATGTCGTCAGCGAGCAGCTGCGGCACCACGAAGACGTCGCCCAGGTCGATGACACCCTTGCTCGCGAGGTCGACGCCGTCGTCGAGGAGCCGGGTGCGGATGGCCTGCGGCCCCAGGTTCGCGCCGCGGCGAAAACCCGCGCCGACGTCAGAGGGCACGCCGACCAGCACTCCGCGCGCCGTCGCGATACGGCCCAGCGCGTCGCGGAACTTCTGCTGCACCTGCGCGGGGCTGGATGCACCGTAGAGGCGCTGCTGCAGGGCTTCCTGCTCCGCCTTGCCGGTGCTCACCAGGTACAGGCCCGCCCCGGCCGGTCGGAGAATCGTCGCCAGCTCGTCCAGAGGGCCCATGACACCTCTATATAGTGGTGTGGCGACCGAGACCTGCCCCGAGTGCGGTGCGGTGACCCCGGTCGGCCACCTGACCCACGCCTACGTGCCGTCGAGCCCCGGGTGCTGGGAAGCGTTCGGCGAAGTGCAGGCCGAGGAGCTGATGCGCTTTCAGTACCCGGCGGCGCACCGGCTGGTGGTCGATGCGTACATGGCCCAGCACGTCGGCGCGTCGGAAGACCGGCGGCAGGTGCAGTCGGTGTTCGTGCACTTGATGGCGCTGTGCCTGACGCTCGAGCGGGGGCTGTCGAGCGAGCGCGTGGTCGAGGCGATGCGGCGCGCGCTGCCAGAGAAGGGGCGCCGGTCGTTCCCGAAGTTGTTCCGTCGGCCGGTGGCAGGAGAGCTGAACGTGCTCAGCCTGCGGGGCGCGGAGACGCTCGAGGTCTATTCGGCTCGCGCTGAGGCGTGGGCTCGCTCGGTGTGGGCGACGTGGAGCGAGCACCACGCGCTCATTCGGCAAGCACTCCCTCTCCCTCTCCTCCCGAGGAGGAGAGGGTCGGGGTGAGGAGAAATACGTCGAAGCGCCGACCGCCTGGGGTCGCGAGCGGTGATGCTGTCTGTGCGTCTTTGCTTCACCGAACGTGTGCGCGCTGAGGGTTCACTCCTCACCCCAACCCTCTCCTCCTCGGGAGGAGAGGGAGCGCAGTGGTGGCATGGGCGGTGCTCTCGATGAGCGGCACCGGCCGCTACTCCCGGCGACCGCGCCACCCTGGAGCAACTGCATGCGCCACTCCGGCTCGATCAGCGCCACCGCGACCCGCATTCCCACCACGCACACGCGCACCGTCTACGCGACCGACCGGGGCGTCGCCCGGCCGCTATCGGAGTCATCACGCCGTCTCGTCGAGCACACCGGCAAACGCATTCGCGTGGGCAGCACTTCCGCGACGCCGTGGGGCGAGCTGCGGTGCTTCGCGCAGTCGGGCTGCCTCGTGGTCGAGCTCACCCGCGCCGGCGAGCGCGTGGGCCGCGCGTTGATCTACCGCCCGACGAGCGCCGAGGCGTTGCAGCACGGCGCGCTGGTGCCCGAGGCGCACTTCAGCGTCGAGGTGCGCGAGTTCATCGGCACGCCGTGGCACGAAGACGAGTCGCTCTCGCTGTGGACCGTGCACGGCCTGCGCAGCAAGGGCACTGCCGAGCGCTTCGTTCAGCTCTGACCAAAGCCGTACGCGCGCTCGACCTTCGCGACCCGCACCTCGTACGCGGCGTACCAGTCGGCGCGGCCGCGTCGCTGTGCTTCGGCGTGCTCGGTGTGCTGCTTCCACGCGCGAATCGACGCCTCGTCGCGAAAGTACGCGACGGTGATGCCCACGCCGTCGTCACCGCGCACGCTGTCCATCGAGAGGAAGCCCGGCTGCTGCTGCGCGAGTTGGACCATGCGCTCGGCGGTCGCGTGGTAGCCGTCATCTCCATCGCGGCGCTGCGAGGTGAAGATCACCGCGTAGTACGGCGGGGTCGGCGTCTTCGCGAGCGGGGCCACGTTCAGAAACCCGCCCGCATCCACACCGCGCGCAGGAGCGGCAACGTCTTGTCGCCGAGCGTCTGGCGGCCGCTGATCAGCGCCACCACCTCGACGCGCGAGCCGTTGGGGAAGCTCTGCGTCCACGCGCGCCGCGGCGGAATGAAGAGGAACACCTGGCGATCGCCCACCTGGATGATGCCGATGTTCTCGGTCAGCCCCTCGCCGACGATGCCCTGCACCAGCACCGCCCGGCCCTCCGCGGCCTCGGGCGTGTCGAGCACCACCAGGTCCTTTGAGTTCGGGGCGAGCTTCAGCTTCGGCGCGTAGGCCGACACCGCTTCTTCGAAGCTCGCCACGTTCGTGCCCGGCGCCCACGCCGCGGGGCTGCCCGATTCACGGCGGCGCGCGAGCTCGGCGTCGACCGACTTCACCGCGTCTCCCACGGCGTCACCGCGCACGCGGCGGCACTCGCGCAGCCGTTCGGCGCGCTGCAGCAGCCCCGATTCGCTCAGCGTGTCGACCGCGCGGACGTCCTGCACGAGCGCCACGCACGCCGCCCACGCGTCGAAGGTCGCGCGCGCGTCGTCGGTCAACTCCACGTCTCGCTCGGAGAACTTGAGCTGCTCGGGCACCAGCGTCACCTTCGTGCCGTCGAGGTCGAGCGCGCCGTCGACCACCTGCACCGGCACCACCCCGCCCTGCGCCGAGACGAGGCTCGCCGCGCCGGTCGCCGGCCGCTCGTTGCACCGCACGTCCTTCTGGTTGGTCACCTGCTCCGCGCGCTGGGTCACCACCTCGTCGCCGGTCTGCAGCCTGGTGATGAAGCCCACCGCGAGCGCCGGCACGCCGATGCCCACCGAGATCAAGCTCGCGCCCTGCAGGTACTGGCGCGTCGACGGGCCGTAGTAGCCGCCGCGGTCGATGACGTTGGTGTCGGGGCTGGCGCTGACGAGGAAGCTGACGCCCAGCAGCACCGCGCTCGCGAGCACGGTGGCGATGCCGGTGGAGATGGTCGGCCCCACCGAGCCCGAGGTGCGCTCGGTGATGTGGTCTTCGGCGTATTCCTCGACGGTCTGCGCGCGGCACACGTCCCACGCGACGACCGTCAACTTGAGCATCGGCCAGTCGACGCGCACGTCGGACGACACGCCGCCCTCGAGCAGCACCGGCCGGTCGAAGGTGCGCAGCAGCGGGCCGCGCTCGACGCGGGTGGTGGTGTCGATGCGCGCGCACGAACTGGCCAGCGAGGAGACCAGGAAGGCCACCAGCAGCGTCTTGCCCCTCACGGCGTCACCTTCTTCTTCGCGATGTGCGCCTTCGTGCGCTCGAGCGCGTTCACCAGCGCCTCGCGCGTCGCGTCTTGCTGACCGCCGTGCACGAGGAAGGGCGGCACCGAGCCCGCGGGGTCGGAGAAGAGCGTGTACGTCACGCGGCTCTTCTTCTCGTCGAGCGGCTCGAAGCGCCACTCGCCCCACAGCTTGTCCATGCGCACGAAGCCCTCGGGCAGCTTGGGCGCCGCGTCGTTGGTGACGCGAAAGCGAACGCGGCAGGTGGTGGGCGTCGGCCGCTCGCGCTTGATGGTGAGCGCGTAGTCGCGGTTCGCGATGAACGGCTTCTGAAGCTGGTTGTAGATGACGCGCTCGTCGTCGCCGTCCTGCAGCAGCTTGTGCAGCGCGACGCCGTCGGGGAACTTCGTGCCCCACTCGAAGACCGCCACGCACAGGTCTTCGACCGTGGCGTCGGCCTCGGCCACGCCGCGATACTCGGCGTAGGGGCTGCCCTTGATGGGGCGCTTGCTCAACGTGACGCCGCGCCGGGTGTCCATCGCCTCGAACTTCGCGTCGTTCTCGAACACCTCGGTCGAGAACTGCGCCAGCACCACCAGCAGCAGCGCGCTCACGGCGTGCCTCCGAGGAAGCGCACCAGGTCGGGGCAGTTGCGCATCGTCTCGTCGGCGTACTCGCAGCGCGGCGCGGTGAAGCGCGCGGTCGAGTCGCGCACCAGCGGCAGCCGGCAGTCGATGACGCGCGAGCGCGTGAGGTTGTCGAAGCCCGGCGCGGGGAACGTGAAGTCGGGTGACGCGCACCCGGTGCGGGCCTCGACGGTCGCCTCGCAGTCGGTGTCCGGGAGGTTGAGCGTCAGCGTCGCCGACCCGCAGCGCGGCTGGGCGCAGAAGCGCTCGATGACGTCCTTGCAGAGCTCCGCGTCGGGCGCGGCCGGGCCCGTGCAGGACGTGAGGGCCGTGAGCGAGAGGGCGACGAGGAAGAACGGACGCACGCGACTGGGGGTTATCGCGAGTCCCCACGCGCAGGGCAATGGTATGGGGGCGGCCATGGCCTGGTTTTCCCTGACGGTCGACGTGCCCGAAGACGACAGCGAAGTGGTGCAGAGCGTGCTGTACGACTACGGCGCGTCGGGGCTCGAGGTGCGTGACTCCTCCAACCCCGTCGTGGTGACGGTGCGCGCGCCCAACAAGGGCGAGGCGATTCTCATCGCGTACTTCGAAGACCAGGCCGACGCGAAGGCCGCGCAGGAAGAGCTCGCCGCCGACTACCCGGGCGCGCGGTTCGCCCTCGAGCAGGTGGTGGAACGCGACTGGTCGACCGAGTGGCGCAACCAGATCAAGAGCGTCACCGTCGGCCGCCTGTGGGTCGGCCCGCCCTGGGAAAAGGCCACCGCCCCCGCCGACAAGGTGTGCCTCTTCATCGAGCCGAAGATGGCGTTCGGCACCGGAGACCACCCGACCACCTCGCTGTGCCTGGGCGCGGTCGACGAGTTCATGGCCGCGCACCCGAATGCCAGCGTGCTCGACGTGGGCACCGGCACCGGCGTGCTCGCGTTCGCGGCGAAGAAGCTCGGCGCCTCGCGCTGCGTGGGCATCGACAACGACCCCACGTCGGTGCAGCTCGCGCAGGAGTGCATGGTCGAGAACGGCCTGACCGGCGTCGAGCTGTCGACGAAGACGCTGCACGGCATCGAGGGCACGTTCGATCTCGTGCTCGCGAACATCCTCGCCAACACGCTCATCGAGCTCGCGCCGCTCATCGCGCCGAAGGTGAAGCAGCGCCTGGTGCTCGCCGGCGTGCTCGTGCCGCAGGCGAAAGACGTGACGGCCGCGTTCACCGCGCAGGGGCTCAAGCACGTGCGCGACGCGACCATCGGCGAGTGGATTCGCATCGAGCTCGAGCGCGCATGATTCGCCTGCTCGTCCCGGGCGCGCACGCCGGCGAGGTGTCGATCGACGGCGAGCGCCACCACTACCTCACGCGCGTGCTGCGGCTGGCGGCCGGTGACGAGCTGGAGGTCTTCGACGGGCGCGGGCAGCGCTTCGCGGCGCGGCTCGTCGAGGTGACCGAGTCTTCCGCGCGGCTCACCCTGGAGCACGGCGTCGCCGAGCGGCCCTCGCGCGCGGTGGTCATCGTGCAGGGGCTGCCCAAGGCCGAGAAGCTCGAGCTGGTGCTGCAGAAGGCGACCGAGCTCGGGGCGGCGGCCATCGCGCCGGTGTCGTGCGAGCGGAGCGTCGTGAAGGTGAGCGGCAAGGAAGAGGCGAAGCTCACGCGGTGGCGGCGCATCGTCGAGGAAGCGGCGCGCCAGTGCCGGCGGAGCGACGTGCCCGAGGTGATGGAGGTCGCCACGCTCGCCGAGCGGGCCGCGGTGCTCGCGAAGACCCACGTGGTGTTGGTGCTCGATGAAGAGGAACGCGCGGTGCCCCTCTCGGACGCGGTGCGCGCGGCGGGGGAGCGGCCGCTCGCGCTCGTCATCGGGCCGGAGGGCGGGCTGAGCCGTGCGGAGCTGGAGCGGTTGATCAGCCTCGGCGCGAAGGGCGTGACGCTGGGGTCGCTCATTCTGCGCACCGAGACGGCGGCGCTCGCGGCGCTGGCGGTGATTCGGCACCTCGATGGTGCTTTGGGGTGATGCCCCTCACCCGCTCCGGTCAGGTAGGCGGGTGTAGGTTTTCTTGATCACCCCCGATTCCCGAAGTCTCATCTGCGCTGTGAGCAGCGACCCCAAGAAGCCGTTCGACGCGCCGCCCCCCGGGACGCCGAACCTGCTCCAGAAAGACGTCGAGCTCGATCGCCGCCGCCGCGTGCCGAGCTTCGACGAGCTGCGCACCGCCGCGCCCCCTTCGGAAGCAGTGACCGACCCGCTTCGACCCGCCGTGCCTCGACCGCCCCAGCCCATTCCCCAGGCCACCGTCGTTCCCCAGGGCACCGTGCCCGCGCGGCCCGCGCCGCTGAACATCGCGATTCCGCCCGCCGCACCGACCGCGCCCGCTGCGCCTCGCCCGGTGGGTGACTCGACCGTGCCCACGCGCGCGGTGATGCGCTCGCCCTCGCCCGCTCCACCGCCGTCCGCGGTGCCGCCCGGCCTCGTGCCGCGCAGCTCGCCGAGCGGTGCCGCGATGCCCCGCAGCTCACCGAGCTCTCCGGGTGCGATCCCCGCGCAGCCGCCGCGCAGCTCGCCGAGCGCGCCGGGCACCGTTCCGCCTCCGCCGCAGCGCGTGGTGCGCGAGGAGCCGACCGACCCGGCCCAGCCACACCTCGGCGCGCGCCCGCCCCCGCCCCGCGCGCCGCAGCCGCTCGCTGGCACTGGCGTGCTCCCGCCTCACCAGGCTCCGCGCGCTCCTGCGCCCGCCGCGCCGCAGGGCGCGACCGGCGTGTTGCCGCCCCACGCTGCCGCGCCGCAGCCGCGCACCACCGCGCCGATGCCTCACCCGCCCACCGCCCGCGCCGCGCCGCCCTCGCCCACCGACTTCGCCGCGAGCCGCCCGTCGCAGGCCGCGATGCCGGTCGTCACGCCGAGCGCGCCGTACCAGGGCGCGTTGCCGCCCGAAGGCGCGCACGTCGCGCCGCGCGCCCCGAGCCCGGTGCGCACGCCGCAGCCCGTTCCTCCGCAGCAGCGGCCGAGCGCCGTGATGGACGAGCCCGAGCCGAAGACGAAGCCTGCCGCGCCCGCGGCGGTCGCCCGTCCGCCCGCGCCGACCACCGCTCCGCCCGCGCCGGTGTTGCCCGCAGAGATGCTGGTGACGCAGCCGGGTCTGCCGGGCCCGTTCGGCAAGGCGCGCGGCATGCCGCAGGGGCAGGCGATTCCGCAGCGCGCGCCGTCGCTCACCGACCTGCCCGCGCAGCAGCGCGGCACCCCGCCCGCCGCCGCGCCCGCGCCGGCCACCTCGAGCCGGCCTCAGTTCGAGACGCCGAGCTTCGAGAACCCGGTGGGCAACGACCAGGTCTTCGCCGAGCCCGCTGCGCTGTGGCGGCGCCTCGGTGCGTGGCTGACCGACCTGCTGTTCATCTCGGTGATGGTGCTGGGGCTGCTGGTGGTCGCGACGCAGGTCATCGCGCCGAAGAACCTCACGCCGCTGCAGCAACTGGTGTCGATCGCCCTGCCCGGCGCGGCGCTCGCGGTGCTCATTTCCTTCGTCTACACGGCGCTCTTCGCCTTCCTCTGGCAGGGCCGCACGCCGGGCCGCCGCATGATGGGCATCTACCTCGTCGATGCGCGCGGTCACGCCCCGGCGCCGCTGCGGTCGCTGATTCGCGCGCTGTTGTCACTCGTCTCGTTCGCGCTCTTCCTGTCGGGCTTCTGGCTCGCGCTCTTTGATCGTCATGGGCAGACGCTCCATGACAAGCTGACGCGGACGTTCGTGGTGAAGCTCCAGGACGCCTGACGACGATGCCCCAGCGGCTTGCACAGCACCTCATTGCCCGGGGACTGCTCCCCGCGCGGGTGGTCGACGAAGCGCTCCGTCGCCTGGGGCGTGACGGCGGCTCGCTCGACACCGTGCTGCTCGAGATGGGCGCGGTGTCGGAGGCCGGCATTCTGCAGGCCATCTCCGACGTGAGCGGCGTGCGGCTGGTGAACCTCGCCGACTTCGAGCCGAACGCCGAGGCCGGCCCGCTGATGCCGTTCAAGATGGCGCGCCAGATGAACGTGGTGCCGCTGTCGGTCGACGGCACGGCGCTGCACCTCGCGTGCGCGTACCCGCTGCAGCAGACCCAGCTGAAGGACGCGGGCTTCCTGCTCGGCCGCAAGCTGGAGCTGTGGGTGGCGCTCGAGGCGCGCGTGCGCGACTGGCAGCAGACGCTGTACGGCCAGCCGCTCGACGCGCGGTACGGCAAGCTCCTCAAGACGCTCGACCCCAACCGGCCGCTGCCGCCGAGCTCGACCATCACCGACGGCTTCGAGAGCGACACCCAGTCGTTGAGCAGCGAGGTGCTCGAGCGCATCGCGCAGGGCATCGTCGACGAGCCGGTGCTGCTCGACCGCCCCAAGGGCACGGCGGTGAAGAAGCCCACCAAGGCCAAGCCGAAGATCGAGATCATCGACGACGTCGAAGATCAGAAGCCGCAGGTGCGGCCGATGCCCGACGTCGGCGCGGTGGCGCTCGGCGACGAGGAAGATCCGCGCACCTCGGTGCTCGACCCGACCGCGTACAGCCGCTTCGCGCGCGGCGGTGACTCGCTCAACGACAGCAACCCCGGCACGCCGCTCGAAGACCACCACCACACGCGGGTGATGGACATTCCCGGCTACAACGCCTTCGCCAAGCAGGTGTCGAACACGCCGAGCGGCGAGTTCCCGCAGCCGAAGGTCTCGACGCCGCCCCCGCCGCCGCGCATCAGCTTCCCCGGGGGCGTGCTGCCGCCGCGCAAGCCGGGCGAGGCGCCGCCGCCGCGCCGCCCGTCGAGTGAGTCGGTGCCGGTGAGCTTCGTGCAGCCGGCGTCGGCGCCGCGTCCGCCCGCCGAGCGCGTGCGGCCGGCCGAGCGCAAGGCGGTGCCGCGCACCTCGCCGTCGAACGTCGTGCCCGAGGCGCCCGCGCGTCCTCCGCCGCCGGTGCGTCCGCCGCCGCCTGCGCCCCCGCGCGCCGAAGAGGACTTCTCCGACGTCGCCGAGGTCATCTCGTCGCCCGGCGTGCGCGTCGAGGTGCCGCCCGAGCCGCCGACGCCACCCGACTTCACGCGCCGCGAGTACAACCCGCCGCCGGTTCCGGTCGTCACGCAGCAGCCGCTGCAGTTGCTGCAGCCGGTGGCCGCAGAGCCCGAAGCGCCGCGCGGAGCCGAGGCCCTCTCGGGGCTGCTCTCGTCGCAGGCCGAAGCCCAGGCCGAGGTCCCGGCTCCGCCGCCCACCGTGCCCGAACCGGTGCCGATGCCGGCCGCGCCGGTGCCCGTCGCGCCGATGCCCGACTTCTCGCAGGTGCAGGGCATCTTGCCGTCGCCGCCCGGGCTGGTGCCCTCGACCGCGACCGAGTGGAGCCTGAGCCAGGCGCGCACCGCGCTGCGCTCGGCGGTGAGCGACCGCGAGGCGTTGATCAACGTGGTGCTCGAGTACGGCCGCCGCACGTTCGAGTACGTCGGCGCGTTCGCCATCATGCGCGGCGCCGCGGTGGGCTGGGACGCGCGCGGCGAGGGCGACCAGGGCTCGCTGATTCGCCAGCTCGCCATTCCGCTCGACACCGCGAGCGTGTTCCGCACCGTGGCGTTGACGCGCGGGAGCTACGTGGGGCCGCTGCCGCCCGACGCGCTCAGCCAGCACTACCTCGCGGCGCTGGGGCGCATGCCGCGCACGGTCTTCGTGTGGCCAGTGGAGGTGAAGTCACGCCTCGTCGCGGTGCTCTACGGCGACTGCGGCTCGCGGCCGATTTCCCAGCGCCGCCTCGCCGACTTCATCCTCTTCTGCCAGGACCTGCCGTCGGCGTTCCACGAGCTGATCCTGTACCGGAAGCAGAACCCGCGCGTCGCCCAGCAGTTCACGTCTGACGAGGCGATCAACTACCCCGCCTCGCAGGAGATGAACGGCGAGGCCCCCGCGCCGACCAGCCCCGACGCCGATTGGTTCTCGGGCCTCATCGCGCTCCTCACCGGACCCGACCCGTCGGAGCGGTCGATGGCGATGATGGAGCTGATGAAGTCGCCCGATTCGTCGGCGCGCGCGCTGGCCCACGCCTTCCCCGGCCCGACCGGCTGGTCGCGGCTGCCGGTGGTGGAGCTGCCGGAGCCCGACGAGCTGGGCCCCATTCCCGGTGCGCTCGCGCGGCTCGGCCAGGCCGGCGCGTCGGCCATCGCGCCGCTGCTCGATCACCAGGACAGCGACACGCGCTACCTCGCGCTGCTGACCGCGGGCAGCCTGCGCTACCCCGACGTGGTCGACGGCGTGCTGCGCGGGCTGTTCGACTTCGAGCCCGACATCTCTTCGGCCGCGCGCGCGGCGGCGGCGGCGCTGCGGCTGTTGCCCCACTTCCAGTCTCGGTTGCCCTCGCTGCGGCAGGAGCTCGCGTCGATCGACACCCTGCGGCGCAGCCTCGCGGCGCGCGCGCTCGGCGTGCTGCACGACCGGCAGTCGATCGAGGGGCTCATCAACCTCACCGGCAGCGAAGACGAGCTGTGCGCCCAGTCGGCAGGCGACGCGCTCAAGGAGATCACCCGCGCCGGCTTCGGCACCAACCCCGAGGCGTGGACGGCGTGGTGGGCGCGCTCGCGCGGGGCGCGGCGCATCGAGTGGCTCGTCGAAGCCCTCGACGCCGAAGAGTTCGATCTGCGGCTGTCGGCCATCGAGGAGCTGTCGCGCACCTTCGGCGACAACTTCGGTTACTTCGCTGACGGGTCCGAGGCTGAGCGCGCGCTCGCGACCACGCGGTGGAAGGCCGTCGTCGCGTCGCGGCAAGACCTCGACCTGTGAAGAAGAGCTCCCTCTCCCCCGAGGGGGAGAGGGTCGGGGTGAGGGGAAACACGCGAAGCGCGATGCGTGTGACGTTTCCGGCGGCCCACCGCGGGAAACGTCACGCTGACGGGCATCGCAACCAACGATGCGTGTGACGTTTCCGGCGCCCAACGCGGGGAACGTCACGCTGACGGGCATCGCCACCAACGATGCGTGTGACGTTTCTGGCGCCCAACGCGGGGAACGTCACGCTGACGGGCATCGCAGCCGACGATGCGTGTGACGTTTCCGGCGACCACCGCGGGGAACGTCACGCGCACCGCTCACGGCGCCCACGTCGCCATCACCCGCTGCAGGGTCGCCATGCGCTCGCGCAATTCCTCGCGCCGGGTGCTGACCACCACCATCAGCGCCACCACCCCCAGGCCGAGCAACGAGAGGAACACCGCGCCGAGCCGCGGCTCCTCGAGGCCGCTGCGCACGAGCGTCGCCACCACCGTCGTCACCAGCACCCCCGTGCCGAGCCACACGTAGCTGCGCACGCGCCACGCGATGCCGAGCGCCACGCCCGCGAGGCACACCACCACGCACAGCAGCAGCGCTCCCGGCGTGGTGACGGTGAGCGGCTTCCACGCCATCGCCGCGTACACGAAGCCCATGCCCCAGCCGCGCACGTGGGCGAGCGCCGTGGTGCCGAGGTCGCCGCGGAACAACCAGCCGAGCACCATCAACGTCAGGCCGAACGGCACCAGCAGCAGGTGCGGCTCGCCGAAGCCCGAGCCCACCGCGAACACGACGAGCGCCGCGTTGACGGCCATCGCCGAAGCGAGCGCGCCGCTGCGCCGCGCGGTGGTGCGCGACAGCCACGCGAACGCGACCGAGGAGCCGGCGAGCCACGCCGACGCCGAGCTCCAGTCAGCCCACGGCACGAGGGTGGCACCGGCGAGCGCCCACACCCACGCGCCCGCCGCGAGCGCGCGACCCGAGCGCGTGCGTTCCTCGCGGCTGACGAAGCGCGAGAGCCCCGCGAAGAGCGCCGACGCGCCGAGCAGCACCCACGCCTCGGTGAGCGCGGGCATCGCGCCCTGCCCCAGCACGCGGAAGGCGAGCCCGCCGGCGACCAGCGCCACCTGGAGCAACCACGCTCCGGCCGCCGAGTCGCGCGACGACACCTCGCGCCACGCCAACCACGCGACGCCGAGCGCCGCGAGCACGCACACCACCGCCTCGCGCGGCCACGCGCTCGAGAGCAGCGTGACGCCCGCGAGCACCTCGGCCACCGAGAGCGCGCCGTAGACGAGCACCGACCGACGGCCGCCGCGCAGCGCGCGCACCGCCGCGAGCACCGCGCTCGACGCCGCCCACCACGGGAAGATGAGCACCTTCGGGTCACCGTGCGAGAGCCGCGTACCGACGAAGCCGAGCACGAGGTGCACCGCCACCGTCGTCATCACCCACGCCGTCACCTGCTGCCAGCGCGTGCCGAGGTCAGCGATCAGCCACGTCACGAGCGCCGCCGCCACCCACGCGAGCGGGAAGGTCCACGCGCCGACGTCGAGCCCGGCCGCGCCCACGCCGAGCACCCCGAAGGCGACCGCCGCGGCGCGCCACACCTGCGCCACGCGAAGCCCGAAGCGGCTCGCCACCGCGAGCACCAGCGCCGCGCCCGACGAGAAGAGGGTCAGCATCACCGGGTCGAGGTGCAGCACCACCGCGGCGCCGATGAGGCTCAAGGTGATGGCCTGCTCCCCGCGGCGAGGGGTCAGCAGCAGCACGGCGAGCGTCACCACCGGCCACACGCTGAGCGAGGCCGTCAGCACCGAGCACGCGGCGAGCACGCTGGCGCTCGCGAAGAGCACGGTGGGCAGGAGCGCGCTCGTGCCGCGACCGAGGCGGCGCCAGGTGCGCTCCACCAGCGAGGCGACCGGCGCGAGGCGCAGCGCGGCAGCGCCCGCCGCGACGCCCAGGCCGAGCGGACCGAGCCAGGTCGCCGGCACGAGCGGCACGACGCGCTCGAGCGACGCGGCGAGCACTCCGGCACCGACTGCCCACACCAGCGGACCACCACCGAGCAGGCCGAGGATCGCGAGCGCCGCGGCGAGCGCGAGCGGCGCGGGCAACACCACGAGGCCCAGGGCGGCCGCGCAGAACAGCGCGCGCCCCCAGCGCTGCGCCGAGCCGCCCGATACCAGCCCCGTCACCAGCACCAGCGCGCCTGCGACCACCGCCGCGACCGGGAGCGACGGCACGAGCGCCCAGCCGGCGAGCAGGCGAAGTGCCGCGAGGCCCACGGCGGCGGCCAGCGCCGCGAGCGAGAGCCGCGCGATCGACCCGCCGCCGCGGCGCAGCCCGACGAGCTGGCGCGCCACCGACGGCGCATGGCGACCGAGCAGGCCGAGCGTGGCGAACGTCGCGACCGCGACCGGGCTGAGCTCCGGCGACAGCGCGAGCACCCCCGCCGCGGCGAGGCGCACCATCGCCAACGAGCCGCCCATCAACAGCAGCGCGAGGAACCACGGGCCAGCCGCCACCGGGCCGAAGGCAGCGACGGTGGCCGCGGCGGTCGCGATGACCATCGCCACGTGCGTGCCAGCCGCGAACGCCGACACCTTGCGCACCGCCGCGGCGCGCCCGAGCACCACCGCCAACACCGGCGCCGCGAAGGCCCAGTGCGGCGCGGCGGCGGCCAGCAGCGGCACCGCGAGCGTGACGACGACGTCGAGCGTGAGCGCGCGCGCCCAGGCCACCGGCAGCGCGACCGCGGCGACCGCGAGCCACGGGGTGAGCCCCGCGTCGTGGTGCCACGCCAGCGCGCCGACGAGCGCAAGGAAGGCGGTGATGACCGGGCTCCACGCGTGTTCCTCGCCGTGCAGCATGACGCGCCGAATCCAGCTCGACTCGTGCGCGAGGGCGAGGAGCGTGGCGCCGATGGCGACGCCGAGCAGGCCGGGGCTCGAGGCGAGGTGCGGCACGACGAGCAGCACCGCCGCGAGCGGCACCGTGAGCGAGACGCTGAGCGCGACGCTCGAGGCCAGCACCACCAGCGCGGCGAGCCAGGTCAGCGCGCCGCCCACGTGACCGAGCGACTCGACCGCCAGCACCACCGCGAGCGCGACCGAGAGCCCGGCGACCAGCACGCCTTCCCAATGGCGGCCACGCAGCCCGGCGTGCACGGACGCACCGGCCGTGAACAACCCGAGCGCCGCGAGCGCGAGGGCCGGCGACCACCCCGCGAAGAAGCCCATGCCCCACGGCGCCACGGCGAGCACGCCGAGCACCAGCGCGGTGCCGCGCAGCGGCACGCGGCCGCCGCGCACCGTCTCCCCCGCGAGGCCAAGCGCGAGCGCCGTGGTCACGAACGTGAAGCCACCGGGGACGAAGGGCGCCCGGCCGAGGGCGAGCAACGCGAGCTGCCACAACGGCGCGACGAGGCCAGCGCTGACGACGACCGGCCACGCCGCCGCGCGCCAGCGGCCCTGCTTCGCGCGGTGGAGCAGCGCCATGAGCCCGAGCGAGGCTGCGGCGGCGACCACCGGCTCCGCGGCGTGCGGCAGCACCGCGAGCCAGGTGAAGAGCGCGAGCGCGTGGATGCGGCGGTGGAGCCGCGAGCCCGCGACGCTCGCGGCGACGGCGGCGGTGACGGCCGCGCTGATGGCGAGCGGGCCGTGGCCCAGCGTGCTGGCGACCGCGGCGAGCGCGGCAACGAAGAGCGAGGCCGCGCCGAAGAAGCGCGAGGCGTGCACGGCGTCGCGCCGCGTGCGGGAAAGGCGCGACAGCCCGGCGAGCACCAGCGCGACGACGGCAGCCGCGAGCCCGACCGGCTGCTCGACGAGCGCGACCACGCCACAGAGCGCGGCGAGCACGGCGCCAGCAGCGAGCGCGTCACGGCGACGCGTCACGAGCGCGACGACGACGAGCGGAACGGTCAACAGCGGCAGCGCGACGAGAGCCGGCCGCGCGTCGGTCTGCAGAGACACGAGCGCGAGCGCGCCGCTGAGCACCGCGCCGACGCTGCTGGTGCGAAGCCACGCGTGGGCCCACCGCGCGCCGCGCCCGAGCGCGACGGCCGAGACCACCACGCTGAGCGCGATGAAGACGGCCTGGTACACCGCGCCGTAGGAGACCGGCATCGGCGCCGCCGCGTAGCCGAGCGCGACCTTGAGCTGGTCCCACCAGCGCCACACCTGGTCGGGCACGAGCTGGTCGAGGCGCTGCCACGCGAGGAACGCCATCACCCAGCTCGCGCTCAGCCACCACTGGCGGCGAGGCGAGGGAACGGCGCGCGGGGCGAGCGCGACCTTCGCCGTGGCGACCGCGCCGAGCAGGCACACCACCACGCACGCCGGCGCCGCCGCCGCGAAGGACAGCAGGAAGGCGAACGCGAGCGCGACCAGGCCACCCGCCTCGAGCGACGCGGGCCGCGGGTCAGCGTGGCGAGGCGGGACGGCCGCGCGCAGCCCCAGCCACGCCAGGCCGACGACCGCCGCGGACAGCACCGCCTCGAGGTGAATCGGCACGACGGCCAGCCGCACCGAGAAGAACGCGATGGGCAGCGCGGCGAGCACGACGCGCGAGGGCGACCAGCGTCCCTCGAGGAGCGGCCACGCCAGCGCGATGGGCACGAGCACCGCCCAGCCGCTCCCCACCGGCAGCACCGGCGCCAGGCCGGCACCGACGGTGGAGAGCATCAGGGAGATCGCCACGAGCCGCGTGTCGCGCGCCGGCAGCTCGAGATCGGCCGCGACGCGCGCCGAGGTCCAGCCCGCGATGGCGGTGGTCGCGACGAGGGCGAGCGCGGCCAGCACCGAGCCGGTCAGGCCCGAGGCCGAGGCGCCGGTGAGCGCTCCGCCCAGCGCGAGGACTCCGAGTGGCGCGATGAGCGCGCCGATGCGTCGCAGGCCGGCGGCAGCGCGCGCGGTGTGCTCGCGACGGCCGAGGAACCGGGCCCACGCGAAGAACGCCAGCGGCCACGCCTCGATGAGGCCGAAGACCGTCAGCGCGCGCATGTCCGACGACATCGTCCGCCACGAGTCACCGACCAGGTACAGCACGCCCGCGAGGATGAGGAAGGCGCCGAGGAACCAGCCGAGACTCTCGTGCAGCACGGGCTTGAGCCACGCGAGGGCGGGAGGGCGCGGAGGCGCTTCGACGCGCGGCGCGGGGCGCACCAGCTCGAGCGCGGCGATCGGCGCTCGGGCCGACATCGCGGTCGGCGAAGGCGGCGGGACACGCTCGCGCGCGGCGGAGGGATCCGTCGCAGCCACCAGCGCGACCGCGGCAGCCGACGCTTCGGCCACGACCGCTGACGAGTCCGACGTCACTCCAGCGCCCGCCGTGAGGACTGGCGCCAACGAGTCCGACGAGTCCGATGTCGCTCCGTCCGCGAGAACCGGCGCCGCCAACGAGTCCGAAGACGCCAGGTCGTGACCGAAGACCGTCGCCCCCGAGGAGTCCGACGTCACTCCACCCGCCGCGAGAACCGGCGCCGCCGACAACGAGTCTGACGACGCCACGTGGTGCCCGAAGGCCGTCGCCCCCGAGGAGTCCGACGACACTCCGCCCGTCGCGAGAACCGGCGCCGCCAACGAGTCCCACGTCACTCCGCCCGCCGCGAGAACCGGCGCCGCTGCCGCCAGCGAGTCCGACGACGCCACGTGGTGCCCGAAGACCGTCGCCCCCGAGGCGTCCGACGTCACTCCGCCCGTCGCGAGAACCGGCGCCGCCAGCGAGTCCGACGACGCCACGTCGTGCCCGAAGACCGTCGCCCCCGAGGAGTCCGACGTCTCAGCCGCGACTGGAGCGACTGACGAGTTCGACGTCACTCGCGCGTCCGGCGTCACGACCGCGTCCCGGGCCGAAGCTCGCGCCGCCTTCACGACCGCGCGTGGCGCGACCGGCGTCGACGACATCACCGGCACCACCGCAGCGAGCGCGCGCACCACGCTCAGCGGCTGTGAGACCTCCACGACCTCGGGCTCACCGACGAGCGCGCGTTCGACCAGCTGTTGCTGCGTGGCGTAGAAGTGACCGAGCGCTGATCGCACGGCGGCAGGTGCGAGACTGTCGTCCCAGGTAGGGATCTCTGCGCGCAGCCACTCGAGGTGCCTGACGTGGTCGCGAATGACCGGCTCAGGTCGCTTCTGTAGAACGCCGCCACAGATGACGCAGAAACGGCCACTTCCACGCTCGCGCCGACAAGTCGAACAGAACATGACTTTTCAGTCACTTCATCGCCGAGGCCACGCTCAACCCATTGAACGGTGTCAGCCGAGCGCCCAGACTGCGCAGCCGGTCGCGCAGTCGCGCACCGCCGCAGATCTGACGGCCAACAAACCCGTGATCCCGTCGCGCCCGTCGCTACTTTTCTGATCATGTCACTGCCCGCACAGAACCTTGCGCAGCGCACGCGGGTGCTGCTCGCCGAGGACGAGCCAGTGACGAGGCGACTCCTCGAAGCGCAGATGACGCGCTTCGGGTTCGAGGTGCTGCCAGTGTCTGACGGGCTGAAGGCGTGGGAAGCGCTGCAGGCGCCCGACGCGCCGTCGCTGGTGGTCCTCGACTGGAACATGCCGGGGCTCGACGGGCCGGAGGTGTGTCGCAAGATCCGCGAGTCGGGGCGCTCGGGCTACACGTACATGCTGCTCGTCACCGCGCGCAACGCGAAGAGCGACGTGGTCGAGGGGCTCTCGGCGGGCGCTGACGATTTCATTTCCAAGCCGGTCGACGCTGACGAGCTGCACGCGCGGCTGCGCACCGGCGAGCGCATCGTGCGCCTCGAGCAGACGCTCGCCCAGCAGGTGAAGGAACTCCAGGCGGCCAGCGAACACGTGCGCGAGCTGCAGGGAATGATCCCCATCTGCATGCACTGCAAGCGCATCCGCAACCAGTCGCAGATCTGGGAAAAGGTCGAGACGTACATCGAGAACCGCTCGGGGGCGAAGTTCAGCCACGCGCTGTGCTCGGAGTGCCTCGAGCAGCACTACCCCGACGCCGCCGCCGAAGAAGACGGCAGCTGACTTCGCGCGCGCCTGCGATCCTGACCATGCGGTGACACAGAATCGGGCAAGGTAGCGCCATGTTCGGCACGCTCGGTTCGCTGCTGCGGTTTCTCCTCGGCTTCGTGGTGATGGCGGTCTGCAGCACCATCTTGATCATCGCGGCGCTGCTGCTGCTGCCCTTCCGCATCGCGCGCATCAAGATCTGCAACTTCTACGGCAAGGTCGTCGGCCGCACGATCACCTGGTTCGCGGGCGTGACCCCGAACGTGTCGAACAAAGACCGCATCGACGCGGCGATGCCCGCCATCTACGTCTCGAACCACACCTCGGCGCTCGACGCCTTCGTCGGCATCTGGCTGTGCCCGTACGGCGCGTGCGGCGTCTTCAAGAAGGAGATCGTGCGCGTGCCGTTCTTCGGCTGGCTCGCGTACCTCTCGGGCCACCTGCTGCTCGATCGCTTCAACAAGGACCGCGCGGTCGAGCTGCTCAAGGACACCGCGGTGTTCGTGAAGAAGAACCGCCTGGGCATCTGGATTCTCCCCGAGGGCACGCGCAGCCGCGACGGGCGCCTCCTGCCGTTCAAGAAGGGCTTCGTGCACCTCGCGATCGCCACCGGCTTCCCGGTGGTGCCGGTCATCCTCCACGGCGCGCACCGCAACTGGGAAAAGGGCACCTTCCGCTTCAACCCGATGACCGTCGACATCGAGGTGCTGCCGGCGATCGACACCTCGTCGTGGAAGGAAGAGACCGCGGGCGCGCACGCCAACGAGGTGCACGACCTGTTCGCGAAGATGCTGCGCGACGATCAGAAGCCCGCGCCGCAGCCCGAGCTCGCCGCCGCTGCCGCCGTCACGCCGGCCTGATCACTCGCCGCGCAGGATGAAGGTGATGGCCTCGTTGCCGAGGCTGATCACGTCGCCGCTCTCGATCTCCCGGCGGCTCACGCGCTCCTCGCCCATCCACGTGCCGTTCGAGGAGTTCTGATCTTCGAGCACGTAGCGGATGCCCGAGCGCGTCAGCACGGCGTGCTCTCGCGACACGCGCGGTGAGTCGATGACCAGGTCGCACTGCGGCCCGCGGCCGATGACGAACCGCTCGACGTCGACGCGCACCGGCTCTTCGCCCTCGCGCTCGAGGTACAGCACGATCGGCACCGAGCGGAGCACCACCGTCGAGTCGGCGGGCGGCTCGACCTCGTTCTCACCGGTGTTCGAGTCGCGCACCGCGGTCGGACGGAACGCGTCTTCGTCTTCGTCTTCTGCCCCGCCCCTCGCCTGCGGAGTCGGCCCTGCCGCGCGCGTGGGCTGACGGTCGTCGAACGGATTCTCTTCTTCTTCTTCCGCGGGCGCCTCGTCCTGCGCGTCATCACCCGGCGGCTCGTCGTCAGCCTGCTCGTCGTCGGGCTGCTCGTCGTCGTCGACCTGCTCGTCCTCACCCTGCTCGTCGTCTTCGTCCTCTTCTTCTTCCTCGTCCTCCGCCTTGACCCAGTCGGGCCACGGGCGGGTCAGCGCCTGGAGGTCAGCCGAGATCTCCTTCAGCCGGGCGAGCGCTTCGTCGCGCATCGCGACCTGCGACGGAGACGACACCGGCACGTTCGCGGGAGGCGCCGGCGGCTCGGTCGCCTCGGCCTTCTCGACGACGACGGGTTTGGGCGGCGCGTCGACCACCGGCGGGAGGTCGGTCTTCGACGGCGCCTTCGTCTCGACCTTCGGCAGGTTGCTGCGCGACGGAGGCGAGGCGAGCGCCCCGGTAGCGGGCACGGGCGCGACGGCGAGCGGCACCGGCGAGGCGCGAGACGCGTGCGGCACCACGGGCGGCACGACGGGCGTGACGAGCGGCGGCGCGGCGACCGGCCCGTCGACCCGCTTCACCGCGGCGGCGGCGGGCGGCACCGCGTAGCCGTTGGCGCGCAGCCACGCGACGAGCGCCTGGTTGACGACGGCCTGCGGCTCGAGCGCGAGGTCCTTCGCCATCGCATCGAGCGCCAGGAGGAGGTGGGGGGCCAGTTCGATTTCACGCATGACGTCTCAGCTCCCCCGCAGGTTGTCCTGCCATGGGCTCTTCACTCCGTCGTCGGCGAGCCACAAGAACAGCGCCTGCATCTCGGCGTACTGCTCCTCGGCGATGCCCGCGACCGGCGGCGGCAGCTCGGCGACGTCGTTGCCTTCCCACGTGAACGACGGCACGCCGTGCGCCTGCGCGTTGCGGCCCTTGAAGACGCGTTGATCGCGCGCGCGCCACAGCCGCTGCTGCGCCATGCCGGCGGCCTTGCCGAAGTCGGCCGGAGGCTCGAGCCCCTCGATGGGCGCCACCTCGCCGAGGCCGGCCGACCAGCACAGCCAGCAGAGCGCGTTCCATTCCGCGCGCGCGAGGCGCAGCAAGGTGGGCACGTCGGCGCGCGCCACGTCGAGGTGCTCGTCGAACGAGATGCTCTCTTCACCGTCGTCGGTCTGAAGCTCGAACTCGCCGCTCTCGAGCTCCACCGGGCCATCGGGCAGCAGCGACGACACGTCGGGCGGCACCGCGGGGTTCTTCTCGGTCACCCGCGCGAGCATCGCTTCGCGCAGCGTGGTGAGGCGCGTGGCGTACTTCTTCGAGAGCGCCTGCAGCTCCTCGACCGAGCGTGCGGGCGCCTCGGGCACGTCTTCGAAGGTGGTGGTCGGCGCTTCGCTGCCGGGCGTGAACGACCAGCCGGGGAACAGGCCCGCGATGTACGAGAGGAGGAACTCCGCGCGGTCGGGCGAGTCGGCGGCGAGATCGTTCGCGTCCTTCTCAGCCTGCGCGCGCAGCCCGAGGCTCATCAAGATGAGCGAGCGCGTGAAGAGGAACTCGGTGCGCTCCGGGTCGAGGAGGATGGCGGCGTTGGTGAAGTCGAGCGCCGCGCGGCTCTGGAACGCCTGGTCGAGCGCGATGCCGATCTTGTTGAGCAGCACCGCGGGGTGCGCGCCGTCGATGAGCTCGTAGCCGAGGAAGTGGTACGGCTGGTCGACCTCCATCGCGAGCGTCACCGCGAGGTCGGCCCGCACCGGCCGGGCGATGCGCGCCAGCAGCTTCTTGAAGGGCTCGAGGTCGCCACTGAGCGCACCAGCGCGCGCCCACAGCAAGAGCGCCTCGGCGTGGCCCTGCGCGCCCTCGCGCTGCTTCGCGAGCTTCGCCCAGTCTTCCGACCCGTTGGAGAACTCGACGCGGCGGCTGGCCTGCAGCGGCGCGACGTCGCCGTAGTCGACGGTCGCCTTCACGTGGCCCTTCTCGTCGCACAGCTCCCACTTGCCGGCGCGGAGGTCGAGCTCGTAGCGGCCGCGCTCCATCACGATCGACGTGTCGGCGTACGCGCGCTCGGCCTCGGTGAGCAGGTGAACGGTCGCCGGCCCGGAGCGCTCGTCTTCGACGTAGACCACCTCGTGCTTGAGGCGGCCGTCGCGCGTCCACACGCGCCACTTGCCCTGCTTCTTCTGCGTCTTCCCGTCGGCGTCGCCGCGGTGCCACTCGTCTTTGGGCTCGACGTACTCCGCGCCCTCGTCGACCCCGGGCGGGCGCGTCGGGTACGGCTCGCCGGTGGTGGGCAGCACGCGGTCACCGTCGCGGTTGAAGTGGCGAATGCCGACCACCCGGTCGTGCACGTAGTCCATCTCGCTGCGCCAGACCTGGTCGCTCACGCCGGGCGGGCGGGTGTTCTCGGTGGTCTCGGAATCGGTGGAGAACCACTTGCGCGTGCCGTGGAGCTTGCCCTTCTCGAACGTGCCTTCCTGGCTGACCTCGCCGTTCTCGTGGAAGCGCTTGAACGGGCCGTGGGCCACGTCCATCACCATGTGGCACTCGTTGCACTTCGTGCCGTCGGGTCGCCAGAACGTGAAGTCACCGTGCTTCTTGCCGTCGACGAGCGGGCCGTAGACCCACTCGTTGTCGCCAGCGTCGAACCACGCCTTGGGGTGCACACCCTGCGGTCGCTTCGGGGCCTTGCTCACGGGCGCTTCTTACCGCCTCGCGGGGCCGTTCACCTCGGAATGCGGTGGGGAGCGCAGGGCTCAGTTGTGCGGGCGGAGCACCAGCGGCAGCTCGAGGTCGGCTTCGACGCCCAGCGGCGGCAGGGACAGCGACTTCGCGGTGCGCACCAGGCACTCCGCCGAGCTCGCGTTGATGCCCGAGCCCTTCGCGACCGCCGCGCGCTTCACGACGCCCTTCGCGGTGACCGTCAGCTCGAGCACCGGCTCACCCGACGCGGTGGGGTTCGCCTTGAGCCACTTCTCGTAGCAAGCCTGCAGCTTCGGGGTGTGGCGCTTCAGCTCGCTCATCACGCGCGCAAGCGCCGCGGCGTCGGGGTCGGGCCGTTCGTCGACCTTCTCCTCGTACTTCGCCTCGAAGCGCTTGCCGCCGATGAGATCGATCCACGACTCGCGCGCGGGCTGGCCCGGCACGGTCACCATCAGCTTGCGATGACCCGCGGTCACCAACTCCGCGAGCGGCGAGGTGCCCAGCGAGAGCCCGTCGAGCGAGAGCTGCGCGCCCGCGGGGAGGCCCGACGCGTCGAGCACCGCCCACGGCGGCGGCGGCACGGCAGGCACGTGGAGCTCCGCCGGCGCCTCGGTGCGACCTTCGGTGAGCGCGGAGCCATCGCTCCAGCGCACGGCGGCCGGCGCCTTCACCACGCGGCGCTGACCCGACACCGAGTCGACGACCTCGACCTCACCCTGCGAGACGACCAGCGCGACCTCGGCGGCCGCGCGCGAGACCTGGAACACTGCCTCGCTGGCGAACACGGTGCGCGTCGCGGCGAGCACGTCGAGCTTCTCGGTCGACTTCACCTTCACCGTGACCTGCCCCGCGCCGACCGTCAGCGTCGCCACGCCACCGAGCGAAGACGAGCCCTGCGCCTCGAACGCCCACTCACCGCGCTCGTCGCTGAGCGCGACCAGGTCGGCCGACAGCGCGTCACCCGACTGCAGCACGTCGCCGGGGTGCAGCTCGCGCCACGCTTCGCCCGCGCGGGCCTGCGCCTTCTGCGCGCGAATCACGGTCAGCGGACGGAAGGTCGCGCGCGCGAGCTCGACCTTCGGGGCCGGCAGCTTCACCACCGCGCCATCGTCGGTGGCCGGGCGGCTGACGATGAGCACCGCGACCGCGGCGGCGACCAGCGCACCACCGAGCCCCAGCCAGCGCCACCAGGGCGCCGACGACGGGAGGCCTTCGCGCACTGCTTCTTCGAGCCGCGCCTCGACGCGACGGAACCCGTGGTCCGACAACGTGTAGGGCGTGAGGCCCTTCATCAGCTTCTGGCGAGCGCGCGCGGACACCACGGCCTGGCGGCACTCCGCACATCCACCGAGGTGGGCCGCGTCATCGCCGGTCGCCGAGCGGGGCGGCTGCGAGGCAAGCTGCTCGAGCTTCTCCTGCGAGAGGTGCGCGCCCTGTTTCATGGTTCGCCCGCCTTCGGACTGCTCCGCGTGCGCTCCGCATTCCGGTCCACGACTTCGTCGCGCGGCGGGCTCACGGCTCACCTCCGAAGAAGTCGGACAACGCCGGGTCGTCCTTGGCGAGCGCCTCGAGCTCGCGCCGCGCGTAGAACAACCGCGTGCGCACGGTGAGGATGTTGGTCTCGAGGATCTCAGCGATCTTCTGCGCGTCGACGCCCTGCAGGTCGTGCATCACCAGCACCGCGCGCTTCTTGGGCGAGAGCTTCTCGAGCAGCACCTCGACGCGCGCCTGCCGTTCGGCCGAGAGCGACACATCGTCGGGCGTCGGGCCCTCGTCGGCGCGATCGGGCACCTCTTCGACCACGTCGAGGCGCGAGCGGGTGTGCTTGCGGCGCGACTTCATCGCGACGTGCACGGTGAGCCGGTAGAGCCAGGTGGTGAACGCGCTCTTGCCCTCGAAGCGCCGCACGCTCTTGTAGACCTCGATGAAGACGTCCTGCAGCACGTCTTCGAGATCGCTGCGCGGCACGAGGAACGCGAGCTGCCGGGCGACCTGCCGGTGGTGCAGCGCGTACAGCTCGCGGAACGCGTTGACGTCGCCGGCTTTCGCACGCTCAACGACATCAGCGCGGGGAGCAGACGAGGTCACGGCGCGGCGCTGTAGTCCTGCGATCGGCAAGCTGTAAAGCAGCAGCTCCATCGGCCACTGAGTACCCGGGCCCCTGTGCCGCATTCAGCCGACACTGAACGGCGCGGGTCTGCAAACCCCGAGTTGTTCCGGCGAGTTGGGGTAGATGGCGAGGCGTGCAGCGCTTCTTCACCACGCTGGGCGGGTGGCTCTTCCGAGCGCGCAGCTTCCTGCCGCTGCCGCTCATCTACCTCGTGGTGTCGAACTCGTGGGACGCGCACGTGCAAGCCGGTGCTGGTGGCCCGGAGGTCGACGAAGCGCTCAACCTCCTCGGGCTGGCGTCGTGTGCGCTCGGCGCGCTCCTCCGCTTCGTCACCGTCGGCCTCGTGCCCGAGGGCACGAGCTCGCAGTCGCGCACGCTGTCGGCGCAGGCGCTCACCACCGACGGCCCGTACTCGGTGGTCCGCCACCCGCTCTACCTCGGCAACCTGCTCATCACGGTCGGGCTGTTGTGCATCGTGCACGAGCCGTGGGCGTGGGCGGTGGGCCTGGGGTACTGGCTGGTGAGCCACCTCCTCATCGTGCGCGCCGAAGAAGCCGCGCTCGCCACCACGCATGGCGCGGCGTTCACCGAGTGGAAACAGCGCGTGCCCTCGTGGGTGCCCGCGCCGTGGAAGTGGAAGCCCTCACGTGAGCCGTTCGGTTGGAAGCGCGCGGTGCAGCGCGAGGTGAACCCGCTCGTGGCATGGGGCATCGGCGCGACGCTGCTCTTGATGTGGGAACGCTTCGTGCGCCGCGAGCTGCCCGGCGCACTCGGCAAGCGGTACCTGACGCTGGTGGTCGCGCTGCTGGTGCTGCTCGCCGCCAACAAGGTGTGGAAGGTCATCGAGCGCCGCCGCCGCGCGGGCTAAATCACCGGGCTCCATGTGGAGCCTGGTTCGCATCCAAGAGCAGCGCGCCCTCGTCTTCACATACACCGACCCGCAGGCCGGCCCCTCGGCGAAGGGCTCGCTCATCGTCGGTGAGCTGCCGACGCCCGACGAAGCGCGCTCGGCCGTGACGCGCCCCAACCTCACGGTGCGCATCGGCCCGGGCATCGTGCCCTTTCGCCTGAAGAAGGAAGAGGTCGCCGCGCTCGCGCTGCCTGCCGAGCCCGAGTGGCTGGCGTTCTTTCGCCCGAAGGGCACCGGCCGCTGGGCGAGCGATCCGCTCCTCGCCGGCCACTTCCACGCCGACTTCCCCGACGACGTGCGCGCCGGCTTCTTCCTGGTCGAGCAGCGGCAGGTCGAGCAGATGTGGGTGCGGCTCGACGGCGCGGTGCCCGAGCTGGGCGCGTGGCAGGGCACGCTGCTCAACACCGCGCACGCCGACGCGACGCTCGCCGCGGGCCGGCGGGTCACGGTGCGCGGCGCGGTCGGCACGCCGGGGCCGGTGTGGCTCTCGCCCGCCATCGAGGAAAACCTGCGCACGTGGGAAGGCCGCTGCGGCGCGTGCGGCTTCGACCTGGTGCTGACGCCCATCGAAGACCTCATCAAGCGGCAGTTCCCCGACGCGCCGCCCGACGCCGTGCTGCAGGGCATGACCACGCGCTGCGCGATGTGCAACCAGACCCAGGTGCTGCAGCGGCGGCCGGCCCGCCTCGCGCCGACGAGTCCACCGCCACCCTCGCCTGCCCCGGCGCTCGCCGTCGCGCCCGCTGCGGGCTCGAACACCGCGCTCCTGCTCACCATCGGCGCCATCGCGCTGGGACTGGCGGCGCTCATCGGCGCGTCTTTGTTCGGCCACTGAACTGTGAAAGAGACGCGGTCCATGGACGTCGATCGCTCGTTCGAAGGCCGCGCCGTACTCGAGAAGCTGCTGACCGCGTCGGGGTCGCTCGCTGACGCCGAAGACGTGGCGGGCGCGTTCGAGAAGGCCATCGCCGAGGGCGTGCCGGCGCCGGTCGTCATCCAGGCGCTGTGGGAAGACGAGCCGCGCTTCGAGTCGCCGCGCGACGCCGCGCGCCTGTTCAGCAACCTGCTCGGGCTCTACGAGCTGCTGGCCGAGGGCAAGAAGGTCGACCTCACCAAGCCCGGCCCGAAGGCGAAGCGCGAGAAGGCGAGCAAGCCCGAGCCGTTCGGCGCCGAGGGTCCGACCGACGAGTTCGTCGAGGCGGCGTGGCGCTGGTTCGAGGACTTCCCGAAGGAACGGCAGAAGCTCGAGCACTCGTTCGAGAACCGGCAGGACATGTTGATCCTCTGGCTCGACGACGCGGGCCTGTCAGACGCCGGCTTCGCGCTCAGCCGTCACCTCGTCGGCGAGGTGTTCGCGATGCTGGAGCTGGGCGGCAAGAAGACGCCCACCGTGCACGGGGAAGACGTGCCGAAGAAGGCGAAGCTCGAGACGCTCCCCGCCGCGCTCACCTCGTGGCTCGAGGAAGCCGTCTTCGAGGCGCAAAGCGACGACGAGCAGCCGCTCCCCGAGGCCGAGGCCGCGAAAGTCCGCGAGATCGTGGCCCGCGCGTCGACCGCCCTGCTCGGCTGAAACCGCCCGCGCAAATTTCACGCACGTCAAACCTCCGACACGCTGCCAGCGGCAGTGCACGCGCACTATCGAATGGCGAACACCCGGGGGCTCTGCGTGAAACCCAACACCATTCCACTGATTGATCAGCCGCGCGCGTTCGAGCTCGACGAGCTCTTCTTCTCCACCACCGATCGCAAGGGCATCATCGAGACCGGCAACCAGGTCTTCGTGCGCTTGAGTGGCTACGAGCTGCACCAGCTGATCGGCGAGCCGCACAACATCATTCGCCACCCGCACATGCCGCGCGCCGCGTTCGCGCTGGTGTGGGACGCGTTGCTCGCGGGCCGGCCGATTGCCGCGCTGGTGAAGAACCTCGCGAAGGACGGCCGCTACTACTGGGTGCTCGCGTACATCGCGCCCATCAAGGACGGCTTCCTCTCGGTGCGTACCAAGCCGTGCTCGCAGCTCTTCCCGGTGGTGAAGGGCCTGTACGCCGAGATGGTGGCCATCGAAGAGGCCGAGCTCGCCGCCGGCAAACCGCCGAAGGACGCGATGGCCGCGTCGACGAAGTTCCTGGTCGAGAAGCTCGGTTCGCTCGGCTTCGAGAGCTACGACGACTTCTGCGCGCGTGCGCTGGTGCCCACCGAGACCGCGGCGCGGCGAGCCGGCCTGCGGGAACGCCTCGAAGAGCGCAAGCGCCACGAGCTGCCCGAGACCTTGCGCACGCCGATGCGCCGCGTCGCCAACGGGCTGCGCGCGCTGCAGGAATGCAACGCCTCGTTCATGGCGGTGCTCGAGCGTGCCTTCGCGGCGATCGGCGGCGGGCGCAAGCTGCTCAAGGAGTTCAGCGGGCTCCAGCTCTCGGCGGTCAACGTCTCGCTGCGCGCCGCGCGGCTGGGCCGCCAGGGCCGCGCGACGATGGCCATCGCCACCTTCCTCTCGGAGTCGACCGACCGCCTGCAGCGCGACATGGGCTCGCTCTGCACCGCGCTCGACGCCGCGCGCGTCGCGTTGAGCGGGCTGGTCATCGAGCTGGGCTGGTCGGCGCTGGAGGTCGAGATGGTGCAGCAGGCCATCGACGAGTGGCTCGAGGCGCGCGATCGCGGCGCGAAGGCCGAGGAGCTCAACGTGCACGGGCTGGGCGGCGAGCGGCTGTACGACGCGCTGGCCGGCACGGCGACGCGCATGAGCGAGCGCGTGAAGGCCTTCAAGGTCTCGGTCACGAACGCGGGGCGGCTCGCCGACGCGGTGAACGCGCTCACCATGTCGCTCGACGCGGCGTACACCAACGGCGGCGTCGAGTCGGCGCGGCTCCCGGCGTCGGCGAAGCTGGGCGAGCTGTTGACCGACCTCGGCAAGCGGCTGCAGCGCGCGCACCAGGCGGTCGCGTCGACGCAGAGCGCGGCGGCCGAGCTGGCGGGCCTCGAGGCCATCAACCAGAAGGCGCACGAGGCGCTGACGGCCGCCGAGTCGGGCCTGCACGAGGCGCTGGGCCAGCTCGGGCGGCACCTCGCGGCGAAGGCGGCTTGACTCAGGAGCCGGAAGTATCCGAGGGTAGCGCCCGCTCCGTGGCGCCGCGCCCTCGTCTCGATGTCACCGCAGTCGAGGCCGCTCGCTCCAGGGAGCCCACCCTTCACCGGCGGCCTGACAGCAGGCGGTCGCCAGAAGCGACGGCATGGCTCGCAAAGACGAAGACGACAGCACGGGGTTCACCGGCAAGCGCAAGAAGAGCTTCCGCGAGATGGACGCCCAGCGCGGCAAGTCGAAGTACCACTCCCGGCAAGACGACCCGCAGCAGCAGCGCATCGAGAAGAGCGCCAGCTACGAGAAGTACAAGAAGGCCGCCGACGCGCTCTTCAGCGGTGGCGCGCTGCCGCAGGGCCTCGAGGCGACGTTCGATCCCGACGGCAAGCGCAAGGAACAGAAGGCCGCGCTCAAGAAGGTGACCGAGGCGCCCGACCGCAAGGCGTGGGCCGAGCGCTCGGTGGAATACATCGAGAAGTACGACCTGCCCGACGACGCGTTCTTCCTCGACTCACTGCTCGACCACCCGAAGGACCGCATCGTCGACAAGGCGCTCGCGCGGCTCGAGCTGCTGGCCGAAGACGGGCGGCTGTCGCGCGAGAAGGCGCCCCGCTCGCTCGAGCAGCGCCTCAAGACGCAGGAGATGACGAACCTCGACACCGACGTGCAGGCGCGGGCCAAGGCCCTGCGCACGAAGCTGTTCTGATGCGCGCGTTCATCGGCGGGTTGGCGCTGCTCGTCGCGGCCAGCGGCTGCGTGATGCCGCGCTCGATGGTGGTGGGAAAGCCCGCCGAGGTGCTCTCACCGCCGACCAACGCGGCGGTCGTCTCGTGGTCGCTGGGGCGCGTCGACTTCGCGTACACCGCCGTCAACGCGAACGGCATCGACGCCACCTCGATGGTCGACTCCACGAAGCTCGAGGCGCAGGTGGTCGAGCGCCTGCGGGCCACGCTCGCGTCGCAGCAACCGCTGGGCTGGCGCGAGAAGGGCGGCGAGGTCAGCGTGACCGTCGAGGTGAAGCTCGACGAGCGCATGGGCTTTGGTCACCAGGCGGGCGTCGCGTACGCCGCCGAGGCCGCGCTGGGGCTGGGCGGTGGGCTCATCGGCGCGTTGATTGGCGCGTCGGTCGCCGGCGCTCAACCGCCGACCTCTCCCGGCCGCGCGTTCGGCTTCACCATCGGGCTGGGCGTGGGCACCGGCGTCGGGCTGCACCTCGGCGTGCTCGCGGCGCTGCTCTTCGAGCTCAACGGCATGAACAGCACGTGGGAAGGGCGCATCGCGGTGTGGCGCGACGGCCGCATCGTCGGTGAGCGCGTGGTGAAGACGAAGCACCGGTTCGACAGCAATGCGTTCTTCGTGGCCTCCAAGCTCGCGACCGCGTCGGGCCAGGGGCTGGCGGAGTTCGAGGCAGAACTCCTCCCTGCCCTGTCGGCGCTGTTGGCGGAGGTCTCGCCGGGGCTGACGCCGACGCCGATGCCGTGAGTGGTGAATAGGCCTCGGGGTGCTCCGTCAGAAGCGCGCCGTTCACGAAACGGCATCCTCACCACACGCACCACACACACGGAGAAGCCCCCATGAAGAAGATCGCCCTGGCCGTTGCCGCCTGCATGTCGTTTGCCGCGTTCGCCGGTGAGGCCCCCGCGAAGGCCGAGCCCACCAAGGCCGAGCCCGCGAAGGCCGCCGAGGTGAAGAAGGAAGAGAAGAAGCAGGTGGTCGCCGACAAGAAGGAAGAGAAGAAGGAAGAAGTGAAGACCGCCGACGCGAAGCCGGTCGAGGCCGCGAAGCCGGCGGAGGCCGCCAAGCCCGCCGAGGTGAAGAAGGAAGAGGCGAAGCCGGCCGAGGCCGCCAAGCCCACCAAGAAGGGCACCGCCACCACCAAGAAGTAAGTGAGTCGTGAAGCGGGCCGCGACGGGGGTAGAACTCCCGCGTGGTTCGTCTCACCGCCCTGGTCGTCACGCTGAGTGCAGCCGCGGTCCTCGCGCAGGACGGCGGCTCCGGCGTGCTGACCAGGGCGCCGTCTTTGGTGCACCAGGTCAGCCCCGTCTTTCCCCCCGAGCTCGCGGACGCGGGCGTGGGCGGCGACGTGACGGTGGCGATCGACATCGGCCCGAGCGGTGAAGTGCTCGACGTGCAGGTCACGCAGTCGGCCGGAGCGGCGTTCGACCGCGCGGCCCTCGAGGCGGCCCGCCAGTTCGTCTTCAGCCCCGCGGAGATCGACGGCGCGCCCGCGTCGGTGCGCATCAGCTTCACGCTGCACTTCGTCTTCACGCCGCCCCCCGAGGCGCTCGACGCCGGCTCGCCCGACGCCGGCCCCACGCTGAACTTCCAGGGCCGCGTCATCGAGCGCGGCACCCGCGAGGCCATCGGCGGCGCGCAGGTGGTGGTGCAGGGCCTCGAGGCCATCACCGGCGACGACGGCCACTTCTCGCTCGAGGGCGTGCCGGTGGGCACCTGGCCGGTGGTGGTCATCGCCTCGGAATACGAGCGCTACGAGGTCACCGAGACCTTCAGCGAGGGCGCCCGCACCGAGGTGACCTACTTCGTGCGCAAGAAGGTCTACGGCGCGTTCGAGACGGTGGTGCGCGCTCCGAAGGAAAAGAAGGAGGTCGCGCAGGTCACGCTCTCGCAGGAGGAGATCAAGCTCATCCCCGGCACCAACGGCGACGCGTTCCGCGTGGTGCAGAACCTCCCGGGCGTGGCGCGCGCGCCGTTCGGCATCGGCCTGCTCATCGTGCGCGGCGGCAAGCCGTGGGACACCAAGACCTACGTCGACGAGGCGCCGGTGCCGCAGCTGTTCCACTTCGGTGGGCTGTTCTCGACGTTCAACGCCAACCTGCTCGAGCAGATCAACTTCCAGGCGGGCAACTTCAACGCCGACTTCGGCCGTGCCATCGGTGGGCTCATCACCGCCGAGGCGCGCACGCCGTCGAAGAAGGGGTACCACGGCTACGTCGACGTGAACCTCGTCGACGCCTCGGGCCTGCTCGAGGGCCCGCTGTGCTTCGGGCAGAAGACGACCGCGAAGGGCTGCGACTGGTCGTTCGCGGTGAGCGCGCGCCGCAGCTACATCGACGTGCTGTTGCCCGCGGTGCTCGGGCTGATTCCGGGCGCCGAGGACGCGGTGAAGTTCACGCTCGCGCCGCGCTACTGGGACTACCAGGCGCGCGTGGAGTACCGGCCGGCGGGCACCGGCACGCGCTTCTTCGTGTCGTTCTTCGGCAGCAGCGACGCGCTGGTGCTGGCGCTGCCCAACCCGTCGCTCGACCCCGAGGGCCGCGGCACGTTCGGCACGTCGATTCTCTACAACCGGCTGCTGGTCGGCCTCGACTTGAAGCTGAGCGAGCGCCTCGACTTCCGCTCGCGCACCTCGCTGGGCGGCGACCAGCTCACCTTCAACGTGGGCGACGACATCTTCGCCAAGGGCACGCAGTTCCCCTTCCGCACGCGCGACACGTTCCGCTTCCAGCTGCCCGAGGCGAAGCTCGAGCTGTCGGCGGGGCTCGACCTGGGCGTGATGCCGTACGTGGTGGAGGTGCAGTCGCCGCCGCTGCCCAAGCTGAACCTCGTACCCGACCCGTTCCAGGCGAAGTCGATCGTCCTGACGAAGGAGACGGTCGTCTCGGTGGAGCCGGGGCTCTTCTTCCAGGCGATGTGGAAGCCGCTCGACTCGCTCAAGGTCATCGGCGGCGTGCGCGCTGACTACAACTCGCAGATGAACAAGGCGTGGGTCGACCCGCGGCTGGCGGTGTTCTGGCAGCTGCACGAGCGCGTGGCGCTCAAGGGCGGCGTGGGCATCTACCAGCAGCCTCCCGACTACCGCACTGGTCAGCTGAGCAAGGCGCTGGGCAACCCGAACCTCGAGCCCGAGGGCGCGCGCCAGTACACCCTCGGGGCCGAGGGCCGCTTCACCGACGCCATCAGCCTCGACCTGCAGCTCTATTACAAAGACCTCTTCCACCAATCGCGGCAGACGCTCGGCACCACCAGCGGCTCGCTCGATCTCGATCAGATCGACCTGCGCTACACGAGCAACGGGCACGGCGCGGCGTACGGCATGGAAATCCTGCTGCGCCACGCGCTGACGCGGAACTTCTTCGGGTGGATTGCGTATTCGCTCTCGCGCGTCGAGCGCGATTACGCCGGCGGCACGCGCTACGGGCTCTCGCCCTTCGACCAGCCGCACAACCTGGTGGTGGTCGCCAGCTACAAGCTGCCCTTCGACTTCATCATCGGCGCGAAGATTCGGTACACCTCGGGGCCGCTCAACCGGCCCATCGTCGCGGCCTTCTACGACGCGAACGGCAACTACTTCTACCCGGTGCAGAGCGAGCTCTACACGCGGCGGCTGCCCGACTTCTTCCAGCTCGACGTGCGCATCGACAAGCGCTTCGTCTTCAAGGACTGGATGTTCGCCATCTACCTCGACGTGCAGAACGCGACGTACCGCAAGAACGTCGAGGCGGTGCTCAACAGCTACGACTACTCGCAAGAGGCGTACTTGACCGGCCTTCCCATCCTCCCGGTGCTCGGGCTGAGGGCGGAGTACTGATGCGCGCGCTCGCTCTGCTCCTGCTGGTGCTGCTCACCGGCTGCGACACCGACTTCCGGCCCGAGACGCTGGTCGAGAACCTGCGCCTCATCGGCGTGAGCGCGAGCCCCGCCAACCTGCGGCCCGGCGAGTCGGCGATGGTGAGCGCGCTGGTGCTCGACCCCTCGCGCGCGCCGCAGCCGAGCACCGTGTTGTGGATTGGCTGCGCCGCCGACCCGTTCAACCTGAACCGCTCGCCGTGCGCGAACCCCGACGTGCTGCGCGACTCGTCGACCTTGAGCGGCGGCACCGGCTCGCTGCCCGAGGGCGTGAGCATCATCGGCTTCGGGCCGCGCGCGACGTACGCGGTGCCGGCCACGTTGTTCGACCCGCTCGCGGCCGACGACGCGCGCCGGCAGAGCGGCACGGTGGGCATCACCATCGCCTTCGCGGTCGCCGAGACGGTGAGCCCCGCGGCGCCCCCGGAAGAGCTGCAAGCGTTGTTCGAGCGGGTGCAAAGGAAAGAAGTGAAGTCGGTGCTCGCGCTGTTCCGCATCGCGATCTCCGAGTCGATGGTGCGCAACGAGAACCCGGTGGTCGACGCGCTGGTGGTCGCCGGCGAGCGGTGGCCGTCGGGCGCGCGGGTGCTGGTGCGCGAGCGCGAGCCGGTGCTGCTCGACGTGATCGCGCCGGACTCGACCTTCGAGCCCTACGAGGTGAGCACGCCCGAGGGCGTGACGCAGAAGAACGAGAAGGTGCTGACCGCCTGGTACTCGACCGCGGGGCGCTTCAGCGAAGAGCGCACCACCATCGGCGAAGACGTGAAGACCATCTTCACTGCGCCCGGCTCGGAGAAGGATCCCCTGCCCGAGGGCCGCACGGGCACGCTGTTCACCGTGTTCCGCGACACGCGCGGCGGTCAGGCGTGGCGCACGTGGCCGTTCTTCGTGTGCGACGACGCCGCAAGCGCGCCGACCATCGAGCGCGTCGAGTGGCCGGCGGTGGCGACCGACCCGGTCGTGCTGCACGGCGCGTCACTCGAGAACGTGGTCGACGTGGTGGTCGACGGGGCGGCGCTCAGCAACGGCGCGTTCAGCCCGGCGACCCAGACGTGGCGCGGCTTCCTGCCAGCGGGCGTGGAACTCGGCGTGAAGCGCGGCGTGGTGCACGACACGACGTGTTCACGCCACCTGCTCCCTCTCCTCTGAAGAGGAGAGGGCCGGGGTGAGGAGAGACGAAGACGGAAGACGCTCACTTCCAGTCAGTGAAGATGGGCGACCTCGACTTGCCCGCGAGCACCGCGTAGCGCACGGGGAGCGGCGCAGCGAAGTGCTCAGGGTCGGCGGCGAAGTATTCCGGCTCGCCCTTCTCGCCGAGGACGAAGCCCAGCGTCATCCGCGGGACCGCGATCGCCTTCACGGTGTGGGTTCCCAGCTTGAGCGCGACCGGCTTGCCCTCGAGCTTCTCGGGCCGCCGCGCGTCCGCGTCGAGCGCGACGAGGTACTCCAGCAAGCTCTGCTGCCAGACCTGCTCGCCCGCCGTGGTGACGATTCGACCGGCGGCGCTGCTGATGCTGTAGCGCGTCTCGTATCGGACCCAGAACGTGCCGGGGGGAAACGCCAGCGGTGCGGGCGGAGGCAGGGGCGCGTTGCCGCTGCGCACCAGGCGCATCGCGTGGGTCGGTGAGGCGCCTCCAAAACCAGACGGCTGGACCACGCGAACGACGATGCCGTCGGACAGCGCCAGCGCCTTGTCTTTCGAGCCGACGCATTCCTCGATGAGCGGGCCGTCGCCAGCACGGTGGTCCTTGCGCCGGCGCGTGCACGGCCATTTCTTGCCTTCGAGCTCGACGGCGTCGGGCGTGCCGGGACCGTCGTCGACGTCGGTGGCCGCCCCCGCCTCGAACAGCTCGAAGACCACGCCGCTGCCGAAGAGGGGAATGGTGGACGAGCTGACGTGCACGCGCGTCAGCGCGGGCGTGACTTCGATCGCCTGGAGCCGGACGATCTTGCGCTTCCAGTTCGCCGAAGCGTCGGGGAAGGCGGCCGTCGCGCCGATCTCGTACTCGACGAAGTCGCCGACCGCGGGCCGCGCATGCACGTGCGTGACTTCCGTTGGTGCAGTCCCGACCGGAGCTGCGGGCGGGGGCGGCACCGCAGGCAGAGACGGACCTGGAGGCGGAGCAGGCGACTGAGCGCGCTCTTCCTCGACCTTCTTGCGCAGCGCGAACTCCGCGGGGCTCACGTGCTGGGTGGGACCCTCATCGCAGCCCAGCAACACGCACGTCAGAGCGAACAGGGAGCGGCGCACGCCGCGAGGCTACCTCACCAGTGCAAGCGACCCGGAGCGCCGTTCTTCCCCTGCGAGGTGTGGCAGCTGTTGCAGTCGCCGTTCGTCTGCGGCCCGATCATCTCGCTCTTCACGACACCGCCGACCTTCACGCGCGCCCGGTACGGCGACGGCAAGCCGACGGTGCCGCCGTGGAAGTTGCCATCGCTGAACGCGGTGATGGAGAACGACTTCGCAACCGCGCCGTTCATGTCGAGGATCTCGACCGTCAGCCCCGACGGAACGCTGGTGACCGAGCACAGCGCCGACTCATGGAGCGTCGGGTACACGGTGCCCATGAAGCCGTCGATCGGCCCCTTGTGTTGCTGCGTGTGACAGGTGACGCAGGCCTCGCCGGGGTTCATCGCGCCGCCGAGGCTGTTGCCGAACGCCCACTTCACGTTGCTGGTGCAGATCTCGGGAGCCGCGCCACCGCCGGTGCCGCCGCCGGTACCACCACCCAGGCCGCCGCCGACGCCACCACCCGTCGTGCCGCCGCCCACGCCGCCGCCCACGCCACCGCCGGTACCGCCGCCCGTCCCGCCGCCCGCGCCGCCGCCGGTGTTGGGGTTGCACTCGCCCGCGCCCGCCGAGCGCCACGCCTTGAACGTCGCGACGTCAGCCGCGTCGCCGCCGACGTTGGGAGGCATCGCGGCGGAGATCGGCTGGGTCTCCATGCGGAGGATGCTGCGATCGAGCATCGTGCCGCCGGCCGGAGAGCTGGCGATGAGCTGCGCGCGCGTCATGAGCTGCGGCGCGCCGCTGACCGGGGTCGTGCCGTGGCACGAGCTGCACTTGCCCTGGAGGATGGGCTCGACCTCGCAGAAGGTCGTCACCGTTCCACCGCCGGTGCCGCCGCCCGTCACGCCGCCGCCCGTGCCGCCACCCGTCGTGGTGCCCGCGCCGGTGCCGCCGCCGGTCGTGCCCGCGCCCGCCCCACCCGTGCCGCCGCCGGTCGTCGAGCCCGCGCCCGCGCCACCCGTGCCACCGCCCGTGCCGTCATCCGTCCCGGGGCCGCCGCAGCCGATGAACACCGAGATCGCAGAGACGACGACCACGGCGCGGAAAATTGATTTTGAAATCAACATTGGGGCGATCTCGCAAAGTGGGGAGTGAAAAACAAGCTCACGACCCACGGCTCGCGACTTCGACCACCTTTCTTGTACATTGAGAAAATGATGCCGAGCGACGTCACGCGCGAGCAGGCCGACCGGCAAGCGCAGCTGTGGCGCGCGCTCGGTCCGGCTCGACAGCTCGAGGTCGCCGGTCGTCAGTGGGACGACGGGCGGCGCGCCGTGCGGCTCGCGCTGCGCCAGCGGGAGCCGACGGCGTCGGAAGCGCGCGTCGAGTGGCTCTTCCGCGCGCACTTCGTCGGCGAGGCCCACGCCCGTCGCCTGTACGGCCCCTGTCCCGCGGCATGAGTCTGCCGGGCGGATATGAGATCGCGTGGCAGTTCGCCCAGGCGCTCGAGGCGCTGGGCGTCGAATACTTCCTCGGCGGCTCGATGGCGTCGTCGCTCCAGGGGCCGTCGCGCTTCACCAACGACATCGACATCGTGGCGCACCTGCGGGCTGACCAGGTCGACGCGCTGGTCGCGCGCCTGGGTCCCGACTTCGACGTCGATGACGTCGCGCTCAAGGAGAGCATCAAGGCGCGCAGGTCGTGGAATGTGTTTCACGTGCCGACCGCCACTCGCATTGATCTCTTTCCGGTGGGGTCGACCGAGTTCGACGTCGAAGAGCTGGCCCGGCGTCAGCGGCGCGAGGTCGGCGAGGGCCGCGCGCTCTACGTGAAGTCGCCGGAGGACACCGTGCTGCGCAAGCTGCTGTGGTTCCAGCGCGGCGGGGAATCGAACACCCAGCAGTTCCGTGACGCGGTCGAGGTGTTGCGCTTCCAGGGCTCGGCCCTCAACGGTCGCTATCTCGACGTGTGGGCAGAGAAGGTGGGCGTCACCGCGCTCCTGCGGCGTGCGAGAGAGAGTCTGTAAGCCCCGGCGCAACCGGCTATACAGCGCGCACTTCCCAGGGAGACCCATGCGCCAGTCCATCGCCGCCTTCGCGCTCGCGCTCACCGCGTGCGCCACCTCGTCCACCACCGGCTCCACGACGCCCGCGAGCAACTCGACGTCGAAGGCAGCCGAGCCGCAGAAGCTGTCCATCACCAACGTCATTCCGTTCGACGTCGCCGCGTGTGGCCCGCGCCAGCTGCCGCTCTCGCCGCTGACCGCCGAGGTGCTGACCGGCGCGATGCTCTCGATGAGCCCCGCGGTGCAGGAGTGCTTCATCGAGCTCGCCTCGCGCGACGGCCAGGCGTTCGACCTGAAGGGCAAGATCACCGTCGCCGAAGCCGGCGTGACGATCGAGGTGAACGGGCTGGGCGCGAGCGCCAGCGGCAAGCAGTGCGTCGAAGGCGTGTTCAAGAAGCTGCCGCTCACCGCGCTGCCCGCCGGCAGCAAGGCCATCGCCGCCGAGATCCCGCTCGGCGCCAGCCCGCAGATGGTGAAGCTCGGTGACAACGCGGCCAACGACATCGTGGGCCAGCTGCGCCTGAGCCAGCCGAGCTTCTGCGAGTGCTACGCGTCGATCGGCACGAAGCCGCCGCCGAGCCTGAAGGCCGACGTCGAGGTCGTGAAGGGCGGCGCGGTGAAGGCGACGCTCAGCGGCACCGACGAGGTGTCGACCTGCCTGACCGGGAAGATCCAGGCGCTCAAGCTCGGCGACGCGCCGGGCAAGCTGGCGTGGCCGCTGCTGCTCAAGAACAGCTACGCGACGTCGATCGACGGCTCGGCGCCGGCAGCGCTCCGCTTCCAGCAGCTCGACGGCATGCGCGCGCAGCGCACCAGCGACGTGCTCATCGCCGCCGGCCAGCGCGTGGTGTCGGCGGTCGCGTTCGACGAGATGGCGCAGAAGTACAAGAAGAAGCCGGCCAAGGGCCTGCTCGACGAGTTGACGAAGAAGTGCGGCGAGGTGGTCGCCGGTGACGATCGGCAGATCGCCGCGGTGAAGGCGCTCGTCGCGGTGCTCGAAGACAGCCAGAAGCTCGCCACCGCCGAGAAGGCGAACGACCCGCAGTGGGGCCAGGTCGAGTCGCAGCTCGGCCAGCAGCTCCAGACCACCACGTCGGAAGTGGTGCGCGTCGAGGGCCAGAAGAAGAACGACGAGAACGCCTGCCCGAAGACGAAGTTCTAGAACGCGCGATGAACGACGGTCTCTTCGCTGCGCTCGCGAAGTTCGAGGCCGAGGGGCGACCGTTCGTCCTCTGCACCGTCGTCGCAACGCAGGGCAGCACGCCGCAGAAGCCGGGCTCGAAGCTGGCGGTGACGGCCGACGACCAGGCCGGCACCATCGGCGGCGGCGCGATCGAGAAGCAGGTCATCGACGCCGCGCGCGCGCTGCTGGCCGACGACTCGCGCGAGCACCACACGCTCGAGACGCACCTCACGCACGACCTCGGCATGTGCTGCGGCGGGAAGATGATCGTCTTCCTCGAGAAGCACGGCCGCCTCGCGCGCCTGGTGGTGTTCGGCGCGGGCCACGTGGCGAAGGAGCTCGCCTCGCTCGCCGCGCACGTGGGCTTCGAGGTGACGGTGGTCGACGACCGGCCCGAGTGGCTGACCGCCGAGCGCTTTCCGCAAGCGCGGCGCGTGGCGTTGCCACCCGACGAGTTCGCGCGCACGCTGTCGGGCGGGCCCGACACCTCGTGCTGCGTGACGACGCACGACCATCCCCTCGACCAGGCGTGTGTGGAACACCTCGTGCGCAAACCGCTCGCGTATCTCGGCGTCATCGGGAGCGAGCGGAAGGCGCTGCGCTTCCGGCAGCGGCTGGAAGTGGCCGGCTTCAGCAAAGAGGAGTCTTCCCGGTTCGAGAGTCCGATGGGCGTGGACATCGAGGCGCAAACGCCGGCGGAGATCGCGGTGTCGATCGTCGCGCGCCTGATCGCAGTGAGGAGAAAGTCGAAATGAAACGTGCACTCGCAGGGCTGGTGGTGGTGCTGGTGACGGCGGCGTGTGGAACTCCGGCCGGGTCTGATGGCGGCACGGGTGGCGGGAACGGCGGCGGCAGCGCGACCGGTGGTGGCAGCGCGACGGGTGGCGGGACGACCGGCGGCGGCAGCGCGACGGGTGGCGGGACGACCGGCGGCGGCAGCGCGACGGGCGGGGGCAGCGCGACGGGTGGCGGCAGCGCGACCGGCGGCGGCACCGGCGGCGGGCTGGCGAGCCTCGAGCCGATGAGCGCGACCGCGAGGTGGACCTACGAGACGACCGAGCCGCTCAACGACGGCGGCATGAAGGTCGGCACCAAGCTGGTGACCGCCGAGATGCAGGAAGCGGTGCCCGGCAAGACGAGCGTGATGGCGTGGCGCCTGCGCACCGTGGTGCCCAGCTCGCAGACGCAGCTGACGTGGCAGGAAGAGACGGCGAGCGCCATCGTTCGCCACCGCGACGACGTGTACGACCTCGACGGCGGCCTCAACAACTTCTCGCTCTACACGCCGGGCAAGCTGCGCACGAAGACCAGCGCGGCCGACACCATGACGGGCGCGACGTGGGTCGAGACCTTCACCGAGGTCAACACCGCGACCGGCTCGAACCCCACCAGCAACACGCGCACGCTCGACTGGCAGGTGGTGAACGGCGCGGAGTCGGTGACGGTGCCTGCGGGCACGTTCACCGCCGTGCACATTCGCAAGCTGAACAACGGCAGCCCCGACAAGGACTACTGGTTCGTGCGCGGCGTGGGGAAGGTGAAGGAGACGGCTGCCGGGTCTGGGCGCGTCGAGCTGCTCACGGCGCATACGCCCTGAGTTGAACTGCGGTTTTCTCCTCACCCCGACCCTCTCCTCCTCGGAGGAGAGGGAGAGTTTTGGTAGGGTGGCGCGTTCCCGATGTCGCCCACCCGTGCGCTCCAGCTCGCCGCGCTCTTCGCCCTGACCGGGTGCCCTGCGCCCATGGTCGTCGACAGCGGTACGCCTCCCCCGGAGGACGCGTCGGTCGAGGTCGACTCGGGCACTCCGGACGCCGGTCGTCCACCGCGCGACGCGGGCACGCCCGACGCAGGCTTCACGTCCGCTCCGCTCGCGCAGTGGTGCGGGCTGCAGGCGCTGGCGAAGTGCGATCGCGACCACCGCTGTGGCCGGCTCGGTGACGCGGGCGTCGCGGGCTGCCTGTTGACCAACACCACCGTCGCCACCTGCGACCAGCTCGCCTTCACGCGCGGCGTCGCCGAGGGACGGCTGGCGTACGACGAGGCCAGGCCGTGAAGTGCCTCAACGCGTACGCCAGCGGGAGCTGCTCGCTGGTGCCGCCCGAGTGCGCGGTCGACGGGCTCTTCACCGGCCGCGCGGTGCCCGACGCGGGCTGCCTGGGCGACCTCGACTGCAACGCCGACGGCTTCTGTGACCTGTACGACGATCAATGTCCGCACCACTGCCGCGCGTGGGTCAGCATGGGCGAGCTGTGCGACGGCTTCTTCCGCCGCTGCGACCCGCGCACCGCCGGCTGCGACACCGTGACCGACGGCGGCGCCGAGTCGCGCTGCCAGCCGGCGAAGGACGCGGGCAGCCCGTGCTCGCGCTACGACTCCTGCCCCGAGGGCATGACGTGCACCGGCACCGGCACCGGCCCGCAGCACTGCGTGGTGCGGCTCGCGGCCATCGGTCAGCCGTGCGGCGTCGAGGGCGGCTTCCCGTTCTGTGACAACGACTCGTTCTGCCGCCAGGGTCCGCCGGTGAACGGCGTGCGCCCGCCCGGCACCTGCCAGCTCAAGGCCGGCCTCGGTGGCACCTGCACGGGGCCGTACACGTGCCTCCCGTCGCTGCGCTGCTCGACGCTCGTCACCACCGGCACGTGCCTCGTGAAGGCGGGCTTCCACGAGGGGTGCATCTCGTACGACGACTGCCAGGACGGGCTGTTCTGCAGCGCGCAGACGCAGCGGTGCGAGCAGCTGCCCACCGATGGCGGTGATTGCTCGTTCCAGACCAGCGGCTACCGCTGCGCACCCGGACACACCTGCTCGTTCATCGCGAACGATACCTGCGAAGCGTGGAAGCCCGCGGGTGGCGATTGCGGCTACGATCAGCAGTGCCTGTCGAACGACTGCAGGTACTCGTCGCTGCCCGATGGTGGATTCGGGGGCCGATGCGTCGAGAGCTGTTCGCTGAGGGCCGATGCAGGGTTCTAGCTGATGCGCCTTTCCACACTCTTGCTGCTGACCTGCCTCGCGGCGTTCGCGGGCTGCAGCCAATTCGTCATCAAGCCGCCCATCACGCCCGACGCGGGCAAGGGTGACTCGGGCACGCCGTTCGACGCGGGGGTCCGCTCTGACGCGGGGCTGCCGCTGGCCGAGGCGTGCACCGCGCTCAACTTGAACCGGTGCGCGTACTTCATTCGCTGCGGGCTGGTCGAAGACTCGATGGCCGGGCGCGACGCGTGCGTGCGCGAGCTCGAGGCGACGTGGTGCGGGCCGCTGACCTGGCCGCCGCACGTCATCGCGGGCGGGCTGAAGTTCGACCCGGTGAAGGCCGAGACGTGCGCGACGGCGTTCGCGACGTGGTCGTGCGCGGAGTACGCGTCGCTGCCTCCCTCGTGCGAGAGCATCGTCAAGCCGCGGCAGGCGCTCGGTGAGCCCTGCTACGACGGCTTCACCGAGTGCACCGAGGGCGTGTGCAAGGGCGCGACGTGTCCGCGCACGTGCCAGGCGCGCGGCCTCGCGCAGGCGCCCTGCACCACCGATGGCGACTGCCGCACGGGGTTGTTCTGCCGCGTGTCTCCGTTCAACCCGGTCAACGGCGAGTGCGCGGCGTTCGGGTCGGGCGCGCCGTGCCAGGCCGATCGCGAGTGCCTCATCGGACTGCACTGCGTCGAGCAGTTCTGTCGCGTGCTGCCGAACGCGGGCGAGCCGTGTCTCAACGGCGCGTGCACCGACTCGGCGTATTGCGACGCGACGCGCGTCGACGGTGGGACGTGCCTGGCGCGCAAGGGCGAGACGGCGCCGTGCGACGGCGACCAGTGCCAGAGCGTGCTGGAGTGCGATCCCATCGATCACCTCTGCCTGCGGGACGAGGTGAACTCCGGCGACCCGTGCTCCGCGGCGCAGACGTGTCCCACCGGTGAGACGTGCTTGCACGACGACGCGCAGACCAAGGGCACGTGTGGCGCGCCGGGCGACGTGGGCGCGACGTGCATCTCGCACGATGACTGCCTCGCGCACCTGGCGTGCCTCGGTGGTGATGGTGGGCTCAGCTGTCAGCCGCGGCGGGTGAGCGGGTCGGCGTGCGCCGACGCGCGCGAGTGCTTCGACACCGCGGTGTGCGCGAATGGGAAGTGCGTCGAGCGCGGGCTGCCGATGCAGGAGTGCTCTTCGGACGTTCCGTGCCGGTGGGGGCTGTGCCACGACGACGGTGATGGTGGCGTCGGCGTGTGCGGGTCGCTGCTCGGGGCGGGGTTGAGCTGCTCGAGCGGCGCAGAGTGCGCGTCGGGGTTGTGCGACAACGGCACGTGCATCGGGCGCTGCTTGCCCTAGCTCCCTCTCCTCCTCAGAGGAGAGGGTTGGGGTGAGGAGAAGCCGGCCGTCGAGGGTGTCGAGTGCACACGGGTTCTCCTCCTCACCCCGACCCTCTCCTCTGAGGAGGAGAGGGAGTTCGTCGTTGCTCGTCGTTACTCGTCGTTACTTGCTGATCGCTGAGCCGATCATGCAGAGCAGGCACAGCCCGATCAGCACCGCGAGCACGATGCCGACGATCTTCACCAGGTTCGGCTTCGCGGGCGCGCTGGGGCTCGAGCTGCTCGCCGGCATGCTCGACGCGGCAGGCGCCTGCGGCGGCGGCGACTTCTTCTGACCAAACCCCGTCGGCCCCGTCGCCGGCGTCGCCGGAGCGCCTTCCCACGGCTGTGCCTCGGGCGCGTGCGAGAGCTGCACCGCCGCGATCGGCTTGCCCAGGTGCTGGAGATATTCCGCGTGGTGCGGCGTCACCTTCACCACCATCTCGGGCCACGCGGCCTCGAGCGCCGTGCGCTGCTGCGCCTCGGTCATCGCATCGAGCCCGTCGGACGAGGCGACCGCCGCCTTCGTCACCACCTCGGCCTTCGCGATGAACCCGCGCGCCAGCCGCTGCGCCAGATTGCCCTGCTCGGGCAGCGAGTCGCCGATCGGCACCATCTTCCCGTCGATGTACGAGCTCATCTGCCGCTCTTCCGCGGGGAACACGCGCAGCACTTCACGCTCGATGGTCCACGAGAACGGTGACGGCGCGAGCACGCGATCTCCGAACGTGTCGGTCGGCAGCAGCGGAATCACCAGCAGCTGAAACCCGAGCCCGAACAGCTGGTCGTCGTTCAGCTCGGCGTAGTTCGAGTTGCCCGGCGGAATCGCGATGCGAAAGGTCGCCGCGTTCCCCTCGACGGTGGCCGAGACGATCTTCGCCTGCAGGTTGCCCAGCATGCGCGACACCTTGAGGCGCGAGCCGAGGCGCTTGCCCTTGATGAGCTCCGCCTTGCCGATCGACCCCTCGAAGGGCGCCGACGACGAGCTGCCGTAGCTCCCGTCACCCGCGGTGAAGATGCGCACGTTCTCGCCCTGCAGCGAGAGGATGCCCACGCGCAGGCCGTCGTCGTACTGGCCCTGGTACATCACCACTTGCAGGTCGAGGTCCTTCAGCTGCGCGGCGGTGAAGGTGCCCTTCTTGAGCGTCGGTGAGTGGTACGCGCTCGAGCTGTACGCCGGCGCGCGCACGACCGCGGGCAACCCACTGTCCTGCCACATCGTGCCGGGCAGCGAGATGAACGGCTCGGGCGACGGCGCGTTGGGGTCGATCTGTCCCGGGCGAATCGGCGCGCAGTCGTTGAAGTCCCATGCGACGTCGAAGGTGCGGCTGTCGAACTCGGCGCCGACCTGCAGGTGCGCCACCCACGCGGGGTCGGTCGCGGTGATGGTGACGAAGCCCTTGATCCAGTCCGCCTGGGTCTGGCCCTCGCTGCTGCCCGACTCGACCTGCTTCTCGACCTTCTCGACGAAGCCCTTCGTGTAGAGCTCGAGCCAGCCGCGATCGAGCGTGTCGTCGAAGCTGATCTCCTTGGCGAGCGGCGCGTCACCCCCACGCGGCAGCCCTTCGTAGAGCAGCATCAGCGCGAAGCTCGGGTTGTCGCTCAGGTAGTTCGAGTCGGGGTGCACGACCTCGACGCGCAGCTTCACCGTGCGGTCCTGCTTCTCGACGACTTTGACGCGGTAGAGGTCTGAGCCCATGTCCGCATGACCCGGACGGGTCGGCGGAGTGCAAACTCAGTTCGTCGCGGCTGCGACAACGGCGGGAATCAGTCGGCGACAATCACCACGCCGTTGACAGACCAGACCGTGAGAGCCGACGCCGAATCAGAGCCGCAGAAGCTGATGTCCCAGGTTCCCTCGCCCGGCGTCGCTGCGCCCGCGGCGGTGAAGGCCTCGGCCGCGGGGCTCTTGATGACGGTGAGCCCGCTGCCTGGAAAGGGCACCGGGGCCCCACCATCAGTCGGCTCGTAGCAGACCGCGATGCGGAAGCTGCTGCCCGTGAGTGTGCTGCTCTGGCGGGAGGCCTGGACCTGCAGGGTCGCCATCACCTTCTGTGTGGCGGTCGTCACCACGCGAGCCCTCGGCGCGACCGAGGAGTACCCAAAGCCCATCGGAAGCGTGGAGTTGATGCCGAAGGCGGCGACGTTGGTCACGGTCGAGAAACCCGACGGCCCGCGCGGGCCCGCGTCCCCGGCCGGCCCTGGAGGCCCTGGCGGCCCCTGAATGCCCTGGATTCCCTGGATTCCCTGGATTCCCTGAATGCCCTGGATGCCCTGAGGGCCTGCATCACCCGCCGGCCCCGGTGGGCCCGCCTCTCCTTGCGGACCAACGGCCCCTTGTGGCCCAGCCGGGCCTTGCGGTCCGGCCGGCCCCTGCGGCCCCGCAGCCCCGACTGGCCCTGGCACGCCCTGGGGACCCGGGTCACCCGCCGGCCCCTGCCCCTGAACGCACGCCGCCAAGCACAGCACCCACCACATCGAGAGTTGGCGCATTCCAGAATTTTCTCAGTCCATAGACCGCGCGCAAGGGCCCCTCGCGGACTCGAAGCTCGCGTCGGCGTCACTTCGGCAGCGGCAACAGATCCATGAACGGCCCGCGCGACACGCCGCACATCGCCGACACCATCTGCTTGCGGAACCACGGAATGCGCGCGACCTGCGACAGCCCGTAGTCACGCAGGGGGCCCAGCCACGTGAGGTCTGACTGGAAGAACGGCGTCAGCGCGCGGGTGATGAACTGGTACCAGCCGAGGTGCCACCGCCGGCGACGCGAGTAGTCGTAGAGCGCGTCGGGCAGTGACGCCCCGCGCAGCGCCTCGCTCAAGTACCAGGCGTCGAGCAGCGCGAGGTTGGCGCCCTGCCCCAGCTGCGGGCTCATCGCGTGCGCGGCGTCACCCAGGTACACCACGCGCTCGGTGTTCCAGGGCCACATCACGACGTCGTGGTAGTGGCTGAAGAGCAGCGTGCTCGCGTCGGGGAGTTGATCGAGCACCGGCTTCGCCTCGGGCGCGTCGGCGAGCACGTCGGCCTTCCACTTCTCGAAGTCCACGCGCGGGAACGCGTCGAGCTGATCCCCGCGCAGGCTGTAGAAGAAGCTGACCTGCCGCTCGCCGCCCTCGGGGCCGTAGCCGGTCGGCAGGAGTCCGATGAGCTTGCGGGTGCCGCGCACCACCTGGAACAGGCGCCCCTGAAAGAGGTGCTGCGGGTCGGGCACGATGGCCCACAGCGCGCCCCACTCGTAGCGCTCGACGCTCTTCTCGAACGCGGTGTCGTCGCGCAGCGAGCTCCGCGCGCCGTTGGCGACCACCACCAGGTCGTGCCGGCCCGTGCGCGAGCGGTATTCCTTCTCGATGACCGCCAGCCGGCCGTCGCGCCGTACGTGCAGGTCTTCGATGTCGAAGCCGGTGCGCACCGTCACGCGCGGCTCCTTCAGCGCCGCGTCGTAGAGCGCCTTGAAGAGCACGCCGCGGTGCAGGCCCACGCCGAACCACTCGGGGTTGAGCTGGGCGTACTCGAGCTCCATCACCTTCGGCCCGTTCGCGCGCTGCACCGTGAGGCGATCGATGCGTTCGCCCTTCGGCACCACTTCGTGCTCGAGCCCCAGCTGGCGCAGCACCGCCATGCCCGTGGGCTGCAGCATGATGCCGGCGCCCACCGTCAGCGGCTTCTCGACGCGCTCGTAGATCGTGACCTTGTGGCCCTGGCGCGCGAGGAACAGCGCGGCCGCGCTACCGACCGTTCCGGTGCCGACCACGGCGACGTCGAGGCGAGGCATCGGGGTGCGAAAGCTACCCGTTCGGCTCGCCCAAATCCTGCACTCCGCGGGGTGGTCGCGGGTCAGACAAGCCTTGCCACGCGCCTCAATCCCGACGGAGATCCGCCACTCATGACGCAGAGCGCGAGCGACAAGAAGAGCCTGTACCTGGGCATCGACCTCGGCACGACCAACTCGGCCGCCGCGGTCTTCGACGGCACGCAGGTGCACCTGGTGCGCAATTCCCAGGGCGCGACGCTGACGCCTTCCATCATTCGCTTCGACGCGAAGGGCAACGCGCTGGTCGGCGCCAAGGCGCGCAAGATGCTCGACGCCGACCCCGACAACACGCGCGGCGAGTTCAAGCGCCTGATGGGCACCGGGCAGCTGCTCGACTTCCCCGCGTCGAAGAAGAAGCTCAAGCCCGAGGAGCTCTCGGCCGAGGTGCTCAAGTCGCTGCGCGCCGACGTGCAGGAACAGTTCGGCTTCGCGCCCGCGCGCGCGGTCATCTCGGTGCCCGCGCTCTTCGAGCTGCCGCAGTCTTCGGCGACGAGTGAAGCGGCGCGGCTGGCCGGCTTCGAGCGCGTCGAACTGATGCAGGAACCCATCGCCTCGGCCCTCGCCGCGGGGTGGACGACCGAGAACGCGGCCGGCTCGTGGATGGTCTACGACCTGGGCGGCGGCACGTTCGACGCGTCGCTGCTCGAGACGCGCGACGGTCTCTTGCGCGTCATCGGTCACGACGGCGACAACTTCCTGGGCGGGCGCGACTTCGACCACGTGCTGGTCGACCACGTGCTGCAGAAGCTCGCCGCCGATACGGGCCTGCCGCTGATGCGCGCCGACCCTGCGCTGGCCGCGGGCGTGCGCAAGCTGAAGCTCGCGGTGGAAGACGCGAAGATCGAGCTGACGCGCGCTTCGACCGCCAGCGTGCTGGTGCCCGCGCTCAAGCTGGGTGAACACCTGCTCGACGTCGACGTGACGCTCTCGCGCGACGACGTCGATCGCCTCTGCCTGCCGCTGGTCGACCGGTCCATCGGCGTGTGCGTGCGCCTCTTGCGCAGCCACGGCCTCGAGCCCTCGCAGCTGAGCCGCCTGGTGCTGGTCGGTGGCCCGACGGTGATGCCGGTGCTGCGCAATCGCCTGAAGGACCTCCTGGGCGTCTCGCTCGCCGACGGCCTCGACCCGATGACGCTCGTCGCGCAGGGCGCCGCGCTCTACGCCGCCTCGGCCAACCTCGACGCGCGCCCCGCCGCGAAGGTCGAGGAACAGGGCCGCCGCATCTGGCTGCAGTACCCCGCGATGACGAGCGACCTCTCGCCGCACGTGGTGGGCCGCCTGGTCGAGGAGCCGGGCCCGAAGCCGGCGACGGTGCAGCTCCAGCGCTTCGACGGGTGGAAGAGCGCCGAGACGCAGCTCAACGAAGAGGGCGCGTTCGTGCTCGCGGTCGACGTGGTCGCGCGCCGGCCCAACGAGTTCACGCTGCTCGGCAAGGGCCTCGACGGAAAGGCCGTCGCGCTCAAGCCCTCGAAGTTCACCATCGTGCAGGGGCTGACGCTCACCGACCCGCCGCTCTCGCGCACCATCGGCGTCGCGATGGCGAACGACTACGTGAACATCTACTTCGAGCGCGGCGCGCCGCTGCCCGCCCGCCGCACGTTCCGCCACGAGACCGTCGAGGCGATGGTGAAGGGCCAGCGCGACCACGTGCTGCGCATTCCCATCGTGCAGGGCGAGTACGAGCAGGCGCACCTCTGCCGCCTCGTCGGCGCGCTCGAGATCCGCGGCGATCAGCTCAACGCCACCCTGCCCGCCTCGAGCCACGTCGAGCTGACGCTGGAGCTCGATCGCGGCGGCCGTCTCTCGGCGCGGGCGATGGTGGTCAACACGCGCCAGGTCTTCGAGGAGATCGCCCAGCTGCTCGTGCCCGACGCGACGCCCGAGGCGCTGGAGACGGGCCTCAAGGCGACCCGCGAGCGCGTCAACGCGCTGCGCACCGCGGCGTTCCGTCACGGACTGACGCGCAACATCGAGCAGCTCGGCAACGTCGAGCAGCAGCTCGGCGAGTGTGAGCGCGACATCGCCGCCTCGCGCGGTGGAGACGCCGACGCCGCGCAGAAGGCCAAGCGCGCGCTCATCGAGGTCGACGCGACGCTCGAGCAGCTCGAGGCCGACTCCAAGTTCCCCGAGCTCGAAGAGAACGCGGTGCACCAGGTCGCGACCTGGTCGAAGTGGGTCGCGCAGTTCGCCTCGCCGCAAGAGCAGCGGCTGTTCGACGAGGCGGTCGCGGGCGTCGAGAAGGCGCGGCGCGCGCGACAGGTGCAGGAACTCCAGCGGCGCGTGCGGCAGGTGCGGCAGCTCGGGCTCGCCGCCTATTACAAGCACCCCGACGCCTGGCAGTGGGAGTTCGAGAACGCTGCGTCAGACGTGTCGTCGATGAGCGACTTGCCGAAGGCCGAGAAGCTGGTCGGCGAGGGGCGCGCGGCGCTGCAGAAGGGCGACCACGCGGCGGTGAAGCGCGTGACGGAGCAGCTGTGGCGCCTGCTCCCCGCGGACGCGCAGACGCGCAAGATGGGTCACGACAGCAGCCTGAGGTGAGCGCATGGCACGCACGCTCGTCGAACGCATCACCACGAACCCGTTCTACGTGCTGGGCGTCGGCCCCACCGCGTCGCGCACCGACCTCGAGCGCGAGGGCAACAAGCTGCTCTCGATGCTCTCGCTCAACTTGAAGGAAGCGAAGGTCTACCGCTCGCCGCTCGGAGAGCACCCGCGCACCGAGGAGCTGGTGCGGGAAGCGATGGCCGAGCTGCGCGACCCGAAGCGGCGGCTGGTGCACGAGCTGTTGGCGGCGCTGCCCGCGTCGACGGCGATTCCCGCTGCAGCGAGCCCCACCGAGACCGACGAAAAGTGGACCGCGGCGCCGATGGTCTTTGGCTACGGCGCGGATCGGGAGCGTTGAGCTGACATGGTCCCCGTGGGCGCCATCGTCGGGCTGGTGGTCATCGCGATTCGCGCGCTGAGTGCGGCCGGCAACTCCAGCGGCGGCGCGACGACTCCCGCGAACCCGGGCGTGGCGCAGGTCTCGCGCGGCTCGAGCAACTTCTGGTCTGACCCCGGCGCGGGCGGGACGGTGGTGTGGCAGCTGGTGCTCCTGGGGTGCGGCTTCGGCTTCACCGCGGGCGGGCTCGGCGCGAACAGCCTCGTGTTGCTGGCGCTGGGCTTCACCGCGTGGTGGTGGCTCTTCCCCGCGTGGACGGCGAGCTCGGTGTTGGCCCCGCTCGGCTTCGTGCGGCTGGCGTACTTCAGCGCGTCGCTCTCGCGCGTGACGTGGCGGCGCGACAAGCCCGGCGGGCCGGCGATGGTCGCTGCGTGGGGCCTCGCGCAGCAGGAACGGCCGTGGCCCTCTTCCATCGCGTGGGTCGAGAACAAGCTGAGCCACTCGAAGAACGCGCTGCAGGCGTCGGGCGTCGTCGCGCGTGGGCTGCTCGAAGCCGCGAAGGGCAACCACGAGGCCGCGCGCGAGTGGCTCGAGAGCGTGCTGCTGTTCGACCCGCGCATCGCGGTGCCGGTGGTGCGCACCGTCGCCGGAGAGTGGCTGGCGACCGACGCGGCGGCGCGCGGTGATTGGCGGCGCGTGAAGGAGCTGACCTCGAGCTCGAAGTGGCCCGCGTCGCGCACCATGACGCTGCTCGGTGCGCTCGCCGGTCGCATGCTGGGCGAGGCGATGCCCACCACCGCGGGGCTGTGGTTCTGGTGGCTGATGGCGCCGCGCCGGCTGTGGACGTTCTCGTTCGTGCGCAAGGCGGCGGCGAAGAAGCCGGCTCCGCGTGGGCCTGATCTCGCCTTGCCCGAGGCGCCGTCGACGCTCGAACCGATGGCGCGCGCGACGTGGCTGTTGCTCGCGCTGCGTACGAAGTCACCCGCGGTGGTCGACGTGGCGCGCGCGTGGGAATCGGCGCTCGACGGCGAGCTGCGCTCGAAGCTCTTCGCGCGCTCGGCGCTCATCGGTGGTGGGGAGCCTGACGACGCCATCTCGGAGGTGCGCCGGCTGCTCGAGGAGGCACTCGCGCCGATGATCCCCGCGAAGCTGGGCGCCGTGCCCGGCGGGTTGCCGTCACTGCTCGATGCGGCCAGCCAGACGCGGCGCGAGAAGTTGAACAACGAGCTCGAGGACAAGATGAACCGCCTCGAGGCGCGGAAGTTGGGCAACAAGGAACTGCCGCAGCTCGAGGAATGGCACGAGTTCCTCACGCTGCGGAAGCTGTACCGCGCGGCATGCGATGCCTCGACCAACCAGAGCGACTACTCGCTCGCCCACAGCATCATTCGAGACAAGCTCGTGAACTTCGGGGTGTGGCTCTACAACGTGCGCACCGAAAAGCCGTTGGCCAACGCGCTGTTCCGCATGCTCGAGACCGAGGCCGTGGTGCTCGGGGACAGCGAGTCGGAACGACTCAACAAGAAGAACTCGGGCTGCGACCTGTAGTTCCCTCTCCCCGCGAGCGGGGAGAGGGTCAGGGTGAGGGGCAGACGAAGTCACGGCAGCGCGTCGTCGCTCTCGGCCCCTCACCCCCGCCCTCTCCCCGCGTTGAATCGAACGCGCTGGGCTTCGTCAGAGCGCGCGTGCGCGCCGCTCTGGGACTGACGTCACTGCTGCTGCTTGCAGGCTGTGCGACCGTCACCGGGCACCTGGTCGAGTCACCCTCAGCCCAACCCACCAAGCAAGCCGCCGACGCGCGCTGCAGCGAACTCCATCTGCGCCGCACCGCGCTCGGGAGCCGGTGGGGCGAATTCGTCCGCGTGCGCTCGGGCGGCGTCGAGGCGACCGTCGTCGGCCAGGCGAAGCTGCTGGTGAAGGGCCGGGTCGAGAAGCAGCGCTCGTTCTTCGTCTCGGGCACCGACCTCGTCATCGACGCGCGGTGGTCAAACGAGTCGCTCGGCGCGGCGTCGGCGCTCGAGAGCGGCGCGAGCGTCGAGGTGGTGTTGAGCGAGCTGACGGTCGCCTCGGGCCGGTGTGAGGAGCTGTCGTTCTCCATCGAGCAAGGGCCACTCAAGCCCGACATCGAGGAGAAGGAGTGGATCGCCCAGCTCGAAGCGAAAGCGAAGCCAGCGGTCGTCGCGTCGTCTTCGCCGCGGCCCACGCCGACGCGGCGGAGCGGCACCTCGTCAACGTCGTCTGCCCCGTCGGGCACGGGTCCCTCGATCACCGAGTGGGCGCGCTGGCAGCACGACGCGGACCTCGACACGAGCTGGGCGCCCTGGCCGCTGCCGACGCGCGTGCAGCAGCCGCTCACTGGCTCTCCCCTCGCGCGCGGCGCGTGGCTGACCTGGAGCACGCAGCCGACCGCGGGCCGCCGCGTCGCCGAGCAGCTCGCGAAGCAGGCGGGCCTCAAGCTCGAGTCGCCGCAGGACATGGACGCGTTGGTGAAGCGCGTGCGGGCGAACGTGCCAAGCGACGACGCGGCGGCGCTGTGGCTCTTCGCGGGGCCCGAGCCGACGAAGCAGGCGCTCGTGCGCGCGGGACCGAACGCCGAGTTGCGCACACTCGCGCTCCACGTCTTGCCGCACGAGCGCGGCGCGATGGCTCCCGCGGAGCAGACGTTGATGCTCGCCACGGCGTTCTCGCTCGCGTGGCCGGTGCCGGACCTCGCCGAGCTGACCTCGCCCTTCGGCATGCGCCACCACCCGACGCTCAAGAAGGAACAGCTGCACACCGGGCTCGACCTCTCGGTGCCGATTGGAACGCTGGTCGTCGCGACGGGCGCGGGCGTGGTGGTGCGCGCGGGGGAGACGCCGGTGAACGGGCGCTTCCTCGTCATCGACCACGGTCACGGCGTGACGACCGCCTACCTGCACAACTCGCAGGTGATGGTCAGCGTCGGACAACGCGTCGGGGCCGGGGAGTTCGTCGCGGTGTCGGGTTCCACGGGCCGCTCGACCGGGCCGCACGTGCACTACCAGCTCGAGCTCGAGGGCCAGCCCGTCGACCCGCTGTACTTCCACCCGTTGCTGCAGCGGGTGTCAGCGCGGCGGTGAGCCTTCACGCAGCAACAGCGCCGACCCCGGGTGCAGCCGGAGCGCCTTCTCGAGGCACGCCGCGCCCGCCGGTGCGCCCTTCACTTCCTTCTCCGCAAGGCACGACGCGCGCAGGTGGCGCACGTCACCGCTCTTCGCGGCGCTTGCGAGCTCGACGGCGGCCTCTTCCTTTCGTCCCGCGCGCCAGTGCGCAAGGCCCAGCGCGTAGAAGAGATCGGCTTCCCACGGGCCCGAGCCGTCGCTGATGACGGCCTGCTCGAGCAGCGCGATGCCCTCGGCGTCGCGGCGGGTCTCGCGGAGGAGATCGGCGAGGTTGATGGTGAGCGGCACGAAGTGCGGATCGACCTCGAGGCCGTGCCGCCAGTGCTTCTGCGCCACGTCGAGCTGCCCGCGCGCGTGCGCCAGCGAGCCGAGGTTCAGCCACGCCTCGCCGCGGAAGCCGTTCGCCAACTCAGCGCGCTCGAGCTCTTCGACCACCGACTTCGGGAGCTGCACCACGCCGGTCAACGCTCGCGCCGCGCGGACGCGAATGGCCCGGCGGGAGTCGGTGAGCAGCGGGAAGCCGAGGAACGAGCGCTCGCGCGGCGGCACGCGGGTCAACGCCGTCGCGGCGCCGTAGCGGAGCCAGGGGTCTTCGCTCTTCACCGCGTCTGAGAGTTGCGCCAACGCCGCGCCTGCATCGGGCACGTCGAAGTCGAGCTGCGTGAGCGAAGTCGCGCGTCGCAGCGAGCTCGTGTCCTCGGTCGAGGCGGGCGTGCGGCGGATGAAGTGGTCGTGACGCTGATCGATGCCCAGGAAGGTCACCGTCGGCATGTGACACGAGACGCACGTCGCGTCGGCGGCGCGGCGGTGCTCGAGCGCTTCGAAGGTCGTCAGCGCGTGGCAGCCGCCGCACAGCGCGTTGCCCGGCCGGCGCAGCGTCGCGGTGTGCGGGTCGTGGCAATCGGTGCAGCGCACGCCCGCCTGCGCCATGCGGCTCTGCAGGAACGAGCTCGCTTCGAAGGTCTCGTCGCGCAGGCCACCGTTCGCGTCGAAGACGCCCGGGTCGAGGAGCGTGGGCTCGAAGTCGTCGAGCAACGTGCCGCCGACGCCGCCGTCGTCGTCGAGCGCGCGGCGACGCGAGTGACAGCCGCCGCAGACCTCGGACTGGAGGTCGCGCTCGAGTGGACCTTCGGGAGTCGCGGTGCCGGCGTCGGCGAGCGTGAAGGTGCGTGCGCTCGCGAGCGAGGTTGGAAAACCGGAGTGAGACATCGAACGGCCGCCGGCGGCGAGCCAGGTGAGGTGTCCCGACACGTCGCCGTGGCAGGCCTCGCAGGTGACCGTGAAGGACTTCGATTTCTGCTTCGCCACCACGAAGCCCGTCGCGTGGCAGGGCGCGCAGCTCTTCGCCCAGTCATAGGGCCACGAGGTGGTCCAGTCGCCGGGGCCCTGCGGGACCGTGCGCCAACCGCCGTCCTCGTCGAGACCGATGGGCGGGACTTGCCAGCGGCGCGGGGTGATTTCGACGGCGAGCTGCTTGAGCGGTGAGACGCCGATGAGCACTTGCGCGGGCGCGGTGCGGGTTCCGCCGTCGGGCGAGTGCCAGGTGACGGTGTTGTGGGTGATGGTGAAGCCGCCGATTTCTCCGTCGGGGATGGAGATGGTGCGGGTTTGCGCGCGGCCGTGGTGGGAGTCGGTGAGCTGCTTCACCTGCGCGGCGTGGCAGGCGTTGCAGTCGGTGGGGGTGGTGACGCCGGGGGTGATTGCCGGTTTGCACGCGGCGAGGGGCAACAGGGCGAGCAGCGGCCAGCGCACTGGGGGCCAATATCTCCCTCTCCCCCTGAAGGGGAGAGGGTTGGGGTGAGGGGTGATGCATCTGACGTGTGCGCTTCGAAGGGCTACTCCTCACCCCGACCCTCTCCTCTGAAGAGGAGAGGGAGAGAGAGACTGCTATGAGCGGCCGCGTGCGGTTCTTCCTCTTCCCACTGCTTTTGCTCACCACCGCCTGCGCGACCGACGGCGCCTCGTGGCACATCACGCCCGACGAAAAGCTCACCGCCGGCCGCACCGCCTGGAACCAGGGCGAAAAGCTCACCCCCGCCCGCAAAGTAAACGTCGTCCTCATCGTCGCCGACGACCTCGGGGTCGCCGACACCACGCTCTCGCCGATGGGCACGGTCGACACGCCGAACCTCGATCGCCTCGCTGACGAAGGCGTGCGCTTCGGCTCGGGCTACGTCACCGCCGCCCTCTGCTCGCCCTCGCGCGCGGGCCTGCTCACCGGCCGCTACCAGGAACGCTTCGGCCACGAGGTGCAGCCGCACGACCGCTACGCGAAGAGCGGCCTCGAGTTCTTCTTCGCGCGCCTCTTCCTGCAGACCGAAGACTGGCGGCTGATGGAGTGGCGCTCGCCCGACGACGACGACGTGCAGCGCCAGGGCATCCCCGCGTCGGAAATCCTGCTGCCCGAGCTGCTCGATCGCGCCGGCTACGCGACCGCGATGTTCGGCAAGTGGCACCTCGGGTGGAACCCCGACTTCCAACCGCACCGCCGCGGCTTCCAGGAGTTCACCGGCTTCTACGAGGCGTACTCGCTCTACGCCGCACCCGCCGGCCGCAGCGACATCGTCGACCAGCACCTCGCGGAGTTCTCCGACAAGTACATCTGGGAACGCGGCCGCAGCGGCATCGCCTCGCTCGTGCACAACGGCACCGTCATCGAGGAACCCGGCTACCTCACCGACCGCTTCACCGACGACGCCATCGCCTTCATCGACGCGCACCAGCGCGAGCCCTTCTTCGTCTACCTCCCGCTGCAGAACCCGCACACGCCCTTCCAGGCCAAGCGCAGCGATTGGGACGCGTTCCCCGACGAGAAAGACCCGATTCGCCGCACCTACCTCGCGCTGATTCGCTCGCTCGACACCTCGGTCGGCCGCGTCATGAAGGCGCTCGACGAACGGCACCTGAGCGAAGACACGCTCGTCATCTTCCTCAGCGACAACGGCGCGGCGCTCTACACGCACGCCACCACCAACGGCCCGCTGCAGGGCGGCAAGTTCACGCTCTTCGAGGGCGGCATTCGCGTGCCGTTCGCGATGCGGTGGCCCGGGCAAATCCCCGCGGGCACGACCTTCAACGAGCCGGTGAGCGCGCTCGACGTGGTCGCGACCATCAGCGGCGCGGCGGGCCTGCCGCTGCCGAGCGACCGCGCGATCGACGGCGTCGACCTCCTGCCCTTCGTGCGCGGTGAACGGAGCGGCGAACCGCACGACGCGTTGTACTGGCGCGCCAACAACGTCAGCGCGGTGCGGAGTGGTCCGCTCAAGCTGATCCGCGATCAGACCTCGGGGAACGTGGCGCTGTTCGATCTCCTCACCGACCCGGGCGAGAAGACCGATCTGTCGCGCGCGCGCCCCGACGACGTGAAGCGCTTGCTGGGCCTGCTCGACGGGTGGAACGCGCAGTGCCACGCGCCGCTCTGGCCCGCGGTGATGGACTACCGCTTCGTCGCCAACGACGGCCGCGAGTGGTGGTACCCGCTCTAGTCGCCTCCCAACGTCGTCGCCCCCAGGGCTTTGATCAGAACGCTTCGAGGAAGTTGAAGTACACCGCGCGCGAATCGCGGCCGAAGCCGACGTCGAGGCGCACCGTCACGCGCTTGAGCAGCTCGATGCGCAGCCCCGCACCCGCGCTGGGGAGCACCTGCCCGAAGTCTGGCAGCGGCGTGTGGCCGAGCGCGCCGACGCCCACCCACCCTGCGACGCCGAGGTGCGACCAGAGTGTCTCGGCCGCGAACGGCAACATGAAGCGGTACTCCACGACCGCGGTGAACCCGGTGCGATCGCGGTACTGCCCCCAGCGGTACGCGCGCAAATCGAACGGCGTGCCCACCTGCGACAGCTCCGACCACGGCACGTCGCCGAACGCGCTGCGGTACTTCACCTGCCACGCGAGCGTGCTGCCCGGGCGAAAGAGCGTGACGTAGTGGCGGTAGTCGAGCGCGAGCGCGTGGAAGGCCGAGTTCGCGCCAAAGGCGTGCCCGAAGCCAGTCCACGTCAGCGCGACGAACATGCCGCGCCACGCGTTGATGGGCACGTCACGCGTGTCGAGCTGCAGCGTGAGGCCGACGCCGCTGTTGATGACCTGGGGCCCGAACCGCTGGAACGTCGGGTCGCTCGCCACGCCCTCGCTCACGTTGCGCGCCAGCGAGCCCGAGAGCTGGAACACCACGCCCCCATAGAGCGGTCCGGCGATCCGCCGCAGCAGCGTGGGGTCGACGTTCCACCACGTGCGTCGCAGCGCGGTGGTGTCGCGGCCGATGGGGCGCGTGAAGCCATTGTGAAAGCCGACGCCGAAGTAGTGGTCGGGTTGATCGCGCACGTCGATGCCCGCGTTGATGCGCGTCGCGTCGTTCTCGAGGAACGTGGTGAGCCGGCCCTGCGCGAGGAAGGCGCCGACCGTCGAGCCCGCGATGGTGAGGTTGACCTGTGAGCGCGGCAGCTCGGGGTGGTCGCGATCTCCGTTCCACGTCATCGCGCCGCCGAGCGCGAGCATGAAGCCGAGCTCCGGGGTGTACGCGGGCGCCGCGACGGGCACGAGCTTCACGTCACTCTGCGCGAGCGCCGGCACGGCGAGCAGGCAGGCGGCCAGCACGCACGCGCGACGAGTCATGGACGTTCGGCGGGCGGCGGCAACGGCTGGAGGAAGTTGAGGCGGTAGCCGTCGGGGTCGGTCACCACCAGCTCGCGCGTGTGCCACGGCTGCGTCTCCGGGCCCTGCGTCGGCGCGTGGAGCGACGCGGCGCGCGTCAGCAACTCTTCGAGCGGCGTCTGCGAGGTGAAGCTCAGCAGCACGCCCCACCCGCGCTTGCCGTCGACGCGCACTCCGGTCGGAGCGCCCACCAACAACACGTCACCGTGCTCTTCCCAGCACAGCCGCACGAAGGTGCCGTCGGTCGCCACGCGCGTGAAGCCGAGCGTCTCGTAGAACTTCGTCGACGCCGCGACGTCGAGCACGAGGAGCTTCACGAAGGTCTGCAGAGGGCGCGACGACGGCGACATGCGGTGGCGCCTTACTTCACGGCCGGTTCGAGTGCGCGCGCGAAGAACTTCGAGTGGGCCGCGAGCGTGCGCACGTAGTGCTCGACGTCGCGCCTGGCCTCGGCGCCGAGCTTGCCGAACGGCACCACGTGCTCGTCGGGCACGTAGCGGAAGGTGAAGTTGATGCGGCGGGTCTCGAAGCCGTCGAGGCCGAGGCCGAAGTCGAAGCCGCCCTTCGTGTCGACGCGCTGCACGCGGTGGAAGGTGCGGTTCTTCCAGCGATCGCCGCCGAAGATCTGCAGGCTGCCGTCTTCGAGCCACTGCTGCTCGACCACGCCGTCGCGATCGCCCGGCTTGCGCGAGGTGACGAACTGAAAGAGCGCGCGCTCACCCAACGACAGCGACGCGACGGGGCCGGGCTCGAAGTCCTTGTGCTCGCCGACGCGCGCGGTGTCGACCCACTTCCCGTCCTCGAGGCGGCTCCCGTAGAAGTTGATGAGGCAGGTGTTGAGGTGCCACTTCGCGGGCATGTCGTCGCCCTGGAACATGCGTCGCGCGCGCTGTTCCATCACCGCGACCAACTTCGCGAGCAGCGGCGGAAACGGCTCGGCCTCGACCGCGCGATCGAACAGGCCGTGCGGCGGGCGGTAGTAGTCGAGGCAGGCGAACTGCCAGTTGCCCAGCCAGTAGACGGGGCGGAGCAGCTGCCGCTGCGTCTCGCCCTCGGGCGGCGGACGGAAGTCGGAGAAGCGGTTTTCCCAGAGCGGGTGCAGCGTGCGCAGCCACGAGACGAGCTCGACGCGATCGCGGTCGGCGAGGAAGCCCGCGTCGTAGTGGAGACCCTGCACGCGGCCGGGCTTCTTCCGGAGCGTGGTCTGCTTGAGGGGCCAGCGGCTGCGCATCGGCGAAGGCCTTACGCGAAGGTGGTACATCGGCGCCATGACCGAACGAACGCTGCTGATGATCCCCGGGCCCATCGAGTTCGAACCGTCGGTGCTGCGCGCGCTGGGCGAGAAGACCCGCGGCCACCTCGACCCGGTGTTCATGAAGGCCTTCAGCCGCAGCTTGAAGCGCCTGCGCGAGGTCTTCGCGGCGCCCTCGGCTCAGCCCTTCGTGGTGGCGGGCAGCGGCACGCTCGCGATGGAGATGGCGGTCGCCAACCTCGCGCAGCCCGGTGACAAGGCGTTGGTGGTGAACAGCGGGTACTTCAGCGACCGCATCGGCACCATGCTCGAGCGGCACGGGGCGCAGGTGACGCACTTGCGCGCGGCTCCGGGCGCCATCGCCTCGCTCGAAGAGGTCGAGAAGGCGCTCGCGACGCGGCAGTTCAAGCTGATGACCATCACCCACGTCGACACCTCGACCGCGGTGCTCGCGCCGGTGAAGGAGCTCGCGGCGCTGGCGCGCAAGCACGACGCGCTGTGCATCGTCGACGGCGTGTGCAGCGTGGGTGGTGAAGAGCTGCAGATGGACGCGTGGGGCGTCGACGTGACGTTCACCGCGTCGCAGAAGGCGCTCGGGGCGCCTCCGGGGCTCGCGATTCTGCTGGCGGGGCCGCGTGCGATGGCGGCGTGGAAGGCGCGCACGAAGCCGGTCGCGTCGATGTACCTCGACTTCGCCGAGTGGCTGCCGATTCACACCGCGTACGAAGAAGAGAAGCCCGCGTACTTCGCGACGCCGCCGGTCAACCTCATCACCGCGCTCGACGTGAGCCTGGGTCACCTCGTCGAAGAGGGCATGGCCAACCGAGTGGCGCGTCACCAGCGCATCGCCGGCGAGTTCCGCGCGGCGTGGAAGGCGATGGGGCTCGAGCACCTGCCGAAGAGCGAGGCGCTGCGCGCGCACACGCTGTCGGCGCTCTATTACCCGCAGGGTGTCGACGCGGCGTTGGTGAAGGCCATCGGCGCGCAGGGCGTGACGGTGGCGGGCGGGCTGCATCCCGAGCTGCGCACGAAGTACTTCCGCGTGGGCCACATGGGCGCGGTGACGATGAACGACGTCGCGGCGGTGACGGCGGCGATTGGCAGAGCCCTCGGGAAATAGTCGAGAAACTCCCTCTCCCTGCAACGCGGGGAGAGGGCCGGGGTGAGGGGCAACATCCCAAGCACAACGAATCGTTTCGCGACCCACGCTGCGCGAAGCGACCGAACGTGCGACGCGAAGCGAGTGCATCGCCAAGCCGCCGTCCTGACGCTGCTGCTGCTCGCGTGCGGAACGCCACCGAGCGAGCCAGCCCCAGTCGACGCGGGAACGCCAGAAGACGCGGGAACGCCAGAAGACGCGGGGACGCCAGAAGACGCGGGGACCTCACACGACGCGGGAACGCCAGAAGACGCAGGGACGCCAGGCGACGCAGGAACCCCAGTCGATGCGGGAACACCACCCGACGCCGGCCCCCATCCCGGCTGGGCGCAATACACCATCGCCCCCAACACCCACTCCGCGACCCTCACCCGCAACGGCGCCTCCCGCCTCCCCCTCTCCGGCCTCGTCACCGTCGGCGCCCGCCACTACCAACTCATCCTCACCCCCACCGCGATGTACGAGCTGACCAACCCCACGCAGCCCAACGACCAGCTCGACTGGAACAAGCTCCCCGGCCTCTCCGACTGCGGCCAATTCGACCTCGCGCAAGACGGCCTGATGTTCGGCTGGCGATGGCGCCTCGACGTGACGCCGCACGTGCTCGAGCTCGCGCACTACGCGAACAACGGCGGCACGCACCTGTACCCCGCGACGGCCCTGCTCACCCTCGACGAAGACGACCTCCGCGCCGAGCAACCGCTCGACTACGAGCTGACCATCACGGCCGACCGCTACCTCTTCCACGTCATCGGCACGCTGCGGGGCCGCGTCATCGACGTGCAGGCCGAGCACCCGCGCCGCTGCGTGAACGCGTCGACCACCTCGCTCAAGTGGGCCGCGGGGCTCTACTTCGGCGGCACCTCGACGGCACCGACGACCATCACCGCCTTCATCCAGGAATGAGCCGCAGCTGCTCGCGCGCGGCGACGAGCGCGAAGCCGAGCAGGTTCTGCCCGCGCCACGCCTCGGGCTTCGAGACGTTCGGGTTCTCGCGCCCGAGCCCGATGCCCCAGATGCGATCTCGCGGCGCGGCCTCGACGAGCACCGCGTCTCCCGTCGCCAGCAGGAACGCGCGCAGCGCCGCACTCGACGCGAACTTCGCGACCGACCCGCGCGTCACCGCGTCGAAGCGCGCCGCGCCCCACTTCGCGTCGTCGTAGCCGCGCACCTCGCGCCCAAGCTGCTTCACCTTCGCTGGATCGCTCTCCGCGAGAATCCGCGCGAGCGCCTCCCGGTCGCCGAACAGCCGCGCCTTCGAGGCCATCATGAACTGCTCGGCGCTCGAGTAGCGCACGCCGTCGAGCTCGAACGAGCACCGCCACCACTGCGAGAAGCACGCGTTCGACAGCGCGCCGTCGGCCCGCGGGGTGTGCCCGTAGAACGGGAGGTACGAGAAGCGCTCGCCGCGCGCCATCGCGGCGACCAGGTCTGCACGGGTGAGAGGGGGCATGCCCCCCATGACGCCCATATCAAGTCACTCTGACTTGATTTCGCCGTTCCTCACTTCGCCGCGCGACGCCGGCGGAACGCCAGCACCACCAGCCCGAGCAACGGCAGCGCCGCGTCGACCTGGTTGCAGCTGCAGCCCATGCCGGCCGTGTTGCCGCCGCCACCCGCGCCGCCGCCGAGTTCTCCGCCGCCGCCGGTCGCCGCGCCGCCACCCGTCGCCGAGCCGCCGCCCATCGCCGAGCCGCCGCCAGTCGAGCCTCCGCCACCGCCGGTGCCCGCGCCGCCGCCCATCCCGCCGTCGACGTCACCACCGCCACCACCGGTCGCGCCGCCGCCGCCGCCCGTGGCACCGCCGCCACCGCCGGTCGCGCCACCACCACCGCCCGTCGCGCCGCCGCCGCCGCCCGCACCCGAGGGAGTCAACGTCACCGACGCGAAGCCCATCGCCCCGCCCGCCGTCGCCGTGATGGCGTTGGGGAACGCGCCCGGGCTCGCCGCCGCGGTGAAGAAGCCGCCCTGCGTGATGGTGCCCGACGCCGCCTGCGCGCTCCACGTGAAGGCGGTGGGCACCGAGTTGTTGAACGCGTCCTTCGCGTCGGCGGTGAACTGCTGCGTGCCGTTGACCGCCACCGTCGCCGTCGAGGGCGTGACGGTGACCGAGATGACCGGCCCGGGCGTGACCGTGACCGAGGCGAACGCGGTCAGCGAGTTGGCGTCGGCCTTCACGGTATTCGCGAAGGTGCCCGCGACCGTGCCGGCGGTGAACGTGCCCTGGTTGGTGATGGTGCCGCCGCCGTTGACCACGCTCCACGTGGGCGTCACGGCGACCACGTTGCCGCTGCCGTCACGGCCGGTCGCGGTGAAGGCCACCGAGCTGCCCGCCGCGAGCTGCGCAGCCGCGGGGGTGATGGTGAGCATCGCCAGCGCGCCCATCTGCACCACCACCGTCGCGGTGCCCGACGCGGAGCCGACCGTCGCGGTGATGGCGTTCGAGTAGGTGCCCGGGCTCATCGTCGCGGTGAGCACGCCGCCCTGCGTGATGGTGCCCGCCGCGGCCGTCGCCGACCACGTCACGGTGCCGGTGACGGTGTTGTTGAACGCGTCCTTCGCGGTCGCGGTGAACGTCGCCGTGCCGCCCGGCGCGACGGTCGCGGTCGGAGGCGCCACGGTCACGGTCGCCGCCGGCCCGGGGTTGACGGTGACGGTCGCGGTCGCGGTGACACCGCCGATGGTCGCGCTCACGGTGTTGGCGAACGTGCCCGCCACGGTGCCCGCGGTGAACACGCCGCCCTGCGTGATGGTGCCGCCGCCCGCCGCGACCGACCAGGTGACGGTCTGGCCGTTGAGCACGTTGCCCATCGAGTCGCGCGCGGTGGCGGTGAAGGTCTGCTGGCCGTTGGGGTCGAGCGTGGCGCTGGTCGGCGAGAGCGTGACCGAGGCCACCATGCCGCCGTTGCCGCCGGTGACGGTGACGCTCGCCGTGCCGCTGCGCACGCCCGACGTCGCGGTGACGCCGGTGGCGAAGGTGCCGTTGTTCTGCCCCGCGGTGAAGAGGCCCGTGGAGTTGATGGTGCCGCCCGTGACCGAGGTGGTCCAGGTGACCGGCGCGTTGGTGATGGTGTTGCCGCAGCCGTCGGCGACCGAGGCGGCGAACTGCTGCGTGGTGCCGGCGGGCACGCTGACGCTCATCGGCGTGACGGCCACCGCCGCCGGGTCACCCGCGATGACGGTGACGCCGGTGCTCGAGGTGAGCGCGCCGGCCGTGGCGGTGATGCCCGTGGGGTAGCTGCCGCGCGTGCAGCTCGCCGTGTACAGGCCGCCCGAGGTGATGCTGCCCGCGGTGGCGTTGGCGCCCCAGGTGATGGTCTGGCCGGTGATGGTGTTGTTGCACGAGTCCTTCACCGTCGCCGTGTACTGCTGCGTGGCCTGCGACTTCACCGAGGTGTTCGCCGGCGCGATGACCAGCTGGCTCGGCGCGCCGAGGGTGATGGTGACGTTCGCGGTGCCGGTGGTGCCGTTGGTCGACCGCGCGGTGATCGACGCGGTGTAGGTGCCGGGCGTGCAGCCCGCGGTGAGCACGCCGCCGCTGGTGATGGTGCCGGCCGAGGGCGCCGCGGTCCACGTGAAGGGCTCGTTGGCGACGATGTTGCCCATCGCGTCACGCGCCTGCGCCGAGAAGCCGACGACGCCGCCCGCCGCGACCGTCGCGCTCGCGGGGCTGACCGTCACGGTCATCACCGCGCCCACCGTGAAGGGGAACGCGCCCTGGTCGACGCCGTTGAAGCCGCGGCCGATGGCCGGCGAGGTCGACTGCAGCGTGTAGTTGCGCGTCGCCGCGTCGGCGAAGAGCGGGTTCTGCGACTGGTTGAAGTACGGCGTGGCGTTCTCGGGCGAGAGCGCGGTCGTGATGCCGCTGAGGTTCGAGGCGTAGGTGTTCGCGCTCGCGGTCGGCGGCGGCCCGAACGTGCCGGAGTTGCCCCACACGTCGCTGTACGTGACGTTGAAGGTGCCGACGTTGGTGCGCTTGAGGCCGATGCCCGCGTTGTGGCTCACGATGGAGCTCACCACCGTCATGGTGTGGCCCGCGCCCACGTTCGTCTCGAGCGCCGGCGTGCCCACGCCCGTCTGGTACGAGAGCGTGCAGCGGTCGAGCGTGGTCGACGTCGCGCCGCTGCCGACGAAGATGCCGTAGGTGTTGTTCGACACCAGCGTGCGCTCGAGCCGGAGCGTGCCGTTGCTCTGGTAGACGGCGTAGCCCGACGTGCCGCCGGTGATGCTCGAGGCCTGCACCGTGATGTCGGCGCCGCCCACCGCGTCGATGGCGCTGGTGACGGTGTTCGAGAACGTCACCGCGGTGACGTTGATGGTCGCGGTGCCGCCGCCCGGCACGTTCGAGGTGCGAAGGCCGTACGCCGAGTTCGAGATGGTCGAGTTGGAGAAGGTCAACGGCGTGGCCGTCGCCGCCGCGCCCACCTGCAGCGCGATGCCGTTGGCCATCTCGTCGAGCACTGCGTTGGCCAGCGTCGCGCTCGAGCCCGCGCGCAGGTCGATGCCGTGCCACGAGTTCGACGCCGCGCCCGCGCTCGTCAGCGTGACGGGCGAGCCCGAGACGCCGACCGCGTTCAACGTGCCGAAGACCTCCAGCTCGCCGCGCACCGCGGTGTCACCGGCGCCCATCGAGTCGGTGCCGTTGGGGAAGGTCAGCGTCGCGCCCGCGTTCAGGGTGAGCGTGATGCCCGGCGCCACGGTGAGGTCGCCCAGCACGGTGTTCGCGCCCGAGAGCGTGGTGTCGACCCACAGCACGCCCTGCAAGCCGACCGTCGCGTCGCTGGTGTACGCCAGCGCGCCCTGGTCGCCCGTCTGGCCCGACTTGCGCGACGGCGAGTTCGAGGTGAGGCGGTAGTTGCGCGCCGCGGCGTCGACGAAGAGCGGGTTGGCGCTGCGGTTGAAGTACGTCGCCTGCGTCAGCGCGGTCGTCACGCCGCTCACGTTCGACGCGTAGGTGTTCGCGCTCGACGTCGGCGGCGCGCCGAAGGTGCCCGAGTTGCCCCACACGTTGCTGTACGTCGCGTTGAAGGTGCCGACGTTGGTGCGCTTCAGGCCGATGCCCGCGTTCTGGCTGATGATGGAGCTCACCACCGTCATGGTGTGTCCCGCGCCCACGTTGGTCTCGATCGCCGGCGTGCCCACGCCCGTCTGGAAGGCGATGGTGCAGTGGTCGAACGAGGTCGACGTCGCGCCGCTCCCGACGAACACGCCGTAGGTGTTGTTGGTGATGCGCGAGCCGGTGAACGAGGCCGTGCCCGACGACTGGTACACCGCGTAGCCGGAGGTGCCGCCGGTGACGTTGACGTCGGTCGCCGACACCGTCGCCGAGCCGACGAGATCGAACGCCGAGGTGACGGTGTTGGTGAACGACACGCCCGTGACGTTGACCGTGGCCGTGCCGCCGCCGGGCACGTTCGAGGTGCGAATGCCGTACGCCGAGTTCGAGATGCTCGCGTTCGAGAACGTCAACGAGGTGGTGGTCGACGCCGCGCCCACCTGCAGCGCGATGCCGTTGGCCATCTCGTCGAGCACCGCGTTGGCCAGCGTCGCGCTCGAGCCTGCGCGCAGGTCGATGCCCTGCCACGAGTTCGACGCCGCGCCGGCGCTCGTCAGGGTGATGGGCGTGCCCGCGACGCCGACCGCGTTCAGCGTGCCGAACACCTCCAGCTCGGCGCGCACCGCGGTGTCACCCGAGCCCATCGAGTCGGTGCCGTTGGGGAAGGTCAGCGTGGTGCCCGCGCTCAGCGTCACCGTGACGCCCGGCGCCACCGTGAGGTCACCGAGCACGGTGTTCGCGCCCGAGAGCGTGGTGTCGACCCACAGCACGCCCTGCAGGCCGACCGTCGCGTCCGCGATGTACTGCAGCGGGCCCTGGTCGCTGTTGCTCTGCCCGCTCAAGCGCGAAGGCGAGTTCGAGGTGAGGCGGTAGTTGCGCGCGGCGGCGTCGACGAAGAGCGGGTTGGCGCTGCGGTTGAAGTACGTCGCCTGCGTCAGCGCCGTCGTCACGCCGCTCACGTTCGACGCGTAGGTGTTCGCGCTCGACGTCGGCGGCACCCCGAAGGTGCCCGAGTTGCCCCACACGTTGCTGTACGTCACGTTGAACGTGCCGACGTTGGTGCGCTTCAGGCCGATGCCGGCGTTCTGGCTGATGATGGAGTTCACCACCGTCATGGTGTGGCCCGCGCCGACGTTGGTCTCGATCGCCGGCGTGCCCACGCCCGTCTGGAAGGCGATGGTGCAGTGGTCGAAGGAGGTCGACGTCGCGCCGCTCCCGACGAACACGCCGTAGGTGTTGTTGGTGATGCGGCAGGCCGTGAACGAGGCCGTGCCCGACGACTGGTACACCGCGTAGCCCGAGGTGCCGCCCGTCACGTTCACGTCGGCCGCGGTCACCGCCGCCGAGCCCACGAGGTCGAACGCCGAGGTCACGGTGTTGGTGAACGACACGCCCGTGATGTTGACCGTGGCCGTGCCGCCGCCGGGCGCGTTCGAGGTGCGAAGGCCGTATGCCGAGTTCGAGATGCTCGAGTTCGACACGTTGAGGGTCGAGGTGGTCGCCGCCGCGCCCGCCTCGAAGCGGATGCCGTTGGCCATCTCGTCCATCGTCACGTAGCTCAAGGTCGCCGCCGCGCCCGCGCGCACGATGATGCCGCCCCATGAGTTGCTCGCCGCGCCGGCGCTGGTCAACGTGACGCCGCCACCGTTGACGCCCGCGACGTTCAGCGTGCCCTGCACCACCAACTCGACGCGCGTCGCGTCGTTCGCGCCCACCGCGTCAGACGTCGCCGCGGTCACGATGGTGCCGGGCTGAATGACGAGCGTCGACCCCGGCGGCACCGTGACGTCACCCGTCATGCTGACGTTGCCTGCCCAGGTCGTGGTGCCCGCAGGCAGCTGGCCCTGGACCTGCGCGAACGCAGGGGCGGAGAGAACGGCGCACAACGACACGAGACACACGAGGGGCGTGGGGCGGAACATGACCGCCGCTTAACCCATGACTGGAGCGCAAGGTGCAACGAGCCGGGGGTTTCAACCCTGCCGGCGGGCGTGGATCTGCATCGTCGGAAAATCCACTGGTTTGAAGGCCACCAGCACCGCCGTGCGCCGCGCCTCGGCCGACATCAGGTCGAGGTCGAGCGACTTCTCGAGGATCTCCTGGGTCAGCGACTCGAGTCGCGCGCGGAACTGGAAGTAGGACTCGTCGGTGAACTTCACGATGTAGAAGCGGAAAAACTCGTTCTTCTGGTCGAAGCGGCTCTCGAGGAACACCTTGCGGCCCATCTCGTAGAGCCAGCGGTCGATGGGGCCACCGCGCGACCACGTGATGTGCGGCGCCGCCTTCAGCTTGAAGCTCGTGCCCTCGCGCACCTCGACCAGCCCCAACGCGTCGAGCCGCAGGAGGTACTTGAGCACCTGCGCGCGCGTCAGCTTGAAGCGCGACTCGAGCCGCGCCAGCGGGTTCTGCTTGGCGATGTAGAGGAAGAACCAGAACAACCGCGGGTCGGCCACGAAGGCCGCTTCCTGCTTCGGCGTCAGCACCGAGTGCTCGTGCCGCGAGCGCTGCTCGACGAGGCGCATCAACTCGAAGAAGCCGAGGTTCAAGTGACGGCACACCCGCTCGATGCGCTCGGCGGAGAAGTCACGCGCGCTCAACAGCCGCTTCACGCTCGACAGGCTCAAGCCCATCGCCTTGCCGAGCTCGCGGTACGTGACGCCCTGCGCGCGGAGCAGCTGCTTCACCGTGTCGAGCACCATGCGGGGCGTGGCGGTCATGCGCCCGAGGTAGCAGTTTCTGGACCTGCCGGGTTCGAAGAATGACCCCTCGCCGCCTGCGCGTTGCCGGCTGCTCGCGCGCCCCGTCATCTTCCCGGGCATGAACGCCCTGCCCCCCGCCCGACTCGAGCGCCTGCGACAGCTGTCCCACGACGGTCAGCCCGACAGCCCGTTCTCCGCGCGGCTCGGCATTCGCCTCGAGCGCGTCGAGCCCGGCACGGTGTGGGCGAGCCTGCCCACGGGAGGCGCCGCGCTGCACAACCCGCTCGGCATCTTGCACGGAGGCGTGGTGGCCTCGCTGAGCGACCACGTGATGGGGCTGGCGATGCTCTCGCTCTTGCCCGACGACGAGGTGTTCTCCACCGTGGAGCTCAAGGTGAACTACCTGCGCGCAGTGAAGAGCGACTGCACGCTGCGCGCAGTGGGCAAGGTGCTCAAGTTCGGGCGCAGCATCGCAGTGGTGGAGAGCGACGTGTTCGAGGGCGAGGCTCTCGTGGCGCGCGTCAGCTCCACCTGCCTGCGCATGGCGATGCGGCCCGCGCCCTGACTACTGCCGCGCGAGGGCGCCGTTCGAGAGCGTCCACGGCGTGGCGGTGCGCGCGGCGAGCGTGATGGCGTCGCCCACCAACGGAGAGAAGAGGTAGTGGTCGCCGAAGCTGACGCCCACCAGCTCCGCGGTGCGCAAGAGGCCCGCGCGCTCCGGCCGCCCGTGCCACGTCGCGTCGGCCAGCGCGAAGCCCGTCGCCGAGGGAGAGACGCCCAGCACCAACGGCCCCGAGTCGACGTCGCCCTCGCCCGCCCCACCCTCGCGAATGCCGCGCAGCCAGCCCGCGCCCGCCTCGTCGCCGAAGGTCGCCCACATCTTGTCTGATTGATCGCGCGCGAGCCGCGCGTCGATGAGCGGCAGGAACATCGAGTTCCACGCCGCGCCACTCCCGCGCGCCCGCTGTCCCGGCGCGAAGACGAGCAGCCCGTTCTCCGGGTCGGCCCACTGCGTACGCAGGCGCGTCAGCCAGCGAGCGATGAGCGCCGCGTGCTCGGGCCGGCCCTGGCAGGCGTCGAACTGCGCGAGGCCCGCGACGGTCACCACGTTGTCGGGCACGTAGATTTCACCCGGGTAGGTCTCGAGCAGCCCGTGCGGAGCGGCCTCGAGGCGACGCGCCATCGACGCTGCTACGGCCCGGTGCAGCGACTCGTCACGCTCGGCGCCCAGCAGGCACGCCGCGTCCATCGCGAGGAGCAGTTGCCCGAGGTAACCCGCATGCGCGCCGGGCTGATCGAGCGTGGTGAGCGGGTCCGCGCCTCCCCACTGGCGCGTGTCGTACGCGCGCACCTCGTCTGAGGCGAGCTGCGCCACCCACTCGCCCACCTGCCGCGCGTGTTGCTCGCGCGTCTGCGGCGCGCGCATCGAGAGGTTGGTCGCCGCGAGCACCGACATCGTCAACGCCGTCAGCCGCCACTCGCCGTCGAAGGGGTGACCTGGCGCGAGGCCCGGCAGCTCGCGGTGGTTGATGCGCTGCGCGAGGTACTCGAGGCGCACCTCGTCGTGCCCACCGCCCGCGCACGCCTGCACGCGCGCGAAGGTGAAGACCAGCAGCACCGCGACGAAGACCGCCGACCGCTTCAAGGCTCGCTTGAGGAAGCTCATGCCCGAATGGTCGCGCGCCGCAGCGAGGCGGTGCCGTGCGTCAGGTCGAGCTGCCGGAGTGCAGCGCTGGCCGGTCGGGAAACCGGGCTGAGCGGCGCGGTGGCTTCAGGGCGTGCCGGCGTCGGCAGGCGTCGCGGAGAACGGCTCGTCGCGCAGCGGGTACTTCGACGCGTCGGGCAGGTCGTAGTGCCACCACTCCATGGGGTTCTTCTTGAAGCCCGCAGCCTCCATCGTCGAGCGCAGCAGGTCGCGGTGCTCGAGCGCGGTCTTCGTTCCGCCGGTGAACGAGTGGTGCGCTTCCTTGCCGAAGAAGTCGTACGGCGAGGGGAACTCCACGTCCTTGCCGTCGAGCGTGACGAGGCCGAGGTCGACCGCGCCGCCGCGGTTGTGGTTGCTGCCCTTCGTCGGCTCGGCGACGTAGCCGGGCACGGGCATCACCTTCCACAGCTCGAACTGCACGTGGTGCGGGCGGTAGCAGTCGTAGAGCCGCAGCCGAAAGCCCTTGCCGCGCAGCACGTCGGCCGCCGCCTTGAGCTGGGTCGCGCTGCGCTCGAGCAACAGGCAGCGCGCGTCGGGCGGGTACACCGCCTTCTTCATGAAGTTGTCGGGCGTGGCGTAGCGAATGTCGACCACCGCGTCGGGGATGATCGAGATGACCTCCACCAGCGGCTCGGGCTTCGGAGGCGCCGCCTTCGCAGCGGGAGGTGAGGCGAGCACCAGCATCAGGAGCGGAAGCGTCATCGGTCGACTCCCAGCGTCTCACGGCTCGACGCCGCGCGCCTCGTGCTCTTTGATGCGCCGCCCATGCGCGCCCTCGCTCCCATCGCCGCTGCTCTGCTGTTGCTCTCGTGCGCCAACGCCGGTCCGACGCGCGACCCGAAGGCGTTCTTCATGCGCGTCGACCTGCCGCGGTGGCAGCTGCTCGGCGTGGCGCCCGACTTCTTGAACACCGCGCTCTCGAGCACCCACACCATGTCGGACTTCTACGACGACGCGTGGGTGCAGAAGTGGCTCACCGAGGGCAGCCGGCTCGAGGCCGAGGCCGCGCAGCTCGAGAGCAGCGGCGACACCACCACCGCGGGCCTGCGCTACGCCGACGCCGCGCGCTACTTCATCGTCGCGCACTACCCGAACCCGAAGACCCCGAAGAAGAAGGAGGGCTTCGAGGGCTCGCTGCGCACCGCGCGCAAGGCGATGGCGCTCGGCGGCCTGGGCTTCACGCCCATCGACTTCGACGCGCCGATGGGCACGCTGCACGTCACGCGCAGCAAGAGCCTGGGCGACGGCGTGAAGCGGCCGGTCATCCTCGTGAGCGGTGGGCTCGATGGGTACAAGGAAGAGCTCGCGCTGCTGCTCTCGGGCACGCTCGCCAGCTCGGGCGTCGGCACCGGCGTGGTGCTGGTGCTCATCGACATGCCCGGCACCGGTGAGAATCCCCGCCGGCTGAGCAGCAAGAGCAACGAGGAATACACCGCCATCATCGACCGCATCGTGCAGGAACCCGACGTCGACCCCGCGCGCATCGGCTTCATGGGGCTCTCGTTCGGCGGCTACTGGGCGGTGCGGTTGCCGCAGGTCGAGCCGCGCATCAAGGCGGCGGTGAACTTCGGCGGGCCGATGACGAAGGCCTTCACGCTGGGCAACTTCGGGCACCTCCCCGAAGCGTTCGTGCAGGCGGCGTTCGCGGTGATGGGCGTCGACGGCGTGTTCGGCCTGGCGGGCGTGAGCGATTCGCTGGCGAAGGCGGTCGCCGATGGCCTGTCTTCCGCGACGAAGCCACTGCTCACCATCAACGGCACCGAGGACTCGGTCATCCCGTACGAAGACACGCTCTTCCCCGCGACCGCGGGCGGACCGCGCTCGTTCTACCTGGTGCCCGGCGACGACCACTGCGCGATGGGACACCTCGGGCTGGTGTTGGCGGTCGCGCGCTCGTGGATCGACGGCGAGCTCGCGAAGTGAAGTGAGGTCTCACGCGTAGCGCGTGGGGTCGGCCACTCCGGCTTCGACGAAGCCCTTCTTCCGCAGCAAACACGAGTCGCAGCGGCCGCACGCCAGGCCCTCGGGCGTCGGGTCGTAGCAGCTGTGCGTCAGCCCGTAGTCGACGCCCGCCGCGACACCGGCACGAATGATGTCGGCCTTGGTCATGCCCGACAGCGGGGCGTGCACCGTGAAGCGCGCGCCCTCGACGCCGGCCTTCGTCGCGAGCGTGGCGAGCTGCTCGAAGGCGCGAATGAACTCCGGCCGGCAGTCGGGGTAGCCGGAGTAGTCGACCGCGTTCACGCCGATGAAGAGGTCGGTCGCGCCCACCACCTCGGCGAGGCCCAGCGCGAGCCCGAGGAAGATGGTGTTCCGCGCGGGGACGTACGTGGGGGGAATGCCCGCGCCCAGCTCGCCCACCGAGTCGTGCTTGGGCACCGCGATGTCGTCGGTCAGCGCCGAGCCACCGATGGCCCGCAGGTCGAGCGAGACGACGCGGTGGTCTCGAACGCCGTGCGCCTTCGCGACGTCGCGCGCGCGCTCGAGCTCCACGCTGTGCCGCTGGCCGTAGCTCACCGAGAGGCACACCGGCTCGAAGCCCGCCTTCAACGCCAGCCCCAGGCACGTCGTCGAGTCGAGCCCGCCCGAGAGCAGCACCACCGCCTTCTTCTTCGCGCTCACCGTCGGTCTCCTCGCAGCTTGTACTTCACCTCGCAGTCGGAACAGTCGACCGCGCAGTCACCTCCGTCGGCGTGCGTGCCCGTCGACTGGAGGCGCGTGGTGAGGAAGCCGCACAGGCGCGCCGCGTCGAAGCCCAGCGCCGTCTGCCCGGGGCCGGTGATGCCCGCGTCGTTGGGGGCCGGCACGCCGCCGTCTTCCAGCACCGTGTCGGGACAGGCCGAGCCGAGCGCGCTGCTCTGCGAGCTCGACAGCACCGCCACTTCGATGCGCTCGAACATCAGGGTGTCGCACTCCGAGCACGAGGGGAACGTGCGCGTCGCCGAGGCCTCGTTCACCAGGTACTGGCCGTCGAAGGTGCCCTCGCGCGAATGGCCCGCGAGCGTCACCCACGCGGCGTCGGTCTTCGAGTCGCGCGTCAGCACCAGGTCGAACGTGAAGCCGGTGTCGGTCACCTCGCCGACCCGGCACGCACCGCGCGAGAACGAATCGGCGGTCATCGCCCACGAGCCCATCGCCTGGTCACCGGGGAGCTGCGTCGGCGGGCACGCCGTGCAGCAGAGCAGCGCCGCGAAGGCCAGGGCCCCGCGCACGGCTCACCGCGCCCCGCGCAGCCGCGCGACCGCCGCCGCCGCCACCGCGCGGAACGCGTCGCTCTGCGCCAACACCTTCGCACCGTCGACCTTCGCCGGGTCCGAGCCGCGCACCGAGGGCTCGAGCTGCGCCAACACGCGCGAGAGCGCCAGCGACGCCGGCCACGCCTCGAACGCCGCCACCGCGGCCTCGCGCAGCCCTTCGACCTCGCCCACGCGCCGCAGGCCTTCACCCGCTTCACCGAGCGCGAGCGCGATGGCCAGCAGGCCCGTCAGCTCCGCCTGGCCGAAGGCGCCGAGCGCACCCGCGCCGAGCACCAGCTTCGAGCCGGCCAGCCACGCCTCGACGCCACCGTGCGGATCGAGCCACGGCTGCACGCCGCTCGCGCCGAGGGCCTCGAGCACCTCGCTCAGCGCCGCGTGGAGGCGCGGCATGGTCTCGTGGTTGATGGGCACCGCGTCGCCCGGCGCCGCGCGCGAGCTCGGGCGCCACGCCAGCTTCTGCGGCGCCACGGAAGCCGCCGGACCCGACGTCGCCGTCAGCGCCGCGCCGAAGCCGTCGGCCAGCACCGCGTCCTGCTCGCGCTCGGCCTTGTGCAGCGCCTCGCCCAGCAGCGTCCACCCGTCGGTGTCGGTGAGGTTGGCCGGCAGCAGCTCGAGCCACGCCCGGGCCGCGAGCTCCGCGCCCTGCGCGGTGGTGGCCAGCCGCTCGGCGAGCAACCGCAGCAGCGCGGGAGGCAGCGGGGCCTCACCCCACAGCCGCTCGCCCAGGCGCACCGCGAACGGCACCAGCTCGCTGCGCAGGTAGCCCTCGAGCACCGCCTCGAAGTCTTCGCGGGTGCGGGCAATCTTCTCGGCGAGCGCGAACGCCTCGCCCTCGAGCCCGAGCTTGCGCGCCAGCGCCACGCGGCGGCCGATGCGCTCCGGGGTCTCGTCGAGCTGACCGAGCAGCGCGTACGCCTCGCGCGTGCGGCCCAGCGTCTCGTAGGCATCGGCGAGCGCGGGCCGCCACGGCGCGAGCGACTCGGGGCCAGCGAGCTGACCCAGGCGCTCCACCATCGCGGCGAAGCGCTCGGGCTCGGCGTCGCGGTACAGCTCGACCAGCTCGCGCACCGCCGCCAGCTGCTGCCCGTCGTCGGCCAGCGCGCGCTCGAAGGCCATGCGCGCCCCGTCGCGGTCGCCGAGCTGGTGCAGCAACAGGCCGGCGCGCTCGATGTGCAGCGCCGCGCGCGCGGGGCCCGGCTGCTCGAGCGTGGCGAGCGCCGAGAGCGACGAGACGGCTTCCTCGAAGCGGCCCGCGTCGCGGTGCAGCGTGGCCAGCTCGCGCACCATCGACGCGCGGCGGGCGGGCACCTCGCGGGCGATGGTCTCGTAGAGGGCGCGGCGCTGCGCGTCGTCGAGCGTCGTCGCGTGCGGCAGCAACGCCAGCAGCACCGCGGTCGCCTTGCGCTCGAGAGCGGCGTCGGCCAGCGCGCCCACCGCGCCCGCGCCCACCAGCGCCTCGACCTCGTTCACCTGGTTCCAGTCGAGCACCAGGCGCAGGCGCAGCGCGGTCGCCGCCGCCGGAGCCGACGCGGTGATGGCCGCGGCGAAGCGGGCGAGGCCTTCGAAGTCCTTCGCGGCGGCGAGCAGCGCCTCGAGCCGCTCGGCGTGCGGGCCCTGCGGCGCCGCCAGAGCGAGCGGCTGCAGCGCCTCGCGCTGCTTGCTCTCGTCGCGCGCGGCGTCGGCCAGCGTCAGCGCCTCGTCGTGGCGGCCCGCGCGCATCGCGGGGGCGAACGCGACCTCCAGCGCCCGCGCCGGAGCGCCGAGCTCGAGGAAGCGGCGACCCGCGTCGGGCGGCGGCACCACGCCAGGCAGCTCGCGCAGCACGCGCTCGAGCACGTCGCGCGCCGCGGCGAGGTCGCCCTGCGACTTCCAGGCCTCGAGGGCCTGCAGCAGCATCGCGGCGCGCTCCACGCCGTCGCTCTGCTCGGCCAGCTGGGTCAGCGCGCGCGCCAGCTCGTCGCCGCGGCCGCTCGCGCGGGCGAGGTCGACCAGCAGCGTGAAGCCGGCCTTCGACGGCCGCGCCGCGAGCGACTCGCGCGTCAGCTGCATCGCGCGGTCGAGCTGGTTCGCCCCGCGGAACGACTTCGCCGCCTCGAGCAGCCGCGCCGCGCGTTCCTGCGCGCCCATCAACTCGGCCGAGGCGACCTGCACGTCGGCCAGCGCCGCGGTGTCACCGAGCGCCGTCGCGAGCCGCTCCAGGCCCGCCAGCGCCTGCGCGTAGCCGGGGGCGCTCGGGCCACCCTTGCGCAGGCTCTCCAGTGGCGTGCGCGCCTCGGCGAAGCGCTTGCGCGCCTCCAGCGACGCCGACAGCTCGAGCTTCAGCTCGGCCGCGCGGCCCTCGTCGGCGGTCAGCGCCGCCATGCGCACCAGCATCAGCTCCAGCCGCTCGACGTCGTTGCGGCTGCGCGCCTCGGTGAGCACGGCCTCGGCCGCGTCGATGTCGTCGGGGTTGGCCTCGTACGCCGCGAGCCGCAGCTCGAACGCGCGCTGGCCTTCCTGCAGCTCGCTGTCGACCAGCTGGGCCGCCGCGAGCAGCGCCCGCGCCGCGCCCGCGCCGCCGACCGCCTGCGCGTACCGCTCGTGCAGCGCGGCCAGCTCGCCCACGCGACCCAGCGCCCGCCACGCGCGCTGGCCCTTCTCGTAGAGCCCCTGCTCGCCCGGGTGCCGCTGCAACAACCACTCGAGGGCCTCGAGCGCCTGCTCGGGCGCGTCGACCAGCGAGAGTGCGCGGCGGTAGAGCGCCTCGGCTTCTTCGCCGGCCGCGCCCTTCGCGAGCCGCAGCAGCGTGCGCACCTGGCCGGTCGCGTCGCCCAACCGCGAGAAGGCCTCGTTGAGCATCGAGAGGGCCTCGCGGCCCTGCGGAGAGTCGGGCGCCAGCGCCCACGCCGCCTCGAAGGCATCGACCGCGTCGCGCCACGCCTGCGACTCGACCGCCGCGCGACCCAGCCGCGTCCACGTCGCCAGGCGCAGGGGCGCGGGCAGCGTGTCGCCGCCGAGCTGAATCAACCGGCGGTCCCACGGCTGCGAGGCCTTCGCCCCGCCCGCCTCGAACGCCAGCGTCGCGCGCGCCTCGAGCGCCCCGAGGTCGTCGGGGATCTGCGCGAGGAACTCGTCCCACGCCACCGCCGCGAGCAGCGCCTCGCCCGCCTCGGTGAGCAGCTCGGCGCGGCGGCGCAACAACGCGCTGGTCTCGGCCGGCACCGCGCGGGCGCGCAGCACGAGCAGCTCGGCCTGGCGGCGCGGGTCGCCCGCGGCGCGAGAGAGCAGCGTCTGGAAGGCCTCGACGTTCTGCGGCGCCGCCTCGAAGGCCTGCGCCTCGCACAGCTGCGCGCGTTCCTGCGCGCCGGCCCGGCCGAACGCCGCCGCCGCCTCGAGCCACAGCCGCCCCGCATCGTCGCCGGTGCTCTGCTCGGCGCGCCGCGACAGCAGGCCCGCGAGCTCGAGGTCTTCACCCGACTGCCGCAGCCAGTCGGCGTGGCGGTCGAAGGTGCGGTGCAGCGGGTTCGACGCCAGCAAGATGCCGTCGAAGTCGGCCGCGTCCTGGCGGCGGTTCAGCTCGATGAGGAGGTCGGCGACCTTCGCGGTGAGCTCGAGGTCGTCGGGGTTCGCCGCGCGCGCGCCGAGCAGCGCCGCCGCCGCGTCGTGCGGGCGGGCCGCGCGCTCCTTGTAGATCTGCGCCGCCTTGAGCAGCAGCGCCGCGCGCTGCGCGCGGTCGGAGGTGAGCGCGGCGGTCGACTCGTAATACGCCGCGACGTCGCCCAACCTGTCTTGCCGCTCGTAGAGGCTGAGCAGCATCGCCTCGCCCTCGGCGAGACCCGGCACCAACGCCAGCGCGCGCTGCAGCGCCGCCTCGGCCTGGTCGGGCGCCAGCATCGGCGACGTCGCGACCTCGCCCGGGCCCTCGGCCGGCAGCCCGAGGTGGAGCCGCGCGAGTTGCACGAAGGCCACCGCCTGCTCGGTGCCACCCAGCAACCCGAGCACGCGCTCGTGCCAGTCGATCTCCGACTCGCGATCGGCGCGGCGGCGCGCGAGCGCCAACCCTTCGCGCGCGAGCGCCAGGGTCGGCGCGAGGTCCCACGCGGCGCCGAGCGCTTCCATCGCGCCGTCGAGGTCGAGCTTCGAGTCGCGCAGCAGCTCGGCGCGCCGCACGAGGTAGCCGGCCGCCGCCTGCTCGCGGCCCTCGTCGCGGCACACGTCGGTCATCGCCGAGAGCGTGCGCAGCGCGTCGTCGATGCGCCCGCTACCCTCGGCCAGCCGCGCTTCCTCGGCCCACGTCGAGAGCGCCGCGTCGACGTCGCCCGCGGTGAGCTGCAGCTGGGCGATCTCCGCCAGCAGCGCCATCAGCTCGGCGGTGCGACCCGCCTTGCGGAAGACGCCGGCCGCCTCGAGGTGGATCGGCAGGGGCGCGTCGCTCGCCGCCGCGGCGCGGGAGAACAGCCGGGCCGCCAGCTCGAGGTCGCCGTGCTTGCTCGCGGCCTCGCGCGCCAGCTCGAGCTGCAGCTCCGCCGTGCGGGCCGAGCGCGAGAGCGTCTCCGCCCACCGCGCGCGAATGTCGAAGGCCGCCCGCGGGTCGCGCGCGCCGATGATGGCCGCCAGCCGCTCGACCGCGTTGGCCTGGAAGGGCCGCTCGTTCACCACGCGGCGCAGGCACGACTCGGCGAGCGCCGCGTCACCGACCTGGTCGGCGAGGTCGGCCAGCCGCAGCCACACGCGCTCGGCGACGTCGGGCTGCTCGTGGAACGAGGTCGCCGCGGCCAGCGCCTGCTGCAGCGGCAACGCCTCGCGCACCGCGCCCTGGAGGTACAGCGCGTCGGCGAGCCGGTGCAGGTCGTCGCCCACCGCCGGCACGAGCCCGTGCGCGCGGCGCATGAGGCGCAGCTCGAGGGTCGCGTCTTGCGCCTGCCGCGCGAGCACCGCCGCCTCGCGCAAGATGGCAGCCGCCTCGACGGCCGGCAGCCGGTCTGCCGCCTCTTCGAAGAGCTGCAGCGCCTCGGCCGTCTCTCCGCGCGCGGCGAGCAGGCCCGCCAGGCGGCGGCGCGAGATCGCATCGTCTTCGTCGAGCGTCACCACGCGGCGCAGCGCGGCCTCGCCGGGGCCCGGCGTGTCGAGCTTGTCGAGGTGCAGCGACGCCAGCTCGACCCACAGCGGAATCGCCTGCGCCTTCGGGAGGTGCGCCGCCTCGACCGCGAGCACCTCGGCCAGGCCTTCCCAGTCGCCCACGCGGCGCAGCGCGGCGATGAGGCCGGCGGTCGCCTTCGGGTGCCGGGGCGCGAGCTCGAGCGCGGCCGACCACGAGGTGACGGCGGCGTCGAGCGCCCCGCGGCCTTCCTGCAGCTCGGCGCGCTGCACCAGCGCCTCGACCCTGCGCGGCACCGGGCCCTGCTTCGAAGCCTCGAGCAGCGCCTCTTCGGCGCGCTTGCCGTTGTTCGACGCGCGCGCGACCGCGGCGAGGCCGAACCACGCCTCGAGCCGCTCGGCGGCCGGCAGCGGCAGCGCGACCTGGGCCTCGTACGCCTCGAGCGCGCGCGCCACGTCGCCCGCGGCGGCGCGGTTCTTCGCGATGACCGCGAGCCGGTCGGCGGTGCCGCTGATGACGGCCTGGTCGCTGCCCGCGTGCTCGAGCACCAGCTTGAGCGCGGTGAGCTCGGCGCCCTCGTCGTGCGACTGGCGGGTGAGCTCGGCCAGCGAGCGCAAGAGGGGCAGCGGGTGCGGCGCGAGCTGCGAGGCCTCGAGCAGGTCGGCGCGCGCGGCGAGCAGGTCGCCCGACAGCCGGTTCAGCTCGGCGCGCCGCGCGAGCAACTCCGCGCGGGCCTCGCCGGTGGCGGTCGCCATCAGGCGCGTGAGGAGCTCGAGGCGCTCGGGCTGCGACGCCTCGTCGGCCGGCAAGAGCGAGAGCAGGCGCGAGGCCGCCCAATCGTCTTCGGGCGCGTCGACCAGCATCGCGCGCAGCGCCTCGAGCGCGGCGGCGGTGCGGCCCAGCGACAGCGCGCCCTCGGTGAACTCGCGGCGGGTGGCGATGCGCGCCGCGCCGCTGAGCCGCGGCCACAGCTCGCCGAGCAGATCGACCAGCGGCTCCAGCGCACCGGCGCGGCGGTGGAGCTTCGCGAGTTCCTGCAGCGCCTCGAGATCGTCCGGGCGCACTGCGGCGTACTTCGCGAACAGGCGGCGCGCCGCGTCGTAGTGGCCCGCGCGCTGGGCGGCCTGCGCGGCGCGGCGCGTGAGCGCGGCCACGTCGACCGACAGCCCGGCCACGTCGTCGTCCTTCAGGTCGGACCCGAGCACCACCTCGAAGTCGGCCAGCGCTTCGCGCGGGTTCGACTGCTCGATGAGCTCGGCCCGGCGCAGCCGCGCGGGAATGAAGGTCGGCTCGCGCTCGAGCGCCTGCGCGAGGAAGGGCTGCTCGCGGGGCGTGTCGCGGGTGAGCGTCGCGGCCCGGTAGAACCAGCGCGCGGCGTCGCGCGGCTCGGCGGCCAGCAACGCGCGGCGGCCGTAGAGACGCGCCGCTTCCTGCGTCGCGCCGCGCTCGAGCTCGAGCTTCGCCATCGCCTCGAGCGCCTCGCCCGCCTTCTCGCCGGTGGGGGCCGCGTCGAGGGCCGCGGTGAGCCGCAGAATCGCGCCCTGGGTGTCGCCCGCGTCGAGCAGCGTCTGCGCCGCCTTGAAGAAGAGCGGCGCGGCGTCTTGCGCGCGGCCGGCCTGCAGCAGCGCCTGCGCGCGCGCGGCCCACAGCTCGGTCAGCTCACGGGTGGCGCGGTTCTCGGCGTAGAGCGCCTCGAGGCGCAGCGCCAGCTCGTCGTCGAGGCGGCGCAGCGGGAACGCCAGCGCGTAGTTCTCGCGCGCCGCGTCCTTGTCGCCCAGCTGCTCGCACGCCCGGCCGAGCCGCGCGCGCACCTCGGCGAGCTTCTCGGGCGGCGCGTGGCGCGGCAGCAACGCGAGCACGTCTTCGAGCGCGCGGCGGGCGTTGAGCGGCCGCTCGAGGCGCAGCGAGAGCGTGGCCAGCTCGAGCAGGCCGTTGACGTCGGGGAAGAGGCGGGTCGACTTCTCGAGCGCGACGAGCGACTCGCCCGCGCGCCCGAGGCGCTGGTCGAGCACCTGCGAGAGCTCACGCAGCGCGGCGGCGGCCAGGCGCTTGTCGCCCGCGTTCTCGGCGACGCGCGCGCGCTGCTCGAGCGCCCACGCGAGGCCCGACATGTCGGACCGGCGACGCTCGAGCGCGGTGAGCTCGCCGAGCACCGGCAGGTCGTCAGCCTCGATCTTCAGCACCTCGCGCGCGGCGTTGACCGCCACGTCGAGATCGAACGCGAGGTCGCGCGCCGCGACGATGAGCCGGCGGTAGTGGCGCACGCGGTCCTTCGCGTCTTCGGCGAGCTCGGCGAGCGACCTGAGGCAGCGCACCAGCTGGCCGCCGTCGCGCTTGCTCTCGGCGAGCGCCAGCATGCCCTCCAGGGCGAGGCGGTTCTTCGGGTCGGCCTCCAGCGCCTGCGACAAGAGGCGCTCGGCGCGGTCGGGCTGGTTGAGACGCCCGCGGTACAGCTCGCCCGCCTCGGCCCACAGCGCGGCGCGGCGGGTCGGCTCGTCGATGACCGCGGCGGCCTTCTCGCAGGCGTCGGCCAGCTCGGCCGCCTTGCCCGAGGCGCGGAAGTACGGGAGCAGCTCGTCGAGGGCGACCTTGTCCTGCGGGTCGAGGGCGAGCGCCGCCTCGAGGTGATCTCTCGCGCGGGCCGGCTCCCCCAGCTTCGCCTTGAGCAGCCGCGCGAGCGCGTGGTGCGAGGCGTGCGCGGCCTTGCGAACGTCGTCGTTGGCCGGCGCCGGCCCCGCGAGCTCGACCGCCTGCTGGAAGCCAGACACCGCTTCCTGCAACTTGCCCAGCGACTCGCAGACGCGCGCGGCGAGGTAGTGCGGCTCGGGCTCACCGGGCAACAGCGCGGTCGCCTCGCGGAAGCGCAAGAGCGCGTTCTCGGGCTGCTTGAGCCCCGTCTCCCACACCAGGCCCGCGAGGATGTTGGCGCGGCCGACGCGATCGACCTCGTGCCGGCCCATCGCGACTTCGCGCACGCGGTCGAGCGCCTTGATGGCGCGCAGCCACTCGCCGCTGCGGTAGCAGAGCTCACCGAGCTGGAAGAGCGCCTCGGGATGATCCGGCGTGAGCCGCAGCGCCGCTTCGCAGTGGAGCCGCGCGCCGGCCAAATCGTCTTCGGTCTGCGCGCACAGCCGCGCCAGCTGCACGTGCGCGTCGGCGGCGTCGGCCGGGTCACGCGCGAGCGCCGCGAGGCGACGGTAAGCGCGAATGGCGCCGGCACGATCCTTCGCCTGGTCCGACGCGCGGGCGAGCGCCTTGAGCGACGGCAGGTGGTCGGGCTTGAGCCCCAGCAGCTCGTGGAGCGCCTTCACCGCCATCTGCGGCGCGTGGTCGCGCGACGAGCGGGCCGCGGACTCGGCCGAGAAGAACGCGCCCGCCTCTTCCTGGTTGCGGCGCGCGAGGCTGCACAACGCGAGGTAGCGCTCCGACGCGCGCGCGAATTCACCGCGGCGCTCGCGCACCACGGCCTCGGCCCACAACGCGGTGGCACTCTTCTCGCGACGGCGCTGAAGCGAGGCGGCGATGTCGAGCGCCAACTCGTGCGCCTGCAGGTCGGCCACCAGCAGCGTCAGCAGCCGTTCGACGGCGAAGGGGTGCGCCTCGGTCGCGTCGCCCAGGCGCAGGTACGCCGCGCGGGCTTCCTTCAGCTTGTTCTGCGCGAGCAGCTCCTCGGCGTCGGCGAACGCGCGGGCGCCCTCGAGCGCGAGCAGCAGCTCTTCGTCGGGTGCGCCGGGCGGAGGCAAACCACCCGAGCTGAAGCGCAGCTTGAGGCCCTTCGACGACACCTGCGCCTCGGCGAGCCGCGCCTGGTCGAGCGCCGGCATCTTGTAGCCGCGACCGACCGCCGCCAGCTCCACCAGCCCCGGCAGCACGCGCGCGGTGAAGCCGCTCGCCCCGCGCCGCTCGACGTCGGGCAAGAGGCCCAGCTCGCGAATCGCCTCGCTCACCATCGCGCCCAGCCGCGAGGCCGGCGTCGCGGAGAACGCGTAGAGCCGCAGATCGTAGAAGTAAACGGCCAGCTTCTCGCCGTCGCCGTCGAACGCGACCTTGAAGGTCACCGGCGAGCGCTCGGGCCCGCGCAGCCGCGCCTGCACCTCGAGGTGCCCGGGCCGGAAGTGCACCTTCACGTCGTCGAGCTCGGCCAGCTTGCCCGCGGCCGCCTTGACCTCGCGCTGGATGACCTCGGCGTCGAGGCTCACCTCGAGGAAGCCGAAGTCGAGCTTCTTCTTCTGGTACTTCGAGGCGCCGCCCGAGAGGTTCAGCGGGAAGGTGACGTCGGGGATCTGCAGCGCGAAGTCGGTCACCACCACGCCGGGCGCGACCTTCAGCTCGGGGAAGCCGACGAACGCACGACGGTCGACGAGCCGGAGCTCAGGCCCCTGGACCTTTTGCGCTGTTTCCTTTTCGGCCATGGAAAGACGTCAGCCCCGCTGGGGGGTGCGAAACGGTACCACCCCCGCGATCACCCCGAAATTTCTCGATCAGTCGGTCACGTCGTTCTGGTCGTTGTGCGGCACGCCGGCCGGCACCAGCTCACCCCTGATGGTGCGCTCGGCGGTCGAGATCGTCCACACGTCGACGGTCGAGTCGTTGTCGATGTTACCCACGCACGCCATCACCACCGAGCAGTCGTCGGGGCAGTTGCCCTGCTTGCCGACCTCCTCGACGAGGTTGGGCGGCGCGCGCTGCAGCAGGGCCGACGCGGTCTCCGCCTGCTGCGCGGTGGGCGCGATGCGGCTGCTGCCGACGAGGTACAGGTACCGGTTGCCCCGCTCGGGCGCGAAGCCGATGTCTTCCGCGGTGTCGCCGTAGTCGTTCTTGTCGAGCTGGTAGGCGCGCTGGGCGGTGAAGGCCGCCTTGAGGTTCACCTTGCACTCCGACTGCTTCGACCGCGCCTGGAACTTGATGAAGTTGGGAATCGCGATCGCCGCCAGGATGCCCACCACCGGCACGTAGATGAGCGTGAGCACCAGGGTGATGATCGCCATCACCTTGCGGCCCGCGTAGGCCGGCTCGCTCGACCGCGCCAACGAGATGATCGCGAGCACGATCGCCACCAGGAACAGCGGCGGAATGCAGAAGCCGATGAGCGCCAGCACCAGCGCGACGATGGGCATGGCGGACTGCGCGGCCTGGCCTTGCGGCGGACTCACGGGGTTCGGGTTCATGGAGTGGCGTAGGGTACCCGCTCGCATGAAGACCCTCACCGAATACCTCTGGTTCGAGACCGCCGCCCGCCAGGAGCTGGTGCGCCTGACCGACACCGTCGGCCAGCTGGTGAAGAAGGCCCAGGTCAAGGAAGGCATGGTGCTCGTCTCGGCGATGCACATCACCGCCGGCGTGTTCGTGAACGACGACGAGGGCGGGCTGCACGAAGACATCTGGAAGTGGCTCGACCACCTCGCGCCGCGCGCCGACTACCAGCACCACCGCACCGGCGAAGACAACGGCGACGCGCACCTCAAGTCGATGCTGGTGCACCACCAGGTCATCGTGCCCATCACCAAGGGCCAGCTCGACCTCGGCCCCTGGCAGCAGATCTTCTACGCGGAGTTCGACGGCCAGCGCCGCAAGCGGGTCATCGTCAAGGTGATGGGCGAGTAACCCCGCGGTGACGCGGTGCATGAGGCAAAGTGACGCGCGGCCTGATCATCGCTAGGGTGCCCCACAACCTCGCAGCCCATCCTCCAGGAGAAGAACATGTCCGTTGGTGACGTGAAGAAGGCGTTCCAGACCGTGATTCAGGACCGGAAGATCACCGCGTCCGACGTCGACACCATTCTCTCGTCGGCCGGCTCGATCTCGAAGGACGAGCAGGCGGCGATCAAGTCGGAAGCCGACAAGTACGCCGGCATGATGGAACCCGACGCGAAGAAGAAGCTCCAGACCAAGCTCGGTGAGATCGACAGCCTGCGCCGCGACGCCGCGTCGAACAACCGCGAGATCACCGCCCAGGCGAGCAAGCTCTCGGCCGAGGCGCACAAGCTGCTCACCGTCGGCACCGACACCAAGTCGTTCGGCGGCACGAAGATCCCCGACGCGGTGAAGAACGCCGTCAACGAGATGATCAAGAACGGCGCGACCGCGTACGACGTGCGCGAGCTCAAGCCCGACCCGGTCTACGACACCTCGCACGGCGACGCCGAGATGACGCTCGACGGCAAGTACAACCCGTACTCGCAGCAGTCGCACGCGAAGGACTCGCTGGCCTTCAGCCACACCGAGCTGACGCCCGAGAAGATCGCGGCCGACATGAACACCGTGCAGACGTTCAACGTGATCAAGGGCGTCAACGGCGACAACGCCATCTACGAGAAGGTCTCGATGAAGGGCTCGGGCAACATCACCGAGCTCTACGACGAGGCGTACCACTCCGACACGTTCGCCCGCGGCCCCGGTGGCCAGAAGTACGCGTCGAACTTCGCGATCCTCGCTGACGGCTCGGTGCACGCCGTGCCCGCCGCGCGCCGCAGCAAGGCCGACCCGGGCCTCATCCTCACCACGGCGTCGCTCGCCCGCGGCAAGCAGATGCTCTTCAACGGCCACATCCACATGGAAGCCGGCGTCGTCACCTACGTCGGCATGTCGGGCCGCCTCTGCAAGCAGCAGGCTGACGGCATGAAGTTCGCCGACCCGATCGCCATCATCAAGGCGTGGGGCTTCAAGACCGCGCCCGGCCTGGCCGTGACCAACGAAGGCTGAAGAAACTCCCCTCGCAACACCCGACGCCCCGCGCCCGAAACGGCCGGGGCGTTTTCATTTCCCCGTCAAACACCACCATGCACATCTCCATCGCCCACACCGACGAAGAACGCCTCGCCTGCTTCGAGGTCCTCCAGGAGCTGCGCCGCAAGCTCAGCCGCGACACCTTCCTCGACGACGTGAAGCGCCTCGGCAAGGAAGGCTTCACGCTGGTGCGCCTCGAAGACCCCGACGTGCGCGCGGTCGCCGGCTTTCGCGAGATGGAGCTCTTCGCCACCGGCCGCATTCTCTACGTCGACGACCTCGTCACCGCGTCGGCCCACCGCTCGAAGGGCTACGGCCGCGTGCTCCTGCACTGGCTGCGGCAGGAAACGCGGCGCCGGGGACTCTCGGCGCTCGAGCTCGATTCGGGCAGCGAGCGCGCCGACGCGCACCGCTTCTACCGGCGCGAAGGCCTCGAGTCGGTCGCGCTCAAGTTCGTCGTGCCGGTCTGAGCGACACCCTCACCCGTCAGACTGCAGCCACGCCGCGAGCAGCTGCTTGGCGCTCTCGTGCTGCGGGTTCTTCAGCACCACCTCGGGCTCACCGCTCTCGATGACCACCCCGTGGTCGAGAATGCACACCTGCTCGACGCCGCGCGCGAGCTGCAGGTCGTGCGTCACCACCACCTGCGTCACGCCCGTCGCGTCGACGCGCTTGAGCGTCTGCAACACCTCGTGCTTCATCGACGGGTCGAGCGCGCTGGTGGGCTCGTCGTAGAGCAGCACGCGCGGCTCCATCGCCAGGGCGCGCGCGATGGCCACGCGCTGCTTCTGCCCGCCGCTCAGCTGCTCGGGGTACGCGTCGAGCCGGTGCTCGAGGCCGAGCTGGCACAGCAGGTCCTTGGCTCGCTTGTGCGCCGCCGGCTCGCTCTCACCCTTCACCTTCATCGGCGCGAGCATGCAGTTGGCCATCGCGGTGAGGTGGGGGAAGAGCTCGTACGACTGGAACACCAGGCCCAGCTTTCGCCGCGCGGCCGCGAGCTGCTTCAGGCGCTCCTCGGGCGTGCAGTCCTTCGTGCCCTTCACCTCGACGCCGTCGACGTTGATCAGCCCACTCTCGAACGGCTCGAGCCCCATCACGCACCGCAACAGCGTCGACTTGCCCGCGCCGCTCCGGCCCAGCAGCGCCGCCAGCGTGCCGCCCTCGAGCGAGAAGCTCATGCCCCGCAGCGTGGGCTCGGGGTTGCCCGGGTACTGCCGCACCAGGTCCTTCACGATGAGGCTCACGTCGCCTCCCGTCGCAGGTGCTTGCCGAAGTGCCGCTCGGCCGCCCGCGCTAGCCGCGCGAACGGCAACCCGAGCAGCAGGTAGAAGACCGCCACCACCAGCCCCAGCCCGAGGTGGTCGCGCGTGCTGTTGGCGAGGTTGCCGTACGTCTTGGTCAGCTCGGTCAGCGTGACGATCGACACCAGCGAGCTGTCTTTGAGCAGCGCGATGAAGTCGTTGGTCATCGGCGGAATCGAGATGCGCAGCGCCTGCGGCCCCACCACGAAGCGCAACGTCTGCCACGTCGACAGCCCCAGCACCTCGCTCGCCTCGACCTGCCCGCGCGGCACCGACTCGAGGCCCGCGCGGTAGTTCTCGGCCTCCGCCGCGGCGTAGTTGAGCCCCAGCGCGAGCACGCCCGCGAAGAACGGGTCGAGCTTGAGGCCCAGCTCCGGCAGCCCGAAGTAGATGACGATGAGCTGAATGAGCAGCGGCGTGCCGCGGAAGAACTCGATGTACGCGATCGCGAACCACTGCAGCGGCTTCGGCCCGAAACGCCGACCGAGCGCGAGCGAGATGCCCAGGCCAATCGCCAACGTCATCGCGCACAGCGAGACCGCGAGCGTCAGCAGCGCGCCGACGAAGAACGTGCCGAGCATCGCGGGGTAGCGCGTGGTGAGCCGCACCCAGAACGAGGGCAGCTTGCCGACCGCGGCCTTCCACCGGTCGTATTCGACCGCGTCGGTGCGGGGCTTCGCCTCGGTCGAGAACAGCTTCGCGGTCTCGGGCGACCACACGCCCCACTTCTCGTAGAGCGCGCGCAGCGAGCCGTCTTTCTCGAGCTGCTCGAGCGCGGCGTTCACCTGCCCCAGCAGCTCGGCGTCTTCCTTGCGCAGCGCGATGGCGTACAGCACCTCGCCGAAGTCGCCGCGGAACGTCTCGAGCGAGTCTTCGATCTCGCCGTAGTAGAGCGCCGCCGGCTCGTCGAAGAGCACCGCGTCGATGCGGCCGAGCTTCAGGTCGTCGTAGATCTCGTTCTGGCCGCCCTCGTAGGTGCGCACCTCGGCCTCGGCGTCGCGCAAGATGCGATCGGCCATCGTGCCCGACAGCGTGCCGACCTTGCGCCCCTTGAGCTGCGCGAGCGTGCGCGGCGCGCTGGCGTCACCCTTGCGAATGGTGAGCACCTCGGCGGTCGCGAAGTACGGCCGCGACAACGCCACCACGCGCTTCTTCTCTTCGGCTATCTCGATGCCGTTGATGGCCAGCTCGAAGTCACCGCGCGCGAGGAGGTCGAGCAGCTTGTCCCACTGCCCGTGAATCGGCCGCGCCTGCCGCCCGAGCTTCTGACCGAGCAGCCCCGCGAGCTCGACCTCGAACCCGACGAGCCGCGTCGGATCCATCGGGTCCTGGAAGACGTAGGGCGCACCACCCTGCGAGTCGGCGCCCCACAGCAAGGGAGGCGGCGCGGCGTGCGCGACCGCTGCGGTGATCAACGTGACGGCGGTGAAGAGACGCTTCCAACCCGTGGGTGCGCTCATCGGGCGCCAGAACTCCCGGCCCGGTAGACGTCGATGCCCTGCACCACGGTGACCTGCACCTTCGCGTTGATCAATTCGTTCGGCGCTCCTTCGACCGGGTCGACCGGCAGCACCACGAAATCAGCATCGAACCCCACGCGCAATTGGCCGCGCCGGTCTTCCGCGAACGCCGCCCACGCGCCGCCCGTCGTGAAGCCCGCCAGCGCTTCCTGGCCCGAGACCTTCTGTTCCGGGTGCCACCCGCCGGCGGGTTGGCCGTCGTGCGCCTGCCGCGTGCGCGCCGCGTAGAGCCCCCACAGCGGGTTCGGGTCTTCGACGGGGAAGTCGCTGCCGAACGTGACGTGCGCTCCCGAGTCGAGCACCGAGCGCCACGCGTACGCGCCCTTGATGCGCTCGGGGCCCAGCCGCGCCTCGGCCCACGGCATGTCGCTGGTGGCGTGCGTCGGCTGAAAGCTGGCGATCACCCCCGCCTTCGCGAAGCGCGCGACGTCTTCGGGGCGGAGCACCTGCGCGTGCTCCACGCGGTGGCGGTGCTTCGGGTCGAGCGCCGAGAGCACGTCGAGCACCACGCTGTTGCCGCGGTCACCGATGGCGTGCACCGCGACCTGGAAGCCCCGCTCGTCGAACGCGCGCGCGCGGCGAGCGAGCTCTTCGGCCGGCATCAGCGGCAGCCCGGTGCTCCCCGGCTCGTCGGCATACGGAGCGTGCAGCCACGCCCCGCGCGACCCGAGCGCGCCGTCGATGAGCAGCTTCACCGCCTTCAACTCGAGCGCGCGGCCGCTGAAGGTGCCCAGGCCCAGCCAGTCGTCGATCTCGCTGCCCTGCCCGTCGGCCATCACGTACACGCGCACCGGCAGCACGCCGAGCATGTCCCACTGCTGGAGCAGCCGGAACGTGCGCAGGTCCATGCCGGCCTCGTGCACCTGCGTCAGGCCCAGCCGCGCGCACAGCTCGAGCGCCGCCTTCAACCGCGCGCGCAGCTCCTCGTCGCTCGGGGCGGGGATCTTCTCGGCCACCACGTCCATCGCGTTGTCGATGAGCACGCCCGTCGGCTCTCCGCGCGCGTCGCGCAGGAAGCGGCCGCCCACGGGGTCGGGCGTCTTCGCCGTCACGCCCGCCAGCGCGAGCGCCTTCGAGTTGACCCACGCCGCGTGCCCGTCGATGCGGCTCAAGTACACCGGCACGTCGGGCGCGATGGCGTCGAGGCTCGCCTTCGTCGGCCACGCCTGCCCCGCCCAGTCGTTCTGGTCCCACCCGCGGCCGCGCAGCCAGGCGCCCTGGTACGAGCTCGCGGGCGCCGCCTTCACCTTCGCCACCGCGTCGGCCTCGCTGGTGGTGCCCAGCAGCGACACGTGCGTGAGCGAGCGGCCGAGCGACTCGAGGTGACCGTGCGAGTCGACGAGGCCGGGCACGATGGTCGAATCGGGGAAGCGCTCGACCAGCGCGTCGCTGCCCGCGGCGTCGAGCACCTCGCGCTCGCTGCCCACCGCGATGATCTTCCCGTGCTTCCACGCGATGGCCTGCGCCACCGGCCGCTTCGGGTCGAGCGTGCGCACCTGCTTCGCCACGAAGACGACCGTGTCGTCACCGGTCGGCACGCGCTTCACACACCCGCTCGCCAGCGCGGCGAGCGCCACGACCAGCCACCTCACGGCAGCGCGGGCTCGGCAGCCCAGCCGGAGTCACCGGTCAGCGACTCGAGGAACGCCTTGAGCGCCTTCGCTTCCTTCGGCGAGAGCTTCTGGGGCTTCAGCTTGGTCGACAGCTTCGGGTTCTTGTTGCCGCCCTTCGCCATCAGCGCGATCGCGTCTTCGAGCGTCGCCGCCGAGCCGTCGTGGAAGTACGGCGCGGTGAGCGCCACGTTGCGCAGGCTGGGCACCTTGAACTTGCCGAGGTCGTCGTCGGACTTGGTGGCGTCCTTGCGGCCCGGGTCTTCGCCCAGCCCGATGTTCTCGAACTCGTAGTTGCTGAACATCGGCGGCACGTGACAGTTCACGCAGCCCTTCGCGCTGAAGACCTTGAAGCCCTCGGCCTGCTCCGCGGTGAGCGCCGACTTGTCGCCGGCCTGCGCGCGATCCCACGGGCTGTTGCCGCTGTTCACGGTGCGCAAGAACGCCGCGAGCGCCTTCGGCACGTTCAGCTCGGTCGCGTCCTCGGTGAACGCGCGCTGGAACATCGCCTTGTAGATGGGCACGTCGTTGAGCGCCTTCGCGACACCCGCTGGGTCGGCGCCGAGCTGCCCCTTCCACGCCGCGTTGCAGACCGCCTCGAGGGTCGGCATGCGACCGTCCCAGTAATAGGTGGTGTGCCACGCGAGGTTCACCACCGAGGGCGTGTTGCGCTTGTTCATCGCGCCGCCCACCTTGGCGTCGAACTGGTTCGCGGTGGTCCACGCGCGCGCGGCCTCGTGACACTGCACGCACGCCATCGAGCCGTCCTTCGAGAGGCGCTTGTCGAAGAAGAGGCGGTGGCCGAGCTCGACCTTCTCGGGCGTGGTCTGGTTGTCGGGCACCTCGGGCAGCGCCGGCAGGCCCAGGGGCTTCTGCGGCAGCGGGGGCGCGGGTGACAGCTCGACCTTCGGCGCCGGAGGAGGAGGCGGCGGCTCCGCCGGCTTCGGCGGGTCGGCCGGCTTCGTTTCGGGCTTCGCCTCGGGGGGCGGCGTCTCGGTCGTCTTGCACGCACTGAAGGACGAACCGAACGCGACGAGGGTGGACAGCGCTGCCAACAGCACGAGCGACGTCGAACGGGAGCGGGACATGGCCCGCTTTCTGCCCGCCTCGCGCCGCCCGTGCACTGCAAAACGACGCCGCGAACGAGGCGGCCGCCGTGGGGCAAATCAGCGCCGCTGTTCGAGGAACTCCGCGAAGGCGCTCATCGCGTCGACCGTGGTGAACACGCCGACCACGTGCCCGTTGTCGACCACCACCGCCGAGCCGAACTTGCGCGTCGCCATCTCGCGCACCACTTCATCGACCGGCGCGTCGGGCGAGACGGTGTACGGCTTGATGGCCATCACGTCGCGCATCGCCGTCTTGCCGCTGTCGACGCCGCTGATGGCCTGCGCGCGGTGCAGGTCGCCGTCGGTCACCATGCCGACGATCTTGTCGCCCTCGCAGATCGGCACGTGGCGAATGTGGTTGTCCTTCATCACCTTCTGCGCCTCGGCGAGCTTCGCGTTCACCTGGAGGGTGATGGGCTGCGTCGTCATGAACTTGCGAATCGTGGGAACGGTGGACTTGGTCATGTGCGCAGGTTCTTCACCTCGCGTGCCAGCCAGGCCCGAGGAAGCCAGGCGAAGACTGCGCAAAGCGATCGCCCACCGAAAGAGGCCGCGCAGGTCTTGCGCGTCAGAAGCTGAAGCCGAGGCCCGCGGTCACGCGCTGCTCTCCGAGCGGAATGAACTCCGCCGAGAGGTCGAACCCGAAGGGCAAGCCCACCACCAGGCCGAGCCCGAGCTGCACGTGGTACGCGTCGGTGCCCGTCGCGCCGGCGTAGAAGACCGGCCCGCCGAAGGCGCGGAACACGGCGTAGGGCGTGAGGCGATCGAAGAAGGTCCACCCCGCGACGACGCCCGCGCGAAGGTCGAGCGCGGTGTAGTGCTCCTGCGAGACGGCGAAGGTCGAGAACGCGATGGAACCCGAGAGCTGCACGAAGGGGTTCCACGTGCCCTGCTCGAGCAGCGTGCCGGCCAGCCCGACCGACGCCACGCCGCCGGGTGACGTGTCGAGCCCCGCGAAGTGACCCGCGAGCAGCGCCCCGCCCGCCCCCACGAGGGTGATGCGCTCGTTGACGCGGAACTCGAGCGAGGCCGACACCGCCAGCTGCTCGAGCCGCGGCTTGGTGCCGTCGGAAAAGAGCAACAGCGTGCGAAACGCGCCGAACGTCGCGCCGACCCGAAAGCGCGGCGGCTCCTCGGCCGGCTCGCCGGGCTTCTCGCCAGGCGCCGTCGAGTGCTTGCCGGTGCAGCGTTGTGCGAGCCCCGTCGGACCGACGGGAGGAGAGACGCCTCAGGCTCTCGCGTCACGCGGCGCGAGCACCGCAGCCACCACCACCAACGAGCCCGCGAGCGTGAGGAAGCGCATCCCCCACGCTCTAGCACCTCACTCGACGACGCGCGCCGTGCCCTCGATGACCGCTTCCGACGCGCGCTCGCGCTCGGCGTGCTTGCCCATGTCGCGCACGATGAGCCCGAAGGCCACCGACAGGAGCCCCAGGTCGTCGAGCCACCCGATGACCGGAATGGTGTCAGGCACGAGATCGATGGGCGAAATCGCGTACAGCACCGCGAGCACGCCGAGCACCTTCTTCCACCCGGCCACCTTCGGGCTCTTCACGTAGCGGCGCACGTTCGCGACGTTCATGCAGGCTTCAACGACCGGCCACCGAAACCATTTCTCACCCGGCCCGGCCGCGATCCAAAGTCCCGCCACCATGGGGAAAAAGAACAAGAAGAAGAACCGCCGCTTCACCGACGCCACCCGGCTCTCGTACGACTTCGAGGTCTTCCCCGACGGCACGCTCGATCTCGAGGGCACCGACCTCGACCAGAAGACGAAAGACAAGGACGCCGCCGACGAGGAGATCGCCGAGCTGCAGGAGAAGCTCTACGAGCTCCAGGTGCGCTACTGGATGGAGCGCCGCCGCGCGGTGTTCGCCTTCGAAGGGTGGGACGCCGCGGGCAAGGGCGGCGCCATCAAGCGCATGACCGCGTTGATGGACCCGCGCGGGTACAAGGTGTGGCCCATCGCCGCGCCCGGTGAGGAAGAACGCGCGCACCACTATCTCTGGCGCTTCGCGACCCGCATGCCGCCCCGGGGCACCATCGCCATCTTCGATCGCAGCTGGTACGGCCGCGTGCTCGTCGAGCGCATCGAGGGCTTCTGCGCGGTGAAGGAATGGCAGCGCGCCTACGACGAGATCAACGCCTTCGAGCGCATGCACACCGACGACGGCGTGACGATGGTGAAGTTCTTCCTCCACATCGACCCCGACACCCAGCTCGAGCGCTTCAAGGAACGCGAGAAGGACCCCATCAAGAACTTCAAGATCGGCCCCGACGACTGGCGCAACCGCAAGAAGTGGGACGACTACATGAAGGCCTACCAGGACTGCTTCGACCGCACGCACCGCCCCGACGCGCCGTGGGTCATCGTGCCCGCCAACGACAAGCGCCAGGCGCGCCTGCTCGTGTTGCGCACCGCCATCGAGGCCCTCGACGACTGAAGCGGCTGCAAACGCTGCGTGAATTTGCGCTTGTGGGTCGCATCGATAGGGCTGGCGCGCCCCGCCTGGAACTCTTGCGACCGCCTCTGAATCGCGACAAATGCGCCACGTCTCTCACGCCGTCCCCAAACCCAAGGAGTCTCCACGTGAAGAAGCTGATCATCGTCGCCGCCGTCTTCGCCGTTCCCGCTTTCGCCAAGGGCTTCGAGCTCAAGGGCGACGCCGCGAAGGGCGAGGCGCAGTACAAGCAGCTGTGCGTCTCGTGCCACGGCGAGAAGGGCGACGGCAACGGCCCGGCTGGCGCGGCGCTGACCCCCAAGCCGACCAACTTCACCGACGCGGCCAACTCTGACCGCCTCACCGACGAGTGGGTCTACAAGATGATCAAGGACGGCGGCGCCGCCAACGGCAAGTCGCCCCTGATGGTCTCGTGGTCGAGCGCGCTGAAGGACGACCAGATCCGCGACGTCGCGGCGTACGTGCTGAAGTTCAAGCCCGCGAAGGCCGCCCCGGCCGCGCCCGCGAAGGACACCAAGAAGCCGGCGAAGAAGTAAGCCGCACCGCAGGGAATTACAGCTTCCCCTCCGTGGCCATCTGTTCGAGCTGGGCCTCGGTGGGGAAGCCCTTCACGCGCCACCGCTCGGGCAGATCGCCGATGGGCTGCATCAGCTCGCCCAGCGTGCGGCGCGCCACGTCGAAGGTCGTGCTCCACACCTTCGCTCCGGTCGCCGTGTTCTCGGGCCCGGGCCGCACGAAGTCGATGCGGTCGGTCTGCGGCAAGAGCGCCTCGAGCCCGTCCTGCCAGGCACACGCGGTGAACACGTCGCCGCTCGCGCTGCGGAAGGCGCGCAGCGTCGCGACGAGGATCTCGTGGCCGTTCGATTCGAGCAGCGCCTCGAGAATTTCCTTCTGGCGCGAGTACGCCGACGCGGTGGTCTGCAGCGCCAGCAGCTTCAGCTTGGCGTAGGCCGGGTGGCCCTTCGGCGGCAGCCACGGCGCCCACTTGTCGTCCTTGTCGAGCACGAAGCAGATCGCGCTGTGCGCGCGCGGCTCGAGCAGGGCCTCTTCAGTCCACGTGCCCAGCTGCTGCAGGCCGGCCTCGTCGTCTTCGCCGGTGCAGAACACGATGTCGTGCGTCGGCGCGATCACCACCGGGCGGCCCTTCACCTTGAGCCCCTTGTACAGCTCGGGGAGCAGCATGCGGCTGGCGTCGAGGGTGTCGTGGTACGGCGAGACGAAGATGCCCGGCGACGGTTCCTCGAAGGGCAGCGCCGAGAGCTTCAGCAGGTTCTGCTTCGCGCGTTCCATCAGCGCTTCGAAGGTGTGGCCCCAGGCCGCGATGCGATCGGCGCCGATCTCCGTCACCGACGAGGGCAGCTCGTAGGCGAGGTGCGCGGCCAGCTCGTCGTTGATGGTGACGTGCGGCAGCATCACCTCGTCGATGGCCGACTCGTCGGCGCCCAGCTCGAGCTCCGCCTGGCGGCGCACCGCCGAGAACCACGCGCGATCGCGAATGCGCGGCAGCACCGAGCCCAGCACCAGCTCGGCCCCGGCGCCGTTGCCGCGAATCGACGACCAGAAGCGGCGGTGGAGCACCCGGTGGCGCGAGCCGACGGGCGCGCGGTCCCACTCGGGGCGGGCGTGGAGCAGGTGAATGAAGCTGACCGGGCCCTCACCGGAACCGACCACCAGCCGGTTGCGCACCGGATCTGGGGTGATCTGACGCACCTCGCCTTTCGCGCGCAGCACGTCCGCACAAATTGCGGCGAATTCGTCGAAGGTGGCCGTCATGTGCCGTTGGACGTCATGATGACAGATCGCCCGGAGGCGCTCATTGGAATTTCACCCGCGACTCCCCGTCGCACGTACACTCGCCGGTCCCTACCCTGCTGTCCCGGAGGCTCCATGCTGTCCAACGTCATCTCGTTCCGCTCCCTGATCATCGCCCTCGCCACCCTCAGCACCTCCGCCTTCGCCGGCTGGACCCAGGACGGCGAAGGGTCGGCCACCTTCGACGCCAAGGCCAACGTCGGCCTCAAGATTCACGGTGAGAGCAAGAAGGTGAAAGTGACCGACGACGGGAAGGCACTCGTGGTGTCGGTTGCGCTCGAAGACATCGACACCGACAACAGCCTCCGCAACAAGCACATGAAGGAAGACATGGGGTCCGACAAGTTCCCCACCATCACCCTCAGCGTGCCCCTCGACAAGCTGAAGTCGGAAGCCGGCAAGTCGGTCAGCGGTGAGGCGAGCGGCACCTTCAACATCCACGGCGTCACCAAGGACGTGACGTTCAAGTACACCGCCAACTGCTCCGCCTCGTGCGAGATCGACGGCACCGCCGAGCTCAACCTGTCGGACTACGGCGTGAAGATTCGCTCGTACCTCGGCGCGACGGTGAAGCCGGAGATTTCGGTGGGGGCGAAGTTCAAGGTGAAGAAGTAACTCGACCGCGCCCTCGCTGGGGCTAGAACGGCCGTGGCTCTCTCGACGCGCGAGAAGCCATGGCCGTTTCGCTTTGCGGGAGGTCTGCCGTCGTGCGAGTGGAAGTCATGATTCGTTGGGCCCTCCTGCTGTGCGTGGTCGCTGCTCCAGCGTGGGCGTTTCCGTGGATGGTGAAGCACAACTACGGCAGCTGCGCGGTCTGCCACGTCGACCCTTCGGGCTCGGGTCAGCTGACCCCCTACGGGCGCGCGCAGGCCGACGTCATCGTGCGCTGGCGCACCCAGCCGCGGAATGACGAAGAAGAAGTGCCGAAGTCGGCCAACTTTCTGTGGTTCCTCGAGCTGCCCGAGTTCCTCAACCTGTCGGGCAACCTGCGCGGCGGCATGATGATTCGCCCCGGCGGCTCGACGCCCGTCTTCCCGCTGGTGATGGCCACCGACCTCTACGCGACCGTCAACATCGGCCCCGTGGTCGGCCACCTCACCACCGGCGTCGGGCGCAAGGCCGACCAGGCGCGCATCCTCCCGCAGTGCGAGCCCGGCATGGGCACCTGCGTCTGGGCGTGGACGGCGCGCGAGTTCTGGGCCGGCGTGAAGTTCGCCGACGAGGCGGTGATGGTGCGCGCCGGCCGCGCGAACCTGCCCTTCGGCCTGCGCAACAACGAGCACACCAGCTACGTGCGCGCGCTCACCAAGACCGACGTGAACGTCGACCAGCAGGTGGGCGTGCTCGCCTCGTACAACTCCGACGTCGTGCGCGGCGAGGTGATGGGCATCGTCGGCAACTTCCAGATGGGCCCCGACATCTACCGGGAACGCGGCTATTCGGCGTACGCGGAGTACTCGCTCTCGCACAACGCGTACCTCGGCCTCTCGAGCCTCATCGCGCACGCCGGCGCCGACAGCGCCACCACGCTCGAGACCACGCGCCACGCGCACGGCGCCTTCGGCCGCTTCGCGCCCACGCAGAAATTGTCCATCCTCGCCGAGGCCGACTTCCTCGCCTGGCAGTCACCGCAGCAGCTCGACCGCTTCGGCTTCGCCGCCTTCGCGCAGGGTGACTACGAGCTGATGAACGGCCTGCACCTCATGGGCACCCTCGAGGGCTCCTATACCGGCCGCAGCGAGCCCGGCCCCTCGCTCGGCGGCTGGGTGTCTGGCGCCTGGTACTTCCTCCCCCACATGGAGCTGCGGTTCGATCACATCTTCCGCCGCGTCTCGAACCCCGGCGCGGCCGCGGCCTTCGAGTACACCTTCCTCCTGCAGCTGCACCTCTTCCTGTGAGCGCGCCCATGAGAGTCCTCTTCTTCGCGAGCGTGCTCACGGCGACCACCGCGCTGGCCAGCGCCGACTACCCGGGCTTCATCCAGACCAAGTACTCGCTGGCGTTGCCGGTGCCGCAGTCGTGCTCGCTGTGTCACACCAACGGCGTCACCGGCACGGGCACCGTCAACACGCTCCTCGGCACCGCGCTGCGCGGCAAGGGCATGACCTCGGGCAACACCAACTCGGTGGGGGCCGCGCTCGACGCGCTCGAGGCCGCCAGCAGCGACGTCGACGGTGACGGCGTGACCGACGTCGACGAGCTCAAGGCCGGCACCAACCCCAACGTCGCGGAAAGCGCGACCGGCGGCGGTGCGGGCGGCGGCGGCGGCACCACGGTCGCCGCGCTCAAGTACGGCTGCGGCTCGTCGGTGGCCCCCGAGCTGGTCTTCGTGCTGGCCGTCGCGCCCTTCGTGCGCCGCAAGCTGCTCGCGCGGCGTTGATCACCGGCTGATCATTCGCGGGCCCCACGACCGGAGTGGTGCGGTAAGACGCCGCCCATGAACGTCGACGATCTCAAGCAGCGCGTCACCGCCGCGTTTGCCGACCGCGAGAAGGCGCGCGAGCCGTTCTACGCGATGGCCGTGAAGGAGACGATCAACCTCGTCGACCGCGGCGTGCTCCGCGTGGCGCAGAAGGGCGTCGACGGGTGGGAAGTGAACGCCTGGGTGAAGGAAGCGATCCTCCTCTACTTCTCGGTCAGCGAGATGAAGACCATGGAGGTCCCGCCCTTCGAGTTCCACGACAAGATCCCCTTGAAGAAGGGGCTGTCGGAGGCGGGCGTGCGCGTCGTGCCGCCCGGCGTGGTGCGCTACGGCGCGTTCTGCGAGCGCGGCGTGGTGGTGATGCCCGGCTACGTGAACATCGGCGCGTGGGTCGGCGCGGGCACCATGGTCGACACCTGGGCCACCGTCGGCAGCTGCGCGCAGGTCGGCCGCAACGTGCACCTCTCGGGCGGCGTGGGCCTGGGCGGCGTGCTCGAGCCCGCCAGCGCCCGCCCGGTCATCATCGAAGACGGCGCGTTCATCGGCAGCCGCTGCGTGGTGGTCGAGGGCGTGGTGGTCGAGGAAGAGGCCGTGCTCGGCGCCAACACCGTGCTCACCGCGTCGACGCCCATCATCGACGTCACCGGCGAGCAGGAAGTGGTGCACAAGGGCCGCGTGCCCGCCCGCAGCGTCGTGGTGCCCGGCACCCGCGCCAAGAAGTTCCCCGCCGGCGAGTACCACCTCCCCTGCGCGCTGATCATCGGCAAGCGCAGCGCGTCGACTGATCAGAAGACCTCGCTCAACGCCGTGCTGCGCGAGTTCGCGGTGCCGGTGTGACGCTCGCCGAGCGCGCGCTCGAGCTGGTGCGCCTGCCGTCGGTCATCGGTCACGAGCAGGCGATCGCCGATCACGTCGAGGCGTGGGCGCGTGCGCACGCTGCGGCCAACCAGGTGCTGCGCGTCTCGCATTCCCTCGTCATCGGCGATCGCGCCGACCCCCGCCCCGCCGTCGCGCTCGTCGGCCACCTCGACACCGTGCCCGTCGGCGCCGCGCCCAACCCCGCGCGCATCGAGGGCGATCGGCTGTTCGGCCTGGGCAGCAGCGACATGAAGGGCTCGCTCGCGGTGATGATGGCGCTGTGGGAAGCGCTGCCGCGCGAGCGCCTCCCGTGGAACCTGCTGCTCGTCTTCTACGAGCGCGAAGAGGGGCCCTTCCAGGAATCGGGGCTGGGCCCGCTGTTCGCCGCGGCGCCCGAGCTCGCGCGGCTCCGCTTCGCCATCGCCATGGAACCCACCGACGGCGCGGTGCAGGTCGGCTGCGTCGGCTCACTGCACGCCCAGCTGGTCTTCGAGGGCCAGGCGGCGCACTCCGCGCGCCCGTGGCAGGGGAAGAACGCGATCCACGCCGCCGGCTCGCTGCTCGCCGATCTCGAGCGCCGCGAGCGCGTCGCGGTGGTGCAGGAAGGGCACACCTTCTTCGAGGTGATGTCGGCCACGCTCGCCAAAGGCGGCCGCGCGCGCAACGTCGTCGCCGACGCCTTCGAGCTGAACTTGAACTACCGCTTCGCGCCGGGGAAATCGCTCGAGCAGGCGCAGGCCGACGTGAAGGCCTTCGTCGCCGGCCGCTGCGCGGTGCGCTTCACCGACCTGGCGCCGAGCGGCCGGCTGTGCGGGCAGAACCCGCTCTTCCAGGCGCTCACCGCGCGCAGCGGGCGCCCGGCCGAAGCGAAGCAGGCGTGGACCGACGTGGCCCGCTTCTCCGAGCTCGGCGTCGACGCGGTGAACTACGGCCCGGGCGAGACCGCGCAGGCGCACCAGGCCACCGAGAGCGCGAGCGTCGCGGCGCTCCAGCACGCGTTCGACGCGCTGAACGACGTGCTCCGCTGAGCGGAGTGGTCGAAGGTGCGCGGGTGTGACTCAAGACGGCCAGGGGCGCCCGCAGGTACGCTGCGGGTCCCCACATGCGATCCCAGCTCGTTGCTCTGACTCTCGCGGCGGCCGTCGCCTTGCCCGCGCACGCCGGTAACAAGGTCATCAAGAACGACAACTTCACCGGCCAGGGCGGAGTGTTCAGCGGCCTGAGCCTCGGCGAGTACCAGGGCGCCGGCGTGCTCTTCACCCCCGACCCGGCCGACTACCCGCTCAAGGTGGTCGGCGTCGACGTGCTGGTGGTGCCGTACAACGGCGGCACCGCGGTGCCCGGCGCCGCGTACCAGGTGAGCATCTGGGACGAGTCGGGCGGCACGCTGACGCCACCGACGCCCAACGACGGAGGCATCACCTACTTCGGCCTCGTGAACGGCGACGGCGTGGGCCCGACCGCCAGCGCGACGATGTTCAACCGCTACACGCTCGCGCAGCCGCTGATCATCACGCAGGGCAAGGTGTTCGTGCAGTTCAGCGAGCAGCTCTCGACGATGGACGACAACACCACCATCGCGCTCGACAGCTCGCCCTCGCCCAAGCCCGGCGCCAACTGGTTCTTCACCGGCGTCGGCACCTTCGAGCCCTTCGACCAGGGCGACGGCGGCTTCTACGGCGGCCTCAACCGCAACTGGATCATCCGCCTCGTGCTCGAGGTGCCCGACACCGTCGTCACCGTGACCAACATCGCGCCGAACTCCGCGCCCACCACGTCGCAGACCAACGTGGTCATCACCGGCACCAACTTCGAACTCGGCGCGAAGGCGTTCCTCGGCACCAACGAGCTGAACCTCACGTCGGTCAACGCGACGACGGTCGGCGCGGTGGTGCCCATGGGGCTGACGCCGGGCGTGTACGACGTGAAGGTGAAGAACTTGAGCGGGGCCGAGGGCACGCTGCCGCGCGGGTTCACGGTGCTGCTGGAAGACGGCGGCGTTCCGATGGGCGGTGGCACGGGCGGAGGCACCGGCGGCGGGACGGGCGGCGGCACCGGCGGAGGCGGCGGGAGCAGTGGCAACGAGGCCCTCGCGCTCACGGCCATCACCCCGACCCAGGTCTACGAGGAAGACGCGACGGCGCTCTTCCTCACCGGCGCGGGCTTCAAGGCGGGCGCGAGCCTGCTCATCGGCGGCACGCGCATCGAGGGGCCGGTGGTGGAATCGGGCGGCGTCATGAGCGCCTCGCTCGTCGCGCGCACCCTCAAGCCCGGCCAGTACGACGTGAGCGTCATCAACTTGAACGGCGAACAGGTGACGCTGCCCAATGCGTTCAAGGTGCTCGCGGGTAGCAAGGCCGCGCCGAAGGGCTGCACGTGCGCCGAGGTCGATGCCCTGCCGCTGCTGCTGGTCGGGCTGCTCGCGGCGCGCCGACGCCGTTCTCCCTCTCCCCCGAGGGGGAGAGGGTCGGGGTGAGGGGAAACCCGATCGGCAGACGCCGGAAACGTCACACGCATCGCGCACGCTCGCTGCGAGCGAGCCGACGCGCGTGGGGAACGCCGGGAACGTCACACGCATCGCGCTCACTGCGTCCGCGCCAACCGGACGCCGGGAACGTCACACGCATCGTGCTCGCTGCGACGCGCTGACCGGACGCCGGGAACGTCACACGCATCGCGCTCGCGGCGTCCGCTCCGACGCGCGCCGCGAACGTCACGCGAATCGCGCTCGGTGCGTCCGCTCGACCGACGCCGGTAACGTCACACGCATCGCGCTCGGTACGTCCGCTCCGACGCGCGCCGGGAACGTCACAAGCACGGCCGGCGATGCGCGTGACGTTTCACTCGGTGCCCCGCGGGTTTCGTCACACGCATCGCTGGGCTGACCTCTCCGCCCTCGCGACGGGTCGTACCTCGTCGCACACCAGCACCGCCGCATCCGAGATCCCCGTGCACCCAGTGACTAGACTGGCGTCCTCATGTCTCGCCGCACCTCTTTCACCCACGCACTCTGGCTCTCGACGTGTGCGCTCATCATCTCCGGCTGCACCTGCGTCGACCTGACCAACGTGAAGCGCTTCGGGTGCGCCGACGACGGCACCTGCGCTGATTCCGGGACGACCACCGGCGGCGGCGCCGGCGGAGGCACGGCAGGCGGCGGCAGCGCGCAAGGTGGCGGCGCGCAGGGCGGCGGCGCACAGGGCGGCGGAGGTGGCGTCCCGACGTGCGGCCCCGACAACTGCGCCGGCTGCTGCGACGGCACCACCTGCGTCACCTCCACCACCGCGACCCAGTGCGGCGCGGCGGGCGCGGCGTGCCAGGCGTGCCCGTCCAACCAGGCCTGCGTCGGAGGCGCCTGCGAGGGCTGCCTCCAGACCTGCGCGAGCGGCTGCTGCAGCGGCTCGACGTGCCAGCCGCCCTCGGCGACGAGCTGCGGCGTCGCCGGCTCGGTCTGCCAGTCCTGTGGGCTGACGGGCGACGCGTGCACCGGCGGCCAGTGCTCCTGCGGCGGCGGCGCGGCGTGCGCGCTCGGCCAACGCTGCGTGAACGGACGCTGCGCTTGCGACGCGACCAGCTGCGCCGAGGGCTGCTGCACCCCGACCGGCGTCTGCCTGCGGCCCAACCAGCAGAACGGCTCGCAGTGTGGCGTGGGCGGCCTCGCGTGCCAGGGCTGCGACGTTCCGCCCGACGCGACGTGCAACACCTCGACCGAGCGAAAGGCGTACCGCGCGCCCGGCAGCTGCATCGCCGGCTTCTGCCAATACGCCGAGGTGCGCCTCGACTGCGCGTTCGGCTGCGACGGCGGGCTCTGCGACAACGACCTCTGCCAGGGCTGCCTCGTGCCGCCGCCCGCGGTGTGCGTCGGCAACCTGCGCCGCAGCTTCCAGTCTCCGGGCGCGTGCGGCCAGAACGGCTGCACGTACACGCAGACCGACACCACGTGCGTCTTCGGCTGCCAGGGCGGCGTGTGCAACCCCGACCCCTGCAACGGCGTGTTCTGTGACCAGCCGCCCGCGCCGCGCTGCAACGGCAACGTGCGCTTCAGCTACTCGGCGCCGGGCTCGTGCGCGCTCGGGAGCTGCACCTACAGCGAGTCGCAGACCACCTGTCAGTTCGGCTGCAACCAGTCGACGGGCCAGTGCAACGGCGACCCGTGCGCGAGCGTCACCTGCACGTCGCCGCCGCTCTCGACGTGCAACGGCAACGTGCGCCACGTCTTCGTCTCGCCGGGCGCCTGCGCCGCTGGCAGCTGCACGTACAGCGCGCAGGACATCAACTGCGCCAGTGGCTGCAACGCCGGCCAGTGCATGGGCGACCCGTGCCAGGGCGTGATGTGCAACGCGCCGCCCGCACCCATCTGCCTCAACGGCAGCACGCGCCGCGTCTACGGCAGCACCGGCACCTGCAACCAGGGCGCGTGCGACTACACCCCGACCGACCAGACCTGCCCCTACGGCTGCGCGAACGGCGCGTGCACGGCCGATCCCTGCTCGGGCGTCAGCTGCTCCACCCCGCCCGGCACCACCTGCCAGGGCAACCTGCTGCGCACGTGGTCGAGCTCCGGCACCTGCAGCGGCGGCATCTGCAGCTACACGCCGACCGACACGACGTGCTCCACGCCGCCGGCCGCGACCTGCGCGAACGCGACGACGCTGCGCACCTTCGCGGCGACCGGGAGCTGCAACAACGGCTCGTGCACCTACGCGCCCACCGACGTCACCTGCGCGACGGGCTGCAGCAACGGCGCGTGCAACGCCGACCCGTGCGCTGGAGTGACCTGCACCAACGCGCCCGTGGCCACCTGTCTCAACGGCACCACGCGGCGGCAGTTCGGCAACCCCGGCACCTGCAGCGGCGGCATGTGCACCTACCCGACCCAGGACATGGTCTGTAACTCGCCGCCCGCAGCGAGCTGCGTCAACGCGAGCACCGCGCGCACCTGGTCGGCGGCGGGCACCTGCGCGAGCGGCTCGTGCAGCTACATGTCGACCGACACCAACTGCCCGAGCGGCTGCAGCAACGGCGCGTGCCTGGGAGACCCGTGCAGCGGCGTGACGTGCACCACGCCTCCGGCGGCCACGTGCGCGAACGGCACCACGCGCCGCACCTTCGCCGCGACCGGCACCTGCAGCGGCGGCTCGTGCAGCTACGCGCCCAACGACACGGCGTGCAACACCCCTCCCGCGGCGGCGTGCATCAGCGCCTCCACCCTGCGCACGTATTCCTCGGCGGGGACGTGCGCGAGCGGCACGTGCAGCTACGCGCCCAGCGACATGTCGTGTGCGTTTGGCTGCGCCAACGCGCGGTGCAACCCCGACCCGTGCGCCGGAGTGACGTGCGGCACGGCGCCGTCGCCCGATTGCGCCAACTCCAACACGCGGCGCACGTACACCGCGCCGGGCACGTGCATGTCGGGCACCTGCACCTATCCCTCGAGCCAGATGGTCTGCAACGCGGCGCCCGCGCCCACGTGCAACGGCGCGAACACGGTGCGCACGTTCTCGTCGAACGGCACGTGCAACTCCGGCTCGTGCAGCTACCCGCCCATCGACACGCCCTGCAACTCACCGCCGGCGGCCCAGTGCGTCAGCGGCTCGTCGCGCGTGTACGCGTCGCAGGGCACGTGCGTCGATGGCGCCGGCACCTGCAACTACACGTACACCGACACCGCCTGCCAGTTCGGGTGCAGCGGCGGGCTCTGCGCGGGCGACCCGTGCGCGGGCGTGAGCTGCAACTCGCCGCCGCCCAGCAGCTGTGACGACGCGTTCACGCTGCGCATCTATTCGTCGTCGGGCACGTGCAGCGGCGGCAACTGCAGCTACGGTTCCTCGACGTCGAGCTGCCCCAACGGTTGCGCGAACGGCGCGTGCCTGCCGTGCAACTCGGCGACGTGTCCCCTCGGGTGCTGCAACAGCAGCGGCAACTGCCTCGACAACGACACGTACTGCCGCGGCACCAACGGCGCGACGTGCCGCACCACGGGCTGCTCGGGCGGCCGCATCTGCGACGTCGGCGTGTGCGTGTGCCCGCTGCGCGCGCCTGACCCGGACTCGTACTGGAGCGAGGACCCGCTCATCTGCAGCATGCTCTGACGCGCACCGCTCGGCGATCTCCCGCGCTCGATCGCTGCTCGGGTCGTCGAGGGCGCGGCGGTTCAGTCGCGCGGTCAGCTCACAGGCAGCGCTGAGCTCGAGCCGCAACGTCCACCGCACAACCTCGAAGATGCGGCAGTTCGACCAGATCGGCGCTGGGCACGGCGTCGGCGAACGGCTCCTTCGTCGCCGGGTACTGCTTGCTCATTCGCTTCGGCACTGCGCGCGATGATGTGCGCGTTTGAGCGCACCATGCTGCTCGGCCGCACCGCGAACCAGTCGATGGCCGTCGTCAATCGAGACGATGCGGTACCTGGTCTCGAGGCCGTCGCTCGTGCCGACACTGCGGTCCCACAGCGCGAGGCTCTGGCGATTGGCGAAGAACGCTCTGACTTCGGAGAGCGGTCGTTCGCTGTCGACATCTCCTCAGCGTGAGCGGCGAGCCATCAGCAGCAGGAACAACGGCCCACCAAGCAGCGAGGTGATGACGCCCACCGGCGGCTCGGTGTGGAACACGCGAAAGAGCAGGCGCGCCGCGAGGTCGGCGAGCATCAGGAACGTCGCGCCCAGCAGCGCGCTCGTGGGCACCACCACCCGCTGATCGGCACCGAACAACAGCCGCGCGAGGTGCGGCACCAGGAGCCCCACGAAGCCGACCAGGCCCGACAGCGACACCACCACCGCCACCGCGATCGAGGACACCAGCAGCAGCAGCCGCGTGGTGCGGCGCACGTCGACGCCGAGGCTCTGCGCGTCGTCGGCGCCGAGCGACAGCAGGTTGAGCCGCGGAGAGAGCGCGGTCAGCGCGAGGAGCGACGCCACGACGCCCGCGCCGACCAGCCCCAGCGAGGCCCAGGTCTCGTGCCCCAGCGAGCCGGCGAGCCAGAAGAGGATTTCCCCCAGCTTGTCCGGAGCAACCAGCGCCTTGATGAAGGTGATCATCGCCAGCGCGAAGGCGTTGAAGATGACTCCGGCGAGCAGCGTCGTGCCCGGCCCTCCGCCGGCCATGCGCCCCACCGCCAGCACCAGCACCGTCGCCCCCACCGCGCCGAGCAGCGCGAACGACGACACCGCCGCGAGCGCCGGCAACGACACCGACACCACCGCGCCAAACGCGAGCGCCACCGTCGCGCCGAGCGCCGCGCCGCCCGACACGCCGAGCACGAACGGGTCGGCCAGCGGGTTCCGCAAGAGCGACTGCAGGGTCGCGCCCGAGGCCGCCAGCGCCGCGCCGACCAGCGCCGCCAACACCACGCGCGGCAGCCGGAGCGACCAGAACAACAGCGCGTCGGTGCTCCCGTCGACGCCCACCTGCGAGAAGTCGATGGGCTGCTCGCCGAACGCCACCGCCACCGCAAAGCCGCACGCCGCGACGCCCACGCACGCGGCGAGCGTCACCAGCCAACGCGTGGTGGTGAAGCGGCGCGCGTCCATCACCACTCGGTCTGCGTCACCACCGGCAGCTGCAGCGCCCGCTCACGGTCGAGGTCGAGGTTGCCCACGTGCAGCGAGATGGGCGACTGCACCCACTTGTAGATGCTGATGGTGAACAGCCTGACGAACTTCTTCACGTGCGCCTCGGCCGCCTCCGCCGTCAGCTCGGGGAACATTGCGCGCACCGCGGCCACCACGTCGGTCGGCCCCAGCTTCTCGCCCGCGAAGAGGTGGAAGCACGCGTCGAGAATCGGGAACGGCATCAGCTCGTCTTCGCCGACCTGGTTGGGCATCAGCTCCGGGCCCGCCGGCCGCGCGGTAACGGCCTTGATGCCCTGGTAGCCCGTCTTCTCCGAGAGGTACTCGAGCAGGTACATCACCACCGTCTTCGGCAGGTTCGAGATGACCGCCAGCGCGCCCATCAGGTCGCCGCCGATGGTGGTGTAGCCGACCGCCTTCTCCGACATGTTGCCGGTCTGGAGGAAGAGGCCGCCCGAGGTGTTGGCCCAGTTCCACATGCGCTGCGCGCGCAACCGCGCCTGGATGTTCTGCAGCGTGATGGGCGTCAGGGGGCGGCCCTCGCCGAGCATTTCCTTCGTGGCCGCCATCTCGCGCTCGAACGCCTCGTCGATGGAGATGACGTTGAACGACACGCCCAGCTCCTTCGCGATGAGCGCCGCCGCGTCGCGCGTGCCCTGCGAGGAGTACCGCGTCGGCATGTAGAAGGTCTCGATGGGCACCTTCGCCTTCGCCGCCCAGCGGTGCGCGATGAGCAAGGTCAGCAGCGAGTCGCGGCCGCCCGACAACGCGATGCCCAGGCACTTGAAGCCGCGCGTCTTCTCGAAATAGTCGCCGATGCCCATCGACAGCGCGTCGAGCAGGTCTTCGCAGTAGCGCTCGCGCGCGGTGACCTGCGCCCCTTCGGCCGGGAGGAAGAAGCTGCGGTTGGCCGGCGCCGGGTAGCTGAGCATGTCGCGGCGGGTCTTGAAGTCGACGCTCACCGTCGGCACCGCCTCGTGCGTCGCGGCCCACGTCTTCTTGTCGTCGCGCCACGTGGTGTTCTCGGTGCGCAGCCGCAGCGTGCGGTCGAGATCGAGCACCACCGCCGACCACGTCTGCTGGAAGCGCGGCAGCGTGAGCAGCATGCGGCCGTTCTGGTTCACGTACCCGCCGCCGTCGAAGATGAGCCCGTCCTGCGCGCCGACCTGGTTGACGTAGGCGATGGTGCACTGGTGGTCGCCCGCGCGCGTCGACACCAGCTCGCGGCGCGTACCCTCGACCCCGATGCGGAACGGCGAGGCCGAGAGGTTCACGATGAGCTCGGCGCCGGAATACGCGCGGCGGCGCATCGGCCCGTCGGCGCTCCACACGTCTTCGCAGACCTCGAGGCCGAGCACGCCGAAGTCGAACTCGAAGAGGAAGTCGCCCAGCGGCACGCCGCGGTGGCTCTCTTTCATGCCGGGCGAGCCACGCGCGAAGGTGCGGCCCTCGTAGAAGATGTTGTAGGTGGGCAGCTTTTCCTTCGGCACGAGCCCGAGCACGCGCCCGCCCGCGACGACGGCGGCGCAGTTGTAGCGGAGGCCCTGGTGCGCGACGGTGACGCCCACGCACGACACCAGCGGCAAGGTCGCGGTGCCGTCGGCGAAGCGCTCGAGCTCGGTCCACTGGCGATCGACGAAGCGCTGCCACTGCACGAGGTCTTCCTGCGGGTAGCCGCCGACGAGCTGCTCGGGGAACACCGCGACGGTGACGTGCTGCGCGGCCATTTCCTTCGCCATGGCGAGCGCACGGTTGACGTTCTGCCCGAAGGCGCCGACGCAGGTGTTGACCGACGCGAGGCCGAGCTTGACCAGTCTCATGGCGCGAACCTTAACGCCCGGGCTGGAGGTTGAATCGATGGATCGTTCGCGCGCTCATCGGCAACATGAGGGGAGATGCGCTCGACCTGTGCCGCCCTCGCCGCCGCGTTGCTGTCGTTGACCGGCTGTCACCACCACCACCGCGAGCCGCGGGTGGTGGTCGCCGTACCAGTGGGCCAGCCGGGCACGCCGCGCCAGCCGACGCAGACCGCGTATTCCGAGTTCGGCGGGCAGCGCGAGAGCACGCCGTACGGCGTGGGGCACGAGGTCATCCTCGACGAGGCGACGCTCTACCCGCAGCCGAACCAGACCTGCGTCAACGTGGTGCTGCGCCAGCCGATGGGCCTCGACGAGCCGGTCTCGCAGCTCAACATCAGGTGCAGCGCCGACAGCCGCTACAAGGAACGCGCATCGGTGACGCAGGAAGTGCCCGCGGTGGAGCGCGATTACCCGTTCGCGGGCGCGGCGCCGGTGCTGCGCATTCGCGGGCCGCACGGCGGGCTCGACCTTCCGCTCGGAGCGGCGGTGCCCAACCAGTTCCGCGTGGTGGAGCGCGCCTTCCAGCTCTGCTGCCCGTTCCCCGCGACGCGGGTGTTCCGCCTGACCATCGACGGGCAAGACCGGTACAACGAGTACGCGCGCACCGACTTCGCGTGGCGTCTCGACTGACGCTGCGTTCGAGGCTCACCCTCCGCCGGGGCTCGCGTGACGCCGCGCGATGAGGTGCTTGAGGCGCAGGTGTTCCTCTCGCTCGCGCTCGTCCAGCGTGCGCCGCACGTGCGCCAGGTCGGCGTCGAGCTCCACCGCCACGCGCTGCTCGAGGGTGTTCACCAGGCGCGTCGCCCGCGACAGCTCGTGGCCGAGCCGCCGCATGAGGAACTCCTTCGGCGCCGCCGCCAGCACCAGCTCGAGCAGCCGCTCGAAGTCGTGGGCGGCCTGCACCGCCACGCCGTCACCCGGGCCGGGCGCGACGGCCCGCGCGACGAGGCTGCGCGCCACGGTCGGTGGCGCCTGCAGGTCGACCACGTGCAGCCCCCACACGTCGACCGGCTCCAGCTGCACGTGCAGCTCGCGCGTCGGCCACCCGAGCGCGGCCAGTTGATCCCGCCCGTGGGTGGACAAGGCCGAGAGCAGCGACCGCCACGCCAGCCGCGCCTGGTCCTCGATGCCGCGGCGTACGTCGATGGCCGGGCGCGCGCGGCTGAAGAGCTCGCTGACCAGCGATTCCCGCTTCCGCCGCAGGAGCGCCGCGCCCCTGGCGACCTGGTCGCGCCGCTGGCGCAGCCGCACGAGGTTCGAGCGCGTCGCGGCCGCTCTCTTCCCGGTGGCCATCACGCCCCTCCCTTGCTGGCCGCCTCGCGCTGCGCGCGCCGGCCGTCGAGGAGCTCGTCGGACAGCTTGAGCAGGTCCTCGCGGGGCACGCGGTCCATCAGGCGCCAGCCCGCCTCCAGCGTCTCGGAAATGGTGCGCCGCTGCGTGCCCTGGTTCACCAGCTGACGCTCGAAGGCCTCGGCCAGCTCCAGCGCGCGCCGGTCGGCCGGGGCGAGGCCGGCCTCGCCGACGATCGCCACCATCATGCGCGCCTCGCGGCCCCGCGCGTAGAGCGCGTAGAGCTGGTCGGCCCACTTGCGGTGTTCGGGGCGCGTTCGCCCCGCGCCGATGCCGGCGTTCATCAGGCGAGAGAGTGAGGGCAACACGTCGACCGGAGGGAAGACGCCGCGCCGGTGGAGCTCGCGGCTGAGCACCACCTGTCCCTCGGTGATGTACCCGGTGAGGTCGGGAATGGGGTGCGTGATGTCGTCGTCGGGCATGGTGAGAATGGGGATCTGCGTCACCGAGCCCGGCTGGTCCTTCACCACGCCGGCCCGCTCGAAGAGCGACGCGAGGTCCGTGTACATGTAGCCGGGGTAGCCCCGTCGCCCGGGCACCTCCTCGCGCGCCGCCGCGACCTCGCGCAGCGCCTCGCAGTAGTGGGTGATGTCGGCCAACACCACCAACACGTGGAGGCCGTGCACGAAGGCCAGGTGCTCGGCGCACGCCAACGCGGCGCGCGGCGCCAGCAGCCGCTCGATGGTCGGGTCCTGGGCCTGGTTCAGGTACAGCACGCTGCGCTCGAGCGCGCCCGACGCGGCGAAGCGGTCGAGGAAGGTGCGGGTCTCCCGGTCGGTGATGCCGATGGCGCAGAAGACGACCGCGAACGGCTCGCCCCGCGGGGCCCGCGCGTTCTCCACGATGGTCGCCGCCAGCTCGAGGGCGGGCAGGCCGGGCCCAGAGAACACCGGGAGCTTCTGCCCACGCACGAGGGTGTTCATGCCGTCGATGGCCGAGATGCCCGTCTCGATGAAGTCGGACGGCGGCAGCCGCCGCGTGGGGTTGAGCGGCGCGCCCCACAGCGGGCGCAGCGCCTCGCCGATGGGCCGCGGCTGCCCGTCGCGCGGGTCCCCCGCCCCGCTCAGCGCGCGCCCGAGCAGCTCCTTGCCCACCACCGCGCTGGCCAGCCCGCCGGTCAGCGACAGCTCGATGCCGGCCGGGCCGAGGCCCAGCGTGTCTTCCAGCACCTGCACGACGCTCACCTCGCGGCCGGCCTCGATGATCTGCCCGCGGAGCGGCGCCTGGCCGGGCGAGCGCAGCGTCACCCATTCCCCGAGCGCGGCCCGCTGCGCGCCGGCGAGGTACACCAGCGGCCCCGCCGCCGCGCGCGCCCCGCGGTACGTGCGCTCCACCCCGAAGCCCTCGCGCGCCTGGCTCATGGCGCACCTCCCGCGCTCCACAGGCCGTCGATGCGCGCCTGCACCTCCGCCGCGCGCGCCTCGAGCTCGTCGGCCGGCCCGTCGCGGAGCTGCGCGAGCGCGCGACGCGCCTGGGGAATCGCGAGCGCGCCGAAACCCGCGCCGCGCTCGATGGCGCGCTTGCCGGCCTCGAAGAGCCCGAGCGCCAGCCGGGCCAGCCGGAAGGTCTTGAGGGGCGGCGACCAGGCGTCGTTCGGGTCGAAGGCGCTCTGCCCGAGCACGACCTCGCGCACGATGACCGCCGCCTGCAGGAGCAAGCGGTCGCGATCTTCCAGCGCTTCCGGGCCCACCACGCCGGCGACCTCGCGCAGCTCGGCGTCGCGCTGCAGGAGCTCGAGCACCGCCGCGCGCGTCGTCGACCACCCCGCGTCCACCTCGCGATCGAAGGCCTGCCCCATCTGGTCCGCGTACAGGCTGTAGCTGGTGTGCCAATCGACCGCGGGGAACTGGCGCTGGTGCGCGAGCTCCGGGTCGAGCGCCCACAGCGCCCCCGCCACGCGCAGGCACGCCTGGGTCACCGGCTCCGAGAAGTCGCCCCCGGGCGGCGACACCGCGCTGATCAGCGTCACCGAGCCCTCGCGCGCCGGCGCGCCGAGGCACGTCACGCGGCCCGCCCGCTCGTGGAGCTTCGCGGCGCGGCTGGCGAGGTAGGTCGGGTAGCCCTCTTCCCCGGGCATCTCCTGGAGCCGCGAGCCGATCTCCCGCAGCGCCTCGGCCCAGCGCGAGAGCGAGTCGGCCATCACCGCGGCGCGGTAGCCCTGGTCGCGAAAGTACTCGGCGATGGTCAGGCCCAGGTACACCGACGACTCGCGCGCGGCGACCGGCATGTTCGAGGTGTTGACAACCAGCACCGTGCGGTCGAGCACCGCCCGGGCGCTGCGCGGGTCCTTGAGGCGCCCAAACTCGTGCAGCACCTCGGCCATCTCGTTCCCGCGCTCGCCGCAGCCGATGTAGATGACGACGTCGGCCTGCGCGTACTTCGCCAGCGACTGCTCGATGACGGTCTTCCCCGTGCCGAAGCCACCGGGCACCGCCACCGTGCCCCCCTCGGCGATGGGGAACAGGAAGTCGAAGATGCGCTGCCCGGTGAGGAAGGGCCGGCTGGCGTCGAGCCGCGCGGCGGTGGGGCGCGGCCGGCGCACCTGCCAGCGCTGCAGCATCGAGAGGGTCGAGCCGTCGTCGAGCTCGGCGATCACCTCGTCCACCCCGCGCTGGCCGGCGAAGACGCGCCTGAGCGTCCCCTGGCGGCCCAGCGGCACCAGCACGCGGTGCTCGAAGCCGCCGCGCTCCTGCACCGTGCCGAGCAGGTCGCCTTCACGCACGGCGTCGCCCTCGCGCCGCGCCGGCACGAAGTCGAAGCGCCGCGCGCGGTCGAGCGTCGGCGCGTTGGCCCCCGGGAGGATGAAGTCGCCGGTGAGCGCCGCGAGCTCGCCCAGCGGCCGCCCGATGCCGTCGACGACCGAGCCGAGCAGGCCGGGGCCGAGCTCGACGGCCAGGGGCGCACCCTCGCGCCGCACCGGCTCCTCGAGGGCGAGGCCCATGGTCTCCTCGAAGACCTGCAGCGTGGCGCGGTCACCCGAGATGCGCAGCACCTCGCCGAGCAGCCCGCGGTCGCCGACCCGCACCAGCTCGTTGAGGGTGGCGTCGCCCATGCCGCTCGCCTCGGCCAGTGCGCCGACCACGCGGGCCAACGCCGGGTGTGGACCGTGGGCGCTCACCGTGGCCTCACGCGGTAACCGATCGCCTGTCGCAGAATCTCCAACACGTAGTCCTCCGCGGCGCCGGCCTCGTCCCACGCGGGCGAGGGGAAGGGAGTGATCATCGGCTGGGCCAGGCGGTCGAGCCGCTGCCGCAGCTCCGCGGGCAGCGCCCGATGGAGCTGCTCGTCGACGAGCACCATGCCCACCCTGGCGTCGAGGGCGAGGCGCTTGAGCAGCTCGGCGGCGCGCGCGGCGTCAGGCGCGACGTCGGCCTCGAGGCCCGCGAGGGCAAAGCCGCTGACCTGCGCGGGCCGGCAGACGACGCGCACGGGCGCGGCGGTGGGAGTGCTCAGGGCCATGGCGTCACCAGGTCGGGCTTGACGACGGAAGCCGGCGCCCCGAGCGCGGCCGCCCAGGCGATGCGGCGCACGTCGCGCGCCATCACCTCGAGGCGCAGGAGGAAGGCCAGCGCCGGCCCGGAGCCCAGCGGGTCCTCGCGCGCGGCCTTCTGCTGTTCGTCGAGCAACAACGCCGCGCCCGCTCGCTCGAGCCGCAGGGCGTCCACGGGCCCCTCGTCGCCCGGCGCCACGAGCCGCGCGAGGGGCGAGCGGGCCAGGCCCTGGCGCAGCTGCAGCATCGCCTCACGCGGGGTCTCGGCGCGCGCCGCCGCGAGGAACGCGTCCTTCTCGAGGCACGCGCCTCCTTCCACGAAGCACCGGGCGGGCTCCACCTCGCGCGCCCCCACGAGGAGCAGCGCCGCCTGCGCGTTCGAGACGTCGAGGCGGTGGGCGACGAAGCGGCGCAGGTTCTGGTCACCTCGCCGAGCGCCCTGCGCGCCGCGCGCCGCGAAGCCGTGGAGCAGCGCGAGCTCGACGGCGAACAGGTCGGGCTGCGCCTTGCGCGCGGTGAGCGTGGTCAGCGCCCCCGCGTCGGGGTGGCGCAGCACGAAGAGCTGCGCGGCGACGGCGGCCGGCGTCGGTTGGCGCGCCAGCCCGGTCAGCGCGCGCTCGGGCAACGACGGCGTCGCGAGGAGGCCGGCGAGCCGCAGGTCTGCGCTCGCTGCCTGCTGGGCGCCGCGAATGAGGGCACGGAGGCTGCGCCGGTCCTGGTCGGCCGCGAAGACCTCGACGAGCGGCGCCGCGCCGTCCCACCGCGCGAGCGTGCCGAGGTGGCGCTTGACGGTCTGGCGCAGGGCGCCGTCGATCTCGGGCACGCTGGCGTTGTCGATGAGCGGCGCGCGCAGCTTCCCGCTGCGGTTGAGGGCCCGCGGCAGCGAGGCCGCGTCGTGAGCGGCCAGGGCCTCGAGCTCGGCGCGCGTCAGCAACTGCCGGCGCAGGCCCCTCGCGCGCGCCGCGACGGCGATGAAGTCGGTCATGACGACACCTCCGCGAGGAGCCGCACCGAGAGCCAGGGCGCGAGGCGCGCCGCGACGGCGATGAAGTCGGTCATGACGACACCTCCGCAGGAGCCGCGCGGAGAGCCAGGGCGCGAGGCGCGCCGCGACGGCGATGAAGTCGGTCATGGCGACACCTCCGCGAGGAGCCGCACCGAGAGCCAGGGCGCAAGGCGCACGAGCCGCGCAGGGAGCGTCTCGTCCACCACGACGCGGTCGTCGCCCGCGCACACCTTGAAGCCCGGGGGGAGCGCGGGGTCGGGGGCCAGCTCGACTGCCGGGTGCGCCGCCAGCGCCCCTCGCAGCGCGCCGGCGAGGTCCGGCCGGCAGCGGACGACGGCCGGGGCCCCCTCGAAGTAGCGCAGCGCGAGCGCGAGGTGCGCCCCGAGGCCCGCGGCGTACCCGTCAGAGGTTCCGACCTCTTCGATCAACGCCGCCGCGCGCGAGAACACCCGCGCCAGCAGGGCGTGCTGCGCGCGCAGGCGATCGCTGCGTGCGCGCTGCCGGGCCGCGCCGAGCTCACGCTCGAGCTGGGCCCGACGGGTCGCCCCGCGCACGGCCAGGGCGCGGTCACGCTCGGCCTCTCGCGCGCGCCCTGCCTCGGCGAGCACCGCGTCGGCCTCAGCCTGCGTGCGCGCGCGCAGCTCCGCGACGCGGCGTTCGGCCTCGCGCTCCAACCGCGCCTCGAGGTCCGCGAGCCCCATGGGTCACCCCGCGCCGCCACCGCGAAGCAGAATCATCACCGCCACCACGAAGCCGAGAATGACCATCGTCTCGGGAATGGCGAGGAGGATGATGGCGGTCGTCGAGAGCTCTGGCTTCTCCGCCAGGCTCGCCGCCGCCGCGGGCCCGATGCGCCCCTGCGCCCAGGCCGTCGCCAGCGCAGGCAGCCCGACGGCGAGCGCTGCACCAATCGCGAGGATTGCCGTGTCCATGTCGTGCCTCCTTCACTGCTGCCAGTGCGCGAGCGGCCGGTACTCGGTGCCGCCCGGGCTGAAGAACTTCCCGAAGAACTCGACGTAGTGGAGCCGCAGCGCGTGGATGGTGGGGCTGAAGAGCCCGATGGCGAAGTTCACGAGGTGGAAGAGGAGCGCGAAGACCACGCCCACCACCACGCTCCCCATCGCCCCCACCATGCGGTTGGCGACCACGGCCAGCATCAGCGACGCCGTGCCCAGCGCCATGATGCGCGCGTACGACAGCACGTGGCCCCAGGTCGACAAGAGCTCGACCACCGCCACGATGCCCTCCAGGGCGATGAGCGCCACGAAGGCCACCAGCAGTCCGATCACGCTCGGGGTGACCAGGCCGGCCGGCAGCTGCTCGAACGCCGCCAGCAGCGCCACCACCGTCAGCACCACCATCAGCGCCGCCACGCCACGGCCGAGCGCCTCACGCCGGTGTCCGCGTCGCCACGACGTCACCACCGCCAGCACCAGGCCGAGGGTGACGTGCACCACGCCCAGCGCCACGGCGAGGGTGAGGAAGGGCACGATCGCCTCCTCGCGGTTGAACCACAGCGGCCGCATGCCCCACGCGTGGCCGAGCGTGCCGAACAGCTCGCCAAACAGCACCCCGAAGATGATCGCGAACGCCGCGCAGGCGCCGGCGACCGCCGCCACCGCGCGCAGCCTGGTCCCGGGCGTCGACTTGAAGCGCAGCAGCACCGCCAGGCCGGCCAGCAGCGCGCCGTAGCCGACGTCTCCGAGCATGAGGCCAAAGAACATCGGAAAGAAGATGGCCACGAAGGGCGTGGGGTCGATGGTGCCGTAGCGCGGGAGCGGCAGCATGCGGGTGACGAGCTCGAACGGGCGGAAGAGCGGCGGGTTCGTGAGGGCGACCGGGGCGCTCTCGCCCCGCCACTGCTCTGACCCGAGGAACTCCACGACGATTTCCGGGCCGAGCTCGGCCGCCACGCGCTGCTGCAGCCGCTCGCGTTCGGTCTGCGGCACCCACCCCTCGAGCACGAACAGGTACTTCCCCGCGTGGACCTGTGCGCGCGCGTCGAGCATCAGCAGCTGGTCGTGCAGCCACACCGCCAGCTCGGCCAGCCGCTGGCGAACCGCGTCGGCGAGCCGGCGGCGCTCGGCCTCGTTGGCCTCGAGCTCGCGCGGCAATTCGGCGATGCGCGCCTTGAGCGCCGGCAGGGCGCGCAGGAGGTTCTTCTCTCCGAGCCCCGGCGGGGCGGGCAGCTCCTGCACCCGCGACTCCGACAGGAGGCGGGCGACCTTCTGCGCGCCCGCACTCGGCGCGAGGATCAGCACCGCGATCTCGCCGCTCGGGAGCGGGCGATCGAGCAGCTCCACTTCTTCGCCCACGGCCCGGGCCAGCGCGCGCCGCAGCTCGGCGACGGCGGTCAACGCCCCCGCGCGCAGCACCACGTAGAAGGCCTGGCCGTCGGGCCACGTCAGCTCGTGCCCCACCAACGCCTCGAAGGCGGTGAAGAACTCGCGGTAGCGCAGCAGCATGACGCGCTCGTCGTCGAGGGCCGCGCGGTGGCGCTCGAGCCGCGCCGCGGCACGGCGGGTGCGGCGGGCGAAGCGGGCGGCCTCGGCCACCGACCTCGGCGCGCGCGGCGCGAGGCGCGGCACGCCGAGCCCGAGGAGCGTCAGCGCCCCCTCGACGTCATCGAGCAGGCGCCGGCAATGGCGCGCGGCGCGGGTCTGCGCGCCTGGCACCACGAGGCCGGCGCCGCTCGCCCCGGGCAGCTCGGGCCGCACCACGTGCAGCAGGCCAAGGTTCTGAACGAAGGCCAGCACGGCCTCGAGGCGGTTGCCCGGGCCGGCCAGGCGCACGCGGGTCATCTGCACGATCACGGCGCGCCTCCTGTCGGGGGCGCGATGACGCGCTCGAGGACCCGCCGCGCCAGGCGATCGATGGCGGACTCCTCGAGCGCTTCGAGCCGGGCGAGCGCGGCGCGCCGCTCGACCTCGATCGCCTCGAGCGCCGCCTGGTGTGTCGCGAGCTCGGCGCGATCGTGCTCGGCCGCCAGACCTTCAGCCTCGCGCAGGCCTTCCTGCCGGGCGCGGGCGAGCGTTGCCCGGGCGGCCTCGAGCGCGGCGTGCGCCTCGACCTCCGCAGCGCGGAAGCGGGACTCCAGCTGCTGCTCGAACTCCAGCAGCGACGAGAGACGCGCATCGAACGGTGGCGCTGGGGGCTGCTGCGTCATGGCGCCTCCCCCCACCCGCCGCTGCAAGACGCGGACGAACCTCGTCTTCGGGGGTTGGTGGGGCTGCGAGCGCAGAAACTGCAGCCCCTCGACGGAAGGCGCAACGCGCGCAGCCGGGGCGCTGCTTCAGTTCATCAGCCCGGTCGGCTTGCTCGGCTTGATGTGGCCGACGAGCGAGAGCAGCTCCTCGGTGACCATCTCGAGCCGCGCGCGCACGTCAGTCTCGCGCAGCACCTCGTAGCGCTGCGCCGGGTCCTGCATGAAGGTGCTGGCGACCACGTCGGCGAGCTGCCCGCCCGTGACGCGCGAGGTGACCTGCGCCACCCGCTGCCCCACCGGCTGCGGCACGCGCGCGACCAGCTCGACCACCGCGCGGCGGAGGTTCTCGTCTTCGTTCGCCTCGACCCGCTCGTCCTCGAGGAGCTCGGCTTCGAATTCCCGGTAGAGGTGCGTGCCGGCGGCGAGTTCCTTGAGCAGCCGCGCGCGCACCACGCCGACCAGCACCAGGTTCGAGCGCCCGTCTTCGAGCTGCTCGTGCATGGTGATGGCGCCGATGCACACGATGTCTTCGAGGCCCGGCTTGCCCGACATCAGCGATTCCTGGCCGGGCAGCACCTGCGCGAGCGCGAAGAGGTTGTCGGAAGCCACCGCGTCCTTCACCAGCTCGCGGTAGCGCGGCTCGAAGATGTGGAGCGGCGCGGCCGAGCCGGGCAGCAACACCACCGGCGGCAGGGGGAAGACCTTGAGCCGCTTCACTCCGGCCCGGGCGCGCTCGAGGGCGTCGCTCATCTCAGGCCGAGGTGGTGGTCGAGGCGGCGCCCGGCTTGGCGTCCTTGTTGGCCGACCGCGCGCGCAGCCACGCGATGATGCCGGGCAGAATCGAGATGAAGATGATGCCGATGACGATGAGCTCGATGCGCTTCTTCACGAACTCGAACTGGCCCAGGAAGTAGCCCGCGACGGTCATCGACACGACCCACGAGACGCCGCCGACGATGTTGAACATCGCGAAGCGGCGGTACGGCATCTTGCCGATGCCGGCGACCACCGGCACGAAGGTGCGCACGATGGGCATGAAGCGGGCGAGGATGATCGCCTTGCCGCCGTGCTTCTCGTAGAAGTCCTGCGCGGCCTTCATGTGCTGCGGCTTGAAGAAGCGGCTCTCGGGCTTGTTGAACAGCGCCGGGCCCACCCTCGAGCCGATGGTGTAGCTGAGCGCATCGCCGATGACGGCCGCCGGAATGAGCAGCAGGAAGAGGTACAGCAGGCTCAGGTTGCCGTTGCCCGCGAACAGGCCGGCCATGAAGAGCAGCGAGTCACCGGGAAGGAAGAAGACCATCGCCCCGGTCTCGAGGAAGACGATCGCCGTCAGGCCCGGGTAGCCGAACGCCTGGATCAGGTAGTTCGGGTCGAGCAGTTCCTTCAGCTTGTGAACGAGTTCCATGGCGGCTGGGCCGTAGCACGCACGCCCCCGAAGGGAAACCCGTGGAGCCCTGGCTCAGCCAGCGCTCGCCGGCGACACCGTCACCGAGGGAAACAGCTCGCCCTGGGCGTCGGCCATCACGGTGTCGAGCACGCGCACCAGGTCGGCGTAGGGCACCTCGTCGCCCGAAGAGATGGTGATGGCCGTGAGCTCGGGCTGCGCCTGCTTGAGCTGCCGCAGCTGAGCCGCGAGGCGCGCGACGTCGATGCGCCCGCGTTCATCACGCGTGATGGGCACGGCCTCGAGCTGGTCGCGCCCGACGCTCAGCCTCAGCGTGCCCGGCAGCACCACGAGCTGCACCGGCAGCAGGTCCACGACGTCGTGGAAGCTGTCGTCGTGGGTCTGTGGCGCCAGCTGCAGCCGGCCGACCTGGGTCCACACCGCGGTCATGATGAGGAAGACGATGGTGACCGCCATCAAGTCGATGAACGGCACGAGGTTGAGGGCCGCGTCGAGCGGCCTGCGTCCCTTCACTGCGCCACTGCCACCGAGGTCGAGTCCACCCGCCATGCTCGAACTGACACGCTCGGCGCACGCAGGTTCCAGCCCGCAAACGAAACGGGCCCGAGGTTGCCCTCGAGCCCGTCCGCACGGCGACGACGAAGCGCTGGTTCAGCGCATCGCGGTCTCGCCCTTCTTGTCCTTGTCTTCGGCGCCGGCCGCCATCGTGGCGAACGAGATGTTGCCGTAGCCAGCCGACGCGCAGCTGAACATCACCTTCTTGATGATGCGGAACTGCACCTGCTTGTCGGCCTGGATGTTCACGTCGCCCTTGAAGGCGCCCTGGTCACCGGCCTGGTTGTGCAGGTCTTCGAACTGCTTCTTCATCTCGCGCAGACGCTCTTCGAGCGCGGGGATGTTGAGGTAGTCCTCGCGGGACAGGTCATCGACGCGGCCGATGGTGGTGCCCGAGACGACGACCTCGACCTGGCTGACCTGCACGACCGGGGCGAGCGTGAGCTCGTCGGTGTGCGCGGCCTCAGGCAGCTGGATGTCCTTCGACATCGAGAGCAGCTCGCCCGTCGCGGAGAAGTTCGCGATGAGGAAGAGCACGAGGATGACGAACATGTCGACGAGCGGGGTCACGTTGAGGTCGGAGAACACCGACTTCTTGCCGTGCAGCCCGTGGCCGAACACCTTGGAGTGCTGGAGGCGCACCCCGTACCGCTTTCCTGGAGAGACGATCGCCATGGTGGCTTGCTTTCCTTACGACGACGACGCCGGCGAGACCGACACCGAGGGGAAGAGGGGGTTGGTGCCGTCCTGCACGACCGTGTCGATGAGGCGAACGAGGTCTTCGTACTTCACCGCGTCCTCCGTCGAGAGGGTGATGGCGGCCTGGTCAGGCTGCTGCGTCTTGAGCTCGCGGAGCTTGATGATCAGCTTCTCGATCTCGATGCGGCCCTTGCCATCGCGCGTGATGGCGATGGGGTCGAGCTGCGAACCGCCAACCGTGAGCTTGAGGTCCTTCTCAGTGATGAGCAGCGTGATCGGCTGGAGCTGAGTCGGAGGCGGCTCCTGCTCGCTGCTGCTCTGCCCTGATTGAGAGACCTGCAGACGCCCCAGCTGCGTCCACACGGCAGTCATGATCAAGAAGACGATCGTGACGGCCATCAGATCGATGAAGGGCACCAGGTTGATGGTGGTGTCGAGCGGCTTCTTGCCGCCCTTGCCACCCGTGCCCATGTCCATGCCACCGGCCATGTTGAAGCTCCGTTTCTACGCGTTCGAAGAAGCCAGACAGCACCTGGGCGATGGAGTTCCCTCCCCCGCCCAAATGACTGAAACGCTTACTCTTCGGCGGCCGCCGGGACGCTCATGTTCTTGAACTTGTCGCGGTTCTGCACGATCAGGTTCAGCACCGAGACCGACGACTCGTTGATGTCGTTGATCAGGCCCTGCGTGCGGCCGTTGAGCACCGAGAACGAGATGAGGAGCGGGATCGACGAGACGAGGCCGAACTGGGTGCAGTTCATGGCTTCACCGATCGAGCCGGCGAGGATGGTGGCGCGGTCGGCAGGCGAGGCGTGCGCGACGGCCTTGAAGGAGCCGATGAGGCCGTGCACCGTGCCGAAGAGGCCGATGAGCATCGCGGCGTTGCCGAGCATCGCGAGGTAGCCGGTGCGCGCCTCGAGACGCGGGGTCTCACGGAGCGAGGCCTCGTCGAGCGCGGCCTGCACTTCTTCCTGGCCCTTCGGGACGTTCATCAGGCCGGCCTTCACCACGTTGGTGAGCGGCGTGGGCTTCTGACCGGCGACGTAGTTGATCGCCTTGTCGAGGTCGCCCGCGTAGATGTGCTTCTTCAGCCCGCGGATGAAGCCGTCCTTGTTGATGGCCGCCGTGGCGAAGAGCACGATCGCGCGCTCGACGGTGATGGCGAGGCCGATCACGAACGTCATCGCGATCGGGTACATCGGCCAACCACCTTCGTTCCACGCCTCCGCGATACCGGAGAAGAACCCGCCCTCAGAACCACCCTCAGCCGCGGCCTCGGCCGCGAGAATGCCCAGCGTTGCAAGCGTCATTGTGTTGTTGCCTCCGAAGATTCCGGATCAGAAACCGGAAAAGCGGGCGGACATTAGGCCCCGCTCAAAAAGGGTGTCAAGGCAACCTGCCGCGACGCGCGTCGATTCTCAGGCCCCGAGAGCGGCTGGGCTTTTCGCGCCATCTGCGGGGCCGTGCTAGGCGGCACGCGATGGCGCGCAAACGAATCGGTGAGCTGCTCCTGGAGCGCGGTGCGATCACGAAAGCGCAGCTCGACGCCGGGCTCGCCGGCCAGAAACAAACCCGGCAGCGCCTCGGCGTGACGTTGATCGCGCAGGGCGTGTTGAGCGAGGTGGCGCTGGCGCAGGTGCTCGCGCAGTCGCTGCAGCTGGGCACGGTCGACCTCTCGCAGGTGCAGGTGGAATGGGCGGCGGTGCACATGCTCCGCGATCGCTTCTGCGAGCAGCACGAGCTGTTCCCCTTCGCGATCGACGGCAAGGGCACGAAGGACAAGAAGCTGCTGGTGGCGATGAGCGACCCGCTCAACCAGCCCGCGATCGAGGAGATCGAGTTCACCACCGGCCTGCCGGTCGCGCCGTACGTGAGCACGCACAGCCAGGTGCGCGCGGCGATCTTGCGCTGGTACCACAAGGTCAGCCCCGAGGAAGCGGCGGCCCGGGTGCAGAGCGCGCCGCCTCGCGTGGCGCCGCCGCCGCCGCCGAAGCCGGCCCCGAAGCCCGCGCCGGTCGAAGACGAGCCGCCGATGGTGATGGGCGAGGAGATCACCTCGGGCTTGAACGCGATGCCGGGCGTCGCCGGGAAGAAGGTGAAGGACTCGGTGGCCAAGGACCTCGACTTCCTCTTCGGCGGGCGCACCGACGAGGAGACCGACACCGAGAAGCTCGAGCGGCGCTTCTGGGCGCTGCTGCGAATCCTGCAGCGCAAGGGCGTCTTCACGCGCGACGAGTTCCTCGCGGAGATGGATCGCGAAGCCTGACTCGTCGGAGTCTGCTTCGAGGGTCAGCGCTTCTTGAGCCAGGCCACGAGCTCGCTCACGTCCTTCGCGCTGAAGCCCGAGCCGCCCTGCTGGTGGGCGTTGGTCGCGAACTTCGCGAGCTCAGCGGCGAGGCGATCGCGTTCGCGCTCGGTCTTCTCGAGGCGTTCCTCGACGAGCTTGAGGCGGTCTTGCAGCTTCTCGAGGTGAATCTCAGCTGAGCGGCGCTGGTGTTGTGCCGTCTCGAGCCGCGCGCGGAGATCGCGATCGCCCTCGGGCTGCGCGTCATCGTCGCTCTTCTTCGGCTGAAACGACTTGAGCTCGCGCGTCCTCACACCGGTTTGACCATCGGCAGCGTCAGCGTGAACTCGGTGCCCTTGCCGACCTCGCTCTTCACGCTGATCGAGCCGCCGTGGCTTTCCATGATGCCCTGCACGATCGACAGGCCCAGGCCAGTGCCCTTGCCGTCGGGCTTGGTGGTGAAGAACGGCTCGAAGATGCGCGCCTGCGTCTCGGGGGAAATGCCCGACCCGGTGTCCGCGACGCTGACCTTCGCCTGGTCTCCGTCGACGGTGGTGGTGACCGTCACCTTGCCGCCCGAGGGCGTAGCGTGGCACGCGTTGGTGATCAGGTTCACGAACACCTGCACCAGGTTCTGCCTGACCGCCATGAAGTCGGGCACCGGCTGGAACTGCTTCTCGAGCTTCACGCCGTGCTTGTGGAGCACGTGGTCGCAGAAGCTGATGGCCTTCTCGAGCACGGTGTTGAGCTGCACCAGCTCGGGCTTTTCCTGCGCGGGCCGCGCGTAGCTCACCAGGTCGCGCGTGAAGCGCAGCACCCGCTCGGAGTTGTCGACGATGCGCTTGTACTTGTCGACGTCGGCCGGGTCGGCGTTGGGCGCGGTGCGCGCGCGCTGCCAGAGCGCGTCGGCGTACGTCGAGACCGCGGTCATCGGGTTGTTGATCTCGTGCACCACCGACGCGGCGAGCTGCCCGAGCGAGGCGAGCTTCTCGGCCTGGATCACCTGGCGCTCGAGCTCGCGCATCTTGGTGAGGTCTTGCCCGATGGCCATCACGCCCTCGACCTCGCCCGACTGGCTCATCACCGCCGAGGTGTTGAAGGCGATGCGAATCTCGCGCTGGTTCTTGCCCACCAGCGCCGACTCCACGCCCGACACCGGCTGCCCGCGCAGCGCCGCGCCGAACACGCGCAGCAGCTTGAGCCGCTCGCCCTCGGGCATGAGGTGCGTGATGTCGGTGCCCAGCACGTCGGCCTTCGCGCGGCCGGTGAGCTGCACCAGCGCATGGTTGAACACCACCACCCGCCCCTCGCGGTTGACGACGAGGATCAGCGCGTTCGCGTTCTCGAGCAGTTCCTCGAGGTACTTGCGCATGAACGTCAGCTCGTCGATGAGCTTGGCGTTTCGCACCGCGACGGCGACCTGGTTGGCGAGCTGAATGAGGATGCGCTCGTCGGTCAGCACGTCGGCGGTCAGGCCCGCGGGGTACTCGATGTTCACCGCGCCGAAGAGCTGGCCCGAAGCGACGAGCGGCGCCGCGATGCCGCGCACCGAGCCCTGGAAGAGCAGCGGCAGCTCGCCGGTGGTGATGCTCACGCGATCGGCCGGCAGCCCGCGCGTCTCGAGGTGCGTCTTCTCGACCATCGAGCGCCGCAGGTGGAAGACGTCGCGCTGGCCATCGCGCATGCGCCCTTCGGCGTAGAGCGAGGTGAGGTGGCAGGTGCGCGGGTCGACGATGCGCACGCAGAACGCGCGCCCGGGGAAGAGGCCCTTCACGCCGCGGGCGACGGTGGCGACCAGCTCCTCTTCACTGGTGGCGCCGGCGACGTTGCGGCCGATTTCCAGCAGCGCGGTCTCGACGCGGGCCTGCTCGAGCAGCGCGCGCCCGGCGGCCGCGAGTGAATCGAGCATCGGCGAGAGGCGGCGGGCGATCACCGCCACGTTGCGGCCGCGGCGGGTGATGGTCAGCGAGACGAGCTGGCCGGTCTTGCACGTGACGTCGATCTCGTCGCTGCGGCCCTCGCCGGGAATGGTGAGGGCGCCGGGCTCGACGTAGTCGCCCAGGTCGTGCCCGGCGAGGTCCTTCGCGCCACAGAGCACCTCGAAGGGCGCGTTGGCCTTCACGATGCGCAGCGAGAGATCACAGAGGGCGGCGGGCGCGTCGACGAGATCGAAGAACGCCTCGAAGGCGCCTTCGGGGGTGGCGGGGAGCGTCGAGATGTTCGGCTCACTCTTCATGCGCCGCTGCCTTGTCGAGGTCTACGATCTTCGCGCTGCCGACGTACGCCTTGGTCTCGTACCGGGTGATCTTACCGATCTTTTTGACGATCTCCGCCATGCGCTCGGCCTCGCGGTGGATGATGTCGACCGGGCGCCAGGTCGGGTCGGTTTCCTTGATCTTGCGCTTGAGCAGCTCGGCGTACCCCATGACCGACGTCAGGGGCTGGTTGAGCTCGTGGGCCGCGGTGCCGGCGAGCGCGACGATGACCGCGTTCTTCTCGCTCTCGAGCAGGCGGGCCTCGGCGTCGGTGAGCTTGCGCTCGAGCGAGAGCCGGTCGCGCAGGTCAGTGAAGATGCCGACCGTCGCGGTCTCGCGGGTGCCCTCGTAGATGATCGACGACGAGAGGCTGACCGGAATGCGCTCTCCGGTGCGGGCGATGATCTCGGCCCGACTCGACGCCAGGCGCCCCACCCCGCCGTACTCGGGCGCGCGCAGCTTGCGCATCAGCTCGCGCGCCATGCCCTCGGGGTAGAGCTGGGCGACGTTCAGCTTGCCGATCACCTCGGACGCCTTGAAGCCGCAGATGACCTCGGCGGCCTTGTTGAAGACGATGATGTTGCCCTTCATGTCGGCGGCGATGATCGCGTCGACCGAGGAGTCGATGAGCCGCTCGAGGAAGTCGCTCGTCTGGCGCAGCTCCTCGGCCATGTGCCGCTGGAGCGTGACGTCGCGCATGGTGAGGATCGCCACCCCGTCGCCGCCCGCGCGCAGCCGCGCCGCCGAGACCGAGAGCGTCAGCTTGCGGCCCAGCGAGGTGCGCGCGTGGAGATCGATGTCGGTCTTCACCTCGCCCTTGCTGACGGCGAACAGCACGTCGAGCAGCAGCGCCTCGTCGCTGGGGTTGGCGACCAGGTTGATGTGGCGCCCCTCGGCCTCGCCGGGCTTCAGGTCGAGCAGCCGCAGGCCCGCGGGGTTGAGCGAGAGCACCGACGCGCGCGCGTCGAGAATCGCGACGCCGTCGCTCAGGTCATCGAAGTACGCGGCGTACCGCTTCAGGTCGGCCGCGCGCTCTTCGGCGGCGATGCGGGCCGACTTCTCCTTCTCGCGCTGGCTGCGAATGCGCTCGAGCTGCTTCACGTTGCGAAACGCGACCGCGGTGGCGTGCGCGACGGTGGTGAGGAACTCGACCTCGCGCGGGTTGAACGGGCCGACGGTCGAGCGGCGCAGCAGCAGCACGCCCTGCACTTCGGCGCCCACCACCAGCGGGAACGCGGCGAGGTTGCGAATGCCGCGCGCGGCGACCGAGGCCTTCACGTCTTCGAGCAGCGGGTGGCTGGGCGCGTCTTCGACGATGACCGGCTTGTTGGTGCGCAGCACCTCGCGCACCTCGGGGTAGCGGGAAAGCTCGATGCGGTGGTCCGACAGGCCGGCGTCGTCGCTCGCGGCGATGATGGTGCCTTCCTGCTTTTCGGAATCGACCACCACGAGGGCGACGCGGTCGATCTGCATCTCCTCGGCGAGCCTTCGCGTGACGTCATGCAGGAGCCCGCTGACCTCGGTCGCCTCGGCGTAGCGCGCGGTGAGCTCGAGCAGCACCTGCAGGTCGCGCTGACGCTGGCGGCCTTCCTTCAGGGTGGCCAGCCGCACGCGGAGGTGGCTGAGGCGCGCGACGAGTTCCCACTCGAGGGCCTGGGGCGCGACGACCTCGAGCACCGACGCGTCGAGACCGGTGCGGGGGGTGGTGACGGCGAGGATCGCGGTGCGCGGAGCGACCCGGGCGAGCTCGTCACGGGCGGCCTGCGCGCCCGGCGCGTCGAGATCGACCACCGCGACGTCGAGCTCGGGCGAGGGCTGCGAGGCGACCGGCACGCTGGCCTTCTCGAGGAGCTCGCGCAGCGCGGCAGCCCGGGGCCCATCTGCAGGGAGCACTGCCACCGGCCTGGTCGTGATCGCCGACACCGTGGCGACCGTTCTACTCCTGCCGTGGCGGTTTGTACGTCCCGCGTTGGTTCAGCGACGGCCCCAGCGGTGCTGGTGGTGCCGAATGGTGAAGTCGGTCACCCACACCCAGTCGCGCACCGTCTCCAACCGCGGGGCGACCTGCACCGCCTGGTAGTGGCCGGCGACGCAGAACTGGGTGTGCGCGCAGCCGGGCGTGTTCTGGCCGGGGCAGCTGGGCGGTACCCACACCTGCTGGGTCGAGCCGGGCACCCAGCGCTCGAAGGTGCGCAGCTCGTAGTGACCGGGGCCGTACGTGCCGGCGGGCGGCGCCGTGGGCGGGCCGTAGCTGGGCGCCACGGCGACGGGCGGAGGAGGCGGCGGGAGCGGAGCGTTCGAGACCGCGCCATGCCAGCCATCAGCAGCGGCGATTCCCGAGGCGAGCACGAGCGCGGCGGAAAGGGTCAGCGAGGTGGTCTTGAACATGACGCGACTGACTGCGCTCGGGCCGGAAAAATTCACGTACAGTCCGCGCCCCATGGGTTACCGACGAGACGAAGTGAAGGCGCCGCGAGTGGCGGGGTTGGCGTTGAAGGCATTCGTCGGCGCGCTCGAGAGTCGCGTCGGGCCGGTGCTGGTCGACAAGCTGGTGACCGACAGCGGAATCCAGAAGTGGCGCAAGACGCCGACCGACGCGCCGCCGCTGCAGCACCCGCTGCCGCACCCCAGGTCGCCCGCGGGTGAACAGCCCGGCGCCGTCGAGCAGGCCGCGAGCGTGATTGGTGGCGCCGCCGCGACGAAGCGCGAGACGGTCGCGACCTTCGCGCGCGCGTACCGTGAGGGCGCCGACCCGTTGGCGGTGGTGCGCAAGGTGCACCAGGAGATCGAGCGGCTCGACGGGCGAGACGAGCGGCTGGGCATCTTCATCTCGCGCAAGCCCGACGAGGTGCTGGCCGCGGCCGAGGCGAGCTCGCAGCGCCTGCGCGCGGGCAAGGCGCTCTCGGTGCTCGACGGCGTGCCGGTGGTGCTCAAGGACGAGGTCGACCTCGAGGGCCACGTCACGACCCTGGGCACCAAGTTCCGCAAGGAGATCGCGCCGAAGGACTCGACGGTGGCCGCGCGCTTGAAGCAGGCGGGCGCGGTCATCCTCGGCAAGGTGAACATGAACGAGATCGGCATCAACCCGATCGGCTTGAACCCCTGGCACGGGCCGGCGCGCAACCCGTGGAACCGCCACCACATGACGGGCGGCAGCTCGAGCGCCACCGGCGGCGCCATCGCGGCCGGCCTGTGCCCCATCGGCATCGGCGCCGACGGCGGTGGCTCGATTCGCATTCCCGCGGCGCTCTGCGGCATCGCCGGTCTCAAGGCGACGTGGGGCCGCATTCCCGAGACGGGCATTCCCCCGCTCTGCTGGAACGTCGGGCACGTGGGGCCGATGGGCCTGACGGTCGACGACGTCGCGGCGATGTACGCGGTGCTCGCGGGGCCCGACGGGCACGACCTGGTGAGCGCGATGCAGCCGGCGCCACACCTCCACGGCTACGCCGACGGCAACCTGAGCGGCGTGCGGTTGGGCATCTGCTGGGCGCAGTTCGAAGACGCGTCGCCCGACGTGGTCGCGCGCTGCCGCGAGGCGGTGAAGCTGATGACCGACGCCGGCGCGACGGTGGTGGAGATCGACGCGCCCGACTTGAACACCGTGCTGTGGACGCACTCCGTGATCATCTTGTCGGAGATGGTCACCAGCATGCGCAACCAGGTGGAGAGCGACCCGTCGGTCTTCGCCCTCGACTCGCGCACCAACCTCGCCATCGGGCAGTTCTTCCGCGCGACCGACTACGTGCACGCGCTGCGGCACCGGCACGCGATGACGAAGGACTGGCTCAAGGTGATGACCGGCTGCGACGTCATCGTCACGCCGACCACCGCGACCACTGCGCCGCCGATTCCCGAAGACACGCTGCCCGACGGGGACTCGAACCTGCCGGTGGTGGACGCGCTGATGCGCTTCATTCGCCTCGGCAACCTGACTGGCTTCCCGGCGCTCTCGGTGAACGCGGGCTTCGACAACGCGGGCCTGCCGGTGGGCGTGCACCTCATGGGGCGCCCGTGGGAAGAGAACCTCCTGCTGCGGCTGGGGCGCGTCATCGAGCGCGGCGTCGAGGTGCGCGTGCCGCCCGAGCACGCCCGGGCGCTGACGTGACGGGCGCCGGCGAGTACCGCACCACGGGTTGCGCCGCGCACGGCCACCCGGAGTTCACGGTGCGCATCGCGCACGACGTGCCGGTGCCGGGCCTCGAGAAGATGCTGCTGGGCTACTTCGAGGCGTCGGTGAAGGCGGGCACGCAGTTCAAGCCGGGCCAGACGGTGCAGCTCGGCTGGGCGACGCTGCGGCTGACGTGGCGCGAAGACGGCACGCTGGGCGTGCTCGAGCCCGACCTGAAGCACGAGCTGAAGTGGGTCGAGTCGGTCGAGCAGTCGCTGCTCGAGACGTGGCGGCAGAAGGAAGTGCTCGAGAGCCTCGGCCTCACCGCGCGCGCCGATTTTCCGCGGCAGGCGTTCGGGGCCATCGTGTGCGACCGGGTCTGGCACAGCACGCGCTTCGTGATGGGCCGCGCGGAGCCGAGCGCGCCGAGCGACAGCGGGTGGTTCATCGGCTGCGACGACGAGGCCCACGATCACCAGGTCGAACAGGCGCTGAAGGTGGTGCCGCTCATCGAGGTGGCGGTGCGGTTGCCGGCGCTGGCGCAGTTCTTCGCGCTTCCGGTGGGAACGGACGCGCTGATCAGCGGACCCGGGCAGGTGCGTGCGCGCGTGTTCCTCGACGAGGAAGAGCGCGTGCCCACGCCCGGCAGCTACCTCGAAGCGCTCAATCGCGCCTGATCCCTTCTTGCTCGACTCTGACGGCGCGGTGCGAAAGCCTGCGCGCATGGCTCAAGTCACGCTGCGCGATCTGTCGACCAACGAGGACATCGTCGTTCCGCCGGAGGGCTTCATCTTCGGGCGCGTCGGAGGCGACGCCGACGTGCAGCTCGAAGACAACGCCATCTCGCGGCGCCAGGCGCGCGTGTCGTTGAAGGGCGGGCAGTGGCTGCTCGAGACCATCGCGGTGCCGCAGGGCCAGAAGGCGCCCCGCCCGCTCGCGCTGCAGGAAGGCGCGACGTTCAACGTCGGCCAGGCGGAGTTCGAGGTGGTGCAGATCGAGGCTGACGACGACGCGCCCGACGAGGGAGCCAAGACCGTCGCGCCGCCCTCGAAGGGCAAGCCTGGCATGGCACCGCCGCCCGGGAAGAAGGCGCCTCCGCCTCCTCCCAACGCGAAGACCACGCCGGCGAGCGCCGCGCAGAAGCGCAACGCCGCGTCGTCGGGCACCATGGCCGATGAAGAAGGCGACGCTGGCGGCGCGGAGAAGGGCGGCGGTGACGCGCCCCCCGAGAAGGGCTTCGCCGCGATGTTCGTGGCCGCGCCCAAGGGCCTCGCCTACTACCTGTTGAACGTGCCGAAGCTGATGGTGAACCCCATCGGCTCGGTGCGGAAGCAGATCGAAGAGATGCCGCAGGAGCCGATGGGCCGCATCGAGCTCATTGGCTACGCGCTGCCGTCGCTGCTGTTCGCCGGCTGCCTCGGGTCGATCGCGCGCGGGCTGGCGATGCTCATCGGGCCCGGGCACCACTTCGACCTGATGTCGTTCATTCCGATCGGCCCGCTGATCGGCGGCTTCATCGGCGCGATCGTCACCGGCTACATCTGGCACCCGCTCACGAGCTGGGTGCTGACCAAGCTCAAGGGCAAGCACGACGCGCGCAGCCGCTCGAACTACTTCCTCGCGATGATGACGGTGGCGCTGGTGGTCGCGGTGCCCAACGCGATCGGCACCATCGTGGCCTCGTTGCCGATTCCGTTCATCAACGCGCTCGGGCCGCTGCTGATGGTGGTCGGTTCGCTCGCCAGCCTCTACGTGCTGCACCAGTGGATGGCGCACTTCGAGGTCGTGAAGTGGGTGCTGCTGGTCGTGAAGATCCTCGCGGTGCTGGCGCTGCTCGGCGCGGGCCTGGGTTTCGTGCAGGTGCTGATCGCCGACATCAAGGGCCTCGGCTCGGGTGGTGGCGGTTCGGCGGCGGTGGCGACGACGGACGACGGTGACGCTGAGGCGGCGGCCGAGGGCGACGAGGGTGCGCTCGAGGAGATGCCGAAGGACCCGGCCGAGGCGAAGGCGTGGGCCGAGAAGCGGCAGAAGCAGATGCTCGCGAAGGCCGAGGCGGCGAAGAAGGCGGCGCTCGCGAAGGCCAACGCACCGGCCGAGGGCGAAGAGAAGGCCGAGCCCGCGCCGAAGAAGGAAGACCCGAAGAAGACCGAGGCGCCGGCAAAGACCGAGACCAAGGCCGAGCCGAAGAACGAGAAGCCCGAGCCGAAGGAAGTGGCCGAGACGCCTCCGCCGCCGCCGAAGGAGACGGTGAAGGAGACGCCGGCCCCGAAGGAAGCGGCGCTGCCGCCGGTGAACGGGGCGTACGGTGCGTTCGCTCGCAAGCGCGACGCCATCGAGCGGCTGTTCGAGGCCGACCCGACGATCCTGCAGAAGAGCGGTGAGCTGCAGATCCTCTACGCCAACTACCTCGAGGCCTCGTACGACCTCGACAAGAAGTGGGGCAAAGAGACCTCGAAGAAGCCCGAGCGCGCGAAGCTGAACGCGCGGCTGCACGACGCGGAGCTGTTCGGCAAGGCCGGCAAGACCATCGACGAGCTCGCCGAGAAGCTGAAGATCAAGTGAGTCGAAATCGAACGGGTGTGGTGAAACCGCGCGCCGCGTCGGCTCATTGAGCGGCCGTTCAGACCCTTCTCCCCCGGACTCACATGCCCAGCTTCCGTTTCCTGCCGTTCCGTCTCATGGCCGTCGTGTTGTCAGTGCTCAGCGCCTCGGCGTTCGCGCAGCTCAAGCTCCCGGCGCTCAGCCCCGAAGGCAAGGTGGTGCAGACCGCTGGCCTGACCACCATCACCATCGACTTCAGCAGCCCCGCGGTGAAGGGCCGCAAGATCTGGGGCGCGTTGGTGCCGCTCGACCAGGTGTGGCGCACGGGTGCCAACCAGTGCACGCGCATCACGTTCTCGGAAAGCGTGACCATCGCCGACAAGGAAGTGCCCGCCGGCACCTACGGCTTCTTCGCCATTCCCGGCGCGAAGGACTGGACGTTGATCTTGAGCAAGCAGAACGAGATCTGGGGCTCCAACGACTACGCGCAGGCCAACGACGTGGTGCGCGTGGTGGTGAAGCCGACCGCGATTCCCAACCGCGAGCGCCTCACCTACCAGGTCACCAACTTCACGAACGAAGCGGCCAACATCGACCTCGAATGGGAAAAGGTGCGTGTCACGCTGCCGGTGAAGCTGAAGACCGCGGACCAGGCGCTGGCCAACATCAAGAAGCTGTCGGAGAACCCGTCGGGCCCGCTGACCCAGGCCGCGCGCTACTTCCTCGAGGCCAAGGACTACGCCAACGCGCTCACGTACGCCGACAAGTCCATCGCGGTCGAGGAGACCTGGCTCAACACGTGGGTCAAGGCGCAGGTGCTCGCCGGCCAGAACAAGTTCAAGGAAGCGCTGCCGCTGGCTGAGAAGGCGCAGACGCTGGGCAGCAAGAACCCCGATGGCTTCTTCTACGCCGCCGAGGTGAAGAAGGCCCTCGTCGACTGGAAGGGGAAGTAAGGGCGTTCGCGGTGTCGGCCTTCTGGTCGGCGTTTCTGGGCGGCGACCCGCGCGCGTTGCCGTTCCTCCCGGCGTCGTTTCGGGACCCGGCGGCGCGCGCAGTGGCCGCGCGGCAGTCGCTGGGTCGCGCGCTCGCGCCAGGCGTGGCGAGCGCGCTCGATGCGCAGGCACGACGGCGTGCACCGGGCGTCGCGCGCGCAGAGCACCTCACGCGGCTCGCGCAGGGCACCGCGGTGGCGGTCGTGACCGGGCAGCAGGTCGGTCTGTTCCTCGGTCCGCTGTACTCGCTGTTCAAGGCCGCCAGCGCCGTCGTGGTCGCGCGCGCGCTGACCGCCGAGACGGGAGTGCCGTGCGCTCCGGTCTTCTGGCTCCAGAGCGAAGACCACGACTTCGCCGAGATCGACCACGTCACCGTGCACGGGCGCGAGGGCGCGCTCTCGCGAATCCAGCTCGCGTCGGCCCACGTGCCGCGCGCGTCGGTCTCGACCATCAAGCTCGGCGCGGGCGTCGACGCAGCGCTCGCCTCGTTGCGCCAGGCGCTCGAGACGCTGCCGCACGCCGATGAGGTGGTGGCGCTGTTCGCGCGTCACTACCGGCCCGACGTCACGTGGGTGAATGCGTTCGCGCAGGTGCTCGCCGAGCTCTTCGACGAGCTGGTCATCGTCGATCCGCGCGACGAGGCGCTGGCGCGCGCGGTGGTGCCGGTGCACGAGCGCGCGTTCGCCGAGCGCGAGGTTCTGCACCGCGTGCTTTTGGAACGTGAAGCGGCGCTCGAGGCGGCGGGCTTCGACGTGCAGGTGCGCGCGCGCGACGTTCCGCTGTCCTTCGTGCACCCCGAGGGGCGCGACGGGCCACGGCACCGCGGCGCGCGCCCGTCGAGCGAGGATCCGCTCTGCTGGAGCTCGTCGGCGCTGCTGCGCCCCATCATTCAAGACACGCTCTTCCCCACCGCGGCCATCGTGGGTGGACCTGGCGAGCTGAACTACTTCGCGCAGCTCAGCCCGCTCTACGCGCACTTCGGGGTGCCGATGCCGATGGTGATGCCCCGCGCACGTTTCCGCGTCGTCGAGCCGCGCGCGCGCGCCCTCCTGGCCGAGCTGGGCCTGTCGGCGGCCGACGTCGAGGTGTCGCGCGAGGCGCTGCTGCGGCGGGTGGCGGCACCGCGCACGGGCGAAACGACCGGCACCACGCTCGAGCAGCAACTGCTCGATGGCGTGCTGCCGGTGCTCGAACACCTCGAGCCCCACCCGGGCCTCGAGCGCAGCCTGGAGCGCACCCGCCGCGCCTTCACCCGCACGGCGCAGCGCTTCGCCGCGCGCTACGAGCGGGCCCGCCTCGAACGCGACGCCGTCGCAGTGGCGCGCGTCGACCGCCTGCAGCGCGCGCTCTTCCCCTCGGGAGTTCCGCAGGAACGGGTGCTCGGGCTGGCTGGCTTCGCGGCGCGGATCGGCGTGAAGGAATTCGTCGCGCAGGTGCTCGCCGGCGTCACGCCGTTCGGCGCGGACGTGAAGGAGCTGAGCTGATGCGCGTCGCGCTGCTGTGCCACGCCACCTTCGGAGGCTCGGGCGTCATCGCCACCGAGCTCGGCCTGGCGCTGGCGCGCGGCGGGCACGAGGTGCACTTCGTCTGCGCCGCGCGGCCGCCGCGGCTCGGGTCGGACCAACCCAACGTCACCTTCCATCGCGTCGCCACTCCGACGCACCCGCTGTTTCCCCAGGGTGAGTTCGGCCTCGCGTTGGCGTCGAAGCTGGTCGAGCTCGGCCCGCGGCTCGACGTGATTCACGCGCACTACGCCATTCCGCTCGCCACCAGCGCGGTGTTGGCGCGAGAGGCGTTGGGCGCGAAGGCGCCTGCGCTCGTCACCACGGTGCACGGCACGGACGTGCTGACGGTGGGGAACGATCCGGCGCTCGCGCCCATGGTGCGGCTCGCGCTGCAGCGCAGCGACGCCGTGACGGCGCCCTCGGCCTTCCTGGCGCAACGAGCGCGCGACGCGGCGCAGGTCGAGGTCGAGACCATCGCCAACTTCGTCGACACCGAGCGCTTCACGCCCGCGGTGATGGCGCCACGCGCGCGGGTGGTGACGCACAACTCCAACTTCCGGTCGCTCAAGCGCATCGAAGACGTGCTGGAGCTGGCGCGACGCATCGGCGACGCGCAGTTCGTGCTGCTGGGTGACGGGCCCGAGCGGCCGGCGGCGGAGGCCTTCATCGCCCGTCACGGGCTGCGCAACGTGCAGCTGGCGGGCGAGCAACAGGACGTGGTGCCGTTCCTCCAGCGCAGCACGGTGTTCCTCCTGCCCTCGGAGGTCGAGAGCTTCGGCCTCGCTGCGCTCGAGGCGATGAGCTGCGGCGTGCCAGTGGTGGCGTCGCGGGTGGGCGGTCTGCCCGAGGTCGTCACCGACGGACAGACGGGGTGGCTGCACGACGTCGCCGACGTCGACGCGATGGAAGGCAGCGTGCGGCGGCTCCTCGACAACGCTGCGCTGCACGAGCGCTTCGCAACCGCGGCCCGCGAGACAGCAGTGACGCGCTTTCGGCTCGCGCCCACGGTCGCGCGCTACGAAGCGCTGTACGAACGAATCTCGAAGGAAACGAAATGACGGGTCTCCTGATGTCGATGCTGCTCGCTGCCCCTGCGCCTTCGCGTGACGGCGCCGAGATTCTCAACGAGGTGCGCAAGCTCAACGTGCTCGGCACGGTGCTGTACGTCGCGGCCCACCCCGACGACGAGAACACGCGCCTGCTGGCGTCGTTCGCGAACGAGAAGAAGTACCGCGCGGCCTACCTGTCGTTCACCCGCGGCGAAGGCGGGCAGAACCTCATCGGCGCCGAGCTGGGCCCGCTGCTGGGCGTGATTCGAACGCAGGAGCTGCTCGCGGCGCGCAGCGTCGACGGCGCCGAGCAGTACTTCACGCGCGCCAGGGACTTTGGCTACTCGAAGAGCATCGACGAGACGCTGCAGACGTGGGACCACGACCGCGTGTTGGCGGACGCGGTGTTCATCGTTCGCTCGCTGAGGCCAGACCTCATCATCACGCGCTTCTCGCTCGAGGCCGGCGGTACGCATGGCCACCACACGGCGTCGGCGCGGCTGGCGCTCGAGGCCTTCAAGGCGGCCGCCGACCCGGCGTTTCACCCCGAACAGGGGCTGCCTCCCTGGCAGGCCCGGCGCATCGTGTGGAACGCGTGGTCGCCCGAGGGCAACGTGAAGCTCCCGCCCGGCACGGTGTTCTGGGATTCGAGTCTCTACAGCCCACTGCTGGGCCGCTCGTACGGGGAGCTCGCGGCGCTGAGCCGCAGCATGCACAAGAGCCAGGGCTTCGGTGCGGCGCCGATTCACGACGGCAGCGTCGAGAACTTCGCGCCGCTCGACGGTGAGCCGGCGAAGACGTCGCTCTTCGATGGCATCGATGCCACCTGGGCGCGCGTGCCGGGCGCCGAGAAGGTCAGCGCGCTGCTCGCTCGCGCGGCGAACGAGTTCCAGGTCGACGACCCGTCGAAGTCGCTGCCGGTGTTGCTCACCGCGCTCGACGAGCTGCGCAAGGTGCCGGCCCACCCGTGGAAGGAGCAGAAGCTCGGCGAGCTGACCGAGGTCATCGCCCACTCTGCGGGGCTGTTCGTCGAGGCGGCGAGCGTCACGACGAGCGTGGTGCCGGGAGGCGTGGTGACCCTGAAGGTGGTCGCGCTCAATCGCTCGAGCGCGGCGCTGAAGCTCGACGGAGTGCAGGTGCTGGGGACGAGCGCCAGTCCGCAGGCAGTGCTGGAACGCGGCAAGGCGCAGCAGCTCGAGCTGAAGGTCGAGGTGCCGAACGACACTCCGCTCTCGTCGCCGTTCTTCCTCGAACAGCCGCCGTCGCCGGGCACGTGGACCATCGCCGAGGGCCAGCCGTTCGAAGTGCCGGAGCTGCCCTCGCCCTTCACCGTCGAGTACCGCTTCAGCGTGGGCGCGCAGTCGTTCTCGTTGAAGCGCGCCGCGTACTTCAAGTGGACGGACCCGACCGTCGGCGAGCGCTACCGCCCCATCGAGGTGTTGCCGGCGGTGGTGGCGCGCCCGGCCAGCGAGCTGCTGCTCTTCACCGACGCGCAGCCGAAGACCCTCGACGTGACGCTCACCGCGCAGGCCGACGACCAGCGCGGCGAAGTGAAGCTCGACGGCGCCACGACCGAGCCTGCGTCGCTGCCTTTCGCGCTCGCGAAGAAGGGTGACGAGGTGACGGTGCGCTTCAAGGTAAAGCCTCCGAAGAGCGACGGACGGCTGTCGGTGCTCGTCAACGGAAACGCGACGCGCTCGCTGACGCGGGTGGAATACGCGCACATTCCGTTTCAAACCGTGCTCGCGCCGGCGCAGGTGCGCGTGGTGCGCTTCGAGCTGAAGCGAGGTCGCACGCAGCGCGTGGGGTACGTGCCGGGAGCGGGCGACGAGGTGCCGGCGGCGCTGCGGCAGGTGGGCTACGAGGTGACGCTGCTCAGCGACGCGGCGTTGCGCACCGAGCGCCTGGCGCAGTTCGACGCCATCGTGATCGGAGTGCGCGCGTACAACGTCAACGCGCGCTTGCCGCAGGTGCAGACACGGCTGATGGACTACGTGCGCGACGGGGGCACGCTGGTCGCGCAGTACAACACGCGCAACTGGTTGAGCTCGGTGCCGGCGCAGCTCGGGCCGTGGCCGTTCGAGATTTCCCAGGACCGCGTGACCGACGAGACGGCGGCGGTGGTGCGCGAGGCGCACGTCATCTTCAAGAGCCCCAACGCCTTGAGCGACGCCGACTTCGCCGGCTGGGTGCAGGAGCGCGGCCTCTACTTCGCGACGAAGTGGGACGCGCGCTACGAGACCCCGGTCAGCATGAACGACCCGGGCGAGCCGCCGAGCAAGGGGAGCGTGCTCGTCGCGCGGCATGGCAAGGGCCGCTTCGTGTACACCGGGCTGTCGTTCTTCCGTCAGCTGCCGGCCGGAGTGCCAGGCGCGTACCGTCTCTTCGCGAACCTGCTCGACCATGGAAGCTGAGCGCGAGGAGAGCTGGGCTCGGGCGTACGCGGTGGTGCTCGGCGCGCTGGTGGTCGAGGTCGCGCTGCTGGCGTGGCTGAGCTGGAGCTTCGCGTGAGGGCGGTGGACTGGGCGGTGCTGCTCGGCACGCTGGGCGCCATCGTCGCGTACGGAGTGTGGAAGACGCGCGGCGCGCAGAACGCGACCCAGTTCCTCAAGGGCGGCACCGACGCGAAGTGGTGGACCATCGGCCTGTCGATCACGGCGACGCAGGCGAGCGCCATCACGTTTCTGTCGACTCCCGGGCAGGGCTTCGACGACGGGCTGGGCTTCGTGCAGTTCTACTTTGGCGTGCCGATCGCGATGGTCATTCTGTCGGCCACCATCGTGCCGCTCTTCTACCGGGCGAAGGTGACCACTGCGTACGAGTACCTCGAGCAGCGGTTTGACCTGAAGACGCGACAACTGACGGCGCTGATCTTCTTGCTGCAGCGCGGGCTGGGGGCCGGGCTGTCCATCTACGCACCGGCGATCATTCTCTCCGCGGTCCTGGGCTGGCCGCTGATGTGGACCAACCTCGTCATCGGCACGGCGGTCATCGCGTACACGGTGTCGGGTGGCTCGCGCGCGGTGAGCCAGACGCAGCAGCTGCAGATGACGGTGATGCTCGCCGGCATGGCGCTGGCCTTCGTGTTCGTCTTCTTCACGCTGCCCGACGGGCTCTCGGTGCGCGACGCGTTCGGGCTGGCCGGCGCGCTCGGCAAGCTGCAGGCGGTCGATTTCACTCCGCGGCTCGAGACCCGGTACACCTTCTGGTCGGGCATCACCGGCGGCACCTTCGTCGCGCTCGCCTACTTCGGGACTGATCAATCGCAGGTGCAGCGCTACCTCTCGGGGGAATCGCTGCGACAGACGCGGCTGGGGTTGATCTTCAACGGGCTCATCAAGGTGCCGATGCAGTTGATGATTCTGCTCGTCGGCGTGTTGGTGTTCGTCTTCTTCCTCTTCCAGGCGCCTCCGGTGTTCTGGAATGCGCCGGAGCTCGAGCGCGCGCGCAACTCATCGAGGGCGGCCGAGGTGCAGACGCTCGAGGCGCGACACGCTGCGCTGTTCGAAGCGCGGCGGGGGCTGATCGACCAGTGGCTGGTGAAGCGCGACGACGCGACGGTGGCGCAGTTGCGCGCGGTGGAGAAGGACGTGAAGGCGGTGCGCGAAGACACGCGCAAGCTGGTGAAGGAGATCAACCCGCGCGCCAACGTCAAAGACGGAGACTACGTGTTCCTCACCTTCGTGATGACGCGCTTCCCGCCGGGGCTGGTGGGGTTGTTGCTCGCCGTGATTCTGTGCGCGGCGATGTCGGCGACCGCGAGCGCGCTCAGTGCGCTGGGCACGACGACGGTGGTCGACTTCTACCGCCGCACGTGGAACCCGGCGGCCACCGATGCGCAGCGCGTGCGGGCGGGCCGGTGGTTCACCGTGGCGTGGGGCGCGATGGCGATGGCGTTTGCCATGTTCGCGAGCCAGGTCGACAACCTGATTCAGGCCGTCAACATTCTGGGGTCGATCTTCTACGGCCCGATGCTCGGCGTCTTCCTGGTGGGGTTCTTCTCGAAGTCGGCGCGCGGCACGCCGGTCTTCATCGCGACGTTGCTGGCGCAGGCGGTGGTCGTGGTGACCTGGCTGGCCAGTGACATCGGCTTCCTTTGGTACAACGTCATCGGGTGCGCGGGCGTGGCGCTGTTCACCGCGGTGCTTCAGCGCCTGCTCCCGGCGACGGCTGATCAGCGCTGACGGCGGTCCGGCAGGTAGCCGTTCACGCGGAGCCAGGACTCCTCGACCTTCGGCTTGTCCTGCGGGCGCCAGGTCGGCTCGACCACGATCTCGCCCCAGATGCTCGAGGGGGTCTTCGCGGTGCGGCGTTCCATGGTGCTGGTCTCGGTCGTGTTGCGCTCGTTCATCGGTCTCTCCGGTGCGTGGAACAGGTGGCTACGCGCTGATCCAACGCTGGATCGGGGAGAGATCAAGAAACCAGCCGACTCACCTCGACGAATTCCTTCTGTGACTCGAGATCGACAAGTTGCACACCGAGCGTCCGTGCCGCCATGACTCGATCGGCGAGAACGAAAGATCCCACTCGCGCGTGCCACTCGGTGAAGTGCTCCAGGCACTCTCCAATCCACTCGACACCCGGCACGTCGTTGGCCGGATCAATTCCGCGGGACTTGTCGGCACACTCGGGACACAAGAAGACGGCGTTGTCTCCAGGCCCGCCGATGAAGTCCACAACCAGATGAATAATGCTCTGGTTGTGCTCGAACGCTCCATGAACGTGGCTGCAAGCCACAGGAAACGTCGCCCGCCGGCAAAGCGCAAGTGCGCGGTCACGGAGTGCTGACGGCGCACCGGGTCGCGGTCACCATGTCGCTGATGAGAATCGACGCGTCGAGGCCCTCGCCCACGAGCCTGTAGGTGCCAGCGTCGAGCGGAGGGATGGTGCAGTCGAGCACCTTGAGCGCGCAGATGGCCGGGCAGGCGCGCGTCATGTCGGCGCAGACGCTCGAGCTCGCAGTCAACGTGATGGTGCCGCCGGCGACGGAGCCGCTGCAGCTGTCGGTGCGAGACAGCTCGCACGCCGAAGCGCAGGTCTGCTGCTCGAGCACGAGGGGTTGATTCGCGGCGAGCCCACCGTCGCGGGGAATGCAGACGTCGCCGACCGAGGGAGTGGCGGTCTCACACTTCGCACCGCTGCAGGCGGACAGTGCGGCGGCGAACGGGACGAGGAGCAGAGCGCGGTTCATGCCGTGTGCTCGTGCATCGCTCGTGCTCGCGTCCGAGCCGACGTGGATCGCGGGGTTGCGCGACGCCGGGGCTCAGGAATTGGTCGGCGGCTGCGGTTTTCCATCGCCTTCACGCTTCAACGACCTTCCGGAACTCGTCGGCGATCCGAATCACGGCGCTGAAGTCGGTCTTCCACACGTCCAGCTCGAAGGGCGTTCCGCCAGCGCTGGCGTAGAGCGAAGCAATCACCTCGATGCCGTCCTCGTCGGTGAACTGGACACAGGCCGTGCAACGAATGCCGCCCCTTCGCGACTCGCGGCCTGGCAGGACGCGGAGCGAGCCCATGCCTCCGTCGTTCATGTCCTCGACTCGGAGCGCGTCGACCCAACTGGCCGGCTCACCAGCGATCTCAGCGAGCGCACGAAGCAGGCGAGCCTCGTCGAACGTCGGAGCCCGACCAGCCATCACCGAGTCCTCCAAAGCGAGAGAGTCACTGGAGAACGACTCAGGCATCCCAGCCGCTCAGTAGCCATCCAGCTGTTTCCAGACATCGATCTCTTCTTCCGCGATACGGGTCGCCAGCTCGACGTGGCGAGGCACGAGCAAACCTCGAACGACGGCCACGCCGATCAGCCTCTTCGCGAGTTCACTCGTCGAAAGGCTGTGAGCGGTGCCTGAGTACGCGCCGCGCGCCTTGAGGGCTTCGAGCTCTCGTTCGAGCAACAGCGTCGCCGACGCACTGCTCGATTCGTCGAGCAATCGAGGAAACGCGATCGCATCAACGATGAGAGAGGCGAGTTCTTCAGACGTGAGCTTGCTCACGAGCGGCCGACGTCACCACCCATGCCCGGCTGACGATCGCGCGCGGGTCACCGCTTCACGTCGTTGCACGACAGGCCATTCGCCGGCGCGCAGTTCTGCCCGATGAGGCACCCACCACCGCCCTCGAAGTCGACGCACTTGATCGACCGGCAGTCCTGGTCGGTGACGCACGCCCGGCGGCTGATGCTGCACTCGCCCGCGGTGCACGTTTCCTGCGCGCAGTCTTCGTCGACCTGGCAGGTGCAGAAGCCGTTCTCATCACCCTCGGCCACCGAGCACGCGCCCGCGCAGTACCCGCTCGGCTGACCCGGCGCCTTCGCGCACGAGCCACCGCGCTTGCAGTCGGCGTCGGTCATGCACGGCAGCTGCGGGTTGGTGGGACACGACGGGTTGCTGCGCGAACACGCCCACTGGGTGAGCACGACGATGACGTCTTCGCACGAGTAGCCGCGCGGGCACGACTGGCCCGCCCCGCAGTCGGAGCCGCAGAAGTAATTGCCGGGGTTGCGGGTGTCGACGAGGCAGTAGTTCGGGCCGGTGCCGCAGATGCTGACACCGCCACCGAACGTGCAGTTGTCGCAGTACGGGCGAAGGCGCGTGTCGTAGTCGTCGTAACACATGGCCCGCGGCGTCCCCGCGTCAGGGCGCACGCCGCACGATTCCCCGAAGCGGCAGAACGAGTTGTCGGCGCAGAAGTTCGGGTCGCACGTGCCGATGGTGCAGCGCGCGAGCTCTTCGGGCGTGTTGCCGGTGCACGCGCAGGCCACGTCTCCGCAGCGGCAGCTGGTGCCGGGACAATCGCCGTTCTTGCGGCAGCCCTCGACACAGCGCGAACGCACCGTGTCGCAGACCTCGCCGAGCATGCACTGCAGGTCCGACGAGCAGCGCCCGCGCGGAATGCACTGGCCGCTCGCCGTGTCGCAGAACGTCGCGGTGTCCGCGCAGTCGAGGTTGGTCTCGCAGCCCGAGCGGTCCTGGCAGAAGCCCGCCACGTTGCAGAACTGCGCGCCCGGGCACGCCTCGTCGGTGCGGCAGTAGCAGACGCCGGTCTGCGTCTCGCAGCGGAAGGCCGACGTCGGCGAGCCGCAGTCGCTGTCTTGCCGGCAGCCCTTCCCCGCCAGCTTCGGATCGCGGCAGCCGGCCAGCGTCGCGCCGAACGCGAACGCCACCGTGAAGCCGAGCACTGCGAGCGACTTGCCGTTCATGACGCCTTTTAAGGAGTGAAGCCCGCGCTCAACGCGATGGTGTAGCTCGACCAGCTCACGCCCGAGAGACCGTCGTAGGTCCACTGGTTGTACGCAAACTTCGGCGAGCGGCTGCTCAAGATGGCGATGAAGAGCTGGTTGCCCGCCTCTTCGCGGTTCAGCTTGTCGAGCGCCGCCTGCGGCACCTGCACGCGCGTCTCGGTGCCCGGCAGCACCATGCTCCACACGGTGACGTTGCCGAACAGCGTGGGCCGCAGGATCTGGATGTTGTGGAGGTCGGGCACCGGGCCGGGGTCGATGGTCCACGCGATGACGCCGGTGAACGTGGTCAGGGGCTGCTGGATGTTCGGCGCCGGCAACATCGGGCCGATGGTCACGCCCTGGCGCAGGTCTCCGGGCTGACGGCGGAAGTAGTAGCTCACCGGGTACGTGGTGGAGCTCGCCGACTCGTTCATGAAGATGAAGTTCGACCCGTCGAGGTGTGGGAAGTTCGGCGCCGTGAGGTTCGGGCTCGCCGACGCCACGCTGCTCGACGTGCCCAGGCCAGTGCCCCAGTTGTTGGGGTTGGGCACGAAGCCCTCCGCGCCCAGCTCGAGCCACGAGTAGACCGAGTTGAAGCCCGGCTCCGGCCCGAACGTGCCCTCGAAGCTCACCGGCGAATCGATGGTGATGGGCACGCTCACGTCGAGCGACATGTCGATGACGATGTCCTTGCCGGTGGCCGGGTTGTCGGGCGACGTGGTGATGCCGCGCTTCACGCCCATCGCGACCGGCGTGAAGTTCATGCCCTTCACGATGCCGAGGATGGCGTAGGTCGCCCGCAGACCCGCGCCCGTGTAGACGAGGTAGTCGCCACCGTCCTGCGTGACGCGCCACTTCTCACGCGACTTGTCGGGGCCGTTGCCGAACGGAGGCCCGCCATAGAGCGAGGTCTGCGCCACGAACACGCGCGCCTCGAGCGACTCGCCCGTCAGCAGCGGACGCGGCGACTTGAAGCCCGTGACGCGGCCCGCGATGGTCGACGGCGGCACGCCCGGAGGCGGCATGCCTGAGCCCGGCTCTCCACCGCCGGTGCGCGCGATGAAGACCGTGAGGTTCTCGGCGTTGACGCCGGTGATGGTGGCCGACTCGAAGAAGTCTTTGAAGACGGTGACCGTCTGCGCCTTCACCAGCGACGGGTCGCTGAAGGTGATTTGGCCGCGCTGATCAGTCTCGCCCTGGTACGGCGTGGTGGGGTCGAGGCCGAGCATCACCGTCGCGCCGGGCACCGGCGTGCCGTACGCGCCCTGCGTCGATTCGAGCACCGTGATGTTGAGCGTGCCGACCAGCGGGCCGCCCGAGAGGCCGCCCGAGATGCTGCGCGGGTCGAAGTACGAGAAGCCGCCGGGGAGGACGTCGGTCTGCCCGAGGCGCTCGACCTTCACGTCGACCACGCCCACCGAACTCTTCGGCGTGCGGCAGGTGATGGTGTGGCTGTCGACGAACTTCAGGTCCTTCGCCTTGAACTGGCCGAACGAGACCGTCATCGAGTCGCCGAAGCCCGAGCCGAGCACCGTGACCAGCGTGCCGCCCGCGATGGCGCCGCGTTCCGGCTGCACGCGCCCGATGGACAGCGCCTCTTCGAAGGTGAAGGCCGCCCCGAGCAACGCGTCGTTCTCGACGTCGCTCGAGTCGACGACGAACAGGTCGCTCGCCGCGCCGCCCGAGCCCGAGGCGGTGGTGAGGGTGAGCGAGGTCTCCGAGGCGACCGTGACGTTGGTCGCGTCGAAGGTGCCGACGGCCGCGCGCACCGACGGCGGGAGCGCGGAGCCGGTGACGGCGACCGCGGTGCCTCCAGCGGCAGGGCCGTGGTCGGGCGAGAGCGAGGCGAGCGTCACGCGCCAGGTCGCCGCCCCGGTGAGCACGGGCAGCGCGTTGACCTGCACGTCGGACACGCGCGGCGCCGCACCGCGCGCGGGCACGGTGAGCTGCGCAGTCGAGAAGGTCGCCGCTCCGACCGTCGCCGTGACGCCGCCGATGGTGACGGTGAGCGCGGTCGAGTCGAGCGCCTGGCCGGTGAGCGTCACCACGTCGCCCGGGCGCACGAGGCGCGGCGAGACGGCGAACACCGCGAGCGGGCCCGCGGGGTCGTAGAAGGTGAAGCCCTTCTTCGTGGTCCACGTGCCGGCCGGCGTGACGACCGTGACGTCGACCGCGCCCGCGGCTCCTGCCGGAGTGACGGCGCTGAGCGAGGTGGCCGAGGCGACGTTGAAGCTCGCCGCGTCGGTGGCGCCGAACTTCACCGCGGTGGCGCCCGTGAAGCCGGTGCCGGTGAGGGTCACGGTGGTGCCGCCCGCGATGGGCCCGGTGACCGGCGCGATGCCGGTGATGCGCACGTCGGCCAGGTAGCTGTAGCCGCGGCGCTGTGTGTTGACGCCGTTCTTGTTGTAGACGACGAGGTCGACCACGTCGGCGGTCTGCGCGCGGGGCGCGATGGCCTTGAGCTGCGTGGCCGAGACGAACGTGACGCGCGGGCTCGAGAAGACGCCGAAGAGCACCTGGGTGTCGTTGGTGAAGCCCTGGCCGGTGATGGTCACCTCGTTGCCGCCGGCGAGCGGGCCCGAGCGCGGCGTGAAGGCGGTGACGTTCAGCTCATCGAAGTAGGTGAAGCAGTTGTTGCAGACGAACGAGCCGTTGGGGTTCTGCATCGCGACGCTCGCCCCACCCGACACTCCGGGCGGCGTGCGGATCTCGATGGTCTGGTCGTCGATGATCTGGAAGTCCTGCACCGTGTTGCCGGCGAGCTTGATGGTGGTGAGCGGGCGCGCCTGGGTGACGCTGCCGGCGACTCCGCGCAAGAAGCCCGTGCCCTCGATGGTGACCGGCGTGCCACCGGCCGACGCGCCGCGGGGAGGCAGCAACCGCGTGACGCGCAGCTCGGGCGGCGGGCCCGCGTCGTCTTCACCGGCGTCGACGTCGCCGGGGCCTGCGTCGAAGCCGGCGTCGAAGTCGACCGACGCGTCAGACCCGTCACCGCCGTCGGTGGTGGTGGTGGGCTTGCACGAGCAACCGGCAGCGCTGATGGCGAGCGCGGCGAGGGCGAGGCGGAGCACAGGCGCTTTCATGGGAACTCCACGGACAGCGTGTACGAGTTGGCGACGCGCGTGTTGTCTCCGACCACGCGAATGACGATGGCGCTCGAGGTGAGCGCCGCGAAGGGCACGGTGATGTTGGGCATCACGTCGGCCGAGCAGCCGAGCAGCGACACGCCGTCACCCTGGAAGATGCACAGGCGCAGCAGGCCGCCCGAGGCCGAGTAGTTGATGAGCTTGGCGACGGCGTCGTGGCCGGTGGGCACGTTGATCTTGAACCAGTCCTGGTCCTGCGGGCAGATGCGGCCGTCGGCCTGGGTCGTCGAGTTGAGCAGCGTCGGCTGGCCCGCCGAGTCGTTCGGCTCGAGGTTGTCGTCGTCGCACGGCGTGCCGCGCGACTTGAGGAACGTCACGTCGTACGGCTGGAATGGGTCGGTGGTGCTGATCAGCACGTAGTAGGTGGCCGGCTGCGGCGCGACGTAGCTCACCAGCAGGTGCCCGCCCGAGAGCGTGCGGCCGCTGCCGTCTTTCACCACGGTGGTGAAGTTGTTCTCGCTGAACGGGTCGGCGTCGACGTTCACGCCCAGCTGGTCGCCACGCGCGAGCGCGATCGAATACCAGTCGACGTCACCCGGGCAGAGCGTGAGGTTGCGGTACGCGCCGGGCGCGACGCCGAACGCGTGCGCGTCGTCGTTGTTCGGCTCGTACGGGTCGGGCTGGCAGTCGCGCGGGATGCACTTGCCGCTCGGCACGTCGCAGCGCTGGTTCGACGCGCAGTTGTCGTCGCTGCGGCACGCGGGCGCCTTCTGCAGGCACGCGCCGGTCTGCACCAGGCACACCAGCGGCACCGGGCAGTCGCGGTCGGTGTAGCAGCGGGAGCCCGCCGAGCAGTTGCCGGCCGAGTCGCAGGTGAGCCCCGCACCGCACTCGGTGTCGGTGGCGCACTGCACGCACTTCTCGTTCACGCAGCGCTGGCCCGCGTTGCAGACGGTGGCCTGGGTGTCGACGGTGCAGCGCGGCTGGCAGGCGCGCGAGCCGGTGTTGCAGATCTCTCCGGCCGAGCAGTCGCCGTCGGTCGAGCAGCCGAGGTCTTCTTCGCACACCAGGTTCACCTGGTTGCAGCGCTCACCCTGCGGGCACTCGCTGCTCATGCCGCCGGGGCAGAGCGAGACCTGCGAGCGCGCCTGGCAGAGGCCCTGCTTGCACCACGAGCCGGCCTGGCAATCGGCGTTGAACGCGCACTGCGAGCCCCAGCCCGAGCGGAGGAGGCACAGCCGCGAGTCGGCGTTGCACTCTTCCTTCACGCTGCACTGGCCCGAGGTGCTGCACAGCGCGCAGTACTGATCAGTGGTGCACACCATGCCGGCGTCGCATTCCGAGCGCGTGGTGCACTCGGGCGTGGTGCCCGCGTCTTCCACGGGCTTGGGCGGAGGACACGCGCAGAGCGCGGCGGCGAGGGCGGTGAGGGTCAGCCAGCGAGACGTCATGGCAGCACCGTCACGTCGCCCGACGGCCAGGTCACGTCGGCGACTTCCCAGATGGCGCCCGCGTGCCCGAGCGTGCGGGAGACCTCGGCCTTCAAGACGCCGAAGAGGTACACGCGCACCGTCACCTTGCTCGACGGGTTGGTCGCGAGGTGCTCGTTCTCGAACACCGACAAGATGCGGTACGTGGTGTCGATGGGGTTGACGTAGCCGAAGACCTCGGGGCCGTAGCCGGTGAGCGCGTCACGCACGAGCTCGGGGTCGTCCATCGGGCCCATCAGCCCCCAGTCGGGAGTGCGGTTCTGGTAGTAGCAATCGTCGGGCGCGGTGAAGAGCACCGACTGCGTGTTGTTGAGCACGTGCAGGTCGAGGTCGGTGACCTGGTTGTCCCAGAACATCTCCACGAGGAGCTTCTGCGCCGGCGAGGCGACCACCGTGGCGCGCGCGGGCATGCACGACTTCGCGCCCTGCGAATCGGTGACGTCGAGCTGCACCTCGTATTGGCCGGGCACCATCGGGTCGAGCGTCATGTCGGTGGTGGGCTGATCAGCCATGCTGATCACGGTGTTCGACGCGAGCGGCTTGCTGCGCAGCGTCCACTTGTAGGTGAGGGGCACGTCGTTGTCGGGGTCGCTCGAGAGCGTGCCGTCGAGGGTGACGCGCTGGCCGGGCGCGCCGTTGCCGAGCATGCCGATGCTGGCGATGGGCGCCTGGTTCACGGTCGCCTTGAGCGGCACGACGATTTCCCGCTGGTCGGGGTCGGTCGACCTGATGCGCACGCCGCCGGTCAGCTGGCCCGTGCTGCCCGCGGGCGCGGCGACGCGAATGGTGAGCTGGATCTCTCCGGGCAGCCCGTTCATGTCGGTGGTCTTCACGGTCGCGGGCGTGCGCGTGGAGCCGACGAAGGTGAAGGCCGGGTTGGTGTCGTCGGTGAACGCGATGTCTTCGACCACCAGGTCGGCGGTGCCCTTGCTCTGGATGGAGAGGAGCTGGACGCTCGAGGCGCACTCCGCCACGCGCCCGAAGTCGAGCATCGCGGGCATCACGCCGATGATGGCGCGCGTGCTGCCGACGCCGACCAGCGAGAGCTCGAGGTGCGCGTTCTCGTCGTCGTCGGTGTCGAAGACCAGCGTGTCGGAATAGCTCGCCTCGGCAGTGGGCTGAAAGACGACCACGATGGGCCGCGTCTCGCCGCCCTCGATGATGTCGGGCGCCGACTTCACGGTGAAGATGCCGTCGGTCTTCTGCACCGCGACGTTGCTGACCGTCATCTTCGCGCGGCCGACGTTGGTGAGGGGAATCTCGACCTCGTTCTTGTTCAGCACCGGAATGGTGCCGAAGTCGACGGGCGACCCGGGCGGCGAGAGGCGCGGCTTGACCTGCTGCAGGTTGCCGCCGTCACAGCCGGGGCACGCAGTGAGCACCAGCGCGGCGAACGCGGTGGCGAAGACGAACGGAGCGCCTCTCACGGACCTTTGCCTTCCTCGTAGTACTGCAGCTCGATCTGTGCGGAGAGCCCGGGCACCGAGTCACCCGCGAAGTAGACGAGGTTGCCGCCCTCTTCGTAGGTCCACCCGTCGGGCGCGCCCATCTTCGGCGTGCAGACGAGGTTCATCGAGTCGACCGGCGCACCGGTGCACGCCTTCTTGTCGACGGAGGCGCACGGCGCGGTCTGCTCCGCCGCGACGTTGCACGGGTAGCGCAGGCGCACCTGCAGCGTCTGGAGGTTGGGCTTCACCTGCAACGCGAACTTGCGCTTCAGGCCCACCGCGTTCTGCGCGAGCTTGGCGAGCGTGGCGGCGAAGTTGGCGTCGCAGATGCTGCCCACCTCGCCGCCGGTGAGATCCGACAGTTCCTTGTAGCGGGTGCCGGGCGTCGCGCCGCAGGTGTTGCTCGGCACGTCGCCCATGATGGCCGCGGTGGTGACCATGCCGTCGTTGCCGATGCCCTTCACCGTCTCGAAGTACCGGTAGAAGAAGCGCACGTCCTGGCTCGAGCGGTCTTCTTCGTCGCTGACGAAGATGAGGTACAGATACGCGTCGCGCCGCAGGAACTGGAACGCCGGCGGGTCGGAGTCGCACTTCGCCTGGCACTGCGCGTTCATCGTCATCGGGCACGCGGTCTTGCACTGCATGATGGCCGCGTCGTTGGCCTGCACCTGGAGATCGAGCGCGAGCTTCGCGGCGTCGAGGCCGACCTCGTACGGGCTGCCGTTGATGCCCACCTTGATGTTGGTGGCGAAGACGGTGGCGATGTTCGGCGTCTGCGGGTTCAGGATCTTCGGGTTGCCGACGAGGCGGCCGGCTTCCTTGAAGATGTCCGTCGTCGTGATGCCGATGCGGTAGTCGATGGAGTTCTTCGTGAACTCCGTGATGAACGAGCCGAAGTTGCGCGCGAGGTTTTCCTGGCGCGGCGCCATCGAGCCGGAGTTGTCGACCACCCACAGCACGTCGATCTTCGAGGCGGCCTGCTGGCTGTACGTGTCGACGCGCACGTCGGGCGGCAGCGTGTTCATCAGGTTGCTGCGGCCGCAATCGCAGCCGGCGAAGGTCGCCATGAACGTCGACGCGGCCAGCGCGCTGCTGATCAGGAACCACGAGGGGCGGGAGGGGTTCAAAGCCCAGCAGGTATAGCAAGGTGCGCACCGTGGGGAACGTGGCAGAAGACCCGTTCCATCAACGAGTTGCCGGGGCAGCAGGCCGCCGCATTCGTCACAGAACCGGGGCTGGCAGGGCACGCACGTCGCGATTGACTTGCCCTTCCCTGCCCTCTAAGCGCGCGACCGCCATGGCCTCTCTCCGCGACATCCGCAAGCGCATCCGCTCGGTCAAGAACACCCGGCAGATCACCAAGGCGATGAAGATGGTGTCCGCCGCGAAGCTGCGTCGCGCGCAGGAGAACGTGATCGCCGCCCGCCCGTACGCGCAGACGCTCGACGCGGTGATGTCGGCCCTCATCGGCCGCGCCGAGCCGGGCTCGCTCAGCCACCCGCTGCTCACGCGCCGCGAGATCAAGAAGGTCGAGGTGGTGGTCGTCACCTCTGACCGCGGCCTCGCCGGCGGCTTCAACGCGAACATCAACCGCCGCGCGCTCAAGTACATCACCGAGCAGACGGGCATCGAGGTCTCGGTCTCGACCATCGGCCGCAAGGGCGGCGACTTCCTGCGTGGCCGCGGCGTCACCGTGCGCAAGGACTACCCGGGCACGTTCGCCAAGCTGAACTACGCCACCGCCGAGGCGCTCGCGAAGGAGCTGAGCAAGCGCTTCGTCGACGGTGAGGTCGACGCGGTGTACCTGATGTTCAACGAGTTCGTGTCGGCCATCGCGCAGGTGCCGACCACCGCGCAGTTGCTGCCGTTCGAGGCGAAGGTCGCCGAGACCAAGGGCCAGAGCTCGCAGGTCGACTACGTGTACGAGCCGAACCCGCAGACGGTGCTCGAGAAGCTCGTGCCGCAGGCGGTGGCGGTGAAGATCTACCGCTCGCTGCTCGAGAGCTTCGCGGCCGAGCACGCCGCGCGCATGACCGCGATGGAGAACGCCACGCGCAACGCCGGCGACATGATCGGCTCGCTGACGCTCTTCTACAACCGCAGCCGCCAGGCGCAGATCACCAAGGAGCTGGTGGAGATCGTCTCGGGCGCCGAGGCGCTCAAGGGCTGATGCGGGCGCCGCGCCTCCTGGTGGCCGTGGCGCTGACGGGCCTGGCTTCGAGTTGTGCGTCGACGAACGCGGAGTCACCGGGGCGCGACGCCCTCGTGGCGTTTCGTCCGTTCACGCCGCTGGAGGTCAAGGACGTCGACTTCCCCGCGCTGCCCGCGTGTGCCGACCCGATGTTCCCGGTTCGCGTCGACGAGGCGAGGCTCGCGGCGCTGGCGCGGCTGCTGAAGGCCGAGGGGTCGGTGTTGCTCAACGCCTGGTGGGAACGGCTCGAGGCCAAACCCGTCGGGAGCCTGGTGCGCGGGCCGCGGGGCGAACGGTGGCTGGTGCTCGACGACGCGAACGGGTGCCCCGAGGCCGCGCCCTTCGTGAAGCTCGATCGCGCGGGCAACGTCACGTGGCTGGTGCCGACCTGGCACGCCGCGAAGACGACCGAGGTGCCGTGGTGCGAGCCCAGGTGCTCCCATGGGTGCGGCGTGCCCTCACCGCTGCTGCTGGTCGCGGAGGTGCCCGAGGGTGCGCGCGTGGCGACCCCTCAGGCGATGACGGTCGAGCTCGAGCAGGACGTGCGCTTCACCGCGCAGCCGACTGACTGCCCGCACGCGCAGTGACGCGCAGGCGTTGAGCGCACGAAAAAAACGAGCGGGCCGAGCCGTCCCCACGACTCGCCCGCCCTTACCCCCTCTTTTCCATCGGCTCCCGCGTCACATGCGCCCAGATGGTTCCCCAACCACGGGCGCTCACGACACTCCCGACGCCGACGGCCCCTCCCCCCTCACGCAGCTTCGGCGGTCGTCAGCGGTCCGTGGGTCGTTGCCCCGACGGCCGATGGCTCGCGCTTGTCTGCGTACATCTTCGCGTCTGCTTTCCCGAGCAGGCGCTCCTCGTCATCACCCGGTTCCCACGAGCCCAGCCCGAGGGCGAGTGCGCGGCGCGGCAGCCCGGCGTGGGCCAGCGCGGCCATGCTCTTGCGAATACGCTCGAGCACCACGCGCGCTTGTTCTTCCGGCGTGTCGGCCAGCAGCACGACGAATTCATCGCCCCCCATGCGGCACGCGACGTCTTCGATGCGAATGAGCGTCTCGAGCATGCGGCCCACCATCATCAGCGCGAGGTCGCCCGCGGCGTGGCCCTGCGAGTCGTTGAGCTTCTTGAAGCCGTTCAAGTCGATGCAGATGAGCGAGAGCGCGCCGTTCGGGTTGCGCTTCAAGCGGCTGAGCTCTTCGCTGAGGCGCTCGGTGAAGTAGCGGCGGTTGCGCAGGCCGGTGAGTGCGTCGCGGTAGGCCAGGCGGGCCAGGCGCTCGTTCTCGTCGCGCAGGCGATCGATCTCCGCGCGCATGCGCTGCAGCTCGCGACCCTTCAAGAACTCACTGCTGTGGATGTCTTGCGTCACGCCGCGCCTCCCGTCCGTCGGGTGTTCGGTAGAGCAACCTCGTTGCCAGCGGCGATCGCGTGACGCGTCATCGGTGGATCAGCGCCTTGGCGATGCCGTGTCATGGTTCTGACGGGTCAGGCGCGCAGGCCGGCGCCCCAGCGTGTCTCCGGTGACCCGCCCGGCGCGGTCATGTGCGAGAACGTCGCGCATGCGCTCGGTTTTCATCGTGCTCTCGAGTCTCTGCGTGGTGGTCAGCGGTGGGTGCAAGAAGGAGCCGGAGGTCGCCTCGCCCGCGGCCCCGAGCCGGCTGCCGAAGCCCTCGAGCAAGGCCGAGGTGGAGTTCGTCGGCAAGTGGACGGCGGGTGAGCTGCTGTGGACCAAGGCGGTGTTCGTCGCCCAGGCCGAGCCGTGTACGCCGGTGCCTGCCAGTCCGACGCGGTATGGCGAGCAGGCGCTGTCGGAGGCGGGCTCGTTGTTCGCGGAGTTCTTCATCGAGGAGGGCGCGAAGGGCTTCGCGTGCATCTACGCGTGGGACGGGGCCGGGAAGCTGGTCGGCGTGGCGGGCACGGCGCAGAACCCGATGACCTTCGAGGGCGAGGGCGAGGTGGTGAAGGCGCGGCTCGACTTCGTCCTCGCGCCGCCCACCGGGTCGTGACTCTTCTCAGAGCGCGCGCGAGGCGTTCTGCAGGCGCGCCACGACGCGGTCGATGTTCTTGCCCCACTTCTTCGACGAGCGCTTCTCGCACTTCGCCGAGATGAGCTTCTGCGCCTCGGCGGCCTTCTGCACCGCGAAGTCGACGTTGTTGCGGCCGGTCTCGCGCAGCGCGGTGACGATGGCGTCGTCGAGCGAGCCGAGGCGGCCCAGCAGCTTGCCGCTGCACTCGTCGTCGGCGTCTTCGACCTTCTCTTCGAGCTCGTCGAGCGAGTCCTTCGCGTCGTCGAGCAGCGCGCGCGCCTGGTTGACCTGGTCTTGCGTCGGGCCGGTCACCACGGGCGCGGGCGGCACGTAGGAGCCCTTGCCGTAGACGTCGAGCTTGCCCTTCGTCGCCTTCGCGCGGAGCTCGGTGCCCGCCGGGAAGTTCACCATGCCCGTGTAGAGCACCTCGGTGGTGAACGGAGACTTCCACTTGATGACCTTCAGCTCGTGCTCGCCGGGCGAGACGTCGACGATGCGCAGCGGCTGGTTCGCGCCCATGTCCTGGCCGTCGAAGATGACCTGGATCGACTGGAACGGGCCGCACTCGCCGCAGTTGACGGTGATGGCGGCGTTCTGCGCGAGCGCGGCGGTGGACACAAACGACACGACTGCCAGGAGCATGCGGGACATGGGGACGGCCTTTCGGTGTTGGGGAAGGGACTGCGGGGACGTGCTGCGACTGCGGGGAGTCAGCGCGCGAACAGGCGCGAGTAGTCGGTGGCCAGCAGGCTGTTGCGCCACTTCGAGGCGTGCACCACGGCGTGCTGCGGGTCGACCAGGCGCGGCACGGCGGCCTTCGCGGCGTCGAGGCGGAGCAGCTCGTTCTGGAACGCGTCGAGCACCGGGCCCAGCTGGCGCGCGGTCAGCGTCTGGCTCGAGAGCGTGTTGCGCACGAGATCGAGCTTGAGCAGCTCGTTGGGGTTGGCGTTGAGCGCGCTGACGAAGCCCTGGAAGGCCTCGGCGTCCATCGGGGTGCCGGTGTTGCAGCCGGGGTCGTCGCCGGTGCCGCAGTCGCGGCGGCGCGGCGTGGGGGCGCGGGTGTCGTCGTCGTCGTCGTCACGGTCGGTCGCACGGCGGCGGCGGCGGGAACGGCGGTCGTCGTCGTCATCGTCGTCATCGGTGCCCAGCAGCGTGTCGACTGCGCGGCGGACCTTCGAGGCGAGCTTCTTCGGGCACTGGTCGGCGGCGAAGGTGCGGACGTCCTTCGCGCGCTCACGCACCTTGCGGGTGGAGCCGTCGTCGACCGCGTCGGCCAGCGCCTCGACCCGGCGGCGGAGCGTACGGGCGCAGTCGGCGTCGGAATCGGCGGCCAGGTCGGTCAGCTCGTCGACGGCGTTGCGGCGGCCAGCCTGGGCGGGGGCTGCAACCAGCAGGAACGTCAGGGGAATCAGGGCCAGCGAGGTCTTCATGCCCCGAAGACAGGGGGCGGTGGAGGAAGTCGCATTCTTTTCGGCCGTGCGCGTGACGTTTCACTCGGTGCGGCGCGGGTGACGTCACACGCACTGCAGCCAGCTCAGTGGTGCTCCGCGCGCCACTTCTCGAGCGCCTTGAGCTCGGTCGCGCCCTTCTCACCGGCCTCGGTCAGCAACTTCACCCCGCGGTCGAACGCCGTCTGCGCGGTGGCCTTGTCCTTCGCCTTCCACGCCGTCTGCGCCAGCACCGAGTTCGCCTGCCCACACTTGAACGGGTCCGGCGTCTTGAGGCGCGTGCAGAACGCCACGCCCTGGTTGGCGGCGGCGAGCGCGTCGGCGAACCGGCCCTGGCGATCGCGCGCGTCGGCGAGGAAGTTCCAGCAATAGAGGCGCAACCCGTCGTCGGGGTACTCGAGCGCGCTGATGACCTTGAGCGTGTGCTCGTACTCCCGCGCGGCGTCGTCCCACTTCTTGAGCGCGAAGTAGGCGTCGGCCATCGAGGACCACGTGCTCGCAAGGTAGGCGTGGTTGGGCCCGAAGGTCTTCTCGAAGATCTTCCCCGCACGCTCGAACCACGGCAGGGCCTCGGCCGGGTGGCCGGTCAGCCCGAGCTGGTTGCCGATGGCGTGGCAGCTGCGCCCGACGTCGAAGTGCTCGGGGCCCAGCAGCTTCTCGCGCACCTTCAGCGAGCGCTGGAAGTACGTCATCGCCTCGTCGAACTTCTTCTGCCGCTGGAGCGCGTTGCCCATCGACTCGTCGACGCGGGCGACATCGGCGTTCTCCTCGCCGTAGCGCTTCACGTAGATGTCGCGGGCCCGCTGGTACTCCGCGAGCGCCTCGACCTCGCGCCCTTCGCCCATCTCGGCGGCGATGTTCGAGTACGTCTGCGCGACGTCGGCGCTCTCGGGCCCGTAGACCTTGATGCGAATCTCGAGCGCCTTGTGGTGCGCCTCGAGCGCCTTTTCCTTCTCGCCGAGCGCCGCGAGCACGATGGCGATGTTGTTGTAGTTGGACGCGAGGTTCGGGTGGTTGTCGCCGAGCGAGCCCAGCCAGATGGCTTCGGCGCGGCGGTAGTCTTCGAGCGCCTGCTTCAGGTGGCCCTGGTTGTCGTGGACCACGCCGAGCGCGTTCCACGCCACGGCCACGCGCGGGTGGTTGGGCCCGTGCAGACGCTGGCGGATCTCGAGCATCTGCTGAAAGGCCTTCTCGGCGTCGTCGTACCGACCCTGGAACTGCCGCACCGAACCGACGGCATAGAGCAGATCGTCGAGCTCGGTGTCGGGGTTGCCCACGCGCGCCAGCGTCGCGGTGGCCAGCGCGATGGTGGTGTCGAGCTCGGGCCCGTTGCGCTGGGCGCTGGCGAGGTTCGAGACGATGACGCCGAGCGTCTTCGCGGCGAGCCGGTCCTGCCCGGTTGAGGTCGCGAGGAGCAGACCTTCGCGCAGCACCTTGTCTGCGGCGTCGTAGTCGTCGAGGTGGCTGAGGAGCTGACCGATGCGCAGCTTCGACTCCGCCTGGAGCGGCGCGTAGCCGGTCTTTTCCAACAGGGCGTCGGCCTTCCTCGCGAGTTCGAGCGCTTCCTTCTCGTGGCCAGATTCACCGAGCGCGTAGCACTGCGCGAGGATCTCGCGGACCTCGAGGGCCGTCTTGCGCTCCTCGGGGTTCTCGGGGAGCGGTCGCTCGCTCTTCATCGCCTCGAGGTCGGCGCACGAGGCGATCGCCGGGAGATGGCCGGTGAGGCTCGCGGCGCGGCGCGCGGTGCCGAGATCGGCCGTCGCGAGGAGGTGCGTGAGCGCGCCCAGCTCGCGGCGGCGGCGATCGAGACACGAGCTGCGCTGCGTGTACTGCTCTTCACTCTGGTCCCGGGTGACGCGCGCGGCCTGGCAGGCGCCCGACTGCGCGTCGACCCAGTTCTTCGCGTACGCGTCGAGGTCGGCGAGCACGGTTGCGAGCAACGAGGGTGCGACGCCCTGCGCCTCGAGGCCCTTCGAGACCTCGGCGCGGCGCTCGGGGCCCCACGCGTCGCCGACCGAGAACACGCCGCACGGCGGAGGGCGCGCGAGCCACGCGGCGCCGGCGACCAGCGCGACCACCACCCCCGCGGCGCTCGAGAGCGTCGTCACGCGGCGGCGCTGACGCGGCACCTCGTCGAGCTGGCGCACCAGCTCGGTCATCGAGGGGAAGCGGCGCGCGGGGTCGGCGTCGAGGCCGCGGCGCACCAGCTTTGCCAGCCACGCCGGTGCGCCCGGTGGGGCTTCGACGTCAGCGCCGCGCTGCACCGCGGCCTTCAGCTCGTCGAAGGAGTTCGCCTTGAACGGGCGGTGGCCGGAGAGCGCTTCGTAGAGTGAGACGCAGAAGGCGAACTGGTCGGACGCCGGGGTCGCGGGCTGGCCAGCGAACAGCTCGGGCGCCATGTACGCCGGCGTGCCCATCAACGTTCCGGTCTGCGTGAGCGCGGGAGTGGCCGTGCTCGCGCTGGAGGCGGGCTCGACCGGCGCTCCCGCGGCGGCGTTGCGCTCGACGCCCACGAGTCCGAAGTCGGACACGCGCGCAGTGCCGTCGGCGTCGAGGAGCACGTTGTCGGGTTTGAAGTCGCGGTGCACCAGCCCCGCGTCGTGCACCGCGGCCAGCCCGCGACCTGCGCCAGTGAAGACGCGAACCACGTCAGCCCACTCGCGCCGGCCGCCCTTGAGCCAGCCACGGAGCGAGCCGCCGGCGACCAATTCCATGGCGACGAAGACCTCCTCGCCGACCGTGCCCACGTCGTACACCGTGACGACGTTGGGGTGCTTCACGCGCGCCGCTGCCTGCGCCTCGCGCTGCAGGCGGGCGCGCATCTCGGGGTTGTTCGCGCCGCGCACGACCTTCACCGCGACCGCGCGGTGGAGCTCGGGATCGTTCGCTTCGAACACGCGGCCCATCGCGCCCTCGCCGAGGAGCTTCGTCACGCGGTAGCGGCCGATGACCTCGTGCACCACGGAGCTTCCGCCGCTGCGGCGCGGTGAGCGCGCGGTGGCCTCGAAGCCGGTGTCAGCGCGCATGAGGCCGCTGATGATGGCCGCGCATTCCTGGCACGACTGCAGGTGGTCGGACTCGCCAGCGGTCGGCGCGATGGAGCCACGGGCGATGCGCTCGAGGGTCTCCTCGCTGAGGTGGCTCATGGACCGGCGTTTGTAGCTCGCGCCGCGGGCTCGTGCGCGTGACGTTTCGGGTTCGTGCTTCGGGTAGGGTCGCCGCGTGGACAAGTGGAGCCTGCTCGAGAGGTACGCGCCCGGCCGCCGCGAGGAGGCGCTCGCCGACGCGCTGGTGACGGTCATCAGCACCGCGCGCGCGCAATGGCCCGGGGTGGGGCTCGACGATCACGACTTCGCCGCGTTTCTCGCCGCGCGTACCGCGGGGCCGCTGGAGCAGGTGCGCGGGTCCGAGCTGTTCGTGGCGTGGGCGGCGCTGCAGCGCGACCCGGCGGCCCTCGCGGCGCTCGACGGCCAGTTCATTTCGAAGATCGACAAGGCCGTCGCCAGCATCGACGCCAACCCCGCCTTCATCGACGAGGTGCGCCAGCTGGTGCGTGAGCGGTTGCTCATCGGCGAGCGCCCTCGCCTCCTCGAATACTCCGGGCAGGGCTCGCTCGCGGGCTGGGTGCGCACGGTGGCGCTGCGGCTCGCGCTCAACCACCGCTCGAACGGGCGCGAGGTGAGCGACGAGGGCCTGATGGACGTGGTCGCGCACTCGGGTCGCAACGTCGAGCTCGACTTCGTGCGCGCGCAGCACCGCGCCGCGTTCACCGCCGCGTTCCAGGAAGCGCTGGCAGCGCTCGACTCCCGGTCGCGCAACCTGCTGCGGCTCTCGTACGTCGACCGCCTCTCGATCGATCAGCTCGGCACGATGTACGGCACCCACCGCTCCACCGCTGCCCGCTGGCTCGCGGCCGCGCGCGACGAGCTGGTGCAGGCGACGCACCGGCGCATTTCCGAGCGGCTCAAGCTGACCGAGAGCGACGTGCAGAGCCTCGTGGGTGACCTCCAGAGCCACCTCGAGGTCTCGGTCAATCGCCTTCTCCGCGAAGACTGAGCGAGTACTTCTTCAACTTGTCGTGCAGCGTCGCGCGCCCGATGCGCAGCTGGCGCGCGGCTTCCGACACGTTGCCCTTCGCCGCGTCGAGGGCGGCGACGATGAGCCCGCGTTCCGTCGCTTCGAGCCGTTCCTTCAAGCCCGCCGCCGGTTCCTCTTCGGGCCCTCGCGGAGGCGCGCCCTTCTTCGGCAGCAGCGCGAGGTCGATGGTGCCGTCGGGCGACAGGGCGACGGCGCTCTCGAGCACGTTCTCGAGCTCGCGCACGTTGCCTGGCCAGTCGAACGTGGTGAGCGCCTCGAGCAGGGGAGGCGTCAGCGCCGCCGGCGGCACTCCGAAGGTCCGCGCGGCGCGCGAGAGGAAGTGGCGCGCGAGCACCGGAATGTCGTCCGGGCGTTCGCGCAGCGGCGGCACCGTGAGCGTCACCACCTTGAGCCGGTAGTAGAGGTCTTCGCGGAAGCGCCCGGCCTTCACCTCGGCGGCGAGATCGCGGTGCGTCGCGGCGATGACGCGGACGTCGATTTTCACCGGGCGATCTTCACCGACCGGCCGCACCTCGCCCTCCTGCAGCACGCGCAGCAGCCGGCTCTGCACGTTGGCGCCGAGCTCACCGACCTCGTCGAGCAGCAGCGTGCCGCCCTCGGCCTCGCGGAAGAGCCCTGCCCGCGCGCGCACCGCTCCGGTGAAGGCGCCACGCGCGTGCCCGAAGAGCTCGGCCTCGGCGAGCTCCTCGGTGAGCGAGGCACAGTTGAAGCGCACGAACGGACGCTGTGCGCGCTTGCTGCACGCGACGACCGCCTCGGCGACGCGTTCCTTGCCGGTGCCCGACTCGCCGGTAATCAGCACCGTGACGTCACGCGGGCCGACGCGCGCGACGAGCTCGGCGAGCCGCGACATCGCGGGCGACACGAAGATCATCGAGCGGAGCAGCCCCACCTCGCCCTGCAGCCGCGTGTTCTCGCGCGACAACGACGCGCTCGCGAGCGCGCGCCGCACCACGGCCATCACCTCGTCGAGCTCGAACGGCTTCTTGAAGTAGTCCCACGCACCCTTCTTGATGGCCTCGACCGCCAGGCGCTCGTCGCCGTGCGCGGTGATGAGGATGACGGGCGGCCGCGGCGCGGCGAGGGCCTGCACCCGCTCGAGCAGCGCCATGCCGTCGAGCTTCGGCATGCGCACGTCGCTCACGACCAGGTCGACGCCACCCTGCTCGATCAACGCGAGCGCCGCGAGCCCATCGGCTGCCTCAGTCACCTCGAGGCGCTCGTCTTCGAACAGCCCGCGCAGCGTGAAGCGCACGCCGGCATCGTCGTCGACCACCAGTACGCGGCTCACGTGGGCTCCGCGGGCGTCGAGAGGAGCTTCAGTTCGGCAATGGTGCCGCCCCCGTCACGAGGGAGCAGCGAGAGCTCGCCTCCGTGCTGACGCGCGAGCTGCCGCGCGACGGTGAGGCCGAGGCCGGATCCCTTGTCCTTGGTGGTGACGCCGGGCTCGAACGCCTTCTGGGGGTCGGTGACGCCCGGCCCGCGGTCTTGCACGAGCACCGCCGCGCCACCGGGCTCGCTGCGCACGATGAGATCGATCGCGCCCCCGCGCGGCGTGACGTCGACCGCGTTCTGCACGAGGTTGATGAGCACCTGCTGGAGCTTGCGGTGGTCCGCCGCGACCGACACGTCACGCGCGTCGACGCGGAACTCGAGGCCGCGTTCGACCGCGACACCTTCGTGCAGCGCGACGACCTGCTCGACCAGCGCCCGCAGCGGCACCGGCCCGACGCTGAGCGGCACGAGCGGCCGGGAGAACGTGAGGAACGAGTCGAGGATTTCCTGCATGCGATCGACCTCGCGCCGCAGCACGGTGAGGCGCTCCTTGTCCTTCCCCTCCGCGTCGCGATCGACCAGCGCCGCCAGCCCCTTCACCGACGCGAGCGGGTTCTTGAGCTCGTGGGCGATCTCCGCGGCGAGCGTGGTGAGGGTCTGGGTCGATTCGCGGTGCTGCACGAGCGTCTCTTCCCGGGCCTCGAGGGCGCGCTCGATCGCCGAGTGAAACGCTTTGCGCATCACCCACCCGAGAAACGCGCCGACTGCGAGTGCGAGGGTGAGGAGGCACGCGCGCAACAACAGCATCGGGTCGTTCGACAAGCGCGCCCCGCCCCCGAGGTCTTCGGGAATGAAGGTCGGCACGAGCCCGCGCTGCTCGATGAAGAAGAAGACCCAGATGGCGACGCCGAACAGGCTCGCGAAGATGGTGCCGACCTTCGGCCGCAGGAACATCGAGAGGAACACGCCGACGAGCGGCAGCATCGCGGTGAGCGGGCTGTCGACCCCACCCGAGGTCGCCACCACGAAGATGATCATCGTCGCCGGAATGGGCAGCAACTGGTGGAGCTGGTCGCGCCCGAAGGCCCCTTCGCGCCGCGCCCGCAGCGAGACCCACGCGAGCCGCGCGACGGCGACGACGACCAGGGTCAGCAGAATCCACCGGCGCCACGGCACGGCGTCCCACGCGAGCCAGGTGATGGTCGTCAGGAAGACCACCGGCCCGAGGTAGATGCGGAACTCGAGGCCGCGCTCGAAGAGGCGATCGAGCGCCGCCGCCTCGATGCTCTGCGTACTCAACCGTTCGGCGTTCACGCGCTGCATGGTGGCGCGCCTCGGCTCGCATTGTCGACTGTCGGGAATCCGACACCTGGTGTCTGGCGACCCGACGCCTCGCGCCCCGCACGCTCGGAAGGGTGCTGGCACTGCGCCTGCTACAGGCCCACCCCATGAACCCGCTTTTGTCGATGGCGTTCCGCAACGTGACGCGCAACCGGCGGCGCACGCTCATCACCCTGGCGGCGCTGGTGATGGGCGTGACGGCGGTCGGCACCATTCGCGGGCTGCTCAACGGCCTGCAGGGCGCCATCGTGCGCGGCACGGTCGAGGGCACCATCGGCGCGATCCAGATCCACCGCACCGGCTACCTCGCGAACGTGATGTCGACGCCGCTGTCGCTCGACTTCGTGCTCGACCCGGCGCTCGAGGCGAAGATCAAGGGCGTGAAGGGCGTGAAGGCCATCGCCCCGCGCATCATGTTCGCCGGCTCGCTGACCCTGGCGGCCGAAGAGGGCAAGGATTCCCCCGAGGCGCTCTTCTTCGCCGCGACGGCCATCGACCCGGTGCGCGAGAAGCAGGTCTGCCCGCAGCGCTTCGACTTCTTCACCGACAACACGCGGCTCGACGAAGACCACGTGGTGCTCGGCGACGCCCTCGCCACGGCGTTCGGCGCGACCACCGACAGCGAGGCGGTGCTGCTGGCGCCCGATCGCGACGGCTCGCTCAACGGCGAGTTGGCGAAGGTGGGCGGCGCGATGCGCGCCATCATGCCGGGCGAGATGAAGGTGGCGGTGGTGCCGCTGTCGATGGCGCAGCGCCTGTTGCGCATGGACGACCACGTCACCGAGGTCGCCGTCGCGGTCGACAACCTCGACCACGTCGATCGCGTGGCCGAAGAGCTCCGCGCTGCCCTCGGCCCACAGTTCGAGGTGCACACCTGGGACAAGTTGGTGCCCGAGCGCCGCACCATCATGGGCATCCAGAACGGCATCTCGGCGATCATCTCGGCGGTCTTCGTGCTGCTGATGCTGCTGGGCGTGGCGAACACCATGCTGATGAGCGTGCTCGAGCGCACCCGCGAGGTGGGCACGATGATGGCGGTGGGCGTCACGCGGCAGGCGGTGATGGTGCTCTTCCTCCTCGAGGCGGTGGTGCTCGGCGCGATGGGCGCGGTGGGCGGCACGACGCTCTCGGTCGCGCTCACCGCGTTGCTGGGGAGCAAGGGTCTGCGCTTCAAGCCGCCGAACGCGACGATGCCGGTCGACGTCTTCCCCTTCGTGAACCCGAAGTTCCAGGCCGCGATCTTCGTGGTCGCGCTGCTCGGCGCGGCGCTCTTCGCCCTCTACCCCGCGTGGCGCGCGAGCAAGCTGCGCCCCGTCGAAGCGCTCGCCGGCCGCTGAAAGGAACGACCCATGCTCCTGCGACTGGCGATTCGAAACGTGTTCCGCGCGAAGGCGCGCTCGGCCATCACCATCGGCGCGCTCTTCTTCGGCGTGGCGATGAGCAACACCCTCTCGGGCTTCGTGATGGGGGTGGGTGAGTCGATGGTGTCGGAGGCGATCGAGTCGAAGGTCGGCTCGATCCAGGTGCACAAGAGCGGCTACTTCGAGAAGCGCGACCGGCAGCCGCTGGCGTTCAACCTGCCGCAAGACCCGGCGCTCGAGGCGAAACTGAAGGCGGTCGCGCATGTGAAGGCGGTGACGCCGCGGCTGACCTTCTCGGGCCTGCTGACCAACGGGAGCCGCGGCACCATCGCGGTGATGACGGCGGTCGACCCGCACTCCGTCGAAGGCGTGCTGCCGCGGGTGAACCTGTACCTCGAGGGCACTCCGTTCACGCCCGACGAGCGCAACGGCGCACACGTCGGCCAGGAGCTCGCGCGCGCGCTCGACCTGAAGCCGGGCGTGCCGCTGATGCTGCAGGCGCAGGGGCTCGGCGGCCGCGACAACGCGCTCGACCTGGAGCTCAAGGGCACGCTGGTCGGCCAGAACCCGCTCGAGTCGAAGCGCGCGGCGACGGTGCCGCTGGCGTTCGCGCAGAAGCTGCTGGGCATGGAAGGCAAGGTGACCGAGTACGTGGTGGCGGTCGACGACCCCGCGTTCCTCGACGTCACCGCCGAGAACCTGCAGGCGGCGCTGGGCAGCGACTACGAGGTGCAGACGTGGGAAGCGCTGCGCCCCGGCATGCGCGACCTGCGCCTGGTGCAGCGCGCGATTCTCGGCGTCACCTCGCTCATCTTCTTGATCATCGCCCTCTTCGGCGTGGCCAACACGCTGCTGATGAGCGTGCTCGAGCGCACGCGGGAGATCGGCACGCTGCTCGCGGTGGGCATGACGCGCGCGATGGTGGCGCAGCTCTTCGTGCTCGAGGCGCTGGTGCAGGCGGTGGTGGGCTCGACGCTCGGCCTCTCGGTGGCGCTGGTGGTGGTGAACCTCGCGCGGCGCGCCGGCGGCTTCACGGTGTCGATGGGCGAGGGCCAGGGCTTCTTCCGCGTGATGCCCACGTTGTTGCCCGCGGTGCCGTTCATCGTGGTCGGCGCGACGTGCGTCGGCGCGATGGTGGCCGCGGTGTCCCCTGCCCTGCGCGCGGCGCGCATGCGGCCCGTCGAGGCGCTGAGCTCGAGCTGAACCTGCTGACTCCTTCAACGAACGACAAAGGAACGACCGATGACGACCTTGATCCTGACCCTGCTGGTGCTCGGCGCCGAGCCGCCCACCGTGAAGGACGTGCTGACGAAGTACGACTCCGTGATGGCGCCGCCGAGCTTCAAGGCGACGGCCACGATGACGGCGCACCGCGATGACGGCAGCACGCGCAGCTACAAGATGGCGATCTTGAAGGGCGCCGACGACAAGTCGCGCATCTGGTTCCAGGAACCGGCGGCGGTGCGTGGCCAGGAGATGCTGCGCAACGGCGAGAACTTCTGGGTCTACATGCCGAACCTGAAGAAGGCGCTGCGGCTGGCCTCGCGCGACAACTTCCAGGGCGGTGACTTCAACAACGCCGACGTGCTCCGCGCGAACTACGCCAACGACTACGACGGCACGGTGAAGGAAGACCCGGCCCGGCCCGACACGTGGCTGGTGGAGCTGAAGAGCAAGAACCCGGACACCTCGTACGACGCCGTGAAGTTGTGGATCTCGAAGGCCAACCCCGGCGTGCCGGTGCGCGGCGAGTACTTCACGTCGAGCGGCAAGCTGATGCGGTCGGCCGACTTCAGCGACGTGAAGGACTTCGGCAACGGCCTGAAGCGCCCGGCGCACATCACCATGCGCAACGAGATCGCGACGCAGCGCTACTCGGAGATGACGTGGGAAGCGGTCGACATCACCGCGGGCGTGAGCGACGCGAAGTTCGGCCTCAACGACCTGGGTCACTGAAGGAAGAGGAGAGACGCCCATGCTGCCCCTCGTGCTCGCGCTGCTGACGACCCAGGCCCCGGTGGTGACGCCGAGCCTCTACGTCGACTCGCGCACCCAGGGTGCGTGGACGCAGTTCGACGGCGCGCCAGGCATCGTCGAGCTGGCCGAGGCGAACGCGCAGCTCAAGGTGCAGCCGCTCGAGCGCCTCAAGTTCTTCACCGACACCTCGGCCTTCTGGCAGGGCGGGTGGATGGTGCAGGGCGGCGAGAAGGACCTCGCGCAGTACCGCCCGAGTTTCGTGGTGTCGGAGGCCTACGCCGACTGGAACCCGCAGGACCACTTTCGCGTGCTGGTCGGCAAGAAGCGCATCGTGTGGGGCTCGGGGCTGGCCTTCAACCCGACCGACGCGCTCAACCCGCCCAAGGACCCGACCGACCCGACGTTCCAGCGCGCGGGCGCGTGGCTCGGCGAGCTCGAGTGGAGCTTCGAGAACGTCGCGGTCTCGCTCGTCGCGGCGGGCAAGGTGACGCGGCAGTACGCCGGCCTGCCGACGGCGTTGGTGATCAGCCCGTCGCACGCGAGCGCCGAAGCGGTGGCGGGCACGGTGAAGGACGACCGCGACGACGAGGCGCACTTCGTCTTCACGGGCCGGCTCTACCTGCTGTTGGCCGACATCGACGTGAACCTCATCTACGCGTACACGAACCTCTACAACGACGCCTTCAAGAACAAGTCGAAGGCCGGCCTCTCGCTGTCGCGCGTGTTCGGAGGCCTCGAGGTGCACGCCGAGGCGATGCTGTACTCGGGCACGTCACGCGTTCACGTCGAGCGCAGCTGCATCAACAACCCGCTGACGTGCGTGCTGCTCGGCAAGCCCATCGCCTCGCGACCCGACGTCGACGCCACGTGGCTCAACGCGCAGGTGCTGGCGGGCGTGCGCTACCAGTTCGAGGACAACAGCACGCTGGGCGTCGAGTACTACTACAACGGTGAAGGGCAGACCCGAGACGGGTACCGCGACGTCGCGCGCCTGTTGCTGCAGAACCCCGCGCAGGCGCAGGCGGCGCTGAGCAGCGCGAGCAACGATCCCGGCACGCCACAGAAGTTCACCTTGAACGGGCTGCGCCAGCACTACCTGGTGCTGCAGGGCTCGCGGCCGCAGATCTTCGACGACTGGACCTTGAGCGGCTCGCTCATCCTCGGGCTCGAAGACCTCTCGATGCAGATCGTGCCGCAGGTGCAGTGGCAGCCCTTCGAGTGGCTGCAGCTGACGGCGGCGGTCTACGTGCCGTTCCGCGGGCTCGACGCCGAGACGGTGTCGGTCGACGACGGCGCGACGAAGTACGGGCAGTTCACGCTGTCACCTTTCCAGACGCGGCTCCTGTTCCAGGCGCGGGCGTTCTTCTGAAGAACACGAGGAGGAAGTCATGGGGCTGATCAACCTGAAGGGCATCAAGAAGACCTACCGGCTCGGCGAGACCGAGGTGCCGGCGCTGCAGGGCGTCGACCTGAGCGTCGAGGGCGGGGAGTTCACGGTGGTGATGGGCCCCTCGGGCAGCGGCAAGACCACGCTGCTCAACATCATCGGCCTGCTCGATCGCGCCGACGCCGGCAGCTACGTGCTCGACGGCGAAGAGCTCGCGGGCCGCGACTTCAACGAGATGGCCGGTCTGCGGAACAAGAAGATCGGCTTCATCTTCCAGAGCTTCAACCTGATCCCCGTGCTGAACGTGCGCGAGAACATCGAGTTCCCGTGCCTGCTCCGCAAGGAAGACAAGGCGGCGCTCGACAAGCGGGTGGCGATGCTCGCCGACGAGGTGGGGCTGACCAAGGTGCTGCACCACAAGCCCGACGAGCTGTCGGGTGGGCAGCGGCAGCGCGTGGCGATCGCGCGCGCCCTGGTGACGCAGCCCGAGATCGTGCTCGCCGACGAGCCGACCGCGAACCTCGATTCCGCGACCAGCGAGCAGATTCTCGCGCTCATGGAACGGCTCAACGCGACGCGCGGGGTCACCTTCCTCTTCTCGACCCACGACCCGCGCATCATGAAGCGGGCGAAGCGGGTGGTCTTGATGGCCGACGGCAAGCTGGTCGACGGGGCGGCGGCGGCGGCGAAGGACATTCACAGCGCGTCAGGAACTGATCACGCTTGACGACGGGGGCGGTGGCGGGCACAACGCGCCCCGCCTCACCGCAGCTCGCATACGCCCGGGTAGCTCAGTTGGTAGAGCAGGGGATTGAAAATCCCCGTGTCGCTGGTTCGATTCCGGCCCCGGGCACTCGAAGTTCTGGAGTGTTTGCACAGGCCCACGCAACTCTCGCGTGGCTGGTGCGATAACTCCTTCAGCAGGTCGCGGTGCGTACTTCCCGTGGCCCACCCTCCCCCGGTTTCACCTGCCGCACCCCGCCCCCCGAAGAGGCCGCCATGGCTCTGCCCACCGACGACGAAGTGATCGAGCTCGAGCATGCTGATCTCGACATCGAGCCCGACTCCGAAGGCGACGAGCTCGAAGAGCCGACCACCGAAGAGATGCAGGCGCTGAGCGACGAGCCCGACACGCTCGAGCAGGTGGCGTTCGACGGCTTCGAGCGCGCCCGCACCATCATCCCGCAGCCCGAGCGCGCCCGGTCGTCACCCGACCTGCCGAAGGTGCGCGCCAGCAGCTTCAAGCGCTTCATCGCGTAGCCGTCAGTCGCAGTTCCCCCCAACCACCACCGAAGGAGCACCACCATGAGCGGCGTCTCAGGATCGAACTCGTCCACCAAGTCCCACGGCACCAACACCGGCTCGAAGACCACGAAGACCACCAAGACGCAGCAGAAGGTGAAGGCGTACGGCGCGAACCCGAAGCTCGCGAAGGCCGTGAAGTCGATCAACATCCACAAGTACGACGCGAAGAACAAGAAGACCTTCTGCAACATGGCGGTCGACGCGTACGCGAAGAAGCTCGGGTACAAGGGCTTCAGCGGCCTCACCGCGAACCAGATGGTCGCGAAGATGGGCAAGCCTGGCTCGGGCTGGCACAAGGTGAGCGCGGCGGAGGCCATCAAGGCGGCGAAGGCCGGCAAGCTCACGGTCGCGGGGTGGACCGGCAAGGTGCACGGGCACGTCGCGGCGGTCATCGGCGAGTACTCGCCCGGAAAGGCGGCCATCGCGCAGGCCGGCGGCTACACGAAGAACGGCAAGACGGTGAACAACACCTTCGAATACGGCTCGATCGACCGCACCCGCGCCAACCCCAGCTACTACGTGCACGACTGAATCCCGGGAGGGAATGTTGGCGAGTCGGCGTGGTTGGATTATGTGGTGCATATCCAACCATTGGAGGACCAACCGATGAACGCCCGCACCCTGCTGTTCCTCGCCACCCTCGCTCTCGGCGCCTCGTGCGCGCACGCGCCGGTGACCGAGCCCTCGACCCTCACGGCCGCGCCTGCCGCGCCGGTCGAGACCCCGAAGCCGCAGCTCACCGCCACGCCGGTCGGCGACGGCGGGTCGGCCGCGAAAGAGCTCGCTGACGCCCTCAAGGACGCGCGGGTCTATTTCGAATTCGACTCCGACCGGCTCGAACAGTCGGGGCTCGACACGCTGCAGAAGGTCGCCGGGGTGCTCCGCCGTCACGGCGAGCTCTCGATTCGCGTCGAGGGCAACTGCGACGAGCGCGGCACCGAGGAATACAACCTGATGCTCGGCCAGCGCCGCGCGGCGTCGGCGGCGAAGTACCTGCGCGACCTGGGCGTCAACCCCGACCAGGTGGCCACGGTCTCGTACGGCGCGCTGCGGCCGGTCGACGAGGGCCACACCGAAGAGGCGTGGGCCCAGAACCGCCGCGACGAACTCCACGCCGCGAATTGAGCGACGCACCACGACCCTTCTGGCTGCACGTGAACGGGGCGCGCCTGTGCCCCGTGCAGAACTTCATCAGCCCGGGCAACGTCGTCGAGCTCGCCACGGTGCCCCGCATCGCGCCGCTGGTGGCGATGGTGGTTCACCGCGAACCCGACTCGGCAGGAGAGCTCGCCATCGAGCTGCCGAACGGCGCGGTCACCGCGGTGCGCCTGGTGCACCTCGCGGCGACGCTCGACGCGTCGTGGGTGCTGGTGTGCGAGTGCGAGGTGCGGCGCGAGGCGTGAGCGTCATGCCGTGCCGCGCGCGTACCAATCGAGCAGCGCCGCGCCGACCAGCCGCGAAGTGATCACGCGCCCGTCGGGCAGCACCGCCCCCGCCACCGATTGATCGACGCACGCACGCGCGAGGACCTGAAGCGGGGCGTCGGCGGAGACGGTGACCAACGGCCGCGCCACGTCGACCGCGGCGAGGAGCTGGTGAATCGCCTCGTCGGCCAGGAGCTCGCGCACGTGCTCGAGGAGCACCGCGCCCTTGATGGCGCCGCCATCGTCGCGCACCACGACGCCGTCGAGCGACGCGTGCCCGAGCGCCTCGACCACGTCGTCGAGGGTGGCGGTGGGGGGAATCGTCGGCAACTCGACAGCCAGCTCGGTCGCCGTCACCGCTTCGAGGTGCGTGACCGTCGGCGTGCGGCGCGGGCTCGCGGCCGGCAGAGCCTTTGCGTGGGCGCGCACGAGATCGCTCATACTCACCACGCCCACCACCCTGGTCGCGGAGTCTTCGTCGAGCGCAAACAGCACCCGCACGCTGCGCTCGTTCATCTGCACCACGGCGCGACCGAGAGACGCCGAGGCGAGCACCGATTCCGCCCGACGCGCCACCGAGGCCAGCGTCGACGATGGCTCAGCCGCCGCCAGGTCGGCCAACGAGACCACCCCCGCGAGGCGTTCGCTTGCGTCGAGCACCGGCACCGACGCAAAGCCCACGCCGGTGAGCCGCGCGCGCGCCTCGGCGACCGTCAAGCTCGCGGGCAACGCGCGCACGTCCCGGGTCATCGCGTCGCTGACGGTCAGCTGGTCGAGGGCGTGGGCGCGCTGCACGGCGTGGGGCAAGGTGATGCCGTCTTGCTCGAGGAGCGCCTCGTAGATGGGCGTGGGGCGCAGGCGGCGCGCAAGGGCGTAGGACGTCATGTTCGCGAGCATCAACGGCAACACGAGCCCGTAGCCGCCCGTCATCTCGAAGATGATGAGCACCGAGGTGATGGGCGCGCGAATGACGCCCGCGAAGACGGCACCCATGCCGACGAGCGCGAAGGCCCCCAGCTGCCGCGACTCGTGGTCGAAGAGGGCGACGTCGAGGTGCCCCACCAGCCCGCCGAGCATCGCGCCGACGAAGAGGGAGGGGGCGAAGATGCCGCCCGCGCCTCCGCTCGAGTACGAAAAGACGGTCGCGATGAGCTTCACCACCATCAGCACCACCAGCGCACGCAGCCCGAGGCCGCCGGCGAGCGCCTGGGCGAGGGTCTCGTAGCCTCCGCCCGCGATGCCCCGTTCGTGAAACAGCGCCAGGGTGCCGGCGGCGAGCCCCCCCGTGACGAGCCCGCCGATGGCGGGGTTGGCCCAGTTGGCCCGCTTGCGCACCTTGAACCGCGCGCGCACCTCGAGGAGCCCGTCGGTGAAGACCACCGAGAGCAGCCCCGCGAGAATGCCGAGCGCCGCGAAGAGCACCAGCGACGAGGCGTGATCGAGCCCATACGCCTGATCGACCTCGATGATCGGGTGCTCGCCCAGCACACCACGCTCGATGACGGCGGCGAGAGCAGCAGCCACGACCACGCCGCTGAGCACCGCATGGTCGAGCGAGCCGACGATTTCCTCGATGGTGAAGGTGACCGCCGCGATGGGCGCGTTGAAGGCCGCCGCGATGCCAGCCGCGACGCCGACGGGCAGCAACCGCCGCATCTCGCGACGTGGCAACGCCGTCGCGCGGGCGAGCAGCGACGTGGCGCCGGCGCAGATCTGCACGGTCGGCCCTTCGCGGCCCAGCGACGCGCCCGAACCGATCTGCAGCGCCGCGATCCAGAACTTGCCGAACGCGTCTCGAAACGGGACCCGCCCGCCCTGTTGAGCGAACGCCGTCTTCACCTGCGGAATGCCCGACCCGCGGGCCCCCGGCACCACCCACGTCAGGAGCGCCCCGGCGACCAGGCCGCCGAGCATCGGGCTGACGATGGTCCAGACGATGAACGCCTGACCGGGCGCGTCGAGCGCGCGCTCAATGAGCATCCGCTCGGCGGCGCGGATCGCGAGGTGAAAGGCGACCGCCACGACCCCGCACACCACCCCGACCAGGAGGGTGAGCGCGAACAGGTGCTGCGACTCGAAAGGGAGCGCCCGGCGCACCAGCGCCACGCCGCGCTCGCGCCACCTGGCGGCGCGCACCCGCACCCGGCCGCTCACGGCGCGCGCGCGATCGAGCGATGACGAGAACCACGACGACACGAGAACTGCGTAGCAGTCTCGTAGTTGGATATCCACCAACTGAACGTGTGGCGCGCCGGGCGGAGCTGGTCGAGACTGCGGTGCATGGCCGAAGTTTCCGACCTCGACGAGCCGCTCGAACCCGCGCTCGACTTCCTGCAGCACCTGTGGCGCCTGAACCACGCGCTGGAGCGCATGTCGCTCACGATGGACCGCAAGCTCGGCATCACCGCGCAGCAGCGCCTCGTGCTGCGGTGCATCGGCCAGTACCCCGGGCTCGCGGCCAGCCAGCTTGCGGGCGTGCTGCACCTCGATCGCGGCACGGTGTCGGTCGCGCTGGCGCGCCTGTCGGCCAAGGGGCTGGTGGTCGGCAAGCGCGAGGCCGCCGATCGTCGCCGCGTCGCGCTCAACCTCAGCGCTCGCGGGCGTGACCTGGTGAAGCCCAGCGCGCTGACCGTCGAGGCGTCGGTCGACCGGTTGCTGCGGCGAAACGGCGCGGCGAGCATTCGCACGGTGCGGCGCGTGCTGCAGGACCTCGCCGACGATCTCAACGCCCAGGTCGAGAAGGCCTGAGCCGCGCGGCGGCGAGCACCTCGAGCAGGGCATCGACGTCGGCCTGCGACTCGACGAACCAGGCGGCGCTCGACCTGGTGGTCCGGCCGACCCGCACCCCGGTCACGAGCGGCGAGGCGAACGCGTCCTCGTCGGTCACGTCGTCGCCGACGAACAGCGCGCCGCGGTGACGAAAGCGGCGCAGCAGCCCCTCGAGCGCTTGCCCTTTGTGCGGTGCGTCGGTGGGCACGAGGTTCAGCACGAGGTGGCCGGGCACCACGCGCAGGCGCCCGCGCTCGTGGGACACCGCTTCGGTGACCGCGGCGATCGCCCGGCCGGGCGCGCGCGACTTCCGGTAGTGCACCGTCAGCGAGTACCGCTTCACCTCGATCTCGACCCCGGGCTCGCGCGCGAGCGCCAGCCTCAGCCGCGGCAGCACAGCCGAGACGAGGCGAGCGTACCGCTCGAGGTCGTGGCCTGGCTCGAGGCCGTGGTTGCCGACCACCTCGAGCAGCTGGGCGCCGGCCACCCGCTGGCGCACGTCGTCGCGCGAACGACCCGACACGACGACGGTGGGGTAGAGCTCGGACACCCGCGAGAACAGGCGAGCGGTCTTCGGCCGCACCCGCACCGCGTCGCGGTCGCGCACCAGGGGCGCGAGGGTGCCGTCGAAGTCGAAGCCCAGCATGACGTCGCCCGAGGCGAACCGCTGGAGCCAGCGCGCGTGGGACGCCGCGAGAATCGACTTCACGTCGCGCGCACCTCGTGGCCGGCGAGCAGGTTCGTCAGCCGCCCCGACATGCGTTCTCTGCGGCGCAGCTCGGCCGCGTCGACCAGCATGCGGCCGGCCCAGCGGTAGACGTTGAACTCCGAGACCAGCCGTCGCATCGAGCGCATGCGCTCACGCTGCTCGGCGGGGCTCATGCGCAGCGCGACGGCGAGCGCTTCGCTGGCCTGGTGCAGGTCGTAGGGGTTGACCACCAGCGCCTCGGTCAGGTCGCGTGCGGCCCCGGTGAACTGGCTGAGCACCAGCACGCCCTGCTCGTCGTCGCGGGCGGCGACGAACTCCTTCGCGACCAGATTCATGCCGTCGTGGAGACTGCTCACGTAACAGACCTCCGCGGCGCGGTAGTACCTGAACACCGTGGTCGGCTCGTGGTGGCTGCGCAGCAACACGATCGGCTTCCACGTGCCCTGCCCCCAGCGCGCATTGATTTCCCCCGCGATGGCTTCGACGCGATCATTGAGCTCGCGGTAGCGCGGAATGCGCGTGCGGCTCGGCGCCGCGAGCTGCGCGAACGTGAAGCGCCCCCGGAACTCGGGGTACCGCTTGAGCAGCTCGTCGACCGCGAGCAGCCGTTCCTCGATGCCCTTGGTGTAGTCGAGGCGATCGATGCCGAGCCCCAGCAGCGCGTCGTCGGGGAGCCCCAGCTCACGCCGCACTTCGCGGCGGGCGTCGGCCACCGGGGGCACCTGGTCGAGCCACCGCACCGGCCACTCGATGCTGATGGGGTACGGGCGCACCAGCGTGCGGCGCCCGGCCTGCACGACGGCGTTCGCCTCGCGATCGATGCGGCTCTCCATGAAGGCGTCGATGGAATCGATGAAGTTGTTGCAGTGCTGCTGGGTGTGGAAGCCCACCACGCTCGAGCCCAGCAGCCCGCCGAGCAGCTCTTCGCGCCACGGGCAGATGCCGATGCGCTCCGCGTTGGGCCAGGGGATGTGCCAGAACGTGATGATCGTCGCCCGCGGCAGCTGCTCGCGGATCATGCGGGGCGCGAGCGCGAAGTGGTAGTCCTGCACGAGCACGATCGGGTCGTCGCGGTCGACCTCGTCGCACACCGCCTGGGCAAAGCGGCGGTTCACCTTCACGTATTCCTTCCAGTCGTCGGCGCGGAACAGGGGCCGCGCGTGCGCGACATGGCAGAGCGGCCAGAGGCCCTCGTTCGAGAACCCGTAGTAGTAGCCCTGTTCCTCTTCGTCGGTGAGCCACACGCGCCGCAGCACGTACGCCTCTTCGCCTGGCGGCACGCGCAGGCGGTCGTGCGCATCGACGGTGCGCCGGTCGCCGCTCCCCGACCCGTGCGCCACCCACGTTCCCGAGCACGCGCGCATCACGGGCTCGAGCGCGGTCACCAGCCCGCTCGCCGGGTGCAGCAGCTTGAGGCCGCCGCCCGAGTCGACCTCGTGAATGTACGGCTCGCGGTTGGCGAGAATGACCACCTTCTCACCCTCGAGGTATTGCCGGAGCGTCGCGCGCAGGCGCTCGGGGCTCCACGCACCACCGCGCTGGTCGTGTTCGCGCTCGACCGACAGGCGCTCAGCGAGCTCGCGGACGTCTCGGAGCAGCGGCTGGAACTCGTGCGCGGCGTCGCCGGCCAGCGCGCGGCGCAGTTGATCGGTCCAGTCGCGCCAGGCGAAGCGCGCGGCCACGAAGGTCACCACCGACGCCCCGAGGGCGAGCACGAAGAAGCCCACCAGCAGCAGGTCGCGGGCCGTCTGCTCGCGGCGATCGAGGTAGCTGAGGTCGTGCACCAGCACCACGGCGCCCGGGGGCTCGACCCCGCTCATCGCGTGCACGCTGACCTGCACCCTCCCGTCGGGCAGCGCCCGCGTCGTCGACCAGTCGGTAGCGCCGGGCTGCGCGCGCAAGCGCTCCACCAACTCCGGGCACGAGAATGCCAGGGGGAAGCCGCTCGTGGCGGCGCGCCGAGACCCGTCGTCGGTGCACGCCGCAGCCGCCATGATGCGCTCATCACGCGTGATGTCGGACAGCACTGACGACAGCTGCCCGGCTCCGTCGCCCCACTCCCGGGTCAGGCTTGCTTGCGCCGACGTCACCGCCAGCTTCGACCGGAGCGCCAGGTCGGCCTCGAACCACGCGCGCGTGGTGCGGGTGAGACCGAAGTAGCCGGCGACCGCGAGCAGAGCGAGGCCGCTCATCAACGCCAACAGGAACCGCAACAGCCTCCGCATGGCGGTCGTTGCTACCATGTCATCATTGGATATCCAATGGTTGGATGTTAGACACATCACATGTCGCTCTCCGAGCTGGGGCTGATCGGCAACTGCCAGATCGCCGCCCACGTGAAGAACGACGGCGCCATCACGTGGTGCTGTCTGCCGCGCTTCGATTCCCCGCCGGTGTTCGGTGCCCTGCTCGACCCCGAGGGCGGCCAGTTCGCGATCTCGCCGCCCGACACCGTGCGCGGCGTGCAGCGGTACCTCACCAACACCAACGTGCTCGAGACGCGCTTCACCACCGGCGACGGCGCCTTCCGCGTGCTCGACTTCGCGCCGCGGTTCCACCTCTACGAGCGCACCTTTCGCCCGACGAAGCTGGTGCGCATCGTGGAGCCGCTGTCGGGCCGGCCGCGGGTGCGCGTGCGGTGCGAACCGGTGCTGGGGTGGTCGAAGGCCAGGCCGCGGAGGGACCAGGGGTCACACCACGTGACGTTCCACGGCTACGAGTCGGAGCTGCGGCTCACCACCGACGCGCCCCTCTCGTATCTCGACGGTGGGGCGTTCGCGCTGACCGAGAAGCTGCACTTCGTGCTCGCGTGGGGGAGCCCGGTCGAAGAGCCGCTCGAGCCGCTGTGCGACCGCTTCCTCAAGCAGACGGTGCGCTACTGGGAGACGTGGGTGAAGCACTGCGACATTCCCCCGGTGTACCAGGAAGAGGTGTTGCGCTCGGCGCTCGCGCTCAAGCTGCACTGCTTCGAAGACACCGGGGCGATCGTCGCCGCGCTCACCACCTCGATTCCCGAGGCGCCCGGGGGCGCGGGGCGCACGTGGGACTATCGCTACTGCTGGCTCCGCGACGCCGCGTACGCGCTGGGAGCGTTTCGCCTGCTCGGGCACTTCGAGGAGCGGGAGCAGTTCCTCCGCTACCTGCTCAACGTGGCGTCCTCGACGCCTTCGCTCGACCTCGCGCCGCTCTACCGCATCGACGGCAAGGTGGACCTGAGCGAGTCGCGGCTCCATGCCTGGGCCGGGTACGCGGGCGAAGGGCCGGTCAGGGTGGGCAACGCTGCGGCCACCCACCAGCAGTACGACGTGTTCGGCGAGATGGTGCTCGCGCTGACTCCGCTTTTCCTCGACGCACGCTTTCGCGAGCACCTCAACCCGCACCTGCTCGACCTCGCCACGCAGCTCGCGCGCAAGGCAGTGAGCGTCGCAGGCAAGCCCGACGCCGGCATCTGGGAACTCCGCTCAGAGTGGCGCCCGCAGACGTTCAGCTCGCTGATGTGTTGGGCCGCGACCGATCGCATGGCGCACATCGCGCGCGTCCACGCGCCGGCGTTGGTGAGCGAGTTCCACGACGCCGCGGCGCGGATTCGCGCCGAGATCTTCGAGCGCGCCGTCGACGCCGATCGCGGCACGCTGGTCGCCGACTACGGCGGGCGCGAGGTCGACGCGGCGCTGCTTCAGGCCGTCACGCTGCGGTTGCTCACGCCCGACGACCCGCGCGCGAACGCCACCGTGCGCGCGGTGCGCGCCGACCTCGAGCTCGACGGCTGGCTTCGCCGCTACCGCACCAACGACGGGTTCGGCACGCCCCAGGTGGCCTTCACGCTGTGCACCTTCTGGCTGGTCGAGGCCCTCGCGCGGCTCGGGCGGGACCACGAGGCACGCGAGGTGTTCGAGCGGGTGCGGCGCATCGACGCGCCCCTCGGCCTGCTCAGCGAAGACGTCGACGCGACCACCGGCGTGATGTGGGGCAACTTCCCGCAGGCGTACTCGCACGTGGGACTGATCCACGCTGCGTTCTCGGTCGCGCCGCGCTGGTCGGAGTTCGGGCCGTGACCGCGGTCACCGCGGCAGCCGGTAGAGCACGTGCCTGCGCAACGGGTGCCCCTCGGGCAGCGCGGGGTGATCGAAGTCGCCCGCCGCGTCGTGCACCAGGCCCAGCTTTTCCATCACGCGGCGCGAGGGCTGGTTCTGCGTGGCCGTGAACGACACCAGTGATTCGTGGGCGAGGTGTGCGAGCGCGAAGGCCTTCACCGCGAGCGCGCCCTCGGTCGCCAACCCCTTGCCGTGGGCGTGGCGCGCGAGCTTCCAGCCAAACTCCACGCACGGCGTGAACGTCGCGGTGAAGTTCGGCCGCGCGAGCCCGATGTACCCGATGAACACACCTTCGTGCTCCGCGGCCCACAGGCCCCAGCCGCCGTTCTGCTCGAACGTCGCGCGGATCCGCGCCGCGCGTGACGCGCTTTCCTCGAAGGTCAGCACCGACGGGTAGTAGCGCTGCACCACCGGGTCGGCGTTGAGCGCGGCGAACGGCGCCACGTCGTCGTCTCGCCATTCGCGCAGCACGAGCCGGGGGGTGGTGAGCCGCATCGCCAGGACGATCGGAGCACGCCAGACGGCCGTCAAGCTGCGGACGAACGCCGAGGCCGCTACCATTCTGGTTGCCATGGCGCTCGACATCGAAGCCGTGCTTCGCCACGCCACTCGAGTTCCTGGTGGTGGTGGCCACGCAGGTCGCCGGCGCGTACGCCCGCCTGCGACTGCTCGATGACCAGCGGCGCGAAGCCGAGCAGCGCGTCGAGCTCGAACGCCAGCTCGAGCGCCTCCAGCGGGTCGAGCTGATGGGCGTGCAGGCCGCGGGCGTCGCCCACGACCTCAACAACTACCTGATGGTGGTGCACGGCGCCCTGCAGATGCTCGAGCACGGCCATGGCTCGTCGGCAGCGGATCTCGCCGACGCGATGCAGGCCACCGAGAAGTCCATCCAGGTGGTGCGCCAGCTGCTCGCGCTCGGCCGGCCCGCCCAGCGCCACGAGGGAGAGTTCGAGCTCGGCGCCAAGCTGCGCGACTCGCTGCACCTCCTGCGTCCCGTCATTCCGCGCAGCATCGAGCTGGTCACGCTGCGGGAAGAGCCGGCGCGCGTCTTCGCCGACTCCGTGCAGGTCGAGCAGGCGATCGCGAACCTGGTGCTGAACGCGCGCGATGCCATCGCGTCGGCTGGCCGCATCGAGGTGGCGGTCGACACGGTGACCCTCGGGCCCGACGAGCTGCGGCCCCACCCTGCCGCCCAGCCCGGCCGCTACGCGCGCATGCTGGTGCGCGACACCGGGCGCGGCATCTCCCCCGAGCACCTGCACCGCATCTTCGAGCCGCTGTTCACCACCAAGGAGAAGGGCACGGGGTTGGGCCTCGCGGTGGTCGCGCGCGTCGCGCAGCAGCACCACGGCCTGGTCGCGTGCGAGTCGACGGTGGGCCAGGGCACCACCTTCCGCTTCATGCTCCCGCTCGCCGGCGCCTGACGCGGGTGTGGCGCGGCGCGAGCTGTGGTTGTCTGCGCGAACATGTTCGCACTGCTGGTCGCGATGCTGCTCCAGGGAGCTCCCGTGAAGGCACCTGACGTCACCTCGGTCGAGCAGGTCAAGGCGCAGATGGGCCAGGACGCGACGGTGGTCGGCCTCGTGGAGCGCGTCGAGATTCGCAAGGGCAAGGGCGAGTGGCAGGGCACGGGCGTGGTGCTCGACGACGACACCGTCATCTACGTCAGCTACTCCGCGCCGCCCGAGGGCTGGGCGCCGTTCGTCGGCCAGCGCGTGCGCGTCAGCGGCCGCCTGGGGCCCACTTCCAGCGAGACCGAGCAGTCGCTCATGGCCCCGCACCTGCGCCCGTCGGGTCTGCCGAAGAAAGAACCCCGCGCGCTCTCGTCGCTCGTCGGCAAGCGTGTGCGGCTCTCGGGCGTGGCGCGTGACGCGAAGGGCGGCGCGGTGCTGCTCGTCGACGGCAGCCCCGTCTACCTGCAGGCCCTCGAGTCGTGGCCCTCGCACGCCAATGGCAAGGTCGTGTCGGTTGGCGGCACTCTGGTCTCGAAGGAATACCTCCCGAAGGCCACGCGAGACGCGAAGGGCGCGATTTCACAGGGCACCGAGGGCGGAGACCAGTTGGTCTTCGAGTCGCCCACGTGGCGCGTGAACCAGGAGCCGAAGTGATGTTGTGGCTAGCCGTCGTCCTCGCCGCCGCGCCGCTCGAGGTGCGGGTGCTCGAGCGTGAAGTGCCGACCCGCATTCAGCTCGGCGCCGCGAAGTTCACCTGCGACGAGAAGCCGCTGGCGCTCGGCTTCGCGCTGACCGCCGAGGTCGCGGTGCGCGAGGTGCGCGTGTCGAAGCCCGGCGCGAGCCCCGATGCGGGCCAGACGTTGTGCGCGGTGCTGGTGGCCGAAGACCCGCAGGGCGTGGAGGTGAAGGTCGGCGAGGTGAGCCGCCGCTACCCGGGCCAGCTGCGCGTGTTGCTCGAGGGCGCAGCGCTGCGGTTGATCAACGTCATCGACGTCGAGGCGTACCTGCCCGCGGTGGTGAAGGCCGAGGCCGACGGCTCGAAGAGCCAAGCGCTCGAGGCGCAGGCCATCGTCTCGCGCACCTTCGCGTTGAGCGGCCGCAACCGCCACGAGCGCAGCGGCTACCAGCTGTGCGATCTCGCGCACTGCCAGCTCTACCGCGGCGCGGGCGACGCGAGCCCCGAGGCGACGGCCGCGGTGAAGGCCACCGCGAACCAGGTGCTGCTGATCGGCGGCATCGTGCTCAAGCCCGCCTTCTTCCACTCGTCGTGTGGCGGTCACACCTCGCGCGCGGTCGACGTGTTCGGCGAAGACGGCGCCGGCAGCGCGGTGAGCGACGTCGACAAGGGCGCGAAGGCGCCGAGCTGCAGCAGCCCCGACCTCGCGTGGAGCTTCGAGGCCGAGAAGGTCGACTTCGCGAAGGCGCTCGGCATTCCCGGCAACGGCAGCGGCAAGGCGCTCGAGCCGCTGCGCCGCGATTCCGGCGGGCGCATTCTCGAGGTGCGCGCGTTCGGCAAGCGCATTCCCAGCGGGGAATTCCTCTCGAAGATGGGCCGCGCGTTCGGCTGGCAGGCCGTGCGGAGCATGAAGTTCGACATCAACGAGACCGACACGCTGATTCAGCTCAACGGCACCGGGCTGGGCCACGGCGTCGGCCTCTGCCAGCTCGGCGCGCGCGCGCTCGCCGACAAGGGCGTCGACGCGAAGGGCATCTTGCTGCGCTACTTCCCCGAGTCGCAGATCAAGCCGGCGCCGTGAGCTTCGCGAAGACGAACACCCGGCGGAACGCGAAGAACACCGGCCCGTCGCCGTACCGCGCGCGCAGCGCCCGCGCGTAGGCCGCGCAGAACGCCTCGAAGCGCTCGGGCGACAGGCGCGAGCGGTAGGCCGTCAACAGACCGCCCTGCGCGAAAGCCACCAACCCGTCGACGCTCGCGTGCAGCTGGGGGTAGCGCCAGGTGCCCACGCGGCTGCGCACCACGCGTGGATGACGCGCGAGCAGCTCGGCGTAGAAGTCGCAGCTCTGCACCGGCGAGAGGTAGCGGTAGCCCTGCAGCTCGTCGCCAAACTGCGCAGCCACCTCGAGCGCGCACTCGCTGAAGGGCGAGCGCGGGTTCGATGGCACCTGGAAGGCGAGCTCCCCACCCGGCGCGACGAGCGCCAGCACGCGCGGGAGGAAGGCGGCGTGGTCGTCGACCCAGTTGAACGCGCTGTTGCTGATGACGCGGTCGAAGGTGCGCGCCGGCAGGTCGCGCGCGACGTCGCGCTGCTCGAACGAGAGCCCGGGCGCCTTCGGCCCTTCGGCGCCGAGCATCGCGGCCGACGAGTCGAGGCCCAGGGTGGTGGCGACCTGCAGCGCCGCGTGCGCCTTGTGCGTCAGCACGCCCGTGCCGCAGCCGAGGTCGAGCGCCGAGCCGCCGGGCCTGGGCGTCAGCAACGCGAGCAGGTCGTCGAACGGCGCGGTGCGGTGCTGACTGAACCGCGCGTAGACCTCGGGAGACCATCCGTCTGTGGTGGTGGGGCTCACCCCACCGTCATACGCGGCGGGGACGTTCTGGAAGGAGAGAAAGAGTTCCCTCTCCCCTGAGGGGGAACCCTGCCGGCGTCGCTCAGCGACGACGACGGCGCAGCGCGAACGCCACCAGGCCGATGAGGCCGAACAGCGCGTCAGTCTGCGAGCAGCTGCACGCGGTGACGGAATGGATGTCGCCGCCCATGCCGCCGTCGGTGCCCATCATGTCGTTGCCCGCATCGCTGCCCATCATCTGGCCCGCGTCAGGGTCCTGGCCCGCATCCATCGTGCCGGCGTCGGTGCCCGTGCCCGCGTCGCCCATTCCCGCGTCGCCCATGCCCGCGTCGGTCATCATCGGCGAGCCCACGCGCACGGCGGCGACCGCGCTGATGGTGCCCGCGGTGGCGGTGACGCCGTTGGGGTAGTCACCGGCGACGTTGCCCGCGGTGAAGAGGCCCGATTGCGTGACGGTGCCCGCCATCGCGTTCGCCGACCACGTGATGGAGACCGAGACCGGGTTGTTGAACGCGTCGACGCCCGCAGCGGTGAACTGCTGCGTCGCGGCCGGCATCAGGTCGACCTGCGTGGGCGTGAGGTTGATGCGCACCAGCGGGCCCGCGGTCACCGACACGGTCGCGAACGCGGTGACGCCGTTCGACTCCGCGCGCACGGTGTTGGTGAACGTGCCCGTCGTGGTCGCCGCGGTGAAGACGCCCGCCGCGCTGATGGTGCCGCCGCCGTTGACCACCGTCCACGTGGGGGTGACCGCGACCGCGTTGCCGTTGCCATCGCGGCCCGCCGCGGAGAACGCGACCGTGCCGCCCGCCTGCGTCGTGGCGACCGAGGGCGTGACGGTGAGGCGCGCCAGCGCGCCCGGGTTGATGGTGACGTTGGCGCTCCCGCTGACGCCGTTGACGGTCGCCGTCACCGCCGCGTTGTAGGTGCCCGACATCGAGCCGGCGGTGAAGTCGCCGCCAGCGGTGATGGTGCCCGCCATGGCCTGCGCGGTCCACGTCACGGGCGCGCTCACCACGTTGTTGTTGGTGTCGAAGGCCTGCGCGGTGAAGGTGGTGGTGCCGCCCGGCGCCATGGTGACGGTCATCGGAGAGACCGCGACGCGCGTGACGGCGCCCGGCTGCACGATGACGGTGGCGGTGCCGCTGACGCCCGAGACGGTGGCGCGCACGGTGTTGGCGTACGTGCCAGCGGTGGTGCCCGCGGTGAAGAGGCCCGCGCTGTTGATGGTGCCGCCGCCCGACACGACGGACCAGGTGGGCGCGCCGGCGACCATGTTGCCGAACGAGTCGAGCGCGACCGCCGAGAAGTTCGCGGTGCCGCCGGCCGACAAGGTGGCGGTGCCCGGCATCACCATCACGGTGGCGACCGCGCCGCCGGTGATCGAGACGTCCGCGCTGGCGCTCCTGGTGATGGCGCCCTCGGTGGCCGACGCGGTGACGCCCGCGGGGTACGTGCCCGGCGCGGTGCCCGCGGTGAAGAGGCCCGAGGTGTTGACGTTGCCGCCGGTGACGTTGGTGGTCCAGGTGATGGCGCTGGTGAGCGGGTTGCCGCAGCCGTCAGCGGCGCTCCCGGTGAACTGGCGCGAGCCGTTGACCGCGACCGAGGCGGTGGTGGGGCTGATGCTCACGGTCGAGAGCACGCCAGGGTCGACGGTGACCGACGCGCGGCCGGTGATGGCGCCCGCGGTGGCCACGATGCTCATCGGGTACGAGCCGCGCGCGCAGCCCGCCGTGTAGAGGCCGCTGGAGTCGATGATGCCGACGCTGCCGACCGCCGACCACGAGATGGCCGGGCTGGCGACGGGGTTGTTGCACGCGTCGAGCGCCATCACGGTGAACTGCTGGTTCTGCTGCGACTTCACGGTCGCGTTGGTCGGCGAGACCGCGAGGTTGGCGATGGGGCCGACGGTGATGGTGACGTTCGCCGAGGCGCTCTTGCCGTTCGAGGTGACCGTGACGCCGCCGGTGACGCTGCCAGGCGTGCACGACGCGGTCAGCACGCCGCTGGAGTTGATGACGCCGGCCGCGGGCAGCGCCGACCACGTCAGCGTCGCGCTCGGCACCGGGTTGTTGGTGACGTCGAACGCGGTCGCGGTGAAGGTGACCGTCGCGCCGGCGCCGGTGGTGACCGACGCGGGCGAGAGCACGATGTGGTCGACCGGGCCGGGAGCGAACGGGAAGGCGCCGAGGTCGCTCGAGCTGGTGCCCGCGCCGCGCGCCGGCGAGCCGGCCTGCAGGTGGAAGTCGGCCGTCGAGGGCGAGACGAGCAGCGGGTCGACGGTGAGGGTGTTGCTGCCCTGGGTGGTCGAGCTCAGCGGGCTGTTGAACAGGTCGTTGTACGAGTTGGAGATGAGGATCGTGTTCGACCGGTACAGCGAATACGTGTTGCTGGTGAAGATGGAGTTGGTGACGGCGATGCTCCCGCTCGTGCCCGCCGAGTAGACGGCGTAGCTGTTCGAGTACGCGGTGAGGTGGTCGAGCGTGTCGGTGCCGCCCACGCCGTAGAAGCCGTACGAGTTCGCGTCGAACACGCTGAAGGCCACCGAGTGCGTGCCGAGGTTGCTGCGCACGCCATAGGTGCAGGTGTTGAAGCGCGAGCCGGTGACGGTGGCGTTGCCCGAGAGGTCGAGGCAGGCCGAGCCGCGCGTGATGACCGCCGACGAGATGCTCGCCGTGCCGCCGGCGAGCACGTTGATGCCAGTCCACGAGCCGGCGCTGGCGCCCGAGCTGGTGAGCGTGACGGGCTGCGCGCCGTTGCCGGAGATCTGCAGCGTGCCGCGCACCAGCAGCTCGACGCGCGTGGTGTCGTTACCGGCCTGCATGAGGTCGCTGGTGGTGGTGGTGAGCGTGGTGCCCGGCGCGATGGTGACCGTCACGCCCGGCGGCACGGTCAGGTCGCCCAGCACCGACTGCGAGGTGTTGATGGTGGTGTCGAGCCACAGCGTGCCGACCAGGCCCGGCGTCGGGTCAGACACGTACGGGAAGGCGCCCATGTCGCCGCCCGTCGAGTCGCTCTTGCGCGCGGGCGAGTTCGAGGTGAGCCGGTACGGGGTGGTGCCGCTGCCCACGTAGAGCGGGTTGGCCGTGATGTTGCCGGTGCCCGCGGTGGTGCTCGAGTAGTTGGCCGACGAGTTGCCCCACACGTCGTCGTTGCTGTTGCCGATGAGGATGGTGTTCGACCGGTACAGGCCGTACGTGTTGCCGGTGAGCACCGAGTTGGTGACGCCGACCGCGCCGCTGGTGCCCGACGAGTACACGCCGTAGCTGTTCGACACGAACGTCGAGTGGTCGACGTTGAGCGAGCCCGCGACGCCGTACGCGCCGTAGCTGTTCGAGGTGAAGAGGCAGCGCGCGACGGTCGTCGAGCCGCTCTGCACGCGCACGCCGTAGGTGTTGGTGCCGAGGTTGCAGTCGCTCAACGTGACGTTGCCGTACGCATCGACGCCCGACGTCGCGCGGTTGATGACCACACCGGTGAGCTGCGCGGTGCCCGCGGCATCGACGCGCACGCCCGTCCACGAGCCGGCCGACGCGCCCGCCGAGGTGAGCGTGACCGGGTTCGACACGGCGTTCACCACCAGCGTGCCTCCGACGATGAGCTCGACGCGCGTGGTGTCGGCGCCCGCCTGCATCTGGTCGGACGCGGTGGTGGTCAGCACCACGCCGGGCGACACGGTGACGGTCACGCCCGCGGGCACGGTGAGGTCGCCGAGCACCGACTGCGAGGTGCCGATGGTGGTGTCGACCCACAGCGTGCCGACGAGGCCGGCCGTCGCGTCACCGAGGAACGGGAAGGCGCCCATGTCGCCGCCCACCGAGTCGCTCTTGCGCGCCGGCGAGTTCGAGGTGAGCCGGTAGGGCGTGCCGCCGCTGCCGACGTAGAGCGGGTTCGACGAGATGCTGCCGGTGCCCGCGGTGGTGCTCGAGTAGTTGGCCGACGAGTTGCCCCACACGTCGTCGAAGCTGTTGCTGATGAGAATGGTGTTCGACCGGTACAGCCCGTAGGTGTTGCCGGTGATGACGTCGTTGGTCGCGGTGACCGCGCCGCTGGTGCCCGACGAGTAGACGCCGTAGCTGTTCGACACGAGCGTCGAGTGGTCGATGAGCAGCGAGCCCGCGACACCGTACGCGCCGTAGCTGTTCGAGCTGAGCAGCGACGAGCTGACCTGCGTGGTCGAGCCCTGGGTGCGCACGCCGTAGGTATTGGTGCGCAGCGTCGCGTTGGTGAGCGTCACCGGGCCGTAGGCGTCGATGCCCGCGGTGGCGCGCTCGACGATGAGGCCGTTGGCGTTGAGGGCGCCCGTCGCTTCGACGCGCACGCCGACCCACGAGCCCGCGCTCGCGCCCGCCGCCGACAACGTCACCGGGTTGGCCGCGCTGACGGTCAACGTGCCACGCACGATGAGCTCGACGCGCGTGGTGTCGCTGGCCTGCATCAGGTCAGACGAGGCCGCGGTGAGCACCACGCCCGGAGAGAGCGTCAGCGTGACGCCCTGGGGCACGGTCAGGTCGCCGAGCAGCGACTGCGAGGTGCCGATGGTGGTGTTCGTCCACAGCGTGCCGACGAGGCCCGCGGTCGCGTCCGACACGTACGGGAAGGCGCCGATGTCGGTGCCCGTCGAGTCACTGAAGCGCGCCGGCGAGTTCGACGTCAGCCGGTAGGGCGTGCCGCCGGTGCCCACGTAGAGCGGGTTCGCGGTGATGTTGCCGGTGCCCGCGCTGGTGCTCGAGTAGTCGGCCGACGAGTTGCCCCACACGAGGTCGTTGCTGTTGCTGATGAGAATGGTGTTCGACCGGTACAGGCCGTACGTGTTGCCGGTGAGCGCCGAGTTGGTGACGCTGACCGCGCCGCTGGTGCCCGACGAGTAGACGCCGTAGCTGTTCGACACGAGCGTCGAGTGGTCGATGGTGAGCGAGCCCGCGACGCCGTACGCGCCGTAGCTGTTGGAGGTGAAGAGCGAACCGGAAACGGAGTTGGTGCCCGACTGCGAGCGCACGCCCCAGGTGTTGGTGCGGAAGATGGAGTTGGTGATGGTCACCGGGCCGTACGCATCGACGCCCGCCGTGGCGCGCTCGACGACGAGGCCGCTGGCGTTCATCGTGCCCGACGCCTCGACGCGCACGCCGACCCACGAGCCCGCGCTGGCGCCCGCCGACGAGAGCGTCGCGGGCATCGCGGTGGTGCCCGTCACCGAGAGCGTGCCGCGCACGATGAGCTCGACGCGCGTGGTGTCACCGGCCTGCATTAGGTCCGAGGCGCTCGCGGTGAGCGTCACGCCCGCGGGCAGCACCACCGTCACGCCAGCGGGAATGGTGAGGTCGCCGAGCAGCGAGCCGGTGGTGAGGGTGGTGTTGGTCCACAGCGTGCCGACGAGGCCGGCGGTCAGGTCCGAGGTGTAGGGGAAGGCGCCGATGTCGGTGCCCGTCGAGTCACTGAAGCGCGCCGGCGAGTTCGACGTCAGGCGGTACGGCGTCGCGCCGCTCCCCACGTAGAGCGGGTTGGCGGTGATGTTGCCGCTGCCCGCGCTGGTGCTCGAGTAGTCGGCCGACGAGTTGCCCCACACCACGTCGTTGTTGTTGGTGATGAGAATGGTGTTCGAGCGGTACAGGCCGTACGTGTTGCCGGTGAGCGCCGAGTTGGTGACGCTGACCGCGCCGCTGGTGCCCGACGAGTAGACGCCGTAGCTGTTCGACACGAGCGTCGCGTGGTTCACCGTCAGCGAGCCCGCGACGCCGTACGCGCCGTAGCTGTTCGAGCTGAAGAGCGTGGTGGAGACCGACGTGGTGCCCGCCTGCGCGCGCACGCCGTAGGTGTTGGTGCGCAGCGTGCCGTTGGTGAGCGTCACCGTGCCGTACGCGTCGACGCCCGCCGTCGCGCGCTCGACGATGAGCCCGTTGGCGTTGAGCGTGCCGCCCGCCTCGACGCGCACGCCGACCCACGAGCCCGCGCTCGCGCCCGCCGACGACAGGGTCACCGGGTTCGCTGCCGCGTTGACGCTGAGCGTGCCGCGCACGATGAGCTCGACGCGCGTGGTGTCGCCGGCCTGCATCAGGTCAGACGCGGTCGCGGTGAGCACCACGCCGGGCGAAAGCGTGAGGGTGACGCCGACCGGCACCGTGAGGTCGCCGAGCACCGACTGCGAGGTGCCGATGGTGGTGTTGGTCCACAGCGTGCCGACGAGGCCCGCCGTCGCGTCCGACACGTAGGGGAACGCGCCGATGTCGCCAGCGGTCGAGTCGGAGAAGCGCGCCGGCGAGTTCGACGTCAGGCGGTACGGCGTCGCGCCGCTGCCGACGTAGAGCGGGTTCGCGGTGATGTTGCCGGTGCCCGCGCTGGTGCTCGAGTAGTCGGCCGACGAGTTGCCCCACACGAGGTCGTTGCTGTTGCTGATGAGAATCGTGTTGGAGCGGTACAGCCCGTACGTGTTGCCGGTGAGCGCCGAGTTGGTGACCGTGACCGCGCCGCTGGTGCCCGACGAGTACACGCCGTAGCTGTTCGACACCGCGGTGACGTGGTCGAGGTTGAGCGAGCCCGCGACGCCGTACGCGCCGTAGCTGTTCGAGCTGAGCAACGTGCCCGCGACCGAGTTGGTGCCCGCCGACGAGCGGAAGCCATAGGTGTTGGTGCGCAGGGTGCTGCCGGTGACGGTCGCCGCGCCGTTGGAGTCGATGGCCGACGTCGCCTCTTCGATGGTGGCCGAGGTCAACGTGAGCGAGCCCGTCGCGTCGACGCGCACGCCCGACCACGAGCCGGCCGACGCGCCCGCCGAGGTGAAGAGCACCGGGGAGCCCGAGGTGCCGTTCACGTTCATCGTGCCCTGCACGATGATCTCGACCTTGCCCGCGACCGAGCCGATGTTCGCCGCGTCGGTGGTGGTGATGTTGATGGTGGTGCCCGCCGACACCGTGAGCGTCACGCCGCTGTTCACGATGACGTCGCGGTCGAGGTTGACCGTGCCCGACCAGGTGGTGTTCGAGCTGATGACCTGCGCCGCGGCAGGGGTCGACGCGAGGGCGCAGAGGAGGCCCGCAATGAAGAGGTGTGGACGGACGAGTGGCATGCCCGCGAGACCCGCGAACACCGGGGTAAGTGCAACGGATACATGGAGTTACACAACCCCTCGGGATTGCTCGGGCCTGACCGGTCGGCGGGCGTGGGCTGGATCAGCTCCTTGCCGAGTCAGACCGATGCGCCAAGATATGCGGGCCCTTCGGGGCACAGAAAGGAGGTGGTGCCTTGCAAAGTGACAATCAAGGAACCATCTCCGCGGTGAACCTCTGAAGCCTGCGCTTCAGTGACTCCGCGGAGTGGCCTGCTTAAGAATTCTGGGAGCCGCCTCTGTCGTCTGGAGGCGGCTCTCGTTTTTCCCGCTCGTTTTCCCGATGCCGACGCTCGACTCCGACTTCGTTCCCGCCGCCGGCCTGTGGAACGCCCACGCCCAGTCGCTCTTCGGGGTGACGCGCAGACCTCCCGCGCGCGTGCGGCTCGAGCGTGAGCGGCGCGAGACGCCCGATGGCGACTTCGTCGACCTCGACGTGGTGCGCGGCCGGCCGGGCCAGCCGACGGTGGTGCTGCTGCACGGGCTCGAGGGCAGCTCGTCGTCTGGCTACATGCAGGTGATGTTGCGCGGCTGCGCCCTGCGCGGGTGGACCGGCATCGCCCTCCACGCGCGCGGCTGCTCGGGCGAGCTCAACCGCCAGGCCGCCAGCTACTCGTCGGGCGACTACCGCGACCTCGCGTGGTTGGTGCCGACGCTCGAGGGCACGGTGCTCGCGGTCGGCTTCTCCCTGGGCGCGAGCGTGCTGCTCAACTTCCTCGCGCGTGACGAGCGGGCCCACCGCCTGCGCGCCGCCGCCGCGGTGTCGGCGCCGTACGATCTGCAAGACGGCGCGCGCTTTCTCGACTCGGGCTCGTTCATCACGCGCCAGTACCTCGAGCGTTTTCTCCCCGCGATGAAGGCGCGGGCGCTCGAGAAGGCGAAGCGCCACCCGGCTGACTTCGACGTGCCGGCCATCACCGCCGCGCGCTCGATTCGCGACTTCGACCACCTCGTCACGGCGCGCCACTTCGGCTTCTCGTCGGCCGAGCACTACTACGCGCACTGCTCGGCGGGCCCGCTGCTGCGCGACGTGCGCGTGCGCACGCTGCTGCTCTCGTCACGCGACGACGAGCTCGCGCGGCCGTCGATTCCCCCGGGCACCGAGGCGAACGCGGCGCTCGACGTGCTGCTCACCACGCACGGTGGGCACGTCGGCTTCGTCGGTGGCTCGGTGTTCCGCCCGCGCTTCTGGGCCGAAGAGCGGGTCTTCGCGTGGCTCGAGCGCGAGCTGGCGCGCTGACGCGAACGCGTCACTTCTTCTTGTTGGGCGGCGTCTTCACCGGCGCGGCCTTGCCCGGCTTCAGCGTCAGCACGCAGTGGCGGAAGTTGCCGTCGATCATCACCGCGACGTACTTGCCGGTCGGGTGGAACCAGCTCTTCTGGAGCTTCGAGTCTTCGCGGGTCGCCGACGCGTAGCAGCTCTGCTTCTTGTCACCGGCCGCCACCACGAAGCCGGGCGTCTCGCCATCGGGCACCAGCTCGGCCTGGAGCACGAGCCCCATGTGCTGCGTCGCGGGCGCGGGCAGCACGAGCTGCGACTTCCACTGGTAGGGCGCCTTGTTCGGGTCGAGGAAGCGCACGCACGACAACGAGTTGTCGGTTTCCTTGTCGAGGTCCTTCAGCACCGCGGGCCAGGTCGGCGGCACGTTCGGGTCGCTCTGGCAGAAGTAGAGCTCGACGCGCTCGTCGCGGTCGCGCCGCTCGAACGCCAGCCACGAGCCGTCCTTCGACCAACCGTGGAACACCTCGGCGTCGTTGGCGAGCGCGCGCGCGGGAGCGAGGAAGGCCAGCAACAGGGCAGACGACAGGAACAGTCTCATGCTCGGTCTCGACGGAAGGGGCGGTCAGCCATTCGAAGGAGCACCGGCGTCGACGGCCTCGTCGACCTTCGGGGCGGGCGGGGGCGGCGCCTGGAACAGCTCGACGCGGTAGTGCACGACGTCCTTCGGCAGGGTCACGAGGAAGATGGGGTTTTCCTCGAGGTACTTCTTGTCGACGGGCAGCTTGAAGGTGCCGTCGGCCCCGGTCGTGACGATGACGCGGTTCTTGTACTCACTGACCTCGACGCGCGCGCCGGGCACGGGCCGCGAGGTGTCGGTGTCGACCACCACGAAGGTGGCTTCCTTGCCCTCGGTGCGAGCGGTGACGAAGTCGTTGTAGCGGGGGCGGAGCGCGCACCCGGTGACGAGCGCGGCGCAGAGAGCGAGAGCAGCAAGACGCATGGCGGCCTTCTACCCCGAGGCGCGCGGAAATCGATGGGTGTCTCGCCCCGCCGCAAAGACTGACACAAACCTGACAGCCATCGGTCACGACCGGGGCGTCTGATGGCACCATGACCACTTCCACCTTCACGCTCCCCTGCCCCGTTGGTTTCTCACCCCGCGCCGCCGCGTCGTTCTACGCGGGCTTTGCTCCGCTCGAGCAGGCGCAGTCGGGCGACGATGGCCTGACGCTCGCCTTCCGCACCGACGGCGACTTCGAGGCGGTCGGCGTTCAGCTCTCGGCGCGCGGACGCAGCCTGCATGTCGAGGTGGAAGGAAAGGCGTCACAGCCGGCGTTGACGACGCAGCTGGGGCGCATGCTCGGCCTCGACGCCGACGGAGAAGAGTGGCTCGCGCGCGGCCGGGCTGACCCGTTGCTGGGCGCGTTGCAGGCGCGCTTCCCGGGCTTCTTCACCGCGGGCTTCCCCTCGCCGTACGAGGCGGGCGTCAGCGGCGTGTTGTCGCACCGCAGCTCCATCGCCCAGGCCGCGCGCGTGCGGCGGGCGTTGAGCGAGCGGCATGGTGACTTCGTGGGTGGGCGGTGGGTGATGCCCTCGCCGCGGCAGTTGCTGGCGGTGAAGAGCTTCCCCGGCGTCGCCGCGCAGAAGCTCGAGGTGCTGCACGGGTTGGCGCGCGCGGCGCTCGACGGCTTCCTCGACGCGGAACGGCTCCGTGCGCTGCCGGCGGAGCTGGCGATGGAACAGCTCCAGCAACTGCGCGGCATCGGCCCGTGGACGGCGGGGCACCTGCTGCTGCGGGGCGCGAGCCTGCGCGACGTGTTGCCGGAGACCGAGCCGCGCGTGCTGTTGGCGTACGAGCACCACGCCGGGCGACGCGTGACGGCCGAGGAGTTCCGCGAGGCGGCCCAGGCTTGGCGGCCATTCCGCACGTGGGCGGCGATCCTGCTGGTGCGCACGCACTTCGCGAGCGGAGCGGAGCGGCGGGCGCGGGTCGCGGCGTGATCAGCGCGCGGAGAAGACGGTCGAGCTCGAGCCACTGACCACGCGGGCCAGCGCGCGCGCGCCCAGCCAGCTCTTCACGTCGTCGGGCCGCGGCGTGATGACGGCGCCGACGTTCAAGATGCCGCGCAGCTTGTTGACGACCAACATCGCGAGCGCGTCGGTGGCGAACGACGGCGCGACCACCACGAAGGGTCTGGCGACCGCCGCGGCGCTCTCCGCGATGGCGATCAGCTCGGCGAGACTCGGCTCTCGCGCGAAGGTGAAGAGCTCCGGGCCATCGAGCTCGACCAGCCAGCGCTCGGCGTCGGTCACGAGGTACGGCGAAGCAGCGCCCGCCTCGAGGCGCAGCGCGCCCGGGGTCGGGTCCGGCTCGACGGGACTGGCGAACGGAGGTTTCGCCGGCGCCGGCCCGGTGATCAGGGCCAGCGCGTCGGCGTCAGGCAGGAACAACCCGCCCGGGGTGCGGTCGGGCACTTAGATCTTCGCGCCCGGCGTCTTCTTGAACGCCGAGTTGAACTCGGTGATCGCCTTGTTGAGCTCAGCCTTGATCTCGTTGGTGAGCTCCTTCTTTTCCTCGATGCCCTTCTGCACGCCGGCGAACTTGCCGTCGCAGAACTCGAGGAACTCCTTGGCCCACCGCGAGATGTCGGCGACGGGGATCTCGCGCAGCCAGCCGCGCTTACCCGGGTCGTCCTTGTTGGTCGCCGCGTAGATCTGCATCACCTGGCGGGCGACCGGCAGCGGCTCGTACTGGGGCTGCTTGAGCAGCTCGGTGAGGCGGGCGCCGCGGGCCAGCGTCTCCTGCGTCGCCTTGTCGAGGTCGGAACCGAACTGCGCGAAGGCGGCGAGCTCGCGGTACTGCGCGAGGTCGAGCTTCATCGAGCCGGCGACCTGCTTCATCGCCTTGATCTGCGCCGCCGAGCCCACGCGCGACACCGAGAGGCCGACGTTGATGGCCGGGCGGATGCCGGCGAAGAACAGGTCGGTCTCGAGGAAGATCTGGCCGTCGGTGATGCTGATCACGTTCGTCGGGATGTAGGCCGACACGTCACCGGCCTGCGTCTCGATGATCGGCAGCGCGGTGAGCGAGCCAGCGCCCTCCTGCTCCGACAGCTTCGCCGCGCGCTCGAGCAAGCGGCTGTGGATGTAGAACACGTCGCCCGGGTACGCCTCGCGGCCCGGCGGGCGGCGGAGCAGGAGCGAGAGCTGGCGGTACGCGACGGCCTGCTTCGAGAGGTCGTCGTAGATCACCAGCGCGTGCTGCTTGTTGTCGCGGAAGTACTCGCCCATCGCGCAGCCGGTGTACGGCGCGAAGAACTGCATCGGGGCCGGGTCGGCGGCGCTCGCCGCGACGACGATGGTGTACTCGAGGGCGCCGTACTTCTGGAGCTTGTCCACGACCTGCGCAACGGTCGACTGCTTCTGACCGATGGCCACGTAGACGCAGACCATGTTCTGGCCCTTCTGGTTGATGATCGCGTCGATGGCGACGGCGGTCTTGCCCGTCTGGCGATCGCCGATGATCAGCTCGCGCTGACCGCGGCCCACGGGCACGAGCGCGTCGAGCGCCTTGATGCCGGTCTGCATCGGCTCGTGCACGCCCTTGCGCTTCACGATGCCGGGCGCCTTCAGCTCGATGCGGCGGTGTTCGGCGGCCTGGATGGGGCCCTTGCCGTCGATGGGGTTGCCGAGCGCGTCGACCACGCGGCCGAGCAGCGCGGGGCCCGTCGGGACCTGGGCGATCTGCCCGGTGCGCTTGACGGTGTCGCCTTCGCGGATCTGCAGGAAGTCGCCCATGATCGCGACGCCCACGTTGTCTTCTTCGAGGTTGAGCACGAGGCCGCGCGTGCCGTTGCTGAACTCGACGAGCTCACCCGACTGGGAGTTGTCGAGGCCGTAGACGCGGGCGATGCCGTCACCGACCGCCAGCACGGTGCCGGTCTCGGACACGGTGACCGACTTGCCGTAGTCCTTGATCTGCTCGCGGAGGATTCGGCTCACTTCATCAGCGCGGATTTGCATCGGAGTTTCCTTGAACGGAGGGCCTTCGAACTTCTGGAAAGGTGCGCGGCGCTTACCACGGCCCCCCGGGGTGAAAAGGGGTTTTTGCACCTCAGCGCCGCCCCCCGTCATGGGTGCTGACAGTTTCGGTGAAGGGCAGACTCGGTCGCCCGTGCGCGCGCTCGCGATCGCCCTCTCGGTGCTGGCCTCGTCCTGCGCGACCACGGGCGTGGTCCTGACCGAGCTGGCTCCGCCGCCCGTCCCCGCCGGCCCGACGGTGGTGGCGGTGCGCGCCGGCAACCTCGACCCCCAGGGAGGCCTCTCGCAGCCGCAGCTCGACTGGGTGCGCGCGAGCGTCGAGGCCCACCTGCGGGAAGCGCACTTCACGGTGAGCCCGTGCAACCGCGGCCCGTGCCCCGAGGTGCAGCGGCTGGTCGTGCTCGGCGTGCGCGTGCCGCTGGCCGGCAGCCCGGAGGTCGAGCTCTCGGTCACGGTGGATCGCTCGACCTCGCTCGAGTCGGCGAGCACGGTCTTCGCCGAGACCCTGCCCCGCCAGCACCTCGAGAGCGCCGTCGAGGGCGTGATCCCGCTGCTGACGCGGGTGAACCAACGCACGCGGGTCTTGCCGTTGAAGACGAGCGCCGCGCTCGAGCCCGGCGTCGAGGCGGCGACCACCGGCCGGCTCGCCGAAGCCAACAGCTTCTTCGAGGGCGCGGTGAAGGCGCGGCCCGACGACGCGCGCGCGTGCTGGAACTCCGCCGTCATGCAGGAGGTCATCGGCATGACCGGCGAGGCGACGGCGAGCTGGGAACGCTGCGAGCGCCTCGAGCCCGGCGGAGCGGTGACGAAGGCGCGCCGTGAATTTCTCGAGCGCCAGGCACAGCGTGACGAGCTCGCGGCGCTGACGCCGAGCGGCGCGGGAGAGCAGTGGTCGTCGCCCTTCCCCGGCGTGCGGCTGCTGGTGAGCGTCAGCGCCCAACCGAGGCTGCGCATGTACGCCGCGCTGGTCGAGCTCTCGAAGGTCTCGCTGGGCGCGTCGACGCCGGGCGAGCGCCGCACCGTCGTGTCGGAGCTCGGCAAGCGGCACCGCGCACAGCTGGCGATCAACGCCGACTTCTTCAGCTACCTCGACTACTCGACCGAGGGGCTGGCGGTGGGCGACGGCGCGCCATGGCCACGCACCCAAGACGACGCGGCGCACGGCGTGCTGGCGTTCGGCGACGGGCGCGTCGAGCTGAAGCCGGCCAGCGAGCTGGTGACCTTCGAGCCGTGGATGCGCGGCGCGGTGTCGGGGAAGCCCGACCTCCTGCGCGGTGGCGTGGTGCAGCCGGTCGCCGGCGACTCCCGCTGCGGCGCCCGCCACCCGCGCACCGCGGTGGGGCTCACGGCCGACGGCTCGCAGCTGGTGCTGGTGGTGGTGGAAGGGCGCAGCGCGCTCTCGGAAGGCCTGACGTGCGACGAGCTCGCTGGGCTGATGAAGAGCCTCGGCGCGAGCGACGCGCTCAACCTCGACGGCGGCGGCAGCGCGACGCTGTGGCTCCAGGGCCAGGGCGTGGTGAACCGGCCGTCGGACGGCGTCGAGCGGCCGGTGGGCAACGCGCTGTTCGTGTTCAGCGCGAAGTGACGCGCTTCACTGCATCAGCGTCATCAGCGCGAACGCGAGCTGCGGCCACGAGGTGTCGATGGATCCGGCGTCACCGCGGAGCTGCAGGTTGCCCTGCGGACCGTAGGTGGTCTCGCGCTCGGCGACGTGCTTGCCGACGAGGTTCATCGACTTGGCGGGCGCGCGGATCATCGCCTGCTGATCATCGAGCTCGAACCGGTAGATGCGGCCCTGGAACTGGCCGGTGATGATGACCTTGTTCCCCTCGGACATCTCGCGCGTCATGGTGACGTTCACGCCGGTGATGCGCGAGTCGGTGACGCTGACGTCGATGGGCTGGTTGTTGAAGGTGCCGGCCCAGGAGCCGTCGGTCCGCTTGCTCAAGTTGCAGATGGGGCTGCGCACCCGCACCTGGTCGAAGCTGATCGAGCGGTTGTAGAGCAGCACCTCACCCGTCGGCTTGAACTCGGTGTTGAGCGCTTCGGGCACGACCGTGGGGAAGTTGCAGCCGGCGAACGACGACGAGAGCGCGGCGAGGGACAGCGCGAGCAACAGGCGACGCATGAGGGGCTCCTTCAGCGGGTACGGCGTTCGTTCTCGAGCACGAGGTACTCGAGCAAGGCCTTCTGCACGTGCAGGCGGTTCTCCGCCTCGTCCCACACCACCGACTGCGGGCCGTCGATCACCGAGGCGGTGACCTCTTCTTCGCGGTGCGCCGGCAGGCAGTGCAGGAAGATGGCCTTCGGGTTGGCGAGCTTCATCAGCTCGGGCGTGACCTGGTAGCCGCCGAGGTCGGCGAGGCGCTTCTTCGATTCCGCTTCCTGGCCCATCGAGGTCCACACGTCGGTGATGATGACGTCGGCGCCCTTCACCGCCTCGCGCGGATCGCTGAGGAGGTGCACGTGGCCCTTCGCCGTCGACACCACGTCGTCGGCCGGGTGGTAGCCCTTCGGCGAGGCGAGCTTCAACTGGAAGTCGAAGAGCGAGCTGGCGCGCGTGAACGAGCGGCCCATGTTGCTGGCGGTGTCGCCGATGAAGGCGAGCGTCTTGCCCTTCACGCTGCCGAGCTTCTCTTCGACGGTGAAGAGGTCGGTCAGCACCTGCACCGGGTGGCCGCCGTCGGTGAGGCCGTTGATGACGGGCACGTCGCAGGCCGCCGCGAATTCCTCGATGCGGGCGTCGGCGAAGGTGCGCATCATCACCACGTCGCAGTAGCGGCCGGTGACGCGCGCGGTGTCGGCCAGCGGCTCACCGCGCGACATCTGCGAGTTCTGCGCCGAGAGGTCGATGCACGAGCCACCGAGCTGCAGCATCGCCGCCTCGAACGAGAGGCGGGTGCGGGTGGAGGCCTTCTCGAAGATCATGACCAACGTGCGGCCGGCCATGGTGCGCACCACGCGACGCTCGCGGCGGGCCTGCTTGAGCACCGCGGCGCGGCGGAAGAGGCCGAGGTGCTCGTCGAGCGAGAGGTCGGTGAACTTGAGGAAGTCGCGCTTGGTCTTCACGCGACGGGAGATGCCCCAGATGCGCGCGTGCGGCAACAAGACTCTCGCTCGCTGAGAGCGCGAAAGTGGAGCGTCCGTGTCGGTCCGCCACGGCGGTCGGCCGGCGCGCGCGAAGCCTCGGCACCGACGACGCGCGGCGCTGGCACGCGCGCTGCTGAACGGACCAGCGCATGGGACCGCACGACAAGCTGTTTCGGTCGTTACTGCGCGAGCACGGCGTGGCCGACGCGTTGCTGCGAGAGCGCCTGCCTCGACGCACGGTCGCCGCGATGCGCGGGCCGGTCGAACGCCTGCCGGAGTCCTTCATCGACGAGCGGCTGCGCGACAACCAGCTCGATGCGCTGTTCCGCGTGCGCCTCGCCGGAGGGCATGCCGCCTTCATCTACTGCCTCGTCGAGCACAAGAGCACCGACGGAGCGGAGACCGTGCTGCAACTGCGCCGGTACCTGAGCGCCGTGTACGCAGACCTCGAGCGCCGCTACCGCGTCCCGCTGCCGGTCGTGGTGCCGCTCGTCGTCTACAACGGTCGGCACCAATGGCGAGGACCGCGCCGGTATGCAGAGGTGCTCGACGCGCGGCCGGAGCTTCGCTCGGTCGCCCTCGACTTCGGCTTCGTGCTCGTCGATCTGCGCGCGGAAGCGGTCGCGCGTCTCTCGCGCCACCCGGCGCTGTTGAGCGGACTGGCGGCGCTCAAGGCGGCGAACGCCCCGAGGGAAGAGCTCGAGCGCACGCTCGATCAGGCGGTGCGCTCAGCAGTCGACCCGTCGACGCTGTTGAGGTTCGTCAGCTACCTTCTCGAAGTAAAGGGACGTCGGGTCGTCCCCGTGCTGCGCCGCGTGCTCGCGACGCGTGACCCGAAGGAGGCGTCGATGCAGACCGCTGCGGACTATCTGCGCGAGCAGGGCTTCAAGGTGGGCCGAAGGAAGGGCCGGCAAGAGGGCCGCCAGGAAGGCCGCCAGGAGGGCCGCCTCGAAGGCCGCGAACAAGCCCTGCGTGAGACGCTGAAGCGAATCGTGGTGCGCCGGTTCAAGCGCGTCACCCCGTCGCTGGAAGCACAGATCGCCACCGCCGACGCCGCGACGCTCGAGGGCTGGGTCGATCGTGCCCTCGAAGCGCGCAGCGTGCGTTCGATCACGCGTTGATCAGTCGGCCCGCTCGATGACCTCGATGATCATCTGGCGGTTGGTCTTCGCCACGCCCTTGATCACGTACCACTGGTCAGGCGTGCCCGAGCTGTAGCTCTTGGCGTTGTTGAGCGTGCGCTCGGCCTTGCCGCCCTTCTTCACGTAGGCGCGCAGCGGCAACCCGGGCGAGTCGTTGCCCTCGGGGCCCGACACCATCCACACCGTGAACTGTTCCTTCGGGGCCTCGGGCAACATGAACTGGTTGTCGTCGCGCCGCACCACGATCTTCATCGCGACGCGCTTGCCGGCGAGCGCTTCCCACTTGTTCTTGTCGGCGGCGGAGTCGTCCCACTGCACGTCGGTGTAGTCGAAGCTCTCCTCGGTGCGCGCGACGCCGGTGAACTTCACCGGCAGGTCCTTCATGCGTGCGCCCGCGGTGCACTTCGGGTTCTTCGGGAAGAGGTTCATCGCCTTGTCCCACGGGTACGCCGGCGAGAGGCCACTGCCCGCCTTGCCGCCCGTGGCGATGACCGGCTGACCGAGCATCTCGCGCAGCTGATTCCAGTCGTCCATCTGCACCTTGCCCGGCACCATCGCGGTGCGGCTCAGGTACACGTCGAACCACTTCTGATCGACCGGCAGGCCGCAGCTGATCAGCTGGTTCCCCGACACCTTCTTGAACTTGTAGTCGGCCAGCTGCGCCCAGTTCTTGTCGTCGACGCTCACCCAGTCGCTCGGGCGCTGCACGTGCGAGAACAGGTTGTGGCTGAAGGTGTTGTTGGTGAACTCGACGTCACCGGCGTTGGTGGTGAGCCGAATCGCGTCGTTGTCGGCGAACTCGAAGATGTTGTTGTCGACCACGCCGCGAATGCCGGTGCCGAGGTCGAGCAGGTTTCCGCCGCGGCCGCCGCCCTCGCCGAACTTGATCTCCCAGGCGAAGAGCACGGTGTTGTTGCGGAAGATGAACGGCCCGTCGAACGCGCGCTCGGCCTTCACCGTGCGCTGGTAGTGGTTGATGAAGATGTTGTTCTCGATGAGCTGCCCGCTCTGCGCGCGAATGGCGCCCATCGAGCCGTTCATGAAGACGTTGTTGCGAATGACGCAGCCGTTCTTCGCGAACCAGATGTGCTCGGTGTTGTCGCTGCGCTCGTAGAGCAGGTCGCCGTCGGCCTCGTATTGGTTGTTGAACTTCTTGTCGAAGACGAAGCCGTCGACGGTCGCGCCGGTGTGATCGTCGACGCCCTCGATGGTGTAGCCGCCGCGCGTGCCCTTGTAGTCGGCCGGTGAATACAGCCGCGTGGGGTGCTTCCACGGGTTGCGTTCCTTGAAGTTGGCGTCGTACCCGCCGAGCAGCGTGATGTACGGCACGGGCACCTTCCAGGTGCCGACCTTCAGCTTGCCGAAGTACTCGCCCTCGGCGACGTGCACGAAATCACCCTGCTCGACCTTCTCGAGCGCCTGCCAGGGATCCTTGAAGGGCTTTTCCTTGCTGCCGTCGCCGCCCTGCGCGCCCGCACGCACGAACCAGTCGCGGCCCACGGTGCGGTTCGCGTCGTCGCCGAAGTCGGCGGTCTTTTCCTCGATGCTGTCGATCAAGAACGCGCCCTTGGGGTTCCAGCTGATGGCGTAGGCGACGCCCTTCACCACCCACAGGCGGTCGGGCTTGCCGTTGCTGCCGTTCCAGTAGCCCTGGGCGCCGTCGACGGTGCGCTGCACGCTCGAGCCGTTCTTGAAGAAGCCGACCACGCGCGCGAAGTCGCCGTCGGGCTGGTGGAGCGTGGTGCCCGAGTATTCCGTCTTCTTGTACTGGTCGGGGATGCCGCCGATGTTGGCGACGCTGCTGATGCCGACCACCATCTCGAGCGCCTGGCCGTTGACGCTCGCGGGGTTCGCGATCCACTGCTTGATGTCCATCTTCTTGTAGTCGCGCGTCACCGCCGCCGCGCCCGCGCCCTGGAAGTTCACGGTGAGCGGCACGATGCGCGCACCCGCCTTGCCCGCGTCCTTCGGGGCCATGAACTTGAGCGCGTCGTCGAGGTCGATCGCCGGCGCGACGCCGCTGGGCGGAGTGCCACCCTTGGCGATCATCGGAATGCCGGCGAGCTGGCGGAACTTGTTGAAGTCGTCCATCTCGAGCTTGCCGGGGATGGCCGACGCGCGCTTGCTGACCGCGTCCATCCACTTCGCGTTGAAGGTGAACTGCGGGTTCTTCACGACGTTGCCGTCAGCCGCCTTGAGGCCGACCTCGTCGAGCGAGTCCATCGACTTGTCGTCGATCGGCGTGTCCTTGCCGTCGACCGAGAACTTCGCGTTCGAGTACTGGTTCAGGAAGAAGACGTTGTTCGAGAGCACCGTCTTCTCGGGGTTGATCGGCGCGTAGATGCCGTTGCTGTCGCTGAACGCGATGATGTTGTCGGTGATCTTGCCGTTGCCCTTCAGGCCGATCGCCGAGCCGTCGTACTGGCCCTTGCCCGGCTCCTTGAACGAGTACGTGAAGAGGATGCTGTTGTTCTTGATGACCGCCGCGCCCTGCTTGTCGGACGTGAGCGAGTTGACGTTGATGCCCCAGTTCACCGCGTTGACGATGAGGTTGTTCTCGAACGTCGAGCCGACGGGCGCGACGATGCCGTCGAAGCCCGGGTTGACGATCACGCAGTTCTTCACGGTGACCGGGAGCGAGAAGCGCATCGCCGAGTCGCACGGCTTTTCCATGCGGCCGGTCTGCTGATCGTCCTGGTACTTGCACTGATCACGCTGGTCGATGATCAGCCCGTCGATGACGTTGCCCTTGTGGTTCGAGAGCAGCCGTTCCTGCTTGGGCCAGTTCTTCGAGGTCTTGTCCCACCAGAGCTGGGTCTGGTTCTTCCACGGGTTCCGCTCGGTGAAGTCGGCGTTGTAGCCACCGATGAGCTGCACGTCGTCGAAGGGAATTTCCCAATAGCCGACGCCGGTGCGCCCGACGTACTTGCCCGCGGCGATGTGAATCGCGTCGCCGGCCTCGCACTTGTCGAGCGCCTGCCAGGGATCGCCGAAGGGTTTCGCCTTCGAGCCATCACCGTCGGATCCGGCGCGCACGAACCAGTCGCGCGCGAGAGACGTTCCGGCCAACAACGACACCACCAGCAACACCACGCGTGTACGGGATGAGGTCATAAGGAGCCGGACTTAACGCGTCTTTGGCGCGATGCCCCGTGAAACCCCCGCGGCGTTCTTCCCCGCTCAGGGATCGAGCTGAGTCACGTCGCGGAAGAACGGCGCGACCAGTTCTTCGAAGAGCGTGCGCGGGCGCACGGGATCGACGCCGGCGATCAACGGCTCGCCCGCCTGGTCGCGGAAGGTGCCGAAGAGGCGATCGAACAGCACGGTGTGGCAGCCGAAGTTCGAGTCGCTCTCGGCGCGCAGGTGCGAGTGATGCACCACGTGGTACCGCGGAAAGTTCACGACCCAGCCGAGCGGCCCGGGCGCCAGGTCGAGGTTGGCGTGCGAGAGCAGGCCGAGCATGCCGCCCAGCGTCGCCGCGGCCACCACCTCGCCGCTCCCCGCTCCGAGCACGAACAGCAACGCGTGGCGCGCGAACCAGAAGCACAGGTTCTCGAGCGGGTGGGTGCGCAGCGCCTTGAGCGCGGTGACCTCGGTGATGACGTGGTGCGTGGAATGAAACTGCCACAGCAGCGGCACGCGGTGCGCGAAGCGGTGCCACCAGTACGAGAAGAACTCCGCGACGAAGAAGGCGAGCGCGACCTTCGCTGCGAACGGCCACTCGGCCGGCCACGCGAGCCCGGAATCGAAGCCCACGCCCGTGCCTTCCACCTCGTGCGTCACCCACAACTTCGAGAGCGCGATGAAGGCGCTGCTGAACTGGGCGATGAGCACCAGGTAGAGCAGGTCACGCCCGAGCCCCGGGCCGCGCACGAAGAAGCCCTTGTTCCACTCGGGGCGCGCCGGCACGAGCTGCTCCGCGAGGAAGAGCAGGAGCAGCAGGCCCATCGACAACACCGTCGCGCCGTCGAGCGGCACGTGCACGCGCGCCAGCTCGAGCTCAATCGCCTCGCGCTGCCACAGCCCCACGCCCATCGCGCCCAGGAGCAACGGCCCGAAGGCGTGGGAGAAGACCCGTCGCATCAGGGACGAGCGAGCGCCGTGAGCAGCTCGTTGAGGCGCGGCGTCTTCGCAGCGACCTTCGCCAGGCGGTGCGCTTCGGCTTCGAGCGTCGCGAGCGTGGCCTCGACCGCGGCCGGTCCCGTGCTGCCGGCCGACGCCTTGCGCGCCACCGCGCCCGCGGGCTCGAGCACCGAGAGCACGCCCGCGTCGAACGCCGGGTCGACCGACTGCGCGAGCTCGACCGTCGCCGCACGCAACGTGAGGCCCTTCTCCTGCACCTTCTTCACGAGCGCGCCCGCGGCCATGTACGCCTTGCGGAACGGCATGCCCTTCTTCACCAGCGCCTCGGCGAGGTCGGTCGCCTGCGTGAAGCCTTCTTCGAGGCCCGCCCGGCACTTCTCGGGGTGGAACGTCACGCGCGGCAGCGAGAGCCGCAGAATCGACAGCGTGCCGAGCAGCATCGGCCCCGTCTCGAGCAACGTCTGCCGGTCTTCCTGCAGGTCGCGGTTGTAGCCGCCGGGCAAGCCCTTCACGGTGGTGAGCAGGCCCATCAGGTTGCCGATGGCGCGCCCCGACTTGCCGCGAATCAGCTCGAACACGTCGGGGTTCTTCTTCTGCGGCATCATCGAGCTGCCCATCGAGATGTCGCCCGAGAGCGAGGCGAAGCCGAACTCCTGCGTCGTGAAGTCGATGAGGTCGGTCGACAGGCGGCTGGCATGCACGAAGAAGCGCGCGGTCGCGTACATGAGGTCGAGCGCGAAATCGCGATCGCCCACGGTGTCCATGCCGTTCAAGGTGAGCGCCTCGAAGCCGAGCAGCTGGCGCGAGAGCTCGCGGTCGATGGGCAGCGACGTGCCGCTGATGGCGCCGACGCCGAGCGGCAGCGCGCGGCACTGCTCGAGCACGAACGCGAGCGCCTGGGCGTCGCGCACGAACGCCGCGCCGTACGAGCCGAGCCAGTACGCGAGCGAGACCGGCTGGGCGCGCTGACGGTGCGTGTACGAGGGGAGAATGAGGTCCTTCTCCTTGCGCGCGCGGGCGACGACCTCGCCGATGAAGCCGGTGAGGGCCTCGAGCGCGGTCGCGGTGACCTCGCGCACGTGCAGGCGCAGGTCGGTCGCCACCTGGTCGTTGCGGCTGCGCGCGGAATGCAGGAGCGCGGCGGGCGCGCCGATGGTGCGGTTGAGCTCCACCTCCACCGCCATGTGCACGTCTTCTTCGTCAGGCAGCGAGAGCGTGCCGGCCTCGGCGCGCTTCCAGATGGCGATGAGCCCCTCGCGAATCGCGGCGGCGTCGGCAGCGGGAATCACGCCCGTCTTGCCGAGCATGGTGACGTGCGCGAGCGAGCCGACGAGGTCTTCGCGCAGCAGCTGCCGATCGAGCGACAGCGAGCTGGAGAAGGCCAGCACCTCCGGCAGCAAGCCGCTGCCCCCCGATGCGTCAGTTTTTGCGAGCGCCATGTGCTGCGTCTCCCCTTGGAACTTCCTTGCGCCAGGTGGCGAGCAGGTCGCGGCGCACGCGCGCCGGCCTCACGCCCCGGGCGGGAACGATGAAGATGGTGTCGTCGCCCGCGATGGTGCCGAGCACGCCCTCGGGCCGCGACGAGTCGATGGCCGCGGCGACCGCCGCAGCGCCGCCGGGCACGGTGCGCACCACGACCATCGCGTCGCCGTCGTCGACGGTCGTAACGAGCGCGTGCACTGCGCGCAGCGCTTCACCGTCGCGGGCCACCGGCGCGTCGGCCAGCTCGTACACCGTGCCGCCGTCGGGCAACGTCACGCGCCGCGCGCGCAAGCGAGAGAGATCGCGCGACAGCGTGGCCTGCGTCACCTCGATGCCTTCGCGCTCGAGCAATCGGCCGAGCTCTTCCTGCGTGGCGACGGCCTGCGTGCGCAGGAGGCGGCGGATCAGCTCGCGCCGTGCCTGGTGCGTGACGTCAACCATGGGTCACCAGCGAGCCGATGCCCTGGTCGGTGAAGAACTCCGCGATGATGGAATGCGGCGTGCGCGAGTCGATGACGTGCACGCGCTCGACGCCGCGCTCGAGCGCCGCGATGGCGCACTTCGCCTTGCGCGTGAGGTTGCGGTTGAAGACGCCGCGGTCGGCCTTCTCGCGCAGCAGCGTGGTGTTGATCTGCCCGAGCAGCTCGTCGTTCTCGGTGAAGCCGGGGCCGCCGACCAGGTACACCAGCTTGCTGGCCTTCGCGGTGACGGCGATCTCGCTGGCCACCTGGTCGGGCTCGAGCGGAATGGTGCTGCCGTCGTCGAGGAAGCCGACCGGCGAGACGACCGGCACGTAGTTGCGCTGCAAGAACATCTCGAGGAGGTCGGCGTTGATGTTCATCACCTCGCCGGGCAGCCCCTCGCCCACGCGCCGGCCCTTCATGAACGACGCGTCCATGCCCGACAGCCCGATGGCGTGAACGCCGGTGCGGTTGAGCATCGTGACCAGCTCGGTGTTGGTCTGACCCGACAGCATCATCTCCTTGCTGTGGGAATCACCCTTCGACGTTCCCTCGGGGCTCTCGCCGTGCACGAGAATGGGAACGAGGCCGACCGCGCGCAGCAGGTTCACGTCTTCGACGATCGACGCGCGCAGCGAGTCCTTGCCCATCGCCTGGCGGCCAAGCTTGAGCACCACGCGCTTGCTCGCGAAGCGGGAGATGTACGTCAGCGCCTGCTTCACGAGGCTCACCTTGAACTTCGGCGAGTAGTTGGTGAGGCGGTCGTCCTTCGCGACGCTCCCGTCGGCCGTCGGCACCAGCAGCGAGGTGTAGTCGGCGTTGATCTTCACGTAGTCGTACGAGAGGTCGCAGCCCCAGCCGACCGAGGCGAACGTGCCGGCGCGCAGGTCGATCTCCACCAGCACCTCGGGGCTGCGCATGCGCGCGCGCAAGCCCTGGTGCCCGGGCACGCTCGGCCCCTCGTTCGCGCCGTTGTTCGCCATCGCCGGCGGCGGAATCGTCGGGTCGAACATCGGCTTCTGGTCGAAGACGCAGATGCCCTGCACGGTGACCTTCGCGTTGGCGGGGTCGACGTCGAACTTCTGCGAGCCGCAGCGCGCGCCGACGGTGGCGAGAATGCGGCCCCAGTTCGGGTCGGCGCCGAACACCGCCGCCTTCACGAGCGTGCTGCCCGCGACGCTGCGCGCGAGGTCGGCGGCGATGGCCTGGCTGGGCGCGTTGCTGACGCGCACCTCGAGCAGCTTGGTGGCGCCCTCGCCGTCCTTCGCGACCTCCTTCGCGAGCTCGACGCACAGCGACTGCAGCTGCACGACGAAGGCCTCGTACTCGGGGCTGCCCTCGGTGAGCTCGGGGTGACCGACCTGGCCGTTGGCGAGCGCGAGCACCGCGTCGTTGGTGCTCATGTCGTTGTCGACGGTGAGGTTGTTGAAGCTGCCATCCATCGCGCCGACGAGCGCCTTGTGGAGCAGCGCGGGCGAGAGCGCGAGGTCGGTGCAGATGACCGCGATGGTCGACGCGAGCTGCGGGGCGATCATGCCGCTGCCCTTGCAGATGGCGGTGATGCGCCCTTCCTTGCGGCCGACGCGCACCACGCGGCTGGCGATCTTCAGCGTCGTGTCGGTCGTGCAGATCGCCTCGGCGGCGCTCTCGGGCGCGGCCTTGAGCTGGCTCTTCAACCGCGGCAGCGCCTCGATGATCTTCGCCTTCGGCAGGCGCTGGCCGATGACGCCGGTCGACGCCATCAGCACCGCGCTGCCCTCGAGCTCGAACAACTTGCCGGTCGCCGCGCACAGCTCGGTGACGTCGTCGAGCCCCTCGCGACCAGTGAGCGCGTTCGCGTTGCCGGAGTTGATCAACACCGCCCGCACGCCCGACATCGGCAACCGCTTCGCGCAGTCAGCGACCGGAGCGGCCTTCGCCTTGTTGATGGTCAGCGCCGCGGCCGCCGAGCAGGGCGCCTCGCTGACCACGAGCGCGAGGTCTTTCTTGAACGGCTTGATGCCGCAATGGAGGCCGGAGAAGAGAAAGCCACGCGCGACGGGCATGGTGGGTCAGCTCCGCAGGCCGTCGACTTCGTCGAAGTCGAGCATCAGGTTGAAGTTCTGCACGGCCTGGCTCGCGGCGCCCTTGAGCAGGTTGTCGATCGCGCTGATGGACACCACGTGCGTGTCATCGACGGACGCACCCACGAGGCACCACGGCGTCTTCACCACGTCGGCGATGCGCACCGCGTCGGCGGAAGGCAGCAGCTTCACGAGCGGCTCCTTGCCATACGCCTTGCTGAACGCCTCGTTCACCTGCGCCTGCCCGACGCCCTTCTTCAAGCGCGCGACCGCGGTGCTCAAGATGCCGCGCTTCATGGGGAGCAAGTGCGGGGTGAAGACGAGCTTCTTCACGCCCAGCGTCTGCTCGATCTCCGGCACGTGCTGGTGCTTGAGCGTCTTGTAGGCGCGGAAATCGGAGTCGATCTCCATGAAGGTGTATTCCTCGCTCGCCTTGCGGCCCGCACCGCTGACGCCCGAGGCGGCGCTGATCACGATGGAGTCGGGGTCGATGAGGCCCGCGTTGAGCAGCGGCGCGCACGAGAGCGCGGCGGCCGTCGCGTAGCAGCCCGGGTTCGAGACGAACTGGCAGCCCTTGATGCGCTCACGAAAGAGCTCGGGCATGCCGTACACCGCGTCCTTCAGCAGTGCGGGCGAGGTGTGCTCGAACTTGTAGAACGCGGGGTACTTCGAGAGGTCCTGCAGGCGGAAGCTGCCGGCCAGGTCGACGACGCGAACGCCCAGCGCGCGCAGCTTCGGCGCCAGCTCGAGCGAGGTCTCGGCCGGAGTCGCGAGGAACACCACGCCGCAGCCCTTCGCGGCCTCGAGCCCTGCCTCGTTGCTGACGTACGCGAGCTCACTGGGCAGCGCGGTGCACGCGTTCACCGTCTTGCCGACCCAGCGGTCCGACGTGACGAACTGCAGGCGCGCCTTCGAGTGCCCGAGGATCAACCGCGTCAGCTCGATGCCCGAGTAGCCCGACGCTCCAATCACCCCGACCTGGATCTGCTGCATGGAGCCTGCATGTATATGCATAGACTATGCATCGCAACGAAAATGAGGCCGATCTGCCGCCGCCGCGCTCATACTCGGCTGCACGGTGAACGGCTTCGAGGAAAAGGACGTCGTGCTGCGCGGCGTGCGCCTGCACTACGCCGAGGGTCCGAAGGCCGGGCCGCCCGTGGTGCTGGTGCCGGGCCAGTCGATGCCGCTGTGGAGCTACCAGAAGGTGATGCCGCTGCTGGCGCGGAACCACCACGTGTTCGTCACCGACGTGCGCGGCCACGGGCGCTCGCAGCACACGCCCGGGCAGTACACGTTCAACACCTGCGGTGAAGACCTCGTCGCCTTCCTGCGCGAGGTGGTGCGCGAGCCGGCGTTGTGCGCGGGCAACAGCTCGGGCGGGCTGATCAGCCTCTACGCCGCGGCGAAGGCGCCCGACCTGGTGAGCGCGCTGTTGATGGAAGACCCGCCGCTCTTCTCGACCGAGTGGCCGCGCATGCGCGACGACACCTGGGTGCACGGCTTCTTCGAGCACGTGGTGAAGACGCTGCCCGACCTCGCGACGTTCTTCTCGACGCTCCGCGTGCCGACGAAGGGCGGCAAGAAGCTGATGAACTTTCCGCGGCCGCTGGCGTGGGTGCTCGGCGGCGCCATTACGCGCTACCAGCGCAAGCACCCGGGCCAGCCGGTGGACCTGTGGTGGCTGCCGTTGCAGGTGCGGCTCTTCGTGCGCGGGCTGTCGGAATACGACGTCGACTTCACGCGCGCGTGCGTCGACGGGCGCATGTGCGATCTCGACCACGAAGGCTGCCTGCGCGCGGTGGACTGCCCTGCCCTGCTGATCCAGGCCGACTCGTTTCGCCACGAGGAGCTGGGGTTGGTGGGCGCGATGGGCGACGAAGACATCGCGCGGGCGCGGGCCATCAAGCCCGAGCTCGAGATCGAGCACTGGCCGAAGCCGCACGTGGTGCACCTCGCAGCGCCGAAGCGCTACGTGCGAGCGATCGAAGCGCTGTGGCAGCGCGCGCTCGCGAAGAAAGAGTCCATCTCTCGCCCGAGATGAGAAGCCGCAAAATGCCTGCTCTGCCGTTGAGCTACGGAGGCATACGAAGTGCCTCCGACGGGAGTCGAACCCGCTACCTGGCCCGTCAAAGGGGATGTGCGTGTAGGGCCTCTCGGGCCGGACGATCGATGTGCGGTGCTGACGCGCGCACGGCGCCCTGCCTGACCGACTGATTATTTGAAGCCCGGCTTCGCGGCGGGCTTGGCGTCCTTCGGGGCGGGCTTCACCGGCTCGGGCCACTGCAGGGTCAGCGCGAGCACGTCACCCGGGTCACGCTGCTCGACGTGCACGATCTCGCCGGGGCTGGTGACCTCGAAGACGAACTTCGCGACGCCGCGCCACGAGGTGACGACGTGCTTCGCGACGGGTCGCGGGTAGCGCACGAAGAGCCGGCCGGCGAGCTCGCCCTCGGGCTTGAACTGCAGCTCGACGCCCTTGAGCGCGACCTTCACCAGCGTGTCGAGCTTCTTGAAGACCGCGCCCGGTGACTTCGAGTTCACCGCGCCCTGGATCGCCGGGAGCACGATGGGGCCGAACCGGTCCTTCATCACCGCGAAGGTCACGTTCTCGAAGACGTCTTCGCCGTAGAGCTCGACCGCGGCGTCGCCGATGCGCTCGACCACCTCGGCCGGCTGCCACTGCTCCGTCCACGGGTTGTCCCACATGGTCTTCGCCTCGAAGACGAGCTTCGCCTCGAGCTCCGCGGCGCGCGGGCTCCGCTTGAGCGCGCGGACGATCGCTTCGGCGTACGCGCTGCTGAACGCATAGTCGGCCACGAGCGACTCGTAGCACGCGGCGAGGTACATTGCGGGGCTGTGCCGTGCGTCGATCCCGCTACGTGGTCCGACCGGATCAAGGACCTCGCCCAGGGGCGCTTGAGCGCCGACGCCGAGCTGGCGGTGCGGGAGCACGCTGCGACCTGTGAGACGTGCGCGCCGCAGCTGGCGGTGGTCGATCAGAAGCGAAGGCTCGCGCGCGACGCCCCCACGCAGGAGCTCTCGGCGATGCAGCTGCCGCGCCCGATGGAGCCCGCGCCGGTGCTCGAGCGCGGCTCGACCGTCGGCCGCTTCGTGATCCTCGACACGCTGGGCATGGGCGGCATGGGCGCCGTCTATTCCGCGTGGGACCCGAACCTCGATCGCAAGGTCGCGCTCAAGACGCTGCACTTCACCGCGTCGAGCGACCCCACCGCGCACGGCCGCATGCTCCGCGAGGCGCAGGCGATGGCGCGCCTGTCGCACCCCAACGTGGTGAACGTGTTCGAGGTCGGCGAGCACCAGGGCGCCATCTTCATCGCCATGGAGCTGGTCGCCGGCGTCACGCTGCGCACCTGGGAGCGCACGAAGCAGCGCGGCTGGCGCGAGGTGGTGCAGATCTTCCTCCAGGCCGGTCGCGGGCTCGCCGCGGCCCACGCCGCGCACCTCGTGCACCGCGACTTCAAGCCCGGCAACGTGCTGCTCGGCGACGACGGCCGCGTGCGCGTCACCGACTTCGGCGTGGCGCGCGCCGACGGCTCGCTCGAGCAGATCGGCCCGATGCCGTACGCGAGCCACGAAGACTCCGGCCGCCTGCGCACCACCACCGACGAGCACCCGCTGCCACCCGCCGCTTTCAGCTCGAGCCCGTCGGGCATCACCGGGCCGCAGACGGGCTCGGGCGTCTTCGCCTCGAGCACCTCGGGCATCACCGGCTCACCCGGGCTGGCGACCGGCGAGCCGCTCACGCGCGGCGACGTCATCGTCGGCACCGTCGGGTACATGTCGCCGGAACAGGCGCAGGCCCGCATTCCCGACGCGCGCAGCGACCAGTTCGCGTTCTGCATCTGCCTGTGGGAGGCGCTGTACGGCAAGCGGCCGTTCCAGGGCGCGTCGGTCGCGGAGACCACCAGCCTGCTGCTCAAGGGTGAGCTGCCACCGCGACCGCGCACCACCGAAGCGCCGGCGTGGCTGCACTCGATTCTCCTGCGCGGTCTCGCGCGTGAGCCCGAGCAGCGGTACGCGTCGATGGAAGCGCTGCTCGCCGACCTCGAGCGCGCGCCCGAAGACTGGAAGCGCCGCGCGGGCCCCATCGCCGCCGCGGTGGTGCTGGTCGCCGGCATCGCCGCCATTCCCCTCGTCACGCGCGCGCAGCAGCAGTCGAAGTGCGACGCCGTGGCGCACGAGCTCGACGGCGTGTGGGACGACGGCGCGCGCGCCAAGGTGACCGAGGCCTTCGACCGGGTGAAGAAGCCCTTCACCACCGCCGCGCTCGCCTCGACTCGCCGCGCGCTCGATGCGCACGCGAAGGCCTGGGCCGACGCCGCCTCGACGTCGTGCCAGCAGGCGCTCGTGCAGCGCGAGCTGCCGGAGGCCGACTACCGGCTCGAGACGGCGTGCCTCGCGCAGCGCAAGCGCGAGCTCTCGGCGATGGTGACGCTGCTCGAGGCGGCCGACGACGCGGTGGTCGAGCGCTCGGGCACGCTGTCGTGGAGCCTGACGCCGGTGAAGGTGTGCACGCAGCTCGCGCGCCTCAAGACCGACCCGCGCCTCCTCGAGAGCACCACCGACGCGCGCATCGCCTCGCTGCAGGAAGGGCTGGCGCGGGCGCGCTCGCTCATCGACGCGGGCAAGCTCGCCGACGCCGAGCCGCTGGTCGCGCAGGCGCTGAGCACCTCGAAGGACCTCGGGCGGCGCGCGCTCGAAGCCGAGGCGCTCTCGTTGCAGGCGCTGCTCCACCAGGCCGGCGCGAAGTACGCGGAGTCGGCCGAGGCGTGGTCGCGCACGGCGTTCGCCGCGCAGGCCGCGGGCTTCGACGAGCTGCTGGCGACGGCGTCGATTCACCTCATCACGGTGGTGGGCTTTCAGCTCAACCGGCCCGCCGAGGGCCGCTCGTGGGACGGCCTCGCACGCGCGACCATCGAGCGCATGGGCGGCGACGACCTGCTCTCGCTCGAGCGCAAGATGGCCATCGCGCGCGTCGGCAACGTGGAAGGCAAGCCGCTCGAGGTCGCGCAGCAGCACGCCGATGCGCTGGCGGCCGCGAAGGCGCTGCTCGGCGACGACCACCCGCTCTTGTGGAAGGTGGAGTTCGACTACGGCTCGAGCCTCGTCGCCGCGAAGGACCCGCTGGGCGCGGTGGTGCACCTCGAGCGCGCGCTGCAGCTGCGGGCGCGCGAGGTGTCCGACGACCACCCCGAGGTGGCGATGGTGCGAAGCACGCTGGCCAACGCGTACTTCTTCGCCGGCCGGCCGAAGGAGAGCCACGACGCCTTCGCGGCGGCGCTCGCCACGCGTGAGCGGCTCTTCGGCGTCGACAGCCCGCGGCTCATCGTCACGCTCAACAACTTCGGCGACACGCTGAGCAAGGCAGGGCAGCACGAAGAGGGCGAGACGCTGGTGCTGCGGGCGTACGCGCTGGCGAAGAAGGCCTACCCGCCGTCACACCCGTACGTGCTGGCGACGGCGCTGACCGACGCGGAGATCCTGCTCGCGCTCAAGCACTACGAGCCGGCGCTCGCGCGCGTCGACGAGGTGCTCCAGGTGCAGCCGCCGCCGAACGCGCCGATTCTCGCGGAAGGCGCCGCGGTGCGCGCGTTGGTGCTGCTCGGCCAGGGCAAGGCGAAGGACGCCCTCGGCTGGGCGATGAAGGGTGTCGAGGCCGGCACGCAGGTCGGTCCGCGCAGTGGCGAGCTGGTGTTGCCGCTGCTGGCGCGCGCCGAGGCTGAGCTGACCCTCAATGACGCCGCGGCGGCCGTGAAGTCAGCCGAGCTCGCGCTGTCGTTGGTCGAGGAGACGCGGCAGTGGCCGGTCTACGCGGCCGATGCGCGCTTCGTGCTCGCGCGGGCGCTCGTGGCGTCGAAGGGTGATGCCGTGCGCGCGAAGACGTTGGCGGAAGAAGCGCAGCGGCTCCTGCTGGCGACGGTGGGCCAGGCCGAGCGGAGTGAGCGGGTCGCCGCGTTCCTGAAGTGATCTCTCCCTCTCCTCCCGAGGAGGAGAGGGTTGGGGTGAGGAGTGAATCCGCGGACGCCGAAATGTCCTGGATGCGTCGCGGCCGCCTCCGTGACGGTGGCCGTGATCGTCGCGAGCATCGCCTCGACTGCCAATCGAAGAGGGTTACTCCTCACCCCGACCCTCTCCTCTGAAGAGGAGAGGGAGCACGTTCCGACTCAGCGCTTGGCTTCGAACGTCCAGCTCTGGTCCGCGCAGTCGAGCCCACCGCACATCGCGCCCGCGCAATCACTTCCGCTGAACTGCGCGGTGTACGTACCGACGAAGGTGTTGGGGTCGAGGAACGTGCCACTCACCGTGTACGTCTCGTTGCAGCCGCCGGGCAGCGTGCGCGTGTAGATGAACGAGCCCGCAGGGCACATCGCCGCGGTGCCGGCCACGGGCAGGTTGCCACCAGGCTGGCGCGGCAGCGGGCGCATCGACGACGCCGAGTTCTGGATGGTGAGCGTCTTCACGTCGAGGTCGACCGAGATGATGCCGAGGCCGAGGTAGTCGCAGCACTGGTAGTTGATGGGGTTGCTCCCCGCGTCGATGGTGAAGAGCCCGTTGGCGTTGCACGAGCCAGTGCCCGCGTCGAAGCCCGCATCGACTCCGGCGTCGACGCCCGCGTCCATCATCACCACGCCCGAGTCACCACACATGCACGCGCCGAACTGCCCACCCGCACACATGCGCGTGCCGTTGCAGCTGTTGGCACCCGTGCACGCCTGCATCGCGCCGTCGACGCACTGCGCGCCGATGGCATCGGGCAACAGCTGCACGTCACGCATGCCCGCGTCGACGTCGTCGCTCTCGATCTGCATCACGCCCGCCGTGCTGCGCGTGCTGCGCGAGTAGTCGACGCCGACAGTGATGAACTCACCCGGCAGCAACTTCGCCGGCAACATCGGGGGCGTCAGCGCGAAGTCAGGGTTGCCAGTCTGCGAGATGGCGATGGTGCGAATGTTGAGCGCCGCGGTGCCGACGCTCTTCAACTGCACGCTCTTGTGCGTGAGCGCCATGGTCGCCGGGCGGAAGTCGACGGGATCAGGGTCGACCACCAACTGCGCGACGATCGGCCCGCCGTGCAGGTGCACCTCGAGCGGCATCTCGTTGGTGCCAGGCAGCGAGACGAGCGCGGTGCCCGTGTCCTCACCCGACGCGACCGGCGAGAAGACCACCGGCACCTCGGCGAAGCTCCCCGCCTCGACGGTGGTGGGCGTGGTGCCCAACTTGAAGTCGGCGCTGGTGCCGTCCTTCAGCGTGATGGCGATGGTCACCGGCGCGCGGCCGTCGTTGTCGATGCGGAACTTGCCGCCCTTCGAAGTGCCCTCGGGCACCACGCCGAAGTCGAGGGTGTCACCGGCCAGCGTGACCGACCCGGTGGTGGTCATCACGACGGGCTTGCCGCAGTTGCACGACGAGCCGACGACGAGCGACACGACCGCCACGGCGGCGAAGAGCGACAGTTTGTTCTGCATGGGGACGCTCAGTCTTTCACAGCCTCGGGCCGAGGAGGAACTCGAAGGCCCCCGGCAGCCGCGAGGCCCACGCGCTCTCGGTGTGCGTCGCGCCGGCCTGCACCACGTACTTCAACGTCGAGCCGTCGGCGTACCCCAGCGCGCGGTACGCAGCCGCGAGGTCGGCGGTGTTGGTGACGTCGTCGTTCGACGGCCCGGAGTCACCCGAGTCGACGTACACGCGCAGCGGCCGCGGCGCCGAGGTCTGCGGCACCACGGTGAGGATGTACCGGTTGTCCCACCACGTGCTGGGCGACATCGCGCCGATGCAGCCGAAGACGCCGCCGTGGTGCACGCCCGCGTACGAGCTGATCAACCCGCCGAGCGACGAGCCGATGATCACCGTGTCGGCCGGCCCGGGCAGCGTGCGCAGCTCGGCGTCGACCTTCGGCTTGAGTTCCTCGATGAGCATGCGCAGGTAGAGGTCGCCCTTGCCGCCCTGCCCCACCGAGGTGTCGAGCGTGGGCGTGTACTCGTCGATGCGCGCCGCGCCCGCGTTCTCGGGGCCGACGATGATGGCCTCGCGAAACCGCCCGTCTCCGGCCGCCGCGTCCATGGTCTCGGGCACGCGCCAGGTGACGCCGCCGAACGACGCCGCGGGGTCGAAGAGGTTCTGCCCGTCGTGCATGTAGACCACCGGCATGCGCGCGGTGGAGTTCTCGAGGTACGTCGGCGGCAAATACACGTACACGCCGCGATCGTTGTTGAGCACCGTGGAATGGAACTGCCACCGCACGGTCCACTCGCCAGTGTCACGGTAGAAGCGCGGCGCGACGGTCTGCGCGCCCGCACCCGCGACGGCGTAGTTGGGGCCCTTCGACCACGTCGCGTCGTCGAGCAACGGCTTCCATTCCAGGCGCTGGCTCGCCGAGAGCCCGGTGAGCGACACCGTCCACGTGGTGGCGTCGACCTTCTGCATCGGGATGCCCGAGTTCCAGTCGAGCGGCGGCAGCGAGCCGCGCACGAAGACCGAGTGGGTGCCCGCCGGGTACGTCACCGTGAGGCGCGTGGTCGGCACGCCTGCGTCGACGCCCGCATCAGTCCCGGCGTCACCAGGCCCCGCGTCGAACCCGGCGTCGAGGCCGGCATCGGCCGCGCCACCATCAGGAGACCCGCTCGGCGCACCGCACGCGGCAGCGAGGACAACGACGGAGGCGAGGAAGGCAGGGCGCAGCACGCCCACCGCCTCTCACGCCGCGCGGGGCGCCGTCAACGAGCCACCCCGCACGAAAAAAATCCGCGCGCTCACCGGTTGCAGGGAGTCTGCCGGAGAGCGCGCGGGGCACTGCGACTGTCTGTCGAAGCTGCGTGCGACGAATCAGCGGGCGAAGCGGCCCTTCTTGCCCATGCCGCCGCCCTTCATCTCGTGACCGAGGCGGGCGAGCACCAGCGCGAGCTTCGCGCGCTGCTGCGGCGCGTAGCCCTGGGCGAGGCTGTTGAACATCTCCTTGTCCATCGCGGCCATCTGCGCGCGGCCGTCGAGCACCTTCTGCACGTTGGCGTCGACCTGCGTCAGCGCGGCCTGGTCGCCGTCAGCGGCGTCGCGCAGGCTCTTCATCGCCTCGCCCATCTGCTGGCGCAGCGGCTTGCGCTTGTCTTCGATGGCCTTGAGCTTGTCGGACAGCTTGAGCGCGTCGGCGTCGGACAGGTTGAGCGCCTCGCTGATGGCCACCAGGTACATCAGGCGCATCTTCTGCTCGTGGTTCTCCTGCCGTTCCTCGCGGTTCTCGGCCCACTTCGGGCCCTTGCCCTCACCGGCGCCAGGCCCAGGCCCAGGACCACCGGGGGGCGCAGCGAACGCCGCCACCGACACCACCAGGCCCACCACCACCGACCAACGGGTCATGCTGCTCATCACGCGGTTCATCACAGGTCTCCTTCGGTCGGCGACGGCCAACCCACTTCGAAGAACACATCATCGTCAGAAAGGTTGAAGTCGCTCGCTTCGCCCGCCGACAAGTCGGGCAGCTCGGTGGCGGCGACGAGCTCGGTGCGCGTCTCGGTCACGGTCTGAAGCACCACGCGCGGCTCGGTCACCTTCAGCACCACGCCCGAGGCGAGCAGCGCGCCGAGGCCCGCGGCGAGCGCGAGCCGGCCCCACCCGGCGTTCGCACGCGGCGCGCGCTGCGCCCGGGCTTCCCGCGTGGTGCTCGCCGCGAGGCCCGAGAGCAACAGCCGCTCGGTCTCGCTCAAGGGAGGCAGCGTCGCCAGGCCGAGCACGCGCGCGGTCTCGGTGCACGACGCGCAGCCCGCGAGGTGGGCGCGCGCCTCGGCCGAGGGTTCCGGCCCCGACAGCTCGAGCTCGACGTCTTCACACGACAGCTTTTCGTTCATGGCTGACCTGCCTTCGCGACCTCGGCCTTGAGGCGTTGGACCGCGTGGTGAAAATGAGACTTGGCGTTCGACTCGGTGATGCCGAGCGTCTGCGCGACCTGCGCGAACGGCAGGCCGGCGTCGATGCGCAACAGGAACACCTCGCGCTGGCGGCCGGGCAGCTCGAGCACCGCGCGGCGGGTGAGCGCCTCTTCTTCGGCGCGCTCGAGCGACTGCTGCGGCCCGGGCGCGGCGCTGACCAGCGAGAGCGACTCGACGTTCGCGGTGCGCGAGGCCTTCGAGTCGCGCACGTGGTTGAAGCCGAGGTTGAGGGCGACGCGGAGAATCCACGCGCGAAACGGCACCTGGTCGCGCTCGAGCCGCGCGAGGGTGTCGACGCCGGCCTCGATGGAGCGCAGGAAGACGCGCTGGCTCAAGTCGCGCGCCTCTTCGGCGGAGCGGGTGAAGCGACGGGCGACGCGAAACACCGCGTCCTGGTGGCGCGCGATGAGCTGGCCCAGCGCCGCCGCCTCACCGTCGACGAACGAGCGCACCAGGTCCTCGTCGGCCACCTCGCCGACCTGGGAACCACCCGAAATCACTCGCAGCTGGGGTGCCACGGGGCTCACTCGAAGAGGAGACACGCGAGCGCCGAAAAGGTCAAAAAGGGGGCTACTTCTTCAAGCGGGCGAGGCGCTCCTTCACCAGCGCGGCGCGATCGGCCTCGGCCGGCTGGGTGGCGGCGACTTCCATGAAGCGCTCGTAGTACTTCACCGCGTCGGCCGGCTTCTTCAGCTCGTCAGACGCCTCGCCGGCGAAGAAGAGCGTCGAGGCATCGGTGGGGGCGAGCTGCAGCACGAGCTCGAACGACTTGAGCGCGCGCGGCCAGTCCTTGCTCATCACCGCGATGAGCCCCAGCCCGCGCGTGGCGAGCGGCTCGCCGCCGTTGCGGCTGGCGACGGTGTACTCGGCCTGCGCCTGCGCGAGCTGCCCCTGCTGCACGAGGTGGTCGGCGTAGGCGAGCCGGGTGTTGGCGTTGGTGGGCTCGAACCCGACGGCGCGCGCGAGCTGGGCGGTCGCGTCGAGGCCGCGGTTCACACGGTCATAGGCCTGGGCGAGCAGCTTGCGCAGCTGGGCGTCGTCGCCGTGCGCGAGGGCTTCTTCGAGGCGCTCGATGGCCTTCGCGGTGTCACCGCTGGCGAGGAAGAGGCGACCCGCATCGGCCCACGGCCCGCGCCCGGTCTTGTCGGTGCGAATCGCAGCTTCGTATTCGAGGAGCGCTTCAGCGGGCTTGTCGAACGCCTCGAGCGTGCGCGCGAGCAGGTGGTGGCCGAGCGCCCAGTCGGGCTTCTGCTTGACGATCTCCACCAGGTCTCGCGAGGCGGTCGCGGCGTCACCGCGCAGCCACATCACCATCGAGAGGGTCGCCTGGTAGACGTGGGCGAACTCGGGGTCGTTGGCGAGCCCGGCCGCGGCCTCCGCGTCGACCCGCACCCACCGGTCGGCGGGCAGCCTCGCCTGCAGCGTCAGCGCTTCGATCGCGTGCGCGCGCAGCTCGAGCGAGAGGTACTTCGGATCGAGCGGATCGGCGCGCGCGGCCAGCTCGGCCATCACGACCGCGCGGCGCGGGTCAGCGGTGAGGAGATCGCCGACCTGCCCCGCGAACTGCTCGGCCATCGCGTGGCGCTTCGCGGCGAGGGGGTCCTCGGAGCGACAGGCTCCGAGGACCAGCAGCGAGGCCATCAACCAGCGAGACGACATCAGCTCACTGAATCTCTTCGACCATCAGGAACGAGCCGGCGGTGTTCCAGCCCATCAGGCATTCCTGCGTGCCGGCACCCGAAGCCCAGGCGCCGCGATCGCCGCGCGACTGAATGGTGATGGTGTGCGAGCCGGCAGCGAGGCCGGTGACGAGCGCGACGTGCGAGGCGTTCGACATGCGCCAGTTGAAGGGGCCATCGACGTCGGCGTCGCTGAAGTACTGAATCTGCGTGACGCCATCGAGCATGAAGCGCCAGTTGCAGCCCTGGTAGTACTGAGTGAGCATGCCGAGGCTGTCCTGGTAGGTGATCTTGAGCGCCGAGCTGGTGAGGCGCTTGGTGTAGGTCACCGAACGCTGCGGCACGTTCACCCACGCGCCGGCCGCCGCGATGGCGCTGTTGAGGCGGTAGTCGAGGCTGATGCCGGTGATGGCGTACCAGGGCGTGTGCTGCACGAGGTTGCCCTTGGCGTCGATGGAAACGACCGCCGCGCCCGCGCTGTTCTGGAAGAGCGCGATGCCCTTCTGGATGGTGTACGGCTGCACGAGGATGTTGGCCGACCACGGGAAGTCGACCGTGATGCTGGTCGCGCTGTTCACCGCGGTGATCTTGCGCGTCTGGCCCGCCGAGACGATGTAGTCGCCGACCGTCACCTCGCTGGTGAAGGCCGTCGAGGCACCGACGCCGTCGCTCATGCCAGCCGACGCCGAGAGCGTGCCCGTGCCGTTGACCGGAGCCGCGCCGCGAACGACGAGGCGCGCAGGCGGCAGCGGGACGGTGGCGCCGATCTGCGCGTCACCGGGAATGTTGCCCGAGGCGGTCGGCGTGGCGCACGCCCAGCTCGTGCCGTTCGACTGCAGCACCTGGCCGTTGGTGCAATTCATCAGGCCAAACGCGCTGCCGTTGAGCGTCAGCGGGGCCGACGCGGTGAAGGCCGAACCGCCGTTGTCGGCGCCGCACGCCCACGCCGTGCCGTTGCTCTTGAGCACTTCGCCGTTGGCGCAGGTCATGAGCGAGAGGTTCGCGTCGCCGGTGGCCACGCCACCGATGAGGCCCGAGCCCGCGGCGGTGGTGACCGCCGTGATGTCGCCGCCGCCGGCGCCGCCGCCGACCGCTTCACACGTCACGCCGCCCGCGGCGTCGATGGTGCGAATCGCCTGGCCGGCGTTGCAGGTGCCGGTGACGCGGCGCTGGATGTTGGACTCGGTGAGCGAGCCGACCGCGGCCGCGACCGAGGCGCGAATCGCGTACGGCACCGAGACGACCGCGAGGCGCGGCGACATCACCGTGCCGTCGACCGAGATCTCGAGGTACAGCTTGCTGCCGTCGAGCACCTGCGGCGTGAGCGCGGTGGTCGCGCCGAGCTCGACGAACACCACGCCGTCGCTGCTGAAGCTCGCGCCCGAGACGTTCTCGGTCCACGAGGCGGAGCCGCCGGTGGCCGCGGCGTAGAGGGCGAACACCATCGCGTGCGAGCCGGTGACCGGGTTGCCGCCGGTGTCGGTGAGGCGCGCGTTGAACGACACGGTCGACGGCGCGTTCTGCGCCATGGCGAGGCTGGCGACCATGGCAATGACGACGGTGAGGAGTCGCTTCATGGAGGTTCGATTCATGGAGGTTCCCGTGGGGGTGAGAGGTGTGGAGTGAAGTGAGTTCAACGCTTGATCGCCGTGTTGCCCTGGAGCACGCGGCCGCCGCCGGTGACCGGACCCTTCGGAGCGCCCTGGCCGAGCTGCGCGTCCATCACGAAGGAGCCGCCGGTGAGGTGACCCGAGCCGCTGACGATGTCCTTCGCGGGGCGCACCATCGCGGTGCCGCCGCCGCCGCCGGTCGTGCCGCCGCCGGTGCCGCCGCCAGTCGTGCCGCCGCCACCGCCGGTGGTGCCACCGCCCGTACCGCCGCCGGTGCCGCCGCCCGTGGTACCGCCGCCCGTACCGCCGCCGGTCGTACCGCCGCCGGTGCCGCCACCCGTGGTGCCGCCGCCGCTGCCGCCGTCGTTACCGCTGGGCGTGCTGCAGTTGCAGGCGTTGGTGGTGATCAGCACGAGTGCGGACAGCACACCCAACAAGGGTCGCCGCATGAAGCCTCCTTCGGAAGAGCTGCCTGTGGGGGAAAACGTGGGGACTTCCCAGTCAAGCCGGTGGCCACTGGATCGTCGAGAGATTTCGACTGCACCTACTTGCCCGGGTGCGAGCACCTCCCACGCGGCGCTGGCCGGTGCGAATGTCGCGGTGGAGGGCCGTCACGATGAGCACCATCCACTTCCTGGTTCACCCCGGCATGGTCGAGCTGCAGCGCGAGGCCGAGGCGCGCGGCTGGAACGCGCGGGGCTTCACGTCGCTCTCGGTGCCGTGGCTCGAGCTGCGGTGGACGCGCGACGGCTGGAAGACGACGCACACGGTGTCGAGCCACGACGTGCCGTCGCCGGTGGTGAACGGCACGTTCCACTTGAAGGACTGCCCGCCCGGCGTCGAGGTGGAGTTCGCCATTCGCGTCGGCCTCGCCTGCCACGCGCCGCACGACACGGCCTTCGCGCGCGACGTCGGCGAGCTGTGGCTCAACAACGACGGGCAGAACTTCCGCCAGGTGACGGCGTGAGATCAGCCACGGCGCTCGCGGCGCTCGTCGCGGCGCCGGCGTGGGCGTGCAGCGGGCCGGGCGCGGAAGAGGCCATCGTGCGGGCGACGGTGCTCGGCTGGGGCTGCGGGCTCGCGTCGCTGGTGCTGACCAGCCTCATCTATTTCTTCACGCGCGGGCCCGCGACGCACCGGCCGAAGGGCGCGCAGCTCGCGCGGCGGCTCGCCGCGGTGTTCGTGGTCATCCACCCCGGGTGGTGGATCAGCGCGCTGAGCGGCGACTGCGGGCGCTCACGCACCATGTTCTCCATCGTCGCAGTGGTGGCGCACGTCGGGCTGCTCTTCGTGGTCACGCGCCTCAAGCCCGAGCCTCCCGCGCCCGCGGGGCCCAGCGCTCAGTGACGCAGCTCCTTCATCACCTTCGCGACGTAGAGCTCGGTCTCGCCGTTGCGCGGCACCGCACCGTTCACCGCGCCCGGCCCCGCGTTGTACGCCGCGACCGCGAGGTCGACCCGGCCGGTGCGCTGCAGCAGCTGAGCGAGGTAGCGCGCGCCGCCGTCGATGGCCTCTTCGGGGTCGAAGGGGTCGTTCACGCCGAGCAGCGCCGCGGTGCCGGGCATCAGCTGCGCGGGGCCCATCGCGCCGGCGAACGAGATGCGGTGCGCGCGGTTGCCCGACTCCACGGTGACCACCGCGCGCATCAGGCCGGGCGGCAGGTGGTACTTGCGCTCGGCGGCGTCAGCGAGCGTCGAGAGCTCGGGGTGGCCGGTGAGCAGGCAGAGCGGGCGGTGCTTGGCGTAGGCGGTGAGCGCGTGCCACTTCTCCTTCACGAAGAAGGGCGAGAGCGGCGAGACGATGGAGTTGCCGAAGAACGCGACCGCGACGTTCAGCGACACCAGGGGCGCGGCGACGATGAGCGTCAGCTGCTGCCACCAGCGCAGCTTGAAGAAGAGGCGAAAGCCGAAGCGCACCACCGTCCACATGCTCGCCGTGAAACGCACGAGACGCCAAAACGATCCCCGGGGTGGAACTCCCAGTCGGTTCGCGGTGTTCGGCGATGAGCGTGACCTGGTTGACGGTGCTCGTGCTGGCGGTGGGGAGCCCGGATGCACGGCCGCGCGTCGACGCGGTGCTCCACGCGTGTGGTGACGCTCCGGCCGAGGGCTTCGTGGCGTTGCCTGGCGCGGTGGCCGCGGCGAGCGGTGAGGTGACGAAGGTCGAGCAGGACGTCATCGAGGTGCTGCACTGCTTTCTCGAGAGCTTCGAAGAGCGGCGCGTGACGGCAGTGTTCCGCGGCGTGCAGCGCGTGAAGGTGAAGGTCGGTCAGCGCGTGCAGCGCGGCGAAGTGCTGGGCACCGGCAAGAAGGTGAGCGTCGAGCTCGGGCACGGCTCGGTGGCCGACTTCGTGAAGCTGCGCGGGCGGTTGGTGGTGCCGTTGCGCGAGGAGCACCTCGTGCTGGTCGACGTCGAGGGTCACCTCGCGGTGTTGTTCGAACGCGGCGTGGAGGTGAAGGCGTGGGACGTCGGGCGCGGCCAGGCCGAGGGCGCGAAGGAGCAGCGCGGCGATCTGCGCACTCCGCGCGGCCTCTACTTCGTGGTCGACCACACCACCGGGCCGTTCAGCGGCGACTTCTCGGAGTACTTCGGCGGGGCGTGGGTGAAGTTGAACTACCCGGGCGCCGACGACGCGTGGCGCGGGCTCGATGCGGGGCTGATCACCGCCGCGCAGGCGAACGACGTCGCGCAGAGGTGGAGCCGGCGCGAGGCGACTCCACAGGGCACGAAGCTCGGGGGCGGCATCGGCTTTCACGGGTGGAACGCGCCGTGGGACGGGCTCGATGGCGGGTACGGCTTGTCGTGGGGGTGCGTCGTGATGCACCCGGAAGAGGTGCGTGGGTTCTATGAGCTCGTGCCGCTCGGGACGCCGGTGGTGCTGCTGTGAAGTGGCGCGTGAGCTCGGAGCGAGGGCGCGCTTGGCGCTGGGAAGACTGGTTACTCCTCACCCCGACCCTCTCCTCTGAAGAGGAGAGGGAGTTTGTTTCTCTGTTCGTCAGTTCGTCAGTTCGTCAGTTCGTGACGTCGAATTCCTGCGTGAGGACCTTCTCGGTCTTCTCGTTCGGCAGGGTGATGGTCGTCTCGTAACGCCACCGGCCCGCGGGCAGCGACGCCGGGATGCTCTTGCGCGCGTTGACCGACTTGCTGGCCTCGAGCGGCGAGGGCTCGAGCGAGTCGCACGAGGCCGCTTCCGACGGCCCCGTCGTCTTGCCATCGGCGCTGATCAACTGACTCAGGCAGAGGTTCACCTTGAGCTGTCCCTGCGTGACGTTGGTGAGGGTGAGCCCGACGCGCTCGCCGTGCGCGAACGTCACGCCATCGGCGCTGAACGACGCGCGCTCGAGACCGCCGCCGCACGACGCGGCCGCGAGGCACACCACCAAGAGGACCAAGCGCTTCATCCCCGGGTGCTTAGGGTCCGCCGTCGCACGCCGCAATGGGATCCGTCGCGTTCGAGCAATCGGCGACCGATCCCGCCACCAACACGCCGTGGTCGGAGAAGTTGATGGCCCCGCGCAGCGCCCCGCCGTCGGGCACGAAGAAGCACTGGTACGTGTCGCCGAACGGGCCGTACTGCCACGACACCACGTCGAAGCCCGCGCACGAGACGCGCCCGGTGCCTCCGCCGCAGGGCCGCTTGCCAGCGTCGAGCACGTCGCCCGCCGAGCCCGCGCACGCGTTGGTCACGTAGAAGTCGAGCGAGGTGCACTGCGCCTGCGACTGGAGCCGCGCCGGCACACCCTCGCACCGCGGCCCGCCGTCCTGGGTGCCCGCGTCCCCCGTGCCTCCGTCAGCCGCAGCGGGGGTTCCACACCCGGCACCAACCAACACCCCGACCGTCATCAGCAGCGTTCGCATGACCTTTGGACCCTCGAGGCGTGACGGGTGGGACATCGTGGCTTCAGGGGCCTCCGTCACACGGAACGCGCGTGATGGACACCGCACAATCGGCGACCGAGCCGGCCGCCTGCACGCCGTGGTCGAGATAGTGGATGACGCCTCGCAGCGACCCGCCGTCGGCCGCGAAGAAGCACTGGTACGAGTCGCCAAAGAGCGGCTCGGAGATCCACGCCGCCACGTCGAAGCCCGCGCACGTCATGCGGCTCGTGCCGCCGCCACACACGTGCTGCCCGGCGTCGATGACGTCGCTCGCGCTACCGGCACAGCCCGAGGTGGAGAGGTCTCCCAGCGCCACGCACGTCGCGAAGAGGCCAGCAGGAATTCCTTCGCACGTCGAGCCGGCGTCGGGCGGCGCACCGGCATCGAGCCCAGTTCCCGCATCGGGCAGCGCGGGCGTTCCGCACGCCACGCAGACCACGCCGACCGTCAGCAGCATCGCTCGCATGGGTACTTGACCCGCGAGCCGCCGCGCGTGGGACATCGCGCTCAGAGCAACGCCTCGACGGCCGAGGCCATGTGCGCGTCGGGCACCGAGGCGAGCACGTCTTCCTTCGCGCCCTCGACGAAGCGCCACTGGCCCTTGAGCTTCCACAACAGCGCGAAGCGGCCGCCCTCGAGCTCGACGAGCCAGAGCGCCGTCTTGCCCTTCTCGGCGCCGCGCCAGCGACCGGCCTTCAGCGGCGCCGACGGTTTCTGCGCGACCTTCTCGAGCTGCAGCCGCGCGTCTTCGGTGAGCAGCAGCGCGTCGAGCCGTTCGAGGAACCGCCGCACGTCGCCGGGCTTGCCTTGCGAGGCGAGCACCGCGACCGCCTTCGCGCACGCCTCGCGCGCACCCTTGCCTCCGACGTTGGTGTGGTCGGCCTGTTCCGCTTCCCAGCCCACGCCGTGCGCGATGCGCATCACGTCGGACGCCGGGCCGAACGCGCGGGCCGAGGCGCCAGAGGGCTGAAACGCGACGGGCATCGCCTCGTCGAGCAGCGCCACGTCGGAAGCGGTGAGCTCGCGGCGCGCCAGCACGCGCTGACCGAGCTCGAGCCAGCGGGCGAAGCTCTTGCGCTCGTTCTGCGGAACGAACGGCGTCACCACTTCGGCCGCCAGCATCGCGAGCGCGACGTAGCCGTGGTTGTCGATGACGGGCTTGCTGGGAACGTGGCGGTGCGGCTTCGCGAGGCGCTCGGCTTCGGGCGCGGCTTCGAGCGCGGCAGCCATCACCGAGTGACCGAACGCGTCGAGCGTCCACTTCGAGGCCGCGGCGTCGAGCACCTCGTTGAGCTGCGCGAGGTACGCGGTGAGCGGCGCGGTCTGCAGAGGCACCGTGTAGAACTTGCCCGGCTTCATGATGTCGGGCTTCTCGGGCTGCCCCTTCGGCGGCGGCGGCGGAATCTTCAGCTTCTTCAACTTCTTCTGAACGACGCCGATGTCCCAGCGCAGCTCGTTCACCGTCGGCGGCTTCTTCGGCACGACCGTCCCCCTTCAGCGGCGCTCGCGCTCCGGGCGCACCAACCCGCCGAGCGGGGAGAGCACCACCTGTTCGACCGCTTCGGTGAACGCGCGCGCGGCAGCCTCGACGTCAGCGATGGCCCCGCTCAGGTACGCGCCGGCGAAGTTGGTCTCGGTCGGCGGCCCGAAGAACTTCGCGAGCCGCACGTTGGCCGACTTGAGCGCGGCGTCGATGCCGATGAGCGCCTCTTGCGGCGGAGCGATGAGGTACGCCATCGGACTGCCCACCGGGATTCCAGCGAGCGGCGCGAGGTAGCGGCCGGTCTCGCGAATGACGTGCGGGAAGAATGCCGGCCCGCTGGTGCCTTCGAACGCGACGAAGTGAATCGACGAGGTCAGCGCCTCGCGCAGCGCCCACAACCCTTCGGCGACCTCGGAAGGGTCGGGCCCCGCGAGCACGCCCATGATCTCGCCCGAGAGCGGCCCCGACGCGTGCGCGCTGCCGGCGTAGAAGCTCTTCGCGTAGACGACGTCGACCTCGGCGAACTTGGTGGCGTGATCGAGCGCGACGTAGAGCGCGTCGTCCTGGTCGCAGGTGATGAGCCCGGCAGAGACGTGCCGCTTCGGGTCGAGCCCGAGCGCCTTGCCGAGCTGCGGCTCGACCTGCTCGAGCTGGCGCACGCTCAGCAACTTCGGCCGCTGGGGAACGAGCGCGCGCATGTCAGTGGTTGACGACGTGCGGGCGGAACGCGGGGTCGCCGCCGGTGAGCTTCACGCCGCCTCCGCCCGCGGCGAACGAGGCCTTCATCAGCTCGGCGCACTTCGCGGCCGCGCGCTGCGGAGGGAAGCCGACCGCGCGCACGTTCGAGATGCAGTCCTTCTCGGCGTTGTCCTGCCCGAGCTTCGGCCCGAACGCCGTGTAGATGCTCAGCGAGTCGCCAGTGCCGAGGCCGGGCCGCTCACCGACGATGATGATGGTGCTCTTCGCCTGCGTGAGCACACCGATCTCGTCCGCGACGCCGATGCGCGCGTACTTCACGAAGAGCGGCTTGCCGACCTTGAAGCCCTTCGCGGTGTGCGCCGCGTGGAGCGCCTTCATCAACTCGGGGCCGTTCACCTTGAGCGCGTTCGCCGAGAGTCCATCGCCGGCGATGAGCTGCACGTCGACGCCCTTGTCGGCTTCCTTCTCGCACTTCGCGCGGCTGGCGTCGTCGAGGCGGCGGCCTTCGTCGGGGTGGAGGAAGAAGTGCGCGTGGTCTTTCGCGCGGGTGCGCAGCGTGAGCCAGCCCTGCTGGGCGGCCCAGGCTTCGTCGATCTCGGACTCCACGGCGTCGAGCGCGATGGCGTGGTCGGCGCGCAGGCCGAGGTAGCTCTCGGTGAGGTAGCGCGTGCCGGTGCGGCCGGTGACGATGCGCGCGGGCGTGGTGCTGACGAGGTGCTCGAGCGCCTCGGGGCTGCGCGCGGGGGGAAGCGGGCGGTGCTTCGGGCCGCGGCTCCACACCGGGCGGACCTCACCGGGATCCGAGGGGGTGGAGGCAGGAGCGCCCTTCACCACCTCGGTGACGATGGACTTCACCAGCGCGCGGAGCTCGTCCTCGGTCACGGCAGGGCGGTTTTGTTCGGCCTCGCCGGATTGGTCAACTGATCACGTACCGCAGAACGTGGCCTTCACCCGCTCGGCAGCCTTTGGAGGCTCGCGCCACGCGGCGTGCTCGGGCTGATCATCGAACGGCCGCTCGAGCACCCGGCAGAACGTCTCGAAGGGCGCGAAGTCGTCACGGCGCACCGCGGCCTCGAGCACCTCTTCCACCTTGTGGTTGCGCGGAATGAACGCGGGGTTGGTGCGCTTCATGCGCTCACTCACCTCGGCGGCGGTGACGCCCTCACGCGCGATGCGCTCGCGCCACTTCGGCAGGAAGTCCGAGTAGCCCTCGGGGTCGCGCGAGGTATCGGCCGCGGCGTGCGAGAGCTCGCGGAAGAAGCGCGTGAAGTCGGTCTCACGCAGCGCGAGCTTGCCGAAGAGGTCGTCGATGAGCTCGAGGTCGCCCTCCTCTTCCTTCTCGAGGCCGAGCTTGGCGCGCATCACGCGGCGGTAGTGCGCCTGGAACTGCGGGCCGAACGCCTCGAGCTTCGCCTGCACCAGCGGCACCGCCTTCGCTTCATCGGGGTCGATGATGGGCAGCAGCGCTTCGGCGAGCCGCGTGAGGTTCCACAGCATGATGCGCGGCTGGTTGCCGTACGCGTAGCGGCCGTGGTGGTCGATGGAGCTGAACGTCTTGGCCGGGTTGAACTCGTCGAGGAACGCGCACGGCCCGTAGTCGATGGTCTCGCCGCTGATCGACGTGTTGTCGGTGTTCATCACGCCGTGGATGAAGCCCAGGCCCATCCACCTTGCGACGAGCGAGGCCTGCGCGGCGATGACCTGCTCGAGGAGCGAGAGGGGACCGGGGGCCGCACCGGGATAGTGGCGTTCGAGCGCATACGCGGTGAGCGTCTTGAGGCCCTCGAGATCTTCCCGCGCGGCGAACAGCTCGAAGGTGCCCACGCGCAAGTGACTCGCGGCGACGCGCACCATCACGCCTCCGGGCAGCGGCTCTTCGCGCAGCACCGGCTCACCCGTGGTGACGGCCGCGAGCGCACGCGTGGTCGGCACACCGAGCACGGCCATCGCTTCGCTGACCAGGTACTCACGCAGCACGGGGCCGAGGGCGGCGCGACCGTCTCCACGGCGGGAATACGGAGTCGGCCCTGCGCCCTTGAGCTGCACGTCACGGCGCCGACCGTCAGTGCCAACGATTTCCCCGAGGAGAATCGCGCGCCCATCGCCGAGCTGGCCGGCGAAGTGACCGAACTGGTGCCCCGCGTACGCGAGCGCGATGGGCGTGGCGCCGTCGGGCACGGTGTTGCCTGAGAGCCACTCGGCACCCTTCGGACCAGCGAGCGCGTCGGCGTCGAGGCCGAGCAACGTGGCGAGCGGCCGGTTGACCTTCACCACCCGCGGCGCGCGCACGGCGGTCGGGGCAACGGGGGAAAAGAAGCGGCCGGGCAGCCGCGCATAGGTGTTGTCGAACGGGAACGACATTCCACGCAGGTTAACGGTTGGTATGGAGCCGCGCATGGAGGAGGCGCGGTTCGAGCGGTGGTGGCGTGCGCTGGTGGTGGCGTGGGCCGCCCTGCACGTCTTCACGCTCTTCGGCGAGCTGCCCGAACCCGACGCCGCGCTCTACGCGTCCATCGCGCGGTGGGTGGCGGTGACCGGAAACTGGGCCGACCTCCTCGCGTACAACATTCCCTGGCTCGACAAGCCGCACTTCCCCTTCTGGACGATGGCGGCGTCGTTCAAGGTGTTCGGGGTGAGCGTGTGGGCCGCGCGACTGCCCGCGCTGGCGTGCTTCTTCCTCGGCGTGTGGGCGACGTGGCGGCTGGGGCTCGAGCTGTTTTCGCGGCGCGTGGCGCAGGTGGCCGTGCTGGTGGTCTTCAGCGCGCAGCACCTCGTGATGTCGAACGCCGACACGCGCGCGGAGCCATGGCTGGTCGGGCTGTTGACCTGCGCGGTGTGGCTGACGGTGCGCGTGGCGCGAGCGAAAGAGCGCTGGGTTCGCGCCCTCGTCGTCGCGAGCGCGTGCACGGCGGCGGCGATGATGACCAAGGGGCCGTTCGTGCTGATCCCCGTCGCGTCGGTCGCGGTGATCCCCTCGCTGCTGAAGCGCGAGCCGGTGCGCTGGGGCCGTTGGGCGCTCGCGGTGTTGCTCGTCGCGGTGTTCATCACGCCCGAACTGTGGGCGCTGTGGTCGCAGTTCGAAGGCCGCGGCGTGCGCTGGTTCCTGTGGGACAGCCAGTTCGGCCGCTTCACCAACACCGGGCCGATTCGCGGGCGCGGAGACCCGACGTTCTTCTTCCACACCGTGCTGTGGGCGTTCTTGCCGTGGTCGCTGTTGCTGTACGCGGCGGTGGTGTCGTGGGTGCGTCGCAGGGCGTGGCGCGCGAACGAGACGGTCGCGTGGGTCGCCGCGTTGCCGCTCGGGCTCGTCTTCACGCTCTCGCGCTTCCAGCTGCCGCACTACTTGAACGTCCTCTTCCCGTTCTTCGCGCTCGGCGTCGCCGCGTGGCTGGTGGACCAGAAGCCGCGCGTGTTCGGCGTGCAGGCGGTGGTGGTGGGTGGCACGGCGCTCTTCGTCGGCGTGCTGCTGGTGATGTTCGGCGTGCCCGGTGCGCTGGCGATCGCGGCGGCGCTGGTGCTCGGGGTGCTCTTTTCGCTGCGGCTGCGCGACGCGGTGCTGGTGAGCGCGCTCGGCTCGCTGCTGATCAACGTCGCGTACGAGGGCGTCTTCGTGCCCGCGACGCTGCGCTACCAGGTGGGCGGCGCGGCGGCGGAGCTGGCGAACGGTCTGCCTCCGCGGCGCACGGCGATGCTCGACCTCTCGTCACACGCCTTCGCGTTCCATCTCCACGAGCGCGCGGAGTGGTGGTCGGAGGTCGAGCTGCGCGGCGAGCTGCCGAAGATGCCGGTGCGCCTGCTGATTCGGCGCGCGCGTCTCGACGAGCTGCAGCCGGCGCTGGGGCTCGAGGTGACGGTGCTCGGCGAGTGGGACTCGTTTCCCGCGACGACGCCGACCCTGGCGTTTCTCGATGCGGCGCGGCGGCCGGGCGTGGTCGACCACTGGGTGCTGGCCGACGTGCAGCTCGCGCGGTGACTCAGGGGTCGAGCTTCTCGAACTCCAGCGCGGCCTTCACCGACGGGCGCTGCGCGAGGCGCTGGTAGTACTCCGCGAGGGCGCCATCGAGCGTGCCCTTCACCTGCTTCTGGAACGCGCGGAGGCAATAGAACGCGTACGGATCAGCGACGGTGAACTGGTCGCCCATGACGTGCTTGCGCGTCGCGAGGTGCTTGTTGAGCACTCCCAGCCGCTGGTCGAGGCGCTTCTTCATGATGCCGCGCAGCTCGTCGCCCGCGCTCGCCTGGTAGAAGACGCTCATGCCCTTGTGGAGCTCGGTGGCGAAGAAGTGCATCCATTCCTGCAGCTCGTAGCGCTCGAGGGTGCCGTTGGCGGGGGCGAGCTTCGCCTCGGGCTTCTGATCAGCGAGGTACTGCACGACGATCGCGCCCTCGGTGAGGATCTTGCCGCCCGGAATGCGGAGCGCCGGCACGTAGCCCTTCGGGTTGAGCGCCCAGAAGTCCTCGCCGGCCTGGGTCTTCTTGTTGTTCTTGAGATCGATCGACTGCAGGTCGAAGTCGAAGTTCCCCTCGCGCAGCGTGACGTGGGGCGAGAGCGAGCAGACGCCGGGGACGTAGAACAGGGTGTAGGTGGCCATGGGGGTCTCGCTCTAACGACGGGTCAGCGGAAATTCTCGTCGAACACCGACGCGTCGCCCGCGCGCTCGGTGAGCTTGCCGTTGCGCCACAGGCCCATCTTCTCGAGCCACGCTTCGAACTCGGGCGCGGGGCGCTGGCCGAAGATCTCGCGGAGCGCCGCGTTGTTGTGGAACGACGTCGTCTGGTAGTTGAGCATCACGTCGTCGCCCATCGGGATGCCCATCAGGTAGTTCACGCCCGCGAGCGTGAGGAGCATCTCGAGGTTTTCCTGGTCGTTCTGATCAGCGATCGCGTGGTTCGTGTAGCAGGCGTCGCAGCCCATCGAGATGCCGATGAGCTTGCCCATGAAGTGGTCTTCGAGGCCGGCGCGGGTGATTTCCTTCGCGTCGCGCAGGTACTCGGGGCCGATGAAGCCGACGACGGAGTTCACGAGGAACGGCTGGTAGCGGCGCGCGAGCCCGTAGGCGCGGGCTTCCATCGTGACCTGGTCGGTGTCGTGGTGCGCGTTGGCCGAGAGCGCGGTGCCCTGCCCCGTCTCGAAGTACATGACGTTGGGGCCCTGCGCGGTGCCTTCGCGGCGCGCGAGATCGTACGCCTCGTCGAGCACGCTGACCGAGACTCCGAAGTTCTGGTTGGCGCCCTGGCTGCCGGCGATCGACTGGAACATCAGGTCCAACGGAGCGCCGCGTCGCACCGCCGCCATCTGGATGGTGATGTGCGAGAGCACGCAGTTCTGCGTGGGCACGCGGTACTTCCGCATCAGGTCCTTCACCGCGGTGAGGATGTCGACCGTGCCCTGGATGTCGCCGGTGGACGGGTTGACGCCGATGACCGCGTCGCCGTTGCCGAAGCTGAGGCCGTCCTTCATCGCGGCGAGCACGCCCTCGACGTCGTCGGTGGGGTGGTTGGGCTGCAGGCGGCTCGAGATGCGCCCCTTGAGACCGATGGTGTTGTTGCACCGGACGACCACGCGCATCTTCCGGCCGGCGGTCACCAGGTCCATGTTCGACATCAGCTTCGCGACGGCGGCGACCATCTCGGGCGTCAGTCCCGGGGAGATGGCGGCGATGTCTTCACCGCTGGTGCGATCGTCGAGCAGCCATTCGCGCAGGCGCGAGACGGTCCACGACTTCACCTTCGCGTAGGCGTTCTGGTTGAGGCCGTCGACGACGACGCGCGTGACCTCGTCGGCTTCGTAGGGGACGGAGGGCGCGTTGTAGAGCTGCTCCATCGTGACGTCGGCGAGCACGCGCTTGGCGGCGGCCATCTCGCGCATCGAGGTGGCGGCGACGCCGGCTTGCTTGTCGCCTGAGCGGATCTCGTTCGCGCGCGCGAGGACCACCTTCAGGGACGGGAAGGTGAAGTGCTCGCCGTGAACGCGGGTGGAGAAGGCCACGGGCGACTTCTTGGTGAGCAATGGCACCAGCGTCAACTACCGTCCGCTCGTGGCGCGGATCTCCCGCAGATGGCTGCTGATGGCGCTCGGCGCGTCGTGCGTGCCGCCCATTCCGACCGGCACTTCGTTCGACGGCGGCGACCGCGACATTCCGCCGCTCGATGATCACGACGTCTCGCGCGTCATCATCGTCGGCGCCGGCATGGCTGGTCTCGCCGCGGCGAACGCGCTGAAGCGCGCCGGAGTCGACGTGTTGGTCGTCGAGGCCCGCTCGCGAATCGGCGGCCGCATTCACACCCTCGACGTCGGCGGCGCGCACGTGGACGTCGGCGCCTCGTGGGTGCACGAGCCGTACGGCAACCCGCTCCGTCAACTCACCTCGCTCGCGAAGCTGAGCCTCGACGCGTTCGACATCGAAGACTTCTTCTCGCGCGGCACGCTGGTGGACGACGGCGTGGCCATCACGGGTGGCGCGCTGACCGACTCGCTGCTCGCGCTCCAGGCCGCGCTCGACGAGGTCGACGCTGATCTGACGAAGACGCCGGACGACCCTCGCGCGATCAGCGAGGTCATGGCGCAGCTCGCGGCGAAGCGCGGGTGGTCCGAGGCGAAGAAGACTCGTGTCGATCGCGCCCTGCGCGTGGTCTTCGAGACCAACTTGAGCGGCGCCATCGAAGACACCGCGTTGAACGGCTACGGCACGGATCCGCGTTTCACCGGCGGCGACTCCATCGTGCACGGTGGCTACTCGCGCCTGGTCGACGCGCTCGCCGCCTCGGTGCCGGTCTCGCTGAACCGCGAGGTGGTCGAGATCTCCCAGGGCACCACCGGCGTGACCGTTCGCTTCTCCGACCAGAGCATCGAGAGCGGCTCGCACGTGGTGCTGACGCTGCCCCTCGGAGTGCTTCGCGCCCGCGCGGTGTCATTCACCCCTGCCCTCCCCGCCGAGAAGGCGAGCGCCATCGAGAACGTCGGCTTCGGGGTCTTCGAGAAGCTCGTGCTGCAAGTCGGCACGGTGCCCAGCGCACTCGGCGCAGCACGGCTGACGCTCGCGGACGACTCCGCGCTGCCTCTCCTCGTGGACTGGTCGAAGCCGGCGACGACGCCGACGGTGGTCGCGCTCAGTGCGGGCACCTTCGGCCGGCGCTTCGGGCAACTGAGCGATGACGAACTGGTGCGCACCGCGAGCGACGCCCTCGGCCTCGATGTGCGCACGTCGTTCCGCACGCGGTGGGCCGACGATCCCTTCACGCGCGGCGCGTACTCCTGGGTGCCCGCCGGACAATCACTCTCGACGCTCGACGCGCTCGCCACACCCGTGGGCCGCGTGCTCTTCGCCGGCGAGCACACCTCGCGCGCCCGCCACGCCACCGTCGACGGAGCATTCGCCTCGGGCATCAGGGAAGCGAAGCGGCTGCTCCAACAGGCGGCGGTCGACGTCGCGGTGTAGACAGCGCACATGCGCGCCCTGCTCTGAAGGAACCGAGCACGCCCGCCAGGTCTTCGACTTCGCCGCCGGTGCGCAAAGGCGCGTGCGCTTGAGCGCTCGGGTAGGCTCCGCGCTCGATGCTGGTCCCCGTGGTGGTCTCGTCGTTCCTGGCGGCGACGCCGCTCTCGCAGACTGACTCCACCGGCGCGCTGACCGCCGCGCGCGCCTTCACTTCCGTGGCCACCAGCACCACCGGCCTCGTGGCCACGTGGGAAGACGCGCGCCAGGGCCCATGGTGGCCGCGCGCGTTCATCACGCGCTTCGATCTCGCCGGAAACGCCGTCGACGTCGCCGGCTTCCCGGTCTCCGACGCGCCCGTGTTCCAATCGGACCCCTCGGTCGACTGCATCGGCGATCAGTGCGTGGTGGCGTGGCAGCAGGGGCACGAAGGGCTGCGGGTGCGCAGCTTCGACGCGGCCACAGGCGCGCTCGGGCCCATCACCGCGGTCGACACGTTCAGCAACGCCGCGTTCGCCTCCCCGGCGCTCGTGCACGACGCGACGCGCTTCTACCTGGTGTGGACCGGCTCGTCGGGCGACGCGCTGCTCGCGACGGTGACGCCCGCGGGCGCAGTGGGCACGCCGATCTCGGTGTTCACCGGCGGCTACTTCGCCAGCCCGCTGGTCGCGATCGTCTCGGGCGTCCTCGCGGTGGCCGCGGTGGAATCGAATTCCTGCTCGGTCTCGCGGCGCCTGGTGAACGCGGCGTCGCTCACACCGGCCGGCGCCGTGGTGCTCGGCACCACCAACCTGTGCTTCTCGCGCGGCGGCCTGACGATCAGCGCGACCGACACCGGCTTCTTCGAGGGGTGGACCAACCTCGCCAACGGGCCGCGCGGCCGCCGCATCACCGCCACCGGCGCGCTGCTCGATGCGACGCCGCTCAGCCTCGGCGCCACGGGCACCGCCATCTCGCTCACGTCCGCGTGGGACGGCAGCGGCACGGTGGTCTCGTGGGTGCAGGACAACATCGAGGTGCGCGGAACGCGGCTCGCGGGCGCGATGCCCGGGCCGGCGGTCGCGCTGATGCCGGTCCGGAGCGGAGGCATGGCTGGCGGGCTCTACGACACGGAGTCGTTGGTCGCGCTCGCGCCGCGGCGGCTGCTGTTGCACGGCTGGTTGAACACCTTCATCGACGAGCCGCTCGCGCTTCAACTCAACGGGCGCTTCATCGACGTCGACGCCGGCGTGCTGGTGCCCGGCGCTGACTTCGCCTTCCGGCAGACGACCGAAGAGGTGCACGACGCGCCGCGGCTCGCGTTGCTGCCCGACGGCCAGCGGGTGCTCGTGTTCGGCGCGCTCGTCGACTCGGGCGGAGCGCCGCGCCTGCTGTGGCTCGACGCTACGGGCGCGCCCATCGGTGCCGCGGTGCAGGCTGGCTCTGCTGCGGCGCAGTTCGCGGGCACCGACGTCGCCGTCATCGGGCACTCGGTGACGCAGACCTGGTCGACCGGCGATGCGGTGATGGCAGCGCGCTTCGTCGCTCGCGGCGCAGCGGCGGGCACGGCGCCGGTGGCGACGGGCTTCGTGCACGCCTCGGCTCCGCGGCTCGCCGGGCTGCAGGGAGGCGGAGGGCTCGTCACCTGGCTGGGCGACGACGGCACCAACAGCGGCGTGTTCGGCCGGGTGATCGCGCTCGACGGTGGGCTCCAGCCGGCGTCGCTCCTGCGCCCCGACACGCAGCCGTCTGGTTCACCTGGCGTCGGCGCGTCGGGCACCCAGTACCTCGTCGCCTGGTACGGCGCGAACCAGCTGCGTGCGTCGCGGGTCTCGAGCGATGGCGCGTGGCTCGACGGCGCCGGGCTCTCGCTCGACACGCAGAGCAACGTGCTCAACGTCGAGGTGGCGTCGAACGGCGCCGACTTCCTGGTGGTGTGGTCGTGGGGCGACAAGGGGGGCGTGCGCGCCAGGCGGGTGTCGGCCGCGGGCACCCTGCTCGACGCTGCGCCGCTCGCGCTCGAGGCCGGTGCGTACACCTTCGTGTCTTCGACCGTGCCGATGCACCCGTCGGTGTCGTTCGATGGCAGCGACTACGTCGTGACGTGGGTCGAGCCCCAGGGACCTGACGCGGGACTCGATCTCTTCAGCCGCCGCGTGTCGAGCAGCGGCGCGCTCGGGCCGGTGGTGCCTCGCGTCACGAGGATCAGCGATCAGCTCTCGCCCGCGGTGTCGGCGCGCAGCGATGGCGAGCTCTTCTTCGCGTGGCTCGACACCACCAGCGCCGCCGGTGTCGCGCGGGTGTGGGGCGAAGTCGCCGCGGGTGATGGCGGCTTCGATGCGGGCTCCGATGCGGGCTCCGATGCGGGCTTCGACGGCGGCGTCGATGGAAGCGTCGACGGCGGCTCGGACGGCGGCCTCGATGGCGGCACGGACGGGGGCCCCGCGCTCGACGGCGGAAGCGAGTTCGATGGCGGGCCCGGCGTTGACGCAGGCACGGACCGCCGCGAGCTCATCGTCGGCTGCGGTTGCACCTCGGCCGATCCGCTCGCCGTGGTGTGTGTCGTCGGCCTGCTGACGCGTTCGAGGCGCCGCAGGTGGTCGCGCTCGGTCAGCGCCTCGCAGCGCGGCGCCGCAACAGCAGCGTGACGCCCAGCACCAGCGCCGCGAGATCGACCTGGCCGCACGAGCAGCCGGGCGGGTTCGGTGCGCCGCCCCCGGTCCCACCGCCGCCTCCGCCCGTCGCCCCGCCGCCACCACCGGCCGGTTCGACGTTCGCCGGCCAACCGCCATCGGGCGCCCACACCTGAATCGGCCCATAGCGGCCCCACTCGCCCGTCGCGTCGGCCCCGGGCACGAGCACCATCGGGCTCGCCAGCGCCGCGAGGAAGGTCCAGGTGAACTCCGCCCGACGGAAGGCATCGAACTGCGGCCACCGCTTGCCGAGATCTTTCGGCTGGAGCGCCGGCTCGAAGAAGAACGTCGCGTCGGGCCCCTTGAGCGGCGTGTTGAAGCCCAGCCCCTCGGCCCAGCGATTCCAGGCGCCGAACACGCCGAGACCATCGGGGCGCATCACCAGCGACGCCTGGGTGCTGATCAGCACGTTGCCCTCACCGCGCGTGGTGAACTGGATGTGCCGTCGCGAGACCGGGCGGAACACGTCGTTGCTGAGCACCTCGTTGAAGGTGAGCCGGTCGTCGGTGACGAAGCGCTCGCGCGGCACGTTGAGCTTGTTGCAGAGCTCGTCGAGCGTTCCGGCGAAGGCCCGCCCCGTCATGTCGACCCACGCGACTCCACCGGCGAAGGGACTGACCGCCACCGCGTCCCACCCGAGGCCGCCGTCGTCGTGGCCCGCGGCGTCGAAGCACTGCACCGGGCGCCCGAGCCCCCACGCGGCCCAGCGATCGCCCAGCCACGCGAACGACTGCGTGCCGCCGATGCCGGTGAAGAGCGTCACGCCGTCGCGCTTCGCCTCGGTCTCGGTGGCGGTGACCACCCTGCCCTGCGGGTCGTAGCCACACGCGCGCGTCTGGAAATGCGCCGGCACCCGCCTCACGTGGGCCGCGAGCCGCGTCGACGGGTCGAGCTGCACTTCCCACACGCGAGCGATCGTGCGCTCGACGAGGCACACCGACAGCCCATCAGGAGAGATGCCCAGCGAGATGACGTTCTGCAGCGGGCTCTGCACCAGCGCGTCACGCTCGGTGGCGTCGTCGATGAGCGCAGTGAACTCCGCTTCTGACAGCCAGTGCGTCAGCGTGCCGCGGCGATCGAGCTTCGAGAAGCCCCACGGGCTCGAGGTGGTCCAGGTGCCGAGGTAGCCGGCGAGGAGCACGTCACCGGCGCGCAGCGCGGCTTCGGCGGGCATCAGCTCCTCGGGCGGCATCGAGACGTACGGCACGGGGACGGGCGTCGAGGGGAAGCTCCCGAAGTCGCAGAGCGTCACGCCGCCGATCGACACGCAGCCCATCACGCCACCGCCGGGCTCCGGGTCGACGAACCACTCTTCCTGCCGTTGCGCCGGGTAGCCGTGACCACCGCCGAGCACCTGGTCGGGCCGCAGTGGGCGGAAGGGGCCGTACGACGTCTCGAGCTCGTTGCGTCGCAGGCTGTGCGCGTCGAAGTCGGTGCCGAGGCGCCACGTCTCCGCGAGCCGTTGATCGAGGTTGCCGCGGCCGACGAAGAGCAGCTCGCTCTGCTTCGCGTCGAAGGCCAGGCCGTTGAAGAGCAGCCCCACGTCGGTGACGTCGGCGAGGAAGTGCCAGCCGGTCTCGTCGAGCGCGACCAGCCCTTCGCCAAACGAGCCCTGCACGTGCGCGAAGACCGCGGGGCGCGTCCCGACCGTGTCCAGCAGGTCGACCGAGTTGAGCGGGCCAAAGCGCAGCCGCTCGACGCAGCCGGGCACCGTGCGCTGCAGCGGGCAGCCGGTCTGCAACGACAACTCCTCGGAGCCCTGCGGCGTGAAGCGCACCAGGCGCGTGCCGCTCGCCAACCGGCCCAGCTGGTACACCGTGTTCTCGTCGACCGCGTAGACGCGATCGGCCGCCGAGACGGGCACCGACGAGGGAAACAGCACCGGGTCGCTCGAGACGCGCTGAAGCGCGATGAAGGTGGTGCTGGTGTTGGTCTCCTTCACGCCGATGAACTCCGCCTTGCCGTCGCGCGTGGTGGCGGTGACGTTCGGCGCGCCGCCGGTCTGTTGGCAGAAGCCGGTCGACTGCCGAATCGTGCCGTTCGACTCGCGACACGCGATGCACGGCCCGGGATCGTGCGCGGGGCACGCGGGCGTCCCACGCTGCGGCCCCGGCGGCATCGGTAACGCGACCATCGCGTTGTAGCCCCAGCGCCACGCCGGCTCCTTCTTCGGCGGGCGCGAGCCGGCATCGAGCGGGTCGGTGCCGAACCACTGCACCTCGACGCCGTCATTCACGCCGTCGTGGTCGGTGTCGTCGTCGCCCGACGCGGTGCCGAGCGCGTCTTCTTCGTCCTTCGAGAGCCCGTCGAGGTCGAGGTCGGCACGCGCGGGGTCGAAGGTCACTGGCAACGCGTCGACGTACTGCGTGCTGTTGGGCAGCGTGCCGTCGATCAACACCCACGGCCGGCCGTCCGCGGCGGGCATGAGCCGGTTGAGGCCGCCGCCGACGGCGAGGTTGGTGTCCTTGTCGGGCCGCGTCGGCCGGAAGCGCTCGTCCGAGCCAATCACGCCGAGCCACGTCCACCGCTTCTTCGCGAGCGAGGCGCGTGAGAGCCACGGGAACACCAGCACGTCACCGGTCGGCAGCTTCACCAACGAGGTGCCCATCGGCGCCGAGGTGCCGGTCAGCGGCCCTTCGCGACGCGTGACGAGCAGGCCGGTGCCGTCGATGGTGACGACGCTCTGGCCGACGAGCGTGCCGACCGTGCACACGCGCGCGCCGAGCGTGACGGCGAGACAACCGCGAATCGTCTGCAGCGCGTTGAGCAGCGGCGCGTCTTCGCCCAGCGAGGTGAGCACCGTCTGGCTCGAGACCACCCGCTGCGCGGTGGGCGTCATGACCGAGGTGTCGACCCGGTAGATGCCGTCGCGCGCCGAGTACTCGACGACTCCGGCCGACATCACCCAGCTCGCGAAGGGCGCGCCATCGGCGAGCGTCGCGATGGGTTCCGCGGGGAGATCGATGATCTGCGCCTCGCGCCCGTTCGCGCACGTGTACCGCGCCAGGCGCACGTGCCAGTTGATGGAGTTGGCCACCACCGAGACCAGCCAGACCTCCGACAACGAGGCGTCGTACGCGAAGTGGTACAGCGTCTCGTTGAGCCCGGCGGTGGCGGTCGAGACCATGTTGTACGAGAGGTCGAGGCAGTTCACCGACTGGCGATCACGCGCCAGCACCGCCAGGTGACCACTCGCATCGACGAACTTCGGCTCGTCAGCAGCGTTCGCGCCGAACACGCGCATGCCGTTTCCCAGCCGGCCGCCCTGCACCCACTCGAACCCCGCGTCCTGCGCCTGCGCCGTCAGCGACGACGCCACCATCAAGACCCACACCCAACCGCGCATTGCTCACCTCGTGGCCGAAACTCTTGGTGAGGCGTTTCGGACCGTCAACAGCAATGGGGTATGTCGCCCTCGATGCGGCTCGTGCTCGCGGCTCTGTGGTGCGTGGTGATGATGGCGTGCCCTGGCCCTGCGGTGGTCGACGCAGGCACCGGAGGTGGAGGCGCGACGGGCGGCGGCGCGACGGGCGGCGGCGCGGCGACCGGGGGAGGAATCGCGACCGGTGGCGGCTCTCCCATGGGCGGAGGCGAAGCGACCGGCGGCGGCGTCAGCACGACCGGCGGCGGCAGCGCGACCGGCGGCGGGAGTCCCGATGCGGGACCCGGTCCCTTCATGCCTGGCGTCGAGCCGAGCGGCCCGGTGCCCGGAGAAGTGACGCTCTGGCAGCTCGACCTCGCGCCCGGAATCCTGCAGCGCACGGGCGAAGCGGCGGTGCTCGTCGGCCCCGATGGCACGTTGGTGGTGCTCGACGTCGGCAACTCGAACCACGACGACGAAGTGCTCGCCGCGGTGCGCGACCTGAATCGCAACTGGCTCACCCCGGCCCGCGGCTACCCACGGGCGCGCGGCGACGTCGAGGTCGAGTGGGTGCTGCTGACGCACTTCCATTCCGACCACATCGGCTCATTCGGTGCGCTCGCGGGCGTGCTGTCCATCACCCGCGGCGTCATCCACCGCGGCTTCGTCGACGTCGGCCCGGGCACCAACGCGAGCGACTTCCAGGCGCTGTGCACGCAGCTCACCGGCGCGCTCGCGACGAAGAACGTCGCGCTCTGTCACGCGAGCCCCGACTCGAGCTGCACCGTCGGCGCGCGCTCCCCCGCGACCTCGTGCCCGGGCCTCGTGCTCGGAGACCTGGCGACCGCCGCCGACGACGCGATGGGCCTGCCCTCCTTCATTCCGCTCGGCGGCGGCGCGCGGCTCGAGCTGCTCGGCGCGAACGGGTGGATGTTGCAGGGGGCGACTCCAGTGGCCGGCGCGGCGTTCGGCGTGACCGACGTGAACGAAGAGAACGCGCGCTCGGTGGTCTCGCTCGTGCGCCACGGCGCGTTCCGGTACCTCTTCGCGGGCGACCTCAGCGGCTCCGGCGCGAGCACCGAGCCCGACGTCGAATCGTACGTCGTCAACAGCTCCCCGCAGACCTTCGCGGGCGGCGGGCTCGACGTGACGCACGCCAACCACCACGCGCGCAAGACGAGCAGCAACGCGAACTGGGTGAACGCCGCGGCGCCGCTCGATGGCAAGGCGCGCAACGTGCTCGCCGGCATCAACGACGCGTACGTGAACTCGCCACACCAGGAAACGCTCGACGCGTGGACCACCGGGCAGCGGCTCGGCGGAGGCCGCGTGGTGGTGACGCACCGCGCGCCGCTCGGAGGCACCGTGCCGGAGCTCTTCGACGCGAACGGCCGCGTGGTGCTGCAGACCGTGCAGGGCGGCGATGGCTATTGGCTCGGCGGGCAGGCCTTCCCGTCGGTGCGGCGGTGATAAGGGCCCGCCCATGACGCCGACCCCAGCTGCTCCGACCGCTCCCGTCGCGCCTCCGAAGACGTGGGGCTTCGCGTTGCTCGCCGCTGCAGCGCTGCTGGGCGCGTTGCCGCTCGGCATGACGGCCTTCGTGGTCTTCGCGCAGCGGCACGCCGTGGAAGACGAGTTCGCAGGCCTCGAGCGAAACCAGGTGAGCGAGGCCTTCGCGATGGGCGGCTGGCCGATGTACGCGGTGCTCGGTGGCGGGCTCTTCGTCTCGCTCGTCGCGGCGGTGTTCCTGGTCTTCGCGGCGCGCAGCAACGCGCTCTTCGCGGTGCCGCTGCCGCTCTTCATCGCGATGCCGGCCGCGCTGGGCGCCGCGGGCACCAGCCAGGGCATGCGCGGGTCGCTGGAGGCGGTGGTGCACGCCGCGCCCGCAGATCGCGCGACCATCCTCGCCGGGTCGCTGGGCGAAGCGCTGTGGTGCACCACGCTCGGCGCGTGCGTGTCTCTCGGCGTGGGCCTCGCCGCCGCCGCGGGGCTGCTCTTCGCCGGGCTGGCGCAGCGCCGCCACGCCGCGCCCACTCACGCGCGCGGGCTGTTCGCCGCGAGCGCACTTGCGGCGGCCATGGGCGTGCTCGCCTGGTTCGGCGCCTCGAGCGCGGAATACACGTCAGGCATCTGGACCGCGATCGCCCACGTGCAAGGGGAGCTGGGCGACCTGACCACCGCCGCCGCCGACGCGACACGTGCGCAGTCTGCCGCCGCCATCGCCACGCTGGTGGTGTTGGTGCTGATGGGCGTGGCGACCGCGCTGCTGGGGGCACCGGCGCCCGCGCGTGTCGCCTTCGCCGTCTCGCTTCTGCTCGGCATCGGTCTGCTGGGAGTCTCGGTGCGCGCCAAGCCCTCGAAGGCGGTGACCGAGGCGCTCCAGGCGGGCGCGTCGTCGCGGCCGCTGTACGTCTTCGCCGCGCCGCGCGCCGGTGTCACCGAGGGCATTCCGCTCGGCGCGGCGCCGAACGACAGCGTGGAAGAGCTCATCAAGCAGGCGCGCGAGCTCCACGAGGCCGCGGGCGACTACTTGCCCGAGCAGGTGGCGTTCGAGCTGACGCCCGAGGTGTCGGCCGTGGCGCTGCGCGCGGCCCTCGAGGGCGCGGCGAAGAAGGGAGTGCGCGAGGTGACGCTGCTGACCAGCGCGCCCGACGCGCCGGCCACGGCCCTGCCCGCTCCGTTCGACGCGCTGGCTCGCGGGGCGCACGGCGTCGAGGTGCAGCTGCTCTTCCGCGACGGCGATTGTCCCTGCGACGAGCTGACGCTCTCGGACACGGGCGTGCGCCTGGGCGACGAGCAGTGGAAGTTCGAGCCGTACGCGGTCGGCAAGTGGGCCGATCGCTACGCCCGGCCGGTGACGCTGCGGCTCGACGACGCGCTGACGGTCGACGCGCTGCTCAAGTCGGCCATCGCCGCGATGAACCACGAGCGGCCGCTGGGCGTGGTGCTGGAAGGCGCGCCTCCCGAGGGAGTCATGCCGCTCGGCGGCACCGACAGCGCGCTCGATGAGTACCGCCCGCCCGAGCCGCGCGCCGACGCGAAGGTGCTGGAGGTGAAGGTGCAGGGCCCGCTGCCGCTCGCCGAGGCGCAGCGGCAGCTGTCGGTCGAGCGGGTGGGTGAGTGCGTCGAAGAAGGCGACACGCTCCCGGCGACGGTCGAGGTCGAGCTCGCGCTCTCGAAGTACGGCCGGCTGCTGGGGAGCGCGCCGGTGGGCGAGGACGATTTGGCCAACTGCGTGAGCCAGGCCATCGACTTCGGCGAGCTCGACGACCCGGTGCGCGGAATGAGCATCGTGCGCGTGAAGGTGAAGCTGACGGCGAGGCCCGCCGCCGACGCAGGCACGCCGAAAAGACCGTGAACTGTCTCCCTCTCCTCCCGAGGAGGAGAGGGTCGGGGTGAGGAGAAAACCGTCAGTGACGGCGCTTCTTCTTCTTCACCTTCTTCACCGGCGCCTTCTTGACGGGTGCCTTGCCCGCATCGGCCTTCGCGGTGCCCGCATCGGAGGGACCAACCGAGCCCGCATCCTCGACTCCCGCGTCGTCTTCTTCGTCGTCGCCACCGTCGAGCTCATCGCCACCATCGAGCTTGTCGTCGTCACCCGCGTCGACCGTGCCGGCGAGGGCGACCGGCGCCGCGCCCGCGTCTTCGCCCGAATCGTCTTCGACCTCTCCCGCATCGACGACGGCGTCGGTCTGCTGCGCGAGTTCCTGCGCCTTCTTGATCTTCAGGAACACGCCGACCATCAACGCGGCGACCACCAGCAACATCAGCCGCAGCACCCAGCGGCGCGCGCCACCACCCGACGGCGTCTCCTGCTCGTCGTCGACCGGCTCGTCCTCATCCATCGCGGGCGGCAGCGAGGCTGAGGTCTGCGCGGTCATCGCCGCCGACGGTCGCGGGCGCGGCTTCACGTTCGTCGGCTCGGTGAGAATCGGCTCGTCGTCCGAGTCGTAGTCGTCAGCCGCGGGGACACCGGCGGGCGGCGTGCGCAGACGTTCTTGCCCTCGCGCACGCAGGCGCTCGGCCTCGGTGGTGTTGCGCGGCCCGACGAGCGGATCATCTCTCGTCAACTTCGGGCGTGCGCGCGGCGCGGTGTCGTCGGGCGGCGCGACGGGCGTCTCACCGGTGTTGTCGTTCGAGTCGAGGGCGGGCGCGCGGGGCTTCGTTTCCTCGACGGGCGGCGCGCTCGCTCGCAGCTTCGCTTCCTGCGCCTTGACGAGCTCGGCCTTGCTGATGGCCGCGGTGCGCTCGTCCTCGTCGGGCATGTCGTCGGCCGGCGTGAGGTTGATCGACTTCACCGCGCTCGGCACGGGTGCGGCGCGCGGCACGGCGTCCGACGAGTTGACCCGCGGCAGCGTCGGCTCCGAGGCGGGCTCGACCGTCTCGACGCTGGGGTTCGAGTCCCACGGCACCATCTCCTTGGGTGGCTTCGGCTTGGGCGCGGTCGCGCGCGGCGTCGGCAGCATCTCCTTCGGAGAGGCGCGCGGGTTGGTGGGCTCGCTCGGGTCGTCGCCGGGAATCAGCGCCTTCGGCCCACCGATGCCGGGCTGCGTGCCCGCGGGGATGCCGGGCATCGGCAGCTCCGCCTCGAGGTCGGGCTTCGAGGTGGTGTTCACCAGGCCGCCGAGCGACTGCAGCAGCTTGATGCGGTCCTTGAAGAGCGTCTGCACGACCTCCGACAGCTTGTCGTGCGTGAAGAGCAGCGGGCCGACCACCGCCTCGAGCTCGTCGCCGAACGTGCCCACGTCGCGCTGGCGTGCGTCGGGCTGTTGCGAGAGCGCGCGCATCACCACGTCGTCGAGCGCGGGCGTCGCTTCGGCGTGCGAGGTCGACGGCGCCGGGAGCGTACCGAGCGACTTTGCGTACTCGCCCTGGAAGCCGGTCAGGCAGGCGTGCACCACCGCGCCCATCGCGAAGACGTCGGCGGCGAAGTTGACGCGCCCGATGGGACGGAAGCGGCTCACCCGGGGCGCGCCGAAGTCGAGCACCGACACCTTGCCGTCGAAGCCGATCTGCAGCGCGCCGTCGTTCAGGCCACCGTGGGTCCGCGCGGGAGAGATGGCGTCGATCGACTTCGCGGCGTCGACCACCACGCGCGCGACCAGGCCGAGGGGAATGGGGTTGCCGAGCAGCTCGAGCGCGTGGATCAGCTCGCGCAGGGTGACGCCAGGGACGAACTCGAAGAGCGCGTGGCGTTTGCCCTGCAGCTCACCGACTTCCTGCAGCGTGACCATGCCTTCCGCTGGGGGCGGCCAGGAACAGTCGGTGCCGTCCTTGATCTCGCGCAAGACCACCAGCCGGGTCCCGTGTCGGGCAAGCCGGGTGAGGGAGGGCGCCCCTGGGGGCAGCGGCGTGACGAGCTCGAGGGCCACGAACGGCCTGCGAGTGTATAAGGCGCGGCATGAACCCTCAGATCTTTCGCGAGTACGACGTCCGCGGCCTGGTCGACAAGGACCTGACCGACGAGGTGGTGAAGAACCTCGGCCGGGGCCTGGCGACGATGGTGAAGCGCGCCGGTGGCACGACGGTGGTGGTGGGCCGTGACGCGCGCCTCTCGGGCCTGCGCTTCCGTGACCAGTTCATCGCGGGCGTGGTGTCGACGGGCGTGCACGCCATCGACGTGGGCATCGTGCCGACGCCGGTCGTCTACTTCGCGGCGAACACGCTGCCGGTCGATGGCCTCGCGTGCATCACGGGCTCGCACAACCCGCCCGAGTACAACGGCTTCAAGATGGGCGTCGGCAAGACGACCTTCTACGGCGAGACGATCCAGGAGCTGCGCAAGCTCATCGAGAAGGGCGACCTCGAGAAGTCCGACCGCCCGGGCACGGTGACGAGCTTCGACGCCATCACTCCCTATCTGCACTTCGTCTTGAGCACGGTGAAGCGCGGCCCGAAGAAGCTCAAGGTGGTGCTCGACGCGGGCAACGGCGTCGGTGGCATCGTCGCGCAGCCGCTGCTCGAGAAGCTCGGGTACGACGTGGTGCCGCTGTTCTGCGAGCCCGACGGGCGCTTCCCGAACCACCACGCGGACCCGACCATCGCGAAGAACCTCGAGCTGTGCATCGCGAAGGTGAAGGAGACGAAGGCCGACCTCGGCATCGCGTTCGACGGTGACGCGGATCGCATCGGCGTGGTCGACCACGCGGGCGAGATCTTGTGGGGCGACAAGCTGATGATCCTGCTCTCGCGCGCGGTCTTGAAGGACGTGCCGGGCGCGTCGATCGTCGGCGAGGTGAAGTGCAGCTTCACGATGTACGACGACATCAAGAAGCACGGCGGCAAGCCGGTGATGTGGAAGGCCGGCCACTCGCTCATCAAGGCGAAGATGAAGGAGACCCACGCCGCGCTCGCGGGCGAGATGTCGGGGCACATCTTCTACAAGCACCGCTTCTTCGGGTTCGACGACGCGCCGTACACGGCCGCGCGGTTGCTCGAGATTCTGTCGCACGAGACGAAGAACCTCGCGGAGCTGCTGGCCGACGTGCCGGTGACGTATTCCAGCCCCGAGCTGCGCTTCGACACGATCGAAGAGAAGAAGTTCGCGCTCGTGCAGCGCTGCACCGAGAAGCTGAAGGCGAAGGGCCTCGAGCTGGTGACGGTCGATGGCGTGCGCGCCACGTGGCCTGATGGCTGGGGCCTGATTCGCGCGTCGAACACCACGCCGATCCTGGTGGTGCGGTACGAGGCGAAGACGAAGGAGCGCCTGGCGGAGATCCAGCAGCTCATCGACTCGACGATTCACGAGGCGAAGAAGGAACTGGGCGGGTGAGCCTCGGCCTGGGCGTCGATCTCGGTGGGACCAACGCGCGCGTGGCGGTCGTCGAGCGCGCGAGTGGTCGCATCGTCGATTCGCTCAAGGAGAGCTGGACCGATCGCGCGCCCGAGGCGGTGGTGCGCGAGACGGCGAAGTTGATCAACACGCTGGCGTCGCGGCACCAGCTTGGTGCGGGGACCGTCGGAGTCGGCTTCGCGGGCATGTTGCGCGGCGGCGTGGTGGTCAACGCGCCGAACCTCGGCTGGCGCGACGTCGATTTCGGCGGGGCGCTGTCGAGCGCGACGAAGCGTGACGTACGGTTGGTGAACGATTTGTCGGCGGCGGCGTGGGGCGAGCTGCAGGCCGGGTGCGCGCGCGGAGAGCGGGACACGTTCACGGTGTTCGTCGGCTCGGGCGTGGGCAGCGCGATCATCGCAGGCGGGGCGCTCGTCAGCGGCGCCACCCAGGTCGCGGCGGAGTTCGGGCACGTGAAGTTGCTGCTCGACGGTGGGCGGCGGTGCGGGTGCGGGCAAGACGGGTGCCTCGAGGCGTATGCCGGCGGCATCAAGCTCGCGGAGTGGATGAAGGAAGAGGGCTTGAGCGGTGGCGCGGTCGAGCTCGAGGCGATTGCGGCGCAGGGCGACGCGACGGCGAAGCGCCTCTATGACTTCGTGTCAGGTCAGCTCGCGCTGGCGATCGCGAACCAGGTGTCGGTGCTCAACCCGGCGGTGTTGGTGCTCGGTGGCGGCGTGTTGTCGCGGTGCCCGGGGTTGGTGCAGCGCGTGCGCGAGGTGGTGACGGCGCGGGCGACGGTGGCGAGTCGGGCGTCCTTGCGCATCGCGATGGCGGCGCTCGGTGATGACTCGGGGCTCATCGGCGCGGCGTTGCTCGCCTGATTTCTCGACGAACGAACTTGGTGATCACGTGAGTCGAGTGCAGCGACGAGTTGTGTTCGTGCGGCGAGGGCAAAGGAAGGCCGGTTCGATCCGCATCGGCGTGCCGAAGCGATCGCCACGCGGCTGGTGGGAAACGACCGTCTCGATCACCCCGTTCTACGCCCGCCTCTCCTCGCGCGGATTGGACGCGTTTCAGTCGCTGATGCTCGCAATTCAACTGGCGCACGACCTCGTGTCCGATCTCGCTTCGAAGGGCTGGCGTCTTCACTGGCGAGGGTCCGAGTTCGACAGCTCGACCTTCTTCTCGCTCAGAATCGGTTCACCCGCACGATCGAGCCCCAAAACACCAGGCGAACGAAGCGCTGAGCGACGACGGCCTAGATGATGGTGGTGGGTGAAGGTTCTGGCCGTGCGCAACACGAGCAGCCCCTCACTTTGAGCGACGTTGATCAAATTCACGGGGTCGATTGTCCGTTGGTGGCTGCCCTGACGACCCTGGCCGGACAACCGCCCCCATCAACTGCGCACCTCTTGCCCGAAGTGAGGGGCTGCCCGGTTCAGGCACGACCCCAATCGACCAACACCTCGTCCCTCAAGGCCGTGTTGCCCCGACCATCACGCCTTCGGCAGCGGCTCGAACCGCGCCTGAAAGAATCGCAAGTACTTCGGCTCGTACGTCATCTTCAGCCCCGTGACGCTCGCCCGCCGATCCCACACATCGGCCACCGACTCCGCCGTCACGTCCATGTGCGCCTGCGTGTACACGCGCCGGGGAATCGTGAGCCGCACGAGCTCGAGCTTCGGGTGGTGGTTCTTCCCCGTCTTCACGTCACGCCCGGCCGACACGATGCCGCGCTCCATCGAGCGCACGCCTGAGTCGAGGTACAGCTCCGCCGCCAGCGCCTGCGCGGGGAACTGTTCCTGCGTGAGCTGCGGGTAGAACGCCTTCGCGTCGAGGTACACCGCGTGCCCACCGATGGGCCGCACGATGGGCACGCCCCACTCGATCAACTTGTGCCCGAGGTACTCGACCTGCCCCACGCGCGCGCGCATGTGCTCGTCCTGCACCGATTCCACGATGCCGCGGGCCATCGCTTCCATGTCGCGCCCGGCCATGCCGCCGTACGTGTGTAGCCCCTCGTAGACGACGACCAGGTTCGACGCTTCCTCGTACAGCTCGCGGTCGTTCATCGACAGCCAGCCGCCGATGTTCACCAGCGGGTCCTTCTTGCCGCTCATGGTGCAGCCGTCGGAGTACGCGCAGAACTCCTTCAGAATCGCCTTCACCGACTTGTCGGCGTACCCGGCCTCGCGCTGCTTGATGAACCACGCGTTTTCCACCGCGCGCGTCGCATCGAGGAAGATCTTGATGCCGTGCTTGCTCGCCAGCTCGCGCACCGCGCGCATGTTGGCCATCGAGATCGGCTGCCCGCCGGCCATGTTCACCGTCGCCGCGACGCAGATGTACGGAATCTTCTTCGCGCCGACCTTCTTGATCAGCTGCTCGAACGCATCGAGGTCGACGTTGCCCTTGAACGGCGCCTCGTTCGCCGGGTCGTGCGCCTCGGGCACCACCACGTCGACGAACGTCGCGCCCGCCAGCTCCTGGTGGAGCCGCGTCGTCGTGAAGTACATGTTGCCCGGCACCACGTCGCCTTCCTTGATCAGCAGCTGCGAGAGGATGTTCTCCGCGCCGCGGCCCTGGTGCGTGGGCACCACGTAGCGGTAGCCGTAGTGGTCCTGCACCGCGCTCTCGAGGTGGTAGAAATTCTTCGAGCCGGCGTAGGCCTCGTCGCCTTCCATCATCCCCGCCCACTGCCAGTCGCTCATCGCGCTCGTGCCGGAGTCGGTGAGCAAGTCGATGTAGACCTCCTCCGACTTGAGCAGGAACGTGTTGTACGCGGCGTTGCGCATCGCCACCTCGCGCTCGGGGCGCGTCATGGTGCGCAGCGGTTCGACGACCTTCACCTTCCAGGGCTCGGCCCACGATCGACGGGGCGGACGCGGAGTGCTCATGGCCACGGAGTATTCCTCAGGTCGCGGCGTGACTTGATCCAGATCAAGGCCTTCGACCGTCAGGCCCGCCCACGTCGCGGCGACCACCCGCCCATGAACGACACCCTGGGCGACAGAATGAAGCTCTACGAGGGCGTGGAGGCCGGCCGGCGGCTGATGGACCAGCTGCCAATCTGCGCGCGCATCGACGGCAAGGGATTCTCGAAGTTCACCCGCGACCTGGCGCGCCCGTACGACGAGCGCCTGAGCCGCCTGATGGTCGCCACCACCGCGCACCTCGTCGAGGAGACCGGCGCGCTCGCCGGCTACACCCAGTCCGATGAGATCAGCCTGCTCTGGTACTCGGCCGACCCCGAGCGCCAGCTGTGGCTCGATCGCCGCGTGCAGAAGCTGACCAGCATCGTGGCGAGCATGGCGACCGCGTTCTTCAACGCGCGCCTGCCCTCGTTCATCGCCGAGAAGGCGGCCGGCACGGCGCTCTTCGACGCGCGCATCTGGGCGGTGCCCACGAAGGACGAGGCGGCCAACGCGTTCCTGTGGCGCGAGCGCGACGCGACGAAGAACTCCATCAGCATGGCGGCGCGCAGCGTGTACTCGCACGCGCAGCTGCAGGACCGCACCGGCTCGGAGATGCAGGAGCTGCTCTTCCAGAAGGGCATCAACTGGAACGACTACCCCGCGTTCTTCAAGCGCGGCACCTTCGTGCTGCGGCGCACCGTGACGCGCGCGTTCACCACCGCCGAGCTCGAGCTGCTCCCGCCGAAGCACGAGGCGCGGCGCAACCCCGAGCTGCTGGTGGAGCGCACCGAGGTGCAGCCGGTGGAGCTGCCACCGTTCGGCAAGGTGACCAACCGCGTCGGCGTGCTCTTCGCCGGCGAGACGCCGGTCACCGCCTGAAGTCGTTCGCGCCCTCGAACTCTTCGCGGCTGGCGAACTGCGACCACGCGTCGACCGCGGGCAACTGCGAGGCGCGGCGAACCCCGGCCAGGAAGGCTTGCCACGCGGCAGGCACGGCCTGGCCGGGGAAGAGCTTCGGCACCGCGGGATCTTCCGACGAGAGGGCGAGCACCGCCGGTGGCTTCGTGCGCAGCCCGATCTCCACGCGCAGCACGCGCTCGACGAGGCCGGCGTGCACACTCGCGATCGCCGCCCAGGGAATCGTGCGCGGCGTGCCCTCGACCACCAGCCCCAACCCGGCCGCGGTCACGCTCGTCACCGTCGACGGCAGCATGCGAAGTGGCGGCTTCTCAGGCGGCTCGTCGGGGGGAGGCGCCGAGAGATCGACGGGCGCATCGAGCTCGATGGCGCGTGGCTTTTCCTGCCGCTTCGGCGCGTGCTCCAGCGCCTTGCGCGCCTTGATGGCCAGCGAGCCGCTCCCGGTGGCGACGGCCGTCCACAGCGCGACGACCTCGTCGGCGAACTTCGGGTCGGCCGCCAACCGCTCGGCGAGCTTCCACGCGAAGGCTTGCGAGAACGCGGTCGCGTCGACGAACGGCCACAGCCGCTGCACGTGCGCCTCGAGCTCACCGTCGCGCTTGTCGAGGAACGGCCGCAGCGCACGCTCGAGCCGCGCGTGCCCCTTGCCCGCCCGCAGATCGACCTCGCCGAACAACAGCGCGAGCCCGGGGTAGTCGGGGACTTCCTTCTGCAGCGAGGTGAGCAGCTCGCGCGCGGCGTCGAAGTCGGAGCGGGCCAACGCCGCGATGGCGTCCTGGAACCAGCCTTCGCGCCGCTCACGTTCCTCGTTCGTCTCGGCGACGGTGAGCATCAGGCGGTCGAAGCCGAGCGCCTTGATGCCCAGCGCCGTCGCGCCACCGAGCATGAAGCCGCCGACGTGCGCCGCGGTCGCCACGCCCTGCGCGCCACCACCCGAGAGGTCCATCAGCTCGCGCAGGAACCAGACCAGCCCGCAGATCCACGCCGGCACGAAGACGCTGCCGACGAAGATGCGCAAGAACCACAGGAAGTAGTGGAAGCGAATGCGCGTGAGCGCGAAGCGCACCGTGAACGCGCCCATGCAGCCGGCGATGGCGCCCGACGCACCGCCGATCGACACCCCGCTCTTCCGCTCCACGAGGTACTGCGCGAGCGACGCCACGAGCCCGGCGAGCAAATAGAAGCCGAGGAACCTTCGCCGCCCCCACGCTTCCTCGAGCAGCGGCCCGACGATCCACAGGAACAGCAGGTTCCCCGCGAGGTGCATGAACCCGAAGTGGATGAAGACGTTGGAAATCCACCCGACCTGCGCCAGGCCGCGCTTCGGCACGAGGGCGAGCTGGCGCTGCGGGCCGCCGTAGCGATCGAGGTCTTCGAGGTAGAGACGCTGGAACTCTTCCTTCTCGCGCAGCAGGTCGACCAGCTCGTCGGGAGGCTCACCCTTGTCGAGCAGCCAGGGGTGCTCCTTCGCGTACGCCTGCGCCTGCCCGGTGGTGAACATCAACAGCTCGGACGGCGGCGCGAGCAGGTTGGTCCACACGTACATCGCGGCGCACACGCCGAAGATGCTGAACGTCACCACGGGGCGGCGGCCACGCTCGGCGTTCGACCCCGTGGGAAGGAAGAAGAACATGCGGTGTCAGCGCGAGAACAGCTCGAGCATCTCACGAAACGCCTGGTCGGCGGCCGCGGGTTCCCAGCGAGCGCCCTCGTCGCGCATGAAGGTGTGCTCGGCGTCGTATTCGCGCACCAGGAAGCGCCGGCCGGTCGCGGTGAGCGCGCGGTGAATGGCGTCGCGGCCCTCGGCGGGGATGTGTGGATCTCGCGTGCCCCACACCAGCAGCAGCGGGCCGGCGATGTTTCCGCACTCGCTCAAGGTCTTCGCGGTGCCGACCGCGCCTCCGAGCGAATCGCTGTGGAGTCCCGTCGCGTAGAAGCACGCCGTCGCCTTGAGACGCGATTCCTTCACCGCGGCCCGGAACGCGAGGTGTCCCCCGATGCACCACCCGGTCGCGAAGAGCGCGGCGGCGTCGACGTCGGGGCGGCTGGTCACGTGCGCGAGCAACGCAGCGCGGTCGTCGTCGAACCACGAGAGCTGCATCTTCGCGGCGTCGTCGAGCGCGCGCTGGCGATCTTCCTCGAAGCGCAGCACCGTGCCGCGAGGCTCGAAGCGGCCGTACAACTCGGGCGCGGCGACGACGTAGCCGTGCGCCGCCAGCCGCGTGCACATGCGCACGTGTGGCGGCGTGTGCTGAAAGATGTCGGACCACGCGAGCACCGCGGGCCAGCGCCGTGGCGGGCCCGCAGGCTTGAACACGCGCACGCGCTGGTGCTCGAGGTCGACCGTCTCGCTGATGACGTTCATGAGCGCGCGAGGCTAGCCGCCCACCGGCCGCGCGGCGGGGAAGAGTAGAGTCACGCGCATGCTCGACCGAATCGCTGACGGCGTGGTGGTGTCGCGTGCGCCCGTGTCGTTCCTGGGAATGAAGCTCGAGGCCACGATGACGTTGCTCGAGCTCGCGCCCGGCCGCTGGCTCGCGCACTCGCCGGTGATGCTGACGGCCGAGCGGCTCGCCGCGGTAGAAGCGCTCGGCGACGTCACGCACCTCTACTCGCCCAACACCATGCACCACCTGCGGCTCGGCGACTGGGCGCGCGCGTTTCCCCGCGCGAAGGTGCACGCTCCGCCCGGGCTGCTGAAGAAGCGGCCCGACCTCCGCATCGATCGCGTGCACGGCGCGCTGGCCGAGCCCGACTTCACCGGCGTCATCGATGAGCTCCGCATCGACGGCTTCCTGTTGCAGGAAACGGTGCTCTTCCACCGCCCGTCGCGCACGCTGGTCGTGACCGACCTGGTGCACAACGTCGGGCGTCCCGCGCACTGGTGGACGCGCCTCTACACCACGCTCGCCGGGTTCTACGGGCGCGTGGCGCTGAGCCGCGTGCTGCAGCTCTCCGCGTTCAGCGATCGCACGGCCGCGCGGCGAAGCGTCGACTGCCTGCTCTCGCTCCCCTTCGAGCGCGTGGTCGTCGGGCACGGCGCGCCGCTCACCGAGCGCCCCCGCGAGCAGCTCGAGGCCGCGCTCGCCTTTTTGCCGAAGCCCAGGCCGGCGCTCAGCGCGGGCGTGCCGCAGACGTGCGGGTGAGCCGATGACGCACGACGAGCTCGCCCGCCGCAAGCCGCTCTGGGAAACGCTGAGCGACCTCTTCCTCGACACCGAGACGCGGTGGGACCTCGGCCGCTTCGCGAAGGCGTGCGCGGTGTCGGGCTACGACGACGAGGCGCTCGAGCGCGTCTTCTGGGGCGAGGTCTTCCCCGAGGCGCTGCACAACCTCCTCACCGTCGCGGGCGACTGGGTCAGCGTCTCGATGAACGAGCAGGAGCTCATTCGCCGGGCCAACCACCCGTCGGTTCCCTGGCTCTCGCGGCGCGCGCACGGGTGGATGGTCGAGAAGGAGTGGCTGGCGACGCGCCAGGTGACGAAGTGGTTCCGCGCGGTGCCGAAGGAAGAGTGGGACGGGCTGCAGCGCGCGCTCGATCTCCTCGGGCGTCGGTACTTCGAGGACCCCGCTCGCGAATCGGGCACCACGTCGCCCAAGTTCGTCGCGCCGCACGTCGAGCGCATGCGCGCGGAGTGGCCGCGGTTCGAGCCGGTGCTGCGCGCGCTGCGGCATGACGAGGAAGCGCCGCACGACGCGTGCGCGGCGGCGGTGCGGGCGCTGCTCTCAACGTGAATCAGTGGTGAGCGCGCGAGCCCGGGTGCGCACCGCCACGAGCTTCTCGCCACAGCGCGCGAAGAGCTCGCTCAGCGCGTCCAGCTCGCCCTCGTTGATGACGCCCACCCTCGCGCGAAGTCGCAGCGCCTCGCCCTCGTCGGCGCCGAGCGCTCGATCGAGGATCTCCGCGGCCCGGGCGCACGACGCCTCGCGGCTGAGCTCTCCCAGGCGCAGGTACACGGTGTTCTCGGTCGCACCGGTCGGCGGCGCCGCTGCTGACTGGGAACTCGCCGGACACCGCAGCCCCACGCTCACCTGGCGCGCGTAGAGCGCGGTGGCGCCCGCGGCATTCCAGTAGGTGAGGCCGGCGGCGAGCAGCTGCTTCTCGCTCTTCACGTACGCGTCCCACCGCGCCTTGTATTTCGATTCTTCCTGCGCGACCGAGCGCGCCATGCCGGCCCAGCCCCCTTCGCCGCCGGCGATTCCACCGTCGGGTTGGATCTCGAGGACGGAGGCGATCATCGGTGACGGCTTCCACTGCTCGCGCGCGCGTCGCTCGGCGGCGTCGAGGGCCGCTTTCAAGGGAGCCGGGTGTTTCAGCGTGACCGCGCGGTTGAACGCCGCCCACGCAATGCGCGGTGCATCGACCGAGAGCGCGAGGTCGCCCAGCGCCACCCAGAGGTGCGCGACGTCGGCGGCGCCGTAGACCGAGATCATCGAGATGAGCGCTTCGAGCTCGAGCGCGTCGCGCTCGCCATGCGGGGAAGCCACGCCGACTTTTCGACCGAGGAAGTCTTCTCGAGTGGCGAGCGTGGCGTCGGTCTTCAGCTTGAGCAGGTACACCAGCAACTGGCGGTGTGCGGTTTCGCGGCCGAAGTGCGCCTGCGGGTTCTTCGCCAGCGCCGCGTCGACTTCCTTGAGCGCCTCGTCGAGTTCTCCGCTGAAGGTCAGCGCGGTGGCGAGGTTCGAGTGGCTCTCGTAGGCGTCGGGCTCGAGGGCGAGTCGTGCCCGCGCGACCGTGACGGCCTCGGCTGGCTTCTTCAGCGCGAGCAGCGTGACCACGCGTGCATCGAGGACCGCCGGTGCGCGCGGTGCGAACGCCAGCTGCCACTCGGTCATCGCCAACTTGCGCGCCAGGTACTCGGGGGAATGAGAGGGGTACACGCCCGCCGCGAGCGCGCCGAGGCACGGCAGCGCGCCGGTTTCGGCAGCGAAGGTCTCGTAGTCCCACGGGCAGGCGAACGCGGTTCCAGCCAGGAGCAGGAGGAGCGTAGTGAAGACGCGCATGTGTTGATTCTAGACGCATCGAGAAGCGTCACCTCGCGCGTCCACTGCCCGGTTTCCCCTCACCCCGACCTCTCCCCCTCGGGGGAGAGGGAGACGGGCGTGCGTGCGTGTGGACGTTGCCAGCGCCGTTCCTGCTCGCGGTCAGTCACTGACCTGAGGCAGGCTGTCGCCCTGATGTTGCTCGGCCGGGGCGAATCGGTTGCGGGTTGGTTCAACACCAACGCCAAGCGTGTCACCGACGCCCGCGTCGACCGCTTCAAGGAAACGCTCCCCGGCGCGCGCGTCTATGCGTGCTCGACGTTCGACGAGGCGAAGCACCACGCCGACGAGCTCGCGAAGAACCCGCCGGCGGTCCTCTTCTGTGGCGGCGGCGACGGCACCATCGTCACGCTGCTCAACTTCCTGCGCGAGCGCGGCGTCACGAAGTTCCCGGTGATCGGCTTGTTCAAGCTCGGCACCGGCAACGGCTGGCCCAGCGCCGTCGGAGCGCGTCGCTACGAACGCACGCTCCCGCTGCTGCCGAAGCTCGTCGCGGGCGAGATTCCGCTGCACCACTATTCCCTCATCGAGGTCGAGGGGCGCGTCTGCCAGTTCGGCGGCGTCGGGTGGGACGCGACGCTGCTGCACGACTACAAGCGCAACCTCGAGAAGCGCGAGAACCAGCTCGTCGCCGGCGGCCTCGCGTCGCGCATGAGCAAGGGCGTGTGGGGCTACCTGTACTCGCTGTTCCGCCACACGGTGCCCGGCGAGATCTCCCGCCTGAAGGACCGCACGCTGCTCAAGTTGGAAGACATCGGGGCGCAGCGCGCGAAGACCTTCGATGCGAAGCGCCACCGCGTCGAGGCCCCGAGCACCACGCTCTACGAGGGCCCGATGTCGATCGCGACCTGCGGCGTCGAGCCGTACTGGGGCGCGAAGTTCATGGCCTTCCCCTACGCCGAGGCCGAGCCGGGCCGCTTCAACTTCCGCGTCTACGACCGCAAGGTCTTCACGGGCGTGAACAACATGTTCAACCTCTGGCAGGGACGCGACCTGCCGGGCATGCACGACTACTGGGTCACCGGCGTGCGGCTCCACCTGTCACGACCGATGCCGTACCAGGTGGGTGGTGACGTCGTGGCGCCGCGCGAGGTGCTCGACTTCACGCTGGCGAAAGAGACCGTCGAGTTGATCGAATGGAGCTCCCTCTCCTCCTGAGGAGGAGAGGGTCGGGGTGAGGAGAAACCAACCCTCTTCACGCACCCGTTACTGACACACCCCATTGATGCACGACTGCCCCGTCGCGCAGTCGAGGTTGGTGCGGCACACGTTCGCCATGCCGCCGTCCTGCGCGCCGCCATCGACACCAGCATCGGCGCCCGCATCCACACCACCATCGGCATCAACGACACACATGCCGATGCAGTCGTTCGCGGTCAGCGGGTCGCACATGTCGTTCGGGTTGTCGACGCAGGTCAGGCCGCTCGGGCACGCCAGCCCCGCGAAGCCACCGCACTCGATGCCCGCGTCCATGCCGCCATCGGCCGGGCCGCCATCAATGCCACCGTCGACGCCACCGTCCATGCCACCGCGCACGCAGATGCCCATGCAGTCGTTCGCCGTCGTGGGATCGCACATGTCGGTCGGGTCATCGACGCAGCTCAAGCCGCTCGGGCACGCCAGGCCGGCGAAGCCGCCGCACGAGATGCCGCCGTCGGAGTTCGAGCAGCCCTCGTCGATGATGCCGTCGCAGTCGTCGTCGATGTTGTTGCAGCTCTCAGCGTGGGGCACGCACGCCGCGCGGCACACGCCCATCACGCACACGTCGCCCATGCCGCAGTCGGAGTCGGTGTTGCACGCCTGCGGGTTGGTGGTGCCACCGTCACTGCCGGCGACGACGCACGCGAAGTTCACGCACACCTGGCCCGAGGGGCAGCCCATCGCGCCGCACGCGTTGGAGTTGGGCAGCTGGCACGAGCCGGCGATGCACGCGAGGTTGGTGGGACAATCTGCGTTGCTGGTGCAGCCGTTGGTCTGCGTGCACACGTTGCGCAACGGGTCGCACACCGAGCCGCTGGGGCAGGTCATGCCGCAGGTCGCGGGGCCACCGTCGGTCACGGTGCCAGAGGGCGCCTGACAGCGGCCGTTGGTGCAGCGCAGACCGGTCGCACACTGCGAGTCGCTCGAGCACGCGATGCGGCGGCGCGGCTGGAAAGTGCCCAGGCGCTTGATCTTGAACGTGGCGAGCGTGCGCGACGGGTTGAGCGCCACGCGGTTCGGGTCGATCTCGTACGACGTGCCGTTCGCGTCCTGCGCGACGATGCCGACGTCATCGGTCGAGCCGGCGCCGGTCACGGGCAGCACGAGGGTCGCCTCGCCGTTGAAGGTGGTGGAGATGGGGCCGAAGACGGCCACCGGGCCGGCCGCGAGCTCCGCGCCGAGAATGGAGTTGAGGCCCAGCTCGACGGTGAGCTTGGCGTCGGTCGCGAGCACGCCCGCGGGAATGTCGAGGCGGGTGCCGGCGAGCTCGAGGTTCTCGGTCGCGTCGACGGTCAACAGCGCCGCCTGGCCCGCGTGCGCGTCCTGCGACTTCACGTACCGCGAGCCGACGATGTTCGGCCCGCACGCCGCCAGGGCCACCAGCCCCGCGACCGCCCACATGCTTCGAAGATTCGACTTCATGGTCCCGCTCCCTGTGCGTGGCGGCGGCTCCCGCCCGCGAAAAGTGTCACTGCGGCAGGTGAATGACCTGTGCGCGAAAAACGTTCATGGGCCCCGCTCGACCGCCATCGCCCGCAGGGCACGGACCTCTTTCGCGCGCTCGCTGCCGGGGTGGCGCTCGAGGAAGGCGTCACAGACCGCCACGACGCGGACCCAGCGCTCGAGCTTCGCCAGCGCCTCGAGCTGCGTCAGCTCGCGTTCCTGCGAGAGCGCGCCGTGGGCGAAGAGCCGTTCCCCGTCTTCGAGCGTCTGCACCGCACCAGCGGCGTCATCGAGGCGGCGCAGCTGCAGCTCGGCCCGGCGGAAGTTGGCGACCTCGGCGTCGAGCGTGCCCGAGCTGGCCACCTCGCCCAGGTCTTCGACGGCGGCCGTGACGCGGTTCTCCGAGAGCGCCAGCTCAGCGCGGCGCAGCAGGCGGCGCGAGCGTGCGGGCTTCGACTCCAGCGACTCCACCGCGGCGACGAGCGGCGACGGCGCCGTGCCGGGGCGCGCGAGCTCAGCCTTGCCATCGACGAGCACCGCGCCCTCGATGACCTCGGCGGTCGCGGAGTCAGCCGCGACGCGAATCACCGCGACTCCGCCCTCGACCTGGAACACGTGCCCGCCCGCCCGCACCTCGATCGGCGCGCCCCACGACGACACCGCGAGCTCACCGCGTTCGAGCACCACGCTGCGCTCATGGCGGGTGGCCTTCGCGTCGACCCACGCGATGGCCGACTGATCATCGCTCCACTGTTCCGAGGTGGTGCGCGTCGCGCGGTACGCCTGCGTGGCGATCGCCCCGACCGTCACCGAGGCCACGAGGGCGAGCGCGGGGACCAGCGCGCTCCGCGAGCGGCGCGGCGGCTCGTTGAGGGCGGTCCACACGCGCTCCTTCGCGAAGGGCGGCGGCGTGGCAGTGGCGTCGCGGAAGGCCTTCACCGCGGTGTCGTGGGGCTGCGTCATGGGGCGACTCCCAACTCGGCGGCGAACCGCTCGAAGTCTTTGCGCGCGTAGTGCACGCGCGTGCGAATGGTCTCGATCTTCACGCCGGTGAGGTCGGCGATTTCCTGGTGGCTGAGGCCTTCGATCTCGAAGAGCGCGAACGCCTCGCGCTTCTCACGCGACAGCTTGCGCAGCACGCGCTCGACGGCGCGCAGCGAGGCGCGCGCTTCCATGCGACCCTCGAGCGAGTCGTCGACGCGCTCGGTACGGCCGAGGATTCCGCCGAAGAACTCGCGCACGCGGCGACGGCGCAGGCGCTCGGACACCACGTTGGCGACGATGCGGTAGAGCCACGTCGTGAAGCGGCCCCACGTGAAGCGGTCGAGCTGCTGCCAGGCGATGCGAAAGGTGTCTTGCACGGCGTCGTCGACGTCAGACTCCGGGAGCCCCAGGCGGCGGGCGGTGCGCCACGCGAAGTCGAAGTGCGCCTCGTAGAGCGCGCGAAAGGCGCCCGGCTGGCCCGAACGGCACGCCTCGACGAGCGGGTCGGGCCCGTCGGAAACGTCCGTGAATTCAGCACCCTGCAAGGGCATCGCCGACATCATGACCTGACTCGAGGCGTGAATGGCCCCAAGCCGGCAAAACGTTCATTTCGCGAAGCCGAGGCCCAGCCGCACTGCGCCCTGCACCACCGAGATGGGCGCGAGGTCGCCGAGCCCGGTGACCACGAAGGTCGGCGTCGATGGCGTGACGAGGAGGTCTGCCGAGAGCACCGCTTCGAATGCGCCGAAGCGCGCGGCGAAGTGCGCTTCGGGGCCGAGAACGAAGGCGCCGGTGCGCAGCGTGGTGGCCTGGAAGACGAAGGAGCCCGACGCGGTGCCTTCGACGATGCGCGCGCCGACCAACGCGCCGCCGCACACGCGCCACTGCTCGCCCAGGCAGAGCTGCACGGTGGGCGCGACGAGGCCGCCGCGCGAGGTGAATTGGCCGCGGGTCTGGTTGCGCTCGTCGAGCACGCTCTGGGTGCCGCCGAAATCGAAGAGGCCGACGAGTGAGAGGCGCAGCCAGCCGTTGAGCGAGAGCGCGAGGTCGGCGGCGATGGCGGGGCTGAGTGGAGAGCCAAGCGAGGGGAAGATGAGTCCGCCGCCGACGAGCGCCTCGAAGCGCGTCAGGTCGATGCGCACCGGGCGCGCGGGAGGTGGCCGCCGAGGCGCGACCACGAGCGAAGGCGGCGCGGTGCCGATGGCGGACAGGAGCGGATCCTCGGCGATGCGTGTGACGTTTCCGGCGTCGGGCGCGGGCAACGTCACACTCACCGCATCAGGCTCGACCATGCGTGTGACGTTTCCGGCGTCTGCCGCGGGGAACGTCACACTCATCGCGGCGGGGCGGCCGGCATCACCATCCACCATGCGTGTGACGTTTCCGGCGTCTGCCGCGGGGAACGTCACACTCATCGCCGCGGGGCGGCCCGCGTCTCCGGCATCCACCCGCTTCACGGGGGGCACGGGAATCAGCCGCGGCGTCGCACCCGGCGCGAGCGAGAGCAACCACCGCTCGATCACGACCGCCGTCGCTCGCGCGACCTCGTCGCACGTACCCGGCCCGAGCTCGCGCATCACGCGCTGCCCCGCCTTCCGCGTCGCGCTCAGCTCGTGCTTCGGCGCAGACCCGACCGTGACCGTGACACCGGTTCCGTCGAGCGACGCGAGCGAAGCGGTGAGCTCAGCCGCGCACTCCGAGCCCGGCGCGATGGCCGGCGCGGCGCCCAACACGAGCAGGAATGGCACGACGAAGCCCATCGCGGGCGCGCACCGTAGCCGAATCGTTCACTGCGGCGTGCGCAGCGACACGACGCGCTTGCGAATCGCGGCGAACACGTCGGGCAGCGAGCCCGTCTGCGCCGAGCGAATCAGCGCGTCGGGCACCATCATCTTGGGGTCGCTGTCGATGGTGTACACGACGAGCGTCTTCTTCTTGTCTTCGCCCCACGGCAGCACGTGCCACGAGCCGGAGTTGCGGTGGTACGTGCCGCGCACCAGCGTCCACGAGCGCAAGTAGTGGCCTTCGGGTTCCTCGCGAATGACCGACCGCGTGTCCGACCACAGATCGGTCAGCGGGAAGGGCAGCTTCAGCTCGGTGTGGCAGAGCCGCTCGCCGTTCTCCTCGAGGATCGCGGACTTCTTCATCTTCGGCATGAACTTCTCGAAGAGCGCGCAGTCGCGGAGCACCGGCCACACCTCCGACGTCGGCGCGTCGATGACCCCGAGCGATTCGGCGCCCACGCCCTTGTTGTCGGTGGGCTTGATCTCCCGCACCACGATCTCATTGGAGTCGAGCTTCTTCGTCTCCTTCTCGCTGAGCTTCGGGAACGGCACCGGCTCCGCGCGCGCGAAGGTGGCGAGCGCGAGGGTCGAGAGGAGAACGAGGGAGCGCATGCGGGAAGCCCGAGTATCACGCGGGGCACGGCGGCAGACGAGGCCCCACGAAAACCATTCGATCAACATCGTCGGCGCCAACCGCGAAATCCGAGTGCGCGCCGCGCTCCGCCTGAGTTCGCCTGTCATCACGCGGGGTTCGACGGCCACTGGACGCGAGGGCCATGGAGCGTGGCTGGTGGGTAAGTGCGGGCGCCATGACCACGACCCGCATCGAAGACGCCTCTCCCGCGCTGCGCACCTGGGCCGCCTCGCAGAGCGCGTTGGCGCGCCGTGACGCACCCGTCGCCGGCGACGTGCTGGCCCGGTTTCGCGCGGGACCTCCCGCGTGGCTGCGTGGCGCCGTGGCGGTGGTGGCCGGTCTCGCGGCGCTGGGCACGAGCGTGCGCGCGCTCTGGTTCTACGCGCACATGATGCGGTGGCCCGTGCTGCTGGGTCACGCCGCGCTGTGCTCGGCCGCGCTGCTGGTGTGCGCGTGGGGCGTGGGCCGGCTCCTCGTGGCGCGCTCGGACTGGCGCCGGACCTGGGTGGTCACGCCGGGCTCGCTGGTCCACATCTCGGAAGGCGCCATCAAGCAATGGCCACTCGCCAACGTGCGCGACGTGGTGCTCGTCCTCCGTCGAAGCGGCGCCAACGTACGGCTCGACGGCGAGAGCATCGATCTCGGCGCAGCCTTGCTCGGTGGTCTGACGTGGATGGAAGGCGATGCGCTCGCCAAAGCGATCCGCGCAGGCGTGGGTGGAACGGTCACGCACCCGCCGCTCACTTCGTCGCGCTCGCGCGTGGGTCGCACCGCGGCCGTGGCGCTGGCGACGCTGGCCACCTGCACCGTCGCGGTGTTCGCACTCCACTCGGTGCTGGAGGCGCAGGTGATCGAGCTGTTGCGCGCCGAGGCATCGGCACGGGCTCAAGCGAAAGAGCTCGAAGTGCCGCCCGCGCCGCCGGTCGTCGCTGCGAAGCCGAGCCCCGTGGTGCCGGCCGCGCCCGCTGCGCCCGCGCGCACCGCCGCGCCGAAGTTGGCCCCCAAGCCGAAGCCCGCGCCTGTGGCCGCTGCACCGACCGCCCCCGTGCGGCTCGGCACTCCGAAGGTGGTCGGTGCGCTCCCGCCCGAGATCGCCCGTCGCGTGCTGTCGTCGGTGACTCCGAGAATCACCGAGTGCCGCACCACTGCGCCGGCGGCGCTGAGTGGCACGCTGCAACTCAGCCTCTCTCTCACGCGTGACGGCAAGGTCACGGCGGTCGCGCCGGGCCCGGGCAACACGGTCTCCGACGGAGCGCTCAGCGCGTGCGCGTCGAAGGTCCTGCTCGGCGTGACGTTTCCGGCGCCTCTCGACGCCGCCGCGGCGCGCGTCGACGTGCCGTACGTCATCGCGTCGCGGTGATCGTCAGGGACGCGCGGGCCACCGCAGCGTCGCCATCAGTTCCTGCCGCGCGCCCATCCCATCGGCCTCGGCCTTCGCGGTCCACCCGCGCACCGACGGAAACACGGCGCGCGCCAGCTGCAGCACGTCGTCGGCCTCGCGCGGGTCCCATCGGTGAACCTGGTACGCCGGCTCGCCCGCGTTGCGCCGCTCGATGTCGAAGGCCACCTGCGTGTGCTGGAACTCGAGGTGCTTCTTCGTGCCCAGGTAGTACGGCTTCATGAACGTCACCGCGTGCTCGATGCGGCGCTTCGCGTCGGTCGTCAGCACCTGCGGCGTGAGGCTCGCCAGGTTGAGCAACGCTGAGAGGTTGTACACGTGGTAGTGCAACGCATCGCGGTGGCGGAAGTCGAAGCTCTCGCCGTTCGCCGCGATGGTTCGCTTGAGCACCGAGTCGAGCGCCGCCGAAGCCCGCTTCATCGCCGCCTGGTCGCCGATCACCGCCGCGCCCGTCGCGCGGATCTGCAGGTTGAAGGTGCGCCAGTTGTTGATGTCGCAGAGCCCGGCGAGGTGCACGTGCTCCGAGGTGGTGACGAACGACTTGATCCACCCGCGCACCTTCGCCTGCTGATCAGCCGTCGTCGTCGGCAGCGCCTGGTCGGCCGCCTGAAAGAACGACAGGAAGCGGTTCTCGTTGATGGGGTTGCCGGTCGGCACGTAGGTCTTCGACCACGCGAGCAGCGTCTGGGTGATGCGCTGCTGGCACTGTTCCTTGAGCGGCGAGGGCGCCATGCGCGCGGCGAAGCCCCAGGCCGCGACGTCGTCGAAGCGCTTGAGCGTCTTGCCGGTCTCGATCTTCCGCGGGTCGCTCGCGAGCAGGCCCTCGCTGTAGATGCGCTTGAGGGGCGGCAACGGCTGTCCGACCGTCTGCGCCGCGCGCTTGAGCATGGCGGGCACGTCGCGCGCGAGCGCCGGGTTGGTGGCCATCGCGGCCTGCAGGCCGGCGGGCGTCCACGGGCGATTGGTCTTCGGGTCAGTGCCCCACGAGAGGTGGCCGAGCGGCTGGCGCATCCTCGGGTCCACGCGAACTGGAGGCGCGCCCACCGTCACCGGCGCCGTGCCCACCGCCGCCGAAGCAACGCGAGCCGGCGAGACCGGGGCAGAGGTTCTCAGGCCGTCGAGGGGCGGGAGCATGCGGGAATTGTCGAGCGACGTTCGGGCGCGAATTACGGCCCGGCTGTCAACCTGACTGACACCACAATTCCATGAAGCTCGACCGCCTCTACGGCTCGTCGTCCTGAATCGACGTGATGAACGCCAACACGTCATTCACATCGGCATCGGTCAGCTCATCGAGCACGCCGTACATCGGGTGCCCCTCATCGCCACCGCGCGCCTTCTTCTTGAACTGCTTCACCTGGTTCAGCAGGTAATTCGGGTACTGCCCCACGAGCGACGGCGCATCACGGCTCGCACGCCCACGCCCGTTCTTCGCGTGACACTCCGCACACTGCTCGAGGAACAGGTCGCGCCCCTTCGCGACGTCACCCGCGACGCGCGGCACGATCATCACCTTCTCCGCCGCCTCGAGGCGTTCGAGCGCGCTCGCATCGGCCTTCAGCACCGGCATGCGCGAAGGCAGCTTGATGCGCTCGAGGTACGCGGCGACGTCTTTCATGTCGCGCTCCGAGAGCTCGCGCGGCTCGGTGTACGGCAACATCGGCAGGTTGTACCGCTTGCGACTCTGGAAGGCCTTGAGCGACTCGATGATGAACGACGCTGGCTGCCCCGCGATGCGCGGGTACTCGCCCTGCTTGCCGCCCTGCCCGTTCGCGCCGTGACACGCGGCGCACGGCCCGTACACGTCCTTCCCGTCGTCGGCGTTCTGCGCGAGCGCCGCCGTCGAAGCGAAGAGAACGGTGAGGGCGAGGCGCTTCACTTCTTGAAGCTCCGGATGTGCGCGATGAGCGCGCTCAGCTGCTCGTCGGTCAGGTCGTCGTAGGCGTCCATCTCCTTCTTCACGCCGTCCTTCTCGGTACGCGTGCCGCTCTTGATGGCCTTCTTCAGGTCGTCGTCGGTCTTCTTCGCCTGCCAGTCGGCCGCGCTCATGTCGAAGATCTGCATCTTCTTGCCCTTGTCGGTCTGCGCCTTGCCGTCGGCGCCGTGACACGACTGGCACTTCGTCTTCCACATGCGCGCGGTCTTCGCGTCGTCGGCGCGCGCCGCGAGCGGAACGAGCATCAACGTCAGGGTCAGCAGCGTGGGTCTCATCATCGGCTCCTTCATTCACCGCGGAGGGTGTCGAGAATCTCGGGCTTCTCTTCGTCTTCGGCGAGCGTCACGTGGCACAGCTCGCAGCGCCCCGACACGCGCGTGCCGGCGTCGGTGACGAGGTCGCTGGTGTGGCAACGGAAACAACCGCCCTCGAGGTCGTGGTCGCGAAAGTCGGGGTACGTGCCCCACCCCACGTTCATCTCGGGGAACACGTTGCGCGCCCAGAGATCATCGAGCGTCTTCGCCGCGGCCTCGACGCGCGCCGGCTCGAGCGTTCGGTAGAACGCCGACAGCTCGCGCCGCATGCCCTCGCGCGCCGCGTCTCGACTCGTCCACGGCTGGGTCAGCACGCGCAGCGCCTCGCGTCGCAGCCACGGCACCGAAGGGTCGAGCTTCCCCGCCGCCATCGCGCGATCGACCTCGTCTCGCGGCCGCAGGAAGACGTGCGTCGCGCGGTTGTGGCAGTCGATGCAGTCCATCGTGCGCCAGCGATCGGCCACGCCCGCGTCCGACGTGCCGAGGTTGGTCCACGTGCGCACGCCGCCGTCGGGCAACGCCAACGTCAACTCCGCCACGAAGCGCCGCCGCGCGTCGGTGCGAAACCGCACCACCTGCCCCACGTGCCAGTGATTCACGCCCGTCTTGTCGAGGAGCACCGTCTGCTTGCGCGTGTTCGTCTCGTCTTCGGCGAAGCGGTCGATGACCACCAGCTTCTCGCCACCGAGCCGCTCGCGCGCGTGACAGGCCTCGCAGTTCTCCGCGCGAAAGTCTTCGACTGGCGAGTTGATGGGCCGCGGCACCGTGCCGCGCACCATCGCCACCAACTGGCCGACGCCGTTCGCCTTGCCATTCACGAACGCCTGCGCCCCGCTGCCGACGTGACACTGCGTGCACCGCACCTGCGCGTGCGGCGAGCGTTGGTGCGCGGTGTACTCGGGCGTCATCAGTTGGTGGCAGGTCGTGCCGCAGAACTCGACCGACTCCATCGTCTCGACGCCCTTGTAGGTCGCGGTGCTGATGATGCCGAGGTTGAGCAGCGTGAAGAGCAACACCACCGCCGCCGTCGCCCGCACCCGCGGCAGGTTGAAGTCGACCACCGGCGCGCGCGCTTCGCTGCCGGCCCGCCGCGCCCGCGCGATGCCGATGGGAATGAGCACCAGCCCGACGACGAACACCGCCGGGAAGACGACGAACGCGACCAGCCCGACGTAGCCGCCGCCGAAGCCCGGCCGCAGCTCGCTGAGCACGAAGACCGTGAGGAACGCCACGGCCGACACCGTGGTCAGCACCGCGCCGACCAGGCTCCACAGGCTGCGGAACAGCGTGGCGAAGAAGTCCTTCACGAGGTCACTTCACGAGCTTCTTCACCGCGCGCGTGGTGCCGATGCCGCAGCCCTGCCCCGGCTGGCAGCCCTTGAGAATCCACAGCGAGATGACGCCCGAGGTCTCGTCGGCGCGCGCCTTCTCGGCCATCAACAGCGGCGTGCGCCCACCGTTCGTCTTCGCGTTCACGTCGGCGCCCGCCTCGAGCAACAGCAGCGCGTAGTCGGCCTGCCGGTGGAACGCGGCCATGTGGAGCGGCGTGAAGCCATCGTCGTCGGCGACGTTCACCTTCGCGCCCGCCTCGAGCAGCGCGCGAATCACCGCGCCGTCGGGGTTGATGGCCGCGAGGTGCAGCGGCGTCGAGCCACGAATGTTCTTCACGTCGAGCCAGTCGGGGTGCACGCGCAGCAGCGCCTTCACGCGCTCGGCGGTGCCGGTCTTCGCGGCGTCGTGGATCTCGAGGTTCCCCTGCGTGACGTCGAGCGAGGGCATGTCCTGGGCGGGCACGGCGAACGGGACGACGGCGAGCAGCAGGAAGAGACGAGGCGTCATGGGAGCTCCGGTGGTGCGAGGCACGTCGGGTGGAAGTCAGGGCGCTGCGGAGGAGGGAGATCGCGCGTGACGGGCCGCGGATCGGTCAGCGTCAGCGAGGGCGACGCGAAGGGCGCCAACCGCTCGAGGAAGTCGATGAGCTCGAAGGCCGGCGCGTTGCGGAAGAAGCTCGCGTGCGGCGTCTCCTGCCAGATGCGGTCGGCGAAGGCGTACACGTCGTGCGGCGTGTCGCCGATGCCGTCGCCGTTGCGATCGAAGCCCTCGTAGTCGTCCCACTCGTTGCCCAGCCAGTCGTTGTTGCGCGCGCTCATCGCGGCGCTCACCGTCACCGTCACCAGGTTCTTCTCGAAGACGTTGCCGTGAATCAGGTGGCCACCGTTCTCGCCGTAGAAGTCCATGCCCGCCGCGTTGTGGGCGAAGAGGTTGTGGCGGAAGGTGACGATGGCCTCGGGCGACGTCGGCGCGTTGGTGCGCGAGCCCACCGAGCAGTGCAGCACCAGGTTGTCTTCGACCACCGCCTGGCCACTTTCCTTGAAGGTGAGCCCGGTGCCCGACGGCCCCCAGCTGTGCTGGATGACGTTGCCGCGGATGAGCGTGTCGTTCGAGTACAGCACCGCGATGCCGGTGAGGTCGTGGTCGAGCACGTTGCCCACCACCGCGTTGTGCGGCGCGAACACCAGCTGCATGCCGTAGCGGCCGCCGGTGATGCGGTTTCGGGCCACCACGTTGTCGCGCGTGTTGGCGAGCGTGACGTCGCGCGCGTCGTGCACGTCGTTGCCGTAGACGCGGTTCGCGCTGCCGTTCCACACGCGCACGCCGTCGCCGCGGAGCGCGAAGTCTTCTCGCTTGCTGGTGATGTCGTTGCCGCAGACCACCACGTTGCGGGCGGCGCGCACGAAGACGCCGAAGAGGGCGTCGTCGATGGTGTTCGATTCGATGCGCACGTTGTCGGCGGTGACGAGGATTGCCGAGTCCATGCCGTCGTGGCTGCTGCCGCTGGCGGTGATGCGGAGGCCGCGGATGATGACGCCGGGGGCGGTGATGGTGATGACGGTGCCCTGGCCGTTTCCCGTGAGGGTCGCGCCCGGGCCTTCGAGGGTGAGGGGGTGGGCGATGGTGACCGGGCCGGTCCAGGTGCCGGCGGGGACTCGGAGCACGGAGCCCTCGGGTGCGGCGTCGATCAGGGGCTGGAGTGGGTGGTCTTCGGCTTGTGCGGCCGATGCCGTCGTCATGGCCAGTGCGAGAGCGAGCATCAGTTTCGGGCGTCGGCTGGTTCTCTCCTCACCCCAACCCTCTCCTCTGAAGAGGAGAGGGAGCTCGTCGCTGCTCCGCACCGTCACACCAGGTCGCCGCGCTTGAAGTTGAAATAGCCGATGCCCGCCGCGATCGTGCCGAGCACCACCGGGTACGCCATCGAGTACGCGATGAAGAGCGGCCCGCCGAACCAGTCGTAGATGACGAACGCCGCGGGCCCGAAGACCACCAGCTGCGGGTCGAACAACATCAGCGCCCCGGTGCGGAACACCTGCAGCGGGTTGATGAGCGCGACGGCGACCACGGTCTCGGCCGGCACGCGCCCCTGGATCATCACCCCGAGCAGGATGAGGTCGAGGAACAGCAGGCACGCCAGCCAGAGCACGAACGCCGAGCCCTGCGCGACGTCGGTCGAGCGCGCGAAGGTCGACAGCAACATGCCCAGCCCGAGGAAGCACCACGACATCGCGGCGAGCTGGCCGGTGTACGTGGCGAACATCTTCCACGGCACCTCGATCTCCTTGTGCACCGCCCACAGCGCCGCGCCGAGCATCGCGAGGAACACCGGGAAGAACACCGTGAGGAAGCGGCCGAGCAGCCGGCCCCAGTACCAGCTCGACAGCGAGACCGGCAGCGACAGCAGGTACTCGAAGACGCCCGCCTCGCGATCGCCCGCCACGCTGCGCACCGTGGTGAGCAGAATGAAGATCGGCATGATCGCCATCGCGAGCTGGATGTACGTCACCAGCAACCGCGAGAGGCCCATGAAGCCGAGCACCCGCGACTCGGTGACGCCGAACGCGAAGAACGCCGCGACGATGCCGCCGAAGATGAGCGCGTAGACCGCGAACCAGCGCGCGCGCACCGACTCCGCGATGTCCATTCGTGCGGTCAGCAGGAGGTGTCCCATGGTCCGTCTCCTTCAGCGTGCGCGCGGCATCGAGCGCACCACTTCGCGCTGCGCCGCCAGGTCATTGCCCGGCTGGTCGCCATCGACCGCCGAGAAGTTGAAGCCCATCGGCGAGGTCTTGCCCGCCACGTAGTGCGCCGTGCGCCCGTCGAGCCACGCACCATCAGACCCGCGCGCGACCCACAGCTTCGTGGCCGGGTCGTTGGCGAAGGGCTGCTCGTCGAGCCACTTCAGCGCGCAGCCGATGTCGTCGAACTTCGACACCGCACCCGAGGGCGCGCGCACCTCGGCGGCGAAGTGCCGGTCGCTCATCACCATGCCGCACGAGCGGCACACGTCGCGGTCCCACTTCACCTCGGCGGGCCCGTCGCTCGAGCCCGAGGTGCACGCCGCCAGGGCGAGCGCGCCCCAGAGAACGAGCGCCCTCACGAGACCACCCGCAGCGCGACGTGCTGCTCTTCGAGGCTGATGCGCACCAGCAGGCCGACGTAGCGCGAGAGCATGCCCATGAAGCGCAGGCGGTCGGCGCCCGCGACGGTGCCGGTCCAGCTGGTGCCCTCCGCGTCGGCGGTGAAGCCCCACTCGGTGAGCGCCTTGGCGATCGCCGCGTCGGGCCGCCGCAGCGCGATGGTCGCCGCCAGCACGCCAGTGAGCGGAGCGTCGGCCACGCGGTCGTCGAGCACCACCTTGCCGCGATCGAGCTCGATGACGCGGT
>JAXLYB010000008.1:0-349871 GCA_046351675.1 Myxococcaceae bacterium
GGGGAACGTCACGCGCATCGCTCTCAGTGGTCGAGAGCAGATGTCGCGATCTGATCGCTCTGGTGCAGCAAGGCACCACTGGAGCGCGCGCGCGCAGGCACACCCTGCCGCCGGCCCCTCGCAACCCATCGAAATCCCGCTCGCTTCCCCGTGGCACGAACCGTGATCAGGTCCCAGTCATGCGGCGGTTCTTCTCCATCACCTGCGCCCTGACCCTGGTGGCTTCGAGCCTGGCGCTCGCGGCCCCGAAGCGGGTCAACATGCCGGTCGGCCAGTCCACCACGCTCGCGATGCCTGCACCGGTGTCGCGCGTGGTGGTGACCGACCCCGAGCTGCTCGATGTGTCGCGCGAGGGCCGGCGGGTGACGTTGACGGGCCGCAACACGGGGACGACCGAAGTCGTCGTCACCACCGCCGACGGAGAGACGCATCTCCAGATCTACGTGGCCGCCGACAAGTACGGCATGCCGCACTGAAGTTCACAGCAGCACTCCTCCCGTCTTCCAGCGGTCGAGGAACACTAGAGCGGCGCGGACCTTGTGGGGGGTTCGCGCCGCTCGTCTTTTCAGCGTCTTCCCTACCCACGCAGCGCTCCCCAAACGACCAACCTCTCATGTTCAGGGCACTGAATTTCCGGGGACTTGGCGCGTCAGTGGCGGTCATGCGCGTGCCCCTCTCGTTCGCGACGCTGCTGACCCTGTTCCTGACGTCGGGGTGTGTCTCGTTCCCCGGGGCGCACCTGGTGCTCGGCCCGTCGGCCCTCGAGCGCTTCGACGGCCCGGTGGTCTGTGGCCCGATGGGCTTTCGCCGCACGCCGCTCGAGTCGAAGTGGGGCGAGTACGTGCGCGTGACGGTGAGCTCGCCGAGCGCGCTCGAGGGCCAGGCCTTCGTGCACGCCAACGGCCTCGCGGGTGAGCCGCGCACCTGGAAGACGGCCGAGGGCGCGCTGGTCATCGAGTCGCGCTTCGAGAACGCCGACCCCGAGCTGCCCTTCGTGCTCTCGAAGGACACCCCCATCGACGTGACGCTGACCGGCCTCACCACCGCCGACGGCAAGTGCGAGGGCGTGGTCTTCACGGTCGAGCAGGGCCCGCTCGCGCCGAGCATCGACGAGCGCTCGTGGGCGCTGGAGCTGGAGCGGCGCGGTGGCGCGGAGCTCGAGGCCCGTCGCGCGGCGCGCCGAGCCGAAGCGGCGCGGCTGGCGCAGCTCGAGGTCGAGACCAGCGAGGGCGCGAGCTTCGAAGCGGCGCTCGGGTTGAACGCGGCGGTCGTCACGCCTCCAGAGCTCATCGCGCGCGGCGAGGTCTCGGCGCTGGTGCTCGGCTCGCGTGCGGCGGCGTGCGGCGCGCAGGTGTCCGAAGGCGCGGTGTTCTCCGACGCGTCGGTGGCGATGAGTGCCGCGGTGCGCGCGAGCGCGAGCGTCGAGGTCGCCCGCGCGAGCGAGTTCGGCGGCTTCCCCGGTGCGACGGCGGCGGTGGGTGGCGAAGCAGGCTGCGCTGGCTGCACCGCGCGTGCGGTCGAGTTCGGCGGCTTCCCCGCGGCGGGGTGTGGCGGCTGCTCGGCGAGCGCGGTCGGTCTCGGCGCGACGGCCCCGGTCGGACTGAACGCGGCAGGCTGCGGCGGCTGCACCCCGAGTGCGGTCGACCTCGGTGCGACTGCGTCGGTCGAAGTGAACGCGGGCTGCGGTGGCTGCTCGGCGAACGCGGTCGGCGTCGGCGCGACGGCCCCGGCCGGAGTGAACGCTGCGGGCTGTGGCGGCTGCACGGCGAGCGCGGTCGGTCTCGGCGCGACGGCCCCGGTCGGACTGAACGCGGCCGGCTGCGGTGGCTGCACGGCGAGCGCCGTCGACCTCGGTGCGCCGGCTGGACTCAACGCCGAGGCGGGCTGCGGCGGCTGCACCGCGCGCGCGGTCGAGTTCGGCAACTTCCCCGCGACGCAAGCCACCGCGTCGTTCTCGGCCTCGGGCCACGCCACCCTCGGCGGCTGCGTCACCGCGTGCCCCGTCGCGCACTCGGCGAGCGCCGAGGTGATCGCTTCATCGGTCATTCGCACCTCGTCGGTGACCGCGCACGTTGAAGGCTGCGTGCCGGTCGCGCCCGCGCCGAAGGCCGTCGCGCACGTCTCGAGCAACTGGGCCGCGGTCGACGTCGCGCACTCCAGCTGCGAGCAGTGCACGGTGGTGGTCGACGCGGGCGAGTGGTCGTCGCTCCCGCCCGTCGCGCCCCCGCAGCCGGTGGTGCAGGTCGACACCTGGTCGTCGTTCAGCCCCGAGGTGCCGGCGCCGTCAGCCCCGGCCCCGCGCGCGGTGGTGGTCGCGTCGGTCCCGCCGCCGTCGCAGGTCGAGGTCGAGGTCGCGGTCACGCCGTTCGAGGTGGTGCTCCCGGCGATCTTCGACGCGTTCGCGCACGCCGCGGTGCCGGTGACGAGCGCGCCGCCGCCGGCGCAGGTGCAGGTGGTGCCGGGCTCGAACACCCAGCAGCGTCCCCGCAACCCGCCGCCGCCGCCCCGCCGGTGAACTGAAAATTTGCGCCGTGGTCGCAACGCCTGGGCGACGCGACGGCGCCACGTTTGAGGGCAGGTCGCCCCTCAGGCGGTAGACTCCGCCCCGATGTCCCTCCAGGCGATCCTCGATGCCGCGCGCGCTGAGCGTCACCAACAGCGTGTGCTCGTCGTGGGGGCCGAGGGCGTCGGTCGCACGCGCCTGCTCAAGTCGGCGGCGAACCTGCACGTCGAGCTCGGGCGCGGGCGGTTGGTCGCGCAGACGCTGCGGGCGCTGCTCAACGCGGGCGCGAGCAGTGACGACGAGCTCCTCGCGGCGATCACGAGCGACGCAGCGCTGGCGAGCGTCGAGCCCGAGCGCGCCGCGGTGGCCTCGGAGTTGATCGCCTCGCTGCTCGGCATTCGCCGTCCGGACTTCCGCACCGCGAAGCTCGACGAGGACTCCCGCCGCGAAGGCGCGATGCTCGAGCTCGGCCGGTGGATCATCGGGCGCGCGCAGGACCAGGTCTTCGTGCTCGCGGTCGACGACGTGCACCTCGCCGACGACGAGGGCATCGCGTTCCTCGAAGCGCTGAGCAACCGCGAGGAACCGGCGAGCCTCGTGGTCCTGGCCTCGTACGACTCCGACCCGGCGCGCCACAGCCCGGCGTTCGCGGCGCGGCGCGAGGTGTGGATCTCGAGCGGCAAGTGGCGTCGCCTCGAGCTGCGCGCGCCTCCCGAGTCGGAGCTGCGCGCCGGCCTGCTCGCCGCGGGAGCGACCGAGGCGCGCGTCACCGCGGTGCTCGGCGCCGCGAAGGGCAACCCCGCGCTCGCGTTCGGGCTGCTCGACCTCATCGCGCCGCTGCCGGCTGACGCGCCGCTCCCCGAGCTGCCGGGCTCGCTCGCGGCGCTGCGACTGGGACAGGTGAAGGCGCTGGGCGACGACACGCTGCGCGCGGTGGCGATGCTCGCGGGCATGGGCGGCGTCGCGCCGCTGGCCGCGCTCGCGTCGGTGTCTCCCGAGGTGCCGGTGGCGCTGACGCGCGCGGCGAGCTCGGGCTTCGTCGAGATGACGACCGAGGGGCCGTGGGTCGTCGCGCGCCTGCGAGACCAGCGGTTGCGCGAAGCGCTCGGCCAGGTGCTCTCGCAGGGCCAGGTGCTCGGCGCGCGGCTGGCCGTGGGCGCGTGGGCGGTGCAGGCGCTCGAAGAGCTCGACGACGCGCACTTCCACCGCCTCGCGGCCGTGCTGGTGCCCATCGCGACGCCCGCCCTCGACGGTCCGACCGCGTCGCTGTGGGACGAGGCGCTCGCCGCGACGCGGGGCGGCCGCGCCGAGACCATCGCCGCGCTCGACTCGAGCCTGCGGAATGCGACCGGCGTGCGCCGGCTGGTGTTGCTGCGCCGCATCGCAGAGCTGAAGCTCTTCCTCGGGCTGCCCGACCAGGCGCTGTCGACGGTGCTCGCGAGCAAGATCGGCGTCGTGGGGCCCAGCAGCATGCCGCCGCTGGCGGTGGGCCGCGTGCTGCGCGCGCAGGCGGTGCACGTACTCGACCGGTGGGACCAGCTCACCGCCGAAGAGGCGTCGATCGCGCTCGAGCTGGTGCGCGCGGAGTGCCTCTCGTTCCTGGTGAAGAAGGAAGACACGCAGCGCGCGTACGCCGAGCTCGAGAAGCGGCTGCTCAAGGCGCGCGGCGTGGCCGTCTCCCACCTCTGGATTCGATGGGCCAAGGGCTGGAGCTGGTTCCTCTGTGAGATCGTCGGCCGCGCGGCAGACGCCATGGCGGCGTGCTCGCAGGTGCGGCGCAACGTGAGCGAAGGCGCGCTCGCCGCCGACGAAGACGCCATCGCCTTCGTGCGCGCGGAAGAGGTCGCGACCTCGAGCCTCGGCCAGTTCGCCCGCGCGAAGGCGCTGACCGAAGAGCACATTCGCCTCGCCGAGGGCGCCGGCAAGCTGCGCGATGCGTGCCTCGGCTGGAACGCGCGCGCCATCGTGCACTACGGGCAGGGCGAGCTGCTCGCGGCGCGCAAGGCGTTCGAGCGCGCGCTCGAGCTGGCGCGCACCACGGGCTGGCTGCGGCGCGAGGCCATCAGCCTGCACAACCTGACGCTGGTGTTGATCGAGCTGGGCGAGCTCGACCAGGCGTTCGCGAACGAGACGACCTACGGGCAGCTCTCGGTGCTGGTGGGCAACCACGCCGGCAAGGCCGAGGCGCCGCTGGTGCTGGCGTCGATCGAGCTGGCGCGCGGCCGGTTGAAGGAAGCCGAGGCGTTGATCACCCCCGCGCGCCGCGTCGCCGAGAGCAACGGGTGGCACATGCTCGTGGCGTGGAGCCGCGCGCTCACCGGCCGCCTGCGCCTCAAGCGCTACCGCAGCGGCGGCGACGTGCTCGAGGTGACCAAGGCGAAGAACGACCTCCTCGCGGCGATCGAGATCTTCGAGGAGTCGAGCCTCGCGTGGATGGAAGAGCTCGACCCCGGCGAGGTGTTCAGCGACTACGCGATGGCGCTCAAGTGGTCGGGGCAGGGCGCGCAGGCGCGGCAGGTGCTCAACGACGCGCTGAAGCGAATCCCCTCGGAGAACACGCTGTCGCGCAAGCAGCTCGAGGTCGCCAGCGCGCTCGCGAGTGAGACCTCGGCCGAGGTCGCGGTGCAGTGGTTCGAAGAGAACCACTTCCGCCGGCGCGCTGATCAGTGGCGCAAGTACTGACGCGAGTGGGTTTCGTGACCACCCTCGCGCTTTGACGACCAGCGTCGATTGGGCACACTGCGCGGATGCTTCGTGCGCTCGGTGTCGTGGTGGCCATCTCCCTGTTGGCCGGGTGTGACGGCGTGGTCGGCGGCGACGACGGCGGCGCGGGCGGTGGGAGCGGCTTCATCTTCCCGACCGGCGGAGGCACGGCCGGCGGCGCGACGGGCGGCGGCACGGCGACCGGTGGCGGAGATGCCGCCGGCGGTGGCGCAGCGACCGGCGGTGGCGCGGCGAGCGGTGGCGGCGCGGCGAGCGGCGGCGGCTCCGCGACTGGCGGCGGCGCGGCGACGGGCGGTGGCGGCTCCGCGACGGGCGGCGGCACCGCGACGGGCGGCGGCGCAGCGACGGGCGGCGGCACGGCGACGGGTGGCGGCACGGCGACGGGCGGCGGCACCGCGACGGGCGGCGGCACCGCGACGGGCGGTGGCGCGGGCACCGGCGGCGGCGGCATGACGGTGACCGGCTACGGCGTGCCGAACAACGGCTCACCCTCGTGGCAGGAACGCTCGATGCTGGTGCTGACCAACGCCGTGCGGCTCTCGCCCGCCGACTACAAGGTGTCGATGGTCTACGCGTCGCGCACGCCGACGCTGAACAGCGCGACGGTGCTCTCGGCCACGCTGCCCCCGGTGGCGCCGGTGTTCGACCAGCTCGATCTCGATCACTCCGCGCGGCAGCACTCGGTCGAGATGGCGACGTACAACTACTTCGCGCACAACTCGCTCGACGGCGGCACGGCGGGCACGCGCATCAAGAGCTACTACACGCTCTCGCAGACCTACGGAGAGAACATCGCGGCGGGCAACGTCGACCCCATCGCCACGATGCACCAGTGGCTGTGTGACAAGGCGACCTCGACCTCGACGGTGTGCTGCCCCGACACCGACAGCACGTGCAACGGCCACCGCGTGAACATCATGCGCTCGACCTTCCAGGCGCTGGGCAACGGCTACGCGTACAACGGCGCGACGAGCTCGACGTACCACTCGTACTGGACGCAGGACTTCGGAGGCGTGGCGCCCGCGCCGAAGCCGCCGCTGGTCTCGGGCTCGCACTTCTTCGTCGGCACCAACACGCGCTTCCTCGCGAACTTCACGGCGGCGGCGGCGGCGCAGTCGGTCACGCTCAACCTCGCGGGCACGGCGATGCCGATGGCGGTGGACCTCGGCAGCACCACGAGCGGCACGTGGTTCGTCTCGGTCGCCAAGGGCACGGGCTGCCGCGCGTACTTCTTCGAGGCGGTCGACAACGGCGGCACCACGTGGCGCTACCCGTCGACCGGCACCTTCCAGACGACGGGCGAGGGCTCGTGCACGCAGGAATGGACGCCGTGAGGTCAGGGCGCGAGTCGTTGCGCGTCTGACCTGGCAGATGCCCGGCCGATCAGGCCCTACACGCACACCCTTCAGCCGCCCATGCGGGTTCGACTCCCGTCTCCTGTACTCACGCAGGAGTCGTCTAACGGCAGGACAGCGGCCTCCCAAACAGGAACCGAGGCTTCTTCACTCGGGCATCACCCTCTTCGCCGCCGCGTCCGCCATCGCGGGCGTGCCGGCCGGCAGCACGGCGCCGATGCAGGTCTGCTCGCCGTGCCATTCGCTGACGATCTCGACCTCGCCGGTGGTGCGCACCAGCACCGTCTCCTCGCGCGGGCCGAAGCAGCTGTCGGTCGCGAGGTGCACTTCCCACCCGCCGGTCGCGGCGCGCACCGACTTCTTGCACGACGGGTTCAGGTTGCGCGTCAGCGAGGCGACGAGCGCGGCCTTGCGCGGGGAGTCGATGGGCGTGAGCACCGACGCCATGGTCCTGGTGCGCTGATCGACCACGATGACCTCGTCGCCACGGTTCAGCACCGCGTAGGTGTAGCCGGGCATGCGGCCGTTGCTGCCGTTGCTCCAGCCCTCGGTCGAGGTGGCGGCGTCGATGGCGGCCGCGCACTTCGTCTTGTCGCTCGCGGCCGCGCACTTCTCGCCCTTCGTGGTCGCAGGCTCGCCGCGCGTGGTGTCGCGAATTTCCACGTAGTCGAAGGGCGGCACGAGGGCCTCGGCGGTGGTGAAGTACTCCCCGTCGCACGCGGCGAGGTCGAACGAGCCCGCGGCCATGCGCCAGCACGTCGCTCCGCTGACGGCGACCGCGGCGACGAGCACCACCGCGACGGGCGCGAGCAATTTCGGAGTCTTCATTTCTCGAAGCCTGCCCTACAACGCCAGCCATGGCTCCAAAGGTTTCGGTGACGCGCGTCGACTCGTTCCCCCGCATGGCCTGGTACGCGGAGATCGACCGTCGCGCGAACGAGGTGCGCATCGAGGTCGGCCCGTTCGTGGAGATCGACCCCTCGCCGCAGCCGCAGTGGGTCGCCGCCGGCATGTGGGACGGTGATTTCCTGAAGGGCGACTTCCACCGCTCGCAGCACGTGTACGGCAGCGGCCTGCGCGTCGACGGCGACGACGTGGTGGTGGTGCCCGCGCACTCCACGGTCGATCGCTGCGTGTACGCGCGCGACGGTCACGTGTGGCACGCGTCGAACTCGCTGGTGGTGTTGCTGGGCCGCATGGGCGCGCGGCTCGACCCCGAGCGCGACCACCGCCTGTGGGGCGAGAGCATGTGCTTCGGGGTGTTCAACTACCTGCGCCAGTTCAGCGTGGTGCACCCGCGGCTGTCGGTGATGAGCCAGCTCATCTTCGAGGCGCTGCACATCGGCGCCGACGGGCAGGCGTCGTACAAGTTCCACGACCAGCCGCACGAGTTCAGCTCGTTCGCCGACTACGTCGAGAAGTTCCGCGGGGCGCTGACGCGGCTGTGGAAGAACGCGACCGACTCGCGGCGCAAGAAGCCGATGCGCGCGGTGGGCAGCGCGAGCCGCGGCTACGACTCGGGCACGGTGCTCGCCATCACGCAGCCCATCGTGGGCACGCCGATGATCAGCTGGACCGCGCCGAAGTCGAACACCCGCGTGCCGGCGATGGTGCAGAAGCTGATGAAGTCGAACCTGTCGGACGACGATGGCTCGGAGATCGCCGCGAAGCTGGGCGCCCAGCCGCGGTACTTGAACCTCGATTACTCGAAGATCCCCGCGGAGCTCGAGGCGTGGTGCTGGGCGACGGCGCAGATTTCCCCCGAGCTCGCGTTTCACGACCTGCTCACCGAGGCGAGCATGCACGACGTGCCGACCATCTTCTTCGCGGGCCACGCAGGCGACGGCGTGTGGGAGCTCGGCCTCTCGGAGATCATGCAGCAGGGGCAGATCATCCGCGGCGCGCAGAGCGGCTACGCGTTGATCGAAGCCCGCGCGCGCTACGGCGTGGTGGAGTGCTCGGCGCCCTACCTCTTCTCGCGCAGCGTCGGCTCGATGCACCGCGTGTCGGGGTCTGACGAGATGAAGCCCTGGCAGCTCAAGAACGGCTACGACCGCCCGATTCCGCGGCGCATTCTCGAGGAGCGCGGGGTGCCGCGCGAGGCGTTCGGCTGGGGCAAGAAGGCGGTGGCGCAGGACCTCGAGTCGCCGCAGGGCGAGGAGCTGCGCGAGCTCTTCTTCCACAACTCGCCGTGGTCGCCGCTCACCGAGTCGGTGTACCGCGGGGTCAACCTCGGCCTGTACTTCGGCGGCCGGAGCGGCTCGTTCCTCAAGCACCGCGGCGATCGCGCGAAGATCGTCTGGTCGGGGCGCGGCGACGCCAAGCGGCTGCTGTCGCGGTGGGCTGATCTCCAGCGACAAACGTTCTTGATGACGACCAGCTGGCTGGCCGATCGCTACGCGCGAACCAGCTGAAAACGCGACCGAAACTGGCGTCGTGGTACCGTCTTCCGACGGCATGGCGCGCCTTCCCCGCCCGATGATCAGCCCGCACGCCATCGCGCTCGCGGTGGCCTGTGCGTGCACCGGCGGCAGCGCCCAGGGCGATGATTTTCGAGCGCCGACCGCGACCGTGTCCGTCGACTACGGCGTGACCTGGCGGAACACCACGCTCTCGAAGGCCGCGGTGAGCGGGTCGCCGCCGGCGCTGCGCCAGGAACAGTCGACCACCCTGCGCGGGGTCGCGCCGCTGACGTTCCGGCTCAAGGCCGACGTGTTCCCGCTGTCGTGGTTGGGCGCGGAGGCCGACGCGACGCTCGACCGCTTCACTTCGTACGCGCCGCAGAACGACAACAGCGTGACGCCGGTGGGCCACTTGCGCGCCGACGTGCGCGCGGGGGCGGCGCTGCGGTGGGTTTCGGCCTCGGGCTTCATCGTGAGCGGGTCGGTCGGCTTCGCGGTGAGCAGCGCACCGGTGCGCCAGTACCTGCTCGACGGCGCGGGCAACCTGGCGATCGCCCCGGGGGCGGTGGCGCTCACCTCGTTCGGCCCCGCGTTCCGGCTCGGCGTGTCGGCGCAGATTTCCCGCTTCGAGGGCGCGGTGAACCTGAACGCGCTGCTCGGCGTCGGCGGCTACGCGGTCAGCTCGTTCGAGCCGAACCTCTTCATGGGCGTGCGGCTGTTCGAGAGCGAGTCGATCGCGCTCGCGCTCGGCGTCGACTACGGCGCGCTGCTCGAGCGCAGCGCCGGCAACTACGCAGGCCAGAACCACCGCATCCTCCTCTCGCTGCGCACCAGCTTCCTCCCCGCGAAACCGGTGGTGGTGGTGCCCGAGGCGAAGCCGGGCGCGCTGGTGGTGAAGGTGCGGCTGCCCGACGGCCAGCCCGCGGCCGGCGCGATGGTCTCGCTCGACGGGTTGTCTCCCTCGGCGACCGACGCGCAGGGCGAATGGAACGCCACGCCCGGCAGCGGCGCGCACCAGGTGCACGTGCTCCTCGGCGGCCACCGCCAGGCGAAAGCCGCGGCGAACGTGTCGGCCGGCGCGACGACCGAGGTGGTGGTCTCGCTCGAGGCGGTGACCGGCCCGGGCACGGTGAAGGGCGTGGTGAAGGCGGCGGCCACGGGCAAGCCGTTGGCGGGCGTGAAGGTCGGCGCGAGCGGCAAGAGCGCGACCACCGGCGACGACGGTGCCTACCAGGTCGAGGGCGTGGGCCCGGGCGCGGTGAAGGTGCGCTTCGAGGCCGACGGCTTCAACGTGGGCGAGGAGCTGGTGCAGGTGCCGCCCGAGGCGGTGACCACGCTCGACGTCTCGCTCGAGCAGCTGGGCAAGGGCTCCCCGGCGACGGTGCGCGGGCTGATTCGCAGCCGCACCGGCGAGCCGCTCGGCAAGGCCACGGTGGTGGTGAAGGGCCTCAACCCGGTGACGAAGGTGCCGGTCAACGCCGAGGGCCGCTTCGTGGTCACCATTCCCGGCGGTGAGTACCTCTTCGTCATCAGCGCGCCGGGCTACGTGTCGCAGACCAAGAAGGTGACGCTCGCTGATGGTGACCAGGCCATCTTCCACACCGAGCTCCAGAAGGTGACGAAGTGATGCCGTTTCATCGTCGAGGCGCGCTGCTGCTGTGTTCGTTGGTGCTCGCCGCGTGCCCCGGTGGAGACGAGCCGCCCGATGCGGGGTTCGACGCGGGGCCTCCGCCGAAGCCGGCGAAGCCGACGGTGGCGCAGCTGGGCGCGCTGAAGGGCGACGTGAAGCTGAAGCGTGACGGCGCCACGGCGGCGGCGGTGGCGGGCGCGCTCTTCGAGGGCGACGTGGTGACGACCGGCGCCGACGGCCACGCGGTGCTGAAGGCCGGCAGCCGCGAGGTCGAGCTGCTCGAGCAGTCGAGCTTCACGGTGGGCAAGTCGCTCAGCGAGCTGACCGCGTCGTCGGGTGAGCTGTTCTTCGAAGAGGCCGACGGCGGCGAGTTCTCGACCACCGGTGGCTCGGCGCGCGCGGGGGCGGGCAGCCGCGTGAAGCTCGACTCGCGCGACGGCGGCACGACGTTCATCGTCACCTCGGGCTCGCTGGAGTTCACCGACCCCGAAGACGGGGGCGTCTCGAGCGCGAAGGTGGGCCAGCGGTTGGTGGTCGGCCGCGGCGTGGTGGAGTTCGAAGACGCGCCCGCGCCCGCGGCGAAGCCGGTGGTGAAGCTCAGCCCGCGCGGCTCGGTGATGCTCAAGTCGAAGTCGGGCGCCAACGCGCGCATTCCCAACCAGGGCAAGGACCTGGCCGAGCTGGGCACGGTGTCGGTCGACAAGTTCGGCGGGCTGCGCGCGCAGCTGGGCGGCGCGGTGCTCCAGTTCGAGGGTGGCGCGAAGGGCACGGTGGAGCCGGCCGAGAGCGACCCGAAGCTGCGCGCGACGCTGCAGGCCGGGGCGATGCGCGTGTTCCTCGAGCAGGGCGAGAGCGTGCTGCTCGATGGCAAGAAGCCCATCAAGCTGACGGCGAAGCTGGCGATGACCGCGCTGGTGACGCCGACGAAGAACGGGCCGCGCGTGGAGTTGTTGGCGGGCGATGGTGAAGCGGCGCTCGGTGACGCGCTCCCGCGCAACGTCAGCGGCGGCGAGGTGCTGGCCATCAAGGGCAAGACGCTCGAGTCGAGCCGTCGCGCGGCGCCGCTGCTGCAGCTGCCCGCGGGGCGCAACGTGCGCGTGTTCTGGGGCCGGCCCGGCGACGTCGAGCTCTCGTTCGCCGAGGGCGACGGGGTGATGGAGGTCGCCAGCGACGGCACCTTCGGCTCGCTGGTCGCGTCGGGCGCGGGCAAGTCGCTGGTGGTGCCCGGGCCGCTGAAGGGCGCGCTCTTCTGGCGCCGGCGCGGTGACACCGAGGCCTCGAGCGCGCGCTTCGAGCGTGACGAGCTGGCGGGCGCGGTCGCCGCGAAGTCGGACACCGTGTCGGAGACGGGCCTCAAGGCGACGGTCTACTTCCAGAGCGCGGTGCCGACGCTGACGTTCAACTTCTTGCCGCGCGAGGGCATCAAGAGCTGGGTGTTCCGCGTGTACGCCGACGGCAAGGAGAAGGCGGTGCTCGAGCGCAAGGTGACCGAGGGCCACGCGGTGGTGGAGTCGGGCGTGCTCGGCGAGGGCAACTACAACTGGACCGCCGCGCCCATCGACGCCTCGGGGCAGGAAGTGGGCGTGCGCGCGAACAAGATGGAGATCGTCTTCGACAACTCGGTGACGCGGCTGGTGCTCAGCTCGCCGCGCGACGGGGAGCGCGCGAGCCAGGCCGTCGGTGTCGCGCCGCTGGGTGGCAAGCTGACGCTCAACGGCAAGCCGGTGCAGGTCGACGACTCGGGCCGCTTCACGGTCTCGACCGGCGGCGCGTCGGTGCTCGTCTTCCGCCTGAACACCAAGGACGGCGGCGAGGCGTTCTGGGTGCGGCGCGTCTCGCGCTGACTACTTCTTCTTCTGCGGCGCGGGCGGCCTGGCGGGCGCCGGGGGCGCGGCCTTCAGCTCGAGCTCGGGCACGTCGGTCTTGAGGTACGTCGCGAGCGGGCGCTCGAGCTTCGACTGCTTCGCCTGCGCGCCGTTCATGCCGGCCAGCGAGCTCGGGTTGGGAATGAAGCCGCCGGCCGCGCCGCCGCCCCAGTATCGGTCGCACTGGCTCGGGTCGAACGGGTAGCGAATGATGTAGCGGCCCTGGAAGCGGTTGGTGTCGGCGTTCACCTTCGTCTTCGGCACCTCGGGCACGCCGCCAATCATCGGCTCGGCGCTCTTGAAGACCAGGTCGTCGGTCAGCGAGTCCTTGCCGTAGCGCAGGTGCAGGCGGGTGAGCGTCGCGGCGGCGGTGAACTTCGCGATGTCCTGGTCGGACTTGAGGCCGGGCAGCACGTCGGCGCCGAGGTACTTCGCGAGCGGGTCGTCGACCGGGTCGGGCGGCGGGCACGGGTCGCACGTCACGCCGTAGATGCCGCCGCCGACCATCACGGTGGGTGGAGGCACCGCGCCGGTCCACGCGAACTCCGTCACGGCCGCGCCGGGGTTGGCCGCGAAGGTCTTCTCGAGCAGCGCGGCGTAGAGGCCGCCGAACACCGGCTTGCTGTCGGCGGTGAGCTGCAGGTTGGTGGGCACGAAGACGTTCTTGCGGTTGGCGAGCTCGTACCGCTGCTTCGCGATGACGTGCACGATGAGGTCTTGCGTGCCGCCCGAGTTGACGAGCCCGAGGCGCACCGGGAGCTCGAACTTCTCGGCGTCGTAGTGGAAGCGCAGCGGCGAGAGCACCGCCTGGCCGTCGACGAAGGTGACCTTCTTCACGTCGACGCGCGCGACGAAGAACTTCGAGCCGCTCTGCACGTAGGGCTTGAGCAGCGGGGCTGCGTTGGCGGGGATCTGGTACTTGTTTTCCTTGAGCCACACCTCGAGGCCGAGCGCGTCCTTCGCGCTCAAGATGACGATCTCGTACTCGCCCACCTCGAACTTCGCCTCGACCTTCACCCCGAGGTCGCGCGGCAGCCCGCCGCCACTGCCTCCTTCGGCGAACGCGGCCGAGCTCGGGTAGTTGACCGGCGGGCACGGACCCGGCTCGTAGTCTTCGACCAGGCGCGGCGAGGCGAGCGTGTCGACGCGCGCGAACACCGAGCGTGGCAGCGTCTTGACCTGGTCCTTCTTGAGCACCACCGGCACCGGCACCACGAGCGCGAAGTTCTCGGGCGGCCCGCGGTAGTTGTTCTGCATCGAGAGCACGGTGCGCGTGCCATCGCGCATCAGCACCACCATGCTGGCGTCGTTGAAGAGCTCAGCGCCGGCGCTCGAGACGTAGAAGCCGCAGAAGGCGTGGGCGGTGGCGGGGGCGAGGGCGACGCAGGCGACGACGAGGGCGGCGCGGAGCGAGCGGGAGGACATGTCAGGCCCCTTCAGAGCGCGAAGTCGTACGACAGCTTGAGCACGCCGGGCCCGTCGGGGAGGTCGACCGGCTTCTTCTCGGCGCCCATCTCGTCCTTCTTCTCGTCGCCCTCTTCGCCGTCCTTGTCCTTGTCCTTGTCCTTGCTCTTCTTGTCGGCCTTCTTGGGTGGCGCCTTCTTGCCCTTGGCGGGCTTCTCGGGGACGGCCTCGATCGACAGGGTGCAGGTGGCGTCGCCGCAGCGCAGCTGGGCGGGCAGCGACATGATGTTCGAGTCGTCGATGGCCTTGAGGAACAGGCCGGGGTCGGCGATCACCTCAGTGCCCATCGGCAGCGTGGGCAGCACGCGCTTGCTGACCGCGACCAGCTCGGAGCCCACGGTTCGCGTGGTGAGTGTGCCGCCCTTGATGCCGAAGGAATACGCAACGTGCGAGCAGCCGCCGAGCGTCAGCGTGACCTCGAACCCGTCGGGCGTCTTGAGCACCTGGGTGAGCTGGCGCTTTTCCTTCTTGGTCGAGACGAGCTTGAAGCCGCTGGGCAGCTTGGCGGCGAACTGCGGCTTGATGGACTTCAGCTCGAGCGCGCAGTCTTCGGCGCTCGCGAGCGAGGGCAGCACGGCGACGGCCAGGGCGACGATCAGGTGAGCGCGCATGAGTGCGCGCGAAGCTACACCTTCCGAGCGCGGCGGCGTTGCGAACCTTGCGCGCCGCGCAGCCGGGGGAAGGTGGCGAGCAGCTCGAACGCGCGGAGCAGCAGCTCGTCGAGCGGCACCCGGCCGCGGCGGCGGCGCCACTCTTCGACGCCGGTCTCGAGCGTGGTGGCGATGACCGCGGCGAGCAGCTCGCGCTCGAGCGGGTCGGTCGCCACCTCGGCGAAGAGCTTCGAGAAGCCCTCGCGGAGCAGGTGCGTGTCGAGCCGCGCGGCGTTGATGAGCGCCGGGGTGCTCGCGATGAGATCGGCGCGCCGCAAGATGCGCTTCTTGTCGCGCTCATAGAGCTCGCCCAGCCCCTCGAGCAGCGAGAGGAGGATGGCGTCGAACGGCCCCTTGCCCTCGTGGAGGTGCAGCTCGGTGCGCGCGAAGAGCGGCGCGTCGTACTCGTCCCACAGCACGAGGCGTTCCTTGGTGCCGAACCAGCGATAGAGGCTCGCCACCCCGACGCCCGCGCGCTGGGCGACGTCGTCGACCGTGACGTGGTCGAAGCCCTGCTCTTCGAAGAGCTCGATGGCGGCGTCCTGGGCGCGGGCCATGGCCTGCGAGGTGCGGCGCGTGCGGAGGTCTTGCGACTTCATGTGAGAGTAACTATCAATTGAGAGTCACTCTCACAAGGAGGCCGGTCCGTGGCAGGTCGACGCGACGACGAGCCCGAAGACGAGGAGGGCGGGTTCGGCGAGGCGCTGCGCTCGCAGGAACGCGCGGTGCCCACCGGCCGGCTCGGGCGGTGGTGGAACAGCGGGCGGTCGGCCGTGGGGCTGGCGAGCACGGTGTTGCGGGGCCGCGACGTGATGCCCGACCGCGCGGCGCTCGAGGCGCTGACCGGGCGCCTGGGCGAGCTGAAGGGCGTGGGCATGAAGCTCGGGCAGATCTTGAGCTTCATCGACCCGTCGCTGCCGCCCGAGGCGCGCGAGGTGCTCTCGGTGCTCCAGCGCAACGCCGCGGCGAGCCCGTTTCCCGCGGTGGAAGGCGTGTTGCGCGACGCGTTCGGCGCGCGCGCCGACCAGTTGCTGGCGACGCTCGAGCGCAAGCCGTTCTCGGTGGCGAGCATCGGCCAGGTGCACCGCGCGCGGCTGGGCGAGCGCGAGGTGGTGGTGAAGGTGCGGCACCCGGGCATCGAGCAGGCGCTGAAGGCCGACTTCTCGGCGGCGGTGGGTGGCGTCAGCATGGCCAACGCGGTGCTGTTCGGCCTCGCGTCGAGCGCGAAGGCGATGGTCGACGAGTGCCGCGCCACGCTGCTCTCGGAGTGCGACTTCGCGCGCGAGGCGAGCTCGCAGCGCACGTTCGGCGCGTGGGCGGCAGGGCACCGGGTGCTGGTGGTGCCCGAGGTGGTCGACGCATGGTCGTCGGGCGCGGTGCTGACCACGCGCTACGAGCCGGGCGCGTCGCTCGAGGCGTTCCTCGCGGGGCAACCGACGCAGGCGGCGCGCGACGCGGCGGGGGTGGCGCTCTTCGAGGTGATGGTGAGGGGCTTTCACGAGCTGGGGCTGCTGTACGCCGACCCGCACCCGGGGAATTTTGCGTTTCGCACCGGGCCCGACGGCGCGGTGCGGGTGGTGCTCTACGACTTCGGCTGCGTGCGGGCGTACGAGGCGCGGCACACGCGGGCGTTCTCGGCGCTGGTGGCGGCGCTGCGTGAGGGGCGGCGGGCCGACGCGCTGCAGGCGGCGCGAGACTTCGGCTTCGGCGTCGAGGGGGCCGAGCGCGAGGCCATCTTCGACCGGTTCGCGCGGAGCTTCTTCGCGCCGCTGCTCGAGCGCGGGGCGTCGGTGGTCGAGCCTGACGGCGCGGTCGAGGCCTCGCAGGTGCTCAAGGACAAGCGCGCGCTGGCGAAGTTGGGGCTGCCGCCGCACTTGCTGTTCCTGCTGCGGTTGCGGTTCGGCATGTACGCGGTGCTGGCGCGGCTCGGTGCGCGGGCCGACTGGGGTGCGCTGGAGTCGGAGTGGAGCTGCGGCCCGATCTCCCTCTCCTCCTGAGGAGGAGAGGGTCGGGGTGAGGAGAAAGCCGTCGAAGCGCCGGCCTGCTGACGGTGAAGCGGAAGTGTCGCCGTGAACGTGTGGCGTGCCGCGAGGCAGGCCGTCGAACCGAGGTTCTCCTCCTCACCCCAACCCTCTCCTCCTCGGGAGGAGAGGGAGATTGCGAATATGCTGCGCGCTCATGAACCGCCCCTCCGAGAACGCTGAAGTCAACGTCGAGACCCTCAAGCTCCTGCTGCAGGTCGCCTGGGCCGACGACACGCTCGAGCCGAAGGAACGCGCCGAGATCGCCGCGCTCGGACCGAAGTGGAACGTGCCGCCCGCGACGATGGACCTGCTCCTCAAGCACCTCGACATGGGCAAGCCGCTGCCGCAGCCGAACCTGACGCTGCTCCGCCAACACCGCGACGTGGTGCTCGCCGCCGCGGAGTGGTTCGTCGGCGTCGACGGCGTCATCGACGACACCGAGAAGGAGTTCCTCGTCACGGTGCGCCAGCTGCTCGGCATCGAGTAACCGATGGGCTGGCGCGAGACGCTCGAGGCGTCGACCTGGCTGCCGAAGGACACGCGGCGCCGGGTCGAGCGCACCGCGACCGAGCTCGGGCCGCCGAGCCACGCGCTGCTCGAGTACGCGCTGTCGCTGAAGGTGCAGGCCGCGGTCGACACCTGGTCCGACACGGTGCGCGACGCGCTGAGGCGCGACCACGAGCGGCGGGTGACCGACGAGCTGCTCCGCCACCTCATCGCGCTCGGGGCCTCGAAGTCGTTCGGCCGGGCGAAATTGCGCGCCGCGGTCGACACGGTGCTCGCGGCGGCGCCCGACGACGTGGCGGCGGCGCGGCTGAAGGTGATGGACCTGCAGGCCGGCGTCTCGCTCTCGAACGGGCACAGCATCTTCGTGGCGGCGGCGCGCAAGGCGAACAAGACCGCGCTGAAGAAGACGCCGCACCTCGGCGGGCCGGTGCCCGAGCTGAGCGTGTTCGAGACGGTGGAGGTCAACCTCGCGCTCGCCCGCCTCGCGCTCTCGAAGAAGGACGACGCCGAGAGTCGGGGCCTGGTGAAGCTCGCCGAAGCGCAGCTCGAGTGGGCGCGCGGCGGCTCGAAGGGACCGGCGCCGCAGCAGAAGCACCTCGTCGCGGCTCCCTCGCCTGCGAAGGGGCCGGTCTTCGCGCTCGCGCGGTCGGCGCTGATGGAGGCGTGCAACATCGACCACGTCAGCGGGCGAGGCACGTCCATCAAGGCGGCGGCGCCGCGCGGGCTCGAGCTGGGCGACCACGCGTGGTGGCTCGAGCAGGTCGACGAGGCCATCATGACCGCCGACGCGCGCACCGCGTGGGAACGGCGCGGGCAGACCACGAAGCAGCCCATCGTGAAGTGTCTGTTTCGCGGCGGCGACGCGAAGTCGCGCGTGTGGCTCGCCCTGTTGGCCGACGGCACGTGGGCGTTGCTCGCGAAGCTCGGGAAGAACTGGCAGAGCACGGAAGGCGACGCGGAGAGCGTCGGCGCCACGATGCCTGATCAGTGGTTCGCCGCGGCAGGGCCGGTCATCGCCGAGCGTCGCGCGTGAGCACGCCGCTTCGCCACGCGCCGAGCGCAAAGCCGTGGGCGGGCCGGATCGTGGTTGTCATCGCCGGGTTGTTGCTCGCTCTGGTCGGCGGCCTGGTGGTGTTCGCGGTGCCGCGCTTCGTGAAGTTTCACCCCCATTCAAAGCAGTCCGAGGCGAAGTCGAACTTGAAAGGGTTCTTCACGGCGGAGAAGGCGTGGTTCGCCGAGCACCACGAATACAACGAGAACGTCGAGACGTTCGGCTACCTGCCCGAGCGCAACAACCGCTACCTCTACGTCGTCTCGCCTCGCGGAGACCTTCTCGTCCAGGGCGCTCCCGACGGAGGCCGGCACACGGGCGTGTGGACGGACGAGCGGTTTCAATCCGTCGCGGTGTCACGCTCGGACTTGAGCCGGGTGCCTCCCTCGCTGCTCAGCGAAGGGGGCGTGCACTGCGAAGGCGATGGCGGTTGCTGGCTCACGGTGTTCGCCATCGGCAACCTCGACGCTGACGCAACGCTCGACGTGTGGAGCATCTCCACGCGCGACCGCGAGCTGAGCCTCGGGACCGTGCCCGCGGGCGTTCCGTTCATGCACGTCAACGATCTCGACTGAGCACCGCGCTAAGCTCCCCGCGTCACCTCGACGCGAGGGACAAGGTGACCGACTTCACGCTCGAGCCGCAGCACGACACGCCGCGCCCGCGCTTCAAGTGGAGCGGCTCGATCCCCGAAGTCACCAGCTCGTTGCTGATGGCGCACTCCGACCGGCAGAACGACAACTGGTGGCCCTCGTGGGGCAGCCCGGTGAAGGGCTCGCCGTCGCGCTTCGCGCTGTCGAAGAAGGAAGCCGAGGAGATGGTGAAGGCGCTGGGGCCGCTCTACGAGAGCCGCCAGAAGGGCGTCATCACCGAGCTCGCCGGGCGCACGCAGCAGTCGGAGTTCGGGTGCGTGGCGTGCGACGCCGGGGCGCACGCGGTGTTCGAGGCGTACGCGCGGAAGCTGGGCGTGACGGGCCTGACGTTCGGGTCTCCGGCAGCGCCGAAGATGCCGTCGCCCTGACGGTCACTCCACTTCGCGCAGGTGCTGGAGCACGAGCGCGTCGAGTGACTTCGCGCGCGCGAAGGTGTCGTGCCCCCGGATTTCCCACTGCACCACCTGCCCGCGGTGGTCGACGCACAGCAGGTTGCCGCCGCCATCTTCGGCGAACGGCGTGAGGCTCTTCGGGAAGGTGGCGCGGCGCTGGCGCACGAGCGAGTCGAGTGACTTTGCCCGCGCCGCGGCGAGCCGCGCTGACAGGGTGGTGTACTCGAAGAGCGGCACGCCGCCGTCGAAGCGCTCGAAGTGCGCGAGCACCGACGGATGGAGCGTGGGGCGTGCTTTCTTCAGCGCGGCGACGGCGGTCGCTTTGGCGCCCTTCGCTTCCACCAGCCGGTCGAAGGCGAGCACGTCGCGCTTGGCGAGGTCGGCGAGCAGCTGGTCCCACGGGCCGCGGGCCTTCGGGGGCGCCTTGCGCGTCGGGGCGGGGCCGGCGAAGGGCTTGCGCTTCGGGTCGTCCCACTTCACGCGCCCGAAGACCTCGCGGAACGCGGCGAGACCGCGCGACTCGATGGCGTCGGCTTCGCCGTCGTGGAGCGGCATCAGCGAGAGCAGGGTGCGCTTCGGCTTGAGACCTGCGAACGGCGGCCGTGCCTCGTCGTCGATGAAGACCGAGAGGTAGTCGTCACGCAACAGCGCGCACGTCATCGGAAACCCCGCGAGCGTCACGTCTCGCACCACCTGGTGGACCTTCAGCGGCCGGGTGGCGAGCGCTTCGAAGCACTGCACGACCGCGTCGTCAGGCAGGGCGCCGCGCTTCCAGGTGACGAGGTCGAAGTCACGGCCCAGGCCGCACGACACGGCCCAGGTGGTGCCGTCGAGGACGAAGACCAGCAGCTCGCCGCGCGAGAGCTTGCGCGTTCGCGTGGGTTTGCTGCCGAAGGTCTCGAGGATTCGCGCGCGCGGCGTCTTCACTTCAGCTCGCCGGTCAGCTTGCTGGTGATGACACAGCCCACCACGCCCAGCCCGTTGGGCGAGCGCGCCTTCAAGTCGTTCTCGACCTGGTCGCACGCCGGCGGCGAGTCTTCGAGCGTCAGCACGTTGTTGATGTCGACGGTCAGCGCGCGCGTGGCGTCGATAGCGGTCCACGTCTGGGTCTGCACCAGCGAGCACCCCGTCGTCCCGATGGGCGTCTTGCCCGACTCGGTGAAGGTGAGCTCCTTGCCCGCGATGTCGAACGTCACGCCCGCGTCGGAGTCGATGCAGGTGCGCGCGTCGAGCCGCGTGCACGACTGGGTGACCGCCTTCTTCCCGTCGTTCGAGACCTTGTAGACGAGGAAGGTGTTGTCGGTCAGCGGAATGGGGTCGATGCCCATGCGGAAGTCGGTCGCGTCGCTGCACGCGCCGAACTCCACGGTGCTGGTCTTGATTTGCCAGAAGTAGGTCGCGCCCGCCTGCGGCCCGCTGTACCCGGGACACGCCGCGGCCAACGCGCACACCGCGCCCAGCGCGAGCAGTCGCGCGCCTGCGCCCAGACGGAATTCCCCAACTCGCTTCATCGTCACTCCAGTTCGAATGGCGGCCCTACTCGATGCCGAGCGCTTCGAGCTTGTTGTACAGCGTACGCCGACTGACCCCGAGGAGCCGAGCGGCGACCGAGCGGTTGCCCTTCGCGCGCGCCAGCGCCTCTTCGACCGCCTGGCGCTCGGCGTCCTTCCTCCGCTCGGGCAGGGTGTCACCGGCGGGCGCGGCGGCCTTCGCGTCGAGCCCGGCGCGGCCGAGTTCCTTCTCGACCACCGCGGCCTCGAGCACGTCTCCGGGCGGCGCGAGCACCAGCAGGCGCTCGATGAAGTTCTGCAGCTGCCGCACGTTGCCCTTCCATTCCTGCGCGGCGATGAGCGCCATCGCCTCGGGCGAAAACGCCGCCTTCGGCCTCCCGTTCTGCGGGCCGAGCGCCGAGAGGAAGTGGCGCGCCAGCAGCGGCACGTCGTCCTTGCGGTCGCGCAGCGGCGGCAGCGAGATGGGCACCACGTTGAGCCGGTAGAAGAGGTCTTCGCGGAAGGTGCCGGCCTTCACCATCTCCGACAGGTTGCGGTGCGTCGCGGCCACCACGCGCACGTCGGCCTTCAAGGTCTCGGTGCCGCCCAGGCGCTCGAATTCCTTTTCCTGGATGAGCCGCAGCAGCTTCACCTGCGAGGCCGCCGACAGCTCGCCGATCTCATCGAGGAAGAGCGTGCCGCCGTTGGCCAGCTCGACGCGGCCGGGCTTGCGCGCCACGGCGCCGGTGAACGCGCCCTTCTCGTAGCCGAACAATTCCGACTCGAAGAGCGTCTCGGGCAGCGCGCCGCAGTTGAGGCGCACGAACGGCGCCTTCGCGCGCGGCGAGAGCGAGTGGAGCGCGCGGGCGGCGAGCTCCTTGCCGGTGCCGGTCTCTCCGAGAATCAGCACGGTGGCGGGCGACGCGGCGGCCTGGCGAATCATCGCGCGGGCCTCGTCGAGCGCGGGCGCCTGGCCCACCATGCCGTCGGCGCTCGAGACCGCGGGCGGCGGCGGGCGGGGCGGCGCGTTGCGCTCGGTGGCGGTGCCCGAGAGGCACTTGTTCACGACGAAGAGCACCTCGTCGCGGTTGAAGGGCTTCAAGAGGAAGTCGGCGGCGCCCTCGCGCATCGCCTCGACCGCCATCTGCACCGTGCCGTGCGCGGTGAGCAGCACCACCGGCAGGTCCGGCGAGCTGGCGCGCAGCTTCTTGAGGAGGTCGAGCCCCGACAGCCCCGGCATGCGCACGTCGCTCACCACGAGGTCGAACGCCTTCTTCTCGAGCACCTTGAGCGCCGCCTCCGCCGAGCCGACCCACGTGGGCTGGTGGCCGGCCTGGCCCAGCAGCGCGGCCAGCACCTTGCCGACCGCTTCGTCGTCGTCGACCACGAGAATGGAGTCGCTCATGAGGGGAGCGACCTTGCCACACCGTTTCAGCGCACGGCACTGTGGCTCACGGCACCAGGGAGAAGCAGTAGATGCCGCCGTAGCCGCCACCCGAGCCGACGGTGTTGGAGCTGGCCATGGGTGGCCCCATCTCGATGAGGCTGATGCCGGGCGCGCAGCCCGACTCGTCGAGCGCCGACATCCAGTTCGCGGGGTTGACGCCGCCCATGCCGCCGCCGGGGCCGGGGCCGTTGCGGGGCCACGAGTGCCCGACGCGCGGCTTGCCCTCGGTGCCGGTGTTGCCGGTCCAGTCGGCGCAGGTCGCGGTCTGGCTGTAGAGCTTGCCCTGCGCGTTGCTGCCGGTGAGCGTGTCGTGGTTGTCGACCTGCCCGGTGCCGTCGGGGTCGTGGTTGGGCACGCCGTACTCGTTGGGGAAGTCGTTCTTGATGGCGGCGTCGGCGCTCGAGGGGCGGTCGAAGAGCAGGTCGGCCTTCTTGAGCGCGAAGACGCGGCCGAGCCGGTCGTACCAGGGGCCCTCGCCGATGCGGTCGATGGCGTTGACCACGTTGCCGTTGCCGTCGTTGGTGGCGCTCAGGAAGGCGCGCCAGGGTTTCGCCGACGCACCGGGCATCGAGCGCTCGGCGATGGTGGCGCACAGCTTGTCGGCGCCGCGCAGGCCCGCGCCGGGGCCGGTCTCTCCGAAGCGCAGGTCGCCGCCGAAGCCCTGCTGGTTGTTCGACAGCTCCTGCAGCGCGCGGGTGGACGTGAGGAAGAAGCTGAAGGGCTGCACCACGCCGCCGTCGTCGAGCTGCACGCCGCTGCCGCCGTCGGGGAGCGTGACCAGGGTGCCGCCGTCGGCGAGCGCCACGCTGCCGTCGGGGGTGGAGGTCGGCGCACCACACGCACACACCAGGGCAGCGACGGACACGGCCAGGGCGGTTCTCATGAAAGGGCTGGTGGCAGCGAGCCGCAAAAAGCGATCACTCACGCCGCGCTCGCCAGCCCCGTGAGCGGGAGCAGGAGGGACACGGTGGTGCCCTTGCCCTCGGCCGACTGGAGCGTGGCGTCTCCCCCGTGCGCGCGCGCGACCTGGCGCACGAAGGCCAGCCCCAGCCCGCTGCCGGTGGCCTTGGTGGTGAAGAAGAGCTCGAAGGCCTGCTCCATGGCGCGCGCGTCGAGGCCCTGGCCGGTGTCGGTGACCTCGAGCTTGAGGCGCGGCTCGTCGTCTTCGGTGAGGAGCGTGCGCACGGTGAGCGTGCCGCCCTGGGGCATGGCCTCGAAGGCGTTCTTCACCAGGTTCTCGAGCGCGCTGGCGACGAGGTCGGCGTCGGCCTTGAGCGGCGGCGCCGGCTCGGCGAGCTCGGTGATGATGCTCACCGTCTGGCCGGTGGCGAAGCGCTGCAGCGAGAGCACCTTCGTCACGAGCTGGTTCACGTCGATGGGCGCCAGCTGCGGCTCGAGCTTCGAGAGGCGCTGGTAGCGGTCGATGACGGCGTGCAGGCGGTCGAGCTGGCCGACGACCAGCGTGGCGAACTCCTCGTTGGGGCCACCGCCGGCGCGGCGCATCTCTTCGACGAGGTACTCCGCGGCGCCCTTCGCGGCGGCGAGCGGGTTCTTCAGGTCGTGCGCCATCTGCGCCGAGAAGCGGCCCAGCGACGCGAAGCGCTCGAGGCCGGCGCGCGAGCTCTGGGTCGAGCGAATGAAGAGCCACCCGGTGACGGTGATGAGCAACGTCAGCGCGGTCATCGAGGTGACGAGCACCGTGGTCTGCGCCGAGAGGGTGTTGAAGATGACCAGGTAGCTGACGGCGATGAAGAAGCCGAGCAGCAGCGCCTGGCCGACGGCGACGCGTGCGGGGCGGCGCGACTTGAAGAGCCCCAGGCCCAGCGTCAGGTGGCTCAAGATGCCGTTGAAGGTGAAGCTGCCGAGCGTGGCGAGCCGCGGCACGGGCCAGCCGAGGTCGGCGAGCGGCTCGGTGGCGAGCATGCTCACCACCACCACCAGCGACACGAGGAGGATGCGGGTGCGCAGCTTCTCCACCGGCGAGGCGGTGAGGGTGAGGTGGCGCGCGCAGAGGCCGACGGCGAAGACCGCGAGCGGCAGCGCGAGCACCAGCAGCACCAGCGCGAAGGTCTTCAGGCCGCCGGGCACCTGCTCGCCGGGGATGAGGCGGTCGAGCGCGGTGAGGGCCGAGAGCAGGCCGAAGACCGCGTACGCGCCGATGAGCAGCCACCGCAGCTGGCGGCGCCGCCCGAGAAAGGCGAGCACGAAGTGGAGCGCGATGGCGGGGAACAGCTGCGACGTGGCGGCGCCGAGCCACGCGAAGGTGTCGAGGCCGGTCAGCGTGGTGCCGAGCGACGCGCCGTTCCACGCGAACTGGTTGGCGGCGAGCAGCACCAGCGGGAGCCGCAGCGGGCTCATGTCGCCCTCGGTCAGCGCCAGCACGACCACCACCAGCGCGGACCCCGCGGCGAGGAGGTGGATGGCCGCCCAGAGGTTCATCGCCAGCTGATTCCGTAGCGGCAGAGCTCGCGCGCGGTGTCGTGCAGCAGCACCTTCACCTCGACGTCTTTCGCACCCGTGAGCGCCAGCATGTCTTCGATGACCGCCTGCATGTACGAGGGGTACTCGTTGCTGGGCGTGAGCTCGAGCTCGTACGAGCTGGTGCTGGCGCGCGTGAGCGTGACGGTCATGTAGTTGTTGGTGGTGCGGAACGTGCGGGCCAGCCGCTCGATGGTGCGGTGGGGGCCGACGAGCCGCAGCACCTTGAGCGTCGCCGCGCCGAGAATGGTGTTCGCCTGGCCGGGGGTGACGTGCTTACCCACCTGGTACATCGCGTCGCTCTCGCTGAGGTCGGGGTAGAGCGAGCGCGCGGTGTGGAGCACGACGTCGGTCACGACCGTGCGCGGGTAGGCCGGCAGCAGCGGCTTGTCGAGGTCGAGCCCGCGCAGCTTGAGCTGCTCGATGAGCTCACGGGAGAGCTTGCCCTTGAGGCCCTTGATGAAGAGGCCTTCCATCGTTGGTCCGAAGACCAGCTGTTCGACCCGCTCCACCAGGGGACAGCATGGTGCGTTCGACCGTCGATGCCCAGCACGAAGCCAAGGCCGAGGTGCCGCACGACCCAGTCACCCGGCGCAGAGCGCGACCAGTCGTTCGCCGTAGTCCTTCACGGCCTTCGGCCCGAGGCCCTTCACGCTGCGCAGGGCCTGGGCCGAGCCGGGCCGCGCCTCGGCCACGGCGACGAGCGCGCGGTTGGTGAGCACGCGGAAGGCGGGCACGCGGCGGCGGCGGGCTTCTTCGAGGCGCCACTCGCGCAGGCGGGCGACGAGCGCGGCGTTCTCGCCGGTCTCGGGCAGCTCGACGCCCTCGGTGCGGGTGCGGCCCTCGCGCCCCTCGCGGCGCTTGCGACCACGGCCGCGGCGGGCCGCGCGCTCGGGGGCGGGCAGGGTGGGCGGCGTGAGCAGCGCGCGCTCGGGCTCGGCGCCGAGGGCGTGCAACCGGTGGAAGGGGATGCGCCGCCCGTCTTTCTCGAAGACGTCGTCGGTGATGCGGAGCTGGCCCCCGCGCGCGAGCCCGGCGACGAGCCGCTCGAAGCGGTTGCGCACCTCGGGCGCGTCACCCATCAGCTCGCGGCACAGGCGGCCGCTCGACTGCCCGGGCTGGCTGCGGAGCCGCGCGAGGATCTCTCTCATCGCGATGAGCTCGGGGCCGGTGGGCGGCACGAAGCGCGCGGCGATGCAGTGGGCGGGCGCGCACACGTCGCACTGGCCGCACGGCTGGCCGGAGTCGGTGCGGTCGCCGAAGTGCTGCACCAGCGCGAGCATGCGGCAGCGGCTGCCTTCGGCGAACCGGGCCATGGTGGCGAGCTGCTCGACCTTGAGCCGGCGCTGGGCTTCGTACGGCGCGAGCCAGCGGTCGTGGCCGTGCACGAGCGCGTCGTTGGTGACGCCCTCAACGCCGCCGTGAATCCACAGCTTCTCGAGGGCCTTCTCGAACTCGTCGATCTTGATGCGCGTCTTGCGGCGCACGGTCTCGCTGTCTTGCGGCTCGTGGTTGAGCGCGCGAGAGAGCTTCGCGAGCGTCGCGGCGTCGGGGTAGTCGCGCTCGAGGAAGAACTCGTGCGTCTTGCGGTCGACGAAGTGGTGCATCAGCACCGCGCGCGAGGGGCGGCCGTCGCGGCCGGCGCGGCCGATCTCCTGGTAGTAGCCCTCGACGCTGCCGGGCAGGGCGAGGTGGAGCACGGTGCGCACGTCGGCCTTGTCGACGCCCATGCCGAACGCGACGGTGGCGACGACCACGTCGAGCTTGCCGTTCAGGAAGCGGGTCTGCGCCGAGTCGCGCTCTTCGGCCGAGAGGCCGGCGTGGTACGGCGCGGCGCGGAAGCGGCGGCCCAGCACGCGCGCGGTCTCCTCGGCGCTCTTGCGGGTGGCGGCGTAGACGATGGCGGGCACGCGGCCGGCCTGGAGCAGCCATTCCAGCGCGCGCTGCGGCCGGTCGCCGGGGAGCACCTCGAGGCACTCGACGGCGATGTTGTCGCGCCGGAAGCCGTGGATGAGGCGGCGGTGGCCCGCGCGGAGCCCGAGCTGCGTGACGATGTCGTCCTGCACGAGAGGGGTGGCGGTGGCGGTGAGCGCCATGACGGGGGCGGTCGCGCGGAGCAGCGGCAGCCGTTCACCGAGCAGCCGGTAGTCGGGGCGGAAGTCGTGGCCCCACTGCGAGATGCAGTGGGCTTCGTCGATGGCGATGAGCGTTGGCGGGCGGCGGGCGAGCAGCTCGGGGAAGCCGCTCACGCCGAGGCGCTCGGGGGCGATGAAGAGGTAGTCGAGCTGGCCTTGCAGGTATTCGCCGCAGACGCGGCGGGAGTCGGTGCGCGGGCGGCCGCTGTGGATTCGCTCGGCGCGGAGCCCGAGGGATTGGAGGCGCGCGACCTGGTCTTCCATCAGCGCGATGAGCGGGCTGACGACGAGGGTGGTGCCGCCGCGCGCGAGGCCGGGGAGCTGGTAGCAGAGCGATTTGCCCGCGCCGGTGGGCATGACGAGCAGGACGTCGCGGCCGGCGATGGAGGCGTCGCAGGCTTCTTTCTGGTGCGGGCGGAAGGTGGCGTGGCCGAAGCGGGCGAGCAGCTCCCTCTCCCCCCGAGGGGGAGAGGGTGGGGGTGAGGGGTGAACAAGTGGGGCAGGGCGGTCGAAGAGAGAAGTGGTGGTTGGTGCAGGCGGCGGTCGGTTTGGTGGTGGTGCGCTGACTCCTCGGGGGGAGAGGGAGCTGTTGTTGCTTGGCGGTGGGCGGGCCGACGGTGGTGCGCTGATTGATGCGCTGCTGCTTCTCCCCTCACCCCGACCCTCTCCCCAGGGGGAGAGGGGGATGTTTGCGCTGACGCTTCTCCCCTCACCCCGACCCTCTCCCCCTCGGGGGGAGAGGGAGTTGTTTGGCGGCGGGGACCCGCGCACCTTCCCGATCACCCGCTCGACGTACGCCTCGATGCCCGCGAGGAACGCCTCGAGTCCCTCGCCCTCACCGCGGGCCAGCTTCTGCAGCTTCGCTTCCCACGCCCCGGTCATCGCCGCGCTCTTCACCTCGGCATCGACCGCCGCGACGAGCGACAGCCCCTTCTCGGTCACCGCGAGCGCCTTCCCCTCGCGCACCACGTACCCACGGGTCATCAACGTCTCGATGATGTTCGCGCGCGTGGCGGGAGTCCCGAGTCCGTTTTCCTTCATCGCCTCGCTCAGCTCGCGCTCGTCGAGCGTCTTGCCGGCGGTCTCCATCGCGGTGAGTAGCGTGGCATCGGTCAACCTCGGCGGCGGCCGCGTGCGCTTGGGCACCGGCTTCACCTCGACCACGTCCTTCTTCTGCCCCTCGGCGAGCCCCGCGGGCAGCATGCTCTCGGCGTCGGAGTCAGGCGCGCGCACCTGGCCCACGTCGAGCACCTTCCACCCCGGCTGCTCGATGGCGGTGCCGTGGCTGTGGAAGTGGTCCACCGCATCGGGCGACGTGACGGCGGTCACCACCTCGGTCGCCGCCCACGCGAAGTCGTCGTGCCACGCCTGCAACAACCGCCGCGCGATGAGCTCGAACACCTTGCGCTCATCTCCGCCGAGTGCGCCCGGAGACTTGCCGGTGGGGATGATGGCGTGGTGGTCGCTCACCTTGCTGTCGTCGACGAAGCGCTTCCCGAGCGGCCGCTCTCCAGTGCCCGGCGCGATGAGCTTCGCGTCGAACATCGGCACGACCCCGCGCGTGACGGTGCCGAGCGTGCCGGCCACTTCATTCGACAGGTGCCGGCTGTCGGTGCGCGGGTAGCTGATGAGCTTGTGTTGCTCGTAGAGGTTCTGCGCGAGCTCGAGCGTGCGCTGCGCCGAGAAGCCGTAGAGCCGGTTGGCGTGCCGCTGCAGCTCGGTCAAATCGTAGAGAAACGGAGGCGGCAGCTTCTTCTGCTTCGAGCTGACCGACTTCACCTGCGCGGCCCCGGTCTGCACGCGGGCGACGATGGCCCTGGCTTCTTCTCCAGAAGCGGCGAGCCGCCGCGGGAACTCTTCCTTCGAGGGCGTGCGCTGCCAGGTGCCGCCGTACTTCCCGTCGCCGCCCGGCGCCGAGAACGTCGCGTTCACCTCGAGGTAGTCCTCGGGCACGAAGTCGCGAATCGCCAACTCGCGCTCGGCGAGCAGCGCGAGCGTCGGCGTCTGCACGCGCCCGACCGACAGCCGGTCGTCGCACCACAAGCCGTAGGCCCGCGACAGATTCATGCCCACCAGCCAGTCGGCACGCGAGCGCCCGAGCGCCGCGGCGGCGAGCGGGTCGAAGTCACCCTGCGGTCGCAGCCGCGCGAACCCATCGCGAATCGCGCCGTCGGTGAGCGACGAAATCCACAACCGCTTCACCGGTTTGGTGCACTTCGCCGCCTCATAGATGAAGCGGAAGATGAGCTCGCCCTCGCGCCCGGCGTCGGTGGCGCACACGACGCCCGTGACGTCTCGCTCGTTCATCGCGCGGCGCACGACGTCGAACTGCGAGCGCGTCGAGTCGAAGACGCGCAGCGGCCACTGCCGGGGGAACATGGGGAGCGTCTCGAAGCTCCACCGCCGCCAGCGCGCGTCGACGCCCTCGGGTTCTTCGAGGCCGACGAGGTGGCCGATGGCCCACGTCACGACGTAGCCGTTGCCGTGCAGCAGCCCTTCACCGCGCGCGTTGGCGCCGAGCACGCGGGCCAGATCGCGGGCAACGGACGGTTTCTCGGCGACGACGACGACGCTCACGGAAGAGCGTCATACCACCGACCACTGACAGGTTGTTCAGTGTTGATGCGCGGACCCAGGCCAGCGCCGATTCGCGCTGGGCTCGGTCGCCTCCTGCACACGACGCTGCAGGGGGCGATGGGCGAGCCAGGCTCGAAGCGGCTCGCGTTCGTGGTGGCGCCCCATGCGATGCTGAGGGCCCTTTCGCTTCAGGAGTCTCATGCGGCCCGCCAGTTTCCTCACCGCGCTGTTGCTCTTCGGTTGTCCATCGTCTTCCACGCCGGACGCTGCCGCAGGAGAGCTGGACGCCGGCCTGATGAGCGACGCAGGAGGTGCGGGAGGTGGCGGCGGCGATTCGGGCGCGCCGTTCGTCTGGGACGGAGGGTGCGTGCCGCTGGGCGCCGACTTTTGTGGGGTGAATCCCCAGCCCTTCTCGGCCCAGGTGAACGCCATCTCGGCGAGGGCAGACGATGACGTGTGGCTGGTGGGAGCCGGGTCTCTGCTCGCCCACTGGAACGGAGCCCGTCTCGAGGTGCACGCGCTCGAAGGTGGCGGCCCCGCGACGTTCTGGTCGGTCGGCTCGGTGCGCTCGGACTGCGCCTGGGCCGCGGGCGGCTTCACCGTGGCGCGGTGGGACGGCCAGCGATGGCGCGCCGTCGCGGCGCCGCCCGAGGCGGTGGACCAGTTGATCGTTCCTGACTGCGAGCACCCGCTGGTGATGCGCATCGACGCAGACACGATCTACGAGTGGACTGGCACGGGCTGGGTCGCCGCCGTGACCGGGTCACAACTGTTCCCGCCCGTGCGCAGCTTCACCGCCCTCGGGTCCGGCGGGGGACGGGCCTGGCTCGCCGGGTACGACGCGCAGCGACCGCGCGCCCTCGAGCTGACCGACGCGGGGTTCGTCGACCGCACTCCGGTGGGCCGCGACCTGTACAACATCCAGCAGTGGCTGCTGTCTGCGAATCGCGTCATCGCGGTCGATCAAAGCAACAGCTCCCTCGACGAGTGGGACGGCACCACCTGGACCCGAACCGACCTTCCTTTCCCCAACACCGTTCGTCGCTTCGCGCTCGACCCGCAAGGCGACCCGCTCGCGCTGCTCCCCTCGCAGGTGGCGCAGCTCGACGGGGGGCAGTTCGTCGCGCTGCACGCCCCGCTCTACCGGCAGGTGCTCGGCGGCGACCTCTCGCTGTTGACGCTCGGGGTGACACCTGGCGGCGACCTCTGGGTCGGTGGTGAAGACGGCGCGCTGGCGCACCGCTCGGGAACGACCTGGAACACCTTCACCTCTGGCGCGGCGTACGCGCGCAAGACGGGTGCGCGGGTCGGCGACGAGGTGTGGATCTCCGGAGCACTGGGCCTCACGGTGCTCAAAGACGGCCAGGTCGAGTGGCGCAACGTCAGCCCCGCGAACAGCACGTGCGACTACGGCGCCATCGCGTCGTTCGGCGGGGAGACGCTGCTCGGCGGCTACGAGTTCACCTCGACCCGCCCGGTGCTGCGGTGGGACGGAGTCCAGTTCAAGGGCGAGGCCGTGCCGGGTGGCCAGCCGCGGGTCAACTCGCTCTTCCGGGTGGGGGACGCGTGGTGGGGCGTCGTCGGCTTCATCAACGTGCCCTCGACGTCAGCGGTGATTTCGCCCAACGACGCCGGGGTGTGGTCGGCGCTCCAGAGTGGTGGACCAGGCGACTTCGGGGTGGGGTGGAGCGACGGCAGAACCGCCGTCGTGGTGGGGAGCACCGCCGGTCAACGCCGTTGGCAGCGCGCGGTAAACGGGGTGTGGGGCGCGGCCAACGTCAGCCCCGCGCCGCCGCTCAACGCGCTCGCCGGCCCCGACCCCGCGCGCTTGTTCGCGGTGAGTGACCAGGGCATCCATCGCTTCGATGACGGCGCGTGGACCACCCTCGCGTCACTGACGGGACAACTGAGCCTGCGTACGGTGGTGGTCGACGCCGACACCGTGTTCGCGGCCGGCACCCGTGTCGACCCGGGCTACCCTTCCGCGACGCAGGGCGTCCTGGTGCGCTGGCGCAACGGCGTGGTGTCCGAGCGGCTCATTCCGTCCGTCACGCAGGTCGAAGGACTCTTCAACGTCGACGGCGTGCTCTTCGTGGTCGGCGTCGACGGCGCGGTGGTGCGGGTCCTCAACCCCTGATCAGCGAATTTCCACCGACCCGATGCGCCCCGTCGTGGTGCTCGCGCGCGTTTCCCCGTGCTCGGCAAACAAGAGGCGCGTGCCGCGCACGAACGCGCCCGCGGCGTGCTGAATCGAACTCGCGAGCAGCGTCGGCGTCGCGCCGTTGGGCTCGATGCGCCACACCTCCCCGGTCCAGGTTCGGGCCGTGGGGAGGCCCCACCGCGTGAAGTAGACGCTCGAGCCGTCGGTGAAGAGCGTGTTCACCTCGCCGCCGAGCCCGCCGACCGCGGTGCTCGTCTGCTGCGAGATGGTGTCGAAGCGCGTCACGGTGTCGGGCGCACGGAAGTCGGAGAAGAAGACGCCACTGCCCAACTGCACCATCGCCCGCGGGTCGCTGGCCACCGCCTGGCGCTGCCAGCCGCCGCCGCCAAACGCAGTGTGGGCCAGCCGGTAGAGCCCGCCGAAGTTGGCGCCCTCGGTGAGCGCGTAGACGTGTACCGGGTCGACGGCCACACCGCGGATCTCGTTGATCGAGGCGATGACCCCGCTGGTCGCCGCTGCGCCGCCGTCGAGCGGCTGGCGCATCACCTGGTTGCCCTTCACCCAGTACGCGTCGCCCTGGAAGAAGGTGAGCGGGGCCTTGAGCAGCGGGTCGCTCACGATGCGCTCGGCCCCGCCGTCTGCAGAAGGCGCGCGCCACAGCCCCTGCTGCGCCCAGTAGACGCTGCCTCCAAAGAGCTGGAGCCCGCTCACCGGCCCACCATCGGTGAGCTGCTCGGGGACGCCTCCATCGTGGGAGATTCGCCACACCTCGCCCACCGCGAGCTGCGACGGAGGCGGCGTGGTGCGCGGGTAGCGCCCCTGCACCGAGTAGTAGACGGCGCTGCCGTCGTCGGCGACGGCGGTTGGGTGGTTCAGCCCGGCGACGACCGTCTGCTGCTGCGCGTCTTCACAAAGCCACGTGGCGGGGTTGCAGGTCCAACCGGCGGCGCAGGTGCCGCAGTCAGGAGTCGGCCGCGGAGGGATGGTGCCGTCGGTGCGCAGGTTCTCCTGGCTGCACGCGCAGCTCTCGTACTGCCCTCCGCTGCAGCGCGCGGTCACCCCCTGGGGCACCTGCAGCAAGCACGTGCACTCGCGCACCGAGCCTTCGATGCAGGGCGTGACGTGAAACCCCACCAGGTACGGCGCGCCCGCGTCGGCGAAGAAGAGGCCGGGGGTGAAGTCGAGGTCGGTGAACGGGGGGGCGCTGCCCAGCACGAACGTCCTCCCAGCCGACGACGACAGCACCCTGGCCGCGCCGCCTCCGCCCAGCGCGTTGGGCACCCCCAGGCCGGTGGCCCAGCGCAACTGCCCGCGCGGGTCGAACGAGGCGAGGAAGCTCTCTGCCGGTCGGCCGACGCCCGCGACGCCGATGGACGGGAAGATGACCGAGCCCTGGGTCCAGCCGGTGGCGAAGAAGGAGTCCTCCGGGGCCGACCAGGTCCCGTTCGTCCAGGTCGCCTCGTTGAGTCCGTCGATGAGGCGGAGCGTTCGCGTGCGCGTGAGCCCGAGCGGCGTGCCGTCGGGGGAGACGCCCTGCGCGAAGACGTCGAAGTAGACGTCTGAGGCGTGCCACGGCGCCGAGTAGACCAGCTCGACCGAGGTCCAATCGAAGTCGACCGTGTCGCGCGTCACGCCCAGCACGAGCCCTTCGCCATTCGGTCGCGCGATGGGCCCTCCGCTCGTGGGGGTGGGCACTGACTCGGTGCGGTTGCGGGTCACCGTGTTGTACGTCACCGACCACTCCAGCTCGGCGAGGTCGTTCATCTTCCCGAAGTAGCTGGCTGGCAGGCAGTCCGCGGTGCCGCCGCGAATGAGGCAGCCCGGGGAGTGCACGTCGAGCCCGGGGCCCTGGTCGAGGTCTGCGTCGTACACGCTCGCGAAGTCGACGCCTCCGCCGTATGTGCCGGCGAACAAGGCGCCTCCGTCGAACGGCGAGATGAGGCCGATGGAGCGCGTCGACGGAATGAAGCCCCAGATGACGCGCAGGTCCGACTCGTAGCGCGCGACGAACTGCTTGCGGCGCAGGTTCGGCACCGTCCCGCCGGAGTTGAGCATCAGGTACGAGCTCGAGGGGTCGAGATCGACCAGCCCCTGGAACCACCCTGTCAGCCAGACGCGGCCGTCGGGGCCGGCGGTGATGGTGCCCGGCGTGTCGACGATGCCGTCACCGGTCGTCACGAAGCCGCCGAGGAAGGCGCCGTCGGCCGAGAGGTGCGCCACGAAGAGCGCGCGAACGCTGCGCGTGTCGACCAGCCGCGCCCCGGCGGTCGGGTCGAGATCGAACAGCGGGTCTGGCGGGCCTGACGTGACGGTGCTCATGACATAGACGTCACCGGTGGGGCCGACGGCGACGCGCACCGGTTGGGGCCCGCCCCGTCGGTCTTTCCACCCTCGCCCCCACCGGTACTTGCCGTCCTGGTCGAGCACGATGACGGCGGGGACGACCTGCACCCCGAGATCGACCTGATCGACGCCGGAGGTGGGGTCGAGATCGACCACACCGGAGAGCTGACCGGCGAGCACCACGTCGCCCGCGGCGCTCACGGCCCAGTCTTCGGCCAGCAGGCCTCCCGCGAAGGGGAGGATGAAGTCGATCGACACGGGCACGTCGGTGCCGAGGTTGCGCACCATGATGCCGGCGTCGGGTGGAGGCTCCATGGTTCCCGAGTCGATGGTCTCACCGCCATCGAGCGGCGGTGGGGTCGGAGACGAACACCCCACCGTCACCAGCAACACAGCAAAGAGAAACCGCATCGCTCGATGCTACCAAGTGCTCGGGCTCGCCGTTCGCCGACTCTGCCCGGGCCCCGGTTCCAAGCGGTGCCTACCGCGACTTCGGCTTGAACGTGATGGGCACGCTCACGGTCACGGGCTGACCGTCTTTCGGCTTGGGGAACATCCACGTCTTCACCCGACTGACCATGCAGTCTGACGCCGCGGGGAGGTTGAGGGTCGAGCTGACGAGCTGTGCGCTGGTCACCGCGCCGGTCTGATGAGAGATGACGGCGCGCACGGTGACGGTGCCCGTGAAGCTGCTCGCGCCGCCGGAGTACGACTCCCAGCAGTAGCGCAGCTGCCCGCGGTTGCGGTGCACCACCATCTTGATCAGCTCCGGGTCGAGCTTCCCTGACTCCACCACCGGCGTCTCCGCGACGGGCTCGACGCGCGGCACGTCGACCCAGGTGGTGTCGTCGTCGGGCGGCGTGGGCGGAGGCGCGGCCGGCAGCGGCTTCGGGTCCTTCGGCAGCGGCCTGGGCTCGAGGCCGAGCTCGCGCACCTCGCTGGTGATGACCTGCTCGAGGTCGTCGACCAGCTCGACGGCGTTGGTCTGCGCGCCCACGGCCCCCACCGACGACGAGCCGCCGAACATGTTGCCCATCGACGACAGCGCCGCGCAGCCATCGACCCACATCAGGTAGCGCGCCTGGAAGCGGTTGGTCTTCGTCACCATCGCGCCCTTCACGTCGGGCACACCGCCGCGCACGGGCGTCGCGACCTTGAAGACCAGGTCGTCGGGGGCGCTGTCCTTCGTGTAGCGGAGATGGAGCCGCGTGATGGTCGCCTCGCGCGCGAACGCGGCCACGTCTTCATCGGTCTTCACGTTCGGCAGCAGGTCGACGCCGAGGTAGCGCGCGAGCGGGTCATCGACGGGGTGCGGCGGCGGGCACGGGTCGCAGGTCACGCCGTAGATGCCCGACGCCGAGAGGTGCGTGGGCGGGGGGAGCGCGCCCTTCCACGCGAACTCCGTCACCGCCGCGCCGGGGAACTTCTTGAACGTGCGCGAGAGGAGCTCCTTGTAGAAGCCGCCGAACTGCGCCTCGGCGCGCTCGCTGACGTCGACGTTGGTGGGCACGAAGACGTTCTTCGCGTTGGCCAGCTCGTACCGGTCCTTCGCGATGACGTGCACGATGAGGTCTTGCGTACCGCCGCTGTTCACCAGCCCGAGGCGCACGGGCAGTGAGAACGTCTCGCTGTCGTAGTGGAAGCGCAGCGGCGAGAGCACCAGCTGCCCGTTCTCGAACTTCGCCTTCTTCGCGTTGATCTTCGCGACGAAGAACTTCGAGCCGGTCTGCACGTAGGGCCGCAGCAGCTCGGCCGCGCCCTCGGGGACCTGGTAGCGGTTCTGCTTGAGCCACGTCTCGAGGCCCGTGGAGTCCTTCGCGGAGAGGATGACGATCTCGTATTCCTCGACGTTGAACTTCGCCTCGACCGTCACGCCGCTGCCCAGGGTGCCGACGCCCGAGCCGTAGCCGCCGGTGCCGCCACCGCGCCCGCGCGTGCCGATGCCGCCGATGCCGATGGTCTCGCAGGGGTCTTTGGGCACCGCCACCAGGCGCGGCGACGAGAGCTCGTCGAGCCGCCGAAACGCCGGCCGCGGCAGCGTCTTCACGTTGTCCTTCGAGAGCACCACCGGCACCGGCACCACCATCGCGAAGTTCTCGACCGGGCCGCGGTAGTTGTTCTGCATCGAGAGCACGGTGCGCGTGCCGTCACGCACCAGCACCACGGCCGACGCGTCGTTGAACAACTTGCCGCCCGCGCCCGAGACGTAGAAGCCGCAGAACGCCGAGGCGGAGAGCGGCAGGGTCAGCAGCACGGCGACGAGGAAGGCGCGCATGGCGCGGGAGTATCAGCGACTTCGCGCGCTACTGCTGCAGGCAGATCAACTTCGCCTGCTGATCGCACGTGGTGTTCGAGAACGACGACCACGGCAGCCCCGTGCGGCCGAGCTGACCGACGCGCGCCTGGCGCTGCATGGAGTTCGACGTCCACTCCTCGCACGGCGTGGTGCCGATGAGCGCTTCCTGGAAACGGCCCATGTAGCCGGTGCCGGTCCACAGGTCGCTCGTCGCCATCCACACGCCGTACTCGTCGTGCCACAGGCCCATCGTCATCGGGCCGGCGGCGAGGTTGGCCTTCGTCGCGAAGAGCTGCTGGCCGGCGGTGTCGAACCACGGCCCCACCTCGGCGATGCGATCGATCGCGTCGACGGTCGAGGTCGACAGCCAGGCCTTGAAGGTGCCGGTGAGGCCCGAGGTGCTCGCCGCCGCCTGGCACTTCGCGTCGGCGCCGGCGAGCCCACCGAGGTTGCCGTCGAACGAGGCGCTGGTCGCGAAGACGAGCTTCCCGCTCACGCGAATGCGGGTCAGGGCGCCGTAGCAGGGCCGGCTCAACGCCGGGAGCGCCGCGCCCATACAGCTCATGAACGAGGCGACCGCGGCGTCTTCGTTGCCCGTCGTGCAGTGCGCGCCCGCGGTCAGACAGCTCGCGGCAGTGGTGAGCACCTGTTGATCAGCGGCCGTGCAGCTCGTCAGCCCCGCGCTGCAGCGGTCGGGGAAGGTCGGGTCACGGGTCACGGTGTTGTTCATGCCCTGGCAGACGTTGGACCCGGCGTGGAAGGTGAGCGTCGCGGCGCCGAGCTGCTGGCAGACGTCCTGCGTGCCGGCGTCGGTGCCAGCGTCGGAAGGGCCGGCGTCGGGGAGACCTCCGTCACCGCGGCCACCATCGGGATCTCCGATGACCACGTTGGGGTCACAGGCGGTGAGCAACAACGTCAGCGAGAGCGCGAGTCGGGTCGTCATGCCGTGGTGATTGTGGCGGGTGTCGGATTCCGTCACTTCGGGTCGCTCCGTATCGACAATGTGGGCTCGCTGATAGACGCGCGGGCCATGTCGCGCCTCGGTCTGCTCCCCGTCTTGGTCGCCTCCTGGGCGATGGGGGCCGACCTCACGCTTCGGTACGAGCGGCCCGAGACCGGCGGTTGCCCCGACGAGCGCGCGCTGCGGGAGCTCATCGCGGCGCGGCTGGGCGTCGACCCCTTCGTCGAGCAGTCGACCTCGGTGGTGGCGGTGAAGGTGCTCGCGGGCGCGCCGTGGAGCGCCACCATCACCCTGCAGACGGCCGACAACCCGCCACGCCGGCGCGCGCTCACCGCGGGGACGTGCGTCGAGTTGCTCGACTCGGTGGCGGTCGCGGTCGCGCTCGCGGTCGACCCGCTGGTGAAGAAGCAGGAACCACCGCCGCCGGTCGAGTCCCCTCCGGTCGCCGTGCCGACGCCGACGCCTGCTCCGGCGCCGGCTCCGGTTGCTCCGCCGTCCGCCGAGCCTCCGCGCACTCCGCTCGCGTGGAGCGTCGCCGCCGGCGCGTCAGCCAACGTGGGGCTCGCGGTGAACGTGCAGCCGACCTTGCGGGTCGAAGGTCGCGCGCGCGTCGGCGTCTTCTCGCTCGGGCTCGAGGCGCGCTTCGGCTGGCCCATTCCCGGGGCGCTGTCGCAAGGCGCGCTGGCGACGACCCCGCTCCTCGCGGGGCTGGTGCCGTGCGTGCACTGGTGGTGGCTCGCCGGCTGCGTCGAGCTCTCGGCGGGCGCGCTGCGGCTGGAAGGTTCGGCGCTCTCGTCGGCGCGCACGGCCACGGTGTTCCACGCCAACGCGGGCGCGCGGGTCGTGTTCCAGGTGCCGCTCGGTGCGCACTTCGCGCTGGCGGCGCTGGTCGAGGTGCAGGTGCCCTTCACGCGCGCGGCGGCGCTGGTGGGGGCCGAGAAGGTGTGGGCGGTCTGGCCGGTGGGCGGCGGGGCGGGCCTGCTGGCGGTGGCGCGCTTTTGAGTTTTTGCAGTGACGGAACCGCAGGCTCGCCACAATGAGCGTGGGCTGATGGACGCGAGGCAGACCTTCTCGACGGCGTACCGGGACCACCTGGGGTGGATGCTCCAGACCGTGCGTCGGCTCGGGGTGTCGGCGGCGGAGACGGAAGACGTGGCGCACGACGTCTTCTCGACCGCATGGCGGCGGCTCGACTCGTGGCAGCCCGAGCGCCCGATGAAGCCCTGGCTCTTCGGCATCGCGTTTCGCCTGGTGGCCAACCGGCGGGTCAGCCGCACCGCGACCGAGCAGGTGGTCGATCGCGAACGGCTCGACGCGCGCGCGGGGCCGGCGCACCGCCCCGACGAGGTGCTGGAGTCCGAGGTGACGCGCCGGCACGTGCTCCTCGCGCTCGAGGCCCTGCCGCTCGAGCAGCGCGCGCTCTTCGTCGGCCACGACATCGAGCAGACGCCCATCAACGAGCTCGCCGCCGAGCTCGAGGTGCCGCTCAACACCGCCTACTCGCGGCTGCGCCTGGCACGCGCGAAGTTCGAGGCCACGTTCGATGCACTGCAGAAGGGCGAAGGGGTGAAGTCATGAGTGAGCTCGAGCCGCTCTCTTCGAAGCTGCAGGCGGTGCTCGCGGTCGAGCGCGCGCGGCCGATGCCGGACGTGAGTGCGCTCGCTGCGCGCCTCGACGCGGACTTCCAGCGGCCGCCTGGTTCGCCTGCTGCTCCGCCGGATGTCAGCCCCGGGACCGGCGCGCCTGCCGGGCTCGCGGCGTCGAAGGTGGCGTTGTTCGTCGGCGGGTTGCTGCTCGGTGGCCTCGGGGGCGCCGCGTTGCATGCGCAGCTCGCCGAGCCCCGGGTGGTCGTCACCGAGCGCCGGGTGGAGGTGCCGGTGCGCGTCGAGGTGCCGGTGCGCGTCGAAGTGCCGGTGCCAGTCGAAGCGCCACCGGCTCCTGCTCCGGCGCCGCGCCCGGGCAAGGTGGAAGCGCCGGTCACCGCAGGCACGCCTCACGAGCGGGAGCGGCTGTTGATCGACCAGGCGACGTCGGCGCTGGCGCGCGGCAAGGCGCTCGAGGCGTTGAGCAGCTGCGACGCCCACGCCGCGCAGTTCAACGCCGGCCAGTTCGCGGAGGAGCGCGAGAGCCTCGCCATTCGTGCGCTCGTGTCGCTGGGGCGGCGTGAAGAGGCGGTGCAGCGCGCGGCGGCGTTCAAGGCGCGGTGGCCTGACAGCCTGCTGCAAGACGTCGTCGACGCCGCGCTGAAGTGAGCGCCTGCGTCAGTTGCAGCCCGCGACCTGCGCGCGACGCAGCCCATCTCGTGCGTTCTCGAGTTGGCTGGTCAGCGCGGCGCTTTGCGCGGCACGCGCCTTCGCTGCCTCCTCGTTCTGCGCCCTGCACTGTTGGTTGCCGAGCGTGTCGTAGATGTCCCTGTTGCCTGCGGCCCGGATCGTCGCGTTGCACGGCTTGTCCTGGCTCCGGCCCAGCGCTGAGAGCTGGTTCTCGAGGCTGGTGATCGTCGCTCGCCAGCCCCCGCACGAACCACCTCCGATGGGAGTGGTCCTCGCCCCTGAATTCTTCGCGTTGAGCGCGCGCATTTGCTCATCGAGGGCCCACTGGCGTTCATCTTCCTTGCGTCGTTGCGCCACCGACAGGCTGAGGTCGCGGCTCGCCTTCTGGTCGCCGACCACGGAGATCTCAGACGAGATGCGCGTCGCCTTTTCCCGGTACCGGGCTGGCACCTGGCTCAGCGGGGTGACCATCACGGCGCCGCTCTTGTCTTCCCATTGGTAGAGCGCCACGTCGTCGGTGCCGTTCTTCGCACCCTCGGCGCTCGGGGGATCTGGCGTGGGGAGCGCGTCAACCCAGGCAGACGCCTCGGCGAAGGTGATGACGTGCGAGACGCCATCGAGCGACTCGTACGCGACCCCGCCGTCGATCGATCGCGGTGGCTCTCCCGCCGCCTCGAGGCAGCCCCTGAGCCAGGCGAACCATTTGCCCGACTGCGAGACGCGCGCGACGGCTGGCGCTGCGAGCTTCCCGAGGCGAAGGGGCGTCGGCGGTCCGTTGGCGCTGATCACCTCGCCCACCACCGCGCGCGCGAGCGGCTCTTCGACCTTCGGCGTGTCCACCAGCTTGATGAACGTCGCGCAGTCGTCGCTGACGAACCGCAGGTCGGATTCCCGCGCCAGGCACTCGCTGCGCTTCCAGCCCGCATCGCCAGACGCGCAGCTCACCTCGCACGCCGTGCCATCGCGACGCCCGATGAGCACGGCTGACCCGCTGCTCGACGACGTTCGCCACTCCTCGGGAAGCAGCTTTTCCTGCGCTGACTCGCTCGGTTGTGGCGGCGGTGGCGCGGGCTGATGCCGGTTGCACGCGCACACCACCGAGAGCGTCGCGGTCCACACCCATGCCTTCATCGTCGTTCCCCCGCTCGAGACTCTACGTCGTCCGAGGGACGACTGTCAGAGCTCGACCTCGGTCAGGTGGTGCGCGCTGGCGAACGCCTTCGCCTCGGCGACGTCGGTGAAGCTGCGCAGCACGTCGAAGACCACCACGCGCTTCTTCCCGTCGCGGGTGAGTTCGAGCGTCGGGCGCGCGGCGTCTCCGTACGGGCAGAGATCGAGCAGGCGCGGCGTCGCGGGTTGCGCGGCGGCGGCGCGGCACTTCTCGCAGCGCGATGGTCCGCGCGCGCAGTGGATGGGCTTCTCGAGGCGAATCGCGAGGCACTCCGGGCCGCGCGCGGCCTGCGCCGAGAACGGTCCGGCGCCCTGCACCTTCTCGTGCACCGCGACGACGGAGAAGCCCGGTGGTGCGAGCCGGCCCGAGAGCCACACGCGGCAGGGGTCTTCGTCCTTGCACAGCTGGCGCAGGCGCTCGTCGAGCGCGATGCCGAGCGCCGAGTCGTCGAGCCGCAACGTCTCGGCCGGCTTCGTGTCGACCACGCCCATCGCCGCGACGCGCTGTGGGGTGCGCCAGATGGTGAACGGCAGCTTCACGAGCGACTGCCTGGCCACCCACGTCGAGAAGTCGCGGTCCGTCAGGCCGGGACCGTTGGCGAAGATGGGAGCGACGGCGTCTTGCATGCGCATGGGTTCTCCGGCGAGCGCTCCGAGGGCCCACAAGGCGACCCCGAAGCCGAGGGCACGGTGCGTGGTCACGGCGCGCCGTAGCAGACGTGGTGGTTGCAACCGGTGATGGCCGGCGTCGCGACGCAGGTGCTGATCTGCGTGCTCTCGGTGGTGGTGACGCTCATCGCGGCGACCGCGCCGGAGCAGCCGTCGTTCGGGCCGTTCACGTCGACGCACACCCCGGCGGCTCCGATGGTGCGAATGCAGGCGGCCGCGGCGTAGGGCGGCGTGGGCGTGCAGTCAGCGCTCGTCGAGCACGGCCCCTTCTTCAGCAGGCGGCAGGTCAGCGCGTCCTCGCACTCCGCGGGCACCACGGTGAGGTCGAGCACGATGTTGGCCAGCGTCGTCTCGGCGTTGACGCACGCGCGGACCTGCGGGCGCAGCTCGGCCTGGAAGCGACCCGTCTCGGTCGGCGTGCCCGTCAGCTGGATCTTCCCGGTGGCGGCGTCGACCTCCACCTGCATGCCGGTGGGGAGCATGCCGCTCACGACGATCGGCGCATCGCCTCGGCCGACGACGACCGTGGTCGGGGACCCGGCGCCGAGCTTCGCGACCTGACCGGCGTGGTCGGTGGCGACCGTGAAGAACTGCTGGCACGGCTGGCCGCACGACCAGCAACCGAGCGCCGCGAGTGAGACGAGGACGAACTCACGCATGCGCAGACCGTAGCGACTTCGTAGCGGAGCGGTAGTGCACGACGATGCTGAGGAGTGCGGAGAGATGGCCGTCTCGTTCCGAGCAGGGAGCCTTCGAGGTGCTAGACGCGCCGCATGAGACCCGGACCGGGCCTGGTGGATCGCCGACAGTTCCTCGCCGCAAGTGGGCTCGCCGCGCTGGCGCCGACGCTCACCCAGGCCACGCCCGACGCCGGCGCGTTCGCACCGCCGCCGTTCAAGGTCGTGAACTTCTCAGCCGATGGGCTCAACCTGAGCCCGCAGGAGTACGCGCTGCAGCTCAACGAGCTCGTCGGCGCGCGCGGCATCGAGGCCGACAACTACACGAACGGCGGTCTCGTCGCCGAGCTCGAGCAGACCTTCGCGTCGCTGCTCGGGAAGGAAGCGGCGATCTTGTTGCCGACCGGCACGCTCGCGAACCACCTCGCGGTGCGGAAGCTCGCCGGGCCCGATCGCCGAGTGTTGGTGCAGGCCGAGAGCCACCTCTTCAACGACACGGGCGACGGTGCGGCGACGCTGAGCGACCTCACGTTGCTGCCTCTCGGGCTCGGCAAGGCGACGGTGACGCTCGACGAGGTCAAGTCGTGGGTCGAACGCACGGCGGGCGGTCGCGTGGAAGCGCGCGTGGGCGTCATCTCCCTCGAGAGCCCGGTGCGTCGCCGCGACCACGAGTTCGTCGACTTCGCGGAGCTGGAGCGCATCAGCCGCTACGCGCGCGAGCAGGGCCTTCGGTTGCACCTCGACGGAGCGCGCCTGTTCGCGCTGCCGCTCCACACCGGCAAGAGCGTGCGAGAACACGCGGCGCTCTTCGACACCGTCTACGTGTCGCTGTGGAAGCACTTCAACGGCGCGGCGGGCGCGGTGCTCGCGGGCACGAACGACTTCATCAAGGGGCTGCTCCACACCCGGCGCATGTTCGGCGGCTCGTTGCCCCAGGCGTGGCCGTCGGTCGCGCTCGTCACGCGCTACGTGAACGGCTTCGGCGATGACTACGCGAAGGCGTGGAAGGCGGCCGACCAGGTCCTGGCGCTGCTGGGCGCCGACGCGCGCTTCAAGGTCGAGAAGATCGGCAAGGGCACGAGCCGGTTCCTGATGACGCTGCGCGGGGTGACGCCTGAGGTCTTCGCGAAACGCACCGAGGCGCACGACGTGGTGCTGCCGCACCCGAAGCCGGGGACGACCACCTTCCCGATGCAGGTGAACGCGAGCCTGCTGCGCATGGAGCCGCGGCAGATCGCGCAGGTCCTCAAAGACGCCGCGACGCCCTGACCTTCAGGTAGATGCGCCCCCATGAGTCAGGCGCTCCTCGACGCGATCCGCGCTGAAGCCAAGCCCGCGCTGTGGGCCAACGGCGTGAAGCTCGCGCGCGCCAACGCCGCCGCGCTCGAGAAGGTGCAAGGCAACAACGAGCACGTCTTCCGCGTGAAGCCGCCCGCGCGCCCGGTCGCGCTCACCGTGTACCTGACGCCCGACGACGCGTGGGAATGCTCGTGCGACTCGGCGTTCGACCCGTGTGAGCACGTCGTCGCCGCCGCCATCACGCTCGCGCAGGGCGGCACGAAGGTCGCCACCACCGCGCAGACGTGGACGCGGCTCGTGTACCGCTTCACGAAGGTCGAGAACGGGCTCACCGTCACGCGCGAGCTCCTGCACGCCGACGGACGCGTCGAGCCGCTGCCGGCGTCGCTCCAGTCGATGGTCGCCAACGGCCAGGCGCGCGAGCTGCAACTCGAGAACGGAGATCTCCTCGCCGACCGCATCCTCGAGCGGCCGTGGCGGGGCGCGCTGGCTCCGGAGAAGTTGGAAGGGCTGCTCGGCTTGCTCGAGCACTCGCGGCAATTGCTGCTCGAAGGCCAGCCCGTCGCGTGGTCACAGGAAATCGTGCTGCCGCGCGTGAAGGTCACGGATGACGGTCAGGACGTCGTGGTGACGATTGCGGCCGACCCGCGCATCAGTGAAGTGGTGAGCCCGGGCCTCGCGCGCTGCGGCGAGACGCTCTGTCGCCTCGGAGAGACCGCGCTCACCGGGCCGTGGCTGCACCTGTTGCCGAGCGTGCGGAAGTACCCCGCGACGCAGCTGGGAGAATTGACGAGCCGCATCCTCCCCGAGCTCGCGCAGCGCTTCCCCATCGACAACTACAGCAAGCGGCTGCCGCGCATCGATCGCTCGCTCGAGCCGCGCATCGAGCTGCAGCTCGCACAATTGGATGTCGGGCTCTCGGTGTTGCCGGTGCTCGTGTACGGCAGCCCGGCGTGCGCGCGCATCGATGGCGAGAAGCTGGTGCACCTCGGCGGTCCTCTGCCGCTGCGGCGTGAGAACGCGGAGCAGAAGCTCATCGCGCAGCTCCGTGAGTCGCTGAGCCTCGTGCCCGGGCGGCGCACCACGTTCGATGGCCCGGAGTTGTCGCGCTTCGTCGACAAGCTCCAGCACTGGCGCGGTGGCTTGAGCGGTGACGCGCGGCGCGTGGTCGGCAGCGGGCTGTCACTCGAGCCGAAGTTCGACGTCAGCTCGACCGTGGACTCCTTCGGGGCTCCGCGCGCGAAGCTGGACCTGCGCTTCGAGGTGAAGGGCGGCGCGAAGGACGTGTTCGTCAGCGGAGAAGCCGTGCTGCGCGCGTGGCGTGAGGGCCTGGGGCTGGTGCCCATCGAGGGCGGTGGGTGGGCGCCGCTGCCGCAGGGCTGGCTCGAGACGCACGGCGCGCGCGTGGCGCAGTTGCTCGCCGCGAAGCAGGAAAACGGCACCGTCGCCAACCACGCGCTCCCGCTGCTGGCGGATCTCGCGGGGCAGCTCGATTTCCCGGCGCCTCCCTCGTTGGACCGGTTGCGTCCGCTCGCGACTGGCTTCGACAAGCTGCCTGCCGTGGCGCTTCCGGCCGACCTCACCGCGACGTTGCGCCCGTACCAACGTCACGGCGTCGACTGGCTCGGCTTCCTCAAGTCCGCGGGCCTGGGCGGCGTGCTCGCCGACGACATGGGCCTGGGCAAGACGCTGCAGGCCATCTGCGCGCTCGAGAAGGGCTCGCTGGCGGTGTGCCCGACGTCGCTCCTTGCCAACTGGAAAGCCGAGCTCGCGCGCTTCCGCCCGTCGCTCACCGTCAACACGTACCACGGGCCGGGGCGCTCGCTGTCCGACGCCGACGTGACGCTCACCACCTACGCGCTGCTGCGGCTCGACGCCGACACGCTCGCGACGAAGAGCTGGCGCGTGTTGGTGCTCGACGAAGCACAGGCCATCAAGAACCCCGACAGCCAGGCCACGCGCGCGGCGTACCGGCTGCAGGGCGACTTCAAGCTCGCGCTCACCGGCACTCCGCTCGAGAACCGCCTCGAGGAATTGTGGAGCCTGCTGCACTTCACCAACCCCGGGCTCCTCGGCGGGCGCACCGAGTTCCGCGATGGATTGGGACAGCAGATCGAGCAGGGCTCGCGCGAGGCCACGCAGACGCTGCGCAAGAAGTTGGCGCCGTTCATCCTGCGGCGGCTCAAGAAGGAAGTGGCGCCCGAGCTGCCCGCGCGCACCGAGGCCGTGCGCTTCGTCACGCTCGAGGAAAAGGAACGCGCCGTCTACGACGCGGTCTTCGCGGCCACGAAGAAGGAAGTGGTGTCGCTGCTCGAGGGCGCCAGCGGGAGCGTGCTCAAGGCCCTCGAGGCGCTCTTGCGGTTGCGGCAGGCGGCGTGTCACCCCGCGCTGGTGCCCGGCCAGGTCGCGACCTCGAGCTCGTCGAAGGTGCAGGCGCTCATCGAGGCGCTCGTCAACGCCGCGAGCGATGGTCACCGCGCGCTGGTGTTCAGCCAGTGGACGTCGCTGCTCGACCTCATCGAGCCCGAGCTGAAGAAGGCGGGGCTGCGCTTCTCGCGCCTCGACGGCAGCACGCAGGACCGCGGCAAGTTGGTGACCGAGTTCCAAGCCGAGGACGGGCCGACCGTGATGCTGCTCTCCCTCAAGGCCGGCGGCGTGGGCCTCACGCTCACCGCGGCCGACCACGTCTTCCTCGTCGACCCGTGGTGGAACCCGCAGGTCGAAGCGCAGGCGGCCGATCGCGCGCACCGCATCGGGCAGGACAAGCCGGTGTTCGTCTACCGCCTCGTCTCGCAGGGCACGGTCGAAGAGAAGATCCTCGCGCTGCAGGAAAAGAAGCGCGCACTCTTCGAGGCCGCCCTCGACGGAGGAGCAGGTGCGGCTGGCTTGACGCGCGACGATCTGCTGGCGCTGTTCGAGTGAACGCCGGCCGCTCGACTGTGGGCCCGGCCGTGCTTTGCTGATCAGTCGATGCGCCGTCTGGTGGTCCTCCTCGCGTGCCTGTCTGCGTGTGCGCGAATTCCCGAGGAAACGTGCTTCGCCGATGAGCCGTGCGCCGGGACCGTGGGCGCTGGTGGTGGTGCGGGCGGAGGGGCTACCGGCGGCGGAATGGCGGGCGGCGGCGGAATGGCGGGTGGCGGCTCGGCAGGTGGCGGCTCGGGAGGTGGCTCGGCAGGTGGTGGCTCGGCGGGTGGTGGCCCGGCGGGTGGTGGCCCGGCAGGTGGTGGCCCGGCAGGTGGTGGCCCGGCAGGTGGTGGCCCGGCAGGTGGTGGCTCGGCCCATACGCCCGTCGTGGCGATGGGCGGCACCGGCGTGCCGTTCGATCTCAACAACGTCCCCGGCGTGACGCGCGCCGGAGCGCCTCCGGTCTATTCGCGCACCGACGTCGCGATTGGCGGAGTGACCAGCATCCCGGGTTGCGTCGGCGAGCCGTACCGCGGCGCGGTGAACTTCCTGACGGAGAACGTCGAGCCGCGGGTGCTCCTCATTCCGTTCTGCGCTCGCAGCTTCGCCGAGGTCGACCCGGTCGCTCAGACCGTCACCAGCCGCGCGAACCTCGTGCTCCCGGTAAACGCTGGCGCGGGGTTCGGCGGTGGCGTGTTGGGCTGTGACCTTCGCGTCTATGCGTTGCCGCACTCGCGGCTCGCCATGACGCGGATCTCGCCCGACGCTGGCACGATCTCGATGTCGATCGGCACGCAGCCGCTGTTCCTCAACGGCGGCGTGCTGGCGACGAACTGCCAGGGCCTGGGCGCGATGCCGATCGTCGCCGCGGGCCGCGGTGGCCTGTACCGCCTCGACGTGTGGGAAGACGCGGTCGAGGTGACGGCGTTTCCCACGCCGCGCTCCGCCAACGTGCAGTTCACGGGCGTCGCGCGCCTGGGCGAAAACCTCGTGATGAGCAACGTGGTCAACCTCGGCGCGCAGTCGTTCGCCGTCGTGCTCGACACCCAGCAGTGGGTGGCGCGGGAGATCGACGTCGTCAGCGTCGCGACGCGCACCGGGGTCGCGGGCTGCGAGCGCAACGCGTTCACCGTCGGTCCGGGAGGGCACTTCGTGCAGCTCGCGCCCGACGGCGGCGTGGTCGCCACGCGCATGCGCTTGACCACCAACGCGGCGTGGCCGACCGACACCCGCACTGGCTGGGTGGTCACCGCGGGTGATGACCTCGTCGCGTGGGACACCGCCACGCAGAACACCGTCGACCAGGTGGTGATCTCCGGCCTCGACGCGGGGCAGGGCGGAATGCTGCGCACCGCGTCGGGAACCCTCGTGCTCCTCCCGCGCACGGCGACCGCCATCACCCTCCTCGCGCCGGCCGTCACCTTCGACGACCCCAGCGCGTACGCTTCCTGGTTCAACAAACTCTGACCATGGCCACCGGCGAGCGCGACTCAGATCCGAACCGCACCGTCGCCGACGAGACCGCCACGACTCCGCAGGCGGGGACCGCGCGCGTCGAGAAGCTCGAGAAGCCGTGGGACAGCCAGCCTGCCAGCGAGGGGTGGAACGACGTCACCGACGCGCGCCCGCAGGGTTGGAACGACGTCACCGATGCCCGCCCGGCGCTGCCCACCATTCAGCCGCCGGCGCTCGGCGAGCCCGCGACGCCCTTCGACAACGAGGCGACGAAGGTGCGCGCCATCTCGAGCCCCGATGATCCGCTCATCGGCCAGATGCTCGGCGAGTACCGCGTGCTCTCGCGGCTCGGTGAAGGCGGCATGGGCCTCGTGTACCGCGGCGAGCAGCCCGTCATCGGTCGCGCCGTCGCCATCAAGGTGCTGCGCAAGGAATTCGCGGCCGACCCCAACCACGCGCGGCGCTTCGCCGACGAGGCGCGGGCCGTCAGCGTCGCGCGCCACCCCGGCATCATCGACATCTTCACCTTCGGCAACCTGCCCAGCGGCGAGCCGTACCTCGTCATGGAGCTGCTCGAGGGGCAGCCGCTCGACCAGCTCCTCCTCGAGAACGGGCGCATGACCGTCGCGCAGGTCATCGACCTCCTGCTGCCGGTGCTCAGCGCTCTCTCGGCGGCGCACACCGCGGGCATCATTCACCGCGACCTCAAGCCCGCGAACATCTTCGTGGTGAAGCTGCAGGACGGCACCACCTTCCCCAAGCTGCTCGACTTCGGGCTCGCGCGGCGGGGTGTCGCGGGCGGCAAGCGCGTCGACCAGACCAGCATCGGTGGCACGCCGCTCTACATCGCGCCCGAGCAGGCGCGCGGCGAGCCGGTCAGTCCGCAGACCGACCTCTACAGCCTCGGCTGCGTCATCTACGAGCTGCTCATCGGGCGGCCGCCGTTCTTCGAGGGCAGCCTGCACGTGCTGCTCGACGCGCACGCCTCGCTCGCGCCGCTGCCGCTGCGGGCGCTGCGCGCGGAACTGCCGCGATCCATCGAGCGCCTCGTCGAGGAGCTGCTCGCGAAGGACCCGGCAGATCGCCCGGCCAGCGCCCTCGACGTGCGCGCGCGGCTGGAGGCCATCAAGTCGTCCGGGCCGCGCGGCCTGGCGGAGATCATCACCGAGCCCGAGCGCGAGGCGGTCAAGCGCACCGTGCTCAGCATGGCCAACAGCCAGTCGGCCGAGGAGGTGTCGGTCTCGGGCAAGCGCCGCGCGGAAGGTCGCAAGGCCACCGGTGACCAGGAGCTGTCCGTGTCGGGGAAGCGCCGCGCGGGGCGGGTGCCGGTCGCGACCGTCATCGATCCCGCGCCGGTGCCCACGCAGGCGTCCACCGCGGCGCTCGACAGCGTCGAGACGCTCGACCCCGACGCGGGCGTGTCGGTCAGCGCCGCGGCGGCTCAACCCGACAAGCGCGACACCGACCCGGCACGCCTCGAGGGCGAGAAGAAGCCGTGGGCGCTGTGGCTCGGCATCGCGGTGGTCGCGTTGCTCGCGGGGCTGCTGGTGCGCGCGCTGATGCCGGGCGAAGACCCGGGGCCGCGGCCGCCGGTGCCCGTGCCCGAGCCGGTGAAGGTGAAGCCGCCGAAGGTCGAGCCCGTGCCCGACGTGCCACCGCAGGTCGACGCGCCGGTGGATCCGACGACCGCCGAGCCGAAGCAGCTGGGCCCGGTGCTCCCGCCGGTGGGGCCGGTGCCGCCCGTCGCGCCGAAGTCGAAGCACACCCGCGAAGATGTGGAGCGGCGTTGGAAGAAGCTGCGCGCCAGGTCGCGGGAGCTGCCGTCGGATCTCCGCCGCGCCGCGCACCAGATGCTCAACGACGCGAAGGACTGCAGCGCGCCGCCCGAGAAGTGTTGGCGCGAGCTCACCGACATCGAGATGCTCTTCTTCACCAAGGGGAAGCAGTGACGTCGATCGCGCTGGGAGTGCTGGTCGCGGTGGCGGCGCAGGTGACGCCGGTCGATCTCGTCGAGCGCAACAGCCTCGGGCTCACCGCGATGGAAGCGGCGCGCACGCGCGAGCAGCTCAAGCACCTGATGGCGCGCGCGGGCTTCAGCGTGGTCATGACCGGGGAAGTGTGCGGCGACTCGGCGTGCCTGCGGGGGCTGGCGAAGGCGCGCGGGCACGTGGTGGTCGGCGTCACGCTGGTGAAGAGCAAGAAGGCGGTGAGCGTCGACCTCGAGGCGGTCGACGCCGCGAAGGTGGTGCTGCAGCAGACCTTCCTCGCGGCGCCGGGAGAGCTCGATCGCAACGCGGAAGCGGCGGCGTTCGTCGCGGCGCTCGCGGAGCGGCTCGAGGTGAAGGCGGTGGCTGACGCGCCGGTGGCTGATGCACCGGTGGTGGAGCGGAAGAAGGACCCCGAGTTGACGCCCGCGCCGCGCGAGGAACCGGTGGCGTGGACGCAGGCGGAGCCGAAGAGCAACGTCGGGCCGAAGGTGCTGCTCGCCGGGGCGGGGGCGGTGCTCGCCGGCGGGGTGGCGTTGCTCATCGCGGGAGCGGTCAGCGCCGGTGCGCTCGAGCAGCGGTTGCAGGTACAGCCGGTGGTGGGGCTCACCCGCGCCGAGGCTCGAGCCCAGGCCGACGGCGCGAACGCCTTGATGGCCGCGGGGACGACCGCGAGCGTGGTGGGGGTGGGGCTCGCGGTGACGTCGGTGGTGTTGCTGGTGAACGGCACGCCCCGAGCCGAGCCGTCGGAGGACTGAACTGCCGGGCGATGCGCGTGACGTTCCCGGCGGTGGGCGCCGGTTTCGTCACGCTGATGGTGGGGACTGCACTGGCGATGCGCGTGACGTTTCCGGCGGTGGGCGCTGGTTTCGTCACGCTGATGGGCGCGAAGTGCGGCGCGGGTGCTCCACTTTCGAGTCTCAGCGGGTGAGAGCGCCGGGGATGTCAGTGGTCGGCGGTACAACGCCACGCATGAGAAACGCAGAGGTGAAGTGTCTGGAGTTGGCGGCGAAGCAGATGGGTGTGTTGCATCGCTCCCAGGCGATGGCGCATCTGAGCCGGTGGCAAATCGAGCGGCGCGTCAGTCGTGAGGCGGGAGAGACGCCGTGGGTGCGCGTCTTGCGCGGCGTGTACCGCGTCGAGGGCTCTGTCGAGTGCTGGCGTCAGCGGGTGGAAGCGCTCTCGCTGTGGGGCGGCCCGAAGTCGGTGCTGTCACATCGCACCGCGGCCGCGCTGCACGGCTTTGACGACTTCAAGGTGGACCCGTTGGGTAAGGCCGGGCCGCTCGAAATCACGGTGAAGCCGCAGAAGCGGAAGCTGAAGCTCGAGGGCGCGCGCATCTACCGCTGCAAGCCGCCTCCGCACTGGGACGTCATCGTGCGGGACGATGGGCTGTGCGTGACGTCGGTGCCTCGCACGCTGATGGACATGAGCCGCCTCGTCACCTTCACCCAGCTACGCTCGATGATGAGCCAGGCACTGCGGGAGAAGAAGACGACGCTGATGCAGCTGCAGCGCTTCCTCGAGCGCACGCGCAAGCGTCCGGGCATCGTGCGCTTCCGGGCGGTGCTGGCGTCCATCACGGGTGAGGGCGGGCCGACCGACAGTCAGCTCGAGGAATTGGCGTTGCGCGTGCTGCGGCAGGCGAAGATGCCGAAGCCCGATGTGCAGAAGCGCCAGGTGTCGAAGGGCAAGCGCCGCCGCATCGACTTCATCTTCGAGCGGCAGAAGGTCATCGTGGAGACGGACGGGTACGCGTACCACTCGGGCGTCGAGGCCTTCGAGAAGGACAGGCGCCGACGCAACTCGCTGTGTGCAGATGGGTACGTCGTCCTGCAGTGGACGTGGAGAGGGTTGCAGGACAACCCAGACGAGCTCATCAACGAGCTCTGCGCCGTCCTGTACCGCTGAAGCACCCCAGCTGAAGTCTGAAGCATCGAGCGCCCGGGCGGCGAGGGCCGACGTGTGTCTCGACTCGCGCGGGCCGACTGCAAAACAACCATCCGCGTGACGTCACCAGCGCCCAGCGCCGGGAACGTCACACGCATCGCTAGTGGCAGTGCACCCACGACCGCCGAAAACCGACGACGCGCGTGACGTCACCAGCGCCCACCGCCGCAAACGTCACACGCATCGTCAGTGGCAGTGCACCCACGACCGCCGAAAACCGACGACGCGCGTGACGCCACCAGCGCCCACCGCCGGGAACGTCACGCGCACGGCCAGCAGCTCAGAAGCCAATCCCCGCCTGCAGGGTGATCTCTGTCGGGAAGGTGGTCATGCTGCCGAAGACCCCGGTCGACACGGGCAGCACGTTCTGTGACACGCGAGCATCGACGTAGAACCGCGTCGACGAGTGCCGCGGCAGCATCAGCCCCACCTGCGCGTACGGCGCCAACCCGAAGATCGTCGACGAGAAGTACAGCCTCGGCTGCACCCCACCGCCGACGTACACGCTCACGTCGGTGTCCGTCAGGTAGTAGCTGGCGCCCAGCTCCAGCTCGAGCCCGCCGTACCCCGTGCCCGTGCCGCTCGCGAGGCTGCCGGGAATCAGGAACCCGCCGCCGAACTCGAAGAAGAACCGGTCTTGCTCGAGGCGCGCGTCGACCGAGATCGACCCCATGGGCATGAACGTCTGATCGACCGCGAGCGGCACGCCGAACGAGGTCTTCACGCCGATGATCTTCTCGCTGCCGATGCGATTGCGCCGCGCCGTCGCCTTCGCCTCCGCGGTGGTCACGTTCTTGTGGTTGAGCGTCTCGGCCACGTCGACGCGCCGCACCAACGCCTGCGCCAGCCGCTCGCACACGACCGGGGCGTCATCGAGCGAGTCGGCGGCCAGCTCCGCGTGGGCGAGCTCCTTACCCTCGGTATCGCGGAGCACCGCGCTGGTGAGAATGCGCCCCGCCGAGCGCGACGTCGCCAGCGAGACGAGGCTCAGCTCGAGCTGCTCCTTCGCCCCCGCCGTCACCGCGGCCGCGCGCGCATCAGACCCCTCGGGCACCACCAGGTCCTTCTCGCGCAGCACCCGCGAATGACTCACCAGGCCGTACTGCGCCGCGCAAATCGCACCGAAGGTGTCGGCGCTCGCCGCGTCGAGGTTGGTGGACTGCACGAACATCGCCGTGGGCTCTGCGGCCAACGACGCCGACGACACGAGCACGGCAGCCAGGGACAGGAGCGTGGAGGTCATGACGCGCCCCGAGAGCATCACGCGTGCCATCCGCGCCCCGGTCTCGCACCGGACCTCTCAACCGCGCGCCGTCGAAGGCCCCGCACGAGCGCGTGTGCACCGCGCTGCACAACGGCGCCGGCCTCCGATGCCGCGCAAACGCCGCGCGATCACGACACCGACGCCCGAGCCGACGATGACCGCGCTGTCGCGCGCGCCCGCGAGAAGATCGGAGCACGCACGCTCCACTCGACGCCCTCAGTCGTGGTCGACGACCTCTCGGTTGGTCTGCTTGAGCTGGTCGAGCGTGCACGCCTTCTCTTCCTTGTCGGTGCGCGCCCGCACGAACACGGGCTGGAAGAGCTGCAGCTCGTCGGTCGCGTACAGGTAGCGCACCTCGGCGACCACCCGCTGGCCCTTGCCGAGCGCCGCGTCGAGCTTCGCGCGCGATTCGTTGGTGGTGCCGCTGAACACCTTGCCCACGTCGACCCGCTTGCCCTTCTCGTACACCTGCATGCGGTACGCGTTGCCGGCGTTCTCCACCAACACCACGTCGGCGGACGCGACGAACTTGCACTTGAGCTGCGTGGACCCGCGACCGGCCGTCCACGGCGCGCGCTTCTGCTTGAAGACGATGCCCTCCGCGCCGGCGGCCTGGAGCTTCTCGTACAGCACGCGCTTCTGTTTTCCTGACCACGCCGTCTCGAGCACTCGCACTGGCTCCGAGAGGCCGGGCTCGATCTCGTCGGCCAGGCACGCGAAGCGCTCCTCGTACGACAGCGCGCTCACGTCGCGCCCGGCGAATTCGAGCACGTCAAAGAGCCAGTACACCTCGGCGCTCCCCTCGCGCATCACCTCGCCATCGACGACCGTGCCGCTGGGGAGGTGAATGAGCCCCTTGAGCACGCCGCCGCCCATCGCGGTCTTCTGGCCGTGGCGGTTGGTCGGCAGCACCTCTCCGTCGTCGACGTGACAGAGCACGCGGGTGCCATCGAGCTTCTGCTGCGCCACCACGCCGTCGTCGCCGAGCAGGCGGTCGACCTCGTGCAGGTCGATGGGGCTGAGCAACTGCGCGACGCGACCGACGCGCTTGCGACCCGTGGCGCCCGCCTTCGTGCCGGAGCCCTCGCCCATCGGCGGCGCGACCTCGGCGGGCTTCGCCGTGGCGGTCATCTCCTCGTAGCCCTTGTTCATCTTCTCGCGCTTGAGCTTCTCGAGCGTCGCCTCGGCCTTCGCGAGGGGCACCTTGAGCGCCTTCTTGCCGGACTGCAGGGTCGAGCCGCGGCGGCCCCACTCGCAGACCACGTCGAACACGCCGGCGCCCGAGGGCACGACGCGCGCGTAGTAGACCTTGTCGGAGTTGCCTTCCTGGAAGAACAGCTTCACTTCTTTCTGGGGCACGGGGCGCGAGTGTACCCGCACCGGGCGAGCGCACCTCGCTGACACGGCACCTGATCGCGTCAGCACGAAGTGTAGGCAAGACGCACGTTTACGGGAGTTGCAGCACTCGGCGGGCCAGCGTGACGGCACCAGCGCCCACCGCCGGAAACGTCACACGCATCGCGAGCAGTCCGTCCGCGTGACGTCGCCAGCGCCCACCGCCGGGAACGTCACACGCATCGCGAGCAGTCCGTCTGCGTGACGTCGCCATCGCCCACCGCGGGAAACGTCACACGCATCGCGAGCAGTCCGTCCGCGTGACGTCGCCAGGCGCCCACCGCCGGGAACGTCACACGCATCGCGAACTCAGGTCCGGCCGCACAGCTTCTGCAGCTCCCGGTTGAACGCGCCGTACCTCCCGCTGCACACCCCGTCCCAGTCCGTCCACTTCGCCTCGCCCTCCTCGCTCGCGTGCACCACCCCGCTGAACGAGGTCGCCACGAAGGCATGCACGAGGTGCGAATGAAACGGCCGCGTCACCAGGTGGCGCACGGTCACATCGAGGCCCGTCTCTTCCTTCACCTCGCGCACCGCGGCCTGCTCAGGCGTCTCACCCGGGTCGATCGACCCGCCAGGCAAGCCCACATCCTCCGGGAGCCCCGGCCGGGACACGCCGAGCACGCGCCCCTCGTCTTCGATGATGACCACCACCGCGTCGACGCCCTGCATGCGTCTGACGTTACTCCCGCGCGGTCAGGGCTTCTTCAGCGCCCCGATGACCTTCGGCGTCTGGTTCGACAGGTGTGAATAAGACAACCCCATCGAGTCGAGCAGCGTGGCGTGCACGTCGGCCGGGCGCACCACCGAGCCCGCGGCCGCGTCGAGCGCCCCGGTCGCGAAGTTCCACTTCTGCACCGTCATGCCCTGGTTCGACGACGCGCCGAACACCGAGTTGCCCTTGATGCCGGGCCCGGCGAGCAGGCACGAGTTGGTGAGGTGGTGATCGCGCCCGTCGCGGGTGTTGATCATCGGGGTGCGCGAGAACTCCGAGTACACGAGCATCGAGGTGCATTCCCAGAAGTTCTTCGTGCTCCCGGGCACCGTCTTGCTCTTGAGGTAGCTGATCAACCGCCCCAGCGCGTCCCACCCGTCCCGCTGGCTGACCGGCTGCTGGTTGAACAGGTCGAAGTGGTCGTCGAGGCCGTTCGCGAGCGCCACGCTCACCACGTTCGACACGCCGTTCACGATGGCCTGGCCCGCGACCGCCGCGCGCCCGCGCACGGTGTTCAAGTCGGCCGCCGTGGCCAGGTTGAACGCCGAGAAGCAGTCGGTCAGCGCCGCGGGAGTCGGGAACTTGAAGTCGAACAGCGTCGCCTTCGCCGGCTGCGCGAGCCCGCGAGAGAGCCGCCGCGAGTCCTTGAACGCGCTCACCAGGCCGCTGATGTCGTAGCCGTGCTGCTCGCAGGTGTCGTCGCGGTCTTCGAAGTTCTGCACCGCGGCTTCCGACGCCGCCGGCAGCGTGGTGCCCGACTGCGGCTGCATCACCGTCAGCATGTCGCGGTAGCTGGACACCTTGACGGCGCTCGCCGCGGGAATGAGCCCCTCGTTGTACGACTCGGTGCCGATGGCGATGTTCGGCATGTCACCCGGCGTGCCGGTCTGCGCCGACCACACCGTGTTGAGCGAGCTGCCGGCCGCCGCGAGCCCACGCGGGAACTTGCCGGTCAGCAGGTAGCGACGGCCGACCTCGTGGGTCAGCGTGTCCATGTTCATGCCGCGCACGATGGCGAGGTCGCTGGAATGCGCGAGCAGCGTGTCGGGGATCGCCGGCCCGAAGGTGAGGTTGCCGCGCGCCTGCACGCCCGTGCCGCCGGTCGCGGTCATCACCGTGTCGACGAACGGGTTGGCCTGCGCGCTCTGGTCGTACGCCGGCTCGATGCCCGACGTCGGGGCCCGGCCGCCGACGCGCTGGTACTGCGCGAGCGCCTGGTTGCGCGGGTCGAGGCCGAGCAGCTGGTCCCACCCGCCCTCGAAGTAGACGAGCAGGAGGAACTTCGGGTCGCCCGTCGCGGCGAACGCATTGTTGCCCAGCGGCGTCTCGCGCAGCAGCAGGCCGCCCGTCGCCAGGCCCAGCACCTCGAGGAAACCGCGTCGCGTGGTGAACATGGTGTGGTCTCCGAAGGTGCTCAGTAGAGGTGGTACTCAGGGGCGGTGAGGAGGGCGACGCACACCGCGCGCCACCCTTCCTTCACGTGCGCCGCCGTGGGGGTCTGGGTGCCGGCCGCGCCGCGCACCGCCGCATCGAAGACCGTGCGCAGGCCCGCGATGGAGGTGACGTCGCCGTCGGCCACCTTCACGCCGTGGAAGCGCAGCTTCAGGTAGCGCAGGTTCTGGTCGACGCCGCTCGCGTTGCTGGTGACCGTGTCGTTGAGCGCCACGAAGCGCATCAGCACGCGCTGGTTCTGCGCGAGCGCTCCGTCGGCGTTGGCGGTGCGGGTGCAGCCGTCGCGCGCCATGTCGCCCATGAACTTCTGGTACAGCGAGCTCGCCTCGAGGCTCTCGTCGACCACGTTGATGTAGTCGGCCTCGCCGAGCGTCGCGCTGCGGGCGTTGAAGCCGTTGGTGCCGCCCACCATCCACGTGTTGCCGCCGAGCACCACCGGCAGGCTCTGCGCGAGCTGGCGAATCGACAGGCGCTGCGCGTCGGCCGAGAGCTGCGCGCTGCCGCCGCCGGTCGCGCCACCGCCGGTGCCTCCACCGAGGCCGCCACCGGTGCCGCCGCCCGCGCCGCTGCCTCCGCCGAACCCATCGACCGGCGGGTGGTCGAGCGGCAACACCGCGCCCTGGTCACTCACTCCGAGCGACGGGCCCGTGGGGCCAGGAGGCGTCGGCTGCGGCGCCTCGGTGCAGGCCGCGAAGAACAGCGCGGCGACGAGCCACGAACGTGCGGTGTTCATCGAACCCTCCGGTACATCGGCTGCGAGACGATCTGCTCGACCAGCCACGGCAGGCTGTAGCCGTGGGCGGTGAACTCGGTGGTGAGCGCGGCGAGCGCGGCGTTCTCATCGGGGTCGGTGCCCAGCAGCCGCATGTCGCGCTTCATGAAGGTGCTCCAGGCGCGCTTCACCGTGCAGCGGGCGAAGGTGCCGTCGGCGATGATCTCGTCGGCGCGGCCGCGCGGCCCGTTGGCGAGCGCCGCGGTCACGTCGGGGTGCTGCGCGTTCGCGTACTGGTACGGCAGCAGCGCGCCCGGGTTGTCGGCCTGGTCGTCGGTCACGTAGTAGCGGCCGCAGAACGCGCTGCTGGAGTTCACGCACGACGCGTTGGTGCGCGGGAAGTCGGTGGTGTTGGTCATCAGCGTGGTGCCCGCCTCGGAGAAGTTGCCGAAGTGCGCCGCGAGCGGCTCGAGAATGCGGTGGCAGTAGCGGCAGGTGCACCGCGTGGTGAGGTCACCCGAGCTGTCGCTGCAGCCCTGCGCGGGCGTCTCGAGCTGGCTGGGCGGCACGAACGAGTCGCACTCGAAGTTGATGCGGAAGCGGTTGGCGCGGCCGCGGTTGGTCTGGAAGCGGAGCAGGTACGCCGGGGTGGTGAGCACGCCCGCGTGCAGCGCGCTCCCGCGGTCGACGTCGTGGAACACCGTGTCGTTGAAGTCGGCCTGCGCGAGCGGCTCGTTCGGGTCGGGCTGCGCGACGATGCGCGAGTACGAGAGGTGCGGCGCGAGGTACTTCTTCCAGAACATCAGCTGGCCGCTGGTCGGCGCGTTCCGCGCGGTGATGAGCTCGGTGTACGGGCGGCCGCCGGTCGAGACGCGGTCGACCATCAGGTTCATCTGCTCGCGCATCGCCTGCTCGATGACGGTGCGCACCTGGGCGGTGGGGCCGTAGCAGTAGCGCAGGTTGGGGCCGCAGCCGCACTCCGCGCGCCCGTCGCCGGTGGGCGTGTTGCACGCGACGGTCTTGCCGCTGACCACCACGCTGGGCGTTTCCATCGCGTCGAACGCGCACACCTTCATCGGCGTGGTCGACCAGTAGGGAGTCACCCAGCGCCAGCCTTCCTGCTTCACGGTGGTGCCGTTGACGACCGTGGTGCGAATGCCGGCGGCGAGCGGCACGAAGTTCCCGCTCGAGTCGAACTGGGTCTGCTCGAAGTCACCGCACTGCTCGCCGAGCGCGGTGGTGATGTCCGACAAGCCGCGGAGCTGGCGGCGCTTGCCCGCCGACGAGATGGCCCAGATGCCGCTCGTGCCGAGCTGCACGATGGTCGCGTTGACGTTGTTGAGCGCGACGTTGGTCACGTTCGGCCAGAAGAGGTCTTCGTGGTACCGGCGCATCACCACGCGGAAGTCGTCGCTGGCCAGCCACGCGGTGATGGTGGCGGCGGGCACCTGGCTCTGGCCATCGAGCGCGACGTACTCGTCGTAGCTCGGCGCCTTGCCGCGCAGGTCGAGGCTCAGGCGGCGCAGCAGTTGGTACTTGTCGAGCTCGTGCTGCTGGTCGCAGGTCGGGCTGACCTGCGCGAGCGCAACGGTGGAACAGCAGAGCACGGCGAGGAACACGTTCTTCACGGGAGCAGCCCTCCGTCGATCCAGCGAACGACCACGTCGTATTGGGCAGGGGTGAGGACCTCGGCGCTCGCCGGCGGCATCGGGGCGAGCGTGTCGGTCAGGCGCTGCAACGACTTCTGCGCCCAGGTCTTCGCCGTCGCGTAGTCCTCGAAGTTCAGCACCGGGGCGTACTGCGCACCGCTGGTGTGGCAGCTGGTGCAGTGCGCGACGAAGAAGGGCTTCACGTCGGCGGCGAAGGAGGGCGGCGGCACGGTGACGCTGGTGGTGAGGCGCGCGAGCTTCGCGCCGTCGAGGAACCACACGTCGCCGGCCGCGTCTTCGACGAGCGCGTTGGGCCTGGGCGCGGCGACGTCGGCGAGCACCACCGCGCCGGCCTGCGTCACGTGCAGCACCTGGCTCTTCGTGGTGACGAGGTGCGCGTCGGTGGTGGCCTCGACGTCGACCACTTCCAGCGCGGGCGAGAGCTTCGCCGCCAGCGTGCGCTGCGTCACCTTGCCGTCGGCGGCCACTTCCCACAGGCCGGCGCTCGTGCCGAGCAGCACCACGTCGGCGCGGCGAGAGAGCGCGGTGACGGTCGGCAGGCCGCGCGCGAGCGTGGTGATCGACCGGCCGTCGACGTCGTCGCTGGCCACCGGCAACACCACCTCGTACGCGCTGGCGCCCTTCACCACCACCGCGCGCGTCGCAGAGCGGCCCACCACCGCCTGCAGCGCGCCGGCTTCCTTCTCGTCGGTCAGCGACACCGCGACGCGCCGGCCGTCGAGCACGCGCACCACTTCGCGCGAGGTCGTCACCCACAGGGCGCCGTCGACGAAATCGACGAAGCGCACCTCGTCCATCGAGAAGGAATCGGACAGCGGCGAGCGGAGCAGCATGCCCGGCGCGTCGTGGAAGAAGCCGCCCGAGCCCGCGAGGAAGACGCCGCCGTTGCGCACCGTCATCGCGCGCGGCGTGCCGGGGGTGCGCGGGTCGTCGCTGGTGCCGACGAGGAGAGAAGCGAACGACGTGCCCTGGCGCTGCGAGACCGCGTCACCGTCGAGCACCGTCGCCGCGCCCGCCTGGAGCCAGACCAGCGACGGCGCGCCGAAGCTGCCTTCGAACGACTGCGTGGGCCGCGTGAGCTCGAGCGCCGCGCCGTTGACGACCGTCGCCGCGGGCGGCTCGGGCGCGGGCGGCACCTTCATCTCGTCGGTGAGCGACCCCATGCAGGCCGACGTGGCCAACACAGAGAAGAGGAGGACGGGGACTCGCATGCGCAAACCCTTCGCAAGCCCGGGGCCAGCCTGAATGGGTCGTGAGATCAATGACTTGGGAGTCTCTCCGGCACTCTCCCAGCCGATCTGGACTGTTCAGGCGCAGGCCATTGTCCCCTCCCGGGGGACAGGCGGTGCGTGTGACGTTCCCCGCGCGGGCCGCCGGAAACGTCACGCGCATGGAAAGCCCGTGCGCGTGACGTCGCCCGCGCCCACCGCCGGGAACGTCACACGCATGGAAAGGCCCGTCCGCGTGACGTGGCCTGCGCCCACCGCCGGGAACGTCACACGCATGGTGCGCGACCACAGATCCCTCGCCAGCACGCGGCGACCGGTGGAATAAGAGGCCCGCATGCTCTCCCTCGCGGCGGCGCTGCTGGTGGCCGCCAGTTCCGGCGCTGCGCCCTCTCCCTGGCTCGACGATGCGCGCGCGCTGGTGGCGAAGCTCCAGTTCGCCGAGGCGATCGAGCGGCTCGAGGTCGCGCGCAAGGTGCCCGGCGTCGATCGCGAGGGCCAGCGCGCGGTGCTCGAGCTGCTCGGCTACTGCCAGGTCGCCGAGGGCCGCCGCGAAGACGCCGAGGCCACGTTCGTCGCGTTGCTGCAGCTCGACGCCTCGGCCGAGCTGGGGAAAGACGTCGCCTCGCCCAAGGTCGTCGAGGCCTTCGAGGCCGCGCGCAAGCGCCACTTCCCCGCCGACTACGTGCGCTTCGAGGAAAAGACGGCGCCCGCCGGCCGCGTGGTGTTCGACTTGATCGACCCGTGGAAGCAGGTGACGGACGTGGTGCTCTTCACCCGTCGCGACGGCGGGGAGTGGACCGAGGCGGTGCTCGAGGGCCCGCGCAGCTTCTCCTTCGCCGTGGTCGTCGCGCCGGGCGGCAAGCTCGAGTGGCGCGTCGAGGCGCGCGCGGGTGAGCGCGTCGCGGCCACCATCGCCACCGAAGCGCAGCCCCGGCTCGTGGAGGTCGCGCGCATCGACACCAGCGCCGAGGTGCTCGCGCCGGCCTCGTCTCCCCGGCCCTCGCGGGTGGTGGGCGTGGTGCTGCTCGGCCTCGGCGTGGCGGCCGCGGCGATCGGCACCGGCCTCGAGGTCGGCGGGTGGAACCAGCGGCTGGCGGCCAGAGATCGCAGCCGCCCGCCCGGAGACTTCGCGTCGACGGCGCTCGCGGCTGATCAGGCCGGCGCTTCGCAGCAGGCGGTGGGGGTGGGCCTCTTCATCGGCGCGGGCCTCGCGGTGGGAACGGGCGTGGTGCTCGCGTGGTGAAGCGGGCGCTCGCGCTGGTCGCGGTCTTCGCCGGCGCCCTCGTGGCGTGCGAGCTGGCGCCCGTCGACGTCGAGGGGCTGCGCTGTGACGACGCACGACCCTGCGGCGCGGGCTTCGAGTGCCAGCGCGGCGTGTGCGTCGTCGAGGGCACGGTCGACGACGCGGGTGTGGATGCAGGGTTCGACGCGGGCGTCGACGCAGGCACCGACGCGGGGGCCGACGCCGGCACCGACGCGGGCTTCGACGCCGGCCTGCCGCGCGGGGTGAACCTCCTCGAGAACCCCGGCTTCGAGACCATCGCGATGGACGGCGGCCCGTTCGCCTGGCGCCAGACGGTCGGGCGCCTGACGCCGTTCAGCTTCAACACCCACAACGGCATGCGCGCGATGCGCATCAGCTCCACCGGGTCGCAGCAGCAGATCGGCCTCGTGCCGAGCACCGACGTCGAGGGCCCCGAGCTGGGCATGCTGTTCTGCGGGTCCATCTGGGTGCGCGCCGAGGGTGACGCGGGCGTCGACGTGACGCTCACCATTCGCGACCGCTTCTTCGACGGCGGCATCGCCACCAGCAACGGCACGCGGCTGACGGTCACCTCGACGTGGACGCAGCTCAAGGAAGAGTACGCGGCGATCGGCAACAGCACGATGCAGCTGCGCCTGGGGAGCAATTCCCGCTTCGACGGCGGCGAGGGCTACGTGGTCGACGACGCGTGGCTGTCGGTGGCAGTGCAGGGCGTCTGCCCGCCCTGAGCCGGGTATGCTCGCCGCTTCGTGGAGCGCGGGTACGAGCTGATCAGGAAGATCGCCGGCGGTGGCATGGGCGAGGTCTTCGTCGCGCGCCGCACGGGCGTGGGCAACTTCGAGAAGCGCGTCGCGCTCAAGTTCCTGCTGCCGCACCTCAGTGAGAACCCCGAGCTGGTGCGCCGCTTTCACGACGAGGCGCGGCTCGCCGCGCGCATGCACCACCCGAACATCGTGGAGATCTTCGACGTCGGCGAAGGCGACGGCCGCCCCTTCATCGCGATGCAGCTCGTCGACGGCGTCACCCTCAGCCGCCTGCTCAAGGAGGTCGGCAAGAAGGGCGAGTTGATGCCGCTGCCCCTCGTGCGGCTGATCGCCACCGGGCTGTGCGAGGCGCTCGGTTACGCGCACGCGCTCGTCGACGGCAAGGGCCGGCCGCTCCACGTGGTGCACCGCGACGTCACGCCCGGCAACCTGCTCGTCTCGCGCAACGGCGCCGTGCTGCTCACCGACTTCGGCATCGCGCGCGTGCGCGACGGCTCGATGACCCAGCCCGGCGTGCTGCGGGGCAAGGCCGCCTATGTCGCGCCCGAGCAGGTCACGCACGATCGCCGCGTCGACGCGCGGGCCGATCTCTACTCCGCGGCGCTCACGCTCTACGAGGCGTGCACCGGCGCGCACCCCTTCAAGCGCGAGCAATTCGCCGACGCGCTCAACGCGGTGATCGAGGGGCAGGTGACGCGGCTGGAAGCGATGCGCCGCGACGTGACGCCCGGCTTCGCCAACGCGATTCACCGCGCGCTGAGCCGCGAGCCCGACCAGCGCTTCTCCACGGCGCGCGAGATGCGCGAGGCGCTCATCGATGGTCCCGTCGCGACCGCGCCCGAGCTCGCGGAGTACGTGCGCGCGTACTGCCCCGAGCTGTCGCAGAGCGAGGACCTGCAGCCCGTCGAGGAAGGCACGCGCTCGGTCATCACCGTCACGCCCACGCAGCTCGAGCTGCCGGAGCGGCCTGCGCCGCCTCCCGTGCGCGAGGAGCCGGACGGCACCACGGTGACGCGTGTGCCCCGCGCCAGGCTCGTCGGACTCGGCGTCGTGCTCGGCCTGCTCGCGCTGCTGGTGGGCTGGGGTGTCGTCGTCTCGCGGCCGGCTCCGGTCGTGCTGCCTGCGCAGCAAACGCCGCCGCAGCTGGCGCCTCGTTCGCCCGAGCCCGTCGCGGTGGTCGAGGATCCGGCGGTGACGCCGGTCGCTCCCGAGCCGACGAGCGCGCCCGAGGTGCCGGAGCCGGCGCCCGAGCCGGTGGCGCGCGTCACGCCGAAACCACGGAAGCCTCCGAAGCCGCCGCCGGCCCCCGCCGCTGCGTTGCAGGTCGGGTACCTCACCGCTGACGCCTCGCCGTGGGCCGAGGTCTCGCTGGCCGGCAAGGTGCTCGACCGCACGCCGTTCGCGAAGTACCCGGTGCCGGTCGGCCGGCACGTGCTCGTCTTCCGCGGGCCCGATGGTGCGACGCAGAAGCGCACCGTGACCGTGAACGAGAACGAGGTGACCGCGGTGCGCGTGGAGTTCCCGCCGTGAGCCGGTCCGACGCGAACGTGGACCGCGTTGCTCGTCGCACGCACGCTCGACGTGGGAAGTGCGATCGGGAGTGTCACGCGCATTGCGTCGAGATGGGTTTCCCCTCACCCCAGCTTTCGCTGCGCGCACGCTCGGCTCGGGATGGACGACACCGACGCCACGTCGGCGCCCACGCGCCGGGACCGTCACGCGCATCGCTCCGTGCGTGTGACGTCACCAGCGCCTGGCGCCGGAAACGTCACTTGCGTCGCGGAGGTTCTCCCCTCACCCCTTCAGGGGGAGAGGGAGCTGTCGACGGCGCCGGTGCCATATTGGCGTGTCACGCACATTGCGGATTCTCCGTGCGTGTCTTCCCCTCACCCCAGCTTTCGCTCGACGCATGAGCCGCTACGACGACGCCGACGCGACGTGGTCCCGCTCGAAGAATCCCGTGCTCACGCTCGAGCTGCTCGACGCGCACCTCGCCGAGCACCCCGACGACGTGCGCGCGCTCAACTTCGCCGGCTGGCTGCGCACGTCGCGCGAGGTGCCACCCGAGGTCTTCGAGCTCGGCGTCGCGCAGCTCAAGCGCGCGCTGGCGCAGGAATCCGACGACCACCGCATGGTGGTGAACCTCGCCGACGCGCTCGGGCTCAGGGGCCGCGCTCGAGAAGCGGTCGACGCGGTGCGGCCGTGGTGCGAGCGCCACCGCAGCGCACACTTCGCGTGGAACTCGCTGGGCTGGCTGCTCGGCGTGATGCTCGCGGATTTCGAGGCCGGCGTGGCCGCGCTGACGCCGTACCGGTGGCACGCCGACGTGCAGTTGAACCTCGCGCGCGTGCACCAGGCCGCGGGGAAGATGGAAGGCGCCGAGCCGCACTACTTCGCAGCGCTCACCAGCTTTCGGCCGCACGAGGCGTGGTTTCGACTGGGCGACATCTGGGCGGCGCGCGGGCACGGCCGGCGGGCGCTGAGCGCGCTGAGGCGCACGTACGAGCTCGACGCCGACGCGCAGTACCGCGAGGCGGTGGGCCCGGGCATCCAGGTGCTCGGCGACACGCTGCTGCAGGCGGGGCGCTACTTCCTCGAGGCCACCGATGACGCGCGGTGGGCGCGGCGGGTCGAACGGCCGCTCGCGCCGCCGGCCGATGTGCCGCCGAGCTTCGCGCAGCTCGCCGAACGCGCGGCGCGGTTCCAGGGCGACGCGGAGCTCGAGGCCGACTGCCGCGCCATCATCGCGGTCTGCACGTCGCTCGAGCTTTCGCCGTCCCTGAGCGATCGCTCGCTCACCGCGAAGCTGCGCGCGAAGGGTGGGGCGGCCGCGACGCTCGCCGAGGACTTCACCGACGCGCAGCTGGTGCTCTACGACGAGCTGCTCGAGCGCGAGGAACCGCTGCCGCCCAGCGCGCGACCGGCCGACGCGTGGGCCCCGGTGCGGTCGGCGCTCGCGCGGCGCGACTTCGCGCAGACGTTGACGTTGCTCGAGGCGCAGCGCGCAGGGGACGAGCCCGACGCGCTCGGAGCGCTGGCCGAGGCGCTGGGCGATCGCCTCGCGCGGGCGGGAGACCTCGGCGCGGCGGGCAGGGCGTGGGCGTTGGCCGAGAGCGCGTTCGCCCAGTTCGCGTCGTGGGCGACGGCAGGTGGCGAAGGGTTGGCGCGCATGGTCGACGTCGAGCGTGTGCGGGCGAAGCGCGTGCACTGAAAAAGGCGCTCTGCCCCTCACCCCGGCCCTCTCCCCGCTCGCGGGGAGAGGGAGTACTTCAGTCGAACACGGTCGCGATCCACGGCCGGCTCCCGGCCTTCAGCTCGAGCGTGCCCTTCGCCCCGACGAGCGGCGCCGCCACGGGAATGACCGGCGCACCATCGACGAGCTTCACCTCGACATCCCGCCCCGCCGCGCGGAAGGTCGCGTCGAGCACGTTCTCGAGCAGCTTGTCCTTCGAGACGAGCTTGAAGTTCTCGGCGACCACCAGCCCCCACCCGTCGTTGGGCTTGAGCTCCTCGGGCAGCGGCCCCACCGAGATGAACACCCCGCTCACCGGCGCGATGACGATGTTCTTCTCGAGCTCGGCGGCCAGCCCCACGCGCCGCGTCCGCAGCTCGTCGAGCTTCGTCTTCAGGCCCTCCGCGACCGACTGGTGCGTGAGTTTCTCGAGCGCGACCTTCGCCGCGTCGACGGCCTTCACCTTCGCCTTCCACTTCTTCTCCAGCGCAGCCTGCTTCGACCTGGGCGCCTTCTGCCGTGCCTTGTCGGCCTGGTCGGCGGCGGCCTGCGCCTTCTTCAGCGCCGCGCGCGCCGCGTCGACCTTCCTCCCAGTCGGCGGCGCCGGCGTGGCGTCGAGCTGCTTCTGCACCTCGGCGATCTTCGCATCCAGCGCGTCGAGCGATTCCCCGGTGCCGAGCCGCGCGAGCACCGCGCCCTTCTCGACCTTCGAGCCCAGGCGCACCACCACGTCGTCGACCTTGCCGCCGCGCAGCGTCTTCGGCGTGCCGAGCGTCTCGAGCTGCAGCTCACACGCGACCGTCTGCGTCTGTTGCACCGGATGCAGCAACACCAGCACCACCACCAGCCCCAGTCCCGTCCCGGCAGCGGCCTTCTTGTGGTCCTTCAGCCGGTCCATCAGCGTGCGGCGCGGCGGCGGCTGCAGCTCCTCGGGAATCGGCGGCAGCTCGGCGGCCGACGGCGGCTGCGAGTGGAAGCCGAAGCTCGCGAACGGCCCGGTCTCGTCGCGCGGCGGCTTCACGGCCGGCGTCGCGTTGGGCGGCGTGTGGAGCGTCTCGAAGTCGGTGCGCAGGTCGAACGCGCCGGCGGCCTCGGTCTCGATGCGCTGCTTGAGCTCGCGCACCTCGCTCAGGTGGGGCGCGGCCTCGGCCATCGCCTCCGCGTAGCTGAGCGCCTCGGGGAACTTGCCCGCGCGCATCATGCGGAGCGCGCCCTGGTACAGCTGGCGCACCTCCTCGGTCCACGCCTCGCGCTTGCTCCAGGTGGTGTCGCCGCCCTTCACGCGGTCGTCGATGAAGCGGTACGCCTTGAGCTGCGAGAGGAACGCCTTGAGCGTCTGCAGCGTGACGGGGATGCCGAGCTTGCCGGCCGCGGCGATGACCTCGCCGGCGGTGCGCTTGCCGTCGAGCATGCGCGCGATCGACACCTCGAAGTCGTAGAGCGTGAAGAGCCGCTCGGTCAGCGGGTCCTTCACCTGCATGGTGCCCTTCGCGCCCTCGGGCCGGCTGATGACCAGGTCGCCGCGCAGCGCGGGCACCACGTCGTCGGGCGTCTCGACGCCGGGCTGGGCCGCGACGAAGTTGGGAATCTGCGGCTTGGCGTTCGCGAGCAGCCCCGCGCGCTCGAGCCGCTCGAAGAACTGCTCGATCTGCCACGGCTCCACGTCGAGCCCGTGCACGAAGACCGCGGCCGAGAGCCGCGTCGCCGAGGTCGAGCCGTCCCACGCCTTGATCAGCTGCGACTCGGTCTCGCTCAACGGCAGCGCGTTGCCGGTCTGGCGATCGACCAGGCGCGGAGCAGGCTGCTCCTCGAACTCCACGCCCGCCTTGAGACCGGGAACTGCCACCCCCGCATTCGACGCGACGACTCGCGGCGTGTCACGAGAAACGCAGCTGGGACCGACCGGCGCGGGTGCTACATCTGTCTACGTGGAAGAAGGCCGCACCGACACCCTCGACCCGAGTCTCCTCAGCGTTGGCCCTCGCCCGATTCGCGTCGTGGTGCAGGCCGGGCCCGACGCCGGAAAGGACTTCGAGGTGCGCGACGGCACGGTGCTGGTCGGCACGCACGCCGACTGTCAGGTGCGCCTGACCGATGGCGGCATCTCGCGGCGTCACGCCACGCTCGAGTTGATGGGCGCGCGGGTGCGCGTGGTCGACCAGGGCTCGAAGAACGGCACGCGCTACCTCGGCGCGAAGTTCACGCGGCTCGACGTGCCGGTGGGCGCGACCATCGAGCTGGGCAACACCTCGCTCTCGCTCCTGCCATTGATGAAGGCCAACGCGGTGAGCGAGCGTGAGTCGCTGGGCCACCTCGTCGGCCGCAGCGCGGTGATGCGCCGGCTCTACGCGCAGCTCGAGGTCATCGGGCCGACCGACGCCACCACGCTCATCGAGGGCGAGACGGGCAGCGGTAAAGAGCTGGTGGCGCGCACGCTCCACGAGCTCTCGCCGCGCAAGGCCGAGCCCTTCGTGGTGGTCGACTGCGGCGCGCTCGGAGGCCAGCTCGTCAGCTCGACGCTCTTCGGGCACGTGCGCGGCGCGTTCACCGGCGCCGTGAAGGACCAGGCGGGCCTCATCGAGAAGGCGCACCGCGGCACGCTGTTCCTCGATGACGTCGCGTCGCTGCCGCTCGAGCTGCAGCCGTTGCTCTTGCGCGTGCTCGAGACCGGCACCTTCCAGCGCGTGGGCGAAGGCAAGGTGCGCGACGCCGACTTCCGGCTGCTCTCGGCCACCACGCGCTCGCTGCAGGCCGAGGTGAAGCGGGGCCTGTTCCGCTCAGATCTCTACTTCCGCCTCGCGTCCATCACGCTCGAGGTGCCGCCGCTGCGCGATCGCCTCGATGACGTGCCGCTGCTCGCGAAGCACTTCGCGCACGAGGCGAAGGCGAAGGCGCCGCTGTCGGCCTCGGCGCTCGGCGCGCTCGCGGCGTGGCGTTGGCCGGGCAACGTGCGCGAGTTGAAGAACGCGGTCGAGCGCGCGGTGACGCTCGGCGAGGTGAAGGCGCCCAGCGAAGAGGGCGGCCGGCACCAGCGGCCGGTCACCGACGACTTTCACAAGGCGCGCGACAAGGCGTTGGCCGCGTTCGAGAAGAGCTACCTCGAGTCGCTGCTCAAGAAGCACAAGGGGTCGGCGTCGGCCGTCGCTCGCGAGGCGGGCATCGCGCGCAGCTATCTCTATCGGCTGCTCGAGACGCATGGGCTGACGCCCGAAGACTTCCGCTGATCCCCCCTCTCCCCGTGGGGAGAGGGTCGGGGTGAGGGGAGTCGCTTCGCGCGCCGAGGGGGTTCAGAGACCCGGTTCCCAGCTCAGCAACTTCCCGGTGACCTCGAACAACGTCGGCACCGTCGACGGCCCGAGCCCGTTCGTCTCTTCGTAATGGTCACCGGCCGCCTGGTCGTAGAACGGCTTCGCCGCGTCGAGCTTGTAGTCGTAGGGCGGCACCAGGTAGCCGACCTCGTCACCCGCGAGCCCGGCGACCATCGCGATCTCCCCGCCGAGCTGTTCCTGCAGGTACGGCGGCCCCGGCGCCATCGAGAGGTCAGGCGGGTTGGGGTTGGCCGGGTCGATCTGCGGTTTGCCGAACGCGAACGCCGGGTCGAACCCGATGCCCAGCTCGGGGAAGAGCTCGCCGGGCACGCCGAGAATGCGCACCGGCCCGAGCTGGATCTTCGAGACCTCCGACTGCACCTTCGGGAAGTTGGCCTCGCTGATGACCTTCGTCTTGTCGAAGTCGAAGAGCCGGCGCTTCAAGATGCTCAGGTTGATGAACACCAGCTGGAACTGCTCGTTCTCGACGCGGAAGAGGAACGACTGATGCCCGAACGCGAGGAGCGGCGCGGTGATGGGCTGCGCGCCACCGATCGAATCGAGCGCCACCTTCGCCACGAGATCTCCGATCGCCTTGGTCTTCGCGAACGAGCGCTGTTTGGGCTGGTCTCCGTCGACGCTGGTGGGCTGCACCCCCAGCGGCGTCATCAGCCCGCCCACCTTGCCCTGCAGGAAGACGCACGTGCCACCGGCGCCCGGCGCGAGCATGCGGCCCTGCGCGTCGAAGATGCCCTTCTCCATCGCCTCGCGAATCGCCCACGCGAAGTCGGCCGACGAGAAGTTGTTCACGTCAGACAGCACCTCGGGGTGGTTGCCCCAGTTCACCAGCGTGCCGATGACGTCGCCGCTGGCGGCCTCGGTGAAGCGCAGCACGTTGACCGTGTCGTCGATGACCTGCGGGTCGCGGGAGTCGCGAATGGTCTCGCGGGTGCGCGCGCCGAGGTGCCCCTGCGCGGCCACCACCTTCGCCGGCCGCTGCGCCGCGGCCGCGTCGACCACCGCCTGCGCCGCGTTCTCCATCAGCACCGTGTCGAACCACGCGTCGTCGACGCCGCGCTCGGGCACGAAGACCGGCCGCGGGCCCCACTGGCCCATGGTGTCCATCGCCTCGTGGGTGTGCGTCGAGCTGATGAGAATGAAGTCGGGCGGGTTCTCCATCTTCTTCGCCACGCGCGCGCGAATCTTCACGATGTCGTCGTTGAAGATGCCGACCGCGTCGACGCTGACGATGGCGATGGTGACGTCGCCGTTGGTCATCACCAGCGCGCGCGCCTGCGTCGGGTCGTGCACGCCCGCCATCGGCATGTTGTTGCCGAAGCCCGCCAGCCAGAAGCCGTCGAACCTGCCGTTGCCCTCGGACCCGTCGGCGTCGGGCGCGGTGTAGCCAACGGCGCCGGGGCAGAGCCGGTCGCGCCCGCAGTCCTCGAACCAGTCGACCGTGCCGTCTCCTTCCGTGCCGTCGGCGTCGGGCCGCACGTAGCCGGTCGCGCCGGGGCAGAGCGTGTCGCGCCCGCAGTCCTTCCACGCGTCGGCGATGAGCTCGGCGCAGTGGGGCAGGCCGTCGGTGCCCACCAGGCTGTTCTCGGGGCAGATGTCGCCCTTGCTGTTCAAGAAGTCGGCGCGCGGCACCTCGTAGCCGGTCGGCGCGGTCGAGCGCGCGGCGATGCCGACCGTGAAGTGGCCGTCGTTGCCCTTCTCGCAGCCGGCGCCGCCCGGGCAGAAGTGTTCGGGCGGAGTGCCCTTGCTCATCTTCGGCGGCGGGGGACACGCGGTGAGCAGCAGGGCGAGGCAGCAGGGAAGCGCGCGGAGCGACATGGCGCGGCTTCTTCGCCCAGCGCGCGCGAGAGGTCACGCGCCACCGACGCAAACGTGCGCGAGCGTCTTGAAAGCGGCGGCTACTTCGAGAGCCGGGCGAGCCGGTCTTTGGCGAGCAGCACGCGCGGCGCCTCGGACGGCACGCTCTGCGCGAGCTGCAAGAAGCGCTCGTAGAGCGGCTTCGCCTCGGCGGGCTTGTTGAGCGCCTCGAGCGTCTCGGCGTCGAAGTACAGCGTCGAGAGCTCGTCGGGGTTGAGCGCCAGCACGCGCGTGAAGGCGAGGTGGGCGGTCGGGTAGTCCTTCTTCTTCAGCGCGACCGCGCCCACGCCGCGCGAGGCCCAGGGCTCGGCGTTCAAGGCCGACGCGTCGCGGAACGACTGCAGCGCCTGGTCGAGCTGGTCGAGCTTCAGGTGCGCCTCGCCGAGCGCCACGCGGTACTTGCCGTCGCGCGGCTCGAGCTGCGCGGCCTTCGCGAAGTGCGGCAGCGCGTCGAGCGGGCGGCCGAGCCCGAGGTAGACGTTGGCCAGCGTGAGCCGCACCGCCGCGGTGTCCTCGAGCTCGAGCGCGACCAGCAGGGTGTCGATGGCGCGCGCATCGCCGGTCTGCGCGTAGAGCGTGCCGAGGTTGGCGACCACCCGGCGGTTCTTCCGGTCGAGGCCGTTGGCTGCCTCGAACGCCGCCAGCGCTTCCTTCAGCTCGTGGGCGGCCTGGTGCAGCTCACCCTTCAGCACCCACGCCGCGGCGTAGTCGGGCTTCTTCACGGTGACCGCGGTGACGCGCTCGAGCGCGTCCTTGGGCTTGCCGCGCGCGAACAGGTCAGTGGCGATGACGGTGTCGTAGATGTGCTTCGCGTCGGGGTCGCGCGCCGAGAGCACCTCGGCCTGGTAGGCGGCGCGGGCGAACTGGTCGAGGCTCAAGTTGGGGCGCTGGGCGGCGATGTGCGCGAGCGACACGCGCAGCGCGAGGTCACGGTACGCGGGGTCGAGCGGCTCGTACTGCGCGGCGAGCTCGGCGGCGAACAGCGCGCGCTGCAGGTCACCGGTCGCCAGCGCCTGGGTCGCGGCGGTCTTCTGCGCTTCGGCGAGCGCGTGGCGTTGCTCGGCCAGCAGGTCCTTTTCCTTGCAGGACGACACCGCGACGACGACGACCGAGACGAGAGCGAGGCGTGAGCGCATGAAGAGGACCAGCTCCAGAAATGAAACGGGGAGGTCGCGCCATGCGACCTCCCCGCGATGAAGCACGAAACGCGCGAGCTTTGAATCAGCGCGTGCAGACCGAGCAGACCACCTCGCGGTTCTGGATGTACTGACCCGCGCCGCACGGCAACGAGCCGCACTCCGCCTCGGTCGAGTACCAGAGGTGACCGTCGTTGTTGACGCTGCTGCCGTTGGCGGTCGCGGTCGAGTCGACGCACGACCAGTCGTGCTTCGCCTGCTGGTAGTGCGACGACATCAGGTAGCCGAAGTACTCGGTGGTCCACCCGGCGGGGCACGTCGCGGCGCCCGGGTACATGAAGGTGGTGCTGGCGGCCGGCTGGAAGCAGACCGCGCACGCGGCGTCGTAGTCCTGCAGGGCGTCCATGCCGATCTGCCCGCCGCTCGTCTGGTACTCGGTGCCGTAGATGAGCGAGTTGTCGAGGTTGGTGTCGTTGAAGGTCATCAGGCTGCCGGTCGGCGTGGTCCACACCGGGGTGCTCGCGAGGCAGATGGTGTTCGCGCCGCTGCCGCTGTGGTTGTGCGCCGAGCCGCCCGCGAAGCCGGCGTAGACGAGCTGCGCCGTGCCGGGGCACACGTTGCGGCCCCAGCGGGTGTAGAGCACGCCGTGCGTGTGGTCGGAGCGCGCCGCGGTGTTCGCCGAGCCCGTGCCCGCGAAGTTCACCGAGAACTGGCTGCCGGTCAGCGTCAGGCCGTTGCCCGCGCTGTAGGCCGTGCCGCCGTTGTCGGCCGCGCAGCCCCACGCCGAGCCGCTGTACTTGAGCACCTCGCCCGCGGCGCAGTTCATCAACCCGATCGCCGAGCCGTTGACGGTGACCGGCGCGGTGCCGGTGTAGGTGGTGCCGGCCGAGCCGCACGCCCAGCCGGTGCCGTTGCTCTTGAGCACTTCGCCGTTCGCGCAGGTCATCAGCGAGAGGTTCGCATCACCGGTCGCCACGCCGCCGATGAGGCCGCTGCCGGCCGCGGTGGTGACCGAGGTGATGTCGCCGCCGCCGCCGCCGCCGACCGACTCACAGACCACGCCGCCCGCGGCGTCGATCGAGCGAATCGCCTGGCCGGCGTTGCACGTGCCGGTGACCCGGCGCTGGATGTTCGATTCGGTGAGCGAGCCGACGGCCGCGGCGACCGACGCGCGAATCGCGTACGGCACCGAGACCACGCCGAGGCGCGGCGACATCACCGTGCCGTCGACCGTCACCTCGAGGTACAGCTTGCTGCCGTCGAAGACGGTGGGGGTGAGCGGCGTGGTGGCGCCGAGCTCGACGAACGTGACGCCGTCGGTGCTGAACGACGCGCTCGAGACGTTCTCCGTCCACACCGCGGAGCCGCCGGTGGCCGACGAGTACAGGGCGAACACCAGCGCGTGCGAGCCGGTGACCGGCATGCCCGCGGTGTCGGCCAGACGAGCGTTGAACGAGACGCTGGTGGGTGCGTTCTGCGCCAGCGCCAGGCTCGACGCGAGGCACGCTGCAACGAGGAGGCTTCGCTTCATGGGGTCTCCGTTCCTTCCGACTGCTGAGTCGAGCTGCGGTTTTGAAACAACGTGAAGGTGAGGTCAGCGCTTGATGGCCGTGTTGCCTTGCAGCGTGCGGGTGCCGCCGGTGACGGGGGCCTTCGGGCTGCCCTGGCCGAGCTGCGCGTCCATCACGAAGGAACCACCGGTCATGTGAGCCGAGCCGCTGACGATGTCCTTCGCGGGCACGAGGCCAGCGGTCGTGCCGCCGCCGCCGCCGGTGGTGCCACCGCCGCCGCCCGTGGCGCCGCCGCCACCCGTGGCGCCGCCGCCGCCCGTCGTGCCGCCGCCACCGCCGGTGGTGCTGCCGCCGCCCGTGCCGGTGCCGCCGCCGCGATTGCCGCCCGTGCCACCGCCCGTGCCGCCATCGGCGTCGGGATTGGTGTTGCCGCAGCTGCAGCCGGGGGCAAGCGCGAGCGAGGCCACCACGAAGGTGGCGAGGATCAGACGCTTCATGGTTCCTCCAAAAGGGGTCCGCGGTGGGGCGCGGAAGGCGTCAGTCTGCCCGAACCGGCGCTCGCGTCGAGCCCAATTCGGTCAAAGATCAGGAGAAACGTGGGATAGTCGCTCCATGTTTCGCCCGGCCCTGGCGCTCTGCCTCGCCGCACTCGCGAGCGGGTGCTCCCTCCTGATCCAGTTCGACCACGACTCGCAGCCTTGCGACTCCGCAGGGGAATGCGCTCCGACGCACACCTGCGTCGCGGGGGTCTGTCGCCCCAACGACGGCGGCGTCACGCCGACCGGCGGCGGCACCGGTGGAGGCGGCGCGGTCGGCGGCGGCGGCGGCACGACCGGCGGTGGCACCGGCGACGGCGGCTGCACCACGCGCGAGACGGCGTGCGGCAACGGCGTCGACGACGACTGCGATGGCTTGAAGGACTGCGCTGACTCCGACTGCTCGGGCCTGGTGTGCAACGACGGCGACCCGTGCACCGACGGCGAGGTGTGCAGCAACTCGACCTGCATGCGCGGCCCGGCCAAGGTCTGCAACACCCCGCCGACGCCCTGCCAGTCGTCGACCGGCACCTGCACCCCCGGCACCGGCGTGTGCGTGTACACCTCGCTGCCCGACGGCACCTCGTGCGGCGCCAAGGTGGCCGACCGCTGCTGCGGTGGCACCTGCGTCAACACCACGCTGGTGACCGCGCACTGCGGCGGCTGCGGCCTGGCGTGCGGCACCGGCCAGCTCTGCCAGTCCATCAACCAGTCGGCGTGCGGCCGCGACCCGATCGACACCAGCGGCCGCTGCAGCTGCTCGGGCACCGCGCCGTGCCCCGCCGGCCAGACGTGCGGCATCAACAACTTCTGCGTGCCGACCGCGGTCGCCCAGTGCGCGCCGGGCGAGGTCATCGCCAACGCCGACGGTGGCTGCTCGAACTACTGCCGCTACTGACGCGTGAAGCTCTTCGCCATCGGTGACACGCACCTCCCCTCGGTGCGCAAGAAGGACATGGACCGCTTCGGCTGGCTCGAGCACCCGAAGCCGCTCGAGCGCAACTGGGACGCGACGGTCGGCGCCGACGACGTGGTCATCGTGGCCGGTGACATCTCGTGGGCCACGCGCCCCACCGAGGTGCTCGACGACTTGAAGTGGCTCGACACGCGCCCGGGCAAGAAGGTGCTGCTCAAGGGCAACCACGACTACTGGTGGGGCGATTCCAAGGCGAAGCTGCGCAAGCTCTTCGAGCCCTTCAAGAGCTTCGTGGGCTTCATTCACAACTGCGCGGTCGAGGTCGGCCCGTGGCTCATCGCCGGCTCCCGGTTGTGGACTGCTCCCGAGGCGCCCCCGATGCCGGGCGGCGAGATGGGCGATGAAGAGCAGAAGCCCGACTACATCGAGCGCGAGACGCGGCGCCTGCAGCTGAGCATCGACGACGCGAAGGCGCGCGAAGGCAAACGCAGCCAGCCCGCGCGGCGCATCTGCGCGGTGCACTTCCCTCCGCTCTATTCGAACCAGCTCGAGACGGCGTTCTCGAAGACGCTCGAGGCGTGGGGCCCGGCGACGTGCGTGTACGGGCACCTCCACGGGCCGGGCATCGGCGCGGGCTTCGTCGGCCCGCACGGCGGCGTGAAGTACGTGCTCGCCTCGTGCGACGCGGCGCAGTTCAAGCCGGTCTTGCTCGACGAAGTCGCCTGAGCGCGCGCGTCACTGCGCAGCGTCGAGCACCCGCTGGGCGTCGAGCGCCGCGCGGGTCTGCTGGTTGGCAGCGAAGACCGCCCTGGCCTTCGCCGCGAGCGCCGCGGCGTCGCTCTTTCGGCCAGCGGCGAGGTACGCCTGCGCGAGCGCGAGCCAGCCTTCGGCCGACCTGACGTGCTCGGCGCCGTTGCTCTCTTCGAGCCCGCGCGCCGCGAGCTCGAGCACCCCGAGCGCCGAAGCATCACCGAGCGCGAGCAGCGTCTTGCCCAGCTCGTACCGCACGTCTCCCAGCGGGCGCAGGCTGCCGGAGTAGTACGCGTCGACGAGCGCCACCGAGCGCTCGAGGTGCCGCCGGCTGGCGTCGAGCTCGCCCAGCCCACGCTCGGCTGCGCCCAGTGAGGTGAGCGCGCCCGACGAGCCGCCGGTCAGCGGTTCCTGCTCGACGAGCACGCCCTCGAGCAGGCGGCGCGCTTCCTCGTAGCGACCCAGGTTCACGAACATCATGCCGCGGCGCAGGCGCGTCTGGGTGCGCAGCCGCTCGCTGACGCGCGGGCGGTCCGAGATCGCGAGCGAGAGCTGGCTGAAGGCCTGCGCTTCCTCGGGTCGGTCGAGGCGGAGCGAGTCGAGGGTCGAGAGCACGTTGAGGCACTCCACGGCCACCTCGTCCTGGCCGATCGACAGCGCGACCGACGCCGCGTCGAGCAGCGAACGATGCGCGTCGGCCCAGGCGCCAGCCGCGAACTGCCACTTGCCGACGGTGCGATCGACCTGCGCGGTGAGCGGCGGGTAGTGGATCGCGTGCGCGCGGGCCTGCAGGGCCAGCAGGTCGGGGAAGCGCTCGCGCCACTGGTAGAGCACGAAGGCCGTCTCGAGGCGCACCAGCTCGACGCGCACCTCGTTCACCGCGGTCGCCACCTCGGCGTCGGAAGGCAAGTCGGGCTCGAAGAGCACGTCGCCACTCCGGCAGCGCTGCGGGTCGGGGAGCATGCCCAGCAGGCTCTCCACCGTCGAAGGTTCTGCGCCCGCGGGTTGCTGCAACCCGCTCACCGTCGCGCCCAGCACCGCGGTGGCCCGCAGCAGGCAGGCGCGTCGCTTCTGGAAGACCGCGTCGACGTCTTCGCGCCGCTCGTGGCTGACGCAGTTGGCGTGGAACGCGTCGGTCAGCCGCGCGGCGTAGGCGTCGAGCCGCGACTCGAGCTCGCCGGTGCCGGTGCCGGGCCGCGACTGGCGCAGGCGCTCGCGGCGGGCGTCGTCCCAGCTGGAGGTGACCTCGGGCACCGCCTGCCCACAGGGGTCGTCGCGGCGCGCGCCGGGGCGCAGCACGAGGCCCAGCAGCACCAGCACGACGAAGGCGCTCAGGGTCAGCGTGCGCGTGCGGCGTGTGCGGGGCTCGAGCGCCGCGCGCACCGCGTCCATGCTCTCGAAGCGCTCGGCCGGTTCGGCAGCCAGCATGCGCTCGAGCACCGGGCGCAGCGAGCGGGGCACGTCAGCGCCACCCGGTGCGAAGCGGCGTGCACGAATCGCGTCGGCGCGGTCGGCGAAGGTGGTGCCGTCGAAGGGCCGCACGCCAGCCAGCGCCTCGTACAAGGTGCACGCGAAGGCGAACTGGTCGCTCCGCGCGTCGGCCTTGCCACCCGCGAGCTGCTCGGGCGCCATGTACGCCGGCGTGCCGGCCGGGCCGTGGCCCTCGTCGGCGTTCACCAGCCCGAAGTCGGTGACGAAGGCGCGCTGCTCGGCGCTCACCATCACGTTGCTGGGCTTGAAGTCGCGGTGCACGAGGCCCGCGCGGTGCGCCGCGGCGAGGCCGTCGGCGGCCTGGCGCATGACGTGGAGCACCTCGGCTGGCGAGCGCCGCTCGTCGCGCAGCCACGCCTCGAGCGTCACGCCCGAGACGAGCTCCATGGCCATGAAGGCGCGCTGGTCGGTGTGCTCACCGACCTCGTGAATGGCGGTGATGTTGGGGTGCGAGAGCCGCGCGAGCGCGCGCGCCTCGTCGAGCAGCGCGCCCTGGCCCTGCCGACCGGGGTGCAGGAGCTTGAGCGCCACCTTGCGCTCGAGCCGCGGGTCGTACGCCGAGTACACCGAGCCCATCGCGCCCGCGCCGAGGCGCTCGAGCACGAGAAAGCGCCCGACCAGGGTGCCCGGGAGGAGCCGGCGCGGGTGCGGCGCCTCGAGCGACTCGGCCCGAGGCGCGGCGAGTTCGTCGCTCGGCCCCAGCCCCGCTTCGAGCGCGGCCGAGACGAACTCGCGGCACGCGGCGCAGGTGTCGAGGTGCTCGACCACCGCGTCGTCTTCCGCGCGCGAGAGGCGCCGGCCGAGGTGCGCGACGACCTGCTCTGCGGTGAGGCACGCCATCGCGATTCCTCAATTCACCGACGTGAGCAGGCTCCGCAGCCCGAGCGTCGCGCGGCTGCGCACCTGCCCCAGCAGGCTGTCGAGCTGGCCGTGGAGCTCGGACTCGAGGTGCCCCAGCAGCACTTCCTTCGCCTCGGCGAGCCAGCGGGCGACCGTCGCGCGGTGCACGCCGTGGTAGCGCGCGAGCCCCTCGAGCGTCACGCCGTCGAGGTAGTGCTGCCGCAGAATCGAGCGGCTGGTGCGCGTCAGCCGCGCCATGGCCCGGCGGAGCGCCTCGCGCAGCACGACCCGCGCTTGCTCGCGCGAGAGCGTCTCGTCGGGGAACTCGGCGACGTCGCGCACCTCGAAGATGGCGAGGTCGGGGTCATCGAGCGAGTCAGCCGAGCGCTGGGCGCGCCGCACGTTGAGCGCGAGGTTGAGCACGGTGGCCTTGAGCCAGTGGGTCAGCGGGCTGCGGCCGCCGTAGTCGGCGAGGCGACCCTCGTCGCCCACCACGAGCTTCACGCGCGCCTGCTGGAGCACCTCGTCGCTCGCGCTCACCACGCGCTGGGCCACCGGGCGCAGCGAGACCAGCAGCTCGTCGAGCCGCACCAACGCGAGCGGGTGACGCGCCTCGCACGCCGCGGCGAGATAGAGGTCGGCGAGGTGGAGCGAGTCGAGGCGCGCGTCGGCGTTCTCGAGGGCCCGCGCGACGCGCTCGTCGAAGCGCTCGGGCGAGAGCTCGACGCCGGGCAGCAGCGCCGCGGCGCGCGCGAAGTGGTCCTCGAGCACGATGGGGTCGAGGTGTGGATCGATCGCCAACGTCTTCGCCCACCGCACGGCCGCATTATGCAGACGACACGGCGGCCGGCGCGACCATCGCGTCAAACACGTGGAACTCAGTCAATTCAGCGCCTTGCGATGCCGTGCGACGGTCGGGCGAGTCGTCGTGTCCCTCACGGCATGAACCTCGATTCGGTTGCGAAGTGCGCGGTGGCGCTGCTGCTCGTCGGCTGTGGAGCCCCTCAGACGCCGGTGGATGCGGGCTCGTTTCCTGCCCTGGGCGCGGGCGGCGGTGGTGGCGCCATCACGGGCGGTGGAACGGCTGGCAGCGGTGCGGGTGGCGGCGCGAGCGGTGGCGGCGCGAGCGGTGGCGGCACCGGCGGCGGCCTCGCGGGTGGCGGTGGGCTGACGGGCGGCGGGTTGACCGGCGGCGGTGCCGGGCAGGGTGGTGGCAACGCGAGCGACGCTGGCGTCGAGTGTTTCGCCGGCACCGACGACGATCTGCCCGACCAGGTCTTCTTCCGCTCGAAGACGCAGTCGTTCAACCGCCAGTGGTACGTGGCGCTGCACGACGGGCTCATCTACGTGAAGCCGAACACCGAGGCGGGGCGGCCGGCGGGCTCGTGGGCGCTGCTCGGCACCGGCGTGCCCGCGGGTGGAGGCCTGACGCACTTCACCGCGCCCGACGAGGTCTCGGAGATCTCCGCCGACGGCACGTGGCTGCACGCCATCTCGCCCGCGGGCGTCTTCTACCGGGGCACCGACTTCACGCAGAACGTCTCGACGCTGGTGTGGTCGGACTCGTGGGGTCACCCCGCGGCGACGGGCGCGGGCATGGTCACCGAGTTCCCCACCACGTACGGCTGGTCGGTCTCGGACTCGCAGCGCGCGGGCGTCGACCGCTACGAAGACCGCCTCGGCACCACGCACAACGTCGGCAACGGCGTCGCGCACGTGTACCGGCTCGGCGCGAACGGCCGCACGCTCCACTTCAACGACTGGTGGCTGCCCAACGATTGGAGCCGGCAGATCTGCATGCCCGGGCGCGGCACCTTCTTCGCCGAGAACCTGAGCAGCAGCGCGTCGACCACCTTCCTCATCGGCACCGACGGCGCGATGTACACGCGGCTCTACGACTACGACACGTCGGGCGAGAACGACACGCTGACCTACTCGTTCGCGCTGACGGCCGCCTCGGGCGACACCCGCGCGCTGCCCGCCGAAGACTGGCGCCGCCAGCCCGACGTGACCGACGGCCTCATCACCCGCACCATCACCATCTTCCAGGACGGGCAGGGCAACGCCGCGCGCGTGCTCCGCGTGGAGGGTGTGAAGCAGGGCCGCACGGGCTTCTTCTTCAAGCGAATCAACGACGCGAGCTGGTCGTTCCAGGAGACGGGTCGCAAGGTGTGTGGCCCGTTCCTCAACGCTTCGGGCCGGGCCGCGCCGCCGGTCGTCGCGCCGGCCGACTTCGCGCTCGCGGGCACGTTGAGCGGTACGCGGCAGGGCAGCCCGGTGTCGGTCGAGCTGCGGCTGAGCAACTTCAACATCCAGTGTTCGCCCGCGGAGGCGCGGCTGTTCGTCGGCGGCCGGGCCGTGACGGTGAACGGCGCGCCGCTGACGCTCTCGTTCCAGCACGTGCACTCGATGACGCTCTCGCACCGGCCGACCGACTACTGGGACCAGGGCCAGAGCGCGGTGCTGCGCGCGGCCATCGTGTTGCCGTCGACGCTCACGCAGATCGACGACGCGGCCGCGCGGCAGAAGGTGCTGTCGCTGGTGGGCAGCCGCAAGGTCATCAACTTCAAGGGCTCGGCCACGAAGTCGCGGCTCAGCCTGGTCGAGATGACCTGGCTCGACCCGCTCATCGGGGTCGTCCCCGGCAACGAGAAGGCCAACCCTGGTGACGAGCTGCGGCTCGAGGCGACGCCGTGAGGCGGGTCAGCTGATCAGCTGCGGCAGGTAGTGCGCGACCTGCTTCCGCCACCACGTGTAGTCGTGCTTCACGTCGGTGCCCCACACGCCGACGTGGTTGGGCACGCGCTTCTGGTGCAGCCAGCTCCCGAGCTCGAGCGTCTCGGGCAGGCAGCGCCCCTCGAACGCGCCGCGCCCGACGACGAGCGTGAGGTGCGTGTGACGCCGCACGCGCTCGAGCGCCGCGCCGCCGAGGCCGGGCACGAAGGCGAGCGGATCATTGAAGTAGAGCGACTCGCTGTACTGGCCGCCGCGCGCGTATTCCGACCCGCGGTAGCGCCCCGACATGCACAGCGCGCTCTTGAAGAGTTCGGGGAACTTGAGCGCGAAGAGCGCGGAGTACATCGCGCCCATGCTGCAGCCCGCCGACGTCACGCGCAGCCGCGGCGCCCGGCAGTCCTCGCGAATGAAGGGCACCAGCGTCTCGACGATGAAGTCCTCGTACTGGCGGTGCCGGTGCATCCGCTCGTCGATGGGCCCGTCGCTCGAGAACGTCTGGCTGACGTTGCTCTCGGGGCAGTAGAGCTTCAGGTGCCCCTTCGCGAGCCAGGGGCCGAGCGCGTCGACCATGCCGCTGGCTTGCCACTCGTGGGCGATGCCGGCGTTGGAAGGGAAGACGATGACCGGGCGGCCGTGGGTCCCGTAGGTCCACACGTGAACGCGACGGCCGAGGGAAGGACTCTCGAGCAGAATGTGGCGCGACGACATCGAGTTCGAAGTCTAACCGCGGCCTCAGCGCTTCGCCGAATGCCGTGCCAGAAACTCGGCGATTCGGGGGAAGAGCTCGGTCGGCGCGGTGCGGCCCAGCGCGAGGTCGCCGTGCCCGAAGTCGACGCTGAAGCCGCCGGCTTTGCCTGCCAGCACGGTCTCCACGGGTCCCGAGGTGAGGTTCTGCACGAGGTGCGAGGCGGAAGGCGGCACCAGGAAGTCACGTGCGCCGGCGATGGCGAGCACCGGCGTGCGCACCGCCTTCATGCCCGCGCGGTAGTCGAAGCCGCTCTCTGAATCGAACGTGCCGTGGCGCACCCAGCGCGCGAACTGCCTCGCCACGCCACCGGCGATGTCGGCGGCGACGAATTGAATCGCCTGGCGCACCACCACCGGGTCGACGTGCTCGGCGTTGAGCAGGTACTTCCCCACCGGGTCGGGCGGCAACCCGAGCGGCCACGCCTTGCCGCCCAGCGAGAGCGGGAGCAGCGGCAGCTGCAGCGTCGGCTCGACCGCCGCGAGAAAGCGCACCACGCCGGGCTGCGCGTCGAAGCTCAACGGACTGCCGAGCGTGGCGATGGCCGAGATGGGCGCGGTCGGGTTCTTCGCGAGGTGCGCGTACGCGAGCAGCCCGCCGCGCGAGTGCCCCACCCACGAGACGCTCTGCGCGCCGGTCGAGAGAATCGCGGTCAGCGCCGCGGTGACGTCGTGCTCGACCTCGGTGTCGAAGGTGGCGCCGAGCGCGCTGCCGCCCAGGCCGTGCCCGCGCACCTCGAGCACCCACGCCTCGAAGCCGCGCCGCGCGAGGAAGCGCGCCAGCGAGTACGTCTCGTCGAAGTCGAGGTTGAAGCGGTTGGTGCCCAGCGAGTGCGCGAGGAGCACCGGCTCTTCGAAGCGGCGGGGCCCGCGCGGGTGGTAGCGGCCCAGCGCGATGGCGGACCCGTCGGCGGTCGGCACCCGGTAGAGCTGATCAGGCTCGAAGCGGAGCGCCGGAACGCGGAAGAGCCGCAGCGGCATCAGCGACGCGTGCCGGCGTACGTGCGCATGCCGCTGCCGGCGAAGTTGATGCCGATCACGGTGCCCGCGTACGAGTAGTTGATGACCACGTTGAGCGTCTCACCCTTCATGGTGTCGGGCGTCACGGTGCCGGTGGTGACCGTCGCGTTCACGTACCCGCCGTTGTAGTTGAACGTGCACTTCTGCATGGCGTTGATGCTGATGGCGCGCGTCTTCTCGTCCTGCGTCAGCTCGAGCACGCACGGGTCGGTGTCGCTCTGCGCGAGCGTCAGCACGTAGTCGACGGTCTTGCCGGTGGTGATGGCGATGGTGCCCACGCCGCTCACCGCGGAGCTGCTGGAATTCGGCGCGGTCTGCGTGTCGGTGCCGGTCATCTGGAAGTTGAAGGTGCCGAGCGTGAAGTCGGGCGCGCAGGCCGAGAGCGCGACGGCAGCGAGGGCGAGGAGGGCAGTTCGCATGGCCGCTTCATCGCATGAATTCGTCCGTCGAGCAGGTACGCTGCGCGCCCATGGCCACCCCCGTTTGCCCGCGTGACGCGACGCCGTTGACCCCGACGAAGGACGTGTTCGGCCCCGGCACCGAGGCGCACACGTGCCCGAAGTGCGCCGGCGTGCAGGTGAAGTGGGACACCGCGCAGAAGTTCTTCACCTCGCTCGGCCTCTCGCTCACCGACCTGCAGGTGATGGTGAAGCACCAGGAAGGCAAGCAGCGGAACTCCGATCCCCTCGCGTGCACCGCGTGCGGCAAGGGCGCGATGAAGCCGCTGGTGCACAAGGGCATCGAGCTCGACCTGTGCGAGTCGTGCGGCACCACGTGGTTCGACGGCGGCGAGCTGCAGCGCATCAGCGGCGGCAAGCTGGGCAAGGGCGTCGAGCGCTCGGCGCAACCGGTCGCCGGCGAGCGCGGCAAGGTGGTCGGCGTCTTCGAGATGTTCTGGGACTGCGCGTACTGCGACGCGAAGGCGCTGCTGGGCAAGAGCAACCGCTTCTGTCCGAGCTGCGGCGCGCAGCAAGACGCGACGAAGCGCTACTTCCCTCCGCCGGGCAAGGAGGTCGCCGCGAACACGCAGTACGACGGCGCCGACTGGGCCTGCAACGCGTGCCAGACGCCCAACGGCGCGAAGGCCAACAACTGTCGCAACTGCGGCAGCCCGAAAGACGGCGCGGCGGAAGTGGCGCGCGTGGCCGACAAGTCGAGCGCGGCGCCCAAGCCGAACCAGGTCAAGCCCGCGCAGGGCAAGTCGAAGTGGCCGTACATCATCGGCGGCGTGGTGGTGCTCGCCATCGCGTTCTGCCTGGTGGCGATGTTCTGGACGAAGGACGTCGCGATGACCGTGACGGCCCACAGCTGGGACCGCACCATCGACATCGAGGAGCTGCGCGCGGTGAGCGACTCGTCGTGGTGCGACTCCACGCCCAACGACGCGTACTCGGTGTCGCGTCGCCGCGAGCAGCGCAGCACGAAGCAGATTCCCGACGGCGAGACGTGCACCACGCGCAACGTCGACCGCGGCGATGGCACGTTCGAGCGCCGCGAAGAGTGCAAGACCAAGTACCGCTCGGAGCCGGTCTACGACGACAAGTGCTACTACACGGTCGATCGCTGGAAGGTGTCGCGCAGCGCGAAGGCCGCGGGCGCCGGAGTCGATCCCGCTCCTGCCTGGCCGAAGTTCACCCTCTCGCGCACCGGCAACTCGCTGGGCTGCGAGCGCGAGGGCGGCCACCACGAGAACTACACGCTCTCGCTCAAGGGCGCCGACGGGAAGACGTACACCTGCACGCAGAACCAGACGCGCTGGCAGTCACTGGCTGATGGTTACAAGAAGGTCATTCCCGTGGGCGTCATCACGGGGCACCCCGAGTGCGACAAGTTGTGAGAAGAGCCCCGGCGCATGCCTGAAGCAGAGCGCCCCGCCGATGGTCTCTCGATTCTGTGTCTCGCCGCGGGCATCGCCGCGGTGGTGCTGCTGCTCTTCTCGGTCATCTTGATGCTCGGCTGGTGCACCGTGCCGCTGTCGGTGCTGGCGGCCGCGACCGCGCTGATCAGCGGCATCGCGTCGCTCATTCGCACCGCGCGAAGGCCGGAGCTCGAGGGGCGCATGCAGGCGCTCGCGGGGCTGGGCCTGACGCTGGTGTGGGGCGGCGGGTTCTTCTTGATGATGAGCATCTTCAGCCGCCACTAACTCCCTCTCCTCCGAGGAGGAGAGGGTCGGGGTGAGGAGAAACCCTCACCTCTCACTTCACGGATTCAACGCCACCGGTCCGAGGCGAGAACAAATTCCCGAGCCAGTCGATCGCCTTCGTCGCCGGCGACCGACCATTCGCCTCGAACGGCGTCATCAGCCACGTCGCGAAGTACACCCAGAACACCAACCCCCCGGTGAACGCGATGCTCGCAATGAACAGCACGCGCAGCAGCGTGAGGTCGACGTTGAAGTGCTGCGAGACCGCAGCGCACACCCCACCGATGGCCTTGCCCGGAACATCGCGGTGCAACCCGACATCAGGCTGGCGCTGCGCGCAGTGCTGACAGCGGGAAGCGCGCGAATCGATGGCTCCGAGGCAAGAAGGGCAGGTCTTCGTAGCGGTGTCGTTCATGGCCATCAGTACGCAGGTCCCGGCGGGTGATTGCAGCCGGCCGTGGTAGGAGCCGCGCCTCGATGATCCGCCCCGTCCTGTGCTTCCTGGTGCTCGCAACGGGGTGCGTCGCGCCGCGCGTGGTGGGCCCGTCGAACCCGGCGCTGGCGAAGTTGTCCGACGCCATCGACTGGAACGCGAGCGGCGACGAAGCGGTGCAGCTGCTCTCGCGCTACCTGCAGGTCGACACCACCAACCCGCCGGGCAACGAGACGCGCGGCACGGAGTTCATCGCGGCCGAGCTGCGCGCCGCGGGCCTCGAGAGCACCACCTGGGAATTCGCACCGGGCCGCGGCAGCCTCATGGCGCGCCTGAAGGCGACCGGAACGCCGGAAGAGAAGCCGCTCTGCCTGCTCTCGCACGTCGACGTGGTGAGCGCCGAGGCTGATCAATGGCCGAAGGACGCGCAGCCGCTCTCGGGCGCCATCAAGGACGGCTTCGTGTGGGGCCGCGGCGCGCTCGACATGAAGGGCATGGGCGCGATCGAGCTGATGACGATGGTGCTGCTCGCGCGCCACCACGTGCCGCTCAAGCGTGACGTCATTCTCATCGCGGTCGCCGACGAAGAGGTCGCCAACGGCGGCATGCACGACGTGGTCGATCACCACTGGCCCGAGCTCGACTGCGGCGTGTTGATCAACGAGGGCGGCATCGGGTTGCCGGGCATCCTCTTCGAGGGGCAGACGGTGTTCCCCATCTCCGTCGCGGAGAAGGGCGTGCTGTGGCTCGAGCTCGTGGCGAAGGGCGAAGCGGGGCACGGCTCGACGCCGGTGCCGGGGCGCGCGCCGGGCAAGCTCATCGACGCCGCGGCGAAGATCCAGGCGCGTGAGCCGAAGCGCACCATTCACCCCGCGCTCTACGAATTGCTCGCGCGCGCGGGTGCGCAGCACGGCGGCTTCTCGGGCTTCGTGCTCAACCACCCGTCGCTCGTCGACGGGCTCGTCACCGGCAAGCTGATGGCCGTGCCGCCGACGCGCGCGGCCATCACCAACACCTGCCAGGTCACCGGCTTCCAGGGCCGCGGAAGCGCGCCGAACGTCATCCCCTCTCAGGTGAGCGCCATCGTCGACTGCCGCGTGCTGCCGAGCTCGTCGGGTGACGAGGTGCTCGCCGAGCTGCGCGCGCTGCTCGGGCCCGACATCGAGGTGAAGGTGCTGCAGCGCGAGCCGGCGACGGAATCTCCGTGGGACGACCCGTTCTTCGAGGCGCTCGAGCGGCACCTCACGCACGGGCGGCCTGACGTGGTGGTCGGCCCCGCACTCTCTCCGGGCTTCACCGATTCCAACCTCGCGCGGCCGAAGGGCGTGAAGGCGTACGGGCTGGTGCCGTTCGAGATCAACAGCGAGCTCCTCGGCACCATGCACGGCAAGGAAGAGCGCGTGCCGGTGAAGGAAGTGAAGCGCGGGCTCGAGGTGCTGTTCCGCTCGGTGGTGGACGCCGCGGGGAAGCCGTGATCTCCCTCGTCGTGCTGCTCGCGCTCGCGCAGAGCGCCGACGCGGGCGTGACCTACGAGCCGAGCGACACCTGGCCGCAGCGCATCGACGCCATCGAGGTGCAGGGCGTCTCGTGGACGAAGGAGTTCGTCGTGGTGCGCGAACTCCCGTGGCACGCGGGTGAAGAGGTGAGCCACGCCGACTGGGAACTCGGCACCACGCGCCTGTGGAACACCGACCTCTTCAGCCGCATCGACCCGCGCGTCGAGCTGCGGCCCGACGGTCGCCGCGTCGCGGTGTACGTCATCGAAGAGCGCTTCACGTTGAACCCGCTCTTCTCGTTCGGCATCGGCGGCGGGCGCTGGTGGTTCCGCGTCGGCGCGAACGACGTGAACTGGTTCGGCCGCTTCCTCGAGTGGGGCGTGCGCTACGAGCGCTTCGGCGAATACAACGGCGGGCAGGGCTGGCTGCGCGACCCGCGCCTCTTCAACAAGCGCCTCGTCGGCACGGTGCAGCTCGACTTCCTGTTCCGTCCGCGGCCCGAGTACGTGCGCCGTCGCCTGCAGGGCACGCTCGACTTGTGGGGCGAGCTGAACGACCTCACGCGCACCGGCTTGAAGCTCGAGGTCATCCGCGACGAATACCTCGCGCCGCTCGAGGGGCCGTCGAACCCGCCGCCGCTCCTCGTCGCTGGCCAGCTCACCTGGTTCCAACGGCTCGGCCGCGTCGACACCGTGCGCCTGCGCCAGAAGGGCTGGAGCTTCGAGCTGCGCGAGGTGCTGGGCGTCGCGTCGTCGGGCCCCGAGCGCCTCTACGCGCAGCTCTTCGGTGAATTGTTGTGGTTCCAACTGTTGGGCGAGCGCTTCAACCTCGCGGCGCGCGCGCAGTTCGGCCTGTCGACCGACGCGCCGGTGGAGCTCGGCTTCTGGCTCGGCGGCCTCGACCTGATTCGCGGCTACGCCGACTCGCTCATTCGCACGCAGCGCTTCGCGCTCGGCAACCTCGAGGCGCGCGGCGTCATCTTCGACACGATGTGGGTGGCGCTGATGGGCGCGGTGTTCGTCGACGGCGCGCTCACCGATGACGGGCGTGGCATTCAACCGTTGCTGAGCGTCGGAGGCGGGCTGCGCCTCCTCTCGCCGCGCCTCGTGAAGACCGGCATTCGCGCCGACGTGGCGGTTACGCTGACGGGTCGCCCGGCACCCGGCTTCAGCTTCGGCGTGTACCAGTTCTTCTGATGCGCCAGACTCACGCGCCGTGAGAGTCGTTTCAGTGGTGGTGTGCCTGGTGCTCGCGGGCTGCGCGTCGGTCGATGAAGTGCGCGGCGACTCGTTGTTGGCGAGCGGCGACGAAGACGGCGCGCTCGGCGCCTACCGCGACGCGATGCAGAAGCGTCCCATCATCGACTGGGAATACGAGCACCTCCGCGACAAGCGGTTGCGCATTCTCGAGGGCAAGTGGTCGCCCATCGCGACCGACGCCATCGCGCGCAGCGAGCGGCGCAGTGGCGTCGAAGCGGTGAAGGGCCTGCTCGCGACGCGCAAGGACATGCGCGCGGGGGCCGCGACCGTGCCCGTGATGACGCGCATCGACAACGCGGTCGCCTTCAAGCTGCGCGTGGAGGACTGGCCGACGCCCACCAGTGCGCAGGTCGAAGAGCGGGTGAACGCCCTGCTGGAGTTGCTCGAGCTGTTGCGCGCCCAGGGCGGCACGCAGCGCCAACTCGACGCGCTCGCGGCCCGGCTCGACGAGGCGTTGAAGGTGCCACTGCCTCCGGCGACCGACTGGCGTCAGCGGCTCACGCTGCTGCTGCAGTGGCGCGAGGCGATGCGCCGGGCCGGTGTGCCGCAAGCGACCGACGCGCGCCTCGCGTTCGAGTTCGAGAAGTTCGCGACGGCGCGCGTGGAGCCCATGGCCGTCGCGACGGCCGGCAACCAGCTCGAGCGCTCGGTGACGCTGCGCCTGGACGCGCGGCGGCTCGGCGCTGGGACTCCCGCGGTGTCGTTCGCCGACGCGATGCTGCGCGAGAACGTCGCTCGGTTCCTCGAGGCGGTGAAGCCCGACGCCGAGCGCGGTGACTACTTCGGCGCGGTGCTGCGGCTCGCGCCGTGGTCGTCGCGGGTCGACCCGGGGCCGCTGCAGGCCGCGATGGCCGAGTACGCGAAGGCGGGCAGCGCGCAGGCGCTCGAGCGTGCGAAGGCCGCGGGGAACTCCGGGCGCGCGTTCCTCTACGCGTCGATGTCGCAGGCGCTCGGGGGTGACGCCTCGCTGCGCAGCGCGGTCCGCAAGGAGCTGGGCGTCGAGCGGTCGCTGGCGTTCACTCCCGCGGTCAACGGCTCGTGCGCGGTGGCGCCCGTCGTGGCCGGCTCGTTCGGCAGCGGCCCCGCGGGGCGACTCACGCTCGACGTGCGCCGCTGCTCGGCCGACTTGCAGCACGACAGCCAGCAGCGTTCTGAGTCGTACACCCAGCTGCGCACGGTGATGGAGCAGCAGCAGGTGCAGGTCGGCACGCGCTACGAGCAGGTGCAGACCGGCTCGCACCAGGTGCAGTGCAACCAGTCGTCTTCGTTGCCCGGCTACACGTGGCAGGGCCTCTGCACGGTGCCCGACTACGAGACGAAGGCGTTCCCGGTCTTCGAGACGCGCGACGTGCCGGTCGAGAAGGAGGTGCAGGACTCGGTGGCGTACACGGTCGGCGTGCACACCTGGGTGGCGCACGTGTCGGCCGAGGCGCGCTTCACCACGGACGAGGGCACGGTGCTCACCGCCAACTTCGACCAGGACGCGAGCCGCGTCGCGCAGACCTTCTCGTACGAGGTGCCGGGCCGCGCGAAGAACGACCCGGTGAAGACGCGGCGGCAGGAGCTCGACAAGAGCTTCACCGGCGAAGAGCAGCTCCGCTCGGCGGCGTCGATGCTCGGCAGCAAGCTGGTCGAAGACCTGCGCGCGCAGTGGAAGCAGCACCGCGTGCGGGTGGCCCTCGAGGCGGGGCGCGCGGCGGTGAAGGCCGGCAACAAGGACGAGGCGATCGACGCCTTCGTGCGCGCGGCGTTGATCGACGGCAAGGTCGACGACGAGGTCGGTCGGCAGCTGTTCGCGTTGACCGGCGTCGCGAGCAGCGAGAGCGCGAAGCTGCTGTCGAGCGAGGGCGGCTCGGTGGTCGGCGGCGCGCCCGAGGGGAAATTCGCAGACGCCACGCCGTACGAGTCGACCGGCATGCAGGTGGTGTCAGACGGCTGGGAGAAGACGGCGGCGGCCAACAACCGCGACGTGTCGGTGTCGACCGAGACGTACCAGGCGGGCATCTACCCCCCCAACGAGTTCGTCGACTTCCACGTCGGCATCGTGCCCGGCGAGATTCAGCTCACCGACGTCGGCGCCAACCCCGGCCTGATGGTCGCGCTCGAGGGCCACTACAGCCCGCTCGAGTGGCTCGGCCTGCGCTACTTCTTCGCGGTGCACGACGAGATCGGCCTGCGGCTGGCGATGGGCATCAAGCTCTTCAAGAGCCGCGAGTACGACAGCGGGAGCGAGACAGGCTTCGCGTTCGCGCTCGACGGCCACTACACGCTCGTCGCCGGGCTGCGGTTGCCGTGGTTCTCGGTGATGGCCGGCGCGCGCGTCGGGTTGATGCACATGGCGGTCGGAGAGCTGAACGCAGGCGGCTTCCACTTCGAGCCGGCGGCGCGCGTGGCGCTGCGCTTCTTCGAACAGAACCAGGTCATCCTCGAGGCGTCCGGCTTCTTCGGCATTCCCGGGGTGCCGTACAAGAACCGCTTCGCGCTGAGCTTCCCGCTGCTGGGCAAGGCCGGGCTCGACGTGTTGCTGTCGGTCGAGCAGACGAACTTCACGGCGAGCGATCTCGGCCCCGACGGCAAGACGCGCGTGCAGCTCGGCAAGCTGCCGGTGCACCAGGTTGGGTTGCAGGTCGGTGCGCGGCTCTAGGGCGCTGGCACCGGGCAGGGCTTCTTCGCGGCGCCCAGTCGCCACGAGTCGTAGAAGCCGACGTACGTGAGCTCGAGGGTGGGCCCGCGGTCCTTGAAGGTGAAGAAGAAGGTCTCGCGCAGCGTGCCGTCGCCGCGCACGCGCACGGTGTGCTTGCCCTCGAGCGCCAGCCCTTCGAGCAGCCACGCGCGCTCGGTGACGTCGTGCGCTTCGCCCTCGTCGACCTGCACCGTGAAGCGCTTGATGGGGTGCGGCGTGGCGCCGGGCATCGAAGCACCCTTGGGGAACGACCACGTCGCGACGCGCAGGCAGACCGTGCCCGTTTCGCCGGCGAAGGCAGGTGTCGCGAGCACGAAGAGGAGCAGCAAACTCCCTCTCCTCCCGAGGAGGAGAGGGTCGGGGTGAGGAGGAGTCACGACGCCGCTGGCCTCGAGGCCGCTTCTTCTCATCGGACGCTCCTCATGCGCGAGTCCCACACGCGTTGCTGGTCCTCGTCAGCGCTTCGACGCGCGAGCTCGTCTCCGAGTTTCGCGAGGGCGGGAGCGGGGGTGCGCGACCACTGCTCCTCGAGCACGGTGAGCGCATCGACCTCTCTCTGCTGTGCCGCGAGGCTGCGAGCGAGGAGCACCGCGACCTCGGGTGACGCGAGCCCCGCAGGCGTCGACCGTGCCCTCCGCAGGTGGGCCTCGGCTGCGTCGGGCGCGCCCGCGAGCGAGAGCTGACCGAGGACGAGCTCCGCGGCGGTGAGCGTGGCGTCGTCGTGCTGCTCAGCGGCGAGGCGCGCGGCAGTCTCGAACTCCGTCCGCGCACTGCCGTTCATCACGTCCGCGAGCGCGAGACCCCAGGCATGGTGCGCCGCCGGGAGGTCGGGGAACGCCGCGACATTCGCCTCGCCCAGGTGCACGTCGTCCTCCCACGCACGCTCGACGTGAAACGACCACGCACCCAGCGCGAGGGTCAGCACCAGCGCGAGCGCAGCGTGCGCGGAGGTCGAGAACGCCCGCGCGGCAACCGCGAGCCCCACCAGCGGCAGGAGCGCATGCACCGAGGAGAGCGGCGCCACGAGCGGCCACAGCCCGAGCACCGGCAGGCTCGCCGCGAGAAGCCAACCGAGCGCGAAGCGGAGCAACACCGGCCCCCGCGCGAGGAAGGCCACGAGCGTCGCGGCGACGAGGAGGCCGCCGAGGACCAACTCGAGGACGCCCGGAGACGGGAGGTGCGGCACCACCGCGCGCGGCCACGCGGTCTGCACTGCGAGTCGCCCGAGCACGCCGGCAGCGTGGAGCGGCTTCCAGTCAGTCATCGACCACGTCGCGACCACGAGGCCGACCGGGGTGAGCACGAGGAACCACGCGACGCGGGCGAGGCCGACCGGCGCGCCGGGCGCGGTGAGCGTGATGACGAGCACCAGCGGCGCGAGCGCCAACGCCACGGGGCTCGAGAGCAGCGCGAGCGCGGCGCAGAGCGTGGCGCCGATGAGCGCCGGCAGACGAGGTCGCTGCACGAGCAGCAGCGCGCCGAGTGAGAAGTCGAGCGCGAGCAGGTCTCCGCGTGCCGAGAGCCGCGCGACCGCCTCGATCGAGGCGGGGTGGAGGCCGATCAGCGCGGAGGCGAAGAGCGCCTGCCAGCCGTTCGCGCCGAGCCGCCGCGAGAGGAGCCCGGTGAGCAGCGCGGCGATGGCGAGCAGCGCGAAGCTCTCAGCGTGCGGGACGGCGGGCGCGTCGTCGAAGAGCGCGTGGTCGATGCGCGCCGACACGCTGGCGAGCGGGAAGGGCGGAGGCTGCGCGACCGCGACCAGGGTGGGCGAGGGTGTCTGCAGCAGCGGCAGGTAGAGCGCCGCGAGGGCGAGGGCCAGCGCGAGGACTCCATGGGCGGGGCGCAGGCTCACGGCAGGGCGAAGTTGATCGCTTTCCCGGCGGCCGGCAACGAATCGACACCATGCTCGGGAGCGCCGACGATCTCGATGGAGTGGCCCTCGGGCTCCGGCGCAGTCCGCGCGGCCTGGTCGTCGCGGTGGTGTGCGTCGGTGTCGTCGTCGCCGTCGTCGCCTTGAAGGACTTCGTGCACTTCGAGCGGTCGGCCGGGCCAGTGACGGTCGACGCCCCGCCGCCTCCGCCTCCCTCGACCCCGGTCGCGCCGGCCATCGCGCCAGGTCCGAAGCGGTTGAGCCGCGTGAAGCCGACGCGCGCGACAAAGGTGACGCCCGCGGTGGTGCCGAGCGCACCGTCGGCCGTTGCAGTCGAAGCGCCGCCGGTGGTCGAAGCGCCCGCCGCGGTGAGCACGCCCGCGCCCGCGCCAATCGTCGTCGAAGAGGCCGTCGCGCCGCCGCCGCCGCCTCCTCCTCCTGCCGAAGAGCCGGCCGTCGAGCCCGAGCCGGTCGCAGCCGCGGCCGTCGAGCCGGAGACCGTTGCGCCCGACGGCAACGGCGCCGCCATCGCGCGTCTCATTGCTGATCAAAAGCGCGCCGCGGTGCGGGCGTGCTTCGAGTCAGAGCTGAAGGCCACGCCGAAGCTGCGCGGCACGGTGGTGGTCGAGCTCGACCTCGCGCCGCCGAACAAGGTGGGCGCGGTGCGCGTGAACGACGATCTCGAGCGCCCCGAGTTCACGCGCTGCGTGCGCGCGACGATGGAGAGCGTGAAGTTCGGCGCGCTCGACGAAGAGGTCTCCGTCAGCGTGCCGTACGTGCTGGTGCCCGGGAAGAAGTGACTCAGCGCCGCCGCGAGTACGAGTGAACGTACGTCCCGTTCTTGCGCGTGTAGCCGTGGACGAAGACGCGGCCGCCCGGACTGCTCGGCCGGTAGGACGTGTAGCCCGTCGACTCGGTCATCGGCGCGGGTGAGAGCCCGGCGGTCGCCGACCACGCGCCCGGCGAGGCGACGATGGCGTCGAGCTCTTGCTGCGAGGCAGCGGCGCCCGCGACCTGGTGGGTCTGTTCCATCGAGAACCACCACGCGCCGTACGCATCAGCCGCGGTCGGCTGCGTGAGCTCCAGCGTGAGCCCGTCGACCGTCGAGGGTGCGCTGGCGAGGGTGAGCCGGCTCGCGCGCATGCGGTCTGCGGTCGTCAGCAGTTGATCGGCGATGAACTGCATGACGCACGTCTTCACCGCGTCGTTGTCGAGCTTCGTGCCTGCCTCGAGCGCGACGAGGTCGTACGGATCTCCGTAGCCGTTGAGCTCGATCGTGCCGTTGCTGAACGATTGGTACGGCACGTTCTTGAAGATGCCGGTGTCGATGACCGTTGCGGGAATCGGCATCAGCCCGCGCATGCAGCCGCTCTGTCTCGCTGCCTCGAGCACCTTGTCGAGGCGCTCGAACCTCGGCGGCGGCCGAGGCGGAGTCGGGACCACGGGCTCGGTCGCGCACGCGGCGAACAACACCAGCGCCGCGGCGCAACCGCGCGCCTTCACGCTCAGCCCTCGAACGCCGCGTCGGTGATGTCGAGCGCCTTGTCGACGATGGCGAACGCGTCCTTCAGCTGCGCCTCGGTGATGGTGAGCGGCGGGTTGCACGTGAAGTTGTTCCACCGCGTGAACGTGAAGAGCCCGTTCTCACGGAAGAACGTCGCCAGCTTGCCCATCGCGGGGTGCGAGCCGTTGTACGGCGCGAGCGGCTCGTTCTTGCTGTTCTTGCGAAGGTCGATCATCCCGAAGAGGCCGATGTTGCGGCCCTCGAGCACCGAGGGGTGCTTCTTCTGCAGGCGGTCCATCTCCGAGCGCATCACGGGCCCGAGCTTCGCGGCGTTCTCGACCAGCTTCTCGTCGAGCGTCACGCGCAGCACCGCTTCCGCGGTGGCCATGCCGACCGGGTGCGAGTTGTAGGTCAGGCCGCCCGAGTACACGTTCTTCTGGAAGTGGTCGTGAATGGCCTTCTTCATGCCGACCGCGCCGAGCGGGAAGTACGAGCTGGTCAGGCCCTTGGCCATCGTCACCAGGTCGGGCGTCACCTCGAAGTGCTCGTACGCCATCATCTTGCCGGTGCGGCCGATGCCCGCCATCACCTCGTCGCAGATGAGGAGGATGCCGTACTTGTCGAGCAGCGCGCGCAGGCCCTTGAACCAGCCCTTCGGCGGCACGAGCACGCCGTTCGTGCCGGTCACCGTCTCGACGATCATCGCCGCGATGGTGTGCGGGCCCTCGTACTTGATGGTCTCCTCGAGGTACGTGAGGTGGTTTTTCGTGCGCTCCTCGTCGGTCTTGCCGAACGAGTAGTCGTACGGCGTCGGGTCCATCACGTGAATGACGCCGGGCGACGCGGGCTCACTCGGCCAGCGGCGCGGGTCGCCGGTGAGGCTCATCGCGAGGTGGGTACCGCCGTGGTAGCTGCGGTAGCGCGCGAGGATCTTGTGACGGCCGCTGAACTGCCGCGCCATGCGCACCGCGTTCTCGTTCGCTTCCGCGCCGCCGAGCGTGAAGAAGAACGCCGACATGCCGGGGATGATCTCCGAGAGGAGCTTGCCCAGCCGCGCGCGCGCCTGCGTCGCCGTCTGCGGGTAGACGAAGATCAGCTCGTCGATCTGCCGCTTCATCGCCGCGATGACCCGCGGGTGCGCGTGGCCGACCAGCACGCTCATCAGCTGCGCGTTGAAGTCGATGATCTTCTGCCCCTCGGGCGTGTACAGGTAGACACCCTCGGCGCGCGCGATGGGCAGCGGGTTGACCTGGTTGCCCGCGCTCCACGTGTAGAGCGTGTGCGTCTTGCAGAGGTCGATCATCTGCTGCGTGGGCATGGGCTCCGCAGCGAACTCGTTCGGGTATCCGAGGTACTGGCTGGTCATGGGCGCGTTCTAGGTCGCTTCGAATAGGGTCGCCAGCGATGCGCGTGGTGCTCCTCATCGGCGTGGTGGTGTTCGGCCTCGGCTGCCCGCGCCAGCCCGCCGCGCCGGCTCGCGCGCCCGCGCCCGCCGCACCGACGCGGGGCGAGATCGCCGGCGTGCCGTATCTCGAGCTGATGACCGGCGGCGCCGGGGCCGAAGAGCGCGTGCCGATGATCATCGCGCTGCACCCGATGGGCGGCGATCCCGCGGCGCTGGTGCCGTTGCTCGCCGGCTACCCGGGCCGCGCGCGCCTCATCTTTCCCTACGGTCACCCGCGCGGAGGCGCCTGGTTCTGGCTCGATTCCCCGCGCGAAGACGTCGCCGCGGCAGTGGTGAAGCAGGAGACCAACCGCCTCGTCGCTGCCGTCACCGCGCTGGTTGCCGCGCGCCCGACCGTCGGCAAGCCGCTCGTCGCCGGGTTCTCGCAGGGTGGAGTGATGGCCTTCTCGATCGCGGTCACGCACCCGCAGGCGATCGCCGGGGCTTTTCCGCTCAGCGGGCTGCTGCCGCGCACGCTGTACCCGGCGGCGCTCACTTCCGCGTCGCTGCCGCCAGTGATCGCGTTTCACGGAGCAGACGATCTCGCGGTGCCGGTGACGAGCGCGCGTGACTCAGTCGCCGAGCTGCGTCGCGCGGGCTACGCGACCGAGCTGCACGAGTACGCGGGGCTGGCGCACGACACCTCGCCCGAGGAGCTGCGTGATTTCCTCGAGCGGCTCAAGCGCGCCGCCGACGCGTTGTGAACACCCAACTCCCTCTCCTCCGAGGAGGAGAGGGTCGGGGTGAGGAGAGACGAATTCTTCAGCTCATCCAGCTCGCGTCGGTCTGCGCGGCCCACTTCTCGGTGACCTTCTTCGGGCGCGACCAGAAGCGGAAGCCGTCCCACCCGGTGATGTCGCCGTGGCCGAACTTCGAGCTGTTGAACCCGCCGAAGCTGAACGGCTCACGCGGCACCGGCACGCCGACGTTCACGCCCACCATGCCGGCCTCGAGGCGATCGGCGCAGGTGCGCGCGACGGCGCCCGACTGCGTGAAGATGGCCGCGCCATTGGCGTAGAGGCTCTTGTGCTGGAGGGCGATGGCTTCCTCGAGCGTCTTCACGTGCACGATCGACAGCACGGGCCCGAAGATCTCCTCGCAGCCGGCCGGCATGTCGATGGTCACGTTGTCGAGCACGGTGGGGCCGATCCAGTGGCCGCCGGCGCCCTCGACGCTCTGGCCGCGCCCGTCGACGAGCACCTTCGCGCCCGCCTTCTCGGCGCCCTCGATGTACTTGAGGATCCGCTCGCGCGACGCGCCCGAGATGATGCTGCCCATGTCTTCGCCGAGTTTGATCTTCCGCACGTTGGCGGCGATGCCGTCGATGATCTTCTGCACGTCGCCGACCGCGACCATCAGCGAGCTGGCCATGCAGCGCTGACCCGCGCAGCCGTACGAGCTGGCGACGATGTTGGTCGACGCGAGCTGCACGTCGGCGTCCGGCACCACCACCACGTGGTTCTTCGCCGAGCCGAGGCAGAGCATGCGCTTGCCGGTCGCCGCGCCGCGCGCGTAGAGAATCTGCCCGACCTTCGTCGAGCCGACGAAGCCGACGGCCTTGATGTCGGGGTGATCGACGATCGCCTCGACGCACTCGCGCTGGCCGTTCACCACGTTGAAGAGCCCGTCAGGCAGGCCCGCTTCCTGGAGCAGCTGCGCCAGCTTCATCGCGCCGTACGGCACGACCTCCGACGGCTTCAGGATGAACGCGTTCCCCGCCATCAGGGCGTTCGGCATCATCCACAGCGGCACCATCACCGGGAAGTTGAAGGGCACGATGCCGGCGACCACGCCCAGACCCTCGTGCGTCACGCGGCAGTTCACGCCGCGGCTCACGTCGAGCTGGCCACCGTCGGCCATCATGTGCAGCGAGGCGGCGAACTCCACGCACTCGATGCCCTTCTCCACGTCGCCCTTGCCCTCGGCGTACGTCTTGCCGTTCTCGTGGCTCACCAGCCAGCAGAGCTCGTCGAGGTCGCGCTCCATGAGCTGCTTGAGGCGGTACAGCACCTGCGCACGCTCACGCATCGGCGTCGCACGCCACGCGGGGAACGCCTTCTTGCCGGCCTCGACCGCCGCCGCGACGTCCTTCGCGGTCGACAGCGTCACCTTGCCCATCGCCTTGCCGTGGCGCGGGTTCTCGACGTCGAGCCAGTTGCCGGTCGAGCCTTCCTGCCACTTGCCGCCGATCCAGTTCTTGATCGGCACGTACTCGGTGAAGGCGTAGCTCTTCGCGCCGAACGCGGGCGGGTTGGTGGGCTTCTGCATGGGGCTCTCCGGGGGTGAAAAGGGCTGAACTGCGCACCTCTTATAATGGTGTGCCCCGCGAGGCGAGTCGGCGGCCCCAGTTCGCGCTTCAGAGTGACTTGTTCGACGGCAGGGCGACGTTGGCCACCAGCAGGCCCATCACCAGCGCCGCGGCGATCAAGATGACGTCGGCCATGCCGCTGAGGCCCGTGACCGCGTCGCCGCGCAGCAGCGAGTCGAGGCTGCGGAAGCTCAAGGCGCCGGGCACCAGGAGCAGCAGCCCGGGCATCAGCAGCACCTGCGCCGGATGCCGCGTGGTGCGTGCCCAGACGTTCGCCGCCAGCGCGAGGGCGAGCGCGTTCAAGAACGCCGCCTGCGGCCCGCCGAGCGGCCGGGTGAAGGCCGATGCGAGCCAGACCACCGCGCCCGACCAGAGCGCGACGCTCATCTTCGCGCGCGGCAGCCCGAGGAGAATCGCGAAGCCGAGCGCGGCGAAGAACGTCGAGAGGCCGCCCAGCCACCACGGCGCGCTCTCCCGCAGCGGCGGCGCGGCGATCGGCAGGCCCACCGACGTCTCGAGCCACACCACCAGCGCGATGCCGAACACGAGGGACAGCAGCGTGATGGCGGCGTGCATCATGCGCGCGGTGCCGGCCACGAGGTTCTTGTGCGTCAGCTCGACGAGGCCGGTGGTGAGGGTCAGCCCGGGCAGGAGCGGGATGATGATGCTCAACACCAGCACCTCGCGGTGCGCGGGCCCGAGCGCGCTGGCGACCCAGGCGAAGAGCCCGGCGAGCACGCCGCCCAGCAGGTTCTCGAGCACGCGAATGCCGCCCTGGGCCGTCGGGCCAGCGCGCTGGTTTTCGCGCGCGCTCGCGTCGGAGCGCCGCAACGCGAGCATCGTGCTGCGCAGCGCCACGCCGCCGACCGCCGCGACCAGCGCCTCGAGCACCCCGCCGCCGAAGGAGACCGCTGCGCCACCGCTCGCCGCCGCGCTGGCGAGCAGCTGCACCCACCGCGGCCACGGCGAGGGCGCGCGCAGCACTTCGCGAATGCGCTGCCGCGCCTCGGGGATGGTGAGCGTGCGGTCGGCGACCTCGTTGAGCACCTCGTCGAGGGCCCACAGGCGCTCGAGGTCGTTGGCCCACTCGGTCACGCGGACCATGGTGGTCATCGAGGGCTCGCCCTCGGGGGTGCGCAGGCCGATGAAGAGGCCGGTGGGCACCGCGAAGACGTCGGCCTCGCGGCCTTCACGGCGGGCGACGGCGAGGAGCAGCTCTTCGAGGCGGTGCGTCGGGCAGCCGACCGTCATCAGCGCGGTGCCGAGCTCGACGAGGTAGTCGAGCAGGAGCTGGGCGTTGAGGCGCTCGGACATCGCGCGTGAAGGTACCAAGTTCCCTCTCCTCTTCAGAGGAGAGGGTCAGGGTGAGGAGAGAAACTGCCCAACACGAGTTACCCCTCACCCCAACCCTCTCCCCAGGGGGAGAGGGGGGCCGGCGATCACCCGGGGGCTGACGGGCTCGCCACGCTCGAGCACGCCCTGCAGCGACTCGAAGATCCGCCCCACGTCATCACGCGACACCTTGTGCCCCGCGCCGTGCCGCTCGAGCCCGTCGATCGCCCGCCACGCCAGCGCGAGCGACAACCCCGTGAACGCGAGGTACCCCTCCGGCGCGCCACCCCGCTGCAGCGCGCTCACGTACCGCTCACCCGCCTCGAGGTCGGCCCGCGCGAGCGCGAACACGTCGGCGCGCGGCATCGCCGCCGGCAGAAACACGCGCCCCTCGACCGCATCGCCATCGGCATCCTTCAAGATGTTCACCAGCTGCAGCCCCTCGCCGAACGCGACCATCTCGGCGCGCAGCGCAGCGCCCTGATCAGAGAGCGACGGCGTCAGCACCAGGAACAGCTCGGTCAGCAGCTCCCCGACGATGCCGGCCACCACGTAGCAGTAGTCCCGCAGCTCGGCGCGCGTCGCCAGCGCGAGGTTGCCGCGCTCGTCGGTGCGGGTCACCACGCGCGCCATGCCCTCGGTCGTGCGCAGCGTGTGCCGCAACACGACCGCGCGCACCGGCTCCGGGAGCCGCGCCACTTCCTCGAGCAGGCCCGGCAGCGCCCCGAGCAGCTCGAGGTAGCCCTCGTGGTCCACCGGGGGACGCTCGGCCGCGCGCCGCACCAGCACGCTCGCCGCGCGGTGCTGCTCAGGCCCCTCGAGCTCGAGCACCTCGGCCAGTTGCTCCAGCGCGTCGAGGCGCGCCTCGCGTGGCCACCGCGCGGCGTCTTCGAAGGTGTCGGCGACGCGGAACAGCAGGTACGCCAACCCGACCGCCTCGCGCGCCGGCGTGGGCAGCAGCGGAATGGCGAGCGCGAAGGTGCGGCTGGTCTTCTCGAGGAGGTCGTCGAGCGGGAAGGTCATGATCAGCACCGGCGTCATTGCACAGCGACCGCGCCTCGCGTGTATTCCGCCGTCGTCACCCTCGCTTTTTCACTGACAGGAGAAACCCATGCCCGTGCAGCAAGTCCGCAGCACCGCCGCCGCGTCCACCAAGCCCGCCGCCCTCAGCGCCGCCGACCTCAAGACGGCGACGAAGTTGAAGCACGCCATCAGCGAGCAGCTGAAGGTGGTGCGCTTCGGCAACGCGCTCCCCATCGCCGAGCAGCCCAAGGCCAACGCCAAGGGCGAGTGGAAGGCGCCGAACGGCGACCGCCTCATTCGCGTGCAGCTCAGCGCGCCGCCGCCCCCGGGCTCGGCCGACATGATGAGCAGCTCGGCGTACGTCGACCCGAAGACCAACAAGTTCTACGTCGGCAACTTCGGCGGCATCGCCGGCATGCGCATGTTCCACGGCCCGCTGTCGCTCCCCGCGGGCACGCAGTTCAAGGGCAAGAACTTCAGCGCGGCCGACATCGACGCGCTCACCGCGTCGGCGAACGTCGGCGGCCAGGGGGCGCAGACCATCCCCACCAAGGCGCAGATGCTCAACGCGCTCGGCGCCAACGAGTTCCACCACCTCGTGAAGTGGAGCAACAAGGCCCCGAAGGACAGCGAGATCTTGAAGAAGGTCGAGCTGCAGAAGGTGCAGCACCCCGACGGCTACGCGTACACGGGCCTGGTGCTCAAGAGTGACCCGAAGAAGGTCATCATCGTGCGCACCGGCGGCTTCGCCGGCATGACGCAGTACAGCCAGCCGCTCGACACCACGCGCCTGCCGAAGTGACGGTCACGGCCGCGCGGGGCAGGCCCTGTCCCGCAGCGCGTCGATGACCTGGTCGAACTCCGCTTGCTGGGGCCGCTCGAAGTCGGTGGGCCCCAGCGTGCGGACCGCGTCGAGCACCTTCCACCACGAGCCGCAGGCCGCGCGCAGCCGCTCGAAGGCCGCGTGCCCCGAGTCGTAGGTGCGAACCCCCACCAGGTCGGCGTTGTTCAAGCGGCGCTTCGTGCCGAGCTCCTGCTGGAGCGCGTCGAGGCGTTCCTTCTTCTTCGCGCGCTTGGTCTCCGCGCTCTCGGCGCTCTTGTAGAGCGCGTCGAGGTCCTGGTGGGCAGAACGCATGGCGGCGACGAAGCGCGCACCGCGAGCGTCGGCCTCGAAGTACGCGCGCGCCTCGGGCGAGTCGGATCCGAAGCGGGCGCGCAGGAGCTCGATGGTCAGCGCGTCAGCGACGAACGACGCGAGGCTCTCGTCGAACGCGGACTGGTCGGCGAGGTACAGCGTCGCGTGCACCGACTCGTGGAGGATGACGTTGATCAGCTCGCCCAGCGCCTCGGGACCCTCGGGGATCATCGTCGACAGCACCGGGTCGCGGAACCAGCCCAGCGTCGAGTACGCGCTCGCGGTGCGCACCGTGACGTCGATCTTCTCCTCGGTGCCCAGCTCGGTCGCGTAGCGCCGCGCGCTCGGGAGATCGAAGAAGCCGAGGTACGGCACCGTGCCGACGATGGGGAAGGACCAGCGGCGCGGGGTGAATTCCAGCTCGGCGCAGCCCTGCACCACGTACACCGCGGCGTCGCGCTGCAGGTCGACCCACGTCTCGTAGTTCGCGGTCGGCGTCAGGCCGTGTTGCTGGCCGAAGCGCTTGATCGCGGGCACCTTCGAGAGCAACGAGCGGAGCCGCGGCGGCGTGGTGGGGTCGGCCGTCACCGAGCGGAGTGAGCGTGCGCGGTGCACGAGGTCGTACTGCCCACCCGCGGCCTGCAGCAGGTAGCCGGTGGTGAAGCAGCCGCTGGTGCTGACGAGCACGAGCAGCGCAGCCCACACCCTCACGAGGGCCCTCGAGGCGCGGCGGCGGCGGCGCGCGACTGCAGCCACTCGCGCACGCTCCAGCCGAGGCGCAGCAACGCGTCGAGCACCACGCCGACCAGCAGCACGGTCACCAGCCAGCCCACCTTGTGCGGCTTGCGCTCGGAGAAGATGGCGAAGGTCAACAGCATCGCGCCGAACCACACGCCGAAGGCCGAGGCGAGCAGGCCGGTGACGTGCACCGTGAGCTTGAGCGCGGGCCGGGCGATCTCTCGCGCCACGAACGGCGCGAGCACGCACAACACCAGGGTGGGGATCAGCACCCACCACGCGTCGGCGTCGAACTTCGCGAACAGCTGCGTGCCCGTGTACTCGGTCTCGACCGGCGGCTTGCCGGCGCACGACTCGACCTCGAGCACCCAGGTGAACGGGGCGAGCAGGGCGATGAGCCCGAACAGGCCGCCGCGCACGCCAGGGAGTCGCTCGCTCGTTCGCTCGTTCGCCATCGCCTGTGAGCCTACGCAACTCGCGGGCCTGACCCGTCGAGAATCATTTCAGGTCGTGAGGCGCTGCTGCTGGCGGCTCCTCCAACCAGTCCCCGAAACCGCAGTTCTCCCGCCGTCCCCTGGAGCCGTCACCATGGTCTCGTCCACGTCTCGCTCGTCGTCTCGTCCCTCTGCGCCCACCCGCTCGCCTGCGTCGACCGGGGTGCGCCACACCAACCCGACGCGCGGCCATCGCGTCGACCCGAAGCCGAAGAACCCGCTGCACGAGAAGGCGGTCGATCCGTTCCACCCGTTCAAGGGCACCAGCGTGTTCGACGGCCGGCCGGCGGTGGATCCCTTCCACCCGCTCGATCGCACCAGCGTGTTCACCGGCAAGCCGGCGGTGGATCCGTTCCACCCGAAGCTGGGCTGATCTGAGGGGGCGTCACTCCTCACCCCGACCCTCTCCTCCTCGAGAGGAGAGGGAGATCAGGCCAGGCGGCTGATCAGCGCGCGCGCGAAACGGTACGCGTCACCCGGCCAGCGCGCCGAGACGTACTTGCCGTCTTCGACCACGAAGGCAGGGCTGTCGTCGGCGTCGGTGCCGCGCTTCATCAGGTGCGTCGGGCCGCGCACGAAGTCGGCGGGGCTCGCGAGGCCGGCCTTCACCTCTTCTTCGACGTACGCGGGGTAGGTCCGGTAGTACTTGCCGAGCTTCCACGCGGTCAGCCAGTACGCGGTGCGTTCCATGTACGCGGGCAGGCACGTGGTCTTGCGGCCCTTGAGCACGCCGGCGCGCGCGGCGACGAGCACGCCGTGGCAGATCGCGGCCCAGGGGCGATCGAGCGCGACGAACTGGCGCACCTTCTCCTGCAGTTCCGCGCTGCCGAGGTACTGGCGCATGCCGGGGGCGTGGCCGCCGGGGAGCACCATCGCGTCGTACGCGCTCGGGTCGAGCGTCTTCCACGACACGGGCTTCTGGAACTCGGGTGACGTGGCAAGCTCGGCGTAGAACTGCTTTGGCTCGGGCTCCGCGCCCAGCTGGCCGAAGAGCACGCCGGTAATCAGCAGCGGGTCGGCGGCGGGCACGACCTTGCCCGTCTCAGTGGCGAAGGTGACCTCGTGGCCCGCGCGGCGCAGCAGCTTCCAGGGAACCGCGACCTCGGTGACGTCGAAGTCGGTGTCGGGCAGGGGAATCCAGACGCGCTTCACGGCTTCTTCTTGATCAGGTCGGCGAAGTTGCGCTTGGCGATGCCGTTGACGCGCATCTGATCAGCGATGCGTTCACGCTCGAGCTCGAAGGCCTTGTCACGGCGCAGGTCGGTCGCCTCGGTGGCCTCGTTCTTCGTGACGGGCTGCAGGCGGCGAATGGCATCAATGCGTCGGTCTTCGCGGTATCCGGAACCCATGGGGTGCAGTCTAGCAGTGACCACGTGCTACGCTCCAAAGCCTCCCCCGCGGTCGGAGGTGTTCCTCGCATGGGCCTCATCAACGGACTGAAGTTCATGATCGGCGTGGCCAAGCTGGCGAAGGCGGGCGGCGACTTCAACACCGGCGAAGTGCCCAAGAAGAAGGACGCGGGCAAGGCCGAGGCGAAGACCACCGAGCAGTCGAAGGACGCGGGGTGGAACGCGAAGAAGTCTGCCGACGCGGCGCCGGCCGCTGGTTGGTCGCCGAAGAAGTAGCTCAGGGTGCGTGGAGCGGCTGCGCGGTGCCGTCCGCTGCGTAGCTGCCGACTGCGAGCACCTTGCTCTCCGAAGACACGTACTTGCCGTCGACGAGCGTCGGCTTGCTCAGGGTCTGCACGCGGTAGTCACCCGCCCAGCCCTGGCCGCTGGCGTTCTGCACCATGGCGGAGAGCTCGGCTTCGCCCTTCGGCCCGCTCACGTAGTAGCGGAGGTTGATGACGTCGCGATCGTCGCGCGTCGAGAAGCGCTCCGTGCCTGCTTTCTGGCCGGTGCTGAAGCTCAGTGGTGTGCCGAGCGCGTCGGTCAACAACGGGCTCGCCTCGACCTCGGCCAACGTCGACCGCTTCTGCACGCTGAAGGTGGTGCGCGCGAGGTTGACGCTGATCAACGCGACGAACACCAGCACGGCTTCTTCATCGTCACTCCTCGCAGCCGCAGCTGTGATCAGGCGGCACGGCCCAGGTGATCGCCTCGACGTCACGGCGCAGCGCGAACTCGAGGGTGTCGACGCCCAGCGAGGGTTGCAGGTCGCCGTTCTTGCCGACGGTCCAGCGGTAGCGCTGGCGGCTGCGGAGCCACTCCACCGCGTTGAGCTCGGACGCGGCGGTGATGAGGCTGTGGTCGACCCCGAGCGTGCGGGCGATGGGCACCCACACGTCGAGCGTCGCGGTCCCCAGCGGCACGGCGAGCCGCCGAACGCGCCCGGCGCCCGTGTCGAGCTTCACCTCTTCGAAGTCGCTGCAGCGATCGGCGAGCACGAGTGGCGTGCTCACCAGCAAGAGCCTGCGCGGGCGGCGCGCGTCGACCTTGAAACGCAGCCAGCCGGTCGTGCCGAGGTCGGCCTTCGCGAGCGTCTTGAACTGCTCGAGCGCCTTGAGGCGCTTCTCATCGGCGGGCGTGCACGCCTTTCGCTCGTCGACCCACGTCATGCACTGGTGCGCGTCGAACGACTTCTTGAGGTTGGTGAGCACGCTCTTGGGCGGAGGCGTGCCCTCGCAGGCCCAGTACGCGGAGACCGACTTGCCGCTGACGAGCTCGCGCGAGAGCGCCGCGGCGACGGCTGACGACGCGCGACGGGCGGTGAAGGCGGCGTGCAGGAGGCCCTCGCGCGCGCGGCCGGCCTGCATCACCGCGCCGTCGTCGGAATCCATCGGCACCGCGCGGAGCACCCGCTGCCAGAGCGCGACCGCTTGCAGCTTCTGCTCGTCGGTTGCGCCCGCGGCCTCGGCGGTGGTCGACGCGGCGCGGGCGCGCGCGAGCAGGCCGTCGCGGTCCATCGGGCTCGAGCGGAGATCGGACAGCTTCACCTGGCCGCGCAGCAGTTGGCTCTCGACCGCGCGTGGCGCCGAGCCGTTCTCGTCGTAGACGGCGACGCTGGCGACGTTGAGCTCGATCTCGGCGAGCGGGCCCTTCACCGAGAGCACCTGCACCGGCGTGTCGAGCGGGAGGCGCGCGACGGTGGCGGCCGCCTTCTTGAGCACCACGCCGTCGTCTGCGGCCCACGCGGGCCCGGCACCGGTGGGGACTCCTGCGTCGGCGGTGGCTGCGAGCGGGATGAGCGCCTCGGCCACCGGCTCGTTCGCGTCGCCGCGGGCGCGCGCGAACTCGGACAGCAGGGCGACGCGGAAGGCGTCGGGCTTGTCGGAGTTCGCCAGCCGCTCTTCCGCGACCCGCGGGTCGATGAGGAGGAGCGTCATCAGCTCCTCGTCGGTGGTGAGGGTCGGCACCTCGGGCGCCTCGGGGAACTCTTCGACCGTGTCGGGCTCGTCGTCTTGCGGCTCGGGCTCGGGCTCGGGTTCCGGTGCCGGCGGGGGGCCGGCGTCCTTCGGCGGCGCCGGGGGCGGGGGAGGAGGTGGCGGAGGTGGCGACTCACAGCCCACGAGCAGGGCGAGAAGGAGGAGGGGGCGGCGCACCGGCGAGAGCGTAGCGGCTCGATGCCGGCCGTGGGTGTGACGTTGCGCGCGCGTGGCGCCGGCAACGTCACACGCATTGCGAGTTTCCGAGCGGATTCGCGGAGGCTGAGAGCGCACGGGACGTCGATGCACCAGTCGGTGCGTGTGACGTTGCCCGCGCCCACCGCCGAGAACGTCACGCGCATGGGGCTGGCAGTGCGTGTGACGTTGCCCGCGGCCCACCGCCGGGAACGTCACGCGCATGGGGCTGGCGGTGCGTGTGACGTTTCCCGCACCCACCGCCGGAAGCGTCACGCGCATGGGGCTGGCGGTGCGTGTGACGTTGCCCGCACCCACCGCCGGAAACGTCACGCGCATGGGGCCGGCGGTGCGTGTGACGTTGCCAGCACCCATCGCCGGAAACGTCACGCGCATGGGGCTGGCGGTGCGTGTGACGTTGCCAGCGCCCACCGCCGGGAACGTCACGCGCATCGCGTCGACTATGCTCGCCGTCGTGAACGTGCGAGCGGTATAGAGCGGCGACGTCCCTGCGGTGATCGAGCTGGTGCGGACCACCCTCGGCGAGTTCGGCATCACCTTCGGCCAGGGCTCACCGACCGACGCGCAGCTCGAAAGCCTCCCCCAGAGCTACACCAACGACGGCGGCGCCTTCTTCGTTGCGCTCGACGGCCCCACGCTGGTCGGCACCGCGGGCGTCGCGCTGATCGAGCCCGGCGTCTTCGAGCTCCGCAAGATGTACCTCTCGCCCTCGACGCGCGGGAAAGGCGTGGGCCAGCAGCTGCTCGACGCCTGCCTCACGCACGTACGCCAGCAGCAGGGCGCGCGCGTGGTGCTCGACACGACCGAGAAGATGACCGCCGCCATCGCCTTCTACGAGCGCAACGGCTTCGTCCGCGACGACACCCAGCGCCGCGCGTCCCGCTGCAACCGGGGCTACCGGCTCGACCTCGCGCCAAGCCCCTGATCTGCCTCGCCGCAGAGCGTCAACGCGCCTCACAACGACTTCTCAAACGTCGAGAGTCCGCGGACTTGCGCAACTTCGACGCACCGCTTCCGAGAATCCTACATCGTGCGCATCCCCTCCTCCCCGGGCCTCACCGCTGACCAGTTCGAGCGAGTGCAGCGCACCGCGCGGGAGCTCTCGCTCTTCATCAAGCTCGATGGCGGCGCACCGGTCTCTCGCCCGCGCCTCAGCCCCGGTACGCCCGCGTTCACCTCGGCCGCGCGCCGCGACTACGAGCAGCTCGTCAGCCACCACGGCGGCGCGGAGCTGCCGTCAGCGTTCCGCGTGCGGTTGACGCCGACCACGGTCTCGACGGCGGTGCGCACGTTCGCGACGCAGCACCGCGGCTCTCCCGAAGTGGCGCTCAACACCATCGACGGCCACCGCACGTACCAGGTGCAGGTGAAGACGGCCGATCGCACGCACGTGCTGTTGCTAGGACCGGCAGGGCAGTCGCTGGGCACCGGAGTCGTGCGTGGCGCACGCGTCTCGTGGTCATGGGCCTGAGGCGCTGCCTCCTCATCGGGACGCTCCTGCTGATCAGCGCGTGTGGTCGCAACAACGACTGCGGGCGCGCGATCGCCTACTCGGCGTGCCTGCTCGACGCTGGTGCGCCCGGCCAACCGTTCACCGTCCTCGCGAACGCGTCGACCCCCAACGAGGGATGCACGGTGGTGGCCGATGAGGACGCGGGCGTGATGAAGCTCGAGTTCGCTCCGCTCGCGGCGTGCACCTCGGCACCGGGCAGCAACAATCCCATGCCGCCGCTCTTCCCGACGGTGTGCGCGGTGCCCGGCGTCGTTGGGGATCGCTGGTCGTTGGGGACGACACCGGCCTCGCCGATTCAGCTCTCGGACGGTGGCTCGGCGTTGATGCCCTGTCGGTGACTCTCACCGCGCCGCTTTGATCTCGGCGCACTTCTTCGCGCGCACCTCGTCCCGCTGGTTCGGGTCGCAGCCCCACGCCCACCGCACGCCGTCGACGAACAGCCGCCGCGCCTCCGAACTCTCGAGCAGGGCGATCGAGTTCCAGTTGCCCGAGTGGTGGAAGCCGACGATGCGCCCCAGCCGCAGCTCGCGCACCGCGATGGCGTCGCTGCCGTGCTGGTCCTTCGCGAGCACCTTCACCGGGTACTCGGCGAACACGTGCGCGAAGCCGATGTTGCCCGCGCCGTACACGGTGAACGTCTTCGGAATCTCCCAGAGCACCGGGTGCTGGTTCTTGTCGCTGACGAGCTTGGTGATGGTGAGGTTCTCGGGTCCGGTGCCCGAGGTGCGGTCGAAGAGGATGAGCTCTCGCAGCAGCTGGAAGTGCCCGACGCTGAGCGCGTACGCGTTCCACTCGTGGTGCACGTAGCCGCCGCCGCGCTCGACGAAGCTGGCCAGCGCACGCTGACCGCTCTCGGTCATCTCTTCCGCGTACGTCGTGCCGTTCAGGTGCACCACGACGTCGAAGCCGCGCAGCGACGGGTTCTCGCCGTTGAAGCCCGGACCCGAGGTGGCGCTGTAGACGACCTCCGCGCCGCTCGAGCGCAGCGACTCGACGAGCTGCTCGGTCTGCTTGTTCTTCACGTCCCACAACAGCAACACGCGGGGGGCCGCGGCGTTCGCGAGGGGAGCCAACAACAGCACGCACACGAGGAGCAGCGTTCGCATCGACGCTCGAACGGACCGCCCGCCTGAAGGATCTACAGGGTCTTCAGAAACTCCAGCACCGCCGCGCGCTCGGGAGCCGACAGCGCATCGCCGAACAGGTGACCGCCGTTCCCAAAGCCACGCGCGGTGGTGTCGTAAACGCGCGCCGAGGTCTTCGCGGTCTCGACCTGGTAGCGCCAGCCGACGGACGCCGGGTCGTAGTCGGACGAGTCTCCCGAGCGGCTCCACTTCTCGGGGCGCTTGCTGCTGTCGAGCACCGCCTCGAGCGTCGGCACCGAGCCGTTGTGAAAGTACGGCGCCGTCGCCCACACGCCGCGCAGCGGCTGCGCCACGTACCCGCGCGTCGACTCGAGCCGCGCGTGCTGGCCGTACGGCGACGCGTTGAACCACGCGAGCCGCGACACCGCGGGCCCGGCCGTCTTCTCCGCGAGCAACGGGTCGGTCTTCACCTTGTCGAGCGACACGACCTCGGCCTTGCGATGACAGCCGGCGCAGCGCTTCTCGAACACCGCGCTGCCTGCCTTCGCGAGCGCGTCGTCGATGCGCCACGGCCACTTCGGAACCACCAGCGCGTCGAACGCTGCGGGTACGGGCGCGAAGGCCGCGATGATGCGCTCGGCTTCCTTCACCGAGTCGGTGCACGTGAGCGACGCCGAGGCCGCCATCGCCGCGCGCGCCGCCGCCCAGTCACCGCCCTCGGGAGCGCGCCCGATGCCGGTGGCGAACACCGAGCGCTTGTCGCGCGCCAGCCACCACGCGGGCACGTCGACCGGCACCGGCGGCTCGTCGTCGACCACGGCCGCGTCGGTCCACGCGAGGGTCTTCGGATCGCGGTGCGCCATCAACACCGCGGCGAGATCGTCGGCCGAGCTGACGCCCACGGTGTCGGTCACCACGTGCTGCCCGGCCGCGCGCATCGGCCGCAACCACGCGTCCAGTTCGGTGCGCAGCGGACCCGGCCCGAGGAAGCCGCGCGAGAACTCGAGCATCGGCGTGGTGTCGACGGTCTGGTCGACGAACGAGTTGCCCAACCCGAGCACTGTCTTCCCGAGCAACTTGCCGGCGTGGCACTGCAGGCAGTTGGGCGCGACGACGTCGAGGCCGGTGCGTCCCCTGGTCACGGTGAAGCCGTCGTCGAGGGTGCGATTCGCGCCGGTGCGGCCGGGCAGCGAGGGCTTCTGCGCGCCGACCACCTGCTTCCACACCACCAGCGGCACCCCGCACGTCACCGCGCTGCCGTTGAGGAGCTGATCGACCCCCCGCGCAGCGAGGTCCACCGGCGCAGCCGTCACCGCGAGGAGCAGGACCGGAATCATGGGCGCATCAACGCGTGCGCACGGGTCCGTCTTCCAGTGGCGCGGGACCGAACGGTCGAAAGCCGTGCCTGAGCGGCGGGAAACGAGGACACTGCGCCCTCCGATGAGGTCCTGGGGCGTGGTGTTGCTGCTGTGCGGGTGCTCGCAAGGCGCCATCGACGTCACCTTCGTGTCGACTCCGCCGGCGCAGCTCACCTCGCTCACCATCGACGCGACCTCGGCCGGGGAGTCGCGGCACGCGCAGCTCGGCGATGGCGGGGTCATCTCGTTGCCCTTCACCGCGCGGCTCGTGGCGCAGAGCGCGGTCGAGCTCGACGTCGTCGGCTTCGACACCGACGGCAACACGCGGCTGCAACACGCGTCGATTCCGCTCTCGCCCGGCAAGGCCACCACCTTCGAGGTCGACTTGAGCCGCGCGAGCGCGTGCCCGGCGCCGCCGCCCAACGCGGGCGAGAGCGTGGTGTTCGCCGAGGCGAGCGACGTGGGCAGCCTGTTCAACCCCTTCGGCTACGACGGGTGTTCGAACAGCGGCGACTGCATCGGCGGTGGGGTGTGTTCCGGGGGCGCGTGTCAGCCGTCGCGCGCGACGCAGGTGATGAGCACGCCGTGCACGGGCGCGTTGGTGAATGAGTACACCGTGGTGCGCCAGTACGACGGCTTCGGCTTCGCGCTCGCCGACGGCTCGAACCGCAAGTTCCGCCACGTGAGCTTCCGCATGCAGGCGTCACAGAATTCGCAGTGGCTGGTGTTCCTCGCGCGCAGCGGTCAGAGCGCGGTGCTGCCGCGCCCTGCGTCGTGCACCAACTCCGCGCCCGGTGATTGCTTGATGCCCTTCGGCGCCGAGTGGACCCACGTCGAGCTCGACGTGCCCGCGAGTGTCGGGGACTTCAACTCGGTGCAGTTCCAGATCTACAGCCCGGTCGGTGCGCGTTTCACGGTGCGGGTCGACGACGTGCGCGTCACGTTCTGAAGGACAAGCGGGTTTCCCCTCACCCCAACCCTCTCCCCCGCGGGGGAGAGGGAGCTCATTCGTCACTTGAACGGGTCGACGACCTGGCCACCCTTGATGTCAGGGGTGGTGTTCTTCGTCCGCGTCGTCTTGCCGCGCGACCTCTTGAGCGTCACCGCGAGCGTCGGCTGCTCGGCCGTCACCGCGACGGACACCGACGCGAAGCCCTTCAGCTCGAGCTGCAGCTGCTCGGGGCGCTTCTCGCCAGCCTTCCACTCGAGCTTCAGTGGCGTCTGGCCGAGCTTCACTCCCGCTGCGAGCACCGACGCTCCTGACGGAGTCGAAGTAACGCGCAGCGGCTTCGGCGCGGGCGTGACGATCGCGACCGGCGCTCCGGCATCGGCGGGACTCGGCGTCGTCGGCGGCAGCGGAGTGGGCACCACCACCACCTGCGGCACGGGAACCGGCGGCGCGGGCTGATCCGCCGCACCACCGAAGTGGCTCAGCACGAACGCAGCCACGCCCGCGGCGAGCACCCCCACGACGAGCGTGACCACCACCACCGCGCGGCGCGAGGGCCCGGGCGGCGGGGGCGCACTGGCAGGCGTTGCCACGGCGTCTCTCGGCACCGGAGCCGGCGGACGAGCGATGGTGACCGGCGCGTTCGCACGGTGGCGCGCGATGAGCTCCGCGAGCTGACTCGGCCCCGTGCTCAGCTCGTGCACCACCGGGTCGATGGCGTCGACGAAGGCCTGCGCGGTCTCGAAGCGATCGCCGCTGAGCCGCGCGAGCAGCTTGTGCACCACGTTCTCGAGCGCGGGCGGCACGTCAGGCACCACCGAGGACAAGAGCGGCACGTTGGCGGCGTGCACCAGCTTGAGCGTCGCGGCGTCGTTCTCGCCGACGAAGAGCCGCTTGCCGGTGATCATCTCGTACAGCACCACGCCCAGCCCGAAGAGGTCAGACCGCGCGTCGTGCGGCAGCCCCTCGACCACCTCGGGGGCGGTGTAGCCGAGCTTGCCCCGGAAGCCGCCGTGGTCGGTGAGCGGCGCCTCGTGCGCGGTGCGCGCGATGCCGAAGTCGAAGAGCTTCACCGAGCCGTCGGCGCCGAGCATCACGTTCGACGGGCTGACGTCGCGGTGGACGAGGTGCACCAGCTCGCCCTGCTCGTCGCGCGCGTCGTGGGCGCAGGCCAGCGCGCGGCCGAGCTCCCGCGCGATGTACGCCGCGATGCCGAACGGGAGCCGCCCATTCACCGCGCGCTCGAGCCGGTGGAGGTCGAGCCCGGCGACGTATTCCATCGCGAGGTAGGGCTCGCCCTCGAATTCCCCGTACTCGAAGACCTGCACGATGTTGGCGTGGTGGAGCCGCGCCGTGAGCCGCGCCTCGCGCGCGAAGAGCTTGGCGAACTCGCCGTCGGTCGCGAGCGCGCGGCGAATGCGCTTGATGACCACGTCACGCGAGAAGCCGTGCTCGGCGTCGAGGCGCGCGCGCCAGACCTCGGCCATGCCTCCGGCGCCGAGTGGCTCGAGCAGCACGTAGCGCCCGAAGTGCTGTTCACCCAGGGCCGTCATGACGTCAGTGCATCGGCCTCAGGTCGACGCAGGCCGTGCCGGGCGCGCCGGCGCAGGTGAGCGAGTTGCTGACGCCGACGGCAACCGCGGTGATGACGCCGGCGACGACGGCGGCGCCGATGACGACGGGCACGATGATGACCGCCGGCGAGGGACCGCTCTTCACCTCGGCGGCAGGCGGCACCGGAGTCGTGCTGGGCTCGAGCACCGGCGGCGGCGGCTTCACCGGCGCGTCGGTCAGCGGCTCGGTCTGTCCGCTCGGCGGTTCGGCGGCGATTTCCTTCTTCAGGTCTTCGATGACCTGCTGCACCTGGGCGCGCGGCTTCGCGTTGGCGGGCGCCTTCTCGAGGTACCGCTCGAACATCTCGAGCGCCTTCGTGCGCTGACCGGCGGCGCGGTAGGCCTGCGCGAGGTTGATGATGAACTCCGGCTTGGGCGAGAGCGCGTAGCCGGCGGCGAACTCGCGAATCGCGTCGGAGTACTGCCCCAGCTCGTAGAACGTCTTGCCCGCCTGGAAGTGCACCTTGGCCTGCGACACGTCGTCACCCGCGGCGGCGGGAGCGGCGGCGAACAACAGCAGCGCCAGAAGCATGGTACAGACTTTACCGTTCATCCTTTCTCGCGCCATGCCTGCGAATCCTCCTTCTCACGTGGTGACGGTTCCAGGCGGGGCTGATCAGACGGCGCGGGTCGACGGCGTCGCGCCGGTCACGGTCGAGGCCTTCGAGGTGCGGTGGACGCCACGCGGCGGCAGCGAGCAGGTCTTTCGATGCGCGGGCGGCACGTGCGCCATCGGCTCGCACGCCTCGAACGACCTCGTCATCGACGCGCCGCACGTCTCGCGCTTTCACTGCGAGCTGAAGACCGGGCCGCGCGGTCTCTCGCTCAAGGACCTCGGCAGCAGCAACGGTACCACCGTCGACGGCGTGCCGGTCATCGAGGCGTTCGTGCGCAGCGGCAGCCGCGTGGTGCTCGGGTCCATCACGCTCGAGGTGACGCTGCTCGGGCAGCAGAACGCGCTGGCCACCTCGCAGGAGTCTTCCTTCGGCGCCTTGCGCGGCACGTCGTCGGCGATGCGCTCGGTCTTCGCGCAGCTCGAGCGCGCCGCGGCGTCGGACATCTCGGTGCTGCTCGAGGGCGAGACGGGCACCGGCAAGGAAGAGGCGGCCGCGGCCCTGCACGAGCGCAGCGCGCGCGCCGAGAAGCCCTTCGTGGTCATCGACTGCAGCGCGCTGCCGGCGACGTTGCTCGACAGCGAGCTCTTCGGCCACGAGCGCGGGGCCTTCACCGGCGCGACGATGACGCGCGTCGGGGCGTTCGAGGCGGCCGAGGGCGGCACCGTGTTCCTCGACGAGGTCGGGGAATTGCCGCTCGACCTGCAGCCCAAGCTCCTGCGCGTGCTGGAGGCGCAGGAGTTCCGCCGCCTCGGCTCGAACCAGACGCGCCGCGCGAACGTGCGCGTGGTGAGCGCGACCAACCGCGACCTCCGCAAGGAGATCAACGACGGCCGCTTCCGCTCGGACCTCTATTTTCGTCTCGCCGTGTTGCGCGTCTCGATGCCGCCGCTGCGCGCGCACCCTGAAGACCTGGCGCTCGTCTCGCGCGCGCTGCTCGAGTCACTGGGCGCGCCACCGGCCCGCATCGACGCGCTGCTCACCCCGGCGTTCGTCTCGTCGCTGCGCGCGTTCAGCTGGCCGGGCAACGTGCGCGAGCTGCGCAACCACCTCGAGCGGTGCCTGCTCTTCGCGTCGGGCTTGCCGGTCGATGAAGCGGTGCCTCCTGCAGCGGCGCCGACGGTCGACGTGACGCGGCCGCTGGCGGACGAGCGGCGCAGGCACTCCGAGGCGTTCGAGCGCGAGTACGTGCGGGCGTTGCTCGAGGCGCATGCGGGCCAGGTGTCGAACGCGGCGCGGGCAGCGGGCGTGGACCGCGCGTACCTGTATCGGTTGATCAAGCGCCTCGGCCTCAAAGCCGACTGAAGTCGACGGAGTGACCCTGAAAGTCACAGTGTGGGGTCCATTCCAGACTCCAAGGTCACTCGCCCCCAAAGTGCCCGGAATTGATTGAGGAAATGATCGCGCACACCCCTTGCTCTGTGGGTGTGCATGCTCCTCCGACGCTCGGTGGTGATGGCAGTGGCAGTGCTCGCGGCGACGGGCTGTGAGGGCAGCATCGACGGCACGGTCGAGGGCGTGACGCCGCCTCGCGCTGACGATCCGACGGTGGTCGGTCCTCCGGCGAAGGGCAGCTGCTCGGGCACCGCGGGGCACTACGCGCTGCGCCGCCTCACCAACCGCGAGTACACCAACTCGGTGCAGGACCTGCTCTTCACCACCGCGCGCCCCGGCGACGCGCTGCAGGAGAGCCCCACCGGCGCGAGCGGCTTCACCAACGACTCGTACGCGCTGTCCATCTACTCCGCGCTGGTCGGCACGATGTACGACCAGGCCGAGACGCTGGCGCACGCGGTCATCGCCTCGAAGGGCACCAGCAACGGCGCGTACGGCAAGCTCGTCACCTGCCAGCCCTCGCAGTCGACCTGCGCGCTCGACACCGTGACGCGCCTCGCCCGCCGCGCGCTGCGCCGCCAGCCCACCGCGGAAGACCTCGACGCGACCAACGGGCTGATGGGCGTCTTCGCGGCAGGCGGCACCTTCGACCAGGGTCTGAACGACGTGCTCGTCACGCTGCTCACGCACCCCGAGTTCCTCACCATTCCCGTGGTCGACGCGCAGTCGCTCAACCCGTCGGCCCGCTTCGCGCTCGACGACGACGAGGTGGCCTCGCGCCTCTCGTACTTCCTGTGGGAGTCGATGCCCGACGACGCGCTCTTCGCGCTGGCCGACTCGAAGCAGCTGCACGACCCGGCGGTGCTGTCGGCGCAGGTCAAGCGCATGCTCGGCGACGCGCGCGCGGCGCACCTGAAGGCCACGCTGCGGGACGAGCTGGCGGGCGTGCTCAGCTTCTCGCGCAGCGACTTCACGCAGCTCGGGCAGACCAACGCGCTGCGCGACGCGATGGTGGGCGAGACCGACGCGTTCTTCGACGACCTCATCAAGAACGACCGCAGCCCGCTCTCGCTGCTCGACTCGCAGCAGCGCTTCGCGAACAAGACGCTCGCCGACTTCTACGGGCTGACCTTCCCCGCGAACACCAACCCCGCGACGTTCGTCTCGCTCGCGTCCGACCGGCGCGGCCTCGCGACGCAGGCGGCGGTGCTGGTGTCGACCGCGGGCGGCAGCGCGAGCTTCACCAACCCCATCAAGCGCGGCCACTGGCTGGCGAGCAAGGTGCTGTGCGCCGAGCCGCCGCCTCCGCCGCCGATGGTGCCGCCGCTCCCGGCCGCGGGTGGCAGCACGGCGACGATTCGCGACCGCCTCTCGGTGCACGTGGCGAACCCCTCGTGCGCGGGCTGCCACGTCACGATGGACGCGGTGGGCCTGGGCGCGGAGAACTACGACGCGCTCGGCCGCTGGCGCACCACGTACTCCGATGGCCACGCGGTCGACGCAACCGGTGCGCTGCCCGACGGCACGGCGTTCAGCGACTCGCGCGCGATGTTCGACGCCATCGCCAACTCGGAACAGGCGCGCGGCTGCGTCGCGCAGCAGTTCTTCAAGCTCGCGCTCAACCGCGCGCTGCAGGGCGACGACGTGTGCGCGGCCGAGAAGATCGCCTCGGTGCACGTGGCGCAGGGTGCGACGCTCAGCGGGCTGCTCACCGCCATCGCCAGCTCTGATCAGTTCCTCACGCAGACCGGAGAAGCTCCATGAGTTTCAAGCTCAGCCGCCGAAGCCTGCTCACCGCGACCTCGGGGTTCCTCGGCACGCTGCCGCTGCTCGAGGCGTTGGCGCCGCGCCGCGCGCTCGCCGCGGGGGAGACCGACCCGAAGCGCCTGGTGATGATCCACTTCCCCAACGGCACGGTGACGCGCCAGGCGAAGCCGACGTGGTTCAGCGCGACCGGCGCGCTCACCACCGACAACGCGCCGATTCCGTTTCAGCCGTTCGCCGGCAACCTCGGCGACGTCACCATCCTCAAGGGGCTCACGCAGTCGGCGCGCGACAAGTGCTACCTGAACGGCGGCGGCGGCCACGGCGGCAGCAAGCCGTGCTTCTTCACCGGGCAGTACCCGGGGTCGAACTCCGCGACGGGCTCGACCATCTCGGGTGACTCGTTCGATCAGGCGTACGCGAAGACCACGCCGCTGGGGAAGAGCATCTACCTGGCCAACGCCGAGCAGGGGAACGGCGACGGCGTGGAGTACGCCTACGAGCTCTCGCACCGCGACGGCCAGCGCGTGGTGCCGGAGATCAACCCGGTCGCCTTCTACAACGCGTACTTCAAGAACCTCATGGGCGGGCCGACGGTCGCTCCCGCCGACGGCGCGCGGAACCCGAAGATCCTCGCGTCGAACATGGCCGCCGCGAACCGCCTCAAGGGCAAGCTCGGCAAGCACGACAAGGACCGCCTCGACGCGTACCTCGGCGGCATGAGCGATCTGCAGGCGCGCCTGGGCACCGCGCCGCCGGTCAGCACCTGCATGGCGCCCGCGATGCCGTCGGTGAACATGGGCAACACCACCCAGGAGAACCTGCGCGGACAGTCGTATTTCGACCGCATGAAGGCCTTCAACCAGCTCATCGCGGTGGGCTTTCAGTGCGACCTGTTCCGCTCGGTCGTCATCTCGTTCGGTGAAGAGGGCAACTACACGACGTACGACGGCGTGTACCCGGCGACGCTCAACTTCAACGGCGCGGCGCTCACCGTGCAGTACGACCACTCGGTCTCGCACCAGACGCCCATCTCGAACGAGGGCGGCCTCTACACGTACGACGCGAACATGACGCGCGACCGCGTGCACCTCTCGCTGGTGTTCGACCTCGTCGACCGGCTCAAGGCGGTGACCGACCCGAGCGGGAGCCGCGTGCTCGACAACACCTTCGTCATGGCTGGCTTCTGCGTCGACGACGGGCAGCACGGCAGCGACGGCGGCACCACGCTCGGCTCGCCGGTCATCGTGTGCGGCGGCAAGAACATGGCCTCGCCCGGCAAGTCGATCGACGCCACGGCGTTCGACGTGAACGATCTGTATTTCACGTTCGCGCAGAAGTTCGGCATGTCGCTGGCGAGCTGGCACCCCATCGCGCAGACGCCGCGGCCGTGGGCGAACCCGACCGGGCGCATGAGCGGGTCGACGCTCGTTCCGCTCTGAGCGGTGGTTTTCTCCTCACCCCGACCCTCTCCTCCTCGGGGGGAGAGGGAGTTCGTTTTTTAGCCGGCTCGGGGCCCGAGCTTGTCTGCGAGCAGGGCGCGCACGGCGTCGAGGCGCATCGGCTTGGTCAGGTACCCGTCGGCGCCGCAGCTCTTCGCCGCCGCCGCCAACCGGTCTTCGCTCATCGCCGACAACAGCAGCACCGGCGTCTTCGCGAGCGCCACGTCGGCCCGCACCGCGTTGCACACCTCGATGCCATCGAGCCCCGGCATCAGCACGTCGAGGATGACGAGGTGCGGCCGCTCTTTGCGGATCAGCTCGAGCGCCACGTCGCCGCGCTCGGCGCGCACCACGCGGTGACCGGCCTTGGTCACCACGCGCGAGGTGAAGTCGAGGATCGACGGATCATCGTCGGCCACCAGCACCAGCTTCGCCGCCGCCGCGCCCGACGCCACGCGCCCGCTCAAGGTCTCGACCGCGAGCTGCAGCCGCTTCTCGGTCGACGCGTCGAGGTTGGTCAGCTTGAGGCCCGCGAGCTTGAGCTCTTCACGCGACCACATCACCTGCGCGGTGAGCAGCGCCTCGCTGGTGTCGGGCAGCTGCACCGCGAGCCCGACCAGCTGGTCCTTCGCGAGCGAGTGCGGCGACTTCAGCGTCAGCCCGTGCACCGAGAGGCTCTTCGCCGAGCAGCCGCCCATCGCGGTCGGCGTCAGCACGCGCGCCATCAGGTCGCAGTCGACGCGCTGCTCGGTGCGCCCGGCCACGCGCGCGTCGTCGTCGTGCTCGGCGACCTCGGCCTTCACCTTCTCGAGCGACGCGGGGTCGAGCTTCACCACCAGGCCCGCCGGCTGCCCGGGGCCGAGCACCTTCACCTCCACCACCGTCGCGCTCACCACGAACGCGGCGTCGAGCTCGGGCGCGTCGATTTCCACCGACACGTGGGTCCCCGGGGGCACCACCTCGGGCGTCGGGACGAACACGCGCTCGCCCCCCGAGACGACGACCTCCGACCACACGCGCGCGCGCGCGAGGAAGTGGAGCTTGAAGAGCATCAGGTGGTCACGTTGAAGCGGAAGTGCATGCAGTCACCGTCCTGCACCACGTACTCCTTGCCTTCCATGCGCAGGAGGCCCTTGTCGCGCACTGCCGCCTCGCTGCCGTGCGAGAGCAGGTCCTTCCACGACATGACCTCGGCCTTGATGAAGCCCTTCTCGAAGTCGGTGTGGATGACGCCGGCCGCCTGCGGGGCCTTGAAGCCCTTGCGAATGGTCCACGCGCGCACTTCCTTCTCGCCGACCGTGAAGTACGTCTGCAGGCCGAGCAGCCGGTAGCCCGCGCGCACCACCTTGTTGAGGCCCGGCTCGTCGAGGCCGGCGTCCTTCAAGAAGGACGGGCGGTCTTCGGCGGGCAGCTGCTGGATCTCGGCCTCGAGCGCGGCGGCGAGCACCACCACCTCGGCGTGTTCCTTCGCGGCGATGGCCTTCACGGCCTGCACGTTGGGGTCGGCGTCGGCCTTGCCGAGCTGCGCCTCGTTCACGTTGGCGATGTAGAGCACCGGCTTGTCGGTGAGCAGGAAGAGCTCGCGCACCAGCGCCTTCTCGTCGTCGCTCAGCCCGTGCGCGCGCACCGGCACGCCGTCGTCGAGCTTCACCTTCAGCTTGTCGAGCACCGCCAGCTCGGCCTTCGCGAGCTCGCCTTCCTTGCCCGGGGCCTTCGACGAGCGCTGCGTCTTCTCACGCCGCTTCTCGACGGTCTCGAGGTCCTTCAGGCAGAGCTCGGTGTCGACCACGTCCTTGTCTCGCTGCGGGTTCACCGAACCCTCGACGTGGGTGATGTTGTCGTCGACGAAGCAGCGCAGCACGTAGAGCACCGCGTCGACCTGGCGGATGTTCGCGAGGAACTGGTTGCCCAGGCCCTCACCCTTGCTCGCGCCGCGCACCAGGCCCGCGATGTCGACGAACTCGAGCGTCGTGTAGAGCGTCTTCTGCGGCTTCACGAGCGCGGCGATTTGATCGACCCGCTCGTCGGGCACCGGCACCACGCCGATGTTCGGCTCGATGGTGGCGAAGGGGTAGTTGGCAGCCAGCGCTCCGGCGTTCGACAGGGCGTTGAAGAGAGTCGACTTGCCGACGTTCGGGAGGCCGACGATTCCGATGGAGAGACCCATGACGGGCGGGCAGTACCAGCCCGCGCGCTCGGTGGCTAGCGCGTGACGAGCAGCCCGAGCAGGCCCACGCGGGCGAGGCAGACCACCGTGCGGACCCACTGGCTGGTCAGCAACGGCCGCAGCACGTCGGCGCCATTCTGGCCCGCGGCGAGCGGGCGGTGCGCGGGCAGGTGCCAGGCGAAGGTGATGGCGAAGTACACGACGCCCAGGCCGATCAACGCGTGCACCCAGCTGGCCGGCACCGCGTCGGACCGGAAGGCGTAGAGCGCGAAGCACGCGAGGAAGGCGAGGAACTCGAAGGGCACCACCAGCACGCCGATGCGCGCGTTCCACGCCGAATAGAGCTGCGGGAAGGCGCCCGGGTCGGCGGCCGCGAAGCCGGGGTAGCTGATCAGCGCGAAGACGAGCATCGCGCCGAGCACCCAGAGGTTGAGCAGCAGGCAGACCACGCCGGTCGCGGAGTTCATGCGCGCGCGACCGTAGCAGCGATGATCAGGGCCCGCGCTCGAGCCCGTGCTTGCGCATCAGGCGCCACAAAGTGGTGCGGCTGATTCCCAGCGCCCCGGCGACCTCGGCGCGACGCCACCCGTGGTCTTGCAGCAGAGCCAGCAGGCGCGCGCGGTCGACGTCGGTCTCGCTCGCGGCGGGGGCGGTGAGCGGGCTCGCGGGCGCTCCGGCCGCCTGGCGCACCTCGGGCGGGAGGTCTTCGGGCTGCAGCGTGTGGCCGCGGCAGACGACGGTGGCGAACTCCAGCGCGTTCTCGAGCTCGCGCACGTTGCCCGGCCACGAGTACGAGAGGAGCACCCGCAGCGTCTCGGGCGACATCACCAGCGAACGCCCCGCGCGGGCGCCGGCGCGGTCGAGCAGCAGCCGCGCGATGGGCTCGATGTCTTCGCGGCGCGCGCGCAGTGGCGGCACCTCGATGGGCACCACGCGCAGGCGGTAATAGAGGTCTTCGCGGAAGCGGCCCGCGGCGATCTCCTTCTTCAGGTTGCGGTTGGTGGCCGCGATGATGCGCGCGTTGCTCTTGCGCGGCGTGCTGTCGCCGACGCGCTCGAAGGCGTGGTCTTGCAGCACGCGCAGCAACTTCACCTGCAGGTGCATCGGCAGCTCGCCCAGCTCGTCGAGGAACAACGTGCCGTCGTGCGCGAGCTCGAAGCGCCCGACGCGATCGCGCAGCGCCCCGGTGAACGCGCCGCGCACGTGGCCGAAGAGCTCGCTCTCCAGCAGGTCGGCGGGCAGCGCCGCGGGCGCGACCGGCACGAAGGGGCCGTGGCTGCGCACCGACTGGTCGTGAATGAGCCGCGCCAGCACTTCCTTGCCGGTGCCGCTCTCGCCCTCGATCAACACCGTCGCTTCGCTCTGCCGCAGCATCTCGAGCAGGTGCTCGACCTGTTGCATCGCCCGCGAGCGCCCGACGAGGCCCGGCCCGGTGCGCGAGCCGGGCGCTTCGCTCTCTTCTTCTGCCGGGCGCACCACCACCAGGAACGCCACGCCCGGCGCGCACGGCCCGTTGGGCGTGTGCTGCAGCGGGCACGCCGACAGCGACACCAGCCGGCCCTGCGCGCCCGCGCCGAACGTCGCGCGCCAGCCTTCGCGCCGCTCGCCGCGCCCCAGCGCTTCGCGCAGCCGACCCTTCGCGCCAAAGAGCTCTGCGCCGAGCACGTCGGCGACCGGTTGCCCTTCGACCCGCTCCACGGTGCCCGGCCCGCCCAGCTCGTCGAGCAGCGGCGAGGCGTGCACCACGCGGAAGTCGGCATCGAGCGCGAGGCACGCCCGGCCCAGTGATCCAAACGCCGTGTGCACCGCCTCGAGCGCCGCGCGGGTGCGAGCTGAAACGTCTCGTTCCATGTGACCTTGAAACGAAACGTAACATCTCCGTGATTCAAGTGCTTGAAAGTTCGAAAAAACGACCTCGGCGCGAACGCTGCACTTCCCCGGTCCGGAGGTTCAGATGAAACAACCAGCCTTGATGTTCGCGGTGGTGTTGGCTGGCGCCGGCGCGGTGGCGTGGGTGGGGCGGCCGGCGAAGAAGCCGACTGGAGAGCGGCTCTCGACGGCCATCGCGAGCGTCGCGGTCAACCCCATCGCGCACCGCACCCGGCCGCACCTCGACCACAGCGCCTTCTTTCGTCAGCCCCTCAAGACCGGCCCCGAGGTGACCGAGCAGTGCCTGGGCTGTCACCCCGACGCGGCCCAGCAGGTGATGGAAACGCCGCACTGGTCGTGGCTCTCGGGCGACGCGCTCCGCGACGGCAAGGTGGTGCGCATCGGCAAGAAGAACCTGATGAACAACTTCTGCATCAGCGTGTCGGGCAACTGGGCCTCGTGCACCAAGTGCCACGCCGGCTACGGGTGGACCGACGCGAACTTCGACTTCACGAAGCAGCAGAACGTCGACTGCCTCGTCTGCCACGACGGCTCGGGCACCTACACCAAGGACAAGGGCGGCCTGCCGGGCGCGAAGGTCGACCTCGCGGCGGCGGCCGGCAGCGTGCGCACTCCGGCGCGTGAGAACTGCGGCATCTGCCACTTCAACGGCGGCGGCGGCATGGGCGTCAAGCACGGCGACCTCGACGACTCGCTGCTCAACGCGAACCCCGAGGTCGACGTGCACATGGGCCGGCTCGGCTTCCAGTGCATCGACTGCCACGAGACCCACGGCCACCGCGTGCCGGGCAAGCTGAACGCGACCTATTCCGACGTGACGAAGGCGCAGCGCTTCGACTGCGCGACGTGCCACGGCGCGACCCCGCACCCCGACGCGATGCTCAACAAGCACACCGCGCGCGTGGCCTGCCAGACCTGCCACGTGCCCGAGTACGCGCGGAAGTACCCCACCAAGATGACGTGGGACTGGTCGAAGGCCGGCGACGCGACGCGCACCGATTCGCCGCACGAGTACCTGAAGATCAAGGGCGAGTTCACCTACGAGGACGACGTTCGCCCCGAGTACGCCTGGTACACGGGGAAGATGGGGCGCTACCTGATGGGCGACCCCGTCACGTCCGACGACCTGGCGATCAACCAGCCGCTGGGCAGCCGCGACGACCCGAACGCGAAGCTGTGGCCCTTCAAGGTGCACCGCGCGAAGCAGATCTGGGACCCGGTCAACAAGGTGCTCATTCCACCCGTGACGAGCGGCGAGGGCGGCTACTGGTCGAAGTTCGATTGGGCCTTCGCCGCCAGCAAGGGCATGGAGACCGCCGGCCTCCCCTACAGCGGCCAGTACGCCTTCACGCAGACGCACATGTACTGGCCCATCAACCACATGGTCGCGCCCGCGAAGGAAGCGGTGCAGTGCAAGCAGTGCCACGGGCCGACCGCCACGCGCCTCGACTGGCAGGCGCTCGGCTACCCGCGTGACCCCGCTGGAGGGATTCGCCATGACGACTGACGCCCGTTCCCAGACGTACATGAACCCCTACGCCGCGGGCGTCGCGCTCGGCGTGGTGCTCTTCGCTGCGTTCGCGACCACCCACTCGGGCCTCGGCGCGTCGGGTGCGTTGAGCCGGGTCGAAGCCGCGACCGTCGCGCTCGTCGCGCAGTCACACGTCGATCGCGTCGGCACGCTGGCCGCGATGTCGGGCGGCGATCGCCACGCGCTCGACCACGCCAGCGTGATGATGCTGCTCGGCACGTTGCTGGGCGGCGCGGCGTCGGCGCTGTGGCACCGGCGCTTCAGGGTCGAGGTCTTCAAGGGCCCGCGCGTCGGCACGTGGGCGCGGCTCGCGCTCGCGCTGCTCGGCGGCGTGGTGATGGGGTACGGCGCGCGGCTCGCCCGCGGCTGCACGTCGGGCCAGGCGCTCAGCGGCGGCGCGGTGCTCTCGCTGGGCAGCTGGGCCTTCATGTTCTCGGTCTTCGCGGGCGCGTACGCGATGGCCTGGTTCGTTCGCCGGCTGTGGACCTGAGGAGACCGCCATGTTCCCGCTCGATCTCGGTACCGGAAAGTTCGGCCCCTACCTCGCCTCGCTGCTCATCGGCTTCGCGTTCGGCGCGGTGCTCGAGGTCGCCGGCTTCGGCAACTCGAAGAAGCTCGCCGGCCAGTTCTACTTCCGCGACATGACGGTGCTGAAGGTGATGTTCACCGGCATCCTCACCGCGTGCCTGCTGATCTTCCTCTCGGCGGCGCTCGGCTGGCTCGACTTCTCGAAGATCTTCGTCAACCAGACCTACCTGTGGCCGGGCATCGTCGGCGGCCTGGTGATGGGCGTCGGCTTCGTGGTCGGCGGCTACTGCCCCGGCACCTCGGCGGTCTCGGCGGCGAGCCTCAAGCTCGACGGGCTCCTCTTCCTCGGAGGCACCATCGCCGGCGCGGGCCTGTTCGGCGAGACGGTCGGCTCGTACCAGCGCTTCTACAATTCCTCGTACACCGAGCGGCTGCTGCTGTCGGACTGGCTGGGCTGGTCGATCGGCGCCACGGTGGTGGGCGTCACGCTGCTCGCGCTGGCGATGTTCTACGCGGCCGAGAAGACCGAGTGGGCCTTCGCGCACCCCGGCGAGAAGCTGCAGTGGAAGCCGCGGTCGTGGAAGGGCGTCGCGGCGGCGGGCGTGGCGCTGTCGACCGCGCTCGTCATCTGGGCGCTCGGCGAGCCGACCCCCGAGCAGAAGTGGGAACGCCAGGGCGCGCCGTACCAGGCGGTGCTCGAGCGCCGCGAGGTCTTCGTGCACCCGCTGGAGTACGTGAAGACGTGGAACGACTCCGCGGTGAAGCTGGTCACGCTCGACCTGCGCAGCGCCGCGGAGTTCGACGCCTTCCACCTCGCCGGCGCGCAGAACCTCACCTTCGGCGAGCTGGCCGACAAGGACCTGCTCTTCGCGCTCAACCAGCTGCCGGCCAACGGCGTGGTGGTGCTGGTGGGTGACGACGAGGCGGCCACGGTGAAGGCGTGGCAGCGGCTCAAGATGCTGGGCGTCACCAACCTCTACCTGCTCGATCGCTCGATGCCGGCCTGGAAGGACTTCTTCGCGCCCGTCGCCGGCCTGCCGCACTTCAACCTCGCGCGCCCGCCGTCGAACGTGCTCGACGCCTGGCCGAAGGACACCTTCGTGCCGCGCATCAAGCTCAAGACCTCGCGTCGCGCGGCGGGGCTCTGCAGCTGAGGGAGGACGTCATGACACCCGACAACAGGGCCGAGCGCAGGTTGTGGGTGGTCGCGGCGGTGCTCGCGCTGCCGTTCGCGACGCGCGCCGAGCCCGCGGCCACGTGCCTGCAGTGCCACCAGGAGAAGGTGAACGGCGCCGCGTACGAGAAGTCGCTCCACGCCGACCTCAACTGCACCGCGTGCCACAAGACCGACGCCGCGGCGCCGGCGCCGAAGCAGGGCGACCAGCAGTGCGTCGCGGCCTACACCACGACCACCTGCACCCAGTGCCACGCGAAGCAGAGCGAGGCGCACCGCCAGAGCGTGCACGGCAGTGAGCGCTCGCCGGTGGGGTGCGTGGGGTGCCACAACGACCTGCACACGCTGCGGCCGCACCCCAACGACAAGCTCCGCATCGCCGAGACCTGCGGCGGGTGTCACTCGCGTCAGCAGCCGTACTTCGACTCGGCGCACTTCGCGGCGCTGAAGAAGGGCAACACCGACGCGCCGACCTGCACCGACTGCCACGGCTCGCACACCGTCGCGCGCGTCGACAACGACGCGAAGGGCCGCGAGTTCCACACCCGCGCGTGCCTCGGCTGCCACGACGACGCCGAGAAGATGAAGAAGAGCGAGGTCACGCCCATCGCCGCGAAGACCTTCTTCGCCGGCTTCCACGGCAAGAACGTCAACCTGGGCTACCCCGAGAAGGTCGCTGGTTGCGCCGACTGCCACGGCTCGCACGGCGTGCTGCCGGCGAGCGACCCGCGGTCGACGGTGAGCGCGGCAAACCTCACCACCACCTGCAACCAGTGCCACGCGGGCGCGAGCGCGTCGTTCGTGAAGTACGACCCGCACGCCGACGACCACGACCGCCAGACGGCCCCCAGCCTCTACTGGACGCGCATCGCGATGACCTCGCTGCTGGTCGGCACCTTCCTCTTCTTCTGGGTGCACTCGATGCTGTGGGCGCTGCGGGCGTTCGTCGAGCGCCGCGCGCTGCTGGCCGCGGGGCATGCCGTGCGTCCTCCGAGCCAGCGCTCGTACCGCCGCTTCACGCCGGTGCAGATCGCGCTGCACGTGGTGGTGGTGGTGAGCTTCTTGACGCTCGCCTTCACCGGGCTGCCGCTGAAGTTCGCGGGCACCGGTTGGGGCAGCCACCTGATGAGCCAGCTCGGTGGCCCGGAGATCGCGCGGCGCGTGCACCACGGCGCGGCGGTCGTCACCTTCGGCTACTTCGTGGTCGCCCTGGTGATGAGCTTCAAGTTCCTCTTCCGGCCGGTGCGCCCCGGCGGCACCTGGTGGGGGCGCCTCATCGGCCCCGACTCGCTCTTCCCCGTGAAGCGCGACTGGACCGACCTGAAGGCGATGTTCCGCTGGTTCCTCTTCAAGGGGCCCAAGCCGACCTTCGACCGGTGGACCTACTGGGAGAAGTTCGACTTCCTCGCGGTCTTCTGGGGCATGTTCGCCATCGGCCTGAGCGGGTTGATGCTGTGGTTCCCCGAGACGGCGGCGCACCTCGTGCCGGGCTGGGTGTTCAACGTCGCGACCATCGTGCATTCCGACGAGGCGCTGCTCGCCACGGGCTTCATCTTCACCGTGCACTTCTTCAACACCCACGTGCGGCCCGAGAAGTTCCCGATGGACACCGTCATCTTCGACGGGCGGGTGAGCGAGCACGAGATGAGCGAGGAGCGCGCCGACCAGCTCGCGCGCCTGAAGGAAGAGGGCCGGCTCGAGGAACTGGTCATCGACGCGCCGACGCCGCTGGGGTGGGCCATCGCGTACCGGCTGTTCGGCTTCACCGCGGTGGCGCTCGGGTTGTCGCTCGCCGCGGCGATGGGGTGGGCACTCGTGGCTGGTTGAGCGGCCGCGGCGACGTATGGTGCGCCGCGTGACCTCCTCTTCGTTCTCGAAGCTCTCGCACGCGTACGGCGAGGGGTCCGACGTGCCCGGTCTGGTGAAGGCGCTGCGCTCGAGCAACGCGAAGCAGCGGGCCCGCGCGCTCTTCGGCCTCGGTGCCAGCCTCTGCCACCAGGGCACGTTCTATTCGGCGACTGCGCCGACCGTGCCGTTGCTGCTCGAGGTGCTGTCTGACCCGAAGGCGCCGGGCAAAGACGGCGTGCTCGAGTTGCTGGCCGACTTCGCGACCGTCGACGTGCCCGAGGAGTACGCGCTCAGCGGCTTCCGCACGCGCGAGGCGCTGAAGTTGATCCCGAAGTCGTGGGGGCGGGTGCTCGACGCGGTGAACGCCGGTGCGCCGGTGGTGCGCTCGCTGCTGACCGCGAAGGAACCCCAGGTGCGCGCGGCGGCCGCGTACCTCCTCGCGTGGCTCGATCGCTCGGCGGCGGCATCGGTGGAGCCGCTCCGCGTCGCCTTGAAGGAAGAGCGGGTAGCGCGGGTGCGCGCGTCGCTGGTGTTCGCGCTGGCCCACGTCGCGCACGCCGCGAAGGTCGACGTCGCGCGGGAGCTCGCGGTGCACCTCGACGACACAGACCTGCTCGTGCGCACGGGCGCCGCGCTCGCGTCGGGGGTCGGTGGGCGGTCTGCGTCGCCGCGCGCGCTCGAGGTGCTGGGCGTCGCGGCCACCACGAAGGCCCTCGTGAAGTCGGGCACGCCCTGGCTCGGCGGCAACCTCGCCTTCCTCGCGGCGCGCGCCCTCGTCGCGAGTCGTGAGCACCGCGCCACGACGGGGCCGTTGCTGACCGCGCTCGAGCGCAACGTCACCGGCGCCGAGTTGGTCGCGCGCGCTCTCGTGCCGCGGCTGCTCACCAAGCAGGCGTCGAAGGGAGCGAAGAACAAGGCGCCGAAGCGGAAGAAGGGAGAGATCTTCCGCCGCGATCTCGACGACGCCGCGGCGCTCGCGGGCGCGCGGCTCCAGCCGGCCCACCTCAACTCCGATCAGCGGCGGCTGTTGACGGCGATGACGCGGCACCTCGAGAGCGTCGACCAGGAGCTCGGCCTCGCGCTCGAGCAGCGCGGGCTGCCCTCGACCCTCGCGCAGCTGCAGCGCTGGTTGTCGGGTGAGCCCGAAGCGCAGAGCGTGCTCGATCGCCGCGTGGGCGCGAAGACCGTGGGCGCGCTCTTCATCGAGGCGGTGAAGGCGAAGGGCGAGGCGCGCGCGAAGAAGGTGGCCGAGCTGGTGAAGCGGCTACCGGGCGACGACGCCATCGACGCCGCGTGGGAAGCCGAGGTGAACCTCGACGGCGAAGACGTGCTCGAGGTGGTGCTCGACGTCGCGTGGGCGGCGGGTCCGAAGGGAGAGAAGGCGCTGCGCGCGGCGGTGACGAGGCTCGAGCGCGACGGCCCGCCGAAGTGGGAAGACCCCGCGCACGACTCGATCATCCACTTCATCGGGTGCTTCGTGCTGGTCGGCGTCGGGCTCGCGGCTCTGGCCCTGGCGAAGAAGCGCCCGGCCGAGCCGCTCGTCGATCGCTACCTGCAGCGCCAGTACGGCTTCGTGCCGCGCGTGCGTGATGCGCTCGCCGCGCTGCCGCTCACTCGTCGCGAGGCGTGGGTGCTCTCGAGCGCGCGCGACAACCGGGCGCAGCCGGCGCAGTACTTCTTCGGCGCGTGGCCGTATTTCCTCGCGGTGCCGACCCCGAAGGTGACCCAGCGCGTGCTCAAGCACGTGTCGACGTGGAAGCCGAAGGACCCGTGGGGTGGACGCCGCGAGAAGTACGCCGACCCGCACCTGGTGGCGTACCTCGAGGCGGCGCGGGTCGCGAAGCAGGATGTGCGCGCGCTCGAGCAGGCGCTCGCGAAGGTGCGCGGCTGACGGGTTCTCCTCCTCACCCCAACCCTCTCCTCCTCGGGAGGAGAGGGAGCTCGTGGGCTCACGCGCCCTTGCGCGGCGGGAACACGATGCGCGGCGGCACCACCGGCAGCGGCGGCACCGGGCAATCGGTGCACGGCCCCCGCAGCGGCACGCGGATGATCTGCCCGATGCGCAGCAGGTTGGTGGTGAGGTGGTTCTTCGTCTGCAGCGTCTTCACCGTGCTGCCGTACTTCCACGCGATGCCGCCGAGCGTGTCGCCCTTCTTCACCTTGTGAAACGCGACGTTCTCGTCGGGGCGCACCGGCATCAGCGGCGCGAGGCGGTACGCGAGCTCCTGCGCGCGCGGGTTGAAGAGGCGAACGTGGAAGTGGTCCCGGTGCCGGCGCGCGTGGTGGAAGATGCCGCGCGGGCCGCCGTTGAAGAGCTTGTCGAGCGTGGCGCGATCTTCGCCGTGCTTGAGCGCGTAGTCGTAGAGGACCTTCTGCACGCGCTTGTCGAGGAGGATGTATTGGACGTCGGCGTGCTCGAGCAGCGCCTTCACGAACGCCCAGTTCGTCGGCACGTCCATCACCTTCTCGCGTTCCTTCACGCGGTACGGCTCTTCGCCCGGGTAGAAGAGGCCGATGTCGATGTCGCGCCCGTTCTGGTGCGTGATGTGCGGCGGCAGGAAGCCACCCTCGCTCGCGCTGACCTGGCCGATGCGCACCGGCGCGCCGTCGGGGAGCCACGCGCGGAGTTGCTCGGCGACTTTGATCAACTGATCAGCCGTCTCCTTCGTGGTCCAGCACGACTCGGGCACGATGACCGACCACGCGCCGCCGTCGCCCGGCTCGGGGAAGGGCATGGCGTTGATCAGCCGGCCTTCTTCGGGGCGGCCGATGGAGATGCTGCCCAGCGCGGCGGGGTCTTCTTTCCAGAGTCGCGCGAGCTCGGCGTCGCTCAGGTCGGCGGTGTACTTGAAGCCGCTGTCGGGGCTCGCCTCGGACGCCTGCTCGGGGAGGTCTTCGCCGGTCGCTTCGGCCGAGGAGCCGTCGTCGTCGGTGTCGGCCAGCAGCTCGCCCGCGTCGGTGAGCGCGGCCCTGGCGTCGGCCTCGACCGGGCCCGCGTCGATGGTGCCAGCGTCGGTCACCTGCGCGGCGGTCGCCCAGGGCACCAGCACGCAGAGGAAGAGGACCGACCGCATTCGGACGGCCATAGCGCCGCTGCGCTGGGAGGGCCAGATGGTGGCCGTCGAATCATCGCGCCGTGTGGGGAATGGGGGCAGACCGCCGCCACCGTGCGCGCAGCGAGAGGGCGATCGCGATGAGGGCGAGCAGCACCAGGGTCGCGAGCAGCCCGACGCCGATCAGGGCGACGAGGTTGAAGAGCGCGAAGACCGGGTGGCGATCGAACTGCAGCGCCGAGTCGTCGAGGGGAATGGAGATGGACCAGCCGCCGGCGCCGCACATGCGCGGGGCGGGTGCGAGCGGTGTGCCGAGGGGAAGCGTGCGGGCGGTCGAGGGGTGCTGCGCAAGGGGCTGCGCAAGGTTCTCGCAAACGCTCTCCCTCTCCTCTTCAGAGGAGAGGGGGCTCAGAGCAGGCTCAACAACTCCACGAAGTCGACACCCAGCCGCACCTCACCATCACCCAGCCCACCCGGAATCTCCGCCCCACCAACCACGCCGAGCGAGATCCCAAGCGCGCGCACGCCAACCTCCCCGAGCAACACGAGTGAGAACGGGTTCATCGCCGACGGCGAATACCGCGACGCGACCTCGGCCATCGTGAACAACGCCACGGTCCGCTGCGAGTCGAGCTTCACGCGCACCAGGTCGACGCTGAAGAACCCGCCGAAGTCGACGGGGGCCCGCGCGGCCGCGACGCCGACCATCACGCCGAACCGCACCGGGTCGAAGCGGAAGCCGAGCAGCAGATCGCCACCGAACACGAACGGCGCCCCGGGCGGATTCCCCGCGCGAGCGCCGGCGACGACGTCCACCTGCGCGACGAAGTGGAGCCCCGGCTCATCGGGCACCGGCGCGTCGGCAGGCGCAGCGAGCAATGCAAGGAGGAGGATGGCGGAACTCACTTCACACCTCCGGGATTCCACGCCCCGGCCGGGCACGAAAAGTACGCCGGCCCGTCCTTCGGCTCGACGCAGAACTCCACCGAGTTCTTGATGCGCGCGTTGCCCTGCACGTTGAGCCAGTCAGCGAACGCGGGACACACCGGCTTCGAATAGTCCGCCAGCCACGCCTGGAACCCCGCATCGGCGGCGCGCTCGGCGACGACCTTCTTCGCCTCGGCGTCGAGGTCCGCCGGCCACCCGAGCTTCGCGCCGAGTCCACCATTCAGCTTGAGCCGCGCGACCTGCTGCCCCCACACGAACAGCCCGCGCATCACGTAGCGATCGAACGAGTAGCCCGCGCCGGCGACCACCCACTCCGGCACGTCAGCAGGCACGTACACCCCATCGACGCGGGGATCGTCTGCGCTGGGCCGCGCCGCCCGCTTCATCGCGTCGGGCTTCGTCATCGCGTCGAGCAGCGCGCGCACCTCGTCGTCGCGCAGCTCCGCCAACCGCTGCGCGAACGCGAGCTCGGTGAGGTCCTGCTGCGTCGCGTACTGCTCGAGCGAGTTGAGCACCGGCTGCACGAACACGGTCGGCGGCGGCGAGGGCAGGGGCGTCAACCGGCCCGTGTCGAGTGCCAGCACGCGCAGGCTCGGCGCAGGCAACAACGGCGTCGGCCGCGATCTCGCCAGCGCGCGCAACGCCGGCAGCTGCGAGCGCAGCCCACCATCGACCCACACCCCGCACTCGCCCTTCGCCTCGTAGCCGCTGAACGCGTGCGACACCGGCCGCGCGAACACCGGCAACACCAGCGACGCCATCAGCCCCGCGCCCAGGCACGCCACGTCGTCGGGCGAGCTGGGAGAACACACACGCTCGTCGAACCCCACCAGCTGGTTCTGCGTGGTCTCGGTCGACATCACCGCCCGCACCATCGCGTTGTCGTGCATCTGCGCGTGGAAGAGCGAGAGCACCGGGTCGACGGGCGAGCGCTGCATCGGGTCGAAGCGAATGAAGTTGGTGCGCGCGGGCCCCAGCACGCCGACCGAGCGCAGCACCGAGCCCGGCTCCGCGCACATGAGGTCGGTCTCGTCGACGTCGGAAAAGAAGCGCTGCATCAGCTTGAGCGCGCAGGTGGTGACCGGCTGGCGCGGCAACGTCGGCACGGCAGGGAAGGGCTGCGAGGGCCACGCCGAGAAGCAGTCGCTCTTCCCGCCCGACAAATCAGCGTGCGGCGCCTCGCGGCTCACCGGCAGCGCGCGGCACTCGTCGATGAAGCGGCGCTGTTCGTCGTTGAGCGGCACGCCGGCGCCGGTGGCGTTCTCGATCATCGCCAGCTCGAGCAACTGCGCGAGCAGCGCCCCCACGCTCGTGCCGACCACCGACGAGAAGCGCGAGCGCCGGTCGAGCTCGCCGCGGTCGGCCTCGGGCAGCCGGTCGATGGCCAGCGCCCGGTCAGACAACAGCTCGAACAAGAACCCCGCGGTGAAGGCGCCGTTCGCCGCGCCGCCGCTCATCGCCAGCACCGGCAGGTCGTTCTGCGCCGCCTGGTTCGCCGGCGTCAGCGCGAGCACCTTCGAGAGCCGCACCAGCGCGTCGGCACCCTGGGTGAAGGTGTCCCCGCGCCGCGCGGGGTCGAGCCACGTCAGCGCGGCGTAGGAATAGAGCGTGTCGGCCGACTTCCCGAGCGCCCACGCGAGCTGCGCGGCGTCGCGCACGAAGGCCGGAGCGCACGCAGGTGACACGCGCGTCGGCTCGAGCGCGGTCCACAGCGCGACGGCCCACGCGTTGACGTCTTTCGCGCCGCTCGTCGCGCGGCCGAGGCGCTCGAGCTCGGCGCCGGTCATCGACTCGAGGCACGTCGCGACCAGCTGCGGCTCGCGCCACGGCCCTGCGACGTCAGCCTGCAGCTCGGCGTAGAGCTGGAAGCCGACCTGCGGCGCGGGCGTCGGCGGCTGCCCTCCGTAGGTGAGCTCAGCGAAGACGGTGCGGTTGGTGAGGTCGGCCGCGACGCATGACGAGAGCCCCACCGCCGCCGCCGCCCAGAGGAAGTGCTTCATCGCGCCAGCGTCGCCGCTGCGGGCCAGAAAGCGAGTTTTGAGCGCCGCCGGGACAGTGAAGGAGGAGGCCAGCGAAGTGACGGGCCCTCCCCTGGGAGGACGAGGACCGCGACCGGGCCTGGCTGGCCCCCTCCTGCACTGCCCCGACGGTCAGAGGCTGCCGCCGGTGGGACCGCCCGAGGTGGCCTGCGGCTCACGCAGGCGCAGCGGCCCGACGAGATCGGTCACCGAGACCTCGGCGTCGACCTCTCCGAACGACAGCTCGCGAATGAACACCGCGCCCGGCCCGTGGAGCAGCACGCCGAAGGTGATGCGCTCGGCCTCGACCGGCACGTCGAGCACCACCGAGTACCACTGGAAGCTGCTCGTGCCGCGCAGCGCGCGGTTCTGCATGTTGTCGAAGGCGAGCACGTTGCCGTCCTTGCCGTCGATGCGCATCCACAGCCCGGCCCAGCCGTCGACGCCGCCGGTGCGCAGCTCGGCGCGCAGCTCGACGCGGCGCCCGCGCCAGGTCTCGGCGCTCTCGAGGTGGGTGAGGCTGCCCATGCCGAACGGCTCGCTCTTGAACGCGCGCGTGCGGAGGATGGGGATCGCGCAGTCGGTGAACACGTCGTCGCACTTCAGCTCGTAGGCGTCGGGGCGCGTACCGGTGAGGCCCCAGCCCTGCACCCAGCTGCGCAGCTTGGGTGTCTTGCCGAACGTGCTGCCGTTGCCGCCGCCGAGCTGCAACGGCATCGGCTGCGCCTGCACCGCCGAGCGCGACTGGCGCAGGTCTTCGGCGAGCGCCAGCAGCGGAACGAGCGTCACCACCAGGAAGACGAGGCGTTTCACGGGGCACCTCCCACGTCGTAGCGGGGCACTACCGGCTGGCCGCGCGGGTCGAGGGTGATGACGCCGTCGAACTGCGCCTTCGAGAGGCACGCGGCGGCGGTCGCGGGATCGTTGCATTCGCGCAGCGAGGGCGGGGAATCGGTCGAGCCGCCGAAGCGCACCACGGCGATGAGCACGGTGGCGGCGACGGCGGCGAGCGCGCTGATCACCACGGTGACGCGGCGGCGGCGCGAGCTGAGCGAGACGACGTTGCGCTGCGAGGCGACCTCGTGGAGCGCGACCTCGACCTGCGCTTCGCGCTGCAGCACGCGCGCGCACTCGGCGCACTGGGCCACGTGGGCCTCGACGTAGCGCGCTGACTCGGGGTCGAGGGCGCCGATGACGTACTGCTCGACGAGCTCGGTCCCGACGTGTTTGTTGCTCATGGCTCCTCCAACTCGGCGCGCAGCACCTTGCGCACCTCACAGATGATCTGCCGCACCCGCTGCACCGAGAGGCCGACCCGCGTGGCCACCTCGGCGTGCGAGAGGTGCGGCTCGCCGTACAGCCGCTCGAACACCGCGCGCGCGCTCGGCGAGAGGTCGCGCACCCGCTCTCTCGCGCGGGCCAGCCGCTCGCGCGAGAAGTACAGCTCTTCGAACGACTCGCCCGAGCGGTCGGGCACCTCGCCCAGCGACTCGGCCTGGGTGGTGGCCTTGCGCTGCTCGCTGTGGGCGAGGAAGAGCGCCTGGCGAATCGCCAGCCCGGGCAGCTCGAGCCGCTCGAGCTTCTTCTCGTCGGCCTGGGTGATCAGCCGCAGCCAGGCCTCCTGCGCCATCTCCTTCGCGTGCGACGGCAGCACGCCGTTCGCCATCAGCGCGAGCAGCACCCGGCGGTTGTGCCGCTGGATGAGCTCGGTCCACGCGCTCCGATCGCCACCCCGGGCAGCCGCTTCCACCGGCCCTTCGAGGGCCGCGGCAGCCAGGGGGAGGTCGAGCGTCGCCACGTACCCATCAGAACGCGGGCCCGTCGCAATTCATATCGGGGGATACTGCGTGCATGGCCCAGCCCGCGCCGAACCCGGTGTTCATCAAGCAGCTCGTGCCCGTGGCGGTGCTCGAGGGCCTGGTGCTCTCGATTCTCGTGGTCAGCATTTCGCTCGGCCGGGCTGACTTGAACGTGCCGCTGCACCTCGGGTGGTTCATCGGCACGGCGATGCTCGCGGGGTCGGGGCTGGCGCTCTTCGTGATTCGGTCGGCGGGGCTCAACCGGCGGCAGGCGGCCGGTGAAGACGTGGGCGACGACGAGCGGCGGGGCGTGCTGATTCCGACCGTGATGCTCGAGCTGGGCGCGCTGGCCATCGCGGGCATCGGCCCCGCGCCGCTGGCTCAGTTCCTGGGCTCGTGAACCTTGCTCAGCACCGGGCCCAGCTCGGCCAGCGGTCGAAAGCCGGCCTTCTGGGGGTTGCTCGGGAGTTTGGTGACCTCGATGGATTCGAGGCGCGTCGAGAGCAGCTCACCGAGCGCCGCGTCGAGCAGCTGCACGGCGGCGAACTGGTACGCGTCTTCGGTCTTGGGCGTCCACCCCTCGCAGCCGAGCACCACGTCGCCCCCGTCGAGCTTGAACCACGTCTTCTCGCCGTCGATGACCGCGCCCTCGTGGCGGAGCACCAGCTCGTGCCCCATGGGTGGCTTGAAGGCGATGATGTCCCAGCCGGCGAGCGCGGGCGCGCTGGCGACGAGCGCCTCGACCGCGGGGAACTGCTCGACGTCGCCCTCGGCGGTGATGATGAACTCCATCGCGCCCTTCGGGTCGCCGCCCATGAGGAAGAAGAGCTGGTCGTTCTCTTCGTGGAGCTTTTCGAGCACTTCGTCGAACAGCGGGTCGTCTTCACGGGGTGAGACCACCGCGTCACGCAGGCGCTGATCATTCGCCTTCAGCCATGCCCAGAACTTGTTGTGGCTCATCTCGCGCGGAGCATCTCAGCTGCCCCCTCTCCCTGCGAGCGGGGAGAGGGCCGGGGTGAGGGGCCGGGCGCTGGTTGAGTGTCAGTGGGTCCCGCTACAATCAGCGGCATGGCAAGTGATGATCCCAAAGACCTCACGCTCGAAGTGCTGAAGCAGATTCGCGACGAGACGCGCAGCAACGGCGAACGCCTCGACCAGACCAACGCGAGGCTCGATCAGACGAACCAGAGCGTGGCCGGTTTGCGCAGTGAGCTGACGCGCAGGATGGCGGACTCCGAGATGCGCGTGGCGACCGCCTTGACCGAGCTGGCGGGAACGGTGCACGAACTCGCGTCGCTCGTGCGCGAAGACTGAGGTCTCAGCGCGTCGATCAGTGCGAGCAGGAGATCGCGTCGATCAAGAAGCGTCTCCCAGCCTGATCACTGTGGAATCAGCAGAGGCCCGCGCTGGTGCAGAGGCGCCACCGGAGGCAGCGGCTCCGGCGCACCGACGGGCGGAACATCACTCAACCCCTCTCGCAGCTCGCGCAGACGCACCAGCTCGTCTCGCCGCTCGACGCGCAGCAGCTTCTCCCGCTCCTCGAGCAACGCGATGCGCGCCCTCGGCGGCGCCACGCACTCGCGCCACACCAGCGACGCCAGCATCCCCGTCACGCCTGCCACCGCGGTCACCAACACCGACGTCCACAACGCGGTGATCTCGCCCGCGTGGTTTGGCACGACGGGCGCGCGCGAGCCGAGCGCGAAGAAGACAGGCGCGGTCACGGCGGCCGTCGTGGCGCTCGCTGCGTCTTGCACCTGCAGGCTGATGGCTGAGCCCGCCAACACCGTGCTCGCGATGAGCGTCAGCCCGCTCAACCCAATCGCCACGTTCGCGCCCGACCGCGCCGCGTCGTGTTTCACCAGGGCCGCTTCGACGTCGAGCCGGCGTTGAACGGTCTGCGCCGACGCGACGGTCGCGCACAACAGGAGCAGGAACGGGGTCTTCACGGCGCGGGCTCTGAGCAATCGCAGCGCCAACTCCAATTCGCCGACACCGCTCGCACCTCTGCGCACTTTCTCGCGCAACGTGGCAGGTTCGCGTCGTGCGCAAACTCGCGTTCCTCTGCTTCGTCGTCATCATCAACGGCTGCACCTGCCTCGGCTGCGGAGCGAAGGAAGCGGCCCCCGCACCGACGCCGCCTCCGCCCGCACCCGTCGCGGTCATCGACGCCGGCCCCCGCGAGCTGCCCTACGAGGTGAAGCAAGGCGCGCCCGACCGCGAGAAGCTGGTCGCGCTCTTCACCGAGCAGTGCACCCGCGAAATCGAGATCGAGTTCGACGACATGGAAGGCCCGCGCGCCGGCGGCGAGTGCCGCACCATCGCCTTCGACCAGAACTGCGCGCCCGACACCTTCGGCTGCTTCGACGGCGTCGTGAAGTGCCGGGAAAACTGCAGCGAGCCGTGCCTCAAGTGCCAGCAGGCCTGCGGAACGTCGTGCGACGGCTGCAAGGCGAAGTGCGGCCAGGACGCGGCGTGTCTCAAGAGCTGCGCCGAAGCGCGCGCCGACTGCTGGACCAATTGCCTCTACGACACGCAGGACTGCCGCGCGAAGGCGTGCAACGCGCAGTACCAGAAGTGCGAGGACGACGCCGACGCGCGGGTGAAGAAGACCTGCCCCGACTGCGAGAAGATTCGGCAGTGCCTGCTGAAGTCCTGGTACGGCGACGGTGGCCCCGCCGATGCCTGCCTGCTCCCCGGCAACGCGAAGGAGTGCTTCGAATGGTGTGGTGCGGACTAGGCCTCGCCCTCTCGCTCGGGTCCGCGCCGCTGCTCGACGTGCCCGCCGGCCACTTCACGATGGGCCGCGAGCTCACCGCGCACGACGACGAGAAGCCGCCGCACGAGGTCACCGTCTCGGCCTTCGCGCTCGAGGCCACGCTCGTCACCGTCGCTGACTTCCGCGCGTTCGTCGCCGCCACGAAGCACGTCACCGGCGCCGAGACCGTCGGCTTCGGCATGGTCGCCACCGAGGGACTCAAAGACTGGGAATGGAAGCCCGTGAAGGGCGCGAGCTGGAAGACGCCGTTCGGCCCCGAGCTCGCCACCCGCCTGCCCGTGCACGACGACTGGCCGGTCACCATGGTCACCTGGAAAGACGCGGCCACCTACTGCGCGTGGAAGGGCCTGCGCCTGCCGACCGAGGCCGAGTGGGAATACGCGATGCGCGCGGGCGTCAAGACGCGCTTCCCCTGGGGCGATTCCCCGACGCTCGCCGACGGAGGCGTGGGCCTCAACTACTGGCAGGGCGCCCACCAGAAGAACGAGCTCAAAGACGGCTGGCTCTATCTCTCGCCGGTGAAGGCGTTCGCGCCCAACGGGTGGGGCTTCTTCGATCCCGTCGGCAACGTCTGGCAGTACACCGCCGACTGGTACGCGCCCGACACCTACGCGCGCGATGCGCAGGGCGTGAAAGACCCGCACGGCCCGCCCACCGGTGAACAGAAGGTCACCCGCGGCGGCTCGTGGTGGTGCAGCAAGCGCACCTGCACCGGCTACGGCCTGTTCGCCCGCGGCAAGACGAAGCTCGACGAGGCCGCCAACAACGTCGGCTTTCGCTGCGCCCGGTGAGCACCGCCGGTCCGTGACCCGCCTGTCTGGCCTCGACAGCCTTCCTCACCCGCAGCCGCACCGCTCCTCGGTGAACGGCGCCGAGCTCCCGCTGCAGGTGCTGGTGGCCGGAGGCGTCGCGCCGCACGCGTAGTTCACGGTGCACTGAAAGTGCGAGGCTGTCGTGTAGCTCGCGCAGTACCCAGCGCAGACGCCGTTGATCTGAATCGGAGTGCACGTCAGACCGCGCGCCAGACACAGCGAATCGCAGGTCACCCGCGTCTGCGACACGACCTGTGCCTGACAGGTGCCCTGCGAGCAGAGCACGTTGTCGGTTGCGGGCAACCCGTGCTGCACGGCCCACAGAGTGCAATCGTTGCTGCACGAGCCGCAGTGATGCACGTTGGAGTCGAGATCCGCGCAGGTGCTGCCGCAGGCCATCGGGTGGATCCCCGACGTGCAGGTGACGTTGCCCCCCTGACACTGCCCGCCCTGCGGTACTGCGCGCCGACACTGGCCGCAGTGCGCGGGATCGTTCGAGAGATCGGCGCAGACACCCGAGCACAGCGACATCGCCACGCCGCCATCGAGCCGACCGCAGCTCAAGCTCAGCGTGAGATCGCGCGAGGTCTGGTTCGAGCGCCCGTCGAAGAAGATCGCGCGCACCACGCGCATGGTCTGACCCGTCAGGCCATCAATCGGCGCCGCGGCGTTGAGCGCGCTCCACGTCAGCACGTACGAGAACGTGCCCTGCCCGCCCGGAGTTCCGAAGACGCCCAGCGTCTGCCCGCTCGCGACATCGACCAGCGACCCACCGAGAAGATCTCCGTCAACGTCGCCGACCAGCGCCGAGACAGTGGTCGACTCGCCGACCATCAGCATCGCCGGCGCCGCCGAGAGCACCTGAATCACCGGCGAGGAGTTGCCACCCGAGCCACCGCCACCTCCGCCGAGCGCACCACCCCCGCCGCCCAACCCACCGCCACCACCGGACGCGCTGCCGCCACCTCCACCGACCGCACTGCCGCCACCGACCGCACTGCCGCCACCGCCGCCACCGACCGCACTGCCGCCACCGACCGCACTGCCGCCGCCGACCGCACCACCGCCGCCACCTGCGGCCGCGTTCGACACACAGGCTCCCAATTGGCACTGCGCCGAGAGTGCACAGACCGCGCAGCTGCCTCCGAACACACCGCACGCTTGATTCGACGTGCCGCTCTGGCACTGGCCTTCGGCGTCGCAGCACCCCGATGCGCAGGTCGAGCTGCTGCAAACCGGCTGAACGGCACCGCAGCTCGCAACAGCCAGGAACGCCGCGACCCACCACACTCTGAGCACCATGGGCGCCTGACCCTCGCCCCCGAGAGCGAGTGCAAGCCGAAGGGCCTGTGCGAAGCGATCAGAGCGCCCGCTCGTACACGCGGAAGGTCTTCACGTGCTTCCCGCCCGTGGCCTGCAGCATGCGGTTGACGAGCGTGTCGTCTTCCATCGCCCAGCCCAGCTCACCCACGTGGTACCCGAGCTTGAGCGCCTGTGAGAACGTCTCGTAGCCGAGCAGCGCGTCGATGCCGCGGCGCCGCCACCCGTCCTTGATGCCGAAGAGCAGGCCGCGGAGGCGATCGATGCTCCGCGCCTTCCACAGCATCTTCGCCAGCCCGAAGGGGAAGAGGTACCCGCCCGCTTCCTTCTGCGCGAGGTGCGTGTCGGGCACGGTCACCGCGAAGCCGACGGGCTCACCCTCGACCTCCGCGATGAGCGAGAGCTCGGGCCGCAGCACCACCAGCGGGCGCAAGCGGTTCACGATGCTCATGAACTCCGAGTGGCTCATCGGCGCGAAGCCGAAGCCGGTTGGCTTGAGCATCGTGTGGAAGATCGACTGCATCTTCGCGAGGTCGCTCTCGGGCCGCACCAGGTCGAGCCGGCGCACCCGCACCTGGCCGGTCTGCTTCACGCGCTCCGCCAGCCGCCGCACCTTCTCGGGCACGCCGTCGATGGCCTGCACCTCGTAGCTGTAGAGGTCCTTCAGCTTCGAGAAGCCGTTGGCTTCCCACAGCACCGAATAGAAGGGCGGGTTGTACGGCATCATCATCGCCGGCAGCCGGTCCTGCCCGGTCACCTGCAACCCGACCTCGTGGTGGAACGCGAAGCTCAACGGGCCGATCGCCCGCCGCGCGCCCTGCCGTTTGAGCCACGCCAGGGCCTGCTCGAACAGCGCCGCCGCCAGGCCCGGGTCGTTCTGCGACTCGAAGAAGCCGACGAAGCCGTCCTGCGTGCCGTGGAACTGGTTGTACCGCTCGTCGAGCACCGCCGCGACGCGGCCCACCACCTTGCCCGCGCGCCGCGCCAGGAAGAGCACGCCCTTCGCCTGCTCGAAGAAGGGGTTCTGCTTCGGGTCGAGGAACTCGCGGCGCTCGGCCACGATGGGCGGCACGAAGTGGGGGTCGTCGCGGTAGTGATCGAGCTGAAAGCGAATGAACTCGTCCATCGCGCGGGCGCCGGCGACCTGTTCGACCTGCACGTCGGTCGCCCGGACCGCCAGTCTCGGAGGGGCACGGCCGCTCAACGGGGTTCGGGGCTGGCTGACCACGCCACCGCTTGTACGGAGCGCGGCTTTCGCAGTCAATTCGAGCAAGATGTTGCTCAAAATGGCCGATTGAGGTTCCGCAGGGTTCGACCTCGTTCCTTCTCGACACACCGCCGGCGGAAAACCCGATCAGAGGCCGCAGGAGGGTCGTTTGGGCGATTGTTGAGCCAATAATTGCTCACTCTGCACCCGTCAGGGAGCGTCATGGTCGCGCGACCAAAGTACGTAAGATCATGAAACTCCTGCGTCAATTGACTCGTTTTGCGGTGCGCAGCCCCGGTGTTCCCACTTCGAAGGCCGGGTGCATCAAGTTGACGAGGCTTCGGCCACGAACGTATTGGCTGGCCGCTCTCCTCGAAGGAAAACCCATGACCAACCGCCCCGACTTCCCGACCCTCGTCCACGCCATCGACGCGCGCCAGGGTCTGCAGACCCACGGCTACACGTTCCTCGACCGGGACACCGAGGGGAACTTCTACAGCTTCGACAAGCTGCGTGAAGAGGCGATGCGCCGCGCTGCGCACTTCCGCTCGTACGGGCTGAAGAAGGGCGACCGGGTCGCGATGGTGATCCCCGAGGGCGAAGACTTCGTGCCGACCTTCCTCGGCGCGGTGTGGGCCGGCATCGTGCCGGTGCCCCTCTACCCGCCGCTCTCGCTGGGCAAGCTCGACGCGTACATCGACACGCTGATCTCGATCCTCACCAAGTCGCGGCCAACCTACGTCGTCACCTCGACCAAGGTGCAGACCGTCATCTGGGGCGGCATCTCGAAGGTCCCGTCGATCAAGGGCGTCATCACCACCGAGGAGCTGCTCCAGCCTGCCCCCGCAGGCGCGAGCACCGAGAAGGCCGACATCGGCCCCGACGACCTCTGCTTCCTGCAGTTCACCTCGGGCTCGACCTCGACCCCCAAGGGCGTCGCCGTCACCCACGCCAACCTGCGCGCGAACGCGTGGGCCATCATGGTCGACGGGCTCAAGTCGCACCCCGACGTCGACCACGGCGTGTCGTGGCTGCCGCTGTACCACGACATGGGTTTGATCGGCTTCGTCATCGCCCCGCTGTTCCACGGCGTGTCGGTGACCTTCATCCCCACCATGTCGTTCGTGCGCAACGCCACCATCTGGCTGCGCACCATTCACAAGACGAAGGCGACCATCACCTTCGCGCCGAACTTCGCGTACGCGCTCGCGGTCAAGCGCGCCAAGCCCGAGCAGATCGCCTCGCTCGATCTCTCGTCGATGCGCCACTTCGGCTGCGGCGCCGAGCCCATCAACGCCAACACGCTGCGCTCGTTCGTCGACACCTTCAGCAAGGCGGGCCTCAAGCCCACCGCGATGCTGCCCTGCTACGGCATGGCCGAGGCGACGCTCGCCATCAGCTTCATCGGCGTCGACGAGACCGTCAGCACCGACATCATCGACACCGACGCGTACCAGAAGGACCGCCGCGCCGAGCCCGCGCCCATCGAGGCGCTGCAGAACGGCAAGGCGCAGGAATTCGTCTGCTGCGGCCGCACCTTCGCGCGCCACGAGGTCGGCGTGTTCGACGACTCCGGCAAGCGCCTGGGCGATCGCCAGGTCGGTGAGCTCTGGGTGCGCGGTCCGTCGGTCGCCAAGGGCTACTACGAAGATCCGGAAGCCACCGAGCGCACGTTCGGCAACGGCTGGCTCAAGACCGGCGACTACGGCTACCTCGCGAACGGCAACGTCTACATTACGGGTCGCAAGAAGGACATCATCATCATCAACGGTCGCAACTACGACCCGCAGCGCATGGAGTGGATCGTCGACGACCTCCCGGAAATCCGGAAGGGGTCGACCGTCGCCTTCAGCCGCCCCGGCGCGTCGAGCGAAGAGCTCGTCATCGTCGTCGAGTCGCGCACCCAGAAGCCCGACGAGCTCAAGGAGCTGGTGAAGCAGAAGATCAACGAGAACATGCAGCTCATCCCCGCTGACGTGTTCATCGCCCCGGTCGGCACGCTGCCCAAGACCTCCAGCGGCAAGCTGCAGCGCGCGAAGACCCGCGCCCAGTACCTCGACGGCACGCTCGGCACCGAGGGCAACCGCAGCCTCGGCAGCAACGGCGAGAAGGTCGTCATCGCCCGCCACGTCGCCAAGTCGCTGCTCGGCCGCGCCCAGCACCGCGCGCGCCGCGTCGTCGAGCACACCCTCGAGATCCGCAGCATCAGCGACGCGATGGAAAAGGTCCGCCTCGCCACCGACTACGCCCAGAAGCGCGTCACGCGCCTGCTCGGCTGAACCCCTCCGCAGTCCTCTCTCTTCAAACCTCAACCAACAAGGAAGCACACACCCCCATGGCTACCGTCAACGTCACGCAGCTGTTCGCCCAGGCCGCCCTCGAAGTGAACGGCAAGAAGCTCGAAGGCCTCACCAAGGACACCGTCATCAGCAAGCTCGGCCTCGACTCGGTCGCGGTGATGGAGCTCGTCTCGTTCTTCGAAGAGAAGCTCAACATTCGCATGCCCGACGAGGACCTCGCGAAGGTGCAGACCCTCGGCGACCTCGGCGACGTCGTGAAGCGCCTCGTGCCGGCCGGCACCGAAGTGCAGGTCTGACGTTCGCGTCGTCGTCGTTCACCTCGACCGGAAGGCACCATGAGCCCGCTCAAGTCGGAACACCGGGAACCCATCGCCGTCGTCGGCATGGCGTGTCGTTTTCCGCACGCGAAGGATCTCCCGGCGCTCTGGCGCGTGGTCTCGACGGGCGAGGTGACGTTCGAAGACATCGATGACAGCCGGTGGAAGCACTCGGCCTTCTTCGAGCCCAACGACGTGCGCGCGGTCGACAAGACCTACGTGCGCAAGGGCGCGTTCATCGACGGCGTCGACGAGTTCGCCGCGCTCCACTACGGGCTCGCGCCGCGCCGCGTGCAGGTGATGGACCCGCAGCACCGCCTCTGCATCGAGGCCACGCGCCAGGCGCTGCAGGACGCGGGGTATGACCAGAAGGCGTTCGACAAGGCGCGCACCGGCGTGTTCATCGGCGCGTCGGTCAGCGAATACAAAGACCTGATGACCGCGCGCCACCGTGCGCAGCAGGCCATCAACGGCGAGTTCGGCGACACGCTGAACCCGGTCGAGGGCGAGGCCATCAAGGCGGCGTTCGCCGACGTGGTGCCGGGCCGCGCGTTCACCATCGCCGGCTCGCTGCTCAACATGATCGCCTGCTCGGTCGCGCAGACGTTCGACCTGAACGGCCCCGCGATGAGCATCGACGCGGCGTGCAGCTCGGCGCTCGTCGCGATTCACGAGGCGGTGGTCAACCTGCGCGCGCGGCAGATCAACCTCGCGCTCGCCGGCGGCGTGTACCTGAACCTGAACCCCGACAACCTCATCGGGTTCTCGCGCATCGGCGCCATCTCGCCCTCGGGCGCGTGCCGGCCGTTCGACGCGAAGGCCGACGGCTTCGTGATGGGCGAGGGCGTGGGCATGGTCGCGCTCAAGCGCCTCGACGACGCGATTCGCGACGGCGACCGCATCTACGCGGTGCTCAAGGGCTCGGGCTGCAACAACGACGGCCGCGGTGAAGGCCCGATGACGCCGCGCCCCGAAGGTCAGCGCGATGCGATGTGGAAGGCGCACGCCGACACCGACTTCCCCGTCGAGACCATCAGCTACGTCGAGACGCACGGCACGGCCACCACCGTCGGTGACGTGGTCGAGGTCGGCGCGCTCAAGCACTTCTTCAACGAGCGCGCGGGCAAGACGCTCGAGCAGCAGTTCTGCAACCTCGGCAGCATCAAGGGCAACGTCGGCCACACCATGTCGGCCGCGGGCGTGGCGGGCTTCATCAAGACCTGCCTCATGCTCCACCACGGCGTGATTCCCCCGCAGCCGGGCGTCGAGGAGCTGAACCCCAAGCTCGACCTCGGCCGCTCGCCGTTCCGCATCGCGAAGGAAGCGACGCCGTGGAACGCGAAGTTGAAGCGCGCCGCCGTCTCGTCGTTCGGCTTCGGCGGCACCAACGCGCACGTGCTGCTCGAGGAAGCGCCGTCGCTCGCGCCCAGGAGCGTCGCGCAGGGCCCCGCGGTGTTCCTGCTGTCGGCGCCCAACCACGAGCTGCTCCAGGCGCACGCCCGTGAGCTCGCCGAGCAGGTCTCGCACCACGAGCTCGAGCCCCTCGACGTGGCCCGCACGCTCGCCTCGCGCGCCGGCTTCGACTCGCGCGTCGCCTTCGTCGCGACCACCCGTGACGAGCTGCTGGCGAAGTTGAACGAGGTCGCCACCGGCGCGCTCGCGCCCGTGATGCCCGTGCCCGCCGAGCAGCGGAAGATCGCCTTCCTCTTCGCGGGGCAGGGGGCGCAGCGCACGGGGCTGCTCAAGGACCTCGTCGAGCGCTTCCCCCGCTTCCGGACGCGCCTCGAGCAGCACGACGCTGCGGTGAAGGCGCAGTACGGCTTCTCGATTCTCAACGCGCTCTACCCGCCCGAGGGCAGCGACCCGGTGAAGGCGCAGGCACACCTCACGCAGACGCACGTGTGCCAGCCCGCGATGGCGGCGCTCGGCATCGCGCTGGGTGAGTTCCTCGTCGAGTGCGGCGTGGTGCCGACGCTGACGCTCGGTCACTCGCTGGGTGAGTTCGCGGCGGCCTCCATCGCCGGCATGTTGCCGGGCGTCGACGCGGTGAAGCTCGTCGCCGAGCGCGGCCAGCAGATGAAGAGCCTCCCGCTCACCGACACCGGCGCGATGCTCGCGGTGATGGCCGAGCGCTCGCTCGTCGAGAAGACCGTCTTCAACGTGCAGGGCGTGGTCGTCGCCAACCACAACCACCCCACGCAGGTCGTGCTCTCGGGTTCGACCAGGGGCATCGAAGAGGCGCAGCGCATCGTCAGCGCCGCGGGCCTCAAGTGCACCCGCCTCGACGTGAGCCACGCGTTCCACTCGCCGCTGATGGCGGGCATGGACCAGAAGATGGCGAAGGTCGTCGGCGCGCTCGCGCTGCAGGAACCGGGTCGCCACGGCGCCGCGCAGGTCGTCTCGTGCATCACCGGCAAGACGTACGGCTCGGTCGCCGACGCGAAGGACGTGTGGGTCAAGCACGCGACCTCGCCGGTGAACTTCGTCGACGCGCTGCAGACCTGCGCCGACGAGGGCATCTCGCACTTCGTGCAGGTGGGCAGTGGCGGGGCGCTGCTCTCGTTCGCGCGCGGCGTGGCGAGCGACGCGACGTTCCATGCGCTGACGCCGCCGGAGACGCAGGACGGTGGTCTCCAGTTGATGACGGCGCTCGGCCAGCTCTGGCTGCGCGGTGTGGCGGTGAACGCGGCGGTGCTCTTCGAGGGCGCTGAGCTCGCGACGCTGCCGCCGACGCCGCTCGAGACGCAGAAGTACTGGGCGATGGAGCGCACCAACCGCCCGCCGCACTCGCCGCTCGGCAAGCAGGGCGTGCCGCAGATGCCGATGGCTTTCGCTGCGCCCCAGGCCGCGCAGCTCTCTTCATCTTCTTTCTCCCCGTCGTTCACGAACAAGGGACCGGTTCCGATGGACAACCTGATTGCCCTCTTCCAGCAGCAGATGGCGCTCCTCCAGAGCCAGGCGGAGATCGTCAAGGCGCAGGCCGCGGCGCTGCAGGCGCTCGCCGGTGGTGCTGACGCCGCCGCGCTGACCACGCTCGCGCAGGCCGTGCCGGTGCAGGCCATCGGTGGCGCCGCGACGGCGATGCAGAGCGCCGTGATTCCCGCGCCCGCCGCGCCGGTCGTCGCCAAGCCGCCCAACTTCTCCAATCTGGTCGGCAACAAGAACGGCGCGCACAAGGACCAGGTGGTCGGCGCGCAGACTCCGGCCCCGGTGGTGAAGGTCGAGGAGAAGAAGGAAGAGAAGAAGGACCTCAAGCCCGAGGTGAAGGCGAAGGTGCTCGAGGCCGTGTCGCGCATCAGCGCGTTCCCGCTCCAGACCTTGAAGCTCGAGCAGACGCTGGTCGGTGAGCTCGGCTTCGACTCGCTGATGCTGGTCGAGCTCGACCAGTCGGTCGGCAAGGCGTTCCCCACGCTCGGTGGTTTGCCGCGCGAGCTGTTCAGCAAGAACACCACCAGCTCCACCATCATCGAGCACATCGTGCAGGTGCTGGAGAAGGGTGGCGGCGCGACCGCCGCCGCCGCGGCCAACGAGCCGAAGCTGCCGCTCGAGCGCTACGTGCCGGCCGTGACGCCGGCGCCGCTCGCGCCGCTCTCGGAGTCGGTCGTGAAGTTCACCCGTCCCGTCCTCGTGACGAAGGACACGCGCGGCCTCGCCGACGCGCTCGCCACGAAGCTCAAGGCGCACGGCATCAGCGCGGTGGTCGGCGACGTCTCCACCGCTGGTGAGTTCGGCGGCGTCATCAACCTCGTCAGCGACGCGGCCGATTACCGCGCTGCAACCCGTTACGCGCTGGGCCTCGCCAAGAAGCTCGGCGGCGAGAAGGCCGAGCTCTTCGTCTCGCTCACCGCGCTCGGTGGTGGGCTGGGCCTCGACGGCACCGTGACCCGCAGCGCGCTCGGCCAGGTCGGTGCGCTCGGCTTCACGCGCGCGCTCGCGCAGGAATGGCCCGACGCGCTGGTGAAGGCCATCGATGTCGACCCCGCGCTGAGCGTCGACGCCATCGCCTCGCACGTGGTCGATGAGCTCATCTCGGCTGATCGCTGCGCGGAAGTCGGCTTCGGCAAGCACGGCCGCGTCGCGGTCTCGCTGCAGCTGGCGACCGCCGCGGGCGTGGGCGACAAGAACCTCACCGCGGGCCAGGTGGTGGTCATCACCGGCGGCGCGAAGGGCCTCGGCTTCAAGTTCGCGAAGGGCCTCGCCAAGAGCGGCGTGGTGCTCGCGCTCACAGGCCGCTCGGCGATGAACGAAGAGCTCTCGAAGGTCGTCGCGCAGCTCAAGACCGCGGGCGCGAAGGCCGTCAGCTACCACGCGATGAACGTGCGCGACGGCGCCAGCGTGAAGTCGGCCATCGACGCGATCCGCACGCAGCACGGCCGCATCGACGTGGTGGTGCACAACGCCGGCCTGCTCGCCGACTCGCTGGTGGAGAAGAAGGACGTCGCCCAGCTCGACTCGGTGCTCGAGACCAAGGTGGGCGGCGCGCTCGCGCTGCTCGACGCCACGGCGACCGACGCGCTCTCGCTCTTCGTCGGCATCGGCTCATGGGCTGGCCGCTTCGGCAACGCGGCGCAGACCGATTACTCCGCGGCGAACGCGATGCTCGCGCGCGTCTCGCGGCCGAACCTCCGCACGCTCGCGATCGACTTCCCGCCCTGGGAAGACTCGGAGATGGTGAAGAAGATCCCCGCGTTCAAGAAGGCCGAGCTGAAGGCCGAGGGCGTGACCTTCCTCTCCGATGACGAGGGCGTCGGCGCGTTCCTCGCCGAGGTGAAGAGCGGCGTCGGCGAAGTGCTCGTGGGCCGCAACCTGCCCGAGCGCACCGTGCTGCACCGCTCGAACTTTCCCGTCTCGCGGTTGAACCACCTCTACCTGAACGACCACACCATGGCCGGCCAGCGCGTGCTGCCCTTCGCGTCGGCGCTCGACCACGTGGCGGCCGCCGCGCTCGAGGCGACCGGTGGCCAGCAGCCGGGCCAGTTCACGACGTTCCAGGTGACCGACTTCAAGCTGCAGCGCCCCGTGCTCGTGCCCGACACCATCTGGCTCGAGGCGTCGGTGAAGCAGGCGGTGCGCGGCAAGGGTGCTTCGCGCTCGATGCCCGTCACGCTCTCGCAGGGCGCGGCGACGTCGTACCAGGGCACCGTGACGGTCAGCCCCGAGGTCGGCGTGATTCCGTCGGCGCGCGCGATGGCGCCGACGTCGCTGCCGCTGTCGCTCAAGGACTTCTACGGCGGCTTCACGTTCCACGGCCCGCGCCTGCAGGGCATCACGCAGATCGAGGCGCTGTCGGACGACGGCGTGGTCGGCTGGGTGAAGGGCTGCCGCCCGGCCGATTGGATCAAGGAGCCGCTGCGCGCGGAGTGGACCATCGACCCGCTGGTGATGGACGCGTCGTTCCAGCTCGCGGGCTACTGGGCGTGGGTGAAGCAGCAGCGCGCGGGCTTCCCCGTGTCGCTCGGCCGCTTCGTGCAGTTGAAGCCCTTCGGCCTCGGGCCGCTCAAGGTGACGGTGACCTTCGAGAACTCGAGCGACGACAACTTCAGCGGCACGCTCGTCTGGCAGAACGAGAAGGGCGAGACCGTCGCGTTCGCGACCGGCATGACCGCGGAGTTCAAGAAGCGCGACCCGCAGTTCACGACCAAGTCGCCGTCGACGCCGGTGGTGGCCGAGAAGGTGGTCGAGGCGCCCGTCGCCGCCGCTCCCGATGAGCTCGCGACGCCCAGCGCGCCCGCGGCCATCGAGGAGTCCTCGTGGAACCCGGCGAAGTTCCCCGAGTACGAGGACCTCAAGGAGCGCATGTCGATGGCCGAGGCGTTCGGCCTGCAGAACCCGTACTTCTCGGTGCACGAGGCCATCTGTGGCGACACCACGATGGTCAACGGCAAGAAGATGCTGAACTTCTCCTCGTACAACTACGTGGGGAACAGCGGCGACCCGGTGGTCAGCAAGGCCGCGCAGGACGCCATCGCGAAGTACGGCACCTCGGTGAGCGCCTCGCGCGTCGCGTCGGGTGAGAAGCCGCTCACGCTCGAGCTCGAGCGCGCGCTGGCCGACTTCTTCGGCACCGAAGACGCGATCGTGCTCGTGTCGGGCCACGCCACCAACGTCACCGTCATCGGTCACGTGTGCGGCGCGGGCGACCTCATCGTGCACGACGCGCTGGCGCACGACTCCATCATCCAGGGCGCGAAGCTCTCGGGCGCCAAGCGCCGCCCGTTCCCGCACAACGACTGGGAAGCGCTCGATCGCATGCTGACCAACCTGCGGCCGCACTACCGCCGCGTGTTGATCTGCATCGAGGGCACCTACTCGATGGACGGCGACATCCCCGACCTGCCCAAGTTCATCGAGGTGAAGAAGAAGCACAAGGCGATGCTCCTCGTCGACGAGGCGCACTCGGCCGGCGTGGTGGGCCCGACGGGCCGCGGCGTGGGCGAGTACTTCAACGTCAACCGCGCCGACGTCGACATGTGGATGGGCACGTTGAGCAAGTCGTTCGCGAGCTGCGGCGGCTACATCGCGGGCAGCAAGGCGCTCGTCGAGTACCTCAAGTACACCACGCCCGGCTTCGTGTACTCGGTCGGCATTCCGCCTCCGAACGCCGCCGCCGCGCTGGCGGCGACGAAGCAGATGCTCGCTCACCCCGAGCGCAGCAAGAAGGCCAAGGACAACGCGGCCTACTTCGTGAAGCTGCTCAAGGAACGCGGCATCAACACCGGCATGACGAAGGACACCGCCGTGGTGCCCTGCATCGTCGGCAACTCGGTGCTCGCGCTGCAGCTGTCGGACTCGCTCAAGAAGCGCGGCGTGAACGTGCAGCCGATTCTGTACCCGGCGGTGGAAGAAGATCAGGCGCGCCTGCGCTTCTTCCTCAGCTCGCTCCACGAGGAGTCGCAGCTCCTCCACACCGCCAACCTCATCAAGGAAGAGCTCGAGCGGCTCACCCGCGAGATGAACGGCGACGCGGTCGCCTGATCAACCCCTCACACGATTCACTGATTCACCAACAAGGAACGCCATGACCTCGACGCAGGAAGAAGTGGAAATCGGCTACGACATCTCGAACGAGTTCTTCCGTCTCTGGCTCGACGAGCGGATGCACTACACGAGCGCCGTCTTCGACGAGCAGCACACCACCCTCGAGCAGGCGCAGCGCAACAAGAGCCGCTGGCTGGCCGACTTCGCCGAGGTGAAGACCGACTCGCTGGTGCTCGACATCGGCTGTGGCTGGGGCGCCAACCTCGAGTACCTGGTGCTCGAGCGGAAGGTGAAGAACGCGCACGGCATCACGCTCTCGCGCGCGCAGGCCGACGAGATCACGCGTCGCAAGCTCCCGGGCGTGACGATGTGGGTCAGCGACTACAAGGACTTCGTGCCGCCCGAGAAGTACGACGCGCTGGTCAGCATCGAGATGATCGACCACCTCGTGTCGCCGGCGCAGCAGCAGCAGGGCCTCGCGATCCCCATCTACCGCGAGTACTTCAACAAGACCGCGAAGTGGGTGAAGCCCGGCTCGTGCTTCGGCTTCCAGGCGATCTTGCGTGACCGCGTGCCGCGCAACCGCAAGGACCTCGAGGATCTCAAGTTCACCGCCGACGTCATCTTCCCCGGCGGCTTGAACCCGCGCCTCGAAGAGCTCGTCGCCGCCGCCGGCCAGAGCTGGGAAATCGTGCAGCTCAACACCCGCCGCGTCGACTACGGCAAGACCACCGCCGAGTGGCTGCGCCGCTTCCGCGCCAACAAGGAGAAGATCATGGCGTCGGGCTGGGGCTCGAAGGTGATGAGCAACGGCGAGACGGTGTGGACCAACTACGACCGCTACCTCTCGACCTGCGTGAAGGCGTTCGCCAACCACTGGTCGAGCGACGTGCAGATGAAGCTCCGCCTGAAGGACTGAAGGCGCACGACGTCGTGGCAGTGAGAGAGGCCCGGCGTTCGCGTCGGGCCTTTTTCGTGCGGGCCGTGGTGACGAGTGCTGTGGTGCGGGCGATGGCGACGAAGAAGGGGAAGAAGGCCTCGACCGACGCCCAGCTCCTCGCGGCGCTCGCGTCCACTGACTACAGCATCTACTCCGCGGCGCAGGACGAGCTCAAAGCGTGGTTCGCCGCGCACCCGGCTGAGACCGTCGCGCGTGGCACGAAGCTGTGTGACGCCGCGGCGCGCAGTCCGAAGAAGGAGCTCCGCGAGAAGGTCGGCTACACGGTGCTGCCGGTGCTGATCGCCGCCGGGATCAAGGTGGCGCCCGCGTGGGACGCGTTGCTCAGCGGCTTCGGCACCGAGCAGGGGTTGCGAACGGTGGTCGCCGCCGTGCCGCGCGCGCGGCTCCTGAAGGCGCTCGCGAAGATCACCGCGCCCGAGCGAGCGCGCATCATGGAGTTCGCGCTCGACCTCGCCCCCGAGCTGACCACCGTCTTTCTCCACGCCAGCTGGGACGAGTCGAAGGCCGACATCTCGGCTCACAGCGACGTCCTCAAGTGGAAGCAGCCTGCGATTCGCGCTCAGGCGAAGAAGTTCGCCGCGTGGGCGAAGAAGGAACGCAAGAAGTTGCCGCCCCCTCCACCGCCGCCGAAGGAAGCGCCGGGCACGCTCACGTTTCACGAGCCGACCGATCTGTGGCCCGAAGACTTCGCGTCGCTCGACGCGGTGGGCAAGGAGCAGTACCGCCAGGCGGCCGGCGCGTACGTGGGCGGCACGGTGCGCGACGGGAAGCACTTCGTGAAGCGGCTGATCGCCGACGACCTCGACGAGAGCGACGCGAAGATGCGGCGCTGGCAGGTGAAGCAGGGCGGGCAGCACGTGTTCGACTTCTGGGTGGTGTGGGTCGACAACGGCTCGCTCTTCCACGCGGGCACGAAGGACCGCGTGCCGGTGCACCAGGTCCAGGGCTCGTTCCAGGCGCTCGAGAAGCGGCCAAAGTGGATCGCGTTGGCCGACGATCTCCGGCGCAGCACCGGGGGGCGAGACCTGCCGTTCTAGTCCTCTCTCTCCCTCTCCTCTTCAGAGGAGAGGGTCGGGGTGAGGAGAAACCAGTTTTTCTGCCCTAGCGACGAAGCGCCTGGGTCGTGACCTTCGCGAGCGCATCAACGAGGTCCGCCGGCTTCCCCACGACCGTCGACCGTCCATGACCGAACATCGACGGCAGCCACCGCCGCGCCGACGGGTCGAGCGCCAGCGCGTGCGTCACCACCCCGGTGGCCTGCGCGTCGAGCACCGCGCGGTGCACGTCGGCCATGCCGTACCGCCCCTCGTAGTGGTCGACGTCGCTCGGCTTGCCGTCACTGAGCAGCACCAGCAGCTTCTGCCGCGCGCCGCACTCGTTGAGCTTCGCGGTCGCGTGCCGCAGCGCCGGGCCGATGCGCGTGAAGCCGCGAGGCTCGAGGCTCATCACCCGCTGCACGCCGACGTCCCACGACTCGTGGAGCCCCTTTGCGACGAGGAACCGGCAGTCGCGCCGCGTCTGGCTGCAGAACGCCGCGACCGCGACCTCGTCGAACAGACCGTCGAGCGCATCGCCGAGCGCCACCACCGCTTCCTTCTCGACGTCGAGCACGCGTCGGTTGGCGACCCACGCGTCGGTCGAGAGTGACGCGTCGAGCAGCACCAGCACCGCGAGCTCGCGCGCGTGGCGGCGGCGATGGGCGTACAGCCGGTCGTGCGTCGAGTGACCGGCGCGCAGCGCGGCGAAGCGGTCGACCACCGCGGCCACATCGACGTCGGAACCTTCGCGCTGCCGCAGCTTCCACGCACGGCCGGCCTCGAGCTGCTCGAACACCGCGCGCAGCCCGTCGGTGGTGCGGGCCATGCGCGCGCGCACCGATGAGAGCGCCGCGTTCGCCTCGGGCACGACCTTCACCACCTGGCTGGTGAGGTGACACCACCGGTGGCGCCAGTGGTGCGCGCCCTCATCCCACTCGTCGTAGACCGCGTCGGACTCGGGCGGCGGCGCATCATCGTGAGTCGCGCCTCCATCGAGCAGCAAGTCGGCGCGGTACAGCCCGCGGGTGGCCTGGTGGCTGCGCACCACCTGGTCGAGGTCGAGCTCGTCGAGCGCCTTCTGGTGCGCCGCGAGTTCGTCGTCGCCGTCGAGCCGCTTGCTGCCGCCCTGGTAGCGCTCGAGCGTGTGCACCTTCTCGAAGCTGTGCACGAGGGGGTTCTCGTGGAGGTCCTGCTTCGGCGTCTCGATGCGCTCCACGCGAGAGCGGGACTTCTTCTGGAGCTCGGTGCCGGGCTCACTCGCGGAGCCGCCGCCATCGCCGCCGTTGTGGGCCGAGACCCGCGGACGGCTGTCGCGCACCCGGAAGAAGCTGCCCCACAGCCAGACTGGCGCGACCTCGGTCGTGCGTCGCCACCAGGCGGGGGTGGGCAGCGTCGACCAAGCGCGGCCTTCGAGGAGTTCACGTCCATCGCTCCACGCGCGCTGAGGCAGTGCGTCGGATGGTGTCGCGCCGAGCGCCAGTCGCACCGCGGCCTCGAGTGCCTGTGCGCGCGGGTCGTCACCCGGTGTGGTGCGGCGCGAGAGGAGCAGCCGCTCGACGAGGTGAAGGCGCGTCGCGAGCGAGGGGAATTCGGTGAGCAGCGCGGCGCGCACCGCGAGGGACCGTCGTGCGAGCAGGAGGACGGCTGGCGTGTCTCGCGGCTCCGGTGATGCCCCTGACGCGTCTCCCCTCACCCCGGCCCTCTCCCCTGAGGGGGAGAGGGAGCTGTTGGGCTGCGCGACACCTCTGCGCAGCATCGCGCCCCACGCCACGCGCACCAGCACCGCGTCGTGGTTGAGCGCTTCGACGGGCGAGAGGTCCACCGTGCGCGGGAGCGTCAGCACGTCTCCATCGAGCCCACCGCCGTCGTCGCACGGCTGCACCCGCAGCGGCGCGCACGAGATGAGCCGCGCGAGCGCTTCCCACCGCGCGACGTCGGGCTCGATCGACACCGCCGCGACGTTCGCCGGCGATCGGTCGAACCAGCGCCGAGCGCCGTCCCACGCGTACCCGAAGAGCGCCTCGTCCCACGCCATGTGGCCTCTAGAAGCTCAGGTCGACCAGGTCTTGCAGCGCGCGCGTCGTCGCCGGGTCGTCGGTCAGCGGCTGCACCACCGTCGTCGCGCACGCCACGCGCGGCGGCAGCCCGGCCTTCATCAGCTGTGCGGCCATCACCAGCAGCCGCGTGCTCACCGTCTCCTGCAGGGCGAGCGTGTCTTGCGCGCGCACCTTTCCGGCCCACGCGACGAGCTTGCGCGCGAGCTTCGCGTCGAGGCCGGTCTCGCCGCACACCACCTCCGCCTCGACCTCTGCCGGCGGGTAGTGGAACGCGAGCGTCACGAAGCGCTGCCGCGTCGAGGGCTTCAGTTCCTTCAGGCCGCGCCGGTAGCCCGGGTTGAACGAGGCGACCACCATGAACTCGCTCGGGGCGCTGAGCACCTCGTCGTTGCGATCGAGGTACAGCTGCCGCCGGTGGTCGGTGAGTGGGTGGAGCAGCACCACCACATCCTCGCGCGCCTCGGCCACCTCATCGAGGTACAGCAGCGCGCCGGTCTTCAGCGCGCGCGTCGCGGGCCCGTCTTGCCAGACCGTGTCGCCGCCGCGCACCAGCCAGCGCCCCACGAGGTCCGCGGCGCTCGTCTCGTCGTTGCACGCCACCGTCACCAGCGGCCGATTGAGCCGCTGCGCCATGAACTCCACGAAGCGCGACTTGCCGCAGCCGGTGGGCCCCTTGAGCAGCACCGGCAGCTTGCTTTGGAACGCGCGCTCGAAGACCTCCACCTCGTCGGTGACCGGCCGGTACCAGGCCTTCATGACGCGCTCCTTTCTTCAGCTCGCCTTCAACGCGGCCGCGGCGGGCAACGCGTCGGGCGGAGTGACGGTGCGCGACTCGTGCCGGCTCAGCGGCGCCATCGGCATGCCGTAGCGGATGAAGTCGCGAATGAAGGCGATGATGCCGAGCGTGAAGAGGCTCGCCGCGAGCAACAGCCCGATGAAGTGCACGCTGATCTCCTTCTGCACCGTGAGGAACTCGAGGCCCGCGCGGCGCTCGAGCACCACCTGGGTGACGCCCGCGACGCCGAAGGCCAGCGTCATCGCCACCATGCCGATGTTCGAGGTCCAGAAGGCGAAGCCCGCCGACGCCTGCTCGTACACCTTGCGGCCGGTCATCAGCGGCAGCGCGTACGAGATGATGGCGAGCACCAGCATCGCGTAGGCGCCCCAGAAGGCCATGTGGCCGTGCATCGCGGTGACCAGCGTGCCGTGCGTGTAGAGGTTCACCGAGGGCAGGGTGTGCGCGAAGCCGAGGAACCCGGCGCCCACGAAGCTCATGAACGCGCAGCCGATGGTCCACAGCAGGGCGACGCGGTTGGGGTGCGCGCGGCCGCCCTTCTTCGCCATGGTGAACGCGTAGAGGGCCATGCCCAGGAACGCGAGCGGCTCGAGCGCGCTGAAGACGCCGCCGACCATCAGCCAGTACTTGGGCGTACCGATGAAATAGTAGTGGTGGCCGGTGCCGAGCACGCCCGAGAGGAACGTGAAGCCGACGATCACGTACAGCCACTTCTCGATGATCTCGCGGTCGACGCCGGTGAGCTTGATCAACAGGTAGCTGAGAATCGCGCCCATGATCAGCTCCCACACGCCCTCGACCCACAGGTGCACCACCCACCAGCGCCAGTAGCTGTCGACGGTCTGGTTGTCGGTGGGGATCATGCCCGGCAGGTAGAGCAGCGCCGCGGCGAGCAACCCGAAGAAGAGCACCATCGAGGTGGTCGACTTCTTCTCGCTCTTCCACACCGTCCACCCGATGTTGGCGATGAACGCCAGCACGTCGATGACGACCAGGAAGTCGAGCGGCCGCGGAATCTCGAGGAACTTGCGGCCTTCCCACCAGTTGAGGTGGAAGCCGATGATCGCCGTCACGCCCGTCACCACCAGCGCGACGAGCTGCACCCACGCCAGCTTCGGCCACGCGAGCTCACGGTCGCACTCGTCGGGAATGATCCAGTACGCGGCGCCCATGAAGCCCGCCAGCAGCCACATCACGAGCAGGTTGGTGTGCGTCGCGCGCGCGGCGTTGAACGGAATCCACGGGTGCAGATCGTCGTACCCGATGCGGGCGAAGCCCATGATGAAGCCGTAGATGATCTGCAGCGACAGCAGCAGCATGCACGTCGCAAAGAAGCCCCACGCGACCTTCTGGCTCTGGAACTTCACGGCGTCACCTCCTTCGCCTTCTGGTTCGACAAGAACGCCACCAGCTCCTGCAGCTGCGCTTCTTCGAGCGGCAGCTTCGGCATCTTGGAATCGGCCTTCACCGCCACCGGGTCACGCAGCCACTTCTCGAGGTACGCCTGGTCGCGGCGGCTCCCCACGCCGTCGAGCGCGGGCCCAATCTGTCCGCCCACGCCTTCCAGCGAGTGACAGGTGACGCAGATCTGCCCGAACACCTGCGGGCGGTTCGCGGCGGCCGCCGTGGTCGGAGCACCGGGCTTCGGCGCCAGCGCCACCGAGAGCGTCGGCTTCGCGGGGAAGCCGTTCAGGTCGACCTGGCCCGCCCACTCGAAGAACGCCACCAGGTCGTCAATCTGGGCGTCGGTGAAGTGGTAGTTCGTCATCTTCCGCTCGCCCGGGTACATCTTCTCGGGGTCCTTCAGCTGCAGCTTCACGAAGGTCGCGCCGCGCCGCTCGATGACCTTGGTGAGCTCGGGCGCGTAGTAGGCGCCCTCGCCGAAGAGCGTGTGGCACCCCATGCAGTTGTTGTCTTCCCAGAGGTGCTTGCCGCGAATCGCCGACTCGCTCAGCCGGTCGGCGTGCGTGCGCGCCGGGATCTGCTGGAAGGTGTCCCAGGTGAGCGCGAGGAAGGCCGTCGCGGTGAGCGCCGTCCCTCCCAGGAAGAAGGCCTTCGCTGCTGATTTGGAGAGCATGCGCTGCCGCTCTTCAGCCGCCGTGCCAGCCAAGTCCCTCGGGAACAGGACCGGCGCACGCCCCGTGGTGTTTCGCGGCGTTTCAGTTTGAAACAACTCGACGCAGGCGCACCGACGCCACCACCAGCGTCACGGCGATCACCACGTCGAACCCGAGGCCACCGGCCGTCCACCACATGGCATGCGCGATGCCCTCGGACAGCGCGTGCGCCTTCGACTCGGGTGGCAGGTCGCTCACGCTCGCGAACGCGTGCCGCAGGCCCCACAGCGTGCCGGCGAGCGCGACGACCAGGTTGAGCGCCAGCGCGAAGGGCACGACCCGCACCCACGGCGGCGCGCCCGGGCGCTTCGAGAGCAGGTACGCCCAGATGGCGAGCCCGATGGCGAGCAGGTCCATCGGTTCAGGGCAGCGTGACTTCCCACACCGTGACGCCCTCGTTGCCGAGCGCGTAGAGGCGGCCCGCGGCGTCGAGCGTGAGCTCGCCGGTGTGCACCGGCAACGTCACCAGCTTCGCGCCGTCGATGCCCACCACCTCGACCGCCGAGCCGGTGGCGATGAAGACGTGGCCCTTGCCGTCGTAGGCGACCGAGCGGCCCTTCACCGCGCCGATCTTCGCCTGCACCTCGCCCTTCTCGTCGCGCACCTCGAGCCCGTCGTCGCCCACGAGGAAGACGTGGCCCGTGCCATCGACCGCGACGTCGTGCGCGTGCGTCTTCTTCTGGCTCACCACTTTCCCCGCCGGCGAGATGGTCACCAGCGAGAGGTCGCCCGTGTTGTCGACGGTGACGAGGAAGCCGCCGGTCGCCAGGGGCGCGATGCCGCCGTGGTAGTACAGCTCGGGGTACGAGCCGTTGACCGCCTTCACCTGTTTCAAGGTGGCGCCGTCGTAGATGAGCACGTCACCCACGCGGTTGACGTACACGTGGCCCTTCGCGTCGGCGGCCATGCCGAACACGCCCTTCTGCAGCGTCAGCTTGTCGGGCGGCAGCGCGATGACGTCGACGTACTTGCCCGTCGCGTCGAACTTCTGCACGCGGCCGCTCGAGCTCTCGCCGACGAAGATCGACCCATCGGGCGTCACCGCGAGGTGCGTGGCGTGGTCGAGCTGGCCGGGGTTGGTGCCCTGGTCGCCGAAGCGCAGCACCTGCTTCACGGGCGAGGGCGGCTCGACCTTCTTCTCCGGCGGCGGCGCCGGCACCGCGACGGGCATCGGCACGCTCACCACGATGGGCGGCGGAGGTGCGGGGCGCGAGACCAGGAACACCGCGGCTCCGGCGCCCGCGAGCATGACCACGATGAAGATGGTGATGCCGACGGCGATGGCGCCTCCGCTCGACCCGCGCGGCGGCTCGCCCACGAGCGGCTTGCTGCGTGAGAAGTCGAGCGCCGACTTGCAGTACGGGCACTCGGTCGGCTCTTTGCCATCGACGCGGGTCAGCGGTGCACTGCAGTGTGGGCAGCGCAGGGTCTGGACGCTCATGCGCGCCAACCCTATGCGAGACTGGCCGCATGTGGTCGCTCCTCGTCGTCGCGCTGCACGCCGCGCCCTGCCTGCCGTCGCCGACGGTGAGGCTCGAGCTCGCGCAGGGCACGACGCTCGAGGTCGCGGCGCCCGCGGTGGCACGCGCGCTGTGCCGCGAGGTCGTCATCGGCGAGGGCGTCGATCGCAAGGCGAAGGTGACGGTCGGGCTGCAGGGCGTGACGCGCGCGAGCTCCGGCGCCGCGCTGCTGAAGGACGCGCTCGAGACCGCGGGCGTGGTGGTGCGCGAAGAGAACGGCGCGTGGGTGCTTCACCCGCTCAGCCCGTGTGACGTCGCGGCGCGCGCGCTCAAGGCCGGGGCTGACGGCGAGCACCGCATCGGCCGCGCGGACTTCGCGCTCGATTGGCCGTCGTGCGCCCCGCAGCAGGCGCGCGTGGTGCCGGCGATGGAAGAGGGCGTGGTCGCCGGCTTCAAGCTCTTCGCGATTCGCCCCGATTCCCTGTGGGCCGCGGCCGGCTTCTACAACGGTGACGTGCTCCTCAACGTCAACGGCCTGCCGCTCACCGAGCCCGACCACGCGACGCAGGCGCTCGCGGCGTTGCGCACCACCGACCGCCTCGACTTCCTGGTGCGGCGGCGCGGCGTCGACCTCCACCTCGTGGTGGTCGTGCAGCCGTGAGCGTGCCCGCGGCGAGCGCGTGGTGGCTCGACGGCGACGACGGCCCGCGCCTCGTGCAGGCCGACGTGCTCTCGGCCGCGGGCGACCCACGCGGGGAGTTCATCCTCCTGCAGTGCACGCGCCCCGGTGACCCGCGCGTCGACGAGCTGTGGACCGCGCATCACCTCGACTGGCTCACCGCCGCCGGGCTGCCGCGCATCGCGTGGAACTCGAAGGGCCCCGGTCACGCCTCGGCCTTCTTCGCCGCGAAGTCGGGGCTGCAGAACTGGACCGCGCAGTTCAAGCGCGGCTACCTCGCGTGGCTCGCGGCGCCCTACCTGTTGCCCTCGCAGGTCGAGGTGCTCTCGCAGGAAGCGGCGCTGCGTCACCTCGATCTCGAGCGGGGCTCGCTCGAAGACGTCGCGCGCACCGTGCAGCCGTTCTGTCTCGAGTCGCTGGTGCTCAACGGCGCCTTCGAGGCCTCGGTCGACGACCTCGAGCGCTTCACGCAGACGAAGGCCTTCGAGTCGCTCGCGGAGCTGTCGTTCAACACCGGAACGCTCGGCGCCGACGAACGCGCGGCGACGCTGCTGGCGCTCGGCGAGCGCGCGCCGCGGTTGGATCGGCTCGAGCTCGGCGGCGTGCTCAGCCCCACTCCCTTGAGGGCGCTGCTCAAGTTGCCGTGGACGCGGCGGCTCACCGCCTTCTCGTGCGCGACGCGCGACGCCACCGAGGAATTGCCCGCCGTGCTCGATCACCTCGAGCGCGTGGAGGTGCTCACGCTGTGGGTGCACCGCGCCACCGTGCCGCTGGCCGAGCGCCTGTTGGCCCACCCCACGCTGCGCGAGGCCCGCATTCGCACCAGCGCGCCGCCTGCGCTGCCCGACGACGTGACCGCCGCGCTCCACCGCAAGCTCGGGCCCGAGGCGTTCGCGCGCTTCTGAACGCACGCAGTCAGATTCCTGACGCCGCTGCGGGGGAAGCGCGCCCCGAGCAGATCCTTCTTCGTCGTCTTCGTTTTCAACTTCGAGGGGGAGATCGTGATGCGGCGTTCACTGCGGTGGCTGGTCTCGTGCGTGGTGTTGGTCTCGTCGGTCGCGGGCGCTGAGGAGTACTTCGTCAGCATCGCGCGCGGGAAGGGCAAGGACGCGACGAAGGAGAAGCCGGCGAAGGACCTCGGCAACATCGCCGCGAAGTTGAAGGACGGCGACGTCATCAACATCGCCGAGGGCGTGTACGTCGGGCGCGACGAGACGGGCAGCGACTCCATCGGGGTGGCGGTGAAGATCGTCGGAGGCTGGGCCGATGACTTCAGCGCGCGTGACCCGTGGGGCGCGCACAAGACCATCTTCGCGGGCACCAACGCGATGAGCGGCTCGACGCAGTACCGCCTCATTCTCTCGCCGCAGAACTGTGGCGACATCGCCGTCGACGGCATCGTGTTCGACAACGGGCCGCGCAATCACTACCAGGACGGCGGCGAGAACGTGATTCTGCGCTCGGCGAACGCGTCGAAGAACCTCAACGCCACGCCGGAATCGGGCGCCATCAAGCTCGAGCTGGGCAAGGGCTGCGCGGGCACCATCGCCAACAACGTGGTGATGAACACCGCGCCCACCGGTGGCGCCATCGCCGCGTACGGCCAGCAGAACGGCAAGGTCACCATTCGCAACAACCTCATCATCAACAACACCGGCGAGGGCATCTTCGCGATGTCGAAGTGGAAGGGCCGCGACGGGTTCCCGGAGTTCGTCATCGAGCACAACACGGTGCTCTTCTCGTGGAAGCACGACGCCATCGCCACGTACGGCGGCAACGCGCTCAAGCTCGACCAGGAAATCCGGCTCACCGCGACCAACAACGTGTTCGCGTTCGGCGATTACGGCGGCGTCGACAACATCAAGGTCGCCAAGAAGATCACCGTGAAGGACAACCTCTTCACCGGCAACCGGCTCTACGACTACCGGGAATTCAACACGAGCGTGAAGGTGTCTGAGCTGGAGGACGAGGCCGATGAGCTCGTCGACTCCGCCGGCAACCAGACCGCGGAGATCAAGGTGCCCGTCGGTGAGGCGTTCGCGAAGCTCTACGCGGGCCGCAAGGAAGTCAGCCGCGCCGAGGTCGACGCGAAGGCGAAGGCCGCGAACAATGGCGCCAACGCGCTGCGCGGCATGCTCGGGCTGCCGCTGCAGGCCAACGCGGTGAGCGCCGACGCCGAGGTGTGGCTGCCGCGGCTGGCGGTCGAAGACGGCGTGCGCGCGGGGCTCGTCGCGTACCAGGGCAAGTACGGCTGCCAGAAGCCGTGACGCGCAGCCGACCAGCGCGGCGACGCCGAGGTGTTGCTGTCGCGGCTCGCGGATGACGGCGTGCGCAAGGGCGTGACGCTCGTCCGACGAGCGCGGGGATGAGCGGCGCCGCCGAGGTGTCGCTGTCGCGGCTCGCGGACGACGGCGTGCGCAGGGGCGTGACGCTCACCCGACCAGCGCGGGGATGACCTCGGCGAGCGGCGCGTCGACCTTGAGCGCCGCGTCGCCGTCGGCGCGCGTGGGGCCGAGGTTGACGATGGCGATGGGCTTGGCCTGCTCGCGCGCGCGCAACACGAAGCGGTAGCCCGAGAAGACGGTGAGCGAGCTGCCGGCGACCAGCAGCGCGTCGGCCTCGTCGAGCATCGCGAACGCCAGCTCGAGGCGCGGGGCGGGCACCGAGTCTCCGAAGAAGACGACGTCGGGCTTCAAGACGCCGCCGCAGTCACACGCGGGCACGCGGAAGCGATTGACCACGTCGTCGGGCACGTCGGCGTCGCCATCGGCGAAGAGGGTGAAGCGCTGGCCGAGCAGCTCGCGGTTGTCGCGCTCGAGCTCGAGTTGGAGCGCGTCGCGATCGCGGCGGCGGTGGCACAGCAGGCACTTCACCTCGGCGAGCGCGCCGTGGAGCTCGAGCACGCGCGTCGAGCCGGCCTTGTGGTGCAGGCGGTCGACGTTCTGCGTGATGACCGAGGCCGTCTGCGTCCAGCGGGCGAGCGCGCGGTGCACGGGGTTGGGCTGCACGTCGCGAAACCGCGGCCAGCCGAGCATCGAGCGCGCCCAGTAGCGAGAGCGCGTCACGGGTTGCTCGAGGAACTCGCGGTGCTGAATCGGCGCGCGGCGGCGGGGCGGGGCCGTGGGGCCGCGGTAGTCGGGAATGCCGGAGTCGGTGCTCACGCCGGCGCCCGTCAGCACGCACACGCGCCGGCCCTGGAGCAGGACGCGGAGTGCCTCGAGCTGACTCACCGGCAGACGGTCAGACAATTCTCACACCCGGCACAGGTTGCTGCGCACTGGCAGCTGGTGCCGCTCGCGCAGGTGCCCGCATCGGAAGTCGCGTCGCAGGCGGGGCGGCATTGGGGAATCGTCTCACCGGGCGCGTACAGGCAGTGCTGGCCGCTCGGGCAGCTTCCGGGGCGGCAGATGGGCGGGCCACACGCCGCCAGCGCGAACGTCAACGCGATTCCCACGAGCCAACGCATCGGGTGCCTACTTCACCAGATGTCGAACCCTCCGGCACCGGGGCTGGCTCCGACGCCGCATGGTGGGCTCGCCGGTCATCACTGCTCCGGTCGACGGAGTGTTCGAGTGCGAGGTGCCGGTCGGGGCTTCGGTCGAGCGTGGGCAGCGGCTGGGGTGGGTGCGCATGAGCGAGCACTGCGCGCTCGTGCCGGTCGTCGCGTCGCGCGGTGGGCGGGTGGGGTGGGTGCGCTCGCCGCTGCTCGAGGAAGCCGAGGCCGGTGAGGCTCTCGCCGTGCTCGATGAAGATCCCGCGGCGGTGCGCGAAGCCCAGGCGCACGAGCGTGAGCAACGCGCGGCGCTCATCGCGATGCTCGAGGCACAGGTGGGAAGGGAAGAAGCGACCGGCGGTCTCGCACGCCTGTTGCTGAAGGCCGACCTCGAGGCAGACCGCGCCCGCTTGCGAGCACTCAAAGAGGACTCGACCACCAGCTCCCTCTCCCCCTGAGGGGGAGAGGGTTGGGGTGAGGGGAAACCAGAACCACGTGCGTGGCGCTCGTCGCGCTCAATTCGGCTGCGAAAAATCGAGTCGGCGCATGTCTGCGTCAATCCGCGCACGGTAGTCGAGCTCGCGCCGGATGGTATTCAGGGCTTCGAGCTCGGCTTGCGTCGTCTCGGTGTCCGCAGAGAGCTCGAGACTCTCAGCTTTGGACGCGAGATCAGGATCTCGTGGCCTCAAGAGCTTCGCCGCCTCGACCAGTTCATTCCTCGCCAGGTCCTTTTGGCCGGTCCAGAGAAGGACGTGCGCGAAGTACAGCCGAAACTCCGGTTGCTTCGGGTTGCTCTCCACGAGCCTGGTGGACACCTCGACCCAGGGAAGTTCGGCTCCGTTCCGCTTTGCGTCGGAGAGCGCGTAACCAAAGTAGATGGTCGCCTCGTTCAGAAGCTGGAGCTTGAGGTGCAGCACTCCGAGTTTGAAATTGGCTCCCGGCCTGTCGGGATCGAGCTTCAAGACCTGCTTGAGCAACGCGACAGCCTTCAGAAAGAAGCCGTCACGCTCGTAGCAGTCTGCGACGCGAGCGAAGGCCGCGGCTGCCTTGATGTCGTCGCCGGCCTGCTGGCACACCTCTCCAAGCTTCTGCAGGAGGCGAACATTGGTCGGATCTTCCTCGACCAGGCGTTCGTAGTGCTCGATGGCCTTCTTCGACGACATGCCCGTGACGGTAGTCGACGACCGCGGACCGCTGACAGGGCGTCTCCCCTCACCCCGACCCTCTCCCCTTCAGGGGGAGAGGGAGGTGATGTCGGTGACGATTCGCTCGAACCGCCCTTGCGCGTCGAACACGAGCGACGTCGGGAAATCGAGCCGGCCGTTGGTCGACAGCGCATCCGCCGCCCAGCCGGGCACGGCGTGCACCTCGAAGCCGAAGCCCAGCGCCTTCGCGACCTGCGCTGCTTCTGCGTCGGTGTTCGCGACGCCGAGCCCGACCACCGACCACTTCGCGCCCTTCGCGAGCGCATTGAGCGCCGGCGCTTCCTTCCGGCACGGCTCACACCCCGCGAGGAACAACGTCACCACCGTCGGCTTCCCGCTCGCCGTGAGCCCGAGCGACTCGAGCGTGGTGGGGAACTTCCCCGGGGCCGCGCGTGGAGCCCGCGGAGAGAACGGCACGCTCTTCACCGCGCCACTCTTCTCGACGAGCGTCGACACCTGCCCCGCGGCGACGTCGAAGCGCTGCGTCTTCCCGCTGCGCCACGTCACCTCGACCGCCGTCTTCTGCTCCGCGCCCAACCCACGCGTGAGCTCGGGCGGCACCGACGTCGCGAAGCCGCGATTCAGCAGCACCTCCTCGGCGCGCCCGCCCACGCTCACCCGCACGTTCGCCCCATCGCGCACGCCACTCACCGGCTCGAAGCGCAGCGTCACCGCGTTCCCCACCTCGCCGTCATTGCGGAACAACTGGAGCCGCGGCTGGTTGCGGTTGAGCAGCAACAAGTCGACGTCACCGTCCTGGTCGAGGTCGGCGGCCACGAGGCTGCGCCCATCGGTGCGGGTGTCGAAGCCCTCGGTCCACGCGCATTCCTCGCTCGGGCCCGCGCTCTTCGTCAGCCACAGCTTCTTCGGTTCCCACCCGCTGAACGACTGCGTGGCGCCGCCGAGCGTCGAGGGCGAGTACTCCGACCTCGCGTCACCCAGCTGCTTGTCTGCGAGCGCCACGACCTGGCGCCAGTACGCGCTTCAACTGTCTTTTCGATTCGGGTGACTCAAGTAGCCATTGGCCACCGCGACATCGAGCCGCCCATCGAGGTCGACGTCGGTCATCACGCTGCCGAACGCCCACAAGCCGCGGTTGACGCCCTGCGAGAGCGCGACCTCGCGGAAGCCGCCGTCGTCATTCGCGAGGTAGAGCGTGTTGCCGCGCGCGAACTTCTGCACCGCGCCGAGGAGCGCGGGAGGCAGCCCCTTCGTATTCGACAGCACGCGCGTGCCCGCCTTGCTGAACATGTTGGCGACGTACAAATCTGAGCGGCCATCGCCATCGAAGTCGGCGACGTCAGCGCTCATGCCGTTGCCCGGGTCGACCACGCCCGCAGTCGTCGCCACGTTGCTCAGCCCGCCATCGGCTTCGAAGCGCCACAAGTCATTCGAGCCGTAGTCGTTGGCGACGTAGAGCTGCGGGCGGCCCTGCGCGAGCAGATCAGCCGCGACCGCCGAGAGCGTCCACCGCTTCGGGAACTTCGTTTCCTCGTGCCAGCGCGAGAAGCCGAGCTTGCCGTCACCGCGCCACAGCTCGAGCGGGAAGCCGTTGGTCGCCTCGAGCGGGTTGGTGGGCGCGCTCTCGAGCGGGTAGGGCAAGAGCGCGAGGTCGAGGTGGCCGTCCTGGTCGAAGTCGGCCGCGATCGCCGACTGCCACTGGCCGTCGTGCGCGACCGCGCCGGCGCTGCTGAGCACGCCCTTCTCGTTCTTGAAGACCTCGACCAGCCCCGGGTGGTGCGTCACGACCAGGTCCGCGTCGCCGTCGTCGTCGAAGTCGGCCGCGGTGACCGACGAGGTCCACATGCGCGGGTGCCCGGCGCTGACCTGCGTGGGCGTGAAGCGCAGACCGTCGCCCTGCGTGAAGAGCACCACCTCGGTGCCATTCGTCGCGACCACGTCGAGCCGGCCGTCACCGTTCACGTCGCGCACCGCGAGCCCGCCGAGCAACAGGTGGCCGGTGCGCTCGTTGGGGAAGACGAGGCCCACGTCGCGCGCGACCTCGGTGAAGCGCGCGGCCGGGCGACGCACGAGCTGGTGCACGTCGTGCTCGAAGGCGGTGATGGCCCAGCCGGTCTTGCGCGAGGTCAGCGTGGCGTTGGCCTCGCCGCGCTCGGTCAACCGCTCACCGCTGGTGGTGAGGCCATCGAGTTCCCACAGCACGCGCGCCTTCTTGGTGCCCGCCGGCCCGCTCAACGACAGCGCGCGGAAGCTGCACGTCTTCACCCACCGCAGCTCCTGCGGCGCGACGAGCGAGGGCGGGTCGACGTACTGCTTGCTCGCCTGGCCGCCCGAGGCCTTGAGCTCCTTGCAGAGCGCGTTGAAGCGGTCCTCGAGCGTGTCGTTGAGCGCCTCCTGCGCGTCGAGCTGCTCGATGTTGGGCGCCGCGGCGAGCAGGAGGAGGAGCCACGTCATGAGCGTGACGCACTTCTTACCACGCTCGGGTCGTTCAACCGCGCGCGGTCGGCATGACGACGATCTTGCCCCGCACCTGGCCCGCCTCGAGCGCGCGCATCGCGTCGGCGACGCCGGTGAGCGGCACCTCGCGATCGATGACCGTCTTCAGCAACCCCTGCTCGGCGAGCGCGGCGAGCTGGTCGAGCTCGAGGCTCCGTTCCTTCGTGAGGAAGGGCAGGAAGCGCTGGCGGGTGAACGGCGCGAGCACCATCGCCAGCAGCTGGCGGCCGAACCCGGCGGTGATGTCGCCGCCGTTCTCACCACCGACGAAGACCAGCCGGCCCGTGGGGGCGAGCACGCGGCGGAGCTTCGAGAGCGCCGTGTTGCCACCCACGTCGAGGATGACGTCGAAGCGCTGGTCGCGCGCGGTGAAGTCTTCACGGGCGTAGTCGATGACGGTCTCGGCGCCGAGCGAGCGCACCAGCGCCGCCTTGCCCGCGCTCGACACCGCCGTGCAGTGGGCGCCGCGGGCGCGCGCGAGCTGCAGCAGGAAGGTGCCCACGCCGCCCGACGCGCCGACCACCAGCACCTGCTCGCCGGCCTTCACCTGCGCCGCGTCGAGCGCCTGGATGGCCGTCAGCGCCGAGATGGCGCTCGCCGCCGCTTCCGCGAACGACCACCGCGCCGGCTTGCGCGCCAGCTTGTCTTCTCGCGCGCACGCGAACTCGGCGAACGTGCCCTCGCCGATGCCGAACACCGCGTCACCGACCGCGAAGCGCGTGACGCCGGGGCCGACCGCGGTCACCACGCCCGCCAGCTCACGGCCGCGCACGGGGTCCTTCGGGGCGCTGAAGCCGAACACCAACCGCATCAGGTACGGCCGGCCGGTCATCAGGTGCCAGGTGCCGCGGTCGAGGCCAGCGGCCTTCACCTGCACCAGCACCTCGCCGGTCTTCGGCTCGGGCCGCGCGCGCTCCGTCACCTCGAGCGTCTCGGGGCCGCCGTAGCGCCGCTGCGCCACCGCCTGCATCGTCGCGCTCACCACCACCGCCTCGGTCATCTTCAGGGTCGCTGCCGTCATGGTCCGTCTCCTTGGGTTGCGCCTTACGGTGTAAGGCGATGGACGGGGCTTAACCGTACGGCGTAAGGTCGTCAAGGCCATGGCTCGAACGAAACGCAAACAGGCAGAACGACAGCCCCTGACGCGCGAGCGAGCGCTCGAGGCGGCCATGAAGTTGGCCGATGAAGAGGGTCTCGAAGGGGTCTCGATGCGTCGCCTGGCGCAGGAGCTCGGCGTCGAGGCGATGTCGCTCTACCACCACGTGAAGAACAAGGACGAGATCCTCGACGGCATGGTCGACCTCGTCTTCGGGCAGATGCTGACCCCGCCAGGCGAGCTCGGGTGGAAGGACGCCCTGCGCCATCGCTGCGTCTCGGTGCGCGAGGTGCTGCTCCGCCACCGCTGGGCGCTGAGCGTCATCGAGTCGCGCAAGGCGCCGGGCCCGAAGAACCTCGACCACCACGACGCGGTGCTCGGCTGCTTCAAGCAGGCGGGTTTTTCCCTGCCGCTGACCGGCCACGCGTTCGCCGCGCTCAACGCGTACACCTATGGCTTCGTGCACACCGAGCTGCAGCTGCCGATGCAGGGCGCGACGGAAACGCAGGCGCTCGCCAAGGACATCTTCTCGAAGATGCCGCCGGGCCTCTTCAAGAACCTCGTCGCCTTCACCGTGGGCCACGTGCTCCAGCCCGGCTATTCCTTCGCCAACGAGTTCGACTGGGGGCTCGAGTTCATTCTCGACGGGCTGGAGCGCGCGCTCCAGAAGGAGTCGGCGTGAAGACGACGTGGGTGCTGGTGGCGCTCTGTCTCGCGTCGACCGCGCGGGCGCAGGACCCGGAAGCCGAAGCGCCGGCCGACGCCGAAGGCCGTGGCCGCGCTCCCGAGGCACGCTCCGCTCCGGTCAGTCCGCGCCCGGTCGCGCCGCGCCTCTCCCTCGCGGTCTCGCTCGACGGGCTGCTCGGCAGCTACATGCTCGACGACCCCAGCAGCCCCTTCAACGTCGTCGCATCGAACCAGGCCAGCGGGCTGGGAGTCGGCACCGACGTCGGCGTGCAGTGGACCGAGCTCGTCGGCACCTGGGCGCGCGTGCGCTCGGTCTTCGGCCCCGACCCGCAGAACCAGCTCCTTCAGGCGACCGCGATGTTCGAGCTGACGCCCTTCGAGTTCCTCTCGTTCGGCGGCGGCGCGGGCCTCGTCTTCCTGTGGCACACGCCCAACTTCGGCCCGTTCGGCCCGCCGGGCGTGACGCAGCTCTTCGCGTCGGGCGCGTTCCCGCTGTCGGTCTCGCTCAACCTCGGCACGCGGCTCAACGGCCACCGGCTCGCGTTTCGCTTGAGCGTCGAGGGCGGCCTCTACGTCGCGGGTGCGATCTTCGGCGTGGCTCCGTGGGGCGGCGTCACGCTCGGCGCGGTCTTGTTCTGACCGCCGCGCGTCACGGCACCACGAGCGCGTCTTCGCCGGCGTCGAGCCCCAGCACCCGGTGCGTGCGCGTGCGCACCGCCTGGGTGAGCGCGACGTCATCGCCCAGCTTGCGCCCCCACGACGGGATCAGCGCCGCGAGCGCCGGCTGCCACGCCGCCATGCGCTCGGGGAAGCAGTCGGCGAGCAGGTCGAGCGCCACGCTGACCGACGTCGACGCGCCGGGTGACGCGCCGAGCAGCGCGGCGATGGTGTTGTCCTTCGCGGAGATGATCTCCGTGCCGAACTCGAGCCGCCCGCCCGCCTCGGGGTCGCGCTTGATGACCTGCACGCGCTGGCCGGCGATCTCGAGTTCCCAGTCTTCGGGGCGCGCGGTCGGCACGAATTCCCGCAGCGCGTCGAGCTTCTCGTCGAGCGACAGCGTCACCTGGCCCAGCAGGTATTGCGTGAGCGGCAGGTTGCGCAGCCCGGCGCTCACCAGCGGAATCAAGTTGTCGAGCGTCACCGACGACGGCAGGTCGAGGTAGCTGCCTTCCTTCAAGAAGCGCGTCGAGAAGCCGGCGAACGGGCCGAAGAGCAGCGCCTCTCCTCCGTCGAGGTAGCGGCGGTCGAGGTGCGGCACGGACATCGGCGGCGCGCCGGCCTTCGCCTTGCCGTACACCTTGAGCGAGTGCTGCGCGATGACGGCCGGGTTGCGGCACACCAGCCACTCGCCGCTCACCGGGAAGCCGCCGTAGCCCTCGCCTTCCTTGATGTCGGACGCGTCGAGCAGCTCGAGCGCACCGCCGCCCGCGCCGATGAAGACGAACTTCGCGTGCACGTCGAGCTCGGCCGAGCGCGACTCGTCTTCCACGCGCACCGACCAGCAGCCATCGGGGTCTCGCTCGAGCGCGTGCACGTGGTGGTCGAGGTAGAGGTGGAAGCCGGGCTGCTTCTTCAGCCACGCGACGAGCCCGCGGGTGAGCGCGCCGAAGTCGACGTCGGTGCCGAGCGACGACCACGTGGCGGCCATCGGCTCGCCGGGCGCGCGGCCCTGCATCATCAGCGGCATCCACCGCGCCAGCTCCGCGGGATCGTCGGTGAAGTGCATGCCCGCGAAGAGGTGGTGCGAGGTCAGCGCCTCGTGCCGGCGGCGGAGGAACTGCACGTCCTTCTCGCCCGTCACGAAGCTCGCGTGCGGCACCGGGCGAATGAAGCGGCGCGGCTCGGGCAGCGCGCCACGCTCGACCCACGCGGCCCACAGCTGCTTGCTGACCTCGAAGCATTCCATGATGTGGAACGCCTTCTTCACGTCGACCGAGCCGTCGTCGCGCTGCGGCGTGTAGTTGAGCTCGCACAGCGCGGAGTGCCCGGTGCCCGCGTTGTTGCGCGCGTCGCTGCTTTCCTTCGCGACCTCCTCGAGGCGCTCGAACATCGCGACGCGCAGCGCCGGGTCGAGCGTCTTGAGCAGCGCGCCGACGGTGGCGCTCATGATGCCGCCGCCGATGAGGACCACGTCGAACGCCTGCCCCGTTTGCTGCGTTGCGCTCATGCGGGCGCGCACTCTCTCACCTCCAGTGGTCGGTGACACGCCGTGGCCGACGACCGAAGGTTCTCGCGCTGAGCCGAGCGCGCGGAGGATGGCTTTGGGGAACGCGGGGCGGGCGCGGGCAGATGCAGTGCCCGATTCGAGCGCGCCCCTCGGCACGCCGCGCGATTCACCGGGGTCACTCAGCGATGAAGGAGGGGGTCGTTTGTCCGTTCGTGGCTGCCCTGGCGACCTCCAGCGGACAAACGACCCCCGTGATCTGCCTGCAGCCGCGGCGCGAAGCAGAGGGGCTGTCTGAGACGCGCACGGCCGAGACCGTGAGCGCCCCACGTCCCTCGAGGCGTACCGCGACCCGACGTGCGGCGTACTCGCGCGCACACGCCTCGACGCTGGCCGAAGGTGCGCATGCCTCGTCGTGGCGCGGCTGCTGACATGCGACTTGCACCTCCCGCGCGCACGCCATGCTCACGCCCCTCGCTGCCACGCTGCTGCTCACCGCCCACGCCTTCCCCGACGTGCTGGCGGAGGTTTCGCTCGACCGCTTTCGCGCGCTCGCCGACGCGAAGGTGGTGGTGGCCGCGCGCTTGTCGCCCGATGGCCGCACCGTGTCGTTGTGGACACGGTGGCGCCAGGCCGACGCGCCGTGCCTGGGGTGGACGATCGACACCGTCGGCGAGAAGGCGGAAGGGCTGGGCGAGGTGCCGTGCCCCGAGGCGCAGCCGCGCGGCAAGCGACACCTCTTCGTCGACAGCAAGGTGCTCGGCGCGCCGAAGGACCTGAAGCCCGTGCTCGACGCGCGGCGCGGGCTGGTGGCGCTGGTGTTGCCGCACGCGCTCGGCGTGGCCGACGACCGCGACGGCGCGCTGGTGGGCGCGTGGCACCTCGGCGCGTCGACGCTCGAGGGCGTGGCCTTCGCCGAAGAAGACTGGCTGTTGTGGACGAAGGACGCGGGCGGCGTCGACCACCTCTTCCTCGTCGACCCGGAGGCGCTGCGCGCGTCGCCGCCCGAGGGGCCGCTGACGCAGACCGTGCCGCAGCTGCCGCTGGGGTCCGACGTGGGGTGGAAGAAGAGCGAGCTGTCGCGCGGTGAAGGGCCGTGCACGCTCGAGGGCCGCGGCGTGATGATCGACGCGACCACGCTGCTCTTCGACTGGCGCGCGTCGACGCCGCAGCTCGAGCTGCGCTCGCAGCCGTACGGTGAGGCGGAGCAGCGCACCTGGCAGCTCGATGTGCGGGGCGCGACGCCACCGCCGGGGCTGCAGGTCGAGCGCGTGGTGCTCGCCAGCCGTGGGCTGGTGCGGCTCAAGGTGCGCTTCCCCGAGCCGCCGCGTGCGGTGTCGATTTCTGAGCGGGGCAAAGCGGGCGGGGAACTCAGCCAGCTCGCGCCGCCGCTGGGTGGGGCGACGTGCCGGGTGCGGGCTGATGGCGTGCTCGCGCCGGACCGGTTCGTGCTCGACGCGCGCTGGCGCTGACTCCCTCTCCCCGCGAGCGGGGAGAGGGCAGGGGTGAGGGGCTTGTGCCTCCGCTGCCTGAGTGAGTGCCGCAGCCCCTCACCCCGACCCTCTCCCCTCTCGAGGGGAGAGGGAGATCTCGCCCCGAGCTGCGGGTGCGTCGCTGTCGGACGTCTGGAAAATGCGGGCCGGGTGACTGCTCCTGCGTGGCCAGTGTCACTGGCGCGATGTCCCCTCAGTGCCCAGGCCGGATTTTCCGAAGTTCGCCCTCAGGAGTCCCCACACATGCGTACCTACGTCTTGATCGCTCTCTGCGCGCTCGCGCAGGGTTGCTCCTGCAACAACGTCGTCGCGGTCGATGACGGCGGCACTGGCGGCGGCTCGGGCGGTGGCACGACTGGCGGCGGCACCACCGGAGGCGGCAGCACCACTGGTGGCGGCAGCGCGACGGGCGGCGGCGGCACCGCGTGCGGCAACGCCGGCGAGGCCTGCTGTACCGGCAACACCTGCAACAACGGAGGCTGTTGCGTCGGCAACCAATGTGTCGACTCCGGCCAGTCGTGCGGCGGCGCGCTCGGCGTCTGCGCGTCGGGCTCGTGCGGCACCTGCGGCGGCCTCGGCGAGTCGTGCTGCACCGGCAACGCGTGCACCGCGGCCGGCACCGCGTGTGTCGGCGGCACCTGCTCCACCTGCGGCGGCCTCGGCGAGGCGTGCTGCGGCAACGCGACCTGCACCGCGGCGGGCGCGGCGTGCCGCAACGGCACCTGCACCATCTGCGGCGGACCCGGTGAGGCGTGCTGCGGCGGCCGGCAGTGCGACACCGGCACGGTCTGCAGTGGCGCCGGCGCCGGCACCTGCGCGCTCTGCGGCGGGCCTGGTCAGCCGTGCTGCGCGGCGAGCACCTGCGCGGGCGGCGGCTGCTGCGTGAACAACGCGTGCATCGCGCCGGCGGCGACGTGCCCCACGCTCGGTGGCACCTGCGCGAACGGCAGCTGCGGCACCTGCGGCGGCAACGGCCAGACCTGCTGCCCCAACGGCGTCTGCACCGCGGGCGGAGTGGTCTGCGGCGGCGGCACGATGTGCACCACGTGCGGTGGCGCGGGCCAGCCGTGCTGCACCGGCGACGTGTGCACCTCGGCGGGCACGGTGTGTGGTGGCGGCGGCACCTGCACCGCGTGCGGTGGTCCTGGTCAGCCGTGTTGCCCCGGTGACGCGTGCGGCGGTGGCACGGTCTGCGCGGGCGTCGGCGGCGGCGCGCGGGCGTGCGTGGCGTGCGGCGGCGCAGGCCAGCCGTGCTGCGCGGGCGCGGCGTGCACCACGGGCTGTTGTGACTCCGCGGGCACCAACCAGTGCCTGGCGACCGGCGCGGTGTGCGGTGGCGGCGACCTCTGCCTCGCCGGCGGCTCGTGCGCGGGCTGCGGCGGCATCAACCAGCCGTGCTGCGGCGGCTCGATGTGCAACGGCTCGACGCTCAGCTGCGCGGGCAACGTGTGCTCACCGTGCGGCGGCGCGAACCAGCCGGCGTGCGGCGGCACCACGTGCTCCAACGGCTCGTGTCTGCAGACCGGCGGCACCACGTGCACGGGTCCGGGCACTGGCGGCGTCGGCGCTGACGGTGGCGTGGCCGACGGCGGCACGGTGTGTACCGGCGGCATGCAGGTCGCGTGCGGTGGGCCCGGCGAGCCGTGCTGTCAGAACTCCACGTGCGCGGCGGGTGGCTGCTGCGCGGGCTCGCGCTGCGTCGGCTCGGGCACCGCGTGCGGCGCCAACCTCGGCATGTGCACCAACGGCGCGTGCTCGCAGTGCGGCGGCGCGGGCCAGCAGTGCTGCCAGGGCGCGGGCAACCAGGCCGACTTCTGTACGGCCGCGGGTCTCGCGTGCAACGGCAACAACTGCGTGGCGTGCGGCGGACCGGGTCAGCCGTGCTGCGAAGGCAACCTGTGCGGCAACGGCGGGTGCTGCGACCAGAACAACCTGACGTGTCTCGGCATGGGCATGACCTGCGGCGGCATCGCCAACTCGATGTGCCAGAACGGCGGCTGCGTCTCGGGCAACCAGAGCTGCGGACGGCTGGGGCAGCGCGCGTGCCCGGGTGACGTGGCGTGCACCGCGGCGTTCACCGTGCCGGTCAACGGGACGTGCGTCGCGTGCGGTGGCGTCGGTCAGCCGTGCTGCGATTCGAACGGTGGCCGGTATTGCGGCGGCGGTTCGGCGTGCGGTGTGAACAACCAGTGCGAGGCGTGCGGCGGCGCGGGGCAGGTGTGCTGCGCCGGGCGGGTGTGCGTCACCGGCACGTGCGGCACGGGGACCAACCGCTGTCCGTAGGTTCTTCGGACTCCCCTCACCCCGACCCTCTCCCCACGGGGAGAGGGAGCTATTCGGCCATCACCACGAGCAGATACTCACCCGGCAACACGCCAGTGCTCGCCTGGTACGTGTCGAGCGACAGCCAGTAGGTGCCCGGCGTCAGCGCACGCGTGATGACCTTGTCATTCCGCGCGAGGCACGCCTGCCCCGAGTCGGGCGCGCTCAACAGGTGAAGGTCGATGTCCGCCGTGCCGAGCGACACGACGAACGCCCGCAGGTTGATGCTCTGGGTCAGCTCGAGCCGGTACAAGACCTCGGGCCCGCTCTCGTTGGTGGTGGAGCACCCGGGGTAGCTCGCGAGGTTCGCTTCGCCATCGACGCGGGTGTCGCGCGCGTCGACGAAGGGCAGTGACGGAATCACGATGGCGTCTCCCCGCTTGCCGGTGCCGCTCATCCGCGGGCCCATCGCGTCGGGCGCCGTACCCTGCGTCGTCGCGCGCCACGCGCGGTCGAGCCCTTCCTGCGTGGCGAGGTTGCGCACGTTGTGGCCGTAGCCGAGGCCGCTCGTGGTGAACACGCAGCCGCGCGCGCCCGCCGAGGGGAAGTAGACGTTGAGGTGCACGCCGTCGGGCCCCAGCCCGTGCTGCGGCGTCGAGAGCAGCAGCGGGTGCAGGTCGACGAACGGCACGCGCCGCGACTGCGCCACCGCGCGCGCCACGAGGTTGTACCGGGGCACCCACGCATCGGCGGTCATGCTGTCGTCGCGCGGAGGAATCGAGCTCACCACCGGCACCACGCCCTGCAGGGCGAGCGTGTCGACGATGGTCACCAGGCTGCGCCCGTAGAGGTCGGGGTTGGCGAAGCCCACGTCGTTGGTCCCGAACATCACCGTGGCGAAGCGCGGCTGCGCGGCGTCGATCTCCTGCTGCAGCGGTGACGGCGAGCCTGCGATGGCCGACTGCGCGCTCCACCCGATGGTCGCCGAGAGGCTGGTGCGGCCGTACGGGCTCGTGCCCTGCACCACGCCGCGCGCGAAGTGCCCGATGCCCGCATCGAGCGACGTGCGGCCGTCGAGGTCGACGTTCACACCGCCGAAGCACGAGAGGTAGTTGGTGTTGACGGTGTTCGAGTCGCCGACCTTCGAGAACACGTCGTCGTGCTTGCCCGCAGACAGCGCGGCGATGGCCTGCAGGTGCGCCACCACGTCGGGCGTCAGCGGCGAGTGCGTGCGGCCCGTCGGGTAGAGCAGCACCCCGAGGCCGCCGTCGCCCGTCCCACCCGTGCCGCCATCGAGCATCCCCGCGTCGAGGCCCGTGCCCGCGTCGCGTGGCGCGCCCGCGTCGAACCCGGCGTCGAACCCCGCGTCGCCTCCGCCAGCGTCGCGCTCGAGCCCCGCATCGAGCTCACCGTCGGAGCCGGCGTCGCTCTCAGGCGAGGGCGGCGCGCCGCACGCGCAGAGAAGAAGCAGGATGCCACCGAACCACCGCATGGCCGGGCTTCTGACACCGCACCGGCCCGCGCGGCAACCTCAGGTCGTCACGGCCGTCACGTTGAAGTGCGGGTGCGCCGCGATGGCCTTCTTCACCGAGCACTGCTCGGCGACCTTGATGACCGCGTCGCGGTACTTCTCGGGGAAGTCGGCCGGCAGCTCGATGCGCAGGTCGACGCCGCTGAGCACCTTGTCTTCGCCGAAGTGCGGCTCCTCGATGATGCGGATGCCTTCGGTCGGCAGGTTGCGCGCCTTGCAGAAGCCCTGCACGAAGATGCCGGCGCACGCGCCGATCGACGCGAGGAAGGTGTCGAACGGAGAGGGCGCCACGTCTTCGCCGCCGTTGGTGAGCGGCTGGTCGGTGTGCACGACGTGCCGGCCGAGCTGCACGTCGACGCGACGCTGGCCGGGGAGGGTGACGATGAGCGGTTGGTTCGTAGCCATGCCGGTGGGAGCCACCTCGGCACGCCAGGGTTCAACGCACGTTTTGCAGGCCGAGCTCCGCGAGGATGCGCGCGTGCAGCGACGCGGGCGGCTCCTCGGCGGGGGTGTCGCGGAAGTGGGCGCGCAGGAGCTGAACCAGCTCGCCGAACGAGTGCCCGTACTGGGCGCACGCCGTACAGCCCTCGAGGTGCTTCAAGATGGCGGCGCGCTCGTCGGCCGTCACGTCGCCGTCGATGAAGTCCGACAGGCGCTCGAAGACCTGCTCGCAGCTCCAGGGTGACTGGCTCATGGGCGCAGCTCCTTTCGCACGGGGCGCAAGCGCGCCTCGAGTCGCGTCTTCAGCTCGGCGCGCGCACGGTGCAGCCGGCTCTTCATCGCGGGCAGCGTGAGGCCCAGCAACCCGGCGACATCTTCACCACTGAGCCCTTCGACGTCGCGCAGCAGCACCACCTGCCGCTCGGAAGGCTCGAGCTCTCCGAGCGCGGCGTCGAGCGCGCGGTGTTGTTCCAGCGTCGCCACGCTCACCTCGGGCGTGGGCGCGGCCGACGGCTCGTCTTCGGCCGTCTCGAGCGGCTCGGTGTGGTCGGGCTGACCGACGCGCGTGCGCTTCGAGTGCCGGCACGCGTTCAACAAGATCGAGAACAGCCACGTGCGCAGCGTCGAGTGGCCGAGGAAGGCACCGGCTTCCCGCCACGCCGAGAGCAGCGCTTCCTGCACGGTGTCCTCCGCGCGCGCCGGGTCGAGGCACATGCGCAGCGCGAAGCGGTACAGCGGGCCCTGGTGCCGGGCGACGAGCTGCTCGAAGGCCGCCGCGTCGCGGCGGGCGACGCGCTGCATGAGCTCGAGCTCGGCGCTGGGCGCCACGGTCACGACAGGAGCTTCAGCCCCGCCACCGCCGCGATGATGATCAGCAACAGACCCCACGGCACCTTCCCCGCCGGGCCCTGCGCCACCCTGGGACACGTGCACTTGTCCTTCTCTGCGACTCCGGCCATCACCTGCGAGACGTGGGCGCCGCAGCCCGCCCAGGTCGTCTTCCCGCACTTCGCACACTTCGTCCTGACGCACATGCCGACTGGGAGCCAGGACCGGTCAATCTGGATTCAGCCTTTCGTGTAGCCCATCACCCGGTACACCAGGCGGCCGAGCCATTCCCGCAGCGCGCGGCTGCTGGTCGTGAAGTAGTCACCGCGCGGCACGAGGTGCGGGTCGCGCGAGAGGTCCCGCAGCCGGTAGTCGACGGGCCACACGTCGACGGCCAGCCCGGCCGCGGTGAAGCAGCCCAGCGCGCGCCGTGCGTGGAAGGCGCTGGTGACGATCAACACCTCGCGGGCGCCGAGGCGCTCGAGCAGCGGACGGGTGAGCGTCGCGTTCTCGCGAGTATTGTTGGCCTGGTCCTCGATCAGCACCCGCTCGCTGTCGACGCCGAGCTTCACCAACTCCTCGCGCAGGTACTCGGCCTCGGTGCGGAGCCCCGGCGCCAACGCACCACCCGAGACGATGGCGACCTTCGCGCGGTCTTCGACCAGCAGCTGGCGCACGGCGAGCAGCCGCTCGATGTTGTCGTTCCACGCGGGGTCGTCATTCAGGCTGCCCGGCGGAGAGACCACGCCTCCCAGCAGCACCACCGCGTCGTACTTCACGCCCGGTCGCACGGTATTCGGCGCGTCCGCTTCGAGCGAACTCCAGAGGCGGTTCGACACCGCCGGCAGCGCGAAGAGGAACAAGGCTCCCAGCCCGAACGCGATGGAGCCCAGCGCCAACCGCCGCCGCTGCCCGCGCACGAGGAGCACCACGCCCGCGACGGTAGGCACGAACGCCCACCAGAACGGGTCGACGATCACGTCGAGCAGCTTCGACAGCACGAAGAACACGGGCGCTCGCACCTATGCCCCAGTGTGGGCAGACAGGCGAGGAGCTTTGGACCGCATGGGGTAGGCTTCCCGTTCAGGCCCACGCGTCTCCCAGGTACCGCATGACCCGCTCCCTCTCTCCGAGGATCTCCCTCGCGCTCGGTGCGCTGTTGCTCGCGCTCACCTCGTGTCGTCCGCCCGACGCCGCGCTCAAGGTCACCGTGACCTTGAAGCAGCAGGGCACCGCCAAGGTGCGCGCCGACTGCATCAAGCTCGCCGTGCTCGACGGCACCACCGAGAAGAAGTCGCTCGTCATTCCGAAGCCGGCCAGCGGCGACACGCTGGTGTTCGGCGTGCTGCAGGGCACCGACCTGCCCAAGAACGTCAACCTCCAGGTCAGCGGTCTCCTCGGCAAGTGCACCGACGAGACGACGCTGCTGCTCAACGCGCAGACCAGCCTCGAGCCCGCGGTGTTCCCCGAGCAGGGCGTGACGCCGTTCGAGATCTCGCTCGAGCCTCCGGGCGCGACGCTCGACTCCGATCGCGACGGCTTCGTCGCCGCGAGCAAGGGCGGCCCCGACTGCAACGACGTCGACAACACCATCTTCCCCGGCGCGACGCAGGTCTGCTCGAACCCCGCCGACACCGACTGCGACGGCAAGGGCGGCTGTGACGACAGCGAGTGCGGCGCAGCGGCGTTCTGCAGCGATCCCCCCGACCGCGTGGTGATGACCACCGCCAACCGCACCATGCTGCGCGGGCAGTGCCTCGGGCCGATTCACGTCGAGCTCTACAACCCGGTCGGCCCGCGCAAGGCGGTGCGTGACACCCCGGTGCTCTTCGCGTCGTCGGTGATGGGCGTCACCACCCACACCACCTCGAGCTGCGCCGACGCGCCGGTCGATCAGCTCACCATCGCGTTCGACACCACGGCCATCGACGTCTACCTGAAGGCCGACGAGATGGCGTTCGGCACCGACCGCTTCAGCGCCACCGCCTTCATGGTGCCCATGGCGGGCTCGCTCGACATCGAGGTGCACCCGCGGCCGGTGACCGGCATTCGCTTCACCTCGATGCCCCAGACGCTGCAGGCCGGCGTGTGCGGCGCGACCCCGGTGACGCTGGAGTTCTTCGACGCGATGAACACCCGCACCGACGTCGACGCGCCCACCACCGTCAACCTCTCGTCGATGCCCAACGACCTGATGAACGCCGCCATCTTCTACAGCGACGCGGCGTGCACCACGGTCAGCACCGCGTCGATGCTCACCGCCGGCCAGGGGCTCGTCACCGCGTACGTGAAGGTGAAGCGCGCGGGCACGTTCACCCTCACCGCGGCGCCGTCGATCGGCACCTCGGCCACGCAGATGCTCACCGTCACGCCCGCCGCGCCGGTGAAGCTCGCGTTCACCAACAACCCGCTGGCCATCCTCACCACGCAGACCTGCTCGTCGGGCACGCTCGCGCTCCAGCTGCAGGACCCGTTCGACAACGCGGCGACGCTGGCCAGCCCGTTCCAGGTCACGATGTCGACCGTCGGCCCCTCGCCGCTGCAGTTCTACCCGGGCAGCGACACCGTCTGCACGACGACCGCGGCCACCACCTTCACCATTCCCGCGAACGTGTCGGGCATCACGCTGCGCGTGGCGAGCCTGATGATGCCGGGCATGAACACCGTCACCGCGACGCCGACGCTCGCGACGCCGCCGCTGACGCCCGCCTCGCAGACGCTCTTCGTCTCGGCCGGTGCGGCGACCCACTACACGTGGTCGGGCACCGCGCAGTCACCGCTGGCGGGCACCTGCTCGGCGAACCCGCTCACCATCGAGCTGAAGGACTCGCAGGGCAACCCCACCTCGTCGGCGTCGGCGCTGACGTTCGGGCTCTCGACGTCACCGGTGGCCGACGCGAGCTTCCGCTACTTCTCTGGCGCGGGCTGCGTCACCGACTTGAACGGCTCGCTCACCATTCCCGCCGGGCAGACCTCGGCGCAGGTCTTCTTCCGCGGCAACAAGGTCTTCGGGCCGTTCGAGGTGCGCTGGGGCACCTCGCTCATCGGGCCCACCACGCCCGCCGCCGGCAACGCCGTGCTCGCCAACGTGCCCGCCAAGCTCGCGTTCGGCTCGCCGCTCTCGCAGAACGCGCAGGCCGGCATCTGCACCGCGAGCGCCTACGTGGTGAACGTGCTCGACCAGTATGACAACCCGACCGTCTTCACCTCGGCGCAGACGCTGACCGTCACCTCGAACCCCGCCAACGTCACCATCGGCCAGGGCGCGGCGTGCGATGGCTCGACCGCCCCGCTCGCGGCGAACAGCGGCACCACCAGCTTCACCGCCAAGCACACCGTCACCACGCCTTCGAACCCGTACCAGCTGACGGCGACGGTGAGCGGCTTCTCCACCGCCACGCCCGCCACGCTGAACGTCACGCCGGGCAACGTCACGCTGCAGGTCGACAACCCGCTCAACGCGGCCACCACCGTCACCGCCGGCACGTGCCAGAACGTCACCGTCTCGCGCCGCGACCAGTTCGGCAACAACGCGCCGACCGGGGGCAGCACGCCGGTGGTCGTCACCTTCCCGACGAGCACGCAGTGGGACCTGTACCCGCAGCCCAACTGCATGGGCACGCTCAACCAGGCGCCCACCATGAACTCGACCTACACCTCGCAGTTCTCGGTGCGGCCGAAGACCGCGGGCTCGCACATGGTCAGCGTCAGCGCCGCGGGCAACAGCGCGCCCATCGCCTTCACCGTCAACCCCGGCACGCCGTCGCTGGTCTTCGAGACGCCGAACACCGGCACTTCAACCGCCAACGCTTCGCAGACCGCCGGTGGGTGCACGCAGGTGACCGTCGCGCGCAAGGACACCTACGGCAACGACGTGCCGCTCGGCTCGGCGCAGAACCTCACCTTCACGCTGGCCACCGGCACCACCGCGCACTCGAACGCCGGGTGCAGCGCGCCCATCGCCAACATCGCGCTCACCGCGACCGACGCGCGCGCGACCTTCTGGGTGCAGGCGACGGTCTCGAGCCCCACCGGCAGCCCCGGCATGCAGTCGGTCGTGGCGACGCTCGCCAGCCAGAGCGCGACGCTGACGCTCACCGTCAGCTCGGCCGCGTCGGTGCTGGCGCTCACCGCGCCGTCGGGAGGCACGGCCTCGGTCGCCGCCAACACGCCGTGCGTGCAGGTCGGCGTGGAACGGCGCGACATGTTCGGCAACCCGGTGCAGATCCCCGGCGGCGTCACCAGCATGGCCGTCACCGGGAGCGCCAACCTCTCGGCCTTCGACGCCACCAACTGCACGGGCCCGGCCATCGCGGTCAACCCGTCGCCGGGCGCGGCGGTCACCGTGACTCCGGGCGCGTTCGCCGAGACGTTCAGCGTGCGCGCGACGCTCGCCGGCACCTACCCCATCACCGTCACGCTCAACGGCCAGTCGGTGCCGCTGACGGTCACGGTCACCCCCGGCCCTCTCGCGGTGCTCCTGGTGGAGAACGTGCCGTCGACCTTCACCGCCGGCGGCTGCAGCGCGCAGATCAACGTGCGCCGCAGGGACAACTTCACCAACGACATCACCGCCGACCCGGCCATCACCGTCGCACTGACGGCGACGAAGTTCAGCTTCTCGCCGACCGTCACCACGTGCGCGTCGCCGGTGCCGACCACCAACGTGCTCATCAACTCGGGCAGCGCGGTCTCGACCGACGCGGTCTACCTGACCGGCACGCAGTCGGGCGCGGCGAGCGTGACCGCGACGTACATGGCCATCAACGGCACGGCGAACAGCACCATCAACGCCGCGAGCGCGACGCAGCTCGTCTCGCTCACCACGCCCTCGGCGCTCACCTCGGGCAACTGCAGCCCCAGCGTGCAGATCGAGCTGCGCGACACCTACGGCAACCAGGTCGTGCCGGCGGTGGGCTCGCCGGTGCCCATCACCACCAGCTCCACGGCGTCGGCCACCTTCTTCAACGTCGCCGCGTGCGGTGCGGGCCCGGCGCTGCAGCTCACCAACGCCGCGCCGCGCGGCACGTTCTCCTTCCGCCCGCTCGCCGCGACCAGCCACGACGTGACCGCGAGCGCGGGTGGGCCGTTGACGGTGACGCAGACGTGGTCGGTGGGCCCGGGTGGCGCGAACAAGCTCTTCTGGCGGCAGGACCCGACGACCGCGCCCACGCGCTTCGCGTGCGTCTCGGCGGGCATCATCGAGGTGCGCGACGCGAACGACAACCCGACCACCAACGGCACGGGCTCGGCCATCACCGTGACGCCCACCACTACGGGCGGCAACGCGAACCTCACCTTCTACACCGACGCCACGTGCACCACGGTGCTCACCACCACCACCATCGCTCAGAACGCCGGCGCGACCGCGGAGTTCTTCATGCTCGGCACCGGCGGCACCAGCGCGACGGCGGTCGCCGCGACGGCGCCTTCGATGGTGGCCGCGCCCAACCGCTCGGTCGCGGTGGGTGGCGCGCAGGGTTCCATCACCGTGTCGCCCGCCAACCCCGACGTCGAGGCCGGGGCGTGCGTGGCGCTGACCGTCACGCGCAACGACGCGGCCGCCGCGGCGCTCGCCAAGGGCGCCACCACCGTCAACTTCACCAGCAGCTCGGGCAGCATCACGCTGCACTCGGCGACCGACTGCACCGGCGCGGCGTTGGCGAGCTTCGCCTTCACGCACGGCACGTCGTCGACCACCGTGTACGCGCGCGGCCGCTCGGCGACGCAGGGCGCGACGCCGGTCGACGTCACCTTCACCGCCGCCGACCCGACCGCGGGCTCGACCTCGGGCACCAGCACGCTCAAGGCCTACCCGCTCGTGCGGCGTGCGACGTGTTCCATCGCCGCGGCCCAGACGGGCTCGCGCTGCGCGGTCGCGCCGCCGATTCCGGGGAAGGACATCTCGCGCAGCTTCTTGCTGGTCAGCAGCACCGGGCGCCCGGCCACCACCTCGCCCAACGCCATCGGCCCGAAGGACCAGAACGTCGAGTGCCACCTCGAGAACGGCAACGCCGACGTGGAAGTGGTGTGCACGCGCGTGGGCACCAACGGCGCGATGAACGTGAACTACCAGGTGGTGTCGTTCGGCCGTGACGCGGCGTCGGGCTTCGGCGCCACCGTGCAGCGCTTCCAGGTGGCCACCAGCACCTCGACCGCCACCACCACGCAGGCCATCACCGCGGTCGACACGAGCAAGAGCTTCCTCCTGCAGAGCAGCACGCTCGGCGGCGACTTGAACGACAGCGAGGGCTTTCCGCTCGTGAAGTTCACGTCGACCGGCGCGGCCGTGACGAGCGTCGACATCGTCTCTCCCACCGCCACGCCGACCATGCGCACGGTGAGCTTCGAGGTGGTGACCCTGGGCCTCGCGGGCGCAGCGGTCGACCACAAGGTCATCTCGAACCCCGCGCTCTCGAGCACCACCTACAACATCGCCACCGCCAACCTCGCCAGCGCGAACAGCTTCGCGATCGCCGCGGTGCAGGTGAACGACGGCTCGACCAACCCCGAGAACATGTGCAAGCGGCGGCTGAACGCGAAGGTCACCAGCAACACCAACGTCGCGCTCCACCGGGGCTCGGGCACGCAGCCGGCGAGCTGCACCGCGGAGGCGCTCAACACCGCCTACGTGCAGCGCGTGTTCAGCACGGCGATGAACGCCACCACGGTGTCCGACGTCACCTTCAACAACAACCAGAACGCCTCGCAGACCAGCTCACCGACCTTCACCGCGGTCGCGAAGGACCGGTCGATCGTGTTCCTCGGCATGCAGGGGCCGGGCGGGCTCTGCGCGGGCGAGGCGAACTTCGTGGGCTCGGGCTTCGACGCCGACGACACCGGCCCGTTCCACGCCACGGTCGACTTCAACGGAGCGGGCACCGCGGTGGTCGTGACGCGCGAGGTGCCGGCCACCAACATCACCTCGACCTTCTCGCCCCAGGTGGTGACCTTCAACCCGTGACGCCGGGCGCCGAAGTGCTACGAGTGCAGGGCGATGAGTGACGCGGTGACGAAGGACGATCTCGAGGCGGTGGCGGCGCTGGCGTCGGCGCGGTCGGCGGTGCTCGAGCAGATCGAGAAGCGGGTGGTGGGGCAGCGCGAGGTGATCGACCATCTGTTGATCAGCCTCTTCTCGCGCGGGCACTGCCTGTTCGTCGGCGTGCCGGGCCTGGCGAAGACGCTGCTGATCAGCACGCTGGCCGAGGTGCTGACGCTGTCGTTCAACCGCATTCAGTTCACGCCCGACCTGATGCCTTCGGACATCACGGGCACCGACATCCTCGAGGAAGACCGCTCGACCGGCCGTCGCGAGCTGCGCTTCCTCAAGGGGCCGCTGTTCGCGAACATCGTGCTCGCCGACGAGGTCAACCGCACGCCGCCCAAGACGCAGGCCGCGCTGCTGCAGGCGATGCAGGAACAGCGCGTCACCGCGTCGGGCCGCACCTGGCCGCTCGAGCCGCCGTTCCTCGTGTTCGCGACGCAGAACCCCATCGAGCAGGAAGGCACCTACCCGCTGCCCGAGGCCCAGCTCGACCGCTTCATGTTCCTCGTCGACGTCGGCTACCCGACGGCGGAAGAAGAGGTGCAGATCGTCAAGCAGACCACCGGGGGCCCGTCGGCGCCGCTGACCAAGGTGCTGACGCCCGAGCAGATTCTGCGGCTGCAAGACCTCGTGCGCCGCGTGCCCGTGCCCGACCACGTCGTGAAGTACGCGGTCGACCTCGCGCGCGCGACGCGCCCGAAGGAACCCGGTGCGCTCGACCTCGTGGCCCGCAACGTGAGCTGGGGCGCCGGCCCGCGCGCCAGCCAGTACCTCGTGGTGGGCGCCAAGGCGCGCGCGGTGCTCGCCGGCCGCTTCGCCGCGACGGTCGACGACGTGCGCGCGCTCGCCCGGCCCGTGCTGCGCCACCGCGTGCTGCCCAACTTCACCGCCGAGAGCGAAGGCCTCACCAGCGTGAAGATCGTCGACGCGCTGCTCGAGAAGGTGAAGCCCGCGTGAGCGCGCTCGTGCTCGCGCTGCTGCTCGGTGGTGCGCCGGCGTCTCCCGCGGCGGCGCTCAACACCGAGGGCTACCGGCTGTACCAGGCGCAGAAGTACGCCGAGGCCATCGAGACCTTTCGCAAGGCCATCGCCGCTGACGGCAACCACGCGCTGTCTCACTACAACCTGGCCGCGACGCTCGGGCTGATGCGCAAGCAGAACCGGGTCTGCGAGTTCGACGCGTACCAGTCGACGGTGCTCGACGAGCTCGAGCAGGCGGTGAAGCTCGACGAGGGCCGGCGCAAGCGCGCGCAGAAGGACAGCGACTTCGACGACGTGAAGGACACGGTGCGGTGGCAGAAGCTCATCGGGCTCGACCCGGCGCGCGACGCCGACGTGAAGAAGCTCGTCGTCGCGCTCGGCTTCTGGGCTCCGTCGAACGGCGCGTTGGGCAGCCCGGCGCACTTCGACTTCAAGGCCGACGGCACCTTCGTCGCCGACCTGAAGGAGATGGGCGAGGGCGGGGAGATCGAGCCCGTGCAGCTCACCGGCACCTTCACGGTCACCGGGCGCAAGGTGACGCTGAAGCTCGCCGCGCCGCGGCAGGGCAAGAAGACGCTGACCGGCAAGTTCGGCGTCGATGGAGCGCTCGAGCTCGAGGGCTTCGATCGGCTCACCGATCTGCGCTCAGAGTGCGACGCCTGATCAGAAGCCCGTCGAGCGGAACCCGAACGGATAGCTCACGGTCACCTGGCCACCGCGCGGAGGCGGGAAGCGCCACTGCTTGATGCTCGCGCTGACGCACGGCGCGACGGGGCTGCCTGCGAGGGAGCCGCCCTTGAGCTTGATGCCGGCCACCGCGCCGTTGGTGCCGATGATCCACTCGAACGTGAGGTTGCCGCTCAGGTTCGGCGAACTCAGCAGCGCGCCCTCGTAGCAGCGGGAGATTTCCGCGAGGTGCTCGTCGATGACCTTCGCGATGGCGTTGCGGTCGTACACCGAGGTGGGCGGCGTCGTGACGCGCGAGCGGTCGACCGTCATCGCCACCACCTTGCGCCGGCCGATGTTGCCGGTCTTCAGCTGGCCCGCGTTCTTCAGGCCGGTGCGGCCGATGCCGATGCCGTCGTTGGCGTTGAGGCCGAGGCCGCTGCTGTTGCCGTTCTTGCTCGCGCCGAGCTGACCCAGGCTCGCGAAGAGCTGGCCGCCGGGTGACTTGCCGCCGGGCGCCGTGGGCAGCGTGTTCGAGAGCTGCTTCGAAATCTTCGCGGCGGCGTCGAGCACCTTCGTCATGCCTCCCAGGCCCGAGAGGTGCGGGGGCGGCTGGCGCGGCGGAGGCGCAGGCGGTGGCGGGCGGCGCGGCGGGGGCGTCGGCTGCGTCGTCGTGACCGGCTCGGCGGTGGTGCTGCGCTCGATCTTCAGCGGAGGCGGCGGCTTGGGCTGCAGCATCACCGAGATGCGCGGCACCGGCCGCTCGACGAGACCGTCTTCGTCGCTGTCGAAGGTCGAGGCGACCGAGGCGAAGACCAGCAGCGCGAGCATGAAGAACGACGCGAGCGGCACGAACGGACCGCGCAAGAGTTCACCGCGCGGCGCCGCGGCCACCAGCGCGGGAGCGGGCTCGAGCCGCGCCTCGAGGCGGAGCGCTCCGGTGCGCGCGCGCACGGGCTCTGTCGTGCCGACCACGCACTCGTCGCCCACCGGCTGCCAGCGGCCCGAGCGGAGCACCTCGAGCTGCGCGCCGGGGAGCTGGAGGCGCCAACCCTCGGCGACACGCGTCGCGCTGCCTTCGCGGCCGGGCGAGAAGGGCGGGAAATCGGCGGCCGAGGCGTCGCCGCGCACGAGGTGGGTGGCCTGGCGGGTGTCGCCCCAGAAGAGATCGAGCCGCAGTGCGAGCGCCGCGGACTCGCGCGTGTCGTTCGGCAGGCCGCGCGGATTCGCGTCGAGCGTGACGGAGCGAGCGGCGTCCGAGCTCGCGCGCGAATCAACGTCGAGCGTGACGGAGCGAGCGGCGGCCGAGCTCGCGCGTGGATCAATGTCGAGCGTCCGAGCGTTGGTGACGCCGTCGTGCGCGGCAAGCGTCGAGGCGCTTCGCGGATTCGCAACGGGCGCTGAGGTGCGAGCAGCGTCCGAGCTGCGAAGGAGTGCGCGCGGATCCGAGGCGGTCGTGAAGGAGCGAGCGGCAGCGTCGCCGTTCGGCAACGCGCGCGGATCCGAGGTGGGCGTGACGGAGCGAGCGGCAGCGCCGCCGTTCGGCAGGGCGCGCGGATCCGAGGCGGTCGTGACGGAGCGAGCGGCAGCGTCGCCACTCGGCAGCGCGCGCGGATCCGAAGCGGGCGTGACGGAGCCAGCGGCAGCCGACGGAGCGCGCCGATCTGAGGCGGGCGTGACCGAACGAGCAGCATCGGCACCACCGTTCGCCACGGCGCGCGGATCCGACGCGGGCGGGGACGAGCGACGGTCCGCGTCACCAGCGCGCGCGGGCGCCGGCGCAAACGCACGCACGTTGCGCGTCGGCGCGAGCTCGCCCGGCACGGTGATGAGCTCAGTCGACGGCGCGTCGTCGAGGGCCTCGGGCTCGACGGTGCGCCCGATGACGCGCGCGCGGAGGACGTACGGCCCGACGATGAGCTCGTCGATGGGTCGCACCTCGCTGCGCTCGACGCGGAAGCCGTTGACGAGCACGGGACCCTGGCGGCGCTCGACCACCACGCAGCCCGCGCGGAAGACGAGGCGGGCGTGCTCCGCGGCGAGGCCCTGGCCGGTGAGCTTGAGCTGCGCCTGCGCGCCGGTGCCGATGACCCACGTGCCGGGCGTGAAGACCTCGGTGCCGACGAGGAGCCCGTCGCGGAGCAGGATGATCTCCAGCACCGAGGCGACCTCGGCGCGCGGCGTCGGCAGCGCCTCGGGCACCGGCGCGGGGTCGAGCGTCGGCTCCGGCATGTCGGCGTGCGAGTAGAGCGTGCGCAGCGAGTGCACGCGCGCCAGGCACGACGCGCACCACGCGAGGTGGCGCTGCAGCATGCGGCCCTCGTCGGAGTCGCTGGTCTCGCCGAGGAGATAGCGGTCCATCGTGAGGTCCGAGAGGCAGCGATCGTCACGGCGGGACAGGAGCGCGGTCATGACACGGCCTTCTTCTGGGGCTCGGTGAGCAGGCTCGCGGCCTGGTGGAACTCGACGAGGCGGTTGCCCACCGTGCGGCGCGACACGTTGCAGAGGCGGGCGATCTCCTCGTGGCTGAGTTGATCGAGGTAGTAGTAGGTCGCGATCTCGCGCAGCGGCTCGGGCACGCGCGCGAGCACGGCGTGAATCGACAGCCGCTCGTCGACGCTCGGCGCGACGGCGATCTCAGGCAGCTCGCCCAGCTGCTCCGCGCGACGCGAGCGGAGCTTGAGCTGGTTGAGGCACACGTTGGTGGTGATGCGGTACAGCCACGTCACCGGCGACGACTCGCTGCGGAAGGCCTCTTCCGACCGCAGCACCTGCACGAAGACTTCCTGCGCGGCGTCGCGCGCGGCCTGCTCGTCACCCAGCAGCGCGCGCGCCCGGCGCAAGACCATGCCGCCGTACTGCGCGAAGAGCACTTTCACCGGCGGCAGCGGCGGCATGGGTCCTTAGACAACGCCGCGCGGATTTCGGGCATCGCCCCAAACCGTTGATCTCGCAGAAGGTCGAAAGGGAAAATCAGGGCGAAATTCAGGGTGAGGGGCCCACCCACACCGGACATCACTTCCGAAAGCTGTCCGGATCCAACCCCTCGCGCTCGAGCCACCGATACAGCTGGCGAGGCGAGGTACTCAGCGCCCGAGCCGCGGCCGCCACGCGCCCCTGCGCCGCGATCAACGCATTCTCGAGCGCCGTGCGATCCGGCGCCGTCATCCGCGGAGCACTCGGCTCACTCAACGCCGGCCCCGGCGGCGGCGTGACCTCATCCTCCGCCCCCAGCACGTCGAGCTCGGCGAACGACCCGATGTCGATCTCCAGGTCCTTGCCCGGCGAGAGGAACGCCGCCGAGCGCAGCACCTGCCGCAGCTGCCGCACGTTGCCAGGCAGCGGGTGCGTGAAGAGCCGCGACGCCGCGGTGCGCGTGAGCTTCGCCTTCTTCACGCCGGCCTCGGCGAGCAGCGCCGCGATGAGCAGCCCGAGATCCTCCCGGCGCTTGCGCAGCGGCGGCAACCGCCCGACGAAGCCCGCGAGCCGGAAGCGCAGGTCACTGCGGAACGACTCGTCATCGGCGAGCGACGCGTTGGTCGCCGCGACCCACCGCACGTCGACGTCGATGCCATCGCGCCCACCGACGGGCCGCACGGTGCGCGTCTCGAGCACGCGCAGCAGCTTGGCCTGCGTCGCCGCCGGCAGGTTGCCGACCTCGTCGAGGAACAGCGTGCCCTTGTGCGCGCGCGCGATGTCGCCGACGCGCGGCTCGGTCGCCCCGGTGAACGCGCCCTTCTCGTGACCGAAGAGCGTCGACTCGAAGAGCGTCTCGGGCATCGCGCCGCAGTCGATCGACACCAGCGGCCCGGTGCGCCCCGAGAGCTGGTGCACGCGCCGCGCGGCGATCTCCTTGCCCGCGCCGGTCTCGCCGAGGAGCAGCACCGGCTCCGCGCTCTTCGCGATGGTGTCGAGCTGACGGCCGAGCGTGCCCAGCTCCGCGCTGAACGTGCGCCCCTGGCCCCACGACCACCCGTCGGCAGGCAGCTCGTCGGCCGGCATCTCGCGGTAGCAGAGCAGCGAACGCCCGGCCTCGATCAGATCGCCATCGGACAGCCGCGTCGGCCCGTTGATGGTCTTGAAGTTCACCTGCGTGCCGTTGCTGCTCCCGAGGTCGGTGACGAAGACGCCCGCACCCTTCTGTTCGACCTCGAGGTGCCGCGTCGAGACGCGCTTGTCGTCGAGCCAGAAGCCCTGGTCGCGCCGGCCCTCTTCGCGGCGGCCGACCACCAGCGCGCCCTTCACCACGCGCAGCCCGAGCGGCGCCGCCAGCAGGTCCTCGTAGGTGACGACGTGAATGAGCACCGGCTGCAGGTGCGGAGACCGTCGATCGCTCGTGTCGCGCAACGTGCCAGCCATGGCCCGGCCTTCTAACGCAAAGCGGCGCAGGCGGTTGTCGCGTGACGTGTCTCGTGCAGGTCAGGGCCCGCGCGCGAAGAAGTGGTGGGAAGTGACGGGGTTGCGAGGGGGCACATGCCTTGCTCACCGCCCCTGTCATGTGGCCCCTGCAGGTGACCGAGACGCTCGAGCCGAAGCCCACGACCTCTTCCCCGGGCCAGACGTTGGCGCTCTTCGTCGAGTCGCAGGCGCCCGATCTCGACCCCACACCCGCCGAGTCGCTCGGGCGCTTGAGCCAGGCGCTGTTGCGCCGGCCGTTGACGACCAGCGAGTACGTCGCGGTGCAGGACCTCGTCGATCTCGCGCCGCCGCCGACCTCGATGCGCTCGCTGCAGCTGCGCGGTGACGCGTTCAGCCGCTGCGTGGCGCTGCTGTGCGCGCTCGGAGAAGCAGCGCATGCGCAGCTCGGCGGGGTGACGGGACAGACTGACTTTGAGGTGGGGCTCGGCTTCTTCGCCGAGGTGCGTCGGAGCTGGCGCTGATCATCCGTGGGGGAGATCAGCGCCGCTCCGCGCACGGAGTTCTTCAGGACGTGGACTTCAGTACGGGTTGCCGAAGCCGAGCACCGTGCTCATCGACCGCGTGCGGCGCCACACGCCTTCCTGGCCCGTCTGCGGGTTCGAGGTGTTGCCCTCGATGGTGGCGATCGACCCGTCGGCGTTCACGCGCTCCACGATGCCGATGTGATCAGCGCTGCGGTCACCGTCCCAATCGAAGAGCACCAGGTCGCCCGGCTGCGGGTTCGAGCGGCCCTTCCAGTTGCCGGCGGCCTTGAGTTGATCGACCACTGACGGGCAGTACGGCTCGTTCATGCGGCCGCCCGACTGGCGCATCACGTAGCTCACGAAGTCGGCGCACCACGCCTCGGCGCCGCGGCCGAACGAGCGGGCGTACTTGAGCGCCGCGCCGCGGTTGTTGCCGCTCTCGGTGGTGCCCACTTCGGCGCGGGCTGCGTCGAGCACGCGCGCGCGCATCGAAGAGTTCGTGCCGTTGGTCACCGGGGCCGGCGCCGCCGCGTCGAGCGCCTGCCAGGTCGAGGCGTTCACCACGCCGTCGGCGTTGAGGCCCTTCTGCCGCTGAAAGCGCACCACCGCGCTGCGCGTCTCGGGGCCGAACGCGCCGTCGACCGAGGTGTCGACGCCCGCGCGCACCAGCGAGCGCTGCAGCCGCTCGACCTCGGCGCCGAAGTCACCCATGCGAAGCGAGCCCGGACTGACGGTGGAAGGCGCGGGCGAGGGTGACGACGTACGACGTAAGGCGTTGAGCGTCTGCGCGCCGGCGATGCCGTCGACCTGCAGCCCGCGCGACTGCTGAAAGCGCCGCACCGCCGCCTGCGTCATCGGCCCGAAGTCGCCGTCGATCGGCCCGGTGGGCACGCCCGCGCGCGCGAGGAGCTGCTGGAGCTCCGTCACCTCCGCGCCCGAAGACCCCACGCCGAGCTCTTCACTCGAGCTCGAGAACGACGAGAAGCTGCTGTTGAACCGCACCGCGTTGACCGGCATGGCGAACCTCCTGAAGAGTTGTCGCTCGATGAATTGCCGAGTTTCTTCAAGGGGTTGGGGTGCAGGTTCGTTGACAGTGCCGAACTGTCCTGGTGGCTCATGCGCGCTCCGAAAACTGGAGCGCCGACCTGCCAGCCTGAAGAAGTGTTGGCCCCTCGCGCCTCGGGGTTGCGAGCCGTTATGAGAGCCGGCACTCCATGAGCGACGAACCCCAACAGACGTCTCAACCGGCGGCACCCGCGAGCGTGCGCGACATTCCGCTCTTCCTCTTCGTTCGCGGCCTGCTGCTCTTGCTGGTGATGTCGGCCACCTTCGTCGGCCTGCACGTCTATCTCGGCACGCGCCTCATCGACGCCGCGGGGGTGCCGCAGCCGATCGCGAGCGCGCTGTGGTTCGGGCTGTGGGCGAGCTTCGCGTCGATCTTCGGCGGGTTCCTCGGCGGGCGGCTGCTCGGGCCTCCGTTCTCGAAGGTGCTGCAGTGGACCGGCTTCGTGTGGATGGGCGCGTTCGGGCTGCTCGTCGCGTCGACGGCGTTGAGCGACCTCGGCCTCTTCATCGCGTCGAAGGCCGTCGGTCCGCTGGGTGCCGAGTGGTTGACGTGGCGCGCGGAGGGCGTGGTGGCGCTCGTGGTGCCCGCGCTGCTGTGGGGCTTCTGGATCTCGCGTCGCCCCGAGACGAAGCGCGTGACCATCGACGTGCCCGGCCTCGACCCTTCGCTCGACGGCTTCCGCATCGCGCAGATCAGCGACGTGCACATCGGCGACACGCTCGGCCGCGACTTCGCGCAGCTGGTGACCGACCAGGTGAACGCGCTGAACGCCGACCTCGTCGCGGTGACCGGAGATCTCGTCGACGGCTCGGTGTCACGCCTGCGCGAGCAGGTCTCGCCGCTCGGCGGCCTCAAGGGGAAGCACGGCGTCTATTACGTGACGGGAAACCACGAGTACTACCACGGCGGCTCGGCGTGGCAGGCCGAGGGCCGGCGCCTCGGGTGGACCGTGCTGCACAACGAGCACCGGGTGGTCGCCGACGGGAAGCTGGTGGTGGGCGGCGTGACCGACCTCGAGGGCGCGCGGTTTTCCGAGGAGCACGCGCCCGACGTCGAGGAAGCGTTCGCCCAGGCGCCCGCGTCGGTGCCCCGCATTCTGCTCGCGCACCAGCCGCGCTTTGCCCGCTCGGCGAAGGCGTCGAAGGTGGCGCTGATGCTCTCGGGCCACACGCACGGCGGGCAGATCTTCCCGTTCATGTTCTTCGTGAAGCTGCAGCAGCCGGTCATCGGCGGCTTCGAGGTCATCGAGGGCGTGCCGACCTACACCAGCAATGGCACCGGCTACTGGGGCCCCCCGTTCCGCATCGGTCCGCGCGGAGAGGTGACGGAGATCACGCTTCGTGCGAAGTGACGCCGCGTGGCGGTTCCCCTCGACCAGCGGCTCGTCTTCTCGCACGTCATCGAAGGTCTCTTTCACAAGGCGCTCGCCGGTCGGGTCACCGATCGCCTGAGGCAGCGGCTGCGTGACGAGGTGCAGCTCGATCTCGACAAGAAGATCGAGGTCGCGTTGCCGATTCGCCGGTGGACGCGGTGTCTCGAGCTGTGCGCCGAGGAGCTGTACCCCGAGCTGCCGCAGGAAGAGGGCATACGCCAAATGGGGTATGTGCTCACGGGCGGCTATTTCCAGACGTTCATCGGCTCGGCGCTGTCGGCGGTGCTCAAGCTCATCGGGCCGGCGCGGGCGCTCCATCGAATGGATCGCAGCCTGCGCAGCGGGAACAACTACGCCGAGGTGAAGGTCACGCAGCTCGACTCGACGCACTTCCAATTCTGGTGCAACGAGGTGGGGACGCTGCGGTTCAACATGCTCGGGCTCTTGAGCGCGGGGGCCGAGGTGGCGGGCGCGAAGAACCTCCGCGGCACCATCACGCACTTCGACGACCAGGGCGTGACCATCGACCTGCGCTGGGACCCCTGACTTGGCGTGAGGGAAACCGTCTTTCGCGCGCGTGCGGAGCGGATTCTCAGCCCCTGAGAATGACCCATCGCGTCGCAACCCGTGGCGCATTGACTCGCGAGTCGATCCTTCGCCACGCTGCGAGCGCCCCATGCAGCCCATCACCTCCGAGACGACGCTCCCCGTCGAAGCGTTCGAGTCTGACTTCGCGCCCGAGTCGCTGACGTCCATCCAGCCGATGCCCGAGGGGCTGTTGGCGCGCGCGCGTCGCGAGCTGTGGGACCACCTGCCGGCGTGGATGTTCTTCATCTACGCGCAGCTGCTGCTCAACACCGAGCTCACCAACTTCGAGCCCGCGCGCGGCGATCTCGCGCACACCGTCGTCTTCCCGCTCGCGGTCTTCGTGCTGCACCAGGTGACGCGCTTCTCGTTCGGGCCCACGCACCGCCGCGCGTCGCGCACGCTGCTCCTCACCTCGCTCGCGTTCGCGTTCGGCCTGCCGCTGCTCACCTTCTTCTGGCACCGCCCCTCGCCGCTGTCGCACCAGGCGCTGTTGCGCATCTACGAGTGGTCGAACTTCGCGTGGGCCGCGCTGCTGGTGCTCAACCTGTGGCTGCACAAGCGCTCGCACGTCGCGCTCTTCTTCGGCGCGGGCCTCGTCTACGGCGCGGCGCTCGAGAACGGCGGCATCGTGCTCGGCTTCTTCCACGAGACCAACCTGCAGGACACGATGGTGAAGCCGTTCGTCGCGCCCATCGCCACGATGATCGGCTGGTCGGTGGTGCTCGCGATGGCGACCTTCGTCACGTGGGGGCTGCGCAAGCGGCTGACGTGGCTGCGGCGCTCGGCGATGGCGTCGGCGCTGGTCGTCGGCGTGCTGGCCACCATGCTGGACCTGCAGATCGACCCGATCGCGACCGCGGCGGGCTGCTGGGTGTGGCACGAGTCGCTGCCGGGCTGGTTCCACGGCGTGCCGCTGGTGAACTTCGTCGCGTGGGTGTGCGCGCTGACGCCGTTCGCGTACGTCGTCTTCCGCCTGCAGGCGCTGCGCGGCATCGCCGATGGCGGCACCTGGTCGTCGGCTGATCTGCTCCGCGTGCTCGCGTGGGCGCCGGTCGCGCTGATCTGCGCGGCGCTGATGTTCATGGGCGCGACGCTGGTGCTCGAGGGCAGCAACGGCCCGAGCTGGACGCTGCTCAACACCTTCACCTCGCGGCTCCTCGCGTTCCTGTGAGCGGAGCCGACGAGGCGGGGCTGCGTGCCGCCGTCTTCGCCGACCCCGACGCGGACGCGCCCCGTGCCGTCTACGCCGATTGGTTGATGGAGCGGGGCCGCGCGTACGGCCGCTTCATCGACGCGCAGCTGCGGGGCGACGAGGCGACGGCGCGCAAGCACCTGCCCGCGGCCGAGGACGCGACGCGCATTCCCATCGATCGCTTCACGCGCCTCGAGCAGAGCCACGCCGCGGGCTGGGAATTGGCGTGCTTCGACCGCGGCTTCGTGAGCCGGGTCACCATCGAGACGCAGGCGATGAGCTACCTCTCGCGTGACGTGTGGCCGGTGATTCAACGCATGTCGTTGCTCGCCGACGATGCGGGGCCGTTGATGAACGACATCGCCACGCGGCTGGGGCGGCTGAGCGAGCTGATCACCAACTCCGTCGACGTGGTCGAGCTGCTGACGGTGCGCGCGCCGCGGGTGATGAAGTGGCTGCGCGTCGACTCGGGGACGCGGTGGTTCGATTGGTCGCCCCTCGTCGGGGAGCAGACGCGGGTGCAGGCGCACGTCGGGCCGCTGTGGCTCGAGCGCACGGGACGGTCGGTGCGCTTGAGCGCGTCGCGGCGGCGCTTCAGTCACCAGTTCCCCACCGAGCGGGCGCTGCGGGCGTTGATTCCCGCCGACGCGAACGTGGTGTCCGAGACGGCGTGGGGCGTGGCGGCGCTGAGTGAAGAGGTGCGGGCGCTGATGCAGCGCGTGCCGCATGCGACGTTTGAAGAGCAGGCGATGATGGTGGTGGGCTGAATTCCCTCTCCCCTCTGGGGAGAGGGTCAGGGTGAGGGGAGACGCGAATGGACGAGGGACGAGCGCGGGCAATCGTCGATCACGTGCGAAGGTTCACCGACGCACTCTTCCGCGAACTCCGTGAACTCGAGGGCACCATGCCTCCCGACGAGGTGCGTGTCTGGCGGCAGCGGACCGGCCAAGCGCTCGGCGGACTTCAGACGCACCTGCTGTATCCGATTGAGGAAGAGCACCCGAACGTGATCCCGAAGTCGATGGGTGGCGTCGGTCCTGACCGTCCACTCTCCTGACTCCCCTCACCCCGACCCTCTCCCCACGGGGAGAGGGAGATTGGTGTCACGTTCGGGCGTCACGTGAAAACCCGGGGTCTGTCGCTCCCGCTCACCGATGCGCCACGGTTGCGCGGTGAACATCTCGCGCCGTCGACTCCTCCACTGGTTCAGCGCGCTCGGCCTCGCCTCATGCGCCCCCGCCACGATGAGCGCCCCACCGAAGTGGCGCTTCTTCACCGACGACGAAGCCGCCCTCTGGGACGCGCTCGCCGACACGCTGTGGCCTCCGACCGCTGAACCCGGCGGCGCCGAACTCGGAGCAACGCGCTACCTCGACCTCCTCCTCAGCGCCTTCGACTCGAACGCGCCGCTCTTCTACGCCGACGACGCCGGCACCGAGCCCGTCCCGCTCGACCCGGTGATGGAGCACTCCTTCCGCCTCCAGCTCTACGGCTCGTCCGTCGTCCCGTACCCGAACGAAGCGGTGCTCGGCCCGGTCATCGGCCTGCGCTCGCAGGTGCGCGACGGCCTGGCGAACGCCCGCGCGACGTTGCCGCCCGACTTCGCGACCCGCGGCCTCCCCGAGCGCTTCGTCGCCTGGAAATCGCTCGACGCCGACTTCCGCGACCTCGTGCTCGAGCTCGTCTGCCAGGCGCTCTGGTCGAACCCTGCGTATGGCGGCAACGCGGGCGAGCAGGGCTGGGCCGCGATTCACCTCGAAGGCCGCGGGCAACCGACCGGCTACTCCATCTGGGACGACGCGTTGAACGCCTACCGTGAGCGCCCGGACTTCCCGATGAGCACCGCTGACACCACGCCCGACCCCGACCCGATGTCGAGCGACGTGCGCACGCTGCTCGACACCGTCACGCAGGCCCTCGGCGGAGTGAAGACGTGAGTTCGCCGCGCGACGAAGTCGTGGACCGGGCTGAGGAGCAAACGAACCAGGAGACGGCGTCATGAGAAAGCGCGTGCTGGGCAATGAAGCGCTCACCCACTTCGACGCGCTGATCATCGGCGCAGGCGCAGGCGGAGGCGCGGTCGCCGAAGTGCTCACCCGCCGCGGCCTCAACGTGCTCGTGCTCGAGGCGGGCCGGAACTACTTCGACTTCCTCGACGACCCGACGCGCCAACCGGTGCCGGCGTTCAGCAACGACGAGCTGAAGTTCCAGGTGCGCGGGATGATCTGGCCCGACGAGAAGCTCGACCCGCACGCGTGGCGCAACTCCGAGAGCGATGGCCCGCGAACCGAGGTCGGCGGCGCCGTGGTGATGCCGAAAGCCGTCGGTGGCGCGGCGCTGCTCGCCGACTTGAAGACCGTTCGCTTTCAGCCGCAGGACTTCAAGCTCGGCACGCTGCTCAAAGACCGCTGGCCCGGCACGAGCTTCACCGACTGGCCCGTCGACTACGACCAGCTCGAGCCGTTCTACGCGTACGCCGAGCGGATGCTGGGCGTGCAGGGCCTCGCGGGCGCCGACCCGTTCGAGGGCCCCCGCAGCGGCCCGTTTCCCATGAAGCCGGGCCTCGGCATGTACGGCTCGCTGCGCGTGAAGAGCGGCGCGGAGTCGCTCGGCTACCACCCGTTCCCCTACCCGGGCGCGGTGACGAGCCAGCCGTACGAAGGCCGGCCGCCGTGCAACGACTGCGGCTTCTGCACGAGCTACGGCTGCCCGACGAATGCGCGCGGCACACCGGCGGTCACGTCGATTCGCAAGGCGCTGCTCAGCGGGCGCTGTCTCCTGCGCGCGGAGACGAAGGTCGCGCGGCTGCTCACCAACGCGACGCGCACCGAGGTGACCGGCGTCGAGGCCATCAACCCCGACGGCACGCGGCAGACGTTCGTCGCCGATCGCTACGTGCTCGCGGCGACGGCGGTCGAGAGCGCGCGCCTCTTGTGGCTCTCGGGCGACGGCAGTGACGCGCTCGGCAACAGCTCGGGCCAGGTCGGCCGCAACGTCACCTTCCACGTGCACACCGCCGCGCTCGGCATCTGGGAAGAGCGGCTGCACGGCCACCGTGGCCGCACCATCACGCACGGCTTCTCCGATTTCCGCGGCGTGGCGAACGACCCTGACCGGCCGCTCGGCGGCATCGTGGAGATCTCCGGCGTGTCGGACCCCATCGCCGAGTCGGGCTACTACCGCACCGTGCTCGGGCTGCTTGGCGGCGGCTTCCACCCGACGAAGTTCCAGCGGCTGATGAAGCAGAGCCCCGGGCGAGATCGCGCGGTCGCGCTGGCGATGATCGGCGAAGACGCGCCGCAGCCGACCAACCGCGTCGACCTCGACCCCGCGGTGAAGGACCTGCACGGGCTCCCCGTCGCGCGCATCACGTACCAGTCGCACGCGTTCGAGCAGGCGGCGTCGCGCGTGTACGGGCCGAAGATGGTGGAGATCCTCGTCGCGTCTGGCGCGAAGTGGGCCTTCGTCGCGCCGTCGGAAGGCACGCCGCAGACCTCGCACCAGCACGGCACGCTGCGGTGTGGCGTCGACGCCGCGACGAGCGTGTGCCGGCCTGACGGTCGCCTGCACGACGTCGGCAACCTGTGGGCCGCGGACGGGTCCATCATGAACACCGGGTCCGGCTTCAACCCGACGCTCACCCTCGTGGCGCTCGCGACGCGCGTGGGCTGCGGCATCGTCTCGCCCGGCAATCCCGACGCCGCGCTGAGTTGACCCCCTCTCCCCGTGGGGAGAGGGTCGGGGTGAGGGGAGACGTGCGGTTCGCGGACGCCCAGCGGTGCTAGAGCGAGCACCGTGTCGGATCCCCTGCCCATCGAGACCTGGCGTCGCCGCAACTTCGAACCCGGCGGCGCGCCCAACGTGTTCCAGCTCTTCTGCTTCGCCAAGGCCCCGCTCGCCGACGTCCCACTCTCGGCCCTGCGCTTCGGCCTGCCGACCAACGGCCCGCACGGCGGAGACCTCTCGAAGCTCGGCATCGACGTGCGCGACGTGCCCCGCGGCGCAGACCCCGCGTGGTTCGACGGCTTCCGCAGCGGAGCGCTCCGCACGCTGGCCGAGCGCGCCCTCGGCCCACAGCTCAAGCTCCTCGACGAGGCCGACACGCTGCACGCGGTGTTGGTGCGCCGCGACGACGCACAAGACCTCGCGCACCTGCAGGCGGCGTGGGCGCTCGCGAAGTGGCTCGTGGAGCGCGGCGTGACGGTGGTGCTCGACGCGCAATGCAATCGCTTCTGGAAGGCCAGCGAGCTCGCCGACTGGCCCGTGCGCCGGCCGCTCACCCTCTCCGGCGAAGTGAACGTCATCGTCGAGGCGGACCCCGGCGCCACGGTCGGCATCGTGCACACGCGCGGACTGCAGAAGTTCGGGCGACCCGACCTCGTCGCGCTCGACGTCGAGCAGGCGCGGTGGGACGGCGTCGCGGGGCTGCTCCACCTCCTCGCGGCGCAGTTGGCCGACGGCAAGACGCTGCGCGCGGGCGAGGCGCTCACCATCGCGACGGGCAAGGACGGCGTCGTCGAGCAGGTGCAGCTCGCCGACTTCGGGCCTGACGTGCTGCACCTGAACAACGCGGCGCTGCGCGTCTCGGCGGTGCAGGGCGCGTGACGAGATTCAGGAACTGTTTTCTCCTCACCCCGACCCTCTCCTCCTCGGGAGGAGAGGGAGATGTAGCCGTGCCCGACGTGCTCCACCTGAACAGTGCAAGGAGCGTGACGTGAGCGTCACTACCAACCCGCAGGGCACGTACAGCATCGAGTACGACTACCGCGACGACGACTCCCCGGTGGAGCTGTACCGGGTCGAGTACTGGAACGTCACCAGCGTGCTCACGGGCCGCGAGGTGTTTCGCTGCTCGTCGACCGAGGTGCAGCGCGCTGGAAAGCACGAGCACGGGGAGATCAAGAACGTCACCTTCGACGCCGCCGGCACGTCGCTCGTCGTCTCGAAGCGCGAAGGGCCGGCGGAGCTCGTGCCCCTGCCGACGGCGTTTCGCCTGACCGACGACGACCGCGAGCTCGTCGCGACGTACGCCGACGGCCGCGAGACGCGCGAACTCCTGAAGTGGGTGACCCTCGAGGAGGGCGAGCGGATTCAGCGCGCCGTTGCCGACGACTTCGGTGACGAGCCGAAGCACACCAACTTCATGGTGCAGCTCTTGCGCGACGACGCGAAGAGAGAGCTCTCCGACCTGCGGGCCCGCTTGAAGAAGACGGCCTGAGCGTCACCGCGGTCCGTAGCCCGACGAGACCAACCGCTGGCGCAGCGAACGCAGCAGCGCATGGGCCGCCGACGAGAGCCGATGCCCACGCCGCGTCACGAGCTCCAGCGGCACGTCGAAGACCCAGTCGGGCCGGTGCACCACGAGCTTCCCCGCGGCGAGCAGGTCGGCCACGACGATCTCCGGGAGAATGGAGATGCCCACCCCTTCGAGCACCAACTGGCGGTGCAGCTCGAGGCTGCTGCTCGAGAGCGTGATGCGCGTCTTCGGCCGAGCCTTCTGCAGCTCGCGCACCGTGGGGTAGTGCCGCGTCGCCAGGTCGTCGACCTCGCGTGAGCCGATGAACGACTCGAGCACCGTGGCGTTCCGCGCGTGGGCGGGGTTCACCACGATGCGCGCGGGCACCTGGCCCAGCTTCTGGCGATCGATGAGCGAGCTGGGCTCCAGGTAGAAGAAGAGCCCGAACTCCACGCGGCCTTCGACGAGCTCGCGCAGCAGCAGGTGCGACGCGCCGGTCACCACGCGTGGGAAGAGGGCAGGGTGCTCGCGCCGCAGCGTGGCGAGCGGTGCGGGGAGCAGCCGCGTCGCGACGTGTTCCTGCGCCGCGAAGACCAGGTCGCCGCCGAGCGCCTCGTCGCGCTGCGAGAAGTCGTCGAGCGTGGCGCGCAGGCCCGCCAGGAGCGGCTCGGCGAGCAGGAGCAGCTGGGTGCCTTCGGCGGTGAGCACCACGCCGCGCGGCCCGCGAGCGAACACCGCCACGCCCGTCTCGCGCTCGAAGCCGGCGATGGCCTTGCTGATCGCCGGCTGGCGCACGCGCAGGGTGCGGGACGCGGCGCTGAACGAGCCCGCGCGCGCGACCGTGACGAAGGTGCGCAGGTGGTTCAGGTCGATGCGCGCCAGCCGATCGGGCGCGATGGTGCGCGGTCGCTCGCCGGTATTCCTCATGGGAATGACGTGTATTCGAGGGTGGTGTCGTCCGCAATCCGACGGCGTTGCCTAGGTCGTGGCGCATGACCCTCCCGTTCTCTCGCTGGCTGTGTCCGATGGTGCTGTCCCTCGCGGTGCTCTCCGCCTGCGGCCCGGGCGAGGCGGTGGTGGGCGCCGACGAAGACGACGCCGCCGAGCGGGGGCAGGAATTGGTCGCCGGGTTGCGCGGCCGCCCGCTCGCACTCGACGTCGCGCAGTGGAACGTGATGTGGCTCGGCAACACGTCCTTCGGGCCGACCGATGAGGCGGCGCAGTCGGCCAACGTCGCCTCGCTGATTCGTTCGGCGAACGTCGACCTCTGGGCGCTGCAGGAGGTCTCGAGCCAGGCGGCCTTCGAGGGCCTCGTCGCCGCGCTGCCCGGCTACGACGGCGTCTCGGCGACCAGCCCCTCGGTGGCTGGTGGAACGGCTCACTATTCTTCGCAGGAACAGCGGCCCGCGCTGCTCTTCAAGCGTCGCGCGCTCACCGTCCGCGCGGCCCGGTTGGTGCCCGTCGCCGACGAGAGCGCCTTCGCGGGACGCCCGCCGCTCGAGGTCGAGCTCACCGCGACCATCAATCGCAAGACCCTCGAGTTCACCGTGGTGGTGGTGCACCTGAAGGCCGGCGCGGGACTCGACGACCGCGCGCGCCGCCAGAAGGCGAGTGAAGAACTCGCGGCCCACGTCGCGACGCTCAGCGGCGCCGTGCTGGTGCTCGGTGACTGGAACGACGAGACCACGCGATCGATCGTCCCCGGGCAGCCGTCGCCCTTCGCGAACTGGCCCTCTGACTGGTCCTTCCTCACGCGCCCGCTCGAGGTCAGCGGCGCGCGCTCGTCGGTGTTCGGCAGCTTCATCGACCACGCGACCGTCAACGCCGCGCTCGCGCCGGCCGCCGCGGGCACGAGCGTCTTCGACCCGTCGAGTGCGTTCGCCGATTACCGCCACACGACGTCGGACCACTTCCCCGTGCTCCACTTCTTCAATCTCTGAGGCAGGTCAGCGGCGCGACCCCTAAGCTCGGCGGCATGAAGCGGTTCGTGCTCGTCGGAATGCTGGTGGCGGCAGCCTGCGGAACGGTCTCGTCGAACGATGGCGGCGCAGGTGGTGGTGCGGCGACCGGCGGTGGCTCATCGGCCGGCGGCGGCAGCGCAGCCACGGGCGGTGGCTCGGCGACCGGCGGCGGCGCGGCCACGGGAGGCGGCTCAGCGACAGGCGGTGGCGCAGCGACCGGCGGCGGCTCGGCCACCGGCGGCGGCTCAGCGACCGGCGGTGGCGCAGCGAACGGCGGCGGTGGCGGCGCCGTCGGCATCGACGCGGGTCTCTCGAAGGTGCAGTGCCGCACCTCGACCGATTGCCCGGGCCAGTCGACCTGCACCGCCAACGCGCCTGGCGGCATCTGCAACGGCTGCGGCACCGACGCCGACTGCCCGAGCGGCACCACCTGCAGCATGTTCGGCGCCTGCGTGCGGGACTGCGTCATCGACTCCGATTGCGGCGGCGGGCTGCGGTGCGTGATGTCGAACTACCTCTGCGGCCTCCGCACCTGCTCGGGCACCTCGCCGTGTCCCGTGCCCTACGAATGCTCGGGCGGCTTCTGCCGGCGCCCCGCGTGCGCGGCCGACGGTGGCTGTCCTTCCCCGCTGAGCTGCAACGCCGGCAACTGCGTCGAGCCCTGATCGACCATGCACCCGACGCTGCTCGCCCTCGTTCCTCCCGCGCACCGCGCGTCGGTCGAGGCATTGGTCGCTGCGCCGCCGCGTGCGCTGGTGGAAGCGAACGAGTTCCAGCTGTCCGAGGAGCGGCAGGTCGTCGCGCTGGCGGTCGTCGCGGCCGCCAACCCGGCGCTCGGCGAGGTGCTCGCGCGCGCGCTCGACTGGCTGACGCCGCGCATGTGGGGCCTGTCTCCCGAAGACCAGGGCCGCGTGTGGCACCTCAAGGGCGTGGCTGCGGCGCGCGCGAAGGATCTGCTCCGCGCGACCGTCGCGATGAACCGCGCGCTCGAGCTCGCCAGCCGCGCGTATCGCCCGCGCGTGCACGACTCGTTCGGCCGCCTCCTCCAGTCGCAGGGCCTCGTCGAGGAAGCGCGCGTCGAGTACCGCACCGCGCTCACCACCCGCGAGGCCGACGGCGACGAAGAGGGCGCGGCGCTCACGTGGGGCAACCTCGCGCGGCTCGAGCTCGAGAACGGCAACTGGCTCGCGGCGCGCGACGCGTTCCAGCGCGACCACGACATCGTGCTCAAGAAGAGCCCCAACGAGCTGCGCCTGCGCGCGCAGCTGCTCACGCACCTCGGCGAGTGCGAGCGCGGGCTGGGCAACCACAAGGGCGCGCTGTCGTACTTCGAGCGCGCGCGGCAGACCGCGACGCAGGCCGGTGACGCGTACGGCACGGCCAGCGCGACCATCGAGCAGGCGCGAGAGCTGGTGCACCTGCGCCCCGGGGCCGTCGCCGCGACGCTGAGCGCCGCCGAAGACGAGATGACGCGCGTGGGAGCCGACCAGCGGCCGGTGCTGCTCGCGCTGCTCGAGGTGGCGCGCGCCGAGCACGCGGTCATGGAAAAGCGCGCGCTCGACGCCGAGGCCGCCTTCGTGCGCGCGCTCGACGCCGTCGAGAAGTCTCCGCTGGTGAGCCCCATCAGCCACGCGCTCATCGCCCGCGCCGCGGCGCGCTTCCAGACCGAGGCCTTCGAGGGCGGGCGCAACGTCGAGTACCTCCAGCGTGCGCTGCGGCTGCTCGACGGCACCTCGGCCACCGTGCTGCGCGCCGACGTCGAGAACGAGCTGCGCCGCGCGAGCAACGACGCGTGGACCCTGCACGTCGTCAGTCGCTTTCTCGGGCGCGGCGCGGTCGAGCTGGCGCTCCGCGAGGCCGGGCAGGCGGGCTTCCGCGGGCAGCGCGTCGAGCTGGGCGTGCTGTTCGCCGACCTGCGCGGCTTCACCTCGGCCGCCGAGCACCTGTCTCCCGTCGAGCTGGTCGACGCGCTCAACCAGATCTTGTCCCGCATGGCGGCGTGCGTGGAGGCCACCGGCGGCATGGTCGACAAGTTCGTCGGCGACGCGGTGATGGCGCTCTTCGGTGGCGGCGAGGTGACCGCCGAGCAGGCGGCGACGTCGGCGGTGCGCGCGGCGCTCCTGATGCAGGCCGAGCTCGAGCGGCTCAACCGGCACGCCGGCAAGCTCGGCGCGCTGCAGATGGGTGTGGGCATTCACTTCGGGCCGGCCGTGCTCGGGCTGATCGGCAGCGCGCAGCACCGCAGCTACACCGCGCTCGGTGACACCGTGAACATGGCCTCGCGCATGGAAGGCATGACGCGGCTGCTCGGCGCGTCGGTGCTCATCAGCGGCGATGTGCTGAGCAAGCTCGAGCCGGGGCGCTTCGTCTTGCGCGCGCTCGGGCTCTACGCGCCGAAGGGCGCCGCGCGACCGCTGGAGTGCTTCGACGTGCACGGCGAGCGCGACCTGGTCGGCTGGAGCGATGAGTTCCGCGCTGAGCTCGACGCGTCGCAGCGGGCGGCGGAGCTCACCGTGGGCGGGAATTTCCAGGACGCGCGCATCGAGCTCGAGAAGGCGCTGCAGCTCGCGGCGAAGAGTCCGCGTGAGGCGGGGTATCGGCTGCGGTTGGCGTCGATTGCGCGCGGCGATGAGTTCGTGAAGCTCGAAGAGAAGTGAGGGTTTCTCCTCACCCCGACCCTCTCCTCTGAAGAGGAGAGGGAGTGCGTGGCGTCACTTCGCGTTCGGAAAAGTCTTCGCGTAGTACGTGAGCCACAGGTTCTTCGCGGGCTTCTTCTTGCCCATCACCTTCGACAGCGCCGGCCACACCGCGTCGAACGAGTGCGACGAGAAGCACCCGGCCGCGAGCCACGCCTCGAGGAACTCCGTCCACGTGCCGCACAGCCGCTTCACCGGGTTGCGCGCGCTGAAGTGGTAGACGCCCTCGGGCGTCCACGTGAGCTGCGGCTGCGCGTAGCTGAGCGTCACGCCGGTGCGGCCGATGACGGTGTGCTCGTCTTCGTCGTCGTCCTCGACGTTCTTCGCGAGCGCTCGCCAGACCTTCGTCTCCTTCACCGCGCCCTTCGCGTCGAGGAAGTCGAAGCCGATGGACCCAAACGCGTCGCCGTCGACCGAGCCGCTTGCGTACGTCAGCCCACGCAGGAGGAACTGCTTCAAATCGGCCGGCAGCGTGACCTGCAGCGCCTTCTCGAGCGCGGCGATCTCCGACGGCTTGCTGCGCGCGAGGTGCTGGCGCTGGAGGAAGTCCGCCCCCGAGCCGATGAGCTCGTCGAAGAACGCCTCGATGCGCAGGCAGAGGTCGTTCATGCCCTGCGCCGCCGCGTCGTCGTCCGCCGTGCTCACCGGCGCCGGCTTCTTCTTCGCGGCTGCGGCCGCCGGCGCAGGCGCCGAACCACCGCCCGCCAGCACCGCGCGCACCTGCTCCTCGGTCATGGTCTTCACGCCGAGCGACTGCGCCTTCGCGAGCTTGCTGCCCGCCCCCGCGCCGACGATGAGCAGGTTGGTGTTCTTCGACACGCTGCCGGCCACGACCGCGCCGGCCTTCGCGAGCAGCGCTTCCATCTCGGCGCGCTCGACGCTCAGCGTGCCGGTCACCACCACCTTGAGCCCCACCAGCGACGTCGGCGCGTCGCCCTCGGACCCGGAGGCGTGCACTTCCTGCTCGAGCTCGCGCAGTTCCTCGTCAGCCGCCTTGCGCGCCGCGATCTCGCCCTTCGACACCGTGCCGCCGAGCAGCGCCTGCAGCCCCGCCTCGTCGACGATGGTGACGCCCAGCGACTGCGCCTTCTCGAGCTTCGAGCCGGCCTGCGTGCCGACGAAGAGGATGTCGGTGTTCTTCGAGACCGAGCCGGTGACGCGCGCGCCGAGGTTCTCGAGCGCCTTCTCGGCCTCGTCGCGCTTCAAGCCCGCGAGCACGCCGGTGACGCAGACCGTCTTCCCCTTCACGTCGGCGGGCTTCACTTCTTCCACTCCAGCTTCTGGCTGGGGAAGGCCTTGGCCACGTCCTTCTCGATCTTCGCCTTGTCGCCCACCAGCACGACGGTGAAGTTGCTCGACGCGAACCGCGCCGCCGACTTCTTCGCCTGCTCGAGCGTGGTGGCCGCGCGCTGCGCCTGTTCCTTGCCGAGCGTGTCGGGCGCCTCGCCGTTCATGATGAGGGTCGAGAGCGTCCACAGCAGGCGCTCGCCCGAGGCGAACCCATCGACCAGGTCGGCGTCGCCGAGCGCCCGCGCCTTGGCGAGCTCGTCGTCGGACACCGTGCCCGCGCCGTTGAGCTCGTTCACCAGCTCGGTCATCGCGGGGGCGGTGACCTCGGTCTTCACGGCCGTCGACACCTTCAACGCGCGCTCGCGGCCGGCCGCCAGCGTCGCGCCCACTCCGTACGTGTACCCGTGCTTCTCGCGGAGGTTCTGCACCAGCCGGCTGGTGAACGAGCCGCCGAGCACCGTCGCGACGAGCTCGAGCGGCACCGCCTCGGGGTCACCGGCGTTCACCGCGCCCTGCGCGAGCGCGACCACCGTCTGCGGAGCACCCGGCTTGTCGAACGCCACCCAGTGCGCGCTCGCGGCGGGCGAGGGCGGGGGCGTGGCAGCGGGCTTGCCCCACGGCCTGGGCAGCAGCTTGTCGAGCAGCGCCTTCGCGGCGTCGGGCTCGATGTCGCCCACCAGCACGAAGGTGGTGCTCGCCGAGCCCCAGTGCTCCGCGTGGAAGTTCTTCACCTCGTCGAGCGTGACGGCCGCGAGGCCCAGCGTGGTGCCGACCGCAAGGTGTCCGCGCGGCGCGGTGCCGTAGAGCTCCTCGGCGAGGTGCATCGAGGCGAGCGCCTGCGGCGAGTCCATCATCGTGACCAGCTCCGAACGCAGGCGCGCCTGCACGCCCTCCAGCGCCTTCGGCTCGAACCGCGGCTTCGTCAGCAGGTCGCCGGTGAGCGCGAGCGCGGTCTGGAGCTGCGGCGTGGTGACGCTGAAGGCCAGCGCGGCGCCCTCGGTCATCGCCATCGATTCCAGCGCGGTGCCGAGCGCGTCGAACTCCGCGCGCACCTGGGCGCCGGTGCGCTCGCCCGCGCCGCACTCTTCGACACCGGTGACCACGATGCTCGCGAGCCCCTCGCGGCCGGGCAGGTCGAACAGCGAGCCCGCGTTGACGACCACGCCGACGTGTACGAGCGGCACGGCGTGCTGGGGCACGACCCACAGCTTCGCGCCGCTGCTCAGGGTGCGCACCTGCACGGCCGGAGGAGACCACTTCGGCGCGGGCCCGATGACGGGCGCCGCGGTGAGGACGAGGGCGGTGATGAGGGCGCTCACTTCGCGCCTCCCTTCTTCTTCTCGGGGGTGAAGACGAGCGTGACGCGCGGGCGGCCGAGCACGGTGCGCGCGATCTCCTGGAGGTCCGACGGGCCTTCCCACTGGTAGCGGCCGACCGAGGCCCACGGCACCAGCGCGGGATCTCCGAGCGCGCAGTTGACGTGGTTGAGCAGGTCAGCGCGGTTGAAGACCTGTTCCATGCGCGAGAGCTCGGCGACGGTGGTGAGCGAGCGCGCGCGGTCGACCTCGGCCTGCGTCACGCCGTCCTTGATCAACTTCTGCAGCTCGACGTCGAGCGCCTTCTCGAGCTCTTCGGCCTTGTGGTCGTCCTGCGCGGTGGCGGTGATGGTGAACATGCCCTGGCCGCGGAAGGCCTCGAACTCCACCTCGACCTCGCTCGCGACGCGCTGGTCGAGCACCAGGCTCTGCACCAGGCGCGCGCTCTTGCCGCTGCCGAGCACCACGCTGAGCAGGTCGAGCTCGGGCTCGCCGGCCATGAACTCCCCGGGCGCCAGCCACGCCAAGACCACGCGGTCGGCCTGCACCTTGTCGGTCTTCGCGATGCGCACGCTCTTCTCGAGCGTCGCGGTCGGAGGGATGGAGCGGGGCGGCGCCTCGACACGCGGCAGCGGTCCGAAGTGCTTCTGCACCAGCGCCTTCGCCTCGTCGGGCTTGAAGTCGCCGGCGATGACGAGCGACGCGTTGGCCGGCACGTAGTTGCGCTTGAAGAAGTTCTTCACGTCGTCGACCGAGGCCGCGGTGAGGTCGGCGTGCGAGCCGATGGTCGGGTGCTGGTACGGGTGGCCCGCGGGGAAGAGCTTCTCGAGCAGGAGGATCTCGGTCATGCCGTACGGCCGGTTCTCGTAGCTCTGGCGGCGCTCGTTCTTCACGACGTCGCGCTGGAGGTCGACCTTCTCCTTCGTCATGTCGTCGGGCAGGTGCGCCAGGCGATCAGCCTCGAGGAAGAGGAACGTCTCGAGCAGGTTCGACGGCCCCGACTCGAAGTAGTTGGTGCGCACCGGGCTGGTGGTCGCGTTGTTCTGCCCGCCGTGCTGTTCCATCAGCTGGTCGAACATGCCGTTGGGCACGTCCTTGGTGCCCATGAACATCAGGTGCTCGAAGAGGTGCGCGAAGCCCGAGCGCCCCTTCGCCTCATCGGCGCTGCCGACGCGGAACCAGAGGTTCACGGTCACCGAGGGCAAACGGTGATCTTCGTGGAGGATGACGGTCAACCCGTTCGGCAGCGTGAAGCGCTCGAACGGAACGGAGAGGGTCGGGGCTGCCGGAGCGGCCGCGAGCACCACCAGGAGCGGGGCGAGCATGGCGGCGATCTAGCCCGAGCCGCCGCGCGGTGACGTGATTTCAGCCGGTCGGGCGCAGCGGCTCGGCGAGCAAGCCGAGCAGCCGGTCACGCGTGGCCGCGGCGGACGCGGGGCGATCGGCCGCGTTCTTCGCGAGCAGCTCGAGCACCAGCTGGTCGAGCGCGACCGGCACCGAGGCGTCGATGAACGCGCCGATCTTCGGGGGCGAGGTGAGCATGGTGAGCTGCGCCATCTCGAGCTCGTCGCGCGCGACGAACGGCCGGCGGCCGGTGATCAGCTCGAAGAGCACGATGCCCACCGCGTAGAGGTCGGTGGCGCGCGAGGTGGGCAGCCCGAGGAACTGCTCGGGCGCCATGTAGCCGGGCGTGCCGATGATCTGCCCGATCCGCGTCGCGCCGCTCGCGCGCGTGCCTTCCATCAACTTGGCGATGCCGAAGTCGACGAGCTTGAGCAGGCGCGAGCCGTCCTTCAAGGTCGCGAGGAGCACGTTCGACGGCTTGATGTCGCGGTGCACGATGCCCGCGGCGTGCGCCTCGGCGAGGCCGCTCAGCAGCTGGGTGGTGAGCGTGACCGCGTCTCTCCACGGCAGCCGCGTCTCGCGCTTGAGCGTCGTGCGCAGGTCGCCGCCCTCGATCCATTCCATCAACAGGTAGAGCTGACCGGTCTCGGCGCGCCCCACGTCGAGCACGCTGACGATGTTCGGGTGGCGCAGCGTCGCGAGCGCGATGCCCTCGTCCTGGAAGCGCTCGGCGAGGCCGGGCTCGTCGGCCAGCTCGTCTCGCAAGAGCTTCACGCACACCTGGCGGCGGAGGCTGCGCTGCGTGGCGCGGTACACGCGGCTCATGCCGCCTTCCCCGACCAGCTCGCCAATCTCGTAGCCGGGAATGATAAGCTTCGCGGCGCCGAGCGAGGGCGGGGTGGTCACCGCGGTGATCGGCGGCGTGAGGTGCGAGGCCGGCGCGGGGGTCGACCGCAGGGCGGTGGCCTCGAACGGAGACACGGCCTTGCCCTCGTGGCTCGCCGGCGGCGCGACCAGGGTGAGCCGCTCGACCCCGTGGGCGACGCGCAGCTTGAACATGTTGGCGTCGGCCTCGGCCTTGACGCTCGCGAGGAACTCGTCGCGCGCGGTGTCTTCGGGCGCGAGCGAGAGGTCGATGGTCGCCGAGCCACCGGTCGCCCGCAGGCGCTCGAGCGCGGCGCGGAGGCTGCGCGTCAGCACCCACCAGTAGAGGTGCAGGAAGCGCGGGTGCCCGCGGAAGCGCAGCGCCCGCACCGTGCGGCCCGAGGTGATCACCGCGGCCGAGCGCAGCGTCTGCACCAGCTGCTTGAGCTCGTCGTCGGCGACACGCGAGATGCCGGCATGAAAGACGGTGACGTCGGGCAGCTCTCCGCCCTCGTCGAGGAGCCGCACCAACACCGCGTTCGGGTCGCGCTGGGAAGCGAGATCGCCGAGCGCCTCGGCCTCGTCGGCGCGCGCGGCGGCCGCGGCTTCCCACCCGCCGATGAGCACGACCTGGTGGGGCTGCGCGAGCGTCTCGGGCACGGCCTGCACGGTCTCCGCGACGTCGACCCGGTCGGTGGAGCTGAGGACCGTGCGCGCGGTCATGCCGATGGCCTCGTCGGGGTCGAGCACCGCGACGTGACACGGAGTACGGCTGAGCGTGGTCGGGTCGAGCCCGGTGATCAGCCGCATCACGCGGCGCACCTGGTCTTCGTGAAACGGCTTGAGGAGGTATTCCTTCGCGCCGAGCTTGTACGCCTTGAGGATCTCCGCGCTCGATTCGGACGAGGTGATCAGCGCGACCGGCGTCTTGATCGCCATGCGCTGGAGCTCAGCGAGCACGCCCAGCCCGTCGAGCCCCGGCATCTGCAGGTCGAGGAAGATGACGTCCCACGCCGATTCCTTCGCCTGGGCGAGGCCCTCGAGGCCGTCGACCGCCTCGCTCACGAGGCACGCGTCTCGCTCGAGCAACCCCTTGAGGTGCGCGCGAACGACGGCGTTGTCGTCGACGATCAAGACGTTCTTCACACTGATCGCCTAAGGCCGCCGATCAGCGGCGGCCGGTGGTCAGAGGTTTGACGCCCGGTCTGCGCGTCATGGACCGACGCGGGTCCCCGGGGTGGCCGCGGGACCCACCCGGCAAGCGCGGTTGGTGGTGCCGGCGATGAAGCGCAGCGTGGGGTACACCGTCTCGTCGGCCCAGGTGGGATCATCGGCGATGGCCTGCGTCAGGGTGAGCGCGCCGAACGTGCCGCCGCGCCGCAGCGCACAGAACACGCCGACCGAGCCGCGGCCGCACACGTCGAGCTGCCCGTCGCCATCGAGGTCGGCGAACTGAATGGTGCCGTAATACGAAGCGGAGCCGCCCCAGCCCGACGCGTCGTTGAAGAGCTGCGTCGCGGTGGGTGACACGAAGTGAGTCCCGTCGGACGTGGCGCAGAGCAGCCCGCTCGCGGCGCGGCCACAGATGTCGGCCTTCCCGTCGCCGTCGAGGTCGGGGAACTGAATCGTCGACCACTGCGAGCGCTGCCCCCACCCCGCGGAGTCGGCGAAGTCGGTCGACCACGTCGTCGACGGGAGGAACTGCGTGCCGTTCGACAGCGCGCAGAGGATGCCGTTCACGCCGCGCGCGCACACGTCGGCCTTGCCGTCGCCGTTCACGTCGGGGAACTGCACGGTCTGGAAGTTGCCGGCGTCGGTCGACCAGCCGGTGGCGTCGCTGAACTCGGTGGTCCACCCGGTGTACGGGCCGAAGCCCGACGTGGTGGCGCTCGAGCACGAGATGCCGAACACGCCGCGCCCGCACGCGTCGGTGCGCCCGTCGCCGGTGACGTCGGGGAACTGCACGCTGGGGTAGTAGCGGTCGTCGCCCCACGCCGTCGCGTCGTTGAAGCTCATCGAGCGCCACACGCCGCCGTCGGCGAACGCGCAGACCACGCCGCCGTCGCCGCGGCCGCAGACTTCGCGTCGTCCGTCTCCGTCGAGATCGGCCAGCTGCAGCGTGGAGAAGTAGCGGCGGCCCGCGTCCCACCCGAGCGCGTTCGAGAACTCCGAGGTGAAGAGCTGGAAGTTGGCGAAGGTGGTGCCGTCGTTGTGCGCGCAGCTGACACCGGCGATCCCGCGCGCGCAGACGTCGGCGCGGCCGTCTCCGTCGAGGTCGCCGAACATCACCGTGCGGCCGGTCGAGGCGCCGTTCCAGCCGGTGGCGTCGTTGAAGAGCGCGGTGGCCCACGTGCCGCCCAGCGCGCCGACCCCGCCGTCGCGCGCGAGGGCGCAGGTGACGCCCGAGTGCGAGCGCCCGCAGAGCAGCAGCTCACAGCCGGCGTCGAAGCCAGCGTCAAAGCCGGCATCCACACCCGCGTCGACTCCCGCGTCCAGGCCCGCGTCGATTCCTGCGTCCACGCCCGCGTCGACTCCTGCGTCCACACCCGCGTCGACTCCTGCATCCACGCCCGCATCAACGCCTGCGTCGACGCCGGCATCCACTCCCGCATCGACTCCAGCGTCACCGGGCAGGCCCGCATCGAACGCCGACGCCGTCCCCACGAGCGGGATGATCAGGTCGCCGCTGCTCGCCGCGTTGCTCGCGATGACGAGTCGCGCCGCGAACGCTCCGACGTGGGTCGGACGAAAGGACAGCTGCACGTTCGCGCTCCCGCTCGAAGCGAGGCTCGGGGGCGAGTTGAGATCGAGCGTGAACGCGTCGGCGTCGGTGCCCTGCACGGTCGCCGAGCTGATCTCGAGCTGCGCGCTGCCGGTGTTGGTGAGCGTCACCATGCGCGCGGTCACGGTCGCCGGAGCGTGGTCCCCGAAGTCGACGCTCGCCGGGTCGACGGTGAGCTCGGCGAAGGTGCGCGTGACGCCGCCTCCGCACGTGCAGCCAGCGAGGACGACGAACGACAGAGCGAAAAGTGCCGAGCGCTTCACGGCGGCATGACACCGCATGACTCGCCGAAGTGCAGGGGAAAGCGACGTTCGAACAGGGGTTGTCCCCGGGCTCGAGCCCTGGGGACCTGACCTGATCTCGTCTTTGGAGTTCCGTGAACGGTCGGGCGAAGACCCAGCCAACGACTCACTCACGATATGTCAGGGACTGCGTGGTGGCGTTGCCTCTCGACGAAGTCACCGCGTCTCACCAGGGGCGCGCGTCGCAGGCGGTCACGTCATGCAGTTCAACCTCCGGCCAGGGTGAATGCGAGTGATGGGAATGCTCTCGCCGTTCAGTCGGGCGAGTCAACCCCACATGTCGCTCACCCCGGTTTCTCAGCGCTTGCAGCGAGGGCGAGCTCGAGCGCTTCGCGAAGCCGGGCGTTGCTGCACTCGACAGACGACTGGACGATCGAGGCGACCACCCGCCGGGTCCCCGCAGCGAAGACCGCGCCCGAGTCGCCCGAGTGCGTAAAGGCGACGAAGCGCACGGCCCCGGTGTCGTCGCTCAGGTCGTGACGTTCGAGCGAGAGCAGCGCATCGTCGACGGAGCCACCGAGGCGCGTCGACGCCTCGAGGCGTTGTCCGTCCCACCGCTGTCCAGTGACCACCAGTTGCTGGCGCTCGAGAGGGGTGAGCCGGGTGCGGCGACCGATCGATCGGCTCGCGCGCCGGAGCATCAGCGGTTGCTTGCCGCCCAGCACCGCCTTGATGACCGGCGCGAGGGCAGGGTGCTCCTCACTCAACTGTGTGGCCAGCTGGCGTGGCGTCTTCGACTGCTCGAGCAAGAACGCGACGAGGCGCGCCGAGGGCCACACCGCGAGGATGCGCCGGCCGTTGCGAATCACCGAGTGGTGTTCGGCCTTCAGCGCTCGGATGACTGCGGCGTCCCTTCTCGCTTCGGGAATAGCCTGCACCGCCTCGAGCATCAGCGGGACCAGCTTCTTGCACTGCGCGTCGTCGCGATCGTGAAACGCGACCGGCAGCAGCACGTCCCACTTCGGGTCGATGGCGGCACCTGAGCGCAGGAGCGCCGCGAACACCGGCCACCGCAGGCTGGTGGGAACGGAGGGACCATGGCGCGCGATGAGCCCAGCCGCCGCGCGAGGTGCCAGGCGTGCGGATTCTCGGTCTGGCTTCTCGAAGCCGAGGCTGCCTTCGTAGACGAGCCCAGCGCGCAGGCCTCGACGCTCGCGATTGTTCGCCAGCTCGACGAAGAGGCGAAAGCGTTGGCTCTTCGGCAGGCGAGCCATCAGCCGCGCGATGGCCCTTTCCTTGTCGGCGGCGGAGAGCGCGGTCAGCGCCTCATGCAGCGACGCGCGCCGCTTTCGGCCCCCGAGCTCGAAGGTGACGAGGCGCGAAAGTACCGACGTCACTTCTGCCCTTCGGGTTTCGGCGCCGGCTTCGCCTTGCCGTGGCAGATGAGATCGATGACCACCGCGCTCGCCAGCAGCAGCACCGGGTCCATGTCGTCGGCGATCTCGACGGCGTAGGTGTCGGTCAGCCGGAACCACTTCTTCGAGACCGTCGCCACCACGCGGTCGCCGCGGCGGAACGTGTACTCGTGGTCGAGGAGGCTGCCGGTCGCCTCGAGATCGTCGGGCCCCGGCACGTCGACGGTGAAGCCGACGCGGAAGACGTTGATGAGGTCCTTCTTCACGACCGCGAGCACCTCGTCGCCGCGGGTGATCTCGTACGCGGGGGTGAGCGCGATGAGCTTCTGCGTGATGCGCGCCAGCTCGTTGCCCGCGCGGTCTTTGAACACCAGCTTCTCGCGCAGCAGCGTGAAGGCCTTGCCGTCGACCACGTACACCTCGTCGCCGTGCTCGTTCTTGATGGTGAAGTCGTCACCGAAGGCGAGCAGGTCCTGCTTCATGAGGAATTTCACGGCGCGCAGCATACCCCCGGCAACGATTGAGCCACGCGGGTCCCCGGTGTAGAGCGCTCGCCGCCCGTGAAGTCACTCGCCCCCGTCGCCATCGCCATCGTGGTGCTCGCGGCCCTCCAGGTGCTGACCGCGGGGAGCCAGTACTTCGTGTACCTCTCGCTGCTGGTCGGCGTGAACGTGGTGCTCGCCGTCAGCCTGAACGTCATCAACGGCATGACCGGGCAGTTCTCCATCGGGCACGCGGGCTTCATGGCGGTCGGCGCGTTCAGCTCGGCGGTCACCAGCATCGCGCTCAACGAGTACCGCCTGGGCTTCCTGCCCGAGGGCGTGGAGCACCAGCTCTTCTTCGTCATCTCGCTCGTGGTGGGCGGCGTCATCGCGGCGGGCTGCGGCTTCCTCGTCGGCCTGCCGAGCCTGCGCCTCAAGGGCGACTACCTCGCCATCGTCACGCTCGGGTTCGGCGAGATCATTCTCGTCATCGTGCGCAACACGCCGGCGCTCGGCGGCTCGCTCGGCCTCTCGGGCACGCCGCAGCACACCACCTTCTTCGCGGTGTGGTTCACGGTGTTCCTCGTGGTGCTCTTCGCGCGCCGCCTGCTGTTCTCGCCGCACGGCCGCAACCTGGTCGCCATTCGCGAAGACGAGATCGCCGCCGAGGCGATGGGCGTCGACACCACCGCGTACAAGGTGCGCGCGTTCGTGGTCTCGAGCTTCTTCGCCGGCGTCGCGGGCGGGCTGTTCGCGCACTTCCAGACCATCATCACGCCGGGCGACAGCTTCAGCTTCGTGAAGTCGATGGAGGTGGTGGTGATGATCGTCGCCGGCGGCCTGGGCAGCACCACCGGCGCCGTCGTCGCGGCCATCGTGCTGACGCTGCTGCCCGAGGGCATGCGCGCGCTCTTCATCGCCATCGGTGGTGACAACGCGGCGCTCGCGCAGAGCATCGACCAGCTCCGCAAGCCCATCTTCGGCCTGTTGCTGGTGGTGATGATGCTCACCCGGCCGCAGGGGCTGTTCGGCACGCACGAGGCGTGGGACCTGCTCAAGCGACGCAAGGCGGCGTCATGAGCTCCACCGACGCGCCGCTGCTCCACGCGAAGAAGGTCTCGATTCGCTTCGGCGGCCTCAAGGCGCTCACCGACTTCGAGCTCGAGATTCGCAAGGGCGACCTGCAGGGGCTCATCGGCCCCAACGGCGCCGGCAAGACCACCGCGTTCAACGTGCTCACCGGCGTGTACCTCCCCACCGAGGGCGACGTGCTGGTGTGCGGCGAGAAGGTGAACGGCCGCCGCCCGCACCAGATCAACCGCCTCGGGCTGGCGCGCACCTTCCAGAACATTCGCCTCTTCAAGGAAGTCACCGCCCTCGACAACGTGCGCGTGGCGGTGCTCGCCGAGCGCACGCCGCTGTTCGATCGCCAGAAGGTCGAGGCGATGCGGCGCGGTGGGCAGCCGGGCCGCGCGATCGGTGCGGTGCTCGACGCGCTCGACAACTACCGCGACTGGTGGCGCGCGCTGCTGCAGACGCCGGGCTTTCACGCCGAAGAGGCGGGCATCGAGAAGCGCGCGCGCGAGCTGCTCGAGGTGATGGGGCTCTCGCACCGCGCCGACGAGCTGGCGAAGAACCTCCCGTACGGCGAGCAGCGCCGCCTGGAGATCGCCCGCGCGCTCGGCACGCGCCCCAAGGTGCTGCTGCTCGACGAGCCGGCCGCCGGCATGAACACCCGCGAGAAGGCCGACCTGATGGTGCTCATTCGCGAGCTCCGCAGCCGCTTCGAGCTGGGCATTCTCGTCATCGAGCACGACATGAAGCTCGTGATGGGCATCTGCGAGAAGCTCACCGTGCTCGACCACGGCGAGACCATCGCGCGCGGAGACCCGGCGGCGGTGCGCGCCGACCCGCACGTCATCGAGGCCTACCTCGGGGAGGCGCCCGCGCATGCCTGAGCAGCCCCAGCGCCTCGGCGAGCGCAAGGCGATGCCGCCCCTGCTCGACGTGAAGGACCTCGCGGTGAGCTACGGCGCCATCAAGGCGCTCAAGGGCATCTCGCTCTCGGTCGGCGTCGGCGAATGCGTGGCGCTCATCGGCGCGAACGGTGCGGGCAAGACGAGCACGCTGCGCGCGGTGTCGGGCATGCTCAAGCCCGCGTCGGGCACCATCACCCTGCGCGGCGAAAACATCGCGGGCCTCAAGTCGCACCAGCTCGTGCCGAAGGGACTCGCGCACGCGCCCGAGGGCCGCGGCGTGTTCCCCAACCTCACGGTGCAGGAAAACCTCGACCTCGGTGCGTACCTCCGCCGTGACGCCGACGGCATCGCGGCCGACTTGAAGAAGGTGTTCGGCTTCTTCCCCCGCCTCGAGGAACGGCGTCTGCAGCCCGCGGGCACGTTGTCGGGTGGTGAGCAGCAGATGCTCGCCATCTCGCGCGCGCTGATGTCGCGGCCGACACTGCTGCTCCTCGACGAGCCGTCGCTGGGCCTCGCGCCGCAGGTGACGCAGACCATCTTCCGCATCTTGCGTGACGTGAACGCGCAGGGGACGTCGATTCTCCTCGTCGAGCAGAACGCGCACCTCGCGCTCGGGCTCGCGCAGTGGGCCTACGTGCTCGAGACCGGCGAGGTCGCGATGGAAGGCACCGGCCAGGCGCTGCTCGCGAGCGAAGAGATTCGCAAGGCGTACCTCGGCGAGTAACACTCAGGCCCATGGCCTACACCTGTCCGAAGTGTGGCGGTCCCGTGCAGCGCGGTACGCACAGCGGCGCGGCGGCGGTCGGCGGCGTCGTCGGCGCGATGCTCGGCGCGGCGTTCGCGAGCTTCGAGTGCCCGAAGGACGGGGTCATCGAGCGCGCGTCGTTCCCGCCTGAAGTGCGCTCGCAGATGACGCGCAACTCGGTGCTGCTCGGCGTCGGCGCGTTGGTGGTGCTGGTCGCGGCCATCGGCCTGCTGGTGGCCATCAACTCGTGAAGGTCCTCGTCGAGATCGCCAACGGCGCGGCGCTCTGGTGGTGGGACTTTCCGGCCGACGTGCCCGCGCTCCATCGGGCGCTCACGCCTTCGCTGCTCGAGCGGTTCCGGCTCACCGAGCCCCAGCCGCTGCTCGGTGCGGGCGAGGGCCACCTGGAGCCGCTCGTCGACGAGACGCAGAACGCGCTGCTGGCGCTCGCCGACGAGGCTGACGCGCGCCTCACCATCGCCGCCACCACGGTGCGCTTCGACGCGCGCGACACGGCGCTCCTCCTGCCGTGGTGGGAGCTGACGCTCCCCGCGCGCACCGTCGTGAAGCACCTGCTCCCGTTGGCGCGACAGGTCGTCACCGAGCGGTGGAGCCAGGCACCGCGAGATCCGTTCGACGCGCTCGACGCGCTCCAGCGCTGGGCCGACGGCAAGGGTGACGACGCGACGCTCGCCAACGCCACGCGGCAGGCCCGACGCGCCGACGAGCTCGCCAGCGACGGCTACCACTCGCTCGAGGACATGTCGGCGAGCTGGGCCGACGTCGCGTCGGCCAGCTGCGTGCACGAGCTGTGTCTGCTCGCGGCCGGCAGCGGAGGCCACGGCGCGCTCGTCGCGAAGTGGGCCGCCGAGGCGTACGTGTCGAACGACCCCGCGGGCGAGCGCGCTCGACGCCTCGCGCAGCGAACGAGCCTGCCTCGAATTTGACGAGGTGCTGCAGGCCCGTAGCCTCTGCGACATGAACGACCAACGCCACAGCGAGCGGCTGACCCTCGAAGACACCACCGTCGACGTCGTCGACCAGGAGAGCGGGGTCGAGTTCCAGGGCCTGGGCCGCGACGTGTCGGACGGCGGCCTGCGCTTCGAGGCGTCGATGGAGCCGCCGGTCGGCGCCGACATGGACGTGCGCCTCTCGGGCTCGACCAGCCTCAAGGGCAAGATGAAGGTGATCCGCGTGGCGCCCCGGCAGGGCCGGTACGAGGTCGCCGGGCTGCTCAGCCGCGCGCGCTGATCCTGCTGTCGGCCGTGCTTCGACGGGTTAACCTCCCCCCTGGTCGCATGGCGCATTCCCTCGAATTCGAGTTCCTCGACGACGCAGCGGGCGGGCAGTTCGTCCCCGTCGGTGGTCCGGTCATCCAGGTTCGCGGGCTCCTCGCGAAGAACGAGCTCGACGCCGCGGTACAGCTCTACGAAGAGACCCGCGGCGCGGCGCGTGAAGGGCTGCTCGTCGAGCTGACGACCTGCTCGTTCGAGTTGAAGAAGGCCATCGCGCAGATGTTCCGCAAGGCGCGCGACTTCTCGTCGGCCGCGCAGGCGTACGAGGTGCTGCGCTTCGAGGCCGAGGCCGCCGCCGCGTGGGAACAGGTCAACGACTTCAGCAAGGCCGGCGAGGCGTGGAAGCGCGCTGGTGAGCTGACCAAGGCCGCCGCCGCGTTCGAGCGCGCCGGCCGCACCGACGACGCCGTCAACCTCTACGGCCAGGCCGGCTCGAAGGAGAGCATGGCCGAGTCGCTCGCCCGCGCGGGCCGCTACGAGGCCGCCGCCGCCATCTACCGCACGCTCGACAACGTGCACGCCGAGGTCGAGTCGCTGCGCGCCGCGGTCACCGCGCACCCCGACGCGCCGGCGCCCGCGATGCGGCTGGCCGAGCTGCTCGCGAACCACGGCCACACCGACAAGGCCATCGAGCTGTTGATGAACTGCGCGCGCACCTCGACCGCCGCGCGCGCCGACGGTGCCTTCCTCGACTACCTCGCGCGCCTGCTCGAGTCGGTCGGCAACGCCTCGGCCGCGGCCAAGGTGCGCTCGCGCATTCCGCAGGCGGCCCCGAAGGAAGCCAAGCCGGTGCCGGTGCTGCGGGCGACGATGCCGCTGCCCACCACGCCGGGCGGAGACGCGTACGGCTTCTTGAAGGCGCTGCCGATGTTCGCCGACCTCGCGATGGAGGACATGCGCTCGCTGTTCCGCATCTGCGTGCAGCACGGCTTCGGGCCGGGCATGCACCTCATCGAGCCGGGGCAGCCGGGGCGCGGCCTGTTCCTCATCGTCGACGGCCAGGTCGAGGTGTACGGCGGCAACGGCAGCGAGTCGCGGCTGCTCAACACGCTCGGCGTCGGCGGCTACGTCGGCGAAATCTCGCTGCTGCTCGACGGGCCGACCTCGGCGCGCGTCACGGCCCGCACCAACGTGAAGGCGCTCTTCATCGGGCGCGAGGCGTTCCGCCAGTACCTGTTCAACACGCCCGCGGCTTCGCTCCGCATCTACCGGCTCTTCAGCACCAACCTCGCAGAGCGTGTGCGGACGCTCTCGGCGGCGCGGTGAGGCACGGCGTGGCGAACTTCGACGAGCTCGCAGAGCAGCTGTCGATGACCGAGCTCATTCGGCTGCAAGACGTGCTGTCGAAGGCCATCGTGCGCCGGTTCGAGAAGCGGCTCGCGCTCGTCTTCAGCGACGTGGTCGGCAGCACGCCGTACTTCGCGCGCTTCGGTGACGAGGCCGGCCGCAAGCTGCAGCAGCGCCACTACGACCTCGTCAACGCCGCCATCGCGCCCGAGGGCGGCCGGGTGGTCGACACCGCGGGCGATGGCGTGTTCATGGTGTTCGAGCAGGCGACGCGGGCCGCGCGGGCGATGGTGGCCCTGCAGCGCGCCATCGTGCGCGACAACGACGCGCGCCCGCAGGAACACCGGCTCCACGTGCGCGTCGGCATTCACGCCGGGCCGGTGCTGACCGACGGCGTGATGGTCTCGGGCGACGCGGTGAACTTCTGCTCGCGCGTCTCGGCCTCGGCCGCCGCGGGCGAGATTCGCTACTCGGCCAACGCGCACGCCGACCTGACCGACGTCGAGATGCGCCTGCGCAGCCGCCGCCAGCGCGCGGTCGAGCTGAAGGGCGTCGAGAAGCCGCAAGACCTCTTCATCCTCGACTGGCTCGACGCCACGAAGTTCCCCACGCTGGTGCGCTTCGAAGACGGCAACGAGCTGCGCCTGCCGACGCTCGACGTCATCCGCTTCGGGCGCCTGAAGGAACAAGACGGCGTGCTCGCCAACGACGTCATCATCACCGTGGCCGACCCCAACCTGCAGGGCCGCATCAGCCGCTGGCACTTCGAGCTGCACCGCCGGGCCGACGGCTTCTTGCTGCGCTCGGTGTCGACCAGCACCACCGAGGTCGACGGGCAGAACGTCGCGCGGGGCGAAGAGGCGTGGGTGCGTCCCGGCGCGAAGGTGAAGCTCGGCGGCGCGCTGACGCTCGAGTTCCGCACCGAAGACTTCTCGCAGGAAAACACGATTCTCCCGGGCTGAAGACCGCATGAGCGCGACCAGCCAGCTCTGGCCGCTGGTGTCGGGCGACCACGGGCTCGAAGACCTCCCGCGGAACTTCCAGCTGCTCGTCGGCGGCGTGGTGCTGGTGGTGGGCAACCTCGTGCTGGGCGGCCTCGCCTTCGCGATGCGCACGCGGCGCGCGCTCGTCACGCAGGCGCTGGTGCTCGCGATGGCGTTCGGCGCGGCCCTGCTCGTCGCGGCGGAGCGCATGGGCTCGTTGCTGGTGCCCGCGCTGGCCATCGCCCAGGTGGTGGTGACCGTGCTCGCGGTCGTCGCGCTGCGCCGCGTGGTGGGGCTGCTGGTGATGCTGGTGGCGCTCGCGCTGCCGCTCGTCGCGGTCGCCGTCGGCACCGCGGTGCGCTCGAGCGAGGAGCGACACGCGACGGAGTTGGTGGCCGGAGAGAACGCGCGCTGCGCCGGCGTGCTCGCGCAGGTCGGCGCCGAGCTGGTGCCCCACGCGCCCGCGGGGTGGACGGTGCGCGAGAGCCCGGCCGCCGCGCAGACGCTGAGCTGGACCGGCGAGCGTGACGGCCGCACGGCCTCGGTGCTCGTGACCTGCGAGCCCGTCGCGGTGTTCACCTTCGACTGCCCGGCGCCCGGGTGTTCAGACGAGCTGGGCGAGCCCGAGCGCGCGGCGTTGGCGCCCCTGCGCGCGGCGCTGCCCGACGCGTCGCGGCTCGATCGCGCGCTCGCGAGCGGCACGGGCTTCGAGCTCGACACCCACAGCGGCGAGCCGATGGCACAACCCGACGGCGGCTTCCTCAGCAGCCGGCTGTCGCTGGTGCTCGACCTGCGCTGACCCGGGTCACTGAACGATGCGCGCCAGGCGCAGCACGGTCTTGAAGTCGGCGCCCAGGGCGCGCGCGGTGGTGACGTTGATGAGCGGCTGCGGCTTGTCGTTGGCGACGCCGACCCCGACCAGCGCGCCGTCGAGCACGCCCTGCTCGGTCATCGACAGCGAGTAGGCGTGGGCGTCGCGGCACCAGCGAATCGCCTCGCGGCGGGGCTCGTCGCCCAGCGCGCGGCTCAGCACGACGGCGCCCGCGTTGCTGGTCTTGAGGGCGCTGAGCGGCACCGCGACGAAGCGCAGCGGCCGCTCGTTGATGGTCTTGATGTCGAGCGCGGTCGCTTCGCGCAACAACGCGGTGGCCGCCGGCTCGCCGCCTTCGCCCCACGGAATGGCGACCACCAGCTCGCCCCCGTGCTGGGCGACCGCCGGGTCGTACGAGAGCACCTTGAGCATCACCTTGAGCGCCAGCGGCGCGGGAATGTCCTCGGCGGTCGCGACCGACGAGCAGAGCGCCATCACCGCCACCACCCAGCGCGGGCTCATGGGCGCTCCAGCGCGAACGACGCGCGCACGAAGAACTCGCGGCCGCGCCCGGGCAGCGCCGCGCTCCCGCCGTCGTAGGGCTGCACGAAGGGCACGTTGGCGTCGAGCACGTTGCCCACGCCGGCCTGCAACGAGAGCCCCTCGGCGCCGACGTGGTCGAGCCCGAGCCACGCGTTGAGAATCAGCGCCTCGTCGACCCAGCCCAGCCGGCCCACGCCGTCGAGCAACTCCGAGGGCATGAACCCCCAGCGCCCGCTCAGGTAGACGGCGCTCCCCCCGACGGAGAAGAAGCGATTGACGATCAGCTTGCCGGACAGCGCGAACTTCTGCGCCGGCATCCCGAGCAGCGGCGCGGCGACGCCCAGCTCCGGGTGGAGCCACGTCGAGACGTCGTCGGCCACCACCGGTAGCGCGAGCGAGTAGCTGACGTTGAGGTGGCCCTGGCTGCCGCGCAGGCGCAGCAGCGCCTCGGCCCCCGCGGTGCTGACCGCGCCGCCGTTCCGGTAGTTCTCGGAGCCGCTGGCCGGGTCGATGCCGTACACGATGGGCAGGGCGATCAACGCGTAGAAGCCGTTGACGCTGACGAAGCCCACGTCGCCCAGGCCCGTACCGACCTCGGCCTCGAGCACGTGGGTGCGCTCGGCGCGCAGACCACTGGCCGGCGCGAGGTTCAGGTTCTCGATGCCCGGCGTGCGAAACGCGCCGCCGTAGAGCAGCTTGGCGGTCACCGGGCCGAGCTGGCGGGTCAGCGCGAGGCGCGGCGCGAAGTTGGCGCCGACCGCGGAGTGCACCTCGAGCCGCGCTCCCGCCGTGGCGTTGACGATGGCGCTGGTCAGCTCGCCCTGCGCCCACGCGGCGAAGGTGCCGTAGCTGACGGTGTTGGAGGTGCCGAACTGCGTCTGCGCGCCGATCAGCCGCGGGTCGTTCAGCCACGCGTGGTCCCACCAGCCCTCGAGGCCGCCGCTCACCTGGAGCCAGTCGAGCGCCGCCCACCGCGCCGAGATCCCGCCGAGCAGCCGGGTCGCCGACTTGTCGTAGAAGAGCTCGGACGTCTCGTCGCGCGACTGCCACGGCGTCTGCGCGCGCAACGACAGCCGCGCCTTGAGGCTCAGCCGCTCGAGCGGCTGCGTGTCCCACGTGGCGTCGGCGATGGTCGAGCGGAAGTGCAGCTCGGCGCCCGGGGTCACGGTGCCGAAGCCGCCCGTGGCGCCCTGCAGGTAGTCGTCGTGAATGAGTCGGAGCCGCAGGCCATTCCACGTCACCGCGGCGTTGATGAACACCGGCGCGAGCCGGTCGTTCAACGGCACGACGTTGCCCGAGAAGTCAGCGAGTGGCCGCAGCGCGCGCTGGCCGTCACCCGCCGAGGCGAGCAGGCTCCACTCGAAGTGGCTGGGCGCGTCCTTGCCGCCCGCCACCGCCGACACCGACCAGTCGTGCACGCCGTGCTCACCGACCGCCAGGCGCGCGGTCGCGGCCACGCCCTCGAGCTCCACGCCCGACCGCGTGACGACGTTGACCACCGCCAGCTCGGCCGAGCCGCCGTACAGCGCGGAGCCCGGCCCGCGGATGACCTCCACCCGCTCGATGGCGCCGGCGGGCACGTGGTGGCCGAACTGGGTGGTCGAGTAGAGGAGCTCGTTGATCTCCTGGCCGTCGATCAACACCAGCAGCTTGCCTTCGTGCGCCCACAGCCCGCGAAAGCCGACGCCCACCGTCCCCTCGACGTCGGAATGAAAGGTGAAGCCCGGCACCAGCTGCAGCACCTCGAGGAGGTCGCGCGCTCCGGACGCGAGAATCTCATCGCGCGTGAGGGTGAGCACCACGCTGGCGGCGTCGCGCGCCGAGCGCGCCTCCTTGGTGACGGAGACCGGCGTGTCGAGCAGCTCCTCGAGCGACAGCTCTTTCACGTCAGCGGCGCGGGCCACCTGGGCCTGCAGCACACACAGCAACACCACCACGACCCTGCGACGACTGAGACGAACCACGACACCACCCGTGCAGCGAACGGAAAGCGAGCACCCTAGTTCCGGCGGCGGAGTGTCGCGACCCCCAGTTGGGGGCTGTCACCTCGACGCTTCGCTCGAGGGCGCCAGGCGGTACGGTGTCCTCGCCATGACTCGAAAATACGTCGTTCGACCTGAGACGGCCGTGCTCACCCGGGGTTTCGACCCTTCCCTGTCGGTCGGTTCGGCGCGACCGGCGGTGTTCCGCAGCTCGACCTACGTGTTCCGCTCGCCCGAGTCGGCGGCGCACGCCTTCGAGGTCGCCCTCGGCAAGGCTCGCCCCGCGCCCGGCGAGAGCGTCGACCTCATCTACGCGCGCATCTCGCACCCCAACGCGGAGATCCTCGAGGCGCAGGTGGTGCCGCTCGAGAAGGAAGCCACCGCCGCCGCGGTCTTCAACTCGGGCATGGCCGCCATCTCGACCACCTTCTTCGCGCTGTGCCCGCCCGGCTCGACGGTGGTGCACACCGCGCCGCTCTATGGCGGTACGCAGCTCTTCCTCGACTCGGTGCTCGCGCCGCTCGGCGTGAAGGCCATCGAGGTGCTCGCGGGCGACGGCGCGGGGCTCGCGAAGACCATCGCCGACGCGAAGAACCTGAAGATGGTCTTCGTCGAGACGCCGGCCAACCCCACGCTGCGCATGACCGACCTCGCCGCGGCGGTCGAAGCCGCGCGTCGCCACCCCGACCGCCCGCTGGTGGTGGTCGACAACACCTTCCTCGGGCCCGCCTTCCAGCACCCGCTCGCCATCGGCGCCGACCTCGTCGTGTACTCAGGCACCAAGTACCTCGCGGGCTTCTCCGACCTGCTGGCGGGCGTGGTGCTCTCGAAGAACGACGAGCTGGTGGCCACGCTGCGCGGGCTGCGCGGCGTGCTCGGCAACATCTTGCAGGCCGACGAGTGCTGGCTGCTCTCGAGCCGGCTCGTCACCGTGCCGCTGCGCATGAACAAGCAGAGCAAGAACGCGCAGCGCATCGCCGAGGCGCTGGTGGGCCACCCGGCCATCGCGCAGGTGCACTACCCCTCGCTCTTCACCGACCCGGAGCAGCGCCGCATTCGCGACGCGCAGTGCGACTTCAGCGGCGCGGTGGTGACGCTCGAGCTGAAGGGCGGTCGCCCCGCGGCCTTCACGTTCTTGCGCAGCCTGCAGCTGGCCCGCAACGCGGTGAGCCTCGGCGGCGTCGAGAGCCTCGCCTGCCACCCGCGCACCACCACGCACAGCGAGCTGACCACCGAGCAGCTCGAGCGCGCGGGCATCAGCGAGGGCATGGTGCGGCTCTCGGTGGGCATCGAGAGCTGGCACGACCTCCTCGCTGATTACCGCGCGGCGCTCGACCGCCTGTCCTGACGCGGAACTACTTCGGCGCGGTCACGGCCTTGAAGTCGCCGGCCTTCACGAAGACGACCTTCTTCGGGTCGAAGTACTTCTTCACCGCCGCGTTGCACTGCTCGGGCGTCAGCGCACGGAGCTTGTTCTCCCAGTCCTCCGCCCACTGCATGGTGCGGCCGAGCTGGGCGTCGTGCGCCAGCGACGGCGCGAGCGACTCGTCTTCGGCGCGGGCCTGCTGCATCAGCCCCAGCAGCTCGTCGCGCGCGGCGTCGAGCTCGGCCTTGCTCATCGTCGCCCAGCGCTCGAGCTCGGCCTGGTGGGCCTGCTCGACGGCGCCGAGGTTCTGCGGCGCGAAGATGACGTTGGTCTTCAGCTCGGCGCGGCGCGTCTGCTGCGGCAGGTCGAGCCACGCGTAGGCGCCGTACGAGAGGCCCTTTTCCTCGCGCAGCTTCACGAAGAGCCGGCTGCCGCCGCCGCCGCCGAGCACCGCCGAGGCGAGCGTCATCGCCGGAGCGTCGGGCGCGTCGTCGTTCAGGTCGAGGTTGATGCCCGCACCGGCCCACGCGTTGGCCTTGTCGGGCGTCGGCAGGGTGATGGTGTTGGCGGGCACGGACACGGCGTCGTCCTTGATGAGCGCGAAGGGCTCCTTGCTGGTCCAGCTGCCGAACGCGGTGCGCAGCGTGGCCTCGACTTCCTTGTCGTCGAAGTCACCGACCAGCACGAAGGTGGCGTTCTGCGCGCCGAAGAACTTCGCGTGGAAGGCGCGGGCCTGCTCGACCGTGACGGCCTTCGCTGCGGTGATGATTTCCGGGTAGGTCGACACCGACAGCGGGTGACCGGCGGGGAAGGTCGAGAGCGCGCGGTCGAGCGCGTTGGCGCCCAGCGCGCGCGGGTCGTCCTTCATCTTCTCGATTCGCTCGACGAACTCGTTCTTCGCGACGTCGAACTCCTTCGGGTCGAAGGCCGGTTCCTTGAGCACGTCGCTCAGGAGCGCGAGCAGCACCGGCAGCTCGGGGCGCTGCACGCTGCCGAACACCCGCACGCCCTGCGTGGAGCCCATGACGTCGAGCTGCGCGCGCGCCTTCTCGAGCGTGCTGCGGAAGTCCTTGAAGCCGAGCTTCTTCGTGCCGCGGTTCATCGCGCGCGCCGTCGCGCCCTGGATGAACTTCTGGTTCATCAGCGACGCCTCGGTGCCGTAGTCGAGCTCGACCGCGAGCTTCACCGACTGCGCGCGCGTCTTCTTGGGCAAGAGCACCAGCTTCGCGCCGTTGGGCAGCGTCACGCGGCGCAGGCGCGACTCGATGTTCTTCGGCGACGGGTCGAACGCCTCGCCCTTGGCGACCGCGGGGCCGCCGACGTAGCTGTTCACCAGCGGGCCGACGTCGGGCGCGACGGGAATCTCGGCGCGGTCGGGCTTCTCGGTCGGCGCGTACTCGCCCAGCGTGCGGTTCTGCGGCTTGAAGTACTTGCCCCACACGCGCATCAGGTCGTCGACGGTCACCTGCTTCATGCGGTCGCGCTGCACGAAGAGCATGCGCCAGTCGCCCTGCGCGGCCCACTCAGACAAGAAGAGGCCGACCGCGGCGGAGTTGGTGAGCGTCTGGTCCATCTGCGAGATCCACCCCGTGGCGGAGCGGCCCATCTCATCGGCGGTGATGGCCTTCGGCGTCTCGATGGTGGCGAGCAGGCCCGCGCGCGCGGCGTTCACGTCGTCGCCGTTCTTGAGCTGCACGCGGCAGTAGAAGAGGCCGGGCTCGCGGAGCTGATCGAGATCGCACCGCGCGGCCGCGGCCTTCTTGCCGTCGACCAGCGCCTGGTGGAGCCGGCCCTGCGGCTGGTCACCGAGCACGCCCTGCAGCACCATCAGCGCGGGGTAGTCGGGGTCGGTCGACGCGGGAATGCGCCACGCCGCGCCGAGCGAGGGGGAGCCACCGACGCGGCGCACGGTCACCATGCGCTCGCCGTCCTGCACGGGCTCGTCGGTGAAGGTGGTGGGCAGCGCGCGCGTGGGCTTGGGAATCTTGCCGAAGGTGTCGGCGATCAGCTTGAACGCCTTGCCCTCGTCGAAGCGGCCGGCGAGCACCAGCACCGCGTTGTCGGGCTGGTAGAAGCGCTTGTAGAAGCCCTTCAGGTTCTCGATCGGCACGCGCTCCAGGTCGGCCTTGATGCCAATCACCGCGCGCCCGTAGTTGTGCCAGGGCAACGCCGCCGCGCGAATGCGCTGTTCCAACACGCGATCGCCGACCGTCTCGCTGACCTCGAACTCGTTGCGCACCACGGTCATCTCGGTGTCGAGGTCCTTCTTCTCGACGAACGAGTTCACCAGGCGGTCGGCCTCGAACTTGAGCCCGAACTCGAGGTTGGCGTCTGACGCCGTCATCGTCTCGAAGTAGTTGGTGCGGTCTTCGGCGGTCGTGCCGTTCCACTGCGCGCCGCGGGCGCCGAGCTCCTTCTTGGGGTCTTTGAACTTGGTGCTGCCCTTGAAGAGCATGTGCTCGAGCAGGTGGGCCATGCCCTTTTCGCCGTAACCCTCGTGGCGAGCGCCGACGAGCACGGTGAGGTTCACGGTCACGGTGGCGACCGACTCGTCGGGCACCATGATGATGCGCAGGCCGTTGGGCAGCCGGTACTCGGTGATGCCTTCGACGGACGCGACCTGGGTGAAGGGTTTCGGGGGGGCCGCGGCGAGCGCAGCGGCGATGACGACGGCGAGCATGTGGTCTTCCTCCTGGGGGCGCGGACTGTTCCACGCCCTGTCGCGCGACGGAGGAATTTCAGTCAGCCTGCTCTTCAGCCCTCGCGCCAGGTGAGCTTCGCGTTGCCCAGGGTGAAGCGCTGGCCATCGCGCAGCGGCTGACACCACACGCGCCGCCCGCTCGCGTCGACCACGCCGTTGGTGCTGCCCGCGTCGACGAGGTGCGGCACGCCGTCGACGTTGACGATGACCGCGTGCACGCGCGAGGTGAACGAGTCGTCGAGGAAGACGTCGCAGCGGCGGTCGCGGCCGAGCAACACGCCGCGGTCGAGCGCCCCGCGATCGAGCGGCAGCTGCAGCGCGCGGTTGTGGAAGGTGACGCTCAACGCGCCCCGTGTGCGCGGCGTGAAGTCGAAGCCGAGGCCCGGCGTGCGCGGCCGCGCGGGACGCGAGAGCTGCTGCCACGCTTCGTCGAGCTCGCTCGAGAGCAGCGGCGCCGACGCACCGGTCGGCACGCAGAACACCCACACGCCCGCGGTGCGCAGCAGCACCGGGCGGTCTTCGTCGACCAGCGACACCGCGCCGACGAGCGTCTGGGTGCCGGTCGAGCTGGCGAGGTCGAGCACCAGGAAGCGTACCTGCCCGCGCACCAGCCGCACCACGAAGAGCTCGTGCCGCAGCGACAGCGACGCGTCGGGGGCGAGCGGCAAGTCGACCTGGTCGTGGCGCCCGAGCGTCGCAGCGCGGGCCTCGTCGGTGGCGGCGAGCCACATGCGCCCGGTCGCGCCCGTCTCGGGGTGCACGATGGCGATCATCAGCCCGGCGCGCGGTTCTTCGAGGCAGGCCGAGCGCAGCGGGCGGTGCAGCACGGCCCACGCGGCGCGCGCTGACGGCGGGGCGGGCGGCGGGGCGCTGCGACCGAAGACCACCGTGCCGGCGCCCGGCGGGAGCGGGCCTTCGTGACGCGGAGCGCGGACGACGCGCGTGCTCATCGCGTCACCGCGCTGAAGTGGGGCAGGTGCGCCGAAGTGGCGCGATCGGTGAATCGAAGCGGAACAACCATGCGACCTCCCGGGGTGGTCTCGGAGGTCAGTCCATGCGGCGTGCCAGTTGATCAGTTGCAGGTAATGGTGCGAACGACCCACGCGTTCTTGCCGCCCACCACCTCGGTGCCCACCGCGATGACGCGGCCGTCACGGAGGCGCGTGAGGTCGTAGATGGTGCCCGTGCCGGTCGAGCCCGCGTCGACGTCGACCCAGTCGATGTTGTTGCGCGAGGCGCGGATGGCCCACCCGGCGCCGCCGATGAGCACGGTGTCGTCGAGCAGCACCGGGGCCGCCATGGTCGCCGTCGCGATGCCCCACCAATCGCCAGTGCCGGCATCGCTCACCGACCAGCCGCTCGTGCCCTGCGTCGCGATGCGCCCGCTGCGGGTGATCGCCATGAGGCGCCCGTCGCTGAGCACCGTGGCCGAGCGGAACTCGCCGAACGCGCCGAGGTCGCTGCACGGCCAGAGCGTCGGGCCGCGCTCGCAGAGCGTGCTCTGTGCGCCCGCCGAGTTGCCTCCGGCGATCACGCCGCCGTCGGGCAGCCGCCGCGCGAAGTAGGTGACGAGGGTCGAGCCCCAGTTGTCTTGCGTCCACGTGCGGCCGCGGTCGGTGCTCGACCAGCTCATGAGCTGGTTTGACGACGTCGCCCCGACGCTGAACAAGGTGCTGCTGAAGGCCATGGTGTTGACCGCGCGATTGCCGATGGAGAGCGGGGCGAGCGCGACGCCAGCGTCGCCTGGAGAAATCCAACGCACGAAGCCGGCCCCGCCGTCGAGCGGCCAGCCGGACACGAAGCCGTTGTCACAGCCGTCGGTGTCGATGCCCGCGTTGATCGCCTCGAAGTTGGTGTCGACCCACTCGCCACCGCCGTCGAGGTACAGCCGGCGAACCAGGGCGACGTTGCCCTTCTGACCTGCCACCAGGGCTCCGGTCAACGTGCCCACCGCGACGCGGGCGTTCATGGGCAGGCTCGAGTCGGTGAGCGTCTCGAAGGCGGAGACCAAGCAGCTGGCCTGGATTCCGCTCGAGAGTGGCGTGGCCGGAGGAAACGCGAGCGGTGCGCCACACGCCGGCACCGCGAGAGTGCCGCCCATTCCACCGTCGGACGCGCCTCCACCGCCAGTCGCTGAGCCACCGCCGGTCGCCGCACCGCCACCGGTCGCCGTGCCGCCGCCGGTCGCCGTGCCGCCGCCAGTCGCCGTGCCACCGCCAGTCGCCGTGCCGCCGCCCGTCGCCGTGCCGCCGCCGGTCGCCATGCCGCCGCCGGTCGCCGTGCCACCGCCGGTCGCCGTGCCACCACCGGTCGCGCCACCTCCGCCGGTCGTGCCACCGCCGCCGGTCGTGCCACCGCCACCGGTCGTGCCACCGCCACCGCCGGTCGTGCCACCGCCGCCGGTCGCGCCACCGCCGCCGCCGGTCGCGCTCGCCAGCTCGCAGCGACCGCTCGCGTTGCACCGCAGGGTGCCCGAGGTGCCACACGAGTCGACGCTGCCGTCACACGACGCACCGACGAGTTCCGAGTCAGCCGGCACGCACCCGGCAACCACACTCACCAACACCACCGCGCGAACGACGGTCTTCAAAACGCACCTCGCACGTTGATCGAACCCGGTCCGACGCTGAGCGCGACGGTGGTTGAACTGTCGGGCATCACCGCCCACACCACGCCGCCCGCGGCCAGCACGGCGCCGACTCCGGCCGCGAGGCCACCGACGAGCATCAACGTGCCCTGGGCGGTGAGGGCGTCGCGCGCCGCGGTGTACGTCGGAGGGTTCGCGCTGCTCGTGCTGAGGCTGCTCACCGTCGCGCCGCGCTGCGCTGCCTCGACTCCGAGCAGGACGCCGCCACCGACGGCGAGCGCTCCGCCCGCGATGATGAGCGCCACCGGACCGGCGCGCGCCGCCGACGCTTGCGCCGAAGCCTTCGACACCCCGATGTTGCTCATCATGCGGCGGGCCATGCCGCTGACGATCTCGAAGAGCGACGACTCGCCCTGGATGTTGGCGCCCTCGCGGAAGAACGCCTTGCCGTCGCTCGCGCGGATCAGCTTGAGGTCGAGCCGCGTCGCCTGACCAAACTGCGCCAGGCTGCCGGAGACGATCCACGGCGCTCCGAGCGCATTGGAGATCTCGGCCAGGCAGGTCGACTCGCTGCAGCCCGTCAGCTGTCGCTGGCGGTCGAGCCCCATCAGGAGCTGCAAGTCGTTGGCGCTGACCACCTCGAGCTCGCCGCGGTTGCTGAGCTCGGTCGTGAGCTGCTCACTGACCGAGGAGCCGAGCTGGTTCAGGTTCTCCGGCGTGCTCAATGGCATCACCACCACGCGCGTTCGCTCGGCCGCCGAAGCCTGTCCTGCGATGAACACCAGCAGCCCCACCCAGACGACGCGACGACACGAACGCATGCGCCAAGTGTACCCCTGTCTCATGCGGCCCTCTGCTATCTCTGCACTCTGCGCATGAGCGCCCTCGAGCCCGGCCAGCTGTTCGCGAAGGACTTCCAGGTCGAGCGCAAGCTCAGCCAGGGCGGCATGGGCGCGGTGTACGTCGCGCGGCAGCTCTCGACGGACAAGCTGCGCGCGCTGAAGTTGATGCACCCGCAGCTCGCGCCCGACGCCCGCAGCCGCCAGCGCTTCATCGACGAGGCGCGCATCGGCGGGCGCATCGACAGTGAGCACGTGGTGGAGGTCGTCGCCGCGGGCATCGACGAGGCCTCGGGCGCACCGTGGCTGGCGATGGAGCTGCTCGAAGGCGAAGACCTCGGCTCGCTCAGCCACCAGCGTGGCGCGCTGCCTCCCGGAGAAGTGCGTGACGTCTTCGCGCAGGCCGGCCACGCGCTGGGCCTCGCGCACGACAAGGGCATCGTTCACCGCGACCTGAAGCCCGAGAACCTCTTCCTCGCGCGCGCGCGGCGAGAGGGCGCGGCGTCGGTGGTGAAGGTGCTCGACTTCGGCATCGCGATGGCGCTCCCGTCGGGCGGGGCGGGCGTGGTGACCACCACCGTCGGTTCCCCGTTCTGGATGGCGCCCGAGCAGGCGAAGCCGGGTGCGACGCTCACGCCCGCGACCGACGTGTGGGCGCTCGGGCTCATCGCGTTCCAGTTGCTGTCGGGCGGCTCGTACTGGCGCACCGCGAAGCAGGACGACGCGTCGATCGGCGCGGTGCTCACTGAGATCCTCGTCGAGCCGATGGAGCCGGCGAGCGTGCGCGCTGCTGCCCTCGGCCTGCGCGCGCTGCCCGACGGGTTCGATGCGTGGTTCGCGCAGTGTGTGAACCGAGACGCTCCTTCGCGCTTCGCGGACGCGCGTGCGTGTCTCTCGGCGCTCGATGCGCTGCTCGCGCGCGTCGGCCCGCGCGTGGCGGTGACGTCGGCGCGCTCGGCGAAGGAGACCGCGGCGTCGGGCGTTGGTCTCGAGGCGACGTTTCAGCGGGTGACGCCTGTGCCGCCAGTGAGCGAGTCGCCGCGGGCGCTCGCGACGCCGCATGCGGTGGTGCCGGCGCAAGCTGCTCCGGGTGGTGCGGCTCCTGGTGGTGCGGCTCCTGGTGGTGCGGCTCCTGGTGGTGCGGCTCCTGGTGGTGTGGCTCCGAGTGGTGCGGCTCCGAGTGGTGCGGCTCCGAGTGGTGCGGCTCCGAGTGGCGTCGCGGTGTCCGTCGATCCGTCGCGTCTGGGAACGCCTGGCGCCCACCCGTCAGCGCAGTCGCCGCTGAGCGAGACGTCTCCCTCGGCCGCGAACGCGCCTCCGCGGGCAGCGCCGCCAGTCCCGGCTCCGTCAGCGTCGACCGAGCAGCCGCCGAAGGAATCGCGCGCCTCGCGTCTCATCGCGCTCGCCGTCGCCATCGCGCTGCTCATCGCGTGGCGCGGGCTGAACCACCTCCTCGACTCCGCGGAGAAGCCGGTTCCGCCGCCGCCGGCGCCGCCGTCGTTCGTCGTCGCGCCGAACCTCCAGCCGCCGCAGCCGATCGTCGCACCGCCGCCCGTCGTGCCGCCGTCGCCGGTCGTCGACGAGGTCATCGATGCGGGGACCTCGATCGCCGCCGTCGTCGATGCCGGAGTTCGCGCGCCGATCGTTCATCATCCGCGGCCGCCTCCCGCGCCGACGGGGCCGCTCGTCGCCGAGCGCGTGAAGGGCGAGAAGTGTCCCGGCCCGCACGTCACGCCCGCCGAGGCGCGCGCCAACGCGACGCAGCTCTGCGCGCAGCTCGACCAGTGGGAGATCGTTCGCCTCGCGAACGGCGGGTCGATGGATGGGCCTGGGTATCAGTGCAAGGTGCGAGACCACGACACGCGGGAACTCGGCGCGTCGCTGTGCCGCAGGTGAAGTGCAGCAGCTTTTCCCCTCACCCCGACCCTCTCCCCATCGGGGAGAGGGGGGTCATGCAGCCCAGGTGATTTCCCACTCGGTCAGCTCGCCCTTCACCATCACCTCGACCACGTCGCCGACCTTCTTGCCGAGCAGCCCCTTGCCGAGCGGGCTCGCCGGCGTGACGACCTGGAAGAAGCCATCGCCACCCGGGCCGGTGAGCTCTTCGCCCGCGCCCGCGGGAGCGACGAAGAGCGTCTTGCCGCCCTCACCGTCTTCGACTTCCACCACAGCGCCGAGGCTGATGCGCTCGCCCTTCTTCAACGGCGCCGGCTTGAAGTCGGCGACTGCCTGCCAGGCCGCGCGTGCGGCCTCGAGCCGATTGCCAGTCGCGCCCGCGAGGTTCATCGCGCGCTGCGCTCCGGTCTTCGCGTCGAGCCGCGCGTCTTCGTCAGACCGCGCCGCCTGCTGAAAGAGCGACTTCAACTTCTCCGCGAGCTGCGAGACGAGGGTGAGCTTGTCCATGTCCCGAAGGGTAGGGCGAGCCAACGGGGCTGCCAGTTTTGTGCTCGACTGGGTGTGCATGGGGGCGGAAGAGCCGGTGGTCTTCGGCAGCAGCTACGAGGCGCTCGAGCGGGTGCTCGGTGACCAGCTCGACGAGAGCGTGCGCGCGAAGCTGCGCGGCTTCGGCGTCGACCTGAAGAAGCTGAACCCCGCGTACCCGTACCGCACGTGGCTGCACTCGCTCGAGCTGACGATGGCGCTCAAGTGGCCCGGCGTCGCGCGCGAGGAAGCCAGCTACCACCTCGGCCGCGCCATCTTCGAGAGCTTCGGCCAGACCCTGATGGGCAAGGCGCTCATGCCGCTGTTGCGCGTGCTCGGTCCCCGCCGCGGGCTGGAGCGCATGAACCGCAACCTTCGCAGCTCCAACAACTACTCGCGCACCACGCTCGAGCAGCGCGCGCCCACCTCGTTCGCGCTCGGCATCAACCTCGTCGCGTACCCGCAGTACTTCCGCGGGCTGCTCGAAGACGGCCTCGAGAACAGCGGCGCGAAGTCACCGAAGGTCGAGGTGCTCTCGCACGTGAGCGACGACGCCACGACGAGGCAGCTCGGCGAGATCCCCGCCGGGCTCGTCATCGGCCCCGCTCAGTTCCTGGTCTCGTGGACCGCGTGACTCACCAGCTCTGGCGAACCGGCTTGCCCTCATCGAAGCCCGCCGCGCCCTGCACGCCGACCAGCGCGTTCTGGTGGAACTCCTCGAGGCTCGCCGCGCCCGCGTAGGTGCACGCGCTCTTCACGCCCGCGACGATGTGGTCGACGAGGTCTTCGACGCCGGGCCGCGCGGGGTCGAGGTACATGCGCGAGGTGCTGATGCCTTCCTCGAAGAGCTCCTTGCGCGCGCGGTCGAAGAGCGAGTCTTTCTGGGTGCGGGCCTTCACCGCGCGCTGCGAGGCCATGCCGAAGTTCTCCTTGTAGAACTTGCCGTGCGCGTCTTCGCGAATGTCGGCGGCGCTCTCGTAGGTGCCGGCGAACCACGAGCCGATCATCACCGTGCCCGCGCCGGCCGCGAGCGCGAGCGCCACGTCGCGCGGGTGCCGCACGCCGCCGTCGGCGCACACGCTCTTGCCGTGCTTGCGCGCCTCGGCCGCGCAGTCGAGCACCGCCGAGAACTGCGGCCGCCCGACGCCGGTCATCATGCGCGTGGTGCACATCGCGCCGGGGCCCACGCCCACCTTCACCAGGTCGACGCCCGCCTTGATGAGGTCGGCCGTGCCCTCGCGCGTCACCACGTTGCCGGCCATCAGCGGCACCTTCGGCGCGAGCGCCCGCACCGCCGCCACCGCGTCGAGCATCTTCTGCTGGTGCCCGTGCGCCGCGTCGACCACCAGGAGGTCCACGCCGAAGCCCAGCAGCGCCTTCGCGCGCCCCACCACGTCACCGCTGATGCCGACCGCCGCGCCGACCACCAGCTTGCCGCCCGCATCGAGTGCGGGGGAATAGAGCGTCGAGCGCAGCGCGCCCTTGCGCGTCACCACGCCCACCACCTTCTTGCCCTTCAACACCGGCGCGCACGTCAGGCGCTTCACCGCGAGGCGCTCGAACATCGTCTCCAGCGGCGTGCCCTCTTCGAACGAGAGCAGCTCGGTGCTCATCACGCGGTGGAGCTGCGTGAAGCGGTCCTGCCCCTCGGCGTCGTGCGCGGTGAAGATGCCCACCGGCTCGTGCGCCTCGTCGACCACGATGACCACGCCGTGCGCGCGCTTGTGAATCAGGTTGAGCGCGACCTGGATGGTCTCGGTCGGGCGCAGCGTGATGGGCGTGTCGTAGATGGGGTGGCGCGACTTCACGTAGCGCACGTTCTCTTCGACGATGTCGAGGGGAATGTCCTGGGGCAGCACCGCCACGCCGCCGCGCCGCGCGATGGTCTCGGCCATGCGCCGCCCCGCGACCGCCGTCATGTTGGCCACCACGATGGGCGTGGTCAGCGCCAGCGAGCCGAGCGCCGGGGGACGCAGGTCGACCTCGTGCCGCGAGCCGACACCCGAGCGCGTGGGCGCCATGAAGACGTCGTTGTAGGTGAGCTCGTACGGGGGCTGCTTGTCGTCGAGGAAGCGCATGAGCGCCTCTTTACTTCGCTTCGGGGGCCGTCATCGCCTTGCGAAGCGCCGCGAGCGGGGCGGAGTCATCGAGCGCCGCGCGGTCGTTCTTCACCACGCCGACGCCCAGCGACTTGAGCAGCGGTTCGACGTCGAACTTCTTCTCGCGCTTGAGCGCCACGGTAGCGATGGGGCTGCCGGCGGCCTTGTCGAGCGCGGCGACCAGGCCGTCTTCGTCGAGCGCGTCACCTTCGCGCAGCTCGCGCACCACGTCGTCGAGCGAGCGCGCGCCCTTGCTCTTCTTGCGCACCTCGACGTCGACCTGGAACCACAGGCACGCGCCGCCCCAGTACACGCGCTGGTACTGCCACGTGCGGCTGAGCTCGCGGCTGTGGTCTGCGAGCGACGTGCCGTTGGGCGAGCAGTAGTCGCGGAAGCTGTCGGCGAGCGTGCCCCACACCTGCTCGGGCGGGAGCACCCCGGCGCGGGCCCGCAGGAGCTCGGTGTAATAGGTGGTGAGCCCCTCGGTGATCCACGGGAAGCGGCCGCGCGTCGGCGGGTTGCCGAGGTGGAACAGCTCGTGGAACGCGACCCAGTCGCTCTCGAAGCCCGAGGTGGCCTCGTTGCCGAACAGCAGCATCACCGACGGCTCTCCGCGGCGCAGCACCGAGCCGAACACGCCCGCGTCGCTGCTCTTCACGCCCGCCAGCACCACGTGAATCGGCCGCGCGCCGTGCGTGGGGCTGCCCCGGTAGAACTTGCCGTGCGCGGTGAGCGCGCCCTTCACCCACGCCAGCAGCTGCGCGTCGGTGGCCGCCCTGGGCTCGTCGACCAGCGTGACGCGCGCCGAGAAGCCCTCGAGCTCGAGCACCCCGAGCGTGCGCAGCTTGCCGAGCGCGACGTACGAGCCCACGTCGAACTGGTCTTCCGAGACGACGAAGGTGCCGTCCTTCTCCTGCGGCCACGGCGTCGCCACGGTCGCGCCCGAGGGCAATACGAAGCGCACGCGGTAGTCGCCTTCGAACTCGTCGGGCCGCAAGAGGAACGTCGCGTCGTGGAACATCCACGCGGGCCCCAGGTGCGCGGCGAAGTCGGGGTCGTCGTAGCGGCGGCGCAGCTTGCTCAGGCTGACCTGGTACTTCACCGGCCGCTTCTCGGGCGCGAGGAAGCAGTCTTCACGCTTCGGGTGCGGCCCCAGGCCGGAGAGCGCGTCGGCGACGTCCTTGTCGAGGCAGAGGCACTCGCCCTTCCAGTCGCGCAGATCGAGCTCGATCTGCAGCACGCTCTTCTCGAGGTCGGCTGTGACCGTGAACTCCACTGCCGGCGTGGCGGCGAGCGCCACGAGCAAGGCGAGCGCGGTCACTGCTTGGTGAACGTGAAGGTGATGGTGATGTCCGAGCCGACGCTGCCGGTGAGGGTGCCGTTGCGCAGCTGGGTCTGGGTGATGGGCACGCGCGTGAAGGGCACGATCTGCTGGTACGTCGCGCCGTCGCTGTCGATCGCGTCGAAGCCGATGCCGAGGTTGATGAGGTCGCCGGCCGTGAGGTCGCAGCCGCCAGAGCTCCACGTGGGGGTCGTGCTGTCCTGCACCTTGGGCATGATGGCGGTGACGCTTGGCGCGTCAGCCGGGCACCACAGCCCGAGCTCGACGTCGGGCGGCGAGCTCAAGTCCCACACGTCCTGCACGATGGCCGACGAAGGCAGCACGTGCCACGTCGCGTTCATGTCGAAGCTGCACGCGCCGCTCACGCAGGAGTCGCCGCTCATGCACGCGCTGCACGCCGCGCCGCCGCTGCCGCATTGAGCGCTGGTGGTGGTGGTGATGCAGGTGTTGCCCGCGCAGCAGCCGGTCGCGCAGTTCGACGCGCTGCAGGTGCCGGTGCCGCCCCCCGTCGCGCCACCACCGCCCGTCGCGCTGCCACCGCCCGTCGCGCCGCCGCCGCCCGTCGCGCCGCCGCCGCCCGTCGCGCCACCGCCGCCGCCGGTCGCGCCACCGCCGCCAGTGCCGCCACCCGTCGCGCCGCCGCCGCCACCCGTGCCCGCGTCGATCGGCAGGAGCGTGCCGCCGTCGCCGTCCTTACCGTGGCTGACGTGGAACTCCGACGCGCCGCACGCCGAGAGGGTGAGGGCGACCGACGCGAAGAGGGGGACGGCGTGACGCATGCTGGCTCTTTCCACCAAAACCGGCCCGCGGATCAACCGGTGGGTCGAAAAGGCTCAGCCCTCACCCCGACCCTCACCTCCTCGGAGGAGAGGGAGGTCGTGGCTCGCCCAGCAGGATTCCGGCGCCGAGCAAGTCATCGACCGTGGCATCGCGCTCGACTGCCGCGCCTTCGCTCACCGCCTTGAGCACGCGCAGCTCGTCCATCGTCGCCAGCGCGCGCCGCGGCTGCAGCTCGGCGTCACGCCAGAACAACACCAGCACGTCGATCGCTTCCGGCTCGCCGGCGCGCTCGGCCTCGTCGATCCACGCCGGGAAGTCCCACGCGTAGGGCCGCAGCTCGACGGTGCTCGCCATGCGCAGCGGGCCGCCGGGAGCGTCCTCGGGGCGATCGGGCGCCACGAGGGTCTGCCATTCCCACCACTCGAAGTCGGCGAGCTGCGACCAGAGCTTCGGCGCGTTGGGTTGATCTCCGAGGAACTGCGCGAGGTGGGCGCCGTTCTCGTTGATCTCCACGTGCTGCATGGGGTGCGCGACGAAGTACGCCTCGACCAGCGCGTCCCACCGGTCCTTGCCGGCCTGCGCGATGATCAATTCCTTCACGTACTGGTGCACGCCGCCGGTCGCGGTCTGCCGGTGCGAGCGGCAGAAGCGCTCGTAGATGGCGATGCGGTGCGAGTCGCGCGCGGGCGATTTCCCGTAGAGCGCCTCGAGCGTCGGCGCGTACGCCGCCCGGCCTTCGAGGTACGGCGCGATGGTCGAGTAGAAGTCGGCGAGCTTCACGGCGCAGCTCCTCGCAACGCCGCCGCGGCTTCCTCGCGCGCACGGTCGGCCTCGTCGAGCACCACGTCGAGCGGGGGAATGTCCTGGTCCCACTCGATGAGCGTGGGCACCACGCGGCCCGCCTTCGCGATGACGTACCGGTAGAGCGACCACACGTCGTCGATGATCGGCCCGATGTGCGTGTCGATGATCACGTCGCCCTGCAGCGTGTGCCCGGCGAGGTGCAGGTACTCGACCTGGCCCAGCGGCAGCGAGTCGATGAACGCGCGCGCGTCGAACCCGTGGTTCTTCGAGTTCACGTACACGTTGTTCACGTCGAGCAGCATCTTCGCGCCGCTCCGCTCGAGGCACGCGGCGATGAACTTCGCTTCAGTCATGCCATCGGGCCCCGAGGGCATGTGTGCGTAGAAGGTGGCGTTCTCGAGCACCAGCGGCAGGCCCACGCGCTCGCTCGCCTCGCGTCCCCGGCGGCCCACGGCGTCAGCGGCCTCTTCGGTGAAGGGCAACGGCAACAGCTCGTGCAGCGGGCGCCCCTGCGTCGAGGCGAAGCACACGTGGTCGCTGAAGAACGGCGTGCCGAGTTCCTTCGTCAGCACCGCAAGCGCGTCGAGGAAGCGCGGATCGAGCGGGTCGAGCCCGCCGACGTTCAAGCTCACGGAGTGCGGAACGATGGGGAACTTCTCGCCGAGCTCGCGCAACAGCTTGCGCTTCTTGCCGCCGTAGAAGGCCCAGTTCTCGGGAATGATCTCGAGCCAGTCGATGCGCCGCGAGGTCTCGAGCAGCTCGCTCGCGTACGGCGTGCGCACTCCGATGCCGATGCCTTCGACTCGCTTCATGCGCCTCTCGTTGCAGCTCAATAGCCCCGAAACGAACAGAGCGCCCACCCCTCTCGAGGCGAGCGCCCTGTCACTTCGAACAGACCGCGGGCGACTTACTTCTTGCCGCTGCAGCCCTTCTCACCGGAGCACGACTTCTCGCCGGCCTTCGCGTCCTTCGCGCCTTCCTTCTTGCCGTTGCAGCCCTTCTCGCCCGAGCACGACTTCTCGCCGGCCTTGGCGTCCTTCGCATCGGCCTTCTTCTTCTTGGCGTCTTCCTTCTTGGGCGCCTCAGCCGGCTTGTCCTCGGCAAACGCGGGGGCAGCGATGACGAGCGAACCGAGGACGGCGCCGAGCAGCTTCTTGTTCATGTGTTCTCCGGTGTTGCGGTGGTTGGGTGAAGCGTATGGGTGCAACGTTCGATGCACGTTGCCCCGCCCCCGATGGGCGAAGCGCCGTGACCGTACCCATACGGAGGCATCGACAAAGAGGTTTCAGGGAAAATTCTGCGTGTCAGTTCTGGATGACACGTTGCGGCAGAAAAACTCAGCGCCGGCGGCGGAAGAGCAGGCCCAGGAAGGGGAGCACCAGGACGCCCCACGGCCCGGTCGAGCAGCCGCAGCCCATCGGCATGGGATCAGGGTTCGAGCCGGCGTCGGTGGTGGGCATCGTGCCGGCGTCGTTCTGCATCTGGCCTGCGTCGGTGCCGGCGTCGGAGGGCGCCATGCCCGCGTCCGTGCCCGCGTCCATCGCCACGCCCGCGTCGGGCATCACGATCTTCAGCACCGCGCACTGGTAATAGAAGCACGGCGGGCCGTGCGACGACATGAACTGCATCAGCTGCAGCACGCAGTGATCGCAGCTCATCATCGGCACGGTGACGGTGGTCGACCACGTGTTGTTCGGCGCGGCCATGGTGTGCGGGAAGAGCCCGTCGACGATGATCGGCGCGGTCGGGTTCGTCTGGATCGGCGCGCTCGCGCAGTTGAGACCGCCCTGGTCGAGCACCGGCGTCGGCGTGACGAACTCGGTGTCGAGCTGCGCGATGCCGATGCGGAAGTGGCCGGGGTGGAGAATCGTCTCGGTCCACGACACGGTCAGCTGTGAGCCGGCTATCACGGTGGTGACCTTGTTGCTCGCGGTGCCCGCACCACCGCACGGCGCGGCCTTGTTCGGACCGCCGTACACGTCGACCACCTGGAAGTTGTCGGGCACGTCGAGCTTGATGTGCGCCACCGCGAGGGAGCTGCACAGCGCCACGGCCAGGGGGAGGGTTCGCATCTGGCGGCTCTTAAAGTAGGGAGCCCAAGCATGTCGAGCCCGGTGACCCGCAGAGAGGTGTTGATCGGTGGTGGCGCGGCGCTGGTCGTCGCCGGCTGCAGCGCGCCCTCGAAGATGGACGCGGGTGGGCCTCCGGTGATCGACCCGCAGCCCTACGACAACGCGACGTTGGTGAACTTCTGCGCGTGGGAAGTGGCGTGGACCGAGACGCTCTTCCCGCAGGCCGCCGCCGCGGGCGCGATGACGAGCTCGTCGTTCCTCGCGTGGACGCGCGCGACGGGTGTGCCGCAGGTGACCTTCCGCGTGTGGCGCGAGATCGGCAGCTCGACGCAGGTTCGGCTGGTGAAGGAAGTGGTGCTCGACGTCACCGACGCGACCGACGGCAACCTGAAGGTGAAGGTCGAGGGGCTCGCGCCCGCGACCACGTACACCTACGGCTTCTTCTCGACGGATCTCACGAAGCGCTCGCTGGTCGGCAAGGTGCGCACCGCGTTCCCCGACGACTGGAAGGAGCCGCTCAAGGTCGGGGCGACGAGCTGCGCGTCGTACCGTTATCGCCCGTTCTTGCCGCTGCAGACGCAGGCGCGGCAGGACATGGATCTCTGGCTCCACCTCGGCGACGTCTCGTACAACGACGGCGCCGACTCGCTGCCTGCGTTCCGCGCGAAGTGGCAGGAACAGTTCAAGGACCCCGGGTACCGCGACCTGATGCCCGCGGCGGGCGCGTACTTCGTGTGGGACGACCACGACTTCGCGAACAACTTCGACATCGAGGTGCTCGGGCCGCAGCACCCCATCATCCTCGACGGCACGAAGGCGTTTCGCGAGACGCTGCCGGTCGAAGAAGACCGCTCGTGGCGCTCGTACAAGTGGGGCCAGACGGCGGAGTTCTTCCTGCTCGACTGCCGCATGGAACGGAAGCCGTCGACGCGCGAGACGCCGCAGGCGCAGTTCATCTCACCCGAGCAGCTCGACTGGTTGCAGCAGGGCCTGGTGAACAGCCCGTGCCACTTCAAGGTGGTGATGACGTCGGTGCCGATCACCAACCTGCCCGGGCCGTCGTGGGGTGGGCAGGCCGATCGCTGGCAGGGTTACGTCGCGCAGCGCGAGGCGTTGCTCAACTTCATCGAGACCAACGCGGTGAAGAACGTGTGGTTCATCTCGGGTGACATTCACACCGGCGCCATCATGCGGCTCGAGAAGACCGGGTTCCGCTCGACGGTGTACGAGATCACGGTGGGGCCGGCGGGCAACATCAACCCGCTCAACCTGGTGCTCGAGCCGGGGCAGGAAGCGAACAAGCCGGTGGTGTTTCCGCCGAGCCAGTTCCTGTACGCGGGCGGGAATTTCCAGGCGACGACGTTCACGTTCGACCCGAAGAACGACACGGTGCGCGTGGTGTTCCAGGACCCGAAGATGGGTGACGCGATGACGTGTGATCAGACCCTGAAGTTCGGCACGTGACTCCCTCTCCCTGCGGAGCGGGGAGAGGGTCGGGGTGAGGGGCCGAATCTCTTCAGCGCCCGGCGCCGAACGTCCAGGTCTGGTTCGTACACGGCGTGTCCGCACCGCCGAAGCACGAGCACTGCGACCCGGTGAACTGCGCGGTGTACGTGCCGCTGAAGTTGTTCGGCCCGGTGAAGACGCCAGTGAGCGTGTACGTCTCGGTGCACCCGCCGGTCAGCACGCGCTTGCCGTAGATGGTGCCGCTCGGACACGTGGTCGCACCGCCGTCAGTCAGCGTGACGCCCGGCTGCGAGGGCCCGGGGGTGAGGGTGGTGCCGTTCGACAGAATCTGAATCTGGCTGATGTCGATCACGACCGAGCTGAAGCAGCACGTGTAGACGGGGCGGGTCCCGGCATCGATGGTGAAGATCCCGTTCGGGTTGCAGCCACTGCACCCATTGTTCACCGTGCCATCGCAGTCATCATCGAGCGAGTTGCCGCAATTCTCCGCGACCGGCAGCTGTTCCCCCGGGCACGTCGCCTGCCACACACCCGCGGTGCACGTCTGCGTCCCATCTCGACAGGTCCCGACCCCGCGCGTCGCGACGCTGCCCGAGTAGCACGCACGCGACACCCCGTTGTCGATGGCGCCATTGCAGTCGTCATCGACGTTGTTGCACGTCTCGGCAGTGCCCATGCCCGGCGTGCACGTACCCGCGACACCGCCGGTGCACGCCACCGCCGTGCGCGCGCACGCCCCGACACCGCACGTGAGGTTGGGCATGTTGTCGACGGTGCCATTGCAGTCGTCGTCGACGTTGTTGCACGTCTCGGTGACGGGATTCCCGGGCACGCACGAGTTCGCCGCGCCGCCGTTGCACGCCGGCACCGACCGGAAACACGCGCCATTGCCGCACGTGAGGTTGGCGAGCCCGTCGTCGACCACGTTGTTGCAGTCATCATCGATGCCGTTGCACGTCTCGGCGCGCGGCGAGCCCGCCATGCACACGCCCGCATCACCCAGCACGCACGCGGCGACCGACCGCGCGCAGTACCCGACGCCGCAGCTCACGTTGCCCAGTCCGTTGTCGAGCGCGCCATCACAGTCGTCATCGGCGCCGTTGCAGATCTCCATGTTGGGCTGACCGGGCACGCAGTTGTTCGGCGCGCCGTTGTTGCACGCCGGCACCGACCTCCGGCACGCGCCCACGCCGCACACAAGGTTCGCGAGCCCATCGTCGATGCTCCCGTTGCAGTCATCGTCGACGCCGTTGCACGTCTCGGGCAGCGGGTTCGCCGCCGAGCACTGGGTGAACGCGCCGCCGCCATCGGGAATGCAGACCTGCACGCCGAGGCACGAGTTGAGCGTGCAGGTGCGCACCACGCCCTCGTCGACCTGGCCGTTGCAGTTGTTGTCGAGGCCATCGCACGTCTCGGTGGTCGCGGAGATCGGCAGGCACGCGGTCCACAGCCCGCCATCGACTCCGGCATCGGGCAGACACGCGCGCGCACCGGCGCAGCCGAAGATGGTGCAGGTCTCGCTGACGCCGTCGTCACTGACGCCGTTGCAGTCGTCGTCGACGCCGTTGCATGCCTCTGCGCGAGAGCGCACGCCACCATCACACGCGCCCCAGATGGAGTTCGCGCACGTGCGCAGGCCCTGCGTGCAGATGCCGGTCGACGAGCCGCACGGCTGTGACGCGCCGTTGATGCACTGGGGCGGGTTGCTCTCGTCGGTGTCGTCGGAATCGAGGCAGCCGATGTCGTCGGGGAAGTCGGTCAGCCCGTCCATGTCGTTGTCGAGGCCGTCGCTGCACGCCGCGGGCGGATCGGGGATGAGCCGCAGGAAGCGCGAGCCGGCATCGGGGTCGTCGCTGTCGGCCTGGAGTCGGCCCTCGGCGTCACGCGTGCTGCGGGCGTAGGCGACGTCGACCGAGCCCATCTGGCCGGGGCGCAGCACGAGCGGGAGCATCGGCGGCGTGACCGAGAAGTCGGGGTTGCCGGTGACGTCGACGCCGACGGCGTTCACGGTGAGGGTGGACTGGCCGACGTTCTTGAGCACGGCGCTCTTCGTGACGAGCGGCATCGTCGCGGGGCGGAAGTCGAGCGGGTCGGGGTTGAAGCCGAGCGTGGGGAAGATGGGTCCGCCCTTGAGCGTGACCCGAATGGTCGGCTGATCAGGATCGTTGGTGGTGAGCGTGAGCGTCGCGGTGTCGGAGCCAGCGCCGAGCGGGCGGAAGGTGATGAGCACGTTCGCGGTCTGATCAGCGCCGACCTCGATGGCGGGCGTGTCGACGGTGAACTCCGCGGCGCTCCCGCCGGGGTCGATCGCGGCGGTGAGCGAGAGCGAGACGCGGCCCAGGTTGCGCACGGGCAGTGGCAGCTGCTTGTCGGTGAACTCGGTGACGGCGCCGAAGTCGAGCGAGTCGGTCTCGAGGTGCGCGACCGGGTTGTTCATCATCAAGCCCGGCGTCTTGCCGCAGTCGCAGCTCACGGCAGTGACGGCGAGAACCACCACCACGAGGCGACGCATGGCCGTCACTATAAACCCCCTCTCCCTGCGAGCGGGGAGAGGGCTGGGGTGAGGGGCGAGTGGTACAAGCACCTTCATGCGAAAGCTCCTCCTGCTCGCGGCGCTCTTGACGGCGTGCGGAACGATGACGCCAGACGACGACGCGGGAACGCAGCCCGGAGAAGACGCAGGCACGCAAGACGCTGGAAGCCAGGAAGACGCGGGACCAGACGCGAGCATCGACGCAGGCGTTGACGCCGGAACACAAGACGCCGGAACACAAGACGCCGGAACACAAGACGCCGGAACACAAGACGCCGGAACACAAGACGCCGGCACGCAAGACGCCGGCCCCACCGACGGCGGAATCCTCTGCACCGCCGGAGGCATCCCCGGCACCTGCATGGACGTGAGCGAGTGCTACGGCACGCGCATGCCGACCGCCGGCCTCTGCCCCGGCCCCTCGAACATCCAGTGCTGCACGCCGCGCTACGCGGTCGCCTGCGATCCCAACGTGCAACCGCAGCCCAACACCGGCCTCGCCCCGAACCCCTCAGACGGAGGCTGCCTGTTGCCGGGCATGGTGCGCATCGCGAACACCTTCTGCATCGATCAATACGAAGCGAGCCTGCTGGAGATCGTCGACGGCGGCGCGCGCCCGTGGAGCCCGTACTTCAACCCCGGCACGCGGGTGATCGCCGCGGTCTCGATGCCGAACGCGGTGCCGCAGGGCTACATCACGCAGCTCCAGGCGGCGGCGGCGTGCAGCGGTGCGGGCAAGCGTCTCTGCACCGACGCGGAGTGGCTGCGCGCCTGCCAGGGCCCGAGCTCCTTCACGTACCCGTACGGCAACACGCGCATGCCGGGCGTGTGCAACGACGCGCGTTCGGTGCATCCGGCGATCGAGCTCTACGGCACGAGCGCGAGCTGGATCTTCAGCCACATCGACTCACCGTGTCTGAACCAGTTGCAGCCGGGCCTCGATCTCACCGGCGCGAACGCGGGCTGCCGCACGGCCGAGGGCGTGTTCGACATGATGGGCAACCTCCACGAGTGGACGGCGGATCCGGCGGGCACGTTCCGCGGTGGCTTCTACGTGGACACGGTGATCAACGGGAACGGGTGCCTCTACGTGACGACCGCGCACGCCGTCACGCACTGGGACTACTCGACCGGCTTCCGCTGCTGCGCGGACTGAGAAAAAAGACTCCCTCTCCTCCCGAGGAGGAGAGGGTCGGGGTGAGGAGGAGAAGCCCCGAGCGACGCGTGCGGTGAATGGCCTTGGCCGTGCTCGACGCGAACAGCCCCTCGACCGCGAGCAAAGTGCGTTCAACCGCCCCCGCCCGGGAGAGCGCAACGGGCCGAGCACATAAGCTTTGTTGCACTCACCGCCGATGTCGCGACGCCGCTGTCACAGTCCGCCGCCGCAGCGCGAGCGCGAGGTCTGACCGCTGATCAGTGCGACACCCGAGTCGCGAATCGAGCATCGAGCGCAACAAAGCTGACGTGCTCGCGCCCCGGGTGCTCTTCACGAGCGTCAACTCGCGTCGTGCCGAGAAGCTCGCACGCCGTTCGGCACCGCGACCACACCCAGCATTCCCCTCGTCCCACCCCGAGCACAGCTCACGTCGCGCGCCTGATCGCGTACCGCTTCGCCGGCTCCCGGATGACGCGCGCTCGGTTCTCCTCCTCACCCCAACCCTCTCCTCCTCGGGAGGAGAGGGAGCTCAGCCGTTCGGCACCGCGACCACACCCAGCATTCTCCTCGTCCCACCGAGAGCACAGCTCACCTCGCACGCCGAATCGGCCACTGCCGCGCGGGTTCGCCGATGACCGCCCACGCGCCATCACCCAACTCACGGAGCAGCGCACCGGGCAACCGGCTCCACCCGAGCTCGCTCATCGCCAGCACCTCGTCGACCGTCACCGGGTCATGGCTCTCGGTCTCCTCGCTCGCGCCGTTGACGAGATACTCGTGCGACTTCTCCGAGCGGTAGAGCCGCCCGCACACCGAGCACGCGTCGATCCACACCGTCGCCACGTTCTCACCGAGCCGGAGCTTCTCCCTGAGCTGCGCGACCGCCGACCGCCGGTCAGACAGCGAGTTGGCGATGACCTCGTCACCCTTCTCGAACCGCAGCGCCCCGTACTTGAGCATCGAACAGACCGGACACTGCTCGACCTCTCTCGACGGCTTCCCGAGCACGCGGCGCAGCGCCTCATCGCTCAACGGCTCTTCGGTCATGTCCCCTCCGCGAGGCGATCGGCGAAGAAGCGCCGCGTGTCGATCGAGAGCGGCAGCGCGCGGATCTCCTTCGCCGTCGCCGCGTGGTCGTACTCGACGCGCCTGAACTCGACGCTGTCCCCGTCGTAGATCGCCCAGCTCGCGCGCGGATCCTGATCCCGCGGCTGCCCCACACTCCCGGGGTTGATCACCAGCTTCTTCCCCGCGAGCCCGCCCAACTTCAGCGGCCCCTTCGGCACGTAGAACACCGTGCGCGGCCCGATGAACGTCAGCCTTCGGTTCCAGTCCTGCGTGATGGGGAACAACTCCCGGTGCTCGTACGACGTGAGCACCGTCGGCGCGTGCGTGTGACCGACGAAGCTGTGCACGGCCGAGAACCCCTCGAGCAACTCGACGAGATACCGATCGAGCTGATCATTGAACTGCAGGTGGTAGTTCGGGTGCCCCGGCCACAAGTACTGCTCGAACGGCTTCGCCGCCGTGGCGTGCACGAAGTGCAACTCACCGCGCCTCACCTGGGCGCACGCGTTCGCATCAGCCAGCAGCGTGCGCCTCATCGTCTCCCACGGCGCAGACCCCGCGAGCTGCGACACGGTCCACTCGAGCATCTCTCGCGCGTCCGACTCGAGCTCGTCGGGCATCGGCAGCGCCGCTTCCTTCTCGTGATTCCCCGCGAGCACCACCGACGCACGCGCGCTCACCAGCTCGAGACATTCCCTCGGGCGTGGGCCGTAGTTGATGGTGTCACCCAGCACGACGAGCTCATCGACACCGCAGCCGTCCACGTCGCGCAGCACGGCCTCGAGCGCGTGCAGGTTGGCGTGGATGTCGGCCAGCAGCGCGAGCCGCATCGCGGGTCACTCCATCTTGAAGGTCCACTGCCGCTTGATGACCACCAGCGCGCCGGGCGGCTTCGGCCAGTCCTTCGCGCGGAGCACCTTCTCCACGCACGGCTTGATGGCAGGCGCTTCTCCATCGGGCACCGGCCGCACGTCGATCGCGAACAGGTTGCCGCCGCTGAAGGTGACATCGACGTCGACGGTGCGCTCCCACGCGCCAGTGGCCTTCACTGCGTCGACCACGCACTGCCCCACGTCAGCCTGGCGATCGTCGAGCGCGGCAGTGAGCTTCGCGTGCTCCTCGGGAGACAGCGTGGGCTCCGGTGCCGTCTTCTTCTTCGACGCCTTCACTTTGCCGCCAGCCTTCGCGCCCTTCGCGACGCCTCCGTCCACCGGCGCCGCGGCCAACACACACACCATCCACACGACGTGCATGGGGCCGAACTGTACTCGTCCGAACCGCCGCCGCGTGCCGCAGTGTGTCGGTCGGTGCGCCTTGACTTGCAGGGGGCTCGTTGCGATCTCCCGCTGCCCATGAAGCTCTTCAACTACTGGCGCAGCTCAGCGAGCTACCGCGTGCGGCTCGCGTTGGCGTTCAAGAAGCTCCCCTACGACTACGTCATCGTGAACCTGCAGAAGGGCGAGCAGCACGAGGCGAACCACGTCTCGCGCAACCCGTGGCACTCGGTGCCGGTGCTCGAGGTCGAGATCGACGGCAAGACCGAGCTGATCCCGCAGTCGGTGGCGATCGTCGAGTGGCTCGAAGAGACCCACCCCACGCCCGCGCTCTTCCCGAAGTCGCCGCTCCAGCGCGCGCAGATGCGGGCGATGGTCGAGACGGTGAACTCCGGCATCCAGCCGCTGCACAACCTGCAGGTGCTGCAGTACCTGACCAACGTGCAGAAGGGCGACCAGAAGGCCTGGTGCGAGAAGTGGATCGGCCAGGGCCTCGACGCCCTCGAGGCGATGGCGAAGAAGACCGCCGGCCAGTTCATGATCGGTGATCAGTTCACCTTCGCCGACGCGTGCCTCCTGCCGCAGCTCTTCGGCGCTCGCCGCTTCGCCTCGGTCGATGCCGCGCGCCTGCCCACGCTCACCCGCATCGAGCAGCACTGCCTCACGCTCGACTTCGTGCAGAAGGCGAAACCCGAAGCGCAGCCCGACGCCGTCGCTTCCTGAAGGAGAACTCCATGACCACCCAGCTCGAATCCCTCGGCATCATCAAGGTCGAATCAGTGCACTGGTACGTGCACGACCTCGCGCGCACGCGCCGCTTCTACACGGAGCTGTTGGACTTCGCGGAGCTGGGCGAGTCGAGCCCCGAGCTCACCAAGGCCGGCCGCCAGCACTCGGTGGTGTTCAACGCCAACGACGTCACGTTGGTGTGCAGCGCGCCGGTCGGTGAAGGCGGTCGCGCGTGGCGCTGGCTCCGCAAGCACCCCGAAGGCGTCGGCACCATCAACTTCCTCGTGAAGGACGTCGAGAAGACCTTCAAGCTCCTCGAGGCGCGCGGCGGCACGATCATCGACGATCAGATCCAGCGCCACACCGACGCCAAGGGCGGGAAGCTCTCGTTCTTCAGCATCACCACGCCGTTCGGCAACACCACGTTCCGCTTCCTGCAGCGCGATGGGTACGAGGCGCTGTACCCGGGCTACCAGGCGCACGCGACGCCGCGCGGCGGCAAGAACAAGTTCGGCTTCGCGAAGATCGACCACATCACGTCGAACTTCCGCACCCTCAAGCCGATGGTGCTGTGGATGAAGCACGTCATGGGCTTCGAAGAGTTCTGGAACATCGCGTTCCACACCGAGGAAGACATCAAGGCGGGCGACCAACACGGCACCGGCCTCAAGTCGACGGTGATGTGGGACCCGATGTCGACCGTGAAGTTCGCGAACAACGAGCCCTCGCGGCCGCACTTCCGCCGCTCGCAGATCAACGTGTTCGTCGAAGATCAGCGCGGCGAGGGCGTGCAGCACCTCGCGCTCATCGTGAAGGACATCATGGGCACCGTGCGTGCGATGCGCGCGACGCCGGGCCTCGACTTCCTCGGCACGCCGGGCAGCTACTACGACTACCTCCCCGAGCGGCTCGACAAGGGCGGCATCAAGCGCATCGACGAGAAGATCGAAGACCTGCGCGAGCTGCAGATCCTCATCGATGGCCACAAGGAGCATCAGTACATGCTCCAGATCTTCATGAAGGAGAACGGCCACCTCATGAAGGACAGCGAGTCGGGCCCGTTCTTCTACGAGATCATCCAGCGCAAGGGTGACAAGGGCTTCGGCGGCGGCAACTTCAAGGCGCTGTTCGAGAGCATCGAGCGCGCGCAACGCGAGAGCCGCTGACTCTCAGCAGAAGAGAACGCGAAGTGGAGCGTCTACGCCGCATGCGGCCCGGCGAACGCTCCACCCCCGCATCTCCCTGATCCGCAAGCCTCACCAGCTGGCCCACCAGGCGCACTCCGGCACTTCCGCCGCGGCATCTCGCCGCGCGACGAGCCAGGAGCACGCACATGAAGGTCGCACCGCATCACGTCGGACGAGTCGGAGAAGCAGCCTCAGCCCTCACGGTCGCGAAGAAGACCGAGCCGGTCCGCGCGACGCCGCCCACGAAGTGGCACCAGGACGGCTTCGAGCCGCCCGCGAAGCCGAAGGCCACGCACGGCAAGAAGAAGAAGCCCACCAGGCCCATCACCGTGAGCCCGGCGCTCGTCGACGTCGGCGCCGCGGCGCTCGCGCGAGATCGCAAGGCCCCGCGCGCCGACCGCAAGGACGCGGGCTGGCTCCTCGGCGGCATCACCACCGCGGTCGTCATCAACGTGATGCAGCAGACCCAGCAGCGGCCGATGCAGTCGCTCGACGTCGCGGTGCAGCGCCTCGCCGAACTCTGCGGAGCGCTCTTCCTCGAATTCCTCGCGCGCGAACTCGAGCCGAAGCAGTCGACTCCGGGCGTCCTCCCGGGCCACGAAGACTTCGAGAAGAACTTCCAGCTGGCGTTCGGCCTCACCGCGCTCGACGCGACGCTGCTCTTCGTCGATTTCCTCGAGCGCACCGATGGCCGCCCGCGCGAGCGTCTGCGTGGGTCGATCTACGCCTGAAAGCACTCCCTCTCCCCGCGAGCGGGGAGAGGGTCGGGGTGAGGGGCGCGCCTACCGCTTGAGCTGCCGCTCGAGCATCCGGCCGGCGAGCCGCACCTCTTCACTCTGGTTGACGCGCGCCTTGCGATTCCCGCGCGCCGAAGAGACGTCATCGAGCAGCGCCTGCGCCTCGGCGCGGCTCGCGTTGGCAGCCTTCAACTCCACCAACATGTTCCGCAGCGCATGCGCGGTGAGGAGCAGCGGGTCCTTCACGCTCTCCAACCGCACCCGCGCCGACCCGAGCGACGTGCGCGCCGCATCGACGTCGCCGCGCAGCGCCTCGAACGTCGCCTGGTACGTGAGAAAGAGCCCCTCGTGCCGCAGGTCGCCGACGTCGGCCAACAGCCCGAGCGCTTCCTTGATGGTCTCCGCGCCGCGCTTCAGCTCGCCGCGCTCCAACTGCAGGTGCGCCAGCTTGCCGAGGAAGTACCCGGTCAGCCGCACCTCGCGAATCGCACGGCACCGCGCCACCGCGTCGCGCAAGAAGGCGTGCGCCAGCTCGAGCCGGCCCTGGTCCTGGAAGATGCTGCCCATCGTGCCGAGCAGGCGGGCCTCGTTGAGCCGGTCGCCCCGCTCGCGCGCCAGCGGCAGCGCCTCGTCGCAATGCACGATGGCCTCGGCCGGCTCGTGCCGCGCGACGCGCACGATGGCCGCGTAGGCGAGCGTCTCCACCAGCGCCGCGCGGTCGTCGACGGTGCGCGCGATCGACAGCGATTCCTCGAGGCCCTCGAGCGCGACGTCGATCTGCCCCGACACGAAGCGCGCCACCGCGAGGTCGGTCAGCACGCGCGCGATGAGCGAGCCGTCGCCCGTGGTGCGCGCCAGCGTGAGCGCCTGCGAGAGCTCCTCCACCGCCTGCGCCAGCCGGCCCTTCACGCGCCACGCGTTGCCGCGCTGCCGCAGGCCGACCGCCAGCGGCGCCGCTTCCACGCCCACCGACCGGCCCACGCGCAGCGCGTCGTCGAGCAGCGCGAGGTGCGACGCCGTCGGCCCCGAGCGCCCGAGAATCGGCTCGAGCACGTGCAGCGCCCGCAGCGCCGCGCTCGCGCTGTCCTTCGTGGGCGGCAGCGTGCTCAGCGCGCGCTCGAACACCTCGGTCAGGTTCTGGTGCTCGACCATCAGCTCGGCCATGCCCACCTCGGCCTCGGTGGTGCCCAGCTTCGCCAGCGCCTCTTCACCGACCGCCAGCAGGTGCGTGGCGTGGCGCGAGCGCGCGGCGGCCGTGCCACCCAGCGCCTCGAGCTTCTCCACCGCGAAGTCGTGCACGCTCTCGAACATGCCCAGCCGCAGCTCCTGCGGCAGCTCGGGCGCCACGCCCTGCGTCAGCAGCGACTTGCGCGTCAGCGAGACCACCACCTCGAGCCGCGGCGGCGCGAGGCGGAAGCTGGTCAGGTCGATGACCTCCACCGCGCTGTCGGGCGTGAAGCCACCGCGGAAGACCGACAGCTGCGCCATCGCCGCGCGCTCGGTCTCGGTCAGGAGCTGCCACGACCAGTCGATGGCGTTCCACAGCGTGTCGTGGCGGCCGGGGCCGGGCGTGCCGAGCTGCAGCACCGCGAAGCGCGCCGACAGCTTCTCGAGCAGCTCGCGGGGAGAGACGTCTGACAGCTGCGCGGCCGCCAGCTCGATGGCCAGCGCGTGCCCTTCGAGCCGCTCGCAGATGGCGGCGATGGTGCCGAGGTCGCCGGCCGACGGCTGCGCACCGACCAGCTGCGCGCGCGCGATGAAGAGCTGCACCGCGTCCGACGCCGCGCCGCCACCCGTCGCCAGCGGTTCCAGCGCGTGCGTGCGCTCACCCTTGAGCCGCAGCGCCTCGCGGCTGGTGACGAGGAAGCGCACGTCGGGCGCGAAGTCGAGCCACTGGCCGAGCGTGCGGTCGGCCGCCGACACGACCTGCTCGAAGTTGTCGAGCACCACCAGCGCGGGCCCGAGGCTCCGCAGCGTGCGCCCGGTCTGGGTGATGGTGTCGGTGCTCGCCTCGACGGGCACCTCGACCGAGAGCGCGTGCGACACCGCGCGGCACACGTCTTCGGCCGAGCGCGCGGTCGCGAGGTCGATGAACCACGTGCCGCCGTGCGTGGCCCACTTGTCCTTGAGCCGCCACGCGAGCTCGCGCGCCAGCCGCGTCTTGCCCACGCCGCCGAAGCCGGTGACGGTGACCAGCCGGCTCAGGTCGTCGTCGAACACCGCCTGCAGCGCCGCGAGGTCCGGCTGGCGGCCGACGAAGGCGCCGCTGGGCGGCAGCAGGTTGGTGCGGCCCGGGCGCTCGTGCAGGAACTCCTGCACCGCCTGCAGGAACACGTCCTCGTTGGGGAGCGGCGGGCGCTTCTTGCGCTGCGGCTTCGTCGTGAGGTCCTTCTTCGGGAGCACCGTCTCCTTCGTCGGCTGCAGCGCAGGCGCGGCGCGGGCAGCGGCGGCCGGGTCGGGGAAGAGCTCCTTGAGCGCGAGCGCGACACGGTGCGCCGAGTGCGGCGTGCGCGTCTCGTCGAGCCACGCTTCCATCGCGTCGGCCGCGGCGGCGCAGTCGGGGAAGCGGTCTTCGCGCCGGTGCGCGAGCATGCGGGCCACCACCGCGTCGATGGGCGGCGGCACGTCGTCGCGCACCTCGCGCAGGTGGGGCACCTTGTGCTCGAGAATCGCGCGCAGGGCCTCGGCGTCCGACGGCTTCTGGAACAGCCGCTTCCCCGACAGCAGCTCCCACGCCACGATGCCCAGCGCGAACTGGTCGGCGCGGCCGTCGAGCTCTTCGGCCTCGAGCTGCTCGGGCGAGAGGTAGGCGAGCTTGCCCTTCACCACGCCGACCTCGGTCTTGGTCGAGCGAATCGCGGCGTGCGCGATGCCGAAGTCGAGCACCTTGGTGAGCCCATCGCGGGTGACGAACAGGTTCGGCGGCGAGATGTCGCGGTGCACGATGTTCAGCGCGCGGCCCGCGAGGTCGGTCTTGGTGTGCGCCGCGTGCAGCCCGCGCGCGGCGTCGGCGAGGCATCGCAGCGTCACCGCCAACGGGAGCGGCGCGGCGCGGCGCGCGACCTCGTGGAAGATCGACGCGACGTCGTGGCCGCGCAGGTACTCCATGGTGATGAAGTACTGGCCGTCGGCCTGGCCCGCGTCGAACACGCTCACCACGTTGGGGTGGCTCAGGTCGGCCGCGATGCGCGCCTCGTCGAGGAACATGCGCACGAACTCGGGGTTGTCCGAGTGGTTGGGCAGAATGCGCTTGAGCACCACCAGCTTCTCGAAGCCCTCGATGCCGGTCTGCCGCGCGAGGAAGACCTCGGCCATGCCGCCCGACGCCAGCTTCTGCTCGAGCTCGTAGCGGCCGGCGAACGCGGTCATGCGGCCACCGTGTCGACGAAGTGGGCAATCTCGGTGAGCGCGATGGCGCGATCGACGTCGCGCGGAATGATGTGGAAGCCGCGCTGCAGCTCGACCAGCCGGGCCATCGGCAGCCGCTGCGCGAGCGCGCGCACTTCGCCGACGTCGACCACGTGGTCGTTCACCGCCGACACCACCAGCGTCGGCACGCACAGGCGATTCGACGCGTCGCGCGCCAGGTCTTGCAGGTCGAAGAGGTCGAGCGCGCGGGCCAGCGGGTAGCGCGGCAGGATCGGCGAGCGCGCGCGCACCTCGGCGTCTTCGATGTCGGTGCCGTCCTTGATGACCCAGCGGTCGAGCAGCCCCGCCACCGGGAGGAAGCGCAGCGCCCGCAGCGCGCGCGGGCCGCGGCCCTGCACCCCGAGCACCGGCGCCATCAAGACCAGCCCGTCGACGCGCACCGTGCGACGCGCAGTCACGATCATCGCCAGGAGCGCGCCCATCGACAGGCCGGCGACCACCAGCCTCCGCGCGCCGCGCTGGGCCTCGAGGGTGTCCTGCGCCGCGGCGAGCCACTCGTGGTGCGTGGCCCAGAGCATCGCCTCGGGCGTCGTGCCGTGGCCGGGCAGCCGGGGGCAGACCACGCGGGCCCCGCGCGCGGCGAGCGCCTCACCCAGCGGCCGCAGCTCCCAGGGCGAGCCGGTGAAGCCGTGCAGCAACACCACCGTCACGCGCGCGTCGTGCAGCGTGGGCCCCAGGGTGAACGGTGCAGTCGTCTCGCCGGTCCCTGGCGCCGCCGTCACCGTGCTCGGTCCCCTCGTCGCCGCCTCCATGCGCAACGGCAAAGCTAGCACCCCGGTTCAGCCGGGCACGTGAATGACGGCGGGCCGCGGGCGTCGCGGTGGTGTAGTAGGTGGACCCCATGTCTGAGACCAAGCCGCCCGAGGTGCAGCTCCAGATTCAGCTCGATGACGCCGTGGCCAATGGCCAGTACGTCAACATGGCGCTCGTGAACCACACCGAGACCGAGTTCACGCTGGACTTCATCTACGTGCAGCCGCAGCAGCCGCGCGCCAAGGTGCTCTCGCGCATCATCACCAACCCCAAGCACATGAAGCGGCTGATGATGGCGATGCAGGACAACGTGGCCAAGTTCGAGCAGAAGTTCGGGCCGATCGAGGTCACCGACCCCGGCACCCCGGTGCACTGACGATGACCCTGCGCACGACCCTCGCGCTGCTCTCGGTGCTCGGCGTGGCCCTCGGCCTGCCTGCGCGCGCCGAAGAGAAGTGCGAGAAGGACGGCATCCTCCTGTTCCCCACGCCGGGCGCGGTGGTGCCGACCAACGTGCAGTTCATCATCGAGGGCGCGGGTGAAGACCAGACCCGCGTGCAGGAACTGCTGACCGCCGACACCATCGCGCTGGTCGCCGACGGCCACGACCCGATTCCCGTGAAGGCCGAGAAGGGCTTCGTCAGCCAGATGGCGCGCGTCGCGATTCGGCTGCGGCCGCTCAAGGCCCTCGAGCCCAACGTCGAGTACACGCTGGCGCTGCCGCGCGAGATGGCGGGCACCCGCGTCATCAACGACGCGCTCGGAGACGGCACGATTCGCTGGCTCGCCGGCACCGGGCCGGACACCAAGGCGCCCCGCTACAAGCAGAAGCCCGCGTCGAGCGAAGGCTTCTACGTGAACGAGAAGCAGGGCCTGCGTCGCCAGCTCAAGCTGCGCACGCTGGTCGAAGAGCAGGGCCCGGCGTGGTTCCTGGTGACGGTGCAGCGCGCGCGCGGCGGCTCGGTGAAGCAGACGTACCCGGTGCCGCTGGTGGCCGACACCATCACCATCGGCCACGACGCGTGCAGCGGGAGCTTCGGCTTCGACGACGGCCGCGCCTACAAGTTGTCGTTCGAGCTCTTCGACGCGGCGGGCAACAAGGCCACCGACAAGGTCGGGCTCGAGGTCGCAGCCCCGCGCCCGCTCGCGCCCTGACGGCGCACCTCAGTGCTTCTTGATCTTCACGCGGCCCGGCCCGGGCGGATTGATGATCACCGACTTGCCGTGCTTGTAGCGGCGGTACTTCCCGGGCGGCAGCTTCACCAGCGCGGGCGGCACGTTCGGGCCGTCGACCACCACCCAGCCCCCGCGGTGATCTCCCGCGCGGAACCAGTGCGGGCCGCGCCGCATCCAGTACACGTTGTCGACGAAGAAGACCTCGTCGTCCTGGTCTTCGACGACCTGGATGCCGGGCTCGACCACCACCACCGGCGGCGGCGCGGGGAACACCAGCGACGGGAGTTGGATGTTGACCTGCACCTGCCCAGCGTGGAGCTGCGCGACGGCGAACAGCGTGACGAGTGCGTTCATGGTTGGGGTCTCCTCCTGTGAGGGGTGAGTACGAAAGACGGCCCAAAGCGGGACAAAGTCACTTCACCTGCACGTCGGGCAGGCCCTGGCGGGGTGGCGGGGGCGCCAGCGAGCCCATGATCTGCGCGGTCACGTCGGTGCCGCCGCCCAGGTTCTGGATGATGGCCATCGGCGTGTAGATGAGCCCCCACGGGAAGCCCCACCACCCGAGGATGAGCGAGAGCAGGGTGTACGGCAGCGACTTGCCGAACGTGCCTTCGCCCGCGCGAATGAAGTGCACGTCGCTCGAGCGCTTGAGCGTCACCACCAGGAACGACATCGCGTAGGTGAAGAAGACGAACTTCGCGCCGCGGCGCACCTCGTCTTCGACCTGCGCGACGGTGAGCCCTTCGATGCCGTTGATGTTCACGCGTTGAGCCTCCGGATGACCTGCGCGATCGCGGGTGCCGACGACACGCGCTCGAGGGGAAAGGGCATCGGGCCGCTGAGCGGCACCGAGTCGGTCACCACCACGCGCGCCAGCGGCAGCGCGGCCAGCCGTTCCTTCGCGGGGCCCACGAAGAGCCCGTGCGAGGCGACCACCGTCACCGGCCCCTTCGCGCCGTGCGCGAGCACGGTCTGCACGGCCGCGGCGAGCGTGCCGCCGGTGGAGATCATGTCGTCGACCACCACCACGTGCCGGCCGGCGACGTCGCCCACCACGCCCTGCGCCTTCACCTCTTCACCCGACAGCCGCTGCTTGTGCACCACGGCGACCGGCAGCCCGAGCGGCCGCGCGAAGGCCTCCGCGCGCTTCACCGCGCCCAGGTCGGGCGACACCACGACGGCCGGGCTCTCGATGCGCGCGCGCACGTGCTCGATGAGCGAGGGCACCGCGTCGGCGTGCTCCACCGGGCGGGGGAAGCAGCCCTCGACCGCGCGGCTGTGCAGGTCGAGGCACACCACGCGATCGACGCGGCCGGCGGCGAGCAGCTCGGCCACCACGCGTGCGCCCAGCGGTTCGCGGCCCGACACGCGGCGGTCGTGGCGCGCGTAGCCCAGGTAGCTCACCACCGCGGTCACGCTGGCGGCGCCCGCGCGTTGGCAGGCGTCGGTCAACAGCGCGAGCTCGAGCAGGTGCTCGCCCACCGGCGCGTGGAGCGACTGCACCACGAAGACCTCCGCGCCCCGCACGTCGGCGTCGAGCGCGATGTCGAGCTCCCCGTCGGGGAAGGCCTTCACGCGACAGGGCCCGAGCGGCAGCCCCAGCTCCTTGCTGACGGCAGCAGCGAGCTGGGGATGCGACGACCCTGCGAGGAGAACCTGCTGTGCCACGGGCGCCTCCTGCGCGCCCCTGGAAGGAAGGGCGCTGTCAGGACCCGCACTTGAGTCGATGCGCGGCGCCGAGGCTACTTCTCCTGCTCCACTCGAGTTCTCGAGTGAGCTGAGGGCGTGCTTCAGAGCGCTTCGAGGTACTCGAGCAGCGCCTGCTTCTCGGTCTGGTCGAGCACCGCGAGGTTGCCGTGGTTGGGGTGCAGGCTGCCGAACACGCGGTCGCGCAGGGTGGCGACCTCACCGGTGTGGAGGTACGGCGCGCGCGACGCGACGCCGCTCAGGCTGGGCGTGCGCACCGACTCGCCGGTGCCGATGTCGGCGGCCGAGCCTTCCTTGCGGCCGTTGTCGAGGTGGCAGCTCACGCAGCCAGCCTTGGTGAACGCGGCCAGGCCCGCGGCGCGCGCATCGGTGGTGAGCACCACCGACGGGCGGTTGGCGGGGAGGGTGTCGAGCCACGCGCCGAGCGTGTTGACGGTGTCGCCGGTCACCGGCGCCGCGCCCATGCGCTTGACGAAGGTGTCGGCCATCAGGTCGTCGAGGTGCGCGAGGTCGCCCACCCAGTGGAACGGCGCACGCGACATCACGCCGCCGGTGAGGTTCTGCGTGCGGCGGAACTTGCCGTCGATGATCCACACGTGGCCGTCGTCACCGCCCTCGGGGTGGCACGAGGCGCAGGCGAGCGCAGCGCCACCGCGCGGCGACTGGTGGAAGAGGGTGTGCGCCTCGGCGCCGGCCGGCTGGTCCATGCTGCCGAGGTTCTTGGCCATGCCGTTCGCGAGGTCGAACAGCACGGGCGTCGAACGCAGCGTCTCGACGAACACCACCTGCGTGGGGCTCACCCACGCCACCGAGTGGACCGAGATGCCGCCGACGCCCGCGGTGGGCGTCATGCAGCCGCCCGAGCCCTGCACGAGGCTGGTCGGGTAGACCGAGAGGCCGGTGCCGCCCGCGCCCGCGACCGCGAGCATCGAGCCGTCGGGCGAGAGGGCCGCGTCGACCGGCAGCACGTCGTTGGTGTGCGCGGTGAACATGTTGCCCGACTCGTCGAAGCGCGTGACGCCGGTGACGACCGCCGAGCCGCTGCACTGGGGCGGGCCGTTGGGCGTGGTCGCCGTGCCGCCACCGCCGTACGGGCTGCCCGAGCTGGGGATGCCGGGGTTGGGCGGGGTGGTGGTGGTCAGGCCGTCGACGTGAATCTGATCAGCGTGGAGCTGGTGCACCACGACGAGCGAGCCGCCGTTGCTCAGCAGGCGCCAGGCGACCTGCGGCTGGTGCATCGCCGGGTTGGCGAAGTCGGTGGTGACGCGCTGGGCCTGCAGGTTGGTCGCCGCGCCGGCCTTGATCAGCTGCGCCGCGCGGAACGAGGTGCCGACCACGTTGCCGTTGTTCACCACCACGTCGCGCCACTCGGTGGCCGTGCGCTCGGTGGTCACCTCGGCGCCGACGTGCACCAGCTCGCCGCCCGCGCACGCCACGATGGTCTCGTCACCGTTGCGGGTCAGGCCGCGCGGCTCGGGGCACACCGCGACCTTCGCGATGGCCGCCGGGTGGCCGCCCTGCGGGAGCGTGACGGTCGCCAGCTCGCCGGTGCCGCGCAGCAGCACCTGGATCTGGCCGGTCGGCAGCGCCATCACGCGCGTGGGCCACGCCCCGGCGGCGAACTTGATCTCGTCGACCGCGGTCGCGTTCGTGAGGTTGAAGGTCCGGAGGCGATCTCCATCGGGGTCGGCGACCACCGCGAGCGTCTTGTCAGTGCTGATGACGAGGTGCCCACCGACCACCGGCCGCAGCGCGACCAGCGGGCTGGTGGTGCTGCTGACGTTGCCTCCGCCACTCCCTCCACCGCCGGGCGTGCCGGTGGTGCCGGGCTCCTGGCAGCTCACGAAGACGAACAACGACACGACGGCAGAAGCAGCAGCGAGCAGCTTGCGCATCAGCAAGACCTCCGGAATGGAATCGGAACGCCAGAAGATACAGGGAGCAGATCGGAAAGACGATGTAGGTCCCGGCCTTGGTGAAGCGACCCGGGTTGAGAATTCACCACGATGAAGGGGTTCGGCAAGCAGTGCCGCGAATTCCTCAAACCTTGTTGGCCGGCAACGGCTCGCGCGCTTCCAGCCACACTGAAGGCGGCGGGCTCTGCAGCGCGACGAGGCCACCGACGATGGCGCAGGTGGTGTCGCGATCACCCAGGCCGCTCACCGTGCTCCACAGCGCCTCTTCGAAGTCGTCGTGGTGGCGCAGCGCGCACCACACCGAGAACGGCACGGTGTCGGCGCTCGAGACCTTCGCCCCCGAGCCGAGCTTCTCGGCGACCTGGGTGACGGGCAAATCGAAGCCGAGGCGCGAGGCCTGCTGCAGCCCGTCGCGCGTCGGCCCGTGCGGCGTGCGCGAGAGCACGTGGGTCCACACCATGGCGAGCGGCTCGCGGCGCGCGAGGCACCACGCGGCGATGGCGATGGCCACCGCGCCGGCCTGCCCGTCGGCGTGCGCGTGCGTCGGCGCGGCCGAGCGGTGCGCCTCTTCGACCACGCGCGAGAGCGGCTGATCAGCGAAGAACGCGCCGAGCGGCGCGACGCGCATCGCGGCGCCGTTCCCGTACGAGCCCTGGCCGTCGAAGAGCTGCGCGGCCGCGGCTTCCCAGTCGGCGCCGGCCTGCAGCGCGCTCAAGAGCTGGTGCGCGCCGCCGCCGTAGCCGCGCGCGGGCTCAGCCGCGTACCGGGCAGCGAAGCGGCGCGCCAGGCCCGCCGGGTCGATGGTGCCGTCGGCGGTCAACGCGTCGACCACGCTGAGCGCCATCGCGGTGTCGTCGGTCCACCGCCAGGGGGCGGGGCGGGGCACGCGGCGCCGCTCGAGCGCGTCGGCGAGGATGCCCGGCGGCTGGAAGAAGCACTCGCCGAACGCGTCGCCGACCGACAGGCCGTCGAGCGACGCGCGCATGGCCGCCAGTCCGCGGGAGCTCATGCCCCCGGACGTTAGAGGAACATGCCGCCCGACGCCTCGACTCGTTGGCCGTTGATCCACCCGTTGTCCGCGCGGAGCAGGTTGGCGATCACCGGCCCGATGTCGTCGGCCTGGCCGGGCCGCCCGAGCGCGGTGACCGACGAGACGATGGCCTTCATCTGCTCGTTGCTGCGCAGCGCGCCGCCGTTGAAGTCGGTCTCGATGGCGCCGGGGGCGAGCGTGTTGACGGTGATGCGGCGCGCGCCGAGCTCCTTCGCGAGGTAGCGCGTGAGCACCTCCACGCCGCCCTTCATCGTCGCGTAGGCCGAGTAGCCGGGGAGCGCGAAGCGGGCGAGGCCAGTCGAGATGTTCAGAATGCGGCCGCCGTCTTCGAGCAGCGGCAGCAGCTTCTGGGTGAGGAAGTACGGCCCCTTCAGGTGCACGTTCACCAGCTCGTCGAACTCGGCCTCGGTCGTCTCGGTGAACGGCTTGTGCAAGCCGGTGCCGGCGTTGTTCACCAACGCGTCGAAGCGCGCGCGGCCGAAGCGCTCGTGCAGCGTCTTGCTGAGCGCGCCGGCGAAGTCGCCGAACGTCGCCGCGCGGCTGACGTCGAGCTGCATCGCGGCGCCGCGGCCTCCCGCGGCTTCGACGGCCGCGAGCGTGGCCTTCGCTTCGTCTTCGCGGGTGCGGAAGGTGATGATGGGGTGGACGCCACGGCGCGCGAGAGCGACGGCAGCGTTGCGGCCCAGGCCGCGACTTCCTCCGGTGATCACTGCGATGGGGTTGGTCATGGTGAGCGAAGAAATAGGCGCCGGACGCGGTTTGAACAATCAGCGCTGAGATGAACTCACTGTTCCAGTATCCTGAACGGCATGGATCGGCTCGAGTCGATGGGCGTGTTCGTGCGGGTCGCCGAGCAGGAAAGCTTCACCGCGGCGGCGAAGAGCCTGGGGCTGCCCAAGGCGACGGTCTCGACGGCGGTGTCGCGGCTCGAGGCGAGGCTGGGGGCGCGGCTGCTCCAGCGCACCACGCGGCGGGTGAAGCTGACGCCCGACGGCGCGCTCTTCTACGAGCGCTGCAAGGACCTGCTGGCCGACGCGGAGGACGTGGAGACGCTCTTCCAGGAAGCGCCGCGCGCGCTGACCGGGCGCATCCGCTTCGATCTCCCCAGCCGCATGGCGCGGCTGCGCGTGATTCCCTGGTTGGCGGAGTTCCTCGACGAGCACCCGGGCCTCCACCTCGAGCTGGGCGCGACCGACCGCCGCGTCGACCTGGTGCGCGAGGGGTACGACTGCGTGGTGCGCGCGGGGCCGCTGTCAGACTCGTCGCTCGTCGCGCGCAAGCTGGGCGAGCTGCCGTTGATCAACGTGGTGAGCCCGGCGTACCTCGAGCGCTTCGGCCGGCCGCGCCGCCTCGAAGACCTGCGCCACCACCAGCTGGTGCACTACGTGCCGGTGCTCGGCGGGAAGGTCGATGGCTTCGAGTACGAGGTCGCCCCGGGGGAATGGAAGGAGCTGCCGATGGCGGGCCGCGTGACGGTGAACAACGCCGAGACGCTGATGGCGGCGTGCCTCGCGGGGCTCGGGCTGGTGCAGGTACCGCGGCACACGCTCGACGACGACCTGAAGTCGGGGCGGTTGGTGGAGGTCTTGCCGCGTCACCGCGCGCGCTCGATGCCGGTGCACCTCGTCTTCCCCCACCGGCGCCAGCTCTCGCGGCGGGTGCGCGCGTTCGCCGACTGGCTCGAAAAACGGCTTGCGGCGTCGCGGCCGATGGAGTGAGCCGGAGCCCACACCCGATGCCGAACGTCCCGTCTACCCTGGTCGATCGCCTCACCGCCGCGCGCGCGCACCACACGGTGCTGCCGGAGCTGCGGCCCCTCGCGCAGGCCTTCGGACCGATGGTGATGGGCGTGCTCTTTCCGCACTTCTCGGCCTCGGTGCGCACCGACGCGGCCTCGGTGCGCGCGGAGCTCGAAGACGTCGCCACGCGGCTGGCCACGCTCGAGCGCGCCATTCACTCGCTCGGCTCGCAGGCGACCGCGAGCATCGTCGACGGCTTCCTCGGGCGGCTGGGCGAGGTGCACGAGGTGCTCGACGCCGACGCGCGCGCCATTCTCGAGGGCGACCCGGCGGCGCGCAGCTACGACGAGGTGGTGCTCACCTACCCGGGCTTCTACGCCATCGCCGTGTTCCGCGTGGCGCACCTGCTGCTCGAGCTCGGGCTGCCGCTCCTGCCGCGCCTGATGACCGAGCACGCGCACGAGAAGACGGGCATCGACATCCACCCCGGCGCCACCATCGGCCGCCGCTTCTGCATCGACCACGGCACCGGCATCGTGGTCGGCGAGACGACGCGCATCGGCGACGGCGTGAAGCTGTACCAGGGCGTCACGCTCGGCGCGCACACGGTCGAGAAGGCGCTGGCCGACCGCAAGCGCCACCCCACCATCGAAGACGAGGTCGTGATCTACGCGGGCGCCACCATCCTCGGGGGCACCACGGTCGTCGGGCACCACTCCATCGTCGCGGGCAACGCCTTCCTCACCCAGAGCGTGCCGCCGAACTCCATCGTCACCCGCAAGAGCGAGGTCAGGCCGCGCGAGCCGGGCGCCGCGTTCGAATCGCTCGACTGGGTGATCTGAGTCCGTTATAACGGACAAACGTCTACCGCTTCCGGTACACCTCTTTACTGTCTGCCCAGGAGCCCCATGTCGCGCGCGAACTCCATTCTCGAGACCATCGGCAACACCCCGCACGTGAAGCTGCAGCGGTTGTTCGGCAACTCCCACGAGGTGTGGGTGAAGCTCGAGCGGGCCAACCCGGGCGCGAGCATCAAGGACCGCATCGCGCTGTCGATGATCGAAGACGCCGAGAGCAAGGGCCTGCTCAAGAAGGACTCGGTCATCATCGAGCCGACGTCAGGCAACACCGGCATCGGGCTGGCGATGGTGGCGGCGGTGAAGGGCTACCAGATCATCCTCGTGATGCCGGAGTCGATGTCGATCGAGCGTCGCCGCGTGATGGCCGCCTACGGCGCGAAGTTCGACCTCACCCCGCGCGAGAAGGGCATGAAGGGCGCCATCGCGCGCGCGCAGGAGCTCGTCGCGGCGACGCCCGGCTCGTGGATGCCGCAGCAGTTCGAGAACGAGGCGAACATCGAGGTGCACCGCAAGACCACCGCGCAGGAGATTCTGCGCGACTTCCCCGAAGGCCTCGACGCCATCATCACCGGCGTGGGCACGGGCGGTCACATCACCGCGCTCTGCGAGGTGCTCAAGCCGAAGTGGCCGAAGCTGAAGGTCTTCGCGGTCGAGCCCGCGAAGTCGCCGGTCATCAGCGGCGGTCAGCCCAGCCCGCACCCCATCCAGGGCATCGGCGCCGGCTTCATTCCCAAGAACCTCAAGAAGGACCTGCTCGACGGCGTCATCCAGGTCGAGCACACCGACGCGTTCGAGATGGCGCGGCGCGCGGCGCGTGAAGAGGGCCTCTTCATCGGGGCGTCGTCGGGCGCGTCGCTGCAGGCGGTGAAGTTGAAGCTGCCGGACCTGCCCGCGGGCGCGAAGGTGCTGACCTTCAACTACGACACGGGCGAGCGGTACCTCTCGGTCGACGGCTTCCTGCCGTAACCCAATCGCTTCAGACCATGTCGGGCAGCCACTGCACCGTCTCGATGTCGGAGACGGCGACGCGGCGCCGGCTGCTGAACACCGCGACCTCCGAGCCGCTGGTTCCTTCGACGCTCACCACCTCGTCGATGAACGACATGCCGCCGGACAGCTCGACCTGCACGCCCTTGCGACCCAGCAACGATTTGAGCAGCGGGAAGCAGCTTCCCGATGCATCTTTGCGGCACCAGCGCGTCAGTCCCATCGTGCGTCCTCCGGAATCAGCCAACCTAACCATGAATCGCCCCCACTTCATGAAGCGCCTGTTCATCGTCGTCGCGGCCCTGCTCGTCTTGCCGGGCTGTGCGTTGCTCGAGGCGTTCCTGCGCGACGCGTCGGCGGCCTTCACCCAGCCGACCTTCACCTTCCGCGACGCGCGGCTGACCAACTACTCGCTGGGCGGGCTCGACCTCGACACCGTGTGGGACCTGGGCAACCCCAACGACATCGGCATCTCGCTCTCGAGCATCGACTACGCGCTGTTCATCGATGAGAAGCAGGTGGTCTCGGGCCAGCCGCAGAACGGCCTGCAGATCGCCGCCCGCGGCAGCTCGGAACTGCACTTCCCCGCGAACATCAAGTTCGTCGACGTGGCGCAGGTGGTCGAGACGTTCCTCACGAAGGACAAGGCGAAGTGGCGCGCCGAAGGGCACCTCGGGGTGCAGACGCCCATCGGCGAGGTGAAGCTGCCCATCGCGAAGGAAGACTTCTTCGAGGTGCCGAAGATTCCCGCCATCGCGTTCGCCAACCCGCGCGTCAGCGGGCTCTCGCTCTCGGGCGCGACCATCGAGTTCCCGCTCACGGTCACCAACAAGAACACCTACGCGCTGCCGATCGGCAACGTCACCGGCACGCTGTCGATCGCCGGGTCCCCGGTGGGCACGCTCTCGACCGGCAACCTCGGCAGCATGCAGGGGCAGGGCGCGCACCAGGTCACGCTGCCGCTGACCATCAGCTTCATCTCGGCGGCGGGCGCGGTCGTGAACGCGATTCGCGGCGGCACGGCGCCGGTGCAGTTCAGCGCGCAGGTGCAGTCGGGCCAGACCTCGCTGCCCATCAAGTTCGACCAGCCGCTCACCTTCGGCCGCTGACGCAGACTCAGGGCGTGGCGATCGCGAGGTCGTCGACCAGCCGCGACTGCACCGCGTCGTTGCCGAGCGCGCCGGGCCACGTGGCGAGCGAGAAGGGCGCGGTGCCCGTCGGCCCGGTGAGGTCGATGACGCTCGCGCCGTCGACCCACACCTGCACCACGCCGTCTCCCGCGTCGGGCGTCGACTCGCGCGTGAAGAACACCGTGACCCGGTGCCACGCGTCGGGTGCGAGCGCCGACGGAGCGTGCGTGTCGAGGCGCGCGTGCTGCTCGAAGCGCTGCTCGCCGACCTTCACCACCCAGCCCGTCGCGCCGCGCTCGAAGGTGGTGCGGCTCGGCCCGCGGGTGAGCGCGAAGTCTTCGACGCCCGCGTCGCCACAGCCGTGGAAGCCGCTGGGCACGCGCGTGCGCCAGGTGACGAGCACGGTGGGCACGTTGCCCGAGACGATCTTCCCGACGTGCACGTCGGTCGCGCTGCAGCCGCCGTCGCCCTCGTAGTCGAGCGCCAGCGCGCCCTCGCCGCCGTCGCGCGCGAGGGAGATGTGGCCGCCCACCTCGCGGATCTCCGGGTACGCGGCGCGCAGGGCGATGACGTCGGGGTACTGGTCGAACGCGTCGCGGAAGAGAATCGAGCTCACCAGCGTCGGCTCGGGTGGGCCCGCGTCCAGCGCTTCGCCGCCGCCTCCTCCGACACCGCCACCGGCACCTCCGCCGCGGGCACCCCCGCCTCCTCCCGCGACCGAGCCGTCGATCGCCCCGCCACCGTCGCCGGCCGTCATCGAGGAGCAGGCGGCCAGGGAGAGCACCAGGGTCAGGGAGAGCCAGTCGCGCACCGCTCTCGAGCTTACGAGAGGCACCGCGCCCGTGGTCGACCCGGTCACTGCAGCGCCAGCTCACCGCGGCGATCGTCGCCTGAGTGCTACTCTGCGCGCCGCATGTTCGCGCTCGTCGTGGCGGCCGTTCTTGGTCAGACGCTCCCCTCCCTCGCGGTCCCTCCGCTCTCGGCCTCGGGCATCGACCCCGTCGTGGCCCGCGCGTGGGAAGAGCGGTTGGTCGAGCGCCTGTCGAGCCCCCGCTGGCGCGTGACGTCGGCGCGCGACCTCGAGACGTTGCTGGGCATGGAACGACAGCGGCAGCTGCTCGGCTGCGAGTCGAACACCAGCTGCCTGGCCGAGCTCGCGGGCGCGCTGGGCGTCGACTTCGTGCTGTCGGCGAGCGTGGTGCGCTCGGAGTCGGGCTACCTCGCGAGCCTGCGCATCGTCTCGACGCGCGAGGGGCGCGCGGTCGCCCAGGCGTCGGAGCGCGTCTCGACCGAGGCGGCGCTGCTCGATTGGCTCGACGGCGCGGCGCACTCGGTTCGCGCGCAGGTGCTGGGCGAGGAGGCGTCGGCCGTGCGCTGGGTGCCGGCCATCGTCGGAGGTTTTCTCGCCGCCGGGAGCGGCGTCAGCTTCGCCATCGCGGCGTCGAACTACGGCCAGCTCGTCGACCGCCGCGTCAGTGGCGACGCCATCGCGACCACGCGCGCGACCGGTGAGCGCGCCCAGTGGGCCGGCGTGGCTCTCGCGGCGGGGGCGGCCGTCGCGCTCGCCGTGTCCGTGGTGTGGAACGTGACCGCCACGCCGGCGACGCGCGTGCAGCCCATCGCTGCGACCGACGGGTCGACCTCGTGGCTCGGCGTGAGGGGGACTTTCCCGTGAGGCGCTGGCTGTGGCTGCTCCTGTTGCTCGCGAGCTGTGACTGGAACGCCGCGCAGGACATCGCGACCTGTGGCCAATCTCCCTGTCCGCCTGCCGGCACGGGTGGCGGCGCGGCGACGGGTGGTGGCGATCCGTTGGGTGGTGGCGGCGCGACCGGTGGTGGCGGCGCGACAGGTGGTGGCAGCGCGACAGGTGGTGGCAGCGCGACGGGTGGTGGCAGCGCGACGGGTGGTGGCAGCGCGACGGGTGGTGGCAGCGCGACAGGCGGCGGCAGCGCGACCGGCGGTGGCAGCGCGACCGGCGGCGGCAGTGCGACCGGCGGGGGCGCAGCGATGGATGGCGGCGGCGCGACCGGTGGCGGCGGCGGCGCGCAGGACGCGGGGGCCGACGGCGGCGCGGAGGACGCGGGGGCCGACGGCGGCGCGCAGGACGCGGGAGCCGACGGCGGCTTCGTGGTCGAAGGCCCCTCGGTCGGAGAGTTCGTCCTCGGTCCCGTCGGCCTCTTCACTGCGCCGGACGCGAGCGTCTGGCTGGTGAGCAACTTCCGCGACGGCGGCGGAGCGGTGGCCCGGTGCCACGGCGATGGCGGCTGCACCACGGTGGCCGCTCTCGGACAGATCTACTCGGCGTATGCAGACGGGCCGGAGGTCACGAGCGTCGCCGTGTTGGTCGGCGTCGATGCGGGGGTCCGGCAGCTGCTGCGCATCGACCAGGCGGGCCCGCGGCCCTTCAGTGATGGGGGCCTCGTCCTGACTGACGCGACCGTCGTGAGCCTGTTCCTCGATGGAGCCGACGTGGAGAACTTCTCGGTGTGGCCGTTCGACGGTGGCTTCAACCGCCGGTCGAGCCCGTGGCTGTCGAGCGGAGCACCGACCGTGGCCACCAACAACTACGGGTGCGTGTTCCGCGTGCTCGACCTCGAGGTCGCGCGGAAGAACGAGGGCGCGCGCACCGCGCTGGTGGTCGACACCACGGCCATGTGCAACCTGAGCTCAGCGTCGTTGTGGGCGGGCCTCAACGTGGCAACCGTCAGCGCGAACAACACCTTCGATTCCATCGCCGTCACCAACCCGTTGCGCGTCGGCCGCTGGGCCGCTCCGCCCGACGCGGGCCTGGTGTTCGTCACGCGCGACGACCAGCAGCAGCGTGTGCAGGTCCAGCCGTTCCCCATCCAGTTCAGCCCGTTCACTGCCTTCGTCGAGACCCCGCCGGTGGCGACCTACGAGTCGGCGTCACTCCAGGTGGGCGACGTCAGCGGTGTGGCCTTCACCGGCATCACCACCGGCGACTTGTGGTGCAGGTGGGCCGACGGGGGCTTCACCAGCTGCCTCAACGCCAGCGTGCCCACCGCGTTCCTCGCCATGCCGTCGCAGGTGATGTCGTTCGGTGCCGCGATGCCGCAGACGCGCGTGCCGGTGGTGCAGGTCGGCAATCGCTACGCCGCGGCGTGGATGCGCGCCGACGCGTCGGTGGGCATCGCGTGGACGCCGTGAGCTGATCGTCGAGCCGGCCACCGCGTTTGTGTACGGTGTGCCGCCATGGCCAAACGAAGCTACGTCCTCGCGGTCGATCAAGGCACCACCAGCTCCCGCGCCACCGTCCTCGACTCGAAGTTGCAGGTCGTCGGCGTCGGCCAGAAGGAATTCACCCAGCACTTCCCGAAGGGCGGTTGGGTCGAGCACGACCTGAAGGAAATCTGGACCACCACCGAGTGGTGCATCGCGCGCGCGCTCAAGTCGGCCGGCCTGAAGGGCACCGACATCGCCGCCATCGGCATCACCAACCAGCGCGAGACGACGGGCTTGTGGCACCGCGGTACGGGCAAGCCGTTGCACCGCGCCATCGTCTGGCAGGACCGCCGCACCTCGCAGTACTGCGCCGAGCTGAAGGCGCTGGGCAAGGAAGCGCGGGTGAAGGAGCTGACCGGCCTCGTGCTCGACCCCTACTTCTCGGGCACCAAGCTCAAGTGGCTGCTCGACACCGTCGAGGGCGCGCGCGCGCAGGCGGCGGCGGGTGAACTCTGCTTCGGCACCATCGACACCTGGCTCGTCTACAAGATGACCGGTGGCGCCTCGCACGTGACCGACGTGTCGAACGCGAGCCGCACGCTCTTGATGGGGCTGCAGTCGCTCTCGTGGGAAGACGAGCTGCTGACCTTGCTCGACGTGCCGAAGAGCGTGCTGCCGCGCATCGCGGCGAGCAGCGAGGTGTACGGCATGACGCGCGGCATGACGGCGCTCCCCGACGGCATTCCCGTGTCGGGCATGGCGGGTGACCAGCAGGCGGCGCTCTTCGGGCAGGCGTGCTTCGAGCCGGGCGAGTCGAAGTGCACGTACGGCACCGGCGCGTTCCTGCTCATGAACGTGGGCGAGACTCCGGTCGCTTCGAAGGCGGGCCTGCTCACCACCGTGGGCTGGAAGCTCGCCGGCAAGACGACCTACGCGCTCGAGGGCTCGAGCTTCATCGCGGGCGCGGCGGTGCAGTGGCTGCGCGACGGGCTGGGGCTCATCAAGAAGAGCAGCGACGTGGAGACGCTGGCGAAGTCGGTGAAGAACTCCGGCTCGGTGGTCTTCGTGCCGGCGCTCGCCGGCCTGGGCGCGCCGCACTGGCGGCCCGACGCGCGCGGGCTCTTCGCGGGCATCGATCGCGGCACCACGAAGGGCCACCTCGCGCGCGCGGTGCTCGAGGGCATCGCGCTGCAGATCTACGATCTCGCCGAGGCGATGCGGCTCGACTCGGGCAAGGCCATTCCCGCGTTCAAGGTCGATGGCGGCGCGGTGAAGAACGACCTCCTGATGCAGTACCAGGCTGACGTGCTCGCCACGAACGTGGTGCGGCCGAAGAACGTCGAGACGACTTCGCTCGGAGCAGCGTTCCTCGGCGGGCTGGGCGTCGGCTTCTGGAAGAGCCCCGACGACATCCGCCGCGCGTGGAAGGCCGACAAGGTCTTCAAGCCGAAGATGAGCGAGGGCGATCGCGCGCAGCACCTGGGCAAGTGGCGTGACGCGGTGAAGCGCGCGTGAGGCGTGGTGGTCTCGCCGCGGCGCTCGCGGTCGCGCTGCTGGTGCAGGGCTGTGCGCGGTGCAGCGGCGCCGGCGGTCCCGCCGACGCCGGCACGCTCACGCCGGCCGTCGACGCGGGGGGCGTGACGCGCTTGCCGCCTCCGAAGGCGTCGGTCGACCTGCGCACCGCGGTGTTGCTGACCTACCCGGAATACCGCGACACGGCGTTGCTCGACGCGCGCGGCACGCTCACGCGCGCGTTCCCCGGCACCGACGCGGCGACGCGCCAGCGCGCGCTGCAAGAGATGAAGTACCAGCCGGCGGAAGACGGAGGCTGGGCGCTCACCAGCTTTCACGTCACCGAGGTGGGCGCCGAGTCGCTGGCGGTCACCATCGCCTTCGACCCCGAGCAGCTCGCCCACCTGTACGTGAGCGCGACCGCCCTCAACAGCGCCGAGCTGGGGCTGTACCTCCCGCGCACCCTGCCGCTGGGCGCCGAGCACTTCGACTTCGACGTGCGGTACGCGACGGCGCCGAAGCGCGCGAGAGAGCTCATTCAGCAGGCCACCTCGCTGCTGGTGAAGAACGGCCAGTGGAGGCTGAGCGAAGGGAGCCTCGTGCTGCCCCCGCTCGACACGACGCAGGAAGACCGCGTGGCCTTGACGGGGCCCTCGGGCGGAGTGATCAGCTTCGAGCGCGTCGGGGGCCGCGTTCACGCCCAGTACGCCCTCGACACGCGCTGAGCGATCCGGCTTGATGGTGTCCCGTTTTTCCCCGCAGTTCCCCTCCACGAAGGAAGTCACCATGGGCGTTGGAAAAGTCAGCTCGTCGCAGGTTCGTGCCACCCAGCAGAAGACGGTCGAGGCGCCGAAGCCGAAGACCACCCAGGCCGCGCAGGACACCAAGAAGGCGGGTTGGGGCCAGGGCGCGCCGAAGGCGACGTCGCTGAAGATCACGATGGCGACCATCGACGAGGGGCCGAAGACGACGCAGAACATCCAGGTGCCGAAGGGCTACACCGCGTCGCTCAAGAACGACTCGATGAAGCTCTCGGACAAGGTCGGCGACAAGGCCGCCTCGTACGAGCAGGACGTGGCGCACCTCACGGTGAAGAACCCGGCCGGCAAGTCGGTCGAGCTGTGGGCCGAGGGCGCGAGCGACTTCAGCGGTGACTGGAAGGAAGAGGTCGCCGCGCAGAAGAAGGACCCGTCGGAGTTCGCGATGCTCGACTGGTCGTACGGCCGCTCGCTCTCGGGCGTCGGCACGGCCGGCAAGATGATGAGCGTGCAGGAAAACGCCAACGACTACATGGGCGGCGCGCACCCCAACCACGCGACCACCGTGCGCACCTACGACGCCAGCACCGGCAAGCAGGTGAAGCTCGAGGACCTCTTGAGCCAGCAGCAGATGAACTCGCTGGTGAACGACCTGAGCAAGAAGCTCGGCTCGATGAAGGGCCCCGATGACATCGGCCCGGAGTCGTTCAACTTCGGCGGCGACAAGGCTGCGATTCGCAACATGATCAACGAGAACTTCGCGCTCGTCGCCGACAAGAGCGGCAAGGTGAAGATCGACATCTCGTGGGACAGCGGCGTGCATGCGCTCGGCGGGTTGCTGGGGCACGTGCAGGTCGAGGCGCCGACCGATTCGGCGTTCCGCGCGAAGATCGGCCTCGAGTGATGTTGTCGCTGGTGGTGAGTGTGGCGCTGGCAGCAGCGCCGCTCACCCTGGTGGGCACGAAGGGTGACGACCACGGCGCCGTCCTGGCGAGCCTGAAGAAGGCCGGGGCCGGCGTCGTCGATGGCGTCGGCGTCTACCAGTACCTGTTCGATCCGCCCGGGGTGCTCCCGTTGCAGGACTTCGAGGGCTTCACCGCGAAGCCGCTCGGGGGCTGGCCCGTGACGCTCAACAAGGCGTGGAGCGCCGGGCTGACGGCGTGCGCCAATCTCGTCGGTCCTCCGCCGTGGAAGGACACGCTCGCGACGGCCGTCTCGTGCGGGAATCGGCTTTCGCTGCACTTGTGGCAGCGGTTCGCCGCGGCGTCGAAGGCGACGCAGGTGCTCGAGGTCGACGTGGTGAAGCTCAAGGAGACCGAAGCCGAGGTGCGCGGTCGCCTGTGGGTGATTGGCCAGCCGAGGCAGCGCAGCCTGACGCAGAAGGTCGCGCCCGAGGCGGTGGGTGGCGCGGTGCTCGAGGTGGTGACGGAGCTGCTGGGCAACGGTGGCACGGAAGGTCCGCGCGCCGAGGTCGAGATGCTCGGTCCGGCGGTGGCCGACTCGTGGGTCGGCAAGGAGCCGTCGTCAGCGGCGGCGGTGAAGCTGAAGACGAGCTGTGCTGCGTTGCCCGCCAAGCTCGAGGTCGAGGGTGGCGGCGCGCTCGGGAAGTCGCTCGTCGCTCGCTGGTCCCCCGAGGGGGCGAGCGGTGCGGCGCTGAAGTGTTCGCTGACGTTCAACGAGCAGACCGAGCAGACCGAGGTCGGCGCGCTGCGGGTGATCACCAACACGCTGACATGCGGGAAGACCGTGGTGGCGGTGCAGCTCGCGAACATCGCGCCGAAGCCGATGGATGGACTGTCAGAGAAGCTCAGCCAGGCGTTGGCGGCGCGGCTCTGTCGCGGTCAGTAAGCGTCGAGTCGGCTGCAGCGCTCGAGCTGTTCGCTCGACACGACCCATCGCCAGCCGCTGAGCAGCCCCACCGGAGATCCGTCGCGCGGTGAGATCTCGACCCACGTGCCGTCGGACCTCCTGACGTCGAAGAGCGTGCCCTTGCCGAGGCGCCCGACGTGCTCGATGCGGTGACCGTCAGAGACCCAGAGCTCGAGTGGCTCAGCGCAGTCTCGAGCTGGTGGGCGAGCCACGTGATGTCCGAGGCAGCTGCCGATGATGCTCCCAGTTGAGAATTGGAGGTGCGCGCGGGCCAGAGCACCGCGAATCGTCGCCCCGTCGTTGAGCGTCACGACCGCCAGCCGCCCCTCCGACTGAACGTTGGCGCCGTGACGGACGGAGAAGGTTGGTGCCTTTCGCTTCACATCGAAGATTTGCAGGTCGTGCGGCTCTTGCGGCGAAGGCTGCAGGCGATGCGACTCCGGTGAGAGAGCCTGACACTTCAGGCGCTGAGTCATCCATGCAGCGAGCGGCTCGGCATCGGTTCGCGGAGCAGGCGCGACGGTCATGACCTCGCCGTCGATTCCCATCACTTCGAGCCTCGTCGCTGGCGAGCTCCGAAAGCCGAGTCCGAAATCGAGCGGCGTGCGGTGCTCGACGTACATCGACTGCAGTCGCGCCGAGAGCTGGACCCCGTAAGACTCGAGCTCGAGCGCAATGCCTCCGTCCGTGTTGAAGGTCGCGTGCGCGTGAGGTCGACGCTCATTCAGGTCGCACGATGGCGGACCGAGCATCGCCCATGCGCCGCCGTCCTCGAACTCGACCTCAGTCGCTGATGCCGGCGACCACGGGCCGCTGATGGTGCACTGAGTGAGGACCACGCTGGCGATGAGCGACAGCACGACCTCATCTTCGCACTCTCGCCGGGCGAGAGCCGAGGTGGAGCGTCTGCGCCGCATGTGACCCGCCGCACGGTACGCCCGCCTCGCGCGCAGTCGTCTCGCGACGTTGGCTGTGGCGCGGCAGATGCGAGGCGCTCGGTCCATGGGTCGCCACGACCACGCGTTTCATTCCTTGATGGCCGAGCGAGGTGCGGCACGGGCGCTGCTCGAGGCAGTGTTGCCGCGCGCGTTGTTGAAGCGAGTCGTCGACGGGCCGCACCGCCTGCCGACACACTTCATCGACGAGTCGCTGCGTGAGAGCGTGGCCGACCAGGTGCTGCGGTGGCGACTCGACACCGGCGAGTCGGCGTTCGCGTACATCATCGTCGAGCACAAGCGGCGTCAGCGGCGCTTCGACCTCGTGCAGTTGCTGCGGTACCAGGCATTGCTCGCGGCGAACTTGAGCCGGCAGCTCGAGCCGACCCAGGGCTTCCCGACGATCATCACGGTGGTGGTCTTCAACGGCGCCGAGCGGTGGAGCGGTCCCCGGCGGTTCCAGGACCTCACGCAGCCCCCGCGAGAGCTGCGCCGCTTCGCGATCGACTTCGAACCGCTCTTGCTCGACCTCGGCGCGCTCGACGTCGAGTCGCTCACGCGTCATCGCAAGCTCCGCGGTGGGCTCCTCGCACTGAAGACGGCGACGGTGCGCGGAGACGAGCAACTCGCGCTCGTGACTCGCGCCATTCGCCAGCTCAAGGAGGACCCATCGACGCTGAGGACCTTCCTCAGCTACCTTGGACAGGTGGTGGGCGCCGAAGCGCTCCCGCTCGTCGAGCAGGCCGCCGCCGAGAGCCATGAGGAAAAGACGATGCGCACCATCAACCAGTACCTCATCGAGCTCGGCCGCCGGAAAGGCGACCGCGCGGGCTTCAAGCGAGGCGTCGAGAAGGGCCGCGCCTCGGGAGAGGCCGCAGCGCTGCGTGGCGCCATCACCCGAGTGCTGACGCTCCGCTTCAAGCGAGTCCCTGACACCGTGCGCTCGCTCCTCGATGGCGCCGACACCCCGACGCTCGAGCGCTGGTTCGACGACGCGATGAGCGCGCCTTCACTCACGTCTTTCGCGCGCCCCGCAAAACGAAACGGCGCAGCTCCCACGAAGGGAACCGCGCCGCGTCGGTGAAACGCAGAGCCCGGCTTCAGGCCGACGGCGTCTGCTGCTTGCCCAGGTCCTGCACGAACTGCTGCGCGAGCGCCTGGTGCTTGGCGTCGTCGAGCTTCTCGGCGAGCAGCTTCTCGGCGATGGCGATCGACAGCTTCACGGCCTCGGCCTTCAGCTCGGCCACGGCGCGGGTGCGCTCGTCGGCGATGGCGCGCTGCGCGTCGGCCTTGAGCGAGTCAGCCTCGGTGCGGGCCTTCGACATCAGCTCGTCGCGGAACTTTTCCATCTCGGCCTGGGTCTTGCGGACCGCGTCGGCCGCTTCCTGGCGAGCGGCGGCGATCGCCGTCTTCTGCTCGGCCAGCAGCTTCTCGGCCTCGGCGCGCTCACGCTTGGCGCTCTCGATGGCGTTGGTGATGCTCTTCTCACGACCCTCGACGGCCGACAGGAGCGGACCCCACGCGAAGCGGCGGAGGATGAACGCCACCACGATGAAGGTGATCCACGTCCAGATGATCAACCCCGGCTTGACGTCAGTGAAGCTGGAGGCGAGCACGAGCAGGTTCATGAGAGTTCTCTTCGGTGCAACGGGTGAGACGAGTGAGACGGTGATACCAAGACTCCGGCGCGCTCCCCGGCCGTGAAGCCGAGGAGCGAGCCGTGGTGAATCACTTCACCGCGAGGAGGATGCAGATCACGAGGGCGAAGAGGGTCGCACCTTCGATGAGACCGGCGGCGACGATCATCGCGCCGCGGATGTCGCCACCAGCCGAGGGCTGACGAGCGATGCCATCCATGGCGGAGGCGGCCAGCTTACCGATGCCGTTGCCGGCGCCGATGATGGCCAGACCAGCGCCGAGACCGGCGCCGAGGTACGCGAGCATTGCAGACGTGAGGTTCATTTCTTCTTCTCTACTTTCGTTGTGTTGACCCGCTTCTCGGGGGGGTCGAAGAACTGCCCTTCAGGGACTACCTCCATGCGGGCGCGACATCACCCGACTGGGTCTCGTTGAAAGCTCAGTGCGCGTGGCCCTCGTGGCCCTCGTGGCTGTGGTCGTCGCCGTGGCCGTGGTGGCCCATCGCGACGCCCTGCCCGATGAAGAGCGAGGTCAGCAGCGTGAAGATGTACGCCTGCAGAATGCCGACGAAGATCTCCAGCACGTAGATGGCCGCCGTCATCGGCACCGACAGCGCCGCCGCGCCCGGGTGCAGCATGAAGATCAGCGCCAGCAGGAAGAAGAGCACCATGTGGCCGGCGACCATGTTCGCGAAGAGACGAACGAGGAGCGCGAAGGGCTTGGTGAACAGGCCGATGATCTCGACCGGAATCATGATGGGCCACAGGAAGACCGGCACGCCGCCGGTGAGGTGGGCGAGGTAGCCGCCCAGGCCCGCCGAGCGAATGCCCGCGATCTGCGTCAGCACGAAGGTGAACACCGCCAGCGCCGTGGTGACGGTGATGACGCCCGTCGCCGCGAACATGCCGGGAATGAGCGAGAGCCAGTTCACCGCCAGGATGAAGAAGAACAGGCTGGTGAGGTACGGCACGTACCGCTTGCTCTCTTCCTTGCCGATGTTCGGCACCGCGATCTCGTCGCGCACGAAGAGCGCCAGCGTCTCGACCACGTGCGCCAGCAGGCCCTTGGGCACGCCGTTCTGATCACGCTTGTTGCCGAAGAAGAGAATCGCGAACAGCAGGCCGACCGCGAGCCACATCATCAAGATGGCCTTGGTGGGGCGCAGGTCCCAGCAGCCGTGAATCGCCTGGCCCAGCGACGGGAAGCTCTCGAAGCCCGCCGGCGCGTGGTGCAGGTCGGCGCACGCGCCAGGCTGCGTCTCGATCAGCAGGAACTGGAACGGCTCGGCCACGTGAATGGCCGGCAGGTGGTACGGCGGGAAGGGAATCTCGAGCTCGAACTCGGTGTCGTCGGCGACGTGATGAAGGATGAAGTCCGACGTCTCCTTCGCCTTGTCGACCGGCTTGCCGTCGTTGTGCTCTTCCTCGCCATGCGACGCCCACGCCGCGAGGGCGAGGGTGGCCGCGAACAGCATCATCAGTCGCTTCGTGTGCTTCATGGAGTGACCTCGGAGTTCTTGGCCGCGACGGGCGCGACCGGCGCCGTGCGCGCCGCGAGCAGGCTGCGCGTCTCGAGCACCTGCTGCACGAGCGACACCAGCGCGAAGGAAATGGCGAACATGATCGGCGAGAAGTTCAGCGCGCGCACCGCGAAGGCGCCGACGCCGACCACCAGCAACCGCAACAGGAAGCTCGAGACCTGCGCACCCAGCAGCGCCTTCATCGCCGCGGCGGGCGTCAGGCCGGCGGTGCTGCCGCCCAGGAGCGTCTTCACGACGAGCGCGATGGCGCCGGTCACCGAGGCCGCGAGCGCGCCGATCAACCACGCCGACGACGACTCGGGCGAGAACGGCAGCACGATCACCAGCGCGGCGGACAGGCCACCGATCGCGAGCGCGAGGGGAATCGTGTTGGCGAGGCTCGTCTTCACTTCTTCTTCTCCTGCTCCATCAACCGGTTGGCCGTGCGAATGAAGAAGTAGAAGCCGACTGCGCTGCCACTCAACCCGCCCACGGCGAGGCCCCACGGCGCCCACCCCAACCACCTGTCCAACCCGTACCCGACTGCCGCCAGGAAGAAGACCGACCCGGTGAACTGCCACACCGCGTTCAACCACGGCGTGGCCGCGCGCGACTGCCTGGCGAGCGGCGACAACCCATCGTTCGGGTCCTTCAAGGCGCGCGCCGCGTACCAGACGGTCTGGCCCGTCACAACGCAAAACCTCGCCTGGGATAAGAGGCCACCATGGCTGCCAAAACGCTGTCCGGAAAGCTCCGCGAACGAGGCCTCACGTACCCCGGCGCGCACTCCAAGAGCCCCTGGCCCGGGCACGACGATCTCGCCGTCAACGACAAGACCTTCGCGTACCTCAGCAGCGACGGGGAGCCGTTCTCGGCCTCGTTCAAGCTGCCGCACAGCCAGGGCGCCGCGCTGATGCTGCCGTTCGCGCAGCCGACGCCGTACGGCCTGGGCAAGAGCGGGTGGGTCTCGCTGCAGCCGAAGAAGGGCCAGGAGCCGCCGCTCGAGCTGCTCGTGCAGTGGCTCGACGAGAGCTACCGCGCCCAGGCGCCGAAGAAGCTGGTCGCGCAGTGGGAAGCCGGCGAGCGCTCGACTCCGAAGACGAACGCGAAGCCGAAGACGAAGCCAAAGCGCAAGTAATGCAGTTGGTCGCAGCGCGGCCGTGCGTTACGCCTGACGCATGAAGCGACCGGTCAAGGTGGTGCTCGGCGTGGTGGCGGTGCTGGTGCTGATTCAGCTCTTGCGGCCCAGCCACGAGAACCCGCCGGTGACGGGTGAGATCACGGTGCCGGCCGACGTGAAGGCCGTGCTCAAGCGGTCCTGCTACGACTGCCACAGCAACGAGACGGTGTGGCCGTGGTACTCGAACGTGGCGCCCATCTCGTGGCTCGTCGCGCGCGACGTCGACGAGGGCCGCGAGCACCTCAACTTCAGCGAGTTCGCCAGCTACGAGCCCGGCCGCGCGAAGAAGAAGCTCGAGGAGATCGAGCTCGAGGTCGCCGGCGACGAGATGCCGATGGCCATCTACCTGCCGATGCACCCCGACGCGAAGCTCAGCGAGGCCGACAAGAAGCTCATCGTCGACTGGGCCAAACAGCGCTGAGCAGCCTCCCCCAGAAACTGAAATCACGGCGGCGGCGTCGCGGAGCACGGCAGCACGTCACACGCCTGCACGTAGCGCCCGCCCGGCCCGAGCAGCGTCGAGCGAATGCGCTGCCGCGCGTCGACCAGCATGCTGCGCGAGTCGATGGCGTTGAGCTCGACGGTGATGTCGACGCAGTCGACCAGCACCAGCGGGCTGTCGGGGCGCCACCAGGCCCAGCGCACCGGGCACGGCGCCTCCGCCGCGGTGGAGTCGAGCGTCGTGGCGTCGACGACCGCGAACTTGCCGCCCCCGAAGAGCGCGACCATGCGGCCCGTCGCGTCGCTCACCAGCTGCACCTGGCGCTGGCCGGGCAGGGCGCGCGTCGCGGTGACCGTGCCGTCGCCCGAGATGGCGACGAGCTGGCCCGCGGGGTCCATCGCCACCACGCCCTTCGCGGTGCCGGCGAGCGCGGCGGGCGCGAACGACCCGCGCTCGACCAGCTCGGTGCCGTTCCACATCACGAGGCGCGCGCCACCGGCGTCGGCGCTGTCTTGCGCGAGCCACAGGCGGCGCTCTCCGTCGAAGGTGCCGATGGTGCCGCCGGTGAAAGCGTGGGTGGTCGCGACCGGCGGCGCGCCGTCACACTGCGCGAGCGTCGAGGTCGACCACGCGGCTGCGCGCGTGCCGTCGCGGCTGACCGCGAAGCCCACGCGCTCGGGCACGGCGGTGAGCAGGCAGGCGTTGAGCGCGCCGAACTCCGGGTCGGTGGTCGGCGAGGTCGCGAGGTAGGGAATCGAGGTGACGCTCAGCCAGATGATGCCGCCCAGCGCGACGGCGAGCACGACCGTCAGCGCGAGCGTCACCAGCTGGGCGCGCTGCGAACGGCTTCGGCGTGCGTCGGGCACACTCACGCGCGCGGATGTATCACCGAGCCACCGCTCAGCGCGCTTTGAGCTTCTTGGGACGACGGTCGCTCTTCTCGGCCTTCTCGAGCAGGCTCGAGAGCTGCGGCGGCAGGCTGTCGAACGACACGCCGATGCGGCTGAACACCGAGAGCTGCGGGTTGCCGGCCTCGGCCCACGCGACGGTGCCGCGGAAGGCGACCTCGACGTCGTTCACGAGGAAGAAGCCGTGCACCTTCGAGCCGGGCAAGAAGACCTGCGGCAGCTCGGCCTGGAAGCCACCGCGGCTGACGTCGGCGGTGAGCGCGGGGAGGCGGCGGCCGAGCGAGACCGGCAGGCGCAGCGTGCGGCGAATCGAGTTGCGGCGCGGGGGCATGGGAGAGGTCATGCGGCGACGGTGACACAGGGCTGTAGTGCGTCGAGTTTTTGGCCGCGTTGCCCCTCTCCCCGCTGGGGAGAGGGTCGGGGTGAGGGGAGACGCCGAAGCGTCGCGTTCGGGTGACGGAGGACGAGTGCGGCAGCTGCGGCGACCTCGACGGAATTGCTAGCGAGCCGCCCATGACGCTCCTCGCCCTCCTCGGCGTGCCGCTCGGCCTGCTCTACGCGAACCTCGTGGAGTGGCTGCTGCACCGCTTCCTCCTCCATGGCGTGGGGAAGAACCCGGCGAGCTTCTGGTCATTCCACTGGCACGACCACCACCGCGCGTCGCGCCGCGCGCAGATGTTCGACGCGCAGTATGTCGAGCCGCTCTTCACGTGGGGCTCGCCGCAGCTCAAGGAGCTCGTCTCGGTCGCGGCCATCACGCTCGCGCACGCGCTGTTGATTCCGTTCTTCCCGGTCTTCGGGCTGACCGTCACCTTCGCCGGCGTGCGCTACTACCTCGTGCACCGCCGCGCGCACCTCGACCCCGCGTGGGCCCGGCGGCACCTGCCGTGGCACGTCGATCACCACCTGGGGAGAGACCAGAACGCGAACTGGTGCGCGACCGCGCCGTGGTTCGACGTGCTGATGGGCACGCGCAAGGTCTACACCTTCGACGCCGAGGGCCGCCCGCTGACCGAAGAGCGCGTCACGCTCGGCACGGTGCTGGCGCGCGCGTGGCGCCCTCAGTCCTCGGCTTCGAGGTAGTCCTTCAGCTGCTGCAGCGAGCTGAGCCAGAACGCGCGATAGCCCTCGACCCAGCTCGCCACGCCCTGCAGCGGCCGCGGGCGCAGCTGGTACAGCCGCTCGCGCCCCTGCCGTTCCTCGGTGACGAGCTCGGCCTCGCGCAGCACGCGCAGGTGCTTGCTGATGGCGGGCCGGCTCTGGCGAAAGTCCGCCGCGAGCGCGTTGACCGGCGAGGGCCCGGCGCGCAGGCGGTCGAGGATCGCCCGGCGCGTCGGGTCGGCGATGGCGCGGAACACGTCGGCGCGCACAGGGGTGGAACGGGTCGCCGTGTTGGAACGGGTAGCCATGGGGTTACCCATCGTTCTGCTCCACGCCGGGCGCCAAGGTCAACCCGCGTCTCCGCGGCGTTACCGGTCTCAGCGGCAGTAGCCCGAGGCGTTGCAGGTGCCGCTCGCGCACGCGACCTGCTGGCAGCGCGGAATGCAGACACCCTGGCTGCCGACGCCGTTGCTGTAGTCGCACACGTAGCCGGTGCGGCAGCTCGACTGGCCGGTGCCGGGGTTCGCGCAGTCTTGCAGGCACTCGCCCGCGGGCGTGCACCAGCCGGTCGCCAGCGAGAGGAAGCCGCCGCACGCCTGCTCGGTGAGCAAGCAGCTGCCGGTGCAGTAGCCGCCGGGCCAGGTGGTGCGGCACTCCGCCGTGCCGAGGATGGGCTGGTAGCACTGGTTGGCCGCGGTGCACGACGAGCCGGTGGGCAGGTCGGTCGCGGAGCACGCCTGGCTGGCGCTGCACTGCGCGGGCGAGGTGCACGCGCTGCACGCCACGCCCCCGGTGCCGCACGCCGAGTTGCTGGTGCCGGTGACGCACTGGCCGCCGGAGCAGCAGCCGTTGGGGCAGGTGGTCGGGCCGCAGCCGAGCAGCGCGCCCTCGGTGCCGAGCACGCTGACGGTGCCGCTGGGGCTGGTCGGCGCATCGACGATGACGAACAGCGTCTGCGTCGAGCCGGTGGTGTTGTTCCACCCGATGGTCTCGGCGACGCCCGCCGCGCCGGTGTTGGATCCGGCGACGCAGGTGCGCGCACCGCACGCGGCGACGCTGGTGGCGAGGCTGAGCGAGACGTCGAGGCCGCTGGCCGGCGTCGCGGTGACGGTGAGGCTGCGGTTGTTGGGCACCGTGTACGAGAGCACGAAGTCGGGGCCGGTCGAGGGCGTGAAGCAGCCGGTGCCGGCGCCCTCGTAGTCGTTCAAGAAGCTCGCGGGCGAGCGCGAGACGCTGCTGCCGCTGATGGCGGGAATCGGGTTGGAGCAGCTCTCGCCCGAGGTCGGCGGCGCCGAGGAGACGGCGAGCGTGTACGTCTGGTTGGTGCCCGTCGCGCTGTAGTCCTCGACCACGAGGTAGACGGTGGCCTGCGTGGTGGCGGTGTTGGTCCACGTCAGCGTCTCGGGGTCGCCCGCGTTGCCGAGGTCCGCGCTCGCCGCGCAGAGCGCGCCGGTGCCGACGCACGCGCTGGCGGTGCCGGTGACGAGGCTCAACGTCGGGTCGAAGCCCGCGGCGGGGGTGATGGTGACCGTGAGCCGCTCGCCCGCAGGCACCGAGAGCCGGTACATGCGGTCGACGCCCTGCGTGCCGCGGCAGCCGTTCACCGTGCCGCTGACGAAGTCGTTGGAGAAGCCGACCAGGCTGTGGCTCACGCTCGCCGGCAGCGAGAGCAGCGTCGCGGTCGCGCAGGTGTCGCCCGGCAGGCTCCCGCCGCTGCACGTGCCGGCGCTGCAGGTCTGGCCGCTGGTGCAGCTCACGCACGCCGCGCCGCCGGAGCCGCACGACGCGGTGCTGGTGCCAGCGAGGCACACGTCACCCTGGCAGCAGCCGCCGGGGCAGGTGGTGGCGTTGCACGTCGCCGCGCAGCTCGTGCCGTTGCAGACCTGCGAGCTGGTGCAGCTCGCGCACGCTGCGCCGCCGGTGCCGCACGCCGCCGACGTGGTGCCCGCGAGGCACACGCCGCCCTGGCAGCAGCCGCCGGGGCACGTGGTGGCGTTGCACGCGAAGGTGCACTGGCCCGAGGCGCAGGTCTGGTTGCTGCCGCACGCGCTGCAGGTCGCGCCGCCGGTGCCGCACGACGAGGTCGAGGTGCCGGGCAGGCAGACGTTGCCCTGGCAGCACCCGCTGGGGCAGGTGGTGACGTTGCACGTCGAGGGCGCGGTGCACGCCTGGTTGGTGCACGTCGAGGTGCCGCTGCACGTCGAGCACGCCGCGCCGCCGCTGCCGCACGACGAGGCGCTGGTGCCGGGCAGGCACACGTTGCCCTGGCAGCAGCCCGAGGGGCAGGTCGACGCGTTGCAGGTCGAGATCGGCGTGCACGCGTGAGAGACGCAGCTCTCCGAGTCGCCGCACACGTTGCAGGCCTGGCCGAGCGCCCCGCACGCGCTGTTCGAGGTGCCGGCCACGCACGTCGAGCCGATGCAGCAGCCGCCGGGGCAGGTCGAGGCGTTGCAGGTCGCGGGCGAGGTGCACGCGCCGTCGACGCAGGTCTGCTCGCTCGAGCACACCGCGCACGCGAGGCCGCGGGAGCCGCACGCGCCGCGCGTCGAGCCGCTCACGCACAGGTTGCCGTTGCAGCAGCCCGTGCAGTTCGACGGACCGCAGGTGCTCGAGCCGCCTCCGGTGCCGCCGCCGGTGCCACCACCGAGCCCGCCGCCGAGGCCTCCGCCCGTGACGCCGCCGCCGGTGCCGCCGCCGGTCGCGCCGCCTCCACCGCCGTTGCCGCCGCCGTTCTGCATCTGGCGCTGCACGCAGAAGCCGAGGTTGCAGACGGTGTCGCCGATGCACTGCGTGCACACCAGGCCGCCGGTGCCGCACGCGTCTTGCGCGTTGCCCGACGCGCACTGCCCGTTGGCGTCGCAGCAGCCTGCGCAGCTCGCGGGGCTGCAGGGTTTGGTGCTCGTGGCAGAACAACCCGCGAGGGCGAGGAAGGACAGCGCGAGGCAGAGCGGGATCACACGCATGGCGGGTGGGTGACACCCCGACCCACATTTGGGGTGCAAACGAAGTCCCCGGCGCGGAACAATCAGGCCATGGCCGCGCAAGACGAGAAGGTCGTCTTCGGACAGTCGATGGAAGGCCTGTACCGGGCGCTGCAGCCGCTCACGCCGCAGGAGCGCGCCGCGTTCATCAAGATCGGCGTCATCGGCGAGGGCAAGTTCAGCGCCGCGTACCCGCTCGCCCAGTACATGGACGTGCAGGCCGCGAGCGCCGCGAGCCGCTTCGCGCACCTGCCGACCGAGAACGATCGCTACGTCGAGCTGGGGCGCGTGTTCATCGCCGGCTACGAGAAGACGCTGCTCGGGTCGGCGATGCTGGCGATGCTGAAGATCATCGGGCCCCGCCGCGCGCTCGACCGACTCACCCGCAGCATGCGCACCGCGAACAACTTCTCGTCGGGCACCTTCGAGTCCCTCGCGCCCAACCACCACCGCATCACCATCAACTACACAATCCGTCCCGGCTTCTACCAGGGGCTCCTCGAGGCCGCGTTGCTGCGCGCCGGCGCGAAGGACCTGAAGATCGCCGTCATCAACACCACCGCCGAGCTCGTCACCACCTACGAGGTGACGTGGGCCTCTTGAAATGATGTGACCATTCGGTCATGGTGCGCCCTGTCCATCACACAGGAGCGCTTCATGCTGGGTATCCCCATCGGGTTGGCCGCGACGAACGCAGGCGAGTGGTACATCCACAAGTACTGGCTGCACGGCCTCGGGCGGAACAAGAAGAGCTTCTGGGCCTTCCACTGGCACGAGCATCACCGCGAGGCCTACCGCAACGACATGTTCGATCCGCAGTACGTGCGGAGCGTCTTCACCTGGTCACCGCAGGGCAAGGAAGCGGGCGCGCTGCTCGCCGGGGCCATCGTGTTGGCGCCGCTCTTCCCGGTCGCGCCGTTCTTCATGGGCACCGTGTGGTACCGCATGTGGCGCTACTACCAGGACCACAAGGCCAGCCACCTCGACAAGGACTGGGCGAAGGAACACCTGCCCTGGCACGTCGACCACCACATGGGCAAAGACCAGAACGCCAACTGGTGCGTCACCCACCCGTGGTTCGACTACGTCATGAAGACGCGCAAGCCGTACCTCGAGGACCCGTCGGGTGAGCTGCCCGAGGGTGCGAAGGGCGGGCTGCTCTCGCGCATGTGGGCCGGCCTGATGGAAGGCCGCAAGGTGAAGCAGGCGCTCAAGGACAAGCTGAAGGAAAAGAAACAGGCCACGCCGAGACTGCGCGTGGCCTGAAGCAGCTGCGAGCTGTCTTCGAGACTGCCCGACTTCAGAACGCCGCTTCGACACCGACGGTCAGCGCGACGTCGGTCTCCTTGCGCTTCAAGCCGCCAGCGCCCTCGGGCGGCTGCGAGTCGAAGTTCAGCAGGAACGCGGTGGTCAGCGAGAGGTTCTCGGTCAGCCGCGCGTTGAGCTTGGTGGTGTTGTTGATCAGCAAGCGGCCAGCGGCGGGCGCGAGCACGAAGGGAATGAACTCGATCTCTTCCGAGAAGCGCACGTCCTTCGAGAAGCCCCAGCGGAACGTCACGGCGGCGCGCGGCGCGAGAATGATGATGCCGTACGGGGTCACCGACGCCGGCGTGGGGAAGTACTGGAAGCGCGACTCGTAGCCACCGCGCGCCGCGATATCGAGGCGGAGGAAGAGCTTCTCGCGGTCGCCGTCCTTCTGGTTGAAGAAGGTCAGGCCCGCACCGGCCTCGCCGATGGTGCGCGACTCGATGTTCTTCATGTGGTCGAACTCCGAGCCGGCCAGCACGAAGATGGCCGCGAAGCCGGAGCCGAACGAGCGGTCACCGCGAATGGTGCCCAGCGCACGGCGCGCGGTGGTGGCCGCGGTGGTGCCCACGGTGTTGGTGTCGGGGTTGGCCAGGCCGTACGCGCCGTTGAGGCGAATGCCCAGCGACCACGCGTCCCACTTCTTGTCGGCGGCGGCGGTGCCGGTCAGCGTCAGCGTCTGGCTGTTACCGGTGATGAAGGTGAGACCCAGGCCCACGCTGCCCTTCCACTTGTCTTCGGTCGACGCGGCCGGCGCGGCGGCGGCGGTCGCGGCAGGAGCGGGCGCGATGGCGTCGGCGATGCGCTGCGCGGCCTCGGCAGCCTTCTGCGCGGCCTCGGCGGCCTTCTGCGCGGCTTCGGCGGCCTTCTGCGCGGGATCAGTGGGAACGGGCTGGGCGGCAGCGGCGTCCGACTGCGCGAGCACGGTAGAAAGAGCAAGAGCGAGCAGCATGTGCGATTCTCCAGTGGTTGAACGGCGGCGGTTGCGTAGGTGAATTGGCGCGCGACGCCAAGAAAATCGGAGGTCGTTGTGGCGGCACTGAAGTGGATCGTGGTCGGAATCTTCTCGCTCGGAGCAGTTGGCGCACTTGCGCTCGGCTTCACCGCGCCCCCGGCCGAGGAAGTGAAGTACGCGCAGTCGCCGCCCATCGCGATGCGCACCTACCCCGCGGGTGCGCTCGGCGTGGCGGCGGCCAAGCCGGCTGAGGCGGCGAAGCCCGCGCCGGCCGAGGTCGCCAAGGCCGATGCCCCGAAGGCTGACGAGCCGAAGCCGGCCGAGGTCGCGAAGGCTGACCCGCCGAAGGCTGATCCCCCGAAGGCCGCGGAACCCAGGCCGGCGGAGGTCGCGAAGGCCGATCCCCCGAAGGCTGATCCCCCGAAGGCCGCGGAGCCCAAGCCCGCCGAGGTCGCGAAGGCCGACCCGCCGAAGGCCGATCCCCCCAAGGCCGCGGCGCCTCCTCCGGCTGCTGCGCCGCCTCCTGCGAAGGCGCCGGCCGCCGAGGGCGTGCTCAACCTCCGCGCGTCCGACACCGCCGACGTGTACCTCGACGGCAAGAAGATCGGCGGCTCGCCGCTGCTGGGCGTGAAGGTGAAGTCGGGCAACCACAAGGTGCGCTTCGATTGCTACGACGCCGCGGGCAACACGGTCGCCGGCCCGGTGCAGACGGTCGCGGCCAAGCCCGACGCCGAGACCGACATCGAGTTCAGCTGCCCGGCCGAGTGAAGAACTCGCGGATCTCGTCGCGGCGCGCGTGCGCGTCGCGGCGGCCGAGGTCGATGAGCTGCTCGGCCCACGCGCCGTCGAAGAGCAGGTAGCTGGCGAGGTCGCTTTCCCACGTCGCGTTCTTCGCCGCTGCGCGCCCGACCAACCACTGGAGCACGAAGCCCAGGTCTGCGTCGCGCGAGCGGCGGGCGAGGTACTGGCCGGCGAGCAACGAGATGTTCTCCGACGGCTCGAAGGCGAGCGTGGGCACGCGCCGGTAGGTCGAGCCGCGTGAGTCGATGAGCACCTGGTCGAAGCGCTTGCGCTCGTCGGGCGTGAGCGTCTCGTCGAGCACGCCCATCACGCGGTTCAGCCCGTCGAGCACCTGCAGGTCGTAGCTGACGGCGTCGAGCAAGAGCGCGTTGAGCAGCTTGCCGACGAGGAAGAGCGGGTCGGGGTACTGCTCTTCACCCGCGGTCGCCTCCAAGTCTGGCACCGCGCCGCCCTCGTGCTTGAGCGAGATGACCACCAGCCGCTCGGCGCCCGCGCGCAACACCGGCGCGATGGGCGTGTTGAAGCGCAGGCTGCCGTCGACGAAGTGCGAGCGGCCGATGCGGCGCGCGGGGAACAGCGCGGGAATCGCCGCCGACGCGAGCACGTGATCAGCCGTGATGCGTTCCACGCGGGAATGGCGGCGCGGATGGCGCGAGGTGGTGAGCGGCACGCCGGGCGCGAGCTCGGTGAAGAGCGTGGTGACGCCGGTGCCGATGTGGAGTGCGGCGACGATGAACGCGCGCACCAGCCCGCGATCGACGTTGTCGTGGAGCCAGTCGAAGCGAATGGCGCGGTTCACCAGCGCCTCGACGCCCGCGGGGTCGAGCACCGACCGGCCGAGCTGGCGGGTGGCGGGGCGCGCGCGCTCGAGCCAGCGCAGCGGGTTCGACCAGCCCAGCAGGTTCTTCACGTCGACCTGGAGGTGCTCTTCGAGGCGGAGGCTGCCCCACGTGCGGCGCAGCTCTGAGAGCGCGTGGCCGGGCTGGTGGGCGTGCGCGACGAGCCACGCGCCGTTGATCGCGCCGACCGACGTGCCGGCCACCACCTGGAAGACCGGGCCGCGCGCCTGATCCTGATCAGCGCCCAGCGCCTCGACGATGCCCGCGAGCACGCCGGCCTCGTACGCGCCGCGTGCACCACCACCGGAAAGCACGACGCCTGTGACGGGAACGGGGCTCATGGGGGCGCGATGATCAGTCGAAAACTTGCGGGCTGTCGCAGTCAGCACAGACTTGTAGCACTCGACGCTGCACCGCGAGGGAACCCATGCACCACGTTGCTCCGACCGAAACGCTTCCTGAGCGCTCCACGCGCACGGCCTTCAAGTACCCCGTTCACGTCACCATCGGCGGAGAGCGTGTGGTGAAGGTGCTCTCTGGCGACTTGTCGACCACCGGCATGTTCTTGCTGATGCCGCACCCGCCCGCGCCGGGCACGGTGGTGCAGCTCTCGTTCGAAGTGGCGGGCAAGGTGCTGCAGTTCGCCGAGGGCGAGGTGGCCTGGAGCCGCGACCTGGGTGATCGCGGCGGCTTCGGCGTGCGCTTCACGCGCTTCCTCCACCCGCGCGCCTCGGCGCTGATCGACTACCTCTGCGAGAACGTGCAGCGCGGCACCGTGCTCCGCCCGCGCCCCACGCCGCCCTCGATGCGCCGTCGCTGGTCGGGCCTCGCCGCGCTCGCCGCCGCGGTGGTGTTGCTGATCGCGCTGCCGCAGACGCAGCCGGCGCCGCCGCCGGTGGCCATCGACCCGTCGCTCGCCTGCCGGTTCGATCCCTCGACGTTCGTGCCGACCTGTCCCGAGCCGCCGCCGGCGCCTGCGCCCGTCGTCGCGCCGCCCGCGCCGCGCAAGGCCGTCGTCGCCGCGCGCTTGCAGGAAGCGCCGCGCCCCGCGCCCATCGTCACGCGCACCGTCTTCTCGGCCGCAAAACCTGCGTCGCTCAGCGCGACCCCGGTGCCCTCGGGCGCGGCGCGCTTCGTCACCATCTCGCGCGTCAGCGGCTCGGTGCGCGTGGCGGTCGACCCGGTCGCCGGTGGAGAGGTGACGCTGGTGCGCGCGCTGCAGAACCCGCCGCGCCTGGTGCTCGACGTCTCGGGCATTCCTCCCATCGGCGAGCACGTCATCAAGCTGAGCGACCCCGAGCTCCACACGCTCACCGTCAGCAAGCAGGGCAAGGCGACGCGGCTCACCATCGGGTTGAACCGTCATCCGACGCACGTGCAGCAGCAGGGCGACTCGGCGCTGATCACGTACTGAGCCTCGAAAAGTCGCTCGCTGGCGCAAGGCCGCCTTTCGAAAATCTGAGAAGGGCGCGAGGTGCGCGGCAGTAACCCTTTGGACCCATTGGTGCGACCCGGTTGGCCCGGCAGGTGCTCTGCGGCCCACCATGAACACCAACCTTCGAACGACGTTCCTGGGCGTCTCGTTGTTGCTGGCAGCTGCGTGCGGTCGCGGTTTCCAGCCTCCCGTCACACAGCAGCCGCTGGTGCCGTGCGCCGATCTCGATCGCACGACCTGCGGCCAGCGCTCGGACTGTCGCGCCGAGCAGCTCGCGTGTGACGCGCTCTGTCGCCCCGATGGCCACGGCGGCTGTCTGCCGTGTGATGCGTTTCGCTGCGTGGTCGCCACGCCGGTCGCGTGTGAGCAGCTGACCGTCGCGCAGTGCGGCGGCCGCAGCGACTGCCAGCTCGAGACGGCGGCGTGCGTGAGCGCGTGCTCGTCGGACTCGCTGACCCCGTGCTTCCCCTGCCAGGCCGAGCAGCGCTGCGTGACCGCGCGCCCGCCGACCTGCGACTCGCTCGACGCGACGACCTGCCAGCTGCGCCCTGATTGCGTGCTGGTCGACGGCTCGAACGAGACCGGTGGCGGCGCGCCTGCTCCGTGCTTCTGCGACCCGTCGACCGGGACGTCGTGCACCTGCAACCGCCCCATCGCGCCGCACTGCGAGGTGCGTCCTCCTCCGTCGTGCGAGTCGCTCGACCTCACCGCGTGCGGCCTGCGCACCGACTGCCACGTGAGCGAGGCGCTCTGTGACTGCGTGAACTGCGGCTGCGACGTGCCCCACTGCATCTCGGGTCCGCCGCCGTGCTCGTCGCTCTCGCTCGACGTCTGCGCGACGCGCCGCGACTGCCGCGTGGAGATTCCCAGCACGTTCGGCGGTGACTGCCCCACGGTCGGCTGCCAGGGCTCGCCCCCGGCGCCCGCGGGCATCTGCGTCGACGCTGGCCCGGTCGCGTGCTGGGAGCTCGACGTGAACTCCTGCACTGCGCGGCCCGACTGCGAGCTGCGTGAGATCACCGCGTGCCCGGCGTGCGACCCTGACAACGGCAACACCTGCCCGCCGTGCGTGACCACCGTGACCTGCGACGTGCGCCAGGTGACCGACAGCTGCGCTGACCTCGACCCGGCGGCGTGCGCGTCGCGCCCTGACTGCATGATCGAGGAAGTGACCGCGTGCCCGGCGTGCGCGCCTGGCCAGACCTGCCCGCCGTGCCAGACGCAGCAGCTGTGCGTGTCGCGCCCGGTGAACGACGTGTGCAGCGGTCTCGATGTCGCGGCCTGCGCGGCGCGCAGCGACTGCCAGCTCACCGAGGTCGGCGTGTGCCCCGCGTGCTCGCCTGGTGCGCCGTGCCCGCCGTGCACCACCACGTACGTCTGCGAGTCGCGCCCGGTCGATACGTGCGCGGGCCTCGATGAGGTGTCGTGCCGCCTGCGGTCTGACTGCGCGGTCGAGCAGATCTCCGCGTGCCCCGCGTGCCTGCCGGGTGGGGCGTGCCCGCCGTGCCAGTCGCAGACGGTGTGCGTGCCGGTGACGCCGGAGCACTGCTACGGGCTGGACCCGACGTCGTGCAGCGCGGACCCGACGTGCGAGCTCGTGCAGTGGGCGTGCACCGCGGAGTGCCGGCCCGATGGCATGGGTGGGTGCTTGCCGTGTGAGACGCCTCCGCCGGCGTGCGCTCCCGCGGGGACGCTGGGTGGTGGCAGCTCGGGTGGCTCGGGTGGTGGGACGCCGCCGCCTCCGCGCGGGCCGTGAGGTGAGGCCTGGTTGATGGTGTCGACGGCCTCCTTCGCCTTCGTGGCGGGGGAGGCCGGTTGCTTTTCGGAGCTGGGCCTTGATGGGACGCGGGTCTGCTCGGGGTGTTGCGCGGTGCCGAACGGCGAACGTGCCCCTCGGCGCGACGCGCGTTCTCGAGAGTGGGGTCGGTTGTCACGAATTGGCTGCTCTGACAGCGCGCACCGCCGGGAACGTCACACGCATCGCGAGCGGCCCATGCGCGTGACGTCGCCAGCGCCCACCGCCGGGAACGTCACACGCACCGCCAGCCCCGCGTCGCCTCGGAACATTCTCACCATTCGAGAAACCCGGACCGCCCGTTCCGATCATCTCGACGCGCGTGCTAAGCGCGCCCACCGTGCGCTCCCACCGCCACCCGTTCCTGATCCTCTGGTTGTCCGTCATCGTCGTTGGCTGCGAGTGCCGCCGCCAGGGCGCCGAAAGCATCGCCGGCGAAGTCCGCTGGGAATGGGACAGCGCCATGGGCGTCGAGGGTGACTCCTCGGCCCGCGTCGACTTCCCCGCGACCACGATGGGCGGCCGCCGCGACCAGCTCATCTACGTGCGCAACGTCGGCCGCGCCGCCTTCACCATGTCGGAGTTCGCGCTCGTCGCCGGCTCGCCGACCAACCTGAACCTCGCCCTCGTTCCCAACGCCGCGTTCGAAGTGCGCTGGGACCCGACGGTGGTGCTCAACCCCACCGAGCGCACGCAGCTCACGGTGTCCTTCACGCCGCCGGTCACCGACGGCCTCACCGTCGACTACGAGGCTGATCTCCAGCTCCGCCCGCAGGGCGCCAACGCCTCGCCGCTCACGCTCACCGGCCGCGGCATCGCCGGCCAGTGCGACGTGCCCGAGGTCATCGACTTCGGCTCGGTGCCGCTGCGCTCGACGCTCACGCACGACATCAGCGTGCGCAACGACGGCGTCGCCACCGCCACCGTCACCGCGGGCGGCGTCACCGGCGCTCCGGTCGGCGTGTTCGACGTGCAGGGCATCATGGGCGGCCGCCTCGACGTGCAGCCCGGCACCGCGCCGGTGCTGACCGTGGTCTTCACTCCGTCTGACGTCGGCGACTTCATGGGCGACTTCCTGATTCGCCGCGCCGACTCGTGCCCGCAGAAGAAGGTGAAGCTGATGGGCCGCGGCGTGAGCTCGTGCCTGACCTGGAAGGCGGAGCCGCCGGACGACGCCGCCGGCCTCGGCGCGCACTTCGGCTCGGTGCAGCCCTCGGCGGTGAAGCCCGGCAAGGTGACGTGGTCGAACGCGTGCTCCATCGACGCCGAGCTGTCGGAGCTGCGCACGGCTGATCCCGTGTTCGCGGTGACCAGCCCCGCGCCCCTGGTGGTGCCCGCCGCGACGCGTGACGCGATGGGCGTGTGGTCCGATGGCTCCGCCGTCACCACGCTCGAGTTCCGCCCCGTGGCGCTCGGGCCCAAGCAGGACCACCTCATCGCGGTCACCAGCTTCTCGAGCCAGCCGCAGCTCTCGGTCTCGCTCAAGGGCTTCGGCGGCGGCCCGAAGATCCAGGTCACGCCCTCGCCCATCTTCGCCATCGGCCGCATCGGCTTCACGCCCGGCTCGAACCCCGGCACCTTCGTGCAGCGCACGCTGCGCGTCGCGAACGTCGGCAACCGCCCGGTGCCTCCCGACCCGCGCGCGAACCTGATGCTCGGCGTCGACGGCATGGGCGGCACGCTCTACGAGGTGCGGTCGATCAACGGCACCGACGCCGAAATCTGCGTCGGCGACTGGGACCAGATGAACAACACCTGCACGCACACCGTGGCGCCGCCGACCTACGACCCGGCGCAGGGCATCGAGGCGATCGCCGGCCAGGGCCTCAACCTCCCGATTCGCATCACCCCGGCGAGCGCGGGCCCGAAGGAATGGGAAATCACCATCTACTCGAACGACGTCTCGAACCCCGAGGTGCGGGTGCGCGTGACGGCCGAGGCGATGTCGGCGCCGCCGTGCAACTACACGCTGACGCCCACCACGCTCTCGTTCGGCCTGATGTCGGTGCCTGATCAGCGCGACCTGAGCTTCACGCTGACCAACCTCGGCACCACGCCCAACGAGGTTTGCTACTTCAACGGCATTGGCCTCTCGCCGACCACGCACCCGACGTTCACCATTCCCGCCAACCCCATCGACGTGACGCTGAACCCGGGCCAGTCGACCGCGGTGACGGTGCACGCCGCGCCGCAGATGATGACGCAGACCGCGCAGGCGGTGACGGGCGAGGTGCTCTTCAACGTCTCCACGCCGGGCGCGGCGCAGGCGGTGGTGCTGCTCGACGCGACCATCTCGCCCAGCTGCCTCACCATCAGCCCGTCGCCGGTGAACTTCAACGCCACCGAGCTGGAGTGCGGCTCGCCCGAGCAGGCCGTGGTGGTGACCAACACCTGCGCGATGTCGGTGACGCTCAACAGCGCGACGCTGACCCAGGCCGACAACGCGGCGATCGGCGCGGGCTCGTGCGTGACGCCCGGCGGCTGCCCGCAGTTCGCCATCACCTCGGGCCTGACGCTCGGCGCGCTCGCGCCCAGCCAGTCGCGCACGATGCTGGTGCGCTTCCGCCCGTACACCACCGGCGCGCACACCGGCGAGCTGACGGTCACCGCGCAGCAGGGCGCGGCGGCGGTGCCGTACAAGGCGACGCTCAACGGCACGGGCAAGGCGCGCACCTCGGCGACCTGCGGCGTGGCGGTGAGCTGCCCGGCGCCAATGACGGTGCCCGCGAACTCCACGGTGACGTTGTCGCCGACCATCATGGCGCCCGGCGCGGTCACGTGCGGCTGGGGAATCCAGTCGCGGCCGGCGACGAGCAACGGCAACTTCAGCGCGCCGACGAGCTGCACCAGCACCACCTACTTCGCCGACGTGGTGGGCACGCACCTCGTGACGTTCAACGTGAACGACGGCCTCGGCGGCATGGCGCAGTGCACGACGCCCATCACGGTCACCGCGAACGGCGACCTGTGGATCGAGCTGACCTGGAACCACCCCAACGACATGGACCTGCACCTGCTGCACCCGAACTCCGGCAACCCGTCGCTGGCCGGCAGCTGGTTCAACAGCGTGTGGGACTGCGACTTCATCACCGACATTCCGGTGTGGAGCGCGAACGCCGCGAACAACCCCAGCCTCGACCGTGACGACATCACCGGCCAGGGCCCGGAGAACATCCGCATCAACACCCCGGTGCAGATGATCGACTACTCCATCGGCGTGCACATGTACTCGTACGCCGCCTCGCCGCAGGTCGTGACCTCGACGGTGAAGGTGTACTGCGGCGGTCAGCTCATCACGACGCAGACGCGCGGCATGAGCACCACCAAGGACATGTGGGTGGTGGGCAAGGTGAACTTCGGCGCGGCGAACCCGTGCCGGTTCACGCCCATCAACACCGTCGTCAACGTGCCCTGACCGCGGCGCGCCTCACGGCGTGCGCGCGACCACCAGCTCGACTTCTCCCGCACCGGTTCCGGGGAGCGGCAGCCAGAGCGTCTCGCCTCCCCGCGAAGCGAGCGGCGTGCCGCAGCGGTCGGGCACGGTCTCGAGCACCAGCCGCGGCGGCGTGTGCAGGTCGACTGGCACCACGAAGACGCGCAGCCTGGGCGAGGCCTGGGGCACGAACTCCGTGAAGTGGAGCCACGTCGCCGGCTGCGCCGCCGAGTCGCGCGGGCGGCCCGCGTGGCGCACCACTCCGGGCGCGTTGCAGACGCCGTCGGCCTCGAGCGGCGCGTTGAACGGCGGGTTGTAGTTGAGCGAGTCGGTGAGGCGCGCGAGGCGGCGGCCGGGCACGTGCCACGCGGTCAGCCAGTTCTCGCCGCCCGAGGGGCTGGTGGTGACGAACAGCACGCTGCCGTTGGCGCGCGACTCGAGGAAGCCGGCGCGGCGCCCCTCGATGCGCGTCACCTGCTCGGCGTCGATGGCGAAGAACGCGTCGTCGGTGGCGAGCACCACGCCCTGGCCGTCAGCGACCACGCGCAAGCGCCCGACCGGCACGTCGAGCACGTCTTCGCGGCCGTCGAGCAGGTTGCGGCGCACCAGCACGCCGCGCTCGTCGAGGTACACCACCACGCCCACGCGGCCCGCGAGCGCCTGGGTGCGGGCGCCGTTGAAGCGGGCGGTGCGCCAGGTCGCGACGGGCAATTCCCCGCGGCCGTCGATGGCGCGGCAGGTGCGCACGCGCTGCGGGTCTTCGACGGTGCACACCACGGCGAAGCGGTCGGACGAGAACTCCGCGAGCCAGTCGGCCTGGGTGAGGTCGTTCGCGGTGCGGCGCGTGACGCCGGTGGCCACCTCGTAGCTGACGACCTCGCGTACGAAGAGACCGCTGAAGACGTGCACGAAGGGGCCGCCGTGGCCGAGCGTCGTGTACTGGTTGGTGATGACGTCGACGTCAGCGGGGTCGTCGGGGTGGGCGACGTAGACCTGTTCCTGCGGGCTGGTGACGAGGAAGCGGCCGTCGGCGAGCTCGGTCTCGACGTAATGGGCGTTGGGCAGGCGCGTCCGTGGGGCGTCCCAGGGTGGGGTGGTCGCGCGCAGCTCGGCGTCGCCCCACGAGCACGCGCTCGCGTCGACGGGGTACGCGCGCGCCCAGCGGCTCGAGAGGAACGCGGGGTCGACGAACTCGGTGGTGACGAAGTCGTGCGCGAGCGTGGTCAGCGCGCCGTCGTCGGTGCGCACCACGTTCCAGTCGGTGGTGTACACGGGCATCACCGCGCCGCCGCTCGCGCACGAGCTGGTCGCCTTCACGGTGAAGCTCGAGAGCAGGGTGCCGTCGGGCGAGACGAGCGAAGAGAAGAGCGAGCGCTGATCAGCCACGGTCGCGGTGACCGCGCCGGTCTGCAGGTCGCGCCATTCCCAGCTGCACGCGCCACCGTCGTCGCAGCGCTCGAGGGCGAAGCGGGACGAGCTGAGCGCGAAGGGTGCTCCGGCGAAGCTGCCGAGCGAGGGGCTCACGGTCCAGGGCGCGCCACGCACGCTGCGCCAGTCGACCAGCCCGGGCCCGGCGTCGAGGTCGGGCACGCTCGCGTCGGGGGTACCCGCGTCGGGGTCGAGCACGCTGGCGTCGGGCGCGCCCGCATCGTCACCGGCATCGCCCGGCGCGGGGGTGGGCGGCGGGCAGGCGAGCAGCACGAGGGAGGAGGCGAGGGCGGCCCACCACTTCGGGCCGTGACGGCGCTGTCGCGGCGCGCTGACCGACTGGCGACGACGCCCCGGGCTCACGGAAATCTGAAAGGGGTCGTCGAGGAGCGGGCTCATGGCGTGCGGCGGTAGAGCACCGCACGTGCCAAGGGCAGCTCAAGGCGTGCGGAAGGCGCTGGGCGGTGCGAGGTGCGAGCGGGCGGGCGCTGGGCAGCTCGAGGCGTCGCGGAAGTGGCTCGCGAGGTGCGAGCGTTCGCGGCCTCGGTCGCGGTGCAGGCACCGCGCACCTCACCGCGTCGCGGCGGCCGCAGATCAAGGCGTCGCGGCAGGGGCTGCGGGCTCGCTCATGGCGTCGCGCGCGCTCCGGGCTCGTGCAGGAGGCACCGCACTCGCCAAGGCGCGCCTCAAGGCGTCGCGGCGGGCGCGGGCGCGGCGGGCGGCGCGACGTGCGAGTCCATCCACCCGAGGATGGTCTCGACCACCTTCGCGGCCTCGGGCTCGTGCAGCAGGTCGTGCGCGAGGCCCTCGAACTTCTGCTCGGTCTTGTCGGTGGTGCTCGCGCTGCTCACCAGCCACGCCGAGCCCGCGGGCGGCGTCACCTTGTCGACCGTGCCGTGGAGCGTCAGCAGCGGCACGTTCACCTTGCCGCCCAGCTCGTGGATGCGCGCGATGGCGCCGAGCAGTTCGCTCGCGGTGCGGGCCGGACCCTTGCCGTCGAAGATGAGCGGATCGTTCGCCATCGACGCCACCACCTTCGGGTCGCGCGAGAAGTCGGCGTCGTTGAGCTCGAACACCGCCAGCCGCGGCGCGACCACCGAGAAGAACTTCACCGCGCCCACCAGGCCGCCCGGCGCGTCGGTCTGCAGCGCGCCCGCCGAGGTGATGAGGCCCGCGAGCTTCGGCTTCTCGGTCAACGTGTAGAGCGTGACGATGGCGCCGCCCATCGAGTGGCCCATCAAGAAGACGGGCTTGCCCTTCGCCTCGCCCGAGACGCGCTTCATGAAGAGATCGAGATCGCCCAGGTACTCGTCGAAGCGGTTGATGAACACCCGGTCGCCCTCGGAGTCACCGTGGCCGCGCAGGTCGAGCGCGTGCACCTCGTACCCGCGGCGCGCGCAGGCGGCGGCGAAGTCAGCGTAGCGGTCGGCGTAGTCCTTCAGGCCGTGCACGATGACGAGCGCGCCCTTCGACTCGCCCTGCGGCTTCCAGCTCTGCACCAGCAGCTTGAGCCCGTCAGACGTGTCCATGCGCGCCTCGGCGTGCACCACGTCGTCGGGTGACTTCGGGGCGACGCGCTTGCCCGCGACGTACGCCGGGCCGGCGCAGCCCACGCCGAACGCCAACACCAGCACGAGGACCGCGACCACGGCGCCGAAGACCGTAAATGATTTACGCATGCGCGGCAGCGTAACCAAGCCGCGTGCGAACGCACCAAAATCAGCGCGGCAGGTGCGAGACGGCCTCGATCGCCAGCGAGGCCACCAGCGCGAGGCGGGCCGCGTCGAAGAAGCGCGGGGTGCTGCTCTCGGCGTCGACGATGCCGACCACCTTGCCGTTGGGGTCGAGCAGCGGCACGCACGCCTCCGACTGCACCTTCGGGTCGCACTCGTAATACGCGCCGCCGGCCGCGAGGTGGGCGCGCACGTCATCGAGCACCAAGGCCTTGCCGCTCAACGCGACGGTGGCGTTGTTCGACGACTTCGCGAACTCGGGCGTCACCGGGAACTCGGCGCGCGATTCCACGCCGCGGTAGGCCAGCTTCACCAGCGCGGGGCCCGAGGGCAGGGTGCGCAGCTGGTAGACGCCCAGCCAGTCGGCCTTGAGGCGCGCGTTGACGCTCTCGACCAGCGCGTCGACGGTGATGAGCGCGAAGGAGTTCTGAATGGTGCGGCCCCCGAGCACCGCGCCCAGCTCGTACGGCTTCGGGTCGAGCTCGTCGTGCAGCGAGCACGAGCCGTCGGCCGACAGCTTCGGCACGCGGTACTGGTAGAGCGCGTTCAACGCCGAGGGCGTGGCCGGGAGGCTGGCCTTCTTCGCCTCGTCGAGCACGCCCCACAGCACCTGCTGCGATTCCCTGACCGCGGCCACGTCGACGGCGACCGGGAGACCGACCTTCGAGAGCCACGAGCGCGCGTCCATGACGTCGCACTGTAGCCCCAGGAGGCGCTCGTCACGGGTCGTGAAAGTAGTCACCCGACGCGTTGTCGGCGTAGGTGTTGCCGGTCACCGGGCCCGTCTGCCACTTCGTGAAGTAGATGCCCCACAGCGCGCTGTGGCGGACCGTGCAGTTGGTGACGGTGACCTGCACGCCGTGGCTGTCGCTGTGGGAGTTGATCATCGCCTTCCACCCGAAGCGCGCGCCGCCGCCGCCGTACTCGATGGTGCAGTAGTTCAAGATGTTCGACGCGTTGAGCGTGGTGTCGAAGTCGATGCCGTCCCACGAGCCGTTGGTCTTGGTGACGCCGGTGATGACGACCGGCGCGGTGGCGGTGCCCGCGGCGTGGAAGCCGACCGCGTCCGAGCCGCCGACGTCGAGGCGAGACATGGCGCCCATCTCGAGCACCACGCCGGCGGCGAGCGTCCACACCGACTGCGGGCTCAGGCTGACGCCGACGAAGCGGTAGGGCACGTCGAGCGCCTTCCACACCACGTCGCCGCTGACGTAGCTGCCCTCGACGGTGATGACCTCGAGATCGTTCCCGTGGAACGCGGAGTCGGGGCCGAGCTGGAACACCGCCTTCGCGTCGACCAGCGCCGGCCCGAGCGCGTTGGCGGTCAGCACGTTGTTGGTGAAGGTCGAGACCACCGCGCTGCCGAAGAGCCGCAGCCCGAAGCCCTGGCTCTGGCGAAGGGTGACGTGGTCGAGCTTCGCCTGCACGCCGTGGCTGTCGGCCTTCAGCACCAGCGCCGCGGCCTTCGCGTCAGACGAGGTGTTGCCGGCCCACTCGATGGTCACCCAGCGCAGCAGGTTGGTGCTCGAGTTGCTGCCGTCGAACACCACGCCTTCCCACGCGCCGCGCGCCTGCGTCTCGCCGGTGAAGATGATGGGCTTCGCCTGGGTGCCGTCGGCGACGAGCGTGGCGGTGTCTCCCGAGATGGTGAGCGCGGCCTCGGGCGGGAAGATGAGCTTCACGCCGGGCTGCAGCACGAGCGACGCGGTGCCCGACGAGCTCAGGTCGGACGTGAGGTGGTACGGCACCGAGAGGTCGGACCAGGTGGCGCTGGTGACGAGGCGCGAGCTGCGCACCTCGAGCTCGTCCTTGCCGTTGCCGGTGAAGGTCGAGGTCGCGTCGAGGCGGCCGACGGTCTCGGCGTCGAGGCTCGCGGGCCCGAGCGTGTTGGCGGTGATGACGTTCGACTGGAACGCGGAGATGACGGCGCTGCCGGTGAACCACAGCCCGAAGCCCTCGCTCTCGCGCACCGTGGAGTGGCTCATCGCGAGCCGCGCGCCCCGGCTGTCGGCGATCAACTTCACGTTCGCGGCGTCGGCGTCGGCCTGCGTGTCGCCGCCGTACTCGACGGTGACGTAGTCGAGCGTGCTGACCTTCGCGGTGCCGTCGAACTTGAGGCCTTTCCAGAAGCCGCGGGTCGGCGCCGCGCCGGTGAGGAGGATGGGCAGATCAGCCGTGCCGACCGCGGTGAGCACCTGGTCGGCGGAGAAGGTGAGACCGGTGCCCGCGGAGAAGACGAGCTTCGCGCCGGGCTTCATGGTGACCGTGATGCCCGCGGCGAGCGTGGGCGTCTCGAGCACCAGCCAGCAGCCGCGCTCGACGGTGTAGTCGGCGTCGAGGCGTTTGGGGAACGCGAGGCAGGTGTCGTTGCCGCCTCCGTCGGTGCCGCCATCGTTCTGGTTGGGGAGTGGACCGCAAGCGACGAGGAGTCCAGCCGCGAGGGCAGGGACGAGGGACGCGCGAAGACTGTGCATGGTGGGACCTCCGCGCGGGAAGACCTGCATGCGCGCAGCCACCGTGAAGTGGCGCGTCTTCACTTGGAATTCGACTCAGCGCGAACGCAACGCGTGCGGTGCGCGAGGTTTGCGCTGTCGCTCGGCGCTCAGGCCTTGGTGCCGTCGGGCAAGAGGCCCGAGAAGAAGTCGTTGCCCTTGTCATCGACGACGATGAACGCGGGGAAGTCGACGACGTCGATCTTCCACACCGCTTCCATGCCGAGCTCGGGGTACTCGTGCACCTCGACCTTCTTGATGCAGTCTTGCGCGAGGCGCGCGGCCGGGCCGCCGATGCTGCCGAGGTAGAAGCCGCCGTACGCCTTGCACGCATTGGTGACGGCCTTGCTGCGGTTGCCCTTGGCGAGCATCACCAGCGAGCCGCCGTGCTTCTGGAAGAGCTCGACGTAGCTGTCCATGCGGCCGGCGGTGGTGGGGCCGAACGAGCCCGAGGCCATGCCGGCGGGCGTCTTCGCGGGGCCCGCGTAATAGACCGCGTGGTCCTTGAAGTACTGGGGGAGGCCCTGGCCGGCGTCGAGGCGCTCCTTGAGCTTCGCGTGCGCGATGTCGCGGGCGACGATGAGCGGGCCGGTGAGCGAGAGGCGCGTCTTGATGGGGTACTTCGAGAGCGTGGCGCGGATCTCGGCCATCGGGCGGGTGAGATCGATCTTCACGACCTCTCCGCCGAGCGCGGCCTCGTCGACCTCGGGGAGGTACTTCGCCGGGTCCTGCTCGAGCTGCTCGAGGAAGACGCCGTCCTTCGTGATCTTGCCCAGCGCCTGGCGGTCGGCCGAGCAGCTCACCGCGATGCCGATGGGGCAGCTGGCGCCGTGGCGCGGCAGGCGAATCACGCGCACGTCGTGGCAGAAGTACTTGCCGCCGAACTGCGCGCCGATGCCCATGCGCTGCGTGAGCTTGTGCACCTCGACCTCGAAGTCGAGATCGCGGAACGCGTGGCCGCTCGGGCTTCCCTTCGTGGGCAACGAGTCGAGGTAGCGCGCCGACGCGAGCTTGGCGGTCTCGAGCGCGAGCTCGGCCGAGGTGCCTCCGACGACGACGGCCAGGTGGTACGGGGGGCACGCCGCGGTGCCGAGCGTGCGCAGCTTCTCGTCGAGCCACTTCAGCAGCGAGGCGGGGTTCAGAATCGCCTTGGTCTCCTGGAACAGGTAGCTCTTGTTCGCCGAGCCGCCGCCCTTGGTCATGAAGAGGAACTTGAACTCGTCGCCCTCGACGGCCGCGAGCTTGATCTCCGCGGGGAGGTTGCTGCCGGTGTTCTTCTCTTCGAACATCGTCAGCGGCGCGAGCTGCGAGTAGCGCAGGTTGGTCTCGGTGAAGGTCTCGTACACGCCGCGCGCGATGGCCTCTTCGTCATTGGCGTTGGTGAAGACGCGCTGGCCCTTCTTGCCCTTGATGATGGCGGTGCCGGTGTCCTGGCACATCGGCAGCACCATGCCCGACGCGATGCTGGCGTTCTTGAGCAGGTCGAGCGCGACGAACTTGTCGTTCTTCGAGGCCTCGGCGTCAGAGAGGATGTTCTTGAGCTGCTGCAGGTGACCGGGCCGCAGGAGGTGCGAGATGTCGCGCATCGCGGTCTTCGTCAGCAGCGTGAGCGCCTTCGGGTCGACCTCGAGGAAGCGCTGGCCCTTCGCCTCGAAGGTGCCGACGAAGTCTGCGGTCAACTTGCGCCACGGCACGTCGTGGTGCGCCAGCGGGAACATTTCGGAGAACGCGAAGGACATGGCCGTGGCTTGTAGCGCGGGTACGATTCGGCGGCATGCGACGCGTGATCGTGCTTCTCGGGGTGATGATGGCGGCTTCTGGCTGCCAGACGGTGTTGCGCTTCAGCCGGCCGGCGCCGCCGGAAGGTGACTTCAGCGCGGTGCGCACGGTCTCGCTGACCGTGGTGCGCGCGGCGGGGCAGCAGGCGGAGAACGCGGTGATGAACGGTCTGTTCCGCGGCGAGATCCCCGTGCCGATCAACGCCGAGGAGCTGGTGCGCGAGCGCTTCGAGGCGCGCCTGGCGAAGCTCGGGTACGGCGTGTGTCCCACGGCTCCGTGCGGCGATGGCGTGCTGACCATCACCTTGACCGAGAGCGGCGTCGGCACCGAGCTCACCTCGAGCGGGCCGGTGTCGAACGCGCGCCTGCGCGTGCGCGTCGTGCTGCGCACCAACGACGGGCGCGAGCCGTACGACTGGTCGTTCTGGGACACGCAGAGCGGCAACCCGGCGATGGCGCCCGCGCTGGTGCGACAGACCGCCGACAACGTCACCAACCGCTTCGAGCGCACGCTGACGCCGGGGCGCGCGTGGGCCGAGCTCCCGCTGGAAGACGGTGGCGAGCTCGACATGGGCGTGAACATGCTGCTCTCGTCGCAGTGGCGCGGGGCGATCGACTACTTCAACCAGCTCGTGGCGAAGCAGCCGGAGAACGACGGCGCCTGGTACGACCTGGGCGTGGCGTGGGAAGCCGAGGGCGATTGGGGCCAGGCGCTCATCGCGTACCAGCGGGCCGCGGCGCTCAAGCGCAAGGGCAACTACCTCGACGCGGTGGCGACGGCGCAGCGCATGGCGCCCGCGTTGCCGCAGCCGCTGCCGACGCCGGTGCAGCCGATCCCCGCGGATCCGGCGGCGCCTGCTCCGACCGCGCCGCCCAGCGCGCCCTGAGTCAGAGGATGGTGGTGCTGATCGTGACGTTCGTGTTGACCGGCACCGGCGTGTAGAAGCCGATCACCACGAAGACCGTCTGCGTGCCGCCGGTCGAGTTCGTGTAGGCCACGTTCGCCGAATTGGCGGACGTGCCGGCCATGTTCGCCTCGCACACGCGCACGTCGGGCCGCTCGCAGTCGCCGCTGAAGATCATCGCGCCGACCGTGGCCGTCGCGTCCTGCGGCGTCGCGAACACCGACACCGCCTGGTTCGACAGCAGCGTCACCTTGTACACACGGTCGGGCCCCGAGAGGTTGAGGCAGTCGTTCTGCGCGCCGTAGTCGGCGGTGAAGCCGGTCAGCGAGTCGGTGCGCGAGCCGTTGACGAGGGTGATGTTCGAGGTGTTGCAGGTGTCGTTGGCGATTGGCGTGTTCGTCTGCGTCGAGAGCGTGAAGGTGCCGGCCACGTCGCCATCGACGATGGCGTAGAGCTGCTGGGTCGAGGTGGTGGTGTTGTAGAAGGTCGCGCGCTCGGGGTTGCTGGCGGTGGCGAGGTCGGTGCCCGCGACGCAGGTCAAGGTGGCGGTGCAGTTGCTCGCCGGCGCGGCGACGAGCTGGACGATGGGGTTGAAGGCCGAGGTCGGTGTCACGGTCACGGCGACCCGCTGGCCCGGGGGAACGCTGAGGGAGTAGGCGCGATCGGGCGCGTTGTCGGTGGTCGCACAGTAGGTGCCGCCCGCGTAGTCGTTGGTGTACCCGACGGTGGTCTGCGAGGTGAGCGTGCCGTTGGCCGAGACGACCGTGGCGGTGCTGCAGGTGTCGTCAGGCGGAATCGCCATGGTGCTGAGGGCGAGCGTGAACGTGCCCGCGGAGTCGACCACCGTGTAACCGTCGACCACGAGGTAGACGGTGACGCTGCTGGCCGAGGTGTTGTCGAAGCTCAGCGTCTCGGGGTCGCCCGGGTTGCCGAGGTCGGCGGCCTTCACGCAGCTCGTGCCGCACGCCGCGATCGACGAATAGAAGGCGAGCGTCGGGTCGAGCGTCGCAGTGGGCGTCACCACCGCGGTGGTGCGCGAGTTGCCCGGCACGGTGATGGCGAACACGCGGTCGTAGCCGGGGCGCGCCTTGCAGGTGGTGTTCGCGTCGTAGTCGTTCGCGAAGCCGGTGAGGCTCAGGTTGCTGGTGGTGGAGTTCGCGCTGGTCGTCATCGCGAGCGCGCACGTGTCGCCGGGGAGCGTGCCGCCGCCACCGCCGGTGGTGCCGCCGGTGCCACCGCCGGTGGTGCCGCCTCCGGTGCCGCCGCCCGTCGTGCCGCCGCCGGTGCCGCCTCCCGTGGTGCCACCGCCGGTGCCGCCGCCCGTGGTGCCGCCGCCGGTGCCGCCGCCCGTGGTGCCGCCGCCGGTGCCGCCGCCGGTCGTGCCGCCTCCAGTGCCGCCGCCCGTGGTGCCGCCACCGCCGCCCATGGTGCCACCGCCGCCACCCGTCGTGCCGCCGCCACCACCGGACCCACCGCCCGGTCCACCGCCGCCGACGGCGACGCAGACGCCGAGCTGGCAGGTCTGCGTGAAGGCGCACTGCTGGCACATCGCGCCTTGCGTGCCGCACGCGGCCGCTGCGCTGCCGCCCTGGCACGTCCCGGCGCTGTCACAGCAGCCGAACGAGCAGTTCTGCGGCGTGCATTTTCCTGCAGGCATTCCGCACGCTGCGAAGAGCAGTGCGAAGCCGACGGCGGACAGCGCGACGATGCGAATCATGGAAGGCACGATAGCGCGACACCTGAGTGGCAGGCGGGGTGCACTGAAATGATCAGCTCCCTCTCCTCCCGAGGAGGAGAGGGTCGGGGTGAGGAGTGACGCCCTCGCCTGCGTCCGCGCGTCAAGGACTCCACGAGGTGGGCTGATCATCGAGCGGGGTCTTGATCAGCGTGCGTTGGCCGACGTGCACCACACCGCTCACCACCGCCGCCAGCGCCGCCTCATCAGCGACCACCTGCACCGCCGCCCCCGCATGCGTCACTGCGCCCACCGCCACGCCGCGCAACTCCCACACCACCGCGCCCGTGAAGCGAGTGCCGGCCTTGCCCTGCAGCGCGTGGTCTGACTGCCGCAGCTGCGTGCCGTCGAACACCGCGAAGCTCGTCTCTCTCGCCGCGGGCTGCACGCGCACCCACAACGTGCCCGGGTCATTCGCGAAGGAGTGCACCTGCGGGTCGGTGGTCGGCGAGAGCGTGTCCATCGTCGGCTCGAGCATCGGCACCAGTGCGCCCTCGGCGATGAAGAGGGGCAGCTTCGTGAGCGGCGCGGCGACCGTCACCTCGGCGCCGTCGACCCCCACGAGCTCGGAACCATCATCGAAGTCGAACCATCGCCCGGGCGGCTTGATGAGCGTGCGGGTGGTCGCGCCACGCGTCGCGACGGGCGCGACGAGCAGCTCGTCCCCCAGCCCGTACTCGTCTTCGGGGTGCCGGCCGAGCGCGGGGAACTGCAGGCCGAACGCGCGCACGCACGGCTTCGTCTCGGGCCGCTTCACGTGCGACCAGAAGAAGGGAAAGAGGCGCAGGTGGAGCCGCGCGAACGTGCGGTAGACCTCGAGCGCTTCGGCGTCGCGGCCGTTCTCCGGAGTGAAGAGCCACGGCGGCTGGCTCGACGAGTCGCCGGTCTGCATCACCGGCATCAGCGCGGAGTGCTCGACCCAGCGCACGAAGGTCTCCTTGTCGGGCGGCGAGTTCCGGTAGCCGCCGGTGTCCGACGCGAAGAAGGGGAAGCCCGAGGCCGCGAGTCCCACTCCGGCGCGAATCGCCGCGGGCAGGCCGCCCACGCCGATGACTTCCTTGCCGCCGCGGTCGGTGAACTTCTCGCCGGCCCTGGTGAGCGTGGCGTCGATGTCGCCGGGCCACACGATGACGCCCGCGCTCGCCTCGCCCCACTGCGCGTGACGCACGAGGAGGAAGCCGTCGTTGCTCCCGAGCTCCGCGCGGTAGAGCTGGTGGTACTGGCGCGGGTAGCCGTCGGCCATGGTGCGGTCGGTCGAGCCGTCAGCGAAGCGCCACATGCTGCGGCGGCCCGAGACGCCCGCCGCGACGTCTTCAGCGAAGTCGAGCTTGAAGCCCTCGATGCCCTGGTCGACGTAGCGCCGCACGAGGCCGCGCCAGAAGGTGACGGCGTCGGGGTTGGTGGTGTCGAGCGGCGGACCCCAGCGGTTGAGCCACGCGCCCTGGCCGGGTGGGAAGTAGTTCTGCTGCGTGGCCTGCGCGTAGAACGGCGCGGCGCCGGTCGCGAGGTAGGGCGTGTGCCACAGCGCGAGCCGCAGCCCCGCGGCGTGAATGGTGCTGATCATCGCGCCCGCGTCGGGGAACTGGGTCGCGTTGAAGTCGAAGGTGTTCACCTCGGTGGCGTAGGGGCGATCGATCCAGATCGCCGACGTCGCGAGGTCGAGATCGCGCAGCTGCTTTACGTCGTCTTCGACCTCGGCCTGGTCGCGGTTCTCGTTGCGCCAGATCCACGGGCCGGTCGCCCACTCGGCGGGCGTTCGCGGCGTGCCGGTGATGACGAACGACTGCGCGACGAGGTCGAGCGGCTCGGCGGCGGAGAAGAGGTGGAAGGTGAGGCCGTCGCTGCTCGACTCCGCGGTGCCGAAGAGCGCGTCGATGGTCGAGGCTTCCGTCTTCGCGACGTCGAGCACGCCGTGGCGCCGCGTCTCGAAGAACACCGCCCACCCGCGCGAGCCGATGAGCAGCGGGGTGGTGACGTGGTTCTCGGTGTTGGCGCTCTCGGCGTTCAGGTCGGGCTCCAATTGCATCGGCCGCAACTTGCCGCGGTGGTTGATGCCGTCGAACCACTCGCCCAGGCCGTAGAAGCCCTCGGTCGCGTCGGCGTGGACTTGCACGCGCATCACCGCCACCGTGCTGGTGCCCTGCGGCACGAAGCGCAGCGTGAGGTGGCCGCGCGGATCGACGGTCGCGCGCACCGTGGCGCTCAGGTTCTTGTTGTAGGTGAGCGTCAGCACCAGCGCGTCGCCGTCACGGCTCGGCACCGCGTCGGTCGGCACGCGCCACGCGAAGCCCATCGGCTGGCTCGGGGTGAAGACGCCGTCGTTCACCAGCAGCCAGTACGGGTCGTAGCTGAGGTTGTCGTCGAGCGAGGGCACGGTGCCGAGCTGGAACGAATCCATCGGCAGGGTGAGCAGCGTCGTGGCGTCGCGCGAGAAGACGAGGCTCGTGCCGTCGAGGCGCGCGGTGAAGGTGGGGCCGGTGAGCGCGAGCGGCGGTGGTGGTGGATCGACCGGCTTCGGGCACGCCGCGCAGGTGAGCGCCAGGAGGGGCAGGAGCTTGCGCATTGTGGGTAGACTCTTTGCCATGCTCTTCGCGCTCGCGGCAGTCGTGGTGGTGGCGTTTCCGTCGCAGGTGACCTCGCTCGTCGCGGGCCAGAAGGTCGAGATCATCAAGGGGTCGAAGAAGGCGGCGGCGCCGAAGGCGAAGGTGGTGGAGACCACGGGTGAGCTGTCGCCTCAGCCCATCGTCGACAAGAGCGTGCCGGCGGATCAGGCCGGGCAGGCGGCGCTCGGGGCGAAGGAGAAGGAGCTCGCTCAGCGGGAGGCGGCGGTCGAGGAGAAGGAGAAGGCCGCGGCGGAGAAGGACCAGCAGGACAAGAGCAAGGCCGAGAAGCAGAAGGCGCAGCAGAAGCAGATTCAGAAGATCGGCGAGTCGAACCAGAAGCTCTGGGAGAAGTCGGTCAATGCGCTCGGTGGGTCGACCAACGAGTGAACTGGCTCCCTCTCCTCTTCAGAGGAGAGGGTGGGGGTGAGGAGAGAACCCTCGGAGATCAGCGTTCGGTTACTCCTCACCCTGACCCTCTCCTCTGAAGAGGAGAGGGAACTACGGGAAGACGGCGCCCTGCGCTTCTCCGTGCCTCGTCTCGTTGTCGTAATCGGCGTCGGCCTTTCGGTACTTCTCGAGCACCGCCCTCGCCGCGACCGTCGCTGCCTCATCGACCTCGTCACACGTCGCCTTCGGCGGCAATTCCTGCAACGTGTCGCTGATGTCACTCGCCGCGCGAAACCCCGTCTCGCGGTGCCCCGACTCGTGGGTCTTCAACGCATCGAGGTAGCGCCGCCACCGCTTCATCAACGGCTGCGTCTCATCGGCGTACCCGAGCCACCGCGGCAGCGTCACCACCACCTTCACGTCGGTCGTCACCGGCCCCGTCGCGCAACCCTGGTCGCTGTGCACGAACGGATACCGCCACGTCACGAACCAGCTCGTGTACGCGTCGTGGCGCACGCCGTCGTTCTCGGGGCCCTTCGCGTCGAGCTCGGCGCGCAGCTCGGCCTCGGTGTCACCGGCGACGTCGTAGTAGTGAATCTGCGTGTCGCGCGCCCACACCGTCGGCGACAAGGTGATCGGCACGCGCACGTCGGGCCGCACCGCGCGCGGACACGCGCTGAACACGACCACCACCGCGACGAGGAGAGCAGGACGCACGACGGAGCGCGCAAAAGCGTAGCTCCGCGAGCGCGCGAGGGAAGTTCGTTTCAGGTACCGGTGCGATCGAACACGCGCGTCGACCCACCTTCGGCGTCGCCGTTCGCGTCGGTCAGGCTCGCGATGCGCTGCACGATGCCCTTCGCCGATTGCTCGAGCTGCTCGTCGCTCAGCTGCATCAGCTGTCGGCCCTGCACGATGACACGCGCGAGGAGCGCCGGGTCTTGCGCGCGCACGTCGAGGCCTTCGCGTTGGCAGAGCGCGTTCGCCAGCCGCACCACGTTCGCGCACGACGCGCGGCCGCGCTTGAAGTCGTAGTGGTCCTGGTCGGCGACGGCGCCGGCGACCTCGCGCGGGAGGAACCAGCGGAAGGCGATGATCGCGCCCACGTCGCGGTGACATTCCTCGATGGCGCGCTGCCAGACCGCGCCGCTGATGAACGACGCCGGTGACGCGCGCTCGACCTCGAGCAGCAGCGCCGCGACGACCGGCTTGCCGATGTCGTGAAAGAGCCCGCCGAGGTACGCGGTGTTCGGGTCGAGGCTCTTCAGCTGCCCCGCGAGATCGCGCGAGACGTGCGCGACGCCGAGGCAGTGTTCCCAGATGCCGCGGAACGCGTTGCGGATGACCGGGTCTTTCGACGCGTAGACCTGCTCGGCGGCGAGCTCCTGCAGCAGGCCGAGCAGCTGCTTGATGCCCAGGCGCGAGACGACGCTCTCCATCGAGGTCGCGCGCGCCATGCCACCGAAGAGCGGGCTGTTCGCGACGCGCAGCAAACGAGAGCTGACGAACGGGTCCTTCTCGAGCTGCGAGGCGATGGCGCCGAAGCGCACGTCGGGATCGTGCGCGAGCTCCATGGCCTTCATCGCCACGTCGGGCAGCGAGGGAAGCTTGAGCGAGTCGGCCTGCAGCCGCTTGCTGATGATGTCCTTGAGCTTGGTGGCGAGCGCGATGGCCTGCATGCGCTCCTTCTCGTCGGTCTGCGTCGGCGCCTCGGGCATCCGCGCGGTGGTCGCGCCCGTGGGCGAGGCGGGGGCAGGAGCGGGAGCGGCGCTGAGCGGTGGCCGCGTCTCGGCGTTGCGCGAGGCCGCGGTGGGCGAGCTGGCGCGTGCGGGCGCGGGCGGAGGTGGCGGCGGCGCGGCGCGCGGGGGCGACGGCGCTTCCTCGGCCGAGAACGCGATGGGCGGGCGGGCGCCGAGCGAGAAGAGCGCGAGGCGCAGCTCCTTCATCGTCTGGAACCGTTCCTCGGGGGCGCGCGCGACGCACCGCATGACGATGCGCGAGACGTGCTCGCTGACGCCGAACGAGGTGAGCGGCGCGATGGTGCCGCCGAGGTGCCCGTGCATCATCTGCATCGCGTTGCCCTCGAAGGGCAGCTTGCCGGTGAGCAGGCGCCACGCGACGACGCCCAGCGAGTAGATGTCGCTGCGGTGGTCGAGCGACTCTTCGCCCAGGCACTGCTCGGGCGACATGTACGCGGGCGTGCCGATGATGAGGCCCGGCGTGGTGCGCTGCCCGTTGCCCTGCGCGTGGAGCAGCTTGGCGATGCCGAAGTCGAGCACCTTGATGAAGTCGGGATAGTCCGGGTACTTCGTGAGGAAGAGGTTCTCGGGCTTGAGATCGCGGTGAACGATGCCCGACTCGTGCGCGGCGCCGACGGCCGACGCGGTCTGCGAGAGGAAGCCGACCACCAGCTTCTCGTCGAGCTTCGCGCGCGCCTCGATGCGCTCGGCCAGCGTCTCGCCCTCGAGCAGCTCCATCACGATGATGAAGTGGCCGTTGGCCTCGCCGTAGTCGGTGACGTCGACGATGTTGGGGTGGCGAATCGCGTTCACCGCCCGCGCCTCGGCGAGGAAGCGCGCGACCATGTTCTTGTCGCCGGCGACTTGCGGGTTGAGCACCTTGAGCGCCGCCTTGCGCCCGATGAGGGTGTGCTCGCCTTCGTAGACGACGCCGAGCCCGCCCGCTCCGAGCTGCCGGCCGATCCGGTAATTGAGGACTGTGGTGCCGATCATTCCCCCGCCCTTGCGAATGCCTAACGGCCCGCGCGCGGGGGCAAATCGTCATTTTCGTGACGACGCGCTGTGACCGAGGACGTTGGTGGTGCGTAGGTGTGGGGGTAAACAGCCGCCACTCCCGTGAGCGAGCCGACGGACGAGGTCTTGATGGAGCGTTTCATCGACGGCGACGGCACCGCTTCGGCCTCGGCGTTCGACGCGCTCTTCACGCGGCATGCGCCGGGCGTGCGCAGCTATCTCCAGCGGTTGACGGGCTCTTCCGCGGCGGCCGACGACCTCACGCAGGTCACCTTCGTGTCGATGGTGAAGGGGCGCGCGCGCTTCCAGCGAGGCGCGAAGTTGAAGCCGTGGCTGTACGCCATCGCGACCAACGCGGCGCGTGATGCGAAGCGGCGCACGAAGTTCGAGGGCGTGACCGACGAGGGCGTGTTGCCCGAGCCCGAGCCGGTGGCGGCGACCGAGCGCGACCCGGGCCTCGAGAAGGCCGTGCGCGCGGCGTTGGATCAGCTGCCCGAGGCGCAGCGCGAGGCGATTCTCATGCACCGCTTCGAAGGTTTGTCGTTCGCGGAGATCGCGCTGCACGCGGGCGTGACCGAGTCGGCGGTGAAGGTGCGCGCGCACCGCGGCTACGAGAAGCTGCGCGAGCTGCTGAAGGGGGTGTGGCCATGACGCCCGACAAGAAGCTCGAGTCGGCGGTGGACCAGCTCGGCGGGAAGCGTTCGAACGACGCGCTCGCGGCGCTGGGGGCGGCGGCGCGCGCGGAGCTCGGCAAGGGCAAGCCGCGCGCGTGGTGGATCGACGGCGTGGTGCTGCTGGTGCTCAACGGCGTGATGGGCGTGGCGGGCGCGGTGTTGATGGGCGGCAACGAGGCGCAGCACCGCTCGACGGCGATGAAGCTGGTGGTCTCGGTGATGTGGTTCGTCTTCATGGCGGCGGGCAGCCTGCTGTGGCTCAAGCCGGGGCCGGTGCGCGTGCGGTGGGCGGTCGCGGGTGGCTTCGCGCTCGCGTCGCTGCTCACGGTGCTCGGGCTGTCGGGCTTCGACCCGGGCGGCGCGTTCATGGACGGCATGTGGTGCGCCATCGCGGAGTGCAAGATGGCGCTGCTCCCCGTCGCGCTGGTCGTCATCTTCTCGACGCGCTTCGCGGCGCAGCCGATGCACCTCGTGGCGGGCGCGCTCGCGGCGGCGTCGGGCGGGGCGGTCGCGCTGCACTTCCATTGCCCGAACGGCACGGTGGCGCACGTGGTCGTCTTCCACCTGGTACCCGCACTCGCGTTGGCGGCAGTCGCAGTGCTCGCGAGGCGGTGGATGAAGTCGTCCCCAGTGCCGTAACCCTCTCTCCCTCTCCTCCCGAGGAGGAGAGGGTCGGGGTGAGGAGAAACCCCGGCACGGCATTGGCACCTGGCACCGCAGTCGAGCGAACGGGCGGCGTCGACCGCCCGAGCGGCGTGGCGTTGTCGCTGACCCAGACGGCGGTACGCTCCCCGCCTCGATGGCGCTGCTCCTCGCGACGACGCTGATGTTCCTGCTGCTGTCGGCGTTGCCGCAGCGCCTGGCCGCGCGCCGGCTCAAGGTCCACGGCGCGGTGCGGCCGCTCCTGCCCTTCGCAGAAGACACTCCCTTCGCGCGTCAACTCGCGGTGCGCGCCAGCGGAATGCTCTTCACCTTCGTGCTGCTGGTGCTCGCCGGCGCGTTGCAGTTCGGCAACGACTGCCGCTACGGCACGCGGGTCGAGGTCATCGACGGCCTCGCCGCCGCGCAAGCAGGCCTCAAGTCAGGCGACGTGGTGCGCGCCATCGGCACCGAGCCGGTCGCCGACTTCGGCGAGCTCAAGCGCACCTCGGCGCTCCTCTCGGTGACGCGCGCCAACTTCGTGGTCGAGCGCGAGGGCGTCTCGATTCCCCTCGGCGTCGAGACGCGGGGCTTGTTGGGACTCAAGCCGATGGACCCGCCCGGCACCTGCGAGCGGCCAGTGGTGGGCGCCGCGCTGGGCTTCCCGTTTCGTTTCCTCGCGACGCTCTTCGCGCTGGTACCCTCGCGGCTCCTGCCGAGCGTGGTGTTGTCGACGTCGCTGCTGAGCGCAGGGTGGTGGTTCGCGGTGCTGCTCGAGGTGCTGGCGCTGGGCATCAATGCGCTGAGCCAGCGGTCGTCGCTGTAACCAGCGGTGCACTCCTGCGTAGAGGGGCCATGACCAAGATGAAGGCGCTGTGGGGCAAGGTGATCTCGTTGCTCGAGCTGCACGGCAAGTCGGTGTCGCTGTTGGCGTTGCGCGTGGTGGTCGGCACGGTCTTCTTCGGCTCGGGCAAGGGCAAGCTCGAGCACCTGTCGGACGTCATCGAGTACTTCCGCAGCCTCAACATTCCCGCGCCGGAGCTGCAGGCGCCGTTCGTCGCCGGCCTCGAGATGGTCGGCGGCATCCTCATCATCCTCGGGCTCGGCACGCGGCTCATCGTGGGCCCGCTGGCGGTGACCATGTTCGTCGCCATCGCGACCGCGAAGTGGGAGGACGTCGAGGGCTTCCGCTCGTTCGTCGGCCTGCAGGAGGTCGACTACGTCATCATGTTCGGCGTGCTGCTGATGCTGGGTCCGGGCAAGGCGTCGGTCGACTTCTTCCTGCGCAAGAAGTTCGGTCCCGCGGAGTTGACGTTGCCGGCTACCGCCCCCGACCCGGCGTGAGGCCGAGCTTGCGTGCGCGGCGCGCGAAGGTGACCGGGTCCATGCCCAGTTCCTTCGCGGCGCGGCGAATGACGTTGTGGTGGCGCTGCAGGGCCTCGCGCAAGACGGACACCTCGGTCTCGGCGAGTCGCGACTGCAGCGCACCCTTCTCGGGCGTTCGCGCGCGCGGCGCTTCGTCGGGCACGGCGCCGAGCGCGTGAAACCGCGGCAGGTGCGCGGGCTCGATGAGCTTGCCGGTCGGGCACAGCAACACCGCGCGCTCGAGCACGTTGCGCAGCTCGCGCACGTTGCCGGGCCATGGAGCCGCGAGGAGCGCCCGCTCGGCTTTGTGCGAGAGCCCGAGCACGTGCTTGCGGTGCTGGTGGTTGAACAGCTCGATGAACGCGGTGGCGAGCGCGAGGACGTCGTCGCGGCGCGCGCGCAGCGGCGGCACCTCGACGGTGAAGGTGTTGAGGCGGAAGAAGAGGTCGGTGCGGAAGCGGCCGGCGAGCACCTCGGCCTCGAGGTTGCGGTTGCTGGCGGCGACGAGGCGCACGTCGACGCGGCGCACCTGGGTGCCACCGACCGGCCGCACCTCGCCGGTCTCGAGCACGCGCAGCAGGCGGGCCTGGAGCGAGGGCGTGGTGTTCTCGATCTCGTCGAGGAAGACCGTGCCGCGATCGCCCATCACGAAGAGCCCGGGGTGATCGGCCACCGCGCCGGTGAACGCGCCGCGCACGTGGCCGAAGAGCTCGCTCTCGAGCAGCGTCTCGGTGAGCGCGCCGCAGTCCTGCACCACGAAGGGGCCGTCGCGCCGGTCGGACAAGCGGTGCACGAGGCGCGAGAGCACTTCCTTGCCGGTGCCGGTCTCGCCCTGCAGCAGCACCGAGACCTTGTGCGGGGCCGCGACGCGCAGCTGCCCGAGCACGTCTTGCATCGGCGGCGACTGGAAGCCGGGGCCCAACTCGACCGGTGACGGCTCGGGGCCCAGGCGCAGCGCGCGCTCTCGCTCGAGGTTGCGCTCGAGCTCGAGCGCCATGCGTTCCTGCTCGAGGCGCTTGGCGTGCTCGGCGCACGCGTCCATCACCGCCTCGCGCAGCTTCGCGCCGTCGAGCGGAGGCGGCAGCCAGCGGTAGATCTTCTTCTCGTCGAAGAGCGTCGCGATGTGGTGCGGCGCCGAGTGCGCGCAGAACACCACGCGCGCGGCGAGGTCGCGCGGCCGGCCCTCGAAGGTGAGGTTGTCGGCGGTCACCGCGGCGGCGAGCTGGGTGAGGAGCAGCGCCTGCACCTCGTCGTCGCCGCACACCACCAGCGCCGACACGTCGCCGCGGCCGAGAATGCGCTCGACCTCCGCGGGCTCGTCGCCGAACTCGAGGTGCACCTCGTCTTCGAGCACCTCGGCGAGCAGCGCGCGCGTCTGCAGGTCGGCGTACGCCACGGCCACGCGCACCGGCGGTGACTGCAGGTAGCGCTGCAACCGCAGCTGATCGTCGCCGTCGAAGCCGGTGAAGATGACGCCGAACGCGGTGCTGGCGTGCTCGCTGCCGACGCCGTCGTGCCGCCACCGAATCTGCCCGCGCGCGAGCAGGGGCCGCGACTCGCCCGGCAGCGGCAGCTCGAGCTCGACGACCTCGCCCTCGCTGGGTCCGTCACCTTCGCGCGGGCTGCCGATGAGGCCGACGCCGAGCAGGCTCAAGTTGACGCTCCAGCAGCGGTTGATCGCCGGCCGCGTGAGCACGCGCACGTGGAAGGGACGGCGGTGCGAGCGCTCGAGGAACGAATGCTTCACAGATGAAGCGTTACACGCCCTGAACTGCAGCTCAATGCATCACGAATGAAGTGTGGCGGCGGAGATGCTCAAGGAGGTCGCGGGGTTGGGGCTGGTCTGCGGCGTGCTCTCCATCGCCCTGAACTTCACCAAAGGGTGTGGCCATGGCGCAGGCGCGGATCATCGGTGCAGGGCACTTCGTCCCCGGTCGGGTGGTGACGAACGAGAAGATCGCGAAGGCCATCCCCGGGTGGACGCCTGAGCGCATCCTCGAGAAGACCGGAATTCGCGAGCGCCGCTTCCTGTGGGACTTCGACCCCGAGACCGGCATGGCGATCGCGCCGCCGGAAGACGAGCGGCTGTACCCCATCAACAACTCCGACATGTGTGAGGTCGCGGTGCGCAGCGCGCTGCAGATGGCGGGCGTGGGGGCGGGTGCCATCGACGCGTTGGTGATGGTGACCTGCACGCCCGACGAGCTGAACTTCTCGCACGACGCGATGGAGCTGCACCGCCGCCTGGGCCTGCGGCGCGACGCCTACGCGTTCGTCGTCGACGACGGCTGCGGGGGTACGCCGTACGTCATCGACCTGGTGCGCAAGTGGCTCGAGAGCGGCGCGCTGCGCACCGTGGTGGTCGTCGCCTCGGCGTTCACCTCGCCGCTCGTCAACCGCCGCGCGTACACCGCCGAGCTCAAGCCGAGCGAAGACGCGCCGGGGCTCTCGGGCTTCTTGAGCATGTACGTGTTCGGCGACGCGGCCGGCGCGGTGGTGCTGCGCGGTGACGACGGCGTCAACGGGCGGGTGCTCTCGTCGATGGCGATGAACTCGCACGAGGAGCTCGTCTTCCGCCGCGGCGGCGGGGCGCTGCGGCACATGCACCAGGGCCGCGCGAGCGACGCCGACCTCGCCTTCATCGTGAACGGGCCGCTCGTGGCGCGCAGCTACCCGAAGCTGATGACGGAGTGCGTGTCGGCGGTGCTGGAGGGCGCGCGGCTCGAGCCCGAGGAGATCGCGCGCTTCTATTTCCACCAACCCAACCGGCGCGTGCTCGACCTGTTCGTCAGCGAGCTGCAGCTCGAGCGCGAGCGCGTGGCGGTGAACGTCGATCGCTACGGCAACACCAGCGCGGCCGGCATGCTGGTGCTGCTCTCGGAAGACCTGCAGTCGGGCGAGGTGGCCTTCGGGCGCTCGCCGCCGGTGTTGCTGGCGGCGGTGGGCGCGAACGTTCACGGCGGTGGACAGGTGGTGGTCTTGTGATGACGAGTCCTTCGACCGCGGTGGTGCCGAACGCGATGCTCGCCATCGACCTCGACGACCTCGCGTCGCGGCTCGCGCTCGCCAACCCCGAAGACACCTGCAAGGGCATGTTCTTCAACGGCGTGTTCCGCGCGATGGAGCGCGGAGGCTTCGAGCCGCCCTCGGAGACCAAGCGCGGCAAGAAGGTGCCGCTCAAGTTCGTCGACTTCTTCAACTACCCCATCACCGAGTTCCTCCCGATGGCGTGGCGGGCGGCGCAGCTGCTGGGCGGTGGAGAGGACGCGGCGTCGCTCGAGGCGGGCCTGCGGAGCCTCGGGCGGCAGGCGACCGACGACTTCCTGTCGACCGCGGTGGGCAAGACGCTCTTGCTGTTGGCGAGCAGTGAGCCGCGGCGGCTGATGACGTCGCTCGCGAGCGGGTACAAGACGGCGGTCAGCTACGGCACGCGCGCGCTCGAGTGGAGCACGCCGACGCGCTGCCGCTTCACGATGCGCCGCGACTTCATGCCGCACCCGTACCACGAGGGCGTGTTGCTCCAGGTGATGACCGCGGTGGGTGCGCAGGGGCTGCAGGTGCGCGGCACGCGCGTGGGGTTGCTCGACACTGACTACGAGGTTTCCTGGGAGGCCCGGCCATGAAGACGCTCATCTCGCTCGTGTTGCTCGTTTCGTCCGTGGCGTTCGCTGACGCGACCACCTTCGTCTTCCGCTCGGTGGAAGACGCCACCACGCCGCCCGATGACACCATCTGCGCCGCCGCGCCGTTTCGCGTGAACGTGAAGCTCGGCGCCAGCCTGTGGAGCCAGGTCACGCGCCTGGTCGACGGCCGCGTGGTCGTCGAGAAGGCGGTGCGCATCGGCCGCGCGACGGCGTGCGTTCAGCTGACGAACTTCCTCTTCCCGCCCGGGCTGTCGCAGAACTTCTACGCGGTGTTCGATTTGCCGCTCGGGCGGTTCGTGGCCAACGGCACGTGCACGTTGACCAGCAACAACGTGCCGGAGGCGGGCCTGGTGCTCGCCGGCTGTGCGTTGACGCTGGTGTCGGGTCCGGCCGGAGTGCAGGGCGGCGTGCTCACCAGCGCGAGCACGTTCAACCCGGCGCGGCTGCAGGGCTACTCCACGGGCTCGGTGTGGACGCTGCAGACGTACACCGCCGACCGCTTGCCGTGGTGGCCGAGCGGGCCGGGGTGGTCGTGGCACGACGACCGGCGCAGCGATGATGACGTGCGCCGCGCGGCTGACGCGGTGGGAGGCGAGCGATGAAGCTCGTGCCGGTGGTGTTGCGTGTCGGCGGCCAGACCATCGAGCTGGGGCGCGCGGTGTTGGGTGATGAGGCCGAGCGCGCATGGCTCGAGCTGGAGCCGGAGTCGTTGCGGCAGGCGCTGCGGCGCGTGTCGGCGCCCGAGGACCACTTGCGGTCCGCGCGCTTCGTGAAGGACCTGGAGCGCATGGCGGAGCGGAGCCGGCGCGTGCTCGAAGACCCGAAGAAGGAGAAGTGGCACCAGCAGATGCGCGATCAGCTGGCGTCGATCCTCGAGGAGCTCGAGCGGCTGCAGCGCACCGAGCGGGGTGGTCACCACACGCCGGGCAGCAGCCTGTAGCGCGTGCGCTGGGTGAACGCCTCGTAGCCGTCGAGGCCGCGGCGCAGGAAGTCGTCTTCGAAGCGGGTGCGAACGATCACCCAGCTCGTCGCGATGACGGCGGGCACGAGCGCCCACGAAGAGCCGAGCACCAGTGGTTGTCCGAGCGCCCAGAGGATCAAACCGACATAGCCAGGGTGGCGCACCACGCGGTACGGCCCGGTGTCGATCACGCGGTGGCCTCGATCGCGCTGGATGCGCACGGTGCCCTCGAAGTGCGGGTTCTCCGCCATCGAGCGTGCGGAGAGGGCGAAGCCGAGCGCGATGAGCGTCGCGCCGGGGATCGCGGTCCACCATGGCCAGGGTTCGACGTCGAAGCGCAGCAGTTGCACCCCGGCCACGCCTCCCTCGGAGAAGAGGAAGAGCCACCACAGCGGGCTCCACGCGTATTCGAAGCGCGGCGTGCCTTCGCCGATGGTGGCGCGGGCCGCAAAGAGCGTCGGGTTGCGGGCGGCGACGTAGAGCCGCTGTGCGAGACCGCAGAGGGCGAGAAAGGCGAGCAGCGCCCACGCGCGAGGGAAGTCGAGGCGCCCGCCCGGAACGAACACCACCACCAGCACGAAGGCGATGGGGACGATGAAGCTGAGCGCGCGCCGCATGCTGCGATTACGGCATTGCGAACCCGAGATGGCGAGGGACGGAAGTGCACGGACCACTGGGCGCGAGAAGTCTGGCTCTTGATGCCCATGACCTCGCAGGCGTCATTCGCCTTTGAAGTTCGGCTCGCGCTTCTCGATGAACGAGCCGAGCGCCTCCATCAGGTCCTTCGACGGGAGGAACGCCGAGTTCCACAGCGCGACGGTGGCGAGGCTCTCGCGCGCGATGGATTCCGACCGGGCGTTCATCACTTCCTTGATGCCGCCGAGCACGAGCGGCGAGTTCTTCGCCATGCGCACTGCCATCGCGTGCGCCGCCTCGAACAGCTTGTTGGGCGTCTCGTAGACCTCGTTCACCAGGTGCACCCGCAGCGCGCGCGCGGCGTCGACGTCGTCACCGGTCATCGCCAGCTCGCGCGCGACGCCTTCACCGACCACCGTCGGCAACCGCGCCAGCGTGCCCACGTCGGCGACCATCGCCAGCTTCACCTCGCGCACGCTGAACTTCGCGTCGGCGCTCGCGAGGCGAACGTCACACGCACAGATGAGGTCGACCGCGCCACCGATGCACCAGCCATGCACCGCGGCGATGACGGGCTTGTTGCACTTCGCGACGCTGGTGATGGCGTCCTGCATGCGGCGAATGGTGCTGAGCAGTCGCTGCCGCACCGCCGCGCCACCCTCGGGCTGGAGCAGCTCCGACAGCTCGGCGCCCATCGACGCGAGGTCGAGCCCGTAGCTGAAGTGCTCGCCGCTGCCGCGCAACACCACGACGCGGACGCTCGGGTCGTCCGAGAGGTGCGCCATCAACTGGGGGAACTCCGACCAGAACGCGGGGCCCATGCGATGGGCCTTGCCGATGGGGGCGAGGGTGACCTCGGCGATCCACGAGGCGGGGCGGGTAACGGTGGCGCAGGTGAAGGTCGTCATGACTCCGGCGCGTAGCACGGACTCGAGCGTGCGGTCGGTGGCGCGGGATGCGACGCTCGCGCGCATGGACCACTGGGACCGCCTGCAGCACCGCTGGAACATGCTCCAGACCGAGGACATCGGTCGCAACAAGGTCGACGTCGCGAAGCTCGCGGTCGAGGTGGCTGAGCTCGAGAAGTTCGTCATCTATCTAGCGGGCAAGGCGGCGCTCGGAGAGGCGCTCACGCCCGAGGATCCGACGCTGATGCAATTCGTCTGCACGCGAGACGCCAAGGACCCGCGCCGCGCGCTGGTGGAGATCGTCGGCAAGCTGCGCGACCGCACCACGCCTCGCATCGTGCCGTGCCCGAAGTGCGGCGCGGGCGTGCGCGACCTCCACGGCATCACCGACGAGAAGTGCCAGTTCTGCGGCGCCACGGTGCGCACGAAAGATTGACGTGAACTGGCTCGACGACCGTTCACCGACCACGCCGCGGCTCCGGCCCCGGCGGCGCCTGCCCCGAGCCCGTTCGACTTCGGCTCGTCTCCGCCGGCGCGCGAGATCTCGGCACTACCGACGAGAAGCACTGGTTCTGCGGCGCGACGGTGCGCACGAAAGACTGACGTGAACTGGCTCGACGACCCGATTCGCGGCGCGTTGGCGACGCAGCACGCAGCACTCGCTCAACGCCACGGACACGCGCTGCGCTACCCGCGCGACGTCGCGCCATTTCTCGGCTTCGACGGCCCACTCGCAGCCGAGTCGCTCGACGCGCTCGTGGACGGCCCCACGTACCTGCTCGGGCCTCGCCCCGACGTGCCCGCCGGGTGGGAGGTCGACGATCTCGGCGGCTGTTTGCAGATGGTGTGCGAGCGACCGGTCGCGACCCAGCCGGCCGACGCGCCGACGCCGCTCGTGACGTCACGCCACCGCGAGCAGGTGCTCGAGCTCACCGCGCTCGTCTACCCGCACTACTTCCGCACGCGCACCGTGGAGCTCGGCCGCTACTTCGGTGTCTTCGAGGGCGACCGCCTGGCGGCGATGATCGGCGAACGCATGGCGCTCCCCGGCAAGCGGGAGATCAGCGCGGTGTGCACGCACCCCGACTTCCTCGGTCGCGGGCTCGCGCGGCGGTTGTTGGTGTGGCTCGCGAACGAGCTCCACGCGCGAGGGGAGCAGCCCTTCCTCCACGTCGCGCCCGCCAATGTGCGCGCGGTGCGGCTCTACGAGCAGAACGGCTTCCGGGTGCGCACCGAGCTGCCGTTCCTTTCGCTCACGCGAACGACACCCGGTTCCCGAGCGCGCTGAGCGCCTGCTTCCCCTTCTCGGTGAGCGCGTTGCACCACGCCAGGTACACGACCACCTGCGTCTTCGCGCTGCCGACCGGGCCCTTCACCAGCCGCTCGGCGATCGCGTCGTCGAACGCGCGCGTCATGAACGAGAGCAGCTCGAGCGTCGCGGTGACCTTCGCGTCGGCGAGCTTCTCGAGCACGTCGGTCGTGGAGTCGCTGCCCGCGGCCAACACCAGCAGCGACTTCGCCTCGCCCGCGGCGAACGAGCGCTCGAGCTGCGCGCCGTAGTTGTTCATGCCCTCGAGCACGCGCTCGAGCTTCGGCGCCGCCTTCAAGATGCCCTGCAGGCCGCGCGAGCCCATCCAGTTGTGGCCGAGGCTCAGCTCCCGCAGCGAGCCGAGGTGCTTCGAGTCGGCCAGGCCCTTCGCGCCCGTGTTCTGGAACTTGTTGTGCGACACCCACAGCTCTTCGACCGTCGAGAGCAGCTTGCTCTTGCCGAGCGCGACCATGCCCGGGCCCTTCACCGAGTTGGCGTTGAGGTTGAGCTGGCGCAGCTTCGGCAGCTTCGCCTTCGCGACCTCCGCGAGCCCGTCGTCACCGAGCGCACAACCACCGAGGTGGAGCACGGTCAGCTTCGGCGCCTGCAGCTCCGTCAGCGCGCCCGCGGCCTTGCCCTTGAAGGGACAGCCGTTGAGCGAGAGCTCGCGCAGGTTCGGCCACTTTCGCTCGAGCAGCGGCGGAGCGGTCTTCGCGTTGACGACCTGGTTGAGCCGCAGCGACACGAGTCCGTCGAGCTGGGCGGCGGCGAGCGCCGTGACGGCTTTGTCTCCGAGCGTGTCGCGCGCGAGCGTCAGCGCCTTGAGCGAGGGCAGCCACTTCGCGTGCGCGACGGCCTGCGCGCCCTTCGCGCCGAGCGACGCGTTGACCAGCGAGAGGTCGACCACCGTGGCCGGCAACTTCGCGGCGAGCACTTCGGCGCCGCTCGCGCCGAGCGTGAGCTCTTCGAACGTCACGGTGCGCAGCTTCGGCAGCTTCAGCGACCAGAGCGCGTCGAGGTCGGCCGCGGACACCTCGAACCCGTGCGGGCCGGAGAACCGCAATGACTCCAGCTGCGCGAGGAAGGGTGCCGCGGCGAGGCGCTTGACGATGTTGCCCGGGTCCCACCGCACCGCGAGGTGCGTGACCGAGCGCAGCTTCTCAAACGAGACGTTCTCGTGCGTCGCGCCGAACTCGGTGACGAGCGCCAGGCCGTCCCACTTCGAGAGATCGAGCCCGGGCGAGACGTCGACCGCGCCGAGCGGACCGTTCAGCCACTGCTGCGGGTTGCTGCCCCACGCCGAGAGGCGCGTCGGCACGCCGCGGTAGAACGTCGGCCGGTGGAGGTGCGACTGCGCGGGCCCCCACACCAGCGTCTGCCACCGCGCTCCATGTGCATCGATGAGCCGTCGCAGCTTGCGGTGTCCGTCGATCCACTCGTCTTCACCAGGGAAGCGGTGCTCGAGGTCGAGCGCGAGCTGAATCGCTTCGCTCCACGCGGTCTCTCCGCGCTCGAGCAGGGCGTCGGCCAACACGCGCAGCACCTTCGGATCGCCGGGGCCTTCCCGCAGCGGTTCGAGCCACTTCTCCATGGGCGTTACCTCTCGTCGGCAGTGAACAGCTCGAGCGCGGCCTTCAGCTCGGTGCTCGTCGGGTTCGCAGCGAGCAGCGTCTTCGCCTTCTCGACCACCGCGCTCGCGTCACCCGCCGGCGTGAAGACCGTCTCGCCGTTGCCGCGGTTGGCTTTGAGCGCGCGCAGGTAGAGCGCCATCACGCGCGGATCGGCGCCGTCCTTGAGCGCCTTCGCCTGCAGCGTCTCGAGCGCGAGCGAGAACTCTCCGTCGATGAGCTCAGTCTTCGCAGCGGCGATGGCGGCGTCGTTGCTCTCGGGGTCGGCTTCGAGCCACGCGCGGGCCACCGAGCGCACCAGCCGTTCCTTCGGCTCGTGCACCGCGCTCATCGTCTTGTACAGCTCGCCCCACGCGGCGCCGTCGAGCGGATGTTCGGCCGCCCACTTACCGAAGAAGAGGCGCTCGCCGTTGGTCGCGGTGCGCTCGTCGTAGAGCGTCATCACGTCGCCCGCGCGGAAGTAGGCGATGGGCGAGAGGTACTCGAGCAGGTTGTGGTCGTCGGTGTTCACCGGTCCCTCGCCGGCGAACTCGAGCTGGCCCTCGTCGCTGTGCACCTGGCGGCCGAGCAGCGAGCTGACGCGCGTGACGTCCATGCGGAGCAGGTCGTCAGCGACCGCTTGCGGCTTCATGCGCTCGGCCATCGCCTGCGCGTCGATGACCTGCGGCTCGCGGCTGGCGATGAGGAGCATGTCTTCGGCGCCGAGCCACGTCGTGCCGTGCTCGAAGCTGTCGCGCAGCGTCCGCACCACGAGCTTCACCAGCGCCTCATTGGATTCGTAGGTGTGAATCCACTGCACGACGCGGCCTCCGGGGGCCAAACGCTCGCGCGCCACGCGGAAGAAATCGCGCGAGAAGAGCCCGGAGACTCCAGTCACCCACGGGTTGCTCGGCACGCTGACGATGAGGTCGTACTTCTCGGGCGAGAGCGTGAGGAAGGTGCGCGCGTCTTCGATGTACACGTGGCAGCGCGGATCTTTCAACGCGGCGCGGTTGTCTTTGTCGAACACCGCGGCGGCGTCGATGACCGCGGGGGAGATCTCGACCACGTCGAGCCGCTCGAGGTCGTACGTGAGCAGCGAGCCGGCGGTGATGCCCGCACCGATGCCGACCAGCAGCACCTTCTTCACCTGGCCCGGATGTGTGAGCACGCCGAGGTGCGCGGCGAGCGCCTGCGTGTCGAGGTCAGCGCGATCGTTCGAGCCGTCAGCCTTGCCATTGATGCGCAGGAAGCGGTGGTCGTTCTTCTGCTCGGCCACCATCACCGAGGCGAACACGTCGTCGGAATAGAAGAGTGTCTTCGCGCGGCCGAGCGCTTCCTTCTCGAAGCTTTCGAAGTCGCTGAAGTGGCCGTGCCATTCGCGATAGCGGCCCGCCTCGCTGATGAAGCGCGACCAGCCGCGCGTGCCGAACGCGCTGACGAGAATGAGCACTCCGGCGGCGGCGAGGACTCCGAGCGTGCGCTTCGTGTCGCCGGGCAACAGGCGCAGGCACAACACCGCGGCGACGAGGTTGGCGATGAGGCCGACGGTGAAGTTGCCCTCGAGCCCGATGAGCGGGAGCAACACAAGTCCACCGAGCAGCGAGCCGAGGATCGTGCCGATGGTGTTGAAGAGGTAGACGCGGCCGACCTCTCCGCCGACGGTGTCCCTGGTGCGCATCACCACGCGCGCGCCGAGCGGGAAGCTGGCGCCCATCAGGAACGTCGGCGGAATCAGCAGCAGGCCGCAGAAGCAGAACGTGAGGAAGAGGTACACGTTCCACGCCGTGTCGGGCCGCAGCAACTGCGTGAGGTGGAAGAAGACGAACGGCAGGCGGCGGTAGAGCGGAATGGTGAGCACCACCACCACCACGAGCAGGAACTGCAGCCACCCGAAGGCGCCGAGCGCGTCGACGTTCTTGCGGCGGGCGATCCAGAAACTGCCGAGGGCGATGCCGAGGATGAACGCCGAGAGGATGAGCGTGAACGCGTAGCTCGTGCCGCCGATGATGATCGACAGCAGGCGAATCCACGTAACCTCGTAGAGCATCGCGGTGAAGCCCGAGAGCGCGGTGCCGATGAGCACGGCCTTCACGGCGGCCGAGTCGTACGTGCGTGGCGTGCCTTCTTCCTCGGGCTCGTCGTTGCTGGTTGCGGGAACCGCGAGCTCGCGGCCACCACCGGCGATGGCGAGCAGGCCGACCAGCACGTTGAACATCACCGCGAAGCGCTCGGTGGTCGCCAGTCCCGCGACGGGAACGAAGAGCATGCCCGCGAGCAGGCTGCCCACCGCGGCGCCGAGCGAGTTGAGCGCGTAGAGCGAGGCGAGCGTGCGGCGGGCCGAGCCCAGAGAGAGCGTCAGCGCGCGCGTCATCGCCGGCAGCGAGCCGCCCATCAGCAGGGCAGGGGGCAGCACGGTGACGACCGCGAGCACGAGGCGCGCCGGGTTGCCGCCCGCGCTGCCGAACGAGACGTAGAGCCGGCCGGCGGCGTCGAGCACCGTGGGAAAGAGGAGCGCCAGCACGCCGACGCCGAGCTCGAGGACGCCGTACAGGCGCAGCGGCCTGGTGGTGGTGTCCGCGCGGCGACCGAAGAGCCACGCACCGAGCGCCAGGCCGCCCATGAACGTCGCGAGCAGAATCGCGTGCGCCTGCCCGGTGTTGCCCAGCCAGTTGGCGAGCCGCTTGCCCCAGCAGAATTCGTAGATGAGGCCCGTCGCGCCGGAGAAGAAGACCAGCGTCAGCGCGCTCACTCGGGAAAGTCGCATGGGGGCGAGCGGCATTGTGCCCAACGAAGAAGAATTCAGCGGAAAAATGAATGTGGGGCGTGTGGCGGGGACTGTAGGGCCGCGAGTCGGTTGATGGAGGCCGGGGACTCGCGCCCACGCCGTTCCCACACCCAAGAGAACAAGTTCATGAAGACGATGATTTCGTCAGCGGCACTCGTGTGCGCGCTGTTCGTGACGGGCTGTACTGGAAGCCAGGGTCCGACCCTGGCGCGCCCCAACACCGACGCGGTGAAGTCGACCGCCCGCCAGACGCTTGGCGGTAACGGAATGGCGGCGACTGCCACCTTCGACGCGCCGGTCATCAACGCCAACTCGACGGGCGCGTTCAACCCGGGGACCGGCTCGTTCACCGTCGCGCCCTCGACGAGCGGTGGACCGACCAGCATCGGCGCGGTCGACACCTCACAGCGGCCGGCCCTGCAGTACGTGATGATCGGTGACTTCAACGCCAACGCGTCGAACTTCTTCGCGGTGCTGACGGACACGTCGTTCACCACCGGCTCGCACGCCATCGACAACCAGCACTGGTTCGCGGGTCTCTTCGACGGCACCACCGGCGACCCCATCGCGCTCGCGAGCTCGGGCACGGTGACGCTCACCACCGCCAGCGGCATCGGCGGGCGCTTTGTGGGCTCGTTCAACGGCACCCTCGATCCCGTCGCGGCGAGCTGCCAGACGACGGCCGACTGCGCCGCGGGCGAGATCTGCAGCAACGGGCAGTGCGTCACTTCTCCGACTCCGGCGTGCCGCACCAACGCTGACTGCGCGGCGGGCCAGTCGTGCCAGGCCGGCGTGTGCGTGACCAACACGCCTCCTCCGGCGTGCGTCATCGATGCCGACTGCGCGGCGAACCAGGTGTGCGTCGGTGGCCAGTGCGTGACCAGCACGCCGCCTCCGGTGTGCACGGTGGACGCGGACTGCGCGTCGAACGAGCAGTGCCTGCGCGGCCAGTGCGTGCCGGTCAGCAACCCGCCGCAGTGCACCTCGAACAACCAGTGCCCGCTGGGCTGGGCGTGCCAGTCGGGTCAGTGCGTCCCGGGCGGCAACCCCGGCACGTGCGATGGCCAGCAGGGCTTCGGCGCGGCGAACGGCTCGGTCGGCACGGTCGCGTCGTGCGCGGCGATTCCGGCGAGCACCGTGTCGCTCACGCAGGGCATGGCGATGATCGACGACCAGCTCCGCCTGATGGTGTTCGACGGCAACACGGGTGACGAGGGCGTGATTCTCGAGCTCGCGGTGTGCCCGGGCGCGGCTGGCACTCTGACGCTGGGCAACGGCCTGGTCGCCGCGTCGCACGTGAAGGACGTGCAGACCACCGACCTGCGCCTCTTCGCCGAGCGCCGCGCGTCGTCGGCCACGCTGACGCTGACGCGGGTGTCTCCGACGCTGGCGGGCTCGTTCGCGCTGACGCTGAGCGCGGGTGGCCAGGTGAGCGGCAACTTCACGATGCAGTGAGTTGAAGGCTGAAGGGGAAAAGCACGGGGGGCGCGGTCACTGCGAGGTGGCCGCGCCCTTCACGCTTTGCGCGATGGCCGCCAGCGCGTGCTCGATGAAGCGCTTTTCCTGCCGCTGCCAGCGCTTGGCGATGAACGAGCTGGGCACGATGAGCAGCTTCGCGGTCTCGGGCAGCGCGACGCAGCCGAGGTCGGTGCCGTACTCGTCGTGCGACATGCACCACTGGAAGCCGAGCTGGTGCACGAGGAGATCGCCGAAGCCGACCCACGCGCAGGCGATCATCGTCTCGACCTGGTCGCTCGGCGGGAGCTCGAAGAGGCCGGACCAGAAGTCGTCGAGCTGGCGCGGCGCGGCCGGTGAGCGCGGGTCGAAGCCGATGGCGAGCTGGAGTGAGCGACGGCGTTGCCGCAGCCATGGCTCGAGTGAGGGACCGAGCGGGCGAATCTGGAGGGTGAGGTCGTTCTCGTCGAACGGCTCGTGCGAGCGGCCGACGGTGCCCAGCACGTGCTCGGTGGCGGCGGCGAGCTGCGGGCTGTGGGTGGCGATGATGAGGTGGTCGCCGAAGCCGAAGGTGAAGGTGGATTCGTCGCGGCGCTCGCGCTGGCCCGAGAAGTCGGCGGGGGTGCCGTCTTTGTTCGTCGCGGTGAGCGCGGAGATCTCGATGACGCCGTCGTCGCTGCGGGCGAGGAGCGAGCCGGTCAGCGAGTACTCGCACGAGAAGCCGTCGGGCAGGTCGAGGTCGATGAGGAGGTCTCCGACCGCGTAACGGGACATGCCAGCGAACCTAGCAACCTTCTCTCCCTCTCCTCCCAAGGAGGAGAGGGTCGGGGTGAGGAGAAACACGTCGGAGCGCAGAGGTCAGAAGGTGCCCGCCCCGCAACGCATTGCACCCGATGACCGCCTGAGGTGTCGTGCCAGCACCGTGACCGTGAACGACCTCCTCGGGGCGATCCTCGCAAAGGCCGGCGCCACGCCCGCGGGCGACCCGTTCGCCACCTTCGCGCAGTTCAAATCGAAGTCCGGCCGCCAGTCCGTCGCCACATCCCTCGGCCTCACCGAAGCCGACCTGAGCGCCCTCGATGCCGCGCTCTCCGACGTCCGCCGCTGGGCCGACGCGACGGGCCCGCGCGCGGCCGAGCTGCAGACCCTCTCCGTCCTCACCGCCCTCGAGCGACTCGAGCCAGCCGCGCTCCACCTCGGCGTCACGCCACCCTCACCCGACGCGCCCGACGTCGACACCACCACCGCCACGGTGCGCGCCCTCGAGCTCGTGCTGCGCGAGCTCGTCCAGGAAAGCCACCGCACGCAAGACGCGCTGACGCAGCGGCTCATCTCGCTGTTCCCGCCCGCGTTCATCGAGCGCTGGCGCAAGGCCGCCGGCGGCGGAGAGCTCCTCTCGGGCCTGAGCTTCGGCGAGCTCGCGAGCCTCTTCGTGAGCCGCGAGGAATACCCGCGCTACCAACCGCTGCTCGAGGTGGGCGAGTACCTGGCGATGATCCGCGAGCGGCGCAAGACGCTGCGCCTCTACCTCGACGGAGCGCGCCGCGTGCGCAACGCGCTGGCCCACCACCGCACCCCGACCGCGCTGCAGCGCGCGATGGTCGCCGCCTACGCGCGGGAGATCTTCACGCCGCTCACCCAGTCGTGGCGCGACGGCAAGACCCAGGTGAACCCCGAGGTCTTCGTGAGCACCGAGGCGAGCTCACTCCGCGACTGGGTCGCCACGCTCGCCGACGACGTGCGCGAAGTGCAGGACGAGCTCTCGGCGCTCACCGCACGCGTCAGCGAGACCGAGCGAACCGTCTCCGCGCTCGAGGGCGGGCTGGTGCTGCTGCTCGTCGCGGCCGGCTTCTTCGCGCTGGTGATGGTGTCGAGCGCGTACACCGCGTTGTTCGACCCGGTGCCGCCCACCAACCTGCAGCGGCTCGCGGTGCTCGGCATTCGCTCGTTGCGCGGCGTTGGGTGGTCGGTGCTGACGTTCTGCTTCGCGGCGACGCGCGTCGCGCTCAACCTCTTCGTCTTCCGCCAGGGCAAGGCGAGCGGGCTGCGCGCGTGGCTCACGAGTCGCCGGCCCCTCGTGCCGCTCGCCGCGTGGACCGTCGCGGGAGTGGTCTTCATGTTCACGCCAGGGCACGTCGACGCAATCGAACGGCCGCTCATCGAGCTCGACTCGCAGTCGGCGTTCTTGATGCTCGATGAAGAAGCGGTCGATCGCTACCTCGCGAATGGAGGCAACCCGAACGCGGTGATCAACGGCAACTCCGTCATTCACCTCACGCTCACCGGGCTGTCGCTCAACGTGCCGGGGATGCCGGGCGCGCACGACGGCGGGCCCAAGTTCGACGAGGAGAAGCGGGGCCGCATCTTGAAGAAGCTCATCGCGGCGGGGGCGAAGGTCACGGACGATGACCGCAAGTTCGCCAAGGTGATGGAGCGCGAGCACCTGTTGCCGTAGCGAGCTCAGCGCTCGGGCACGAAGGTCGCGTCGACCGGCTGCGGCTTGATCGCCTGGGCGATGGGCTGCAGCGCGACGGCTCCGAACATCACCGCGATGAAGATGGTGAGCCGCGAGAAGCCGAGGTCCTCACTCCGCAGCGCGAAGGCAGCAAACACGCCCGCGAGCGCGAACAGGAACACCGCCACTCCGGCGCGACCGCTGCGGTACGCCGAGAGCTTCGCGGCGTCGAACGCACCGCACCGCGGACACCGCACGATGAGCGCCGCCCGCTCGAAGGCCCGCTGCGAGCCCGACTCGGCTCTCCGTTGCGCGACCACCGCGGCGTCTTCGCGCGTTGCGTTCACCACCGCGGCGCCCTCGACCGTCACCTTGAGCGTGCACTGGCCGGCGTAGCCGCACGCGCATTGAAGTGGAAACGTGCCGTGCGTCGTCGCGGCGTGCGTGCGCTCGGTCACTTGCGTCATGCGTGCCAGACCCCGTGGAGGCGTTGGAGGTGCAACATTCGCAAACTCCGCGCGGTAGAACGCGCCGGGTGCGGCGCTCCTCATTCCTCTTCTTGCTGCTCCTTGGCGCCTGCGCGCACTCACCCTTCAAGCCGGGCGAACAAGTCCACATCGTCGTCGTCGCCGGAGACGTCTCGCACCCCGAGATCAACGAGCAAGCCATCACCGCCACGCTGGTCGAGTCTCTCCAGCCCGAAGTGGTGCTCCTCCCCGGCGACGCGCAATACGGCGAGGGCACCCCCGAGCAATTCGCCCACGCGTACGAGCCCACCTGGGGCCGCTTCAAATCGAAGACCCGCCCCGCACCCGGCAACCACGAATACAAGAGCGGCGCGGCCGGCTACTTCGCCTACTTCGGCGAGCTCGCGGGCCCGGCGGGCAAGGGCTTCTATTCCTTCGACGTCGGCGCGTGGCACGTCGTCTCGCTCAACACCGGCCACCTGTGCGCGAACGGCGAGTGCGACGAGCAGAGCGAGCAGGTGAAGTGGCTCGAGGCCGATCTCTCGGCGACCATGAAGAAGTGCGTCATCGCGTTCTGGCACCACCCGCGCTTCAACTCCGGGCACCACGGCGCGTTCCTGCCGTCGGCCAACTTCTGGAAGGTGCTCCTCGCGCACCACGTGGAGCTGGTCTTCAACGGCCACGAGCACTTCTACGAGCGCGTCGGCCCGGTGAACGCCGACGGAGAGCCCGACGAGCGCGACGGCATCGTGCAGTTCACCGTCGGCACGGGCGGCATCGGTTTCTCGGACTTCTTGAAGCCCATCGCCATCAGCCGCGCGCGCGACAACGTGACGTACGGCGTGCTGAAGCTCGAGCTGGGCGACGACGCGTGGCGTGCGCGCTTCGTGCCCGTGCCGGGGAAGCTCTTCACCGACGAGGCGAGCGGCACCTGCCGGTGACGTTCACGGCAGCTTGAGCTGCAGCTTCTGGCTCTCGCCCGGCGCGATGGTGACCGAGCGCACCACGTTGATGTTCTCGCCCTCGTTCACGAAGACGATCTGGTGCGGCCCCGGCGCGAGCTTCAGCTTCGCCAGCGGTGTGCTGCCCATCAGGTCTCCGTCGATCGACACCTTGGTCCACGGCGTGGTGTTGATGGTGAGGAAGCCGGGCGCGCTGGGCGTGGGGTTGGTCACCAGCGGCGGCGGAGGAGGCGGCGGGTCCTTCTCTTTCGGCCCGTTCTTCCCCGTGCGCACGCGACGCTTGAGCGTGAGCAGCACGTCCTTCGTTGCGCCGGGGGCGAGCGCGGCGATCTCCTCTTCCGCGCGCTCGTAGCCCGTCGCCTCGGCGAGCAGGTAGTGCACCTGGTGGGGCGACACCTTCACCGTCGCGGGCACGTCGAGCGGCCGCCCGTCGAGGCGCACCACCGCGTCGGGGGGAGTCACCTTGATCTCCAGCGTCGCGTCCGCGAGCGCTTCGATCGGCGCAGGCCCCGCGTCGACCACCGGCGGCGGCTCGGCGATGACCGGCGCCACCGGCACAGGCACGACCGCGGGCGGCGGATCCTTCGGCGACGCCGGCCTCGAGCGCACGACCGCCACCGCGCCGAACGCCAGCACCGCGAGCGCGCTCACCACCGGCACCACCACACCGCGCTTCGCGCCCTTCGGACTCACGCCGGTGCGCGTCGACAGGTCGACGTCGTCACCCTCAGGCTGACCTGGCGTGGCGCGCCCCTCGTTGAGGCTGATGACGAAGTTGTCGCCCTTCGAGGTGCTCCGCTTCACCTCGACCTTCAGGTCGTCGGTGCCGAGCTTCTTCATCAGCGCCGCGGCCGAGAGCGTCTGCCCGGTCGACGTGGCCGGCATCGCCTCGAGCGCGTCGGCCACCTCGCCGAGTGAGCCGAAGCGCCGCTCGGGATCGCGGTCGAGCATCTTCATCACCACGTCGCTCATCCCCGGCGGCACGTCGGGCGAGAGCGTCTCGGGCCGCGGAATCTCGGCTTCCAGCACCGACTTGATCAGCACCACGTCGTTGTCGGCCTTGAAGAGGCGGCGCGTGCACAACATCTCCCAGAAGACGATGCCGAGCGCGAACTGGTCGACCTTCGGCGTCATCGGCTCCGAGAGCACCTGCTCGGGCGCCATGTACGCGAGCTTGCCCTTCAGCGTGCCGGTCGCCGTGCGCGTCGAGCGGTTGGCGGCGCTCGCGATGCCGAAGTCCACCACCTTCGCCACGCCGTCTTCGCGCAGCATGATGTTCTGCGGGCTGATGTCGCGGTGCACGATGTTGAGCGGGTTGCCGTTCGCGTCGTGCGCGCGGTGCGCGTGGTCGAGCCCGGCCGCCGCCTCGCGAATGATGCGCGCCGTCACCTGCGGGGGAATGCGCACCTGCTGCTCGACCGACCGGCGGAGCAGCTGCGCGAGGTTGCGCCCGCGGATGTATTCCATCGCGATGTAGAACGTGCCGTTCCACAGCCCGACCTCGAAGATGGACACCACGTTGGGGTGGTTGAGCGTCGCGGCGACGCGCGCCTCGTCGAGGAACTGGTTCACCAGGTCTTGCTGCTGCGCGAGATCGGGCAGCAGCGACTTCAAGATGACCGGCCGCTCGAAGCCCGAGACGCCGCGCTGCATCGCGTAGAACACCTCGCCCATGCCGCCGATGGCGATGCGGTGCTGAATCTCGTATTTGCCGAAGACCAGTTCGCTCATCGACGCGGGGGAAAGGGCCATCAAAGCGGGACTGCACGCGCGCTGCCACTTCCCTCTGGGCTGCGCACCTCTGACCACGTGACGCCTCAGCCCGGGTGGGTAGACTCCGGCCCGTGAGCGAGCTCCGCGCCTGCCTGGTGGTCGCGTTGATCAGCGCGACGATCGCCACCGCGAAACCGAAGGACAAGAAGGCGCCGCCTCCTCCTCTGCCTCCGCCCGCGAGCGCGCCCGTCACGCCCTCGCCGCCTGCACCGGTCGCGAACGACGTGCAGCTCGACCCCGCGGCCACGCCCGCCTCGCTCGTCGCGCAGCTCAACCAGCTCTACGAGAGCCTCGAGTACGAGCGCGTCCTTCCCTTCGCCGAGGCGTGCCTGCAGCGCAGCGATCTGCCGCTCACCGATCAGCTCGAGGTCTACCGCCTGCTCGGCAGCGCGAAGGCCATCGTCGAAGATCCGGTCGACGCCGAGAAGCCGTTCCGCCTCTTGCTGCGCGCGCGACCCGAGTACGACCTCCCCGCCGCGACGCCGCCGAAGATCCTCGCCGTGTTCCGCAAGGTGCAGACCGAGGAGCGCGCGCTGGCGGGCAAGCTGCGCGAGGTCGAGCGCGAGCGCGTCATCGCCTCGCTCAAGCTGCTCGATGAGCTGCCGGGCGAGACGCGGGGTGGCCGGCCGCTGCGCTTCTCGCTGCGCCTGCGCGACCCCGGCAGCGCCGTCGAGACGGTGAAGGTCGCCTACCGCCGCGCGGGGGAGAAGGCGTACTCCACGCTCGCGCTGCAGCGCGGAGAAGAGGGCGACTGGCGCGGCGCGATTCCCGGCGACTTCACCGCGACCAGCTCGGGCTTCCCGCTCGAGTACTACGTCGAGACCGCCGACCGCGCGGGGCCGCTGCTCACCGTCGGCGCCGAACGACTGCCGAAGACCATCGCCGTCGCGCCGGGCCTCGTGGAGACGCGCTTCAAGCCCATTCACCCCGCGGTCACGGTGACGACGCTCGTGCTGACGGCGCTCGCGGGGCTGGCCGCGGGTGCGTTCGCGCTCAGCTTCAACCTCGCGCAGGCCGACTACCGCCGCTACACCGCGAACGGCGCGACGGTCGCGGGCTCCGAGCTCGTGGCGCGCGCGCGCACCGGGCAGACGCTCGCGTACGGCGTCGATGCGTCGCTCGTCGCGCTCGGCGTGGGCGTGGTGGCCAACGCGATTCTCCTGCCTCTGACCGACTTCGACCCGGCGCCGAAATGATCCCTCCGACTTCGACTCCGCCACCACCGGAGGCCGCGGAGCCTGCCGACCCGTTCTTCGAGCGCGTGTGCATCTTCCTCGCGCAGCCGCAGCGGCCGAACTGGTCGGGGCTGGTGTTCCTGCTCATCATCGTCGCGGTCTCCGGCTCCGGTCCTTCGGGCGCGGCGGCGCTGCTCGGCGCGTTGGCGATGCGCGACCTGGTGCGGCTCGCGGCGATGAAGGCGCTGGGCGCGTTCGATTCCCGGCTGCTGGTGTTGCCGCTCGGCCGCGGGGAGCTGCCGCTCGGCACGTCGGCCACGCGCGAGGCGCTCGTCATCTTGAGCGGCCCGGCGTTCCTCGTGGTGCTCTCGCTGGTGACGTACGTCGCGGCGAAGTTCACGGGCCCCGGCATCGTGCTCGAGCTGTCGCGCGTCTCGGTGGGGCTCGCGGTCTTCACGCTGCTGCCGCTCAAGCCGTACGACGGGTGGCGGCTGCTCAACGTCGCCATCTTCTCGCGGTGGCCATGGGTCGAGCTCGCGGTCGCGGTGCTCACCTCGTTGGCGCTCGGTGCGCTGGGCGTCGCCGCGCAGGCCTGGTTCCTCGTGCTGTTCGCGGTGCTCAACTCCTTCGGAGCGCTGCGCGTGCTGAAGATCGCCGCGGCCGCCACGCTCGCCCGGCAACGCGCCACGCTGACCGACGCCGACACCGCGAGCCTGGCTCGCCCCGAGCTGCGCGCGCTGTACGACGCGACGTTGCAGACCTTCCCCACCAACTTCACGACGCGCGGGGAGCCGCAGGCCCAGCTGTGCGCCACGACGATGCGCGAGGTGCACCTCAAGGCCGTGCGGCAACCGCCCGGGGTCGGCGTGTCCATCGTGCTGGTGTTCATCTACGGCGCGCTGTTCGCGTGGTTCGTCGCGGGCCTGTTGGTGTTGCTCGCGCTCGCGCGTGACGGGGGTGGGACGTGAGGCGCGCATGGTTGGCGGTGCTCGTCCTCAGCGCGTGCTCCGGCAGCGTCGGCGAGCTCGATGGGGGCGCGGGCGGTGGAGGTGCCTCCACCGGCGGTGGCAGCGCGACGGGCGGAGGCAGCGCGACGGGCGGCGGGAGTGCGACAGGCGGCGGCAACGCGACGGGCGGCGGCAGCGCGACCGGCGGCGGCAGCGCGACCGGCGGCGGCAGCGCGACCGGCGGAGGCAACGCGACCGGCGGAGGCGGCGCGCTCGACGGCGGCTACTCAACCGACTTCAACGGAACGGAGAACCCCATCTCCGAGAACGGCGCGTGGGGTCAGCAGGGCAAGACGAGCGGCACCGACTGGACCAACGTGCGCACCGCCAACGGCATCGCGTACGGCACGCAGACCGGCATGGACGGCTACGACGACTCCATCGCGCTGCTCACCGGCTTCGGCCCCAACCAGCGCATCAGCGCCGTGGTGCACTTCGTCGGCTCACGATCGGCGAACACCGGCACGCACGAGGTCGAGCTCATCTTGCGAGGCAGCTACGCGCCGCACGTGCAGCACCTCTACGAGTGCAACCTCGGGTACGCGGGCGACAGCGGCTTCTATTCGCAGATCATGCGGATGAACGGCGCCATCGGAGACTTCACCGAGATCGACACGGGCCAGCTGATGTCATTCGTCGTGCAAGACGGTGACGTCTTCACCGCCGAAGTCTCCGGCACCACGATTCGCACCTTCCTCAACGGCACGCCGCTCACCACCGCCACCGACTCGATGCACGCCACCGGTCAGCCCGGCATCGGCTTCTTCTGGCGCGGCACCGAGAACCTCACCGACTTCGCCTTCACCAGCATCACCGCGCAGACGCTCCCCTGAATATTCACCACGCCGGTCCGTGGAGACGCCATGCGCTCACTCGTCCTGCTCTGCGCCGCCACGGTCGTCGGGTGTGGTGTGTCGGGCCAGGACGACGGATTTCCCGTCTCGAATCAATCAGGTGGCAGTGTCGGCGGCCCTGGCGGTGGCTTCACGGGGGCGCCGCGCGACGCCGGTGTCGATGCGGGCCTCGACCCCGTGCCGGTGAGCGTCGACGGTGGCTCGGTGCTCGTCGATGGCGGGGTGAGCGGTGGCTCCGGCCCGTCGGGCAGCGGCATGCCGCTCAACCCCAACTGCGTCTGCAAGGTGGGGCACTCCAACCCGACCACCTTCTTCGAGAGCTTCACGTTCGAGACGCAGTGCGGGGTGCGCATCTGCGGGCAGAACACCGACACCGCCATCAAGTACGGCTGTGACTTCGACGGGCGGCCGACCATCGACCTGTGCGCACCGCCGCCGTGCTCGTGCCACACGCGCGACGGCCTCTCGATGATGTGCGGCACTTTCGTCTGCTCGCAGAACGACGGCGGCGTCGAGCGCGCGTGGGAATGCAGCTCGACCGGCCAGCTCACCGCGATGCAGTCGTGCCCGGTGCCGTTCCCCTGAAGCGGCTCACTCGAGCCAGCGCCCGACCTCGCGCACCGCATCGACCGACGCGGGGACCAGCCCGTCCATCGCGGCGCCCTTCTCGAGCGCGTGACGCGCGGCCGAATCGTCGTCCTTGAAGATGGCGAGCATCGAGTCGAGCAGCTGCGTGCGGCGCTCGGGCGGCAGGCCCGGGCGCGTGACGAGCAGCGAGTTCGGCAGCCCGTCGAACCGCGCGAGGATTTCAGGCTTGAAGGTCGGGTCTTCGGCCTGCGCTTCCATCAGCACGCGGTCGAACGTCGCGGCCACGTCGACCTTGCCCTGGCGCAGCAGCGTCAGCGCGCGGGTGTGCGTGCCGGCGAACACCACCTCGCCCAGGTCGGTCAGCTTCACGCCGTGCTCGCTGAGCCACTTCGAGGGCGCGAGGAAGCCCGAGAGCGAGTCGAGCTGCACGAAGGCCACGCGCGTGCCGAACAGCCGCTCGGCCGACTCCTGCGGCACCTCGGTCACCGCGCCCGCCTCACGCGGGCCACCGCCACCCGGAGGTGCGGGGTTGCCGGTGTACGCGAGCTCGGAAGGCAGCGCGCGCTTTGAGAGCCCTTCGCGGCCGACGAGCACGCCCGAGTACGTCACCTCGCCGTGGAACCTCGCCTGCGCGAGCACGTCGACGCCCAGCCGCGTGCGTTTGAGCAGCGCCCACGTCGACGCGCCCGGCAAGAACGCCGCGTCTACTTTTCCCTGCTCGACCGCGATGGCGAGCTCTCCGTACGACTCGGCGCGCACCACGCGCACGTCGCTGCCCAGGCCGGCCTTCAGCACGTCGCGCAGCGCGGCCCACGTCTGCTGCGTGCCCTCGGCGCTCGTCTCGGTCGGCACGCCGAGCACCACCACGTTCGCGGCCTCGCGCTCGCCCGGCGTGTCGAGGCTGGCGGGCAATTCCTCGAGGGTGCCGATGCGTGCGGGCACGTGACTCCACACGCCGATGACCAGCGCCACCATGCCCACCAGCAGCGCCCCCGCGATGGCCGCGAGCTGACCGCGCGAGAAGCCCGAGGCGCCCTTCGCGGTGGCGAGCTTTTCCTCGGCGCTCAAGGGCACGATGCGCGCCGCGCGTTCCTTCTCGACCAACGAGCCCGCACCGCCCGCGGGGAACCACTTCTCGAACGCCGCGGGGAAGAGGACCGTCAGCCCGCGCCACACGGCGAAGCCGAGCAGTCCGCCGAGCGACGAGAAGAGCGCGTAGGTGTGGAAGTACGACGGCGGCAGCACGCGGAAGCCCACGTACCCGCCGACGAAGACACCCACGCCGGTGAGGAAGAAGCGCGGCAGGTCTTCGGCCTTCGTCTGGAGCGCCGCGAGGTAGCCCGTCACCCGGCTGGTGTCGGCCGCCTTCTTCTTGAGCGAGTAGACGATGGTCTCGTTAGGGCAGGTGTTCACGCACTGCATGCACGCGATGCAGTTGCTGTTCACCACGCGGTCGAACAGGTGCACTTCTTCGAACACGTTGATGCCCTGCGGGCAGATGTTGGAGCAGCGCTGGCAGCTCAAGCACGTGTCGCGCTCGAAGCCCTCGTTGCGGCGCACGCGGCCGAACGACCAGCGGCTGGTGAGGTCGAACAGGTACCCGGTCTCGCAGACCAACTTGCAGTACGGGCGCGCGCCGAAGAAATACGGCAGCACCAGCCCGAGCACGACGAAGACCACCACCAGGTCGAGCAGGAAGAGCGAGCTGCGGAACGGGAAGCCGAGCAGCCACGGCTCGCGGAAGAGCCAGTCGAACTGCCAGAGCTTCACCGGCATCGCGAGCACCGGCATCACCACGAAGTGGCCGACCACCAGGCCCGCCATCAGGAAGCGCACCGTGTTGCTCTGGCGCACCGGCCGTCGCAGCGGCACCTTGAAGAACTTGAGCACCTTCTCGCCGGCGTCCTGCACGAAGCCCAGCGGGCAGAGCCAGCCGCACGCGAAGCGGCCGAACACGAAGACCAGCGCGAACAGCGTCGCCCACAACACGAGCGTGCTGCTCACCACGAGGTGGCCCAGCGAGTCGTAGGCCATGAACGGCAACATCGAGCCGACCGGCCTGAACTTCGCCAGGTAATAGAGGAGCGCCTGGGTGATGAAGCCCGCGAAGATGAGCGCCTGCACCGTGAAGCGCAGCTTCTGGAGCTTCGGCGTGCCGTCCTTCACCACGAACGCTTTCTTCTGCGGCGCGACCACTGGCAGCTTCACCGGGAGGCCCTGGCTCTGGGCCTTCTTCACGGCGAGCACTTCCTTCGTCGTCATCTTCGGCGGCGGCGCGGCGATGAAGGCGTCGGCGTGGATGTCGTCGAGCGAAGCGCCGAGCTTGTAGGCGAGCGCGCGCAGGTCCTTCACCATCGGCGGGCTGCCGCAGAGGAAGACGCGGAAGCCGGTGAGGCTCTTGAACTGGTCGGTCACCACCTTGTCGACGCGGCCCTGGAACGCGCCGGGCATCGGCTCGCCCGAGAGCGCGGGCAGGTAGCGGAAGTGCGGGTGCTTCTTCGCGAGCGCGCGCAGCTCGAGGTCGAGGTACAGGTCTTCGCTGGCGCGGCCGCCGTGCACCAGCGTGATGGACCCGCGGTGTTTGCGCGCCAACGCGTCGCGGGCGATGCCGACCAGCGGCGCGAGGCCGGTGCCGGTGCCGAGCAGCAGGAGCGGCGAGTCGGGCCGCCCGTCGACGTAGATGCAGTCGCCCGTCGGGCCGCGCATCGAGAGCTCGTCGCCGACCTGCAGCTCGTCGCGCACCCAGGTGCTCATGCGGCCGTCGCGCACCACGCGCACGTGCAGCTCGACGTGCCCGTCCGACTCGATGCTGGCGATGGAGTAGCTGCGCGTGAGGTGGTCGCTGGGGCGCGTGAGGTTGACGAACTGCCCGGCGCGGAAGGGGAAGGGCGAGAGCGGCTGCAGCTGCACGCGCACCACGTCGCGGCCCAGCGACTGCTTCTTCGTCACGCGGGCCTGCACCTGCACCGAGAGATCGCTCGGCGCGACGGTGCAGTCGGCGCGTTCGGTCGAGACGCACGAGAGCGCGAGGCGCTGTTCCTTCCACACGTCCTTCAGGCCGAGCTGCGCGAGCGGCGAGATGGGCCCCTCGACCACGCGCACCAGGCACGAGTGACACGCGCCCGAGCGGCACGAGCTCGGAATGTCTTCCCCGTTGCGCTCGAGACAGTCGAGCAGCGACTCACCTTCCTGCCAGTCGTAGCGGTGGTCGCCGTATTTCACCTCGGCCATGGCGCGCGACTGTAGCGCTCGTTACCTCGGGCCGATGCGTCCTTCGTCGGTGGTGGTCGGGGCTGGGGCGGGTGGGTTGGTGGCGGCGCTCGCGCTCCAGCGCGCCGGGCACGACGTGGTCTTGCTCGAGGCGAAGACCCGGGTCGGCGGCTGCGCGTCGGCGTTCCCCATCAAGGACTTCCGGTTTCTCGCCGGCGCGACGACGCTCATCGGCCTCGAGCCGCACATGCCGCTGGGGCGCGTGCTGGCCGAGCTCGACGTGCGCTTCGAGGCGCCGGTCGCGCGCCGCAACCTCACCGTGTGGCAGGGCGGAGGTCCGCTCGTCATCGGCGACGACGCGGCGGCCAACCGCGAGGTGCTGCGCGCGCGACACGGCGAGGCCTTCGCACGCTTCTGGGACGCGGGCGTCGCGCTCGGTGCGCGCGGGTGGGAATTGGTGACCCAGCTCCACTTTCCGCCGAGGGGCCCGGGAGACCTGCTGCGGGCGGCGGGCAAGGGGCTCGCGTGGCGGTTGCTCCCGGCGCTGGCGCAGAGCACGCGCAGTCAGCTCGACGCGTTCGAGGTGGGCGACCGCGCGCGGCGGATGCTCGACGAGCTGTTGCTGGTGTCGACGCAGGCGAGCGCCGACGTGACGCCGTGGCTCTTCGGCGCGCTCGGGCTCGAGTACCTGCAGCGGCCGCTCTACCTGGCCGACGGTGGGCTGCCTTCGTTGCTCGAGCACCTCGCTGACGTCTTCGTCTCGCGCGGAGGCACGCTGCGGTTGGACACTCCGGTCTCGGGCTTCTCGCGCGACGGGGCAGGCTTCGCGGCGCAGACGACGGTGGGAAAGGTGAGCGCCGAGCGGCTGGTGCTCGACCTCACGCACTGGGACGCGCATCGCCTCGCGAGTGAGGACTTGAAGCCGGCGTTCGCGCGCGCGGTGCAGCGCCACCCCGATGCGTGGTCGGCGTGCACGCTCTACGTCGGCGTGCGCGACGAGCTGGGAGACGCGACGCCGTACCACCAGGTGGTGCTCGACGCGCCGCTGCCCGTGACTGGGGCGCACGGCGTGTTCATCACGCTCTCGCGCCGCGGTGACTTGCGCGCGGCCCCCGCGGGCTTTCGCGCAGTGACGATGAGCTGCCACGTACGCACCTCCGACTGGGAAGGGCTCGACGACGCCTCGCATGCGGCGCGCAAGGCCGCGGTTCAGGCCGAGCTGCTCGAGGTACTGCTGCACACGTTCCCAGCGCTGCGGCACGTCGAGCGCCCAGTGGTGATGGCCGGTACGCCTCGCACGTGGGAAGGCTTCACCGGCCGGAGCGGCGGGCGCGTGGGTGGGCTCCCCTTCGACGTCACGACGCTGCGGCGCGGCTACCCCTCGGGGCGCACTGGCGTGCGCGGGCTGGCGCGCGTGGGCGACACCGTGTTCCCCGGCCAGAGCGTGCCGGCCTGCGCGTGGGGCGCGCGACGCGTGGTAGCGGAGTTGCTCGCGCAGAAGTAAGCGTGCGCGCCATGAACGACGTCTTCACGGTGATCATGGCAGGCGGTAGCGGCACGCGGTTCTGGCCCTTGTCGCGCTCGAATCGGCCCAAGCAGTTCCTCGCGCTCACGGGCGGTCAGTCGATGATCGCCGAGACGATGAAGCGCATGAGCGCGGCCTCGACGCCGGCGCGCACCTCGGTGGTGTGCGGGCAGAAGCACGCCGCGCTGGTGAAGAAGGCGCTGCCGAAGCTGCCGAAGGCGAACGTGGTCGTCGAGCCCGAGGCGCGCAACACGGCGCCCGCCATCGCGCTGGCCTGCGCGCACGTCGCGCACTCGAACCCGCAGGGCGTGGTGGTGGTGGTGCCGTCTGATCAGCACGTGGCCGACGTGCCCGCGTTTCAGCGCGCGGTCGAGGAAGCGGTGCGGGTGGCGCGCACCGGTTCCATCGTGACGCTGGGCATCACCCCCACGCGCCCCGACACCGGCTACGGGTACATCAAGGTCGGTGACGCGCTCGACGGCGAGGCGAAGAAGGTCGCCGCGTTCGCCGAGAAGCCCAACCTCGAGACCGCGCAGGGCTACCTCGCTGCCGGCAACTACTTGTGGAACGCCGGCATCTTCGTGTTCCGCGTCGACGTGATGCTCGCCGCGTTCTCGCAGCTGATGCCCGAGCTGTACGCCGCGCTGGGTCCGATTCGCTCGGCGTGGGGCACGAAGAAGGCGCAGGCGGCGCTCAAGAAGCACTTCAAGCAGATGCCCGCGACGAGCATCGACTACGGCGTCGCCGAGAAGGCGTCGAACATCGCGGTGGTGCCCGCGTCGTGCGGCTGGAGCGACGTCGGCTCGTTCAACGCGCTCCCCGACGTGCGCGCGAAGGACACGCAGGGCAACGTGACCGAGGGCCTCGCGTTCGTCATCGACACCAGCGGCAGCGTGGTGCTCGCGCAGAAGAGCCGGCCCGTCGCCGTGGTCGGCATGAAGGACGTGGTGGTGGTCGACGCAGGCGATGCGATCCTCGTGCTCCCGAAGGACAAGAGCCAGGACGTGCGGAAGGTCGTCGAGGCGCTCAAGGCGAAGAAGCTCGCGAAGTTCCTCTGACGCGCGCTGCGTTTCATTCAGAAACACGCGGAAACACGCGTCGATAAATCCTGCGCCTGCTCCCAAGCGAACGCAGGAATTGCAGCGGCCCCTTCGTCCTCTCTGTCTGATCCACCTTCCGGCGCACGGTACGGTGCGTGCACCGCGGGCCGCGCGATGGCCGCACCCAGCGGCCTCGTTCCCCGAGGAGGGAGTCATGAGAGTGATGTCACGTTGGCTCGTCGCCGCGCTCGCGCTCTGCAGCGCGACAGGTTGGGCCGAAAACCTTCAAGAGGTGATGAAGCGCCGCAACCTGTCTCAGCAAGACCTGCTGGCAGCGGCGAAGACCTACGTGCCGACCGGCAAGCGCGACGACTTCCTCGCGTTCAGCTCGGGCGGGCAGTCGGGTCAGGTCATCGTCTACGGCATCCCGTCGATGCGCATCTTGAAGTACCTCGCCGTCTTCACGCCGGAACCGTGGCAGGGCTACGGCTTCGACGAAGAGTCGAAGGCGGTGCTGAAGCAGGGGCAGATCGGCGGCAAGGACATCACGTGGGGTGACACGCACCACCCGGCGATCTCCGAGACCAACGGCGCCTACGACGGCCAGTTCCTCTTCATCAACGACAAGTCGAACCCGCGCATCGCCGTCATCGACCTGCGCGACTTCGAGACCAAGCAGATCGTCACCAACCCGATCTTCAAGAACGAGCACGGTGGCGCGTTCGTCACGCCGAACACCGAGTACATCATGGAAGCCGCGCAGTACGCGGCGCCGCTCGAGAACGGCTTCGTGCCGCTCGATCAGTTCAACGAGAAGTACCGTGGCGGCCTCACGTACTGGAAGTTCGACCGCACCAAGGGCCGCATCAACCCCGACGAGTCCTTCAGCTTCGAGCTGCCCCCGTACAGCCAGGACCTGAGCGACTCCGGCAAGCTGGCGTCAGAGGGTTGGGGCTTCACCAACTCGTTCTGCAGCGAGCGCTACGTCGGTGGCATCGAGCAGGGCCGCCCGCCGTTCGAGGCCGGCTGCTCCGCGAAGGACACCGACTTCCTCCACGTCACCAACTGGAAGAAGGCGGCCGAGCTGGTGAAGGCCGGCAAGGCGAAGAAGATCAACGGCCACAACGTGATCCCCATGGACGTGGCGGTGAAGGAAGGCGTGCTCTTCCTCATTCCCGAGCCGAAGAGCCCGCACGGCTGCGACGTGACCCCTGACGGCAAGTTCATCATCGTGTCCGGCAAGCTCGACACGCACACGATGGTCTACTCGTTCGAGAAGATCATGGACGCCATCAAGAACCAGAAGTTCGAGGGCAAGGACCCGTACGGCATTCCGATCATCTCGATGAAGGACGCGCTCCACAAGCAGGTGGAGCTCGGCCTGGGCCCGCTGCACACCCAGTACGACGTGAAGCCGTGCATCGGCTACACCTCGCTCTACGTCGACTCGCAGGTCGCCAAGTGGGACTACTGCGAGGGCAAGGTGCTCGACAAACTGTCGGTGCACTACAACATCGGTCACCTCATGACGATGGAAGGCGACTCGGTCAACCCGAAGGGCCGCTACCTGGTCGCGCTGAACAAGCTGGCGATCGACCGCTTCAACCCGGTCGGCCCGCTGCACCCGCAGAACCACCAGCTGATCGACATCAGCGGCGACAAGATGCAGCTGCTCTACGACATGCCGCTGCCCCTCGGTGAGCCGCACTACGCGGTGGCGATCTCGGCGGAGACCCTCAAGCCGGGCGTTCGCTACAAGGTCGGCACCAACAGCCGCACCGACGAGAAGCACCCGGGCGCGGTGCGCGCCGGCGAAGAGAAGATCGTGCGCAGCCCCGGCAAGGTCGAGGTGTTCGGCACGCTGATCCGCTCGCACATCACGCCGGAGATCATCGAGGTCGAGAAGGGTGACGAGGTCATCATCAACCTGACCAACCTCGAGCGCGCCGAAGACGAGACGCACGGCTTCACCGTCAGCGGCCTCAACGTGCACGCGTCGATCGAGCCGGGCAAGACGGTGTCGCTGAAGTTCAAGGCCGACCGCGAGGGCGTGTTCCCCTACTACTGCACCGAGTTCTGCTCGGCGCTGCACCTCGAGATGGAGGGCTACTTCCTCGTCAAGCCCAAGGGCTACAAGTCCACGGGCGGCGCGGCGGCGGCGGCGACGTACACCAAGGCCGACTACGACAAGCAGTACAACACCTGCATCGAGACGCAGAAGGTCATCGATGGCGTCGTCGGCTGGATCACCTCGACCAACTTCAAGGACTTCCCCGACGCGGTGGCGCTCGTCGAAGACGCGACCGACCAGCTGAAGGCCGCCGAGGAGCCGAAGAAGAAGATGGAAGAGGCCGCCAAGAAGGAAGATTGGCAGAACGCGACGCTGTGGGCTGGCCAGTGGTGGCAGTACCAGGTGAAGGCCGCCGACATCGGCCTGCGCGTGAAGACGTACCTCGAGCAGAAGGGCGCCAAGAAGATCAAGTGAGCGCCGCGCTGTGAATCACCCTCGGGCCGCGCGGGTCTGTTCTTCACCGCGCGGCCTGTTTTCTTCTCACGCAGTTTTCTTCCCCGGAGTTCTCCCCATGAAATGGCTCGCCCTCTGTCTGTTGTTGCCCTCGGTCGCGCTCGCGGCCGACCCGAAGAAGCCCGCTGAACCCGCCAAGCCCGCGGCGGCTGCGCCCGACCCGAAGGTGATCGAGGCCGGCGGCAAGTTGTTCAAGGAAAAGACCTGCCTGGCGTGCCACGGCAAGGACGCGAAGACCCCGATTCTCCCTGATTACCCGCGGCTCGCCGGTCAGAACGCGGCGTACGCCGAGCGGCAGATGCTCGACATCAAGTCGGGCGCGCGCGCCAACGGCAACACCGCGGCGATGAAGGGCATCATGCACCTCGTCAGCGAGGAAGAGATCCACACCCTGTCCATCTGGCTGTCGGTGCAGCCGTGAGCGGCACGAATTTCGCTCTTCAACCGCTCAACAAAGGAAACCACACCATGAAGCGCATTCTTTTCGCAGCCACGCTGACCCTCGGGTTCGCCGCGTGGGCCCAGGTCGCGCCGAAGAAGGCCGGCATCGAGTCGAAGGACTACAAGTGGAACGCGCAGGAAGGCGAGAAGATCGAGGCGCTCAAGCTCAAGGGCGACGCCAAGCGCGGTGAAGAGGCGTACGAGGTCTGCTCGGCCTGCCACCTGCCCAGCGGCGCCGGTCGCGCCGACGGCACGTTCCCGCAGCTCGCCGGCCAGCACTCGACGGTGATCATCAAGCAGATCGCCGACATTCGCGCGGGCCTGCGTGACAACCCCATCATGTACCCGTTCGCGACCACGCTCACCGACCCGCAGGAGCTCGCCGACGTCGCCGCGTACATCCAGACGCTCAAGATTCCGCGCGACAACGGCCGCGGCCCGGGCACCGACCTCGAGACGGGCAAGAAGCTCTTCGAGCGCGACTGCGTGAAGTGCCACATGAAGAACGGCGAGGGCGATCGGGTGAAGTTCTTCCCGGTGCTCGCGGGCCAGCACTACAAGTACATGCTGCGCCAGGCGACGGAGATCCGCGACGGCAAGCGCCGCAACGCGAACCCCGACATGGTGAAGATCATCAAGCCGTACACCGACAAGGAGATCGACGCGATCGTCGACTACATGTCGCGGCTCGAGATGCCGACGCAGAAGAAGTAGTCGCGCGCTCCCGCTCCGCACCGCTGTCCCACGTCTGACTGCTCGCGCCTCCACGCGGTGAGCAGAGAGGTCTCGTCATGTCTGCCGCCGCCAGCGAAGCCCCGGTCGTCGCCCCTGCCAGCCCTCCCGCGCCGAAGAGCGCGCCGGCCGCCCCACGCCAGTCGGTCGTGGTGAGCGCGCTGTCGCTCGCGGCCCTCGTGACGGCGGTCGCGGCGTACTTCTTTCCGCTGTGGTGGGTGTCGCTCACCGCGCCGAACTACCCGGCCGACGCGTTCCCCGACGGCATTCGCATCTTCTTCAGCTTCACCGGCGTGTCGAACGGCTGCACCACCGCGCCGAAGGCCAGCCGCCTGATGAAGGAAACGCAGCAGGAAGACCTCGGCTGGCGCACGCCCGAGGGCACCATCGACGAGCAGGGCGGCGCGAAGAACGACGCCATCCTCGACTGCATGAACGAGATGAACACCATCAACCACTACGTCGGCATGCACCCCATCGGGGTGGGCGCGCCGGTCGAGCGGCTGGTGTCGAAGTACCTCATCGCCTTCCTCGCGGTGTCGCTGCTCGGGCTGGCGCTCGGCGCGCAGAAGCCGCGCGTGGTGGTGCTCGCGGTCGGCTACCTCGCGACGGCCGCGTGGCTGTTCGTCGATCTCTTCGCGCGCGGCGGCCTGAAGGACCACGTCGCCACGTACATCTCCGACGCGGGCAAGTACTTCCGCGAGCCGGAGCGCATCGCGCACTGGGGTGAGAACCTCGAGCACGCGGTGATCGCCGTCTCCATCGGCCTGGTGCTGGTGATGGTGGCGATGGTGGTGGCCAACCTGAAGTGGCCGCGCGCGCAGCTGCTGCTGGGCCTGGGGCCGGCGCTGCTGCCGGTGTTCTTCGTCGGCGCGTACGCCGGGTGGCTCTACTTCTTCGGCCACAACCTGCACCCGTGGGGCGCGTTCACCGTCAAGCCGTTCATGCCCACCGTGTTCGGCGACGGGAAGGTCGCGCAGTTCTCGACGCACTCGTACCCGCTGCCCGCGTTCGCGCTGGTGGTGGCCACCTCGCTGCTCTCGCTCGCCGCGCTCGCCCGCCGCCGGCTCGAGTTCCCGAAAGAGGCGTGAACGATGAACCGCTGGGTGCTCCTGGTGCTGGTGGTGCTCGCCGCGCTCGCGCTCGCGGGCGGTGAGCCGCAGCAGGGCGGCGAGATGGGGCTGCCCAACGCCGGCAACTGGGGCGCGTCGTGGGAGCCGACGCCCGTTCCCACCGAGCCCGCCATCAAGGGCATTCCCTGGCTGCAGAAGCTGGTCGACGACACCCCGGAAGGCGGGCTGCTCGCGCTCGCGCCGGGCCGCTACTCGGGGCCGGTGGTGGTGAAGAAGAAGCTCATCATCGACGGCGGCGGCGGCAAGGCCATCGTCGACGGCGGCGGCAAGGGCTCGGTCTTCACGCTCGAGGCCAGCGATTCCGTGCTGCGCGGCCTGACCATCACCGGCTCGGGCAGCTCGCACAACACCGACGACACGTGCCTCAACGTGCGCGGCCACCGCAACCGCATCGAAGACAACCGGCTCGAAGACTGCCTGTTCGGCATCGATCTCAAGCAGTCGAACGAGAACGTCGTGGCCCGCAACCACGTGCGCTCGCTCGACGTGCCGCTCGGCCTGCGCGGCGACGGCATTCGCCTCTGGTACTCGATGAAGAACGTCGTCGAGGAGAACGAGGTGGTCGACTCGCGCGACGTGGTCGTCTGGTATTCCAACGACAACCACATTCGAAAGAACGTCGGGAAGCGCGGCCGCTACTCGCTGCACTTCATGTACGCGCAGCACAACGTCGTCGAAGACAACCAGTACTTCGACAACTCGGTCGGCATCTACGTGATGTACACCGATGGCGTCGAGATTCGGCGCAACCTCATCTCGCACTCCGTCGGCGCGACGGGCATGGGCATCGGCTTCAAGGAAGCCAGCGACTCCGTCGTCGAAGGCAACCAGGTCGTCTACTGCGCGGTCGGCATCGGCTCGGACCTCTCGCCGTACCAGCCCGACTCGACCATCGACATCAAGGACAACCGCATCGCCTACAACGGCGTGGGCATCACCTTCATCGGCGACAAGCCGGGCATCACCATCAGCGGCAACGTCTTCGAGGGCAACATCGACCCCATCGCCAAGAGCGGCGGCGGCGGCGCGATGAACAACCGCTTCGTCGACAATTATTGGGACGACTACCAGGGGTTCGATCGCGACGGCGACGCGGTGGGTGACACGCCCTACGAGCTGTACGCCTTCACCGACCAGCTGTGGTCCGAGCAGCCGACCGCGCGCTTCTTCAAAGACGCGCCGCTGATGGAAGCGCTCGACTTCCTCGAGCGGCTCGCGCCCTTCAGCGCGCCCGACCTGCTGGTGCGCGACGAGAAGCCGCGCTTCGTGAAGCCCGAGTTCGGCGCGACGGAGGCGAAGCGATGAGCGCCGATGAACGCCAGAGAGAGCAGCGCCGCAAGCTGCTGCAGGCCGCCGCGGTGGGGGGCGGCGTGGTGGGCCTCTCGATGCTGGGCCTGCTCCCCGTGCTGCTGCGCAAGGAACAGCGCCTGCGCCCGCCCGGTGCGCTCGACGAGCGCGACTTCCTCGCGGCGTGCATCAAGTGTGGCCAGTGCGTGCAGGTGTGCCCGGTGAACGCGCTCAAGCCGGCCGACCTCTTCGACGGCTTCGGCGTCGGCGTGCCGTACCTCGAGCCGCGCAAGCAGGCCTGCGACTTCAGCTGCGACGTGGCGCAGTGCATTCTCGCGTGCCCGACGGGCGCGCTCGCGTACCACAAGCCGGAATTCCTCCCGGTGACCGAGGGCATGGAGCTGCCCGGCGCGCCGGTGTTGCTCGCGAAAGAGCACGAGCCCGAGCCGACGTTGAACTTGAAGGAACGCATGGGCTTCGCCCGCCTCGCGCGGCCGGACGCGTGCCTGTCGGTGCGCGGCGAGGGCGTGAAGGGCAGCGCGCGCGGCGAGAAGTTCCGCGGCCACAAGCGGTGGACCGAGGTCGATCGCTGGAAGCCGCAGCCGGTGCGCGAGCACGAGTACGCGCTCGAGCGGTGTGACCTCTGCGTGCGGGAATGCCCCATTCAGGGCGCGATCAGCATCGAAGACGTGAACGGCAAGCCGACGCCGGTGGTGCACGACGCCTGCGTGGGGTGCGGCGTGTGCGAGATGATGTGCCCGGCCGAAGAGGCCTGCATCGTGGTCGACGCGCGCGCGCCCGGAAAGGTGGGCACGTGAACCGCCGCGTCGATCAACTCCGCATTCTCTTCGGTGGTGAGCCGAAGAAGCCCGAGCCGGCCGACATCACGCCCGGCGCCGCGCAGATTCACGCCACCAAGAAGTTCAAGAAGCGCGACTTCGAAGAGATGGCCGCGCGCGACGAGGGCTACCGCAAGCGCCAGTCGTGGCGAAAGCGCCGCTGGGCGGTGCTCATCACCGTCAACCTGCTCTTCGTGCTCTCGTACCGGCTCGACGTGCAGCTGGTCGAAGGCTCGCTGACCGGCAGCCGCTTCCTCGGCTTTCACCTCATCGACTTGAACGCCGCGCTCGGGCTCATGCTCGCGCACAAGCACATCATCGTGAACCTGCTGATCGGCACCGGCACCATCGGGCTGGGCTGGTTCTTCCTCGGCGGCCGCACCTTCTGCTCGTGGGTCTGCCCGTACCACCTGCTCTCGGAATGGGCGGAGAAGCTCCACCTGTTCCTGGCGAAGAAGAAGATCGTGAAGGACCACCCGCTGCACCGCGGGCTGCGCACCATCATCTGGCTCACCTTCGCGCTGCTCGCGTACGCGACCGGCTACACCGTCTACGAGACCATCTCGCCGACCGGCATCGTGTCGCGCGCGCTCATCTACGGGCCGGGCGTGGCGATGGGCTGGGTCGCGGCGCTGCTCGCGTTCGAGGTGCTGTACTCGCGGCGCGCCTGGTGCCGTTACCTCTGCCCGGTCGGGCTCACCTACGGCGTGGTCGGCAGCTTCTCGCCGGTCACCATTCACTACGACCTCGCGAAGTGCGCGCACGAAGGCGAGTGCAAGAAGGTGTGTCTGGTGCCGCACGTGCTCGACCACATCACCAAGGGTCGCGCGGCGTCGGAGCACCTCGAGGTGGGCCCCGACTGCACGCGCTGCGGCATGTGCGTCGACGTCTGCCCGGGCGGAGCGCTCACCTTCAAGATCGCCGGCATCACGCGGCAGGGCAGCGAGAGCAGCGAAAAGAAAGAGACTCCATGATCCACCTCAAGGGCCTCACCAAGATCTTCAAGAAGCTCAAGGTGCTCGACGCACTCGAGCTCGACGTGAAGGAAGGCGAGCGCGTGGCGCTGGTCGGCAGCAACGGCGCCGGCAAGACGACGATGATTCGCTGCATCCTCGGCGAGTACACGTTCGGCGGCGAGGTGCAGATCGCCCACCGTGACCCGCGCAAGGACCGCCGCGAGGTGCTGCGTCGCGTGGGCTTCGTGCCGCAGCTGCCGCCGCCGCTGAAGATGCCGGTGAAGGAACTGCTGCGCTTCTCGGCCGCCGTCTCGGGCACGAAGGTCGCGGCCATCGAAGACGTCGCCACGCGGCTGGGGCTCGACGTGAAGCTCTTCGCGCAGCAGCCCTTCTTCAAGCTCTCGGGTGGCCAGAAGCAGAAGCTGCTCATCGCCATCGCGCTCGGTCGCGAGGCGGAGCTGCTGATCATGGACGAGCCGGCCGCCAACCTCGATCCCGAGGCGCGCCACGTGTTCTTCACGCTGCTGGCCGAGCGCGCGGCGAAGGCGACGATGATCATCTCGAGTCACCGCCTCGACGAAGTGGCGGCGCTGGTGAACCGCGTCATCGAGCTCGATCGCGGCAAGGTGGTGCTCGACGATCGCGTGGCCGACGCTCCGCTCACTGGCGTGCTGGCGGCGACCATCGCGCTGCGACGGCCCGACGCGGCGATCGCCAAGGCGCTGGGCGAGTGGGGCTTCACCGCCGACGCGGAGGGCACCAGCTGGACCGGCACCGTCGCGGGCGCCGACCGCCTGCGCTTCATGGGCATGCTCTCTCGCTACGTCGGCCTGCTGGTGCGCATCAGCCTCGAAGAGCAGCACGTCGCGCTGCGGGTGGTCTCGTGAGGGCGCTCGTTCTCTGGGGCGCGCTCGCCCTGGCCGCGTGCACCTCGGGCTCGAGCGACGGGCCCGCCGAGGTGAAGT
>JAXLYB010000009.1:0-318354 GCA_046351675.1 Myxococcaceae bacterium
GGCGCGCCAAAGCTGTTCAACGAGGGTGTGCTGCTCATTCGTCAACTCAAACGCATCTCTCCGAGTTCTTGGCATCGTGCTTTGGGCGGGCGCTCACTGCCTGAACAAGAACTCCAGCTCTTCGAGCTCTTCTTCGATGGTGTCAGGCACGGCCTGCGCGAACGAGTGCAGGATGATGAGCGCGTTGACGTTGGCGTCCTTGGTGGTCGCCGCCCGCAGCCGCTCGGCGAACGCGCGGTTGATCTGCCCCGTCTGCCGGTACGTCTCGGCGAGCCCTTCCATCGACCAGTCGGGCTTCCCGCCGCGCTTCATCACGAAGTACTGCTTGAGCAGGTACATCGACGTCGAGCGCGCCACCGTCTCGAGCTCACCGGCGAAGGGCAGGTGGAGCCGCACCATCGGCCGCAGCTGGTTCAGCACCGGGCAGCCCGCGGTCACCATGTAGACGCCGAGCAGCGAGCTGAGCGCCTTCTGCACCGACGCATCGCCGACGACGTACGTTCGCTCGGGCACCGTCACCTTCACCGCGACGCGCTCGTAGCTGAACACCGACGCGAACTCGTTCACCACGTGCGAGAGCTGCAGCGCGACGGGGCAGTGCGGCGCGTCTTTGGGTTTCAGCGGGCAGTTGGGGCACTGCTGGAACTCGAGCTTCGTCCACTCCGGCGGGCTGCTCGGGTGCGGGGCGAGGTTGGCGAGCGTCTTGCCGTCGAGCTCGACGGTGAAGGTCGCGGGCTCCTTGCCGGGCAGGGTGAACTCGTAACGGACGAACCACGGCTTGGACGGCGTCGGCACGTCAGGCACCTCGAGGAGCGGCTGCGCGTTGGAGCCTATCGCGCACCGCGAGTCCGAGCCCTGATTCCGCAGGGGGCACCGCGAGGATGACGTCTGCCAGTGCGTCGGCCTCGCGCAGCCGCGCGTAGAGCACCCGCGCAAATCCTTCGCTGTCGTTGGGCACGGCGAGCAGCACCGCGGGCGGATGGACCGGCGTGCCACCCGGCGCGATGACGGCCACGCGCGCACCGCCCGCGACGCGGCGTTTCACCTCGGCGTCGAGCTCGGTGGCCGAAACCAACCACAGCCCGGCGCGCGGCGCGTAGTGCGAAGCGAGCATGCCGGGCGCGCGCACGTCGGTGGCTTGCGAGGCGAGGGGCACGGGCTTGCCGAGCACGCGCTCCAGCTCTTCACGCGCGAGGCCGCCGGGACGCAGCAGCCGCGGCGCCGCGCCGGACACGTCGACGATGGTCGATTCCACGCCGACCTCGCTCGCACCACCGTCGAGCACGAAGTCGACGTCGCCGCCCAGCTCGCTGCGCACGTGGTCGGCTGTCGTGGGGCTCACGCGCCCGAAGCGGTTGGCCGACGGCGCCGCGACGCCGCCCTTGAACTCACGCAACAGCTCGAGCGCGAGCGGATGTCCGGGGACGCGCAGGCCCACCGTGTCCTGTCCGCCCGTCACCGCGTCGGAAGGGCGCTCGTTGCGGCGCACGATGAGCGTCAGCGGGCCGGGCCAGAACGCGCGCGCCAGCGCTTCTCCATCGGGGCCGAGGCCGTGCGTCCACGTGCGCGCTTCTTCGACCGACGCGACGTGCACGATGAGCGGGTGCGTCGAAGGCCGGCCCTTCACGGCGAAGATGCGCCGCACGGCCAGCTCGTTCGACGCGTCGGCGCCCAGGCCGTACACGGTCTCGGTCGGCAGACCGATCAGCCCCCCGCGCCGGAGCACCTCCACTGCCTCCCTGACCGGTGACGACGCCACGAGAACTCTCTATAGCGCCCACCCATGCCTTCCCAGCCTTCGAAGAACCTCGAGACGTTCAAGAACCCGGCCCCGGTGCGCGATTACGAGATCGCCTTCGACTGCCCGGAGTTCACCTGCCTCTGCCCGCTCACCGGCCAGCCCGACTTCGCGCACTTCAAGATCACCTACGTGCCCGACCAGAAGTGCATCGAGCTCAAGTCGCTCAAGCTCTACCTCTGGTCGTTCCGCAACGAGGGCGCGTTCCACGAGGCGGTCACCAACCAGATCCTCGACGACCTCGTGAAGGCGTGCGCCCCGCGCAAGATGACGGTGCACGGTCACTGGTTCGTGCGCGGTGGCATCGTGACCGACGTCACGGTGACGCACGAGCAGCCGGCGAAGAAGTCGAAGAAGAAGTGACGCGCGCGCCGTCGAGCAGCCACGCGGTCAGGCAGCCGGCGCCGTACATCGCGACGTCACCCCAATCGAAGGTCGCGCCGAGCACGATGCGCGCGGCGCCGCCGGAGGTGAGGCCGAGGCGATCGGCCAGCCCCAGCGCCTGCGCGCCCTCGACGCTGAAGCCGAACACGAAGACCGCGATCGCGAGCAGCGTCGCGCTGCGGGTCCATCGCGCCGGCAGCACGGCTTTCACGAACGCGTAGACCAGCACCGTGACGAAGTAGTCGCCGAGGTCGGTGCGCAAGACGGGCACGTGCCGCCACACGGTCGCGATCAACACCTCGAGCACAAAGAGCGCGGTCGCGAACACCGCCCACTGTCGACGCGTGCGCAGCCTCACGTGCGGCCGAAGAACGCGAGCAGGCGTGACAGGAGGCCGGGCCGCGCAGGGCGCTCTTCACTGCTGCCAGCCAGGTTGACGCGCGGCGTGCGGGCGGTCGCCGGCCGCGGGGGCGGTGGCGAGGGTGGGGCGATACCGGGCAGGGGCACCTCGGGCTCGGGCTCCATGGCGATCGCGCCGCGGGTCGGCAGATCGGCGAGCGAGACGTGGCGCTCGAGGAATTGATCTTCGAGCACCGCGAGCCCCTCTTCGGGCGTGCGCGAGGCGTCCCACACGCCGTCCCACCGGATCGGCAGCATCGGCTCGCGGCGCAGCGCGTGGAGCTGCTGCTGCACGTACTCCAGCACAGCGTGGTGAGGAGATCGAAGACGCGTTCCTCGCTCGCGGCAGGCGCCGGCCAGGTCGAGTCGAGCGCGGCGCGGGCTCGGCCAGAGACCCATGCCGGTGTCCAGGAACGTGATGCCCTTGAGCATCACCCGCGCAACGCCGCGCTGACCTGCGGGTGCACGTCGAGCGGCACGCGGACCTCCGATTTGCTGTAGCGCGTGATGCTCGGGAAGATCTCGAACCGGTTGCCGCGGTACGGGTGGTAGCCGCCGGTCGCGAGCTGCCGGCCCAGCAACAGGCGCGCGTGGCGAGTGACGCCGGCGTCTCCGGTCGCCCCTGGAAGGCCTCGGGGCTCAGCAGGAACATCACGTCGGGCGCGAGCGGCCGGTAGAACTCCGGGTCGCCCTCGAGCTCGGGTGGGTAGAGATCGGTGAGCCAGTGGTTCAGTCCGCCGATCGCGAAGCGCCACTGGCGATCGATGCCCAGGCCGATCGATCGATCGGTGAGGTGCAGGTGGCGCACGCGGCGAAGCGGTGACTCCGCCAGCGGCGCGAAGCCGTCGAACATCACCTCGAACAACGCGCGCAGCACGTCGATCGGCAGCACCTTGCCCGTCGCCCGCAGGCGCCGCACGTCGCGCCAGGTGATGCCGACGAAGCGCTCGTAGATGAACTGGGTGTCGTAGCCCTCGAAGTCGGAGCTCACCAGGCGCTGCCAGCGCTGGCTGGTGACGCGCTCAACGCTCGAGCAGGGCGGCCTCGGTGCGCATCTCCTGCGATCGCGCGTGCTCGAGCAGCCGTTCCATCGCGAGTGGCGCGCGCACGTCGGGGCGCGGCACGACCGGCACCACTTCGCTCACGCTGCCAGTGTGGAGGGCCTGGCCGATCACTGCGTAGAGTCTAGCCTCTGGCTCTCCCCGTCTTCGACCTTGGCCCCGTGCGATCAGGGCGCTTCGACGCCCGCGCGATCGCCGAGCTCGGCCGCGCCTGCGAGGAGCACGGCTTCTTCTACGTCACCGGTCACGGCGTGCCGCGGCGCTGGAGCGCGATCTCGAGCGCGTGACGCGGGCCTTCTTCGCGCTGCCCGACGAGGTGAAGCGCGAGATCCCGATGTCGAAGGCGGCGCGGCGTGGCGCGGCTGGTTCCGCTCGAGGGTGAGCTGACGAGCGGCGTGCCCGACTTGAAAGAAGGGCTCTACTTCGGCGACGAGCTGGGGCCCGACGATCGCCGCGTGCAGGCGAAGTGGCCGATGCACGGCGCCAACCTGTGGCCCAGTGGCTTGCCGGCCCTGCGCAGCGTGGTGCTCGACTTCATGGCCGCGCAGCGTGACACCCGCGCTTCGTGCTGCAGGCGCTCGCGTCGTCGCTCAGGCTCGCGCCCGCACTTCGAAGCGTCGCTCACGCGCGAGCCGCTCTCGCTGTTTCGCATCTTCCACTACCCGCCACCTGCGGCTGGACAGGAGCAGGGCTGGGGCGTGGGCGAACACACCGACTACGGGCTCCTCACCGTGCTCAAGCAGGACGATTGTGGCGGGCTCGAGGTGAAGACGCCGAGCAGGTGGATCGACGCGCCGCCGATCGACGGCACCTTCGTGTGCAACCGGGCGACATGCTCGATCGCATGACGGGTGGCCGGTATCGCTCGACGCCGCACCGCGTGCGCAATCGCTCAGGCCGGCATCGCTTCTCGTGGCCGTTCTTCTTCGATCCCGCGTTCGACGCCGAGGTGCAGCCGCTGCCCGGTGCGCAGGTGCGCCCGACGCAGCAGGACGCGGCCGAGCGGTGGGATCGGGCGAGCGTGCACGCGCTGCAGGGGACCTACGGCGAGTACTTGCGGGGCAAGGTCTCGAAGGTGTTCCCCAACCTCGCAAGCGATGTCTAAGTAATTGAAATAACTGGCAATGTCCGGTCATTCCGAGGGGCGGTGTCTCCTTGCCATGAACCGGATCCTCGGGCTCTCGATGCTGGTGCTGGCGGGGTGCGAGGGCGCGCTGTCCGGGCCGCGTCCCGAAGCCGTGAAGCCGCCGACGCCGGGCCGTTTGACGTGTGACACGCGCGCGCCGTCGATCAACCCGGTGCGCCGCATCACCAGCGAAGAGTACGGCCGCATTGTGCGTGCGCTCTTCGCGGGCCAGGTCACGCCGAGCCCGTACTTCCCGACGCGCATCGGCTCATCGGTCACCGGCTACTCGACCGAGGCGGCGCTGAACGAAGTGGGCGAGCAGGGCGTGCTGCAGCTCCAGCGCGCGGCGGAGGCGGTGGCGGTCGACGTCTCGCAGGTGTTGCCGTCGTTGCTGCCGTGCGCCGCGGCCGCGGCAGACCAGGCGTGCCTCGACACCTGGCTTGACACGGTGGTGCGTCGCGCGTTTCGCCGTTCGCTGACCGCCGAAGAGCGCGCGGTGTTGCAGACCACGTTCAACGACATGCGCGCCTCGGGCGGTGACTTCGCTGACGGCATCGCGCAGGTGACGAGCGCGGTGCTGCAGTCGCCGCAGTTCCTCTACGTGGTGGAAGACGCGGCGGGCACGGGCCGGCAGCTCAACGACGTCGAGCTCGCCTCGCGCCTCTCGTTCACGCTGTGGGGCCAGGGCCCCGACGACGAGCTGCTCAACCTCGCGGAGCAGGGCACCCTGCACGATCCCGCCACGCTTCGTTCGCAGGCCGAGCGGTTGCTCGCCGATTCGCGCGCCGACGTCGCCATCGTTCGCTACTTCCGCGAGTGGACCGAGACGCGCTCGCTGCTCTCGAGCGACAAGGACCGCACCGTCTTCCCGTTCTTCGACCAGGCGTACGCGAACGCGCTCGACGAGTCGTTCAACCGCTTCGTGGTCGACCAGGTGCGCAACGGCGGCACGCTGCAGTCGCTGCTCACCAGCACCGACGCGTGGGTGAACGACGCGCTCGCGCCGAGCTACGGCGTCGCGGCTCCGGGCGGCTGGGCGAAGGTGCAGGTCGACGGCGGGCGCTACGCTGGGTTGATGACGCACCCGCTGCTCCTCTCGGGTCACGCGCACACCACGGAGTCGTCCTTCGTGTTCCGCGGTCGCCTCGTGCAGAAGCGGCTGCTCTGCACGCCGATGGGCGATCCGCCGGCCAACGCGCTCGCCCTCTTCGCGTCGGTGCAGCTGCCCGAGCACCCGACGGGCCGCGAGGTCGGTGACGCCATCAACGCGAGCCCCGCGTGCGCCGGTTGCCACCGCGTGCTGAACCCGCCGGGCCTCGCGCTCGAGCACTTCGACGCCGTCGGTCGGTGGCGTGACCAGTACAGCTCGGGCCGGGAGATCACGACGCCCGGCACCCTCGAGGGCATCGCGTCGCCCTTCGGCTTCTCCACGCCGGTCGATCTCGCGGCGAGCCTCGCGCAGCGCCCCGAGGCGACGAACTGCCTGTCGACCCAGCTCTTCCGCTTCACGTTCAGCCGGCTCGATCAGCCCGCCGACGCGTGCGCGATTCAGTCGATGGGTGACGCCATCACCGCCAGCAACGGCTCGCTGTCCGAGGCGATGCTCGCGGTCGTCACCACTGACGCGTTCTCCTGGAGGGCTGACCCGTGACCGACGTCGCCACGCTCAATCGCTTCGATCGCCGCCGCTTCCTGCTGGGCCTGGGTGGCGCCGCGCTCGCGTTGCCGATGCTCGAGTCGCTGATGCCGCGCGGGGCGTTCGCCGCGCCGATGGCTCCTCCGAAGCGACTGCTCGTCATCTACCACCAGGACGGTCGGCTCTGCGGCGACGGCCAGATGGTCGGCGGGCAGCTCAATGATCTGTGGTCTCCCGCGGCGGGTGCGTTGCCGACGGGCGCCGCGCCTTCGCGTCAGCTCGCGGCGCTGCAGGCGGTGCGCAACGAGGTGGTGACCGTCGATGGCGTCGACAACCTGGTGCGCCACCTCTACACCGACTCTGACAACCACCTGCCCGCGCAGAAGGCGCTCCTGACGTGCAAGCGCGGCGCGACGGGGGCGGGTGCTCCGGCGGCGGCGTCGTTCGACTACGTGATGGGGCAGCGGCTGCGCGCGCCCGGCTCGACCGCGCCGGCGTCGGTGGTGATGTTCGGCACCGCGGCGGACTACACGTGGCGCACCAGCCTGCTGCAGGTCTTCTACGGGGCGAACGGCACGCCCGCGTGGCTCATCTCGCCGGATCCGAAGGAGGCGATCACCGATCTCTTCGGGCCTCCGGGTGCGCCGAAGACGCGATCGAACCGCACCACGACGCAGCAGCGGCTCGCGGCCAACCGCAAGAGCTCGCTCGACGCAGTGCTCGGGGAATTCAACCAGGTGCGCGGCCGCGTGAACTCGGCCGATCGCGCGCGCCTCGACGCCCACGCGGAGTTCGTGCGCGCGGTCGAACAGAACACGCCAGGAGGGGGCGCCGGTGGCGGTGGTGGTGCGACCGGCGGCGGTGGCGGCTCGCTCGGAGGGGGGAGCGGCTCCACCGGGGGCGGTGCGGCGACGGGCGGCGGGAGCGCGATGGGTGGCGGCGGCGGCGCGATGGGCGGCGGCGGCGGTGCGACGGGCGGCGGCACGGGCGGGGGCGCGACTGGCGGTGGTGGTGGCGGCGGCGGCGGCGTGACGCCCAGCCTGTGCGCGCGGCCCAGCGAGGCGAGCGTGCCGTCGAACCTCGACCCGAGCGGCTCGGCGTACCTGCGCGGCGAGAAGGACGCGACGATGTTGCCGGCGATCCTCGAGAACGTGGTGCAGGCCTTCGCGTGCGACGTCACGCGCGTGGCGAGCCTGGTGTTCTGGCAGGGCGACGACCCGGTGTTCCCCACCGAGTTCAGCGGCACCAGCCCGTTCGCGAGCGCGAACTGGCACACCGTGATTCACAACAGCGGCAACGTGTTCGCGCAGCCGACCGACGCGGGCAACCTCGCGACGAGCTACGGCCTGTACACGAAGACCTTCGCCAACCTCGTGCAGCGCATGGCGAACTTCATCGAGGTCGACGGCAGTCGCATGCTCGACAACACCCTCATCCTCTGGGTGAGCGAGATGGGCTACGGCTCGACGCACAGCGCGGCGAACCTGCCGGTGGTGATGGCGGGGTTGAAGAGCGCGTTCCCGCGCGGGCAGGGGCGGCACGTCACGCACTCGTCGCGGCGCTCGATGGGCGATCTGCTCGCGCAGGTGATGCGCATGTACGGCGGCACCGATCAGACCTTCGGAGAGACCGGCACGCTCGGCGCGGGCTTCACCAACGCGGCGCTCGGGTGGCCGGGGTTCATCAACGCCAACACGCCGCTGCACCTCGGCCCGCTGGACCTGTGAGTCAGTAGCCGCCGTCGAGGCAGACGCGCCGGTTGGCGTCGATGCCCGCGTCGCGCTCGAAGGCGCCGATGTCGGCGCGCAGGCCACCGCCCAGTGGCACGGGCCGGTTGGGGTCGGCGCGATCAATCGCCGGGCTGTTGGCGGCGGGGACGAACGTGCCGGGCTCGAAGGTCGCGGTCGCCATCAGATCGTTCGCGCCCTGGCCCGAGGCATACGGCGTGGCGACGGTGTCGAAGAGGTTGAAGTCGGCGCTCGCGTTGGCCGCCGAGAGAGCGCTGCCGCGCGTGACGCCGACCAGCAGGTTGTCGCGGAACACACCGGTCTTCGCGGCGGTGCCGGCGATGTTGAAGAACGTGTTGCCCTCGACGAGCTCGGCGTCGTCGGTCACCGCGAGCGGCCCGGAGCTGGTGTTGAGGTCGTGGAACACGTTGCGCACGATGGTCAGGCCGCCGTCGCCGTTGCTGCGAAAGACGATGGTGGGCCCGTTCCAGTCGCCGCTCACGTCGTTGCCGGCGAAGAACGCGCCCGCGGGAATGGCGAGCTGCCCGCCCGCGCCGACGATGACGTTGCCGGTGATCGTCGCGGAGCCGAAGTTGATGTTGAGCGCCTCTCCGCCCGTGGAGGCGAAGGTGCAGCCGGTGATGGTGAGTTGGTCGGTGCCGGTCGACTCGACGTCGCGGGGAAAGCCGCCCGTGTAGGCCGCGCGGAACTGGAGCCGCTCGAGGCGCACGTCGGACATGAAGGGCACGTTGATGGCGGCGGTGGTGTCGGCCGGCGCGAGCGTGAGGTCGTGCACCCAGACGTTGCTCGAGTGGAGCGTGGTCGAGGTCTTCAGCTTCGCGACGCCGCCGTCGAGCGGGCCGGTGATCTCGAGCGGGCAGACCGCGCCGCCGCCCGTCACGGTGACGGTGTCGAGCACGTTGGCGGTCGTGTAGTCGCCCGCCTCGAGGTGTACGCGCGCGCCGCCGGGGAGCGACTTGTTGTTGAGCGTCGCCCAGGCTTCGGCGGGCGTGAGGCCGGACGCGGTGTCGCTGCCGGTGGGGGCGAGGTAGCGCTCGGTGCGCGTGCCGCAGCGGGAGGTCGGCTCGGCGTCGAAGAGGTGGCAGGTGGGGACGGTGCCGCCGCCGCCGCCGGTGGTGTTGCCGCCGCCGGTTGGTCCTCCGCGGACGCACTGCCCGTCGATGCAGTCGTAGCCAGCGAGGCAGAGGGGTGGGGCTGAGGCGCAGGCTTTTCCTTCGAGAGACACGTCGACCGTGCACGCGCTGGCCAGGGTGAGGGCGAAGACGACGACGCGGGCGCGCATGCGGCGGGCGGATCATGCCGCGTCTCCCTCTCCCTGCGAAGCGGGGAGAGGGTCGGGGTGAGGGGCAGTCATTGTACGGGCGCGGTAGACAGTTCGGCCCCTCACCCCAGCCCTCTCCCCGCTGCGCAGGGAGAGGGAGCTAGGGGGCGGTGAGGTCGACCTTCATCGAGACCTCGCTGTCCGCGAGCACCTGCACCTTGATGTCCCGCGGCGGATAGTCCGGGTGCTTCAAGGTGAACGTGTACTCCCCCGCCGGCCGCTCGATGGGCACGTTGGGCGTGGTGCCGAGCTTCCTGGCACCTTCCCAGATCTCCGCCCACGGCTTGACGCGAAACGACACGCGCCCGGGCTTCCCTGCCGGCGCCGGCTCGACCTTCGGCTCGGCCTTCACCTCGATCGGCGGCGGCACCACCACCACCGGCGCCGCGGCCGGGGTCGGTCTCATCGCGACCCACGCGCCTCCACCTGCGAGCCCCACCCCCAGCACCACCACGATCCACCACGGCCTTCGCTGCGGTGCCGCCGGGCCCTGCGAAATCACCGTCGGCGGCATGAGCTCGCTCGACGACGACGACAGCGCCGGATTCTCGTCGGCCGCGCCGGGAAAGACCGACCGCAGCAAGCTGGCCACCTCGGTCTCACCGGCCACCTGGCCGCTCGCCCGCAGCCACGCCTCGAGGGCGTCCGCGAACTCCCCCGCCGACTGAAAGCGCGCCTCGGGTCGCTTGGCGAGCGCGCGCATGACGATCGCGCCGAGCTCGGGCGGCACCGCGGGGTTGGCCTCGTGCAGCGGCGGCGCCTCGGTGTGCAAGATCGCGCTGATGAGCTGCGGGTCGCCCTTGCCGCGGAACGGCCGCATGCCGGCCAGCGCTTCCCACGCGACGACGCCCATCGCCCACACGTCGGTGCGCGGGTCGACTTCCCGAGACAGCTCGGTGTCGAAGCGCTCGGGCGCCATGTACGAGAACTTTCCCTTCACCGTGCCGGTGCGCGTGGTCGAGACCGTGTCCGCGGCGCGCGCGATGCCGAAGTCGATCAGCCGCGCCACGCCGTTGAACCCCACGAGGATGTTGTCGGGGCTCAGGTCGCGGTGGATGACCGGCGAGGGCTTGCCATCGATGCGCAGCGCGTGGGCGTGCTCGAGGCCGCGCAGCGCCTGCACGAGAATGCGCACCGCCAACGCCGGGGCGAGCACGCGCTGCTTCTCCGCGAGCGCCTTCTCGAGCTGCTGCAGCGAGCGCCCGTGAATGAACTCCATCGCGATGAACCACGTGCCGTCGGCCTCGCCGAGCTCGAGGATCTGCGCGATGTGCGGGTGGCTGAGCAGCGAGACGACGCGCGCCTCGTTCAAGAACATCTCGACGAACGCCGCGTCGCGCGCGAGGTGCGGCAACAGGCGCTTCACCACCGCGGTGCGCGTGAACCCCGCCGGCCCGGACTGGCGCGCGAGGAAGACCTCGCCCATTCCGCCGGTCGCGAGGTGCCGCACCAGCTCGTATCTCCCAACCCGCTCCACCATCGAAGGGCACGAGCCTAGCGCTCAGCGCCGCTTCCACCACTGCTTGAGCGCGCTGCCCCAGCCTGCCCGGGGCCACGTGCGCGCGAGCACCTGGAGCGGTCCATCGCCCTCGGGCTCGGGCACGCCGATCGCCTCGAGCTGCGCGCGCACGTCCTTCGCCGAGGAGGGGCGGTCCACGGGCGCCTTCGCGAGCAGCGAGGCGATCAACGCCTCCAACGCCCTCGGCAGGCCCGCGACCTCGAGCGGCGGCACGTCGTCGAGGAGGTGACGCCGCATCACCTGCGTGTTGGTGCCGCCCTGGAACGGCAAGCGCCCGGAGAGCAGTTGCCAGGCGGTGATGCCCAGCGCGTAGAGATCGGCGCGCGCGTCGAGCGACTGGCCGAGCACCTGCTCGGGCGCGACGAAGTCAGCGGTGCCCGCGAAGCTCTGCACGCTCGTCTGCGGCACGGGGCCGTCGCCGTCACCGAGCAGCGCGAGCCCGAAGTCGAGCAGCTTGAGCGTGACCGAGCCATCGGAGTTCTTCGCGAGGAACACGTTCGCCGGCTTCACGTCGCGGTGCACCACGTTCGCGGCGTGCGCGGCGCCCAGGGCCGACGCGAGCTCCCCGAGCACCGGCACGGCGAGCCCCCACGGCAGCCGCTCATGCTCTTCCAGCAGTGCGCTCAGCGAAGCCCCCTCGAAGAACGGCGTCGCGAGCCACGGCCGGCCGTCGGGCAGCGTGCCCTGGCCGAGCACCGGTGCGATCGACGGGTGCTGCACGCGCGCGGCCGCCATCGCCTCGCGCAACGAGCGCTGCAGCACGCGCCCGTCGTCGCCGAGCGCCTCTCGCTTGATGACCTTCACCGCGACCGGCGTGCCGAGCCGCTCGTCGTGCGCGCGCCACACCGTGCCCATGCCACCCGAGCCGGCGACCCAGTCGAGGCGGAAGCCACCGATCACGTCGGGCAACAGGGGATCGGCGCGCACCTCGGTGAGCTCGCGCAGGTGGGTGCTTGGCTCGGTGGGGGCCTCGGGCGCGTCGCCGTCCGCCGAGGCCGGGCGCGCGACGGTGAAGGCGTCGAGGGGATCCTTCTTCGGACCGCTCATGGCTTCTTCTTCAGCACGCTGCGCGCCTTGTCGAACGCGGCCTTCAGCTTGCGGCCGACGGTCTTGGTCGACACGCCGTGTTTGCGCGCGACCGCCTGGTGCTCTTCTTCGTGCAGCACCGTGTCGACCACCAGCGCGCGGCTCGTCTCCGAGAGCCCTTCGAGCACCGCGCGGCCGAGCTGGCGATTGGTGACCGGGCTCGAGGTGTGTTCTTCGCCGACCTCGTCACTCTGCTCGCGCGCCTCGCGACGCTTCGACGCGCGCAACACGTTGAGGCAGTGCCGTTCCGCGGCGCGCAAGGCCCACGCGAGCTCGGCGTCGGGCGACTCGAGCTGTTCCCACTTCGCCTGCAGCTTCACGAAGACCTCTTGCGCGGCGTCGCGCGCGGCGTCCTCGTTGCGCAGCACCTGGAGGCACTTGCGGAACAAGGGGCCCTCGAGGCGCCGGTAGGCGGCGGCCATGGTCTTCGGGTCGACAGCCACGGGGAGAAACGTACTCCAGCTTCAGCGCGTGACGAGCCAGGTGACGAGCGTCGCGACGGCGGCGGTGCCGGCGACGGCGAAGGCCACGTTGGCGACGGTGGCGTCGGTCTGGGCCTGGGTGCGCAGCGTGCCCGCGGTGACCTGCACCGGCTCGGCGTTCGCCTGCGTCACGAGCGAGCGGCTGGCGAGGCCGAAGCCGGTGCCGGCTCCGGCGGCGGCGACGGCGAGGCCTCCGGTGACGAACGGGAGCCAGGTCGCCTTCGGCGCAGCGGCGGGGGGCGGAGGCGACGTCACGAGTGGCTCGGTCACGGCGATGGGCTGCGGGGCAGGCGGCGTCGGCTCGACCTTCGGTGCATCGGTCGGCGGCGGAGCGATGGGTTCAGGCGTGGTGGTGGGCGCAGGCGTGGGCTCGACGACCGCGACCGGCGCAGGAGCAGGCGCGGGATGCGGGGCAGGGCGCTTCGGGTCCTTCTGCTCCTTCTGCTCGGCGGCGCGCGCGCGGCACTCGTCGACCAGCGCGAGCTCCTTGGGGCTCAGCTTCGAGGGCACCGCGAGCTTCGGGTTGCGGCGAAAGGCGGCCTCGATCATCGAGCGGGCCGGGCCTTCCTGGCCGAGCGCGAAGGTGCAGAGCCCGTGCAGGAGATCGGCCTTCGCGCGCTCGGCGGGCTTCAGGGTGTTGCGTGCTTGCGAGAGCTTCGAGACGCAGAGCTCGTACTCGAGATCGTCGTAGGCCTTCTGCGCGTCGGTGAGCGGTGACGCAGCGAGGACGAGGGCGAGCCACAGCATCGGTCGCGCACGTTACTCCCTCTCCTCCCGAGAAGGAGAGGGTCGGGGTGAGGAGGAAACGCGTCGAAGCGCCAACGCGAGAAGTCGACGCTTGGGCGTTTCCGCGGCTACCCGCGCGTGAGGAATTCGCGGTTCAGCGGCGACGACGCGTCAGCCTCATACTTCCCGCTCGCCGGGTTCCACGCCCGCCGCTCGAGCCGCACGCGCTTCGTCGCCGGGTCGATGTCGTACACGTGGTATCCGAAGCCCTTCACGTGCAGGTCGGTCGCGCTGCCGGGGTTCACGATGGTGCGCCGCTGCGTCTTCACCACGTACGGCCGGTGCATGTGCCCGTGCAGCACGAGATCGAGGTGCACGTCGCTGCGATCGATGAGCGCCATCACCTCGAGGTCATCCCGCAGGCCATGGTTGCGCGCGTCGCGCTGGCCCTCGGCGCGCAAGAGCCCGTAGTGCAGCGCGAGGATGACGAACTCGTCCTTCAGCGATGCGTCGGTCAGCCACGCCTCGAGCGTCTTGCGCTGCGCCGGCCCGCACAGCCCCGACGAGTCGATCACGCTCGTCGGCCGCGTCACGTCGATCGCCACCAGGGTCACCCCGGGCGCGATGCGCTTCTTGAACGGAAACCCGCCGCCCTCGCACAGCGCCGCGAAGTGCCGCTCGAAGAGCCCGGTGGCGCCGCTGACGTAGCGATCGTGATTGCCGGGAATGCAGGTGTACCTGGCGGGCTGCGAGCGCCGCTCACCGAACAGCTCCGCGACGCGCGCGAACTCGGCCTCGGTCGACACGCCGGTGAGATCGCCCGTGCAGAGCGTGTGATCGGCGTTCACCTGGTCGGCGTCTTCGAGCAGCTTCGCGATGCGCAGGTCGCTGCCTTCGAAGTGACGCCCGCGGCCCATCAGCGAGTAGCTGGCCACCGCGGCCAACCGCTTCACCGCGAAGCCACCGCTCAGCGGGAAGTGCGTGACGTGAATGTCGGAGAAGTGCGCGAGCCGCATGCGTTCAGAGCCCCGGAGTCGCGCGGAAGACGACCGCCTCGCCCGACACCATCACCGGCTCGTTCGCCGCGACGAACACCGACTGCCCGCGCTCGAGGGACGTCGGCCCGACGCGCGCGGTGCCCTCGGTGCACAAGAGGATCTGCGGGAGCCCTCGCGGCAGCTGCACCTGCTGCTGCTTCAGCACCAGGCGCGACAGGCGGAAGTCGGGCACCGGCGTCTCGTACACGCCTTCCAGCCCTTCGCTCGGCGTCAGCACCTTCGCGGGCCCGTCGACGAACTGCAGCACGCGCAGCAGCTCCGGCACGTCGACGTGCTTGGGCGTCAACCCGCCGCGCAGCACGTTGTCGGAGTTCGCCATCAGCTCCACGCCCGTGCCCTCGAGGTACGCGTGCAGGTTGCCCGCGCCGAGGAAGAGCGCCTGGCCCGGCTCGAGCCACAGGTGGTTGAGCAGCAGCGCGCCCACGACGCCGACGTCACCGGGGTACTTCGCGCTCAACCTCGCCACGAGCCCGCATTCCTTCTCGAGCCCGGCCGGCGCTTTCCGTGCGCCCTCGACCGCGCGCGCCACGAGCGCCTGCTGCGTCGCCTTCGGGGCCGACATCACCTCGTCGAAGTACGCCTTGAGGCCCCGCGTCTGCAGCGTGCCGACGTCGAGCCCCAGCGCGCGGAAGATCTCGATGGTCTGCGCCACCGAACGGAAACCGCACAGCGCCTCGAAGCGCGAGAGCGCGCAGATGATCTCGGGCTTGTGGTTGGGGTCGCGGTAGTTGCGGTTGCTCGCGGTGCGCGCGAGCCCGGCAGCGTCTTCCCGCGCGAAGCCCTCCTTCGCCTGCGCGAGCGACGGGTGCGCCTGCAGCGAGAGCGGCTCCGCGGCGGCCAGCACCTTGAGCAAGAACGGGAGCTGCGGACCGAACGCCTTCGTCGAACGGTCCCCGAGCCGCGTCGCCGGGTCAGCGGCGAGCCAGTCGATGAGCGTGGCGCCGGACTCGACCTTCGACGGCGCCACCGGGTGCGCGCCCAGCCACAGCTCGGCCTGCGGCGTGCCGTCAGCCTTCGTGCCGAGCAGCGCGGGGATCGCCGTGGCGCTGCCCCACGCGTACGGTTGCACCTGGTTCTTCAGCCTCTGGACCGCGTCGGAGTCGCCCACGCGTCCCCTTTACCCGCTGCCCAGTCCTTTCGGGTTGCGAACGCGAAACTTTGGATTAAGTCTAAACCCGAAATGAGTCCAGACACGCTGGTGCAGCGGTTGAAGGACGCCGGGGTGCAGCCCTCGGCGCAGCGGCTCGCGGTGGCCGACTACGTGCTCTCCACGGACGCCCACCCGTCAGCCGACGAGGTGCTCAGCGTGGTGCAGGCCAACTTCCCCATGCTCTCGCGGGCGACCGTCTACAACACGCTCAACTTGTTCGTGGAAAAGGGCCTCCTGCGCCAGCTGGTGCTCGCCGAGGGGCGCACGGTGTTCGACCCGTGCCTCGAGCCGCACCACCACTTCATCGACGAAGACACCGGCCGCATCGAAGACGTCCCGTGGGACGCGCTGAAGGTCGGTGACGTGAAGGGACTCAAGGACTACGAAGTGCGCGAATACATGGTCGTGATGCGGGGCCGGAAGATCGGCCCGTCCCGCATGAAGAAGAAGAAGAGCTGATCCAAAACCCCAACCCCTCAACCCAACAGCAACACGGAGACAACATGCTCAGCCCCGGAACCAAGGCCCCCGATTTCAACGTGCAGGCGTGCGTCAGCATCGAGAAGGGCAAGGAGTTCAAGTCGATCAGCAACAAGGACTTCAACGGCAAGTGGATCGTCCTCTACACGTACCCGAAGGACTTCACGTTCGTGTGCCCGACGGAGATCGTCGAGTTCGACAAGAAGGCGAAGGACTTTGCCGATCGCGGCGCGGTGGTGCTCGGCGCGTCGACCGACAACGAGTTCAGCCACCTCGCCTGGCGCAAGGACCACGCTGACCTGAAGAAGATCAACCACCCGCTGCTGCACGTGCCGCCCGACATGGCGATCGCGTACGGCCTGCTGCAGCCCGCGGCCGGCGTGGCGCTCCGCGCGACGTTCATCATCGACCCGCAGGGCGTCGTTCGGTACTCGTCGGCCAACGACCTCTCGGTCGGCCGCAACGTCGACGAGGTGCTCCGCGTGCTCGACGGTCTGCAGACCGACGAGCTGTGCCCCTGCAACTGGAAGAAGGGCGAAGAGACCCTCACCGCGAAGATCAAGAAGGCCGGCTGAGCCCTTCGTACGTCTGACCCCGGCGTGGTGCGGACGAGCTCCCGCCACGCCGTTTTTCTGCCCAAAGAACCTCGAGAGGAAGCCATGGAACAGCTCAACGCCCTGCGCGAGTCGCTCCCCGACGTCGCGCGCGACATCAAGATCAACCTCCAGAACGTGCTCCAGCCCGGCACGCTGAACGCCGATCAGACGTGGGGCGTGGCGCTGTCGACCGCGTGGGCCGCGCGCAACGAGAAGCTCGTCAACGCGCTGCTCGCCGACGCGAAGACCGCCGGCATCAGCGACGCGGTGGTCGAAGACGCGAAGGCCGCCGCGATCCTGATGGGCATGAACAACGTGTACTACCGGTTCCGCCACCTCATCGGCAAAGAGGACTACTCGCAGAAGCCCGCGCGCCTTCGCATGATGCGGCTCAAGCAGGTGGCCACCAACCAGACCGACTTCGAGCTGCTCTGCCTCGCGGTCTCGGCGGTGAACAGCTGCGAGAGCTGCCTCAGGTCGCACGAGGCGGTGGTGCTCGAGGGCGGGCTGTCGACCGACCACGTGCACGACGCGGTGCGCATCGCGGCCACCATTCACGCCGCGGCCGTGGCGCTCGAGACGATCATCGCGTAACGACGCGAGAAGCGTGCGCGCGCATCGCCTCGTTCACCCCGACAAGGGGCGCTTCTGGGAAGTGCACTGGGAAGGCCTCGAGGCCGAGACCACGGCTGGCGTGCTCGGCACCAACGGTCGCTCGACGAGCAAGGCCTTCGCCACGCCGCGCGAGACCGACGCGTGGGTCGAGCAGCAGCTCGGCAAGAAGCGCAAGGAAGGCTTCGTCGAGCTGACCCAGCCGGGCCAGGCCGCGGCGCCCCCGAGCGCGGATCTCGGCGCGCTGCTCGAGCAGATCATCGCGCGCCCCGACGACGATGGCCTGCGCGCGGTCTACGCCGATCAGCTCTCGGCGTCGGGTGACGCGCGCGGGGAGTTCATCAACGTGCAGCTGCAGCTCCAGCGCGCGCCCACCCCGATGCACCAGCACCGCGAGCGGGAGCTGCTCGAGCGGTTTCGCGTCGCCTGGTCGCAGGGCCTGCGGGGCGTCGATCTCCGCTACGAGCGCGGCTTCGTGGCCGAGGCGCACCTGCGCTTCGAAGAGCTCGAGCAGCACGCGGCGCGGTTGTGGGTGGTGGCGCCGCTGCTCTCACGCCTGCACGTGAACACCGACTTCGGTTCGCGCGCGGCCGAGGCGCTGGCGGCGGTGTTGGCGCAGCCGGGGGCCTCGCGCCTGCGGGAACTGCACCTCAACTTCCTCCACGGTGGGCCGGTGCGGGTGACGGAGGCGCTGCGCGCCGACGCGCTCGCCGGCCTCGTCGCGCTCTCGATTCGGCGGCTCGGCCTGACCGACGTGGAGTGGCTCGATCTCCTCGGGGAACGCTTCGCTCACCTGGTGCGCGTCGATGTGCGCAACAACGTGCTGAGCTCCGCGTCGCTGTCGGCGCTGGTGCGGCGGCCGCTGCGCGCGCTCGACTTCCGCAACAACCGGCTCGGTGAGTCGAGCGCCCAGGCTCTCGCGCGCGTGCCGCAGTGGCGTGGCCTCGAGCGGCTGGTGCTCTCGGGCAACGGCATCGGCAACGCCGGGCTGCGCGTGCTCGCGGGCGCCGAAGACCTGGTCGCGCTCAAGTCGCTGGGCCTGTCCGAGGTGCGCGCGTTGCCTTCGGGCATCGAGGCGCTGGGCAAGGCGGCCTTCGCGGCGCAGCTCGAGTCGCTCGAGCTCAGCGGCAACGACTTGCGCGCCGAGGGCGTGCGCGCGGTGTTGGGCGGCGCGTTTCCGGCGCTCACCTCGCTGGATCTCTCCGAGGCGATGCTCGGCGACGAGGGGCTCGCGGCGCTGCTCGACTCGCCCGGCGCGGCCCGGTTGACGGAGCTCGAGCTCAAGAAGAACGCCATCTCTACGCGCGGGGCCGAGCGGCTCGCCGCGGCGCGGTTGCCGTCGCTCACCGCGCTCAACCTCTCGGGCAACCCGCTCGGTGACGCGGGCATCGACGCGCTCAAGCGCGCCTACCCGGGCATTCGGCTCAACACCCGCGGCGGTCGCCTCGACCCCGACGCGTGACGCGCTCCACGGACGGCGGTGCTACGATGCGGCTCGCTCACCCGAGGGGGAACCGTGACCGTTCGCACTCGCAGTGTCCGCAACCGTGTCGTTGGCGATGCCCGCAAGGAACTGAAGGCCGCGGCGGGCGCCGACGGCAAGCTGTCGAAGACCGAGGCGAAGAAGCTCAAGCCCGACGTGGCCCGCGCCGCCGAGGCCGTTCGCGCTGCGGGTGGGTCCGTCACCGTCAGCAAGGCCGTCAACGAGTACGCGGGGCGCGTGACGCGCGCGCTGGCCTCGGTCGACAAGTCCGACGTCGGCAACCTCAGCGCCACCGAGGTCGGGCGCATTCGCGACGCCTCGCTCCGCACCCGCATCAAGAACGCGCGCGCCGCGTTGGCGGGTGACGTCGTTCCGCCGGGCCCGCCCGACACCTCCACCGGCGCGGCCGCCGCCGTCGTGGCCGCGGTCAACGACACCCTGCCAGGGCTCGACCCGTTCCACGAGTCGGGCGATCACGGCGTCAACGTGTCGATTCGCAAGGTGCCCGGGCTCTCGCTCACCGCGGTGCTCAACAAGGTGACCCTCGACCCGGCGGCGCCGTGGACGCAGGGCGAGAAGCACCTCGAGTTGTTGCCGGGGACCGGGGTCGCGAACATCGATGCCTTCAACTCGCTGGCGCGCGAAGCCCACGAGGCCGAACGCGACGACATGCCTGACGCCATCACGGCGTTCACCGACGCGGTGACCGCGCAGTTCAAGGGCCTGAGCGAGCTGCGCCTGGCCAGAGGCAACGACCTCGGCGGCGTCTATCTCATCGGCAAGGCGGCTGACGGCTACGTCTGCGTGGTGTCGCAGGCGTGGCACGACTGAGGCGGGCGCGCCGTCGAGAGCCGCATCAGCGCCGAGGCCTCGAAGCCGACGTGAAAGAACGACAGCGCGAAGTACGCCGTGCGGCCGACCCCGCCGTCGACCAGCAGCAGGGGCGCGACGATCACCGCGCCGAGCACGGCGGGCCACAGCGCAGGCCCCAGGTCTGCGCGCAGCCGTGACCACTGCTGGCGAAACGGGCTCGGGTTGGGCGTCGGCCGATCGAGCTCGGGCATCACGCGCAGCCACACCGCGAGGTGCAGGCCCTGGCCGAGCGCGTAGATGAAGACGGCGCGCTGCAGCCAATGGCCACCTGCGCCGCCAGCGCTCGACTGCACCTCCGAGAGGATCGACTCGAACGCGCCGGGAGGCACCCAGGGCCGGTCGTTCAGCAACGGGTCGAGCACGCCCGCGACGGCGAGGACCGAGAGCACGATGAAGCCGATCGCCGGCCACCAGAACCGCAGGTGACGCTCGCGCGCGGCGACGCCGGCGAAGAGGAGGGACGAGAGCGCGTGCCCCTGCGCCACGACCGCGACGGCGATGAGGGGCGCCTGCAACGCCAGCGCCGCACCGCCCACGATCGCCAACAGCAGCATCGGGCGGCCGCGCGCTTCCCACGCTGGCCCGAGGAACGTCAGCGCGAGCACCGCCTCGAGTTGACCGCGAACGCCGAGCCCGGCCAGCGTGAGCCCGCTCAGGCCGAGCACGAGCAGCGCCAGGCCGGTCGACACGCGCGAGGCGGGGCGCACCACCGCGGTGTGCCGCAGCGTCGCGACGAGGTGGGGCACGCCGAGCAGGGCGGTCGAGATGAAGAGCGCGCCGACGGGTTGCCACAGCGCGAGCGCGAGCGTCGCGACCCCCGAGCAGGCGGTGACGAGGTGTAGCCGGCGCGAGCGATCGAGCAGCACCGGGCGCAGCCAGCGCGCCCGCATCGTCACCCGCAGCACCTCGCGGCGCGCCTCGTCGGCGAGGGTCAGCGCGCCCATCGCCGTGAGCGAATCACCCAGAGCACCGCCAGCGCAGCGAAGGCAGTGGGGCTCGCGTTGCACCCGGTGGGCTCGCCCGCCACCGCCCACTGGACGCACCGCCGAGTCGGGGTCGCGTAGATCGTCCCGGCGTCCTCGGCGGACTTCTTCGTCGGGCCGCCGTCGGCTTCCACGAGGCCCGCATCGACCTCTTCCCACTTCGTGCACACCGTCACTCCGCTCGCCGCGGCAGGCAGGGCGGCCAACACGCACAGCAACACGACCGTTCTCATCGGGCCTCCAGGCGGCGGCACGGAGAGCACGTTCCGTTCCACGCCAAACCGCTGGGACTGATTGGCGCGACGTCATGTTTCGGCGCGAGAGCAGGGCGCGCGCGCCACGACACCCACGTCAGCCTTCAGGTGTGGATGCCGCGGCCGACGCACGACAGGCACGAGCTGAGCACCCAGCCTCCGAGCAGGCAGGTGGCGACGATCAGGCCCATCACCTTGAGGAACAGCAGGCCCGCCGAGCGGTCGACTTCTTTGCGCGTGGGCGGACCGTCGAGGCTCTTGAGCTGGCACGACTGACACCGTGGCGCGCCCTGCTGCACTGGGCACGCGTCGCAGAGTGAGCGGCCACAGTCGGCGCAGGCCAGCGTCGCGGGGACACCGTGGTCGGGGCAGGGCGGAAGCACGCGCGCATGCTAGGCCGTCGCGCCGTGAAGCAGAACGTCACCCGCCAGCTCGTCTTGCGCGCCGTCGGGAGCTTCCTGTTCCGGCTCGCCTGCTACGACGCGATGGTGTGGATGGCGCTGCTCGCCGAGGTGCGCCCCATCGCTGGCCGCCTGCCCGACGTGCTGCTCGACGCGGTCCCGTACGTGCCGGTGATCGACAAGTACAACTACTTGCTCTGGCTCTGCTCGTACGTGCCCATCGCGCTGTGGCTCTTCTTCACCGAGGGGCCGCGCTTCGTTCGCTACATGATCAGCAGCGGCCTGCTCGCGCTGATCCGCGGGGTGTGCATCTGGGTCACCGGGCTGCCCGCCGTCACCGGGCAAGACGTGCACGCCAATCTCGACCCGCAGTCGCGGTGGGAAGCGTTCCTCCACCTCGTCACGCCGTTCGGCTTCTTCGACACCGAGGCCGGCGCGCGCGTGTACCTCACGAAAGATCTCTTCTTCTCCGGCCACACCGCGACCACCTTCCTCTTGCTGCTCTACGTGTGGAAGTTCCCGAAGCTGCGCGCGGCGATGCTGGTGACGCACGTGCTGGTGGTCGCGAGCGTCTTCTTCGCGCACCTGCACTACACGATCGACGTGATCGGCGCGTACGCCATCACCCTCGCGCTCTTCGTGCTCCGCGAGGGGCGGGTGGGCGTCTTCAGTGAATCGCCTTCGGGCCCTTGAAGATCTTTCTCACGCCGCCGAACCACGCGAGCACCAGCAGCACGATCGTCGCCAGCAGCGTGTACCCGGCCAGCGCGTGCGGCGGCAGCGACATCAGCACCACCATGAACACCACCCACACGACGGCGACGACGTTCACCAGCGCGCCCCAGCGGCCGAGCGACCACGGGCCCGTGCGCGGCCAGCCCTGCTTGCGCGCCCGCAGCGCCAGCAACACCGGCAGCCCGTAGCTCGCGTACAGCGCAGACGTCGAGAGCGCGGCCATCACCGAGAGCGCGTCGGCGAAGATCGCCACGCCGAACGCGATCGCCACCGACACCCACACGCCGACGTGCGGCGTCTTCCACCGCGGCGAGACCTTCGCCAGTTGCTTGCTCGCCGGGAGGCCTCCGTCGCGCGCGAACGCGTAGAGCATGCGCGAGTTGCTGGTCACCGACGCCAGCCCGCAGAACCACATCGCGCCCACCGCGAGCCACGTCAGCGCGGTACCGAGCGAGCCCATCGAGCCCTCGAGCGTCGCGATGAAGGGGTTCTTCGCGTCCATCACCGTCTGCAGGTTGGGAATCGCGAGCGTGATGGCGATCAACATCACCCAGCCGGCGATCGCGCTGGCGATGATGGCGGTGAGAATTCCGCGGGGCGCGGCGAGGGCGGCGTCTTTCGTCTCTTCGCTCGCGTGCGCCGACGCGTCGTAGCCGGTGAAGGTCCACCCGGCCTGCAGCAGGCCCACGAGGAAGCCGGGCACCAGCGCGCCGGGCACCGATGGACCGCCCTCGAGCAGGAACGACGCTGGCTGCTTCGGCGCGAAGATCAGCACCGCCACCACCAGCACCGCGGCGCCGATCACGTGGTACCAGGCCGACACGGTGTTCAGCTTCGCGACCACGTTCACGCCGACGTGGTTGAGCACCGCGTGGCTGAGCAGCACGACGGCGTACAACCCAAGAACGGCAGCGCGCGAGCCCTCGATGCCCAGCAGCGGCGCGAGAAACTCCGCGAGCCCGAAGTCGATCGCCGCGGTGATCGCGAACTGCCCCAGCACGTTGAGCCACGCCGTCGCCCAGCCGGCGCCGGGCCCGCCGAGGATCGAGCTCCAGTGGTACAGCGCGCCCGCGGTGGGGAACGCCGACGCGAGCTCGCCCAGCGACGCGCCGACGAAGATCGTGAAGATCGCGACCAGCGGCCAGCCGACCAGCATCACCAGCGGCCCGCCCGCCTTGATGCCGTCGCCGTAGAGCGTCACCGCCCCGGTGAGGATCGAGATGATCGAGAAGCTGAGCGCGAAGTTCTGGAAGGCGCCCATGTCGCGCTTGAGCTCTTGCGTGTAGCCCAGCGCTTCGAGCGACCCCTGGTCATCGGCCATCTGCCACCCGCCACATGTACCAGCTCGCCACCGTGCGCCACGGCCGCCAGGGATCTCCCAGCGGCAAGAGCGCCTTCGCGGTGATCGGTTCCTTCAGCTTGCGCAGCATCGTGAAGCCCTTGCGAATGCCGAAGTCGTCGACCGGCCAGACGTCGAGGCGCCCCATGCGGAACATGAGCATCATCTCGACCGTCCAACGGCCGATGCCCCGCACCTGGGTCACCCGCTCGACGATGGCGTCGTTTTCCATCGCGTGGAGCTCGCGCGCCGTGGGAACCGTGCCGTCGAGGCACTTCGCCGCGAGGTCCTTGATGGCCAGCGACTTCGATTCCGAGAGCCCACAGGTGCGCATCGACGGCACGCGCGCGCGATGGAGCTTCTTCACGTCGGGCCGCTCGCCGTCGCCGAACTTCGTCACCACCCGCCCGAGGATCGTCTCGGCCGCCTTGCCGTGGAGCTGCTGGTGACAGATCGATCGCACCAGCGCGTGAAAGGGGTCGAAGTCGGGCGAGGGGGCGATCTCGCAGCGGCCGACGCGGGCGATCACCTTGCCCAGCACGGGGTCGGCCTTGGCCAGCGCACGTTCTGCACGCCGCAGGGTCTTCTCGAAGTTCGGGTCGGTCACGGGCGGGCGGTAGGGTATCATCGCGCCACCCATGACCACGGCGCCTCCTCGCATCCCCGGCAAGATCCTCGTCATCGACGACGATCGCTCGGCGCGCATGCTGCTCGAGCGCGTGCTGGTGCGCGCTGGCCACCAGGTCACGCTCGTCGACAACGCCGAGCAGGGGCTGGCGGCCATCGGCACCCACACGTTCGATCTCCTCATCACCGACAAGAACCTGCCCGGCACCGATGGGCTCGAGGTGCTGCGCCGCGCGCGCGAGTCGCAGCCGAAGATGCGCGCCATTCTCGTCACCGGCTTCCCGACCGCCGAGACGCGCACCCACGCGCAGGATCTCGGGGTGTTCAGCTACGTGGCCAAGCCGTTCGGGGTGCACGACATCCTCGACGTGTGCGACGCGGCGATCCGCGCTGGGGAAAACAAGCCATGACCCGCGTCGTCGTCATCGACGACGAGCAGGACGTGTGCGAGCTGGTCGGCAAGGTGTTGTCTCGCGCGGGCTTCGACGTGCGCGCCGCGCTCTCGGGTGAAGCGGGCCTGGCGCTGCTGGCGGAGGCCGAGACCGACTGCCTGGTGCTCGACAAGCAGCTGCCGGTGATGGGCGGGCTCGAGGTGCTGGCCGAGGTGCGGCGCCGCTGGCCGCGCCTGCCGATCGTGCTCGTCACGGCGCACCCCGAGCCGTTCAACCTCGACGCCGCGCGCCCCGACGCGGTGCTCGCCAAGCCCTTCAAGAACCTCGAGACGGTGGTGTCCACCGTGCGCGAGGCGATCGAGGCTGCGCAGTCGGCGCGGCAAGATCCCCTCACCAACCTCCGCGAGCGCGTGGCCGCGGTGGTCGCCGAGATCACGCCCGGCCGCCGAAAGCGAGACTAGAGCCCATGCGGCGCGGCTTCGTGTCGGGTGGAGATCTCGTCCTCGTCGCGACCTCGTCGCTGGTGGCGGCGATCGCGCTGGGCCTCGCCATCGCGTGGCGCCCCGCGGCCCCGTCGGCCCAGACGCCCCGCGTCGCCGCGGTCGATCAAGCCAGCGGCGAGGTGAAGCTGCGGCCCGCGCTCACCCTCGGCTGGCGCGGCGCGACGCGCGGGGTCGACATTCACGACGGCGACGCGCTCTTCGTGCCGCCCGGCGCCGAGGCCACGGTGCGCTTCCTCGACGGCACCGAGCTCTTCCTCGACGAGCGCTCGCTGGTGGTGATCGAGAGGCCGCGCGGCGGGCCGCGGAGCGTCACGCTGCGCCAGGGCTCGTTCTCCGGCCGCGCGGGCAAAGAGGGCATCACCCTCAACACGCCCGCGGGTGAAGCGCGGCTCGAGGCCGAGACCGAGGCGCGCGTCGAGCTGACCGGCAAGGCGCTCGAGGTCTCGGTGAAGAAGGGCACCGCGAAGGTGAAGAACTCGAGCGGGCAGAGCAAGCAGCTCAACGGCGGCCAGCGCGCCGCCGCCACCGCCAACGCCACCACCGAGCTCGCCGCGTGGCCCGTCGAGCTGACCGCCCCCGAGGCGCAAGCGCGCTTCCCCTTCCGCACCGAGCCGGGGCCGGTGACGCTCGGCTTCAAGGGGGAGCCCGCCGGAGCGCGCGTGCAGCTCGCGCGCGATCGCCTCTTCGCGTTCGTCGACACCGAGCTGCCGGCGAGCGGCGGGTCGGCGGTGGTGCGTGAGCCCGCGCGCGGTGTGACGTGGTGGCGCGTGGTCGACGCCGAGGGCCGCGCGCTGTCGGAATCGCGGCGCTTCACCTGCGCCGAAGACGTGGCCCCGGTCGCGATGTTCCCGCGCAACGGAGACGTGCTCCTCGCGCCGCCCGGCACCGAGGTCGCCTTCGCGTGGACGCCGCTGCCCGGCCTCTCGCGCTACCGCCTCGAGCTCTCGCCCAGCCAGGGCTTCGAGCCGCTCGCGGTGTCGGAGGTGGTGCAGGGCTCGTCGGTGAAGCTCAACGTGAAGCTCAACGAGGCCACCTGGTACTGGCGCGTGCGCGCCGAAGACGAGACCGGGGCTGGCGCGCCGTCGGCGCCGATGCGGTTTCGCGTGATTCACAAGGGCATCCCCGCGGCGCCCGAGCTGCTCAACCCCGAGATCGAGGTGACGCCCTGACGTCGCGGGCTGCGTGGTGGCTCGGCTGGGCGGTGGTGCTGTCGGCGACCGTCGCCGACGCCCAGGTCGCGCGCATCGTGCTGCGGTGGAAAGACGTGCCCGGCGCGTCGGCGTACGAGCTGCAGATCGCCAAGGACTCGGCGTTCGTCGAGGTGGTGTTGCAGACGCGCACCACCGTCGCTGGTTACCGGTGGGAACAGCTGCCCACCACCACGCACTGGTGGCGCGTGCGCAGCTTCGACGCCGAGAGCCGCCCCAGCGAGTGGAGCGCGCCGCGCACGCTCGCCGTCGACACCGCCATTCCCGCACCGCTCAAGCCGGCCGACGGTGCGGCGATTCCGTGCGGAGCGACCGTCGCGCTCGAGCTCGACGCCTCGCCGCTGGTGAAGGAATACCTGGTCGAGCTGTCGATCGGCGCCGACTTCACCGCGCTGCGCACATTGCGCTCAGCGACGCCGACCTTCGAGGTGCCCGGCCTGTCTGCGGGCACGTGGCACTGGCGCACGCGCGCGGTCGACATCAAGGGCCGCACCACCGACGCGGGGCCCAAGCGCACCTTCGTCATCAAGGTCGCGCCGCCGAAGCTGAAGAACACCGCCGACGTCACGCTCGGCGTGCCCCAGGTGACGCTGGCGTGGGGCGAGTCGGGCTGCGCGGCGAGCTACCTGGTCGAGGCGACGCACGACGGCCGCGACAAGGTCTCGGTTCCCGCGCCGGGCACCTCGCTGGCCTTCAAGTCGAGCGTGGCGGGCGAGTACCGGTGGAAGGTGGCGTCGGTCGACGAGCGCGGCACGCCCGGTGATTTCAGCGCCGAGAGCGTCTTCAAGGTGCGGCTGGCGACGCCGGTGCCCCGCGCCGAGGTGGTGACGGGCGAGCGAGCCGAGCTCACGTGGGCCGCGGTGCCGACCGCCACGCAGTACCGCGTCGAGCTGCTCAAGGTGAACGAGAAGGGCGCCACCGAGCCGGTCGCGAGCCCGCTGATCGCCGCGACCTCGTGGAAGACCGGCGACCTTCAGCCGGGCGAGTACCGGTGGCGGGTGAGCGCGCGCGACGGCCTGGGGCACCAGTCGAACGCCTCCGAGCTGCGCGTCTTCACGCGTGGCGGAGGCGCGGTGCTGGCGGCGATCTCCTGGGTCGAGCCCGCCGAAGACGTGGTGGTGCTGCCCGGCGCCGAGGTCGAGCTGGCGTGGTCGAAGACCGGCGACGCCGTCTCGTGGGAGCTCGAGCTCGACGGCGTGGTGCAGAAGCTCGAGGCCACGCGCGCGAAGACGCCTCCCCTGAGCGAAGGCGCGCACGTGGCGCGAGTGCGGGCCGTGGGGGCGGGGTTCCGCTTCAGCGACTGGACCGCGCCGCGGGAACTCTTCGCGGGTCGCCCGGCGATCGCGAGTGCGAAGGTGGCGCTGGTCGGCGAGGCGATCGAGGTGCGGCTCTTCGACGGCAAGCAGCGCCTGGTGATCGGCGGAGAGCCGCGCTTCAAGGTGCGCGACGGCTCGCTGTCCTCGCCCACCGCGCTCGACGGCGTGTGGCAGCTCAGCTGGTCGCCGCCCTCGTCGGGCAAGGACGTGCTGATCGTCGACGACGGCGAGTTCCACGACGAGCAGCCCATCGAGGCCACGCTCGACCCCTGGGTCAGCGTCGCGGCGCGCGCGGGCGGCATCTTCAACGCGGGCGCCATCGCGTCACCGACCGCGAACCTCGGGGTGACGGTGCGCCTGCCGTTCCTCTCGCGTCGCCCGGGTCTCGAGCTGCGGGTGTCGTGGCTCAGGGCCAGCGCGAAGAGCGACGTCGGCGGGTACGTGCTCGGCGCCGACGCCGAGCTGTTGCCGCTCACGCTGTTGCTCGCGTGGCACCAGAACGTCGGCCTCTTCCAGCTCAAGGGCGGCGTGGGGCCGGTGCTCGAGCCGCTGTGGGTCACCGTCGGAAAGGACCGGTCGTTCGGCGCGCTCCCCGGCGTGGAAGCGGTGCTGTCGCTGTCGCGGCGCATCGGCCCGGGCCGCCTCGAGGGCGAGGTGTCGTTTCTCTACGCGCGGCTCGAGACGCCGCTGGCACGGTTGAACGCGGGTGGGCTCGCGGTGAGGGTGGGGTACGCTCTCGACCTTTGAGGTCGCCGCAGGAGGGGTCGGTGCAGCTGTCGTTTCGCGCCCAGATCGTGTTGCTCGTCGGCGCGATGCTCGTCATCGCGATGGGCGTGTATTTGCTGCTCGCCACGCGCGTCGTGACGGCCGACAAGGAAGCCTCGGTCTACGACGTCAACGCGCTGGTCGCCGGCACGGTGGCCCAGCAGGTCGAGCGCACCGTCGACGGCATCTCCGACAAGCTGCGCTACTTCGGGCAGGAATACGAGATCACGCCGGGTGACGCCGAGCCCCGCGCGCGCAGCCTGTTCGACGCCGACGACGCGGTGCTCTCGCTGGAGGTCTTCAAGCGCACCGAGGGCGGCTTCGAGCGCTCGTTCCTCTTCGTCGATTCCCGCCGGCTGGGCGCGCTCAACCTGCTGCCCGACGATCTCACCGAGGCGCGCAAGCGCACGCCGGCGCCGTTGGACGCGGTGCAGACCGCGGGGCTGGTGCTGCAGAACGCGTCGCTGCCGCCCGACCTCGCGCTGGTGCGCCTCTCGACCGCGACGGCCGACGGCAAGGCGATCGTGGTGGCCGACCTGCGGCCCGAGTGGCTGCTCTCGGCGGTCTCGACCAGCAGCGTCTACAAGGTGTTCCTCGTCGATCGCCTCGGCCAGGTGCTCGCGCACCCCGACGGCGAGCTGGTCATCAAGCGCGAAGATCTCTCGGCGCTGCCGGTGGTGAAGAACGCGCTCGGCGGCCGGCTGGCGCGTGGCACCGAGGAATACGAGGTCAACGGCTCGTCGCGGGTCGCTGCCTTCGCGCGCGTCGACAACGGCGTCGGCGCGGTGGTGGTCGAGGTGCCGCGCGACGAGGTGTTCAAGGCGACCACCGAGCTCTCGCGCCGTTCGCTGCTCTTCGCGGTCGGCACGGTGTCGTTGGCGCTGGTTTTGGCGGTGCTGCTCGGCCGCCGCGTGACGCGCCCGCTGAACGATCTGCAGAAGACGCTGCTCGTCATCTCGCGCGGCGAGTTCGGCGTCGAGGTGCCGGTGGCCGGTCCCCGCGAGATCCAGCAGGTGGGCACCGCGCTCAACGAGATGAGCCGCGAGCTGGTGCGGCGCAGCGAGGAACTCCAGCGCACGAACGCGCAGCTGGTGCAGAGCGAGAAGCTCTCGGCGGTCGGTGAGCTCGCCGCCAGCGTCGCGCACGAGGTGAAGAACCCCATGGTGGGCATCGTGGGCTTCGCGCAGCTCGGGCAGGAATCGAGCGACCTCGCCGAGCTGCACGAGTACTTCAAGCTCATCGAGGCCGACGCCTTCCGCGCGAACAAGATCCTCCAGAACCTCCTCGAGTTCAGCCGCCCGCCCGAGATGGAGTTCGAGACCCTCGCGCTCAACGACGTGGTGCGCGGCTCGGCGGCGCTCTGCGTGCACCAGCTGCAGATGCAGGGCGTGAAGGTCGAGCTGCAGCTGCCCGAGGGCCTCGCGCCCATCAAGGGCAACTCGAACCAGCTGCGGCAGGTGCTGCTCAACCTGATGCTCAACGCGGGGCAGGCGCTCGAGCAGTCGCCGCAGAAGTTGATCACCGTGAGTACGCGTGCGGCCGAGCAGTTCGTCGAGATCGTCGTGGCCGACACGGGCCCGGGCCTCGCGCCCGACGTGAAAGAAAAGCTGTTCAAGCCGTTCTTCACCACCAAGCGCCGCGGGCAGGGCACGGGCCTGGGGCTCTCGGTGTCGCGCACCATCGTCGAGGCGCACCGCGGTCAGATTCGCGCGGACGGCGCGCCCGGGCAGGGCGCGACCTTCGTCATCAGGTTGCCGGCCGCTGCGGCCTGAAGCCGCCGCTCAGTTGCCGACGATCTGCTTCTGCCCCTCGATGATGATCTCTTCCGACCCCTGGTGAACGCTCACCCAGCCCGGGGTGTTCTCCGAGCGGGCCCACGTTCCCTTGGTGTCGTCCCACCCGAGCTCGAGCCAGCCCTTGCTCTTGCCCTTGAGCGTGTACTCGAGCCGCAGCTGCACCTCGACCGGCCCCGCCTTCGGGTTCTCGTTGGCGGCCAGCACCTCGGTGACGATGAGGCGGTTCCAGATCTTGTCGTGCCAGTTCTTCGCGAGCTCGTCGGCCTTGTCGGGCGTCGCCGCGCGCGCCACCTTGGCCGTCTGCGGAATGTCGCCGCCTGACTGCACGAAGGCCGCTTCCTTGCCGCCGCCCTTCACGGTGAACGCGTCGAACTCGCCCTGCTTGAAGAGGTGCAGCCGGCGATCGACGAGCACCTGCGAGTTGGGGTCGAGATCGTTGAACAGCGAGCTGCCGATCACGAACACGTCGTTGCTCTTCTGGTCCTGCGCGTAGTTGCCGATCAGCCCGCTGACCGGCCGCGAGATGGTGAAGGTACGCTTCACGCCCGCGATGGTGAGCTCGAGCTTGCGCTCGCTGCCGGTGAGGCCGACCTCGTCGAGCTTTTCTTTCGACAGCTGGCCCAGCGCGCGCGAGCCCTCGAACGGCGTCAGCTTCGCCCAGATGGTGTCGGCGCGATCGTTGGCGAACAACACGCGGTCGGGCGGCGGCTCGGGCGGCTTCACGTTCACCAGCACCGTGCCCGCGTCGACGCCTCCGTCAGCAGACCCCGCGTCGGGCGAGGCCACGGCGACTTGCGCCATGCCGGCGTCGAACACCGGCCGCTTGCCCTCGAGGAAGCCGAGGCCCACCGTGAAGCGGTCGCGCTTCTCGAGCTCGACGTAGCGGGTGCCGTCTTCGTAGCGGACCTTCTCGAGCGAGTTCTTCGACGCGTCGGCGATGACCACCGACTCGGCCTTGCTCGTTTCCTTCGGCCGCTGCCAGGTGACGTACGCCGCCACGAGGCCGACGATGGCCAGACCTCCCTGAATCGCTGCGCTGCGGGCCTTCACGACGCCACCTCCGCCTTCTTCGCCGGCTTGCGACGCCGGGCCGCGAAGCCGAGCGCGATCACCAGCAACGGCGCGAAGAACGTCGTGCCGTAGAACCACGCCGTGTCCTGCTGGCGGGTGCGGGTGAGGGGCACGTCGACCTCGGTGTTCGTCACGCCGGCCAGCTGCTCGTCGCCGAGCAGCCACTTGAGGCCGTCGACCACCAGGTACTGGTTGCCCGGCAACTGGGTGAGCACCACGTCGCCGATGGCGTCGGAGTCGCCCATCACCATCACGCGCATCGCGTCTTCGGGCTTGTTCGACGGAGCGCGGCGCTCGATGGCCGCCACCACGCCCCACGCCTTCTTGGTCTCACCCGCCTGCTGGTCGAACTCGAAGTTGCTGTTCGCGTCATTCCACGCGTCGGGGAGCGAGCGCACCGCGAAGTCGATGGTGAGATCGGCGGGGTGCTGGGGCAGCTCCTCGACGCCACCCGCACCGAGGAAGAGCACCGGCGCGTTGGCGCGGCCGAGGTTGGTGACCGCGGGGTGCGAGCTGAAGGTGCGGGTGCCGATGTTGATGCGATCGGCCGGACCGGGCGGCGGGCGGAGGTTCGCGTTGCCGCGTTCCTGCGCGAGGTTCTGCGGCTTGAACGAGAGGCCCAGCGGCTTCATCAGCTCCTCGAAGGGCAGGGCAGCCTCGGCGTCGAGCGCGATGAAGAGGCGGCCACCGCGCTTCTCGTAGGCGACCAGCGCGTCAGCCTCGGGCTCGGTGAACGGACGCGTCGGGCCGAGCACGAACACGGCCGCGGCGTCCTTGGGGATCTCCTGGCCCAGGCCCTCGGCGGTGGTGAGCGTGCGCACCTCGAAGTTCTGGTCTTGCAGCGTCTTGTAGAGCACGTCGATGGTGGCGCGCTGATCCATGCCGTTGGCGGGATCTTGCGTGCGCTCACCGTGGCCGCCGGTCAGGTAGACGGTGCGGCGCGACTTGGCGACCTGGAGGAAGCGCTTCTGCACCTCCGCGTCGAGCCCGCGCAGCGCGGCCTTGGCCTTCTCGGTCTCGGTGCCGATGAAGAGGCTCTCCTTGCGGCCGCCCATCTTGATGAGCACCGTGCCGTTGCCGCTGACGCCGAGCTCCTTGGCCTTGGTGGGCTCGAGCGCGTGATCGAGCCGCGTCACCTTGAGCTGCGCGCTGCTGGGCTGGAGATCCTTGAAGTAGTCGCTGACCAGTTCGGCCGCGTCGCTCGCCGGCGGGAAGAAGAGGTACACCTCGACCGGCTCGGTGAAGGAGGCGACTAGCTTCTGCGTCGCGTCGCCGGGCTTCGTCACGCGGAAGTACGAGAAGTCGGCCTTGGTGTCGCGCTCGGTGGCCACGTACTGCGCGCTGAACGCGAAGATGATCGCGAACGCCACGCCGAGGCCCGAGAGCCGCGCTTCGTTCATGCGGCCGTCTTCGAGCTTCGGCGCGCGCGCCATCGACGCGAACGAGAGCTCCATGGTGAGCGTCGGCAACAGCGAGGCCAGCAGCACCGCGGGCCAGAGCGCCGAGAGCGCGCCCGAGAGCGTCGGCGACGAGGTGGCGAGCGATTCGCCGGCGACGCGCGTGTAGAGGTCGGACTGCAGGAAGTAGAGGACCAGGCTCAGCAGCGTCGCGCCGTGCAACAGCGCGAACGTGCGGTGCACCGGGCGCACCGTTTCCTTGTCGGAATTCGAGCGCGCGACCCGCACCACCGTCGCGATGATCACCAGCAACAGGCCCGTGCCCGAGAAGGCCGCGCGCAGCTGCGGGTTCTCGACGATGCGCTCGCCGATCCACCCGAGCAGCAGCCCGGCGGCGATGAGAATGGAGAGGATCATGGCTATCTCCACCTCCGCGCTTCGAGCACGCGCGTGGCGGCGAACAGCGCCAGGAACGTCACCAGCACGAAGTAGGTGACGTGCTTCAGGTGCACCAGGCCGGTGCGGAAGGGATCGAAGTGGCCCCACCACGCCAGCCCCATCACGATGTCGGTCAGCGGGCGGTCGGTGACCTTGCCCAGCAGCCACGCGGTGGTGAGCGCGAGCACCATCACGCCCGAGAGCACCGCGGCGACGACCTGGGAGCGGGTGAGCGCGCTACCGAACGTGCCGATCGCGAGCGCGGTGGCGCCGACCAGCATCAAGCCGAAGTAGCCGGCCGCGATGTGGCTTGCCGACACCTTGCCGTACACGGCCACGAGCACCGGCATGTAGAGGGTGGACGCGAAGAACAGGCAGAGGAAGACCATCGACGCGAGGAACTTGCCGAGCACGATCTCCACGTCGTGAATCGGCGAGCTGTAGAGCAGCGCGACGGTGCCGGTCTGCCGCTCTTCCGCGATGAGGCGCATCGAGAGGAAGACCGCGCCGATCATGGTGATGCCCGAGGTCAGCGTGAAGAACTCGGCGAGCACTTCGCTCGACTTGCGCGCGGTGCCGGGCACGGCGAACGCGTTGAAGAGCAGGCCGTCGATGAACAACATCACCGCGATGATGATGTAGCCGCTCATGGTGCGCAGGTACGCCTGCAGCTCGCGCCGGGCGATGAGGAGCACGTTGTTCACGACTTCGCCTCCTTCGTCGGATCGTTGGTCAGCTTGAGGAAGATGTTCTCGAGGCGGGCCGCGGCCTTGTCGACCTTGAGCACCGCGACGTCGGCGGCCACCAGCGCCTTGACGATCGCCGGGCGCAGCTCGCCGCTGCCCATGACGCGCAGGGTCGCCTGCTCACCCTCGAGCTTCGCGACGGTGACGTCGTTCACGCCGGCGACGGCCTTGATGGTGTCGACCGCCTTCTGCGCGGCGCCGAGCACCTCGACGTCGACCACGCCGACCCCGCCCAGGCCCGAGAGATCGCCCTCGGTGCCGCGCGCGATGATCTCGCCCTGCTGGATGACGAGGTAGCGATCACAGATCTGGCTGATCTCCGCGAGAATGTGGCTCGACACGAGCACCGTGTGCTCGCCCTTGAGCGTGCGAATCAGCTCGCGCATCTCGACGATCTGCACCGGGTCGAGGCCGCTGGTCGGCTCGTCGAGGATCAGCAGCGACGGGTTGTGCACCAGCGCCTGCGCGACGCCCACGCGCTGCCGGTAACCGTGCGAGAGCGAGCTGATGACGTCGTCCTGGCGATCGGTCAGCGACGTCTTCTTCATCGCGTCGTCGACGCGGCGCGCGAGCTGGTCCGAAGTGACGCCGCGGAGCTGCGCGACGAACTCGAGGTACCCGCGCACCGTCATCTCGTCGTAGAGCGGCGGCGTGTCGGGCAGGAAGCCGATGCGCTTGCGGATCTCGTGCGGGTCCTTCGTCACGTCGAACCCGTCGATCAACACGCGCCCGCTGGTGGGCAGCAGCACGCACCCCAGCACCTTGAGGGTGGTCGACTTGCCCGCGCCGTTGAGGCCCAGGAAGCCGATGACTTCGCCCTTTTCGATGGTGAACGAGAGGTCGCGGATGGCCGCGCGCTCTCCGTAATACTTGGTGAGGCCCTCGACCTGGATCATCGGGGCGGACCTCTAATCACTGACGATCTCAAGTCAAGGCGAGCCTTGCCCCTGTGCGCTTTTGACTAGCGGCAGCCGACGTCTGAACCGGAAACGTCCCACGAGCGATCGACCCGAGACGGGAACTCGACGCCACCGTCACTCAGCTGTCGCCGGGGCAGCAACGTGCCGTCATCGGCGAGGTCACCGTCGGAAATCGCGACGTCGAGCGAGAACGGAAGGCCGGCGTCGGCCACTTGCTCTACGTCCTTCACCGCGATGTCGAGATGCAAGCGCCTGACATAGGTGCCATCGGCGACTGCGACCGTGGTCTGCAGGAACTGACCATTGGCGCGCCATTGGGCTCGGATTGCGTCCTGGACATCGCGATCGCCAACGAAGACATCAGCGAAGAGTCGGCAATCAGCGGTGACGGTGAGCGGTGAATCAGTCGCCGAAATGAACTCGACCGGCGAGTTCGAACCGTCGACCGGCCGCGGTGCTGGCGCGCACGCTGTGACGAGCCCGAAGACGGAGCTCAATAATGCTGTGCGCACCACGGTCTTCATTCTGGCGACAGAGCCCACACAAGTCCGCATGGCTTGTCGATGGCCTGGCGGGCTGTGTCAGTTGGCCGACTGCCTTCGTCGCCAGAACAGCGTCACCACCAGTGCCGTCGCCAGCACCACCGCCGTCCACCCCGCGGCCTCGGGGCCGAAGTCACCGCCCGACCAGAAGCCCCGCTCGCTCGCCCACCGCGAGACGAAGAGCGCGCCGTCGGGGGCCATGCCGCTCACTGGCTGCCCCCACACCACGCCCTGGAAGAAGTTCCACCCCACGTGCAGGCCCATCGCGAAGTACAGCCCGCCGGTGCGCACCACGGTCGCGCCGAACCACAGGCCGACGAGCGTGATGATGGCGGCGGCCACCACCGAGGCGTGCGGGTTGGTGAGGTGGAGCAACCCGAAGATCGCGCTCGAGCCCACCACCGCCGGCACGTCACCGATCCAGCGTCGCAGCGCCACGAGGCCGAGCCCGCGCAGCAGCAACTCTTCGCCGAAGCCCGCGGGAGCGAGCCCGATGAACTGGCCGAGCAGGTTGGGCCACGAGACCTCGCGGTTGATGGCCAGCGTGGTCTGGCCCGCCAGGACTGGCCCCAGCACGGAGATGGTCAACACCAGTGCTCCGACGCCGAAGCCGGTGCCGAGGTCGATCCACCGTCGCGACTCGAGCGCGGTCGATTCCTTGAACAGCCGCGCGCACGCGAACGTCGCGATCAGCCCGGCGATCAACGAGGGCAGGGTGAAGAACACGATCTTCGGCGAGAGCACGTCGGGCGACGCGGGCAACGTCAGCGCCACCACCGTCAGGCAGATCGCCGCGATGACGCCCGCGATGGCGGTGAAGGTCAGCACCACCCACGGCGCGCGCACGCGACCTTCCGCGTCGCGCAGAACGCTCACACGCCCGCCCACGACGTCAGCGCGAGCCCCAGTTCTTCGAGCACGGCGCGCGCGCGCGGGTCGACGAAGGTCGCCAGCTCGACCTCTCGCTGCGCGCCGTACCCGCTCGCGACGTGAGACGGAGTGAGGCCCGGGTGGCACATCAGCTCCACGACTCCGTTTCGCTGCAACGCCGAACGGAGCTGCTCTTCCCATCGCGGCAGCGTCCAGTACGCGTCGGCCCCCGCATCGCCGAGGAAGACGTCGTTGGTGCGCACGCCGAACCCGCGAATGGCGGCACGCATGTCGGCGTCGATGCTCCGCACTGCGAGGTCGTGGGCGCGCGCTGCCCGGCACAGGCCTTCGAGCACGGGCGCGGACCGGTGCGCGTGTTTGTGCACGTCGATGTGGGTCGCGGCTCGACCGAGCAGCGATCGCAGGTGCTCGAGCTGCGCGCGCGTCTCACGCTCCACGAAGTCGGCGGTCAGCACGTCCTTCTCGTTCAGCTCGCGAGCAGGCTCACTGAGCGCCCGAAAGCGCACCAGGTTGAGGTGCAGGCCGATCGACAAGCCCTGTGCGTCGCGCGCGGCCTCGGCGCTGTGCGGCGAGTTGACGATCATCGTGGTCGACGACACCACGCCCTCGCGCATCGAGCGCGCGATGCCCTTCGACACCGCGGGGTCGTAGCCGTAGTCGTCGGCGTTGAGGATCAGCTTCACGGGGCCGGGGCCGACGCCGCGCACTTCGAGAGCATCCCGTCGGCGTCCTTCGGGAAGCGCTCCTTGATCTTCTTCTTCGCGTTCTCGAGCTCGGGCGTCTGCTGCATCTGTTCCATCTCGCAGAGCGCGGTGAGCGGGCGGGTGTCGGGGCCGGCCAGCGCGTCGGCGGCGAGGTACTCGGTGCGCGCCCCCGCGACGTCGCCCTTCGCGAAGAGCACGGTCGCCAGGTAGTAGTGGCCCTCGAGCAGGTCGGGCTTTTCCTTCACCGCCGCGCGCAGGAGCTTGAGCGCCTCTTCCTTCTGTTCCTTGCGGTACTTCACGAAGCCGAGCTCAGCCAACGTCGCGGGGTCAGACTTCTTCTTGTTCGACTTCGCGAGCGCGGCCTCGGCCTCATCGAGCTTGCCGCCCTGCGAGAACCAGAAGCCCTGGCGCGCGAGGTAGTGCGGGTTGTTCGGCTGCTTCGACACCGCCTTCGACCACGCCTCGAGCGCCGCGCCGGAATCGCCCTGCACCTCGCGCAGCTCGGCCATGATCTCGTCGGGCCGCGGATCGTTCGGGGCCAGCGCGCTCGCTTCCTTCAACGCCGTTTCGGCCCGCTTCCCCTTGCGCGCCTGCAGCCCCGCGCGCGCGGCGAGCAAGTGGCACTCGAGCAGCTTGGGGCTCTTGAGCACGCACGCGTCGGAGAACGTGATGGCGGCGTCCCATTCCTTCAGGTCGGTGAGGATCCCCGCTGCCTTGGTGAGCTGCGCGTCGTTCACGTCGGCGAGGCCCGCGAGCTTCACCAGCGCCTTCGCCTTGTCCTCGGGCTTGCCTTCCTTCTCCGCCGCCGCGAGCTGATCCGCCGCACTCGTCTGCGGGCGGTTCACGACGAAGTAGCCACCGCCGGCGAGCACGCCGAGCACCGCCAGCACGCCGAGGATCATCGGCATCTTCGAGGGGCCACGTTCCGCGGGGAGCGCCGCGTTGGGCGCGTTGACGGCAGGCGCAGGCGCGGGAGCGGGGGCGGCAGGCTGAGCCGCCGGGGCTCCGGGCTGGTACGCGCGAATCGGCGACGGGAGGGTCGCGTCGAGCGGCTTGCCCGCATCCGCGTTCGCGAGGCCCTTCTCGGGAGTCATCGGACCGGCGCCCGGCACCGACGGATCGGCCTCGCGCGCGCGGCGCAGCGTGCTGCGCTTCTCGTCCTGGTTCTCGGGGAAGAGCGAGGCGACGTACGCGGCGACCTCCTCGTGCGAGGCGAGCACCGACTCTCCGCCGACGTTCTCCATCGCGTGCACGAACTCGGCGAGCGTCTGGAAGCGCTGGCGCGGATCCTTGGCGATGGCGCGCAGGCAGATCGCCTCGAGCGCCTTGGGCACGGCGGGGTCGTAGCTCGAGGGCAGCGCGGGATCTTCGCGCGCGATGCGAATGACCACCTCGTCGACGCTGTTGCCGGTGAACGGCCGCCGCCCGCACAGCTGCTCGTAGAGCATCACGCCGGCCGCGAAGATGTCGGCGCGGTGATCGACCGGCTTGGCGGTGATCATCTCGGGCGACATGTAGAAGAACTTGCCCTTCAGCGTGCCGGGCTCGGTGCCGGCGCCCCACGCGGTGGTGCGCGCGATGCCGAAGTCGATGACCTTCACCTCGCCCTTCACCCCGACGTGGATGTTGTCGGGCGTGAAGTCGCGGTGCACCAGCGAGAGCGGCTTGCCGTTCTCGTCGACCGCGCGGTGGGCGGCGTCGAGGCCCCGGCACGCCTCGGTGAGGATGGTGAGCGCCACGCCCGCGGGCATGCGGCGCGCGTTCTCGGCGGCCTTCTGGCGCAGCTCGGCCCAGGTGCGGCCCTCGAGCAGCTCCATCGCGATGAACGGCTCACCGCCGAACTGGCCCAGCTCGTAGATCTTCACCACGTTGGGGTGGTTGATCTGCGCGGTGATGCGCGCCTCGTTGAGGAACATGCGCACGATCGCCGAGTCCTTCACGAGGTGCGGCAGCAGCTTCTTCACCGCGACCATGTGACCGAACGCGCCGTCGGGCGCGATGTGGCGGCCCACGTAGACCTCGGCCATGCCACCCGTCGCGATGCGCGTCGTCAGCCGGTACTGACCGATCCAGAAGGGTTGGCCCAGGGTCTCCAAAGGTGACCCGACTCTAGATCCACAACGGCGAAATCAATCGAACAAACCCAGCTGGGGGGCCTCTTCCCGGTGCCCGGTGTCGAGCTGGCGATCGAACAACGCCTTGACGGACGCGAGGGTGTCGGCGTCGGCCGCCTTCTTGTCGTCGCGCAACCGGGCGATGCGGGGGAAGCGCAGGGCGTACCCGCTGTCGTGGCGGTCGGACTTCTGGATGCCGTCGAACGCGATCTCCAACACCAGCTCCGGGCGCACGAGGTGAAAGGGCCCGCGCTGCTCGACGGTGAGGTCTTCGAGGCGCTCGGTGAGCTCGTCGATCTCGGCGTCGGTGAGGCCGGAATACGCGCGGCCGATCTCGACCAGCACGTTCCCGCTCCACACCGCGAACGTGTAGTCCGACAGCACGCCCGCGCGCTTGCCGTGGCCCCGCTCGGCCCGGGTGATGACCACGTCGAGCGTGCCGAACGCGCGCTTCACCTTGCGCCACGCGCTCCCGCGACGACCTGCCTCGTAGGTGGAATCGGCGCGCTTGAGCATCAGGCCCTCGTTGCCCCGCGCGCGGGCTGCGTCGAACGCGAGGTCGAGCTGGCGATCGAGCTCGCCCTTCGGGTCCAGCGTGGCGACCGGGTTGATGCGCACGGGCAGCGCCTCGAGCCGCGCCCGCCGGTCCTTCCACGGGAGGTGGAGCAGCGCCTCGCCGTCGAACAGGCAGTCGTACGCGACGAACGCGACGGGCGTCTTCGCGATCGCCGACTTCCCCGGGTTGGCGCGGTTCAGGCGGGCCTGCAGCACCTGGAAGGGGCGCGCCTGGCCGTCGGGCTTCACCGCGATGATCTCTCCGTCGAGCACCACCGGGCGCGGCATGCGCGCGAGCACCGTCGCCACGTCGGGGAACTGGTTCGTCACCTCGTCCTGCCCGCGCGCGAAGAGCCGCACCTGGCCGCCCCACACGTGCGCCTGCGCGCGAATGCCGTCGAGCTTGTCTTCGAGCACCGTGAGCGCGAGGTCGATCGGCTCCTTCACCACCTCGGTCGGCGTGGCGAGCATGAAGGCCACCACGTTCCCGGGCACCACCTTCGCCTGGCCGAGCTTCTTCTCGTGCGCGAGCAGCGCGAGCTCGCCGGGGTCGGGCGTCAGCGCGCTCGCCTTGCGCAGCTCGTCGACCTCGGCGCCGAACGCGTCGGCCAGCGCCTCTTCGAAGATGCCCAGCTGCACGCCGATGCGCAGCTCCCCGAGGATCGCCTTCACCAGGTAGCGCGCTTCCCACGGGGCGGCGCGCGTCAGCAGCTCGGTCGCCACCGCCTGCTTCACCTCGCGGTCGGGCGTGGCGGCCATCTTCTCGATCAGCGGCGGTACTTCGAGCAGCGGGAGCCGTCGCCCGGAGTTGGGCAACAACGCCTCGAGCGCGTCGCCGAAGTCACCGACCTCGCGGCTCTTGAGGCCGATGGTCGCCAGCGTGTGCCCCGAGACCTCCGCGGCGGCGGCGCTCAACACGGCCCAGCCCACGCCGAGGTTGCGCGAGTCGCTCGCGGGCAACACCCGCCCGAGGATCAGCCGCGACGCGAACGGCAGCTCGTCACGCGAGAGCGTCTTCAGCAGCGCGGCCAGGGTGCGCACCTTCGCCTTCCGCGAGCGCGTTCCCTTCACGGCGTCGAGCGCATGCACCAGGCGTTGCACACACGTGAGTGTAGCAATCGAAGTGCTAGAAACCGCCCGATGGAACACCTCCGCTTCAACCTCAACGGCGTGTGGACCGAAGAGCGGGGCGTCAGCCCGACCACCACGCTGCTGCGCTACCTGCGTGATCGCCGCGGAATGACCGGCACCAAGGAAGGCTGCGCCGAGGGTGACTGCGGCGCGTGCACCGTGGCGATCGCCGAGCGGGCGCCCGGCGGGGAGACGACGTGGCGCGCGGTGAACTCATGCCTCGTGCTCTTGCCGATGCTGCAGGGCAAGCACGTGGTGACCGTCGAGGCGCTGCGCGATGAGAGTGGCTATCACCCCGCGCAGCTCGCGATGTCGAAGGCGCTCGGCAGCCAGTGCGGCTACTGCACGCCGGGCATCGTGATGTCGCTGTTCGAGGCGACGTACCGGAAGGATCTCGACGCGCCGTGGAAGCTCGACGACCAGCTGTGCGGCAACCTGTGTCGGTGCACCGGGTACCGGCCGATTCGCGAGGCGGGTGAGGCCGTCGGCGGTTCGTGCCCGAAGGACCGCTTCGCGAAGTCGCTCGAGAGCGCGGCGCCCCAGTCGATGGCGCTGGAGTACCAGTCCGACGGGCAGCGCTTCTGGACGCCCGATTCGCTCGACGCGCTGTGGAAGGTGCTCGACGCGCACCCCGATGCGCGCTTCGTGTCGGGCGGCACCGATCTCTCGCTCGAGGTCACCAAGCGGTTCGCGGTGATCCCCAAGTTGATCTCGCTCGAGGGGCTGACGGCGCTGCGCACGCTCGGGGAGATCGACGGCGGCTTCACGCTCGGCGCCGGCGCGACCATCAGCGAGCTCGAGGCGTTCACCGTCGCGCGCCTGCCGTCGGTGCACCGCATGCTCCGCTACTTCGGCGCCCGGCAGATCAAGCACCGCGGCACCATCGGCGGGAACCTGTGCAACGCGTCGCCCATCGGGGATCTCGCGCCCGCGCTGCTCTCGCTCGGGGCCACCGCGGTGCTTCGCTCGCGGCAGGGTGAGCGTCGCGTGCCGCTCGCCGACTTCTTCCTCGGGTATCGCAAGACCGCGCTGCAGCCGAAGGAGATCCTCGCGGCGGTCGAGGTGCCGCGCCCGTCGTCCACCGCGCGCTCGCTCTCGTACAAGGTCAGCAAGCGGCGCGAGCTCGACATCAGCGCGGTCGCGGCCGGGCTCTACGTCGACACCGACGCGTCCAACGTGGTGACCGTCGCGCGGTTTGCGTTCGGCGGCATGGCGGCCACCCCGAAGCGCGCGGCGAAGGCCGAGGCGCTGGTGGTCGGCAAGCCGTGGACGAAGGACACCGCGGAGGCGGCGGCGCAGGCGCTCGCGAGCGACTTCACCCCGATGACCGATCACCGCGGCAGCGATCGCTACCGCGCGATGGTCGCGGCGAACCTGCTGCGCGGCTTCTTCGAGGAAACGGCCACCGTGCGCCAACCTGCGCTGCAGGGGAGACACGCTGCGACGGTCCTCGGCCCGAAGGAGGTGGCGCCATGACCGGCACCCGCACTCCGTCGCCGCTGCGCCAGCCGCTGCTCCACGAGAGCGGCCTGCGTCACGTCACCGGCGAGGCGAAGTACGTCGACGATCTCCCCGCGATGCCCGGGCAGTTGGTGGCGCAGTTGGTCGCCTCGCCCATCGCGCACGGCAAGCTGAAGGGCATCGACACCTCGGCGGCGCTGAAGGTGCCCGGCGTGCGCGCGGTCTTCACCGCGAAGGACATTCCCGGCGACAACAACGTCGGGCCGGTGGTGCATGACGAGGAACTGCTCGCGAGCAGCGAGGTGCTCTTCCTCGGGCAGGCCATCGCGCTGGTGGTGGGCGAGTCGTACGAGGCGTGCCGCGCGGGCGTGGCGGCGGTGAAGCTCGATCTCGAGGCGTTGCCGGCGGTGGTGTCGCTGCGGCAGGCGATCGCCGAGGGCAGCTGGCTGTGCGAGCCCCACGTGCAGCAGCGCGGAGACGCGGCGGCGGCGCTCGCGAAGGCCGAGGTGCGCTTCCAGGGCGAGACCGTCACCGGCGGGCAGGATCACTTCTATCTCGAGACCCACGTCACGCTCGCGACGCCGGGGGAGAACGGCACGCTCCACCTCTCGTGCTCGACGCAGCACCCGAGCGAGGTGCAGGCGATCGTCTCGCACGTGCTCCACGTCGGGCGGAGCCAGATCGTCGTCGAGGTGCCGCGCATGGGCGGCGGCTTTGGCGGCAAGGAAACGCAGGCGGCCAACTACGCGGCGCTCGCGGCGTTGGCGGCGCTCGAGCTGCAGCGGCCGGTGAAGGTGTGGCTCAACCGCGACCAGGACATGGCGTGGACCGGCAAGCGCCACCCGTTCCTCACGAAGTTCGACGTCGGCTTCACGAAGACCGGTGAGTTGGTCGCGCTCGACGCGAAGCTCTACAGCGACGGCGGGTTCAGCACCGACCTGTCGCGCGCGATTCTCGACCGCGCGCTGTTCCACATCGACAACGGCTACTTCATTCCGCACGTGCGCACCGAGGGGCGCGTCGCGAAGACGCACCAGCCCAGCAACACCGCGTTCCGTGGCTTCGGCGGTCCGCAGGGCATGGCGGTGATCGAAGACATCATCAGCCGCTTCTGCGAGCGCACCGGGCTCGATCCCGTCGAGGTGCGGCGGAAGAACTTCTACGGCGCCGCGCCGCGCAACCTCACGCCGTGGTGGCAGGAAGTGAAGGGCAACCGGCTCCCGCGCATCTTCGACGAGCTGCTCGCGTCGTCCGACTACGCGGCGCGCCGGAAGGAAGTCGACGCGTTCAACCAGGCCTCGACGCACGCCAAGCGCGGGCTCGCGCTGACGCCGGTGAAGTTCGGCATCAGCTTCACCACGAGCTTCTTGAACCAGGCCGGAGCGCTGGTGCTGGTGTACGCCGACGGCACGGTGCAGGTGAACCACGGCGGCACCGAGATGGGGCAGGGGCTGCACACCAAGATGCTCGCCATCGCCGCGCACGAGCTGGGCGCGCCCCTCGAGCGCATTCGCGTGATGACGACGGCGACCGACAAGGTGCCCAACACCTCGGCCACCGCGGCGTCGAGCGGGTCGGACTTGAATGGCCAGGCCGTGAAGCAGGCGTGCGAGACGATTCGGGCGCGGCTGGCTCCGATCGCCGCGAAGCTGCTGAAGGGCGCGGCCGACGACGTGTCGTTCACCGAGGGCGTCGCGCTCTTGAAGAGCCAGCCGGAGAAGTCGGTGCCGTTCGAGCAGGTGACTCAGGAGGCGTACCTCTCGCAGATCTCCCTCTCGGCGACCGGCTACTACCGCACGCCCGACATCGCGTTCGATCGCGTGACGGGGAAGGGGAAGCCGTTCCACTACTTCGCGTACGGCGCGGCGGTGAGTGAGGTCGAACTCAGCGGGCTCACGGGTGAGCACCGGCTGCGGCGGGTGGACATTCTTCACGACGTCGGCACGTCATTGGTGCCCACCATCGATCGCGGGCAGGTCGAGGGCGGGTTCATCCAGGGCGTCGGCTGGCTGACGTGCGAGGAATTGCGCACCGATGAGAAGGGCTACCTCCGCACGCACAGCCCGGACACGTACAAGATCCCGGCGTTCGGTGATGCGCCCGTCGATTTCCGCGTGGCGTTGCTGTCGAACGCGGCGCAGGAAGACGTGATCCATGGCTCGAAGGCTGTCGGCGAGCCGCCGCTGATGCTGGCGCTGTCGACCGTGGCGGCGCTGCGTGATGCGGTGGCCGCGTTCGGGCCGAAGGGGCGCGAGGTGGTGCTGCCGATGCCGTGCACGCCCGAGGCGTTGTTGTTCGCCGTCGACGCGCAGAAGAAGCCCTGAGGCTGTCGGCCTCGAGGGACGAGGGCGGCGAAGGGTCTGGGCAACGCTCGACTCGGGCAGCCCCTCGGCTTCCGGTGTGGGCCGTGCCGAGCTGCCGCACGTGTTTGGAGTTTTCGTAGCGGGGACTACGAAAAGTCCGAACACGTGATTCGCGCACTGGCCTCGCGCGGGCACGGCCGACGCCCGAAGCCGAGGGGCTGTCGGCGACGACCTCAGCCAAGACCGCACACCACGCGCGTCCCTTTCCGGCTCTTCACCCTGCGCGGCGGGCTGTGCGACCACGAAGTCCCACGCCGCGTGACGCTTCAGTTCGACCCCTCACCGCCGCGCGGCGAACTGCGCGACCACGAAGTCCCACACCGCCGCGACCCTCGGCACCGGCCGCAGCGCCTGGTGCGCGACCAACCACAGCGCCCCCTCCGGCATCGCCGGCACGTTCATCGGCAACGGCACCAGCCCACCCGCGCGCTCGGCCGCGACATCAGCGACCGCGAGCGCCCCCACGCCTTCCTGCGCCGCGGCGATCAGCGCCCCGAGCTCCGAGCTGCGAAACACCACCTTCGCGTCCGGCACCACGCCCGACAGCCACCGTGCCTCCGGGGTCGCCGCGAGCGCGCTCGACCACCCGAGCCAGTCCCAATCGCCCGGCCGTCGCGACCCCTTCACGCGAGGCTTGAGCGACTTCGCCCCGACCACCGACAGCCGGTAGGTCGCCAACCGCTGCACGACCAACTCCCCCTCGGTCGGCTTGATGGTGCGCAGCGCGAGATCAGCTTCCCGCTGGGCGAGATCGACCAGCGCGGTCGCGGGCACCAGCTCGATGACCAGCTCGGGAAACTGCCGCCGCAGCGCCGGCAACGCGGGCACGACGAACAACGACGCCACCGCCGGCGGAGTCGCCAGCCGCACCACGCCCGCGGGCCGCTGCTCGACCTGCGAGAGCTGCCGCAACAACCCATGCGCCGCGGCCTGCGCCTGCTCCGCCCACGGCCTCACCAGCGCGAACGCCGGAGTCGGCGCCAGCCCAGTCGGGTGCCGATCGAACAGCCGCACCTCGAGCTGGGTCTCGAGCCGTTCCAGCCGGCGCAACACGGTCGCGGGCGTCGTCTCCAGCTCGCGCGCGGCGGCGGTCGCGCTGCGGTGCCGCTCCAGCGCCAGCAACAACTCGACGCTCGACAGCACGCCCGGTGAGTGTTGCACGGATGCAATACGCTCTCGCATTGGTGGGCATAGTGTAGCGACGGTGCGAGAGCTACGAAATGGGCCATGAGACACCTCGTCCTCGGTTCTGGTCCCGTTGGGCTCGCCACCGCCGTCGCGCTGCAGGCGCGTGGAGAGTCAGTCCGCCTCGTCAGCCGCCGCCGGCCTGCCGCGCTTCCACCGGGCGTGGAGCACCTCGCGCTCGACGTGCTCGACGCGACCGCGATGGCGACGGTGCGCGACGTCGACGTGGTGCACCAGTGCCTGAACGCCGCGTACCACCGCTGGGCGACCGACTTCCCGCCGCTCCAGGCCGCCGCGGTCGCGCTGATCCGTCGCCTCGGCGCCCGCCTGGTGAGCTTCGAGAACCTCTACCCCTACGGCGCGCCGCGGGCCGAGGCCTTCCGCGAGACCGACGCCTTCGCGCCCTGCAGCGAGAAGGGCCGGGTGCGCACCGCGATGATCGAGGCGCTGCAGCGTGAGCCCGGCCTCCAGGTCGCCCACGTGCGGGCGAGCGATCTCTTCGGCCCCGGCATGCACGGCAGCGCGCTGGGCGGCGAGGTGATCGGCCGGGCCTGCGACGGCCTCGCGCCGCGGCTGCTCGGTGATCCCGACGCGCTCCACACCTGGACGTACGTGGCCGACGCCGGCGAGACCATGGCGCGCGTGGCGCTCGCCCCCTCTCCGTGGGGCAAGGCGTGGCACGTGCCCTCCGCGCCCGCGTGCTCGCAACACGAGATCGTCGCGCGCCTCGGTCGCCTCCTCGGCCGCGAGCTGCGCGCGAGCGTGACGCCCGCACTGGTGTTGCGGCTCGTCGGCCTCGTGCGCCCGGAGGCCGGCGCGCTGGTCGAGATGCTCTACGAGTTCCGTGCGCCGTTCGTGATGGCCGACGAGGTGACGCGCGCCCAGCTCGGCCAGGCGCACACACCGCTCGACGCCGCGTTGGCGGCGACGGTCGCGAGCTTCACGCCCCGAAGAACGCCAGCACCTTCATCGACAGCCACGCCAGCCCCGCGCTGAACGGCAGCGTGACGACCCACGCGATGAGGATGTTGGTCGCCACGCCCCAGCGCACCGCCGAGACGCGCTTGCTCGCGCCGACGCCCATGATCGACGCGTTGATGACGTGCGTGGTCGAGACGGGGATGCCGAGGTGCGACGCGCCGAGAATGGTGAGCGCGCCCGCGGTCTCGGCCGCGAAGCCCTGCAGCGGCGTGATGCGGATGATCTTCGTGCCCATCGTCTTGATGATGCGCGTGCCGCCGGCCGCGGTGCCGAGGCCGATCGCCAGCGCGCAGGTCACGATGACCCACAGCGGCACCTCGTCGCTGGTGACGGTCACGTTCTCGACGGTGCCGGTCTGCTTGGCGACGCACTTGAACTCGCCCTTGTCGTCGACCTTCGCCTCGCACCAGTCCTTGTCCTTCACCGCCACCTTCACCTTGGTGTGCGGCTTGCCGGTGCCGGTGAAGATCGTCTGCTCACCCTCGACGAGCGTGTTGCCCACCTTCGGAATGATGGGGAGCGTGTTCGGCGGCGCCCACCCGGGGATGGCGTGACCGGCCGACACGAACGCGACCAGCGCGAGCGTGATGATGCCCATCGACTTCTGCGCGTCGTTGCTGCCGTGGCTGAAGGCCATCATGCCGGCCGACAGCAGCTGCAGCCGCCGCGAGTGCTGCTGCACCACGTTGGGCCGCGCGCCGTAGAGCACCGGCACCGCGATCAAGAAGCACACCGCCAGCGCCAGCACGATGCGCGTCTCGAGCGTGCTCTTGCTGAGCGCCTGGCCGAGCGCGTCGGCGTTCATCACCGCGCTGCCGAGCAGCGCCATCAGGCCGAGCATGAGGATCGTCACCGCCAGCCGCGACCACCGGCCATGCGCGATCCACATCAGCGAGACCATCACGATGAAGGCCATCACGAAGCCGATGGTCGGCGAGAGCACGAGCGGCAACAGCACCTTCTCGACCAGCGCGCCCCACTTGAAGGCCTCGGTGCCGGCGTGCGCCACCACCGCGCCCGCCAGCCCGCCGACCAGTGCGTGCGAGCTCGACGAGGGAATGCCGTACCACCAGGTGATGATGTTCCACGTCGACGCGCCGATCAGCGCCGCCAGCACCACGCCCTGGGTGACGATGGTCGGGCTCGCGAAGCCGGTGGCGATGGTCTTGGCGACCGCCGTGCCCGTCACCGCGCCGAAGAAGTTCAAGATGCCGGCGAGGAACACCGCGGTGCGAATCGGCAGCACGCCCGTCGACACCACGGTCGCGATCGCGTTCGCCGCGTCGTGAAAGCCGTTGATGTAGTCGAACACGATGGCCATCACGACCACCGCGATGAGCAGGCTAACCATGCTTCACGGCCATGTTCGCGAGGAGGTCGGCGACGCCGTCGCAGTAGTCGACCGAGGCCTCGAGGTCGTCGAGCGCTTCCTTCTGGCGCAGCATCTCGCGGAAGTCGGGGTGCGACTCGGCGAACAGCGCGGAGATCGCCTGCCGGTAGATGCTGTCGGCTTCCTTCTCGAGCATGCGCACCTTGCGGCCCGCGTCGAGGATCTGCTGGTACTGGTGCTTGCGCAGCTCGGGCACCGCGGTCGCGATGAGCGCCGTGCACTGCTCGAGCTTTTCCATGATCTGCACCATCGGCGCCGTCGGCTTCTCGAGGTGGTACAGGTTGATGGCGCGCGCGGTGAGGTTGCAGAAGTCGATGATGTCGTCGAGCTCGCTCGTCAGCCGGTGCAGGTCTTCACGGTCGAGCGGCGTGACGAAGGTGCGCGCGAGCGCGTCTTCCATCTTGCGCACGATGTCGTCGGCCTTGTGCTCAATGGCCTGCACCGACTCGCGCACCTTGGAAGCGGGCGTGTCCTTGAACGACGACAGGGCGACCGCGGCGTCGTGCCCGAGCTTCGCGAGCTCTTCGAGCATGTCGTACCAGTGGTCTTCGCGGGGCAGCAGGAAGCGGATCAGGTCTTGGAAGCCGGCCATGGCCCCATTGAGCCTTTCGCCCACGCCGACGTCGTTACAACTCTGTGACGCTTGTGTGAACAGCGCCCGGCGTCAGCCCAGCATCGCGGCGAGCTCTTCGAGTTCCTGCGGAATGCGCGCGCGGGCGAGCTCGGTGGCGTGGCCGCGCAGCAATTTCTTCGTCAGCGCGTACCCGGTGCCCGCAAGCTTTGCGAGATCGCGCGCGCGCATCATCGCGGCGGCCCGCAACGCCTCGGGCGAGTGCACCGCCTCGGCGATGTGCATGTTGAGCGCTTCCATCGGCGACACGATGCGGCCGTGCAGCACGAGATCGGTCAGGCGTGACGACGACACCGCCGCGCGCGCGAGCTCGATGGCGTACGTGGGCACGAAGAGGCCGATCTGCACCTCGTTGAGCCCGAAGCGGAACGCGCCGTCGGCGAAGATGCGAATGTCGCTGGCCAGCGCGAGCATCGCCCCGCCGCCGAGCGCGTGGCCCGAGACGGCGGCCACCACCGGCCGCGGAAACATGAAGAGCTTGAGCACCGCCGAGCCCATCGCGGCGACGAGCTCCTTCTTCTGGTCGAGGTCCAGCGAGGCCATCGCCTTGGTGTTCAGGCCCGCGCTGAAGAACCCGGGCCGCCCGGTCAGCACCACCGAGAGCGCGCCCTGGCGCTCCGCCTCGTCGAGCGCCGCCTCGAGGCCCTGGAACTCGGGCACCAGCAGCGCGTTCGCCTTGCCGTCGTCGAGCGACACGATGCTGACGTCGCCTTCCCGCTCGATCTTCCACGTGGCCATGGGCTGGGCGTAGCCGAAACCTCGCAGACGCGCGACAAGGACTCCCTCTCCTCTGCAGAGGAGAGGGCCGGGGTGAGGAGAGAAGCGTCTACCTCAACTCGCCCGGCGGCGACGTGCCCGGCTGATCAGCACCAGCGCCAACGCCACGGCCGCCGAGCCATCAGCGCTCATGCACCCGCAGCTGCCCAACACCTTCTCCGGCTCCGTCGTCGGGGTGGGATCGATCACCTGCGGCGGAGCACCATCCTCAGCGGTGAACGACACCGCGCTCGACCGGGTCACGTTGCCCGCAGCGTCGCGCGCGATCGCCACCACCGAGTGCGCGCCCGCCACGACGCTCACCGACGTCGACCAACTCGCCCCCGACGCCGCGCCGGCATGCACGACGCCATCGAGCTCGAAGTCGACCTGCGTCACGCCCACATCGTCACTCGCGTCGGCGCGCACCACGACCTCGAGCGGCACCGTCGCGTCCTCGACGGGAGCCGTCAGCTGCACCTGCGGCGGCGTGGTGTCGGCCGGCGCGAGCCCGAAGATCACGTTCACGCCATCGCTCGTCGCCGCGTTGCCCGCTGCATCGGTCGCGCGCGCGGTCACCACGTGCGGCCCGGCGGCCAGCGCGTCGACGTCGACCTGCACGCTCCACGGCGGGGACGTCGCGGTGCCGAGCGAGGTGGCGCCGTCGAGCAGGAACTCGACGCTGACCACCGCCACGTCGTCGGTCGCGTCGGCGGTGAAGGGCGTGACGCCCGTGAGGCGCGCGTTGGCGATGGGCGCGGTGACGCTGACGATCGGCGCCTGCGTGTCGGGCAGCGCATCGACGGAGATCTGCGCGGTCGCGCTCAAGCCCATGCCGCTGGCGGTGATGGTGAACGGCCCGCCCGGCGTCGCGCCCGCGGTGAAGAGCCCGGCGGGATCCACGACGCCGCCGTCATCGACCGACCACGTCATCGCCGGCTGCGGCGTCAGCGGCAGCAGGAACTGGTCCGACGCGGTCGCCGAGAAGAGCTGCGTGCCCCCGACGCGCACCGTGGCGACGCGCGGCTGCACGTCGAGCGAGGTCGCCGTGGCCGCCACCACCACGTCGATCGTTCCCTGCACGGTGTTCGCCTGCTGATCGGCGACCGTCACCACGAACGAGTAGTCGCCCGACTGCGCGAAGGTGACCAGCGAGTCCTTCGCGGCGTTGTCGCCGTTGGCGGCGAACGTGACCGGCGCGGGCCCGGCCGCCTGCATCCACGAATAGGTGAGGTTCGGCTCGCCCTGGTCGTCGGTCGCGCGCACCGAGAGCGTGGTCGTCGTGCCGGTGACCGGGTTCGGCGTCGCGGACGGCAGGGCGGTGATGATCGGCGTGGTGAGCCCCGCGATGATGATCTGCGCGTTCGCCGTGCGGCCACCGGTGGTGACGGTGAGCGTGTGCGGACCGCCCGGCGTCGAGCCCGCGGTGAACGTCGCGATGGTGCCGGTCGGGTTGAGCGTGCCGCCGCCCGAGACGCTCCACGCTGGCGTGCCCGAGAACATCAGGCGGCCGAACTGATCACGCAGGTTCGATTGGAAGGTCTGCACCGCGGCCGGGGCCAGCGTGACGCTCGAGGGCGTGATGTCGAGCCCGCTGGTGGTTTGCATCACCTGCACCACCACGCTCGAGCGCACCTGCAGCCCGCCGGGGTCCGTCACCAGACACTCGAAGGTGTACGTGCTCGCGCCGGTGAAGGTCACGGTCGTGGTCTTCGCGGCGTTGGTGCCGTTCGCGCTGAAGCTCAAGGGGTAGCCGCTGCTCGCGCTCCACGAGTAGGTCAGCGCGCTCTCGGGTCCATCGTCCGCGCCGAGGCAGCTCAACGTGGTCGTGGTGCCAGTGACCGGAGAAGGCGTCGCGCTCGCCACCGCCGCGATCGTCGGAGGCAGGTTCACCACGGTGGTCGCGAAGTCCTTCCCCGTGAGGTTCGCCGAGGCGACGGTGACCGACAGCGTCGCGGGCACGAAGGTGTAGCCGCCGCCCGTCGGTGTGAGCGTGTACGTGCCGGGCGAGACGCCGACCAGCGTGTACGCGCCGACCGAGTCGGTGGTCGCCGAACGCGTGCCGTCGCTGATGGTCACGTTCGGCAGTGGCGTGCCCCCGGTGCGCACCGTGCCGCTCACCGTGTACGTCGTGCCGGGGGTGACGCTGAAGTTCAGGTTGCCCACGCTCGCGCCCTGCACCGTCACCGGGTTGGAGAACGTCGGCGTGAGCGTGACGCCCGGGCTGGTGGCCGTGACGTTCCACGTGCCGTTGGGCACGCCCGAGAGCGAGTAGCCCCAGCTGCTGCCGCCATTGTACGCGGTGACCGTGCGCAAACCGTCGGTGACGACCGGCGCCGTCGGCACGCCCGCCATCGGAATCTGCCCGTACAGCGTCTGGCCGGTCGCGAAGAAGTTCACGCCCGACACGTTCGCGCCGTAGAGCTCGACCGGGTTGGTGACGCCGCTGATGACGAAGTTCCAGCCCGCCTTCGTCGCGGTCAGCGTGTAGCGCCCGCTCGGTACGCCGCTCAGCGCGTAGTCACCGGTGGCGTTGGTGGTCGCGGTGCGCGTGCCGTCGCTCACGATGACGCCGGCGACTCCGCTCGCGCCCGAGGTGACCTTGCCGCTGATCTGGTAGCCGGTGACCGCGGTGGCGGTGAAGTCGAGGCCGGTCATGGTGGCGGCGACCGTGAGCGGCGCGGCGAACGAGCGCGCGAACGTGAAGTCGGTCTTCGTGGCGGTGATGGTGAGGCTGCCGGCAGGCACGCCGGTGAGCGTCCACGCGCCGTCGGTGGTGGTGAACGTCGCGCGCGTGCCGTCGCTGATGCGCACGCCCTCGATGGGCTGGCCGGCTGCCGTGACCTGGCCGCTGAGCGTGAAGGTGGTCGGCGCGCCGACGGTGATGAGGCGCGAGACGCTGGTGACCTTGCCCTTCATGTCGCTCACCACCAGGCGCACCAGGTAGTCGCCCGCCGCGGAGTACGCGTGCGTCGCGCCCGACCCGTTGGGCCCCCACGTGCCGTCGCCGAAGTCCCAGCCCCAGGCGAGCGCGTCGCCGTCGGGATCGCTCGCGGTCGCGGTGAAGACCACCGACGCGTTGACCGCCGGGGTCTGCGTGCTCGCGGTGAAGCTCGCGGTCGGCGCGCGGTTGCCGGGGAAGGGGCCGACGTTCACCACCACGTCGACCGTCTCGGGCGTGGTGCCGCCCTTGCCGATGGCGGTGAAGTGCAGATCGGCGAGCGGGTCGCTGAAGGTGCGCCCGATGATCAGCGTGGAATTGGTGCGCGAGCCGTCGCCCGGCGTGAGGTCGAGCAGGTGGCTGCCCGTGTTGTACGAGTAGCCCCAGTTGATCGACACGCCGTCCTTCGTCGCGGGCGTGTTGATCGCCGGGCGGTACTCCACCCAGTACGAGCGCGTCGGGTCGCGCGTGGCCTTGATGGCGTGGAACGCGCCGGTCGCCGGCGGCTTCTCGAGCTCCGACACGCGGAAGGTGCCGCTGGTGCTGACCGTCGCCACGCCGCCCGACACCACCCAGTCGAGCCGCCGCTTGAAGTACGCGTTGAAGTGGTTGGCCTGGCTGTTGGTGGTCCCCATGGTGTCGAAGGGGTTGCCGTACTCGACGTTGTAGGTGGCGTACGGCGCGGGCGCGATGATGGTCAGCCCCGGCGAGTTCCAGAAGTTGGCGTGGTCGAGCCCGTAGTTGTGGCCCAGTTCGTGCGCGGTGACGCCGAGGCTGAAGTTGCCGTTGAGCCACGTGCCCCGCGAGCCCACGTACGCGCGCCCGGCCCAGCCCGAGAAGGTCGACTGAAACGCGACGACGTCGAGGCTGTACGCGTTGATGTCGTAGCCCGCGTCGCGCGCCACGGTGATCGCGTCACTGCGCAGCAGCAGGTAGTTGCCCGCGTCCTGGTACTCGAGCTTGGTGCGCGGCAGCCGCAGCGTGGGCGTGACCGTCGCCGTCATCGAGGTCTTCCCGAACGAGTTGTTCACGTAGAAGGTGTTCACCGTGGTGTCGATCGAGCTCTGCGCGCTCGCCGTGCTGATCGGGTCGCCCACCGCGTCGGGGAAGTCGACGCGCACGTAGAGCACCGTCTTCGCGCCCTCGGTCCACGTCGACGAAGGGGGCAACCCGGTGTCGGCCGCGGCCTGCTCTTCGCCCTGCGCCAGCGTGCCGTCGTACTGGTCGGCGTGCAGCGAGGTGCAGAAGCCGTAGAGCGTGTCGCCGCCGTTGTAGACCTGCGCCGAGTCGGGCTGCTTCTTCGAGATGGGGCACGCGCGCGGCCACTCGATGGGCAGCGCCGGCCGCCCCTCTCCCGCGAAGAGCCGGCGGAGGCGCGAGTCGGTGACCGCGATCCACCCGTCGAGCGCCACGCCGTGGAGCCGCACGTGCTCGCGCGTCTGCGCCTGCGCGCGCTGACCGAAGACCGACGCGCGGAACACCTGGCCGGGCGCGGTCGGGCCCTCGAAGGTGACGAAGCGCTCCAGCGCGGGGGCGGGCGCCATCGGATCGTCGACCGTCGCGCCGATGACGTGCAGCGTGCCGACGCCGTCGAGCCAGGTCTCCACGCCCGCCGCGAGATCGGTCGGCAGCACCGCGCGCTGCACCGGCGTGAGCGCGACCGCGATCGCCCGCTGGGGATCGGTGCGCAGCAGCTGCGTGAAGGCCTCGTGCCGCGCGCCGAGCAGCAGCCGCCCCTCGGGCTCGAGCTCGAAGCGCACGTTCTCGTCGGTCGCGGCGTAGCGGTCGACCCACTCGGCGAACGCCTCGATCGCGTCGCCCCGGGTCTTCAGGCCATCGCTGCGAGCGGCGCGACCCGAGCTCCCCGGCTCGCCCCCGCCGACGCAGCTTGCCGCCACTGCCAGCCCCACCACCGAGATCGCTGCCCGCACGAGTCGCATGAAGTGCGCGCAGGTGAGCAAGGGCCGTGCCCCACGGTCGACGTCGACCTTCCGCCTGTTTGGCGGCGCGCGGGCGAAAACCCCGCAGAACGTGAGGAGGTTTCCCCTCCACGCACTCCGCAACAACTGCAGAGCCAAGCGCTCCCTCTCCTCCGAGGAGGAGGGTCGGGGTGAGGAGAGACCAGGCTCAGCCCAGCACGACGTCGCCCACGTACCGCTGGAGGGTGCGCCGCTGCAGCGCGTAGGCCCCGACGTGGCCCGACGAGACCTCGAGCGGATCGACGTCCCAATGCCGGGCGAAGCGCCGCGTCGCCTCGGGGTCGACGATGCCGTCGCCGCGGTTGAGCGCCACGCCGCGCTTCGTCGAGCGAGGCGGCGGTTGATCGAGCACCGAGACGCGCCGCATCCACGCCTGCAGCCGCTCGCGCGCGCCGTCGCCGAGCTTCGACCACTGCACCTGCTTCTGGAGCGGGCCTTCGATGAACACCGTGTCGGCCGACGGCGCCGCGGCCATCGCGACCACCGGCACGTCGTGCGGCAGCGACTGCACCGCCATCGAGCCGAGCTGGCCCGCCATCGAGTACCCCGCGACGGACACCGGCACGCCCTCGGCGATCTGCGTCTCGACCAGCGCACGCACCTCTTCGATGTGCCCCAGGCCCATGCGCGAGAAGTCTTCGACCTTGCTGATCGGCCGCGCGCGCGCCCCGAAGTACGCGCCCTCGAGCAGCCACACCTCGAGCCCGCGCGCGACGAGCGCTCCGAAGAGCCACATGCGCGGGCCGTAGCCAGCGTCACCCCACGAGGGAGGCACGATGAGCCGCCGCCTGGTCGGCACCGGGCACAGCAACCGCCGCACGTGCAGCGTGCGCACCGCCTCCGGGAGGATGCGGGCGGGGCTCGGCGCGGTGCCGTCTTGCACCGACAGCCCGCGCTCGCGGCGAATCGGGCCCCACGTCAGCGAGAGCGGCGAACCCGGCGTGACCTTCGTGAGCGCCTCGCCGAACGGTACGAGCGCGTCGAGGTCGCCCCAGCCGTCAGCGAAGATGGGCTGCCGCTCGAGCCAGCCCAGGGAGAGTCGATCGAGCCAGTGCACCGCGAAGACTCACATGCTCAGAATCTGACCGCCGACCAGCGACATGCCGCCATCGACTGCGTGCACGCTGCCGGTCACGTACTTCGCGGCGGGCGACGCGAGGAACAGCGCGAGCTGCGCGACGTCGTCCTTCGTACCGAACCGCTGCAGCGGCAGGAGCCCTTCGACCTTCTTCTTCGATTCCGCGTCGCCAGCCAGGCGGTCCATGCCCTCGGTGCCGTCGATCGGGCCGGGCCAGATCGAGAGCACGCGCACGCCGACCGGGCCCCATTCCATCGCGAGCGTCTTCACCAGCATGTCGACGCCGGCCTTCGCCGCGCAGACGTGCGCCTGCATCGGGTACGCGACCTGCGCCTGGGGCGCGGAGATCGCCAGCACCACGCCCGGCTTCGTGAGCCGCTCGAACGCCGCGCGGCACGCGTTGAAGGTGCCCAGCACGTCGATGTCCATCACGGCCTTGAAGCCGTTGCTCGACATCATGGCGACGGGCGCGGGGAAGTTGCCGGCCGCCCCGCACACCAGCACGTCGATGGGGCCGTACTTCGCGACGGCCGCCTCGAGCGCCTTGTCGACCGCGGCGAAGTCACGCACGTCGGCGGCGTAGCCCTCGGCGTTGCCCCCGATCTTCCGCAGCGTGGCGACCGCGGCCTCGAGCTTGTCGACCTTGCGGCCGTTGATCGAGAGCTTCGCGCCGTGTTCCGCGAAGGCCTCCGCGATGCGCAGGTTGATGCCACTGGAGCCGCCCGTGATGAACACGTGCTTCCCCGCATAGAGCTTGGGATCGAAGATCGACATGGCGTGCTTCAGAGTTCGAACGGGGTCGCGCTGGCCCCGCGGGCGCCGTTCATGAAGAGCACCGTCATGCCGTGCAGCATCGCCGGCAGCTCGAGCTTCGGGTCCGCGCCCCACGACGCCATCACGGCGAACATGTTGAGCAGGTAGAAGTCGGCGAGCATCTCCGGCGCGAGCGACGCAGACAGCTCGCCCTTGCAGGCGTCGAAGCGCTTGCTGAGGGCCGAGCGCACGATGTCCGATTCGCGGTCGTGGAAGAGGGCGGGGCGGCGCAGCGACACCGCGAACGCATCGACCACCAGCTTGTCGCGGCTCGCCTTCGTCCACGTGCGCGCGGTCACGTCGAGCAGCTTGTGGAGCAGCGGCTTGAGCTTCGTGTCGGCCGGCAGCGCGTCGAGCTCGGCGACGATCTCGGTCTCGCACTCCAGCAGCAGCTCGCGGAGCACGTCTTCCTTCGCGGGGAAGTGAAAGTAGAACGCCGCGCGGCTCACTTCGGCCTTCTGGGCGATGTCTTCGATGCGGCACTCCGCGACGCCGTCACGAGCGAAGATCTCGAGGGCAGCGTGGTAGAGGCGGCGGTGGGTCTCTTCCTTTTGCTTGTCGCGCACGCTCCATGTGTACCCTGATCATCGGCTTTCAGCAGCACCCCTCGACGCCATTCTGGGTCGCGGCGAACCGCGATGAGCTGCGCGCCAGGCCCGCACTTCCACCGCGATGGTGGGCAGGGGAGCAGTTCCTCGCACCCGTCGACGTGCAGGGTGGCGGCTCGTGGCTCGGCCTGACGCGGCGCGGCTTGTTCGTCGGCGTGACGAACCGCTTCCCCTCGGAGCGCTTTCCCGACCGGCAGTCGCGCGGGCAGCTGGTGATCGACGCGCTGCGAGCGCCCTCGGCCGAGGCCTTGCGCGAGCGGCTCGAGGGGTTGAGCGCCACCCGGTACAACACCTTCCACCTCCTCTACGCCGACGCGGCGAACGCCTTCGTCACCTGGAGTGACGGCGGGGCGATTCACCACGAGCGCCTCGAGCGCGGCACGCACGTGGTGACCGAGCGGAGCCTGGGCGGTGACGATCACGGGCGCACGGCGCTCATCGAGGCGGCGCTGCCGTCGTTGGCGCGAGACGAGCGGGGGCTCCCGACACCCGCCGCGTTGCAGCAGCTGCTCGGGCGCGCTGAGCCCGCCGACCCCGCGCGCGGCGTGTGCGTCGACCTGCCGGAGTTCGGCTACGGCTCGCGCAGCTCGCTGGTGACCTTCGTGGGCGCCGAGCTCGCGGCGACGACGTGGTGGTGGGCGGAGGGGCGGCCTGATCAGACGCCCTTCGTCGAGTCGAAGCCGTTCAGCGGCTCGCCTTGAAGCGCTGCCACTGTTCCCACGCCAGCTCGGGATCGAGATCGGCGTAGCCGCGCGAGCGCTCGTGCCGGGCGGCGTCGCGCCAGCTCATCGCCAGCACCGCCGACTTGTCGCGCAGCGCCTCGACTTCCTTCTTCGTCAGCGCCTTGCCCTTCTTCTCTTCGGCGGCGGTGAGCAGCGTCACCAGCGGCGGCATGAAGACCATCGCCTGCGCCGGCACCTTGCGCGACGACTCGCCGGGAGGCCCGAGGTGCCACGCGCCGAACGGGTTGTGGCACGGGTGCGACGACGGGTACTGATCATCGGGCCAGCGCGCGAGGCGGCGGCGCTCGGTGTCGGCGTCGGGCGCGAAGCTGTGGCCGGGCGCGAGCTCGGGATCTTCGGCGAGCAGGTACAGGTTGAACGCCTCGAGCACGCGCTGCGCTTCGGCGGCGGCGCCCGAGCCCTTACCGGCGACCACCACCCGCACGTCGGGGCGCGCGAAGAGGTGTATGCCGCACGACGCGAGCTCCTTCGGGCTGCGCAGCGTCACCACCGCGAGGCGGTAGAGGGTGGCGGGGTGGCCTTCGCCGACGCGCGCGATGAAGTCGTCGATCGCCCAGCCCAGCTTCGAGTCTTCGAAGCGCACCGCGAGCGCGCCGCACTTCTTGAGGTCCTTGCCGAGCTGCGCGAGCGCCTCGTGGTGCTCGTCGAGCCGCGCCTCGAGCGTCAGCAGCAGCGCGCCGGGGCACGCCGCGATCGCGGCCACGCCCTCGCGATCGACGGTGCCGTAGCCGAAGGCCTCGCCGAAGCCGCCGTCGTTCTCGATGAACTCCGCCCGCGCCTCGAACGGCAGCCCGGTGAGCGTCTCGTCAGCCCACTTGAGGTCCTGCTTGCCGAGCCTGCTGCGCCACGCGTCGGCGTCGGCCGCGCGCCCGGGGACGAGGAGGATCATGCGCTCAGGGCGGCGCGTACAGGCAGGTGATGGGCGTGTTGCCGATGCCCAGCGCGTTGTTGGTGCTCACGGGAATGCAGAGCCCGCCCCGCGCCGCCTGGTAGCCCAGGAACGACGCGAGCACGGCGAGGGCGAGGCCCCCGCCGATGAGCAACGCCTGGCGCGCGGGCTTCACGACTTCGCGAGCTGCCGCAGCACGTACTGCAGGATGCCGCCGTGCTTGTAGTAGTCGAGCTCGTTGGGCGTATCGATGCGGCAGGTGACGGTGAACGTCTTCGTCGCGCCGTCGTCGCCCTTCGCCGTGACGGTGAGCTTCTTCATCGGCGCGAGATCGGCCGCGATGCCGCCGATGCTGAACGTCTCGGTGCCCTTGAGGCCGAGCGTGGTCGCGTCTTCGCCCGCCTGGAACTGCAGCGGCAGCACGCCCATGCCGATCAGGTTCGACCGGTGGATGCGCTCGAAGCTCTTGGTGATGACCGCCTTCACGCCGAGCAACATGGTGCCCTTGGCCGCCCAGTCACGCGAGCTGCCGGTGCCGTACTCCGCGCCACCGATGATGACGAGCGGCGTGCCTTCCTTCTGGTACTTCATCGCCGCGTCGTAGATCGACAGCTGCTCGCCCGAGGGCATGTGCTTCGTCACGCCGCCCTCGACGCCCGGCACCAGCAGGTTCTTGAGGCGGATGTTCGCGAACGTGCCGCGCATCATCACCTCGTGGTTGCCGCGCCGCGCACCGAAGCTGTTGAAGTCTTCGGGCTTCACGCCCTGCTCGACGAGGTACTTCGCCGCCGGGCCCTTCTTGTCGATGTCGCCGGCCGGGGAGATGTGGTCGGTGGTGATCGAGTCACCGAGCAGCGCCAGCAGCCGCGCGCCGGTGATGTCCTTGATGGGCGTCGGGTCCTTCGGCATGCCGTCGAAGAAGGGCGCCTTGCGCACGTAGGTCGACTTCGGGTCCCACTCGAAGGTCGCGCCTTCCTTCACCTTGAGCGCCTGCCACTGCTGGTCGCCCTTGAGCACGTCGGCGTAGCGCTTCTTGAACTGGCCGGCGGTGACGCTCTTGAGCGCCGCGGCGACCTCTTCGTTCGTCGGCCAGAGATCCTTGAGGAAGACCGGCTTGCCCATCTTGTCGTGCGCGATGGGCTCGGTGGTCGCGTCCCAGTTGGTGTGGCCGGCGATGGCGTAGGCCACCACCAGGCCCGGCGACGCGAGGAAGTTCATGCGCACGTGCGGGTGCACGCGGCCCTCGAAGTTGCGGTTGCCGGAGATCACGGCGGCCGCGGCGATCTTCGACTCGACGATCGCGTTGGTGACCGCCTCGGGCAGCGGCCCCGAGTTGCCGATGCAGGTCGTGCAGCCGTAGCCCACCACGTGGAAGCCGAGCGCCTCGAGGTACGGCATCAGGCCCGCCTCGGTGAGGTAGTCGGTCACCACCTGCGAGCCGGGCGCCAGCGACGTCTTCACCCACGGCTTCACGTCGAGGCCCATCTCGACGGCCTTCTTTGCGACGAGGCCCGCGCCGAGCAGCACGCTGGGGTTGCTGGTGTTCGTGCACGAGGTGATGGCGGCGATCACCACCGAGCCGTTGCTCAGCTCGTAGCTCTGCGCGCCCTGGGTGACGGTGGCCTTCGCGGTCAGCTTCGCGTCGCCGTCCTGCACCTTGAGGATGTCCTTCACGTTCTTGCCGAAGGACGACTTCATGTCCTTCAAGAGCACGCGGTCCTGCGGGCGGGCCGGGCCGGCGAGGCACGGCTGCACGGTCGACAGGTCGAGCTCGAGCGTGTCGCTGAAGATCGGGTCGGGCGTGGACGCGGTGTGGAAGAGGCCCTGTTCCTTCGCGTACGACTCGACGAGCGCCACGTGCTCCGGCGAGCGGCCGGTGAGCTTCAAGAACTCGATGGTCTCGGCGTCGATGGGGAAGAAGCCGATGGTCGCGCCGTACTCGGGCGCCATGTTGGCCACCGTCGCGCGGTCGGTCAGCGGCAGCGAGCTGATGCCCGGGCCGTAGAACTCGACGAACTTCCCGACCACGCCCTTCTTGCGGAGCATCTGCGTGGCGGTCAGCACCAGGTCGGTCGCCGTCGCGCCCGGCGCCAGCTTGCCGGTGAGCTTGAAGCCGATGACCTGCGGAATGAGCATGGTGATCGGCTGGCCGAGCATCGCCGCCTCGGCCTCGATGCCACCGACGCCCCAGCCGACCACGCCCAGGCCGTTGATCATCGTGGTGTGCGAGTCGGTGCCGACCAGCGTGTCGGGGTACGCCGCGCCGTCAGCCGACTTGAAGATGCCCTGGCCGAGGTACTCGAGGTTCACCTGGTGGCAGATGCCGGTGCCCGGCGGCACCGCGCGGAAGTTCTTGAGCGACTTCTGGCCCCACTTGAGGAACGCGTAGCGCTCGGTGTTGCGCTGGAACTCGATGTCGACGTTTTCCTGGAAGGCCGACTTGGTGCCGAACTTGTCGATCATCACCGAGTGGTCGATGACGAGATCGAGCGGGCAGAGCGGGTTGACCTTCTGCGGGTTGCCGCCCATCGCCGCCAGCGCCTCGCGCATCACCGCCAGGTCGACCACCACCGGCACGCCCGTGAAGTCCTGCAGCAGCACGCGCGCGGGGGTGAAGCTGATCTCGGTGTCGGGCTCGCTCCTGGGGTTCCACTTCACGAGCGCCTCGACGTGGTCCTTCTTCACCACGCGGCCGTCTTCGAACCGGAGCAGGTTCTCGAGCAGCACCTTCAGCGAGAAGGGCAACTTGTCGATGCTCGGGAACTGCTTGGCGAGCGTCTTGAGCGAGAAGATGTCGTAGGGAAGCCCACCCACGGTGAGCTTCGTGCGCGTCTTGAAAGTGTCGATCTGGGCCATGCGCGCGAAATAGCCCAACTCTTCACGATACGCTCCGAAACATGATCCGACGCGCGCTGCTGGGTCTGGTGGTGCTTCTCCCGGCGATCTCTCTGGCCGGTCCGTTAGAAGACGAGATTCACCGCAAGCGCGCCGAGCAGCTGCACATCGGCTCGCAGCTCGGAGCGGCAGAGCCGGCGCTCCTCTTCCGCATGGCCGAGCTCTACTGGGAAGAGGCGCGCTACTTCCTGTTGCAGCACGACGACGCGGCGAGCGAGCAGAGCGCGAAGGCGGCGGTGGCGCTGCTGTCGCAGCTGCTCGAGCGCTTCCCCACGTGGGATCGCGCCGACGAGGCCCTCTACTCGCTGGGCCAGGGGCTCCTCGACACGGGTGACGATCAGCGCGCGCAGCTGGCGTTCAAGCGGCTCGTCGATCGCCACCCGCAGAGCGCGCTCGCGCCGGTCGCCTCGTTGCGCCTGGGCCAGTACCTGCTGGCGAAGTCGAACGGTCGCGCCGACTGGCTGCAGCGCGCCGCGGAGAAGCTGACCGTCGCCGCGCGCAATCCCGCGCTGAAGACCGAGGCGACCCTCGCGCTGGGCCACTGCCAGCTGGGCCTGCTCGCCTTCGAGGACGCGCTGACGAGCTTCGAGGCGGTGGCGAAGAGCGACGCGACGCGAAGAGCAGAAGCGCGCGCGGCCTTCGTGCGGACCTGGGTGCGGAGCGGGCAGGGCACGACCGGTGTGCGCACCGCGTTCACGCGCCTCTCCGACTCGGTCGCCGACCGCCGCGTGCTCGAGCACCAGCTGGCCGATCGCTTCCACGCCGACGGCTTCGACAAGGAAGCGGCCGTGGTGTGGCAGGCGCTGATCACCGAAGACCCGAAGACCGGCGAGGCGTTCGGCGACCAGGTGTCGATCGTCGACGCGGTGATGCGCGCCGGCCGACGCCAGGTGACGCTGCAGCAGGCGCGCAAGCTGGCTGACTTCGCGCCGCTCGCGTCGACCGCCGATCTCGAGCGCGGCGAGAAGCTGATCAGCTCACTCGCCGTCGCGTGGCACCAGGAATGCCGCAAGACGCACGAAGACTCGTGCCTCGACGCGCCGCGCGAGCTGTACGAGGTGTACCTGAAGCTCTGGCCGCAGACCGCGCGGGCCTACGAGCTGCGCTTCTTCCTCGCCGAGCTGCTCTTCGCCGAGCAGGAATTCCAGCAGGCGGCGGCGTCGTACCGGCAGGTCGTCGATCACGACATCGCGTGCCGGCAGTCAGGGCGCTGTGCCGCGGGGCGGTTCTTCGAAGCGGCGGCGCTCAGCGAGATCCAGGCGCGCGAGCAAGCCAACCGCTAGGTCTCCCTCTCCTCCGAGGAGGAGAGGGTCGGGGTGAGGAGAAACCCGCTTCACCAACCGTCACAAGTCCATCTGCTGCCGCTCCACCTCGGCCTTGTACTGGCAGGGGTGGTTGTTCGTCGGGAAGAAGTCCTTGATGTGGTCGAGCTCGTACCGCGCCTCGTCGAACTTCCCGAAGTTGAACGCCGAGCGCGCCTTGAGCAGCAGCTCGCGGCACTTCTCGTCGAGCGCGCGGCGGGCCTCCTGCATCTTGTCGCGCGAGAGCTGGTACGTGTACGGCCGCGTGCCGGGGATCGCCTCGAGCGTCAGCCACGCCTCGCGGAAGTTCTTGTACGCGTCCCACCGGTTCGACGCGCCGATGTCGCGCTGTTCCCACTCGACCATGCCGCGCTTGTACTTCTCCTCGGCGTCGGCCTTGAGGCCGGCCTCGTCCTTCTCGGGGAGCACGGCGATCTCGATCCACAGGCTGCGGATCATCCACGTGTCTTCTTCGGGCGGGTTGCGCACGTTGTCGAAGGTCACGGTGTTGATGTCGTCGCGCTTGACGAGGTTCGCGGGAATGATCACCTCGAGCTGCTTCTCGCCGGAGTCGAGCGTGTCGGGCGGCAGCCAGCCCACCTCGACGCCGTTCACCGCGATCGACACCTCTTCCTTCGAGTTGATGTCCTTCGAGGCGTAGTGGAGCACCACCATCACCGCGACCGGCGACTTCACCTCGAAGTCGAAGCTCTTCTGGTCGGCGTTCTCGAACATCACGTCGGGGCCGAGGCCGAAGCTGTACTCGATGGGGTCCGCGCCGATGATCGTCGGCTCCTTCGGCTTCGGCTTGGCGTCGTTGGGGATCGCCGCGGCGATCAGTCCGCCGATGAGCGCCAGCCCGAGCAGCCCGAGCCCACCGGCGGTCGCGATGCGCACCGGCTTGCTCGCGGTTTCCCAGAACAGCTGTGCGCGGCCGATGGCGCCGGCTCGCTTGTAGCGCGCGCGATCGGCCGCCGAGAGCGCGGGCCGCTCACCCGACGCACGCGAGAGCGACGGCCGCCCGCCACCCGCGACGCTCACGCCCTCGGGCAGGTCGGCCTCACTCTTCGCCAGCTGCGCCTGCTTGCCCGACGTGCTCGGCCGCTTGCCGCTCGGCGCGCTCGGACGCGGCCCCTTGAGCGCGGGGATCATCTGCGTCGAGCGCCGCCCCATCTCGGCGACCTCGTCGCGGTTGGCGCCCTTGGGCAACATCGCCACGCCCTTGTTGCGCGACTTCTTCATCTCGCTGACCGAGACGATGCGGGTGTGCGCGCCGCCCTCTTCGAGCGGCTGCTCGTCGGTCGGCACCTCGGGCGCCAGGTCGACGGGCTTGAAGTTGAAGACCACCGGGCCCATCGCGATCGAGTCGCCGTCCTTCAGCGTGGCCTTGCCGCTGATGGGCGAGCCGTTGACGCGCGTGCCGTTCGACGAGCCCAGGTCTTCGATGATGAAGCTCGCGCCCTCGAGGGCGATGCGCGCGTGTTTCCGCGAGACCCCCGCCTCGTAGAGGATCACGTCGCACTCTGCCGTGCGGCCGATGACGACGGAGGCCTGGTCGAACTCGAACTCCCGTCCGGCCTCTTTGCCCTCGGCGATGACGAGCTGAAAACCCATGCAGGTCAGGCCGACTGTAGTGACGCCCTCGCCGCGTCGGCAACAACTCGCGTCGCCCATTCGGGTTCGATGACGCGGGCTTCCCCCCCGAACGACAGCACCCACCTTGCCAACCAGGCCTCGGAATCGCCGGGCACGGTGACCACCAGGCTGCCGTCGGCCTCGAGCGTTCCTGCCTCACCGAAGCGCTCGTGCTGCCACGGCGCGATGGCGGGTGAGAAGCGCACCTTCACCGGTTTCTCGACGTCGCGCGCACCGGCAGCGGGCGCTGCGCCCGTGAACGAGGTCGACGTGACGTTGAGCCCGGCGATGCGATCGACGCGGAAGAGCCGCTCGTCGTTGCGGGTGAGGCAGAAGCCGCGCAGGTACCACTCGCCGCGGTGGTTCTTCAGCTCCAGCGGCCGCACGCGGCGGTGCTCGGTCTCGCCGCGCGCGACGCCGAGGTAGTCGAACTCGATCTCCCGGTGCTCGACGACGGCCGCGGTGAGTCGCGCCAGCGCGTCGGTGCCACTCGCACCACCGACGTCGAGCCGGCCCTTCAGCTCGCGGTAGCGCTCGAGCGCCTGCGGCGGCAACACCTTCTCGAGCCGGCCCAGCGCGTCGGCGAGCACGCCCGTGGGCTTCAGCACCGCGGCGGCCGTCGCGAGCGCCACGCCCTCGGCGGCGGTGAGCTGCGGCGGGGCCGACAGGCGCTGATCGAAGTCGACGTACACGCGCTCGTCTTCGACGTAGAGGTCGACGAAGTCGTCGGGCTGGAAGGGCGGGCGGCCGATGAGCGTGACGAGGTCGAGCTCTTCGAGCAGCTGCGCGCGCGAGCAGCCCACGGCCTCGGCCACCTCGTCGAGCGTCTTGCCCTGGTGGCGCGAGACGTACGGCACGAGGAAGAGGAGCCGCTTGAGGCGATCGGCGGCGAGCGTGGTCGTCATGGCGTGCCTCCGTGCAGCGAGAGCACCTTCTGCGCGCGGGCGACGAGCTCGGCCTGCAGGTGGGCGGGGGCCTCGATGCGCGTGCCCTGGCCGAGCGCGAGCAGCTGGTTGAGCAGCGGGTCGACGAACGTCACCTCGAGCTCGAGCTTCCCTTCCTTCGCCTCGACACCGAAGAGCTGCGGCGCGAGCGGCGCGAAGCCTTCGCCGAGGCGCACGGTGAGCTTCGTGGGCTCGTGAATGCGGTGCTCCCACGGGAAGTTGGCGACGTGATCGTCGACCTTGAAGTCGGCGGGCACCTCGAAGTCGGCCTGCTTCGGCTTCTGCGCGTTCATGTCGACGCGGCGCACGCGGTGCACGTGGAAGGTGCGCAGCGCCTTGCGGAGGTGGCACCAGCCCACGAGGTTCCACACGCCGTGCCGCAGCGCGAGCCCCCACGGGTCGACCTTGCGCGTGGTGGTCTGCTTGCTGCGCGGCGACCAGTAGTCGAGGTCGAGCGACTTGCGCGCGCCGATGGCCGACCAGATCGTCTCGAGCCGCGCCGGCAACTCGCGCGAGTCACCCAGCTCGAGGCGCACCTGCGCGGTGGGCAGCGGCTCGTCGCTGAAGAAGCCGATCTTCCGCAGCGCGTGGCCGAGCTCCTGCCGGCCGGGGAAGGCGCCCGACGCGAGCGCCGCCGAGCCGGCCGCGTAGAGCACCGCCAGCTCGGCCGAGCTGAAGCCGGGGTCGGGCAGGTAGTACGCCTTGCGATCGAGCACGTAGCCGCCGGGCGAGTCGTCGTTCTGCGGCTCGAAGCGCAGCGGCACGCCCAGCTCGTACAGCTCGGCCTTGTCGCGCTCGAACTTGCGCTGCGAGGCGTCGGGCGAGCCGGAATATTCGTCGGGGAACGCGTCGCGCACGTCCTCCAGCGTCACGGCGCCGCGGGCGTCGAGGAAGAAGGTGACCAGGTTCAGCAGCCGCTCGGTGCGATCCATCGCGCGAGGCTTCTACTACCCCGGCTTGATCCCGAGGCGATCGATTGCAGCCAGGCACCGCTCGACGTCGCTCTCGTCGTTGTACACGTGCGTCGAAATGCGCAGCCCGCCGCCGCGCGCGCTGGTGGCCACCTTCTCGTCACGCAAGAGCGCGCGCACCGCGTCGATCGGCGCGCCCTGAATGGGAATCACGCAGATGCCGCTGAGCTGCGCGAGGTCGTCAGGCGTCGTCGGCTTGAAGCCGCGCTGGCGCAGGCCTGCCCGAAGCTGCAGCTGCAGACGCTGATCGTGCGCGAGCACCACCGACGGACCGCCGACCGCCTCGTGCATGCCGAGCGCCGCGTCGAGCGCGATGAAGTTGAGGAAGCTGCCACCGCCCACCTCGAGCGCTGACGCCTCCGACCTGAACTTCGCGCCGACCGCGGTGAAGCCCGTCGCGTCGTCGGTGCGCGTGGCGTGCACCCAGGCCTGGAACTGCTCGTGCGGCTCGACCGACAGCCACCCCGCGAAGGGCAGCCGGCTCTCGTCGAGGATCGCCTTGCGCACGTAGAGCACGCCGGTGCCGTAGCCAGCCCACAACCACTTGTGGCTGGTGGCCGCGAGGAAGTCGGCGTCGAGCGCCTTCACGTCGAGTGGCACGTGGCCGAGGCCCTGCGCGGCGTTGACGATGAACAGCAGCTTGCGATCGCGGCACAGGCGCGAGACGCTGGCGAGATCGACGCGGAAGCCGCTGGCGAACTGCACGGCGCTGACCGCGATGGCCCCGGTGCGCGGAGTCAACGCCGCCTCGACGTCTCCGAGCGTGACCGTCTGATCGGCCCGCATGCGCACGCCGCGCAACGTGAGCCCGTCATGGAGGAGGGGCAGGGTGGTCGAGGGGAACTCCGATTCGAGCGTGAGCACCTCGCTCACCCCGCGCTGCTTCAACAACTGAGCGATGACGTGAAAGCCGAAGCTGGTGCTCTGGGTGATGGCCAGCTCGGTGGTCGCGCAGTTGAGGAAGCGCGCGAGGTGGGTGCGCGTCAGGTCCTTCGCCTTCGCCCACGCCGGGTAGTGCACGTCGCCCTGTCGGGTGGTGTCGTCGAGGAACGCCTGCATCGCCTCGCGTACCGGGGTCGAGGTGGGAGACGAGGCGGCAGCGTTGAGCCACGCGTATTCGCGGGTGGCGGGGAAGAGGGCGCGCAGCTCAGCGGGGGTCACGGGGTGGGGAATATCTCCGAAGGGCGCCTGTTGCGGGCTGATGTTTGTCCAATCGGCGCAATGACCGGGCGCCGGTTTCGTCTGTGACGAGTTGTCAGTCAGGCCACGGGGGACTCGTTCCCGCGTGTCCCGCGCGCCTCGGCAGGGCACGCGCAGACGGGCGGAATCGTTGGTTGGACCCCGGCTGGTGACCGGGTCTCGCGGTTGCAGGACACCAGCGTGTCGTCGGGAGGTCGAACCATGATGAAGGCGAAATTCTTCCTGGGGTCGCTGGTCGTTTTGGCAGTTGGGTGTGCGTCCCAGGCTCCCGCGGTGCGCGCGCCGGAAGCGCTCTACCTCGCCGTCGAAGTGCAGGAACACGGTCACACCGTGGCCCGCCCGAAGGTGATCGGCTTCGAGGGCCGCAACATCACCGTCGAGCGCCGCCAGCCTGACGCGCCCGAAGCCGACTACCGGCTGGTGCTGATGCCGAAGGAAGACGGTGCTGGGTACGGCGTGAAGCTCGACGTCGAGCTGCCGAGCGGGCGCCGGTTGGGCCACATCGGGCTGCTCCACGGGGAAGAGCGGCGCGTGAAGCTCGACAACGAGCTCGAGCTGAAGGTGATGCTGATGCGCGTCGATTCGCCGGAGTTCAGGGCGTTGATCGGCAAGAAGCCGCGGGTCGGCAAACCGGCCATTTAGCTCTGTCTCCCTCTCCCCTTGGGGAGAGGGTCGGGGTGAGGGGAGAGAGCGCGAAGCGCCAAACCGCATTAACCCAGACGAGTGCGCCGAGAAGACCTCGAAGAAGCCTGGAACCTGCCGAGCGCAAAGAAGTACGCGCCGCTTCTCTCGCAATCGATGTTCTCGATCTGCGGCCCGACGAGCGTCGCCAACGTCCTCCGCTCCATCGGGCACGATCGAGGCAAGAACCCCTTCCGCCGCCTCGGCCTGAGAGCGATGTCGCTCGACCAGGTGACGGAAGAATCAGCCCCCATCCTCCCCGAGGGCTGGAAGGTCGAAACAGTGCGCGCGCCCACCCTCGACGCCTTCCGCGACGAGCTGCGCAAAGCGAACACCCCCGACCACCGCTACATCGCGAACTTCTCGCGACGCCCGATCTTCGGCCACGGCGGCGGCCACCACTCCCCGCTCGGAGGCTTCCTCGAGCGCCACGATCTCGCCTTCGTGCTCGACGTGAACGCGGGCTACGGCCCGTGGCTGGTGTCGGCGGAAAAACTCTTCGAAGCAGTCAGCACGCTCGATCGAGGAGACCGCCAGTCCCGAGGGCTCGTGAAGTACTCCCTCTCCCCGCGAGCGGGGAGAGGGTCGGGGTGAGGCGCTTTCGCTAGTCCTCGTCGCCCGGACCCTTCCGCAACCCGAGCCGCTTCCTCAAGTCCCGCGCGGCCTGCCGCGAAATCTCCACCGTCTGCCCCGACGCCGTGCGCGCCGTGTACCCACCGGTCTCGAGCGGCTCGAGCTTGTGCACCGCATTCAAGTTGAGCAGCGCCCGCCGGTGCACTCGCTCCATCGTCGGCAACCGCTCGTGCAGTTCCTGCAGCGTGAAGTCCGTCAGGTACTTCTCTTCCTTGGTGAACACGGTGACGAGCTCGTCCTCGAGCGTGGCGTGCGTGACGTGCGACGGATCGACGAGCACCACGCCCTGCCGGGTCGTAATCGCGAGCCGCGAGAGCTGACTCTGCTTCACCGCGCTCTCGAACTGTTTGCGCGCGTCTCGCTGCCGAGCCCGGTCCAACGCCTTCTCGAGCCGCACCGCCTCGATGGGCTTGAGCAAATAATCGACGACGCCCGCTTCGAACGCCTCGACCGCGTGCTGCGCGTGCGCGGTGCAGAAGATGACGAACGGCCCACCCGGAGGCCACGCCGCGACGGCCTCGGTGCCGGTGAGCCTGGGCATCTGGATGTCGAGCAGCACCACGTCGATGCCGCCGGCCTTCACCTTCTCGAGCACCTCGCGGCCATCGGTGGCCTCGCCCACCAGCTCGACGCCCTTCATCTCCCCCAGCAGGCGCTTCAACCGCGCGCGGGCCAGCTGCTCGTCGTCGGCGATCAACACCTTCATCGCGTCCCTCCCGTGGGCACCACCAGCGTGGCGCGCGTGCGATCCGTTCCCTGCGCTTCGACCGTCAGCGACGCGGCCTTTCCGTAGGCGAGCTCGAGCTGGCGCTGGAGCGTCGGCAGCCCTTCGCTCCCCTCGCGCGGTCCCTTGAAGGGCCCGGGGTTCTCCAGCACGACCTCGAGCTGCCCGGCCTTCTCGTCGACGCTCAAATTGATGACGCCGCGATGCCCCGCGCCCGGTCCGTGCTTCACCGCGTTCTCGGCGAGGGAGACCAGCGCCATCGGCGGCACGAACACCACGGGCAGCTTCTCGGGCACGCGCCGCACGAGCGTGAAGAGCGCCTTGTCGCGCAGCAGGTGCAGCTCGAACACCATGTCGACGAGGGCGAGTTCCTTCTCGAGCGGCCACTGGCTGGCCTTCACGCCCTCGAGCATGCCGCGCAGCATCGCCGACAGCTTGAGCACCGACGCCTCGGCCACCACGCCGTCGATGCGACACCACTCGGCGATCGCGTTGAGCGTGTTGAAGAGGAAGTGCGGATCGAGGTGCGCCTTGAGCGCCAGCAGCCGCGCGCGCTCAGCCTCGGCCTGCAGCCGCGCGACGCGTTGTTCGAAGCCGATGTCGCGCCCGAGCCCCCAGCCGCCGACGAGGAACATCGCGGTGATGACGAGCAGCGACGTGCGCTCGGTGAGGAAGGTGTACCCGAGCCCGAGCACCTTCGGGATGCCAGCGCCGATGCTCAAGATCGTGCCCGCGCCGACGAGCGCGTAGAGCAGCAGGCGCACCGCGCCGTGCGAGAACTCGAGCCCATCGGGGAAGAGCACGCGGTAACTCACCGGCGCGACCACCAGGAAGCTGAGGCACATCAACGCGCCGATCCACACGCCGCGGGTGTCGACGGACCACCGCGATTGCGCGAGCAGCAGCGGAATGCACACCGCCAGCGAGGGAATCAGCCGGCGCGGGTGCAGGAGCGCCTTCCACGTCGCCCGAACGATCGACCCCTGTGGCACGCCCAGCTCCATCGGCTTCGAGCGTCGCACAGGTGACCGCCGTCGCCTGCGCGAGAAGTCGCGAACGGTCGAAACGGCCGCCAAGCGGTCTCCCTCTCCTCCCGAGGAGGAGAGGGTCGGGGTGAGGAGTAACCCGGTCGCCCACGCGCATCGTGCTAGATCGCCGGGCCATGCTCGAAGCCGGAAAGAAAGCCCCCACCTTCACCCTGAAAAACCAATCCGGAGCAACGGTGAAGCTCGCCGACTACGCCGGCCAGCCCGTCGTCCTCTACTTCTACCCGAAGGACGACACGCCGGGCTGCACCACCGAGGCCTGCGACTTCCGCGATCAGCACAAGGCGCTCGAGAAGGCCGGCGCGGTGGTGCTCGGCGTTTCGCCCGACGACGAGAAGCGCCACGCGAAGTTCGCGGGCAAGTACGGCCTGCCCTTCACGCTGCTGGCCGACACCGATCACGCGGTCGCCGAGAAGTACGGCGCGTGGGCCGAGAAGTCGCTCTACGGCCGCAAGTTCATGGGCATCGTGCGCAGCACCTTCCTCATCGGCGCGGACGGCAAGATCGCGAAGGTGTGGCCGAAGGTGAAGGTCGCCGGACACGTCGACGACGTGCTCGAGGCCGTGAAGTCGCTCAAGTAACCACCGCCAACTCGAGGTCGCCGATGCGCGTCGCCCGCTGGGTCGTGCTGTTCGCCGTGTCGTGCAGCGCGCTCGCGCTGGCGCAGAACATCCCCGCGCCGCCGCCGCGTGGGCAGTGGGTGCTCGATCGCACGGGCAAGGTGAGCGCGGGCACCATCTCGCAGCTCAACACGCTCGCCGCCAACCTCGACGCCTCGGGCGCCGGGCAGCTCGGGGTGCTCATCACCGACACCACCTCGGGCCAGAACCCGCGCAGCTACGCGACCTCGGTCTTCAACTCGTGGGGCGTGGGCCACCACGGCGACAACGACGGCGTGCTGATCTTCTTCGCGCTCAGCGATCGCAAGTCGGAGATCGTGCTCGGCGACGGGTCCAAGCTCTACAGCTCGCAGACCGACGTGGTGATGCGCGACGACATCGTCGCCAACATGAAGGCGCAGCGACTCGACCAGGCGCTGCTCGCGTCGGCCGCGTCGATCGATCGGCTCCTGCGCCAGGCTGCCGGTCGCGCGACGCCGCACCCCAACGACAACACCGGCCTCGGCCCCGACGCGTACGTCACGCCGACCAACGACGTCAGCAACCGCGACGAGAAGCTGGCGGCGCTCGCCGAGGGCGGCGCGACCTTCCCCGAGCACAGCCCGCGCTCGTGGGTGATCGACCTGTCGGACGTGCTCACCAACCAGCAGCGCGCGCAGCTCGACGTGGCGGCCAGCGACGCCTACGCGTCGAACCAGGGCCGCATCTTCTTCCTCGTCGTGAAGACGGTCGCGCCGTACCCCACGCTCGACGCGCTCACCGCGCGGCTGGTGCACCAGGTGCGGCCGATCTCCAAGCTGCCCGCGGTCGTCATCGCGCTCGACGTGGGGCGCGGCACCAGCGAGCTCCACCTGCCCGACGGCATCGTGACCTCGAACTGGGATCGGCAGGAACTCGAGCGCGCGCGCCAGGCGATCGCCACCGACGCCTACGCCGATCGCGTCGCGGCCCTCGTCAACGCGCAGCGCTTCGCGCAGACCGCGCTGGTCAGCGGCATTCCCCCGCGGCCGATGAGTGACGTGCTCAGTGCGGGGTACGAGAACAACAAGGGGCTCTTCGGCTTCGGCGGGGTCGGCCTCTTCATCGGCGCGATCGTGGCGTTGCGCCGGTGGAACCGGAACCGCGTGCGCATGTGCGAAGACTGCAACGTGCCGCGCGCCCGCCTCGACGAGGCCGCTGACGACGCGCACCTGAGCGCCGGCCAGCAGACCGAGGAGCGCATCGGCTCGGTCGACTACGACGTGTGGGTGTGCACGCGCTGCGACGACGCGCTGGTGCTGCGGTACGGCACCTTCTTCACCGCGTACTCCGGCTGCCCGCAGTGCTCGAACAAGACCAACAAGTCCACGTCGACGACCCTCGTGCACGCGACCGAATATTCCGAAGGCACGCGGCGCATCGACGAGCGGTGCGCGCACTGCAGCTACACCAACAGCTACACCCGCTCGATCCCACGCATCGTGCGCAGCTCGAGCTCGAGCTCCAGCTCCAGTTCGAGCTCCAGCTTCGGCGGCGGGTCGAGCTCGGGCGGCGGCTCGTCTGGCTCGTGGTGAGCGCGCCGCTCAGGGGTTGAGCCAGCTCTTCTGCCAACCGTCGCCCGCGCGCACGTACTGCTCGCGCCAATGGAGACGGAACTCGTGCGCCTTCCAGAACTCGATGCGGCTGGGCACCACGCGGAAACCGCCCCACCACGCGGGTCGCGGCACGGTGGTGCCCTCGTACTTCTTCGTCAGCTCGCTCAGCCGTGCCTCGAGCTCTTCGCGGGTGGCCAGCAGCTGGCTCTGTTCGGACGCCCACGCGCCGAGCTGCGAGATGCGCGGCCGGCTGGCGAAGTACTCGTCTGACTCGCGCTCGGGCACCTTCTCGACGGTGCCCTCGACGCGCACCTGCTGATCGATCGGCGCCCAGTAGAAGTTGAGCCCCGCACGGCGCGCGCTCTCGAGCGCCCGGCCCTTCATCGAGCGGTAGTTGGTGAAGAACACGAAGCCGCGCTGATCGAAGTCCTTGAGCAGCACCACGCGCGCCATCGGCTGGCCGCGCTCGTCGACGGTGGCGAGCGTCATGGCGTTGGGGTCCTTCGGCACCGCCGCCTTCGCCTCGGCGAAGACCTTGGCGAAGCGCTCGAACGGCTCGGACAGGGGGGCGGGTTCCATCAGTCAGCTCCAGCTCGCGCAGACGCAGAAGTTCGACGAGCTCAGGCGCTCGAAGCGGGTGATGCGCACGTTCTTCGCGCGGCTCGCCTCCATCCACGCGATGAGGCTGCCGGCCATCTCGTGCAGCGAGACCTCGTCGCGCAGGGGCCAGTCGCGGATCTCGGCGTCGACCGAGGTGGCGGTGGAGGCGACCACGTTGAGCGTGCTGGCGTCGAAGTAGCTGCGCCAGAAGCGCCCCGAGAGCCCGAGCACCATCGTCGGGCTGGTGAACTTCATGATGAAGCCGAAGAAGGCGCCGATGTCCTGCTTGGCCATCGCGTGGCCGATCGACAGCGCGTGCCGCACGCCCAGCGGCGACTGCTTCGTCAGCCAGGTCACGCCGTGGAAGTAGAGCTCCATCGGCAGCCAGGCCACCGAGGTGATGGCGCGGCGCTCGGTCTGCGCCCGCACGCTCTCGGGCAACGTCGCGCGCCACGCGTCGGCGCCGCCGGGCTGTTTCTCGATCAGGTCGAGCAGGTGGAGCAGGGTGAAGCCCTTCATCTTCGTGCCGCTCATCGCGGTCAGCTCGAGGGGCACGAAGGGGATCGCCTCGGGGTTGGCGAGCGGCACCACGCGCTGGTCGAGGCTCTGGTCCATGAGCGGGGTGGCTCTTACCTCACCGCGTCGAAGCAGCGTGCGGGTATGCTGCTGTTCTCTTCACCCGATGCGCGTTCTGTTCCTCAGCTCGGAGGTCGCCCCGTGGTCGAAGACCGGCGGCCTGGGTGACGTGGCAGGCGCGCTGCCCAAGGCGCTCGCGCTCCGCGGCCACGAGGTGCGGGTCGTCTCGCCCCTCTACCAGGACGTGCCGCGCGATCGCCTCGAGCCCTTCGGCGGCGTGGTGACGCTCGAGTTTCCGTTCGGCAAGGTCGAGGTGCGCACGCTGCGCCAGCGGCTCAGCGGCGTGGAATGGGTCTTCCTCGACGCGCCAGCGTTCTTCCAGCGCCGCGGGGTGTACGGCTTCGACGACGACGATCGCCGCTTCACGCTGCTCTCGATGGCGTCGCTCACCACCGCGCAGCGCGACGGCTTCTTCGCCGACGTGGTGCACGCCAACGACTGGCCGACCGCGCCCGCGCTGCTCGCGTTGACGCAGGGCTACGCGCACACGCGGCTGGGCCGCGCGCGCCGGGTCTTCACCATTCACAACCTCGCGTACCAGGGCATCTTTCCGAAGCGGCAGATGGACGTGCTCGGCATTCCCTGGAGCCTCTTCACCCCCGACGGCGTGGAGTTCTACGACCAGCTCTCGTTCATGAAGGCCGCGCTGGTGTGCTCGCACGCGCTGACCACCGTGTCGCCGACGTACGCGAAGGAGATCCAGACGCCGCGCTTCGGGGTCGGCCTCGACGGGCTGTTGCGTCACCGCGCGCCGTCGCTGCACGGCATCTTGAACGGCATCGACACCGAGGTGTGGAACCCGGCGACCGACGTCTTCCTGCCCGTGCCCTTCACGTCGACCGAGCTGGCGGGCCGTGCGCGGTGCCGCACCGAGCTCATCGCCAGCTGCCGCATCGATCCTCCGGTGCCGGGGCTGCCCTTGTTCGGCGTCATCGGGCGCATGGCGGGGCAGAAGGGGGCGGATCTCCTGCAGGCCGCGTTGCCGCGGGTGCTCGACCAGGGCGCGAGCGCGATCGTGCTGGGGGCGGGTGAGCCGGCGATCGAGGCGGGGTGGAAGGCGCTCGAGGCGCGGTACCCGAAGCGGCTGGCGCTGCGGCTGGGGTTCGACGAGGGCTTCGCGCACCGCATCGAGGCGGGCATCGACTTCTTCGTGATGCCCTCGAAGTTCGAGCCGTGTGGCCTCAACCAGATGTACTCGCTGCGGTACGGCGCGGTGCCCATCGTGCACGCGACGGGTGGGTTGGCCGATACCGTGGTCGACGTGACACGGCCTGACGGCACGGGGCTGCGCTTCGACAAGCCGACGGCGGATTCGCTGCTGGGGGCGCTGATTCGGGCGCTCGAGCTCTTCAAGGACCAGCAGGCGTTTCGCCAGGTGCAGCAGCGGGGCATGGCGCTCGACTGGGGTTGGGACCGCGCGGCCCGCTCGTACGAGGCGGTCTACCAGGGCACGCCCGCGGCAATTTCTTAGGGGCCTTTCGGGACCTTCGACTAACTTGGTTGCGTCGTGGCGCAGGAAACCGAACTCGGCGGCTACCAGCTCGTGGGGCGACTCGCCGTCGGCGGGATGGCCGAGGTCTACCAGGCCAAGGCGCGGCCCCAGACGCAGAAGAGCCCGGGTGAGCCCGACGACATCGTCATCAAGCGCCTGCTGCCGAGCTACCGCAACGACGCGGCGTGGGTGAAGCAGTTCGTCGACGAGGCGAAGCTCACCGTGCGGCTGCGCCACGCGAACATCGTGCGCACCTTCCGCTGCTTCAAGGCGGGGTCGGACTACTTGATGGTGCAGGAGCTCGTGAGCGGCCGCACGCTCGCGTACATGCAGGACGCGTTTCGCCAGGCGAACGCGGTGATGCCGGAGAGCGCGGCGGCGTACATCACGATCTGCCTGCTGAAGGCGCTCGACTACATCCATCGCGCGAAGGTCGGCGAGAACGGCGCGACCATCGTCCACCGCGACGTGAACCCGGCGAACATCTTGTTGTCGGTGGCGGGCGACGTGAAGCTGACCGACTTCGGAGTGGCGGAGGTCGAGGGCGTGATGCGCGGCGACTCGGGCGCGCTGCGCGGCACCATCTCGTACATGGCCCCCGAGGCGGTGCTCGGCCAGAACGTCGACCACCGGGCAGACCTCTTCGCGGCGGGCGTCATCTTCTGGGAGCTGCTGACGGGCCAGCGCTTGTTCGCCGGCAACAGCGAGATGGAGATGATGCACAAGGTGCGCGATTGCCGCGTGCCGCCGGTCGACAAGTTCAACCCGAACGCGCCCGAGATGGCGATGGCGATCGCCCGCAAGGCCTGCCAGCCCGATCGCGCGCAGCGCTTCCAGAACGCCTCGGAGTTCATTCGCGTGCTGGAGATTCTCGCCAAGCGCAACCAGTGGCCGGTGTCGGTCGACGCCCTCAAGCCGCTGCTGGGTGGGTGATGCGTCGCGCGTGGTGGTGGGTCGGCGCGGTGCTCCTGTTGGGGTGCGCGCAGAAGCGCGTCGGGCCGCCGCTGCCGCCGGTGATGGTGACGAGCCTGAGCGCCGATTTTCCGGTGCGCGATCGCGGGGCGCTCGACTTCACGTTGCAGTTGCCGAAGGGTGCGCCCGAGGTGCGGACGGTCTCGTGGGAGCTGTTCCTCGATGACGTGCGGTTTGCGACGGGCATCGAGAGCACGCCGAGCCGGAATGGCGATGTGCTGCGGGTGACGACGCCGCTGAGCTCGAAGCATCTGTCGTGGCGGGAAGGTGAAGCGACGCTCGACGTGGGGCTGCGGGGGGAAGTCGATGTCGGCACGCCGGGGCAGGGGCTGATGTTTCGCGATCGCCGCGAGGTGACGGTGCGAGGCCGGCCCCTGTGGAATTCGGTGGAATGAAGTTCTCCCTCTCCCTGCGAGCGGGGAGAGGGTCGGGGTGAGGGGCTCAATCGTCCTCATCATCGGCGGGATGCACCGACCGCAAGTGACGCCGGCGTAACCGCGAGCTCAGTCGCTGCCACACCGTTCGAGACGACGACTTGCCCTGCCGTGCCCGCGATCGCCGAACCATCGCATCGATACCGCGCGGAACGACCGCCCACGCCCGCGAGCCATCGAGCGGAGGGATCGGCACCAGGTTCAGAACGATCATGTACACGTTGCTGACCGTCAGCATGTGCACCAACCCCACGAGCAGGGGCTGATCGGGACGGCCCATCACGGCCAGCACACCCTCGGTCACGGCGAGCAGCACCGCCTGTGCGAGCACTCCGCCCCACGCGATGACGGAATGACCGAGTGGGGTGACCGAGCCCTGCCACGCGCATTCGCCACCGAACGGCAGGAAGTCGAGCGCGTTGACGTGGGCGCCGTAGCTGCGCACGAGCACGGCGTGACCGAGCTCATGCACGAAGATGAGGGTCACCAACCCCACGAGGGCGCCGCCCAACAACGAAGCGGGCAGATTGCTCAGGTAGAGCAGCCACACGATCGGAGCGAGGAGATGGAGGCGCACGGCCGTGCCGCGCCATCGTCCCAGTATGAGGAAGCCCCCGGTCAGCCCCATACGGCGACTCTACGCCGCGTCGAGGTGTGGAATGCGTCCACGTGACGATGGTGAAGTCGCACCATGTCGCGGTCGAACGCCACCCGAGCGCTCGCAGTGTTCGTGGTGGCCGGCGCTGTGTGCAGCTTCGCGTCGAACGTCGTCATTCTCGGAGACGGCGGCGTGCTCTTCGTGCTCACCGACGGCGGACTCATGCGCTCTGCCGACGGGGGCCTCATTGTGGCGAAGTTGGTGCCGGCCGTGACGTGCACGGCCGATGCGGGGCCCTTCTTTCGTGCCCTCCGACGTCATCGCTGCAGGAGCGACCGTGAGTGCGTCGCGAGGAAATTGGAGCTCGTTCATCAGGACATCCCCGCCTGCGTGGCCGGGACGGCGGCGGCCTGGCAGTCGAACGACGTGGCAGCGTCGATCGACGCCATCGCCAGGAAGTGTGGCTACCAGACGACGTTCCCCGATCGAGCCTGCTCAACTCCGACCTGCCGTGCTGGGGAATGCGTCGTCGAAAACGGTTCAGCACTCGAGCCACGCGTTCCGATGGCTTGCGCCTCAGACGACATGTGCCCCCACGGGCTCTTTTGCTCTTGCGGCGTTCGAATGACCTGTCGATTCATGGTCGCCGGGACCGACGGAGGCGTTTGCTTGTCGCCCCAGGAGGCCATCGACCGCGGTGCTGCGCTCGCTGCGCCAGAGGGAAGCCTCCACTGCGGCGACGGCGGGTGGTGTCACGCGGTCGTGCCGTGGTGTCGTGCTGACAGCGAGTGCCCCCGCGGGACCTGGTGCGTCTGCGACTCGAAGGCATGTCGATTCAGCTCGCCAAGCGCCGGTGACTTCGACCACCCCGATGGTCCGCCGTGGACCACACAGGGGTGTCTTGGAGACGCCGGCTTCTCGTTCGATCGTCGCTGGTGATGAGGGCCACGAAACGAGCACTCGCGTTCACCACCGCAGCTCTGGGCGCGATCGTGTTTGCACTCGGTTGGTTCTCGTTGGACGGACCGGTTGGCCTCCTGTGCCTGGGGCCGAACACGCGGTACTCCGATGGGTATTCCGAACGCGCGTTTCGCAAAGTCAGCGTCGGGCTGCCTGATGCGCAGCTCGTCGAGGTGTTGGGCGAGTCGTTGAACGAGTTCGTCAGGGACGATGGCATCAGACTTCTCGGCTACTCGTGGAGAACCGGCGATCGCGGTTGGTACCGTTTGCGAACCGTGGTGGTCGAGAAGGGGCTGGTCAGCGCGGTCTACGCAGAGTGCACGGACGAGTGAGCGATTGAGACCAACGAGTTCGACGCCGCCCCTCCTGCGCGTGATCTGGAACTCTGCAACGTGCGCTGCGTTCTTCGCCTGTCCTCGCGAGGACTCGGAGCCTGTTCCGCACTGCGGCCACACGTCATCTGCCGTGCAAGGCAGACAGCGACTGTATTGGTGACGAGCTGTTCTCGTGTGCGAGTCGACGGCGATGAGGCCCCGCGCCCGGGAGTTCACCGACTGCGGTAGCGTCATCTGATGCTGTGGCTTCTGCTGGCGCAGGTGGTGCTCGCGGGCCCTGCCGGCTCGTGTCAGTCGAATGCCGACTGCGTGCCGCCGCGCGCCTGCGCGTGCGGGATTCGCGTGCAATGCACTTGGCTGCGCCCGGGCACCGTGTCGGGCAAACCCGAGGCTCCACGCTGTCTCACGAACGCTGAAGCGCTCGACGCCGGCGCGGCGTTTGGAACCAAGACAGGCACGGAGTCTGGTTGGTGCACGGGCGGAGCAAACTGCGCCGGCTACGTTCCAGATTGCCAGGCGGATGCGGAGTGCCCTCGAGGTCAGATCTGCATCTGCAGGACTCCGGCCTGCTCGGTTCGACGTCGCGTGTGGGGCGAGTACGTCCCCGAGGGCCCGCCGTACACGACGTCCATGTGTCTTCCTCGCGACGAGGCGCTTCGCGCGATCGATGCCGGGGTGACGTTTTGAGCCGGCTCTCGACCTGCCTCGCCGTCTTGCTGACTGCGTGCGTCGAGTCTCGGCCGACGCCTTCAGTCCCAAAGTCAGTGTGTCGTTATCAAGTTCAGCCAAGCGAGGGTGGGTGTCGGCTCGTCGAGTTCGACTGGGTCATCGACAAGGACGGGCTCGCGCAGCCGACCGGCGGCCGCGCGCTCGACCTCGACGCTGGTGCCACCGGCGAAGTGTGCGGACAGATCCTTGGCTGTGAATCTCCGCCTCCTCGGAGCGAGTGCGCTCCTCGCGGCTCGACTCGCCTCGCGATGACCTTCGATGGCGGAAGTTGCCTCTACGGCTACAAGGCGCCGATCTGGGGATATTGCGAGGTCGTCGTGGGATGCGGCGAGCGAGGTGGAATCGGCGAGGGCGTCATCTACATCCCTGAAGGGCATGCTGGCCGCGCAGGGATGGATGTACTGTTCTGCAGTTGCACCCGGACCCATCTGAACGGCTCGAGGGACTGACAGGTCGATCTGGTCACGTGTCTTGCAGATGGCAGCTCGTAGCTGAGTGCACGGAGCTCGCGTCTGCGGTCGACGCCAGTCGGGAGGAGTCGCGATGAGACGTCTCGTGCTTGCCGCGCTGGTGCTGACCGTACCGATCGCCTGGGGCCTGTGGTCACTCGACGGTCCGCTCGGCGTGCTGTGTTTGACCAGCCGAACGGTCTACGCGCCCGGCTATCGAGACGCGCTCTTTCGTTCGATTCGGCTCGGCATGACCGAGGCTGAAGTGCGGCAAGTGCTTGGTACTCCGCATCATACGCTGGGCGGTATGACGGCGGACGACCCCACCTTCGGGTATTCGTGGAGGGAAGGTGATGACGGTTGTTATCGTCAGCGCTCCATCGGTTTCGAACGCGGGGCGGTGACGTCGGTTCTCGCGGGATGCAACTGTGACTAGGCCGGCGCTGCGCGGCGCGGTCGGCGTGCTGTCGATCTGTGTCGGTCGCCCGCGTCATCCACGAGTTCTACGTTGAGTCGCCGCAACCTGATCGTCGGCGCGATCTGTTGCGTGCTGGCCTGCACCAACCCGCCAGTTCCCGATGCGCTCGGTGCCTCGACGACGTGCGGCCTCGCCGGGTTCACAGTCAACTCGAGCGCCGCCTTCGAGACGTCGAACGGCCTGCGCGTGATGGCTTCAGAGTGTCCACAGGCCGGCTTGCTCGGGCCGCTGACCCCGCGCTGTCGCTTCGTCGTCCTGTGGTTGGAGCAACGCGATCGCAGCGGTGAGCGCACCGACGCACCGGGCACCGCCTCCATCTTCACTGGGGCAGTCAATGCCGACGGTGTGTTCGCCTTCAACGCGCGAGTCGACTTCGATCAGCTCGACGTCACGTGGTTCGACGATCGCGTCGCCATCGAAGTCCACGCCGGGAGCACGCTCGACGGCCGCTTCGAAGCGCCATTGGTCGGGTCTTCACGAGACCCGCTTTAGTTCCAGCGAATCTCCGCGATGTCCCGCCGCTCCGCCGGCGCCACCGTCGCGACGATGTCTTCATACTGCCGTCGCAGAATCACCGGCGCCTTGGCCTTCGCCTTGAGCACCTTCCGCTCCTCGACGTGCACCGCCGCATTCGGCTCGAACATCGCCGACCGCACCGCGCCGTACACCGCCATGCCGATCGCCACGACGAAGAACGTCACCCCCGGCATCGACACCCAGTTCGTCGAGAAGCTCTCGTCCCCCCAGAAGCCGCAGAACAGCAGCCCCACGAACGCGACGATCATCCCGAACCCGTACCAGTGCCCGAAGCGGTCGTACTTCGCCTCGCTCAGCATCGCCGCCTGGTAGTGGTGGCACTGCGGGCACGACACGGCGTCGACGTCGTTCTCGAGCTTCTTCTGCAGCTCCTGCCGCGCCTCGGCGCTGGCCCGATCAGCCGCGCCGTCGTTGTCCAAAAAGTACGGGCTGCGGCCCGTGCCCTCGGCCTTGCGCACCAGCTTGTACGCCCACTGCAGGCGGCAGTTCTCGCAGGTGACAGCCTTCCAAACCGAGCCCTCGACAGTCGCGGTGTAGCGCTTTCCGACGTACATGCCCCCACGACCCGGTCTGCCGCGGGCGTGTGCAAAAAACCGGAAAGACTCAGACCTTCACGGGGTCGAGCCGCTCGTAGCTGGGCTTGCGCTGGAGCGCCGGCACCGCCCGCGGCTTGAGCACCCGAACGCGCTCGAGGCGGGGGCCTTCCTTGCTGTGCACGATGAAGGTCCACCCGTTCTCGGTGATGCGGTCGTTCAGCTCGGGAATCGCCCCCGACCGGAAGGACAAGAAGCCCGCGAGCGTCTCGAAGTCGCCCTCCGGGAACTTGAACTCGAACGCGCGCGCGAAGTCCTGCACGGGCAGCTGCGCGTCGACCAGGAACGAGTCGTCGGCCTGCTTCTCGAACGCCCGCACCTCTTCATCGAACTCGTCGCGAATGTCGCCGACGATTTCGCGAAGGATGTCTTCGAGCGTCACGATGCCCGAGAACCCGCCGTACTCGTCGACCACCACCGCCATGTGAATGCGCTGCCGCTGCATGTCGCGCAGCAGGTCGCCGATCGGCTTCACCCACGGCACGAAGACCGCAGGCCGCACGAGGTCGGTCATCACGATCAGCGCCGGGTTCTGCAGCATCGGCACCACGTCGCGCACGTGCAAGATGCCCACGATGTGGTCGACGTCGTCGCGGTACACGGGGATGCGCGAGTGGTTCTCCTCGGCCACCAGCTCGAGCACCTTGTCGGTCGGCGTGTCGACCGAGAGCATCACCACCTCGGTGCGCGGCACCATCACGTCGCGGCAGGTCTTCTCGTTCAGCTCGAAGATCGACCGAATCAACTGCGGCGCGCCGCGATCGACCTCGTTCTTCTGCGCCTGGCGAATGAGCTGCTTCTCCAGCTCCTCGAGCGGCGGAGGCGGCTGCTGGAACGACACCCGCGCGTTGAACGGCCGCAGCAGCACGTTGAGCGGAATCACCAGCACCTTCACCATCGGCGAGAGCAGCGTCACCGCCACCACGCCCAGGCGCGACAGCGACAACGACCACACCTCGGGGTTCTGGATCGCCGCCGAGCGGAAGGTGATGTCGATCAACGTCGCCACCAACGCCACCGCAAGGGCCGACGCCAACGGCGAGAGCCAGGTCAGCCACTCGCTGGCCACCAGTTCCTGCAGCTGGATGTCGAGGATGCGCGGAATGACGAGGCTGCCCACGCCCACCGCCATGAAGCCCGACAGCACCATGCCGCTGCGAATCGCCGCCGCCGTCGCCTCGGGGTCCGACCGCAGCCGCACCACCCGCCGTGCACGGTGCGAGTCCTTCGCCAGCTCCTTGAGCCGCTCGTCCGACACGGACTGGAGCGCCGCTTCCATCGCCGCGAAGAACCCGCGGACCAGGAGCAGCACCAGCCAGATTACCCACATGCCCCAGGTCGGCATCGCGACTCGAAATTTAGCCCACGGACTCCCGCCCCGCCGTCTTCCGTCAGAAAGGTCTGCCATTTCAGGGAGTTGCCCAAACGTGGCAGACTCCCCGACATGTTCCTCGCGATGGTGGTGGCCGTGGCGGTTCAACAGATCCCCGGCGATCTCTCGAAGGCCGCTGGCTGCAACGAAGACGACGCGCCCTGCCTGTTGAGCGGCGACTGGAAGGCGGGCAACGACGGCGCCGGAGCCCCCTTGCGCGTGGTGCACCTCACCCGCGGCACCCGCTCGACCAACAACGGCGAATGCAACGTCGAGGAATACTGGGTGCTGACCGGCGCGAAGGCCCCGCGCACCGCCAAGCTCTTCCTCCAGCTGTGCAACGACGGGTACGGCTCGGCCTCGGTCGGCGAAGACGAGGTGACGGTGAAGCCCAACCGCCTCTTCCACGACCAGTTCGGCGGCAGCGACGGGCGGTGGTCGGTCAGCCGCGAGTTCCAGCTCTCGCCCCCGGTGTTGCTGACCAGCACCGTCAGCACCTTCGTCGCCGCGTCCCCGCAGTTCACCGACGAGGTGCGCTGGTCGTGGGACACCTTCAGCGGCGAGCGCACGCGCCTCTTTTCCCGCTGCACCGAGGAAGGGCAGGCCGACCTGCGCGAGGAGATCAAGCCGAAGCCCGTGAAGGCCCAGGTCATTCCCAAGGTCGCCGTCACCAAGGAATTCGTGCAGGGCCAGTGGAAGACCACCTCGCTCGGCACCTGCGCCGCGAAGGCGTCGACCGTGTGGCAGGGCGCGCTCGGCAACGACGCCGACGGCTCGCTCAAGGTGCTCGCCATCAGCGACACCGAGTTCATCGTCGAGGTCACCGACGACGTGTGGGCCAACGGCGATCAGCTGCGGCTGTGGCTGGGCGATCACCCGGTGCCGCCGCACGAGGGCTGCCTGGGCGCCGACATCAGCCCCGCCTCGCAGTGGCTGGTCGAGCTCCCCTCGGGCAACGCGCGGCCTGGTCAGAACGCGCGCTTCGGCGTGCCGGGCGTCGAGCTGGTGCAGTCGGGGCAGGCGGTGCGCTTTCGCCTCAAGCTCCCCGAGGGCATCTGGCCGTCGGTCTCGTTCGGGTACGCCGACAGCGACGACGGCAAGGTCATCGAGCGCGTGGTCGGCACCAGCCAGATCGTGCCGCCCCAGACCGCGACGCTCGGGAGCCTGTGGCTCATCGATCGCAAGCAGGCCATCTGCGACATCACCGACAACGTGCTGACCCCCAAGCGCGCCAGCTCGCTCCCCACCAAGGGGCCGCTCTTCCCCGGCTCGACGAAGGGCAAGTGATGCGCGCCGCGTTGCTCGCCTGCGTGGTGGTGGCGCTGCCGGCCTTCGCGTGGCCCGTCGACTGGGCGCACGACGTCGAGGCCGGTAAGGAAAAGTTCATCAAGCTCCCGCGCGTCGACTGGTTCGAGATCGACGACCCGAAGGTGCTCGCGGTGGAGTGGTCGGCCGAGTCGAACGAGCTGCTGCTCATCGGCTTGAAGCCCGGGCGCGCGGTGGTGCTGCTTGGCGCCGACGGCAAGGTCGCCGCGTGGCGGGTGCGCGTCAGCACGCCGGCCGTGACGGATCCCACCGCGATTCCGAAAGCCCAGAAGGCGTGCCCCGATCTCAAGCTCGCGCCGCTCGAAGACGTGAAGCTCACCGTGACGGTGGGAGACGACAAGTGCCGTGCTGCGTTGGCCGTGCTCTTCCAGACCGATGCCTTCGAAGCGCGGCACCTCGAGCTCACGTTCGAGGGCAAGGTGCTGCAGGCGCAGCTCCGCGCGATCCAGGAAGGGCTGCAGCAGGTCGCGCCGGGGAAGGTGAAGGCGCGCTACGTCGGCGCCGGGCTGGTGCTCGAGGGCAAGGTGTCCGTCGCCGAGCACCGCAAGGTGATGTGGGAAGTGCTGAAGCGATCGTTGGGGCGGTTCGCGCTCGATGATCAGCTCGAGCTGCCGGAGCCGGAGCCTCGCGACGCAGGGCTCTGAGGGGACGAGGGCGGTTCAAGGTCTCGTCGCTGCCCAGCTCGGGCAGCCCCTCGACCTCATCGCGCGTCCGCATCTGCAGGTGACGAGGGTCGGTTGTCCGTTGGTGGTCGCCAGGGCAGCCACGGCGGGACAAACGACCCCCCACCACGACGCCTGGTCACCTCGACGACCCTGAGGTCGTGCCGAGGGGCACGCCCGATGAGCAGCAGGGCAGCGACTTCGACCCGCTCTTCGTTCCCCGAGGCCTGCCGCGTCCGACGCCCCTCAGCGCTGCGCGACGGCGACCAACGACACGCCAAACGGCAACTGGGTGCGGTGCAGCGCCAACCGCTCACTGGCGAACACGAACTTCAGCACCGAATTCAGCGGCTCTGCGGTCGGCTGGAGATCCCCCGACGCACTCTCGGCATGCCCGGGCCGGAACCGCTCGAGCAACCGCGCCGCGGCGACCGCGGGAAACAGCGCAGTGTTGAAGTAGCTCGCCCACGTCACCTTGAACCCCGCGCTCGACAGGTGCGAGACGAGCTCGATGCGCGAGTACCGCCGCCGGTGCTGGTTGGCGTCGTCGTGGTGGCTCCAGAGGAACTGGAAGGCCGGCACCGTGATGACCACCTGGCCGTCCCACGTGAGGTGGCTGCGCAGCGCGCGCAGCGCCTCGATGGGGTGGTCGAGGTGCTCGATGACGTCGAACGCGGTGATGACGTCCCACGTGCCCGACGGGAGCTCGTCCGGCAGGTTGCACGGCTCGACGCGCAGCTGCGGGAACTTGGCGCGCGCCCGGGCGAGCGCGTCGGGCGACGACTCCGCGCCATCGACCGTGCCGAACTCGCCGAGCAGCTTGAACATCGACCCCGCGCCGCAGCCGAGATCGAGAATGCGCCGGCTGGCGCGCGGCAACAGCTGGTCGCGAAGCACCTGGCGCACCACCCGTCGGCGGCCCTCGAACCACCAGTGATCTTCTTCGAGACGATCGTGCGCGTCGTGCAGCTCGGGCGTCATGACGCTCCTTCCTCGAGCGACCACTTGCCGCGGCGGCTCGGAGCGGCGGTCAACGGTTCCAGCGCGCGAACGAACTTCTCGCGTGCCCACGGCTCGGCGCCGAAGCGCTTCAGGTGCGCGGTCTCCTGCTGGCAGTCGACCAGCGACACACCCCAGCCGCGCATCCATTCCACCAGGGTGACGAAGGCGATCTTCGACGCGTCGTCGGCGTTGGCGAACATCGACTCGCCGTAGAACACGTGGCCCAGGCTCACCCCGTACAGGCCGCCCACCAGCGTGCCGTCGAGCCACGCCTCGGCGCTGTGCGCGATGCCCAGCGTGTGCAGCTTCACGTACGCCTTGCGCATGTCGCGCGTGATCCACGTGCCGCGCTGCCCGGGCCGCCGCGTGCGCGCGCACCCATCGATCACCTGCTCGAAGGCCGTGTCGAGCTTCACCTCGTACGGGCGCTTCTTCATCGTCTTGCGCAGGCTCGCCGGCACGTGGAGCTTGCTGCTCTCGAGCACGAAGCGCGGGTCGGGGCAGTGCCACAGAATCGGCAGGCCCTCGGAGTACCAGGGGAAGATGCCGCGCTGGTACGCGTTCACCAGTCGCTCGGGGCTCAGATCGCCGCCGACGGCGATGATGCCGTCTTCGTCGGTCTCGTCGATGCGCGGAAAGCGCGTCGGGTCGGGCCCCAGGAAGTGCATCGCCCTCTCGTCAGCTCACTTCTGCGCCTTGAGCTTGATGTCGCCCTTGCTCTGGTTGGTCTCGCTGTAGAGCGCCGTCTTGAGCGTCGCGTCGAGCACGTAGGGCACCACGAGGCTCTTCACGATCTTCGCCGCTTCCTTGCCGTGGGTCTCTTCGTTGAGCGTCGCGGTGACGTCGAACACGCCGGTCGACGCGGGCAGCACCTTCTCGCCCTGGCCGATGAAGGCCTTGCCGACCTCCTTGCCCGACAGCGACACCGAGTACTCGATGCCGCTCATGCTGATCATGAAGGGGTTGGGGTTGACCACGCCGAGGTGGAAGGTGGCCTGCACCTCGACCTCGCTGAAGCGGCCGGCCTCGAAGTCGACCAGCTTCAGGTGCGGCAAGCGCGGCGTGCGCACCTCGCGCGACTTGGCGAACGGCAGCTCCACCGTCTTCGTGCCCGCCGGCTGATCACCCTGCGCCGCCTGCGCGACCTTCACCACCAGCGTGCCGCGCATCGCGAGCAACAGCGAGCCGCCGCGCGCGTCCATCGCCTTGAGCTCTTCCTCGTCCTTCACGTAGGTCAGCGACTCGCTGAGCGTGAAGTCGACCTTCTGGCCCGCCGGCGCCTGGAGGTTCAGCTTCGCCTCGCCCGAGCGCTTCACGGCGCCGTCGACCACGAATTCCCACTTCGCCGTCTCGACGGTGATGGCGTCGGTGCCCGCCTCGATCGACCCGGTGTACTTCACGTCGACCTGGGTCAGGTTCTGCGTCACCACCGCGAAGTCTTCGACCGGCACCGAGGGCGGCATCACGTCGGCCACCTCGGTGGTCGTCTTGCACGCCGCCAGGCACAGCACTGCCCCGAGCATCAGCTTCTTCATCACGGCACCCCCAGGCTGCACGCGTCAGACCCGCCGTCGGGCGAGCCGATGTCACGAATCTTCTGCAGGTAGTGCGGCGTCGGAGACCCGCCGAGCAGGCTGAAGGGGCTGGCGATCACGGTGAAGCCGACGTCGGGCACAAAGACTCGGCGCGGGTCGGCGCCGTGATCGGGCGTCTCGCCGTAGAGCACCTTCACCGCGTTGTCGTAGGTCATCAGCGGCGTGCGCTTCTCGGCACCGGTCGGGGTGTCGGTCGTCACGCGGTAGGTGGTCGGCGTGGTGGTGTTGTCGCGCGAGAGAAACGCGCCGGTGTCGGTCGAGAAGTTCTGGCCCGAGGCGACGTCGGTGGTCAGCCACTTCACGCCGGTGATCTTCGAGTCGGCCGACTTGTAGGTGACCGACTGGCCGCCCGCGATGCGCCGCATCAGGTACAGGTCGGAGTTCTTGATGCCCAGGTAGTCGGTCTGCACCGTCTGCCCGCCCTGGCGGTACTCGACCACCAGCGTGGGCACGTCACCCTCGAGGTAGAACAGGCCGTCGTCGGGGTGCCCGGTCTGCTGCTTCTGGCGCACCACCCACACGCCCAGCGACGGAGGCGTCTGCGCCGCCAGCCCGTCGGTCGAGTACTCGAAGCAGCGGTTCAGCACGAGGCCGTACCGGTTCTGCGCGACGCAATCGAACCCGCAGCTCGTGTCGGGGCCGGAATCGACGGTCATCTTCATCGGGCCGCAGGCCATCAACTGGAGAGCGCAGACCGAGGCGAAAAGAGAGAGGCGCATGAGCGCGCATGTAGCAGCGGTTTGAGGCAGAGTCCCGCCCCGCCGTGGTGAAGAGCGTCCGCCGCCGTCCCGACTTCACGCAGGCCGTCGTGGCCCTCATCGCCCACGTGGCGCGCGCCCACGCCGACTTCCGCCACCTCGACGCCCGCCGCATCCTCGTGCTCGCCGGAGAGGCCCGCCGCGCGTCCCGCGGCACCGTCAAGCCGCTCACCTTCGAGGGCAAGAAGCGCACGGATTCCGTCGGCCGCAAGAAGCCGCTGGTGAAGGTGCGCGGGCGGCAGATGCTCTATTCCATCACCCTGCGCCCACTCTTCTTCCGCCGGTCGACGCCGCGGCAGCGCATCGCCACCGTGCTCCACGAGCTGTTCCACATCAGCCACAAGTTCGACGGCACGCTCGATCACCAGCGCCGCCACGACGAGGCCGGCGAGGGCTTCGAGGCCGAGTTCGCCCCCGTGGAGCGGAGGGTCTGGAAGCGCCTGCCCGCCGAGCTCATCGCGCCGTTCGCGTACGACGGCGAGGTCAGGGTGCTGCAGTGGCTCGAGAAACCCCAGAGCTGGCTGCCGGGTGAGCGCGCGTCGCACCGGCGCCTCTACACCGAGGCCCACCTCTTCGAGGGCGTGGTGCGCATGAAGACCAACCCACTGAAGACGATTTCCTGACCTTCGGGCATAAGGGCTGACCATGGCTTCCCAACTGCATCCGCTGGCCGAGCGGTTCCTCGACACCATCGACGAGCTCCCCGAGGGGCTTCGTGCACGCAAGGCGCTCGACGACGAGCTCGCCGCGCACATGACCGGCGGCCACCACCTCTGCATTCGCGGCTTCTGGCGCATCGGCAAGACGACGTTGATGAAGGCGGTGCTCCAGCGCGCGTGCGAGCGCTCGGGCGGCGCGGCCTTCGTGCTCGACCTGCGCGACCCCGACCGCGACGACGGCCTGCCCCAGTCGGTCGACGCCGTGCTCGGCCGCGTGGCCGCGAAGGTGAACGAGTTCCTCGGCCGCGTCGGCGCGAAGGAATTGAAGGCCGACCCGAAGAAGCCGCTCGAGGTGCTGGGCGAGCTCGCCGCGCCGCTGTTCGTCGGCTTCGACGAGCTCATCGCGCTCACCAGCCTCGGCCCCGACGGCATGCAGACCGTCATCGAAGCGCTGCTCGTCACGCCCAAGAACGTGAAGGTCGCCGTGGTCTGCCACCGGCACCGCGACGCCGACGCGATCTTCGAGGAACAGGTGGTCGGCCGCGGAGGCGTGGCCACCGTCGTGGTGCCGCCCATCGCCGACGACGAGCTCGTCACGCTGGTGCACGGCGTGTCGGAGCCGCTGGGCATCACCTTCGAGAACGAGGCGCTGGGCGCGCTCGCCGAGCTCACCGGCAACCGCCCGTGGGAAGTGCTCTCGCTCTGCGCCGTTGCTGCCGGGAAGCTCGAGGCCGGCTGGAAGGGCGTCATCACCGCCGACCAGGTCGACGGCCTCGTCGATCTCGACCTGCTCGGCGAAGACCCGTCGGGCCAGGCGCTGATCGACAACCACCTCCGCATTCTCGTCACCGCCATGAGCGCCGAAGAGCGCACGGTGATGGAACTGCTCGCCGCCGGGAAGGACGGCGAGGCCACCGAGGACGCGCTGGTGCGCCTGCAGGAAGCCGGCTTCGTGGTGCAGAACGACGAGGGCTACGCCGTCAACGGCGCGCTCATCGAGTTCGTCTGCCGCGCCATCGTCGAGGGCTTCATCAAGGTGAAGGTGGAGTGAGCGGTCGCAACATGCCCGCGTGAATGGTTGCGGTCGGGCATCGCGCACTTTCTGCGCAGAGACGGGTAGGGTGCGCGCGCTTTGAGCCCCCGATCCCTCCTTGTCCTCCTGCTCGCGCCGTTGATGGCGTGCCAGCCGCTGCAGAAGCCGCCCACCCGTGAGGTCGTCGAGGTGCACGGCACGCCGTACGAGCGCGGGCTCGAGCACGGCACCAAGCTGCGCTCGAAGATCCGCAGCTTCTACACCACGCTGCTCACCAACTCGCTGTGGCCCTACCTCTCGCGCGAGCAGCCCGACATCGCGTCGTTCCTCCCCGAGTACGGCGCCGAGCGGTACCAGAACGGCAACTTCGCCTACGAGCTGATGCTCGACTCGGCCAAGAGCATCGAGCGCTCGCTGGGCCGCGCCACGCGCGACGAGCTGCAGGGCATCGCTGACGGCAGCGGGCTCACCTACGAGCAGGTGCTGGTGCTCAACACCTTCTTCGACACCGTGCTCGCGGTGCGTGGCGTCGCCCTCGCGATTCGCCTCGGCCGCGCGCCGCTCATCAAGAGCGTGGAGTTCGTCGGCGCCAACCAGGACGGCGTCGACAACGACGACGACGGGCAGACCGACGAGGCCGACGAGGGTCACTTCGAGCCGTACATTCCCGAGGTGTTCGGCCTCCTCACCGAGGTGCAGCCGACCAGCGCCGTCAAGGTGGTGCTCACCGAGGTCGACGGCGTCGACCCCAACACCGTGCGCGTGTTCGTCGACAACCAGCTCTACAACCACGACAGCCCCGAGCTGGTGATGACGCCGCTCTCGGCGACCGACCTGCAGGTGGTGTGGACTCCCTCGACCCCGCTCAAGAGCGCCATCACCACCACCTTCGTCATCGGCGCGGGCGACACGAAGATCCTCACCTCGCCGCCGCCCGACCACGCGAGCTTCATGCGCGACGAGGAAATGGCCTTCACCACCCGCGGCGCGGGCATCGCGCGGCGCGACGTGCTCCGCGTGGCGCTCACCGACGGCCGCACGCGCCCCCCGCCGGTGTCGATCGGCGTGCGCGGCTCGATGACCGTCGGGGGCGATCCCTTCCTCGCCCAGCACTTCGCGCTCCTCGACGCCAACACCGCCTACAAGCACACCGTGGTGCTGCGGCACGTGCCCGACAACGGGCCGCCGTTCCTCACCGTCGGCTGGGCCGGCATCGTCTACGGCATGTCGGGCGTGTCGGACCGCGGCGTCGGCTACGTGTGCAACCCCGCCGACACCCTCGACAACAGCGTGGTCGGCTCGGTGCTCGACAACGCGCTCGATCTCCCGAAGGCGAAGCTGCTCGCCAAGGGCATGCCCATCGGCTTCCTCGGGCGACGGATTCTCGAGCAGGCCACCGACGCCGCGAGCGCGAGAGACATCATCTTGAACGCCGAGCGCGTCTACGGGTGGACCTGCGTGCTGGGCGACAAGGCGGGCGGCCTGGAAGTGGTGGAGGTGGACTCCGACATCTTCAACGACGGCACCAGGGGCAACTTCCCGTACTCGCCCAGCGACGTCGATGCGCTCGGGCGCCGGTACGCGGGCCTCAACGACGACGAGGTGGTGCTCGGCTCGAACTACGTGAAGAACGTGCCCGACATCAGCACCCTGACCGTCGCCGGCCAGCGCATCGTGCCGCAGCGCCAGTGGTCGGGTTTCTTCTACCGCTCGCGCCGCGTGGCCGACGGGGTGAAGCAACGCCTGCGTGATGCGGGAGGCCCGGTCGACGTCGACTGGCTGCAGAACGTGCTCGCCGACCCGCAGTTCGTCGACCAGAGCGACTCGATGAACGCGGTGGTGATCGATCTGAAGAAGGGCGAGATCCACTCCGCCATGGGGCAGGTGCCGGCGACGGCGGGCCCGTTCGAGACGACGGCGGTGCGCCCGTGAAGCCCTCTTCGATGCGCGCGCTCTGTGTGGCGCTGGTCTGTGTGTCTGCGCCGGTCTTCGCGATGGAGACCCAGGTGCTCCCGCAGAGCACCTTCCTCTTCGACCTGAGCTACTGGCGCTCGTCGATCGACAAGCAGTGGAGCGGCGACCGCAAGCCCATTCCCCTCATCGAGGAAATGAAGCGCTACGAGCCCGGCGCCGGCCTGCAGGGCATCTTGCGCGCCGCGCCCCGCGCCGACTTCGACTTCCTGATCGTGCAGGCGCTGTACGGCATCACCGATCGCCTCACCGCGGCGGTCTACCTGCCGATCGTGATGCACTCCCAGGTCACCACCAACCTGAGCTGGACGCCCGGCGACTACCAGTCGGGCCTCGGCCGCTCGTACTCGATGGACGACTTCTGGGCGTGGGCGGCCTCGCTCGGTCAGCCGCGCGTGCCCGACAAGTGGGAAGGCGGCGTGAAGCTGTCCGACATGATCGTCGGCGTGCGCTACCGCCTGCCCGACTTCGAGTGGATGACGCAGAACCACTTCCGCTGGGCGGCCTCGCTGCAGGTCGCGCTGCCCACCGGCAGCAACTTCGACCCCGAAGAGGCGGTGAGCGTCGGCACCAACCTGTGGGAACTGCACGCCGCGGGCGACGTCGAGGCGCACCTCTCGGCCGACAAGCACTTCTTCGTCGACGAGACCGGCAACTACCGCCTGAACATCGGCGCCGACTTCTATTACGCGTTCTTCCGCCCGCGGCAGTACTTCGCCGGCCACGGCCTCAAAAACCCGCTGCTCACCAACAACGCGCCGTACGTCGGTGACTCGTACATCGTCGACGGCGGTGACTGGCTGGCGGGCACGGTGTCGGTCGACGTCGCGCCGTGGTTCGGGCCGGCCTACGCGTCGATCGTCTCGGGACACGACGAGAAGAAGGCGTGGGCGCTGCCGCCGATCTTGATGTTCACCTTGAGCTACACCCGCGTGCAGACCTTCCAGAGCGATTGGCAGAGCCAGTCGCCCCTGTGGGACTACGACCGCGAGAAGTACTGGCAGCCCGGCGAGAAGAACATCTTGCGCGCGACGGCCACCGTGTCGCTGCTGCGCCTGGGCCTGCCGTTCCAGATCTACGCGCGCTACCAGAACGGCGACCTCATTCCCGGTCGTTATTCGCGCCCTGCGAACGTCTTCAGCGCCGGCATCAAGGTCGTCGCGAAGTTCTGGTGAGCCGGTTACGAGGCCCAGGTGATTCCTCGCGTGGTCATCGTCGGCGGCGGGTTCGGCGGCCTCTACGCTGCGCAGCGCTTCTCGCGCGGCAACGTGAAGGTGACGCTGATCGATCGGCAGAACTACCACCTCTTCCAGCCGCTCCTGTACCAGGTGGCCACCGCCGGCCTGTCGCCCGGTGACATCGCCACGCCCATTCGTTCCATCGTCGCTGGCCTCTCGAACGTCGAGGTGCGCATGGGCGACGTCACCAGGGTCGACCTGAAGGCGCGCCAGGTGCTGATGGGTGACGGCAGCGCGCTCGACTACGACTTCGTCATCCTCGCCACCGGCGTGCGGCACTCGTACTTCGGCAAGGACCAGTGGGAACCGCTCGCCCCGGGCCTCAAGACGCTCGACGACGCCCTCGAGATGCGGCGCCGCGTGCTCACCGCCTTCGAAGACGCCGAGAAGGAAGAAGACGAGGCGAAGCGCGCGGCGATCCTCACCTTCGTCATCGTGGGGGGCGGCCCGACCGGCGTGGAGCTGGCCGGCGCCATCGCCGAGCTCGCCCGCTTCACCGTCGCGCGCGACTACCGCCGCTTCGACCCGCGCAAGACGCGCGTGGTCCTGGTGGAAGCGGGCGATCGCGTGCTGGGCAGCTTCGACCCGAAGCTCTCGGCGCACGCGCTGGAGACCCTGACGCGGCTGGGCGTCGACGTGCGCCTCGAGCGTCGCGTCACCGACATCGATCGCGAGGGCTGCAACGTGAGCCCCGCCGCGAAGCCGCCCGAAGGGCAGAGCGCGCCGCCGCCCGAGCGCATCGCCGCCCGCACCGTGCTGTGGGCCGCCGGCGTCGCCGCCTCGCCGCTGGGCCGCACGCTGGGCGTCGAGCTCGATCGCGCCGGCCGCATCAAGGTGCAGAGCGACCTGAGCATCCCCGGCTTCCCCACCGCGTACGTGGTGGGTGACCTGGCGTGCTTCACGCTGCCCGACGGCACCACGCTGCCCGGCCTCGCGCCGCCGGCGATGCAGCAGGGCGCCCACGCGGCCGACAACATCCTCGCGGCGTCGGTCGGCCACTCCACCGCGCCCTTCGAGTACTTCGACAAGGGCACCATGGCCACCATCGGCCGCGCGTCGGGCATCGCGCAGTCCGGGCGGCTGAAGCTCTCGGGCTTCCTCGGCTGGTGCGCGTGGCTCTTCATCCACATCCTGTACCTGATCGGCTTCCGCAACCGCCTGGCGGTGATGCTCCAGTGGGCGTGGGCGTGGTTCACCTTCGGCCGCAGCGCGCGGCTCATCACCGGCTCGGCGCGCGCCGCGTTGCCGGCGGGGCCCGCCAGGCCGTGAGCGCTGCGTGCCCATGCGGTGGTGGCGAGTACGCGACCTGCTGCGGCCCGCGCCACGACGGCACCGTGCCCGCCGAGACCGCCGAGGCGCTGATGCGCAGCCGCTACTCGGCCTACGTGCGCGGCGACGTCGACTACCTCGCGAAGACCCAGACGAAGCCCAGCGAGGGCACGTGGGAAGCCACGCGCACCTGGGCGCTCGGAGTCACCTGGACCGGCCTGCGCATCGTCGACCGCGCGGAGGGCGTCGTGGAATTCGAAGCGCGCTACCTCGAGGGCGGCCAGTGGGTGACGTTGCGCGAGCGCAGTCTCTTCGTGCGCGACGCCGCCGGCAGGTGGATCTACGACGCCGGCAAGCCCACGGTGAGCACCGAGAAGCCCGCGCGCAACGAGCCGTGCCCCTGTGGCTCAGGCAAGAAGTTCAAGCAGTGCCACGCTTGATCTCCGTCTCCCTCGAGCGGGGAGAGGGCCGGGGTGAGGGGCCAACTGACTACTTCAACTTCTTGAGCGCCTCGCGAGCCTCGGGGTGATTCAAGTTCGCCGCGGCCTCGTACGACTTCTTCGCCTCGTCCTTCTTGCCGTCGCTCTCGTAGAGCTCGCCCAGCGAGAACAACGCCGCCGAGAAGTTGGGGTCGACCGCGAGCGCGCCCTTGAACGCCTCTTCCGCGCGCTGCTTGTTGCCCTTCGCGTACTGGCACATGCCCATGTAGTGCAGGCTCAAGACGTGGCGCGGCTCCGAGGTGAGGATGTCGGCCATCGTGTTGATGCACTTGTCGGCGTTGGTCGGGTCACCGCGGAAGAGCAGGAACGCGTACTCGGCGCGCGCGTCGAACAGGAGCGGGTTCTGCGTCGCCACCTTCTCCAACGGCTCCAGGGCCTGGTCGGGGCGGCCCATGCGCGACTTCAAGATGCCCAGCCGCGCGAGCGCCTGGAGATCGTTCTCGTCCTTCTTCAGCGCTTCCTTGATCTGGTCTTCCGCGTCCGGGTACCGGCCCATCGAGATGAAGAGGTCGACCAGGCCCATGCGCGCGCCGCGGTTGTCGGGCTCGGCCTTGAGCACCTCGCGGTACAGCGGCTCGGCCTGCTTGGCCACCCGCTTGCGCGAGTAGGCGCGCGCGAGGTCGAGGCGGGCGTCGGTGGTCGGCTCGAGCGCCAGCCGCTCGGTGAACTGCTCGATCGCGCCGTCGAAGTTGTTCTGCGCGAGGTACGCGTCGCCCAGCGCGAGGCGCGCCGAGGCGTCCTTCGGCATGCGGCTCACCACCGTCTTGAGCACGCCCACCGCGTCGTCGGTCTTGCCCATCGCCAGGTAGGTCAGGGCCAGCCCGCGGTACGCGTCGCTGGTGCGCCGCGTGTCGTTCAACTTGCGCAGCTGCAGGAAGCCGCCCGCCTTCTTCTCTTCCTCTTCCGCCGAGGCGATGGCCTTCTTGAACGCCTCGAGCGCGCGGTCTTTCTTGCCCTGCTTCAGGTACAGCGTGCCCAGCTGCACGTACGGCCCCGCGCTGTCGGGCTCGAGCTTGAGCGCCTGCTCGAAGGCCTTGGTGGCCTGCTGCGGCTGGTTCAACTTCATGTAGCTCATGCCCTGGTTGAAGCAGGGCTCGGCGAAGGTCGGGTCGGCGGCGGCGGCGCGCTTGAAGTAGTCGAGCGCCTTCTTGGTGTCGGCCCGCGCGTCCCACGCCACGCCGAGGTTGTTGAGCGCCTGCGCGTGCTTCGGGTTGATGGCCAGCGTGCGCTCGAACTCCGTGGTCGCCTGGCTGATCGCGCCCTCGCGCATGTAGATGACGCCCAGGTTGTAGTGCGCCTCGGAATCGGCCAGCGAGTCCTTGCTGGCGGCCGAGAGCATTTCCTTGGCCTCGCCGAACAGCCCCTTCTCGGCCAGCGCCTTGCCGAGGTTGACGCGCGCCTGCGTGAAGTCGCCCTTCGCCGCGAGCACCTTGCGGTACGTGGCGATCGAATCGTCGATGTTGTGGTTCGACTGCTGCGCCTCGCCGAGGTTGAAGAGCAGCTCGACGTCTTCGGGCGCGAGCTCGACCGCCTTCTTGTAGAACTTCACCGCGCCGGGGAAGTCTTCGGTCGAGCGCGAGAGCTGGCCGCGCTCGGCCACCAGCGACGAATCATCGGGCAGCGCGAGCATGGCCTGGTCGAGCAGGGTGCGCGCCTTGTCGATCTCTCCCGCGCCCCGGTACGCGCGCGCCAGCAGCAGCTTGCCGTCGATCGACTCGGGGTCGGTCTTCACCAGCTGCTCGAGCGGCTTGATGGCCTTCTTCGCTTCCCCCAGCGAGAGGTGCGCGAGGCCGAGGCGATAGAGCGCGTCGGTGTCGTCCGGGGCCTTCTCGATGTTGGCCGACTCCACCGCGACGGTGCGGCGCAGCGCGTCGGCGTCGGGTGAACCCGCCGGAGGTGCCGCTTGAGCCAACGCGAGGGCGAGGGTGACGGTCAGCATGCTTCACTCCACGAACGGGCTGGCACGGGCGTCGAAGGTCTTCTTGGCGAGGGCGGCGCGGGCCTTGTCCCAGTCGGCGCGCATCGTCTCGGCCTCGGCGTTCACTTCCTTCGACTTCTCCTTCATCTCGGCGTACTCGGCCTCGCATTCCTTGAGCTGGCCGTTGAACTTCTCGGGGTCGAGGTCTTCGCTGCCCTCGAGCTTCGCCTTGCGCGCCGCGGTCAGCCGCGAGAGCTCGTAGCGCGCCTCGGCGCAGGTGAAGTTCTGGTCGGCGAGATCTTCTTCGCGCAGGTTGACCTGCTGCTTGGCGCGCAGCCACTCGACGCGCTTGTCGGCTTCCTCGACGGCGAGCTCGGCGACTTCCTTGCTCTGCTGGTCGGCGGCGGAGCTCACCTCGTCACGCGCGGCGCTGTAGCGGTCTTTCGCGCGGCGAATCTGATCGCGCGTGCGCGACACCTCGGCCCGCGCCTCGTCGAGGCGGTCGACGGCCAGCGCGAGGTCGTTCTCGGCCTCGAGCAGCTCGATGCGCGCCTCGTAGGGCAGCTTCTCGAGCACGTCGATCGGCACGCGCTTGATGCCGCAGCCCGACACCAACAGCAATGCGACGAAGACGACGAAGCGATTCATGGCTCCACCTGTGCTGCGAAGGAATCGAGGAACACCGTGCGGCCGCTGGCGACCTCTTTGCCGTTCTCGAAGGTCACGTGAAACGAGCCCGTGATGCGCTTGCCGGGCTCGATGTCCTGATCGAACTTCAACTCGCCGCGCGCCATGTTCGGGAACGTGTTGCGCGGGTCACCCTGCACGTTGCGCGAGACCACGCCCCGCTGCGCGCCCGCGCCCGCGTCGGCCGCGAGGTCGTAGGTGCCCTTCAGCGGGGGCGGGTCACCGAGCAGCTGGTAGGCCACCTTGATCGGGTAGTCCTCGGTGGTGCCCATCATCTGCGTGCCGCCGTCGTCGATGGTGAGCGACTCGAGCGGCTTGATGCGCACGAACAGCACGCTCACGTCGCTGGGCGCGATGATCACCCGCGCCTCGTCGAACGAGAGATCCATCACCTGGCCCAGGCTGCCCTCGAGGCGGAACTTCGGCGGGGGCACCTTCGAATCGGCGCACCCCACGGCAGACGACACCACCGCGCAACAGAGCGCGAGGAGCGTCAGCCGGGTGCGCGCGCCGCCTCTCACTTGCACGACCTCCACTCGGGGTCGACGTCGGGGCCGTTGCCCGCGTCCTTCACCACGCCGGCCTCGCGCTTGGCGCCCTCGACGTCGAGGTAGCGGCACTTGAGGGCCGCGAGGTTGGCGCGCGCCTTGTCGAACGTCGGGTCGGCCTCGAGCGCGCGGCCGTACTCGCCACGCGCCGCCGCCGGGTCACCGTTGAGCAAGAACGCGTAGCCGAGCGCCGAGTGCGACGACGCACGGGCCTCGTCGATCTCGATCGCGCGGTTGAGGTTGAGGATCGCGTTGTTCACCTGGCCAGCGCCCAGGTACGCCAGGCCCAGCGCCTCGAAGTCGGCCGCGTTCTGCGTGGTCTCGGCCTTCTTCTGCAGTTCCTCGGTGTTGATCTGCTTCTCGGCCGGAGGCCCCTTGAGCGGCGAGCTCGCCTCGTCGACCTTCTTGCGGCAGCCGATCGCCGCCGGCGTGAAGACCTCCAGCGACTCTGCGCGGCTGATGCAGGTCTCGAACGCGTTGTCGGCGTTCGCCTTGAGCGGGTCGACCTGCTGCTTCACGGCCGCGCGGAACTGCTCGATCTCCGCCGGCTTGAGGCCCGCGGGGGCCGGCGTGGCCTCGACCATGTCGGCGATGTGCTGCAGGCCGTTGCCGATGCGCCACAGCGAGGCGACCGCCCATTCTGCGCTGCCCATCGACGCCGCCTGCTGGAAGACGCCCTGCAGCTGCTGCAGCGCCGCGACCTTGTCTTCGATCTTGTCCGCGGGGATCGCCTTGAACTGGCGGTACAGCATGTCGCCCACGTACCAGAGGCCCTTCGCCGCATCGTCGCCCACGCCGTTCTGCGAGTTGGTGACGGTGGTCATCATCGCCACCAACGGCTCGACCTTCTCGCCCGGCGTGCCCGCCGCCACCTCGGCCACGATCGCCGCCGCGGTGGGGTTGGTCTTGTCGACCTTCAGCGCCTGCTCGGCGGTCGCGCGGCCCTTCGCCGGCGACTTCATCTTCATGTAGGTCTGCGCGAGCAGCACCAGCACCTCGGCCTTGCGCGCGCCGGCCTGCTCGACGGTGCTCTCGAGCACCTTCACCGCGCCGGGGAAGTCGCCCATCGCGGTGCGCAGGCGCGCCGACGCGAGCATCGAGTCGAGACCCGTGGAGTCGCCGGCGAACTGGCGGCCCATCTGCTCGAAGTACGCCGCCGCGTCCTGGAAGCGGCCGGCCTCTGCCGCGTGCCGCCCGAGCGTCAGCATGACGTCGGAGATGAACTGGCTCTTGGCGTATTCCTTCACGAAGCGATCGCCGATCTCCCGTTCCTTGCGCAGGTCGCGCTTTTCACGCGCCGCCGCGAACGCGCCGTACAGCGCCTTCTCGCCGATCTCCTGGCCCTTGTTCTCGTCGGCCACCTTCAGCAGGCCGGTGATCACGTCGCCCGTCTCTTCGGACGACTTGAGCGCCAGCTCGCCGAGCGCTTCGCTCTTGGCCGAGGTGAGGATCTTCTGCACGTCGGCCTTGAACGCCGCCGGCAGGTTCGCCGCGAGGAAGGCCTTGCCGTACTCGTCGATCGCCTTGAAGTCGTTGAGCTGACGGAGCGAGTCGAACGCCAGGTTGCCCGCCACCGCCGCGTCCTTGTGGTCGGCGTGGTTGAGGGCGAACTCCTTGAAGAGCTCGGCGGACTTCTTGTAGTCGCCGTCTTCGTAATAGGCGCGCGCGATGTTGAACTTCACCTCGAGCGCGTGCTCGCTCTTCGGGTAGCGGCCCAGGTACACCGCGCCGAGCAGCTTGAGCGCCTGGCGCGCGTCGGACACCTCGAACGCGTTGAGCCGCTCGACGTCACCCGGGCGCAGCGACGAGTAGTGCGAGAGCAGGGCGCCGTAGAGCGCCTCTTCGTGCGTCTTCATCTCGCCGCCGATGGTCTTGGTGCCGGCGACCGACGCCACGTTGGCGACCGCCGCGAGCTTGGGGTCCTTCGGCTTGGCGTCCTTCGCGTCCTTGGGCGCGTCCTTGGCGTCTTTCGCCGCCGCGGGATCCTTGGCCACGTCGAGCTTGTTGGGGTCGGCCGCGGCTTCCTTCTTGTCGTCGCCCTTGCCGGCGCCCTTCGTGGAATCGAGGTAGCGCGCGAGCTCTTCGAACTGCCGCGCCGCTTCGGGGAAGCGCTTGGCCGCGAACAGCGCGTCGGCGCGGTTCTGCATCATCACCGTGGCGAACTGCTTGGGGCGGAAGAGCGAGAGGTAGTTCTCGTAGGCCGCCGCCGCTTCCAGGTAGAGCGCCTTGTCGTCCTTCTTCTGCGCCTGCACGTGCACGCTGGTCGACAGGTCGCGCGCCATCTCTTCGAGCTCGACCAGCACCTTCTTGCGGCTCACCTCGTCACGCGCCGGGTCGGTCTTGATCTGCACCGCCGCGCGCACCAGGTACGCCACGTCTTCGGCCTTGGGCTGCACCTTGCCCTTGCTGAGCTTGATCGAGTCGTAGAGCTTCTCGACGCGCTCGACCTCCAACTCGGGGTCGGGCTGGATCTCGAGCAGCTTGCGCAGCGCGGGAATCGCGAACTCGAACTGCTGCTTGATGAAGTAGCGGTTGCCGAGCTTGTCGAGCGCCAGCGAGAACGTGGCGCGCGAGTCAGAGAGCTTCTCGAAGTACTGAATGGCGCCCTTCGCGGGGCGGGCCTCGGTGTACGAGTAGACGAGGTCGAGCAGAGCCTCGCGCTTGACCGACAGCGCCTTGGCCACGTCGACGCCCGGCAGCGGGGCCGACGCCGCGGCGGCCTCGAAGAACGTCACCGCCTCGCCGTGGTTCTGCTGGTTGATGCGAATCCAGCCCATCTTGTAGCGGGCCAGGTCGTGCACGGGAGAGATCGGCGCGTCGAGGATGGCGCGGTAGTGCTCCTCGGCCTGCTTCAGGTCGGCCTTGTCGAACCAGTAGTCGCCGAGGATCTGCTCGGCGTCGAGGCGCAGCGGCGAGCTGGGGTACTTCTTGATCAGGTCGCCCTGCGTCTTGAGCATGTTGTCGAACTCACCGAGCTCGCGCTGCTCGTGCGCGAGGTAGAAGGTCACCTTGTCGGCGTCCTTGAAGTCGGGGAACTCGCGCAGGATGCGGTTGTAGATCTGAATGGCCTTCTGCTTGAGCAGCTTGGTCTCGGGCGAGACCATCGCGCCCTTCTGGCCCTCGGGCCGCGTCTCGGCCTGCAGGTAGTACACGTACCGGCTCTTCTCGACGTAGAGCTCCGCGAGGCGGAACTGCAGGTCGGGGAGGTACGGCGCGTTGCGGCTGCGCGCGATCAGCTTGTCGGTCTCACCGATCGAGCGGTCGACCTTGAAGATGTCGCGGCGCAGCTTGTCGACCAGCTCGGTCTTTTCGCGCTGCTTGGTGACGAGCGGGTTCTCGAGCTTGCTGTTGGGACCACCCTGCGCGAGCGCGAGGGCGAGCAGTGCAGAGGCGATCATCGTGCGGTCTCCTCGATGCACCGCGACTTGAGAGAGAAGCGGAAGTCGCGCAGCTCGTCGTTCCAGTACTCGTTGACGAACTTGAAGGCGACCTGGTCGTCGGCGAGCGCGTCTTCTTCGAGCACCGCCACCAGCTTGGCGCCCTTCTTCACGCGCTCGTACAGCTTGAGGCCGACCTCGTATTCCATCAGGCGCACCTGCTCGGCGGCGCGCAGGAGCTTGTCGGCCTCGACGCGCACGCTGTCTTGCAGGCGCTCGTCGTAGATGCGCTGCCCCTCGGCGCGGGCGAGATCGTAGAGCCGCGTCATGTAGCCGAACATGCGATCGCCGAACGTGCCGGCGTAGCGGCCGAGCTGTTCACCCTCGAGCTCGAGCGACTCGAGGAACTTGCGCGCGCGCTTGGTCGTGCCGCGGGCCGAGGCGGCGCGCAGCAACCGCTGGTCCTTGGTGAGGTCTTCGCGTTCGCGCACGGCGTCGAGCGAGTCGGCGTACTTGCGCGTGAGCTCCTTCGCGGCGCGCTTGGCCGGCAGGTAGTGGCACAGGTCGCGGTAGATGAGCGCCTTGAGCAGGTACTTGTCGGGCAAGAACTCTTCGCGGAACGAGGGCGCGTCGAGGGTGGTGAGAATGCCCATCGCGGCGTGCACCTGGCCCAGCTGGTACCTCGTCCACGCTTCTTCGAGGTAGAGCGTCGCGCGGCCCGGGTCGAGCGGCGGCAGCTTCACGAGATCGTAGCCCTCGAGCGCGCCCTTGAAGTCGTTCTGCTCGTAGCGCAGGCGGGCCACGGCGAGCATCGCGTCGTTGCGCGCGTCGAGGGTGAGCTTCTCGTCCTTCGCGAGCTCGAAGAACTGGTCGATCATCTCCTTGGGCAGCTCGCGCTTGGCGGTGCGCAGGCGCGTGACGAGCATCGCGTACTTCGCGCGGCTCGCTTCCGCCGAGGTCTCGGGCAGCTTGGAAAAGTGCGTGGTGGCCCAGCGCTCGTTGCCGACGCGGAGGTCGACCAGGCCCTGCTGGTAGTGCGCGTAGCCGGCGACCTCCTCGGGCAGGAAGCCGAGGTCGAGGGCGCCGAACACCTGCTCGTCGATCATCACCTCGTCGTGCGGCAGGTCGGTGAGCTTCTGCAGTTCCTCGAGCGCCTTGGGCAGCACCGCGGGGTTCGAGCGCTCGCGAGCGATGCGCGCGAGGTACACCGCGCCGGCGTGGCGCAGGTTCAGCTCGATGAGCGACTTGGCGAGGAAGAACTGCGCCCACGCGTAGTTCTCGTCGGTCGAGGGCAGGTTCTCGGTGTAGTCGAAGAGCTTGGGCGCCGCGTCCTTCGGGCGGCCGGTGAAGTAGTCGTTGAGCGCCTCATCGAAGAGCTTGGGGTCGATCTTCTTGGGCTGGGGCGCCGACGGGGTCTGCGGCGTCGCGCCGGTCGGAGCGGAGGCCGCGGCGGCGGCGGCGGCGGCGTCACCCACGCCGGCGTCGGCGAGCGCGGCGGCGGCGTTCGTGTTGCCGGCCGGGGCGGGCGCCTGCGCGAGCGCGAGCGCGGGCGCCAGGCAGAGGGCGAGCAGGGCGGTGTTGAGCGGCTTCACTCGCTGGCTCCGATGTTGAGGCCGATCGCGAAGGTGAGGGCGATGGCGTTGGTGGGCTTCGCGTCACGGAAGGAGATCTGGACGTGGTCGTCCATGCCGAACCGAATGCTGAAGACCTTGTTGAGGAAGATGCGGGCGAACACGCCGACCGTCGGCCCCAACCGGAAGTCGCCGGGCGCCGAGTACTTGAAGAACGTGCCGCCGATCGCGAAGAACAGCTCGGCGTGCACCACCCACTTGTTGGCGACCGCGAGCTTTCCGTAGAACGGCTTGATGAGCAGGTCGCTGCCCGCGAAGAACTGCGGCGTGTCGAACGCGGTGGGCAGGAAGCCGAAGTCGCGCTCGAGCTGGCTGCGCAGCGAGGTCGGCAGCCCGAAGGTGTAGCCGCCGCGCGCGACTTCCCACGCGATGAAGTCGCTGAAGTGGGCGATGTAGCTGCCGCCGACGGTGAGGCCCTTGGTGTACGGGTCGGTCGGGAGGAAGCCGACGGTCGCGTCGACCTCGTGCATCATCACGTACGCGCGTTCCTGGATCGCCGCGGTCGACGACGGCTCGGGTTCGATCTGCGCGAGGGCGGGGCTGGCGGCGAGCGCGAGGGCGAGCGCCGCGATCAAGCGGGACGCGCTCATTCCGGCGCTCCGAAGTTGATGGCCAGCGACAGCGTCGTCGCCAGCACGTTGGTGAAGGTCACCGCGCCACCGCCGACCGGCATCACCACCTGGTCGGTGATGTCGAGGCGCAGGCTCACGTTCTGCGTCAGCACCACGCGCCCACCGCCGCCGAGGTTCACGGCGGGGCGGAAGCTGTTGGTGAAGCGGAAGAGCGTCGCGCCGAGCAGCAAGAAGACCTCGCCGTGCACCACGAAGCTGTTCGCGACGGCGAGCTTGCCGTGAAAGGGCGTCCACAACAGGTCGCTGCCCAGGAAGTACTGCACCTCTTCGTTCGCGGTCGGCAGCACGCCGAAGGTGCGCTCGAGCTGCGTCTTGAGCTGCGTGCGCGCGGCGTAGTTGAACGCGAAGCGCCCGATGGTCCACGCGAGCACGTCGCTGAAGTGCGCGGTGTAGCTGACCTGGCCGAAGAGCCCGACGTAGAACGCGTCGAGCGGGAGCACGCCGACGGTGAGATCGAGCTCGTGGCGCATCGTGAAGGCGCGCTTCTGAATCGCGCTCACCGACCCGGGGTTCTCGAGCCCATCGACCTCGGCTCGTGCGCCGGTCGGCATCAGCAACAGCGCCGGCACCAGACAACTCAGGACAAGTGCTCTCCGCACGTTCGGCCCTCTTTCTCGCTTCGCAAACCGGTGAAAGCCCGCGCGAATGAGAGTCGCTATGAGTTGGGATTTCAAGGTGAATTACCGCCCCTCCGACTGCATTTCTTCAGCGGTACCGCAGACAGATCGCGAGCGCCGTCGAGTGAAAAAAGTGGGCCCGCGCCAGGTGTGAGTGTGGGGTCAGCCGCTCACTTTGTTCGAACCGCGCTCCGTTCGAACCGAGCTCGCAGCGACCACGACGAAGAGCACGACGTTCAGTAGCCGACGCTGTTGAACATGAACGGGTACGTGATCACCACGCCGGCGCCCTTCGCGGGTGGGAACCGCCAGGTCTTGAGCGAGGCGATGATGCAGCTCTCGACCGCGGGGCTCTGCATGCTCGACGACTTGGTCTTCGCGTAGCCGACCGCGCCCGCGGTGGTGATCTGCCACTCGAGCACGATCTTGCCGGCGAGGCCGGGCGTCTTGAGCAGCGCGCGCTCGTAGCAGCTCGACACCTCGTGGAGGTGCGAGTTGATGACCTTGGCCACGGCTTCCTTGTCGATGGTGCCCTGCGCGCCGATGTTGCGGCTCACCGCGTGCGTCACGGTGCCGGCGACCGAGCCCTTGCCGATGTTGCCTGCTCCGAGCGCGCCGATGCCACCACCACCCTTGCCGCGCAGCAGCTCCGCGCCCTTGATGCCCATGCCGCCCGCGCCACCGCCACCCAGCCCGAAGGTGCCGATGCCTGCGTTCGCGATCGGCGCCTTGCCGATCAGGCCCGAGAGCTTGAAGTCATTCTTGGCGTTCTTCGCGCCGGGGCCCGAGCCGAGCTTGTCGACGGCGGCCAACAGGTCCTTCATCGCCGGGCCGGCGGCCGCGAGCTTCTCGATGCTCTTGAGCGCCTTCTTCGTTTCCTGCGGCACCGGCTTGGGCAGTTCCTTGGCGACCTTCGGCTCTTCCTTCTTCTTCTCGACCTTCTTGATCTTCTCGACCTTCTCCTCGAGCTTCTTCTTCTCTTCCGGCTTGGGCGGCGCGATCAGCTTCACCGCGACCGGGTTGAGCGTCTTGCCGGTGAAGTCGGCTTCCTGCGGCATCTCGGCGAAGTAGAAGACGAACGTCGCGAACGCCGACATGAACAGCGCCAGCACCGCGAGCGCCAGCCACGGCAGACCCTTGAGCGGGTTGACGAACGGCTTGGGAATCGCGGGCTGCACGTACGCCATCAGCAGCACGTCGCGACCGGTGGTGAAGCGCACCGCATGGCCCGTGCCGAGCGTCACGCACTTGCGCGAGTCGGGGGCGCTCTCGAGCGTGTCGAGCTGCACCGGGTAGAACTTGCCGTCCTGGGCGCGGCGCTCGACGGCGGCGCCGGGGGGAACGAAGACGCGGAAGAGGTCGGCCTTCTGCTCGGCGAAGACGAAGCCCTCGGCTTCCATCGGGAAGCCGAAGAGCGGCAGCGGCGCGAGGTCGTCAGGGCGCGCGACGAGCTTCTTCTTGGGGTCGATGCGCTTGTACGAGTTGGCGTACTTGCGCGTGTCGCCCCAGTAGAGCTCGACGAAGAGGTGCGGCTTGCCCTTGCCCTCGGCGGCCGACGGCACCTGCGGCGAGAACGCGCCCTGCGGCATCGCGCGCGCTGGCGCGTGACCACGCGGCGCTTCCTGCTTCTTGGCCGGCTGCGGGGCCGCGCGGCCGTGCGCGGGAGCGGGAGCCGGGGCCGGCGGCGGAGGCGCGGGCTGGTGCACGCGCGCCTGGACGGTCGCGGCGTTCGAGCTGGCCTGCGCCGACGGCATCGGCAGCGGCATGGTCATCAGCTCTTCGGGTGAAGAGCGCTGCGCGGTCGGCGCCTCGAACTCGCTGCCGAGCGCCACGCTCTCGGTGCGCGTCTCGTCGTCGGTCGGCACGGCGCGCAGGTGCTGCCCGCGCGGCGGCTCGGCGTTCGCGCGGCGGTTGCTCACCACGGTCGACGGCGCGTTCGGCTGCGGCTTGGCCATCGCGGCAGCGGCGGCGGCGGCGCTCGCGACGGCGACCGGGCGCTGCTGTTGCTGCTGCGGCGCGGGCGCGGGGGCCGGCGCAGCGGGCTGACCGACGGGCGGGCGCTGGCCACCACCGAGCAGCGCGGCGACCTCGGGCGGCGGCGCAGGCTTGCTCGCCGGCTTCTGGCCCATCACGCGGATCTTGAGGGTGAACGGACCGCACGCGATCTCGTCGACCGCGCGCACTTCACACGCGCTGACCTTGTGGCCGTTGACGAAGGTGAGGCCCTTGCCGCCATCTTGAATCGCGGCGCGGCCATTCTGGAAATACAGCACGGCGTGGCTCGCGGCCACGCTCGGGTCGTCGAGCTTCAGATCGACGCCGTCGGCTGAGCCCAGCGTGTACTGGCCGGGAACGAAGACCTCCGTCCCGACCAGCAGGCCGTCGCGCATGATGACGACCTGAAGCACGGCAGGTTGTGCGCTCAAAGGCAGCTCCTTGCAGCGGCGAAGCTCGACTGCGAAATCAAGTGTCGTACAGCGAGCCGACGATCTCGTCCCGGAAGTTCTCGCGCTTCCGGATCATCGAGCGAATCTTCAGTTCCTTGCGGTCGTAGAGGTAGACCGCGCCGGACTTGTTCGACTGGCCCTGGATGAGGCGATCGTCGAAGTCGATGCGCGTCGGCCCGCGGACCGACGGCGCGCCGCCACTGTCTCCGCCACCTGACGGTGCGGGCGCGGACGCTTCGGGCGCCGGAGCGCTCGGGGCCGGTGCAGCAGGGCCGGGTTTTTTCGCTGCGGGCGGCGGCTTGGGCTTCGGCTTCGCCATCACCGGCGCGCTCACGAGCATCAGTGCGGAAACCACGAGAAGAATCGAACGCATGGGAACCTCGCGATGAAAGCCAACGCTGTGCCACGCCGTCAAGGAAGTCAGAAGCCCTGATTCCACCCGGGATCGTGGGGGACTGTCCACGTTTTGAGGAGGACAGTCGACCCATGTGCTACTCGCTCCCACGTGACGCGACATGTGCTCCTTGGCCTCCTGATCGCGATCAGCGCGTGCGATCGAAAGACGGACACGAAGCCCGATGCGCAGGTTCCTCCGAGCGCGCCGGCCGCGAAGTTGTCGAGCGTCGGCCCGCGGCTGATCTCGAACCAGACCTCGCAGCCAATCGCGATCGTCGCTGACGCGCTCGACGCGCAGTCGAAGCTGGTGCTCGGCCCGCCGATCAACCAGGCCTTCGCGATCGTCGCCGTCGACGCGCGCCACGGCTACGCGCGGCTGCCGGCGAACCTCGAGCTGGGGCTCTTCCCCGAGGCGGTGGTCGAGGCGAAGGTGAGCGGCGTCGAGGGCAAGGCCGACCTGCGCTTCATCAACGACACGCGCTTCCCCGACGTGACGTCGATGGTGACGAGCGGCGAGTGGGCCTTCGCGGCGTCGACCACCACCGACACGCTCTACCGCGTGCACCTCGGCACCGGCGCGGTCGAGAGCTTCACCGTGGCTGACGGGCCCGCCGCGCTCGCGGTGTGGCACGAGGGCAAGACCGACTGGGTGGTGGTGACGCACCTCTATTCCCCCGTGGTGCTGCTGCTGCGCGCCGACGCGCCGGCCGAGCGCCGCGAGCTGAGCGGGGCGCTGATGAGCGCGGGCGTGACCGTCGCCAACGACGTGGCGTTCATCGCCGAGCAGGCGCGCGACTCGGTGCTCGCGGTCGAGCTGAAGACGGGGCGCGAGAAGTGGCGCGCCACCGTCGCCCCCAACCCGCGCGAGCTCGCGGTGCTCAGCGCTCCGTCGCCGCTGCTCGCGGTGGGCTCGATCGCCACCGGCGCCATCGAGCTGCTCGAGCTCGAGACCGGAAAGGTCACCGCGCTGCACGAGCCCGGGCCGGGCACGCCGATCGTCGGTGGCGGCACCGCGAAGTACGCCGCGTACGTGATGAACGGCAAGGCGCCGCGCAAGCTCGCCTGGGCCGCGTCGCTCAAGCAGCTCTTCGTCGCGTCGATCGGCCCGAACATCGGGCCCAACCCCGACAAGATGGAGGTGTCGATGAACGGCGGGGTCGGCGTGGTCGACCCGGTCACGGGGTGGAAGCGGCACCTCGGGTTCGGCGCCGGGGTGATCGACGCGCTCGCGGTCGACGACGCGCACGGGCTCCTCTACGCGGGCGACGACGCGCTGGGGCTGGTGCGCGTCATCGACTCGAAGCTGCTCTCGAAGTCAGACGGCGACGCGGCGAAGGCGCTGCTGCAGGAAGTCGCGCTGCGCCCGCCCGCCAACTTCCCGCTCGCGCGCCCCGCCGCCGACTACAACGTGCAGAACCGCGCGGGCCCGTCGATCCATGCCGGGCCGAAGGCGCTGGCGCTGAGCGCCGACGGCAAGACGCTGGTGGTGCTCGAGCGCTTCACCTGCACGCTGGCGGTGATCGACGTCAGCAAGCGCGGCAAGGCGGAATGGAAGAAGCAGCTGACGGTGTGCGACCCGCTGACGCAGCCGACGCGCCGCCTGGGGCAGGTGCTGTACCACGCCGATCTGGGCCGCACGGCGATGAGTTGCGACGCGTGCCACATCGACGGCCACGGCGAGGGCGTGCTCTTCGAGAAGACGATGCCGCTGCGCATCTACCGCAGCACCACGGTGCGCGGCAGCCGCGAGACCCCGCCGTACTTCACCCCCGCGTCGACGCGCTCGATGGGCGAGACGATGAAGGTGGTCGGCGGCCGCAACCGCTTTCACAACCCCGACCCCACGCCAGAAGAGATCGAGGCGCTCACGCTCTACGGCTCACTGATCCCCACGCTGCCCAACCCCTTCGCCGGGGCTGATGGCGCGCCGGCCGAGTCGCTGTCGCTGCCTGACGGGCGGGTCGGTCACCCGCGCCGGGGCCTCGCGTTGTTCGAGGGCAAGGCGGCCTGCGCGAGCTGTCACCCCGCGCCGCTCTTCACGATGGACCAGGACCCCGCGACGCGCGGCCGCTTCATCGACGTCGGCACGCCGCACTTCATGCCGCTGCGCGAAGAGATGCAGAACACGCGCTTCGAGGGCTTCGGCACGCCGTCGCTGGTCGGGAGCTGGGACGTGTTCCCCATGCTCACCACCGGCCTGGCCGGGCTCGAGGTGCGCAGCGATGGTGCGGTGCGGGTGAACACGCGCTTCCCGCTGCGCGTCGCGGTCGAGCAGTGGGCAGGCAAGCACGGGCGCGCCGATCTCCTCAGCGCCGAGGAGAAGGACGACCTGCTCGCCTATGTGATGTCGCTGTAGACAAGGTTCGGGCCGCTGAGGGCACACCTGCCACAGGCCCTCACGACCGGAGCACCCGTGCGCCGTCTTGCCCACCCGCGTCCGCAGTTCTCGCTTCGCCGCCGTGGTTGCGGTGTACAGTTCGCGCCCATGCTGGCGAGACGATCTTCCGGGGCGTTCACTGCCCTGCTGGTGCCGAGCCTCGTTGCCTTCTCGATTCTCGTGATGTCGCTGACCGGCTGCACCGATTCCGGGCTGGTGGCGGCCGGGGCCGGTGGTCCGACGGGGCCCGATCGCGCCGAGCTGCACGGCGAGGCGTGTGTGCCGCTGGCGGCCGGTGAGTCGTTCCCGGTGAAGGTCATCTTCGCGCTCGAGGGCGGGGCGGGCGTCGATCGCAACCTCGTCGGTGGCCTGGTCGACGCGATCAACAACGTCACGTCACAGTTCTCGACGCCGTACATCTCGTTCGCCGTCATCGGCTACCACACCATCGCCACCGGCTTTCAGGGCAGCTTCGTGCGCGACAGCCGCATCGCGCAGGCGCTGGCGAAGTACGGCGCGTACCAGGAAGGTGGCCCGGTCTCGCTGCGCTCGCCGCTCAAGCTGGCGCATTCCATCATCAGCGGTGACATGCAGACCGGCTGTCGCGGCCTCGTCGCCCGCACGCGCTACTACGTGGTCGACGTCATCCTCTCGGCCGACACCAGCTGCGCGAACAAGGCCTTCAACCCGGGCATCGACCCCAAGTGCAACGCCTTCTTGCCCGACGAGGCGCACTGCAGCTCGTGCGAGCTCGAGCAGGTGACCGAGGAATTGAAGGGCCTGGCCAAGCAGTACAACGCGGGCGAGGTGACGGTGCAGCCGGTCTACATCCACTCTGGCGCGGCCGACGTCGACACGCGCTTCGAGGCGGCGACCATCGCGCGCGCCGGCGGCACCGAGCTGATCGAGACCGGCCCCCCGGTGGCGGGCCCGATGGGCGACAGCCTCACGCGCACGCTCGCCTCGCTCAACTATGCGTCGCTGCAGCGCGACCTCATCTTGAAGCGCCTCATCGCGATGAACCGCAACACGCTCTCGCGCAACGGCGAGGTGCTGGTCGACTCCGACGGCGACGGCGTCTCTGACGCAGACGAGAAGAGCATGGGCACCAAGCCCGACGAGGTCGACAGCGACGGCGATCGCCTGGGTGACGGCGTCGAGCTGCGCATGGGGCTGCCGAACACCCCGGGGTCGATGCCGAACATCATCAGCGGCTGCAACGTGGAAGACGACACCGACGGCGATCGCCTCAACGACTGCGAAGAGCGCGTGCTGGGCACCGACGCGTGCATCGCCGACACCGACGGCGACGGCGTGCCCGACCTCCCCGAGTTCCTCGGCGGCACCAACCCGCTCATCCCCGAAGATCTCGCCGACGACGATCGCGATGGGTTGAGCAACGTGGGCGAGATCGCCGCGCACACCGACCCCATCAGCGCCGACATCAAGTTCCAGAAAGAGCGCGCGTACGGCTATTCGATCGTGCCCATCGACCGCACGCCCGACGGCCGCGCCTGCTACGAGATGGACATCTTCAACGTCTCGCTGGTCGGCACGACCTCGCGCCCGTCGCCCGACGGCTCGGGCCTGGTCATCCCCAAGGGGACCAACGAGATCTTCGTCTACATGCAGGTCGGCCGTGACAACGACCCGCGCGGCACCGGCATCGGGCGCCTCTTCGTACCTCTCATCACCTTCATCCCGCCGGCGACCCGCAGACCGCGCGGGGTGCTTCAGTTCACTGATGATGATTTCGTGAACGGATTCTGAAGGTGTGGAGTGCGGTCCCCAGTACGGCTGGGGGGCCGCCTCAACACTCCTCACCCTGATCGGGCTTTTTCGACTCGCAACCCCCTGATCCAGCAGATCGAACCCAGTTGGATCTGAACTTGCTCTTGGGTCTCTCGCCTCTGTTCCCCTGTCGAAAAGGAGTTCACCATGAAGCGTTCGTTCTACCTGGTCCTGTCGGTCTGTAGCCTCCTGGCTCTGCCGGCATTCGCGCAGCTCGCCAACGGCACCAACCCCGAATGTCTCGGCACGCAGTGCGGTGCGCCGAAGGAAGAGGGCGGCGGCTGCGGTTGTGGTTGCGGCTGCTCGGTGTGGGTGGCCTACACGGACGACGGCAAGACCCTGTCGTACACCGATGACGCCGACGGCGACGGCAAGTCGGACGACGTCGACAACTGCCCGTTCGCGACCAACCGCGACCAGCTCGACGGCGACGGCGACGGCGTGGGCGACAGCTGCGACAACTGCGCGGCGCTCTCGAACTTCAACCAGCTCGACACCGACGGTGACTCGAGCGGCGACGTGTGCGACGGCGACCTCGATGGCGACACCATCGACAACGCCATCGACAACTGCCCGTCGATTCCGAACAAGGACCAGCTGAAGACCAACGGCGCGCAGGCGCTGGGCAACGTGTGCAACAACGACGACGACGGTGACGGCATCCTCGACACCATCGACGTGTGCCCGCTGCTCCCGAACCCGGGCAACACGCAGCTGAACGACCCGCGCTGCAACGCCGACCAGGACGGCGACAACGTCTCGGACACGTTCGACAACTGCATCGGCAGCATCAACGCCAACCAGCTCGACACCGACCTCGACGGCCTCGGCGACGTCTGCGACTTCGACATCGACAACGACGGCGTGCTGAACACGGCTGACAACTGCTCGCTGGTTCGCAACCGCACCCAGCTCGACGACGACGGCGACGCCATCGGCGACGCGTGCGATGCGAAGTACTGCGTGGTGGTCGACCCGAACAACAAGGACGACTGCCTCGACCCGAACGGCCCGTTCCGCGTGCACGCTGGTGGCCTGGTGATGCTGAAGGCCGGCGAGAAGTTCCGCCTCCCGCTGTTCGCCAACCGCAACGGCGCGGCCATCGAGTACACGTGGACCGTGAAGACCCGCCCGGCGGGCTCGAAGTCGGCGGTCGTCAACCCCGAGGGCGTCGTCACGATGTCGCGCCACTGGGAATACGCGTACCCGGACGGTGCGGTGCCGACCTTCACGGCTGACGTCGACGGCGAGTACGACATCCAGCTGCAGGCCAAGCTGGCCTTCGCTGACCGCGCGTACCCGGCCAACCGCGATGCGACCTCGAGCCTCAAGCTGACCGCCTCGCCTGACGGCAACGGCGCGAAGGGCTGCAACGCGATGCCCATCGACGCCTCGCTCGCGGCCCTCGGCCTCGGCCTCCTGGCGCTGGCCCGTCGCCGCCGCTCGTAAGCCTCAGCTCAATCCGCGCTTTTCAAGGCCCCCCGTCAGCCACTGTGCTGGCGGGGGGTCGTGCGTTGGCAGCAAGGTTTCACCCCGCCAGGGCACTTCTTTTCAGCAGCTGTTTCACGGCTGATTTGCTGAAGTTGGCCGGTCACCCTTCGCGTGTGTTCGAGGTCGAAATGAGAGCGCTCGTCGGAAGTCTCGCGATCCTCATGTTGCTGTCGTCGGGCTGCTCCGATGCCCTGATCGAAAAGCGCATGGTGGACGACGTCAACGTCGACGACAAGCTCGCGGTCAGCGGGCGCGTCTGCACGGCGGTGCCCGACCCGAGCGGCTTCCCGGTGAAGGTGGTGCTGATCGTCGACCAGTCGGGCTCGATGTGCATCTCCGACCCGCCCGGCTCGCAGGAATCGCCCGGCTTCTGCGAGATGTATTCGACCGTGCCGCCCGGCGTGACGCAGCCCGCCCGCGTGCGCGCGCTCAACCTGCTGCTCGATCAATTCGCCAACCAGCCCAACGTCGAGGTCGCGCTCGTGCCGTTCGAGACGAACGTGAAGGGCACGTGGCCCACCAGCGGTGGCATGGGCACTCGCTTCGCGCGCCCCGACAACACCCTGCGCACGCGCGTGAACAACCTCCAGGCCGAGCTCGGCAAGGGCACCGACTACCAGGGCGCGCTCGCGTACACCTACGGCCTCATCGCCAGCGACATCGCGGCGACCGAGCAGAGCACCCCCGAGGTGTTGCCGCGCACCAAGTACGTGGTGGTCTTCCTCACCGACGGCGTGCCGTTCCCCCGGTGCGCGGGCAACGACAACCTCACCATCTACGCCGACGACCTGAACCCCGATCTCACCTGGGCTGACTCGCTGGGCGCGGGCGACTTCTGCAACCAGATCGACCCGATGGACCCCGACTACATCACCGGCTTCGTCGCGGGCACCGACCGCAACCAGAACTACCAGCTCAAGAGCTACGTGAAGCAGATCGTCGACATGAAGGACGCGCACAACGTCGGCGACATTCGCGTCAACACGGTGCTGATGTTCAACGAAGAGTCGGTGCGCAACTGCGGCCCGATCTGCCAGGACATCTACGGTCTGTACGCCCGCTACCCGGGCCCGGTGCCGGTCGCCGACGGCCCTGCCGCCGCCCACCGCATCGCGCAGTGGACGCTGCAGGAACTGGCCACCATCGGCAACGGCGTCTACCAGGAGTTCAACAACTTCCAGGGCCTCGCCCAGCTGAACCTCGGCGTGCTCGACTACTCGTCGCTGGCGTCGCGCAACGTGATGAAGACGCTGATGCTCCAGGCGCTCTCGAGCGAGCCCGGGCCGCAGGGGCGCATCGTCGACAGCGACGGTGACGGCGTGCCCGACTCGCTCGACAACGACTTCAGCCACGGCACGGTGAAGACCAACAAGTTCTTCGCCGACAGCGACAACGACGGCTTCGACGACGCGTTCGAGATTCGGCACTACGACGACGGCTTCCGCGCCGACGTGCCCGACGGCCGCGGCTGTGGCCCGAGCACGCCGATTCAGCCCTGCACGGTGGCCGACACCGACGGTGACGGCCTCTCCCAGTGGGTGGAGGAGTACCTGAAGTCGCGCCAGACGCTGGTCGACTCCGACGCCGACGGCGTGCCCGACGGCCTCGAGGTGAAGTACGGCCTCGACCCGTCGACGCGCCTCATCGCCGACATCGACACCGACAACGACACCACGTCTGACGCCGACGAGTTCCGCAAGGGGAGCAACCCCGTCGTCGCCGACAACGCGTACCAGGAGAAGTCGGCGTACCAGTACGCCCTCACCTCGGAAGTGCAGAGCGACGGGCGCGTCTGTTACGACTTCAAGATCTCCAACATCCAGATGGTGACGCCGCCCAACAGCACGGGCAAGGCGACGCAGGGCTACAACCTGTTCAAGATCTGGTTCGGCGAGGCGCCGGAGAGCGGCGTGGCGACCGACTACGGCGTGTGGAAGGCGGCCTGCTTCTGGGCGCAGTACGACCCGCCGTCGGTGCGCGTGCCGGCCGGCCCCGAGGTCGCGCCGCTGACCGACGCCGACTTCAAACAACCGCGGTTCATCTCGAGCCCTGCGCAGTATGACCTCGACTGCGGCGGCATCTCGCCGGTGCAGGGGAGCAGGTGATGTCTCGGAGTGGAGCGGTGCGGTTGGGGGTGGTGGGGTTCGTGGTGGGGCTGGTGCTGGCCAGCTGCACCAACACGTACCTCTTCGACGAGCGGCGCGACGACCAGCTGCCGCGTGATCGCAACCTCACGCTCGAGGGCTCGTTCTGCACGCCCTCGCCCAATGACGTGGTGCGGCCCATCAAGATCATCGTCGCGATGGACGCCTCGCAGTCGATGCTGGTGACCGACCCCGGCGGTACGCGCGCGCAGGCGGTGGTCGACCTGATCGACAACCTCCCGCAGGAAAAAGAGATCGCCATCGTGGTGATGCTCTTCGCGGGCAGCACCACCGCGTGGCTCTCGCGCAGCGGGCTGGTCGAGTTCGATCGCATCACCGACTACACGACGACCGACAAGAACCTGCTCAAGCAGCGCATCTTGAACTTCGCGGCGCCGGGCGCCACGGCGAACCGCGACGCGACCGACTTCGTCAAGCCGCTGTCCGACATCTACGCGCTGATCAACCGCGACATCTCGGAGACGCGGCTGATGCAGAAGAACGACGACACCCGCGCGCGGTACTCGGTGATCTTCCTGTCTGACGGTCAGCCCACCGTGAACCAGGACGACGAGCTGCTGTGCGGCGACGCCGTGCGGCGCATTCGCCAGCTGAAGGACCTGGCCGACGACGTGAAGGTGAACACCATCAACGTGTTCAACCCCAGCCAGCCCATCGCCTCGACGGCGTGCGACTTCGACGCGGGCATCACCATTCCCTCGGGTGGCTCGAGCTGCGCGATTCCCGATCTGCCGCCGGGCTCGTGCCCGCTGCTGATCGTGAACCAGAACGCCGAGCGGCTGTACCGCATGAGCCTGCTGGGCGGCGGCGACTTCCGCGACTTCCGCAACAACGAGCCGATCAACTTCCTCAACTTCCAGTTCGGGCAGGTGCGGCGCAACTTCGTGTTCGACAAGCTGGTGGCGTCGAACTTCTCGGCGCCCGCCTCGAGCCCCGACGACCAGGCCGACACCGACTCCGACGGCCTGCTCGACGTCGACGAGGTCACCTACAACACCTCTCCGTGGGATTCCGACACCGACCAGGACGGCTTCTCCGACGGCGTGGAGGTCTACTTCCAGTCGCGCGGCGGCACCTTCCGGCCCGACCAGATGATCTTGCCCGACGGCGGCGGCGTCGACCCGGGCTGCCCCGCCGAGCTGCGCGGCGTCGATCAAGACTGCGACACCCTGACCGACTGTGACGAGCAGGTGATCGGCACCAGCGCGCAGCGCATCGACAGCGACGAAGACGGCATTCCCGACCCGGTGGAGTTCAAGCTCCGCAGCCAGCCCAGCTCGAAGGATCTCGGGCAGGACCCCGACAACGATCGGCTGGTGACCGGCGACGAGCTGATGATGCACATGGACCCGCTCAACGTCGACTCCGACCTCCTGTCGGTGAAGGGCTACCGCTACGAGATCACCAAGGCGGCCGGCCTCGATTCCGAGGGGCGCCAGTGCTGGAACTTCGTCATCTCGAACGTCGCGCTCGCGCCCACCATCAAGGACACGCGCGACGCGGGCAACCCCGACGGCGGCGCTGACCTCTTCCGCCGCGGCGCCGGCTACAACGACATCTTCGTCACCTTCTCGATGCTGCCGGGCGACGACCAGACGGGCCGCACCTCGCTCCGGACTTTCCGCCACACCAGCTCGCGCTACCCGGTGGGCGGCATCAAGGCGCCCCACGACGGCGTGATTCGAATTCAACCGGATGATTTCGTGGCAGGCTGCCGCACGGCGGTTCAGACCACGCCGTGACCGGTCGAACCAAGCTGGGTTGAACCGACTTCGGGCCGAAAATCCACGAAGGAAAGCCACATGCGAAAGCACGTTTCATTCATTGGCGCCGTCACCCTCGCCGCGGTCGCGTTCAGCGGCTGCCCGAAGATGATGGAGGAGTGCATCAACGGTGACGAGCCGGTCTGTGACACCGGCATGCTGCCGCCCGACTACTGCAACACCATCGACGAGGCGAAGGGCGACCCGGCACACTGCTCGATCACCATCGCCACCGGCGGCGCGATGCCGACCTGCATCCAGGACGTGTACATCAGCCGGCTCGCCGACGGCGGCGTCGACCAGGACTGGTACACGACCACCGCGCCGGCCGGCCTCACCGCGCGCTCGCTGCTGCACGTCAACGGCGGTTACCGCGTGCCGCAGACCGCGGTGAACTTCTCGTTGAACGTGCTGCGCGCCGACAACCAGCTCAGCGTCGCCAACGGCATCGACAAGCACGGCGCCGCGGCGCCCAAGCCGATCGACCTCATCGTGCCGTTCAGCGACTCGAACGCGGCGCTCTACGTGCTGGTCGCCGACGAGGCGGGCGGGGCGCAGGCGAAGGTCGACAACCGCAACGCCTACACGCTGTGCATGGAGATGATCGAGAACCCCGACGTCAACGAGCCCAACGACTCGACGGCGACGGTGATCGCGCTCAGCGCGGGCACCAGCGGCGTGCAGGGCAGCCAGGCGGGCTACCTGGCGACGAACGACGACGTCGACCTCTACAGCTTCGACGTCACCTCGGCCGGCCGGCAGATCATCTACCTGCACATCGGTGAGGACACGAGCGCCGGGCCGCACCCGACCAACCCGCCGCCGCCGTTCCGGCTCCAGTACACGCTGCTCGACCCGATGGGCGGGCCGATCTCCGAAGGCGTGATGGACAACGAGTTCCAGGAAATCGACCTGGCGACCGCGCGCCTGGCGCCGATGACCGGCACGTACAAGGTGCAGATCAGCGGGTTCAAGGCGCAGGGCCAGATGACGCCGGTGAAGGGCGATCTGCGCCTCAAGTACACGGTGAACGTGCAGGTGCTGCCCGACCTCGACATGACCGAGCCCAACGACACGGTGGCCACCGCCAAGGCGGTCACGCTCTCGCCCAACGGCTCGACGACGCTGGTCGGCAAGCTGGCGCACGTGCCCGACGAAGAGTGGTTCCACATCACGCTGCCGGCGCGCGCGTCGCCGTCGACCCTGCGCTACCGCGTGACGGCGGCGACCACGGGTGGCCGCTACCCGCCGCTCTCGATGACGCCGGCGCGGCAGCTGCGCGTGGTGCAGCCGGTGACCTCGGGCGCGACCCCGCAGGATCGCCAGACCGCCTGCAAGACCAACCGCACGCTCTGCCCGTGGGCTGAAGACGTCGACCCGGCGCTCAACAACGCCATCTGCGCCTCGAACGACCCGCCGTTCTGCCTGTGGGCCCAGCGCAGCGAGGAACTGCCGGCGCTGCGCGACATCAAGAACCTGGTCGGCGCGATTCCCATCGCCGCCAACACGGCCTCGGAATGGTACGTGATGTTCCGTGACGAGGGCCTCGGCGCGGCGAAGTACGCCGACGACCGCGACTGGACGATGGTGCTCGAGTGGCGCGACGACGCCGACGAGGCGATGCGCCTGGGCGGCCCGGCGATGGCGTCGCTGAGCGGCGCGACCACGGTGTCGACCGGTGAGCTGACCTTCGGTTACGGCAAGTACCTCGACCCCGACTGGTTCATGCCCACCAACACCAACCGCCTGCGCGGTCTCAACGACTACGACGCGGTGGACACCGACAAGGACCGCTTCCAGTACAACCTCGGCGGGCTCGCGGGCGACCAGAGCTGGGAGATCTCGTGGGATCTCGATCACGTCGACGGCGGCATGGACCCGCCGGGTGAGCTGGCGTTCGAGTTCACCTTCTGCGGTGGCTCGGGCACGAGCGACGCCGGCCTCTGCGCCGGTGGCCAGCGGCGCATCTTCGCCTTCAACGACCAGTCGCTGACGCCGTGGTACCTGCCCCAGAGCGCGTCGAACGGCCGCATGCTCTTCACCAAGCAGAACATGGCGACCTACACGACCTACTCGGCGACCCCGGTGGGCTGCACGTGCCTCTCGAGCGCGCGCGTGGGGGCCGGCGTGTTCTTCGCCGACGTCGCGGCGGTGCACCGCCTCACCAACGACCCCATTCGGTACCGCGTCTCGCAGCGTGTCACCGCGTACCCGGGCTCGTTCACCGTCGACGGTGGTGGCACCGCCATGTGCCCGGTGGCCGACGGCGGCTGCGGCTTCGCCCAGTAGCCAAAGGTCTGGCTTGACAGGGCAGGGGGCTGTCCGTACCTTGCACTTCGCCGTCACGGGCGAAGTGCTGCTGCACGCGCACGCCCGCACAAACCCCGCAGCCCTCTGACTGGCAGTTGCTGCGCCTCTCCTCTGGTCTCTCCCACACATGGCCCAGGCTCGCTCGAAGGCTCAAGACTCGAAGTCCCCCCGTCGCCGCGGAAAGGACGACGAGAAGCCGAAGAAGAAGGCGAAGGGCCGCGCGGCCGAAGAGGAGACCTCTGACGGACCCGAGCTCGAGGAGGTCAGCGCGTCGGCGGCCGAGGCCGAGCCGGAAGAGCGCGAAGAGCGTGACGAGCGCCCTGACCGTGACGAGGGCGAGGCCCCGGTGGCGGCGGCGGTGGCCGGCAACCACGCGGTGCGCGACGACGACCTGCAGGAAGCGCGGCTGTCGGGCGAGGCGGCGGTGGCCGACGGCGGCGAGAGCTCCGAAGAGAGCGGCGACGCGGCCCCCGCGCGCAAGCTCCAGGTGCTCAAGCTGAACGACCTGAAGCGCATGAAGATCACCGAGCTCTCGAAGATGGCCCACAACCTGGGCATCGAGGGCACGCAGGGGCTCAAGAAGCAGGAGCTGCTGGTCGCGATTCTCACCAACGTCACCGAGAAGCGGTACGAGGTGCAGGCCGAGGGCGTGATGGAGCAGATGAGCGACGGGTACGGCTTCCTGCGCTCGGCCGATTCCGACTACCAGCCCAGCCCCGACGACATCTACGTCTCGCCGTCGCAGGTGCGCCGCTTCAACCTGCGCCCGGGCGACACGGTGTCGGGCCCGATTCGCCAGCCCCGCGAGGGCGAGCGCTACTTCGCGCTGCAGCGCGTGGAGAAGATCAACTTCAGCGACCCCCTGAGCGCCGAGGTGAAGGAACGCATTCTCTTCGACAACCTCACCGCGCTGTACCCCACGCACAAGATGGCGCTCGAGCACGAGTCGGGCGACTTCACGACGCGCATCATCGACATGTTCAGCCCCATCGGGCTCGGGCAGCGGTGCCTGATCGTCGCGCCTCCCAAGGCCGGCAAGACGGTGATGCTGCAGAACATCGCGCACGCCATCGCGAAGAATCACCCCGACATCTACCTGATCGTGTTGCTCGTCGACGAGCGGCCCGAAGAGGTCACCGACATGCAGCGCTCGGTGCGCGGCGAGGTCGTCAGCTCGACGTTCGACGAGCCGGCCACGCGCCACGTGCAGGTCGCCGAGATGGTGATCGACAAGGCCAAGCGGCTGGCCGAGCAGAAGAAGCACGTGTGCATCTTGCTCGACTCGATCACCCGCCTCGCGCGCGCCTACAACACGGTGGTGCCGCCGTCGGGCAAGATCCTGTCCGGTGGTGTCGACGCCAACGCGCTGCACCGCCCCAAGCGCTTCTTCGGCGCGGCCCGCAACATCGAGGAAGGCGGCTCGCTGACCATCATCGGCACCGCGCTGATCGACACCGGCAGCCGCATGGACGAGGTGATCTTCGAAGAGTTCAAGGGCACGGGTAACTCGGAGATCGTGCTCGACCGGAAGCTCTTCGAGAAGCGCATCTTCCCCTGCATGGACATCAACAAGTCGGGCACGCGCAAAGAAGAGCTGCTGCTGACCCCGGCCGACCTGGTGCGCATCACGGCGCTGCGGCAGGTGCTGCACCCGTTCACGCCCATCGACGCGATGGAATTCGTGCTGAAGCACATGCGGCCGACCAAGGGGAACGCGGAGTTCCTCGGCGGCATGAACCGCTGAAAATTGGGCTGTGCGAAGGGTGGATCGGGTCGGGCCTCTGGGCTAGAGGCCACGGTCCTGATGCGTCCCGGATCTCCCGGTTTTCCCGGCGTTCTCGTCGTCTTGATGGCGGTGGCCTCGCTCGGGCTGATGGCCTGCCCGGTGAAGCCGCCGCCGTTGCCCGAAGACGCCGGCACCGCCGACTTCGTGGGGCGCTCGTGCAACGTCGACGCGGAATGCGGGTCGCTGCGCTGCGACAAGGTGCGCCACCAGTGCATCTGCCTGAGCGACCTGAGCTGCTCGTCGTCTGACCCGTTCGCGACGCCGCGGTTCTGCAACAACTACACGGGCCTGTGCGTCACCGAGATCACCGGCTGCAAGGGCGACTCGGAGTGCGGCATGACCGAGTTCTGCGACAGCTCGACCCGCTCGTGCCGGCCGCTCAAGGGCTTCTGCCAGAGCTGTGCGACCGACAAGGAATGCGGCGGCATGGGCGACAACTGCGTGCTCGACACGACGCTCAACCGCAAGTTCTGTGGCACGGCGTGCACCCTCGACAGCGACTGCGCGCGCGGCGCGACCTGCCAGGACAAGGGCGGCGTGAAGCAGTGCTGGCCCAACCGCACGTCCACGGGCCAGCCGGCGACCTGCAACAACTTCGCGGAGTGCGTGCCCAACTCGTTGCGCACCTGCAACGCGACCCCCGACTGCGGCGACGCGACGCAGAAGTGCGACCCCGCGCAGGGCAAGTGCGTGGCGGCCCAGCAGATCTGCCCGTTCGGCACCACCTGCGACCCGCGGCTGAAGCTGTGCGTCGCCGAGTGCGTGCAAGACCTCGACTGCGGCGCGGCGACGCTGCGCTGCGTGAACAAGGTCTGTGAGCCGGTCAGCGAGTGCATGACCGACGGCGACTGCGCGCTCAACAAGTCGTGCTCGATCTCGCCCGGGGCGACGGTGGGCGAGTGCAAGCCGTCGTGCGGTTCAGACGCCGAGTGCCCGCTGGGCACCATCTGCACCGCGTCGGGCCAGCGCGCGTCGTGCGTCACGGGCTGCAACAGCAACCAGGGCTGCGCGCTCGACCAGCGCTGCAACACCACCACGCACCAGTGCGAGGGCCCGACGGTGGGCGGCATGCGCGTGTGCCAGACGACCAGCGCCTGCCGCAGCTGCGAGTTGTGCGACGGCGTGACGAACGTGTGCAACGCCGCGACCACCACCTTCCCGCACTGCGGCGCGTGCAGCTCGTCGACCGAGTGCGCGGGCGGCACCTGCGTGGCGCTGCCCGTCTCGCTGCCCGACGGCGGTACCGGCGTCGGCCAGAGCGTGTGCGCGCGGTTTTGTGGCCCCGGCCAGCAGGAATGCCCGCAGGGCTTCGCGTGCCTCACCCTCACCACCGGGCAGCAGGCGTGCATTCCCGCTGACCGCAGCTGCACCGGAAAGTGCCCATGAGAACTTCGGCCCTGTTGGCGTGCGCCGCGCTGGTTTGCGCGGTGCTGGCTGCCCCTGCGTGCTCGCCCGTGCCCACGCACGAGATCTGCGGTGACGGTCTCGACAACGACAAGAACGGCTTCACCGACTGCGACGACACCGACTGCAAGGGCCAGCCGGGCTGCGAGCCGCCGAACTACGGCTCGTGCCCCAAGTGCTCGCAGGTGTGCACGTTGCAGTCGGCGTGCGTGACGAGCTGGGTCGACGACCGCCCGATTCCGCTCTGCACCGACGGCCACTGCACCGCGCTGGGCACCTTCATTCAGCCGCGCGTCGAGCTCGACACGCGCGCGAACTGGGCCGGCCTCACGCTCAGCCCGCAGTCGGCGGCGACGCGCTTCATTCGCAAGACGGCCAACGACGGCTCGGCGATGACCTGCGCGCGCCTGGCGACCCTCGCGGCCGACCGCAACGCGCCCTCGGCCATCGAAGACGGCAACGTGGCGGTGGTCTACGGCCTCGACGTGACGCGCGTGACGAACCCGCAGCTGGGGCAGGGCGTCAACCTCGCCTTCGTCAACACGCAGACCGCCAGCGACTACCTGATCTGGGCCGAGCTGTGGGGCGGGCCTCCGGGCTCGAGCACCAAGCTCCCGACCGGCCGGCGCTTCGGCTACGGCTGCTTCGAAGACGCGGCGACCACGCCGGCGCTCACCCTGCAGGACAACTGCCCGTCGGCGACGCAGGACGCGGGCACGTGCCACATCTTCCACCTGATGATGCCGGCGCCCGAGATGCCCTGAGGGGCGCTCAGGTCCACGGCAGGCGTGCTCGCCGCTTCCAGTAGGCGTCGGGCGGTTCGACCACCGCTTCGAAAGCAGGCAATGGCGCGCCGAGGCGCGTGGCGGTGGCGTTCGAGAGCAACTGCGGCACCGTCGCCGCGCCGCTGAGCACCACGTCGAGGAAGGGCTGCGCGAGGGAAGACGCGAGCGCGAGCGCGTCGGGGGCGACGCCGGCGGCTGCGGCGAGCTCGAGCCATGCGGGCACGTCGCCGCGCGCGGTGAGGCGGCCGTTGGCGAGGCCTTCCTTGGCGATGGTGTGCACGCCGAGGCGGTGGGCGCGCGCGAGCGCTGGGCCGGCCGAGGGCTCGAGCACGTTCCACGTGGCCTGCACCCAGTCGAAGAGGCGGCGGCCGCCGCGCGAGACGAGGAGCGCGGTGTCGATGACGTCGCCCTGGCGCGGGCCGGTGACCGACACGCCGACCGCGACGCCTCCGTCGCGCACGCGTGCCAGCGCGTCGAGCACCGCGTCGTCGCTCAGCACGCCGCTTTCCAGCGTCGCAGAGTGCACCTGGTAGACGCCCACCCACGCGCCGAGGACGGCGGTGGTCTCGGCCCACTGGCTCTCGAAGTGGGCGCGCGAGTGGTCCTTCACCTCGTGCACCTCGGCGTCGGCGCGCCAGCCGCCGGTGTAGCGGTAGCCCCACTTCGAGCTGACGGTGAACGAGCCGGGCGCGGGGCGGCGCTCGGTGAGCCAGCGCGCGAGGAACTGCTCGCCGCGGCCGTAGCTGCGGGCGACGTCGAAGTGGCGCACCCCGGCGGCCCACGCGGCGTCGAGCACGGTCAGCGCGTGGCGTTCCATCGCCGCCTGGTCGAGAGACGGGAGATCGCCCGCGTGCCCCAGCGTCATGTAGCCGGGGCGCCCGAGGGCGGCGAGACCGAGACCGAGCGCTGCCATGCCCTTCAAGTGCCCGGCGGGCGCGCGCGGCGCAAGCACAGCCTGCGGCGAGGGGCGGCAGAACAGAGGCAGGGCGCTCGCGCGCGACTGGCTCCTCGCACGCGAACTCGAACTGGGGCGAGGCCTCGAGCGTGTTCCACACCTGGCCGTCGTGAACGAGGTCCCACGGGCGCAGCTGGCCGGACGCGAGCCGCGCTTCGACCTCCCGCCACTTCGCGAGGGCGACGACCGCGGCCGCGCCGAGCACCCCCGACCTACTCGGGCGCCGTTTCCTCGGTCACGCGCAGGGTGCTCTTCACCGAGAACCCCTGCTGGATGCGTTGCGGGTCGCCCTCGTGGGTCGGGTAGCGCCAGAAGCCGAACTGCTCGCGCAGGCAGCGCACGAAGCGGCTCTGGTCCTGGTCGGTGCTGACCGAGTGGAAGTTGTCGACGCGGCCCGTGCGCAGCACCAGCCAGTTCACCAGGTAGCTGACGGCGGCCTTGTCTTTGAGCTCGCGGATCTCGGCGGCGAGGCACTCGCGAATCAGCACGCCGTAGTGCTCGTTCACCGCGACCAGCTTCTCGTGGCTGATGAGCTGGCGATCGGCGAGGTGCTCGAGGGAGAAGTCGTGGAACACGTAGTACCCGATGACGGCCTTCTCGAGCTGCCGGCACGCGTCGCGGCCCTTTTCCTTGTCCCACGCGTCGCAGAGCTGATCGACGAGCGGGGTGCGCGCCCAGAAGCGGCGCTCGAGGGGCAGGGTGCTGGCCAGCGCCTCGGCGCCCTGCAGCGCGCTGCGCACGGCGTCTTCGAGCTTGCCGTCTTTGAGCTCGAGCTGGGCGCGGGCGTCGAACGCGGCCTGGCGCACCAGCCCGTTGCGGCCGTCGACGGCCTCGGCGACCTTCGAGAGCGCCTTCTTCGCGGCCTTGAGCTGCTTCGGGTCGGCGGCGAGCGCGAGGGCGCCGAGCAGCTCGACGCGCGAGACCATCAGGGTGTCGTCGGCCTTCTTGTAGAGCGCGAGCGCGCTGGCGAGACAGGCGGGCGCGGGCTTGCCGGAGTTCTTCTCGGCGTTGGTGAGGCAGGCGTCGGCCGCGCGCACCTGGTCGGCGCGGGCCTTGTTCGAGCCGGCGAGGGCCTCGAGCGCGGCGGTGCGGCACGCGGCGACCTCGGTGGGGCCGCACGCGGCGAGCCACTTCTCGTCGATGGCCTCGAGGGCCTTGCGATCTCCGGCGGCGAGGGCGGCCTTGCGGGCCAGCTGCTGCACGCGCACGCGGTCGGGCCCGCCGAGCACGAAGGCGCTCAGCTCGAGCAGCGGCACGGCGTCGCGAGCCCCGGCCGCGTCTCCGGACTCGAGCAGCTTCGTCGCGGCGGCGAGATCGGCCTCGAAGGTGCCGCGCAGCGCCGCGTTGGGGTCATCGGGGAGCGGCGGCGGCACCACGTTGCGCTCGGGCTCGAAGACGCGCAGTTCCTTCTGGGGGCCGAAGGCGTTGGCGAGATCGTCGTCGGCGTGCTGGGCGCGCGCGAGCCCGGCGACGAGCAGGAGCAGGAGCCCGGCGCGCTTCACGGGACGCAACCACCGACCTGCAGCTTGCGCAGGGTCTCGGCCGCGGCGTTCGCGTCGAGCTCGAGCTGGCCGTACGTGGGCTGCGGGGCGCTCACCGGCCGGCGGCCACGGCGCAGGCACCGCGCCTCTTCCTCGGCCCCGAAGCGCTCCCGAATCTCGGCGCACTTGCCGTCGAACCGCAGCAGGGCGATCTCGTGCTGGTCCTTCGCCTTCTGGAGTTGCGTCGCCAGCTTGTCGGCGCGCTGCCTGGCCTGCACGCACGGGTCTTCGCCCGGCTTGGCCTTGCCGCCCTTGAGGGGCTGCGCGTTCTTCGGGGGTGGCGGCGCGCTCTCGACGGTCGAGATCTCGTCGCCTTCGGTGGTGCGCACCTTCACGCCCTTCGGGATCGAGGCGCGATCGTCGGTGAAGTGTTCCTCGCCCTTCGAGTCGGTCCACACGAAGGTCTGGCCGAGGCTGAGCGACGCGACGAGCGCCGCAGCGAGGGTGATCACGGTTCAGGTCTCTTGGGTGAGCACTTCGCTGCCGGTCTCGGTGACGAGGATGGTGTGCTCGAACTGCGCGGTGCGGCGCAGGTCGCGGGTGACGGCGGTCCAGTCGTCGTCCCACGTGGTCTCTTCCCACGTGCCGAGCGCGATCATCGGCTCGATGGTGAAGGTCATGCCGACCTCCATCTTGGTGGTCGAGCGCGCGTCGAAGTAGTGGGGGATCTGCAGCGGCGCGTGGAAGGTCTCGCCGATGCCGTGGCCGCAGTACGCGCGCACCACGCCGTAGCCGTAGAGGTCGGCGTGCTTCTCGATCTCGCGGCCGATGTCGCTGATGGGGCGGCCCGGCTTCACCGCGGCGATGCCCTTGTCGAGGCACTCGCGCGTCACGCGCACCAGCTGGCGCGATTCGTCGTCGACGGTGCCGACGAAGAAGGTGGCGTTGGTGTCGCCGTGCATGCCGTCGAGGAAGATCGTGACGTCGATGTTCACGATGTCGCCGTCGAGCAGCTTTCGATCATCGGGGATGCCGTGGCAGATGACCTCGTTGACCGAGGTGCACACCGACTTGGGGAAGCCGCGGTAGTTGAGCGGGCTGGGGTAGCCGCCTTCCTTGATCGTCAGCTCGTGCACGTAGGCGTCGATGTCGTCGGTGGTGATGCCCGGCTTCACGAACTCACCGGCCAGCCGCAAGATGCGCGCGGCGGCCTGACACGAGCGGCGCATGCGCACGAGCTCTTCGGCGGTGCGCGTCACGCGACCCGAGCCGCGGCCCGGCGTGCCCGAGGCGGCGTAGTCGGGGAGCGGAATGGTCGCCGGCACGGTGCGCTTCGGAGAGACCTTGCCGGGGCGCACGCGGTTCGCTTCGAGGCGCTTGCGCTCTTCCTTGAGGTACTCGACGTCGAGCTCGGCGTGGCACTTCTTGTACTTCTTGCCGCTGGTGCACCAGCACGGGTCGTTGGGCCGCGGCAGCTTGTTGGGCGGGCGGGCGGTCGACAGCGCGGAAGCGCCCGGGGGCGGCGAGGTGACGAGGTTCACGAGGGGGTCCCTGAGGCGAAGAAGTGTCGTTCGGTGCGGGCCAGCACGTCCAGCAGGTGGGTGCGCTTGAGCCGCCCCTGGGTGTGCTCGGAGAGCGCCAGGAGCTGTTCGGTCAAGAACCGCGCGAGGAACAGCAGCATGGGCTTGTCTTTAGCCGCCAGCCCGGTCGCCAGCCACCGGTGGTTCCGGAGGTGGTCGTCGAAGGCCTCGACTTCGCGCCCGAGGTCGAAGCGGGCGAGCACGAAGGCCTCGACGTACAGGCGGGGGTCGGGGCGCAACGGGGCCTCGGCGAGCAGCTGCGCGAGGTGGGCGCCGGTCTGCGGGTCGAGCTCGTCGAGCTTCGGCGGCCACGCGCGCAGGTCGGCGGCGAAGAGCTTGCTGACCTCCTCGAGGAGGTGTTCCTGGATGGGGATCGGCTTCTGTTCGAGGACCAGGTCCCACTTGCTCGGCTGCACGGTCTGAAGGGCCTTACACCACGCGCGCCTGCACTGTCAGGGCGGGTCAGCGAATGGGAATCAGGCGCTTGCTGCGCGGCTCGGCGGGCACCTCGAGGCCGTAGCCGGTGAAGAGCTCGCGGCGCACCACCCCGTAGACGGTGCGGCTGGTGAGGAACTCGCGGTGCACCACGTCGGCGACCTCGATGTTGTGGAGGTTGGGCGCGACGCCCGCGTCTTCGAGGATGCACGACGGGAACGAGTTGACCTTGTCGGCCTTCGAGAAGATCGAGGTGAGGCGCACGTCGCGGGGGAAGGCGCCCATCTTCAGGCGGCGAATGAAGGGCGACATCGGGGTGAGCTGCCAGATGCTGCGCGAGATGAGGCCGTACGCCGCGATGCCGAAGTACGCCGAGGGCGAGCCGTTGTGCGGCGTGCCGAGCGTGACGAGGTTCTTCACGCGCCGGTCTCCGCCGAGGCGCTTGATGTAATAGCTGGCGATCAGCCCGCCCTTGCTGTGGCCGACGATGCTCAGCGGCCCCATCTGGGGGAAGCGATCGTAGAGGCGGTCGATCTTGTCGCGCACCTTCTCGGCGAGCACGTCGATGGCGTCGGTGTTGAACGCGTTCTTCCACCCGCCGAGGTTGATCGACCACACGCAGAACTGATCGCGGCGCAGGCGGTGCTCGAGGATCTCGAAGCTCTGGCGCGTGGCCATGAAGCCGTAGAGCAACAGCACCGGCCGAGGGCAGTTGGTGAAGTCGGTGCGCCGAACGATCTGGTTCGAGGCGCGATCGAAGTCGAAGTAGCCCTTGATGTAGGTCGCGTACTTCTTGAACTGCCTCACGCGCGTGCTGAGCGTCGACATGACCACCCTCAAGGCGAAGTCTAACTGGGCTTTCGCGAGCTCCGCACTTCGTCACCCCGTCGTCGCGGTGTGCGGTTTGGTCGTACACTCGCGCGCGTGACCTGGGCCCTTCTGCTGATGCTGCACGCGGCCGGCCCCGGTGACCCGACGGATCAGCGGCTGTTGCCGGTGCAGGCCGATCTCACCGGCATCGCGGGGTTGGGCGAGCGGTCGGCGGCGGGCGTGGCGCTCTACGTCGGCGCGGCGGTGGGCACGGCGCGCGCGTGGGGCATGCCCTTCGGAGGCATGGGCTTCGAGTTCAGCCAGGCCGTGGGCTTCTCTCCGTTTCGCACGTCGTACGGGCTGCAGCTGCGGGCGGGCTGGGCGTGGACGCGCGACGACCCCAAGCCGAAGGAGTTGATGCCCGACGTGATGGTTTTTCTTCGCGTGACGCCCTTCATCGGCTCGAGCAGTGGCTTCGGCGACGCGCAGCTGCCCCCCGGCGTGCAGTACGCGCGAGGCCCCGACGGGCTGTTCGGGCTGCGCATCGGCGTGGGCCTCACCAGCCCCTGGTGGACCTCGACGCTCTTGTTCCACCGGCCGTTCGGTTCCGAGCACACCCACGTCGGCGACCTGGTCAACGTCTTCACCACGCTGCTGCTCGCGCCGTTCGCGTTGATCAACCACGTCGAGGTGGTGGGCGAGCTGGTGGGTTTGACGGGCGCGTCGACGCTGACGGTGCGGCTGGGCTGCGGGTTTTGATTCTGCCAACGTGCCGCACCTGATGGCGAAGGGGCCGGCAGAGACCACGCAAGACCTCGCGCGGAGGGTGTTCGTCATCGCGTCGGGCACGATGCGCGCGGCGTTGTGCGAGCCGTTGCGCGCTGCGGGCTTCAACGTGCAAGACACCGACGAGGTCGAGGGCATCGCGACGCAGGTGGCGCTCTTTCGCCCCGACGTGGTGCTGGTCGAGGAGTTCTTGCCGAAGCGCACCGGGCGCCAGGTGGTGCTCTCGTTGCGTTCGACCGGCGCGACCTTTCCCGTGACCATCGCGGGCGTGCTCGCCGACGTGTCGGTGCCCACGGTGCTCGAGTGGCTGCGCGCGGGCGCGACCGATCTCTGGAAGGTGCCCTTCACGAAGGACATCGCGACGCGCACCCGTGAGCTGATCAACGAGATCGATCGCACCCAGGTGCAGCTGGCGCCGTTGCGCACGCGGGTGCTGGGCTTCGCGGCACGCGCGCGGCTGACGGGCACGGTGCGGGTCTTCCCGGGCACTCCGTTCGAGGGCGCGGCGAGCTTCGTCGAGGGTGAGCTGCAGGAAGGGCGCTTCGGTTCGCTGCAGGGTGATCGCGCGCTCGGCCAGATCCTCGACGCCGAAGAGAGCCCGGTGGTGTGGGAAGAGGCGGCGACCACGCAGCCCTTCGCACCCGCGGCGGCGATCGCCAGTGGCTTCAAGCCGCGCCTGATGCTGGTGGAAGACGACGTGCACTTGCGCAAGCTGCTCGCGCGGCAGCTCGACGGCGCCGGCTACCTCGTGGAGGCGGTGGGCGACGGCCAGGCGGCGCTGCAGCTCGCGGTGCAGAAGCCCTTCGACGCGCTGGTGGCCGATCTCGATCTGCCCAAGCTCGACGGCTGGGGCCTGTTGCGCCGGTTGCGCGCCGACGTGGTGCATCGGGAGATCGCGGTGATGGTGCTCTCGGCCCACGAGGCCGAGGTCGACACGCTCAAGGCGGCACGGGCCGGCGCGCGCGCGTACCTGAAGAAGTCGGGCAAGGCGCGTGAGTTGACCGACGCGGTGGCGCTGCTGGTGAGGCCGCGGGCGCAGGTGTGGGACGCGCTGAGCGCGCGGCGCGACGTGAAGGTCGAGCTGCGGAGCGTCGGCGCGATCTGGCTGTTGCGCATGCTGGCCGAGCTCGACTGCCAGGGCACGCTGGAGATCGAAGACGCGCTGGGCCGCGCCTCGGTGGTGACGTCGCAGGGGCACCTGGTGCGCGCGACCGCCGCCGTCGGCAGCTCGCTGGTGAAGGGCGAAGACGCGGTGAAGGTGGTGCTCGCCTCGCGCGGTGAAGGCCGCTTCCGCTTCTCGAAGGAAGACGTGGGCCAGGGCGCGCGGTGGATCTACGAGATCGTCGACGAGCTCTGCGCCCGCGCGCGCGCCGAGGAACAGGCGGTCATCGATCGCGCGATGGCGTCGCCCGGCACGCTGTTCTTCAACGACGAGCTCGCGGCCCTGTTCGCGCGCCACGCGAGCGTTCGGGAGCTGAGGGTGCTCGACGCGGTGCGCTCGTCGCCCGATTCCCTCGACGCCCTCGCTGCCATGGCAGGGGTGCAGCTGCCGGAGCTCGAGCCGATGCTGGCGGAACTGCTGCGACGTGGAGTACTGGCGTCTTCGGCAGACGCGGCATGACCGAAGAGACTCCTCCCACTTCTCCTTCCCCTTCGTCGGACTTGCTCGACGACCTGAACCCGCCGCAGCGCGACGCGGTGCTGCACGAGCGCGGCCCGTTGCTGGTGCTGGCGGGCGCGGGCTCGGGGAAGACGCGCGTGATCACCCGGCGCATCGCGTCGCTGGTGCGCGATCGCGGCGTCGAGGCGTGGCGCGTGCTGGCGGTGACCTTCACCAACAAGGCCGCCCGCGAGATGCGGGAACGCCTCGAGCACCTGCTGGGCGAGGGCGCGTCGGGGCTGACGGTGAGCACCTTCCACTCGGCGTCGGCGTTGATCTTGCGCCGCGAGGCCGACGCGGTGGGGCTCGATCGCAGCTTCGTGATCTACGACGACGGCGACCAGATGCAGGTCGCGAAGCGGGCGCTGCGCGAGGTGGGCATCGATTCCGATCTGCTCTCTCCGCGCGACCTGCTCAGCCGCATCGACGGCGAGAAGAACCAGGGCCGCCTGCCCGACGACATGAAGCCGGGCGAAGACCCGAAGGCGCAGGCGGTGCAGCGCGTGTACCGCAAGTACCAGCAGCTGCTGCGCGCGGCGAACGCGGTCGACTTCGGCGATCTGCTGTTGCTGGTGGTCGAGCTGTTCCGCACCAACGAAGAGGTCAGGCTCAAGTACCAGCGGCGGTTTCGGCACGTGCTGGTCGACGAGTTCCAGGACACCAACCCGGTGCAGTACCAGCTGCTCAAGCTGCTCGCGCCGGCCGGCCCGCACACGAACCTGGTGGTGGTGGGCGACGACGACCAGAGCATCTACCGGTGGCGCGGCGCCGAGGTCGACAACATCCTCAACTTCCCCAACGAGTACCCCGGCTGCAAGGTGGTGAAGCTCGAGCAGAACTACCGCTCGGACCAGACCATTCTCGAGGCGGCGCACGCGGTGATCAGCCGCAACAAGCGCCGCATGGAAAAGAAGCTGTGGAGCGCGCGCGCGAAGGGTGAGCCGCTGGGCCTGTTGGTGAGCCGCGACGAGCGGGGCGAAGCGCAGGAGGTGGCGGGCCGCATCCACGCGCTCCGTCGCGACGGCATCGCCGACTACCAGCAGATGGCGGTCTTCTTTCGCGCCAACGCGCAGAGCCGCGTGCTCGAAGAGACGTTTCGCCTGATGCGCGTGCCGTACGTGTTGGTGTCGGGCCGCAGCTTCTACGAGCGCGCCGAAGTGAAGGACGCGGCGAGCTACCTGCGCCTGATGGCCAACCCGAAGTCTGACGCCGATCTCGAGCGGGTGATCAACGTGCCCGGCCGCGGCATCGGCGAGACGACGGTCGAGCGGCTGCGGGAGTACGCGGCGGACCAGGGCGTCTCGCTCTACGAGGCGCTCGCGGTGCCCGATCGCGTGCCCTCGCTCAACCAGGGCGCGGTGAAGCGGCTGACGGGGTTTCGCGAGCTGTTGGACCGGTTGGTGGCCTTCGCGCGGCAGGCGGCGGATGCGACGAGCGCGGCGACGTACATGCTCGAGCAGACGGGCCTCGTGCAGATGCACATCGCCGAAGGCACCGAGGAATCGACGGGCCGCGCGGAGAACTTGAAGGAATTGCTCACCGCGACGCAGGAGTTCGACAAGCAGCGCGAGGAGCGCCTGGCCGCCGCGGGCAAGCCGTTGCCGTCGCTGGTGCCGCTGCCCTCGAGCCTCGACGTGCCGGGCGTGCCCGACCCCGAGCCGGAGCCCGAGCTGGAGCCCTCGCCGCAGGGCGATCTCTTCTCTCAGTTCGCGCGGCCCGCGCCTCGCCCGAAGCCGCGGCCCGCCGAGCCCGCGCCGTTGCCGCCGCCGTTGCCTCCGCCTCCTGCGCCGGTCGCCGCGCCGGCTGGCGAGTTGCCCGACGGTGATTCGCTCGAGCTCGAGGTGCCCCCGCTGCAGGGCTTCCTCGAGCAGCTGAGCCTGGTCGGCGAGGCCGACGGCGAGACGGGCCAGACCAGCCAGCGCGTGTCGCTGATGACGATGCACGCCGCGAAGGGCCTCGAGTTCGACGCGGTGTTCATTACCGGCATGGAAGAAGAGGTCTTCCCCAGCCGGCGCGCGACGAGCGCCACCGCGACCGAGGAAGAGATGAGCGAGGAGCGGCGGCTCTGCTACGTCGGCTTCACGCGCGCGCGACGCCGGCTGTTCTGCTCGTTGGCGCAGAGCCGCGCGTTGTTCGGCGAACTCAAGTTCAACGCGCCCTCGCGCTTCCTCACCGAGGTGCCGCAAGAGCTCTTCGGGTTCCACGAGATCCCCGAGGTCGAGCGCCCCAGTCACCGGCCTCCGATGGTGCGCAGGCGCGGAGAAGACGACGGCGGCGTGCACGTCGATCGCACGTACGATCAATCGACCGACTTCCATCAAGACAACCCCGATGGCGACCTGAAGGGCATGCGGGTGCGCCACAGCCAGTTCGGCAAGGGGCGCGTGATGGAGGTCATCGGCCGCGGGCCCAACGCCAAGCTGACCATTCACTTCGAGCAGTTCGGGGTGAAGACGGTCATCGCACGGTACCTGGTGCCCGACTGAAATTGGCGCCCGCGCGCGGTGCGGGCGTAACGTGTCGCGCATGCCTTCCTTCCACGAAGAGGACGCGGCGCGAGACACCGGCATCAGCTCGACCGCCTGGCACCCGCCGCCGCCCCCGACGCTGCAGATCCCCCGGCTCGAAGTGACCGAGGCGTTGCTGCACGCGCTGCCGAAGACCGATCTGCACTGCCACCTCGACGGCAGCATGCGGCTCAAGACGATCCTCGAGCTGGCCGAGCAGCAGAAGGTGAAGCTGCCCGCCGACACCGAAGACGGCCTCGCGCGCGCGATTCACAAGGGCGAGACCTGCAAGGACCTCGAGGACTACCTGGTCGCGTTCGACGTGACCTGCAGCGTGTTGCAGACCGAGGAAGCGCTGTTCCGCGCGGCGTACGAGCTGGGCATCGACGCGGCGGCGGAGAACGTGCGCTACCTCGAGGTGCGCTACGCACCGGTGCTGCACCAGGCGCGCGGGCTCAAGCTGACGCACATCGTCGACTCGGTGCTCGAGGGCCTGCGCAAGGCCAAGCACGAGACGCGGCTCAAGTACGGGCTCATCTTGTGCGGCATTCGCCACATGGCGCCCGAGAGCAGCCTGCGGCTCGCCGAGCTGTGCGTGGCGTACAAGAACCGCGGCGTGGTGGGCTTCGATCTCGCCGGCGCGGAAGCGAACTTCCCCGCGAAGGAGCACCGCGAGGCGTTCCAGCTCATCTTGAAGAACAACGTCAACTGCACCGCGCACGCGGGCGAGGCGTACGGCCCGGAGTCGATCGGCCAGGCGCTGCACTACCTCGGCTCGCACCGCATCGGGCACGGCGTGCGGCTGCGCGAAGACGGCGACCTGCTCAACTACGTGAACGATCACCGCATTCCGCTCGAGTGCTGCCCGTCATCGAACGTGCAGACGCGCGCGGTGAACGACCTGAAGGCGCACCCGCTGAAGTTCTATTTCGACTACGGCCTGCGGGTGACCATCAACACCGACAACCGGTTGATCACCGACACCACGGTGACGCGCGAGTACCTCATCGCGCACCGCGACCTGGGGCTGACGCTCGAAGATCTCACCACGGTGATGGTCAGCGGCTTCAAGAGCGCGTTCCTGCCGTTCCGCGAGAAGCAGGACCTGCTCAAGCAGGTGAACGCGGAGATCGATCAGACGCTCAAGGCCTTCGAGCGCAAGGCGGCGGCGACCGCGAAGTAGCTCAGGGCGACCAGCGCCACTCGTCCTCGAAGCGGAGCACGCCCGCGACCCCGACCGGCTTCAGCTCGGGCGTGGCGATGAGCAGGGGGCGCAGCCGGTAGTCGCGCGCGAGGGTGGCCAGCTCGCGCCAGTGACGGCCCGCGGGGTCAGCGACCACGGCGACGCGAGTGCCGGCCGGGAGCGCACGGAAGGTGTCGGCGAGGGTGGTGCACACGGCCGCGCGGGGCGGCGGGTTGAGCCAGGTCGCGGCGGGCCCGATGAGGAAGCACAGCCCCAGCAGGCCGTCGCGCAGCAGCCGCGGCAGGTGCTCGAGCGACGACGCGGCGAGCAGGGCGAGCACCGGGAAGGCGAGCAGCACGTGGTGCGGCAGCTTGCGACCGGCCAGCGCCAGCGCGACCAGCACCGCGAGCGACCACGCGGCGAGGAAGGGTTGCTTGCGACCGAGCCACAGCGCGAGCACCGAGAGCGGCAACCACGGCCAGAACAGCGCCCCCACCGCCCAGAACGGGAACCACCACGCGGTCTCGCCATCGACGCGCGCCCCGGTCGCCGACGCGAGCAGCTGCGCGCGCAGGTAGCCGTCGAGCCAGCTGTCGTCGCTGCGCCACAAGAAGAGCGCCACCGGGAGCACCGCCAGCACCGCCACGAGCGCGCCGACGCCGAGCCACCGCCAGTCGCGCGCGCTGACCGCCACCGCGAGCGCCGCGCCGAGCGGGAGCACCAGGCCGAACGGGCCCTTGATGAGACACGCGATCGACGCCGACACGACCGCCAGCACGAGCGCCGGCAGATCGCGTCGCTGCAGCACGAAGGGCACGCACGCGCCGAGCGAGAAGAAGATCAACGCGGGATCGAGGCGGGGCAGGGCGCCGAAGGCGATGAAGCGCTCGGTGGTCGCGAGCAGCAGGCCCGCGCGAACGCCGAAGTCGAGGTCCTTCCACCGCGCGCCGAGCTCGATGACCAGCGCGATGGTCAGCAGCGTCCACAGCGCCGAGGTCCACGGGAGCGCGGCCTCGCCGAAGACACGAATCGTCGCGGCGAGCGGCCAGACGCCGAACGGGAGGTGCTCCCGGTACACGGGGTGCACGTCGTCGAGGTAGCGCAGCTGCGTCCACGAGCCGTCTTCGACGAGGTGGCGCGCGACGACGGTGTAGAGCGAGGCGTCGGAGTCGTCGACGTGGCGCGCGCAGTCGATCGAGAGGCACAGCGCCGCGAGCCCGAGCACCAGCAGCCGCGCCCTCATGAGATGTACCGCCCGATCGCGAACTTCGAGACGCAGATGCCCAGCAGCACCGCGCTCACCGGGAACCACGCGCGCGCCCAGCGAGGGTGCTCTTCGAGCCACGTGGAGAACGCGAGCACCGCGGGGAAGCCGGCGATCGCGTAGCGGCCGAGCCCGATGAAGTCGATGCTCGAGATGAACGGGAGGCCGATGATCGCCGCGACGAACAGCGCGTACGCCGCGCCCACCCGCTTCCACACGCGGGGAATCATCGCGAGCATCAGCACCGAGAGCCCGAGGTGCATCAGCGAGCGCGGCAGCCGTTCCCAGAAGCGCTCACCCTGCACCCAGCTCAGCTTGAACCACGTGCGCGGCCCGGGCGTCTGGTTCCAACCGGCCTGGGTCTCGATGAACGCGGTCGGCGTGCCGAAGCGCTGCCACTGCCACGCCATCCACCCGGCGAGGCCCAGCGCGGCGAGCACCGGCACGAAGTCGATGGGGCGGAAGCGCTCGTGCTTGCGCCAGCGCAGCTCGAGCGATCGCGCGAGCAGGCCGAGCACCACGGCAGGCGCGACGGGGCGCGTGGCGGTGGCGATGGCGCCGAGCAGCACTGCGGCCCACGGCCAGCCCTTCTCGAGGCAGAGGAAGGCGCCGCACACCAGCACCAGGAAGAGCGCGTCGCTGTAGACCGCCCCGTAGAGGAAGAACGCCAGCGGCCACACCGCGAGCACCCAGCCGGCGAGGCGCGCCGACTGCGGCGGCACGAAGCACTGCGCCCAGGTCTCGAAGAGCACGAAGGCGAGCGCGCCGAGGCAGGTGGTGAGCACGATGCCGGCGCCGAGCGGCCCGAGGCCGGTCACGGTCAGTGCACGCATCAGCAGCGGGTACGCGGGAAAGAACGCGACGGAGCTCTGCTCGGTGGCGCTGAAGAAGTAGCCCTCGCGCGCGATGCGCTCGTACCACTGCGCGTCCCACCGGGCCCACATGTCGAGGAAGGGGAAGCGCGCCAGCTCGTCGCTGAACGGGCTCACCGGGCCGCCGGCGACCACCATCGAGACCCACCCGATCACGGCCAGCGCCAACCAGATCGCCCCGAAGCGCAGCAGCAGCTCCCTGGCACGCGCGGCGGTCACGCGGCGCTTGTACACGAGGTGTCCACCGACCGCGCGAGTGCAGTAAGGCCCTCGCCGTGACACCGCCGCGGAGCCCGCTCGTCGACACCTGGCGCTTCGTGGCGCTCGCCACCTGGGGCGTCGGGGTGCAGGTGCACGAGCTGATCGGCACCATCGGGCTCGCCGCGCTCGTGGCCTCGTTCGTGCCGCAGCTGGCCCGCCTCACGCGCGAACAGGTGAAGGCGTGGTGGCCGTTGCTCGCGTTCATCGGGTGGGCGCTGGTGGCGCCGACGCTCGGTGGCAACCCTCCCGACGGGACCGGCGTCGCGCGCACGCTCGACTGGGCGACCGTGCCCTTCGTCGCGGCGGCCGTCGCGGCGCTGTCGGTCGAGCGGCGCTCGCGGCTCGTCGCCCTGGTGCTCGGCACGCTGACGCTGTCGTGCGCGGTGGCGGGGCTCCAGCACCTCGGGTGGTGGCCGAACGAGAGCGCGTTCTCGGGGCTCGAGGCGCTGCGCATTCCCTTCAACCGCGTCTACGAGCCGGTGAGCGAAGGGGCGAGCCGGTACATGGGTGGCGGGCTGCTCTTCCACCGCCTCAAGTTCAGCCACGTGTCGGGCCTCGCGTTGGTGGTGCTGGTGGTCGCGGCGGCGCGCGACGTGAAGCGGCGCGGCGTGCTGATCGGCCTCGGTGTCTTCGCGTTCATCGCCGTCTGGCTCTTCCCCTACGCGCGCATGGGCGCGGTGGCGGCGACGGCGGGCGTGGCGGTGACGCTGGCGCGCGTGTCTCCCTCACCGAAGAAGGCGCTGCTGGCGATCGGCGCGCTGGGCCTGGTGGGCGCGTTGGCGGTGCTCGCCGTCGAGCCGCTGCGCGCGCGCTTCGTCGCCGGTTTGACCGACCAGGGCAGCGGGCAGCGCACGCAGCACCTCGGCGCGGGCCTCGAGGCGATTCGACAACACCCGCTGGTCGGCGTGGGCCCGGGCCAGTTCCGGCCGTCGAAGTTCGGCGGCCCCGACATGCCCGAGCACGTGCGCGACAACCCCGGCAAGGCGCACAACCAGTTCGTCTCGATGGCGGCGGAGACGGGGCTCGTCGGCGCGGCGGGCTTCATCGCGTTGCTGGCGTGGCTCGGCGTGCGCGCGCGCTCGAGGCCGCTGGGCGCGCTGACGCTCGGGGCGCTCGCGCAGTTCGTCGTGCTGTCGCTGGTGCACGACCCGCTCTTCCAGGCGCCGTACAGCATGGGCCTGGTGCTGTTGCTCGGGGCCGGCCTCGCCGAAGACACGCGGTCAGCGGACCCAGGTGCTGCTGCCGTCGCCGGCCGGGTGGTGGGTCAGGCGTAGCTGGTCGGGGTTGAGCTCCCAGGTGCCGCGATCGCCGAGCACCAGCGTGCGGCACGACGCGAGCGCCGGCGGCATGGTGACGCTGTAGAACGCGTGGCTGACGTTCTCGAAGCGCCGCCCGCCCTTCGTCGCCTCGGCGAGCAGCGTCGCGTAGCTGTCGATCATCGGGCCGGTCTCCTTCGGCACCAGCCGGTTGGCGGCGATGAGCCACGACGGCTCGAACGCGTAGACGCAGCCGGGATCGGTGGCGAGCGGCGAGCGCGCGATCGTGAAGTGCGACTGGTCGTGATCGAGGCGCCGAATGGAGTGGTTCGCCGAGGTCCAGATCGACACGAACGTGGCGATCATCACCACCGCGCGCAGGCGAGGCGGGAACGCGGCGAGCGCGACGCCGGCGAGCAAGGCCTCGGAAGCGATGAGGTGCGAGTTGTGCTGGTTCCAGTACGCCGAGGCGCTGAGCAGGGTGGTCAACGTGCCCAGCCACGCGAGGGTCGCCAGCGGCACCAGCGGCGAGTCGAAGCGGCGCCGCACCGCGAGGATCACCAGCGAGGCCGCGGCGAGCAGCGGCGAGGCGAGGTGTCGCACCGTGACGATCTCGAGCAGCCGCGGGAGCCGCGCGATGTCGCCGTCGGGCGGCCGGTGCAGGTGAAAGAGGAAGCCCTGGTCGAGGTACGCGCCGGGCGCGACGAACACCGGCGCGAAGCCCAGCAGGCCGCCGAGCGCGCCACCGAGCACCACCAGCCCGAGGTCACGCCGCGAGCGCAGCGCCATCGCGACGACCGCCGCCACCGCCCACGGCGCGGCGAGGATCTTCACCGCCACCGCGAGGCCGAAGCACACGCCCGCGAAGAGCGGCGCGAGGCGGCGTTCCGAAGTCACCCACAGCGCACCCGACACGCAGACGAGGTTCAGCAGGGGCTCGATGAACGGCCCGCGCTCGACCTGCACCAGCTCGGGATACGTGGCGTAGAGCAGCGCGGCGAGCAGCGAGGCGCCCAGCGGTGCACGCGGCACGCGCGACACCGTGACGCCGACGAGCACCGTGGTGGTGGCGCCCACGATCGCCGCGACCCACCGCGCGACCGCGAACGCGCCGGACAGCCCGAGGAAGCCCTTCGTCCACACCGAGGTGATCAGTAGGAACACCAGGTGCCCGGGCGGGTGCACGAAGAAGAAGTCGCGCCACGGCCACACCCCTTCCGACCACCACGCGGCCGAGGAGAAGTAGACGCCCTCGTCGTAGTCGACGTGCAGCGACCACGCGCCCTCGGGCCCGAAGAAGGGGAACACGCGCAGGCCGAACGCGAAGAGCGCGATGGCCGCGAGCCACCACTTCCACAGCCGCTGCTGGCGCGCGCCGTCGACGGCGCCCGATTCACTCGAGGTGCCAGTCATACGCAGGGTCCGGAGTGCAGGGCGTAGTGAGGCGAGAGAGCACCACGTCGCCGTCAGCGGCGACCTCGGTGGCGCCGGTCACCACGCCGCGGCGCGCGATGACGTAGTTGAAGTGGCCCTCGCCCTCGCCGGGCCGTTCGGCGCGGTAGAGCGGGGCCTCGCGGTGGAAGATCGCGTAGCCGGCGGTGCGCCAGTGCGCGAAGTCGGCGATGCGCACACCGCACACGTCGTCGAGCTTGCCCGCGCGCGCGAGGAGCCGGTTGTACGGCCCGCCGTAGTCGAGCGCCGGCGTCTCCCGCGGGGGATCGCTCAGGCCCATGCGCCCGAAGGTGAGCCACGGCAGCGACACGAGGGAGATCGCCGCCAGCACCAGCACCGCGACGTGCACCGGCGGGCGGGTGAGATCGAGCCCCGGCGCGGCGGCCGCGGCGAGCAACGGCAGCGCGGCGAAGACGAAGCGCAGCTCCTTGTGCGGAATGAGCGAGTGGGCGACCACGAAGAGCAGCACGGTGAGCGGGAGCGCCTTCGAGCGGCCGAGCCCGGCGAGCGTCAGCAGCACCAGCGGGATGACGGTCACCCCTTCGGCCGTGACGAGCGCGGCGCCGTACTTCCACCACGGGGCGACGCCGAAGTCGGACGCCTTGCCCTCGAGCACGTTGAAGCCGACGTAGGTCCTCGCGGAGTGGAACCACTCGCCCCACGTCAGCCGATCGATGGCGCCGAAGACGATCGCGCCGACGCCGAGCACGCCGAGCAACACCAGGGCGGGCCGCCGTTGCCCCGAGCGCCACGCGAGCAGGAGCGCGGCGATGGCGAAGAAGCCGTGCTGCAGCCGCAGGCCGACCGCGAGCGAGAGCAGGGCGCCGGCGATCACCGCGCGGCGCACCGTCGGTTTCAGACTGAGCGCCAGGCCGAGCGTGACGGGCAGCGCTCCGAGGCCCTCACCGAGCGTGCGCGGCGCGACGAAGACGGCGTACCCCATCAACGCGAAGACCAGCGCCACCACCGCCGCCGCGCGCTGAGAAGCGCCGAGCTCGCGCGCGAGGAACGCCACCGCGCCGATGGTGCCGACGTGCACCAGCGCGCAGAGCACCTTCACCGTCGCGACGAGCGGCAGGTGCAAGAGCTGCGCGACCTCGAACACGCCTGCGACCAGGCCGGGCAGGGTCCAGTGGCGGGCGCCGGCGACGAACTCCCACGCCTGCCAGCCGTAGCCGAACACCGCGCGGTGGGCCGGCTCGAGCGCCTGGTAGTACTCGTCGGGCCAGTAGAGGCCGTCGTCGCCGATCGCGAGGCCGACCCGGGCGAGAAGCCCCACGCCGATCGCCACCCAGAGCAGCGTTCGGGCACTGGTCTCGCTGGGTTCGGCGCTCGGCACGAGGCGCCCATACTTCAGAAGTGATCGCTTTGTGCGGTCACCTGACACCTCCAGGGCGCAACCCCCAACGGAGCTCCCATGCATCGTCTTCTCGCCGCCTCGGTCGTCGTTCTCTCTGCCCTCTCTGCCTGCTCCGGCTCGTCGTCCGGGGTCGCCGACTCGGAGGTCGACGCGATCCAGACGGCGCGCTCGAGCCTCACCACCGCCGACGAGTTCGCCACCGCCGACGTGCTCCACGTGCGCCTCGCGTGGGGCCTGCTCGCGTGGGCCGACAAGGGCCTGCGGCCGAAGGGCGTGGACTGGACCGGCGCCGCGACGCTCTCGAACGGCAGCGCCACGCTCGACATGATCACCTTCTTCGAGCCGGGTGACAGCAAGGTCGACGGCCCGGCGAACGCGCTGAGCTGGAACTCGCACACCTACCCGCACTTCGACGGCGTGATCGGCACGCTGAAGCCCGGCGCCGCCGACGCGACGCTGGCCATCAAGACCGCGAGCTTCGAGAAGACGCTGTCGATCGCCGAGCTGCTCAGCAGCAAGGAGCTGCGCTTCAAGGTCGATGACGTCGGCCACGAGTTCTCGGTGAGCGCGCTGCCCGATCAAGACGCGAGCTGCAGCGGCTTCGTGGTGGGCTTCGTGCGCGGCACCGAGTTCAAGGGCCTGCACCTGAGCAACCTGGGCGATCGCACCGGCAAGCTGCGCTTCGAGGCGGCCGACGGCAAGATCGCCGCGGAGCTGGTCGACGAGAACGGCGCGGTGGTCGACACCGGCACGGGCACCATCGACGCCAGCGCGCACACCTTCACCATCGCGCTGGGCAAGAGCACCGTGAACGGTTTGTACGAAGATGCCTCGTACTCGAGCCGCGGCGCCTTCCAGGCCACGCAGACCTGCAACTGAAGCGGGAAGTGGTATTGCGGCGGCCCATGAGCAAGCTCTCGTGGGCCGTCGTCGTTTGCGCGCTGTCGTTCTTGCCGTCGTGCGCCACCACCAACGCGAGCAGCGAGCCGGGCGGCGCCGACGAAGACGTGGTCGAGCAGTACGACGATCAGCTCCACGTGACCGACATCAAGGTGGGCGACGGCGAGACCGCGACCAACGGCTCGACCGTCACTGTGCACTACCGCGGCACGCTCACCGACACGACGGTCTTCGATTCGTCGTACACGCGCGAGCCGCTGACCTTCAAGCTGGGCGCGCGGCGCGTGATTCGCGGGTGGGACCAGGGGCTGGTGGGCATGCGCGTCGGCGGCAAGCGCACCCTCGTGATCCCCCCGTCGCTCGGCTACGGCAGCAAGGCCAAGCCGAACATTCCCCCCAACTCGCACCTGATCTTCGAGGTCGAGTTGTTGGCGGTGCAGCCCTGAGGTAGGCGCTGGCCCCATGCAGAGCTTCCAGGAAGTCGCGTCGTTCATTCGCCAGAACGAAGTGGGCCGCCGGGCGTGGCTCGACGCACCGTACGGGCGTCGCCTCGTCACCTACGCCGATCTCACCGCCACCGGGCGCTACCTGCACTTCGTCGAGGCGTGGCTGCGGCGCGTGCGGCCGTTCTACGCGAACTCCCACACGGCCATCTCGTCGACGGGCCGGGTGATGACCGAGCTGCGCGAGGAAGCGCGGCGGGTGATCAAGCGCGCGGTGAACTGTGGCCCGAAGGACGAGGTGCTCTTCGTCGGCGCCGGCGCGACCTCGGCGGTGAACAAGCTGGTCGGGCTGCTCGGCTGGCGCATCAGCGAGCCGCTGGAGCGCGAGTTCAACCTGAGCTCCCTCATTCCGCGCGAGAAGCGCCCGGTGGTCTTCGTCGGCCCCTACGAGCACCACAGCAACGAGCTGCCGTGGCTGGAGTCGATCGCCGAGGTGGTGTCGATCGATCTCACCGCCGACGGGCAGATCGATCTCGCCGACCTCGAGCGCAAGCTGCAGCTCTTCCCCGAGCGGCCGATGCGCCTGGGCGCGTTCTCGGCGGCCTCGAACGTCACCGGCGTGCTGAGCGACGTGAAGGCCGTCTCGCGCTTGATGCACAAGTACGCCGGCCACGTGGTGTTCGACTACGCGGCGGGCGGCCCCTACATGCCGATCGACATGCACCCGGCGGACGACGCCGAGCGCATCGACGCGCTGTTCCTCTCGACGCACAAGTTCATCGGCGGCCCTGACGGCTCGGGCGTGCTGATCGCGCACCGCGACTTCTTCCGCACCCGCTCGCCCGAGCGGCCCGGCGGCGGCACGGTCGACTACGTGGCGAGCTTCGATCGCACCTCGGTCGACTACGTCGGCCGGCTCGACGAGCGCGAAGAGGGCGGCACCCCGGCGATCATGAGCGACATTCGCGCGGGCATCGGCTTCTGCGTGAAGGAGATGATCGGGCCGGCGCGCATCCTCGAGCACGACGTGCACCTCGCCGAATACGCGCTGTCGCGCCTCGGCCGTCACCCGAAGATCGAGCTGCTGGGGCCCACCCACCTGCAGCGGCTGCCGATCATCAGCTTCAACATCAAGCGGCTGCACCACGACTTCGTGTCGGCGCTGCTCGATCACCTCTTCGGCATCCAGAACCGCGCCGGGTGCTCGTGCGCCGGACCGTACGGTCACCGCCTGCTCGGCATCTCGCGCGATCGCTCCGAATCGTACCGCCGCCAGATCGCCCGCGGCCTCATCGGCCTCAAGCCGGGCTGGGTGCGCGTCACGCTGCCGTACTACGCGAGCGACGAAGACATCGAGTTCCTGCTCTCGGCGGTGGAGTTCGTCGCCGATCACGGCCACGACTTCCTGCCCGAGTACCGGCTGGGCTGGCTGGACGGCGTGTGGCGTCACGTGTCGCGCCCCATGACCGACGTGAAGCCCATCGAGCTCACCGTCGACGCGCTCACCGAGGCCGCGCAGAGCTTCGCCGCGGGCGATCACGAGCAGCCGATGTCGAACGCACAGGTGCGCGCCGAGCGCCGCAAGTACTTCGACGACGCGAAGGCGAAGGTGGCCGAGCTGCGCGCCGCCGCCGCGCGCAAGCCGCCGGTGTTCAACGCCGCGACCGGGCACGCCGACGTCGACGCGCTGGTGTGGTTCGACTGGGTGCACACCGACGAGCCGTGGGCGCAGGTGCCGGCCGAGGCGCCGGTGCGGCCGCTGCCGAGCCGGTGCGGGTTGTTCTCCGAGATGCCGCCGCCGGCGATCAACTGATGCGCGCGTGGCTGCTGGCAGGGGCGGTGTCTCTCTGCGCGTGTGGCACGCCGATGCCGGGGACCGACGGTGGCGTGATGCCGCTCTCGGTGACCCGCGTCGATGCGGGCTGCGCGATCACCATCGAAGAGTGGGCGAGCGCAGGGCAGCAGCACGTGCCGACGTCGTCGAGCCCCACGTGGCCGTCGAACCCTCCGGCGAGCGGGCCGCACTTCCCAGTGTGGGCCGCGTTCCAGGAATTCTCGTCGCCGGTGCCGCGCGGCTACTGGGTGCACGATCTCGAGCACGGCGCGATCGTGCTCTTGCACCGCTGCGACGGGCTCGACGCGGCGACGTGTGACGGCGTGAAGGCGGCGCTGCGGCAGGCCTCGGCCTCGTTGAGCGACGACCCGAAGTGCACCGCGCCGATTCGGGTGCGCACCGTCATCACGCCCGACCCGTTGCTCACCGAGCCGCTCGTCGCGGTCAGCTGGCGCTTCATCTACCGCGCGGCCTGCGTCGACCAGCCGTCACTCGAGGCGTTCGTGAAGGCGCACTACGCGCAGGCGCCCGAAGACGAGTGCGCGAACGGTGTCACTTCGTTCTGAACCGCCTCGTCAATCATCACGAAGACAGCGCTCTCTGAGAAACCGCGTTACCAAGTTTTCAAGTTGATACTCACGACTGGTGAGGACAAACAGGTCACCATCGGGTTTTGCGAAGTACGACGGTGCCTCATCGATCAGCAGATGACTCGTCAGAACTTTGACGTCCCGACACTTCAACAGTTCCTGTTGGATGTCGATACTAGGGTCACCAAACATCCGGTTTTCAGTGCCAGCACCACCATTTGACGAGATACGCACGAGTGCCTCAGCGCCATGTTGCGTCAGCAGGCTTGAGAGGTCGATCTGTTGCCCGCTGAAATCCAGAGGCCGAAGTGAGGCCAGGGCGACACATGTAAGTTTGGTCCACGCAGACCGAAAATCGTGACGCCTCAGTTCAAAGGACCCGCCTGGAGTGGTGAGTATGCGGCGCAATCTATCGACGCTCGTCCCCTCATCTCCGTCGATCATTCGAAGCATGCCCCGCATCGTCGGCGCATCCGAGCGTTGATGGTCGCCTGTCCACGCACCAACCCAGATCCAATTGGCAAGATCGTTCAAAGTCGACTTCTTCGGCTTCCTGAATACGTCGAAGAATTTCGTCAGGACAACCAATGGCATCTTGTATGGCATCAAGTCAACATGCGGGATGCCTTGGGAAACTAAGAAGTCGATCGCCTTAGCGAAAGCCTCCTTCGCCCGCCCCATGGCGGCAGTCACCTGCTTTCTCGGACGATTTCTGAGTGCTTCAGCGATGTTCTTGGTGACATCGATTGCAAGAACCGCAGCAACCGTCTTTAGGACCCACTCTTCTTCAATAAGACCAAACCCGAGACCCGAAAGTTCTGTGCTGAGTTCGCGCAAGTCTGGGCCGCGCCCACGATGAATTGCGTTGAAAATCTCGCTGGCCTTCAAGGCGCGGCCTGTGCTGTTCAGACGAGTGAATATCTCCCGGATCGCTTCTTCGTCATTGGTTCGAACGACGTAGATGGGAAGCCGATAGTCCCGTATTGCACGGACGACTTCGTTTGAGGTGTTGATGAGTGAATTGGTGAGATCTGCAGTCCGGAGCCACGAGAGAAATCGAACTGTGTCGGCAACCTCCACCAGCGGCAGTTGATTTGGACTGGGCGCTTTGTTCTTGTCGATGGTGATGAAGGTTTGTGTTGACAGGTCGAATGCGACGCGGAATTCTGGTCTCTGATCTCCAAGGAGGACCGAGATTATTGTCGTGAGTCGCTGTTGCCCGTCGATTACAACGAAGCGTCGCTGAGGTGACGGGATTCGGTCGGCTCTCTTGAGAATGTCAGCAGCATCGTTTGCAACCTCAGTCTCCCAGAGCAGCAAATCGCCAACGGGATATCCCCGATATATGCTGTCGAAGAGCTTTAGGATGTCGTCTTGGCGCCACCTGAAGCTTCTTTGGAAGACGGGAATGGAGAGTTCGCCAGCCTGCGCGCGGCGAAGAACGTCGTCAACGCTCCAGGCAGTTGCTTCCGGCCTCGGTGGAATAGTCTTGCTCAAAGCCACATCTCCAGCGCTCGAGCTAGCGCACCTAGCTCGGCTTTACATTCGTTGTCGAGATACTTGGTTTCGACGGATTCCAAGTCACCTATTGCCTTTTCGGCGACCAACTTGCCGAAGCGCGCCTTGGTGTCGTCTACATGTCTGCGGCCTGGTTCGAGCGCGCGCCATTCCTTCAGAAGTTGGAAAGATGTGGCTTTGGCCGGAGTGCGCTCCGCCTTCTTTGAAATGTCCTCATGGACTTGTATGAATGCCTCGGTCGAGTGCCACTGCTTTAGATGCTTCTCATTGTTGGCGAGATAGAATGCGATTGACCGATAGACGGCGGTGACCTTCGCTCGCCTTGATGAGCTTGGCGCAGTTGCGTGTTTTGAACTAGGCATCAGGTTCGACCAAATCCAGTCAGGAACGTAGTTTTCGAGTTCGCGCCGGTCCAGGATCCAACACGGAATACACCGCTCTCGACACTCTGTGTCGACACACACAATCGTGTGCGACGGACTCCCGTTCGGCTCAACTCGATCGCTATCGCATACCGCGAAGACGCGACTACCTAGTGGTTGAAGACGGATGTTGTTCAGCAACTCTCCACTCCCCCCAACGCCCTGGAGTTCAATCCACCCGTGCTCAAGCGCGTCAGCAAGTGCGCCAGTCGCAACCCGAGCCGCGAGACGTACGAGCACGCCATCTCGTGCGTTTTCGAGGAGGACACGAAGTGGTCTTTCTGCTGCATCGGCGGCAGCTTCCACTGACAACTCGAAGGGAAGGTTCGTCGCCCCGACTGCGTAGCATGGGAACGGCGGTTCCTCGTGTGTTTCGACCGCCAGAGTTAGAATTTCTGTGTACTCTTGACGATCCATTGCTGCGACGCCGATTTCTAAGAATGCGCAGTCGTCGAGTGGGCTCTCGGCTGAAATCCAAAGACGGTGTTGACCCATCGAGACGCGAACCAGCAGTCGTTGCAGACAGGAAAACGCAACCAGGTCGTTTCCTTCGAAGATTGCTGGATTGTTGATGAGGAGGTTCATTGTTGTGCTTCACGTCTCAGCGCGAAGAACTCGGCCTGCGTCTCGGCGAACACACCCTTGGGCCAAGAACTAAGCATGCCACGCTTGTTGATTGTGATGGATTGAATGGTCGTGCGACCGGACGAATTGTCGACATACAGTACCGAAATGTCTTGGGGTGAAAGTCGACCCGCGGCGACAGCCTTTCGTAAGCGCATCAAGAATGCATCTGAGTGAGTCTCCACGAGCACCGAAAGTTCGGGATGCGTTTCGAGTGCTTGAATGAAGAGTTCTCCGATATGCAAGTGTGCGAACGGATGGAGATGTAGTTCTGGTTGCTCTATACAAAGTAGGCCGCGTTGCTGCGACGGAAGCACAAGCTCGGCTGCGACCGGCAGGATGTGGGAGATTCCCGCACCAGCGTCGTTCCAGTTCACCGGGCTGCCGGTCGGTGTTTGTACCAGTATTTCGAAGTCGTCACCGGTTTCCTTGGTTGTGAGCTGAACCCCGATTCCGGAGAACCACTTGTTGAGCTCGAGTTTTTTGAGGTCTGATGCCGCACGGAACATATGCGCAGCGTCTGCGCCAAGGGGCCCGACCGTTCGCGGTAGTCGAGGCTCAAGCGGAAAGCGACGTGGCTGAAGCGGACGGACACCTCGAACTATTCGAACGAAGTTTTCGAGGAAGGTTAGGTTAAAGTTTTTGCGCTCTGCCCGAAGCTCTTCCCAAGACCCAGTGAGTCGTTTGTCGTTGATTGAGAATGCTGTTATGTGCTGGGCGTAACCCCGCTCTGGCAGGACAGTTGCTCCAATTGCCAATTGAACGGAGTTTGTAAAGTCGAGTCGACAACCGAGCCCGGTCGCGCGTCGGTCCGTGATCACCGTTTGAAGCGGCCCGAAGTCGATGCCATTCCACTGAGAGGGAAACGGGAGCTCACTCTCATCGGTGAATGCTCTGGTAAAGAAGGCTGGAGAGAAGCACAGCGCCGACTTGCCTGAGTTGTTCTTACCGATGATGACTGTTAACCGGGCGAGATCGATCCTCGTGACGTCGCGGAAACACCTGTAACCCTCAAGGGTTATGGCGCTTAGTCGGGTCATGCGCCCACCCTATCAGCGATTCTGTCACCTGCGAGTTGTCAGCCGACGTGCGCACCCTTGGGAATGACCACCAACCCCGACTCGGTGACGTGGAAGCGCTTGCGGTCTTCGTCGAGGTCGACGCCGATCTTCGTGCCCGGGGGAATGGTCACGTTCTTGTCGATGATCGCGCGGCGGATCTCGCAGTGGCGGCCGATCTCCACGTTCTCCATGAGGATCGACGAGTCGACGTCGGACCACGAGTTCACGCGCACGCGCGGTGAGAGCACGCTGCGCCGCACCAGGCCGCCCGAGATGATGCAGCCCTCGCTCACCAGCGAGTCGTTCGCGCGGCCGATGCGGTTCTGCGCGGTGTCGGCGAAGACGAACTTCGCGGGCGGAGCCGAGGCGCTGCCCGTCGTGATGGGCCACTTCGTGTTGTACAGGTTGAAGATCGGCTCGACGGCGATGAGGTCCATGTTCGCCTGGAAGTAGGCGTCGAGCGTCCCCACGTCGCGCCAGTAGCCGAGCTCGCGCTGGGCCAGCCCCGGCACCTGGTTCTGCAGGAAGTCGTACGCGTAGACGCGTGAGCGCTGGTTCAACGTCGCGAGGATCGACTTGCCGAAGTCGTGCGCCGAGCCCTCGACCTTCGCGTCCTCACTCACCTCGCGCACCAGCGTGTCGGTGTTGAAGATGTAGTTGCCCATCGACGCGAGGCACCGCGTCGGGTCACCCGGCATCGGGGGCGGGTTCTTCGGCTTCTCGATGAAGTTCTTCACCTCGCCGTCGACCGCCACGTCGAGGATGCCGAAGTCGCTGCCCTGCTCGATCGGCACCGGCAGCACCGCCACCGTGCAGTCGGCGCGGCGCTCGCGGTGGAAGTCGAGCATCTGGTTCACGTCCATCTGGTAGATGTGGTCGGCGCCGAACACGAAGACCTGGTCGGGGGCCTCGTCGACGATCAGGTTCAGGTTCTGGAAGATCGCGTCGGCGCTGCCCTTGTACCAATCGCCGCCGGTGCGCATCTGCGCGGGCACCGTCTCGCAGTAGTGGCCGAGGAAGGCGGTCATGCGCCACGTGCGCGAGATGTGGTTGTTGAGCGAGTCGCTCTTGTACTGGGTCAGCACCTTCACCCGGTACACGCCGGAGTTGACGAAGTTCGACAGGCAGAAGTCGATGATGCGGTAGCGGCCTCCGAAGGGCACGGCAGGCTTCGCGCGCTCTCGCGTCAAAGGGTCGAGCCGGGTTCCAGCGCCGCCCGCCATCACCATCGCCAACGTTCGGCTGGTCATGTCCACGAGTGTACCTCGTTGACCCGGGGAGCAAGCTTCCGCTCACGCACGCAAGAACTGCAGAGGTGCTACATCGCTGGCCCCATGAAGATGTACCTGCCGCCGAAGGGTGAGACCGGGTCGCGTCGCGGTTTCCTCAAGAAGGGCCTGCTGGGTGGCGCGATCCTCGCGTTGGGCGGCGGGGCGTGGCTCTTCACGCGCAAGTCGGCCGAGGTGACGGTGCCGTCGGAGGTCGCGAACCTCCGGCCCCACGAGTACGCGGTGATCGTCTCGTTGGTGCAGCGCTTCGCGCCGGTGCGCGAGGGCTTCCCGTCGCCCGAAACCCTGCAGACCGCGCTGGCGTGCGATCGCATCATCTCGCTGATGGAAGAGTCGACGAAGGGCGAGCTCAAGCAGCTGCTCAACCTCTTCGAGAACGCGCTGCCCAACTTCCTGTTCGGCATGCGCACGCGGCCCTTCACGCAGCTGCCGGCGGCCGAGCAGGAAGAGGTGCTCGCGGAGTGGCGTGACTCGAAGCTCACCGTGCGCCGCACCGGCTACGTCGCGCTCCGCGGCCTGGTGATGGCGGCGTACTACGGCAACAAGGCGACCTGGGCGGCGGTGGGCTACCCGGGGCCGCTGCCGGGCATTCACGACCCCGAGGCGCCGGTGTGGAAGGGCGGCGGGGCAGAGCGGCCGATGGGCAATGGCCGGTGGGTCGAGCCCGCGACGCCCGACGCTCCGGCTCCGGCTCCGGCGCCCGCACCTGCGCCGAACGGCGCGGCCGACGGAGGCACGCCATGACGCAGGGCCGCATCTACACCGGTGACGAGCTCACGCAGGACCAGGTCATCGAGTGCGACGTGTGCGTGATCGGCAGCGGTGCCGGCGGCGCGTGGACCGCGCACGAGCTGGTGAAGCAGGGCAAGCGCGTGGTGATGCTCGAAGAGGGCGGGTACCACACCAAGCGCGAGTTCGAGATGACCGAGGCGCGCTCGTTCCCCAACCTGTACCAGGAAGCGGGCAGCCGGCAGACCGACGACCTCTCGATGACCATTCTGCAGGGCCGCAGCGTGGGCGGCAGCACGACGGTCAACTGGTGCACCAGCTTCCGCACTCCGCAGCGCATCATCGACGGGTGGAAGGATCGCTTCGGCATCGACACCATCACCACCGAGGCGCTGAGCCCGCACTGGGACTTCATCGAGAAGCGCCTCCACATCGCGACCTGGCCGCAGGAAGCGATGAACGCCAACAACAAGGTGTTGTGGGACGGGCTGGGCAAGCTGGGCCTCGAGCGCGAGCTGCTCAAGCGCAACGTGAACAACTGCTTGAACCTCGGCTACTGCGGCCTGGGCTGCCCGGTCGACGCGAAGCAGTCGATGCTCGCGACCATCCTCCCCGACGCGGTGGAGCTGGGGCTCGATCTCTACGCCAACGTCTCGGCGCGCATGCTCGAGTGGTCGGGCAAGCGCGTGTCGGCGGTGAAGGCCGAGGTGCTCGACCCGCTGAAGAACCGGCCGACGGGCGTGCGCATCACGGTGAAGCCGAAGCTGACGGTGGTGAGCGGCGGGGCGATCAACTCGCCGGGCCTCTTGATGCGCAGCGGGCTCGACGGTGACGGGCTGGTCGGCACGCGCACCTGGTTCCACCCCGTGGCGGCGCAGCTGGCGGAGATGCCGTTCGAGGTGAAGGCGTTCCAGGGCGCGCCGCAGGCAGTCGCGTCGCACCACTTCATCGATCGCGGCGCGGGCAAGCTCGGCTACTTCCTCGAGGTGCCGCCGGTGCAGCCGATGCTCGGCGCGGTCGCGTCGACGGGCACGGGCGCCGAGGTGCAGGAGATGCTCACGCGCTTCCCGTACATCAACGCGATGCTGGCGATCACCGTCGATGGTCTGACGCCCGAAGAGAACGGCGCCACCGTGCGCCTGAAGGACGGCGGGTACTCGCGCTACTCCATCACGTACGACTTCCAGGACCGGAACTGGGAAGCGCTGCGCGAGGGGTGCAAGACGATGGCGAAGATCCAGTTCGCCGCGGGCGCGAAGAAGGTCGCGTCGCTCCACTTGAAGCCGGTGATCATGAACAGCGAGTCGGAGATCGGGAAGCTCGACGACGCGCCGTGGGAGCCGGTCAGCTTCCGCGTGTTGACCGCGCACCAGATGGGCGGGTGCTGGATGGGGAAGGACGCGCGCACGTCGGTGGTCGATCCGCACCTGCGGTTCCACACCATGGACAATCTGTACGTGGTTGATGGGTCGGTGTTGCCGACGGCGCTCGGGGTGAATCCCCAGGAGACGATCTACGGCATCGCGCGGTGGGCGGCGGCGCACATCGGCGCGGCCGTGTCGTGAGCGGGCAGCTCGACGAGGCGTACCTTCGCGAGAACAAGCTCGTCTGGGTCGATGGCTGGCTCACCCCGTCGACGGACCTGTTCGCGCTCTACAGGACCAAGGGCGTGTCCTATTCGGCGGCGCTCCGCCACTGGCTCGCTCTCGACTCGCGCTCCCCTCGCATGTGGGCCTGGTGGTCCGCCATTCTCGGTTCGGCCCTTGCTTCGCTGCGAGGCCACACTCAATGGCTCGGGGTGTGCCTGTTCCTGACGATCTTCTACGGCAGTCTGTTGATTCGGATGGTGCGGTCAACCGTGCGCGGGGTGCTGACTTTCGGAGCGGCTCAACAGTTTTTGCCACACTCGCATTCGGCTGACTTGGTGGTCGCCGTCGTCGGACCGGACCGAGTGATCTTCAGAAAGCGCGACGCCGAGAAGTTGGTAGCAGCGTGGCGCGACATGGAGATCGCGTACCTGCGTGACGGCGCGCCGTACCTGATGCCGATTGCTGTCCGGCCCCTCACCCCAACCCTCTCCCCTCTCGAGGGGAGAGGGAGCACCGCGTCACTTCGCGACCCGCCCACCTGATTCAACGACGCGTGCCGACTCCGAGCCGGCCGCACCCGCATCGACCGGCGTGAGCAACCCCTCGCCCTGCGCCTTGTGCAGCGAGTCGGTGATCGCCTCCAACTCGGCGTTCAACCGCTGAACGCTCTGCTCGAGCCCCGCCTGCACCGAGCCACCACCCGTCGACTTCGCGACCGCCACGCGCGTCCGCAGTTCCTGCAGCAGCACCAGCAACGACGTGTATTCCCCATCGAGCCGCTCCCCGACCGCGCCGAGCTGCTTGAGCGCCGCTTCCTGCCCATCGAGCGAGCGCACCGCCGCGTCGAACTTCTCGCGCGCCATGGGGTCGCTCGCGCCATCGCGCTTCGCCTTGAGCTCCACGCGCTGCTTCTCGAGCGCCGCGAGCTGTTCTTTCGACGAGTCGCTCGACAGATCCTTCCGGCGCTGATCGACCTCCTTCGCCGCCGCGCGCAGGCCCTCGACCGTCTTCTCCGGGTTCTGGAGGAAGGTGCGCACCACCTCCGGGCTTTCCTTCAAGTCGGCCAACAGCGCGTCGCACAGCGCATCGATCTCGTGCGGCTTCTCAGCCTCGAGCTTCTTCGGCGTGCCTTCCTCCTGCTCCTCCCCGTCGGCCGCGCCTTCCTTCCGCGACGCCAACGCCAGCTGCCGCGCCCCTCGACCGCCGATGCCCAGGGCCGGGAAGACCAGCCACCACAGGTGCGGGTTCAAGAAGACGAAGCCGATGATGATCAGCGCCAGCGCGATCGACACCACGCCACCGGCCACGCTCGCTTCGGTCTGCCGCCGCCGCCGCTTGCGGTCGCGCCGCTCTTCCCGCCGCAGCTCGCGCCGTTCACGTCGTGACAGCCGCGAGCGCTCGAGCGCCGTCGACAGCTTGTCGAGCGTCTGGTCGAGCTGCGGCTTCGAGGGAGCGTCACTCATGGCGAGTCCTCCGGCTCGGGCGCACCGTCGTCGCGCGAGAGCTTCTTGCGCGGCAGCTTCGGCGCCCGGCTCACGCTCTCGCCCGGGTACTTCGCGGCGGCGTCGAGCCAGGTCTTCGGGTCGGGCTCCTTCTTCGGCTTCTTCGCGGGCGGGGGCGGCGCCTGCAACGACGGCGGATTCCCCGGCGCCGCCACCACCTTCGCGCCATCACAGAACAACCACTCGATGCCCGCGCGCTCGTCTTCGGCGGCGAAGTAGATCACCGGCGCGGCGCTCTTGCTCTTGCACGCGCTGTCCTTCGCGCTCGCTTCCTTCGTCGGCCGCTCGTCCTTCCACCGCTGCAACGCGAGCCGCGCCTTCACCTGCGTCGCCAGCCACGGCCCTTCTTCGACGCGCCGCAGCCCCTGCGCGTTGAACTCCGCCGCCGTCGCCAGCCCCGTCCACGCGCACGCCCTCGCCTGCTCGAGCGCGCCCCGCTGCGAAGTCAGAGGCCCGCTGAGCACCTCGACGCCCTTCTCGAGCAGCGCGACGTGCTCCTCGTCCCACGCGCCTTCAGCCGGCGCCGACGTCTGCCCCAGCCACTCGGCCACGAAGGTCGACAGCGCCTGTTGCTCGTTGGTGAAGCGCGTCGGGTCGAGCAGGCAGAGGCCCGTGCCGACCTCGTCCCACGGCCGCCAGGTGAGCGCCTTGCCGCCCAGCTCCAGCCGCCGCTCGGGCGGCAGGGTGGGCAACCGTCTGACACAGGCGACCATCGACACCGCGGCGACCACCAGCAGCAGACCCCTCATGAAACGCGGAGTGTAGCGGTGCTCGTGCTAGGAAGACCTGCGAATGAGTGGGAACGGGCCTGAGACGCGGGTCACCAAGATCTCGAAGCTCAAGGACGTGAGGGTCAGCGGCGAGAGCTGCCTCGTCATGATCGCCGGGCCGTTCCTGGGCAAGAAGTACCCGCTGATCGACGAAGACGAGTTCACCGTCGGCCGCGACGACAAGAACTTCATCGTCATCGACATGGACAACGTCAGCCGCCGTCACGCCCAGGTGGTGCACCGCGGCGGCAAGTTCTTCGTGAACGATCTCGGCTCGACCAACGGCACCTACCTCAACGACGAAGAGATCCGCGAAGAGCAGCCCCTGCGCTCGGGCGACCTGGTGAAGGTCGGCAGCGCCATCTTCAAGTTCCTCTCGGGCGGCAACATCGAGCAGCAGTACTACGAAGAGATCTACACGCTCACCATCTGCGACGGCCTCACGCAGGTGCACAACAAGCGCTACTTCCTCGAGTTCATCGAGCGCGAGATGGGCCGCTGCCACCGCTACAACCGCGCCCTCTCGCTGATGATGATCGACATCGATCACTTCAAGCAGATCAACGACGTCAACGGGCACCTCGCCGGCGACTACGTGCTCCGCGAGCTCGCGGCGGTCATCAAGCCGCGCGTGCGCAAGGAAGAGTGCTTCGCGCGCTACGGCGGCGAGGAGTTCGCGTACGTGATGCCCGAGTCGGGCGGCGAGAACACCCGCAAGCTCGCCGAGAAGATCCGCCGCCTCATCGAAGACCACCGCTTCACGTTCGAGGGCAAGGACATCAAGGTCACGCTCTCGGTCGGCGTCGCGGACCTGGTGGGCGACATGACCGAGCCGCTCCAGTTCATCAAGGTCGCCGACGGCAACCTCTACAAGGCGAAGAAGGCCGGCCGAAACCGCGTCGTCGGCTGATCGCTTCGCCCCGCCCTCAGAAGCTCAGCCGCAGCGAGGCGTTGCCGCCGATCCACGTGTCGGTCGCGCCAGAGGCGACGTACGTGTCGCCCGCGCCCGTCTTGAACGTCAGCCCGTAGTTGATGAACTCGAACGACGCGCGAATGCCGAGGAACGGGAGGATCTGCACCCCCAGCCCGCCGTTCGCCTCGAGACCGAAGGTCGAGCCGTTCGGGAAGAACGCCGACGAGATGATCTCGCCCGAGCCGAAGACGGGAATGATGCCGAACTTGCCGAACACGCTCAGGCGATCGGGAATGATCGGCACCTCGACGCCCAGGCCCGCGCGCAACCCGACGTAGGCCACGTTCGGCAAGCCGTCGATGCGCGTGCCGTCGCTCTTCGCGCCGACGCTGAACGAGTGGTACCGCACGCCGACGTACGGAGTGATCGCGAGCGGGAAGGAAGCGATCGGCACGATGTCGAAGCGCACGCCGGCGTCGAAGCGAATCGTCGAGGTCGGGTAGGGGTCCCCCGCGCTGATCAGCCGCGACTGGATCCACGGCGCGAAGGCGAACCCGACGTCGAGCCCGAGGCCCGCCAACAGGTCCTGCCGCGCCAGCGCGAGCGGGTAGAACTTGAGCCCGAGCACCGGCTGGCCGATGGGCGGCAGGTCGTAGCGGCGCAGGTTGGGCGTGGCGACGTTCGCGTACGCCATGCGCCGCGTGATGATGTCGACCCCGACGTCGACCACGAGGAACTTCTTCTTCGACGGCTTCTTCGACGGCGCGCCCGTCGGCTCGGGCTCCGGGTCAGCGCGCTTCTCGACCTTCTCGACCTTCTCGGTCCGCTCGGGGGTCTTCTCGACCTTGTCGGTCTTCTTCGGCGGCGGGTCGTCCTTCGGGGGAGGCGTCGTCTTCTCGGGCTCGGTCGGCGTGTTCTCGGTGGGCGTGGTGGTCGCTGGGCCCGCGCCGAACGCCGACTTCATCAGCTCGATCGCCTGCTGCAGCCCCTTCGCCGGCAGCGTGCCGTTCTTGTCGAGCGCGAAGGTCTTCCGCTTCACCGGCGGGCCGGCCTTGTTGAGCACCTGCAGGTCGAGCGACAGCGCCTTGCCCTTCTTGAGCACCGTGCCCGTCACGAAGAAGGGCACCGCTTCCTTCTTCGCCTTCTTCCAGTCGGGCTTGCCGCCGGTCGTGGTGCGCGTCGCGGCCACGCAGTCCGCCGTGTCGCAGACCGCCCCGACGAGCTGGTTGCGCACCGTGCCCGCGCCCGGCCCCGCGAAGTTGGGGAAAGACACCCGCTGCGCGAAGGCCGCCGTCGAGCTCAACGTCGTGAAGAGGGCCGAGAACACCACCACCGCCGCCAGCGACCGGCTCGTTCGGAAACTCATGGAGTGACGGGAGTGTAGCCCCGGGCTCGTGCTAGAAAAGTCTTCAATGAGTTCGGCCAACCCGGCGCTCGCCCAGTTCATCCGCAGCATTCCGCTGTTCTCGCTGGTCGACGAACAGGACCTGCAGGAGGTCTTGCGCCTCTTCCGTCCCGTCGAGCTCAACGCCGGCGACGTGCTGTTCGGCGAGGGCGACCCCGGCAAGGCGATGTGGGTGCTCGGAGAGGGCACCGAGGTCTCGGTCGCCACCACCGCCGGCCAGAACCGCCCGGTGGTCGTCGCCTACGCGAAGAAGGGCGACGTGCTCGGCGAGATGGCGCTGGTCGACGACGGCCCGCGCTCCGGCACCGCGATCGTCGTGCAGTCGGGCCCCGCCCACCAGATCGACGCCAACGAGTTCCACGCCATGCGCTCGTCGTTCGTGCCCGCGGCCTTCAAGGTGCTGCGGAAGATCTGCATGGACCTCTGCGTGCGCCTGCGCCAGACGAACGAGCGCATCGTGCCGTCGGGCCATTCCGGCATCCACACGCCGCCGCTGCCCGCCGGGCCGCACCCCGACACCGCGCTCCTCGATCGCTACCCCGCGTTCAAGACGCTGCCGGCCATCGTGAAGTTCGCGCTCGCGCAGAAGCTCGAGGTCATCCACCTCGAGGACATGACGCCCATCTTCGCCGAGGGCGAGCCGTCTGACGGCGCGTACTTCATCGTCGAGGGCGAGGTGTCGGTCGGCCGCAACGGCAAGACGCTCGCCAACCTCCCGTCGGGCACCATGTTCGGCGTGGTGGCCTGCATCGACGCCGGCGTGCGCTCGGCCAGCTGCGTCGCCACCGGCCCCGCGGTGCTCTTGAAGATGAGCGACCGCGACTTCGACCAGCTCTTCGCCTCGGGGCACCGGTTCGCCTTCCAGATGGTCGACCTGCTCGCGCGCCAGCTCGTGCAGCACCTCCGCGACGCGAACATGATGCTGCCGCTGCCGGGGCGTCAGTCGGGCATCGCCAAGGTCGCCCGCCCCGTCGAGAAGATGCTCCCGTCGGAACCCTCGCCCGCCGACCTCGACGCCATCGGCAACGAGCTCGAGGTCGAGGCCGCGCTCCCCATCGAGATGGAGCTCGACCTGGGCGAGTTCACCCCCGAATCCGAAGCCCTCGGCTGACCTGCCAGTGCGGGGGTTGCCACCACCCAGCCGTCCCGTTAGGTGAGCGCCATGTCCGTGAACATCCAGCTCGAGTGGACCCCCAACCCCTCGACCCTCAAGTACGTCGTCGACACCTCGCTGTTGCCGCGCGGCGCGATGAACTTCGCGACCCGTGACGTGGCCGTCGAGAAGTCGCCGCTGGCCAGCAAGCTCTTCGACATCAAGGGCGTCACCGGCGTGATGCTCGGCACCAACTTCGTCACCGTCACCAAGGGCGACGAGGGCGAGTGGGACGAGCTCAACGACGGCGTGATGCTGACCCTCGAGAAGCACCTCACCGCGGGTGACGTGGTGGTGAAGCCCGAGGTGCTCGAGGCGTGGCAGGCCGCGTCGGCGGCGGCGGGCGGCGGCGCGATGGAGATCCGCATTCGCGAGATCCTCGACGCCGAGATTCGCCCCGCGGTCGCGATGGATGGCGGTGACATCACGCTCGATCGCGTCGAGAACGGCACCGTGTACCTCCACATGCAGGGCAGCTGCGCGGGGTGCCCGTCGTCGACCGCCACGTTGCGCATGGGCATCGAGACGCGCCTGAAGGAAGCGATCCCCGAGATCGTCGAAGTCGTCTCGGTCTGACGCTCGTGAAGGCTGACGCGGTCAAGGCGCGGGAATCGGTCCAGGCGAAGCACGTTCGCAAGGAGCTGCTCGAGAACCAGTCGGTCGAGCTCCTCAAGACGCTGCACCTCGTCACCCGCGACGGGCAGCTCAACGCCGACGCGCGGCGCAAGCTCAAGCAGGTGAACCACTTCGTCGGGCTGCTGCAGCCCGCGCTCGACGACGCCCTTGGGCGCTTCGAGCAGCCGGTATTGGTCGACGTGGGCAGCGGCAACGCCTACCTCGGCTTCATCCTCTACGAGCTTTTCTTGAAGGACCGGCAGACCGGCACGCTGCTCAACATCGAGTCGCGCGACGAGCTCACCGCGAAGGCCACCGAGCGCGCGAAGGCGCTGGGCTACGGGCGCATGCAGTTTCAGACCTCGCACATCGCGAAGGGCCAGTACCCGCAGAAGATCCACGTGCTGACCGCGCTGCATGCGTGCGACACCGCGACCGACGAGGCGATCTCGGTAGCGCTCGAGCACCAGGCTGAGCACATCGCGCTCGTGCCGTGCTGCCAGGCCGAGGTCGCGCAGCAGCTCAAAGACGCGCGCCCGAAGGTCGACTCGGCGATGCAGGCGCTCTTCTCGCACCCCTGGCACCGGCGGGAGTTCGGCTCCCACCTCACCAACGTCATCCGCGCGCTGGTGCTCGAGGCGGCTGGCTACCAGGTGACGGTGACCGAGCTCGCGGGGTGGGAACACTCGCTCAAGAACGAGCTGATCCTCGCGCGGCGGGTCGGGCAGAAGAACGCCATCGCTCGTCAGCGACTCGAAGCGGTGCTCGCGCAGACGGGCGTGCGGCCGGCCCGGTTGCCGCTCGGCTGACCTGCTACTCTCCCGCTCGTGCGCTTCTCTTCCTGGGTGGTCGTCGCGACGGTCGTCCTGACCGGCGCCGGGTGCGTCTGTGGTGCCCTCGACCCGAACACGCGCTTCGTGTGCACCGCCGACGCGGACTGCGGGCCTGGCTTCGTCTGCGCGTCGGTCAACGGCGCGAGGGAATGCGTCGCGTCGGGCACGGGTGGCGGCTCGGCGCCCGGCGGCGGCAGCGCGACGGGCGGCGGCACGGCGACGGGTGGTGGCTCCAGCTCGGGCGGAGGCGCCGCGACCGGCGGCGGAGATCCCGCGGGCGGTGGCAGCGCGACGGGCGGCGGCGCGGCGACGGGCGGCGGCAGCGCGACGGGCGGCGGCGGTGGTGCGGCGACCGGCGGCGGGAGTGCGACGGGCGGCGGTGCTGCGACGGGCGGCGGCGCTGCGACGGGCGGCGGCGCTGCGACGGGCGGCGGCGGCGGCGCGACCGGTGGAGGCGGCGGCACGATGGGCGGAGGCGGCGGCGCGACGGGGGGCGGCACGGCGACCGGCGGCGGCAGCGCCACGGGCGGCGGCAGCGCACTGGGAGGCGGCAGCGGGCTCGGAGGTGGCAACCCGATCGGCGGCGGCGGCGGAGCCATCGTCATCCCGACGGCGTTGGCGATCACCTCGGGCGCACAGCTCCTCGGCACCAACACCTGCTCGACCGCGGTGGTCATCGAGGCGCGCGCCAGCGGCGTCCCGGCGGTGCTCACCTCTCCGCTCACCGTCACGCTCTCGGGGCCGTTCACCTTCTACGCAAACTCCTCGTGCGCGGGCGCGTCGATCGTCTCGACCACCATTCCCACCGGGCAGTCGTCGACCACCGTCTATTTCACCGCCGCGACGGCTGGCTCGCCGACGCTGACCGCGTCGAGCCTCGGGCTGACCTCCGCGACCCAGGTCGAGACCATCAGGGCCGTGCCCAACGCGCTCGCGCTCATCGCGGCGAACGGCCCGGTGATGGCGGGCTCCTGCCTGCAGGTCACCGTCGAATCGCGCGTGGGCACGACGCCGACCGCGGTGCTCGCCGACGCCACCGTGACCTTGAGCGTCGCGCCGACGACCGCGCTGCGGTTCGCGAATGATCCTGCGTGCGCGAACACCATCACCAGCACCGTCATCGCGGCCGGCACGTCGTCGTCGATCGTGTACGTGAAGCTGATCTCCGGCGTGGTCGCGACGTTGACCGCGTCGGCGAGCTTCGGCAGCGGCACCCTGATGCTCCCCATCCAGGGCGCGGTGCGGCGCGGCACCTGCCAAATCGGTGCGATGGCGCTGACCGTGAACTGCCCGATCAGCCCCGTGCAGACCAACATCGGCCACACGCTCCTCGTCTACCAGGCGCGCGGCGAGACCACCTCGTCGGCGGCGATGTCGGAGGTGTCGTGCACGCTGTCGTTCGGTGACTCCGTCACGTGCACGCGCTCGAACTCGGGCACGATCGCCAACATCGAGTGGCAGACGCTCGAGCTCCCGACCGGGCTCACCGTGCAGCGCAAGCAGGGCGCGTGCACCACGTCGCTGCCGCTCACCCCCGCCGTCGACCCGCTCACCAGCTTCGTGATGCGCACCATCCAGGGGCAGTCGGTGACCAACTACAACGACAACGACAACTCGGCGTTCCGCATCAACAACACCACCGGCGCGAACATCGACGTCGTCTACAACGCGGGCGTGGCGTGCTCGCAGTACGAGTACCAGGTCGCGACGCTGACGGGCGTGTCGGTGGCGCGCGGCCCGCTCACCCTGTCGACCAACTCGGTGGTGCTGCCGGCCCTCGCCCCGCCGGCGACCAACGTGGTGACCCTGGTGCAGAGCGGCAGCACGGCCTCGGGGCCGCCGGCCAACCAGGCGCCGATGTGCGCGTTCTTCTCTCGCGTCGCGCCCAGCGGAGGCAGCTCCGTGGTCCAGCGCGGCAACGGCACGGCGAGCGGCTGCACCGGCGTGGCGGGCGCCATCACCTTCGAGCAGATCGCCTTCAACTCGCGCGCGAACGTGCAGCAGATCTCGGTGCCGATCTCGACGGGCTTCGACACCGCGAATGCGACCATCACCGCTGTCGACCCGACGCGCACGCTGGTGATGACCTCGACGATGATGGTCGCGGGCATGTCGGGCGGCGAGAGTGACGACACCACGCCCGCCACCGATCTCGTGCAGAGCTCCACCGCGACCACCACCCTGAGCTCGCCCACCCAGGTGATCGTGACGCGCGGCTCGACGACCTTCAACGCGGCCTTCACGGTGTATGTCGTCGAGATCAACCCCTGAGCGGCTCTTCGTCGGCGCTACGCCCGGTCTCGAGGGCGCGCTGGGCGAAGAGCTCGAAGCGCTGGGCTTCCCCGGCGAGGTGGTGAGCGGCGGCGTCGAGCTGACCGCGCCGCCTCGCGCGTACTGGCAGCTCAACCTCTGGTCGCGCCTGGCGAGCCGCGTGCTCCTGCGCGTGGCCGAGGTGCGCTCGGAAGCCGAGCTGGCGAAGCTCGACCTGGGCGAGTTCGGCGCGCAGTTCGAGTGCGACGCGTTCGGCGCCGACGCCGCGAAGTGGGGCGGGGCACGGCCGTCGACGAAGGGCGCGGTGCGGCTGTCGCTGCGGGGCACCAAGCGCGGCACCTGCGAGGTGAGCATCGACACCAGCGGCGAGCTGCTCCACTTCCGCGGCTACCGTCAGGAAGTGGGGCGCGCCCCGATGCGCGAGACGCTCGCCGCCGGCGTGCTGCAGCTGGCGAAGTGGAAGCCGGGCGAAGCCCTGTGGGACGTGATGTGCGGCTCGGGCACGCTGCTCATCGAGGCCGCCGAGCGCGCCGCGGGCCTGGCGCCGGGGCGCAACCGCGCCTTCGCGTTCCAGTCCTTCCCCTCGCACGACACGACGGCGTTCGCCGCGCTGCCGCGCTCGGGGCCCGCGGTGACCACCACGCTGCTGGGGAGCGATCTCAACGCGGGTGCGCTCGGCACCGCGCGGCGCAACGCGAAGCGGGCCGGCGTCTTCGAGCTCTTGAAGCTCGAGCGCCTCGACGCCACCAGGCTCGCGCCGCGCGAGGGGCCGGGGCTGATCGTGGCCAACCTCCCGTACGGCAAGCGGGTGGGCGAACGCGACGAGCTGGCCTCGCTCTACCGCGCGCTGGGGCAGTCACTGCGGCGCGCGTGCGGGGGCTGGTACTTCGCGTTTCTCCTCGAGGGCGGCGCGGAGCACCTGGGCCTCGAGATCCAGGAACGGCACCGCGTGTCGAACGGCGGGCTCGACTGCGAAGTGGTGCTCGGCGAGCTGTAGCTCAGAGCTTCGCGGCGAGCTGCTTCTCGAGATCGCTGATCGCCTTGGCGAAGGCGTCGATGCCTTCCTTCAGCTTGTCGCTCGCCATCTTGTCTTCGGCGTGCATCGCGTCGAACTTCGCGCGGTCGATCGAGATCTTCTCGCTCGGCGTGGTGTTGTTCGGGTCGAGCTTGCGCGGCAGCGTGCCCTGCGTGGCCTCGAGCTCCGCCAGCAGCTTGGGCGCGATGGTGAGCAGGTCGCAGCCCGCCAGCTCGGTGATCTCGCCGATGTTGCGGAACGACGCGCCCATCACCTCGGTCCGGTAGCCGTGGCGCTTGTAGTAGTTGAAGATCTTCGTCACCGAGATCACGCCCGGGTCTTCGGGCGCCGGGTACGACGCGCGGCCGGTGCTCTTCAGGTACCAGTCGAGAATGCGGCCGACGAAGGGCGAGATGAGCGTCACCTTCGCCTCGGCGCACGCCACCGCCTGGTGGAAGCCGAAGAGCAGGGTGAGGTTGCAGTGAATGCCTTCCTTCTCGAGCACCTCGGCGGCCTTGATGCCTTCCCAGCTCGAGGCGAGCTTGATGAGGATGCGGTCGCGCTTGATGCCGGCCTTCTCGTACATCGCGATCAGCTCGCGCGCCTTGGCGATGCTCGCGTCGGTGTCGTAGCTCAGGCGGGCGTCGACCTCGGTCGACACGCGGCCCGGCACCACCTTCAAGATCTCCATGCCGAACTCGACCGCGAGGCGATCGACCGCGCGCTTGGCGATGGCGTCCTTCGACGCGCTGCCGGCGTTCTCCTTCGCCCACGCCAGCGCGGCTGAGACCACGCCCTGGTACTGCGGCATCGCAGCGGCGGCGGAGATGAGCGACGGGTTGGTCGTCGCGTCGCGCGGCTTGAACTTGTTGATCGACTCGAAGTCACCAGTGTCAGCGACCACCACGGTCATCGACTTCAGCTGCTCGAGGAAATGGGCCATGCCTCTACCTACCGTGCGCGCGCGTGAGGTGCTAGCCGTCGCGCACAATGCGAACCCTCGCGCTCCCCCTCTTCCTCGTGACGCTCGGCGTGGCCTGCTCGGCACCCGTGAAAGAGAAGTGCGGCCCGACGACCTGCTCCGGTTGTTGTGATCTGACCGGCACCTGCCAGACCGCGTCGGCGCAGACCTGCGGGCAGGGCGGCAACCTCTGCACCACCTGCTTCGGCAACCAGATCTGCTCGTTCGGCATCTGCGTCGCCAACGGCGGCGGTGGCGGCACGGGCGGCGGGACCGGCGGCGGCACCACGGGCGGCGGCGGGGCGACTGGCGGTGGTGGCACGACCGGCGGCGGCAGCGCCACGGGTGGTGGCGGCGGCACGACCGGTGGTGGCGGCGCGACGGGCGGCGGCGGCACGACGGGCGGCGGCGGCGCGACCGGCGGTGGCGGGACGACCGGCGGCGGCGGCGGCACTCAGTGCGCGCAGACCTGCGCCGGCTGCTGCCAGGGCACGCAGTGCATCACCGCAGTCTCGACCAGCCAGTGCGGCGCGAACGGCTCGACCTGCACGACCTGCGACGTCACGCGCGCCGACAACTGCGACCTGGGCGGCTGCAGCTGTGGCTCGTTCGGCCAGTGCGCGGCGGGTCAGCGCTGCACGGGCAGCAGCTGCGTGTGCGACTCGACCTCGTGCCCGACCGGGTGCTGCCAGGGCAACACGTGCGTGACCGTGGTCACCACCACCGCGTGCGGCACCAGCGGCGCGCAGTGCACCACCTGCGACAGCACCCGCGCGAACAACTGCGGCAACGGCACCTGCCGCTGCGGCACGAGCGCGGCGTGCGGCGCGGGTTCCCGCTGCTTCAACAGCACCTGCGTCTGCGACTCGACGTCGTGCGCCAACGGCTGCTGCAGCGGCACGCAGTGCCTGTCCACCGTCACCCAGTGCGGCACCAACGGCGGCGCGTGCTCGACGTGCGATCAGACCCGCGCCGACTCGTGCGGCCCGCTGGGCTGCCAGTGTGGTGGGTCGGCGCAGTGCGCGGTCGGCGTGACGTGCAGCGGCGGGCTGTGCGGTGGCGTCGGGCGCACCTGGGCCCAGCGCACCACCACCGGCGCCCCTCCCGCGCGTGACGCGCACGCGATGGCGTACCTGCCGACCATCTCGCGCACCGTGCTCTTCGGTGGCCGCACCGGCTCGACCCGCCTCAGCGACACCTGGCTCTACAACGGCGCGACCGGCACCTGGACCCAGTCTTCGGCGACGGGTCCGGTCGGGCGCGAGTTCCCGGCCATGGCCTACGATCCGGTGCGCCAGGTGATCGTGATGTTCGGCGGCCAGAACGGCAGCAGCGCCAACCTGAACGACACGTGGACCTTCAACGGCACGACGTGGACCAACGTCACGCCCGCGAGCAACAACCCGCCGGTGCGCTACTTCGCGTCGATGGTGTGGGACTCCGCGCGCCAGCGCATCTTCATGTACGGCGGCTACGCCACGGCGGCGATGGGCGACATGTGGGAATGGAATGGCACGGCGTGGACGCAGCGCACCGTCAGCGGTGGCCCGATTCGCGGCGTGCCGAGCGCGGGCTACGACGACGTGCGCCAGAAGTTCGTCCTCTTCGGCGGCTACGAGACCGGGGTGGTCAACGGCACGTGGGAGCTCGGCACCAGCTGGCTGAACGTCACCACTGCGACCGACCCCGGCGCGCGGCAGGGCCCGGCCATCGCGTACCACCCGGCGGCGCAGCTGGTGATCATGGTCGGCGGCTCCGGCTCGAGCACCTTCGCCGACTCGTGGTCGTACAACGGCGTGAACTGGACCTCGATCACCCCCGCGCCGAGCACGCGCGCGTTCGCCGCGATGGCCTACGACAGCGCGCGCTCGAAGCTCGTGCTGTACGGCGGCGACAGCATGCTCGCCGACACGTGGGAGTACTGAAGCCTCAGAAGCGGAAGCCGCTGATCGCTGCCTGGTACAGCCGGCCGCGGCCCTCGGCGTAGAAGTCGAGCACCAGCATGACCAGCGCCTCGGCGGCGAGCGTGAAGCCTGCGCCGAGCGCGAAGTCTGACTTCAGCGTGCCGCCCGCGCCCGACAGGCCCAGCCCGCCGAAGAACAGCGCGACCTCCGCGGCCTTGTAGACGGCGAAGCCGCGCATCACGCGTTCCATGCGGCTGCCCTCGGTCGCGCGGTACGCGGAAGCATCAGCGGCGAGCTGCGCCTCGAGCCCCGCGACCTGGCCTGGCGTGCGCACCCACAGCCCGATGGCGAGCACGGCCTGGATGAGCCCGACCGAGAGCAGGGGCACCGCGGCGCCGCGGGTCGCGCCGGTGCCTCCGAACAACAGCCCGACGCCCGAGCCGAGCGAGACGAGCCCGAGCCCGCCGAACGCCCATGCTTCGGCGCTCTCCCCCGCGAAATAACTGCGCAGGTCGCGCTGCATGCCCTCGACGCCGGGCGCCTGGGACAGGGTGAGGCTCAACACCAGGGCGAGCGTCATGCGCGCGACGATCGGCTATGGAGGGGCCCATGTCCAACCCGGTCGACGCCGCCCTCCAGAAGTACGCCGCTCGCAAAGCCGAGTACCTCGAAGACCTGAAGACCCTGGTGCGCATTCCCAGCGTGTCGTTCGCCGGGTTCGACCCGAAGCACGTGCGCGCCAGCGCCGAGGCCACCGCCGCCCTGCTCAAGAAGCGCGGCTTTCAGAACGTGCAGTTGCTCGAGGTCGAGGGCGCGCACCCGTACGTGTACGGCGAGATTCTGAAGGCGCCGGGCCAGCCGACGCTGCTGCTCTACGCGCACCACGACGTGCAGCCGGCGGGCGACGAGTCGGCGTGGAAGTCGCCGCCCTTCGAGCCCACCGAGCGCGACGGCCGCCTCTACGCGCGCGGCGCGGCCGACGACAAGGCCGGCGTGGTGGTGCACTCCAGCGCGGTCGACGCGTGGCTCAGCTCGGGCAACGCGCTGCCGCTCAACGTGAAGATCGTCGTCGAGGGCGAAGAGGAGATCGGCAGCGATCACCTCACCGCGTTCCTCCAGCAGCACCGCGCGATGCTCTCGGCCGACTGCATCGTGCTCACCGACACCAGCAACTTCGAGACGGGCCTGCCGTCGATCACCACCGCGCTGCGCGGCCTGGTCACGGTCGACGTCGAGGTGCGCGCGCTCAAGCAGTCGCTGCATTCCGGCATGTGGGGCGGCCCGGTGCCCGACCCGGTGATGGCGCTCTCGAAGATGCTCGCCTCGCTCACCAACGCCGACGGCACCATCGCCATCCCCGGCATCCTCGACAAGGTGAAGCCGCTCAACGACGCCGAGAAGGCGTCCATCGCCGCGCTGCCGGGTGACCGCGACACCTTCCGCCGGCAGTCGGGCCTGTTGCCGGGCGTGCAGCTGATGGGCGGCGATCGCCACCCGTGGGAAACGAACTGGCGCCAGCCTTCGCTCACGGTCAACGCCATCCAGGCCAGCTCCCGCAAGGACGCGCGCAACATCGTGTGCGAGTCGGCGTGGGCCCGCGTCGGCATTCGCCTCGTGCCGAACCTCGACTTCAAGGACGTGCAGCAGAAGCTCATCGACGCGATCAAGAAGGCCGTGCCGTGGGGCCTCGAGTGCACCGTGAAGGCCGAGTCGGCCGCGGGCTGGTGGTACACCGATCCGTCGGGCCCCGCGTTCCAGGCCGCCTTCCGCGCGCTGGAAAAGGGCTACGGCACCAAGTCGGTCGCCATCGGCTGCGGTGGCTCGATTCCCTTCGTCGAGCCGTTCAGCAAGGAGCTCGGCGGCGTGCCCGCGCTGCTCATCGGCGTCGAAGACCCGTACACCAACGCGCACTCCGAGAACGAGAGCCTGCACCTGGGCGACTTCGAGAAGTCCATCAAGAGCGCGATTCACATCTACGCCGAGCTGGCCGCCGCCCTGAAGAAGTGAACGTGTCTCCCTCTCCCCCGCGGGGGAGAGGGTCGGGGTGAGGGCTAAACAAAAAAGAACCCTCCCCCACGCGAAGTGGGAGAGGGTCAGTTGTTGCCCTTCAGTTCAGGCGTTCTTCAGGGAGCGCAGGTGCCCTGCAGGCAGCGCTGGCCGGTGGGGCAGTCGCAGTTCGTCGTGCACACCACCGAGGTCGTCGGCAGGCAGTAGCCGATGCGGCACTCGAGACCCTGCGCGCACACCGTGGTCGCGATGCAGCGGTCGCGGCAGTTGCCGTCGACGCAGTCCTGGCCCGAGGCGCAGTGCGTGGAGTTGCTGCACGTGCCGGCCGGGCGCGGCTTGCACAGGCCGCCCTGGCAGGAGTCAGCCGAGTTGGCGCAGTCGCTGTCAGCCGAGCACCCGAAGAAGCAGGTGTTGTTCACGCACCACGCACCCTGGCCGCAGTCGGCGTTGTAGGTGCAGGTCGTCGGAGTGCCGCCGCCACCGCCGGCGCCGCCGCCCGTGGTGCCACCGCCCGTGCCGCCGCCCGTGGTGCCGCCGCCCGTGCCGCCGCCGGTGTTGGAGCCGCCGCCCGTGTTCGAGCCACCGCCGGTGTTCGAGCCACCACCACCGCCCGCGCCCGAGCCGCCGCCCGTGCCACCGTCAGTCGTCGAGGTGCCCGCCGCGCAGAAGCCGGCCTGGCAGACCTGGCCCACGGCGCAGTCGCGATCGCCGCCGCAGGGGCGCACGCAGAAGCCGTTGATGCAGGTGTCCATGCCGCACTGCTGCGAGCTCGAGCAGGTCTTGCCGCCCGGAGGAATCGCGCGGCAGGTCCCGGAGAGGCAGAAGTCCCCCGTGGCGCAGTCGGTGTTGGCCGAGCACGTCGTCGGGCGGCGCTGGCAGGTGCCCGACTGACAGCTACAGCTCGAGTGACAGTCTGAGTTCTGGGTGCACGCCCAGCCTGGACAGCCGAACGTACAGTTCGCCAACTCCCCGTCGGTGTTGATGATGGTGCAGCCGCTGGCCGCGAGAAGGGGCACGAGCAACGCAAGTCCCCGCACGGAATTCACCGGAATCAGTTTCATGGCTCTCTCTCTGGGTTGAGGCGGCGCTCCCAACCTCGCCGCGTCACTTTCCTTCGATGCCGGTGCTCCGAATTTCGATCATTCGGGGTGCGCATTTTTCCGTGGGCCGCCGCGTGATCACCCCGCGGGCGGCCGGCAACCAACCGCAGAACAAGGAGGCGAATTCGTGACCGCAGAAGCACTCCCCCTTCCCAGGCTGGTGCCCACGCCCCCGCCGACGGGCCAGGCCGAAGCGCGGCTGTTGCGCCTCGTCGACCGCATCAAGAAGGACGACGTCCTCGCGTTCGAAGAGCTCTACCGGCTCACCCGCGACGACGTGGCCCGCACGCTCTTCCACCTCGTCGGTCGCCGGCCGGATCTCGAAGACATGATCCAGGACACGTACGTGCGGCTGCTCAAGGCGGTGCCGTCGTTCCGCGGTGAGTCACAGTTCCGCACCTTCCTCTACCGGGTGTGCGCCAACGTCGCGCTGATGAACCTGCGGTGGTGGCGCCGGCGTCGCGAAGATCCCGCGGCGGAACTCCCCGAGGGCCTCGAAGACACGCTGGAGACGGGTGCGGAGTCCGACCCCGAGCGGCTCGCCCAGGCGGCGCAGGCCGCGCGCCTCGTGCACCAGGCGCTCGCGAAGCTCACCGCGAAGAAGAGAATCGTGTTCGTCTACCACGAGCTGTGCGGCATGGGCCCCGAGGAGATCGCCCAGGCCTGCGGCACCTCGTACAACACCGTGCGCTCTCGCCTGCACCACGCGCGCCTGGAGTTCACGGCGGCGCTCAAAGAGCTCACCAAACTGGAGGTCGCGTCATGAGAGCGCACCACGACATGCCCTTGTGGGGCTTCGCGACGCGCGAGCTCGAGCTGGGGGAACACCGCTTCGTCGAAGCCCACCTCGAGATTTGCCCCGAGTGCACCGAGCAGCTGGCGGCCATCGAAGTGGCGCGTGAGGCGCTCGAGCTGGCCCGCGAGGTCCGTCCCGTCTCGCAGTGGGCGCAGGTCGATGAGCGCATCGGCTCGCTGGTGGAAAAGCGCCTGCAGGCGAAGGCGCGCGGGCCGTGGCTCAAGCGGCTCGGCTTCGTCGGTGGCGGGTTGGTCTTCGCAGCGGCCGCGGCGGTGTTGCTGACGCTCTGGCCGGTGAAGAGCGAGCCCGTGCAGGCGCCGTTGGCGCTGATCGAAGAGCCGACGGTGCCGACCTCGTCGTGGGCGCGCGTCGATCGCGCCGAGGGGCTCTCGCGCGTCGGGGGCGAGCAGGGCACGTTGGCCGATGGCACCGAGCTGCACGGTGGTGACGTCATTCGCACCACGAAGAACGGGAAGGCCTTCGTGCATCTTCCCGATCGCTCGCACCTGCGCGTGGGCTCGGCCTCGCAGCTCGCGCTGACGCGGAGTGAAGCCGACGACGTGGCGCTCACCCTCGAGCGCGGCACGCTGGCGGTGCGCGCGTCGCACCAGGTGCGCAAGGGCTTCGTGGTGCACACCGGTGGGCTGTCGGTGCAGGTGATCGGCACGGTGTTCGGCGTGACGAACGACTCTGACGTGGTCGAGGTGTCGGTCAGCGAAGGGCGCGTGCGCGTCGAGTTGCCCAACGGCGAGCAGGCGTTCGTCGATGCGGGGCAGCGGCTGCGCTTCGACACGCGGTCGCTCAAGACGAAGTCGCTCAAGGTGGCTCCCGCGATGGAACAGCAGCTCGCCGAGGTCGCCGCGACCGACGACGCGGTGAGCGGCGTGGAAGGCAAGGCGATGGTCGCGGCCGTGGGGGGGACTCCGTCGGCGCCGCCGATGCTGACCGCCCAGGGCACGCCGCGGAGCCTGCCGCGGTTGTCGGCGTCTGAGGCTCGCTCGCGCGTGGTGAACGCGCCGGTGACCGAGGTCGCGCCGGTGGTGGCTGAGCCGGCGCCGCAGCCCGCTCCGGCACCGGCTCCCGCGCCTGCGAAGAACGAGACGACCCTGGTGGTCGAGGCGCCGCCCGACGTGTGGCCGTCGCTCGGTGGTGGCGAGGTGATTCGTGGCGTGCCTCCGCGGCGTGAGGCGGATGCGCCGGCGCCGAAGGTCGAGAAGGCACAGCCGGTGCTGCCGGAGCCGAAGCCCCAGAGCGACGAGAGCGAGTGGGCGCCGGTGCCGAAGAAGGCCGACACGTCGGCAGAGTGGAGCGCGATGCCCGCGCCCGCGCCGGTGCCGGCTCCCGTCGTGGCCGCGCCGGTCGTGACCGAAGCGCCCGCGGCCGCGAAGCCGCGCGGCGGCGCGAAGGATCTCGAGACCACGTTCCTGCTGAAGGCCGACGAGGCGGTGGTGAAGGGCGAGTGCGAGCGCTTCGTGCCCGGCCTCGAAGAGATCGCCGGTGACGCGCGCCACACGCCGAACACCGAGCTGGCCAGGGTCATCACGGCCCGATGCTTCGACGCGCAGATGCGGCCCCGCCAGGCGATGAGTGCGTACCGCAAGTACCTCGAGGAATACCCCCGCGGCCGCTACGCCGACGAGGCGCACCAGGCGCTGGGCGAATAGCTCCCTCTCCCCTCGAGAGGCGAGAGGGTCGGGGTGAGGGGCCTGAATTACAAGTTGTCGTCCGTCGGCAAGACCTCGATCAGGTCTCGTTCGCTGCTCAGCTCGAGAGTGCGAACCGACTGCGCCGGATCTTCGGGATACGTGATTCCCGCGCGCCGCCAGAAGTCAGTCATCACCCAGAAGTCATCGAGCTCGAACTCGTCGCCGTCGTTGGCGCGCCCAGAGGGTGGCCCGTCTTCGCCGTGCACGAGGTACTTCGCGAGTGTGTTGGCCTCGACTCCGAAGTGCTGAGCGAGCAGCGCTGCGTTGCCCTTCCACGGCGTGGGGTCGAGGTCTTCGTCAAAGTACTTCGGAAACGACGCGAAGCGATCGAGCACCTCGCCGCGCGCGATCAAGGTGTGCACCCAATAGTCGTCGTCGTAGACGTGGAGCGTCGACGCGGTGGTCGCGAGCTTCGCGCTGAGCGCCTGGCAGGCCTTGACGTCGAGAATGTTGAAGTAGGGCGGCCAGAGCACGACCGTCCATCCGTTGCGGGGGGCGTAGATCGAGAGTGACCGCGTGCCAGTCACGAGCGGCTTCGCCACGACCTTGTATTGCCCGGCCCAGTCGATGATCGCGGACTCGAGCGCTTCGGGCGTCGTGTCCTTGAACGCAGAGACGGCGAGAAAGTGGCCCATCCGTGCAGCCTAAGGATGACGGTGTCTTCTTCCCAATGAAGATCGCGTGAGTGCCAGCGCCCGAAGGAGGCAGCAGCCGGTGCCGGCATCTCGGCGTGCACGATGCTGGGCGGGTAGAGTTGGGGGAATGAAGCGCGTCGTTCGAGTCTTTCGCGACAAGGCATCGGCAGAAGCCGCTGACGTCGATTACTGGCTACGACGCCCGGTTCACGAGCGCATCGCCGCCGTCGAGACCTTGCGCGCGTTCGTTCACGGGCCGTCGCCGAGGATGAAGAGGGTTCTCGTCGTGATGGAACGAAAGAGGCGTGAGTTCCACGCTCGCCCCTGAATTTCCGAGCGCTCAGCGCCGTCAGTGGCGGTCATGATCTTCTCGCTTCGCACGTTCGCAGTCGCCGCAGCGCTCTTCGCCGGCACCGCGTTCGCCCAGCAGCAGCAGCAGCCCGAGTGCCTGTCTCAATTCGGCCGCACCGCCTGTGGCTTCCACTGCGTCGCGCAGTTCGGAAAGGTCGCCTGCGCGCAGACGCCCGCCGGTGCCTGCGAAGCCCAATTCGGCAAGGTCACCTGCTGGGATCCGCCGGTGATGTTCGAAGGTCAGCCGCAGGCGGAGTGCCTGAGCCAGTTCGGCACCACCGTCTGCGGGTACCACTGCGTCGCGCAATTCGGGAAGGTCGCCTGCGCGCAGACACCCCAGGGCATGTGCCAGGCCGAGTACGGCAAGGTGACGTGCTGGGATCCGCAGCCGCAGTGGGGCCGTGGGCGCTGGCGCGATCGCCGCTGACGCCTACCGCTTCCGCGCGTCGTCGATCATCTTCTCGGCCTCGGCCACCGACTTCGCCGTGCCCGTCTGGTAGCCGACCGAGTTCGCGTTGCGATTGAACTGCATCGTCGCGGTCACCGAAGGGCCCACCACCCGCATCGAGATGCCCATGCCGCGCTCGACCGCCGCCTCGCTCGCGCGCTTCACCTCGAGGGTGCTCTTCTGCGTGAGCGGCTTGCACTCGCTGATGTCGTTGATCACCGCGAAGCCCGACTTCATGTCGCGCAGCGCCGCGATGAACTCATCGGCCGCGCGCATCATCTCGTCGTCGGACAGCAGCCCAGCCAGGCGCAGATAGACGCGCTGGTGCTCGACGTCGGCTCGAACGCTGTACTCCCCCATGGGGCAAAAGCGTACTTGAGGTCAGGCCGGTTGGATCACCGGTTTGCCGGCGTGCGCGACGATTTCCACTGACGAACGCTCGGTCAGCGCACGCCCATCGCCACGCTCTTCGGTGTCGGTGATGCGAATCACGTCGCCGCGCGACACCTTGAAGAAGAGCCGGTTCTTCTCGGTCTCGTGCTTCTCCTGCATCGCGAGGCCCACGCGCCCCTCGGGCCCGCAGCCCATGAAGCGCTGGCGTCCCTTGCCCTCGAGCGCCTCCGACACGATGCGGAACAGCGAGCCCGGCGGCGGTTCGGCCCACGCCTCGCCCTTCGGCGCGAGCACCAGGTACGCCATCTTGAGCGAGTCCTTGTGGAGCTGCGCCGCGCGCGCGAGTTCCTCCACCAGCTTCGGCATGCGCCACGCTCGCTCGGCGTGACACCAGTCTGATTCCTTGATCAGCGCAGGGCAGGGCCCGCGGAAGAGACAGGGCGCGCGCACCGCGTACCCCTTGCCGACCAGCACGTCGCGCACCTGCAACAGCGCCCGCGTCGTGTCGCGCAGCGCCGGCTCGATCACCACCAGCGACCCGCGCGGATTCACTCTCTCGAGGATCTTCTCGAGCAGCGCGGCGCGGGGCGCGATCTGCCCGTTGTAGAGCTCGTTCACCACGTGACCCATGGTGATGAGATCGAAGGTGCCGTCGGGCAGCGGGCGCTCCGGGCTCCACTCGCGCACCGCGATGCCTTCACCCGCTTCGGTCGCCAGCGCGCGGGCCAGCTCGAGCGCCGGCTTGCTGCGATCGGCCGCTACCACGGTGCTCGCGCCGGCATCGAGCGCTGCGAAGGCCAGCGGACCGGGACCCGAGCCGAGATCGAGCGCTGACTTCGGGCGGTGCGGCAATTCCGAGAGCGTCGAGCGCGCCTGCGCGTAGCTCACCGGCCAGTAGAAGAGCAGGTACGCCCCGAGCAGCTTCGGGTCGTCCATGTAGCGCGCGCCTGCCAATTGACGTTCTCGCGTCAGGCCGAGCGAGAGTTGCTTCACGCCCGCGCCCACCTCGCGAATCTCGTCACGCGTCAGCGTGCCGTCGGGCATCGGCTCGTGCGATCGCCGGCCTCCACCTTTGCTCGCGCGCTGCCGCCGCCACACCGCGATCAAGCGCTCGATCCACTGCTCGAGATCACGCGTCGGGTCGCCCATGGCGCTCGTCTCTCAAGGAATGAGAGGGCGAGCAACGATCACCTGACCATTCCCGTCACCACCGGAGCGCGCAGGCACAGGCCAAGTCGTTTGACACTCGGCCCCGCGCGGGAGCGGTGACGCGGAGTTCGCGCCCGCCGCGCGTTGGCCGCTCTCGTGCACTCGCCACCACGCAAGGAGGCAACACCATGCGCAGCAGCCGGCTCGGCCAGTTCTTCAGAGACGTGTCCGTCAACCTGTCCCGTTCCCCCGAGGTCCGCACCGCCTTGAACCAGGCCGTGGAGAAGGAGGTCCTGCGCGGCGTGCAGCGCTTCGTCGATCGCTTCGAGGCGAAGGCGGCGCCTGGCAAGCCAACCCGCACCGACGCGCAGCGGGCCGACGACCAGGCCTTCGTGCGCGGGCTGTACCGCGACCTCCTCCACCGTGAGCCCGACCCCGAGGGCTTCGCAGCCCACCTCGCAGGCCTCGAGCGTGGAGCGACGCGCGCCGACATCCGCCAGGTCTTCCTCGGCAGCTCGGAGTACGCCGAGCTCCAGCGCCCGCGCCCGACGCCGCCCATCGCGCCGACGCCGGCTCCTGCACCTGCGCCGGCACCGCGCACGTACCCCGAGCCGGGCCGCGCGCTGAGCACCGTGCCCCCGAAGGAGTCGTACCTCGACGTGCCCGTCGATCAGACCAGCCCCGACGCCGCCGTCCTCTCGACCGCGCGGTGGATTCGCTCCAACCGCCCCGGCTACTTCGACAAGGGCGACGATCGCAAAGTGGCCTTCGACATGATGACCGAGATCATCGGCGTGCTCCGCGCGCACGGCTACGACGCGCACCGCGTGGTCAACCACACCGACCGCCCCGTCGGTGACGGCCTGCGCTACGGGTCCGACGCGGTCGTCCTCAACGGCAAGATCTTCGATCTCTACGGCGCGTGGGGTGATCCCAGCCGCGGCACGCCCCAGCTGCTGTACGTGGGCGACTACGCGAGCGATCGCTTGCGTGAGTGAAGGTCGTGGCGGGAGCCGTTACAACGCTCCCCCATGATTCGCGTCGCCGGCCTCAAGAAGCACTACCGCGTTCACAAGCGCCCGCCGGGCATGAAGGCGGCGCTGAAGTCGCTCTTCAAGCGCGACTACCAGTGGGTGAAGGCCGTCGACGGCATCGACTTCGAGCTGCAGGCCGGCGAGCGCGTCGGCTTCCTCGGCCCCAACGGTGCGGGCAAGACGACCACGCTCAAGATGGCCTCGGGCCTCCTGCACCCGACGAGCGGCGAGGTGACGGTCGACGGCCACGTGCCGCAGAAGCGCGAGCCCGAGTTCTTGAAGAAGATCATGTTGGTGATGGGGCAGAAGCAGCAGCTGCTGTGGGACCTGCCGCCCGCCGAGACCTTCGAACTCAACCGCGCCATCTACGACGTGCCGAAGGCCGACTTCACGAAGCGCGTGAAGGAGCTGACCGAGCTGCTCGAGCTCGGCGACCTGGTGAACAAGCCGACCCGCCAGCTCTCGCTCGGTGAGCGCATGAAGTGCGAGCTCGTCGGCGCGCTGGTGCACGGCCCGAAGGTGCTCTTTCTCGACGAGCCCACCATCGGCCTCGACGTCTCGATGCAGGCGGCGATGCGCGACTTCATTCGCCGCTACAACGAGGAGACCGGCGCGACGCTGATCCTCACCTCGCACTACATGGACGACGTGCTCGCGCTCTGCCCGCGCGTCATCGTCATCGACAAGGGCGTGCTCTCGTTCGACGGCAAGCTCGACGAGCTGGTGAAGAAGGTGCGGCCCGAGAAGCAGGTCACGCTGCGCTTCAAGTCGCCCGTGCCGCGCGAGCAGATCGCCGAGCTGGCCGAGGTGGTGAAGCACGAACCCGCCGAAGCCGTGCTGCGCGTGAAGGCCGACGCCATCAACACCGTGGTCGCGACCGCGCTCGCGAAGCTGCCGGTCACGGATCTCAACGTCGAGAACCCGCCGCTCGAAGAGGTGATGAGCGAGCTCTTCAGCCGCAGCCGCGCCGAGAAGGCCGAGGCCGCGAGCAAGGAAGGGAAGGCGGCGTGAGCCAGGTCGCCACCGCGATTCGCGCGCTGCCCACGTTGTTCAAGGTGGGGTTCGCCGAGGCCGTCGCCTACCGCGCCGAGATGTTCGTGTGGGTGTTCAGCACCACCATGCCGCTGATCATGATCATGGTGTGGACGTCGATCGCCGCCGTCTCGCCGATGAAGAACGACGACGGCTCCCCGTGGGACGTGCACACCTTCACCGCGTACTTCCTCTCGGTGTTCATCGTGCGCCAGCTCATCTCGGCGTGGGCGAGCTGGGAGATCAACTTCGAGGTCCGTCGCGGCAACCTCGCGATGCGCCTGTTGCGCCCGATGCACCCGGTCATCTCGTACGCGACGTCGAACCTCGCGTACCTCCCGCTGCGCCTCATCGTGACGTTGCCGGTGCTCGTCGTGCTGTTGGTGTTCGAGCTCGAGCACCTCTCGAAGAGCCCGCTGGCGTGGGTGCAGTGCTGCGTGGCGCTCGCCGGTGCGTGGGGCATCAACTTCTTCGTGAACGTCGCGGTCGGCGCGCTGAGCTTCTTCTTCGAGAGCTCGCTCAAGTTCATGGAGCTGTGGCTCGCGAGCTTCTTCGTCTTCTCGGGCTACCTCTTCCCGCTCGGCATGCAGAAGTTCAGCTTCCTGCGCTCGGTGAACGACTGGTTGCCGTTTCGCTTCCTCATCACGCTGCCCGTCGAGCTGATGACCGGCCGCCTCGAACCCGGCCCCGCGTGGGAGTTGATCGGCCGGCAATTTCTCTGGGTCGGCGCGCTGATGGTGGTGGCGCTGCTGGTGTGGAACCGCGGCGTGCGGCGCTTCCAGTCGTTCGGCGGGTGAGGGCGCGATGCGAAACCACCTCCGCCTCCTGATGGTGCAGCTGCGCGCGTCGGCGTTGCTCTCGGCCCAGTACCGCGCCGACTTCTTCATCGACGGCATCATGGGCTTCTTCTGGGTGATCGCCGCGACGATGCCGCTCTTCGTCGCGTACGGCCCGGAGAACCAGCGCGCGATTCCCGGGTGGACCTTCGGCGAGGCGCTGCTGGTCGTCGGCTGCTTCACCACGCTGCAGGCCATCATCGACGGCGCCATCAACCCGGGCCTGTCGGCGGTGGTCGATCACATTCGGCAGGGCACGCTCGACTTCATCTTGCTCAAGCCCGCCGACTCGCAGTTCCTCGTCTCGACTGCGCGCTTCCAGTTCTGGCGCTTCGCCGGCTTCATTCACGCCGCGGTGGTGTTCGGCGTCGCGTTTCACGAGCTGGGCCGCCCGCCGCCGGTGCTGGGAGTCGTGGTCGCGGTGGCGCTGCTCGGCGTGGCGACGCTGCTGCTCTACTCGCTGTGGATCCTCATCGTGTCGACCGCCTTCGTGGTGGTGAAGGTCGACAACCTCACGTACCTCTTCGGGTCGATCTTCGACGCCGCGCGCTGGCCGGCGAGCGTGTTCCGCGGCGCGCTGAAGTTCGTCTTCACCTTCGTGATTCCCCTCACGGTGATGACCACCTTCCCGGCGGAAGCGCTGCTCGATCGGCTCGACTACCGCACGCTCGCCTTCAGCGTCGGAGGCTCGCTGCTCTTCGTGGTCGCCGCGCGCCTGGTGTGGTTGCGGAGCATTCGCTTCTACACGTCCGCCGGGGGCTGATCGCCACGGCCCGCCCCGTGCACTGCGGCTCCCCCCGGAGAGGAGCGCGATGTTCGGGTGGCTACGACGACTCCTGGGGATGGACGGCGAGACCGCTCCGCCGCGACCGGTGATCCAGCCGGAACGCAGGGATCCGCCGAAGCTGCGGGTCATCGAAGGTGGGCGCTCTGACGCGACCGGCTTCGAAGCGCTCCTCAAGCTGACGGGTCAGTCCGCACCCGATCGCCTCGTGTTGACCCCCGAGCAGCTCGATCGCGAGTCGTGGCTGGCCGATCGCGTGCTCGAGCACTTCCGCAAGAACCGCCCCGCGCCCTCGGCACTCCCTGCCGTGTCGTTGCAGGTGCTCAACCTCGTCGCTGAGCCCGATCTCTCGCTCGCCGAGCTCTCGCGCGTCGTCTCGCAAGACCCCGCGTTCTCGGCCGCGATCTTGAAGGTCGCCAACTCGCCCGCGTACGCCGGCGCCCAGGAGATCGCCACGCTGCGCGACGCGGTCTCCCGCCTCGGCCTGGTGGAGGTCGGTCGCGTGGCCGGCACCGTCTCGGCGCGCTCCCTCTTCCAGCCGCAGGTGCGCTCGGAGTTCGCCTCGTTCGGCACCCGCTGGGCCGACATGTTCAGCGAAGCCGTCGCCGCCGCGCGCGGGGCGGCGTGGTTGTGTCTGCGCCTGCGCAAGGCCCGCAGCGATCACGCCTTCCTCGCCGGAATCCTTCACGATCTCGGCCGCTCGGTGGCGCTGCGATCGGTGGCCGCGCTCCAGCAGCACGACAAGCTCTTCGACCTCGAGGGCACCGAGGTCGATCGCGTCGTCGAGCGCGTGCACGTCGAGATCGGCGGCGAGGTGCATGCCGACTGGTCGCTGCCGCGCTTCCCCACCCTGGTCGCGATGCGCCACCACGAGCTCGGCCTGCCGGGCGACGGCGAGTACATCGACGTGCACGCGGTGCGGCTCTCGAGCGCGCTGGTGCAGTTCCAACGGCAGCCGTGGAGAGCGCCGCAGGTGCGCGCCGAGGTCGACGAGAGCTGCGCCGCCTTGCACCTCGACGGCTTCGTGTTGCGCTCGCTGATGACGCAGCTGCGCACCGAGCTCGACACGGTGAACCACGCCTTCAAGAAGCTGCCGCTGGCCCACGTGCGCGCCCGCTAGCCGAGAACTGGCGTCGCCCCCGGGGGGCGGCACACTGAAGGACGAGAGAATGGCCCTTCGTCCCGCCATCGGTGTGCTCTGCGTCGCGCTGGTGAGCGGCTGCGCGACCACCTCGGCCACGTCATCGGCGAGCCCGTCGTCGGCGCGGAAGATCGACCTCAGCGCACCCGCGCCGAAGGGCATGGTCACGCACCCCGTCGAGAAGGGGCAGACGCTCTACCGCATCGCCCGCGCGTACGGCCTGAGCGTCGAAGAGCTGATGGACGCCAACCGCATCGACGACCCGCGCGAGCTCAAGGCCGGCGAGCTGCTCTACGTGCCCGGCGCGAAGGAACGCCGCCGCGTCGCCGACTTCGACGCGCCCGAGCCCGAACCGCAGCCGCGCCCGGCGACCGCTTCCGCCGCGCCCACGACCGAGAAGAAGCCTCCGAAGCTGGTGAAGGTCGGCAAGGGCAGCGGCGTGCTCGAGTGGCCGCTGCGCGGGGTGCTCTACGCCCGCTTCGGCAAGAAGGGCAAAGACCCGCACGACGGCATCGATCTCGCGGCGCCCGCAGGTCAGCCCGTGAAGACCGCCGCCAGCGGGAGCGTGCTCTTCGCCGGTGAACAGAAGGGCTACGGCCTCATCGTCATCGTCGAGCACGACGACGGCCTCATCACGCTCTACGCGCACAACCGCGATCTCCGCGTGAAGACCGGTCAGAAGGTGCGCGCGGGGCAGGTGGTCGCCACGGTCGGCGATTCCGGCAAGACCAGCGGCCCGCACCTGCACTTCGAGGTGCGGCGCGAGGGCGTGCCGGTCGACCCGCTCGACTTCCTCGGCCCCGTGCCCTCTGCGTGACAGCGAGGCCCCCTCGTATGAGAGTGCGGGCGGTGCGCTGGCTGATGCTCCTCGTCGCGGTGGGCTTTCTCGGGTGCGTGAAGGCGCCCCCACCGAAGCCGAAGGCCGAGAAGATCGTCCTCGAGCCGCTCGAAGAGGTCCGCGAGACCGTCGAGGAGGCGTTCAAGGCCGTCGAGTCGGGTGACAGCGATCGCATCGAGCCGCTCTTCTCCGACGACGCGCTCGTGCTCGGCCTCGGGCCGTCCGACACGTGGAGCGGCAGCGTGGTGGTCGGTGAGCGCGCGCGCCAGGCGCTGCTGCCCATCGGGCTCGCCGGCGACACCATCAAGTTCGAAGACTCGAAGATCGTGATCGGCCTGGCGCCGGGCGACCAGGCGGCGTGGGCGTTCGACCTGCCCAAGGTCACCACCACCCACAAGGGCAAGTCGGCGGTGTGGCTGCCGCGCGTGACGATGCACCTCATCAAGGACGGGAAGTGGAAGATCGACGCGCTCCACGTGTCGCTCGCCGTGCCCGACGCGCTCGTCTCGGCGCCCGACGCCACGAAGAAGCTCGTCGCGCCCTCTGACGTGACCAACGATCGCAACGCCGACAGCGATCAGATCGTCGGCGTCGTGAAGCGCTCGCTCGAAGACTACGGGGTGAAGGTCGATCGCAGCAGCGAGCGCGCCGAGTTCGTGCAGCTGGGCACCTCGGCCGCGGAGGTCTTCATCGGCGGCAAGGCGTTCAAGGACCTCCTCAAGCCCCAGGTCGGCGCCATCAAGAAGGCCGGCTACACGTGGAAGATCGACGGCAACCTGCGCGTGAAGCTCGCGCCCGGTGGCCACTCGGGCTGGGCCGCGGCGATCGTCGTGCAGCGCTCGGGCAGCGGCAAGAAGGCGCAGACCTACCCGGCCTTCCGCTACCTGTGGACCCTCGTCGAGGAAGACGGCGTGTGGAACATCACCAGCGAGCACCAGTCGCTCGCCGTGAAGGAAGACCTGCGCGACCCCGCGACCGACGACCAGCTGAAGACGTGGCAGGCGACGCGCGACCTCGCGGAAAAGACGATGGCGAAGTCGCGCAGCACCGCGAAGAAGCCCTCGAAGACCGACGCGAAGGCCGACTCGGGTGGCGACGACAAGCCGCCCAAGAAGGACGACAAGAAGGACGAGAAGAAGGACGAGAAGAAGGACGCGGACATCGGCGCGTGGTGACGCTCCGCGATGAGGCGGGCGCGTTCGAGGTCACGGTGCTCGAGGCGCCGGATCCGAAGTGCGTGGCGCTCTTCGCCGCGGGCCGCGGTGGTGATCCCGCGCGACACCGGGGCCTGCTCGAGGCCCTGCAGGCCTCCGGTGCCCTCGTGATCGCGCCGCACGTCGAGTTCCTCAGCGATCCGCGGCCCAGCGCCGACCACCTGCAGACGCGCGCGCGCCGCCTCGCCCTCGCCGTCGAACGGTGCGGTGGGCCGGGGCTGCGCGTGCACGGGGTGGGGCATTCCATCGGCGGCACGGTGCTGCTCGCGCTCGCCGGCGCCCAGGCGTGGCTCTCGGCCGAACAGCCGCTCGCGATGCCGCGACTCGCAGCGCTCTCGTCGATGACGTTGCTCGCGCCCGCGCTGGGCTTCTTCCAGGCGCCGGCGGCGTTCGCAGCCGTCACCGCCACCGTCTCGCTGTGGTGGGGCACCGCCGACGCGGTGTGCCCGCGCGCGCACGTCGACCTCGCGATCGCCCAGCTCGGTTCACGCGCGAAGCTGCGTGTCGCCGAGGGCGCCGATCACTTCTCGTTCATGCACACGCGGCCGCCGAACGCCCCCGAGCCGTTGCCCGACCGGGAGCGTTTCCTGGCGGAGCTGACGGCGTCGGTGATCTCCGACGCCGCCCGGGGACTGTTGACGGCGCCGGTGGTGGCCGACGCCGTCGGTGGTTGAAGCTCAGCGCTGCGCGCGACGGCGCCGCGAGAGCAGGGCCAGCAGGCCGAGCACCGCGCCCGCACCCTCGATCGACGTGCAGCCGCAGCCTTCCTTGAAGCCCGCCTGCTGCGTGGTGCTGTTGGCGCCGACCGAGACCAGCGTCACGGTGCCGGTGTTGCCGCCGCCACCGCCGCCCGCGCCACCGCCCGTGCCGCCGCCACCGCCGGTGCCCGCATCGACCGGCACCATGCAGTTGACCAGCGGCTCGACCTGCACCGAGACGTTCTGCAGCGTGCCGCCGCCGCCGGGGGTCGCGAGCGAGAGGTAGACGTCGGTGTTGCACGGCGCGTTGACGTTCACCGCGCCGGTGACGTTCTGGCCGCTCATCCCGAGATCGACGCTGAACTGCGAGTCGTTCTGCAGCACGCCGCCCTGCCGCGCGAAGGTGATGGGAGAGCCGAGGCGCGCCAGCAACTTGATGGTGGGCTGCATGCCGCCGAAGGGACCACCGCCACCGCCGCTCGCGCCCGTCACGCGCACGCGCAGCGCACCGGCCGTCGCCGGCACCTTGAACTGAATCGGGCCGGGAATGGGCGAGTTGCCGAAGCCGCTGACCGAGGGAATGCCGTAGTACGGGCGGGGGAACTCGACGTTGTCGACGGTGAGCACCTTCGAGCAGCCGATCACCCCGCGCGACATGAAGATCTGCGTCATCTGCGCGCTGGCCATGGCGTTGCTCGAGAACGCGGTGGCGACGCGCGCCGCCATCGTGGAGGCGACCATCGCGAAGTCGGCGTTCGGCGTGATCGACACCAGCATCGCGTAGAACGCGGCGTCGAACCGGTCCTTCTCGGCCTGCGTGGTGCCGAAGTGCTTGCGGCCTTCCCACAGCGCGCCGGCGACGTGCTGGCTGTCCTGGTGGACCTCGCCCCACAGCACCGCCGGGCAGGCGAGCGTGTTGTCCATGCTGCGCAGGTAGCTGTCGGTGCGCACGCCGGGCGTCGCCGGCTGGCCCGCCAGCACGCGCGGCCCGAAGTACGGGCCCACCTCGGCGAGGTTGTTGAACGCCGCCGCGATGTAGTCGGCGAAGCCCTCGTGCAGCGCGCCGCTCTCGTTGTTCGCCGAGCGCGTGTCCATCGCCGCGTTGTCGAACGAGATGTTCGCCGTGGCGTAGACCACGCCGTGACCGAACTCGTGCTGGATGACGGTCGCGTCGTACGCCGCGTCAGCCGCGTTGCCCTGGAAGATGAGCAGCGTGTCGGCGCCGGTGTCGAAGCCCGGCAGCGGCAGCTGGCTGAACTGCTCGCGCGGGAAGAACGCGGCGTTGTCGACGCGGGTGAGGGTGTTGGCGCGGCACGGGGGGTTCAAGATGCAGTTGACCCCGCCCGCGAAGAGCTCGTTGAAGTTGGGGAACATCACGTTGCTCCACACGCCGACGCGCACCGGCGGCTGCAGCTTCTCGTCGCGCATCTTGAAGGGCGCGATCACCGGGTTGCTGCCGTAGATGGGCGCCGCCGCGGTCGAGAGGCCGCGCATCCAGTCGTAGACGGTGTTCACGTGGTAGAAGCTGTGCACCTCGGCGAACTGATCGGAGTTCGACGGATCGCTCGCCTCGACCACGTTCTTGTTCACCGGCGGGTCGGCAGGCGTGTAGCGGTAGTCGCCGCTCGGGTTGGTGACGTTCGACGCGCGGCGCAGGCGATCGCAGACCGCGACGTTGTACGCGACGTTCACGCCCATGAAGTTCACGGTGCCGGCGACGTGCTTGGGGCCGGCGTCGGGCGCGCAGCCTTCGCTCGGGCAGCAGTTGTACATCATGAGCTGATCGCCGCAGAGCTCACCGGCGTCGTTGGGGTAGGTGAGCGTGCCGCCGTCGTCGAGCGGCGTGGTGCAGGTGTCACTGACCATCGTGCCGCCGTCGCCGTGCGTGAGCGAGCGCACCACGGTGGCCACCGCGCCGACGCCCGCGTCGAGACCGCCGGGGCTGACCGGGTACACGTTCGCGTCGCCCGCGGCGTGGTGCACACGGTCCTGCACGAAGAGGCGCTCGCCGGTGACGGCGTCGAAGCCGACGTACCAGTTGCGCGAGAAGTCGAGGGTGCGCACGTTGGCGATCCACCCCTCGTGGAGCTGATCACCGACGCGCAGCAGGAAGCGCTTCGCGCCGCCGTACGGCACGCCGTCGGGCCGCATCGCCACCAGCGGCAGCGTCTGCGCGCCGCGCGCCATCGCCTGGTCGAAGGTAAGCTTCTCGCCCATCACGACCTCGCTCACGGTCTCGAGGCTCGAGCTGACCTGCACCACGCGGCGCTGCTCGTCGAGGGTCACCACCAGCTTGCCCTGGTAGATCTCGAGCTCCCCGGCCTTGAGCACCTGCTGGTAGTGGAAGCTCGCGCCGAACCGCGTCGAGAACGCTTCCTGGAACTTCAGCGTCGAGTGCGCCGGCAGCCCGTAGTGCGCCGCCTGCGACAGCGCCCACGCGCGAACGGAAAGGCTCAGCTCACCGTCGAGCGGCGCCGACAGCACGCCGATCTCCAGCCTGGGAGCACCGCTTTCGGGGTTGACGAGGACCTGCGACGGCTGCGGCGTGAAGACGCTCGCAGCGAGAACGAGAGAGGCGACGATCGACATGCGGCTTTCCTCGAGGGTCGCGGCCACGACCCGGGGGTGGGGAAACGGCGCGCGGACAGTACACGCGAGTCGTGGCTTGCCAAGCACCGCGTCCGCGAATTCGACCGACGCGCTGCGTTTTCTCGCGCAGTGAGAGCGTGATGCGTTTTTGATGAATCGCGTCAACGCAGGCGGTAGGAACCGCGATCGTCAGTTTCTCTTCTGAAGGAGTCGCGGTCCCATGGCCTACGTCGTCGCCGAGCCCTGCATCAAGTGCAAGTACACCGACTGTGTCGAGGTGTGCCCCGTCAACTGCTTCTACGAGGGCGCCAACTTCCTCGCGATTCACCCTGACGAGTGCATCGACTGCGGCGCGTGCGAGCCGGTGTGCCCGACGAAGGCGATCTTCGCGGAGAGCGATCTCCCGGAGAAGTGGAAGGAGTTCAAGGCGCTCAACGCCGACTTCGCCACCAAGTGGCCGAACATCAACGAGAAGCGCGCCGCGCTGCCCGAGGCCGAGCAGTTCAAGGATCAGCAGAACAAGCGCGCGCTGCTCGATACGAATCCCGGCGGCAAGTGAGCCGCGCGACGTAAGTCGCGCCCAGCAAGACGGCAAACCCGCCTCACGCCACCGACAGCGCGCCGATCTTCAACCCGCGCGCGCGCAGCTCGTCGCGAATGCGGCTGACCGCGTCGGGGCTCGGCGGCCCGCGGTGACCCACCAGCTTGAGCGCGATTTCCTTCGGGCCGATGCGCTCGATCTCGACGTGCGCGCCGAGGCTGTTGTTGAGCGTCAGCGCGAGGCCGGGGCGCTGCGACTTCACGAAGGTCTCGATCTTCTCGATGAGCGCGACGGCCTGCTCGCTCTTGGCCTGCTCCGACGCGTCGACGGCGACCTTCTCGGTGATGGGCTCGGCGGGCTGCGGCAGCGCGTGCACCGTGGCGCCCAGCGCGCTCGGCGTGGGGCGCGGCGCGGGGGTCGACGAGGTGTCGCGGTGCAGCTCCTTGACGATGAACTCGATGATGCGGGCCTCGCTGCGGGTGAGGGTCGCTTCGTGGTGCGCGGTGCGCGTCGCCTGCGACTGATCGGCCACCACGTGGTGGTGCGTGCGCACGGTCTCGAGCCGGCTCGCCTCGACGTTGGCGCTCACGCGCGCCTCGGCCCGCACCACGCTCGCCACCTTGATCGACGCGGCGGTGCTCGACGGCGCTGACGCACGCGGCTTGAGGCCGGGAGGCACCGCGACCGCCACCGGAGGAGGCGCGCCGGCGGGCTTCAGGTCGGCCTTCGCCTCGGCGAGGAGCTTCTTGAAGGGCTGCTGAGCGCGAACCGCCTGGGCAGCAACGAGACCGGCCGGTGGGGTGAGCTTCATGATGCGACCAGCCTGAGCAGGCTTTGTGCCGGTCAGAAGCCCTGTGAATTCCGGCGCTTTCTCAGATTTCGAGAGCCGCCTGACAGGACGCGCGCGGTGGTTTGGCAGCACTTTTCCGAGTGCGCTGGAAACCTACCTGCCTGCTGGAACGGCCCTTCAGTGCTTGAAGCCACCGATCTGTTCCGGCGCGGTGCCGGTCAGCTCGTTGATGGCGGCGGTGCACATCGCGACGTCTTGCGGCTTGCCGAGGAGCACGCCGCCCGACCAGTCGGGATCATCGAAGAGCAAGCCGTCGCGCACCTCGAGCTCGAGCGCGGTCTTGGTCATCTCCCAGAAGTGGCCCTTCAACATCACGCGCTCGCCGCGGTGGAACTTCTCGATGTCGGCGTACTGCTTGGGCTGGAGCTTCACGTAGATGATGACGGGGTCGACCTTGATGGGGGCCTGCGCGAGCAGGTTCACCTGGTTCATGCGCGGGTCGGGCGGCACGTAGCTGAGCACCGCGACCAGTTCTTCGGCGCCGACCGAGCGGTAGAGCTTCTTCTTCCCCTTCTTGCCCTTGGGCTGGTTGACGCCGACGTCGATCAGCGTGAGCCCGCCCCACGCGATGTCGCGATCGAGGTACGTGTCGCGGAAGGTGCCGAGCACGTCGGTGGTGACGGCGCTGTTCGCGTTGAGCGCCTCGACCTGGTACCGCTCGCGCAGCTTCATGATGGTGAGGTACGCGGAGTCGGCGAGCTTCACCTCTTCGTTGATCATCTTGAGCTTCGAGAGGTCGATGAGCTTGGTCACCTTGTTCAAGTTCTCGGCGGTGGCGAGCCACTCGTCGGGCAGGCGGCCGTCGATCATCACCTTGCGCACCATCGCCACGAGGTAGGCGGTCGCGGGGAAGCCGGGCGTGGTGAGCTGGGTCTGCAGCGCTTCCTGCAGCTCGGGGGCGAGGGTGAAGTTCTCGTCCTTCTTGTGGAGCACGGGCGCGATCTCGGCGAGCGCGACGAACAGCCCGCCCAGCACCTCGGCGCACGCGGGATCGTCGGTGCCGCTGTTGAGCAGCTTGGCGATGCGCGACTTCTTGAAGCGCTTGTCGAGCGTCTCTTCGCGGAACTTCGGAGGCTTGCCGTCGCCGAAGATCTCTTCCTTCTGCGCGAAGGCCGGCAGGGACATCACCACGACCAGCAGGGCAATGAAGCGTCGCATCGGGGCTGAAGGTAGCACGCGAGAAAGACGCCGGCGGCCCTGCGAAAGTTCAACCCACCCGGGCGGGCCGCGCGAAGGCGAGCGGCACCAACGGCAGCAGCGCAAAGACTGCGGCGATGCCGAACAGCTTCGGCCCGCCGAGCGCGTCGTACAGGATCCCCGACACGCGGTAGCCCACGACTCCCCCCACGCCGAAGGTGGCCGCGGCGAAGAGCGCCTGGCCGGTGGCGCGGAGCGAGCCCGGGGCCTGCGAGGCCATGAAGCCGACCGACGCGAGGTAGAAGGCGCCGAACGTGAGCGCGTGCAGGATCGCCGCGGCCGACAAGAGCCACGGGTCGGTCACCACCGCCATCAACGCCCAGCGCACCGCGCTCGCGATGAACACCGCGGCGAGCACGCGCCGGGTCGAGAGCTTCGCGCCCCAGCGCGGCCAGGTGGTCATCAGCGCGATTTCCGAGAGCACGCCGATGCTGGCTGACACGCCGACGACCCACGCGGGCAGGCCGAGGTCCTTCACGTGGGGCGCGAGGCTGCCGTGGTACGGCGCGCAGGCGACCCAGTGCAGCGCGGTGGCGACGAGGAAGAGGGCGATCTCGCGGCGGCGGAGCAGCGAGAGCGCGTTGCCGAGCGTGGGCTTCGGGCCTTCCGGCGACTCGACGACGTGGCGGCTGAGCGCGAGGCCCGCCCACGCCGCGGCGACGGTGAGCAGCACCAACGGCACCAGCACCGCGCGGCGCTCGAAGCCTTCGGGCGCGAAGAAGCCGAAGGGCAGGGCGGTGAGTACGAAGCCGATCGAGCCCCACACGCGAATCGACGCGTAGGTGCCGCCGTGCCGCTGCACGTGGTGCATGGTGAGCGTGTCGATGAGCGAGGTGAGGCTCGAGGCGAACGCGGCGTAGACGCACAGCGCGACGAGGGCCTGCGTGAAGGTCTCGGCGCGCGCGAGGAGGAAGTAGCCGGCGACGCCCCCGGTCGTCGCGATGGTGAGCACCAGGCCGGGGCGGCGCGTGCGGTCGGCGAGCTGGCCCCACACCGGCGGCATGAAGAGCGAGAACAGCGGGCCGACCGAGAGCAGGGTCCCCGCTTCGGCGCCGGAGAAGCCGAGCGCCTTGAAGAACGCCGGCAGGAAGGGGAGCGAGACCCCGACCGTCATGAAGAACAGCAGGTACCAGCCGATGAGGGAGACACTCACTGCGAAAACCTCTATAGGGCTTCCTCGCATGGCGGGCGAGATCGCGGACACCAAACCGGTCATCAAGCCGGTCGAGAACGAGGGTGAGCTGTTCCAGGCCCTCGCGATTCGCGAGATCGTGTTCATCGAAGAGCAGTCGGTGCCCGAGTCGATCGAGCGCGACGCCGAAGACGCCAACGCGTTTCACGTGCTCGCGCTGGCGGGCAAGCACGCCATCGGCACCGGCCGCCTCGTGATGTTGCCCACCCCGCCCACGGGCGAGACGGGGGCCTGGGGCCGCGTCGGTCGCATGGCGGTGATGCAGAGCAACCGCGGCAACGGCACGGGCTCGATGCTGCTCAACGCCCTCGAGGCCGAAGCGCGCAAGCGCAAGCTCGCCGGCATCATGCTCCACGCGCAGCTGTCGGCGATGGAGTTCTACAAGCGCCATGGCTACGAGCCGCACGGCGCCGTCTTCGAGGAAGCGGGCATGCCGCACCTCGAGATGAAGAAGAAGCTGTAGGACCCGCTCGGTTCCTGCGACTCAGCTCTCGGCGCGCGGCTCGGCGGGCTGCTGCCCCGGCTCGGGAGGAATGCCGCCGCCCGTGAAGCGCTCGCGCAGCTCGATGAGCGCGGGGAAGAGCACCGTGGTGCCGAGGAAGGTGCAGATCACGCCGACCACCGCGAGCAGGCCGACGCTGCGCAGGCCGGCGTGGCGCGCGATGAGCATCGACGCGTAGCCGGCGGCGTTGCTGCACGTGGCGACGATGGCGGTCAGGCCAGTGTGCTTCATGATGCGCGGCATCGAGCCGGGCCCGTCTTCCTGGTACCGGTGGAAGAGGTGCACCGAGTTGTCCACCGCGATGGCGAGCAGGTTGGGCAAGACGACGACGTTCAAGAAGTTGAGCGAGAGATCGCCCACCACCATGCCCAGCGGCAGGCACGCGATGCCGGCGAAGAGCGGCCCTGTCACCATCAGCGTGTAGGTGAACTTCTTCAGCGCGATCCAGATCACGATGAAGACGACCAGCGCGGCGAGGCCCATCACCAGCGGCCCGTCTTTGCGAATCAGGCTGAACACCTTCGCGGCGAGGCGGTTGGCGTCGAGAATGGGCGCGTGCACGCCGGAGCTCTCGGCGCGGCCAGCGATGGTGTTGAGCGCCGCGGCCCAGCTCTCGAGGCGCTTCACGTCGTGCAGGCCGAACTTGGGGAAGAGCAGCACGAAGGTGCCCTTGCCGTCGAAGGGCTCGAAGCGCCGGCGGAACTCGACGGGAAGGTCGGCCAGCGTCCACGGCTGGGCCTTCGTCATCTCGACCAGCTGCTTGACGCGCTCGTCGTTCTTCTTGGAGTTGGGGATCTTGTCGAGCAGCCCGCCGAGCTCGGCCATGATCGCCAGGCGCTTCTCGGTGTCGTACGGCAGCAGGTCGTTGAGCGAGGCGATCTGCGCGAGGTTGGTCTCGGGCCCGCCTTCCTTCTGCACGTCGCGCGCGATGGCGCTCACCTTGCGCGCGGTGTCGAGCGAGTCGACCCACACCACGCCGGGGATCATGATGATGCCCATCTGGTCGGCGATGTGGATCTCGAGGTTCGCGGCCTTGCCCTCGCCGGTGAGCTTGAGCAGGTTGGTCTCGAAGCCGATGCGCGGCGTCACCGCGATGGAGCCGATCACGCCGGCGCTCATCAGCGCGACGATCAGCACCAGCACGCCGAGCGGCGGCTTCCACGGCGGTGGCTCGACGTGGCCGGGCTCCACCGGCCTGGGCTTGCGAAGCGCGAACCGCTCCGACAGCAGCAGCAGCGCGGGGCCGAAGGCGTAGGTCGAGAGCAGGGTGGTGACGACGCCGAACGCGGCGATCTTGCCGAACTGCTTGAACGCGTCGAACTCGGCGAAGACGAGCACGAAGAACGCCGCGGCGTTGGTGACGGCCGAGCTGAGCGCGCCCCCGAAGGTGCCGTGCAACGTCTCGCGGAGCGCGGGCATCGGCTCGAGGCGACGGCGCTCTTCCCAGTAGCGCATCGCGAGGTGCAGGCCGTACTCGATGCCCAACCCGATGAGGATCGCGCCGAGGAAACCCGTCACCGGGTTCAGGTGGCCGATGAGCGCCCAGGTGAAGGCGAAGGTGGCCGAGATGCCGATGCCGACCGGCAGCACCACGACGGCGAAGATCGCCACGCGGCGGCTGATGGCGAAGATGATGATCAGCGTCAGCACGCCAGCGATGGCCACCGAGCGCGCGAGGTCCTGCTGCATGGCGTCGTCGTCTTCGACGCGCACCGCGTAGGCGCCCGTGTAGCTCAAGGTCATCTGCTTGAAGTTCGACGCGAGCAGGTTGGCGGTGGCGTCCTTCACCGAGCCGATGAGCTTGCGGTTGAAGTCGAGGTCGGCCGGGGTGCTGGTGGCCTTCACCAGCAGGTACAGCTCGTCGCCGCTCTTCGACTCGAGGTAGTCGCCCTGGTTCTGCTGCGGCGCGTACTTCTTCTCGATGGCCGCGAAGTCGATGGGCGGCGTCTCTTCGCCGAGGTCGACGTAGAGCGGGTTGGCGATCTTCTTTTCCCAGTCGATGCGCGCCGCGAGATCGTTCTTCAGGTTCTGCAGCGTGTCGGTGTTGAGCAGCAGCAGCGCGCGCTGCGCGACCCAGTGGGTGTCGAAGTGCCACTCGACGAAGCGCACCACGTCCTTGCGCTGCTCGATGAGGGCCGCGGCTTCCTTCGCGAACGCGCGGCGCTCCTCGCGGGTGCCACCGAGCACCTGGATGACGAGGTAGCCGGTGCCGCCGGCGCGGTCTTCGATTTCCTTGAGGTCCTTCACCTCGGCGGTCGACTTCGGCAGCAGCTCGGTGAAGTCACCGCGGAAGCCGAGCTGGGCCGAGAGCACGCTGGCGACCACCGCGCACACGATCGCGATCGCGACCACGCGCCACGGGTGCTTTCCGGAGACGTCTGCGAGCCAGTCGAGAGCTCGCTTCATGCGCTGTACCGCCAGGACTGCATCAGGCGGCGGCCATAGCGCCGTCGAGGGTCGACGTCACGCACATCGAGGAGCGAAAGATCTGCGCAAAAGGCTCCCTCTCCTCCCGAGGAGGAGAGGGTCGGGGTGAGGAGGATCCCCTCAAAGCGTGAGGCCAATCGGCAAAGAATCGCCGAGCGCCCGAGCCTCGTCAGCCAACGACAGCTGCACGACCTCCGCGACCAACTGCCGCCACGACTCAGGCGACTTACTCAAAGCGCCGAGCACCTTCGCCCGCACCTCGTCGCTCACATCTCGCGAACGATCGCCAGTGCGCCGGGCGAGCAGCGTGAGCGCGAACGCAGCCCCGTCGTGCTTGCCCGCATCGAGCTTGAGCAGCACCTCGATCCACGCCTCGGCCAACTCGGGGTTCAGCACCCGGTGCGCCGCGCCATGCACCGGCACCCGCGCGCCGAGCCGTCCGAGCGCCCACGCCCACGGCCCGCCCGCGGTGTCAGGTGCCTGGATGCGCGTGACGATCCACTGGCCGAGCTTCGCCTTCTCGGCGAGCCCGAGCAGCTCGAGCGACGCCGCGCAGCGCACCATCTCCTCGAGGCCCTGGGGCTGCACGCCCTTCACCTTTTCCTTCGGGGGCGTCAGCCCGACCGGCACCCGCCGCAGCAGGTGCGGCTCGAGGAACGCCCAGATCGCCTGCTGCGCGGACTCGCTCAATCCGCCCGCGACGCGACGCCAGAGCACCCAGAACTCGATCCAGATCGGCTGCTCGCCATGGTTGGTGAGGAGGTCCTTGAAGAGGCTGAAGGTCTGTTCGACGCGCCAGCCGTCGAGCGGGTAGCCCACGCCGGGGCGCAGCGCGTAGCCCAGCAGCTGGAACATCACCTTCTCGTGATCGGGCGAGCGGCGGCGCTTGGCCACGCCCGCCCACAGCGCGGTCCACAGCTCGCGCAGCACCGGCACGCGCCACTCGTCGCGGGGCCCGAGGATGCGCTCGAGCGTGCGGAAGAGCTGCTTCACGTCCTTCGGCTCGACGGGTAGCGGGCGGGTGCCGAACACGCGCTCGATCTCCAGCGTCGCCTCGGCGAAGCGGGTGGGCATCGACTCCGTGGTCGTGAGCTGCTCGGGCTTGTTCGACGCGCCCCGCAGCTCGAACTCCAGGCGCCAGCGCTGCTCACCGGCGACACACGAGAGCGCGACCGTGCCGACCTCGGTGAGCGTCGAGACGAGCTTCACGGTGACGCGCTCATCGCCCTTCGCGCCCGCGGGCTTCTCGCCCTTCAAGATGGTGTGAATGGGCGGCAGCGCCTTGAACTTCTCGTCGTCGAGCTCGATCACGTCGCCCGGCTTGTCGAGGCGATCGGCCGTCGTCGAGAACAGCTGGAACTGCACCGGCTTGCCGAGCGTGAGCTGGAAGGTGCGGCCCTCGAGCGTCACCGTCTCGCCCTCACCCAGCCCGCGCGGCACCAGACAGACGGCCTGCTTGCCGCTGCCACCGCTCACCAGCGCGTAGAAAGCGCGAGGCGCGCCGCCGCCGATCTTCTTGCCCAGCGCCCGGCGCGCGAGACCCGAGTACGCCGCGCCGCGCGCGACCGCGAGATCGAGTGAGTCGTGGGGCAGCAGGGGAATCTTCGGCTGCGTGGGCCACAGCGCCGAGACCGAGTCGATCAGCGCGCGCGTGAGCACCGGCGAGTTGAAGACGCCGCCGTTCAACAAGATCGCGTCGGGGCGCGGCAGCTGGCCTCCGCCGTGCGCCTTCAAGAAGCCGACGACGTGACGGGTGACCGCCGGGTCGCTCGCCCACGGGAGCCCGAGCTCGACCACCGCGCCGCCGCGCCGCGCCTGCTCGGGCACCGACTCGGGGCTCACGGTGGGGAAGAAGCCTTCGGCGACGACCTTGCTGACCTCGTCGCGGCTGAGCTCGCAGGTCAACGTGCCGCCGATGAGCTTGCTGCCCGCGCCGGTGATCGACACCTTGTGCACCGCGGGCGCACCTTCGGACAGCAGCGTCTCCTTCGCGACACGCGCGACCTGCAGCGCCTGCGACCACTGTGCGCTGGTGAAGCGGCGCCCGTCGCTGAAGACCTTGCCCTCGATGAGCCGGGCGAGCGCGGCGTCCATGTTGTCGCCGCCGAGCAGGAGGTGATCGCCGACCGCCAACCGTTCGAGCGCGGGGCCCTCGGGCAGCATCGCGACCTTCACGAGGCTGAAGTCGGTGGTGCCGCCGCCGACGTCGACCACCAGCACCAGGCCCACGCCGGTCAGCGCCTTGCCGAGCGCGTCGCGGTGGCGCGAGGTGAAGTCGTAGAACGCGGCCTGCGGTTCCTCGAGCAGCGTGAGCTTGCCGAGCTCGAAGCCGGCGTCACGCGCGGCCTGCAGCGTCAGCGCGCGCGCGGCCTCGTCGAACGACGCGGGAATGGTGAGCACCACTTCCTGCTCGCCGAGCGGCGCTTCGGGGTGCGCGGCGTTCCACGTCGCGGCGAGGTGGCGCAGCAGCGCGGCTTGCGCGTCGACGGGCGAGAGGCGCGGCACATCACCGCTGGCGCCCCACGGGAGGATGGCGGCCTGGCGATCGACCCCGCTGTGGATGAGCCAGCTCTTCGCCGAGGTGACGGCGCGGCCCGGCACGCGGGCGGCCTGGTGGCGCGCGAACTCGCCGACGGCCTGCAGCGCGTTGCCGCCCGGCCAGACCGTCAGCGACTGCGGGGGAAACTCGCCGTCGAACGACTGGTAGACGACCGAGGGGAACAGCGCACGCGCCTCGAGCTCACCGGGCCGCACCAGCTGCCGCACGGGGAGATCTTCGATCTTCGCGCCCGCGCCCTTGCCGGGCTCGACGAAGGCGACGGCGCAGTTCGAGGTGCCGAGATCGATGCCGATGACGAAGCGAGGGGCCACGACGAAGTCACTCCGGACGCACGTTCAGCTCGAGCTTCCACTTGCCCTTGCCACCGCGTTCCAGGCAACGCAGCTCGAGCGCGCCCAGCTCGGTGACGGCGGCCTGCAGGTTGACGGGCACCAGCGCACCGCCGCTCTTTCCGGCCAGCGCGGTCTCGATGGGCGGCAGTTCTTCGAGGCCTTCGCGCTCAGCGTCTTCGAGAAACACGCCGACCTTGTCTTCGCGCCGAGTGGACGACGAGAAGAAGCGGAAGCGCGTGGGCTCGCCGACGACGAGGCCGAACTCCTGCGGGGGAATGTCGGCCTGGGTGCCCTCTTCCATGCCGAAGGGGGCGACGCAGAGCGCGCGGAGCGGAGGCGCGAAGCCGGGGACCGCGGGCATCGAGGACTCCACGCCCACGTAGTACGCGCGCGCCGTGCCGCCGCGAATGCGGATGCCGTGACCCGCCTTCACCCAGCCGTAATACGCAGCGCCGCGCGCGACGGCGAGATCGAGATCGGCGCCGGGCAGCTCGCGCGCGGGCTCGGCGTGGTCGGTCTTCAGCCACGCGTTGAGGGTCTCCATCACGCGGGCGCGCAGCGAGCCGGCCTTGAACACGCCGCCGTTGAAGAGCACCGCGGTGGGCTGCGCGAACTTCGTCTTCAGCCCCAGCGACTGCGCCTGCCGCGAGAGGAACGCGCCGAGGTGGCGGGTGATGGCCGCGTCTTGCGCGTAGGGCAGGCCGACCTGCGCGAGGCCGGTGCGGCGGGCGAGCGCGGGGGCGTCTTCGATCTTCGTGACGGGGAAGAAGCCCTCGGTCAGCACGCGCTCGAGCTCTTCGCGCAGCAGCTCGGTCTTCAGCGTGCCGCCGATGAGTGAGCTGCCGCGGCCGGGCACGGTGATGGGGTGTTTCTCGAGCTTCGGGTTCTCGTAGAGCGCTTCCTTGCCGACGCGGCAGGCCGAGGTGAGCGCGGCGAGCTGCCACGCGTCGAGCGTCTTGCCCGCGGTCTTGAACTTCTCGTTCAAGGTGTAGGCGAGCGCGAGATCCATGTTGTCGCCGCCCAGCAGAATGTGGTCGCCCACCGCGAGCCGCTCGAGCTCGAGAGTGCCGTTCTTCTCGCTGACGCCGATGAGGGAAAAGTCGCTGGTGCCGCCGCCGACGTCGACGACCAACAAGCGCTCGCCCGGCTTGAGCTGCTTGCGCCAGCCGTCGCCCATCGCCTCGAGCCACGCGTAGAGCGCGGCCTGGGGCTCCTCGAGCAACGTCACGCGCGGCAGGCCCGCCTGCTTCGCGGCCTCGAGGGTCAGATCGCGCGCAGCGGCGTCGAACGAGGCCGGAACGGTGACCACCACTTCCTGCGCGGCGATGGCGGCGCCCTTGCCGAGCTCGCGGTTCCACGCCTCGCAGAGGTGCTCGAGGTACGCGGCGCTCGCCTCGACGGGCGAGATCTTCTTCACGTCTTCCGGCGCGTTCCACGGCAACACCGCGGCGCGGCGATCGACCGAGGGGTGGCACAGCCACGACTTGGCCGACGAGACGAGGCGAGTGGGCACCTTGCCGCCGTGCGTGCGGGCGAACTCGCCGACCACGCGCGTGGCCTGCTTGTCCCACGGCAGCCCCAGCGAGCCCGCGGGGAACTCGGCGCCCGCCGCGAGGTAGAGGAACGACGGCAACAGCTGGCGCGGCTCGACGGTGCCGGGGCTGGTGACCTGGGGCACGGGCAACACGGCCTGGTTGGCGCCGCGCCCGGCCTTCGCGTCGAGTGACAGCCACGACAGCGCGCTGTGCGTGGTGCCGAGGTCGATGCCGATGGCGTAGGTGCCGCTCAAGGCAGCTCCACCTCGGCAGGGGCGAGCACCTTCACGTCGACGGTGGTGGGCACGTCGGGGAGCGTGATCTTCGTCGCGACCCAGCCGTGGTGCTTCAAGCTGCCCTTCCACGGGCCGGCGCCCGCGACGTTGCCGGTGAGGCGGAAGCGGTTGGCGTCGAAGCCCTGCGGCACGTCCATCGCGGCGCCCTCGCTCTGGGTGACGACCGGGCCGATGGGCACGTACTGCGTGACGACCTTCTTGCAGCCCTCGTGCACCAGGCGCGCGGCGGCGCCCACGTCGGCGTCAGCGAACCCCGTGATGTCTTCCTGCAGGAAGTCGAGGAAGCGGCCCTCGCGCTGGAAGAGCTGCAACAGGAAGAGGGCGGCAGCGTGCTGCTGCTCGGCGGTCAGCTTCGGGGGCGGCGGCGGGGCAGGTGGCGCCGGCGGAACGGGCGGGGGCAGGGCCTTCTGGTCCTGTCCCGGGACGGGCCCACCGAAGAGGATCGACAACGCAAGTTTCAGGCGGGAAAAAAACGACATGGCGCCCGCGTAGGCGAATTTCCCCCGGGTGCCAACCGTTCCGAGAATGACTAAACCCGTGTCCCGAAACGGAGATTTGCCCATGAAACGACTCTTCGCGCTGCTCCTGGTGGCGATCGCGGTGCCGGTGTTCGCGGCCGAGGTGTACGTCAACGGCGTCAACGTCGACGGCCTCACCAACCACACCTTCGAGAAGGTGACCGTGCGGCTCGACGAGAAGGGCAACGTGCAGATCGACGCGCCGGGGTACTCGGTGAAGAAGGTGAACATCGGGCCGGAGAAGCCCGAAGGCGTGATCACCGCGCGCTACTTCCTGGTCACCGAGCAGAGCCCTCCGGGCATGACGGAGTACGAGATCGATCTCTTCCTCAACGGGAAGTTCTTCCGCACGCTGAAGAACGGCGAAGAACAGCTGGTGACCGACATCACCAAGTCGCTCAAGCCCGGCAAGAACCAGGTCATCGTGCAGGCCAAGAAGCGCTACGCCGACCCGATGGTGCCGAAGTCGAGCAGCCGCAACCACGTGTTCCGCGTGATCATCGGCGAGGGCGCCAGCGTGCAGGACCAGGTGACGATCGAGAAGCAGGTGGTGACCTTCACGCGCACCGCGGCGGACACCAACGACACCACGCAGGAATTCACGTTCAACACCCGCTGACCCTCATTCATGTACTCCATCGACGAACGCCTCCGTGGTCTGCCCGCGGTCAAGGACCAGGTGGTTCAGCTGTACCAGTCGCTCAACGCGCCACACCTCGCGATCCCCGGGCGGAAGGCGGGGCCGGCGACGGCCTTCGTGCTCGGGCTGCGCGGCCCGTCGGGCTTCGCGGTCTTCGTGTACCTCTACATGCAGCAGAGCGGCGAGAGCGCGGTGTACGTGCCCTCGAGCGGCACGGTGCCGGCCGAGAAGTTCCAGGGTGAGGAGGCGGAGGCGCTGGGCTTCGTCGAGTCCATGGGCTTCATCATGGACAACCTGAACTTCCGCGGGCGTCCGCCCGACGAGCAGGACGCGATCATTCGCACCATGCCGGTCTTCATGCGCGAGCCGCCTCCGCCTGCCGCTGCGCCGCCGTCGGCTGCCAACGCGACCGCGGGGGGCAAGCCCGGCACCGGGGGCCACGCGAGCGTGCTGCAGCTGGGCAAGCTCTTCTCGGCGTTCTGCCTGGCGCTGCTGTTCGGCACCGGCTGCGCGCACGTGAGCGACGCCGCCCGCGACCAGTCGCGCATCCACTACGAGCTGGCGCTGGCCGCGCTGGTGAAGTCGCCGCAGGAATCGATGAAGGAATGCGACGCCGCGCTCGAGCTGAACCCCGAGAACGCCGAGGCGTGGCACATCAAGGCGCTCTTGCTGCACCACAGCTACCAGCGGCTCGACGAGGCGCTGACCGCGTACCTCAAGGCCATCTCGCTCAAGGAGCCCTTCAGCGAGGCGCGCACCAACGTCGGCAACCTCTACATGGACCAGAAGCGCTACGACGACGCGATCGTCTCGTACCAGAAGGCGCTCGACGACGTGCTCTACCCCGACACCTTCATCGCGCAGGGCAACATGGGGTGGGCGTACTTCAAGACCGGCAACACCAAGCAGGCGATCGACCTGCTGAAGAGCGCGACGACGGTGAACCCGAAGTACTGCCTGGGGTACCTGCAGCTCGGGCAGGTCTACGAGGCGCAGCAGAACAGCGCCGAGTCGTGCAAGTACTTCGGCCGGTTTCGTGAGCACTGCCCCGATCGGCCCGACGCCTGGCAGCGCGAGGCGATCTGCCTGGCCAACGCGGGCGACAAGGAAGGCGCGGGCAAGGCCTTCGACAACTGCGTGGCGAAGTCGGGGAGCGACGACCAGAAGGACCTCTGCAAGTCGCTGAAGGCCGAGCTGCTCAAGTGACGTCGAGCGACTACGTGGCCTTCGGGCGGTACCTGCAGCAGCAGCGCGAGCTCCGCGGCCTCTCGGTCGACGCGATCGCGCAGAAGACCAAGATTCCGCCCACGCTCATCGGCGCGCTCGAAGAGGGGCAGGCCGAGCGGTTCCCCGAGCGGGTGTTCTTGCTCAACTACCTGCGCAGCTACGCGGGCGTGGTGGGGCTGAGCCCCGACGACACCGTCAACCGGTTCCACCAGATCCCCGAGGCGCCGCGCGAAGAGGCGTTCGACCCGGCGGCGCTCGAGGTGGTTCGCCGCGAGCGCGCGCAGACCACGGCCTGGTCGACGTTGGCCGCGGTGGTGGGCCTGGGCGCGCTGCTGGGCTTGAACGCGCTGTACGAGCTGGCGCTGCGCTTCACGCATCGCTAATGCCCACGCGGCGTGGACCGGTTTTCCGACGAGGCAGTCGTGCTGGGCACCGTCGACTTCGGCGAGGCCGATCGCATCGTCACGCTCTTCACGCGCAACCACGGGCGGCTCTCGGCGTTCGCGGCGGGGGCGCGCAAGAGCAAGCGGCGCTTCGCGGGCGCGCTCGAGGCGGGCACGCACCTCACCGCGCGGCTCGTCACCACGCGCGGCGACACCAGCCGGCTCGACGGCGTCGACGTCATCAAGTCGTTTCACCGGCTGCGCGACGATCTCGCCTTCATCGCTCGCGCCCTCTACTGCCTCGAGCTGTGCCGCGAGCTGACGCGCGATCACCAGCCGCACGAGCCGCTGTTCGACGCCCTGGTGCACTACCTGGGGCTGCTCGACGAGCGGAAGGCGGGGCCGACCTCGCTGCTCAAGTTCGAGCTCGACGCCCTGCAGTTCACCGGCTTCATGCCGAACTTCGCGCCGTGCGCGCTGTGCGAGCAGCCCACGGGCGAGCGGCCGCGCTTCGACCCCGAACACGGTGGCGTGGTGTGTTTCTCGTGCAGCCCGCGCGTGCCCCGCGGCGTCTCGGTGCGGCCCGAGGTGGTCGACGCGCTGGCGCGGCTGCAGGGCGGCGAGCGCACCCCTCTTCCCGCCGAGCTGCGCGCGCGCGGGCGCGAGCTTTTGAACCTCTTCATCGCGCACCACCTGGGCCGCAAGCTCAAGTCGGTGGAGTTCATGGAACAGGTGGGGACTGATTGAAGAACGCTGTGGACGTGGTGTGCCTGGGTGAGGCGCTGGTGGACTTTCTGCCGTCGGCGCGCGGGCAGTTGGTGCGCGACGTGAAGCAGTGGACGCCCTGCCTGGGCGGCGCGCCGGCGAACGTGGCGGTGGGGCTCTCGCGGCTGGGCGCGCGCTCGGCGCTGGTGGGCGTCACCGGCGACGACGAGTTCGGCCACTTCTTGAAGAACGGGCTCGCACGCGAGGGCGTCGACGTCTCGCGCACGCGGCAGACGAAGGAAGGCAAGACGGGGCTGGGCTTCGTGTCGCTGACGCTGGGCGGCGAGCGCTCGTTCACCTTCTATCGAACGCGCGCGGCCGAGACGTTTCTCTGCGCGGCCGACGTGCGGCGGGCGCGGGCGTTGATCGATCGCGCGAAGGTGCTCCACGTGGGCACCAACTCGCTGATCCACGCCGAAGCGCGCGCCGGCGTGCTCGAGGCCATCGAGCGGGCGCACGGGCGCGGGCAGATCACCTCGACCGACCCCAACCTGCGGCTCCACCTCTGGAAGGATCCATCGATCCTCAAGCGGTTGCTGCACCGGCTCTTCCGCTTCTGCGCGGTGGTGAAGCTGTCGGAAGAGGAGATTCTCTTCGCCACCGGCACCTCGAAGGTCGACCGCGCGCTCGGCTTCCTCGAGAAGAAGGGCGTGGCGCTGGCGTTCGTGACGCGCGGGCCGAAGGGCGCCTCGGGGCTCTTCATGGGCCAGCGCTTCGACGTGCCGGCGAAGAAGGTGAAGGTGATCGACACCACCGGCGCGGGCGACGGCTTCACCGCGGGCCTGCTGTTCGGGCTGACCCGCACCTACTCGTCACGCGAAGAGCTGGAGCTGGGCGACCCCGACGCGATCGCAGGTCACGCGCGCTTCGGCTGCGTGGTCGGGTCGGCGGTGGTGACGCGGCTGGGCGCGGTGGCGGGCTTGCCGTCGCGCGCCGAGCTGTTCGGCTGAGGCGACCAGGTCACGTCGAGGCAGAGCTCGCGGCCCCCGTTCTGGCGGCTGTTGATGGTCACCACGCCCTCGACCTCGCAGAACGCGAGCAGGTACTGCACGGTGCCCTTCCACGCGTAGTCGGCCTCGGGTGGCAAGACGTCGACGGTGGAGATCATCAGCCGGCCGTGCGTCGCGCTCACTGCTTCCCACCGTGAGACGAAGCCTCGGGCGCCGGCGGCGATCAACGCGTCGAAGCGCGCGAGCAGCGGGGTGGGGCCTCCGCCGGCGAACGACATGAGCACCTTCGCGAGCGGGGCGACGACGCCGCGCAGCGTGTTTTCCGACGCGGCGTACATCACCTGGGTGACGGCCTTGCGCCCGTGCAGCCGCGCGACCACCGCCAGCGTCTCGTCGAGCACGCGGCCCTCGTGAAAGCGCTGGGCGAGCGGCTCTTCGAGGGCGACGCGCGTCTCAGGGCCGACGGCCTCGCGCACCTCGAGCAGGTAGCCGTGCGCCTCGAGCGCCTTGTTCACCGCCTGGAGCGTGACTGCCTTGTGCTGGTGGCCCATCGACCGCGCACTGAGCAGGTTCAGTGCCAGTGCACGGGCGGGTGTGATTCCAACGCACTGGCGTTCGAAAGCGCTTTCACCCGCGCAGGTGCGATTTCGAAACTGAAAGGCAGATTCTGCCGGTCAGAAGTTGAAGGTCGCGGTGACCTGCACGCGGAACAGGTACTGCTGCTCGATGCGGAAGCGGCGGCCGACGCGATCGATGCGGAAGTCGTAGTTCGGGTTGATCTCTTCGGGGTGCGTGGAGACGTCGACCACGCCGTTGCCCGTGAGGTCCTTGCCGATGTTCTCGTTCGTCAGGAAGTGCTCGGTGTTGTACGCGAACGAGGTGTACGCGCGGAGCTTCACGAACTCCGCGGCCTGGCCGATGAAGCCGATCTGCGCGCCGGCCTGCCCGTAGTCAGACGTGTAGAGCAGCTTGCCGAACAGGTCGCTCATCTCGTTGTAGTAGCGGCCTTCGGACACGTAGTTGAACCAGCCGCGAATATCGAAGGCGATGCGCTGGTGGCGATCTTCGCGCTCGAAGGCGGTGATCTCGGCGCCGAACATCGAGCCGCCGGTGTGGGGCGGGTGAATGCCGGTGTCGTCGCGCGACCAACCCTCTTTGCCGCAGTTTTCCGGGTGGCTCTGGCGCAGCGAGCTGGCGTCGTCGCAGTTCGAATAGAAGCCGGGCCCACGCCACGGCAGCGTGTAGTGCACCTCGAGGTAGGGCTCGACGTACGGGTTGAGCTTCTTCGAGACCGCGGTGCTGAACGTGTACTTGTGGATCTTGTCGCCGATGTTGCCGCGCATGCCGCTGGTGGTCGCGACGCTCGGGTTGAGGAGCGCGGAGGTCGGCGCGGTGTAGTCGAACCGCAGCGTCCACGTGGGCTTGCTGGGGTCCTTCGCCTGCACGAAGACGTTCCACGCGATGCCGAAGGTGAAGTCGCCCAGGCCCGAGCGGTAGCTGTTGGCGGGCACCTCGAAGAGGCGGCCGTCACCCGCACCGGGGTTGGCGCACTGGGTGCCGAGCGGGTCGAGCGCGCAGTTGCGCCAGATGGTGGTGTTGGTCTCGTTGGTGCCGCCGGCGAAGAACCAGTTGCGATCGTTCTGGAAGACGATCGGCACGCCGACGTGGAGCTCGACGTCTTTGTAGATGCCGACGTTCACGTCGATGCCGAGGCTGGTCTTGTAGTTCTGGTACCGCAGCTCGGTGACGTCTTGCAGCGTGTTCACGCCCTGCGAGTTGGGCTGGTACCACTCGCGCACGATGGTGCCGCGGTCGCCGAGGCGATCGAACGTGAAGTCGAGGAAGAGCCCGAACGGATCTTTTTCCTCGAACGACGACGCGACGCGCGTCAGCTCAGCGGCCTGGCTGAGGCTGGGCACCAGCAGCGCAGTGGCGAGCAGGGCGAGGGGAAGGCGCAATCGCATGGGCGTGGGAAAGGTAGGTCGACTGTCAGCCACCGGCAAGCGCGGCAGCGGGCAAGAGGACGTTCAGCTCGGCCTTGCGCTTCTCGAACGCGGCCTTGTCGGCGGCCGGCAGCGACGCGCGGGTGGTGGCGTGCGAGTCGAAGGGGTCGATGACCTTGTCGCCGAGCATGAGCTGGTAGTGGAGGTGCGGAGCGAAGCTGTGGCCGGTGTTGCCCGACTTGGCGAAGACCTCCCCCTTCTTCAGCTTCTGGCCGACGGCGAGCGTCTTCGGCAGCTCGGACAAGTGGAGGTAGAGCGCGGTGCGGCCCTTGCCGCCGCTTTCCTGCAGCTCGATGGAGTTGCCGTTGCCGCGGAAGTTCCAGTTCTTGCGCGCGATGGTGCCGTCGAAGGTGGCCTTCACCGGCGTGCCGACCGCGGTCTTGAAGTCGACGCCCTTGTGCTTGCGGCCGTCGCGCAAGAGCGAGGTGACCTGTTCCCAGCTGTCGAGCGGGCCGTCGACGAGGCGCTCCTCGAGCTCGCTCCCGTCGGCCTGGTAGTAGCGGGCGAATTCCTCGGTCGAGGCCTTGAAGCGCCACGTCTCGAAGGTCTTGCCCATCTTGCCGGACGTGAAGCGCACCGCGTGCACGAGGGGCTCCTGGCCGTCGCGCGTCTCGTAGATGACCGAGAGGGTGTCGCCCTTCACGAGGTCTTGCGGCACGCGCACCCACCACACCAGCGAGCGGTTGACGACCTGGGTCAGCGCGGTGCCGGTGTCCTTGCCTTCGGACGCGACGATGGCCGACTCGAGCGGGCCCTTGATGACGATGGAAAAGGACTTGAGGCCGGGCACGGCGGGCGCGGCGGGGGCGGGGGCCGCGGCGACGGGCGCCACGGGAGCCGGGGTCGGCGCAGCGGCGGTCGGGGCGGCGGCGGTGCCGTCGGCGGCCGGTGCGGCGGCGACCGGAGCGTCAGGCGTGGCCGGGGCAGCCGCGGCGGGAGGCGGGGGGGCCGCGTCGTCAGCCGGCCGCGCACGCAGCCAGTACACGCCCCCGAGCAGGCCACCGACGACGATGGCGGCGATGGCGACCGGGATGATCGGCGACTTCTGCGGCGGCGGGCCGAGGGTGGGCATTTCAGGCATGGCGCTCTCCTTGATCGGCGGAACCTACCGTCATGGCAGCACCTTGCGAGTTTTCTGCCACACGCCTGTAGCGGGGCTTACGGGGCGGTTTCGAACGCCATCCCCATGAGGATGGTCGCCTGCTGGTGCACGTCTTCGCCCGGTTCGAGGCCGTTGACGAGGGCCAGCGCGGCGGTCGCTTCAGGGCGCTTGAAGAAGCGCAGGCACAGCGCGACCTCGCCAGCGAGATCGGGGTTCGGCGCGCGTGTCAGCCAGGGCACGAGCTGGGCGATGGCGTCAGCCCAATCACCCGCGTCGGCGTGGCGGGCGGGCCGCGTGAAGTAGTCGGTGTCGAGCATCACCAGGTGCGTCAGGTAGTAGCCCTCGAACACGCGCGGCGACTTGAAGTCGGCCCGCGAGAAGGTGAGCCGCACGTCGACGCCGCACTTCGCGGCGAGCTCGCCCAGCAGCCACGCGTAGACGGTGTTGCCCGCGGCCTCGAGGTGCTCGAGCAGCGCCCGCAGCGCGGCGGCCTGGGGGCGCGGGTGCTTCAGGCCGCGCACGTGGCGCAGGTACCACGCGTCGACGATCGCCTGCGCCTCGTCGGGGTCGGTGACGTCGTCGAACTGCGGCGCGATGCGCGCGCACTGCTCGAGCGCCTGCTGGTGCAACGCCGCCAGCCCGTGCGTCGCGTAGAGCCTCGGGGCGACCGCCTCGAGCATGTGGAACACCAGCGCGCGGGTGGTGACGTCGGCTTTGCTGTCGGACCCGGTGTCAGCCAGGAAGCGGGTCAGGCGGGCCGCGGCGTCCACGGCCGTCAGTCCTCGGCGCTCGGCTCTTCGTCGCGCAGGCCGAATTCCTTCATCTTGGTCTGCAGCGACTTGCGGCTGATCTGCAGGAGCTTCGCGGCGCGCGTGACGTTGCCGTCGGTCTTGGCGAGCGCCTGCACGATGAACGACTTCTCGATCTCGGCCTGGCGCTGCTTCAAGAAGTCCTTCAGCGGGGTCTCCCCGACCTCGGGCGTCGCGCCGGCCGCGGTCGAGGGAGACGAAGGCATGCCGCGCCGCACGCCCTCGGGCAGATCGCGCGCCTCGATGCGCGGGCCATCGGCGAAGAGGATCACGCGTTCCATCAGGTTCTCGAGCTCGCGAATGTTGCCGGGCCACGGCCACGCGCGGAGCAGCGCGAGCGCTTCGTCGCTGATGCCCTCGATCTTCTTGTTGAGGCGGCGGTTGTACTTCTCGATGAAGTGGGTGACGAGGTTGGGAATGTCGTCGGCGCGATCGCGCAGCGGCGGCAAAACGATCGGCACCACGTTCAGGCGGTAGAAGAGATCTTTGCGGAAGCGGCCGGCGTCGGTCTCGGTCGAGAGATCGCGGTTGGTGGCGGCGATGAGGCGCACGTCGACGCGGGTGGTCTTGATGCCGCCGACGCGCTCGAACTCGCTTTCCTGCAGCACGCGCAGCAGCTTCACCTGCATCTCGAGGGGGATCTCGCCGATCTCGTCGAGGAAGAGGGTGCCGCCGTCGGCGAGCTCGAAGCGGCCGGGCTTGCTCGAGACCGCGCCGGTGAAGGCGCCGCGCTCGTAGCCGAAGAGCTCCGATTCCATCAGGTCCTTCGGAATCGCGGCGCAGTTGATCTTGATGAGCGGCTTGTCGCGGCGGCTGCTGCCCTGGTGGAGCGCGGTGGCGACCAGTTCCTTGCCGGTGCCCGACTCGCCGGTGATCAGCACGGTCGAGGGCGTGTCGGCGACCTTGTCGATGATCTTGAAGATCTCGTCCATGCGGCTGCCCGCACCGACGATGGACTTGCGCGCGCTGCCGTCGGGCGCGACGTGGCCCTGGTTGGCTTCCTGGGTGCGGGCGGCCTTGGCGACCACCGCGCGGATCTCGGCGTGCTCGAAGGGCTTGGTGATGTAGTCGAACGCGCCCAGCTTGATGGCCTCGACGGCGCTGTCGACGGTGCCGTGGGCGGTGATGATGATCACCGGCACGTCCTGCCGCGCGGCGCGCACCCGGGTGAGGATGTCCATGCCGCCGAGCTTGGGCATCACCAGGTCGCTGATGATGACGTCGGCGCCGTTCTTCTCGAACTCGGCCATCGCCTGCTCGCCGTCTTCGGCGACCGCGACCTCGTAGCCGTCCTTGCGGAGGATGGCCGCGAGCACCTTGCGGAGGTTGGCTTCGTCGTCGACGACGAGGATGCGGCTCATGCGCAGGCCCTTATCACCACGCGAAGCGAATACCGGCGAAACCACCCAGCGTGATGCCGGCGCGCTGGTTGCCGAACGGGCCATCTGATGCGCGGCCCGCGACGATCGAGAGGGTGAAGAGCTTGTAGCTGAACTCGAAGTCGCCGCTGACGCGCCCCCAGTCCGACGAGATGAAGGGGGTCCAGTGCACGCCCACGCCGACGCGCATGGTGCGGTTGTCGACGAAGGCCACGGAGACCGAGGGGCCGAGGCCGATCAGCAGCTTCGACTGGCCCAGCTGCTGCGGCGTCGAGAAGTCGAGGAAGCGGAAGTCGCCCGCGACGCCGAACCCGAAGAAGCCGAAGAAGTAGCGGGCGGTGACGAGGCCCTCGGTGGTGAAGACCGGCGCGGTCGCCGCGGTGCCCCACAGGCGCCCGAGCGCGCGCAGCTCGACGCCGTTGGCCATGCCCTTCGCGGGGGCCACCTGCCAGAAGCCGAGGTGCGCCAGGCCCTGCAGGCCGAACGCGCCGCCGCCGGCGCCCGACGCGCTGGTGGCCATCGACGGATCGAACTGGATGATGCCGCCGCCCGCGGCGATGCCGAGCGAGGCGAACGCGCGCTCGTCGCTCTCGTCGACGATGATGGCGTCGGCGGCGATCTTCGCCTCGGTGCGGGCGCGGTCGGCGTCTTCGCGGGCCTTCTGCTTCTTCGCGGCCTCGGCCACGGCTTCCGCGGAAGCCGCCGGGTTCTTCGCGACGGCGTCGGCGGCGGTGGCCTTGGCGCGGTTCTCCTCGTCGAGCGCCTGCTGGTACGCGGCCTCGGCGGTGTCGACCAGGCGCTTCTTTTCCTTCTTCTGCGCGGTCTTCTTCGCCTCGCGCTCGTCGACGATCTTGCGATCGAGCGCGGCGCGGTAGTCGGCGTCTTTCTGGCGCTGGAGCTCTTCAGCCTCGCGGCGCGCCTGCTCTTCGGCGGCCTTCGCCTTCTTCTCGGCGGCCTCGGCCGACGCGCGTTCCTGCTCGTACTTTTCCTGCGCTTCGCGGCTCTGCTTTGCGGTGGCCTCGGCCGCGGCGCGGGCGGCCTCGGTGCGCGCCTGCTCTTCCTTCAGCTTCGCCTCGGCGGCCTCACGCGCGCGGGTCGCTTCTTCGGCGCGGGCCTTCGCCTCGGTGGCTGCTTCCTGTTCCTTCTTCGCGCGCTCTTCGGCTGAGAGCTTCTTGAGCGCGGCTTCTTCAGCGAGTCGCTTGCTCGCCTCGACCGCGGCGCGATCGCGCGCGGCCTTCTCCTCGGCGGCGGCCTTCGCGGCGGCGGACGCGGCGATGGCAGCGCGCGCAGCCTCGGCGGCCTGGCGTTCCTTCTCGGCGCGCTGCTCGGCGCTCAACTGCGCGGCGCGGGCCTCGTCGGCGAGGCGCTGGGCTTCCTTCGCGGCGGCGGCCTGCGCGGCGGCCTTCTCGTCGGCGGCCTTCTGCGCGGCGGCGGCGTCATCGGCGGTCTTCTTCGCGGCGTCGGTGATGGCCTTGTCGCGCGCGAGCTTCTGCTGCGCGGTCCACTTGTTGCGGTTGCTTTCCTCGAGGCGACGCGCGGCCTCGGCGGCGGCGGCCTGTTCCTGGCGTTGCGCGGCCTCGATTTCCTGCTGGGCCGCGAGCGCGGCGGCGGCAGCGGCGTTCGAGGCAGCCTCGGCCTCTCGCCGCTTGGCGAGCGCGGCGTCGGCCTGCGCACGGGCGGCCGCGGCGCGCGCGGCGTCAGCCTTCGCCTGGTCTGACGCGCTCTGCTGCGACTTGAGCAGCGCCGCGAGCTCGCGTTGGGCGGCGTCGGCGTCGTCACGCGCACGGCGGGCCATGGCCTCGGCGGCACGCTGCTCGGCCTGCGCGCGCTCGGTCGCCTCGCGGGCCGCGGTGGCGCGCGCGGAGTCGGCAGCCGCGGCGGCCTCGGCCTGTTGCTTCGCGCGCAACGCTTCGTCGGTCTTGCGCTGGGCGGCCTCGGCGGCGTCACGTTCGCGCGCGCTGGCCTGTTCGGCGAGGCGGGTGCGCTCGGCCGCGTCGCTCGCGGTGCGCTGCGCGGTCTCGGCCTTTTCCTTCAGCCGCAGGGCCTCGGCCTCGGCGGCTTCGGCGGCGCGCACCGCGGCCGCGGCGGCCTTCGTGGCGTCTTCGTTGGCGGCCTTCTCGGCGGCGGCGCGCTCTTCGGCCGACAGCTTTCGCTTCGTGGCGTCGTCGGCGAGCTTGCGCGAGGTGGCGGCCTGCTGGCGGGCGCGCGCTTCTTCGAGCTCGGCCGCGGCGCGGGCGCGATCGGCGGCCTCGGCGGCGCGGGTCGCGGCGTCGGCGGCGTCTTTCTCGCGCCGGGCGGTCTCTTCGGCGCTCACCTGTTCCTGCTTGGCAGCGTCGGCGCGGGCGCGCGCGGCGTCAGCGGCGGCCTTCTGCTCGGCGGCCTGGGTCTCGGCGGCGATGCGCGCGGTCTCGGCTGCGGCGGCGAGCTGGCGTGCCTCGGCGGCGAGCTGCTTCTCGCGATCGGCGCGCGCGAGCGCGTTGGCCGCGGACCGCGCGTCGAGATCGCCCTGGCTCAGCGGCGTCGAACCACCACAGCGGTTGGCGGCGTTCTGCGCCCACGCGACGTACGCGAGGTATTCCGAGCCGAGCGCGTTGCGGCGCACGTGGAGCTCGGTGGCGCGCGAGAGGAGCTCGCGCAGCGCGAGCACCGAGGCGGGGCACTTGTTGCCGGTGACGGTGAAGGCAGGCGCCGCGGTCCAGATGCGCGTCGTGGGGAAGCTCTCGCCCTGGTACGGCGTCTCGAGGTCGGCCAGGTAGCGCGCCTCGTCGAAGCCGTCGTTGGAGTCGCGCGTCCACGCGAGCGCGTGGTGGCACTGCTCGAGCTCGGCGGTGCACGGCCCGCCCGACTGCCGGCAGGTGAGGAGGTTCTCGAGCGCCAGGACGCGCTCACCGTCAGCCTGCGCGGCGAGCTGCAGCGCTTCGAGGGGGTGGACCGGCGGAACGGGACACGCTGGGGCCTGCGTGAGCACGAGGAGCAGGAGGGCCGTCATGGTCGCGCGAAGTTCGCACGATCTGCGCGAGGCGGGGCGACTTCCTGTGGCGCTGCATCACGGCACGGCGGCGAAGCAGTAGATGGCGCCATAGCCCCCACCACCACCTACCGTGTTGCCCTGGCCCATCGAGGTCGACGAGATGTCGACGCCGGCGGCGCACCCCGGCGCGTCGTGCGCGGAGATCCAGTTCGCGTTGGCTCCACTCGTCGCGCCGTCGCGGGGGAAGGCGTGGCCGACGCGCGGTTTTCCCGAGGCGGTGGTGCTGGTCCAGTCGGCGCAGGTGGCGCTCGCGCTGACGAGCCGGCCGTTGGTGCCGCTCCCCGTGAGGGTGTCGTGATCGTCGACCGAGACGCCGTCGGGCCGCGAGTTGGGGGCGCCGGTCTCGTTGGGCAGATCGTTCTTGATGGCCGCGTCGGCGCCCGTCGGCCGGTCGGCGAGGAGCTGCGACTTGTCTCTCGCGACGAGGCGGCCGAGCCGGTCGTACCAGGGGCCTTCTCCCAGGCGATCGATGGCGTCGACGCTGCTGGTGCTCAAGAACGCGCGCCACTTCTTCTGGCCGGCACCGGGCATGACGTTCTCGGCGATGGTGGCGCACAGCTTGTCGGCGCCGCGCAGGCCCGCGCCGTCGCCCGTCTCTCCGAAGCGGAGGTCGCCGCCGAAGCCGTTGGCCGAGCCCGACAGCGACTGCATCGCCGACAGGCTGGTCACGAAGAAGCTGAAGGGCTCGAGCGTGGTGGGGTCAATCACGCCGCCGTCGCCGATGACCACGCCGGCGTCGGAGTCCCACGTGCCGAGCGCGGTGACGGTCGACGTCGACGAGCCGCCGCACGCGAAGAGCACGAGCGCTGAGGCCACCACCACGAGCCAGGAAGTACGCATTTGGTGGTCTCGTGTCGGCCGAACGAGAAAGCGATCACTCGCGCTAGATTGCGGCGGTGCTCTTCGCGTTGCTTGCCCTGGTGCTCGAGTCCACCGTCACCGGCCCGTGCCCCGAGCAGGAAGGCGTGCCTCCGACGATTCGTCTCGGGCTCAACTCGCAGCGGGTGCTGAAGCTGCCCGGCGTGGTGTCGTGGCGCTTCACGAACCCCGGCGTGCTCGAGCTCAAGCCGCTCAACGCGACGGAATGGCTGGTCGTCGGCGCGGCGGCGGGGTCTGGCGAGCTGCAGCTCTCGCGAGAGGGCGACGCGGGCGTGGTCACCTACCGCGTGGACGTCGTGAAGATGGACGCGTGTGGCATGCGCATCGTCGAGCTCGAGAAGATCTTCCCCTGCGGCGCGACGCTCGAGCTGCGCATGTTGGGTGATCGACTCTTTCTCGACGGCGAGGCGGGCAGCCTCGAGGAATGGTCGGCGACCCGGCTCACGCTGCAGAAGTACCCGAGCATCGTCGTGCTGGGGCGGCTCAAGCCGGCGGTGATCGAGCGCGCCTTCCGCGACGCGAACGCGGCGTTGGCGGCGGCGGGCTTTCCGAAGGCGCACTTCGAGCGCGTCGGTGACACCGTCTTCCTCGAGGGTGAGGTGCCCGAGGGAGATCAGAGGCGGCTCGAGGCCGCGTCGGCGGAATGGAAGAAGAAGCTCGAAGGTGCGCTGTGGAAGCCCGCAGCCCGCGACGCGGGGCCGTGAGCCCCTCGTGACTCGAAGTCGACGTGGCACACGGCTCGCTTACATTCCCCACCGCCGTGCCCCCTGAGCCACAGCCCACAGCGAAGAGTGGTCGCAGCGCCGCGTTGGTGGCGGCCGGCATCCTGCTCTCGCGGTTGGTGGGCCTCGTGCGCCAGAAGTTGTTCGCCCACTACCTGGGCAACGGGCTCGAGGCGGCGGCGTTCGCGGCGGCGACGCGCATTCCCAACGTGCTGCAGAACCTGCTCGGCGAGGGCGTGCTCTCGGCGTCGTTGATCCCCGTCTACGCGGGGCTGCGCGCGAAGAAGGAAGACGCGGCGGCGCGCGAGGTCGCGGGCGCGGTGTTCGGGCTGTTGTCGTTGCTGGTCGGCGTGCTGGTGGCGAGCGGGCTGCTCGCGGCGCCGCTGCTCGTCGACGTGATCGCCCCCGGCTACGAGGGCCCGTCGCGCGAGCTGACCATCTCGCTGGTGCGGCTGATCTTCCCGGGCACGGGCGTGCTGGTGCTGAGCGCGTGGTGCCTGGGCATCCTCAACTCGCACAAGAAGTTCTTCCTCTCGTACGCGGCGCCGGTGGTGTGGAACGGCTGCATCATCGCTGCGCTCGTCTCGAGCCGCGGCCAGTCGCAAGACGTGGTCGTCACCTGGGCCGCGTGGGGCACGGTCGTCGGCAGCGTCGCGCAGTTCATCGTGCAGCTGCCGAGCGTGATGCGCCTGCTGGGCGGCTTCTCACCGAAGCCCTCCCTGCAGTCGGCGGGCGTGAAGGAAGTGGTGAAGGGCTTCGTGCCGGCGGTGCTCGCGCGCGGCGTGGTGCAGGTCAGCAGCTGGGTCGACACGGCGTACGCGTCGCTCATCAGCGAGCGCGCGGTCTCGGCGCTGTCGTACGCGCAGACGATCGCCTTGTTGCCGGTCAGCCTGTTCGGCATGGCGATCAGCGCCGCGGAGCTGCCCGAGATGAGCGCCGACGCGGTGCGCTCGAGCGACGATCGCGCGAAGGCGATTCGCGATCGGCTCGTGGCGGGCCTCGACCGCATGGTGTTCTTCGTGGCGCCGAGCGCGGTGGCGTTCTTGCTGCTGGGCGATCTCATCTCGGCGACGTTGCTCGAGTCGGGGCGCTTCACCGCCGCGGACTCGCGCTTCGTCTGGTACCTCTTGATCGGCTCGGGCGTGGCGCTCTCGGCGCAGACCTCGGGGCGCCTCTATTCCTCGGCGTTCTACGCGCTCAAGGACACGCGTACGCCGCTCAAGTTCGCGATGGCGCGCGTCAGCCTCGGCATCGCGCTCGGCTACTACGCCGTGCGCGTGCTGCCCGGCCAGCTCGGGTTGCCCGACCACCTCGGCGCGGTCTTCATCACCGTCACCACCGGCACCACGGCGTGGCTCGAGTTGACGTTGCTGCGGCGCGCGTTGCTCTCGCAGATCGGCGCGCTGCCGTCGCGGTGGGGCCAGCTGCTCAAGGTGTGGCCGGCGGCGATCATCGCGGGGGCGCTGACGTTGGCGACCAAGGTCGCGCTCGCCTCGAAGTTCGGCGTGGTGGCGAAGGCGAGCGAGGAGTGGGGCGGGGCGTTCTTGTCGCCGGTCGATCTCCCGCGCGTGCCGGTGAGCCTTGGTTTGCTCGCGCTCTTCGGTGGGCTGTACGGCGTGCTGTGCCTGGTGCTGCGCGTGCCGCAGGCGACGGCGCTCGTGCGACGGGTGCTCCGCCGCAAGTAGCTCGGGTTTCTCCTCACCCCGACCCTCTCCTCCTCGGGAGGAGAGGGAGAGTTCAGCGCTTCTTCGGCCAGGCGCGCTCGAGCGTGCGTTGGATCAAGAAGTCGAGCGTGCCGCCGAAGACGCACGGCTGCCGTCGCAGCTCGGGCGAGATGGGCTTCGACAGCAGGCTGCGCGACTGGCGTGACGGCTGCCCCTTCGCGCTGAAGACGTCGGCGGCGGCGAGGTACAGCGCAGCGCGGGCGTCGCGCGGGTCGAGCTGATCACCGAACACCACGCACGCCTCCTGCACCTTCGGGTCGCCCATGAACGCGAGGCCCAGCAGCGCCTGCGCCGCGAGGGGCGGGCGGCCCTCGACGATCTTCCACAGCCGGGGGCCGAGCGTGGCGGCGCGGCGAGGGAAAGAGCACGCGGTGACGAGCGTCTCTTCGGCGACCCCGACGTCGGCGTCTTCGAGCAGCGCGCTGCGTTCCAGCAGCTCACCGACGCGCGCGCGCACCCGTTGGTCGGCGACGTAGTGCTGGCCGAGCGTGATGCCGAAGCGTCGGAGGTGCACCAGGCGATCGATCTCGGGCGTTCCGTCGGCGATCGAGGTCGGGCGCGGCGGCAGCTCGGTCGGCTGCTCGAGCTCCTGGAGCTGGCGGTAGATCCGATCTGACACCTCGCGATCACCTTCGAGGAACCCCGGCGGTGGCTTCACCAGCAGCACCAGCGCGGCGTCCGCGTCGAGCTCTTCGTCGTCTGGCACGCTGGGCTCGTGGAACAGCCACCGGTTCTTCCACGCGAGCAGGCCGAGGGCCCGCGCGAGGAACCGCCGGGTCGCGACGCCGACCTCGGGCTCTTGCAGGAGCGCGAACAGAATCGGAACCACCGGCTCGTACGCCAGCCCGCCGAGCGTGAAGTCGGCGCTCATCGACGCGCGCAGCTCGATGTTCGGCCGGTGCAGGAGCTGCTCGAACCGCGCGGGCAGATCGCTCGCCGGGCGAACCGGGTGCGGCCCGTGCCACTGCCCGGCGAAGGAGATCTCCTGCAGCTGCGCGAGGATGGCGTCGACTGACACTCCGCCGAAGTTCCAGCACCGGGCGGCGCGAGTCCAGCGCCGTGGTAGGTCTGGCCCATGCTCAACGCGTCGCTCCTGCTGGTGCTCGCCGCCGGGCCGTGGTTCCCGAAGGTGGTCGAGAAGTTCAAGCCGATCAGCCTCCCGTTCGACGCGAAGAACGTCGCCGTCCCGAAGACGGGGCTGACCAACTTCGAGATCGAGCAGCTCGGCGTCGCGAAGAGCACCAGCAAGGAGCTCGAGGTGCTGCGCAACTGGAAGCCCGAGCCGGAAGAAGGCGAGACGAACACCCTCTGGCCCGTCGGCGCCTTCAAGCGCGGCGAGGTGCAGGTGCTGGTGGTGCGCCTCGACCAGGAAATGCCGATGGGCTCGATCTCCGATTCGTTCGCGCTCACCTACGATCCGACCGGCAAGTTGCTCGACGGCTTCCACCTCGCGTCGAACACCTCGACCGAAGCCGGCGGCTACACCTTCACCTCGAAGCTCGAAGCGAACTTCACCTTCACCGGGTCGGGCGAGCTGCGCGTGCCGATGATGGAAGAGGGGCTGCCGGGCGAGCTGGTGGTGCAGTCGACGGTGAAGGGCACGCTGCTGCCGAGCGGCAAGGTGCAGCGCGAGGAGCGCTTCTCGACGAAAGACGGCGCCTTCACCGACCCGAAGTCGAAGGAAGAGCTGCGGGTGTTCGGCGCGCGCGTCTTCTACCGCGGCACCGACGCCGACAAGCCGTTCCAGGAGCTGCAGGTCGAGGGCGACACGGTGCGCTTCAAGAAGGGCGGCAAGCCGTACCAGCTCTCGTGGTCCGACACGCGCGACGCGGTGAGCTGCAAGAACCCCGACGGCACGGTGCAGCGGTTCGAGCGCACCTGGTGACGTCCCGTACAGCCCCAACGCACAGGCTCGTTTCCGGGTGTCGCGAGATCGCTCTGCTACTCTCGCCCTCGACGTGGACACCCCTGACGACGGAACTGGCGCGACGACGGTTCGCGACCCCCTGATTGGCGTGTCGGTGATGGGCTACGAGCTTCGCCACCGCATCGGCGTCGGTGGCATGGGCGTGGTGTACGAGGCCGAGGAGAGCAACATCGGGCGGCGCGCGGCGGTGAAGGTGCTGCTGCCCGAGATCGCCAACCAGCCGCAGCTCGTCGAGCGGTTGAAGGCCGAGGCGCGGGCCGCGAACGCCGCGCGCCACCGCGGCATCATCGACATCTTCGGCTTCGCCACGTTGCCCGACGGCCGCAACGCGATCGTCATGGAGTACCTCGACGGCGTGGCGCTCGACCAGGAGCTGAGCCAGCTCGCGGCAGAGGGCCGCTCGATGGACTGGCTGTTCGCGCTCCAGGTGCTCGACGAGCTGGCGTCGGTGCTCGCGGCGGCGCACGCGGCCGGCGTGGTGCACCGCGACCTCAAGCCGAGCAACGTCTTCCTCTGCACCGCGCGTGACGGTTCGCGCACCGTGAAGGTGCTCGACTTCGGCATCGCCAAGCTCGATCAGCTCAAGTCGTCACCGCTGACGGCCACCAACACCGTGCTCGGCACGCCCGGCTACATGTCCCCCGAGCAGGCGCGCGGCGAGAGCGCGGCGCCCTCGATGGATCTCTACTCGCTGGGCGTCATCGCCTTCGAGCTCTTCACCAACCGGTTGCCGTTCGTTCACGAGTCGCTGACGCGCATGCTGCTCGCACACCAGAACGAGCCGCCGCCGCGGCCCAGCAGTCTCGCGCCGGGGTTGCCAGTGGTGCTCGACGACTTCGTCCTCAAGCTGCTCGCGAAGGACCCGGCCGATCGGTACGCGACCGCGGAGCAGCTGCGCGTGCGCATTCAACAGGTGCGCAAGGTGATCGCCGACCCGAACGCGGTGGTGACCGCCCCGGGCGTGCCGAAGGCGGCGTTCATCGAGACCGAGCGCGTGGTGCGTGCTCCGCGGGTCGACGCCGCGGCGCCGACGCAGCAAGCGCTCGACCCCGTGGTGGCGCCCGCTCGCTCGCCGCGCACGCTGATTGCCGCGCTGGCCGCGTTGGTGGCGGTGCTCGCCGTCTCGGTGTGGGTGGTGTTCCGCCCTTCGGGTGATCGCCCCGCGTTGCCCGCTGAGCCGACCGAGCCCGTCACGCCGACCGAGCCGGCCGAGGACCTCGATGCCGGCGCGGTGGCGGTGGTGACTCCGGTCGAGCCACGGCCCACGCCCGCGCCCGATGCGGGTGTCGCGCCGGCGCCAGCCGTCGATGCGGGCACGGTTGCGGTCGCGCCGGTCAACACGCCACGCGCGCCCACGCTCGACCGCCGCCGCCACCAGCTGGACACGCGCCTGCAGAAGTTGCGCACGCGGCTCGACGCCGCCGCGGCCCGCGGTGAGTCGGTCACGCTCGCGCGCCAGCAGCTCGAGACGCTCACGAAGGGGTTGAAGTCCGCAAAAGACTCCGCTCGACTCGACGCGATCGAGACGGCGCTCTCGCGCCTGGAACAGGAGAACAAGTGATCGCGGTCGTGGTGGCGGTGGCGCTCGCGGCGTCGCCGGCGCAACCGAACCCCACTGGCGTGGCCGTCACCAGGCGCAGCGGCGTCAACGCCCGGACCTCGCTCGCGCACGCCGAGGCGGTCAAGCGGGTGCTCGGCCTCGCGGCGGACACCCGCGTCGACGATCTCACCTCGTGCGCGGGGCGATTGCCCTGCCTCGTCAGCGCGGCGCGCGAGCGTCACTGGCAATACCTGGTCAGCGTCGAGGCCGCGTCGGTGCTCGACGACGCGATCCTCAACGTGGTGCTGCTGTCGATCGAGGAAGACGGCAAGAAGCTCGCCGAGGCGACCGCGCAGGCGCCCGAAGCGACCCTCGATCAGCAGCTCGCCGCCCCGCTGGCGAAGGTGAAGCAGGCGCTCGAGGCCGCGCTGGAACCCGTCACGGTCGCCGGCCCGACCGAGCCGCCGCCTGAGGTGAAGCCCGCGCAGGTCTTGCCCCCGCCACCGCCAGTCGTGCCCGTGGCGACCGTGAGTTCCAGCAAGCCCGGCGCGCGCTGGGTGCCGCTGGTGCCGTCGCTGCTCATCACGGTCGGCGGCGCCATCGCGTGGGGCGCGAGCGCTGGCATTGCGGCGCAGCTGCGCACCGGAACCTTCACCACCGACGGGTCGATCGACGCGCTCGTCGTGCAGGGCAAGACGCTGCAGGCGCTGGGCGTCAGCGGCGTGATTGCCGGGTCGGCGCTCACCGCTGCGTCGCTGGCGTTGGCGCTGCTCTGGCCCGATGCGCCGGTGGTGCCGGTGGCCACGCTGACGGCGGGCGGGGCGTGGGCTGGAATCGAGGTGCGCCGATGAGGTGGGCTGCCTTCGTGCTGTGCGTGGCGTTCGTCTCGTGCGTCAACTTCGACCAGCTCGGACAGGAAACGAAGTGCCGGTCGGGCCTGTGCCCCGACGTCGGCGGCGGGGTCGGTGGCGGCGGGACGGTGACCGGCGGTGGTGGTGGCGGCGGCGGCAGCACCGACGCCGGCGACGCGGGTGGTGACGCTGGCACCGACGCGGGTGTCGATGCCGGCGACGACGCGGGCAGCGACGCGGGCAGCGATGCAGGCGTCGATGCGGGGACCGATGCTGGCAGTGACGCGGGGGTCGACGCCGGGCCCGTGCCGGTCTCGATCGAGCTGGTGCCCCTGTGGCAGCGCACGCTGAGCACCGGAGTTCGCATGGGCACCGCCTCGGGGAAGGTCATCGATTCCACGCGCGCCAACCTGGTGGTGTGGATCGCGTCGTCGGCCAGCCCCTACAGCGACCCCAACATGCAGGCGGGCTACGTCGGCTCAGCGATGCGGTACTTCTCGACGCGCACCGGGGACTTCCTGATGCCCGACGGCGGGTTCGAGCCGAACGAGAACGGCAACATGATCGACTACATCCCCGAGATGCCGATCTCGGTGTCGGCGCGCGGGGGCTACGTCTACGTCGCGGCGAGCGAGCGCGTGATCGACGGCGGTCGCGCCCCACCCAACGACGGTGGCTCGGCCACGCTGGCCGACGGTGGCTACTTCCTGCACGGCTTCGGCGACACGGTGTGGCGTCTGCCGCGCGACGGCACCATCGATCGCGTGCCGTTCTACGTGCCGGGCGGCAACCCGACCGCCGCGGGCGGAGTCAGCTTCAACTCGACGGTGATCCCCGCGTGGGTGCGCAACGTCGGCACCAACCAGTCGACCTTCGAGGGGTACAGCAGCGGCGTGCAGCTCTTCAACACGAGCTTCTGCCAGGCCGACACCCTCGACAACGCGGTGGTGACCCAGGGCACCGATCGCCTGGTGACGCTGGTCAACTGCAACGGCGGCCCGGCGGTGGTCTCGTACGCCGTCGGAGGCCAACCCACGATGATCGTCGCGCTGCCCGCCGTCGGGACGAGCGCGCGCATGGGCGTGGCGCCCGAAGGCACCGCCGGCCGGGCCCCGCGCGTGGCGTGGATGAGCCAGACCTCCCGCCTGCGCATCGGGCTGACGAACTCCGACGGCAACGTGCTCGTCACCTCGACCGTGGTGACGCAGTCATCGGCGCCGGAGACGAAGGTGTCGGCGGTCACCGTCAACGTGCGCAACGAGATGACGGTGTTCCTCGAGGGCACCTCGGCGATCCAGTTCGACGGGCTCCCGCAGCTCTCGAACCCGGTGGAGCAGGCCTACGTGGCTCACTTCGACGACCAGCTGCGGCTGCTGTGGGCGGCGGTGGTGCACACGCCGACGAAGCCCGGGCCGGTGTCGTTCGATTCCGCGACGTGGGCGAGCGGCGAGTTGATCGCCGACGTGCCGTGTCCCCCGTTCGACGCCGGCGTGTGCGAGGCCACCGGGTCGTCGGTGCTGATGCGGCTCGCGCAGAAAGACGGTGGCTTCCCCTGACCGGGGCGTCACTTTCTTGTCACCTGCGCGTGCGCGACTGCGGCTAGAAGCCCCGGCGTGATTCGACGCCTGCTCGTCGTTGCGCTCGCCTGTTCCTCACTCGCGTTGGCTGAACGCCCGAAGCTCGGGGTGGTCATCGTCATCGATCAGCTCGGCGCCGACGCGTTCAACACGCGGCTCCCGAAGGTGACCGGCGGCATCAAGCGCCTGATGGACGAGGGGTACTCGTTCTACGAGGGCCGCTACGAGGCCGCGCCGACCATCACCTCGGTGGGCCACGCGACGATCATGACCGGCGCGTACGGCGAGCTGCACGGCATCGTCAGCAACGATTGGATCGACGCCGAGACCGGCAAGCCGAACCTCTCGACGGAAGACAAGAGCTACGTGGTGCTCGGCCGCGAGCCGAAAGGGCGCGAAGGCACCTCGCCGCAGTGGCTGCGCATTCCGACGCTCGCCGACACCATTCGCATCACCGACGAGAAGGCGCTCTCGCTGAGCGTGTCGGCGAAGGACCGCAGCGCGATCTTGTGCGCCGGCCGCGCGGGCCTCGCGGTGTGGTTCGACGCCGAGAAGCCGTTCTTCACCACCTCGAGCTTCTACGCGAAGGAAGTGCCGGCCTTCTTGAAGCCGACCAACGATCGCCTCGCGAAGTCGATCCTCGAGGGGGCGTTCAAGTGGGGGCTGCCGCACGGCGGCATCACCGGCAAGTCGCCCGCGCTCCCCGCGATGACCGACGGTGGCACTGGCGGCCGCACCGACGACAGCGAGCCGCTCGCCGAGCGCCCGGAGCTGCAGGCGCCGCTCGACACCGCCGAGGTCGACGTCGCGCTCGACGGCGTCAAGGCGCTGGGGCTGGGCAAGGACGACGTGCCCGATCTCCTCACCATCAGCTTCTCGGGGCACGACCGCATCGGCCACGAGTTCGGCCCCGACTCGCCCGAGGCGCTCAGCGAGTTCCTGCACATCGACCAGGAGATCGGCCGCCTCCTCAAGGAGCTCGACACCCTGGTGGGCAAGGGCAAGTACGTGGTGGTGCTGACGTCGGATCACGGCGCGGCGCCGATGCCGGAGGTGGCCCGCGCGCGTGGGTACGTGGGCGGCCGGCTCGACATGAAGAAGCTGATGGCGTCGCTCGACACCGAGCTCGACTCGCTGCTCGGCCAGAAAGACTGGTTCGCCGGCGCGAAGACCCCGGGCCTCACGTTCGCGCCGGGCTTGCGCGACAAGGCGCTGACCCAGCTCGCCGCGCTCAAGAAGGTCGCGAAGAAGACCGAGGGCGTGATCGACATCTTGAGCTACGACGAGCTGCAGGGCCCGATGGGCGGCCTGTTCCGTCGCGGCGCGTACCCGGGTCGCTCACCCGACCTGTTCGTCATGGTGCCGCCGTATTGGATCTACAACATCCACGATCACGCCGGTCACGCCACGCTGTACCACTACGACCGCGCCGTGCCGCTCGTCTTCGCCGGCCTCGGCGTGAAGAAGGGCAAGGGCGGCACCGCCGAGATGATCGACGTCGCGCCGACGGTGTCGCGCCTGCTCTCCATTCCTCCCCCGGCCGCCGCGCAGGGCCGCTCACTCGACGAAGTCTTCCGCTGATCAGAAGGAGCCGCTGACCATGTCGCTCGCATTCGTGCTGTCTCTCGCGTTGACCCAGGCGCCTGCCGAGGCCACTCCCCCGCCCGCTGAACCGGTGAAGGTCGCGGAGCCAGTGAAGGAAGAGGCGAAGGTCGAGAAGCAGGCGCCGGTGACGCCGTGGTGGCAGCGCGTCACCGTCAACGGCTTCGCGCGCGTCGGGTTGTTCTACACGTTCCCCCTGCGTGACGAGCAGTTGGTGGGCGGCAACGGCGGCTTCCGCCTCGCCGACTTCCGCATCGGCGCCGACTTCCACCCCATCGACAAGTTCTCGGTCTACACCTCGGTGGAGTTCGCCGCGCCGCTGGTGGACCCGAACGATCCGTTGAGCGGCCGCAAGATCGTCGAGCTGCGCGACGCGTACGTGTCGTACGAGATCTGCAGCGGCTTCGGCATTCGCGTCGGTCAGCAGCGCCCGGGCTACTACGCCGAGATGCTGCTCTCTGACGGCGCGGTGCCCTTCACCACGCGCTCGGTGCTCGCCAACGGCGTCAACCCGCCCGACGGCTACGGCCCGCGCAACTTCCTCGCGCCCGACCGCCAGCTCGGCATCAACCTCTACAGCCAGCGCCTGGGCAACGAGCTGCTCGGCTTCAAGTACATGGTCGGCGTCTTCAACGGCAACGGGCAGAACCAGCTCTTCAACGACAACAACTCGGTCGAGCCGGTGGGCCGCATCGAGCTCGACCTGAAGCGCATCGTGACCCTCGGCTTGAACGGCTACTACAACGTGCGCACCGACGGCGTGCGGCCCAACCGCCTGTCGACGAGCCAGGTCGCGTTCGGCGGCGATCTCACCGCGGCGTACATGGGCTTCAGCGCGATGGCGGCGTTCCTCGGCAAGTCGTCGACCTACAGCTACGGCGGGCTGCCCAGCGATCTCTCGATGGGCGCGATGGGCTCGCTGCGCTACTTCCACGAAGACACGGGGCTCGAGGCCGCGGTGCGCTTCGCCTGGTACGAGCCGAGCACGGCGCAGACGCAGGACCAGGTGATGGAGTTCGTCGCGATGGTCGGCTGGAAGCCGTTCAAGCTGCCCTTCCGCGTCGTGGGGCAGTTCACCCACCGCGAGGAAGAGCAGGGCGTGGGCTACCCGAACGACTCCGTGGACGTCATGCTCCACGCGGTGTGGTGACCCATGAAGAGAGCACTCATCGTGCTGGTCGCGATCGTCGCGGCCGGCTGTTCGAAGACCACGCCGCCGGCGCGCGCGTTTCAGATCAACAGCCGTACGGAGTTGATCGGCGGCAAACGCGCGCTCGGTGACGTCGACCCCGCGCCCGTCAACGCCACCGATCTGATCGGCGGCACCCGTGCGCTCGGCGCCAACGGTGACTTCAAGCTCACCAACGGCGTCATCCACGCCATCATCCAGAACGTCGGCACGTCGCGCGGCTTCGGCAGCTTCGGCGGCTCGCTGATCGACATCGATCTCGTGCGCGATGGCGCGGCGAGCCCGACCTCGGGCGTGGTCGGCAACGACTACTTCACCGAGATGTTCCCCGCGTTCTTCCTCACCGCGCTCGAGCCCGCGCAGGTCAGCGTGCTCAACGACGGCACCGACGGCAACGCGGCCTCGATTCGCGTCGCGGGCCGCAGCGGCGCGTTCATCTCGCTGGTGAAGAGCTTCACCGAGCTGGTGGACCCGACCGACCCGCTCGACTTCACGTGCGACTACGTGCTCGAGCCGGGCAAGCAGTACCTGAAGATCGTCGTCACGGTGACGAACAACGGCACGCGCGACGCGGCGTGGGGCCTCAAGGTGCCGTTCGGCTTCGTCACGTTGCTCGGCGAAGGCCAGAACCTCTTCGTGCCGGGCGAGGCGGGCTTCGACATGCGCTTCCACCTCGAAGACGTCTACAAGCGGCCGGCCGCGCTCGACGCGATCCCCGGTGAGGTGACGAACATGTGGGCGACCGCGGGTGATGGCGTCAGCTACGCGTTCGTCGCGGGCTTGAGCCCGGCGGGCAGCTACCTCGACGGCAAGCCGATGTACTACCCGACCGCGAAGAAGGACTCGATCCTCATTCCCATCGCGTCGTCGTCGTTCCTCGGCAGCTACTTCGCCAAGGCGCCCGACCTGCTCAAGCCGGGCACCTCGTACAGCTACACCGCGTACCTCGCGGTCGGCTCAGGCGACGTCGCGAGCGTGCAGAAGGTCGTCTACGACTTGAAGGACGTCACGGTGCGCAGCAACGGCAAGGAGTTCGTGAACCACGACGTCACCGCGTACGGCACGATCTCCGGCACGGTGCGCGAGGCGAAGACGCTGCAGCCGATGGCGGGCGTCTCGGTGGTGCTCAAGGACGCGGCGGGCAACTACGTCAGCCAGGCGACGACCTTGAAGGACGGCAAGTGGACCGCGCCGGTGCCCGCGGGCACGTACCAGGGCTTCGCGTTCGACAAGCAGCGCTCGGTGGTGACCAACGACGAGAAGATCGAGATCACCGAGGGCGGCAGCGGGCACCTCGACTTCGAGTTGGCGCAGCCCGGCGAGCTGCGCGCGGTGGTGAAGGACGACCAGGGCCGCGCGATTCCCTCGAAGATCAGCGTCGTCGGCCGCTACGACAGCCCCGACTACACGCTGCCCCCGCGCAAGTTCCTCTACGACCTGCCGGTCGGCGAGCGGTACCGCATCAGCGACGCGATCCCCGACACCGATGATCCCGCGACGCGGGAGTACCTCGAGACGGCGGTGTTCGCGCCGCACGGCGTGGCGGGCGTCTCGCTGCGGCCGGGCCACTACTTCGTCTACGCGTCACGCGGCATCGAGTACGACCTGCAGATGAAGGAGATCGACGTGGTCTCCGGCGAGACGGTCAACCTCGGCTTCACGCTGACGCAGGTGGTGAAGACGCCGGGGTGGATCAGCGGCGACTTCCACGTGCACAGCGTGAAGTCGGTCGACAGCAACATGAACCTCGATCAGCGCGTGATGAGCTACGCGGTCGAGGGCGTCGATCTCGTCGTCTCGACCGATCACAACCACGTCGCTGACTACAAGCCGACCATCGAGGGCCTGCAGCTCGAAGAATGGCTGGCGAGCACCGTCGGCCTCGAGCTCACCACGCTCGAGATGGGCCACTTCAACGCGTACCCGCTGGCGCTCCAGCCGGGGCCCGTGCAGCACGGCAGCTTCCGCTGGTTCTTCCGGCCGCCCGGCGAACTCTTTGCCCAGCTGCGCGCGCTCGGCGCCGACCCGCAGAAGACCATCGTGCAGGTCAACCACCCGCGCGACACGATCCTCGGGTACTTCAACGCGTTCAACATCAACAACTACGACGGCTCGATTCTCCCGCCGTACAGCGCGGTGTCGCTCGACCAGTCGCCACAGAAGGACGGCTCGCCGTCTCCGTACGCGCCCGAGAACTTCTCGACCGAGTTCGACGCGATGGAGGTCTTCAACGGCAAGCGCTTCGACATCCTCTTCCCGTACCGCATGCCGACTCCGGCCAACGCGCCGCCGGGACCCGAGCCGTCGATTCGCAAGTGCCTCGCGGGTGAGCCCACGACCGAAGAGTGTCTGCCCGCGCCAGGCGAGATCTTGAACCGGGTGGTGAAGATCACGACCTCGGGTCAGCCCGACAAGTTCGTGCTGCAGCCGCTGCAGGGCGGGGCGCAGAACGACTGGTTCGCGCTGTTGAGCCGCGGCCACAAGACCATCGCCACCGGCAACAGCGACTCGCACAGCGAGAAGGCCGAAGCCGGAGTGCCGCGCACGTACATCCAGGCCGGGCCTTCTTCCGACGGCGACATGCGCGGGCTCGATCAGGAATCGGTCTACGCGGCGCTGCGCGCGGGGCGGGCGGTCGCCACCAACGGCCCCATTCTCGACGTCACCGTCAACGGGCAGGGCCTCGGCAGCACCGTGGTCGCCAGCGACGGGAAGATCGACGTGCACATCATCGTGAAGGGCGCTCCGTGGATCGACATCGACACCGTCACCGTTCGCCGCGGGCAGACCACCGGCGCGGTGCGCGAACCCGAGGTGCTCGAGACCATCACGCTCGGCCCCGAGCGCGACGTCACGCGGCTCGACGTCACGAAGACGTACACCAACATTCCCGATGACTCGTTCATCGTGGTCGAGGCGCGCGGCAGCGACTCGATGTGGCCGGTCTTCACGCCGTACGAGATCCCCTCGCTCGAGATCAGCGACGCGGTGGGTGTGATCGGCGGCGCGTTCGGCTTCGGGCCCACGTTCGGCAAGTACAAGCCCCAGCAGAAGCAGACGACGCAGCCCTACGGGTTCACCAACCCCATCTGGGTCACCCGCACGATGAAGCAGCCGCTCAACGTGCAGAAGCGCGTGCTGCCGGTGTCGAACGACAAGCCGTTCGAGCCGCGGGTGATGCCTGACGTGCGCAAGCTGTTCCAGGCGTTCCACAGCGACCCGGAATAGGCCGACGTCGTGTCGGTCATTCCGCTCGACGCGTTCGAGGGCGAGGCGCCACCGGCCGTCCAATCGCTGCTGATGCAGGCGCGCGGCGGCACGGGCGAGCTCGCCTGGCTCAACGTCGAGGACCAGCGCCGCGGGAGTCCGATCCAGGCGCTGATGCGAGGCAGTCCGCCCATGCCGCCCGAGGTGGTCGGCTGGGCGATCGGCATCTGCCTCTTCGAAGACGGGTGTGCGCGCTACATCACCGGCATCATGAGCATGTACGCCGTGCGGCCCCCGGTGCCGTTCGCGCTCGACGCGATCGGCGCGGGGCTCAACGCGGGGCTCGTGCTGCCGGTCGACACCTGGAAGCGACTCGACGAGTTGTTCGACTTCGCCTCGGTTCCGGGTGTGCCGACGCTCCTCGCGCGGGCCCTGGCGATCGGTTTGACGTCGAGCAGCTCACAGACGCGCGGCGCCGCGCTCGCCATCGCACGTCGCGCACCGGCGACGGTGGTGCCGCACCTCGAGCAGGCGCTCGGGCAGAAGCTGGTGCCCTCGCAGAAGAAGCGGCTCGAAGAAGCGCTCGCGGCGCTACGGCCTGCTTCGGCGGCGCCCGCCCCGGGCGCACCGGGAGGGCAGAAGCTCATGCGCCTGCTCGAGGCCTGGGCGGCGACGTTCGACCCGCGGCTGGTGCCCGCCATCACTGCAGTGGGCACCGCGGAGAGCGCGGGGCGTCCGCCACTGAAGGCGGCGTCGAAGTCGGAGCTCGAGAGCGCGTGGCACGCGTTGGCGAAGCAGCGAGACCCGCTCGACGTGGTGCGGCTGCTGGCGGTGCCATTCCCCGGTGCGTGGCGCGCAGCGAAGGCTCGCATCGACGCCCTCGAGCGTTTTCCCGCTGACCCGCGCATCGCCGACGCGGTTCAGCTGCATGCGCCACGCTACACGTCAGCCGCCGGGCACGCGGTGCAGGAAGCAGCGCGGTTCGTCGCCATGAAGATGCAGCGGCTGAAGAAGGCCGATGCGCCGAGTGACGTGCTCGATGAAGTGGCAAAGGCCGCTCCGGTCGCCGCCGACCTCACGCAGCTGTGGAAGGCGGTGTGGGAACGGCCGACCGACGACGGTCGGCGCGCGGTGCTCGCCGACGCGCTGCAGGCCGCGGGCGACCCACGTGGTGAATTCATCACGCTGCAGCTGGCGATCGCCGAGGGCCGCGCCGACGCGCGCGCCGAGCAGCGCGTCAGAGAACTGCTCTCGCACCACGTCGACACCTGGAGCGGCAGTCTGCCGACGGTGCAGCGGGCGTCCCGTGAGTTCAGGCGCGGGTTCCTCTCTGCGGTGAGCATCAGGCCAGAACCGAAGCAGCTCGGGCCGGTGCGCGATCGGCTGGAATGGCGCACCATCGAGCGGATCGAGGTCGAACAGACCTGGGCCGGGCTGGTCGATGAAGTGCTGCCGCTGCTGGCGAACCTCCCGAGTCTCAAGACGGTGCTCTTCCACATGGGGGCGTGGAAGCTCGAGGACCTCGCGAAGGCGCAGGCGGTCTCTTCGACGGTGACCACGCTTGGCACGAGCACGTGGCTGCCGACGCACAAGCCGGCCGCGTTTCCCGCGCTCGACACGCTGGGCTTCAGCACCGCGGAGCCGCTCGAGGCGATGCACGCCGCGGCGCGACTCGGTCTCCCGCGCGCGTTGGTTCAGCATGGAGACGTGATGGGACTGCGAGCCGCCTTCGAGCACCCGCAGGTCAAGGAACTGCGCGAGGTGGTGTGGGCGCCGGCGCGCGGCTGGTCGGCGCGGCTGTGGCGCGCGGCTCCACGGGAAGCCGACGTGTTCTCGAGCGGGCGCTACGAGAAGGGCAGCCTCGCCGAGCTCGCCGAGGCGCTGGGGCGTTCGCGTCTGACCGTGCACTGCCCGCTGGCGACGAAGCCGAAGATCGAGGCCGACGTGAAGGGGCTCGAGTTGAGCTTCGACCATCGACCGGTTGACGTGCTGGTGCTGCCGCGCAAGGACAAGAGTTCATGAGCCTGCGTGGGCTGGTCCTCTTCATCGTCCTCTTCGCTGGCGTCGCGCTGGGGCACCCGAAGGGCTTTCACAAGAAGCTCATCATCACCGTCACCGGCACGCGCATCTCGGTGCTGGCCACGATGGACGTCGACTCCGGCCCGCTGGTGCTGCCGCTGCGCCAGCCCTTCGACGCCGATCGCAACGGGGTGATCGAGAAGGACGAGCTGACGAAGTTGAAGGACAAGCTCGTGAAGCTGATGACCGGGCCGCTCAAGCTCGCGCTCTCGGGCGCGCCGCTGCCGGTGCAGCTGAGGGACTCGAAGGTCTCGCTGCGAGAAGACCCCCGCGCGAACGACGGTCCGCTCTCGGTGGTGGCGCTGCTCGAGCTCGAACACCCGCACGCGATTTCCGACGGCATGCAGCTCGAAATCACAGACACCTCGCCCGACAACTCGCCGGTGGCGGTGCAGGTGTTCATCGAGAACCAGGAAGGCAAGCCGACCGAGCTGGAGCTGCAGCCGGGAGTGAAGACGAAGGTGCGGCTCGACGGAGTGCGGTGATGATCGAGGCGCTCGTCTACGCCTCCGTCGCTGCGATCGTCATCGGCGCTCTCGCCGCGCAGGCGGTGCGACGTCGCAGGGTCGAGAAGCAGGCGATCATCGAGGCCCCGGTGGCGCAGCGGCGGTTGATCGTCACCTCGCTCCTCGCGGGGCTGGGCGTGGTGGCGCTGCTCTTTGCGGTGATGGCGGTGTCGATCGAGGGCTACTCCTTCGCCGCCGGCAGCGGGACGATCGCGCTCGCGCTCTTCGGGTCGCTCTTCTTCACCCGAAAGCCGCAGGCGGTGGTCACGTTCGATTCCACGGCGCGCACGCTGATGAGCGTCACCGGGCCCAACACCGTGAAGGTCGACCTCGCGAAGCCCTTCCGCATGAACCAGTGGCTCTGGAGGCCGGCCCTGCGCCGCGGCGATCAGTTCGTGATCGTCAGCGTCGAGCAGGAACAGTCGCTGATCACCTTCTGCTTTCCGTGGTCGTTCAAGGACCTCACCGCCACGCCGAAGGAGACGACCACCGGCGCGCTGCCGTTCGTGCTCCTCGACTGGCGCGGCAGCATCATCTTCGAGCGGTTGCGCCAGGCGCAGTCGGCCGCTACTGCTGCGCCCTGATGGCTGAGACCACGCTCGATCTCCGCGGCACCCCGAAGGCCCAGGCCTGGGCCGAGCTCTCGCAGCACGTGCGCGCGGTGCTCACCGGCATGGAAGACGATCACGTCGCGGCTATGTCGACGATGAGCTGCCTCGTGCACCACGCCTTCGGCCACTTGTGGACCGGCTTCTACCGGGTGGTGCAGCCCGGCAAGCTGCTCCGCGTCGGCCCGTACCAGGGCACGCTTGGCTGCCTCGAGATCAAGTTCGGCAAGGGCGTGTGCGGCGCGGCGGCGGCGACCTTGAAGACGCAGGTGGTGCCCGACGTGCACGCCTTCCCCGGTCACATCACCTGTGACGGTCGCAGCCAGTCGGAGATCGTCGCGCCCGTCTTCGATCGCACCGGTGCGCTCATCGCGGTGTTCGACATCGACAGCGATCGCAAGGGCGCTTTCGACGAGACCGACGCCCGCGAGCTCGAAGCGCTGCTCGGCTGGTTCAGCGGGCGCTGACGCAGAAGGTCACCCACTGCCCCGCGCTCGCCCCGCTGATGAACGCGCGCGCGCGGTACCACCCCGACAGCTCGACCTTGAACGTCGCCGTGGGAAGCGGCCCCTTGCCGACCTGCTTCCACACCTCGTCGAGGAAGCGCACGTCACGCTCGTCGAGCCATGCGAGGCCCTGCGCGTCGGGGCTGACCACGCTCACCGTCTCGCCCGCGCGCACCGCGATCGCCTTGAACACCGCACAGCCCTCGTCGCGGCAATCTTCCTGGCGCGGCTTCACCTTGAGGAATGCGAGGTTGCCCGGGCTGCAGTCGAGCGACTTGCCGACGTGCTCGCTCCACGAGGGGAGACCTGCGCTGTCGTTCTTCCACGCCTCGAAGCTGTCGAGCGTCGTCCGGTCGGGCTCTCGCGAACGCGCGATGATCACGGTCGGGGTGAGCAGCAGCGCGCCGAACACCGCGCGGAGAATGAGCGACGTGCGCAGGCTCGAGCGCGCCTCTTCGAACGCCTTCACGCCCGCGTCGAGCTTCTGTTCGACCTTCGCGGTGTGCTTCTTCATGCGCTCCAGCCACGCGGGCGGCACTCGCACCAGGTTGTCGGCCTCGCAGTAGGGACACCGCGCACCGAGCGCGTCGGTCGCGACGTGCAGCGGCGCGCCACAGCTACGGCACCCGGCGACTCCGCCTGCGCGCGAGGGACCCGCGGCGAGCGCAGCCTGCAGGCCACCGAGCTTCACCACCCGCTGGCGCGCCCACCCGGAGAAGAGGAGCCCCAGCACCACCACGCCCAGCGGCAGCGCCATGGTGAGCGCGACCTGCTCGTTCTGCGCGAGCACGTCGAAGGCGTTGGCGTGCAACGCGCGGCCGACCACGCCCATCGCGATGAGCGACAGCCCCGAGCCGATGGTCATCCACACCGGCAGGCCGACCGCCCAGAAGAGCGCGGACTCGGTGAAGAGAAAGGCGCGCCAGACCGGGTTCGGCGCCTTGCCCAGCGACGCATAGAGGCGGTGCGCGGCGACGCGGGTGCGGTCGGCGGCGTCATGGGCGTCACGCAGGGCCCGGTACTCCGCGGGCACCTCCACGGGCTGCTGGCAGGCCGGGCAGGGCACTGCGTCGCCCGGGGCGAGGGGGACGTGACTGCCACAGTTGCGACACTGCAGGGGGCTGAGGGCCGGCACGGTGGGGGCGCACCTTCGCACGGGCGGGCTTTTCTCAGGGAGCCTGATCCGCTAGGACGCCGCGGTTCCGCCCGCAGACCGTGGGCGAAGTACTTGTTTTTCGAGGAAGCCGGTTCATGAGCGACGAGAAGAAGCCGAAGGCCACGTTTGGTGACGTCATGCTGGGCCGCCCCGCGGGTGAAAGCGCGAGGGACGACAAGCCCGCCGAGAAGAAGGCGGTGCCGATGGTGATCGTCAAGCGCAGCGGTGGCGCGATCGAGACCAAGTCCGACAAGCCCGTCACGCCGAGCAACGGCGAGAAGAGCGAGTCGAAGGCCGAGGTCAGCCCCGTCAAGCCGGTGCCGGTGGGCCCGTCGGTCGCCGACGAGGTGCACGAGGCCGAGAGCTTCGCCTCGATGTTCGAGCAGCACGCGAAGTCGGGCGGCGTGCCGACCCGCAAGCAGCTCCCGCGCGTCGGTGAGAAGGTGACCGCGAAGATCTTCCAGCTCGGCGCCGAGACGGTGTTCGCCACCATCGGCCGCCACGAGGCGATGATCGACCTCGACGAGCTGAAGGACGACAAGGGCATCCTCCGTTACGGCGTGGGCGACGAGATCGAAGCGTTCGTCATGGAGACGGGCGCCAAGGGCATTCAGCTCTCGCGCAAGTTGAGCAAGGGCGCCGCGTCGCTCTCGATGCTGGTTGACGCCAAGGCCTCGGGCCTCCCGGTCGAGGGCATCGTCATCAGCGTGAACAAGGGCGGCCTCGAGGTCGCGGTCGGCGACGTGCGTGCGTTCTGCCCGAGCTCGCAGGCTGACGTGCGCCACGCGAAGCTCGAAGACCTGGTCGGCCAGCGCCTGACCTTCCGCGTCACCGAGGTGAAGGAAAAGAACGTCGTCCTCTCGCGCCGCGCGATCCTCGAAGAGGAGAACAAGGCGAAGGCGGCCGAGCTCAAGAAGACGCTCGCGGTGGGCCAGGTGCTCAAGGGCCGCGTGGTGAACGTGCAGGCGTTCGGCGCGTTCGTCGACCTGGGCGGCCTCGAGGGCCTGATTCCGGTCAGCGAGCTGTCGCACGTGCGCATCGGTCACCCCAGCGAGGTGGTCGAGGTCGGCAACGAGGTCGAGGTCGAGATCATTCGCCTCGAAGACGCCGAGCCGAACTCGCCCGACAAGAGCAAGCGCAAGGACCGCATCACGATGTCGATGCGCTCGCGCCTCGAGGATCCGTTCAAGAAGCTGCTCGAGACCACGGTGAAGGAAGGCGCGGTGCTCAAGGGCAAGGTCGTTCGCCTGCAGCCCTTCGGCGCGTTCGTCGAGCTCGTGCCGGGCGTCGATGGCCTCATTCACATCTCGGCGATGAGCGACCGCCGCATCGCGCACCCGCGCGACGTGCTGAAGGTCGGCGAAGAGATCGAGGTGAAGGTCGAGAAGATCGATCAGAACGAGAAGCGCATCGGCCTGCGCCTGGTGAAGGACGGCGTGGCGATCGGCGACGGCGTCTCGTCGTCGGGCTCCGCTCCGGCCGAAGAGACCGGCCCGGTGGGCGCGACCGAGGTGAAGGTGGTGCGCGCGCCGAAGCCGAAGCGTGGCGCGATCGTCACCGGCAAGGTCAACCGCATCGAGCCGTTCGGCGTCTTCATCGAGTGGGACGGCTTCACCGGCCTGATTCCCGCGAGCGAGACGGGCACCGAGCGCGGCACCGACCTGAAGCGCACCTTCCCCATGGGCAAGGAGCTCAAGGCCGAGGTGATCGAGATCAACGGCGAGAAGATCAAGCTGTCGGTCTCGCAGGCGCAGCGCAGCGAAGAGCGCGCTGACCTGAACGCGTGGAAGGCCGAGCAGGCCAAGAAGGTCACCAGCAGCGGCGGGTTCAACTCGCTGGCCGACAAGCTGAAGGGCCTGACGCTGAAGTGACCCCAAATTCCCTCTCCCCCCGGAGGGGGAGAGGGTCAGGGTGAGGGGCCATGCCGAGCCGAGCCTCACAGGTCCGCACCCTGAAGCTGAAAGACGTGACGCTGGAAGACCTCCGCAGTTACGCCGCTCGAACCCAAACGACCAGCGCAGTGCCGACCGACCTCTGGCTCTTCGAGAACCAGGGCACGTGGACCTTCCACTCCACGGAAGACGACGCCAGCTTCCTCTGGCACCTCGCCGACACCGCCCACCGCGCGGGCCACCACGCCCTCGCCATCACCGGCGAGTCCTTCCACCAGCCGGCGCCGTACTACGCCTTCACTGACTTCTCGCCGCACACCCCGCCGAAGACGTGGTGGGTCGACCCGCTCCGCGGCCTGAACGACGACGCCCCGATTCGCGCGCTGCTGAAGGACTGGCTGCACAGCGACGATCTCCCCGCGTTCTTGAGTGAAGAGCTCAACGCCTGGCCGGGCACCTACGTCGGCCGCCTGCGCCTCGGGCCCGAGCTCACCTGGGACATCACCAACCGCCCCAGCAAGCTGCGCGACGCGTTCGAGAAGCCGCTGCCCGCGCCGGTCTCCGATGGCGTGAAGGCGGTGACGAACTTCTTCGCGTGGGCGTGGGTGGTGCCGATGCCGTTCGGCGCCGGCTTCCTGCTCTATGGGCTGGCGAGACCCTCGGCGTTCTGGGAACTCTGGCCGGCGTCGCTCACCGCGGCGCTCTTCGTCTCGTGGCTCGCGGTGGTGCCGCTCGACCTGCGCGGGCGGAGGGTGCCCTGGCCGCTGAGGCTGCTCGGCCTGGTGACCGCCGCGGCGCTGACCCCGTACCTCGCGTGGTGGCTGCGATGAAGCACGCGGTGCTGCTGCTCGCGCTGGTCTGCTCGCTCGAAGCGCGCGCCGACATTCCCAACCCTGATCCCGCGCCGATGCCCGACGTGTCGTGCGTGGGCAAGGAAGAGGGCACGGCGTGTGGCGTGGGCGGCACCTGCCGCAAGCTGCGCGTGCGGCGCCCCGACTTCACGAGCGGCAAGCCGGTGTGGACCGCGGTCGACGTGATGGTCTGCGACGGCGCAAAGGCGACGTCACCGGCGCGCGCGGTGGTCAGCCTGGTGGCCGCGGCGCTGCTCGCGTGGTGGCTTGTGCGCCGGGGGCGCAACTCTGCTCAACTCGCCTGATGCACGCACTTCGACGGTGGCTCGCGGTGGCAGTGGTGTCCTCGATGGCCGCGTGGGCGGGGGAGGCCGCGAAGCTCACGAAAGAAGGCGAGGCGCTGTTCAAGGAAGCCGAGGCGCTGAAGAAGGCGAAGAAGTACGAGTCGGCGGCAGTGCGGCTCGAGAAGTGCGTCGCCGTCTCGCCGGGCCATTACCCCTGCTACCGGCTGCTCGGCTCGGTGTACGCGTCGATCGGCGCGCGCGACCAGTCGAGCTCAGACATCGAGAAGGCCCGTAAGAACTACGAGAAGTTCCTCGAGCTGGCGCCGCCGAACGACGAGTACGTCGCGAAGGTCAAACAGATCCTCGCGGCCGAGTGATCAGGCCCGTCGCCGCTTCAAGAGGAGCAGCGCGAGCGCGAAGGGCAGCACCGCGCTCGACGACGAGCAGCCGCACCCGACGGTGAGGGTCCGCGGAGTCGAGCCGGCATCGGGCTCGGCCATGCCCGAATCGCTCTGAGTCGAACCGGCATCGGGCTCGACGACGCCCGCATCAGGTTCGACCGCGCCGGCGTCGACGCCTGCATCGGCTTCCACGCCAGCGTCAGTGCCACCCGCGTCGACTTCCACACCTGCGTCGATCCCCGCATCGATGCCGGCGTCCATTCCCGCATCGATTCCCGCGTCGACGCCCGCATCGGGCGCGGCCTCGAAGATCTCGACGACCACCGCCCGTCGCGTCGCCAGCGCGGGCTCGTAGCGATCGAAGGCGAGCAACCAGTGGCTGGGCTCGACGGTGACGAGGTGCGGGTTGAGCTCGGCGTTGGGCCCGCCAGCGAGCGTGACGAGCGCGCTGAGTTGCCCCGGTCGAACGAAGGCGCCGACGATGTCCCACCCGTTCGGCGGCGCGGAGCGGACCCACGCGACGAGGCATGAGTTGGGCCCGCACGCGAGCGCGGGATCGTGATCGGCGGTGGTGCCGGGCACGTCGACGATGCCGCCGTCGGACTGTCCCAACGCGTCGGTGAAGGTGACGGCGACCCGGCCGCTGGCGTTGATCCACGCCGCGGCGAAGCCACCGCCGAACGGCTCGATCACCGGCTGCGAGAAGTACGCCGAAGGGAAGGCCTGGTCGAGGTTGCCGCTCGGGTTGTGGAGGTGGACGGTCTGCGCGACCTGGTCGCTCGAGATCGAGACGGCGACGCCCGCGTCGTTCACGGCCTGGTCGAACGCGGCGTAGGCGCGCAGGCCGGGGTCGAGCGTGTCTTGCACCGAGAGCCCGCCATCGCGGAACACCCGCCGGTACTTGAGGCCGCTCGTCGACGTGCCCCACGCGACCTGCCAGCCGTCGGCCCACGGCACCACGTCGAAGGCCTGCGCGGGGTCGAAGCTGCCGGTGATGGAAGGGATGGACGCGACGAGGCCACCGCCGGGGCTGCGAATCTCGGCGCTGAGGGTGGGGCTCGCGCTGCTGACCCACAGCTGCAGGTCGCCCGGCAGCGCGGTCGCGCGCAGCACCTCGTCGGAGGTTCCTCCGACGCTCGCGTCAGGGCGTCCATCGGCTGGCGCGACGAAGTCACCGCGCGGCGTGTGGAAGGTGACGAGGTCGGCGGAGATCGCGCTCACCGACTGGAACTCGCCGGCTTGCGACGGAAAGAAGGTGCTCATCACCGAGTTGTTGCTCGCGAGGTACGCGCCCTCGACGGCGGCGTTGCCCGACTCGACGGCGTTCCACCGCGACCAGAGCGGCACGGCGGCGCCGCTGCTCGAGCAGACGATGATCGCCGGCGTGACCCAGCCGGTGAAGATCTGCACGTCGGGCCCGGGTGTCGCGAAGGGCGGATCGATCGACTGCGCGTGGACCACGAGGTTCGTCTCGCTCAGCCGCTCGGTCGAGACCGTGCGCCACGCCGTGCCGTCCCAGCACACCTTCGACGCGAGCACGGGGCCTCGGCCGCCGGCGAGGGTGTTGACGCTGGTGCTCATCGAGCCGTTGGCGAGCACGAGGCGCGACGAGCCCAGGTCGTTCACTCCGCCGTCAGGCTGGTTCTCGTGGCGAACCCAGGCGAAGGCGAAGTTGGTGCCGTCGCTCGCGGCACTGACGTTGGTGACGGGGCGCGCTGAAGTGGCCAGCACCGAGGGGCCGGTTGCGGGGCCGCCGTCGAAGGGCACGCGGTAGACGGTGAGCTGGGTGCTGCCCATGCCGCCGGTGCCGCCGCCGAGGGGCGTGGTGCCGTACGCGACCGCGAACTGGGTGGCGCTGACGGCGCCGGTGAAGGTGGAATCGTCGGTGCCCGCGAGGGGCAGCGAGGCCTGCGCGATCGTGCCGCCGTCGGCGCTGAGCACCGCGTAGTCGAGCGTGCCGAGGCTGGAGCGTTGGTAGCCGAGCACCACTCCGGGCCCGGTGAGCAGGTGGCGGAAGCGGCCGGGGAAGACGGCTTCGGCGACTCCGGCGTCGTCGAGCCGCACGATGGTGGAGTCGGTGAAGGTGACGAGCGTGTCGCCCGCGCCGACGTGCAGCTCGCGCTGGTCGCCGGCGGGCAACGAGACCGACGGCATCGCGAGAATGGTGCTGCTGGCGGTGTTGGGAATGAAGTGGAAGGTGGCGGTGAAGAGCGAGTCGAGCCCGACGGGATCTTGCCGGCCGTCAGACCAGAGAACACGGGCCCGCGCGCCATCGGAGTCGGCCACGAGCCCCATCTGTTGCCCGGTGGTCGGCGCGAGCGTGCGCGTGTCGGCGTCGAAGGTGCGCTCGGCGCTGAAGAAGAGCGGCGCGCTGCTCGAGCGCGAGGTGCCGGTGGGGTCTCCGACGGGCTCGCAGGTCGAAGCCAGGACGAGGACCGCCAGAGCGAAGACTCGCCGCACGCTCACGAGGTTACCCCCTGGGAGGCCACGGCACGAAACCGCTCGTGCGGGCGATGTAGGCCGCGTAGCCCGGACGCTGCGAGAGGTCCTTCTCGAGCAGGGCCTTGCCCGAGACGCGCACCAGCAAGAACGTCATCACCACGGGGCCGATCGCCGACCACCACGCGCCGGTCTGCAGGCCGAAGACGCCGAGCCCGATCCACAGCAGGCAGTTGCCGAAGTAGTTGGGGTGGCGCGTGTAACGCCAGAGACCGCGGTCCATGACGACGCCCTTGTTCGCGGGGTCGTTCTTGAAGGCGCGCAGCTGCGCGTCGCCGATGGCTTCGAAGGCGATGCCGGCGAGCGTGAGCGCGGTCGCGACCGCGTCGATGACGGTCCAGTCAGAGGCGGGTTGTTCGGCGACGGCGCGAATGGGCCACGAGACGATCCACGCGAGCGCGCCCTGGAGCGCGAAGACGATGAAGAGCGAGCGCCACCACCAGGCCGGTCCGTGGCGGGCGCGCATGGCGGTGTAGCGCTTGTCTTCACCGTGCCCGAGGTTGCGGCGGGCGAGGTAGAGGCCGAGGCGCAGGCCCCAGAAGGAGACGAGCGCGCCGACGAGGATCGAGCGGGGCGTGAGCCCGTGCGCGAGGGCCGTGGGCCAGAACAGCACGGAGAAGGCGGGGCCCCAGAAGAGGTCGATGATCGACGAGTCCTTGATGCGAACGGACACGAGCCACAGCGCCGCGAGCGTGATGGCGAGGAGGAGCGCGCTCACGTTGGAAACTCCTCGAGCCACGAGTCGACGCGCAGCCACTTGTGATGCAGCCACGCAATGCGTTCGTCCTGACCAGCCGGCACGGACGTGGCCGCCTCGCGCCAGAACCGCACGGTGACGGTCTTGCGCACGAGGGTCCCGCGCCAGATGTCCTTCAGGCGGCCGAGGCCTTCGAGGCCGTGGTGCCCGATGAAGACCACGTCGCACGAGGGCGCGGCGTCGAGCAGGGTGAGCGCACCGCCCGGGCGAATGGGCAACAGGTGCAGCAGGGCCTCGGCGCGCTTCTTCTCGTCGCCCTCGAGCTTCGAGATCACCGCGTCACGCCGACGCCGCGAGAAGCGAGTGCCCTCGGGGTAGAGCAACACGCCCTCGGTGGGGCCGAGGCCGGCCTTGAGGGCGCGAATGGCCTCGAGCTCGCGCTGGGTGTCGGCGCCGCCGCGATCGACGAAGTAGTTGGGTATCCAATGACCGGCGATGTCGAGGCAGGGCTCGAGCAGGAGCTCCTTCTTGAGCACGTAGCGGAGCTCGAGGTGGTGCACGTTGGCGACGAACCCGCCGGGAATGAGCACGTCGACGAGCGAGGCGTGGCGGCAGAGCACGAGCACGGGCCCGGGGGCGGCGAGGTGGCCGTCGATGATCTCGAAGCGCAGCGAGAAGATGCGGGTGACGGCGGCGAGGTGGAACGCGGTGTACAGGCGTTGAATCGCGAAGGTGCGAACGGCGCGGGGGCGCGTCTGGGCGCGGGTGGTGACGAAGGTGAAGAAGAGGAGCGTGAGCCCGAGCGTCTCGGTGGCGAGGAAGGCGAGGGCGAAGAGCGTCAGGCGGGTGGTCGAGAAGGTGCGCGAGAGGCGGGCGAGGTCGATGAAGAGGGCGAGCAGGAAGAAGAACGGGAACCCGCTGGCGACGATCGCAAACGCGAGGAGTACGGCAGGCACCGTCACGAATCGTCGACTCATCCCCTCTCCCCCTGGGGAGAGGGTTCAGGGTGAGGGGAGTCCATCATCAACCTGACGGACACGACGAAGATCCACCCGAGCCAAAGCGGTCCACTGACCGCGAGGAGCCGGGCAAACGAATCGCTCAGAAACTGCAACCCGACGGGAAGCGAAGCGAGCCCCGCGACGAACGCCCACACCCGCACCCAGCGAGGAGCACCCGCTCCGAGCGCAAACGCGAACACCACGAGCCCCAGCCCGAGCAGCGCATTGAAGGCCGAATCCAGAAGCAGCGTGACCCACAGCAACGCCACCCCGACGTCCGAAGACGACGAGTGCAACGCCGCAATCACCGCGGGAGTCCCCGCGGCATCGAGCAACGCCCCACCGCCAAACAACACTGCCGCGACCACGGCGACCGATCGCCGCGCCACCATCGACGTCGCCGCGAGCCCGCCAAAGAACGCCGCGAGCAGCACCAACCCCACGGTGAACGACACCGCCGAAACCGTCGACGCGGTCGGATGCGCGAGGGTCTCCGCGAGCCACGCCGGCACATCACCGGGCGCATACGTGTGCGGCACTTCCCGCAGCGCGACGACCGCGACGACATTGAGCACGCCCCCGAGCAAACCAGCGGCGCCAACGACCCGGTGGGGAGCGGAACCCAAGCGGGCGGAACAGTAGCGCCCGGGGCACGGCGGCACTGCTCGTTCTCGGAGGGGCAGTCAGCCGCGAAGAGGCTTGACGTCGGAAAGAGTGCGACGTACTAGACGCCCACATCTCGCGGGGTGGAGCAGCCAGGTAGCTCGTCGGGCTCATAACCCGAAGGTCGCAGGTTCAAATCCTGCCCCCGCAACTTCGAAGTCCCTGTAATTCCTGACGTAATTCAGCAGTCTCTCAGCCGTGGCGCCGAAGCGCCGGTCGATGAGCGAAGCAGCCCGCTGAACCCCCAAACACTCCCCGCCGACGCGCTTTCGCGTCTGGCTTTCCGCGCGGCCTGGCCCACCGTGGCGGAACCTGTCTCGGGCCAGAACCGGTGTACCGATGCGAGTCGTGTCGTGAGGTGGTCGCAGCAGGCGTGAAGCAGGTGCGCGAGGTGGTCGAGGTGCGAGTGCACCAGCACCCGGCGCGAGAAGAAGTGAACCGCGTGGTGAAGAACGGGCGCGTGAAGTGGCGCGATGATCCGGGCGGGTTCGGCACCCAGATCGTGCGTGAGCGCGTGGTCTGCCCCGGCTGCGCCTCAGGCGCTGGCGAGCACCAGGAGGCCCTGGTCGCCAATGGCGGCCTCGCTTAACACTCGAACCAAGTCAGCAGTCGAGTCGAGGAGCCAGTCGAAGGGGACGGTGCTGGTCGGAACGGTGCCTTTGACTCGCTTCGCGAGCTGCTGGAGCACGCTTTGCGCATCGCGTGGGTCGATGATGTCGTAGTTCGAGAACACCGACTTTCCGCGGGCACGATCGAGCCGCTCCGGGGGCCCTGACCAGACCCGGAACGTTGCCCGAAGTCGTTCGGCCGTCAGCGCCCACGTCGAAGCAAGCACCATGACTTCGAGCGGTGTGAGCGTGTACCCGACGACGTCGCGCAGGCCTCGAATCGGTCGGAGCCGGCCGAACTGGTACAGGTTTGCGCTGGGCGGCGTCGTCGAGTTCAACAGCACGTGTGACTCGCACTCGTCACGGGTACGTGTTGCCGGTTTCTGTTGGGCAGCCCCAGCGCGAGAAGAAGTGAACCACGTGGGGCACCGCACCTTCCACAACCCCGCGCTCAGGGCAGCGCGCAGGTACCGCCAGCCGGCCCGCTGTTCGTCCCGTTCGGGCAGATCGTGTACAGGAACGTGATGTTCTGCTTGTTGGCGCCGGTGAAGGTCGCGCCGGTCAGGTCCGCAAAGCTGAAGTCCGGGCTCTGAAGGTTGCCGTTGTTGAACTTCACGTTGGTCAGCTTGGCGAACGCGAAGTTCACGGTCTGGAAGTTGCCACCGCCGCCGCCGTTCGAGAGGTCAGCGTTGGTCAGGTCAGCGTGGCTGAGATTCAGGCTGAACCAGTTGACGGACCAGCCGGTGAGATTGGCGAGGTTGCAGTAGCTCGAGTCGCCTGACGCGCCATTGCCTGGCTGCGCGCACGCGCGGAGCAACTTGGCGAAGTTGTTTCGCGCGAGCAGCGTGATGATTGCCGGGTCGGCGTTGATGCCCTGTGGCCCGGTCGCTCCCTGTGCGCCGGTGGCGCCCTGCGCACCGGTCGCGCCCTGCGCGCCGGTGGCTCCCTGCGCGCCGGTGGCTCCCTGCGCGCCCGTTGCTCCCTGCGGGCCGACTGGCCCCTGGGCACCGACCGGACCCGCGACGATGGCGACTCCACCGTCGACCTCGATCGAACCACCGTCGACCGTGCTGATGACGGTGACCGCGCCGGCAGGACCAGCAGGGCCAGTCAGTCCATCGGCGCCGGCGGGACCGGCAGCGCCGGCGGGACCAGCAGGACCGGTGGGACCAGCAGGACCAGTGGGACCCGTCGGACCGGCGACGCCCTCCGCCTGGCGGCAGCCGGCCAGCGCCATCACAAGTCCAACCAGCACGATCTTCACAGCGCGCATGCGTTCTCCGTTCGAAGAAATGGAGGCAGCAATCTACCGGGGGTCTCTCTCCACGCAACTCGTGCGCGATCGAGCGACCAGAAGCCTCGCGAATCGCTCGCGGGTACGACCAATGCAGCCTGTGGACGGCGGAGGTCCGCCATGTCCACCGCGCAACGCAGACCCATTCCCGGCCCGGTCGGCTTCTTCTTCGCCGCGATCTTCAACTTCGTCGGGCTGGTGCTGATCAACGCCCACGACTGGTGGCGCCCGTTCACGCACGGCGTGGTGACCGAACGGTTCGCCGACGTCGTGTGGGCCGCGAACCTCTCGGCGATCGTCAGCCTCATCGGCAACCTGATGCTGATGCGCTGGTGGACGCGCGGGCCTCGCGCCGCGGTCAACGTCGTCACGTCGTTCGCGGCCGGCCTCAGCGCCTTCGTCACGATGACCGTCTTTCCGTTCGACCTGGCGCGCTTCGGCGACCTGGCCTCTCCGCTCGGGCACGGGCTCCTCGGTGTCGCGGTCTTCGGGGCGCTGGTGTCGATGCTCGTGAACCTGGTGCGCCTGTCGGCCGCCTCGGGGCGTCGGCTGCTGGCGTTGGCTCCGCGCGAGGGCGCGCTCAAGGTGCGCGTGGTCTACGAGTCGATCTTCGGCAACACGCGTGACGTGGCGCTCGCGATTGGCAAGGGACTCGGCCGCCTCGCGAACGTCGAGGTCGAGGTCACCGAGGTCGGCGCGGCCGATCCGAAGGCGAAGTGCGATCTCCTCGTCGTGGGTGGACCCGTGCACGCGTGGAGCATGACGCGCGGCCTCACCCGCACTGGCGCGCGCGAACAGGCCGAGCGGGCGGGGCACGAGGTCGTCTCGCATGGCATCGGCGTGCGGGAGTTCCTCGACGCGCTGCCCGAGACGTCGACCGCGGTCGCCGCGGCGTTCGACACGGCGGGGCGCACGAAGTGGTTCCCGGTGGGGTCCGCGGCGCGGCCGGCGGCGCGGGTGCTCGACGAGCTGGGCTACCGTATCGTCGCGCGGCCCGAACACTTCTACGTGACGGAGATCATGGGCCCGATGCTCGATGGCGAGCTGGTGCGCGCTGAAGAGTGGGGTGCCGCACTGGCAAGGCGCGTCGCCAGGCCGATGCCGATGCGCCGGGGCACCGAGCACGCCTTGCAAGGCTGATGGGCGAAGCGCTGGGCGAGGTGCTCAGGGCGACTCTTCGTCACGCTGTCGTCCGAGCACCGACGCGACGCGCACCAACCCGTCGACCAGGCCGCGCACTTCTCGGTCGCCGAGCCCCTCGAACCAGCCGGCGACCTCCTCGAAGTCGCGGGCGTTGCGACGCCGGAAGAGCTGACGCGAGCGCGCGGTGGGCACCAGCCGCCTCACCCGCGCGTCGTCGGGCGACGACTGGAAGGTCAACAGCCCCTTGCGCTCGAGCGCGACCGCGATCTGCTTCACGTTCTGGTGTGACACGCCCATGCGCCGCGCGAGCTCGCCCTGCGACAGCGGCTCCTTTGAGGCGCGCGCGAGGGTGAGGAGGTGCGCCTGCTGCGTGGTGACCCCCGCGCTCGCGAACGTGCGGTCCATCTTCGTCTTGAGCGCGGCGCCCAGCCCGAGGAGCAGGCGGAACAGGCGAACGCGATCGCGCTGGGCCGGGGTGGCCTCGTCGAGATCGGTGTCCAGGGCTTGCCGGTTCAAGGGGCGCATAGGTAATATATTACCTGAATGAGCCAGCCCAACAAGTCGAGCGGTTCGCGAGCCATCGCGTGCATTCCCAACACGGGCTTTCTCTCGGAGACGTCGCGCCAGTTGGCGATCGGGCGGGCGCTCGCTTCGCGTGGCCACCGCGTGGTGTTCGGTTCCCATGGAGGGCCGTTCGAGTCGTACCTCGAGCAGGCGGGCTTTCAGGTGACGCGGCTCGAGCCGCGGATGGACGCCGGGCTCCAGTCCCGGTTTCTCGACGCGATCCTCACGCTGGGGACGAAGAACGTTCGCTTCTACGACGACGACTTCTTCGATCGGGCGGTGCGCGCCGAGGTCGACTTCTTGCGCGCGACGGGCGCCGAGGCGGTCAGCGTCGGCTTCAACCTCACCACCTACGTGTCGAGCCGCGCCGCGGGCGTGCCCCTCGTCGCGTCGCACGGCGGCTCCTTTCTTCCGCCGGTGCTCGAGCGTGGGTTGTGCCCGGCCCCGGTGAACTCGCCGCTGCCGTTCATGCGGTTGCTCCCCGCGCGGGCGCAGCGGTTTCTGTCGAACCGCGTTCCGTTCTGGCTCCGTGCTCCCGTGCGCGACTTCAACCGCGCCGCCGATCGGTTCGGCACCGAGCGGCTGCCGGGAATGATGCAGCTGATGTGCGGCGACCTCACGCTGGTGACCGACGCCCCGGAGGTGCTCGGCATTCCCCAGGTCGAGCTCGATCGGTGGCGGCCGGACCCGGGCGTGGCCTTCGCGTCGACCACCATGCGCTACTCGGGGCCGCTCTTCGCGCGGCTCGACCTGCCAGTGCCCGCGCGCGTATCGGCCTTCATCGACGGCGCAGACGGGCCGGTGGTCTACGTGTCGCTCTCGAGTGTCCGTGAGCCGTTCTTGCGCGAGGTCGTGGGCGCGGTGAAGCAGCTCGGCGTGCGCACGCTGGTCGGCGCGACGATTCACTCCGTGGCCGACCTCGAGGACGAGCGCACGATGGTCGCTGGGGTGTTGCCCAACCACCTGGTGATGCCGAAGGTGTCGGCGGCCGTCATCATGGGCGGGCAGGGCACGACGCAGACCGCGATGACCGCCGGCGTGCCCTTCGTCGGGTTGCCGTACCACGCGGAGCAGGAGCTCAACGTCGCGCTCGCCGAACGCCAGGGCATGGCGGTGCGGCTGTCTCCACGCGACGCGCGCGGCGTGGCCCTGACGCGGGCGGTGCGGCGGTTGCTCGATGACCCCGAGGTGAGCGCTCGTGCGCGGGCGGTCGCCGAGGTGTACGCGCGGTACGACGGCCCATCGCTCGCCGCGGAGGCGATCGAGCAGTGGCTGGGGCGGGTCAGCGTGGCCGGGCCGTCGCGGCTGGCGAGCTGACGAGGCGCACCTCGACAGGAACGCGAGGTTGCCGAGATCGAAGATCGGGAGCGAGAGCTCAACTGCTCGCGTGATTCAGGCGAGCAGTCGCTGTTTCGCGGGCGCGACTTCGGTGGCGACCCTGCCTCCCGCGACGATCAACCAGCCCATCAGCACAAGCTCGCCGAAGAAGGTGACCGTCGCGACCTGGGTGTGGTGCCCGAACAGCGGGGCGGCGGCGTCGATGAAGTAGCCCGCGCCGGTCAGTCCGACCAACACCGCGAGCCATCGCTGCGGGCGGTCGAAGACGAACGCGAGGAGCACGAGGTGCACGCCGAAGAGCCCGAGCGCGGGGTCGAAGACCTGGTGGAAGGCGGCGGCGCGCGCGATGGGGTCGGTGCCGTGGGCCAGGCGGGCGACGGCGACCGCGAGCGCGGTGGCGTAGAGCACGCGTGACGCGGCGCTGAGCAGGGCGGGGCGGCCGAAGAGCTTGAAGAGGGCGAGTCCGACGATCACGTCGAGCGCGGCGACGAGGCCCATCAGCGCGGCGGCGAGATCGAGTTGCCCCGGGCTCGCCGTGGCGGCGTGCTCGATGAGGCCGAGGTTCGCGTAGCCGGCGACCCCCGCCATCAGCAGGAGGGAGAAACCGGCGAGCAGCGCGGCGACGCGTTCGATTTTCATGGGGTCCCTTGGTTGACTTACGTTGTAAGGCTGGTGGCGATGGATAACCTTACGTCGTAAGTTCGTCAAGTCGCACCGACTGGTCGGCTGGTCACTCCTCACCCCGACCCTCTCCTCCTCGGGAGGAGAGGGAGTTGGGTCACTCCAACGACTCGCCGCTCGCGACGGCTTCGAGCCTGGCGCGGTTCTTCACCACCACCGCCTTGCCCTCGCTGATCAGCCCTTCACGCTCGAGCGTCCGCAGGCAGCGCGACATCGTCTCGGGCCGCACGGCGAGCAACGCCGCGACGTGCCGCTTCGAGAACGGCGCCCTCCGCCCCGGGGCGAGCAGCGAGCCGTGTCTCAACAGGAACCGCGCGACGCGGGAGATCGCGGGACCCGATCGCAGATCGACGTCACGGCTCTGCTGCCCCAGTTCATCGAGGGCGAAGTCGAGCAGCGTCGCCGACTCGTGCGGCGTGCGATCTGGTCCGAGGTCGCGCACCGTCGTGCGGCACACCGTCGTCTCGGTCAACGCCACCACCGTCGCGCGCGCCGGCTCGTTGCGCAGCGCCTCGAGGCCCAGCATCGACTTCGGCCCACGCACGCCCGCCAGCAACTCCCGCCCATCGGCATCGCTCGCCGTCAGCCCGAGCACGCCTTCCTTCACGAACAGCAGCGGCACCTCGTCTTCGCCCTGGCTCCACACCTGCGTGCCGGCGGCGACCTTCTTCGGCGCGAAGCGACACCGGGACTCGGGGCCGAGGGGACACTCACCGCACGACTTCACGCCTTCCTTCAGCATCGCGGCGCGCATTGTCGCACGCGAGTGGCTTGATCGGGATCAAGACGCGCGATCCGCCACTTCACTACGCGCCGTCGGGTGCCCCCGGCCGCCCACCTCTTCGGTCCTCCGCTCGACCGCCCCCGCGCCACGTCGCTGTGGGACGCGCTCGGCGACTCCACGCACCCGTGGCTCACGTTTCATTTCGGCTCGACGCGCTCGACGCTCAGCCGCGCGGAGTTGAAGACCAGCGCCCTCAAGTGGGCCACTTCGATCACCGTCTGCGCGCCCTCGCCGCAGCGCATCGGCGTGCTCCTGCCCAATGGCCCCGACTTCCTCGGCGCGTTCTTCGCCGCTCAGGCGCTCGGCGCCGCGGCCGTGCCGCTCCCGTGGCCGGTCGTCGATGGGGAGCCCGAGAAGGTGCGCGAAGGCCTCGAGCCCATCATCAAGCGCGCGCGCCTCGACGCCCTCGTCACCACACCCGCGATGTCCGCCGTCTCGTGGGGCGTGCCGCTCGTCACCGCGCCCGCCGAGACGCCGTCGTTCCCGCAGCCCACGGGCCTCGAAGGCACCGCGTTCCTGCAGTTCACCTCGGGCTCGACCGGAGATCCCCGCGGCGCCGTCATCTCGCAGCGCGCGGCGCTCTGCTCGGCCCGCGCGATGGCCGTCGCCCTCGACCTCGGCCCCGCGGACATCGGCGTCTCGTGGCTCCCGTTCTTCCACGACATGGGACTCGTCGGCGTGTTGCTCACCTCGCTGATCGCCGACTTCCCGGTGCACGTGATGCGGCCGGGCGACTTCCTGATGCGCCCGCGCAAGTGGCTCGACCTCGTCAGCACCGAGCACGCGACCCTCACCGTCGGCCCCAACTTCGCCTGGGAGTTGGTCACCCGCCGCGTCAGCCCTGACGGCCTCGATCTCCACCGCCTCCGCTGCGCGCTCAACGGCAGCGAGCCGATTCACCGCAGCACGCTCGACCAGTTCTCCAATCGCTTCGCGTCCGCCGGGTTCCGCCCGTCCGCGATGCTGCCGGTCTACGGGCTCGCCGAGGCCACACTGGGCGTCAGCTTCTCGCGCCCAGGCCAGCCGCACACCGACGAGGTGGTCGACGGCCGCGATGTGCCGTGCGTCGGCGCGCTCGTGCCGGGGATCGAGCTGAGCGTGCGGAGCCCGGACAACTGCGTGCTCCCCGAGGGCGAGCAGGGCGAGCTGTGCGTGCGCGGCCCGATGCTGATGGACGGCTACTTCGAGCACCCCGAGGCGACCGCCGCCGCGCTGCGCGATGGCTGGCTGCACACCGGCGATCTCGGCGTGGTGCGCGATGGCGCCGTCTACGTAACCGGTCGCGAGAAAGAGCTCGTCATTCAGCAGGGCCGAAAGTTCCACCCGTACGACATCGAGCGCGTCGTCTCGGCGATGGTCGACGCGACGCCCAACGGTGTCGCGGCCGTCAGCCGGCCCGATCCCGCGCAGGGCAGTGAGGCGCTGGTGGTCGTCGTCGAGCTGCGTCGGCAGTCGGGCGCGGTTGATCCGATGCTCATTCGCGGCGTGCTGTTGAAGACGCTCGGTGTGCGCGCTGACGTCGTTGAGTTCGTTCCTGCCGGCACGTTGCCTCGCACCACCAGCGGCAAGGTGAAGCGCCGCGCGCTGCAGCTCGGCCCGGTCGCCACGCCGGAGGTCCGATGAGCGCCTCGATGCAGTTCGTCCTCGCCGGAAACCTGCCGCGCACCATGGGCAAGAAGCGCCGCTCGGAGGCCGGGTGAGCGCCTCGCCGCGCGTTCTCATTCTGGGTGCTGGTGGCTTCCTTGGCCTCAACACCGTGCAGGCGTTTCTCGACGCCGGGTTGGTTCCGTCGTGCGGGCGGCGGCCTCGCGGGAATGTGCTCGCGCTGCGGCCTTTGCGCGTGCCGCTCGTCGTCACCGACTTCCAGGATTCAGAGGGGCTTCGCGACGCGTTCCGTGGGGTCGAGGTCGTCGTTCATGCCGCGGCGCACTACCCGCGGTTTTCTCATGACCGCGCGGCGACGATTGCTCGGGGGCTTGGTGAGTTGGAGGCGGTGCTCGACGCGGCGGCGGATGCTCGCGTCTCGCGGCTCGTGTTTGTTTCGTCGACTGCCACGATTGCTCCCCTCACCCCGACCCTCTCCCCAGGGGGAGAGGGGGCTTCTTCGGAGCGTGAGGCGTTCGCTTCCGCGCCTGAGTTCGGCACCTACCACGCGCTGAAATGGACCCTCGAGCAGCGCGCGCTCTCGGAGACGCGTCTCGAGGTGGTGGTCGCCAATCCTTCGGCGTGCCTCGGGCCGTTCGACTGGAAGGTGGGCACGAGCTCACTGCTGCTCGCGACCGCGCGTGGCCTCGCTGCGCCGCACCCCGCCGGTCGCATCAGCACCGTCGACGCGCGCGACGTCGGCGCCGCGCTCGTGTGGCTGGCGATGGCGAAGACTCCGCCTCGTCGCCTCATCGTCAGCGGCGGAGATCACGACGCGCACGCGCTGATGGTGCGGCTCGCCGAACGCTACGGCGCGCCCGCGCCTCCGGCTCCGCTCTCTGCCGAGGCCGCCATCGCCCTCGCCGACGCACAAGAAGAAGAGGCGCTGCGGACGAAGGGCCGCGCACTGCTGCCGCGTGAGCTCGTCGATCTCATCGTGCACGCGCCGCCGCTCGACACCTCGCTCGCCCGATCGCTCGGCCTCCGCACGCGCGATCTCAATGACACCCTCGACGCCTGGGACTCGTGGGCCCGGCGCATGGGTTTGCTCCCCACCCACGACCTGAAGGCAACGGCATGAACGACGAACTCTCGCAGCGCATCTCGAAGATGGTGGCCCAGCTGACCGTGGTGAAGGCCGTGGACATCAAGCCCGAGCACCGGCTGCGCGAAGATCTCGGCCTCGACTCGGTGTGCTCGATGGAGCTGCTCTCGATGCTCGCCGAAGAGCTCGACCTCGACGTGCCGATGGAAGAGGCGGCGCGTGTCACCACCGTCGCGGGCGCGGTCGACATGGCCCGCCGTCACATGGCGCTCAAGCAGGGCGCCACCGCGTGAGTCGCGACGTCGTCGAGCCGCTGCTGCGATCGATCAAGGCCTTCACGCGCCAGCACGTGCGCGCGCTGGAGATCGATCACGCGCACCACATTCCCCGCGAGGTGCTGACCGGCCTCGCCGAGCTCGGGCTCTTCGGGTTGACCTTGCCCGAGGCGTTCGGCGGCGCGGCGCTCTCGGCCCTGGATGCGACCGACGTGGTGGCCGCGCTCGCCGAGGCCGATCGCTCGGTCGCGACCACCGTCGGCCTGCACCTCGGCCTCGGCACACGCGGCCTCGTCGCGTACGGCACGCGCGCGCAGCACGAGCGCTACTTGCCCGACCTTGCGACGGGTGAGCGCATCGCGGCGTTCGCGACCACCGAGCCGAACAGTGGCAGCGATCTCTCGGCGCTCGAGACCGTCGCGCGCGCCGAAGCCGCGGGCTCGCTCAAGCTCAACGGCACCAAGATCTACGTCACCAACGGCGGCCTCTGCGGGCTGCTCACGGTCACGGCCTCGACTCCGGGCCTGGGTGGTGCGGCGCGCGGCACGTCGGTGCTGCTGCTCGAGCCGTCGATGGCGGGCGTCACGCGCCAGAGCGAAGAGAAGAAGCTCGGGCTGCGCGGGAGCTCGACGACCGGCTTCGTGTTCGACGACGTCACGCTGCCGGCGGGCGCGCTGCTCGGCGAACCGGGGCAGGGTCCCGCGTACCTCGCGCACATCTTGTCGTGGGGACGCTTGCTGCTCAGCGCCGGCACGGTCGGCACCACGCGCGTCGCCCTGCGCACCACGCTCGAGCACGTGCACACGCGGCAGCAGTTCCGCCGCGCGCTCATCAAGCAGGAGGTCGTGCAGCAGCAGCTCGCGCGCGCCTCGGCCCTCGCGTTCGCGATGCAGTCGCTGGTGAAGGAAGCGGCGCAGGCCGAAGGCGACGTTCCGCGGCTCGCGCGGCTCACCACGAGCTCGAAGGTCTTCTGCAGCGAGGCCGCGGGACAGATCGTCGATCTCGCGGTCCAGCTGCACGGCGGCAGCGGCTACATCGAAGACACCGGCATGGCGCTGCTGGTGCGCGACGCCCGCGTGACGCGCATCTTCGAAGGCGCCAACGACGTGCTCCTCACCCACGCGGGGCTGCAGGAACTCACCGAGCCGGCGACTCCGCTGCGCCAGCCCGGCCTCGACAACCTGTTCTTCAGCGTGCGCGAGCGGCGTGACGAGCTGTGTGGTGACAGCCAGGCGCCCGGCGTGCGCGCGCTCGGCCGTCGCGTCGAGCAGCACGCGCTCGGTCGCGCGGTGGTGTGGCGTGATGCCGCCGTCGCCGCGATGACGCACGCGAAGACTCCGCTCGAGCAGGCCGCGGCGGAGCTGGTGAGAGACGAGGCGCTCACCGTCGCCAACGCACCGTTCCTCGCCCCTGGTCCCTTTCACACGTTGTCCACCGCGCTCCTGGAGGGCGTGCTGCCATGAAGCTCCGCAAGATCCTCTTCGTGTACCCCCGCTTCCAGCGTCACGCGGAAGCGCACCCCGAGCTGAAGCAGTGGGTGCCGATGAACGAGTACCTCGGCAGTCCGAGCCTCGGCATCGCGACCATGGCCGCGGTGACGCCCGACGACGTGCAGGTCGAGTTTCGCGACGATCGCCTCACGCCCGCCGATCGGCCGACCGACGCCGACGTGGTGTGCTTCAGCTTCTTCACGCCCGCCGCGACGCGCGCGTTCGAGCTGGCCGCGTACTTCCGCGCGCAGGGCAAGACGCTCATCTGCGGCGGCATCTTCCCGACCATGATGCCCGAGGAGTGCGCGCCGCACTTCGACGCGGTGGTGATGGGCGAGGGCGAGCCGGTGTGGCCGCAGGTGTTGGCTGACCTCCGCGCGGGCAAGCTGCAGCCCCGGTACAAGGCCGCGACGCCGCAAGCGCTGAACGGCCTGCCGCTGCCGCGCGTCGATCTCTACCTCGACAAGGAAGAGGGCGCGTTTCAGCCCGACGACTACCCCGTGCAGCTCACGCGCGGGTGTCCGCTCAACTGCGCAGCGTGCGTGTTGCCGGTGTCGATGACCACCTCGATGCGCGAGTTCGAGCTCGATCACGTGGTGGGCCAGCTCGAGCAGCTCGCGCGTCGCGGCAAGCGCGCGTGCCTCACCGAGGACACCAGCTGGTTCCCCGGCAGCGCGGTGAAGGGGCTCAAGGCGTTGTTCGAGCGCATCGTGGCGCGCGGTGCGCCGGCGACCATCAGCTACGTGGGCATCTCGATGCCGATGATCCTCGCGTCGTCGAACGAGACGCTGAAGCTCGCCAAGCGTGCGGGCGTCGACATGTTCTACCTGGTCGGCGGTTTCGATCCGGTGACCAAGGGCGCGTTCACGAAGGACAACCCCAAGCAGCTCCAGCGCGCGTACGACGCGATCAAGAAGAGCCTCGACGCGGGCATCGTGCCGTACACGTCGTTCCTCCTCGGCAACGAAGACGACGATCTCGGCACGGTCGATCGCATGCTCGAGTTCGCCAGCCGCTCGGGCATCACCAAGGCGGAGTTCGCGATCTTCACCCCGTACCCCGGCACGCCGTCGTGGAAGAAGCTCGTCGCGGAGGACCGCATCATCGACCGCACGTGGGCTCGCTACAACGACGCCAACTGCGTGTTCCTGCCGAAGCACTTCACGCCGCAACAGCTCACCGAGGGCTACCTGCGGCTGTGGCGCGAGTTCTACGCGGGCAAGTCGTTCGCCCACACCACGCAGGCCGAGCGCACGATTCAGTTCTAGTGCGTTGAGAACCACGCGCGGATCGCCTGCGGAGCCGCGGGGATCCACTGGTGGCCGAGCGACGGGTCGATGATCGTCTGCACGGGCACGCCCGCGTCTGCGAGCGCGTCACGGTAGGCGAGCATGTTGGCGACCGGAGCGAGCAGATCGTTCGCGCCATGCAGGAAGAGCGTCGGCGGGTGCTGGGCCGGCATCGTCGCGGGGAGCAAGCAGGTCGGACCGCACGACGCGTACCCACCCGAGGCGATGGCGAGCGCACGGAAGCGGCCGGGGTAGCTCACGGCCATGCGGCTGCTCATGAAGCCTCCGCTCGAGATGCCGCCCGCGTACCAGCGCGTCGTCGAGAGCGGACCGAACTGGCCGGCGTCGATGGCGTCGAAGATCGCGGTGACGAAGACGTCGTCGGGCGCGCCGGTCCACGAGATGGCCCACGGCAAGACGTTGGTGTCCCAGTAGCCGTTGCCCGCGGCGTGCGCTTCGGGCGCGAGCACTGCGAAGCCGTCGTCGAGCAGCAGCGAGGTGGTGAGCGCTTCGTCGTAGAGGCCAAACGACGCGTCGCGCGCGGCGTCGAAGAACTGCGCGGACGGAGAGAACGAGCCCTGGAAGAGCAGGGCGACCGGCCAGCCTCCGTCGGGCGCGATGCCGCCGGGCAGCGAGAAGTTCACGTTGCGCGTGAAGCCTGCGCCGATCGGCACGGCGAGCGACGAGCTGGGGCAGTGCACGGCGTCGGACGTGACGGTGCAGCGCGGCGCGATGGTTCCCGCGTCGACTCCGGCGTCGGTGGTGCCCGCATCGCTCGCGCCCGCGTCTGGCGCGCCCGCATCGAACGGTGGCGCGCCCGCGTCGCTGCCACCCGCGTCGTCGACGCTCGGAGGCGGAGCTCCACACGCACTGAGGCACGCGAGGGCGAGGAACGCTGCTCGCTTCACCGCGCCGCCAATCGTTCAGCGCGCAACGCGGACCGTCGCACCTTGCCGGCCTCGTCACGCAGTGGCTGCGTCACGCGCTCGAACGTCCTGGGCACCTTGTAGCTGCTGAGGCGCGCGCGGCAGTGCTCGGCGAGCACCGCGTCGCTCAGCTCAGCCACGCCGTTCGCGAGCTGCACGATGGCGTGCGGGGCGTTGCCGAGATCGTCGTCGGGCAAGCCGACCACGCACGCGCTCGACACCGAGGGATGCGCCTCGAGCGCGGCTTCGACTTCAGCGGGGTACACGTTCGAGCCGCCGACGAGGATCATGTCGGTCTGGCGATCGGCGAGGTACAGGTAGCCCTCGGCGTCGAGGTGGCCCATGTCGCCCACCGATTCCCAACCGCCCTCGCGCTGCTTCGGCACCGCGCCGAGGTACCGGTACGGGCCGCCCGGCTGATCGGCTCCACGGCGCATCCACACCTCGCCGACCTGGCCCGCGGGCAAGCGCTGTCCCACCGCATCGAGGATCTGCAGCTCGCCGATGAACGGGCGGCCGACGGAGCCGCGGTGCGTGAGCCAGTTGGTACCGGAGATGAGCGTGATGGCCTGCACCTCCGTCGCGGCGAAGAGTTCCCACACGCGCTCGGGGCCGAGCCACGAGATCCACGCTTCCTTGAGCCAGGGCGGGCACGGCGCGGCGAGGTGCAGCACCGTCTTCAGCGAGCCGAGGTCGAACTTCGCGCGCTCTTCCGGCGAGAGTCGCCAGATGCGCTGCATCATCGTGGGCACCGCGTACATCCAGTCGACGCGGTGACGCTGCACGAGCGAGAGCGCCTCGGTCGCGTCGAAGCGCTTCATCACCACCAGCTGGTTGCCCTGGAAGAGCGCGCAGAGAGAGAAGAGGAGCGGGCCGTTGTGCGAGAGCGGGCCGGTGACGAGGTGAACGCCGCCGGGCTGCACGCGCAGGTGTCCCGCGAGCGCCGAGAGCGCGTCGGTGGTCGCCGCTTGCGTCGAGATGATCAGCTTGGGCCGCCCGGTGCTGCCGCCCGACATCGGCGCCTTGAACGAGCTCGAGATCACCGGCGGCAGGCTGGCGTCACTCTGGGTGGCCTCGGAGCCTGGCTCGAACGCCTTCCACGGCCCGCAGTCCTTCGCGCTCAAGCCGACGACCAGTGAGGGTTTCGCGAGCTCGAGGATCGCGTCACGTTCGGCGGCCGCCATGCGCGCGGACGCGGGCTGCGGCGTTGCGCCGACCTTCCACGTCGCGATCACCGCTTCGTAGAACGCGATGGAGTTGGGCAGCGCGATGGTGACGAACGAGTCCTTCTGCACGCCGTGCGCAGTGAACGCGCGCGCGAGGCGGTTGGTGCGTTGGTCGAGCTCGCCCCAGGTGACCTGCTCGTCGCCGCAAGTGATGGCGATCTTTTCGGGGTGGCGAGCAGCGAGCCGCGAGAGCTCGGTGGTCAGCGGCACCGGCACGCTGACCTCGCCGAGGAACTTCGAGATCGCTGCGTTGAGCAACCCCGGAGAATCGCCAGTCGCAGCGTGACGCGAGCCGGGGATCACCTCGAGGCGGCCGTGCTTCAGCTTCTTCAGGTACGCGCGCTTGAAATCGACGGGCGTGTAGTCGTGCTCCGAGGCGAGCACGAGCACGGGGATCTCGAGCTGGTGGATGCGTGCCTCGACCGACCAGTTGAAGAGGCCCTTCGTCGCGCGCAGGTAGACGTCCTTCTCGTTCGCGCCGATGCGCTGCTCGATCTCCGCGCGCAGCTTCTCCTGCCCCGGGTTGGGGAAGAGCGCGGTCGCCAGCTTCTTCGCGAGCGCCTTCGGTCCGAACGCCTTGATGATCCACACCCGCATCTGCAGGCCGAGCTTCTGTTGCCAGGTGCGCGGCACGAGCTCGGGGCCGCTGTTGATCACCGTCAGGCTCGCGACCAACGCCGGGCGATCGACCGCGAGCTGAAAGCCGATCATGCCGCCCATCGAGATGCCGACCACGTGCACCTTCTGGAGCCCGAGCACGTCACACAGCGCCGCGATGTCGCCCGCGAAGAGCGGCACCGAGTACGCGCCCGAGGGCTTCTCGCTGCGGCCGTGACCGCGCACGTCAGGCACCAGCACGCGCCAGGTCTTCGCCAGCTCGTCGACCATCAGCGACCAGTCTTCGCCGCTCGACCCGAGCCCGTGCAGCAGGAGCAGCGGAGGGCCCGAGCCGCCGTGGTCTTCGAGGTGCAACTGGACACCGGGGAGCGAGACAATACGAGATGAGCGATTGTTCATAAGCACGGGCTGAATAGTCCTTGCGAATGAGGTGAGCAACTGCTCAGTTGGCGATCGTGCGTTCGATCAAGAAGAGCCAGCTCAAGAGCCCGGTGTTGCCCGATACGGGGCAGCCGGCGGCACGGGTGCGCATGTTGGAAGCGGCGCTCAAGCTGTTCGCGCGGCAGGGGTTCCACGGCACGTCGACGCGCGAGCTGGCGACGGCGCTCGAGGTGCAGCCCAGCGCGCTCTATGCGCACTTCGCCTCGAAGGAAGACGTGCTCGCCGAACTGACGGAGCTGGGCTGGTCGGCGCACCACAAGGCGCTGCAGGGCGCGTTGCTCGAGGCGGGGCCGAAGCCGGTCGATCAGCTCCGGGCGGTCGTGCAGGCCAACGCGCGCTTCCATGCCGCCTGGCCGCTGCTCGCGATCGTCGCGCACGAAGAGGCCCACGCGTTGCCGGAAGCGCGCGCCCGGGTGGTGCAGGTGTTGCGGCAACAGACGGTCGAGCTGCTGGTGCAGGTGCTCGAGCGTGGCGCGACGACGAAGGCTTTCTCGCTGGTGGATGTGCAGACCACGGTCGCGGCGATCGGCGCGATGGCGCTGCGCATTCCGTGGTGGTTCGAGCCGACCGAGGCGTTCACGGTCGATGCGCTCGCGAAGGCTCAGGCCGAGCTGGCGCTGCGCATGGTCGGCTGACGCTCAGCCGTACGTCGCGCGTTCCTGCAGGAGCTTCAGGTTCTCCCACGTGAAGTAGCGGTTGGGCTGGGAGAACGCGGCGGGCGTGCCGAACAACGTCACCGGCCCGGTCACGCTCGAGAGCGAGTGGCTGCTCTGCTTCGCGAAGAAGACCTGGTTCGCCTTCGGGTCGACGAGCGCGACGCGGCCATTGCCCACTGGCACGGTGAAGAGCGGCGCGCTGCCCTTCGTGAAGAGGCCCGCGGTCGAGTTCCACTTCGGTTGCTGCGAGGTGGGCGTCGCGGTGCCCTGCGCGAACGAGCCGAGCAGGCGCTGCAGCGTGCGCGCGTGCTGGAGATCGGAGTCGTTCAGTTCGCCCGGCTTGTTGCCCTTCGCGAGCGTGATGACGCGCGAGTCGGTGTTGGGCCGCTCAGCGATGTCGTCCTGGATGAAGCGAGCCTGCGTGCGCGCGTAGACGCCCTTCGGCAGCGCCTTGTCGATCGCGCGGAACACGTCCCAGCTCTTGGTCAGCGGTCCCTTGATGGTGATCTTGCTGCCGGTGCCGAGATCGATGCTGAGCGAGCCCGTTGCAGGAATGCCGCCCGAGAGGAGGATCGACGACGTGTTGATGGTGCTCACCTTCACGCCGCCCGCGACGCTCAACGCGAAGGGCTGCGGCACGAAGCTGACCTCGGCGCCCGGTCGCAGCAGCGGAATGGGCCCCGCCCACGTGGTGCGACCGCCCTGCTCGAGCTTCACGTAGGCGTCCTTCTTCGCGGGGTCGACGAAGGCGGTGCGCTTCGGGCCGTTGGGCAGCTCGGCGTCGACGCCGTACGGCACCTCGAAGCGCTTCCCGAGGCTCGGCGCCCGCGTCAGCTTCGGCGTGGGATCGAACGGCGTCGCCTGCGCCAGCATGCCGGTGACCATGCGCAGCGAATCGCCGACCGGCACGAGGTTCGACGCGAAGAGCGACTCGAGCACGCGACGCGCGGGATTGCCGAGCGCGACCGAGGCATTGGGCTGCGTGACCGAGGTGAAGAAGTCGGCGAGCGCGCGCGCTTCGTCCAGCGAGAGACCGTCGGGTTTGCCGGCGGCGTCGAGCGTGGCCGCCTGGAGAATCGACTTCGCCTCGGCATCGGTGACGCGCTTGTCCTTCGATGCGGCGGTGATGGCGCTGCGAATCGACGTGACGCTCATGAGGGCCCCCTCCAACGCGAGTGGGGCACTCTACCGCAACGCGCCCGACCACCGACGAACGGGTGCGAGCTGCTGTCCGTACGCGGTGACGGTGCCGTCGAGGGCGTGCGCGCCGCCGAGCACGGTGACGTTCTTCGCGCTGGGGTGCTCCTTCACGCCCTGCAGCGTGCGCGTGGGGCGATCGACGGTGGCGACGGCGGGGATGCGATCGAGCCCGCGGTGGAGAGTGCCGATCAGCTCCACCGTCTCGCCGGGGCCCGCGAGGCACGTGGCCAGCTCGAAGGTCTCGTCGAGCCGCACTTCGCTGAGCGCCGCGCCGCCGACCGCGCCACCCTGCGTCCACGCGAGCTGCACCGCGCCGTCAATCGCGACGCAGATCGCCAGCCCGATGTCGAAGGTCGCGAGGCCGCGGCCGGTGCCGTTGATCGCGAACGGGCTCGAGTCCCACACGTCGCCGTCGAAGGTCATCTGGATCGCGTAGGCGGGCACGTCCGATGCGCGCGTGCGGGTGCCGGTGAGCCAGAACTGCCGACGCACCGGCGAGGGTGCACCGGGATCCACGGCGATGGCGAGCGGCACGAAGCCGCTGACCGTGCCCTGGAAGTCGGAATCGAAGTGCCGCGTCCACTTCACGCTGCCGCCCGCGTCGAGGAGCGCCACCCAACCATGCACGGCGCCGCCCCCCGTCTGCTCGGTGCCCGCGATCGCGAGCTCTCCGACGTTCGTCGTCGCGATGGCGCGAACCACCGTCGTCGTGCCGTCGGCGCCGAACGGCGTTTCCCACTGCGTGCCGTCGTTCTCGTCGAGCGCGCGCACGAAGCCGCGGTCTCCGCTGGCGCCGGCGATCACCCAGCTGGTGCCGAGCATCGTCGAGCTCCACACCGTCGACGGCGTGGTGGCGAGCGAGGTGAGTGTGGGCAGGGCGCCGTTCGCGTCGGAGCGTCCGAACCAGCCGGCCGCGGGCACGATCTGATCTCCGGGGCGGGTGAGCGCGGTGCGATCGCCGCCTTCACGCCAGCGCCCGTCGGCGGTGGGCACCGCGGTGCGGATCGCGAGCCGGCGCTCCTCGCCGATCGACACGTCGGGCGCGCACGCCGTCAGCGCGAGCAGCGTGCAGACGAACTCACGGCGCATCGAGCAGCCTCTTGATGCGCGCGCGCACCAGCTCGGAGTCGGTGGTCGACGACAGCTTCTTGCCCAGCGCCTCGGCGTCGGCGCGCTTGCCGGCGAGCAGGAGCGCCTCGAGACGAATCAGCCCGGCCTCGGTGCGCATCGAGCCGCGCGCGAACTTCGCGTCGTAGCGGGCGATGGCGGTGAGCGCGGCGGCCGCGTCCTTCTGCTCGAGCGCCGTGCGCGCGGGCTCGAGCAACGCGAGCTCGGCCTCGAGCGTGTCGCCCTCGGCCTTCGGCGTGGAAGGCGGCGGACGCACGGGCGGCGGCTCTGGCGTGGTGGGCGGCGGCGTCACGTCGACCGGCGGCGTGCTGGGCGGCGGCTGCACGGGCACCGGCACCGGCACCTCGACGCGGATCTCCTTCGGCGGCAGGCGCGCGTATTCATCGCGAGCGCGCTCTTCGCCCATCCGCTGACCGGCGAAGAAGGCCGCGCCCACCAGGCCGATCACCACCGCGCCCTTGATGATGGTGGCGGCGGCGGTCCCTCCGGCGACGGGGGCGACAGGGGCAGTCGGCGCAGGCGGAGCGCTCGGCGCGTGCGGCGGCGAGTGGGGCGCGGGCGCGGCGGGAGGCGGCGGCAGACCGAGCGCCGCGCGGGCCTTCGCCTTCGCCGCGGCGGGGGCGAGCTCTCCGCGCGAGTCGCCGAGCAGCGCCTCGAGCTCATCTCCGAGCGGTGGCAGCTGATCACTCATCGTTGCGCCGCCTTCCATCGGGTGAAGATCGCCTGCAGCTCTTCGCGCCCACGCCGCAGTCGCGATGCCGCCGTCCCCTCGGGGATGCCGAGCGCGTCGGCGACTTCCTTCTTCGAGAGCCCTTCGAGCTCGCTGAGCACCACCACGGTGCGGAGATCGTCGTCGAGCTGGGAGAGGAAGCGGGCGAGGAGCGCGCGTTGCTGCTGCCGGTGCACCTCGTCGGCGGGCGTGTGATCTGATCGCGGCTCGGCGGCCTCATCGACCGGCACGTGGTTCGGCTTCGCGCGGAGGGGCGCGGCGATCTTCACCGCGGTCGCGCAGAGGAACGCGCGTTCCTTGCCCGGCTCGATGTCGTCCATGCGGCGCGCGGCGATCATGAAGACTTGCTGCGCACCGTCTTCGGCCGAAGCGTCCGGGACGCCCACGCCCTTGAGCACGCGCCACACCAGGTCGTAGTGCGCCTCGAACATGGCCGCCAATCGCTCCCGGTTGGCAGTCGAGGACGCGGGAGCTGCTCCCGTGTCGCTTACCGCCAGGCTGTGTGTCGGAGCTGTCATGGACGGAGGCTGGTCCGCGGATCACACAATCTTTTCAGAGCGCCCAGCCCACCGCCACGACGCCGCCACCGAAGAAGCGGGGCGCCGAGAAGACGACACCGCTCCCGGTGATGACGTACGCCTCGGCGCGCGTGTTGAGGCCGGAGCTCGCTTCGAGCGACAGGCGCAACTGGCCGAAGGAGAAGACGAGCCGGCCGAGTGCGCCCGGGGCGAGCAGGAGCCCGACCTTCGCGCCGGGGACCTCGGCGTCTGGCGCGCTGACCGGCACCGCGAGCACGTCGAGATCGATCCCGAACTCCAATCGGAGCAGCGAACCGAGGGGCATGCCGACGCACACCGCGACGCGGCCACCGGCGCCGAAGTATTGCGCGACGCCCACCGACGGGTTGCTCACGCGGCGGCCCATGACGAGCGTGGGCGCGAGCTCGACGCGCAGCCGGCCGAAGCCCAGCGCGAGCTGGAGCCGGAAGAGGGGATCGACGAGCCCGCTGATGGCGGTGGTGATGCCGCCCGCGGCTCCGAGCTCGACCTGGAGCGGTGAGGGCGGCGCAACGCCTGCATCGACGGCGCGCTCTTCGACGATCGCGACTCCGGCATCAATCACCACAGGCGGCGGTTCGACCACGGCCACCACCTCGAGCCCCGCGTCGGTCTCTGGCGGAGGCAACGGCGCGCCTGCGTCAGGCACTTCTTCGACCGGCGGCGGCGGCGGCGCGATCGACACCTTGCCGAGCTTCGTGCCCTCGGGGTCGAGCAGCATCGAGGTCGCCAGCGCCGCGGCCTGCACCAACGTCTCGCACTGCGTCGACTTGAACTCGCGCGTGGTGACGCCGCTCAGGCTGGTGCGCAGCTTCGAGACCGCGCTGAACTTCTTGTTCTTCTCGATCACCTTCACGGCGACGTGGGCTTCGGCTCCGGTCGCGGGCTCCACCACCTGCAATCGTGACGAGCGGGCGCGGAGCTCGGCCTCGAAGCGGGCGCGCGGCGGGCAGGAGTCGGGACCTTCCCACTCGACGTCGACGCTGATGCGAGCGTCGCTGGCGCCCCCGTCCGCCCCCGCGGCCAACACCGCTGCCAACAGCACCCACATGTCGGTGAGCGTAGCTGCGGCCGTCGTCGATTTCGTGATCCATCAGCGGCGCCGGCCCATTTCACGCGCGCAACCACCCTTCACCATCGGGGAATCCATTCCATGTTTCGCTCGCGCACGTTCGCCGCGTTTCTCGCGGTGTGGCTGATTTCTGCCTGCCGTCCTCCCGAAGTGACCGAGGACGCGGGTGCTGGCGGTGGTGGCAACGAAGGCGGCGGCGCCGCGACCGGCGGAGGCACCGGTGGCGGTGACATGACGGGCGGCGGCTCGGCCACGGGCGGTGGCTCAGCGACGGGTGGTGGAGGCGCGACGGGCGGTGGCTCGGCGACCGGCGGCGGATCGGCGACCGGAGGCGGCGCAGCGACCGGCGGCGGCTCCGCGACGGGCGGCGGCTCGGCGACGGGTGGTGGTGGCTCGGCGACCGGCGGCGGTGGCTCGGCGACCGGCGGTGGTGGCGGCGCGGTCAACTCGGCCCCCGTCTTCGGCCCGCTCGCCGACGTCATCGTCAGCGAGGGTTCGACGGTCACGCAGACCTTGAACGCGACCGACGCTGACGGCGACACGCTCGTCTTCTCGCTCGTCAGCGGGCCGGCTTTCGTCTCGCTCAACGGCGCCATCGTGACCCTCGCGCCGACCTTCAGCGACTCGGGCAACGCGATGGTGACGGTGCGCGTGAGCGACGGCCAGGCGCAGGTCGACGGCACGTTCGCGGTGACGGTGACCAACGTGAACCGCGCCCCGGTGGTGATGGCGGTGAGCGCGGTCTCGATGACGGCCGGCACTTCGCAGCAGCTGACCCTGGTGGGCACTGACCCCGATGGCGACACGTTGACGTGGTCGACCAGCAACGCGCCGGCGTGGGCGACGCTCGCGGGCAACGTCATCACGCTCGCGCCGCCGGCGAACGTCGTCGACTCGCGCATGGTCACGGTGACGGCGACCGATCCGTCGAGCGCCAGCGGGAGCCAGAGCTTCCAGCTCACCGTCAACCCGCCCGCGAACCAGCCGCCGGTGCTCAGCATGCTCGAGCAGCTCGACGGCGCGAGCGCGGTGATCTCCGCCGGCGCGATGGTCGCCGCGGTGCCGCAGCTGCGCGCGAGCGTCGACGATCCCGAGAACGCGCAGGTGCGCCTCGAGGCCGAGGTGGTGCTGACCAGCGGCACCTTCGCCAACACCGCGACCAGCACGGGCGTGCTCACGGCCGAGGGGCAGCTGGTGCTCGCGCTCTCCTCGCTGCCGCCCGGTGACTACAAGTGGCAGCTGCGCGCCATCGACGCCTCGGGCGCGGCGAGCGCGTGGACTCCCTTCGCCGCCGGCGCGACCGCGTTCACCCTGGTGGCCGGCTCGATGAGCGGCACCGTGCAGATCAACGCGGGCGCCGCGGCGACCAACAACGCCAACGTCACGCTCACGCTGACCGCCTCGGCCACGGCGCCGGCGACCATCACCGAGATGTGCTTCTCGAACGACGGCGTCACCTTCACCGACTGCGGCGCGCCGGTCGCGAACAAGCCGTGGCCGCTCGCGCCGGGCGATGGCAGCAAGACCGTCTCGGTGCGCCTGAAGAACTCGGTGAACCAGACGCTGGTGATCTCCGATGGCATCTTGTTGGACCTCACGCCGCCGCAGGTCTCGGGCTTCGTCATCAACTCCAGCGCCGCGGCGACCAACCAGCAGACCGTCAGCCTGACGTGGACGTCTTCTGACGCGACCTCGGGTGTCGCCTCACAGTCAGCGTCGAACAACGGCTCGACCTTCAGCAGCGTGTCGACCTCGCCCGCGGTGTGGATGCTCGGCGCCACGCAGGGGCAGGTGACGGTGACGCTGCGGGTGACCGACGTCGCGGGCAACCAGGCGCAGGCGACCGACACCATCTTCTTCGACACCGCCGCGCCGACCATCTCGGCGGCGCAGCTCAACGGTGGAGCGGGGTGGACCAACTCCACCAGCGCGAGCCTGGCGATCACCGCGGCCGACGGCGCGACGAGCAGCGGCTTCTTCCAGGTGTGCGTGTCGGGCAACGTGAGCGCCGGCTGCGTGCCCTACGCGGCGAGCGTGCCGGTGACGTTGACCGCGGGCGAGGGCATGAAGACCGTGCTCATCACCGTGAGCGACAACGCGGGCAACGTCTCACTCGCGTCGATGGCGTCGATCGGCCTCGACCAGACCACGCCGACGCTCAGTGGCATCAACGTCAACTCGAGCGCCACGTACACCAACTCGGCGAGCGTCACGGTCGCGAGCGTCGCCTCAGACTCGGGCGGCTCGGGGCTCGCGCAGATCCAGTGCCAGACCGACCTCGGCACCTTCGCGGCGCCCGTCGCGTACGCGGCGTCGATTCCCTACGCGCTGCAGGGCGCTGACGGCGCGAAGACGGTCGGCTGCCGGGTGATCGACGCGGCCGGCAACCAGAGCAGCGTGGTGACCGACGGCATCACGCTCGATCGCGGCGCGCCCACCGGCACGTTCGTCATCAACGCGGGCAACCCGCAGTACACCAACCAGCTCGGCGTCACCCTCGTCTTCACCGCGAGCGATCCCTCGGGCATCACGTACTACTGCGCGAACCTCACTGGCACGCCGCCGTCGGGGCCGAACGACGCCTGCTTCACGCCCATCGCGACGACCGCGTTCACGCTCGTGGCGGGCGAGGGCCTGAAGACGGTGAGCGTGTGGTTCCGCGACGGCGCGAACAACGTCTCGAGCGCGCCGGCCACCGACGGCATCACCCTCGACACCGTGGCGCCGACGGTCAGCGTGGTGGGGCCGGGCCTGGGCATCGCGGGCGGCGCGGCGGGCACCAACTCGCTCATGCCGGTCTTCGCGCACACCGCCAGCGACGCGACCTCGGGCCTCTCGCAGGTGTGCACCGACGCCAACACTCCGCCGCTCAACTGCGTGCCGTACACGCTGACGCCGACGCTCTTCCTCTCGGCGCCCGACGGCCTGAAGACCGGCTACCTGCGCGTGGTCGACGGCGCGGGCAACCCCTCGGCCATCGTGAGCGACGGCATCACCCTCGACCAGACGGCGCCGATCCTCGCGTCGGTCAGCGTCAACGGCGGCGCCGCGTGGACCAACTCGCTCAACGTCACCGTCAACAGCACCGCGAGTGACGCGATCGGCGTGACGCAGCTGCAGCTGTCGAACACGGGCGCGGGTGGCTACGGCGCGGCGGTCGCCTACGTCACGCCGGTGCCGCACACGCTCGCGAACGGCGACGGCACGAAGACCGTCACGATGCGCGTGCTCGACGCGGCGGGCAACACCAGCGCCAACGTCGCCGACACCATCGGCCTCGACACCACGCCGCCGACCACCACCATCAGCATCAACGCGGGCGCGAGCTACACGCAGGCGGCCGCGGTCTCGGTGGCCTTCACGCCGGTCGAGACGGGCAGCGGCGTGGCGCAGGCGTGCCTCAAGGAGACGGCGGTCGGTGCCGCGGCTCCGGCGACGCCCACCGCGGCGGACCCGTGCTTCGTCGCGTACACGACGCCGGCGATGTTCACGCTGACCGTGCAGGGCAACCGCCGCCTGTGGACCTGGCTGCTCGACACCGCGGGCAACGTGAGCGTCGCGCCCGCGAGCGACGACATCTTCTGGGACCAGGTGGCGCCCACCGTGCCGACCGGGCTCAGCGCGACGGCCGGCTACCGCACCATCACCCTGAGCTGGACCAACGCCACCGACGCCTCGAGTGGCGTGCAGGGCTACGAGATCGGCACCTCGCTCGTCACCGGTGGGCCGTACGTGTTCGGCTCGCTCGTCGCGCCGCAGGCCGGAGCGACGACCACCGTCAACCTCACGCTGCCCAACGGCGTGCAGCAGTTCCTCGTGGTGCGCACGGTCGACAACGCGGGCAACACCAGCGCCAACACCGCGCAGGTCACCGCGACCCCGCGCTGGCCGTTCACCAACCAGAACCGGCCGGGGAGCGGCGCGGCGTTCCGCGACATCGCCTTCCATTCCGGCACGAGCCGCTACTTCGTCGCGGGGGCCAATGGCGCGCTCTACTCGGGTGACCTGACGCTCAGCTCGTTCATTCGCCGCGACGCGATGACCGACCAGACGCTCAATGGCCTGCTGGTCGACTCCGCTGGCGACGTGTGGACGGTGGGGCGCCTCGGGCACATCTCGCGGAGCACCGACGACGGCGTCACCTTCGAGGTGCTGCCCAACGCCGATCCGATCGTGCCGCAGCGCGATCTGAACCAGCTCACCTTCGCCGGCACCACCGGCTCGATCATCACCACCTCGTGGTGGGTGGCGGTCGGCAACGCGGGCCGCATCTTGCGCGCCAGCACCTCGACGCTCTCGAACGCCCCGTCGTTCTCGGTCGTCACCAGCGGCACGAGCGCCAACCTCTACGCCGTCACGCGGTGCGCGAGCTCGGTGGGTGCCTGCGCGGGCGCGGGCGTGCTGGTCGCGGTGGGCACGGTCGGCACCGTGTTGCGCTCGATCGACAACGGGGCGACGTGGGCGCCGGTCACCCTGCCGGCCGGTTACACCACGGCGACGCTCCAGGCGGTCACCGCGCTGCCCAACTTGAACACCGTCTTCATCGGCGCGGTGTCGCCGACGGGGCAGGGCGCGTTGCTGCGCTCGGTCGACGGGGCGCAGTCGTTCACCGAAGTCTCGGGCTTCGCCGACCTCACGGAGATCACCGCGCTCTCGGCGGTGGGCACCGACCTCTGGGCGACGGGCCGCGCGGGCACCACGATGGTGACCCTGCGCCTCCAGGGCAACACGCGCACCGACGCCACCCTGCCGCTGCCGGCGAACCAGAACGTGCTGCAGCAGGGGCTCTTCGCGCGGTCGGCGACCGACGTGGTCAGCGTGGGCAGCAACGGCGACATGCTGCAGATGACGTCGCCGCTGGTGTTCGTGAAGCGCAACGTGGGGGCCTTCAACGGCTTCCTCAACAAGCTGGCGATGCCGCAGACCTTCGGGAGCGCGGTGTGGGGCGTCGGCGGCGCGCTCATCGTCTTCACCAGCAATGGCGGCACGACGTGGACGCAGCAGGCGCCGGGCCTCACCTCGAACTCCATCAACGGCGTCGACGCGGTGGACACCGGTGGTGGCGTGGCGGGCACGTTGCTCTTCGCGGTCGGCGCAGTGGGCGCGATCTACAAGTCGACCAACGGCGGCACGGCCTGGGCGCCCGACGCTGACTCTGGCCTCGTCACCGCCTCGCTCAACGACGTGAGCTGCCGCTCGGCCACCAGCTGCATCGCGGTGGGCGCCACCAGCAGCGTCCTCACGTGGAACGGCTCGGGCTGGGTCGTCACCTCGACCGGCGGCGCGCGCACCTTCAACGCCGTGACCGCCTACACCTCGTCAGGCACCAACCGCGCGGTGGTGGTCGGCGCGACGGGCGCGCTCCAGACGCAGACCGGCGCGACGTGGACGACGCGGCCCGACATCAACGCGGCGATCGACTTCCGCGGGGTCGCGGCGAAGAGCGACGCGGCGGGCACGGTGATCGCCGTCGGCACCGCCGGCGCGATCTACAAGTCGACCGATCACGGCGCGACCTTCAGCGTGCGCACCTCGGGCACCGCGTTCGATCTCGAAGACGTGACCAACGTGACCGGCACCACCACCTGGTACGCGGTCGGCAACGCCGGCACCGCGCTCAAGTCGACCGACGACGGCGAGACGTGGACCACCCTGATCACCAACAGCACCGATCGCCTGCTGGGGGTGTGCACCGGCTCCATCGCCACGCGGGTGTGGGTGGGCGGCGCAGGCAACGCGCTCCTCTTCAGCAGCACTGCTGGCCAGTAACAGCGGGCCCGATTCGCAGGTGCCGGCGCCGGCGGTCCACTCGTGGGGGGTGGGCTGCCGGCGCTGATTTTTTGCCTTCTTTCGCGTCGCAAGCCTCGTTTGCGCAAACGGTGCGCGTCCACTCCGCCGCCACCGAAGGGAAGCCGCGTGGCGCTGGCTTTGCACTCGTGGCGTCCCGATCTCGAGGGGCGCACACGGCATCGCGACCACCAGGGGCCGGTGCCCCGAAGGAAGACGCATGGCGACGGACATCGTGATTGGTATGGCGGGGTCGGGCGGCGACGGCATCGTGAGCGCGGGCGACTCGCTCGTGTCAGCGGCGGCCCGTGAAGGGTTTCACGCGGTGATGACGAAGAGCTTCGGCCCGCAGATTCGCGGCGGCGAGTCGTCGTGTCGCGTGCGGCTCTCGGCGGAGCGGCTCCACAACCCGGGCGGCATTCTCGACATCGCGGTCGCCCTCAACTGGGACGACTTCCTCAAGTTCGGCGGTGAGCTGAAGGTCGATGCCCACACCGTGGTCGTCTACGACACGAAGACCGGCGTCGCGCCCGACAAGCTGCCGCTGGTCGGCGTGGAACCGGCCGAGGTGCACGCCGTTCCCTTCACCGATCTCACCAAGTCCGCCGCCGGCACCGAGAAGGCGAAGACCTCGGTGGTGCTCGGCCTGATCAGCGGGTGGATGAACGTCGCCCGCGACTCGCTGCTCAAGGGTCTGAAGAAGAAGTTCGGCAAGAAGAGCGAAGAGTTGCTCGTCGCCAACGAGAAGGCCTTCGAGGCGGGCTTCCAATACGCGAAGGATCACCCGCTCAAGAAGAAGCTCGAGCTCACCGCGCCCACTGGCGAGAACAAGAAGAAGCTGCTCACCGACGGCAACGATCTCACCGCGGCCGCGGCGCTCTTCGCGGGCTGCGAGTTCTTCGGCGGCTACCCCATCACGCCGTCGAGCGAGATCATGCAGTACCTCGGCCGCGAGATCTGGAAGTACGGCGGCGCGATGTTGCAGGCCGAAGACGAGATCGCCGGCATCGCGACCGCGGTGGGCGCCTCGTTCGCGGGCAAGAAGTCGATGACCGCGACCTCGGGCCCCGGCATGGACCTGAAGACCGAGGTGCTGGGCCTCGCGTCGATCGCCGAGCTGCCGCTGGTGCTGGTGAACGTGCAGCGCGGCGGCCCCTCGACCGGCATTCCCACCAAGCCCGAGCAGAGCGACCTCTTCCAGGCGTGCTTCTCGGGCCACGGCGACGTCATGCGGCCGGTGCTCGCGCCGACCTCGGTGGCCGACTGCTTCGAGACCACCGTCGAGGCCTTCAACCTCGCCGAGAAGTACCAGACGCCGGTCATCATCTTGAGCGACCAGGAGATCGCCCAGCGCAAGGAGACGGTCGATCTCATCGACACCACGCGCTTCAAGATCGAGACGCGCAAGCAGCCCACGCCCGAGCAGCTCGAGAAGTACGTGCGCTTCGCGGCGACCGACGACGGCATCAGCCCGCTGAGCCACCCGGGCATGCCGAAGGGCGCGTACCTGGCCTCGGGCATCGAGCACAACGAGTCGGGCGCTCCCTCGGCCAACGGTGCGGTGCACACGCGCATGAACGAGAAGCGCTTCAAGAAGTTCGCCTCGCTGCAGCAGCGGCGCGACCTGGTGCGCACGTTCGGTGATCCGAAGGCGCAGGTGGGGCTCGTCGCGTGGGGCTCGCTGGCCGGTGTGTGCCGCGAGGCGGTCGATCTCGCCGCGGGCCGCGGGCTCAAGGTGAAGCTGCTCGTGCCCGTGTTGCTGTACCCGTTCGTCGAGGGCGCGTGGACGCAGTTCTTCGAGGGCCTCGAGCGGGGCCTCGTGGTCGAGCAGTCGCACCAGGGCCAGCTGTACCGGCTGATGCGCATGTTCCTCGACGTGCCGAAGGGCCTGGGCTCGTTCTGCAAGAGCGGCGCGAACCCCATTCAGCCGACCGAAATCGTCAACAAGCTCGAGGCGCTCCGCAGCGCGAAAGGGTGACCCATGACCGAGGTGGCTCAGCTCAACCCCAACACCTTCAAGAGCGACCTGAAGCCCATCTGGTGCCCGGGCTGCGGCGACTTTGGCGTGGTGCAGGCGCTCTACCGGGCGCTCACCGGCATCGGCCGGCCCCCGCATGAGATCGCGTTCATCTCGGGCATCGGCTGCAGCTCGCGCATTCCCGGGTACACGACGGCGTACGGCTTCAACACCGTGCACGGCCGCGCGCTGCCGCTGGCGCAGGGCGTGAAGCTCGCCAACCCCGAGCTGCTGGTGCTGGTGGCGGGCGGTGACGGCGACGGCTTCAGCATCGGCGGCGGTCACGTGCCGCACGCGATTCGCCGCAACCTCGACCTCACCTACATCGTGATGGACAACCAGGTGTACGGGCTGACGAAGGGCCAGCTGTCGCCGACGTCTCCGCGCGGGCTGCACACCGTCACCTCGGAATACGGCTCGCTCGAGGCGCCCATCAACCCGCTGCTCACCGTCCTCTCCGCGGGCGCGGGCTTCGTGGGGCAGGGCACGCCGGCCGACATGCCGGGGCTCTCGGCGCTGATCGAAGAGGCGATTCGCTACCCGGGCTTCGCGTTCGTCAACGTGCAGTCACCGTGCGTCACGTACGGCGAGGACGATCAGCAGCTCAAGGTGCACAAGACGAAGATGAAGCCGCTCGCGAAGATGGGGCACGACAGCTCCAACTTCCTCAAGGCGCTCGAGCTGAGCACGCACTACGGCGCGGAGCTCTACACGGGCGTCTTCTACAAGAACCCCAACCCGCCCCCCAGCTACGACCGGCTCATTCGCCAGCGGCAGACCGAGCTGAAGAAGACGGCGGTCTCGCGCGAGCACCTCCTCGACGCGTTCATTCACGAGTGAGGCGACCATGGCCACCACCGGCATCGACTTTTCGAAGCTGACCCTGATGGACGCGTTGGATCTCGCGGTGCTCATCGAAGAAGAGGCGCGCGATCGCTACGAGGAGCTCGCGGTGCAGATGGAAGAGTTCCACACGCCCGAGGCGGGCCACTTCTTCCGCAAGATGATCAAGGTCGAGGAAATGCACCGCGCGGCGCTCGACAACCGCCGGAAGAGCCTCTTCGCCGACGCGCCCCGCCGCGTGTCGCGCACCATGATCTTCGACGTCGAGGCGCCGGAATACGACCAGGTGCGCGCGTCGATGACGCCGTTCCAGGCGCTGCAGGCGGCGCTGGTGAGCGAGACCAAGGCGCACGACTTCTTCGTCGGCGCGATCGCGCAGATCAACGACCCCGCGGTGAAGCTGCTCTTCGAAGAGCTGCGCGACGAGGAGGTCGAGCACCAGGGCTGGGTGAAGCGCGAGATGGCGCTCAAGCCCGAGGTGAAGGACGTGCCGGGCGACGTGGCTGACGAGCCGAACGCGGTCGACTGAGGTCGAGGGAGGAAGACGCGATGCAGAGCTGGGCGCCGGTCTTGATCTTCCTGGCCATCGGTTCGTCCGTCGGGGCGTTGATGGTGCTCGGGTCGCGGCTGCTGAGCGTCAAGTCGCGCCGGCAGTTGCCCACCGCGCCGATGACGTACGAGTGCGGCGAGGAGCCGGCCACCCAGTCGTGGATTCGCTTCCACCCGCGCTTCTACGTGCTCGCGCTGGTCTTCATCTTGTTCGACGTCGAGACGGTGTTCCTCGTGCCGTGGGCGCTCAACACGCGCACGCTCGGCACGTTCGCGATCATCGAGATGATCGTGTTCGTCGTCATTCTGCTGCTCGGGTGGGTCTACGCCCTGCGCAAGGGGGCCATTCAATGGCAGTGAAGCCCGACGAGAGTGGCCGCCCGTGGACGCACCCGCTCTACGACACGTTGATGAACGTGCCGGGGCTGTCGGTGCTGACCGGCAACCTCGATCAGCTGCTCACGTGGGGCGCGACGAACTCCATCTGGCTGTTCCCCATGGCGACCAGTTGTTGCGGCATCGAGTACATGGCCGCGTCGGCGGGCCTGGTCGATCTCGATCGCATGGGCACGATTCTCCGCGCCACGCCGCGCCAGTGCGACGTGATGCTGGTGGCCGGCACCATCACCGTGAAGATGGCCCCGCGCGTGAAGCGCCTGTGGGACCAGATGCCCGACCCCAAGTGGTGCATCGCGATGGGCTCGTGCGCGATCAGCGGTGACTTCTACCGCGACATCTACAGCGTCATTCCCGGCATCGACACCGCGATCCCCGTCGACGTGTACGTGCCCGGCTGCCCGCCGAACCCCGAAGCGTTGATGGAAGGGCTGCTGCGCCTGCAGACCAAGATTCGGCTGCAGCGCGAGGGCAAGCCGGTGCCGCGCGAGGAGCGGCCCGAGGTCGTCGAGAAGACCTTCCACCCGAAGATCGGCCAGCTCGTGCGGCGGCTCGAGAAAGACCCGAACGATCCCACCACCGCGGCGCAGCTGCGCTCGGCGGTGACCCTCAAGGTCCGCGAAGAGGGAGAGAAGAAATGACCGAGCTCGCCGCCACCACGCCCGGCGCGGTGCTGCCCGGGAAGCCCGAAGCCGAGTTCCGCGAGGCGACCGCGAAGAAGAACCCGCACGCGCTCGAGCGCAGCGCCCGCGCCGCGAAGCTGAAGGAAGAGGCGCAGGCGAAGTGGAACGCGCTGCTGAAGGATCGCTTCGGCCTCGAGAATGATCTCGCCAACGCCGGGCCGCTCGTGCCGCGCGCGCGTCACGTCGAGCTCGCGCAGGCCGCGCGTGACCTCGGCTGGGAGTTCTACGTCACCGTGGTCGCCAGCCACTGGCCCGCGGCGAAGACGAAGGCCGGCACTGACGACCCGGAACACTTCGAGGTCGCCACCGCGCTGCGCACCGTCGGCCTCGGCTCGCACACCGCGACGTGGCGCGTGCGGCTCGAGCTGGGAGAGAGCCTCGACACCCTGGTGCCGCTCTTTGCCGGTGCCGACTGGCAGGAACGCGAGCAGTTCGACCTGCTCGGCGTGCGCTTCGAGGGTCACCCCGATCTGCGCCGGCTGATGTTGCCCGACGAGTGGCAGGGCCACCCGCTGCGGAAGGACTACGCGATCGACACGAGGTGCGAGCCATGGAGGTGACGAGCTTGAGGCCGGCGGCGCCGCTGGAGCGCACGAAGGCGCCGGTGGCCGACCCGTACCTCGACCTCGACACCTACGAGGCCGACGCCGACCTGATGACGCTCTCGCTCGGGCCGCAGCACCCGTCGACGCACGGCGTGTTCCGCGTGCAGCTGTTCCTCGACGGCGAGGTGATCATCAAGGGCATCCCCCACGCGGGCTACCTGCACCGCGGCGTCGAGAAGCTCTGCGAGAAGTTGTCGTACGCGAACATCGCGCCGGTCCTCGACAAGAACGACTACGTGTCGCCGCTCATCAACGAGCAGGCGGCGATGCTGGCGTTCGAGAAGTTGATGAACGTCGAGGTGCCGCTGCGCGCGAAGTTCCTCCGCACCATTCTCGCCGAGCTGCAGCGCATCGCCTCGCACCTGCTGGCCGTTGGCACGTTCGCGATCGACCTCGGCGGCGCGATGGGCGGCGGCACGACGGCGTTCATGTACTGCTTCCGCGAGCGCGAGCTGATCCTCGGGCTGTTCGAGGAGCTGACCGGCTGTCGCTTTCACTACAACACGCACTGCGTCGGCGGGAACCGGCACGACGTGCCGCCCGAGTGGCCGAAGCACGTGCACGCGGTGATCACGCAGATCGAAGAGCGCGTCGCCGAGTACATGGCGGTGTTCGAGCACCCGCTGTTCGTCGATCGCACGAAGGGCGTCGGGGTGATCGACGGCGACCTGGCGCTCGAGCTGGGCCTGGGTGGGCCGAACCTGCGCGCGTCGGGCGTCGATCACGATCTGCGTCGCGACGCGCCGTACCACGCGTACGACCTCATCGATCTCAACGTGCCGGTGGAGAGCGGCGGCGATTGCTGGGCGCGCGCGCACCTGCGGCTGCGGGAGATCACCGAGAGCATTCGCATCGTGCGGCTGATGATCGACGACATCCCGTCGGGGCCGATCTGCTCGACCAAGCCGCTCACCATGGTCACGCAGTTCAAGGCGACGGCGGGGCAGGTGTACGTCGGGGTCGAGACGCCGCGCGGTGAGCTCGGCACCTGGCTCATCGCCGACGCGAAGAAGGGCACCAGCCCGTGGCGCATGAAGATTCGCCCGCCGAGCCTGCACACCGCGTCGGTGCTGCCGTACCTCTTGCCCGGCCATTCGCTGGCTGACGCCATCGCCATTCTCGGCTCGCTCGACCCGATCATGGGGGAGGTCGACCGATGAACGAGGTGATGCAGAACCCGTGGCTCAACGGGCTGGTCATCGGCGCGCTGACGCTGACGGTGTTGATGACCGCGGTGGGGTGGATCACGTGGTTCGAGCGCAAGTTCGCCGGGCGCCTGCAGAACCGCATGGGGCCGACGATCGTGGGGCCGTTCGGCCTGCTGCAGCCGATCGCCGACATCGTGAAGGCGCTGCAGAAGGAATCGATCATCCCGACCAACGCCGACGCGTTCCTCTTCAAGCTCGCGCCGCCGTTGTTCATCGCGCTCGCGCTGGGGACCGCGGCGGTGATTCCGTTCGCGCCGGGCGTCTTGTCGTCGGATCTCGAGATCGGCGTGCTCTACGCGCTCGGGCTCTCGGGGTTGATGTCGTTCCCGGTGTGGATGGCGGGGTGGGCGTCGAACAACAAGTACGCGCTGATGGGCGGCATGCGCATGGTGGCGCAGGGCATCTCGTACGAGATCCCCATGGTGCTGTCGGCGCTGGTGCCGGTGGTGCTCGCCGGCTCGCTCAGCATGGCCGACATCGTGGAGTACCAGCACGCGCACGGCTGGTTCATCGCGTGGCCTCCGGGGCCGGGGGTCTTCGCGTTCCTCGTGTTCTTCATGACCTCGCTCGCCGAGGGCAACCGCATTCCCTTCGACATTCCCGAGGCGGAGTCGGAGCTCGTGGCGGGTCCGACCACGGAATACAACGCGATCGGTTGGTCGATCTTCGCGGCGGGTGAGTACGCGCACTCGGTGCTGACCAGCGCGATCGCCACCACGCTCTTCCTCGGCGGGTGGTCGGGGCCGGCCTTCTTCCCTCCGCTGGTGTGGATGCTGCTCAAGACCGGCGTGATGTTCTTCATCATCACCTGGGTGCGGTGGTCGCTGACGCGGCTGCGCTCGGACCAGCTGATGGCGCTGTGCTGGAAGTTCCTCGTTCCCTTTTCCCTGATGCTGCTGCTCGCCGCGGGCATCTGGACCCACCTCGGAGGCTGACGTGAGCAGCTATCTCGCCGCCACCTTCGAGTCGCTCTGGGCCACCATGCGGCAGGCGCTGCGCAAGCCGTCGACCGTGGAATACCCGGACGTGAAGCGCCCTCGTGCGCCACGCATTCGCGCCAGCTTCGCGCTGCTGAAAGATGCCGAGGGCGACGAGGCCTGCATCGGTTGCAAGAAGTGCGAGAAGGTCTGCCCGTCGGAGGTCATCACCATCGTCGGCGGGAAGAAGAACTCGCCGATCACCGGGAAGCCCCGCGGGTATGCGACCGATTTCACGCTCAATCTGCAGGCGTGCATCATTTGTGAGCTGTGTGTGCAGGTCTGTCCGACTGACGCGATCGTGATGGTGAAGGAACAGGAATCGCCCGGGTATGCACGGGAAGACCTGACGCTCACCATGGACCGGCTGTATCGGAACGGGGAGAAGAAGGAGCGGTTGGCGTGGTCGACGGCGAGCTTGTTGGCGGAGCATCAGAAGTCGCCTGAGCCTCCGAAGCCGGCGGCGCCCGTGAAGGCTCCTGCGGCAGCGCCTGCCGCGCCTGCGCCCACTGCCGCAGCGCCCGCCGCGCCTGCGCCCACTGCGGCGGCGCCCGCCGCGCCCGCGCCTGAGCTCCCTCTCCTCTTCAGAGGAGAGGGTCGGGGTGAGGAGAAACCCCTCGCGACGGCTTCACAGACGACTGCTGCGACTGCGACGGCTCCTGCAGCGGCGACTTCTGCAGCGGCGACTCCTGCCGCGGCGACGACTCCTTCTTCTCCGTCAGATTCAGCCGCTTCTGCGTCGCCTTCGGCTCCCGGCACGCCCCTCACCCCGGCCCTCTCCCCGCTTCCGCAGGGAGAGGGAGGAGGGCGGTCATGATCGATCAAATCGGCTTCGGCCTCGTCGCCCTCGCACTCCTCTTCGCCGCCTTCAAAGTCGTCAGCACGAAGAACCTCGTCCACACCGTCCTCTGGCTCGGCCTCACGCTCGCGTCGACCGCAGTCCTCTTCATCCTCCTCGACGCCCCGTTCCTCGCCGCGATCCAGATCATCCTCTACACGGGCGGCGTGCTCACGCTGATGCTCTTCGGCGTGATGCTCACGCACCGCGACTCGAGCTTCACGGGCATCCAGAACCCCTCCCACCGCCTGGGCTCAGGCTTCCTGCTCGCCCTCAGCGTCGCCGCGATGCTGGGCGCCGCGATCTTCCGCACCGAGAACCTCCCCGCGACGCCGACGACCGCCCCCCTCACCACGCGAGAACTCGGCGTCGCGCTCTTCACCGAGCACGTGCTGGCCTTCGAGATCCTCTCGCTCCTCCTCCTCGGCGCGGTGCTCGGCGCCATCGTCCTCGCCCGCAAGCGCGACGCGGGTGACGAAGCCGAAGCCCCGGTCATCAAGCGCCACCCCGCGCGCGTACGCATCGCCGCCAAGGACGCCGAAGAGCTCATCGGAGGTCCGTCATGAGCCTCTCGGCGTACCTCCTCGTCGCGGCCGGCCTCTTCGCCCTCGGCGTCTACGGCCTCGTCACGCGCCGCAATGCCGTCGGCGTGCTCGCGTCGATCGAGTTGATGGCCAACGCGGTGAACCTGAACCTCGTGGCCTTCGGTCGCTTCACCGGCGGCGCAACCGGCCAGCTCTTCGCAGCCTTCTCGATCGCGCTCACGGTGGCCGAAGTGGTCGTCGGCCTGGCGCTGATCATCCTCCTCTTCCGCTCGAAGGGCGACGTGCTCCTCGAGCTGGCGAGCGAACTCAAGGAATAGGGCGATGCGCACGATCGACTGGGCCCTGCTTGCCACCTTCCTCCCACTCGGCACGGCGCTGCTGTTGGTGATCGTCTCGCCCCTGCGTCGCACGGGCCTCCTCGCCGGGCTGGTCTCGGTGGTGAGCGCAGTGACGACGCTGGTGGCGGCCGTGATGTTGCTCGTGCCGCGGCTGCAGGGTTCGGCCGCGGCGGTGCGCGAGGTGGTGCAGTGGTTGCCGCACAGCGCGCTGAACGGCGCGAGCCACGCGCGCGGCGTCATCGAGCTCGGCCTCCAGGTCGACGGCATCAGCGCGACGATGCTGGTGGTGGTCGCGCTGGTGGCGACGTGCGTGCAGCTCTTCTCCATCGGCTACATGCACGACGAGCCGAAGGCCGACTTCGGGCGCTACTTCACCTGGCAGTCGCTCTTCCTCTTCGCGATGAACAGCCTCGTTCTCGCGCCGAACCTGCTGCAGCTCTTCCTCGGGTGGGAACTGGTCGGCCTCGTGAGCTACCTGCTCATCGGCTACTGGTGGAAGAAGCCGACCGCCGCGCGCGCCGCGCTGAAGGCCTTCTGGATCACCAAGTTCGCCGACATGGGCCTCGTCGGCGGCCTCATCGTCCTCTTCCTGAGCACCGGCGGCTTCGACTGGACGGTGACCACCTCGTCGGCGGGCGTCATCACGCTGCTCCTCTTCATCGCGGTGATGGGCAAGTCGGCGCAGTTCCCGCTGCACATCTGGCTGCCCGACGCGATGGAGGGCCCGACGCCGGTGTCCGCGCTGCTGCACGCCGCCACGATGGTCGCCGCGGGAGTCTTCCTCGTGGTGCGCAGCTTCCCGCTCTTCGAGCAGGCGCACGGCACGTTGCTCTTCATGACGTACATCGGCTCGTTCACCGCGCTCTTCGCGGCGGTGGTGGCCGTGGTGCAGACCGACATCAAGAAGGTGCTCGCGTACAGTACGTGCTCGCAGCTCGGGTACATGGTCGCGGCGCTCGGAGTCGGCAGCCAGGTCGCGGGCTTCTTCCACCTCACGACGCACGCGTTCTTCAAGGCGCTGCTCTTCCTCTCGGCGGGCTCGTTCATCCACGCGGTGCACAGCAACGAGCTGAGCCACATGGGCGGGCTCTGGAAGAAGATGAAGGTCACCTCGTCGGCCTTCATTCTCGGGGCGCTCGCGCTCGCAGGCGTCCCCGGCCTCGCGGGCTTCTTCTCGAAGGACCTGATCCTCGAGCACGTGCTGGAGCACGGGCAGTGGGCGCCGCTCGTCGCGCTCCTCGCCGCCGCGTTCCTCACGGCCTTCTACATGGGGCGGGTGATCGTCGTGGCCATCTTCGGGAAGCCGAGCGAGCACGCCGAGCACGCGCACGAGTCGGGCGGCACGATGCTGGCGCCGCTGATCATCCTGATGGTGCCGTCAGCGATCGCAGGCTGGTTCGGCGCACAGCTCTCGGGCCTCTACGCCGCGGAGCCGGCGCACTTCCACTTCTCGGTGATCGGCGCGGTCGCGACGGTGCTCGGACTCGCGGGCCTCGGTATGGCGTACTGGATGTTCGGGGCTCCGCAGGGAGGCAAGGCGCTGCAGCAGGCCTTCGCGCCCGTCGGCACGCTCGCGCGCTCGGGCGCGGTGAACGGCTTCTTCGCGTGGACGTACACGACGGTGCTGCAGAAGTTCTCCGCGGGCATCGGCTGGTTCGATCGCTACGTCATCGACGGCGCGATGAACGGCATCGCGTACGGCACGTTGGAAGCGGGCGAGCGGCTCAAGTCATCGCAGACCGGCCGCGCGCAGGACTACGTCTACGTGGTGGTGGCGGCGATGGTGCTGCTCGGTCTCTTCGGCGCGTTCGGGGGGAGGTGAGCGATGGACTTCTTCAACGCACACGTCCTGAGCATCACGGTCGCGGCGCCGATGATCTCCGCGCTGCTGCTCTTGATGATGGATGACGAGGCGCGGCTGTGGATTCGCCTCACCTCGCTCGCCGGCGCCGCGGTGTCACTCGCGGGGAGCGTGCACGTCGCGCTCCACTACGACCGTGCGCTCGCGGGCCTGCAGTTCGTCGAGCGCTACCCGCTGGTGCCCTCGCTGGGCATCGAGCTCTCGCTGGCGGCCGACGGATGGAGCGTCGCGCTGCTGCTCCTCACGGGCCTCATCATCGTCACCGGCGTACTCGCCTCGTGGACGCTGAAGGACCGCGAGAAGAACTTCTTCATCATGCTGCTGGTGCTGGTGGCCGGCGTGTTCGGCGTCTTCGTCTCGCAAGATCTCTTCGTCTTCTTCCTGTTCTACGAGATCGCCGTGTTGCCGATGTACCTGCTCATCGGCATCTGGGGCAGCAAGGGCAAGGTGCCCGCGGCGGGCCCGTTCGCCTTCGCGTGGAAGCGCTTCGACGTGGGCGGTCGCGAATACGCGGCGATGAAGCTGACGCTGATGCTGCTGGTCGGCTCGGCGGCGATCCTCGTGGTGATCTTCGCGATGTACTTCGCGGCGGGCGGCAAGACGTTCGACCTCTCGGTGCTCGGCCACGCGAGCTACGCACGCTCGATGCAGCTGTGGGCCTTCCCGCTGTTGTGGCTGGGCTTCGGCTCGCTCGCTGGCGTCTTCCCGTTCCACACCTGGTCGCCCGACGGTCACGCGGCGGCGCCGACGGCGGTCTCGATGCTGCACGCGGGCGTGCTGATGAAGCTCGGCGCGTTCGGCGTGATTCGCATCGGCATGATGATGCTGCCGGAAGGCGCGGTGTACTGGGCGCCGTACGTCGGCGCGGTGGCGTGCATCAACGTGCTCTACGGCGCGCTCTCGGCGATGAGCCAGAAGGACTTGAAGTACGTCATCGCCTACTCGTCGGTGAGCCACATGGGCGTGGTGATGCTCGGCGCGGCCACGCTCACCGTCGACGGGTGGAACGGCGCCATCTACCAGATGTTCGCGCACGGCATGATGACCGGGCTCTTCTTCGCCCTCGTCGGCCTCGTCTACGACCGCGCGCACACGCGCTGGGTGCCGAGCATGGGCGGTTTCGCGAAGCAGATGCCGTGGGTCGCCGCGTTCTTCGCGCTCGCGGGTCTCTCGTCGCTGGGCCTCCCGGGGCTCGCCGGCTTCGTCGCGGAGTTCCTCGTCTTCCTCGGCGCCTGGCAGAGCGACCACTGGTGGTGGGCGATCCCCGGCATCATCGGCGCGTGGGTCACCGCGGTGTACGTGCTGCGCGCGGTGCGAGACATCTTCTTCGGCGAGGGGCCGCGGTCCGAAGAGATCCACGGGCTCACCGACATGAAGCGCACCGAGTGGCTCGCGCCGTGGGCGCTGGGCGCGGCGCTCATCATCTTCGGCAGCTTCCCGCGGCTGATCCTCGACTTCATCCACCTCGCGACGAACGAGTACCTGCCGCGCGTCGCCAACCTCGCCGTCCACGTGGCGCAGCTGCCCTGAAAGGAGAGCGATGCCTTCCGCCACTGATCTCAAGCCGCTGATGCTCGACCTGATGCTCTTCGGGTCGCTGCTGCTGGTGTTCGCGGTGGACCTCGGCCTCGAGCACGGCCGCAAGCGCTGGCTGGGCTGGCTCACGGCGATTCTCCTCGTCGGCGTCTTCGGCGCGTCCTTCGTGGTCGACGTGAACGGCGTCGCGTTCGGCGGCGCGTACGTCGGCTCGGCGTGGGCGTTGATCTTCAAGCGCATCGCGCTGCTCGCCGGTGCGGTCGCGGCGGTGGGCGCCATCGAGCACGTCGATCGTCACTTCGCTGCGCGGCAGGGCGAGTACTACCTGCTGCTCCTCTTCAGCCTGTTGGGCATGACGTTGCTGCCCGGCGCGCGCGACCTGCTCGTCTTCGTGGTCGCGTTCGAGCTGATGGGCGTGCCGCTGGCGATGCTGGCGAGCTACGCGAAGAGCGACGACTTGAAGGGCGTGCACCGCCACGCGGCGGAAGCGGGCCTGAAGCTCTACCTCGTCAGCGCGGCGAGCACGGCGATCACCTTGTTTGGTCTGTCGTATGTGTTTGGTTTGACGCACAGCACGCGGCTCGAGGTCATCGCGCAGCAGCCGCTGAGCCCGCTGCTCGGCCTCGGCATGATGCTCACGGTCGCGGGCATGGCCTTCAAGGTCGGCGCGGTGCCGTTCCACATGTGGGTGCCCGACACGTACCAGGGCGCGCCGACGCCGTTCGTCGCGTTCCTCTCGGTGGCGCCGAAGGCCACGGGCTTCGCGGCGCTGACGGCGATGTTGCTCGTCGCGTTCAAGAACGACCACGAGCAGGTGATGACGGTGGTGCTGCTCTTCGTGGTGGCGAGCATCACCATCGGCAACCTGATGGCGCTGCCGCAGAAGGACGTGAAGCGCCTACTCGGCTACTCGGGCATCGCGCAGGTCGGCTACATGCTCATCGGGCTGACTGCGGGCGACGCGTACGGCACGGGCATGCTGCTGTTCTTCGTCGCGGGCTACGTGGCGACGAACATGGGCGCGTTCTTCGTGCTCGAGGCCATCGCGCCGAACCGCACGGGGCTGACGCTCGACGACGTGAAGGGGCTGTCGCGGCGATCGCCGTGGTTGGCGTTCGCGCTGCTGCTCTTCCTGCTCTCGCTGGCGGGCATTCCGTTCGTCGTCGGCTTCTGGGGAAAGATGTCGGTGTTCATGGCGGCGTACCAGGCGGGGCGCGGAGGGCTGGTGCTCTTCGGTGCGCTGATGGCGATCGTCTCGCTCTGGTACTACCTGCAGATCGCGCGGGCGGCGTACATGGCTGACCCGCTGCCGGGCGCGAGCGTGGTGAAGACGCCGGCGCCGCTCAGCCTTGCCATCGCGGTGTGCCTCGCCTTCGTGGTGGGCATGGGCGCGTGGCCGAAGCCCTTCCTCGAATCAGCCGCCGACGCGGCTCACAGCCTGTTGGGAAACCCGTAACTCCAAGGAGAAATCGCCATGGCCTACGTCGTCGCTGAACCCTGTATCAAGTGCAAGTACACCGACTGCGTCGGGGTGTGCCCGGTCAACTGCTTCTACGAGGGCCCCAACTTCCTGGCGATCAAGCCGGAGGAGTGCATCGACTGTGGCGCCTGTGTACCGGTCTGTCCGACCAAGGCGATCTTCGCGGAGGGCGACCTCCCGGAGAAGTGGGCCGAGTACAAGGACCTGAACGCCGAGCTCGCGGCGAAGTGGCCGAACATCAGCGCGCAGAAGGCGGCGATGCCCGAGGCCGAGGCGTTCAAGGACAAAGAGGGCAAGGGCGGCATGCTCGACAAGGGGTGACGTCATGGAACTGCAAGTCGTCAGGAAGAACCTGCTGGCGCAGCATGAGAACCTCCGTCGCCTGATGGTCGAGGTGGAGACGGTGTTGGCGCACCACGGTGACGCGTCGGCGGCGGTGAAGGCGCTGCACGACGCGTGTCAGGCGCACAACGCGGCAGAAGAGGCGGTGTTGGTGCCGATCTTGAGAGACATCGACGCCTGGGGGCCCGAGCGCGTGAAGCAGCTGCTCGACGAGCACTCGAACGAGCACGCGGTGTTGCTCAAGCGGCTCGACCCGCACGCCGATCGGGCGCAGCTGCGTGACGCGATCGGTGCGTTGCGCGAGCACATGGCGAATGAGGAAGCGACGAACCTCGCCGAGACGTTGCTCCGTGACGACGTAGTGAACCCCGACGCGGACTGAAGCCGAAGCCGAGCCGAAGCCGAAGCCGAAGCCGAGCCGAAGCCGAAGCCGAAGCCGAAGCCGGCGCCGAAGCCGACGCCGAAGAGATCTCCCTCTCCTCCCGAGGAGGAGAGGGTCGGGGTGAGGAGAAACCCGCGCCAGCGTTACGTGTAAACCCACCGCCGAACGTCGTACCGACCGACCTTGGAGCGCCCGGCGAGCCTTTGCCGCATGACCTCAGCCTCGAGAGCAATCTCGGCCGAAGCCCGCACCATCCCCCGAGCGCGCAGTGCCACGCCGAGCGCACTCGCCGGCTCGACGACGAGCGGGCTCACGTAGATCACATCCGAAGCCGCGAGCCCCAACCGCGAGACGAGCGCCACCGACGCCTCGACATGCGCCTCCCCAAGCCCGGCGAGAAAGATGACCCCCACCGACAGCCCGGCTTCCTTCAGTGAAGCAACCAACGCCTCGACCCCCGCCACACTCGCCGGCTTTCCAATCGCCGCGAGCGCCGCCGAATCCCCCGACTCGACCCCAACGAAGACGCGAGTGAGCCCGAGCGAGCGAAGCTGACGCAGCTCCTCAACAGTCCGCCACGCCTCGAACGCATCAACGAAGCAAGCAACATCGTGAGCGAGCTCAGGCAGCTCCGAGCGAAGCACCTCAAAGTCCGCCACCAGCGACGCGAGCGGCATCGCGAGCGCATTCGCCTCGCCAAGAAACACCCCGCGCCGCCCGACGACATTCGACCCCAGGAACGTCTTCACGCGTCGCACGTGCTCGCGGAACTCCTCGACGGGCACGACGCGATGCCGTTGCCCCTTGTACAGAGAACAAAACAGACACCCATTGAACCCGCACCCCTGGGTGGCCTGCACGATGACGGACCGGTACCGATCGGGAGGCACGATGCCGACGGGCCGATAGGCCACGAGAAACCGCGCCGCCTCCCCGAGCAACCGATCGACGTCCCACTCACGAGCCGCGGCCGGAGCCTCCGCGCTCTGCCGGACCCACTCGACGACGCGAGCATGCACGACCGCCGCGTCCTTGATCCTCAGGTCCGCGCCATCGTCGGCGCCGAACCGCTCGAGCACGACCCCATCGAACCCGCGGAGGAACATGGCGCCATCGAAGTGAGCGCGGGTCCACCGGCCCTCGAGGTCGAAGTGAATGGGGGCATGGTCCACGCGAACGCTCTACTCCGTCGCGCGGACTTTGGCTTTGCAGGGAAGCGGGTGGGGTGGGGCGCGAGTGGCGAGCCGGACACGCGCGTGCCCCGCAGCCTCGACCCAGGGGTGACGAGGAGACGAGGCTTCGTGAAGGGGTGTCCGGAACTTTTTGAGAGGGCTGTCATCACTGGTGACACATCTGGGCTTGCTCCGGTTTTGTGGACACCGTCCGCATGGGGCAAGACATGAGGATGAACAAGAAGAAGACGTACTCCGACGAGTTCAAGACCGAGGCAGTGCGTCGAGTTCAGGAAGGGAAGAAGCCGGCTCAGGTTGCTCGAGAGATGGGCTGCGACCGCCAGAACGTCTTCACCTGGCTCAAGCGTGCACAAGAGGTGACTGGCGAGAGTTTCCGACCGGACCCGCTCAAGGAAGACGAGCGCAAGGAACTGGAGCGCCTGCGGCGAGAGAACGAGCGCCTCAGGCTGGAGGCCGAAATCCTAAAAAAAGCGGCGGCCTTCTTTGCGCGAGAGCTGAAGTGAAGTTCGAAGCTCTCGACGCGATGAAGGCCGACTACGACGTCACGATGCTGTGCAGAGTGCTCGGCGTCTCGCGCTCCGGCTTCTACGAATGGCGCAAGCGCGAGCCCTCGCTGCGTCAGCGTGAAGATGAGCGCCTCGCGTCCGTTGTGCGGGCTGCCTTCGAGGAGAGTGGGAGGGCGTATGGCAGTCCTCGAATCCACCAGGAGCTGCTGGCCCAAGGTGAGGTGATTGGTCGACGACGAGTCCGTCGGCTCATGAAGGAACAGACGCTCCTTGCGCGGAAGAAGCCCAGGTTCGTCACGACCACACTCAGTGAGCACGAGAAGCCAGTCGCGCCGGACCTCCTGCGTCGCGACTTCACCGCGACTCGGCCAAACGAGAAGTGGGTCGCCGACATCACCTACATCCGGACATCCCGAGGCTTTCTCTTTCTGGCGACGGTGCTCGACCTGTTCTCTCGGCGCATCGTCGGCCACGCAATCGAGGGGACACTCGAGCTGGAGGTCGCACTCCGGGCCCTCGACATGGCGCTCTCAACTCGCGAACGCACAGGGCCGCTGATTCATCACTCGGACAGGGGCATGCACTACACGAGCAACGAGTACCTCCGAGTCCTTGCAAAGCACTCCGTCGACCGAAGCATGAGCCGCAAAGGAAACTGCTGGGACAACGCCCCTGCCGAGAGCTTCTTCTCGAGCCTCAAGACCGAGCTCGGCGAGGTGCTCGAAGGGAAGCACTCACCCAACGACGTTCGACGAGCCGTGATCGACTACATCGCCAACTACAACTTCAAGCGAAGACACTCGTCGATCGACTACATCAGTCCCGTCGACTTCGAAGAATCAGCACGGATGGACCGAGCTGCGTAAACAGCGACCGGTGTCCACGAAAGCGTGCAAGCCCACATCTGTCATCAGTGGTGACAGCCCCTGGAAAAAATTCCGAGACCACCTCTCAAAATTGAGACCTGGCGTGCCGAGGGGCAAGCGCGATTCACGCACGGCGCCGACCCGCGAACACCGCGCGTCCCCTTCGAGCCCGCGTCGTACGATGCCGTCGCGATGCACCCGACGCTGACCGACGGCGATCTCCTCGACCAGCGCACCGACGCGATCGTGAACGCGTGGAACCGCAACATCATCCCCTGGTGGCTCCTCCTCCCGCAGGGAGTCTCCGGAGCCATCAAGCGCCGCGCGGGAACCCAGCCCTTCCGCGAGCTCGCCAAGCACGGCCCGATGCCGCTCGGCACCGCGGTCGCCACCTCGGCCGGCCGCCTCCCCTACAAATCCATCATCCACGTCGCCGGCATCGATCTCCTCTGGCGAGCGAGCCGCCAATCGATCGAAGACTCCGTCCGCAACGCGATGAAGCTCGCCGCCACGCTCCCCATCACCTCGCTCGCCTTCCCGATCATCGGCGCCGGCTCAGGCAGCTTCGACCAGCCGACCGCCGAGCGCCTGATGCTCGACACCTTCGCCACCATCGACTCCCCGCTCGAGGTCGTGCTGGTCCGCTTCCGCAAGTAAATCAACGGCTTCCACGAAATCGCGCAGCGATGTCGATCGGCCCCGGCCTCGCGCATCGACTCCTTGAACCCGCAGTCACTCGAGGAGCCGCCATGCACCAGAAGCCCTTCACCGCCACCATCACCGTCCCCCAATCTCCCGCCGAGGTCTTCGCCGCCGTGAACGACGTCCGCGCGTGGTGGACGGGGAAGATCGACGGCCCGACCGACGCGCTGAACGCCGAGTTCACCTACCGCTACGAAGACTTCCACCGCACGACGCAGAAGATCACCGCGCTCGAGCCGGGCAAACGTATCGTCTGGACCGTGACCGACGCGAAGCTCCCCCACTTCGAGAACCCCGACGAGTGGAACGGCACGCAGATCGAGTTCCGCATCACGCGCGCGGGCGAGCAGACGCGGCTCGACTTCACGCACCACGGCCTCGACCCGAGCTGTCAGTGCTACGGCGACTGCTCGGACGCGTGGACGTTCTTCGTGACGAAGAGCCTCGAGAGTCTGATCATCACAGGCAAGGGCGTCGCGCCGTGAACTTCCTGGTGCTGTCCGCGGAGCGCAGCCTCTCGCCGGCCGAAGCGCGCCGAATTCTCGAGCAGCGCGCGGCGTTCACCGCCGATCTGAGACGACGCGGAGTGCTCCTCGACTCCGAGCGCCTGCGGCCCACGATCGAAGCGCGCCGCGTGACGAGCACCACCATCACGCCGGGGCCGTTCTCCGACGGACTGCAGACCTTCTGGGCCCTGCGCGCCGACAGCCTCGAGGCCGCGCTGGCGATCGTGAGCGCGCTGCCGACCTCGCCGGGCGAGCGCCTCGAGGTGCGCCCAGTGATGAAAGGCGAGTTCGCGCCCGCGAAGACCGACGCGCCGGGGAAGCTCTTCGGCTTCGGCGTGCTCGGCGCCGCGTCGCACGAAGCCGGCTGGGTGCAGGTGATGAACCGCATCGACGACGCGACCCACGACGGCTTCGGCTCGGCCTTCATCGCGGGAGTTCGCCTCGAGGCGCCGCGCACCGGCCGCACGCTGCTCAACCAGCACGGTCGCAACGTGGTGACCGACGGCCCGTTCCTCGAGAGCAGGGAAATCATCGGCGGCCTCTTCTTCATGCGCTTCGCCGGCCTCGACGACGCGGTGGCCTGGGCGCAGTCGACGGCGTTCGCGCGACTGGGCGTCGCCGAGGTGCGCGAGGTGTGGCGCTCGTGAGCTCGCTCGAGGCGGTGGTGAAGAGCGAGCGCGCGCGGATCGTCTCCGGGCTGTACCGCCAGTGCGGCAGCCTCGATCACGCGGAGGACGCGTTTCACGAGGCGCTGGCGACGGCGGTCGCGACGTGGCCGCGGCAGGGCACGCCCGCGAACCCGGCGGCCTGGCTCACCACGGTCGCCGGCAATCACCTCAAGCAGGCCCACCGCCACGCGCGAGTGACCGAGGCGAAGTCGGCCGAGCTGCGCGAAGACGAAGCGCTGGCACCACGCGATCCCGAGGCGATCACCGATGATCAGCTCCGCCTGCTCTTCACCTGCTGTCACCCCGAGCTCGGCAGCGAGGCGCAGGTCGCGCTGACGCTCAAGGTGATCGCCGGCCTCTCGGTCGAGCAGCTCGCGCGGGCCTTCCTCGTGCCGGAGCCGACGATGGCCCAGCGGTTGGTGCGCGCGAAGAAGCTCATCGAAGATCGCGGGCTCGGCGTCTCGACCCCCGGTCGCACCGAGCTGCCACGGCGCCTCACGGCCGTGCTCGCGGTGCTGTACCTGATGTTCAACCAAGGCCACGCCACCACCGACGTCGATCTGCAGGTCGAAGCGCTCCGGCTCGCGACGCTGCTCGCCGAGCTGCAGCCCACCGAGCCGGAGGTCTTCGGGATCCAGGCGCTGATCTGCTTCTCCGTCGCGCGAGTGAAGACGCGCACCGCGCGGCTCGCCGATCAGGATCGCACCCAGTGGGACGCGCCGCTCATCGTCGAAGGCCTCGTCGCGCTCGGGCGCGCGCAGCGTCTCGGCGGTGGCGCGTACACCCTGCAAGCCGAGCTCGCTTCCCACCACGCGACGGCGCCGACCTGGGCCGAGACGGACTGGAGCCGGATCATCGCGGCCTACGATCGACTCGTGGCGCTGACGCCATCGCCGGTGATCGAGCTGAACCGCGCCATCGCGATCGCGATGCGAGACGGCGCCGAAGCGGGGCTCGCGTTGCTGCGACCACTCGAGCCGCAGCTGCGCGACTACCCGCCGTTTCACCTCACCCGCGCGGACCTCGAGCAAACCGCCGCAGCCGCAGCGAGTTCATCAGCACCGACACGCTCGACAACGACATCGCCGCGCTCGCGAACACCGGGTTGAGCTCGAGCCCGAAGAACGGCACCAGCGCGCCCGCCGCCAGCGGAATCCCCGCCGTGTTGTAGAGAAACGCCCAGAACAGGTTCTGCCGAATGGTGCGCAGCGTGGCCTTCGCGAGCGCGATGGCGCGGGGCAGGGCGGTGATGCCGCCGCGCAGGAGCACCACGTCAGCCGTCGACGCCGCGATGTCGGTGCCGGTGCCGATCGCCACGCCCACGTCGGCCGCCGCGAGCGCCGGCGCGTCGTTGATGCCGTCGCCGACCATCACCACCACGCGCCCCTGCTGCTTGAACACCTCGACCGTGTGCGCCTTGCCCTCGGGCTTCACCTCCGCCTCGACGCCATCGACGCCGAGCTCGCGGCCGATCGCCTCCACGGTGCGCTGGCGATCGCCGCTGACCAGCCGCACCTCGAGCCGCTCCTTGCGCAGCGCCTCAATCGCCGCCGCCGCGCCCGCCGCCGGACGATCGGCCACCGCGACCAGCCCGACCAGCACGCCATCGAACGAGACGAACGACACGCTGCGCCCGAGCGACGCCAGCTCATTCGCGCGCGCCTGCAGCGGCGTGCTCGGAACGCCGGCGCGGTGGAGCCACTCCGGCGTGCCGATGCGCACCTCCGACTCGCCCGCGATGCCCGCGACGCCGAGCCCCGCCTCCATGGAAAAGCCGCGCGCCTCGAGCCTGACGGCGCCGCGCTCGTCAGCGCCCGCGACGATCGCCCGCGCGACCGGGTGCTCACTGAAACGCTCGATGGCGGCGACGCGCGCGAGGAACGCGGCCTCGTCGCCGAGCGCCACGACGTCGGTGAGGCGGGGCCGCCCCTCGGTCACCGTGCCGGTCTTGTCGAGCAGCACCACCTGCGCGCGGCTCAGCGCCTCGAGCACCGCGCCGCCCTTCACCAGCACGCCCAGCTCCGCGCCGCGCCCGGTGCCCACCGCCACCGCCGCGGGAGTCGCCAGCCCCAGCGCGCATGGGCACGCGATCACCAGCACCGCGACCAGGTGCTGCACGGCGACGGCGAAGCCAGCCCACGTCGGGTCGACCGCGAGCCACACCAGGAAGGTCACCACCGCGACGCCGAGCACCACGGGCACGAAGACGGCCGCGACGCGATCGGCGAGCTGGCTGATGGGCGCGCGGCTGCCCTGCGCCTGCTCCACGGCCTCGACGATGCGCGCGAGGGCGGTGCGGCTGCCAGTGCGCTCGAGCCGAACCGTGAGCGCTCCGGAGGCGTTCACCGTCGCGCCGAACACGGTGTCACCGGGCCGCTTGTCGACGGGGAGGCTCTCGCCCGTCAGCATCGACTCGTCGACCGCCGACGCGCCGCTCACCACCACTCCGTCGGCCGGTACGCGCTCGCCGGGGCGCACCAGCACGAGCTCGCCGGCGCGCAGCGACACGACGCGCACCTGCTCTTCCACGTCGCCGACCAGGCGGGTGGCGCGCTTCGGTACCAGCGCGACGAGCCCATGCACCGCCTCCGACAATCGCCGCCGTGCGCGGGCTTCGAGCCACTTGCCGATCAGCACGAAGGTGACGATCGCCCCGGCGGGCTCGAAGAAGACGTGGTGACCCGACGCGAAGACCGCGACGGTCGACCAGCCCCACGCCGCGAGCACGCCGAGCGCGACCATGGAGTTCATGTCGGCGGTGCGGTGCTTCGTCGCCTTCCACGCGAGCACGAGGAAGCGGCGGCCGGGGCCGAAGACGATCGGCGTCGCGAGCAGCAGCTGCACGATTCGGCCGACGGGGCCATCGCTTCCGGGGATGCGGCCGTGCGACATGCCGAGCACGAGCAGCGGCACGGCGAGCGCGACGGAGATGATCACGTCGCGGCGGAGCGCAGCGGCCTCGGCGCGCTCGGCGTCTTCGAGGCGGCTCGCGACGGAGTAACCCGCTTCGGCGATCGCCTGCTCGAGCTGCGTGCGCGTGGTGACGGCCGCGTCGAACTGCACGGTCGCCTGGTTCGTCACCAGGTTCACCGAGGCCGCGGCGACCCCCGGCAGATTTTGCAGAGCACCTTCGACGCGTCGCACGCAGTTGGCGCAAGTCATGCCGTGCACGTGGAGCGTGGCTTCCGCGCCACGGGGAGAAGTGACTGTATTCATGGGTCTTCCCTCCTTCGGGAATGACCGGGTTCAGCCACCTCCATTCGTTACATCAGGCGTGCCGTCAGGGCAGCCCGCGGCACAGCGAGTCGCGCAAGTTCGACAGCATCGCAATCTGGCCGGTGACGGTGCCCGCGGGTCCGCCGTTGCGCGCGATGGGCAGCTGCTGCGGGTGGAGCGGCGAGCCATACGCACCAGGAATGAGCACCACGCGCGAGTCGCAGAGCGCGTGCGTGCCGCTCGGCAGCCGCAGGCGCTGGCTCACCTCGGCGTCGAGCGCGAGCAGGTAGCCCTTCAGGCGCGCGGGCAGGCGATCGCGCGTGGCCTCGGTGGCGAGATCGGCGGTCGACCAGAACGCGGGCATCAGCAGGTGGATGTCGCGGCGGCTGTGCGCGAGGAGCCACGCGATGCCGTCAGCGTACATCTCGATCTTCGGCTGACCGGCGATGGTGGTCTCGAGCACCTTGGTGCCGCCCTCGAAGAAGAGGCCGGAATAGTCGGGCTGCAGGCGCGCGGAGCCGACGAGGGTGGGAGAGGAATCGGTCCACGTGCGGAGGTTGAGCGAGATCTTCGGGCGCGGCGCGCCGAGCGCCACGTAGGCATCGGCGACGAGGCCGATCATCCGCGTGTTGAAGGGCAGGCACGAATTGAGCGGCTGCGGCACGGTCGCGCTGCACGCGCCGGTGCCGTCGGCGAACGGCACGCTGATCACGTTGCCGTTGTCGGTCTGCATGCCGGGCTCCTGGTAGGTGAAGATCGAGTCTGAGCTCAGGCCGGCGGCGGCGAGCGAGGCCTGCGCGGGCGGGAGCGAGGCGAGCCAGAGCGTGTCGGTCGGGCCGTCGTAGTGCCAGCGGCCCTCGGCGAGCAGCTGGTTCGAGACGAGCTTCTTGCCAGCGCGCTGCTCGTCGGCGAGGTGGAGGTTGGTGATGACGCGCGCGAACGCTTGGGCGTGGAGCACGTTCTGCAGCGCGTCGCGGGTGAACTTGCGGAACTCGGGGTGATCGACCTTGTACTGATCGAGCCACGCGTCGAGCAGGCCGTCGCAGTGGGCGCGCAGGGCGACCGCGTCCCACGTCACGCCGTCGTACGTGAGCACCGTGCTCGGGTCGTCGTCGGTCTTCTTGTTGAGGGCGCACTCCGGGGGGCGGGTGGGCCAGTAGCTGACGAGGCCGCCGCCGAGCTGCACGAGGAAGTAGCCGTCGACGCGGGCGCGCGTCTTGTCGAGCAGCGCGGGCTGGGTGACGTCGGCGAGCGGCTCGAGCTGTGTGTTGACGGCCCAGTAGATCTTGAAGCCGCCGCCGGAGCCGATCTCGACGTCGAGCGGCGCGTCGGCGGCGGTGGTCGCGTCGCGCGGCGGATCGTCGGTCTGCGAGACGGACGCGAGCTGGGGACCGCAGGCGGTGAGCAAGACGAGGAGGGGGAGTGGGCGCATGCGGCGGTGCTTTCGCAACGCGCGTGCCGGGGCGATCTGCGAGTCAGCTCAAGGCGTTGCGCCCCGCTGCATTGGCACTGGATTGGCCGCGCGCGGGGGGCCTGTCCTCTGCGTGGGGACGTGACAAGGTGCGCGCATGAAGATCTCCATCAAGCCGCCCTCGTTGCCGCAGGTGGGAGTCGACATCGTCAAGACGCCAGCCGCGCCGGCGCCGATCCCCGTGCCGTTCCCCAACGTCGGCGGGAGCAGCTTCACGCCGGCCTCGGGCATGGAGCGGCGCTTCTCGGTGCGCTTCATGAACGCGCTGCCGCAGCAGCTGAAGCTGGCGAAGGTGCCGGAGCAGCTCGCATCGAAGCTCGAGGCACGCTTCGGCACGATGAACCGCAGCGAGCTCGACGTGCAGGGGCGGGTGGTGGAGCACCTGATGCAGAGCCAGCAGCCGGCGCACGCGCTCGGGGTGTTCGAGGCGTTCTCGTCGATGCACACCGCGATTCTGCCGGGCGGGCACCGGGTGGAGCCGAACCTCGAGGGCTCGTGGACGGTCAGGCCGAAGGGCGGCGAGGCGTTCACGCTGGAAGACAAGGCGGGGGCGAGCGCGAAGTTGCCGGATGGCACGCAGCTGCAGGTGAAGGCGAAGGGGCTGTTCGAGGCGGCGGGCCAGGTGCTCGATCGCGCGGCGGCGGAGTTCGCGCAGGCGGTGCCTCCCGAGCAGTTGATGAAGGCGACGATGGCGCTGAACGCGATGCTGGTCGGCATCGCGACGAACAACGGCACGGCGCCGAAGGCGGCGGCTGAGGCGGTGAACGCGTACGCCGACGTCGCGGGTTCGGCGGCGAGGGCGGCCGGGAAGCACGCGGGCGCAGCGCACGGCGTGATGGGGCCGTCGAGCGCAGGCCTGGCGACGGGCGCGAAGGACGCGGCCCTCGTGGCGGTCGGGGTGGCGAGCGCGGCGCTCGCGCCGACGGCGGCGGTGGTGGGCGCGACGGCCGCGGTGGTCTCCGCGGCGCTGACGGTGGTGCAGAACACGCCGGCGCTGATGGAAGCGGGCGCGGTCTTGCTCGACGCGGGGGGCTTGCACGACGCGGCGAAGTCGGTGCGCCAGGGCGAGGGCGAGCTCTCGAAGCTGCTGCAGGGGCCGGGCATCTCGACGGTGTTGCAGCTCGGGCTCTGCACGTGCGCGGTGGCGGTGGCGGTCGGGAAGGTCGGCGCGGCGCCCTTCAAGCTGGCGCTCGATCATGCCGGCCGCAGCGCGACGCCGAGCCCGAGGAATGATCCCGATCTCGAGCGTGGGCTGCTCTGGCTCAAGGCGGCGAAGCAGGGCGGCGTCGACGGGCTCGAGGCCTTCGCGAAGCAGATTCGTGGTCAGTCGAGGGCCGACCTGCAGGGAATCCTGATCGGCCTCTAGTCTCCCTCGCCCTGCGAAGCGGGGAGAGGGCCGGGGTGAGGGGCCGAGACCAACTTCGAGCGCGAGCCGCGCGAGATCCTGATCATGGTCACTGCACCTCGCCAGCGGCCCGCTCAGCGGTCTGCACCAACTCCCGCAGCGCCGCCTCGGCGTTCTTCCCCTTCCAGTCGACGGCGCTGATCAACGCGACGGACTCCTCATGAGCGAGCCCGAGGTCTTCGAGCGCCTCGCACGTCCGCCCGACGGGCGTGAGCTCATCCCGAAGCGCCGCGCTCTCGATCTCGACCATCGCCTCACACGCGTCCGGGAAAGACCGCCCCGCGAGCGAGCCATGGGTCGCGATGAACCAGTCGGCCATCAGCTCCCGCTGCCACGGGCGGGGCACGAGCCACCACGACGCTGGTTGGTAGTCCTCCACGAAGTCGCCCCAGACGTCGAGCGGCAGCACCCCATGCACGAAGTCCGGCGCGGCCTCGCTGGCCCGGGCGTCGAACTCGGGCTCCAGGTCGACCATGATGTGCAGGTCGAGGTGATGGCTCTCAGCTTCGACCTTGATCTCATCGACGACGCGGCGATCGAAGGGGAAGAGCAGCTCCGCGCGCTCAACGAGAAAGGGGACGAACTCGGCGAGCCGGCGCGCGTTGGGTGACGAGGCCGGCAGCCGCGGCTCGATGAGTGAGCCCTGCATGCGCGAGCCAGCGCCCTCGGGGGTCAAGATCGCGAGGGCGGCGGCGACCTTCTCCGCGCGCGGCACGGCGAGCCGGCGCACCGAGAACGCGGCCCACCCCAGGCGCATCGCGTCGCAGAACCGCTCGAACCGCGGGCCTTCGAGCTCCAGGGCGATGGGCGCGACGAGGGCTTCGAGCGCGAGGTTGAGCTCGACCCCGGCGCCGAAGCCGAGCCACGGCTCATCGGGCCCGAGCCACTCGCCCCACAGCCCCACGCCGAGCGCCCGGCGGAAGGGCAACCGATCCTCCTCGTTGGGCATGGCGGCGGCGAGCAGCCGCACTTCGCGAATCGCCGCGGCCCGTCGAGCCGGGTCGTCAGACGCGAGGTCTTCTCCGAAGCGGAGCCGCGCGTTGGCGACGGCCTCGAGAACGGTCAGCACCTCGGCCGAAGCGTCGTCGGGGAGCGGCTGCAGGTCGAGGTGGGCATTCACGCGACTGAAGTCGATCGGGTCGCCATCCATCGGCACGCGCTCGCGGAACCGGGTGGCGCCGGGGAAGTCCTTCTCGAGGCGCGCGCGCACGGCGTCGAGGCGCTGGTGCGAGTTGGCGTCGACGATCAGCTCGCCGCGGTCGAAGGTGAAGCGGGCAATCTGGGTGCGCCACCACAGGCGGTGCATGGCGTTGCCCTGGCGGTAGAGCGCGAGCGTCCGCCCCGGGCCGCGGCGCACGTCGGGGGCGTTGGCGAGCGCGTCGAAGAGTGCGTCGCCTTTGCCGGTCAGGGAGTACCGGTCGCGGTCGCTGGCGAAGGGCTCGTCGTCGGTGTTGCGCAGCCCGGTGTTGGGGCGGGCGGTCTGCCCGCTGAGCTCGACGAGGGCGATCAGCGCGTCGTGGCCCCAGCGCGTGCCGACGGGGAAGCGCGCGAGAAAGGCGTCGCGGGCGCGCAGGGCGTCGGGGAGCGGGATGATCTCGGCACGTGCGGAGGCGAGGAGCCACGCGTCGTCCTCGCGCACCAGCCACGCGGCGTAGCACTGGTGGGGTTCGAGGGCCGCGCTCAGGCTGGGCTCGTGAATGGCGAGGTGCTCGCCGCTGAGGAGGTCGAGCGCGGCGACCTGGTCGGCGACGCCGGCGAGCAGCTCGAGGAGTACGAGGCGGCCGCGCTCGTGGGCGGCGATCCACGCTTCGGTCTTCGCGCGGTCCGCGTCGTTGGTCAGGCTGGCGAGGTACTGGCGGGCGTACGGGCCGAGGAAGAGGTGGGCGTACTCGAGGAAGGCGTCGTCCGCGGCGCGTTCGAGGCCGTGGGCGCGGGCGAAGAGCAGGGCGGCGGTGCGCAGCTCGCGGTCGAGGGCGACGAAGGCGGGCGGCGGCGCGCGCGGGCGGTCGGCGAGCCAGGGGAGCTCGAGGGTGGCGGTGACGGTCTTGCCGAGGAAGGAGCAGCGCCCTTCGCCGACGGTGCCCTCGGTGGCGAGCGCGGTGACGGCGCGCAGGGCGGCGACGAGCACGCGGGCGTCATCGGCGCGCAGGGGTTGGGCGCGGCCGCCGCGGAGCAGGAGGAAGCGCGGGGTGACGGCGAGCCCCCAGGCGGACGCGACGGCGAGCGAGAGCGGGCTGGTGTCGAACGCGGCGGAGCAGGAGAGGGCGTTGATGCGCAGCTCATCGACCTCGTCCTGGTCGAGCGTCTCGTCGAGGCTGGCGAAGAGCTCGAAGTCGTCCTCGGTGGGGAAGAGGCTCAGGCCGAACTCGCCACCGTCGAGGCCGTAGAGGGTGCCGAAGCCCGGGGGCGAGGAGACGCCGGTGAAGCGCAGCGAGAAGGGCTCGTCACCGCCGATGCGTTCCCAGGGGCGGGCGCGGGCGAAGGCGAGGGTCGCGTCGATGAGCTCGAGCTGAATCGCGGCGTCGGGGATCTTCGCGAGCAGCGGGCCGTGGAAGTGGTTGATGGTCGCGAGCGCAGCCGCCTCGAGCACGGCGCGGTCGAGGGCGGTGGGCACCCAGCCGAAAGGCGCCGCAGCCGAAGCAAGCGACAGATCGCAGTGGACGGTGGCGTCGCGGGGCAGCTTCGAGGCGAGCCGCTCGAGCGCGGCGGAGCGGGTGCGCGGTGAACGAAAGCGGGCGCGGCGCGCCGAAGGCGAGCGCGAGATGGCCGTCCTCTTCACCCGCGTGCGTGGTGAGGGGGCCGACACACATGACCGAAATCACGCCCTCTCCCCCTGGGGAGAGGGGTTGGGGTGAGGGGAGTCGTGCTGTTGTTTGCTCACGGCGACGCGTCTATCACCCACCACCGACAAGTCCGTGCGCGAGCGAGCCCGGAACCCGCAAGTAAGTAGTGCAGGCGCCACGGTGTCGGTCGAAGTGGGACACGCTAGGAGCCAAGGCGGAGGGGCACAATTCGTACGTCGCGTATCGTGCTGAGGATTCGCAGTTCGGGCCTACGAAGCGTCCACTCGAAGTCTTGAGGTGCTCGATGAAGCGGTCGCAGAGATTCGCAGCGCGAGCGGCAATCACCTTCAAGAGCAGCGACCTGGAAGTACTTCGCTCGCAGTATCAGTGGACCGGGTGGAAGAACCGACACTGGCCAGCCGACATCGTTCGGCCTGGCTTACGTGTTTATGGGTTCGATTTGGCGACCCGGCGGCTCTTCGTCTTGCTCGAGTTGTCCCACGGCGGGTCCTTCACGTACCGCAGCCGGCGTGAATTCGCCCGACACGTCGAGTCGATCACGGGTTGGCCTCCAGACCTCGACGACAAGCAGATTCCCGTTCCCTCGTCGGGACAGCGGCCGTGTACCGGAATAACGCTTCGCTGGAAGGTGGTGCGCCAAGTCGACATCGCCTACCCGATCGCGCGCTTCCCACAGATCGGGTGGGAACGCCTCGACTCGACACACCTGTCATTTCCGGACGGGGCCGACCTCTTCTCTGAGGGCGAGAGACGTCTGCGCACTCACTTCGCTGTCGAGCGAAACACTAAGCTCCGCAGCGAAGCGAAGGCCTACTGGCGACGCCAGCAAGGTCGAGTTCGGTGTGTGGCGTGCGGCTTCGACTTCGAGGCGGCCTATGGCAGCCGCGGCACCGATTTCATCGAGCTGCACCATGAGCGACCGCTCGCCACCACAGGCAAGACGAAGAACCGCCCACGTGACCTCAAGCCGCTCTGCTCGAACTGCCACCGAATGGTGCACCGATACCCTGACGAGATCCTCACTCTCGATGCACTCAGAAAACTGATTCGCGACGCGACCACCGGCGAACCGAGAGTCTGATGCGCCTTCGCCGGCGAGTTGTTGGTGAAGCCAAGCGCCTGCTTCCTACGGACAGGCTCACGGTTTCGCATCACTGGCACTACGGCCCGCCGCCGCGTCAACGGACGCGCGAGCGCAGTGTCAGCTGGGGTTCGGCGACGGCGACGGGGGCGAAACGAGGCTCGACACAGAAATCGTCTCGCCGAGGTGCAATCGGGAGTCGGTTCTCGCCACTCTCATCACCGAGTCTGGGCTGAGCCGCCCTCCATCTTCGCGGTTGAGCCGCGCGGCAATCTCTGAGGGAGGGAACCGGCCGATCAAGGCAAGTCGAAAGACGCGGTCGCCCAACTGAAGTGCCCTTCGCTGGGGCAGCTCTTTCGCGATGAGTCGCTCGGCTTCGACCGCCGCGGCGTAGTGGTGAGCAGCCGGTCGAAGAAAGTCGATTGCTCGCTTAATCTGGGGCCGGAGTTCGTCGACCTTCGCCGCAATGCGCCGCTTTTGGTCGTCACTCAGGTTGCGCCAGCCAATGGTCGCCCCCACGGCAGCCAAGAGAGTTCCCGTTGGGCCCAACCATCGGACGACACCACGCAGCGCGGCCGCGACGAGGTATCCGCCAGCTGCGGTTGCAATGACCCGTCCATGCGCGTCGGCCACCAGACGAGCATGATCGCGAACCTTCAACGGCGCATCGAACCCCTTCGGGCCAAGCTTCAGGACAGGAAAGCCGCTCGCCGCGAGGTCCTTGTCGGCCGAAACGATGAAGTCGGCCGCGGCGAACTCAAGCAACCAAACGTAGGGCAAATCGGTCGGGTCCCTCTCTGCAAGCGCGGTGAAGGGGCCCGAACGAAGGCACCGCTGCGGCGGCACGTCGACAAATCGAACGCATCCCAGGACGCGCTGCACCGCCGCCTCGAGCTTTGCCGCGACATGTGGACGCTTCTCGAGCGCCCGACGAACCTCATGTTCGACGAGGCGTGGGGCGATCAATGTCCACACACCTGATTTCGCGATCTCTTCAAGAGTCGTTGTGGCGCGTGGATTCCGCAACTTCATCGCCTGGCGAGCCGCCCGGATTAGGACGTTGGAGTCGACCACCACGAGCCGGTGCTCGGGAGGGCGAGCGAGGTTGGTCACGGTCAACCGCGGGAAGATTTGGAGAACGCGGAGGAGCTCGGACCCAAAGAGAAATTCGCTCATGTTGATCGTGACGGATGCCTATCACCTGGCACTGACATCCACGGTCAGAGGGCGCCCAAGACCCCGAAACCAGCTGAGGGTCTGTCAGTGAGGCTCTGGTAGAACCTCCGGCGGTCATGGCCCACGCCACCCCTGAAGAACTCGACGAGATCCTCTCGATCCAGCTGCTCCTTGCCTGGGCGGGTGAGGCACCCGGCGGCGACCACCCTCGACTCGGCTGGTGGAAGACCGACGTCATCGACGAAGAGGCCGGCGGCGACCTCTGGAAACGCCTGCTCCCTCGGACTCACCGCTGGGCCGGACTCGACGCCGCCCGCCGTGCCGCCTATCTCATCGACGAGCGCGCACGCCGGCCCGCCAAGAGCGCCGACCAGCAATTGACCCTGTTCCATTTCGGCTTCGAGACTGACGAAGCGCTTGCGGAGCGGCTCGCGCACCACGTTCTCGAGGCGCGAAGCCCGTTTGAAGTCCTGCCCCTCCTGAGCGCCCTCAACTCGCCTTTCGATCGCGCCGCGATGGTGAAGGCAGTGGGCAGCGACGCGCTCGACGCTTCGTTCAAGGTGGTCGCCGGCGGGCGGCAGCTCAAGCGCATCGCGAACGAAACGCTGCCCGCGCGATCGCGCAGGCTGGCGCTGGCACTCCTGGCCGACCCGGTCTCGCCCACCTACCCATTGCCCTTTGTCGTTGAGGAGAACACCAGTGGCCGGCGGTGAAGCGACTGCATTCCACACCCGCATTCTCCGCCTGACGCTCGCCGTTCAGGAGTCGCGCGCATTTTGGGAAGCAGTCGACCCCGCGGTGGTGGGGGCCGCCCGCGTCGAGCGAGCGTTCAACGAGCGGTGGTTCGGAAACAAGAGCCTCGCGCGCGTGAAGCTGCTGCTCTCGAACTTCGCGGCCCGCTTTGAATCGTACCCCGAGGCCCTCGAGACCCTGCGCCGCTGGCGACCAGGCGAGCTCGGAACCAGGGCGTTGGTGTGCCACTGGCACCTGCAGCTCTCTGACCCCCTCTACCGGATGTTCACCGGAGACTGGCTCCCCACGCGACTCGACGACGGCCGTCGTCAGTTCGATCGCGATGCGGTCGCCAGGTGGCTGGGCGATGTCGGGAACACCGCGATCGCTCCATCGACGCGCTTTCAGTACGCCACGAAGCTCATTCGCGCAGCCGACGAAGCCGGCCTCGTCTCCCCCTCCAATGACGGACCGCGCACAGCACTGACGCCCCGTGTGCCCGATGAAGCTCTGGGCTACCTCGTGCGCGTCCTGCAGCTCGTTCCCCACCAAGGCACCTGGCAAGACAACGCGTACTTCCGCTCGGTGGGGCTCACGCCGGAACTCATCGATGCCCGGCTGCGGCGCCTTCCAGACGTGACTTACCGACGGATGGGCGAACTCGTGGAACTGACCGCGAGCCCGCTGGGGGCGATGGCATGACCGCCGACCTCTTCAACCCGCAGGGTCTCGATGCTTCCGTCGAAGCGCTCCAGAAGGACCTCCTTGCACCTGGAGGCCCCAGCATCAGCACGATGCGGAATCACAACTTCGCCATCCTCCTGTACCTCCCGCGCGAGGAGTATCGACTCCGCCAACGCGTGCGGCAGATGGTGCACCACCTCGAGGGCGAAGGGTGGGCGGTGCTCTCGCTCGCTCTGCACGAGCTCGTCTTCGAACGAATGACGGCGAAGCTCGGGACCGAGGGGCTGCAGCGCCTCATCGACTTCGAGAAGCGTCTGTTTGCGATGTCACCCGACCGAGCGCTCAAAGACCTGCAGCAGAAGTTCGCCGAGTACATCGACGGCCCCGACGGCCTCGCGAAGGATGTCGCCGAGCGCATCGCCGCGTTTCGAGTCGAACACCCGGACGCCGAGAATCGCACGCTGGTGCTGCTGGGTCGCGCCGGCGCGCTGTACCCATTCTTCCGTTCATCGGCGCTTCTCAAGCAGCTCGGGGACCGTACGCTGAACACGCCCGTCGTCCTGCTCTATCCAGGGGAACAGAACGACGGTCTGTCATTCATGCAGCAGCTGGTGCCCGACCGGGACTACCGACCGCGCATCTACGCCTGAGGGGGTTGTCATGAAGATGAAAGAAGTCTTCGACGGCGACGTCACGCGGAACATTCCGCCGGTCGTCTATTTCCACGAGCAGACGGGCGCGAAGCTGGCCGACGAGGTCAGCGAGTACATCGTCACCGGCGGCTACCCCGAAGGCGACCCGCGTCAGCGCCGTGTTCCTCAGGGCATCCACGAGCAATACGTTCGGTTGCTCGAAGCGATCGTTCGCGAGCTGAGCAAGCCCGGCGGCCCGGAACTCCCAGCGTCGTGGATCTCCGGCTTCTACGGCTCCGGCAAGTCGTCCTTCGCGAAGCTCCTTGGCCTCGCGCTCAACGGCAACAAGCTTCCCGACGGGCGCCAACTCGGCGACGCATTGCTCGCGCGCGACGACTCGCCGCGGAAGAAGGAACTCCACGACGCCTGGGCCGCGCTGAAGTCGAAGGTGCAGCCCATTGCAGTCGTCTTCGACATCGGCGGCGAGGCGCACGACGGCGAACACATCCACTCCGCGGTGCGGCGCCTCATCCAGCGGCGGCTCGGCTACGCGAAGAACCCTCTGGTGGCAGACGCTGAACTGCGTCTCGAGCTTGATGGGCAGTGGGACCACTTTCTCGCGGCCGCGCAGCACACCCTCAAGAGCAGCTGGGAGACCTTCCGCCAGCAGGAGCGGTGCGACGAGCACTTCTCTGAAGTCATGGCCGTGTTGGAGCCGGCGAAGTACCGCGACTCGATGTCCTGGCTGTTGAGCCGGGCGGGGACTTCATTCAGTGAAGGGCTCAGCGTCACCGAGACGGTGCGAAGCATCCAGTCGATGCTCGAGCGGCACGCGCCGGGTGCGACGCTGTTCGTCGTCGTCGACGAGGTCAGCCAGTACGTGCACCAGAGCGACGACCGCATGCTCAAGCTCCAGAGCTTCGTTTCGGAGCTCGGTCAGCGGCTGAAGGGCAAGGCGTGGCTCCTCGCGACGGGTCAGCAGCAGCTCGAGGACCGCAGTGGCACCACGACGCTCGGCAAGTTGAAGGACCGCTTCCCGCCGGCGCTCCGCGTGCACCTGGCGACGACGAACATCCGCGACGTCGTCCATCGCCGCCTCTTGAAGAAGAGCCCCGCGAAGGAAGAGGCACTGCGCCGTCTCTTCGAAAGCCACGGCTCGAAGCTGAAACTCTACGGCTACAAGTGCGACCAGCTCACCGAGGATGAGTTCCTCGAGACCTATCCGCTGTTGCCTGAGCACATCGACCTGTTGATGCAGCTCACGACGAGTCTGCGCAGCCGCTCTTCGCGCTCGCAGGGCGACGACTACGCCATTCGCGGCCTGCTTCAGCTCCTCGGAGAACTCTTCCGAGAGAAGAAGCTCGCGGACGAGGCGCTCGGACGGCTGGTCACGCTCGACGACATCTACGACCTGCAGGCCACCGCGTTCGACGGCGATGAGCAGGTCACGATGAACCGTATCCTCGCTTCGGCGGACGTGGCTTCCGATCAGTGGGCGCGCAAGGCCGTGAAGGCCATCAAGCTGCTCGAGCTGAACCATGAGAAGGAACCCGTTCGCGACGAGCTGATCGCGGCCTGCCTCTACGGTCACCTCGGCGACGAGAACCCGCTGAATGCGCTCAAGCCCGTGCTGGAGCGCCTGCGGAACCTCAACGTCATCAGCTTCTCCGAGAAGGAGGGCTACAAGATTCAAAGCTCCGCGGGCCAGGAGTGGCAGCGCGAGCGTGACGACTTCACAGTTGGCATCGATGAGCGCCACCGTCTCATCAGGGAGAAGCTCGCTGACCTCATGAAGGACCCTGAGCGTCCGAAGCTCAACGGCCGCGCGTTCTACTGGTCTGCGTTGTTCTCCGATGGCCGCAACCTCACTGACGAGCGGTTGCTCCACTCGTCAGATGAGGCGTGCGTCACCATCGACTTCCGTCTCCCCGCGGGGAAGCGCGAGCAGTCGAAGGCCGACTGGGCCGGGCTGAGCGCGGACCAACAGCACGTCGATCGCATTGTTTGGGTGGCAGCCGACCAGGACCAGGAGACCATCAAGGAGCTGGGCAAATCGCGCGCGATGCTGGCCAAGTACCAACAGCGAAGCTCCTCGCTATCGGGCGAGAAGAAGAAGCTGCTGCTCGAAGAACAAGACCGTCGAGACAACCTCGAGCTTCGCGCGAGCAAGCTCGTAGAGTCGATGTTCGTTGAGGGCACGGTCTACTTCCGCGGCAAGCCCGAAGCGGCACGGGAGTACGGCACAACCTTCAACACTGTCATGTCGACGGTCGGCACCGCTCGACTGCCACAGCTATATACACACCACACCGACGTCGCGGTGACGGACGCCGAGTTGCAGACCTTGCTGTTGCCACAGCTCGCTGGTGTGTCCGCCAAATTCCTCGACGGCAAGCTCGGGCTCCTGTCTCAAGACGGCGGGAAGTTCCTGCCCACGTGCAACGGTCCCGTGCCGAAGCTCGTCTCCGCGTACATCGAGAAGAACGAAGGCACGGCAGGCAACGTGCTGCTGCAGGACTTCTCGCGCCCACCATTCGGCTTCCCCAGTGACGTCGTGCGCGCCTGCGTCCTCGCGCTGCTGCGAGACCACCGCGTGAAGCTCAAGACCGACGACGGCACCTGGCTGACGTCTGTGGTCGACGCCAACGCGCGCGAGACCTTTCTCGGGGTGACGAAGTTCAAGAAGAGCGAGGTCTTCCCGAACAAGGACGAGACCATCACTCAGCGCGACCTGGTCGCGATGCGGAAGTTCTTCGAAAAGCTCGGGCAAGACCTCGAGCCGACCCAGGAGGTCATCGCCGACGCGGTCTTCAAGCACTTCGTGCCGCTGCGCGAGCGCCTGCGCACGCTCGAAGCGCGGTTCGCTCAATTGCCGGGGCGGCCCGAGGTCGAGGACACACTCAAGAAGCTGGCGCGAGCCCTCGAGCACTGTCGCGGCGAGCGTGACGTGGCGCCCACCATCAAGGCGCTGAAGGCTGAGCTCGCCGTGCTCACCGAGGGTGTTCAGGTGTTGCAGCGACTGCACACTGACTTGTCCGACGAAGCGCTCGAAGCGGTTCGCGAGGCAGCGAAGGTGCGCGACTTTCACGTCGCGCAGCTGCAGCGAGACCTCGCCACCGGGCCGGTCGAGGAGGATGTCACTTCGCTGATTCGCCAGCTCAGCCATCGCCGTCCCTGGCAAGACATCGGAGCCATGAAGCCGGCGCTCGACCGAATCGTGGCTCACTACCAGGAGCGCCGCCTGCGCCTGCTCCAGGCACAGGAGTCGAACGCCGAGGCCGCGCGCAATAAGCTCCGAGCGCGTTCCGGCTTCGTGAAGCTGACTGACGACGAGACTCATCGCGTCTTTCGGCCCATTGCACTCGCGTTGACGGCGACGACTGCCGATGCAGTGGCCCCGCCGCTTCATGAGCTGCAGCTCGAGTTCGAGGACAAGCTCCGCCGAGGCTTTGAAGAAGCCGCAGGCCTGTTTGACGATCTCGTGGCAGCGAAAGACCAACGCCCGGTCACTCGCATCGACACCAACCTCCACGGTCGCGAGCTCTCCACGCGCGCGGAGCTGACCAGCGTGCTGAAAGAACTCGAGGAGCGAATCGGCGAACAGATCGACTTGGGCCGGAAGGTTCGCCTCTCATGAGCACGGCACTCACACGGAACCGACTGACCCCGGAGTCGAAGGCGCTGCTTCGGAAGACCGTGAGAGGGCTTCGCGAGTCGCTCCTTCGACAGATGAAGGAATCCGCCGAGCAGCGCTTTCTGTTGTTGGTGCCGGCGGCAAAAGCAGCCTCAACGCTCGATGCGGCAACTCTTGAGCGTCGACGCCGACTGGAAGAGGCACTCGACCACGCTGCAGCCGAGGACGGTGGCGGCAAGGACGCGCGCACGCGCGCCTTCGATGCTGCAGCAAAGGAGGCTGGCGCGACGCTGCTCAACCGCCTCGTGCTCCTGCGTCACCTCGAGGCGCTGGAGGCCTCGCGCCCACGATCACCGGGCGAGCCACCAATGCCCGCAGTGGTGACGGGCGGATGGATGAGCAAGGGCTACCAGGAGTTCCAGCGTGTCGCCCCCGCCCTGTGCGAAGACGAGACGCAAGGCATGGCGCCACTGTTGAGCCTGCTCTTCGCGGAGCTGGCGGTGGCGCTTCCTGGCCTCTTCGGTGACGTCGGGTTGACCGGGCTGTTCGACGTGCCGCCTGCGACGCTGCGCGAAGTCATCGAGGCGCTCGACGCCGTACCGGCTGAGGCCTGGCGCGACGACCTGACGCTCGGCTGGGTCTACCAGTATTGGAACGACCCGGACCGCGAGGCGTTGGACGCGAAGATTGCGGCGAGCGGGAAGATCGAGCCGCACGAGATCGCTTCCAAGACGCAGATGTTCACAGAGCGGTACATGGTGGAGTGGCTCCTCCAGAACTCGCTCGGGCCGACGTGGCTGGCCATTTGCAAAAAGCATGGCTGGACTCCGGAGGTCGAGTCGAGCGGCGTACTTGCTCAGCTGGACGCGCGGCGCGCGGCGTGGCGCAAGCGACGCGAGGCCGGCGAGGTGGCCGCCGATACTCTGATGCCTATCGAGGGGCCACTGGAGGAGGCGTGGAAGTATTACGTGCCGCAGCCGTTGCCCGCGGCGGTCGTCGAGGCCGCACCTGACAGCCTCCGGGAGCTCAAGCTGCTCGACCCGGCCTGCGGCAGCGGGCATTTCCTGGTGGTGGCGTTCGACCTCCTCGTTGAGCTCTACCGCGAAGAGGCCCGCCACCGTGGTGAGACGTGGGGTGACCGGCAGATCGCCGAGTGGATTCTGGAGAACAACCTCCACGGCATCGACATCGATCCGCGCGCGGTCCAAATCGCGGCGGCGGCGGTGTACCTGAAGGCTCGAGCGCTCGCGAAAGACGCCGCCCCCCATCAGGTGAACCTCGTGGCGCCGTCGCTCAAGCTCTCAGCGCTCCCGAAGGACGATCCGGGGCTGGTGCGTCTCGAGGCCGATTTGCAGGCGGAGACCGGAATCCCGCCGGACCTCACGGGACAGCTCATCGAGACGCTCGAAGGCGTGGACCACCTTGGTTCCCTTCTCAAGGTCGGCGACGCGATTGACAGCGTCCTCTCCGCACACGAGGGCATCTTCGCGGCGACGGGTCGTCAGAGAGAGCTCTTCGGCGCGGCGGTGCACAACATGCCGCTCGACAGGGCGGTGGCAAGGCAGCGCGTCGAAGTCCTGTTGAGTACCTTCCTTGCGTCACATGCCAAGGCAGACGACCTTGGTATTCGCCTCCGTGGTCAGCAGCTCTCGGCCGGCCTGCGGTTCGCTAGCATCGCGAAGGAAGGCTCGTACCACCTCGTCGTCGGCAACCCGCCGTACCAGGGCACGTCGAAGATGAAGAGCGCCGGGTACGTGGCGAAGCACTACCCAATGGGGAAGTCGGACCTCTACGCCGCGTTCCTCGAGCGTGGGTTGCAGCTCTGCCGCCCCGGCGGCGCATCGGCCATGGTGACAATGCGGGCCTGGCTGTTTCTGACCGGCCTCCAGGAACTCCGCCAGCATTTGCTCAAAACGTTCGACCTGCGCAGCCTCGGCGACGTTGACCGTGGAGCGTTCGAGGAGATTCCTGACGAGGTGGTCGCCACGGTGATGTCCGTGTTTCGACGCACGGCGCCCGCAAGTGAGCCGAGCATCGCGATGCAGCCGACGCCGCTCAGCGATAAAGCGCGTGACAGTGCGCGGACAGGACGGAAGCGGGCTGCGATTTTAGCGCAGGTTGGGCGCTTTGAGTTTGCACCCAGAAAGTTCCCGATCGTCGAGACGGCGCCAGTTCTGTATTGGTGGTCGGGTCGACGGTTTGACGAGTACCAATCGCGGCAAAAGATCGGCCAATTGGCTCAAGTCCGCTTCGGCGCCAATACAGGCGACAATGCTCGATTCTCTCGCAAGTGGTGGGAAGTTGACGCTGGCTCGATTTGGCTTGCTCGGTTGGACTCGCCAAATCCGACCCCGGCAGACAGAACGACGCGCCGCTGGGTGCCCTATGTTATGGGCAGCAAGGGACGGGAGTGGTTCGAAGAACTCTCAAATGTGTTGAAATTCGGCCTGAACGGCCTTGAACTCAAGACATCCATCGAACACAACTACGGGCCAAGTGGCCTACGGTGGAAGCTCGGCAACGAAGACAACTACTTCCGCCACGGAATATCATTTCCAAAGATCGGGCAGACATTTTCTGCGCGTGCGCACATCTACGCCAGTGTCTTCGGGGATGCTGCGCCAACCATCCTCCCGAAAGCCGACCAGCTAGCCGAAATGACCCTGCTCCTCAATAGCTCAAGAGCGCGAACGACGCTCAGCGATCTGAACCCGACAGTCAACTTTGGAGTGGGCGACGTGCTTCGCCTCGATGTTGCGCCACTAGACTGCACACGAGTCTTTCCGGAGTTGCGTGCTGCGTTTCTTGAGCGAGAGCAAGGCAGAGAGTCGTCCGTCGAATTCTTGAAGCCGCGACCCAACTCCTGGCTCGAAGCCCAATCATGGGCCCAGCGGTGCGTTGATTCAAACGTCATACACGAGGCGAAGCATCGTCCTGCCGCTGTTGACGTGGATCCAATGCGCGAGCGAAGTTTCCAGATTGGAATCGGACTCGGCAGGTTTCCCAGGTCGCGAGAACAACTGGCAGCGGACTCAGTGCTCCCGCACGGGATTCTGTTCGTATCCGCACGCGCGACTGGTGACTCTTTGGAAACTCGCTATCTGCAGGAGCTGAGGGATGGCCTCGCAATGCAAGCCGTGGAGGCGCGAGAATGGCTAATCAACGAATTCTGGGCGTTTCATCGCTCGGAGTACGAAAACCGGCCAACTTACTACCCGCTGAGCTCATCGAAGCGCTCCTTCGTCGCTTACGTCTCAATCCACCGTTGGACTGCGGACACACTAGCCAAGCTTCTGGCCGATTATCTCATCCCCGAGCGCAAGACCCTCGAGGGCTCGCTCGCTGATCTTCGTTCCGCCCGCGCCGACGCCGAAAAGAAGTCCCGCTCCGAGAATGACCGGCTCTTCGCGCAGCAGTCGAAATGGCTGGAGGAGCTTGAGGACTTCATCGCAAAGGTGACTCAGTGCGCCGAGAAGGGCCCGCTCCAACCAGACGCGAACACACCCGCGCGCGAGGCGGATGCTCCATTCGTCATGGACCTCGACGACGGCGTGATGGTCAACGCCGCCTCGCTCTGGCCCTTGCTCGATCCGATGTGGAAGGACCCGAAGAAGTGGTGGAAAGAACTTGCCACCGCGAAGGGCCGTAAGGACTACGACTGGTCGCATGTCGCTGCCCGCTACTTCCCGACCCGCGTCGACGAGAAGTGCCGGAAAGACCCCTCGCTCGCGGTCGCGCATGGCTGCTTTTGGAAGTATCACCCCGAGAAGGCGTACGAGTGGGAGCTCCGGCTGCAGGACGAGATCGGCCCCGACTTCCGCATCACCGAGAAGGACTCGGATTCTGTGCGGAGGGCGTTCCTGAAGAAGGAACCGAGACGCGCCGCGGAACTTGAAAGCACCGAGAAGGCCCGTCGTGAGCGCAAGTCCGCCAAGCAAGACCAGAACGATCTCGACCTCGAGGCCGGTGACGCAGACTCTACCGACGACGAGGATGCCGCGTGAGCGAGCCGGTGACGTCAGCGCTGGAGCAGCGACTTCTCGCTGAAATCCAATCCAAACGACTCGTCGTCTGGCTCGACGCTGAAGGCACGTTTACCGCGTTCGCGACGCGACTGGCCGAACGCTCAAGGGCGAAGCAGTTCCCGGCTTCAGTGGTGGCCTTCCGCGGCAGCTTCCTCGAGATGATGCTCGAGCTGCGCGGGCTCGCGAGCACCATCGACAAGCCGCCGCTGCTCGTGCACCTGCCAGGCTTCAACACCGATTCGGTGCGCAAGACGCCGTTGCTCGAGGTGTACGAGGCCGCGTCGCCGTTCCAGGTTCGCCTGGATACTCAAATTCGGGAGGTAGCAAACGGAAGGCTGCCGCTCCCCGAGATCGAGCGCTTCCTCGCCGAGCCTGGGCTGTCGCTCGCGTCGGCGGATGCGTGGTTCGCACAGGCGGGCACTGGCGCCGGGCTCGTGGTGGCCTGGGTCGACACACTGGAGCCCGTTGAGTTCCTGGCGCACCTGTGGACGCTCGGAAAGGACGCGCCTTCCGAGATGCGCGCGGCCACTCGGCGACGCGCTGAGGCGCTCTTCGGAGTGACTGCGTCGTGGGTGGAAACCTGGCGCTCGCATCACGAAGACGACGCTCAGGCGATCATCGCGTGGTTGTTGTGCGTCGAGTACGTCTTCGATCTCAACAAACCACCCAAGCGCGCCGAGCTCGTTGCGCTGCGCCAGCTCCCTCAGGCGACCGTCAAACGTTGCCAGGCGCAGGCAGCTCGTCTGCGACGTGACCAGCCTGACGCCTACCGCGCGTGGGCGCTGGCCGTTGAACAATGGCTCGGCTCACTCGAGACCGAGGTGGACCCTCGATTGCTCGGTCGAATCGACACCTTCCGCTTCGAGGCGCTCAGCATCTATCGGGGCGCGGTGCGCGCGCTTGCCGAAGGCGACTACGCGCAGGTGCAGACCTGGGCCGAGGCGCACGAAGAGAGCGCCGGGTTCTGGGTGCAGCATGAACAACCGAGACGGTGGGCGTGGTCGCTCATAGCCGACGCCGCCCGCCTCGGTCTGGCGTTGAAGAACGCCGAGCTTAGGCTCGATGGCGTTCGGACGCTCGAAGACGCGACAACCGCCTACGTCGAGCTGGCCGCACCCGTCGACCGCGCGCATCGCACGTTCGAACAGCGCTTCTCGGCGCTCTACGGCCCCTTGCTGCCGGAGTTGACGGCGCTCGATGCGGCGTTCGAGAAGGTGCGGTTTGCCTACGAAGAGTGGTCGAAACGACTCGCCGCTGAGTTCAATGCGGTCTGCCAACGCGAAGGTGCGCTGCCACCTCCCGAGCTGCAACAGCGCGCGCTGTTCGAGCAGGTGGTGCTCCCTCTGCTGAAGGGCAGCGACCGCACCGCGCTCTTCCTGCTCGACGCGCTGCGCTTCGAAATGGCGTTGGAGCTGCGCGACGAGCTGGCTGCCGCTGGGCTCCAGTTCGAACTGCGGCCGCGACTCGCTGAACTGCCCACCATTACTTCTGTCGGCATGAACGTGCTGTCACCTGTCGCGCGCGATGGGCGCCTCTCGCCGGTGCGCAAGGCGGGCCGGTTCGAGGGCTTCCGCACAGGTGAAGTGACCGTCGCCCGGCCGAAGGACCGCGTCAAAGCGATGGAGCTTCGCGTGGGGAAGCAGACTCGTGGTGTGTCGTTGGCTGAGGTTCGAGCGGCCAGCGCATCGACCCTCAAGAACCAGGTGTCTCAGTGCCACCTGATGGTCGTGCACGCGACGGAGATCGATGACGCAGGCGAGGCGGGCCTCGGCGTTGATGTCTTTGAAAAAGTGATCCGCGACGTGGTCACCGCGCGCCATCAACTCGAGGCAGCGGGCATCACCCAGTTCGTCTTCACCTCCGACCACGGCTTCTTGCTTGGACGGGGCCGGCAGGCGCACGTGTTCGGCTCGCGCGGCGAGCCACAACGGCGCTACGTCTTCAGTGAGCAGGACCGAACGGACCCTGGCCACCTCACCGTCTCTCTTGCGTCCCTCGGCTACGAGGGCGGTGGTGTTCTCCAGTTCCGGGACGACACCGACGAATTCAAGGTCAACTCGCCGCCCGGCGCGTTCACCCACGGGGGCAATTCCCTTCAGGAACGTGTGATTCCGGTGCTGAAGGCCTGGCGCAAGCGGCCGAGTGCAGAGGTACCACTTCGTATTGGGCTCGTCTGCGAGCGAATGGACCCGGTCATGGGAATCCAGCGGCTCAAGGTTCGTGCTCAGCCCATCGGCCAGAGTGCGCTGAACTTCTCAGCCGGCGCCGTGGACGTGGTGCTCACCGTTCCGGAGCGCACCGGAGATATCCGCGTGGTGATCAAAGACGTGTCTGGCGGTGGCGCGTCGGCGCACGCTGGCGGACTGAGACTTGACGCAGGTACTGCCGAGTGGACCGAGGTCTTCTTCGTGCTCGAAGGGTCCAGCGGCGAGCGACTCCCAGTTGAGCTGTCTGTGCTGAACGATCGGGACAGCAAGGCCAGTCCTGACGCGTTCTATCCCGTCTCATTCGTGGGTGGGCCAGCGCAGCCGGCACCCGCGACCGCATCGCCACTGCCGCAGACTGGCTGGGCACAGCGGTTGGGCGACCCCGACGCAGGGAAGGTCTTCGACCACCTCGAGAAGTTTGGCGAACTGACGGAGGCACACCTGGTCGAGCTGCTCGGAAACGCGCGAAAGGCCCGTGCCTTTGCGGCGAGGTTCGATGGCTTCCTCGAACGACTCACCTTCGAGGTCGAGGTCATCTCGGGCAGCGACGGCAAGCAGTACCGGAAGAGGTAACGGCGCATGGCACTGAGCAAGCGGGACGTCGAACATGTCATCGAAGAGCTGAGCGGCGGCAAGGTGCCCGAGCGGGGCCTCGAGGCGCTTGCTGTCGGAATCGAGCGCGAGCGCGGCGAACTCCACCGGCAGCTCGACCGAACGAGGGACGGCGAAGGCGGCGTGAAGTTCCTCCGCGGAGGGTACGGCTGCGGGAAGACGTTCCTCGCACGCCTGACGGTCGCCGACGCGCAGGCCCAGGAACGGAACTTTGCGACGAGCTTCGTCGTGGTGTCCGACAACGATCTCCATTTTCACCGGTTCGATGACGTGTACCGCAAGGTCGTGAGCGAGCTGTCTACGCGAGCTTGCCCGCGCGGTGCGCTCGCCGACGTTCTCGACCGATGGGTGGCCAAGGTTGAAGAGTCGCTCATCGCCCTCGGCAGGGACCCGGATGCGCCCGGCTTCGATCAGGAGGTGCTGAAGAAGCTCGACGAGCACCTCGCCGTGCACACGAAGAACGAAGTGCCCCAGGATTTCGTTCGTGCAGTTCGCACCATCTTCGAGCTCAAGCAGAAGCGGCAGCTCGCGGATGCCGCGGCGTTGTTGTCGTGGCTCTCGGGCGGTCAGAACGTGTCGAGTGCGGTGAAGAAGCTCGCAGACATCAAGGGCGAGATTCAGAGCACCGACGCCCTCGCATACTTGCGCGGCATTCTCGCGATCGTGAAGGGCGCTGGCTACGCAGGCCTGGTCATCGTCATCGACGAGGCCGAGACCATTTTGCGAATGAAGTCAGACGTGCGTGCCAAGTCTCTCAACGGCATGCGACAGATTGACGACATCGCCGGCTCGTTCCATGGGCTGCTGTGGATCTTCACCGGCACGCCGGAGTTCTTCGACACCAACCGTGGGGTCAAGGGTTTGCAGCCCCTCTACGACCGCATTCAGTTCAGGACTGAGGGCGGGTTCGTGCCGTTCAAACAACCGCAGCTCCAGCTTCAGCCATTCAACAAGGCGCGTTTGAAGGAAGTGAGCATGAAGCTGCGCTCGCTCTATCCAGCGAAGAACCGCGACGACTTCGAGAAGCGCGTCACCCCTGAGTACCTGGACCTGCTGGTCAACGAGGTGACCGACGGCTTCCGCGGCGACGTCGGCGTGGTGCCCAGGCAGTTTCTTCGGCGCCTGGTGAACGTTCTTGAACTCGTCGACCGCGAGCCGACCTTCAGTCCTGGGCCGGGCAAACCTGTGCTCGAGCCGAATCTCACGCCCACTGAGCAGAGCAAGCAGGCCGGAACGCCGGAATACCCACCAGAGCCTGGCGATGAGAAGGGCTACGAGGTCATGGACATCTGATGAGCACCTTCAGCCGGTTTCCGCCGCGGTTGCAGGAGGCGATCGTCAGCCGCCTCGGCTTCACGGGTTTGCGCCCGGTGCAGGAACTGGCAGGTGAGGCGCTGCTGTCCGGCAAGAACGCAGTCGTGCTTGCACCAACCGCGGGTGGCAAGACGGAAGCGTCGATGTTCCCGGTCATCGCTGAGCTGATCGACCACCCCGTGGCCGCTGTCGGCGCCGTCTACGTGGCGCCCATCAAGGCGCTGCTCAACAACCAGGAGGAGCGGCTCGGGACGTACACGGAGATGGTTGGGCTTCGACGCTTCGTTTGGCACGGCGACACCCCTGACCGGGACAAGCGGAAGTTCGTGAAGGAACCGGCGGAACTCCTCATGACGACCCCGGAGTCGCTGGAGGTGATGTTGATCTCACCTCGGGTGCCCGTCGCCCAGCTGTTCAAGGAACTGCGGTACGTCGTCATCGACGAGGTTCATGCGCTTGCAGGGACGGACCGCGGCGCGCACCTGTTGTCTGTCATTGAGCGACTCGCGGCCATCGGCGGACGGGACGTACAGCGAGTCGGGCTCTCCGCGACGGTCGGCAACCCAAGCGCGATCCTGGAGTGGCTCAAGGGCTCGTCGAAGCGAGATGGCCTCGTCGTGCAGCCGCCAAAGGTGCCCCGGAGCAACAAGATCACCGTGGCCCTTCCTGGGTCGACTGTCGACATCGCGAAGGCAGCGGCAGAGAAGGCCGCTGGGAAGAAGAGCCTGTTCTTCTGTCAGACGCGCGCACTGACTGAGGCGATCGCCGATCGGATGCGCGGCGAAGGCAACGACGTCTTCGTCCACCACAGCTCCGTTTCGCTCGAGGAGCGCAAGCTGGCCGAGGAGCGCTTTCACCACGGCCAGCAGGCGTGCATCGTCTGCACTTCGACCCTGGAGCTGGGCATCGACGTTGGCGACCTCGATGCTGTGTTGCAGGCCGATGCGCCGTCGACCGTTTCCTCGTTCCTTCAACGCATCGGGAGAACAGGCCGTCGCGAGGGCCAGACCTCAAACATGGCGTTCTTCTGCGAGGAGACGGAGTCGATGCTCCTCGCCGTCGCGCTCATCGAACTCGCGCGCAGCCAGTGGGTCGAAGATGTCCCGGTGCTGACTCGCTGCTGGCCAGTGATGGTGCAGCAGTTGATGGCGATGTCGCTGCAGTTCGGCGCCATCTCCGCCGAGACCGCGTGGACCCAGCTCGCACGCGTGCCCGACTTCAAGGGCATCTCGCGGGAGGAGTTCAATGCGCTCGTGTCGCACCTGGCGCGGCACGACTTCCTCTTCGAGTCGGGCGGCAAGTACTCGCTTGGCGACAAGGCGGAGAAGCTGTTCGGCCGGAAGAACTTTCAGGAGCTGTACGCGGTCTTCAGCGCTCCGCAGATGTATCGGGTGCTCGCAGGCGCGCAGGAGATCGGATCCATCGAGCCGACGTTCGTCGAGCGACTGGTTGAGGGGATGAGTTCGTTTCTTCTTGGGGGTCGCGCGTGGGTCGTCGACCACGTCGTGCACGCGGACAAAGAGGTCCACGTGCGATCTGCCCCTGCGGGCAAGAAGCCCACGTGGGGCGGGTTCATGCCTCGCTTCCTCGGGCGCGAGGTCTGTGAGCGCATCCGCGCTCTGCTCGAGGGCGACCAGACTCCTGGGTATCTCGACGAACAGGCGAAGAAGGCCCTCTCGGAACTGCGTGCCGACCTCGGACCGCTGCTCCATGCTGCGGGGCCGTCAGTGCAGGTCGATGCTGAGGGCTACGCCGTTTGGTGGACGTATGCGGGTGGCCGCATCAACCACACGATCAAGTACGCGCTGGAGGTTTCGCAGGGCTGGAAGGTCGTGGCCGAGAATTTCTTCGTGAAGATCGCCGGCGATGGCGTGAACCACACTTCGGTCGAGGCCGCGGTACGGCAACTCGCAGAGCCCGGTTTCTGGACTGAGGATCGCCTGCGCTCGATGAGTGCGCGGATTCCTCCGTACCGTCTCAGCAAGTTCCAGGATGCGCTTCCTGATGCCGCACTGAGCGAACTCCTCGGAGGCATGTTCATCGACGCCGCGGGCGCCCAGGCAGCTGCGGAGATCGCTTCATGCAAGAATCGCTGACATCCCTTCAGCAATCCGGATTTCGTAAGTCCAAACAGGACCTCGACATCGATGCGTTTCAGCACGCACGAACATTAAAACCAGCTTGAAGAGGCTCCCTGTGTCTCAAACTACAAGACGGCCTCCGAGAGCACAGACCATTGCAAGTCCCGACCATCGAGATTGAGCGTCCGGGGAATTGTTGCTTCAGCGGAAGCTTGTGCAGAAGAGCTGTCGAATAGGAAGAGAAGCGGTCCCGAAAGCACCCCACGGTTCTTGAGTGCTGCAGCTAGCGCGGTGCTGAGCTCACCGGAAAGGTACCGCGCATCGCTTGTACCAAGGTTCATTTCGAAGCCGAACTCAAGATGAACCAATTTTCGGCGACGGATAATACTCAGGGCTGCTTTTCTGCTGAATGGGCCAGAGGAGAAGTATGGGACGGGCCGCATGTCGACAACGGCTGAGGTGATACATGTTGAGAGGAGGCGGGCGAGCCCTTCACCGGATGCGTCTCGGATGTTCGCGAACACCAAAGAGTTTGATTGCGCGTTGGCGAAGAGCGCCTGTTGAACAGGGCGAGCTTCGTGCAGTTCTGTTCTAACCAGCCGGATGAACGAGGACTCAGGCATGTTGGATCTCGACGCTTGCTTCAAGCTCTGTGTAGGACTTTTTTCCGAGGTTCCAGCGATTGGATGACTCACTGGAGCCGAACGCCATTTTTCCAGAAGCGTCTTTGAGGTCTCGCTCCTTGAGGAATGCGCGTGCGTACATTCTCGGCGCGACACCCGAAAACGCGCGGAAGAGAACCCGATTCCCTCCCGAGCTCGGCGGCGTCCAGTTGGCACGAGAATGCGTTATCGAATCTGCGTGAAGTGAGAGGGCGCGGCTCTTGGGATAGGGCTCGATGAAGAGCACCTCATCAACTCCGGCGGCAACCAGGTGCCGTGCGCAGTAGTGGCAGGGATACGTGGTCACAAAGAGGCGCGCGCCGATCAGGGCCTTCCCTGTTCGCGCGGCGGAGAGAAGTGCGTCCATCTCGGCATGAATTGCTCGGCTAAATTCCAACAATCCTCCAATCCGCGATTCTCGAATTACCCTTTCGACCTCGCCGCGCTTCTCGGCGGGAATCGAGATGACCTTTGCGAGTGACTTGATGATGTCTTCAACGATTTCTGATTGTTCCCGGGTGTTGGAGCAGAATCGCATTTCGCTCTTCGAGCGAAATGCGCACCGCTCGTCGATCGTGTGTTCGTTGGAGTACGCACCCCCACCTGCACGCGGGACCTCGTTGGTGCCCGTCGCGACCAGGTTGCCTGCGCTATCAACCAAAGATGCGCCAACCTGCCGAGATAGACACGCGCTCCGCATTTGCGCGCCGTGAGCCGCGAACATGGCCACCTCTTCAACGGAGGGTCGCACGATATCCTTATGGACGACCAATCGAACGAGTCGAGTGAGTTCGTCGGGAACCGGCCAGTCTTCGTTTGGCTTGTCATCAAGCGCCTGTCTTTCAGTGTTGTTCACGAAAAAATCAGACAGGTGAAAGGTGTCTGACACTCGCTGACCGTTTTTGAGCGCGTCTTTTGCGTCACGCTGCATGAATGTGAGCGTCTTTGTCTCGCCACCATCGTCGAACTTCTTCTGAAGGCGACGGAGCCGCTCTGCCTCATCACAGACGACACCGATCAGTGTGAATGCTGAGTCATAGAGGCTACGAAGAAAAAGCGCTTCCTCGGGGTGTCGCAATGCGTCTACGACGAAGGCCCTCTTCTTTCCGTCGGGTTCGACCGCCGCACCGGGGGTTGCGACCTTCCCCGTGGCCTTGGCTCGGGCCACCCTAACGCGTGAGACGACGCCACGTGCGACCGCGGCGTTGTCTCCAAGCTCGGCTCGCATTCGGTCGCCGAGATCTTGGAGCATCGTCGTTGAGTCAATTGTTGGCTGCTTCACCTTCGGCTCGAGCCCTTTGGTGGCGGCCCATTTCTCGATGACCTCGCGAGCCTTGATTACTTCGACCTGATACTCCGCTTGGCTCAGGAGCTTCTCCAGCATGCGGGCGACGACGCTGGTGCCGGAACCGACATGTCCGACGACGGCAAAGACCACTTCGTTTGCGGCCGCAGCGGAGAGGATCTGGCGACCTGGTACCGTCGGCTCCGCTTGAGTTGACGGTCCCGTCGCCAACGATGTCGAGGACATTCCTCCATCCTACGGGTTGTTACCAGACCCGACAATTGGCCGCGTTCGGTCTGACCTTCGCTGTCACGACCGCCCTCTACGGTTCCGCTCGTCGAACTCCCTCGACGCCCACCGGAGCCCCGCATGCCCCGCACCACGGTCGTCCTCCTCGCCCTGGCCTTCGCCGCCTGCGGTCCCACCGACACCTGTGACAGCAGCAACTGCCCCGGCTGCTGCCTCGCCGGAGTCTGCTCCGCGGGGACGACCGCCTCGTCCTGCGGCTCGCGCGGCAACCTCTGCATCTCGTGCCCCTCGGGGACCGCGTGCTCCTCGGGCTCGTGCACCGGCGTCATCGGCGGAGGCGCCGGCGGCGGGACAGGGGGCTGCACCGGCCTCGACTCCTGCTCGACCCCGACCGATCTCTGCCTCAACTCCGTCTGCACCTCGGGCCTCGGCCGCGGCTACCGCGTCACGTTCGTCTCGGCGACCGCGCCGAGCACCGACTCCACCGGCGCGGCGTGGGACGCGTTCGGCGGCGCGCCCGACCTGAAGGCGTGCCTCGTCGTCGACACCGGCACTCCCGTCTGCACCAACGAAGCGACCGACGTCTTCACCGCCAACTGGAACCAGTCGACCCAGGTCACCGTCGTCGCCTCGACCGCGCTGCACCTCACCCTCTACGACGTCGACGTCTCCAGCGACGACACGATCGAGGGCTTCAACATCTCGTCGTCGGTCTTCGTCGCGTGGGCACGCAAGGGCGGGGTGACCGGCAAGCTGTCGACCAACGCCGTCACCACCTGGAACATCCGCATCGACCCGCTCTGAGGAGACTGACCATGCGCTCGCTCTTCGTGGTCGCGGTCGTCGTCGCGCTCTCGGGCTGCGGTGGCGTGTCGCCGTGCTCGTCCGTCACGTGCTCCTTTCATGGCACCTGCACCATCGAGGGCGTCGCCATGCGCTGCCTCTGCGATCCCGGGTTCACCGAGAGCAGTGACTTGACGTGCATTCCCCTCGTCGCGCCTCCGACTCCGGGGCCCTCGTGCGTCGGCCCCGGCGCGGTGTGCTCGGTCAACAATGACTGCTGTTCCTTCCGCGCGGGGAGCGGGTTCTGCGTCTCGGGGCGGTGCGCCGATTCGTGCACCTCGAACTCGGGGTGCGTGAGCGGGTGCTGTGCGCTCCTCGTCAGCGGTAACCGCGCGTGCTCCTCGCCGAGCTCGTGCACCTCGACCTGCGCCGGGGTGAATTCGTTCTGCTCGGTCAATGGCGATTGCTGCAACTGGCAGGCGGGCACCGGGTTCTGCGTCGACCACCACTGCGCCGATTCGTGCTCGCGGAACAGTGATTGTGTGAGCGGGTGTTGTGCGTCGACGCTGCAGGGGTCGCTGGTGTGCTCGGCGAGGTCGTTTTGTCCTTGAGCGTGAGGGTTGGGGTGGGGGTCGCGACCGCGGTGATGGCGGGGGCCCTCGGGTTGCGGGCGTGGTTGTTGGCGCCAGCGGCGGTGAGTTCGGATTCAGCGCGTTCGAGTCTTGCCGGTCCGAGGTCGGCCTCGAACATTCGTACCAATCCGCTGCCCCTCACCCCGACCCTCTCCCCGCAAGCAGGGAGAGGGAGTTTTTCCACTCCGCCTCCCATCGACGCGCCTGACTCGGACTTCGCTGCCGTTCCCTGAGCACGGTGTGACCTTCGCCGTCAGGGGCCGCGTGGAGACTGTCTCCATGCTCCCGATTCTGGTCGTGGTGCTCGCGCAGGCTCCCGGCTGTTCCAAGGACACCGACTGCAAGGGTGACCGCATCTGTGAGGCCGGCGTGTGTGTCTCTCCGTCGGGCGTGTCGCCGGCGCCCGTTGTCGAGGCTCCTCCTCCTCCCGCGCAGGCGCCCGCGCTCGACCCTTCCGAGTTCCCGAAGGTCTCGCGCCATGACGGCCTGGTCTGCGTACAGACCCTCGGCCCCGATGGCCGCGTCGTGGAGTCGTGTCGCGCTGAAGACGCCCCGCGCCCCAAGCCACTCCCCGCGGCGTCGGCCGCCCCCGAGCGGGTCGCGCGCACCGAGCCTCCCGCCGCGCCGGTGCGGACCGGGCGCTTCGTGTCGGATCTCCAACTGCACGGTGGCCTCCTCGTCGGCGTCGCGGGCGGCACTTCGGCGGCGCTCCCCACCGTCGGCACCACGTTCGACCTCGGCGGGCGGTTCGCGTCTGGTGTCGGTCTCGCCGGCTTCGGCCGACTCGAGCTCGGCATCGGCGGCACCGGCGCGATCCTCATCGGTACGTTCGGCCCCGCGCTGCGACTCGGCGATCGCACCCACGTCCTCTTCGCGGGCGGGCCGTCGGTCATCTCGTACTTCGTCGGCCGCACCAGCGGCGCCGGGCTCGCGGGCTCGTTCCTCGTCAGCAGCGTGTTCGCCGTCGCAGGGGCGTTCGCGCTGTCCATCCATTCCGCGCTGCACGTCGACGCGTCGGGCGTCGTCTTCACGTTTGGCGCGGGGCTCGGCTTCGGAGCGCTCTGATGCGCGGCCGCAATGAGCAGATCGTTCGCGTGCTCCAGCTGCTCGGGGATCTCACCCGGCGTGATGGGTGGGATCTCTACGAGCTCGCTGATCGCTATGAGACCAGCACTCGCACCATTCGGCGGGACCTCGATGCGCTGGCGAACGCCGGCATTCCGCTGAAGCGCGTCGCGGGGGAGGGGAGCCGGCTGCGGTGGTGTCTCGATCTCGAGTCGCCGAAGGCGCGGGAGTTGGCTCAGCTCGCGATCGTCAGGGTGCAGCGGCAGTGACGTTGATCGGGTACGCGCCCAAGAGGAAGGTCGCGCCGTTCCCGCAATAGGGGAGCTTCAAGGTCAGCCCCGACTTCTCGAGCTGGGTGCGGAGCTGTCTCAGCGTCGGGTTCGGCTCGTCGAAGCAGAGCTGCGGCTCCGGCGTGGGGTGCGCTGACAGCCTCATGCGGCGGTCGGTGGCGAAGCGTGCTCCGTGCAGTTCGCTCAGCGCGTGGCAGCCGGCGGTGAGCGTCACTGTCTCACGATCGATGTACTTCAGGGGGATCAGCAGGGTGATGGCGGGGATCGCGGCGGCCAACAGGGCGAAGGCTTTGAACTCGCGGTCGGTCGGGCGCCGGCTCGGTGACGTGCTCGCGAGGAGCAGCAGGACCGTGGCGCACGGGGCGAGGCAGAGCCCGAGCTCGAGCGGGGTCACGCTCGTCACGGCGCCGAGGATCGCTCCGGCGATGGGCCAGGCCTTGCGCATCGTGCACTTCGTTTTACTCCTCACCCCGACCCTCTCCTCCTCGGGAGGAGAGGGAGACAGGGGGTGACCTCTGGCGTCACACCCATGGTGGGATGATGTCGGTATGCCCACCACCCGGTATGCGCGGCTGAATGCGAGTGCTGCTCCGTTTCGCTCGACTGAGGGGACTCGCGTCGCGGGGAGGTTGCAGCTCGACCTTCAGTACCCCGATGAGTTCGCCACCGTCGACGAGCTCTTCAACGCCGAGCAACGCGGCATGGCCGCCGCCGTTCGCGAGGAGCGTCGGCCCGGGCTCTTCGTCTTCGCCATTCACCCCGCGCATGGTCGCGCCGAGGTGGGGCGGTGCTGGTTCGCTGCGACGGAGACGCCTCGGAGTGGGGTCGTCGGCCGGCATGACTTCGTCGACTTGCCGCTGCCGCTCGATCCCGCGCTGTCGTTGCGGCATGTGCTGTTCGTCGTTCGGCGGCATCGTGAGCGCGTGCGGTTTGCGGCGCTCGATCTCGGCACTCCTCGCGGGCTTTTTTCCGCTCACCTCGTCACCGTCACCGGCGCGCCCGCTCGACTGCTCGAGTTCGATTTCGCGGCGCTAATCCAGGCCTCGGAGTTCCTCTTCGTCTGCGTGCCCACCGGCGAGGGCGTGCCGTGGGACGTGCGCGGGACTGATCCGTTTCGCTCGTTGAAGCTGCGTCCTCCCGCTCGCGTCGCCGAGGCGACCTCGCTCGCAGACCGCTCGGGCGACCGGTGCCACCTCGAGCTGCGCTCTCCGCTCGGGCACTCCGAACTCGACCTCACCCAGGGCCAGCTCGCCCGCGGTGCGTTGATTGGCCGCTACGAGCGGTGCGAGCTGCGCCTCGACGATCCCTCGCTCTCGCGCGTGCACGCCGCGCTCCTCGATCTCGACGGCACCCCGTGGATCTTCGACACCGGCAGCACCAACGGCCTCGCGCTCGCCGGTGAGCCCATTCGCTCCGCGCCGCTCGGGCTCTTCCAACGCCTCGAGCTGTCTGACGAGATCTCGCTGCGCGTCACGCGCCTGTGACCTGAGGCGTCATGCCTCGGTGCTCAACTCGACGCGCTCGCACGCTGACCTACTCTGCGCACGAGGGGGAATTCCTGGTGGCCACGTCGAAGAAGACACCCAACGGCAACGGCAACGCTGACGCCGCTCGCAATGAGCAGGTCGTTCGCATCCTTCGCCTCTTGCGCGACATCGATCGCACCGGCGGCGCAGACCTGTACGAGCTCGCCGAACGCTACGGCACCACCACCCGCACCATTCGCCGCGACCTCGACGCGATCCAGGAAGCCGGCATCCCGCTCATCAGTGAGTCGTCAGGCGACGGCGCACGCAAACGGTGGCGGCTCAACGCCGGCGCTTCGACCTCGCTCACCAACCTCTTCGAGGCCTCCCACTTCCTCGCGTTGAGACTGGCGATGGCCGAGGCGCAGGTGCTCCGCCGCACCGACAGCCTCTTCTCGGTCATGGAAGAGCTCGCCGATCGCATCGAAGAGGCCCTCGGCGCGAAGGGCAGGGAACAGCTCCGCTCGCTCGACCAGGCGTTCTTCAGCTGGGAGAAGTTCGTGTGGCGCCAGGCGCCGCCCGACGTGCTCTGGCCGCTCATCGGCGCCATCAGCGGCCGCCACCCGTGTACCGTCACCTACCGCGCCCCCACCTCAGGCAATCAGCAGAAGGACTTCGAGGTGCTGCCGTTGAGACTCCTCGTGCACCACGGCGCGCTCTACCTCCACGCGTGGCAGCCGAAGTTCAAGACCGTCTTGCTGCTCAACCTGCACCGCCTGCAGAAGCTCAAGGTGCACGAGGGCACCGCGCCGCTGCCTCCCGAGTACGACCCGCAGCGCCTCGAGGCGACTGCGTTCGGCATCTTCATCGGCAAGGGCACCCAGCGCTTCGTGCTGCGGTTCGATGCGTTCGCTCGGCCCTACATCGAGGAGCGATCGTGGCACCCGTCGGAGCGGCTCGAGGTCAAGACCGATGGGACCGTGGTGCTCAGCTTCGAGTGCACTCCCTCGTATGAGGTCACCAACTGGGTCGCGTCGTGGCGCGAACATGTCGAGGTGATTGAGCCGAAGGCTTTGCGCGAAGAGCTTGCGGGGTACGGGAAGTGGTTGGTGGCGCGCTACCAGGTGCCTTGAACCGTTGGGGTTTCTCCTCACCCGGGGCCTCTCCTCCTCAGGAGGAGAGGGAGACAAATGCCCTGAATATGGTATCTGCCTCGTCTCACGTTTCGTTTCCTGGGAGGTACGCCATGAAGGTCGGGTTCACCAAGCGTCAGAAGGAACAGGCCCGTCAGCAGCACCGCCAGGAGAAGGAAGCGAAGAAGGAAGAGCGCGCCAAGGAAAAGGCCGCCCGCCAGCCTCGCCAGCCCGGTGACGTCGACCCCGACATCGCGGACATCGTCCCCGGCCCCCAGCCGGTCGATCCGGCGTTCCTCTAAGAGGTCACGTCCGAACGAAGAGCCGGTGCGCCACTTTCGTCTGCGCGAGGTCCTCGGGCAGCGTGAGCTTCGTCTCGACGTCGGGCGAGAAGTCGATTCCCACCTTCAGGTAGCAGTGCTGCACGAACGCTGAGCAGAACAGCGCCCGCTCTTGCGCGAGCGCGTTCTTGCCCTGCCGCTTGAACGGGTTTTTCAGCGACCAGCTCACCGCCAGCAGCTCGCGCAGCGAGTACTGCGTGCGCTTGTGCATCAGCTCGAGCCCCTCGCCCAACACCGCGCGTGCCTGCGCCGGCGTCAGCTCGAGATCCATGATCGCCACGTGCGGGTAGTCCTTCACGCTGGCGTACTTCTCGACGCGGTTCTCCTGCACGCCGATCTGCACGCGTTCCTTGTGGAACTCGATGTCGCTCTCGAGCGCGTAGAGGTGCCCGTCTTCGCGCGGCCCGGTGAACAAGAACGCGTGGCTGTACTTCGAGAAGCCCGCGTCCTTCGTCACCTTGCGCTGCGCCTTGCGAATCGACTTGTCGATGAACGCCTCGCCGCCCACGAGGCCGACGCAGCCCGCGCGCGCGTGCGTGTTGAAGAACTCGACGTTCGACTCCAGCTGCACCTCGACCAGGTGGATGCCCTTCATGCGGGCAGGACCCGAGCACACCGCCGCGAGACGAGCCAGCCAAAGCCGTGACACACTGCGCCCCGAATGCCCCGCCTCACGTACGTCGCCGTCCTGTCCCTCGCCCTCTTCGCCGGCTGCAAAGACGAGCCCTCGGCGCCGAAGAAGCCGCTGGGCAAGTTGAAGCTCATTCCCGCGCCCGTCGAGCCTGCCGCCGTCGAGAAGCTGGTGCTCGAGAAGATGGCCGCCGCGAAGGCCGAGAACCGCACGTTGCTCGTCTACGCCGGCGCCACCTGGTGCGAGCCGTGCCGCCGCTTTCACGACGCCGCCGAGAAGGGCCAGCTCGACGCCGAGTTCGGTGACGTCGACGTGCTCGCCTTCGACGTCGACGTCGACAACGAGCGCCTCGCGTATGGGAATTACGACTCCGAGCTCATTCCCATGGTCGCGTTGCCCGGCCCCGACGGGAAGGCCGGCGAGAAGATGTCGGGCGGCGTGAAGGGCGATGGCGCGCTCAACGACATGGTCCCGCGGCTGAAGAAGTTGCTGAAGCGGTGAGATTCGCGCTCGCGGTGGCGGCGGCCTTCGCTGCTGCCTCGTGCACGCCCCAGCCCGTCAACGACGTCGAGCCGTGGGATCGGTTGATTCCGCAGCCGCGCACGGTCAGCCCCGCGTCGTCGGGGAGCTTCGTCTTCGGGCCGAATGCGCGCGTGTCGACGTGCCACGAGGCCCTGCAGCCGACAGCGGACCGGCTGGTCGCTCGGCTCCGCGAGGTCACCGGGTTCGCGTGGAAGCAGGTCGCCGATGCGCCCGAGGTCGAGCTGCGGCTGTGCCTCGACAGCGGGCTCGAGCGCGAGGGCTACACGCTGAGCGTCACGAAGAGCGGGGTGGCGATCTTCGGCGGTGATGCGCCGGGCGTGGAGCGGGCCGTGCAGACGTTCTGGCAGCTGCTGCCGGTGAGCCCTCCGCGCGGTGCAC
>JAXLYB010000010.1:0-310705 GCA_046351675.1 Myxococcaceae bacterium
ATGGGTACGCAGTGCGGCAACGGCACGCGCGACGTGGTGAGCGTCATCCCCGGGCAGTGCGCGCCGTGCGCCTACGGCAACACCAACTGCCCGTGCTCGCCGACGCAGGAGATTCGCGAGGTGTGCGACGGCAAGGACCTCGGCAACGCCAGCTGCGCCTCGCTCGGCCAGGGTGAAGGCACGCTGCGGTGCACGCCGCGGTGCACGTTCGACACGAGCGGGTGCGCGCCGGTCTCGCAGCTGCCGCCCGGTGGCGCGATGAAGTGGTCGACGCCGCCGGTCGCGCAGGCGCCCGCCGGTCCGCTCGCGCTCGCGGCGAAGGGCAAGGAGCTCGGCGTGCTCTGGGCGGGGCGCGGCGGCTGTGGGCAGGTCTTCTTCGCGCGCGCGAACGACTCGCTCGCGCTGGGGCCGGCCTCAACGGGCTTCGGTCGCGCGGTCGATCGCGTCGAGCTGGTCGCGACGACGAAGGGCTGGCTCGCGGCGCTCGGCACGGTGGGCGCGACCGCGGTGCATGCGGTCGACGCGAGCGGCAAGCCGGGGCCAGAGCGCGCACTGCTCATCGGGCGGCCGGTGTTCCTCGTCGGCGCGCCCGAAGGTCCCTTCCTCCTCGGGCTGTCGACGCGCGACCACTCGTACCTCGGCGGGCTCGACGTCGCGTTGGTCAATGGTGACGGCGCGGTGCTCTCGGTGACGACGGTCTTCGCGGCCGGTTCGCAGACCTCGGAGTCGATGGCGTCGTTCCCGTCGCAGGCCGACCTGGTGACCGCGGTGCCGGTGCCCGGTGGCTTCCTCGTTGCGCGCGGGCAGAGCGTGCCGGGGCGCGAGGAGGGCGGGGTGGTGGTGGCGCGACTGCGGGTCGATGGCGGCGCGGTGCGCGTCGAGCAGCGCTCGGTGGTCGCGCGCGGCGTGGGGTCTGCGCGCTTCGTGGGGCCGCGGGCGATGGTGGTGGTGCGCAACGTGAACCCACCTGGGCAGGTGGGGCGCTTCGCGGTCGATCGCCTCGAGCTCGATGAGCGCGGCGCGCCGGTGGGGCCGGCGGTGCCGATCGCTGATCTCGAGGAGGCCGAGTGGTTCCTCGGGGACGCGGTGTCGGTGGGCAACGACGTGTTGCTCGTGCCGCGGCTGCACATGTCGGGGTCGACGTTGGTGTCTGATCAGCTCACGCGGCTTTCGCTCGTCGAGACGCCGAAGCTGCGGACGACGGTGGTCGAGGTGAGCGGGGTGCGCAGCGGGCGGCTCGCGGTGTGGGGTTCGTTGCTCGTCGTCGGCACGGTCGTCTTCAGCGGTGACCAGGCGCGGCTGGGTTTGGCGAAGTTGGCGCCAGCGTCAGCGCGTTGATCTCGGGGAGGGGCCGACGGCGTCTGCGTAGCGTCGAGAGCGCGTGCTGAGTTCAAGCTCGGTTGTTGGTTTCCCCTCACCCCAACCCTCTCCCCCGCGGGGGAGAGGGAGCTCTGTTCGCTACTTCGCGAGGGGCGGCGGCGGAGCTGCAGGCGGCGCAGCCGGCGGCACCGACGGAGGCGCCGACTTCCACAACCCGCCCGTCGAGAATGCCTTCCACCCCCACTTGAGCCAGCTCAACAACGACAGCGCCATCCACAAGCTCCACGCGAGCATCGCCCCGCGGTACGCGAGCATCGGCACCGACACCACCGACGCCTGCGGCAACGTCGCGCTCGTGCGGTCCATGAACCACCGCAAGTACGCCGCGCTCGAGCCATTGCCCTGCACCTGCATCTCGGGCTGACCGAGCAGGCCCTCGTAGACCGACACGCCGAGGATGATGAGCGCCACGCCCGTCACCCCGACGATGGCCAGCTGCCGCAGGTTGAACCACCCGCGCGACACGTTGTCTGACTTCTCGCGCCACCCGAGCAACAGCAGCCACGCGAACACGAAGCCGATGGCGGGAATCGGCACCTGCGACAACCCGAGCGCGAGCAGCACCCACTTGAGCGTCGACAGCGGCGTGTACTGCGTGCGCCCCAGCGCGATGGACACCACGAGCAGCACCAGCAGGAAGCTCCAGAACAACACCGCCGGCCCGAGCCCCGGACCGCGCACGAAGAGCACCCAGCGGTCACGCGGCACGTTCACCTCGAGGTCGGCGTTCACCGTCGCGGTGCCCACCTCGAGCGGCGGCGTCTGCCACGTGAAGCCCATGGTGTCGCCCTGCCGCCAGCTCAGCTCGACCGACTGCGAGCCGGGCACGAGCGGAATCGAGACGGTGCGGCCTTCCTGGCGAATCGGCTGCTGCGTGCCGTTGATGGTCACCGATTGAAGGACCGCGCCCTCCGGCAACGAGAACGGGTGCAGCCCACCGCGCGAGCTGCGGAAGTTCGCGGTGAACGTCACGTCGGTCGCGCGCGCCCCGGAGACACCGCGAGCCGGCTCTGGTCGATGGTGAGCGTCTGACCGCCGAGCGCCTCGGGCCGGCCGACCTCAATGTTGACCACCTCGCCGGGCCACGGGTGCCACTCGGGCAGTCGCGCGCCGGTGTCGTCCTGCTGGTGCACCACGGGAATGCCCGCGATGGTCACGTGCCACACCGGCGCGACGTCGAGCCGCCACCACTCGATCCACGGCAAGCCCGTCGGCGCGGTGAGCTGCAGCGCGCTCTTCGTCTCGAGCACCGAGGTCCACGCCACTTCCGTCTCGTTGGGCGGCATGTTCACCAGCGCCTTGCCGCCCTGCACGCGCACGTCGCTCGACGTCACCGACTCACCGGCGAGCAGCGGCACCTCGAGCACCACCGCGCTGCCGGTCGGCGTGAGCCGCTCGACGCGGGTCTCCACCGTCCACGTCAGGCCCAGCACCAGCGTGCGGTCGACGCGCACGAACGGAGGCAGCGTGCCGGTCTGCAGCGCCGCGGCCTGGCCCTTCTCGTTGGTCGCCTTGCGCGAGAGCTGGAGGTTGTCGTCGGCCAGCCCGTCTTCGTGCAAGCCATCGAGCGTCCACCCCTCGACCTTCGCCTCGACGCGGTACGCGTGGAGCGGCAGCGCCACCTGCACCGTGTCGCGCGGCGGCAGCGGCCCCTCGAGCTGCACCTGGTGCGCACCGGGCGTCACCGCGAGCCACAGCGAGTCTCCCTGGCGAATCAGCCCCGAGGTCGCCTTGCCGTCGAGCAGCACCGTCTCGGGCACCCACTGCGACGCGCTCCCGGGCAGCGGCACCGCGGTCGACGCGCCCGCGAGCACCTCGACGCGCAGCCGCAGCGTCTTCTCCGAGGCCTCGAGCTGCAGGCGGGGAATCGACGCGCAGTTCGGCGCACAGGTCGGCTTCTCCGTCAGCCGCGCGCGCAGCTCGTCGAGCATGGGTTGATCAGGCACCTCCTGCGCGAACGCGGGCATCGCGAAGAGCAGCGCCAGCAGCGCCGCCGCCGGAGCGACCTTCACCGCCTTCTTGAGCCCCTCGGGCCAGAAGCCACCGGGCAGGCCGAGCAACACCACCACCAACAGCATCAGCAAGATGACGCGCACGAACGCGAGCACCAGGTTCGCCACCGGCCCGAGGAAGAAGAAGCTCAGCTGCTGGTCGCGCTGCACGGGGCCGGAGAAGTTGATGGCCACGCTCTGCCAGTCCCACCGCGGGAGCCCCGGACCCGTCTGCACCGTCGCGTTCTTGTCGTAGTCGCGCGGGTTGAGCGCGCGCTGCTTCAGCTTCTGCGGCACCGACTTCGTCTGCGCCTGTGGCGTCGGGGCGCGCGCTTCCTCGTCCTGTTCCTTCTGCACCAGCCCATCGGCGACGGTGATGTCGTTGTCGTAGCCCTGCATGCCGCCGCCGGCCCAGCCGTCGCCGCCGAGCGAGCCCATCGAGCTGCGCTGGTACGTCGAGACGTTCTCGAAGTTGTACTCGCTGTACGACTTCACGCCGCCCAGCGAGCGGTTCTGCGCGAGCGCGGGGTACATGCCCTGCCGCACGTGCTGCACCGAGAAGGCGACGGTGATGATGACCAGCGCCGCCCACGCCGCGAGCCGCGTCAGCTTGAGCACGCTCTTCAAGCTTCCCGCCGGCAGCACGCGGAAGAGCCCCTCGAGCACCAGCACCACGAGGAAGCTGAACTGCGGCACGTCGTTTTCCTGCCACGCGAGCCCGAGCGTCACCGCGGCGAGCACGCCCCACGGAATGCCGAAGAGCCGCGCGATGGCGACGGCGATGATCAACACGAGGAACAAGTCGAACAGCGTCCACTGGTCGAACCACGTGCCCGGCACCGAGTCGGCGCCGCTCGCGCTCACGAGTCGCCAGCCGGGAGGCAGTTGGAGCGTCGTGGTGACGCTGTTGAAGTCTGCGTCCCAGCTCACCGCGCTGATGTGCGACACGTCACCGGTCAGCCGCGAGTCGGCCTCGATGGCGAGCGCGCCCTGCCGCAGCTCCACGCCCGACTTCCCGGCCGCGTCGAGCCGCGTGATGGACTGGTCGGCGCCGGTGGTGACCACGCGCCCGAGCTCGGTGCCCGGCTGCACCTCGAGCCGCCAGCTGCGGTGCAGCTGACCGCCCAGCTTGTCGCTCGCGGTGTAGCCCTTGCCGTCGAAGTCGAGCCACAGCGTGCGGTGCAGGTTGAGCACGTCGGGCGCGGGCTCGGAGTCGCCGCGGCGCCGCTCGGTGAGCTTCATCACGTCGGTGGGGCCCATCGCGTACGCCGGCCGGCCGCGCCATTCCGTCGGCAGCGTGGTCTGCGTCGGGTCGACCGCGTTCACGTTCTCCACCAGCACCTGGCGCAGCGACGGGCGCGCGTCGAAGGCCCACACCTCATCGCCTTCCATCCACGTGCCCTTGGGGTCGGGGCGCTTGAGTTCGTTGACGAGGCCCTCGCTGCGCGCGGTGAGCTGCACCACCCACGTGCCCGGGCGCACCTGCAGGCGGAGGTGACCGTCGCTCTCGACGCGCACCGGCAGCCCGCTGCTCAGCGACATCGGCACGAAGCCCTCGGGCAGCGCGCGCCCCAGCTCGAGCTCGCGGCTGCGGCCCGACACCTTCAGCGTCACCTGCGTGAGGATGGTGAGCGGGATGTCGTCGGTGACGAGGCGGTGCACGTCGAGGTCGGCGCGGTCGGTCTCTTCCTGCTTCGACTCGCGCTGCAGGAAGACGCGGCCCTCGGCGTCGCGGTTGGGCAGCGGCACGCCTTGGCCCTTCAACGAGAGCGAGACGAGGCCCGTGTCGCCGGGCACCAGCAGCGCCTCGGGCATCGAGTCCCACGCGAAGTCGCCGGTGACGGTGTGCTCGCCGGGGGAATCAGCACCACCGGCCGCGAGTCCTTCGCGACGACGACGGCGGGCTTGCCGTCGACCTGCACGTGCTGCGGCCAGCGGCGCGGCTCACCGGGCAGCGCGAGCCACGTCTCTTCGCCGTCGACGCGAAAGCCCTGCGTGAAGCGGCCACCCTTGTCGTCGAGCGTCAACGCGAGGCGGCCGGGCCACGCGCACACCTTCTCTTCACGGCCGGTGAGGAACGGGCAGCTCTCGACCTGGCGGTGGTGCAGCACCCACGGCACCCAGTCCTTCAGCGCCGGGGGAACGTCAGCGGGAGCAGGAGGTGCAGCGAGAACGGCGGTCGAGACCAGCGCGAGCGCGAGCATGCGCGCAGACGAACACACCTCGCGCTGACAGTGTTCCGTTTTGCGGCTTTAGAGCACCTTCTGCACGGCTTCCTGCAGCTTCTCTTTGCTGACCGCGCCGGCGATTTGGCCGACGACCTTGCCGCCCTGGAAGATGAGGAAGTTCGGCAGCGAGCGCACGCCGAAGCTCTGCGCGGTGACCTGGTTCTCCTCGATGTTCACCTTCACCACCTTGAGCTTCCCTTCGTGGGTGGTGGCGAGCTCTTCGAGCTTCGGTTCCATGGCGATGCAGGGCGCGCACCACGTGGCCCAGAAGTCGACCAGCACGGGCGTCTTCGAATCGAGAACTTCAGCTTTGAACTGCGCGTCGGTGAGGGCGATGGTCTTTCCCATGGCGGACAACCTACCCGATGCCAGGCCAGCCGAGGGCGTCGTCTTCCGCCATTCGGTGGAGGCGTTGCTCAACCAGGTCATCAAGCGCCGGAACCTGATGACGCCGGGTGAGCTGCGGGAGTTCAACCTCGAGAAGCCGCGCGACGTCGGCCGCGACGACTGGGAACGGTTGCTGCGCCTGCTCGCGCGCAAGCTCACGCCCGACGGCACCGAGGCGGCGGGGCTCGAGGTGCTCGGCCGCGAAATCCTCATCGGCTACTTCGACGGGCTCGTCGGCCGCGGCGTGTTCATGGTCTTGAAGCTGCTCGGGCCGCGCCGCGCGCGTTGCGCATGGCGGAGAACTTCGAGACCGCCGACAACATGACGAAGGTGTACCCGAAGGAGCTCTCGCCGACGCACATCGAGCTGCTCTTCAACGACATCGGCAAGATGCCGACGTACGTGCGGGGCATTCTCATCTACGCGCTCGGCGAGCTCGGCCAACCGAACGCGAAGGTGACCTTCGAAGAGCGCGCCGACGGTTACACGCGCTTCGACGTGTCCTGGTGAGGGTCAGCCGGAGCAGGCGTCGGTGAGGGCAGCACGCCGCCGAGCCCCTGCAGCACGACTTCTCGCTGCGCGCGCGCGGCCGCGACGATCGACAGCGTCTGGTTCCAGAACGCCGAGCCGCCGCTCGACATCGCGCCGAGCAGAATGGTGACCGCGATGAGCCCGCCGCGATCGAGGTGCACGTCGGTGGGCAGGAACTTCTCGGCGCCGACCAGGGTGACGATGAGCGTGCCGACCAGCGCGGCGATGAGCTGAATGCCCGCGTCGCGGCCCGGGGTGTGCGCGTGCGGGTGCGGCTTGACGAGGTAGTTCTTCGAGTTGAGCGCGCCCTTGATGACTTCGACCACGCGCTCGACGCCGATGGACAGCGTGAACATCGCTCCGAGGAATTTGGCCAGTTCGTTCATGGCCTCGAATCTACCGCGCGGGTCCGACACCCTCGGGAAATGCCCGCAACGGGGGCGGTTTTCGGGAGTGAGAGGTGCAGCTGATTCACGTGTTCGGACTTTTCGCTGTGGGGACCTCGTCCCTCAATGCCTGATCAGCGCTCGCGGACCTTCGCCACGACCCACTTCACCGCGGCGATGACCTCCTCGGGCCGGTCGCGGTGGATGTCGTGCGCCGTGTCGGCCACCACGACGTGCTGGCTGCGCGTCGACCACGAGGCCTGCTCGTCCTGCAGCTTGCGCCACTGCTGTTGGAACACCGCGCTCTGCTGCGGCGACAACTGAGCCTGCGCGGCGAACTCGTCCGACAACTTGCCGGCCGTGAGCACGAAGAGTGGCCGGTCGCCGAAGCCCCGCAGCGCCGACGCCTGCGCGAGGCTCGTGTCAGCGGCTTCGATCTCCGAGACCATCGCGCCGAGCGAGCCAGGAACGAACGCGGCCTCAGCGTCTTCGTCGCCCACCACCACGCGCACGACGCCCGTCCGCGCGAGCGCGCGAGCAATCTGCAACGGCAGCAGCGGCTCGTGCAGCTCGAGGCCCGCGGCGTTCATGCGCTGCTTCATCTCGGGGTGCGACGCGTCGACCAGCACCACGCCGGCGACCTCCTCGGGGTACTGCGCGGTGAACGTCATCGCGAACACGCCGCCCAGCGAGTGGCCCACCAGCACCACGGGCCGCGCGACGCCGGCCTTGGCCAGCAGCGCGTGCAGCTCATCAGCGATGTGCTTCGCGTCGCGAACGTCGGCGCTGGGCTCGCTCCACATCAGGCCCGCGCGGCTGTACGCGCACGCGCGCGTCACCTTCGCGACGGCGTCGTGCACCTTCGACCACGCGAGCGCCCCGCCGGTGTCGATGCCCGACTCGAAGACCACGGTGGGCTCGCCCTCGCCGCGGCAATCGAGCTGCAGCCGGTGACCGCCGACATCGACCAGCGTGCCGGGCACGGGAAACCGCGTCACGAGCTGGCCGCGGGTGAAAGCTTCCCACGCGAGCCCGACACAGAGGAGCAGACCGACCAGCGCTGCGAACCCGACCGCGAGCCGCTTCAGTCGACGCTTCATGTCAGGCTGATCAGTTGCGGCCTTCGACCTTGAACCGGCCCGTCACCGCGGTGAGCGCATCGACCGACGCCTGCAGGTCCTGCGCGATGCGCGTGGTGCGCCCCGTCGCGTCGACGCCCTGCTTCACGAGGTCGGCCACGTTGCGCGCGCCCTGCACGGCCTGCTCGCTCGACTGCCGCTGCTGCCGCGTGGCGACGGCGATCTGCTGCGCCGCTTCCTTCGTGCCCTGCGAGAGCTGCTGAATCTGCTGGAAGGAATTCTGCGCGCGCTCGGCGACGTTCACGCCGCGGTCGGACGACTCGACGCTTTCCTTCGCGCGCACCACCGCGACGTCACCCGAGGCCTGCACGCTCTCGACGATGCGGCCGATGTCGCGCGCCGACTGCGCCACGTTCTCGGCGAGCTTGCGCATCTCGGCGGCGACCACGCTGAAGCCACGGCCGACTTCACCGGCCTTGGTGCCCTCGAGCGCGGCGTTGAGCGCGAGCAGGTCGCTGCGGTCGGCCACCTGCTTGATGACCTGCGCGATGCGGCTGACCTGCTGCACGTCGGCGTTGAGGCGCGTGATGGCGTCGGCGACTTCCTTCGCCTCGCGGCGAATCTCGGTCATGCCGCCCACCATCTCCTGCACCACCGCGCGCGCCTCGTCGACGGCCTGGTTGGTGCGCACCGCGGCCTGCTCCACCACCTCGGTCGAGCGGGTGATGCTCTCGGCGGTGCGGCTGAGCTCTTCGAAGGTCGCGGCGATCTGCTGCGCGTAGGCCGACTGCTGGCTGGTGACGTGCGTCTGGTCGCTGCTCGCGGCGTTGAGGCCCTTCGCGGCGTCGCCGAGGCGGCGGGTGAGCGCCACCATCTCCGAGACGAGCGAGCGCAACGACTTGAGCATGTCGTTCACGCTGGTCGCCATCGACTGCACCTCGTTCGCGCCGCCGACCTCGACCTGCTGCACCGACACGTCACCGAGCGCGACCTCGCGGGCGACGCGCGTGACGACGCCGAGCGGACCGGCGATGGCGCCCGAGAAGAAGAGCGCGAGCGTCAGGCCCGCGACGACCGCGGCGAGCAGCACCCACAGGCCGGCGACCTGGTTCTCCCGCTGCAGCGCGACGAACTGCTCGAGCGAGAAGCGCACCACCATCGCCGCTTCGAATTCCTGGTCGACCGCGGTGCAGCGCACGTCGAGCACCGCGCCGCGTTCCACGGTGCACTCGCCCGGAGGCGCGAGCTCGTACCGGCCCGGCGGGAGGTCACCCTGGATCTGCACCTTGGTGTCCTGCGCCTTCACCTCGAGGTAGCGCTTGCCGCCCTCGGTCTTCACCTGCTCCTTGGTGACGGCGAGCGCGCCGAGGTGCATCACGTTGCCGCCCGCGCGCACGCCCTCGAAGATGCCGTTCAGCTCGGCCGGCGTGGCGAGCCCGTCGCGGATGAGCCGCATGATGGGCGCCGCGTTGTTCACCGCGAGCTGCCCGACGCTCACCGCCTGCTTCTCGAGCGACTGCCCGGCTTGCTCGTTCAGCCGGCTCGGGAAGTAGATGCTGGTGAACAGCGCGACGGCGACGCAGGGCACCACGACCGCGATGGCCGCCTGCACACGAAGCGAGAGTGCTGCCCAGTAGCTGCCCATGGAGGGGCGCAACTTCTCACAGACAGCTGCGCTTCTGGAGCACCAACGGCGGCAACGGCGTCTGCGTGAAGTCGAACGCGCCCATCAGGTCGTTGGCCTGGCCGTCTTGCGCGGCGGGGTCGAGGTCCGACAGCGCCTGCGTGCTGCCCATGATCTTCTCGATGAAGCGGGGGATCGACGCGTGCTCCGACACTTCCTTGAAGATGAAGCCGGGCTTCGCGTACGGCGAGATGACGATGAGCGGCAGGCGGAAGCCGAGGCCGTACGGGTCGGTGGTCGGCGCGCAGCCGTACTGGCGCGGAGGCGGCACGTGGTCGTACCAGCCGCCGAAGTCGTCCATCGTGAAGAGAATGGCGGTGTCCTTCCAGTACTCGCTCTGCATCAGCTTGTTGATCTTCTGCACGGTCCAGTTCTCGCCGAAGCAGACGCCGCCGACCTGCGGGTGCTCGTCGGCGAGGTCCTGGTTCACGAGCCACGAGACCTGCGGCAGCTGGTGGTTGTCGATGTCGCTCTCGAAGTCGTTCGCGTTGACGATGTTCGCCCACTGCGGCGAGTAGCGAATGTTGCGGACCGCGTTGAACATCGACCACGTCTCGTTCAGTGCGTAGAAGTTCGAGCCGTAGAACTTCCACGTGGTGCCGGCCGGGAGCACGTCAGGCACCGACGGAATGTCGAAGCACGGGAAGACGTCCTTGGTGGTGCACGTCATCTGGTCTTCGACCGGAATGCGCGTGCTCGCCGCCTGGTCGCAGCCCCAGTACGGGTGAATGAGGCTGGTGTCGGGGTTGCCCTTCGCCCAGCCCGCCTGCGCCGCGAGCACCGCGAGGTGACCGGGGAAGCTCGGGCCGAGCTGCTGCGCGAAGAAGTGGTCACCGAGCGTGAAGGCGCGCGCGTAGGCCCAGTAGTTGGGAATGTCCTGCTCGCGGTACTGCGCGTACGCGAGGTTGTCGCCGAAGCGGCTCGTGCCGGCCACGCGGTCCCAGCCGTTCATCTTGCCGCCGTTCCAGTCGGTGATGGCCGCGCCGTTGCTGTGGTCCATGTCGCGGAACGTGTTGTCGGGCGCGCGGCCGCAGGTGCCGGTGCCGCCGTCGCTCAGCTGGTACGTCGTGGTGCCTTCGGCCCCGGGGAAGGTGCCGAAGTAGTTATCGAAGGTGTGGTTCTCCTTCACGATGACGATGATGTGCTTGATGGGGTAGCCGCCGCCGTCGGGCAGCATGAAGCCCGCGTCGATGGGCGTCGTGCCCGCATCGGTGCCCGCGTCTTCATCGGTGCCGCCGCCGCCCGTGCCTCCGCCGGTGCCGCCGCCCGTCCCCGTGCCACCGCCGGTCTCGCCGCCGTCGGGCGAGTCCATGATGTTGTCGTGGCCGCAGCTGCAGCCGCTGACGAGGGAAATGCAGACCGCACTGATCAGCACGCGGGCGAGGGAGTGGTGCATGGGCGGCCGTGTAACAAAAGAGTGACCGATCGGTCCACCACGCCAGCCCCCTCTCCCCGTGGGGAGAGGGTTGGGGTGAGGGGAGACGCAGTGATCAGCGTGCGGAGTCTTTCGGGCGTTCACAGCGCGCCGAGCTGCACGTCGGTCTTGATGGTGCCAGTCGACGTCCCGCCATCGGTCGGCACCGGCACCGACACCTCGAGCACGTACGTATCGTCCATGCCGATGTGCTGGCACGACCGCGCCGGCCCTCGAAGTACTCGAGGCGAGCGTTGACGCTGCCACTGCTGAAGGGCCGCGTGCTGATCAGCTCGACGAAAGAAGTGCCCGCGTCGACCAGCCGCGCATCGCCCGACACGAGCGGCTGCGCATAGAACGCATCAGGCACCGACGCGTTGACCTGCCAACGCACGTCGATCCGCACCATGCCCGCATCGACCGACGTCGCCGTCGCGCGCGCCGCGGGAAACAACACCTCGGGAGAAGTACACGGTCCGTTGCCACCACCGGGGCAACCCGATCCCAACGCCAGCACCAGCACCACCAGGAGAGCTCGCATGGCCGGCGGCCAGAGCAAGCGCGAGGCCAGCTCACGCGCGCTCGGAAAGCCTCCGCCCCGACCACGGCGTCGCTGTCACGCTTCGCCCTGCGCGCAGATGCACCACCAACTCACGAGCGCGCGTCGCTCGGAGACCGCCCCGTCCACCGCGAGTACGCGTGCGAAAAAGCTGCGGTGTCGGCGTACCCGAGGGCAGCGGCGATCTCCTTCACCGACTTCGCCGGGTCCTTCAGCAGCACCTCGGCCCGCGCGCGACGCTCGTCTTCCAGCAGCTCGGAATAGCTCGTGCCCTCGGCCGACAGCCGGCGCTTCAGCGTGCGCGCGCTGACGTGCAACGCCTTGGCGACCGCGTCGACGTCGACCACGCCGCGCTCGTCGAGCACCAGCTCGCGCACCCGCGACGAAAACCGCGTGCCGTGGTCGAGCGAGGCCAGCTCCCGCTCGCACTGCTCGGCCGCGAGCTTCTGCGCCGCGGCGTCGGCGAGCTGAAACGGCGTCTCGAGCACGTCGGCGTCGAACACCAGCCGGTGCGCGGCCTGGCCCCACTTCACGCGCTCGAGCCGCGGCAGCTTCACCGCGTCGAACCAGTCGGGCTTGGGCAGCGCCAGCTCGACCCGCCCATCGAGCTCGAGCCCCGAGAGCGCCTGCCCGATGGACGCGAAGCCCAGCAACACCGCGAGCAGCACCACGTCGCGCGCGGTACCGAAGTCGGCGCGTTCCTCGACGGTGACGGTGGCCACGTCGTCGCGCACCTCGAGCTTGAAGCCCAGCGCGGAGGTGCGGGTGAGCACGTACTTCTCGCCCATCTTCAGCGCGTCGCCGACGTCGCGCGCGGTGAGCACCGCGAAGCCCAGGTACCCGTGCCACGACGCGCGCATCGCGAGGCCGAGGTACACGCCGAGCGCGGGCTCCCCGGTCAGCTCCCGGGCACGCTCGATGAGGGCGACGATGCGCGGCACGTCGAGGCGGGTCGCCGGCTCGGTCAACTTCGCCTGCGTCAGCCCGAGCGGACCGAGCAGCTCCTCGGCCTCGACGCCGAAGCGCGCGGCGATGTCGACCAGGTGGGACGCGTAGGCGCCGAGCAGCACGCGCACAGGTCTACCACCGGGCGTGGCCCACGAAGACAACACGGTGGCCCACGCCCACACCGCGGCGCATGGCCGCCCACCTCGCACCTTCGGCACACTGCGCCCATGGACTCGAAGGTCACCGCCTCCATCGAACCGCGCGATTTGCACTTCCCGCTGCACGAGGTGCCGCGCGACTGGCACCCCGGCGGAGTCGCCGTCACCGCCTACTGGGACCAGCTGTCCATCTTCTTCCCCGTCGGCGAGGGCTTCTTCGTGAAGTCGGTGCGCCACTTCTTGCCGCAGCTGAGCGACCCGAAGCTCGTCGCCGAGGTCGCCGCGTTCTGCGCGCAGGAAGGGTTCCACGCGCGAGAGCACGTCGCGTACAACGAGCGGCTCGCCGCGGAAGGCCTGCCCATCGCCACGCTCGAGAAGGTGGTGAAGGCGCTGCTCGGGTTCGCGACGCGCGTGCTGTCTCCGCGCAAGCAGCTCGCCATCACCTGCGCGCTCGAGCACTACACGTCACTCATGGGCGAGAGCGTCTTGTCGCGGCCGGAGTTCCTCGGCGACGCGCACCCGGTGATGGCGCGGCTGTGGCGCTGGCATGCCGCCGAGGAGCACGAGCACCGCTCGGTCGCCTTCGACACCTACCTCGCGGTGGGCGGCACGTGGTTCGAGCGAAGCCGCATCATGTTGCTGGTGACGCTCTTCTTCTGGGGCCTGATGGGGCCGAACCTGGTGCTCTTCTTCGCGCGGCGCGGGGTGCTCTTCTCGGCGCGGGAATGGTGGCGGCTGTTCCGCTTCATGTGGGTCGAGCCGTCGGCGCTTGGCTCGCTGATTCGCCCGTGGGCCTCGTACTTCGCGCGCGATTTCCACCCTTCGTCGCACGGGAATGCTGAGCTGCTCAGCCAGTGGAAGGCGTCGCTCCAGCCATGAAGGTCTTCGACGCGGTCGTCGTCGGGTCCGGCTTCTCGGGCCTGGGCATGGCCATCTCTCTCGCGCGCGAGGGCAAGTCGTACGTGGTGCTCGAGAAGGGCGACGGCGTGGGCGGCACGTGGCGCGAGAACCGCTACCCGGGCTGCGCGTGCGACGTGCCCTCGCACCTCTATTCCTTCTCGTTCGCGCCGAACCCGCGGTGGTCGCACCACTACGCGCCGCAGAAGGAAATCCTCGCGTACCTGCGCCAGGTCGCCGTCGACTTCGAGTGCAGCCGCACTGCCACTTCGGCTGCGAGGTGACCGAAGCGCGGTGGGACGACGCGCGCCACCTGTGGGTGGTGAGCACGAAGCAGGGCGAGTCGTTCACCGGGCGTCACCTGGTGCTCGGCGTCGGCGGGTTGCACCACCCGAAGTTCCCCAACGTGCCGGGGCGGGAGCGGTTCCAGGGGAAGCAGCTGCACTCGGCGGCGTGGGACGAGTCGGTCGACCTCACCGGGCAGCGCGTGGTGGTGGTCGGCACCGGCGCGTCGGCGATTCAGCTCGTGCCGGCGCTCGCGCCGAAGGTGAAGCAGTTGACGCTCTTCCAGCGCACGCCGGCGTGGATCGTGCCGCGCAACGACGCTCCCATCAGCGGCTTCTGGCAGTGGCTCTACGCGCGGTTTCCCGCGCTGATGAAGTTCGCCCGGGCGCGCATCTACGCGCGGCTCGAGTCGCGCGCGGTGGCGTTCAAGCGCGCGCCGTGGGTGATGAAGCTGGGCGAGCGGCTCTCGAAGCGCCACCTGCGCAGCCAGGTGAAGGACCCAGCGCTCGTCGAGCGGCTGACGCCGAAGTACGCGATGGGGTGCAAGCGCGTGCTGATCAGCGACGAGTACTACCCGGCGTTCAACCGCGAGAACGTCACGCTCGAGAGCTGCGCGGTCGCGGAGGTGACCGAGCGCGGCGTGGTGACTCCCGACGGGCGGCGCATCGAGTGCGACGCCATCGCGTGGTGCACCGGCTTCGACGTCGCGGCGTCACTGCATGGCACGCGCGTCATCGGGCGGGGCGGGGTCGAGCTCGGCACGGCGTGGGGCGAGCGCATGCACGCGTTCCGCGGCACGACCATTCCCGGCTTCCCCAATTTGTACACGTTGATGGGGCCCAACACCGGGCTCGGTCACAACTCGATGGTGTACATGATTGAGAGCCAGATTCGCTTCGTGCTCGAGCACCTGCGCCTGCTGGAGCGCGAGGGGGCGACGGCCATCGAGGTGAAGCCCGAGGTCGAGGCCGCGTACAACGCTGAGCTGCAGGCGCGCATGCCGGGCACGGTGTGGGCGTCGGGGTGCTCGAGCTGGTACCTCGATGAGAAGGGCCGCAACGTCATGCTGTGGCCGGGCTGTGGCCGGGCGCGACGTTCTCCTTCCGCAAGCTGACGCGCACGCTCGAACCTGAGACGGTGGTGCTGAGCGGCGCTCAAATCCCCTCTCCCCTGGGGAGAGGGTCAGGGTGAGGGGAGACGCAGCAGCCGCAGGGCAACGCGAGGTGTGACGGATTCCGGCCGTGCTCAGCGCGACCAGCCCCTCGACCACGAGCGTCCGCAGCGAGAAGCACGCACGCCGGCACGGCGCGCGACGAAGAGCACACCACCGCCCCCTGAGGCGGACAGCGACAAAGCAAGCCTCAGAGCAACGCGAGGTGTGACGGATTCTGTCCCTGCTCAGCACGAGCAGCCCCTCGACCACGAGCGAAGTTCACGCACGGTGGGCCTGACGCGGGTGCGGAAAATGGGCTGTGGCAGCGTTATCCGCACCGCGGTCGACTCCCCGGTGACCCTCACGAAGAGTGCACCAACGAGTCACGAAGCGTCCGCAGCGAGAAGCACCCCGCAGTTCGGCACGGCGCGCGACGAAGAGCACACCCACCACCCTCGAGGCCGACCGCGACACGCCTCACACGAGCGGCACCGGCGGACTCCCATACAGACAGAAATCGAGATGCTCCCGCTTGGCCCGGTACATCGCCTGATCAGCCCGCTGCAGCAGCTGCGTCGCCGTCGCCGCGTGCGTGGGAAACAACGCCGCGCCGATGGTGACGCCAATCGCCTGCGACACGTTGGGCAGGTGCAACCGCTGCCCGATGCGCCGCGCGAGATCGGTCGCGCGCTGCTCGACGAGCCCCGGGTCAACCAACCCGGGCATCAGCACCAGGAACTCATCACCGCCCAGCCGCGCTGCCGCGTCGACCGAGCGCACCGCGGGCCGCAGGCGCTGCGCCACCAGCTTGAGCACCTCGTCACCGACGTGGTGGCCGAAGCGATCGTTGAACGCCTTGAAGCCCACCAGGTCGAGGAAGAAGAGCGTGAGCGCCTCGCGCGACTGCACGCGCTTCTCGAGTGACGCGAGCGCCCACGCGCGGTTGCCCAGGCCCGTGAGGTCATCAGTGTCGGCCCGCGTCAGCGCCTCGCCCAGCCGCCGGTGCAACCTGGTCGCGTCGCGCAGCAGCGCGAGCGTGAACTCGTCGCCCCCGAACTTCATCGGCGAGAGCGAGATGGTCACCGGAATCTCACCGCCCCGCGAGAGCGCGTAGACCATCGGCCGATCGCCCATCGACGCCGAGCGCGACATGTCGTGGAACGTGGCGACGTGGGCGCGGTGCACCTCGCGGAAGCGCGGTGGCACCAGCTCTTCGAGCGGCCGTCCGATGAGCTCGCGCACCTCGTAGCCGAGCAGCTCTCCGGCGGCGAAGTTGGCGTGCGCGAGCGTGCCTTCCTCATCGACGAGGAGCGCCGCGTCGGGCAGCGCGTCGAGCAACCCATACAAACTCACCGTGACGTCGTGCACGCGCCCTCCCGGTCAACGGGTCCGAAGTCCACGTTAAGCACGAGTCGGACGGCAGCAAACGCGCAGGGGTTGCGCGCCCCACGTGGTTTCGCGGGGTCCGGCACGGGGTTTGTTTTTTCCACCACGCCTCGGCGGCGACGCGGGCCTGCCACGGAGGCGTCACACGGCCTGATCAGCCTGTGGCCACATGCGAACTGCCATTCCGACATCGTGGAACGTGCCCCGAAGTTCCGCGCCCGCATGGGCGAGGCGGTCGGCCGCCAGCGGCACATGGTCGAAGACGGGCACCTGCTGCTGGTGCTCCACGAGGTGCCGAAGCCCGGCGAACCCGAGCGCGCGGGCACGCTCTTCTGGCGTGACAAGGCCGGCGCCTGGAAGTCGCTCGCCGGCGGCGGCGTCGGGCCGGTGCGCGACCACGTCTCGGCGTTCGAGCGCGCGGTCGACGAGCTCGAGGAACAGCTGCGCACCGCGCGCGTCGCGCAAGACTGGTTCGAGGTGCTCAAGACGAGCACGCCGCTGCAGCGCACGGTGCACCACCTCGCGCGTACGCTGCAGCTCGCGCGCGAGGCCATCGACGACCGCGAGCTGATCAACCTCCGCGACCGCGCCGGCGACCTGGAGCGCGCCATCGACCTCGTCACCCTCGAGGCCCGCGACGCCATCGCCTTCGCCGCCGCCCGCCAGGCCGAGGTGCAGGCCGCGCACGGCCTCGAGCTCGCGCGCGAGAGCCACAAGCTCAACGTCATCACCGCGGTGTTCCTGCCCATCACCGCGCTGGCGAGCATCTTCAGCATGACGCTGCACAGCGGTCTCGAGGGCGTCGGCGAGCCGTGGATCTTCTGGGTCATCGTCGCCGCCGGCATCGGCCTCGGGCTGACCATGCGCTCGCGCCTCGCGCCGCGGTCCGGCGTTGCGTCCGCCGACTGAGCGCATGACGATGCGCCCATGGGCGCGACGCCGGTGCACCCCGAGCTCCAGTCGATGCCGGCCTCGATGCCGCTGGCCCAGCGGGTCAACTTCAAGAGCGTCTTCGAGGGTCTCTTCACCACCGCGTACGCTGATCAGCTCACCCCGGAGCTCAAGGCGAAGCTCAAGGACCTCGGCGTCGATCTCGACGCGCTGCAGCCGGCCTACCCGCACCAGGTCTTCCTCGCCGCCGTCTCCGCCGCCGCGGCCGCGTGGTACCCGACCGAGCCGGCCGACCAGGCGTGGTTCAAGATCGGCGTACGCAACCTCGAGGGCTTCTACGCCACCTTCCTCGGGCGGCCGCTCTTCGCGCTGCTCAAGGTGCTCGGCCCGCGCCGCACCGCCGCGCGCATGAGCCGCAACTTCCGCAGCGCCAACAACTACTCCGAATCGAAGCTGGTCGAGGTGGGGCCGTCCGAGCTGCAGCTGTGGCTCAACGACGTCGGCGACACGCGCCACTTCATCCGCGGGGTGATGTTTCGCGGGCTCCAGCTCGCGGGGGCGCCGCAGGTGCGCGTCGAGGAGCTCGCGACCGACGCGAACGGCACGGTCTTCGGCGTGCGGCTCTAGAAGCTGCCGGAGACGCCCAGCGGCGTGACGGTGACGTGGTCGAGCAGCCGGTTGGTCAGCGAGAGGTTGAGCGCGCCCATCACCGTGTCGAACACCAGCAGCCAGCCGCCCTGCACGAGCAGCGATTGCCCGAGGCCGACCAGGCGCGCGTCCCCCGTCGCGTCGCCGCGCTGCCAGAGGAAGGCCGCCGTCGCGAGGTACGCCACGTCGAGCCCCGCGTTGATGAAGAACACCGCCACCGAGCGCTGCGAGCCGATGAGCGCTTCCTTCGCGCTGACGCCGGGCTTCTCGCGGTAGTTGTTGATCAACCCCACGATGGCGAGGGCGAGGTTGACGCCGTTCCACACCGCGTTGCCGAGGTGGAAGAAGCGCCACTGCTCGTTGGGCGTCACCGCCGCGCCGATGATGCCGCTGCCGATGTTGAGCGCCGCCCAGCCGCCGAGCACCCACATGCCGCCACCGTTCACGGTGGTGCGCTCGCGGTCCCACTGGGTGCGAAAGGCGTCGGGAGCAGGAACGGCCTCGGCAGCCACGCCGCCATCGGCCTGCGAGAGGGTGAGCGCGAGAACGAGGGCGATCATCGCCGCTGCGCAGGCGTCGCGAGGCGGGCCATCACCGACTGAATGTTGGCCTGCGCGAGCGCGAGGTTGAGGCGCGTGAAGTCGATGGGCTTGGTGAGCAGCTGCGAGGCGCCGTGCTGCTTCACGTCAGCCTCGGAGTACTTCGTCACGTACGCGGTCATCACGATGATCGGCACGTGCGGCAGCTTCGGCATCTGCTTCGCGTACGCCGGCACCGCGCCACTGACGCTGAGGCCCCGAATGAGCCGCGAGAGCTGCAGCCCGTCGAGCAGCGAGCCCTGGAGCTCGATGTCCATCAAGATGGCGTAGAGCTGATCGGCGTGCTTCTGCACCAGCGCGCACGCGTCGGCGTCGTTCGGCGCGTGCAGCAGCTCGTACTTCGCCTGCAGGCGCAGCTGGGTGAGGCGGAAGCTGTCGAGGTCGTCCTCGACGTAGACGATGAGCGGCTTGGTGATCACGACGCTGGCCGCACTCTAGTGAGGTGCGTGGGTCGATCGCTACCAACCGAGGCGCTCGCGCAGGCGGGGGTGTGAGGCTGACGTCCACACGAAGCCGTCGAGCACGTAGTGCGTGGTCTGCGGCAGCGCGAGCAGCGGCACGAGCAGGGTCAAGAGCCCCGCGGAGAGCTCGACGCCGCCCCCGAAGAGCACCGCGTGGTCGTGCCACACCAGCCGGTCCCACAGCCCTTCCTCGACGAACGCGAGCGCCACGAGCAGCCCGAGGAACGCCGGCACCCCGCCTCGCACCAGCGCGCCGGCGACGCCGAAGCGGCCCTCCGCCTCGCGCCCCTTCGCGTACTGCCGCACCAGCACCAGGTACGGCACGCCGTGCAGCGCGACGTTCATCACCGTGAAGGCAAGGTCGCTCTGCGCGAGCACGATGCCGCCGAACCACGACACCCACGTGGCGAACACCAGCAGCGCCTTGCCCGCGTGCAACTGCCGCCGCGCGAGCGAGAACCCGAGCCAGCCGGCGAGCACCGCGAAGTGCAGCCCGAGCGCGAGGTCGCCGACCCACGCGGGCAGCCCGCCGACGAAGTCGTTTTCCTGGAACCACCAGAACGGCCGCGGCAGGTGTGCGTGCCACCACACCACCGGCCCGAGCGTGGTCGCGTACATCACGAGGGCGTCGAGCCGCAGCGTGAGCGTGCCGTGGCCAGCGCGGCGCCCGTACAGCGCCATCCACCCCACCTGCTGGCGCACGAAGTGCCACACCGCGACGTACGCGAGCAGCCGCCAGAAGGTCGCCGGGGAATGTGCGCACGCCGCGACCGAGAGGCCGAACGCGAGCAGCGGGGCGGCGGCGTAGAGCATCGGGCGCGCGCGCAGCTCGTCGGCGTCGAGGTAGGTGCGGAAGAGCGTCGACCACACGTGCGCCACGTCGATGCACACCACGAACGCGAGGAAGGCCCACGGCGGCGTGTCGGCCCCCACGCCCGCGAGGTGGAGCGCGAACGCCAACGCCGCGGACGCGACCGCCGTGCCCGCAAACGCGAGCGAGTCGGTCACTGGTCCGAACAGCCACGGCCGCGGCGCGCCCACGGGGAGGAACTTCTCTGACGACGCGGTTGTTCTCAACAGCGCACGTGACCCTCGCGCTCCCGCTGACGCTCCTGCTGACCACCTGGCCCGCGCACGACGCGGCGCTCACCACCCTCGAGCTCCCGGCGGCGAAGCCCAGGGAGCGCAAGCTGCGCGTCGCGGTGGATGCGGGCCACGGCGCGCCGGCCAACGAGGGCAACCACGGCTGCTGGTGCCAGGCCGAGCAGGAACACACCCTGCAGGTCGCCAACGTGCTCGCCATCGCGCTGGAGGCCACGGGCCGCTTCGAGGTGAAGCGCCTGCGCGTCGACGGGCAGGCCCCGAAGTACGGCGCGCGCATCGCGGCGGCGGAGGCGTGGAAGGCCGACGTCATCATCAGCCTGCACAGCGACGCGCGCGGCATCGCTTTTCCCCGCGAGGTCGATGGCGGCGTGTGCTGGCAGAACCCCGACGCGCCGGGCTTCGCCGTGTTGTGGAACGACGAGGGCGCGCTCTTCCCCGCGCGCGAGCGGCTGGGCCGGGTGGTGGGCGCGAGGCTGCGGGAAGCCGGGTTCCTCGCGTACAGCGGCTACGACTACGGCGACCTCTACCGGCAAGACGAGGTCGAGCCCTCGGGGTGGATCGACAAGCGCCCGCTCAAGAAGCGCGTCTACTTCCTGCGCGCGAGCAGCAAGGTGCCGACCGTCATCATCGAGACGCACCACGCGCTCGATCTCGACGAGGTCGCGCGGTGGAAGGAACCGCTCACCTTCGACGCGTTCTCCGCGGCCATCGCGGCGGCGCTGCTCGACTACCGAGACGCGCCGACGACGGCCGGCAAGTAACTGTCTCCCTCTCCCCCCGAGGGGAAGAGGGTTGGGGTGGGGAAGAGCTTCTGACTTCTGCGCTCCGACGCGTCTCCTCACCCCGGCCCTCTCTTCTGAAGAGGAGAGGGAGAGATGGTTCAAAGGTTGGCGTAGTAGTCGACGACGGTCTGCTTCATGCCCTCGCGGCTGTACGCGTCGGGGCGCGGCGCTTCGATGAGCTGCAGCAGCGCGGCGGCGACGTCTTCGGCCGACTGCGAGTTGGGCAGGGTGCGCGAGTCGGGCCCACCGTGCAGCGCGTTCTTGCCGAAGTCGGTGGTGACGACCGCCGGGCGAGAAGAGCGAGACGTGGATCTTCGGGTGCGTGGCCTGCACCTCGGCGCGCACGCACGCGGTCAGCGCGTTCAAGAAGTGCTTCGCGCCGCAGTACGCCGAGCGAATGGTGGCGAACGGCACGCGGCCGAGCATCGAGCTGACGTTGATGATCTGCCCGTCGCCGCGTTCCTTGAAGTGCGGGAGCACGGCCTGCATGCCGTACAGCGCGCTCTTCACGTTGGCGGTCATCATCTCGTCGAGGTCCTGGCCGCTGAGCTGGGTGGGCATGCGCGAGATGCCGCGCCCCGCGTTGTTCACCCACACGTCGACGCGCTTCACCGCCGCGAGCGCCTCGGCCATCGCGCGCTGAACCTGCGCCTCATCACCGACGTCGGCCACGATGACCGGAGCGCCCCCGCACCGCTGCGAGACGCGCTCGAGCTCGGCCTTGCGCCGCGCGACCAGCACCGGGCGGTGCCCCTTCGCGTGAACCGCGACCGCCAGTGCTTCGCCGATGCCGCTGCTCGCGCCCGTGATGACGATGTTCATGGTGCGGCTGGATTACTTCGGCACCCCGACCGCGACCACGATTTCGCCATTGGCCTTCCACGTGAGCTTGTCGACCGTCGCGCCGGGCAGGGCGGCCGCGACCTTCTTCGCCAGGTCCTGGTGCGCGGCGTCGGCGTAGATGACGGTGGCAGTGCGTTCCTTCACGGCGGGCGTCTGCTGGCTGACGGTGAAGCCCGCGCCCTCGAGCACGGTCACCACGCGGTCGGCCTCGTTCTTCGCGAGCGGGCCGGCGACCACCTCGAGCCGCGGCGGCACCGCGAAGACCTCGAACTTCGACTCGGCCCCCATCACGCCGCGCATGGTCTGCGCCTCGGCGGTGTTGGTCTCGAACATCGCGCGCCGGCCATCGGCTGACCACCACACCGTGACGGAGCGTTTGGCGACGTACATCGCCGCCATCGGGTCGGTGTAGGCGTGGATTGCCTTGTCGGGGCCGCGCGCGAGCGTGAAGACCACCGCGGTGTCGTCGGCTTCCCACTTGAGGGTGGCCTTGCCGTTCGCGGTGACCGACGCGGTGGCGCCGCCGGGGCCTTCGAGGCCGCTGGTCTTCGAGAGCTTCGCGGCCGCCTTCCACGCGTCGAACGCCGCGGCGTCGCCGAGCCCGGCGTACTTCTTCTTGAGCTCGCCCTTCGCCTGCACGGTCAGTTGCTCGAGCGCGAGGAGGAAGAGGGTGTCTTTGCCGGTCTTGAGGGAATGCACGACGGCCAGCGACGCGCGCTCGTCGACCTGCGTCTCACCGCCGCCCATCTCGTCCTGCTCGGCGATGGTGTGAAGGAGCTGCTTGCGCTCGGCTTCGCTCAGCGCGAGCACGTCCTTCTGCGGCACCTCGACCTTCTTGCCGTTCTCCTTGCGGAAGTAATGGTGCGCGGCCGACGAGGTGCTGCTGCCGCGGATGAAGACGAGGAATTCGCCGTCAGCCGACCACCCGACGAAGGTCGCGCCGAACCCGGGGTCGATGGTCGTCACCTGCAGGCACAGCGAGAGGAGGAGGGCCGTCATGGGCCGGGGAGCTTAGCTCGCGCGGCGCAGCGGCTCGGTGACACACGCGATGGCGCGCTGGCCCGACGCCGCGAGCTCACGCGCCAGGTCGGCGAGCGACGCGCAGCTCTTCCGCAGCGAGTTCGCCTTGAGCACCATCGGCAGGTTGAAGCCCGTCACCACCTCGAGCCGCGCCTGCTGGCAGAGCGTGAGCGACTGGGTGCACGGGCTGCCGCCGACGAGATCGGCGAGCACCACCACGCCCTCCCCGCTGTCGACGCGCGCGACCGCCTGGCGAATGGTGTCGCGCAGCGCTTCAGCCGAGACGCCGGGGGCGACGCTGCAGGAGGTCATCGCGGGGAGCTCGCCGACGATGTCGCGCGCGGTGACGAGCACCTCTTCACCCAACCGACCGTGCGATGCGACGACGATGCCGATCATGCGACCACCTTGCGAAGCTTCTCGTCAGATTCTGTAGCCGGGTTGCCTCATGTGCGCAATTGCCGACCCACCCAGACATGCACGCAGATGTCGGGCGCGCGCGAGAACCCACTGAGGTGGCTGACGTTTTTTGGCACCCGTGGGTGCCGCGTTTTGTTCGTTCACACGAGAATTTCGGCCGGCTGATCGGCGAAGTCTGCGGATCACGATGATCGGCGAGCGTGGCTTGGAAGTTGCCTACCGACTCGCGGCACATACGATGCGCCGCCGTTCCACGCTTCACCCCCACAGACTGGAGACATCATGAAGTTGACCAAGAAGGGCTTCACCCTCGTTGAGCTGATGATCGTCGTCGCCATCATCGGCATTCTTGCCGCCATCGCGATCCCGAACTTCATCCGCTTCCAGGCGCGCTCGAAGCAGTCGGAAGTGAAGGCGAACCTCAAGTCGCTCTTCACCTCGCAGAAGTCGTACCACCAGGAGCACGACATCTTCTCGATCTGCATCCGCAAGGTCGGCTTCAGCCCTGAGCGCGGCAACCGCTACCGCTACACCACCAACACCACCGACGGCAACGTTCCGGCCGAGGCGTGCGCGAGCTCGGAAGCCCGTGCGACTGCCGCTGGCGTGACGCTGGCGACCGACGGTGACGTGCAGGTCGACACCTTCAAGTACGGCGCGATCGCCGCGGCCGCCGTGGCCGCCGCCGTCTACGCCCCGGTCGCTCCGGCCGGCTCGGGCATCATCGTCGCCAACGACCTCGTCGGCACCACCACCCCCACGGCCGTCGGTAACGGCTCGTTCGGCGCGGCGGCGCAGGGCAACATCGACTCCGACGTGCAGCTCGACCAGTGGTACATGTCGACCGTGACCTCGACCACCGCCGGCCTGTGCCCGGTGCTCGCGGGTCTCGACCAGAACGGCGTCGGTGGCGAGCCGAAGAACGTCTACAACGACGTCAACTGCCCGTAATCGAGCAGCGCGTTTCGTCAGTTCTTGCTGGCCCGGCTTTCTCGGCGGGCCAGCTTTTTCTTTGTCGTTTTCCTGTTGGCCTGAGGCACGCTCGAACCCGCATGCAGCGCCTTCGCCTGGTGATGTTCATCGCCGTCGCGGTCGGTGCGTTCGCCGCTTCCACCGCCCTCCGGTCAAGCTCGAGCAAGAGCGGCCGTCAAAACACTCGACCATCGCGTACGACCTCATCTACCTGCCGACGGTGCAGCAGGCGCGCGTGATGTCGCTGGGCTTCAAGCTCGCGCTGGCCGACTGGTACTGGGTGCAGGCGCTCCACTACTTCACCGACCCGTGGAACGCGTACAACCAGTACAAGAACCTCGGCAACTTCCTCGACCTCGTGGTCGGCCTCGACCCTGATTACGAGTACGCCTACAAGTTCGCCGGCATCTCGCTGCCCTACGACACCGGGCGCCTGCACTTCGTGAACACGCGCAAGTCGACCTGGTTCCTCGAGGAAGGCGAGCGGCGCTTCCCCAACAATTGGCAGTTCCCGTTCTACCTCGGGTACAACTACCTCAACTTCCACAACGAGAAGCAGAAGGCCGCCGAAGCGTACGCGCGGGCGGCGAAGATCCCCGGCTCACCGAAGTACCTCGCGGCGTTCGCGGCGAAGCTCTTCGCGCTCGGCGGCTCGGAAGACCAGGCGCTGCTGTTCGCCGAATCGGCGCTCGAGGAAACCGAAGACCCCGAGACGCGCGCGATGCTCGAGAACCGCATCGCCGACATCAAGCAGGAGAAGGTGCTGCAGGCGATCGAGAAGGCGGCGGCCGACTTCAAGCAGGCCGAAGGGCGCTACCCGAACGACCTCGCGGAGCTCGTCTCGCGCGGCTTCCCGCACCCGGGTGGCCAGTACTCGCTCGACGAGCAGGGCGTGGCGCACAGCCCGCTGCGGCCCAACCGGTTGCAGATCTACAAAGACGACACCAGCGGCATGGTGGGCGAGCCTCTGACGCCCGACCCCCGCGCGGGAGGAAAGTGACGTGTCAGCGGCGATCTCGGTGAACGGGTTGCACAAGGAATTCTCGCTCGGCTTCGGCGTGCGCAAGCGCAAGGGCCTCGACGGCATGACGTTCGACGTCGAGGCCGGCGAGATCTACGGCTTCCTCGGGCCCAACGGCGCGGGCAAGACGACGTCGATCAAGGTGCTCACCGGCCTGCTGCAGCAGGACACCGGCACCGCGTCGATCTTCGGCAAGCCCCCGACCGACGCGGCGGCGCGCAAGCGGCTGGGCTACCTGCCGGAGTCGCCGGTCTTCTACGACCACCTCACCGGGCGCGAGTTCGTGCGCTTCTGCGGCAAGCTCTCGGGCCTCAAAGGGCCCGACCTCGAGAAGCGCATCGTCGAGCTGCTCGAGCGCGTCGGCCTCTCGCACGCCATCGACCTGCAGATTCGCCGCTACTCGAAGGGCATGACGCAGCGGGTGGGCATCGCGCAGGCGCTCATTCACGAGCCCGACCTCGTCATCCTCGACGAGCCGATGTCTGGCCTCGACCCGATGGGCCGCGCCGACATTCGCGACCTCATTCTCTCGCTCAAGAAGCAGGGCAAGACGGTGTTCTTCTCGACGCACATCATCCCCGACGTCGAGGTGGTGTGTACGAGGCTGGGCATCGTCAACCAGGGCAAGATGATCAAGGTCGGCACCGTGCAGGAACTCTTCGAGACCGCGCGCGACGCGGCGACGGAGATCGTGGTGCGCAACCTCCCCAGCGGCGTGGCGCTCAGCCGCGAGGGCCTGAAGCACGAGGTCATCGGCGAGCGGCACGTCTACACCGCGGCGACGTCGGACGTGGCGAACTGGGTGCTCAAGGAAGCGCTCGCGGCGCAGGCGCAGGTGGTGTCGGTCAACCCCAGCAAGAGCAGCCTCGAAGACCTCGTGGTGCGCCTGCTCGCCGAAAACAACCCGTCGGCTCCCAACCTCTGACCCATGAACATCTTCACCATCGCCCAGCAGACGTTCACCGAGGCGCGGCGCAACAAGATCTTCTATTCGGTCTTCCTCTTCGCGCTGGTGGTGCTCCTCAACGCGGTCATCTTCACCGAGGTGACCATCACCACCGTCGACCGCATGATCCTCGACTCGGGCGTGGCGGCCATCAACGTGTTCGCCATCGCGCTGACGGTGTTCATCGGCGTCGGCGTCATCAACCGCGAGGTCGACCGGCGCAGCCTCTACGCCATCATCGTCAAGCCGGTGCGCCGCTGGGAATTCATCGTCGGCAAGTACCTCGGCCTGCTCGCCATCATGCTCTCGACGTGCGGGCTGATGCTCGTCGGGTTGATGATCTCCCTGGTCAACTTCAAGACCGACATCACCAGCGGCCTGTTCGTCGGCTTCCTGGGCATCGTGCTCGAGGTGATGATTCTCGGGGCGCTGGCGCTCTTGTGCTCGAGCTTCACCAACAGCTTCGTGTCGGGCTTCATCACCGCCGCGGTCTTCATCTCGGGCCACCTCTCGGCCGAGCTGAAGTTCTCGGTCATGAAGCCGGGCACGAGCGAGTTCCAGAAGGTGATGGGCTGGTGCATCTACTACCTGACGCCCAACCTCGAGCGCTTCAACTTCAAGCTGAACGTCATCTACAACTACCCCGTCGGCGCCGACTACCTCGCGATGACGGTGGTGTACGCGCTGCTGTACGTGACGGCCTTCCTCACGGCGGCGGTGGTGGTCTTCTCGCGCCGCGACTTCAAGTGAACGGCCTCACCTGACGGCGGTCACTTCTTCTTGAGGGTGGGCACCACGAGGCCCTCGGGCACCGGCACGTCGACCGTCAGTTCCCGGCCCGCGCGCAGCACCTTGTAGTGGATGTTCTCGCCCGGCTTGAGCTGGTGGAGCACCTTCGCCACCTTCGCCGAGTCGGTCACCGGCACGCCGTTGACCTCGGTGATGAGGTCGCCGCCGAGCTGCACCTTGTTGCCACCCACGTCGGCCTCGACCTTGCCTCCCTTGAGGCCGGCCTTCTCGGCTGGGCTGCCGGGCCGCACGTTCTCGACGAGGAAGGCGCCCTCGAAGGGCCAGTTGAAGATCTCCGCGACCTCCTTCGGAATGAAGCGGAGCGCCACGCCGATGTACGGCAGCGCCTCGTCGAAGAGCCGCGCGCGCACGGTGTTGCTCGGCACCGCGAAGTTGAGGCCCACGCTGCCGCCGGTCTGGCTCAGCATGAAGCTCGCGATGCCCACCACCTCGCCCTTCTCGTTGAACAGCGGCCCGCCGGAGTTGCCCTGGTTGATGGCCACGTCGGTCTGCACCAGGTGCCGCGGGAGCAGGCCGGGGCGCTCGTTGGTGCGCAGCGCGCTCACCACGCCTGCGGTCAGCGTGTGCTCCAGCCCGTACGGCGCGCCGATGGCGAACAGGCGCTGGCCCACCTTCAGCGCGGCCGAGTCACCGAGCGGCGCGACGACCGCCTTCGCGGGCGCGGCCTCGGCCTTGAGCAGCGCCACGTCTTCCGAGCGGCTCAGGGTGACGACCTTCGCGGTGGCCTTGAAGCCGTCGAGCCACAACACCTGGATCTCCTCGGCGTCGGCGACCACGTGCGCCGCGGTGACGATGTAGCCGTCGGCGGTGACCACCACGCCGCTGCCGGTGCCCACCGACACCGCGAGAATCGCGCCGCGGTCGTTCTCGGCGAACATCTTCACGCTCACCCGCACCGTCACCACCGCCGGGTCGACCTTCGGCGCCAGCTCTTCGAGGGGCACCGCGGACGTCAGCAGCGAGGGCAGGGCGAGGGCGAGCGAGAGCGCGAGCATGGCCCGCACTCTGTCGCGCTCAGCGCGGCCGCACCATCAAGTACTGCCTGGGCCACGGGGCGAAGTCGACGTGCTCGGCCTGCGCGTGCCGGTTGGTCATCGACGGGTCTGACAGGTGCTCGCGCGCCAGCGCGCAGAGGTCGGCGCGGCCCGCCCCGATGATGGTGTTCGCGTGGTCGGCGCCCGCGATGGCGCCCACCGCCATCACCGGCACGCCGGTGGCGACCTTCACGGCTTCCGCGAAGGGCACCTGGAACATGCGGCCGTATTCCGGGCGCGACTCGGGCACGTTGCCGGCCGTCGAGACGTCGATGACGTCACAGCCCAGCTTCTTCAACTCGTGGGCGAGCGCGATGGTGTCGTCGAGGCTCTGGCCGTCGGGCAGCCAGTCGGTCGCCGACACGCGCACGCCCAGCGGCTTCTCCTTCGGCCAGGCGGCGCGCATCGCGGCGAAGACCTCCAGCGGCCAGCGCATGCGCTTCTCGAGGGTGCCGCCGTACGCGTCGGTGCGGCGGTTGGACAGCGGCGAGAGGAAGCTCGAGAGCAGGTAGCCGTGGGCCATGTGCACCTCGATGAAGTCGAAGCCGGCCTTGAGCGCGCGGTGCGTCGAGGCGACGAACGCCTCGGTGAGCCGCTTGAAGTCGGCCTCGGTCATCTCCTTCGGGGTGTGCGCGCCGCTCTTGTACGGCAGCGCGGACGGGCCGAGCGTCTGCCACGGCGACTCGTCGGCCTTGAGCGGCTGGTCGCCTTCCCACGGCTTGCCCCAGCTCGCCTTGCGGCCGGCGTGCGCGAGCTGAATGCCAATCTTCGCGCTCGAGCTGCCGTGCACGAAGTCGACGACGCGCTTCCACGCGGCTTCCTGCGCGTCGTTCCACAACCCGGCGCAGCCGTGCGTGATGCGGCCCTCGGGCGAGACGTTGGTCATCTCGGTGATGACCAGGCCCGCACCGCCGACCGCGCGCGCGCCGAGGTGCACCAGGTGCCAGTCGTTGGGCACGCCGTCGGTCGCGGAGTACTGGCACATCGGCGAGACCACCACGCGGTTGTTCAGCTTCAGGGTGCGCAGCTCGAACGGCGCGAAGAGCGGCGGGGGCGGCGTGCCGTCGGCCTTCTTCTTCGTGCCCGCGCGTTGGGCGAGCTCGGCGTCGCACGCGGCCACCAACTTCGGGTCGCGCTTGCGCAGGTTGTCCCAGGTGATGCGCTTGCTGCGCGTCATCAGGTTGAAGGTGAACTGCAGCGGGCTCTGGCCGACGTAGCGCGCGGAGTTCTCGAACCACTCGAGGCTGGTCTGCGCGGCGCGCTGCACGCGCACCGTCTCGGGCTTGCGGGTCTTCTCGTAGTCGGCGAGCGCCGGCCCCACGCGCAGCTCGTTGCGCAACAGCGCGTCCTTGAGCGCGATGGCGTCTTCCATCGCCAGCTTGGTGCCCGAGCCGATGGAGAAGTGCGCGGTGTGCACCGCGTCGCCCATCAGCACCAGGTTGCCGTGCACCCACTTCTCGCAGGTGATGGTGGGGAAGGTGCGCCAGATGGACTTGTTGGGGCAGAGGCGGTGGCCGTCGAGCTCGGGCGCGAAGAGCTTTTCCATGAAGGCCACGGTGTCGGCCTCGCTCGCGGTGTCGAGGCCGGCCTTCTTCCAGACCTCCTCGCGGCACTCGACGATGAAGGTCGAGCGCGCGCCCGAGGGTTGCATCGGTTCCTTCGTGAAGGGGTACGCGTGCACCTGGAAGAGGCCGTGCGGCGTGTCTTTGAAGAGGAAGGTGAAGGCGCGCAGCGGCTTGGTCGAGCCGAGCCAGGTGAACTTGCACTTGCGCCAGTCGAGGTGCGGCTCAAACGTGCTCGCGAACTTCTCTCGCAGCGGGCTGTTCACGCCGTCGGCGCCGAGCACCAGGTCGGCCGACTGCACGCGCGGGTCTTCCCACTTGAGCTCCTGCTCGAAGTGGAGCTTCACGCCCAGCTCGCGGCAGCGCGCGTGCAGCAGCTGGAGCAGATCGCGCCGTGAGAGGCCGCAGAAGCCGTGCCCGGTGGACACCGTGGTCTGGCCGCGCACGGTGGTCTCGATGTCGTCCCAGTAGGCGAACTTCGCCTCGATGGCGTCGAGCAGCGGCGCGTCTTCGTCGCGCAGGTTGCCGAGCGTCTCCTTCGAGAAGACGACGCCCCAGCCGAAGGTGTCGTCGGGCTTGTTGCGCTCGAAGACCTCGAGCTCGACCTCGGGGCGGTGCTTCTTGAGGAGCAGCGAGAAGAAGAGGCCCGCGGGGCCGCCGCCGATGCTGACGATGCGCATGGGCGGCTCCTTAGCTGGAAGCGCGAGGCTTCCGGGAGCGCATCGATTGCGTCAGGGCTGCTGCTGCACCGACCAGATGACCGCGTAGTGCAGGCCCGCCGAGATGATGGTCAGCGCGTGGAAGAACTCGTGGTACCCGAGCACGCGGGGTTGGGGTTGGGCCAGCGGCGCGCGTAGACGACCGCGCCGAGAATGTAGATGGCCGCGCCGGCCGCGAGCATCAGGGTGCGGGTCAGCCCGATGTACGGCGGCAGCGAGTACACCATCGGCGACGCGCACAGCCCGAGCGCGACGTAGACGAAGGCGCGCGCGTTGCGGTTGCCGTGGAGGTTGATCATCGCGTGCACCATGCCGGCCACGGCGCCCAGCCACATGCCGATGAGCCCCGGCGTCGCCTCGTGCGGTGACTGCAGCGCGGCCATCGGCGTGTACGAGCCGGCGATGAGGAAGAAGACGCCGAGGTGGTCGACCGCGCGGAGCCGGTTGCGGGCGGCGTGGCTCCACATCGGGCGGTGGTAGAGCGCCGAGAGGCCGAGCATCAGGCTCAGGCACGCGCCGTAGATGACGCCCGCGGCCCAGCGCCAGCCTTCGACCGGGGCGATGGCGAGCTCGAAGATGCCGAAGAGCGACGCGACGAAGCCCCACGCGTGGAAGGCCGCGCAGCCGCGGCTTGACCTTCTCGGGCTTCTCGCTGGGCGGGGAGACGACGACGTCACGGGCGCGGTGTGTGCCCGCTTGCGACGCTGCTGTCGAGCGTCTCCCTCTCCCCTCGAGAGGGGAGAGGGCCGGGGTGAGGGGCAGGTTCTGGCTGACGGTGCGTGACAGTCGCAGCCCCTCACCCCAACCCTCTCCCCGCTCTCGCAGGGAGAGGGAGATCTAGAGTGCGTCGAACGCCGCCCGCGCCGCGCCTTCCGACCGGTAGAGGCCCCACGCCTGCACGCGCACGTCGCTCCGCACCGGCTCACCGCCGTCGAGCTGCGTGAGACACCAGCCCTTCACCGTCTCCTGGAGTCCCGCGGTCTGCTGCACCCGCGCCACGCCGAAGTAGGTCGCCTCGCCGTCGAGCCGCAGCGCGTTGCTCAGGAACCAGCACGCGTGCTCACCCAACCACAGCTCGCGCGTGCTGCCGACCTCCACGCCGATGAACGCGTCGCCGCCCGCGTTGCTGCATTCCTCGACCGTCTTGCCCAGCACCAGCAGCAATCGCTCGCCCGCATCCGGGCGCAGGTCGGCCTCCACTCCGGCCACTGGACAGTTCGCGCCGTTCGCGACGAAGACCGGCGCCTCGCGTGGACCCGGGCCCGCGTCGCGCCCTCCGTCGGGCTCGTCCTGCACTCCCGTTCGTCCGCACCCCAGCAGCACCAGCGCCGCGATGACCGCGAGTCGGCTCATTTGACGTCCGTCCACGTACCGTCGTTACCCGGCCCTGCATGCCAATCGAGTCGGCCCAACCCCTTCGGCACCAGCACCGAGGTGGCCGTGAAGTACTGGATGCCGTTGGTGCTGCGCAGCTCACCGATGGCGAGGTAGCCGCGCACGTTGCTGTCGAGCGCGAACTCGTAGAAGCCGTTGGCCTTCGACGTGCCCTCGAACACCGGCGTCGGCTTCACGCCACCATCGTTCACGTACGGGCTCTGGTCGAACCACGCGATGGGCGTGCCGACCCGCGGCGCGCCGACGCAGTCCTTCGCGGTGCACGACTGCGTGAGCTGGCCGTAGAGGCCCTGCGAGATGGTCAGCTGCCCCTCGACGTCGGTGCTCGTGCCGCAGGCGCTCACCATCGCGAAGACCATCAGCCAGGACCGTCTCATGGCGCGGCAGCATACCCGTGCACGGTCAGCGCGTTCCTGCGACGCTGCGGGCATGCGCTCGCTCTGCTTCGTCGTGGTGTTGCTCGCCGCCCACGCGCTCGCGTTCGACAAGGGCGCCTCGCTGTGGGTCGCGGGGAACGGCGTGGTGCTCCTGGCCGACGCGAAGGACAAGGCGAAGCCCCTCGCGCCGCTGGCCGCGGGCACCGAGGTGAAGTGGCTGGGTGCGTCGCCGAAGGACAAGCGCTTTCACCAGGTCGAGTTCGCCGGGAAGAAGGGCTTCGTGTTCCTCAGCCAGCTCACGCCGAACAAGCCGGCGGCCGAGGTCATCACGCCCGACAACTCGAAGCCCGCGCCACCCCCGCCGCAGGTCGCGCTGCCGCCGCCGCCCACCGCTGACGCCCAGACGCTCGAGTCGCTCGACAAGCTCGAGCAGCTCAACCGCGCCATCACTGCGGCCGACGTCACGCGCCGCGAAGCGGCCATCAAGTAGCGGTCAGCTGGGCCGCGGTCAGCTGGGCCGCGGCCGCCGCAGCCCGAGGCCAATCGCCAGCCCGAGCACCGCGGCCGCGGCGGTGGCCCACTTCAGGAACTCGTAGCCGCTCTCGGCAGGGAGCTCGACGCGCACGTCCAGCGCGCTCGACCTCGCCGCGTCGTTGAACTGGTACGCCCAGCCCGCCAGCGGCTCGTAGCTCGTGGGCGGCGGCCCGCGCGCCAGCGGCAGGCTCAGCACCGGCTGGGCGAGGCCTTCCTCCGCCTCGAGCTGCAGCTCGATGAAGCCGCGCTCGCGGTCGGTCGACGGTGACTCGTAGAGCGTCGCCTTCGCCGAGCGGACGCGGCGCACGTCGTTGCCGAGGAGCCCACGCGTGGTCAGGGTGACGTCGAAGGGAGCGCCGGCGAGGGCGCGGTGGCCTTCGATGGTGATGGGCCCGCGCAGCGTGCGCAGCGCGAGGAGCGGCAGGGCGGTCAGACCCAGCACTGCGAGCACGACGGCGAAGACTCGACGCATGGGCGGGGCCGCGCAGCGTACCGCTGAATTCGCGGGCCGACGCTGCTACCCGTGCGCGATGCCGATTCGCACCCGCACCACCCGCGTCGAGGGAACCAGCTACGACTTCACCATCATCGACGACCGGCCCCTCGACCTGCGCGACATCTCCCACGCCGTGCTCGGGCTCTCGTGGCCGGCGACGCTCGGGCTGCTCACGCTGGTGTACGTGGTGCTCAACGCGCTCTTCGCCGTCGCGTTTCACCTCGGGGGCGGCGTGGCCAACCTGCCCGACGGCAGCTTCCGGCACGCGTTCTTCTTCAGCGTGCAGACCATGGCGACCATCGGCTACGGCGCGATGTACCCGCAGAGCGACCTCGCGCACGTGCTGGTCTTCGTGGAATCGGTGGTCGGCCTCGTCTTCACCGCGCTCGCCACCGGCCTCGTCTTCGTGCGCTTCAGCCGCGTGCGCGGGCGCGTGCAGTTCGCGAAGAAGGTGACCATCGGCCGCTACGACGGCACGCGCTGGCTGACGGTGCGCATCGGCAACGGCCGGTCGAACCGCATCTTCGACGCGCAGTTCCGCATGCTGCTGATGCGCACCGTGAAGCGCGAGGGCGAGCCGGTGCTCTACCGGTCCGAACCGCTGCTGCTCGCCCGCGACGTCGCGCCCAACCTGCAGCGCGCGTGGAACCTGATGCACCGCATCGACGAGACCAGCCCGCTGTGGGGCGCGACGGCCGAGTCACTGCTCGCCAGCGAGGCAGAGATTCACCTCGCGGTCGCGGGCACCGACGAGACCACGCTGCAGACCGTGCACGGCCGCTTCGTGTGGGAAGCGCCGAACATCGCCTTCGGGGTGCGCCCGGCCGACGTGGTGAGCGAGCAGAACGGCAACGTGGTGCTCGACCTGCGCCACTTCGACGACGTGACGGCGGCACCCCTGCCGTGAATCTGGTACGCGGCGAGGCATGGCCGAGAACTTCATCTTCACGATGCAGGACCTCCGGAAGGTCAAGGGGGGCAAGGAGATCCTCAAGGGCATCTGGCTCAGCTTCTTCCCGGGCGCGAAGATCGGCGTCATCGGCCCCAACGGGTCCGGTAAGTCGACGCTGCTGCGCATCATGGCCGGGTGGGACAAGGAGTTCATGGGCGAGGCCCGCCCCGACCCGAAGGCGAAGGTCGGCTTCCTGCCGCAGGAACCGCAGCTCGACGAATCGCTCGACGTGAAGGGCAACGTCGAGCTGGCCGTGAAGCCGCTCAAGGACGTGCTCGACCGCTTCAACAAGGTGTCCGAGCTGCTGGGCAGCCCCGACGCCGACTTCGACACGCTGCTCGCCGAGCAGGCGAAGCTGCAAGACGTCATCGACGCCAACGACTTGTGGAACCTCGACAGCCGCCTCGACGTGGCGATGGACGCGCTGCGCCTGCCGCCGGGCGACATGAACGTGACCAAGCTGTCGGGTGGTGAGAAGCGCCGCGTCGCCCTGTGCCGCATTCTGCTCGAGAAGCCCGACCTGCTGCTCCTCGACGAGCCGACCAACCACCTCGACGCCGAGTCGGTGCAGTGGCTGCAGACGCACCTGAAGGAATACCCCGGCACCATCGTGGCGGTGACGCACGACCGCTACTTCCTCGACGAGGCCTGCCAGTGGATCCTCGAGCTCGACCGCGGCGAAGGCGTGCCGTGGAAGGGCAATTACTCGAGCTGGCTCGACCAGAAGAAGAAGCGCCTCGAGCAGGAAGAGAAGGCCAGCAGCTACCGCCAGAAGTTCCTCGAGCGCGAGCTGCAGTGGGTGTCGAGCTCGCAGAAGGCGCGCCAGGCCAAGAGCAAGTCGCGCCTCGAGCGCTACGAGCAGATGCGCGAAGACTTCGAGCGCAACAAGAAGAACGAGAGCACCGGCGAAATCTACATTCCGCCCGGGCCCAAGCTCGGTGGCCGCGTCATCGAGGTGAAGAACCTCCGCAAGGCCTTCGGCGACCGCCTGCTCATCGACGACCTGAGCTTCAAGCTGCCGCCCAACGGCATCGTCGGCGTCATCGGCCCCAACGGCGCCGGCAAGACCACGCTCTTCAAGATGATGCTCGGCCTCGAGAAGCCCGACGCGGGCGAGTTCCTCGTCGGCGACACCGTGAAGGTCGCGTACGTCGACCAGTCGCGCGACGCGCTCGCCGGCGACAAGTCGGTCTTCGAAGAGGTGAGCGGCGGCCTCGACCAGCTCGACCTCGGCGGCCGCATCGTGCAGAGCCGCGCGTACCTCTCGTGGTTCAACTTCAAGGGCGCTGATCAGCAGAAGCGCGTGAAGGACCTCTCGGGCGGCGAGCGCAACCGGGTGCACCTGGCGAAGACGCTCAAAGAGGGCGGCAACCTCATCCTCCTCGACGAGCCGACCAACGACCTCGACGTCGAGACCATGCGCTCGCTCGAAGAGGCGCTCGAGAACTTCGCCGGCTGCGCGGTCATCATCAGCCACGACCGCTGGTTCCTCGACCGCGTGGCGACGCACATCCTCGCGTTCGAGGGCGACTCGCACGTCGAGTGGTTCGAAGGGAACTTCCAGGACTACGAGAGCGACAAGAAGAAGCGCCTGGGTGCCGACGCGCTGCAGCCCAAGCGCATCAAGTACAAGCCGCTCATTCGCAAGTAGTCAGCGCCGCTTCGGCCGTGCGCGCGCGGCCGTCAACGCGTCGACCTCGGCGGTGCGCACCTTCACCACCTTCGCGATGAGCGCGCTGGGCAGCTTCTTCGCGAGGGGGAAGCGCAGCGTGCCCTTGCCCGCGGCGAAGGGCTTCAGCTGCTCGCCAAGCACCTCGCGCACGCCCGCGGTCACCGGGTACATCGAGATGAAGTCGTCCCACCCCGCGAGGAAGACGCCGGTGCGGCCGCGCATCTTGAAGCCGAGGATGCCGTACGAGAGCACCTCCTCGACGTCGGGGTTGGCGCGCAGCACCACGGCGCGGGCGGCCTTCACCGCGGCGCGCGCCTTCGGGCTCAAGCGGGCCAGGTACGCTGTGACGGTCGGCTGGGGCTTCATGTGACGTCTCCTCGCTGGCCAGTTGTGCCATGAGCCCGTCGCCGTGTCCGTCTCGCCGACGCCCACCAGCCAGAGCTTTCGCGCCGGCCTCGGGTACGGCATCGCGGCGTACCTGATGTGGGGGTTGTTCCCGCTCTACTGGCCGCTGCTCAAGACGAGCGGCGAGGTGAGCCCCGCGCAGGCGTGGAACGTGTCGCTCGAGATCCTCTCGCACCGCGTGGTGTGGTCGCTGGGCGTGGTGGTGGTGATGCTCGCGGTGGTCGGCAAGCTGCGCTGGTTCAAGACCACCGAGCCGTCACGGCTGCGCGCGCTGGTGCTGGCGGCGGCGCTCGTGTCGTTCAACTGGCTGCTCTACATCTGGGCGGTCAACACCGGGCACGTGGTCGAGACCGCGCTCGGCTACTTCATCAACCCGCTGGTGTCGGTGCTGCTGGGCGTCTTCATGCTCGGGGAACGGCTCCGCCGCGCGCAGTGGCTGGTGCTGGGAGGCGCGCTGGTGGGCGTGCTGGTGCTGGCCTTCGACATGGGCCGCCCGCCGTGGATCGCGCTGGGCCTCGCGCCCAGCTTCGGCCTCTACGGCCTCGTGAAGAAGCGCGCGGGCATCGGCGCGGTGGAGAGCCTGAGCTTCGAGACCGCGGTGCTCTTCCCCTTCGCGCTGGGCTGGCTGGTGTGGCTCGAGCTCTCGGGCACCGGCCGCTTCGCGCACGCGAGCCCCACGCTCAACGCGCTCTTCGTGGGCGCCGGCGTGCTGACCGCGATCCCGCTGGTGTGCTTCGGCGCGGCGGCCAACCGCATTCCGCTGAGCATGGTGGGGCTGCTCCAGTACATCGCGCCGTCGCTGCAGTTCCTCTGCGGCGTGGTGCTCTTTCACGAGGCGATGTCGCCGGGGCGCTGGCTGGGCTTTGGCGTGCTGTGGGCGAGCCTGGGGCTCTTCATCGCCGAGGGGCTGTGGGTGCAGGCGAAGACGAAGAAGGTCAGCCCTTCGACTTGAGCCACTCGAGCGCCTCTTCGGGGCTCGCGCAGTTCTTCACCTCGACGCCGCCCTGCATGTAGCTGCGCGCGTGGCGGTTGATCTGCAGCTGGCCGACGGCCTTCTCGGGCGGACAGACGGCCCAGAACGCCCAGCCCGCTTCCTGCGCCTTCGGAAACCACTCGGTGCGCGCCCACGACTCGTCGGCCGCCTCGAGCACGAAGTTCTTCCGGTCGTCCGACAGCCACTTCTTCGCGCCGTGTTTCTGGAGCAGCTCCAGCCCGCCGAGCAGCACGTCTTTGAAGGCCTGGCCGCGAATGGGCTTCTTGAACTCGTGGTGGACGATCTTCTCGTCCTCGTGGAACTGGAGCCGCGCGAACTCAGTGTCGATGACGATTTTTGCCACGTGCCCCCCCGGGCGTGAAACGCAAAGCCTCACTCTGTCACGGCCACCTCAGCGACGCCACGCGACGCACACGCGGTTTCGCCCGCCGTGCTTGGCCTCGTACATCGCGACGTCGGCGGCCTTGAGCAGGTCCGACGGCTTCTCTCCGGCGAGGAGACTGGCGATGCCCATGGAGATGGTGACGCGCGGCACCGGCGAGCCGTCGGCCTTGAGGGCCTCGGTCTTCGAGATGATCTCACGCACCCGCTCACCGGCAGCCTGGGCGTCGGTCTCGGTGGTGTTGGGGAAGAGAATGACGAACTCCTCGCCACCGAAGCGCGCCACGAGGTCGGTCGGCCGGAGGTTCTTCGCGAGCGTCGTGGCCACCGTCGAGAGCACCAGGTCGCCGACGTCGTGACCGTGCCCGTCGTTGAACTTCTTGAAGTGGTCGATGTCGATGATCGCCACGCACAGCGGCTCCTGGTCGCGGTCGTGCCGCTCGACCATGCGGTGGAGCGTCTCGTCGAGCCACCGCCGGTTGTGAATGCCGGTGAGCCCGTCGAACATCGCCGCGCGCTCGAACAATCGCCGCTTCTCGATGTTGCTCGACACGGTCGCGGTGTTCTTCCGCAGCCGGTCGGCCATCTTCACGATGAGGTTGAGCGCGAACGGGTGGCTGGCCTGCATCAGCGACCAGCTCATCTCCTCGTCGAGCGAGAGCACCTCGGACTCCTCGAGCGCGACCACGAAGGCCGTCGCCGGCTCACCGGTGATGATCGCCAGCTCGCCGACCGACTCGCCCGCGTGCGCGAGCGCGATGGGCTCGGAGTTGGGGTCGTTGAGGGTCACCTTGAACGCGCCGCGCAGCAGGAAGTGCATCGCCTTGCCGGGCGCGCCCTGCTCGATCAACACCTCGCCCACCGCCAGCACCCGCCGCGTGCCCGAGCGCTCGACCATCTCGCGGTGCGCGGTGGACACACCTTCCAACAGGGTCACTCTCTCGAGGAGCGCGTCGGCCATCACCGGTGGTTGTAGCTCATGGCTGCGCGTGGCCGCCGCTTTTGTCAGAGTGTCTTCCTTCACCCGGCCGGAACTCCAACGAAAGTGTCCCCCATGAAGCGTGTCGTTCTCTGGTCTCTGCCCGCCTGCCTCGTCGTGCTGCTGTCGGCGTGTGGGCCCGCCAAGAAGTCGTGCAAGGACACGGGCTGCTCCGCTGGCGCGGTCTGCAACGCCACGACCGGCGCGTGCGATCTGATCAACACCGGCGGCGGCGGCGGTGGCGGTGGCACGACCGGCGGTGGCGGTGGCACCACGGGCGGCGGCGGCGGCACCGGCGGCGGCACCACCGGCGGTGGCGGTGGCACCGTGGTCGACCCGTTCGATGACGGCGGCGTGTTCGTCGCGGGCGACATCTGCAGCAAGGCGATTCCCGTCGCGTTCGTCGACGGCGGCGCCACGGTCTCGGTCGACCTGGCGCAGGCCACCGAGCAGTACGAGTCGACGTGCTCGTCCGACATGAACTCCGGCGCCGACCTCATCTTCCAGCTCACGCTGCCCGAGGCGAAGGCGCTCGCCGTGTCCGCGAAGGACAACACCGACGGCGGCCTGCAAGACCTGACGCTGACGCTGCTCGCCTCGCCGTGCCCGCTGGTGCGGCAGGTGCAGTGCAACGACTCGAGCCGCGACCCCGAAACGCTCGACCTCGCGCGCGTGCCTGCGGGCACCTGGTACGTGCTGCTCGAGAACTACAGCAAGTCGAGCGACACGCCGGGCCCGGTCGACGTGACCTTCACGCTGACCGACGCGGCGCCCGGCCCGGCCAACGACTCGTGCTCGATGGCGCAGGCGCTGACGCTGACCAACGGCATGGCGATGGCGACCGGCACCACGGCGGGCGCGTTCAACGACTCCGCGGGCAGCGCGCTGAGCTGCAGCAGCACCTCGGCGTCGGAGCCCGAGGTCTACTACTCGTTCACCCTCGCGCAGGATGCCGACGTCACCGTCACCGTCACGCCCGACGCGAGCTCGAGCTTCTACCCGGCGGTCGCCGTCACGCGGACCTGCGGGGGCACCGTGCCGCCCGACCTGCGCGCGTGTGACTACGGCAGCCCGGCCACCGCGCTCGCGCGGCGCCTCACCGCCGGCACCTGGTACATCGTGGTCGACGGCGACGGCAGCTCGCCCGGCCCGTTCACCCTGTCGGTGGCCACCGCCCCGGCCACCGCGGCGCCGACGAACGAGAGCTGCACCATGCCGGCGACGTTGACGCCTGGCGCGACGGTGATGGGCGACGCCGACAACGGCACGCGCGACTACACGCTCTCGTGCTCGGGCGGCTCGGGCGGCGATCTCGTCTACACGTTCACCACCACCCAGGCGCAGAAGGTCACCCTCACCGCGACCTCGATGAACGGGTCTGACCTCATTCTCGGGCTGCGCGGCGGGCCGTGCGACACCGGCACCGAGGTCGACTGCCAGGACAGCGCGGTGTCGTCACCCGAGGTCATCAGCCGCCTCAACCTCCCCGCGGGCACGTACTTCGTCTTCGTGCAGGCCTACGGGGGCACCGACGGCCAGTTCGGCTTGTCGCTGCAGCTCGACCCGCCGGTGCTGCCGCCGCCCAACGACACCTGCAGCGCGCCGGCGACGTTGATGCCCAACGTCAGCCAGAACGTCGACCTCGCCGCGGCGGCGACCAACTACACGGTCGACTGCTCGAGCTACTCGTACGGCGACGTCGTCTACCAGTTCACGCTCTCGCAGCCGCAGCGCGTGACCGTCACCGCGACGGGCACCGCCAACGCCGACGCGGTGCTCGAGCTGCGCTCGGGCGCGTGCGACCCCGGCACCAGCGTCGCGTGCGCCGACACCACCAGCACGGGCGCCGAGTCGGTCATCGCGAAGAACCTCGCGGCGGGCACCTATTACGTGGTGCTCGGCAGCAACGACTCCGCCGACACGCAGTTCGGCATCTCGCTCACCGTCGAGGCGGTGCGTGGCGTGCCGGCCAACGACACCTGCAGCGCGCCCGAGGCGGTGACCTTCACCGCGGGCATGGCGACCAAGTCGGTCGACCTGTCCGACGCGCACGTCGACCTGTCCATCGACTGCCGCACCACCGGCACCGGTGAAGACGTCGTGTACTCCGTCACCATTCCCGCGATGCAGACGCTGACGGTCACCACCACGCAGGTGTCGCCGTTCGACGTGATGGTCGCCGCGGTGACGCCCACGTGCGCCATGGCCGCCAGCGTCGCCTGCGCCGACAGCGCCATCTCGGGCCCGGAGACCATCACCGTGCCGAACATGACCGCCAGCCCGCTGCCGGTGTTCGTCATCGTGAAGTCGTACCGCCCGGTGGTGCCGGAGCAGGTGAACGTCACCTTCCAGGTGCAGTGACGAGGGCGCTCAGCCGCGCAGCGCGCTCAGCAGCAACGCGAGCGCGCTGACGGCGAGCAGCACCGAGAAGCCGCGTTCGAGCCGCGTCGCGCTGACGACGCGGTTGAGGCGCGCCCCGCCGAAGGCCCCGACCACGAAGCCCGCCGCGATGGGCACGATGGCCCCCCACGGCATCGTTTCCTGCGCGCGGGCGTAGACGATGACGCCCGGCAGCGCGACGGGCGGCAGCAGCAGCGCGAGGCTGGTGAGCTGCGCCTGCTTCTGCGCGTAGCCGAGGAAGCGCTTGAGCAGCGGAATGAGCACGATGGCGCCGCCGATGCCGAGCAGCCCGCTCGCGAAGCCCGCGCCCGCACCCGCCCCGAGCGTGCCCAGCCAGCCGCGCGCGCCCGAGGGCTCGACCGGCGACCACTTCGGCGGCTCAGACGCCTCGGGCTTCGCGTCCTGCGGCGCAGCCGAGCGCCACGTGCGCACCGCGGTGAAGAGCAGCAGCACCGCGAAGACGACGCGGAGCACGTTGGCGGGCAGCAGGTTGGCCAGCGCGCTCCCGAGGGGAATCGAGAGCACGAACCCGAGAATGGCGACCCCCACCACCTTCCACGAGAGCGGCACGCCCGCGCGCCGGTACTGCCACACCGCGGGCAACCCGAGCGGCGGGAGCAGCGCGGCGAGGGTGAGCGCCTGCGCCTGGTGCTGGCTGACCCCCAGCGTCAGCACCAACAGGGGAATGAGGATGACGTTGCCGCCGACTCCGAAGAAGCCCGAGAGCGTGCCGCCGATGAGGCCGGCGACGCCCGCGAGCACCTGTTGGAGCGGGGTGAGCACGCCTCAGTGGTAGTCGACCTGGTACTCGACCATCGCGAAGGTCTTCTCGCCGGCGACGACCTCGCGCGCGAAGGCCGACAGGCCGGGCACCTTCTTGAAGAGCGGGCGCAGGCCCGAGGCCTCGACGGTCTTCTTCAGCAACGTCACCGCGAGCCGCGAGTCGGCCTCGTCGTCTTCGGCGTTCGGCGAGAACACCTCTTCGAAGAACGTCTTCTTCTTCTCGAAGAGCTTCAAGGTGATGGGGTCGGCGGCGGGCAGCGAGGCCTTCACCTTGCCCAGCTCGATGGCTTCGCGGAACCCGCCGAGCTCGTCGACGAGACCGTTCTGCTTCGCCTGCTCGCCGAGCCACGTGCGGCCCTGCGCGAGGTCCTGCATCTTCTCGACTTCCATCTTGCGGCCCGCGGCGGCGAGCGACACGAAGCGGTTGTACGAGGCGAAGAGGTCAGTGTCCCACCGCTTGGCCTCTTCCTCGGTGAAGCCGCGCGCGGCGATGAGCGCGTCGGCGTGCGGGCCGACCTTGAAGGTCTCGTTGTTGAGGCCGAGCTTCTCGTAGAGGCCGCCGAGGTTGGGCACCACGGTGTAGATGCCGATCGACCCGGTGGCGGTGGTGGGCTCGGCGACGATGGCGGTCGCGTCCATCGAGACCCAGTAGCCACCCGACGCGGCGACGTCGCTCATCGACACGATGACGGGCTTCTTCTCGCGCGCGCGGGCGATTTCACGGCGCACGTAGTCGCAGCCGAGGCCCGCGCCGCCGGGAGAATCGACGCGGAAGATGATGGCCTTCACCTCGTTGTCTTCGACCGCGCGGCGCAGCGCGGCGATGAGCGGCTCGCTGCCCTGCGTGGAATCGCCGCCGAACGGATCATCGCTGCCCTTGCCGCTGACGATGAGGCCCGACGAGTAGATGAGGGCGAAGGTGCTCTTGCCCTCGGGCAGGCCGGCCTCCGACGCGGTGACGTTGCGGTAGCGGCCCGCGCCGACGAAGTGCAACTTGTCCTTCTCGCCGAGGGAAAGCTTGGTGCGCAGCATCGCCTCGACCTCGTCCCAGTAGCCGAGCTGGTCGATGAGCTTCTGCTCGGCGGCCCAGTCAGACTTGGTGCGGCCCTCGTCGACGAGCTTCCTCACCGCGTCGGCGTCGAGCTTGCGGTACTTCGCCACGGCGGCGACGAAGTGGTCGAAGGTGTGGTTCAGGTTCTCGGTGATCATCTCCTTCACCGGCTCGGTGAACGCCTTGCGGCCGCTCTGCTCCCCGCTCACCGACTTGTACTTGCCGTAGCGGAAGTACTGCACCTCGACGCCCAGCTTCTCGAGCAGCCCGGGGTAGTGGCTGATGTCGGTCGCCAGCCCGTTGAACTCGAACCACGAGTCCTGCGGCATGACGATGGTGTCGGCCGCGAGCGCGAGCGCGTATTCCTTTTCGGAGAGGTACTCGCTGTACGCGATGACGAACTTGCCGCTCTTCTTGAACTCGACCAGCTCGTCGCGGAGCTCTTCGATCTTCGCCCAGCCGGTGCCCTCGAGCGGCCCGAGCTCGAGCAGCACGCCCTTGATGCGCTCGTCCTTCGCGGCCTTCTGCAGGTTGAAGAGGTGCTGGCGCATCGTCACCGCCGAGCCACCGAAGAGGTCGTCGAAGCCGGTCGAGCGCACGTACTCGGGAATCGGGCCGCCAAGTTTGATGCGGAGCACCGACTTGTCCTCGATGGAGCCCGCGCTCGCGCTGCCGCCTTCACCCGCGCCGAGCGCGACGAGGAGCACGATGCCCGCGAAGCCGAGCGCCATGAAGCCGAAGCAGCCGAGCGCGAGAATGAGGCCGGCGCCGGGGCCCTTGCGTGCGGGCGGCGGCTGCGGCGGCACGTACGGCGTCTGATGAGGCGGCTGCGACGGAGACAGGGGCGCGTTGGGATCCATCATGGCGCCGCGGGTGCTAGCTCACTTCGGCGGTTCGAGCGGCGCTTTCAGCACGCAGACCCCGCCCGAGCAGGCGAACGTCGGCAGGCACTCTTCGTCCTTCGTGCAGTTGGGCAGACACACGCTGCGCCGGCCCTGCGCGCTGCAGGTGGTGGCGTCGGGGCACGGCTTGCTCTCGCTGCACTCGCGGGTGCAGATCTCCGCGCGCGCGCAGTAGCCGTCTTTGAGGCCGCTGCACTGCTCGTGCTTCTGGCACGGCGCGCCGACCCAGGTGATGAGGCCGCAACCGCTGCCGAGCGCGAGCACGAGCGACAGGCTGATCAGCGCGCGCGTCACTCGGTGGGCCCCTGCGAGCGGTTGCCCTTGTATTCCGACGGGCCGTAGAGGTCGTAGTCGCAGCCGCCATCTTCGCAGGCGAAGCGCTGGCAGTAGCCGGCCTGGCACGTCATCAACTTCGACTCGGGGCAGAAGCCGTCTTCGGTGGCCTGGTCGGTGAAGACGCCGCCGTCGGGCAACAGCTCGCCCGGGAGGTATCCGTCGTAGCGGCAGCCGTCGGCCACCTTCACCCAGCAGTCGCTGGTCTGCTCGCAGGCGCGCGTGCAGATCTCCGCCATCGCGCACACATACCCCTTCGGACAATTGGCCCCGCGCGGGTTGCACTTGCCGCCGGGCGTCGAGGGGCACGACTGCATCTGGCAGCTCGCGCCCATCACACAGAGAAAGAGGAGCACGCCGCGCACGACGTCACCCTACACCCGCGCACCTCCCGGGCCGAATTCTGGCGCGACTGGAATCACCCGTGCGACACTTTCGCCCGGCCGACGGCGGGCCTCGTACTCGCCACACCTCCTTCGCTCGGAAACCAGCTCATGAAAAAACTGCTCTTCGTTTGCGCCGCGCTGGCGACGTTCGCGGCTTGTACCTGCACCAACCCCAACCCCGACAATGACGGCGGCACGGGCGGCGGCGGAGGCGGCACGACGGGTGGCGGCACCACCGGCGGCGGCACCACGGGTGGCGGCACCACGGGCGGCGGCACGACGGGCGGCGGCACCACGGGCGGTGGCACGGGCGGCGCGGGCGCGGGCGGACAGCTCCCCGATGGCGGCCAGTGCGTCGCGGCGGGTCAGCCGTGTTCGACCTCGCAGCCCTGCTGCGGTGGCGTGTGTTCGGGCTCGGTCTGCACCGCGTCGACGTTCTGCCGCGATCCCGGCGCGACGTGCACCAACGACTCCGACTGCTGCAACGCGAACTGCGTGAACGGCACGTGCGGCGCGACGCAGTGCACGGCGCTCGGCCAGGCCTGCCAGTCGGGCGCGGAGTGCTGCACCGGCGTCTGCAACGCGAACACCTGCGCCAACGTGCCCGGTGGTGGCGCGTGCAAGGTGCTCGGCGACAGCTGCACTGGCAACGGCGACTGCTGCTCGACGCTGTGCATCGGCGGCGCGTGCGCCAAGGCGTACTACTGCCAGCCCAACGGCGACACGTGCACGCGCAACGCGGAGTGCTGTGGCCAGGCGTGCTCGGTGAACGACGGCGGCGCGGGCTTCTGCCGCACCATCACCGGCGGCGGCGGCGGCGGCTGCACGCAGGAAGGCAACCCCTGCAGCGGCGGCAGCAACTGCTGCTCGCGCACCTGCTTCGACCCGGGCTCGGGCGCGACGGTGTGTCTGCCCGCGGGCGGCTGCCGGCTCACCGGCACCTCGTGCGCCGACGTCGACTCGTGCTGCGGCGGCGGCGTGAACCCCAACGGCTCGGTGCAGTGCATCGGCGGGCGCTGCGACAACGGCCAGGCGTGCAACCCGGTCGGCAACATCTGCGGCGCGCCGGTGCTCCCCGACGGCGGGTCGATCAACGCCTCGCAGAACTGCTGCAACGGCATGAAGGAGGTCTGCAAGCTCGACAGCTCCGGCATTCCGCGCTGCTTCGGCGGCCAGTCGGGCAACTGCCCCACGGGCTACACGGGCCAGGCCGGCTGCTGCATCGCGACGGGCGACGTCTGCCAGTTCCGCGACCAGTGCTGCAGCGGCCAGCTCTGTTTGCCCGGTGACGGCGGCGTGCTGCGCTGCACGGGCTCGAGCTGCACGTCGCTCGGCGGCACCTGCACGATGGACGCGAACTGCTGCAACGGGCTGTGCCTGGGAGGCGTGTGCCGGCCGCTCACCGAGACCTCGGACGCGGGCACCGTGCTCCCCGACGGCGGCATGACCGGCAGCGACGGCGGGCTCACCACGCCGGACGGCGGCGGGCTCTGCAAGGCGAACGGCGCGACGTGCAGCTTCTCGGCCGACTGCTGCTCGCAGATCTGCACCAACGGCACCTGCGGCCCCGCGGTCGTCTGCCAGCCCATCGGCCAGCTCTGCACGTCGTCGGGTGACTGCTGCGCCGGCACCACCTGCGCCATCACGCCCGGCGCGGAGTTCGGTCTGTGCGCCGCGGCGTCGTGCGTGCAGCAGGGCCAGACGTGCTCGGCCGGCGGCAACTCGTGCTGCGCGGGGCTGGCGTGCCTCAACGGCAACCTGCAGCCGTGCGGTGCGACGGGCGCGTGCACGTGCACGGTGGGCATCAACTGAACGAAGTCTCCCTCTCCCCGCGAGCGGGGAGAGGGTCGGGGTGAGGGGCCGACGCCGAACGTTCTCAGCGGTACGAGAGACCGAAGCGCACGACGTCGGGCTCAGGAGGCGGCGGAGTCCAACGCGGCTGCGGCATGCACACGCCGCTCGCGCGCGAAATCTCCCAGCCCGCGGTGGTGCGCGTCACCTGGTCCCAGCCTTCGCAGCGCACCACGGTGCACGCGTTGGTCTCGCGCTCGACCACCCAGCCCCCGACGCGACGCACGCGGTCGGCGCCTTCGCACCGCACCACGCTGCACGCGTTCAGCTCGCGGCTCACCACGAAGCCCGTCTCGCTCGAGCGGCGCACGCGGTCGCCGCCTTCGCAGCGCACCACCGTGCAGCCGTTCACCTGGCGGCTGACCTCGATGCGGTCGTGGTTGCGGCGAACGAGGTCGGCGCCCTCGCACGCAGTGAAGAAGGGAACCGGCGAGGTGGTGAGGGTCAGGAGCGTCAGGGCGGTCAGCATGGGGAAGAGAAACGGGGCACCTGCCCGATCGATCTCCCGGGTCGAATTCCCGGGTCATTTCAACCACCTGCGGGCCCGGCCGACCCTGCCGGGGCGCACGCAAGCCGTTGAAAGACGCGCTCCGCGCGCGGGGCACGGGGGCTGCTCACGATCCACCCATGGAACCTCTCGCTCGGCTCAAAGACACGCTCGGCCGCATCAGCGCCGTGCTCGGCGCCACTCCCGAACAGCACGCCCAGTTCGAGAAGTGGGCCATCCTCCAGCTCAAGCTGCTGGTGAACGCCGAGAAGGAAGGGCGCCAGGCGCTGCACTGGCAGGCGATGGAGTTCCGGCAGGAATACCTCGAGCTCCAGCAAGAGCTGTCGACCGGCATCAGCGTCACCGGCCGCACCGAGCTGCTCCGCGCCGCGCGCCGCGAGTGGTTGTCGACGGTGCTCGAGTTCCTCGACGGGCTGCTCGAGCAGAAGGCGGCCTGAGCATCGTCGTCGTTTCTCTTGTGTCGTGCAGCGGCGCACCGTTACCTGCGGGCCGGTGCGCACGGCGCTCGTGTCCATTTGCCTCGTCGCGCTCCCCGCGCTCGCGCTCGACAAGCAGGGCAGCGCGCACGGCGGCGCCGTCGGTGGAGAAGAAGAGAGCCGCGCCTTCAACCTGAGCGGCACCGTCATCGCCGGCATCTCGCTCTACAACCCGTCGTACGCGGCGCGCCCCGACAACACCGGCCTCGCGCTGCTGCGCTACGGCGCGCACTTCGACGTCGACATTCTTGGGCGGCTCTTGAGCCTGCCCATCGACGTGAGCTTCTTCACCGATTCGACGCGGCAGGGCGCGCTGGTGCTGGCGCCGACCGAGTTCGACGTCATCGCCGGCGTGACCAGCACCTTCGCCGCGGGGCCCGGTGACCTCGAGGTCGGCACGCGCTTCGAGCACGACCGGCCCGTCGACGAGGTGGGCGGCTTCACGCAGAGCTACATCGACGCGCGCGCGCGCTACCTCCTGTCGCTGGCGAAGGTGCAGCCCGGCGTGGCCGACGCGCTCGGCGGCGGAGGTGACCTCACGGGCTGGGTCACGCTCGGCGGCTTCCTCTTCAACCCCACCTACGCGGCGCGCCCCGACAACACGGGCCTGGCGCTGTTTCGCTACGCGTTGCACGGCGAGCTCTCGACCTTCGACGACCTCTTCTCGCTCGGCGTCGACATGACGATGTTCACCGACCGCACCAGCGACTTCGTCTTTCGCCCCACCGAGCTCGACCTCACGCTCGAGCTCATCTTCCACAAGGGGCCGTTCGAGGTGCACCTCGCGTACGAGCGCGACATGGGCCTCGACCGCGAGACGCTGACGCAGCAGTTCATCTACCTGCTGGCGGCGTTCAGCTTCGACCTGAAGGGTGTGCTCAGCACGGCGTTCAGCCACCGGCAGACCGTGCCTTCTCCCTGACGTCTGTCGGGCGAGCGTTGGCGCGCGGCGCGTGGCACCATCACGGCCTTCCCCACAGAGGTCACGATGGCTCGACGCGCGTTGCTGTGCAGTGCGGTCGCGGTGGCGTTTGGTGGCTGTGCGAATTTGTTCCTCCCCGACGCGCCGGTGCCGTTGGCCACCGGCGTGGTGACCGGCCGCGTGGTGATGGCGGTGCCGGGCCGCGCCGACCGTGCGCCGGTGAAGGGCGTGGTGGTGGCGCTCGGCGCGTCGACACAATCGACCGTGACCGACGACCAGGGCGTCTTCGCGCTCGAGGGCATCGTCACCACGAAGGGCAGCGTCACCTTCCGCCTCGACGCCGACGGCGATGGCACCACCGACCGGCAGAAGACGCTCGCGTACGAGGAGATTGGCGCCGCGCCGGGCCGCGCCGTCGCGCTGGGCGACGTGCTGCTGTCTGAGAACGCCACGCTGCACGGCCGCGTGCTCCGCAAGGACGTGGCGACCGCGGGCGGTCACGGCGGCACGCTGGTCTTCGTGCCGGCCAGCCCGTGGTCGGCCTTCACCGCCGACGACGGCTCGTTCGTCATCTCGCAGCTGCCCGAGGGCACGGTCGACGTGTCCGCGTTCCGCCAGGGCTACGCGCCGCAGACGCTCGGTGGGCTCGCGCTGCGCGGCGGGGAAGACCTCGCGCTGCGCGACGTGCTGCTCGAGCCCGCGGCCAACGCGATGCCCGGGCGCATCACCGGCGTGGTGAAGACCTTCCCCGAGGCGTCGACGGCGGGCGCGAGCGTGTCCATCGTCTCGGCGTTCGGCGGCGCTCCCGTGGCGACCACGGTCGACGGCGCGGGTGCCTTCGCGCAGGCCGCGCTGCAGCCGGGCGTGTACGACCTCACGTTCTCGCTCAGCGGCTACACGACGGTGGTGGTCGGCAACGTCGCGGTGCTCTCGGGCCAGGACACGCCCGTGGAGGTGACGCTCGGCAAGGGCGCGGCCGGCGAGCCGCTGCAGCGTGAGCAGCCGGGCGTCGACGCGGGCGTCGATGGTGGCGTCGACGCGGGCATGGATGCGGGCGTCGACGCGGGACTCGATGCGGGAACGGACGCGGGCGTGGTCGATGCGGGCGGGCTGCCGTGCACCACCACGCTCGACTGCCCGAGCTTCTACCAATGCCTCTCGATGCAGTGCGTGCCGCTGTGCTCGGCGAGCTCCTGCAACGCCGACGCGGGCCAGGTGTGCGACCGCAACACGGGGCTGTGCCAGACGGCATGCGTGGGCGGCTCGTGCGGCGCGGGCTTCGTGTGCGACGGGCGCGGTTTCTGCCGGCAGGGCTGTGACGTCGCGCTGCAGAACTGCGCGGCGGGCGAGCGGTGCGTGGCGGGCGCGTGCACTCCGGAATGCGTGCCGGGCACCATGCCGTGTGGCGCGCACCAGTTCTGCGACGTGAACGTATGCCGGGCCGACGGGACGTGCGCGAGCGACTCCGACTGTCCGCTCTCGCAGTTCTGTGTCGCGGGCGCGTGCGTGGCGCGGCCGACGGCGGCGGTCGATGCGGGCGCGGGCACCGGCGTGCACTACGCGTGCAGCACGGCGTGCGAGTGCCGCACAGGTGAGATGTGTCTCACGCGCGACGCAGGCTTCTGCGTGGCCGATCTCGTGCCCACCGCGTACCTCGCGGCCGATGGAGGCGCCGATGGTGGCTCGAGCCCGCTGGCGCCGACGTCGAACCCGCTGGCGGCGATGAACCAGCCGGGGACGCCGAAGGTGCTCGCGCTGCGCGACGGAGACGCGTTCACCATCACCACGCCGCCGCTGGTCATCAACCAACCCGGCACGGCGATTCTCGGCGGCTACGTGCAGTGCAGCCCGTCGCGCTGGGTGCGCAGCGACGTGGGCCGCTCGACGTTCAACCCCGCGGGCGACTTCTCGACGCTCACCACCGACTTCGCGGGCGCGTCGACCAGCCCGGCGACCGACGTGCGCCTCGAGGGGCTCGACCTGCCGCAGACCAATTGCCAGGACAGCAACAACCGCAACGCCGCCATCTACGCGCACTTCGCCCACCGCTTGCGGACGAGCCGCCTGCGGTTCCGCCTGCCGTCACTCTGCGCGGGCGCGCCGAACATGGTGGGCCTCACGCTCGACAGCGCCAACAACGTGGTCATCGAAGACACGGAGTTCCTGCCCGGCGTCGCGCCGACCAATCCACCAACCCTCCTCTCGATGGTCGGCGGCTCGGGGCGCATCTCGCGCGTGGTGGTGGGCCCGCAGACGCTCGCCGGCTTCGGCGGCATCAAGGTGAACGGCAACACCGGCCCGGTGGTGCTGGAGAACTACGACGTCGCGGCGACGACCATCAACGACAAGACCACCACCTTCTTCTCGGCGAGCAACTGCGGCACCACGGTGACGCTGCGCAACAGCCACCTCGTGTTTCCCATCTTCCAGACGTCGACGTCGACGGCGTTCTTGACGATGGCCTCGGCGAGCAGCTGCGCGGGGTACACGGTCGACAACGTGTGGCTCGACGGCACGGCGACCTTCGGCCCGCTGCCGACCACCGGCAACCCGCAGGTCCCCGCGGCGGTGGGCTTCAATCTCACCGACAGCACCGGCTCCATCACCAACACGCGCGTCGACTGGCCGACGTCGACCTCGGCCACCTCGGCGCAGGTGGCCTTCAGCCTGTATGGCGGCACCGGCGGGCGCGGCGCGTTCACCATCGCCAACACCGCCATCACCGCCGGCTCGATGACGAGCCCGTTCTGGGGCGTGTACGCGAACGCGCTGAGCGCGTCGGGGCGCCTCGACCTGCACGACGTGACCATCGACGCGGGGGTGACCTCGGCGACCACCACCAACTCCTTCGGCGTGCGGCTCGTCGGCGTGCAGGGCGTGGCGGGCGCCAGCCTGACCGACGTGTCGATCAACGCCATGGGCGTCTCGCAGAACGGCGCCAACGCGTACGGCATCTCGCTGGAGTACTCGAGCGGGCCTTCGGCGGTGCTGCTCGAGCGCGTGAAGGTCTCGGTGCCGTCGTCGGCCAACCCCATCGCGCTCAACGTCAGCGGCTCGAGCGCGGAGGTCTACTCCTCGCTCTTCACGGTCGGCTCGGCGACGGGCCTGGGGCGCACGGTCGCCGCGGTGTCGCAGACCCTCGCGCCGTCGCTGTACCTCGAGGGCAACACGCTCGAGACGTGGAACGACGCCGCCCAGTCGGGCAGCACCACCGTCTTCTACCTGCCCAACCCCGGCGCGACGGTGGCGGCGGTGTCGAACATCTTCGGCGCGGGCCAGGCCAACTCGCACAAGCTCATCGACCGCGGCATCGCCCCGACCAACCTGACGCCCGCGAGCTGGACCAACAACTACTTCTGGTTCCCGCGGAACGCCGCGCGCGAGGCCGCCGACAACGTGTACGACTTCTTCCCCGACGGAGGCGTGAGCGATGGCCGCAACACATTCGGCGCGCAGGCGAGCCCCTACGTGGTGCAGGTGACGCCGACGTACCTGTTGTCGGCGAGTTCTCCGTGTCTCGACGTGGGTGACGGCGGCGTGCGCAAGGACGGGCTGACCGCCATCACGAAGGACGTCGACGGCCGGCCGCGGCGCAATGGCGCGGGCATCGACATCGGCTGTTCCGAGCGCTGACTACTTCTGGGTGTCGGGCTCGAAGCGCACCACCTCGTTCTCCTGCGCGGGGAACGAGAAGATCCACTCGTAGATGGCGCCCAGGTCTTCCTCGGTCATGCCCGAGTAGCTGGCCCACGGCATCATGGAGTTCAGCTCGCGGTCGCCCGGGCGCACCTTGTCGAGCGCCTCGCGGTTGGCGCTCTTGAAGCGCGTGATGAAGGTCTCCTTCGTCCACGTGCCGATGCCGGTGCGCGGGTCCTTCGAGATGTTCGGCGTGCGCACCAGGCCCGGGCCCTTCACCACGCTGCCGGGCGTGTCGCCGGGGTGCGGGCGCGCGAAGGCGTGACCTCCGGCGTACTCGCGGCCCTTCTCGACCTGGTCGAACTTCGTCATCGGGCTGTGGCACCACAGGCAGCCGGCGACGCGCGTGAGGTACTTGCCGTACTCGAGGCCGTCGGCGGGCGTGGGCGTCTTCTCGACGAGGTGGCTCTCGAGCGGCATCAGGTTGACGATGAAGGGCTCGAGCGGGAAGGGCAGCTTGCGCGGCGGCGTCTCGCCCGGCTGCGGCGGCAGGTGGCGCACCCACGCGATGATGGCGCGCGCGTCGTCGACCGAGAGCGCGTTGTACTGGTCGTAGGGCATCGCCAGCATCAGCGAGTGGCCGTCGCGCCCCAACCCGCTGACGAACGAGCGCTGCAGCTCGGCGTCGGTCCAGTCCTTCAAGTGCGTGGGCGTGAGGTTCGGCGCCCACATCGAGATGCGCGGCGGCCAGTAGCCGAACACCATGCCGATGTCGCCGCCGGCCCCGAGCTGCTCGGTGAGCAACAACCCCGAGAACGCGCGGAAGTCGCGCGGCGTGTGGCACGAGACGCAGATGCCCACGTTCTCGGCGAGGTAGCGGCCGCGCTCGAGCAGCGCCGCGTCGTCGGCGGCGATGGGCTTCACCTCGGGCAGGGGAATCGACTTCTGGCACGACGCCACGAGGACCAGGAGCGGCAGGAGTGACCGGCGCATGGGCCGGGGGTTCTAGCCCGCAACCTTTTCCGCGCCCGCGTGTTCCACTCTCGCCATGACTGCGCTCGTCCTGTTCTCGCTGGTGGTGGGGGCGTACGACCCGCTCGCCGTTTCGCAGGCGCCCGTCGAGGCCGTGACGTTGACGGCGAGCGGCGCGACGAAGGGCCGCGAGGTGCCGCTCAAGGTGTACCTGCCGCCTGACGTGAAGGGGCCCGCGCCGGTGCTGCTCTTCAGCCATGGGCTCGGCGGCTCGAACGAGGGCAACGTCTTCCTCGCCGAGCACTGGGCGCGGCGCGGCTACGTCGCGGTCTTCGTGCAGCACCCGGGCAGCGACACCCACGTGTGGGCCGACGTGCCGAAGGCCGAGCGCCTGCGCGCGATGAAGAGCGCGGCGAGCATCGACAACTTCTTGAAGCGGGTGGGAGACGTCGGCGCGGTGCTCGATGCGCTGACGTTGTGGTCGGCGACGAAGGGGCACGTGCTGTTTGGCCGCGTCGACGTGGAGCGCGTGGGCATGAGCGGGCACTCGTTCGGCGCGGTCACCACGCAGGCGGTGTCGGGGCAGAAGTTTCCGCTGCAGAGCAGCTTCACCGACCTGCGCATCAAGGCGGCGGTGGCGTTCAGCCCGTCGGCTCCGAGGGCGGGCTCGGCGGCGACGGCGTTCGGCGAGGTGAAGGTGCCGTGGCTGTTGATGACGGGCACGCACGATGCGTCACCCATCGGCGGGCAGACCGCGGCGTCACGGCGCGAGGTGTTTCCGGCGCTGCCGGCGGGTGGGAAGTACGAGGTGGTGCTCGACTTGGCCGAGCACAGCGCGTTCACCGACCGGGCGTTGCCGGGTGATTCGCAGCCGCGGAATCCGAATCACCATCGGGTGATGTTGGCGTTCACCACGGCGTTCTTCGATGCGTACGTGCGGGGCGATGCGGCGGCGAAGGCATGGCTCGATGGGGATGGGGCGAAGGGGCTGCTCGAGCCGAAGGATGTGTTTCAGCGAAAGTGACGACTGGCTCCCTCTCCTCTTCAGAGGAGAGGGTTGGGGTGAGGAGAGAACCAGCCACCGCTCGAAGGTTTACCCCTCACCCCGACCCTCTCCCCGCGGGGGAGAGGGAGCTTTGTCGTTCACGTTCTTCTCTTCGGCCGCGCGCGAATCGAGTCGGTGCCCACCGCATCGCACCACGCATTCCACGCCGCATCGTCGACGCCCTTCCATTCGAGCTCGTCGAGCGATTCCCCGAGCGGCACATCACGCCGCAGCGTCGCGAGCTTCCGATACAGCATCGCGTTCTCGCGTTCCCGCCCGAGCGACGCCGACAACTTCTCGACCCCGCGCGGCTTCACCTTCCACTCGCTCACGCTCAGCGGAATGTCTTCGAGGTGCGGGTACACCTCGAGCACCTCGGCGGTCGACTTCGCGCCCCAGCCCTCGAGCCCGGGAATCCCATCGGCGTCATCACCGACCAGCGCGAGAAAATCGGGCACGCTCGCCGGCCGGAGGTGCTTGTCGCGCCACACCGTCTCGGCGGTGATGAGCTTCTTGCGCATGCGGTCGACCTGCACGATGCGCTCGCCCTCGAGCACCTGCGCCAGGTCCTTGTCGGGAGTGCAGATGCGCACCTGCTCCACGCGTGGGTCGGCCGCATACTTCACCGCGCCGGCCGCCAGCGCGTCGTCGGCCTCGAACTCCTTCATCGACCACACCGTCACGCCGAGCGCGCGCACGGCGACCTCGACGTCGTCGAACTGCGAACGCAGCGCAGGGTCGATGCCGGCGTCGGTCTTGTACCCGGCGAAGAGCGCGTTGCGGAACGAGACGATGGGGTTGTCGAACGCGACCGCGAGGTGCGTGCAGCGCTCGTCCTTCTCCTGCAGGAGCCCGAGCAGCGACTGCACCACGCCGAGCGTCGCCTTGAGGTCCTTGCCGGCGGGCGACTGGTGCGGCGGGCGGTGGCTGTAGAACGCGCGAAAGAGCTCGTACGTGCCGTCGACGAGGTGAACGCGCATCACGTCACGCGTCGCCGCAGAACCGCGCGTACACCGCGCTCTCTTCACCGGCGTCTTCGCGCTTCTCGATCTCCGCCTGCAGCTCGTCGAGCACCGGCACCAGCTTCTTCTCGTCGGCTTCCTGCTGGTCGAGCAGCAACTCGAGCGCCTCGCGCCACGGGTAGAGCACGTCGAGCGCGTTGATGCCGTTGACCTTCTTCGCCGCCGGCGCCAGCTCGACCACCTTCGCGAAGTCGCCCGCGTCGAGCGCGGTGTAGAGCGCGCGCAGCGCCGCTTCCTCGGGGAAGAGGTCGATGAGCTTCATGAACTCGGCGTCCTTGCGGAAGCCGTCGAAGTCGGGCTCGAAGCGCGCGAGCGTGCGCACCGCGATGGTGCCCGACGCGTTGTCGAGCGCCTTCTGCAGGTGCGAGAGCACGTTGGGCTTCTTGCCCAGCCGCGCGAAGAGCCGCGCCGCGAGGTAGTGCGACTCGGGGTCGGTGTTGTCGACGGCCAGCGCGCGCTTGAGCAACGCCGCGGCCTTCACCGGGTCGCCCTCGCGCACCGCGACGTCTTCCGACATCAGGCGCAGCGACGGCGCGTGCTCGAGCTTGAGCTGGTCGATGACGAACTGCGCGGCCGGCAGCCCCAGCGTGGGGTTCTCGGCGAGCGTGTCGATGAGGCGGTTGGCGATGCCGTGGAGCTCCCAGGTGAGCTGGTGCTTCTCGTCTTCGTCGGTGGTCTTCGCCTCGGCCGCGCGAATGAGCTCGAAGGCCTTCTTGAGCGACGCCTGGCCGGGCACGGTCTTGCTGGTGATGCAGAGCGCGAGCCCCAGCCACGCGTGGTGCTGCGGCTCATTGGGTTCCTTCGCCAGCCGCTCGCGCGCGAGCTTCTCGACCACCTCGGGGTCCTGCTGCAGCCACGCGTCTTCGATGGGGTCGAGCTGGTCGAGCTCGTCATCAGGCGCGGGCATCTCGCCGGTCACGTCGTCGTTGCTCATCGCGCGCGGACTGTATTGAAGAAAATCTGTCCGTGTTGATCGACGTGGCCGTAGTGAGGCGCGAGGGCGGCAAACCGCGTCGAAACGTGGATCAACCACCCGCCTGACGCAGCGCAATACGTCCAAGAGGTTGATTTCGCTCTTTCTTCGGCTTGGCTCACGCTTTGTAAGCCTGTAACTTCACGGTGCCGGCGGTTTTCGCCTGCGCCCGCCCTCGGGGAACCCAGCTCATGTTCGACTGGCTGCACACGCTCTTCTCTCGCGATCTCGCGATCGATCTCGGCACCGCCAACACCCTCATCTACGTGCGCGGCATGGGCATCGTCTCGAACGAGCCCTCCGTCGTCGCCGTGCAGCAGGACGCGCGCGGCGGCAAGAAGGTGCTCGCCGTCGGCAAGGAAGCGAAGGAGATGCTCGGGCGCACGCCGGGCAACATCGTCGCGATTCGCCCGATGAAGGACGGCGTCATCGCCGACTTCGAGATCACCGCCGCGATGCTGAAGTACTTCATTCAGCAGGCGCACCAGCGGAAGTTCAACGTGAAGCCGCGCATCGTCATCGGCATTCCCTCGGGCATCACCGAGGTCGAGCGGCGCGCGGTGCGCGAGGCGGCCGAGAACGCGGGCGCGCGAGAAGTGCACCTCATCGAGCAGCCCATGGCGGCGGCGATCGGCGCGGGGCTCCCGGTGACGGAGCCGTCGGGCAACATGATCGTCGACATCGGCGGCGGCACCACCGACGTCGCGGTCATCTCGCTCGCGGGCATCGTGTACAGCAAGTCGGTGCGCATCGGCGGCGACAAGCTCGACGAGGCGATCATTCAGTACGTGAAGCGCAAGTACAACCTGCTCATCGGTGAGCGCACGGCCGAGCTGATCAAGATGGGCATCGGCACCGCGTACCCGACCGACGAAGCGATGAGCATGGAGATCAAGGGTCGCGACCTGGTGGCCGGCGTTCCCCGCACGCTCTCCGTCACGGCCGACGAAATTCGCGACGCCATCAGCGAGCCGGTCAACGGCATCGTCGAGGCGGTGAAGATGACGCTCGAGCGCACGCCGCCCGAGCTCGCCGGTGACATCGCCGACCGCGGCATCGTGCTCGCCGGTGGTGGCGCGCTCCTGAAGAACCTCGACACCCTGCTGCGCGAAGAGACCGGCCTGCCGGTGTTCCTCGCCGAAGACCCGCTCTCGTCGGTCGTGATGGGCGCGGGCAAGGCGCTCGAGTCGCTCGACATGCTCCGCGCGGTCGCCACGCCGAGCTGAAGTGACTGCTCCGGCCGGCGCGGGCCGACTCGAAGGACTCGACGCGATTCGTGCGGGCGCGATGCTGCTCGGCGTCGTGTACCACGCGACCTACGCCTGGCTGCCCGACATCGCGCCCTGGTACCTGGTGGCCGACGCGTCTGCGGTGCCCGCGCTCGTCGCCGTCACCGGCGTGCTGCACGCCTTCCGCATGCAGCTCTTCTTCGCGCTCTCGGGCTTCTTCTCGCACCTCGTCTTCGAGCGGCGCGGGCCGAGCGGCTTCGTGAAGGACCGCGGCAAGCGCATCGTGGTGCCGTTCCTCGTCGCGCTCGGGCCGGTGCTCGCGCTCGACATCGCGGTGCGCACGTGGAGTCGCGCGTCGGGGCTCATGTCGCCCGCGTACGAGGTGCAAGACCACCTGCGCCCCAGCCCACTGCACCTGTGGTTCCTCGTGTACCTCTTCACGTTCTGCGTGCTGGCGTGGCTCGCGCCCGCGTGGACTGGACCGTCGCGCGCGGTGCGCTTCGTGGTGACGCGGTTTCCTCCGGCGCTGCTGGTGCTCGCGCTGCCGACCTGCGTGGGGCTGTGGCTGCACCCCGAGAATCGCCCTGACGCGCACTTCTGGCCGATGCCCTTCGAGGTGCTGCACTACGGCGTCTTCTTCGCGTTCGGCTGGTGGCTGTGGGACGTGCGCGGCGAGGCGCGCGGGCTGAAGCGCTGGGCGTGGCCGCTGACGCTCGCCGGTGCAGCACTGGCCGTCTTCGTGTTTCGCGGGCCGCTGCAGTGGGAAGCGACGGGTCACGTGCTGTCGGGCCTGGTCGCGTGGCTGCTGACGCTCGGGCCGCTGGGCTTCGCGCTCGGAGATGGTGAGACCGCCGTGCGCCGGCCCGCGCTGCGCTTCCTCGTCGAGGCGTCGTACTGGGTGTACCTCGTGCACTACCCGGTGGTGCTCGCGCTGCAGGTCTTCTTCGCGACGCAGCCGCTGCCGGGCCTGTTGGAGTACCTGGCGACCGTCGTGCTGACCTTCTCGTTCGCCTTCGTGACCTTCGCGCTCTTCGTGCGGCGCACGTGGCTGGGGCCGTGGCTCGGCGTGAAGCCGGTGGAGGCGAAGTGAGAGACGAGCGCGCGCTCCCGGTGGACGGCTCGGTCTTCGAGGCGCTCTTTCGCGTCGCGGCTCCCGAGGGCGCGCTGGGCGCGAAGCTCGAGGCGCTCGGCATCGCGCTCGACCCGGGCGGGAGGCGCTTCTCGGCGCAGCAGTGGCTGGGCGCGCTGCACGCGTACCGCGAGGCGCTCTTCCCCGGGCCAGACGGTTTTCGCCAGCTCGGCGCGGCGTTGGCGCGCGCGTTCGGCGACACGTTCTCGGGGCGCCTCATTCTCATCGCGCTGCCGATGCTCTCGCCGCTGCAGCTGCTGCGACGCTGGCCGCGCTTCGTGCGCGTGGGCCGCACCGACGTCGTCCTCGAGGTGGTCGAGCTGGGCGAGCGCGCGGTGGCCATCGACTCCATCGACCCGGTCGAGGTGCCGATGGAGCTCAACCTCGGGCTGCTCGAGCACGTCTTCTCGCTGCTCGGCGAGCGGCCGACGTACGAGGTGCAACCCCGCGGACCGGGCGAGGCGCGCGTCATCGTGCGGTGGTGAGCATCGGTCGATCGACCGACGGTTGGGCGGCTGATGTTCGCGCCCGGGGTCGCGGCCGATGATGACTGCATGACCCGCGACGAGCTGCTTGCCCTGTCCAACGTGCGCATCGCCGACCCCTGCCCGATGCAGTGGAAGGACATGCAGGGCGACGAGAAGAAGCGCTTCTGCGGGCTGTGCCAGCTGCACGTGCACAAGCTGAGCGAGCTGATGACCGAGGAGGTGCTCGCGCTGCTGAAGAAGGGCGAGACCGAGCGCGTCTGCGTGCAGCTCTACTACCGGCTCGACGGCACGGTGATGACGAAGGACTGCAAGTCGGCGTGGAGCGTCGGCGTGTCGGAAGCCGCGCGCCACGTGGGCCGCTTCATGACGGTGGGCTCGGTGGTCGGCGGCGCGGCGGTGCTGATGCTGGCCTTCGTGCTCTTCGTGGTGACGCTCTTCGGCGACAACATCAAGGCGCTGATGGGCATGAGCGCGGGTGGGCTCGCCGGGAGCACGTCGGTGGTCCCGCGTCGTGCGAAGAAGGCGCCGCGGGTGCACCCGGTGACGTCGGCGTCGGCGCCGGCCCCGGCTCGCATCGCGCGCGCGGACCAGTAGCTCCCTCTCCCCCCCCTGGGGAGAGGGTCGGGGTGAGGGGAGACGCTAGGCTGTCACGGTGCGCGGCTCGCCCTTTCACCACGCCCAGTGGTCGGCACTGACGGACCCCGAGCGACGCGTGGCCGTCGACCAGGTGCTCGAGGTGCTCGGCCCCGAGTGGACCTTCGAGCAGACCGCGCGCGTCGCCGACTGGCCGGTGGCCTTCTTCGTTCACGCACCCAGCGACGTGCGCTTCGTGCTCGTGCCCGGCGGCCGCTTCATCGAAGGGTGGACCGAGGAAGACGACGCCCGCCTGGCGCAGGCGCTCGCGCGCGACACGGGTGACTGGCACGGCGCGGGCGATCCGCGGCCCATCTCCTTTCCACCGCAGGAGCGCGTGGTGCGGCCCTTCTTGCTCGCGGTGTGGCCGCTGGCGGGCTGGTCACTCGAGGGGCTGCTCGGTCACCGCGCGTGGCTCGAGCTCTCGCCGCAGGCCTCGGTGCGCGCGGGCGCGATGCCCGAGGTGCAGGCCGCGCTGGCGCGCCGTCGCTGGCGCCTGCCCACCTCGACCGAGTGGGAGTTCGCCGCGCGCGCCGGCACCCGCTCACTCTTCCCCGACGGCACCGACGACGTGCCGCGCTTCCCCGCGTTCGCGGCCAACCCGCTGGGGCTCATGCGCTGCGGCGAGGGAGAAGAGGTGTGCGACGGCGCTGACGGCTACGCGGTGCACGGCGGCTCGGCGAACTCCTTCCCGTGGCAGGGGCCGAACTGGATCGAGTCGCTCACGGCCTGGCGCTCTTCACGCCTGCCCGATTCCTTCTGCGCGATTCGTCCCGCGGTCTCGCTCGCGCTGCCGTTCGCCGAGGAAGAGACGACGCACTGGCTGCGCGCGCGCGGGACGCGGGGGCGCTTCGTTCCAGCGCCGGTGACGCTGCCGCCGGGCCTCGATCCGCGCCTTGTTGATCAACCCATCGACGACTTCGAGCTCGACCTGCGCACGCTGATCAACGCCGCGCCCGACGTCGCGCGCGCCTTCACGCGTCGTCTCTTCGACGTGCGCTACTTCCCCGACTCGAACGAGGTGGTGCACGCGCTGCTCGACTTCGTCGAGAGCCCCCGGGTGAGCGCGCGCGGACGGTTGGCGGCGTGGCTCTTCGAGGGGCTCGGCTACCAGGACTGGGCGCCCGACGTGCGCGAACGGCTGCGCGAGCTCTTGCGCGACGCAGACCCGGCGGTGCGCGGGGCGGCGCGGTGGTGGCACGGCGGGCGCGTCGATGCCGGCGAGCACCTCGTGGTGCGGCTGTGCGCGGCGATGCGACGCGACGCCGACGAGGCGCGCGAGGCGCTGCAGAACGACCCCGAGCTCATCGTCGCCGCGACCGCCGGCAAGGACCCGGCGTGGGCCATCACCGCGCTGAAGCCGCCGGCCGACTTCCCCTTCCCGGCGCGCACGTGGTTCGCCGAACTGCTGCTGCGCGTGCCGCGCGGTGACCTCGTGCCCGCGGTGCTCGCGCGCGCCGAGCGAAAGTGCGTCGACGTCGACGACTTCGACGTGCGCGACCTGGCCGCCGCGAAGGCGCTCGAGGTCGGCATCGGCTGGGCACGGAAGGGACCACTCGAGGAATGGCAGCGGCAGCTCATCGCCCGAGTGCGAGCGAGCGGCGCCCACGTACGTTGGGAGTCCCCTCTCCTCCCCAGAGGAGAGCAGGGTGAGGAGTAACCAACCCGACTACTTCGAGCAGCTCACCTCAACGCGCCGGTTCTTCGCCCGCCCCGCGTCGGTCTCGTTGTCGGCCACCGGCTGCGTCTCGCCAAACCCCTTCGCGGCCAACCGGTCCGCCGCGACGCCATGCCCCTTGAGCCACGCGACGACCGTCGCCGCCCGCGCCTCGCTTAACTTCTGATTCGACGCATCATCGCCCACCGAATCGGTGTGCCCCGCGACGACCACCTTCAACTTCGCCCGCTTGCTGAGCGCCGCGGCGACCGCGCCCAGCGTGGCCTCCGACTCGCTCTTGAGGGTCGCCTTGTTGAAGTCGAAGTTCACGCCGCGCAGCGTGGCCTTGCAGTCCTTGTCGAGCGCCTTGCCGAGCTCATCTCCGCCGAGGTCGACGACGCTGTAGGTGAGCGCCTGGTCGGTGCCGTCTTCCTTGTGCGAGACCTGCATCCACACGTCGCGGCCATTCTTCGTGAAGTGCGCCTGCACGTACCCGTCTTCCTCGTTCACGAAGGCGACGTCCCACCCGGCGCGCTTGAGACCGTCGGCGGCGGACACCACGGCCTCGCGGCGGCTCAAGCTCTTCGGCGCGGCGTACTGGCGCGACTCCGAGGCGTCGGCGATGAAGCGCGCGTCGTCGGTGCCCGGCGCGACGATGAACGGCACGTCAGAATGCCCGCCACCGCTGCTCTTCTGCCCGGCGAACTTCGGCGCGAAGGGGAAGTCGTCGGTGTCCTTGAGCGTCGGCGCCTTCGCCGCGGGAGCCTGCAGCTCGAGCTTCATCGGCTCGCCCTTGATCTCCACCCACGTCACCTTCGTCGCGTCGTACTCGGGCACGTTGATGACCACGCGCTGCAGGTCCTTGGCGAGCGTGAAGCCGTCGGTGCGGTTCGTCACGCGCCAGCCCTTCGCGGTGAGCACCGGTTCCCACACCTTCCACAGCGCGGGGCCCTTCGCTTCGGACTCGACGTACGCCATGCGCACGTGCCCTGACGCGAGCAACGGCTTGTCGTTCTCGACGAGGGCGAGCCGATCCCAGTTCACGTCGCGGGACCCGTCGGGGTTCCACTTCGCGCCGGGCGGGAGCGGGAGGTCGGGCGTGGCAGAGAGCAACAGCGCGAGCGTGGTGAGCAGCATGGGGCTCAACCGTCTTTAGCGCAGTCCGTGCTTGTCGAGCTTGTCGATGAGGGTGGCGCGGCTCAGGCCCAGGCGCCGCGCGGTCTCCGATTGGTTGTGCCGCGTCTCCTCGAGCACGCGCGCGATGACGCTGCGCTCGAACGCGTCGACCTGCGCGCGGAGCGACTCGGGTCCACGCCGCGCGGTGGCGGCGGCCGGCTCGAGCGCCTCGAGGCCGATGACGCCGCCGTCGCTGAGCGTCAGCAGGCGCGCGACGGTGTTCTCCAGCTCGCGCACGTTGCCGGGCCACGGCCGTGCCGCGAGCGCGTCGACCAACGCCGGCGAGAACGAGACCTCGTCGAGGCCGAAGCGCTGCGCCCACGTTCGGCGGAACGCCTCGACGAGCAGCGGAACGTCGCTCTTCCGCTCGGCGAGCGAGGGCAGGGCGAGCTCGACCACCGCGAGCCGGTAGTAGAGGTCTTCGCGAAAGCGGCCCGCGGCGGCCTCGGCTTTCAAGTCGCGGTGCGTGCACGCGATGACGCGCACGTCGACCTTCTCGACGCGGCTCGCGCCGACCGGCTGAATCTCGCCTTCCTGCAGCGCGCGCAGGAGCGAGGCCTGCACGCCCGCGGGCAACTCACCGACCTCGTCGAGCACCAGCGTGCCGCCGTGCGCGCGTTTGAAGAAGCCGGTCTTCGCCTCGTTCGCGCCGGTGAACGCGCCCTTCGTGTGGCCGAAGAGCTCGGCCTCGGCGAGCTCGGGCGCGATGGACGCGCAGTTGAAGCGCACCAGCGGCCCCGTCTTGCGCGGGCTCGAGACGTGGAGCAGCGACGCGATGAGCTCCTTGCCGGTGCCGGTCTCTCCGCGCACCAACACCGTGACGTCGCGGCGCGCGACGCGGCGGGCCTGCTCGACCACCTTGCGGAACGCCGGGCTCTGGCCGACGAGCGGACGGCCGAGGCCCTGCTCGGTCTCGAGCTGCGCGGCGGCGCGGCGCAGGCGGCGGGCCTCGAGCGCGCGCTTCACCACGGTGCGCAGCTCGTCGACCGCGAACGGCTTGGCGAGGTAGTCCCACGCGCCCTCGCGCACGGCGCGCATCGCGGTGCGCTCGTTGCCGCGCGCAGTGACGAGCACCACGGGCAGGTCGGGCTCTTCCTGGCGAACGCGCGCGAGCAGCTCGAAGCCGTCCATGCCGGGCATCACCAGGTCGGTGAGCAGCACCTCGGCCTCGCCGAGCAACGGGAGCGCCGCGCGCGCGTCGGGCACGGTGGTGACGGTCTCACCGAGCGGCTCGAGGGCCTGCTCGAGCACGTACCGCATCGGCGCTTCGTCATCGCACACGAGAATCACGACGCGGTCTCCTTCGGGAAGCGCAGCGTCGCGCGCGTGCCCCCGTCGTCGCTGACATAGTCGAGCGCGCCGCCGTGCTGGGCCGCCACGAGCTTCGCCATCGCGACGCCGAGGCCGGTGCCCTGTTCGCGCGTGGTGAAGAACGGGGTGCCGAGCCGCGCCAGCACGTCGGGTGGAATGCGGGGGCCGTGGTCGACGACCGAGAGGCGCACGTGCTCGGCGTCGTCGCGCACCTCGAGCGTGACCGCGGTGCGGGGCGGCGCGGCGTCGATGGCGTTGAGCAACAGGTTGACGAGCGCTTCCTTCACGCGCTGGCCATCGCAGCTCGCGGTGAGGGCCGGCGCATCGAGCACCAGCTCGAGCTCGCGTCGCTCGGCGTGGGCGCGCAGGGCCTCGAGCGTCGCGCTCGTCAGCGCGTGGAGGTCGGTCGGCGTGCGCGTGGCGGGCGTGGCGGGCGCGGTGAAGTCGAGGCCGCGCGAGAGGCGCTCTTCGATGCGCTGCACCTCGTCGAGCGCGAGGGCCAACCCACGGTGGAGCCGCTCGCCCGGCGGCAGCTTTTCCTTCGTCAGCTCGACGATGCCGCGCACGGCGGCGAGCGGGTTCTTCAGCTCGTGCGCGAAGTGCCCGGTGAGCTCTTCGATGGAACGGACGCGCGCGTGCGCCTGGGCGACCACTTCGTCGCTGGCGGCACGGGCCTGGTGGGCAGCGCGGGCCCACGCGGTCGACAGCCCGCCCACGCCGACGAAGAGCAGCGTGGCGGCGGCGAGCACGGCGCCGAGCGCGATGACGCGGTGAGCGGACGCGGTGAGCGCGGGGAAGGGCGAGGGAACCAAGAAGAGCAGCGCGAGTACGACGCCGAGTCCCGCGAAGAGCAGCGCCGCGCGGCGACTCACCCCGAAGGCGGCGAAGGCGATGGTGGTCGGCGCGAAGAGCATCGGCACGAAGGGGCCATCGAGGCCGCCGAGCACGACGGTGAGCACGCTGACGGCGAGGAGGGTCAACGCGAGCGAGGTGAAGAGCCAGGTGGTGCCGATGCGGCGGCGCGTGGCGAGCACGGCCTCGAGGGTGAAGAGCGTGAAGCCGAGGGTGAGGCCGGCGGTGGCGGCGAAGCGCTGCGGCGCCTGCGTGACGAAGAGCGTGACGAGCACGAGCACCGCGAGCGGGCCGACGACGAACGGGCGTCGCGAGAGGAAGGTGCGGCCGACGGCCTCGATGCGGGCGTGTTCCACGAAGGTGAGTGTGGGGTGCGGCGTGGGGGCGCGCGAGGTCGCGTGCGCCGAGCGAGAGGGGTTGTCTGGAAAACCGACACCCTGTCGAAACCCCCTCTCCCTGCGAGAGCGGGGAGAGGGTCGGGGTGAGGGGCCAACGAGAGAGGCACAGGCTCTGCACTGTCCGCCGCGCATGCCCTCACTCGAACTCGCCGTTCTCGCCCTCGCCCTCGCCACCATCACCCTGTCCCTCACGACCCTGGGCCGGCCCTTCCTCGCACTCTTCCTCGCCCACGCAGGCCTGACCTGGGCCCTCGCGAGCCGAAACTTCTTCAGCGAGAGCTCATTACCGCCACGAATCCCGCTCTACGCCCTCGCCACCATCCTGCTCGGCGTCATCGCGTGGAAGCGCCTCCGCCCCGACGCCCCGCCCGTCCACCGCGTCATCGCCTTCCAGTCATTCCGACTGCCGCTCGAGCTGCTCCTCTTCGCGTTTTGGCGCACGGGAGACCTCCCGCAGCAGATGACCTTCGAGGGCCAGAACTTCGACGTGCTGGTCGGCCTCACCGCCCCGCTCATCGCCTGGCTGCTCGCGACGAAGCGCATCACCCCCCGCATCGCGCTCGCATGGAACTTCCTCGGCGTGGCGTTGCTGCTCAACGTGCTGCGCATCGCGGTGACGTCATTTCCCGGGCCGCTGCACGCCGACTGGCCGGGCGAGCCGCTCACGGTCGTCGCACGCTGGCCGTTCGTGTTGATCCCCGCGCTCTTCGTGCCGTTCGCGGCGTGGGGTCACCTCTTCACGGCGCGGGAGTTGTGGGCCGGCGCAGCGCCATCTCGGTCGTCGGAAACGCGCGCGGCGGCAGCGAGCTGACCGGCACGAAGCCGAAGTCGGCGTAGAGCGACTGCGCGTCCTTCGTGCCGAGGCGCACCACGCGGCACCGTCGCACGCGCGGGTGGTCGAGCAGCAGCTGCATGAGCAGGTGCCCGAGCCGCTGCCGCCTGCGCTCGGGGTGCACGCACACGTCGTAGACCCACGCGCACTTCCCCTCGTCGGAGATGGCGCGCGCGGTGCCGATCAACTGCCCGGTGCCGGCGTCGGTGAGCCCGACCCACGCCCCGGAGCCACGGTGCGCTCGCTCGAGCTCGTCGAGCGTGAAGACGTCGTTCCAATAGAGCGGCTTGAGCATCGCCGCAGCCTCGGGTGCGCGGTGCTCGGGCAGCCACGCATGCAACCGCAGCCCCGCGGGCGCGGCGAGGAACGCGGGGTCTGGCGTGTCGGGGTTGGCGGCGCGAATGAGCTCGATGGCGCGCGCGTCGCCGGGCTCACCGCGCTGCCACAGCTTCTCGAGCACCTGGGCGCGCTCGGCAGGCTTCTTGTTCTGCATGAGCTTCAGCTTCGTCGTCACGCCCGAGAGCGACACGCCGGCGACCAGCAGGCCCTTCACCTGCGCGCGGTAGAGCGGTGACTCGGCGTCGAGCGGCACGTAGCCGCCCTCGGGCTGCAGCTTTTCCATCAGCGCCTGCAGCACGCGCGCCTTCCGCGCCGGCTCGGTGATGGGCTGCAGCACGCCGTGCACCTGCGCCGAGCGGTAGAGCGTGGTCGCCGGGCACGCGCGCTCGGCGTCGAGGAAGTGGCTGGGCAGGCGGGCGACGGTCTCCTCGACCTGCACCACCACCGGGCGGCCGAGCAGCGAGGTCTTCTCTCCCGCGGGGGACGCGTGGAAGCAGACCTCGTCACCCTCGACCACGCCGTTGAGCGTCTTGAGCACCGGAAGGCCGTCCTCGGTGCAGCCGGCGAGCTGCATCACCGGGAACTCGCGGAAGAGCGCTTCACCCTGGGCGGCGGTGCCGTGGAATTCGATGCGTCGCATGCCGGGGAAGGTGCTCCGGCACTGGTCTGCTCAAAAGGTCCAGTTTCGCGACGATGACTGGACCAGTGGTTCGACGCTCAGCGAATGAGCGGGGTCGAAGGCTGGAGCACGCGCGTGCGCTTCGGCGTCAGCGCGTCGTGGAGCACCTCGCACACCGCGTCCTCCGGTTGCATCAGGCGCACGGCCCCGAGCGTCGTCACCAGCCCGAACTTGAGCGCGCTCGTGGCGAGCAAGGCCTTCTGCTTCTTGCCGTCGTCGGTGTCGGAGTACACGACCGTCAGCCGCTGCGGCGCCGCGGGGAGCGTCACGTGAAACCGCACCAGCCCATCGCCCCTGGCGACCTCCACCTTGAGCGGCCGGGGCGCACCGAAGCCCGCGTTCACCGTGCCATCGAGCGCGAGGCCCCACTGCTGCCCACCCTTCGTCGCGGCGCAGGTGGTCCAGGGGTCACCGAGGTCAGCGAGCCAGAGCTCGACGTGGTCGGCGAGTGTCCACTTCGCCGCCTTTTCCACGAACACGTCGTCCCGCACCTCGAGGAAGAGCTCGGTGCCGCTGACGACCGCGCGCAACGACGCGTCACCGGCGCCGGTCTGCTTGCCGAACGTGACGAAGCTCGCGGGTGCGCTGCAGTCGCCCAGCGCGATGCGCTTCCAGTCGCCGGCGAGGTATTCCTCGGGCAGCTGCAGCGACGGCACGAGCGTCGAGCGCGTGGTGACCGGGTCTCCTTCTCCGTCGGGCCCGCCCTGCTCGGTGCACGCCGGCACGTCGTCCTGCGTGGTGCCGGAGAAGGTGTCCCAGCTCCAGCTCGTCGTGCTCATGCAGTTGGGCATGCTGGTGTGAAACGACTGGGAGGACTCCGACACCACGCGCAGCGGGCTCAGGCCCACCACCGTCTCCGAGGTCCACCGCCACGCCGAGCCGCCGTAGCGGGAGTGCGTGAAGGTCTTGGCATCGACCTTGACGTCGTCTTCGCCGACGCCCGACGCGCCGTACCCGTCGTTGCACACCGCGAGCAGCAGCTGGCCCGTGCCGTCGGCGCCGACGTACCACCACTCCTGGGGCGGCTCGTGGCAGGTCACGCCGTCGACCTCCTTCACGCCGGGCAACGTCACCTTCCACACCGAGTTCTCGCGCGTGACCTTGCACTTGCGCGTCTTGCAGCGGAGCGCCTCGAGGGGCGCTGCAGGGGAGGGAGGGGCGGCGAGGGCGAACGCGACGAGGAAGGAGAGCATGGTGGTCAGGCGCTCGGGGCGCGGAGGGCGGTGGTGACGCGCGACATCCACTTCGTGAAGCCGGCCTCACCAAGCGCGACGGGCTCCGACAGCCGCGCCTGCAGGCGATCGAACATGCGTGAGGCGCCGATGACGCGCACGAACCGGTGCTTCAGCTCGGGCAGCTTCGGCCCGACGAGGAAGAACACGCGCGCGCCGTCGAGCGGCTCCACGGTCGCGGGCTGGAAGTCGGCCGGCAGGCTGTGCGTGCCGGCGCCCGTCGGCGCGAGCCACGTGTGGCGGTCGTCTTGCGGCACGCCGAGCTCGGGGTTCAGCGCGCGCCACGGGTACAGGTAGAAGTGCGACGAGTAGCTCGCCTCGAGCTGCTGCGGGCCGCTGCCGAGCATCACCTTGAGCACGTCCTCGCTCGCCGGCCCCGACGCGCCGAGCGCCTGCAGCTGCGGCGCGAGCACCGACGCGAGCAGCACCGTGAGCTGGCCGGTATCGACCACGCCGTCGGCGACCAGCTCGAACGCTTCCTTCCGCTCGGGCAGCAGGAAGACCAGCCGCTCGCCCTGGCACGCGTCGAAGAGAATGCGCAGCCACCACGAGCCGCCGGGCAGGTCGTGCAGCGTCTCGAGCGCCGAGCGCAGCGCCGGGCGTTGGCGCGCGTCGACCAACACCTGCGGCGCGCGCGTCATCGAGGCCACCGCCGGGCGGTAGAGCACCTCGAGCGCGAACCACGAGGCCACCGCTTCGGGGTCGTCTTCGTGCACCTCGTCGAGGTCGGCCTTGGCCACGCGGCGGTCTTCGAGCACCACCGTCTCGTTCTCGGCGAGCCCCTCGGGCGCGTCGTCGAGGTCGTTCGCGCGCTCGACGAAGCGGGCGGCGGCGACCATCCAGCGCTCGAGCGGACCGAGGAACGCGCGCGCCAGCGGCTCGGCGTCGGCGCCACTCTCGACCAACGCGCCGAGCACCAGCGCGAGGTCAGCGCAGTCGTTGGGCGAAGGCACCTGCAGCAACGGCAGGAACGTGGCGATCGCGGCGTCGAGCTCGGGCTTCGGCGCGTCTTTCAGCGCGCGGTAGACGCGGCCGAGCACTGCCTGCCGTTGGCCCTTCGGAGCGGCTTCGAGTTCGGCCTTCAACGCGGCGAGGTCGGTCATGCCCGACGTCTGACCCAAAGCGGCGCTGATCTCCAGCTACACTCGCGCCATGCGCGCTGCCTTCATCGCCTTCGCCGTGATTGCCGGTTCGTCGCTCTTCGTCGCGTGCGCCCCGGACGCGCTGTGCAACTCGTACTCGTGTCGCAGTGGGTGCTGTGACTCGAACGGTCAATGCCAGGGCGGGTTGTCGAACAACGCGTGCGGTGTCGGCGGCGCGATGTGCATGGCGTGCACGGCGGGGACGGCGTGCAACATCGGCACGTGTGTTCAGACCTCGAGCTCGGGTGGCGGCTCGGCGACGGGTGGCGGCTCGGCGACGGGTGGCGGCTCAGCGACGGGTGGTGGGTCGGCGACGGGCGGCGGCTCGGCGACGGGTGGCGGCTCGGCAACGGGTGGCGGCTCGGCAACGGGCGGCGGCTCGCCGACGGGTGGCGGCTCGGGCACTGGCGGCGGCGGCGGCACGGCCTGCAACAACACTTCGCAGCCCGACGTGTGCGGCTACGGCGGAGTCTGCACCGCGACCAACACCTGCTCGGTGATCAGCGACGATCGTTCATGCCCCAACGTCGCGAGTCGCGCGCCGTGGACTGCCACGAGCACCGGCCCGGTCATCTTCAACGTCATCGACGAAGCCGTCGACGACGCCTCGGCCTGCGCCAGCGGCACCCCGTTCACGACGACCGTGTTCGCGTACGCGAAGGCAGGCACGCCGTTCCCCGCGATGAAGAGCAACCTGCCCGGCTTTTTCTATTACTCGTCGGGCGGGACCCAGGTCGACATCCCCACCAACCTGCTGACCCAGACGAACTACGCGACCTTCGCCAACGCCACGATGATGAGCGCGAAGTTCACCATCTGCTCGACGACTGCGACCACGATGGTCACCGTCGGCTTCGGCTTCACCAACGGCAACGGGGTGTGCGCCGTGCTGACGCACTGAGGGCCGGCCGCTACAATCGCGCGCCGGGGAGGTCGTCAGTTCTGAGCGGCAGCGCCCGAAAGCTGTCACTGTGCGCGCCGTGCGGAGCCTCACTCTCGGTCTGGTCGGCGTGGCGGTGTTCTCGAGCGCGTGTATCCCCAGCTACCGGCAATGCGCCGATCCCGCCGACGCGGGGCGCCTGCCCGAGGCGACGAAGCTGAGCCAGACCGGGCTCTTCACGTCGGTGAGCCCTGAGGTCCTCGCCCCGGGTGTGAAGACCTACGAGCCGCGCTTTCAGCTGTGGAGCGACGGCGCCGAGAAGCGGCGGTGGTACTTCCTGCCCGCAGGCGCGCAGATCGACGCCAGCGATCGCGACGCGTGGCAATTCCCGGTCGGCACGAAGTTCTGGAAGGAGTTCACCCGCGACGGCGTGAAGGTCGAGACGCGGTTGCTCGAGCGCACGGACAGCGGTTGGCGCGCGGTGGCGTACGTGTGGAACGGCGACGACGCCGACGCGCAGCCCGCGGGCCAGGTCGACGCCGGCATGACCGCGCACGACGTGCCAGCCGCGAAGGACTGTGTGGGCTGCCACGGCGGAACGCCTTCCTTCGTGCTCGGGTTCAGCGGCGTGCAGCTGCCCGTCTCGAGCGCTGATGGCGGCACGTCGATCGACTCGCTCACCGCGAGTGGCGCCTTCTCCACGAACCTCGGGCCGATTCCTTCGCTGCCCGGCGACGAGACCACGCAGCGCGCGCTCGGGTGGCTGCACGCGAACTGCGCGCACTGCCACAACCAACACCGGCCGCCCCCGGGTGCGCTGCGGTGCTGGGACCCGAAGCGCGAGTTCGACCTGAGCCTGCGCCTCGATTCGCTGGGCTCGCTCGCCGAGACGCCGGTGATGAAGACCGCGAAGGCGGAAGAGCTCAGCCCCGGCAAGCCCGAGGCGAGCGCGATCTTCACCCGCACCCGCGGAGATCTCGCCGCGTTCCAGCAGCGCATGCCGCCGCTCGCGACCGAGGTCATCGACCCCGACGCGCTGCCGCTTCTCGACGCGTGGATCAAGTCGCTGCCGGCGAAGTGATCAGAACTCGAAGCCGAGCTGCTCACCCGCCACGCGCGCCCACGACTCGCCGAGCTGCGCGAGCACCACGTCGAGCGCCGGCGCGAGCTGCTTGTCGAGGTAATGCCCGTAGTCGATGGGCGCGCTGAGCTGCGAGAGCGGCTGCGGCCCACGCACCGTCATCAGGTACTCGATCTCCGACAGCGGCGCGTCGTCGCCTTCCTCTTCCTGCAACAACTTCGCGGCGCGCACGTGCGGAGACGACGACTCGTACGCGTCGACGTCGCGGCGCAGGCGCTTGCGGTACACGAGCTTGTCGTCGAGCCGGCCCGCGAGCACGTCGGCTCTCAACTGGAGCGCCCACGCCTTCCACTCCGCGCCCTGGAAGACCTTCAGCAACAGCTCGCGCTGCGCGTCGCGGGCGAGCGCGGTCCAGTCGGTGCGCACCGCCTCGAGCCCCTTCACCACCAGCGTCGCGCCACCACCTTTCGCGCGCACCAGGCCCGCGTACTTCTTCTTCGAGCCGCGCTCGTCACCCCGCAGCGAAGGCATCAAGAACTGCAGGAACAGCGCGTCGAAGCGCATCTCGAGCGCCGACTCGACGCGGAACTCGCGCGCGATGGTGTCCTTCCAGAACGCGTTGATGGCCTCGGCGAGTCGCTTGCCCTCGGTCGCGGCCGCCGCTTCATCGAGCGTCGGCGGCAACCGCACGAAGAGCGAGTCGGTGTCGCCGTAGATGACCTGGTGGCCCTGTTCCTCGAAGAACCGGCGCGAGCGCTCGATGATCTCGTGCCCACGCCTGGTGATGGACGACGCGAGGCGTGGGTCGAAGAAGCGCGAGCCTGGCGTTCCCAGCACGCCGTAGAACGAGTTCATCAAGATCTTCACCGCGGTCGAGAGCGTCTCGTTGCCCGCCTCCCGCGCGCGGGTGCGCTCGGCGTGCAGCGCGCTGATCAGCTCCGGGAGAATTCCACCGGTGCGCGCGAACACCGCGCCGTCGAAGCCCGGCACCGGGTCGTCACCGGGCGACCACAGCCCGAGCGGGTCGACCTGGAAGGTGCGAATGATGCTTGGGTACAGCGAGCGAAAGTCGAACGACGCGACGTTGGTCATCAGCCCCGGCACGCTGTCGAGCACGTGCCCGCCGGGCGAGGCGATGGGGTCGACGGCGCCGACCTCGGGCGCCACGTAGCCGCGCCTGTGCAGCCGCGGCAGGTACAGGTAATCGAACGCCGCGACCGAGCCGCCCTGCCGGTCGAGCAACAGCCCGGTGAGCCGCGTGCGCTCGATGAGGAACTCCACCAGCTTCCCGGTGGCGAAGATGTCGCGCACCAGCCGCGCGTCTTCGAGGTTGTAGGCCGCGAGCGCTGCCGGGTCTTCGCGGTACATGCGCCGAATCTCGGCGAGCGCGTCTCCGCGCGACGAGCGCTTCTTGCCGCGCCCGAGCAGCGTCTGCGCCACGTGCTCCAGCGTGTAGCGCTCGAAGGCCCACGAGGCGTTGCGCAGCGTCGCCACGCCGTCGAGCACCACGCGCCCCGGCACCCGGGCGAGGGAAGGCTCGCCGACCAGCACGCGCGCCCGCTCGCCGAGCCGGCCGATGGCGAAGGGAATGCCGAGCGCCTCGCACCGCACCTCGAGCACGCGCAGGTCGAAGTCGACGACGTTCCACCCGAGCAGCGCGTCGGGGTCGAAGGTGCGCACCACCTCGAACGCGCGCTGCAGCGCCTGCTTCTCCTCGCCGGGCTTCACGAGGATGAACTCCTCGAGGCCTTCCCCGATGAGCGCGAGCGAGAGCACCGGCCCGTCCCACCCGTCGGTCTCGATGTCGAGCGAGAGCGTGCGCAGCTTCGGCGTGACGTCGACCGCCGCGATGGTGGGGTTCGTCATGCGCCACACGCCGTCGCGCTCCGTCGCCGCGCCCGTGAGCCGCACGCCGCCCTTGATGAAGCGCTCCATCGTGAAGCGGTTCGAAGGCTTCATGTCTCCCTCGAGCGTGATGCCCCCCGCGCCGCGAATACGGGAGCGCTCGTCGAGCAACGCGCGCTGCGTCTTGAAGTACAGCGCGTCGACCGGCGTGCCTTCCTTCGTCTTGAGGGCGCGGGGCACGCGGCGACCGGCCTTCGATTCGAGGTGCCGCGGCACGAACATCACCGCTTCCTGCCCGGTGAAGGTCGCGCACACCGTGCCGTGCGAGGGCGAGCTGCACCACAGCGTCAGCTCCAGGCCGCGGCTGGAGACATCGCGCCACTCGACCGTGAGCACGAAGGCGTCGATGGAGGTCGCGGGCGCTGACACGAGCACGAGTCTTGGGCGGCGCAAGGGAGTAGGAAAGCAGTTCCACCATGCGCTGGTTCGGGCCCGCCGCCAGGTCGTTCTTCGCGGCGTGCGCGCTGCTCGGCGCTGCGTGCGCGACGGTGCCCCCCACGCCCGACGCGAAGGAAATCGACGCCTTCGACATCGAGGGCGAGAAGCAGCTCAGCGAGTCCGACCTGAAGGACAAGCTGCTCACCACCGAGTCCTCGTGGCTGCCCGGCTGGTTCCCCGGCCTCGGCCACACCGAGTGGTTCGACGAGAACGCGTGGCAGGCCGACTTGCGCCGCATTCAGCGCGTCTACGAGGCGAACGGCTTCTACCAGGCGCGCGTGCTCGAAGACGTCATCACCGAGCCCAAGCCGAAGCACGTGAAGCTGCTGGTGAAGCTGCGCGAGGGCGAGGCGGCGCGCGTCAACACGCTCGACATCGTGGGCCTCGAAGAGCTGCCGAAGGACGAGCAGGCCGCGCTCATCGCCGACCTCCCGGTGCAGACCGGCACCATCTTCCTCGAGGACGACTGGGGGCGAACCAAGTCGCTGCTCGGCAGCCGGCTGCGCGAGCTCGGGTTCGCCGAGGCCTCGGTCGCGGGTGAAGCGCTGGTCGATGCCGAAGCGGCGCGTGTCGACCTCACCATCACCGTGGTGCCGGGCATTCGCTACAAGCTGGGCAACACCTTCGTCGTGCCGTACCCGGGCGCGCGCATTCCGGCGAAGTACATCGCCGAGACCTCGGCCCCCGACCTCGTGCCGGGCACGCCGTTCAGTGAAGAGGCGCTGAGCAAGGCGCAGGCGCGCGTGCTGCAGATGGGCATCTTCGCCGGCGTGCGCGTGAACCGCGGGCTGCCCGACCGCAAGGCCGGCACCGTGCCCATCGTCATCGACGCGCGCGAGGCGCCTTTCCATTCGGTCAGGCTCGGCGGCGGCATCGGCGGCGACCTCATTCGCCAGGAAGCGCGCGCCATCTTCGAATACACGAACCGCGACCTCGGGCTCTCGCGGCTGTTCAGCGCCGACAACCGCCTCGACCGCCTCACGCTCAAGGCCAAGCTCGGCCTCGCGTTCCTGCCCAACATCGTCGACGTCATTCGCGCCACGCCGCTCTCGAAGTGGGGCCCGACCTGGCGCGCGTACCTCGAGTACGAGGTGCCGCGCGTCTTCGGCCAGCGCACCGTGTCGTACCAGCTGAGCGCCGACCTCAACCGCACGCTCGACAACACGTACAACTACGACGCGCTCGAGCTGAAGACCGGTCTCGTGTGGCGGCCGCGCATCGACCTGTCGATCTTCCCGTCGCTCAACTGGAACGGCTTCCTGCTCTACACGCCCATCGAGCTGCGCGAGACGGTGCCGTTCGGCGCGGTCGGCTGCCCGCAGTTTCCCAACGTGTGCTGGGTCGGCTTCGCGCAGATCACCACCGAGTTCGACAAGCGCGACAACAAGCTCGAACCGAAGGAGGGCTACTACATCGCGCTCGACCTCGTGGGCGGCCTGAGCAGCACCCACCGCATCAACTCGTTCTTGAAGGTGACGCCCGAGGCGCGCGGCTACGTGAGCTTCGGCAAGAAGAAGCAGTTCACCGTCGCGGCGCGCGTGAAGGCCGGCTCGCTCTTCGCGCCCGACAACGAGACGCCCATCGTGGTGCGCTACTTCTCGGGCGGCGCCAACATGCGCGGCTTCTACCAACGCCGCCTCTCGCCGCTGGTCGCCATTCCCCCGCTCGAGAACGGCGTGCCCAACGTCGACAAGGGCACCACGTTGCCGCTCGGTGGCGCGGGCCTGCTCGAGGGCGCGCTCGAGCTCCGGTGGCAGCTGGGCGACAAGTGGGTGCTCGCGCTCTTCAACGACTGGGGCCTCGTCACCGAGCAGCCGCTCTTCGTCGCCAGCAACCTCGGGCAGTCGCTCTACACCGCGGTCGGGCTCGGGGTGCGCTACCGCACGCCGCTCGGCCCCATTCGCGTCGACCTCGGCTTCCGCCTGCCCTTCGTCGGCGGCGCCCAGAAGGTGAGCAACCTCGCGTCGTCTGACGGCGGCGCGGTGCAGCAGGTGGTGAGCACGCCCGGCTGCTTCTTCGGGCTCGGCTCGGGGCTGCCCATCTCGAACCCCACCTCGGTCGGGCCGGCGCCCGCGGGCTACGCCGGCTCTCCCGACAACCTCTGCAGCGCGCACCTCTCCATCGGGGAGGCCTTCTGATGTCCATCTCCGAGGCCTCGCTCACCCGCAAGAAGACGCGCCGCCGCCGGTGGGTGTGGCTGCTGGTGTTGTTGTTGCCGGTGGTGGTGGGCTGGCTCGGGTTGCAGTGGCTGCGCTCGGCGCAGGGTGAGGCGCTGCTCAAGCAGCAGATTCTCTCGGCGGCCGGCGACGCGCTGCAGGGCAAGGTCGAGCTCGAGCACGTCACGCTCGACGGCGACCACCTCGTGCTCACCGGCTTGAAGCTCTTCACGCCCGAGGGAGAGCTGGTCGCGTCCATCGAGCGCGTGGAGGCCGACCTCGACGTCGCGGCGCTGGCGAGCAAGCGCGTGCACCTCTCGCACGTGCGCATCGAGCAGCCGGCGCTCTTCCTCCGCGAAGACGACCGCGGGTGGAACCTCTCGCGCGCGCTCGCGGCGAAGGGAGAGAAGAAGACCGACGAGAAGGCGACGCCCAGCTCGCTCAAGGTGGTCATCGACGACGCGGTGCTCGAGTCGGGCCAGCTCGAGCTCCACCAGCCGGGCCGCGACGTGGTGCTCACCGCGCTCGCCGCGAAGGCCAATGCGAAGCTCGGCCTGGGGCCCCTCACCATCGACGGCGCGCTGACGCTCGACGCGAAGCTCGACACGCCCGGTGCGCTGAAGGGCGAGAAGCTGGTGCTCGAGGCCAGCGCCAGCTCGAAGAATGGCCAGGGCGGCCACGCCACGCTCACCCTCGGGCAGACCGGCGCGCGCGTCTCGCTCGACGCGTCGACCCAGCAGGCCGCCATCGAGAAGCTGACCCTCTCTCCGCGCGAGCTGTCGGCCTTCGTGCCCGATTGGCCGCTCCAGCAGGTGGTGCTCGGCCGCGGCACGCTGGGGCTCAAGGCCGCGTCGCTCGAGCTCAGCGCGGGCTCGGCGCGCCTGGTGGCGTCGGCGCGCTACGACCTCGACGCGCACCAGGTCGAACTGTTCGAGGTCGGCGCGAGCGACGTGAACCTGCGCGAGCTCATCGGCGCGGCGAAGAACTCGTCGATCGCGGTGAAGGCGAAGGGGCGCTTCGACGACTGGCGCACCGAGACGCTCTCGGGCGCGCTCACCGCCGAGGCGAAGTGGACCGCCGGAGACCTGAAGCTGCTCGACCTCGACCTCGACGCGAGCGCGAAGACCGGCGCGCTCAAGGTGAAGCAGTTGCACGCGCTCGGCCCCGGGCTCGAGCTCACCGCGCGCGGCACCGCGGCCAAAGACGTGAATCTCTTCGGCACGCTGCAGGTGAAGGACCTCGCGCAGCTCGACGTGGTGCTGCGCCAGTTCGCCGACGTCGAGACCGGCGGCCTCTCGGGCTCGGGCAACGTGCTCGTCTCGGCGAAGGGGCCGCTGCGCCGCCCCGCGGTGTCGCTCATCGGCCAGCTCGACCACCTGCGCGTCGAAGACCTGGAGATGGACAGCCTCGCCCTCAACGCCGACCTCCCCGACGTCACGCGGCCCTTCGACACCGACGTGCTCCTGCACTCGCAGCGCCTGCGCTACGGCGAGCGCGCGTTCGACGAGGTGACGCTCGACTTCCTCACCCGCGGCCGCGACGTCGACCTCGACTTCACCACGCACGGCATGGGCGATCTGCAGGCGCACGTGGTCGCCCAGTTGGACAAGGACAACCACGGCGCCAACGTCGCCAGCTGCGAGCTGAAGTGGACCGACACCAGCTGGTCGATGGAAGCGCCGACGCGCATCACGTGGGGCCAGGTGCTCGAGGTGCAGCCCTTCGTGATGAGCTCCGGTGACCGGCGGCTCTCGGCGCACGCGAAGAAGACGTCACGCGAGCTCGACGCCGAGGTGCACGCGCAGAACCTCGACCTCGCGCGCCTGCCCTCGGTGCTCACCCCCGCCGCGTGGGACCTGGGCGGCACCGTCACCAGCCTCGACCTCACCGCGAAGGGCAACCCCACTGCGCCGGAGGTGAAGGTCGCGCTGCGCGTCGCCGACGGCCGCGCGCTCGGAGCCCAACACCTGCAGGCCACCGCCGACGCCGACTGGAAGGAAGGGCGCCTCGCCGGGAAGCTCGCGCTCGAGTCCGACGTGGGGCACCTCGACGGCGACTTCGACCTGCCGCTGCTCGCCCTGCGCGACGAGAAGCCCGAGCCCGCGCGCGCGCACCTGGTGCTCGAGTCGCTCTCGAGCGAGTGGCTCGGCAAGAAGCTCGAGCGGTCTCTGCCGTTCACCGCGCTGCTCTCGGGCCAGCTCGACCTCTCGGGCACCGGTGACCACCCGCAGGTGAAGCTGCGCGTCGAGGCGCCGCAGCTGGTCTTCACCCCGAAGCCCGACGCGCCGTTCTCGGCGCCGGTGCTCGACGCGCTGAAGCTCGAGCTCACCACCGGGGCCGACGACACCCTGACGCTGGTGGCCGACACCCGCGCGGTCGGTGGCTCGCACCACGTGCAGGTGCACGCGCCGCTGACGCTCAGCTCGCTGCGCCGCCAGGCCCCCACGAAGGACGAGTGGTTCGCGATGCCGCTCGACGTCGAGGTCGAATCGAAGGACGTCTCGCTGCCCACCCTCGCCGCGCTGAAGAAGGGCGAGGTCGACGACGAGCTGGCCGGCACCGCGACGGTCACCACCTCGATGAAGGGCAGCATGCTCGCGCCGCACGGCACGGTGCGCCTGCAGCTGAGCCACTTCACGCAGCCGCCGGTGCGCGACTTCGGCGCCGACCTCACGCTGACCGCCGAGCAGACCCGCACCCGCCTCGAGGGCAAGACCAGCCTCGCCGGCCGCGACGCCGCCGAGGTGCGCCTGGTGGTGATGACGCCGCCCGAGACCGCGCTGCGCGCCTTCTTCGCACCCGAGGGCGACGTCGACGCCGTCATCACCGCGCTCGCCGACGTGCCGCAGGAAGGCCTGGTCGCGCTCGCCCCGTGGGACCTCACCGACGTGCTGCGCCGCGGAGACGTGAAGAAGGAACAGGTGTTGCCGGGCGGCACCGCCACCGCGACGCTGGAGATTGCCGGCACGCTCGAGGCGCCCAATGCGCGGCTGGTCGGCGCGCTCACCAACCTCCGCTTCGACAAGATGGCGCTCGGCAGCGCACGCTTCGACGTGAAGGTCGCGCCGCAGGAACAGACGGTGAACGTCGCGCTCGGCGGCCAGGGCCGCGACGACCTGAAGCTGAAGGGCTCGACGGGGGTCGACGTGCGGCTCTCCGCGCTCCGCCGCGGGCTGCAGTGGCAGTCGGCGCCGGTGGAACTCTCGGTCGACTCGCGCAACTTCGACCTCGCCTTCCTCACCGGCGCGACCGACAGCCTGCGCCTCGTCGCGGGCCGCCTCGACTTCGAGGGCCACGTGAACGGCAAGCTCGGCGCGCCGCGCTTCGAAGGCGACGGCGCGCTGACGAAGGGCCGCCTCTCGCTCGCGGGCAACGGCGACTACCGCGACATCGAGTGCGAGGTCGCCGCGTCGAACGACCTCTTCGAGCTGCGCAAGCTGACCCTCAACTCCGGCGCGGGGCACGCCTCGTTCACCGCGCGCGCCGAGCGCCAGCCCACGGGCGTGTTCCACGTCACCAGCACCGGCAACACCGAGAAGCTGCCGCTGGTGAACGACGACCAGCTGCTCGCCGCGCTGAGCATCGACTTCTCGGTCGAGGGCGAGGCGAGCGCCGAGGCGGTCGAGCTCTCGCGCGTGAGCATTCCCCACGCCGAGGTGCGGCTGCCCGAGGTGAAGCGCAAGGACCTGCAAGACCTCCAGCGCCCGAAGGACATCATCGTGCTGCGCCGGGGGAAGAAGCCGACGAAGCGCGAGCGCAACGAGGCGCGCGACGCGGCGTCACAGCAGCAGCAACGGACCGGCACCGTCTTCTCGGCGGTCATCGACGCGCAGAAGAACCTGTGGGTGAAGTCGTCTGACGTGAACGTCGAGCTCGGGCTGAGCGACGGCTTCCGCTTCGAACGCGACTCGCTGGGCACGCGGCTCCAGGGCGAGGCGCGCATCATCCAGGGCACGCTGGAGGTCATCGGCCGCGAGTTCACCGTGCAGAAGGGCAGCGCCGCGCGCTTCTCGGGCGCGCCCACGCAGCCGTACGTGAACGTCACCGCGCTGCACACCAACACCAAGGAAGACGTGAAGATCACGGTGACCGTGGCGGGCAAGGGCAGCGACGTGAGCATCAAGGCCACCAGCGAGCCGCCGCTCCCCGAGAGCGACATCTACGCGATTCTCGCCACCGGTCGCCGCAGCCTGAAGACCAGCGGCGGCGCGGCCATCACGCCCGGGCAGGCGGCGTCGGTCGTCGGTCAGCTCGCCGCGAGCCAGCTGAAGACCGCGCTCGCCAAGAAGATCCCCATCGACGTCTTCAACTTCGAGACCAGCGACAACTTCGAGAAGGTGCGCGTCGACGTCGGCAAGTACATCGGCGACTCGCTCTACCTCGGCGCCACGGTGAACATCGGCGCGCGGCGCGACCGCGGCGAGAACACCTGGGCCGGCCGGTTGGAATGGCAGGTCAGCCGCTCGGTCACGCTCGAGGCGTACGCGGGTGACGCCCTCAGCTTTGGCGCCGACGCGGTGTGGTCGTCGGACTATTGAGGCCGCGCATGCAGACGCACGACCTCGACGGGCTGTCGTGGGTGGCGACGCCGGGCACGCTCGACGCGCTGCCGCCCTCGCTCACCGCTGGCCTCTCGCTGTCTCCCGCGCCGCTCGACCAACCCACCGTGCGCGCGGCCTGCTTCCGCCACGACCGCCGCGTGTGCTTCGCGGCGGTGAATGGCTGGACGTACGCGTTCGGCTTCCAGCTCGGGCTCGGCGGCCTGGCCCTCGCGGTCTCGCAGGTGCGCGGCGTCGCGCTCTCGTTCGAGAACGACGGCAAACGTGGCGTCAGGCTGTGCAGCGTGTACCGGGCTGGCGCGCTGGTTCGGCAGGTGAGCGACGTCGACGGCGCGTTCCACGAAGAAGGGGCTCCGCTGCCCGGCGAGCCGGCGCTGCAGGGCACGCTCGATGACGCGACGGTGGCCGCGCTCGCGCGGGCGTGGGGCGCCGACCCCGGCGCGCTGGCGTGGGGCAGTGCGGGAATGCTCGGGGCGCCGCCGCTGGTCTCGCAGTGGCCGCTGTGGGTCGGCGTCGCGGCGGTGGTCACGCTCGCGGTGCTGGGCGTGCGCGCGGTGCCGTCGAAGGCCGAGCGGTGCCACCGGGGATGCGAGCGCTCGTGGAAGGCGACGCTCGCCAACACCCCGGAGTGCCGCGGCCAGGCGATGGAGACGTGCGACTTCTATCGAGAGGCGGTCCGGCAGTGTGTCGAGCAATGCGACGCGCCTGTCTCGAAATGACCATCGCTTGACCGCGAACGGCCTCGGCGCGAGAACCCGAGGCGTGCAGAGTGTCCTGAATCGAGCATCCCGCTCGTGCCCACCGAAAGGACACCCCATGGATCCCCGCACCGTCGTTCGCCCCTTCTACGAGCAGTGCCTCACCGTCAGCAGCAGCGCCGACGCCTCGCAGGTCGGCCGCGTGATGGGCGAGCTGCTCGCGCCCGACTTCCAGTCGAAGAACGCCGCCGAGACCAAGGGCAAGGCGCAGCTGGTCGGCCAGGTCCAGGCGTTCTGGAAGATGGTGCCCGACCTGAAGTGGCACATCGAAGAGATGCTGCAAGACGGGCAGCGCGTGGTGGTGCGCAGCACGGCCACCGGCACCCCGAAGGCGGGCGAGTTCATGGGCGTGCCCGTCGACGGCAAGCGCAGCTTCAAGATCATGACCATCGACATCCACACCGTGGTCGGCCAGCAGATCACCGAGGTCTTCCACCTCGAGGAATGGGGCACCGCGATGCGCCAGCTCAAGGGTGCGTGAAGAAGCCCGCGCGCGAGATCGAAGACGTCGCCTGGGCGCCGAAGCGGCCGGTGCCCATCGAGCTCGTCTCGCTGCGCGAGCTGCATGCGCGGGCGCCCCGCGACCTCACCCGGCCCGAGCGCCCCGCGTTTCACGTGCTGATGCACGTGCACAGCGCCGGGCGTCACGTCATCGACTTCACCGCGCACGCGCTGCGGCCAGGCGACCTGGTGCTGGTGCGCGCGGGGCAGGTGCAGCAGTTCGTGCCCGAGCCGTTCGACGCCACGATGGTGGTGTTCACGCCTGACGCCGTGCGCTGGCGGCCGCCGCTGTCGCCGCTGCCAGTCGCGCGGCTCAATCGCACCCGGGCCGAGACGGCGCGCACGCTCCTCGGGGCGCTCCGCGTCGAGCTCGACGCCCCGGGTCCGTCGGTCGAGCTCGCGGCGCGGCTGGTCGAGGCGCTGGGCCAGGCGTTCTCCGAGGGAGTGCCGGCGGCTGCGGCCAGCGATGGCGGCCGCCTGCTCGAGCGCTTTCGCCTCGAGGTCGAGCGCCACTTCCGCCGCACGCACGAGGTCGCGGCCTACGCCGCCATCTTGCGCTGCACGACGCGCACCCTGACGCGCCACTGCGTCGCGCAGACCGGCCAGGCGCCCAAGGTGCTCATCGACGAGCGCGTCGCCCTCGAGGCCCGGCGCTCGCTCGCCCACGAAGAGACGCCGGTCGCCGCGCTCGGTGACGAGCTCGGGTTCCTCGCGCCGACGCAGTTCGTGAAGTTCTTCAAGCGCGTGACGGGCGAGACGCCGGGGCGGTTTCGCGAGCGCTTCGTCACTGCACGCGCGGCAGCCCGCGGCGGTCGAGCCGCTCGAGCAGCGCCTTCGCCTCGACGCCTTCCTGCCCGTCGGGGTCGACGGCGAGCACCTTGAAGAGCGCGGTGCGCGCGGCCTCGGCGTCACCCTGGTCGAGCGCGAGCGTCGCGAAGAGCAGCTGCACGCGCACGTCGTTGGGCATCAATTCCTCGGCGCGCTCGGCCGAGCCACGCGCGTGCGCGCGGTCGCCGAGGTCGAACCGCACGCCGGCGCGCAGGAGCCACGCCTCGAAGTTCCCGGGCGCCAGCGCGACCGCTTCGTCGAGCAGGTCCGACGCTTCGCGCAGCCGGCCCTGGTCGGCCAGCCGCTGCGCGCGCACCAGCCGCGGCGAGACGTCGATCACGAAGTCTTCGCTCGGCTTGCGCGGCGGGTGCACGGTCGCGGGGTTCCAGGCCCACGCGTCGCTCAGCGACGCCGGCAGCGCGTCGACGGGCAGCCAGCCAGACTCGGCCGGCACCACGGCCTCCGGCGCGGCGGCGTCGGGCCACAGCACCACCGCGAGCAGCACCGCCGCCAGCGCACCCGCCACCGCCAGCACCCGGTTGCGGCGCGTACGTTGACGCGCGAGCGAAATCGCAAACTCCTCCCCCTCTCCCCCTGAAGGGGAGAGGGTCGGGGTGAGGGGAGACGCTTCATCAGTCGGCCGCTCAACCAACGTCGGCGCCGGCGTCGGCGACGAGCTGAATCTCACCGGCCGCTCAACCAACGTCGGCACCGGTGTCGGCGACGAGCTGAATCTCACCGGCCGCTCCACGAGCGTCGGCACCGGCGTCGGCGACGACGAGCCCGTCACCGGCCACGGCACACTCGCCGACTCCCGCGCCACCTCGAGCGCCTCACGCTCCTCGCGGCGCATGCGTTCCCGCAGCGCCCGCACCTCCGCGCTGAACGCCTCCGACTCGGTCGACCGCAGCGTGTCGTCCGTCGTGCCCTCGAGCGCGAGCGGCAGCGTGATGGCTTCCTGCGAGCCGACGGCGCGCCGCTTCGAGCGACGCTTGCTCTTCTTCTCATCGCGCTCGAGCACGCCCAGCAGCTGCAGCCGCCCGATGATGTCGAGCGTCAGGTGCCGCGGCAGCGGGCTGTCTCGCACCGCGTCAGCGATGGACCGTCGCCCGTCGAACAACCGCACCACCTCGCGCACGCTCGCAGGCAGGGTCGAGATGACGTGTTCCAGCGTGTCTGAGCGGCGCGCGCCCGAGGTGAGCCGCGCCCGCAACGGAGCCTCGGCAACCACGTTCACCCACCTCGTGGCCTCGTCTTCAAACCCGCCATCTCGCGGGGTTTCGTCACCTGGCCAGGTCGAGCTCGCGTCCGCCATCACTGCCTCCACCGGTCTGGTGGCAGCGGCGGGAGAAAGCGATCACTTCGGGTTGACCAGCTCGGTGCGCACGTCCCACAGCTCGGGGAAGAAGGTGAGGCTGAGCGCGCGCTGCAAGAACGTCACGCCCGACGAGCCGCCGGTGCCCATCTTGTGCCCGATGATGCGGTGCACGGTCTTCATGTGGCGGAAGCGCCAGAGCTGAAAGCGCTCTTCGACGTCGACCAGCTTCTCGGCCATCTCGTACGCCACCCAGTGCTTCTCGGGCGCCTCGTAGACAGTCTTGAAGACGCGCATCACGCCCTCGCTCTTCTCGTAGGGCTTCGTGAAGTCGCGCTCGACGCGGTCCGCGGGAATCGGGTGCCCGTGCCGCGCGAGGTAGCGCAAGAACTCGTCGTACAGGCTCGGCTGCTTCAACCGCGCCTCGAGCCACGCGTGCGTGTCGGTCGAGTCGCGGTGCGGCAGGAGCGCGTTGGCGTCCTTGTTGCCGAGCATGAACTCGAGCCCGCGGTACTGGTAGCTCTGGAAACCGCTGCTCCGCCCGAGCGCGTCGCGGAACTGGTTGTATTCCGACGGCGTCATCGTCTCGAGCACCGCCCACTGCTCGAAGAGCATGCGTTGAATGTGCGCCACGCGCGCGAAGATCTTGAACGTCGCCGCGAGGTCGTCGCCCTTCACGCACGCCAGCGCGCGGTCGAGCTCGTGCAGCATCAGCTTCATCCACAGCTCGCTCGTCTGGTGCTGAATGATGAACAGCATCTCGTCGTGCTGCGCGCTGCGGGGGCTCTGCGCGTTGAGCACGCGGTCGAGCATCAGGTAGCCGCCGTACGTTTCCTGCCTCTTCAGGTCGAGGTGGATGCTGCCTTCGAGCTCGCGGTGGTTCGCCATGCGGCGCCTCTTAGCCCGAAACGAAAAACGGGGCGGGCCCGCGAAGGCCCACCCCGGCTTCACTGCAAATTCTGCGGTCGAGCTCAGGCCTTCTTCTTCGAGGCCGCGAGCGCGGCGGCGCCCGCGCGACCACGCGGCAGCACGATGTTCTTCACCGTGTTGGGCGCCGCATCGGGCACCCAGTCCGCCGGCAAGCGGCCCGTCTTCTCGAGGTTGCGATACTTCTGGTAGTGCGCCGCGCAGTACCCCTTGCTGCGCATCTTCTTGCCGCAGCCCTTCACCGCGCACACCCGGCCGCTCGCCTTGCGCCCCGGCGTACCGCGCTTGCCGAACGCCAGCTTCGGGGGCCGGCCCGGGCCGCGCTTGAGCGGCTGACCGAGCGCACCCGCGAGGCGCGCCAGCACCGCGCCGTTGGCCTCGAGCTGCGAAATGGCCGCAGCGAGCGGTGCCACCACGCGCTCGACCTCTTCGGCCACCAGCTCGCGGATCATCTTGTCGAAGGACATCGTCGTTTCCTTGGTTGTTGAGTCAGAGATGATTTCTTCAATCGGAGACATCCGACTGGCGTGGCGACTTAGCACCCTGCACACACGACGCACCCAATATTTGGCATGTACACCATTTGGGATAATTCACGCCTGGGGCGGCGCGTCGGGGTCGAGCGGCTTGAGCTGGTGCAGCGGCGGCAACGCCCGAAGCTGGGGGAACGCGAGGGCGACGAAGGCCACCACCACGAGCGTGCCGACGCCTCCGCCGACCACCGAGAGCATCGGGCCGACCAGCGCCGCCGTCGCGCCGCTCTCGAAGCTGCCCAGCTCATTCGACATGCCGATGAACACGTAATGAATCGCAGACACGCGGCCGCGCATGCGATCGGGTGTCAGTGATTGTTCCAGGGTGGAACGGATGACGACGGAAACGTTGTCGAACAACCCGCTCAGGAAGAGCGCCACCAGCGAGAGCCACATCACCGTCGAGAGCCCGAAGACCACCGTCGACGCGCCGAAGCCCGCCACCGCGAAGAGCAGCACCACGCCCGGGCGCTTCCACGGCGGGAGCCGCGTCTGCAGCAGCGCCATCGTCACCGCGCCGAGCGAGGGCGCCGCGCGCAGCCAGCCCAGCCCCACCGGCCCGACGTGCAAGATGTCGCGCGCGTAGACCGGCAGCAGCGCCACCGCGCCGCCGAGCAGCACCGCGAAGAGGTCGAGCGTGATGGCCGCGAGGAAGACCTTCGTGTCGCGCACGAAGCGCCAGCCGGCGAGCAGGTCTTTGAAGCCGCGCTGCACGCCCGCGAACGCCGCCGGCTTCTCGGGCAGCGTGAAGAGAATGGCGACGAAGCCACAGTGCGCGGCGAAGGCGAACGCGAACGCGAGCCACGCGTCGCTGACCGCCGCGATGAGGAAGCCCGCGACCGCCGGCCCGCTGATCGACGCCAGCTCGTAGGTGCTCGAGACCCACGCGTTGGCGTTGGCGAAGTCTCGCGCGGGCACCAGCTGCGGCAGCATCGAGCCGACCGACGGCCCGCGGAACGCGAGGCCCACGCCCATCGCGAGCAGCACCGCGTACCAGGCCCACACCGGCCCATCGAAGCGGCTGAGCGCGAACAGCCCGGCGGAACACGCGGCGAGCGTGAGGTGCGCCGCCATCGCCACGCGCCGGCGCGGAAAGCGGTCGGCCGCGATGCCCGCGGGCAGGGCGAGCCCGAGCACCGGCACCACCTCCACCAGGCCCACCAGGCCGAGCGCGAACATCGAGTCGGTCTTCTCGTACAGCCGCCAGCCGACGGCGACCGACACCGCGGTGCTCGCCATCGCCGCGAGGAAACGCCCCACCGCGAACCGCAGCACGCCCGGGTGTTTGAAGGCCGCCGTCGCGTCGTGCGTACTCACCAGGGCCCGACCACCGACGAGCAGCGCGAGGCGCTCGACGGCACCAGCAGCTCGACGCCGCGCGCGAACTCGAGCCAGGTCGGCCCGACGATGACCGGCTCGAAGTCGGGGTCGTGCTCCGGCTCGCGCTTGCGCAGCGCGAACGGCGTGCGCGAGGCGAGCGTCGCCGTGGTGTGCGCGCCCTCGGGCCCCCGAATGAGGATGTTGAGCGGCTCGTCGCACGAGCGCCACGCGAGCTTCTCGGCGCCGACCACGTTGCCGGTCTCGGCCGGCGGCGCGGGCTTCGGCTTCGGCGCCGCGTCGAGGCGCGCCTGCGCGACCCAGCCGACCCACACCACGCCGTCACTGACCGTCGCCACCCGCGCCCACTCGCCCTGCCGCGCGAGCAGCCACACCCGCGCGCCGGGGAGGAACGCGCCGACGAAGTCCTTCCCCGGGCGTTCCCACGCGGCGACGACGTCTTCGCCCGTGAACGACGCCTCGCTGAGCGGCGCGAGGCCCGCCTTGAGCAGGAGCGACGTCTCGTCGGTCGCCGACTGGCGCGGGCGAATGGCGAGCGACTCGCAGCTCAGCTCGACCGCCGGCGCGGCCTCCGGCACGAAGGAGTTGAGCGCCGCCACCGACGGCAACACCAGCGCCGAGCCCACGCGCGCGTCGAGCACCGTGACGTGGGCGCCGCGCATCATCGCGCCGGCGCCGAAGCGCGTCGGGTCCCACACCGAGAAGACCGCCTCGTTCGCGACGTCGACCATGCCCTCGACCGTGAAGCCGCCCGCGGTCCACCGGCCTTCGAAGGCGATGTGGCCGTCGCGCGGGCGCAGCACGCCGCTGACGTGCGCGCCGGTCCACGTCGAGCCCGACCAGCGTGCGCGGGCGCGGCCGAGCGGCTGCCCCTCGGGGAAGCGCAAGATGGCGCGGTCGTCCCAACGAACGTCGTCCCAGTAGCAGAGGCCGCGCGTCGCGAGGCTGCCACCGCCCGTGCCTTCGTTCGACGCGCAGCCCAGTGACGTGGTGAGCAACACGCTGAGAAACACGGTCAGCGACAGCGCAGCCACCGGGAGGCGTGACATGGGCGCATTTGTGTCACGGTTTGCCCCGGGGGTGAACGCCGCCGTCGATTCCAGCTATAAGGCCAGCGCTCATGACCGCCTGTCTCCAGCGCGACGTCGTCGAGGTGCTCCTCGAGTCACACGTCGAGACGCGGCAGGTGATCAGCATGGCGTGCGCGCTCGCGACGCGAAACGCGACCGAGCCGACCAGACAGATGGCGCAGGCCATCGCCGACTACGTCGAATGGGTGGTGCCGCTGCACCGCGCGGACGAAGACGTCTCGCTGCTGCCGCGGTTGCTCGGGCGCAACGGCACCGTCGACTCCGCGCTGAGCACCATGACCCGCCAGCACGTCGCGCTCGAGGCCCAGCTCTCGCGCATCTTGCTCTTGTGCCGCATGGTGGGCCGCGACGTGAGCCGGCTGCACGCGCTGCGCTTCGAGCTCGAGGCCGCGGCTGATCACCTGCGCGCGCGCGTCACCGAGCACCAGGCCTTCGAAGAGTCGGCGGTGTTCCCCGCGCTCAAGCGACTGCTCTACCAGGACGAGCTCGAATCGATTCACGGCGAGATGGAACGTCGCCGTGCGAACGCCGCGGGCCTCGAGGTGCTGCCGCCTCCGGCCACGCCCGAGCCCATCGCGCCGGTCGCGCCGCCGGCGCAGAGCCTCGATGACGGGCTGCCCGCCGAGCCGCTGGAGTGGTCGGTCGGCCGGCACGTGCTCAGAAACTGACGGTCAGGCCTCCGCGCTGGAGCTGGAGCTCGGGCCCGCTCGCCGGCCGGAACTCGAGCAGCCCGTGGTTGTGCGCCGAGATGGCGTCGAGGAACTTCGCCTGCGCCGCGTGCGCGAGCGGCAGGGCGATGAGCGCCAGCACCAGCGCCACCCCGAGGCCGACCACCGACGCGGCAAGCAGGGGAATCAAGACGCCGGGCACCAGCGTGGCGGCGAGCGCGGCGGCGGTGCTCGCGCCGAGCAAGACCGTGCTCGTCACGTCGAAGGTGCGCGCGAGCAGGAAGTCACGCTGCGCTTCCTGCGCGAGCACCGCGCTCTCGGGCACCAGCGAAAACGCGCTGGGGAAGTCTTCGTCGCTCAAGCGGAACGACCGCGTGCGCTGGCGCACCGAGCCGTCGGCGCTCAGCGTGAGGAGGTGCTTGTCGACGAAGTCGGCGAAGCCGGTGAAGGTCTCGGGGGCGGGTGTGCTCTCGACGAGCGGGGGCGGGGCTTGCGACAGCGCGAGGGTGAGCGCGAGGGCGAGCATCGCGCTGCGGTACGACTCGCACGCAACGTGATTGCCACCGTTGCTCCCTCTCCTCTTCAGAGCTCTTCAGAGGAGAGGGCCGGGGGTGAGGAGAGAAGCGTCAGAGCGTCGAGGTCAGATTCGGCCCCTCACCCCGACCCTCTCCCCGCGTTCGCAGGGAGAGGGAGTTCAGCCGAAGAGGTCGCGGAGCCAAGCCTCGTTGCGAGCGCCCTCGAGCACGCCCGTATCGAGCAACAGCTCGAGCACATCCGGCCGCAGCGCCCACACCTGCAACATGCCCTCGAACTCCCCGAGCACCGCGAGCAACCGCACGCCCTCGTCCTCGGCGAACTCGTCATTGAGCCGGCTGATCAACGCCTCGAGCCCCGCGAGGGGCCACTGCTCCTCGACCACCGCACCGTCGGCCGAGGTGAGGCGCACCTCCATCACCGCCGGCGACGTGCGCACGTCGAGCAGCCGCACGCTCTTCGCGCGCCCACCCATCGCGTTCGCCAGCCACACCACCACCTCGTCGGCCGTCGCGCGCAGCGAGAGGCTCAGCCCGCCGGTCAGCCGCTCTTCGTGACACGCCTGGAGCACCGAGCGCGGCACCTCGTCACCCGAGAGCAGCCCGAGCGTCCGCAGCCGCTGCCAGTCGATGCGCCTGGTCGTCATGCCCGCACACACGAAGGGCGGTGCAGTCGCCCGCACCGCCCCGTGAGAGTCACTCAGCCTCGAGCCCGCTCAGGGCTCGCAGGTCTGCGTCGCGCCCTTGCAGGTGCAGGTCTGACCGAGCAGGCCGGCGATGAGGCACGCCTGGTAGTTGCTGCCGCCGAACGAGCAGTCCATGCCGGCCGGCACGCAGGTGCCCGGCAGCGCCGCGCCGAAGGAGTCACAGCACTCGGTGGCCGCGCACTCCGCGCTCGAGGTGCAGCCGCTGCCGAAGCCGCCGTCGAGGCCGGGGAAGCCGCCGCCACCGCCGGTGCCGCCGCCGCCGCCCGCGCACGCGCCCGCGTCGGTGTCGCACGTCGCGCCGTTGAAGCAGCCGACGCACGCCGCGCCGGGCGCGCCCTGGCCGCACTGGTTGGTCATCATCTGCGCGTTGGTGACGCAGGTGTTGCCGTTGCAGCAGCCCGCGCACGTGCCGGAGTTGCACGACGTGCCGCCGAAGCAGGTGCCGTTCTGGCAGGTCTGGCCGGCCTGCGAGTCGCACGCCTGGCAGAAGCCGCCGTTCTTGCCGCACGAGGTGTTCGCCATGCCGCCCTGGCAAGCGCCCGTCTGGATGTCGATGCAGCCCGCGCACGGGGTGCAGACGCCGCTGACGCAGGTGTTGCCCATCATGCAGCTGGTGCACGCGTTGCCGCCCGTGCCGCAGCGGGAAGGCGTGGTGCTGGTGATGCAGACGCCGGTGGCGCTGCAGCAGCCGTTGGCGCAGTTGGTCGCGTTGCAGTTGCCGCCGCCGCCGCCCGTGGCGCTGCCGCCGCCGGTCGCGCTGCCGCCACCCGTGGTCGAGCCGCCGCCCGTGGTGCCACCGCCACCGCCGGTGCCGCCGCCCGTCGTGCCGCCCGTGCAGCGACCGCCGAACTCGGAGTTCTGGTCGATGCGCGCGCACGCCTGGCCCGTCGCGCAGACCGAGCACGACGCGCCGGCCGAGCCGCACGCCTCGTTCGAGATGCCCTTGAAACACGAGCCCGTGTCGTCGCAGCAGCCGTCACAGTTGCTGGCGTTGCAGCGGGTCACCATCGTGGGCTTGCCGCACGACGAGGGCAGCATCGCGACACCCAGACCGAGCACGGCGCCGAGCACCAGCGCGCGCGAAGAGTTCAGAGCAGTGGACATGACGGGTTCGTTCTCCTGCGCGCCGACCGGCCAGTCGCGCGCTTGTCTCTGCAACTTGAGAGACGGGGTGAAGATGGATCAACGGCGCTTCGGGGAAAAGTGGGCGCGGTCTACACACACCTCGGGTTCCCCACAAGAACCGGGCGAAATGACTCTCACTCACTGAGAATCACGGCCATGTGCGGACCAGTGCGTCACCTCATGAAAAGACCGACGCAGCGCACCATGTGAGGGGGTTGATCTCCTCTGCACACAGACCGAGGATGCGCGCGTTTTTCGGCCGGTCCCCCAGCGCTCACCTCACCATCGGAGTTCGATTCATGCGCCAGTCTTCCTTCGTGCAACGGAGCGCGTTCGCCCTCGCCCTGTTCACGCTGATCAGCGCGGGCTGCAAGTGCGACAACAGCAACCTCGGTCGCAACTACGGTGAGATCGTCGTCATCTGGCGCGACGCGAACGGTGAGCGCATCACCAACCGCGACGCCATCTACGACTTCGGGCTGGCGCTCGCCGGCGAGAAGCGCGAGCAGACGATGACCGTGCGCAACAGCGGCGCGGGCCGCCTCACGCTGGCCAAGCTCGAGCGCACCGACGGCGACGAGGTGAGCATCGGGCCGGTCGGCAACGTGCCCGACACCGGCACCAACATCTTCGGCAGCGAGTTCTCGAACATCGACCTCCAGCAGTCGGAGCAGACCGAGTTCACCATTCGCTTCACGCCGCGCGGCCTGAAGGGCAACTACGAGACCAAGCTCGCGCTGAGCACCGAGGGCACGCGGCCCGAAGACTCCATCGCGGTCATCACGCTGCGCGGGCAGGGCGAGAAGGGCAGCTGCGATCTCCCCGACGTCATCGACTTCGGCAAGGTCGCCATCGGCGAGACCTTCCCGTACCACGTGCCGTACCTGAACCCGACCTCGGTGCCGGGCTTCGGCTCGACCGGCGCCATCACCGGCACCGACGCCGCGGCGTTCGGCTACGCGCCCAACTCGCCCATGGGCCAGGTGCCCGTGCAGCCGATGTCGACCACCGACGTCATCATCACCTTCTCGCCCACCGAGATGCGCCAGTACACCGCGCAGGTGCAGATGAAGGGCGCCGGCGAGTGCCCTGAGAAGACGGTGCTGATCAAGGGCGAGGGCTCGGCCGACACGCTCACGTGGACGCCCACCAGCATCAACTACGGCTTCGTGAACCCGGGGTCCGAGACGATTCGTGACGTCGTGTTCACCAACCCGGCGACCGCGCCCATCACGCTCACCATGGTGAACTCGACCAACTCGGCCGACTTCTACCACGCGGTGCCCGCGGGGGCCGACGCGACGAAGTTCGTGGTGCCCGGCGGCGGCGTGCCGACCCCGATGCACATCGCCTGCAACCCCAGCCAGCTCGGCTCGCGCACCGGCACGCTCACCTTCTCGACCGGCCTCACGCTCACGCCCGGCGGCACCATCGCGCTCACGTGCGTCGGCGGCGGCCCGCGCATCAAGGTCAGCCCGCGCCCCACGCTCGGCTTCGGCCGCGTCGGCTTCTTCCCCGGGAACCCGAACTTCCAGGTGCAGCGCAAGATCAACGTGCAGAACGTCGGCAGCCGCCCGCCGATGCCCGACCCCGCGGCCAACCTGTACCTCGGCCAGGTCGCGATGGACGGCACGCCCGGCCAGCTCCCGCTCTACGACTTCGCCGCGGGCCCGGGCACCGACCCCACCGAGTTCTCCGTCGCGCTGGGCTCGATGTACAACCCGACGACCGGCCTCGTCGCCGTCGCGGGTCAGAACTTCGTCGACCTCTCGGTGACGCTGAAGCCCATCTCCATCGGCATGAAGAGCGCGACCGTCACGCTCTACTCGAATGATCCCTCGGAGCCGGCCATCACCGTCAACCTCAGCGCCGACGTGCAGCAGCTGCCGCCGTGCACCTTCATCACCTCGCCCGCGATGGCCAACTTCGGCCTCGTCGCGCCGGGCACGCAGAAGGACCTGCCCATCACCATCACCAACAACTCCGTGACCGCCGGCGAGGTCTGCTACTTCTCGGGCATCGAGCTCGGCGCGGGCAGCGACCTCGCGTACAGCATCGTGGGCGGCAACATCACCGAGAAGGAACTGCAGCCCGGTGACAGCTTCCAGGTCGTGGTGCGCTCGGCGCCCACCGGCCCGACGCCGACCAACCTCGTCACGCTCACCGGCCAGCTGGTCTTCAACAGCACCTCGGCCGCGCGCCCGCAGGTCAGCATTCCGCTGCGCACCTCGGTCGGCCCGTCGTGCCTCACCGTGACGCCCGACCCGATGGACTTCGGCACCGTGCGCGTCGGCTGCAACTCCGCCTCGCGCGACTTCAACGTCTACAACACGTGCTCGACGCCCATCACCATCAACGCCTTCGGCATGCAGGCCGCGGGTGGCCAGCCGCCGGGCGGCCCGAACTGCACCGGCACCATGGCGTGCCCGGAGTTCTTCCTCGTGTCGGCGCCCAACATTCCGGGCGGCGGTCTCACGCTCGCCCCGGGCGGCGCGCCGGTGACGTTCCAGGCGAAGTACCACCCCATCGACGTCGGCAGCGACTCGGGCGCCATCAGCATCGACGCGCTCCAGAACGGCCAGAGCATCACCTACCTCGTGGGCCTGCAGGGCCGCGGCGACACCACCGGCGTGCAGGTCGACACGTACACGCAAGACCTCCAGCCGAAGGCCGACATCCTCCTCGTGGTCGACGACTCGTGCTCGATGCAGGACAAGCAGAACGCGCTCGCGTCGAACTTCACCTCGTTCATCCAGTACGCGGTGGCGGCGAACGTCGACTACCAGATCGGCGTCACCACCACGACCGAGTCGCTGACCGAGTGCGTGCCGGGCTTCGGCTGCGTGTCGGTCAACAGCAAGGGCCCCGCGGGTCACCTCGTGCAGGACACGCAGACGATGCTCAAGTACGTGAAGCCCACCACGCCGGCGGTCTCGGCGGTGTTCGGGCGGCTGGTGAACGTCGGCACCGATGGCTCGGGTGGCGAGACGCCGCTGGCCTGCGCCACGCTCGCGCTGACGCCGCCGGTGGTGTCGAACGAGAACGCCGGCTTCGTGCGCACCGACGCCAACCTCGCGGTGGTGATCATCAGCGACGCGACTGATCAGTCGACGCAGCCGGTCAGCTACTACCAGAACCTCCTCGTGAACGTGAAAGGCTTCCAGCGCCTCTCGTACTTCACGTTCAGCGCCATCACGCCGCGCGCGGCGACGCCTCCGGGCAGCTGCAGCTACGACGACACCGGCGCCAACTCGACGCGCTACGACCCCATCGTGCAGTACACCTCGGGCGTGTCCGACGAGATCTGCAACTCGAACTGGGCGGCCACGCTGCAGAACCTCGGCCGCACCGCGTTCGGCTACCGCACGCAGTTCTATTTGAACAACCAGCCCGAGATGGCGGGGAACGTGGTGGTGAAGGTCAACGGCGTGGTCGTGCCGCCTGGCCCGAACACCTGGCAGTACGACCCGGCGACGAACTCCATCAAGTTCAACGCGGCCGCGACGCCACAGCCGGGCGTGCCGCTCGACATCCAGTACACGCAGGCCTGCCTCTAAGCCTCCCTCGAAAGGCAGCTCCTCCTCGTTTTGCTGTGGAACCCCGACGCGCGTCGTGGGTTTCTCACGGCCTCACGAGGAGGGGGCATGTCCACCAACGCCGAGCAGAAGCCGATCGACACGCGCGTCGAGTCGGTCACGCTGTACCACCGGGGCGCCACCGTGCGCCGCGTCGCCGAGCTCGATCTCTCGGCGGGCGCGCCGCCTGAGCTGTTCCTCACCGGGTTGCCGCTCGGGCTCGTCGACCACACGGTGCGCGTGCGCCTCGAGGCCGACGGGCAGTCGCTCGTGCTGTCGAACGTGCGCGTGGGCCTCTTCGCGCCGCCGCGCGGCACGCCGCCGGTGCCGCCCGACCAGAAGCAGCTCACCGAGGTGCGCGACGCGTTGACCGTGCTGCGCGATCGCCTCGCGCAGCTCGAGCAGGAACTCGAGCAGCTCGCGGCGCTCAACGTGCTGCCGCGGCCCGAGCCCGAGGAAGGCAAGATGCCGCCGCCCGCGCCGATGGGTGCGCGCATCGCGCTCGAGGCCCTCTACGAAGACGCCGTCAACGCGCGCATCGAGCAGATGCGCCAGGGCCGCGACCAGCAGAAGAAGCTCGAGCAGCAGCAGGCCGAGCTCGAGCGCGCCATCGCGCTGACGTCCACCGCGCAGCACGTCAGGCCCGACGAGCTGACCAAGTCGATCCACGCCACGCTCGCGACCGCGGCGAAGCCGAAGAAGGCCACCTTGAGCGTGGAGTACTTCGTGCTCGGCGCGCGCTGGGCCCCCAGCTACCAGTGCCGCATGACGCGCGACTGCTCGCAGGCCGACCTGCAGATGCGCGCGCTGGTCGCGCAGCGCACCGGCGAAGACTGGCGCGGGGTGAAGCTGCGCCTGTCGACCGCCGCGCCGATGAGCTGGACCGAGCTGCCCGAGTTGGGCGCGATTCGCATCGGCCGCCAGCAGCCGCCCCCGCCCGGGCAGAAGGGCTTCCGTCCGCCGCCGCAGGGCGCGGGCTCGCTCTTCCACGACTTCGACCGCGGGTACTCCGCCGCGAAGAGCGCGCTGCCCGTCATTCCCGACTGGCAGCCGCCGCTGCTCGCGGTGAACGTGCTGCCCACCTCGCTCGCCGGCATGGTGGCGGGGAGCGCACCTCCGATGGCGGCCGCCGAGATGCTCGCCGACGAAGACGACGCGTCGATGGTCGAAGAAGAGCGCTCGGTCTCGAAGTCGGCCTCGATGGACCTGCGCCGCGAGATGGCGCGACCGCCGCCGCCTCCGCGCGCGATGCCCGCGCCCGCGCCCGCGATGGCGGCCCCCGGCATGCCCATCACCTCGGCCGGCTCGTCGGCGGTGGCCGCGGGGCCCGGTCGCGGCGGCGCGGTGATGGCCAAGGCCAAGAAGATGGCCTCGCGCCGCGATTCCCGTGAAGAGGCCGACTCGTTCGGCGAAGACGAGGGCGGCGGTGAGTCGTCGGCCAACGTCGACGTCACGCTCTACGCGTCGCTGCGGCTCGGCGGCCCGTGGGCCAACACGCGCGGCTCGCTCAGCTCGGTCGACCGCCGCGCGGCGCTGAAGGAATCGCTGGTGCGCCTCAACCTGGTGGTCACCTTCGACGTGCTCGCGCTGGTCGAGAACGCCGAGCGCCAGGGCGCCTCGCTCTTCAACCTGCCCGTGCCCGAGGGCACCGCCGACGTGCGCGCCGAGGCCGGCTGGTACGACTACGTCTACGACACCGACGCGGCGGTCGACGTGCCGAGCGACGGCACCTTCCATTCCGTGCCGGTGGGCACCCGCACCGCGAGCGCCGACGTCGTCTACATCTGCGTGCCGCGCGAAGACCCCGCGGTCTACCGGCTCGCCGAGGTGCGCAACCCCATCGACGTGCCGCTGCTCCCCGGGCCGTGCGAGGTCAGCGTCGGTGGCGAGTACGTGCTCACCACGCGCCTGCCGTCGGTCGCGCCCGGTGGCGACTTCAAGCTCTCGCTCGGCGTCGAGCAGGGCATCAAGGTGGCGCGCAACACGAAGTACGTCGAGCAGCGCAGCGGCGACAAGGTGGTCGCCACCAACGAGCTCATCCACGACCTGCTGTTCGACGTGGTGAACAACCTGCAGCGCACCGTGAAGTGCGAGGTGCGCGAGCGCGTGCCGCAGCCGGCCCCCGATGCCGAGGTGGTGGTCGAGGAAGGCACCGTGAAGCCCGCCTGGCAGGAATACAAACAAGAGGAACGCGGGCGCGTCATCGAGGGCGGCCGGCGCTGGCAGCTCACCGTGAAGGCCGGTGAGACCCAGAAGCTGACCGCGCAGTACCGCGTGAAGCTCTACGCCAACAACGAGCTGGTCGGCGGCAACCGGAGGGAGGCGTGACCATGAGCACCATCGCGAACACCGAGCGCAAGCCGCTGTACCCCGACACCGCCGTGAAGGCCGACGCGCCCGTGAAGCAGGTGACGCTGCTGGAAGACCGCGCGCAGGTGAAGCGGGCCGGCACCGTGAAGCTCAACGCCGGCCAGCACCTGGTCGTGGTCGAAGACGTCGCGCCCGTGCTGCAAGACCTCTCGCTGCGCGCCGACGCCTCGGGCGGGGCGAAGGTGAGCGACGTGCGCGTGCGCCGCGCGATGAAGGTCGCGCCCGCCGAGAGGCCCGAGAAGGTGAAGGCGCTCGAGCTCGACATCGAAGCGCTCACCGAGAAGTGGAAGCGGCTCGAGGAAGACCGCCAGCTGGTCGCCCAGCGCCGCACGCGCCTCGAGGAGGTGTTGTCGCGCGCGTTCGCCGAGCTGCCGCAGGACGTGTCGTGGGGCCAGCCGCAGAGCCCGTGGAAGGACACGCTCGAGGGCCTGTTCGAGAAGATTCGCGCGCTGCGGGCGAAGGCGCTCGAGCTGTCGCACCAGCAGCGCGACGTGAACCAGGAGCGCGATCGCCTCGTCGCCCAGCGCCGCGCGTTCGACCGGCCCGACACGAAGTTCGTCACCTGGCTCGAGGCCGACGTCATCGTCACCCAGGGTGGCGAGCTCCAGCTGACCTTCGAGTACACGGTGCCCAACGCGCTCTGGCGGCCGGTGCACACCGCGCGGCTGGCCAACGGCACCTTCACCTTCGAGAGCCGCGCCAGCGTCTGGCAGAACACCGGCGAAGACTGGAAAGACGCGCGGCTGGTGTTCTCGACCGCGCGCGCCTCGCTGGGCATCGAGCCGCCGCTGCTGTCCGACGACCTGCTCACCGCGCAGAAGAAGGCCGAGAAGCTGGTGGTCGCCGCGCGCGAGGTCGTCATCCAGAAAGCGAAGGCGGGCAGCTCGGGAGGCGGCGGCGGTGACGCGGCCCCGATGCCGTCGACCGTCGAGCTGCCGGGCGTCGACGACGGCGGCGAGATTCGCAACCTCGAGGCGAAGGGCCCGTGCACCGTGCCGTCGGACGGCCGGCCCAACACCGTGCCGCTCTTCGAGTTCACCGCCACGCCGCGCACGCGCCTCGTCGCGTACCCCGAGCTCGAGCTGCGGGTGTTCCTCACCTCGCTGCAGAAGAACGAAGCGAAGTTCCCGATTCTCGCGGGGCCCGTCGAGCTGCTGCTGCAGAACGGCTTCGTGGGGTGGACGAAGGTGTTGTTCGTCGCGCCGGGCGAGGAGTTCAAGCTCTCGTTCGGCCCCGACTCGACGTTGCGGCTGGCGCGCACCGAGCGCGACCGCACCCAGGACGCGACGAGCACCGACTGGAAGACCAACACCAAGACGGTGTGGCTCTACCTCTCGAGCCTCGGCGACGAGGCGAAGACGGTGGAGGTCATCGAGCGCATGCCGGTGTCCGAGCTCGAGCAGGTGAAGGTCACGCTCGGCACCAAGCGCACCACGCCCAAACCGAAGGTCGACGAGAACGGCTTCGCGACGTGGGAAGTGAAGCTCGAGCCGCGCGCGCAGACGCAGATCGTCTTCGCGTGGGACCTCTCGCACGCCCCGGGTGTGCAGGGGCTGTGAGCGTTACGACTCGACGACGATCGGCCCGGTGACGCCGGGCTGCGTGCCCTCGTCGATCTCCGCGCCCAGCTGCGCCTCGGGCTCGAGCGACTGGCCCACCTGGAAGTATTCCCACAGGCGGCGCGCGAGGCGGTGGCCGGGGTCGACGAGCTCCGAGCGGCGCGTGGCGTGATCGAGCAGCGCGTCGGCGAGCGCGCGCAGGTGGTCCTTCTTCTCGGCCGCGAGCCGAATGAAGTCGGCGTGCGCCGACGTCTCGAGCAACCCGCAGAAGATCAGGAACGCCCACGCACGCTCAGGGTCTTGCGTCGCGGGGCTCACCATCAGCGCGGTCTGCAGCAGCGTGGCCTCATCGATGGACGACATGGGTGACAGGGGTACAAGTGAGCGGACTCACAGGCCAGCGATTTCAGGGACACCGCAAGGCTTGCGCGTGGCCGCCTTGGCGACCGTGAGGTCGAGTTGACATGAAGCAGACGTCGTGTCGGTGGGTGTCGGTGTGGGCCCTCGTCGCCCTGGTGAGCGCCTGTGGGGCGCCGCTGAGCGCGGGCTTCTCGGCGGGCGGCGCGACTCCGACGTGCCCCAGCGGCCAGAAGTGGACCGCGGGCACCCGCGAGAGCGAGCTGATGAACCCCGGCTACGCGTGCCGCAGCTGCCACCTCGGCCAGAACTTCCAGGGGCAGAACCCGACCGGGCAGCGCGAGGCGGGCAAGGCGTACTTCTTCATGGGCACGGTGTTCTCGGTCGCCAACAACGAAGACCTCTGCGCGGCTGACGCGGTGCCGAGCGACGCGGTGGTCGAGATTCTCGACCCGGCCGACAACAGCGTGAAGTTGTCGCTCAAGGTGAACGCGGCGGGCAACTTCCGCTCGACGAGCACCATGGCGGGCGTACCGGTGCCGTACAAGGCGCGCGTCTCGGCGGGTGGAAAGACGCGCGCCATGGGCGCCGCGCAGAGCGATGGCGACTGCAACGTCTGCCACACGTCGACAGGGCTGCAGGGAGCACCGGGGAGAATCCTCTTCCCGAATTGAAGTGCGCAGGAGGTACGGCATGCGCGCCACGAAGCGTGGTTGGTGGTGTCTGGGTGCGGCGCTGGTGGCCGCGGGGTTGTCAGGCTGCATGGGGGCCATCGATGGCCCCATGGGCGACGGTGGCACCGGCGGCGGTACCGCGGGCACCGGCGGCGGCACCGGCGGCGGCACCGGCACGGGAGGCGGCACCGCGCTGAGCGGTCTGCCCTGCGACGTCGCCAGCCTCGTCGCGGCGCGGTGCGTCTCGTGTCACGGCGCGACCCCGTCGGGTGGCGCTCCGATTGCGCTCGTGTCGCGCGACGACTTCCTCAAGCCGTCGGCGGCCGACCCGAACCAGAACTACGGCCAGCGCAGCGTGGTGCGCATGCGCGCGACCTCGGGCTCGATGCCGCCGGGCGCGCCGCCGCCGACCACCGAGGTCGACGCCTTCGAGGCGTGGGTGCTGGCAGGGTTGCCAGCAGGCTCGTGCGGCGAGGTCGACGCCGGCAAGGTGTGGCCGCCCGACCCGACGTGCTTGTCGAACCAGTACAAGCCCACTCCCACGCCGGCGAACAAGCACGGCAGCTCGACGATGGCGCCGGGCATGGCCTGCATCTCGTGTCACAGCGGGGCCAACTTCAACGGTCAGAACCCCTCGGGCCTCAGCGAGACCGGTGAGATCTACAACTTCATGGGCACGGTCTTCGCCGCGCCGCACGAGAAGGACTTCTGCATTCCCAACCTGCCGATGTCCGGCAACGTCGAGATTCTCGACGCGGTCACCGACACCGTGCTGCTGCGGCTGCCCTTCGGGCCGAGCGGCAACTTCTACGGCGACATGCCCAGCGGCATCGCCCCGGCCTCGTACCGGGCGCGCGTGGTGACGGCGAACGGCTCGCGCCTCATGTCGGGTCCGCAGACCAGCGGCGACTGCAACACGTGCCACACGGTGTCTGGCGCGTCGAGCGCTCCAGGCCGCATCTACGTGCCCGATTACTGAGTTGCGGCGTCGGGGCTTTCGCGGTCAGGTTCTCTTCGCGCATGCCTCCTCCTCCGAAGAAGAAGCCCGCGGAACAGTTCATCGGCAACGACTCGGCCACCATGATGGCCGAGGAGACGTTCGAGGAATTCGAAGCGCGCATGGCGTCCGAGCGTGACGGCTCGTCGGGCTCGACCAACACCACGCCGCAGCTCGAGGCCTCCGACGAGGGCGACGAGAACTTCGACGACGCGGGCGACGACGAGGGCTTCGACGACGAGGCCGGCGATGACGATGCGGGCGATGACGATGCGGGCGATGACGGTGACGACGACGCGGGCGCCGACGACCTGGGCGACGACAGCGACGACCTCGAGCCCGAGCCGAAACACAAGAAGGGCCCGAAGGGGAAGCCGCTCGATCGCTTCGGCGTGGAATGGGACTACGTCAGCCACGAGGGCATGGGGTTCAACGACTCCGATGACGAAGACGCGCTGACCTTCGAGAAGAACGGCAAGACGTACTTCAAGCCCGACTGGGGTCGCCTCGGCGCCGGCAACTACGTGCGCTACTGGAAGGTGCACTTCGCGCTCGAGGAAGCGGGCCAGGAAGAGCAGAACGACGACAACCCCGCGTACGCCGCGGCGCTCAAGAAGTACGGCTTCCGCAACCGCAACCACTGGAAGCGCGTCGAGATGACGTACCTGCGGCACTACGCGAAGGAACCGGAGTTCAACAACGCCGCCCTCATCGCCCGCCAGGAAGGCACGCGCGACAAGATGAGGAACGCGGTGAAGCCCGGCATGCTCGACCCCATCGAGGGCGTGTCGCTGCAGACCTACGCCGGGCTCGCCGCGCAGCAGATGTCGGTGCAGGGCGCGGCGTGGGTCAAGCTGCTCGCCAAGCACAAGCTCGACGAGGCGAAGTTCGGGCGCGTCGCCGAAGGGTGGCAGGCGCGCATGGCTGATCAGTCCGACCCCATGGCCGCTGCCGCCATCGCCACCGAGTACGGCAAGGCCTTCGCGGGCGCGGGCTCGGGTCAGTACGGCGCGAGCGCGCAGGCGGCGTCGTCGTCGATGGGCATCAACGACAAGGTCGCCGGCAAGAACGCCAGGGGCGCCAGCGGCAACATGACCTTCGAGAAGTTCGTCGAGGTGATGACCGCGCAGTCGTGCTGGGCGCAGCAGGGCAAAGACGTGAACCAGATGTTGAAGAAGGTCTTCAACATGAACGCCGTCGACTGGTCGAACGCGTCGGCGATGTGGTCGCAGAAGCTCGGCACCGACGTGTCGCTCGTGTCTCAGTTCGGCACGCTGCAGGCGAAGTACACGCAGAAGTACATGGCCGGCGCCGAAGACCCCGACTCCGACCTCGACGTCTGAGCCGCGGGCTCACCAGCTGATCAAGAACTCCGCGCGCTCGCGCGTCTTGTCGTGCGACTTGAGCTCCACGGCGTAGGTCGGCCCGTGGATCTGCTTGCCGCCCTCTTCGAACACGCCGAGGTAGTAGTACGGCCGCGCGACCGGCTCGCACCACACCTCCATCGAGCGCTCGGTCACCTGGGTGGCGCCCGACGTCGAGTAGTTGTTCACCGTGCGCATCGAGCGCGTCAGGCGGTGCGTCGCGCGCATCGGGCCCAGCACGCGGCCCATCGCCATCGTCGCCTTGCCGACCAACGTGTTGCCGAAGCCGCGAATGAACTCGCGGCCGAGCTCGAGGTCGCGTGCGTCGCCCTGCAGCTGGGGGAAGCGGTGCGCGCCGATGAACTCCATCAGCTTCACGTACTCGGGCACGTGGTACGCCGGGAGCAGCCGGTCGGGGTTGATGCCCAGCTGCACGAGCGCCTGCTTCACGTCGGGGCGATTCAAATCGTCACCGAGCGCGCGCAGCATGCCTTCGACCGACGACTTGAAGATGAGCCGTTCTTCCCCCACGGCGCGTGACTGAATCACCGCGCGTGTGTGGCGCGCAACCTCAGGTTCGGTGCGCCTGGAACGCGCGCTCTCGGGGGAAGGCGCGCACGTCGGCCTCTTCACCGCGCAACAGCCGCTCCTGCGTCTCCTGCCACCACTTCGCCGTCGCGAGGTAGCCGTGGGTCTGCAGGAAGCACTGCAGGTCTTCGGGGCGCGAGAAGAGGAAGCGCGGCAGCTCTTCCGGGAAGACGTCGGTCGGGCTCACCGAGAACTCGGTGCGGTACTCGTCTTCGTCGTTCCGCGCGGTGGGCATCGCACGGAAGGTGGTCTCGGTGACCGCCGCGAGCTCGTCGTAGTCGTAGAAGATGACGCGCCCGAGCCGCGTGACGCCGAAGTTCTTCAGCAGCAGGTCACCGGGGAAGATGTTGGTGCGCGCCAGCTCGGTGATGGCCTCGCCGTACTCGAAGATGGCGTCGCGGCGCTCCTCGGGCGTCGCGCGGTCGAGGTAGAGGTCGAGCGGGGTGAGGCGGCGCTCGATGTAGAGGTGCTTGATGAGCAGCTGCTCGCCCACGCGCTCGAGCAGCGAGGGCACCTTGAGCTCCAGCTCCGCGAGCAGGGCGGGGGAGAAGCGGCTGAGCGGCAGCGCGACGTCTGAGAATTCCCACGTGTCGGCCATGCGCCCCACGCGGTCGTGCAGCTTCACGCGCAGGTACTGCGAGCGCACCCACGCGCGGTCGGCGTCTTTCGGCGGCTCGAAGCGGTCGCGAATGAGCTTGAACACCCACGGGAACGACGGGAGCGTGAACACGCACATCACCATGCCGCGCACGCCGGCCGAGACGTCGAAGAGGTCGGTGGTGTGGCGCAGGTGCTCGCCCAGCTCGCGGTAGAAGAGCGTCTTGCCCTGCTTCTGCAGGCCCAGCAGCGTGTACAGCTCGGCGCGCGAGCGCATCGGCAGCACGCGGCGCAGGAATTCCACCGTCGAGGCCGGCACCTCCATGTCGGCCATGAAGTACGAGCGCGAGAGCGTGGTGAGCGCCGCGAGGTCGCGCGGCTCGGTGAGGAAGGCCTCGATGGCCATGCGCTCGGGTGACGTCTTGCGCAGCGCGATGACGAACGGCACGTCGCTGCCCGCGGCGCGCACCAGGCCGACCACGTACGCGGCGTGACGGCGGAACAAGATGGGCGTGAGCACCTGCACGCTCGCGCTCAAGTCGTGTTCCCACCCGCGGGGCAACGCCGCGCGCAGCGCCGCTTCGAGCTCACCGAGGTCGCGGTCGAGGTCGTCCCACGCGCAGAGCAACTGCAGGTCGGTGATGAGCGAGCGCACCGCGGCCTTCACGCCGAGCTGCGCGAGCACGTACGCCCGCCAGGTCGGCTGCAGCGCCTCGATGCCCGCGCTCGAGACCTGCGGGCGCCAGAACAGGTACTGGTTGGTGAAGTAGCGCCGCTGCAGCACGCGGCAGACCAGCGAGTTGTAGAAGGTCTCGACGAGCTCGGGCTGCTGGTGGTCGAGCAGGCGCAGCACCAGCGCACGCTTCACCTCGGGCCACAGCGCCTCGTTGGCCGCCGACGGAATCTCTTCGCGCAGGCGCTGCACCGCTTCCGACACGCGCGCGTCGTAGCTGCCGATGCGCTCTCGCGACGCCGCGCGAATGCCGCGCCAGTCGCTGCGCTCGAAGCACGTCTTCGCGCTCGCCGAGAGGGCGCGGAAGCGCCGGTAGTGACGGTCGAAGCCGTCGATGATCAACCCGGCGCAGCGCTGGGCCTCGGAGTCGAAGGTGGCCACGCGCCCTTCGTACTCCCTCGCGCCGGAGCCTGCGCGGCTGTGGTTAAAGTGCGCGCGATGAGTGCCGACCGATTTCTCGCGACGTGGGGTGCGCTGACCGCGGAGCTGACGACGCTCCTCGACGCCGCGCTCGACGTGGAGCCACCCGGCGGGCTGCCCGACTCGTGGGCGAAGCTGCTCGCGCGCTACGGCGTGCGGCCGCTGGGCGAAGACGAGCGCATCGCGGCCATCGCGCAGGGCAAGCAGACGAAGGGCGCGCCGGCGGTCGAAGTCGAACGGTGCCTCGACGTGCTCGCGAAGTCTGCGCAGGCCCAGCTGCAGCCGCTGCGCGCGCAGCTCAGCCCCGCGCAGGCGCTCGCGGTGGAAGACGGGCTGCACCGCTTCACGCACGAGGCGAAGGCGCACTACCGCGCGAAGGCGACCGAGAAGAAGAAGGGCATGTTCGGCCACGCGAGGAAGCTCGCCGCGCAGCACCAGTACGGCAGCGGCGGCAACGCGACGGCCTACGTGCTCGGGTGCTCGAGCTGCCACGCGCCGCGCCTGGCCGACGAGCTGAGCTGCGCGTTCTGCGGCGGCTCGCTCGAAGTCGTCTCGTGAGCTGGTACGGGCCTTGAAGCGTTTCGGCGTGACGTGGCCCATCAGCCACGCACTGCTCCCATGCTCGCGTTCCTGTTGCTGACGTTGTCGTCGGTGCCCGATGGCGGAGTGGTGGTCACCCGTTCCCACGACGTGCGCTGGGTCGCGACGCAGCAATTCCGTGCGCGCGTCGACGTCGAGCGGCTCTCGACGGCCCAACGCACCGCGACGGTCGAAGTGCTCAGCGTCACCAGCGCCGATGGCGGAACGACGCCGGCCCTGGAGCGCATCAACGAAGCCCTCGCGTCGTTCAGCGGCTCCGACGTGCTCGGCGACGTCGAGTCGAGTCTCGCGCGAGGCGTGTCCGACGGCACACAGGGCATCACCGTCTCGCTGCCCGTCGTGCGCGGCCCTTTCCTCTGGGCGACCATCTGCGTCGACTTCGTGGGTCCGTACCCGAGCCTCACCTGCGACGACCTGCGCTTCCGCACCGACACCGGCGAGAAGTGGTCGTGGGAAGAGGCGATCGCGCGCAAGCGACACGCCGCGCTCCGCAGCGAGTGCAAGACGCGGCTCGCCCGGGCTGCCCGGGCCGAGCGTGCGCGGGTCAGCGCCGAGCCGCCTGACGAGGAGTGGTGGGCCGGCGCGCTCGCGGTGCGGTGCGAACCGGATGACCTGCGCGACTTTGCGCTCACTCCCGACGGTGGCCTGCGCTTCACGGTCTTCCGCGGGCCTCACGTCTCGGGGAACTTCAGCTTCGGCTTCACGCTCGAGGCCCGCGAGCTGCCCGCCTGGGTCGACCCGCGAGGCCCGCTGGCGAAAGCGCGCTGAGCCCGAGTGCCGCCGCGAGCGAGGGACGGCTCGAGGCTATAACCGACGCGCATGGCCGACCCGACCGCAGCGCAGCGTTGGACCACCTTCCTCGGGAAGATGCGCGCCCGCCTGCAGGAAATCCTCACCGAGGCCGATGCGGGCTTCGACGAGCTCATCGCCACCGAGGCCATCGACCCCGGGCCCATCTCCTCGGCGTACAACGAGGTGCGCGGTCGGCTCTTCGCGCTGCGCGACAAGATCGAGCCCGCGTGGGCGAAGCTGGCCGGCGAGCTCGAGGGGCAGCACGCGCTCGAAGACCAGGGCCGGACGCTGGGCGACGACATCTTGCGCGCGGCGGACGCCCTCGATGACCAGGTGAAGGCCAAGCACCTCACGCGGCTCGAAGAGCTCGCGAAGGAAGAGCTCGCCGCACGGAGCCTCAAGTGCACGCGCTGCGGTGCGCAGCTGCCCGACCCACCCGTGCTCCACCGCGTCGAGAACGTCACCTGCACCCACTGCCAGGCGGTGAACACCGTGCGGCCCGGGCCCGCGATGGCGATGGCGCACGCGCTGCGGCCGCGGCCGAAGAAGGGCTGACCGCGCATGGGCGTGTGGGACCGCATTCGCTCGTGGTTCTCGCCGTCGAAGGAGCTCACGCTCGAAGAGCTGGGCCTCGAGCTCGAGCGCGAGGTGTGGCCGCCCGAGCTCCACCAGCACCTGGCGCGGGAGTGGAAGTTCGTCGACGACTCCGAGTGGTCCGAGCGCCTCGCGAGCGGCGACCCGGCGGTGCTCGCCATCTATGCCGACTGGCTCGAGGAACAGGGTGACGCGCGGCACGAGCTGGTGTGCCTCGCCGCGTTCCCCGGGCGCTTCCCCGCATTCATCACCGCGAACGCCGAGGCGCTGTTCGGTCCCCTCGCGGCGCGGTTGAAGACGCCCGGCCTGCGCCCTGAGCTCGGGCTCACCTGGGACCACGGCGTGCTGCGCGGGGTCTCCTGCCGCAGTGAGCAGGTCTGGCCCGACGCGCTCGAGCTGCTGCGCCGCCCCATCACGCGCACCGTGACGTCATTCGCCGCGGGCGCGTTCTTCGACCCGCCTCCGCCCGATTTGCCCGCGCAGTTCTTCAGCGAGCACGGCCATCGCTTTCGCGAGCTCTTCCTCGGCGACTTCGTCTACCCCGACGAGTGCGAGATGAGCTGGGCGCAGAACGGCGAGATCGCCGTCATCTGGAAGCTCGTGCCGAACCTGGCGCGTCTCAAGCTGCGCGGTGGCGTCGCGGGCCTGGGCGACATCGACGCGCCCCACCTGACGCACTTCACGTTCGAGACGAGCGGGCTGACGCGCGCCGAGCTGGACTCGGTGGCGCGCGCGCGCTGGCCGAAGCTCGAGCACCTCGAGCTGTGGTTCGGTGACGCCAACTACGGCGCGGAGTACGGCCCCGAAGACGTCACGAAGTTTCTCGCGACGCGGCCGCCGCCCGGACTCACCAGCTTCGGGCTCTGCAACTTCGAGTTCAGCGACCTCGTGCTCGACGCGCTCCTCACCAGCCCGTGGACCTCGCAGGTGAAGCGGCTCGACCTGTCGAAGGGCTGCCTGTCGGACGAAGGCGTGCGCACGCTGCTGCTGCACCGCGACCGCCTCGCGCACCTCGACTCGCTCGACCTCTCGCAGAACCTCCTTTCGGACACGCACCTCGAGGCGCTGCGCGGGCTGTGCCGCGAGGTGAAGCTCGACGACCAGCGCCTCGACGAGATGGATGAGGACCTGCGCTACGTCGCCGTGACGGAGTGAACGCAGCGGAGCAGAATGCACGCATGCGCCAGCGAATCGTGGTGGTCGCGTCGTGCCTGCTCGTGACGTGGGGCTGTGGTCGCACGGGCGAGCTGCTCGACGGTGGCACGGGCGGTGGTGGTGGCGGCGCGGCGACGGGCGGCGGTGCGACCGGGGGCGGTGGCTCTGCGACGGGCGGCGGCTCCGCGACGGGTGGCGGCTCAGCGACGGGTGGCGGCTCGGCGACGGGTGGCGGCTCGGCGACGGGCGGTGGCTCTGCCACAGGTGGCGGCTCGGCGACGGGCGGCGGCTCGGCGACCGGCGGCGGCTCCGGTGGAACGTGCGGCGGCTTCAGCGGTCAGACGTGCGGCGGCGCCGACGTGTGCGACTGGCTCGACAACTCCTGTGGCGCGGTCGACGCGACCGGCACCTGCACGCCGAGGCCCGGCGCGTGTCCGGCGAACGTCGACCCGGTCTGCGCGTGCGACGGCAACGTGTACTCGAACGAGTGCGTGGCCCACGCGGCCGGCTTCGACGTGAGCGTCTACAACGGGTGCACGCCGCCGACGGGCACGTTCGCGTGCGGCTGGCGCTTCTGCGCGAAGGGCACCAGCTACTGCTCGGAGGTCGTCGGCGGCGCCATCGGCGGGCCGGGCCAGCACGACTGCCAGTCGCTGCCCACCGCGTGCAACGGCACGCCGAGCTGCAGCTGCATCCAGGTCTCGGGCGCCTGCCAGTGCATGGTGTCGGCGAGTGGCGACGTCACCGTGCGCTGCTTCGCGCCGTGACTTCTCAGGCGTCGAGCTGGGGCCGCTTCGCATCCGGCCAGTCGACGTGGAAGAACTTGCCGCGGGGCTGATCGACGCGCTCGAAGGTGTGCGCGCCGAAGAAGTCGCGCTGCGCCTGGATGATGTTCGCGGGCAGCACCGCCGAGCGGTAGCCATCGAAGTACGAGAGCGCCGACGAGAACGCCGGGGCCGGCACGCCCTCGAGCGCGCACGCGGCGACGACCTTGCGCCAGCCGGCTTCCGCCTTCTTCACCGCCGACGCGAAGTACGGGTCCATCAGCAGGTTGGCGAGGTTCGGGTCGCGCGCGTACGCCTCGGTGATCTTCTGGAGGAACTGCGCGCGAATGATGCAACCGCCGCGGAAGATCTGCGCGATGGCGCCGAAGTCGAGCGACCACTTGTGCTCCTTCGCCGCCGCCGCCATCAGCTGGAAGCCCTGCGCGTACGCCGCGAGCTTGCTGCAGTAGAGCGCGTCACGCACCGCCTCGACCGTCACGCCCAGCGAGTGCGCCTGCTTCTGCGCCGAGAGGATCTTCGAGGCCGCGACGCGCTCTTCCTTGCGCGCCGAGAGGTACCGCTGGAACACCGCTTCCGCGATGGTGGGGCTGGGCACGCCGAGGTCGAGCGACGACGTCGAGGTCCACTTGCCGGTGCCCTTCTGGCCCGCAGCGTCGAGCACGATCTCCACGAAGGGCTTGCCGGTCTTCACGTCCTTGTGGCGCAGCACCTCGGCGGTGATCTCGATGAGGAAGCTGTCGAGCTCGCCCGTGTTCCACTCGCCGAACACCTTCGCGCACTGCTCGACGCTCAGGCCCAGCACGCGCGTCAGCACGTCGTACGCCTCGGCGATGAGCTCCATGTCGGCGTACTCGATGCCGTTGTGCACCATCTTCACGTAGTGCCCGGCGCCGTCGGCCCCGATGTACGTGGTGCACGGCACGCCGCCCTTCACCGGCTTGCCCGGCGCGCCACCCGGAATCGGCTTGCCCGTCTGCGGGTCGACCTTCGCCGCGATGTCGCGCCACACCGGCTCGAGCAGCTTCCACGCCTCGGCCTTGCCGCCCGGCATCAGCGACGGACCCAGCCGCGCGCCCTCTTCACCGCCCGACACGCCGCTGCCCACGAAGAGCAGGCCCTTGTCGCCCAGCGCCTTTTCGCGGCGAATGGTGTCGGTGAAGAGCGCGTTGCCGCCGTCGATGATGACGTCGCCCTTCTCGAGGTGCGGCGTCAGCGAGTCGATGACCGCGTCGGTGCCCGTGCCCGCCTTCACCAGCAGCACGATGCGGCGCGGGCGCTTGATGGCCTGCACGAAGTCCTTCAGCTCGATGGCCGGCACCAGGTTGGCGTGCGGCGTCTCGGCGACGAACTTCTCGGTCACCGCGCCGGTGCGGTTGTAGACGGCGATCTTGTAGCCGTGGTCCGCGATGTTGAGCGCCAGGTTCTGGCCCATCACCGCGAGGCCCACGAGGCCGATGTCTGCACTGCCCACTGCCGGAGGAGAGAGCGCCATGGGCGCTGCTTAGCCCGTTTCAGAAGGTCAGAGATCCATGAACCACAGCGCCCGTCGCGCCACGCGGTGCACCAACGCCGCCGGCAACTTCGACTTCGGGTCGGTGCGCGCCGCCTGCGCCGCGGCCTTCTTGTTGTCGCCGGTGATGAGGAACCACACCTCGCGCGCCTGCGCGAACGTCGGCAGCGTGAACGTCACGCGCTCCGGCGGAGGCTTGGGCGAGTCGGTGACCGCCACCACGCGCAGCCGTTCCTCGTAGAGCATCGGGTGCCCCTCGAAGAGCGACGCCACGTGCCCGTCGGGGCCCATGCCGAGGTGAATCAAGTCGAGCTGCACCGGCAGCAGCCGCGCGTAATCGGCCGCGGCCTCGTCGGGTGAGAGCTGCACGCGCACGGGGTGGATGCGCGCCATCGGCAACGCCTCGCGCACCGCGCGGTAGTTCGAGTCGGGCGACTCCAACGGCACGAGCCGCTCGTCGCTGACGAAGAACTCCATGCGCGACCAGTCGAGCTTTTCCTGCGCGAGCTGGGGGTACATCTTCACCGCCGAGCCGCCGGTGAGCGCGCAGGTGAACACCCCGCGCTGCGAGATGGCCTCGGTCGCCGCCGACACGAAGCGCCAGCGGAAGTCGTTCCACGACGCGCTCGTCGCCTGGCGCGGCGTCAGCTCGAGGTGGTGCTGCGCGGCGAACCACGCGGGCGTCAGCGCGTTCGGGCGCAGCGCCTCGGCGAGCACCACCGCTTCCGACTCGAACACCGCCGGCACGTAGGTCTCGTTCAGCTCGTTCTTGAAGCGCAGCCGCACTTCTTCTTCGCCCCCGATGCGCACCATCGGCGGGCTCTTCAGCCGCGAGCGCAGCCACGCGCCGAGCCAGCGGCCCTCGCTCTGGTGCACGTCCTTCGTCGACACCGTCAGCGCCTGGAGGTCACTCAGCCACCCCGGCGTGTCGAACACCGCCGCCACCTGCCGCTGCCACGGCGCGATGCGCAGGTAGGCGAGGTCGATGGCGCGGGGCCCCAGGTGCCGCACCGAGCCCGCGTCGGCGCCGTGGCTGTCGAAGATGACGCGCTCGGCGACGCCCACCAACTCATCGAGCAGCGCGCTTTCCGACGGAACGCCCGCGCACAGCACCGCCGTCGGGATGTCGGGCACCAGCAGCGCGCGCACCAGGGAGGGCAGGAAGTCCGAGCCGCTGCGCCGCGACTCGAGCGTGATTTCCTCGGTGCAGAGCATCTTGCCGCCGCCTGGCAGCAGCTTGCAGCGCGCGCTCACGAAGGCCGCCAGCTCGGCGCCCTCGGCCTTCGCCTGGTGGTGCACGATGAGCGCCCGCGAGGGCACCTGCTCCACCACGCGCTCGGCCAGCTCGCGCGCCTTCTCCAGCGAGTCTCCCTCGGCGAGCACCACGAGGTTCCACGCGCACGCGCGCATCACCGCCGTCGAGCCCTGCGCTGCCTGCCGCCAGAGCGCCGCCAGCTCGCGCTCGATGCCCGCCACGTCGACGCCGATCGCCTCACCGTGCGTGAAGCGCGCCACCTGCGAAGGGCTGCTGGTGAAGGTCACGGGCGCCTCCACTGGTGGCCGTCACGCAGCAGCAGGCGGTCGGCTTCCGCGGGGCCCCACGTGCCGGCCTCGTAGCTCTCGATGTTCCCGCTCGACGCGGCCCACGCCTGGTGAATGCGGTTGATCCACTTCCACGAGGCCTCGACCTCGTCGCCGCGCGTGAAGAGCGCCTGGTCGCCGAGCATGCAGTCGAGCAGCAAGCGCTCGTACGCCTCGGGCGGCTCGTTGCCGAACGACGTGCCGTAGCGGAACTCCATGTTCACCGGTTGGATATCCATCGTGTTGCCCGGCACCTTCGCGCCGAACCGCAGCGACACGCCCTCGTCGGGCTGAATGCGAATCGCCAGCACGTTGGGCGACTGGCCGCGCGTCGCCTTGCCGCCGAACAGCCGCAGCGGCGCCTCGCGGAACACCAGCGCCACCTCGGTGACCTTCTTGGGCATCGCCTTGGCCGAGCGCAGGTAGAACGGCACGCCCGCCCAGCGCCAGTTGTCGATGAACATCTTGAGCGCGACGTAGGTCTCGGTGCGGCTGCCCTTCGTGACGCCCGTCTCGTCCTGGTAGCTGACCTGGCGTTTCCCGGCGACGGTGCCGTCGCGGTACTGGCCGCGCACCACGAACTCGTCGAAGCGCCCGTCGGGAATGGGCCGCAGCGCCTTCAACACCTTCACCTTCTCGTCGCGCAGGTCGTCGGCGTGCATCGACACCGGCGGTTCCATCGCGGTGATGGCGAGCACCTGGAAGAGGTGGTTCTGCACCATGTCGCGCAAGATGCCGGCCTGCTCGAAGTAGCCGCCGCGGCCCTCGATGCCGATGGCCTCCGCTCCCGTAATCTGCACGTGGTCGACGTACCGGCTGTTCCACAGCGGCTCGAAGAGGCCGTTGGCGAAGCGCAGCACCATCAGGTTCTGCACCGTCTCTTTTCCGAGGTAGTGGTCGATGCGGTACACCGACTTCTCGTCGAGCACCGCCAGCACGTCGCGGTTGAGCTGCCGCGCGGTCGCGAGGTCGGTGCCGAACGGCTTCTCGATGATCACCCGGCGAAACGGCGGCTGGCCGTCGCGCGACACGAGCCCCGCCGCGCCGAGCTGCGCCACCGTGATGGGGAAGTTCGAGGGCGGCGTCGAGAGGTAGAAGATGCGCTGGCCGCGAATGCCGCGTTCCTGGTCGATCTTCGACAGCCGTTCCTGCAGCGCGGTGTAGCTGGCGGCCTGGTCGTACTCGCCGGCCTGGTAATAGAGGCCGCGCGCGATCTGGTCCCACACCTCTTCCTTGAGCGGGCGGTGGCGCGCGAACTTCTGGCACGCCTCCTTCATCTCGGCGCGGAACGCCTCGTCGCTCATCGGCTTGCGCGCGAAGCCGACGATCGCGAAGTTGGTCGGCAACAGCCGCTCGGTCGCCAGCGAGTAGAGCGCCGGTACGAGCTTGCGCTTGGTGAGGTCGCCCGACGCTCCGAAGATGACGATGGTGCAGGGCTCGCTCTGGCGCTCCGCCTGGAGCCCCTCGCGCAGCGGGTTGGTCTCGGTCATGCCCGGGAAGCTACCGGAGCCGCTCGACGATTCCCTTGATCTTCTCGCCCAGCACCGGGTCCTGCGTCAGCGCCTCGAGCCGCGGCTTCAACTCGTGCAGCGCCTGCTGGCACTCGGTGGCCGCCTTGCGGTGCGCTTCCATCGCGCCGGCCAGCTCGCGCGCCACCAGCCGCGCCGCCCACGCCAGCACCGTCGAGGTCGCGTCCTTCGCGTCGCGCGCGCTGCGCTCGACCACCGACAGCCAGCCCAGCAAGACCGGCCGGCAGGTGAGGGTACGCGCCTCGAGCAGCGTCACCACGTGCGGCAACGCCTGGCACGTCACCGGGTAGAGCTGCGTCTGGTTGGCGATCGACGCGCCCACCACGTGCGCCGCCTCGGTCGCTTCCGCCACGTTGGTCGACGCCGCGCGCAACAAGCCCACGCCCACCTCGGTCGCGCTGCCGAACGCGCCCTCGAAGTCCCACCAGGGGAAGCGCGCCACCTCGTCGAGCGCGACCGGGTGCCGCGGAGACTCGGCGGCGACCTCTTCACCCAGCGCCGTCACCTCGAGCTTCAACTTCGCGGCGAGCTCCTCGAGCGGGCGCGCGACGCTGGTCGGGTGGTGCTTGGGCTGCGGCGGCTTGCCGCTCGCGGCGATCTCCACGTGCGAGAAGCCGCGAAAGGTGCGGCCGAAGCACGAGATGGCGGCGTCACGGCGGGCGAGCCCGAGCGCGTGCGGCAGCTTCGCGCGGTGCCGGCGGAACTCCTCGTGGAAGGTGCCGTCGCTGGCTTCGAACACGAGCCCGAACGACCAGTCGTCGACCACGAGGTCCGCCGCCATGGAGGCGCTGCGTAGCCGAAGTGGCCCGCAGCCCGCGCATCATTTCGTCGTCACTGGCACGTCTCGCTCTGCTGGTTGCACGTGCGCCCCGGCTGGCAGGTGCTGTTGGGGCAGCAGCGCTGGCCGACGTCGCCGCACTGCGCGCACACCTGGTTGCGGCACTCGACCCACGACGCGGTGCAGCCCACGCCGCCGCCACAGCACGGCTGGCCAGCGCCGCCGCACGCCCCGCCCTGGCACGCGCTGCTGGTGCACGTGCCCTGGTTCTGCGGGCAGCTCGCGCCCGCCGCGACGCAGGTGTTCTGGTTCTGGTCGCAGCAGCCGCCGCCGCTGCACGTGTTGCCGTCACAGCACGGCTGGCCCGGGCCGCCGCACTGCGCGCACACGCTGTTGCGGCAGGTGAGCGCGCCGTCGCACGTGCGGTTCGCGCAGCACGCCTCGCCCGCCGCGCCGCACTGGCCGCACACGCCGTTCGCGCAGCCCAGGCCCGTGTCGCAGGTGCTGTTCGAGCAGCACGGCTGGCCCGTCGCGCCGCACGCCACGCAGGAATTGTTGCTGCACGCCACTGCGCTCGCGGTGCACCGCCCGCCGCAGCACCCCTGGCCCGCCGCGCCGCACCCGCCGCAGCTGCCGTTCGCGCACGCGCCGAAGCCAGGGCAGGTCGAGCCCGAGCCCACGCAGGTGCCGCTCACGCAACAGCCTCCACCCGCGCAGGTCGACGAGGCACAGCACGCCTGGCCGGGGCCGCCGCACTGCGCGCACACGCCGCCGCGGCAGGTCGTGCCCGCGTTGCAGGGGTTGGCCGTCTGGCAGCACGTCTCGCCGGGGCCGCCACAGCCGGGAGGGTTCGCGGTGCACGCGCAGCCGGCGCCGGTGAAGACTGCGACCACGACCGTGGACACCAGGACGAAGGGGGACGCTCGCATGACGGGCCTGTGACCTGGCGGTGAGTCGAGCAGGCACCGCGGTGGTAAGACGGCCGGCGTGAACGGCGCGCTGCTGGTCCTGCTGGCCAGCGAACTCCTCTCTCCCTTTCACGGTGAATTCCGCGACGCGGCAGCGACGGTCTTCGCCCCGGGCGAGGTGGAGATCAGCGTCGGCGACACCGCGCCCCCCGGCCGTGACGTGGCGTGGGTGAGCGGCTCGGGTGACCAGGTCGAGCTGGTGCTCCACACCTCGCGCATCCCCGGAGACCTGCGCCGCGTGCTGCGCTTCTCGCCCGCCGACAAGGCCCGCGACCGGGCGCGCGCGGCGGCGCTCTCGCTGTCGACCATGATGCGCGAGCGCGAGGTCGCCTTGCAGCAGGCCGCGCAGCTCCCGCCTCCGACGGAGACCAGCACGACGCCGCCGCCCGCGTGGTTCGCGCACGCGTCGCTCGTCGGCTCGCTCGACGCGATGGCGGCCGCGGCAGGCGCGGGGCTGACGGTGCAGGGCGGTCACCGCTGGCTCGACGTGCTCGAGGTCGAGCTCGGCGCGCACTTGAACCTCTCGTCGGCGCCCGCCTCGTTCCTCGCGCAGCCCGCGCTGTGGGTCGACGTCGGGCTCGGGCCTCGGCTCGCCGCGAGCGCGTGGCGCGTGACGCTCCATGTGGGCGGAGGAGCGATGCTCAACGCCCTGTCGCACAACGGCGCCTCCGTCGCGCTGTGGCAGCCGTTCTTGCGGGTCGTCAGCGCCCTCGAATTCCAGCTCGGCGCGACGCACGGGCTCCGCGTCGGCCTCGGAGCGCACCTCGCCCCACAGTCCATCGTGCTCACGACGCCCGACAGCTCGCTCGGCGCGATCGGCCCAGCGTGGGTGCGCCTCGAGGCGGGCTACTTCATCGGCTGGTGATGCCTTGTCGCGCCGGGGCCGGGTCACGGAAGGGTCGATGAAGCCGGTGCTCACCCCTCGGTCGTTGCGCCTCGTCACGACCGACGACGAGAGCACCGCCGCGGCGTCCGACGCCGAGCTCATCGAGGCCGTCGCCTCGCGTGACGTGTCGCGCGCCTCGCGCCTGTACGAGCGGCTGCGCGTGCCGGTGAGCCGCGCCGTGCGCCGCGTCGCGCCGCGCGACCTCGACCACGAAGACCTCGTGCAGCAGGCGTTCGCCGAAATCGTCGCCGCGATGCGCAGCCGCCCGCAGGTGCGCAACCTCGACGCGTGGGCCTCGGCCATCGCCGCGCGCGCGGTGTTCCAGCGCGTGCGCCGCACCCGGCTCGAGGCGCGCTTCTGCGTCGACGCCGAGGGCCTGCTCGACGCCATGCGCGACCAGAGCGCGCTGCCCGCGTTGACCGCGGCGCGGCGCGAGGCGCTGGCTCGAATTCTCGAGCTGCTCGGCGCGCTGCGGAACCAGGAACGGGTGCGGGTGTTCCTGCTCCACGACGTGCAGGGGTTCGAGCTGAGTGAGATCGCCTCGATTCTCGACATCACCGTCGCCAACGCGCAGTCGCGCCTCGTGCGCGGGCGCAACGACGTTCACGAAGCGCTGGCCGCGCGCCCCGAGTTGCTCGCGAGCCTGCAGGGGGAAGAGTCATGACCCAGCCGCACGAGAAGGTCGCCGAGGCGCTGCGCACCGTCGCCGAAGGAGTGCGCGAGCGGCCCGCCACGCCCGGTCAGCACGCCGCGCAGCTCGCCGCGCTCGAGCAGGCCATCGGCGGAGCCGAGCAGGCCATTGGCGCCGCCGCTGCTCCGCCTCGCACCACGCGCCTCGCCAGCCGTCTCGCGCTCGCCGCGGCGGTGGTGGCCACGGTCGGCCTCGGCGCGTGGAAGTGGACGCGCGTTGACTCGACCGACCCGCAGCGTCCGGTGGTGCCGCGTGGCCCGTTCGAAGTGAGCGCGCCCCTGGTGCTCGACCCGCGGCCCGGCCTCACGGTGCGCGTCGCCAACGCGCGCCTCGAGCTCGACGACGCGACGGTGCGCGTGCTGCGCGGCGAGGTCGCCGCCGAGGTGCTCGGTGGTTCGGCGCCGGTGTTCTTCGAGAGCGGCCCGCTGGTGGCCTCGACGCGCGGGGCGAAGCTGACGCTCGCCGCGAGCGGTGGCTGCCAGGGCGGCGCGCACCTGCTGGTCGAGAGCGGCGTGGTCACCGTCGGCGCGACCGAGTTCGAAGGGCCGGCGGAGTGGCCGGTGTGTCACCTCGAGGGCGCGGTGCCGCTGCTCGGCGGTGCGCACGCGGTGGTCGCCGCGGTCTCGGCGCCGCCGGTCGAGCCGCGCGCGGTGAAGCCCGACGCCGGCAAGCCCGACCAGCCGAAGGGCGAGCTGGTGAAGAGCGACCCCGGCACCCCGTCGTCTCGGCTGACGCAGCAGAACCAGCTCTACCTCGACGCGCGCGCGCTGCAGCAGCAGGGCAAGACGGCCGCCGCGGTGGCGAAGCTCGACGAGCTGTTGACCGACCCCGACAGCCCGCTCGCCGAGTCGGCGCTCGCGCAGAAGATGAAGTGGCTGGCGTCGAGCGATCCAGCACGTGCGAAGGCGGCGGCGGCGGTGTACCTGCAGCGCTTCCCCCGCGGGTTCGCCCGCGCCGAAGCTGAAGTCCTGGTCCTCCCGAAATGACCTCGTCGCCGCTCCTCGCCGCCGCGCTGTTCCTGCTCACCGGGTGTGGCGCGGTGACCGTGGTGTTCCCCGGCGAGAGCAGCTGCGCGCAGACGTGCGGGAGCGGGCTGGTGTGCGACGCGTCGCTGCAGCGGTGCGTCGAGTGCCGCCGCCACACCGACTGCCCCTCGTCGACGCCGGTGTGCGACGACTCGAAGCGCCGCTGCCTGCCGTGCAAGGGCGCGATGGGCTGCGCCGCGGGCCAGGAATGCCGCGACAGCGTGTGCGTGGTCGCCTGCAACGACGCCAGCCCGTGCGCGGCCTTCGCCTCGGGCTGCGTCGACGGCGTGTGCGCGCAGTGCGCGGGTGAAGACGAGTGCCCCAGCGGCCACTGCGTGCTCGGGCGCTGCGTCGCGTGCCGGGAGAATGGTGACTGCGCCGGGGCGACCCCGCGCTGCCAGCCGTGGACCGGCACGTGTGTGGCGTGCCTCGGCCCCGAGGACTGCCCGGAGCACCAGGCCTGCGACCGCGGCACCTGCCGCTGAGTGCCTGCTGCGCGGGTGGCTGCGGCACGAAGAGGGTGATGGCTGATCAACTGACGTCCGAAGTCGCCGCCTTCAAGGCGCTCCACGCGCGCATCAGCGCGGGCGAGACGCTGAGTGAGGCGGAGCAGAACGTGTACCTCGCGTTGAGGCAGAGATTGATGCAGGCGCAGACCGAGCCGGCACCGGCACCCGCGCAGCCGCCGCGCGCGACGCCCGCACGCTGAGCTCTCGCCGCCTTGGCGTGCGTGGCAGAGTCGCGGCATGGCGCTGCCTCCCTGTGGGCTCTACCGAACGATGGCCGTGGTCGCGGGCATTCCCGCGGGGCGGCTGGTCTACTTTCACAACCACGGCGACCCGGGTCCCGGGCTCTACCTGCCGTCGGGCTGGAGCTTGAACCGCGCGCAGTGGAATCCGCGGGGCCACACCCTGCCTGACGAGGCATCGGCGACGCAGCTCGCGCCGCTCCCGGCCGAAGGGCTGTACGTGGTGAAGAGCGCCTTCTTCTGCTGCGAGAAGCGGTGCCGGGAGTTCAACCCGCGGCAGCTGGTGCAGCTCGGCTACGACGGCGAGGCGACGCCGATTCTCTTCGTGCCCGAGCTGTCGGCGCGGGGTTTGGGCTTCCCCGAGCGGGGGCAGAAGCTCGATGGCTCGCAGCTCGAGCGGCTCGAGCGGTTGTTGGTCGCGAGCGCGGCCGAGGCGCCGGTGAGCGCGCCCGGTGGGTTGATGCACTGAATTCCCCCTCTCCCCGTGGGGAGAGGGTCGGGGTGAGGGGAGACGCTCGAGCGCAGTGCGGGCCGTGAGGGTTACTCCTCACCCCGGCCCTCTCCTCTGAAGAGGAGAGGGAGAGCTACTGCTTGCGCGGATCTTTCGGGCCCGTGCTCGCGCTCGGACGCGGCGGGGGCAATTCCCCCTCGACGCGCTGCCCGCTCGCCGCCGCCCGCCGTTGCCGCGCCGCCTTGATGGTGTGCGTGACGAGCGAGAAGCTGCGGAACGGCTTGGCGAGATACCCATCGAGCCCGAGCGACGACAGCGCCAGCGCCTCGGGCGCCGCGGTCATCAAGACGGTCGTCAGGTGCGGAAACCGCTCGCGCGCCTCGAGCACCACCTGCGTGCCCGCGACGAGCGGCAGGTTCTTGTCGCAGAGCAACACGTCGCACGTCGCGTCGAGCCGCTCGAGCGCCTCGCGCCCATCGGCCGCCGTGCGCACCTCGAACCCGGCGTGCACCAGCACGGTCTTGAGCAGCTCGAGCACCGAGTTGTCGTCATCGACGACCAGGATCCGGCCCATCGCGCGCGCACTCTGCCACTTCAGCCGCTGGTGTTCATCGCGTGATCCCGTGATCGCCCCGAATCCCTGCTTTTTCGGCCCCTTCCGTCATCGATGCGGCTAGAAAATGTGGCCGCTGCACCTGACAGAAGGTCCGCGCGGGGGACGGGATCCGCTTTTTCGTCACATGAGCATCGACCTCCTTCTCCTGTTGGGCTTGCTGATCCTCGGCGGCGGGCTCGCCTGGTTCATGACCCGCCGCAGGTCCATTCGCGAGGCGGCGGACAGCGAGGCCCTCGAGCGCATCAAGAAGGAAGGGCGCACCGAAGCGCCGACGCTCCACCCGGTCATCGACCCCGACCGCTGCATCGGCAGCCTCTCGTGCACCCAGGTCTGCCCCGAGGGCGACATTCTCGGCGTCGTCGACGGCAAGGCCGCGCTCATCAACCCCATGGCCTGCATCGGCCACGGCAAGTGCAAGATCGAGTGCCCGGTCGACGCCATTCAATTGGTGTTCGGCTCGAGCAAGCGCGGCATCGACCTGCCCGAGGTGAACGAGAACTTCGAGACCGCGCGCGCCGGCGTGTTCATCGTCGGTGAGCTCGGCGGCATGGGCCTCATCAAGAACGCCATCACCCAGGGCCTGCAGGTCGCGCGGCACCTCGGCAAGACGATGAAGGCGGGCGCGCAGGACAACGACATCGACGACGTGGTGGTGGTCGGCGCCGGCCCCGCTGGCCTGGCGACCGCGCTCGGCCTGAAAGAGGTCGGCCTCAAGTTCCGCGTCGTCGAGCAGGAAAGCTTCGGCGGCACCATCAGCAGCTACCCGCGCCAGAAGGTGGTGATGAGCGAGAAGGTGCAGCTGCCCTTCTACGGCGGCTTCGGCGCCGCGCTCATCTCGAAGGAAGAGCTGCTCGCCAGCTGGGAGCGCGCGTGCCGCAAGGCCGACATTCGCATCAACACCGGCGTGAAGGTCGAGCGCGTCGACGGTGAAGACGGCGCGTTCGTCATTCGCACGCCCAAGGGCACGCTGAAGGCCAAGAAGGTGGTGCTCGCCATCGGCCGCCGCGGCACACCCCGCAAGCTCGGAGTGCCCGGCGAAGACCTCGCCAAGGTGACCTACCGCCTCATCGACGCCTCGCAGTACGACGGCGCGCGCATCATGGTGGTGGGCGGCGGCGACGCGGCGCTCGAGGCCGCCATTCAGCTCGCCGAAGAGAGCGACTGCGAGATCGCGCTCAGCTACCGCCAGCCCGACTTCGGCAAGGCGCGCGACGCCAACAAGCGCCGCTTCAAAGAGCTGGTCGACGAGGGCCGCGTGTTCGCCTTCATGGCGAGCAAGCTCCAGGAAGTGAAGAAGGAGTCGATCGTCATCGAGAAGGGCGGCCAGGTGCTCGAGCTGCCCAACGACTTCGTCATCGCCTGCCTCGGCGGCGAAGCGCCCACCGAGTTCCTCACCAAGATGGGCGTGACGATGACGCGCCTCCACGGCGAGGAGATGGGCGGCAAGGCGGCCAAGGCCAGGCGCGGGTCGGCCATCAAGGACGCCAAGCAGAAGTCACACGACCGGCTCGCGTTCGGCCTCTTCGTGCTCGGCGCCATCACCGTCGCGCTGCTCTTCGTCGTCGGGTGGGACTACTACCGCCTCAGCCTCGACGAGCGCGCGAACCACGCCGCGCACCGGCTGCTCAAGCCCGCGGGCACCTGGGGTCACGGGGTCGGCATCGTCGCCACGCTCGTGATGATGTCGAACTTCCTCTACGCCGTGCGCAAGCGCTGGGAACGGCTCAAGGGCTTCTCGACCATCAAGACGTGGCTCACCTTCCACCAGTTCGTCGGCTTCATGAGCCCGCTGGTCATCGCGTTTCACGCCGCGTTCCAGTCGAACAACCACCTCGCGACGCTGACCGCTGCCTCGCTCGCGGTGGTGGTCGTGACGGGCATCATCGGCCGCTACATCTACGGCATCGTGCCCTCGGGCGATGACCGCGACGGCGCGCTCTCGGAGCTCAACAAGCGGTGGACGCGTCTGTCGGAGCGCTTGAGTGAAGCCGCCGCCGCGCTCACCGAGCCCTCGCTGGTCGAGCCGCTGATGCAGTCGGCGGTCGGCGCGCCGCAGCAGACCTCGCTCACCACCTTCTTGATGCGCCTGCCCTTCCAGCGCATGAGCGACGCCCAGAAGCTGCGCTCGGTGAAGGCCGCGTTCCCCACGCCGGCGCAAGCGCAGGACTTTGGTGATTCCTTCAAGCAGCTGCGCACGCTCCAGGCGCAGGTCTCGTTCTTCAAGAGCTTGAAGCGCCTGCTCGGCGTGTGGCGCGTGTTCCACGTGGTGCTCGCGATTCTGCTGGTGGTGCTGATCGCCGCGCACATCGGCGTCTCGCTCTTCCTCGGCTACCGGTGGATCTTCACGTGAGGCGTTCCTGGGCGCTGGCCCTGAGCTCGCTCGTGTTCCTCGCGGCGCTCGTCGCGCGCGCCGACCTCTTCTCGCCCGGTGAGCTGAGCAAGCCGCACGCGACGCTCGAGGGCCTGTCGAACTGCACCAAGTGCCACCCCGCCGGCGGCCAGCTCTCGCAGGCGACCTGCCTGTCGTGCCACCAGGAACTCGGGCCCCGCATCGCGCGCGGCGCCGGGCTCCACGGCCAGATTCCCGAGGCCAAGCGCAACTGCGAGACCTGCCACCACGAGCACAAGGGCCTCGGGTTCAAGCTCATCGACTGGGGCGGCCCGGAAAAAGACTTCAACCACAACCGCACCGGCTGGGCGCTCAAGGGCAAGCACGGCGAGACGAAGTGCGCCAGCTGCCACGAGAAGCGGCTGATGAGCCCGGCGAGCCTGAAGCTGATGGACAAGCGGCCCGAGACGCGGCTCGGCCTGGGCACCGGCTGCACCGACTGTCACTTCGACGAGCACCGCGGCCAGCAGCAGGAAGACTGCGAGTACTGCCACGTCGAGAAGGCGTGGAAGCCCGCGCCCAACTTCAACCACAACGACACCGCGTACCCGCTCAAGGGCAAGCACGTCGGCGTGAAGTGCAGCGGCTGCCACGACTCCGAGAAGGACCCCGAGCCGCACAGCTTCCCGCTGCCCAAGAGCGAGACCTTCCTGCGGCTGGCGCCCGTCGAGCACAAGGCTTGCCTCGACTGCCACAAGGACCCGCACGAGGGCCGCTTCGGCCTGCGCTGCCAGAGCTGCCACACCGTCGAGGGCTGGCGCATCGTGCGCAACGCGGGCGCCGAGCGCGAGTTCCACCAGAAGACCAAGTTCCCGCTCGAGGGCGCGCACCTCGACGTCGACTGCAAGACCTGCCACGGCCCGTTCCCCGGCGTGCCGGTGAAGTTCAAGGGCCTGCCGCACGAGCACTGCGCGACCTGTCACCCCGACGCGCACGAAGGGCAGCTCGGCGGCCCCGTCGGCTCGGGCGCCAACGCGATGCCCGACTGCAACACCTGCCACGCGGCGACCGGCTTCACGCCCGTGAAGTACGGCCTCGTCGAGCACCAGAAGACGAAGTTCGCGCTCGAGGGCGGCCACCAGGTCGTGCCCTGCAGCAGCTGTCACGCGCAGACGCCGGCGCTCAAGGCGAAGGTGCCGAAGGTGGTGCTGGCCGACCTGAAGAAGCGCGGCCGCCAGGAGCTCTTCAGCGCGGCGATGTTCGACTTCACCAAGCCGCTCGAGCAGTGCGAGAGCTGTCACACCGACGTGCACTCCGGTCAGTTCAAGGGCCAGGCGTGCGAGAGCTGCCACCAGGTCGCGAGCTTCAAGGGCACCTCGCTCAAGTTCGACCACGCGAAGTCGAACTTCCCGCTGGTGGGCGCGCACGTGAAGGTGAAGTGCGAGAAGTGCCACTTCGCGCCCGCGGCCGACAAGGCCATCGTCTACAAGCCCCTCGCGCAGAAGTGCGAGAGCTGCCACCTCGACGTGCACGCGGGCCAGTTCGGCAAGAAGGCCTGCGACGTGTGCCACGGCGCCGACTCGTTCAAGGACAAGCTCCTCTTCCAGCACCAGCCGCCGTTCACGGCCTTCGTGCTCGACGGGCAGCACCTCAAGGCGAAGTGCGACGCGTGCCACAAGAGCATCCCCGTGGGCCCGAAGCTCAACGTGACCCAGTACAAGCCGCTGCCCACCAGCTGTGAGGGCTGCCACAGCGACTTCCACAAGGGCGCCTTCAAGGGGTTCGAGCCATGAGCGCGCTCGGGCTGATGCTGCTGCTGGTCTCGACGCAGGCGCCGGCCGACGGGGGCGTCGATGCGCCGAAGAAGCCGGTGGTCGACGTGGTCGGCGCGCTGGCGAACATGCGCGGCGGCAACAACCACGGTGGCATCACGCAGTGCGCCTCGTGCCACGCCACCAACTCGTGGACCGACGTGCGCTTCAACCACGACCGCACCGGCTTTCCGCTCACCGGCAAGCACGCGCGCACCTCGTGCAAGTCGTGCCACGTGGTCGACTTCACGACGCCGCTGACGCGCGGGTGCGTGGGCTGCCACCGCGACGCGCACGCGGGTGACCTCGGCGCGCGCTGCGAGAGCTGCCACGACACCACCGACTGGCGCTCGCGCTTCGACGCCGACGCGCACCGGCGCACCAACTTCCCGCTCCTCGGCGGTCACGCCGCGCTGCCGTGCGTCGAGTGTCACTTCGAGTCGCGCGAGCGCCGCTTCAGCCGCCGCACCGTCGACTGCGCCGACTGCCACCAGAGCGCGCTGCTGCGCACCGTGGGCACCGACAAGATCCTCGACCACACGCGGCCCGACATGATGGAGCTGACGCGCAACTGCGGCCAGTGCCACGGCCCGACCAGCTTCACCCCCGCGCGCTTCGCCCCGCACGAGAAGTGCTTCCCGATTCTCGCGGGGCCGCACGCGGGCGTGAAGTGCGACCAGTGCCACCTCATCACGCTGCCGATGATGCCGTCGTTCGGCCTGTGCAAGAGCGGCAACGCCGCCGGCTGCGTGGGCTGCCACCAGAACGACGGGCGCCCGGGCAAGACCGGCATCACCAACGAGCTCCACCGCGACGTGCAGCTCTACGACTACGCGCAGCCGCGCAAGTGCGCCGAGTGCCACAAGGGGCAGGGGGGCCTGTGAGCGCGCGCCTCGCCGTCACCGCCCTGCTGGTGTTCGCCGCCGTCGCACAGGCGCGCCCGTCGAAGGCCGCGCCGAAGAAGGCGCCGCCCGCAGCGAAGCAGGAACCCAAGAGCAAGCAACGCGCGCCGGTGGTGAGCGTGTTCGGCGAGGTGGCGAGCGTCACCGCGGCCGGCGTGTACCTGAACCGCGGCTCGGTCGACGGCGTGCAGGTCGGGCAGAAGCTGCAGTTCACGCGCGGCGGCAAGGCGGGCGGCACGTGCACCGTCGGCGCGGTGTCGGAACACTTCGCGCGCTGCGAGGGCGGTGGTCTGCAGCTGGGCGACCGCTTCAACATGAAGCGCACCGCCGAGCTGGCGCCGCTCGGGCCCGGCGCGCTGCCCACCGAGCAGGAAATCAAGCGGCGCGCCGCGATGGTCGAGCAGACCACGTGGCGGCTGCGCGACTTCGACCAGCTCTCGAGCGACGCGGCGCTGTCGACCCGCATCGACGCCTCGCTGAGCCACACCACCTACTTCGGCGGCGCGTCGGGCCCGTTCGGCGTGCAGCGCCTCGACGTGTTGATCAACGACTTCGAGATCTGGAAGGGCCTGCGCATCTCGGCCGACATCACCGCGCTCAACTTCTCGGCGCGGCCCGCGGGCTTCCGCAGCGCGTTCTCGAAGACGCCCGACCTGCTGGTGCGCCAGCTGGAGGTGGGCTTCCGCCGCGCCGACATTCCCTTCAGCGCCTCGCTCGGCCGCACGTGGCTCAAGGCCGGCGCGGGGCTGCTGGCCATCGACGGCGCGCAGGCCGCGTGGAAGTTCTCCGACGGCTTCGAGCTGGGCGCGTGGGGCGGCCTGTTGCCCGACGCCGCGTACCTCACCATCACGCCCACGCAGTGGTCGGCCGGCGCCTTCGGGCGGCTGCGCGCCAGCTTCGGTGACGGCGCGAAGGCGACGCTCTTCCAGGCGGCGTTGCGCGCGGGGTGGTCACAGCGCGACCTGCTCGGCGGGCGCGCGGAGATCGGCCTCAACGCCAGCCTGTGGGCCGGCACGGTCGCCGACGCGAACCTCGCCGTCGAGCTCGGCTTCGGCCAGAGCCAGGCGCTCGCGGGCATCGACGCCGCGCGCCTCGACCTCGGCGTGCACCCCAGCGAGAAGCTCCGCATCAACGGCAGCGTGCGCTACCGCGGCCTGCCGCTCACCGGCCTCACCGAGGTGGGCACCATCTCGCCCGGCCAGCGCGCGATTCACGGCGACCTCGGCGGCCTGGTCGAGCTGACGCCGGGGCTGTGGGTGGCCGTGCAGTCGGGCATCGCCGCCGACTTCGACTCGAAGCTCACCCAGTTCCGCGTCGGCCCCGAGCTGTCGATGCCGCGCGTGCTGGGCTCTCCGGTGGGTCTGGGCTTTGGCTACATGGAAGAGATTGGCTGGATTCGCGGGCGGTTCGGCTACGGCCAGGTGCAGATCGCCCCCAGCGGCGTCTTCCGTTTGACCACGCGTTTCAACTGGTTCCAGCAGCAAGACAGCGCGCCGAACCCCGGGCTGGCCAGCCACGAGCTGGGCACCTCGGTCGCCCTCGAGGTCAGCCCCTGGCGCTTCATTCGCGCCCGCGTGGCCTTCATGGGCCGGCTGCCGATGACCGAACGACCCACGCCGCTGGGCAGCGTGCAGGTCCAAATTGGAGGCGGCTGGTGATCCGGCGTGGCCGCCCACTCGGGTGAGAGGTACTCCCCCATGATGGGACGTGACGCCCTGCGCTCGCTGCTCGAGCGGGTAGGGCGAGGTGAGGAAGCGGCGTGCCGCGAGATGTTCCTCACCTGGAGACCGGGCGTGCTTCGGCTGCTGGAAGGGTTCTCGCAGCTCGACGCCGACGAAAGGGATGACCTCGTGCAGGACGTCTTCACCAGGGCTTTTCGCGCGGTGGGGAACGTCAAGTCGCCCGACACGTTCGAGGGTTGGCTGTACTCCATCGCCCGCAACCGGGCCCTGTCGGCGCTCGAGCGCAAGAGCCACCAGCGCGAGCTGAAAGACCGCTTCGCCAGCGAGGTCGACGACACCAGCGACTTCGTGCCCGAGGCGCTGCAGACCGAGGTCGACATCGAGGCGGTGCGGCGGTTGATCGACGCGCTGCCCGAGGGCCCCGAGAAGGAAACCGTTCGCCTCTTCTACGTCGAGGGTGAGCTCTCGGCGCGGGAGATTGCCGAGCGCATGAACGTCGGCAAGAGCGCGGTCACCATGCGCCTCGAGCGGTTCCGCGCGCGCATTCGCCGCCAGCTGATGACCGACGTGCTGCGCCGGAGGTGGAAGCCGTGACGGCTCCTTCCCCGCACCTCGACGCCGCCCGGTGGGCCGCGCTGCAGCGCGAGCCCGACGCCGAGCTGCTCGCGCACCTCGAGAGCGGGTGCGACGAGTGCGACGCCTTCCTCGCGACGGTGGCCTCGCCGGCCCTCGAGGGGCAGGTCGACGCGCTGCTCCTCGGGTTGCACGCGCGGGAACCCTCGCGCGACGAGCTGGCGTGGGCGCGCTTCAAGAAGCGCGGCGGCACGTCTCGTTCGCGCCGCGTGGCCGCGGTGCTGATGGCGGTCGCCGCGGTGGCGGTGCTGTCGGTGAGCGCGGTGCGGCTGCGCGATGGCCTCGCGAGCGACGGCGGCCCCGGCGACGGCCTCAAGGGCAGCGACGCCACGCCCACCCTCGTGATGCGCGCGGGCCTGCAGTCGGGCAGCACGGTGCGGGCGCTCGAGAGCGGCGCGCGCGTCGGCAGCGGCACGCTCGTGTTCCACGTCGATTCCAACGTCTCGGGCCCCGCGCGGCTCTTCGTGCAGCGCGGCGGGGCGGCCCCGGTCGAACTCGAGCAGCTCGGCGTCACCGGCGGCGCGCAAGAGCTGCTGCGCGACGGCCCTGGCGGGCTGCTCGGTTTCACTCTCGACGGAGAGCACGGCGCGCTGACCTTCTGGCTGGTCGCCGCCGATGCACCCTTTACGCAGCGCCAGGCTCTTGACGCCATCGCCGGGGTGGCCGACACCAGCGGTGAGGGTGGCGCTCCGGCGCTGGCGGTAGGCAAACTCGAGGTGGACGTCTTCCCATGACGCGCGCACTTCCCAGGCTCGGCTGGTCGCTGCTGGCGCTCGGGTTCGCGTCGGCGCTGGGCGCGTGCGCCACGGTGACGCCCGCCGGCGACGGCGAGAAGGGCGGCGTGGTCACGGTGAAGGTGCGCCCCGAAGAGGCGCGCCAGGCCTTCCAGGGCCGCCGCTTCGCGCTGCTCATCGGCATTCCGCAGAGCCGCGACGACGAGCACTGGCAGCCCCTGCGCTTCGCCACCAAGGACGTCGCCGACCTCGCTGCCGTGCTGCAGGACCCGGTGCGCGGTCACTTCACGAAGGTCGAGGTGCTCACCACCCCCGAAGACACCACGCGCGCCGCGGTGCAGGCAGCGTTGAAGCGCCTCGCCGCGCTGGCCACCGCGCCCGAAGACGAGGTGGTGGTCTACGTCTCGGCGCACGGCACGCTCGCGCGCGACCTGCGCGGTGAGCTCCAGCGCTACCTCGTCACCAGCGACGCCGACTTCCGCCGCGTCAGCGACACCGCGCTGGCCATCGACACGCTCTCGACCGCGCTCGACGCCTCGGCCTCGCGGCGCCGCGTGCTGGTGCTCGCCACCTGTCACAGCGGCTCGGGCAAGTCGCTGCTGCCCGACGACGTGCAGGCCGAGCTCGCCTCGCGCAAGGGCGGCAGCGGCCTGCGCCCGCTCGAAGACGCGTCGCGCGCGAGCATCGTGCTCTCGGCCAGCGACTTCCTCGAGACCGCGCGCGAAGACGAGGCGCTGCAGAACGACGTGTACACGCACTGGCTGGTCGAGGCGCTCACCGGCCAGGGCGACCGCAACGGCGACGGCGCGGTCACCGCCACCGAGGCGCACGACTACGCGCGGCGCCGCACGTGGCTCTACTCGCAGGGCCGCCAGCGCCCGACCGCGGCGATGACCGAAGTGGGCGCCGACCCGGTGGTGCTGGTGGGCGACGTGAAGCCCGGCGGCCAGCCCGAGCTCTACACGTACGCTGCGCGCTTCGACGGCTTCGCGCTGCGCATCGACGGCGTGGAGCGCACCGAGCTGCCCGGCGGCACCGCGGTCGGCGCCGGCACGCACCGCGTCGAGCTCGAGAAGGGCGGCGAGGTGCTGCTCAGTGAAGAGGTGCAGGTCACTGCGGGCGAGCGGCTCGACGTCGCGACGCTGGCGCAGAAGAAGGAACCCTTCTTCGCGATGAGCGCCACCGGCGGCGCGTTCGGCTTCGTCGACTCCACCAGCCGCGCGCAGCTGCTCCCCGTGGCCCCGGCGTTCGGCTTGAGCGCCCGATTCGAGCGCGTGCTGCTCAACCGCATCAGCGTCGAGGCCGACGTCAGCGGCTTTGGTGGTCAAGCATCGCTCACCCTCGCACCCAACGCGCCGGGCGTGCCCTTCGGCTGGTCGGCGATTCTCACGGGCTTGAGCGTCGCCTGGCAGTGGGACTGGCGGTGGGTGTCGGTGTGGGTTGGCCCGCGCGTGGCCGCGCTGTGGGTGCAGCGGTCCTTCTCTCTCGAGAGCTACCAGGGCACGCAGTCGGCGTTCTCGGTGACGCCGGGCCTGTTGGTGGGTGGCGCGGTTCACCTGACCCCGCGCTGGGAGCTCTCGGTGGGGTTGCAGGGCATGGTGGTGATGGTGGTGGTCGACGGGGCTTCGCAGACGCTCGGCTTCGCAGGTGGCTGGGCAGGCGTGGGGTACAAGTTCTGATGCGTACGCACTCGACAGCTCGCGCGTGGTTCGTGGCGCCGGTGCTGGCGACGTCACTGGCCATGCTGGTGTCCGCGTGCGGCGGGCTCGAGAACGAGCCGTTCAAGGTCGGCACGGTGAAGGGGCAGATCAGCGACGCTGATCAGTCCGCGCTGGTGTCGGTCGTCGGCCGCGAAGACCTCGTCGCCCGGCCCGACACCCAGGGCTTCTTCGTGTTGCAGAACGTGCCGCTGGGCCGCGTCGAGCTGCTCGTGGTGCACAACCGCACGCAGCTGGAGCGCGTGAGCGTCGACGTCGCCGGCGCCTCGTCGGTCGACCTGGGCGCGGTCGCGCCGCAGCCCGGCGTGCACACCGAGCTCTACGTGCAGGCGCCCGGCGGCCAGTACCTCGCGGGCACCGTGCAGTTCGTCGGCACGCCGCTCGCGGCGACCATTCGCCCGCCGGAGTTCGAGGCCGAGCTGCACCTCCCGCCCGGTTGCTACACCGCGCGCGCGGTCGTCGCGGGCCTCGGCACGCAGACCGACGAGTTCTGCATCAGCGCGGGTGCGTTCGCCGTCACGCGGCGGCTCACCATGCCGGTGCCCGACGGCTCGGCGGGGAATGAAGGGTGCCCGGTGTCGGGCTGCCAGGCGGGGCTGGTGTGCCAGGCCGACCTCGCCTGCCGCTGAAGCCCGCGCTCACTTCAGCGAGAGGGTCTCGGTCGTCGTCTTGCCCTCGACGATGGTGACCTCGATGCTGCTCTTGATGCCCGCCTCGGGGTTCTCCACGCGCAGCACCTGGCTGCCGGCGGGCAGCGTGACGCCCACCAGCGGCGTCTCGCCGAGCTTCTTCTTGCCGAAGTAGACCGTCGTCCACGGCGTGGTGCGCAGGTTCAGCTTGCCCGTCGCCTTCGACTTCGCGGGGCCCTTCGCGTTCGGGTTGGCCGCGGTGGCGCTGCCGGCGTCGACGGCCTCGGGCACCTTGAGCGGCTCGAGCACCGCGCTCAGCTCGACGCGCTTGCCGGCCTGCACGAGCGCGCGCTTCTCGACGGGCTGGAGGCCGGGCGCGCTGAAGACCACGGTGTGCTCACCCGGCGCGGCGTCGAACTCGACGGGCGTCTGGCCGACCACGCGGCCATCGATGCTCACTTCCGCGGGCACGTTCGCGCTCAGCTTGAAGCCCGAGGGCGCGGGCGGCACGAGCGCCACGCCCGCGTCGACCGGCGCGTCGGTCGCCTCGCCGCGCGGCCAGGCGATGGCGGCGATGACGATGGCGAGCACCGCGACGAGCGCGAGCACGACCGGGAGCGTGCGGCGCGAAGGGGCGGGTGGGCGCACCGCCTCGGTGAGGTCGACGTCGAGCGCGGGCTGCGGCTGGCCACCCTTGAGCAGCCGCGCCTTCGAGCCGCTGCGGCTGCCGCTCCCGCTGCCACCGGAGTCTTCGTTGCGCCCGCCGTGCGACGAGCTGCCGGGCGCGATGAGCGCGGCGGCCTCGGCGGAGATGGCGTTGCCCTGGCGCGCGGCCTCGAGCACCGCGCGGCGCTCGGCGACGCGGTTGGGGAAGAGCTCGTTGAGCCACGTGACGACCTGGCCGCTGGTGACGCCGTTGCGCGTGGTGGCCAGCCACTGCTCGAGCTCGTGCTGCAGCTGCTGGGCGCTGGCGTGGCGGTCTTCGCGCCGCGGCGACATGGCCTTGTAGATGATGGCGTCGAGCGCCTCGGGCACGTCGGCCTTGCGGTCGCGCGCGTGGGGCATCGGCTGATCAGTCACGAGGTGCTTGAGCACCTCGAGCTCCTGCATCTTGCCGAACAGGCGCGTGCCGCTGAGCATCTCGAAGAGCACCACGCCCAGCGAGAAGACGTCGGCGCGCGGGTCGAGTGGATCAGCGCGCGCCTGCTCGGGCGGCATGTACGCCAGCTTGCCCTTGAGCTTGCCCGAGCGCGTGTCCTCGGCGACGAGCTTGGCGATGCCGAAGTCGACCACCTTGATGGACCCGTCGGCGGTGATGAGCAGATTCTGCGGGCTGACGTCGCGGTGCACGATGCCGCGCGCGTTGCCCATCGCGTCGACCAGGGTGTGCGCGTAGTGCAGCGCCTCGGCCGCCCACGCGATGAGCTGCACCGCGATGGGCACCGGCACGTACTGGCCGTGGTTGCGAGATTCCTTCATCGCGCGGGCGACGCTCTCGCCCTCGATGAATTCCATGACGATGTGGAAGCTGCCCGCGTCGTCACCGAGCTCGAACACCTGCACGATGTTGCGATGCGAGAGCGTGGCGGCGATGCGCGCCTCGGCGAGGAACATCTCGACGTGCTCAGGGTCGTCGCGCAGCGCGCCGATGAGGCGCTTGATGACCACCAGCTTCTCGAAGCCTGCGACGCCGCCTTGCCGTGCGAGCCAGATTTCCGCCATGCCACCGGCCGTCAGCGGCGCGACCAGGGTGGAGCGCCCGACCTTCAGCCCCGCCGCCCATGCTGTGTCCGGACTCCCCACTTGCGGCCGCATTCTGCCTGCAGGCGGGCAAACTGGATCGAAAACCGTTCGGGGCGGATTAGGCTCTCACGGCCCATGGTCCTCTCCGGCGTGTTGTGTGTGCTGCTGTCGGCAAGCTCGGCCGACACGAAGCTGGCCGAAGCGCGCGCGCAGCTCGACCAGTTCCAGCTCGACAAGGCGTTGGCCACGGTCGCGCAGGTGCTCAACGAGAAGGGCCTGACGCGCGCGCAGCTGGCGAGCGCCTACGAGATGGAAGGCGTGGCGAAGGCGACCCGCGGAGACAACGCTGGCGCGAAGGACGCGTTCGCGCGGCTGCTGACGCTCGACCCCACGCGCGCGGTGCCGGCTGATCTGCCGCCCAAGGTGCGCACGCAGTGGTTCAGCGCGCGCAGCGTTGCCGAGCGCGCCACCGTCTCGCTGACGCCGCAAGACGCGACCGTCACCGACAACCAGTACAAGCAGGTCGCGGTGCAGGTGAAGACGAGCCCGCTCTTCCCCGCGACGGGCGTGCGGTGGTCGGTGCGCAGCGAGGGCCAGCCGGCCGTCGTCACCGTGGTGCCGCTCGAAGGAGACACCTCGAGCGTGAAGGTCGCCACGCGGCAAGTGACGTGGACGGCGACGCTGCTGGGTGCCAACGACGCCGAGCTCGCCACTGCTTCGCGCGAAGAGAAGACGCTCACGGTCGACGTGGTGACTGCGCCGCCGCCCCCGCCTCCTCCCGCGGTCGAGGCCGCGGCGTGGGGCCGGCCCGCGGGGCTGACCGTCGGCGCGCTCGGGCTCGTGGCGCTCGGTGCCGGCATCGGGCTCGGCGTGATGTCGGCTGACGCGCGCCGGCAGCTCACGAACCCGGCGCTCGACTCCAATGGCGTGGTGACCAGCCTGACCGAGGCGAAGGCGGCGCAGCTCGAGGGCATGGCGACGACGGGCGCCATCGCGGCCAACGCGTTGATCATCGGCGGCGGCGTGCTCACCGCCACCGGCCTCGCGTTCTTCGTCTTCGGTCCGCACGGAGAGAGCGCGGGTCCGCAGGTCTCCATCGCTCCCGCGCCGGGGGGCGTGGTGGCCGTCGGTCGGTTCTGAAGGTCCTGACGCGCGCAGATTCTGCGTGGTGCGCGTCCTTGCTTTGCATCGTCGGTCGCAGACGCTCGAGGTCTGAATGAAGCTGAGAATCGCAGTCCAGGCGGCGCTGGTGGTGGTGCTCGGCTCGTGCAGCTGTGAGCCCACGCACTACGAGCAGCGGACCTACGCGTGCCAGACCGACCAGGACTGCGTCAGCGGTCACGTGTGCCGGGGCGGGGTGTGCGAGGTGCCCGGCGCGAGCGGTGGCGGCGCGGCGATGGGGGGCGGCGTCGGTGGCGGCGCGACGGGTGGTGGCGTCGGCGGGGGCGTCGGTGGAGGCGTGGGTGGAGGCGGCACGAGCTGCGCTGATCAACCCGAGGTGTGTGGCGACGACGTCGACGACAACTGCAACGGCATCCTCGATGACGGCTGCGACTGCTCGGTCGACCGCCCGTGCTACCCGAACGCCGCTGGCGTGTTCAGCCCCGCGCTCGACGCGCCACAGCTCCAGTACCCGTACGACGGCGGCACCGGCTGCGCTGCCGGCGTGCAGCGCTGCGTGAACAACCAGCTCGCTCAGACCTGCCTCGGGCTCCACGTGCCGGGCACCGAGGTGTGCGACGGCAAGGACAACGACTGCGACGGCGTCATCGACCTGGGCTGCCCGTGCCAGAACGGCCGCGACTGCTACCCCGGCGCGCCCTTCACCAACGGCGTCGGCGCGTGCCGCTCGGGCACCTACAACTGCGCCATGCCGCTCGGCGCGCAGTGCGTCGGCGTGAACGTGGGCGGCGTCGAGACGTGCAACGGCGTCGACGACGACTGCAACGGGCTGGTCGATGACGACGTGCCGGCGACGACGCCGTGCGCACCGGGCGTGTGCAGCTCGCAATTCAAGGCGTGCGTCAACGGCGTCGAGACGGCGTGCACGCTCTCGACCATTCCCGGCTACTCCGCGACCGAGGTGTGCGGAGACATGGAAGACAACAACTGCAACGGCTTCGTCGACGAGGGCTGCGCGTGTGACGCGGGCATCAGCCAGGGCTGCTTCACCGGGCCGGCGAGCGCGTGCGATGGCGGCAGCTGCTACGGCATCTGCCGGCGCGGCTCGCAGACCTGTGGCACCTTGAGCGATGGCGGCGTGGGCTTCGGCACGTGCATGAACCAGGTGCTGCCGGCGGCCGAGGTGTGCACTGACTCCACCGACAACGATTGCGACAACCGCACCGACTGCGCCGATTCGGATTGTTCGGGCCGCTCGTGCGGTGGCGGCAAGACGTGCAGCGGCGGGAGCTGCCAGTGCCTCAAGCCCGACGGCGGCGTGGCGACCACCGAGGTGTGCAACGACGGCGTCGACAACAACTGCAACGGCCAGGTCGACTGCGCCGACAGCGCGTGCACCGGGCAGACCTGCGGCACCAACGGCAAGGCGTGCGTCGCCAGCTCGTGCACCTGCGTCGTCGACGGCGGTGTGGCGCAGGCCAGCGAGTTGCTGTGCGACGACGGCCGCGACAACGACTGCGATGGCCTGGTCGACTGCGCTGACTCCACGTGCGCCGGCCAGGCGTGCGCGAGTGGCAAGAAGTGCAGTCTGCAGGTCTGCACCTGCATCACCGATGGCGGCACGCCGCAGACCACCGAGAGCCTCTGCACCGACGGCGTCGACAACGACTGCGATGGGCTGACCGACTGCGCCGACCCGAACTGCACCGCGGCGTGTGCGCCGGCAGAGAACTGCAAGGACGGCGTCGACAACGACGGCGACACGCTCATCGACTGCAATGACCCCGACTGCAGCCACAAGGCGTGCAGCAACAGCTCGGGCGCCTCGGTGTGCTGCGGCACCACCTGCAAGGACCTCTCGAACGACCCGAACAACTGCGGCGGCTGCGGCGCGGTGTGCAGCAGCGGCGCGTGCATGCCGTCGACGGTGAGCGGGCACCAGTCCGGCCGTTGCACGTGCACGGCCAATGGCCAGTGCCCCTCGGGCACCCCCGACACCCAGGACTGCAAGGTGGACGCGGGCCTGTGCACCTGCGCGAGCGAGAACGTGAAGTGCAAGTCAGGTGCGTCGTGCTCGTCGACGACCTGCTACTACCCCTGACATGTCCCGCACCGTCGTCGTCGGTCTCGTGTTGTTCATCGCCGGAGTCATCGCTGGCCGCGCGAGCGTGCTCAGTGGTGGTCCTGCTCCCTCTTCGTCGTTGCCCACCAGCGTGTCGGCGCCCATCGGGCCGTCGGTGCCCGCGCCGAGCTCGCCGTCGGGTCCGGAGGTGCGCCCGGGCGGCACGCTCACCGGCCAGGTCGCCGAGGTGTTGCAGGTGCCGCAGTACACCTACCTGCGCTTCGAGAGCGGCGAGTGGGCGGCCATCGACTCCGCGCCGCAGGTGCAGGCGGGCCAGCAGGTGACACTGCACCTGCAGAACGAGATGCAGGAGTTCACCAGCCCCAGCCTCGGCCGCACCTTCGCGCGCCTGTGGTTCGCGACGCTCGATGGCGCGCCCCCGGTCGAGAAGAGCGGCCCGCCGGCGAAGGACCTCGGCGCGGCGCCGATGGCTCCGCCGAGCGACCCGTCGGTGAAGGGTGCCATCGCGGCGGTGGCCGGGCGGGCCGCGACGCCGATGCGCGTGGCCGACGTGTACACCGAGCGCGCGCTGCTCAAGGGCACGCGGGTGAAGGTGACGGGCAAGGTCGACCGCGTGAACGTGGTGCAGGGCCTTCACTACGTGCACCTGAAGGACGGCAGCGGTGCGGCGGCCGACAAGACCGACGACCTGCTTTGCATCAGCAGCGATGACGTGCCCGCGGGCCAGACGGTCTCGCTGGAGGGCGTGGTGGCGGTCGACAAGAACGTCGGCATGGGCACCAACCCGGTGGTGCTCGACGAGGCGCGCCTGGCGCAGTGAGCGAGTCGGAGTGCGCAGAGACGGAGCGAACATGAGCCGTGAGCGACGAAGTGGGTGCCTCGGCGATGCGCGTGACGTTTCCAGCGCCCAGCGCCGGCAACGTCACACGCACGGTGTTTTTCCGAGCGAGTTCTCGAGTGGCGCGAACGAGGTGGAGCGCGCGCGCCGCACCACTGTGACTGGCGATGCGGGTGACGTTTCCAGCGCCCAGCGCCGGCAGCGTCACACGCATGGAATGGGCGGCTCCTCGGCGTCTGCGCTGACCGGCGATGCGTGTGACGTTTCCAGCGCCCAGCGCCAGCAGCGTCACACGCATGGAATGGGCGGCTCCTCGGCGTCTGCGCTGACCGGCGATGCGCGTGACGTTTACAGCGCCCATCGCCGGCAACGTCACGCGCACGGTGTTTATTAGATCGAGTTGTGGAGTGACGCGAATTAGGTGGAGCACGCGTGCCGCACCACTGTGACCGGCGATGCGTGTGACGTTTCCCGCGCCCAGCGCCGGCAACGTCACATGCACGGGCTGGCGGCGGCGTCGCTGCTCTGCGCGGTGTTGAGCGCCTGCTCGGCGACGCCTTCGGTCGACGCGGGGGTGGATGCCGGTGACGGCCTCGACGCGAGCGTCTTCGTGCCCACCCACCAGCGCCTGCTGGGGCTCAACGACGTCACCTTCCTCTTGCCGCTCGAGCTGCTCGACGCGGGCACTCCGTTTCCGCCCGCGGTGACGATGGTGCCGCTGAGCGTCTTCTCGCGCCTGACCGAAGCGATGCCGGTGGTGCGCACCGAGCCGAGCCGCTTGCGGGTGCTGGGCGTGCGGTTCGACCTCTGTGACCGGTCGGACGGCGCGCCATGCCAGGCCGATCGCGACGGCGTGCTGCGGCTCGTGCTGCAGCCGGTCTTCGGCGAGCCGGCCAACGTCGAAGACATGACGCTGCACGCCTTCTTCCCCGTGCCGCGCGCCGAGGTGCCCGAGCTGGTCGACACGCTGCGCGGGCTCGCGGAGTTGCAGGACGTGCCGCGCACCGCTCCGCTGCAGGTCACCACCGCGTTCTCGACGTCACCGGCGTTCCGCGCGGGCCTCGGCGCGCTCGTCGCCCGCTACGCGCACGCGGCGCAGATGTTCCGCATGACGCTCTTCGGCCAGGAGACCGAGCACGCGGCCATCGTGTGGGCCTTCCGCGGCGAGGAAATGCAGAACGGCCAGTTCGCGCCCATCACCATTCCCGGTATCGCGATGACGTCCCAGGAAGTGCTGCTCTTCGGTGGCGACTCGTACATGGTGACGCCGCTGGTCGACGAGCCGGCCGGCTTCGCGCGCGTGGTGATGGAGACGTCGTTCCGCAACTCCACCCCGGCGCAGCAGCTCGAGTCGGTGCGCTCGCTGCTCATCGCCGACAACCCGCTCTCGCAGACCGCGTCGACCGAGCAGTGCGTGACGTGCCACGTGGCGACCAACGTGCTGGCGGTGCGCGCCGCCGACGCGGGCATCGACCTCGGCGCGCTGACCGAGCGCTACACCGCGCCCGGCTTCGACCTCTCGGTGCCGCCGTCGAACCTGCGCACGCGGACGCTGCGCGCGCTCGGCTACTTCGGCTCGTTCCCCATTCTCTCGCAGCGCGTGGTGAACGAGACCGCGCACGTCGTCGAAGAGATGGAGCAGCGCCTGCCGCCGCCCTGACCACGAGCTTCAGCGCGCTGACTCCCTCTCCTCTTCAGAGGAGAGGGCCGGGGTGAGGAGAAGAGCGTCGAAGCGCCAACCTGCTCAACCTGCTCACGCCTCCGAATGCACGAGCCGCTTCAGCGAGCGACGCGCTCACCCACCGCGACCTGCCGCACGTTGCGCACCGTCGCCCACGGCCAGTCGAGCGGGCCCAGCGACACACCGAGCGTCGACAGCACGTGGCGCACCGCGACGGCCAGCGCGTCGGCGTTGCCGGAGTGCATCTTCACCGCGATGCCCTGCCGCGCCTGGTGCCGCGCGATGCAGAACAGCCCCTCGGCGCCGACCTTCACGGTGAGCGGCTCGCTGGCGCGCTCGGTGACGAGCAGGTCGAGCCGGTCGGCGCCGCTGACGAAGAAGGGCTGGCGGTGCATCGCGCGGCCGACGCGGCCGAGCAGCGACGCGGCGTCTCCGCACGACTCCGCGAGCGCCGCCCACGCGCGGGCCATGGTGCTCAGCGGCGCGAAGAAGGTCGGCACCGAGCACCCATCGATGGCCACCTCGTGGCGCGCGCCGCCGAGCTCGTCGAGCCGCGCGCGGTTGGCCCGCTGCAGCGGGTGTTCGACCGCGCGGTAGTCGAGCGGCCAGCCCTGCGCGGCGCACGCGGCGAGCATGAAGGTGTGTTTGCCCGAGCAGTTGTTGTGAATCGGCGTGGGTTCCCGCACCGCGCGCGCCGAGGCCTCGTGCACCGGCGGGTGCGCGCCACACTGCAGCTGGCTCTCGTCGAGGCCGAACCGCGTCAGCAGCGAGCGCACCAACGCCACGTGCTCTTCCTGCCCGCTGTGGCTCGCTGCGCCCACCGCGAGCGCGCGCTCGTCGAGCGCCTCGACCGTCGCCGCGGGGAGCTGCGAGAGCGAGGTCACGAGCTGGAACGGCTTGCTCGCGCTGCGCCAGAAGGTGCCGACGTCATCGCCGCGCTGCCAGCGCACGGCGTTGCCCTCGACCATCACCGCGCTGAAGGGGTGCACCGCCTCGCGGTGGCCGCCGCGCGTGCACTCCACGACGCCCGCGGCGAGGCTCACTTCGGCGCGCCGCCCGCGTTCACCTGGGCCACGAAGCGCGCGACGTTCTCGGGCGAGTAGCCGGCGATGATGCCCGGCCGCAGCTGCAGCACCGAGCCGACGAGCGCCTGCGCGCCCTGCTCACCCGACGCGGGAATGCCGACCTTCTCACCGGTCGACAGGCCGAGCTGCGCGCTCCAGTGCACGGTGCGCGTGCCGTAGCGGCGGTTCACCACGGTGAGCTGGTGCACGTAGGTCCAGATGATGAGCTCGGGCTTGTGCTCGAGCACCCAGCGGTGCGCGGGACCCTGCTTGTCGACCCACCACGAGCCGTAGAGCGTGCCGAGCAGCGCGGCGACGCCGAGCACCACGCCCACCATGCCGCTGCCGCCACCCATGCGACCGAAGCCGGCGAAGATGGCCATCACGCCGAAGAAGCCGAAGAAGCCGCGGATGAAGAGGTTCGGCTTGTGGGGCGGGCCACCGGCAGCGAGCAGCGGCGGGAGCGGACGGCCGTGCCTGGGGTGCAGCGCTTCCATCAGCACGAACAGGCCGTAGACCACCGAGCCGATGGCGCCGACGGTGACGACCGGGGCCAGCGCCCACAAGAGCTCGCTCTGCACGAACTGGCGCACCAGCATCACCAGCACGTACACGCCGGGGCCGACGCTCATCAGCATCGCCGCCCGGTCGGAGCGCTCGCGCACCTTGAGCTGCGCGGCGAGGATGACGGCCGCCGCCCCGAGCACCGGGATGAAGCCCACGACCTTCTGGAAGAGGGGCATCATCGGAGCTCCGGGCCTCCCGTGCGCGACGAGGCGGGGCTGCTGCTGAGCAGCGCGATGGCCGCCCACGCGAGGCACGCCCAGAACCCGGCGAAGAAGAACGACGGCACGAGCGTCACCAGCAGCTCACCGAACGGCAACCGGTAGAGGAAGCCGACGAAGAAGCCCGCGAGGCCCGAGTCGAGCGCGAGCAGCACGCCGGCGATGCGAAGGGCCCACCCCGCCTGGCGCGACGCGAGCGCGAGGTGCGGCGCGACCTCGAAGCCGAGGATGCACGCCGCGAAGAACGTGACGACGTTGGAAGCGCTGAACATCAGGGAGCCCTCACACAGTTGAAGGTGTTGGTGATTTCTGCGCCGAGGTCGACCACCTCGAAGTTGCTCACGCCGATGTTGTTGAACGTCTGCGCGGTGATGCCCTGGCCCGCCCACTTCGCGGTGGTGGTGCGGTCGTCTGCGAAGGTCAGCGCGATGTTGCCGCCGTCGCTCAAGATGAGGCCGTACTTCTTCATCGCCTGGAGGATGACGCGCGCGCCGGGCGTGAACGGCGTCTCGTCGAAGGTCGCCTTGAGGCGCAGGCGCACGCCGTACGGGGGCGAGTCGGCGTTGGTCGAGCTGGGCGCTCCGGCGTGCGTGGCGGGCCGCACGTACACGCCCTGCTTCATCTTCGCGTTGGGCAAGATGAAGCGCAGCGCGTGCGACACGGTGCCCGCGGCGACCTCGTCAGCGGTGGGCAGCAGCGCGGCGATGGGCAGCCCCGCGGCGTCGGCCGACGTGCACTGGTCGCCCCGCAGCACGGCGGTGTACTGCTTCGTCAGGTCCCACGTGAACGCGCCGAGCGCCGCGATGTTCGAGCCGACCCCGGTGGCGTTGTAGATCTCGTACAGCTTCTTCTCGGTGCGCTCGACGACGAGCAGGTGGCAGTCGTTGTTGGCCACGTCGCACGTCAGGTCGGCGCTGCCCTCGATGTTGGCGTTGGCGGGCACCGGCATCTGCAGCGGCACGGTGTCGCAGTCGGGGCCGTTGCCGTAGCAGTAGCCGCTGGCCGGGGCGACGATGGTCTTCCGCGGCGTCGACGAGTCCGCGAAGAAGAGCGGAATCGAGAAGTCGATCTGCAGCTTGTTGCCGTTGCCCCAGCCACCGGCCGCGACCATCTGCGCGATGATGGCGTCGCTGCGGGTCGACTTCGCCAGGCCCGAGACGTCGGTGTTCCACGGCAGCGTCTTCTCGAAGATGCCGCCGCCCGAGGTGCCGCCGCCCGTCGCTCCGCCGCCACCCGTCGCTCCGCCGCCGCCGGTCGCGCTGCCGCCGCCCGTCGTGCCGCCGCCGGTGCCGCCACCGGTCGCGCCGCCGCCCGTGGCGGTGCCGCCGCCGGTCGCGCTGCCGCCTCCGGTGCCGCCGTCAGTTCCGGGTGTGCCGCTGCAGGCCAGCAAGATTCCCGACAGCACGACCACGACGGACCACTTCCAGCGAGGGGGCGTGTGCATGGCGGCGCAGCATGCCAGCGTTGCCCGCCCCAGGCGCTACTTCCGCAGCGCGGCGCGGGTGATGACCTGCTGCAGGTTGGTCGCGTACACGCCGTTCTCGGGCGAGAGCTCGGTGGCCTTGCGAATCAGCTGTTCCGCGCGCCGATAGTCCGCGCGCTCGCGCATCAAGATGATGCCGAGGCGGTTGTAGAGCGACGCTGCATCGGGGCTCTGCGCGATGGACCGCTCGAGGAAGCGAATCGCCTCGTCCATGCGGCCGTTCTGTTCCATGCGCAGGGCGACCTGCAGCGAGTCGCGCGCGAGGATGTCGGCGACCGGCGCGTCTCCCTTCGGGTCAGCCGCGGCCGTGGGCGACGGCGCGCGCCCGTCAGACCGCTTCACCTGCTTGAGCGCGTCGAGCACCTTGCGGTTGGCCTTGCCGGTGTACGCGATGCGCGGGTCGGTCTGGCGCTCGGGCGGCTGTTCCTTCGGCGTCGGCCCCGGCGAGACGACGGCTCCCAGGCCCGGGTACGAGGGCGCGACCTCGGCACGGCGCGGCGCGCGCGGCGGCAGGCGCGAAGTGGGAGCGATGACGGGTGGTTCGGCGGTGCCGGCGATGATGGGCGCTTCCTGCTCGAGCTCGCTGGGCAGCGTGCCGGGCGTGCTGCGGAGCCTCGCCGGAGCGGGCGGCGGCGCGGGGACGACCGCGGGAGACGCGGCGCGCGCCGGAGCGACCGCCGGCACACCAGGCTTGCTCGCCGGCACCACGAAGCGGGAATCGCGGCGATCGAACCCGCCACCCGAAACGTGCGCAGGCACTCCGGCGACGGGCGCGGGCGGAGGCGGCGCGGGCATCGTCAGCGGCGGCTCATCGTCGGGCTCGAGCGTGCCGACCACCTCGGGCAGGCGCAGGTCTTCGTCGCTGAGCGGCTCGTCGGCGAAGTCGATGATGTGTTTCTCGTTGAGCGTGCGCAGCATCACGCGCAGCTCGAGCTCGCGGAGGTTGGCCTTCTTCGCCAGCGCGTTCGCGTCCGACAGGCCGTCGATGAGCGACACCAGCCATGCCTCGAGCTCGGTGAGCTGCTCTGACTTCTTCGAGAGCGTGGCGACGACGATGGGCACGCCGCCGAGCTCGGGCCCGAGGTCGAGCTTCTTCGTCGGCCCCTCGATGCCCTCGTTGGCCTTCGCCTTTGCGCGCGCGGCCTTCAAGTCGATGCCCGCCTGCGGAATGCCGCGCTGGGGCGGCTCGAGCAGCCGGCGCACGACGCTCACCTCGCCCGACGGGCGCTCGGGCGCCTGGCTCGGGTCGAGAATCAGCTCACAGTGCGGGCACAGGAAGTCGGTCGGCGCGATGGGCTGGAAGCACGACGGACAGGTGTCGCGGGGCTTCTTCGGTGCCGGCTTCTTCGGGGGAATCGCCACGGGTCGGGTCAGGGCTCGGGAATGGTCGGGACCTCACCACGCAGCACGCGGCCGATGAAGCGCGACGCGTCGGTGGTGGCCGAGGTGTTGTTGAAGACCACGAAGTGGCCGTCGTAGCCGCTGGGCACGTACTGGCGCATCGCGGCGGTCACCGCGCGCGGCTGGGTGACGTTGCCCGACGCGCTGGTCACCGGCGTCTGGTCGAAGTCGTCGACCTGCGGGCCGACGAACGCCACGCCCGAGGCGCGCGCGTAGCTCGTCTGCACCGCGCGCGGCGTGTAGAGGTCGTCCTTCCCCCACACCTGGAAGAGGTGGCGCGCGAAGGCCGGCGTCGCGCCGTCGGCCGGCACCACCGCGTTGCGGCTGGCGAAGTGCAGCGGGTCGACGACGTCGGTCCACGACTGGAGCAGACCGAGCACGGGGTGGAAGACGCTGACCGCGCCGGGGCTCGATTCTCCGAGCGCGGCCCACAGCCCACCGGCGATGTCGACGGGCGCCTTCTTCGAGGTGAGCGAGTTGACGAGCGTGGCCGACGCGCCGCTCAAGAGCGCGCCGTCGACCGAGCGGTCCATCGCGAGGAACAGCGCGCCCTCGGTGGCGCCCTGCGAGTGGCCCCAGAACGCGAGGTGCGTGACGTCGAGCGGCGGCAGCTCGGCGGGGAAGTTCTGCGGTAGCGCCTTCAGGTAGCGCACCACGCTCAACAGGTCGGTCGCGCCCTGCGCCATCGTGCCGCGGCCCGAGGCGGGGTTGGCGAAGTTGAAGACGATGTCGTCGGGCGAGGTGTTCTGGCCGAGCGCGCCGCGGCGCGGGCCGTGGCCGACCTGGTCGAAGCCGAGCACGGCGGCCTGCACGGGACCGGTCGCGACGCCGGGCAGCGTGATGCTGGCGAGCGCGGCGCCGGAGCCGTCGGCGGCCTGCGCGCGGTACGTGCCGCCGGTGCCGTGCGCGTAGAGCACGACCGGCCAGCCCGCCGCGGGCGCGGTGCCCTTCGGCACGGTGAGCGAGGCGCAGATCTTCTCGGTGCGCACCGGCATCAGCGGCGCGGAGCTCCAGTCCATGCCGCCGCCTTGCGAGGGCACGAGGTACGGCGCGGTGCCCTGCTGGAAGATGGGCACGGTGAGGAGCGTGTGCCACTCGTCGAACGCGGTGCTGGTGCCGCACGCGCGCGGGCCGTTGGCGTCGGGGCACGGCGAGGGCGTGGCGCCGCCGCACTTCACCCAGGTGTCGGCGGTCGGCGCGCTCGCGGCGGCGACGGCGGTCGAGAGCCGTTCCATCAGGCGGCGCGGGTTGCCGACGGTGAAGACCGCCGCGCCGAGCACATCGGTGGGCTGGAGGTTCTGCGCGGTGACCCACGCGCGCAGCGGCGCGTACTTCGGCCACGCGAGCGCCTGCGCGGCCTCGGTGGGCGCGGTGGCCTGCAGCATCGCGGTGAAGTCAGCCGACTGCCCCACGTCGCCGCCGCCGTTGTTGCCCTTGATGCCCTTCGTCACGACGAGCGCGTAGGTGCCGGCGGGCAGCGAGTCGCCGTCGTACGGCCGCACCGCGAGCCAGTTGCTGCACACGTACTTGTTGGCGGCCTGGTTGAAGAGCAGCGAGAGGCCGCGCGGCTGGCCCTGGCCCTGCTCGAGCGAGACGAGGCGCACGGTGGGGTCGGTGCCGGTGAGCTTGATGGTGGTGAAGTCGATGGGCCCGTCGAAGCGCATCACGATGGTCGGCGCGTTGCCGAACGGCTCGGGCGCGAGCGCCTCGAAGTAGCGGCCGAGGAGGTCGAAGCCGAACATCGGCTGCGGCTCCTTCGGGTGGCGGCTGAAGTCGATCTTCCCGCTGCCGTCGCGCAGGGCGTCGTTGGGGAAGGGCAGGCGGTAGAAGTCCTGCTTCACGGCCGCGTCGTCGCTGTCGCGCGGCAAGACGAAGAGCGCGGTCTCGGCGGTGGGCTTCGCAGCGGGGCACGTCGCGCCGGCCCACCCCTGGCCTGGTTGCACGGGGAGCACGGGCGGCACTCCGTGCGGCGTCATGGTGCTGCTGAGCGGGGCGATGGCGCACTTGCCCTGCACGCAGAGCAGGCCCTGCGCGCACTCGAGGCCGAGCGTGCAGTCGGCGCCGACGTCTTTCGTGCCGGCGGGCTGGCACTCGGGGAAGAGGCTCTCGCCGTTGAAGCCGCACTTGAGCGGCGCAGCGCAGTCGCCGTCACCCTGGCAGGTGGTACCACGCGTGCCGGTGCCGGACGCCGCGCAGACGCCGCGCGCGCCGTTGGGCGAGCAGTTGCCGCTGACGCACTCCACGCCCAGCGTGCACGCGGTGCCGTCGGCGCTCGCGCGGCTGCCCTGGCAGGTCATCGCCGTCGCGTCGCAGGTCAGGCCGGTGCGGCACTTCGTGTCGGCGTTGCACGCCACGCCGAGGCCGGGGCCTTCGGGTGGAGCGTTCGGCGGGTTGGGTGGATCCGAGCAGGCCAGCAACGACAGGCACGACACCGACGCGACGAGTGCAGCGCGATGCAGGGAAAGCGTGCGCAGGGATGACATGGGTGAGGCTCCGAAGTGGTCGGCCCTTCGAGGAGAAGCACTGCGGAGCCTACTCCTCCCGCGCGCTCAGCGAATGCGGATGTAGAGGCCGCCGCGCCGGTTGAAGGTGGGCGGGTAGACGCGCGGCCCGACCGGGCGGTACGGGCGGTAGGTGACGTGCGGGCGGTACGGCCGGCGGTAGTAGGTCGCGGGCGCGGGCTGCCACTGCGCCTGCGGCTGGCTGAGCTGGGCGATCTGCTCGGGCGGCGCTTTTGCTTCGGCGATGGCCTCGGGGCGCTCGAGCGACACCCACCACGCGCCGTACGCGTCGGGCGCGGTGCGCGGGGTGATCTCGATGCTCAGGTTGGGCTGCTGGTCGAGGAAGGGACCGGCGAGCGAGTTCGACAACGCGAGCACGCGCGTGCCGTCGGCGGGCTGCAGCGTCTGGCGCGAGAGGAACTGCAGGAGGCACTGCTGCTGCGCGGGGTCTTCGGCCTGCAGGCCGGTCTCGAGGCCGACGAGATCGCCGGGGTCGCCGTACGCGTTGAGCTCGGTCGTGCCGTTGCTGAACGATTGGTAGGGCACGTTGCCGAAGACGCCGACTTCCACGACCGTCGCGGGGATGGAGTGCAGGCCGGCGACGCAGGGGAATTGTTCGGCGTCGGCGAGCACCTGGTCGAGCGGCTTGATGCGGGGCGGATAGCGGGACGCGGTCGGCGCGGGCTGGCTGGTGGCGCAGGACGTGGCGAACAGCGCGAGCAAGAGACCAGCGGCGAGTCGGAGCATCGCGCGATGCTACAGCAACTCCCTCTCCCCGCTGGGGAGAGGGTTGGGGTGAGGGGAGACGCACCGACGTGCGTGCGACGTTGCCGGCGGCGTGTGCTGCGGGTCGCAACAACAGTCGCACTTCGTGTCTCCCCTCACCCCGACCCTCTCCCCAGGGGGAGAGGGGGTGCTCAGATCGTGCAGTCGGCTGCACAGCGTGTCGCCGTAACCACGCGGGACCCCGCAGGCACGCGAGGTGAACCGTGGAGCCCTCATGCTCACCACGCTCCTGCTCTCGATGGCCCTCTCGCAGACCCCCGCGCAGGACTTCTCGGCACCCCCGATGGTCGAGGTCCCCGCGCTTCGCCGCTCGGCGCGCTTGATTCCGCAGCGGGAAGCGCGCGTCGACGCCGCTTCGCTCACCGGCCGCGTCGGCATGTCGATGACGCTCGGGCTCGTCGGCTCGGCGGCGGGCGCGGCGCTCTTCACGGGCGCGGTGCTGCTCGGCGCGTCGGCCGGCTCGTGGGCGGGCGTCTTCACGGGCATCCTGCTCGGCGTCGCGGTCTCGCCCATCGTCGTCGGCCTGGGCGTGCTCGGCGTGGCGCTCGGCTCAGCGCTCTTCGGCGAACACCTCGGCGCGGACTTCATCGACGCGTTGAAGATCTCTGGCATCACGGTGCCGAGCGCGGTGGCGGTCGCGGTGCTGTTGCTCGCGGTCGGCATCAACCCGCTGCTGGCCATCGCGGTGCCGTTCCTGGCGGCCACCATCTCCACGCCGCTCTTCGTTCAGTGGGGCAAGCCCGAGGTGGCGCGTGCCCAGCCGCTGCGCCCCGAGGGTGCGGGTGTGGTTGGCAACGAGGGCGGGCTCACCATCGGCTTCTGACGATGTTGGTGGTTTCCCCTCACCCCGACCCTCTCCCCCTCGGGGAGAGGGAGCTTGATTCACCAGCCGCGCCGCACTCCCGCGTTGCCGAAGCCCTTCTTCTTCAAGTCCTTCATCAGCGCCGTCGCCTCGTCCTGGGTCGCGAAGCGATCGGCGATGACCACCTGGTAGCAGCAGAACAACAACGCCACGCCGCGGCTGTCGATGAGCTCGCTCTTCGCGAACCCGGCCTTCTTCACCTTCTCGAGCAGCGCGCTGGCCTTCTCCGGGCCGCCCTTCTCGAGCGCGGGGAAGCTGTCGACGGTCGCGATCCAAGGCCGGTCGTCGCTCAGCGTGGGGACGCTCGCGGTGGCCTGCTCGAAGGTCGCGACGATGCGCGCGCGCGCCGCATCGGGCTCTCCGTCTCGCGCAGGGCGGTGGCGCAGCACCTGGAAGCCGTAGAGCGTGTACGTCTCCTTCTCGTCTGGGTCGCTGCTCTGCTTCTGCGTGCTCGTCTTGCCGGTGAAGCGGCCCTCGACGATGGCCACGCGACCGCGGTCACGCCCTTCGGCGTCGAGCGTGTCGGGTTCCTCGGCGCCCTTCGCGAACGAGGGCTCGAGGCAGGTGGGCGCGTCTCCGGCCGATTCGAGCGACGCACCGATGAAGTACGTCGGGTAGTCGCTGCCCCACGTGGAGTGGTGGACCATCGCGAAGCGCACCACCTCGGGCTTCCCCGCGGCGGCCGCCTTCGCGCGCGCGGCCATCCACTTCGCCACGGCCTTCGCGTCTTCGAGCGGAGCGCTGTCTTGCGCAAGGGCACACGGCGCGGCGAGGCACAGCAGCAGCACGAGGTTGCGCATCGCGTGATGATACGCGCGGGCGCTCAGCCGACGACCGGCAACTTCACGCCCGCCGCGTCGTCTTCATCGAAGACCCACGGCGGCTCGGGCACCGAGTCGAGCTCGTAGAACCCGCCGCAGAACACCGCGTTGGGGCACGTCTCGCACACCGGCTTGCGCACGCGGCGCTCGGACAAATACCGCGACAGGTTCACCTCTTCGTTGTTCACGAAGACCATGTGGCGCTCGAGCTTGAGCAGGTCGCCCATCAAGTACGACTCGTAACCACGCATGAAGCAGAACGGCAGGTTGATGACCTGGAACTTCATGCGGTCTTTCCACGCGTCGATGACCTGCTTCGTCACGGCCGCGGCCTGCTCGGTGTCGGGCGCGTGGCCCCGCGTGGCGCGACCGAACGGCGTGAGGAACTGCACGTTGAGCCAGCGCAGGCCCAGGTCCCACGCGAGCTGCGTCACCTGCGGCAACAGCTCGGTGTTGCTCCGCGTGAGCGTGATGTTCATGCCCAGCTCGACGTCGCGCGTGGGCTTGAAGCGCAGCGCGTTGCGGATGCCGGCGGTGGTCTGCTCGAACGCCTCGGCGACGCCGACCTGCTGCGCGTGGGTCTTCGCGTCGGGGCCGTGCACCGAGAAGAGCAGCGTGGTGAGCCCGCTCTGCACGAGCCGCTTCGCGAAGTCTTCGTAGACGAGCAGGCGGCCGTTGGTGGTGACGTTCACCTTCCGGTAGCCGAGGTGCCGCGCGTAGCGCACGAGGGGAATCAGCTCGGGGTGCAGCGTCGGCTCGCCGCCGTCGATGTCGAGCATCGTCACGCCCTGCGCGCGGTGGCGCTCGAGGTGTTCGCGCTGCCGCTCGGGGTGCCCGTGGATTTGCGTCCGCGTGCCCACCGCACAGAACGTGCAGTGGTTGTTGCAGACGTAGGTGAGGTTCAAGATGACCTTCTTCGGCCCGCTCGACGCCTGCAGGCGCTGGTCGAAGGTCCACTTGAAGCGCACCAATTCTTCCGGGCTCACCGCGGCGCCGGGCTGACTCGGCCGGTGCTGGAACGCCGGGCCCCAGTCGTCGACGGCGGGCAGCTCGCGGCCCTTCGCCAACTGCGTGCCGGGCAGCGGCGTCGAGAACTGCACCGCGGGCCACGCGCCGTACTCGTCCCACAGCTCCATCGCCCAGCCGAGCGTGGCGTTCACGTCCTGCGCGGTCTCGCCCGGGAGCCCGATGATGAAGTGCACCAACAACGGCACACCGGCGCGCTTCGCTTCGCGCGCAGCCTGCGTGATGCGAGCGAGGTCGAGCTTCTTCTTCACCACCTGGTCGACGATGCGCTGCACGCCGCTCTCGGCCGAGACGCTCACCGTCGTCACGCGGCCCGCCATCGCGTCGAAGTGCCGCGGCTCGAGGCCGTCGGCGCGCAGGCCGTTGGGCACGTCGAACTTCGTGTTCAGTTCGTGCACCAGCGCGAGGAAGCCGTCGAAATGCGCCTCGTCGACGTTGAGCAGTTCGTCGAGCACCTCGAGCCGCGTCGCGCCGTGGGTCTTCACGAGCGCGGTCATCAACTCGCGCAGTCGAGCCGCAGAGAGTCGACGCTGCACCTTCGGCGTGCCCGGCACGCGGTCGGGATTCGACGAGCAGTGCACGCACGAATACGGACAGCCGCGGCTGGTGATGAGCGGCAGCGTGCGACCGTCGATGGGAAACGCCCAGCCTCCGCGGCCCAGCTTCTCGACGACGCGCGCGCGGAAGGCGTCGTACGCGCGCAGATCGACCAGGTCCCACGCGGGCAGCGGGAGTTCGTCCAACTTCGGCTGCTCGCCGCGCACGAAGCGGGGCAGCGGCGCGTCGCTCTCGACCACGCGCGGTACGGAGACCTCGGCCTCGTACTTCACCCAGCCCTGCGCCTCCGGGTACGCGCGGAAGAGGTCGTCGGGCTCGGCGTCGACGTAGTGCTGGCCTGATTGGTACGCGTCGACGAGCCAACGTTGCGAGGTGTGCACGCCGGCGAGCACCTGCGAGAGCACCTCGTCGCGGCGCGGCGGCCGGTGGAACGGCGTCAGCACCACGAAGGCGAAGTCGAACGTGCCTCGGCACGCGGCGAGCACTTCGGCGACCGGCGCTCCGAGCAGCACGCGATCGTCGGGCAACGCGCTCAACGTCGAGCCGGGGAGCGAGAACGCATCGACCAGCGTCACCTCGTGTCCCCGCGCGCGGAGCACGGCCGCCAACTGCACCGCGCCGAGGTTGGCGAAGTACGGGTAGTCGATGAAGTCGCGCGCCACGCTGACGGGCGGGTTGACCACCAACACCCGGCGCGGCGTCATCCCACCTTCTCCAGCGCGGTCTTCACGGGCTGCAGCTCGCCGTAGCCACGCGCGCGCACGTAGTTGACGTGCACGCCGTCACAGGTCGCCTCGTGCACGCACTCGGCGCAGCGCAGGCTCTTGGTGAAGTAGTGGTCGAGGATGTAGCGCTTGGTGAAGCGGAAGGCCTCGAGGCGGCCGTCGGGCGTCATCATCGCGGTGTCGAGCGTGAGTGGTGCGCGCTCGCCTCCGGGCGCGATGCACTCGGGCACGCCTTCGACGCGCAGCTTGGTCTGCAGCGAGGCGAAGAACGCGCGCAGCTCGACGTCGTTGGTCTGCGAGTCGGTGAGCCGTTCCCACGTGGGCTGGCGCACCACCAGGCGTGCGGGCGCGACGGCGAGTGAGCGGAGCCAGGGCGCCGAGGCCTGCGAGAGCTCGAGCACCACGTCGAAGGTTCCGGGCGCGGCGAGCAGCTGCTGCGCGTGGGCGACGTCGCGCACCAGCACGCGGCGGATTCGCGGCTCATCGACGCCGAGCAATTCCAGGGGTGCGTCGAGCTCGAGCTCGAGCTCCATGCTCGCGGGCCACGTGGCGATGAGCTCTTGCGCCCGCGCCCACGTCGGCGCCTTCACCCACAGCCGCTTCGCGCCGCTCGCCTTCGCCAGCTCGACCGGCGACTTCACCGGCGTGTACGCGTCTTCGGGCGCGTTGATGACGCGGCCCTCGGACTTCAGCTTCGCGAACAGCGCGGCGCGGCGATCTTCAGCGCGAGCGCGCGACGCGGGGTCACCACCGAAGACCGGGCCCTGCGCGCGTTCCCACTCGGTGTCGACGCGCACGCGCTCGAACTTCTCGGCGGCCACCTGGTCGCGCAGCTCGTAGAGCGTGTCGCACAGCGGCTCGAGGTAGCAGTAGCGGCAGCGCTCGGGCTCGCGGCAGTCGAGGTCGACGCCGGTCTCGAGGAGGCCCGCGAACTCCTCCTTGCGGCCGCGCACCTCGTCGTTGAGCTTGTACGGGTCCTGGATGAGGTGCTCGGCGCCCTCGAGGTGCTGCGGCGGGAAGCGGTTGAACCAGACGTGCAGGTCGGGGCGCTTGGCGATCTCCAGCGCGCGCTGGATGTACGGCCGCATCTCCTTCAGGTCGTAGAAGAGCGACTCGCGGCCCTCGTTGAACGCGCGGCCGAAGGGCACCACCTGCAGCAGGTCGAACTCGCGCACGCCCCACGAGATGAACAGCTCGAGCATCTCGGGCAGCACCTTCACGTTGCCGCGGTTGATGACCACGTCGACGTTCACCACCGGGCGGCCGTCGGCGATGGCGGCTTTGAGCGCGGCGGTCTCCTGCTCGAACGCGCCGGGCACGCCGACCAGCGCGTCGTGGATCTTCGGGTTCGGCCCGTGGAGCGAGAAGGTGATCTCGTTGAGCCCCGCGCTCAGCGAGCGGTCGAGGAACTGGGGGTAACTGAAGAGCCGCCCATTGGTGACGGTCTGGATCTTCCGGTAGCCCGCGAGCCGGCCGAGCCGCACGAAGTCGACGAAGTGCGGGTGAATGGTGGGCTCACCGCCGGAGAGGATGAGCCGCGTCGCGCCCTTCGCGCGCCCGTCGAGGATCTGCTTCTTGATCTCCTCGGGCGAGCGGTTGCTGCCGTCGTGGGTGTTGGAGTCGAGGCAGAACGTGCAGCCGTTGTTGCAGTCGAACGTGAGGCGCACCCAGTTGCGCTTCTCGTGGGCCGCGTCTTCGTGCGACGCGAGGCGGCCGTCGGCGACGTCTTGCGAGTGGGTCTCTTCGGAAAGCACGGGGAAGCCCGACTCTACGCCTCTTTCGTGGCGCGCGGAGGCACGACCAGCCCGCACGCGGGGCACACCAGCTCATCGGGCTTGAGTGGACAACGGCAGTCTTTGCCCGGGCAGCGCTCGACGTGCAGGCGCTTGCCGACGAAGAACGCGGCGATCGCGCTCGCGACCACTGCGCCGATCATCACCGGTGGCTGCAGGTCGACGCCGAAGGTCGTCACAGCCCACAGTGCACCGCCACTTGCCAGCGCGCCCACCAGGCCAAACTCACTCCCGCGGTCTTCGACGAGACGTTCACTCCCTCTCCTCCCGAGGAGGAGAGGGTCGGGGTGAGGAGAAACCAGCTTCGGCGTGGCCGGCAGCTTCGCCGGCGCCGGCAGCTCCCACTTCGCAGGCGGCGGCACCTGCGCGATGCCCAGCGCAGTGCGCACCTCGTTCGCGTCTGGCAGCGCGGCGAGCGCCTCTTCGACCAGCCCACGTTGCGTGCGCTCGAGCGCGTCTTCGACCACTTCGATTCCAGCGTCCCGCGCGCGCAACACCACCGCGAGCGCGAACGAGGCGACGCCCGGCGACACGTAGCCGAGCTGCGCGCTGCGACGGAACGAGTGGTCGAGCTGGCCGTCGACGTGGCCGGTCTCGAAGCGAAAGGTGTTGTTGGCGACGAACACGCCGCCGCCCAGGAAGATGGCGGTGAGATCGGTGAGCTGTTCCTCGGTGAGCCGTTCTTCGCGGTGGATGCCGTGGGTGTCGCGCCACGCGTGCGCGACCTCGTGCACCAGCGCGCCGGCGAGCGACTCCGCGTCGTCGAGCATCGAGGGGTCGAGTCCGAACTGCAGGCGTCCACGTTCCTTGCCGGCGTACCAGGCGGCGACTGACTTGCCGTCGTCACGCGCGGGGCTCGTGGACTCGACGAGGTCGAACGCGTCGCCGAGCCGCGCGTGCGCCAACACCCGGGCCAGCATCGCGCGTGCGCCGTCGAGATCAGCCCGCCACTCGTCGGGGAAGTGCGCTTCGCTCGGCACCAGCACGGGCCGGTGGAGGAAGTCGGCGGCGCCGCCCGCGCGCACCAGGTCCCGCAGCCCCTGCATCACGCCGGCGCGCTCGGTCTCGTCGGGCAGCCGTGCCCAGTCGCTCATGCGGGCGGGATGCTCAGAACGCGAACGTCACGCCGCCGCGCGGCGCGTTGTCGTTGATCCACCGCGGGTCGACGGAGCGCAGCACCAGCTCTTCGGGCTCGGGCTTGAACGCCTGCACGAAGAGCGGCACCGAGACGACGCCCGCGACGAGCGCGAGGAAGGGAATGAAGACCACCACCGGGCTCGGGATGGCGAAGAGCAACAGCGACAACAGCCCGGCGACGCCTCCCGATGCCGGCAACACCCACGCCGCGGTCTTCAGCGCGTCGGCGAAGTCACGGCCGTAGTTCTCGCCGAACATCGCCGCGCCGAGGGCGGTGCCGAACACGACCGCGGCGAGGATGAGCGGCGACGCGATGGCGATGGCGATGGGCACGAAGATGATGGCGGCGTAGCTGCCGCCGCCGATGGCGACCCCGATGAAGCCGGCGCCGATGGTGATGCCTGCCCCCACGCCGTACCCGAGCGTGCCGGTCAGCAGCGACATCGCGGCGCGGCCGACCAGGGTGCCTCCCTCGACGCGCGGCTCGCGGCCCTTCTTCGTCGGCAGCAGTTTCGCCGACCGGCCGCGTGGCTCGTCTTGCGGTGCAGCGACCGGCGTATCCACCGAGGCCGGCGGGGGCGGCGGGGGCGTGAGCGTCCCGGTGCCGGTGGGTTCAGCGTCGGGGGAGGCCTGGGCCAGCAGCACGGCGAGCGCGATCGCGAGCATGGCGCACGAGAATGACAGAACCAGCCCGGCTGTCGTGTCCTGTTCAATGCCACGGTCCGGGACTGGGCCTGCTCGGAGCGATGCGTGTGACGTCCCCGGTGCCCGCCGCCAACGTCACACGCACCGCCGACCGATGCGCGTGACGTTTCCAGCTGACGGCGGCCAACGTCACACGCACTGAGAGGATGCGCGTGACGTCCCCAGCGCCCACCGCGGCCAACGTCACACGCACCGAGGAGACGATGCGCGTGACGTCCCCAGCGCCCATCGCGGCCAACGTCACACGCACGGAGGCAGCCCATCCGCGTGACGTTCCCAGCGCCCACCGCCGCCAACGTCACACGCACCGCCGTGGGCTCGCTGATTGCACATCAACCACCCATGTTCCTTCGTCGTGGGCTGCTGGCCGCGCTGCTGCTCGCCGGGTGTGGGCCGGCTGACGCGTCGTTCGACGGCGGCGCAGATCCACGGTGGCGCGTGTACCGCGTCGACCACGGCACGCTGACCGACGTAGCGCTCGCGACGGGGGTGGGTGTCGGTGCGCTGCAGAGCATCAACTCGCTTCGGGGGGACACGGTCCGGGCTGGCACCGGGCTGCTGGTCCCTGCGAGCGACCGCACCGAGAACCTGCCGGTGTACGTGCGGCCCGCCGCGGCGCCGGAGTGGCAAGCCTGTGGCCGCGTGCGCTTCGTGGTTGACGCAACGGCGTGCACCGGCGCAGTGTGCATTCGGCCTCCCGAAGACCCCGACGCCGACGACGCCGCGCTCGACGTGACCGTGGGCGACGCGCACTTCTCGATGTCGCTCGGCGCGCAGTTGCTCGGCGGCGGCGAGGTGCTGGTGTCGGTGGTCGACCTCGACGGCGACGGAGACGACGAGACAGTGGTGTCGGTGCGCCAGGGCTCGGGCAACGGACTGGGCCTCGAGTGGTGGCACCACGCTGTCGTGAGCGACGGCGAGCTGCTCTCGCTCTTCGAGAGCAGCGATTTCGGCGGCGGCTCCTTCGTGCAGCAGGAGCGGGGCTGCGCGTTGATGGTGGTGAGCACCGATTGGCGGGCTGATCAGCTCCGTGGCGACGGGCTCTACTTCGTCGCGCAGTTGCACGTGGTGCGCGAGCGAGCGCTCGAGGCCGTCGGGCCCGAGGTGGTGCGGCGCACGACGCGTCGCTTCGAAGACCAGCGCTGGCACGTGCTCGAGCGCGAGCCGCACGCGCGCGACGTGCTCTCGTGGTTCACCGACCGGGGCGCCTTCGCGTGGCCTGACGTGGGCGAAGTGAGCTGCGTGCGCGACACCATTCTCACTGTGAGCGACGAGCACGAGCTGGGCCTCGCCTCTCGCGACGAGCCGCTGGGCCCGGAGCTCACCCGCCTCGTCGACGCGCGCACGGGAGCAGCCCGCCTCGAAGACCCGCGGCCAGGAGCGTGGCAGTCGCTCGTGGGCCGGCACGTGCTGTCGTGCACGCGCACGGGCAGCGACGCCGTCGAGGTGCGGCTCGAGCGCTGATCAATCGATGCAGCTGGCGACGTGCCGGGAAGGCCGAGCGCCACCACCGGCGCGATCATGTGGCTCAGCCGACGGGCGCCGACAACTCGTCGGTCCGCGCGACGCTGCGCAGCGTGATCAGTTGATGCAGCCGACGATGGGCGGCGACGACTCGTCGTTGTCGGTCCTGCACTGCCGCAGCGTGCCGGGGACGATGCGCGCCACCACGGGCTTTGCGCTGACGTCTTCGATGGTCGTGTAGCTGAAGCGCTGCGACTGCGTGGGCCCCAACACGCGCGACGTGGTGAGCGTGGTCAGCGTACGCGGCGTGGTCGCGGGGTCGACGATGATGGCCACCTGCAGCCCCGCAGGCATCGACGCCTCGCCGACGTTGCTCACCACCACGTGGAAGGTGGTGCCCGACGGGTCGCACGCGCCGGCCATCGTCACCACCGCGTCGGCCGCGGCGAACTCGAGGCCCGGCTGCTTGTTCTGCCGGAAGTTGTTGAGGCCCGGCACGGTCCAGTTGCGCGCGGGGTGCGCCGGCACGTGGCCGTCTTCCTCGATGTTGGTGACCGAGTACGGGTGCTGGTTCCACACCTTGCGCGTCACCACCCAGTCGCGGCCCATCGAGCCGAACACGCGCACTCCGGAGACGCGTTGGCCCGAGCCCGGACACGCGAAGGCGTACGCGTTGGCCACCACGATGAGGTCGGCCTGCCCGTCGTCGTCGACGTCGGCCACCAGCGGGTACTCGATGAGGGTGCCGGAGGTGTTGCAGGTGGTGAAGCGATCGGCGCCCGTCGCGGAGTCGTACACGTGCAGGTTGAGCTCGTCGGCGTAGACGGCCTCCACCTTCCCGTCGCCGTCGAAGTCGAAGAGCGTGCTGCCGGTCGCGGCGCTGCTGCAGTCCTGGGTCTGGCGAATCCACAGCAGGGTCTGCGCAGCGGCCACCGCGCCATCCATCAGCTTCTTGCCGTCGAACACCGCGTAGCCGACGCCTCCGGCCAGCGCGACGTCGGGGAAGCCGTCGGCGTTGAAGTCACCGATGGTGGGCGGGCCGCCGCCGCCGACGTTGCCCGCGCTCCCGCTGGGACAGAGCGAGGGCGAGAGCGTCTGGTTGATGTCGAGCCCGCTGCGCACCAGCACGCTGCCGTTGGGCTGCGCGGGGTCGAAGGTCCACACGCTCAGCGAGTGCGTCGACGAATCGACGGTCACCACCTCGGGCTTGCCGTCGACGTTCAGGTCTCCCACTGCGACGAAGCCGGCGGGGCCGGTGACGCTGGCGAGCACGGTGCCGTCGGGGCGCGACACCTTCCCGGGCGAGACGATGTCCTGCTGGCCGTTGTTGTCGAGGTCGGCCACGGTGTTGTTCGCGCCGAAGGGCAGGGGACGAATCACGGTGCCGGTGCGCCCCTCGAGGATCTGCGACTCGGTGACGATCTCCACCGCGCCGTCGCCGTCGAGATCGGCCAGCGAGATGGAGCTGCAGCCGTTGGCTGGCGTCGTCCACAGCACCGTGCCATCGGCACCGTTGAGCGCGACCACCGTGCTCGGGCCACAGCCGACCACCTCGTTGCCGGGACGGCCGTCGATGTTGCCCGACGCGAGCTGGCTCATGGCGTTGATGACGCCTGGCCGCGCCCAGCGCTCCACGAGCTGCCCGTCGCGCACGGTGAGCGCGTGCACGATGCCGACCGCGGTGTACGCGCCGTTGGCGAAGCTGACGACCACGATCTCCGGGCGGTCTTGCGCCGTGATGCGGCCGTCGCAGTCGTCGTCGGTCAGCTGCGCCACGATGGGCGCCATCATCACGTCGTCGGGCGTGCCGGCCGCGGTCGCGTCACCCCACGCGTAGCGGACCACGGGGTTGAGCTGCCCGGCCGCGCGCACGAAGCGGCATGGCTCGACGCAGGTGCGCCCCGCGTTCATGCCCGCGTCGGGTGGGCACACCGGCGGCTCGCTGACGCACTGGCCCGCGGTAGGCGCGGTGACGCACATGCCCGCGTCGAGCACCGCTGGTTGCGCGCGGCTCAAGTCGCAGAACTGCATCGAGGGGCAATCGCTCGAGTCGCGGCACGCCGCGCCGGGCTGCACGCAGCGCTGGAAGCTGCAGATCTCCGTCGCGCCGCAACACGACGCGCCACACGCGGAGTCGCCCGCGCAGCACGAGCCGCCCGCGCACACGCCACCGTCACCACACGGCTCTCCGTCGACGCACGAGCCGGCGTCGCTGCCGCCGCCTCCGCCCGTCCCGCCGCCCGTCATCGCGCCGCCGTCGCTGCCGCCGTCGGGCCGCTTCACCACCACCTCGTTGGTGCACTGGCACGCGGAGAAGACGACGCAGGTGGCGAGCACGACGGCGCGAGGAAACATGCGCGTCACCTCATCACGAGTCCTTCATCACCAACAGGCGCACCTCGGTCATGTCTTCGATGGCCGAGCGCAGCCCCTCGCGGCCGAGCCCCGAGTCCTTCACGCCGCCGTACGGCATGGTGTCGACGCGCCACGACGGCACCTCGTTGATCAACACGCCACCGACCTCGAGCCGGTCCCACGCGGCCATCGCGTGGCGCAGGTCGTTGGTGAACACGCCCGCCTGGAGACCGAACTTCGAGGCGTTCACCTCGTCGAGCGCGGCGTCGAAGGACTTCACGCTCGAGAGCACCGCCACCGGGCCGAACGCTTCCTCGGTCACGAGCGGCTCGGTCGCCGGCACGTCTTCGAAGAGCGTCGCCTCGACCATCGCGCCGTCGCGCTTGCCGCCGCACAGCAGCTTGCCGCCGGCCCGCCGGGCGCTGTCCATCCACCCTTCGAGGCGCTGGGCTTCGCCCTCGGAGATCATCGGCCCGATGAACGTCGCCTCGTCATGCGGGTTGCCCATGCGGAGCGCGCGGGTGGCGGTAACGAGCTTCTCCCGCAGTGGGGCGACGATGGCCTCGTGCGCGATGATGCGCTGCACCGAGATGCAGCTCTGGCCCGATTGGTAGAAGGCGCCGAACACGAGCCGCGCGACGACGTGGTCGAGCTGGTCGCGTTGATCAGCGTCGACGATGCACGCCGCGTTGCCGCCCAGCTCGAGCACCACCTTCTTCTTGCCCGCGCGCGCCTTCAGGTCCCACCCCACCGCCGGGCTGCCGGTGAACGAGAGCAGCTTGAAGCGCTCGTCGGTGGTGAAGAGGTCGGCGCCCTGGCGGTGCGCGGGGAGGATGGAGAACGCACCCTTCGGCAGGTTCGTCTCGGCGAGCACTTGCCCGATGATCAACGCACCGATGGGCGTGCGGCTCGCGGGCTTGAGCACCCACGTGCAGCCGCTGGCGATGGCCGGGGCGATCTTGTGCGCCGCGAGGTTGAGCGGAAAGTTGAACGGGCTGATCAGCGAGCACGGGCCGATGGGCACCCGCTTCGTGAACCCGCGGTAGCCGCGCGCGCGCTCGGCGATCTCGAGGTTGAGCACCTCTCCGTCGATGCGCGTGGCCTCGGCGGCGCCCTCGCGGAAGGTGTCGATCAGCCGGCTCACCTCTCCGCGCGCGTCACGAATGGGCTTGCCGGCCTCGATGCACAGCGCGTCGGCGAGCTCAGCGCTGCGCTCTTGAAAGCGCTTCACGGCGTGCAGCAAGACGTCGCGGCGCTGGTACGGCGGGAAGCGCGCCATGGCGTCCTGGGCCGAGGTGGCGGCGGCGATGGCGGCGTCGATGGCCTTGCTGTCGGCGAGCGCGACGCGGGTCGCGACCTGGTGCGTGAACTTGTCGGTGACCTCGAGCGCCTCGTTGGCGAAGACGGGCTCGTTGGCGAGGTAGTACGGGTAGCGGGCCTCAAGCATGCGCGCGGTTCTACCCGGTCGCGGCGTTTCCCGAGGCGTGAGAGTCGAAGGTGGAGCGTCCGTGTCGGTCCGCGCGGGCGGACCGCGTGGGAGGCGGGCTGAGAGCGGCTCTGCGCGGCATGCCCCGTGAATCGCGTGGCTGCATGAAGCGCGTGAAGCGACGACCGCCGAGTCCGCACGACCGCGCGTTCCGAGCCCTCTTGAGGCTGCCGGGCGCGCTCGATTCGCTGGTGCGAGAGAATCTCCCTCAGGCGACGGTGCGTCAGTTGGTCGGCAGATCGCAGACCGTGCCTGGCACTTTCGTCGATGAGTCGATGCGCGAGCATCTGACCGATGTGTTGGTGCGCGTGCGTCTTCGCGGGCGACAGGGCGCCTACGTGTACGTGTTGATCGAGCACAAGCGCGTCGATGGCCGCGAGGTGGTGTTCCAGTTGCTGCGCTACCTCGCGCAGATCTACGAGCGGCTCGCCCGGCAGCATCGCGGTCGCGTCCCGGCGGTGGTCCCGCTCGTCGTGTACAACGGCTCACGCCCGTGGCGCGGTCCTCGGCGGTTTCGCGACGTGGTGGAGCCGCGAGGGAGCGCCGAGACGGTCGACTTCCGGGTGCAATTGCTCGACGTCGCGGCCCGCGCGCCGAGGGCGCTCTCCGGGCATCGCGCGCTGCGGGGTGGGTTGCTCGGGCTCAAGGTCGCCAGCAGCGCACCGTGGCGGCAGCAGGCGCTGGCGCGTCAGGCAGTGCGAGCGCTCGACGACGGCTCGACGCGGCGCTTGTTCGTTCGGTACATTGCCCTCGTTGGTGACCGCACCGCGGCGAAGGCTGCGCATCGGGCGCTGATCGAGGCGAGCGCCTCGGAGGAGACAGAGATGGAGACCTACGCCGAGTTATTGAAGCGCCGAGGCCGGGCGGAAGGCCGCACTGAAGGTCGCGCAGAAGGTCTTCGTGCCGCGACGCTCGCCCTCCTCAAGAAGCGCTTCAAGCGCCTGCCGCCGACCGTCACCCGCAAGCTCGAGAAGGCAACCGCCGCGGTGCTGCTCGAGTGGCACTCGCGCGCCATCGACGCCCGCACCCTCGCGGCCGTCTTCAAGGCGTGACGAACGTCGACACTTCGGTTTCTCCGAACTGATTGCGTAAAACTATGTGATGGACGGAGTGTCGGCGCGCGTTACCCAATGCGCCATGGAACGAGCACGCGCGCTGGAGCGGTTGAAGGCCCTCGGGTTCACCGGGCCCGACGTCTACTTCGCTGAGCTGATCCCCGCGGTCGAGATGGCCTGGGCCGACGGCGAGGTGCAGGCCAACGAGCGGGCGGTGCTCGAGGCCTACGCGCAGACGCTGGTCGAGTCGCTCAACGCGACGGCTGGCGCCCGCCTCTTCACCTTCTCTCGCGCGCTGGTGTGGCTGCGGCGCCTGCTCAAGCGCCGCCTCACGCCGTACGAGCGCAGCTGGGCGCTCGAGTCGGTGCGGCTGCTCTCGTCGGGCGCGGCCGGGCTGCCGATGCGCCGCCGCATCGTCGAGTGGTGCGAGGCGGTCGCCGCGGTGGCCGGTTCGCCGGTCTGGGACGCGCGCGAGCTCTTCTGGCTGCAGCGGGTGCGCTCCACGTTGGAGGTCGCGTGAGGGCGCCCTGGCTGGCGCTCGCCCTCGCGGTCTTCGGCAGCGGCTGCACGGTGAGCCGCTTCCTCGGCATCGCCCTCTCGCACGGGCGCGAACCGCTCGCGCAGGCGCGGGTGGTCGAGAGCGCCTCGGCGCGGTGCGTGGTGGTGTTCTTGCCGGGCCTCGGCGACGCGCCGCAGCGCTTCGAGCAGCACGGCTTCGTCGACCTCGTCGAGCGCCAGGCCAGCTGTGACGTCTCGGTGGTCGACTCGCACTTCGGCTACTACCGCGACGCCAACCTCGTGCCGCGGCTGGCGGCGGTGCTCGAGCCGCTGCGCGCACGCTACGAGCGCGTGTGGTTGGTGGGCGTCTCGCTGGGCGGCTACGGCGCCGCGTGGACCGCGCGCGAGCGGCCCGATCTCGTCGACGGCGTGGTGCTCATCGCGCCGTTCCTCGGGCTGGGCGACAGCGTCAAGCCGCTGGTCGCGCACGCCGAGCGCGAGGGCCTGGGGGCGTTGCGGCCGGGCCTCGTGCGTCCCTCGACGCGCGCGCCGAACCCGCGCCGCCACTTCATGGAGGTCGAGCCGCTGTGGGTCTGGTTGGGTGAGCGGAGCCGCGCCGAGCTGCCCGGCCCGCAGGTGCACGTGGCGTGGGGCTCGCGCGACAAGCTGGCGCCGACGCTGCGCGTGTTGAGCCCGGCCTTCGAGGCGCGCGCGCTCGTCACCGACGGTGGCCACGACTGGCCCACCTTCGCGAAGCTGTTCGCCCAGGTGTCACGCGCCGTCGAGTGGAACGGCTGACGCCGCGTTCACTTCATCGTGCCGAAGCCGTTGATGACCGACGAGCTGGCCAGGTACGTCTTGCGGCGCACGCGGTCGCCCGAGTTGCCCTCGATGGTCTGGATGTACGTCTTCCCACCGCGCTTGAAGACCTTCTCGACCAGGCCGACGTGGTCCGCCCAGCCGTGGCTCCCGTCCCACCGGAAGGTGACGGCGTCGCCCGGCTGCGGGTTGCTGCGGCCCTTCCACCCGCCCTGCTTCTTGATCTGGTTCGCGACCTGCTGCGCCGACGCGGTGTTCACGTGCAGGCCGGCCTTCTTCGCGCAGTAGCTGACGAAGTCGGCGCACCACGCCTCGGGCGGGCGGCCGAGCGCCTTGCTGAACGGGTTGCGGTTGCCGCTGCCCTCGTGGAAGCCGAGGTGGCTCCGCGCTTCCGCGAGCAGCTTCTGCACCTTCGACGACGGGCGGCCGCTGACGGGGTGCGACGAGACGGGAGAGTGCGCGGGTGGCTTCGCCGACGCAGGGCGGCCGGGCTTGAACTGGTCGTGCGTCAGCGCACCCCAGGTCTTGCTGCCCACCACGCCGTCGGCCGAGAGGTGGTGCCGCTTCTGGTACGCGACCACCGCGGCGCGCGTCTTCGGGCCGAAGTCACCGTCGAGCGGCCCGGGGTTGAAGCCCGCGGCCTTCAATTCCTTCTGCACCGCCAACACCTGCGAACCGCGAGACCCAGAGCGAACGAGCATGGTGACTGCCTCCTGCGCTCATCATCGGCCGCTCAGGCCGGGGGAATTTCTGCGAAATCTGTAAAATGGCTTTATTGCCTGACCAGCCCGACATCACCGCGAAGGAGCTGGCGCCGGTCGCCGAGAAGAAGGCCGACACGAGCGCGAGCACCACGGTCGACGTGAGCGAGCCCGCGCTGCCCGCCGTGAAGGTCACGGCTGATCAGCTCGAGCCGGTGGAAGAGGCGCGCCCGGCGAACACGCTCGATCTCGACCCCGACCCCGAAGAGGAGGTCGACACCCGCGAGAACAAGGTGCCGGTGAAGGTCGCGCCGCGCGAGCCCTCGCAGCCGAAGGGCAAGGCGCTCGAGAAGGTCGAGCTGGCGCCCGCGCCGAACGCCGCCGTGCCCACCCGTCAACGCCGCGCGGTGCCGCGCCCGCTGGGCAGCGACGGCTTCGAGGGCGCGTCGCTGGGGCAGCTGCCGGAAGTGGCGCAGAAGCAGGAAGCCAACCAGGCGCTGGTGCGCTTCGCGCGGCAGGCGGGCTGGGCGGTCGTCGCGCTGTGCGTGGCCGCGGTGCTCGTCGCCCTCTTCGCGCTGTGGTGGTGACGCTCAGAAGTCGAGCGCGTCACTTCGGCGCGAGCGGGGCGATCTGGTTGCGCACCATCTGCTTGGTGACCTTCGCCGCGAGGCCGACGATGCCCGGCTCGGCCGCGAGCTTCACCAGCAGCGTCTCGGCCTGGTCGGCGCTCAGCCGGCCTTCGCCGGGGTACGCGAGGCCCTTCAGCGCAGACGTCACGACCGAGCCGGCCTTCTCGACTCCCAACGAGCCAGCCATGTGAGCCTTGATCAACGACACCTCGACCGGGTGCTCGATGACGAGGACGGGCAACTTACGCAGGGAATGCAAGGACCACCGTCGTCGTGTTGTGGAAGCCTGAAGACTGACCCAACTCCATCGCGATCTCGCCGTACGTCTCGAAGCCCGCGAGCGGCGCGCCATCGAGGGCCTTCGAGATCTCGTTCACCGCACCGCCGAATTCCTTGCCGAGGATGAGGTTGCGGCAGATGCAGTCGAACACCAGCGCCCCGGCGACCTTCGCGCTGCCCAGCGCCTTGCGCGCCCGCTGCGCCGCTTCCCTTGCCGCGGCCACCTGGTCGCTCTCGACGCTCGAGGTGAAGCGAATCACCGCGCCTTCGGGCAGCCCGCACGCGAACGAGATGGCGCCGTTGGCGTCGGCCGAGAGCGGCGCGCGAATCTTGTACTCGTTGGCGCCCGCGATGAGCCCGGCCTCGTAGCGCAGGAAGTGGGGCCCGAGCGTGTCGAGCCCGGCGTCGACGTCGATGCCCAGCCCCTTCGCCGCGTCGCGCACCTCGTCGCGCCACACCGCGAGTGCGGGCCGGCCGTCGATTTCCTGCACCGTGCCACCCGCGGCCTTCGTCACCGTCAGGGGCTTCTTCGAGAGCGGCTTGTGGCCGTGCTTCACGCCGATGCCCAGCGGCTTCTTCGAGTTGAGCACCGCGACCACCAGCGCGTCGCTCGCCACGCGCCGGCCGAAGCCGACGAAGGCGCGCTTGAAGTGGAGGTCGTCGCCCGCCGCGCCACCCGCGAGCTTCACCGTCGGCCCGAGCACGGTGGTCGCCAGCAGCGACGCTTCCTCTCCGTTGCCGCTCAACGGGTCGAGCAGGAGGATCGCCGTGCGGTGCGGGCGCTCGGCGTCGGTGGCGTCGTCGACCGATTCGAGCGCGAGGCCCAGCGCGTCTTCAGCGTTCGCCTTCAGGCCGGTGCCGATGCCCGCCTGCACCGTGACGTCGTCACCGCCGAGCGCCCACGCGACGAAGTGGCCCTTGCCCTCGGCGTTGCCGATGAACTCGCCCGCGGTGGTGCAGCCGATGACCTTCGCGCTCGCGAAGCGCTCGGTGGCGCGCGCCATCAGGTGCTCGAAGTTCACCTCGGTCGACGCGAAGAGCGAGACGAGCGACGGGCTGACGCCTCCCAGCTCGCGCTCGAGCGTCTGCAAGGCACCGTCGACGTCACCACCAGCACCGCGGGCCACTGCGATTCGGGTCGCCATGAACCGAAATCGTAAACGCGCCGCCCGTGAGCTGGAGACGGCGCGAACTCGAATTCGACCACGCGACGGAAAACTTCATTCCGCCGCAAGCCCTCGGTGGCGCGGTCTGCGCGGACCCCGTGGGGACTCCTGCCGCGCTGACCTTCGTCACGCATTCGCCGACCGCTGGGCAACCCGGCAGAAGAACGTCGCCCGGGCTGATCAGCGTGTGCGGTGACGGTCGCAGGTGCACCGACCGTTGCTGCGTTCCTCACACCCGTTCCGCACACGAGGCGCGCGCCGCGATGCCCGCAGGAGTACGCAGCGGCCAACCGCACCTTTTTTGTTGGCGCGGGTTGGCGGAACGGATTAGGTCGCGTCCAGTTCTAGACGTTGTCTAAAGGAGCAAGGCCATGCGCAAGGTGATCGTTGGGGTGGTGTTGGTGTCGATGGTGTCGGCCGCGGCGGAGCCGTCGCTGCAGGACAAGGCGAAGGCGCTCTTCAAGCCGCTGAGCAAGCAGTTCGACTCGAAGGACAACGCGGTGACGAAGGAGAAGGTGGCGCTCGGCCGCCAGCTCTTCTTCGAGAAGCGCCTGTCGAAGAACCACGACGTGGCGTGCAACAGCTGCCACGTGCTCTCGAAGTACGGCGTCGACGGCGAGCCGACCTCGCAGGGCCACAAGAAGCAGCGCGGCGATCGCAACTCGCCCACCGTGTTCAACGCGGGCGCGCACTTCGTGCAGTTCTGGGACGGCCGGGCCGCGACCCTCGAAGACCAGGCCAAGGGCCCGGTGCTGAACCCGGTCGAGATGGCGATGGCCGACGCGGCGAGCGTGGAAAAGGTGCTCAAGTCGATCCCCGGGTACGCGCCGCTCTTCAAGGCCGCCTTCCCCGCCGACAAGGACCCCATCACCTACGACAACATGGCGAAGGCCATCGGCGCGTTCGAGCGCACGCTGGCGGTGCCCAGCCGCTTCGACCAGTTCCTCGGCGGTGACGAGAAGGCGCTGACCGACGCCGAGAAGAAGGGCCTCGAGACGTTCATCGCCAGCGGCTGCACCGCGTGCCACGTGGGCGAGGGCGTGGGCGGCGGGATGTACCAGAAGTTCGGGCTCGTGAAGCCGGTGCCGGGCCTGAAGGACGAGGGCCGCTCGAAGATCTCGAAGAACGACGCCGAGAAGTTCTTCTTCAAGGTGCCGTCGCTGCGCAACGTCGAGAAGACCGCGCCGTACTTCCACGACGGCAGCAAGAAGACGCTCGAGGAAGCGGTGACGCTGATGGCCGACGTGCAGCTGGGCAAGCAGCTCAAGAAGGAAGAGGTCGATTCCATCGTGACCTTCCTCAAGGCGCTGACCGGCGAGCTGCCGAAGGGCGACGCGCTGACCGAGCCGAAGGCGCTGCCGGCCGGCAAGGACACGCCCAAGCCCGACCCGAGCTGAGACTTTCGCGCGCGGCGGCGTGTAGGCTGCGGGCTTCCCGTGAGTCCGCTCGCCGTCGCCGCCGCGCTGGTGTTGTCTGCTTCATCGATTCGGGTCGAGCTCGCCCAGGGGCTGAGCTGCCCGACCGCGGCGAGCCTGACGCGCCGGCTGACCGACGCCGGCCTCAGCTCGACCCCCGACCTCACCAACCACTACGACTTCGAGCTGACCGTGGCGCCGGCTGATCAGGGCGCCCTGCAGCTCACGGTGATCCGCACCCGCGACAAGGAATCGTTCAAGCGCACGCTCCCGGCGGGCGACTGCAACACCGTGGAACGAGTGATCATTACGCTCGTGCACAGCTGGGTGCGCGTGCGCCTCCCGCCGCTGCGACCCGGGGTGGGCAAGGGTGCGAGCCCCGACGGCGGGGGCTGACAAGGTTTCAAGCAGTCGGGGCACTTGCAGGGTGTGCTGATGGCCGAGCTCGACATGACGCAAGCGAGGACCGCGCGAGTCGACGTGCGCGCCCTCTACGTCTCGCACGCCGCGGCGCTGCGGTCGGCGCTCGCGCGCTTGTGCGATCGCGCCGAAGCCGACGACCTGCTGCAGGAGCTCTTCGTCGTCGCGGTGCGCCGCCACGACGAGCTCGCGCGCGCCGACTCGCCGGTGAGCTGGCTGTACGGCGTCGCGGTGAAGCTCGCCGCTGGCCGCCGCCGCCGTCTCTCGTTGCGGCGCTTCATCGGGCTGTCGGCGGCCGAAGAGCTCGCCGCGCCCGCGCGCAGCATCGAAGAGCGCGAGCAGCTGCGGCTGTTGCATCGCGCGCTCGACGCGCTGCCCGGCAAGTTCCGTGACGTGCTGGTGCTGTTCGAGCTGCAGGGCCTGTCGGGTGAAGAGGTCGGCGCGGCGCTCGGCATCGCAGTGCCCACGGTGTGGACGCGGCTCTCGCACGCGCGCAAAGCGCTCAGCGTCGAGGTGACGCGGCTCGGAGGTGGCGCATGAGCCCCGAACGATGGAACGACGGCACCCCCGCCGGTGAAGACGCCCACGCCGCGGCGCTGCTGCGCACCGCGCGCGAACAGAGAGACGCGCCGGTCGACGTGGGCCGCGGCTGGGACGACGTGGTGTACCGCGCGACGCGCCCGGCCATCGCCGCGCAGGTGGCGTGGTTCTTCGGCGCGATGGCCACCGGCGCGCTCCTGACGTTGGCGGTCACCACGCCGTGGGCGCGCCAGGCTCCAGTTCCCGCGCCGCAGCAGGTGGTGGTGCGCGTCGCGCCGCCGCGCGCGCCGGCGGTGGTTCCCGCACCTGCGCCCGCGCCGGTCGAGGTGGCGGTCGCGCCCGCGCCGGTCGAGGCCCCCACCGTCACGCCGGTCGTCACGTCTCCCAACAAGCCGGTTCCCGCGCCGCACCCCGCGCCGCCCGCCGAGGTCGCTGCGTGGGCGTCGAACGACGGCACGCGCTGGGCGCGCCTCGAGCACGGCGTGCGCCTCGAGGGTGGCCGGCTGGAGCACCCGTCGTCCGACGCGCCGTCGCGCCTCGAGTCGCGCGCGGTGGTGCTGGTGAGCGCGGGTCGTTTCGCCGCCGAGGTCACGGAGGCCGGCACCGACGTGGTGGTCTACGAGGGCACGGTCGTGGCGAGCATCGGGGGGAAAGACGTCTCGCTGCAGGCTGGCACGCACCGCTTCTTCGCGGTGCCGCCGTCGGTCGCCGCGCTCGAGCCGCAGGCCTTCGGCCAGGGCGACCCGTCGTGCGGCAAGTCGACGCTCGAGGCGCGGCTGACGTGCCTCGACGAGCGCGCGCGCGGCACGGGCCTGAGCGCCGAGGCGGCGCTGTACGAGCGGGCGTGGTTGCTCGCGGGCGCCGGTCACCTCTCCGAGGCGCGCGCGGCGCTGCGTGATTCGCTCAGCCGCTTCCCGCACGGCGCGTTCGAGCCGGAGGTGCGCGTGGCGATGTTGCGCGTGGCGATGGCCGACGACGACGTCGATGGCGCGCAGGCCGCGGCGAAGGCCTTCCTCGCGGAGTGCCCCGACGACCCGCGCAGCAAGGACGTCGCGAGCTGGTTGAGCACGCTCGAGTACTTGCGCACGCGCTGACAAGGTCGCCGCACGACGCGGCACTGATCAGAGCGTCGACGACTCCTCTCTCCCCCGAGGGGAGAGGGTTGGGGTGAGGGGTAACCAGTCGAACGAGGGTGCGATGATCTCGAACCGAGCGGTGCTGTCGTGTGCAGTCGCGGTCGTGCTCGCCGCGTGCGGGCGCGTCGAAGGCCCGCTCGAGGTCGAGGGCGTGGGGCCGGTGAAGGTCGAGCGCGCTCCGGCGCCGCAGCCCCCGGCACCCGTCACGCCGACGCCCACGCCGCCGTCGACGCCCAACCACGAGCCGGTGGTGACGCTCGCTGGCGGGCCGAACCCGACCATCAACGTCGGCGAACGATTCACGCTCGCGGTCTCGGCGGTCGACCCCGACGGCGACGCGCTCACCTTCGACTGGCGCGTCAGCCAGGTGCGGCTGCTGGGGGCGACCGCCACGGAAGCGTCGTTCGAGGCGGTGGGGCAGGGCGGGGGCTGGGTGACGCTCCGCGTGCTCGACGGCCGCGGCGGCATCGGAGTGGCGTCGATCTTCTTCGGCGTCTCGTCGCTTCCGCCCAACCCTCCGCCGCCGACGCAGCCGGTCGACGCGGGCCTGCCCGGGGTGGGGTGCCCGCTGCCGGCGTGGTGGGCGAACGTCGACGCGGCCGGTGACGTGACGCTGCGCAACGCCGACATCATCGGCAGCGCGGCCAGCATCGCGAACGGCGAGGTCGACCTGCGCGTGCAGTTCTGCGAGCGGCCGTTTCCGCTCACGGCCACGCACATGCTCGACTGGTGCCTCGACACCGACGCCAGCTCGGCGACCGACGGCTGCGGCTACGGCTCGGGCACCGACAACGCGGTCTCGCTCGACAACTTCTCCACCGTCGTGACCGCCGGCAACCGGCAGTTCAACCTCTGTGACGTCGCGACGTGGGACGAGACGAGCCGCACGCTGCGCGTCGTCTTCCCGCTGAGCGCGCTCGGGGCGACCACCAGCTTCCGGTACAAGCTCGGGTCCATCTTCGGCGGCAGCTTCGGCGCCAACGACTGGACGCCGGTCGACCAGCTCTCGCCCGCGATGCACCCGCTCTCGGCCTCGTTGCCGCCCTTCGTGGGCGTCGGCTGGTGCGCCCTCAACCCCGAGCACCTCGGGCCCTGATGAAAACTCCCCTCTCCCCGCTGGGGAGAGAGTCAGGGTGAGGGGAGACGCATCTTCACGCGGTCGTCAGGAATCGCCGCACTGCCGCGTCGACGGCGTTCCGTGATCACCACCTCCTCAGTGTCGTCGTCTTCGGCAACCTCTCCCTCGTCATCGTCGGGGGATGAGCACCGCACCGGCGTGACCTGAGGCCTTCGCGCACCGCAATTCGTCGCTGAAGAGACCCTCGAGGCCGCCCGGCTTCGGGGGTCTTTCATTTTCACCGGGGCCACGCCCGCCCCACCACCAGGAGGCAACACATGGGCACCACGCAGCACCTCAACGTCGGCACCATCGGTCACGTCGACCACGGCAAGACCACCCTCACCGCCGCGCTCACGCACGTCGCCGCGCGCAAGTACGGCGGCCAGGCGCTCGCGTTCGAACAGATCGACCGCGGCGTCGAAGAGCGCGCCCGCGGCATCACCATCACCATCAAGCACGTGCAGTACCGCACGGCGCACCGCACGTACGCGCACATCGACTGCCCCGGCCACGCCGACTTCGTGAAGAACATGATCGTCGGCGCCAGCCAGATGGACGCGGCGATTCTGCTCGTCGACGGCTCGGCCGGCCCTCAGCCCCAGACGCGGGAGCACGTGCTGCTCGCGCGCCAGGTGGGCGTGAAGCACCTCGTGGTGTTCATCAACAAGTGCGACGTCGCCGACCGCGAGCTCCTCGAGCTCGTCGAGCTGGAGACCCGCGAGCTCCTCGCCGTGCACGGCTTCCACGACGTGAAGGTCGTGCGCGGCTCGGCGCTCCAGGCGTTGCGCGGCGTCGACCCCACGGGCGTGGAGGCCCTGCTCGACGCGCTCGACGCGGTGCCCCTGCCCGAGCGCGACCTCGCCGGCCCCTTCCTCATGCCGGTGGAGGACGTGTTCACCATCGGCGGCCGCGGCACGGTCGTCACCGGCCGCGTGCAGCGCGGCGTGCTGAAGCTCGGCAGCGAGGTCGAGCTCATCGGCGCGCGCGAGGCGGTGCGCACGGTGGTGACGGGCATCGAGGCGTTCCACCAGGCGCAGGCCGAGGCGAACGCGGGTGACAACGTGGGCCTGCTCCTGCGCGGCATCGACCGCGAGGCCCTCGAGCGCGGCGTGCTCATCACCACGCCGGGCACCATTCACCCGCACCGCCAGGGCACGGCGGAGCTCTTCACGCTCAGCGCGGCCGAGGGCGGTCGTCGCACGCCGTTCGGCACGGGCTACATGCCGCAGTTCTACTTCGGCGCCACCGACGTCACCGGCACGCTCGCGGTCGACGGCGGCGTGGTGACTCCGGGTGAGCGCGCGGTGGTGGGCTTCACGCTGCAGCGCGCGGTGGGCGTCGAGAAGGGCATGCGCTTCGCCTTGCGCGAAGGTGGCCGCACGGTCGGTGCGGGCATCGTCACCGCGGTCAGTTGAAGTGACTTCCAGGGGCCCGGTCTTCGTCTTTGCGAGGGCCGGGCCTCGTCGTCACCACAGCGCGCGCGTGTAGACCTTCCACTGCTGGCCAGCGCAGCGTTCCTGCCACGTGACGTAGATGGCCTGGTCGTACTGCGTGAGCGTCGGCTTCGAGGCGACGCACGACGGGTCGGCGTTGAGCGAGGTCGCGCCCAGCGGGAGCGGCACGCGCGTGCCGGCGGTGCCCGTCGAGTAATAGAGGTAGAGCTGGCCGCTCTCGATGCTCGCCAGCCAGTACGAGTTGACGATCGAGTTGTAGACGTCCTGGATGATGTCGACCTCCGACACGCCGCCCGCGACGAAGGTCTGCAGGTTGTTGCTGGTGCCGAAGTCGCCCGGCGGGATGTGGGAGTAGACGACCGCGCCCGAGGTGAGCACGTAGGCGAAGGTGCAGAAGGCCGTGGTGGCGAAGCCGCGCACCTGCGTGACGCTCAGCCCGCTCGCCGCCGGGTTGTTGGTGAGCGGAATGCCGAAGGCGCCGGAGTTGAGGCGGCTCAGCGGCACCACCTTCGTCCCGGTCTGCAGCACGATGCAGGTGGCGCGCGTGCCGCTCAGGTCGAGCGCGCTCGCGGTCTGCACCGTCGTGGTGCCGTCGATGGGGTACGCGCCGGTGCTGGTCCACGCGGTGACGGCGTTGGTGGTGTCCCACGCGCCGCCGTCGAGGTCGGCCACCTTGAGCGTCGTGCCCGACACGTACGCGGTGCCGAGCTTCTGGCCCTGGCTGAAGATGAGGCCCGGCGCGGTGGGCAACGCGCCGCCGTCGGCGCTCCACGCGCTGCCCGGCACCGGCTGGAAGTACGGCGCGCCCTGGTGCACGAAGTACGAGAGCGCTGGCTGGTTGGCGGTCGGCGTGGCGCTCGCGAACGGCGCAGGGGTGATCGCGCAGGTGCCGGTGCTGCACGAGGTGAAGAGCGGCGTGGTGGCGGTGACGAGCGTGGTGCCCTGGCGCGCGACCACGACACCGGTGTGCTGACCGAGCGTGTTGGTCGGCACGATGGCCACGCCGGGCGCGGGCTCGACCGTCAATTCACCGGTCGCCAGCTCGAACGGCGCCGTCCACCGCACCTCGGGGAGGAAGCTCGCGCGGTACTGCGTCGTCGCGTCGAGCGGGTTGACCTGGTTGCCGATGACGTCCATCACCGTGTTCGCGCTCTGCGACATGCGGAACTCCCACGTCTCGGCAGCGAAGGGCGGAGGCCGCGTCACGAGGAGGAACTGGTTGCTCTTGAAGACGCGGCCGTTGATGACGCTGACGTTGTTCGACACCCGCGCGACGTCGATGTTCGCGTTGGTGACCGGCTGCATCGCTTCGCTGAAGGTGAGCAGCGTGCCCATCGCGCTGCCGACCGCGCCCGACGAGCTGTACGACACGAGCGTGGGGCGCACGCGGTCCTGCGCGAGGATGACGAGGTTCGCGCTCTGCGGGCCGGGCGCCAACGGCGGCCGCGGCGTGGCGGTGATGGTGAAGTCGTAGCGCACGGGGTTGCCCTCGACGACCGGCGGAATGAAGGTGGTCGAGTCGCGCGTCGGGTCGGTGATGGCCCACGTCGGCGGCGTGCCGGCGTCGGTGCTCGAGGTCCACGCCCAGTCGTAGTTGAGCGGGTCGGCGTACGCGGCGGTCATCGAGCCCGCATCGAGCTTCGCCACCAGCGGGGTGGCCACGCCGCCATCGACCACGAACGCACCCGACGTCGAGACCGACCACGGCGACGAGGGCAGCGAGCCCGAGACGAGCGTGAAGGTGTGGAGCCGCTCGAGGCTCTCGATGCCCAGGCCGTTGGTGACCCAGTGCGAGACCGTCACCTGCTGGCTGAAGGGCACCGTGCCGACGTCGATGCGCAGCTGCTGGTTGCCGTTGAGCGAGGTGGTGGTGATGGGCGCGCCGGCGGGAGACGTGGCCCAGCGCCGCGAGACGAGCCCGCTGCCCACCGTGTCGCGGCTGGGCGTGGCGTCGATGGTGGCGCTCTGGTTCGAGTACAGCGACACCGGCAGCGAGCCGCCGTCGAAGAGCGCGAGCGGGCGGTCTCCCACCACGAAGCCGGTGGAGGCCGAAGCGCTGGTGCGGCCGAGCACGTCGCTGACCTGCAGCGAGACCGTCACCACCGCGGGCGGCAGCGGCAGCTCGAGGCTCGGCGCGGCGGAGAAGGCGGTGTCGTTGACCGAAGGCTTCACCACGCCGCCGTCACGCAGGCGCGCGGTGCCCGCATCGATGGACCACGAGTAGCGCGTGAGCACCGGCGTGCCGACCGAGCCCGTGCCGTCGAGGACGATGGGCCCCGCGTCCTGCAGCAGAATGGCCGGCAGCGGCGCGATGACGGCGATGGGGAAGAGGTCGGGGCCCGCGTCGGTGCCAGCGTCGGTACCCGCATCGGAGCCCGCGTCGACGACGCCCGCGTCGGTCCCGGCGTCGATGCCAGCGTCGGTCGTGCCCGCGTCCACCGAGCCCGCGTCGGTGCCCGCGTCCATCGAGCCGGCGTCCATTCCGCCTGCGTCGGTGCCCGCGTCATCGCTGCCCGCGTCCATCGTGCCGGCGTCGGTGCCGGCGTCATCGCTGCCCGCGTCGAAGCCGGGGAAGGGCGGCACCACCACCGGTGACGTCGAGCTGCCGGGCGTCAGCACCACGTCGGGCAGCGCGACCTCGGGCGCCGCGACGAGGCGGTTGATGAGGGTGACGGTGCGGTAGCCGTCGTGCGTGAACGAGAACGAGTGCACGCCGAAGTCGACGGTGTCGACGCTCCACGTTCCGCTGCTGGGCGTGGTGGTGCTGCGCGGCGCGGCGGCGACGGTGATGCCCCGCGCGTCTTCGCTGTCTGAGAGCAGCGCGTGCCCGCGCACCACGGCGGTGCCCGGCGGCTGCGGGTGGAGCACGAGCGGGTCGAGCACGGTGCGCTCGCCGCTGCGCAGCTCGAGCTGCAAGCGCAGCGGGCCGAAGCCGGCGTGGAAGATGGCGAGCGACACGGGCCCGACCGGCAGCTCGCGCAGGAGGAACTGCCCGTCGCGCGTGGTGTACGTCGACGCGGGCTCACCCTCGACGAAGACCAGCGTGCCCTCGTGCAGCGAGGCGCCCTCGAGCGTGACCTGACCCTGCACCGAGGCGTTGCGGCTGAGCGCGACGTCGCCGAGCACGACCAGCTTGCCCGGCGCCGCGCCGATGGCCTCCAGCGACATCACCTTCACCAGCGGGCCCTGGCTGAAGCGCAGCGTGCCCCGGGTCATCGAGATGGGGCGCAGGTCGAAGCGGCCGTCGGCGTCGGTGGTGGTCGAGAGGCCCCCTTCGACCAGCTCGACCGTTGCGCCGGGCGACGGCTGACCCACCGCTTCACCCGGCGCGGCGACGAGCACGCGGCCGGTGATGGCGCCCGCGCCCGGCGGCGGCGGGAGGTCGACGTTGCGGCACGCGGCGAGCGAGCCGAGGCACAACACCACTGCGAGGCGCGTCTTCATGCGCGCCGTCGTAGCACCGCGTCAGAAGTTCGGATCGACCGTGTCTTGCAGCGACTTCGGAATGCGGAACTTCGCGTTCTTTCCCTCGCGGGACGCCTTGACCACCAGCTCCATGAAGCGGTGGGTGGCCCACGCGACCCACTGCTCGAGGCCGGAGTTCGGGTCGCGCGGCACGAATTGATCGATGACCACGCCGGCGTCGATGACCGCGCGCGTCCAGTCGGCTGGCGGCACGCCGAGCAGGTCGGCGCAGTGGTCACCCGCGAGCGTGCGAATGAGCGCGTTGGGGAAACCGTCGAGCGCGTCACCGGGGAAGTACGACTGCATCATCTCGACCAGCGAGCGCGTCAGAATCTTCCCGTCTTCGCTGGTGCGCCACTGGCGATCGCGAATCGCTTCCATCAGCTCGGACCCGTCGATGAGGTCGGCGGGCAAGAGCTCGGGCTTGAGGCCCATGAAGTGGCCGACCACCTTCCACGCGTGGAGCCACGCCGCGCCTTCCTCGGCGGAGTACGGCACGCCGAGCAACCGCAGCCCCTCGAGCGTCACCACCGAGAACGTCATCAGCGTGCCGGCGAGGTCTTCCTGGTTGATGGGCTTGCCGAAGAACGCGAGGTCCCACTTCGGGTCCTTGCGCTCGAGGATGAGGTGCCGCACCGCCGCGTGCATCAGGCGCACCTTCTTGGCGGTGAACACCCCGCGGCCGCCCGGCGCGAGCGCGCCCTCGTCCATCACGTCGAAGAGGAACTGGCCGGTCTCGAAGATGCGCTGCTTCTGGTGACCCGTCATGCCCTGCGTCTGGGTGATGACGTGCGCGCCCTTCGCCGCGGCGTAGGCCTGCGGCAGCGAGCTGCAGAACAGGCCCATCGCGACCTGCCAGCCGGTGCGCGTGAAGAGCTTCTCGGCGATGCGAATCTGCGCCTGGTCGGCCCACGCGGGGAACGCGATGTCCTTGAAGTACGCCTCGACCTCGGGCGGCAGCGCCGGGGGAATCGCCTGGTCGGTGCGCCAGATGTTCGACATCAGCGTGTTGAAGCGGTCGACCTTGCCGTCGGCGAAGAGCGACGCGATGACGCCGTCGGCCACGGGGTCGGCTTCCATGCGGCACGCGTCGAGCAACGCGTCGTTCCACTTCACGCGGTCGTCGCCCGCGGTCGAGCGGTGCTGGCGGTGCGCGAGGTACTTGCCCAGCGCCTCGGTCGGGTAGAAGCGCGCGGCCTCGGGGTACACGTAGAAGGTGTCGGGCGGCACGTTGGTGTGGAGGTACGCGCCGTTGCTCCACGTGCCGTCGGCGCGCTGGGTCTTGAGCAGCAGCCGCATCGCCTTCTGCACCGCCTCGCTGTCGCCCTCGCCCGCGTCGATGAGCGCCTGCACCACCAGCGCGGTGAGCGGCAGCATCGTCGGCCCCACGCCGGCCGCGCTCTCGTTGACGTACGACTCGGGGCCCTCGCCCCAGCCGCCGTCGGCGTTCTGCTTGCTGATCATCCACCTGACGGCGCGCTGCACCCACGCTTCCTTCATGTCGACGCCGACCGCGCGCAGACCGAGGAGCACGAACGCGCTCGCCGAGAGGTAGTTCACCACCCAGCGGCCCCACCACGCGCCGTTGGTCCACTGCTGCTTCTTCAAGAACTCGACGGCCTTCACCACGCTGGGCGAGCTGTTGACGCTCTCTCCGAGCTGCCCGAGGCCGTGCAGCACGCGCGAGGTGAGGTCTTCGGTCGACGGGTCGCCCGTCACCGGCGGCGGGTGCAGCACCGCGCCGACCATCGCGAGCGGGTTGCCCATCTCGATGCGGGCGTTCTTTTCCATCATCGGCCCGGGCTTCTTGGGCGGCAGGTCCCAGACGAAGGCCGACCAGCCGCCGTCGGGGTTCTGCATCGAGTACAGCCATTCCTTCCCGCGCGCGGCGGAGTCGGCGAGCTTGCTGCGCACCGCGGGCGGGACCTTCGGGTCCTTCAGCGCGACGCCCAGCGCGCTCAGCGTCACGCCCGCGTCGTCGCAGTCGGGCATGGTGTGGTTGGTGCGCTGAAACGCCCAGCCGCCGGTAAGCACCGCGGTGGGCTTGCGGTTGTCGACGTGGGGCATCGCGCGGTTCTGCAGCTGCGCGTTCACCAGCCACTCCAGCGCGCGGGTGACGTCGGCGTCGGTGGCCGAGATGCCTCCGGCGAGCAGCGCGCGCACGTCGAACGCCGTGGCCCACACCTCGGTGCCGAAGCCGGCGAAGTGCATGCCGTCGGCGTCGCGAATCTTCTGGGTGCTGATCCACGACAGCGCGCGCTGCAGCATCGAGCGGGCCTCGTCGGTGCCGATGGCCTGCAGGCCGGGCAGCACCAGCACCGAGATGACGGTCGAGTCGTTCCACGAGCCGTCGTCGTTCTGGAAGGTGCGGAACACGTTGAGCGCGGCGCGGGCCTTCAGCTTGTCGACCAGGCTCTTCCGCGTGCCGTCGGGGCCGAAGTCACCGCGCAGCTTGCGCAACAGGAACTCGGTCTGGAACGCGCCCATCAGCACGCCCGAGTGGAAGCGCGTCTCGAGGAAGCCCTGCACGAACGGCAGCACGAGCCCGGTGGTGCTGGGGCACGGCACGCGCTTCGGGTCGACGAGGCCGGCCATCGCGAGGAACACCGGCGCGAAGTCGCCCTCGTTGATCAGGTCGATGACCGCGGCGAGCCCGCCGTGGTTGCGCACCCAGGTCTCGGCCTTCGCCGCCGCGTCGCGCGCGCCGCACAGGTGCAACGCCGCCCAGCCGCACGCCGTCGAGCCGAGGTTGCCGCTGGTGGAGTACGGGTGGATGCCGAACGAGCCGTCGTCGCGCTGGTTGAGCGTGAGCCACTTCGCCGCGCCGGCGGTGTCGTCGGCGTCGAGCGCGTCGAGGTACTTGAGCGACGTGACGACCTGCGCGGTGACCCACGGGCCGACCTCGCCCGGCGTGTCCCACGAGCCGTCAGCGCGCTGCGACTTCCACAGCACGCGGTGGGCGCGGTCGAGCGCGCGCTGCACTTCGTTCACGTCGATCATGGTGAGCCCCCCGGCGATGCCTGCGTCAGCGTGTGCGCGTCAGCAGGTACGTGCACGCCGCGCCTTCGCGCGACTTGATCTCGATGCGGTCAGACCAGCCCTGCATGTAGTCGGCGCCGGCGCCGATGAGCCCCGCGTAGAAGCCGGGCACGTCGGTGACGTCGTTGATCCACAGTTCCTGGTGCGAGTCGTCGAGCACCGTGAAGCGCGTCTCGATGAAGTTCGCGCCGGTGCGCAGGTTGTGGGTCATGCGCTCGAGTGAGCGGCGGGCCCCGATGACGCGGGCGGCGGCGAACATCGCCTTGCCCATCAGCGTGTCGGCGAACTGGAGCACGGTGGCGCGGCCGAGCTGGCGGTGCTGCTCGTCGGGCTGGAGCTTCGGCCACAGGTCGGCGCTCACCAGCTTCACGGCGCGCGCCCAGTCTTCGGCGGGGTAGGCGGGCAGCGTCTTGTGCGGCGGCCCGAGCTTCATCTCGCCGAGCGCACGCGCGATCTCCGGGCTGACCTTGCCGGTGGAGACCTTCAACAGCGCTTCGATGGAGCTGCTGAAGATGAGCTTGGTCGGTGCGGCGGGGGCCATCGGGGACCGACGAGATCTAACCCAATTGGGTCAACGCCGCTTCTCGTTTGCGGGCTGCGCCAGGTGCGCGACCGTCTTGTCCACCGTCAGCAGAAACGCGCGAATCGACTTCTCGAGCGCGGGAATCGGCGTGTCTTCGATCTTCGTGTGCGACACGCCGGGGCTCGACTGCGCGAAGACCATCGCGGTGGGCACCACGTCGGCCATTTCAGCCGCGTCGTGCAGCGGTCCGCTCGGCAGCTCGGGCGCGGAACCGGTCACTTCCTTCACCGAGGTGCGCACGAACTTCATCAGCGTCTCGTCGAACGGCCGCGGGGTGATGTGGAGCAGCGGGCTCCACTCGACCTCGACGAGGTGCTTCTTGGCAGCCTTCTCGGCAGCCTTCTGCGCGTCGGCGAGCATCTTGCCGAGCACCTTGCCGTCGAGCGCGCGCAGGTCGATGGAGATCTCGGTGCGGCCCGGCACCGCGGTCACGAAGTTGGGCTCGACCTTCACCACGCCGCACGTCGCGACCACGCGGGTCTTCGGCGTCTTGCCGCTGTACTTGATGGTGATCTCGCGGCACGCGAGCGCGAACTCCGCGGCGGCGAGGAACGCGTCCTTGCGGAGGTGGATCGGCGCGGCGCCCGAGTGCGCGGCCTGGCCGACGAACTTCAGCAGGTGCCGCTCGACGCCCATCGTGCCGAGCACCACGCCGACCGGCTTCTTCATCTCTTCCAGCACCGGGCCCTGCTCGATGTGCAGCTCGAGGTAGGCCTTCGCGTCGAGCGTGTCGAACCACGCGCGCGCGGTCTTCATCGAATCGAGCGACACGCCGTTCTCGCGCAGCGCATCGGGCAGCCGCACTCCATCGCGGTCGACGAGGTGGCCCAGCTCCTTCACCGGGTCGAGCGTGCCCGCCGACGCGGCGGACCCGGTGAGGCTGCGGCCGAAGCGCGCGCCCTCTTCATCGGCCCAGTCGACGACGTGGAGCGTGATGGGCGGCAGGCCGCCGTGTTCCTTCGCGCGGCGCAGCACCTCGAGGCCCGCGAGCACGCCGAGACAGCCATCGAGCCAGCCGCCGCCGGGCACCGAGTCGAGGTGGCTGCCGATGACCAGCGCCTGCTTCGACTTGCCGGGCATGGTGACCCACAGGTTCGCCGACGGGTCGCGCCGCGTGTCGAGGTTCAGCTCGTCGCGCACCTTGCCGGTGAACCACTCGCGCGCCTTGCGCCAGGTGGGACCCCACGCGACGCGCTGGGCGCCGCGCTCGTCGGTGGTCAACTTCGCCAGGGCCCTCAGGTCTGCAATGACGCGCTCTGCGCTCGCCTTGTCGCCGTTCGCTTTCACGAGGCGATTTCTACCCCGGCTCGGCCCCTCACCGCTGCTTCACGTGCACCGTTCCCGAGGGGATTTCGAGCTTCAGGGCTGTCGCAGCTGCTTCATCTCCATTCAGGGTCCACTCGGCCCACGCGCTCAGGGTGCGCATCGCGACGGCCCGGCCGACGTCGTTGTCGAGGTAGGTGAACGCACCACCATCGGGGTCGCGCAACCCGTCGCCGCAGCCGGGCAGAAACGCGCCGCCGAGGCCGGCGATGTCGCTGAAGGTCCAGTGGCCGGCGTTCTCGACCTCGATGAGCACGTTGGGCCTGGGCGTCTTGCTGAAGTTGTCGCGGATGAAGCCGTTGCCCAGGTACGAGATGGAGTTGTCTTCCATCGCCAGCAGCCACGACAGCGGCCGCGTCACGCGCGAGACGGCGCCAGAGTTGAGGAACGGGCTGTCGACCGGCGCGGCGACGAGGAAGCCGGCCTTCACGCGCGCGTCGAGCTCGACCACCTTGCCCGCGGTGACGGCGCCGAAGCTGTGACCGAAGACGGCGACGCGCGTGGAGTCGACCTTCCCGCGCAAGCTCATCGGCACGCGCGCGTCCTGCGCGTCGAGCATCGCCGTCAGCAGTGACGACACGTCGTCGGCGCGCACCGCGAGGAAGGCGTTGGTGATGGGCGCGGTGCCGTCGAAGTGGGTGTTGTCGACGTGGTCGGCGGCGGCCACCACGAAGCCGCGCGAGGCGAGGCGCTCGGCGACCGAATGAAAGCTGAAGCGGAAGCACTCGGTGCAGTGGCTGAAGAGCAGCAGCGGCAGCGGCCCGTCGATGGGCGCCGCGTCACGGGCGCCGAGCGCGCGGCGGGGAGAGCACTTCTCGTTCGTCGCGGCGAGCCACTGGGTGAGCTGCGCCTGGCGCGCGGGGTCGCTCTCGAAGGTCTCGACGCCGAAGCCCTCGGCCGACGCCGCCTTCGCCGAGTCCACCGCGGGGTACCAGAGCTCGACGGGCAGCGAGCGGCCGCCGTCGGTCGAGCTGAGCGTGAAGTGTGTGACGCCGATGGGGTGCGGGCCGGGCTCGGACCACGGGTCGCCCGCATCAGGAGTCGGCGTCGGCGCCGGGCACGCGGTGAGCGCGAGGCAGCAGAGGGCGAGCGCGAGGCGGAGCATCGTGTCTCCTAGAACCGAGCGAGCTCGACGGTGGCAGGGGCGCCGGCCGCCGCGGCGGGAGGAGGATCTTCGCTGAGCTTCTTCTCGAGCTTCAGCTGTTGGCGCAGGCCTTCCAGCTCGGTTTTGCGCTCGTCGCGGGCCTTCGCGACGCTGCCGGTCCACACCAGGCCGACGATGAGGGCGACGCTGCTCAGCACGAGGAGCACCACTCCCCCGACGACGAAGCCGATGTCAGCGGCGCTCGGCGCAGTCGAGCGGAAGGCGCCCGAGCTGTTGAGCATTACGAGCGAGACCGCGGCACCGAGCGCTCCGCCGATCAAGAGGCTCACCCCACCCGTGATGGACGGCGGCGGCGTGGCCTCGAGTTCCGCCAGGCGTCGCGCCGCGGGGCTCACCCAGCCCGGCGAGTCCGACACCAGGCGGACCTGCGCGTAGCGCTCGAGCACCGGCGCGTCAGGGACCATCGCCGAGACGACGAGGACGAGGGAGAGCATCGGCGCTTCCCATCATGGGTTGACGCGTCTGAACAGCTCGGGCTGTTGCGGGTCGGGCACGACGAGCGCCGGGCCCTGCGCGTCTTCTTTCAGCGCGAAGGGCGTGCCCGCGAACGGAGGGTCGACCATCACCAGCCAGTCTCCGCGGCGGCCGAAGTGCACCTGCCACTCGCCGGCGTCGAAGAGCGTGTCCTTGATGATGACCGTGCCGAGCGTCGGGTGCTTCCACGTCCCGGCGAACTTCTTCAGCCACGCGGCGTCGGGCGTGCGCTCGACGTCTTTGCCTTCAGCCGAGGCGAGCTTCCTCACGTCGAGCGCGTACTGCACCATCACGCTCGAGACGTCGCGCGCGCCCGGGAACAGCGCTTCGAGGAAGCGGCGCTTGAGCGCGTCGTTGAGCGGCAGCTGCATCGCGCCGCTGCCGTGGCGCGCGTTGGTGACGACGACCAGCCCGAGGCCGAGGTCCGGCAGCAGGTACACGCTCGTGCCGAACCCCATCGAGCCGCCGTCGTGGCCGAGGAGCTTCAGGCCCGCGACCTCGTCGACGTCGATGCCCAGCCCGTACGTCGCGCCCTGCACGCGGGGAATGACGCGCTCGCCCCACGATTCGCGCGTGGCGATCTGCTCGCCGTTGGCCGCCATGCCCTGGCCCAGCTCGGTCTGCGCGTAGCGCTCGAGGTCGACCAGCGACGCCCACACCGCGCCCGCCGGAGCGATGGGCACCACGTTCCCCTCGATGCCCAGCGGCAGCACCTGCACCGTGCCGTCGATGTCGAGCGCGTGCGGCGTGGCGACGTCACCCTTCGTGGCCTCCGCGAAGTCGAGCCGCGCGTCGGCCATGCCAATGCGGTCGAAGAGGGTGGTCTGCATTGCCTGGCGGTACGCGTCTCCGAGCGTGGCGCGCGGGGCGAAGGCGTGCGCGGCGATGAAGCCGCCCGCGGCGACCATGAGGTTCGAATACTGAAACGCCTCGCCGAGGCCGGTCGTGGGCTTCATGGTGCCCATCTGCGCGAGGCGCTGCTCGGGCGTGACGTTCGCGAACTCGAAGAGGTGCTCGAGGTCACGGCGCGGCATGCCGGTGCAGGCGCAGCTCATGTGCCAGAGCTTGAGCTTCTGGGTCAGCTCCGGGTCGCCGAGCGCGAACGGCGGGTAGAGCGCGATGACGCGCTGGTCCCACTGCACGAGGCCGCGGTCGACGAGGCTCGCTTGCATCAGCGTGGTCATCGGCTTGGTCACCGAGCCGACGAGGGTGCGGGTGTGCACGCCGAACGCGTCGTTCCCGCCGAGGCGCTTCACGCCGCTCGCCCGCTCGAAGAGCACCTTGTCCTTCGAGACGATGGCCATCGCCGCGCCGGGAACGCCGAGGCGCGTGCGTGCGTCGTCGAGGAAACGGCCGAGCGCCGCGGCGTCGAAGGTGGTGACGGGCTTGCGGCCCGCGAAGGTCTCGGGCTTCACCGCGCTGCCGCCGACGCTGTCGATCAACGCTTCGAGCTGCGCCTCGCGGCGTGCGTGGCTGGCCTCGTCGCCCTCGGCCAGCACCACCCACGTCTGCTCGCCCGCGCGCCGGACTTCGGCGTGCACCACCGCGCCGGTGCTCGAGCTGAAGCGGGTGAAGCCCTGCGAGGTGAAGCCTCCGCTCGGAGGCGGGTGGAGGAGCGGCGCGGTGGCGGTGAGCGTCTGCGCGCTGCGCCACGACTTCCACGCGTCGTCGATGGCGCGCGCGTCGTCGGTCACGCTCGAGCGGAAGATGCGCGCGCGCAAGGTGCCCTCGGGCGCGACGGCCTCGCACGGGCCGGCCTGCGTCCACCCTTTGGGGAGCAGCCACGCGCCGCAGTCGGCCTCCGGGCTGCTGGTGTGCGTGCAGCCGGTGAGCACCAGCGCACCGAGCACTGCGAGCTTGTTGGTCACGCTTCCTCCCCTTCGTGCCTGCTAACTAGCCGTGGCCATGCACCGACACCACGCCGTCGACTACATCGAACTGGCCGCACACGACATCGCGCTCGCCAAGAAGTTCTACGGCGCGGCGTTCGGTTGGAAGTTCACCGATTACGGCCCGGAGTACGCGGGCATCCAGGGCGAGGGGCGCGAGCAGGGCGGCCTGCGCGAAGACAAGGCGTACCGCGGCGTGCGCGGCGGGCCGTTGATCATCCTCTTCTCCGAGCGGCTCGATGAGACCGTCAAGCTCGTGAAGAAGGCGGGCGGCACCATCACCACGCCGCCGTTCGAGTTCCCCGGTGGGCGGCGCTTCCACTTCACCGACCCGAGCGGCAACGAGCTGGCGGTGTGGTCGGAGAAGTGAGTCGGGCTGCGTGGGCCGCGGCGAATGGGGTCTCGCCCGAGGCGCGGGCCGACGTCGACGCGTTCTTCGACGCCTGGGAGGCGTTCGTCGCCTCGCGGCCGTGGGAATCGCTCGCCGATGAGGTGGCGTTGCCGGTGCGACGGACAGGCAGCGAGCGGGTCTCGGCCATCACCGTGCTCGGTCGCGCGGGCGTCGAGCAGGGCTTGAGCTTCCTCGAAGACCTCGGCGCGTTCGACGCGGTCTCGAGCGGCGCGGGTGGCTCGCTCGACGGCGTGTCGCTGTTCGTCGACGTCGAGCACGGCGGCGCGCCGCTGCTGGTGCGCGTCGTCGATTCGCAGCCGTGCGCGCCGACGCTCGAAGATGTGAAGTTGGCCGACGCCGCGCTGCGCGTGGTGTTGATGTGGCCTCAATCGCTGCTCACGCTCCACCATGCCCACGAAGAAGAAGAAGACTGAGCGCTGGTTCGTGTACGTCGCGCGCTGCGCTGATGCGTCGCTCTACACGGGCTGCACGAACGATCTCGTGCGCCGTTTCGAGGCGCACAACGCGGGGAAGGGCGCCCGGTACACGCGCTCGCGACGGCCGGTGACGCTCGCGTGGAGCCGGCGCGTGAAGGGCAAGTCAGCGGCGCTCTCGCTCGAAGCGAAGCTCAAGCAGCTCACGCGGGCCGAGAAGCTCGCGCTCATCTCGAAGGCCCGGAGGTCGCGATGAAGTGGCTCGCGGTGGTCGCGCTGGTGCTCAGTGGATGCGCACACGTGCAGGCGGAGGGCGTGGCGTCCGAGGCGCTGCCGCGCGGTGCGGCGTTCTGGCGCGGATTGAAGGACTCGAAGTTCGCGGTGCCTGCGGGCGTGACGCGCGCCGAGGTGTTGCGTGACGCCGTGGCGCTGACCGACGCGGCCGATCCTTCACTGCGTGACGACGTCGGCTACGGGCTGGTCGTGCAGTGGGTGTACCGCGACGCGAACGCGCTCACGCCCGCCGAGCTGGAGACGTTCACCTCGGCGCTGATGCAGCGAATGCAGCGGCGTCCCTCGAGCGTGCTGGGTCGCTCGTTCAGCGCGCTCTCGCTCTCACTCGTCGCCGCGGCAGAGGTGAAGAGTGCGCGCTTGAGCGACGCGACCTTCGCGGCCCTCGTCGAAGCGGCGTGCGTCGAGCTGGAGAGCGAGGACGACTTGCGCGGGCACGACGCGACGCGCGGCTGGCTGCATGCGACGGCGCACACGGCAGACTTGCTCAAATTCCTCGCGCGCGATTCACGGCTCACCGCGGATCAACAGGCGCGCATGTTCAAGGCGTTGCGTGCGCGGCTCGAGCGGCCGGAGTCGTTGAGCTGGGGCGAGGACGAGCGCCTCGCGATGGCGGTGCGTTCGCTGGTGCTGCGGAGCGACGGCGTCGCCGACTTCGAAGGCTGGGTCGCGGGCCTCGAGCCGCGGTGGAAGGCGCTGTGGAATGCGCCGGCGCTCGATCGCGCCGAGTTCCAGCGGCTCAACTCGATCAAGCAGGTGCTGCGCTCACTGGTGGTGGTGCTCGGCGCCGAGGAAAAGCCGGCGCCCGCGGTCGAGAAGCTGCGCGGGCGGCTCGCCGAGGTGGTGCTGACGTTGATGTGAGGCGTTCAGCCGCGCAGGCGCCGGAGGTCGCTCATCGGCAGGTCTGCGAGCGGCTCGGACCGAGCCTTCAAGAGCGCGACTTCTTGCTCGAGCTCGACGATGCGTCGCGTGAGCCGGCCTACGTCTGGCGTGGCCTCAGGCTGCGACTTCTTTCCCAGCACTCCCGACATCAGCAGCGCTTCGACCAGGGGCCGCGCCGCGAAGCGCACCGTGGCGCCCATGATGGGAATCAGCACCATCATCATGCCGAGGGTGACACCGACGAGCTCAGGGAGGTTGATGGGTTGGAGTTCCATGCCCGGGCGTACGCACGGTCAGCGGCGCGATTGCGTAGGCTCTGGGCCTGGTGACTCTGCTCGCGCTGGCGTTGGTGTTGGCTCAGAGCCCCGCGCTCGAGGTGCGGCTGGTCGCTACGGGGCCGCTCGCGTGTGACCCGAAGGCGCCGCGCATCGACCATGGGTGGCTGGGCCTGACGCGCAAGGTGCAGGCGCTCGATGAGCTCGCGGCGACCATCACGTGGGAACTCACGCGGCTCCACACCGCGCGGGACGGTGGTGCCGGTGCGCTCTGCGCCACCGAGGAAGTGTGGCTCTTCGTCGCCTTCAAGGGGAAGCGACTCGAGCCGCACCCGGTCGAGGTGGTCGAGCTCGGCGCCGAGGCGTGCGTGCTGCAGGGGCGGAGCGGGAAAAAGTGGAACGTCGCGGTCGGCACCGAGGGCGTCACCGTGAGCGGCGAGAAGAAGGTGACGTTTGCGCTCGGCGGTGGGTGCTGGGCGAAGGCGGCGGTTGCGGATCTCGATCGCGATGGGGTGCCCGATTTGGTCGCTCAGCGGGCGGATGGCTCGGTCGGGGTGTGGTTGTCGCGTGGTGTGAAGGGCGCGGTGCCGATGACGGGCGGTGCCAGCGAGCGATGAGCGCGGCAGGCCTCGAGGCGACGCGAGGTCTGACGGGTTTTGGCGCTGCACAGCACGAGCAGCCCCTCGACCACGGACGAAGTTCACGCACGGTCGGGCCGACGCCGGTGCGGAAAATGCGCTGTGACAGCGTTATCCGCACCACGGTCGACCACTGGGTAGAGAAGTTGTTCTCCCAGAGCATCTTCTCTACCCGGTACCGCTCACGACGAGTGAGTGACTGAGTCACGGGTGGCGCCGAGGGGCACACGCGCCGGTCGGCACGGCTTGGGGCAACCAGAACGCCCACTACCCTCGAGGCCTTCAGCGCCCGCTGGACTGCACCATCAACACGTTCGCCACTGCGCGCGCGCCACCCGGATCCGTCGACCTCTGCACCATGCCGCGCCCACCGACGAACAGCTGCGCGCTGCCACCACTGTCCATCGCGACGCCGTCATCCGCGCCGAGCGAGTGCATGAACTTCCCCAGCTCGGTGCCGGTGAGCCCGCGCACGCCGCTCTTCCCCTCGACCGCCACCAGGTAGAGCACCCGCCCGCTCTTCGACAGCCCGATGCCCGTGCGTGCGCTGCGCTCGTTCTTCGCCGGGTCGGTCGCGGTCGCCTTGCCGTCGATGAGTACGGTGGGCCGCGAGCTGATGACGTTGCGGCTCCAGTCGGGGTTGTGCGTGCGCGGCGGCGCGACCTCAGCGTGCCGCCCGTTGAACGCCAGGAAGCCCTCGAAGCCGTTCGACGTGCCGGCCCACTGCTTGCCGTTCGTCACCGCGAGCCCCGACGGCCGGTACGAGCCCCACGAGAAGAAGTCGCCGTTGATGGCCACCTCGGCGCCGTGGTTCCGCGCGAACGACTCGACGGTCTTCCCGCGCTCGCTCTCGGCGTTGGCCTGCAGCTTCACGCGCGGGTCGGCGAGGTCGATGGCCACCACGTGCGCGCGCAGCCCCTGCACCGTGAGGTCCTTCGTCGCGATGCCGGCGAACGGCTGGCTCCAGCCCTTCGGCAACACCGCACGGCCGGCCTCCCGCTTCGCTTCGGTCGTCAGCGCGGCCCGCGTCGCACGCAGCTTCGCCACCACGTCCTGCGCCTTCGCGGTCAGCGTGCCCTGCTTCGTCATCAGCTCGACCTTCGCCAACGTGTCGAGCACCGGGTTCGACTCCGCGGCGACGAGTGAAGACGCCGCGTCCTTCGCCTTGCCGGCCTGCGCGCGGAGCTGCTGCTTCTCGCTCGCGGTGACGCGCCCATCGGCGGTGAAGGCATCGACCTGCCGCTGCAACTTCAAGAGCTCACGCCGCGCGGGCAACGTCGCGTTCACGAAGCGCTCGGTCTTCGTCTGCTTCGCCGCCGCGTCGAGCTTGCTCACCTTCGCCTCGAGCGCCGACCACGTCGCCTGGTTCGCGACGCCGGTGACGGGCAACTTCACCGACTTCTGGAAGGCCTCGACCGCGCGTTTCGTGTTCGCGCCGAAGTCTCCATCGATGCCATGCGGGTCCTGCCCCACGCGCGTCAGCAGCCGCTGGAGCCGCTCGACCTCCGGGCCCTTCGCGCCGGCCGACAACGTCGGGTGCGAGGTGCGGGTCGCAGCGGGGGACACCACCGATCGGGCGACGGGAGCGGGCATGCTGAAATGTCGGACAACCCCGCGTTCTCGGACGCTGGCAAACGGTCAAACAACCTGACAGTTCGGGGGGAATTCCAGCCCCATTTCCGGGCAGAATATCGACGGCCGATGAGCAAGAGAGTGCGCCGGTGACCGAAGAACTCGACGAACGATCGCGAGACGTGCTCCGCGCCGTCGTTCAGGAATTCATCACGTCAGGCGAGCCCGTCGGCAGCCAGCACCTCACGCGCCGCGCGGAGTTCGACGTCAGCCCCGCGACGATGCGCAACGTGCTGTCCGACCTCGAGGCGCTGGGCTTCCTCGAGAAGCCGCACACCTCGGCCGGCCGCGTGCCCACCAACCAGGGCTACCGCTTCTTCGTCGACTCGCTGCTCCAGCTGCGCGCGCCCAACACGGCTGATCAGCAGCTCATCCAGTCCGGGCTCGCGGCGGCCACCAGCGGCGAAGAGCGCATGACCGAGGCGGGCAAGGTGCTCCACCTGCTCTCGCGGCACGCGGGCGTGGTGCTCATTCCCCGGCCTTCCGCCGGCACGCTCTCGCGCATCGAGTTCGTGCGGCTCGGGACCGACAAGGCGCTCGCCATCCTCGTGGGGCAGGGCGGCCAGGTGCAGAACAAGCTCGTCGCGCTCGACGGGCCGGTGACCACCGACGACCTCCAGAAGGCCGCCAACTACTTGAACGAGTTGCTGCCCGGCGCGACGTCGATCGAGGAGCTGCGTTCGCGCATCCTCCAGGAGCTCGACGCGCAGCGCATGCAGTACGACCAGGTCACCGCGCGCGCGCTCAAGCTCGGCGCCGCCGCCACCGACGTGTCGTCGAACGAGCGCGTGGTCATCGAGGGCACCGGCACCTTCCTCGAGGCGCCGGAGTTCGCCGAAGACGTCAAGCGCATGCGCGCGCTCTTCAAGGCGCTCGACGAGAAGCACAAGCTGCTGGCCCTGCTCGACCGCGTGCAGCGTGCGCGCGAGATGCAGATCTTCATCGGCGCCGAGAGCGAGTTCGGCAGCCAGGGCGACGTCACGTTGATCGCCAGCCCTTATGGAACGGATGATCAGGTGCTGGGCACGGTGGGGGTCATCGGCCCCACGCGGCTCGACTACCAGCGCGTGATTCCGCTCGTGAATTTCACCGCGCAGGTGCTGTCGCGCGTCCTCAAGACCGAGTGACGGACGGCAGCGTGCTCGTTGGGCTGCCAGTCGGGTAAGGTTCAGGGCGACTTTGAGGGAGTGGTGACGCAGTGACCCCGGGTGAAGCAGTGACTTCGAGTGCGGCGGTCGCCCAGCTGTTCGAACGGCGCGCGAACGGTCCGCGGGCCGAGCGCTTTCGCGGGCAGGTCGACGGCGCGCCGGTCGAGCTGAGGGTCGTCAAGAAGCCCTTCGCGTTGGACCCCGCGGGCTTCGTCTCGCGCACCGAGGCGCTCGCGCAGGTGAGCCACCCGTCGCTCCGCATGGTGCGCGGCGCCACGGTGCTCAACGACGGCCGCCCCGCCGCGGTGCTCTCGCTCGTCGACTGGATTCCGCTGTCTGCCTGCCCGAAGCAGGACACCGTGCCGCTGCTGGCGATGGCCATCGAGCTCGCCGAGGGGCTGGCCGCGCTCCACGCCGCGGGACTGGTGATGGGCGTGCTCGACGCCGACGACATCTACCCGGGCCAGCCCGCGGTGCTCGACGCGTCGCTCGCCGGGCTCGCGCAGGGCGGTGACACGCCGCAGGAAGACGTGCGCATGCTCGCGCTGGCGCTGCTCGGCGTGGTCGGCGGCGGCAAGGAAGCGGCGCCCATCGAGACCATTCTGAAGAAGGCGCGCGCAGAGCCGAGCTCGGCCGAGGCGCTCGCCAAGGAGCTCACCGCGCTGCGCACGCGCTGGCAGGCGCGCACCGTGTCGGGGAACTTCGCCATCAAGGTGCCCGAGCCCGAGGTCGAGGTCGTCGAACCCGACCTGAGCGGGCGTTCGCTCTCGCACTTCAAGCTCGAGAGCGTGCTCGGAGAAGGCGCGATGGCGCGCGTGTACCGGGCCACCGACACGCGCTCGAACGCCGCGGTCGCGGTGAAGGTGCTCAAGCAGGAACACGTCGTCGAGCCCGAGTTCGTCCAGCGCTTCATTCAAGAGGTGAAGGCGGTCGAGAACATCCACAACCCGCACATCGTGCAGGTGAGCGACTTCGGAGACGAGGCGTGGGGCGAGCACCAGCGCGTGGTGTTCTGCGTGATGGAGCTGCTCGAGGGCCGCTCGCTCGCCGACGCGATGACCGACGAGACGTTCGGCGTGGTGCGCTCGGTGCGAATCGCCCAGCAGGCGGCGCGCGCGCTCCACGCCGCGCACCAGGTCGGCGTGGTGCACCGCGACATCAAGCCCGAGAACCTCTTCCTCACGAAGGAAGCCAGCAAGGAGTTCGTGAAGCTGCTCGACTTCGGCATCGCCAAGCTGCTGCGGCCGATCGGCGACCTCCCGCGCGTGGGCACCAAGGCCGGCGTGGTGGTCGGCACGCCCGAGTACATGGCGCCCGAGCAGGCAATGGGCGGCGAGGCCGATGCGCGCATCGACGTCTACGCGGTGGGCCTGGTGCTCTACGAGCTGCTCTCGGGTGATCAGCCCTTCAAGGGCGAGACGTTCGGCAAGCTGGTGCTGGAGATCACCCAGTCGCCGCCGCCTCCGCTGCCCGAGGTGACGCACGCGGGCGAGCGCCTGCCGCCCGGGCTCGCCGCGGTGGTGCTCAAGTGTCTCGAGAAGCTGCCGGCCGATCGCTACGCGTCTGCTGCCGAGCTCGCCGACGCGCTCGAGCCGTTCGCCAACCCGCGCCTCTCGCAAGACCGCATTCCCGCGGTGCGCATCAACGAGCCGGTCGAGGTGCCGTCGGCGGTGACCGAGGCCGATCTCGCCGAGGCGGTGAAGCCGTCGAAGATGCCGTTGATCATCGCGGGCGCGGTGCTCGGGCTGGTGTTGCTCGGCGGTGCGTGGCTGTTCCTCAAGGGCCCGGCTGAGACCGTCGAGGCGCCGGGCGAGAAGACCGCGCCGACGCAGGTGACGCCGCCCGAGGAACCGAAGGTCGTCACGCCGCCGCCCGAAGAACCGAAGGCCGACGCGCCGAAGCCCACCGTGCACCTCACCATCACCTCGGTGCCGGCGAAGGCGACGGTGAAGCGTGGTGCCGAGGTGCTCGGGCTGACTCCGCTCGACGTGGACCTCGCGCGGGAAGAGGCGCCGGTCGCGTTGAGCTTCGAGCTCGCGGGGTATCAGCCGCAGTCGCGCGAGGTGACGCTCGGCGCGGATACGAAGTTCGAGGTGACGCTCGCGGCCGTCGAGAAGCCCAGCGCGAAGAAGGCGCCCGTGAAGAAGCCGGTGACGAAGAAGAAGAAGGGTCACTGAGCCCCCTCTCCCCCTGGGGAGAGGGCCGGGGTGAGGGGAGACGCGCTGACGACGTCGCTGATTGCGGTGCGCGTTGGCGCTCGCGAGGTGACTCCCCTCACCCCAACCCTCTCCCCAGGGGGAGAGGGGGCTAGGCCCAGAGGCCGCGCTCGACCTTCACCCACGCCGTCGCCTGGGCACGCAGCGGCAAGAACATCGGCAACTCATCCGTCCGCGGCGCCCGCCGCTGATCAGCGAAGGCCGGCAGTCCCCGCGTTTCCCACCACCTCACCACCGGCAAGCCCGCGACGTGCGCCGCATGCCTCGCGGCGTCGAACAACCCCGGCACCGCCTCATCATCAGCGTCGAGCGAGAGCACCTGCAGCTCGTTCGTCTTCCAGTACGCGGTGAAGGTGATGGTCGACGCGCCGACGCGCGCGCCGTGAAACGGCAACACCGGGCGACTGAGCGCCTCGCCGTAGATGCGTTCGCGCTCGAGGTGCCAGTCGAGCCGCGTGGCGGACAGCGGGAGCACCAGCGCGTCAAGCGCCTCACTCGGCCGGGCGACCGGCAACACGCCCTCGAGCCACTCGACCCTCGGCGGCTTCGTCGCTGACGCGGGGAAGAAGAGATCGAACGCGGGCACGGCGCGGTACCCGAGACGCGCGTAGAGGCCTTCGCCAATCTCAGAAAACAGCGTGAGCGCCAGCAGCCGTGACGCCTCGCGCTGCCGCAGCGCCTCGAGCATCGCCGCCGCGTGACCTCGCCCGCGCAGGCGCTCCTCGGTGAAGACCGACGCGACCGTCCCGGCGAGCCCGCGTTGCCCGCCCACCACCGCCTCATCGACGAACAGCTCGCACGACGACAGCGGCGCGCCCGACGCGTCGACCCACCAGAACGAGGTGAGCGTCTTGGCGGCCCACGGGTGCGCGCGCAGCCGCTGCTCGCGCAAGGCGAACTGCGCGCGGTCGAGGCCAGCGCCCCACGCGGCCCACGTCGCATGGTCCCGCTCGAGCTGCTGCGTGGCGTTGGCGACGACGAGCTGGCTCAAGGCGCGTCGGTCAGCACCACGGAGTACTGGCCGGTCCCGCTCGGGTTGCAGTCGACCACCAGCACGACCCCGGCGCCGCCCTCGCAACTGGTCTTGAAGCGGAGCGTGACCGGCTGCGCGGGGTCGGTGGCGGCGAACACGACGCGGAAGTCGTTGGCCCCGACGTTGCCGCGCACCTGCACGACGGAAGCGTTCCGCGACTCCACCAGCGCGTCGACGCCGATGTTCCCCGTGCCCATTTGCCGCAGCTCGAGCGTGAAGAGCGCGGGCGTGCCTCCATCGGCCAGCCCGGCATCGACCGTCGTACCGCCGTCGGTGGTGAGCGTTCCACCGGGACTGACGGTCCCCAGCAGGTCACCCGAGAGGCCGCCGCCGTTCGACCTGCACTTCGCCGGGGGCGGCAGCGGATCGACGACGAGAAACGGACACGCCGCCAGCGACAGCGTCGCCACGCCGGTCGTCGCCAACAGGCGCAGGTGAGCGATGACGCGCGCGCGCGCCGCGGTGCCGGGGAACGACATGGGCCGCGGCAACACCTCGGGCATCAAGATCTTGCGAGGCGCGTCGTCGGGCTTCTGCTTCGGGTCGTTGTTCATGGGCGAATTGGTCAGGGGGCGTCAGTCAGCTTCACGGAGTATTGGTTGGTGCCGCCCGGCGTGAGCTCGGCCACCAACGCCACGCCCACCCCACCTTCGCAGGTGGTGTTGAAGCGCAAGCTGACCGGCTGCGACGCGTCGATCGGCGCGAACACGACGAACAGGCCGCCGGTGATGAGCTGGCCGTTGAGTTCGACCACCGACGCGTTGGTCGAGGAAAGAAGCGCGTTGATGTCGAAGCCGTTCGTCTTCGACCGCAGCGAGAGCGTGAAGAGGTCGAGCGTGCCTCCGTCCGGGAGCCCACCGTCGCTGAGCACACCCGCGTCTCCTCGCAGGTTGCCGCCGGCCGTGACGTCCGCGACGAGGTCGGCGGAGACGCCGCTGGTCTTGCACTTCGCCGGCGGCGGCAGCGGGTCGACCACGAGGAAGGGGCACGCCGCGAGCGACAACGTCGCGACCCCGGTCGTCGCCAGCAGGCGCAGGTGCGCGATGACGCGAGCCCGGGCGGCGGTGCCGGGGAACGACATCGGCCGCGGCAACACCTCGGGCATCAAGATCTTGCGGGGCGCGTCGTCGGGCTTCTCGTCGCTCACGGCCGCACCTCGGGGTGAAGGCCCTTCTGCAGCGGCGTCGCGACGACGTCACCCCACGCACTCATCGGCCGGCCTTCGGGCAACGCGGCCGCGAGCGCGGTCAACACCTCCAGCGCGCGCTCACCGAGCCGCTCGTCTTGCGCGCGCAGTTCCTTCGTGAGCTCGTCGGCAAACGCGGTGTCGTCTCGCGCCGGCACGCCGCCGGTCACGCGCGCGACGATGGCGCGCATCGCCTGCACCGAGCCGCGGCCCAATTCGCGGCTCAGCGCCTTCGCCTCGGTCAGCCACCGCGCGTCGAAGCGCTCGGGGTGGAAGTGCCGCGCCACCTCGAGGTCGAAGCGCATGCCCATCATGGTGTTCGCCAGCGACTTGCTGCCGAAGTTGCGCTCGTCGAACGCGCGGCTCGTCAGCTGGAACACGCGCTCGATGCGCTCGTCGGCCATCGAGTAGTCCCACTGCAGCCAGTCACCGCGCGCGCGCCCCTCGGCCTGCATGCGGTGGAGCAGCGGCGTGCCCGCGTACAGCTCGGTGCGCCCGAAGTTGAACGGGTGGTGGGCGAACTTGTCCATGAAGGCGAGGTTGTCTTCGAGGCTCGCCAGCGTGGTGTCGGGGTCGAACAGCAAGATGTTGAAGCAGGTGTAGAGGTCGAGCCGCTCGACCTCCGCCATCGCCGCGTGGTTGTGCTTGCTCTGCGCCCAGCGCTGCAGCGTCGCGAGGCCCTGGTCGGCGTCGGTCTCGATGCCCACGTACACGCGCACGCAGTGCAGCTCGTGCTTGAGGGCTTCGAACACGCGCGGCTGCACGTCGGTCGGCCGCGCCTTCACCACCGTCGCGTACTTCTCGACGCCGCGGTCCTTGAGCATGCGCGCCAGCGAGCTGATGCGCGCTGCGTTCTTTACGCCGCTGGGCAGGAAGAAGTTGTCGTCGTGGAAGACGAAGAGGTCGATGTCGCGGTCGTGGTGCAGCGCGGCCAGCTCGTCGGCCACGTCTTCGAGCGGGCGCTCGCGGTAGCGCTTCCCCGGCAGCGCCTGCTCGTGCCACGCGGCGATGCAGCAGAACGTGCAGTTGGCGTAGCAGCCGCGGGTGCTGACCAGCGGCGCGATGCGGTGACCGAAGGCGGCGGCTGGTTCTCCCCGGCGATCGGGCCAGGCGAGCGTCGCGAGGTCGGGCACGTGGCGCAGCGGGTTGAGCTGCGGCCCACCAGGCGAGTGCACCGCGAGGCCCGCCAGCGCACGCCAGTCGGTCTCGGCGCGGAGATGGCGCGCCAGCTCGACCAGCGTCTCCTCGGCTTCCTGCCGGCAGATGGAATCGACCTCGGGGAAGTCGCGCAGCACGTCGCTCGCCGCGAAGGTCGCGAAGTGACCACCCAGCGTGATGTGGCCGCGGTAGCCGCCCTCGCGCAGCGCGACCACCAGCGCCAGCATGTCGGGCGCGCGCCACTGAAAGGCCATCGAGATGCCGATGAGCAGCGGCGGCGTCGAGGCCGAGAGCAGCTGCTGCACGACGTGGTTGAGCCGCCCGCCGTCGTTGAAGGCCACCAACTCGACGTGCAGGCCGTCGCGCTGGAGCGCGCTGGCGAGGTACCGCAGCGACAGGTTTTCTTCGATCTCAGGACCGACGAGGGCGACCCACTTCACGTGATTGCCTTCACTCCGGCCCCGACGACGGAAGCGCTGACGCTACCCCGCGGGCAACGCCGATGGCTACTTCGCCCAGACCACCGAGCGGCCGTCATCGCCCTGCGTCACGAAGAACACCGTGGTGCCGCCGACCGCCAGGCCGCGACCGCTGGCTGGCAGCGCGAGCACCTTGGTCGCCTCGGCGCCCGACGTCAGCTCGAGCAGGCCCGCGCCCGCGCCGCGCGTGGTGAAGCGCACCAGCCCCGAGGTGACGGTCAGCTGGCCCACGTCGGCGGCGATGAGGGTCTGCAGGTTGCCGCCCGCGCGGCCGATGCGGCGCAGCTCGGGGCCCGAGCCCCGGGGAGAATTGAAGAACAGCGCATCGCCCTCGAGCGCCAGCGGCTCGTCGGCCTCGTCGGTGAGCATCGAGCTGAACGAGCCATCGAGCGCGCCGCGCCACAGCGAGCCGGCGCTGGAGATCCACCACGCGTCCTTGCCGTCGGTCTGCGCCGCGCGCGGCCGCTCGACCTCGCTGGCGATGAGCGAGAGCTCGCCCGAGCCGGTGAGCGACACCACCGCGCCCACCGCGTCGGTCGACTTCGGGTCGGCGTCTTTCGGCATCAGCGTCAGCACCAGCGTGTCGCCCGAGGCCGCGAGGCTCGTCACCGTCGCGTTCTTGAAGCGCGCGCGCACCGTCACCGGCTCTCCGCCGCGCGCGAGCGTCGCGCCCACCACGCCTCCCGACGCGAAGAAGGCCGTGCTGCCGTCGACGTCGAGCGCGGTGATGGGCTGGTCGCGCACGAAGAGCACCTTCGGGGCCTCGCCGCTCTCGACCCGCACCAGCGCGCTCTTGCCCTGCGCGTCCATCACGAAGAGGGCGCTGTTGAAGCCGCCGCTCAGGTGGTGCGCGCTGAAGGGGCCGCCGGTCAACGGCGCGTAGCCGGCGAGCGCGGCGTCGGTGGGCTTGCCGAGCAGCGCGGTGAACTCCGCCGCGGGCGCCGCCGGGCTGTCGGTGCCGGGCGCGTCGAGCTCGAGCAGGGTGGCCATCGCCTTGGGCCACTTCTTCCTGGGGTCGCCCTTCGCGTCGCCGGCCAAGTCGCCCGTCGAGTCACCGGAGCCGTCGGTGGCCGAGACCGTGTCCTTCTTCTGCGGGTTGCGGCGCGTGTACTCCGCGAGGGACAGCCCGAGGAGGAGGAGGACGCCGCCGGCGATCAAGAAACGCATGGGCGGCTGCGTAGCACGTGGGAAGTCGATCGCGTGGTCGGCGCGTGCTTCACTTGGTCAGAGGGCGGGGGCGCGCATGAAACGCGATTCGCTGGTGCAGTGGCTCGATGAGGCGTTGGGCGTTCGACAGGTCGAGGGCGACGACTGGCTGCAGATCTTGCCCGTGGTCTACGAGACGCCGCACTGGCGCAACTTCACCGAGCCCGAGTGGGCTCCGCGCGGCAACGGGCTGATGGTGCGCGGCTCGGCTGAGGTCGACCACGTCGTCACCTGCGTCTTCCCGTCCGACGCGATTCTCAAGAAGCTCGCGCCCCGCACCTTCGTCTTCACCGAGCATCCCATCGACGACGCCGAGGGTGACGTCTTCGCGCCGATTCCGCAGCGCACGTTCGAGCGGCTGCAGCGCGACGGCATCAGCATCTACACCGCGCACGCGCCGCTCGATCACCACCCTGAGCTCTCGCCGAGCGCGCTCATCGCCGAGGCGCTCGGGCTCACGCAGCGGCAGGTCTTTCTGCCCATGGCGCGCGGCCTTCCGGGCGGCGCGGCGGTGGTCGGCGACACCACGCTGTCGGTCGCCGCGCTCACCACCGCGCTGAGGACCACGCTGGGCGCCGAGATCCCCGTGCGGCTGGTGAACGCCGCCCGCGAAGCGGCCGGTCGCGTCGCCGTCGTCGCGGGCGGAGGCGCTGATCCTTCCAACCTCGAGGCCGCCCTCGCGCTGGGCGCCACCACCTTCATCACCGGCAACGCCGCGTCGCCCTGCGCGTTGCCCTTCGTGAGCGCGGTGCGCGAGAAGTTCCTCGCGCAGGCGAAGGCGGCCCAGGTCAACGTCATCGACGGCACGCACTACGGCACGGAGAAGCCCGCGCAGCTGGCGATGGTGAAGTGGTTCGCCGCGCGCGACGTGAAGGCGAGCTTCGTGCCCGGCAAGCCCGAGCGCGACTGACGCTCAGCCGCGCAGCTGCTCGGCGCGCATCCACCCCTGGACGACGGAGTCGTGCAGCGCCCCGGGGTGCTCCCGCAGCCACGCCAGCGCCTCGGTCACGCTCAACGCGCGCGCGACCAGCGCCTCTTCCTTCGCGGCGCGCTGCTGCCACGCGGCGCGAGAGAGCAGGGGCAACTTCGGCGGCGCGGCGCTGACCCGCTGGCCGAGCAGCACCATCATCAACCCCGCGTGGCCAAAGGTCGGATCATCGGGCGCGAAGCGGCGGCCGTGCTGTTCGAGCCACGGCCCTTCCTTCGCCAGCCGCTCGACGGCGCCCTGCACCGGCCCCAGCTCGACGCGGGCGCGGGCTTCCTTCCAGAAGGGCGAGTCACGCCGCTCGTTGAAGCGGTAGTGCGCCGCGAGGAACCAGCGCAGCGCGTCCCAGTGCGCGCCGAGCTCGGCGTTGTGGGCGGCCACGCGCGCGTCTTCCCCCCGGCCGAGCCGCGCGAGCCCGTCGCCGAGCGCGTCGAGCGCGAAGAGCACCATGTGCAGCGCGGTGGACTCCAGCGGCTCGACGAAGGCGAAGGCGTTGCCGAGCGCGACGACGTTGCCGCGCCAGAAGTCGTGGTGGCGCCCCGAGCGGAAGCGCACCCACTGCACCGGGGTCTCGCGGGGCCAGGCGGGGTTGGCGGCGGCGAACTCCGCGAGCGCGCCCTCGTCCCCGAGGAAGCGCGAGCTGAAGACGTACCCGCGGTGGTCGTCGGCCTCGACGGGGATTCGCCAGCACCACCCGGCGTTCATCGTCTCGGCCGTGGTGGCCGCGCGCACCAGCCCGCCGTGCGGCACGTTGGTCACCAGCGCGCGGTCGCAGAAGAGGCTCGAGGACCAGTCGGTGAACGGCACGCCCAGCGCCTCGCCGAGCAACAGCGACTTGAAGCCGCTCGCGTCGACGAAGAGGTCGAAGGCCACGCGCCGCCCGTCGTGCAGGTGCAGCGCCTCGACGCCCCGGGGGCCGGTCTCGACGCGCGTGACGTCGGCGCGCACGTGGGTGACGCCGCGCTCGAGCGCGTGCCGCAGCAGGAAGTCGACGAAGGGCGCGTTGTGGAGGTGGTACGCGAACTTGAGCTCACCGAGCATCGAGCGCACCGAGCCGTCGGGTTCGCGCACCAGCGGCGCGCGGTGGGCGCCCATCAAGCGCGAGGTGAGCGACTGGGTGCGCAGCGTGCCGTCGTGCAGCAGCGCCTCGACGGGGTCGGCGGGCCCGAAGGGGTAGGTGAAGAAGTCGTCGGCCGGGCCCCACTCGAAGGTGATGCCCAGCTTCCACGTCGGCCGCACCTCGCGGAAGAGCGCTTCCACGTCGAGGCCGAGCTCGAGGTGCAGGAAGGGCGGCATGAGGGTGGTGGTCGCCTCTCCGACCCCGATGATGGGCACCGTCGGGCTCTCGAGCAGCGTGACGCTCAGCGCAGGGAAGCGGCGGCGCAGGAAGAGGGCGGCGAACAGCCCGGCCGTGCCTCCCCCCACCACGCACACCGAGCGCACCGGACCCTGCATCGCGCGCACATCGTGACACGAAAGCGCGCCCCCGCTTGGTAGTAGCGTCGCCCTCGTGCGCGTCGCCTTCGTCGCCCTCGGCCAGGAACAGCTCGGCACCTCGATGCTCAGCGCGGTGTTGCGCGAGGCGGGTCACGAGACCGCGCTGGTCTTCACGCCCGCGCTCTTCAACGACCGCTACTACTTCGACGTGCCGGTGCTCAAAGACGTGTTCTCGCGCGACGACCTGCTCGTCGACGAGCTGGCCGCGGCCGACCCCGACCTCATCGCCTTCAGCGTGCTGACGCCGACCTACCAGTGGTCACTCGAGCTGGCGCGGAAGGCGCGCGCGCGCCTGGGCGTGCCGGTCATCTTCGGCGGCGTGCACCCGTCGGCGGTGCCCGAGGTGTGCCTCGAGAACGAGTGCGTCGACTTCGTGTGCGTGGGCGAGGGCGAGGCGGCGCTGGTCTCGTTGTGCGAGGCGCTCGAGCGGGGCGAGCGGCGGCCCGCGCGTCCCATTCCCAACCTCTGGTGGCGCGGCGACGGCGGCGCGCTGGTGAAGGGGCCGAACGCGGCCTTCGTGCAAGACCTCGACGCCTTCCCGTTCGCCGACAAGGAGCTGTGGGAAGACCACCTGCACCTCGCCGACCACTACTTGATCATGACGTCGCGCGGCTGCCCGTACCGCTGCACGTTCTGCTTCAACAACTTCTTCGCGAAGCTGCCGGGCAAGGGCGGCGGCAAGTACGTGCGGCAGCGCTCGGTCGAGCACGTGATGCGCGAGCTCAACGACGCAAAGGCGCGCTGGGGCCTCAACTACGTCGACGTCGAAGACGACATCTTCACGGTCGACAAGGAATGGATCGCCGAGTTCACGCGCCGCTACGCAAAGGAGATCAAGGCGCCCTTCCAATGCCTCTCGCACCCGCGCTTCATGGACCGCGAGATCGCGCAGATGCTCAAGGACGCGGGCTGCGTGCACGTGCAGATCGGCGTGCAGTCGGCCGACGAGGAATACAAGCGGCGCGAGCTGCTGCGCTGGGAAAAGGAAGCCGATCTCGAGAAGGCGCTCGAGGCGATGGCCGCCGCGAAGCTGAACGTGAAGCTCGACCACATCCTCGGGTTGCCCAACGAGCCGCTCGGCGCGCAGGAAAAGGCGCGCGCGCTGTACGCGAAGTACCCGCCGCGCCGCATCCAGACGTTCTGGCTCACCTACGTGCCCGGCATCGAGCTGACCCGCCGCGCGCTCGAGACCGGCGTGCTGACGCAAGACCAGGTCGACCTCATCAACCGCGGCCAGACGCGCGTCTTCCGTCACCCGCACCTCGAGGCCGAGCGCGCCGACGCCGAGACGGTGAAGGCCTTCTACCAGCGCGTCGACCTGCTCTTCCGCATGATGCCGCTGCTCCCGGCGCCGGTGCGCGAGCGGCTGCGCGCCGAGCACCTGCCCGCGCTGCCCGACCGGCTCGCCAACGCGGCGCTCTTCGCGCTCGACGCGGTGAACTCGTTCAGCCGGGTCGATCTCGAGACGGTGCTGTTCGCCAGGCACTACGGCCGCACGGCGCTCAAGCAGTTGCCCGAGCTGTGGGCGCGCGTGCGTGGGCAGACTCCGGCGCCGCGCACGCCGCGCGTGTTGTTGCCCACTCAGCGCAAGCGCTCGACGACCTCGGCGCGCGGTGGCGGCCGGAGCAGCGAGGGGGCGAGCGCCTCGGCGAACGCCTCGATGCCCGCGGTGAGCAACCTCTTCGCGTCGTAGCGCGAGGCGCCGTGCCTTCGCGGGGCGGCGTCGTATTCCAGCGAGGTCTGCGCGCCGGGCAGGGCGTGAATCGCCGCGCGCAAGAAACGTGGCTGCGCGAGCACCAGCGGCGGCAGGCAGGCCGCGTCGAGCAGCTTGAAGTCGGCCGAGTCGGGCACCACTGGCACGGTCGCGAGCGCGTTGTACGCCCCGTAGAAGAGGCGCGTCGCCAGCCCGCGCATCGCGCTGTCGTGTTGCCGCCCCGAGCGCACGAGGTGCACGACGTCGAAGCCCGCGTGCCAGCGGGTCAGCGCCGCGGTGAGGATCTCCGGTGGCTGCTGGAGATCGGCGTCGAGACACGCGACCACGTTGCCGGTCACGGCCTCGAAGCCCGCCAGCAGCGCGCGCTGGCTGCCGACGTTGTGGCGCAGGCGCAGCGCCCGCAGCCTCGGCTCGTCACGCGAGAGGAAGCGCAGGGCGTCGAAGGTGCCGTCGGTGCTCGCGTCGTCGACGAAGAGGAGCTCGTGCAACGGCAGCCCGGCGTTCGTCACGCGGCGAACCAGCTCACCCAGCGACGCCGACTCGTCGAGCACCGGCACCACGACGCTCAGGCGGGGCGCAAGCCGGCTCACGCGCTGCCCAGGAAGGACTCGAGCGCGGCGAGCGTCGCCTCGGGCTGCTCGACGAACGGCGCGTGACCCGAGCTCGCGATGGGAAGGAACGTCGCGCCCAACGCGTCGGCGACCGCGCGCGCGTGGTCCAGCGGGACCGGGTCGAGCTCGCCGTGCACCACGAGCGCGCGCGGGCCCTTCGCGTTCGTCGCAAGGGCGCGGTGGTGCACCTTGCCGAGCGACGCGTCGACGGCCTTCGCCACGGTGTCGTCGCGGACGACCGGGGACACGCGCAGCGCGGCGCGCGGGTCGGCGAGCCACGGCGCGATGGCGAGCACGAAGGCGCGGCGGGCCGGGTCGAGCGTGGGCAGCTCGGCGGCGAGGGTGGCGTGGGCGGGCGCGGGGTCGACCGCGCGCGGCGTGCCGGGCACCGAGAGCATGATGAGCTGGCGCACGGCCGCGCGATGTTCAGCGGCGTAGAGCAACGCTAGCGTCGCGCCCCACGAGAAGCCGAGCAGGTCGAGGGTGGGCACTCCGAGCTCGGCGCGAATTGACTCGAGGTCGGCGACGTGCTGCTGCCACGGCACCGGCTCCCGGCGCTGGTCGTAGAAGACGAGCTCGCGCGCCGGCGTCGCGAGGCGGTCGAGGTGGGGGCGCAGCACGTGGTGCGTCTCGCCGGGGCCGCCGTGCAGCGCGATGAGCGGGACGCCGCCGCGTCCACCGAGTCGAATCAGCTTCACCGTTGCGAGCAGAGCACATTGTTCACTCTCCCCGTGGGGAGAGGGTCAGGGTGAGGCGAGACGCGCTTCACGGCAGCGTGAGCCAATTGATGGTGCACGCGTCCGCCGCCGCGGCCGTCCGCTCGTCGATGAACGCCACGTCCCGCAACCCCGGCCCGAGCTTGAACACCCGCTCCTCGGTGAGCCCCTCGCGCCGAAGCAGAAACGCATGCCGGTCATCGCCCGACGTCACCAACACCCGCGAGCAATCCGCCGACACCGCCACCCGCCGCGGCGCAGGCAGGAATGTCGCCGCGCTCAACCGGTACCCACCGCCGGGCTCGGGCTCGAACTCCCGCACCCGCCCGGTGAAATCGGTCACCACCACCACGCCACTGGCCGCGCACAGGTCGACGCCCATCGCCACCAACCCGGCCGCCTGTTCGTGCTCGACCTTCCAGGTCACGGGGTCGATGACGACCAACTTCGTGGCGGTGATGCCGACCAGCTTCCCATCGGCGCGCGGCCTGGTGAGCTGCAGGTTGAGCCCGGGAATCACCGGGTGAAACGCCTGCGACCAATTCTCGGTGTCGACCTCGAGCACGCCGCCGCGCAGCAGCTGGCTCACCCACACCTTCGAGGTCTGCGGCGGGCAGTGCACGTCGACGTAGTCGAGCTCGAGCCCCGCGGTGTCGGGGCCCATCGCGTCGCGACACGAGGCGTCTTGTGCATCGGCGCGACAGAGGAAGCCGCGCTTGGCGAGCCACACCACGCCGTCCCGCTGGCAGCCTTCCCAGAAGTTGCCCTGCAGCTTCGGGAGTGCCGGCCCCAGCGTCCCCGCACCGCCGGGCACGTGGTGCACCCAGAACGAGTTCCGCTCGCCCGCCAGCAGCTGGAGTTCCGGCGACACGGAGGTCACCGAGAAGTAGCGCGTGCTCAAGACGTCGGCGCTCAAGTCGCTCGGCCGCGTGCCGTCATTCCCGGCGCAGTGCGTCCACAACCGCTCGGGCGGCCACGCGAGGTCGCTCGGCGGTGCGTGACCGAGCATCGGCTCGAAGCACGCCACCCATGGCAGCAACACGAAGGGCGCGGCGCGCTTGCGCAGCACGGCCCACGTCGCCGGCACGAGCGTGAAGACGAAGAGCGCCCACATCGACCACGAGCTGAGCGCCGGCACCGACAGGCCGAAGACGAAGGGGAAGAACAGGAGCAGCAGCGGCAGCCACGCGAGGCGATGGCGCGGCGCGCGCAAGAGTACGGCCAGCGTCGGACCAAGCAGGGCCGAGGCGCGCACGATCGCGAGCACGGTGGACACGAAGGTCGCCGGGTCCGACGGCAGCAACCGCAGCGCCGAGCCGAAGCCCTCGACGATGGTGCGCACCTCGGTGAGCCACAGCGCGCGAAGCCCGGCCGCCGAGAGCACCAACGCCGCCGCCGCGAGCGCGAGGATCACTTCGACGATGCGCCAGACGCGGCTGATCATGGCGCGCGCTCCAGGGCGCCGACGCACGCGCGCACCAGCGTCTCGTCGAAGTCACACGGGTGCGCGTCCCACTGCTTCAGGTAGCTCAGGTTGCCGCGCGCGGTGTGGGCGAAGGCGCGCCGCGCGGGGTCGGCCGGTGTGAGCTCGAGCGCGACGCGGCGCCCGCCGGCGGAAGAGAAGAGCGCGATGACCGACGACGCGCGCGCGAAGAAGCCTTCGAAGCGCCAGCCCGGCACCGAGACCTGCGCGAGCGGCGCGGCGGCCCCTCCCTCGGTGCGCGTCGGCGCGTCGTGGCGCACGCGCGCGGGCGGCGTCAGCTGGTCGAACACGCGGCCATGGCGCGCGAGCCACGCCTCGACCGCCGGGTCGCCGGGCAACATCGCGGGCAGCATCAGGTACGGCGGCACGGGAGACATCACCTCCACGCGCGAGGCGAGGCGATCGAACGCCGCCATGAAGCGCCGCGCGCGCACCTTCGGGTCACCTCCGGCGACCGGCGCCTGCCACGTCACGCCGCGCGCGCCGCCGAGCTGGGCCGAGAACGCCGCGTCCTGCGCCGAGCGGAAGGCGACGTAGGGCAACACCGTCACCACCTCGATGGCGCGGCCGTGCGCGGGGGGCGGCGAAGCGTCTCGCGCGTCGAGCACCCGTTCGGCGAAGGCGAGCGCCGCCTCGAAGTCTTCCTCGGTCTCGCCGGGAAGACCGACCGGCAGACCGAACGTCAGGCCCCCGAGCCCCTCGGCGAGCCACGCGCGCGCCGCAGCCTCGACGTGCCCGAGCTCGCTGGGCCGATGGAGCGTTCGCCGCAGCGCGGCCCCGGCCCCGTCGACGCCGAAGAACGTGTTGCGAAAGCCCGCGCGTTTCCACTTCGCGACACGCTCGGGCGTCACGCGCTGGTCGAAGAGCATCTGGCCGCGCAACGTCGGGCGCAGCGGCCACCGCGGGAGCCGCGCAGCGATCCCATCCATCAGCGCGTCGAACTGCGCGGGCAGCGCGTTGGTGGTGGCGTCGCTCAAGTTCACCGAGAGGCCCGGCGCGTGACCGGGGTGCAGCGCGGCCCAACCCTCGACCAGCCCGTCGAGCTCGGCGAGCACCGCGTCGGTCGAGCCTTCTTCGAAGCGGCCGTAGGTGACGCGGTTGGAGCAGTACGCGCACCCGTACGGACAGCCCCAGTTCATCAGCACCGGCATCGTCGCCTGCGCGTCGCCCTGCAGCAGCGGGAGCAGCCGTCGCGATTCGATGGCGGGGCGGGGCGGACGAGGCGCGACGGGCAGCTCGCTCGGGTCAGGAACAGCGGCGGTGAAGACGTGACGCAGGCGCGGCGCCTCACCTGCCAGCAGCGCGCGCACCGTCGGCACCAGGTTCGCGTCGGCGTCGGAGCCCAGCACCACGTCGACGAAGGGCAGGAGCAGCGCGCGCGGGTCTTCGATGGCCTCGGGTCCGCCGATGACGACCTTCGTCGAAGGCGAGCGCTGCTTGAGCCGCCGCGCGACGTGCAGGCCGACGTCGACGTTGTTGCGGAAGAGGGAGAGCCCCACCACGCGCTCGCCGCCCGAGAGCAGCGCGTCGAGCAGGCCGTCGAAGAACCCGGGGCTCTCGCGGTCGGCCGCTTCCATCGCGGCGAGCCGCTCGGTCATCGGCGGGTCGAACGTCAGGGTGAGCAGCGACGCGTGCTGCACGGAAGACGGCACCTCGTACGGAGGGTCGAGCGGCCGCACCACGCGCGTCGCGACGCCGGCCTGCTCGAGCAGCGCCCAGTGCAGCACCACGCCCATCGAGAGCCACGGCTGCGCGCTGTAGGGCGGGAGGCTGCAAAGGGCGACCTCGCCTCGCGTGATGGGAGCCGACACCGGCACGCGCACATTCTACGGCTCGTTCTCAGTCGAGCCCGCGCTTTCCTTCGGCCCAGTACGCCTTGGTCGGCCCTTCGACGCGGAGCCCACGCGCCTTCGCGGCATGCTTCAGCGCCTGGATGCTCGCCGCCCGCCCGGTGAAGACGGGCACCGCGCCGAGCTCGAGCTGCGCGAGCAGCGGCGTGACGAGCCCGCCGGGCGCGGTGACGGTCGCGGTCTTCAAGCCGAGCTGCTCGGCAGCGGCGCGCGTCTCGGCCTCGAAGCGCGACTCGAGCAACGCGGTGACCTGGCGTTCCTTCTTCGCGCGCGTCAGCGCGGCCGCGACGCCCAGGCTCGTCTCATCGCCCACCACCACCAGCGGGCCGTCGAGCGCCGACGCATCGATGGACCGCCGTGGGCCGAACAGCGCCGCCTCGTCACCCACCTTCACGCCGCCGACGAAGCGCGAGCCAGGGCCATCGCCGTGCACGAAGCCGATGAAGAAGGTGGCGCGGCCGTTCCACTCCACCGGCGTGTACGTGCGCATGCCCACGTCGGGGAGAAAGAGCTGCACCTTGTCGCCGGGCACGAAGCGCGCGCTGCTCAGCTCGTCGCCCTCGACGTCGAAGCGCACGAAGTGCTCCGACCACCGCGCGACCTGCGTCACCCGACCATGCCGAAAGAGGAACCGTCCTGCCACCGCGCCCAACAGCGCCTTCGCCGAAGCCATGCGTGCACCCTACCCACGTGAGCGCTGGCGGCGCGTGAGCGTCGGGTGAAGAATCGTGAAGCCGATGGTGGACGTGCTCGAGGCGGACCTGCTGGCAGCGGTGCACGCCAACCCGGGCGACGATGGGCCTCGTCTCGTCTTCGCCGACTACCTGATGGAACGGCAGGACCCGCGCGGCGACTTCATTCGCCTGCAGGTCGAGGGACACGCGCACCTGCCCGGGCGGCGCAAGGCCGAGCTCGAGCGGCGCGCGGCGATGTTGCTGCTCCAGCACCGCGTGGCGTGGTCGCCCTTTGGCCTCGAGTGGCGCTTCGTGCGCGGCTTCCCCGCGAGCGTGAAGCTGTCGGCGAGCGCGGTCTTCGAGTTCGCGGCGCGGTTGATGAGCGTGCCGACCTTCGAGGGGCTCGAGCTCAACTTTCACGGCATGACCGACTCGATGGCGCTGGCGTGGATCAAGCGCCTCGAGCAGCCGGTCTTCCGTCGCCTGCGCTCTCTGCGCTTGACCTGGTACGTGCCGCAGGCCGTCCCCCGCGCGCTCGTCGAGTCCTCGTGGGTCGAGCAGCTCGACGCGCTGCAGCTCTCGTGGGTGACGCTCGACGACGTGTCGTGGAAGACGCTCGCCAACGCGACCACCTTGCATGGCCTGCGCACGCTCGACCTCGGGCTGTCGGGCTCGAATGACGCGGCGTTCGAGGGGCTCTGTGGTTCGCCATGGCCGAAGCTCGAGACCTTGCGGCTCGCGAACAACCAGCAGGGCACGCGCACGTGTGAGCTGGTGGTCGACGCCGCGCGCTTCCCGGCGCTCACCACGCTCGACCTCTCGTGGAACCGTGTCGGCAAGAAGGGCGGAGCGGTGCTGACCACCTCGCCGCTGATTCAGCGCCTCGTCACGCTCGACCTCGCGCACACCCAGATCGCCGACGACTTCGTGAAGGCGATCATCGCGGCGAAGCCCGCGCGGCTGGTGTGGCTCGGCCTCGAGCAGACGCGCATCACCGACGAGGCCATCAAGGAACTCCAGCGCGCCGCGCCGAACGTGCTGCTCAGGTTGTGACGCGCCTCAGAAGGGCGGACTGCTCTCGAGCGTCACGCGCGCGCCGGTGAGCGGGTGCTCGAACGAGAGCCGCGCGGCGTGCAGCAACAACCGCGGGCCTGCACGGCCGTAGAGCCGGTCGCCCACGATGGCCATGCCCAGTCCGCGTGGGTGCGCCGCGTGCAGCCGCAGCTGGTGCGTACGTCCCGTGAGCGGCACCAGCTCGACGCGTGTGCGGCCCGCCTCGCGCGAGAGCACGCGCCACTGCGTCACCGCCGGCTTGCCGTGCTCCTCGTCGACCTTCTGCAGCGGGCGTTGATCCACGTCGGCCAGCAACGGCAGCTCGACCACACCTGACTCGCCGCGCAGCTCACCGTCGAGCACCGCGACGTACGTCTTCTCCACCGCGCGGGTCTCGAACGCTCGGCGCAGCAAGCGCTCGAACTCCTCATCGAGCGCCACCAGCAAGAGCCCCGAGGTGTCGAGGTCGAGGCGGTGCACCGCGGTCGCCGCGGGGTGCGTGGCGCGCAGCCTCGACTGCACGTCGTCGGTGATGGCCTCGTCTCGCGCGGGCACGGAGAGGAGGCCCTCGGGCTTGTCGACCACCACGAAGCGCGGGTCGGCGTGCACCACGCGCAGCGGCTCCGGGCGGGGCGGCGGCTTCCACGTCACGCGCGGCGCGACGTCGAGCCCCTCGAGGAGGAACGGCAGCACCGGCCCGCACTTCTCGCGGCACGCGGGGTACGTCTGGCCCTCGACGCGCGCGCCACCGGGCGGAGGGGCGCCCCACCAGAACTCGGCGAGCGCGAGCGGCTTCCACCCTTCGCGGCGCACGGCGTCGAGCAGGCGCGGCGCGGCACAGTCGGCGGCGCCCGACGGCGGGTCACCCGTGAAGAGCTCGCGCAGCGCCACGCGCCGGCCGGAGAACGAGGTGAGCACGTACGAGTCCCAGATGCGGCGCATCGCCTCGCGCGAGATGAGGCGGCGCAGGCGTTCGAGCGCGGCGAGGCGGCGCTCGAGCGGGAGCAGCGCGGCCTGGGCCTCGGCGCGCTCAGTTCGGCACCGCGCTTCGTGCGCGCGTCGCTCGAGGTCGTCGGCCTGGCTCTCGCGGTCGAGCGCGGCTGAAAGAGACGGCTCGGTGCTCTGCGCGCGTCGCTCGTGGCGCGCGGCCTTGCGCGTGGCGTGCGCCTGCTTGAGCTCGGCGCGGCGGCGCGCATGCTCGGCCTCGAGGTCCACCAGCCGCTGGCGCGCGGCGAGCAACGCCGCATCCTGCCGTGCCGCGTCGACGCGCGCGGTGAACGACTTCACCACCTGCTCCGCGGGCAGCTCGGCCTCGGCGCGGCGCGCGACGTCGAAGAGCGGCGGCGCGAAGCCCGGCACGTCCCACAGGCCGGCGACCTGGCCCGACGCCGCGCGCACGAAGCCCACGCGCCCGTCGGGCGTCTCGAACGCGAGCACGCCGAACATCTTTCCGCCCTCGGCGCGGTAGAGGCTCGAGGTGTCGAGGCCCGGCGCGAGCTCGCCGCGGCGCAGCTCGGCCTTCACCAGCTCGGCACACCGCAGCGCGAGCGGGTGGGGCGCGACGTCATCGAAGGGGCTCGCGAGGCGCGCGGGGCGCTCGTCGGCGCCGGGGGCCGGTTCCAGCCAGTTGACGTTCAGCGCGACCACCGCGTTTCCAGTCCTACCAAGTCAGCAACTCCGAATGCATATCGGCGAGAATGGGATCATGACCGTCACCCGCACCCCGTCGCGGCGCGTCTCCGAGCATCCCCCCAAGAAGCCGGCCGCCACCCAGCGCACCACCAAGAAGTACATCGAGAAGGTCGACCTCAACCGCCTGCCGCCGGGAATGAACCCCGAGCTCGCGCAGCGCGTGCGCAAGATTGGCCTCACCACCGACCCCACGCTGCAGCCGACGTCGCACCCGACCGTCACGCACTGCAACCAGGCGGCGGACAAGTACGCGGTGCAGTTTGGCTACAAGGGCTTTCAGGACAAGCACGGCAACCCGATGGTCGCCAACGACATGTTCCGCAAGATGAACGCGCCGGGCAGCGGCTGGAAGAAGGTCAGCGCGGCCGAGGCGATTCAAGCCGCGAAGGACGGAAAGCTCTGCTTCGCCGCGGTCGCCGCGAACGGGCACGGGCACATCGCCGCCGTCACGGGCGAGTGGGCGCCGGGTGTGCCGGGCATTTCGCAGGCCGGCTCTCCGCCCAACTTCGAGTTCGGCACGTGGCGTCGCAAGGAGACGCCGACGTACTTCGTGCGAGAGTGACGACGTGAGCGGGCCGCGCGAGACCATTCAAGACGAAGACCTCCAGGCGCAGGACGATGGAGGCTGGGACGCGGACCGCCCGGACGAGGCCGAGGTGCAGTACGGCGCGCGCTTCGAAGACCTCACCGAGGAAGACCAGCGCCTGCTGACGATGGCTGAGAACCGCGCGGCGTTCGACACGAAGAAGCCCGCCGAGCTCCCGCAACCCTCGCGCGCCCAGTCGGTGCGCGGGCTGCCGAAGGTGAAGTCGGGCGTCTTCCCCCGGCTGCTCAAGTAGTCACTTCGCGGTGAGCTCGCTCGGCAGCGGGTGCCATCGTCCCTCGAACGAGATGGCCGCCACCAGCACCTGCCCCGTCACCTTGCCGCCCACGTCGGCCGCGAGGAGCGTGTCCTGGTTGGCGAGCAACTGACCGGCGAGCAGCACGTCGCCCTGTGAGCGCGCGGCGGGAATCGCGAACGCGCTCGCCGCGGTGCCCACGCCGAAGATGATGGGGCCGCTGTCGACGTCGCCGGCGCGCTCCACGCCGACGGGCCACTCGCGAAACCCGACGATGGGCCCGACGCGCACGAGGAACTGCGCGCGGTACGTCTCCCACCACGCCGACGCGAGCGCGGGGTCGAACTCGCTGGTGTACCGAATGAGCCAGCTCTGCGCGCAGCCGCGCGGGTACTTCGCGCCGGGGCCGCGGCCCGTGAGCTCCGACACCGGCAGCTTCGTGTCGGGGTCGAGGTGCTGCTCGAGCACCTGCTTCCACGCGGCGAGCGGCGCCTGCACCAGCGTCGTGCCGTGGGCGGCGTCGAAGCGCGCGAGGCTGGCGAGCGTGGCCGATTGATCCGCCGGCCAGCGCAGCGAGGTGCTCGCGTACGAGGCCGCGTGGCGCAGCGGGTCGGCGAGGGAGCGGCGCGCCAGCAGCTCCGACACGCGGCGGTGCTCGGCCTCACCGGGACACAGGCCCACTTCGTCGGCCGCGCCGTAGATGAGATTCAGGTGCGAGAGGAACAGCCCGTCGTCGTTGGGCTGCAGCTTGCGCGCGAGCTTCAGCACCTTCGCGACGCACGCCTTCGCGTCGTCGGCGCTCCCCGGCACCGCGCGTGCCTGCGCGACGCACCCGTCGGCGACGTTCGAGAGCACGATGATGCGAAACGACTTCGGCGTGGAGTCCCACTTTCCGGTCTCCAACAGCGCCGACACCGGCGGCGGCAGCTCGAAGTGGGGCGGCGCAGACGACGTCAGGAGCAGCGCGACGAAGAGCAGCGGTCTCATGGCTGCACTGTGACCCGCCAGTCGACCCGTCGTGACGCCGCCCGGCCGAGCGGTCGCGGACGCAGGCCGAGCGGTCGTGAAAGGATGCCCACCCCGTGCTCTCTCTCTCCCTGGTGCTCATGACGGCCTTGCCCGACCCCCGGCTCGACGCGGCGTACCGTGCGCTCCTCGCGGCGCGCGGTGACCTGCCGAAGAAGACCGACCTCCAGCTCTCGCAGGCCGCGCTGCCGCAGACGCTCTTCCCCACGCTGCAGTTCGTTCGCGCGACGGGCTGGGCGCACGGCGGGCACATGCGCCTCGAGCCGATGGTCTTCACGTTCGAGAAGAACGAGCTGCGCGTGGTGCGCGTCGAGCTGACCAACCTCGATGACAACGGGTACCACCGGCGCCTCGACGACGTGCTGCTCTGCGAGGTCGAGTGGGACCAGGGGCTGCGCGCGTCCGCAGGCTCGATGGACCTCCAACAGATGGACAAGTGGGCCGCGGAGAAGTCGAAGCGCTGCCGCTCGTTGTGGCCGGCAGTGAAGGCGCTCAAGCCATCGGACGCGGCGGCGCTGTTCCTCGGGGCGCTGGCGCGCGAGTCGGCGAGCGTGAAGGGCCTGCAGAAGAAGGAAGACGCGCCGCAGCTGGCGGAGCTCTTCGCGTCGAAGACGAAGGGGCCGTCGATGGGGCCGGTGTCGTGGGTGGGCGAGCCCGCGCCGTTCGTCGCGTGGAAAGAGGGGCACGGCATGGTGGTGACCGAGGCGCCGGCGCGGCTGCTGCAGCTCGACGTGACGTTCGGCGCCAACTTTGCGCTCGAGTTCCGCGACCTGGGCTTCGTTCGCGAGTTCATCGAGTGAGCGCGGGAATGGCATGATGCGGCGCATGCGCGTTCGCTCGGCGTGGTGCCTCGTGGTGAGTGTGTGCGTCGTGGTGTTTCCGCTCAGCGCGTCGGCGAAGGCCACGCTGCTCGAGCCGGGCGCCCTCGACTGGACGGGTGAAGCTGGAGACGAAGCGCCGCCTGCCGTGCAGCTCGCCGACTACCACGGCGCCGCGCCGGTCACGCCCGCGCCCGTGCCGCGCCCGTACGTGCCCGCGCCGGTGCGTCACAGCGGCAGCGGCTCGTTGTTGCTGCTGGGGCTCGGGTTGACGGCCGGCGGCCTCGTGCTCGGCGGCGCGGGCTTCGCGGTGCTCTACGTCTGTCGCGCCGGCACCGCGTGCCACAACGACACCACCACCGTCATCGGCTGGGTGCTCGCTGCGCCCGGCATCATTCCGCTCACCGTCGGCCTGATCATGATCTGGCTGTCCACCGGCAGCAGCGCGCGCGTCATGGCTCCGGCGCGCACGCCCTCGCGGCAGTGGGCGTTCGGCTTCGCGCCGCTCGCGGGTGGCGGTGGCCTGGTGAGCGCGGCGACGCAGTTCTAGGGCGCAGCACCGGCACGCAGCGCGAGCACCAGCGCCGCGGCGCTCTCGATGGCCGCCGCGTCTTCGACGCCACCCTGCAGCACCACCGTCAGCCGCCCGTCGCGCACGCGCACGCTCACCATGCGCGGCACCGCGGCGAAGCGCTCGACGATCGCGGCCTGGCTCTTCGGAGGCAGCCAGCGTCGCGCGCTCGCGTCGTCGGTCGCGAACGCGTCGGCGCCGCCCTGGAACCCCGGCCACGCGGCGGGCAGCTGCGCACCGCCGAAGAGCGACTGGCCCGGTCGCACCACCACCACCTGGGCCTTCGCGTCGTCGACCGCCACCCACACCTCGAGCACGGTGGTCTGCGTCTTCACGCCCGCGTGCCGCTCTTCGACCCGCACGCCGTCGGGTCCGCTCCCCTCGTTGCCGCTGAACGTCCACCCGTGGGCCTCGAGCGTCGCGCGCGCCTGGCGATCGCCGCGCGTGGCGAGCCAGATCATTCCCGCGACGAACGCGACGAACAGCAGGCCGAGCGCGCTGAACAGGAGGGTACCGAGCCGGGTCATCGCGGGTCCTCGTCAGAACTTGAACTTCAGCCGCGTGCCGACCAGCAGCGCGTCACGCCCGTCACCACCGGGCGAGCGGATGTACTGCAGGTCGGGCTGCAGGCTCATGAAGCGCGTCATGCGCCACTTGTAGAAGACCTCGACGAACCATTCCTGCCCGCGCCCGGGCGTGCCGTTGACCTGCTGGTTCACCGAGAAGCCGCCGAAGCCCACGCCGATGGTGTCGTCCTTGCGCGGGCCGAGCCCGTGGTACGCGACCGACACGCTGCCGAAGAGCGAGATGTTGTTGCGGTCGGGCTGCGACCACCCGATGCGCGCGATGACGTTGACGCTGGTGGGGTCGGTCTCGTCTTCGGGGTGCAGGTAGAAGCGCTCGTCGTTCTGCACGTAGAAGCCCCAGCTCTCGTTGAACGTGCGCGGCGCGGGCAAGTCGATGCCGTCTTCCGCGTTGGGCTGCACCTCGGTGAACGTGCCCTGCTGCCGGTAGAAGCCGACGCTCGACGTGCCCTGGTGCTTGTCGTGCAGCCCGTAGTGGTGCGTGACGTTCACCGAGTTGATCAAGAAGAAGCCCGCGTTCTTCGCGAACGCCGAGTCGAAGCCGAGGCTGCTGATCTGCGGCCGGCCCTCGAAGATGCTCGCCTTGAGCTGCAGCCACCACACCGGCTGCACGACGACGAGCGCGCCCAGGCCGTTGGTCGGGTAGCTCGGCAGCGGCGAGCTGGGGAGCATGCCGAAGTTGTTGTTGATGAAGTTGCCGCCGAAGCGCGGCGTGCCGAAGTCGCGGTTGGTGTCCTGCTTGCCGAGGCGAAAGCGCAGCCAGCCGAACAACACCTGCTCGAAGAAGAACTCGCCGAGCTGGAAGTACGGGCGCGACTCGATGTTGCTGATCTCCGTCGCCGACCCGATGTACGCGTTGATGCCCACGCCGTGGTTGTTCTGCCCGAGCACGTAGAAGCGGCCGCCGGGCCACAGGCCGAGCGCCTCGGTGTCGACCGTCACCGCGAGATCGAAGTGCCCCGTGTAGTCGCCGTTCTGGCCCGGGTCGGAGGCCGCGGCGTTCATGAAGACCTCGCCGGCGTAGACGAAGTCGATGACGACGCCGTGCTTGGCGAGCCACTCGCGCACGCCGCCCCACTCGCCGGTGAGGTGCTCTCCGTCCCACCAGCCGGGCTCGGGCGGCGGTGCGCGGGCTTCGAGCGCGAGCACCACGCCCGCATCGGCCTCCAGCGCGCCCGCGTCGGGCTCACTCGTCGCGAGCTGGGCACAGACGAGCAGCGCGAGGCCGACCATCAGACCCCCGCGATGAAGAACACGAAGATGCCGATGACCAGCATGGGGAACGCGATGGCCGAGCCCTTGTCGAGCCGCCGCGCGGCCTCGGTGCGGCCCTCGGCGTCGAGAATGAACGTCGCGAAGGTCTGCGCGAGCGTCAGCAGCAACAGCACGTAGGTGGCGATGAAGAACTTGTCGCTGAGCACCAGGTAGCCGATCTCCGGCATGTTCTGGCTGACGGCCACGTTGTAGGCCATGCACGACAGCAGCGCGGTCATGGCCACCGACGCCGCGGTGTCGAGCTGCGCGGGCGGCAAGAAGAACACCAGGTACGCCATCGCGAGAATGATCAGCAGCGGAATGAGGATCTTGAACGCGTAGCTCCAGTACTCGCGCTCGAAGCTCACCTTCAGCGTGAAGCGGCTGTACGCGGTGCCAGACTTCGCCTTCGACGGGTCACCGAAGTTGGTCGGGTAGGGTGCCGCGAACACCGAGCGCTCGACCTTCTTCAACTCGTAGTCGGGGATCGCCAGCGTCGGGCTCAGGCCCCAGCGCACCTCGGGCGTGCCGGCGCGCTCGTAGCTCACGCGGTCGTCGATGAAGACCATGTCTTCGGCCTCCAGCGTCGCGTTCTCGATGGTGAGCGGCAGCAGCTGCGTGTCGAACGGGTACTTCTTCAAGTCGGGCGTGAAGAAGAAGTTCCCCGTGACGCGGTAGCAGACGTAGTGCTCGTCGCCGACCTGCTTGTCGTCGATGACGTCCTGGCTGTCGAACTTGCCGGCCACCGGCTCGATGTGCGCGATGGCCTTGTTCTGCTCGTCGCTCAGCCCCGTGGAGTTCCACCGCAGCCACACGTAGTAGTCGCCGTAGAAGCTCTGCGTGCGGGCGTCGACCGCGCGCATCTCGTTGACGTGCATGCCCACCGCGACGGGCAGCGGCGTGGCGTTGGCGACGAGCGGCAACGACAGCGCCAGCACGAGAAGTGTCCGGACTTTCAACGCTTTCACGCCGCCAGTCTGGAGGGGGCGCCGCGCCCCCGCAACTATTCGCGACGTGCCGGGTTCACGAGCTCGTTGGCCGGGACGCACTCGTTCACAAGGACACACGCCATGAAGACCCTCCGCCGCTCACTGCTCACCCTGTCTCTCGCCGCCGTCTCGTTCGGCGGCTTCTCGTGTGGTCAAGGCGCCATGTCCGACGCGGACACCGTCGTCGGCCAGGCGAGCTCCGCGCTGACCGTCGCCGACGAGAGCGGTGACGTGACCGCCGATGGCGTGGCCGCCGAAGGTGACGCCGCGCTCGCCGTGAGCGCCGACGAATCGGCCGCGGTGCCCGAAGCCGCGCCTGACGCTGATGGCGTGTGCGACCTCGAGGGCCGGCGCCAGCGCATCCTCGCCCGCTACGACGCGAACGCGAACGGCCAGCTCGATCGCGATGAGCTCGCCGCGCTCCGGTCGGACCTCGCCGACAAGGGTGGCTTCGCCGCGCGCTTCGGCGTGCTGCACCGCCGCCACGTGCTGCGCCGCCTGGCGTGGGTGTTCGACGAGAACGACGACGGCCAGCTCTCGGCCGACGAGCGCACCGCGTTGATCGACGCGCTGCACGCGCGCTGCGAGCGCATCAAGGCCAACGTGCTGGCGCACTTCGACGCGAACGGTGATGGCCAGCTCGACGAGACCGAGCGCGCGGCGGCGAAGGCGGCGCTGGTGGCCCGCGTGCAGGCGCAGCGCGAGCGCATTCTCTCGCAGTACGACGTGAACCATGACGGCGTGCTCGATGACGGGGAGCGCGCGCAGCTGCGGGCGGATCGCGTGGCGGCGTTCAAGGCGCGCCGGGCCGAGCTGGTCGCGCAGTTCGATGCTGATCACGACGGCACGCTGAATGCCGCCGAGAAGCTCGCGCTGCGGCAGGCGATTCAGCAGCGCATCATCGACGGGCGCGACTCGGAGTGAATTTCGCGAAGCCCCTCACCCCGACCCTCTCCCCTCACGAGGGGAGAGGGAGTTTTACCCGGGCCGGCACTTCCCGTTGGTGCAGATCTCACCCTGCGCGCACGTGCTCTGACCCGACCCCGTGCAGTTGGCGCGCGGCACCGCGGTGCTCCACTGGCCGATGTGGTTGCCGCTGCTCATGTCCTGGAAGGGCAACCAGAACGCCGCGAAGCTCGGGTCCTGGCCCATCGACATCTTCACCGGGTCGAACGCCACCATCCACAGCTGCGTCCGTTCCCAGTCGGCCAACCGCAGGCCGTACGCGCGCTGCGAGCTGAAGGTCAGCCACATCACGTGCCCGCCGGAATAGTTGTGCAGCATGGGCGCCCACTTCGGCCACTGCGTGGCACCGGGCGCCGACGCGTTGGTCAGCTTCACCGGAGTCGGCGTGCCGCCCATCGCCTGCACCGCCCACAGCTCGCCGTCGGGGTAGCCCGCGTCACTGGGCGCCGCGTTGTCGAAGCTGTTGCGGTTGCTCGGCGAGCGGTTGAACAGCACGTACAGGCCGTCAGGCGACCACGTCGGGTAGTAGTTGTTCTGCCCGCTGAACGCGACGAGCGGCTGCGGCGGGTCGAAGCCCGAGCCGTTGAAGTGCATGGTCTGCAGCGACGCCGAATCGACGCCCGGCACCGCGAACCCGAACGGCGGCGCCGACGCGGGCTTGGCGAACACCATCGAGGTGCCGCTCGGAGACCAGTCGGGCATCGCGCCCGACGCCGTGACCTGGCGAATCGTGCCGGTGAAGAGGTCGCGCCACTCGATCTTCACGCCGTTGCTCTGCAGCATGTGCTGCTCGTTGGGCGCGAAGCTGAAGAAGTTCGCGCTGCCCGTGAGCGGCCCGCTCATCGAGTTGACCTGCATCTTGGTCTGCACGTTGAGCGTCGAGTACGCGGCCGGTGCGGGAATGTCCTTGCCGACCACCAGCAGGTTGCCCTGCCGCGAGATGACGTGGCAGCCGACGCAGGTGAGCGCGCCCACGTTCGCCCCGGTGATGAAGGTCTGCGGCGGCGAGTTCGGGAAGCCGTAGTCGAACCGCATCACCGTGCCGGCGCTGTTCCAGTAGTAGAGGCCGCCGACGATGTCCTGCTCGGTGAACGAGAGGTTCTGCGGCAGCGACACGCCCACCGTGCCCGCGCCGTCGACGCCCGCCACGTCCCAGCTCACCGGCGTGGTGCCACGCGCGTAGGGCACGAGGTCGGAGTACGCGGTGTTGTCGAGCGTGTAGATGCAGCCGCCGCCCACGCTGGTGCACCCCGTGTAGACGACCACGGTGCGCGTCGGCGCGCGGAAGGTGAGGCGGAACGTCGTCTGCCCCGAGCCCGGCAGGAAGTGGAACTCGATGCGGTTGGTGTTGGGGGGAAAGATGACGCCGTCGGGCGGGTAGACCACCGTCGGGCGCGGGCCGGTCATCGCGCCGCCGAAGCGCGTGGGCGCGCCGCCGTCGACGCCGGGGCCGAGGTCGGTCACGGTCATGTTGCCGCCGTTCAGCGCCGGGTTGCGCGGGGGCTGCTGAATCTGCCAGCCGCCGTCGAAGTCGACGAAGATCGTGCCGCCGCCGCCGCCCGTCGTGCCGCCACCGGTGCCGCCGCCCGTCGCGCCGCCGCCCGTGCCGCCGCCCGTGGTGCCGCCGCCGGTGCCGCCGCCCGTCGTGCCGCCGCCCGTGGTGCCGCCGCCCGTCGTGCCGCCACCCGTCGTGCCGCCACCCGTCGTGCCGCCACCCGTGGTGCCGCCGCCCGTCGTGCCGCCGCCCGTCGTGCCGCCGCCGGTGCCGCCGCCCGCGCCCGTGCCGCCGCCCGCCACCACCGCTCGCGCTGCCGCCGCCGGTGCCGCTGCACGAGGTGCACTTGCCGTTGACGCAACAGCCCGCGCACCGCGCCGGGTCACACGAGTTCACGACCGGAGGGTTGCAGTTGCACGCCGCGAGCGTGGCCATCGACGCTGCCGCGAGAAGGACTCTGGCGAGTGACATGAGGGACTCCGGGGGGTTGGGCGGGCGCGCACCGTGACACGCGCCTCTTTTCCCCGCAAGGCGGTGCGGGGCTGATCACTTTCGCCAAGTCGCGTACACCAGACATGGTGGTGACGCCCCGGTCCGCCGTCGCAGTGCTCCTCGCTCTGGTGGGCGCGAGCTCGGCGTGCGGGCGCACCGAGCCCGTGCGCTACACGGGCCTCTCGGGCGAAGACCAGTTCCAGGAACGCGGCGAAGACGGCGGCATCATCTGCGTCAACGGCGCGCTCGCGCTGCGGCCCGCGCGCCCGGTGGTGATGCTGGTGGTCGACCGCTCGAGCTCGATGAACCAGGCCTTCCCGGGCACCGGCTCCTCGAAGTGGAACGCGCTGCGCGGCGCGCTGCACCAGCAACTGCCCGCGTGGAACGACTCGCTCGAGCTCGGGCTGCAGCTCTTCCCCGAGGGCTCGAACTCCAGCTGCAGCGTCAGCGCCACGCCCACGCTCACGCCGACCTTTCAATCGGTGGACGCCATCTTGTCGCGCCTCGACGCGTCGTCACCCGGCGGCTCCACGCCGACCGCGCTGGGCGTCGAGCGCGCGGGCAACGCGATTCTCGGGCTGCGCACCGCGAGCTCGGCGAAGGCGCTCATCCTCGCCACCGACGGCGCGCCCGACTGCAACAGCGCGCTGAGCCCCATGACCTGCAAGTGCATCAACGGCGGCACCTGCACCTCGACGCGCTGTCTCGACGACACCCGCACCCTCGACCGCATCACCACGCTGGCGAACTCGGGCGTGCCGACGTGGATCATCGGCCTGCGCAGCTCGAACGACGCGACGTTCGTCGACGTGCTCAACCGCATGGCCGACGCGGGCGGCAAGCCGCAGCAGGGCACCAGCGAGCGCTTCTTCTCCGCCAGCAGCCAGGGCGAGCTGCAGTCGGCGTTCGCCGAGATTCGCCGCCAGGTCGGCACGTGCCGCTACCTCACCGCCTCGGTGCCCGACCCCGGCGGCAGCATCGAGCTCGACCTCGACGGCCAGTTCGTGCCCTACGACGAGACGCAGCAGAACGGCTGGGCGTGGATCGACGCCGGCAACGGTGAGCTCGCGCTGTTCGGTACGACGTGCGTGCGGGCCGAGGCGCTCGACGTGTCGGCGCTGCAGGTGGTCGTGAAGTGCGCGCACTCTCCATGAATCCTTGAGTTCGGCCGCGCTTCCCCTTCAAGTGCGCCGCCATGGCCACGCCGTCGAAGGACTGGAAGGAAGTCATCGCGCCGGGAGAAGCGGCGCTCCACGAGCAGCTCGGTGCCCAACTCGGTGAGCTGCAGAAGAAGCTCGGCGCGTCGCGCGGCATCGGGCGCGGGCTGCACCGCAAGCCGAACATCGTCGCGCGCGCGAAGTTCGAGGTGAAGGCCGACATCCCCGCGCACCTGAAGGTCGGGTTGTTCAGCGAGGCGCGCGCGTTCGACGCGGTGGTGCGCTTCTCGAACGGCGGCCCCATCGCGCAGCAAGACGCCAAGCCCGACGTGCGCGGCATCGGAGTGAAGGTGCTCGGCGTGGGCGGCAAGAAGCTCATTCCCGGCATGGAGAACGCCCCCACGCAGGACTTCCTCGCCATCCTCACGCCGTCGGTCCCCTTCAGGAACACCGACGACTTCATCTTCTTCGTGCTTGGCGCGCGCAACCCGCTCACGCTGTTGCCGAAGGTGCTGATGCGCTTTGGCTTCGGCGCGGGCCTCAAGCTGCTCGGCACGCTGCAGAAGGGCCTCGGCGCGCCGCGCTGCTCGCTGCACACCAACCGCTACTTCACGCCGCTGCCGATTCGCTTCGGGCCCTTCGCCGCGAAGTACTGCTTCACGCCCGTCGGCCCGCAGGGCGTGGTGACGAAGAGCGAAGACCTCGGCGCCGAGCTCGCGGGGCACCTGAAGTCGTCCGACGCGACGTGGGCCTTCCAGGTGCAGCTCTTCGCCGACGAGGCCACCACGCCCATCGAAGACCCGACGGTGCAGTGGTCTGGGGAATGGATCACGCTCGCCACGCTCACCCTGCCGAAGCAGGAAGGCGACGGCGCGTTCGCCGACTGGGCCGAGAAGCTCTCGTTCGACCCGTGGCACGCGCAGGAAGAGCTGCGACCGCTGGGCGAGATGATGCGCGCGCGCAGCGTCGCCTACCGCATCAGCACGCAGAATCGCGGCGTGAGCCCCGAGCCGGAGAAGCTGCCGTGAGCGAGGGCTTCACTGGTTTCCCGAAGCAGGGCGTCGACTGGTTCCGGGCGCTCCAGCTCTCGCAGCGCCGCGAGTGGTACCAGGAAAACAAGAAGGCCTTCGAGCTGCTGTGGCAGGAGCCGATGAAGGCGTTGATTCCCGAGCTGAAGGCGCCGCTGCAGAAGGTGTTCGGCAAGAAGCTGGGTGACGAGAAGATCTTCCGCATCTTCCGCGACATCCGCTTCAGCAAGGACAAGTCGCCCTTCAAGACCTGGTACGGCGCGCTGCTGCCGTTCGCCGGCTTCAAGGACCCGATGGAAAGCCCCGCGGCGCTCTACTTCCACCTCGGGCTCGAGGAGACCGTCGCGTTCGGCTTCTATTTCCTCGAGACGCCGAAGGTGAAGCGGCTGCGCGCGGCGGTGCTCGACGACAAGACCGGCGGCGAGCTCGTGAAGCTGCTGGCGACCGCGAAGAAGGCCGGCCTCGAGGTCGGCGCGATGGAATCGCTCAAGCGGCCACCGCCCGGCGTCGACCCGTCGCACCCGCGCGTCGAGCTGCTCAAGCTCAAGGGCCTGGCGCTCACCACGAAGGGGATTCCAAAGAGCGTGCGTTTCAAGGCATCGTTCAAGGACTGGTTGGTGGAGCAGGCGGCCGCGGCTGCTCCCGTGCTCGCGTGGGGTTTCAAGCAGCGCCTCGCGTGAAGTGGAGCTGGACCCTGGTGAAGCCCGCAGCGCTGATTTCCCTGTGCCTCGTCGGAACGGTCGCGGCGGCCGCGGCGCTCGCCCCGTGCTTGAGCGGCGTCGAGGACCTCGTGCTCCACCCCTCGGGCGCAGTGACGCTCGACGGCTTCATCCTCTCGCGCTCGCCTGACAGCGGGCTCTTCCCCGGAATTCCGCGAGAGGACGGCGGCGCCGGCGTGGCGTTCGACGTCAACAACAGCGACGCGGGCGCGGTGGAGCTGCTCGACGAGAAGAGCTGCGTCACCACCGCGCGCCAGGTGCTGCTGCAGGTGGTCGACCCCTTCGACCCCGACGCGGGCGTGCAGACCTTCGTGGTGGAGGCGGCGCCATGAGGCCCACGCTCTTCCTCGTGCTCGCGCTCAGCGCGCTGGCGACCGCGTGCCAGCCGCCGCCGACGGGCTGCCGCTGCAACCGCACCAACATCGCGCGCGCCACGCCGTACACCAGCGCCGCCACCGACGCGGGCACACAGGTGACGCTGGTGGTCGAGGTCAATGGCAAGACGACCGTGCGGTTCGAGCGCGGCGGCCACGTGGTGGTCGAGGCGTTCGACGCCGTGACGACGCCCTGAAGAAGAGGAGCCGTGATGCTGAAGACGAGAGTCGCCGTGCTCATCACCGTCGGCGTGTTCGGCGCGCTGACGCTGCTGTCGACCCCGCGCGCCGACGCCAAGGTGGCGTGCCTGTCGGGCTCCGAGGTGCTCGCGCTCGCGCCGTCGGGCGTGGTGACGCTCGACACGCTGGTGGTGCACCGCTCGCCCGACTCGGGGCTCTTCGAGGCCTCGCTCGGGCCCGACGCGGGCTCGGTGCAGTTCGACGTGAACGGCTCGACCGCCACCGCGCCGTCGAGCCAGTGCGGCGGAGCGCTCGGCGCGGCGACGCTGGTCGGCGCCAACCCCTTCGAGCCCTTCGGGCCCGACGCCGGCACCTTCACGCTCCAGGTGGTGGCCCGATGAACGCGCGCATCCTCGCCCTGGTGCTCGCGGTCTCGTCGCTCGGCGCGACCTGCTCGCCGCCGCCTCCTCCCTGCTCGTGTGGCTTCTCGACCATCGCGCGCGGGCAGGAGCTGGCCGGCCAGCTCACCGGGTCCGACGGCACGGTGGTCGACGTCACGCTCAACGTCGCGACCAACCTGAAGACCACCATCACCTTCAAGCGGGGCGACCACACCATCGTCGAGGCCTTCGACGGCACCATGGGCTTCGGCCCGTGAGCGACGAGCTGACGACGAAGCGGCTGGCCGAGCTGCGCCAGGCGAAGGCGAAGCTCGAGGGCGACGTGCGCCGGCAGGAATCGCAGGTCGCGGCGCTCGAGAAGCGCGGCGCGTCGACCGACGAGGCCGAGGCGAAGCTGGGCACGCTGACCGACGAGCTCGACCGCGTGACGGCGGAGCTGGAGCAGCTGGAAGAAGGCCGCGCCGAGCAGCAGCAGGCGACCGACGAACTCGAGCGCCTCGTCGACTCGTTCCAGGGCGTCGCGGCCCAGGTGCCCGAGCTGGCCGAGTTGCTGGCGGCGATGCGGCTGTGCCTCGGTGCGCTCGCGACCGCGCGCCGCCTCGAGCAGCGCGACGAGTCGCTCCACGAGGCGAAGGAGATCTCGAAGGCGTTGAGCGAGGCGCTCCTGCGGCTGGCCAGCACGCTCTCGACCCGCACCCAGGTGTTGAACCAACTCCCTCTCCCCAACAGGGGGAGAGGGGCGGGGTGAGGGGAAGAAGGTGTACGGCCGGCGACATGGGTAACAGGTCAGACCGGCGACATGGGTAACACTCTCACGTCAGGTGCCGAGCTGCGAGGCGGCGATGAGCTTGGGTTTGTCGCCACGCAGGTCGATGCCGCAGATGGCCTCTGAGATGAAGTGGACCTGCCAGATGCCGTCGTCGACTTCGTTGAGTCCGACGTGCTCTCCGATGAGTGCCTCGGACAGGTAGACGTCGCGCCCCGCCATCTTGATGTGGCCGCGGTTGCGCACGTGCCGCACCTCAAAGTGGCCTGGGTACGTGGTGGTGATGGGCCCTTCGCGGAAGAGCTTGGCTGAGCGCTGGTACCAGTTGCTGGGCACATCCATGTCGAGGGCCTCATGAGGCCGCTCGGTGTTGAAGTCGATGCGCCAGTCATCGAAGCGACGCTGTTGCTCCGCCACAGCTCTTCCTGGAGGACGAGTCGTCTCTGCTTTGAGAGTTCGGTGCATGCGCTCGTGCCTGGCGTTCTCTTGCGGGCTGGCTGGCCGCGTGCGCTCAAGCCGAATTCCCTGCTTCAGCCAGGAGACGTTGAGGGTGTTGAGGCCTGCGAGGCCGACGGACGCGAAGGGCTCTCCGTTGTCGCTGCGCAGGGCGTCCGGAAGTCCGTACTCGCGGAAGAGTTGCTCCATGCACGGGCGAGTGGCGTCGATGCTCGTCGTCGTCAGCGCGAAGCAGCCGAGCAGCATCCGTGAGTAGTCGTCGGTGACGGTGAGTGGGTAGCAGTACCGCCCGTTGCGCAGACGGAAGTGTCCCTTGAAGTCGTAGCACCAGAGTTGGTTTGGCCTGGTTGCCTCAGTCAGGTGGCTCGGCGTGGCTCGCGGCGCAGGACGTCTCGTGGGTCGCACCAGATTTGCCTCACGCAGCCACTCCCCGGCCGTGCTGGGTGACGGAGTCTCGAAGCCCTTCTTTGCGAGTACGGCGACGAGCTTCTTCGGACCCCAGTGAGGCCGCTTCCGCTTTAGCGACAGCACCAGCTCCTTCGTCTCGTCAGGCCACGCCTGAGGACTCGAATGCGGCGCACGTGACTTGTCGGAGAGCCCAGCGCGGCCCTCTTCCTCGAAGCGACTCAGCCACTTGTGTCCCGTCTTCCGGCTGACGCCGAAGTGCTGGCAGGCCGCCTTCATCGTCCACGCGCCGCTCTGCACCAGCGCAACCAACTGCTTCCTCGCATCCATGAGAGACACCGTTTCCCAAGGCATGCGCCAGCTTCTGGCGCAGCCTTGATGTGTCACCCATGTCGCCGGTCTGCGGTGTTACCTATGTCGCCGGTTCGCACCAGGGCACGGGTTCGCGCAGGCCGCCGCGTCGTGTGATGCTGATCAGCAGGAGTTCCCATGAAGCGCCTCCTCCTCCTCGCGGTCCCCTTCCTCTCCATTGCGTTCGCCGCGGGCTGCCTCACGCCCGTCGAAGAGCATTGGTGCGACACCGCGACGCCCTGCTCGAGCGGCTTCGTGTGCGTCGACTTCCACTGCATCTCCTCGTTCGCGCGCCGCACCGCTGACGCAGGCACGGACGGCGGTCGCACCGACAGCGGCACGGGCGGAGGCATCGGAGGCGGCACCGGTGGCGGTGTCGGTGGCGGCGTCGGCGGAGCAGGCGGCGGCATCGGTGGAGGTCCCGGCGGCGGCGCAGGCGGCGGGCTCGGCGGCGGCGGTGGCGCAGGCGGCGGCTTCGGCGGCGGCACGGGCGGCAGCTTCGGCGGCGGCGGCGGCGCGGGCGGCGGCTTCGGCGGAGGCATGGGTGGCGGCTTCGGCGGCGGCACCGGCGGCGCAGGCGGCGGCTCGACCACGATGTGCAACTCGGCGACGTGCCCGGGCGGCTGCTGCATCGAGCCGCTCTGCGTGCCGGTGACGCGGCAGACCAACACGCTGTGCGGCTTCAACGGCCTGACGTGCTCCGCGTGCCCGATGGGGCAGGTGTGCTCGTTCGGCAAGTGCGTGCTCGCCGGCTTCGACGCGGGCGTGCGCGACGCGGGCTTCACCGGCGCGGTGGGCTCGGCGTGCTTGACCTCTCAGCAGTGCATCGGCGGTCTCGACGCCGGCGCGTTCTGCATTCCCGAGTTCAGCGGCGGCATGTCGACCGGCTTCGTCGGCGGCTACTGCAGCCAGTTCTGCGAGAACGCGGGCTGCCCGACCAACGCGGTGTGCACCGCCGCGCAAGACAGCATGGGCAACACGATTCACGTGTGCCTCGCCGCGTGCAACTCGACCTTCGACTGCCGCAGCGGCTACCAGTGTGGTGGCGGGGTGTGTTTCCCCCCGTAAACCGTGGTGGTTGTTGAAGAAACCGGGTCCAGCGTGACTCGGTTGTCGTGCGCGTGGCGTCCAGCCATGCTTGCGCGTTGAAGCGGGGGACGATCCGCCACTCCAGCCACACGCAATGAGCAAGCGATGACCAATCGCTATCGCGAGACCTTTGAGGCCGCGCCGGTGGGCATGCTGTTGGTCGACACCAACGGCGTGATCACCGACGCCAACCGGCAGCTGCTGGAGCTCTTTCAGTACGAGCGCGAGGGGTTGATCGGTCAGCCCGTCGAGCTGCTGGTCGATCTCCCGCCGGCGGCGCACGCCAAACACCGCGCCCAGTTCCACGCCCAGCCGCGGGCGCGGCCGATGGGCGCCGGTCGCGACCTCTTCGCGCGCCGACGCGACGGGGTGCGTGTGCCCGTGGAGATCGGCCTGACCCCGATGCAGACCGCCGACGGCCCGCTCGTCATCGCCTCGGTGGTCGACCTCACCGAGCGCAAGCGCGCGCAGCAGGCCCTCGAGGCGTCGGTGCACGAGAAGGAACTCCTGCTCAAGGAGCTGCAGCACCGCTCGAAGAACAACCTGCAGCTCATCGCCAGCCTGCTCGACCTCGCCTCCGACACCGGGCGCGACGTGGTGCGCGAGTGCCGTGAGCGCATCGACGCCATCGCGCTGGTGCACGAGAAGCTCTACCAGGCCGGCACCGTCGCGCGGCTCGAGCTGTCGGACTACCTGCGCACCTTGTCCGAGCAGTTCACGTCGGCCCGCCTCGAGGCCGAGCGGCAGCGCATCAGCGTCGCCATCGACGCCGCCGACCTGTGGATCTCGCTCGAGCACGCCGTGCCGTGTGGCCTCATCGTCAACGAGCTCGTCACCAACGCCTTCAAGCACGCCTTCCCCGGCGATCGCCGCGGCACGGTCACCGTGCGCGCCAGCCGCGAAGCCGACGCGCTGACCGTCGAGCTGTCCGACGATGGAATCGGCGGGGTGGTCGCCCCGCGCCCGGGCCACACCGGCCTCGACCTCGTCAACGCCCTCACGCGCCAGCTGCGGGGCAAGCTCACCATCACCGCCGCACCCGCCGGCACCCGCATCGTGTTGCGGTTCGACTCTCCGAGGCCCCGATGAGCGCAGCCCTGAAGACGGTCGTCCCCGAGTCCCGCCGCATCGTCATCGTCGAAGACGAGGGCATCCTCGCGCTCGACATCGAGCGTCACCTCCGCAGCCGTGGCTTCGACGTCGTCGGCGTGGCCGCCGATTCGCAGAGCGCGCTGTCGCTCATCGAGGAGACCAGGCCCGACCTCGTGCTGATGGACATTCGCATCCAGGGCGACGTCGACGGCATCGAGACGGCGCGGGCCATCGGCGATCGGTTCGACCTGCCGGTCGTCTACCTCACCGCGCACAGCGACCCCGGCACCATCGAGCGCGCCCAGCGCACCGCGCCGCTCGGCTACCTCGTCAAGCCGTTCAAGAAGCCCGATCTCGAGAACGTGGTGGGCATCGCGCTGCGGCGCGCCCGCCTCGAGCGGAGCCTGCGCCAGCGTGAAGCCGAGCTGCGCTCGACGTTGGAATGTCTCGACGAGGCGGTGTTCGCCGTCGGTGAAGACGCCGAGATCCAGTTCGCCAACCCGGCGGCGTCGGCGTTGTTGGGCCTGAAGGCCGAACAGCTCGAGGGGCGGCCGCTCACCGACCTCGTGCCCGCCGTCGCCGCGAGCCTCGACGAGGCGCGCCACGCGGGGCGGGCGGCGCTCACCACCACGCTCGATCGCAACGGTCAGCGCACCCTCATCGGCACCGTGGCGCGCATGCACGAGCAGTCGCTGGTGGTCGCGCTGCGAGACCTCACCGAGTTGCTGACGGCCCGCCGCCAGGCGGAGCTCGCTGACCGGCTGAGCACCCTCGGGTCGCTCGCGGCGGGCGTCGCGCACGAGGTCAACAACCCCCTCGCGGTGGTGGTGTCCAACCTCTCCTACCTCGGCCAGGACGCGGTGCTCTCACCCGACGGTCGCGAGGCCTTGCAGGAAGCGCAAGAGGCGACCCAGCGCGTTTCGCGCCTCGTCGGCGAGCTGCTGACCTTCACCAGCCCGCAGCATGAGGTGTTCGAGACCAGCACCGCGGCCGCCGGCGTGCGCAGCGCCTTGCGCCTCACGCGCTCGCAGTGGAAGTCAGTCGACGTCTCGCTCGTGCTCGACGACGCGCCGCCCATCACCATCTCGCCGCCGCGGCTGAGCCAGGTGCTGGTGGGCCTCGTCATCAACGCGTGCCAGGCGCTGGAAGACGAGCGGTCTCCGCGGGCGCTCCAGCTGCAGGTCGGCGCGACGTCGTCGGGGTCGGCGCTGATTCAGGTGATGGACTCGGGGCCCGGTGTCCAGGAGCAGCTGCGCACGCGCATCTTCGAGCCGTTCTTCACCACCAAGCCCGGCGGCAAGGGCACCGGCCTCGGCCTCGCCATCGCCAACAACCTCGTCGCGCGCATGGGCGGAGAGCTGCGCTGCGTGTCGCGGCCCGACGGCGCGCGGGGCGCGTGCTTCGCCATCGAGCTGCCACGGTCGAACGCGCCGCTCGAGCTCGCCCTCAAGGTGGCGTGGGTGGGTGAAGAGAAGCCGCTGCTCGCCGAGCTGCGCTCGGTGTGCGAGGTCGAGCAGCTCAGCGCCGAGGCCGCGCGGGGCAGCAGCGCGGCGGTCATCATCGTGTCCAGCCCGCTGCCGAGCGGTGAGCTCGACCGGCTGGGGCCCACGGTGCTGCGACTCCCGGGTGTGCCGGGGGCCGGGCCGGTGCTCCAGCGTGCGACCGCGCGCGGGCTCCTCGCCTTCGCCGGCAAGGCCGTCGGTTAGGCGGTCGGGCTCGCCTTCTTCTTCGCCGCGCTCTTCTTCTTCTTCGGCTCAGGCCGCTCGGCGAGCCACTTCGAGAGCTCGGCCCACGCCGCCGGCTCGAGGTTTCGTTCGAGCGCGCGCAGGTAGCCGGTCTTCGGCTTCACCTCGGCGAGCGCCAGCTTCAGCGCCTCGACGAACGCGGGCCCCAGCGGCTGCAGGCGCGTGGCGATGAGCGTGTTCTTGCCGTGGGGGTCGTCGCGCAGCGCCACGTGCGCCTCCGCGAAGCGCGCGAGCGTCTGCGGCAGGTAGCCGCTCGCCACGAAGCGCAGCAGGTCGCTCGACTTCGCGAACTTCACGTCGCGCAGCTGCACCTCGGCGCGCGCGCCGCCCATCGCCTCGAGCAGGCGCACGGTGAGCTTCCACGTGTCGTAGCCCTGCTGCGCGGCGTCGGCGGGGTCGGCGTAGCGGTCGAGCGCCTCGGGCAGCGGCTGGCCCATCGAGACGTCGAGGGCCACGAACGCGCGAATCGCCCAGCGCCAGCCGACGAAGCCGGTCGACGCCTCGTACCGCTGGAGAAAGCCGAGCGCGGCGTCGCGTTCGCCCGAGCGGCGGAGACGGTCGCCCAGGCCTTCCCAGTGCCCGCAGCCCGGCTTCTGACCGAAGCGCGCGGCGAGCTCTTCGAGCACGCGGTCGTCGAACGTCGGGTGAAAGCACTCGATGACTGGCGCGAGCGACTGGAACGCGTGCTCGCTGTCGATCTCGAAGGTGCGCAGCGAGCGCAGCGCGACGTCGCTCGCCCGGGCCGCGCCGAGCACCTGGAACGCGGCCTGCGCGAGCGGGGGCCACCCGAGAGAGAGGAGGCTCAGCTCAGCCTCGAGGCCCGCCGGCACGTTCGGCCCCGACGCGACGATGGCCGCGGCGAGCGCCGCGTTGCGCACGCGGTCTTCGGTGGCGCGGCGCGCGAGCCCGAGCAGCGTCTCGGCGGAGTCGAGCCCGAGGCGCGCGTGGAGGATGCGCGCGATGGCGACCGAGTTGAGGGGGACGAAGGCCTCCACGTCGGCCCACGCCGCGTCCTTGAAGCCGAGCGCGAGGGTGCGGTCGAAGGCGCTGCCGTGCTGCTTCTGCCGCACCAGCTCGCTGGCCCACGAAGTGCCGCCCGCCAGGTGGCGCAGGTGGCCGTCGACGACCTCCGGGGCTTCGGCACGGCGGGGCCAGCGGTAGGTGAAGTACGCGGTGATCGCGGCGGGGAGGAGATCCACCGCGGCGCCGGGCGGCTTGGCGAGGGCGTCACTGAGCTGCTGTTCGTCCATGGCTTCGGGAATGACACCGCGCCAGGTCGCCGTGCGCACCGCCGGACGCTCGCGAAGGGCGTGGACTGCCTGGTTTCTCCTCACCCCGACCCTCTCCTCTGAAGAGGAGAGGGAGAGAAGGACGCGCTCAGCCCAGCGAGGCGATCAGCTTCTCCGCCTGCTTTTTCAGCTCGACCTGGGCGCCCCGCGCGCGCGCGACGACGTCTTGCGCGACCTCCTTCGCCTCGTCCTTGCGGTCTTGCCGTGCGTAGACGAGCGCGAGGTTGAGCAGCGGCTCGAGGCGGTGCGGCGCGCGCATCGCCGATTCCTGCAGCGCCTCTTCGGCCGCGCCGAGGTTCTCGGCCGGGTCGCCCTCGCGGCGCATCAGCAGGTGGCCGAGGTTGTTGAGCGAGCTCCAGTCGCGGTGGTCTTCCTTCGCGGCAGCGGCGTACGCGGCGATGGCGCCGTCGACGTCGGGCGGATCCATCGTCTCGAGCAGCTGGCCCTCGAGCGCGCGCGTCTGCGGCGTCGCCTTGCCCTGGGCCTCGAGCTGCTGCACCAGCTCCAGCGCCGCCTTCTGGTGGCCGGTGGCCATCATCAGCCGCGCGTAGTTGCCGATGGCCTCGGGCTCGTTGGGGTGCTCGGCCGCGAGCTTCTGCGAAATCTTCATCGCCTCGGGCGCGTTGCCGCGCGCCACCAGCACGTTGCTCAAGAGCCCGAGCAGGAACGGGTGGTCGGGCATCAGCTTGAGGCCCTCGCGCAGCAGCTTCTCGGCCGCTTCGACCTCGCCGAATTCCTGCAGCACGAAGGTGCACGCCTCGTAGACGGGCGGGTAGAGCGGGTTGAGCTCGATGGCCTTTTCGAGGTGCGGCAGGCCTTCCTTCAACTTCTCGTCGGCGAGCAGCACGCGCGCGAGGTGGAAGTGGAACTGGCCGACCTTCGGCTCGAGCTCCACCGCCTTCTCGAGCGGCTTGCGCGCGGCGGTGAAGCGGCCGGCCGACGCGAGCACCATGCCCAGGCCGAAGTGCGCCTCGGCGCGCGGCGGCTTGGCCATCGCGATGGCCTTCTCGTAGAGCTGCACCGCCTCGTCGATGTCGGGCTTGGTCTGCGCCGAGACGCTGGCCTTCACCAGCAGCGAGTCGACGTCGTCACCACCGTCGAGCGTGGCGCGCGCGGCGAGCGTGCTGGCCTTGGTGAAGTCACCGTCGAAGGTGGCGAGCTTGGCCAGCGCGAGCAGCGCCTTGCGGTCGCCCGGAGATTCCTTGAGCTTCGCCTCGGCGACCTTGCGGGCCGTGTCGAGGTCACCTTCCTTGAGCAGCGTGTCGAGCGAGGGCGTGGCCATGGGGCGCAGCATGCCGCAAAAACGAGACGGCCCTCACCGTTTCGCAGTGAGGGCCGTGGGGTGTGGAAGCGAGCGCGGGCTGATCAGAACAGCGACTTGAAGAAGCTGCCCACCGACTTCACCGCGCTGCCGACGCCGCTGACGATGCTCGAGCCGACGTTCTTGACCGCGTCGACCGCGCCCGAGACCGCGCTGCCGATGGCCTTGAACGGCGCCTTCACCACGTCGGCGATGCCCTTGAGGTTGATGTCGACGTTGAAGCCGAACTTGAAGCCGATGCCGAGCGCGGCACCGATGTCGAAGCGCGCCTTGAAGCGGCCGTTCTTGAAGCCCGCCTCGGCGTGGAACGCGGCACCGACGCCAGCCCACGCTTCCGCGCGACCACCGACCGAGCCGAACTTGCCGAGGTTGACGTTCGCTTCGGCACCGGCGCGAGCGCCCGCGAAGGCCTCACCACCGACGCGCGCCGCGTAGACGCCATTCTTCGGGTCGATGACCAGCTCACCGTGCGCGTTGGCCTTGGCGCCGACGAAGGCCGAGCCCGAGGCATCGAGGCCGTACTCGCCGTTGCCGAGCCGAACCTTGCCTTCCATGTCGACGAGCGTCGCCGACGCGCCGACCTGGCCCTTGGCGGTGAGCGCGCCGTCCTTGAAGCCGACGCTGCCCGAGCCGTGCACCGCGGCCTCGAGGAAGCTGATGCGCCCCTGGCCCTTCGCCAGCCCACCGAGCGCGCTGAAGTTGCCCTCGCGAACGACCTGCGCGGTGCCGACCTGGAACTCGCCCTTCTTTTCCCACGCCGGCAGCTTGCTCAGCAGGCCGGTGAGGAAGCCGCCCTTGCCGGGCGTCGGACGGAAGAGGTCGCTCGTGCTGCCGCCGGTGCCCCAGCCACCGCTCCACTTGGTGGTGTTGTCACGCTGGGTCGCGTAGCTGTTCTGGTACCACCCGTCCTTCTTCACCTGCGGCTTCGGCGCGTGGGTCGTGGACGAAGGCGACTTGTTCCACGTCGTGTTCATCCAGTGGTTCTTCAGGCCGATGCGGTTGGTGGTCATGGAGGGCTCCGGGTTTTCTCGAAAGGAAGGAAACTGTAGGCATCATCGCCCCAGAGGACGAGCGAGTTGCGATCAGCGATTCAGAAAGTGCTCTGACACTTTCCACGCGAGCCCGAGCATCGACAGCCCGAGTCCGACCATCGCCACGCCCACCAGCGGGAAGATGGCGGAACCACCTGAAATTCCTGGGCGAAGAACACAGTTCTCAGGGTTTGCGGGCTCATAGAAGACGTCGACGGTGGCACCTGTAGGGAAAGCGCGCACGATGTCGGCCGCGCGGCCGCGGTCGTTGGTGTCGATCACGTCGAGCGCGTAGCGCGTGCCTTCGAAGCGCCGGCCGCCGACCTCGAACTCGTAGTGGAGCTCGGCCTTCCACGTGCTCGGCGGGCGAGGCTCGTCGTCACTGCGCTCGGTCTCCTCTTCGCTCAGCACGACCTCCGACCGCACCAGCGTGCCCTTCACCGACGGCCACGCGCGAGACGCCCACGCACGGCGCAGCCTGCGCACGCCGACCACGCCGGTCACCACGCCCGCGAGCACGATGACCACGCCGACCGTGGAAATCGCCGCGAGGAAGAGAGGAGGCAGCCCGCTCACCCCCTGCCGTTTACACTCCCCGGCCCATGGCGACCCACTTCCGTGCGTGCAACCTGTGCGAGGCGATGTGCGGCATTCGGGTCGAGACCGAGGGTCCGCGCGTGCTGTCGATTCGCGGCGACGACGACGACCCGTTCTCGCGCGGCCACATCTGCCCGAAGGTCACCGCGCTGCAGACCATCTACGAAGACCCCGACCGCCTGCGCCGGCCGATGCGCCGCGTGAAGAACGGCTGGGAGCCGATGGCGTGGGACGCCGCGCTCGACTTCGCCGCCGAGGGACTCCACGCGGTGCAGGAACGCCACGGCCGCAACACGCTCGGCCTGTACCTGGGCAACCCGACGGTCCACAACACGGGCGCGCTGCTCTACGCCAGCCTGTTCGCCAAGGCGCTGCGCACGAAGCACCGCTACTCCGCGACGTCGGTCGACCAGCTGCCGCACATGCTCGCCGCGTACTGGATGTTCGGGCACCAGCTGATGCTGCCGATCCCCGACGTCGATCGCGCGCACTACTTCCTCATGCTCGGCGCCAACCCCATCGCGTCGAACGGCAGCTTGATGACCGCGCCCGACATCAAGCGGCGGCTCGACGAGGTGAAGGCGCGCGGGAAGCTGGTGGTGGTCGACCCGCGGCGCACCGAGACGGCCGAGCGCGCGAGCGAGCACCTCTTCATTCGCCCCGGCACCGACGCGTTGTTCGTCGCGGCGCTGCTCCACGAGGTGTTCCGCGAAGGGCGGGTGCGGCTGGGCCGGCTCGGGCCGCACGTCGAGGGTGTCGAGCAGCTGCGCGAGGTGGTGCAGAAGTTCTCGCCCGCGCGCGTGGCGGGCGTCACCGGCATCGCGGCCGACGTCATCACCCGCATCGCGAAGGAGTTCTCCGACGCGCCCTCGGCGGTTTGCTACGGGCGCATGGGCACCTCGACGCAGAAGTTCGGCACGGCGACGTCGTGGCTCATCAACTGCCTCAACATCGTCACCGGTCACCTCGACTCGCCGGGCGGCGCGATGTTCCCCACGCCGGCGTTCGATCCGCGCACGTTGCCGAAAGCGCTCGCGGGCGGGCGCGGGAGCCACGGCCGGTGGAAGAGTCGAGTGCGGGGCTTGCCCGAGACGGGCGGCGAATTGCCGGTCGCGACGCTCGGTGAAGACATCCTCACGCCGGGTGAGGGGCAGCTGCGCGCGATGGTGGTGGTGTGCGGGAATCCCGTGCTCTCGACGCCCAACGGCGTGCAGCTCGACAAGGCGTTCGCCAGCCTCGACTTCATGGTGTCGGTCGACCCGTATCTCAACGAGACCTCGCGGCACGCGTCGATCATCTTGCCCACGCCGTCACCGCTCGAGCGCGAGCACTTCGACATCGCGTTTCATCTCGTCGCGGTGCGCAACACCGTGCGGTACGCGCCGGCGCTCTTCGACCCGGGCAAGGACGCGCGCCACGACTGGCAGGTGATGCTCGGGCTCGCCGAGCGGCTCGAGGCGTTGCGGGGCGAGGGCTTGAGCGCGCGCGTGAAGTGGAAGGTGACGCAGCGGCTGGGGCCGCAGGCGGTGCTCGACCTTGGGCTGCGGCTCGGGCGGTACGGCGGGCTGCGCGGGCTGTCGCTCAAGAAGGTCGCGCGCGCGGAGCACGGAATCGACCTGGGGGCGCTCGTGCCGGTGCTGCCCGAGGCGTTGCCCGCCGCGCAGAAGAAGGTGCTGCTCGTGCCGCCGGGCGTGGTGAGCGACGTCGCGCGGCTCGAGGCCGAATTGGCGGAGGCGCCGGTGGGCGCGCAGCTGCGGCTCATCAACCGGCGGCACCTGCGCGACAACAACTCGTGGCTGCACAACGCGCCGCGGCTGGTGAGCGGGCCGTCGCGGTGCACGTTGCTGATGAGCCCCGTCGACGCGAAGGCGCGCGGGTTGGAGCACGGGGTGAAGGTGAAGGTGGCGTCGCGCGTCGGCGAGGTCGTCGTGCCGCTCGAGGTGAGCGAGGCGATGATGCCGGGGGTGGTGTCGCTGCCGCATGGGTACGGGCACTCGCGTGAGGGCGTGCAGCTGGCGGTCGCGAGCGCGCATGCGGGGGCGAGTGTGAATGATTTGAGTGATGACCAGCAGGTCGACGCGTTGAGCGGGAATGCGGCGTTCAATGGGTTGGCGGTCACCGTCCTCCCTCTCCCCGTGGGGAGAGGGTCGGGGTGAGGGGAGAAGCTTCTGTCGTCGGCGCTTCGACGTTTTTCTCCTCACCCCAACCCTCTCCTCTGAAGAGGAGAGGGGGTCGGCCGTTGATACGTCACCGTGCTTTCCCTGCTCGCCCTCACCCTCATTTTTGGCGCCGCTGAGGTCTCGACCGAGCAGAAAGACCCCGACCCGCCCGCGCTCCGGCTGCAGCTCACCGCCCTCGGTGGCGCGTCGGTCTTCGACGTCGAGCCCTCGCTCCCGAAGGGTGGCAGCCGTGGCCCCGTCGCCGGCGCAGCCGTGAGCGTCCGCGCGACCCGGTCGCCCTTCACCAACGGCGGCGGCAAGTTCGGCATCCTCCTCACGCTGCAGGGCCTCTTCGAGCCGCTCGCGCAACGCCTCGACTGGGGCGGAGTCGCCTCGATGACCGTCACGCTCCTGCGCCTCGTCATCACCACCGGCATCGGCTACGGCCTGAGCAGCCTCTCGGGCGAAGCGCCGCGGCACTCCATCGTGCTCCGCAGCGGCCTCGCGCTGCCCCTCGGGCCGTTCTTCCTCAGCGTCGTGCTCGACGCCAACTTCAGGCCCGGCACCAACGGCCGCACGATGCAGTTGCTCGCCGGCGTCGCGTACGAGTTCGAGCTCGCCCGTCTGTTTGAAAATTGATTCTGAAATCAATTTCTGGTGAGAGGCGGGCATGACCGAGCCCAACCTCTCGTCGTTGGCCGAGGCCGCCGAGACGTCGCGGCCGACGGGCGTGATGGCGTACCGCAAGCAAGGCAGCGCTTGGACGCCGGTGGAGTGGTCAGAGCTGCGTCGCTTTCGTCGCGCCATCGCCGCCGCGCTGCACGCGCGCGGAGTGCGAACGGGCGAGCGGGTGGCCCTCATCAGCCACACCTGCTGGGAATGGGGCGCGCTCGATCTCTCCATCGGCACGCTCGGCGCGGTGACCATCGGCATCTACCCGACGAGCACGCCCGACCAGGTGCGCTGCGTGCTCGAGCACTCCGGCGCGAAGGTGGTGTTCATCGAAGAGGCGCTGCGCGAGCGGCTTCAGCCGGTGCTCGCTGGCCGCGACGTGGTGGGCCTGGGCGACGACCTGCGCGCGCTGCGGGCCGAGGGTGAACGCGTGCTCACCGCGGATCCCGAGCTGCCGACGCGCGTGGGCTCAGCCGTGCCGTCCGACGCGCCGGCGACGTGGGTGTACACGAGCGGCACCTCGGGGCCTCCGAAGGCGGCGGTGCTCACCCACCGCGGCGTGCTCGAGATGTCGCGGCTCGGCGCGTCGGCGCTGGGCGCGAAGGCCGGCGATGTGGCGGTGAGCTACCTGCCGATGGCGCACGTGCTGACGCGGGTGAACTACTACGCGTACGTGCGCCTGGGCGGCGTCGCCTGGTTCGCGGAGTCGCTCGAGAAGGTCTCCGAAGCGTGGGTCGCCGCGCGCCCGAGCATCGTGTCGGTGGTGCCGCGCGTGCTCGAGAAGGCGCAGGCGAAGATTCTCGCGCGCGTCGAGGAATCGCCCCCGGTGCGCCAGAAGCTCTTCGCGCGCGCGCTGCGCAAGGGCCTCGAGCGGGTGGACCTGGAAGAGCGCCGCGAAGCCGTGCCGCTCCGGCTGCGCCTCGAGTGCGCGGTGTGGAACCGCCTCGTCTCGAAGAAGTTGAAGCACGCGTTGGGCTGGGACCGGGCGCGCTTCGTGATGTCGGGCGGGGCTCCGGCGCGCGCCGACGTGCTGCGCTTCTTCCACGCGCTCGGCCTGCCGGTGCTCGAGGGCTACGGGCTGACGGAGACCAGCTCGCCGGTGTCGGTGAACGTGCCCGGCGCGTGGAAGATCGGCACCGTGGGCCGCCCGCTGCAGGGCGTGGAGCTCAAGCTCGCCGACGACGGAGAGATTCTCGTGCGCTCTCCGGGCGTCTTCGTTCGCTACGAGGGCGACGAGGCCGCGACGCGCGCGGCGTTCGAGCCCGACGGCTTCTTTCGCACCGGCGACGTGGGCGTGGTCGACGCCGAGGGCTTCCTGCGCATCACTGACCGCAAGCGCGACCTCATCATCACCGCGGGCGGCAAGAACGTCGCGCCGCAGAACCTCGAGGCTCTGGTGCGCGAGGACCCGAACGTCTCGCTGGTCGCGGTGCACGGCGACCGCCAGCCGTACCTCGTCGCGCTGGTGACGCTGCAGCCCGAGCTCGTCGCCCGCCACGTGCACGAAGCGCGCGAGGGTTTCTTCCCCGAGGGCTCGACGCCGCACCGCCTCGCGCTGGAAGCCGTCGCGAAGGCGAACGCGCGGCTCGGCCCCTGGGAGAGCATCAAGAAGGTGCGCGTGCCGGTCGACGACTTCACGGTCGACAACGGGCTGCTGACGCCGACGCTGAAGGTGAAGCGGCGCGCGGTCGAAGCGCGCTACCGCCCGGTGCTCGACGCGCTCTACGCCTGAGGCGTGTTCTCGTCGAACATGCCCGCATCGGCGAGCCGGCTGAGCGCGGCGAGGGCGAGCTTGCGGTTCTGGCCGCACGACTCGAGCGCGGTGATGAGCTGCGGCAACGTCACGCCGCCGCGCGCGAGCTCGCCGAGGTAGAGCCCGTCATCGGCCTGCAGCTGGTGCGCGGTGGCCCACTCGGTGCGCGCCGCGTCGAACGACGCCCGGCCCGAGTCCTTGCGGGAGTTCTCGATGCGCTCGCGGTACGCGACCTCGGCGGTGCGGCCGCGCTCGGACAGCACGAACTTGTGGGAACGGGGCCAGCGGAGCTTCTCGGGCTTCTCGAACAGCATGGGTCTCTTTCAGTCCTCGGGGTCGGGGATGATCTCTTCGCCCCCGTCTTTCGATGCCTCGGCCTCGGCCGCACCTTCTGCCGCGCCTTCTGCCGGCAGCACGTACCACTGACGGCCCTGTTGCTGCAGCCGGCACAGGCCTTCCTTCTGCAGCGCCGAGAGCAGCTTCGAGAACGTCGCGAAGCCGAAGTCGCGCTCGTCGAAGTCGGGCTGCTTGCGCACCAGCGCTTCCTTCAGGAACGAGGGGTTGAGCGGCGCGGAGCTGCGCGAGAGCAGGTTCACCACCACCTCGCGGGCGAGGGCGGGCACCTCGGCGCTCGAGCTGGACGACGAGCCGTGCCCCTTGGCCGGCGCGTCTTCGCGGCGCGGGCGGCTCTGCGGCGGCGGGCGCGCCGGGCGCAGGGTGTCGAGGTAGATGAACTCGTCGCACGCCTTGACGAACATGCTCGAGGTCGCGCGCTTCACGGCGACGCCGATGACGTAGCGGTCGTTCTCGCGCAGCTTGCCGGCGAGCGGGCAGAAGTCGCTGTCACCCGAGGCGATGACGTAGGTGTCGATGTGCTCGCGCGCGTAGCAGAGCTCGAGCGCGTCGATGACGAGGCGCATGTCGGCGCCGTTCTTCCCCGAGCGGGTCGAGGGCGGCACGTCGACCAGCTCCACGCCGTGCTCGTGCAGGTGCGACTTGGCTTCCCTGAAGCGCGACCAGTCACAGTACGCGCGGCGGAAGATGACCTTGCCGTTCTCGAGCAACCGGTCGAGCGTGGGCTTCAGGTCGAAGCTCTGCGCGGTGATGCCGGTGTTGGTGACCAGGTTCTCGAAGTCGATGAACAGGGCGATGCGCTGGGTTCTCTTGTCGTCACTCATGCTCGCCTCGTGGCTCATTCCGGGTCGCCACCGCGATGCGCGCGGCGACGAAGCTGCGGTGAGCCGTACTCCCTTGTGGGGGCGAACACCACCACCGTCGAAGTAGGTTCGCGCGGTGACCAGCACCGGCTTCACGTGGAGAACTGAGAGCGACGCACCGGCCCCCACCTCCCTGAACGCGGTGGGTGACGCGCTGACGGCCGACGAGGCGCTCAAGCGCGTGCGGCGCGGCGAGGTGCTGCTCTACGAGGGCGACTTTCACAACGCGCGGCAGTTGATGGGCGCGATGGGGCGACGGCTCGAGAAGAGCAAGCCGGTCGCGAAGTCGGCCCTCGACGCGTTTCGCATCGAGCGGCGCTCGCGGGCCATCGAGCACGAGACGCTCGGCCGCATCGTGGTGAAGCTCGACCCGTCGTACCGGCTGTCGCTCAAGCGCGCGCCCGACGTGCGCGTGGCGTGCGAGCAAGCGTGGGGGAGCGCGGGCGGCAAGGACACGGTGGTGGCGTTCAAGACGCTGCTCGGCGTGCTCGGCGCGGCGGAGTGGCGCAAGAAGGGCCTCGAGGTGCCGGGGCTCAAGAAGCCGCTGGCGCCGCACTACGGCGTCTACGCGCCCACGCGCACCGAGTACGTCGAGCTGGTGCGCGCGCTGGGCCACGTCGAGGGCGCGAAGGTGTTCGACATCGGCACGGGCACGGGGGTGTTGGGGTTGGTGCTGCTCGCGAAGGGCGCGGCGTCGGTGGTCGCGACCGATGTCGATTCGCGCGCGGTGGCGTGTGCGCGCGACAACGCGCAGCGCTTCGGGGTGGCGAAGCAGATGGTGGTGGAAGAGCGCGAGCTGTTCCCCGAGGGGAAGGCCGACCTCGTGGTGTGCAACCCGCCGTGGGTGCCCGAGGCGCCGAAGACGCGGGTGGACCGGGCGGTGTTCGACGAGGGCGGGGCGATGTTGGAGGCGTTCTTGAGTGGGGTGCGCGCGCACCTGACGCCGAAGGGGCGGGCGGTGTTGATCATCTCGAACCTCGCCGAGCTCCTTGGGTTGCGGGCGCCGGGGTTCCTGGATGACGCATTCGCGCGGCACGGGCTCTCGGTGTTGCGGACGCACACCGCGAAGGCGAAGCACGGGAAGGCGAAGGACGTGGAAGATCCGCTGCACGCGGCGCGGTCGAAGGAAGTGACGACGATCTACGAACTGGTCTCCCTCTCCTCCCGAGGAGGAGAGGGTCGGGGTGAGGAGTAAACCGTCGGAGCGCAGAGGCGCGAAGTCAGCCTCACTCGAGACCTTTCACGCCAGCGCGTGAAACACGTGCTGCACGTCATCATCCTGCTCGAGCGCATCGACCATTTTCAGCACTTCCTGCGCCTTCTCATCCGGCAGCTCGACCGGCGTCTGCGCGACGTACTCCGACGCGACCGACAGCACGTTCAGCTTCCGCTCTTCGATGGCGTGCTGGAGCTTCCCGAAGTCAGCGAAGTCGCAGCGAATGATCAGCTGCTTCTCGCCCTTCTCACCGGTGCCCTCGCCCATCTCCTGCAGGCCGTGGTCGATGAGGTCGAGCTCGAGCGTTTCCTGGTCGATGCCCGCGGGGTCGAGGCGGAACACACCCATGCGCTTGAACATGAACCCGACCGACCCGGTGTTGCCCATGTTGCCGCCCCAGTCCTTGAAGTGCATGCGTACGTTCGCGACGGTGCGGACGACGTTGTCGGTGGCGGTCTCGACGATGACCGGCACGCCGTGCGGCGCGTAGCCCTCGTACACGATGGTCTCGTAGTCCTTCTGGTCCTGGCCCGAGGCGCGCTTGATGGCCGTGTCGACCTTGTCCTTGGGCATGTTCACCGCGCGCGCGTTCTGAATGGCGCGACGCAGGGCAGGGTTGGACTCGGCGCTGGTGCCGCCGGCCTTCACCGCGATGGTGATTTCCTTCGTCACCCGCGTGAAGGCCTTCGCCATCTTGTTCCAGCGGGCGAACATCGTGTGTTTGCGCGTCTCGAAAATGCGTCCCATGGCGGGGTGGGGATTAGCATGGGGCCATGCGACTGATCATTCCTGCTGTGCTGTTGTCGGCCGTCACGCTCAGTGCCTCGGTGGCTCACGCCGAAGACCTCGCCCCCGCGGAATGGAAGGCGCAGCAGGCGAAGGTGAACGGCCTGCTGCTCGACGTGCGCACGCCCGGCGAAGTGGCGCGCGGGAAGATCGCGGGCGCCTCGGTGGTCGACTTCAACGGTGAGAACTTCGAGAAGAAGGTCTCGATGATCCCGCGCGACAAGGCGGTCTTCGTCTACTGCGCGTCGGGCAACCGCAGCGGCCGCGCGATGGAGTTGATGACCACCAAGCTCGGCTTCAAGCGCGTCTACAACCTGGCGGGTGGCTACAAGGCGTGGGTCGCGGCGGGCCTGCCGACCGAGCTGCCGAGCGGTGAGGTCGTCGACAAGCGCGAGCCCACCACGCCCGAGGCGTTCGACGCGGCGCTCAAGAAGGGCAAGCGCGTGCTGGTCGACTTCTCGACGCCGTGGTGCACGCCCTGCCAGAAGATGATGCCCATCGTCGATTCGCTGAAGGGCATCACGGTGCTCAAGGTCGACGCCGAGGTGAGCGAGGCGCTCTCGACGCGCGAGAAGGTCGAGAACGTGCCGGTGTTCGTCTTCTACGTCGATGGCAAGGAAAAGGGCCGGCTGGCGGGCGAGCAGACGAAGGAAGCGCTCGAGGCGCTCGCGAAGAAGTGACGCTGATGGCCGCGCCTGGGTCGCGGCCTCGCGCGTCGGTGGCTTTGACCCACCTGCTTCGTCGTCGTCACACGCAGATGCGTCGTTGACGCGCCTGATCAGCCCCGTGCGGGGCGGTCGGGCCTCACTCCGCGGGGCGAGTCACGGCTTCCACAACGCGACCTGCGCCGAGCCACCGGCGATCCACGCGAAGGCGTCGAGCGCAGGCACGAACATGAAGCCCGTGCAGTGCTTGCCGTTGTTGCCGTTCAGGTCGACCAGCTGCGGCAGCGCGGCGCCGCGTGCGAGAGCTGCGTGAAGACCCAGTCGCCGGCGGAAAGGGCGGCGGCGTCAGGCGCGTGAGGTTCTGCCCGGTGCCGCTGAAGCAGCAGTGGTTGCGGTCGTGCGGTGACTGCGCCCAGCGGCTGCCACTGAAGCCGGGCGCCCCGACGGTGTTGACCTGCTTCCACCCTGCTCGGGCGTGCCGCCGACGGTGCCGGAGCAGGCGCCGCTCCGCCGAGGACGAGGCCCGACACCAGCGTCTTGCGTCGCGAGAAGGACATGCGCGGCGCAGACCACAGCAGGTGCGCGCGAGGGCTGCCGGCAACGTCAGAACGCGACGCCGGCTGCGAGCGCCACGGAAACGACGTGCAGCGTGTCGGAGCTCGATAGTGCCAGGAGGTTCCGGGCGATGGCGGCGTCGGGGCCAGCAAAGACGCGACACTGGGTCGACACGTCAGCGGCGCGGCAGCCGTTCAAGGTGGTTACCGCCGCCGAGTAGCCGACGTCGCGCACTTCGAGCCGGGCGACGAAGTGGTTGCCCAGTTGCAGCCTCAAGCCGCCCGCGGCGGTCGCCATGAAGCGCACGCCGGTATCGGCCCACGTCGCTGGCGTGGCGGAGCGCTGCTTGAGCTGGTGTCGGGTGCCACCACCGCCCAGGCCGATGCTCAAGACGACGCCCAGTCGTGCCGGCTGGTCGAACATGCGCAGCTCGCCGACGAGGGGCTCAACCTCGGTGCCGCCGAAGAGTCCCCAGGTCCACAGCAGTGAGCTGGAAAACTGCGCCTCGACGCGGAACTTGTCGACGAGCTCCTGGTTGAAGCTCGACTCCTCGTTGAACCAGTTCACGCCTCCGAGCACCTGGAGGGCGAACCGGTCTCGCAGACGCCACGTGAAGGCGGCGAAGGTGCCGAAGTGCTGCGTGAACTTGCCGTTGACCTGGACTGTCACCGGCGAGACCGAGAGCTCGAAGTGGCCGGAGCGTGGCTCCTGGTCGAGCTGGAGGTCGACGCCAGCATGCGCCGCCGTCGCCACGACCAGCATGATCAACGCCGCGGTGCGCACCTTTCGGAATCGTGCCGCTTCAGCCGCGGCGAGGGAAGCCCGTCAGGTCGTGTACTCGGCGTTGACCTGCACGTAGCGGTAGCCGAGGTCGCTGGTCATCACGATGGCCTTGCCCGGCCCGTCCGCGAGCTTGAGTTCGAGCTTCACGTCTTCAGCCTTCATCGCATTCGACGCCGCCGCGCGATCGAACGCCGTGGGCTCGCCCGCCTTGAAGACCTCGATGCCCTGCAGCACGCACGTCAATGACTTCGGAGCCCGCACCTCGGGTGCGTTGCCGACCTGGCTCGTGAAGCGGCCCCAGTTGGGGTCGTTGCCGAACAGCGCGGTGCGCACGAGCGCCGACGCCGCCACGCGCTTCGCGATTGACTTCGCCGCCTCGTCGGTCGCCGCGCCCGTCACCTCGATGGTGGTCACCTTGGTCGCGCCTTCGCCGTCGCGCGCGATGAGCCACGACAGCCGCCGCGCCACGGGCTCGAGGTGCCGCGCCCAGTCATTCGGCGGCGCCACCGAGCGCGTGCTCAACAACAGGAACGTGTCGTTGGTGCTGGTGTGCGTGTCGACGTGCACCGCGTTGAAGCTCGTCGCGGCGATGGTGGGCAGCGCGCGCTTGAGTTGCTCGGAGCGCAGGTCCCAATCGGTGGCCATGAACGCGAGCATGGTGGCCATGTTCGGCTCGATCATCCCCGCGCCCTTGCACACGCCCGCGATGGTGGCGCCGCCGTGCTGCGCGCACGCCTCCTTCGGGTACGCGTCGGTGGTCATGATGGCCGAAAGGAAACGGCGGCCCGCCTCGACGTCGTTGGCCTTCTCCTTGAGCGCGAGGTCGATGCCGGCGCGCACCTTGTCCATCGGCAGCTTCACGCCGATGACGCCCGTGCTGCACACCAGCACCTGCTCGACGGGACACCCGAGCCCCTTCGCCACGAGCTCGCACATCTCGAGCGCGTCCTTCTCGCCCTGAACGCCAGTGCACGCATTGGCGTTGCCGGAGTTGATGATGACCGCGCGCACCTGCCCGTGGCTGCGCACCAGGTGCGACTTCGAGAGGGCGACGGGCGCGGCGGCGAAGTGGTTCTGCGTGAAGAGGGCCGCGGCCGACATCGGCTGATCAGCGCACAGCAGCGCGACGTCGGGGTTGCCGCTCGCCTTGATGCCGGCCTTCACCCCGGCGGCCATCAGGCCCTTCACCGAGGTGAGCGTGAACGGCGCGGGCGGGAACGAGGGCACGGGCGGCACGGGGATGCTCATGAAAGGCGCGTGTATCGAAAAACGCCCCCGTCGTGGGGTATGGACCGTGGCCGGTGCCCCAGAACGTGCTCATCGTCGCGTGGTTGATTGGCGGCTCCATCGGCGCCTTCTTCCTGCTGCGCGGAATCATCGCGTTGAACACGCGCCTGCAGACGCGACTCGGCTCGGCAGCCCACGCACCCGAGGGTGATGATCGGGCGAACGGCTTCGTGCAGGTCGTCGGCTTCTGCGTCGCGGTGTTGGGCGGAGCGTTCGTCGCGTTCGGCCGCAACTGGGCGGTCGCGTTCATTCCGTTGCCGTTCTTCGGCGCAGGCGTCGTGCTGCTCGGCGCGTGGATGATGACGTTCCCCGAGAAGTACCGCGCCGCGTGGCGCCGCTATCGCCGCTGATCTCGCGTCGCAGAGGAGCTCGCCGTGCCCGGTCCCCTTCGCCTCAGCCTCGCTGCCGCGCTCGTGCTGCTCTCCGCGTGTCCTCCGCCGGCGGGCGAGGTCGTCTTCCGCCTTCCTGACGGCACGAAGACGAAGGACGCGACGTTCGACTTCGGCGCGCGCGCGGTGCCGACCACGCGCACCGTCTACCTCGTCAATCCCTCGAAGCAGGGCGTCGACCTCGCCGACGTCAGCCTCACCGGCGCATTCGCGACGTCGCTCGCGGCCACCACGCTCGCGCCCGGCGGAGAGCTCTCGCTGCCGGTGCTCTACACGCCCGCGGGAGATGACGGCGCGACGCTGACCATCACCTCGCCGAAGGGAACGACGCTCGCCACCCTGGCGCTCAGCGGTCACTTCGAGGGTGCGGGCTGTGCGCTGCCCGACGTGGTCGACTTCGGCGTGGTGCTCGTGGGCGAGAGCGTGACGCGCACCGTGAGCTTTCCCCTGCAGGACGCGCGGCGCGACGTCTTCGTCGGTGCGCCTGGTTCGCCGTTCGTGTTTCCGACTGGTGCGCCGTCGGGCACGCAGAGCGTCGGTGCGGGCGAGGCCTTCACGGCGCGGTTGCTCCTGCCTGCGCGCTCGACGCCGGGGAAGGTGAGCGCGACGTGGCGGCTCGACGCGGGGGGCGGTTGCCCCTCGAAGGACGTCACCGTGCGCGCCGAGGCCCGCGAGCACTTCCTCACCGCGAGCCCGACCACCGTCGACTTCGGCACCGCGAGCGCGCCCGCGCAGCCGTCGGCGAGCGCCACGCTCGTCAACGCGCTCACCCGCACCGTGACGGTGACGCTCGAGCTGCAGTCGGCGGCGGGCGGCGTGACGACCAACTTCACCTCGGGCCTGACGCGCGTCGAACTGCCGGCGGCGGTCGTCGAGGCGAACGGCGACGTCACCGGCGGCACGGCGCAGGTGCCGTTGACCGCGTGGCTCCTCGGCGCGGGAACGGTGCAGGGCAAGCTCGTCGCCACCACCGACGGTGCGAACGGCGCGAACGAGGTGCTCGAGGTGCCGCTCATCGCGCGCGCGGCCGGGGCGGGGCTCGCGGTGCGTCCGTCTCCGGTGGCGCTGCAGGTGCCGGTGGTGGGTGGCCAGGTGTTGCCGGTCGCGACGGGTTTGCTGGTGACGAACGAGAACCCCGCGATGGGCGCGCCGACGGTGACGGTGAGCGCGGTGACCATCGAGGCCGCACAGGGCACCACGGCGAGCGAGCTGTGCGTCGGCGCGTGGGAGCCGATGACGAAGGTGTGCACGCCGCCCTCGTCGTTCCAGGTCGCTCCCGGGGCGCAGAAGCAGCTGCCGCTGCGAATCGAGCCGACGGGCGCCGGGCCGTGGCGGTGGACGCTGGTGTTCGCGACCGACGACGCGCTGGTGCCCGAGCTGCGCATCGACGTGAGCGCGACCGCGCGGCCGCAGGGAGATTGCGTGCTGCAACAGCCCCAGTCGCTGCGCTTCGGGCCGGTGCGCGCGCCGACGCCGATGCTGCAGGCGCTGGTGCTCGAGAACCAGTCGCTCACGCCGTGCTTCGTGCAGGGCCTGTGGATTGACGGCGCGACCGACGTGCACGCGCCGTCGGACTTCACCGTGAACCCGGGCGAGCGGAAGGTCGTCGACGTCGAGTACTCGCCGGAGTCTGCCCCGGGGACCACCGCGCAGCCGAACCTGCGCTACTCGGTGAACACGCTCACCTCGCCGGTGCGCAGCATTCCGGTCGACCTCGCGAGCGACGATGGGTGCCTCTTCGTCTTCCCCGAGCAGTTCGACTTCGGCACCGTCGGGCCCTCGTGCGGTGCGCGTGAGCAGAGCTTCGGCGTCGGGAACCGGTGCGCGATGGGCGACGTGTCGTTCAACTCCGTGCGGCTGGGGGGCACCGGGCCGTTCACGTTCACCGGCCAGGCGTCGCTGCGGTTGACGCCGAACTCGGTGGTGCCCGACGCGATTCGCGTGCGCTTCGACCCGACGGTCGAGGGCGCGACCGTGGGCACGTTGGAGTTCGACGTCGCGGTCGGTGCCGGCACGCGCGCGCTCATCGTGCCGTTGCGCGGCGTGGGCGCGAACACCGGGCGGCAGCGCGATCGCTTCTCGATTCCGTCGAGCGCCGACGCGCTGTTCGTGCAGGACGCGACGAGCTCGATGGCGCCGCTGTGGCAGGGCCTCGGTGCGCAGGCGCAGGGCTTCATCGACGCCGCGGAGACGCGCGCGCGGGCAGTGCGCATGGCCGCGCTCGATGCCGACCTCGCGGGTGCGGGCGCGCTGCGTGACCTCGGCGGGCGGCGGTGGGTCGAGCTCGAGCTGAGCCCGCTGCAGCCGCTCGGTGACCTGCTGTCTCCTCCGGCGTCGAGCGCAGCGGCGGAAGGCTCGCGTGACCCGGTGCTGCGTGCGCTGACGGGAGCGCAGATCACCTCGACCAACCACGGCTTCCTGCGGCGCGCGGCGAGCCTCAACGTGGTGGTCGCGTCCGACGCGAGAGATCAATCCGTCACGCCAGTCGCCGTCGCGTTGCCGCAGTTGGCCGCGCTCAAGGGAAGCCGCTTCCCCGAGCGCTTCACGTGGAGCCACATCGGCCCGCTCGCCGCCACCGCGCCGTCTGGCTGCACGTACGACGACCCGGTGATGAACGCGGGCGATGAGGTGGCCGCGGTGTCGATGACGGGCGGCGTGTCGTTCGAGGTGTGCAGCGCGAAGGCGAGCCCCGCGCTGTTGACGACGCAGGTGGTGCCGACGCTCTTCGGTGATCGTGACGCGCTGCCGCTGCGAGCTCCCATCGCGCCGGGGACGTTGCCGGTGGTGACGGTCGGTGGTGTCGGTGTGCCCGAGCTGTCGAGCGGCGGTGGCCGCAACTGGAGCTACGACGTCACGCGACGCTCGGTGGTCTTCAGCGGGCTGACGCTGCGCACGGGTGAGGTCGTCGAGCTCGACTACCAGACGCTGTGCCCGCCGTGAGGTGGCTGGCGCTGCTCGGCGTGCTCAGCGCGTGCGCGCATGCGCCTGGCGTCGCATCACGAGACGACGTGCTGTGGTTCGGCGGCGACGTGCACTTCGGCGAGCGAGGTGTTCGCGTGCTCGACGAGTCGCTGGTGCTCGATGGCTCGCTGGTGGTGAATCTCGAGGGGCCGATCGCGGCGTCGGTCGGAACGTCCTCGGCGCAACGCCTCATCAATCCACCGAGCGCGGACGAGTTCCTGCGGAGCGCGGGTGTGGTCGCGGCGGGCGTGGAGAACAACCACTCGGGCGACGAGGGCGACCTCGGGCGCGCGCGGACGAGAGAGGTGCTCTCGCGCACGGGCATCGCGGCGCTCGGAACGGCGAAGGTCGGCCCCGCGCACCTCGTGCAGGTCGATCTCACCGGCGGCGTTCCGGCTGATCTCGCCGCGCGCCTCGCGTCGCTGCCGCACCCGTCAGTCGTGCTCTTTCACGTCGTCGCGCCGCCGCTCTACTTGCCGGAGCTGGTCCTCGAGCAAGCGGTGGCGATTGCGGTCGCGGCGCGCGTCGACGCGGTGCTCTCTCACGGCAGCCACGCCGTCGCGAAGGTCGAGCGTGTTGGTGCGACCGTCATCGCGTGGGGGCTGGGCAACGTGGTGTTCGATTGCGAGTGCACGCGCGAGACGGGCGGGGTGCTGGTGCGGCTCCAGTTCTCGGGCGGGCGAGTGGCGGACGTCGAGGTGGTGCCCATCGACGCCGGGCTCGATGGAGTGCCGGCGCGCGCGGCGCACGACGTGGCGCTCGAGCTGCAGTTGCTCGAGGGGCTCGGGTCACGCTTCGCCGCGAGGACTCCGCGCGGCGCTCGGCTCTGAGGCCGCGGCGAGGCTCCGTTCCGCCTCGGCCTGGAAGGCTCTCCGTTCGGCTTCGTGTCTTCGGGCCATGGCACGCGCTCGGAGGTAGGCCGGGCCGACGATGACCGCTCCGACGACGAAGCCGATCAACAGCCCACGCCACCCACCCACGAGCGCACCGATGAGCGGGAAGAGCGACCCGGTCATCACGTACGGGAAGCGGTTCACCAGCTCGCCGGCGATGTTCCCAGTGGCGGTCGCGGCGCGCACGCTGAGCGGGGAGGGCATCGTCACAGCATAGCGAGTGCGCGTTCGGACGCCGCTGGCGCTCGATGTTCACTCCTCACCCCGGCCCTCTCCTCTGAGGAGGAGAGGGAGCGAAGTGGTTCGTTTCTGAAGCTCCCCGCCCGGGGGAGGTAGCGGCTATCAAGCCGCGACCATGTAATTCGTCTCATTCTCTCGTTTGAGCTGTCGCTCGAGCGATTGAATGAGCTTCACGTTCTTCTTGTCGACGTCGGTCAGCCGCGCGTCGGTGTACTTCGGGTCGACCTGGTACCACTCGACGGTCTTGAAGTGCCCCTTCACCAGCGGCGTCTCGAAGGCGCGCCCCCGCCGGGCGAAGATGGTGTTGCGCAAGATCTTCAGGTCGCGCGGCGAGAGATCGTCGAGCGACTCGAGGGTCAGCACCTTGTCGAGGCGCGCGGGATCTTCGAGCGGCGAGAGCGGCGGCGGCGTGCCCTCTCCGGCCCAGCCGCCGAGGCGAATCGACAGCAGCTTGAGCTCGATGAGGTCGAGCGGCGGAATCACCGCCACGCCCTTCACGCGCGCGCGCACCTCGTCACGGCGGGCGAGGAGGTCTTCCCGCGTCAGCTCCGACTCGAACGTCGCGATGCGCTCGGCGTTGGCGTCGTCGCGCTTCACCACGCCCTCGCCGAAATCCCGATTCACCTGCCACTCACCGCTCAGGAAGTCGCGCTGGTTGGGCTGGTACCAGGGCTGGGCCGCGAAGAAGTCGGCGAGCCAGCGCCGGCGGAACTCGTTGCCGCGCAGCGCGTAGATCCAGTTGCGCATCAGCGTCAGCTCACGCAGCGACCGGCCCTTCAGGTCTTCCGGCGTGATGGCGCGCTCGAGGTACAGCGGCCGTTCCTTGAGCACCGGCGGCGCGGCGGGCGCGGGTGGTGGAGCAGCGAAGGCGACGACCGAGAAGACGAGAGAGGCAGCGAGCGCCGTTCGGGTCATGCCCCGAGCCTACACAGGCCGCGCGACGCTCAGAGCAGCTTCTTCAGCTCGGCGAGCGCCCCGGCGCGGGTGGGCGCCATCTCCATGCACGCGGTCGCGATGGCGAGCATCTCGGCCCTGGGCTGCAGCGAGAGGAAGATGCGCGGGCTGATCTTCTGGTCCCACAGCGTCTTGGCCTCGGCGAAGCCGCGCATCAGCCGCGGTTCTCCGAGCGAGACGTAGAGGAAGTCGGCGACCGGCGAAGGCGCGATGTCGAAGCTCGACGACGTGGCCCGGCCGCCCGCGAGCAGGTGCCGCAGCACCGGGTCGAGCTGATCAGGCGGCGCGCTCACCGGCGTGGGCAGGAAGTTCTCGAGCCGCTTCATCACCGCGCCGGGCGCGTCGGGCGTGCCGCCGATGAAGTAGGGCAGCGGTCCATCGCCACCCGACTCGTACGCGAGCGCCTCGACGACGGTCGACGAGTACAGCTTGCAGCGCATGTACCGAATCGCCAGGTCGATGTTGCGCGCGGCGGCGTTGATGCGGCGCTGGTGTTCCTGCTGCGACGGCTCGCCACCCCACGTGTGGAACACGCGGTCGGCCGGCAGCGTCGAGAGGAAGCCTTCCATCTTCATCAGCGCCACGCGGTAGTCGCGGATGCTGTACGTGGTCGGCGTGTGGAGCGACGGGTTCGTCTCCGGCAGCAGCTTCCAGGTGTTGTCGAGGAAGCGCGCGGGGTCGGGGTCGGCGAAGTTGCCGACGTCGTTGTTCGACAGGCGCGTCGCGCGGCGCACCATGACGCCGATCTCCTCGGCGCCGAGGCCCAGCGCGGTGAGGCGATCGCGCAGCTGCACCGCTTCGCCGTTGCGGAAGGGAATCGACGCCTCGATGCACGCGAGGATGGCGAGGATCTGCTCGCGCGCCATCACGCCCTCGAGCTCCTTCGCCGCGACGAGTCCGCTGGCGAGCTCGTTCAAGCCGGTGAACGGCGTGAGCACCTGGCCGGGCTTGCAGCCGAAGATGTGCAGCACGTCCTTCGCGGTCGGGTCCTCACCGCAGTGCGGGAGCAGGCGCCAGCCGTGGTTCGTGTCGGGGTCGCGCTCGAGCAGCGGGCGCAGCAGCTCCGCGTAGTGCGTGGGCACGTCGAGGTCGACCTGCACGTAGACGATGTCGTGGTACAGCGCGGCGATCGTCTCGAGCGCGTCGGCGTCTTGCACGAGATCGAGCACGTGCTGGTGCGTGTGGAACTCACGCGCGCGCGAGCTGAGCGCCTGGTGCACCGCGACGGCCCAGCGCTCGACGAACAACGGCGGCACGCCGAGCCCGAGCGCCTCGATGGCGCGCGAGTAACACTCGATGATGCGGTGAACGGGCGAGAGCCCCGGACTGTCGGCCATGACTCGAACGCGAGCGTAGGATCATTCGCGCGCGCGGCAACAATTCCCGCGGAGCTGCAGCGGTTGCTACAGGGTGCTGCGGGTCACTCCGGCTCGGGCCGCGCGACGAGCACGCGGGAGAATTTCCCGTACACCACCGTGTAGGTGCGCTCCGCCTCGAGCGACGGCCACGGGTTGTAGAGCACGTACTCCACGAATTTTCCGTCGGGCAGGCGCAGCGAGTAGCCCGAGCGCCGCGACTTGAGCGGCCTGGCGCCGCGCGTTTCGACCGCGTCACCCAGCAGCGCGTCGGCCACGCCGCGCACCGCAGCGCCAGCAACCGCCACGGCGGTAATACCGAGCAACACCGCGCCGCTCAGCCGCGGGAGCAGCGTCCAGTACCACTTCGTCCACGCGGTCCACGCGAGGAAGCCGAAGCCGCCGGCGATGACGAGCAGCAACAGCGCCTTGGCCGCGAGCGCGAGACGGAACGCTGGACTGATGCGCTTCATGGAATCGGCCACCTCGTCCATTGCGGCTGCGCTTCTCCGCGGTCGAAGACCACCACGATGTCCTTGCCGTCGGGGCTCAGCGAGAGGCCTTCGGGTTTGAGGCCGAGGTAGCGGTGCAACAGCTTCGGCGTCGCGCCGGGCGTGTCGAGGAGCCAGACCGCGCCGCCGCCGTCGGGTTTGCCGTTCTTCGGCGCGTTCGCGGCGAGCAGCCAGCGGCCGTCGGGCAACTGGAGGAGGTCGGTGACGCCTTCGCCGACGAGGGTTCCGTCGGGCCCGGGGACCTCGAGGATCAGCGTCGTCCACGGCGTGAGCTTCTCTCCGTCGAAGGAGAGGATCTTCGCTTCGTGGCGCTCGCTCACCGGTGACTTGAGGCCGAGGAGCACCTGGTTGCCGAGCGGCGCGACGGCCTCGATGTCGACGGGCGTGCCGGCGAGCTGCTCGAGGCCGTGCGCGTTCAGGTCGACCTCGCGCTTCACGGTGAGCTTTCCGTCGCGGAGCTCGAGGTGGAGCAGCTTGCGGCGCTCGGACTTCGCTTTGCCCTTCATCGTCAGCGAGTGCGAGGTCACCAGCCAGAAGGTGCCGTCCTTCGCGCGGCGAATGGACTCGAGGTCGGAGATCTTGTCGACGCCGGTGATCGCCAACGGCTTCGCGTCGACGTGGCCGGTGTCGTCGAGCGTGAAGAGCCACGGCGAGTCGCGCGAGGGTGTGTCGGGGAGACCGGTGTCGTCGCTCAGCGCGAGGTAGCGCTTCAGCTCGGGCACCCACTCGAGGCCGCTCAGCTCGAGCTGCGAGGTGAGCGCGCGGAGCTCGGTGGGAACTCCGACGTCGGTCACCGTGGGCGGCGGCGGTGGCGTGGCCCACGCGCGGAACTTCTTCGCTGCGGCGTGCAGCACTCCACAGTCGGACGCGTCGCAGCCTTCGTAGCGCTGCGCGAAGTCGAGCGTCATCGCGCGCGTCGCGGGGAGGTCGAGCTCGAGGGTGCCTCCGTCGAGGCCGTAGACGAGGGGCGCGAGGACGGACGGCAGCGGCTCACCGCTCACGGGGGCCGAGGTCCAGAGGACGAGGTGGTCGTCTTGCAGCGGTTCCCACTTCGGGAGCGGGACCTGGTGGGACCAGCGGTGGCCGATGGTCGTCTCGTCGAGGCACGCCGTGAGGGGTGTGGGTTGGGCGTCGATGGCGATGGCGACCGACCAGTAGCGGCCGCTGCCATTGGGCCCGTCGAGCTCGACGGCGGCGCGGTGGGTGGTGATGGCTTTGGTCGATTTGGCGAGCGCCGCTTTGGCCTTGCTGGCGCACCGGTTCGGCCTGGTCTCGAGGGGAATGGTGGCTCTCGAGGCGATCAGCTTGTCGAGGTCTTGAGCGGCGGCATTGAGCGAGAGGAGCATCACCAGCAGCGCCGTGGTGCTCCCTCTCCTCCTCAGAGGAGAGGGTCGGGGTGAGGAGTAGCCCGCGCTCAACCGCGCTCCGTCGGATCTCTCCCGCTGAAGGACTCAACCCCAAGCCCAGCAGCGAGCTGCGCATGAGCCGGCGTGCCGAGCGTTCCAACGAGATCTTCCGGGCCGTGCACGAACTTCCTCACCATCGCCGCAACCCGCGACCGGGCCTCCTCGAGCCGCTCGCGCGAAACTTCCTTCCGCTCGACGGCCTTCACCAGCGCCTCGATCGCCGCGCGCTGCACTCCCGGGTGATGGCACACGAGGAAGCAGTCGACACCCGCCAGCACGCCCTCGACCACCGCGCGCTCGATGGTGAAGTGCTCAGCCACCGCCTTCATTTCCAGATCGTCACTGACCACCACGCCCTGGAACCCGAGCTCGCGGCGCAAGAGCCCATCGAGCACGCGCGGGCTCATCGTCGCCGGCAGCCGCACGTCGAGCGCCTCGAAGACCACGTGCGCGGTCATCACCGACGCGAGCCCGGCCTTCGCGTACGCGGCGAAGGGCACGAGCTCGATCTTCCTCAAGCGCTCCAGGTTGTGCGGCAGCGTGGGGAGATCGAGGTGCGAGTCCTTCGCGGTGTCGCCGTGCCCGGGGAAGTGCTTCGCGCACGACGCCACGCCGCCCGCCTCGAGCCCGCGCGCGAGCGCCACGCCGAGCTTCGCCACCTCGTGCGCGTCGCGGTGGAACGAGCGGTCGCCGATGACGGGGTTGGCGGGGTTGGTGTCGACGTCGACCACCGGCGCGAAGTCGATGTCGAAGCCCATCGCCCGGACCTCGTGGGCCAGCAGGCGGCCAGCCCGCTCGACGAGCGCGAGGTCTCCGGTGGCGCCGAGCGCGCGCATCGGCGGCAACGAGGTGAAGGGCGCCCCGCGCAGGCGCGCCACGCGACCGCCTTCCTGGTCGACCGACGCCATCAACGGCCGGCCCGCGTGCATCTTCACCGCGCGCACCAGCGAGGCGACCTGCGCCGGCGTCTCGACGTTGCGCTTGAAGAGGATGACGCCGCCCACGCCCTCGTCGACGAGCTTCAGCACGTCCTGGTCGGGACGGTCGGTGCCCTGGAAGCCCACGATGAACAACGACGCACAGTCACGGAAGAGACTCATTCGTTCCCCGTTCTAGCTTGGCTATGAGGCGTGGACGAATGCGCACGCTGTCCGTTTTCCTCGTCCCGCTGGTCCTCTCGTTCGCTGGCTGCAAGCACCTCGACGAGTCGGCGCACCACGACTTCGCCGACGCCGACGCCTGGGCCAAGAAGTTCGAGGACCCGTCCCGCGACGTTTGGCAGAAGCCCGACGAGGTCATCGCGGCGCTGGGCGTGAAGAACGACTCGGTGGTGGCCGACATCGGCTCCGCGACCGGCTACTTCTCGGTGCGCCTCGCGAAGGTCTGCAAGGACGGCCACGTCTACGGCGCCGACGTCGAGAGCTCGATGGTCGACTACCTCACGCGGCGCGCCGACACCGAGCACCTGCCCAACCTCACCTCGCACCTCGCGGAGTTCGCCGACCCGAAGCTCCCCGAGAAGGTCGACCTCGTGTTGATCGTCAACACGTACCACCACATCGAAGACCGCACGGCGTACTTCACGAGGCTCAAGGCCTCGCTCAAGCCCGGCGCGCGGCTCGCCATCGTCGATTTCACCGTCGAGTCGAAGATGGGCCCGCCGCCCGAGGCGAAGGTCGGCCTCGACGTCGTCGAGCAGGAACTCAAGGCGGCCGGCTACCAGCGCTCGCAGACCCTCACTTTTCTCCCTGAGCAGTTCTTCGCGATCTTCACGCCGTAGGAGCACCCCACCATGTCCACTGCCCCACACTACAAGCCCAACGTTCGCGACATCACCTTCAACCTCTTCGAGTTCCTGCGCATCCAGGACACCTCGCTCGGCAAGAAGCCGTTCGGCGATCTCGACGAAGCGACCGCGCGGCAGACGCTCGACACCATGGTGCCCATCGCGACCGGCGTGCTGAGCGAGGGCTTCACCGAGGGCGACCGGGTGCCGCTGCAGTTCGACCCGAAGACGGGCACGGTGACGCTGCCGCCGGCGATGAAGAAGGCGTACCACGCGTACTTCGAGAACGGCCTCAACCTGCTCGAGCTGCCGCCACACCTCGGTGGGCTGGGCGCGCCTCCGACGCTGGGCTGGGGCTCGTTCGAGCTCGTCATCGGCAGCAACCCCGCCGCGGCGTTCTCGTTCCTGGGCAACGTGCTGGCGCGCATCATCGACTCGCTGGCGACCGAGTCGCAGAAGAAGCGCTTCGTGCCCCCGATGATCGAGAAGCACTGGGGCGGCACGATGGTGCTCACCGAGCCTGACGCGGGCAGCGACGTGGGCGCCGGCCGCAGCAAGGCCAAGCAGGTGAAGGACGACCTGTACCACCTCGAAGGCGTGAAGCGCTTCATCACCAACGGCGACATGGGTGACGCCAACGAGAACATCATCCACCTCGTGCTCGCGCGGCCCGAGGGTGCGGGCAGCGGCACCAAGGGCCTGTCGATGTTCATCGTTCCCAAGTTCCTGGTGAACGACGACGGCTCGCTCGGTGAGCGCAACGGCATCTTCTGCACCAACCTCGAGAAGAAGATGGGCCTCAAGGCGTCGGCCACGTGCGAGATGACGCTCGGCGACAGCAAGCCCTGCCTCGGCTGGCTGGTGGGCAACGTGCACGACGGCATGAAGCAGATGTTCCACGTCATCGAGCACGCGCGCATGGCGGTGGGCCTCAAGTCGATGGCGACGCTCTCGACCGCCTACTTGAACGCGCTCGCCTTCACGAAGGAACGCAAGCAGGGCGCCGACCTGATGAACGCGCGCGACAAGAACGCGCCGCGCGTCACCGTGATTCACCACCCCGACGTGCGCCGCATGCTGATGCTGCAGAAGAGCCACGCCGAGGGCATGCGCGCCATGATCCTCTACAACGCGTCGCTGCAGGACCAGGTCGAGCTGAAGGGCGGCCACCGCGCGCCCGAGGCGGCGAAGCTCACCGCGCTCAACGACCTGCTGCTCCCGCTGATCAAGGGCTACTGCTCGGAGAAGGTGTACGAGCTGCTCTCGCTCTCGGTGCAGTCGTTCGGCGGCTCGGGCTACCTGCAGGACTACCCCATCGAGCAATACGTGCGGGACCAGAAGATCGACACGCTCTACGAGGGCACCACGCACATCCAGGCGCTCGACCTGTTGATGCGCAAGGTGGCCAAGGACGGCGGCGCGACGCTGCAGGGCCTGATGGGCATCATCCAGGAAACGCTCGACGCGAACGAAGGTGGCGACGCGCTGAAGGCCGAGCGCGTGGCGCTGGCCGAGGCGATGGGCGCGGTGCAGGCGGGCCTCGGCGGGCTGATGGAGAAGCTCGGCGACTCGCTGTACCACGTGGGGTTGCAGGGCAATCGCGTGCTGTTCGCGCTCGCCGAGGTGGTCATCGGCTGGCTGCTGATCCGCCACGCCGCGGTGGCGCTCGAGAAGAAGAAGAGCGCGGCCGGCCCGGACGTGGCGTTCTACGAGGGGAAGATCGCGTCGGCGAAGTTCTTCGCGGCCGAGGTGCTCACCAACATCCCCAACTCCATGGCGCACATCGGGCGGTCGAACCTGATGATCATGGAGATGTCGGAAGAGGCGTTCGGCTGATCAGGACGGCGTGATCAGCCCGTGACGCACACGCGCTGATCGATGCGGCCGAAGATCGACTGACCTTCGGCGTTCTTCATCTCGATCTCCACGTGGTCGCCGTTCTTCATGAACGGCGTCTTCGGCGCGCCGGTGTCGATGGTCTCGATCATGCGGATCTCCGCGAGGCAGGAGATGCCGCGCGCGCGATCTTCGTTCGACACCGTGCCGCTGCCGAGAATCGTGCCGGCCGTGAAGTTGCGCGTCTTCGCGATGTGCTGCGCGAGGTCGAAGAAGCTGAAGTGCATCTCCGGCCCGGCGTGCGTGTCGCCCACCAGCTTGCCGTTGAGCCACGTCTGCAGCGTGAGGTGCACGCGGCCGTCCTTCCACGCGGCGCCCAGCTCGTCGGGCGTCACCGCCACGGGAGAGAACGCGCTCGCCGGCTTGCCCTGGAAGAAGCCGAAGCCCTTCGCGAGCTCGTCGGGGATGAGGTTGCGCAGCGTGACGTCGTTCACCAGCATCACCAGCCGCACGTACTGGCCCGCCTCGGCGGCGGTGGTGCCCATCGGCATGTCGCCGAGAATGACCGCCACTTCCGACTCGAAGTCGATGCCCCACTTTTCGTCGCGCGCCACGATGTCCTGCGTGGGGCCGAGCATCTCGCTGCTGCCGCCCTGGTAGACGAGCGGGTCGGTCTTCAGCGTCGCCGGCGGCTCGGCCTTGCGCGCCTTGCGCACCAGGATGACGTGGTTCAGGTACGCGGAGCCGTCGACCCACTCGTACGCGCGCGGGAGCGGGGCCATCAGCTTCGTCGCGTCGTACGGCGTGCTCTTCGCCTTGCCGCTCTCGAGCTCGGCGGCGAGCGCCTTGAGCTTCGGCTCAGCTTCCTTCCACCCGTCGAGCGCGGCTTGCAGCGTCGGCGCGACGTGCGAGGCGTCGGTCCAGGCGGAGAGGTCTTTCTTCACGACGAGGAGGGCGCCGTCGCGGGTGCCGGTGCGCAGGGTGGCGAGCTTCATGCCGAGCGCATGTAGTCGTGCGGGGCCTGAGGCGCCAGCGAGGACCGAGCTAGGTGCGACGCGTCCGCCTAGTTCGAGGAGTCGAGCGAGAAGCCGGCGTTGATGCACGTTTCACGAAAAGCGCGCTCAACAAGGATTCTTGCAACCGCCTGTTCCTCGGCTGTGGTGGCTGTGGTGCGGAAGAAACCCTTGGTGCACTCTGTGCCATCGGAGATCCTAAACCCGATTTCGAACTCTCGATCCGAGTCACTGAGCTTACAGGTCTCAACCATCGAAGGATTGCGCCATGTAGTCCCTGCTCGCGAAACGCATTCGGATCTTCGAGCGGTACGAGCGAGAACCGCCTTGATTGCCGCACTCGGTTGGTGCCCCGAATCCTCAAAAACTATTGCCGAATGTGCAGGCTTTTTCTTGATCAGCTCTCGATGAGTGGCAGGAGCTAAGATCTTCGCAGACGGTCCATTCAAGGGCGTCGCCTCAACCGATACTCGCCGGTCTCCTTGAGTCATTGCTGTTTGGTCAGAGGTCAGGCACGACAGCGAGGATTCTGGGCGAACCAGTCGTAATCGCGAGTCGGTTGCGCCGTGGCAGAGTTGGTGAAGCAAGTCTGTCCATCCTAGCCACAAGTCTTCATCCGCGTAGACCCCTGGGCGCTTCAGCGGCGGAGCGGATACCCACGCATCGGCGTCCCCGTATTCCCGTCGGTCGGCGTGCGCATGCTTCTCAATTATGGTCAGTGCCAGACGAGCTGCTCCATGTGCCGGCCCGGAAACGGACTGCGAGTGCATTGACCTGAAGGGAAACAGGACTGAAACCGCATCAGACAAATCTGGCGTGAATCTGATGCACAAGTCGTTGAGCTCACACGCTTCACTGAGTTCTTTAAGCGTCGCGTAGAATGCGTCGAATGAGACACGCTCGAATGTGCCAAGAGGTACACCGCCGTAAACGAAGAGACTGGGCTCAATCAGGGTTTCCATGCGTCCCCATTCGAGTGTCCAGAATCTTGAGAAGCAGCTGTTCGGCTTCGTCAAAGAATCCGCGAGGCCACCGTGCGATAGATCCGTCGGCTCCTACTTCGACCTTGCTTACTTCTGACCCGAATTCATCTCGCGAAAGAAACAAAATAGACAGGTCATCGTGAGACATCTTCTTGTTGGCGATCGCCAACCGAAGGCCATTGATTAGGTGCTCGGAGTGGGTCTCGATCACGACTTGACGACCGCCAACGATGCATGCGTTGAAGAGCGAAGCCAGGGCCACTTGAGCCGACGGGTGAAGGTGGAGTTCGGGTTGTTCGACCAGAATCGTAGCGCCTGCTGGTGCTGCCATGCAGAGGACAACGACCGGTAGTAGTTGCGAGACGCCAACGCCGACATTTGTCATGTCTGCGACGCTGCGGTTTCCGCCAGGAGTCGTGACTCGACAGATTGTTCCGTATTTGGACTCCTGACTGACTGTTAGCGACTCGGTAATGCCAATGTGCTTGCACCAAGCTTGAGTCGCTTCCATTAGCGTTGTCATTGTTGGGTTGGCGCGATTAGGCAGCACAACTACTACCTTCTCTCTGCCGAACCGACGCAGGCATTCCACGGCTCGTTGTCCGTTTCGACCAACATCTGCTGCGTCGTTTGGAAGGTTCGACGAGTAGAGGGAGCGTGGCTCGTCGCGGAGCGGGCCCAGATGAAATACAGACTTTTCGAAGAAGCCCTGAAAGTCGACCTCGCTCGGCACAAAGAGCTCTCTCAGGTCGCGTACCTCCACGAAGGACGCGCGTTGCGGCCGCGAGACTTCCAAGATGTCCTGTGACCTCCGAACCGTACGGTATGTGTGGCGTTGTTCTCTGTACTCGCGCGCGGCGCGATTCAGAAGTTCTCGCGCATCGACCGCTTCAGTAGGCTCGGGTCGAGCTGTTGCAAGTCCTGCATTGATTTCGACGAGTCGGAGAGCGCGCTTCAGTTCAGGATATGCAATCGCCAAAGGCTTCAGCACTTCAGCGACGCCGCGCTCTGAAGTCGCAAAGAGCTCCCGCTCGTTCAGCACCCGTTCAATGCTTGAGAGAAATGCGATGGAGGCTGGTCCCCAGTCCTCAGTCACTGCCCCGCGTGCGACTGCGGAACGCAGGTCGGGCACGGAATCCCAATAGCTTGCAAGGGTTGTGAGGTCGGCGTTGGCGAGATCTTCAATTGCGTCAGTCGGATTGGGATCTCGCTGTGACGTTGGAGTAGTGGCACCGCCGGCCAAGTACGCAAGAATCGCTTCAATCGAGATCCGGATCGCACGCGCCAGAGTTCGTCGCGCAGCCTCGTACTCCAGTTCTTGCAGAATGCTGGAGAAACCGAGACCATCAATTGCTGCGACGCCGCTAGCACTGATTCGATCGGGGCCACGGTCGGTAGTGTGCTCGAACGTCGCGGCCAACGAATAGCCAATGTCTGGGTCGTCTTCGACGAAGACCCAAAGGCCTGACGGAGGGCGGGGCCGTGGAGCTGCTGTTAGGCTCCACTTTCGCGAGCGAGTCTTTTCGTTCGTTTCGCTTGAGTACCGCAATGACGTCAATTGCGCCGCAGTCGGCTCGTCTTCACTTGGTGCAAACGTGAATGACGCAGACGCCGTTGCTTCAGCGCGGTTGCGGCCGTTGCGCCACCAAAGTGTTTGAAGCTCCGTTCCGACCTTGAGAGCGCCAATGGACACACGAATTGTACTTGGAGCCGAGAGCCTATCCGCCGACCAGTCCTCGTACGTGCCGACGGACACGTAATCTCCGTTGAGTGCCATCCCCGAGAATGAACGAGGAGGCCGCTCAAAGGCCTGTTTGAGCAAGAGGAGGGCTTGGAAGATGGTGCTCTTCCCCGAGCTGTTCCGGCCGACGATGACTGTGCATTGTCCAAGGCGAACCGGCGTTTCAAGCTTGAACGCCTTGATGCCGGAGAGGACGAGTTCGCGAATCATAGCGTCAGCCTACGCAATTCGGCTGTTCACGCCAGATCGCGGCGACTGTCGTTCGGCGCGGAGCTGCACGCCTCACGGGCACAGCGCCACTGGCGTCCAGCAGCCCGGGGCGCCGCATTGCTGACGCACGCGCCCGACGCAGCGCAGCTGGCCGACTTCGGAGGCGGAGCACCCGCCCGAGCCGCACGACAGCCCCCCGTCACCCGAGAGGTACGGCGGCGCGCACGGGCCATCGAGGAAGAGGTTCCAGCAGCCGCTCGGGCTGCACGAATAGCCGAAGCCGGAGTTGGAGCCCGCCGGGCAGATCATCACGCCCTCGACGTCGCTGGTGCAGGGGTCGATGGGCACCGTGGGCGCGCCGGCGCTGCCGCAGATCGCGACGCCGCCATCGAGGCAGCTGCCGCGCGGCGTCCAGCAGCCGAGCTCGCACTGCTCACGGTTCGCGCCGGTGCACCGCCCGGTGCCCTCTTCGGCCGCGGAGCAGGTCGACACGCACGTCCCCGCGTCGATGCCCGCGTCGATGCCGGCGTCGATGCCCGCGTCCTCGACGCACGGGCCGCCTTGAAAGAAGCCCCAGCAGCGCTCGCGCGCACATGAGAAGCCAGCCCCCGAGCCGCACACGATGGAGCCCTCGAGCCGCTCGGTGCAATCGAACGCCGGCGGCGTCGGTCCTCCGGTCGGGTTGCCGCACACGCGGCTCGGCGTGGGACAGCCCGCCAACGCGACCAACAGCAGCCACCACGCGCTTGTGCGGGCCATCTGCGTGCGCTTAGAGCACCCGGCGGCGCCGCACCAGCAAGGCCACCAACCCGAGCACGCCGAACGACACGCCGCCCACCGACGAGCACGTGGCCGCCGGCGTCGACGGATCCTTCGCGGCGACCGGCCCGAGCTTCGGCAGGTTGTCGATGACGCGCTCGGCAGGACCTTCTTCGCGCAGAATTTCCACCACCAGCGACGCCGGCAAATCGCTCGGCGGCACCTCGGGCGCGCCGAAGCGGCCACGCGGGAACTCGAGCACCCACCCCTGCTCGGTGATGAGCGTCGCCGTCGTCTCCGTGCCCGCGCGGAACTTGTCGCAGTGCACGTGCATCTCGGCCGCGTGGCGGTTGCTGACCGCCGGCAGCGACGGGTTGAACGAGAACGCCGGGTCGCGGTTCATGTCAGCCGGAGAGATGGTCGTGTAGAGGCGCGTCAGCGTGGGGTGCGTGTCGAACAGCGCGCCGGCCTTGCGCATCGGCTCGACGACGCGCGTCCACAGCTCGGCTGCCATGTCCACCGGGCGGTAGTCGGGCAGCGGCGCGGTCGCCGCGTAGTAGCGGTAGTTCGCGAGGAAGGTGTCCATCGTCACGCCGGTCGGCGGCGGCAGGTACTTGCTGAGAATCGACTTCACCTGGGGCGACATCACCGGGAAGTACGGGTTCTGCACCGTCAGCCCCGAGAAGCCGCGCGCCCAGAGGAGGTCGACGAACTGCGCCGCGCTCGGGGCCTGCTCGAACTCCGCGCGATCGCCGAAGCGCCCCGCGTACGCGACGGCGTTCTTCACGCTCGTGCCCGGCCCGCTGAACTCGGTGACGAAGGTGTGCTTGCCGGGCGCCTCGCCCGCCGCGCGAATGACGACGTCGTTGTAGTTCGCGCCCGAGCTGCGCCAGTCGATGACGGCGTCGTTGAGCACGGTGTGGTGGTAGTTGCGCGGAATCGCGCGGCCGTCGCCGAGCATCCACACCTGCACGCCCATGTTGTCCTGCGCGCCGGTGCCGGTGAGCGTGAGCGGAATGATGCCGAAGTCGCTCTGGTAGGTGAGCACCACTGGCTGGATGTCGCCGGTCGAGTTGCCGGGGTGCAGCTTGAGCGCGAGGAAATAGCTGCCGACGTGGATGTACGGCGTGACCGCGGCGTCGGTGCCCGCGGGGACGAAGTAGTGGTTCTGCGCGAGCCAATCGAGCATCTCGGTCTTCGAGTCGGCGCGCAGCACCGCGTAGTCGTACGGGCCGACCGAGTCCTGCACGACCAGCACGCTCGGCCCGGAACCGGCGTCGGCGCTGCCGGAGCCTCCACCCGCGGAACCACCGCCCGTGCCGCCCCCGGTGGCGTACCCGAACGGCGGCGCCGGCTGGGCGCACTCGCGGTCGAGCGTGGTGGTCATCGTGTAGCGCGGCTGCGTGTTGAGCAGCAGCTGCGCGAAGAGCTCGTCAGACCCGACCTCGACCGAGGGCACCGACGGCAGCGGCAACAGCCACCCGAAGTCGGAGTCGCCGCCCGAGTACTGCACCTGGATGTGCGCCGTGACGATGCCGTCCTTCACCGCGAAGAGGATTCGCTCGCCCGCCTGCACCACGGGCACGGTGGGGTCGGGCGGGGTGAAGCAGCCGCACGCGCTCGAGACGGACGGCACCAGCGCCGCGCCGAGGGCGGCGGTGATCAAGACGGTTTTCCAGGTCATGGGCTTGAGACACCCGGCCCCGCCCACGTGGGACATTCAGCCCGGGCGCTTGCGGTGGGTGCGGGCGTCGAGCGTGGGGTTGGCGTCGGGCCAATCCTGAGCCACTGTTCGACTCAAGTATCTGAACCGGTTCCATCGCCCTCGACGAACTTCCACCCGAAGCGGCCCTTCACGCAGAGGTGGCCGCCGGTGACCGAGTGGTCCGACGGGCTGGTGACGCGGAGGATCTTGTTGTCCTGCACCCGCAGCGTCAGCGTGCAGCCGACGCCGCAGTACGAGCAGATGGTGTCGGTGACGATCTGCTTCGACTCGTCCCACTTTCCGCTCGCGCGCACGTCGTGCTCGGCGGTGAACATCAGCGCGCCGGTGGGGCACACCCCGACGCAGTTGCCGCAGAACACGCACGCCGAGTCGGGCAGCGAGACGTCGAGCTCGGTCGAGATGCGCGCCTCGAAGCCGCGGCCCGCGACCGCGATGGCGAAGGTGTTCTGCGCGTCGGACCCGCAGGCCTCGACGCACTTCATGCACAACATGCACTTGCCGTAGTCGCGCAGGAACAGCTCGTTGTCGCGCTTGAGCGGCTGCGCCACCGTCGAGGCGTGCGCGCCGTCGGGGGCGTGGTGGTGGCCGGCCTTCGCGTGCTCGCGCTCCCCGGTCTTCGCGGGCGCGGCCTGGGGACCGAAGCGCCCGGGCTTCGCGCCGTACCGCTCGGCGTTCTTCGCGAAGACCTCGGCGAGGCTCATGTCGACCGACGAGGCGAGCAGCTCGAGCACCAGCTTGCGCGAGAGCCTCACGCGCTCGCTGTCGGTGTGCACCACCATGCCCTCTTCGGCGGGGCGACTGCAGGCGGGCACCAGCGTGCGCGCGCCCTCGACCTCCACCACGCACACGCGGCACACGTTCACCGGCGTGAGGTTCTCGGCCCAGCACAGCGTCGGCGTCTCGATGCCGAGCAGCTCGGTCGCGGCGCGCAGCGTGGTGCCCTCGGGCACGGTGATGGACTTGCCGTCGATGGTCAGCGTGAGCTGTTTCACGGCGCGCTCCAGGTCGACGGAGGAAACAGCGCGAACGCCGACTCGATGGCGGTCGACGCGGTCTGGCCGAGGCCGCAGATGCTCGCGTCGCGCATCGCCTGACCCAGCTCCTTCATCAGCTTCAGCTCGTCGTCGAGGGACCCGAGCGGCGCGTTTCGCAGCAGGCGCGCGAGCAGCTCTTCCTGCCGCACGGTGCCCACGCGGCACGGCACGCACTGACCGCACGACTCGTCGCGGAAGAACTCGGCCAGCCGGCGCAGCAACGGCAACAACGAGTCGCCCTCGCGCAACACGAAGACCACGCCCGAGCCGAGCGTGAAGCCCGCCGCGCGCGCGGCCTCGAACGAGAGCTCGAGCTTCACCTTGTCGGCCGGCACGAAGGAGCCCGCGGCGCCGCCGAGCAACACGGTGTGCAGCTTGCCCGTCACCCCGCCGCAGCGCTCGAGCAGCGCCTCGAGCGTCGTGCCGAACGGCACTTCGTACACGCCGGGCTTCGCCACGCGCCCGGAGACGCAGAAGAGCTTGGTGCCCGGGCTCTGCGCGGTGCCCAGCCGCGTCCACCCGTCGACGCCCTCGCGCAGAATCGCCACCGCCGCGACGAGCGTCTCGACGTTGTTGATGGCGGTCGGCTTGCCGAACAGGCCGTGATTCACGGGGAAGGGCGGCTTGTTGCGCGGCTCGCCGCGCAGGCCCTCGATGGACGCGAAGAGCGCCGTCTCCTCGCCGCAGATGTACGCGCCGCCGCCGCGCCGCAGCTCGAGGTCGAACGCGAAGCCCTTGCCGAGCACGTCGTCTCCGAGGAGGCCCGCCTGCCGCGCCGCCGCGATGGCCGCCTCGAGCCGCTGCGCCGCGAGCGCGTACTCCCCGCGCACGTAGAGGAAGCCCTTCGTCGCGCCGGTCGCGAAGCCGGCGATGGTCATCGCCTCGATGACGGCGAACGGGTCGCCCTCGAGCAGCACGCGGTCCTTGAAGGTGCCCGGCTCGGACTCGTCGGCGTTGCACACCACGTACTTGGGCGAGCCCTTCGCGTTGGCGACCGCTTCCCACTTGCGCCCGGTGGGGAAGGCCGCGCCGCCGCGCCCGACCAGCTTCGCCTGCGTCAGCGCCTGGGCCACGCCCTTCGGCCCAAGCGTGAGCGCGTGCGTGAGCGCCTCGTAGCCACCGACGCTGCGATAGCCCTCGAGGCTGGTGGGCTCGTACTTGCCGATGCGCACCACCAGCTTCTCGTGGGCGTCGCGCACCGGGAGCGGTGGCGGCGGCACGGGCAGCACCTCGCCACGCAGCGCCCGCTCGACGCGCACGGTGGTGGCGGCGCCGAAGCCCTGCTCGACGGGGTTCTTGCCGGCGACCGTGACGTACGCGGCGGGCGCCTGCTCACAGAGACCCAGGCAGGGCGTGGCGCCGCGGTCCTTGCCGTCGACGTGGCGCGCGCCGGCGAGCTGGCAGGCGAGGTCGTCGCACACGTGGGCGAACGCGCGCGGCTTCGGCTCGAGGGAAATCAGCGCGTAGAAGCTCGCGACGCCGAAGCCCTCCGCGGGCGGCACGCTCAAGCGACGGCAGGCGTACCCGAGCGCGCCGGGGCTCAACCAACCGACGCGCGCCTGCACCGCGAGCAGCGCGGGGAGCAGCTTCGTGCGCCGCGCCTTCGCGTCGGCGAGCGGCACGGTGGCGTGGGCGTCTTCGACCCCGAGCACCGCGTCGACGGCGGCGCGCTCTTCATCGGCAGGCGGTTGTTCGAGCGCGCGCAGGTCCATCGGTCAGCCCAGCTTCTCGACGCGCACCGCCGCGGCCTTGAACTCCGCGGTGCCCGAGCGCTTGTCGGTGGCGTCGATGGTGAGGAGGTTGGTGTCGACCTCGTCGGGGAAATGGAACGTCATGAAGACGAGGCCCTTCTTGAGCAGCGGGTCGATGCGCACCGGCGCGACCACGGCGCCGCGGCGAGAAACGACGCGCACCTGCTGGCCGGCCTGCACGCCGAGCGCGCGCGCGTCTTCGTGCGAGAGGTCGACGGTCTCTCCCAAGCGCATCGGTGACGCGTAGGCCTGCGACTGCACGCCGGTGTTGTACGACTCGAGGCGGCGGCCGGTGGTGAGGCGCAGCGGGAAGTTGGCGTCGAGCACGTCGACCGGCGGCTCGTCTTCGGCGGGGTGGAAACCAGCGCGCGGGCCGCGCTTCGCGTCGTCGGTTTCCCACAAGCGCCCGTGGAGGAACGACGCGCCCTCGCTCGACTCGTCGGGGCACGGCCACTGGATGCCGTTGAGCTGCTCGAGGCGCGCCCACGACATGCCGCCGTGCATCGGCGAGAGCGTTCGGCACTCGTCCCACAGCACTTGCGGGTCGCTCGAGCCCAGCTCGTAGCCGAGGCGCCGCGAGAGCTCGGCGATGATGGCGATGTCGTCGCGCGCTTCTCCCGGCGGGTTCAGCGCCTTGCGCACGCGCTGCACGCGCCGCTCACTGTTGGTCACCGTGCCGTTCGACTCGGCGAAGCTGGCGGTCGCGGGGAAGACGACGTCGGCGAGCTGCGCGGTGCGGGTCAGGAAGAGGTCCTGCACCACGAGGAACTCGAGGCCCTTCAAGTGTTCGAGCGCGTGCGTGCCGTCGGCCTCGCTCTGCGCGGGGTTCTCGCCGATGCAGTACAGCGCGGTGAGCTCGTCGCGCCCCATCGCCTCGAACATCTCGGTGAGGTTCCAGCCCTTCTTCGGCGGAATCGGGCGGCCGTACGCCTTCTCGAAGCGCGCGCGGATGGCGTCGTTCTCGACGTCCTGGAAGCCGGGCAGCTTGTGCGGGAGCGCGCCCATGTCACCGCCGCCCTGCACGTTGTTCTGGCCGCGCAGCGGGTTGAGACCGGAGGCCCAGCGCCCGACGTGCCCGGTGAGGAGCGCGAGGTTGATGAGCGAGAGCACGTTGTCGACGGCGTTGTGGTGCTCGGTGATGCCGAGCGTCCAGCAGATCATCGCCTTCTTCGCCGTGGCGTACATGCGGGCGACCGCACGGATGTCGTCGCCCGGCACGCCGGTGAGCTTCGTCACGCGCGCCAGGTCGTAGCGGTCGATGACCTGCTTGAACTGTTCGAAGCCCTCGGTGGCGTTGGCGATGAAGCCGTCGTGCTGCAGCCCCTCGTCGAGGATGACCTTCGCGAGGCCGTTGGCGAGCGCGACGTCGTGGCCCACCTCGACCGGGAGCCAGAGATCAGCCCACTCGGCCGTCGAGGTGCGGCGCGGGTCGACGACCACCAGCTTCGCGCCGCGCTTCACGGCCTTGAGCACGTGGTGGAAGAAGATGGGGTGCGCCTCACGCGCGTTGCTGCCCCAGAGAATGATCAGATCCGTCTCTTCCACCTCGCGGTAGCTCGAGGTGCCGCCTCCCGCTCCAAAGACCGTCGCCAGACCGACGACGCTCGGCGCGTGTCATGTTCGATTGCAGCTATCGATGTTGTTGCTGCCGATGGCCCCGCGAATGAACTTCTGGGCGGCGTAGTTCACTTCGTTGGTGGCCTTGCTGCAGCTGAAGATGCCGAAGGTCCGCGGGCCGTGACGCTTCACGCTGGCCTCGATGCCGCTCGCGGCGCGGGTCAACGCCTCGTCCCAGCTCGCGCGGCGCAGCTCGCCGTTCTTCTCGTCGCGAACGAGCGGGTGAAGCAACCGCGGGAGGGGCGGGCGGGGCGGGCGCATGGGCGACGAAGTTAGCGAAAAAGAGCGCGGCCGCCGTGCGCAACGTCTGCGTCGTGTGAAGCGCCGCGTCAGAGCGCCGCGCTGACGAGCGGGCGCACGCGATCGGCGGCTTCGAAGTGCGGGTTGTGCGCGCACTCGTCGAGCCACACCAGCTCCTTGCCGCCCGCGGCGTCGAGGCGCGAGATGAGCGCTTCTGCCAGCGCGGGAGGAGCGGCGGCGTCGAGTCGTCCCTGGAGCACCGTGACCCGGCCCGGCACCCGGATGGGGCGACTGAGGAGGTTGAGCGCGCGCAGCGCCGGCAAGGTGCGCGCCTGGGTCGTGGCCATGCTGCGCAGGGCGCGGAACACCTGGGGCAGCGAGTACCAGCGCGAGCGAAGCAGCCGCCACAGCAGCCCGAGGAAGATCTGGAGGAACGAGGCGCCGAGCTGCACGCCGCCGAAGTCGGCGACGAAGCGCACGCGCGTCATGAATTGATCAGGCGTGACGTGGGGCGGGGGACCCATCGTGTCGAGCGCGCGCAGGGCTCGTTTCGCGCCACGCCGCAGCGCCTCGGCCCGCGCGAAGCGCCACGCGAAGTCTTCGGAAGCCGAGAAGTCGACGTCGGGCCCGACGAGCACGAGGCGATCGATCGGCGCGCCGGCCTCGGCCGCGAGCAGCGCGAGGGTGCCTCCCAGCGAGAAGCCGAGCGCGCTCACCGAGGTGGTGTTCAGCGCCGCGCACAGCTGCTCGGCGATGGCCTTCACGTCGGCGGTGAGGTCTTCGAGCGTGAGCGGCGCGTCAGACGAGTCGACCGAGCGACCGGTGCCGCGCTGGTCCCACCAGGCGACGCGGAAGCGGCCCTCGAGCTGCAGCTGGCGCTCGAGCACCTCGGCCTCGCAGATCAACGGGAAGCCCGGGCCCTGCTGCACCACGAGGAGCACCGGCGCGTCTTCCCGTCCGCGCACCAGCACCGCGTGACGACAGCCACGCACGTCGAGCTCCAACCACCGTTCACAGGTCTTGAGGGTCATGGGCGTTTGCTCAGCGCGGCGAGGAGCACCTCTTCGACGACGCTCGCCGCGATGGGAGCGCCGCCGAAGTACGCCTGGCGGGACAGCTGGCCGAGTGTGCCGACGAGCACCGCGACGCCGAGCGGAGGGGTGACTCGCCGCGAGACCACGCCCTCGCGCTGTCCCTGCTCGATCAACTTGCCGAGAAAGCCGAGCAGCGATTGGCGCGCGGTGGCCCGGCTCACGCGCGGCCAGAAGTCGCGCAGCGTCTCGTTCACGTAGAGCACGCCGTCGGGGCTCTCTTCGAATGCGCCGTGCCACGCGCGAACCACGGCCCGCGCGCGCGCCTCGAAGTCGCCTTCTTGCGCGCCGTGCGTCAACGAGTGGAACAGCCACGCGTAGCAGCGCTCGAAGAGGTGCAGCTCCAGGGCCTCCTTCGAGGCGAAGAACTTGTAGAGCGCGGGGTTGGTGTAGCCGGTGGCCTCGGCGATGGCGCGAATGCTCGTCTCGCAGCGCCCGTCGCGCACGAAGAGCGTCAGCGCCTTCGAGAGGATCTCGCGCTTCGACGGCGCGTCGCCCTCTTCGAGGAGCATGGTCTCGAGGCTGGTCATGCCCACGAGTTAGCAATCGCTAACTCACGGCGCAACTCGATCGGCGGGGCGACGCGATGGGGCGACGCGATGGGGCGGCGCTGAGCCTCAGGGCTGCGCGGGGTCGAGCAGGCCGCTCGTCGAGAGGTGCGCTCCGACGGGCGCGGGCAGCTCGGGGGGACCGACGCCTTCCACCGCGGCGAGCCACTCGACGAAGCAGGGTTCCCACTTCCGCGTGTAGCGCGCGTGGTCGACGAAGCGCGCGGTGAGCGTCCCCGCGTCGAGGCGATTGACGTCGGCGCAGCTGCGCACCGCCGCGAAGCGATGCAGCTCGGCGCACGCGCTCACCGCCGACTCGAGCGCGTGCTGCAGCTCGAGCACCAGCGTCTCGCGCTCGGGCGCGTTGACGGCGAAGCGGCTCTCCTTGCCGGCGCAGGTCACGGTGAGCGAGCCCGAGACCTTCTTGTCGAGCAGCTCGCGCTCGAGGTCGAAGGTGCGCAGCTCGCCGCCGGCCTGCGTGGCGTTGGCGTTCTGGCTGGCGCGCGACGACTCGCAGCGCGCCGAGAAGAGCGCGGTGAGCCCCGCCGGGAGCGGCGGCAGCTCGATGGGGTCACGGGGACAACGCCAGCGCAGCGGCTCCCACTTGCCGGCGGGCGGCAGCGTGTCGAGCACCGGCCCGCCGAACGACTCGCTCAGCTTGCGGTGCAGCCACGCGGCGTCGGGCCACTTCGCGAGCGCGCGGGCCCGCGAGAGGTGGTGCGCCTGCGCCTGGTTGCGCAGCCCTTCGATTTGCTCCGCGGCGCGAGGCACGGCGAGGAAGGGCGTCGCGAGCTGCGCGGCGCGGCCGACGTGATTCGCGGCGCTTTCCTTCATGATGCCCACCCACGCTTCCTGCCGCAGCGCCTCGAGCTGGAGCGTCGCCTCGGTGCGCGGCCCCGACACGCCCGGAGGCAGGAGGTGCAGCACCTCGCTCAGCACCGCGGCGCGCGGACCGGGCTCGAGCTTCGCGGCCTCGTCGATGCACGCGCGGGCGGGCGGGTTGACGTCACCGTTCTCGGCGGCGACGCAGCGCAGCTGGGCACAGCCGGTCGGCGCGTCGCACAGCGTGTCGGGCGCCTTCAGCTCGACCACCGGCCCTTTCGGCGCCTCGACCGCGAGCTTCTTCAACGCCGCGTCGTCGCGCCGGTCGGTCTGCTTCGTGCCGGCCTCGCGGGTGGCCTTCAGCGCCGCCTCCATCACCAGCGGTCGCAGCGCCGCGCTCTCGGGCCCGAGCGCCTCGGTCACCAATTGCTCGAGCTCGTCGCGGCGCCAGGTGCGGGCCATGGCGTCGAGTTCCTGCTGCACGGCCTCGACGCCGTCGGTCTCGCGCAGCTCGAGCCACTGCGCAATGCGGTGACGGGCGCACGCTCGGCGCGCGGCGTTCAGCCGTGACGACTCGCGCACCAGCTCTTCCCCGGGCGCGGCGGCGAGCAGCGCTTCCAGCTCGGCGCGCGCCTGGGAGTCGACGGGCTCGAAGCGCTCGCACTGCTCGGCCTGCGCGACATTGAGCCGCGCGGTCGCACAGCCGGTGAGCGCGAAGAAGACTGCGACGAGCAGCGGCCTCAGTTGATCTCCGGGCCGACCACGACGGTGTTGATGGGCCGCACGCTCATGCCCGCGGGGTAGCCGTAGCTCGTGTAGTCGTCGGTGCCCCACACGGTCAGGCCGAAGGGCGCGGTGCTGGTCGCGCGGTGCACGCCGTTCTTGCAGTTGCCCATGCCCGTCACCGGCCACGACACGCGCGCGTACTGGTAGTTGGTGCCGCCGATGCCGAACCAGTTGGCGACCGTGCCGAGGCAGTCGAGCGTGACGTCGTGGTACGTGCTGTCGCTCGCGAGCGGCCGCACGAAGACGAGGTCGGTCGATGCGTACGTGGGGTCGGTGAGGAAGAGGTAGCTGCGCAGGAACTGCTGCGGCGGCACGATGTTCACCATCTCCGGGTCGCCCTTGTCGTTGTTGATCTGCCCGCCGGTCATCATCTGCGCGACGTAGAAGATGTGCATGTTGTCCTGGCTGGTGACGCGGAACGGGCCAGGCGCGCTGAAGGTCTTCGTCTCGCCCGCGTTGAGGGTCGTCGGGCCGCCGACGGGCGGGTCGTAGGTCAGCGTGGTGCCGTTCACCGCGCCCACGAAGCGCCACATCGCGTTCTCGTTGGCGCCCACGGTGCGTTCCTTGTGGCGCACGGCGAGGTACTCGTTGCCCAGCAGCGGCACTGCGGGGAACTGCTGGTGCCCCGAGTCACACGCCGCGACACCCGACGGCAAGTTCATGCACGCGTGCCCGCCCCACACTGCGATGGGCTTGTCGGACTTCACCAGCGTGCCGCTCAGCTCCTGCGGCTGCTCGAGCTGCAGCACCTGCCCCTTGTTGAGCGTGTAGCGGCCGACCATGCCCGCCGCGACCGGCGTCACGCCCGTGCCACCGGTGATGGCGATGGGCGCCTGCACCGCGACCTGGGTGTTGTCTTCCTGGCCGTAGAGCTGGAGGTACGGGTCCATGCCCGCGCCGAGCGTCGGGGCCGGCGTCATGCCGACGTAGTTGGTGCCCCACGCCGAGGTGGGAATGAGGAGGCTGGTGCTGGTGACGTGGCTGTTCGCGCCGCCGTACGGGTACATGTCGTAGGCGACGACGGGCGCGCTGGTGGTGATGTGGAACGCCGAGGTGAAGCCCGTGCCCCCGAGCTGGAAGGGCGTGGTGAACGCCGGTGCCACGGGACACGGCGTGTAGAAGATGGGCGGGTTGCCGCCGCTGTCGTCCTGCCCGAGGAAGAGAATCGCCATCTGGCCCGCCGGCAGCACCACGCCACCCATGCCCGCGGGGAGCGACTGGTAGGTGAGCGTGCCGGTGCTGGAGTTCGGAATGCGCGCGAACGTCGACGGGTCGAGGTTGGTGGAGCCGTGCTTCACGGTGATGGAGACCGGCGTGTTCCACGTGTTCGCGACGAGCACCGCGTAGCAGCTGCCGACCGTCTCGGACTGCGGGGGCACCGCCGCCGCGTAGAAGTCACAGCCGATGGTGCTGCCGGCCGCCGCCGCCGCCGCGCACGGGTCGATGCAGCCAGTGGGCGCGCAGCCGGTGCCCGCGGGACACGCGGTGCTGACGCCGTTGCAGTCGATGGTCGCCTGCAGGTCGTCGGAGCACGTCGAGTTGCAGGTGTTGCCGCCACCGGTCGCGCTGCCGCCGCCGGTGGTGCCGCCGCCAGTGGTGCCGCCGCCGGTCGTGCCGCCGCCGGTGCCGCCGCCCGTGCCACCGCCGCCGCCGAGCACCGAGGTCGCGCGACACTCGCCCTTCACGCAGATCTGCCCGGTCGCACAGTCGGTGAAGTCCTGGCACTTCACGACGCCGCCCGTGCAGGAACACGCATCGAGGACGAGGGCGGCGGCAAGGCTGATCAGCGGGGTCAAGCGCATGGGTGCACCGTATAGCGGCGGCCCGCGCTCGTCACTCGGGGGGCACTTCGCCCGCCCACAGCTTCACGCCGCGCGCGCGCAGCAACGCGCTCAGCTCTTCGCGGCGGTCGTCTTGCCACTTCGGGTCGGTGCAGTGCGCCCAGCGCTCGTCGGCGAATTCGCGCGCCGCGCCCTCGACCCCGCGCAGCACGTCGAGCCGCACCGAGCGCACGTGCGCGGCGAGCGCGTCGGCCAGCTGCACCACGTCGCCGGGCAGGAAGGGCTGCACCAGCGCGAAGGTCTCCACGCCGGCCTTGCGCAGCTGGGCGAGCGCTCCCAGGCGTTCGGCCGCCGTCGACGCGCGCGGCTCGAAGTGCGCGAGCACCGTCTCGTCGACGGTGGGCAGCGAGACGCCTCCGAGCGCGCGCGGGAGGCGGGCCAGCAGCTCGGCGTCGTCGACGACCCGCGCCTCTCGCGTCAGCACCAGCACCGGCGGCCGCCACTGCTTCTCGACGAGCACCTCGAGGCACTGGCGCGTCAGCCGCAGCTTCGGCTCGAGCGCGTGGTACGGGTCGCTGACAATGGGCGAGAACTTGAGCGGGAGCGGTTCCTTCTCATCGAGCTCGCGGCGCAGCACCTCGGGCGCGTTGATGCGGGCGTCGACCCACGAGCCCCAGGGCGTGTCGGGCAGCCCGACGAGCGCGCGCGACGTCGCCAGGCGCGACTGCGCGTAACAGAAGCGGCAGCCCACGAGGCACCCGACGTACGGCGAGAGCGACCACGTGTCGCCGTGCCGCTCGAGCAGGCGCTCGACGGTGACCTCGCGAATTCTCCCTCTCCCCGTGGGGAGAGGGTCGGGGTGAGGGGAGACACGCAGCTCATTCCGCGAAACGACCTCGCCGATGGCGCGACACACGAAGAAGCCGACGCTCGCGTCGAGCGGAGCCGCCTTGTCGCCCGTGCGATACCCGAGCACCCACCTCGCCGTGCTGACCGCCCCCCTGCGTCCACTCTCCACCGGCGCGACGTCGACATCGACGAACGTCCCCCGGTGCGCGAACCGCAACACCAGCCCGGTCTCCGTCGACGCATCGAGGAACCGCAGCCCGGTCGCCACCTCATCGCCCGGCCGCAGCGGCGCGACGAGCTCGAACAACAAGTCCCGCGCATCGCGCACGCTCACTGGGCTGCCTCGTTCGCGCGGCGCGCTCACGGGAACACCGCGCTGAACTCCGACGGCCCGTAGGTCTCGAGGTAATCGGCCCGCACGCCCGGGCACACGCTCTTCCACCGGCACCCCTCGCACGCCGGCACGTGCACCCGCCCGGCGAGCCGCGAGTCCTTCAGGTCGAAGGTCGCGTCGGGGCTCACCACGCGCACGCGATCGGCGCCCGGGTCGTACGCGTGGTGCGCGAGCTCGACGCCGAGCAGGCACCGCGGCACGTGGAGCGACCGCACCGTCATGCCCTTCGCGCTCGCGTCGACGAGCGCACGGCGCACCGTCGGCATCACCTCGCTCATGCGCATCGACGACGCGACGTTGCCCGCGTTGCCGTCGGTCAGCGACACGTACCAGAGGTGCACTTCGCGCACGCCGAGGCCGTGCAGCCAAACGAGCGCGGCGGGCAGCCGCTCCCAGGTGTCGCGCTTGAGGATGAGGTCGACCACGAAGGTGAGCGACGGAGTCTTCGCGCCGAGCTCGACCGCGCGCTTCATCGATGCCCACGTGCCCTCGCGGCGCACCAGGCGCTCGTAGGCGGCTTCCTCGTGGGTGTGCGCCGAGATGTGCAGGCGCGTGAGGCCGGCGTCGAGCAGCCGCGCGAGGTTCTGCTCGGACGCGAGGAGCAGCCCGTTGCTCTGCACCTTGCGGTCGACGAAGCCGAGCTGCCGGGACGCCTTGAGCAACCCGATGAGGTCTGCGCGCTGGGTGGGCTCACCGCCGGTGAACGAGACGGCGTCGAAGCCTGCGCGCCGGCCGTCGCTCAGTGCGGTGGCGACTTGCGCGGTGGTGAGCGCGCGCGGCCGCATCTCGGGGCTGATGGTGCAGTAGTCGCACGCGAGGTTGCAGTCGTACCCGAGGATGACGTCCAGCAGCGGCACGCGCGGGACTGTAACGCACTGCGGTCGAGCTCCCTCTCCTCCGAGGAGGAGAGGGTCGGGGTGAGGAGTAAACCTCTCAGCGGCCGCCGCTCGCACCGAGCGGTGGAGCCTTCTCGACTGCACCTGGGGTTCCCTCCTCACCCCAACCCTCTCCTCCTTGGGAGGAGAGGGAGCTGGAGCGTGCTACTGTCACGACCCATGAACGTCAGCCGCCGCGACATGATCACCTGGCTGGGCCTCGGCGCCGCCGCGACCCCCGCTCTCGCTGGCAAGCCGGTCCCTGCCGACAACGCGCCGACCGTCGCCCCGTTCCGCGGGCTCGAAGCCGGCATGACGCTCTTCAATGTCTGGTCGGTCGACGCGGTCTTCGGCCCGACGCACGGCGCGGTCGCGGTGCACCTGCGCGACGGTGAGCACGCATTCCGCCTCGATGTGCTCAAGCGCGACGACACCGGCCCGAAGGGTGTCGGCCAGTCGCGCACGCTCGCGGTCTACGTCTGCAACCAGGGCGGCCCGACGGTCGAGCGCGAAGGCCAGGCGGCGATGGCGTTGGCGGCGTGGCTGCAGCACTACGAGACCACTGGCCTGCCGGTGCCCTCGCTCCAGACGTTGCGTGAGCGCGAGCGCGCGCAGCTCTGAACCCGCGGTGAACTCAGAGCGAATCACCATCGAGCTCACCCGCGAGTGCAACAACGCGTGTGTGTTCTGCGCGCGCGCGCCCGCTCGAGCGACGCCGCTGATCAGCGCCGCCGTGACGCCCGGTGCCGACGTGGTCTTCGTCGGAGGTGAGCCCACGCTCGTTCCCACGCTCGCCTCGCAGATCGCCGACGCCCGCGCGAAGGGCGCCCGACGCATCGGCTTGCAGACCAACGGCCGCCGCCTCGCCGACGTGGAGCTGACGCGCGCGCTCGCCGAGGCCGGCCTCGACGAGGTGCACTTCACGCTCGAGGGCGGCGACCCGATGGTGCACGACTTCCACACCCAGGTGCCGGGCAGCTTCGCCGAGGTGATGGCCGCGCTCGCTGCGTGTCGTGCGCAAGGGCTCGCGCTGGTGGTGACCACGGTGGTGACGCGCTCGAACTTCCGCGTGTTGAGCGGCCTGCCGGCGCTGCTGCAGCTCAAGGGCGTCGCGGCGTGGCAGGTGACGATGCCGGTGGTGGCGGGCCGCGCGGCGACGGCGATGGATCGCGTCGTGCCGCGCCACGCGCTCGCGTTGCCCTACGTGCTGCACGCGCTCGACCAGGCGCGAAAGCTGGGCGTCGAGGGCTTCGTGCGCCACGCGCCGCTGTGCCTGCTCGGACCGTGGGCGAGCCGCGCGCTCGGGCCGATGGGCGGCGACGCGGGGCGATACGGCGCCGCGTGTGACGGGTGCGCCGCGAGACCTGCATGCAACGGGCTCGACCCGGTGTACCGCGCGCGCTTCGGCGATGAAGAGCTGCAGCGGCAGACCTCCGTCCCGCCCGCGCGCGTGAGCTCGAAGTGGTCGGGTCTCTTCATCGGAGAAGGTGACGTGTCGCTCGTCGAGGGGCTGGTCGTGCCGTCCCCTCCCGCCGCGGCGCGCGCGCAGATCGCGACGCTCGGCAAGGGCCAGGCGGCGGTGGCCGAGGTGGGACGCGGCGAACGGAAGTCGGGTGAAGCGCTGAAGGAGATCTTCCCGACGCTGTTCACCGAGCCGAAAGACTGACCTTCACGCGCGCGCCGTCGGGCAGCGTGCCCCGCACCTTCTTCGGCACCGCGAGCAGCGTGCCGTGGGTCTTGTCCTTCCAGACGCTGGTGTCCCAGGTGACGCCGTTGACGGTCGCGGTCACGGGCGTGCGGCCCCAGGCGTGCGTGGCCGGCGGGGCGTGACGCGTCGGAATGCGCGCGAAGAACCAACCGCCGGGGTGCCTGAAGAGCGTGGTGCTGAACGCCATCGTGCGGGGCTTTTCGTTTTCAGGCGCCGCGGTGTCCAGAGGGAGTGATCACTTTTCGGCGGTGCCTCACACATGGATGACATGACCCGTCGATCTGCGTTCGCCGCCGTGGTGTTGCTGCTCGTCGTCGTGTTCGCCAACCGCGCTCGCGCTGAAGATCCGCGCGGACCGGGACCGGGGCGTGGACCTCCGCCAGAAGCGTTGGCGGCCTGCCAGTCGTCGTCAGCGGGCGCCGCGTGCTCGTTCTCGCTGGGCGGTCGCACGCTCGACGGCACGTGCCGCAACGGCCCCAACGGCGAAGCGCTGGCGTGTGCGCCGCCGCATGGTCAGGGCCAGCACCACGGCCCTCCGCCCGAGGCGTTGGCGGCGTGCGCGTCGTCGAGCGCGGGCGCGGCGTGCCAGGTCACGACGCCCGATGGCCAGCAGTTGAGCGGCACGTGCGTCGCTGGTCCGCAGGGCCAGGCGCTCGCGTGCCTGCCGCCGCGTCGCTGAACTCCGTCGCCTTTCGACTCGCGCGTCATGGTGACACGCGAGGGGTGGGCGGCGGGTTCATCTCCCTGTCTCGCAGCTCCACGGCTCCCTCGAGCCAGGACGGCGCCGTGCTTCCCGCGGCGCCGTTCTTCTTTTCCGCGCGCGGACTGGCGATGACTTTCTGGCGTGACGAACTGGCAGTCACGGTCGCGCGAGTTCGAAAAACCGCGAGCGGATTCGCGACGCTGCGGTGGGGGCGGCTGGCACGCGACCTGAATTGAGTTCGACCTGCAGGGACCAACCAAGCAACGGAGCCACATGTTGAACGTTCGTCCGCAGTCCCTCACCCACGACCGCCTGGTGGTGGTCGTCACCGAAGCGCAGACGCTGCAGAACGTGTTGCGCCACACCCTCGAAGCCGACGGGTGGACGGTGTTGCCGCTCGAAGACGGCTCGGAGCTCTTCGACTTCCTCGAGCTGGTCGCCGACGCCACCGCGCGCTCGCCGCAGTTGGTGGTGATCGACGCGTCGGTGCCGGGCCCGTCGGTGCCCGAGCTGATCACCTGGGCGCGCGAGCATGAGCTGCCGATTCCCTTCGTGGTGATGGTGCGCGAGCGGGACTCGCAGCTCGACGAGCTGGCGCGCACCTTCGGAGGAGTCGAGCTCGCCGCCGCCTGAGCGATCGGGGTGAGGGGAAACCAAACTTGCACTTCGCCAGGCACTCCGGTGTCTCGCGAACATGCACCGCCAGCTCGTCGCGAGCCTCTTCCTCCTGTTCACCGCCTGTCCCACGCCCTCGGGCACGCAAGGTCCGCAAGGCGAGCAAGGGCCGCAGGGACCACAAGGTCCGCAGGGTCCGAGTGGCCCGCAGGGAGCCAAGGGCGACAAGGGCGATCCCGGAGCGATGGGCACGACCGGCGCGACGGGCGCGCAGGGCCCCACGGGCGTGCAGGGTCCTCCCGGTCCGCAAGGCGCAGTGCTCGTCGTCGACGGCGGCGTCGTCACCGGCCCGCCGGGAGCCTCGGTCCTGACCTCTCCACTCCCGGTCGGCGACGCCACCTGCGCGTTCGGCGGCGTGCGCGTGACGCAACTCACTGACGGCGGCGTAAGCAACGTGTGCAACGGCGCGCCGGGCGCGACTGGCCCGCAGGGCGCGACCGGTCCGCAGGGCGCGACGGGTCCGCAAGGTCCGCAGGGCCCGCAAGGCCTGCAGGGCGCGACAGGTCCGCAGGGCGCGACGGGCGCCACCGGGCCGCAAGGCATGACGGGCGCGACGGGTCCGCAAGGCGCCACCGGCGCGACGGGTGCGACGGGCGCCGCTGGCCCGCAGGGGCTGCAGGGCGCGACCGGCCCGGCGGGTCCTCCCGGCGCGGTGCTGTACCTCGACGGCGGCGTGGTCATCGACTCCATCGCGCGCGCGGTGCCGGTGTTCGTCGGCATCACCACCTTCACCACCAACGGCGCGCCGCTCGGTCCGCAGGGCCAGCAGGGCCGCCTCTCGATGAACGCGCGCTGCGCGGCGGAGTTCTCGGGCTCGCACATCTGTGACGAGTACGAGTGGGCGGAGTCGACGCCGTACACCGCGGTGCCGGCGCCGGGCGCGTGGCTCGAATACAACGCGAGCAACCACGCGCGGCTCGCCTCGGGCGCGGGCTGCAACTCGTGGACGGTGGGGAGCGCGACGGGTGGCTACGGCCGGCTGGTCGCGGTGCCCTCGGGCCAGGCGGTGGGGAGCCCGGGCAACGTGACGTGCGGCGACGCGCTGCCCATCGCGTGCTGCCGTTCGCGCGCGACCGCCATCTTCCGCGGCATCACCACTTTCACCACCAACGGCGCGCCGACGGGGCCGGGTGCGCAGCAGGGCCGGCTCTCGATGAACGCCCGCTGCCGCGCGGAGTTCCCCAACTCGCACATCTGCAGCGAGTACGAGTGGGCGGAGTCGACGCCCTCGTCTCCGGTGCCCGCGCCGGGTGCGTGGCTCGAATACAACGCGAGCGACAACACGCGGCTCGCCTCGGGCGCGGGCTGCAACTCGTGGACGGTGGGCAGCGCGACGGGTGGCTACGGGCGGCTGGTGGCGATGCCGACGGGCCAGGCGGTGGGCAGCCCCGGCAACGTGACGTGCGGCGACGTGCTGCCCATCGCGTGCTGCGAGTGAGCAGTCACTCCCTGCTCACAACGAATCGACCACCTTCGCGAGGTCCTTCAGCGGCCGCAGGCCCTTTGGGGCCTTCGCGGGCAGCGGGAGCAACTGGATGCCGCCGATCTTCGTTTCGACGTCGTACTCGCCCACGATGCCATCGAGGAAGATGAACGCCGCCTGCATGTAGCTCTTGTCGTCCTTCGACTTCATGCCGCGCGCGAAGATCTCGATGTCCACCTTTCCCTCGGCGCGTGAGACCTCGCGAAAGGAGAAATCGGCGACGGTGAAGGATTCGTCCTCGAACTCGATTGTGTCGCCGGCGTCGCGGCGCTGACGAAACGCCAACACGTCCCAGTGCTTGAGCCGAGGCGCGGCGGCGACGACCGCCTTGACGGCGTCGAACAGGTCCTTGTCGCCGTCGGCGCTGATCACCACCGTGCTCTTCTTGCCAGGCGCAGGGTCGACGGCCAGCTCGGCGATCAGCCCCTGGCGCACCATGCGTTCGAGGGTGTCGGAGATTTCGTTCATCGGCCCGGCCGGGTCGGTCTTCGCCTTCTCGGCGAGCTTGGCTTCCTTCTTCGCGAACCATTCCCAGAAGAGGACCTCGGGCTTCTTCGCGCTCTGGGCCAGCGCGGGCGCGGCGACGAGCATGATCAACACGGCGAGCGTGCGTCGAAGGACCATCCCGCACACATACCATCGCGTCTGACTGATCAGTCGCGGTCGGCGAGCACCTTCGCGACGATCGGCTCCTTCGGCACGAAGACCGGGTGCAGCTCGCCGAGGTCGTAGTGGTCGCCGAGCTCGAACAGCCCGCCGCAGATGTCGTTGAGCGAGCACCGCTGGCACGCCTCTGACTTCGCGTGCACCCAGTCGGTCTGCCGAATGGTGCCCTTCTGATCGAGGAAGTGCACGATGCGCTCTTCCTTCTTGATGATCTTTCGCGTCTCGGTCGAGCAGTGCGCGAACTCGGTCATGAAGCACAGCGGCACGCGCTCCACGCGGAAGGTCTTGCCGTGCTTGTGCAGCCAGCGCATCGCGCGGGTGAGCGAGAGCTCGAAGTCGGCGAGCCGGTGCGCGGTGTCGCGGTTGGTCTCGGCGCGCCCCATCGACGGGTCGAGGTTGTTCCACACCTGGTGCGAGAGCGCGGGGAAGCGCGAGTAGAGCCGCTGCACCGTCTCGTCGAGGTGGTCGGCGTTGAAGCGGTTGATGACGGTGTTGATGTTGATGGTGACGTTCGCCGCGCTCAAGTGCTCGAGCGCCGCCATCGCCTGCGCGTGGCTGCCCTTCACGCCGGTGAGGAAGTCTTCGAGCTCTTCACGCATCGAGTGAATCGAGACGTGGAAGTGGCGCAGGCCCGCGTCGGCGTACTGCTGCGCGAGGCCCGGCTTCGCGAGCTGCGAGCCGTTGGTGATCATGCGCACGTGCAGCCCGCGCTCGACGGCGTAGCGGGTGATCTCGGGGATCAGCGGACTGAGCGACGGCTCGCCCCCGGTGAGGATGATGCCGAAGTATTTCCGCGCGACGAAGTCGTCGATCTCCTTCTGCGCGGTGGCGAGGTCGAGCACGTAGCCGCTCGAGGGGTTCGAGCAGAACCGGCAGTACTGGTTGCAGTGCCGAACGACCTGCATGTACCCGAGGTTGGCCACGGGTCGATTGGACCCCATTGGCTTGCGGGTTCGCAACTCCTCTCCACGGGCGTCAGCCATCTGACGCAGGCAGGCGGAAAGCGCCGCGCGTACCCTTGATCATGGCGGACAGCAGGACCGACTGGCTCTCGTGGCTCGACGCGCCGCCGCGCGACAGCCATCGGGACTCGCGCTCGCGCTTCTTCGTGCGCGCGTGGGCGAGCGCCGCCAGCGCCGGTGTGTTGACCGGCATCTTCTACGCGGCGGCCGGCATCTGGACGCAGGCGCTCGCGGCGCTGGTCTTCGTCATCAGCGGGGCGGTGCTGCTCGCCCTGCACCGGCGCCACCGCACCGAGCGCGTGTTCCTGTGGCTCTGTCACCTGAGCCTGGCCGTGGTCACCGCGAACCTCGCGGTGTCGACGCTCGGCCAGCACCCGGCCGACTACACCAACCTCGGGCTGATGATCGTGGTGCCGCTCACCGCCTCGTTCCTGGTCGGCGAGCGCGTCGCGCGATGGTGGCTGGCGGCCATCGTCGTGGTGGGCGGCGTGGTCATCGTGCTGATGGACCAGGGCTGGTCCTTCCCGTTTCAAGACCCGATGCCCACCCCGTCGCACCTGATGAACTTCACGCTCTGCGTGATCATCATCGCGCTCTTCGCGCGCATGTTCGTGCGTTCGGCCGAGAGGTCGCTCGCCGAGCTGAAGGCCGCCGACGCCGCGCGTCGCGCGTTCCTCGCGAACGTGAGCCACGAGATCCGCACGCCGATGAACGGGGTGCTGGGCCTGGCCGAGGTGATGCTGCTCGAGACGCGCGACGAGCGGCAGCTCGAGCAGCTGACGCTCATCCAGCGCAGCGGGCGAACGCTGGTGTCGCTCATCGACGACCTGCTCGACGTGTCGAAGATGGAGGCTGGGCGCTTCCAGCTGGACGTCGCCGACTTCGACCTCCGGCGGTTGATGGCCGACGTCGAGTCGCTGTGGAGGTCGCACGCCGATCGCAAGGGGCTGCAGTTTCGCGCGCGCGTCGACCCGTCGCTCGGGGCCGAGAAGTTGCTGGTGCGCGGTGATGGGCGGCGGCTCGGCCAGGTGCTCAACAACCTGGTGGGCAACGCGCTCAAGTTCACCGAGCGCGGCGAGGTCGCGCTGACGCTGTCGCGCGAGGGCGAGCGCTATCGCTTCGTGGTGCGCGACACGGGCATCGGCATCGAGGCGGGCGCGGTCGCGAAGCTCTTCACGACCTTCGGCCAGGTCGACGGCGCGAGCACGCGGCGATACGGCGGCACGGGGCTCGGCCTGGCGCTCTCGCAGCAGCTGGTGGGGTTGATGGGAGGCGTCATCACCCTCGACTCGGAGCCCGGCGTGGGCAGCGTCTTCAGCTTCTCGCTCCTTCTCCCCGAGGGCACTCCGTTGCCGACCGAGCGCCAGGTCGATGGCGTCGCCGCGGCGGCACGCAAGGTGTTGGTGGTCGACGACAACCCCATCAACCTGCGCGTCGCGGTCGAGCTGGTGCGCAAGCTGGGCTGCACCGCGGCGTCGGCGGCGAACGGCCGCGAGGCGCTCGAGCGCTGCGACGCGGAGCGCTTCGACATCGTGTTGATGGACTGTCACATGCCCGAGATGGACGGCTTCGAGGCGACCGAGAAGCTGCGCGCACGGGGGCAGACCAGCGCGGTGACGCGGGTGGTGGCGCTGACGGCCTCCGCGATGGAAGAGGACCGCGAGGCCTGCCTGCGCGCGGGCATGGACGAGGTCCTCATCAAGCCGCTGAGCCTGCGCGCGCTCGAGAACGTGCTGCGCCGCTAAAGTTGGTAGACGTGCGCGGGTGATGGCCCGGTGGCTGGCGCTGGTGGTGTTGGTGAGTGGTTGCGCGACGACGCGCGCCGACGCCCGCTTCGACGTGGTGGTGCTCGGTGCGTCGGGCGGCATCGACGAGGGCGACCTGACCTCGGTGCTGCTCTCGCGCGCGGGCCGTGGGGAATTCATCGCCTTCGACGCCGGCACGCTGGTCGCCGGGCTGCGTCGCGCGGCGGTGCGGGGTGGACTCGCGGGTGTCGCGCCGAGCGAGGTCTTCGCGCGGCACCTGCACGGCGTCTTCCTCTCGCACCCGCACCTCGACCACGTCGCGGGGCTGATCATCGCGTCGCCCGAGGCGCCGAAGGGGCTGGCGGTCTACGGGCTGCGTTCGACGCTCGAGCCGCTCCGCGAGCACGTCTTCGGCACGCCGCTGTGGGCCAACTTCACCGACGAGGGCGCGGGGGCGATTGGGCGCTACCACCTCGCGCCGCTCGAGCCGGGCGTGAGCCTCGAGGTGGCCGCGGCGGCGATGAAGGTCGAGGCGCTCGAGCTGAGCCATGGTGGGGTCGTCTCCACCGCGTTCCTGGCGACGGTCGATGACGGCTCGGCGGCGCTCTACCTGGGTGACACCGGGCCCGATGAGGTCGAGAAGTCAGAGAAGCTGGCGGCGCTGTGGAAACGCGTCGCGCCGTTGGTGCGCGAGCAGAAGCTCAAGGTGCTCTTCCTCGAGGCGTCGTTCGCGGATCCGCGGAAGCCCGAGCTGTTGTTCGGTCACCTCACGCCGTCGTGGATTCTGAAGGAGCTCGCGGTGCTCGAGCGCGAAGCGGGGACGCTGCGGGGGCTGACGCTGGTGGTGACGCACCTCAAGCCGTCGGTCGATGGTGGCGAGGCGGTGCGCGATGCGGTGCGCTCGCAGTTGGCTCCGCTCGAGGCGCGCGGGGTGACGGTGGTGCTGCCGGTCGCGGGGGCGCGCCAGTCGTACTGATCACTTCACCGGCTGCAGCTCGTCCCACCCGTAGCGCTTCAAGTAGTTCTTCCACACCCCTTCGCACGACTTCTCGTACTTGCAGCTCGCGCATTCCTCACGCTTGGTGCGCTGCGCATCATCGAGATCAGCCCGCGTGACGCCCACGATGGTCCCGTCGGCCGCCCGCGCGTGCACCTCGTCAGCGCCCAGCAGCTTCGCCCCGCTCTCGAGCGGCTCGTAGTGCACGTACTTCTCGACGTACCCGCGGTTGAAGTCGGGCAGGGCGGTCGTGGTGCACAGCGGAATGTCGACGAAGAACGCCTGCACCTGTTCCTCGGTCTTCAGCTGCTCGTCGAGGAACGCCTTCGCGACGGCGGCGATCTCCGAGTACTTCGGGAAGAGCACGTCGAAGTGCGTGTTCGCGCGGCCGTTGGCCTGCATCACGTTGAACACCACCTGGTCGACGCCCTTGCTGCGCAGGAACCGATAGATGTCGCCGAGGAACGGCAGGTTCTGCTTCGTCACCACGGTGCTGGTGTGGAGCTCGAGGCCGTGGCGCTTGTAGCGGTTGATCATCTCCAGCCCGCCGACGGTCTGGTCGTAGCTGGTGGGGGTGCGCGTGAGCGCCTCGTGCAGCTTCGCGGTGTGCCCGTGAATCGACACGTAGAAGCGATTCATGCCGGCGCTCATCAGCAGCCGCGCGTACTTCTCGTACGAGAGCGTGCGGCCGTTGGTCATCATCGAGATGCGCCGAACGCCCGCTTCCTTCGCCCACTTCACCCACTGCGGCAGGCGCGGGTTCACCGTCGGCTCACCGCTCGTGAAGCACACCTCTTCGCAGCCGGGGTGTTCCTTGAGGATCTGCTGCACCGTCGCGTCGGTGGTCGCGGAGTTCGTCACCACGCGCCCGTCGCGGTCCTCTTCCATGCAGAAGGTGCAGTTGTTGTTGCAGACCGGCCCGGTGAGGATGTGCACGCGCTCCTGCTTCGAGGCGATGCGCTCCTCGATGGCACCCGGCGCGTTCACTGAAGCGTTACCTCACCAGCTGCCGTGCGAACCGTGCGAGCCATGCGACCCGTGCGAGCCGTGTGACCCGTGCGAGCCGTGAGAACCATGCGAGCCGTGAGACCCGTGCGAGCCGTGAGACCCGTGTGAGCCGTGCGAGCAGTGCTGGGCGAGGAAGACCTCACCGTTGCCTTCGGGCATCGCCACGCGGCCTTCCTTCGCCGCGGCGTGCGCGGTGTCGGTGATGTCCCGCTGCAGCGCATCGAGCGCGTCGGCGGGCTTCTTCCCGAACGAGGGGAGTTCTCCCAGAAGGTCGTCGTCTTTTCCCTGAGGCATGGCGGCGCGGTGAGTCTACGTGGAAGTGGGCCCCAAGCTCAAAGCACACCAAGCACGAAAGCGGTAGATTCACGGTTTTCATGCTCCAGCCCCGCCTGCTCGTTTTTGCGGCCTGCCTGGCGTTCGCGTCGTGCGACTGCGGCAACCCAGCGGTGAACGATGACGGCGGCGCGGGCGGTGGCGGCGGTGGCGACGTCGGCGGTGGAGTCGGCGGCGGCACGGGCACGGGTGGTGCGGACGGCGGCGGCCTCGGCGGAGGGACGGGCGGCGGCACGGCGACGGGCGGCGGCACCGCGACGGGCGGCGGCGCGGCGACGGGCGGCGGTGGCGGCGCCGACGGCGGTGGAGCGGGCGGTGGCGTGGGCGGTGGCGTGGGCGGTGGCGGTGGCGACGTCGATGCAGGCGATCTCGACGCGGGGCTCGACGGCGGTGATCAAGACGCTGGTGAAGACGGCGGCGTCGACGCGGGCGGCTGCTTCGACATGGACAACGACGGCTTCGGCGTCGGCGCGAGCTGCCAGCCCGACTGCAACGACCTCGACCCGGCGGTGCACCCTGGCGCGACCGAGCTCTGCAACAACGTCGACGACGACTGCAACCTGCTCACCGACGACGGCATCGCCGACCTCTCGTGTGGCGTCGGCGCGTGCCGGCGCACCACCGCGGCGTGCGTGAGCGGCGTGACCCAGACCTGCACTCCGGGCCAGCCGACCATCGAGCAGTGCAACGGCACCGACGACGACTGCGACGGCACCGTCGACAACGGCGACCCGGGCAGCAACGCGTCGTGCACGGCGATGGGCGCGCTCGGCGCGTGCCGCAACGGCACCACCCACTGCACGCAGGGCAGCATCACCTGCACCGCGGGCATGCCGACCCTGGAGGTCTGCGACGGGCTCGACAACAACTGCGACGGCAACGTCGATGAGGGTTCGCCGGGCGCGGGCATGGCGTGCACCACCGGTCTCAACGGCGTCTGCTCGAGCGGCCTCACCGCGTGCGCCGGCGTGGGCGGCGTCACCTGCATGCCGAACGTCACGCCCGGCCAGTTGATGGAGGCGTGCAACGGCCTCGACGATGACTGCGACGGCCAGACCGACGAGGGCATCGTGCAGGTCGGCCAGGCGTGTACGGCGAGCGGCTTCTCCGGCATCTGCCAGTTCGGCACGTACGTCTGCCCGACGAACGCGCCCTTCCAGCTGACGTGCAACCACCCGATCCCGGGCACGAGCGTGGAGACCTGCAACGGCCTCGACGACGACTGCAACGGCACCATCGACGACCCGGCGCTGCTCAACAACCTGCCGTGCACCACGGCGTTCCCCGGCGTCTGCATGGCCGGGCACACGCTCTGCTCGTCCGGACTGCAGGCCTGCATCGCGAACGTCGCGCCCGGCTCGCAGACGGAGCTCTGCAACAACGTCGACGACAACTGCAACGGCCAGACCGACGAGATGAACCCCACGCCGACGTGCACGGCGCAGAACCCGAGCGCCGGGTTCGTGCAGACGTGGGGCTGCAGCGCCGGCACGTGCAACGTGCTCGTGTGCCAGAGCGGCCACGCGAACATCGACCAGGCCCCGGGCAACGGCTGCGAGTGCGTGACCGATGCCTACGCGAACTCCTGCAACGTCGCCGGCACCGCGAACGTGCCGACTGGCGGCACGACGAACATGGTCGGGAAGATCGAGAGCGCAGCCGGGTCCGACTGGCTGACGTTCAACTTCGTCGTCCCGGCCGTCGGTCTCGCGTACCACCCGAAGGTCGCGCTGACGGACTCGGCGGGCGGCCAGTACGCGATGGACGTGTTGGTCAACTGCAGCGGCACTGCGGGCTGCTCGACGGTCGGCGCTGCCAACAACGAGAACGGCATCAACGTCTCGGTGTGGGAGCAGAACTACAACGGGTACGTCGCCGGCGCGGGGTGCTGCGCCGACGACACGCCGCGCCAGAGCCAGATCTCGGTGCGCGTGTACCGGAAGTTCGGCGACACGCCGACGTGCACCTCGTACACCGTGACCGCGACCAACCCCTGATGACGGGAGCGAGCACAGCGGTGCGGTGGGCGCTGGTGGTCTTGCTCGGTGGGTGCGTGAGCGAGCTGATTCCGTAGGGGCGTGCGGGCGATTTCGTGCGCGCGCCGAACTAGCCTCCTCGCGGCCTCTATGACGTCACCTCAGGATCTCGATCAGCAGTTCTCCGTTCATCCCGGTGCGAAGTGGCGAATTCGCACCCGTGGTCCCGAGGTCGAACTGAAGGACCAGGGAGTCCTCGATGAGCTGGTCATCGATCATTGGCTGCACTTCGAGCAGATGACCGAGCGAACGTGGGTGATGCGCCTTGGCGATGCGCGGCTGACCATCGAGATCTCTCAGCTCGGGAGCCCTGTGCTCGACGTCGAGCGCGGTTTCTACCGACCCGTTGCGGGGACGACCTCGATCGTCGAGTAGCCGGTGCGGCAAGAGATCCGCCGCCGGTGCAGGGCCTGGTTGCTGCCCTGACCTCGCTCAGCTCCCCGGCTGCAGGAAGTGGGTCCGCGGTCGATTCGTCGTCCACTTCTGGAAGATGTCGAGCGTCTTCGGGTCTTCGCTCGCGAGCCGTTCGAACAAGTAGTCCTGGATGCCCTTGTGCACCGCGCACAGCGTGCTTTCGCGCGCGCGCCCGAAGAGCGTGCCGAACTTCTTGTGGTTGTGCGCCGTCTGCGTGCCGCAATACGGGTTGTAGGTGCAGTTGATGCAGTCGGGCTGCCCGTCGATGTTCGACGCGAGCACCTCGGCCCGCACCGTCGGGTGCCCCATGAGATCGCGCCAGCTCGACTTGCGCACGTCACCGATGAGGAAGCTCGAGTCGCCCATCTCGTGCAGCATGCGCCCTTCGTCCGACGTGAAGATGCGCCCGTCGTAGTTGTACGCGAGCGCGCCGATGCCGGCCCCTGCGGGCGTTCTCAAATCGAGGAAGTTGGGGTCCTTGCCGAAGAACTTCGAGAGGAAGATGGCCGCGTAGCGCTCGAGCACCTGCACGCCCTTGCCGTTGAGCTCGAGCATGTAGTCGACGACGTTCTTGTAGAACTCGAGGAAGTCTTCGCGCGGGTACTCGACCTTGCGCTCGGTCTTCTCGGCCCAGCCGAACGGATCGACCGGCCGCAGGAAGAGCGCGCGGCAGCCGAGGTCGACGTAGGTGTCGACGATCTCCTTCCACAGCGGCAGCGCGTCGCGCGTCGTGGTGAGCAGCGCTTCCACCCGGTACAGCGTCGGGTCGAGGCCCTGGTCAGCCCACGCCTGGTTGATGCGGCGAATCCACTTCACCGCGAGCTCGTGCGCCTTGCCGCCGGGCAACTTGCGCTGCAGGTCGTGCAGGTGCTCGGGCCCGTCGATGCTCGTACAGATCTGTACACGGTTGGCGAGGAGGAACTGCAGCTTCTCCTCGTCCATCAGCGACAGGTTCGTCACCATCGTGAACTCGAGCTGCTTGCCCGCCTTCTTGTTCTTCTCGTTCGCGTACGTGATGACGTGCTTCACCACGTCGAACGCGACCAGCGGCTCGCCGCCCTGGAACTCGATGGTCAGGTTCGGGTTGGGCGATTGGAGGATGAGGTCGACCGCCTTCTCCGCGGTCTCCTTCGACATGTCGGTCTGCACCTGGTCCATCGTGGCGCGCGAGGCGTGGCAGTAGATGCACGACTCGTTGCACCGCAGCGTCACCACCAGCATGTGCAGGTTGGGCCCCTGCGCGAGGGCCTGGCGGCGCTGCCACAGCCGGTCGGCCGCCTTGCGCGTGTCGTAGCTCGCGCGGAGGAAGTTGTTGTCCGACAGCCGCTTGAACAGCGGCGAGCCGGCCTCGACGGTGCCGGTGGCGAAGCGCTGGAACTCGTCGGGCGAGAGCAGCAGCCAGAAGCCCTCGAGGTTGGTGATGAGCACCTTCTGGCCGACCTGGCGGAAGCGGAAGAACGCCTGGCTCTGCGCGTCGAGCTTGGGCGCGAGCGGCGTGATGTCGTACGCGTTGCTGTGGGTGGCGGTCGTCATGGGCGCGCGACTCCCTGGCGCTGCTGCACGGTGAGGCCGAGCGCGAAGTTCGACAGCTCGCGCGTGAGGCGGACTTCTTGCGCGGGGTTCTTCGCGGTCACCTCGACCACCCACGCGTCGCCGGTCTCGCTCAGCGCGAAGGTGGCGAAGCGATCGAACGTCTTCACCGCTTCGTCGACCGCCTTGCCGGCGTAGAGCGACTTGTCGAAGGACAGGCGCGTCACTTCGCCGGCTCCTTCTTCTTCTTGTACTTGTCTTCCCACGACATCGCGATGCCCAAGGGGTCTTCGAGGGGCGGCGCGCTGAAGTCGAAGTTGCTCAGGTCGTCGAGCGAGGGCGGGCCCATCGCGCCGGCGAGCGCGAGGCTGGTCACCTGCTCGAGCACCTGGCGGTTGTTGAGCGAGATCTGGTGGCGCCACGCGCACGAGAGCAGCTCGTTGGAAAACTCGCCGGCCCAGCGCTGCAGCGACGGCTCGTCGACGGGGCCCTTCTTCGGGGCGAGCGTGACGATGACCTGGCCCTTCGCGTCCTTCTCGAGGAACACGAAGGCGCGGTCGATGAAGACGTACGCGGCGCCGTACAGCGCGTCGAGCGGGTAGAGCGAGGGGTCGACGGTGAAGCGCGCCTGGCCCTGCTCGAGCTGGGTGGTGACGGAGTGATGCATGGCGCGGGCACTCTGGCGGTTTTGGGCGTGCGCTTCCACACGGGAAGTAGCTGGGAAGTCGCCAGGAACCTGTCTGGAAGTTGTCGCGTGGCGACGAGCTCAGTCCTTCTTCGTTGCGTCGGGCTGCGCGGCCGCGTTGGGTTGAGCGCGGAAAACCGGAATCGTGATGGGGACGAGCCCCAGCTGCGCCGACGCTCCTTGGACGTGAGCCCGAAGATACGGCCAGAGGTGGACCATCCCGTTCCATTGCGCGAACGCCATTCGAACCTCGTCCGGCGAGGCACCTGCGTTCTCGTATCGGGCAAAGAAGCGGGACGAGAATCTTGCGAAAGGCTTGCTCGCGTCCTTCGTTTTTGCGCGGATATTGAACCTCGCGACCACAGCGAACGCCGTTTCACCAGTGCGGACCACCCCCACCTTGGTGTCGATGCTCAGGTCGATTTGTTCTCCCGCTGGAGGGATTCGACTTCCAGGACGAATGCTCGAAAAGGTCGCGGTGGGATTGACCTCGACGAGTTGGACCAAGCGCGCGAGTTCTGTGACCTGCTTTCCGAGATCCGTCACGCAGCCTCCAACCTGAGGTCGACTGGCTCAGCCTGAACTGTCGCCGTCAGCTTCGCTCTCTCGACTGGTGGCTGCGGCCGTCCCGGCGAGATCTCGAGGGTCGTTGCAGTGTGCCACTTCGACGATGTGAGAACCGGGCGCGTAGGCAATGTCCCACCGGTCACCCAGAGTTCCTCAATTCGACTCGACCAGTACCGAGGCTCTTGCCCGATGATCGCGATGAGCGTCACGAGCGGCACCGACGACTCCTTGCCTGCCTTCAATCGCGAGAGATAGCCGGGCGAGACGCCGAGACGCCGTTCCCACTCACGCTGCGGTGCGACCTCTGCCATTCGCTTGAGCGCAAGCTCGATGATCTGCTCTCGCTTGTGGCCGAGCGTTTCCTCGAGGACCGCATCGAGTTCAGCAGCGAGCGCCTTGTTGATGACCTCTTCACCGCAGTTGTCACACGTCGGAATCGCGACCTCTCGCTCACCGACCAGCTTCTTCAGATGGCGGTACTGCGAAGATGGCTTGGTCAGTCGAGGAACCAGGTTCCCCCGCTCGCACGCAGGGCACTTTTGGGTGGTCATCGCTTGCCTCCCGGCTTGGTCGATGGGTGAACGGAGATGCAGAAGACGCTGACGTCGGCTCCGCGGAACTTGAGACCGAGGTACCAGTCTCCGGGATCGAGCGCGAAGTTCTGAACCAGCGAATCGGTGAGTGGCCGAACGTACTCGTCGTATTCCCCGGCGAGAGGCGGGTCGAGCACCTTGGTTCCGACGAAGTGAACCTCTTCAAGACTGGCGATGAGCTGCTCCGTGAGCCGGATCGCATCAGCCATCGTGTCGACGTGAACGAGGAGAACGTCGAGCGCCCGCGCTTTTCCGAGCTCAATCCCCACGCTTTCTGCAGCAGCCTTGAGTTCCTTGAGAGGCCACTTCGGCTTTCGATCAGCCACACGCACCTCTCATAACTTGAACTCAGTTCACTGTCGAGGCCCTTGACCACTGAGATGTATCTCGCAAATATCGCAAACATGTCAACTCAGGCCAGCCTCAGAGCCATTCGAGCGAAACTCAACCTCACCCAGGAGCAGCTTGCCGACCGCTTGGGGGTCTCCTTCGCGACGGTGAACCGGTGGGAGGGGGGGCAGAGCCAGCCCCAAAAGGCAGCTCGACTGGTGATTGCGGCGCTGGCCGACGAAGCGGGCCTCAGTGGCGACGCACCAGACGAAGCTGCTGCGGACGTCACCTCCAGACGGAGGAAGACGAAGGCTGCGCCCTCGACGAAGTCGATGGAGCAGATGCTGTGGGACGCGGCGTGCTCGATCCGGGGCGAGAAGGACGCCGCGAAGTTCAAGGACTACCTGCTGCCGCTCCTGTTCCTGAAGCGACTGTCGGACGTCTTCGACGACGAGCTGACTCGATTGTCGGAGGAATACGGCGACCGCAAGACCGCGCTCGAGATCGCTGAAGGAGACCACTCGCTGCTCCGCTTCTATCTCCCGCCGGAAGCACGCTGGACGGCGATCAACGGTCGCGAACCGTTCGAGTGGAAGGCGAAGGAGAAGCCTCGAGATATTGGCGAGCACCTCACCAAAGCCGTGCGTGCCGTTGTGAAGCAGAACCCAACGCTTTCGGGCGTCATCGATGTCGTCGACTTCGCTGCTGAGCGCAACGGTGAGCGCGAGATCAATCCCGCCAAGCTGCGCGATGTGGTCGAGACGTTCTCAGATCCGCGGTATCGACTGGGCCTCGCAGACGTGCAGCCTGACTTCCTCGGTCGCGCCTACGAGTATCTCCTCAGGAAGTTTGCCGAAGGCTCGGGCCAGAGTGCTGGCGAGTTCTTCACGCCAACCGAAGTGGGCTTCTTGATGGCCCACATCCTGCGGCCAAAGCCCGGCGAGGAGTGCCACGACTACGCGTGCGGGTCGGCGGGGTTGCTCGTGAAGCTGCAGCTCGTCGCGCGCGAGCTCGACCCCACGAGCAAGGTGCCTCTCAAGCTGACCGCCCAGGAGTTGCAAGCCGAGAGCTACGCCGTCGCGAAGATGAACGCGATCATCCATGACATGCAGATCGAGCTCGCGCGTGGCGACACGATGATCAACCCGAAGTTCCGCACGCCCGAGGGAAAGATCCGAACGCACGACATCGTCGTTGCGAACCCGATGTGGAACCAGCCGTTCGCTCCGGACGTGTTCGCGAATGATCCATTCGACCGCTTTCGCACGACGGGCGGAATCACCACCGAAAAGAAAGGAGACTGGGCTTGGCTACAACACACTCTCGCATGCCTGAGCGAGAAGGGACGCGCTGCCGTCGTTCTCGATACCGGCGCGGTGACGCGCGGCTCCGGCTCGAGAAGTGAGGACAAAGAGCGGAACATTAGGAAGTGGTTTGTCGATCGCGACTTCATCGACGGTGTGCTCCTTCTGCCAGAGAACCTCTTCTACAACACGACTGCGGCAGGCGTGATCGTTGTCCTCAATAAGCGGAAGCCCGCTGGACGAAAGGGCCGCATCGCGCTGCTAAACGCGAGCCACCACTTTCGAAAGGGCAGCCCGAAGAACTACCTGCCCGAAGAGGAAGTCCGCACGCTCGCTTCGATCTTCGCCAAAGGTGAGCCCGTCGCGAGAACGCAAGCCATCATTACAAACGAGCAGGCCGAAGAGGCTGACTACAACTTGAGTCCAAGCCGCTGGGTTGAGCAATCCAGGGAGACCACGAGCGATTCGCTCCCGACACTGCTGCAGTCGCTTGAAGGGCTAAGTGCAGAAGACGCAAAGCTGACCTCCAATCTGCTCCGCCTCATGCGCCCTCTTTCGGCATCTGAGAGTGCGTCGTGACGCGCGACTGGATCACATCCACGGTAGCCGACTGTCTCGTACCGGTGCCGACAGGAGGAAAGCCCAAGATTCAGACACGGGACTACAAGGCGGCGGGGCGCTTCCCGATCATTGACCAAGGCCAAGAGCGAATTGCTGGCTGGACCGATGACCATGAGGCTGTGATCTTTTCGCCGTTGCCTCTAGTCGTCTTTGGCGACCACACACGAGCGTTTAAGTTTGTCGAAACGCCATTCGCTCGCGGTGCGGACGGAACTCAGCTTTTGCGGCCGAAGGATGGTATTGATCCTCAGTTCTTTTTCTACGCGTGTCGCTCTCTCGACCTGCCAGCACGTGGGTATAACCGCCACTTCTCCGCGCTGAAGAGCATGGAACTGGCGTACCCAAGCGACGTAGACGTCCAAAGAGCTATTGCCTCGGCTCTCGTTGCCATTGAACGGGCATCGATGCACCAATTAGAGTCGATACGGATCGCGCAGCACCTCAAGCAAGCATCGATGCGCAAACTGTTCACGCACGGCCTGCGAAACCAGCCCCAGAAGCAAACCGCAATTGGGCCGATGCCGCAAGACTGGGAACCGCGCCGGCTTGCAACTCTTTGCGAAATATGGAGCGGCGGCACTCCAAGCAAATCGGTTCCAAAGTACTGGAATGGTGAGATTCCGTGGGTCTCCGGGAAAGACTTGAAGACTCCCTCCCTCGCGGATGCGATAGATCACATTTCACAAGAAGGCGTCGAAGAAGGGAGCAGGCTCGCCCCGCGCGACGCGGTGCTCCTGCTTGTTCGAGGCATGGGGCTGGCAAAGGATCTCCCGGTGGCTGTCATCACTCGTCCCATGGCCTTCAATCAAGATGTGAAGGCGCTAGTCTCCCGAGGGGGCTTTTCAGGGGGATTTCTGCGCTCGGCTATTTACGCGGGAAAGGAGCGTCTCCTTAGCCAAATCGTTCGCTCTGCGCACGGTACGATGACGCTCAACCTCGATGACCTTGAGAGATTTGAGATCGCGTGCCCCGCAGACAGCACGGAGGCAAGTGAGGTCGTCGAAATCCTCGACGCGCTAGATCGGAAGAGTGAGCTGCATGAGGAGAAGTTCGACATTCTTGACCGAATCTTCACCTGCGTTCTTCGGAAGTTGATGAGGCAAGAACTGAGTGTGAGCGCACTAGACCTTTCAGCCCTGGCGCAAGCGGCGACGCCCAGACAGGTCGCGTCCTCATGAGCACGCTTAAGATCAGCGAAGCTGGCACCGTACAGTTCCCGATGGTCAAACATGCGGTCGAGATCGGTTGGACGCCGCTCACGCCCGAAAGTGCGAAGGAGAAGCGTGGCGGTGACAATGGGATGCTCTTCCGCGACGAACTCGGCGTAAAGCTTGAGGCCTTCAATCCGTGGATGTCGGACGACGCGATCCGCTCCGTCATCGAGACGCTCGATGCGCTCCCGCAGAACATCGAAGGCAACCGCGACATGCTCGCGTGGCTGCGCGGTGAGCGGCAGTGGTACGACGAAGAGGAGAAGCGTCATCGCGCGGTGAAGCTCGTCGATTTCGAGAACACCAGCGCGAACTCCTTCCACGTCACGTGGGAGTGGACGATCAAGCCGACTGGGCGCCCGAAGGGCAACCGCGCAGACCTGATGTTCGTCATCAACGGCGTGCCGGTCTGCATCGTAGAGCACAAGAACCCGAAGAATGGCGACGCGATTGAGCGCGGCATCAAGCAGTTGCGCCGGTACGAGCACGAGACTCCTGAGCTGATTGGGGCGCCACAACTCTTCAACGTCACTCATCTGCTGGACTACTGGTACGGCGTGACGTGGAACGCCACTCGCCGCGACATGGCTCGATGGAAGCGCGCTCCCGAAGAGACGTATCGCTTCGCAGTGCAGTCCTTCTTTGAGCGAACCGAGTTTCTGCGAACGCTGCAACACTGGATTCTTTTCTACGTACAAGACAGCGAAACGCGAAAATCTGTTCTACGACAGCATCAGCAGCGGGCGATTGATGCGGTCGTTGAGCGATGCGCAGACCCTGCGAAGTCGCGTGGTCTCGTCTGGCACACGCAGGGTTCAGGAAAGACGTTCACCCTCCTGACCGCTGCGCGACTCATCCTCGAGGACAAGGACCGCTTCAAGAACGCGACCGTGATTCTGGTGGTCGATCGCACCGAACTCGAGGGGCAGCTCAAGGGCTGGGTCGAGCGCCTCCTCGGCGAAATGCAGAAGCAGGACATCGCGACGCGGCGGGCCAAAAGCAAGGACGACCTCCAGGCGATCCTGAAGAGCGACTTTCGCGGACTCGTCCTGACGATGATTCACAAGTTCGAGTCACTGGAGAAAAACAGTTCGCCTCGAGAGAACGTCTACGTCTTCATCGACGAGGCGCATCGTTCCGTTGCGAAGGATCTCGGCACCTACTTGATGAGCGCTGTTCCGAAGGCGACCATCATTGGGTTCACCGGTACGCCGATTTCGCGGAACGCCCAGGGTGAGGGCACTTTCAAGATCTTCGGAGCGGAGGATGACGCCGGCTACCTCGACAAGTACTCCATCGCCGAGTCGATCGCAGATGAGACGACCCTGCCCATCAAGCACGTCCTGGCGCCAAGCGAGATGGCGGCCCCGGTCGACCTCCTTGAGCGTGAGTTCTTTGCGCTCGCAGATGCCGAAGGGATCACCGACATCGAGGAACTCAATCGCGTCCTCGACCGAGCAGTTGGCCTGCGAACCTTTCTGGCTGCAGATGACCGAATTGAGAAGGTCGCCACCTTCATCGCTGATCACTTCAAGGAGAGCATCGACAAGCTCCACTACAAGGCATTCGTCGTCGCTGTCAGCCGTGAGGCATGTGCGAAGTACAAGCGCGCCTTCGACAAGCTCTTGCCGAAGGAATGGACGGAAGCGATCTACACGTCGAACGCTGCCGACGTGGTGGATCGTCCGTTGGTCGCCGAACTTCAACTCTCAGAGGAGCGAGAAGACGACGTACGGCTGCTGTTCAAGAAGGCCGGCGAGCAACCGAAGATCTTGATCGTCACCGACAAGCTCCTCACTGGGTACGACGCTCCGCTGCTGGCGTGCATGTATCTCGACAAGCCGATGCGCGATCACGTGCTCCTCCAGGCGATCGCTCGAGTGAACAGGCCCTACGTTGACGCCGAGGGCGTGCAGAAGCGCGTTGGCCTGGTCGTCGACTTCGTGGGTGTGCTTCGTGAGCTCAAGAAGGCCCTTCGCTTCGATTCTTCCGCCGTCGACGGGGTGATCGAGGACCTCGATATTCTGCAGGCGAGTCTCATCTCGAAGCTCTCTGCAGCGCGGAGCGCCTATCTCGAGGGCGTTGAAGGTGGGGCGGATGCACAGCTCGAGCAGCGCATCGAACGGTTTGTCGATCGGGAGGCGCGCAAGAAGTTCTTCGATGACTACAAGGAGATCGAGAACCTCTGGGAGATAGTGTCGCCTTCACCTGCGCTCCGGGACTTCATCGTCGCGTTCAAGGGGCTCGCTCAGCTTTACGCCGCTGTTCGCAACGCCTTCTCGGAGAAGGTCGGCTTCATCGCCGACCTTGCGTACAAGACACGCGAACTGATCGAGAAGAACGTAACGGTTCACGGCCTCACACAAGTCACGAAGAGCGTTACTTTCGATACGCGCGCGATCGATCTGTTGAAGACAAGCGAAGGGTCGCACACCGTGGGTGTGTTCAATCTTCTGCGTGGACTTCAGCAAGAGATCGACGACCAGCCGCAGCTCGGCCCAGTCCTCCAGCCGCTGAAGGAGCGAGCTGAACGCGTGATGAAGGACCTCGAGGACCGCCGAACGACTGGCCTCGATGCGCTGCACGAACTCGGCAAGTTGGCGGAAGAGAAGGAGGCGGCCCTCAAAGCGGCTCAAGCGAGCGGCCTCTCGCAGCGGGGCTTCGCTGTCTTCTGGAGTCTGCGGGATGAGGCCGCACTCCACGCAGCGGGCGTCGCACCGACCGAAGTGGCTCGCAGGGCGGAGGCGTTGCTGAGCCAGTTCCCAAACTCGGCGGTCAACCCAGAGGAGCAAAGGCGGCTTCGCGCAGCCCTCTATCAACCCGTGCTCAAGGTGGGTGCTGAGCACCGGAGCCGATTGGTCGAGCTCATTCTTTCCACGCTGCTCGCGTCATGAAGGACTCGCTGCTCCCCGAACAGCAGCTTCGTCGGCGCACCCTGTCGTGGGCTGTTCGGCTCCGCGTGAACCCTCGGGTGGTTCGTGTTCAGCCGATGCGCCGGAAGTGGGGCTCGTGCTCAATCAAGGGGACGGTCACGCTGGCATTGGACCTGGTTGATGAGCCGACGCGGTTTCAAGACTTCGTGATCTGCCACGAACTCCTTCACCTTCGGCTGCCGAATCACGGCCGTCTCTTCAAGACGCTGTTGTCGGCCTACGTCCCCGGGTGGCGTGAACTTCAGGTGAGTCGAAGAGACTGACTTCTGCGTCGACCACCGAAAGCTCGCTCGTCTCGGCCACCGAAGTAGCTTCTCGCGAATGCGTCCCTTCCTCGTCGTCAGTGCGGTGTTGATGTCGGTCCAGGTCATCGCGGCGCCTCCGGTGGACGAGCGGCCGCTCCGTTTGAAGGCATCGACGATTGGCGCAGCCGCCAACTCCCTCGTGCCTGCGCGCGAGACGTGGTGGGTCCCGTTGGCGGGCTGCGAGGCGAAGCTGGCCCTCAGCCACCAGCGCACCGCCGAGGGCAAGTTGCAGCTGCTCGTCGCTGGAGTGGCGCTCGACGTCGAGCTTGGCAAGCCGCTGGGTGTGAAGGACGCGTGCCACCGCGATGTCCGCGTCGTGCTCGAGCTTCCCCAGCCTCAGTAGTTGCAGCCCGACGCACCGCCACACGTCAGCGCCGCATCGGCTTGATGACCTGCAGCGTCGCCGGTGGCTTGAGCGGCGCGCGCAGCGCGGGGGTGGCGGCCTGCTTCAACAGCGCCCGCAGCTCGGGCGGCCACCGGTACGCGTGCTCGCGAATGAGCGCCGCTTCCCGCTCGGACACGGGCGAGGCGAGCAGCGCCTGCAGCGCCTTCGGTGACTTCGCCGGCTCGCGGCAGAGCCACCCCAGCACGAGGTCGCGGTACTCGGGCCAGCGCGGCGTCGACACCACCTCGCCCACGAAGTCCACGGCGGCGGGCGCCTGGTGGAAGGTGCTGATCAGCGTGCGCGCGGTCTCGACCCGCACCGGCTCGGGGCACTTGCGCGCGCGCGCCACGTCGAGGAGCACCTCGAGCCACGCCGAGTCTGCCCGCACCGCGTTGAGCGCGGCGGCCTCGCAGTCTTGCCGCAGGAAGCGCAGCGCGGGCCCATCGAGGTCGGGGCCGGGCGGGAGACTGCCGGTGGCGCTCAGGGCCTGCGCGCGCCGCAGCGGGTCTCCGGAGTCACGCGCCTGGGCGACGGCCGCGCGCGTCCTCGCGTCGCGCGGGTCGAGCACCACGAGCGCGGCCAGGCACGACGGCGTCGCGGCGCGCACCCGCACCAGCTTGAGCAGCTCGTCGTCGGGCTCGCGCACCCCGAGCGCGAGGAAGCCGCAGATGGCCGCGCGCGCGACGTCGGTGCCGCGCATGAAGGCGGCGTTCATCTCTTCCTTCGCGCGCAGGTTGGTCAGCTTGCCCCGGGTCAGCGTGAGCTCTCGCACGCGGGCGAACTCGTCGGCGTCGAGCTTGCCCTCGGCGAGCACGGTGAAGAGGCCGACCTGCACGCTCTCTCGCAGCGCGGTGCGCGCCTCGGGCGTTCCGGCGACGGGGAAGTCGGTGAGCTGCACCGACTCGAGGTTGTCCAGCGCGCACCGCTTCACGGTCAGGTCGGGCGAGCGCAGGTCGGCGACGAACTGGCGCACGCGCGCGGGGTCGAGGGGCGTGGGCTTGTCGCCCAGGGCGCACCAGTGCGGCTCGAGGACGGTGGTGAGGGCGAGCAGGAGGACCGCGGTCATGGCGGCGCACGAAACCCGAAGCACACCGTGAAGGGAAGAAGCCGGTTTGCGGCTATGACGCCCGCATGGACCTCTCGCAGCTGCCGTCGACGGCCGTGCGGTACGCGTTCGCCTTCAACCAGTCGCCCCTGCGCAAGGTGCTCGACCCGGTCTACGTGACCGCGTCGAAGGTGCTGCTGTCGCGCGACGCGCCGCTGTCGAAGGAGCTCCGCGAGGCGACGTTCGAGCCCAACCTGTTCGACGGCTATCGCCAGCGCGCGCGCAAGACGCAGTACTTCATCGAAGACTGGAACTTTGGCGAGGCGCGGCCCGAGCTGCTGACGCCGATGCAGCGCCGCTTCGTGCACACCACCACGCTGGGCGAGACGAGCGGCATGGCGGTGAGCGACGGTTTCCTGCGCGCGTTTCGTACTTCGCCCGAGCTCGCGTCGTTCTTCGGCGTGTGGTTCGTCGAGGAGCTGAACCACTACCGGGGCTTTCACCGCTACGTCGAGGTGATGGGCGAGCGCTGGCCCGAAGACAAGGTGAAGGCGGTCGCCGCGGTGGAGTTCCAGCCGTACTCCGACGACCCGATGGAGATCTGCACCGCCAACGCGTTCCAGGAATTGGTCGCCTACCTCGTGTACCGCTCGTTCGGCGCGCAGGCGAAGGACCCCTTCCTCGCGAAGATGGTCAAGCAGTTCGCCAAGGACGAGCTGCGCCACTTCCGCTTCTACGAAGACGTGGTCGCGCGGCACCTGCAGACGCACCCCGAGTTCCGCTCGACGGTGCTGAAGGTCTTCTTGAAGGCCACCACGCCCTACAACCAGGTCAGCGGCGGGCCGAAGCAGGTGCTCGAGCACATCGAGAACGGCCTCTTCTATTTCCGCGCGGCCGAGTACGCGTACTTCCTCGACCACGTCGAGTACCTGCTCGGCGAGCGGCTCGAGGCGCTGTTCGACCTCTACTTCTCGCAGCTGTGCGTCGAGTGCCCGGCGTGCGCGAAGCTGACGTTCAAGTGCGCGTGCGCTGAGTACTGATCACCCCAGCGAGGCACGGCTGACCTCGCCAGGCGACGTTGATCCGCCGCACTGCACCGGGCGCGGAGGTTGCTTGCGTTTGCCAGCATGCGAGCGACTCAAGCGACCTGGAACGCGCAGGACGGTTGGCGAAACCTGCCCCACGATCAGCGCAGCCCGGACCTGGTGCTGCTCTTCGGAGGACGGGCCCAGCTCGAGCGCCCCGAGTTGATGGCGGCGGTCACCGCGCTCGCCCCGAAGGACCGCGTGCACGGCTGCAGCACCGGCGGCGAAATCGAGGGCGGCGCGGTGCACGACGACTCGCTGGTCGCGAACTTCCTGTGGTTCGACGGCACGCGGCCGAGCTTCGCGTTCTCCGAGCTCGAGCCCGACGAGGCGCTGGGCCGCAAGCTCGCCGCGAAGCTCGACCTGACCGACCTGGTGCACGTGCTGGTGCTGTCCGACGGGCTGAAGGTGAACGGCAGCGCGCTGGTACGCGGGCTGCGCGACGGGCTGCCGCCGCACGTGTCGATCAGCGGCGGCCTCTCGGGCGACGGCGCCGACATGAAGGACACCGTGGTGTGCCACGCGGGCGAAGTGCGGCGGAACGGCGTCTCGGTCATCGGCTTTCACGGCGCACTCAAGGTCGGGGTCGGCAGCGTCGGCGGGTGGGACCCGTTCGGCCCCGCGCGCAAGGTGACGCGCGCCGAGGGCAGCGTGCTGTACGAGCTCGACGGTGAGCCGGCGCTCGCCCTCTACAAGCGCTACCTCGGCGAACACGCCGCCGGGCTCCCCTCGAGCGCGCTGCTCTTCCCGCTGCTGGTGACGCCACGCGCAGGAGAGACGCCGGTGGTGCGCACCGTGCTCGCGGTCGACGAGAAGAACGGCTCGATGACCTTCGCGGGAGACGTGCCGGCCGGTGCCCAGGCGCAGCTGATGCGGGCCAACTTCGAGCGCATCGTCGAGGCCGGTGAGACCGCCGCGGCGAGCGCGCGCATCGCCACCGCGAAGCCGGAGTTCGCGCTCTTGATCAGCTGCGTCGGCCGGAAGTGGATTCTCAAGCAGCGCGTGGAAGACGAGGTCGACGCGGTGCGCGCGATTCTCGGCGCCGACGCCATCACCTCGGGCTTCTACTCGTACGGCGAGCTCGCCCCGTCGGTGAACGGCGCGCCCTGCCAGCTCCACAACCAGACGATGACGGTCACCACCTTCAGCGAGAACTGACGTCATGCATTCGCTGATGGCCCGCCAGATCCGCCGCTTCTTCCGCGAGGAACGGCCGACCGACCCGCGCACGCTCGCGCTGCTGGGCGCGGTGAGTGACGCGTACACCGCGCTCGACGAAGACCGCCGGTTGCTCGAGCGCACCCTGGCGTTGGCCTCGGAAGAGACTGAAGAGCGCTACCGTGCGCTGCAGCGCGACATCGCCGCGCGCGAGCGGGTCGAGAGCGAGCGCGACGCGTTCTTCCTGGCGTCTCCCGACCTGCTGGCCATCTTCGATTCCGGGCTGCGCTTCATTCAGGCCAACCCGTCGTGGGGTCGCACCCTGGGGCGCGAGCCCGAGTCGCTGCTGGGCACCTCGATGGAATCGCTCGTGCACCCCGACGACCTCGCGGTGGTGCAGGCCGGTGCCCAGGGCGTGCAGACCAACGGCTCGGTGCGCGACGTCGAGTTCCGCGTTCGACACAGCGACGGCTCGTGGCGCCTGGTGAATGCCGCCGGCACCATCGACCGGGCGCGCGGCTTGATGTTCGCGGTGGGGCGCGACGTCACCGAAGCGCGGCGCATGGCGCGCGAGCTCGCGCAGGCGCAGAAGCTCGAGGCCGTCGGTCAACTCGCGTCGGGCGTGGCGCACGAGATCAACACCCCGGTGCAGTACGTCGGCGACAACCTCGGCTTCGTGACCGACGGCTTCGGCGCGCTCTTCGAGTACCTCGAGGCGGTGCACGGCGTGCTCACCGACGAGCAGAAGACGTCGCTCGCCGCCGCTGCCGAGAAGGCCGACCTCGACTTCCTGCGCGACGAGGTGCCGCCGTCGCTGAAGGAAGCGCGTGATGGCCTGGGCCGCGTCGCCGAGCTGGTGCGCGCGCTGAAGGAATTCGCCCACCCCGATGCCGGAGAGAAGGTGCCCGCCGACCTCAACCGGGCGCTCGAGCGCGCGGTGGTGCTGGCGCGCGGTGAGATCAAGCACGTCTCGAGGGTCGAGCTGGCGCTGGGCGACCTCCCGTCGGTGCGCTGTCACGTGGGCAGCCTGAGCCAGGTGTTCCTGAACCTGCTGGTGAACGCCGCGCACGCGGTGGAGGAACGTTCGAAGACGACCGGCGTCTCGTGGAAGGACCACTGCATTCGCGCCACCACGCGCGTCGAGGGCCGGGAGGTGGTCGTCGCCATCAGCGACACCGGCTGCGGCATTCCCGACTCGATTCGCGAGCGCATCTTCGAGCCGTTCTTCACCACCAAGCCGATCGGCAAGGGCTCGGGGCAGGGCCTGCCGCTGGTGCGCAACGTGGTCATCGCCCACGGGGGCCGCGTCGACATCGAGAGCAAGGTCGGTGAGGGCACCACCTTCTTCCTGAGGCTCCCGGTCGACGTCGAAGGCGCGCCTCGACTGGAGGCGGCGTGACCGGCCCGCTCCGCAGGCTGCTCCTCGTCGACGATGAGCGCGCGGTGCTCGATGGCCTCAAGAAGGCGCTGCGCCCGTGGCGTGAGCAGTGGTCGGTCGTCACCGCGCTCGGGGGCGCGGCGGCGTACGAGGCGCTCGCGGGTGACCCGTTCGACGCGGTGGTGTCCGACGCGCGCATGCCGGAAATCGACGGCGAGGCGGTGATGCGCCGCGCGGCCGAGGCGCAGCCCACCGCGGTGCGCGTGGTGCTCAGCGGCCAGGTCGACGCGCGCACCGGTCATCGGCTCGCGGCGCTCTGCCACCAATTCCTGTCGAAGCCCTCGAGCGCACAGGCGCTCATGACGGCGGTCGAGGAATGTCAGCGGCTGTCGGCCTCGCTGGGCAGCGCGTCGTTGCGCGCGCTGGTGGGGCGGCTCCAGGGCTTGCCGGTCGCGCCGCGCGTGTACCACCGCATCTCGAGCCTCGTGGACGACCCGACCGCGCCGACGCAGTCGGTGGCCGACGAGCTGGCGAGCGACCCCGGCCTCGTGACGCGGCTCCTGCGCTCGGTGAACTCCGCGGCCTTCGGGCTGTCGCGCAAGGTCGGCACGGTGAACGAGGCGGTGACTCTCCTCGGCCTCGAGCGCGTGCGCGAGGTGGTGCTGATGGTCGAGCTGTTCGACTCCGGCGCCCCGGAGGGCGTGCTGGAGGAGCTGCGCGACCGCGCGGTGCGGCGCTCGAAGCTGGCGCGGCTGCTCGGCGGCGGGCTGGCGACCGTCGACCTCGCCGCCGAGAGCGCGCTGCTCGTCGACTCGGGGGCGCTCGCGCTCGCGTGTGCCGCGCCGCAGGCGTACGCGAGCCTCTGGCACCGGGCGGGCGACCGCCGTGAGCGTGAGCGGGCCGAGCACGCGGAGTTCGGCGCCTCGAGCGTCGAGGTGGGCGCGGTGTTGCTCGGGTTGTGGGGCATGCCCAACGCCGTGGTGAACGCGGTGCGATGGAGCGGTGACCGGCCGCCGCCCGAAGCGCAGGCCGACGCACGCACGCTCACCTCGCTGTGCGTTCAGCTCGAGGACGAGGTCGAGGGCTCGGTGAGCCCGCGCGAGAGCGAGGCGTTGGCGGAACAGCTCGGGGTCGCCGGCCGGCTCGGCGCGGCCAGGGAGTTGGTGGCGCAGCACAAGGCTGCGGCCTGAGCGGCGCGGTGTTCTAGGTTGAGCACGTGCTGCTCGACTTCGGTCTCCCCGAACCACGCTCTCTCGACCGCGTGCGCACGCTGTTCGAGGCGATGGCGACGCTGCTCGCCCGCCGCACGGTGAAGTTTGCGCAGCAATCGAAGGTCTCGAAGCCCGACCCCAACTTCGCCGACGCCTGCTTCGACGCGAGCTGGGCTGACGGCGACGTGCTCTTCACCGAGAGCCTCACCGGCGCCGACGGAAACCCGCGCGATGGGTACGGCTACCAGTACGCGCTCGCGCTCCAGCTCGGGGCCGTGAAGGTGAGCGCGAGCGGCTTCTGCTGGGAGCCGGCGCTCGACGCGCTGACGTTGAGTCTCCAGTGCAGCGCGCGCGATTGGGTGCGGGTGCGCGAGCTCCTGCGCGCCGAGCTCGGGGTGGACCGCGACCGTTGCCTCGAGCCGTTGGTCATCAACTCCGTGGCGCCGGCGCTCGCGGCCGACGGGCAGCGCGACCTCGCCATCACGCTCGTGCGGGACTGCCTCGCGCGCACGGCAGCGACCAAATCCGGCCGCGAGGAGCTCGTCGCGTGGCTCGCCGCCAACGACGTCACCGCGGGCGGCGCCGCGCTGCGGGTGCGTGAAGCGCCGATGGTGCTCGACGGCTGGCTCGAGCTCGAGCGCGCGGGCGATTCCACGCTGGGCGAGACGTTCGCGCGGCTGTGCCCGTTCGATCGCGCGCGCGTTCCCGCGGCGCCGTGGTTCGGCCACCCGCTCTGGCCGCTCGAGCGCGGTGACGCGGTCGAGGCGAGCTGGTTCACGGTGCACCTCGGCGCAGGGCACGTTCGCACGGGGCTGGTGTTCGCCCTGTCGCGCGAGCTGACGGGTTGGGAGTGGCTCGAGGACTGGTCCGACGTCAGGGGCGAGACGGTGAAGGCCGGCGGCGGCTGGTCGTGGGAGGTGTCGCGGCTGGCGAAGTTCCGGCCGCACGCGTCGCAGCCCACCGTGCAGGTCGCGCTGCGCGGGGCTCGCTTCGAGGGCGACGTGCTGGCCGACAAGCTCGTGTGGTCGTGGATTCCTGGCGTCGAGGCGGGCGACGTGGTGCTCGTCGTCGAGCGGGAGCAGAGGCACCCGCAGCCCGCGGCCATCGCCTTCACAGCTCTCGGGAGCGCGGCGTTTCGCGCGCGGGCGCACGAGCTGATGACCCGGCTGACGCGCCTGCGGTGGCACCCGGTGTCGATCGACGCGAGCCTCATTCCCTGGCAGCCGCACGCGCAGACGCGCTTCCTCGAGGCCGACGTGCGCGACGCGGTCCGGGCCGCGCTCCTCGCCACGTTGCCGCCGCACGAGGTCCCGCGTGTCGAGGCCCTCATCGCCGAGAAGAAGCAGAGCGACGTGCTGTGGCTCGCGCGCGATGGCATGGCGGCGGCGTCTCCGCTCGAGCGCGCGCGCAGCAAGGCGCTCGGGGCCGCGGCGAACCTCATCGCGGGTGACGAGCCCGAGGTGCGGCGCATCCTGGCGCTCGTCGACCTCGAGCTCGTTCAGTACGCCGAGTTCATCTGACCGGAGGGACGATGGCCGCGAAGAAGAAGTCGACCGTGGTGAAGAAGACGACGACGCCCGCAGCGCCCGAGGGGTGGACGGCGACGCCGAGCCCGTCGGCCGCGGCGCTGCGCAAGAAGCCCATCGGCACGGCGTACCTCTTCTTCGCGCCCGAGCCGTCGCTGGGCCCCGGCGCGTGGGCGCACGTCTTCTGGAAGCAGGCGGCGAACACCTGGTTCCAGAGCGCGCAGCCGACCGTCGCCGCGGCGTGGACGGCCATCGGCAACAACCTCCAGCCGTTCCAGGCGACGCCCGATGCGGGCATGGCGTTCTGCCTGCGCCCCGAGCGCGTCACGGCCGGGCTGTTCGAGCGGCTCGAGGCTTCCCCACCGTTCAAGAAGCGGGCGTGAGAAGGTCCTCACCATGGGCACCTGGGGCAGCGGCTTGTGGGACAACGACTCGGCGCTCGACGCGCTGCCTGACCTGGTGCGCATCTCTCCGGCGAAGGAGACGCTGACGCTGGTGACCGCGTGGGCGGTGAAGCTGTGGTTCGCGCAGTGCAAGCCCGCGGAGTTCTCGAAGGGCATCGAGCGCAAGGCGAGCGAGCTGACGAAGCTGCCGAAGCCGGTCTTCGAAGAGCTGGTGGCCATCGTTCGCGAGCCGCGCGTCTACGAGAAGAAGACGAGCCGCCTGCCCGAGCACGCGAAGGTCATCGGCGGGTACTGCGACGGCTACTTCATCGCGCCGGTGTTCGAGCTGCCGGAGGTGCGCGCGGTGGCGGCGAGCCATTCCGAGAAGCTGAGCCTGGTCGTCGACAAGCAGCTCTCGCGCAAGCCGCGCAAAGACCTCCTCTACGAGCTCGATCTCACCGCGCTGGGGCTGGTGCTGAGCTTCACGCGCGTGGGCGCGGTGCCGACGAAGGAACGCCTCGACGCGTGGGAAGCGGGCTTCGACGCCATCGACCAGGCGAACACCTCGGAGCGCGGCTTCTGGGACGAGTGGCGTGACCGGGTGCGGCCGTCGTTCGAGCTGATGCGCGGCGCGCGTCGCGGTTGAGGCGCACCACGGGGCGGCTATTCCCCCGGCGGGCGATGTGCTTGAGGGGCGGGCGTGAGCCCTCGACCTCGACGCCGTGACTCGAAGCCCGCCACCCTCGGAATCGCGCTCACGGCGCTCGACGAGCGCAGCCCGGAGCGAGCGCTCTCGGCGCTCCTCGAGGTGTGGCGGCAGACGCGCAACACGCGGCTCGCCGCGGCGATCGAGAAGTTGTCAGCGGCGCTCGTCGAGGGCCAGCCGACGCCCTTCGACGCGCGGAAGAACCCGCGCCAGGAATGGCTCACGCTCGCCGCGAAGCACACCGACGCGACGCTGCCGTGGCTGCTCTCGACGCTCGGGCACCCGCGCAACGACGTGACCGAGGAACGGCTGCGCGAGCTGCTCACCTGGCCGGCCGACCCGCGCATCGCGACGTGCGCGCTGGCGATGCTGCAGGAGGTGTTCGGCAAGGACGCGCGGCGCAACGGGCCGCACCTCCTCGCGCTGCTGGCGTCGACGGGAGATCTGCGCGTGCTGCCGGCCCTCGCGCCGCTTGGCAAAGAGCAGCGGCGGCTCGGTCGCAGCATCGGCCCGCAGGCGCGTCAGGTCGCGGCGAAGCTCGAGAAGGTCGTCGAGCGCGCGCTGCCCGACGCAGAGCTCGCGAGCCTCGAGGCGAAGGTCGGTGGCGCGGTCACCGCCGGCGCGACTGGCAACGATTCGCTCGAGGCGCTCTTCGCCGCGGTCTACGCCAACCCGTCGTCCGACGAGGTGCGCCTCGTGCTCGCCGATGCGCTGCAGGAGAGCGGCAATCCCCTGGGCGAGTTCATCGCGCTGCAGGTCGAGCGGGCCCGCACTGGCGCCAGGCCCTCGAGGCGCGAAGAGCAACTGTTCAAGCGGTGGGGCGCGGAGTGGCGGGAGCGGTGGGGCCCGCACCTCCATTACGGCCTGTCGGAAGACTCGCGCTTCGAGCGCGGCTTTCTCGTCGCGGCGCGGCTCCGGCCGGACGCGGCGCCGGTCTCGGAGGCGTGGAGCACCATTCGACACCTCGACGTCGACCCCGATGAGGAATGGTCAGACGTCCTCGCGTCGCCGTACTTCGACCACCTGCACAGCGTGTCAGCGCCGACGAACTGGGTCCTCGCGGCGCTCGAGGCGCGGCCGCGCGCGTGGGCCAACGTGACGGTGTTCGGCACCGGCACGGCGCTCGCGGCGTTGACGAAGCTGCAGGAACAGAAGCGACCGCTGCGAGCGCTGAAGCGACTCGCGGTCTCCTTCGAGCACGACCACCAGCCGACGAAGAAGCAGCTCGAGGGCGTCTTCTTGCCTGCGTGGGGTGCGCTCGAGTCGCGCACGCTCGATGGCGTGGTCACGCTCGAGGGGAAACGGCTCCGGATCGACCTGTTCAGTGCCACGCTCGAACTTGCTCCGTTCCTCGAGGCCGTGCCGCGCGGCGCGTTCGAAGCGATGCGTCTCGACGCCGCGGCCGAACTTCACGCGCAGGGCCTGTGGCTTCACCGGGCGTGGTTCGACCCGACGCCCGTGGTCGCGTTCGCGAAGCGGCACCGCAGCACGCTCACCTTTCAGCGCCTCGACGACGTCGAGCTCAAGCCGATCGGCCCCGAGGTCGACCTGCTCCAGTTCCGGCGATGAAGCGGTCGCAAGGTGAGTAGTCTGCGCCAGTGACCGAAGAGACCGAGGGCGACGTTCTCGCGCAGCACGGCGAGCTGAAGGGCAGGGGACTTCTTCCGGCCGTCATCTCGTTCTCGCTCGCGCTGTTGTCGGTGCTGGCGGTGCTCGCGTTTCGTTTCCCGGCGTGGCTGTCGACGCCCGAGCTGCGCGCGCACTACGACGTGACGACGCTGCGCTACATCTTGTTCGCGTCGATGGTGCTCGCGGGCGCGCTGGCGATTCGCAACCTGCTGCTCGGGCAATTCCGCAAGCTCGCGGCGGCGGCGTTCGGCTGGGTCGTGCTCGCGCAGGTGCTCGGCGGCCCCGGCGTGCAGGTCGGGGAGATCCCCGAGCACTCGCCGTACATCGGCCTCGACTTCTTCATTCTCGACCTGCTCGGCTCGTCGCTGATCTTCATCTTCATCGAGAAGTTCCGCCCGCTGCGGCCCGAGCAGCCCGTCTTCCGCGCCGAGTGGCAGGGCGACCTGGTGCACTTCTTCGTCAATCACCTCGTGGTGGGGCTCACGCTGCTGCTCACCAACCGCGCCGTGCACGCGCTCGGCTGGCTCGGCACCGACACCACGCGCACCTTCCTCGCGGGAGTGCCCTTCCTCGTCGCGCTGTTCCTCGTCTTCTTGAGCGCGGACCTCGTGCAGTACTGGGCGCACCGCGCGTACCACGAGGTGCCGTTTCTCTGGCGCTTCCACGCCGTGCACCACAGCGCGAAGGACATGGACTGGCTCGCGGGCTCACGCCAGTCGCTGCTCGAGCTCATCGGCACGCGCATCGCGGTGATGACGCCCATCTTCGTGCTCGGCTTCCCGCGCGAGGTGGTCGACGTCTACATCGTGATGGTCGGCTTCCAGGCGGTGTTCGACCACGCGAACGTGAGCGCGGGGCTGGGGCCGCTGAAGTACGTGTTCGTCACGCCGAACTTCCATCACTGGCACCACTCGCGCGACGACGAGGCGATCGACAAGAACTACGCCGCGCACTTCGCGTTCCTCGACTACCTCTTCGGCACCGCGGCGAAGGCCGACCGGCCGTGGCCCGATCGCTACGGCGTGGTTGGTGATTACGTGCCCGAGGGCTTCGTGAAGCAGCAGCTCTTTCCGTTCATCGGCTCGACCGACGACCAGGAGAAGCAGCGGGGCGATCACCACACGGCGGCGGGGCGCAAAGAGCGAGCGAAGTAGGGGCGCGCTCTTGTCTCGCGAGCGGACCACGTGCTCAGTTGACGACATGGTTCGAGCACTCTCCGTCGCGGCGTTGTTGCTGTGCTCTTCGTGTTTTCAGCCCACCACCGAGGAGGAAGCGGGCCTTGCGACCGACAGCTCGAGCGCTGGCTTGTGCTCCGCGGTCACGCTGGTGAACCCGGGCAACTCCGTGCAGCCGGCCACCGAGTGCCTGTGCACGCGCCGTGACGCGACCACCATCGGCTCGTGCCGCAAGGGCGTCGGTGAGTCGACGTCGGCGACGATTGGCCCCGCGGGAGGCACGGTGACGCTGGCCGGACAGCAGGGGTCGACGGTGGTCCCGTTCAAGCTCACCTTCCCGCCCGGCGCGCTCGCGTCGGACACGGTCATCACCGTCACCGAGACCGCGCTGCCGCCGCCCGGGGCCGACTGGTCGCCCGTGTACCGCATCGACCCGGTCGGGCTGGAGATCGGCGCTGGCGTGCAGTTGTCCGTTCCGAACTCGCAGGGCAACGGGTCGTCGATGGCCGACGGTCACCTCTCGCTGTTCTCGTCGGGGCGGACCGAGTGCGCGCTCGAGGCCGTGCGCGACAACTACGTGAACGCGGGCTTCAACACCGGCACCATCACCAAGCTCGGGTACGTGATGGTCGGCTACGCCGAGCGCGGGCTCAGCCCGTCGTGCCACTGACGTTCACGACGACGCGCGAAGGCGCAGCAGCCACTGGTTGCTGGTGCTCGCGCTGACGTCTCGCCGCTCGAGCAGCTCGAAGTCGCGCAGGTGCCGCACCGCCTCCTCGGCGGAGTGGTTGCGGTGGTGCTCGAACTCCGCGCGCGATTGCTCGCCTCGCTTCGCTTGAGCGACGGACCGCGCGAGCCCGAAGGCTTCGTTGTCGACGACCACCAGCGTGCCGCCAGGCTTCAAGTGCGCGCGCAGCTGCGCCACCGCGGCGTCGAGGTCGCCCAGGTGATTCCACGAGCGGAGCACGAGCACGGCGTCGAAGGTGCCGAGCTGCAGCGCGCCGAGTTGCTCCGCCGTCGACACGTGGTGCGTGCCCCAGGACCGCCGAGCACGAATCGACTCGACCGCCTTCGCGGAGGGATCGACGCCGACGTAGTCCAGCGCTCCCGACTGCACGCGCGGACCGAGCACGTCGTCGTACGGGCCCTCGCCGCAGCCCACGTCGAGCACGCGGCCGGTGAGCCCGCCGAGCAGCTCCCGCACCCGCGCGTCGTCTCGTGAGAAGACGTCTTCGAAGCGCGGCTCGAACAGGCCGGTGCAGCGCTCGCGTTCGGGGCATGACGTGCAGAGCGCGCTGCGGACCAGCGGCACGAGGTCTCGCGCGAAGTCGTCAGGCGCGTCCTTCCGCGAAGCGTCGAAGTACACCTGCCCGCGCTGGTGCTTGATGCGCTCGAGCTCGACGTCGGCGAAGTCGCGGGTCGAGGTGCGGTAGCGCGCCACCTTCCCCTGGTGCATCACGAAGAGATGCCGCGACCGGTCCCACGGCGTGACGCCCTCGCGCAGCAGCAGGCACGAGCCATCACGCGGCGCCTCGTCGTGCCGCTCGAAGACGTAGTTGAACGAGTTCGACCGCGCGCCGCGGCGCACGGGCTTCAGCTCCTCGTGCCCGAAGGCCTCGTGGTAGCCGATGTACAAACCAGGACACGCCCCGCGCAGCGCGCAGTCTTCACACGGTGCGGGTTGCACCTTCGCCACGTCATCGACCGGGTGGAAGTCGCGCTCGCTCACCTCGGTCATCGTCGCGAAGCGGTGCGTCTTCAGGTCGTCGTAGCGGTCCTCGAGGCCGGGCAGCAGGCAGAACGGCAGGCCGTCGTGCACGAAGCGCTCGCGCGGGAGCCCCTTCTTCAGCCCGTACTCCACCGCGTCGAGCACCTTCGCCGCGACGTCGCTCACCTTCGGCGTCAGCGTGTCGAAGAGCGCCTTGCCGCCACCCTTGGGCTGCAACATCGAGAACTTGATGACCGCGTCGGGGAAGGGCGCGAGCACGTCGACCAGCGCGCGGAGGTCGTCGAGGTTCTGCTTCACGAGCACCGCGTTGACGGTGAGGTCGAGGCCCTTGCCGGTCAGGTTCGCGAGCGCCTTCAGCGCAGCGCCGTGCGTGTCGGCCCGCACCACGCGCTGGTGCACCGCCGGCGTGCCGCCGTGCAGCGACATGTAGACGTACTCGAGCTTCGACTGCAGCAGCCGGTCCACCACGTCGGGGTACGCGAGCAGAAGCCCGTTGGTGACGAGCCCGAAGCCCATGCCGAGGCGCGCGACGTGCGCGGCCCACTCGAAGAGCTCAGGTCGCAGCGTCGGCTCACCGCCGGACAGCACCACCAGCTCGTGGCCGAGGTGGCGCGCGCGGTCGATCTTCCGGTGCACCTCGTCGCTGGTGCCGTTCGTCTCGCGGTATTCGAGCGTGTGACAGAACGTGCAGTTCTCGTTGCAGCCGTAGCCGACCTTGATCAGCGCCTTCAGCTTCGTGGTCATGCGAAGGACTGCAGGTCGCTCTCGAGCCCGAGCTCCTCGGCGACCTCGGTGGTCGGCTTCACGCTGCGGCGAATCACCAGCTCGGGGCCGCGCTCGAGTGAACGTGGCGGTGCCTCGAGCCGCTTGATGGCCTCGAAGATCTGCAGCGCATGGTTCTTCACGTCGGGCGCGACGAGCACGTGCGCGATGCGGCGCTGCGCGTCGAGCAGGTAGGTCGAGCGGCGGAACTGGTTGCCGACCCGCGCCTGGAACGCCCGCGCGATGTCGCCGCGCTCGTCCGACAGGAGCGGGAACGTGAGGCCGTTCTGCTGCGCGAACTTCCGGTGCGAGTCGGCGCCATCGGGGCTGATGCCGTACAGCGCGACGCCGAGCGCCGAGAGCTGCGCGAGGCCCGACTGCAGCGAGCACGCCTCGGTGGTGCAGCCCGGGCTCCCGTCCTCCGGGTAGAACGCGAGCGCGAGCCACTTCGCGCCGCGCGTGTCGGCGTGTTCTCCGAACTCGGGCGCGGGAGTGCCGAGCAGCGCGAAGCGGTCATCGAGCAGCAGCTCTCCGTCGACGACGCGCGGGCCGGCGATGGGTTGGAACTCCTCGTTCCCGAGCATCTCGGGGTACTCGCGCCACGGGCCTTCGCAGATGGGCTCGAAGCGGCAGGTCGCGCACTGCGGGAAGCGCGTCTTGCCGCGGTCGACGCGGTCGCGCTTGTAGTCGGGGATGACGAAGCCCTCGTAGACGATCTCCGTCGGGGGAATGAACAGCTCCGACACGAAGCGCTCGTGGCCCTGCATCATGCAGTACGGCATCGCCTCGGCCATGCACGCCACGCCCGCGTCGCGCCCGATGCGCAGCGCCTCGTGCAGGTACGGCGCGAGCTCGGTCATCTTCGGCACCACCGCGTTGAAGTACGTCGCCGCGTGGCCGGTGGGGTGGGGGAAGGCGATCTGGAACTGGTCGACCTTCAGCTCGACGAAGAGCCGCGCGAGGTCGGGGAGCAGCTTCACGTTCTGCTTCGCGGCCACCGTGTTGCTCACGATGCGCTGGCCCATCTCCTTCAGGTTCTTGATGGCGGTGATGATCTGGTTGAACGAACCCTGCGAGCGCGTGAGCCCGTCGTGCACCTTCGCCACCGGCGCGTGGAGCGAGGGCGAGAACTCGTTGGCGCCCGCGCGAATCGCCCGCTCGCAGAAGTCGCGGTACGCGAACATGCGGCCGTTGGTCTGCACCTGGATGCTGCGGTAGCCGAGCCGCTTCGCCGCCTCGACGAGGTGGAAGAAGTCCTGGCGCAGCGTCACCTCGGCGCCCGTGAAGACCACGTCGTCGCAGGTGCGGCGCGAGAGCTTGAGTTCCTCGATGACCTCGTTGGTGGGCCGCTCGCCGGTGAAGAGCTTGTCGCCGATGACGCAGAACACGCAGTTGCTGTTGCAGGTGTACCCGGTCTTGATGTCGGCACGACGGCTCACGGTGGGCAGGTTACACCGCCGGGCGCCGCGGGTACGGTGCGCGCGTGTCTAAGCCGTCTCCGCCCCCGCCCCAACAGCCCGAGTTCCTCCGACGACTGCTCGCGGCGCCCGTGTCGACGCTGCTCTTCGCGATCTGCATCGTGGTCTTCGTGCTCGCCGAACGGCAGGGCTCGACGCAGACCAACGAGACGCTGATTCGCTTCGGCGCGAACTACCGGCCCGGCGTCTGGCACGGCGAGTGGTGGCGCCTCTTCACCTCGATGTTCCTGCACATCGGCGTGGTGCACCTGGTGTGGAACCTGTGGGCCGGCTTCTCGTGGACCGCGCCGTTCGAGCGCGTGGTCGGCACGTGGCGCTTCCTCGTCATCTACCTGTTGAGCGGGCTCGTCGGCTCGGCGGTGAGCATCATCGGTCACGACGTGGTGAGCGCGGGCGCGTCTGGCGCGTTGTTCGGCGTGATGGGCGGCAGCCTGGTGCTGATGCGGGCGCGCATGGGCGGGTGGCGCGCGCTGTGGAACGAGCCCGGGCCGCAGCGAATGATTCTCACCACCATCATGTGGTTGGCGATCGGTCCCTTCGTGGGGTTCGACTCGTTCGCGCACGCGGGCGGCATGGCGGCGGGCATGGCGCTCACGTCGGGCTTCTTGCCGCGCGGGCAGTACCGGCTGGCGTTCGCGGCGTTCGCGTGCGCGGTGGTCATCGCGTGCGCGACGCGTCCGTTGCCGGTGCTCCACGATGGGTGGATCGACGTGCAGGCGCTCGACGCCGCGTGGAGGCGGCACGACTGGCGCGAGGTGACGAAGCTGACCGAGCGCGTGAAGCCCGGTGACCGGCTCGCGCCGTTCCGCGCCGAGGCGTTGCTGAGCGAGGGCCGGCCCGCGGAGGCGGCGGCGCTCCTCCCTGCGACGGTCGAGAAGCCAGACGATGCGCCGTGGGTGGCCTCGCTGCTGCGTCGCGCCGGGCAGGTCGAGCGCGCGAAGAAGGTGCTCGAGAACGCCATCGACGCGGCGCCGGGCGACCTGGAATTGGAATGGGCGCTGTACACCTTCGCGAGCGACGAGCACGACCACCCGCTGCTCGACAAGGCGACCACGCTGCTGGTGCGCGACCACGTCGGCACGTGGCAGGGCAAGACGGCGAAGGGAATCAAGCTGCTGCGCGAGGGCGAGCGTGAAGAGGGCTTCGACTTGTTGAGCGCGGCGGCGGAGGTCGATCCGCGCGCGCGGGGCCACTACGTGCTCGAGCTGGTGAATGCGGGGCGCCGCGCCGACGCACGTGCGGCCATCAAGGGCTCCGACGTCGAGGCGTGGCTGACGTGCTGGGTGCTGTCGGTCGACGGCGAGTTCGACGCGAACCGCGAGGCCTGCGAGTCGCTCGACGACTCCGATTCGTCTCGCCAGGCGAAGGCGTACTGGCTGGTGGGGCGTGGTGACTGCGCCGGTGGGCTGGCGCTGATTGCAGACTCGGCGAGCATCGTCGGCCGCACGTTGAAGGTGGTGTGTTCGCTGCGCGAGCACGCCGAGACGGCTGAACAGCTCGCGAGCGCCCGCGCCAACGTGCGCCCGGGAGACCCCATCGAGGCGCGGCTGCTGATCTTCTCGCAGTCGCACGACCTCGCCGACCTCGGCGGCGCGGAGCGGGAAGCGAAGGACTCGTGGCTGTGGCCGCTGTTGTCTGACGAGGCGAAGCGCGTGCTGCCGCGCTGAGCGCTCGTGGTATTGGGCCGTCGCCTTGCTCTCGTACGCTCACCCCATCGCTGCGGCCCTCGCGCTGTTGTTCGCCTTCGTGGTGTTCCGCGATGGGCTGAGCCAACGCAAGCAGCGGCTCCGTCGCACGCCCGCGCCCGAGGGGAGCCGTGCGCGCCACGTGAAGTGGGGGCCGCTGGCGGTGGTGTTGATCATCGCCGCCTCGCTCGAGGGCGTGGTCTCGGCCATCGTGTTGCGCGAGATGGAACCGCTGCGGAGCACGCACGGGTGGCTCGGCCTGGCGTGTGCGGCGCTGTTCGCGTTGACGTGGTGGCTCGGGCGCCGGCTGGTGAAGGGCGCGCCGGGTGAAGCGGGCCGGCACGGCGTCATCGGGGTACTGCTGATGTTCCTGGCGGCGATCGTCGCGCTGCTCGGCATCCCGATGTTGCCCTGAACCTCACGTCGGGAGCTCCCTCGAACGGCGCTACTTGCGGCTCAGCTGGCGCAGCACGCCGTCGTTCTC
>JAXLYB010000011.1:0-301555 GCA_046351675.1 Myxococcaceae bacterium
AGCAAGCAGTCACACGTACCGCTGCTCGAACAACTTGCGCAGCTTCTCCTGCCGCCGCAGCAGCTCGAGTGTGAGCTCAGCGTGGCCCGGCACATAGCCGTTGCCGACGATCATCTGCACGTCCTTGCCAACACCCTCGGCCCCCAACGCCGCCGTGGTGAAGCTGGTGGCCATCGAGAAGAAGATCACCGTGCCGCCATCGCGCACCGAGAGAATCGACGCCATCTCGGTGTTGGGCACCGACGCGCAGTTCACGACCAGGTCGGCCAGCGCCCCACCCGTCAGCTTCGAGACCGTCTCCATCACGTCGACGCCCTGCGTGGCGTCGACCTTCGCGAACGCGTCGCACAGCCCCAGCCCGTGCAGCGACTCGAGCGCCGCCTGGTTGATGTCGAGCGCGATGAGCTGCCCCTGCCCCTTCATCAGCTCGCGCGCCTGGGCCAGGCACAGCGCCCCGCTCTTGCCGGCGCCGAGCATCACCATCTTCATGCCGGGCTTCACGTACCGCGCGACCAGCGCCGGCGCGCCCGCGACGTCGAGGGCGGCGAGCGACAACGTGTCGGGCAGATCGCTGGGCAGCTTCGCGTAGATGCCCGACGCGAAGAGGATCGCGCGCCCACGAATGTCGACGCGATCGATCTCGGGCTTGATGGCCTTGATCTCGTCGATCACCAGCGGCGTCAGCGTGAGGCTGACCAGCGTCGCGAGGCGATCGCCGACCTTCAGCGTCCCCGCCGCCGGGTGCTTCGGGGAGATCTCCTTGATGCGGCCGATCAACATGCCGCCCGAGCCGGTGACCGGGTTCTGCATCTTGCCGCGCTCGGACACGATGGCCGTGATCGCCGCGCCGATCTTCTGCACGTCGCCGCCCGCGGCGTCCTTGAGCTGCTTGAACGAGGCGGCGTCGATGTTGAGGCTCTCGACGTCGATCAACAGCTCGCCGTCGCGCAGCGGCAACGACGGGTCGATCTTCTTCGCGCGCTGCGGGAGCACGCCCTTCTCACCAACGACTCGACCCAGGCCGTACGCGTCCATGGCGGCGCGTCTATCAACTTTTCGGCTCGAAGCTCACCACCGGCCGGCGGTCGCCAGCGCGAGCAGCCCCTTCGTTCGGCCGCCCCTGGCCGGCACCACGCGCGTCAGCGGGAATTGGTTCAGCTCGAGCCAGCCGAAGCCCTCGCCGGGCACGAAGGCGGTGCTCTTGGCGTCGCTCCACGACAGCTCGGCGCCCCGCGTGAAGCCCTCGCTCGCATCCCACGCGCCGGCGTCGTCGAAGGCGAGCCACCCGTTGGCCGCGGGCCGCACGCACACCAGGCGCCGGGGCTGACGCGCGTCGAAGATCGAGATGACGCCTTCCTTGTTGCACGCCGCGAGCAGCGCCGGCGTGGTGGCAACGAAGTGCACGTCGTCGTGGCACTTGAACTTCTTCGGATTGCCGGTCGCGACCGCCCAGCGGTTGAGCACCTCGCCGCGCGAGCTGAGCAGCGTGTCGTCGTCGAGCCACTTCACGAGCGGGAACTTGCCGGCGCGCTCGAGCCGCTTGAGCACCTTCGTCGACGCAGGCGGCCGCACCTCGATCGAGCCGGCCTTCGGCACCGCGATGCGCCCCGCCCGCGTGTCGCTGGTGAGCAACTTGCCGGTGCCCTCGGCCGGCGCGCGCTCGGGCGCGAGAGGCTCGACCAGCGCACGCTCGAAGTCGATGACGAGGTGCCGCGGCTGCTGGTCGATCACCCAGCGCACGGCGAGCTGGTGATCGGCGACGAACGCCATCGCGTCCGCCGTGCCGTCTGAACCGAGGGTGGTAAGGAGGTCTGACTTCGCGGCCGAGGCCACGAGCTCAGAACGTGTACTGCACGCGGAAGTAGAACATCAGCGAGCTGATGTTCGGGCCGATGATCAGGCGGTACGCCGCGTCGAGTCCGACCGAGAAGTGGTCAACGCTCGTGGCGAACTCGAGCGAGAGCGCCGCGCCCACGTCGGGGCTCACCAGCAGGCCGGTGTTGGTCGGGTCGGCCTCGTCGGGGATCGGGCGCGGGTCGAGCAGCGTGACGCCGCCCAGCAGCTTGCCGCCGAAGTAGAGGCGGCTGCCGACGTAGCCGGTGCCGAGGCGGTGGAGGTAGCCCGCCGAGGCGTTGATGAAGGTGTTGGTGAAGTTGTCAGACTGCGAGCAGCTCATGTCGGCCTTGAGCCCGGCCCAGCAGTTCTGCGCGTTGGTGCCGATGCCGACGTGCACGCCGATGGGGATCAGCCCCGCGCCGTCGTTGATCGTCAGCTGGTAGCCGAGACCGAGCTGCAGGTAGATCTGGAAGTTCGAGTACCCGTTGTCGCCACCGACGGTGAAGAAGCCACCGATGTCGGTCTCAGTGAAGAAGCCGCGGCGCACCTGGAGCGGAACACCCAGCGACGGCGTGGCAGCGACGGCCTCAGCCGGCAGCAGGGAAACGAAAAGCGAAGATGCGAGAACGAGCGTGGCGAGCTTCCGCACGAAACCTCCTCAAAGGGCGCGGCACCATACCGTCGCAAACCCCAAAGGCAACGGCCAAATCAGCAAAGTGAAAATGAACGGCGCAAAATGAAACGGCGCAGCCCCGTGAGGGACCGCGCCGTGCGGTTCAACGAGACGCGCCCGGAGGCTTACTCGCCTTCGCCCTCGTCGCCGGCCGCCTTGAAGATCCACGGGAAGGTGACGTTCACGACGCCGCCGCCCTGGGGCTCGGGGAACTTCCAGCGGCGAATGCGCTGCACGATGCAGCTCTCGACGTTGGCGTTGCCGATCGACGACTCGCTGACGTTGGCTTCGCTGACGCCGCCCGTGGGGTCGATGGTCCAGGCGACCGCGACCTTGCCGCCGAGCGCCGGGTTCTTCTGGAGCTCCTGCTCGTAGCAGAACTTGATCTCGTTCTGGTGGCGCTTGATCACCTTCATGATCACGTCCTTGTCGAGACCGCCGACGACCGTGGTCTTGCCGGGGATCACGCGGGTCGAGTCCTTGCCCTTGCCGCCGAGGTCGATCGAGCCGTAGCCACCGCGGCCGCGACCGCCGCCCTTGGTGCCGAGGCCGCCGAGGCCGAGGCCCGTGCCGCCGCCGCCAGCGCCCGAGCCACGCGAGCCGAGACCACCGACGCCCTGCGCGTCACCGACGCCCGCGCCGCCCTGGAGGCCGCCGAGCGCGTTGTTGATGCCGGTGCCGAGGCCGCCGGGGCCGAAGACGTTCGACGACGCGCCGCCGCCGAACATGCCGGCCATCAGGCTCGAGACCTTCTTGCGGTCTTCTTCACGCTTGTTGGCGTCGACGACCGGGGCGCCCTTCTTCGAGGGGTCCGCGTCCTGCTTCTTGGCGTCCTGCTTGCCGAACTTGCCTTCCTTCTCCTTCGCCTTCGCGCCCTCGGCGACGCCGGAGAGATCCTTGAACTTTTTGATCTCCTGCTTCTTCTCCGGCTTGATGACCATCTTCACGTACTTCGACGGGTTGGCGAAGATGTCGTCGCCCTCGCCGCCGTAGCCCAGCGGCGTGAGCACCATCGCCGCGACGAGCGCGAAGAACGCCATGAGGCAGATGCTCACGATCTTGAAGAACGTGAAGTCGGCCTCTTCCATCGTGTTGATGCTGATCGCCGCGCTCGGGCGCACGTAGCGCACGATGAAGGCGACGTTGTCGAAGCTGACCTGCGCGCGGTCGTGCAGCCCGAGCTCGATCGCGTCGGCGCGCACGCCACCGTCGGCGGCCTTGAGCTTGCCCTCGCTCTTGAGCTGTTCCTTGCTCTTGTGGCTCTCGCTGCGCACGGTGACGACGAGGCCGGCGTCAGACGGCACGTTGACGACCGCGTTCGAGCCCTTGCTCTGCGCGAGGTTGAAGGTCGAGCCGACGTTGAAGACCGTGAAGCGGTTGCCCACGCCGTCGCCGATGGTGACCGGCACGCCCTCGGCGAAGTGCTGCACGTTGATCAGGCTGTCGCCCCAGAGCAGCGCGACCTGGAGCACGCGTTCCTGCTCGGTCGGCACGGCCTCGGCGGGCAGCGGCTCGGTGAAGAGGCTCGCGGCGTTCTTGCCGGTGCCGGCCAGGCCCCGGGTCGAGGGGGCCGACTTGTCCTTCTTCTTCTTGTCCTTCTTGTCCTCGTGCTTCTCTTCCTTCTTCGCCTCGGCGGGCGGAGGCGGCGGGGTCGCGTCGGCCTTCTTCTCCTCGGCCTTCACGTCGCCGTAGACGACCTTCACCTTCGACTCGCCGATCATCACCGTCTCGCCCGAGGCGACGACGGCCGGCTCCTTGACCGCCTGGTCCTTGAACTTGGTGCCGCTCTCGCTGCCGAGGTCGATCACGGTGACCGTGTTGTCCTTCTCGACCTTGAACATGCAGTGGAGGTTGGAGACCTTGGGGTCGCTCACCTTGATCGCCGCGCCGGAGCCGGAGCCGACGATGATGCTGTCCTGCTCGCTGGTGCTCTCGCTGGTGGTGCCGTCGGGGCCGGTGATCTGGAGGGTGATTTTCTTGGCCATGGTCAGTCCTTCTTCACTGCTTCGCTTGGGAGGGCGTGTACTGAGAGAGAAAAGAGTCGCGCGCTACGACACCGCGCCAGGCTCAGAGGTTCTCGACCGACTTCTGCAGCTCGGGGTTGAAGTTGTCGCGAACCTTGATGAGCGTCTTGAAGGTCGTCTTCTTCTTCGACACCGAGTAGCTGCCTTCGGGCTTGGTCAACTCGCCGTCGATGGCCACGTCGGTGAAGTCGATGGTGGTCTTCTTGCGGAAGACCGTCTTGTCGGCCTCGCGAACGACCTTGTCTTCAGCCAGGGCCGTCCCGGAGAACGCGCCGCCAACCAGCACCATCACAACAAGAAGCTTTCGGGTCATGTGGGTCACCTTCGGTGCAACTCGTACTGCGATGTGACACCCGCGTGGAAGAGCGGGTTCCTCGAAAAGTGACGGGGGCTTAGCCCCGCCACCGGGCTGGGATCAAGACGTCAGGACTTGGGGGCGGGAGCCGGGGCCGGCGCGGGGGCAGGAGCCGGCGTGGGAGCGGGAGTCTGCCCTTCTGCCGGGGGGTTGGCCGCGGGCTGCTCGCTCGCGCCACCGTTCGGGTCGGCCTTGGCGGCGTCGTCAGACACCTTGTCGAGGAGCGACGGCCCGCCGGTGTTGGTCTTGGGCTTTTCCTTCTCCTCGGGCTTGGGTGGCTGGGCGGCGCCGGCCTTCTGCATGGCGACGATGCCCTTCATCTTCGAGTCGATGAGCTGCTGGTCGGTGTTCGAGGTGCCGGGGAGCGCCTTGCACTTCTCGAGGAAGCCCAGCGCCTTGTCCCACCCGGCCTTGTCGGCGGCGTACGCCCAGCCCGCGCCGCAGATGGCGTCATTCTGGTCGGCCTTGATCGACAGCACGCGCTCGAACATCTCGCCGGCCTTGAGGCCCTTCTTCGCGTCGCGGCCCTTCTGCCCGTCGAGCGCGAAGGCGTACGCGAGGAAGCCCTCGTACGAGGCCTGGTCGAGCTCGGTGGCCTTGCTGAGCACCTTCTCGGCGCCGTCGTAGTCGCGGTACGCCAGCGCCATCGCGCCGATGTTGAACAGCGAGGGCGCGAAGTTCTGGTTGAGCGACACGGCCTTCTGGAACTGGCCGAGCGCGCGGCGGCGATCGTCGAGCTTCAGGTAGATGAGGCCGAGGTTGTTGTAGACGCCCGGGTCCTTGTCATCGAGCTTGCGCGCGTTGGCCGAGATGAACTCGGCCAGCGGGTAGTTGCCCTGGTCGAAGTAGATGAGCGCGAGGTTCTTGTACGCGTCGGGGTTGTCCTTGGTGCGGGCGAGCACCTTGCGCGCGGTCGCTTCGGCCTGCGAGTACTTCTTGGCCAGGCGGTAGGCGACGGTGAGGTTGTTGTTCAGCTCGACGTCGTACTCGTTGGCCGGGTCCTTCAGCGCGCCCTCGTAGAGCGCGATCGCCGCGTCGAACTTGTCTTGCAGGCGATAGACGCGGCCGAGGTTGAGCAGCGTGGGCTTGTGCTTGGGGTCGAGCTTGTTGGCCGCCTCGTAGAAGCCCTGGGCGTCGGTGATGCGGCCCTGCTTCTCGGCGATCACGCCCTGGTTGAACTGCACCACCACGTTGTTCGGCACCTTCGCGGCGACCTTGGCGAAGCCTTCCTTCGCCTCGTCGAGCTTGCCGGCGTCGAACGCCGCGACCGCGTCGGCGAACACGTCCTTCAAGGTCTTCTCGACGGGCTTCACGACCGGCTTCTCGATCGGGTCGGGCTTCTTCTCGGGCTCGACCGTCTGGCAGCCCATCAGGCCCGCCGACGAAATCGAGAACGCACCCACCAGCGACAGCTTCTTGATCCAGGTGTTCATGGTTCGTGCTTCCTGTGGGTCGTTTAGCGAACGCCCGCGCCCGGGGTCGGGGCGGAAGCGTTGTTGGTGGGGGCCGGGGCCGGCGCGGGGGTCTCGACGACCGCCTCGGCAGGCAGCTCGGTCTTCTTCTCGAAGCCCGCGGTCACGAAGAACTCCGAGCCACGGTACGCGACGTCGCGCGGCTTGCCGTAGAAGCCGGGCTTGTACTTGTTGAGCTTGTCCTGGGCGAGCAGCGTCCACTCGCCGTACATCGACAGCTCGTACGACTTCGCGAGCGCCTTCTCGAGCGCTTCGACCGCCTTCTCTTCGAGCGGGAAGATGTAGCGGTTCTCGAGCTCGGACCGGAACAGCGCGAGCTGGTCTTCGTCGAGGCCCGGAGGATCGGGGATCTCGTTGATGTTGGTCGCGAGGTCGGAATACAGCAGGCCGATGCGGGTGAGCGCGGCGATGCCGTACTCGGGGTTACCGACCTTCAAGACCTCGAGGTAGTTGTTCTCGAGCTCGCTCAGCTTCTTCTGCTTCACGACGAGGTCGTTCTTGAAGGAAGCGATCTTCTTGAACTTCATGTCGGTGTAGCCCTTCCACGAGGGCTCGAGGGTCGCGAAGCGAGCGTGCGCGAAGGCGAGCATCGCGCGGTCGTTCTTCTTCTCGTCGTCCTTGAGCTTGGGGAAGCTGGCCATGATGTCCTTGGCCAGGCGGTCCTGCTCGGCGGCGTTCTTGAGCTTCCCGTCGATGAGGTACTGGCGGTACTTCACGTCGAGGCGGCGCGTGTCGGTGACGCGCGTGTCCTTGGCGTAGGTCGTCAGGAAGCTGGTGTACGCGGTCATCGCGTCGGCCAGCTTGTTCTGCTTCTCGAGCACCAGCGCGATGTTGAACGCGAGCTCGGGGACGTCCTTCTTGTCCTTGAAGCGGGCGATGTAGCGGTTGTACGCGGCGATCGCCTTGTCGAACTGACCGACGCCCTCGTACCAGAAGCCCGCGTTGTACTGCGCGTCGGCGACCTGGCCCTCGGCTTCCTTGATCAGCGCCTCGCGTTCCTTCTTCTTGTTCTCGTCCTTCACGGCCTTCAGGTCGAAGGTGGTGATGGCGGCGGTCGCGCCGGCGGCAGGAGCCTTGCCCTTGGCGGCCTTGGCTTCCTTGTCCTTGGCTTCCTTTTCCTTCTTCAGGAGGTCCTTGATGTTGTCGTACCCGATGGCCTTGTCGCCGGCCGCGAGATCGTAGGTGGCGACGAAGTTCTCGTAGGTCTGGGCCGACTTCTCGAAGTTCGCCATCTTCTCGTAGAAGTAGGCGAGCGCGACCTTCACCTTCAGGTCGAACGCCGAGTTCGGGTACTCCTTCAACACGCGCTCACCGAGGGTGATGGCCTTGTCGAGCTGCTGCGCCTCACGCGCGATGATCATCGAGTAGGTCAGCGCGCGGTCGGCGTTCTCCGACTTCGGGAACTCCGCGACGAACGCCACGAAGAGGTCAGACGCCTTCGCCGGGTCCTTGTCCTTCTTGTAGACGACCTCGTCGATGTACTTGTACTGCGAGCCCTCGACGAGGGCGCTGACGCGCTTGGTGAACTCGGTGTTGGGCTTGCTGAGCTTCACGTTGCTCTTGAAGACGCGGGCCAGCTTGTTGAGCTCGAGCCACTCTTCGCGATCGTTGAGCACCGCCATGATGAGGTCGGCGGCCTTCTCGGAGTTGGCGTGCTCCGGGTACTTGTTGATGACGTCACCGAAGCGGCGGCCGGCCTCGACGAAGTGGTTCTTGTCGTAGAACACCACGGCGGCCTGGTAGGCGATGTCGACCTCGTCGGGGTTCTTCGGGAAGAGCGTGTTGTACGCATCGCACGCGGCGACGAGCTTCTTCTCGAAGTCGGTGATGGGCTTCTCGGCCATCTCTTCCTTCGAGCGCTTCTCGAGGCCCTTGGCCTTCTCGACCTTGCCCTTCTTGCCGGCGGCCTTGTCCTCTTCGATCTTCTTGTTCTCGTCGAGGTTGGACTTCTGCAACAGACCGCGCTCGATCTTCACGAGCTTGTCGTAGGCGAGGATCGCGTTGAACGCCGAAGACTGGCGGTACTTCTCGTTGCTGGCTTCCTTCGCCTCGGGGCGGTTGGGAATCTTGAACGCCGTCACGCCGTCGTACTGCTGCGCCGCGGGCTCCCATTCCTCGAGGGCCCAGAGGATTTCCGCGTAATAGAACTTCAGGTTGTAGGCCTGGTCGGCGACGAAGTTCTCGTCTTCCGACGACGCGAAGGCGTCGACGTATTCCTTGTAGATGTCGCGCGCGAGCCGGTACGTCTTCACTTCCTTCGTCTTCTGCGCTTCCTGGTGGTACTCGGTGACGGTGGTGCGCATCGCCTCTTCGGCGACGTTGAAGCCGTTGCGCAGCACTTCCTTCTTCGAGTCGTTGGCCTTCCACCACGCGCTGCCCGGGCGGTAGAGCTCGGCGAGCTTCTTCACTTCGGCCTTCACGTTGTCGCGCTGGCGCAGGCCTTCGTACGACTTGACGATCGACTGCTGCCAGTCAGGCGCGGTCTCGCTGACCGAGTTGTCGGCGAGCAGGAAGCGGAAGGTCTTGATCGCGTTCTCGTGGTGACCGGCTTCCTGCAGGCCGTACGCGAGCTTCTGCGTGAGGCTGATCTGCTTCTTCTTGCCGGCGTGCGCCTTGAAGTACGCCATCGCGTCGTCGGCGCGGTTGAGCTGCACGAACATGCGAATCGAGTCGTTGAGCGCTTCGTTCTTCAGGTCGGTCGCGTACTTTTCCTTGCCCTGCTTCTCGGCGAAGTCGACCGTGTCCTGCAGCTTCTTGAGCGCCTTCTCGTGCTCGCCGGCGTTGAAGTCACACCACGCCAGCTTGTACAGCGCGTAGCTCTTGATGCGCGGGTTCGACGAGGCGAACGCCTTCTCGTAGTACGTCTTGGCCTTCTCGAGCACGTTGGCCACTTCGAAGTAGTGGTTGCCGAGCTGCACGTAGGTGTCGCTGACGAACTTGCTGCCCGGGTAGCTCTTGAGGAGCTCTTCGTAGCGCTTGATCGCCAGGTCCTTCTTGCCGATGTCGTACTGGTTGTAGGCGAGGTTGAAGAGCACCTCGTCCTTGCGCTCGTAGGTCGGGTACTCGCGCAAGATGGTCTCGTAGAGACGCATCGTCTCCGAGCGGTACAGCTCGGACTCGCGGTGCTCTTCCTTCGGCTCGGCGACCTTCTCGCCGCGGTTCTTCTTCTCGTCAGCGTCCTTCTGCGCGTTGAAGAAGGTCAGCATCTCCTTGCGGTACAGGTAGCGCGACTTTTCCCAGTAGAGCTCGCTCAACTGGAAGAGCAGATCGGCCTTGGTCGGGTTGCCGTCTTCGATCTTCGGAATGATCTTCTTCGCGGCCTCGATCTGCTCGTCGCGCTTCTTGTCGGCGACGGCTTCCTTCTCGACGTCGGCGGCGTTGACGGCTTCCTTGCCGTCGAGCTTCGCGGGGCCCTTGCGCTCCTCGGCGCCGGGCGGGCGCTTGCTGGCCTTGGGGTCGGCCTTCGCGTCTTTCGCGGGCGCCGCCGCCTTCGGGTCAGCCTTCTTCTTCGCTGCGCCTTGCGCGAGCGCGATGGAGGGAACCGTGCAGGCGAAGACCAGCGCGGCAAAAGTCGATCGAACGACGAGCGTCATCTGTGCTCCTGTGGGGCAAAAAACGCGCGGAACCTACACCAGCGTTCCCGATGAAAAAAGGCGCCCGGTAGCGACCGGACGCCCTTTTTTTGAACCTCTCAGCAGGTGAGAAAGTTCAGCTCAGTTCGCGGGGCAGCCGCGCTTGAGCGTGTACTGGTAGTAGCCGATCTCGTCGCGCCAGAACTCGCCCTCGAACTTCCAGTAATTCCAGTTCTCGGCGGGCATCTGCGGGCGGTACAGCGTCTGGCCACCGAGCACCTTGCCGGTGTCGACGCCGCTCTCGGCGAGCTCCTTCTCGGCCTTGGCGATCTCGAAGCGAATGATCTCGACCTGGTCGCCGAAGCCCTTGATGGTGCGGTAGGCCTCGGTGAGGCGGCCCTTGGCGATCTGCCCGGCGACCTGCTCGGCCGTCGCGCGGTTCTGATCGAGGTAGGTCGTCACTTCGCCCGACATCTTCGCGGCCTTCCAGCTCTGGTTGTTCTCGAGCATCTGCTTCTCGACATCGATCTGCTTGAGCAGGCCGAGCACGCCGAGCATGCGCTCGTTGGTGCGCACCCAGTTCAGCACCGCCTTGGGCACCTGCTCGCTCTCGGTGACGTTGACGAGCTTGAAGTAGTCGGTGACGTCGCGGGGCGTGCCGGAATCGACGAGCAGCTTCAGCTTCTCGGCCATCGGCAGGTAGAGCTTCTCGTACTCGAGCAGCGAGGCCTTCGACTCGTCGTACAGGCAGCTGAAGTAGTAGGTGGTCGACGTGAGGATCCACGACTCGGGCTGGAAGGCGCCGGCGAACTGCGGCGCGTAGAGGCCCTGCAGCGAGCCGAGCGCGCCGCCGAGATCGTCGTTCTGGAAGCGGGCGAAGCCGTTCTCGAACAACGACTGGTCCCAGTACTTGCTGAAGCGCGGCACCTTCTCGTACCACTCGGTCGACTTCTGGAACTGGCCGACGTTGTAGTTGGCGCGGCCGAGCGCGAGGTAGCTGAGCTGCTTGGTGTCTTCGAAGTCGAGCTGGCGCGTCTTGATCTTGAGCACGTTCTCGAAGGTCGAGATGGCGTTCTCGACGTTCTTGGTGCGCGCGTTCTCATCGGCCGCGGGGAAGCGCGGGTCGACCAGCGCGATGCCGACCATGTACTGGGCCTTGGCGTAGAACTGGCTCGTGTCGGGCACCGCCTCGAGGAACTGCTTGGCCTCTTCGAGCTTGCCCTTGCGGTGGCTGATGCGGCCGATCAGGTAGTTGATGCGCGCCAGCACCTCGAGCGGCAGCGTCGCCCACGCATCGGCGTACTTGTCGTAGTGGATGTTGAAGATGTTGGGGATGAAGAAGTCGTCGTTGAGCACTTCCTGCAGCGCGATGAGCGCCTCGACGGCCTTCAGGTGGTACGGGTGCTGCGGCCCCGCCTTCACGATGGTCGTGAAGTACACGAACGCGGTGAAGGGCATGTTCGCGCGCTGGAAGCTCGACGCGAGGTAGTAGTCGGCCTTCAGCCGCAGGTCGTTGTCGGTGGTCGAGTTGGTGACCTCGAAGAACAACCGCGCCGAGTCTTCGAACTGGTTGGCGTTATAGGCCGAGAGGGCCTTGTTGTAGACCGCGAGATCCTGCGCGGCGGCGGGCAGGCCCGCGAGCGCGACGGAAGCGATGACGGTGAGAACGAGCGAGCGCTTCATGATCGGGTGCCCTTAGAAGAGGAACGAGATGCCCAGGTAGAGGCCGACGTTGTTGAGCACGTCGGAGCTGGGAATGCGCACCAGGTTGAGCGCGAGCGGCACGTCGTTGCTGCGCTTGATGTTCGTGCCTTCGATGGTGCCGGTGAACTTCTCGACCTGGCAGGTGGGGCCGACGGTGGCCGAGGCCGGGTCGCCGCCGCCGCGGATCTTCGCGTCCATCGCGCGGAGGTCGTCGACGTTGCAGCCGTTCACGCGTTCCATGCGGGCGGCGTAGACGACGTCGCGCACCTCGAGGCGGAAGGCGAAGCGCTCACCGAGGCGGAGGCGGAAGCCCGCGCCGAGGCCGGCCATGAAGCGAACGCCGGTGTCGCCATAGGTGGCCTGGCTGACCGTGCCGTCGCTGGACGTGGTTTCCGGCTTGAGCTGGTGGCGCGTGCCGCCGGCGCCCATGCCGCCGTTGATGACGAAGCTGAAGTGGGCGAGCGTGCCATCGAAGAGCGCGAACTTGCCGTAGAGCGGCGCGACCTCGACGCCGCCCAGCACGCCCCACGTCCACAACAGCGACGTCGCGGCCTGCGCCTCGACGCGGAACTTCTCGACGAGCTCACCGTTGAACGCCGACTCGACGTTGAACCAGTTGTAGCCGCCGGTGATCTGCAGGCCGAAGTTCTCCTGCAGGTGGTACACGATGCTGCCCATGGTGCCGAAGTGCTGGGTGAACTTGCCGTTCACCTGCATCGCCGCCGGGAAGAGCACGATCTCGAACTTGCCGGCGTCGCTGAACGCCTTCTTCTCGACGATGTGCACGGCGACGTTCGGGTTGTAGAGCGGCGCGCCCGAGACGAGCTTCTGCGCGTCGGGGTTGGCGTCGGCCGGGGTCGCGGCGGGAGCGGCGGTCGGCGCGTCCTTCTTCGGCTCGGTCTTGGTGCCGGTGGTGCCGTTCGGAGTGCCGGTGTTGGTCGGCGTGGGCGTGTTGGCGCCCGGCGCCGGGTCGTCTTCGTCGTCGTCAGACGAGGCCGACGGCTTGGCCTGCGACACGGCCGCGGGGGCCGAGTCGGTGGGCGCGTTGGCGAACGCGGCGCCCACGCCCGACAGCTGCAGGGCGAGGACGGCGAGGAGCGAGGCAGAGCGAAGCGAAGTCATCGGTCGGGCCCTTTAGAAGATGAACGCGTAGCCCAGGTCGATCTGGACCAGGTTGGTGATGCCCGCATTCGGGCTCGGCATGCCGCCGGCGGTCGGGTTGCCGGCCGACGACGAGGCGCGGTCGACGTTGACGAAGAACGAGTCGAGGTAGCTCCAGTCGCGCACCTCGAAGCGAATCGAGTGGTGCGTCTCGCTGCCGAGGAAGAAGCGGAAGCCGAGCGCCATGCTGACCAGCGGGCTGACCTTGTTCTCGGTGTAGAACGCGCCGCACTCGCGGTTGCTGACCTTGTTCACGCAGAGCACCATCGACTCGCGCTTGAGCGCCGCCACGCCGCCGTCGAGGGCGAAGTAGAGCTGGAAGTGCACGGGCAGCTCGGCGACGAGGTTCAACTTCCCGTAGATGGGCTGGAAGCGGAAGCCGACCACGCCGTGGCCGGTCATCTCCCACAGGTCAGCGGCGTCGTTGGCCTTGCTGATGGTGGTGTTGGCGAAGAAGTCCTGCTGGATCTGGTCGGCCAGCGAGGTGTGGCGCGAGATCGCGTAGCCGCCGCGCGCCTCGAGCGCGAACCAGTCCTTCACGTTCCAGCCGACGCTGGCGTTGAGGTTGTAGTGCTCGGTCAGCCGGCTCAGGAGCGTGAAGCCGACGTTGGCCCCCACCTCGAACCGCCCCTCGACGGAGAAGAGCCGGTTGCGGACGGCGGTCTTCTCGACGAGCGCTTCGCCCTCTTCATCAGCCAGTGCCGCGCTGGCCGACAGCACCAGGCAGCTCATCAGGACTCGTGTCATGTGCGTCATGAAGCCCTTCTCGTTTACGGACAGCTGTTCTGAAAGGTGGGGAGCACGTCGTAACAAACCTCGATCGTGCTCAAGGGTTCGGGCACCGAGGTGCCGTTGAAGCGAACGATGTTGCGCAGGCTGGTGCCCTCGCACTTCAGGTACGAGGTGCCGTTGGCGGGCGGCGTGGTCGCGACCTGGCTCAACTTGCCGCAGCGGCCGTTGCGGCACGTGGGCGTCGCGCCCGGGCAGTTCATGTCGATCATGCAGTTGGCCGCGTTGGGCGGGCTCACGAAGGTCGACAGGCCGTTGGCGACGCCGCCGTCGACGCGCAGGTCGGGGCCGCGCGAGAGGCGGAAGTCGGTGCGCAGGCCAGAGGCCTGGTAGCCGAGCGAGCTGAGCGCGCCGGAGAAGTCGGGCTGGCAGATCGACACCGTCACCCCACCCGTCGCCGCCGCCACGTCGGCGTAGCGCGAGCCGGTGTAGGCGATCTCATAGCCGCCGTCGTTCTGGCCCGACGTCGGGCACGCCCCGCCATCGAGCGCGCGGCAGCAGCCGACGTGCGGCGTGGGATCACCGAACTGCGAGGGCACCGGGTCGGTCGACGTCGCGACGATCGCCGCGAGCGTGACGGCGTTGGCGTTGCCGTAGCCCTTGTAGGTCTCGAGGAAGCGCGTGAAGTACTCGACGCTCCCGTAGTTGCCCGCGCCGTTGAGGGTGACGTTCGGCGCGCAGCGGCAGCCGGGGTCGGCGGTGCACGTGGTCTGGCGCGTCATCGGCGTGCAGCTCGAGTCGTCTTCGTCGCTGACGATCACCACGTAGAGCGCGGCGTCGGGGCGCACGAAGCGATCGAACGCGGGCGTGGTGATGTTGAGCGGGTCGGTCAGCGCGAGGTACGCGCCGTACAGGCCGCGTTCCGACGCCGAGCCGTTGATGCCGACCGCCGACATCTGCGTGAAGGCGGTGACGACGGTGTTGAGGTTCGCGCCGGTGTTGCACGTCACCGAGCCGTTCATCGGCGTGCAGGCGATGTAGTTCTCGCTCGAGGCGCCGAGCGTCCACGAGCGGAGCTTGCCGCGGGCGTTGTTGTCGTCGGTGTCGGTGGTGGTCACCGCGATGTGGAAGTCGATCGGCGGGTTGGCGAGCACCAGCTGGTTGATGAAGCCCTGGAAGTTCGCCGCGAGCCGCGCCTGCTTGGGCGCCATCGAGCCCGAGGAGTCGACGACCCAGAGAATGTCGACCTTGCGCACCGGCACCTGCGTGAAGACGTCGCACTGCCTGGGCACGTTGACGCCGAACGCGTTGGTCGCGCGCGTCGGATCGTTGAGCACTTCGGGGGTGCCCTGGTCGACGGTCGGCGTGCCCGGGACGACCTCGAACGGCTCGACGATCTTGCGGGTGCGCGTGCGATCGTCACAGCCCGTGAACGCGAGCAGACAGCAGCTCACGAACACGAGCGCAGACCAGCGACGGATCACACGAAACGCCAGCATCGGGGTGCGGCGGCTTAACACGCAAAACTCGGTGTCTGTACAGGGTTTTCTGACGCTTACCCGTCTTGCAGCGCCGGGGGCACGCAGGCCTGCACGGACTGGTCGAGCACGCTGCGCACGAGGTCGCAGATCCACCCGTCGGGGCACTCGGCGTCGCCGGTGCAGGCCTGGGTGCAGATCGGGCCCGAGTCCTTGCGGATGCACAGGCCGCTCTCGCAGGCCGCGGGGCCGAACTCGCAGCTGCCGCCGGCCTTGCCGCCACCGTTCGGGAAGCAGACCGGCACCTTCATCACGCCGTCGGCCGCGAGCGCGTCACGGCAGGCGAACCCGTCGGGGCACGTGCCGCTGGCGCAGGTGATGGAGCACACGCGCGCGGTGCCGAGATCGAGGCAGGTGCCGCTCTGGCACGGCGCGAAGCCCGGCGAGCAGTCGTCGCCGAACAGGCCGCCGATGGGCGCGCACACGCCGTTGCCCGAGAGCGGGCCGGTCGGGGTGCGGTGCGCGGGCGAGCAGTCGTACCCGGCCGTCGCCGTCTCGCAGCAGCGGAAGCGCGAATCGGCGCACTGCGAGTCGTTGGTGCACGGCGAGCTGCAGAACTGGTTCAAGCCCGCCTTGAGGCAGAGGCCGGTGACGCAGTCCTGCGCGCCGCCGACGAGGCAGTCGTCGCCGAGGCGGCCGAGGCCCGACTTGCAGGTGCCGCGCTGGGGCATGCAGTAGCTGCGCTGCACCGGCGCGCCGGGATCGTCGACCGGCTTGCAGACGAAGCCGACGCCGAAGGTGCGCACGCAGGCCGCGTCGTCGGCGCACGGGGTCGAGCAGAACGACTCGCCGGCGAACGGGCAGTTGGTGCAGTTGTTCACGATGCAGCGGTTCTCGCTGAAGCCACCGCGGCGGCAGTCGTCGTTGTCGGTGCACGGCGAGCACATGCGCCCGTCGGCCGCGGCGACGCAGGTGTTGGAGTTGCACACCCGGCCCAGCCCGCACTCGCTGACCTGGCCCGAGGCGACCGACGAGTCGCAGTAGCCCTGGCAGGTGTTGCTGTTGGGCACGCACTGGTACGGCCCGATGACGTTCGGGTCATCGCTCTTGCCGATGTTGGTGCACGAGAAGCCGCTGGGGCAGTCGGGGTTCTGCGCCGAGTCGAGCGCCTTCGGGTCGCAGCCGATGGTCGGGCACACGTTCTTGGCGGGGTTGCAGTCGCGGCCGCAGAACGTCTCGCCGCTCACCACGTTGCGCACGCAGAGATCGAACGGGCCACCGCACTCCGAGTCGCCCTTACACGGCGCGCACAGCGAGCGGCCGGCGTTGCAGGTCTCGTTGGCGGGCACGCACTGCTTCACCAGCGCGTTCATCGGGCCGGCGGGAATGTCGCGGCACTCGTAGCCGGCGGGGCACGCGTCGCCGACGTCACAGGGCGCGGTGCAGAACTGCTCACCCGAGCCGAGCGCGCCGAAGCAGGTGCCGCCGGCGGGGCACTGCTTCACGTCCTGGCAGGGGCTGCAGAGCGAGCGCGTCACGGCGATGAAGCAGTTGCCGGTGTCGGCGTCGCAGGTGTGGCCCGAGGGGCAATCGCCCTCGGTCTTGCAGCCGGTCAGCGGGCGGCAGATGCGCCCGTAGCGGCCGGCGGCCTGGCAGACGAACGTGTCTGGGCAGGCCGCGTCGGTGGTGCAGGTGTCGGTGCAGAAGCCCGACTGGTTGTCGAGCGCGACGCACAGGCCCGAGGCGCACACCGACGCGGAGTCGTTCGGGGTGCACGGCGAGCCGAGCGCGATGGGCTTCGGGCCGGTGGGACCGCACGCCGACAGCACGCCGGTGAGGGCGAACGTCGCGACAGCCAGCGGACCGAAGCGCATCATGTGCTTTGTTGCCCCTCACCCTGGCCCTCTCCCCGCTTCGCAGGGAGAGGGAGACAGGTGCTTACTTCTTGCCGGCCTTGTGGGCCGCGCGCATCGCGCCCTTGATCGCGGGCTTCACGATCACGAGGCCGTCGTTCGAGCCGGCGACGCCGCCCTTCACGAGGATCAGGTTCTTCTCGGGGTAGAGGCCGACGACCTCGAGGTTCTGGGTCGTGACCTGCTCCACGCCGTAGTGACCGGGGAGCTTCTTGTTCGGGTACACGCGGCCCGGCGTCTTGCGCTGACCGATCGCGCCCGGGTGCCGGCGGTACTCGTGCGTACCGTGCGTCTGACCGAAGCCGCGGAAGTTCCAGCGCTTCATGACGCCCTGGTAGCCACGGCCCTTGGTGATGCCGGTGACGTCGACGAGCTCGCCCTTCTTGAAGATCGAGTCGACCTTGACGGCCTCGCCGACCTTGAAGCCCGCGAGTTCGGCCGCGTCGACGCGGAATTCCTTGAGGTGCCGCTTGGCCTTCGCGCCGGCCTTCTTGAACGAGCCGACCTGCGCCTTGGTGAGGTGCTTTTCCTTCGCGTCGCCCAGGCCGAGGACCACGGCCGTGTACTTGTCCTTCTCCTGGGTGCGGGTGCCGACGACCTCGCAAGAGGTGGTGTCGATGACCGTGACGGGGACCGCGTTGCCCTCGTCGTTGAAGATCTGCGTCATGCCGACCTTCTTGCCGATGATGCCCTTCATGGTGCTTCTTCCTTCTCTCGGACGTACGTCCCCGGAATGGGGATCGCATTGGTCCGGCTGACCCTCTGACGAGGGAGGCGCGCACCTACCAGCCCCACCCCCCTCACGCAAGCCAGCTTCGTGTAGATCACCGGGCCGATGCTGGAGCTCGAAAAGAACGTCCGCGGGCGCGTGGTCGCCAACGCGCGCATCGACGCGGTGCCGTCGGCCGCGGAGGTCGAGAGCGACGGCGCGCGGCTGGTGGTGGGCTCGACGGACGATCTGCTCGGGCTGGGGAGCGACCCGCGGGTGCGCGAGGCGCTCAACACCGCGGTGAAGAAGTACGGGCTGGCGCGCACGGTCGGCGCGAAGGCCCAGGCTGACTTCGAGGCACGGGTGGCGGCGCTGCTCGGGGCTCCTGCGGCGCTGGTGGTGGGTCACGAGGCGGCGGTGCTGCCGTTGCTGCCGACGTGGCGGTTGGTCTCGCATGCGCGCGGGGTTCGCACGCTGCCCGACGCGGTGCCGGCGATGACGCCCGAGGAAGCCGAGGAGGCGCTCTCGCACGCCGGCATGGCGGGCGTGGTGATCGAGGCGGTGCACCTGACCGAGGGCGATCTGGCGCCGACTCCGCGGTTTGCCGAGGCGTGCCAGCGGCGCCACGCGGCGTTGATCGTGATCGACGATGGGCTCGGCGTGCTCGGGCCGACGGGCGCAGGCGCGGTGGAGCACTTGTCGTTGAGCGAGCAGGTCGCGCTCACCATCGTGCCGCTGGGGCGCGCGATTCCCGGGAGCGGCGCGGTGGTGCTCGGCGATCCCGAGGCGCTCGAGGCGTTGCGCGGCGCCCTGCCCGCTCCGTCCCCCGCGTCGTTGGCGGTGAGCCTGCGGGCGCTGGAGATCGCGCAGGCCGAGCCGCAGCGGCGCGCGCGCGCGTTCGACGTCGCCAACAAGCTGCTCGTCGGGTTGCGGGCGAGCGGGTTCGACACCGGGCCGTGCGTGACGCCGTGGATCCCGGTGTGGCTGGGCGACGAGGCGCTGACGACCGCGTGGCTGGAGGGGTTGTTGGCCAATGGCGTGCTGGCGCGCGCGTGGTTGGCGGGGCCTCGATCGCGGCTGTTGCTCAGTGCGCCGACCACGTTGACGGATGATCGGGTCGCGCAGCTGGTCGAGGCGTTCGATCGCGCGGCGCGGAAGCTCGGGTTTCCGGAGCTGGCGGCGCATGAGCGGGCGGTGCCTCCGCTCGCTCGGCCCGGGAGTTATGCGATGAGCGGGCCCGCGGCGCTGCACTGGTCGACGGTCGATTTGCCCGAGCGCGTGCGGCCGAAGATTGAGCTGCCGACGGAGGCGCCGACCACGGCGGTGGAGGCGTTGTCGGTGTCGGCGCGGGTGCTCGATGCGGTCGAGACGGCGACGTGGAAGGCGACGTCGGTGGGGAGCACCCAGCTTCGGCGAGGGGCGGACGCTTTGCGGGCGTTGCTTGACCGGCGGCGACGGTAGTTCGGGCCCCTCACCCCGACCCTCTCCCCTCTCGCGGGGAGAGGGAGAACTGCTTCAGTCCTTCTTGTCGCTCGGCGCGGCGTTCTGCTTCTCGAGCGATTCCTGCTTGTCCTTGAGCGACTTGAGCAGACCGTCGAAGCCCTTCTTCGCGAGCACCTGGCGGAACTGATCGTTGTACGTGGTGACGAGCGACACGTCGTCGGTAACCACGTCGTAGACCTTCCACTGGCCCTTCGGGTCCGCGCGGTAGAGCTTGTAGATGACCGGGAAGGTGTCTTCCTTGATCTTGATCGAGGTGTTCACCACCGCCTCGTTGCCGGTGACCTTCTCTTCGCCGTAGCTGACCGCCGCGCTGCCACCGCGGCCCTCGTTGACTGCCTTCTGCGCGTAGCTGGCGCGGAGGAGGCCCTTCATGGTCGCGGTGAAGTCGTCTTGCTGCTTCTTGTTCAGCTTCGCCCACTCGGTGCCCATCGCGCGGCGGGCGAGCTCTCCGAAGTCGACGAACTCATCGGCGCGGGCCGCGAGCTTCGAGACGCTCGCGTCGTTGGCCTGCAGCACCTTCTGCACCTCGGCGTCGGCGCTCTTCACGACCCCCAGCGGAGTCGACGGGGCGCCAGCGAGGGCAACCGTGAGGACGCACAATGACGCGGCGAACATGCGAGCGACTCCTTGAAGGAAACCAGCGCGGCCCCTTTAGAACAGTGGGGACGGCCGGGTCACGCGCCCATTCACCGTTTTGAATTCAGCGCTTGAGCGGCGCCATCGTGGGGTTGCTCGGGCGCGGCCCCGACGCCTTGGGCCCGGACACCACGTTGAGCTGCAGCGGGGTCGTCAGCGCCTTGATCGAGTACGGCACGATCGGCACGTCGATGCCCTTCAGAATCACGGCCTCGCTGGCCTCGTTGATGACGCCCGGGCCCGCGCGCAGCAGCGTGTCGCTGGTGACGAGCACCTGGGCCGTCTGCGCGATGCCGCAGAGTCGCGCTGCGAGGTTCACCGTCGCGCCGATCGCCGTGTAGTCGAGCCGGCGGGCCGCGCCGATCGCGCCGACGACCGCCGGGCCGGTGTTGATGCCGACGCCGACCTCGAGGCGCTCGCCGTTCACCTTGATCTTCTTCGCGCGCTCGACGATCTCCAGCGCCGCGGCGATCGAGGCGCGCGCACCGTCTTCGCGCTGATCGATCGCGCCCCACAGGGCCATCACGCAGTCACCGATGAACTTGTCGACCACGCCGCCGTTGCGCTCGACCGCGTCGACCGCTTCTCCGAAGAACGCGTTGAGGAAGCGCACCACCTCTTCGGGAGGCATGTGCGAGCTCATGGTGGTGAAGCCACGAATGTCGCAGAACAGCACGGTGATCTCGGCGTTCTGGCCCGCCATGTTCACCTTCATGCGACCGCTGAGCACCTCTTCGACCGCGGCCTGCGACAGGAAGCGCGAGAGGCTGGCGCGGGTCTCGACCTCGCGCTGCACCTGGGCGACGAGCGCGGCGTTGTCGAGGAGGATCGAGGCCTGCGCGGCGATCGAGTCGAGCAGCGGGAGATCTTCGTCGGTGAAGGCGGCGCTCATCGACACCGACTCGACGTAGAGGATGCCGATGGTGCCCGAGCGCGTGCGCAGCGGCACGGCCATCACGCTCTTGATGCCGCGCACCATGACGCTCTGGCTGCGATCGAAGCGTTCGTCGGTCAGCGCGTTGTGGGTGAGCAGGCCGTTGGTCGAGGTGAGCGCCTGGTCGATGATGGTGCGCGGCACCTCGACGACGTGATCACCGGTGCGCGACTTCGACGCATAGCGGCCCGAGGTCAGCCACACCGCGGCGCCGTCGGCGTTGAGCAGCTCGAAGATCACCGAGAGGATGCGATCGACCATCGCCTCGACGCTGCGCTCGAGTGAGACGCGGCGGTGGAATTCCTGGGCGATGCGGTAGCGGGCGTTCTCGCGGCGCAGCGTCGCGATGGTGAGCGCCTCGAGGTTGACCATCACCGTCTTGCCTTCGGACGGCTGGGCCTGGAAGCCCTCGGTCTCCTGCCCGTCGCCATCGCGGGCATCGGGGCCGAGCATTTCCTGCTTCATGTCGGGCGCGACGACGACGCTCGAGACGGTCGCCTCCCGGTGATCGTCGTCGTACGTCTCGCTCGCGTTCGCGCGCGCGTTGGGCAGCGAGGGACCGGCGCCGTTGGCGGTGACTTCCTTGAAGGCGTCTTCCTGGCCGTAATACGCGCGGCGGATCAGCGCCGACACCGCGCCAGCCGTCGCCACGTACACCATGATGGTGCGCGCCCCGACGATCTGCCGCAGCTCAGGCTCGAGGCTCGAGCTCAGGGGAATCGACGCGACGACGTGGAGTTCCTGCGTGTTGGCGTCCCAGTGAATGGGGCACATGCGCAGGCGCTCGGCGCTCCGCACCCCGACGCGCTCGAGCAGGCCCTCGTCGAGCCGAATGCCCTTCAACTTCTCGGACTTCACGAAGCGCGTCGAGTACAGCTCGGCGAACACGCGCAGGAAGTCGCCTTCCTTCACGAGCCCCAGCCGCAACAGCGCGTCAGACAGCAGGCCGCCGTTTTCCTTGGCGTGTGATCTCGCGCGTTCGAGGCCGATCGAGTCGAGCAGCCCGCTGGCCCGCAAGGGATTCACGATGACAGCATCGGATTCCGGGGCGCCGGTCATGCGAGGCGCAGAATGTAAGCACGCTTCGGTTGCACCGTCAGCGAATCAGCAGGTCAGTGCACGACGCGATCGATGTGCAGACGTGTCGCCTGTGTCGGCACATCACGCCCCAGCTGGTTGGGCATGCGCCAGAACTGGCCCGAGGCGGTCAAGAGCACGAGCTCGTAGTCACCCGCCTGGGGTGCGCCGAACGGGGTGATCTGCGCGCCACCGTCGGTTCCAGTCGACAGCGCCTGGGCCTGGGGCACCATGACCACCTGCAGCCGGTTGGCGGTGACCGTCGTGCCGAGCCGACCCTGGAGGGTGCGCACGAACGGAGAGGGATCGAAGACGAGCGGGACGATCACCGTCGTGCCCTCGGCGACCTGGCCGGGCCGCGGCAGCCAGCGGAGGAAGAGCTGCGTCGAGAGATCGGGCGTGCCGTCGCCGTTGGTGTCGTCGGGGCGGCCGTCGGCGTTGGCGTCGACGAGCCCGAAGGTGAAGGCGACCTTCTTCGCGTCGAAGCGGCCGACCGAATCAGAGACGAGGGTCAACGGCGTCACGGCGTCGAGCGCGGGGTCGAGGAGGACGTCGTTGTCGGCTTCTCCTTCGAAGACGAAGGCGGGCGGCTCGGTGAGGACTGGCTCGTCGATGGTGAGCGGCACGGTCGCGCCGCGGCCGGGCTGGGCCTGGAACTCGACGCCCTTCGAAGTGCGATCGCCGGCGGTCGGTTGGCTCAGCACGTCGATGGTGCCGTCGAAGTCGTGGTCGACGTCGAGGAGGCCCCAGAGGCGGTAGGGGTTCGGGGGCACTCGGGCGATGAGGTAGCGGTGCTCGGTCGCGAGGCGATCGGCGCTGACGGCGGAGAAGGCTTTCGGGGCGGCGGGGGCGCCCGGGGGGCCTTCGCCGGGGGCGTAGAGGAAGAGCCAGGCGTCGCCGGTGACGCTCGTCGTCAGCTCGCCCGAGACGGTACCGGTTCGATCGAGGACTTCGGGTTCGGTGGGGGTGGTGCAGGCCGCGAGCAGCAGGAGCAGCGCGACTCCCCTCACCCCGACCCTCTCCCCAGGGGGAGAGGGAGATTGGGCGGTCATGAGAGGCGCAGGAGCTCGCGGGCTTGCTGGGGCGTCGCCAACGTGCGCCCCTTCGCCTTCGCGCGCTTCGCTGCCTCGGCGACCAGCTCGAAGTTGCCCTTCGCGAGCACGCCCTTGCTCACGTAGATGTTGTCCTCGAGGCCGACGCGGGCGTTGCCACCGCGCTCTGCCGACAGCTCGACGAACGGGAGCTGGTGGCGGCCCATCGCGGCGCAGGTCCACGTGGAGTCCTTCGGGATGTACGAGCGCATGAAGTCGAGCGCCTCGACCGAGGCCGCGAGCGCGCCGCCGACGCCGAGCACGAAGTCGAAGTGCGCGGGCAGCGTGATGAAGCCTTCCTTCTCGAGCGCGCGGGCCTCGTCGATCATGCCGACGTCGAAGCACTCGATCTCGGGCTTGAGGCCGAGCCCCTTGATGCGGGTCGCGATGTCGCGAATCAGCGGGCGCGGGTTCCAGAACACGTCGGCGCCGAAGTTCACGGTGCCGGTCGAGAGCGTGGCCATGTCGGGCCGATCGGCGCCGGTGAGCTTCAGGCCGCCGCAGCGCTCGTCGACGCTCATGCCCACCGCGCCACCCGTCGAGACCTGGATCAGCACGTCGCACTTCTTGCGAATGGCGCGAATCGCGGCGCGGAAGAGCTCGGTGTCCTGGCTCGGCTTGCCCTCGGGCGTGCGCACGTGGAGGTGCACCATCGCGGCGCCGGCCTCGCGGCACTTCGCGGCGTCTTCGGCGATCTCCTCGGCGGAGATGGGGAGGTACGGCGTCTGCTCGCGGGTCGTCTCGGCGCCGACCATCGCGGCGGTGATCACCATGGGGTTCATCAGGCAGCTCCGTGGAAGACGGCTTCGACGTTGTTCCCGTCGGGATCGAGGACGAACGCGCCGTAGTACTTCGGGTGGTAGATCTCGCGCTTGCCGGGGCCGCCGTTGTCCTTGCCGCCGTTCTTCAGCGCCGCCTCGTAGAACGCGTTGACGCCCGCCTCGTCCTTCGCGCTGAAGGCGATGTGACCGGTGGTGGGCTGTTCCTTCTTCTCACTGAGCCAGAGGATCGGCCGGCCCTTCGGGCCGTACGCGCACATCTTCCGGGTGGGCCACGCAGGATCCCACGAGGTGACCATGTCGCGCTGGCGCACGAAGCCGAGCGCGCCGAGGGCCGCGTCGTAGAACTTCACCGCCGCGTCGTACGACGTCGTGTAGAGGCTCAGGTGATCGATCACGGCGCGGCCTTTCGCTGCTTGTCCTTCGGGGTGACGCAGGTGCCGCTGGCCCGGCACACCACGACCGGAGGCGTGAGGATCTCGGCGGCCGACGCGTTGATCTCGGGCGCCGAGCGGATCACCTTGCGCGCCTCGAAGTCCATCTTGCGGCTGGTGTTGCCGACCGTGGTGATGGTGCCTTCAGCCTCGATGTAGTCGCCGGCGTAGACCGGGGCGAGGAACTCCACCTTGTCGTACGCGCGGAAGAGGCCTTCGTCGCCGTCGAGGCGAATCAGCAGCTCGGTGGCCACGTCGCCGAACAACCCCAGCATGCGCGCGCCGTCGACGAGGTTGCCGCCGTAGTGCGCGTCGTGCGTGCCCATGCGCAGGCGCAGGGTGACCTTCATTCCAACGCCGTTGCTCAAGTGGGCTCTCCTTCGAAGTGGGTGCCCTTCGCTTCTTTGCCCAGGCGCTGCATCACCTGGTGCACCACGAAGTTGGCGACGTCAGAGGGCTTGGTGCCCGGGCCGAAGCCGGCATCGAAGCCGAGCTCGAGCGCGAGCTTGTGATCGACGCGCGGGCCGCCGAGCAGCAGCGTGGTCTTGCCCTTGAGGCCCGCCTTCTTCGCGGCCTCGATGAAGGCGCGCGAGTTTTCCTTGTGCACGTCGCGCTGGGTGACGACCTGGCTGACGAGGATCGCGTCGGCGTTCTTCTCGATCGCGCGGCGAATCAGCTCGTCGTTGGGCACCTGCGAGCCGAGGTTGTACGCCTCGAACCACGGGTAGCGCTCGAGGCCGTAGTCGCCCGAGAAGCCCTTCATGTTGAGGATCGCGTCGATGCCGACGGTGTGCGTGTCGGTGCCGGTGCACGCGCCGAAGACGACCACGCGGCGCGCGATCTTCTCTTCGATGAACGCGTTCAGATCGGCGAACCCGAGCTTCTTGATGACGATCTCGGGCGTGTCGATCTCGGCGTAGTCGATGATGACGGGCGACCGCGCGTAGACGATGAAGAACGTGTACTGGTCGGCAGCGCGCTCGGCGGCGGCGACCTTCACGTCGGTCAGCCCGAGCTTCTTGCAGTACAGCTGCGCGGCTTCCTTCGCCTTTTCGCTCGGGGCGACCGGCAGCGTGAACGAGAGCTGAATGATGCCGTCGTCGCGGCGATCACCGTAGGCGCGGATGAGGTGTTTCTCGGTCATGGCTGGTTCACTTCCCGTAGGCGATCGACTCGAGCACGCGCTTCAAGATGGGGCCGAAGCGCGCGCCCTCGGTGGTCTTCGCGGTCCACGTCAGCACCCACTTCACCTTGCCATTGCAGCCGATGACGGTGGTGCTGGTCACCCTGGGGCCGCTCTTCACGGGCTCGGGCATCGGGCCGCCGTCGGCCGGCGCTTCCGGAGCCGGCGCGTTGGGGTCGGCGAGCTGATCGGTGGCGACCTTCTTGGCGGCCGGCTGCGTGCCGAGCGTCACCATGGTGAAGCCGTCTTTGCCGAGCGCGTCGACCATCTGATTCAGGCACGCGCGCGCCGGCCGCTGGGGATCGACGGGGAACACGGTGACGCCCATCACGGCGCCCGACTCCGGCTCGTCCCACTGGAGCGAGTTGTCGTCGGGGTTGGTCTTCTGCCACTCGACGGGCGCCTTGAACTTGAGGCCCAGGAGCTCGGCGTTGCCGAGGCGATCGACACCGCCAGACACCAGGGTCAGCGCGAGGGTGAGCGCGATCATGCGGCCTCCATCTGCTCGAGGAACGGGTTGAAGTAATCGGGGGCCTTCTCGATCACCCCGTCGAGGCCCTTGCCGCCGAACTCGCCGCGCTTCACGTCGCCGAAGTGGCCCTTGCCGATCGCGGCGACCATGCCCTCGGCGTTGCACTCGCGCAGCAGGTCCATCGCCTTGCCGAACACGAAGCGCGCGCGGTTGGCGATCTTGCCGTCTTCGCGCACCGTGAATTCCTCGTCGATGCCGCGGGCCGCGCGGTGGATGTAGCTGGCCGACTTGAGCGCCACGTAGCGGTCGGCGAGCAGCGGCGTGTGCATCGCCTCGGTCATCATGCCCAGCAGCTGGATGCCCTGCCGCGTCCACACCGCGACCAGGTCGGCCATCACGTCGTACGCGTGGCTGAAGAAGATGTCGGTCTCCTTGTGCTTGGTCGGCGGCATGTACTTGAGCGGCGCGTCGGGGAAGCAGCGGCGCACGAGCATGGCCTGGCTCAGCTCGAGCAAGAGCGTGTCGGGCCGGTGGGGGTCGATCTCGTAGCTGTGGCCGATGCCGAGCTGCCAGTCCTTCAAGCCGGCGCGGTGCGCGAAGCACTCGTTGATGAACTGGCTGGCGATGACGGTGTGCGCGGCGTCGTACGCGTCGGCGGTGGTGATGTAGTTGTCTTCGCCGGTGTTGATGATGATGCCGGCCATCGCGCAGATGCGGCGGCTGAAGTACTGGTCGATGAACGTGCGCCGCATGTTGATGTCGCGGAACAGGATTCCGTACATCGAGTCGTTGAGGAGCATGTCGAGCCGCTCCCACGCCGCCATGAAGGCGATCTCGGCCATGCACAGGCCCGAGCTGTAGTTGGTGAGCTCGACGTAGCGCTTGAGCTTCTTCGACTCGTCGTCGAGCGCCTCGCGCATGATGCGGAAGTTTTCCTGCGTGGCGTAGGTGCCGCCGTAGCCCTCGGTGGTCGCGCCCTGCGGCACGTAGTCGAGCAGCGACTGCGCGGTCGAGCGGATGACCGCGATCACGTCGGCGCCGGCCTGGGCCGCGGCGCGCGCCTGGTCGACGTCGTCGAAGATGTTGCCGGTGGCGACGATCACGTACTTGTGCGGCGCCTGCGCCATGGGGAATTCGCGCTTGAGATCGTTGCGCTTCTGCACGCGCGCCTTGAGCTCGTCGACCACCGCGCGGGCCTCGGCGCGCACCTCGTCGCGCAGCTTCTTCTCTTCGGCCGGGTCCAACGGCTTCAAGGTCTCGAGGGGCGCGGCGGTGAGGCGCTCGACGGCGTCGAGGGGGCTGCTGGCGCCCATGCGCAGCGCGCGGCCGTACCAGTAGGCGGCGCCCTTGTTGAGCACGCCCGCGGCCTGCAGGCGATCGCACATCAGGTTGACCAGCGGGGCGCCGAGGTTGCCGACGCCGTCGACGCCGAACCAGCGCAGCACGGTGCGCTCGACCGAGATGGTCGTGTTGCGGCTGATGAGATCGAAGATGGGGTCGGTGATCTGGCGCGCGAGCTGGCGGGCTTCGGCGATCTGCTCGTCGGTCACGAAGAGGGGGCTGCCGGACATGGGAACCCCTCTAGAACGTTTCGGGGGGCTTTTCACGGCGCGCATGTTTCCGCTAAGGGCCTGCCCGCTGTCTCACCCTTTGGGAGTTTCACGTGACCATCGCGATCATCCTGCTCGGCGTCGCCCTCGCGGCGAGCCTGGCGTTCAACCTCGGCCTCGTTGGCGGCCCGCAGAAGCCCTCTGCGCAGGCTGCGGCCAACACCTCCACCTCTTCGACCGGCAAGTCTGAGTCGCGCAGCGACGACGACCGCGCCCGCAAGGCCGAGGCGGAGCTCGAGAAGAAGACCAAGGAGCTGGGCGAGGTGAAGAAGTCGCTGGCCGACGTGAAGGACGAGCTCAAGGCGACCAAGAAGAAGGTCTTCGAGCAGAAGGAAGCCGACAAGAGCGGTGACGACCTGGTCAAGGCGCGCGCCGAGGTCGAGCGCCAGGCGTCGGTGCAGCTCGACGCGACGCGGGCCGAGCTGGCCAACGCGCTCGCCGAGATCCAGCGGCTGAAGACCGACGAGGGCAAGAAGGCCCGCCGAGTCGAGGCGGCCCCGGTGGTCGAGAAGAAGGAAGAGGCGCCCAAGCCGCAGGAAGTCGTGACCCGCGTGATCCGCGAGCTGTCCGACGTCGAGAAGGAACGCATCGCGAAGCTCGAGGCGCAGTCGAGCAACGATCGCAAGAAGGCCAACGAGCTCGACCGCGAGCTGAAGTCGCTCAAGGCGAAGCTCGACCGGCACCAGCGCGACAGCAAGCGCGTGTACCAGGACGCTGATCTCGCCCGCGACAAGTTCCGCGCCGTCGAGATGCGCCTCAACCGCACGATCATGGAGAACGATCTCCTCAAGCGCGCGATCAAGGACCTCGAGAAGAAGTCGGGCACCACGGCCGAGCGCCTGGCGCTGACCCCCGAGGAGATCGCGTCGAGCGACCAGCAGATCAAGGCCAAGCACGCGGCGGAAGACGCGGCCGAGGCCGAGGCGCGCGCGAAGCTCGAGGCGGCTCCGGCGACGCCGGTCGAGGGTGACGTGGCGCCCGCGGCGGCTCCCGCGACTCCGGCCGAGGCGGCGCCGGCGGCCCCGACCGCGCAGGCCTGATTCCCAGTCTCGTTCAGTGACGAGAGAGCTCGCGGCTGACGACAGCCTCGAGCTCTTCGTATTTCGACACCCCGGTGTAGCCGATGACCGGCGCACCGTTGCGGCCGAAGAGAATGCGGGTGGGCAGCTCGCGAATGCGGCCGAAGGCGGTCTGCCCGGCGCGCAAGCGGTCGTCACCGATCAAGAGCGGCGAGGTGAGCTTGTAGCCGGTGGCGAACGGCTCGAGCACTTCCCTGCCCTCGAGATCCATGCCGACCAGCACGTTGGCGAAGCCAGCCTCGGCGTGATCGCGCTCGAGGCGCGAGAGCACCACCAGCTCGGTGAGGCACGGGAAGCACCACGTCGCGAGGAAGGTGACGAGCACCACCTTGCCTTCCAGCGTCCACGGCTCGAAGGGCACGCTGCCCGCGACCTCGTGCGGGAGATCGTTCATGTACGTGCGGAAGTCGTCGCGGGTGGCCGCGGTGTTGCGCACGCAGCCGCTGGCCAGCAGCGCGAGCACGGCGTCTCGGCGGGAGAGCTTCATGCGCCGGGGGTGAGCGTGCGCTGGCACTCGCGGCACAGCCCGTAGAGCTCCATCTTGTGCGAGACGACCTTGAAGCCGTGCTTGCGCGCCACGCCGTCCTGCATGCGCTCGATCTGGTCGTTCTCGAACTCGATGATGGTGCCGCAGTTGGTGCAGATGAGGTGATCGTGGTGATCGCGGCCGATGGCGGCCTCGTACCGCGTCTGGCCGTCGCCGAAGTTGCGCGCGTGCGCCAGCCCGCAGTCGGCGAGCAGCTTCATGGTGCGGTACACGGTGGCGACCGAGACGCGCGGGTCGTCTTGCCGCACGCGCGACCACACTTCCTCGACCGAGAAGTGCCCGTGGAGACCGAAGAAGGCGTCGACGATCAGATCGCGCTGGCGGGTGGACTTGAGGCCGCGCTCGCTCATGTACCGCTCGAGCACGCGATCGACTTCCTGACGCTGCGCGACCGTCATGCTCACGGGAAGCGCGCCTGCCACGCGTCGCGCGCGGAGTCGGCGGGGCCGAGATCAGCGCCGTCGTTGAGCTTCACCAGCGCGTCGTGGGCCGCCGCGCGCACCGTGGCGTCGGGGTCGCCCAGCGCGTCGACCAGCGCGGCCGCGGCCGTCACGTCTTTGCGCCAGCCGGCGTTCTCGGCCGCCATCGCCCGCACCCGCGGGTCGGAGTGGCCCAGCAGCCCGTCGGCGTGCGGCTTGAGCGGCGCGTTGGGCGCCAGCAGCAGCAGGAAGAACAGAGCCGCGAGGAAGATCTGGAAGAAGGCCTTGAACGGCGAGTAGCGGCGCGCGGCGACGAGGGCCACCCGGTAGACGGCGAACCCCAGCGCGAAGACCAGGAAGAGCCACGGCGCGATGCGGGCCACCATCGGGTCGACCGCCGACGGCGCGCGGCCGGCGTAGAGGGCGAGGCCGGCCGAGGCGACGAGGAGCGTGTAGAGGGCGATCGACCAGAACGGGCGCACGCGCACGCCCACCACGCTCGGCTCGTCTTTCACTTCATCACCCACGGGACCCTGCGGGTTGGTGCTTGCCGGGTTTGACACGTTCTGAAAGGTGCTTATACGCACCCCGGCTTTCTTTGGACACCCGCATGATGGACTGGCACCGCAAGCGACACCCCGACGATGTGCCGACCCCGATCGCGGTGGCGGTCTCCGACTTCTGCCGGCGCGCGAAGGCGCCGGCCCCTCCCGCGCTGGTGCGCGACGCGCTGGCGCTGTTGTCCGACGCCGACGACTTCCGCGTTCAGGCGCTGGCCGAGAGCGAGCCGACGACGCGCCTCGGGCCGTTCGCGGTGGTCGACCTGATTCGCGGCACCGCCGAGGCGGTGGTGCAGCAGCGCGAGACGAGCGGCTACTACGACATGGTGCGCGCCGCGGCCGAGGAGAACGCGAAGCACTCGCCGCCTCCGCCTGCGCTGCCGCCGCCGTTGTCGAGCGCGCCGCGCCGGGCGCCTGCCCCGGCCCCCGCGCCCGCGCCCGCTGACGAGCCAAAGAGCGGCAAGGCCCGCAAGCCGAAGCTGACGATGAAGGAGAAGATCGCGCCGAAGAAGCGCAAGGCGGGTGACGCCGCGGCGAACGAGCGCCCTGCTCCGCCGCTGCCCGGCACCGCGTTCTTGCCGCGGCGCAACCTGCCGCTGCCGCGCGGCCGCTTCACGACGGTGGACCCGACGCGCGCGAGCTTCGAGTCGCTCTTCCGCCACGCGGGCAAGGAGACGCTCGAGGTGCTGATCGACCAGGTGCCCAACCGGGTGGCGCTGCTGCGCGCGCTCGAGCAGGGGTACCAGGGGCGGCGTGGCGCGGCGCTGACCATCGGCGACGTCGAAGACCTGCTCGAGGCGCACGAACTGTTCGAGCGCATCGAGGCGCGCGAGAAGGAAGGCGTGCTCGCGGCGCTGATCGAGCACAAGGGCGCGTTCGGCAAGGCGGCGCACGCGATCGGCATGAAGGCCGACCAGCTCGAGAGCCTGGTGGGCGCGCTGCGGCTCGATCGCGAGGTCGAAGAGATCCGCGAGCGGTTCATCAAGGAAGCGCTGGCGCCGGAGAACCTCGCGCTGCGCCTCGAACTGCTCACGCGCACCCGCTACCTCGAAGACCTCCGCATCGACCGCAAGTTCGCCGCCTCGCTGACCGAACAGCTGACGGCGCTGGTCGACGAGGTGCGCGACGCGGCGACGAGCGTGCCGACGTTGATCGATCTCATCGCGAGGCAACACGGGCTGCACGCCGAGGCGTTGCACCGTGCCCTCGACAAGCTGGGGCTGCTCGCGCCCTGGCAGGAACCCCGGGAGTAACGACATGCCGATCTACGAATACAAGTGCAGCAAGTGCGGCAAGGAGCTCGAGGTGATGCACAAGGTCTCCGAGAGCGCGCCGGCCGAGTGCCCCGAGTGCAAGGCGCAGGGCACGCTCGAGCGCCAGGTCAGCCGCACCAGCTTCCAGCTCAAGGGCGGCGGTTGGTATTCGGACCTCTACGGCAGCTCGAAGAAGTCTGACTCGTCGTCGAGCAGCTCGGGGTCGAGCAGCAGCGGCACCTCGTCGTCTTCGTCGTCTTCGGCTTCGTCGTCTTCGACCAGCACGGCGTCATCGAGCACCGGCTCGTCGAGCTCGGGCTCCAGTTCCGGCGGCGGGTCGAGCTCGTCGTCGGGCGGGAGCTCGACGTGACGCGCGCGCTGGGCCTCGCCGTATCGGTGCTGGCCGTCGCCGTCCTGGTGCTGGCGTCGGCCGGCTGCGTGACGGCGCAGATCCAGGTGCCGACCACCGACGCGGCGCGGCTCGAGCGCACGCTGACCGGCGAGAAGCGTTTCCTGCGCGTGTCGATGTACCAGACGCCCTTCTTCGGCGACGCGACCCGCAAGCTGCTGACGCCGCTGCCGCCCTCGCTGGTGCGGCTGCTCGAGAAGCCCGATCACACGCCGCTGACGCCCGGCGCGGTGGAGCAGACCTGGCCGGCCGGCGCGCGGGTGACGATCACCAGGGTCGACTTCCCCACGGCGCTCTCGATGACCGAGCGGGTGCTCTACACGCCGCGCAGCCTGGTGTGGCTCACCGTGCAGCTCGAAGACGGCCCGAAGAACGCGCTGCCGACGGTGGTGGTGTTGCGGCCCGGCATCCACACCGCCGACGAGTTCATGGCCGAGCTCGACAAGCACCTCACGCGCGAAGACCCGACGAAGCAGCTCGAGGCGTTCGGCGACGCGGTGCGCGACGCGGTGAAGGCCAAGAAGACCGTGCCCGACATGCCGGCCGAGGCGCTGGAGATGAGCTGGGGCTTCCCCGAGTCGAAGAAGATCGAGCTCGAGGGCGCCACGCGGCGCGAGACGTGGAAGTGGGGCGAGGGCGGGCGCACCGCGCTCCTCGTCGACGGCAAGCTCACCTCGGCCAGCGACGCTTCTTCTTCTTCTTCGCCTTGAGCTCGGCGGTGCGGGCCTCGCCCGGCCGCTGGAGGTGCGGGAGCTCGCCCATCTGCACCGGGAAGTAGTCGCGGCCCTGGAGCGCCTTCACCAGCTCGGCCTGGCTGTTCACCGGCCGCGTGAAGAGCGTCGCGCCGTAGCCGATCTCGTCGAGCGAGGCGCGCGCGTCACTGCCGGCGACTCCGGGGAGCTGGAGCGACGCGGCGGCCTCGATGGCCAGCTCGTTGGCGCCCGCACGCACGCGCGGGTTGTAGACCTCGACGGCCGACAGCAGCTTCCACGACTTCACGGCGTCGAGCGCGGGCGTCGGGTATTCCTTGTCGTAGGGCCGCGCGGCGACGATCGCGGCGCCCAGCCCCTTGAGCTTGGGCAGGCACTCATCGGCCTTCCACGGCGTCTCGCGGTTGCTGCCCCACATCTGCACCGGCTCGGGCGCGCGGTCGGGCTTCTCGAAGAAGCACAGGTACTGGCCCTTGTCGGTGGCGAGCTCGAGGCCCACGAAGATCTTCAGCTTGGTCGACTTCTGGAGATCGAAGAGCTCGTCGCAGCCGTCCTGGGTGTTGGTCTCGGTGAAGGCGACGCCGTCGAGGCCGAAGCTCTCGGCGCGCTGGAGCACCGCGCGGGGATCGAGCTGGCAGTCACGCGACAGGTAGGAATGGACGTGCAGATCGATCAGCATCGGTGACGTTCGTTACTGATGAGGGGGTTTGTGAGGGGGTGGCCTTGTCGGCCGAAAACGCTGCGTGGGATAAGCCCGTCATGTTCACTGGCGTCAAGGTGTTTTCGGCGACGAAGGCAAAAGAGCGCGAGGAACTGAGCGAGAACGTGTCGCGGTGGCTGAAGAGCAACACCGATCTCGAGATCGTCGATCGCGTGGTGCGCCAGTCGAGCGACAACGAGTTCCACTGCTACTCGCTGGTCATCTTCTACAAACAGAAGGGTCAGTAAGCCTCTCTGGCCAGACCGGCTTCCAAGGCAGTTTCTGGTGGAGGTGCGGGGGTTTTGGCGTAGAAGCGCCCCCGTTCCACACTCGCTGCACCCTGGGAGACACACACATGAAGCTCAACCGACTGAAGGTCGTGGCCCTGGCGGCACTGATGGGCCTCACGGCTCCGATCGTCTTCTCTGCCTGCTCGCCGGAGTGCGTCGACCTCTACGACTGCGCGGCCAAGGCCAAGGCGGCGAAGACCGAGTTCACCTGTGAGTCGGGTGTCTGCAAGGCGGGCTCGCCCTTCCCGGCGACCGACGGCGGCACGCCGTAAGTTTCGCCGTTCGCAGTTTCCTTCGGTTCATCGCTCGGTTCATCGCTCATGGCCGACCAGCAGCCAGCCGGACTCGAAGTCGAAGCGCTGCGCGCGTTGGTCAGCCTGAGATCGCCATCGCCGCACCACGTCCTGGGCGCTCATCGCCTGGCGGGGGGCGGCGTGGTGTTTCGCGTGCATCGGCCCGACGCGAGGTCGGTCTCGGTGCACGTGTCGGTCGGCGGCGGAGCGAGTGAGGAGGTCGCGCTCCAGCGGCGCGGCGACTTCCCCGCAATCTTCGAGGGCACGTGGGCCGGCGCGCAGGTGGCGCCCTACGAGCTCGAGCTGACGTTCGATCACGGCGTCTCGCGCGAGAAAGACCCGTACGCCTTCTTGCCGACGCTGGGCCCCGCCGATCTGCACTACGTGGGCGAAGGCCGGCACCGCCGCATGTGGGATCGCCTGGGCGCGCACCCGCTTTCCCACCAGGGCGTGCGGGGCGTCTCGTTCGTGGTGTGGGCGCCGAACGCGGAAGGCGTCGCGCTGGTGGGCGACTTCAACGCGTGGGACGACCGCCGCCACCCGATGCGCTCGCTGGGTGCCTCGGGCCTGTGGGAGCTCTTCGTGCCCGGCGCGACGGCGGGCCAGCGCTACAAGTTCGAGATCTTCCCGCGGGGCGGCGCGCCGTTCTTGAAGGCCGACCCGCTCGCGTTTCGCGCCGAGGTGCCGCCGCTGTCGGCGTCGGTGGTGCACGCGCTCGACCAGTACACGTGGAACGACGCGCGCTGGCTCGAGGAGCGCAAGCGCACCGATCGGCGCCATTCCCCGATGAGCGTCTACGAGGTGCACCTCGGCTCGTGGATGCGCAAGAGCGACGAGGGCAACCGCAGCCTCACCTACCGCGAGCTGGCGCCGAAGCTGGCCGCGCACGTCGGCGCGCTGGGCTTCACGCACGTCGAGTTCCTGCCGGTGGCCGAGCACCCGTTCGGTGGCAGCTGGGGCTACCAGGTGTCGGGCTACTACGCGCCGAGCGCGCGCTTCGGATCTCCCGACGACTTCCGCTTCCTCGTCGACACGCTGCACCAGCACGGCATCGGGGTGATCGTCGACTGGGTGCCGGGGCACTTCCCGCGCGACACGTTCGCGCTGGGCACCTTCGACGGCACGGCGCTGTACGAGCACGCCGACCCGCGCAAGGGCGCGCACCCCGACTGGGGCACGCTGATCTTCAACTTCGGCCGCAACGAGGTGCGCAACTTCCTCGTGGCCAACGCGCTCTTCTGGCTCGAGCAGTACCACGTCGATGGGCTGCGGGTGGACGCGGTGGCCTCGATGCTCTACCTCGACTACTCGCGCAAAGAGGGCGAGTGGGTGCCCAACCAGCACGGCGGCCGCGAGAACGAAGAGGCGATCGCGTTCTTGCGTGAGCTCAACGAGACGGTGCGCCACGTGGTGCCCGACGCGGTGGTGATGGCCGAGGAGTCGACGTCGTGGCCGCGCGTCTCACACCCGGTGCGCGACGGGGGCCTGGGCTTCACCCACAAGTGGAACATGGGGTGGATGCACGACACCCTGAAGTACTTCGAGAAAGACCCGATCTACCGCAAGCACCACCACCACCAGATGACGTTCGGGTTGATGTACGCGTATTCCGAACAATTCGTGCTGCCGCTGAGCCACGACGAGGTGGTGCACGGCAAGAAGTCGCTGCTGGGCAAGATGCCGGGCGACGAGTGGCAGAAGCGCGCCAACCTGCGCGCGCTCTACGCGTGGATGTGGGCGCACCCCGGCAAGAAGCTGCTCTTCATGGGCGGGGAGCTCGGGCAGCCGACGGAGTGGAACCACGACGCCTCGGTCGAGTGGCACCTCGCCGCCAACCCGCAGCACGGCGGCATCGCGAAGCTGCTGGCGAAGTTGAACGCGCTCTACCGGCAAGAGGGCTCGCTCTTCGAGACCGACTTCCACCCGCAGGGCTTCCAGTGGGTGCAGGCCGACGCGGTCGAAGAGAACGTCTACGTCTTCATTCGCCGCGGCCGCAACGCGTGGCGGGAGATCGTCTGCGTGGCGAACCTGAACCCCTCGGTGCGCGAGTACCGCGTGGGGTTGCCCGGTGGCGGGTGGTGGGCCGAGATCCTCAACACCGACTCGGGCGAGTTCGGCGGGTCGAACGTCGTCAACGCGCCGCGAAAGGCCGAGCACTACCGGCACGATGGTCAGCCGGCGAGCACGGTGATTCGCCTGCCGCCGCTGGGCGTGTGCTGGTTCGCGCCGGTCGACGAGCCGAAGAAGTAGCCGACGATCACGGGCGCTTGTGGAGCAGCGCGCCCGACTTCGTCGTCACCCACACGTGCCCGTCGGGGCTCGCGGCCAGCGAGTTCAGCAGCTCGGTGGTGCCCAGGGAGATCACACGCGACGCGCTCGAGACGGGGCACAGCCGCTTCCTCGCCGAGGTCACCGCGAGCGGGACGACCGTGCTGGTCGAAGAAGGAGAAGTGGTGGTGCGTTCGCGCGGCACGTCGCAGACGGTGAAGGCCGGCGCGTCGGTCACGGTGCGGGCCGCCGCCGCGGCGATTCCCGAGCCGCTCCTCACACCCGCGGCGTCGAGCTCACGCTGCAACTCCATGCCGCAGGGCACCGAGCGCCTCAGCTGCCTCGAAGCGGAGTCAGCGGGCGCGGGGCTCGACGCGCAGGCGGCGATCTACGAGCTCGGTGTCGAGCGTGCGCACGCGGGGAATCGAGATGGGGCGCTGGCGGCGTGGCGCGACTCGCTCGCTCGCTTCGCCGGCGGCGTGCTCGAGCCCGAGGTGAGAATCGCGCTGATGATCGAGCTGACGCAGGCGCGACGCGACGCCGACGCGATCGCCGCTGCGCGAGATTTCGAAGCCCGCTTCCCCGATGACGCGCGGGTGGGTGACGTTCGCTCGTTGCGGGAACGGCTCGAGGCGCGCGCCCGCCCCTGATCACACCAATGGTTTGAGGGCGTCGAACAGCGTGGTGGCGCCGCGCTTGACCTGGTGCGGGTGCGCGAAGGCGAGCCGCGCGTGCGCGAGCGCGTCGTAGGTCTCGGCGTGGAGCGCTGCGAGTGCCGGGCTGAGCCCGAGCTTTTCGAGCGCCGGCCGCGCGTCGGCCACCGGCCGCTCGACCGCGGTCACCTTCTGGCCGAGGAGAGAGGTCACGACCTCGGCGATCTCCTCCGCCGACCAGTTCTTCTGCCCCGCGAGTTCGACGACGCGCTGACCGTGGTGCGCGCCGTCGGCGAGCAACTGCGCCGCGAGCACGCCGACGTCGTGCGCGCCGACCTGGGGGAACTGGAGGTGCGTGTGCCCGAAGAAGGGAATGGTGCCGGTCTCGAGCGCGGGCAAGAGCCACTGCGCCCAGTTCTCGAGGAACAGCGCCGCGCGCAGGAACGTGACCGACGGCGCCGCGTGGTGGAGCGCCTTCTCGGCGCGGTGGAGCGCCACGGTGGGGCCGGTGCCCGCGGGGTGCTGCGCGCCGATGGCGGACAGGAAGAGGACCCGCTTGAGGCCGGCGCCCTGCACCGCGGCGACGAGCTTGTTGAGCAGCGCCGCCTGGGCCGCGAGCGGATCGTCGCCGGCGGGAGGCGGGAGCATGAGGTACGCGCCGGTGAGCCCCTTGAGCGCCTTCGTGAGCGAGGGCGGATCGTCGAAGTCGGCGATCGCGACCTCGCAGTGGCGGCGCGCCCACTGCTCACCCTGCTCTGCCTTGCGCACCACGACGCGCACCTTCTCACCCAGCTTGAGCAGCGCTTCCGCGGTGGCGGCGCCCGTGCGACCCGACGCTCCGGTGACGGCGATCATGAGGCCTCCCGCGCGAACCATGCTCGCGTGCGCGCGAGGAACCAAGGTCTGTGTGACGATGCGTGACGATGGCCGACGCCGCCGACACGGAACAGGAAGTCGCGCGCGCCAACGCCACGCTCACCACGTTGCTCGAGGGCTCGCCGATTCACGGTGCCCTGCGCGCGATGGGCACGCTGGTGCAGGCGGGGCTCCACTGCTCGGCGTGTGGGCACCAGGTCGGCGGCGCGACCGACTTCAGCGGTGAGGTCGGCCCCACCACCGGTCCCGAGGCGGCGCGATCGCTGCTCGTGCTGTTGGCGGCGAAGTGCCCGCATGCGCAGGCGCTCGTGAGCCAGCTGGGCTGACCCGAAGGTCCGTCGGCCGCGCGCTCGACTTCAGTGGTGACCGAGGCGACGCGATCGCTGCTCGCGCTGTTGGCGGTGAAGTGCCCAGGCGCTCGAGCTGACCCGAGGGTGCACGTCCGCGCACCGGGTCGGCGGCGCGCTCGACTTCGGCGGTGGGGTCGGTCCGACCACGACGGGGTCGTCGTCCGGCCAGGCTGACCGAGATCCATTTCCCGGGCACGCGGCATCAGGGGCATGGCCCGCTCACACCCGCTCGTTGGTCTCGTCGTGATTTCACTCGTGCTGTTCAGCTGCGAACCCGGAGGTGGTGGTGGCGCGGGCGGCGGTGGGGGTGCCACCGGGGGTGGTGTCACCGGCGGCGGAACGGGAGGAGGCGCGGTCGCAGGCGGTGGCGGCGGCACCACCGGCGGTGGAGGTGGAGGCGGTGGCGGCGGCGTCACCGGTGGCGGCGGCGCGACGGCGCGCGCGAATGGCGAGACCTGCGGGGCGCCGGGCGACTGCCAGAGCGGCTTCTGCGTCGACGGCGTGTGCTGCTCAGCGGCGTGCGACGGAGCGTGTGCCGGCTGCACGACGGCGAAGACCGGCGGGACGACCGGGCAATGCCTCCCGTTGCGCAGGGAGACGGCCTGCCGCGCGAGCGCAGGCGCGTGCGATCCCGCCGAGGCGTGTGACGGCGTCTCGATGGCGTGCCCGGCCGACGTGCTGCTCGCCGCCGGTGATCCCTGTGGCACCGCGAGCGGCGACTGCGACGTCGACGACGTGTGCGACGGCGTGACGGCAGCGTGCCCCGATCGCCTCCTCGACGCGGGCGTGGTGTGCCGGCCGACCGAGGGCCTGTGCGACGTCGAAGAGGTGTGCACGGGCGCGAGCGCGGCGTGCCCGCCCGATGGCTTCGCCGACGCCTCGACGGTGTGCCGCAACGCGACCGGCGCGTGTGACGTGCCCGAGCGGTGCACGGGCGCCTCGGCGTTCTGCGGTGGCGACGTCGTGCTCGATGCGGGAACCCTGTGCCGTGCGAGCGCGGGGCCGTGCGACGTCGCCGAGTCGTGCAACGGCGTGTCGAGCAACTGCCCTGGCGATGGCAAGGCGACGGCCGCCACGGTCTGCCGTCCCGCCGCGGGCCCGTGCGACGCGGTGGAGTCGTGCAGCGGCACGGCCGACACCTGCCCCGCCGACCAGTTCCTCGGGACCACTGCGCTCGCCTGCGCGCCCTTCGCATGCACGGCAGGCGCGGCGTGCGCGACGACGTGCACCACCGACACCGACTGCGCCGCGGGCGATCGCTTCATCTGCGAGTCGGGCCAGTGCGTGACCGCGAAGCTCGCCTTCGTGACCAACCGCCAGCTCAACTCCGACTTCGGCGGCGCGGCGGTGGCCGACTCGATCTGCGCGACGTCGGCGGCCGACGCGGGCCTGGGGTCGAACTTCAAGGCGTGGACGCACGACGGTACCTCGAGCCCGTCGGCGCGTTTCAACCACGACGCGGGCATCTACGTTCGGCTCGTCGACAAGCGGCGCCTGGCGACCTCGTGGGCCGATCTGACCGACGGCACGCTGGGCGCGGCGATCTCCTACACCGAGCGGCGCACGGTGCCGGTCATCGGCACCCGCCACACCTTCACCGGCGTGTCGTCGAACGGCGTGACGCCCATCACCACCTGCATGGGGTGGACCTCGACGTCGTCGACGCTGACCGGCACCTGGGGCACCTGCGACTCGAACGTCGCCGCGTGGAGCACCTCGGGCACGGCGACCGCCTGCAACGGGCTGGCGAACGGCCGCCTCTACTGCTTCGAGCAGTGAGTCAGGCGCCGAGACGGCTGATCCACTCCGCGGGCAGCCCCGCGGCCTTCGCGCCGCGCACCAGGGCCTCGACGAAGCGCGAGGAGATCTCCCCGTCGGTGGTCGCGCGCTGCGGGTTGGTGGTGAACGCGGTCGCCTCGGCGGTGCCTCCCGACGCGAGCTTCACCTTCACGGTGCGCTCGACGCACATGCCGGTCACGAAGCCTTCCTTGTGCTGGATGATCGGCCAGTCCTTCTCGGCGATCTCGAACACCACGCCGTGCACGGTCTGGCCGGCGGCGTCTTTCAGGCCGGCGACGCGGCCGCCCCACCAGCGCGAGAGGAAGTCGTAGACGAGGCCGACGTCTTGCGCCTGCGCCAGCTCGCCCTTCGGCAGCTCGAAGAAGTCGTAGCTGTGCTGGCCGCGCCATTCCTCGAAGGCCTCGCGGTCGAGAATGGTCGAGTACCCGAAGTACTTGCGCGTGCCCTGCCCGGCCTTCGCGCGGGCGTTCATCACCTGGTCGTAGTGTGCGTCCATGCGCGCGCTGTTAGCACGCGCGCGTTCAGGACTTGAAGACGCCGAACATGCCGCCCACGTCGAGGCGCGAGGTCTTCAAGAAGAGCTTGAGCGCCTTCTCGGTGGCCTCGGCAAGCGTTTCCATCTTCTGCAGGCGATCGAGCTGCGCGGCGGTGGTCTTCTTGTCTTCGCTGGCGATGCGGCGCGCCTCTTCGAGATCGGCGCGGATGCGCGAGATGAACGAGAACTCCCGCTCTTCGATCACGCGGCGGGCCATGTGGAGCAGATCGGTCTCGGCGCGGTACCGCCACGCGGAATCGCCGGGGCTGCGCACGCGCAGGATCACGCCCCAGCGCTCGAGATCGCGAATCAGCATCGACACCCCGCCCTTCGAGAGCTCGAGCTCGCGCTCGATCTCCGCGGCAGTGAGCGCGACGTCGCGCAGGTAGAGAAACGCCCACACGCGGCCCTGGTTGCGCTTGAAGCCCCAGAACTCGATCACGTTGCCGACGGCGTCGACCGCGACCGTCTCCCACGGGAGGAGCTTGCCGCCGCGGTCTTCGTTCGAGGCGGTGCTTTGCCAGAGGTAGCCCTTCATGCCGCCCCCTTGAGCGCGATGCCCTGGGCGATGGTGCGCGCCCACATGACGAGGTTGGCGCCCGACTCGCGCTTCGCGTACGGCCCGAGCGCCTCGACCGCGGCGTCGATTTCCTGGTTCATCATCACGGTGGCGTCGTCGAGCGCGCCGGTGACGAGCACCGCGGTGCCCAGCTCGCGCACCTTGTCTTGCGTCAACGCCGACCAGCCCCACGCGTCGGCGATCTTCTTCTTCACGTACTGGTCGCGCTGCACGGCGAGCAGCACCGGCAGGTTCGGCGTGCGCGACTGGAGATCGGCGTACTGCGGCTTGCCCTCGTCGGTGCCGGAGATGTCGCGGATGTCGTCGGCCATCTGGAAGGCGATGCCGATGCGGCGGCCGAAGGCGTCGAAGCGCTTCACCGCGTCGAGATCGCCCGCCACCAGCGCCGCCGCCACGCCGCAGAAGCCGAACAGCGAGCCGGTCTTGCCCTCTCCGATGGCCTTGAGCTGCGGGAGCGTGAGGTCGAGGTTGCCGCGCGCCTGCACCTCGTCGATCGCCGCGCGCGTCATCTCGGCCACCACCGAGAGCGCCGCTTCGGCGACGCGCGGGTCGAACTTCGAGAGCTTCAAGAGCGCGCCCGAGAGCAGGAGGTCGCCGCCCATCACCGCCACGATGTTGCCCCAGCGGGCGTTCACCGTCGGGCGGCCGCGGCGCCACATGCCGTTGTCGACCACGTCGTCGTGCAGCAGCGAAGACGCGTGGATCAGCTCGGCCGCGACCGCGGGCTCGACGAGCTTCGTCTCGGGCACCCCGAGCGTGTCGCCGAAGATCTTCACCAGCATCGGCCGCGCGCGCTTGCCGGCCTTGAGGCACAGGTGCCGGGCGGCGGCGACGAGCGTGTCTTCGGGGCGCGGCTGCTCACCGCCCAGCTGCTGGAGCAGCTGCGTCTCGACGTGCCCGAGGAACGGCTTGAACGAGTCGAAGAGGCTCGAGGACGGGTCCATGCCCGTTCATATAGTTCAAGCCGTTTTGAACTGCATGGCCCGTCGCGTAGTTTTCCTGATGGGCGCGAGCGCCCCCATCAGCGGCAGGTGCCCAGCCAGGTCCAGACCTCGCCGGTCGGGTTGAGGGCGACCACGTCGCGGTAGCTGTCGGCGTTGATCTTGTCGACGACGACGGCGGTGGTGGCGAGCGTGCGGCTCGGCGCCCAGGTCTGCTGGGTGCCGAACGTGAAGGCGCCCGTGCCGCGCGCGACGCGGAAGTCACCGATCGCGTTCACCACGATGAGGTCGAGCCGCTGATCGTTGTCCATGTCCATCAGCTTGGAGCGGCCGCCGGCGGCGATGGCGCTGGCCTGGGCGGTGAGCGTGCCGTTGCCGTTGCCCTTGAAGAGCAGCGTGCCGCTCGCGTACGCGACCGCGACGTCGTTGCGGCCGTCGAGGTCGAGGTCGCCGATCATCACGTCGGTCGCGGTGCTCGAGGTGACGCCCGAGCCAATCTGCGCCGAGAAGCCGCCGGCGAGCGTGGCGAAGACGCGCAGCGTGCTGCTGTCGTTGACCACCACGTCGGGGCGGCCGTCGAGGTTGAGATCGCCCACCGCGAGCGCGTTGAACGCCGTGCCAGTCGCGACCGTGACGCGGGTGCCGAAGGTGCCGTCGCCGTTGCCGGGGAAGAACTCCAGCGCGCTGGTCGAGGCGACGAGCAGGTCGTTGAAGCCGTCGCCGTTCAGGTTGGCGACCACCAGGCGCACCGGGATGCCGGTGGTGGCAAGCGTGGTGGGCGCCGCGAAGTTGCCGCCGGTGGTCGCCAGCCGCACCTCGACGCCCGGCGTCCCGGTTGCCTCGACGGACACCACGAAGTCTTCCATCGCGTCAGCGTTCAGCTTGCCCACCGCGAACTCGTCACCGCGCAGGGTGAGCGAGCCGACCGGGCCGGCGAAGGTGCCATCGCTCGAGCCGAGGAAGGCGACGCCGGTGCCCGTGCCGCCCGTGGCGATGGCCGGGAGCGCGACGAGATCGCGGTCGCCGTCGCCATCGAAGTCACCGCCGGCGATGCTGTTGTACGGCGCCCCGGTGCCGCTGGCCTTCGCGCCGGGGAAGGCGCCGGTGCCGTCGTTGACGAGCACGCTGAGGCTGTTGTTCGCTCCCTGCAGGCCGACCGAGAAGATCTCGAGGGTGGCGTCGCCGACCAGCTGACCGGCGGCGAGCAGGTTCTGCGGACCGCCGAGCGAGTTGACGAGGTAGTTGGGAGGCGTGGTGGGCCAGGTGGCCGGCGCCGTGGCGAGGCCGACGTACATCACGCCGTTCGACCCGCTGAAGAGATCGAGGTTCGTGTCGGCGTTGAGGTTGGCGGCGAGGATGCCGGCCGAGCCGGGGAACGTGACCGAGCTGCTGGTGAAGCTGCCGTCACCGGCGCCCTGGGCGATCACCAGCGCGTTGGCGCCCGAGCGAATCAGCAGGTCCTGCGTGCCGTTGCCGTTCAGGTCGTAGACCTTGAGCGAGACGATCGCCTGCGCGACGGCGGCCGCGCCCTGCAGCGTGAAGACGCCGACCGCGCTCTGCTTGGCGACGCGGTACTGCGCGGCGGTGGCGTAGATGAGGTCGGCGCGACCATCCGCGTCGAACTGCGCGGTCTCGAGAATGGTGGCCGACGAGAACGGGTGGGTGATGGTGGTCAGCGTGCCGAGCACGCCCGCGGTGGTGGTCTGCGGCAGCACGGCGCTGACGGTGCTGGTGGTCGCGAGCACCACGTCGAGCTTGCCGTCGCCCGTGACGTCGAGCAGCGCCATCGCGGTCGGCGTGTAGGTCGACGCGGTGTATGAGACCGGCGTCTGCAACACCCCGGCGAGGTTGCGAATCACTGCGACCTGCGTGGTGGTCGCCGAGCGCGCGGTGACGATGTCCTTGAAGCCGTCGGCGTCGAGGTCGACCACCTTGAAGTCGATGGGCCGCGAGGTCAGCGTGAACGCGGCGATGGTGCCGAACGTGCCGTCGACGTTGGCCAGCCGCACCTGGATGCCGGTGTTGCCGTTGTCGATGAGGTCGACGCGGCCGTCGTTGTTCAGGTCTTCCATCGCAAAGCGGTAGCCGGCGACGTTGGCGACACCCACGTACGGCACGGTGTTCGCGAAGGCCTGGCCGGTGACGCACGTCGCGCGGCACTCACCCTGGGTGCAGACCGGCGTCGCCCCACCGCACGCGGTGTTGCAGGTGCCGCAGTTGGCCGCGTCGTGGAGCACGTCGACGCAGGTGGTGTTGCAGGTGGTGATGCACGACGTGGCGCAGCTGCCCGCGTTGCAGACCGGGCGATCGAAGGTGCCGGTGGCGGTGCACGCGGTGCACGACGCGCCGCACAGGCTGGGGAAGTCGTTCGGGTAGCAGCCGCCGGAGCACGCGTTGTACGTCGCGTTGCACGAGAAGCCGCACGCGCCGCTGGTGCAGGCGCGCGTGGAGTTCGCAGGGCCGTTGCCGCACACCGAGCACGAGACGCCGCACTGGTCGACGTCGCTGTCGGCAGCGCACGCGTTGCCGCAGCGGTGGAAGCCGACGTTGCACGTGAAGTCGCACGCGCCGGTCGAGCAGATGGGGCTCGCGTTGGCGGGCGCGGTGCACGCCTGGCACGACAGGCCGCACTGCGTGGTGCTGGAGTCGGACACGCACGCGCCGCCGCAGTCGTGGAAGCCGACCGCGCACTGCCAGCCGCAGGTGGTGCCGTCACACGTGCGCACCGAGTTGGCCGGGCCCGCGGGGCAGATGGTGCAGCTGGTGCCGCACGAGTTGATCGAGGTGTTGTCGCTGCAGGCGCTGCCGCACTTGTGGAAGCCGAAGTTGCAGGTGAAGTCGCACGCCACGCCGTTGCAGGTCGACGCGCCGTTCAACGGCGGCGAGCACGGCGTGCACGAACTGGTGCCGCACGAGTTGACGGAGTTGTTCGACACGCAGCTGCCGTTGCAGCCGTGGGTGCCGGTGTTGCAGCTGAAGCCGCACGCGAAGCCGTCGCAGGTCGCGGTGGCGCCGGCCGGGGGCACGCACGCCGAGCACGAGGTGCCGCAGCTCTGGGTCGAGGTGTTCGACACGCAGGCGTTGCCACAGCGGTGGAAGCCCGCGTTGCAGGTGAAGTCACACGCCACGCCGTTGCAGGTCGCGGTGGCGTTGGCGGGCGGCGTACAGGGCGTGCACGAGCTGCCGCCGCACGAGTTGACGGAGTTGTTGTCGACGCACGCGTTGCCGCACTTGTGGAAGCCGGTGTTGCAGATGAAGTCGCACGAGGTGCCGTTGCACGTGGCGACGGAGTGCGCGGGCGGCACGCACGGGTTGCAGCTCGAGCCGCACGTGGCGAGCGCGTTGTTGTCGGCGCAGCCGTTGCCGCAGCGGTGGTAGCCCGTGTTGCACGTGAAGTCGCAGAGGTTGTTGGTGCACGCGGGCATGGCGTTGGCGATGCCGCCGCAGTTGGCGCACGACGGGCCGCACGAGGTGATGTTGTTGTCGGCGTCACAGCTCTCGCCGCACGCGTGGTACCCGGTGACGCAGCTGCAGAGGTGGGTCAGCTGATCGCACGTGCCGGGCTGCGGGCACTCGGCGTTGGTGGAGCAGCCGGGCTTGCACTCGCCGCCCGCGCAGTAGAAGCCGCCGGGGCAGCTGCCCGCGGTGCAGTTGGCCGGCAGCACGGTGCACATGCCGCGGTTGCAGAACTGGTTCGAGTTGCAGAGCGTGCCGCAGTTGTTGCAGTTGCGCTCATCGGTCTGCAGGTCGACGCACTTGCCGGAACAGAGCGTCTTGCCGGTCGCGCAGGTGATCTGCGTCGAGCCGCCGCCGGTGCCACCGCCCGTACCGCCGCCGGTGCCGCCGCCCGTGCCGCCGCCGCTCGAGGTGGTCTGGCAGAGGCCCAGGCTGCAGGTCTGACCGGGGAAGCACTGGGTGCACACGTTGCCGCCGGTGCCGCACGCGTTGGGGTCAGAGCCGAGCTGACACTGGCCGTTGGTGTCGCAGCAGCCGCCGGCACAGCTCGCCGAGTCGCACTTCGCGACGGGCGGGGAACAGCCATCGCCGAGCAGGAGTGCGCCGAGGAGAACGGCGGGGAGGACGAGGTTCGAGAGGGTCTTCACGCCCCGCACACACCCCAGCCGCCCCCGAAGTGCAAGAGGACGCGCCGCTATTCGGCGCGCATGGCCTCGATGGGGTCGAGCCGGGCCGCGCGGGCCGCCGGGTAGATGCCGAACACCAGCCCCACCCCGCTCGACATGGCGACCGAGAGCGCGACCGCCCAGACGGGCACCGCGGTGTAGAGCCCGAACGTCCAGCGCCCGAGGAAGGCGAGCCCGAAGCCGATGGCGATGCCGATCAGGCCGCCGACCAGCGAGAGCACCACGGCCTCGGTGGCGAACTGCATCAAGATGCGTGAGCGCCTGGCGCCGAGCGCCTTGCGAATGCCGATCTCCCGGGTCCGCTCGGTGACCGAGACCAGCATGATGTTCAAGATGCCGATGCCGCCGACGATCAGCGAGAGCAGGCACACGCCGAAGGTGGCCGCGGTGACGACGTTGCTGAGATCGTTGAGCGACTTGGCCATCGACTCGTTGGTGGAGATCTCGAAGTTGTTGTCGTCCATCGGGGCGACCTCGCGGCGCTGGCGCATCACGCGGGTCACCTCTTCCATCGCCTTGTCGACGCTGTCCTTGTCCTTCGCCTCGATGTTGAGCGACATGCCGCGGCGCTTGCCGTACGCGCCGAGGAAGGTGCTCATGGGGATCATCACCTGGTTGTCGAGGTTGAACATGCCCAGCAGCTTGCCGCGCCGTTCCATCACGCCGATCACCGTGTAGGGCCGGCCCTTGAGGCGCACTTCCTGGCCCAGCGGCTCGAGCGAGGGGAAGAGCTTGTCGGCGACGTCGGGGCCGAGCACGGCGACGCGGCGGCCGTCCATTTCCTCGGCGTCGTTGAACATGCGGCCGTTGGCGATGGTGACCCCCGAGGTGTCGGGGTACTCGACGGTGGCGCCGATGATGAAGACGTTGGCCTGGGTCTCCGCCATCGCGGTGCGCACCTTCTGGGCGGGCTGCCACGACGAGGCACCGGTGCGCAGCACGTGGGGGCACTGATCGGCGAGCGCGCGCTTGTCGGCCACGGTGAGCGGAGGCCGCCGGGCGATCTTGTTCCAGTCGACTCCGCCGCCGCCGAAGTGGAAGCCCTGGGGCCACTTGTCGACGCGGAAGACGTTGGCGCCGAGCTGGCTGAAGTCCTTGTTCACCTTGACGCGCAGGCCCTCGAGCAGCGCCATCATGGTCATCACCGTCGAGACGCCGATCACGATGCCGAGCAGCGTGAGCAGGGTGCGCAGCGGGTGGGCGACGAACGTGCCGAACGCGAGGCCGATGTTGTCGAAGAAGGCGCGCACGAAGTTCCGCATGGTCACTCGTCTCGCAGGGCTTCGACGGGGTCGAGGTTGGCGGCGCGCGCCGCGGGCCAGATGCCGAACACCAGGCCGACCAGCGCGGCGAACCCGATGCCGAAGGCGATGGTGCCGGGCTTCACGGTGGCGGCGAGCGGCGTGATGAGGCTGACGATCTTCGCGCCGCCGAGGCCGACCAGGGTGCCCATCGCGCCGCCGACGGCCGACACCAGCGTCGCCTCGAGCACGAACTGGGTGATGATGGTGCGCTTCTTGGCGCCGAGCGCGCGGCGAATGCCGATCTCCCGCGTCCGCTCGCGCACCGACACCAGCATGATGTTCATGATGCCGATGCCGCCGACGAGCAGCGTGATGAAGCCGATGCCGAGCGCCACGCCGTAGAGCGCGCCGGTGAGCTGCTCGTAGGTCGAGGCGAGCTGCTCGGGCTTGTTGATCGCGAAGTCGTCGGGCTTGTCGGGCGGGGTCTGCCGCGCGCGCCGCAAGATGCCGACCAGCTGATCTTCGGCCTGCGTGAGTTCCTCGGGGTTCTTCACCTGGATGCCGATGTCGATCGACCGGCGGCCCTTGAAGAACGACTTGAAGGTGTTGAAGGGAATGATGACGGTGAGGTCCTGGCTTTGGTCGAGGATCTTGCCCTTGCGCGAGAGCACGCCGATCACCGTCATCGGCTTGCCCGCCACGCGGATGGTGTTCCCCACCGGGTCGATGTCGGGGAAGAACGTGTCGGCGAGATCGGTGCCGATCACCGCGACCAGGCGCCGGCTCTCGTTGTCGGCCTCGGTGAGAAAGCGGCCGTTGGTGACCTCGAAGCCGCTGACCGACAGCCACTCACCCGTGGAGCCGGTGATGTTCACCATGTTCAGCGTGCGGCCCATGAACTCGACGTCATCTTCTTCATCGAGAATGGGCACCACCGCGCCGCACACCGTGCACTGGCTGCGCACCGCCTCGAGGTGATCGAGGGTGATCTGCTTGCGGCCGCGGAACTCCCACCAGTTGCCCATCTGCACCCAGGGCTGCTTGCTGACGTACACGCTGCCCGAGCCGAGCGAGGCGAGCTGCGCCTGGAAGCTGGTGTCGAGGCCCTGGGTGATGCCGAGAATCGCGAGCAGCGTGGCCACGCCGATACCGACGCCCACGGTGGTCAAGACCGTGCGCAGCCGGTGGTTGGCCAGCGAGCGCACCGCGATGCGCGAACCCTCGAGCAGGTCGACCCGGAGCGTCATGGGGCGCGCGCCGCCTCCGTGGCGGGTGCGGGAGCGCGCACTTCCTGCCAGGCGACCTGCGCGCCAGGGCCATCACCGACGACCTTGCCGTCCGAGAGGCGCACCGCGCGCGGGCAGCGGGCGGCGAGCTTGGGCTCGTGGGTGACGAGCACGATGGTGTGGCCGGCCTTGTGGAGCTCGTCGAAGAGCCGCACGATCTCTTCACCCGTGTTGCTGTCGAGGTTGCCGGTGGGCTCGTCGGCGAGGAGCAGCGAGGGATCTCCGGCGAGCGCGCGGGCGATGGCGACGCGCTGGCGCTGACCGCCCGAGAGCTCGGTCGGCTTGTGCGTCATGCGGTGCTCGAGCTTCACCTTGTGCAGCGCTTCGATGGCCTTCTCGCGCCGTTCCTTCGCCGACACGCCCCGGTACACCAGCGGCAGCTCGACGTTGGCGAGCGCCGTCTCGCGCGGCAGCAGCTGGAAGTTCTGGAAGATGAAGCCGATTTCCTTGTTGCGGATCGCGGCGAGCTCGTCGTCGCCCATGTGCGAGACGTCTTTGCCGTTGAGCAGGTAGGAGCCGCGCGTCGGCGTGTCGAGGCAGCCCACGACGTTCATCAGCGTCGACTTGCCCGAGCCCGACTGGCCGATGATGGCGACCCACTCGCCGCGCTCGATGTTGATGCTCACGCCGTCGAGGGCGCGCACGAGCTCGCCGCCCACCTGGTACTCGCGCGCGATGTCCTTGAGCTCGATGAGCATGTTCAGCCGCGCTTGTGCCCGGGGCCGCCACCGCCCCGCTTGCCCGGCCCGCCCTGCTTCTGTTCTTCCACGAGGTCGCCGTCCTTCAGATCCTTGGCGAGCGTGCGGTACGGGCCCTCGATGATCTCGTCGCCTTCCTGCAGCCCCTCGAGGATCTCGATGTCGGTGTCCGACGAGATGCCGGTCTTCACGCGGCGCGGGTGCACGTGCTTCTCGGCGTCGACCACGAAGACCACCTTGGCGAACGTCTCGCCCTTCTTCGGCGCGGCGAGCTTGTTGCCTTCGATGTTGGCGCCGGTGTCGGCGAGCATCGCTTCGGGGCGCACGGTGACGGCCTGCACGGGCACGATGAGCGTGCTGTCGCGCTGATCGGCGGTGACCTTCACCTCGGCCGACATGCCGGGCATGACGCCGTCGGGCTTGGCGGTGAGCGCGACGGTGACGGGGAAGCTGGTCGTTTCCTGCTCGGTGCCCGGGTTGCGAATGAGCGCCTTCTGCGCGATCTCGACCACGGTGCCCTCGAACGTCTGGCCCTCGAAGGCGTCGATCTTGATGTCTGACTTTTGACCGAGCTTCAAGTGCACCACTTCGTGTTCGCCGACCTCGATCTTCACTTCCATCACGTGGAGCGCGGCCAGCGTCATCACCACGTCTTCGTTGAAGTCGGACCCGCGCACGCGCTCGCCGACCTCGCGCGTCACTTCGATCACGTTGCCGTCGATCGGTGAGTAGAGCGTCGTCTTGCCGAGGTTGTTCTGCGCTTCTTCGAGCGCGGCGCCGGCCTGGCTGGCGCGATCGGCCTGGGCGGCCTGGCGGGCGCGGGCGGACGCGAGATCGGAGTCAGCGCGCTCGGCCTCGGCGGCGGACGCGAGGCCCTTGCCGACGAGGCCCTTCACCCGTTCGAGCTCCTTGGTCAGGCGATCGATGTCGACCTGCACGGTGGCGATCTCGGCCTTGGCCGCCGAGTACGCCGCGGCCGCCTGCTTCACCGACGCCTCGAAGCGGCGCCGATCCAACTTCGCGAGCACCTGGCCCTTGGTGACGGTGTCGCCGACCTTCACCGGCAGCTCCACGAGATCGCCCGAGAGGTTCGAGCTGATCTTCACGGTGGTGGCGGCCTCGACCTTGCCCGCGCCGGTGACGGTGCGGGTGATGGGGCCCTTCTTCACCTTGCCGAACTGCACCTCGGTCGCGGGCGGCGGCTTTTCCTTCAGGCCGGCGAAGGTCATGCCGCCGACGCCGAGCACGATCACTGCGGCGATCAACATCTTCCACCAGCTCATTGCGGCGTCCCTCCGATGGCGCGCTCGAGGGCTGCGTGGGCGGTGGCGACGTCTGCCCTGCCCTGCAGCACCGAGAGCTGCGCCTGGGTGTACTTGATCTGCGCGTTGCGCACTTCGAGCGTCGAACCCGCGCCGGCGGCGAAGCGCTCTTCTTCGAGCTTCACCTGTTCGTTGGCGAGCGCGAGGTTCTTTTCGCTGATGGCGAGCACCTCGACCTCCGCGGCCCACGCGTCGTTGGTGCGGGCGATCTCCGCCTCGAGATCGATGATCGACTGCCGCTCCACGGCCTGCGACTGCGCGAGGTCGGCCTTCGCGCGATCGACCTGCGCGTCGTGCTGGAAGCCCGAGAACAGGTCCCACGTCATGTTGGCGCCCAGCGAGAGCACGTTCTGCTTGGTGGGGTCGAAGAAGAGGCCGAGGTCAGGCGACTGGCGCTGGTAGGCGACGTTGGCGCTGATGCGCGGGAAGTAGTCGGCGCGCGAGACGGACACGCCCAGCTCGGCCGCGCGCACGTTGGCCTCGAGCGACTTGAAGAGCGGGCGCTGCTTCTTCGCGGTCTCGATGGCAGCGGCGGTGGCGACGGCCGGTCCCGGAGGCTCGACGGGCGGCACCACGGCTTCCACGTCGGAGTCAGGGCGGCCCAGCCACTGCAGCAGCGACTGGCGCGCCTGCGAGATGCGCTGCCGCTGCCGCACCACGTTGATCTCGTCGTTCGCGAGCGAGGTCTTCGCGTCATACATCGCGCTGCGCTGGCCCTTGCCGGCCTCGTAGAGCGCAGTCGCACGATCGACGTTCTGCTGGCTGCGCGTGACCGATTCCTCGAAGACCTTGAGCGCGAGCTGCGCCTTCACCAGCTCGTAGAAGCGGCGCACGGCCTCGAGCTCGCTGGCCATCTGCTGCTCGGCGAGCTGACCGCGCGCGGCCTCTTCTTGCGCGCCGGACTGGGCGATCTGGTTCCACCAGCGGCCGCCGTCGTAGATGAGCTGGTTGACGGTGAGCCCGAGCGTGTAGCGGGCCTGGGTGACCGGGTTGGTCGTGACCTGGCGCTGCTCGAAGCCGGTGAGCGCGCCGTTCGCGTCGAAGGTCGGCACGGTGCTGAACGCGCGCTGGGCACCGACGAGCGTGACGCCCGCGCCGAGGTTGAGATCGACCTGCGGGAAGATCACCGAGCGGCTGGTCTTCGTCGCCGCCTCGGCGCGCGTGACGTCGAGGGTGGCGCGAATGGCGTCGAGCGACTCACGCGAGGCCTTCTTCACCTCGTCGAGGGTGAGCTGCGTCTTCGCGGGACCCGCGGCGAGCGCGAGGGACAACACGGCGACGATCAACGACCACCTCCCATGCCGCCGCCGCCTTCGCCGGGCATCATTCCGGGCAGGCCGATGAAGACGACGCAGGCAAAGAGCACGTAGAGAAAGAGACCGAAGGCCACGCCGCGCCACGGCGACCACTTCGAGGCGGCCGAGACGCCGAGCCCGAGCACCACCGCGGCCCAGAGGTTCACGAAGTCGAGCGCCTTGTAGACCCGCCCGAGCGCGCCACCGGCCTCAGCGAGCGCCGAGAGCGACGAGGGCACCAGCGACTCCGCGACGCGCGGGGTGATGAGGTCGAGCCGCACCGCCGCGAGCACCTCGATGCCGTGGAACACCGCGACCGGCAGCATCGCCAGCGCGGCGACGGTGAAGAGGTCGGCGAAGAGCGCCTTGCGGCCGATGAGCCACACCGAGATCTTCAAGACCACCGCCAGCATCAGCACCAGCAAGGGCATCAAGAGCAGGCCCTTGGCGATGCCTCCGACGAGGGCGACGCGCTCGGCCTGCTGAATGGCCTCGTTCACCTCGCGCTCGCTGGCCTTCATCAGCTCGCCGGTCATCGCCATCTTCGGAATGACGACGCGCGAGGCATCGAGGCGGAGCGCGATCATCGCCCCGGCCCCGGCGGTGGTGAGGCACAGCAACAGGAGTGGGATGAACCACCGGCGCGACTCGACCGCGCGGGGAATCGACCCGACGGGATCGAGCAGCGAGCGCAGCGGGAGGGTGAGGGCTTCCATGAGGGGGACCGGCGCGCACTCAACGCGCGCGGGACGAGGTGATTTCACCGACCCAGAAGTTTCGCAACCACTTGAAGTGAGTATGGAAAACCAGCCCCACACAGACCTGTCGAACCCTGTAGCGGAAAATTTGGAGGCGTGATCTCGCGGGGCTACAAACTCGTCCCATGGTCGAGAGCAGTGACTTCGCGCAGACGATGGTGGAAGCCGAGGACATCGCACGCAGCGTGAACCAGCGGCTCACGACGGCCCACGTGCTGCTCGCGATGTTCACCGTGGAGAACCGCGCGGCGATGCTGCTGAGCGAGAAGAACGTCAACGAAGACGTCTTGCTCGAGCTGCTGACCTCCGCGCCGAGCGAGCCCGAAGGCCTGGTGAAGGAGCTGCGTGAGCGCGGCAAGGAGATCGCCGCCAACTGTGGCTCCCCCGAGGCCGACTGCCTGCACGCGCTCATCGCGATGACGCGGGTGCGCTGCGCCGCGCAGGACCTGCTCTTCAAGACGGGCATGGATCTCACCGCCCTGCGCAACACCGCGCTCTCGTACTTCACCTCGGGTCGCATGCCGCGCCGGCTGATGCTGCAGCGCGAGCTGCCGCCGAACGTGCCGCGCGCGTCGTCGGGCCGGCCGGTGGGTGCGCCGCCCCTGCCCTTCGCGCCTCCCGGGCGTGCGACCGCGACGGTCTCGCCGATGCCGTCGGCGCCCCGCCCCGCGACGCTCAAGCCGACGCTCTCGATTCGCGATCTCGTCGATGACGTGAGTGATGAAGATGTGGCGGCGCTGCAGGCGTTGCCGCCTCCGCCGGTGCACGCGATCCCTCCGCCGGTGCCGGCGCCGCTCGTGTCGCCCTCGCCCTCGCCGTCGGTCGTTTCCGGCAAGTGGCAGCTCGATCCGCGCACGTTCCCGCTGCTGACCGGGCTGGGGAAGAACCTCACCGCGCTCGCGCGCGAAGGGAAGCTCGACCCGGTCGTCGGTCGTGCGCGCGAGATCGACGAGGTGATCGACATTCTCGGCAAGCGCCGCACCAACAACCCGGTGCTCCTCGGCGAGCCTGGCGTCGGCAAGACGGCGGTGGTCGAGGGCGTGGCGCAGCAGCTGGCGCACCTCCGCGGTCCGCTCGGCGAGCGGCTCATCATCGAGCTCGACATGGGCACGCTGGTGGCCGGCACGCAGCTGCGCGGCTCGTTCAGCGAGCGGCTCAACGCCCTCAAGGACGAGGTGAAGAGCGCGGGGCGCGTGGTGGTGTTCATCGACGAGATCCACACCCTGATGGGCGCGGGCTCGACGGGTGACGGCCCGCAGGACGCGGCGAACGAGCTGAAGGCGGCGATGTCGCGCGGCGAGTTCCCCTGCATCGGCGCGACGACGCACGACGAGTACCGCAAACACCTCTCGAACGATCCCGCGCTGGAGCGCCGCTTCACGCCGGTCGTGGTGAACGAGCCCTCGATTCCCGACACCGTCTACATCTTGAACGGCGTCATCGGCCGGTACGAGCAGCACCACCGTCTGAAATACGCGCCGGAGACGCTGCAGGCCGCGGCCTCGATGAGCGCGAAGTACATCACCGACCGGTTCCTGCCCGACAAGGCGATCTCGGTGCTCGATCTCGCGGGCTCGCGCACGGCGCGCGAAGGGCGTCACCTGGTCGAGCCGCAAGACGTGGCGCGCGTGATCGCCAAGCTGGCGCAGCTGCCCGAAGAGCGGCTGTTGATGAACGACTCCGAGCGGCTGCTGTCGATGGAGAGCGATCTCAAGAAGCGCGTCATCGGCCACGAAGAGGTGATCGATCGCGTCGCGAAGGTGATTCGCCGCAACTACGCCGGGTTCTCGTCGCGGCGGCCGATGGGCAGCTTCCTGTTCCTCGGTCCCACGGGCGTCGGCAAGACCGAGATGGCGCGCGGGCTGGCGGAGGTCGTGTTCGGCAGCCGCGACGCGATGATTCGCATCGACATGTCGGAGATGTCGGAAGGCCACGGCGTGTCGCGGTTGATCGGCGCGCCGGCGGGCTACGTGGGCTTCGGCGAAGGTGGCCAGCTGACCGAGCCGGTGCGGCGCAAGCCGTCGTCGGTGGTGGTGCTCGACGAGATCGACAAGGCCAACCGCGAGGTGCTGCTGCTGCTGCTGCAGGTGCTCGAAGAGGGCCGGCTGACGGACGGCAAGGGCCGCCACATCGACTTCTCGAACACCATCGTGATCCTCACCACCAACCTCGGCGCGGAGGCCTTCTCGGCGAAGAGCCGCTCGATGGGCTTCGGCGCGGAAGCGGTCTCGGTGGCTGCGGATCAAGCTGCGAGCGACCAGGCGCGCAAGGCGCTGCCTCCGGAGCTGTGGAACCGCATCGACGAGCGCTGCGCGTTCAAGCCGCTGAAGGAAGTCGAGGTGGCGAAGATCGCGACGCTGCTGCTCGCCGAGTCGAGCAAGCGCCTCAAGACCGAGAAGGGCATCGCGTACGAGGCGACCGACGAGGTGGTCGGGCACCTCCTCAAGAGCGGCGGGTTCGATCCCTCGCTCGGAGCGCGGCCGATGCGCCAGACGGTGCAGCGCCTGGTCGAAGGGCCGCTGGCCGAGAAGATCCTCGCGGGTGACTTCGCCGAGGGCGACTCGGTGCGGGTCGAGCTCGCGGCGGGGCAGCTCCAGTTCTCGTCTGTGCGGTCATGAAGAAGAAGGCTCGTCGCAGCGCCTCGCCCCCGCGGGTGGTGATCGTCGGCTTCGGCCGCATCGGGGGCGCGCTCGCGCTGGGCCTCAAGCGCGCCGGGTGGACGGTGTCGGTGCTGCCGCGCTCGGCGGAGTCGGTGCGCCGCGCCGCCCTCGCCCGCCTCGCGCTGGCGGATCACGAGACGCTGCGGGAAGCCCAGGTGTGCGTGCTGGCCGTGCCGGACGCGGCGGTCGGTCCCGCGCTGGAGCTGGTCGAAGAAGATCTCGGCGCGCAGACGGCGGTGGTGCACTGCAGCGGGGCGTTGCCGTTGGCGGTCTTCGCGCAGGCGCGGGGGAAGAAGCGGGCGTTCGGCTCGTTCCACCCGCTGGCGGCGATCTCGGATCAGCGCGACTCGCTCTCGGGGCACACGGTGGCGCTGGCGTCGACCGATCGCGCGCTGCACGCGGTGCTGGTGCGCATGGCCGAGGCGCTCGAGATGAACACCCTCGAGGTGCCGGAGACCGGTCGCGCGCCGTACCACGCGGGCGCGGTGCTCTCGGCGGGGCTGCTCGCGGCGTTGCTCGACGCGGCAGTGAGCGCGTTCGAAGAGGCGGGCCTCGATCGCGATGAAGCGCTGCGGGCGTTGCTGCCGTTGTCGAAGTCAGCGCTGCGGGGGGTCGAGGCGCGCGGGCTCGAGAAGGGCCTCACCGGGCCGGTGGTGCGCGGCGATGTCAGCGTGGTGCAGGCGCACCTCGAGTCGTTGCCGACGGAGCTGGGGAGCCTGTACCGGTTGTTGTCGCGGCGGGCGCTGCGGATGACGCCGACCCTGCCGCCGGAGACGCGGCAGGCGCTCGAGCGGTTGCTGGCCTGACGCGACGTCAGAAGACCGAGAGTTCGCGCAGACGAACCAACCCGTACGGGAAGCGCACGGTCACCGCGCGCGCGGGCGATCCGGCGTCGAGGGGCAGCAACCGATAGCTGTTGCTGGTCGCGAGGAACCCACCGTCCTCGAGCATGAGCACCGACTCACGCGAGCCGTCGAACGTGAGGTTCCGCCCGCGGTCTTCGAGCGTCCACACGCCGCCGTCTTCGAGCACGATGTCGACGGCCACTGTCGCGCCGAACAACGTCACGTCGCGCAACACGAGGGCACGCAGCACCGCCGGTTGGGCAAGAGCGAGGTCGAGGTGCGTCACCAGGCCTGCATCGATCGCCTCCAGCGAGCCGTCGGTGAAGGGACATGGGTCGACCATCGGCGCGCACGCCAGCCCTCGGCTCAACGGAATCGCGGCGCCCTGCACCGCCAGATCGCGCGGCGGGCGAAAATGCACCGGAGCCAGGCTCGTGGTGTACGTGAAGTAGTGCCCGTGCTCGTTCGGGTCAGCGAGCACCGCCTCGAGCTCGGCCATTCCGCTGAAGTCCTCGAGCACCGCGTCGTCCAGCCGCAGCGCCTCGCGCCGGGAGAACACCCCGCCGTCACCGAGGTCGCTCGTGGTGTCGGTGGCGCGCCAGATCAGCCCAGCGTCGCCGGTCACCGTGAGCGTGTGGTCCAGGGTGCTCGCAGGCACAGCTGGCGCTGCGAACGACGTGAAGGAGTCTGGCGGCAGCGGGACGACGGGCGTGAACGACAGCAGGCCAGCGTCGACGAACACGGCGGTGTTCCAGTCCCTCAGCGGGGCGACGGGGTTGTCGAGCAGCAGCCCGTTGAGCTGTGACCACGACCGACTGCCCGAGCGGAAGCTGGTCTCCAGCCGGAAGCAGAACTGGCCCGGCACACCCAGCGCCTGCCCTTCGGCGCGGAACAAGCGAAACACGTAGCCACCATCGGCATCGAGCGGCGCTTCCTGGAGCAGCTCGTCGCGTTCGCCGACTTCGCACGCCTCCCGCTCGATGCGACGCCGCAAGCGCACCGTCTGATCGGGCTCGGCGCCGATCACCGCACCATGAATGGGCAGCAACTCGTCGGGGTTCTGCATGCAGCCTGCGCACAACACCACCGCCATCGTCGTCAGGGCGCGCATCAGTAGTTCACCTTCACGCCGAAGGTCGGCAACACCACTGGCACCGCGAGGGGTTCCTTGAAAGCGGTGGGCGCACTCGGCTCACCGCTGAACGCGTACGAGTAGCCGAGCACCTCGGGAATGCCGAAGGTGTTCATCACATCGAGGTAGAGCTCGGCGTTGAGCACGCTGAAGTTGATCTGCTTCGAGACCCGCGCGTCGACGCGAACGAAGGCCGGCAGTCGGTCGACCTGGTTGAGCGGCACCGGCTGCCACGCCTGCGCCCCGGTCGTGGGATCTTCCACCGCGCGCATGGTGCGGGACCCGAAGTCGCCCGACTCTGGCCGGCCAGTGTGGAGATGAAACGAGACGCCCAGCTTGAACTGTTTGGGCAGCTGCACGCCGGCGGTGACGTTCAGCGTGTGCGCCTGATCGAAGGTGAAGGGCACCATCGCGGTCGCCTCACCGGTCGCGTGCTGGCTGGCGTCGAAGATCGCGAAGCGGCGCATGCGCTCGCTGCGCATGAGCGTGTAGCTGGCCCAGCCGAAGAAGCGCCCCTGCAGCGGCAAGCGGACCATCAACTCCAGCCCATACGCCCGCCCCCACCGCGAGCCGGCGAACGCATCGTCGAGCGTGCTGACGCCCGTGACGAACTCGTTGAGGCTGCGTTCGCGGGCCTGGAAGAGGTGGTTGTAGAAGCCGTCGATCGAGACCTCGAGGTTGGCCGCGAAGGGCAGGCGCGCGGTCGCACCGACGCCGAACTGACCGACTTCCTGCAGCCCGGAACCGAGGGCCGCGACGTCGGAGACGGGCAGCGACATGAGCAACATCGGCGCCTGGTGCGCGAGGCCCGCGTTGGCGTGCAGCGACAACTCGGAGATCGGTCGAAAGCGCACGTCGAGGCGCGGGTCAGCCGAGACGAGGGTCAGGCTCGGGGGCAGGTGCCACGTGTCGACGCGGGCGCCCGCGGTGATGGCCCAACGGTCGCTCAGGTACGCCGCCTCGACGAACGAGCCGAAGAAGCGACCTTGCGTCGACTGTCGCAAGAGGTCTCCGGCTGGGCCGAGGCCCAGGGTGACGAGCGCGCGGTTGCTCTGCTGCTCGAAGTCGGCGCCGACCCCGACCTGGAAGTGCTCACCGAGTCGCACGCGGTAGTTGCCGCGCGCTGTCCACTGGAACCGGTCGAGGAGGAACGAGCCCTTCCGTGCGTCGGTGTCTTCGCCATCGAGGCCGATGGTGTCCCAGCCGACGTTGGTGCCGAGCTCGAGCGTGCCCGGGCCGATCGGCATGCGCCCGCGCAAGTCGATGCGGTGAAAGCGCGAGGTCGCCAACAACGCCGAGGGCAGTCCACTCATCGGTGGACTGCGAATGCCGGCCACGTCGCTCGAGCCGAACGCCAGCAACCGCACCGACCCCTTGCCGACGGCCTGCTCGACCCGCGCCTGGTAGTCGTACGACTGCAGCGTGGGCGTCATGCCGTTCGGCAGCACCTTCGTGGCGTTGAGCAGCCCGAGCATCCAGGCGGCGTAGGTCACCGTGCCGCTCAAGGTGATGTTGGTGCCCGTCGCGCTGATGGGGATCTCGGCGAAGGCGCTCGTACCGAGGAGGTCGGGCGAGACGTTGAGGTGGACTCGATCGTCGCGCGCCTTCGCCGTCTGCAACGACACCACGCCACCCGAGAGGCGGCCAAATGACGCGGGCGCGTTGGCAGGGAAGAAGTCGACGCTCTCGACGAAGTTGGGGTTCACCACCGGCGTGAGCGCCAGCAAGTGGTACAGCTGCGGCAGCTTGACGCCGTCGAGGAAGAAGCCGGTCGCAGCCGGGGTCGAGCCGCGCACCACGGGGTAGCTCAGCCCGCTCGCGAGCGTCGTGACGCCAGGGAGCAACATCACCGTGCGCAGCGGGTCTCCCATGGTGCCAGCGACCTCGTGCGCCTCGGGGCCGCTGAGTGACCGGCGCAACACCTCCGAACGATCGGGCTCGTCTCGCACCACCGTCTCAAACGCGCGCGTGAACTGAGGGTCGAGGCGGTACACGACGTCGAGCTGCTGGCCGGGCGACAGCGACTCGCGCACGGTGCGCGGACGGTGCGCGGGCGCCGTGACGGTGAGAGTGAGTTCTCCGGGTGGCACCTCGACGGAGAATCGGCCCTCGGCGTCGACCTCGGTGAGCACGACGCCGCCGTCGTGGGTCGAGATGCGGGCGAGCAAGGCCGGGTCACGCGTGCCCTTGCTCATCACCACGCCCGTCAAACGTGCACGTTCCGCTGCGGCGTTTTCGTCGGCGAAGTTGGCGTCCTGGGCGCGCGCAGGCGTGCCTGCCAGTGCAAGCACGAGCCACGGCCACCCTGCCCTCAGCTGCGCCACGATCCCCCTCCGGGCGCCATCAACGATGGCTGCGCGGATCGATTGCGTCAGGTCGCGCCGATGTTCGTGACGACGTCTGAGTGAAGCGCCGCGAAGGCGCGACCGAACGTCGCCACCCGACCGCCGTAATGACGTGCGAGCGCGGCAAGGTACGCATCAGTGACCTGCGCCGCGCCTTGAAGCTGCACATGCGGCACCGACGAGCGGTAATCGATGACGTCCGCCCAGAACTCGTGCGCATCGTGATCGAGCACCGCCTCGAGGAAGTTCCATGCCTCCCTGAGCGAAGCCCTGTCTTGCATGCGGGCGAAGTTGCGAAGCAGCCCACCCTGAGTGATGGGGCACGACGCGAAGCGCTGAACCCCCGCGAACCAACGCTGGGCGGCTTCATGATCCTGATGCTGGGCGCTCGACAGGGCGAGCAAGACGTTGGTGTCGAGCAACCAGGTCACTTGATGACTCCGTTGCGCCGAACCATCGCGAGATCGTCTTCTTCCTCGGTCTGCTTCACGAGCTTCACTCCATCGATCTTCGGAAGGGCCTCGTGGTCAGGCCGGCCATAGACCGGCGGACCGTTGCGCACGCGCAGCACTTGCAGGGGCTGAGTCGCCTCGTGCGTCGGTTGGCGAGGTTTCATGTGCCACGCGACGCGTGTCCTCGAATTCCTCTGACTGGCCGACTTCGCCGAAACTAACGCGGCGCGGCCGGTGTCAGGCCCTTGTGCCTGCGCTCCTGATCGCCCTGCTCCTCTCGTCGTCGATCGATCGCGAGCTCTTTCGCCGCGTTCTCCGGCGCGCCAACCCGGACCTGAAGCTCTGCTACCGCGACGCGCTGCAGCTCACGCCGGACCTGCGCGGCAAGGTGGTCTCGGTGCTGGTCATCAACTCGTCAGGCGGAATCGACTCGGTCGAAGTCGGCTGGCAGGGCACTCCCGACGCCCCGCCGGCGTTTCGCACGTGCGTCCAGAACGCGCTGATGAAGGTGAAGTTCCCGCCCTCTCGCGCGATGCCGAGCGACGGGACGATCAAGGTGACGTGGCCGGTGGTGTTTCAGCCGGAGACGACTCCAGCCGCTCCACGATGAACTTCCGCGCGCGCTTGATGGCCAGCGGGTGCGTCTGAATCGCGACGTGCCCACACCCGGGAATCGGCGCGAAGTCGGCGTGCAGCCACTTCGCCACGTCCTTCCCCATCTGCGGCAGGAAGCCGTCGTCTTCTTCGCCGTGCAGCACCAGCGCCTTCACCGCGGGCGGCGGCTGATCGAGCGGCGGCACGTAGCGCACCGGCACCTTGAGCCGAATGAAGCGCGAGGGATCGCCCGTATCGAAGAACGTGAACGACGCGAGCAACACGATGCCCTTCGTGATCGGAGGACTCGCCGCGACGATGGCCGACAGCGCGCCCATCGAGAACCCGCCCATGACGATCGCGGTCGCGTGCTTCGTGTTCACGAGCCAATCACGCGCGGCGATCGCCGCCCGCGGCACGTTCTCGGGATCAGGGTGCCCCTCGGAGCCGTCGTAGCCAGGCGGAGCGACCACCAGCACGCCGATCGATTCCGGCAGCTCGAGCGCGGCGATCGTGTCGAGTGATTCCTTGAAGTACGTCGACGTGTTGCCGCCCCAGTAGAGGAACCACGCGTTGGTGCCGACCGGCTCGCGGACGATGGCGCGCAGGCCTCCGAGCTGCACCACGGTGCCGTTGATGCGCCTGGCCTCGGTGGCGTTCTCTTCGAGCGACCGGTCGGCGAGATCGTACGGAGACACCTCGACCGACCCGCGGTAGCGCGACCACACGAAGGCAGCCGCCGCCGCGCCAAGCACCAGCACCACCAGGACGAGCTGCTTCATTCCCAGTCCTTCAACTCGATCTCGAGCGGCTCTGCACTGTCGACGCACACCGCGAGGCGAACTCCCGCGCGGGCCCACCAGCGGAACCGCCACTGCGCCGCGTCTCCGCGCACGACCTTCGCGGTGCCGTCGTCGGAGATCTCGAGCTCGAACGACGGCAGGTCATCGTGCAGCCCGATGCCGGTCGCCTTCACCCACGCTTCCTTCAGCGCCCAACGCGTGAAGAACGCGTCGCCCTTCGAGTGCGGCAGCTCGCCGGGGCCGTACACGCGGCGCGCGACGTCGTCGGTGGCGTGGCGGGGATCGATGGGCTCGACGTCGACTCCGAGCTCCCGTGGGCCGATCGCCACCACCACCAGCTCGCGGCAATGGCTCAGGTTGAAGTGCACGCCCGGCGCGTCGGTGGTGAACGGCTTTCCGTGTTCGCGCGTGGTGAAGCGCCAGTCCATCGGCGCGACGCTCGTCACGTGGCGGCTCAGCGCGTGACGCAGCAGCCCGTGCGCCGCGAGAAAGGCCTGCCGATCCGCCTCGAACTTGAAGCGCGCGTGACGTTCTCGCTCTCCGGCGTCGAGGACCTCGAGCCACTCCGAAGGAGCCCGGCTGGGCACCAATAGAAGTAGTGTGACCCGATTTCGCGGTGACATTTCCCTACCCCACCGGAAACGTGAGCCGGAGATCGTTCATGCCCGCGTCGTCGGCGAACGTGAGCGCGGCGGCGATGATCTTCCGCCCGTCGTCGCCGAGCGCCGTCAGCGCGTCCTTCGCCAACGCGCGGCTGGGGTGCTTCGCGAGCGACTTACCCGCGGCCTCGATGAGCGCGGGAGGGACCGGCGACGTCAGCCACGAGAACGGAAACGCCCAACGGTCCTTGAGCTCTCCGCGATACGGCCGGGTGAGCTGACGCAGCAGGAACGCCTGCGAGCGCTCCGGGCCGAGGGCAGCGATCGCGCGCTTCCACACCTTCGGGTGGGCCTGCACCCACGAGGTGAGCCTCCAGAGATCGGCACCGCGCGGGTCGAAGGGATCGATCAACTCATCGAGGCCGTCGTCGATCGGCGCCTCGCGAACGGCCAGCGCGGTGACGAGGATCTGCAGGCCCCGCAGTGCGCGGAGGCCATCGTGTTCGAGCTCTGCTTTGGCGAGCGGCACGACGCATTCGCCGCTGAGCCCGAGCGCGAGCACTTCGTTCGATTCCGGCTGGGTCACCGAGGCGTCGACGGTGCGACGAAACACGGCCGACCGCACAGCCTCGTCGACGAACTCGAGCCCCCACAGGCCCGGGCTGGCAGGCGCGCGCCCGAGCGATCGCAACGCCTTCCGCACCCGCCGCGTCCACTCGATCGCCTCGAACGACGGGGGAAAGAAGAACTCGATGTGCTGCACCAGGGTCGGGTCGAGATCACCCGACTCGATGACCAGCACCGCCGCGACGAGCGACGCCGTTGGGTTGCCCGCACTCGCCGCGAGGACGCGCCATTCGTCCTTCTTCCCGCTCAAGGCCTCGAACAAGGCGTCCGGCTCGTTGTCGACCAGCGGCAACAACCGCCCCAACTGCTCGAGATTGGCCACGCGCAAGGCCGGCCCGATCACCGCGAGTTGATGCGTACGCCGCGGTGACGACAGCACCGCGTCGATCAACGCCCTGCCCCGCTCCGGTGATTCCGAGAGCGGATCACCCGCGGGCCACGAGGAGAAGTGCACCGCGTTGCGGCAGTGATCGGCGAGGAGCTCATGCTCGTCGGCCGGACTGAGTTCCACCGCGACCTTCTGCCGTCGCAGGAAGTGCAGCAGACGCCTCCGCAACCACGGGCTCGCGGTCGACGCGGCCTTCACCCACTGCGCAGCTTCGTCGGCGACGAACACCAATCCGAGCAGCTCGTCGAGCGTGCCGAAGGTGAGGTCGGTCAGCGCCCAGCTCTTCGCCGCCTCGATCAGCTTCGACAGGAACGCGACCCGCGGCCGCCCTCGCTTCGCCACCGGGATCAGCGGCCCGAGCGACTGCGGTGACGTCACGCGCAGCGCACCCGCTTCGATCAGCCGGAACGCCGTCGCAGGACCACAGTCCGGCGGCACCAGGTCGGCCTCGAGCCAGCCGACGACGTCGACCAGCGCGTTCGCGTCGAGCGCGCCCTGCAGCTTCTTCTTCAGCGGCGCGGGGAAATCCGTCGGCACGCCCCGCTCGAAGATCCGCGCGACCTTTCCGCGCACGAACTCGCCGTGCAGGTCGCCCTCGAAGAAGTGCGCCGACCACTCGAGCTTGCCGTTGCTCCAGCGCTGCGCGACGCCGTGACGGCGACCCCGGTCATCGAAGTGCAGCTCGCTCGTCGCGCGCCCCTTCGCGTCCCACCGCCACGCCTCGCCGATCTGCACGCCCGCCCGGAAGGTCTTCTCTTCCTCGAGTTGGCCTTTGCGAAACAGCCGCCACGGGCCGTCGAGCTTCCCCTCGCGCCACGTCTCGAACACCACGTGATCGCTCGCCTCGCGAACGTGCGCGCCGGTCTTCCGACCGTCGCCGTCGAGCTGGCCGACCTTGCCGAAGTTCCTGGGCTGCGATTCGGTCTTCGTCGGGCACGCCGGAGGAGGTGCGCGCTTCTTCGCCGCCATGGTCACCGACTTATCCACTTTGAGCGCGTCGAACGACAAGCGACTCAGCGCCAGGGCACGCGCGTCGCCTCGAGCACGCGCTTCACCTCGGGCAACTCGCCCCCGCGAACGAACGCGGTCCACGCCGGCGCCAGCTCCAGCACCGCGGGGCACGGGCCTGACGCCGTGAACGTGCGCCCGTCGAGGAAGTCATCGGCCAGCACGGTCAGCACCGCCCCGTTCGCGAGGCCGCGCGTCATCCAGCTGTCGTAGCTGCGCATGCCGGCCGAGGGCGACTCACTCGCGTCAGACGCGAACACGATGGTCTGCGTCGAGTTGCCGCGCACCCACGACGCCGAGCCGCCGCCGCACCCGTACGCCGAGCGGATGTCGTTGGACTCCTCGAGCACCACGTCGGGTGGATCGAACGTCGCATCGAGGTGCCGGCCGAACGCCTTCAACAGCTCGAACGGCTGCGTGCGCAGGTTGGCGTTGTCGCGCTCGAGCACCTGCTTCACGCTCGCCCACCCGGCCAGCTCGAGCCGCGGATCGAACGTGCCCTCGAAGATCCCCGCCAGCCACGGAGAGTCAGCCTCGAGGCGCCGCACCGACGCCGGCCAGGTCAGCACCTCCGCCCGGTGCGACGCGATGACGCCCTCGAGGATCGAGCCCGTCAAGCGCTCGAGCGACTTGCACAGCGCCGTCCACCGTTCGGGCGTCATGGCGGCGATCGTAGCCGCAGATTCGAGTGAGCCACGTTCGCGCGTGCGTTAGAACGGCCGCCCGGTGAGCGAGGTTCCGCAGCACGACGATCAGCACCACGAGACGCGCAAGGACGTGGCGGTCTCGATGCGCAACGCGCTCAAGCTCGGCGGCTCGCTGATCCTCACCCTGGGCATCGGCTTCGGCGTGCGCATCGCCCTGCGCCGTCACCTCGGCCCCGCGGTGATGGGCCCCATCAACTTCGCCGACGCCTTCGCGACCGTCGCCTTCGCCTTCGTGGGCCTCGGCATCGACACGTACATTCGCAAGGTGGTGCCGGTCACGCTCGACGCGGCCAACGAGTTCCTCGGCACCATCTTCGCCGCGCGCGCGGTGCTCACCGGCGTCGCCTTCGTCGCGATGTACGGCGTGCTGGAATGGATGGGCCAGCCGCCCGACGTGCGCCTGCTGGTGTGGGTCACCGGCGCGGCGCAGTGCGCGATCACCTTCAACCTGACCTTCGTGGCGCTGCTCCAATCGGCGCGAACCATCGACGGGCTGTCGACCATCAACGTCATCTCGAAGCTGCTGTGGGCGGCGGGCTTCGTGGCGACGATCGTGTTCGACCTGCCGATCGTCGGCATTCCGCTCTCGGTCTTCGTCGCGGAGACGCTCAAGCTGGTGGTCGGCTACTTCCTCGCGCGCAAGCACTTGAAGCTGAAGCTCGCGATCGACTGGAAGCAGCTCAAGCCGGTGCTCCGCAGCAGCTTCCCGTTCTACATGAACGCGGTCGCGCTCGTGATCGTCAACCGGTTCGACGTCAACGTGCTCAAGGTGCGCGCCGACGACACCGAGATCGGCCTCTACAGCGCAGCCAGCGAGCTCGCGCAGATGACCTTCGTGCTCACCCCGATGATCGGCGGCGTGGTGATGCCGCTCTTCGCGCGCGCCCAGGCCCGCGGGCAGGCCGAATACCAGGCGATGGTGCGGCGAACGATCGAGCTGGTGCTCACCCTGGCCTTCCCCGCCTCGCTCTTCATCGCCGCCGGCGCCGACGTGTGGGTGCACGTGCTGCTCGGTCAGCAGTACGCAGCCTCGGCGCTCGCGCTGAGCATCCTCGCGCCGTCGTTCCTGCTCACCTACGTCGCCACCGTCACCGCCGTCGCCCTCAACCTGAGCGGCGGAGAGTGGACCGTCACCGTCACGTCGTTGCTCAGCGTCTTCGTGAACCCGCTGCTGGTGATGGTGCTCGTCACCTTCGGCAAGACGTGGGGCACCGGCGGCGCAGGAGCTGCGTGTGCGCTCGCCCAGGTCGGCACCGAGCTCTTCGTGGTGAGCGTGATGTTCTACCGAATCGGCAAAGCGGCGGCCGATCGGCGCCTGGTTTCCATGGTCATCAAATCGGCCCTCGCCTGTGTGATCGTCATGGTCCTCGACCGGGTGGTGCTGGCATCCTTCGGGGCAGCGCGCCTCATCATCGACGCGCTGATCTACGTGGGGTTGGTGATCGGCACGCGGGCGTTGTCGATCAAGGAAACGCTGGGCTTCGTGAAGCAGGTGCGGGCGCAGCGGGCGGCGGCAGCAGCGAGCTGAGGGGGACGGACAGATGCGCAGCCTGATCGAGGCGGTACACCAGCAGATCGATCGCTCGCCTGACGCCGTCGCCGTGACGTTCGAGGGGCGCACGCTCACGTACGCGCAGCTCGGTCGGCGCGCCTCAGGCCTCGCCCAGGCGCTGAAGCAGCACGGCTGCGGCCCCGACGTGGTGGTGGGCATCGCGGTCGAGCGCTCACTCTCGTTGCCGGTCGCGGTGCTGGGCGTGCTCGAGAGCGGCGCGGGCTACGTGCCGCTCGACGTGAACTACCCGGCCGAGCGCCTGGCCTTCATGCTCGAAGACTCGCGCGCGAAGGTGCTGGTCTGCGACGCGAAGTCACGCGCGCTGCTGCCCAAGGGCTCGTTCGCGGTGGTCGAGATCGACTCGGTCAGCGAGGCCGCGCGACTGACTCCGACCAGCGGCCCCGAGCACCTCGTGTACGCCATCTACACCTCGGGCTCGACCGGCAAGCCCAAGGGCGTCGCGATGCACCAGGCGCCGCTGACCAACTTGATCGAGTGGCAGCTCACCGAGTCGAAGCACGGCGCCGGCCGCACCCTCCAGTTCGCGCCGCTGTCGTTCGACGTGCACTTCCAGGAGCTCTTCTCGAGCTGGTGCGCCGGCGGCACGGTGGTGATGATTCGCGAAGAGCTGCGCCTCGAGGCGGTGAAGCTGCTCGAGCTGCTGCAGGCCGAGCGCGTCGAGCGCCTCTTCCTCCCGTTCATCGCGCTGCAGAGCCTGTGTGAGGTCGCGACCTCGCACGGCGTGTACCCGTCGGCGCTCAAGGAGATCGTCACCGCGGGCGAGCAACTGCAGGTCACGCCGCAGGTGGTGAAGTTCTTCGAGCAGTTGCCCGCGTGCCGGCTCTTCAACCACTACGGCCCGAGCGAGACGCACGTCGTCACCTCGCTGCCGCTGACCGGAGCGCCGTCGTCGTGGCCGCGTCTGCCGTCGATCGGCCGGCCGATCGCCAACGTCGTCACGCGCATCGTCGACGAGCAGTTGAAGCCCGTGGCGAAGGGCGCCGAAGGTGAGCTGTTGCTCGGAGGCACCGCAGTCGCCCGCGGCTACCTCTACCGCCCCGAGCTGACCGCGCAGAAGTTCATCGAGCTCGACGGGCAGCGCTGGTACCGCTCGGGAGATCTCGCGCGCGACGCCGCCGACGGCACCATCGACTTCCTCGGGCGCATCGACGGCCAGGTGAAGGTGCGCGGCTACCGCATCGAGCTCGGCGAGGTCGAGGTCGCGATCTCGGCCGACCCGCGCGTGAAGCAGGTCGCCGTCACGGTGCGAGAAGACGAGCCCGGCGACAAGCGTCTGGTCGCGTACGTGGTCGCGGACGGAGAGGTGGTCAGCTCGCTGCGCGCGCGCCTCGAGTCCGCCCTGCCGGAGTACATGGTGCCCGCGGCGTTCGTCGCGATGCCCGAGCTGCCGCGCACGCCGAGCGGGAAGATCGATCGCCGCGCCCTGCCCCGCCCGTCGACGCAGCGCCCGACCCTGCAGCAGGAATTCGTCGCGCCCCGCACCGAGCTCGAACGAAAGCTGGCCGCGGTGTGGAGCAAGCTGCTCTCGATCGACGAGCTCGGAGTGAACGACTCGTTCTTCGAGCTGGGCGGCAACTCGCTGCTGGCGCTCAAGTGCGTCTCGCGCCTGCGCCTCGAGCTCGGCCTCGACGTGCCGGTGGTGAAGCTCTTCGAGTCGCCGACCATCGCGGGGCTCGCCACCTTCGTCGAAGGCCGCTCCGGGTCCGTCACCCGTCGCGCGCACAAGCGCACCGACGCCGAGCCGATCGCGATCATCGGCATGGCGGGCCGTTTCCCCGGAGCGGACGATCTCGAGACGCTCTGGAAGAACCTCGCCGGCGGCGTGGAGTCGGTCACCTTCTTCAAGCCGAGCCCCTCGATCCCCGAGCGGCTCCGCACCGATCCCCGCTACGTGTCGGCGCGCGGCATTCTCGGCGGCATCGAGCACTTCGACGCCGCGTTCTTCGGCATCACGCCGCGCGAGGCCGAGATGATCGACCCGCAGCAGCGCCTGCTGCTCGAGACGATGTGGACCGCGATGGAGTCGGCTGGCTACGCGCCCGGCACCTTCGACGGCGCGGTCGGCGTGTTCGCCGGCACCCACAACAACTCGTACTACCCGAACAACGTCACCGCCTTCCCCGAGGCGATCGAGCGCATCGGCGCCTTCCAGGTGATGGTGGCCAACGAGAAGGACTACGTGGCCACGCGCGTCGCGCACAAGCTCGACCTCAAGGGCCCGGCGATCTCGATTCACACCGCGTGCTCGACCTCGCTCGTCGCGGTCGCCCAGGCGTTCCACTCGCTGCGCCACGGGGAATGCGATCTCGCGCTGGCCGGCGGCGCCGCGCTGACGATTCCGCAACACACCGGGCACCTCTACTCCGAGGGCGGCATGCTCTCGTCTGATGGGCACTGCCGCCCGTTCGACGCCAAGGCCACCGGCACGCTCTTCAGCGACGGCGTCGGCGCGGTGGTGCTCAAGCGACTGTCGGACGCGCAGCGCGACGGCGACACCATTCGCGCGGTGATCCTCGGCGCGGCGATCAACAACGACGGCGCGGCCAAGACCTCGTTCGCGGCGCCCTCGGTCACCGGCCAGGCCGAGGTCATCTCGATGGCCCACGACGTCGCCGGCATCGACCCGCGCACCATCAGCTACGTCGAGGCGCACGGCACCGCGACGCCACTGGGAGATCCGATCGAGGTCGAGGGCCTCACCCAGGCCTTCCGCGCGCGCACGCAGGACACGGGCTTCTGCGCGCTGGGATCCATCAAGAGCAACTTCGGCCACCTCACCGCGGCCGCCGGCGTCGCGGGCCTCATCAAGACCACGCTCTCGCTCGAGCACCGGCAGCTGCCGCCCTCGTTGCACTTCGAGAAGCCCAACCCGGCCATCGACTTCGCGCGCACGCCGTTCCAGGTGAACGCCTCGCTGCGCTCGTGGGACTCGCCGCAGGGGCCGCGTCGCGCTGGCGTCAGCTCGTTCGGCGTCGGCGGGACCAACGCGCACGTGGTGGTCGAGGAAGCGCCCGCTCCGGCGCCCAGCGGAGATGCCCGCTCGCGTCACCTGCTCACCTGGTCGGCGAAGACCGAGAACGCGCTCGACGCCTCGACTCGCGCGCTCGCTGCGTTCCTCGAAGCGAACCCGGGCGTGAACCTCGCCGACGTGAGCTTCGTGCAGCACGTGGGCCGCAAGGCGTTCTCCCGCCGCCGTTCGATGGTGGTGAAGGACGTCGCCGACGCGCTGACGCAGCTCAAGGGTCCCGCGCCTGCCGTCGTCACCGCGAAGGGCGACAAGCTCGCGTTCCTCTTCCCCGGCCAGGGCTCGCAGTACGTCGAGATGGGCAAGGCGCTGGTGCGCGACGAGCCCGAGTTCCAGCTGGTGGTCGATCAGTGCGCCGAGTTGGCGTTGCCCGTGCTCGGCCGCGACTTGCGCGAGGTGCTGTACCCGAAGGAAGGCGACACCGAGGCGACGCGCGAGGCGCTGCGCAACACCGCCTTCACCCAGACCTCGCTCTTCACCATCGAGTACGCGCTCGCGAAGCTGCTGATGCGCTGGGGCGTGCAGCCGTCGGTGATGCTCGGTCACAGCATCGGCGAATGGGTCGCCGCGACGATCGCCGGCGTGTTCTCGCTCGCTGACGCCGTTCGCCTCGTCGCGACGCGCGGCATGTTGATGCAGGCGCAGCCGCCGGGCTCGATGCTCTCGGTGCGCCTGCCCGCCGCCGACGCGCAGAAGGAATTGAGCGGCGGCCTCACCATCGCCTCGGACAACGGGCCGTCGCTGTGCGTGATCGCCGGGCCGACGAACGAGGTGCAGGCGCTCGAGGCGAAGCTCAACGCGCGCAACGTCGTCACGCGGCCGCTCCACACCTCGCACGCCTTCCACTCGTCGATGATGGACCCGGTGGTCGCGCCGCTCGCCGCTGAGCTCGCGAAGGTGAAGCTCTCGGCGCCCTCGATTCCCATCGTGTCGAGCGCGACGGGGCAGCTGCTCACCGCGGCCGAGGCGCAGAGCCCGCAGTACTGGGCGCGGCACCTGCGCGACACGGTGCGCTTCCGCGAGGCGGTCCTGACGCTCTCGAAGGAACGTCACGCCTACGTCGAGGTCGGACCGCGCACCACGCTCAGCACCCTCACCCGCCAGCTCGTGCCCGATCGCACGCAGCTGTGCCTGTCGACCCTGCCCGACTCCGCCGCCGACGACGCCGAGTGGAGCTCGCTGCTCGGCGCGCTGGGCAAGGTGTGGGCCGCCGGCGCGAGCGTCGATTGGCGCCGCTTCCACGAATACGAGCACCGCCGCCGCATCCCCATTCCCACCACGCCGTTCGAGCGCGTGCGCCATTGGCTCGAGCCGACGGCGACGCACGCCACCCACACTCCCGCGGTCGAAGCCGCGCCCGTCGAGCTGGAGAAGACTTCCATGTCACGCAAAGCGACCCTGATTCCGCAGCTGACCAAGATCTTCGAGGAGTACTCGGGCCTCGACCTCGCCGGCGCCGACGTGCACGCGTCGTTCCTCGAACTGGGGCTCGACTCGCTCGCGCTCACCCAGGTGGCGACCGAGCTGCAGCGTCAGCACGGCATCAAGTTCCAGTTCCGCCAGCTGGTGGAGGACTTCACGACGCTCGATGCGCTGGCGACCTTCCTCGAAGCCCAAACTCCCTCGCCCCGCGAGCGGGGAGAGGGTCGAGGTGAGGGGCCAACACAAGTCGCACAGCAGCCGGTCGCAGCACCCGCCCCGGTGGCAACGAACCTGCCTCCGATCGGTCTCTCAACAGGCAACACCAACCCGCTGGTCCGCGACGTCATCGATCAGCAACTGCGCCTGATGGCAGCCCAACTCCAGCTGCTCGGCGCCGCCGCGCCCGCGATCGCCGTCGCCGCCCCCGCGCCCGCATCCGTCGCCGCTCCTGCACCCACCACGCCCGCCTCGTCGAACGAAGCCGAGCTCGCCCACACGAAATACGACGTGAAGAAGGCCTTCGGCGCCCAGGCCCGCATCTCGACGCAGAAGGAAACACTCACCGACAAGCAGCGCGCCAAGCTCGACGAGCTCACCCGCCGCTACAACGCGAAGACGAAGAAATCGAAGGACTACACCACCGCGCACCGCGCCCACCTCGCCGACCCGCGCGTGGTGACCGGCTTCCGCCCGCTGGTGAAGGAGCTCATCTACCAGATCGTGATCGACCGCTCGAAGGGCTCGCGCCTGTGGGACCTCGACGGCAACGAGTACATCGACGCGCTCAACGGCTTCGGCTCGAACTTCTTCGGCCACTCGCCTGACTTCATCGTGAAGGCGCTGCAGGCGCAGTTGGAACGCGGCTACGAATTGGGTCCGCAGCACCCGCTGGCCGGCACCGTGGCGCAGGGCATCTGCGAGCTGACCGGCCACGAGCGCGCGGCGCTGTGCAACACCGGGTCGGAAGCAGTGATGGGCGTGATGCGCATCGCGCGCACCGTGACCGGCCGCAGCCTGATCGCCATCATGAGCGGCAGCTACCACGGCATCTTCGACGAGGTGATCGTGCGCGGCACGAAGACCTTGAAGAGCGTGCCCGCGTCGCCCGGCATCCTCCCCGAGGCGGTGAAGAACGTGCTGGTGCTCGACTACGGCACGCCCGAGACGCTCGAGATCCTCAAGGCCCGCGGCCACGAGCTCGCAGCGATCATGATCGAGCCGATCCAGTCGCGGCGCCCCGACTTCCAGCCGCGCGAGTTCATCCAGGCGCTGCGGCCGATCTGCGATCAGCACGGCTGCGCGTTGATCATGGACGAGGTGATCACCGGCTTCCGCCTCGCGCGCGGCGGCGCCCAGGAGCACTTTGGCGTGAAGGCCGACCTCTGCAGCTACGGCAAGGTGATCGGCGGCGGCCAGCCCATCGGCGTGATGGCCGGCAAGAAGCAGTGGATGGACGCGCTCGACGGCGGCCACTGGCAGTTCGGCGACGCGTCGGTGCCCACCGTGGGCGTGACGTACTTCGCGGGCACCTTCGTGCGGCACCCCATCGCGCTCGCGGCCGCGCAGGCGGTGATCGACGAGATGAAGAGCAAGCCGAACCTGCAGCAGCAGCTCAACGCGAAGACCGACGCCATGGCCGCGCAGGCGAACGCGTTCTTCGGCGAGGCCGGCGTACCGCTCAAGCTCAAGCACTTCGGCTCGCTGTGGAAGCTCATCTACACGGAGGACACCGCGAACGGAGACCTCCTGTTCTGCTTCATGCGCGATCGCGGCGTGCACATCTGGGACGGCTTCCCGTGCTTCCTCACCACCTCGCACTCCGAGGCCGACGTCGCGCAGATCTTGAAGGTGATCCGCGACTCGGTGACCGAGATGCAGGAAGCGGGCTTCCTCCCCGGCACGCCGAAGCCCGCGGGCCAGGCCAACGCCTTCGACAGCAACAAGCCCCCCGTGCCCGGCGCGCGCCTCGGCCGCGATCCCCAGGGCAACCCCGCCTGGTTCGTTCCCAACCCGAACGAGCCCGGCAAGTACCTCAAGCTGAACTGAACCAACCGCCTCCTCCATGATCCCCACTACGACTGCCGTCGACTTCGACCCGTTTGCGGGCCCGGTCATCGATCAAGCGTTCCCCTCGACGCCCTCGCAGCGCGAGATCTGGTCGGCGGTGATGCTCGGCGACGACGCGTCGCGCGCGTTCAACGAGTCAGTCACCCTCTCGCTCGACGGCACGCTCGACGTCAGCAAGCTGCAGCAGGCGGTGCGGACCCTCATCTCGCGGCACCAGTCGCTGCGCGCCACGTTCAGCACCGACGGCCTCACCATGCTGGTCGCCAACGTGGGCGACTTCGACGTGCCGGTGGTCCCCGTGGACGGCGTGAAGGGCCTCAAGGCGCTGCAGCGCGCCGAGGTCGAGCACGTCTTCTCGCTCGAGAAGGGCCCGCTGGTCCGCGCGCGCATCGCCGCGCTCTCGCCGACCTCGCACGTCCTGATCCTCACCGCGCACCACATCGTGTTCGACGGCTGGTCGATGGGCGTGTGCGTGAAGGAGCTCGCCGCGCTGTACGACGGCGCCACGCTCCCGCCCGCGCCGACCTTCGACGCCTACGCGCGCGGAGAGGCGGCGCGCCCGTCGTCACCCGAGTTCGGCAAGGCCGTCGAGTACTGGCAGAAGCGCTTCACCGGCAGCGCCCCGGTGCTCGAGCTGCCCCTCGATCGCCCGCGCCCGCCGTCGCGCACCTTCGCGTCGATGCGGGAAGACCACGTGCTCCCCGCGGACCTCGTCGCGCAGGTGAAGAAGGTCGGCGCGAAGCACGGCGCCTCGTTCTTCGCGACCATGCTCGCGGGGTTCTCGGCGCTGCTCCACCGCCTCTCGGGCCAGGACGACGTGGTGGTCGGCATTCCCGCCGCCGGTCAGAACTTCACCCGCACCGACGGGCTGGTCGGTCACTGCGTCAACACGCTGCCGGTGCGCGCGTTCGTCGAGGGGCAGCAGCCATTCAGCGCGCTGCTCAAGCAGACCCGCACCGCGATGCTCGACGCGACCGATCACCAGGTCGTCGCGTTCGGCGCCCTGCTCGAGCGCCTCAAGCTCCCGCGCGATCCCTCGCGCTTGCCGCTGGTCAGCGTGCTCTTCAACGTCGACCAGACCGTCACCACCAGCGGCGTCGGCTTCACGGGTCTCACCACGCGCGTCGCCACCAACCCGCGCGCGTTCGAGAGCTTCGAGATCTTCATCAACGCCAGCGAGTCGCCCGCCGGCATGGTGCTCGAGACGCAGTTCAACACCGACCTCTTCTCGGCCGACACGATGAAGCGGTGGCTGAGCGCGTTCGAGGTGCTGCTGCGGGCGATCGTCGAGACGCCCGACGGAGCAGTCGCCAGGCTCCCGATTCTCCCCGCGTCCGAGCGAGCCCAGCTCGAGAAGTGGAACGCTTCAACGAAGCGCCCCTTCCCGCGAGAGCTCAACGTCGCGCAACTCATCGAACAACAAGTCGATCGCACGCCAAACTCCCTCTCCCTGCAAAGCGGGGAGAGGGCCGGGGTGAGCCTGACCTACGCAGAGCTCGACGCGAGAGCGAACCAACTCGCGAACCGCCTCCGCACCCTGGGAGTGAAAGCCGAGACCCTCGTCGGCCTCTTCATGGACCGCAGCCCGGACATGGTCGTGGCGCTGCTGGGCATCCTCAAAGCGGGCGGAGCCTACGTCCCGCTCGATCCCGCCTTCCCGAAGGACCGTCTCGCCTTCATGGTCGAGGACGCGAAGCTGCAGGTGATCGTCACCACGACGAAACTCATCGCCGATCTCCCCGCGAACAACGCACAAATCGTCGACGTGACCTCGGTCGGCAACGAGCCGCAAACCCGCCCGACCCACCTCGCCGGTCCAAAGAACGTCGCCTACGTCATCTACACCTCCGGCTCGACGGGGAAGCCGAAGGGCGTCGAGGTCCCGCACCTCGCAGTGGTGAACTTCCTCACCTCGATGAAGGCGGAGCCAGGCCTCACCGCCAACGACACCCTCGTCGCCGTCACCACGCTCAGCTTCGACATCGCAGTGCTCGAGCTGCAGCTGCCGCTCACGGTGGGCGCGAAGGTCGTGATCGCCACGCGCGAGATCTCCACCGACGGCGCGCAGCTCAAGGCGCTGATCGAGACGAACAACGCGACCGCGATGCAGGCCACTCCGTCCACCTGGCGCCTCCTGCTCACCGCCGGGTGGACCGGCGGCCCGCACTTCAAGGCCCTCGTCGGCGGCGAAGCCGTGCCGCGCGATCTCGCCAACGAGCTCTGCCGCCGCACGGCGAGCGCGTGGAACATGTACGGCCCGACGGAGACGACCGTGTGGTCGACCTGCGCGCGTTTCGAGGCGCCGGTGGGCCGCGTCAGCATCGGCACGCCGATCGCCAACACCACGGCGTGGGTGCTCGACGCCGCGCTCAACCCCGTCCCCGTCGGCGTACCCGGAGAGCTGCACCTCGGCGGCGACGGCGTCACCCGCGGCTACCTGCATCGCCCCGAGCTCACCGCCGAGCGCTTCATCGACGACCCGTTCGCGCCCGGCCAGAAGCTCTACAAGACCGGCGACGTCGCGCGCGTGCTGCCCGACGGCTCGCTCGAGTACCTCCGCCGCAACGACAACCAGGTGAAGGTGCGCGGCTACCGCATCGAGCTGGGAGAGATCGAAGCAGTGCTCGCCCGCCACCCTGCCCTCAAGCAGGCCGCGGTGGTGGTGCGTGAAGATCGCCCGGGTGACGTCCGCCTCGTCGCGTACCTGATCCCGAACGCCTCACTTCCGCCCGACGCAGAGCTGCGCGCGCACGTGAAGGCCGCGCTGCCCGACTACATGGTGCCGCAGCACTTCGTCTCGCTGCCCGCCTTCCCGCTCACGCCGAACAACAAGATCGATCGCAAGGCGCTGCCGGCGCCGCAGCTCGACACCACGCCCGAGGCGATCGTCGCCCCGCGCAACGACGTCGAGCAGAAGATCCACGCCATCTGGGCCGACGTGCTCGGCCGCGAGAAGCTCTCGGTGCACGACGACTTCTTCGCGCTGGGCGGCCACTCGCTGCTCGCCGCGCAGGTGATGACGCGCCTCAACCGCGAGCTCGGGACCGGCTTGTCGATGCGCAAGCTCTTCGAGGCGCCCACCATCGCCGGCCTCGCCGAGCTCGCGAAGGGCCCGCAGACGCAACCTGCCGTGGCGCGCATTCCGCACCGCACCTTCGAGCGCACCGCGCCCTGCTCGCTGATGCAGACGCGCATGTGGTTCCTCGAGCAGATGCAGCCCGGCACCGCGGTGAACAACCTGCCGTCGGCCTTCCGCTTCAAGGGCAAGCTCGATCACGCCGCGCTCAAGAAGTCGCTCAACGCAATCATCGCCCGCCAGCCGTCGATGCGGACCTACTTCGAGCTCGAAGACGGCGCGCCCGTGCAGCGGGTGATGCCCGCGCTGGAGCTCGACCTCGTCCCCACCGATCTGTCCGCCATGCCCGTCGCCCAGCGCGACGTCGAGCTGATGACCCAGCTCAAGGCGGCCGCGAACGAGGCGATCGAGCTGACGCACTTCCCGCTCATTCGCGCGCGCTACTTCATCTTGTCGAGCAACGAGTCGGTGCTCTTCTACATGCCGCACCACGCGATCTGGGACGGCTGGAGCTTCGACATCTTCCTCGACGAGTTGAGCAAGCACTACGAGGCGTTCACCACCGGCAAGACGCCCGACGTCGCGTCGCTGCCGATCACGTACCAGGACTTCGCTGCGTGGCACCGCGAGTGGCTGGTCGGCGCGGAGCTCGAGCGGCAGTCGGCGTACTGGCGCCAGCAGCTCGGCGGCGAGCTGAAAGACCTCGACTTCCCCACCGATCGCCCGCGCGGCGCGAACTTCTCGTACCGGGGCGCGACCGAGCCCTTCAACCTCACGAAGGACGAGATCGCCGCGCTCACCACGCTCGCCCGCGGCTCGCACGCCACGCTGTACATGGTGCTGCTCGCGGCGTTCAAGGCGCTGCTCCACCGCTACACCGGGCACGAAGATCTGCTCGTCGGCACGCCGATTCGCGGCCGCACGCAGCCCGAGGTCGAGAACCTCATCGGCTTCTTCGTGAACGCGCTGGTGCTGCGCACGAAGCCCACCGCGAAGAAGAGCTTCCGCGAGTTCCTCGGCGACGTGCGCACCACCGTGCTCGACGCGTTCAGCCACCAGGACATGCCGTTCGAGCTGTTGCTGCGCGAGCTCAACGTGCGGCGCGACATGAGCCGCACGCCCATCTACCAGGCGTTCTTCACCTTCCAGGACGTGTCGAACCGCGGCTCGAGCCTCGGCGAGGTGCCGTACGGGCAGATTCACGTGCACGCCGCGGCGACGCAGACCGATCTCTCGTTCTGGGTGAAGGAGACCGGCAACGGCATGGTCGGCGGCATCGACTACTCGACCGATCTCTTCGAGCGCTCGACCATCGTGCGCTTCCTCGATCACCTGCGGCAGCTGCTGCGCGCCGTGGTGGCCGACCCGTCGCAGGAGCTCGGGCGCATCGAGATCCTCACCCAGGGTGAGCGCGACGCCTTCGCGCAGTGGAACCAGACGAAGCTCGACTTCCCGCGTGAGCTCGGCGTGCACCAGCTCATCGAGGCGCAGGTCGATCGCAGCCCCGACGCCATCGCGCTGGAGTTCGGCGACGAGAAGCTCACCTACCGCCAGCTCGACGAGCGCGCGAACGCGGTGGCGGCCACGCTGCGCCGCGAGGGCATCAAGCCGGGTGATCTGGTCGGCCTGTGCCTCGAGCGCAGCCCGCAGATGGTCGCGACCTTCCTCGGCATCTTGAAGGCCGGTGCGGCGTACGTGCCGCTCGATCCGGCGTTCCCGCGCGATCGCCTGGCGTTCATGGTGACCGACTCGAAGATGCCGGCGCTGGTCACCACGCCCGAGCTCCACGCCGAGCTCTCGCTGCCGGCGCCGAAGATCATCACCACGCTCGACGCAACGACCACGCGGCCGCCGCAGCTCGCGCACGGCCCGCTCGCGTATGTCATCTACACCTCGGGCTCGACGGGCAAGCCCAAGGGCGTGCAGGTGCCGCACCTCGCGGTGGTGAACTTCCTCACCACCATGCAGCGCTCGCCCGGAATCACCTCGAGCGATCGCCTGCTCGCCGTCACCACGCTGAGCTTCGACATCGCGGTGCTCGAGTTGCAGCTGCCGCTCACGGTGGGCGCGAAGGTGGTGCTCGCCGGGCGCGACGCAGTGGCCGACGGAGAGGCGCTCAAGACGCTCATCGATCGCCACGACGTCACCGTGATGCAGGCCACGCCGTCGACCTGGCGGCTGCTCTTCGGCGCCGGCTTCGAGGGCGGCAAGAAGTTCCGCGCGCTGGTGGGCGGTGAAGCGGTGCCGCTCGATCTCGCGCAGCAGCTCGTGAAGTTCGCAGGCGGCGGCGTGTGGAACATGTACGGCCCGACGGAGACCACGGTGTGGTCGACCACCTACGAGTTCCCCGCCGACGTGAAGCAGGTGCTGATCGGCAAGCCCATCGGCAACACCACCTGCTTCGTGTGGGACGCGCTCGGCCAGCAGGTGCCGATCGGCGTGCCGGGAGAGTTGCTCATCGGCGGCGACGGCGTGACGCACGGCTACTTCGGGCGCCCGGAGCTGACGGCCGAGAAGTTCATCGACTCGCCCGAGGGGAAGCTCTATCGGACTGGCGACGTGGCCCGGTTCCGCGCTGACGGCAACCTCGAGTACCAGCGCCGCAACGACAACCAGGTGAAGGTGCGCGGCTACCGCATCGAGTTGGGCGAGATCGAGACCGCGCTGAGCGAGCACCCGACGGTGAAGCAGGCCGTGGTGATCGTGCGCGAAGACAAGCCGGGCGATCAGCGGCTGGTCGGCTACCTGATCATGAAGCCCGGAGAGGACGCGCAGGAGAACGAGCTCAAGAAGCAGCTCCGCGCGCGGCTGCCTGACTACATGGTGCCGCAGCACTTCGTGACGCTCGAGGCGCTGCCGCTGACGCCGAACGGGAAGATCGATCGCCGCGCCCTGCCCGCGCCGACCGCGCTCGCCCGCGACGTGGACGACTGGGTGCCGCCGCGCACCGACGTCGAGAAGCTCGTCGCCGAGGTGTGGATGGGCGCGCTCAAGATCGACAAGGTCGGGCTGCACGACAACTTCTTCAACCTCGGCGGCCACTCGCTGCTGTCGTTGTCGGTGCTCTCGCAGCTCGAGGCGAAGACCGGCACGCGACTCAGCCCGCGCATGCTGCTGCTCAACACGCTGGAGCAGGTCGCCGCGGCGTTGCCTCCACGCGCGCCGAGCGCCCGTCCGTCGGCCCCGCGTCCGTCGACGCCGCGTCCGCCGCCTGCGCCTCCTCCGCCGCGTGAAGAGCGCGGTCTCGTGTCCACCCTCGTGGGCGGCGTGCTATCCCGCTTGAAGAAGGGGCGCGACAAGTGACTCCCGGCTTCTTCGGCCCGGCCGGGGAGCAGTTGCTCGGTGTGCACCACCCCGCGCGCGGCTCGTCGAAGAGCCACGGCGTGGTGTTGTGCAACCCCGCGCCGCAGGAGACCGCGCGCACGCACTGGGCGTTTCGCAAGCTCGCCGAGGCGCTCAGCAAGGCCGGCTTCGACGTGCTGCGCTTCGACTACCGCGGCACGGGCGACAGCAACGGCGAGCTCGAGCACACGAGTCCCGCGCAGTGGGTCGAAGACGTACGGCGCGCGGTGGCGGAGCTGAAGGGCATCAGCGGCGTGCGCAAGGTGAGCGCGGTCGGGTTTCGGCTCGGCGCGATGTTGTTGGCGCAGGCGGCGAGCCAGGGCGTCGCCCTCGAGAACGTGGTGCTGTGGGAGCCGGTGGTGAACGCCGCGAACTGGATCGAGCGGCTGCGCAACGTCGAGCGGCAGTTGAACCGCAGCCTCTCGCGGCCCCCGAAGGAGCAGCGCGAGCACGTGCTCGGCTTCGTGGTGCCCGAGGCGTTGTTGCAGCAGTGGGAAGCGCTGGAGCTGACGAACGTGCCGGCGTGGCCGCAGCGGACGGCCGTCATCTGCGCGCAGCGCGACGCGCACCTCGAGCGTCTGCACCGGCACCTGAAGAGCGCGGCGTGGCACGACGTGCCCGAGGCTGGAGGCGACGCAAAGACCGGCGCGCTGCTGGGCAACGCGGCGCTGGAGCGAATCGTCGGAGTGCTCTCATGACCTACCGAGAGCGCGTCTTCACCTTCGGCGCCGACGGCATCTTGATGGGCGTGCTCACCGAGCCGCCGCCTGAGCTGGTGCGCAAGAACGCGCCCGCGGTGGTGGTGTCGAACGTGGGGCTCAACCCGCGCATCGGGCCGCAGCGGGTGTGGGTGCACCTCGCGCGCTCACTCGCGAGCCTGGGCTTCACCACGCTGCGCTTCGATCTGAACGGCCTGGGCGACAGCCTCCCGCGGCGTGACGCGAGATCCGACATCGACCGCGCGGAGGTCGATCTCAAGGAAGCGCTCGACTTCCTGCAGAAGAAGCGTGGGTTCTCGCGGTTTGCCCTCGTGGCGATGTGCTCAGGCGTCGACCCGGTGCACCGCGTGGCGAAGGTCGATTCACGCGTGGCCGCCGCGGTCTTCCTCGACGGGTACACGTATGAGACGCGCCGCTCGAAGTTCAACCGCGACGTGGTGCGCCGGTTCTCGCTCGATGGGCTCAGCCGAACGCTCCGCCGGCGCCTGCCGCAGATCGGCGGGGCCGAGGTGGGCGAGGCCGAGGAGATCTACGTGCGCGACTACCCCGAGCCGGCCCAGTTTTGCGCCGACCTCGAGGCGATGCTCGCGCGCGATGCGAAGCTGCTGTTCATCTACTCGGGCGGCGTGTGGCTGACGTTCAACTACGCCGAGCAGTTTGCCGAGATGTTGCCCACCGACTTCACTGGGCGCGTCGAGGTCGAGTACCGGCGTGAGGCCGATCACACGTACATGATCCCGTCCGAGCGCGAGCGCATGGTGCAGCGGGTCAGCACCTGGGTCGCCCGGCACTTCGGCGGCTGAGCACTGGTGACGGAACCCGAACGATGGATGGAATACGAGCCCAAATGAACAGCGGAAGGGACTCGACACGCGACCTCATCCTTCGGCTGCGAGGTGCCCTTGGGCTCCTCGCAGCGCTCGGCCGAGTGGGGTTCCCGACCCCAGAGGGAAGAAGCTTTGACGACTACGTGAGCCGAGCGACAACTCTTCTGGCGGAACTACAGACAAGGCAACTAACGCCCGGGCAGCAACTCGCAGTCAACGCGTGTCTTGACGAAGTTCGAAGGGGTGGCGCACAAGCTTTAGAGACACAGGTCGCGCAGCAGTTGTTCGCCGACGCCCTCAATCGCATGTTGTCGTTTTGAGCATGAACGATGAGGTCCGACGATGCATTCACTGAGATACGAAGCCTCAGCGTCGAGATCGGAGACGACATCTCGATATTGATGACGTACGGCCCAGCGGGGTTACCGACTGCGGATGGACTCACCTTCGAAAATCTCGTGGATGACGTCCTTTCGTCGCTGGTCCGTCTCACGCCGATGGTTCGTGCCGACTGGAAGCGCACGCTGCTCAACCTCGTCGGCATGGAAGTACAGCAAGCACGCGATGCTTGGCTGCGGGATCGGGACGCAGACCGGGTGCACCAACTGATTCATGACGCAGACGGACACTTCCGACAATTCTGCGCTGGCGTTCCCCCAGGACTGCACGGACGCGAGTGACTCTCGCGTCCACACGCGCAGACGACTTCGCGCGCCGGGACCGCGTGACATATGATTCACGCAGGAGATTCCATGGCACGCCGTGCCCCAACCGGCTTCGACGAGTACCTCGCCGTGCAGGTGAAGAACCCCGAGTTCACGGCGGAGTTCCATCGTGCGCGTCGCGAGATTGGCAAGGCCGGGCACCGAGTTGGCAGGGGTAACGCAATGGGCACGTGGGGAACTGGGATCTACGAAGACGACCACGCGCTCGACGCCGTCGCTGACCTTCGAGACGCAAGCGACCCGACGCTTCATCTCGAGTCGACCCTCGCCAATTTTCTGGAACGGACCAGAGACCAGTTCGACCAGAGCGAGTTCGCGCGTGACTGGGCGGTGGCACACTCGATCTTTGCGCTCTGCGATGTCGTCAAGACCGCTGCCGGCGACCCGTCACACAACGTTCCAACGACCGTGAGGACCTGGCTGACGACGTCGCGCTACCAACCGTCTCAGCATGCGACGACGCTCGCAGCGAAGTGTTGCGAGCGGCTCTCGCAATCGAACTGGCTCCGAAACGACTGGCCAGAGTTCTGGTCCGGATCCGTTGTTCTGCTGCTTCAACACTTCTCGGCCCTGTCGAACGCGGAGACCTCGTCGAACTCGAAGACGGCCGTCGTTCCTGAGCCCAACTGAGTCAGCCGTTCCACCCGATCTCAATCGCGTTCGGCCGACATGCAGCGAGTGTGCGCAGCAGAGCGATGATCTCGGCACTCACGAGACCCTTGGTAGAACACGAACTCGAAAAGGCGAAACAGCGCTGAGCCATGCGAGAGCACCGCAGAGTCGTGTTCCTCTCCGCATGGTTCGCGTCCTCAGAACCCGAGCGAGCACATCCATGGAAAGAACAATCGACGACTTTGATGTGCTCAGTCTGAACTCAATTCGTTGGGGCGAACTGCGCGCGACTTCGAGCAACGCACTGCTTGCCCGGTCGCTGCTCGTTCGAGTCTACGCCAGCGAGCGCGGCGTGCTCGACGAACTCTTCGAACAGGCGTGCCACCAGTTCACAGCCTCGGAGGCCGCGTACGCGATCGTTCCTCATCTCGTTCAGATTTGCGCCACCAACTCGGACTTGGCGATCCAGATCGACGCGCTCCGAATCGTCGGTGCAGTCGCGGCCGCGCAACAGGCTCACGCACGCAGCAGTGCTCCTGTTCCTGCCGACCTGAGCCTGGGGTTCAAGAGGGCGCTCACGAGGGCCCTGCACCTCGCATCGACACTCGTTGGGCGAGGCGAACTCTCGAGCGAGCAGACCAACGACTGTCTTGCGACGATTGCAGCGCTTCGCGGCAACTCGAATGTGGCCCTGCTCTTGTTCCTGTCGGGAGCTGAGCTCTGGTGCCCCAGCTGCGGGGAAGTCATCGACTACGGCGAACGGTAGAGCCCAGCTCAGCGGAGTCTCAGACTTGCGAGGAGGACGATTCGCGTGGAACCGGAAGACAAGAAAGAGATCGCCGAACGGACCGTCAAGCTGCCCGATGGCCGGACGCTGATCTACTCGTGTTACCTGAGTGAGACCGGCGCAGAATGGATCCGCCATGGTCCCTTTCGAGAGATACTCCCAAGCGGGGTCGTGGTCGGCGAGGGCGAGTACAAAGACGGGAAGGAATCGGGCATTTGGCGTGACCGACATGACAACGGAATTGTTGCCGCGCAAGGCAGCTACACTTTGGGTCTCGAACAGGGGTGGTGGCACTTCTGGGACGACACAGGGCGGGAAGAGCGCGCGGACTTCTACCGAAACGGCGTGGCAAGTTGAGCTGAAGGGCAGTCGCCGTTGAAACGGCGCTACCTCTCCCCCCGACGAGGCCGCCCGGGTGCTCCTCACGGGTCGACGAATCGAGCAGTGGCTCGGGCGAGATGCCAAGACGCGCACGATCAGGTGGCTCGAATGCGTTCGAACGAATGACGGAGCCTTCGTGTGCACCCTCTACAGCGCCGAGGACCCTTGCGTCGCGGAGCTCGCGGATATCTACTCATTCGAACTGAGCGACGCCCCGGTGTCTTCAGCGGGCTTCGCAACGCCGGCCGATGCGATCGCCTTCGCCGTCGCCCAGCATTCAGCAGATGCCTCTCGATTCGTGGGCGCAGGGTTCGTTTAAGACGAGTACCGCGCGAGTCGGCAATCCCGAGCCGCACATCAAACCTTGGACACCCCGAACACCCCAGACGTCGCAGTCGAATGAACTACTACCAATGAGCGCGCCCTCCTGCCTGGTCTTCTACGGTCTCTCCGTGCGCGTTGAGGTTTCTGAAGTTGACGCCATTGAACGACGAACAGACCCGCGAATCGCGAAGGCAAGAAAGGCGCAACTCAAGCACTACTTTGGTCGGTTCATGGTCAACAACCAAGCTCAGCATCTTCTGCTCGTTGGCCGTAAGATCGGTGAAATCGGTGTTGAGGGTGAAATGGCAGTGATGGTCGACCGCAGGGCGCTTGAAGAGCTCATGACCGAAGTTGGGGAGCGACTCCGCGCCGCTGGATGGGCGGGAGAACCCAGCCTTCACGCCCTCCACGAGAGCGACTAACTGGCCAGCAGGTGAGTGTTCCTCTGAAGCAGCCTCGCAAACTCAATACTCACCCTGAACTACAGCCGAAACACAGCCCGCTTTGCCTGCGCAAACTCCACGGACATCTCGCTCGAGCCCATTCAACAAAGAAGCGCCGCGCGAACTCCCAGTCGAACTCTATGAGAAGGTTGTCGAGCAATCGGAGGAGGGATCCAAACTCTTCGACGGCCTTGATTTTCATGGCGCTTTGGCGCGCTTCGAGAGCGCTCTTGCGCTCGTCCCTGAACCGAAGGCCGACTGGAATGCGTCCATGTGGATTCTCGCCGGAATTGGCGACTGTCACTTCTTCCTCAAGGACTTTGAGCGCGCTCGAGCTGCGCTCGAGGCCGCCCTTCAAGTGAGGGGCGCCATCGGGAACACCTTTTTGCACTTGCGCCTTGGCGAGACACTCTTCGAACTCTCGCTCCACGATCGCGCTGCGAACGAGCTGATCCGCGCGTATGCAACCGGCGGCCCCGAGGCATTCGTCGATGAGGACCCGAAGTACCTCGAGTTCCTTGGGTCGCGCGCCGACCTCGAGAGTCATCGCTCGTAGTGGAGGCGCTCAGCCGTCGCCGACCCCTGCGCGGCGCCCGCCGGCCCGCTCGTCTCGCAGTACGCGTACAACTACGACGCCGACGGCAACCGCCTCACGCAAGACGAAGTGCTGACGCCCGCCAACGCCACCGCTCCCGCCTCGTCGCAGTGCAGTACCCTGACGCCACCGTGGCCCTCTACCAGCTTGATTCTGTCGGCAACCGCGTCGGCGAAAGAAAGGCCCCCGCCTCCGCCGTCTCCCTCCTCTCCGCGGCCGCCTTCCTCCTCGTCCCCTCCTCCGCGCTCTCCAGCGACGTCCTCGCCTCCTTCAACCGCCTCGACGAGCTCCAGTCCGTCTCCGATTCCCGTAACCCCTCTCGCACCACCACCTTCACCTGGGACGCGGCCGGTAACCTCTCCCGCCAGCAGTCCCCCTCCCGCGACAGGCGCTTCGACTGGGACGTCAAGCAGACGCTGACTCGCCTCTCCGACGACGGCCTCGAAGTCGGCCGCTACGACTACGCCGCCTCGGGCCTCCGCACCCGCCGCCTCACTTCCCTCGAGGCCGTCGAGTACGTCCTCGATGGCGACGAAGTCCTCCTCGAGGCCGACGCCGCTTCACCCTCCCACCCCGCCACCCGCCGCTTCACCTTCGGCGCCCAGGCCCTCGCCGTCACCGACATCTCCGCCTCTTCCCGTTCCACCCGCGCCCTCCACCTCGACGCCCTCGGCAGCACTGGCACCGAGTCTTCCCCTTCCGGCGGAGTCTCCCTCTTCCGTCAACATGACGCCTGGGGCGTGTACAGGAATGGCGCAGCTCGACGAGCGCGCTCCCTCACACCCGCCAGAAGCGAAGCCCAGCCGATCCCGTCGCTGCGCAAATGATGTGGTCAGTCGAGAACGCCAAGCCCTCTGCATCGATCGTCGCGGTCGGCCGCTCCGGAAGGTGCCCAAGCTCGACCCGCCCCACCCGACCACCCGACTTCGCGTCGTAGATCGTGATCGCGCTCGTCGTGCCCCGCGTCTTCGCATCGAACGACCGATCCGCCACCGCCAGCAGCGCACCATCGCCCGAGAACGCGAGGTGAAAGCCATACGCCGGGTCCTCGTCCGGCGAGCAGTTCCCGCAGGGCACCTCGGCACGCACCCGACCCGTCGCGACCTCCACGATCCGCACCACCGACTTCGCCGCGGCGAAGCGGAGCGCAACCACCGCTCCATCAGCCGACACCGCGATGGTCGACGCCCCCTTCCAGCGCTGCACCTCCGCGCCGCTCTCGACGTCGAGCACCTGCACCGCCGACGGCCCGACGAGCACCATCGCCCCGGGATCGAACTTCTGCACCCGCACCACCAACCGCGAGCTCGTTCCCAGCCCGCGCACCTCGCGCACCATCGCCGCCCGCACCGACTTCACCTCACTCTGCGTCGCCGCCGCGATCACGTGGACCGTCTCACCCGCATCCACCACGACCACCCGCTCCCCCAGCCACCCGACCGTCTCGAGCTCGGCGCCGCACTTCCACGGAGCCTTGTGCATCGGCTTCCCGCTCGCGGCATCGCGCAGCACCAGCAGCCCCGCACCCGAGAACGCCGCGCTCTGCTCGAGCACCGCGACCACCTTCCCATCGGGCGACAGCGCCGCGCGGTACGCCTTCTTCTGCTTCCACAGCACCTTGCGCGAGCCCACGTCGTACAGCGAGAGACCGTACTCCCCGTCCCACACCAGCAGCCTGCGCCCGTCCGGGCTGAACGCCACCTGCCGCGGGCTGTCCTTTCCCCCGACCACCAACGGCGCGTCGGTGAGCGACGGGAAAGCGCCGACGTCGACCGCCGAGCCCGCGCCGCCCGCCGCCACCACCACCTTCACCGGCCCCGCCGCACGCTTCTTCGGCATGCGCGCGAGGAGCGGCGCCCACTCTTCCCGCGGAAACCGCTCGAGCGAACGTTCGAGCTCGGCGAGCAGGTCGATGTTCAGGCTCGCCTCGTCCTTCTTGTCGAGGAAGGCGTAGTACCAACGGCGCGCGCCGAACTTCGAGAACCAGTCCACGAACTCGTCGAAGCCCAGCCCCTTCAGCGCGTACGCCGTCGCCGCGCGGTCGACCACGTAGAGGACCGGCGACCGCCCCTCGAAGTCGATGCCGAACTCCGTCGACTCGCCAGGCACGCTCACCAGCAGCTTGAGCCGCATGCGGAGGTTGAGCGCCGCGAGCGCCTTCGCGTCATCCGCTTCTTCACCGTCGACGAAGAACCGCTCGCAGTGCGGCAGCTCGTGCCATGCCAGCTCGTCGAGCGCGCCCTTCTTCTTCACCACCACGTGCTTGCGGAACGCCCCGCCCTTCAGCCCGCCGAACATCTCCGCGAGGCCCGCCAGCACGAACGTCTCACCATCGCAGGTGACCTTCAGCCCGTCGGTCTTCGCGTAGAAGCGCCTGACGTCTTTCGGCAACCCGCGCGGCAACACGGCCGCCAACGCCTTTTCCAGCTTCGAGAGCCTGCTCGGGACTTGCTTGATGCTGCGCCTCGACGCCATGAACCCTCCGGGAACGGGTTGCTATCAGACCGGCATCACCCCGTTGCCCCCCACGGCACAGGCTGCTAGAGCCACCCGCCCTATGGCACGTGTCACCGTCGAAGACGCCCTTCCCCACGTCGACAACCGCTTCGCCCTCGTTCTGCTCGCCAGCAAGCGCGCCCGTCAGCTGATGGCCGGCGCCCGCCCGCTCGTCGAGCACTCGAAGAACAAGCCCTGCGTGCTCGCGATCCGCGAGATCGCCACCGGCCGCGTGAAGTTCGACCGCGACGTGCGCGAAGCGCTGATGGGCAAGTTCAACCAGCCCGCCGCGCAGAGCTGAGCCAACCGCTCCGCTGGCCTTTCGACCCTGCTCCTTCACGGGAGCGGGGTCGTTTCGTTTCATTCGCGTCCCTCAGCTGGGCGCGATGGTCTCGCTGATCAGCTCGTCGAGCACCCGCCCCGCCATCTCGCGCTCACCCGGGTAGCTCAGCCGCGCCACCGCCTCTTCGAGCGACACCCACCGCGCGACGTCGACCTCTTTGCGCATCGCCTCGGTGATCTGGTCGATCTCCCCGCCTTCCCACCGGAAGACGTAGAAGCTGACGCACTTGAAGATGGTCTTGCCCTTGAACCGGTAGACGTACTTCACGTCGCCCAGCTTCTTGATGCAGGTGACCTGCAGCCCCGTCTCCTCGCGAATCTCGCGCTCGGCGGTCTGCTGCGACGTTTCCCCACGTTCGATGTGGCCCTTGGGCAGGGCCATCACGTTGCGGCCGGCCGGCTTGATGACCGCCACCTCGGCGCGCCCTTCCACGGAACGCAAGACGACGCCACCGGCTGAGTACTCACGCGTCGCGACCACCACCGGTGGTTTTACTCAGGTCCCCATGTCTCGGGCTACGCTCGACCACCCATGCTCGATCAAATTCGCCCCTGCCTGCTGCCCACGGCACAGGTGCGCCGCCGATCAGATGGCACCGACGGCATCTACGATCCCGAGAGCGGGCACTCGTTCGAGACCACGCCCGAGCAGGCCAACCTCATCAACCTGTTCGACGGCAAGCGCACGCTGCTCGAGATCAGCGCCGAGTACATGAACCGCTACGGGTTCGTGCCCTTCGCCGCGATCGACGAGCTGATGTGGGGGCTGGCCGACAACGGGCTGCTGATGCACCCGCCGCAGAACATCGAGCGCCTCTCGATGGTCGATCGCACGACCTGGATCGATCTCATCACTCCGAGTGCCCGCGCCCGCTGGAAGACCGGGTGGCCGGGGATCCTGCGCGTGCTCGAGCTGCTCATCTGGCCCGCGGTCGCCGTGTGGGTGCTCCTGACGTTCCCGCGCCTCGAGCTGCAGCCGCTCGACGTGGCGCTCTTCTACCCGGGCCTGATGCTCGGCTTCTTCATGCGCGAGCGCTTCAAGGCCGCCGCCTGCGCGGGCCTCGGCTTCAACCCGTCGCGCGCGCAGCTGGTGTCGATGCTCGGCCTGGTGTGGTTCGTCGCGCCCGAGACCGCGCTCGTCACCATGATGGATCGGCGCAGCCGCTTCCTCGCCAACCTCGCGGCGCTGCTCGGCGGCATCTGCGCCACGGTGATCGCCTGGCCCTGGCGCGGCGTGTGGGGCGGCGCCCTGCTGGTGCTGCTCTTCGACCTCTGTCCGCTCGTCACCTCGTCGCTCGACTCGATCTTCCAGGTCATCACCCGCCAGCCACACCTCCGCGAGCAGCTGCGCACCTACGTCGGCGTGCCGCTGCTCCGCTCGGTCTTCACCTTCGACGTGAAGCGTGCCGGCAAGCCGCTGTTCTTCACCGGTCTCTTCGGCCTCGCGTGGCTGGGCGCGCTCTTCTACGTGATCTTCGGCCTGGGCCTCTCGACCGCCGGGCAGCTGCTCGAGCTGGTCGGCCACATCAAGGGCCCCATGCAGGTGCTCGCCGGCGGCGGAGCGATGGCGCTCGTCGCGATCTGCCCGATGCCGCTGGTGCTCACCTCGTTCCAGTTCATCGAGTCGGCCTTCTCGGTGCTCTGGCCGTCGACCGAGGGCGGCAAGACCTCGGGCGGCGCGGTGTCGATCGAGGCCTTCCGCGACATCCCGCTCTTCTCCGCGCTGAGCGATCACGAGCTCAAGTCGATCGCCGACCAGGCCCGCGAGGTCACCTACGGCGCCGGCGAGCGCATCGTCGAAGAGGGCAGCCCCGGCAACACCTTCTGCTCGATTCGCCGCGGCTCGGTGGTCGTCACCCGCGGAGAGATCAGCCAGAGCCCCCGCATCGTCGCCCGCCTCGGCAAGGGCGACTGCTTCGGCGAGACCGCGATTATCAAGAACGAGGTGCGCATGGCCACCGTGCGCGCCGTCACCGAGACCGTGCTCATCGAGCTCGACAGCAAGGCCTTCGAGAAGGTCGTCGCCAGCATCGGCGGCGTGGAGTTCATGGTCGTGCTCCGCGCCGCGAGCGCCATCGGCAAGAGCAAGCTGTTCCGCGAGCTGCCGCCCGAGCGGTTGTCGTCGCTGGCCAGCAAGTTCGTGCCGCGCTCGGTGAAGGCCGGCACCAACGTCATCACCATGGGCGAGACCGGCCACGAGTTCTTCTTGATCGCCAGGGGCCAGGTGGACGTGCTCATCAAGCCGCCCGGCGCCGAGGAAGAGAAGAAGGTCGCCACGCTCGCTGATGGTGAGCACTTTGGCGAGATTGCCCTGCTGCGGAACATTCCTCGCACGGCGACGGTGCGGACCACGGCGGACACGTTGTTGCTGGTGCTGGGACGGGAGACGTTCCTGCAGGCTCTGCAGGCTGACCTCGCGCTGTCGGGGCGCGTCGAGGAGATTGCTGCTGCGCGGACGCCTCAGCTGCCGGGCGTGCCTCCGATTCAGCCTCAGCAGTCGTGACTCCCCTCACCCCGACCCTCTCCCCAGGGGGAGAGGGAGGCTATTTCTCGAGGAACTTCACGGCCTCGGGGACCTGCTTCTCTCTCCACGCGACGCACTGATCGAAGCCCTCCATCGCACCTGCGAACTCGCGCGGACCTCCCGGCGCCTTCGTGGTGCGCGGCTCGAAGAACGCCGCCACCTCATCGCGGTGCGCGCGATCGCACCAGCCTGTGAGCGTGTACACGAGCGACGCGTGCCACTCGTCGGGCAGCTTCGCGACCAGCTCGTCGTAGTGCTGCTTCAACCACGCGAAGACCAACGGCCGCCCCTCGGCTCGGCCGCCCAGCGCGTAGAGCACGCCCACCCGCTCGCGCACGTTGCCCTTGAGCACCAGCTCGAGGCTCCGCTTCATCAACGCCGGGTCGCGCACTTCCCCCAGGAAGTGGATCAGCACGCGCCGGTCGCGCACGTCCTGTTCCTTCTCCATCGCCTTCACCACGGTGTCGTAGAGCTTCACGTCTGCCCGCCGCGCCGCCGCCGGGCCTGCCGCACCGAGGAGATCCGCCGGCACCACCTTGCGATCCTTGAGCCACGTCGTGAAGAGCTTGGTCGCCTCCGCGCTCGCCGCGGGATCGTCCGCCACGTCCGACAGAACGCGCAGGAGGTTCGCCCGCATGATGCGCGTCTCGTCGGGCTCGTCCTTCGTGAGCGGCCCGAGCTTCTGCAACACCGGCGAGAAGTTCGACCGCGCGAACGCCCGCAGCTTCGGCAGCGAGCTCTCGGGCAGCAGCTGCTCGAGGGAGAAGATCGGCTCCGCCGCCCGCTCCACCAGCGCGCGCTCGTTCGACGCCGCGAAGGCGCCCACCAGCCCCAGCTCCTCGGCCACCGAGAGATCGCCCCGCTGCACGAGTGACGCCAAATCGCTCGACAGCGCCAGCCGCTCCACCGCGCTCAGCGCAGTGCCTTCGCGCAGCAGGTCCACCGGCACCGGCCGCACCCGGTAGTAGCCCACCGCGCCGTCGTTCAAGACCAGCTGCTTCGGGCACGCCTTCGCCTCGAGCGCGACGGTCTGTGACGCACCGGCGAGCAGCACGCACTGGCGCCCGTCGCCTTCCCACCGCACGCACACCGGCACCTTCCACGTCTGCGCCGGCAGCTTCGTGCCCAGCGGCGCGTAGCGCTCTTGCGACAACGTCAGCTTCGGCTTGCCGCCCGCGCAGTCGAGCGCGCCGGTGACGAGCGGAAAGCCCGCCTGGTCGAGGAAGGTGGTGAACGGCCCGCTCACGTCCTTGCCGGTCGCTTCCGACACCGCGCCGAGGAAGTCGCCGACCGTCGCGTTCTTCTGCGCGTGGCGCTCGAGGTACAGCCGCACGCCCTTGCGGAACGGCTCGCGCCCCAGCCAGTGCTCGAACATGAAGAGCACCGCCTGCCCCTTCGAGTACGTGATGCTGTCGAACGCGTTCTCGATGTCGTCGCCGGTGACGATCGGCTCGCGAATGCGGCGGCTGGAGGCCTGCGCGTCACTGCCCAGCGCACCCTCGCGCGCCTCGACGCGATCGATCTCCTCCTTCCATTCCGGCTTCCACGCCGCCATCACGTCCGACATCACGTAGTCGGCGAAGCTCTCGTTGAGCCAGATGTCGTCCCACCACGCGGCGGTGACGAGGTTGCCGAACCACTGGTGCGCCAGCTCGTGCGTGGTGGTCGAGAGGAACCACCGCCGCCGCGAGATGGTGTCGCCCGTCGCGCCCGCCAACAGCGAGGTCTGGCTCCACGTGACGAGGCCCGGGTTCTCCATCGCGCCGCTGAAGCCGGTGTTGGTCACCGCGATCATGTCGAGCTTGGGGTACGGGAACGGGCTGCCGAACCACGCCTCGAGGCGCTCGATGACCTCCTTCGTCTGTTCCACGGCGGCCTTCGCGCGCGCCGCCGAGCCCTTCGGCACCACGATGCGCACCGGCACCTGGTTCTTCCCCGCCTTGCCCGCGTCGAGCAGCTCGAACGGCCCGACCGCGAAGGCGAAGAGGTAGCTGGGCAGCGGCGTGGTGCGCGCGAAGGTGATGGTCTTGAAGGCGCCCGAGACGCTCTCCTTCTCGACCGGCGTGTTGCTGAGCGCGACGAGGTGCTTCGGCACCGTCAGCGTCAGCTGAAAGGGCACCTTGAACGACGGCTCGTCGAACAGCGCGAAGGCCCGCCGCGCATTGGCCGGCTCGAAGTTGGTGAAGACCGCGTCGCCGGAGTCGCTGGCGATGACGCCGTGCGTTTCCTTGCGCGAGATGGGCGCGCGGGTCTCGAGCACCAGCCGGGGGAAGCTGCCCGCCTGCAACACCACCTCGATGGCGACGAACTCACCCTTCCCGGGCACCACCTTCGCTTCGAACTCGCGCCCGTCTTCCTCGATCAGCTTCGCCGAGAGCACCTCGACGCCGCGCTGGTTGAGCCACACGCGATCGGTGCGCGCGTCGACCTGCAAGACGATGCTGGTGGTCGCGGTGAAGGTCGCCTCGCTGGGCACCACGCGCGCCTGGATCTCGTACGCCAACGGCCGCACGTCCTTCGTCGACAGCCGCAGCGTCGGCTCTTCCGGGTGGTTGATGGTCGTCGTGGCGAAGGCGAGGCCGACCAGCAGGGCGAGCGTGGACATGGTCGCGCAAACTGCCACTGCTCGGCGCCGGTTGGTATGAAGGCGTGGCCATGCACGCACTCGTTCTCGCGGTGGGGTTGTTCAGCGGTGGGCTGTCGGACCAGGTGGAGCTGCGCTCGGCGCGGCTGATCGACGACGGGGCGTTCACGTTCCTCGGTCGGGCGATGGTGCACCAGACCCAGAACGACGAACTGGCGAGCCTCGAGCGCGAGCGCCTCGAGATCGAAGACAGCAACCGGCCCATCGTGGTGCCCATCGTGCTGCTCGCGACGGGAGTCACCTCGTACATCGTCGGCTCGGTCATCTTCGCGGTGACCACCAGCCTGGGCGCCGCGCTCGTCGGCGTGGTGTTGGTGCTGGCGGCGACGGCGCTCGTCGTCACCGGGACGATCATGTTGATCAGCGCGATCGTGCACAACGCCAAGAGCGCCTCGAGGTTGCGTCACCTCGACGAGCGCATTCAGCAGCTGCGCTCAGGTGCGGTGACACCGTTCAAGCAAGGTGAAGAGCCGCCGCCCCCGCCGCCTCCGCCGCCCAGCTCGCACCTCGTGCCGGTCGTCGCGCCGCAGGTCCTGCTCGCGACCTTCTGAATCAACGCGCTCCGCCGCGCGTCGGCTGTCTTCGTGAAGACGGCCGGGTTGATCACGATGGTGGTGGTGGGTGTGGGCGCGGGTGCGCTCCACGTCGCGTTTCCCTCGCAGGCCCTCGCGATCGCCCAGCTGGTGGCCGGCGGTGCGGCGCTCGCGCTCTCGCTGACCCGCTCGCACCCGCTGTGGCCCATGGGCTCGCTGGTCGCGCTCGCGTTGATGGTGATCGGCGGGCATCGGCTCGAGTTGTTGGTGCACCCGCCCCCCGCGCCGCAGCTCGTCGAGCAGACGCGTACCGTCGTGCAAGCGCCCGCGGCGCGGCGGTGACTTCGCGAATCTGAGGGGCGTCACTCCTCACCCCAACCCTCTCCTCCTCGGAGGAGAGGGAGTTCGTGCGCTCAGCGCGCGAAGTACGCGAGCTTCGCCTCGGCGCCGAGCCGGTACGCGTGACGCAGCTCGCTCAACAGCGACTCCAACTTCACGCCCCGCACCATCGGCATCAACCGCTCGCAGTACCGCTTCGCGAGCCGATTCGCCTCGGAGTACCGCCACCGCTCGGCCGCGCTCAACGTGCCGCGCAGCTCGACCTGTTCGAACAACCGCGACACGAGCGAGCGCGCCCACGAACCGACACTGCCACCCCACCCCGACAGCGTGCAGAGCGCGAACTTGTCCACCTCGGCCTGCGCCTCGAGCTCGAGCAACGACACGTGCCGTTCCTGCCCGGCCGCCTGCGCGACGTACACGAAGTGCGAGACGCCCTCGGCGACCTCGCAGAAATCACCCAGGTCGGGCGAGCGCGCCGACGTCACCTTCTGCAGCAGCGACGGGTCGACGTAGAGCGCCAGCTCGAGCCCCTCGTCACCCTCGCTCACCAGCAGCTCTTCGCGTGCCCGCCCCGAGCCCCCCAGCTGCCGCGCCGCTTCGGCGTCGACCAGGAAATCGCTCGCGCGGTACTCGCAGCGGATGCCGTAGATGTGCTCGAGGTGTTCCTGGATCGCGTCGAGCATGTCAGTTCGCGAGCAGCTTCTTCGCCGGCAGCACGCCCGAGTCGATCAGCACCTGCTCGAGCCGCCCGTTGCCGGTGCGCGACCACGTCTCGAAGACCTGCAGCTGGCCCTGCGGACCGGTGGCCGCCATGCCGCGCGCCGAGATCTCCTCGAGCACCTCGACCAGCGAGCTGAACTTGAGGCACAGCTCCTGGTACACGCCGGCGTACGAGCTGTTCGACGCCATGTCGGCCAGCGCGCTGTAGGCGTTCTTGCCCATCTGCACGTAGTAGTCGGGGCCGACGGCGCGGTCCTTGAGCGAGCCGTTGAAGTAGCCCGCGGTGTAGAGCGACACGTCACCCAGGCGGCGCAGCGTGCGCACCCGCTCCTCGCGTTCCTGCTGGAGGGCCCGGTGGTAGAGCATCGCCAGCGGCTCCGACTCGCGCTTGCCGTCGATCTCCTGCGTGAAGAGGCGCTCGGCCTGCGCGTAATCGGACAGGAGGTTCACCACGTAGAACTCGGTGATTTCCTCGATCGAGACCTTCTGCCGTTTGACGACCTCCCCCACCAACATGCGGAAGAAGTCCTTGAGAGAACCTGCCAAGACCAGCTGACTCATGCGTGAGGCTCCTGCGGTGTGCTCCACCAAGTCTATCGGCACACCCTTCCCAACCCCAAAATTCACCCTGTCATTTCAGTGACTTGCGCTGGCACTCGCCGATTTCGAGCGCCAACAGGCCTGTCGCGGTCGCTTGGCACTCACCCCCGCCAAGTGCCAATTGGTGCCTTGACCGTCGAGGACCGACGGTTATATCGAGGCCGCCGTCGGCCTTGGCACTCACGCAGTTCGAGTGCCAATCCCGGCTGGAAAACGTGAATCCCGCAGTCTCTCTCACTGGAGAAACCACCATGAAGATCCGTCCCCTGCACGACCGCCTGATCGTCAAGCGCATCGCCGAAGACACGAAGACCAAGGGTGGCATCATCATCCCCGACTCCGCCAAGGAGAAGCCGTTGGAGGCGAAGGTCATCGCGGTCGGCAACGGCAAGATCCTCGAGGACGGCAAGGTCCGCCCGATGGACATCAAGGCCGGCGACACCATTCTCTTCAGCAAGTACTCGGGCACCGAGATCAAGATCGACGGCGATGAGCACCTGATCCTCCGCGAAGAGGACGTGCTGGGCGTCATCGAGAAGTAATTCCCCCTTCACTCACCACACGAAAGAACTCTCATGTCCGCCAAAGACATCATCTTCGACACCAAGGCCCGCGACGCGATCTTGCGCGGCGTCAACACCCTCGCCGACGCGGTGAAGGTCACCCTCGGGCCCAAGGGCCGCAACGTCGTCATCGAGAAGAGCTTCGGCTCGCCGACGATCACCAAGGACGGCGTCACCGTCGCCAAGGAAATCGAGCTCGAGAACAAGTTCGAGAACATGGGCGCGCAGATGGTGAAGGAGGTCGCCAGCAAGACCTCCGACACCGCGGGTGACGGCACCACGACCGCCACCGTGCTCGCGCAGGCCATCTTCCGCGAGGGCGCCAAGCTCGTCGCCGCCGGCCACAACCCGATGGAGATCAAGCGCGGCATCGACAAGGCCGTCGCGACCATCGTCGCCGAGCTCAAGAAGCTCGCGAAGCCCACCCAGGGCAAGAAGGACATCGCGCAGGTCGGCACCATCTCGGCCAACGGCGACACCACGATCGGCAACATCATCGCCGAGGCGATGGACAAGGTCGGCAAGGAAGGCGTGATCACGGTTGAAGAAGCGAAGGGCCTCGAGACCGAGCTCGACGTGGTCGAGGGCATGCAGTTCGACCGCGGCTACCTCTCGCCGTACTTCGTCACCAACCCCGACCGCATGGAAGTCGAGCTGCAGGACCCCTTCATCCTCATCTACGAGAAGAAGGTCAGCTCGATGAAGGACCTCCTGCCGGTGCTCGAGCAGGTCGCCCGCAGCGGCAAGCCCCTGCTGATCGTCGCCGAAGAGGTCGAGGGCGAGGCGCTCGCGACGCTCGTGGTGAACAAGATCCGCGGCGTGCTGAACGTGTGCGCGGTGAAGGCGCCTGGCTTCGGTGATCGCCGCAAGGCGATGCTCGAGGACATCGCGATCCTCACCGGCGGCAAGATGATCGCCGAAGACCTCGGCCTCAAGCTCGAGAGCGTGACGCTCAACGATCTCGGCCGCGCCAAGCGCATCAAGGTCGACAAGGACAACACGACGATCATCGACGGCGTGGGCGCCGAGAAGGACATCCAGGCCCGCGTGAAGCAGATCCGCGCGCAGGTCGAGGAGACCACCTCGGACTACGACAAGGAGAAGCTCCAGGAGCGTCTGGCGAAGCTCGTCGGTGGCGTGGCCGTCATCAACGTCGGCGCCGCGACCGAGACCGAGATGAAGGAAAAGAAGGCGCGCGTCGAAGACGCCCTCAACGCGACCCGCGCGGCCGTCGAGGAAGGCATCGTCCCTGGCGGCGGCGTGGCGTTCATCCGCTCGCTCAAGGCGCTCGACGGTCTGACCGTCAACGCTGAAGAGAAGTTCGGCGTGGACATCATCCGCCGCTCGCTCGAGGAGCCGCTCCGCCAGATCTCGGCGAACGGTGGTCTCGAGGGCTCGGTGATCGTCAACAAGGTCAAGGAAGGCACGGGCGCGTTCGGCTTCAACGCCGGCACCGGCACCTTCGAAGACCTGCTCGCGGCCGGCGTCATCGACCCGGCCAAGGTCAGCCGCTGCGCGCTGCAGAACGCGGCGTCGGTCAGCTCGCTGATGCTCACCACCGAGGCGATGGTCGCCGAGAAGCCGAAGGATGAGTCGGCTCCCGCGATGCCGGCCGGCGGTGGCATGGGCGGCATGGGCGGCATGGGCATGTAAGTGCCCCCTCTCCCCCTGGGGAGAGGGTCGGGGTGAGGGGAAACACTTCCTCTCACGCCCGATCCACGACGGCCTCCGAGCGAAAGCCCGGGGGCCGTTTCATTTTCGGCCAACGCTCAAGAAGCGACGGGATGCTTCACGAGCGACCGCACGGCAAACAAACCCCGCACCAGAATCAGCCCGCCCGCCACGCCGCAGAACACCGCCATCGCCGTCCCAATCGCTGACGGATTCAGCGCGACCGCGACCCCACCGAGCACGCCGAACAACCCCACCCCGACGAAGTACCCAATCGTCCGCCCGGGCGAAGTCACCGCGAAGCTCTTCTTGCACGCCGGGCACTCATAGCGAGCGACGAGCACCGCCCCGGTGCCCTCGCGCCCGCGCTTCACCTGCCGCAGATGCCCAGTCGTCCCACACTCGCACTTCCGCAGCGGGACGTCGTGGTGATCAGGCAGCACTCGGCGCCCCGGGCTCTTTGGCGACCGGGTGCTTCGCGAGGCTGCTCACCGCAAAGCCGCCCATGGTCAGCAGCAACGCGGACCCGAGGCCGAACAGCACCGCGCCGCCGACCCGCGTGGGCCGGGGACCGAACGCCGCCGACGCGCCGGCCAGCCCGCCGAGGGCCACGCCCCCGAGGAGCAGCGCCGTCGCCCGCGCCGGAGCGCTCACCGCGAACTCCCTTCGGCACGACGGGCACGCATACCTCGCGGCCAGCAGCACCCCGGTTCCCCCCGACATGCGGCGCACCTGGCGCAGCAAGGCGGGAGTTCCACACTCACAGACTCGCGACGGCACATCGTGGTTGTCGGGCAGCATCGGCGCGGGACTCTACCCGACGCGCACATCGAGGGTGGCGCCACAGCGCGACGCGAGCGCGCGCAGCATGGGCTCGATGACCTCGCGCTCTTCCCACCGCAGCGCTTCAGTCGGCATGTAGAAGGTGCCGCTCTCTTCGCCGCCAGGCGCACGAATCGCGCCGCGCACCGACCAGCCGAGCGAAGGCGCACAATCTCCGCCGCCCGAGTCGCCCGCGAAGATGACGGTCTTGATCGACCACCCGAGCTGCTGGAGCAGCGGCTCGAGGCGCTCGATGTCGCCCAGCGTCGTCGTCAGCAGGCCGCTCACCACCTTGGCCTCGATCTGCTTGCCCAGCTCGATGGCGCGCGACTGCAGCGAGCTCGCCTCGTCGGTCCCACCGGTCCCCAGGCGCGAACCGGCGACCGTCGCCTCGAAGCTCGTCTCGCCCGCCTTCGCCGTGAGGAAGAGCCCGACCGTGGCGTTCTCGCCGACCGTCTTGAAGTGCACCTTCAGCTCTTCGGGCGAGAGCTTCGAGAGGTAGTGCTGGCGCACGGTGCCTTCGAGGCGCTTGAAGTGCGCGATGTAGGCCTTGGGGTTGGTGGCCGCCAGGGCCGGTGTCAGCAACTCGCGCACATCGCCCTCATCACCTGATTCGGGTTTGAAATCAATGAGTTGGATGGCCCTCGGAATGTCACATTCGGGGAGTTGGGAGCCCCGATCCCCCATAGTACAAAGAGGGTGAGTGCCGGCCCGTTCGCCGACCTCCCGACACAAGATCCGAGGCAGCGAAAGCTCCCGGGGGCGTGCTCGATTGGAGGAAAGCTGAACAGGCCGGCACTCGGTTTTTCTATGGTGCCGCCGATGCGAGCCGCCCGGGCCGTTCCGCTCCTGTTGCTGGCTGTCACCGGTTGTTCCTCCGCCATCACGAAGACCATTCGTGCCCCAGAGCAGCCACCGACCGTGGCGGCGCTGGTGGTGACGCCGGTGCGGGTGACGGGCGACGAGTCGCCGCGGTGGCGGCAGTTCGAGCTGGGTCAGCGCGAGGTCGACGTGGCGTTGCGGGAGGTGGGCGACCACGTGGCCATCTTCGGGCCGGGCGAGGTGCTCATCTCGCGGTGGGAAGAGCCGGGCTGGCTGGGCAACACGGCGGTGCCGCTGATCACGCGCGCGGCGATCCCCGTTGAGCAGGCGTTGCTGCTGAGGACCACGGTCGAGCGGCGCATCGCGAACTCCACGCAGGAACGCGAAGACAGCAGCGGCAAGGGCAAGGGCGGCGTCGCGTCGCAAGAGGTGACGTGGCTGGCGACGATGGAGCTGTTGCACCCCTCGAGCCGCGCGGTCGTGGCCGAGCTGACCGCGAGCGTGATCATCGACCCGTTCGCCAAGCCGACCGGCGAGGAAGAGTTCGACCCCGCGCCGGCGATGACGCACCTCATCGAGGACATGACGCGCGAGGCGGTGAAGATCGCGCGGCGGTGGGAACTCGATCGCCCGTCAGCGCGTGATGCGCGCATCACCTTCGCGCTCTCGCCCGCCATCAGCGCTGGCCAGCAAGATCAGCCGCAGACCGACGCGCTGCAGGCCGAGGTCTGGATCCAGGCGCGCACGCGCTTCCTGACGCCGTGGCTGCCCGAGGAGCTGCTCACCAAGGTCGCGCGCACTCCGGCGGGGCTCTACGTGGTCGCGGCGCCGGGTGACTCGGGCGTGCAGGCAGGCGATCTCATCCTGTCGATCGACGGGTCCCCTGCTCTGCCTGAGGTGCTGTCGCGCAAGCGGCTGCGCGGCGTGCCGGTCGAGGTGAAGGTGTCACGCGGCGGCAAAGAGACCGACGCGATCATCCGCTGACGAAAGTGAGGGGCGAGCGGCGATCAAGACCGCACGAAGGCCTTCTTGAAGTCAGCCAGCGCCGTCTTCGGAATCTTCGAGAGCTTGCCAAAGTCGACCTTCGCCTTGAGCCGATCGGCCTGCCCGGCCAGCGCCGCGACGCCCTTCGAGCCGAGGTTGCGGCCATCGAGCGTCAGCTGCTCGAGCTGCGAGAGCACCTTCGCCTTCGCGAGCCTCACGGTGAGTTCGTCGAGCTGCACGTAGTTTCGCACGGTGAGTTGCTTGAGCGCCGGCAGCGCGTCGAGTGACGCAACGAAGACATCGGCCGGGGCCTGCGAGCGCTCGACGTCGAGCGTGAGGTCGCGCAGCGCGGGCAGCGCCGAGAGTCCCTTGAGGAGCTCGCCGGTGACGTCGCCGTGAATCTCGAGACGCTCGAGCCGATTGGCCGCAAGGCCTCGCCACGACACCGCGTCGCCGTAGAGCACGAGCTCGTTCACGCGCGGGCAGGCGTTGAAGACCGCGTGCAGGCCACCGATGCGGCACGAGACGTCCTTCGAGCCGACGACGAGCGAGCCGAGCACGGGAGGAGCCGCTTTCGCGAGCGGGTCGATGGCCCACGACAGGCGGTTGAGATCTTCGTTGGTCCAGAAGGAGTCAGACGAGAGCTCCACGCGGCGCACGAAGCGCAGCGCCTTGCAGCTGAACAGCTCGTTGAGCAGCGACTTGAGGTCCGCTTCGGCGATCAGGTTGACGTCGCCGAGCACGCGCGCCTGCGAGACGACGCCGAAGCGCCAGTCCAGCTCGACGGCGCCGGCGGCGATCGCGGCGATCACCTTCTCGCCGACCACCGCCCGCTGGTGCTTCTTGAGCGCGGCGCTGAAGACGGTCTTCTTGCCGGTCGACGCGCCGATCAGCGCCCCCAGCGGATCGCCCTCGGCCTGCAGCGCGTCGCCCCACACGAGGTACCCGGCGGGATCGTCGGGCCGCTCGATGATCGCCAGCTCGAAGTCACCCTTCGGCTTCGGCGGCTCGACGGGCTTCGGCGCGGGAACGGCCGGCGCCGCACCGGGACGATTCGCGCGCGCGACCTCGACGATGTCGGCCTTGCCGGTGTGCTTCGGCGCGCACTTCAGGTGGAGGTAGCCCGCACCGGGCCGGCTGAAGCCGTTGACCTCGATCATCCGCTCGATCGCCAGGCGCTCGGCGCCCTTCTCGATCTTCTGCTCGCACTCGAGGCACACCGAGCGGCCACTCGGCGCGACCTCGATGTACGGGAACGTGCTGCGTTGCTGCGCGGCGCCCGGCTTGTAGAGCTGCGCCAGCTCGGGGATCTGGTCCTTGTACTTCTCGAAGACGACCTGGAACCGGTTCTTCGCGAACGCCGGGCCGCACGCGAGGTGAAACCAGGTGAAGCCGATCTCGTCGTCGTAGCTGGGGAAGGCCATGCCGTAGCGGGGCGTGCCGGCGTCGATCTTCTTGTGGCAAGCGCGACAGGTCGACCGGCCAGACTTGGCGTTCTCGATCACGTCGGAGTCAGCGAGCGGGTTGATGGCCATGGCGCCGGGAGAGTACGACTGAAGCGTGCGATTGGCTGCCGTCCTCGTGGTGCTGAGTGCCTGTGGCGAGCTGCCGGCGCGCGCGATCGACAGCCAGCTCGAGGAGGTCGTCGCCGATTGCCTGCGGGCGCCGGAGGGCAGCTCGCTGTGGTTCGATCCGTTGCCGATCGACTGCGGGCCGCGCGTGCGCACCATCACGCTCACCAACATCTGCGATCGCGAGCTCACGGTGCGTTCGGCGCGCGTGTCCACGCCGGAGTTCTCGATCACGCAGCTCCCGACGGCTCCGATCCCGCCCGGGGCGAGCGCGCAGCTGGCGATTCAGCTCGAGAACCCACCTCGCGCAGAGGGCGGGTACGAGGTCGTCACCAGCGTGTTGACGGTCGAGGCCCGCGAGTCGCTGCTCGTGCAGATCGGGCTGTCTGCCCAGCGCGAACCGGCGACGTTCCAACAGGCCGTCTTCGTCCAGGAAGCGCCGCTGCGCTCGATCTTCTACCTCGACCACCCGGTGCGGCAGATCGCGTGGGTGAAGGTGGACGATCGCGCGACCGACGCCGGCTGGAGGTGGGACCCCACGCAGAACGCCATCACCTTCGATCGAGCCCACGTGCCCCCGCTCTCGTCCCTCATCGAGATCGCCTGGTGGGACACCCGCTGCGTTCCCTGATCGGTTTCCGGCGTTACGGGCTACAGTCGGCCAAAGCATGGTTGAGACCACCGAGTCGGTGACGATCCCCGGGGACAGCATCACGCGCGTCCCCATTCGTGAGTGGACGGTTGAGGTGATCGGGGGCCCCGACAAGGGCAAGTCGATCTCGGCGCTGTCAGGGCTCATTCGCGTCGGCAGTGACGAGAGCAACGATCTCGTGCTCACCGACACCACGGTCAGCCGCAAGCACCTCGAGATCGAGCGCACCACGCGCGGCCTCGTGCTCCGCGACCTGAGCTCGCGCAACGGCACCTTCCTCGCCGGCCGGCTCACGCTGCAGGCCTTCGTCGAGCCGGGCGACAAGATCGATCTCGGCAAGACGCGCCTCACCATCAAGCAGAAGTCGCGCGAGACCGAGGTCGAGCTCGACGGTGGCGAGCAGTTCGGTGACCTCGTCGGCATGTCCGAGGCGATGCGCATCATCTTCGCCGAGCTGCGCCGCGTGACCCGCGAAGACGTGACGCTGCTCATCGAGGGCGAGACGGGCACCGGCAAGGAGCTCGCCGCGCGCGCCGTGCACGCTTATTCCGTGCGCCGCTTCGGCCCATTCCGCGTGGTCGACTGCGCGATGCTCACCGAGCAGGCCGCCGACCGTGAGCTCTTCGGGCCGGACGGCGTGTTCGCCACCTCGCAGGGCGGCATCATCTTCTTCGACGAGGTCGCCGAGCTGCCCGCCGCAGTGCAGCCCAAGCTGCTGCGCATTCTCGAGAGCAAGGAGCTGCCGGGCGGCAAGAAGCTCGACGCGCGCATCATCGCCTCGACCGCGCGTAACCTCGCCGAAGAGGTGCAGCAGCACCGCTTCCGCCAGGAGCTCTTCTTCCGCCTCGCCGTCGCGCGCGTGCGCCTGCCGCCGCTCCGCACCCGGAAGATCGACATTCCGCTGCTCGCCAAGCACCTCGTGAAGGGCCTGACGACGCCGATGGATCTCTCGCCCCAGATGCTCTCGCTGCTCGAGGGCTACGACTGGCCGGGCAACGTGCGCGAGCTGCGCAACGTGCTCGAGCGCGGCGCGCTGATGCAGGCGACGGGCAACTCGTCGTGGCTCGAGCTGCTGGTGCCGAGCGACCGCCGCCCCGATCGCACCTCGCTGCTCGAGGTCGCCACCAAGCTCGCGTACCACGAGGCGAAGGACCGGATTCTGGCCGACTTCGAGAAGCACTACTTCGCCGAGGTGATGAAGCAGTGCGGGTACGACATCAAGGTGGCCGAGGAACGCACGGGCCTCTCGATGCAGTCGCTCTACCGCCTGCTCAAGAAGAACGGCCTGCGCCTCAAGGACCTGAAGAACGCCGACGGACTGGGCTGAACGGTCAGGCGGCGGCCAGCGCGGCGTCTCCCGGGCATCACAGGAGGTGGCACATGGCGACCCTCAACATCACCTACAACGGTCTGTCGGCTGACTACGCGCTGGAGCTCGACGCGCGCATCACCGACGCCGACATCAAGCGCATCGCGGTCGAGGTCGTTCGCGCCGGCAACGTGCCCGGCCTCGCGCTGCGTCACCTGCCCGACAACGCGTTCGACGGCTTCGTGGTCGACCGCCTGCAGGACGGGCAGCGCATCTACCTCCGCCCGAAGGTGCCGTTCGGGGCGGCGGCGTGAAGCTGGTCTTCTGTGGAGTCGGCGCGCTCGGCTCCACAGCGGCCGTCTTGTGTCGGAACCTCGACGCGACCCTGGTGTTCATCGACTTCGATCGCGTCGAGTCGAAGAACCTGCTCGCGCAGGCCTACGTGAAGCAGTCGATCGGCAAGAACAAGGCCGAGGCGCTCAAGCTGCAGCTGCTCAATTTTCACGGCACGAAGGCCGAGGCGTTCGGCGTGAAGCTCACGGCGGAGAATGTCGCGCAGCTCACCAAAGACGCGGGGCTGATCGTCGATTGCTTCGACAATGCGGCGAGCCGCCGGGTGCTGTCGGAGCATGCGCGGAAGGCCGGCGTTCCCCTGCTCCATGCGGCGGTGAGCGGGGATGGCACGTTCGGCCTGGTGCGGTGGGACGAGCGGTTTGCGCCCGACGCGGAGGACGTGGCGGGCCAGGCGACGTGCGAGGGTGGCGAGCACCTGCCGCTCATCGGGCTGCTCGGCGCGGCGATCGCGCGGACCATTCAGGACTTCGTGAAGGGCGGGACCCGGCGCGACTCGATGGTGGGCCTCGCCGCGGTGACGCCGCAGGGGTGAGGCTGCGTGAGTCCGCTCGAGACCGCGTGGCAAGCCGTGCTCGAGCGCCCCGGCGATGATCGCGCGCTGCAGGTGCTGTCGGATGCGTTGATCGAGAACGGCGATCCGCACGGGGAGTTGATCGCGCTGCAGTTGTCGCCTGATACCGATCGGGACGAGGTCGATCACTTCATCGCGCGGCATGCCTCGGGGTTGCTGGGAGGCGACGACTCGCGGCTGTTCACGTGGTCGCCGGTGTTCGAGAAGGGCTTCATCGTGAAGGCAACTGGCTTCTTCATGCCCCACGAACTCGAGGTACTCCTGACAATCCCCGTGGGGAGGCTGGTTCGAGAACTCCACGTGCACTTTGGAGCCGAGAGGCTCACAGCCATCCTTTCAAGGGGGCTGGCGAACCAGCTCCGTACGCTCTGGCTCAGGCCAGAGTCGCACCCACCGCCTGCGCCCCTCCAACTCAAGCCTCTGCTCGCAGCCGTTCCGAAGCTCGAGCGCCTGGTCGACACGCACGACACGGTGTCGTTTGCCGGTGCGCAAAGCGAGGCGCTGAAGTCAGCGGACTTCCTCGGGGTCGGTGCGTTTCACGAACTCGGCGAGGCGCGTTTGCCGGCGTTGCGGGATCTCACGCTGACCCTGCCCTTCCGTCGCGTCGACTTTGATGGAGCGTTCCTCGATGCCGAGGTGACTCCGGCGCTCGAGAGCTTCAGGCTGTTCGGGGCGTTGTGGCCGAGCCAGCTCGAGTCGCTCTCTCGAAGTGCGTTGCTGCGGAGGTTGCGGCAGCTGACGTTGCTGACCACGACGGACACGGGCTGGTACCCGGTGCTGTTGCAGCGGGCCGAGGCGTTCTCGCACGTGCCGGATTTGCGGCTGCGGCCCGATGGGCATCATCCCGAGTGGATTGAGGCGGTGCGGGCGGTGCTGCCGAACGTCACGATCGTTCAGAGTCAGCTCGGGACGAGTTGAGGAGGATTGGCCCCTCACCCAACCCTCTCCCCGCTCGCGGGGAGAGGGCTTTTCTTCTGATCAGCTGGGCACGAGCTGCGGGGCGATCTTCTCGAGGTCACCGAGGCTCAGCACGGTCACGACCTGCGTCACGGCGCGCGAGTACTGGGCCATCTCGCTGTCGCCGAAGCCCCAGTTCGCGCGTGGCTCGGTGCAGATCCAGATCACCCGCTTCGCCTTGCGCTTCACGTCTTCGAGGGCCGCGACGTGCGGGGCGTTGAAGTTGTTCCGCCCGTCGCCGATCACGAAGACCGTCGTCTTGCGCGAGATCGAGCCGAGGTAGTCCTTCGCGAACGCCGAGAGCGCGTGGCCGTAGTTCGAATTGCTGGTGAGCGAGATGATGTCGCCGCTCATCGCCTTCTCGAGCGCCTCTTCGGGCTTGGCGTCCTTGAAGTACTTCGTCACCTCGCCGAGCTCGCTCACGAAAATGAAGCTGCGCACGCGGTTGAAGAGCGACTGCAGCGACCAGGTGAAGAGCAGCATCAGCCGCGAGGCGTTGCGCACGGAATCAGACACGTCGCAGAGCACGACGACGTCGGGACGCTGGGGCCGGCGTGAGCGGAACTGGGGCACCATCGGCACTCCGCCGGCGGTGAGATTCTTCCGCAGCGTGCGCCGCGGGTTGAGCTGGCCCTTGCGACGGCTGCGCTGCCGGCGAATGAGGCGGGCCTTCAGCTTCTCGGCGAGCGCCCGGACCGAACGCTGGGCGAGCTCGACTTCCTGGCGGCTCAACGTGTGGAGCGCCTTGTCGCTCACTCCCGCGGTGGCGCGGCGCAGCCGGGCGTTCGATTGGCGCTGCACCTCGGCGCGGGCCGCCTCTTCGACCTTGCGCATCGCCTCGGCGAGGTGGCGCGAGGTGACCTCGAGGCCGCGGGCTGAGACTCCACGGGCGCTCAGCTCGGCGCCGATCGCCTCGAGATCGGTGCGCATGCCCTCGGCTCCGGCCGCCGTGAGGAGACGGCGCGAGAAAAAGCCGGTCTGCAGCGCGTTCTGGATTCGCGAGAAGTCGAGCTGCAGCGACGCGTTGCGGAAGAGGCTGGCGAGCGCGCCGCGGTTGCCCTGCATCGCGGCCTGGGTGAGCGGCGACATCTGGCCGGCCATGCGCTCGAGCATCCAGACGATCATTTTGAGCTCGTCGCCCTCGAGGAGGCCTTCTTCCTTGATGCGATCGGCGAGCGACTTCTCGAGGTCGGCGAGGGTCTTCGAGGCGCCGCTGAAGAAGAAGTCGAAGGCGCGATCGAAGGTCGGCGTGTCCGAGGAGCGTTTGCAGAGGGTCGCCTTCAGCGTGGCGCGCGTGAGCTCGCGTTCGTCGACGCCGACCTCGGCGGCAGCGCGCACGGCGTCCTGGGCTTCGCTCACGGCGACCTTGAGGCCGTTCTGGCGAAGGACCTCGACGAACTCGACGATGCGCTGCTCCACGAAGGTGGTTCTACTCGGTGTGACACCGGAGTCGCGAACTGCGCTTCGAGTGCAACAAAGCTTACGTGCTCGGCGCGCGGCGCTCCCGGCCTCGAGGGACGAAGTCGTTGACGGGTGTGCGCGCTGACGAAGACGCGAACGTGCCTCTCGGCACGACACCAATTGAGCTCACTTCGGTTGGGGTCGAGGGGCTGCTGGTCATCAGCACGGCCAAACCATGCACGCCACGCGTCCCATGAAGGCAGGCCGGCGAGCCTCACGGGCCGAGCACATAAGCTTTGTTGCACTCAACGCTCGTTTCGCGACGTCCGTGTCACAGCTCAGCGCGTGAACACCATCAGCGCCTCGACGTGATGCGTCTGCGGAAACAGATCGAACACCTGCAGCGCGAGCGGCCGGAATCCCTGCCCCGCGAGATCCTTCGCGTCACGCGCCAGGCTCGCCGGATCGCACGCCACGTACACCACGCGCGACGCGAGAATGCCCGACGCCCACTTCCCCACCCCGGGTGCACCCGTGCGCGGCGGATCGACCAGCAGCCGATCGAACCGCTCCGCCTCGCGCACGAACCCATTCGCGATCTTCTCGGAGTCGCCCTGCACGAAGCGCACGTTCGCGATGCCGCGCTTCTGCGCCGCCTTCTGCGCGAGCCCGACCGATAGCGGATGACTCTCGACCGCGACCACGCTCTGCGCGCCGGCCGCCAGGCGGAACGTGAAGTTACCGTTGCCCGAGTACAGCTCGAGCACGCGATGCCCCGCGCCCGCATCGAGCAGCTCCACCGCCGCCCGCACCAGTTGACGGTTCACTTCAGCGTTGGCCTGCGCGAACCCATCAGGCCGGTGCAGCACGCCCTCTTCTTCGAGCTCCGGCGTGCCGAACGTCTCGGGCTGGCCCTTCCCCGCCCCGGGGTGCAGCACCACGCCGTCGAACTTCCCGTCACGCACCAGCGCCTCGACGAGCTCGCGGTGCTTCGGACGGACCTGCGCCTTGAGATGCAGGCTCGCCGAGAGCGCACCGTCGCATTCCAGCAGGCGCACCTCTTCGAGTTCCTTGAGCACCGCCGCGCCGAGGGCCGTGGCCAGCGTGCCCGGCATCGCTTCGAGGGGCGGCGTCAACGCCGGGCAACGCTTCACCGCCACGCGCTCATGCGACTTGCGGCCATGAAACCCCAGCGCACCGGAGACGGGGTGGAGCGCGGCGCGGCGGCGATACCCGAGCGCGCGCGGCGACTTCACCATCGGCAGCCGCTCGTACGAGCCCGGCGCAAGCTGCGCGAGGTGCTCGAGCGTCGAGACCACCACCTCTTCCTTTTCCCGCAGCTGCGCGTCGTCCTGCAGGTGCATCCAGTCGCAGCCGCCACAGGTCTCGGCGAGCGAGCATGCCGGCGGCCGCCGCTCGGGCGAGGTGGTGTGGCGTTCGAGCACCTCGGCGTGCAGCACCTTGCCGCTCTCCGTGAGCTCGGCGGTGACGCGCTCGCCCGGCAAGGCGCCCGCAACGAAGACGGCGCGGCCTTCATGCTGGGCCACGCCGTCACCGGACTTCGCCAGACGCTCGACGAGGAGCTCGACCTTCCGCGCGCTCACTTCTTGGGCGGCGGCATCACCGCGTCGGGCAGCTCGGCGCGCAGACGATCGACGAACCGCGCCAGCCGCGACTTCTTCTCGTCATCGATGTCGACGAACTCGATGCCCATGCCCGGCACGGTGTCGGAGTTGGGATCGGGCGGGTGCACGCGAATCACGCGGCCGGTGAGATCGAACGGGAACGCCGCGTCGGGGAGCGAGACGATGAGGCGCACGATCGAGCCGACCGCCAGCGGGTTGCGGGTGTTGATGAAGATGCCGCCGCGGCTGATGTTGACCGCCCAGTCGGTGATGAAGCCGTCGACCGTGCGGTAAGCCACCAGCAGCTCGTGCTGGAGGCGCTCCGACTTGCGAACCGGTTGCGCGCCCTTGTCGTCACTCATGGCCGCGGAGCCTATACCAAGCACCGCGCGCGGGAAGCGCACATGCACCGAGGGTGTTGGTGCGCGCATGACGCTCACCCTCTGCGCGATCTTCGCCGCCGCCGTCCTCCCCTACGCGTTCCTCGTGCTCAGCGGCCTCCCCTCGCGCACCGAGCGCGCCCGGTGGGGATCCGGCTACGACAACCGCGAGGCGCGCGCGTCTCTCGAGCGGCTCACCGGGTGGAGGCGGCGCGCCCACTTCGCCCAGCTCAACGGCCACGAGGCCTTCCCTGCCTTCGCTGCGGCGATGGGTTGCGCGACCTTCGCGGGCGTCGACCCGACGCAGGTGCATGTGCTCGCCGGCGCGTTCCTCGGACTGCGCGTCGCCCACGGCGTGGCCTACGTCGCCAACCGTGGCCTCGCGCGCAGCGTGCTGTGGTCGGCGGCAGTCACCTGCGTCGCGGCGCTCTTCGTGCTCGCGATCGTCACCACGGTGTGAGGAGCGCGGACGCCGAATCATTCTCTCGCGTCACCACGCACTCCGCGCCCTCGCACACCGCGCAGATGGATTGGTACTGCAGCCAGATGGATATCTCGCTCGACTGCATCTCCACCACCCACCAGCCCTCGCCTTTCGACTGAAAGCCGACCGCCTGGAGCTGGGCTTCGAGCTCCGCCGCAGCACACCCGGGCGGCACTGAGGCCTGGACTCGACTTCCGGCGTGCACCCCGATGCGTGGAGTGGGCGTTCGCGCGTGTGGCTCGAGCTCCCACGTCGAGCCATCTTCGAAGAGCAGCGTGACGGTTGGGTTCTCGATGACCAGCGACGCGCGCGCGGAGCCGTCGTTGATCTCATGACTCCCGGGCGACACCAGGTCCCATGCTGGTGGCGCACACCCTGGCCGCTCGGGGTTGCCCGGTAGCTGCGACCTCGTACCGGAGAGGTCCTTCAGCGCTGCCCGAAACGGCCTGCATTCACCGTTCGGCGCGAGCGCGACGTTGAGGATGCGCGGGTTCTCGCCGGTCACCGCGAACTGGAGCGGCGCGAAGTCCTTCAGCGTCGCGTCGCAGCCGAGCGCGAAGACCGAGGCGACCACCAGCGTGACGACGTTTCGCATCGCCACGCGGGCCGCCGGTCAAATCGACATCGTCTTGAGACCCGGCGCGGCCTTGAGCGGAGCGCCGGTGAGCTTCTGCACCGATTCCAGCGTCTCGCCAGGCGCGAGCTCGGTCACCACCAGCCCCTCGGGCGTGACGTCCATCCACGCGAGGTCGGTGCAGATGGCGTGCACGCACTTCTTGCTCGTGAGCGGCAGCGTGCAGGCCTTCAAGATCTTGTGACCGCCGTCCTTGGTGGCGTGCTCCATGGCGACGATGACGCGCTTGGCGCCGACGGCGAGGTCCATCGCGCCGCCCATGCCCTTCACCATCTTGCCGGGGATCATCCAGTTCGCGAGGTCGCCGTGCTCGCTGACTTCCATCGCGCCGAGCACCGCGAGGTCGATGTGACCGCCGCGGATCATGCCGAAGCTCTGCGCCGAGTCGAAGTACGCCGCGCCCGGGAGCGCCGTCACGGTTTCCTTGCCCGCGTTGATGAGGTCGGGATCTTCCTCGCCCTCGTACGGGTACGGGCCGGTGCCGAGCATGCCGTTCTCCGACTGCAGCACCACCTCGACGCCCGAGGGAATGTAGTTGGGGATCAGCGTCGGCAGGCCGATGCCGAGGTTCACGTAGAAGCCGTCGCGGAGTTCCTTCGCGACGCGCTGTGCGATCTGTTCACGCGTGAGTGCCATGGTTCCCTCAGCTCGCCGTCTTTCCGGGCTCCCGCCCCGCGTCCGTGACCATTTTGCGGACCGTGCGCCGCTCGATCCACTTGTTGAGACCTGCCGACTGCACCACCCGCTTCACGTACACGCTCGGCACGTGGATCTGGTCGGGGTCGAGCTCGCCGACGGGCACGATGTGTTCGGCCTCGACGATGGTGACCTTCGCGGCCATGCACATCAGCGGCGAGAAGTTCCGCGCCGTCTTGCGGAACACCAGGTTGCCCCAGGTGTCCGCCTTCCACGCGCGCACGATCGCGAAGTCGGCCTTGAGCGGCTTCTCGAGCACGTACTCGTGGCCGTCGATGACGCGCGTTTCCTTGCCCTTCGCCACCTCGGTGCCGACGCCCGTGCGCACGAAGAAGCCGCCGATGCCCGCCCCGCCCGCGCGAATGCGCTCGGCGAGCGTGCCCTGCGGGTTGAGCTCGACCTCCAGCTCGCCCGAGAGGAACTGGCGCTCGAATTCCTTGTTCTCGCCCACGTAGCTGCTGACCATCTTCTTCACCTGCTTGTTCTTCAGCAGGATGCCGAGGCCCAGGTCGGTGGTGCCGCAGTTGTTGGCGATGATGGTGAGGCCCTTGATGCCGCGCGCATGGATCGCGGTGATGAGGTTCTCCGGGTTGCCGCACAACCCGAAGCCTCCCGACATCAAGGTGCAGTTGTCGGGGATGTCTTTGACGGCGTCTGCCGCCGACGCGACGACCTTGTTCATGCCGGGCGGTTTGTCACAGCCACAGATCAACTCAAAGCGCGTTCGCGCCGGTACTCGAGCTGCGCCAACCCCTTCGGGAAGGCCTCGACGCGCACCAGCGAGAACTTCCGCTCCGCGCCCGGGTTGAAGAGCGGAATGCCCGCGCCCAGCCGCACCGGCACGATCGACAAGATCATCGAGTCGATGAGATCGGCGTCGAGAAAGGCCGACACCACCTTGCCTCCGTCGATGTACGCGTGCGTGCAACCGAGCTGCTCGAGGTGCGCGACGATCTGCTGCGGCGTGCCGTGAAAGGTCGTCTCGTCGGCGCGGGGCTTCAGCGGGCGGTGGGTCAGCACCACCACGCGCTTGCCGGGCCACGGCCATTCCGTCACCAGGCCCATCACCACGTCGTAGGTCGCGCGGCCCATCACCATCACGTCGGTCGTCTTGCTGAAGGCGCCGTAGCCGTGGTCGCTCTTCTCGTCGGCCACCAGGTCGAGGAAGTCGAGCTTGCCGTCGGGGCGCGCGATGAAGCCGTCGATCGAGCAGCCGATGAAGACCGAGCATTTCATGCGCGCGAGTGTCGCCTAGAATGGTGCGCCGGTGCGACCAGCGTGGACCCTGGTGGTGGCGTTACTCGCCGGCTGTGTCCAGCCCACGGGCAAGCAGTGCCTCACCTACCCAACGGCGGTCGACTTCGGAGAGCAGAACGTCGCCGTCCGCCCGCCCGTCACCCGCCCCATCGACTTCGACAACCCGTCCGGGTCGACGGTGCGCGTCTCGCTGGTTGAGCCCGCGGCGCCGTTCGCGTTCAACCGGTTTCTCCTCGGGACGATGTTCGACGTCGAAGCCGGAGGCCACCGCACGGCCGAGGTGAGCTTCGACCCGACCGCCGACGCGTTGCTGCACGTCGATCGCGTCGCCGTCACGACGAGCCAGGCAGACTGCGAGGCGCCGCCCATCGAGTTGAGTGGGCGCGCGCCAGGCACCGTCATCGCGCCGGGGTTGATCGACTTCGGCGTGGTGCCGATCGCCCAGCCCGCCGTGCGCACCGTGACCATCACCAACACCCGGCGCGTGCCGGTCACCGTGAGAGTCGACGAGGCCTTCCTCGGGCCGTTCTTCAGGCTCGTCACGCCGTCGTCGACCACCGTGCTCGGGCCCGGGCTGAGCGCGCCGTTCGACGTCAGCCTGACGCCGCCGCACAGTGGCCAGTTCGACGGCAAGCTGCGCTTCACGACCGACCTCCTCGACGTGGTGGCGGTGGCCCTGCGCGGTGAAGCGGGGACCCCGCGGTGGAACACGGCGCCGGTGCTCGACCTCGGCGAGATCCCCACCGCGACGATCGCCACGCCGGCGACGATTCGCCACCTGCTGGTCGCCAACACGGGCACCGGCGCGCTGCGCTTCGACTTCTTCGACGTCACGCCCCAGACCGGAGAGCTGACGCTCGGAACGGCCCCCGACGTGCCGCAAGGCGAGGCGCGGAGCCTGTCGCTCCTGGTGCAACCGAGCGCCGTCGCAGGCCCACGCGCGTGGACGTTGACCATGAGGACCAATGATCCCGTCACGCCGATGCTGAGCGTCGCGGTCACCGCCAACGTGTCGCTGCGCGCGCCGTGCGCGGCGCCGGTGGTGCTCGAGTCGTTCAGCCAGGCCCTGACGTCACCGACCACCATCTTCATGCGGTTCATCAACCAGGCGTCTGCCCCGTGCTTCGTCGACGGCCCGCGACTGCTCGAGGCGCCAGAGTCGTGGACCGTCTCGACCCCCGACGCCGGGTGGCTCCTGGTGCCTGCGAACTCAGCGGCCGTGGTCGACCTCGTCGTGACCGACGGCGGCACGGGAGAGCTGGAGTTCCAGTCGTTCGGGTTTCCGGGGTCGCGCTTGCCGCTCATCGCGCAGTGACTACGTCAGCGCCTCGATCTCCGCGCGCGCGAACGGGAACTCGCGCAGCAACGCGTCGCGATCACCCAGCTCGAATCGATCGAACTCGAACGCCGGCGACACCGTGCAGCCCACCAGCGACCACTCGCTCTTCGCCGCCGGCCGCGCGCCGAACCAGGTGCCGCCCGGTACGAGGTGCTGCGGGTGCTCGGGGCTCAAGCGCGTGAGCTGCACCCCGCCCCGCGTGAGTTCGACGATCTCCAGCGCGTCGCCCCGGTAGAAGTGCCACAGCTCGTCGCTGTCGATGCGGTGCAGGCGCGAGCGCTGGCCGCGCCCGAGCAGGTAGTAGATCGCGGTGCACACGCTGCGCCGCGTGCCCGCCAGCATCGCCGGCGCGCGGTACGTCTCTTTGTAGAAGCCGCCCTCGGGGTGCGGCCTCAGGTCCAGGGTTCGAACGAGCTCGTCCACCCGCGCGACGTTACCCGGTCATCGCCTGCACGAAGCTGCGAACGTCTTCGGCGATCAGCGTGCGCCGCGTGACGAGGAAGCGCGTCACCTGCCTCGCCTCGAAGCCGTGCTTGATGATCGCCAGGCGCGACAGGTAGCTCGAGCGCGCGGCGGCGCGGCGCAGCAGGCGCAGCTGCAGGCGATCGAACCACGAGAGCTCCGCTTCCTCGGGCGCGACCGCCAGCGGCACGAAGCCCAGGCTCAGCTCGGCGACGCCCTCGGCCGCGAGCAGCTCGCACAGCCGCAGCACCACCGCCTGGTACACGTTCCACACCTTCGTCGGCTTGAGGCGGAAGAGGTTGAGCAGGTAGCCGCGCCCCGCGTGGCCCACGTACGCGTCGAGCACCACGAAGCCGATCAGCTCGCCGCGTTGCCGCACCACGAAGGTGCGCGCGTCGGTCTCGCCGTCGAACTCGCACGGGCGGTTCAAGAACCGGAGCTCTTCCTTGATCTCCCGCGCGGCCAACGCGGCGGCGTTCACCTCGCGCAGCTGCGCGGCGAGCGGGCGGAGATCGGCGGGTTCCTCGAGCGTGAGCCCCTGCTTCGTCGCCTTGCGCAGCGCGGTGCGGGCCAGGTCGGGCGGCTGCTGCAGCGGCAGGGGCACCACCACGTCGCGGCCGATGGGGATCGCGCGGTGCGTGGCGAGCTGCATCGCGGCGACCTGCTCGCCCGTCACGTAGAAGAACGAGGCATCGGGGTGCTGCGCGAGGAAGGCCTCGGCGACGACCGCCTGCACGTCGAGCGAGCAGCCCGGAGCGCCGAGGGTGAGCGGCGAACCGCGGGGCGCGGTGAAGGCGACCGAGCCCAGCGGGTGAACGAAGTGCACCAGCCCCGGCTGGCGCGTCGAGCGGGAGATGGGATCGCGGTCGACCACCTTCGGCGCGGCGACGCGGGGCAGACGGAGCGCGCTCACAGCGACACCCCCACCACGCGGGCGCGCGCCTCGAAGTGCGCCAGCACCTCCCCGGGGCGGAAGGAGTGCAGGCCGGCGAGCGCGCTCACCAGCGTCATCGAGCCGAAGAAGCGGCGCAGCTCGGCGTGCCACGCGCGCACGTCGTCGTCGAGCTCGGCGCGGCCGCGGTCGTCGAGGCGGCGGCGTTCGTCGCGCAGCCGCAAGATGCCGAACGCGAGGTGCTGGCTCTCGTCGCGCTGCAGCCGCTCGGTCGAGTCGGCCAGCGCCTCGAGGGTCTCGGTAGAGCGCGTGGAGAAGAGGCCGGTGCCAGCGAGGCGGCGGAGATCGGTCGTCGCCGCGTCGAAGATCGAGTGGCCGAGCGTCTCGATGACCAGGTTGATGCCGACCAGCAGGCGCGGGAGATCGGCCGGGGCGCTCGCGCGGCCCAGCAGGTCGGACACGTCGGCGTCTAAATCGGTGGCGCCGAGCTGGGTGAGGGAGCGCTCGAAGAAGGCGACGTGGCGCGCTTCGTCGCGGGCCTGGCGGGCGGCGAAGGCCTGGGCGGTCGGGTCGGTCTCGAGGGTGGTCGCGCGCTGGGCGGCGACGAGGGCGCAGCGTTCGCCGGCGAGGAGCTGGGCGAAGACGCTGCGGAGGGCGCGGCGGATTGGGAGCGGGAGCGAGTCGAGGTGGGCGACGACGGGGACGGGGTGCGTCGATTCGGGCCGGGACTGCAGGGTGCTCAGCGAGGTCATGCCCGCTGTGGTGCGGGTCTCGCGTGGGTTGATCGGGGGTGTTTGGCGGGGTCTGGAAACCCTTGAAAGCGCAAAAGAAAAGGGGCCGGAGTGCGCAGGAGTTTGCGCTCTTCGGCCCCTCACCCCGGCCCTCTCCCCGCTTTGCAGGGAGAGGGAGTCTTCGCGGTTTAGCGCTCGACCATCAGGGCGATGCCTTCACCGCCGCCGATGCAGAGCGACGCGACGCCGCGCTTGAAGTCGTGATCCTTCATGGTGTGCAGCAGGGTGACGAGCACGCGGGTACCCGACGCGCCGATGGGGTGACCGAGCGCCACCGCGCCGCCGCGAATGTTGACCTTCGAGGGGTCGAGCTTGAGCAGCTGGTTGTTCGCGAGCGAGACGACCGCGAAGGCCTCGTTGATTTCCCACGTGTGCACGTCGGCGACCGTCTTGCCGGTCTTCTGCAGCAGCTTGTTGATGGCGTCGGTGGGCGCGATGGTGAACTCGACCGGCTTCCGCGCGGCGGCGGCGTGGCCGACGATCTTCGCGAGCACGGGCAGGTTGAGCGCCTTCGCCTTCTCGGCGGTCATCAGCACCACCGCGGCGGCGCCGTCGTTGATCGACGAGGCGTTGGCGGCGGTGATGGTGCCGTCCTTCTTGAAGACCGGCTTGAGCGAGGGGATCTTGTCCGGCTTGGCGTTCTTCGGGCCCTCGTCCTCGAGCACCATCAGCGGGTCGCCCTTCTTCTGCGGCACGGCGACGGCGGTGATCTCGTTCTTGAAGAGGCCTTCCTTCTGCGAGCGGATCGAGCGGTTGGTCGACTCCACCGCGAACTCGTCTTGCGCGGCGCGGCTGATCTTCATGGTGTCGGCGCACTGCTCAGCGCACACGCCCATCGCGACGTTGTCGTACGCGTCGGTGAGGCCGTCGCTCATCATCGAGTCCTTGAACTCGACGTGGCCCATGCGCGCGCCGTTGCGGAGCTGCATCGAGATGTACGGGGCGTTCGACATCGACTCCTGGCCGCCGGCGACCACCACGTCGCACTCGCCGGTCAGGATCGACTGGTACGCCTGCACCACCGACTGCAGACCCGAGCCGCACACCTTGTTCACGGTCACGCACGGCACGCCGTCAGGCAGCCCCGCCCCGCGCGCCGCCTGCCGCGCCGGCGCCTGGCCGACACCCGCGGTCAGCACGTTGCCCATGATCACCTGCTCGACCTGCTCGGGCTTCAAGCCCGCGCGCTCCAGCGCCGCCTTGATGGCGATGGCGCCGAGCTGCGGCGCGGTCAACGACGAGAGGGCGCCCTGGAATGCGCCGATGGGGGTACGAGCCGCGCCAACGATGACGACTTCACGAGCCATGGGAATCTCCAATTTCGAGGTACTGCGTGGGCCTTTAGCGAACCTTCACGCACGGAAGTATTGTGCAGCCGCACACAATGCAAGCACCTTGAATGACTGAACCTTCCAGTCAAAATGGTGCGGCACACAAATCAACGACTTACGGCATCGAAGACGGGAACGGGGTTCCGCCTGTTCGCGCAGCCGGGCACCTTCGCCGAGCAGAGCGCCTTCGCCTTCGGGCCGTCGTCGGGCACGCGCCACTCGAGCGCGGCGTCGAGCGATTCTGAGCCAGAGCCACCGAGCTGCGCGAGCGCGAGCGCCTGCACGCGCAGGCAGTCGGCGTCGCGGGGGAAGAGCTTCAAGCCTTCCTGCGCGGCCGTGAGCGCAGGCCGGTAGCGGCCGACCGACGCCTCGGCCATGGCGATCGACTGCCACAGCCCGAGATCGGTCGGCGCCGACTTCACGGCCTCGGTCCACGCGGCGGCGGCGTCTTTCCACTTCCACACCTGGCCGTAGGCGTCACCGCGCGCGCGCAAGATGGCGGGGGTGCGGCCGAGGCGCTTCTCGGCGTCGGCGAGGTGGGTGAGCGCGATCGGCAGCTGGCCGCGCTTGGCCGCGAGCTCGCCCAGCGCCCACAGCACGCGGCCCTCGTCTTCGCGCGCCGAGGCGAGCCCGCGCGCGTGCTCGAACGCCTGCTGCGCCTCGTCGAGGTATTCCTGCAGGCCGACCATCAGGCCGAGGCCGCGCCGGTACGAGCGCAGCCAGGTGTCGTTCATCGCGACTCCCGACAGCGTGACGATCGACTCGTCGACGACGGTGGTGGGTTGCGCGACGCACGGGTCGAGCGACGTGCCCTCGCCCGAGCCGCGCGGCAGGGTCGAGTGAAGGTACTGACGCGTGAAGCCGGCGAACGCGGCGCCGCGCGGGGTCTTCAGGTCGGCGCACGCCATGTCCATCATCTCGGGCGAGCGCGCGCGGTGCACGATGCGCGCTTCGACGGTGAGCGGCAGCTCGTCGGGCGTCAGCGTCTCGGGCACCTTCACGCGAATGCGCGTCACGCGGGCGTCGCGCGCGGGCACGGTGTGGTTCCACACCGCGGTGACGAACTCGTGCGTCTCGCGGCGTTGCACGGGCTGGCCCTGCTTGTCGACCACCTGGGCGCGCACCTCGTGCTCGTCAGACGTGGCGATCACCCTGCCCTTCGCGGTCTTCACCGCGAGCTCGACGCGGGTGCCCTGGTTGTCGAGCACGCCGCCGGGGAAGCGGTGGCCGGTGCGCTCGTTGAAGAGCACCACGTCGAGCTCGACCACGTCACCGGGCACGGGGCGCGCGGCGTCGGCGGGCATGATCCACTTGCCGTCGTTGAGGCGCGCGGCCGACACGTCGACGGTCGCCGCCTGCTTCAAGAAGGCCTGCATGCGCGCCAGCTGCGAGGCGTCGCCCTTCATCGCGGCGAGCGTGGTGTGCGCACCGAGGAAGCGGTGCGAGGGCACGGTGCCGTTCTTCGCTGCGAGGTCGCCGTTCACCGCCGCTTCGCGCGGCATGTGGCACGCGCGGCAGTCTTGCGCGGCGACGGCGTCGGGGCGCTCGGCCGGGTTGCCGGCGTACGCCGAGCGGTGCCAGCCGCCGTAGTCGTCCATGCCGAAGAAGGCGCTGTCGTTGCCGGTGAGCTTGCCGAGGAAGGACCGGTGGCACGTCCCGCACAGCTCGGCGGTGCGCAGCGGCGCGTTGGCGACCCGCGCGCGGTGGCCGGCGAGCGACATGTCCTGGTTGCTCGACGGGAAGACGTCGTCGCTGCGCAGGGTGAGCGAGCCGTTGCCGTCACGCGTGGTGTGGATCGCGGAATGGCAGGTGGTGCACGACACGCCAGCCTGCGCGCGCGCGTCGTCGGGGGCGATCTCGGGCTGGTCCATCGCGCCGCCGGTCAGCAGCGCGAGATCGTGGCAGCTGGCGCACATGCGGCTGGCCTGGACCCCGCGGTCCTGGCGAATCTTGTCGACCGCCACGCGGTAGATGGGGTTGTTGAACGACGCGAAGGCGTGCGCGCTGCTGCGCCACTGCGCGGCGATGTCGGGGTGACACGAGCCGCACGTCTTGCCGTCTTGCGCGTTGGCGGGGAGCAGCACGCGCGGCCCCTCGATCTCGAGGCGCGCGGGCGCGAGCGGGTTGCTGTCTTCCGGCAACAGGGCCGGAGGCGCCGCCTGCAACACGATCGCGAGGAGCGTGGTGATCACTTCTTCTTCCTCAACGCTTCGCCGGCCTTCGGCTTCAAGCCCTTCAACTGCAGCTCGGCGATGGGGCTCTCGGCGAGCTTCTCGACCTTGTCGGGGTCACGGGTGACGAACGCGGAGTCAGCGCCCGCGCCCTTCGTCTCGGCCACGCCCGTCGGCGGCCCGCCCCAGCGCCCGTACACCGGGTTCCTGCAGGCGACCGGGCCGGTCCACGGGTAGCGAATCGCGTAGCGCGCCTGGAAGTTGTTCCACGAGTCCTGGCGCGAACCCTGCTCGAGCGACTTGCCGTCGGTGAGGAACTCGCGGCCACCGACGATGGGGCCCGCCGCCTTGAAGACGAGGTCTTCGCCGAGCGAGGTCTTGTCGTAGCGCGCGTGCAGGCGCGTCAGCGTCCACGAGTTGGCGGGGTTGTACATGTCGACGTCGCCCTTCGGCTTCGGGAGCACGTCGGCCCCGAGCGTCGCGAAGTCTTGATCGCTCAGCGGCGTGGTCGGGCACGGGTCGCAGCTCGTCGCTTGCCACGAGTACTCGGTCACCACCGCCTTCGGGTTGGCCTTGAGGGTGCGATCGAAGAGCGACACGTAGAAGAACGGGAACTCGCTCTTGGCCGACGGCACCAGGTCGATGTTGGTGGGGATGGTGACGTTCGGGTAGTTCGCCACCTCGTAGCGCTGGTTCTTCGCGAGGATGTTGACGATCAGGTCCTGCTGCGACTTCGCGTTGATGAGGCCGAGGCGAATCGGCAGCTCGAACTTCTCGCTGTCGTAGTTGAAGCGGAGCGGCGAGAGCTTCGCCATGCCCTGCTTGTCGAACGTGACCTTCTTCGCGTCGACCTTGGCGACGAAGAACTTCATGCCGCCGGTGATGTACGGCTTGAACAGCGGCGCGGCGTTCTCGGGGATCTTGTACTTGTTTTCCTTCAGCCAGCCCTCGAGGCCGAGCGCGTCCTTCGCGCTCAAGATCACGATCTCGTACTCGCCGACCGTGAACTGGGCCTCGATCTTCACGCCGAAGTCCTTCTTCGGCATCGGCACCGACGCTTCCTGCACCGCGCCCGGGGGCGCCGGCATGTAGTCGGGCATCGGCGGCGGCACGTAGCAGGGGTCTTGTTCCCAGTACTCGACGAGCCGCGGCGCCCCGAGCGTGTCGACGCGCGCGAAGATGTCGTTGGGCAGCGTCTTGACGTTCTCCTTCTTCAAGACGACCGGCACCGGGATGACCATCGCGAAGTTCTCGGGCGGCCCCTGGTAGTTGTTCTGCATCGAGAGCACGGTCTTCGTGCCATCGCGCATCAGCACCACCTGCGTGGCGTTGTTGAAGAGCTCCGCGCCGCCACCGGCGACGTAGAAGCCACAGAAGGCCTGGGCGGCAGAGGCAACGAGCACGGCAGCGGCAAACAACGTGCGAATCATTTCTTCGATCCTTTCGTGCGGAGCGCTTCGCCCGCCTTCGACTTGAGTCCCTTGAGTTGCAGCTCGGCGATCGGGCTCTCGGCCAACTTCTCGACCTTCGAGGGATCGCGGGCGACGAACGCGGAGTCAGCCCCGGCGCCCTTCGCTTCGGCCTGACCGTTCGGCGGGCCACCCCACCGCCCCCACACGGGGTTCGCGCAGTTCACCGGCCCGGTCCACGGGTAGCGAATCGCGTAGCGCGCCTGGAAGTTGTTCCACGAGTCCTTCCGCGAGCCCTGCTCGAGCGACTTGCCGTCGGTGAGGAACTCGCGGCCGCCGACGATGGGGCCCGCCGCCTTGAAGACGAGGTCTTCACCCAGCGAGCTCTTGTCGTAGCGCGCGTGCAGCCGGGTCAGCGTGAAGCTGTTGGCCGGGTTGTACATGTCGACCTCGCCCTTCGGCTTCGGGAGCACGTCGGCGCCCAGCGTCGCGAAGTCAGCCTCGCTCAGCGGAGCGGTCGGGCACGGGTCGCAGCTCGTCGCCTGCCACGCGTACTCGGTCACCACGGCCTTCGGGTTGGCCTTGAGCGTGCGATCGAAGAGCGACACGTAGAAGTACGGGAACTCGCTCTTCGCGCTGGGAACCAGGTCGATGTTGGTGGGGATGGTGACGTTCGGGTAGTTGGCCACCTCGTAGCGCTGGTTCTTCGCGAGGATGTTGACGATCAGGTCCTGCTGCGACTTCGCGTTGATGAGGCCGAGGCGAATCGGCAGCTCGAACTTCTCGCTGTCGTAGTGGAAGCGGAGCGGAGACAGCTGCGCCATGCCGTCTTTGAAGGTCACCTTCTTCGGGTCGACCTTCGCCACGAAGAACTTCATGCCGCCGGTGATGTAGGGCTTGAAGAGCGGCGCCGCGTTCTCGGGGATTCTGTACTTGTTGTCCTTGAGCCAGGTCTCGAGGCCGAGCGCGTCTTTCGCGCTCAAGATCACGATCTCGTACTCGCCGACCGTGAACTGCGCCTCGATCTTCACGCCGAGGCCACCACCGCCGCTGCGCCTGACCGGCCCCGCCCCGCCCTCGTCGGCCGACATCTTGTCTTCTTCTTCGTACAGCGGCTCGACCCAGCACGGGTCTTGTTCCCAGTACTCGACCAGCCGCGGCGCGCTGAGGGTGTCGACGCGCGCGAAGATGTCCTTGCCGAGCGTCTTGACGTTTTCCTTCTTCAAGACGACCGGCACGGGGATCACCATCGCGAAGGCCTCGGGCGGGCCCTGGTAGTTGTTCTGCATCGAGAGCACGGTCTTCGTGCCGTCGCGCATGAGCACCACCTGCGTCGCGTTGTTGAAGAGCTCGGCGCCGCCACCGGCGACGTAGAAGCCGCAGAAGGCCTGCGCGGCACCGGCGAACAACGTTGCTGCCGTGAAGAGCGTGCGAATCACTTTTTGGCTCCCTTCGTGCGAAGCGCCTCGCCGGCCTTCGGCTTGAGGCCCTTGAGCTGCAGCTCGGCGATGGGGCTCTCGGCGAGCTTCTCGACCTTGTCGGGGTCACGCGCGACGAACGCGGTGTCTCCACCGGCGCCCTTCGTCGCGCTCGCCTGCCCCATCGGAGGCCCACCCCAGCGGCCGTAGATCGGGTTCTGGCACTTCACCGGCCCGGTCCACGGGTAGCGAATCGCGTAGCGGGCCTGGAAGTTGTTCCACGAGTCCTGCCGCGAACCCTGCTCGAGCGACTTGCCGTCAGTGAGGAACTCGCGGCCGCCGACGATGGGCCCGGCCGCCTTGAACACGAGGTCTTCACCCAGCGAGGTCTTGTCGTAGCGCGCGTGGAGCCGCGTCAGCACGAAGCTGTTGGCCGGGTTGTACATGTCGTCGTTCTTCGGCTTGGGCAGCACGTCGGCGCCCAGCGTCGCGAAGTCGACCTCGCTGAGCGGAGTGGTCGGGCACGGGTCGCATGACGTCGCCTGCCACGCGTACTCGGTCACCACGGCCTTCGGGTTCTGCTTCAAGGTGCGATCGAACAACGACACGTAGAAGAACGGGAACTCGCTCTTCGCGCTCGGCACGAGGTCGATGTTGGTGGGGATCGTCACGTTCGCGTAGTTGGCCACCTCGAAGCGCTGGTTCTTCGCGAGGATGTTCACGATCAGGTCCTGCTGCGTCTTCGCGTTGATGAGGCCCAAACGAATCGGCAGCTCGAACTTCTCGCTGTCGTAGTGGAAGCGGAGCGGCGACAGCTGCGCCATGCCGTCCTTGAAGGTCACCTTCTTCGGGTCGACCTTGGCGACGAAGAACTTCATGCCGCCGGTGACGTACGGCTTGAACAGCGGCGCGGCGTTCTCGGGGATCTTGTACTTGTTGTCGTTGAGCCAGGTCTCGAGACCGAGCGCGTCCTTCGCGCTCAAGATCACGATCTCGTACTCGCCGACCGTGAACTGCGCCTCGACCTTCACGCCGAGATCCCTGGGCTTCTCAGCCGACTTCTTCTCGACCGCGCCGTCGTCCATCGACTCTTCGTAGCGGCGGCGATCGGGCGGCGGCTGCCAGCAGGGATCTTGTTCCCAGTACTCGACGAGGCGCGGGGCGCTGAGCGTGTCGACGCGCGCGAAGATGTCCTTGGTGAGCGTCTTGACGTTCTCCTTCTTCAAGACGACCGGCACGGGGATGACCATCGCGAAGGCCTCGGGCGGGCCCTGGTAGTTGTTCTGCATCGACAGCACGGTGCGGGTGCCGTCGCGCATCAGCACCACCTGCGTGGCGTTGTTGAAGAGCTCGGCGCCACCACCGGCGACGTAGAAGCCACAGAACGCGTGCGCGGCGCCAGCGAGCAACACGGCCGCGGTGAAGAGGGTGCGCATCATTTCTTGTCTCCCTTGCGAAGCGCCTCGCCTGCCTTCGGCTTGAGGCCCTTGAGTTGGAATTCGGCGATGGGGCTCTCGGCGAGCTTCTCGACCTTCTGGGGATCACGCGCGACGAAGGCCGTGGCTCCGCCGGCCGAGCCGGTCTGCTTCGCGGCGCCATCGGGAGGCCCACCCCAGCGGCCCCACATCGGATCTTTGCAGGTGACCGGGCCCGTCCACGGGTAGCGAATCGCGTAGCGCGCCTGGAAGTTGTTCCACGAGTCCTTCCGCGAGCCCTGCTCGAGCACCTTGCCGTCGGTGAGGAACTCGCGGCCGCCGACGATCGCGGGCGCCGCCTTGAACACCAGGTCTTCGCCCAGCGAGTCCTTGTCGTAGCGCGCGTGGAGGCGCGTCAGCGTCCACGAGTTGGCGGGGTTGTACATGTCGACGTCGCCCTTCTTCGCGATGACGTCGGCGCCCAGCGTGAGGAAGTCGGCGTCGCTCAGCGGAGTCGTCGGGCACGGGTCGCACGACGTCGCCTGCCACGCGTATTCCGTGACCACCGCCTTCGGGTTCGCCTTGAGCGTGCGATCGAACAGCGAGACGTAGAAGTACGGGAACTCGCTCTTCGCGCTGGGGACGAGGTCGATGTTCGTGGGGATCGTCACGTTCGGGTAGTTGGCCACCTCGAAGCGCTGGTTCTTCGCCAGGATGTTCACGATCAGGTCCTGCTGCGTCTTCGCGTTGATCAGGCCGAGGCGAATCGGCAGCTCGAACTTCTCGCTGTCGTAGTGGAAGCGGAGCGGCGAGAGCTGCGCCATGCCCTGCTTGTCGAAGGTGACCTTCTTCGCGTCGACCTTGGCGACGAAGAACTTCATGCCGCTGGTGACGTAGGGCTTGAAGAGCGGCGCGGCGTTCTCGGGGATCTTGTAGTTGCTCTCCTTGAGCCACGCCTCGAGCCCGAGCGCGTCCTTGGCGCTCAAGATCACGATCTCGTACTCGCCGACGGTGAACTGGGCCTCGATGGTGACGCCGTGGCCTTTTCCGGCGAGCGCCGTCATCGGGAAGTTGCTGCCACCCGTCGTGCCGAAGTTGGCGAGCATCTTCATCGGCGGCTCGGGCGCGCAGGGATCTTTTTCCCAGTACTCGACCAGCCGCGGGGCGCCGAGGGTGTCGACGCGCGCGAAGATGTCCTTGCTGAGCGTCTTGACGTTCTCCTTCTTGAGGATCACCGGCACCGGGATGACCATCGCGAAGTTCTCGGGCGGGCCCTGGTAGTTGTTCTGCATCGACAGCACGGTCTTCGTGCCGTCGCGCATCAGCACCACCTGCGTCGCGTTGTTGAAGAGCTCGGCGCCGCCACCGGCGACGTAGAAGCCACAGAACGCCTGCGCCGCGCCCGCGAAGAGCACGGCGGCGGTGAACAGAGTGCGAATCACTTCTTGTCTCCCTTCGTGCGGAGCGCGTCGCCCGCCTTCGTCTTGAGGCCCTTCACCTGCAGCTCGGCGATCGGGCTCTCGGCCAGCTTCTCGACCTTCGCGGGGTCGCGCGTGACGAACGCGGAGTCACCGCCAGCCGAGCCGGTCGACTTCGCCTGGCCCGCCGGAGGCCCGCCCCAGCGCCCGTAGATCGGGTTCGAGCACGCGACCGGCCCGGTCCACGGGTAGCGAATCGCGTAGCGCGCCTGGAAGTTGTTCCACGAGTCTTGCCGCGAGCCCTGCTCGAGCGCCTTGCCGTCGGTGAGGAACTCGCGCCCGCCGACGATGGGGCTGGCGGCCTTGAAGACGAGATCTTCGCCCAGCGAGTCCTTGTCGTAGCGCGCGTGCAACCGGGTGAGCGTCCACGAGTTGGCCGGGTTGTAGCGATCGACCTCGCCCTTCGGCGCGGGCAACACGTCGGCGCCGAGCGTCGCGAAGTCGGAATCGCTCAGCGGCGTGGTCGGGCACGGGTCGCACGACGTCGCCTGCCACGCGTACTCGGTCACCACCGCCTTCGGGTTCTGCTTCAGCGTGCGATCGAACAGCGAGACGTAGAAGAACGGAAACTCGCTCTTCGCGCTGGGAACCAGGTCGATGTTCGTGGGGATGGTGACGTTCGGGTAGTTCGCCACCTCGTAGCGCTGGTTCTTCGCGAGCACGTTGACGATCAGGTCCTGCTGCGTCTTCGCGTTGATGAGGCCGAGGCGCACCGGCAGCTCGAACTTCTCGCTGTCGTAGTGGAAGCGCAGCGGGCTCAACTGCGCCATGCCGTCTTTGTCGAAGGTGACCTTCTTCGCGTCGACCCGCGCGACGAAGAACTTCATGCCCGCGGTGACGTAGGGCTTGAAGAGCGGGGCCGCGTTCTCGGGGATCTTGTACTTGTTCTGGTTGAGCCAGGCCTCGAGCGCGAGCGCGTCCTTCGCGCTCAAGATGACGATCTCGTACTCGCCGACCTCGAAGCGCGCCTCGACCTTCACCCTGCCCTCGACGCTGCGATCGTCGAACTCGTACCGCACCCCGCCCCGCGGCGCGGACTTGTAGACCTTCGGCGGAGGCGGCACCCAGCACGGGTCCTGTTCCCAGTACTCCACCAGGCGCGGCGCGCTCAGCGTGTCGACGCGCGCGAAGATGTCCTTGCTGAGCGTCTTCACGTTGTCCTTCTGCAGGACGACGGGGACGGGGATCACCATCGCGAAGTTCTCGGGCGGCCCCTGGTAGTTGTTCTGCATCGACAGCACGGTCTTCGTGCCGTCGCGCATCAGCACCACCTGCGTCGCGTTGTTGAACAGCTGCGCGCCGCCACCGGCGACGTAGAAGCCGCAGAAGGCGTGAGCGGCTCCGGCGGTGAGGAAGGCACCGACGAGCGCGGCCCTCACTTCTTGCCACCCTTCGTGCGGAACGCCTCGCCGGCCTTCGGCTTGAGGCCCTTCACCTGCAGCTCGGCGACCGGGCTCTCGGCCAGCGAGTCGACCTTGTTCGGGTCGCGGGTGACGAACGCCGAATCACCGCCGGCCGAGCCGGTCGCCTTCGCCTGCCCCGCCGGAGGCCCGCCCCAGCGCCCGTAGACGGGGTTCTGGCACTTCACCGGCCCGGACCACGGGTAGCGAATCGCGTAGCGCGCCTGGAAGTTGTTCCACGAGTCCTGCCGCGAGCCCTGCTCGAGCGACTTGCCGTCGGTGAGGAACTCGCGACCACCGACGATGGGGCCCGCGGCCTTGAAGACGAGATCTTCGCCCAGCGAGTCCTTGTCGTAGCGCGCGTGGAGCCGGGTCAGCGTGAAGCTGTTGGCCGGGTTGAACATGTCGTTGTTCTTCGGCTTGGGCAGCACGTCGGACCCGAGCGTGAGGAAGTCGGCGTCGCTCAACGGAGTCGTGGGGCACGGGTCGCACGACGTCGCCTGCCACGCGTACTCGGTGACCACCGCCTTCGGGTTCTGCTTCAGCGTGCGATCGAAGAGCGAGACGTAAAAGTACGGGAACTCGCTCTTCGCGCTCGGGACGAGGTCGATGTTCGTGGGGATGGTGACGTTCGGGTAGTTCGCGACCTCGTAGCGCTGGTTGCGCGCGAGGATGTTCACGATCAGGTCCTGCTGGGTCTTGGCGTTGATGAGGCCGAGGCGCACCGGCAGCTCGAACTTCTCGCTGTCGTAGTGGAAGCGGAGCGGCGAGAGCTGCGCCATGCCGTCCTTGAACGTCACCTTCTTGGTGTCGACCTTGGCGACGAAGAACTTCATGCCCGCGGTGACGTAGGGCTTGAAGAGCGGCGCGGCGTTCTCGGGGATCTTGTACTTGTTCTGGTTGAGCCAGGTCTCGAGGCCGAGCGCGTCCTTCGCGCTCAAGATCACGATCTCGTATTCGCCGACCGTGAACTGCGCCTCGACCTTCACGCCGAGATCGGCGCCGCCTTCCTCGTCGTACTTCACCCCGCCCTTCTTGTATTTGACGCTGCGCTCGTACTCGCGGTCTTCGGGCGGCGGCACCCAGCACGGGTCCTGTTCCCAGTACTCCACGAGGCGCGGCGCGCTGAGCGTGTCGACGCGGGCGAAGATGTCTTTGCTGAGCGTCTTCACGTTGTCCTTCTGGAGGACCACGGGGACGGGGATCACCATCGCGAAGTTCTCGGGCGGGCCCTGGTAGTTGTTCTGCATCGACAGCACGGTGCGCGTGCCGTCGCGCATCAGCACCACCTGGGTGGCGTTGTTGAACAGCTGCGCGCCGCCCCCCGCGACGTAGAAGCCACAGAAGGCGTGCGCGGCCACCGCGCTGCACGTCACCAGCCCGACCACCAACGAGCGAATCGAGTTCATTTCTTCACCGGGATGCCTGCGCGTTCCTTCTTCCCGGACAGCCCGACCTCGGGCACCGGGCTCTCCACCAGCTTGCTGGCCAGCGCCTCGTCGCGTTTGACGAGGCCGACGTCTTCGGCGGCGATGGGCTTGTTGCGGCCCCCGCTCGGCGGCCCACCCCACCGGCCGCGCTGCGGGTTGGCGCAGGTGATCGGCCCTTCCCACGGGTAGCGAATCGCGTAGCGCGCCTGGAAGTTGTTCATGCTCGCGCTCACCGCGCCCTGCTCGAGCGCGCTGCCGTTGGTGAGGAACTCGCGGCCACCGACGATGGGCGGCGCGGCCTTGAAGACGAGATCTTCGGACGCGCTCTCCTTGTTGTAGCGGGCGTGGAGCCGCGTGAGGGTGAAGCGCGGGCCGCCGCGCGCGTACACGCGCTGCCAGGTCACCTGCTGAATGATGTTCTTGAGGCCGTTGTCGACGATCGCGCGCTCCTGCTCGTTGGTGACGGCGTCGCGGTTCTTGAAGTCCAGCTCGGGCAGCGGCCCGTCACCGCTCACCACGTCGAGGCCGAACAGCAGCAGGTCTTGCGGCGTCAGCGGCGGCGTGGGGCACGGGTCGCAGGTCGAGGAGTCCCACGCGTACTCGGTCACCACCGCCTTCGGGTTCTTCTTGAGCGTCTTGTCGAACAGCGACACGTAGAACGGGCCGAACTCGCTCTTCGCGCTGGGGACGAGGTCGATGTTCGTGGGGATGGTGGCGTTCGGGTAGTTGGCGACCTCGTAGCGCTGGTTGCGCGCGAGGATGTGCACGATGAGATCCTGCTCGGCCTTCGCGTTGATCAGCCCGAGGCGAATCGGCAGCTCGAACTTCTCGCTGTCGTAGTGGAAGCGCAGAGGCGAGAGCGTGGCGACGTCGCCCTCGAACTTCACCTTCGTCACGTCGACCTTCGCGACGAAGAACTTCATGCCGTTCTGGATGTAGGGGCGGAAGATCGGCGCCGCGCCCGAGGGAATCTTGTACTTGTTGTCGGTCAGCCAGGCCTCGAGGCCCATGGCGTCCCTGGCCGAGAGCACCACGATCTCGTACTCGCCGACGGTGAACTGGGCCTCGATCTGCACGCCGTAGTCGAACGCGCCGCCGCCGCCCTGTTCCTTCCTCGCCGACATCTTCATCGGCGCGCCGGCGCTCGCCTTGTACTCGTACTTCGGCGCCACGAAGCACGGGTCTTGTTCCCAGTACTCGACGAGGCGGGGCGCGGCGAGCTGGTCGATCTTGTCGAACAGGTTCTTGGTGAGCGTCTTGACGTTTTCCTTCTGCAAGACGACCGGCACGGGGATCACCAGCGCGAAGTTCTCGGGCGGGCCGCGGTAGTTGTTCTGCATCGAGAGCACGGTCTTCGTGCCGTCGCGCATCAGCACCACCTGCGTCGCGTCGTTGAACAGCGAGGCGCCGCCGCCGGCGACGTAGAACCCACAGAAGGCGTGCGCCGCGAGCGGCGCGAGGAGCACGATCGGCCAGAGCAGGCGCTTCACCATCAGACCTCCCGGGGAACACGGCGAGACGACGGGGTAGGACACCGGGCGCGGGGGCCAGGTTGCAGCGGGCGGGCGGACCATAAAGGTGGGCCGTGACGGTTGGAACGGCGAAGTGCGCGCGCTCGGGTAGAGTCCCGAGGCGTGTCAGGCGAGCTGGTGCTCAACAAGTACAAGCTGGGGAACCGGCTCGCGGTCGGCGGCATGGGAGAGCTCTTCCTCGCCGAGGTGAAGGACGACTTCGGCAAGACGAAGACGGTGGTGGTGAAGGCCCTGCTGCCGCAGCTCGCGAAGGACCCGCAGATGGTCGCGCAGTTCGTCGACGAGGCAAAGCTGGCGGCGCGGTTGAAGCACCAGAACCTGGTCCACGTGCACGAGTACGGGCAGTGGAAGGACACCTGGGTCCTGGCGATGGACTTCGTCGACGGCGTCGACCTGGGCCAGGTGCTCCGCCGCTCGAGCAAGCAGGGGCTGACGATGCCCTGGCCGGTGGCGGCGGCGATCATCGCCGAGGCGGCCAACGGGCTGCAGTTCGCGCACGACGTGAAAGACGCCGAGGGCACGCGCCTCAACCTCATTCACCGCGACGTGAGCCCGCAGAACATCCTCGTGGGGAAAGACGGCCGCACGCGGGTGCTCGACTTCGGCATCGCCGACAGCACCGACAAGAGCACGCGCACCGCGACCGGCATCGTGAAGGGCAAGCTGGCGTACATGGCGCCCGAGCAGGCGCGCAGCGAGATGTTGAGCGCCTCGGTCGATCAGTTCGCGCTGGGGCTCGTGCTGTGGGAACTGCTCACCGGCCGCCGCGCGTACTCGGGCACCAACGACGTGTTGCTGTTGAAGGAAGCGATCGAGGGCGTGGTGGCGAAGCCGACCACCGTGAACCCGTCGATCCCGGCGAACGTCGAGGCGGTGGTGATGCGCATGCTCGCGCCGAAGCCTTCCGATCGGTACGCGGGCTGCCGTGACGTGCACGTGGCGTTGCGCGCGTTGGTGGCGGGCGACCCGCAGGAGCACGTGAAGAAGTTCATCGCGCAGATCAAGTTCGACGATCCCGCGCTGCCGCTGAGCGACTCGAAGGAATCGAAGCCGCGCACGCCGCAGCTGCCCGGCGCGAACGACGAGACACCCGCCAGCGGGAGCGCGACGCCCGGGCTGCCGACGCCGGTGCTGCCAAAGACGCCGACGGGGCCGAAGACGCCGCTGATGACGGCGTACCTGAGCCTGCTGCCCAACGGGCTCGACTCGTTCCCCGAGGTGCAGGCCAAGGGCAGCATCGTGCAGTCGTTCCTCGACGGGGTGCCGATTCACAAGCACCTCGCCGTGTTGCCGCCGGCGTTGGCCGACCTGGTGAAGCGCCCGCCCCTGCCCAGCGCGTGGGTGTCGGAGGTGCGCATGGCCGCGCTCTTCATGGCGTGCGCTGACCTGTGCTTCCCCGACCCCGATGCGTGGGTCGAGTTCGCCTACCGCGCGAACAAGAAGATCATCGAGGGGCCGCTGTACTCGGTGCTCTTCCGCGTGCTCGGCGTGAAGCGCATCGTGTCGGGCGTGGCGAGCCGGTGGGAACAGTTCCACCGCGGCACGACGCTGACGGTCGTGAAGTTCGACGCCAACGAGGGGCACCTCAAGTTGACGTCACCGCACCGCGCGACGCCGCTGGTGTTCGCCAAGGCGCACGGCACGGCGATTCGCGCGACGGTGGAGATCGTCGGCGCGAAGAACGTGAAGGTCGACACCACCGAGAGCGGACCCGGGGTGTTCGATTTCCGCGTCACGTGGACCGACTGAGTGCTCCCTCTCCCTGCGCAGCGGGGAGAGGGCTGGGGTGAGGGGCCGAGCATGGACCACCGACCAGCATGCTCGCTGTGCCTGCGCTCTGCACGAACGCGCGCGAGGGACGCCCTGGGCGTGCTTCTCGATCGGCGTCACCTGCGGGGAAGCGTGGGGGACCTCCTGAGCAGCCTGCGCGAAGCGATGTTCGCCAACTGATTCGGCCCCTCACCCCGACCCTCTCCCCGCTCTCGCAGGGAGAGGGAGTCGATGGCCGGACCCTTGCAGGCGACGCACGCCATGCACGGGTTCAAGACCATCATCGAGCCGTTCCGCATCAAGTCCGTCGAGCCGTTGCGCATCACCACGGCCGAGGAACGCCTCGAGAAGGCGAAGGCCGCGGGCTTCAACCTCTTCGCGCTCCATTCCGACGACGTGATGATCGACCTGCTCACCGACTCGGGCACGGGCGCGATGTCGGCCGAGCAATGGGCCTCGCTGCAGCGCGGTGACGAGAGCTACGCGGGCAGCCCGTCGTTCTACCGCTTCGAAGCGGCGGTGAAGGACCTCTTCGACTTCAAGCACGTGATCCCCACGCACCAGGGCCGCGCGGCCGAGAAGATCTTGTTCAGCGCGGTGGGCGGCAAGGGCAAGGTCATTCCCAACAACACGCACTTCGACACCACGCGCGCCAACGTCGAGGCGTCGGGCGCGGAGGCCGTCGACCTCGTCATCCCCGAGGGCCGGCAGCCGGCGTCACGCCACCCCTTCAAGGGCAACATGGACCTCGGCGCGCTCGAGCGCTTCATCGCCCAGCACGGCCGCGAGCGCATTCCGCTCGTCATGGTGACGGTCACCAACAACTCGGGCGGCGGGCAGCCGGTGTCGCTCGAGAACCTCCGCGGCGTGCGCGCGATCTGCGACAAGCACCAGCTGCCGCTCTTCCTCGACGGCTGCCGCTTCGCCGAGAACGCGTGGTTCATTCGGCAGCGCGAGGCCGGCCAGCACAACCGCACCGTGAAGGAGATCGTGCGCGAGATGGGCTCGCTCGCCGACGGCATGACGATGTCGGCGAAGAAGGACGGCATGGCCAACATCGGCGGCTGGCTCGCGCTCGATGACGACGCGTGGGCGCAGAAGGCGCGCAACATGCTCATCCTCACCGAGGGTTTCCCGACCTACGGCGGGCTCGCGGGACGCGACCTCGAGGCCATCGCGCAGGGCCTCCAGGAGGTGGTGCGGCACGACTACCTCACGTACCGCATTCGCTCGACCGAGTACCTCGGCGAGGGCCTCACCGATCTCGGCGTGCCCATCGTGCAGCCCACCGGCGGCCACGCGGTCTACATCGACGCGCGCGCGATGCTGCCGCACATTCCCCCGCTCCAGTACCCGGGGCAGGCGCTGGCGGTCGCGCTCTACGTCGAGGGCGGCGTGCGCGGCTGTGAGATCGGCACCGTGATGTTCGGCCTGCACCCCGATGGCACGGAGACCGCCGCCGCGATGGACCTGGTGCGCCTCGCGATTCCCCGCCGCACGTACACCCAGAGCCACCTCGACTACGTGCTGGAGGTCGTCGAGCGCGTGAAGGTGCGCGCGGCGAGCTTGAGCGGCTTCCGCATCACCGAGCAGCCGCCGGCCCTGCGTCACTTCTCGGCGCGGTTCGCCCCGCTCTGAAGAATCTGCGCGTCGTGCAGTTCTTGCGCGTCGTCACTCGTCCTTCAGGTCGAACTGCACCGTGATGCGCACCGCCGCCACCAGCTCGATGGCGTGAGCGTTGGTGAGCACCGAGCCGTCGGCCGCGACCGGGAAGTAGCGCGTCGCCTGCGGAATCGAGCCGCCGTTCTGCTCGGACACGGTGCGCGGCAGGCCGAGCTTGCCGCCCAGCGCTTCCACGATCGCGCTCGCCCGCGTGCGCAGCTGCCCCGCCGCGTCGAGGCGCGCCTTCTGCTCGGCCGCCGTCGCGTCGCCGCTCAACACCGCGGTGCCGTTCTGCGTCGCGCCCGCCTTGTGCGCCGCCTGGAAGATCGCGTCGGCCTTGCTCAAGTCGGTCAGCGTCATCGTCACGCTGCGCACGCCGATCTGACCGATCACCTCGCTGCCGCGGTAGTCGGGGGTCTGGCCGTTGTCGTGCCCTTCGAGCTTCTTCGGGTCGGCCCCGGCCGCGGCGAGCACGTCGAGGAGCTTCTTGAGCTTCTCATCGGCGAGCTTCTTGGCGGTGGCCGCGTCGCGGTCTTTCACCTGGAGCTGGAAGGCCGTCACCAGCTGGGTCGCCGGGTAGGTGACTCGCGCGTCGGCGCTCAGGGTGATCTCGCGCGGGGAGACCGGGGTGAGCGGCGGCGAGACGGAGAGGGTCAGGAGGAGGAGTGGGAGGACCATGGGGCGGCTTCAACGGGCCGGCCCTCGGGTCGATCTCTACAAATGAAAAGGGCGACCACTTTCGTGATCGCCCTTCTCGAGTGAGGCCCCTCACCCTGGCCCTCTCCCCGCACGCGGGGAGAGGGAATCTTGAGGCTTACTTCTTCAGCTTGCCCATGACGTCGCCCAGCCGCGCCTTCGACTGCTCGGCCTGCTTCTTCAGGTACTCGCGGTAGTCGTCGCCGCCGTCGTTGAGCAGCGCCTTGATCGACAGCGCGATCTTCCGGTCGCTGGTGTTGATGTCGATGATCTTGACCTCGACCTCCTGGCCCTCGGCCAGGACGTCGCGCGGGTTCTCGACGCGCTCTTCACGCAGCTCGCTGACGTGCACCAGGCCTTCGATGCCCGGCTCGATCTCCACGAAGCCACCGAAGTCGGTGACCTTGGTGACCTTGCCCTTCACGCGGCTCGACACCGGGTGACGCTCGGACAGCGTGTCCCACGGGTCCTGCTGGAGCTGCTTGATGCCGAGCGAGAAGCGCTCGTTCTCGACGTCGATGTTGAGCACGCACGCCTCGACGACGTCGCCCTTCTTGTAGAGCTCGCCGGGGTGCTTCACGCGCTGCGTCCACGAGATGTCGGACACGTGCACCAGGCCGTCGACACCGTCCTCGACACCGACGAACACGCCGAAGTCGGTGACGTTGCGCACGACGCCCTTGATGACCGAGCCGATCGGGTACTTGTCCTCGAGCACCGTCCAGGGGTTCTGCTCGATCTGCTTCATGCCGAGCGCGATGCGCTTGGCCTTCGGGTCGATGTCGAGCACCACCGCCTCGACCTCCGCGCCCTGCTCGAGCAGCTTGCTGGGGTGCTTCACGCGCTTGTTCCACGTCATCTCGCTGACGTGCACCAGGCCCTCGACACCCTGCTCCAGCTCGATGAACGCGCCGTAGTCGGTGAGCGAGACGACCTTGCCCTTGACGCGCGTGCCGACCGGGTACTTCTCGTCGGCGCGGTGCCACGGGTCTTCCTGGATCTGCTTGAGGCCGAGCGAGACGCGCTCCGCCGCCGGGTCGAACTTGAGGACGACCACGCGCACTTCGTCACCCACGTTGAACATCTCGCTGGGGTGACCAACGCGGCCCCACGACATGTCGGTGATGTGCAAGAGACCGTCGATGCCGCCGAGGTCGATGAAGGCGCCGTAGTCGGTGAGGTTCTTCACCTGGCCCTTCATGATCGCGCCCTCCTTCAGGTTCTTGAGGGTCTCCTTCTTCTGCTCCTCGCGCTGCTTCTCGAGCAGCACGCGGCGCGAGAGAACGATGTTGCCGCGCTTCTGGTTGAACTTGATGACCTTGAACTCGAATTCCTTCGAGAGGTACTGGTCGAGGTTGCGCACGGGGCGAATGTCGACCTGCGAGCCGGGCAGGAACGCCTTGACGCCGATGTCGACCTGGAGGCCGCCCTTCACGCGCCCGACGATGGTGCCCTTGATGATCTGATCGTCCTTCACGGCGGCCGAGATCTCGTCCCAGATCCGCATCTTGTCGGCCTTCTCCTTGGAGAGGACGACCATGCCGGTGTCGTTCTCGCGGCTCTCGAGGTAGACCTCGACCGCGTCACCCGGCTTCACGAGCACTTCGCCCTTGGGGCTGGTGAACTCCGCGATGGCGACCTGACCCTCGGACTTGTAGCCGATGTCGACGACGGCGTACTCGCCGGTCACGCGCACCACAGTGCCCTTGATGACCTCGCCTTCCTTCACGAGGCCCGTACGGCCGCCCTCCTTGAGGGACGCCTCGAACATCGAGGCAAAATCTTCTTCACCTTCAAAAGCGGCCGACTGATTCACGTTCTGCTGCATGGGTTGGAGTTGTCCTGAAACGTCTGAAAGGTGCTGCCGCCTCGGGTCAAAGGAACTCCGGGCCTGCGGTGAGGCAATCCGCAGGGGGAGGCCACGCGTCAGGATGACGGTGATGACCGGCCCGTAGCCCATGCCCCACCCCGGTGCAAGGCGGGTCGCAGTCGAAATCTCTACCCATGCCGAGGGGCTCGCGCGACTGTCCGCGGACCCGTTTTCAGGCCCGCCGGCGTTCAACGGCCCGGTCCCCTTTCGAGGAGCTTTTCATGCTGCTGCCTCTCTTGCTGCTGGCCGCGACCCCGGTCGATGCGCCGGTGACGCAGGTCACGGTGTTCACCGACCAGGCGCGCGTGGTGCGCACCGCGACCGTGACCGTGAACGGCTCGCAGGCCATCGAGTTTCCCCCGGTGCGCGACGGCGTCGACGTCAGCACGCTCAAGGTGGAATCGAGCAACGCCGACGTGAAGCGGGTCGACATCGAGCGCATCGCGCCCGAGAAGCTGCGCACCGACGAAGCGAAGAAGGTGCTCGCCGAGCTCGACAAGGTGGACACCGAGCTCGAGCGGCTGAACCTCGAGCGCGCGGTGGTCGGCCAGCAGCAGGACGCGCTCTCGCGGCTGGCCCCGGTCGCGCCGCCGTCGGACCCGCTGAAGCCCCAGCCGAAGCTGAACGCTGGCGGGTGGGCCCAGGCCGCACAGTTCGCGCCGGATCAGCTGGTCAAGGCGCAGGCGCGCGCGCGCGAGCTCGAGGCCGCGCAGAAGAAGGCGAACGAGGCCCGCGCCAAGCTGCTCGAGCAGGCCCGCAAGCTCGGCAACCCGCAGGTCACCTCGGGGTGGAAGGTGGTCGCGCAGGTCGCCGGCCAGGGCAGCGCCACGCTGACCCTGACGTACCTGGTGCGCGGCGCGCAGTGGACCCCCACGTGGGACCTGCAGCTCCAGCCCGAGACCAACACCGTCAACCTCTCGCTGGCCGGCCTCGTCTCGCAGGGCACGGGCGAAGACTGGAACCAATCGACGCTCGTCCTCTCGACCGCGATTCCCTCGCACGCGGTGAAGGTGCCGAAGCTGGCGACGTGGAAGATCGGCGTCGCCGACCGGTTCATTCCGACGCCCAGCCCGATGTACGCGATGGTCGCGCCGCCGCCACCGCTGCCGCAGCTCGTGCGCGCCCGCACCGAGGAAGATCTCGTGCGCTCGCGCCTCCAGCGCCTGGGCGTGGCGCCCACCCCGACCACGCCGCAGGGCTTCGCGCGCGGGCCGACGACGTACGAGTTTTCTGACGACACCATCGATGGCGACCTGGTGCGCCCCGACGGCGCGTACGTCGACAAGAAGAACGCCGAGAACCGCCGCGAGACGTCGCGCATGCGTACGCCTCCGCCCCCGCCCGCCCCCGCGCCCCAGCGTGCAATGCAGGCGATGCCGGGCGCGGCCGCCGACGAGCTCGAGGAGCGGCCGAGCTACCCGTCGAGCGAGTCGGTGGTGGTGACGAGCGCCTCGACCGGCGGCTTCTTTGGCCGCAGCGAGGCGGCCCCCGTGCCGGTGGTGTCGTATTCGCTCTCGCCTCCGAGCGCGTGGCGGCCGCCGACGTTCGGCCCCGACAGCCCGGTGACGCTCGCGGCCGGGTACGATCTCTCGTTCACCTCGCTGCAGAAAGAGACGGTGCCCAGCAATGGCGGCACCCGCCGCGTCGCGCTGTGGTCGGCGCAGTGGCCCGTCACCGTCGAGCGCAAGCTGTACCCCGCGCTCACCACCGACGCGTTCCTCGTCGCGGAGCTCAAGAACCCGAGCCAGCAGGTGCTCCCCGGCGGGCCCGCGCAGCTCTACGTCGGCGCCGACCCGGCCGGCACCGCGCGCCTCAAGCTCGTCTCGCCCGGTGAGCCCTTCACGCTGCCGCTGGGCATCGATCGCGCACTCAAGCCGGTGCGCAACGTGCAACTCGTCGAGGCGACGCAGGGGCTGATCAGCAAGGACGAGATCGGCACGTACTCCGTCACCATCGAGCTGGCGAACCCCTACCCCGCGCCCATCGCCGTGCGCGTGCTCGATCAATTCCCCGTGTCCGATCAGAAGGACGTGGAGGCGAAGCTGATCGATTCCAAACCCACCGCGTCGCAGGACGCGAAGAAGGGCTCGCTCGAGTGGCGGCTCACGATTCCGCCCAACCAGAAGCAGGTCTTCAGCTTCACGTACACGCTCAAGCGGCCGCGGGGCTGGAAGCTGCAGCAGCAGGAGGTGGTGCGATGAGCGCCCTCATTCTCGCCGCGGTGCTGGCGTCGACGTCGGCGGTCGACCGCGTGGTGGTGTTCCCCGATCGCGCGCAGGTGACGCGCGCCACGTCACTGACGTGCGGCTCGCGCGTGGCGGTGACGTTCGAGCAGATTCCTCCCGCGGCCGCGCAGGACTCGTTCCGCGCGCGGGTCGCCGGCGGCACCATCGACGGCATGCGCGCCGAGTTGGTGACGCGCGAGAAGGAGTTCAGCCCGAAGGTCGAGGCGCTCATCAAGGACCTCGAGGCCGTGCAGCTCGAGCTGGGCACGCTGCAGGACCAGCTCAACCGCGCGCAGGTGCAGTCGCGCCTCTCGCGGCAGTACGCCGAGCTCGCCACCCAGCTCGTCTCGAAGGAGCTCGCCGCCGACAAGCCCGACCCGAAGGCGTGGGGCGCGGCGTTCGACGCCTCGTACGCCACCGGCCTCGGCGCAGCGAAGTCGGCCAGCGAGGTGAACGCGAAGGTGCGCGACGCCCAGCGCCGGCAGGAAGAGCTCCAGCGCCAGCTCGAGGAGCTGCGCGTCGCGCAGGGCCGCCGCTCGTGGACGGTGGAGGTGCTCGCCTCGTGCCCCGCCGGCAAGACCGCGCAGCTCGAGCTCACCTACCTGGTGGGCGGCGCGTCGTGGACTCCCGCGTACGAGGCGCGCGCCGACGAGTCGCAGGGCAGCGTCGAGCTCTCGACGTGGGCGACGTTGCGCCAGGCCACGGGTGAAGACTGGGGCCAGGTCGAGCTGACGCTCTCGACCGCGGTGCCTTCGCAGAACGCCACCCCGCCCGACCTGAAGGTGCTGCAGATCACCGCATGGGAAAAGCAGCCCGAGAAGAAGGTGCTCGTGAAGCGCGAGGAGGTCGTCGATCGCGCGCAGGTGTCCGACGGGCGCGTGAGCGGCGGCGAGACGGGCGGCAAGGCCGTCGCGCGCAACCAGGGGCTCTCGGTGCAGCTGGCGGTGCCGGAAAAATCGACGGTGCCGGGTGATGGCGCGCCGGTGCACCTCTTCGTCGGGAAGTCGAAGCTCAAGGCCGCGTTCGAGCTGCGCACCATGCCGCGCGTGCTGCCGGTCGCCTTCCGCGTGGCCGAGCTGAGCAACGGCGGCTCGTGGCCGCTGCTGCCCGGGCAGGTCGACGCCTTCCGCACCACGGGCCTGGTCGGCCGCTACGAGCTGGAGCACGTGCCGATGGGCGGCGCCTTCACCCTCACCTTCGGCATCGAGGACTCGGTCAGGGTCAAGCGCACCATCGTCGACGAGCTCAAGCGCGACACCGGGCTCTTCAACGGCAACAAGCGCTTCACGTACGTCTACGCCTTCGAGGTCGCCAACTACGGGCGCGCCAACCTCGACGTCACGGTGGCCGAGGCACTGCCGGTGTCCGAGCTGAACGACATCCTCGTGTCGGTGGGCGAGAAGACCACGCAGGGGTATTCGCTCGACCCGAAGGACGGCATCGCGAAGTGGAAGGTGGCGCTGCGCGCGGGCGAGAAGAAGAAGGTCGACCTCGCGTTCCGCGTCGACGTGCCGCAGAGCTACGACATGGGCGGGCTGTGACGAGGTAGAAGGAGCGCCCATGAACCGGGTGCTCCTCCTGTCTTCGGCCGTCATCGTCCTCACCGCGTGTCCCGGGCCCGCGCCCGTTCCCGATGGAGGGACGACCGACGGGGGCTCGGTCTCGGGTGCGTGCGCGAGCGAGCACTCCGAGGTGGTCGCCGGTCAGACCGTCGCGGTGTGTGAGGCGATCTTCGCGAGCGCGCCGTTCGTGAAGCTGCCCGCCGACTCGGCCGACGTGGTCTACGGCGGGTTCGGCCACGACAGCGCCGGCCAGGCGATCTTCAAGACGCGCACCACGTCGATCACCCTGCCCCAGACGTTGCCCGCGTGGTTCGACGCCGAGTCGACGTTCGGCCAGATGCGCTACGCGTACTTCATCTACCGGGCGCAGCTGAGCGGCGGCGCCATCACGTCCGTGACGCCGGTGGTGCGCATCGACGACCGCGTGTTCCAGAGAATGCTCGGCGGGCTGGTGCTCGAGGGCCAGGTCAGCGCGCTCGACGGCGGCGACTTCATTCTCACGCCCGAGCTGCCGCTGCGCGTGAAGCTCGACCCGGCGCCGGAGACGACGGCGACCGACACCTCGACCGGGTGGGACCGCTACGCCATCGGCGGCACCATCGAGAACGCCGCGGGCGGGGTACGCGCGAGCGACGGAGGCTGCCTCGCCGCGCTCTCGAGCTTCGGCGCGAAGAACCCGCTGTCGGGCGCGGACGGTGGCGTGCGCGTGAAGCTGCTGCGTCACCCGGGCATGCACGTGCCGTTCGACGACGTCTTCACCTTCGACTGGCCCGAGGGCGTGACGTCGGCCAACAACATGGGCCCCGGGCTCTACGTGCCGGTGAGCGCGCTGCTGGGCACCACCCCACCGGTGTTCACCGAGGCTTCGAGCCACCCGCATGGCGTGCCGTGGGGTGGGCCGACCGCCGAGCTGCAGGTGGTCACCGGCGGAGGTCAGAGCTGCCCGTGAGTTCCTGGCACCTCGCGCAAGCCAACGTGGCGTACGCGATCGCGCCCACCAGCGATCCGATGATGGCCGGCTACCTCGCGCGGCTCGACGAGATGAACCAGCTCGCCGACGAGTCGCCGGGCTTCGTGTGGCGCTACCTCACCGACTCACGCGATCCCTCGCAGCGCGAGTTCAGCGACCCGAAGGTGCTCTTCAACATGTCGGTGTGGGAGTCGGTCGACGCGCTGCACGCGTACACGTACCGCACCGCGCACTCCCAGGTGTACGCCGGGCGCAAGCAGTGGTTCGTCGACGAGAAGCGCGTGGTCGGCGGGCACGCGCTGGCGATGTGGTGGATCAAGGCCGGCGAGCGGCCCACCGTCACGGAGGCGAAGCAGCGCATGCAGCACTTGCTCGATCACGGGCCGACCGAGTTCGCGTTTCACTTCAAGCAGCGCTTCGCACCCCCGGTGACGCCGTGACCCCGCACCACGACGGCTCGACGCTGCCGGCCGACGCGAAGTTCGAGCACCGCTGCGATCCGCGCGTCGGCGCGCCGGGCAGCTGCGCGACCAACCTCGTGGGCGGCAAGGTGAAGGTCGCCACCGATGCAGCGCAGCGAGGCGCCGCCGGCCTCGTCGGTGGAGGGTTCATCGGCGCGATGGTGCTCGGCCTGCCGCTCGGCGTGGTCATCGTGCACGCGCAGGACGCGGGCCAGGTCGCGCCGCAGACCGCGTTCGTCGGCTTTGCGCTGACGCTCCTGGTGACGGGCATCGCCGGCGCGATCGGCGGGGCGCGGCTGATGATGCGGCGCGAGCGGGTGCCGGAACACTCGTGGGTGGGGCCCGGTGGAGCGCACTACGTCCGTGGGCCGCTCTCCGTCGTGTTGGCGTTCGACGAGCTGTCGGAGCTGCGCGTCGACACGCAGAAGGTCCGCTCGCGCACCGTGGTGACGTACCTCGCGACCATCAGGGCGGTGCGCGCGAGCGGCCCAGAGTCACTGACGCTCATCTGGAACGAGCACGGTGCGGGGCGGCCGGGCGTCGATCGCGATCGGCAGCACTTCGTTGCGGCGCTCGAGCGGGCGTGGGCGTTGAGAAGCTGATTTCTCCTCACCCCGACCCTCTCCTCCTCGGGAGGAGAGGGAGATCACTGTGCGAGGCGATGCAGGTGATCGAGGCGTGCCTTCTCGTCCGGCGGCAGGTTGGTGCCCGACGAGCCCGTGAAGCCGAGCACGAGGTGTTCTTCGAAGCGCGCCAGGCACTTCTTCGCCAGCGGCGTCTTCGGGTTCTCGCGCACGCAGGCCTCGAGGTAGAGCAGGTCGAGATCCCACAGCAGCGGCGAGTGCAGCACGCTGCTCGCGACCCCGAGATCCCACAGCACCTCGCCGCGGTTCTTCAGCTTCGGGTTCTGTGACAGCACGCGCGTGAGCGCCGCCGAGGCACGCAGCAACGGCAGGTCGCGGTTCTGCGCGATGAGCGCCTCGCTGCGCTTCACCGCCTCGTCGGCCTTCGCCGTGTCGAGGTTGGTCTTCTCGGCGGCCCACGCCTGCGCATCGGCCATCCACTCACCCAGCGCCTTGAGCAGCGCGGTCTCGTTCACCGCCGCGACCGAGACCTTCTTGTTCACCTCGTCGAGGAAGGCCACGGTCGCCTTCGCGTCGCCCTTGGCGCGCACGAGGATCACCAGGCTCTCCTCGAGCGCCCGCTGGTAGTCGGGGTTGGTCACCGGGCCGTCGAGCACCACGCGGAAGGTCTTCAGCGCCTGGTCGAACTGGCGCGTCGCCGCGAGCACGCGCGCCCGTTCCAGCGTCGGGAGCCCGAGCTGCTCGAAGCGCTTCTCGGTGTCACCGAAGTCGGCCACCACCGGCTCGCGCGTGTGACAGGCCAGGCACAGCGAGGCGATGGTGCGCACGCGGTAGTTGGCCGACGAGCGATCGCCCGTCGCCAGCCGCGCGCGGGTCTGCCCGGCGTAGATCGACAACAGCGAGCCGATCGCGGCGAGGCCGGGTTCCTTCTGGGCGGCGGTGCCCTGGAAGCTGTGCGGCAACGTCTCGAGCACCTTCAGCTCGCGATCGATGTCGGCCACCTGCTCGGGCTTCGGTGGCGTGGCGGTCAACCACACCAGCGTGGTGAGCGAGTCGAACGCGTTGTGCATCGCGATCTTCGGGGGCGGCGTCGCAACGCCAGCGTCAGCAGCAGCGAGCAACACGAGCAGGAAGGAGGTCATGCCCGGTGTCGTTGCACGAACCACACCCGGCAGACACGTCGATTTGATCGCAATTCCTGCGTTCAGCGCAGGTTGGCCGCGCGCAGGTGCAAGCCGTGCTCGGGTGCGTCAGCTCGCCTTGCGGAAGAAGAGCAGGCTCGCGGCCTCGTCGAGCACCTTGTCTTCCTGCCGGCTCTCTTCGACGAGCCACTCGTGCTTGCGGTTCTCGGCGACGCGGCGCACCACCTCGGCGGCGCGGTGCATCGCCAGCCAGTCGGACCGCTTCATGGTCGCGGCCTTCTGCAGCTCTTCGAACTCGCGGCGAGCCTTGTTGGCGTCGCTGAGCGCGCGGTGGTGGGCGAGCTCGGTCACTTCCCACTGCGAGATGTCGCTGCGGCTGCGGAAGTCCATCGACGCCGTGGCGCGGGCCGACTCGAAGCGCGACTTCGCGGCGGTGACGGCGCGTTCGGCCTGGGCCAACTCGACGCCGGCCTTGTCTTCCGCCCGCTCCTTCACCTGCACCACCACGTCGAGTCGCGTCTTCATGGGGTGAGCGACGTTGCAGCGGCAGCGCCACCGCCAGGTCCGCGAATCGCCGGGGGCGCGCCCGGGTCAGCCGAACTCGCCGGGTGACCAGTGACCTTGGGCGCGCTCGAAAATCACGCCGAAAAGGCCCTGAAATCGTCGCGTCCGCTTACATCCCGGCTGGTGGAAGCCGCGAGGTGGGAGGCGACAAACCCACATGCTCACCCTCGGCACTCGCGGCTCCGACGTCACCCGGTTGCAGCAGACCTTGCAGCGCGCGGGCTTCAACCCCGGCGGCGTCGACGGCGTGTTCGGCGCGAAGACGAAGGCCGCGGTCATGGCGTACCAGCGCGCGCACCACCTCACCCGCGACGGTGTCGTGGGGGCGCAGACCAGCCGCCAGCTCTTCGGCTCGACCGCCAGCAAGTACTACGACGGCAAGAGCGACTTCACCGCGCCGGTGAGCTCGCCCGGCTCGGGCCACGGCACGGCATCACCGCGCGTCGAGCAGGCCATCGCGTGGGCGCTGAAGATCGCCGCCGATCCCCGCCACGGCTACTCGCAGGCCCGGCGCGCGAGCGGGCGCGACTACGACTGCAGCTCGTTCGTCGCCAGCGCGTTCAAGTCGGCGGGCTTCCACATCGCGGGGCTGCCGGCGACCGCCAACATGCGCAACGCCTACCGGGCGGCGGGGTTCCAGGTGATCCCCTTCTCGCAGGTCGGCAAGGGCGGGCTGCGGCGCGGCGACATCTTGCTGCGGCCCAGCAACCTGCACGGCGGCCACGGTCACACCGCGCTCGTCACCAGCAGCCAGAGCAAGAGCATCGTGCACGCCTTCGGTGATCACGACGGCCGGCCCGGCGAGTCGCGCGGCCAGGAGATCAGCACCGCCAGCTATTACAACGGCAACTGGGACTTCGTGATCCGCTGGCCGGGCACCTGACCCACAGCCCAACGCAGCTACTGGCAGACCCCGCCCGCCGCCGCGACGCTGTTGGGCACACAGTTCTGCGTCGCGAGGCACACCCCGCACTGGGCGCCGTTCGCGCCGCACGCCGAGGCGATGCGCCCGTCGACGCACTGACCGTTCGAGTCGCAGCACCCGTCGCACGTGCCGACCGAGCACACCCGGCTCCGCGAGACGCACGCGTTCCTGGTGCACACCTCGGTGGCCGAGTTGCACGCCGTGCACGCCTTGCCGTTTGCGCCGCACCAGCCGATGTCGGTGCCAGACAGACAGCGGTCGTTCACCGTGTCGCAGCAGCCCATGCAGCTGACCTGCGAGCACTTCGCGACGATGTTGCCGCAGCCGGCCAACAGGAAAGCGGTGACGACGAGGAGAGAGGTGCGCACGGGTGCGAGGTTACGCTGAAGGACGTGCCCGGGCGTGCCGAAGAGCAGTGGCGCGGGTCACCGCAGACCGGTGGTCGGTCACGCCCCTGACGCGACCCGGGTGCACGCAGCAGATCGTGCCGGGTAGGCTCGGGTGAAGTTGGCCGCTGGGCACGACAGCTCGGCGCCGATTGCCGGGAACGCGTCGTCGCCCCCGTGGCATGCGCGCTGCTCTTGGGACCTCCGACGCGGGAGGCACCATGGCAGACGGCATCTACGTGAGCATGAACGGCGCAGCGGCTCGGCTCGCTCAGCTCGATTCCATCGCCGACAACCTCGCCAACGCGCAGACGCCCGGCTTCAAGGCCGAGCGCCCGAGCTTCGAGTCGTTCCTCGCGCGCGCTGACGGCAAGGACTCACCGCGCGTCTACCCGGCGGCGGTCGCGACCAACGTCGACCTGCGGCCCGGCGCGATGGTGCAGACCAACAACCCGCTCGACGTCACGCCCACCGGCAACGCCTTCATCGGCGTGCAGACCAGCAAGGGCATCGCGCTCACCCGCAACGGCCACCTGCAGGTCACCGGCGACGGGCGGCTGATGGCGGCGGGCCACGCGGTCGTCGATCGCGACGGCAACGCGATCACCCTGCCCCCCGGCGCCACCGTGCGCGTCGAGCCCTCGGGCGCGGTGTTCGCCAACGACATGCTGATTTCGAAGATCGGCCTCTTCGACGTGCACGGCAACGTCGACCGCGTCGGCCCCTCGCTCCTGATGCCGCACGATCAGAAGGCCATCTCGCCCTCGGCCGACGGCCTGCGCCTTGGGGAAATCGAGACCGGTAACGCCAGCCCGCTCGAGGCCGCGGTGCAGCTGGTGGCCGCGCAGCGGCACTTCGAGAACTCGATGCAGGCCCTCCAGACGTACCGGCGCATGGACGAGCGCGCCTCCGAAGTCGGCAAGACCCGCTGAACGAAGCAGCACGAGGAGAGACGTCACATGATGCGATCGCTCTACACCGCCGCCACCGGCATGGATGCCCAGCAGACGAAGATGGACACCATCGCCAACAACCTGGCGAACGCGAACACCACGGGCTTCAAGAAGACGCGCGCCGACTTCGAAGACCTGTTGAGCGAGACCATTCGCAGCCCGCAGGACGCCACGCCGCAAGGTGGCGCGGCGCCGACTCCCGTGCAGGTCGGCCTCGGCGTGCGCACTGCCGCCACCACGCGCACCTTCAGCCAGGGTGACTTCGTCGAGACCGGCAACCCGATGGACGTCTCGATCGAGGGCCAGGGCTTCTTTCGCGTGACGCGCCCCAACGGCCAGTTCGCCTACACCCGCGCGGGCAACTTCCGCATCGACAGCGAGGGGCGCCTCGTCACCCAGCGCGGAGAGCTGGTCGAGCCGCGCATCAACGTTCCGCAGAACGCCACGTCCTTCAACATCAGCGCCGAGGGCAACGTCAGCGCCACCGTGCCGGGCGACGTGAAGCCGGTCGAGCTCGGGCAGCTCGAGCTGGCGAGCTTCGTCAACCCGGCGGGGCTCGAGGCCATCGGCGGCAACCTCTTCGTCGAGACCACCTCGTCGGGTCAGCCGATGCTCGCGCGCCCCGGAGACAACGGCACCGGCTCGGTCACCCAGGGCTTCCTCGAGTCTTCGAACGTGAAGGCGGTCGAGGAGATGGTGGCGATGATCTCCACCCAGCGCAGCTACGAGCTCAACTCGAAGGTCATCCAGACCGCCGACCAGATGCTCCAGAAGCTGACCAACCTGCGGTGATCCCATGCTGACCCTGCTCGCCACCCTCGCCGTCGCCGCCTCGCCCGACACCGCGCTCCAGCAGGCGTTGCAGAAGGCGCTCTTGCGCTCGCCCGCGCGCGTCGAGCTCGAGACCTGGGACGCGCCGTTGCGCTGCCGGGGCCAGTTCGTCCCCGCGCCGTTCGAGTCGAGCGGCCGCGTGGCGGTGAAGGTGAAGGGCAAGAATTGCGAAGCGTGGGGCTGGGCGAACGTGAAGGTGATCGTGCCCGTCGCGCGGCTGATCAAAGAGGTGAAGCCCGAGCAGAGCCTCGACGGGGCCTGGGCGCTGGTCGACGCCGAGCCTTCGCCGGGGGAGCTCGACGCGGTGCCGATGGGCGCCGTCGCCACCCGTGCGCTGCGGCCGGGAGAAGCGGTGCGGGAGCGCGACGTGCGCTTCGGCCCGAAGCCGGGAACGCGCGTGACGGTGAAGGTGATCGTCGGCGCGCTGTCGATCGAGCAGGCCGCCACCGTCAGCCCGTGCAGCGGCGTCGCCACGTGCGCGACCCTGAGCACCGGCAAGCGCGTGGCAGGTACGTGGATCGACAACGCCCTGCTCGTCCAGGAGGTGCCGTGATGCGCCGCGCCGCCCTCGCCCTCGCGTTCGTCCTCACCGGCTGTGAAGTCGCCCACATCGAGGCGTACGTGCCGAAGAAGCGCGACTACGAATCGATCGCCGCGAAGAACGGCAGCGACACGCCCTCGACCGACGGCAGCCTGTGGCGCCCCGACGCGCGCAACGCCAACCTCTTCAGCGACTACCGCGCGTTCCGCGAGCAGGACCTGGTGGTGGTGCGGGTCGAAGAGAACGCCGACGCCCGCCGCACCACCGACACCAGCACCAAGCGCGACAGCCAGTTCTCCGCCGCGGTGCAGGCCTTCTTGCGCACCGCCGCGGTCACCACGCCGCAGGTCGACCTGACCGCCTCGCTCCAGAACGGCAACGAGTTCACCGGCGACGGCCGCACCGCCCGCACCGAGAAGCTCACCGCCACCGTGCCCGCCGTGGTCAAGAAGGTGCTGCCCAACGGCAACCTCTTCATCGAGGGCCACCGCGTGGTGCTGGTGAACAACGAAGAGCAGCACTTCTACATCTCGGGCGTGGTGCGGCCGATCGACATCGCGCAGGACAACTCGGTGCGCAGCTCGTACGTCGCCGACGCCGAGATCGAGTTCACCGGCCGCGGCGTGCTCACCGACGCTCAGCGCCCGGGCTGGTTCACCCGCTTGATGAACTGGATCAGCCCGTGAACCGCGCCCTCGCCCTCGCCGCCGTGTTGCTGGCCACCACCTCCTTCGGCGCCACCGCGCGCTTGAAGGAGCTCGTCGACGTGCAGGGCAGCCGCGAGAACGCGCTGCTCGGCTACGGCCTGGTGGTCGGCCTCACCAACACCGGCGACAGCGAGCAGGTGCTCTTCACCATGCAGTCGGTGGCCGGCATGCTCGGCCGGCTCGGCGTGCGCGTCGACCCGCGCGACATTCGCAGCCGCAACGTCGCCGCGGTGATGGTGACCGCGAAGCTGCCCACCTACGCCCGCGCCGGCGCCACCATCGACATCACCGTCTCGGCGATGGGCAACGCGCGCTCGCTGCAGGGCGGCACGCTGCTGATGACGCCGCTCACCGCCGCCGATGGCCAGGTGTACGCCGTCGCGCAGGGCCCGGTGCAGGTCGGCGGCTTCGACGTGAACGGCGGCTTCGCGGCGGTGCGCAAGAACACGCCGACGGCCGGCACGGTGCCCGCGGGCGCCACCGTCGAGAAGACCGTCGCGCCCTCGCTCACCACCGGCACGCTCGTGCTGCGGCTCAAGCGGGCCGACTTCACCAACGCCGCGCGCATCGCCGCCGCCATCGACGGCGCCACCGCCCCCTCGACCGCGAAGGCGCTCGACAGCTCGGCGGTGGAGATCAAGGTGCCCGACAGCGACAAGGAACAGCCGGTCGTCTTCCTCTCGAAGCTCGAGGCGCTCACCATCGACGTCGACCAGCGCGCGAAGGTGGTCATCAGCGAGCGCACCGGCACCATCGTGATGGGCGAGAACGTGAAGCTGCGCCCCGCGGCCATCAGCCACGGCGGCCTGCGCATCGCCATCGCCACCCAGTTCGCGGTCAGCCAGCCGCCCGCGTTCGCCACCTCGGGTCAGACCGTCGTCGCGCCGCAGCAGCAGGCCGAAGCGCTCGAAGCCCAGAAGGCCGCGGTCGCCATGCCCGCCGCGAGCACCGTCGAAGAGCTCGTGAAGGCCCTCAACGCCATCGGCGCGCCGTCGCGCGATCTCGTCGCCATCCTGCAGGCGCTCAAGGCCGCCGGCAGCCTCGACGCCGACCTGGAGGTCCTGTGATCCACAAGCCGGGACAGAGCCAGGCCGCGCAGCTCGAGAGCTTCGTCGTCAAGCAGCTGCTCACCACCTCGGGCGCCTTCAAGGGCAGCGACGCCGCGGGCGGCGCGCTCACCGCCGAGCTCTTCGCCGACACCATCGCCGACGCCATCGCGCAGGCCGGCGGGCTCGGGCTCGCCTCGATGGTCACCGGCCAGATGGAAGCGAAGAGCGCGACGCCCTTCACCCACGTCACCAGCAGCTTCGGTGAGCGCATCGACCCCATCACCCACCAGGCCTCGCGTCACACCGGCGTCGATCTCGCGGCGGCCACCGGCACTCCGATTCCCGCGGCGAAGGACGGCGTGGTCGTCTCGGCCGGGGCGCGCGGTGGGTACGGCAACGCGGTGGAAATCGCCCATGCCGACGGCACCCACACCCTCTACGCGCACGCCAGCGGGGTCGCGGTGAACCCGGGCGATCGCGTGAGCGCCGGCCAGGTCATCGGCTGGGTCGGCGAAACGGGCAGAACGACTGGCCCGCACCTGCACCTCGAGGTGCGCCGCGACGGGCGCCCCCTCGATCCTGCGACTGCATTGAAGACCTACCGGCTTCGTGCCGAAGACCACGGTGGAGGTTCCCCATGAAGATCAGTGAGACCCAGGCGGCCGTCCCCGGTGCCGCCACCCGCATCGCCCAGGGCAGTCCTTCCGCGTCGAAAGAAGTCGAAGACAAGGTCTCGGTGTCGCGCCGGCACGAAGAGGTGGCCGTCGAGGCCGCCCGCGCCAGCGTCGCCGCCGGACGTGCCGATCGAGTGCAGGAGATCGTCGCTGCCGTGCGCAGCGGCCAGTACTACCCGTCACCGCAGCAGATCGCCCAGAAGCTCGTCAGCGAGGCCGAGGTCGAGGCACGCCTGCGCGCGTTGATGGCGAAGTGAAGTGAGCCGCCCATGAGCCTCGAAAAGGCCCTCGACATCGCGCTCAAGCTCAAGCACGCGCTCGCCACCGAGGTGACGCGCAGCCAGGAATCGCGCGCGGTGCTCAAGTCGCTCGACTCCGCCACGCTCCTCAACCAGGCCTCGTTGCGCGAGGCCTTCAACCAGCACTCCGCGTGGCTGTCGGCGGAGCTGGGGCGCGCGCTCGCCACGTTCGCTCGAGGCCACGGCCTCGACGAGGTCACCCTCGAGCAGGTGCGCCGGCTCTCGCCCTTCGAGGGTGAGCAGCTCAGCGCGGTGTTCGCCGAGATCCGCGCCCTCTCTCGCGCGCTCTCCGAGCTCGACCAGGTCAACCAGCAGCTCGCGGAGAACGCCCTGAAGGTGGTGCGCGCCTACGTCACGCACCTCGCTCCGCGCCCCGCCGCCTACAACCGCCGCGGACAGGCCGCGACCTCGGAAAGCGGCACCCACTCGGAGCGCGCATGAGCGGATTGCTCGCCCTCTTGCAGCAAGGCGCGACCAGCCTCCAGGCCCACCAGGCCGCGAGCGCGACCGCGTCGAACAACCTCGCGAACTCGAACACCGCCGGGTACGCGAGGCAGAGGGCCGAGCTCGCCGCCGACGCTCCCGCCGAGCGCTTCGGCGATTCGTACATCGGGCGGGGCGTGGTGCTCGCCGCCGTGAGCCAGGCGCGCGATCGCTTCGTCGAGGCGCAGCTGCCGGCCGCCATCGGTCAGCAGATGGCCTCGTCGACCGAGTCGGAGACCCTGCAGGGCGTCACCGCCATCGACGTCGACAAGGGCCTCGCGCCCGCGGTCTCGAACTTCTACACGCAGCTGCGCGCGCTCGCGCAGAACCCCTCGAGCCTCAACTACCGCGCCGCCGCCATCTCGGCCGCCAAGCAGCTCGCCTTCACCTTCAACCGCACCTCGACCGCCATCGAGGGCGCGCGCACCGCGATCGACGACAAGCTCCAGGGCCGGCTGGCCGAGCTCAACGGCGCCGCCGCGCAGCTCGCCCGCCTCAACTCCGAGATCAGCAGCGCGCGCGCCGGCGGCGGAGAGCCGAACGATCTCCTCGACGCCCGCCAGCGCCTGGGCGACCGCCTCGCCGAGCTGGTGGGCGCCACGCCCGTCGCCTCGAACAGCGGCGACTTGAACCTCGTGCTCCCCGATGGCTCGCCGCTGGTGGTCGGCAGCAAGTCGTCGACCTTCAGCGTGCAGCCCGACGCCACCAACCAGGGCCACTCGCAGCTGCTCATGTCGCGCCCCGACGGCAGCGTCGCGCAGCCGCTCGGCAGCCCGCCCGGTGGCGAGCTCGGCGGCCTGATCGCCGCGCGCGACGGAGCGCTCGGCACCGCGAGCACCCAGCTCGATCAGCTCGCCTTCGACTTCTCCAGCGCGATCAACGCCGTCAGCCAGGCCGGCGTGGCGCTCGACGGCTCGACCGGCCGCTCGCTCTTCGGTGGCATCACCAGCGTGACCGGCGCGGCGCGCAACATGACGCTCGACGCGGCCATCGCCGCTGACCCCAACCTCTTCCCCGCCGGCAGCACCAACGCCCCGGGCGACTCGGGGGCGGTGCAGGCGATGGTCGACACCGACCAGGTGACGCTCTCGGGCGGCTCGACCGTCAGCGGCGTGCTGGCGCGCATCACCGCCGACTACGGCGCCTCGGCGCAGCGCATCGCCAGCATCAGCGAGGGCGACAGCGCGATGCTCAGCCACCTGCAGGGCATGCGCGAGTCGGCCAGCGGCGTCTCGGTCGACGAAGAGATGATCAACATGCAGAAGGCCCAGCGCGCGTACGAGGCCGTGACGCGCGTCATCAAGACGGCCGACGAGATGCTCGACACCTTGATGTCACTCAAGTGAGCGGTGCGCGGGAGGGGGACGAATGAGAGTCAGCGAACAGGCCATCTTCAACCTCGCCAACCAGCGCATCATGCGCGCCCGCGCGGACTCGCTGCAGGCCGGCGACCAGGTCAGCTCGGGCAAGCGCGTCGAGCACCCGTGGGACGACGCCGGCGACGCCGGGCTCATCGTGCGCCACGAGCAGGAAGCCGGGCGCCAGTCGGGCGTGATGCTCGCCGCCACGCACGCCAGCGACGAACTGAACATGGTCGACGGGGCGCTCGACCAGGTGACCACCTCGCTCACCCGCATCAAAGAGCTCGCGGTGCAGCTCAGCAACGACACCTACAGCGCCAACGATCGCAAGGGCGGCGCGCAGGAAGTCAGCCAGCTCTTCGGCGCCGTCGTCTCGCAGCTCAACGTGCGCCTCGGCGAGCGCTACCTCTTCGGCGGCATGCAGGACACCCAGCCGCCCTTCGACGCGAGCGGCAACTACCTGGGCGACGCCAACGTGCGCCAGGTCGAGATCGCGCCCGGCGTGCTGCAAGACGCGAGCGCCCGCGCTGACGTGGCGCTCAAGGGCGCGGGCGGCGGCGTCGACGTGCTCACCGCCGTGCAGAACTTCGCCACCGCGCTCAACGCCAACGACACCATCAACATTCGCGCCGCGGTGCAGAACCTCGACGACGCCATCGCGCAGGTCTCGCGGGAACGCTCGCGCGTGGGCGGCATGCAGAACGTGTTCGACGTCGCGTCCACCATGGCCAAGCAGAACCGCGACCTGACCAACGACGCGCGCAGCAAGCTCGAAGACGTCGACATCTTCGAGGCCTCGACGCGGCTGCAGAGCACCCAGCGCGCCCTCGAGGCGTCCATGTCGGCCGCCTCGCAGCAGTTCAAGCTGACCCTGCTCGACAAGCTCTGAGGGCAAGCGATGCTGCGCCGCCCTCGCCCGCCCGTCGACCCGGCCCTGCCGACGCTCCGCCGGCGCACCTCGCACCTGCTGCGCGAGCTGCCGCCGCGCGCGCGCGCCTTCGTGCGGGCGCTGCCGCTGCTGCTCTGCACCCGCCTGCGCCGGCCCTCGCTCGACGCCGACCCGCCGGGCCTGGCCCGCGCGCCGCGCCGCCGCCGCTGGGGCCGCCTCTGCGAGCAGCTCGAGCTGCCGCCCCCCACCAACTGGGTGCCCATTCGGCCGCTGGTGCAGAGCGTGGTGCTCGCCCCGGGCAACGCGGGCCTCGAGCTGTTGCTGGTGCCCATCGAGGGCCTCTCGCGCAGCGAGCTGTCGCGGGTCTCGGCGCGCGTCGACGCCATCGAGGCCATCGCGGCCCGCCACGCGCCGATGCTGTCGGTGCGCCTCGCCGCGCCGTCGGAGCTGACGCCTGCCCTCTGGGCCTGGGCCGCGGTGGTCGCCGGAGAGCTGCCGCCGCCGCCGCCGGCCCCCGCGCACGTCGACTGGCTCGAGCTCTTCTCGCGCGCCCCCACCCCGCTCTTGCGCTGCCTGGCCCTGCTCGTGCCACGCGACGTCGGCGCGCCGCTCGACCACCTGCGCGCCGGCCTGACGCCCGCCCGCCCCCTGGGCTTCATCGCCCACTGGAGCGGCCACCCGCTCGCCCGTGACGTCGCCGCGCTGCTCGACGCCCCGCTCTCTCCGACCGAGCTCGACGGCCTCACCTCGCGCTTCCGCGCCGGGTGCCTGGCCGCGGTGCGCGCCATTCCCCTCGAACAGCGCCGCATGGTGCGCGCGCTCCTCCGCGGGGCCCTGCTCGATCGCCGGGTGCCGTCGATGTTCCGCGAACAGCTCGAGCGGCTGCTCAAGACCCGCAGCGTGCGCGAGGTGCAGACCACGCGCGGCTGGCAGGTCGAGCTCGAGGGCTTCGTGCTCGCCCGCGCGCCGACCCTCGACCAGGCACGCGCCTTCGCGCTCGCCGAGTCGGCCTCGCTCGCCCCGCGCGACTCCACGTGGTCGGCGGTGCGGCGGTTGCTGCCGGCCCCGCCCTCGCCCCGCGGGGTGATCATCGTCGAGCCCGGCTTCGTGCGGCACCTGGTGGCCTTCGTGCCCGCCCACGGCCGGCCCCGCGCGCGCCGCGTCGACTCCACCGGGCTCCTGCGCTTCGTGATCCAGCGGCACCGCGCGGGCGTGCCGATCGAGGTGGTGACCAACGCGGGCTGCGACCCGACCCTCGTCGCGCGCGCCGCGCAGCTCCTCAAGCTGCCGCCAGCGCCCGGCGTTCCGGTCGCGCTGGAGATCGACGGCGCGCGCGGCAAGGAAGTGCTGCTGCTCGGCGAGGGGAGATCCCGCCGCTGGCCGCTCGAGCAGGCCTTTCAGCGCCCGCGCCGCGTCACCTGGCTGCCGCAGAACGCCGAGCACGCCCGGGCGCTGCGCGCCCCCGGTTCCAGCGCCCTGCCCACCGTGCACCTCGTCGCGCTGCCCGACGGAGACGACGGCGCCGCCATCTTCACCCTCGACGGCTCGGGCCAGCTCCTGCGCGAGCGGGTGGCGCGGGCCGAGCTGGGCAGCGTGCTGCACGAGTACCGCGAGGTGCTCCGCCACGCCGCGCCGCCGGTGCTGGTGTCGGCCAGCGTGCACCCGCTGCTCACCTCGCTCGACGGGCGGCGCACCGACGAGCAGGCCCCGCTGGAGCTGGAGCTCGAGCTGGGCCCCCGGGGCGAGCGCGTGCGCCTCGACGACGAGTGGTTCGGCACCGGCGAGGCCCTGTCGTGGTCGGCGCTGGGCGAGGCGGTGCTCAGCCGCTGGGCGCCCGGCACCTGGGCGCGCGTGGTCATCACCCGCGTGCACTTCCCCGCCGGCACCTCGCCCCTGTCCCTTCTCGCCGCCCGGTCGCGCGTGCTGCGTCGCGTGCGCGCGCAGCTCCGCAAGATCGCTCGCGCTCTGAAGGCGGCTTAAGCACCCGGCGAACCGTGCCGAACACCCCGGCAGAAGCGAACACGGTGTTCGCTTTCTTCCAAGCCAGGGGTCTTCCATGCCTTTCTCGATTCGCACCAACGTCGGTTCGCTGGACGCTCAGCGCAACCTCTTCAACTCCACCGATCAGCTCGAGAGCAGCTACGCCAAGCTCTCTTCCGGCTTCCGCATCACCAAGGCCGGTGACGACGCGGCCGGCCTCGGCATCTCGGTCAACCTGACCGCCCAGATCCGCAGCTTCAACCAGAGCAACCGCAACGCGCAGGACGCCCAGTCGCTGATCCAGACGGCTGAGGGCAACATGAACCAGACCACCGAGCTGCTCACCCGCATGCGCGAACTGGCCATGCAGAGCGCCTCGAGCGGCGTCGGCAACACCGAGCGCGGCTACATCCAGACCGAGAACTCCGCGCTCATCACTGAAATCGACCGCATCGCGAACTCGGCCGAGTTCAACGGCCAGGCGCTGCTCAACTCGAGCGCGACCAACCTCACCTTCCAGGTCGGCATTCGCAACGTCGCGGCCAACGACCAGATCACCGTCAGCACCGCGGACGTGACCTCGACCACGCTCGGCGTCAACGCGCTCGACTTCTCGACCCAGGGCGGTTCGCAGGCGGCCCTGGCGACCATCGACGCCGCGCTCCAGTCCGTGTCCAGCGCGCGCGCCACCTTCGGCGCCGCCGGCAACCGCTTGAGCTCGGTCATCCAGACCATCCAGCAGTCGAGCGAGTCGCTCTCGGCCGCGAACAGCCGCATCCGCGACGTCGACGTGGCGGAAGAGACGTCGAAGATGGCCCGCACGCAGGTGATGATGCAGGCCGGCGTCTCGGTGCTCGCGCAGGCCAACCAGGCCCCGCAGCTCGCCCTCAAGCTGCTCGGCTGATCGAGGTCGCCGAGCAGGCGGCAACTTCCACCGCGGGTGGGTCCCCCCAGGGGCCCACCCGTCGTGCTTTTGACGGCTGCCGGGGCGCGCACCTTGCAGCCGCTCAAGTCGGGCCGCATTCGTGACGAAGGAAGGGTGACACATGGCCGCGACCGGAACATTCAGCGTCGGAGGGTTGGCGTCAGGCCTCGACACCAACTCGATCATCGACCAGCTCGTGAAGCTCGAGAGCAGCTCGATCACCGACGCCCAGAAGCGCCAGGCCGCGTACAGGTCGCAGATCAGCGCACTGGGCGATCTCACCAGCAAGATGAGCGCGCTCTCCACGGCCGCCGCCGGGCTCAAGAGCACCGGCGCGCTCGCGCTCTCACAGCAGGGCACCGCGGCCGGCTTCACCGCCACGCCCGCCGCCAGCGCCATCGCCGGCCGCTACGCCATCAAGGTCGACTCGCTCGCGCAGGCCGCCAAGGCCCGCAGCGCCCAGTTCGGCTCGGCGAGCGACCTCGTCACCGCCGGCACGGTGAGCTTCTCGATCAACGGCACCAACACCGACGTCACGCTCACCGACGGCATGACGCTCGCGCAGGCGGCGAAGGCCATCAACGACAGCGGCGCGGCGGTCAACGCCACGGTGCTCGAGTCGAACGGCCAGGCGTTCCTGAGCGTCACCGCGAAGAACACCGGCTTCACGCCCGGTCAGCCCGCGGCCTCGGCGCTCACCATCACCGAGAACTCCAACGGCAACACCGGCCAGCCGCTCGGGCTGGCGATCACCCAGGCGGCGACCAACGCGAAGTTCAGCGTCGACGGCCTCCCGTTCGAGCGCGCGAGCAACGTGGTCGACGACGCGCTGCCCGGCGTCAGCCTCAACTTCAAGCAGGTCACCGCGGCCCCCGAAGACCTGGTGCTCGCCACCGACGTCAGCTCGACCGCCACCAACCTCCAGAAGTTCATCAGCGCGTACAACGACGTCGCGAAGGTCCTGAACCAGAACCTCAACATCGGGCAGGACATCGATCGCACCAAGACGCTCGGCGGCGACTCGGCCCTGCGCGGGCTGCAGAACCAGCTGGCCGGCATCATCACCTCCATCGCCAACCCCGCCTCGTCGGTGCGCTCACTCGCCGACCTGGGCATCAAGAGCAGCCAGGACGGCACCCTCACCCTCGACCAGGCGCGCCTCTCGAAGGCCATCGGCACCGACTCCGCCTCGGTGAACGCCCTCTTCCAGGCCACCGGCGCCATCGGCGACAAGCTGAAGGATCTCGTCAAGACCTACACCGACGGCTCGACCGGCATCTTCACCAACAAGAGCAAGAGCTTCGACAAGTCGGTGAAGCAGCTCGACGACCGCATCGCCTCGCTCCAGCTGCGCGTCGACGCGTACAAGTCGAAGCTCGTCGCGCAGTTCTCGGCCATGGAAAACGTGGTCGCGAGCTTCAAGTCGATCGGCAACTACCTCACCTCGCAAGAGGCCAAGAGCACCTCGAAATAAGGAACGACGACATGCACGCCGCACGCGCCTACGCCCAGGCCAGCAAGGAAACCGCCTCGAAGGAACGCCTGATGGTGATGCTCTTCGAGGCCGCGCTCCGCCACATGCGCACCGGCGCGACGCTCTTCGAGCAGGGCAAGCACGCCGAGGCGCTGCCCGCGCTCTCGAAGGCCAGCGACATCGTCACCGAGCTCGCCGCGACGCTCGACCCCGCGCAGGCCCCCGAGCTCACCCAGATGCTGGGCGATCTCTACCTCTTCGTCGTGCAGCGCCTGGGGCACGCCGCCGCCTTCCGCGACGCGAAGGCCGTGCGCGAAGCCGAGCGCGCGTTCGCGCCCATCGTCGAGGGCTTTCAGCAGGCGGTCGCCAGCCTGACCGGGAGCCCGTGACGTGGCCCTGCGCGATCTCACCGGCGCGGGGGGGCTGATCTCCGATCTGCGCGACGCGCTGCTCGCCCACGACGCCCTGCGCGCGTGCGACCTCGCCGCCGAGCTGCAGCGCCGGGTGGTCGACGGCCGCGAAGCCATCGACGCCGCCACCCGCGCCGCCATCGCCGAGTGCGATCGCCTCGCCGTCGCCTTCCGCGCCGAGCTCGAGCGCGCGCTGCGCACCTCGGCCGTGTCCGACCGCGCGGCCCGCGCCTACGCCGGAGACGCCCCGTGAAGCTCTCGCTCGCCATGATCGTGCGCGACGAGGCCGACATGGCGCCCGACTTCCTCGAGTCGGTGCGCGGCCTCTTCGACGAGCTGATCGTGGTCGACACCGGCTCGAGCGACGGCACGCGCGGGCTGTTCGAGTCCGCCGGCGCGCGGGTGGTGCCCTTCTCGTGGGTGCACGACTTCTCCGCCGCCCGCAACGTCAGCCTCGCCCACGCCACCGGAGACTTCGTGCTGGTGCTCGACGCCGACGAGCGCGCCTCGCCGCAGTTCATCGCCGAGTGCCGCCGCGCCATCGAGCAGCCCGGCGTCGGCGCGCTGGTGGTGCGCATCAGCAACCCCCTGCCCTACGGCCACCGCCGCGACTCGTGGGTCTTGCGCGGGTGGAAGAACGACCCCTCGATCCGGTTCCGCCACCCCATTCACGAAGACCCGAGCGAAGACGTGCAGCAGGTGCTCGAAGAGCAGGCGCTGCGCGCGGTGCGCCTCGAGGCGCCGATCGAACACCTCGGCTACGTGAAGAGCCGCGCCGCCGCGAAAGACAAGAAGACCCGCGACCTGGTGCTCCTGCGCGGCTGCCTCGAGCGCGACCCGTTCGACTTCTACAGCCGCCTCAAGCTGCTGGAGCTGGGCCGCTACTGGCAAGACGAGACCCTGTGGGCCGCCGAGGCGCGCGCCACCACCGACTCGCTCGAGCTGGCGGGCCGCGACGCCGTGCGCGGCCGCCCGTGGGCCGGCGAGCTGATCGCGCTGATCGCCGAGGGCCTCTTCTCACCGACCGATCCCGCCGCGCTCGTCTTCCTCGACGGGTGGGAACCGTGGCTCCTGCCCTCGGCCACCTTCCTCCACCGCCGCGGCGTCTTTCACGAGCACCAGGGCCACCTCGACGACGCGCGCGACGACTTCGAAGACTGCTTCCGCACCGGCGAGCTCACCGGCGATCAACAGCTCAGCGCGGTGCGCCCTCGCCTGGGCCTCGCCCGCCTCGCGCTCGAGCGCCAGCAGCCCAACGAGGCCCTGCGGCACGCCCGCCTCGCGCTCGACGCCGGCCCCCGCGACCCCGAGGCGCTGATGGCCGTCACCAGCCTGGTGCGCACGCTCGAAGGCGCCCCCGCCCTCGACGCGTGGGAAGCGCGCCACCGCGAGCAGGTGCCCTCGTGCCCCGAGCGCGACTGGGCGATCGGCGAGGCCCACTTCGGCGCGCGCGACTACAAGGCCGCCGCGAGCCGCTTCCGCAGCGCGGCCGGAGTGCCACCCGGTGGCCCACCCGCCCTGCGCCTCGCCCAGGCGCTGTTGGCGTGCGGCCGCGTCGAGGAATCGGAGGCCCTCGCCCGCCAGCTCGTCGAAGCACAGCCCGAAGCAGGCCTGGGCGTGCTGCTGTTCGATCTCGCCGCCGGCCGCGACACGGCGCTCGAGCTGAAGATGTCGGAAGAGGCGGCCCACCTCGCGCTCCGCGGCTGGGCCGACGTGCTGGTCGCCTCGCGGCAGCGCACCCTGATTCGCAAGGTGCGCGCGCGCTCACTGGCGGTGGCGACGCTGTTCCCCTGGCTGCCGGCCTACCTGCTCAAGCAGACGGCCTGACGGCGAAGCTCAGCGGCGGCGGTTCTTCTTCTTGTTTTCCTTCTCGCGCTTGCGCTTGTCCTTCAGCGCCTTGCGCTCGGCGTCGCTCATGCCGCCCTTCGCGGGGCCCATCGAGTAGCCCTGCATGCGCGCCTGCGCGAGCTGCGCCTTGCTCATCGGCGGCGTGTAGCCCGCGGGCAACCCGGCCGGCATCTGCATCGGCATGCCCATGCCGCCCGGCCCGCCCATGCCCATCGCCTGCGCCATCATCGGGTCCTTCCCGAGCAGCGCGCCGAGGTCCATGTTCTTCATCGCGTTCATCTGGCCCAGCTGCTTGAAGAACGGCAGCCGCCCGAGCAACCCGGGGTCCTGGCCGATGGCGCCCATCATCTGCTGCATGGCGCCGAACTTCTGCATCAGCTCGCCGACCTCCTGCGCCGAGCGGCCCGAGCCCTTCGCGATGCGCTCGGCGCGGCCCTTGTTGATGCGGTGCGGCTCGACGCGCTCCTGCTCGGTCATCGAGTTGTAGATGGAGTCGATCTTGTCGAGCTCCTTCTCGTTCGGGTTGAGCTGCTCGCTCATCTCCCCGAGGAACGGCATCTTCTCGAGCAGGTCCTTCAGCGGCCCCATCTTCCGGACCGTGCGGATCTGCTCCATGAAGTCCTTCATGTTGAAGCGGCCCGAGAGCAGCTTCTTGGCGTCTTCTTCGGCCTTGTCCTGGTCGACGACCTGCTCGAAGTCCTTCATCAGGCCGACGACGTCGCCGAACCCGAGAATGCGCGACGCGAGGCCCGACGGGCGGAACTCCTCGAGCTTGTCGAGGCCCTCGCCCATGCCGAGGAACTTGATGGGCTTGCCCGTGACTTCCTTGATCGAGAGCGCCGCGCCACCGCGCGCGTCACCGTCGAGCTTGGTCAAGATGAAGCCGTCGATCTCCAGCCGGCGGTTGAACTCGGCCGCGGTCTTCACCGAGTCCTGGCCGATCATCGCGTCGGTCACGAGGATGATGTTGTCCGGCTTGACGTTGGTCTTGATCGCCTCGAGCTCGGCCATCAGCGGCTCGTCGATCGCCAGGCGGCCGGCGGTGTCGATGATCACCGTGTCGATCTTCTCGGCGCGCGCTTTCTCGTAAGCCTTCTTCGCGAGGTCCGGCGGCTGCACGCCCGGCTCGTGGAAGACGGGCACCTTCAGCTTCTCGCCCAGCACCTTGAGCTGATCGACGGCGGCCGGGCGGTAGATGTCGGCGGCCACCAGGAGGAGCGAGCGCCCTTCCTTCTGCAGCAGGTGCGCGATCTTGCCCGTGGTGGTCGTCTTACCGGAACCCTGGAGACCGACCATCATGATGCCGCTCACCTGCCCGCGCGGCTTCAGCTTGAGCGACGTGTCGACCGGCCCCATCAGGGCCTCGAGCTCGTCGTGGCAGATCTTCACGAAGTGATCGCCCGGCGAGACCTTCACCTTCTTGCCGTCTTTGCCGGTCAGCGTGGTCTTCACTTCCGACCCGGCGGCCTGCTCGCGCACGCGCGCGACGAACTTCTTCACCACGTCGAACGCGACGTCGGCCTCGAGCAGCGACACGCGAATGTCCCGCAGCGACTCGTCGATCAACTCGGGCGTCAGCTCGGCCTTGCCCAGCAAGCGGTTCTTCGCGGCGCGAAAGCCCTTCGAAACGGTTTCCAGCATGCTCCGGCTCCTACACCAGACCCCTGCCGCCGGAAATGACGGCCTGACCAGTCAGTGCTCAAATGGCCAGCCTCAACCGCGCGAGTGGCGAAACTGGCAGACGCAGTGGACTTAAAATCCACAGGCCCTTCGGTGGGCCGTAGGGGTTCGAGTCCCCTCTCGCGCACCACCTGGCCGATCACCCCCTCGTTGGGAGCAGCATGACCAAGTTCACCTTCCTCTTACTCGTGGGCTTCGCCGCGGGGCTGGCCCTCGCCTCGTCGTGCAGCGGCACGCAGATGTGCAGCTCGGCCACCTGCGGCGGCTGCTGCGACTCGACCGGGAAGTGCCAGTCAGGCTCGATGGCCGAGGCGTGCGGCTTGAACGGAGCGACGTGCGGCCGCTGCGGCACGGGCACCGTCTGCCAGAGCGGCGAATGCCGGGCCTCGACCAACGGCGGCGGCGGCGGCACGACCGGTGGCGGCGGTGGCACCACGGGCGGCGGCACGGGCGGAGGCACGACGGGCGGCGGCGGCACCACCGGCGGCGGCACCACGGTGGTGGCGGCGGCGCGACCGGAGGCGGCACCGGCGGCGGTACGACGGGCGGCGGCAGCGGCTGCGTGCAGATCGGCTCGAGCGCCGCGACGCAGGGCAACCTGGTGAACGCCGCCTACCTCTCGTTCACCAGCGGCGTCGGCCACTACAACCTCGTCGTCTTCGGCGAAGCCCCGCTCACCACCAACGTCGACCTGCTCCGCATGGAAGTCGTCTACCCCAACGACGTCGGCCCCACGCCGCCGGTCACCCAGAACTTCACCACCGCGGGCTACCGCAGCTGCCTCTTGTGCTCGATCTACGCGCAGAACTGCGACCAGTCGGCGAACTGCGAGAAGACCTACCTCGCGCAGGGAGGCTCGGTGACCGTCACCCGCGCCGACAAGAACGAGCTCGCCGGGCACTTCGCCGGCTCGATGAGCGGGGTCCTCTACAAGGAATGGAACCTCAACACCGACACCGCGGTGCCCGGCGGTTCCTGCATCCAGCTCGGCACGGTCGGCCCATTCGACGTGTACTGGTCGGCCGACGGCGGCGTGCCCCCCTGACGGTCTGCTGACGCGGCACCAGGGTTCCCCTGCCCGCCGTTATCCACGTGGTGTGGATACGAAGAGCGACCACGAGGCGGAGTTCGAGCTGTCCTTCATCAGCGCCGGCGAGCTGCTCACCTCGTGGGCGCGCCAGCTCAGCGAGGGCGGGTTCGACGTCGAGGCTCCGCACCTCGAGACCGGGCAGTCGGTCGACGTCACCATCTCCGCCGGCTCACGCGAGTTCCGCCACAACCCCGCGGAGGTCATCGCCTCCAGCGACGGGCGCGCGCTGCTCGAGGTGCAGCCCGGCCCCGGCTTGAGCGCCTTCTTCGAGGCCCGCCGCCGCCGTGAAGCGCCCGAGAGCGACGAGGCGAGCGGCGAGGCGCCCACCCGCGCGCACCGGCTCGAGGTCGACGCCAGCACGCCCGCGTTGCTCGCCGATCTCTGGGAACTCGGGCTCCACTCCGGCCACCTCTTCATCCAGACCGACACCCCGCCTCCGCTGCGCGCGTTCGCCACGGTGGCGCTCACCGCCCCCGGCGGCGTGGTGATCGAGCTCGACGCCGAGGTGCTGCACCGCGTGCTCTCGGGCCCGCGCGTCGGCATCGGCATGCAGCTCACCGGGCACGCCCGCGCCGGCCTCGCGCAGCTCGAGGCGATGTTGCGCGCGCCGCGCCGTCCCCAGCGGGTGCTGGTGATCGACGACGAGCCGGTGTGGCGCACCACCTGGAAGCGCCTGCTCAAGCCGCACGGCATCGAGGTGCTCGAAGCCGACGACGGCAAGGTGGGCCTCGAGCTGCTGATCGACCGCTTCTTCGAGATCGATCTCGTGGTGCTCGACCTCCACATGCCGCACCTCGACGGCCGCGCGTTGATCGATCGCGTCCGGCGCCTGGGCGGTGAGAGCAGCCTGCAGATCTTCCTGGTCAGCGGCGCAGGGCGCGACGAGCTGACGGCGCTGGTCGGGCCCGCGGGCGCCAACGGCGCGCTCTCGAAGCTCGACTCGATCGCGGTGCTCGAGCGCACCGTGCTCGCCGCGCTCGAGGCGCACGCCGGCGACGCCCCGTCACTCGCTGCTTGAGGCCTTGCGGCGCGGCACCACCAGCCCGCTCGAGAGGCGCTTGAGCACCACCTCGCGCTGCCGCTGCTTGTAGCGCTCGTGCGAGTTCTCGCCCTTCTCGTTCTGCAGCGCGGTCTGCTCGTCGGCGATCTGGAACTCGCAGGTCGCCAGCGTGATGCGGCCCTTGCGCTCGCGATCGTCGAGGTGCGGCGGCGGCAGGTACGCGTCGAGCCGCAGCGGCACGTCGGCCACGAAGTTCAGCACCCGGTACGTCGAGCCCGAGAAGGTGTTGCCGCGGCGATCGGCCAGCTCGCGCTCCTCGTAGTCGAGGTCGAGGTGCAGCTGCCGCGCGTACTTCTTGAAGTTCGGGTACTGCTTCACGAAGTCTTTGAAGCGAATCAGCGTGTTCTCGGTCTGCGAGGGCACGATGAAGTTGAAGGGCAACAGCCGCTGCGTGAGGAAGTACAGCGTGGGGATGATGTCCGACCGTTCCTTGACGATCACCCGGAAGCGCGTGCGGTCGTAGATCGCCGCGGCCGTGGAGTCCTTCTTCGCGATCAGCTTGGTGATGATCGACTCGCGCGTCTTGATGGAGTCGCTGAACTCGACGATCGGCAGCCCCTTCTGCCGCCCCTCTTCCATCACCGCTGAGACGCGCTCGGTGACCATGCGCGCCACCTCGACCTCGGGCACCGCGATCTTGAAGAGGATCTCGCGCGCCTCGATGTGCTGGATGACGTGCATCGTCTTCAGCACGATGCAGGCGATCTTCCGGTACTTGCGATCGATCTGCCCCGAGGCGAAGAGGAAGAGATCGTGAATCATGTTCGGGTTGGCGACCGCGTCGGCCACCCGGTAGTTGAACGTGCGCCGCAGGTACTCGACCGCGTCGGTCAGCACCGTGCGCACCCACGCCTCGTCGTGCGCGCGCGTGGGGTCGATCTGCAACAGCCGCAGGTAGCGATCGACCTCGTCCCACGTCTTGAAGTGCATCTTGCGCCACTCGATCACCGAGCCGCCGCGCAAGATGAGGCGAATCCGCTCCAGCTCCTTGAGGCCCATCTCCTCGACGCGCCGAATCGGCAGATCCGGCAACGAGGGCTGGTGGTTGATCGCGGTCACGTCGAGCGATCTTCTACCAAAAGACTCGAGCCGGTCCCCTCACGAAGAGGAGACCGGCTCGAAGAAAACCGCGGGGACTTTTCGTCAGCTCACTTCGTCACGGGGCGATCGTCCCGGTACTCGGTGACGGTCGGCACGCCCTGCGCGTCGAAGCTCTTCTGCGGGCCCTGGCGCTTGCCGTTGACCCAGTTCTCCTCGAGCTTCAGCTTGCCATCGACGGTGAACTCGGCGCGGCGGCCGTGGTAGTCGCCGTGCAGGAACTCGGTCTCGCCGACCTTGTTGCCCGCCTCGTCGAAGAACGACCACTTGCCGGTGCGGAAGCCCTCTTCAGACTGGCCCACCGCTTCGACCTTGCCGCTGCCGTAGAACGAGATCATCGGGCCGTGGAACAACCGCAGGCCCGACGCCGCGAACTTCATGCACGCCAGCGCGCCGAGGTTCGTCTTCGGCCCACCGACCTGCTTGGTGCCGGCGGGGCACGCCAGCATGTGGTTCGGCTTGATCACCGGCGCCTTCTCGAGGGCCGGCGCCTGGGCGAGCGCGACGGCGGCGAAGGCGAACTGCGCGAGCATCAACTTGCGAATCATGAGTGTCTCCAGTTTCAGTTGAGTGTCAGGTGATGGCCGACACCGCGTTCAGACGGTGCCGGCCGCCAGCGATTCAGTGGGTCAACGTCGCGCAGAAGCTGTTGCCGTTGGTGAAGCCAAACCCGGCGACGAGCGACGTGGTGGCGGTGCTCGAGCAGAGCGTGAACTTCGCGCTCATCACCGTGCCGTTCGCGTAGAGCGTGTAGTTGGTCTGCGTCAGCAGGTTGGTGGGGATGTCCACCTGCGTGCCGCTCGTCGTGTAATAGAAGAAGCCCGGCAGCGCCGACTTCATCGCGGGGAAGGTCGAGCCCGCCGGCGCGTACGCGAACACCGTGGTGGTGAAGGGAGTGCCGCTCGCGCACGCGCTCGCGTCGTCCACCGCTTCGTCGTTGGCCTGGTAGATCACCGGGCCCGTCGACTGGTTGGTCCACGCCGGGCGGCCCGCGACGTTGTTGCAGGTGCCGTTGGTGATGACGAAGCAGTTGTTGGTGCCGTCGCAGAAGCTGCCGTAGCCGCAGGTGTCGGGCTGGCCGCGCGAGTAGTCGCAGGTGGTGCCGGCGTCGGTGCCCGCGTCCATCATGCCCGCGTCGCTGCCGCCATCGGTGCCGCCGTCAGTGCCACCGACCGCCGAGCACACGCCCGTGGTGGTGTTGCAGGTCGAGCCGCTCGGGCACGAGGAATTGGCCGTGCACTTCGCCGTGCACTGCAGGGTGGCCTGGTTGCAGACGTTGCCCGGCACCGCCGTGTTGCAGAGCGCGTCGGTCGCGCACGTGCAGAAGGTGGTGGTCGAGCTGCCGATCTTCGCGCAGGTCTTCTCAGACGCGGGGCAGTCAGAGCCGCTGGTACACGTCGAGACGCACGTCTTGAGCACCGGGTGACAGCCCTTGCCGGTGCCGCACTGCGAGTCGGTCGTGCAGGTCGAGCCGGCGTCGTTGTCGGTGGTGGTTCCACAGCCGGCGACCAGCAGGCCGCCTGCGAGCACTCCGAGCAGGGCCAGCCAGCTTCGATTCGTTCCGTTCATGTTTCCCTCGTTGCAACGTGTGAAGCCCGCACAAACAGGCGCGCGGACGTTAACCCCCGATCTCTCCAAGTCAACGCGCATGTTGGGCGCATTGCCCCGCGGGGACGCGCCCACTGACGCAAGCCATGGGCCGCGCTTCACGCCTGATTTCAGAAGCAAAAAGGCCGGCGCACCCTCGAGTGCACCGGCCCGAATGACTTCGCTGTCAGGACAGCCGCGTCAGGTCAGAACTTGAACGGGAAGACGATCGGCTCGTGCTGCGTCTTGTGCTTCGGGAAGACCATCGCCTTGATCGCGCCGCTGAAGCACTGCGCCATCGGCGTGCCCTTGAAGTCCTCGGAGCCGTCGCCCAGGCCGACCTTCGTCACCTTGCCGCTCGTCGCGACTTCCCACTTCATGACGATCTTGCCCGAGGTGCCCGCTTCCTTCTTCGCGGTGCACGCGGCCAGCGCGCCCTTGTTCGCGACCACGACTTCCATGATGTCGGACTGGCCGAGCGAGTCCTTCACGTCGCCGCCACCCGGGGCGGGAGGAATGTACTTCTCGGGCTTCTTGACCGGGTCGGCCTTCGCCTCTTCCTTCGGCGCCGAACTGCCCTTGGTGTTGAAGACGCTGTCGAAGTCGTCGGGGTCGCCCTTGGGAGCAGTCTTCTTCGGCTCCTTCGGCTCAGGCGGGTCCGCCACTTCCTTCGGCTCCTTCGGCGTCTTCGGAGTCTTCGGCGTCTTCGGACTCACCGGCGCGACGGGCGCGGTGTTGTTGGTCGGAGGATTCGCCGGCGCGGTGTTGTTCGTCGGCGGGTTCGCGGGCGCCGTGTTGTTCGCGGGCGGCGTGTTCGCCGGCGCCGTGTTGTTCGCAGGCGGCGTGTTCGCGGGCGCGGTGTTGTTGGCCGGCGGGTTGTTCGCCGGCGCGGTGTTGTTCGCAGGCGGGTTGGTCGGCGCCGTGTTGTTCACCGGCGGCGGGTTGTTGTTCACCGGCGGGTTCTGCGGCGTCACCACGGCCACCTGCGGCTGCTGAGGCGCCGTGACGACGATCGGATCACGCACCGCCAGCCACACCACCAGGCCGATGAGAATCAGCAGCAGCACGCCACCACCGGCGGCCATGCCGATCATCAAGTTGCGGTTGCTCGGCGGGCGGTACTGCGTGACGGCCGGCGCGGAATACGTCGCGCCCGGGTTCGCCAGGTACGGGTTGACCGGCGGCGGAGGCGGCCGCGCAGGACGTTCCTCGATGGTGCTCGGCAGCACGACGGCGCTGTTGGTCGCCGCGGCTTCCTTCTCGGGCAGATCGAGCAGGCCCCCGCCCTTCGCGGCCGGCGGCTCTTCGACGACCGGCTTGGGCGGCGGCTTGGCGAGCGCTTCCATCTCGTCGCGCACCAGCGAGGCCAGCGCGGAGGCGGCCGAGGGCTTCCACGTGCCGCTCTCTTCGCGATCGGCGATCGAGCTCGCCGCCACCGCCGAGACCGGCACCTGCACTTCAGACTGCACCGTCTGCACCATGCCGCCGGCGCTGAAGGCCGACTGCACCGGCATCGAGACCAGCGCGGGAGTGCTCTGCGTGATGGTCGCCGCGGGCGCGACGACGATCGGCTTGGGCGGCTTGGGCGCCAGCACCGCGGCCAGCATCTTCACCTCGGACACCGGGATCCAGTCGTCGAAGCCGGCGCGCCAGCACAGCGAGTCGGCGCCGATCTCGCCCTTGTCCCAGTGCTCCTTGAGCTTGTCGAGCGTGAGCGGGCCCGTCTGCTTCTCGTTGATCGCGCAGTACCAATCGGTCTGCGGCACCTCTTCGGCCTTCGGCTCGGGGGCCGCGGGCTTCTCGACCACGCCCGATTCCTCGGCGAGCTTGCGCACCGTGTCGGCGTCGATGACGCGCGTCGACTGGCGATCGTCGTTGCCGTCCTTCGCGTCGGCCGCGCCGTTGCTGCCCTCTTCCTTCGCGCCGCCGCCCTTGAGCACCTGGTCGAACACGGCGCCGATCTCGTCTTCGTCAGCGCCGAAGAAGCTGTCCTTCGAGGCGCCGTTGCCGTTCGCGCCGTTCGCGCCCGCCTCGGCGAGCGTCGGCGACGACGTGCCGGTGCCCGGGTTCGTCATGCTGTCGCCCGAGTCTTCGTTCGAGAGCGTCGCCTCGGCCGGCGCCAGCGGCGTCTGCATCACCTGCGTCGCGAGCGCGTCGTCGGGGTCGTTCGACATCGCGACGGGGCCGCCCTTCGCGCCGTCGGCCCGCTTGACGAGAATGACGTAGCCGCACTTGCGGCAGCGGACCTTGACGCCCTTCGGTCCGACCTTCTCGTCGTTGATCATGTACTGCGCGCGGCAGCTCTCACAGACGAAGCGCATTGGGTTTCCTGGGGCCGGGAAATGACGGGCCGAAAGTTACGTGTAACTCTTTGAAAAGTTTAGGTTTGGTGATCGAAGGGGTCAAGACAACGACGCCGCGATCGCGTGCATGGTTCCGCCTCGCGAGCGCCGGTCGTTGAAACCCAAGAGATCATGACCACTTGGGGCGCATGCACACACGCACCCCACTGCCCGCCTTGCGGGTGCGTCACTTCCTGATCTGCACCTCGACGTTGATGCCGACCGCGACGCGCAGCGCGTGCAGGTCGTCACCGAGCGCGAACACCAGCAGGTCGCGGATCTTCGAGCGCGGCTGCACGCGGAAGTTCGGGCCCGTCTCGGCCATCACCATGCGCTTCACCGGCTCGATCTCGCCGGCGACGAACGCGCCGGTGCGCGTGGCCGTCAGCTCCGCGCCCTCGAGGTAGTTCCGCAGATCGGTCGGCGTGGCGACCTTCACGTACTCCTTCGTCACGCGCGCCAGCGCATCGCGCGCCTGCGGCGTGAGGCTCGCCTCGAGCTTCTTGCGCTCGGCGTCGATGATGCGCAGGTCGGCCGTGAAGCGGAAGCGATCGACCGAGAGGCTGATCGCCGCCTGCAGCACCGCCTCGAGCCGCTCACCCGACAACCGCTGCGTCAACGCGAGCTCGGGGCGCAGGAACGTCATCGCGCGGCCGAGCAGGTAGTAGACCTCGCGCTGCCCCGTCTCGCTGAAGAACTTGCCGCCGAACTTCAGCGCCACCGGGTCGGTGTGACAGATCTCGATGCCCACCATCGGGTCGGGCGCCGGCTCCGTCGTGCGCTTGGCCATGCGCTCGCGCGTGGTGATCAAGAACGGCGAGAACACCTGCACCTGGTCCATGCCGAGCATGCGCGACACGTACCGGTAGTGGTGAATCTGGTACTCCTGCGCGCCGGCCACGTCGATGTAGTGCTTCTTCGGAATCACGCCGTAGCGGCCGAAGTCTTCCTTGTAGAGCGTGCCCGCCTGCTCGAACAAGATCGCGAGCAGATCGGCCAGCGGCCCCCGCACCTTCGGGTGGAAGAGGTGCTCGGTCCACAAGCGGTCGGTGAGCTGCCGCTGCGCGACCTCGCGCTTCTTCGCGTACGGCGTGAGCTTGGTGAGGATCTCCTTCTCGCCCACGCCCGGGTCGCCGATCAGCCCGCTGCTGACCTGCGCCGCGATCCACGCCGAGTCGTAGTCCTTGCGCTTGGCCGCCAGCTCCGCGAGCGCCGAGGCCACCTTGCCCGGGCTCGTGGTCGACGGCAGCGCGCGCCGCCACGCCTCGACCGCTTCGGTCTCGTAGCCGGGCTGCGTCTGGGCCAGCCCCGCGTACAGTTCCTGGATCTCGACGTTGTCGGGCAGGCCCGAGGCGACGACCTTGTAGACCTGCACCGCCGCTTCGGGCGCCTTGAGCGCGTTGAGGTACAGGTCGCCCAGCGCCTTCCACAAGTTCATGCGCACGGTGTGCGTGTCGGGCGTCTTGGGGATGCGCCCGATCATCACCTTGTAGTTGTCGTCGAGCTGCTTCCACTTCTTCGCCTTGCCGAGCATGCGCTCGAGCGCGCTGAAGGCGTCGACGAAGCGCCAGTCGGCGTCGAGGGCCGAGTTGAAGCACTTGGTCGCCTTCTCGAGATCGCCCAGCTCGTCGCGCGTGATCTCACCGAGCGCGAACCACACCCGCTTCGCGCGCTGCGCGTCCTGCTGCAGCGCCGGCACGAGCAACATCTTCTCGAGCATCTCGGCGGCCTTCGCGCCCTGCTTGGTCTCGCGGTAGAGCACGTAGAGCGCGTCCATCACGTCGAGCGCGTCTTGCCTGATGCGGCTGGCCGCGAGGTACGCGTCGATGGCGATGTACGGGTCTGAGAGCTTCTCGCGCGCCACCTGGCCGAGCGCGACGGAGGCCTCGTACTTCGCCTCGCCGTCGAGCACGTCGACCAGCTTGCGGCGGAAGTCGACCCCGCGGTCGAACTGCTGCGCCTGCTCCATGATCGTCACCATCGAGCGCAGCGACGGCTCGTGGGTCGGGTCGATGGCCAGCGCCTTCTCGAAGTGGTTCTGCGCGCGATCGAACTGGCGCAGGTTCATGTGGAGATCGCCGAGCGTCCAGTAGATCTCCGCCACCTCGAGGTCGGTGAGGTCGCCGCGGTGGTGCACCAGGATCGACTGGTACACGCGCTGCGCCTCTTCGAAGCGCTTGGCCTGCACCAGCAGGTTGCCGTAGCCCTCGAGCACCGGGAGGTACGTCGCGTCGAGCTGGTACGCCCGCTCGAACGCGCTCAGCGCCTTGTCGCGCTTGCCGTTCTTCTCGCTGACGTAGCCCAGGCGGTACTGGCGGCGGCAGAGTTCCTTGCCCAGCTCGGGGTCGTCGGGCGTCTGCGCGTAGTACTGGCCCAGCCGCGTGGTGACGATGTCGAGCATCGCCTCGCAGCGATCGTACCGCTCGGTCGAGAGGTAGATGTCGGCCAGCGGCTGCGCGGCCTCGAGCAGATCACCTTCCAGCTTGAGCGCCTCTTCGTAGGCGCCGGTGGCCTGATCGCGGTCTTCCTTGCTCTCGTAGTAGCGGCCGACGGCGACGAACGCGCGCGCGCGGGCCGACGGCTCCTCGGTCTGGCGGGCCTCTTCGACGAGCGCCTTCTCGTAGCTCTCGAAGTCACGCTCGAGCTCGTAGATGCCCTTGAGCGCGCGAATGGCCGGCAGGTACGCCGCGTCGATGCGCAGCGCCTCGAGGAAGCAGCGCTTGGCGCTCCCCGCGTCGATCAACATGTCTTCGTTGATCTTGCCCATGCGGTACCAGAGCTCGACGGCCTCCGGCGTGTTGCCGAGCACCTGCGCCTCGCGTTCCAGCATGTCGAGCGCGAAGGGCCAGTTGCCGCTGCGCTCGTAGAGCATGCCCAGCGCGTGCATCGCGGGGCGGCAGCGCGGGTCGAGCTCGATGGCCTGGTGGTACGCCGTGACCGCGCGGTCCACCGCCTTGAGCTGCTGGTGGAAGATGTCGCCCATCTCCACGCACAGCTCGGCCTTCTCGCTGGGGTTGGTGAGGAGCTGGATGTGCCGGTCGACCACCCCGATGAGCTCGTCCCACCGGCCCTGCGACTTGCGCAGGCGCTCGAGGGTCTTGATCGCCTGGATGTTCTGCGGATCGACCTGCAGCGCCGCCTCGATGCACGCGTCGGCGTGCGCGAGGTTCTGGTACCGCTCTTCCCAGATCGCCGCCGAGCGGAAGAGGATCTTCACGCGCTCGCGGTAGTCGCTGGTGAGCTCGATCTGCCGCTCGTAGACGGCGAGGAGTTCGGCCGGGCGATCGAGCTTCGAGTACAGCTGCTCGAGCGAGGCGAGCGCCTGCGGGTTGGCGGGGTCGAACTCCAACGCCTGCCGGTAGCCCTCGACCGCGGCCTCGTCGTCCTGGAGGTCGCGCTCGTAGACCTGCGCCACCTCGACCTGGATGCGCGCCCGGTCTTCGGGCGTGGGCGCGATGTCGCGCATGCGCATCAACGTCGAGGCCACCGCGGCGTGGTTGTTCTGCCGCTTCTGCAGCGCCACCAGCACGCTCAACGTCTCGAGGTCGGGCTCGAGCTCGAGCGCGCGCACCAGCGCGTTCTCGGACTCACCCGGGTCGCCCATCTGCTCGTCATAGACGCGGGCGATCTCGCGCAAGATCTCCTTGCGACGCTCGAGGCTGCCCGCCGCTTCGAGCTTCTGCTCGAGCGAGACGATGTATTCCTTGTTCTGGCCACGGCGGGCGAACATCGCCGCCAGGCGCTCGAGCGCCGTCTCGTTCGTCGGGTCGAACTCGAGAATGCGCCGCAGCGACGCCTCGGCCGCCGAGGGGTCGTCGAGCTTGGTGTCCTGCACGCGCGCCAGCGTCAGGTACAGCCGCTCGGCGAGCGGGCCACGCGGCACCGCCTCGGCCACCTCTTCGTACACGGCGGCGAGCTCGTCGTAGCTCCCGGTCTCCTCGGCCAGGCGCTCGACCTGCTCGCGCAGCTCGTCGAGCGCCGGGTTCAGCTGCAGCGCGCGGCAGTACTGGAGGAACGCCACCTGCTTGGCGCCGAGCTTCGTTTCCTGCACGCGCGCCAGCTCGCGCAGGGCCGTCACCTTCTCTTCGTCGGTGACGAAGTTGGGGAGGTAGCGGTCCATCGCCTGGGCGTAGCTGCGCCAGTCGTTGAGCCGGCTGAACAGCTCGAGCGCCTGCTCGTAGGCCTGCCGGTTCGAGGGCTCGATCTCGAGCACCTTCTCGAGGGCAGCGCCGGCCATCTCGAGCTTGTTCGCCGGGCCCTTCCAGATCTCCGCGATCTGGAACTGGGTCGCCGCCGCGGCCTCGCGTTCCTCGAGCTGCATCTGCACGGCGACCTTCGCGTCGAGCACGCGCACCGCGTCGGGCCACGCCTTCAAGCGGCCGAACACCGTGTGCAGGCGATCGAGCTCGGGCACCTGGTGCGGTTCGACCTCGAGCGCGCGCCGGGCGGCGTCGAGCGCCTCTTCGCGCCGCGCCGTCTCCGAGATGATCTCCGCGAGGCGAATGCGAATCAGCTTCACGCCGGTCGCGTCTTCCTGCAGCGGGATCAGGCGACGGAGCACGATGACCAGGTCTTCGCGCTTGTTGGTCTGGTCGAAGATGTCGCGCAGCGCCTCGAGCGCCCCGCGGTGACGCGCGTCACGTTCGAGCGCCGCCTTGAAGAACGGCACCGCGTCGTCGGGGCGGTTGAGCTGCTGCCAGAGCACCCTGCCCAGCCGCTCGTTGAGCCGCACCAGCTCGCGCGGGTCGACGGTGAACTGCAGCTTCCACGTCAGCAGCTCGCGCAGCTCTTCGGCCTTCTGGCCGCGCTCGAGCAGCCGCGTCAGGGCCTCGAAGGCCTGCTCGTTGCGCGGGTTCTTCTCGAGGAGCTCGCGGTAGAGCTTGATGGAATGGTCGACGTCGGCGAGCCCTTCAGCCGAGGTGACCGCCATCTTCGAGAGCAGCCGTTCCTTCTCCGCCCCCTGCACGAGGTCACGCTGCACCTCGAGCACGCGGTACAGCTTGTCGCTCGACTTGGCCTGCTCGTAGAGGATCTCGAGCGAGCGCAGCGACGGCAAGTGCTTCGGGTCGGCCTCGAGCACCTTCTCGAAGGCGCCGGCGGCGCGATCGGGGCTGTCGAGCTGTTCCATCGCGAGCTGGCCGAGGCGGAAGTAGAGCGCCACGCGATCGGCGGGCTCGGTGGCCTGCGCCGCGATGGCGTCGATGATGTCGGCCTGCTTGTCGGGGAACTCGAGCTCGCCGTAGAGGCGGTCGAGCGGCGCGAGCGCCTTGAGCCCCGCGTTGGGGTCGGCGGTGCGGGCCTTCTCGTAGAAGACGACCGCCTGTTCCTTCTCGTCGAGCCGCTGCTCGGAGATCTGCGCGATCGTCAGGCACACCTCGGCCTGGTCTGCGGGCTCGGCGACGCGCGGCAGCTCGGCCTGCAGCGCCGAGACCAGCTCGTCGTACGAAGACGCCGCCGCGCCGGCCGCGTACAGCCGCTTGCGGATCTCGCCGTCGTTCGGGTCTTCCTTGAACGCGCGGTAGTACGCCAGGTACGCCAGCTCGGGCTCGGCCTGCGCGTCGCGCACCGCCGCCAGCTCGAGGAGCAGCGTCTTGCGTTCCACCGAGTCGGGCGACACCGCCACGCGGCCCTCGATGAGCTGCGCCAGCTTGTTGCCCTCGCTCGCCTTGCGGAACGCGTTGGCGAGGATCTCGAAGGCCTGCTGGTTCTGCGGTTCCTTCTGCACCAGGGCTTCCATGCGGCCCAGCGCGCCCTCGTTGAGCGCGTTCTGCGTGAGGAGCTCGCGGTACAGGTCGAGCGCGCCCTGCTTGTCGAGCAGCTTCGTCTCGCGCACCACGGCCAGCTTGAACATCACCGCCGGCTGTTCCTCGGCGGGGAGCAGCTTGAGCCGCTTGCTCAGCACGTCGGCCAGCTCGGGCCAGCGCGACTGCGCCTCGCAGAGCTTTTCCATGCGGGCCAGCGCGTTGACGTCGTCGGGCGCGAGCTCGAGCAGGCGCCGGAAGGTGCCGATGGCGGTGTTGACGTCCTTGAGCTGCTCTTCCTGCAGCGAGCCGATCTGGAAGAGGAGCGCCGCGCGGCGACCCGTGTCTTCCTCGATGGTGAGCTGCCGCTTGAGCACCTCGAGCAGCTCGTTGACGCGACCCTGCCGCGAGTAGAGCTGGCCGATCTGCTGCATCGCCTCGGCGTCGGTGGGCACCAGCTCCATGACGCGCTTCCACGACTCGATCGCCTCGGCCTCTTCGTCGGCCTGCGCCTGGATGCGCGCCAGCGCGCGGTAGAGGTTGGCGCGCGCGGCGTCGTCTGACGCGCGGGGGGCGACCTCGGCCAGCAGCGCCGCGAACTCGTCCTCGGCGTCGGCCTTCTTGTAGAACAGCAGCGAGAGCTCGAGGTTCTTCGGCTCGTCGGGCAGTTCCCGCAGCGCGCGCGCCGAGACCACGAAGGCCATCTCGGCGTTGTCGAGCTGCTGGCTGTAGACCTCGGCCATCTTGCGCAACAGCCCGGCCCGCTCGGCGGCCTGTGGCTCCGCCGCGACCTGGGCCTCGAGCATCTGCACGAGCTTGAGGTGTTCACCCTCGTTGGCGAACACCGGTTCCAGCGTGCTCGCCGCTTCACCCTTCAATGGATTGTCAGAGCGCGCCATCTCTTCGAGTGCGCCGATCGCCCCTGCGTGAGCAGGCTTTCGCCGCAAAACCTCCTGGAACGTCGTGAGCGCCCCGCGCGGGTCGCTCAGGCGGGTGAGCTTCAACCGACCAAGGCGCACGAGCAATTCCAGCGCCTCTTCTTCCTTTTTCTGGCTTTCGGCCAACGCGATCTCGCGCTGGAGCAGGTTCGCCAGGTCGGGCCACGCCTCGGTCTCGGCGAGGATGCGGCCGAGCAGCTTGATGGCGTTGGGGTCCTCGGGCTTGCGCTCGAGAATGGCCTGGTAGCAGGTCGCCGCGAGCCCCTTGTCCGACAGGGTCTCTTCCGCGAGGTTGGCCAGCTCGAAGAGCAGGTTCACCTGCACCGTGACGTTGGTCTCGAGCCCGAGCTGCCGGCGCATCACGATCGACAGCTCGCGGAACTGCGAGGTGCGCCGGTAGATGCGCCCGAGCTGCTCGAGCACGAACATGTCGCGCGGGTTGCGCGCCAGCACCTCGTTCCACGCCCGGGCGGCGAGGTCGAAGCGGCTCAGGCGATCGCCGTAGGTCACCGCGAGGCGGCGCCACAGCTCGCCGGCCAGCGGTTCCTTCAGGCCGCGCTCGAGCGCGTCTTCGTACGCCGCGGTGAGCTCTTCGAACGCGCCGAGGTCGGCCGCGAGCCGCTCGAGCTCGTTGCGCACCTCTTCGTCGTCGGGCTGCTCGCCGAAGGCCTTGAGGCGCGCGGTGAGCGCGAGGTTCTTCTGGCCGACCGCCTCGCGGAGGTTGGCGATCTCGAGCAACAACCCGACGCGCCGCGACGGGTCGGTGACCTGGAGCCGCACCTCGAGCACCTCGACGAGGCGCTTGAGATCGTTGAGCTCGCGGAACGCGGCTTCGAGCAGGCGCGCGGCGTCGACCTTCACGCCCTCGTTCGCCATCAGCCGCTCGAGCGCCGCCACCGCCTGCGGCTCGGTCTTCGAGAGCTGCATCACCTCCGACATCGCGCGCACGGCCTCGGCGTGCTGGCCTTCCTTCTCCAGCAGCAGCCCGCGCTTGAGGAGGTGCGCGAGGCGCTCGGCGTCGTCCCCTGCCCCGGCGGCGAGCTGCGAGAGCACGTCGGCCTGCTCGACGTGGCGTTTGGTGCGCCCGAAGAGCCGCTCGAGCGAGACCAGCAGCTCGCGGGCACGGTTCAACGCCAGCGCGCTCTTGAGCAGATCGATGGCGCGCTCGTCGTCGCCCGCGGCTTCCCACGCCTCGCCCGCCTTCACCAACAGCGAGAACTTCTCGGCGGGGTCGGTCGCGAGCTGCGCCTGCTTCTCGTAGACGTCGCTCAGGCTGCGGGCGTTCTGCGACTTCTCGTAGAGCCGCGAGAGGCTGTCGAGCGCCTGCCGGTCCTGCGGCAGCACCTCGAGCAGCTGCTTCCACACCTTGATGGCCTCTTCGGGCTCGTTGAGCTGCTCGCGCAGCTCGGCCGCGCGGCGCAGCAGGGCCGGCCGCTGGGCGTCGGCGGCGTCGAGCTCTTCGACGGTCGACTCGTAGATCTCCGCGAGCTCGCCGAACGAGCCGGTGACACGCGCCAGGCGCTCGAGCTCGGGCTGCACCTCTTCGCGCGACAGGCCGTCGGTGAAGGCCTTGAGCGCGTTCATGAACGCGGCCTCAGGCTGGTTCAGGTCGCGCTCGAGAATCGCGCGGATCTCGGTCGCCAGCCGCGCCCGCTCGGTGGCGGTGGTGGCGTGGGCCACGCGGGCCTCGCGAATCGCGATGCGGCGCTGGTGATCGCCGGTGCGCGCCAGCACCCCGTCGAGGATCTCCGCCGCCGAGCTGCCGTCGGTGTCGGCCGCGCGCGCCCAGGCCTCGAGCGCCTCGCGCGTGCCCTCGTGGGTCGCGTCTTCGCTCAAGATCTGCCGGTACACCTCGAGGGCGCCGCGGGGATCGTTGAGGCGGTTCTGCCGGAGCGCCGCGAGGCGGAAGGCCAGCTCGCGCCCGGCAGGGCTCTGCCCTTCCTGGTTGCGGCGCAGCTCGAGGGCGAAGGCGAGTTCCTGCGGCTTGTCGAGCTCGCCGTAGAGCCGGTCGAGCGACGCCGCGGCTTCCTTCGCCAGCACGTCGCGCGAGGCGATCTGGCGCCAGTTCACCGCCGCGCGCTCGAGATCATTGAGCTTCGTCTCGGCGAGCATCGCGGCCTCGCGGTCGAGCGCCGAGCGCGCCGCGGGGTCGCTTTCCATCAGCGCGAGGCGCTCGGTGATCGGCACCAGCTCGGCCCACTCTTCGCGGGTGCGGTGCAGCCGCTGCAGCGAGCGCAGCGCCTCGAGGTTCTTCGCGTCGGCGATCGACACCGCGCGCAGGTGGCTGATGGCCTGGTCCTGCTTGTTGAGCTTGCGCTCGTAGACGTCGGCGAGCTCGAGGTGCAGCGCGAGCGCGATCGAGTCGGGCGCGCCGTCGATCAGCTCCTCGACGACCTCCGCGTAGCTGTCGAGCGCGTCGGCGTCTTCCGCCGCAGCGCGGGCGGCGCCTCGCAGCTCCTGGTCGTCGACCGCCAGCCGCATCGCGGTCGCGAGCGAGGCGAACGCCTGCTCGGGCTGACGCAGGTGCACGGTGTGGATGTCGGCGGCCCGGCGGAGCGCGGTGATGCGATCGAGCGAGTCCTTCGCGGCCTCGGCGATCACGGCGAGCGTCGAGACCTGCTTGCGATGATCCTTGGCAGCGTCGTACGCCGGCAACAGCGCGCGCGCCGCGGCCTCGCGGTGATCGGGGTCACCCAGCAGGTTCTCGAGCGCGGCGAGTGAGTCGGCGTCGCCCGGGCGAGAGAGCAGCACGTCGGCGTAGCGACGAATGGCCTCGGCCTTGTCGCCCAGCGCGGTCTCGAGCAGGCGGGCGCGCGCGACGGCCAGCGCCGCGGCCTTCTCCTTCTCCCCCGCCCCCTCGTAGAGCGCGATGAGCCGCGCCTGCACGTCGGCGAGCTCGCGGAGCTGCCCGCCGCTCTCGAGCAGCTGCATCAGGCGCGGCAGGTGCTCCAGCTCGGGCGCGCCGGCCTTGACCGCGTCGGCGAGCGCCGTGGCGGCCTCGCGGGGTCGGTTCAGCTCGACGTTCACCTGCGTGAGCTGCAGGCCCTCGGCGATCTTCTCCTCGGGCGTCTTCGCGAGCGAGAGCCGCTTGCGAATGACCTGGTCGGCCTCGCCCCAGCGCCGCGCGATGAGGAACAGCTGCGCCAGCCGCTCGAGCAGCTCGTCCTGGTCGGGGGTCTTCTCGAGGCCCTTGCGGAGCGCGGCGGCCGCTTCGTCGATCGCGCCGGCCTCCTCGGCGAGCTCGGCCGCCTCGAGGATCAGCGAGACCCGCAGCGCGGGGTCTTCGATCTTCGCGGCGAGCTCGGTCACGAGGCGCGCGAGGTCCTGCTCGGCCTTGACCGCCTTCGCCAGGCGCACCGCCTCGGCGCGGAAGGTCGAGTCGGCCGGGTCGAGCTGCAGCCCGCGCAGCCGGTAGTCGAACGCGGCGCGCTCGTCGATCAGCCGCTTCTCGGTCGTCTCGGCGAGCAGCGAGAGGAGGTTCTTCTGCTCGTCCTTGTCCTGCACCGACGAGAGCTGCACCAGCAGCGAGGCGACCTGGCGCTGGTAGTCGCCGGCGGCGGCGTACACCGGCGCGAGCGCGCGAGAGATGTCGCCCTGCCGCACGCCCTGCGCGGCGAGGCGCTCGAGGCCGCCGACGATGGCGGCGCTCGTGTTCCCCTCGTCGAGGAGCGTCAGGTAGAACTTCGCGGCGTCTTCGCGCCGGTTGAGCCGCTCGGAATAGAGCTGCGCCAGGCGGGCGCGCCACTCGTGCCGTTCGGCCGGCGAATCGGCGAGCGCCATCAGCCGCTCGGCGACCACCGCGACCTCCGACCACAGCCCGAGGTTGGCCGACGCCGCGCCGAGCTTCTTGAGCGTGGCGACGCTGTCGGGGTCGAGCTCGAGGATCTTGCGGTACACGGCCGCCGCCGACGCCGGGTCGGCCGCCGACGCCTCGAGGCGGCGCGCTTCGGCCTCGAGCTTCGAGCGGGGATCCTGCGGCTCTTCGGCCAGCGCCTTGCGCATCGCCGCGAGCGCGGCGGTGGCCTCGGCGTCGTCGGGCTGGCGCCGCTGCACCTCGAGCCACGCTTCCTGCGCCTCGGCGGGCCGCCCGAGGTTCTGCAGCAGGCTGCCGAGCGTGCGCCACAACCGCACCTGCGCATCGGGGGGCGCGACCTGCGCCGCGCGGCGGAGCGCCAACGCGAGCTGCGCCTGCTGGCCCGACTTCTCGGCGGCCTGCTCGAGCGCGGTGACGAGCGAGCCGCGCGTGGGGTCGAGCGGCAGCGCCAGCGACAGCACGTGGAAGGCCTTCTTGAAGTCGCCGCGATCGTCGCACGTCATCGCGACCAGCTCGCAGAGCGACACGCGCTCGGCGATGGGCCGCGGCGCGCTGGCCGCGAGATCGATGATCGGCCACACCGCGTCGAGGTTCGCGTCGTCGGCGTAGAGGCTCGCCAGGCGGAAGGCGACCTGCGCGTTGTTGGGGTCGAGCTTGTGCGCCGCCTCGACGTGCGTGCGCGCCTGGTTGAGATCGCGCAGCAGCTTCTGCGCGAGGTCGGCGAGGTTGAGCCGCACCGCGACCTGGGCGTGCTTGTCCTTGAGCGTCTGGAGGTGCCGCTCGATGACGCCGACGCCCTCGGTGAGCTTGCCGGCGCCGATGAGCGCCTCCGAGGCGAGCTCCATGGCGTCAGGCCGCGCGGGGTCGAGCTTCGAGGCGTTCTCGAAGGCGTCGGCCGCGCCCGCCGCGTCGTTGAGCTTCGAGAGCAGCACCTGGCCGATGCGCAGGTGGAAGTCGACCTTCGCCTGCTTGTCGCGCGTGTCACCCGCGAGCTTGCTGAAGACGGTCAGCGCGATGCGCACGTCGCCGGCCTTGATGGCGACCTGCTCGAGCAGATCGAGCGCGTCGGGCATCGCCGGCCAGAGCGCGAAGCAGCGATCGATCGCTTCCTTCACCTTGTCGACCGCGGCGGGCTCGTAGAACGCGTACATGCGCGCCACCTGCAGCGACAGGCGCGCGGCGACGCGGCGCTCGCGCTCTTCGAGCGACTGCGCCTTGAGCTGCTTGACCTTCTCGCGCCAGACGTACTCGAGCTTCGAGAGCTCCTTCTGGATCGCCTGCGCCCTGGCGTTGCGCTCGTCGACCGCCAGCGCCCGCACCAGGGCCTTGGTCGCCAGCCCGTGTTCTTGCGGGTAGTTCACCAGGCTCTCGGCGAACGCGATGTACTCGTCGACCAGCTCGCGATCGCCCAGCGCCGCGCGCTCACGCTCGAGCGAGTCGAACGCCGAGGAATGCCGCCCCTCGTGCACGAGGAGCTTGCGAGCCCGCTGGTACGCCTGGCGTTCCTGCGGCGAGGCGCGCGAGGCGAGCTGGTAGCAGAGCACCGCGCGATCGCGGCGCTGGAGCTTGGTCTCGTAGAGCTCGCCGGCGCGGAGGTAGAGCGCGGCCGCGGCGGGGCCGCTCTGCACCAGGGCGAGCCGCTCGAGCACCTCGGCGAGCGCGCCGTGATCGTTGCGGCCCTCGTAGATGGCGCGCAGCCCTTCGAGCGCCTCGCGGGAATTGGGGGCGTAGACCAGCGCGCGGCGGAACAGCTCGTCAGCGCGGACCGGGTTCTTCAGCTTCTCGCGGCAGAGATCGGCCGCGCGGCACAGCAGGTGCGCGGCCTCTTCGGGCCTGGGCACCTCGCGCGAGCGAGACTCGTAGAGCTTGATGAGCTCGTCGACACGCCCCGTCTTTTCGAGGCTGGCTTCAACTTCGACGAAGGGCGCAGCGGGCGCCTGGGCTGGGCCACCCTGCTTTTCAGGCGTAGTCGACATGTGGGAGCGGGCGAACCTTAGCGCCCGGCTCCCGAGAAAGAACGCCCAAAAGACGAGGCTTTAGGCGGTCGCCGAAGGAGCCGACGGAGCGGCCGCTTCAGGGGGCGGCGGCACCTGCTGGCCCTCTTCGCCGTCGTCGGCCTTGTCGGCCTTCTTCGGCTTCTCCGGGCGGGGCAGCGCCTTCACGCGCTCGGCGTTGGCGGTGTCGCCCAGCTTGGTGAAGACGGCCTGCGCGCGGTCGAGCTGGCCACCCGCCTCGAGGAGCTCGGCGGCCTTCTTCAGCTCGCCCATCGCCTCGAACACGAAGCCCGCCTTGTCCTTGCGATCGTTGGCCAGGTAGAGGTCAGCGGCTTCCTGCAGCTTGCCGGTGATCTCCAGCCAGCGCGCGCGCTGGAGCGCGTTGTTGGCCGCTTCAGCCTTGCCGAGCTCGTCCTTCGCGAGCGCCTCGGCCTCGGCGGCGAGCTTGAGCTTCACCATGAAGTGGTACGCCTTGGGCGCGGGGAGCGGCTTCAGGGTCTCCACCGCCTCGGCGCGCTTGCCGGCGCCGACCTGCAGCGTGGCCGCGCCGAGCCGGTCACCGCGCTCGATGAGCTTCTGCACCTCGAGGTCGCGCACGCGGTGCGAGGCGCCGAAGTCCTTCGCGCGCTCGTAGGCCTTGCGGGCCAGCGCGAGCTTGCCGCTGCGTTCCCACGCGAGGCCGGCCTGGTCGAACTGGTTGGCGCGCTCGTAGAGGCGGGCGATCGACTCGAAGTCGCTGCGCGCCACGTGGAACTCCATCAGCTTCTCCCACGCCGACGCGCGCTCGAGGCCCTCGACGATCTCCTCGGGCTTGAGCTTGGCCGACAGGCGCGCGTACGCCTCGTCGTTCTTGGCCATCACCGCGGTGCGGAACGCCGACTTCACGTCACCGCCGGCCTCGTAGAGGCGCGAGGCGTCGGCGAACGAGGCGTTCTTCTCGTGGATGCGCGCGGCGTCGCGGGTGCGGCCGAGCTCCTCGAGCTTCTTCACGTCGGCCTGCCAGTCGCCCGACGAGACGAAGGGCTGCGGGCGCTCGCGCTCGACGCGCGGGGGGCGCTCGGTGCGAGGGCCGCGGTCCTTGCGGTCACCACGCTCCGGGCGATCGCCGCGGCGGCCGTTGCGATCACCACCACGCTCGGGGCGATCGCTGCGGGCCTGCGACGGCGGCGGCGCGGCCGGCATCGCGAGATCGGACTCGGTGGGCTGACGGCCGGCGTTCTCGAACGCCGCCTTCGCGCGGTCGGCGTCGTTCACGGCCGACCAGATCAGGCCGACGGTGAACTGCGCGTCGGCGAACGCGGAGATCTTCGGATCGACCGCGGGGGCAGCAGGCGCCGCGGGAGCGGCAGCGGCGGGCGCACCCTCGGCGGGAGCAGCGGCGCCCTCGGCCGGAGCGGCGTCGGCGGGAGGCGCTTCCGGAGCCGGCGCAGCCTCGGCGGGCGGCGCGGCGGCGGGGCGGGACATGCGCTGCACGCGCATCAGGCTGGTGATCAGCTTGCCGCGGGTGCCGAGGTCGAGCTTCTCGATCGAGTCGAGGCGCATCGGCTTGATGGCGCGGAGGATCGCCGAGAGCGGTTCCTTCATCGCGGCGAAGTCGGCCTTGGTGACGGCCTTCTCGACGGCGCTCAGCTCGTTGACGACGCGGTACGACGCACCGCCGCCACCGGGGCCATCTTTGCGGCCGAACTTGCCGCCGCGGCCACCCTCGCGATCACCGCGCCCACGACCGCCGCCTTCGCGATCGCCAAACGAGAAGCCACCACGCTCCCGACCACCCGGGGCCTTCTTCTTTTCTTCAGTCATGGGGCGCGCCATGTCAGGCAAGCGCACCGCTCGTCAAGCTGTGTCGCTCCCCGGCTTACTGGAAGGGGAACGCGTACTTGAACGTCAGGAGGCCCTGGAACCCGATGGTCTGGGTCAGCGCAGCGAAGGCGAAGTTCGCCTCGACGCCGATCACGAAGTGGCGCAGGCGCGTGTAGTACTCGAGGCCGGGGCCCGCGACGATCAGCACGTCGATGTTCGGGAGCAGCTGCTTGGGCGAGTAGAACGTCACGCCCGCACCGCCGCGGATGTAGATCCACGTGCGCTTCACGTCTTGCGAGTCGTCGAAGCCGACCAGCCGCACCTTCACCGCGGCGCCCGGAGTCATCGCGCTGAAGTCACCCGACGCCGCGCCGGTGGTGCTGTAGCCGGTGTAGTCGATGCCCATGCGGTTGGCCGCCGCGAGGAAGAAGATCGCGGGCGACACGCGCTCGCCGATGTCGAAGCCGAGGTCGATGCCGATCGCCTGGCCGCTCGAGAAGTACTGCGCCGAGCCGGTCAGCGCTGGCGGGTTGATGATGCCGTTGAAGCCGCCGCGGGCCTCGAAGAACAGGCCGCGCTCGATTTCCTTGTAGCTGGCGCCCTTCTTGTCTTCGACCTTGGGCGAGCCCTGCGCCAGGGAAACGGTCGAGGCACAGCAAGCGACGAGGCAGACCAGCGCACGAGCGAGCTTCATGAGGCGCGAACCCTAAAATGAAAACGCTTCAAATGAAACGGCCTCCGTTTCCACGTGGGAAACGGAGGCCGGGGAAGAACTTCAAGCCGTCAGGTCAGCCGCCCTGCCCGCCCGACTGCGCGAAGATGAACGGGTACGTGACGATGACCACGCCGCCGCCCTTCGGCTTGGGGAACTGCCAGGTGCGGACGCGGCCGGCGACGCAGGCCTCGAGCTCGGCGTTGCCGACGGTCGTCTGGGCGACCGACGAGGTGCTGACCGAGCCGGTGGGCGAGATCACGAACTTCACCGCGACCTTGCCGTTCAACTTCGGGAACCGGTTCAGCTGGCTCTCGTAGCAGTACCGAATCTGGCCGCGGTTGGCGTGAATGACCTTGCGAATGAGTTCCTTGTCGAGCGAGCCCATGACCATCGGGTCAGACGAGGTGATGCCGATGTCGACGTCTTTCTTGCCGCCGAGCACGCCAACGCCGGACCCGTAACCGCCGGTGCCACCGCCGCGGCCCTTGGTGCCGATGCCGCCGATGCCGACCGTGTCGCCGACGCCGCCGCCACCCGAGCCCGAGCCACGCAGACCGAGACCACCGAAGCCGCCGGAGTCACCCGCCGCCGCGCCGAACATGTTGCCCATGGCGCTCTTCAGCTCACCGCCGATACCCTGGTGACCGAAGATGGTGGAGATGCCGCCGCCCGAGCCGCCGAACACCTTGGCGACGAGGAGACGGGCCTGGTCCTTGTTGTTCGGGTCGCCCTTCGGAGCCGCGTGCGCCGAGCGCTTGGGGGCGTCCTTCTTGCCCATCTGGCCTTCGTCGCCCTTGTGCTTCTGCGCGATCTCGCCCGAGTCCTTCTTCTTCTCGAACTTCTGGAGAATGGGGTTCTTCTCGGGCGGCTTGATGAGCAGCTTGGCGATGCGCGCCGAGTTCGAGTTGAGCTCGTCGTCGAACGCTTCACCTTCGGCGTTCAGGTTCGCCGCGCTGATCACGAACAGCGCCGCGAGGAAGAACATCAACAGGAAGATGTTGAGGACGGTGAAGTCGACCGATTCGGCGAACGGCACGAAGACCGGCTTGGGCTGCGGCTGGAAGAAGACCTCGACCACGATGCCGCCGAGATCGACCCACGCGAAGTCTTCGTGCTGCAGGGTGATGGTCAGCGCGTCGCCGTCGTTGGAAGCGATGCCCTTCTTCTTGGCCTCGTCGAGCGACATCGTCTCTTCACCGAAGCGGCGCTGCAGCTCGCCGTTCATCTTCGAGGTGAAGCGGAGCTGCGCCCCGTTCTTGCCGAACTTGACGAGGTCGAAGGTGGGGCCGCCGAGCTTGGCGTCGCCCATCTCGAAGTCGACACCCTTCACCGAGCCGACGCGGAACGTGCGCTCGACGTCGGGGTGCATGAAGAACTCGCCGACCATCTGGTCGCCCCAGAGCAGCCGCAGCTCGACGCCGAGCGGGCCCGAGCCCTTGCGGCGGCGGGGACGGCCACGGACGATCGAGCCCGTGCCCTCTTCGCGCACCACCGCGGCGCGCGCGGGCTGGGGAGCGGGGACCGGGGCGGGCGCAGGAGCAGGCGCCTGGACGGGCACGGCCTGCACGACCTGCTGCACGACTTCCTGCTGAACCACGGGGACCGGCACCGGCACCACCGCGATGGCGGGAGCGGGCGCGGCAACGGCGGCGGCCTCGACGGCAGGCGCGACCGGCGCGACGACGGGAGCCACGGCCGCGACGACCGGCGCAGCACCAGCAGCCTCGACCTTGATGGTCGTGTTGCCGACCTTGACCTCGTCGCCGAAGACCAGCGCGCCCTTGTTGATGCGCTTGCCGTTGACGAAGGTGCCTTCGACGCTGCCCATGTCGATGATGGAGAGCGTGCCGTCGGGCGCGACCTCGATCACGGAGTGGATGCGCGAGACCTTCTCGTCATCGAGACAGAGGTGCGCCGACGAGAGGCGACCGATCTTGATGATGTCGCGGTCGTAGTCTTTCGAGGCGATCAGCTGGTCGCCCTTGAAGACCTTGAGTGTGAGAGGGACAGCCACGAGCAGCCTCCAAACGGTTTCAGTTCACGCCAACCATCGAACCAGACACCACGGTGGCGCCCAGGTTCCCGGTGGGTGGTGGTTCAGAGTTCGCCGACCGACTGCATCACCTTGTCTTTGAACTCTTCGCGAATCTTGATCAGGTTCGAGTGCTTCACCTTCTTGCGCGCCTCGACGTATTCGCCGTCGGGCTTCGTCAAGTCACCTTCGATGGTGTCGTCTTCGAACGAGTACTCCGTCTGCTTCTTGTAGGAGACGTTGCCGCCGCCCTTGTCCTGCGCGAACGCAGGTGCAGCGGTGAGCACAGCAATCGTCAACCACATCGCCTTCTTCATGCTTCCTCCGGCAGGAGCCCTTTGCTGGCGCGGCATGCTACCACTCCCCACTCTTCCGCAAATCCCAACTCCACGTTTCTCCTGTCTCACCATGTAAGACGAGGTGTCACATCTCGTTCACACTCTCGCGGAGCTTGTCGTTGAAGTTCTGCCGAATCTTGATGAGTGACTGGAAGCGGGCTGGCTCGACGACGATGTAGATGTCTCCCAGCGGCGTCTTGCGCCCGCCTTCGACCAGATCTTCCTCGAAGGTCATGGTGGTGACTGGCTGCTTCGGCTGCGCCGGCTTCTGCGGGTTGGTCTGGGCGAAGGCAGCGAACGACACGAGAACGAGAACGGCAGCAAAGCGGCGCATGAAGGCTCCTGGCGTGAGAGGTGACTGACCGCGCTTTGACGCCCGACCGAGCGAGGGCGTTCCGACCGAAGCCTAACGGCACGCCGGCTGGTTGCCGCCTGCACACCCGAAGATGAGGGTGTCGGCAGCACAGATACCTTCATTCACCACGCCGGCCTTCACCAGGTCCGCCGCCGCGGGCAGCGCGAGCTCGGCATTCGACTTCACCTCGCCGGGCGCCTTCGACGTCGAGAGGATGGTGCGGCACACGTTCGCGGCCGAGTCGATCGCGAGCTCATCGGTGCGCACCGCCTTCGCGAGCACGTTGATGATGTAGATGATCGACCCGCGCTTATCGACGTCTTGCAGGCCCTTGATGGCGCCGAGGAGGCGGCTCAAGCCGAACTCCGGGCAGGCCTCGTCGATGGCGAGGCGGTACGTCATGCGAATGGTGTCGAAGTTGCGGTCCTGGTTGGTGAAGCAGTTGAGCGACCGCTTCATCGGCGTGACGATTTCCTGGTGCGCGAGGAGCTTCTCGAGATCGCTCACCACGGGCTGCAGATCGTCCTTCACCTGCTGAGGCAGCGGCAGACTCGAGAAGGCGTTGCGCAGGTCGGTGGGGTTGGCGTTCTCGATCGCGGGGATCAGCGCGCGCACGATCGCGACCATGTCGTTCTCGGTGAGCGAGCTGGGGTTGAGCAGCCCGGTGATCGAGGGCTTTTCCGCCAGCGCGTAGAGATCGTTGATGAGCTGCAGGCCCTCGGGCGTGTTCACGTAGTCGGTGAACCCGACGGCGAGATCGAGCCCGTCGCTGAGCTGGCAGTTCGCGTTCTGGGTGCAGAAGCTCGAGATGACGCCGGCGACCTCGTAGTGCGGCACGCGCGGGCGGCCCTTGCAGTCGAGGCCGCTGCCGGTGAGGTAGTTGAGGGTGACGACCAGCTGCGGCTCGATCTGGTTGATCGCGTCGATGCCCTTGCCCTGGTGCACCAGCACGTCGAGGGCGCGGCGCATCTCGCACAGCTCGTTGGCCTGGTTGAGCGGCGGCGGCGAAGCGGTCGGCGCGCAGAACTCGCCGGCCGGCGCGTTGGCCTCGCGCGGCTTGAGGGCGAAGCGCTCGAGGGTGCGGAAGATGACGCGCAGCACTTCATTGATGGGCGGCGGCGTGTCGGCGCGGTCGGACACGAGCAGCTGGTTCTCGACGAGGCGCTTCAAGTTCTCCGTCTTGCCCTCGGAGATCGCCTTCAAGAAGTTCGGCATCAGCTGATCGAACCCGCGGCAGTGCCGGATGTCGGGGTTCTCTTCGGCGGGCGGCGCGACCTGGTTCTCGGCCCCGCACGACACGAAGATCGCGAACGAAAAGACGACCGAGACGCCGAGGGCGAGCCGCAGGTGGTTCATCGGGGACCGGCGCAGCCTACACGAGTCCGCATTCCTTCAAGACGTCCGTGGTGTGCTCACCGAGCGCTGGCGGCGGGGTGATTGGCCGCTCCCCGAGGTGCAGCGGGGTGCGCAGCCACGCCACGTCGCCCTGCTGCACGAAGTGGCCGCGCGCCTTGAGGAGCGGATCGTTCAAGAGCTCATCACCCTCGAGCACCGGCTCGACGCAGAGATCGTGCTTGCTGAAGAGCGCTTCCCACTCGGCGCGCGTCCTGGTGGCGAAAATGTCCTTCAGCTTCTGCTGGGTGCGCTCGCTGCCGCCGCGGAGCGTGTCGTAGGCCTCGTCGAAGAGGTCGGGCCGCTCGAGCGCCGCGCACACGCCCTGGAAGAACTTCGGCTCGAGCGCGCCGACCGCGAGGTAGCGATCGTCCTTCGTGCGGTACACGCCGTAGCAGGCGTAACCGCCGTTGAGCGCTTCCCTGCCCCGCTGCAGCGGCCCGCTCTCGCTGCCCATCAGCATGCGCGCGGCGAGGTGCATGTGGAGGAACGCCATCGACGAGTCAGTGAGCGAGACGTCGACGAAGCGGCCCTTGCCGGTCTTCTGGCGTTCCTGCACGGCGGCGAGGATGCCGATCACCGAGAACAGGCTGCCGCCGAGATCGCCGATCTGCACGCCGGGCATCGCGGGCGCGCCACCGGCCTCGCCGCCGTAGCCGAGCACTCCGCTGCGGGCGATGTACGTGAGGTCGTGCCCCGCGCGGAGCTTCATGGGGCCGGTCGAGCCGAAGCCGCTGATCGAGCAGTAGATGAGGCGCGGGTTCACCGCGGCGAGCGCCTCGTAGCCGACGCCGAGGCGATCCATCACGCCGGGCCGGAAGGTCTCGACCAGCACGTCGTAGTGCCCGGCGAGTTTCTTGAGCGTCTCGACGCCCTCGGGCGACTTGAGATCGACCACCACCGAGCGCTTGTTGCGGTTCAGCCCGAGGAACAGCGCCGACACGTCGCCCTTCATCGGCGGCATGTGGCGCGTGTAGTCACCGCCGTTGGGGTCTTCGACCTTGTCGACCTGGGCGCCGAGATCGGCGAGCACCAGGGTCGCGTAGGGGCCGGGCAACAGGCGCGAGAGATCGAGGACCTTCAAGCCTTCGAGGGGCAGCATGGGCGCTCCAGCAGAACGAAAGGAAAGAGCGCCGCCCTTCATCGAAGGCACGGCGCTCTCGGGAAAAACGAGAAGTGGTGAGCTGCGTTCAGCCCATCAGCTTGGCGAGCTTCATCGCCAGGCCCATGTCCATCGGCTTGAACTTGAGCTTGCCGGTCATCGCGGCGGTCTGCGCCGAGAGCTGCTTGGCGATGATCTTCTCGAAGTCAGCGGCCGAGGCGGTGATGGTCATCTTCGACTCGCCGTTCTTGCCGGCCGACACCCAGTCCGCCGCCTTGGTGGTGTCGAGGGTCCACTGGCCGCCACCGTCGCCGGTGATGTCGAAGTGGATGACCGCGTTGATGTCCTTGCCGATCTCCGGCTTCGCGGTCAGGCGCTTGGGGATCTCGCTCTCCAGAATTTCCTTCACGGCCATGGTCTACCTCGTTCGTGTGGTGCTTCAGTGGTGCTGCGTTGACTCCGGAATCAACGGGCGCGGACCGTAACGATCAGGTCCGCCCCGGTCAAGCCGCTCTGCCGTCGGGAATGCGCGCTTCCTTGAGGAGCAGCTCAGCGATCGCGTCGAGAGACATCGTCTTCAGGTCCTCGCCGCCGTGGCGACGCGGCGCCGCACCGTTGGCCTCGACCTCGCGATCGCCGATCACCAGCACGTACGGCATCTTGGCGATCTCGGCCTCGCGGATCTTCTTCTGCATCGAGAGCCCGCGCTCGTCGAAGTCGACGCGCAGCCCGCGGCGGTTGAGCTCGAGCTGCAGCTTGCGCGCGTGATCCATCTGGCGGTCGGCGACCGTGATGATCACCGCCTGCGTCGGCGCGAGCCACGTGGGGAACACGCCGCCGAAGTGCTCGATCAAGATGGCGATGAAGCGCTCGAAGCTGCCGAAGATCGCGCGGTGCAGGACGACCGGCCGGTGTTCCTTGTTGTCGTCGCCGACGTACGTGAGGTCGAACCGCTCGGCCGCGACGTAGTCGAGCTGCATCGTGCCCAGCTGCCACTTGCGGCCGATGGAGTCGCTCACCACGAAGTCGATCTTCGGGCCGTAGAAGGCGCCGTCGCCGGGCTTGAGCTCGTACTGAACCTTCATGTCCTCGAGCGCCTTCTTGAGCGCGCCCTCGGCCCGGTCCCACAGATCGTCCGTGCCCAGGCGCTTCTCCGGTCGCGTCGAGAGCTTGGCTTCGTACTTGAGGCCCACCGCGTTGTAGACGCGGTCGAGCAGGCGCACGAAGCGCAGGATCTCTTCGCCGATCTGATCTTCGCGGCAGTAGATGTGCGCGTCGTCTTGCGCGAACTGGCGCACGCGCGTCAGCCCACCGAGCGCGCCAGCGGCCTCGTTGCGGTGCAGCACGTCTTGCGTGTGCAGGCGCATCGGCAGGTCGCGGTAGCTGTGTTTGCCGAACGAGAAGTACACGTGGTGCGAGGGGCAGTTCATCGGCTTCACGCCGAAGTCGAGCTCGCCCGAGTCGCTGTCCTTCACCAGGAACATGTTCTCCTGGTACTTGTCCCAGTGACCCGACTTCATCCACAGCTGCTTGTTGAAGATGAGCGGCGTCTTGATCTCGACGTAGCCGTCTTCGCGCGTGAGCCTCCGCATCCAGTCGGAGAGCAGCTGGTAGATGACCGTGCCGCGCGGCGTCCAGAACGCGGAGCCCGGGGCCACCGGGTGGAAGTGGAAGAGGTCGAGCTCGCGGCCGAGGCGGCGGTGATCGCGCTTGGCGGCCTCTTCACGCTGCTTCTGCCAGGCGTCGAGCGCCTTCTTGTCGAAGAAGCTGATGCCGTAGATGCGCTGGAGCTGCGACTTCGTGTGATCGCCGCGCCAGTACGCGCCTGACGAGCTGAGCAGCTTGATCACGCCGACCTTGCCCGTCGACGGACCGTGGGGCCCGAGACAGAAGTCGATCCAGTCGCCGTGGGCGTAGAGCGTCAGCGTCTTCGCGCCCTTCGCCACGATGTCGTGCACGATCTCGACCTTGAACTTCTCGCCCTTGCCTTCGAAGAGCTTCACCGCGTCGGCGGCGGAGATTTCGGAGCGCTTGAACGGCACGTCCTTCGCGATGATCTCGTTGGCGCGCTTCTCGATCTGCTCGAGTTCCTCGGGGGAGAACGGCGCCGGCTTGCCGTCCTTCTCGCGGTAGAAGTCGTAATAGAAGCCCTCTTCGATCACCGGGCCGATCGTGACCTGCGTGCCGGGGAAGAGCTGCTGCACGGCGTCGGCGACGATGTGCGCGGCATCGTGGCGGGCGACCTCGAGGGCTTCGGGGTTCTTGCCCGTGAAGATCTGCAGCGAGGCGTCGGCGTCGATCGAGCGGGCGAGGTCGACGTCCTGCCCGTTGACGCGCGCGAAGACGGCGGCCTTCGCGAGGCCCGGGCCGATGTGGTTCTTGACGAAATCTGCGACGGAGATGCCTGCCTCGGCTTCTTTTTTCGAGCCATCGGGCAGCGTGATCGTGACGTGAGCCATGGGGCGGCTCCTTAACAAGTGGTGGAAGGTTGGTCGGCGAGAAATGAGCGAGGCCGGAGGAACCCTTTCGAGAAGGGCTCACCCCGGCCATCAAGTGCAGCGTCGGCTCATCGGACCACCGTGACGTTCAGAAGCCGGTGACCCTGACCGAAAGACCGAGCTGACCGTTCACCAGCGGCGCGACGAGGATCTTGGGCTCCTGCACGTCGTCCTGCGGGAAGTCGTCGGTGAGCGCGCGAACGAGGCCGGTGACGAGGCCCAGCGCCTGGAACATGCCGGCGGTCAGCACCACCGCGCGCTCGAAGCCGACCGTCGACTCGGCGATGCGGAAGGGGCCGACGACCGGGATGGTGTTGAGCACCAGGCCGTAGTCGAACGAGCGCGTGGTCAGCACCGAGTCGCGCGCGCTGTTGAGGGCGTCGACGAGGTGCACACGGGTCTGCGCCGCGTCCCAGCTCGCACCGAGCATCGCGCCGGCGTCGATGCGCACGCGCGGCGACGGGGTCTGGACCGGCGAGGCAGCGAGGACGGTGAGGAGCGCGATGACCATGGCCACCCGAAAAGCACAGGGCGGACCGTGGAATTCCAACGTCGTTTCAACGAGTTGTGAGACGGCGCTGTGCAGTCACCTTCACAGCGAGCTGAGCAACCGTGCAAGCAGGGCCTCGTCGAGCAGGAACTCGTGGCCGAAGCCCGGCACCCGCTCGAAGGTCACCCGACGGCCCTCGCGCTGCCATTTCGGGAGCACCAGGTCCCAGTCGGAGTTCACGGGCTCCTCGCTGCCGTTGAGCACGAAGACCGGGCTCGCGTTGGCGGGCAGAACGGCGCCGTGGAGCTCGGGCGCGGCGCCCATCGCGATGACGGCGGTGAAGCGCTTGGGGTCTCGCGCCCAGGCGGCGAAGGCGGCGTGACTGCCGGCGGAGAAGCCGATCAGCAGCGGGTGCTCCGCGTCGACGAGGTCACCGAGCGCGGGCAGCGTCTGGTCGAGCAGGCGCCGGAGATCGTCCTCTTCCCACCCCGGCACGCGCAGGTCGAGCGGGACCACGAGGGCGAAACCGTGCGCGGCGAGGGTGGGGGCGAGGCGTTCGATGTCCGAATTCAGCCGGGCGCCGAGCGGGTGCAGCCACACGGCGACGCGTGCACGGCCGGTGAGCGGGAGCCGCAGCCGGACCTTCGTCGGCAGATCTTCGCGAATGACCGTCTTGAGGCCCGGCAGATCGGCGCCATCGTGCTCGACGCGCTTCGCATGCTCGACGACCGTGAGGAAGTCGGGGCGGGCGCGCAGCGAGGCGAGATCGTCGTCCTTCAAGAGGAAGCCCGGGGCGTCGAAGCCGGCGGTCACCGCACGATCGAGCTCGGCGACGGCGTCGGCGGTGTCTCCCGCCCGGGCGAGCGCGCAGGCGTAGTCGTAGTGCGCGGCGGGATCGGTGGGCGAGGTGGTGACGCGCGCACGGCCGAGCTTCACCGCGTCGAGCACGTCTCCGGCAGCGAGCGCCTTGTGCTGGCGAGCGCGCAGCTCCCTCGCGGAGGCGCTCGGCAACGCACAACTCGAGAGGAGAACTGCGAGGAAGGCGATGCCGGCTGAACACCGAATCATTCGCTTCACTTCAGTGCGTCCTGCTGGTCTCGAACCAGCGACCCCCACCGTGTCAAGGTGGTGCTCTACCGCTGAGCTAAGGACGCGAAACGCGGCGGCTTGTATCGATCGCGCTCCGTAACTGTCAAGAACGCAGTAACAGCCCTCACGCGCGATGAGCCTCCTGCCTGACGACGCGAGCTTCCACGAGAAGGTCCAGGCGTGCTTCGTGGCCTTCAGAAGACGGGGGGTTTCGCTCTCGGCGCTCGACGCGGAGCTGCTCGATCAATGGGCGGCGCACGAGGTGCCGTTCGAGGTGATTGCCCGGGGGATTCGCAAGGCGGCCGAGACGCACTTGTGGGACGCGGCGGCCGACGAGGCGGGTCCGGATTCCCTGAGGAGCTGCCGGCGCGAGGTGGAGTCGGAGATCAAACGGTACGTGCGCCACACCGCGGGTCGCACCGCCGCCCCGAAGCCGGGGGAGAGCGACGACTTCCTCGCCGAGCGGTTCAAGACCCTCAAGGCCTCGATCAAGAAGCTGACCCGCCCCACGGCGCCTGCGTGGCTCGCGAAGCTGCAGCCGCCGACCGATCTCGAGTCGGCCGATCGGCTCGAGGCGCTGACCGCGTTCCTGTTGTTGCGCGCCCTGCCCTTCGCCCAGCGCCGGTCTCTCTTGCGCGAGGCCCGTCAGCTGGTGGAGAAGGCGCCCCCCATGTCGGCGGCTGCCTTCGCGGAGTCGTTGCGCTTTCATCGCGTCGCCGTGACGCACCAGGCATGGTCGAACCGAGGGAGCTGACGTGGCCGACACCGCACAGAAGAAGGTCGACGGCGCGCAGCTCGTGTTCGAGCGCTCGGGTGACTACGCCGTCGCGCGCCTGAAAGAGCCGCTCTCGACGTGCCCCGACTGTGGCGGCACCGGGCTGCTCCGCTCGAAGACGAAGCAGAACGGGCGCGAGTACGAGGTGGTCTCGCCCTGCCCCCGCGCGCTCGTGCAGCGCCGCGCCGCGCTCTTCAACGAGCTCAAGCTGCCGGCCATCTCGGCGCAGATGACGCTCGACTCGTACAAGGTCACCAACACCGCGCAAGACCGCGCGCTCAAGGTGGTGAAGGACTTTGCGCTCGGGTTCCCCTCGAACCGCGGCTTCGTGTTGAGCGGCCCGGTGGGCACGGGCAAGACGCACCTCCTCGCGGCGACGCTCAAGCACCTCGCGATCGAGAAGGGCGTGCGCGCGGGGTACGTCGAGATCTCGCTGCTCTACTCGACGATTCGCCGCGGCTTCCAGGAAGGGAAGTCGGGCGGCGAGATCATCGGCCCGCTCTCGCAGCTCGACGTGCTGGCGATCGACGAGCTCGGCAAGGGCCGCGGCTCGCAGTTCGAGCTGGAGACGCTCGATGAGCTGATCGCCCGCCGCTACAACGCCGGCAAGGTCACGCTCTTCGCCACCAACTACACGCTCACCGCGCCTGAAGAGCGGGCGCAGCGGGGGTACTTCGGCACCGAGACGGTGCTGGAAGCCACGAAGGACTCGAAGCTGCTGTGCGATCGCGTCGGCGACCGCATCTACAGCCGGCTCTGCGAGATGTGCGAGTTCGTCGAGTTCCCCGCGGCGACCCCCGACATGCGCCGCAGCCAGCCCGCCGGCCCCGCGCGCAAGCGCCACGGCTGAGCGCTCACTGCGCGCCGCTGCAGATCCACGCCTTCAAGGTCTGTTTCTCGTTGGGCGTCAGCGCGGTGCCGTCGTTCGGCATGGCCCCCTGCACGTTCTCGTTCTTCGGGCCGGTGCGACCGCGCTGCGCGCCCCCGAGCACCTTGAGCCAGAGCGAGCTGTTCTCGAGGTGGCCCGGGTCGACGATCTTCAAGGATCCCGGCGTGCCGGCGTAGGCCGACTTCTGGTTCACCATCAGCGCGCTCTTCGCGGCCGAGGTGTAGTCGCCGTACGTGTAGTCGGTGATGTGGCAGCTGACGCACTTCGCGGTGAGCACGGTCTGCGCGCCGGCCGCCAGCGTCGCGGTGCCCGCGTCAGCGCAGCTCAGCTCGGCGTCGACCGGTGGCGGCGTGCCGCAGCCCACCAGCACCAGTCCCAGCACCCACGCGCATCGTCTCATCGCGCGCGACCATACACCCGGGTACAAGGCGGTCGATGGAAGCGAAGACCCTCGCGCTCATCGGCGTGCTCGCGCTGATCCTGGTCGGAGCGCTGTTGTTCGCGCGATCGGATGCCGAGCCGGCGCGCGCCGAGGAGATCACGCGGCCCAACCCGCCGCTGGTGGGCGTGCCCACGCGCGCGGTGCCGATGGACGTGATGCCGCGGCCGGTCGAGGCGAGCGATTCTGGCGTGGGATCCGTCGCGGTGACCTCGGGCGATGGTGGGCGCGAGGCGGGCGAGCTCGACTCCGAGGTTGACCCGGAGCATCTGCGCGCGCTGGGGCTCACCGAGGCTGACGTCGAGCCGCTCGATGCCGGCGTGTTGCACCCGGCGACGGCGGAGGGCGTGAAGGCGGCGCTCGCGACGGACGTCATGGCGATGCGGGCTTGCCTGGGGGTGATGCAGTCGAAGAGCCGGCCCAGGATCGAGCTGACGCTGCGGGAAATTCCCGGGCGGGCTCGCTCGAAGATTGGCGCGGTCGAGGTGATCGGCGATGCGGGTGTGGCGGAACTCGACCAGGAGCGGTGTTTGCTCGAGGTCGTGAAGGGGGCGCGGTTCGACGTGCCTCGCGGTGGGGAGTCGCGGGTGACGTTTGCCGTGCCTCCTCCTCGGCAGTGAGAAACTCGTTTCTCTTCACCCCGACCCTCTCCTCTGAAGAGGAGAGGGAGTCTTCTTCGCTTTGGCGACTTCCATCACCAGGTGACGGAACCAGGCGTGCGCGGGGTCTTTGCGCATGCGCTCGTGCCACGCCTGCTCGAAGCCGAAGCCGGCGTTGGGCAACGGCAGGTCGAGGGTCACGAGGTCGAAGCGCGCGGCGAGCGGCTCGATGAGGCGCATCGGCAGGGTCGCGCCGAGATCGCTGCCGGCGACGAGCGAGGGCACCACGAGGAAGGTCGGCACCGTCGCCACCACGGCGCGGCGCTTGCCCATGCGCGCCAGTCGCTCGTCGAGCGGGTTGGCGTTGCTGCGCCCAGCCGGAGCGATGGCGACGTGGCGCAGTGAGAGGTAGCGCTCGAGGGTGAACGCGCCCTGCTTCAGCACCGGGTGGCCGCGGCGCACCACGAAGCCGAACTCCTCGTGGAGCAGCGGGGTCCACACCACGGTGCGGGGCGTCTCGACGCGCGGGGTCCACGCGAGGTCGAGATCACCGCGCTCGAGCGCGCCCTCGAGTGACGCCGGCTGCACGGTGACGCGCACGCTGACGCCCGGCGCTTCCGCGGTCAGCCTCGCGAGGAGGCCGGGCAGCATGACCTGCTCGCCGTAGTCAGCGGTGCTGACGGTGAAGGTACGCTGCGCGGTGGCCGGGTCGAAGCGCTCGGGCCCGGCGACCAGCAACTCGGTGGCCTCGAGCACCTCGCGCACCCCGGTCGAGAGCTCGGTGGCGCGCGGCGTGGGGCGCAGGCCCGCGCGAGTGCGCACGAACAGCGGGTCGTGAAAGGCCTCGCGCAGGCGCGCCAGGGTGCGGCTCATCGCCGGCTGCGTGATGCCCAGGCGCGTGGCCGCGGCGGTGACGCTCGGGCCCTCGAGCAGCTCGGAGAACGCCACGAGGAGGTTGAGGTCGAGGTTCCGCACGTGGACGAGGCGCATGCCGAGCATCATGCACGAAACGCATGAAGAATGTTCTCCCGATGCATTGGACGCATGCCGAGGGGCGACGCATCTTCTGCCCCGTCGCAACCAACCCGTCGTTCACCGGAGTCACCCATCATGTTCGCCATCGCTGGAGTCAGTGGTCACACCGGAGCCGCCGCCGCCGAGGCGCTCCTCTCGCAGGGTCAGAAGGTCCGCGTCATCGTTCGCTCCGCCGACAAGGGCGAGGCGTGGAAGAAGAAGGGCGCGGAGGTGGCGGTGGCCGATCTCGGCGACGTGAAGGCGCTCACCGCGGCGCTGACCGGCACGAAGGGCGTGTACCTGCTCTCGCCCCCGAACCTCGCGGCGAAGGACTTCCTGGCCGATCGCAAGGAACTGCTGGGCAAGATGGCCGAGGCGATCAAGGCCTCGAAGGTGCCCAACGTGGTGTTCCTCTCGTCGGTCGCGGCGCACGTGCCCTCGGGCACGGGCCCCATCGTGACCGCGCACCGCGCCGAGCAGCTGCTGACCGGCATCGCGCCGTCGGTGACCTTCGTGCGCGCCGCGTACTTCGTCGAGAACTGGGGCTCGGTGATCGGGCTGGCGAAGAGCCAGGGCATCCTCCCCCACTACGGCGCCATCGACTTCAAGTTCAGCCAGGTCCCCACCAGGGACATCACCGCGGCGATCGCGCGCGCGCTGGTGAAGCCGGCCGACGGCACGAAGGTGGTCGAGCTCGCGGGCGCCGAGGACTGGTCGGTGCAGGACGTGGCCGCGGCGATCTCGAAGCTGATCGGCAAGCCGGTGCAGGCGGTGCCGGCGCCGGTCGAAGCGGCGCACGAGGGGCTGCTCAAGGCGGGCCTGCCGGACCCGATGGCCGGGCTCTACGCCGAGATGTACGGCGCGTTCGCCAAGGGCATCGCGCGCTGGGAACACCCGCAGCAGCTCAGCCGCGGCTCGACCTCGCTCACCGACGCGCTCAAGCCGCTCGTCTAACGGACGTTCAGGGGAGCTTCTCGAGCGTGGTGCCCCACACGGTCACCACGCCCGCCCCGGTGGCGAGCGCGCGGAACTCGACCCACTTCTCTTCTTCTTCGGTGATCTCGAACTCGTACGACTTCGGGCCGCGGGGCTGCGCGGTGAAGGTGTCCTTGACGAGCTTGAGCGCGCCCTGCCGCGCGGCGACCTCGAGCGTCGCCAGCCCACCCTCGCCCTCACCGGCGAGATCGAACGAGACGCGGTAGTGACCGCGGGGCAGCCAGAGGAACGGGCCGAAGAGCAGCTCGCCTGCCTCGGCGCGCGCCGACACGAGTGAGCCGAACACCGCGTCGACGGCCTGGTAGCGGCCGATGCGATGCGGGGTCGCCGGGTTGACCTGGAACTGCTGCACCGGGGCCGCGCGATCGCTCCAGCCGGGGAGCGTGGCGAGGTTCTTCGGGAAGACGAGCACGCGGAACTCGTCGAACGAGAGCACCTCGGCGGCCGAGCCCATGCGCGCCTCGAGCAGCGGCCGGTCGACGCGCTTCAATTCCTGCTGCGTGTAGAGGAGGAAGGTCGGGCCAGTCCATTCCTCGGCGCGGAACCACTGCCGCGAGCCGTGAATGCGGGTCGGCGAGGGCATCGCGTCAGACGTGACCTGGCGCACGCGCACCCGGCCCTCGCTGAGCATGGTGAGGGCGTTGGCGTTCCAGTACGTGGCGTAGCCGTACTGCAGGTGGTGCTGCTCGAGGAACTCGACCAGCCGCACGCGCGTGGCGCCGCGGTTCATCGCCTCTTCCCACTTGCTGCCGGTGCTGCCGTAGCCGGGGAGCGCGAGGGTGGTGAAGCCGCAGACCGCGACCGCGGCGACGGCGCCAGCGAAGATCGCGCTCGCGCGGCCACCGGCGCCCGGCGTGTCACCGAGCACCTGGGGCACCAGCACCAGCCCGAGGAAGAGCGAGGGCACCATGTACCGCGCCGAGGCGAGCGGGCTGCTCATGTCGGGCAGCGTGGTGAACACGAAGAAGAGCAGCGAGAGCGCCGCCGACAGCGCGGTGAAGAGCGCGACGAAGCCCGCGGGCGTCTGGGGGCTGCCGACCAGCTCGCGCACCGCCTTGATCACGCCCCACAGCAGCGCGACGCCGAGCACCAGCCGCACGGTCTCGTAGACGCCCCACATCGAGACCACGGGGCCGTTCGCGGCGGGCACTCCGCCGAGCTGCGCGAGCAGGCCGAGCCCCGAGAGCACGCTGTTGCGCCAGATGCCGTCGGGCGGTAGCCACATCGTCACCGCCGCCGGGTCGATGGTGGTCACCTGCTGGGCGAAGACGTGCGCCAGCGCCCAGCCGACGGCGAAGGCCAGGACCTGCGCGAGCCCGAGCCACGCCCAGGGCAACCGCCGCACCCGGGCCAGCGACCAGTCACCGGCCGCGGCGAGCGTGACGACGCCGGCGCTCAAGCAGGTGGTGAGGAACGGCACGGTGAGCATCACCAGCGCGCGCTTGGGGTTGTTCCACGTCAGGAGCACCGACACGCCGGCGAGGACGATGAGCAGCCGCCGGGAGGCGACGCGTTCGTCGAAGCGGCGAATGAAGGCCAGCGCGAGGGCGAGCACGCCACCGTGCAGCATGATGATGAAGCCGTAGGTGGCCTGGCCGAAGAGGTTCTCCGCGAGGAGCGACGAGATGCCGCTGCCGATCAGCGCGAGCACGGCCAGCCGCTTCCACCGCGCGAAGTTCAGCTCGGCGAGCAGGCGCCAGGTGACCCACAGCAGCGCGAGGCTGATGGTGAGGCCGACGAGGGCGTGCGTGGTGAAGCCGGCCCCGAAGAGGGGAATGAGGGGAATGGCGAGCGTGTGCGAGAAGAACGCGTAGACGTCGCCGTTCGCGTAGACCCAGTCGTGGGGAAAGAGCTGCCCCGAGCGCACGATCTCTTCGGCGAGCAGCACCTTCACCGCCGAGTCGGAGTGCACCTCGTAGCGGAAGGTGACGAACTGGTAGACGAGGATCAGCGCGACGTTGATCGCGAGGACGACCCCAAAGAAGAGCGACGGACGATCGGTGACCCGTGGTTGCACGGACACCTGCTCGCCGGCCCCGGGCGGTGCAGTGACTTCGGCTCGAATGGTGGTTCTCCCTGCGCCGCCGCTTCTCGCTGACCGGCGCGGCACACGCAAGGCGCGCGGTGGGCAAAAGGCGGCAAAAAGCCCCGCCCGGCACGCAGCCAGACGGGGCTTCAAGGTGAGGCGCCGGGAAGGCGTCAGCTCACATGTCCATGTCGTCGCCGCCGTAGTCGGGGGCGCCGCCACCGGCCGCCTTGCCCTTCTTCTTGGGCTTGTCAGCGACCATCGCCTCGGTGGTCAGCAGCAGCGAGGCGACCGACGCCGCGTTCTGCAGCGCGCAGCGCGTGACCTTGGCCGGGTCGATGACGCCAGCGGCCAGGAGGTCTTCGTACTTCTCGGTGCGGGCGTTGAAGCCGAAGCCACCCTGCCCCTCGCGCACCTTGTTGATTACCACCGCGCCCTCGGCGCCGGCGTTCGACGCGATCTTCCACAGCGGCTGCACGATCGCCTTGCGGACGATCTCGACGCCGAAGTCCTGCTCGCCGCCCAGCTTGAGCGACTCGAGGGCCTTGAGCGCGCGCACGAGCGCGACACCGCCGCCGGGCACGATGCCCTCTTCGACGGCCGCGCGGGTGGCGTGCATCGCGTCTTCCACGCGGGCCTTCTTTTCCTTCAGCTCGGTCTCGGTGGCCGCGCCGACGTGGATCACCGCCACGCCGCCGGCGAGCTTCGCGAGGCGCTCCTGGAGCTTTTCCTTGTCGTAGTCGCTGGTGGTCTCACCGATCTGGGTGCGCATCTGCTTGATGCGCGCCTCGATGTCGGCCTGCTTGCCGGCGCCGTCGATGATGGTGGTGTTGTCCTTGTCGATGCTCACCTTCTTGGCGCGGCCGAGGTCGGTCAGCGTGAGCGTCTCGAACTTGATGCCGAGGTCTTCGCTCACCACCGTGCCGCCGGTCAGCGTCGCGATGTCCTTGAGCATGTCCTTGCGGCGATCACCGAAGCCGGGCGCCTTGACCGCGGCGATGTTCAGCACGCCGCGCAGCTTGTTGACGACGAGCGTCGCGAGCGCCTCGCCCTCGACCTCCTCGGCGATGATGAGCATCGGCTTGCCCGCGCGCGCGACCTGCTCGAGCAGCGGAATGAGGTCCTGCATGGCGCTGATCTTCTTCTCGGAGATCAGGATGTAGGGATCTTCGAGCTCGACCAGCATGCGCTCGCGGTTGGTGACGAAGTACGGCGAGATGTAGCCGCGGTCGAACTGCATGCCCTCGACCACGTCGAGCTCGGTCTCGAGGCCCTTGCTGTCCTCGACGGTGATCACGCCTTCCTTGCCGACCTTCTCCATGGCCTCGGCGATGATGTTGCCGATGGTGTCGTCGCCGTTGGCCGAGATGGTGCCGACCTGCGCGATGCCCTTCTTGCCGTCGACCGGCTTGCTGAGCTTCTTCACCTCACCGACGACGACCTCGACGGCCTTGTCGATGCCGCGCTTGAGGTCCATCGGGTTGTGACCGGCGGCGACGAGCTTGAGGCCCTCCTCGTAGATCGCGCGCGCGAGCACGGTGGCGGTGGTGGTGCCATCACCGGCGGTGTCGGAGGTCTTGCTGGCGACCTCCTTCACCATCTGCGCGCCCATGTTCTCGAACTTGTTCTCGAGCTCGATTTCCTTGGCGACGGTGACGCCGTCCTTGGTCACGAGCGGCGAGCCGAAGCTCTTCTCGATGACGACGTTGCGGCCCTTGGGGCCGAGGGTGACGGCGACGGCGTCAGAGAGAATGCGAACGCCGCGCAAGATCGCCTCGCGCGCGCCCTGGTGGAAGAAGATTTCCTTGGCTGCCATGTGTACAACCTCCCGAATTCGTTAGTTGTTCGCGATCGCGAGCCGTTAGCACTCGCGATGAACGAGCGCCAAATTAAGGATCGAGCGGGTTTTGTCAATCGCCCCCGGCTGATCAGCGCCCAACCCAGCGGCTTTGACTCAGGGCGTGGGCGGCGAAGCGGTCGCGAAGCCGACGAGATCGAGGAGCTTGGACAGCTCGAGCGGCTTGCTGAGGGTCATGGCGACCCCCTTGCGCATGCCGCGGTCGTAGACCTGATCATTGCCGAACGCGGTCATCATGATCACCGGCACGTCGCGGTAGCCCTCGAGCTGGTGGATCTGCTCGGCGAAGGCGATGCCGTCGACGTGGGGCATCATCCAGTCGGTGATGACCAGCTTCACCGCGTTGCCCTTGAGCAGCTCGAGGCCCTTCACCGGGTTGCTGGCGGTGAGCACGCGGTAGTGGTTGCGGCGCAGGAAGGTGGCCAGCAGGTTCAACGTGGCTTCGTCGTCATCGACGATCAAGATGCTGATGACCGGCCGCCCCGCTTCCATGGCGTTGGGCAAATACCACGGAAGGGGTAAGAGCGGATCATGTCGGTGGAGCAGCTGATCGAGACCGCGGAAGCGGCGTACCAGGCAGCCGACCTCGAAGACGCGATCGCGTTGTGCGACCAGGCGCTGGGCGAAGATCCCCAGAGCGCCGACGCGCTGGAGATCAAGGGGCTGGCGCTGGCCGAGCTGGGCGACTTCGAGGCGGCCGACGAGGTCTTCGAGGACCTGCTCAAGTGGCACCCGCGGCGCGTGACGGGCCAGCTCGCCGCGGCCGACGTGAAGATTCGCCTCCCGGGCGACGATCGCGATCGCATCGAAGAGGGCCTGAAGATCCTCGCGGCCGCCGACAAGCTCGCGCGGCAAGACGAGGAGCTGTCGATCGAGCTCGAGCTCCTGCGCGGCCTGGCCTTCAACCAGCTCGGTGAGAACGAAGACGCGCTCGACGCGTTCGCGCGGGTGCTGCAGCTGGCGCCCGATCACTTCGAGGCGCGGCTCGAGACGGCGATGGCGCACTTCGAGCTGGGCCGCTTCCCCGACGCGAAGAAGGGCTTCGAGACGCTGAGCAGGGAATTCCCCGACGAGCCGTGGGCCTTCCACTACCTCGGGCTGATCGCGGAGCGCGCGGGTGGCGACGCCGAGGGGTTCTTCAAGAAGGCGCGCCAGCTCGACCCCGACGAGTTCCCTCCGCCGGTGAAGCTGTCGAGCGCCGAGTTCGACCGCGCGGTGGCCGACGCGATCGCCGCCCTGCCCGACCACGCCAAGCCGCACCTCGAGAACACGGTGATCACCGTCGAGCCGCTGCCCGGTGACGACGAGCTGAAAGAAGGCCTGTCACCGACCATTCTCGGCGTCTTCGAAGGCACGCCGCTCGACGAGCGCCTCGACACGCACGCCGGTCATCACCAGACCGCGCGCATCAAGTTGTTCCAGAAGAACCTCGAGCGCTTTGCGCGCACGCGCGACGAGCTGCTCGAAGAGATTCGCATCACGGTGCTCCACGAGGTCGGGCACCTGCTCGGGCTCGACGAAGACGAGCTGTACGATCGCGGGCTCGACTGAAGTAGAGCGAGAGGTGGCGGAGCGGCCGGCTCTGGTGACCGGCGCGGTCTTCAAAACCGTTGGGTTGGCGCGCGAGCGTCGGCCGGTGGGTTCGATTCCCATGCTCCGCCGTTTTCGAGGAACCCGGCGTTTTGAACCACGTCGGAATTCCCCAGCCAAATCATCGACTTAAGCCATTTTCGATAGTCAATTCAGCGCTGACGGGCTATATCGGCCGCCGTGAAAGAGCGGTTTCAGGCGATCGAAGAGAAGACCAAGCGGCTCCGCGAGGTGCTGACGCAGAAGCGACCCGAGGTGCAGGACTTCCTCGACAAGCTCGAGATGGCGTGGGTTCACCACGACTGCGCGCTCGAAGGGTCGATCTACTCCCCGCAGGAATTGACGGCGGCGTTGCACCCGGGCGCGGTGGTGGCCGAGGCGTCGCTGCTGCCGATCGTCTGGGAAATTCGCAACCACAAGGCGGCGGTCGACTTCATTCGCGAAGAGGCGAAGACGTCGAAGAAGCACTCGGCGCTGACGATGACCTTCGTGCGGCGCGTGCACGATCTGCTGTCGGGCAACACGCCCGAGGCGCAGATGGCGCGGGCGCAGGCCGAGCGGCGCGAGCGCACCGAGAAGGAATTGAGCAAGGAGCGAGAGAAGGCCGGCTTCCGCAAGGACATCCCGCTCCACAAGACGTACCTGCACGAGATCGCGCAGCCGGCGAAGGTGCAGCCGCTGCTCGAGAAGCTGCTGGACTGGACGGCGAGCTCGGAGTTCCGCGAGTTCCACCCGATTCTCCAGGCGGCGCGCGTGCAGCACGAGTTCATCAAGATCTTCCCGTTCACCGACACGAGCGGAAAGGTCGGGCGGATGCTCTGCAACTTCATCTTGATGCGGAACAACTTCCTGCCGGTGGTGATCGTCTCGGTCGATCGCTCGAAGTACTACGAGACCTTCCGCGCGAGCTTCACCACGTTCTCCAACCTGATGATGGACTCGATGGAGAACTCGCTCGACAACGGGCTGAAGTACTTCAAGGACCTCTCGCGGTACTACCGGTAAGCGAAGGCGCACGACCGTGGCCCGCGCAGCACCAGCGAAGGCGAAGCTCGACAAGCTCAAGCGCCTGTTCAAGGGGCGTCGCCGCGCGCTGGTGTTGACCCACGACAACCCCGACCCCGACTCGATGGCCTCGGCCTGGGCGCTGGCGACGGTGCTCACCGAGCGCGTCGGCGTGCCCGCGGAGATCGGCTACGGCGGGATCATCGGGCGCGCAGAGAACGCGGCGTTCGTGAAGACGCTGAAGCTGCCGATTCGCCCCATCGAAGAATTGGAGATCGGCGCGTTCGATCTCGTCGGCCTCGTCGACACCCAGCAGACGGTGCAGAACCACGCGCTGCCCGAGGGCGTGCTGGCCGACATCGTGATCGATCACCACCCGCTGCGCGACCAGGCGATCCCCACGCCGTTCGCGGATCTCGGCGGCGAGTACGGCGCGACGTCGACGATGCTCACCGAGTACCTGCGCGCCGCGAAGCTGCAGCCGCACCCCGAGCTGTGCACCGCGCTCTACTACGGCATCAAGGCCGACACGCGCGACCTCGGGCGGCAGACCAACGAGCACGACGTCGACTGCTACCAGTGGCTCTTTCCGCGCATCGATCGCGAGCTGCTCTCGCGCATCGAGCACCCCGAGCTGCCGGTGCGGTACTTCCGGCTGTACCACGCGGCGATCGAGCGGGCGCGCATGTACACCGACGCCGTCATCACCGACATGGGCGACGTCTACTCGCCCGACCTGGTGGCCGAGGTGGCCGAGCGCCTCTCGTTCATCGAGGGGCCGCGGTGGTCGCTCGCGCTCGGCACCTTCCGCAGCCAGCTGTTCCTCTCGCTGCGCGTCAGCGACAAGCGCATGAACGCGGGCCGGCTCATTCGCGAGGTGTGCGAGCCGCTCGGTGGGTCCGCGGGCGGTCACGGGAGCATGGCGGGCGCGCGGTTGCCGCTGGCGGGCAAGAAGGCGCAGCGCGAGGCCTTCAAGCGCGAGCTGTTGCGTCGGTTCAAGGAAGCGTTCGGCGTCGAGGGTGAACGGGGTGTGTCTCTCCTGTCGCCCGAAGCCTGAATGATCTACCTCGATCACAACGCCGGCGGTCCGCTGCTGCCCGAGGTCGCGGCGCGATTGCGCGAGGCGTTCGAGCCCGGCGCACCGTTCGGCAACCCCTCGAGCGTGCACCAGGTCGGTCGCTCGTCACGCCTGAAGCTCGACCGGGCGCGTGAGCAGGTGGCCGGCGTGCTCGGGTGTCTGCCGCGCGAGGTGGTGTTCACCGGCTCGGGTAGTGAGGCGGCGGCGCTGGCGGTGCTCGGCACCTTCCGCGCGCGCAAGGATCGCTCGAAGACGCGCGTGGTGAGTACGAGCATCGAGCACCCGTGCGTGCTCGGGGCGCTCGACCAGCTGGCGAGCGAAGGCGCGGAGGTGGTGCGCATCGCCCCCGGCGCGGACGGCGCGGTGAAGGCCGCCGACGTGCTCGCCGCGCTGACGCCCAACACCCTGCTCTGCTCGGTGCAGTGGGTGAACAACGAGACCGGCGTCATCCAGCCCGCCCCGGAGCTCGCGCGCGAGTGCCTCAAGCGCAGCGTCATCTTCCACTCCGATGCCGTGCAGGCCTTCGGGAGACTCGACGCGACGTTGCGCGAGGTGCCGGCGGCGCTCCTGTCGCTCAGCGCGCACAAGCTCGGCGGGCCTCCCGGGGTCGGCGTGCTGTTCAACCGCCGGGGCGTCGACGTGGCGGGCCTGACGCCCGGGCACCAGGAGAACGGCCGCCGCGGTGGCACCCAGTCGGTCGCGCTGGCCGAGGCGATGGGGCTCGCGCTCACGCACGCGCACGCGCACCGCGACGCCACGGCGGCCCACGTCACCGCGTTGCGGAACCGCTTCGAGGCCGCGGTGAAGGCTGCGATTCCTTCGGTGGTGGTGAACGGCACCGCGGCGCGCGTCGGCTCGACGAGCAACCTGCTCTTCCCCGGGCGCGACGGCGAGGCGCTGTTGATCGCGCTCGATCTCGAGGGCATCTGCGTGTCGACGGGCGCGGCGTGCGCGTCGGGCTCGCTCAAGCCGTCCCACGTGCTCCTCGCGATGGGCCGCAGCTCGGCCGAGGCGTCGGGCTCGTTGCGCTTCTCGTTCGGCAGCACCAACACCACCGCCGAGGTCGACGCGGTGGTCGCCACCCTCACCCGCCTCGTCATGGCCCAGGAGGCCCACCGATGATCACCGAGCTTGCGCAGACTCCGGAGTGCCGGCTGGGTCACTTCGAGTCGTTGCTGGTGTCGGTGTGGTCGAGCCGGCTCACCGTCGCCTCGCTCGATCTGCTCGAGGCGCACCACCGCGCGCTCGCCGCGAAGTACGGCAAGGTGACCTTCTTGTCGGTGGTGGTCGGCGCCGCGGAGAACCCGCCGCCCGAGGCGAGAGAGCGCATGAAGAAGACCACCGAGGAGATGATGAAGCTGCGGCGCGGCAACCTGATCGTCGTGCAGGCGAAGGGGCTCGGCGCGATTCTCACGCGGAGCTTCCTCGCGGCGATGAGCTTCATGAGCACCGAGAAGATCGGCGTGTTCAAGACGCTCGGTGAGGCGGTGGCCGAAATTCGCGCCATCAAAGGGCAAGACGCCGCGCTGGTCGCCGCGACGGGCCTCGAGGCCGACCTCGTCGCGTTCGTCGACGGCCACCGGGGGAAGTGACGGTGCGCGCGCTCCTCTCGGCGTTCGGGACGCGAGGGGACGTGCAGCCGATGTTCGCGCTCGGGCTCGAGCTGCAGCGGCGCGGCCACCAGGTGCGCATGGCGTGCCCGCCCGACTTCGCCGACTGGATCAGGGCGCGTGGCCTCGAGGTGCTGCCGCTGGGCGAGCCGATAAAGGAGTTCATGGCGCGCATCAGCGACCGCGAAGGGAAGATGCAGGCGCGCAAGGCGATGAAGGCGATGCCCGTCTTCCTCGGCAGCCAGTTCCCCGCACTGACCGAGGCTGCGCAGGACGCCGACGTGTTGATCGGCGCCTCGCTCACGATCGCCCACGTGTCGCTCGCCGAAAAGCTGGGCAAGCCGTGCCACACGCTCGCGTGGTGCCCGCAGCTGCTGCCGTCGGGTGAGCACCCGAGCCCTGGCTTTCCGTCGCAGACGCTGCCCGCGTGGCTCAACCGGCTGTCGTTCTCGTTCTCGTCGTGGGGACACCGGTGGTTGATCAAGCCGGCCATCGATCGCGAGCGCGCGAAGCTCGGCCTCCGGCCGTCGGGCGAGACGTGGGACCACATCGTCTACCAGCGGTTGATCATGGCCTCCGAGCCGGCGATCGCCGCGTTGCCGGCGGATCGTCGCGCGGAGCGAGAGGTGTTTCACGTCGGCGCGTTCTTCTTGCCCGAGCCGGAGCCGCTCAGTGAGGCGACCCAGGCGTTCCTCGCCGCCGGTCCGCCGCCGATCTTCGTGGGCTTCGGGTCGATGCCCGTGCCGCCCGACTCGACGCTCGAGCGCGCGGTGGTCGAGGCGGCGGCGCGCGTGAAGGTGCGGCTGATCGTGCAGGGCGAGCGGTTCGCGCCGTTCGCCGGGCCCGAGGTGCACGTTGCGGGGGCCGAGCCGCATGGCCAGCTCTTCGCGCGGTGTGCGGCGATCGGCCACCACGGCGGCGCGGGCACCACGGCGCAGACCGCGCGCGCGGGCGTGCCGCAGATCATCTTTCCGTTCATCGTCGATCAGTTCTTCTGGTCGCACCGGCTCGAGAAACTCGGCGTGCGCGCGGCGGCGATCGATCCCCATCGGGCGACGGTCGAGGCGGTGGCGGCTGGCTTCGAGCAGGCACTGCGCGATGACGCCCTGCGGGCTCGCTCGGCAGAGTTGGCGAAGAAGGTCATCACCGATGGCACCACGCGGGCCGCCGAGGTGATCGAAGCGACCGCCGCCAAGGGTTCTCCCCTCACCCCGACCCTCTCCCCTGGGGGGGAGAGGGAGATTTTGCTCGCGCCAGGATCCGGCCGTTCTCTTCCTTGACCTCGAAGCACTCGACGCGCGCGCCCTGCGGGAAGAAGGCCCGGCCGTCGCGCACGTCGAAGCTCCACGCGTGCAGCGGGCAGTAGAGGTGGTGGCCCTGCAGGTCGCCGCGCCCGAGCTCCCCGTTCCGGTGGGGGCAGGTGTTGTCGATGGCGTACGCGATGCCGTTCACCCGCGCGACCGCGAGCGCCCTGCCCTCCGCGTTCACCACCGTGCGGCCTCCCTCGGGGAGATCGGCGGACGCCATGAGATCAACGAACGAAGCCACGCGCCCACTATGACGAATCGGGTTGAGAACGTCGCCGCTGCTGGTGATTGTCCGTTCCCATGAGCACTGCCCAGACGCTGACCGAGAAGGACCGCGCTGATCTGACCCACGCGCTGACGTGGGACGCCAAGCGCTTCGGGCAGGAGCTGGCCGACACCGCCTACGCGCGCGGGCTGGCGGTGACCAACAAGGACGACGGCACCACCAAGCCGATTCCCATCACCGCGACGCCGGTGATCATCGACGGCGCCGAACTGAAGCGACGGCAGGATCTCGCGGCGAAGATCAGCTCGGCGACGATGAAGATGTCGAACCTGGTGCTGCGCGATGCCGGCCGGCGCGATCTCGTGCTCGACGGCCTGTCACCCCTCGAGAAGGAGCTCGCGCAGAAGACGTTCGAGCACCTGTCCACCCTCGTCACCACGCGCGTCGACTTCTTCGTGAAGGGCACCGGCGCGGCGGCGGTGAAGGCGCTCGAGGTGAACGCCACCATCCCCGCGATGCAGGGCTACTCGGACATCGCGGCCAATACGCTGCTCGAGGTCGTGGGCCGCACGTGGGGCGCGCCCGATCACGTCATCGCGGGGTGGATGTCGCGCAACGGCAACAACTCCATGGCGCTCTACCGCGCGCTGCTGCAGGGCTACGCACAGGTGCGACCCGGCAAGTCGCCCAACACCATCGCCCTCTTGAGCCGCCGCAACGACGCGCAGCTCACCGAGCAGAAGTACCTGTGCGAGAAGTTCCGCGAGTGGGGCGCCGACGCCGACGTGGTGCACCCCGATCAGCTCAGCGGCACCGACGCGGTGATGGCCAACGGCAAGAAGTACGACCTCGTGTACCGCCACCTCTTCGTGCGCCGGCTCGAGGAGGCCGGCATGCAGGGCGCCGATTACGTCAAGGCGCTGCTCGCCGAGGAGAACGGCACGCGCGCGGTGGTGCTCAACCCGCCCGCCTCGCAGGTCGAGGTGAAGGCGGTCTTCGCGTTGCTCTCACAGGCGCTCGTCGATTCGCGGCTGGTGCGCGAGGCGCGGCTGACCGAGGCCGAGGTCGAGGCCATCAAGGCGTGCGTGCCGTGGACGCGGCACTTCTCGGGCGACGAGCTGCTCGCAAAGGTGACCGCCGAGCCCGACAAGTACGTGCTCAAGCGCAGCTGGGACTATGGCGGCCGCGCGGTCTTCGTCGGTCGCACCCGCGGGGAGCCGGGGTTCGCCGAGCGCGTGAAGACGGCGTACGGCGAGGTGCTCGAGTGGGAAGCGCTCTGTGCGCGCGCCGCGAAGGACACCGTGGGCGGCGGCTTCGTGGTGCAGGAGATCGTCGAGATCGAGCCCGAGGATCACCTGCTGTGCTCCGGGCCCGCGCAGATTCCCACCAGGCTGTTCGTCGACTTCAGCGCGTATGCGTCGGTCGGTCTGCCCGAGCAGCCGAAATGGGGCGGCGTGTGCCGCGGATCGATCTCGCACATCGTGAACATCGTCGGCGGTGGCGGCGTGATTCCGCTGATCACCGAAGACGTCGCGAAGTCGCTGCTCAGCGCGTACCGCGCATGGGGCAAGTGAGCGATCCGCTCGCGGCATGGCTCCAGGCCGACGTGCTTGCGTTCCGCCGCGATCGGGCCGGGCTGTGGGGGCTGTGCGGCGAATTGCTCCCGGTGGAGTCGAAGGACCGCCGGCGCGAGCTGAACGTCGTCGACCTCAGGCTGCAGCCCCGGCCCCGCGGAGGCTCAGTGCTCGCGCTCAACTGGCGACTGACGACCTTCGACGAAGCGCGCGCCATCGTCGACGTGCGGGAGCAGTGGGTGGGCTGCTGCATCATTCCGCCGACGCTGCCCGATCCGGCACGCTCGATCGAAGCCATCGCAAATGCCCTGCGCGCGTTGACCGCGGGAGCCGAGGTGGCGCTGACCGCGCAACCCGCCGCGGTCTGGCCGGCGCACCTGCTGGGCACGCAGCTGCCCGAGGTGTGATCAGCCGCGCAGCAAGGCCGCGAGTCGATCGGGTTGATCGATCGCCACGTAGACCTGCGCGTCGGCGATGAGGTCGAGCTTCGCCTTCGGGACCTTCGCCTGCAGGCGGTGCGCGAGCGAGACGGGGAAGTAGCGGTCTTCGGGCGTCCAGATGAGGTGGACCTCTCCGGGGAAGGCCGCGAGTCGCTCGGCGGCCGCCATCGTGTCGCGTGGGTCGATCGAGCGCAGGAATTTGACGGTGTCTCGCCGAATCGAGGGGTCGAGCGTCGGGCGGCTCCATTCTTCGAGGAGCTCGGCGCTCAAGCGGGTGCGAGAGACGTCTCCCCAGGCGATGGGCAGGCGGCGGAGCGCGGGGACGAGCTGCATCGACTTCGCCATCAGCGCCATCGCGGCGTCCGGGAGCTTCGCGACCCACACGAGGTAACGGAACATCAGCGGCGGGAAGACCTCGAACGCGTCGCAGGTCGTGAGGACCAGTTTCTTCACGCGGTGCGGGTGCTGGGTCGCGACGAATTGCGCGAGCGCGCCTCCGGTGTCGTTGCCCACCAGCGTCACGTCGTGCAGGTCGAGGGCTTCGAGGAAGTCGGCGATCAGTTGGGATTGGCCGGCGCTCGTCAGATCGGCGTCGGGGTTCATCGGCTCGGGGTGGGCTCCCAGGGGCCAGTCGGGAACCAGGCAGCGGTGAGTCGCCGAGAGGAAAGGAATCAGGGGTTCCCAGACTCGGTTGTTCACGAGCAGCCCGTGAATGAAGACGAGGGGTGGGCCTCGGCCTTCGTCGCGGTAGTGAAGCGGGCCTTGTTTGAGTGCCACGCGCTTCAGAGTGGTTTCTCCTCACCCCGACCCTCTCCTCCTCGGGAGGAGAGGGAGATCCTGGTTCAGATCGAGATGCTTCCTTCGCGGAAGTCGCTCTTCTGCAGGTGCACGTTGATGCAGACCGGCACCCCGCTCTTCGACAGCCGCTTCGCCTCGGCGATCGTCTCGTCGATCTTCTTCGCGTCGGTCAGCAGCAGGCCCTTGCCGCCGTAGCCTTCGGCGACCTTCTCGTACGAGGTGAAGCGCAGGCCGGTGCCGATGGACGACCCGAGCAGCGTCACCTGGTCGCGCGCGATCTGCTGCCACGAGGCGTCGGTGCCGATCACCGCGATGGGCGCGTAGCCGTGGCGCACGAAGGTGTCGAATTCGGCCAGCGAGTACGCGCTCGAGCCGTCGCCGTAGATGATCCAGATCTCGCTCTTCGGGCGCACCGTCGCCGCGCCGACCGCGAAGCCGCCACCCACGCCGAGCGTGCCGAACACGCCCGGGTCGAGCCAGCTGAGCGGCTTGCGCGGCTTGAGCACGTACGCCGCGGTCGCCACGAAGTCGCCGCCGTCGACCACCAGCACCGAGTCGTCGGCCAGCTGCTCCTCGAGCTTCAAGAAGAAGTGAATGGGGTCGATCTTCTCGCCGGTCGCCTTCGCCTTGCCGCGGATCTCGGCGTCGCGCGCGTCTTCACGCTGCTTGCACGCGTCGATGAACGCCTTCCACTCGGGCCGCGGGGAGATCTTCGGCTGCAGCGTCTGCAGGAACTCCGCGGCGTGCATGTGCAGGGCGACGTCGGGGCGGCGGTTCTTGGTGAGCTCCTCGGTCGAGAGGTTCGCCGAGATCACCTTCGTCTTCCGGCCGATGCCGAAGCCGTACTTCATGCGGAAGTCGAACGGGAAGCCGCACACCACCACCACGTCGGCGTCCTTGAGCGCCTTGCCGCGCGCGTGGCGGAACTGAATCGGGCTGTTCTTCCCGAGCAGGCCGCGCGCCGTGCCACCGAGCCACACCGGGATGCCCAGCGCCTCGATCGCCCGCGCGAGGGGCGCCGCGTCCTTCACGTTCACCATCGTCTGGCTGCCCACCACCAGCGCCGGCCGCTCGGCCTTCGACAACAGCGCGACCGCGTCGGCGATCGACCCGCGGCGCGGCAGCTTCGGCGCGTCGGGCACCAGCGCCTTCACGTCGACGTGCGGCGCGTGGAACTGCCGCAGCAGGTGCGCCTGGAGGTAGAGCTTGAGCGCGCGCTGGCCGAGCGTCTTCGGGTTCTCGACGCCGGTCTCCTTGATGAACATCTCGCGGATGAGCGTCTCGGGGTACAGCACGTCGACCGGCACCTCGACGAACACCGGGCCGGGCACGCCGCTGGTCGCTTCCTTGAGCGCGCGGTCGAGCGTGGGGCCGAGCTGCTTGACGGTGGTGCAGCGCGCGACCCACTTCACCGCCGAGTGCACCAGCGAGAGCTGATCGATGTCCTGCAGGGCGCCGCGGCCGCGGAGCACGGTGGCGGTGGCCCCGCCGAGGATGACCAGCGGCGACTGCGCGAGCTGCGCGTTCTTCACCGCGGTGAGGGTGTTGGTGACGCCCGGGCCCGCGGTGACCGCGGCGACGCCGGGCAGGCCGGTCATGCGCGACCACGCGTCGGCGGCGAACACCGCGTTGCGCTCGTCACGGCAGTCGACCACCTTGATGTTGCGCGCCTCGCACCCCACCAGGATGGGCGAGATGTGACCTCCGCACAGCGTGAACAGCGCGGAGATGTTCCACTTCGAGAGGACCTCGGCGAGGTGATCACCGCCGTGACGCATCGGGCTGGCCATGACCCTGCCCGTTATTCCCGCTGCCCCCGCATGTCACGCACAGCGGAAAACCCATCCACCAGGGCAGGTCTGGCCCCCGCGCGATCCTGCGTTATGTAGGTGCGCATGAGATCTCCCAACGCGTACTCGCCCCTCGGTTCGGCTGCTTCGCAGGTGCTGGCAGAAGAGTCGGCGCGCTCGTTCATGCAGCGCGTCTACTGGTGGATGTCGCTCGGCCTCGTGCTGACCGGCGGCATCGCCTTCACCATCGCCAGCAGCCAGGCGCTGACGGCCATGGTGTTGCCGCTGTTCTTCCCGCTGCTCGCCGTCGAGTTCATCGTGGTGCTGGCGTTCTCGTTCATGCAGAGCCGCGTGAGCGGGCCGGTCGCAGCGGTGATGTTCTTGCTCTACGCCGTGCTCAACGGGCTGACCTTCTCGGTCATCTTCCTCGTGTACGAGCTGGGCAGCATCGGCACGGCCTTCATCATCGCGGCCGGCACCTTCGGCGCGCTGTCGATCTACGGCACGGTGACCAAGAAGGACCTGACGGCCTGGCGCAGCTTCCTCATCATCGGCCTCTTCGGAATCATCATCGCCGGCATCGTGAACATCTTCGTGCAGAGCGACATGCTCGGCTTCGTGAAGAGCTGCGCGGCGGTGGTCGTGTTCGCCGGCCTCACCGCGTACGACACGCAGAAGCTCCGCCAGTACCACGCCAACAGCGGCTTCTCGTCGGCCATGTCGCTCTCGATCGCCGGCGCGCTGATGCTGTACCTCGACTTCGTGAACCTGTTCCTGAACCTGCTGCGCCTGCTCGGCCGCCGCCGCTGACGTTCGCGCCAGCGCTGGTCTCCCGCGGCCTCGCACTGCATCGGTGCGAGGCCGTTTCATTTGTGCTCGGCTCCGGGCCGTGACTCCCAACCCCGCACCGCCCCCGGGCCAGCAGCAGCCGAAGACCGTCCTCACCGTCGTGTTGCTGCTGCTGTTCGGCGGCCTGGCCTGCTGCAGCGGCCTGTTCGCGGTGGGCGCCTACACGGCGTACCAGCAGCAGCAGGGCAAGGACCTCTTCGGCAAGGCGCTCGCCGACGCGGGCGTGAAGTTCACCAAGACGACCAAGACCACCAAGCCGACGGTCGGCGACGACGACGACACCACCCCGCCCGACGATGAGATCGGCGACCCGACCGCGGGCCTCAACGCCGACGAGGAAGCCGACAAGGCGCTCTTCGCCGCCGACGTCATCGCCCAGCTCAAGGAAGACGGCCACGAGGGCTATCGCCTGGACGCCAAGCGCTTTGCGCTGGTGAACGACGACGGCGCGGTGCTGCAGCTGGGCAACCTCTACGACGAGTACGCGGCCCTGCCCGAGGCGAAGAAGGACGACTACATCCGCCAGGCGGCGCAGAGCCTGCTCCCCGCCGAGGTGCCGGCCGGCTGGTCGGAGGCGAAGTCGCAGGTGCTCACCACCGTGCGCGAGCGCATCTTCGTCGAGCTCATCGGCATCCAGACCGGCAAGACCGACCAGCTGGTGTTCAAGCCGCTGGCCGACGACCTGGTGCAGGTGGCGGTCTTCGACGGCGCCAACAACATGCAGTTCGTCACGAAGAAGAACCTCGAAGACTGGGGCATCGACCCCGACGAGCTGTTCCTCGAGGGCAAGAAGAACCTCGTCGCCCGCAGCCAGAAGGCCTTCGCCAACCCCTCGCCCGGCGTGTGGGAATCGCAGTGGGCCGACAACCACGACATCGCCCGGGCGCTGCTCTTCGACACCATTCGCAAGCTGAAGGTGAAGGGCGACCCGGTGGTCTTCCTGCCCCAGCGCGATCACCTGGTCATCACCGGCAGCGACGACGACGCCGGGCTCGACGCGGTGGCCGACCTGCTCGACACCTACCTCGCCCTGCCCCGCGCCAACGGGGGGCGTGGCTGGCGGCTGACGAAGAGCGGCCTGGAGCCCTTCGTGCCCGAGCCCGACACCCACCTCGCCGAGCTGCGCCAGAAGGCCGTCGCGCAGGACGCCAACGATCAGAAGAAGGCCCTCGACGCCAAGTTCGAGAAGGACGGCACCGACATCTTCGTGGGCACCACCCTCTTCACCGAAGACGACGACGGCAAGCCGCTCACCTACGCGGTGTGGACCAAGGGCGCCGACACCCTGATGCCGAAGGCCGACTTCGTGGTGTTCGTCGACATCGACCGCCCCGAGAACCAGCGCGTCATCGCCGCCGGCAAGTGGGACGACGTGTTCAAGCTGGTGGGCCAGAAGATGAAGCCCGACACCAGCTACTGGCCGCTGCGGTATCGCCTCAAGACGTTCCCCGACGCGAAGGCCATCAAGGCCATCGGGCTGCACCCCTACTTCGCGCGCAACGGCGGGGACTGAGGGTCAGTCCTTCTTGCGGTCGATGGGCAGCTTCATCACCAGCCGCTCGACCACCTGGCCGCCCTTGATGTGGGTGGACACGATCTCCTTCACGTCGTCCTTGCTCACCGGGCCGTACCAGACGTTGTCGGGGTAGACGCAGACCGCCATGCCGCGCTCGCAGGCGTCGAGGCAGCCGGCGCCGTTGGCGCGCACCCCCTTCACGTCCTGGGCGTCGAGTTCCTTCTTGAAGGCCAGGCGCAGCTCGTCGCCACCCTTGCTCGCGCAGCAGCCACGCGGGCTGCCGTCGGGGCGACGGTTGGTGCAGATGAAGAGGTGGCGCGCGTACGGAGGAGGCATGCGCGAGAGATACCTCATTCGCGGCAGGCGCATTTTGTCGTTTTGCCCACCGCCCGTCAGGCACCTTGGCTGATGGTGCGGGTGTGCGAAAAGGCCGATTTGCCGGGGCGGCGCTGAGGTGCTCCGAGGGAAAGTTGATCACCCCAGAACACGCACAATCAGCAAAGTCGCGCGCCCGATTCGCTCGGGAACCATGAAAAGTAATGTAGGGTCATGACCATTCACATCAGGGCTGCTTCTGCTCAGCGATGTAGGCACGTGCACACTCGCAGCGCCGAGGCCGATTTTCCGCCTCCCGCGCGATTCAGACCTGTAGCACGAGGTGCGAGACCCCCTAAGTCTTGGGTATCGGAAGAAAATTTGACACCACATCTTGTGATGAGACGCTTGACACGTGGACGCCACGAAAGGCATAAGTCGCGCCCCCACGCCGGCACCTGCCGGTTCGGGAACGGAGCTGGAGGGGCTCCGGAGCACGAAACATCCTACCTTTCGCGACTTTCGCACCCCCGGTTTGCACGAACCGGCGGGCCAGGGCGGCTTTGTCCCTTCGCGGCCGCCCGCACACACACTCAGTCAATCGAATCGGTCTCGAGCCCAGTCAACCAGTCAAGCCATCAGTCAAGCCAGCACCTGAACGCCGCAGTTTGTAGTGAGAGGGGAACACATGGAGAAGATCACTCCCGGAGCCGCCACCACCACCACCTCGCCGACCACCACCTCGCCGACCCTGCGTGAAGTCGACGCGCGTGCCGTGCCCCGCAAGGGCAAGGCGCTGGGCCTGAACGTGCCCCGCTACTTCACGACCCCCGGCGTGGACCCGGCTGACGAGATCGCCTGGGAGTTCCGCTCGGCGTCGATCAGCGGCGAAGACGGCAAGGTCGTCTTCGAGCAGAAGAACATCGAAGTGCCCAAGTCGTGGTCGATGCTGGCCACCAACGTCGTCGCGTCGAAGTACTTCCGCGGCACGCCGGGCACGCCCGATCGCGAGTCGTCGGTGCGCCAGCTGGTCGGCCGCGTCGTCAACACCATCACCCGCTGGGGTGAGATGGGCGGCTACTTCGCGTCGACCGAGGCGAAGAGCGCGTTCCACGCCGAGCTGACGCACCTCCTGCTCCGCCAGAAGGTCGCCTTCAACTCGCCCGTCTGGTTCAACGTCGGCGTCGAAGATCACCCGCAGTGCAGCGCGTGCTTCATCAACTCGGTCGAAGACTCGATGGAGTCGATCCTCGGGCTGGCGAAGACCGAGGGCATGCTCTTCAAGTACGGCTCGGGCACGGGTTCGAACCTCTCGCCCATTCGCAGCTCGCGCGAGTCGCTCAAGGGCGGCGGCACGGCCTCGGGCCCGGTGAGCTTCATGAAGGGCTTCGACGCGTTCGCCGGCGTCATCAAGTCGGGCGGCAAGACGCGCCGCGCGGCGAAGATGGTGATCTTGAACGCCGAGCACCCCGACATCCTCGAGTTCATCAAGTGCAAGGTGGTCGAAGAGAAGAAGGCGCACGCGCTGATCGATGCGGGCTACGACCCGTCGTTCAACGGCGAGGCGTACAGCTCGGTCTTCTTCCAGAACTCGAACAACTCGGTGCGCGTCACCGACGAGTTCATGAAGGCGGTGGCCGAGAACCGCAGCTACTCGACCCGCGCGGTGCGCGACGGCTCGATCGTCGACACCTACAAGGCGCGCGATCTCTTCCGCGAGATCTCGCAGGCCGCCTGGCAGTGCGGTGACCCGGGCCTGCAGTTCGACAGCACCATCAACGCCTGGCACACCTCGGCGAACACGGCGCGCATCAACGCCAGCAACCCGTGCTCCGAGTACATGTTCCTCGACGACACGGCGTGCAACCTGGCGTCGCTCAACCTGATGCACTTCCGCACCATCGACGGCGAATTCGACGTCGAGGCGTTCAAGCACGCGGTCGACATCACCCTGCTCGGCCAGGAGATCATCGTCGGCTTCTCGAAGTACCCCACCGAGAAGATCGAGAAGAACTCGTTCGACTTCCGCCCGCTGGGCCTGGGCTACGCCAACCTCGGCGCGCTGCTGATGGCGCAGGGCGTGGCGTACGACAGCGACGAAGGCCGCTCGTACGCGGGCGCCGTCACCTCGCTGATGGGTGGCCGTGCCTACGCGATGAGCGCGAAGATGGCCGAGCACCTCGGGCCGTTCGCCGGCTACCCGGTCAACCGCGAGCCGATGCTGGGTGTCATTCGCAAGCACCGCAAGGCCGCGTGGCAGCTGCCCGTGGTGAGCGACGCGCGCCTGGCCGCGGCCCAGAAGGAAGTGTGGGACGAGGCGTTGCAGCTCGGTGAGCAGCACGGGTACCGCAACTCGCAGGTCACCGTGCTCGCGCCGACCGGCACCATCGGCTTCATGATGGACTGCGACACCACCGGCATCGAGCCCGACATCGCGCTCATCAAGTACAAGAAGCTCGTCGGCGGCGGCATGCTGAAGATCGTCAACCAGACGGTGCCGCTCGCGCTGCAGAAGCTCGGCTACTCGACCACCGAGGTCGAGGCGATCGTCAGCTACCTCGACAAGAACGACACCATCGAAGGCGCGCCGGGCTTGAAGGCCGAGCACCTCGCGATCTTCGACTGCGCGTTCAAGCCGGCCAAGGGCAGCCGCTCGATCCACTACATGGGCCACATCAAGATGATGGGCGCGGCGCAGCCCTTCCTCTCGGGTGCGATCTCCAAGACCGTCAACCTGCCGAACGAGGCGACGGTCGAAGACATCGAGGCCGCGTACATGGAATCGTGGCGCGCGGGCCTGAAGGCGGTCGCCGTGTACCGCGACGGTTGCAAGCGCAGCCAGCCGCTCAACACCAGCAAGGAAACCAAGAAGGCCGAAGTGGCCGTCGCGGCGCCCCAGGTGGTGGTCGAGCGCATCGCCCGCAAGCGCCTGTCCGACGAGCGCCGCGCGCTGACCCACAAGTTCAGCATCGCGGGCCACGAGGGCTACCTGACGGTCGGCATGTACGAAGATGGCCAGCCCGGTGAGCTGTTCATCACCATGGCGAAGGAAGGCAGCACGGTCTCGGGCCTGATGGACTCGTTCGCGACCGCCATCTCGCTCTCGCTGCAGTACGGCGTGCCGCTCAAGGTGCTGAGCGACAAGTTCAGCCACACCCGCTTCGAGCCGTCGGGCTTCACCAACAACCCCGATCTGCCCATCGCCAAGTCGATCACCGACTACATCTTCCGCTGGCTGTCGCTGAAGTTCCTGCCGCAGGAAGGGCAGACCGAGAGCCTGATGGAAGCCGAGGCGAAGAAGGTGTCGTCGGCCGCCGCGCCCAGCGCTCCGAAGCCGGCCGTCAGCGCGCCTTCGGCCCACAGCGACGCGAAGTCGGCGTTCCTGAACCAGGCCGACGCTCCGCCCTGCCCGGTCTGCGGCACCATCACGGTGCGAAACGGCGCTTGCTACAAGTGCCACAACTGCGGCGCGACCACCGGCTGCAGCTGACGCGCTTTTGAAATTGCACACCCCTTCGGGGGTGTGGGTCTTTCGCGCACGAGAATTCGAGAACAAGGGCCGCCCCTGGTCACGCACCAGGGACGGCCAGACGGGGCGGGCGCGAAGAGCGGCCCTGTCAGTTGATCTCAGGGAGGGGGAAGCGGCTTTCGGGCAACCGGGAGCCGCTTTTCTTCTTTCCCCCTCTTCAGACGCCGAGGGAGACCGGCTGCGGCGCGGCCTGGAGCTCGAAGCCCTGCAGGCGCTCGCGCAAGGCGTTGAGGCGCGCGCCCTGCCCCGGCGTGTTGCTCGCCGAGAGCGTCGAGAGCTCGGTCTTGTACTGGGTCGCCTGCGTCGCGGTGAGCACGCCCTTCGTCTGCAGGGCGTCGATCTGCGTGCTCATCGACTGGACGGCCTGGGGCACGTTGAGCTGCGAGTTGTGGCGGGCCTTGAAGAGGTCGCGGCTGAAGCGATCGAAGGCCTCGTGGTTCTTGTTGCTGGCCGGGTCGAGCTTCGCCTCGTCGGCGCGCAGCTTCGCGGCCTCGGCGGCGGTCAGGCTGCCGTCACGCTCGCCCGCCTGGATGCGCGCGTCGAACGACGCCTTGCGCGCGGTGCCGTCGAAGCTGTCGTTGTGGCGCGCCGACTTCACCGCGCGGCTGAGCTGAGCCATCGACTTCTGCAGCTGGGCCTTCGCCTCGGGGGTCGTGGCGTTGGGGATCGCCGCGCGCACCGCGTCGGCCTGCGCCTTGAGCTGCGCCTGCTCCTCGGGGGTGAGCGTGCCGTCTTTCGCGCCCTGCTCGAGCCGCGCGTCGAGGTTCTTCATCTTCTGCGCGGGGTCGAAGTCGGCGTTGTGCTTGTTCTTGAAGATGTCCTTGCTGAGCGACTTGAGCTCGCGCCGCACCTTCTTGCCCTCGAAGCCGTCCTTCATCAGGTCGGCCTGCGCGCCGTCGAGCCGGCCCTGCAGCTGCCTGGCCTCGTCGGCGGTCAGCGCGCCGGTGCGCACGCCGTTGTTGATGCGCTGCTGCTGCCGGGCGATCCGCTCCTCGAGGCGAACCGGGTTGGGGGTGGACGGACGGGTGGACGGACGGGTGGTGGTGGTCTTCATGGTCGCTGCTCTCCGGTTCGGGGGTGGTGAAGGGCGGCGCGAGGTGTTCCCCGCGTGCAACCTTCAAGAGAGTTCTCGCACCAGCCCGCCAGGAGTTGCGTGCTTTTTCAGCGGAAGACGATCACCGCCAGCGCCAGCACCAGCAACACCGCGCCCACGCCGACCGCCCAGCCCACCCAGTCGGGCTGCCGGAAGCCGGCGGGCACGTCGGCCGGCGCCGGGGTGGTGGGCGGCTCGTGGATGACGGTGGGCGCGATCTCCGGCAACGACGAGGCCGAGGGCACCTGGGGCGCGTCGGGGGCCGTGTCGCGCGGACTCAGCACGGGCGCAGGCGCCGGCACCGCGCCCTGGGTGGCCTTGCGCGGCGGCCTGGGCAGCTCGTCGGGCGAAGCGGCCATCGTCGGGCGCGCGTCGGGGGGCGCCTGCGGCACGGCCTGGTTGGTGGGCTTGCGGCCGACCACGGTGGGCGGCAGCGGGCGGCCGAGCGCTTCTTCGTCGGTCTTCTCCTCGCCGTCGTGCGTGCGATCGAAGCCGAAGGCCTCGGTGAGCGCGCCGACGAAGGCGCGGGCCGAGCGGTAACGGGCCGAGGGCGTCTTGTTGAGCGCGCGCGCCAGCACGGTCGAGACCGCCTCGGAGATGGCGGGGTTCATGGTGCTCGCCGCCCGCGGCACCTCGTTCACCTGCCGCGTCAGCATGCCGGCGCGATCTTCCTTCGCGAAGGGGTGCTCGCCGACCAGCAGCGTGAAGGCCAGCATGCCCATCGCGTAGACGTCGGACTCCACCGTCGCTTCGCCCGAGGTGACGCGCTCGGGGGCCATGTACATCGGGGTGCCCACCGCGACGCCCGGCAGCGTCAGGCGCGTCACGCCGGTCTCCGAGCTGATGCCGAAGTCGACCAGCGTGAGGTGCCCGGCCGCGTCGATCATCAGGTTGTCGGGCTTCAGGTCGCGGTGCACCACGCCGCGCGAGTGGAGGTATTCCATCACCTCGGCCAGCTGGCGCAGCAGCGGGAGCGCCTCGGTGGCCACCAGGCGCTTCTTTTCCTTCAAGATGTCGCCCAGCGTTCGCCCGTCGATGAGCTTCATCACGAAGAACGGCATGCCGTCGTGATCGGCGATGGCGACGAAGGGCGGGAGGCCCGGGTGCGAGAGGCGTGAGAGCAGCTCGGCCTCGCGCTTGAAACGGCGCACGAACTCCGGCTGCTCGATGAGCTGCATGGCGAGCGTCTTGATCGCCACCCGCTCACCGCTCTGCACGTCGGTGGCGGCGAGCACCGCGCCCATGCCTCCGGCGCCCAGCCGCCCATCGAGGCGCCAGCGCTTGCCGAAGACGACCTGCACGAGGTCGGTGGTCTCTTCACCCCACACGCGACGAGGAGCGTACTCGCCGTCGAATGCCAACCGAAGAATCAGTCAGTCGACGTAGTCCACGCTCGCCCCGGGCGAGGTGCGCACCCGCGACTTCGGCGGGTTGCCGTAGACCGTCACCCCGACGCCGCCCGACACCTCGCCGGTGATCGACTCGCGGGCCGTCACGTCGAGCGAGCAGCCGCCGCTGGCGTCGACCGTGAGCTGGGCGATCTCCAGGCCCTTGCCCTTGAGATTCACCCCGCCCGAGGCCTGCACCTTCGCCGACTTCGCCTTGCCGGCCAGCGTCAGCTCCACGCCGCCCGAGGCCTCGAGCGCCAGGGTGTCGAGATCGAGCTTCTGCGCCTTGAAGTCCACGCCACCCGAGAGGGTCGCCTCGAAGTCCTTCGCGGCCACGCCGTCGAGCGTCGCGTCGACCCCGCCGCTCGCCTCGATGCGCTTGAGCGAGGGCGTCGTCACGCGCACCACCAGCTCGAGCTTGGTGCGCACGCTCTCGCGGGTCGCGCGGTGGATGCGCAGGCGCCCCTTCACCACCTCGGTCGTGTAGAGCGGCACGAGGTTGTCGTCGCCCTCGATGGTGAGCGAGGTGGCGCCCTTCTGCACGTCGAGGGTGATGCCGTCGGAGACCTCGATCTCCGTGAAGTCACTGATCTTCCGGGTTTCCTTGAGCTTGGTGCCGCTGCCGGTGACGGCCAGAGCAGACGAAGCGAGGAGCGTCGACGACAGGAACAGGGCGGTGGCGAGCGAGCGCATGCCGCCTGTACGGGTGGCTCCGTGGGCGATTGCGGCCCTGAAGTTCAACGCCCGGCGTCGGTGGCGCCCAGGCTCGCCAGCAGCGCCTTCGCGTCGGCGTTGGCGGGGTCGGCGATCAACACCTTGTCGAGCAGCTCGCGCGCCCCGGCCTCGTCACCCTTCGATCGGGACTTCGCCAGCTCGAGCGGATGCTTCACGTACTTCTCGTAGGCCTTCTCGGTCAGCTTGCCGCGCACCGTCGGGGAGATGGTGCGGTCGAGCTCGAAGAAGCGCTTCGCCTCTTCGGGGGTGAACTCGTCGGCGTGGCTGAGGAGGAACGCGTACTCGGCGATCAGCTTGTTGAGCGGCCCGCACGTCTTCGGCTCGCGCTTCAAGCCCCGCTGCGCCCATTCCTGCGCCTTCTGCACGTCGCCCGCGAGGAAGAAGAGCTTGGCGGTCTCGGCGGCGGTCGGGCCCGCGACGGGAGGGGCTTTCGCGTCTTTCGCGCCGGCCGGCGGCGCCGAGAGCAACAGGGCGAGCGCGAGGGCCAGCATCGGTCAGTACGCGTTCTTCGAGAGGAAGCCGCCCAGCGCGGTGCGCACCAGGATCTTCAGGTCGAAGAGCATCGACCAGTTCTCGATGTAATAGAGGTCGTAGTCGATGCGGTCCTTGATGCTGGTGTTGCCGCGCAGGCCGTTGACCTGCGCCCAGCCGGTGATGCCCGACTTCACCATGTGCCGCAGGTGGTAGCGGGGGATCTGCTTCTTGAATTCCTCGATGAAGACCGGGCGCTCGGGGCGCGGGCCCACGAGGCTCATGTCTCCGGTGAGCACGTTCCAGAACTGGGGCAGCTCGTCGAACGAGAAGCGGCGCAGGAAGGTGCCGATCGGCGTGCGGCGCGGGTCGTCGGCGGTGGCGAACTGCGCGCCGGCGCGCTCCGCGTCGACCTTCATCGTGCGGAACTTGTACATGTGGAACAGCTGGCCATCGATGCCCATGCGCTCTTGCGCGTACAAGACGGGGCCCCGGCTGGTGAGCTTCACCAGCACCGCGACGATCAGCATCACCGGGCTCAAGAAGAGCAGCGCCAGCGCCGAGAGCAGCAGGTCGAACACGCGCTTGGCGATGCGGTTCCACCCCTCGAGCGGGGCGCCCTGCAGGCTGATGATGGGCAGGCCGCCGAACTCCTCGAGGCCGCCGCGCAGGGTGACGTAGTTGAAGAGGTCGGGCACCACCTTCACGTCGACGGTGCGCAAGGCCAGCACTTCCATCAGCTCGCGCAGCTGCGGCTGCTCTTCCAGCGGCAAGGCGAGGATCACCTGGTCGGGCTGGTGCTCGTCGAGCGCGCGGCTCAGGTCGCCGAACAGGCCGACCACCGGCACGTGGCTGACCAGCGTGCCGACCTTCTCGGGCTTGCGGGTCAGCAGGCCGGTCACCTTGAAGCCCAGCTCGCGGTGCTGCTCGATGGTCTCCACCACCCGCTGGCCGAGCTGACCGGCGCCGACCACGAGAATGGTCTTCACGTTCACGCCGCGGCGGCGCAGCTCGTTGAAGATCGCGCGGAACGACAGGCGCACCAGGCTCAACAGCACGAACGCGCTGCCCGCGAAGAGCACGATGGTGAGGCGGCTGTACCGCTCGCGAATGAAGTAGCTGACGCCGACCAGCACCAGCGTCGAGAGCGCCGTGGCCTTGAAGACCTCGAACACTTCCTGGATGTGCGAGCGCCCGCGGTTGGTCGTGTAGAGGTTCGACCCGCGGAAGATGACGGGGAAGATCACCAGCGAGAGCGCCAGCGTCTCGAGGCTCTCGCGCAGCGGCGGCACCGACTCGTGCTCGAAGAACTCGAAGCGCAGCCACCACGCCACCGCGAACGACACGGCGATCGTCAGCAGGTCGGTGACCAGCTTGATCGAGTTGTAGAAGCGCTGGAACCGGGTGAACACGGCGCCCGTGGCCATAGCACGGGCGGCCCGGGGCGGCGATTTGGCACCGGCGCCACGCCGGGCGTGACAGCACGTCACGGCGAGCGCGTGCCCGAGGGGCAATTCTGCCCGCGAATCGAAGGGTTGGCGGTGGTGCCCCGGTTGCTCTGCGCAGCACGGCATGAGCCGACTCGCGTTGACGCTGTGCCTGGTGGCGGGGCCCGCCCTCGCCGATCCGTCGCCCTTCCCCACCGCCCGGTTGACCGCGCTGCTCGGGCTCCACCCGGCGGTCGCCGTCGCCGTCACGCGCGAGGCGCTCGCGCCGTTGCCGTGCCGGGTGCTGGGCACGCTGCGGAGCGTGAAGGTCGAGCAGTCCTTCGCGACCGTGGAATGCACCGCGCGGCCGTTCGAGGTGCGGCCCGGTGACGCGTTGCTCGACGCGACGGTGATCGCCATCGGTCATGGCGTGATCACCGTGCGCCGCGGCGATCGCGAGGAAGAGCTCGGGCGGGGCATCGCCGCGCGCGCCGCCCTCTCGCCGCCTCGCGCCGACGCACCTCCCACGAGCGCGCCCGACACGGTCAAGAGGGAGACCGTCGAGGCGCTGCTGCGCGACCCATCGCCCCTGTTGAGCCAGGTGCAGTTCATGCCCGCCTTCAACGGAGGCCGCTGGGCGGGCGTGCGCGCGTCGTACGTGCGCGAGGGCTCGATGCTCGCGACGATGGGGCTTCGGACGGGCGACGTGATCCGCGCGGTCAATGGCCAGGCGATCGACTCGGTGCCCAGCGCGCTCGGCGTCGTGCAGGGGCTGTCGCGCGCCTCGGGGCTCGAGGTCGAGCTGGAACGCGGCGGCGCGGTGATCACCCGGCGCGTGAAGTTCGAGTAAGCGACGCAAAGCCTGCAGCCCGCCCCCGCCGCCGGTCCTGAAAAGCGCGCCCCTTCGAGCGGCGCGGGCGATGCAGCACCTGGGTGGCATGGACTCAACCACCTTCGAGTTCGGGTTCGACCTCTTCTACCTCGTCGCCATCTTCGCGCTCGGGGGCACGATGCTCGCGCGCTGCAGCAGCCTGCCTGCGCGCGACCAGCCGATGGCGCGGCGACTGGCGTGGGCCTTCACGCTGCTCGGCACCGGAGACCTGGGACACATCGGGCTGCGCGTGCTCGCCCACCTCGACCCGCCGCGGTTCTCGGCGTGGGTCGGCTGGGGCGGGTTCCCCACGGCGATCACGGTGACGATCTTCTACGCCCTGATGTTCGACGCGTGGCGGGTGCGAACGGGGCGAGCGATGGGCGCGCTCGGTGCGACCGTCATCGGCGTCTCGGCGCTGAGGTTGGTGCTGCTGGTGCTGCCGGGCAACGACTGGGGCGCCGCGGTGCCGCCGTTCGGCTGGTCGCTGGTGCGCAACGTGCCGCTCGTCGTGGTGGGCGTGGTGGTGACGGTGCTCTTCCTTCGGGAGCGTGCGCTGCGCGTGATGGGCGCCCTGATGGCCGTCTCGTTCGCCTGCTACCTGCCGGTGATCCTGCTGGTGCAGCACTTCCCGATGGTCGGGCTGCTGATGATCCCCAAGACGGTCGCGTACCTCGCGATGGGCGGAGCGGCGTACCTCGCCTTCTTCCGCTCACCCCATGACCCGCACCAGCTCCTCGACGAGCGCGGCCTGGAAGGCCGTTCGTGAGAAGCGCATCGCCTGGGCGCGCGCCGCCGCGGGCTCGAACTCCGCCTCGAAGGCGTCGAACTCCGCGACCGCGGTCTCGAGCGAGTCGATGGTCTGCTCGTGGAAGAAGAGGCCGGTCGTCGGCAGCACCGTCTCGAGCGCGCCACCGCCCGCGAAGGCGATCACCGGGCGGCCGGTCGCCTGCGCCTCGAGCGGGGTGATGCCGAAGTCTTCGACCCCGGGGAAGACGAGCGCGCGTGCGTTGCGCAGGAGCGCGGGCAGCTCGGCGTCGCTGACCTGCCCGAGCGCCTTGATGTTGGGCGGCAGATCGCTGAGCCACCGCGAGCTCTGGCCGGACCCCGCGATCCACAGCGTACGGCCGTTGCGGCGGAAGACCTCGATGGCGAGATCGAGCCGCTTGTACGGGGCGAGCGCGCCGAGACAGAGGAAGTAGCCACCCTCCCCCGTGCCCTCGAGCGAGCCCTGCGTGAAGCGGCCCAGTTCCACCGGCGGGTGAATGGTGCGGGCGACGCGCGCGTAACGCTGCTCGATCTGCCGGGCGACGTGCGCGCTGTTGGCGACGAAGCGATCGACCTGCACTGCGCTCGCCACGTCCCACGCGCGCAGCCACGGCCGCAGGGCGCGCGCGGCGAGGCGCACCGGCGTCGAGGCGTGGCCCGGCCCGAAGTAGTCGTCGAACCGGTCCCACATGTAGCGGAGCGGCGCGTGCACGTACGACAGGTGCCGGGCGCCGCGTGGCGCGCGCACGCCCTTGGCGACGCAGTGGCTCGAGCTGATGACCAGGTCGACCTCGCCCACGTCGAGCGCGCGAATCGCGGCGGGCATCAACGGCAGGAAGTGGCGGTGCCGGGTGCGCGCGCCGGGCAGGCGATCGAGCCACGAGCTGACGACGCGGTGCGACTCGATGCCCGGGCTCATGTCGGCGGGATCGTGGAAGAGCGTGAAGATCGGCGCGCTGGGGAAGAGCTCGGCGATCGCCTCGAGCACCTTCTCGCCCCCCCGCCAGGTGAGCAGCCAGTCGTGGACCAGGGCCACGCGGCGTTGCTGCAACGAGGTGGGGAGCGCGGGCGGCACGAGGAAAAAGGGCCCTCTACACGAAGCCTGTGTACGCTGCGAAGCGTGGTGAAGGTCCTCCTCGACCTGCGCATGGTGCGGGGTCATCTCCATGGCATCGCGCGGTACGCGCTCGAGCTGGCGCGGCGGCTCCCGGCTCTCGAGCCGACGTGGCAGTTCGTCGGGCTGACGGCGCCGGCGGGCATTCCCGATGACCTCGGCGCGCTCGCCCCGCGCATTCCGCTGGTGAAGGCGCGCTCGGAGTTCCTCTCGGCCTTCGAGCAACCGACCCTCGCCGCCGACCTGGTGCGCCACCGGCCCGATCTCTTCCACGCCACCTCGTTCTCCCTGCCCGCGCTGTGGCCGGGGAAGCTGGTGGCGACCATTCACGACGCCAACCACCTCGCGCTCGAGGAGAGCAGCAGCCTCACCCACCTCGCGTATTACAAGCTGGTGGTCGGGCCTCGGGCCGCGCGCGCCGAGGCGCTCATCACCGTCTCGGAGTTCAGCCGCACCGAGCTCGCGACGCGCCTGGGGCTCAAGCCCGAGCGGCTGCAGGTGATCGGCAACGGCGTCGACGCGTCGTTCCACGTGCCGCCCCCGCAGGAACTCTCCGACTTCCGCGCCCGCCGTGGCTTGCCGCCGAAGTACTTCGCGGCGATCGGCAACACCAAGGCGTTCAAGAACCTCAAGGTGCTCGGGCCGATCGTCGAGGGGCTCCCGGCACCGCTGGTGCTGCTCGCCGGCCGTGGTGCGCGCCGGGCGCTCGGCCTGCCCGACAAGGTCATCGAGCTCTCGCCCCTGCCCGACGAGGAATTGGTGCGGCTCTACGGCGGCGCGACCGCGGTGCTGGTGCCCTCGAAGTACGAGGGCTTCGGGCTCCCCGCGCTCGAGGCGATGGCGTGCGGCGCGCCGGTGATCGCCTCGAACGCCGGCGCCCACGCCGAGGTGCTGGGCCAGGCGGCGGTGCTGGTGCCGGCCGACAACAGCCTCGCGTGGCGCGAGGCGTGCCTGCGGGTGTTCCGCGACGAGGCGCTGCGGCGCGATCTGGTGGCCGCGGGCGCCGAACGCGTGGCGCGCGCCTCGTGGGACGACTGCGCGAAGCAGACGCTGCAGGTCTACCGGCGCGCGTTGAGGCTGACGTGAGACGCCCGGCGCTGATCGCGCTCGGCCTGTGCCTCGCGGCGCGGGTGGTGTTGGCGCTCGGCACCGAGACGTACCCCGACGAGGCCTACTACCTGTCGTGGTCGACGCACCCGCAGCTCTCGTACTTCGATCACCCGGGCCTCGTGGCGTGGGGCATCGCGCTGCTCGGGGTGCGCACCAGCGCGCTCTTCTTCGGCCTCGCGACGCTCTTCGGCGTGCACCGGCTCGCGCTGCGCGTGGGGGCCGACGCCGAGGCGGCGCTCTGGGCGACGGCGCTCTTCGCGAGCACGCCCGCGGCGAACCTGCTGGGCACCATCGCCACGCCCGACGCGCCGCTGCTGTGTTTCTGGGTGTGGACGCTCGTCGCGCTGCTCGGCCCCGAGGGCTGGCGGCGCACCGTGCTCACCGGCGCCTTGTGGGGCCTGGCGATGCTCTCGAAGTACAACGGCATCCTCCTCGGGGCGCCGGTGCTGTGGGTGCTCTGGCGGCGGCCGCTGCAGGTCATCTCGGTCGGGCTGATCGCGCTCGCGGTGACGTCGCCCACGCTGATCTGGAACGCGCAGCATGACTGGGAAGGCTTTCGCTTTCAGTTCGCCCACGGGCTCGGCGGCGGTGGCGGGTGGCCGACGTTCCTCGAGTTCGTCGGCGGTCAGTTCGGCATGGCCGGGCCGCTCCTGCTGGTGCTGATCGGCGCGTGGCTGGTGCGTGGGCCCCGCAAGCCGCCGCTCGGCATCGCCACCGTGCTCCCGGTGCTCTTCTTCGGCTACGCGTCGCTGCGCGCGCGCGGTGAGGCCAACTGGTCGGCCGCGGCGTGGCTCTCGGGCGCGGTGGGCGTGGCGCTGCTGGCGCGGCCGAGGCTCAAGCTCGCGGCGCTGTGGCTCAACGTGGTGGTGGTGCTCGGCGGCGTGGTGGTGCTCGTCGCGCCTCCGAAGCCCGCGTGGGGCAACCCGGCGATCATCAAGCTGCACGGCTGGGCGGCGCTCTCGCGCGTGAAGGAGCTCGGGCTGCCGGTCTACACCGCGCGGTACCAGCTCTCGTCGCTCGTCTCGCTGCACACCGGGTTGCCGGTGACGACGCGAGGGGGCCGGCGCAGCCAGTACGATCTGTGGCCCCAGCCGCACGTGCCGAGGGGCAGCGACGCGGTGTGGATCGGCGAGTGGTGGGACGCTGAGCCTCCGCCCGAGCTCGCCGCGAAGTTCGAGCGCGTCGAGCCGATCGAGTGGGCGCTCGACGAGCGGCAGCGGGCGCACCACACGTTCGTCGGAGTGCGGTTGGTGAACGCGCTCGTCGACGATCCGTAACCAGTGCTCCCTCTCCCTCTCCTCTTCAGAGGAGAGGGTCGGGGTGAGGAGAAACAGGTCGCCGACTCACGACTCACGCGAGCCGCCACACCCGCCGAGCGAGCAACGAGCAAGCGCCAAGCAACACCACCGGCACCACCCAGGCCGCGAGCGACGGAGGCAACCGCCCATTGAGCGCGAGGCTCCGCGAGATCATCGCCCCGACGAACAACGCACCGTACAACGCCCCGCCCGAGACGATCGCCATCGCCACCGACGGCCGCGCCCGCCCCGACAGCGCCAGCAACGCCGTCAGCACCGCGGCGAGCACCGCCGCCAGCCCCGACGCCCACCGCTGGTGAATCGCGAACCGCGTCGCCTCGGTCGGCAACTGCAAGGCGCTCATCACCCCCACCTGCCCCGCCAGCGTCGCCACCGGCAGCCACTCCGGGCGGCCCACGGCGAGCTGCGTGATCTCGGGCCGCAGCGGCAGCGAGAGCTCGAAGTCGCCGGCGCGCGAGCCGGTCACCGACGGACCAGCGAAGGTGAGCTCGGTCGCCTTCTCGAGCCGCCACGAGCCCTCACCGACGCGCACCAGCCGCTCGCCCTCGAGCCACCGCGCGAGCTGCCCGTTCTGCACCTCGAAGAGCCGCACGTCGGCGAGCGTCGCGACGTCGCCGCGCACGTTGACGAACCACGGCCCGGCGCGGAACCAGCGCCGCGGCGAGTACACGACGAGGAAGTCGCCCCACCGGTCGAAGCGCTCGACCATCATGCGATCGGCCGCCGGGCCCGACTGGCTGACGACGAACTCCTGGAAGGCGAGGAGCCCGAGCGCCGCCACCAGCGCCACCACCGCCACCGGGCGCACCAGCTGGGTGGGCGAGGCGCCGAGCGCCTTGAGCGCCGTCCACTCGCCGCGACGGCGCACGACCGTGACCGCGAGGCCGCCGCTGAGCGCGATCGCCGCGGGCGCGAACTGCACGAGCGCGAGGTGCGAGCGGAACCAGTAGAGCCGCGCCACGTCTTCGACCGGCTTGCCGGCGTAGATGCGCAGCCACTCGCCGAAGTCGACGACCAGAAAGAGCGCGACGAGCGCGAGCGCGAGCAGCACGAAGATCGTGCCGCACAGCCGCATCATCGAGCGCTCCCAGGTCATCGGCGCGCCCCCCGCCGTGAGACCCATGCGAGCGTGAGCGCCCCGCACCGGGCCCTCGGGCCCTGCGAGACGAACGTCCTGCCGCGCAGCCGCGACGTCGAGCGTCCGCAGGTCATCGGCGCACCCCTGGCCGGGAGACCCACGAACGGCGTCGAGCGCAGGTCATCGACGCGCCCCTCTCCGCGAAACCCACGTCGGCGCGACCAGCCCGCTCCGAGACCCACGAGCAGCACGAACGTCGTGTCGCGCAGCCTCGACGCCGAGCGTCCCCAGGTCATCGGCGCGCCCCCCGCCGCGAGACCCATGCGAGCGCGAGCGCCCCGACGATCACCGTGAGCACCAGCGCCGACCAGCCCGCCACCGGCGGCGCGACCGCGCCCTTCTCGCCCAGCTGCACCGCGACGCGCGAGAGCACGAACCACCCGAGGTAGACGCCGAACGCGATGAGCGCCGCGGTGCGCGCGCCGCGCCGGCGGCCGGCCAGCGCGACGGCGGTCGCCACCAGCGCCAACGCCAGCGGCGCGACCAGCTGCGACAACCGCAGGTGGAACGCCGAGCGAAACCCCACCCCGCTCCCACCGCCGGCCTCGGCCTCGCGAGCGCGGTCGAGCAGATCGATCGGCGAGAGCTCTTCGTGCCCGAAGCGGAACGTGTCGCGCCGGTTGAGCGCGTCGGCGACGTTGAAGAGCACCGTGCCGCGCTCGAAGGTGGTGGTGAGCAACTCGTCGCCCGCCTCGCGCTGGATCACCGTGCCCTGCTGCAGCGAGATGCCGACGCCGGTCTCGAACGAGGCGCTGGCGCGCGGCGCGGTGAGCACCTGCGTGCCGCGGCCATCGCGCTCGTCGATCATCACCACCCCGCCCCACGTCGGGCCGGGCGAGACCGTCTCGGCGGCGAACACCACGCCGGGCAAGTCGGCGCGCACCGAGCCCGGCTGGAGATCCCCCAGGATGTTGCGCTCGATCACGTCGCGCGCGGTCTGCCGCATCACCTGCATGCCCCACGGCTTCCACGCGAAGATCGTCACGCTCAGCACCGCGCAGCACGCCAGCGCGAGCAGCAACACCGGCCGCAGCAACCGCACTGGAGAGACGCCGACCGCCGCGAGCGCGGTGAGCTCGCCGTCTTCGCCCAGCCGCGCGAAGCCCATCATCACGCCGATCAAGAACGAGAGCGGCAACACCTGCGGCACGAGCATCGGCAGCATCGCGTTGCCCAGGGTGAGCCAATCGAGCGGCTGCGCGGCGCTCCCGAGGAGGAAGTCGACGCCGCGCACCAGCACCATCGCGTAGAAGAGCGCGAGCAGCACCACGGTGGCCGCGGCGATCGGCACCGCGAGCTCGCGCAGCACGTACCGCTCGATGACGCCGCGCCCGAGCCCTGCCATCAGGGCGCGCCTGCGCCGATGTCCCGGCGGAAGTGTCGGCCCTTCCACGTCACCTGCTCTGCCAGCGCGTTGGCCTTCGCCCGCGCCTCGGCGACCGTCGCGCCGCGCGCGCAGACCGTCAGCACGCGCCCACCCGCGGTGCGCAGCTCGCCGCCGACCTGCTGGGTGCCGGCGTGAAAGATCACGTGCCCCTCGGGCACCGCCGGCAGCGCGATGGCGTCACCGGTGCGCGGGCTGTCGGGGTAGCCCTCGGCGGCCAGCACCACGCCGACCGACGCGCCGGCCGTCGAGCGCAGCGCGCGCGGCTCGAGCTGCCCGCGGGCACAGTCGCGGATCAACACAGCGAGATCTTCGTCGAGCTGCATCATCAAGACCTGCGTCTCGGGGTCGCCGAGGCGCGCGTTGAACTCGAGCACCCTGGGGCCCTGCGGCGTGAGCATCAGGCCGGCGTAGAGCGCGCCGCGGAACGGGGTGCCGCGCCTGCTCAGCTCGCGCAGCGTCGGGCCGATGACCGTGCGCCCCACCTCGTCGAGCTGCGCCTCGCTCAGCAGGTTGGCTGGCGCGTAGGCGCCCATGCCGCCCGTGTTCGGGCCGCGATCTCCGTCGAAGACGCGCTTGTGATCTTGCGAGGGGGCCAGCAGCACCCAGCGCTCGCCGTCGCACAGCGCCATCACCGACAGCTCCGGCCCGGTCAGCAGCTCCTCGAGGAGCAGCGTCTTGCCGCCCGGCAGCTTCGCCAGCTCGAGGCACGCCGCGGCCGCCTCGTCACCCGTGCGCGCCACCACCACGCCCTTGCCCGCCGCGAGCCCGTCGGCCTTCACCACCACCGCGCCCCACGCCTTCGCGCGAGAGGCGGCCAGCGCCGCGTCGGTGTGCACCTCGAAGCGGCCGGTGGGCACGCCCGCGGCCTGCATCACTTCCTTCGCGAAGATCTTGCTGCCCTCGACGCGCGCCGCCGCGGCGCCCGGCCCGAAGACGTCGAAGCCCGCCTCGCGCAGCGCGTCGGCGACGCCCGCGACGAGCGGCGCCTCGGGGCCCACGACGACGAGGTCGACGCCGCGCTGCCGGGCGAGCGCCACCACCGCGTCAGGGCGAGTGGCCTCGACGGGCACGCACTCGGCGAGCTGCGCGATGCCGGGGTTGCCGGGCGCGCAGGTGATGGCAGTGACCGTCGGGCTCGCGCGGAGCTTCCACACCAGCGCGTGCTCGCGCCCGCCGCCGCCGAGGACGAGGACCTTCACAGCTGGTGCTTGTAGAGGACGCGCTTGGCGTCGCGGAAGAGCGGGTCGGCCAGCAGCACCGAGGTGAGCAGCCGCTTGGCCTCGGCGCCGTTCTTCTGCGCGGCCTCGGCGTCGCCGACGATCACGCGCGGCCCGAGGAGCTGCGGCCCGAGCTTCTGCGCCTGCTGCGCGGCGGCCTTGGCGGGGTCGGTCTTGTTCGCGGCGGCGAACGCCATCGACTGCGCGAGGTAGCCCAGCGGGTTCTGCTTGCCGGCCTCGACGGCCTTGGCGGCGAAGCGCTGCGCGCCCGAGAGATCCTTCTTGCGGGTGGCGATGAACGAGCGGAACGCCAGCGCCTCGACGTTGCGGTTGTCGATGGTGATGGCGCGGGCGAAGTGCTTGTCGGCGCCCGCGTAGTCTTCGCTGAACCACGACACGAGGCCCTCACACAGCGAGGGGCTGGGGTCTTCGTCGGTGTCGGGCACCAGCGCGGTGTAGGCGCCGATGGCAGGCTTGAGGAGGTCGGCCGGGCGCACGAAGAGCGGCGTCAGCGACGGCACCGGGCGGCTCGCCGGGTCCGACCGGAGGCCCTTCTTCAGGCAGAACTCCCAGGCCTTGCCCTGCTTGCGCGACTTCGCGGCGGCGGCGCCCGCGAGCAGCGTGGCGTCGATGCGGCGCGGGTCGGCCTCGGCGGTCGAGGCCAGCGTCTGGATCGCGTCGTCGAGCCGCCCTTCGAGGATCAGCACGCGCCCCTCGATGGTGGCCTCGAGGTACTTGTCGCCCAGCTTGCCCTTCAGCGCGTCGACCTGCATGCGCGCGGTGGAGGCGACGCCCTTGTCGATGGTGATGAGCAGCTGCTGCAGCTTGGCCGGCACCGAGTCGGCGTTGAGGCCCAGCGAGCGCTCGACGGTGTCGTTGGCTTTGTCGAGATCGCCCTGCATGCGCTGGATCGCCGCGAGGTGCACCAGCGCGTCGGCCTTCTCACCGCGCGCGATCTCCGCGTCGTCGGCGATGCTGGCGAACTCGGCCGCCGCGCCGTTCAGGTCGCCCAGGTGCTGGTAGGCCAGCGTCGCGAGGCCGACGCGGGGGCGCGCCGACTTCGGGTTGGCCGCCTTGGCCTGCTCGAGCACCTTCTTGGCGCGCGGCAGCTCGCCGACGTCGACCAGCAGCCGCGCCAGTTCCTCGGCCGCTTCCCACTGGTCGGCGTCGAGCTCGAGCCGGCGCTCGAGGGCGCGCGTGGCTTCCTTGTAGTTGCCCTGGATCGCCGCGAGCTGCGCCTGGAAGAAGTAGGCGCGCTTGAGCTTCGGGTCGGTCGCCAGCGCCTGCTTGAAGTTGTCGGCAGCCTGCTCGGGGCTCTTGTTGAGCACCGTCTGGCCGACCGCCAGCAGCGCGAGCGCGCGATCAGACGCGGTCTTGCTGTTGAGGCCGCGCTCGGCGAGCACCTTGATGTCGTTGGGGTTGCCGCTGCGCGCGATCAAGAAGTGCGCGTGCGCGACGAAGATGCGCAGGTTGCTGCCGCGCGCTTCGGCGGCGCTGAGCATCGACTCGGCGGCGGCCGCGGTGGTGTCGTCGATCTTGCCCGGGCGACCGAACGCCAGCGCCAGCGCCCAGCCGGCCAGCGCGCGCTCGTTCTCGGGGTCGAGCACCAGCGCCTGCTGGAAGTCCTCTTCGGCTTCCAGGTACGCGCCGGTGGTGTCCTTCTCGAGTTCCTTCTCGCCGTCGTCGATGAGCTGCGGGCCGGCGTTCTTCTCGAGGTCGGGGTACTTGGTGCGCCAGTCCTTGACGATCGCTTCGACCGGGCGCGTGCCGCCGGTGGGGCGCACGACGAGCGGCGGGGCCTTGGTCGCCCACGGCTTCTTGATGACCAGCCCGACGGCGATCGCCACGACCAGCAGCAGGCCGACGACGATGCCGATCATCTTGCCGCGACCCTCGCTCGAGCCGCCGCTGCCCTCGCGCATCGCGCTCTGCAGGCGCATCGACGACTCGGCGGCCGAGGTGATCGGCGTGCTGGCCGAGGGGAACTGCGGTGAGCGCGGCGCGGCGGGAGCAGCGGGCGCCGCGGCCATCGGAGGAGGCGCAGCCGCGGCAGGCTCGGCGGCCTTGTTGCGGCACTCGTCACAGACGCCGAGCGCCTGGTCGAACGGATCGGTCAGCTCCTTGCTGCAGCTGCGGCACTTGACGCCCTGCACCTGCGCGGGCGCGGCGGGCGCGGCCGACGGAGGCGGCCCACCCATCGCGGGCGCCCGGCCACTGGGCGGCGGCGGCGCGTCAGACCCGAGATCGAGCGGGCCATCGCCGAACGGCGAACCGGGCGCTCCCGGCGGCGACGAGCCGAAGTCGAAGGGCGACGGGTCGTTGCCCGGCGCGCCGGGCGGCGGAGAGCCGAAGTCGAACGGGCTCGGGGCCGGCGCCGCCGGAGCAGGAGCCGCGGGCTTGGCCGGGAACGGCGGCGGCGGCAGCGGCGCCTGGGCGGCCGGGTTCGAAGGCGAGGTCGGCGGCGCGGAGAAGTCGAACGGCGCCGGCGCCCCCGGGTTGGTGGGCGGCGAGAAGTCGAAGGGCGAGCCACCGTTCGAGGCGGGCGAGGTCTGGCCGAAGTGCAGGCCCCCACCACCCGGCGCGGGCGGCGGCGGCGCGGCGGCGGGCGCGCCACCAGGCGGAGGCGGCGCCGACATGTCGAACAGGAAGGGCGAGGCGCCGGGCGCGGCCGGGGCGGCGGCGGGCGGGTCGTCCTTCTTCACCAGCTGCAGGTGGCGACAGCGCGGGCACTGCGCACGCACGCCCTTGGGCGTGACGAACTTGTCGTCGATGGCGTACGCGGCCGAGCACTTTTGACAGACGATTCGCATTGGTGCCGTGACTCAGTGACGGAAGTGCCTCACGCCGGTGAACATCATTGCGATGCCGTGCTCGTCGGCCGCGGCAATCACCTCGGCGTCACGCACCGAGCCACCTGGCTGCACGACCGAGGCCGCTCCGGCAGCGGCCAGGGCGTCCAACCCATCGCGGAAGGGGAAGAAGGCGTCTGAAGCCACCGCGCTCCCTTTCAATCGGCTACCGCCACGCATCGCCGCAATCTTCACCGAATCCACGCGACTTGTCTGCCCTCCTGCCTGCGCGAGCAGCTCGGTTGGGGCAGCGAAGACGATCGCATTCGACTTGACGTGCTTGCCGACCTTCCACGCGAAGCGCAGCGCGGCGAGCTCGTCGGCGGTGGGCTGCCGCTTCGTGACGCACTTCCACTCACCCGCGGGCTCGACGGCGTCGCGATCCATCAACAGCAGGCCGCCGGACACGCTGCGGGCGTCGAGCTGGGCGCGGGGCTTCGCGGTGGGCGAAGCGAGGCCGGGGCCGCACGCGAGCAGGCGCAGGTTCTTCTTGCCGGCGAGGATCGTGCGCGCAGCTTCCGAGTACGCCGGGGCGATGATCGCCTCGAGGAAGGTCTCGCCCAGCGCCTTCGCCGTGGCCTCGTCGACCGAGCGGTTGAGCGCCACGATGCCGCCGAAGGCCGAGGTCTCGTCGACGGCGCGCGCGCGGCGGTAGGCCTGCTCGAGCGAGTCGTCGATCGCCACGCCGCAGGGCGTGTTGTGCTTGATGACCACCGCGGCCGGCCGCTCGGTGAACTCGAGCACCAGCCCGAGCGCGGCGTCGAGGTCGAGGAGGTTGTTGTACGAGAGTTCCTTGCCCTGCAGCACCTCGCTGAAGGCGACGGTCGGCTCGGCCGGCGCGCGGTGCTCACGGTAGAACGCGCCGCGCTGGTGCGGGTTCTCGCCGTAGCGCAGGCCCTGCGACTTCTTGAACGGGAGGCTCAGCTCGTCGGGGAACGGCTCGCCTTCCTGCTCGCTCAGCCAGCCCGCGATGGCGGCGTCGTAGGCAGCGGTGTGCGCGAAGGCCTTGCGCTGCAACCGGCGCCGCGTGGGCTCACCGACCTGCTTGCTGGCCTCGAGCTCGGCGAGCACGGCGGGGTAGTCGTCGGGGTCGACCACGATGGTCACGTAGGCCGCGTTCTTGGCCGACGCGCGCACCATGGCGGGGCCGCCGATGTCGATCTGCTCGATGGTGTCGGGGCGGCTGGCGCCCTTCGCGACCGTCTCGCGGAACGGGTAGAGGTTCACCGCGACCAGCGAGATGGGCTCGATGTGGTGCTCGGCCAGCTCGCGCGCGTCGCTCTCGAGATCGGGCCGGCCGAGGATGCCGCCGTGGATCTTCGGGTGCAGCGTCTTCACGCGCCCGCCGAGGATCTCGGGGCTCCCGGTGTGGTCGGACACCTTGCGCGCCGGCACGCCGGCGGCCTTCAGGGCGTCGAGCGTGCCACCGGTAGACAGGAGGGAATAACCACAGCGAACCAGGCCCTGGGCAAAGGGCACCAGGCCGCGCTTGTCGGACACGGAGAGGAGGGCGAGCACGAGCGCACCCGAGTACCAACCACGTCTGGAGGGGTCAAAACGAAACGACGTGGCGGTGCGCGGGGCCTCGGCGGGCCCAGCCGCATCAGCGGGGGCGCTTGGGCTCGGCCTCGGTGGCCGTGCGGACCTTCTCGAGGCCGCGGGTCTCGACCTGGCGAATGCGCTCGCGGGTGAGGTTCATGATCTCGCCGACCTCTTCGAGCGTGATGCCGCCCTTTTCCGCGACGTCGAGCGCGCAGGTGTACTCGAGCTCCCAGATTTCCTTGTCGGGGAAGTTGAGCTTGATGCTGCCCGTCTCGGGGTTCACGTCGAGGTACAGGTTGTACTTGCACGACACGAACACGCAGGGGCGCGGGCTGCTGATGCAGTCGGCGCGCGAGCGCGGGCGGCTGCCCTGCAACTCGGTGAGCAGGGCCTGCTCTTCCGGGTCGACCTGGCCGAGCAAGCGGCGGCGGCGGAGATCGCGGGCCATCTCCTTGCGCGACATGGTCTTCGACCGCTTGCGCTCGTCGGCGTCGTCCGAGCGGAGCAGCTCTGCTTCGTCTTGCGCTGGTGCGTTCATCATGGGTTCCCCTCCGAGGGAATACGGCTGGTTCATCACTTCAGGTCGTGGGCGGTGCGGGCGGTGATCGAGCTGCCAAAGCGGGTGATCTCGTGGAGCAGCGCGCGGGCCTGGAAGCGCAGCGAGCGCAGCTGGCTCGTGAGCTCCTTCTGGCGGGCGGCGTTCTGGGTGTCGGCGAGGCCTTCGAGGTGGCGCTCGTAACCGTCGAACACCTGGTTCAGCTCGTGGCCCGCGACGTCGAGGTGGTTGCGGTACACGACGAACGACGCCTTGATGTCTTCGAGCGTCAGGCCCTGCGCCATCATCTGGCGAATCGCGTTCATGCGGCGCACTGACGACGCGGGGTAGAGCCCCTGGCTGCCGCGGTGCTTGCCCTTGCGGCCGACGCGGCGCGAGCGCGGCAGCAGCCCCGCCTGCACGTACTTGCGGAACGTCGCCTCGGACACGGGCACGCCGCGCGAAGCGAACACGTCGACGATCACCCGCGCAGGGAGGCCCGCGGCGTAGTCGCGCTCGATTCGCTCGATCTCTTCGGGCCGGAGGAGCTCCGGCTTCCCCTCGAACGACACGTCCCCGCTCCCGCGTAACATTGAGTTCCCGCCACTCAATGGCGGCGCATGAATACCATCTATTGAAACGACATGTCAACGGGCATCGTGACATTTCGATCGCGATCGCGTCTCATTCCCGAGCGAATGTGGGTGGGGCGTCTGAAAGTCAGACAGGCATCGGGATCAGCCGACCTGAACGGCGACAGCCGTTCGCGAGCCCTGATCGGACTCGGCGCGCAACCGATCGAATCGCCACGAGAATCAGCGCGAGCCTGATCAGCTCAGCGCTTGATCCACTGCACGGCGGGAGGCGGAGGGGTGTGACGCAGGAGCGCGTCGACGAGGGCTTGCGGTTGATCGGCCGCCACCAGGACGTCTTTCAGCCCGCCGGGAATGAAGCCGTGCTGGAGCGCGCCGCTGATCCACGCGCGCAGCGGGGCGTAGTACCCGTCTTGATCGAGCAGGCCGATGGGCTTCAGGTGCAGCCCGATCTGCGCCTCGGTGAGCACCTCGAAGAGCTCGTCCATCGTGCCGAACCCACCGGGCAGCGCGAGGAAACCGTCGGCGAGCGCGACGAGCTTCGCCTTTCGCTCGGCCATCGTCTCGGTGTGGAAGAGCTCGGCGAGGCCGGGGTGCTCGAACTCCTGGCGCTTGAGCCCGTGGGGAATCACGCCGAGCACGCGCCCGCCGACCGAGAGCGCGCCGTCGGTGACCGCGCCCATCAGGCCGTGCCGCGCGCCGCCGGTGACGACCTCCAGCCTGCGCGACGCGAGCGCGACGCCGGTGGCGAACGCGGCGTCACGCCACTTCGGCGAGTCGCCGTCCTTCGAGCCGCAGAAGACACAGACTCGCTTCATCGGCTGACTCACAGCTCGCGCTGCAGCACGGTGTCCTTCAGCCAGTTGTGATCGTCGGTCGCGGGGTAGTCGAGCGTGTAGTGGAGGCCGCGGCTTTCCTTTCGCCGCGTGGCGCACTCGACGATGAGGTGGGCGACGTCGGCGATGTTGCGCAGCTCGATCACGTCGCGCGTGACCTGGTAGTCCCAGTAGTACTGGCGGATCTCCTCGCGGAGCATGTCGAGCCGACGGTGCGCGCGCGCGAGCCGCTTCCCGGTGCGCACGATGCCGACGAAGTTCCACATCAGCCGGCGGATCTCTTCCCAGTTCTGGCTGACGACCACCGCCTCGTCCGACGGCACGGCGTGGCCGGGGTCCCATTCCTTCACTGACGCGGGCGAGGGCGCGGGCTGCGACTTCACCTCGGCGGCGCACGCCTTCACCGCGCGGTGACCGAAGACGAGGCCCTCGAGCAGCGAGTTCGACGCGAGGCGGTTGGCGCCGTGCAAGCCGGTGCAGGTCACCTCGCCGATGGCGAACAGGCCCGGCACCGAGCTGCGGCCGTCGGCGTCGACCACCACGCCGCCGCACATGTAGTGGGCCGCGGGCACGACGGGGATCGGCTGGCTGGCCATGTCGATGCCGAACGCCTTGCAGGTCGCGTAGATGTTGGGGAACCGCTCGACGAGGTAGCTCTTGCCGAGGTGGGTCATGTCGAGGTGCACGCACTCGTCGCCGGTGCGCTTGATCTCGCTGTCGATGGCGCGGGCCACGATGTCGCGCGGCGCGAGCTCCTGCCGCTCGTCGTACCGCTTCATGAAGCGCTCGCCGGTCGACTTCACGCGCAGGCGCCCGCCTTCCCCGCGCAGCGCCTCGCTGATGAGGAAGTTCTTCGCCTCGGGGTGGAAGAGGCAGGTGGGGTGGAACTGGTAGAACTCCATGTTCGCGATCTTCGCGCCCGCCCGGTACGCCATCGCCACGCCGTCGCCGGTCGCGACGTCGGGGTTCGAGGTGTAGAGGTAGACCTTGCCCGCGCCGCCGGTGGCCAGCACCGTGACCTTCGCGAGGAAGGTGTCGATCTGCCGGCCGCCCGCCGCGTCTTCGCGCAGGACGTAGCAGCCCAGCGCCCTCCCCTGCCCACGCGGCGCGGTGCGATCGACGATGAGATCGATGGCGCACGCGTCTTCGAAGAAGCGGATCTTCGAGGTCTCTTCGCACGCGGCGACCAGGGCGCGCTGCACCTCGCGGCCGGTGATGTCGCCGGCGTGCACGATGCGGCGCTGGCTGTGGCCGCCTTCCTTGGTGAGGTCGAACTCGCCGTTGGCGCGGCGATCGAAGTCGGCGCCCAGCGCGACGAGCGCCTTGAGCCGGTCGGGCCCTTCCTTCACGCAGATCTCGACGATTTCGCGCTTGTTGAGCCCGGCGCCGGCGATCATCGTGTCGTCGAGGTGCTTCTCGAAGGTGTCCTCGGGCGAGAGCACTGCCGCGATGCCACCCTGGGCGTAATTGGTGTTGCTCTCCGACCGGCCGCGCTTGGTCAGCACCGCCACCTGCCCGAACTTCGAGGCCTCGAGCGCGAAAGACAGGCCCGCGACCCCGCCCCCGAGCACCAGGAAATCGAATTGATGGACCATGCCGGCTGTTCCTCCAGTTCTTTGCGACCCCTCGTGGATCGGCAGTAGTGTTTAGCCTTCGGAATGCGCCTCAAGCCCGCCATTTTGCTCGTGCTGCTGTGCGCGAGCCCCAGCTTCGCTGGTGGCATCTACAAGTACGTCGAGGCCGACGGCACCATCGTCTACACCAACGTGCCGCCGAAGAACGGCAAGGCGAAGCTGCAGGCGCGGCGCATCGAGGGTGATTTCCGCCCCGCGCCGGCGATCGAACAGCCCTCGAAGATCACCAACTGGACCGCGAAGTCGCTCGAGGCGTACGACGAGATGATCGACGCGGCGGCCATTCGCTACAAGATGCCGCCCGCCCTCGTGCGCGCGGTCATGCACGCCGAGTCGGCCTTCGACCCCAACGCGCTCTCGCAGGTCGGCGCCTCGGGCCTGATGCAGCTGATGCCCGGCACGGCGCGCGAGATGTACGTGAAGGACATCTTCGACCCGAAGGACAACATCGAGGGTGGCGTGCGCTACCTCCGCGTGCTGGCCAACGAGTTCGACGGCGACATGGTGAAGATGGTGGCGGCGTACAACGCAGGCCCCGACGCGGTGAAGAAGTACGGTGGCCAGGTGCCGCCGTACCCCGAGACGCAGGCCTACGTGCGCAAGGTGATCGCGCTCTACTTCCAATACAAGGCGCAGATGCAGGCCGCGGCCGACGCCGCGCCTCGCTGACGCGACGGCACGAATCGACATGGCGACTCCGAGGGGACGAGATCCGGCGGTGGAAGAGGAGTTCCTGGGCGCGCTCTACAAGGGCGGCGAGCTGCTCGCGGCCGGGAAGATTGTCGAGGCGCGCGAGCACCTCGAGAAGGCGCACGGGCTGTCGCCCAAGAACGAGAAGGCGCAGAACCTGCTCGGCCTGACGTACTTCAAGCTCGGGCTCTTCGACCGCGCGTCGGAGGTCTACGAGAAGCTGGTCAACGAGAACCCGGCCGACGCCACGCTCCGCGTGAACCTCGGGCTGGTGTACCTGAAGACCAACAACCTCGAGCGCTGCATCAAGGAATTCGAGACCGCGACCGACCTCGAGCCGACGCACAAGAAGGCGCACAACTACCTCGGGCTCGCGCTGGCGCAGCAGGGCACGTACGCGAAGGCGAAGGAGCACTTCGAGCTCGCCGGCTCGGAGCAGATGGCCGAGAAGATGACGCGCGCCATCGCCAACCAGTCTGCGCCCTCGGGCCTCCACTCGGTCAGCGGCATCCACGTGCCGCCCTCGGCGCCGAAGACGGTCGTGCTGGGCGCCGAAGATTCCGGCAATCGCCCGCGCCCTCCCCCGCCGCCGCCCGACGACGTGATCGAGGTGATGAGCGACGAGGAAGCGCCGAGCGACGCGTACGCGATGCCGCCCGCCGAGGCCGCGGCGCCGCCTCCTCCTCCCGCTGACGCCCTGCAGAGCGACTGGGGCGCGAGCATGCCGCAGCCGCCTCCGCCTCCCGCCGACGACATGCGCTTCGCGGAAGACGAGGGCCCGGGCGAGGCCACCTTGAGCGGCGCCGAGGTGCCGGTCGAGGAGATGCCGGTGCTCGACGCGGTCGTCGAGGTGATGCCCGACGAGCCGCTGCCTGAAGCGAACGGCGCGCCGATGACGACCATGGCCGAGCGCATCGAGGCCACCGCGGTCGCGATCGCGAACGAGCCGATGCCGCCGCCGGCGCCGAGCGTGCCGTCGCCGGCGTGGCTGACGAACGAGGCCGCTGACGCCCCGCCGCCGATGCCCGCCGAGAGCACCGGCTGGGTGACCGAGCACGTCGCCGACGTGCCGCTCGAGGCCGACCCGTACCAGCAGCAGCAACAGCCTTCTGAAGCGAGCTGGTCGAACCAGTCGCCCGAAGCCTCGTGGTCCGACGCGGCGGCTGAAGCTCCGCCGATGGACGGAGCGATGGTCGAGGCGAGCGTCGAGCCGATGGACGCTGCGCCGATGGACGCTGCGCCGATGAACGCCGCGCCGATGGAGGCCGCGCCGATGGAGGCCGCGCCGATGGAGGCGGCGGCCGAGGGCTACGAGTCGACCCCGAGCTACATCGCGCCGATCGAGATGCCGCCCGAGGCCGCTCCGGTCGCCGCGGAGCCGATGGCCGCCGAGGCCGAAGCGCTGCCGACCACGCCCGATGACGACTCGTGGGCGACCGGCGGCATGGCCGCGCCCGCCGAGGAAGAAGTGGTGCGCGCCGCCGCGCCGCAGCCCGCCCTGGACCCGGTGCCCGAGCCGATGCCCGAGGCGGCGATGGAAGCGCAGCCCGTGCCTCCCGAGCCCTCGGCCCCGCTGCCGATCACGGTCGACGAGGCCCAGGCCCCGCCTCCGCCGATGGCGCACGAGCACGCGGGCCACGTCGGCGCTCCCGCCGGCTACACGCCGATGAGCCCGCAGCGACTGGTCGATCTCGGCGCGTCGGGCTCGTGGGTGCAGGAGCCCTCCGCGGGGCCGTTCCACTTGAGCGTCGACGGCCTGGCCGTGACGGTGGCGGGCGAGATGTTGATGCGCATGTCGGGGCTGATCGCGGTCGTCGGCAGCATCGACGTCGCGCCCGAGCAGCGTCGCCGTCGCGGTCGCCCGACGCAGGATCCGTTCGGGCCGGTGCAGAACCAGCTGCAGCGCGTGAAGGGCAGCGGCGTGGTGTACCTCGAGCCCGGCAAGACAAAGTTCCACGCGGTCGACCTCACCGATCAGAACGGCGTGAGCATCGACGACGACGGCGCCTACCTGCGTGAAGAGCTGGTCTTCGCCTTCGAGGAGCCGATCGCCTTCGAGAACGGCCGCCTGTCGAACGACGCGCAGTCGCTCGAGCTGGTGCACCTCAAGGGCACGGGCCGGGTGCTCCTGCAGCTCGACGGCATGCTCAAGGCGATGCCGATTCCGCTCGGCGCCCCGCTTGTGGTGCCGGTGGCGCGCATGGTCGGCTGGTTCGGGCGCGTCACGCCGCGGTTGATGGGCTTCGGCGGGCGCGGCGCGGTCGAGCTGACCGGCGAAGGCTACGCGCTGCTGGGAACTCCGAGCTGAGCGATGTCCGATCGCGAGACGAAACGGCTGCAGCGCCTCGAAGCCCGCCAGAAGAAGCGGGACGACAAGGCGCGCCGCAAGGCCGACAAGCTCGCGAAGAAGGAAGCCAAGCGGCTGGCGAAGAAGAACCGCCCGCCCTCGGTGCTGCTGCAGGAGTTCTGGAACCTCCCCAACATGCTCACGCTGGGGCGGATCGTGATCATTCCGCTCTTCGTGTGGCTGCTCTACGACGGCGACCCCTGGTACTCGGTGCTCGCGGCGGCGGTCTTCACGCTCGCGGCGGTGACCGACGTGGTCGACGGGTTCCTCGCGCGCCGGTGGAACATGATCACCGTCACCGGGAAGCTGCTCGACCCGCTCGCCGACAAGCTGATCGTCGCGGCGGCGATGGTGATGATGGTGCGGCTCGGGCGCATTCCCGCGTGGATCGTGATCGTCCTCCTGTCGCGGGAGTTCATCGTCACCGGCCTGCGCCAGGTGGCCGCGAGCGAAGGGCTGGTCATCGCCGCGGGCCAGGAAGGCAAGTGGAAGACCGCCCTGCAGCTGGTGGCGATCATCGCCCTGTGCGTGCACTACACGCACCCCGTCTTCTTCCTCGTCGCGTGGCACCCGGTGGACTTCAACTTCGTGGGCAAGGTGCTGCTGTACGGCTCGACCGCGTTCAGCGTGTGGAGCGCCGGGGTGTACTTCCAGGCCTTCCTCGCCCGGCTCGGTCAGCGGGGGCAGCCGACGGGCCCGGCGGCGGCGTGAACCGTCAGCCGAAAACCCCTTGACGGTCCGTCAGGTGGCAGGTACTTCTTTCGTCCGAAGTCGTCGTCAGCAGCCGAATACGCGGGAATAGCTCAGCGGTAGAGCATCGCCTTGCCAAGGCGAGGGTCGAGAGTTCAAATCTCTTTTCCCGCTCCAGTTCAGCAGTGAAGAAGCCCCGGTACCCCCGGGGCTTTTTCTTTTGGTCTCAGAGGGTTCGATGAGCGACCGGCCGGTGAGCTTCTTCTCGAGCGGGGTGCGGATCGCTGGCCTGCTGCGGCTGCCCGAAGGACCGGGCCCCTTCCCTGCCGTCGTGATGTGCGCCGGCATGACGCTCACCCGCGACGTCTGGCTGCAGCCCAACGCCGAGTGGCTCGTCGCGCGCGGCTTCGCGACCTTGAGCTTCGACTACCGGGGCTTCGGCGAATCAGAGGGCCAGCCGCGCTGCCGCCTCGTGCCGCCGATGCAGGTCGAAGACGTGCGCGCCGCCCTCACCTTCCTGCAGACCGTGCCCGAGGTCGACGCGAAGCGCCTGGCGCTCTTCGGCGTCTCGCTCGGAGCGTCGATCGCGGTCGCGACGGCGGGCATCGATTCGCGCGCGAAAGCGACGGTCGCGGTGGCCGGCCCGATGGACCTCGGCCGCGTGTGGCGCGCCTACCCGGGCTTCGAGGGCTTCCGCGCGAAGGTGGCGGCTGCACGGCAGAAGGCCGTCACCACCAACGAGTACTCCACCATCAAGCTTTCCCGGCTGCTGGCGAGCGACCCCGACACGTGCGCGAAGATCGAGCGCGACGCGCCGCTCTACCCGCATTGGCGCCCGGAGCTCACCTTCGAGTCACTCGCCGATCTCTTCGAGTTCGTCCCCGAGCAGAGCGTCGCGGCGATCGCTCCCCGCGCGGTGATGTTCATCGCCCCCGAGAACGACGCGCTCATCGCGGGCGCCGAGCTCCCGAGCGCGCACGCGAAGGCCGGAGAGCCGAAGCGGCTGGTGATCCTGCCCGGCTTGAAGCACCACGAGATCTACGGCTCGGGCGCGGGCTTCACGCCCACCATGGAAGCCGCGCGCGGCTTCTTCGCCGAGCACCTCTGATCAGACGCCGCGCACCCACGTGGAGTGGAACCCGATGGGAATGCGGCGCGGCAGCTTGGCGCGGGCCACGGTGTCGAGCGTGCGCGCTTCCACGACCCAGAACTCGCTCGCGTCCTGCTCGGCGTTGGTGATCACGGTGACGATGTAGCCGTCGTCTTCGCTGGTGGCCCCGATGCGCGGCGCGAACGACGGCTCTCCCGCGAACCAGCCCTTCGGCACGTCGATGGTGCGGTGCGTGCCCTTCTCGAGGTCGTACTTCACGAGCGCGTCGAACATCATCGCCGACCGGGGCGCCATGCGGCCGTGGTAGCTGAAGCGCACGCGCTGGCCCTGGATCGCCTCGTTGGTGCGGGGGAACTCGGTGGGCGTGTCGTCGAGAATCTCTTCCTTCACCGAGCCCGTCTCGAGGTTCATCGTCCACTTCTTGAGGCGCGGCACGAGCGCGATGCTGTCGAGCATCGGCGTGCGGTCGTCGTGCTTGCTCGGAATCGGATCGTCGATCGCGCACGACACCAGCACCACGTTGGGCCCGTCTTCGTACGCGTTGACCGTGTGGTACGAGTAGCAGGGCGAGATGTCGAACCACTTCACCTCGCTGCCCTTGCCGTGGCGCGGAATCACGCCGAGCCGCGCGGGCCCCGAGCGATCGAAGCCGATGCGCCGCTTGCCCGCCGCCAGCGCCGCCGCGTCCCAGCCGAGCGGCAGATCGAGCAGCACCGTGAAGCGCGGGGTGATGGCGATGTCGTGGGGAATGCGCGGGCCCGCGACGTCGATCACCTCGCACGAGGTGAGCTCGCCTGAATTCGACACCACGCCGTACCGATAGAACGGCGGCTTGAACATCGAGAACTCGAAGAACATCAGCTCGCCGCTGGTGGCATCGACCTTGGCGTGGGCCGCCATGCCGCGCGGGAGCTTCCCGTTGAAACGCTCCGGGCCGATCGTCTCGAGCGAGGGCAGCGAGAGCGCGCACGGCGTACCCGACAGCCACCACAGCGCGAGCAGCTTGCCGTTGTGCCAGACGAGATCGGTGTTCGCGGTGTCCTTGAGCGGGCCCGGAGCGCCAGGCCGCGGCTTCTCGAGGATGCCGGTGAACAGCGCCTTGCCCGCCTCGACCTCGGCGCGCAGCCCGTCGGTCTGGATCCACCGCGCGCGGTAGGTCCCCTGCCCGTCGCGCACCTGGATGGCGTGCACCATGCCGTCGCCGTCGAACCAGTGGTACTTGCCGATCGGCTCGAAGCGCGGGTTGGGGCTGTTGCGCGCGAAGGTGCCGACGAGATCCTTCGGCAGCTCTCCGGTGAGCGGCGCGGCGCTGGCCTCTCCAGTGACGGGGGCGTGCTCGCGCTGCAGGTAGACGTAGTCGCTCATGGCGCGGGACTGTGGCGGTCGTGCCCCGGGCGCGTCAACCAACCGGTGTAGCGTGTGGCGCATGAGTGACGTGTTCGTGATCGGCGCCGCGACGACGGCCTTCAAGCGTTGGCCCGAAACGACCCATCGCACCCTCGCGCAGTGGGCGCTCGACGCGCTGGCGAAGGACGCGGGCGTCGAGCTCGCGCGCGCGGAAGGGATGTGGTTCGGCAACTGTGCGCTCCACGTCTTCGGGCAGGCGACGTCGCGCGGCCAGGTGGTGCTCTCGGGGCCGATGCAGAGCGGTCAGCTCGACGCGTCCACGCCGGTGGTGAACGTGGAAGCGGGCTGCGCGACCGGCAGCCTCGCGATGCACGGCGCGGCGCAGGCGATCGCCGCGGGGCAGGCCCGCATCACGCTCGCCCTCGGCGTCGAGAAGGTCTTCCTGCCGAACGCGCTCGAGAAGACGAAGGAGCTCTTCGACGGCGCGATGGATCGCCTGACGCCCGACGTGCCCGACGCGTTCTACGCGCGCGCGGCGGCGGAGCACGGGCTCACCTTCGCGCCGCGGCCCGATCGCATCGCGCTGCTCGACGTGTGCGCGCTGCAGACGCAGTGGCACATGAAGACCTTCGGCACGACGGCCGAGCAGCTCGCGGCCTCGGCGGCGAAGAACCACACCCACGGCGCGCTCAACCCGCATGCGCAGTACCAGAAGGCGATGAGCGTGGCCGAGGTGCTCGCTGACAAGGTCGTGCTCCCGCCGCTCACGCGGGCGATGTGCGCGCCGATCTCCGATGGTGCCGCAGCGGTGTTGCTGTGCTCGGGGGACGAGCTGCGTGCTCTGCCCGCGGCAGTGCGGGCTCGGGCGGTGAAGCTGCTCGGGCTCGAGCTGGCGAGCGGGCGGTACCGGGCGCTCGGCGAGCCGTCAGTCACGCAGGTGTGCGCCGAGAAGCTCTACCGTCGCGCGGGTGTCTCGCCGGCGCAGATCGACGTGGTGGAGCTGCACGACGCGACGAGCTTCTCCGAGGTGTCGGCGGTCGAGGCGCTGGGGTTCTGCGACCGGGGCCAGGGCGGGCCGTACGTGGCGAGCGGGGCGGCGTCGTTGGGCGGCACGCGGCCCATCAACCTCTCGGGCGGGCTGGTGTCGAAGGGTCACCCGCTCGCAGCGAGCGGGCTGGCGATGGTGCACGAGCTGGTGACGCAGCTGCGCGGCGAAGCGGGCCCGCGCCAGGCGAAGGGCGTGCGGACCGGGCTGTGGCAGAACGCCGGTGGGCTGACGGGCTTCGACGAGGCGGCTTGCGCGGTGGGTGTGCTCCGGCGCGCTGATTGAGTGAAGCTGCGACGCTGTGATCACTCCTCACCCCGACCCTCTCCTCTGAGGAGGAGAGGGAGCACCGCCGCTCAGTTGCTCGGCGGGTGCGGGTTGGGGAGCACCGGCGCCCCTCGCTGCGGCGCGATGCCCAGCCCACTGCCCATGCGCTTGAAGCCACCCATCACGAACGCCATCACCGTCTCGACCGGAGGCGGCGTCGGGCTGAGCACTCCACCGCACAGCTCCATCACGTCGGCGAACTGCGAGTTCGACGCACGCTCGGCGTAGAAGCGACAGCCCTTCGCGATCTGCGGCGCGGGCTCGAACTTCAGGTGCCGCTCGTAGAGGCCCCACTTCGTGTCGATGCGATCGGCGCTGTACGTGATGGTGAGCGGGTAGCGCATCATCGCGCCGCCGTAGTCTCCAGCGATGGTGGTGACGCCGTCCTGCACCACGATGCCCAAGCGCCCGCTGAGCACCTGGGGCTGCGGCCCGGTCACGAGCAGCTTCACCACGATCTGATCGCCGTCGATGGTCGCCGAGGCGTCCTGGTCGTCGTCGCGCCAGACTCCGGGCGACTGCCGCTTCAGCTTCATCCGCAGCTCGCCGGGGCTGTTGGTCGTGACCACCTCGTCGGTGAAGTACACGTTCGCGACGCGGCCCTGCACCTGGTCGACCCCCGTCGTCAGCGGCATCGACGGGTCGGTGTGATCGAAGGCCACGTCGCTCAGCTCGACCGTCCCGCCGCCCTCGATGACCAGCCCCATGGTGAGCAGCTCGGCCTCGCGCGGCACCTCGACTACGACCGAGACGCGGGCACACGCGCGCGTCCCCCGCAGCGGCCGGGTGCGCATGTCGTCGAACGCCACCGTCTTCTTCCCCGCCGCGTCGGCACGGAAGAACAGGCCCGCCCAGCCCGTCACGTTCTGCGCGTCGACCGTCGCCGAGTAGCGCATGCGCTCACCGCGGTAGTCCTGCGCGCGGAACGTCTGGAGCAACGCCAGCGGTCCAGCGCCTGGCACCTTCGACGCCACGCGCGCCCCGCGCTTCCCGCCGCACCTGGCCTGCTCGACCGACGTCACGTCGTAGCCGGTGGCGCCCTTCCCCGACACGTACCAACCGGCCGCGAGCCCCGCGTCTTGCGCACGCGCGCCCATCGCGATCAGGCACACCACTGCCAACGTTCCGAACGGCTTCATGAGGCTCCTTCAGAGTGAAAAGGGGGCGGTCGCGGTGAACGCCTCGGGAGGCGGCGACTCGCCGTGAAAGTGAGTGCCGTCGACGAGCTCGAACGAGCCGCCGTCGCTCGACTCGACCGACACCACGTCGGCCGGCGCGCGCGCCAGCAGCATCGCCAGCGCCGCGGCGGCAGCGAGCGGCACGACGACCAACCACCGGCGGCGCGGCGCCGACCCAGCAGCTCGCTGCAGCGCCACCTCGGTCCGAGCCTCGCGACGCAGGCGCTCGTCACACGTCGCGCACCCGACCGCGTGCCGTTCGACGCGTTCGGCGTCGGCGCGATCGAGCAGACCCGCAGCCCACTGCCCGGCTTCGTCGGCGGTGACGTGGGTCGCGGCGAGGGCGTCGAACAGCCGGGCATCGAGCTGCGCTTCCCGCTGCGCCAGGGCCTCGCACGACGCGCAGACTCCGAGGTGGGCGGCGATCGAGTCGAGCTCGGCCTCGTCGAGCACCCCGGCGGCCCACTGCCCCGCGCGCTCAGCAGTGAGGTGCGTCATGGCTCGCCCTCCAGCTCAGCGCGCAGCGCGGTGCGAACTTCCCAGATGATCTGCCGCACGCGCTGGAGCGAGAGGCCTTCCTCGCTTGCGAGGTCGGCGTGGGGGATGTGCTGCTCGATCGCGCGACGAAAGATGCGCTGCTGCTGCGCAGGGCGCTGCCCGAGCACCGCCTCGACCCGCCGCAGCGTCTGCGCGGCGATGACTCGTGGCTCCACCGGCGCGACCGCCGGCTCCTCGGTGCCATCGGTCAGCGCACGGCGCGCCCGGCGCCGCTGGTCCTTCGCGAGGAGCCGCGCGTGCGCGATCACCAGGCCCGGCAACTCGAGCTGGTCGAGCTCACCGCGCTGGTGCTTGTCCCAGATCGCGGCCCACGCTTCCTGCGCGAGGTCGCGCGCGCCCTCGACGCCAAAACCCTCGGCCATCAGCGCGACCACCACGCGGTGGCGCCAGCGCTCGACGAGGCTCGCCCACGCGTCGCGCTCGCCTGCGCGCGCACGCTGCATCAACCGCGGGAGGACGAGATCGCTCACCATTCGAACGTTGAAGGCCTGGCGGCGAAGAGCATATCGGCGACCCATAACCCATTGAAACAACGCCTGATTCTGACCGTCCGATTTCCTGCACGCGGTGGGCGGGCATTGGGTCAGAACCCTCCTTCGCAGCACCCCGAGGTGATTCCATGGGCCTGTTCGATTTCTTCAAGAAGAAGCCTTCCATTCCCCCCGAGGCGTTGTGCCTGTGGGTGCACCGCCGTCGCCACCTCGAGCAGCTCGAGGTGCTCCGGAAGCGCGAGGGCCAGGGCCCGTTCGCGATGTTGCGCCCCTTCAGCGACGTCTTCGCGTTTGCGCTCGCCCTCGGCACGACCGACGGCGCGATGGCGGTGTCGCTCGACCAGCTCGAGCAGCTCGACCTGAGCCCCGAAGACGCCTTCACGCAGGCGTGCCGCAACGCGCACCCGTCGCTGCAGATGGTCGCGCGCGGCGAGGGCGTGTGCGCGTGGCAAGGGCTGCAGGCGCCCGCGGCGCTCACCATGATGTCGGCGATTCGGCCGCACCTCGGCCTGCAGGGCGCGCCGGTGATGATCATTCCGCGCGAGCAGCTGGTGCTGGTCGCCGGCGCTGACGACGTCGCGGGGCTCTCGAAGCTGATCGAGGTCGCCGAGCGCGCCTACGTCGAGTCGGACGACTTCGTCTCGCTGCGCCCGGTGACGTGGAAGGACGGGCCGATTCCCGTCGAGTGGTTTCCCCCGGCGGGTCACCCGCTGAGCGATCGCTTCGCCGCGGCCCGCGCGCGCACGCGCCGCCACCAGGCCCAGGGCGAATACCACCTGTTCGCCGAAGAGGCCGCGCCGCTCGCGCACCTCGCGGCGCTCCCGGCTGACAAGGGCGGCCAGCTGATCGCGTCGTGGATGCGCGACGCCAACGTGGTGCTGCCGGCCGATCTCGATCGCGTGATCCTCATCGACACCGACGACGAGCCGCTGCCGCGCGTCGAGGTCGCGCTCTCGACGCTGCTCGCCACGTTCCCCGAGGCGTTCGAGCCACTCGCGACCGGCGAGGCGAAGAAGGGCGAGGACGACGAACTCCTGCTGGAGGACGCGCGCCTCGTGCGCACGCGCGGCGTGCTCTTCCCCACCCTCGCCGAGAAGCGCTACCTCGTCGCGCGGCAGGCGCTGCTCGACGCGAAGGTGCCCGCCGAGTCGCGCGAGGTGCCGGGCGCGGAGCTGCTCGCCGCCTGGGACGCGGGCGATGCGTTGATCGCGCGGCCCGAGCTCGACGGCCGGCTCCGCCTGCAGGCGCCCGATGGGCGCGTCGCGTCGGTGACCCGCGAGGAGTTCGGCGAGCGGTGGAAGCGCCGCGGCCCGGCGGACCAGCAGCGCTTCATGCAGTCGCTCACCATCAACACGCTCCTCAGCGCGATGCTCGACGCGGCGATCGACGAGACCAGCGGCGCGGCCGATGACGACGACGAGGCCGAGTCCGAAGACGCGCCGTCCGATGAGGAGACCGGCGACGATGAAAGCGGCGAAGACGATGCCGCCCAGGCCCCGACCCGCCCCGTGCTGCTGCGCTCGAACGATCTCGCGGGCGCTCGCCAGGAGCGCGAAGACGGCGATGAAGAGAACGCCGGCATGCAGGAGCTGATGAAGCAGATGCTCGGCACGGGCGAGCCGGCCCGCCTCTTCCCCATCGCGCGCCCGCCCGGGTTCGACGACGGCGCGCGCCAGAACGAGCTCGGCATGGTGCAGGGCTTCACCGGCGACTCCGAGGTCAAGGTGGTGCACCCCGAGCGGCTGGTTCGCCCCGGCCCCGAAGGCATCGCGTTCGAGCTGGTGTCCGACCGCGGCAACCGGGTGATGGTGCTCAACGGCGCCCTCTTCGGCGGCGAGCTGCTCGAGCCCACGTGGCGCACGGCGCTGCTCAACCTGAAGGCCGCGAGCATCGACGTGCCGCACCGCAAGGGCGACGGCTGGTACGAGGGCCCGTGGCACGACGACTACGACGCGTCGCGCATGCTCTTGATCCCCGGCCTGGCGCGCGGGTGCCGGGTGAAGGGCGAGACACTGATCTTCGCCCCGACGGTGGGCCGCACGTGGGTGGTGGGCAGCGACGATCTCGAGGGGCTCACCGCGGTGCTCGACGCCGCCGAGGCGCACCTCGGCTCCGAGGACACCGTCACGCCGTACCAGTTCCGCCAGCTGCTCTTCGGCTGGCCGTGGGTGGTGCGCGGCGAGGCGGTCGAGCGGTGGACCGTGCCGGCGACGCACGCGCTCGCCGGGCGCATCGACGCCCTCGATCGCATGCTGCAGAAGCGCCGCGCGTCGTCGAGCCAGCACGTCGGGGCGTTCGCGCGCGCGACGTTCTCTCCCCTGCAGCCGCGCGACGGCACGAAGGCCTAGAGTCGCCCGCATGATCGCCGTCGCGCTCGCGCTGATCGTGGCCGCAGACCCTCCGTCGCTCGGGCTCGTCGACGGGGGCGTGCCGCCCTTGCCCGCCGATTGGTCGCTCTTTCCGCAGGGCCAGACGTCGGTGAGCGACGTCAACGAGAGCCTCTTGAAGCGCAACGCCAACACGACGCGAGAGCTGAAGGTCCAGCGACGAGGCGACGCCCTCACCGTCACGTGGAATGGCACGGTGGCGACCACCACCGACCCGAAGCTCGCGGCGCGCACGTCGGCGGGCCGGCAGCTGGCCCTGGTGTGCAAGGCCGTGACGCAGGTCGTGCATTCCGCCGATCTCACCTTCACGCCGCCGAAGGACGAGTGCAGCGGCGCCGACGAGCGCCCGCGCAGCAAGTCGCCGAAGACGCTGCGGGTGCAGCTCTGCCGGGTGATGATCGACGGCTCGACCGACGACGAACGCGAGCTGCCCCTGGTGCCGGGCCGCGCGCTGGAACGGCTCGCGGTCGACGCCGACTGCACCCAGCGGCACGCGATGCGCTTTTTGCCCTGAGGGCTACAGCCCGAGCTGGCGCGTGAAGTCGTTGTCGAACGCCCCGCGCGGGTCGAGCTGGCGCCGCACCCGGATGAAGGTGTCGACCGCCTCGCTGCCGTAGACCTTGCGGAGCTGGGCGTTGTCGAGCCACAGCCGCTGGCCCCAGTGCGGCCGCGCGCCGAGCTCGTTCACCATGAAGGTGACGTACTTCTCGAGCGTCTCGTCGAGGTTCGGCGTCGGCGCGAGCACCGGCACTTCGATCATCACGCTGTCGCGATCGCGCTGCGGGGCGAGCGTGGCGTTCGAGGCCTTCACCCAGCGAATGCCGACCAGGCTCGACACCGCGTTCTTCGGGAAGGTGACCTTGAAGTGGTGCAACAGCGCGGCGAGGCGCTCCTTGAGGCCGTCGGCGGGGAGCGAGCACGACGCGGCGGACACCTTGAGCTTGTTGGGCGGGCCGAAGTCGAGCGCCTCGGGGCTGGGCATCACCACGTCGTCGGCGGTGAGCGAGGTGAACGAGAACTGCAGCGCCCACGGCAGCGAGATCGGGAACGTCGCGGCGGCGTTGGTGATCCCGCGCGTGATCGGCGAGTCGGCGTCGCGAATGCCCCACCCTCGCTCGTTGCGCTGCATGTCGACCGAGCGGCGGTACGTCGACTGGAGCGCGGTGTAGTCGAAGCCGAACTTGTACGGGTTGACCCACAGGTGCACGCCGGCGACCTCGGGCCGGCGGACCTGCTCTTCGATCTTGTCGAAGTCACGCCACAGCTGGCGCGCGTCGCGATCTTCTTCGAGCCGGTACGCGGGCCGCGTGTCGATCACCACCGAGTGCAGCACGCCCATGGTGCCGAAGCTGACCTTCACCGTGTTGAACACCTCGTCGTCGAGCAGCAGCTCGGCGCCCGGGTGCCGCCGCGTGAAGGCGTCGGCGTCGGTGATGGGATCACTGGCCGGCTCGATGCGCATCAGCTTGAGCGCGCCGTCGGCCTTCACCACGTACAGGTCGAGCGAGCGCACCTGCGAGGCGATGTTGCCGCGGCGAATGCCCGAGCCGTGGCCTCCCACCATCATCACGCCGCCGAAGGTGAGCAGCTCGAAGCCCGGCTGGTTGACCACGGTGTACGGGTGCAGCGCACGGTTGAGATCGCCGAAGGTGGTGCCGGCGAGCACGCGCATCAGCGGCCCCGGCTGCTCGTGCGGCACGGTGGGGTCGAAGTCGAACGGCCGCGACCAGGCGCCGGGCCTCAGATCTTCCGCCGGCGAGATGCCGGAGAAGTTCGTCATGCGCACGCGCGTGCCCGGCGTGGTGCCAGCGAGGTTGAAGCCCCACCCGCCGGCGAGCGCCTTGAGCACGCCGCGCTCGCTGCCGACGGAGATGGCGTGACGCAACGCCGCGTCGGTCACCGGGCTCACGTCGTCGGCCGGCAACGGCTGGAGGGGGAGGTTGTTGACCTTGCGTGGATCCGGGCTCGGGGGCTTCGCCATGGAACCCCGAAACGTAACCCGTTCAGGGGATGGTGAAGGAAGTGATGTACGTGCCCGCGCCCTGGTTGCCACCCGTCGACTGCCCGGGCTGGAAGCTGCCGCAGTACCAACGGGTCTGGCCGTTCGCGCGCACCTCGACCTCGTAGGGGATCGGGCCCGTCGCGGAGCACCCCTGGTAGTAGACGACGCGCACGATGTACGTGCCGCGCGGCGCGATGGTGCCCGGCGAGTAGATGACGTTCTCCACGTCGATGTTGTCGATGCGGCACGCCGCGTTCGAGTCGACGTCGAGCCAGCCCTTCGCCCCGCAGTTGGGAATGGGGAACGGCAGCGGGAACGGCGGGGGCGGCGCGGTCGGGTTGACGCCCGGCTGCGCGTAGTAGATCTCGCACGTGCCGCCGTCGTTGAGCGGCTCGACGACGTGCAGGTCGAGGTCTTCGGGCTGGTTGAAGCGCAGCGTGACCTGCACCGGGCCCGTCGAGCCACGCAGCCGGCAGATGCCACCGACGCACTCGTAGCCCTTGGTGGGGCACTCGTTGGTGCAGCTCATCGCGCCCGCGTCGATCGGCAGGCAGTGCGCCGTCATGCCGGCGTCGTCGAACTGCACCATGCCACCGCCGCCGCCACCCGAGCCGCCGCCGGTGCCCGCGCCGGGAATGCAGGTGTTGGTGTTGAGATCGCACGCGCTGCCGGGCACCGGGCAGTCGCTGCCCTGCACGCACGGGACGCACGCACCGTTGGGGTAGACGGTGGGGTCGCACGCCGGGTTCGCGCTGCCCTCGACGCAGCCCTTGTTCACGGTGCACACCACGCAGCGGCCGAGGCCACCGTTGCTGATCGGCTGACACACCGGCGTCGCGCCCGAGCAGCCAGCGGTGTCCGTGCAGGTCTTGCAGGTGTTGGTGGCGGGGTCGCAGACGGGCGTGGTGCCGGAGCACGCGGGCGAGCAGTTGCCCATCGTGCTGCCACCGCCGCTGGAGCCTCCGCCACCGCCCTGCCCGCCGCCACTGACGCCGCCCCCTCCGCCGCCGTCGACGCCAGTGGTGCACTTGCCGGTGGCCTCGTCACAGAAGAGCCCGGCCGAGCACTTCACGCCCGCGCACGGGTTGGTGGGCCCGCCACACTGGCAGCCCAGCCAGGCGCTGACGAAGAAGGCGATGACGAAGGCGCGGAGTCGCATGAGCGGCTTCTACCCGCACACGCACGCCGCGCTCAACGCTTGGGCTTGCGACCGCGCGAGGGGAGCGCCTTGAGCAGCTCGAGCGCTTCCTTCGTCTGGTTCCACACCGTGAGCGCCTTCACGTGGCCCTCGGAGTCGACCTGGAGGACGGTCTTCGCCGACAGCGCGAGCTCGCTCAGGCGCTCCTGGATGAGCAGCAGTTGCTGGGCCATCTCCTCGCGGAAGGCGCCTTCGTTCTCCGACGCCTGGGCCTGGAGCTTGGCGTTCTGCGCGAGCTCTTTCAGCACGGGGCCCAGATCGATCTGCGGCGGCGGCGCGACCGCGACCGGCTGCGCGCGCTGGGCAGCGACGGTCTCGGTGAGCTTCTCGAGCACGGGCCCGAGATCGGGCATCGCCACGGGGGCCGCGCTCGCGCCGAGCGACTTGAGCTGCAGCACCGCCTCGCGCAGCGCATCGAGCTTCGCGCCGACGTCGGGCGACGCGGGCTTGGGCTTCTGCAGCGCGGCGGCGATGGCGTCGAGGCGCGGGGCGAGATCGCTGGCCGGACGTTTCCCCAGCGCGTGCGCGATCGCGTCGAGGCGCGGCAACACGGTCTCGGCGTTGCCGCCCTTCGTCGCGGCCTGCAACACCACGTCCTTGAGCTGGTTGAGCTCTTCTCCGAGCGCGCTGATGCTGCCCGTCACGCGCACCACCGGGTCGTCGTCGGACCCGCCCTGCACCTGCACGCGCTTGAAGCCGCGCTTGATCTCGTCCCACCGCGCCTTCTGTTCGGCCGTCTGGCGCCCGCGCAGCTCGGCGAGCTTGAGCAGGTTCTGCTCGGCGGCGGTGGTGAGGGTCTGCGACTCGCTGGAGTAGTGCCCGTCGAGCAGCGTCTCGAGCTCGGCGTCGGTCATCGCGGCGACGATCTTCTCGGCCAGCTTGCCCATGTTGCGGTAGCTGCCCTGGAGCTTGAACGGCGGCTCGGTGCGGAAGCGATCGTCCTGCGAGGCGCTCTTGATGTACTCCTGGTTCACGGTGAGCAGCGTCTTCTGCACGTACGCGAAGCGCCGCACGACCTCGACGATCTCGTTCAGCTCGGCCGCCGAGTACCCGTATTCCATCTCGTTGACCGAGACCTCGCCGCCCTGCCCCATCGCCAGCACGCGGTGGAGATCGGCCGTGGTGCGCGTGAGCAGCGGCGCGGTGACGGCGTTCGCCGAGAGCGCGTTCTCGAGGTAGCTGAGCGCGAAGAGGTCCTGCTTCCCGCCCAGAATGTCGCCCAGGTTGTAGGTGTCGGCGCGGTTGGCGAGCATGTCGGGAATGCGGAAGCGCTCGCCCGACTCGGTGTACGGGTTGCCGGCCATCACCACGCAGAACTTCTTGCCGCGCAGGTCGTAGGTGCGCGTGCGGCCGTTCCACACGCCCTCGACCTTTCGCGTCGCGTCGCAGAGCGAGATGAACTTCTGCAACAGCTCGGGGTTGGTGTGCTGGATGTCGTCGACGTACAGCATCACGTTGTTGCCCAACTCGAAGCTGAAGTTGATGCGATCGACTTCCTGCCGCGCGGTGGCGTTGGGCGCTTCCGACGGGTCGACGCTCTTCACCTCGTGACCGAGCGCCGGGCCGTTCACCTTCACGAAGGTGAGGCCGAGGCGGCTGGCCACGTATTCCATCAGCGTGGTCTTGCCGTAGCCCGGAGGCGAGACGAGCAAGAGCAGGCCCATGCGATCGGTGCGCTTCTGCTCGCCCGCCACGCCGAGCTGCTTGGCGAGGTTGGCGCCGATCAGCGGCAGGTACACCTCGTCGATGAGCCGGTTGCGCACGAAGCTCGAGAGCACCTTGGGCTTGAGCTCATCGAGGCGCAGCTTCACGCGGGCGGCGTCGACCAGGGCGCGCACCTTCGCGCGGTACTTCTGCCAGGCCGGGGTGCGCACGCTGCTGAACCAGGTCAGCCGCGCCTCCAGCTCGTCGAGCTTGAGCGACAGCTTCTGCTGCACCACGCGCGGGTGCTGCCCGAGCAGGCCGCCCACCTCGAACGACAGCAGGGCCGACGACACGTCGCGCGACAGCACCGACTCGTCGGCGGCGATCAGCCCGGCCGCCTCGGGCACCACGCGTTCCCACTCGCGGGCCTTCACCTCGGGGCGCGCGGCGTGGGCAGCGAGCCATTCGCGCGCGAGGCGGAACCGCGACGGCACGTCTCCGTCGAGCGCGCGGAGGTCGTCGTCGAACACCAGCCGCTGGCCGGCGAGGTCGAGCGAGGCGAGCAGATCGTCGCGCAGCGCGACGGCGTCGCCCGAGACCACGAAGCGCAGCGGCACCTGCGCGAGCTCCTCGGCGAGGTAGCGCGCGGCGATCTGCACGTCTCCGGGGCTGACCTCGAGGCGCGCCGACTCGATGAAGATCTGCAGCGAAGGCACCAGCTCGGCGGTGACGGCGTCGAGCGCGGGCGTGCCCGGGTAGCGCGCGCGCAGGCGGCCGAGGCTGCCCGCCCGCCGGTGGAAAGAGCTCTTCGCGGCCTCGTCGCGCCACGTCGCCCAGAAGAGCGTCGCGACCGCGCGCGGCCACACGGGGAAGCGCAGCAGGTCGGCGCCGTCGTACACGCGCAGCAGCGGGTCGAGGATCGCCGCCGCGTCTGCGTCGTGCACGCCGCGCTCGTAGCCGTCGTCGAGCCGTTGGGCGGCCCACTCGCGCGTGATGGCGAGCAGCCCGTCTTTCGTGCGCGTCGCCTCGCGCAGCTTGTCGAGCGAGAGGCCCTTGTCGCCGCGCTCGCACGCCTTGAGCACCGAGTACGCGAGGAACTCGGCGCGAGACACCTCCGGGCTTTCCGAAGGGAGGTTCTGGTCCCAATACGCGCGGGCAGCGTCGATGTCGGGGTCTGAGAGGCGCTCGAGGTAGTCGCTGCCGGAGAGCTGGAGATACAGCCCGTCGTCGCGCGGGATGACCGTCGCCTCGAGCGGCTGGGTGTTGACGTTGAAGCGATACGGGCCGAACTTCACCACCGCCGCGCCGCCCTCGAAGAGATCCTTCTTGTCGCGCAGCTGGCGCAGGGCTTCCTGCTTGCCGGTCTTGAGGCGCGACTCGAGCTCGTCGGCGCGCACCGAGTCCTTGAGCTCCAACAGCTGCGCGGTCAGCGCGCGGAGCTTCTGCACCATCGGGTCGGCGGCGAAGTACGAGTTGAGCTCGTCGTCGGTGTTGAAGCTGGTGGCGCGCCGGGCGACCGACTGGAGGATGCGATCGGCCGCGTCGAACAGGTTCTGCGCGCGGCGGTTGCGCTCGTCGACCAGCACCTGCTTGCGCTTGCCGAACGCCTCGAGCAATTCCTCGCGGCGGGTGGTGAGCTCGGCGGCGAACTCGTCGAAGTCGCTGAAGCGGCCCTCGAGCTCCTCGAGCTGCAGCGTCAGGCGCGAGAGCTGCTCGTCGCACTTCTCGGGCGTGTCGGCGAGCGCGAGCGCGGAGTCGATCGACTGCGCGAAGAGCTTGAACTGGCTGCCGAACTCCGCGCGCTTCTCGTGGCCGAGCAGCTCCTTCTTCTTCGCCTGCACGGTGGCGCGAACGCGGTTGAGCTTGCTGAAGACCTCGCTGATGTCTTCGAGGATCTTCGCCTTCTCGGTCGGATCTCCGGCGTTCAAGCCGCCGACGACCTCACCGAGCAGCGTCAGGCCCGTCGACAGCCGCTCGACCTCGACCACCAGCGGCTGCAGCTCGAGCGTCTTGGCGACCTTCTCGGCCTGCGCCGACACCTGCTGCACGCCCGCGTGCAGGGGCTCGAAGGCCTTGGGCGTGAGCAAGAACGTGACGCACCGCTTGCTGACCTCGTCGAAGGCGGACTTCACCTCGCCTTCCATCGCGTCGAGCTTCTTCACGTCGACGTAGCGGACCTCCTTCACGGTCACGAGGTGACCCAGCTGCTTGCGCAGCGCCCCGAGCGTGTCCATGAACGCGTCGGTGGTGGAGAACTCGTCGGCCATGATGCGGCCGAGCAGCTCGGCCTGCGTGGCCTGGGCCTGCTGGAGCGCCTCGGTGGCGCGCCGCTGCATCGAGAGCACCTTCTCGAACTCGTCGATGATCAGCTCGGCGTTCTTCTGCAGGTCCTGCACGATCGACAGGAGCCCGATCTCGGCGTGCCCCAGCCAGTGGAACTGGTCCATCACGCGCGTGCAGGAACTGATGAGCGCCTCGTACGAACGGCGCGTGACCTGCGGCGCCTCGGCGAGCCGCTGCAGCGTGAGCACCTCGCTGATGCCGCGCACCAGCTCGGCGTTGCCCAGCTTGCCGAGCGCGGTCTGCGGGGTGGGCGCGGCGGCGGCGAACTCGGCCGAGACGAACGGCGTCTGCCACACCTGCACGGGGTGCACGCGCGTCGGCTCGTCGCTCGTGGTGCGAAACACGATCATGCGGCCGTCGGGGAAGATCGAGTACCCGTGGCAGGTGATCGGCGCGGCGATCTCCTTGCGCACCAGGTTGTACGGGAAGAGCACGTACTTGCCCTGCTCGCGCTCGAAGAACACGTAGAGCACGTCTTCGCCGTTGGGCGACTGCACCTTGCGCTGGAAGACGAGGCCGTCGACCTGCTGCTCGAAGACCTTCGCCTCGCCGCTCTGCAAGACGAAGCCGCCGGGGAAGATGATGCCCTGCTCTTCGGGCAACGAGACGCACGACTGGCCGATGGCGTCGGCGCGAATCACCTCGCGGGTGCGGGTGTTGAAGACGAGGTAGCGGAACTTGTCTTCGCGGAAGGGCAGCACCTTCAGCAGGATCAGCGCGCCGATCTTCACGTAGTGGAACTCGGCGTCGTCGAGCGACTGGCTCGCCTCGTCGACGGGCTCGGCGTAGATGCCCTGCCCCGTCTCGGTGTTGTTCTCGACCTTCACCGTGAGATCGCCGCCCACGGTCTCGATGAACACCTCGTCGAGCACGTTCACGTGCGGGTGGCGCCCCAGCACGAAGTTCTCTCGCGTCGCGCGGGTGTACGTGAAGTCGTGCGTCGGCGCGTGCAGCACGTCGGCTTCGCCGCGGTTGTCGAGGTAGGTGAGCCGCCCCGAGGTGTCGACGCCGAAGCGCAGCACCTTCACGTCGCGCAGCGTGTGGCCGGTCTTGAACGTCGCCAGCAACCGCGCCTCGGTCTTCTCGAGGTGGTTGAGGCGCGCGTCCTTGTAGAAGCGGAAGATCTCCTCGAAGTCCTTCACGAAGCGGCGATCGTCGAGCCCCTCTTCGCTCATCGGCACGGCGCCGAAGTCGAACACGTCGCCGTTCTTCTCGAACTTGTGCAGCGAGAAGACGTCGCCGACCGAGCGCTCCTGCTTGAGGCCCATGAAGACGTTGAAGCCCAGCAGCAGGTGCTTGCCGGCGGGCACCATGTCGCGTGGCACGCAGTTGTGCTCGGTGCGCACGCGCTCGGTGGCGATGACCGTCAGTTCCTGGCCACCGAATTCGGTGCGGCGCCGCGTGTTGAGCGCGGTGGTCTTCTCGCCGAGGGTCTTCGCGGTCGCCAGCAGGCGGTTGCGAATGACCTCGTAGCTGCCCCCGGCGAGGGAAGCGTTGTCTTCGGCCATGGGGCGCTTACTTCTTCTCGTTCTTCGTCATCTTGGCCATCAGCGCGGCCGCGGCGACGTTGGACGCGTCCTGGGGGAGCCCGGGGCGAGAGAGGATGTCCTTCAGGTCCTGCGGCAGGTCGCGCTCACCGGTGAGGTAGCTCTTGAGCAACGTCTTGGCGGTGTCGGTGCTGGTCGCGGTGGCCTCGATGCTGTGCGAGAGCGACACGGCCTTCACGAACTGATCGAAGAACGCGCCGTCGCCGCCGACGATGTTGATCTTCGCGCTGGCGAGCGACTTGGCGAGCACCTCGGCCTGGCTCTGCGCGATGTCCTTGCGCACGTGCAGGGTCTCGAGCTCGACGGTGCGTTCCTTCTCGAGACGCATGCGGAATTCCTCGTGCTCGCGCGTCGCGCCCTGGAGCTGCGCCATGGCCTTGGCCTTTTCCGACAAGCCCTTCGCTTCGGCGAGCAGCTTTTCCTGCACGCCCGCGGCCTCCGCCATCACCTTGGCGCGGTTCGCCTCGGCTTCGGCGGTGCCCTTCTTCTGCAGCGCGTCGGCCTCGGCCTCGAGCACCTTGGCGTGCGCGAAGCCCTTCGACTGTTCGCCCTCGGCCTCGGCGGTCATCTTCGCCTTCAGCACGTTGGCGGTGGCCTGGCCCTGCTTCTCGGTGGCGATGGCGTCGGCTTCACGCACGCGCACCTGGGCGAGGCCCTGCTTCTCGTTGGCGAGCGCCTGCGCTTCGAGCACGCGCGCCTGGGCGAGGCCCTCGGCGGCCGACTCGGCCTGCAGACCTTCGGCGAGGCGGATCTTCGCGCGGGCTTCCTTGTCGGCGGCCTCGAGCTCGGCCTCGGCGCTGATGAGCCGCTGCTTCGCTTCGTGGCGGGCGACCTCTTCGCTCGCCTCGGCGGCCTTCACGCGCTCGACGACGCTCTGCTGCGCGCGCGCCTCGGCGTCGATGACGGCCGCGTCCTTCTTGCGCTGGGCCTCGGCGACCAGGCGGAGCTGCTTGATGCTCTCTTCTTCGGTCGCGACCTTCTTCTCGACCGCGATGCGGGTGCTGATCACGTCGGCGATCGCCTTGCGCTCGGTCTCGAGGGCCTTTTCCTTGCCGATGCGCTGCAGCTCGACCTCGCGCTCACGGGTGATGGCCTCGAGCGACCGGTCCTTGGCGACGCGCTCGGTCTCGATGCCCACCACGCGCTCGCGGTTCTTCTCGGCGACCTGCACCTGGCGCAGCTTGTTCTGCTCGTTGATCTGCAGCTCCTCTTCGGCGCGCACGCGGGCCAGCTCGGCCTTCAGGTGCTCTTCCTGCTTCACGCGATCGGTCTCGGCCTGTTCCTTGGCCTGGATGGTCTCGATCTCCCGCTTCTGCTTGGCGGCGGCCTCGGCGCGCTGGCGCTCGAGCGCGAACACCGCTTCGTCGGCCTCGACGTTCTGCTTGGTGATCTTCTTGCGCTCGTCCTGGCGGAAGTCGTTGGTGAGCACGTTCTGAATCGTCGTCAGCTCGGTGATCTTCCGGATGCCCTGCGCGTCGAGGATGTTTTCCTTGTCTAGCATCTCGACCGGGGTCTGCTCGAGGTAGTCGATGGCGGCGTCTTCGAGCATGTAGCCGTTCAAGTCCTTGCCGATGACCGAGACGATCTGGTCCTTGAAGACCTCGCGTTCCTTGTAGAGGTCTTCGAAGTTGAGCCGCTTGCCCACGGTCTTGAGGCCCTCGGAGAACTTGGCTTCGAAGAGCTCACGCAGCGTCTCGATGTCGGACGCGCGCTGGCAGCCGACCGCGCCGGCGACCTTGAGCACGTCTTCGACGGTCTTGTTCACGCGCACGAAGAAGCTGACCTTGATGTCGGCGCGAATGTTGTCGGCGCAGATCAGGCCCTGCTTGCCGCGGCGATCGATCTCGATGGTCTTCAGCGAGATGTCCATCACCTCCGCGCGGTGGATGATGGGAATGACGACGGCGCCGGTGAACGAGACCTTGGGCTCGCTCTTCATGGTGTTGACGATCAACACCTGGCCCTGCTGCACCTGCCGGTAGAAGCGCGCGAGCAGCATCGCGAGGCCGACGACGAGCAACAGGCCGACGGCGATGGCGACCAGAACGGTGACGACAATCGGATCCATGCGTGTGTTCCCCCTGCGTGTGAAAGGCGTGCGCGGCTACCGACGCCGCACCCGGCTCGAAATGACCTGCGCTGACCGGGCCGGGTCGTTCAGCGCTTCGATTTCCTGCGGAAGGAGCCAGTCCACCGGCTCGATCTCGTAGACGTTCTTCGACGAATCGAAGTCGACCAGGATCGCCCGGTCGCCCTTCTTGAGCGTGTTCTCTTTGCGGCAGATGACGTGCACGTTGAGGCCCGCGCCGCCGTCGTCGACCGACGCGGTGCCGAAGCTCGCGTCGACGCGCCCGCTGGTGATGGTGCAGATCTGCCCGACCGAGTCGCGGCTGCGTGCGGGGCGCTGATCGAGCGCTTTGCCGAGCGGGCGCAGCACGATCGCGGTGCCGAGCAACCCCACGACGAGCGAGCCGGCCAGGAGCGCCGAGCTGAAGATCACGTTCGCGGGGGACAGCGTCAGCGCGGCGAGCACGCACACCGTCCACGCCACGAGGAGCACGCTGCTCAAGGTGATGGTGAGCGGCACCTTCGCGAGGCCGAGCACCGAGAGCACCCCTCCCTCGCCCGCGTCGTGATCGTTGTCGGAATGCCCGTGCCCGTCGGCGTGCCCGTGCCCGTGTGCGCCGTGCGCGTGGCCGAGGCCCTTCACCGCCGCGGCAGCGTCACCGGCGCCCTTGATCGAGGCGACCGCGTCGGCCGCGCCCTTCACCCCACCCGCCACCGCGTCGGGCCCGTCGAACGTCGCGCCCGAGATGAGCGCGAAGATCCAGTAGCCAATCGCAATGCCCAGCAGCACCGTCAGCGGCAGCGCCGGGAAGCTCAGGATGGTGTTGAGGAACGCCTCCATGAACGAGGGAGGAATCGACCATGCGGCGCGCGTTATTTCCAAGCCAATCGGGACGCGCGCTGCCCGAAAGAGTTCCGCATTTTGTCGACCAAAATCGACAGCGTTGAGCGCACCAGCGTCACGCCCGAAAACCACGCACAATGCGGCCGATGACCTGCCCGTGGGACGGCTTCGACCCCGCGACGATCTCGTTCTGCGAGGAGCGGCTCTGCGCGGTGGTGGCCGAGCCGGCGAACGCGTTCACCAGCCTGAGCAAGACGGCGGTGGGGCTGTGGCTCGTGCCCCGGGCGCTGAAGGCCGGCGTCTCGTCGTTGTGGGCGATCGTGATCGCGGCGCTGCTCCAGGGGCCGCTCGGCTTCGCGCTGCACGCCACCGGTACCTTCTGGGGCGAGGCGCTCGACGTGTCGGGCATGTTCTTGATCAGCGGCACGTTGCTGACGTTCGCGGTCGCGCGGCGGCTGGGCTGGGGCACGCGGCAGCTGCTCGCAGGCTGGGCGGCGCTGGTGCTCGCGTCGGTGGGGCTGTTGTTGCTGGTGCGGCCGAGCGGCATTCCCGTCTTCACGGCGCAGCTCGCGGTGTGGCTGGCGTTGACCGTGCCGGCCACGAGCGGAGCAGCGCGCCGCTGGCTCGGCTGGCTGGTGCTGGTCTTCGGGGTCGGCTTCGCCTGCTGGCTGGCGGACAAGACGCGGCTCGCGTGCGACCCGCAGAACCACGTGCTGAACGGGCACGCGCTGTGGCACCTCGCGACCTCGGCGTGCCTGGCGCTCTTCTTCGAGTACGAGCGGGCGTGCGCTCAGCGCTCGCGCGAGAGCGTGACGCGCGTCGATCCGCCGACGCCCTGAATCGTCACCGTCCACGGGCGGCAGCAGACCGGGCAGTCTTCGACGTAGCTCCCGCCAGACGAGGCGTCTTCGGGCGTGACGCTCACCATCACGGGCTCACCGCAGTACGGGCACGCGCTGGTGTGGTCGAGGTGCGAGTCGAGGGAAGGCGTGAACGACGGCGGCCAGGGAGGACGGGCGGCGTCGGTCCACGGGTGCTGGGCCGCTTCGAGCGAGGTGACGAGGCCTTCGCGCAGCTCTTCGATGTCGAGCCCGCCGACGTCTCCGTCGAGTTCACCGATTCGCTCGAGCGCGCGGGTGAGCAGCCGCGACGCGCCGAGCTCCTTGCCTTGCTGGTGGTGGTGCAGCGCAGCCGACCAGAGCACCAGCACCTGCAGCACCTGGCGCTCGAGGCCACGCGTACGGCGCCAGCCCGATTCCCACGCTTCGTGCGCAGCATGAAACTTCGCGCCCTCGAAGAGCGCGCGGCCGGCAGCGAGTGAGGCAGCGAAGGTGGGTGAGGCCATCGTGCAGCGAGTTAACGGCGCAGGCCGAGGATCTCACGCGCTTCGGCAGGGGTGGCGACCGTTCGGCCAGCCGACACCGCGACCTTCGTCATCGCCTCGATGAGCTGGCCGTTGCTCGAGGCCTTGGTGCCGTCGGGCAGGTAGAACGTGTCTTCGAGGCCGGTGCGGAGATCGCCGCCCAGCTCGGCGCAGCGCTGGTGCAGCGCCCACACTTCCTGCCGGCCGATGCCGATCACCTGCCAGTGCGTGCCGGGCAGCATTTCCTCGAGCAGCAGGGGCAGCCACGACGCCTTGTTCGGCATGCCGGACTCGACGCCCATCACCAGCGAGACGTGCGGCGGGTTGGGAATGGTGGCGCGCCTGGCGAACATCGCGACGCTGCGGAGGATGCCGGTGTCGAAGCACTCGCATTCGGCGACGATGTGGTGCTTCTTCATCACCTCGGCGAAGGCCTCGACCTTGGCGACCGGGTTGTCGAAGAGCATCGGCGGCCACGCCCAGTCGTTGTTCGAGCGGAGCTTCAGGTAGTTGAGCGAGCCGGCGTTGAGCGCGGCCATCTCGGGCTTCACGGCCTCGAGGCAGGCGACCGGGCCGCTGATGTCGTCGCCGACCACGCCCGTCGAGCAGTTGATGAGGATGTCGGGCACCTCGGCACGAATGGCGTCGCAGATCGACTTGGCGACCTTCGCGTCCCAGGTGGGCATGCGGCCCATGCCCGGCTCCTGCGAGCGGAAGTGCACGTGCACGATCGACGCGCCGGCGTCGCGCGCGCGGCGGGCTTCCTTCGCCATCTGCTCGGGGGTCACCGGCACGTGGTGCTGCTCGGGGTCGGTCAGCACGCCCGTGAGCGCGCAGGTGATGACGGCTTTCTTCGAGGCCATGCGCGCTTGATGGCGAAGATTGATTCCCAAGTCAACGCACTCCCTCTCCCTGCGAGAGCGGGGAGAGGGCCGGGGTGAGGGGCCAGCCAATCACCACACCAGCACGATCCCCATCGTCCCCGAGAAGGCGGGTACCCCGATGGGCGGACTGAACGGCATCACGACTCCGGGTCCGGCCTCGACGAAGAGCCGCAAGCCGCGAAGGGGCCGCGTATCGCGATCGTCCCGCCCGGTGAGCGCCCACTCGACGCCGCCGAGCAGCAGCACCCAGCTGGTCGCGCGTCCAAAGGTGGTGGTGCCCGCGGCGCCGAGCGCGGGAGAGAAGCCGATGCGCCAGCGATCGCTGACCGCGGTGTCGACCGCGAGCCCGAGCGAGGCGCCGGTCAATTGGGTGTTGGTGCCAAGGTGGAGCCGGAGCGAGAGCCGTGAACGATCGACGAGAGTGATGCCCAGCTCCGCCGACACCGAGGGCACGACGCCACGGGTCCTGCCACCGAACACCGTGGTCACGCCGAGGCCGATGGCGGCGTGCAGGCGCGGTCGCTCCCGGCGGGCGGCGACGTCGGGGTCGACCTCGGCGAGCGACACGGCAGTGAGCAGGAGCCAGGCGTGCACTCGGCGAGCACGACCGACGGCACGCCCTATTGCGCGCGACCGGCAGCCGCCGAGTCGATGAAGCGCCTCACGGTCCATGGGGTCGACTTCGCGGCGAACTTGCCGACGACCACCAGCGTCGCCCCCGGGTGCCAGAGGAGCCACATCGGCCCCGCGAGGCTGGTGCCGCTCACCACCGTCACCCCACCCTCCGTGACGTGCGGAGCGCCCGCCTGGAAGAAGCCCGGCGGCGCCGTGCGGAGCACCAGCTCGAACGACGGCGCCACCGGCAGCGACTCGAAGAGCAGCAGCGCATCGAGAATGGCGTGCGATTGCCACCGCCCACTGAGCTGCGCGGCGTCATCGGGGTGGAGGTCGCCCCACCAGCCCGCGCGGAACGTGATGGCGACGTCCGTGAGCGGCTGGAGGCGCTTGTGTCCACTCAGCGGCTCTCGCAGCAGCAGCGCGAGCACGTCCTGCGCGCGGTCGAGACACCAGAGGATCACCGCCCGCAGAATCACGGCCGCTGGCTACCAGTGCCGACGCGCTCGCGCGAGCTGGGGCCGTGCGCATGGTGTGACGGCGGAGTCGCGAAGTGGGCTTCGAACGCAACAAAGCTTACGTGCTCGGCCCGCCGCGCTTCCCGGGGCCGTCAGAAGCGCCTCGAGGGACGAAGTCATCGATGGGTGTGGGCTGCCGAACACGCAGGCGTGCCCCGCGGCACGACACCAATTGAACTCACTGGGTCGAAGCCAGGAGCTGGACGTGACGAGCACGGCCAGACCATGCACCCAGGCGTCCCACCAGGGCGAAGGTGGCCCCGGCGAGTCATTTGGGCCGAGCACATAAGCTTTGTTGCACTCGACGAACGTTTCGCGACGTGCGTGTCACAGCGTGCTGACGCGCTCACGCGAGCAGGCTAAGCGCGCCGTCGTGGACTTGTTCGATCGCGCCGCCGAGCAGGAAGCCGAGTCACGCGCCCCGCTCGCCGAGCGCATGCGCCCTCGCACGCTCGACGAGTACCTCGGGCAAGAGCACCTCACCGCCACCGGCAAGCTGCTGCGCCGCGCGATCGAGCTCGACCAGGTGCCCTCGATGATCTTCTGGGGCCCACCCGGCACCGGCAAGACGACGCTCGCCCGCATCATCGCCAACGCCACCGGCGCGCACTTCGACTCGGTGTCGGCGGTGCTGTCGGGCGTGAAGGAACTCCGCGAGTCCGTCGCCGCGGCCGAGGAGCGCTGGAAGCTCCACCGCAAGCGCACCATTCTCTTCGTCGACGAGATCCACCGGTTCAACAAGGGCCAGCAAGACGCGCTGTTGCCGCACGTCGAGCGCGGCACCATCACCCTGCTCGGCGCGACCACCGAGAACCCCAGCTTCGAGGTCAACGCCGCGCTCCTCTCGCGAATGCGCGTGCTGACCCTGCGCGGGCTCGAAGAGGAAGAACTGCGCACCCTGCTCCGCCGCGCGATCACCGACGCGCGGGGGCTCGGCGGCAAGGTCACCGTCGACGACGACGCGCTCGCGTTCATCGCGCTCATCGCCAATGGAGACGCGCGCAAGGCGCTGACCGCCCTCGAGGTCGCCGCGCGCCACGGCGGTGAGCGTGTCAGCCGGCAGAGCGCCGAGGAGGCCGTGCAGCAGCGCACGCTCCTCTACGACAAGGGCGGCGAAGAGCACTACGCGGTGGTGTCGGCGTTCATCAAGTCGATGCGCGGGTCCGATCCCGACGCGGCCGTCTACTGGATGGCGCGCATGATCGAGGCCGGCGAGGACCCGCGCTTCGTCGTGCGCCGCATGGTGATCTTCGCGAGCGAAGACGTCGGCAACGCGGATCCGCAGGCGCTGCAGGTCGCGATCGCCGCGCTGCACGCCGTCGAGCTGATGGGGTTCCCCGAGGGCGTGCTGCCGCTCACGCAGGCGGTGACGTATTTGGCGATGGCGCCCAAGTCGAACACCGCGCTCACCACGTGGGCGAAGGCGAAGGAAGCGATCGAGAAGCACGGGCCGCTGCCGGTGCCGATGCACCTGCGCAACGCGCACACCAAGCTGACGAAGTCACTCGGGTACGGGGGCGGGTATCAGTACCCGCATGATTTCGAGGGGCACTACGTGCCGGAGAACTATCTGCCCGAGGGGTTGCGGGGCGAGAAGTTCTACGAGCCGTCGAGCAATGGCGCGGAGGTGAAGCACCGCGCTCGCATCGATGAGCTGCGGGCGATGAAGAAGCCGGGGGAGCCCGGGGAAGACGGGTAACGCGCGTCTCCCCTCACCCCGACCCTCTCCCACGGGGAGAGGGGGTTCAGCTGCCGACTTCGTCGAACTCCGCGCCGTCGTCGTCGATGCCCTCGCCCTTCTTCATCGAGCGGCCGCCGACCTCGTACTGCTTGAGCAGCCGCCGGAAGTTCGAGCGATCGACGCCCGCCGCGCGCGCCGCCATCGACACGTTGTTCGACGACTTCTCGAGCAGCGCCGAGAGATACCGCCGCTCGAACGCGCGCATCGCGAGCTTCTTGGCCTGCGCGTACGGCAGGTGCGCCAGGCTGAACACCTCGACCTCGCCGCCGCCCTTCTGGCTGGTGCGCACGTTGTTGGGCAGGTCGTCGACCTCGATCTGCTCGGTCGCGCAGAGCACCACCGCGCGCTCGAGCGCGTTCTCGAGCTCACGCACGTTGCCGTCCCACTTGTAGGTGGTGAGGGCTTCCATCGCGCCGGCCGAGATGCCGTTGATCTTCTTGCCGATCTTCTGCGCGTACATCTTCAGGAAGTGCTGCGCGAGCAGCGGAATGTCTTCCGGGCGATCGCACAGCCGCGGCAACTGCACGGTGATGACGTTGAGCCGGTAGAAGAGATCTTCGCGGAACTTGCCGGTGTCCTTCGCGCGGGCGAGGTCGACGTTGGTCGCGGCGATCACGCGCACGTCGACCTTGATCGAGTCGTTCGCGCCGACCCGCTTGATCTCGCCTTCCTGCAGCACGCGCAGCAGGCGCACCTGGGTGGCCGGGGGCACGTCACCGATCTCGTCGAGGAAGATGGTGCCGCCGTCGGCCGCCTCGAAGAGGCCCTTCTTGTTGCCGGTCGCGCCGGTGAACGAGCCCTTCACGTGGCCGAACAGCTCGCTGTCGACGAGGGTGTCGGGCAGCGCCGAGCAGTTCACCGCGACGAAGGGCTTGTCCTTGCGCGGGCTGCGGAAGTGAATCGCGCGCGCCACGAGCTCCTTGCCCGTGCCGCTCTCGCCCTGGATGAGCACCGTCGCCGTCGAGTAGCTGACGGTCTCGACGAGCTTGAAGACCGAGCGCATCTGCGAGCTCTGGCCGACGAGATCTTCGAACTGGTTGCGCACCGACAGCGCCTCTTCGAGCACGCGGGTGCGATCGCGCAGCGACTTCTTCTCGGCGGCGCGGCCCACGGCGAGCGAGAGCACGTCGATGTTCTCGAACGGCTTGGTCAGGTAGTCGTACGCGCCACCCTTCACGGCCTCGACCGCCGTCTCGACGGTGGCGAACGCCGTCATCATGATCACCTCGACGTCGGGCCGGTGCTGCTTGAAGGCCTTGAGCAAGTCCATGCCCGAGAGGTTGGGCATCTTGATGTCGAGGCACGCGACGTCGATGCTCGGGTCCTTCGCGGCGGCCAGCCCCTCGACGGCGTCGTCGATGGCCATCACCTGGTAGCCCTCGCGGCTCAAGATCTCGGTCGCGGCGCGAAGGACGATCTTGTCGTCGTCGACGACGAGCACCTTGGCCTTCCGGGTCTGCGGCGTGGCGGTGTTGAGCGGTGCGTTCATGATGCGGTCCCTCCTCCGGGTTGAACTGGGAACATCACGGTGAAGACGCTGCCCTGGCCGACCTTGCTGTCGACCTGGAAGTGTCCACCGTGGTCTTCGACGATGCGGTACGCGATCGACAAGCCGAGGCCGGTGCCCTCACCGGGGGGCTTCGTCGTGAAGTGCGGCTCGAAGATGCGCGAGAGGTTCTCCGCCGGGATGCCGCAGCCGGTGTCGGTGACCTCGAAGAAGCAGTGCGCGTCCTTCAGGCCGGTGCGCACGGTGAGCGTGCCTTCGCCGTCGGCGCACGCCTGGAGCCCGTTGTTGAGCAGGTTGAGCACCACCTGGCCGAGCTGGCCGGGGTCGCCCCACGTCTTCGGCAGGTCGGCGGCGAGATCGACGCTCAGGCGCGCGCGCGGGTACTTCTTGATCTGCGCGCGGAAGAGCACGGTCGCGTCCTCGACGCACTTGCTCAGGTCGAACGCGCGGCGATCTTCGACCTTCGAGCGGCGGCTGAACTTGAGCAGCGACTCGACGATGCGCTTGCAGCGCATGGCGCTCTCTTCGATCAGGTCGAGCGCCTCGACGTCTTGCGGCGTGCGGCCCGGGTCGCGCTTCATCAGCTGCGAGAACGCGAGAATGCCGCCCAGCGGGTTGTTGATCTCGTGCGCCACGCCGCCGGCGAGGTTGCCGATGGCGATCATCTTCTCGCTCTCGATCAGGCGGCGGGTGAGCGCGCGCTCGTCGGTCACGTCGCGGTAGTTGCACACCGCGATCGGCTCGTCGGGCATCGGGTACAGGTGCGCCACCCAGGTGCGATCGCCGTGGTTCAGCTCGTGCGTCGCCGGCGCCTTGAGCTCGGGCCCCAGCGCGCAGCCGCGGCAGCGCTCGTTCGACCCGAAGAGGAACTGGTGGCACTTCTGCCCCGCCTTCAGGTCCTTCACGTCACGGTTGCTCACCTTCGCCGCGGCGAGGTTGGCGCGGCGAATGACGAGGTCTTCGGTGCCGATCACCGCGAGCGGCGACTCGATGGTGTCGAACGACAGCTCCCACTCCCGCTTGGCGCGCGAGAGCATCTGGGTGCGCTGGTGCACGCGCTGCTCGAGGTCGGCGTTGAGCTGCCGCAGCTCGACGTTCTGCGCCTGCGTCAGCTCGTGCAGCCGCTTGTTGTCGCTCTCGAGCTCGTGCTGCTCGAACGCGCTCTTCACCGTCAGCAGCAGCTGCCCGTCGTTCCACGGCTTGCTGATGAAGCGGAAGACCTCGGACCGGTTGATGGCCTCTTCGATCGCCTGCTGGTCGGCCTGGCCGGTCAGCATGATGCGCTGCGTGTTCGGCGAGAGCTCTTTGACGCGCGCGAGGAAGTCGACGCCGTTCATGCCCGGCATGCGGAAGTCGGAGATGACGACCGCCGGCTGGAACTTCGGGAAGATCTGGAGCGCCGTCTCCGCGTCGATCGCGGTCTCGATCAGCCAGTCACCCCGCCGCAGCACGCGGCGCAGCGAGCGGAGGATGTTTTCGTCGTCGTCGACCAGCAGGAGTCGTCCCTGCGGCTTCGTCTCGGTGAGTGGGGTCGCGGCGTCCACGGGTCACCTCTCTGAGCAAGACGACAGCCAACCCATGAGTCACGCTAACCTCATGATGGGTCTGGAGATTTGGAACACCCAGACCGGGTCAGAGATTACCCGGAGCCCTGAAGTGGGTGAAAGGTGACCCACCAAGATTCTGACGCAGAGGCTCGAAATCAGCTCGCAGCGAGGGTCGCCTGGAAGAGGCTGATGCGGTTTCGGCCCTCACGCTTGGCGCGGTAGAGGGCGTCATCGGCCGTCTTCACAAGTTGTTCTGAGGTGTTGACCGAGCGCCCTGGGTAGCCGCTGACCCCAAAGGAGCCGGTGACTGTCAAACCGGGGGCGTCGAACTTGAGCCGCTTGAGATCGGCGGCGGTGCGCTCGGCGACGGTGAGCGCGCCAGCGAGGTGGGTCTTGGGGAGGAGGATGGCGAACTCCTCACCCCCGTAGCGGGCGACGAAGTCGGTCTCACGCACCGCGTTCTTCACCGCGAGCGCGACGGCGACGAGCACCTGGTCTCCGAGCTGGTGACCGAAGTTGTCGTTGATGGCCTTGAAGTGATCGAGGTCCATCAAGATGAGCGCGAGCGGGTCGTCGTAGCGCTGCGCGCGGCGGAACTCTTCGCGCAGCCGGTCCTGGAAGTGGCGGTGGTTGGCGATCTGCGTGAGCCCGTCGGTGACGGCCAGCTCGTGCAGGCGCTCGGCGGCGTCGAGCGCGCCCTGGAGTGAGAGGTGCGTGGCGCGGCGGCGTGCGAGGCGGGCGAGCACTTCAGCGACCGAGACCGGCTTGACCAGGTAGTCGTCGGCCCCGCGGTGAAAGGCCTCGGTGCGGGCGCTCGCGTCGTCGGTGGTCGACAGCAACACGACGGGGGTCTGGCTGCCCGATGCGCGCAGGTGCTGCAGCACGGCGAGCCCTCCGCCTTCGCCTTCGAGCTCGACGTCGACCACGCAGGCGTCGAACGGCTCGTCCTTGAGCTTCGCGACGGCGTCGCCGGCGGTGCTGACGGTGGTGACCGTCGCCCCGGCGCCCTCGAGCGCGTGGATCAGCTCCTCCGCGGTCGAGATCGCGTCATCCACCACCAGGGCTTTCCAGCTCGCGGCCACGGGTGCGTCGCCTCTTACGTTCATCGGCACGTTGTGGGAAGAACCCCCACCTCCGATGGCACGCCCCAGCCTGAGCCTGTTCCTCCCCGCCTGGAACGAAGAAGAGTACGTCGAGCGCACCGTTGGTCGCGCGAAGGCGGTGCTCGATCGCCTCAGCGACGACTGGGAGATCATCGTCGTCAACGACGCGTCGACCGACCGCACCCGCGAGATCGCCGAAGCGATGGGCAAGCGCGACGCGCGCATTCGCTGCGTCTCGCACGAGGTGAACCAGAAGCTCGGCGGCGCGATGAAGACGGGCTTCTCCGCGAGCACGAAGGACGTCGTCATCTACAGCGACATGGATCTGCCGTTCGACTTGAACGAGCTCGAGCGCGCGCTGCACCTGCTCGAGTACCTCGAGGCGGACATGATCTGCGCCTTCCGCTTCGATCGCACCAGCGAGGGCCCGAAGCGCATCGTGTACTCGTTCGTCTACAACCTGCTCATCCGGCAGCTGTTCGACGTGTACATCAAGGACATCAACTTCAGCTTCAAGGTGGTCCACCGCCGCGTGCTGGAGAGCATCGAGCTGAAGGCGCAGGGCTCGTTCGTCGACGCCGAGCTGGTGGTGAAGGCGATTCGCAAGGGCTTCCGCGTGTTCCAGATGGGCGTCGATTACTTCCCGCGCACGCGCGGCATCTCGACGCTCGCCAGCCCGTCGGTGATCGCGAAGATCGTTCGCGAGCTGGTCGGCTTGTATGGCGACACGAAGAACCCGCGGCAGCCGGTGCGCCCCGTGCGGTTGCCGCCCGACGTCGCCGCGTTCCCCGCTCGCAAGATCGGTACATGATTCGGCTCGTCATCAACGCCGATGATCTCGGCCTCCACCCCCGTATCGACGAGGGCATCTTCGCCGCGCGCACCGATGGCGTGGTGACGAGTGCGTCGGTGTTGGCGATGGGGCCGAGCGCGGCCGACGCGATTCGCCGGGCTGAGAAGTCGAAGCTCGCGCTCGGGTTGCACCTCTGTCTCACCTCGCACCTCGCTCCGGCGGCGGCTCCCCACGAGGTGCGCTGGCTCGCGCCGGGTGGTCGGTTTCGCGGCGACTGGGCCGAGCTGTCGGCGGCGTGGCTCGCGCGGTTGATTCCGCCCGAGGAAGTGATCACCGAGTTCCGGGCGCAGGTCGCGCGCGTGCGCGAGCTGGGCGCCGACATCGATCACCTCGACACGCACCAGCACCTGCACCTGCTGCCGAACATGACGTCGCTGGTCGAGGTGCTGGCGGCGGAGCTCGGCGTGCCGGTGCGGTGGCCTCGGGAGCGGCCGAACGCCCATTGGCTGGTGCACCCGAAGTCGGCGGTGAAGTCGGCGTTGCTGGCGACGCTGTCGCGCGTGAAGCAGCCGCGCGGCATCAAGCGCGTGCCGGCGCTGGGCGTGTTCGAGTCGGGTCGGCTCACCGAGCGGCGGTTGGTGCGGCTGCTCGATCGGCTGCGCCCGGGCGACAACGAGATCGTGACGCACCCCGGGCTGGATCCCGGCGTGGTGCCGCAGGACCCGAAGTGGCGCTACGGGTGGGAAGACGAGCTGAAGGCGGTGCTGAGTCCCCGCGTGCGTGACGCGATCGCCGCGCGAGGCATTGAGCTGGTCACCTACCGGCAGCTCGCGGTGGGCTGAGCGGGCTAAATCTGCTCAGTCAGAGCATTTGATTCGCTCTCCGCAGACTTGGAATTCATCGCCAACGCAGAGCGAGCGTGTGGTCGGCTCGAAACTGCCTTCAACGATCGGCGGAATGCCGGATATCAAGATACCGCCGTCGAACACAACCACCGTCGGCCGCGACTCTTGATCTGAACTTGCTTCAACATCGAAGCGTACCAAGCAGCAGCCAGTTCCGCGTCGAATCTCATAGCGACAGGTACCCACTTGGCGGAAATTCGACATTCCAAGTGGAGGACCGCTGACGACACATGAATTTGGGCAGTCACCAGACGGCGCTTTCGGCCGCCCAACCACGCAGCCACACATCACCAAACCCAATATTAGAAATCTCATCGGGCGTACTCAAACGGGTCTCGGCGACTGCGAGTCGCCTCGCTGATCGACCGAAGGAACTGACGGAAAGCTTCGCCGCGCTGCTCAGGGACGGGATTCGATGCATTGGTAAGTCTCTCGAACGCGGCGTCGCACTCGCCTCTCGTTCGAAATCCTTCACTTTGAAATGCTCGCTCGATGTCGAAGATATCGTCAACGAGGTCGTCAACATGCTTATCCTCGTGTCTCGATATGGTGCACGCATCGCCGTCCTGACGGCTTGGCCGATCGCCGTCGCCATTCAATCGCACGTCAATGTTGACCCGCACCTCAGCATCAAACTTGAAGCCACCACGCCCATCAGGGCCGCAACCGCGCTGCCACGCAACATACGCGCTGGCGACCTGGGTACCGGGTCGCAACACCTTCTCTCGCCCTTCAACCAGCACAAATCCACCATTAGGGTCGTACGAGACATCAACCGTCGGGCTAATTCGCCTACCATCTGGATCAGCGAAGCGTACAGGGTTGTTTCCGACAAACCCGAACGGCAGAGCAGGGGCAGACCGTCCCAGCACCTGCCTGACCAGAAACGCCGTGTCCATGAGCGGCTCAGGAGAGAGGTACTTCCTTGAGCCTGTCGCGACTCTGCGGGCCCGCATCGAAATTTCCCGAGTGCGCTTGCCGAGTTGCGAGCGAAATCTCCCGACGCGAGTGGCGCGCAGGCAGGTTGATGCCCTGACGCGAGTTTTCAGCCGCAGGCGCGCGCGAGGTGGCGTGACGGTGGTGGTGAGCGCGAGCATCGGAGGCGAAGTGTACGCCGTGCCCGGGGCTCAAGGGGAAGAGGGTGGGCGGCCGGCCGTGGTGCACGTAACGCTCGCTTCGGCGCGGTCGCGCGCGCTTGCAGCAGCTGATGCAGGCGACGGAAGTCGCAAGCGGCGCGCCCGCGCCGAAGCTGGTGAGGGCGTTCGCTCCGCACCCGCCGCGCGGCTTGCACCTGGTGATGCAGGGGACGACGAGCAAGCCGGCGGCCGGTGCTGCGCTGTTGACGAGGTGACGTTCGACACGGCCGCGCTTGGGCGCGCTCTTCGCTTCGCGGGTGACGAGGGCGAGCAGCACGTCGACCCGCGCCGTCGACGTGCAACTCGCTGATGGACACTGCCGCGGCTTGAGCGCCGCTTTTGCCCCCGCCCGCCCCCAGGTGATGCAGGTCGGCCGGCGACAGTCAGCACAGGGCGCGCCTCTCGCCCCCCGCCTTGGTTTCCCCCCTTAGAAACCCCCCTTCCGAGGCGCCCCCCATCAAAGGAATTCCCAAGGGGGGAAACCCATCCTCCCCACGCCTATTGTTCCGCTTCGCTCCACGGCGGCGCGGGGCCCCTGAGGGGGGCTTCGAGCGGGCGGCGGCCCCCGCCCGGCTTCGCGCGCGCCCTGTGCATTCAAAGTGAAAAGCCTCACGTCACTCGGGGGCCGGCCTCTGAAAGCCCCGTCCGCCCCCGCAGGGGCTCCCCTGGAAGTGCGCCGCGCTTGCGCGCGCGGCGCCACGCCCGCGGCTTGAGCGCCGCTCTTCTGCAGGGGAGTCGCTGCCACGGCCGCGCACTGCGCGGCCGCCGACTCAGTGCCGCCGGAAGAGGTGGCGCCGGTTTCGCTGGCTGCGCTCTTTCAGCTCCAGGTGGAGCTCGGCGGCGGGCACGTTCACCCACTCCCGGTGCTCGCGCTTTCGCTCTTTGGGCTCTTCGGGCTTCGGCTCGTTGTCGGCCTGCTCAGCGTCGTCGTCGTCGTCGTTCATGTTCGTCAAGATTCAGCGGGGCCTGGACGATTTCCGGAAACGAGGCTCACCCCGTGCCGGGAGCCTTCTGCACAGCGCGTGCACGCGGTGGTGCCCTGCGCTCGGGGAGTTTGCCGGGAGCTTTCCGATTTCATGCCCCGACGGTGCCTCGAGGCATGCACACGCAGGAAGTCCCGACGTCGGGACCTGGTTGTCGCGACGTCGCGACACCGAGCAGAGGGGCGTTCGCGCGCGACTCAGTCGCCGTCGTCTTCGGCCTCGAGCGCGGCGAGCAGCGCCTCGGGCGAGGGCACCACCTTCGCCGGCGCCGCCAGCGTCGAGCGCAGCAGCCGCGCGGCCGGGTGCGTCGCCGCGTGCACCGCTCGCAGCTTCTCGACGGTGACGCGCGTGTAGAGCTGCGTCGTCTCGAGGCTGGCGTGGCCGAGCATCTCCTGCACGAAGCGCACGTCCGCGCCGCCCTCGAGCATCGACGTCGCCATGCTGTGCCGGAAGAGGTGGCACGCGCCCGGCTTCTCCAGGCCCGCCGCCTCGATGTACTGCCGCACCCGCTGCGTCAGGTAGTCGACGTGCAGCCCTTCGCCGGCGTCGCCGAGAAACAGCACGCCCTCGTCGTGCGCACCCGCCAGCTTCGGCCGCGCCTCCTCGAGGTACTTGAGTGCCCACGCGAGCGCGCGCTCGCCCACCGGCACCACTCTGTCTTTGCGCCCCTTCCCCTCGCGCACGAAGACCGTGCCGCGTGTCGCATCGACATCAAACACGAGGAGTCGCGCGAGCTCCGCGCGGCGCAGGCCCGTCGAGTACAGAAGCTCGAGCATCGCCCTGTCGCGCAGGCCCTCGGGCACCGACACGTCGGGCCGGGCGAGGACAGCCTCCGCCTCGTCGGGCGTCAGCACCGCGCGCGGGAGACGCTGTGGCAGCTTCGGCAGCTCGAGCTCCGAGGCGGGATTGGCCAGCAGGAAGCCCGCCTTGCTGAGCCACCGAAAGAAGAGGCGCACGGCGGCGAGGTGGCCGTACTGCGTCGAGGCGGAGAGCGGCTTGCCGTCGCGCTTGCGCGCGTAGAAGAGGTGGCGCTGGTAGCGCTCCAGCATCGGCCGCGTCACCTCGGTGGGCCGCGAGAGGTTTCGCTCTTCGCACCAGCGGAAGAAGTTGGTGAGGGACTTCGCCTGGCCCGCCACCGCGGCCGCCGTGCGCTGCTTCACGCGCAGCGACTCGAGGTACTCCCACGCGTGGCCGCGCAGCGTGCCGGGCGCGCCAGGGCTCCCCAGCGGGTTTCCCTCGGGCCGCCGCAGCTTGTGCTGCCTCGGCTTCTTCACACCGCCTCTGCGTACGACTGCGTTTTCTCTTCAGTTGCTCGAAGTGCGTTTCGCGACTCCGCGGCACTCGAGGCAGCTAAGGCGATGAGGCTGCTGGGCAATTCGCTCGATTCGCCACCCCGACCGGGCCCCGACTGCGGGCCGACCAGGGGCCGACCGGCCCCCGACCGCGCGTCCTCCGAGGCCGACCGGCGTTTGTCGTAGTCGTGCGCGTCGTGGAGAGCGGCGACGTCGGCGAGGCCGGGGAGGAAGCGGCCGTCGTCGGTGCCCTCGAAGAGCAGCGTGTACTCGAAGCCGGCGTCGCGCCCGCGCTGCACGCGCGCGTACTCGAATTCCACGAGGCGACTGAGATGCACCTTGAGCTGCGTGTCGCCCCAGCCGAGCGCCTCGCGCACCTGGCGCCGCGTGAAGCGAAACTCTCCGCGCGCCACGCCCTGCAGCTGGCAGCCCTTCTTCACCCAGCCGTCGAGGAGCGTGAGGAGTCGGCGCGTCTGTGGCGGCAAGTCGTCCAGGCTGCGGCCGAGCACCGCGGCCGCGAGTCGATTCGCGGTCGCGATGTCGTCGAGCGTCACCTCGACGTACTCGACGGGCACGCCCTGGTGCTGCACCGTTTTCGTCGGCCGCTGGTATTGGTGCAGCAGCGCCAGCGTCCGAATCAGCGTCAGGTACTTCGGGAAGTCCCGCCGCGCGCGCGTCCTGTCGTCCAGAAACGTGAGTGCCCGCGCGTACGGGTTGACCACGGCGAGCGGCCGCAAGAGGCGCTGCGCGTTGCGGTGCAGTCTCAGCACGGCGTCTTTGTCGCGGCGGGCGAGCAGGCCCTCGAGGGTCTGCTTCTCCTTCTGCTTCTCGTGGATGGCCTTCGTCTGCGCGCGCTCTTCGTCGACCGTCAGCACGAGGCAGCGATTGAGGAGCTCTTCGTCGAGCTCGCTCGCGGTGGTGGTGAGAAACAGCTGCGTCGGCCCCTCGACTCGGTACTCGTGCGTCACCAGTTTCCCCGTCGCCGGGTCTTTCCCCGTCGAGGCGATGGTCAGCTCGCCCTCGCTCTGCAGCAGCTTGAGCGCGTAGCTGGCGCGGGCGGCGCCCTCTTCTTCCACGACGGCGAGCACCTTGTGCTTCAGGTCGGCGTCGCCCATGTAGAAGAGCGACTGGCCCGTCATCGCCGAGTACTTCGTCTTGTCCTCCTCCGGCACGAAGGCCAGCACCGCCTCCATCAGCGACGACTTCCCCGCCGCCGACGACGACTGAATCAGCACCGCCAGCGGCTCCTCGAGTTTGCGACTCACCGCTGCGAGGTAGCCGACCAGCTTGTTGGTTTCCTCGCCCACCACGCCGCACCGCGCGAAGTCGTCGACGATGCGCGTCAGCAGGCGCTCGTCTTTGAGGAGCTCGAGCGCGGCGGTGGTTTCGTCGTCGCTCAGCGTGGGCGCTGCCTTCTTCGGCGCCAGCTTCGCCTTCAGCGCCTCTTCCTGCAGCGCCTCGAGCTTCAGCAGCAGTTGGCCCATGTCGCGCTTGAGGCTGTCTTCCGGGGCGCGGAGCTCGTCGGCGGCGGCCTTCAGGAAGGCGGCGCGCTGGCGCGCCGAGTACATGTCGAGCGTGTCGACGTGGAAGATGTCGCCCTGGGCCACGAGGACATTCACCTTCAGCGCCTCGGCCGACAGCGCCTTCCCCAGCCCGCGCACCCGGTACCGCCGGGGGCCCAGCGTGAAGATGACTTCTTCTTCCTTCACCTCGGTGGCCACCTCGGGCGCGTGCGTCGCCTGGGGGCGCTGCGGCTCGCTCACGGTGGTGGTCTCCGCGACGGCGTTCGCGGTCGCGGCGGTGATCACTCCCTCTGTACCGTTCACCGCGGCGTCGGCGACCATCACCGACGTGGCGCCCATCGTGCGCGCTGGTTGATGGGCGACGCTCTCCTCCAGGGCGACCGAGACGCTCGCGCTCTTCGCGGAGACCGGGGCGTTCACCCGCCGCTCACCCTCGAGCCCAAAGGCCGGCGAGGCAGCTAAAGAAGAAGCGAAGTCGGGCACCGCGGGGGCTGCGCCCCCGCCCAGCCAGGCGGCGGCGCGCAGCGCCGCTGCCAGAGCTTTGTCGGCCGGCTTCACCGCGCACGCATACGCGTTGGCGTCCATGCCCCGCGGAAACAGCACGCGGTAGCACCCGAAGCCCTCGCCGGAGAGCGCCTTGCCCAGCGCCTCGGCGGCCGCGTCGCCGGCGTCGTCTCTGTCGTAGGCCAGCAGCACCTCGCGCACGCCGTGTTGCTTCAGCGCGGCGAGGTGGTGCGGCGTGAAGCCCTCCACGCCGTAGGCGGCGATGACGTTGCGGTGCCCGGCCGCCCAGAAACTCAGCGCATCGATGATGGCCTCGCAGACGATGGCCACGCGCTGCCCGGCGAGGGCGGCCGAGTTGAAGGCCGCGCGGTGCGGGCCCGGCAAGTACAGATGGTCCGGCGTCCCGGGCCGCAGGCCCTTGGTCACCTTGCGCCCGTACAGGCCGACGACGGCTCCGGCCTCGTCGTGGATGGGCACCACCAGGCTGCCGACGAGATGCTCGTGCCCCGACTCGCGGATGACGCCGAGCGCCTGGAGTCGGCGGCGCACCGTCGCGCCGGCGAGCCGGTTGGTGTCGGGCAGTCGCAGCCCCAGCGTGCGGTTGCTGAAGCCCAGGTGGAAATGACTGATGAGGCCCTCGTGCTTGAGGCCGCGACTCTCGAGGTACGCCAGCGCCTCGGGCGCGGCCGCCAGCGTGCGCGCGTAGTAGTCGCGCACCTGCAGCAGCAACGTCGCGTCGTCGGCCGCGGCGTCGACCGGTGACGCCAGCTTCGGCACGGTGGCCACGCGCGGGCCGACGGGGCCGCTCAAGTCCGCGCCCTCGCGGAGCAGCTCGACGGCGTGGCGAAAGGTGACGCCCTCGGCCTTCATGACGAAGTCGATGACGCTCCCGCCCGCCTTGCACGCGCCCAGGCAGTGCCAGAGGTTTTTCTTCTCGCTGACGACAAAGCTGGGCGTCGTGTCGTCATGAAACGGGCACCGCCCGAGGAGGTTGTCGTCGCCCGACTTCTTCAGGGCCACGCCCTTCGCCTCCGCCAGCCGCCGCACACTCACCGTCCGCTTCAGCCGCTCCAGCTCCACCTCTGAAACACGCGCCATCGGGCTGCCTCCCAAAACTCGTCAAGGGGCTTCGAGGCCGAATTCGGTGCATCGCGGCCGCACACATGGAATAGTCCATGGTGGGGAATTCGACAAGGAGGACTCCATGGGGCTGCTGAAGACTGGCGCTACCCTGCCGAGCTTCATCGGCATGGAGGAGTCCGCCATCATGAGAAAGAGAGCTGCCAGCACCCCCGACGGCGCGCGCCTCATCGGCGAGCGCCTCGCGTCGCTGCGCAAGGCCAGGGGCCTCACGCAAATCGACGTCGCTCACGCGCTCGACATCACCCAGACGCTCATCTCGAAGTACGAGCGCGGCGACTTGCTGCTCCACGGCGAGCTCATCGCGCGCTTCGCCGCTCTCCTCGGCGCCTCCGCCGACGACATCCTCGGCATCGTCTCGAAGCGCGCCAGGCCCTCAGTCCCTGCCGTCGACAAGACGCTCGCCCGCCGCCTCGCTCAGCTCCAGGCCCTGCCTCGTCGTGACAGAGACGCGTTGCTGCGCACGCTCGACGCCTTCCTCGCCAAGTCGAGTCGCGCTGCGTGAGTGCACGCACCAGCTTCAACAGCGCGCGCGGCCAGCAGGGCGCGCACCTCGCCCGCTGGATGATGTTCGTCGACGGTGAGGGCCTCGCCATCCGCGGTCGCGAGCTCCTCCACGAGCTGAGCAAGGAGCCCGACACCGGCAAGCTCTTCGAGCCCGACATCTTCCTCTGGACGGGCGCCGCGCCTGTCCCACGACAGCTCTTCCAGCCGCTCTACGACGCGCCGCTCGAGGAGTTCGCCATCCGCTGGCACTACTACACCGCCCTCCAGGGCGACGACGTGAGGCGCAACTCGGTCCGCGACAGGCTCCAGGCTCTCGGCTTCGACGCGCACGTCTTCAAGAAGACGGCGAGGAAGTCTAAGGGCGTCGACATCACCCTCGCGCGCGACTTCCTCAGTCACGCCTACCGCGACAACTTCGACGCCGCCGTGCTGGTCGCCGGCGACGCCGACTTCGTCCCGCTCGTCGAGGAAGTGAAGCGCCTCGGCAAGCAGGTCTTCGTCCTCTTCTTCGCCGCCCACGGCACCGGCGATGAGCTCAAGCGCCACGCCGACACCTTCTTCGACTTCGAGCCCAAGTTTCGCGACTACTGGGTCAATGCCCCCGGTGTGCTGCCCTGGTCTTCGGGCTGATCACTCGAACTGCGGCAGCGGCTCGTCGGTGAGCCCATTCACGTAGTTGAAATAGCGCTTCACCAAGACCATCGCGTTCATCAACGAGTCGAGCGGCGCTGCCCCCATCACTTGCTTGGTTCCCTCGAAGAAGCCCTCAACGACGAGCGGGCAGCAGTAGTTGTCATCAACCGCAACCGGCTGTCCGACGCGTACCCAAAAACGGCGCGAGGGATGTCGTCTTGCGACATCGGGCGACTTGCCTCGAGCCGGCAGGTGGCCTTCAACCAAACTCGCGAACTCTGCGTTCATCGTGTCCTCGCTCAGTTGGTGAAGATCGCGTGACACGTGTTGATGCAATATTGCTTCGACTCGTTGATCGCCGCCCAGCACATCGCCTTGTGTTCAGCATTCGCGAGCCGATTGCAAAACGCGCGCTTCAGGGCTTCGCCCCCCTCGCATGCATTGAGGCAGTCACTCAGGGTCGCCTCCTTCGCCGCCGCAACCCCAGCCGCCTCACACGCAAGCTTCGCCGCGTTCTTGATGATCTCAAGAAGTGGCTTCACCGCCGGCTTTACGCCGGTCACTGGTCGCTCTGGGCAAAACACTTCGTCGCCGATCAGGATGCATCCGTGGCCGGTCGACCCGGGCGGTGTTGGAAGGACCGGCACCTGACGACCGTTCGGATCGAAAAGCCGAACCGGGTTGTTGCGCGCATATGCATACGCCGGAGCGGCGACGCCAACGCCTGCCTGGCTCTGCGCCCATCCGGGCTCCTGCAGCATGGGCTCGGGAGAGAGGTACCGTCCGAGATTCGGGAAATAATATCGATTCCAATTCTCGACCAAATCGAGTTCAGGATCGTAGTACTGCCCAGGGAAGCGAAGTGGCGTGAACAAGCCGACCGAATTCGAAGTTCGGAAATACTCCAGTTCATTGACTTGCAAGCCCGGCAAGCCCCCACTTGGGGTTGGGCCGGCCCCCGTCAGGTTGAGAGTGACGGGCGTGTTGGCAGCGGTGCCGTGGAAGACGAAGCCGCTCACAGCATTGACCTTCGGAACGCTGGAAGGCGTGAACACCGTCGTCCCATTCAGCGCCACCCCGTTCACCGGCGCGACGACGTAGTTCGCGCGCACTCGCACCCAGTTCTTGCCAGCAGGCAACGTCGCCCTTGAGATGATTTGCCCGGGGTCGTTGTTGTTGACGCCCGACACCATCGGAATGCGATTCACGTTCCCAAAAGCGTCGTAGTTGGCCGCCTGTGTGATCTCGGCAGTGTCGCGCCGAACCATCAGGAACGGTCGTTTCTGCAGGTCAGTGAAGAGGTAGTATCGCCCGCAGAACCCACCATCGCTCAGTTTTGAACAACTTGAAGTGAATGTCTCAACACCGCGGACCCAGTTGCCACCGCTGCTGAGCATCGACCCGCGAATGAGAGCGACCGGCATACCATCGAGCCAAACATGGTCTTCGATCGCATACGGAGATCCTCCGGACGGAGTCGGGGAAGTCACTTCAGAGAGCAGCTGCTTCTCGCCACCGTAGAAGAACTCCTGGGTCGCGCCGGTTGGGAGGATCTTCAGCCGCCGACGATTGAACGCGTCGTAGTAGTACTGGAAAGTTGTCGTCGCATAGGTGCCGGACCCGTTGTACGGCCCGGTGAACTGGCTGATCGATGCGGAGTGGAAGACCGAATCAAGCCCACCGTTGGCTGCGGCACCGTATCCGAAGTCGGTGTACCAGAAGCCATACGCATCGGTGTGGCGGCTCAGTCTTCCGTCGGCGTCCCAGGTAAGGGTCGGACCAGAGAATCGTCCCTGGCAGCTTCCCGTGCTTGGAGTAACGACATTGATGAGATCACGATTCGCACCACTGGGAATCGAGTAGTTGAAGGCACACCCATCGACCGTCTGCGCGGTCCGGTTCGAGCGTGAATTGTAGGTCGTGGCCGTCCCCTGCTGTGGGTTGCCGGGACCATTCAAATTGTACGCCGCCCCGCCCAATACCTGATCCATCCGAGGAAGACCGAGCCGAGCCTCGTTCGTCAATCTGTGCATTTGGTCGTAGGTAAAGGTCTTTCGTTCTTCGCTCGTCTGAGCGAGAGCCGCGTTCCCGGTCGTTCGCGGGTAGCAGGTGTGTTCTGCAAGAAGTTCCTCACCCTGCCACCGGTAGAACTTTCGCATGATGGCACCAGACGCATTTCCGGTGCGGATGAGGGTGACACGCCCCGAAAAGTCGTCGCCCGTTACTGGGTCCGTTTGCGTGCAGGCGTTCGAGAGTGCCGCTGTCGGAGACCCATTCGTCAGATACTCCGTCGTAAAGCCCTCCGCGCCAAGTGTGTCGTACTGCTTCAACCCACCGTACGGGCGCCACTGAATGTTAACAATAAGATTCCCCGCCGCATCCCACGTCTGCGTCGTGTTGTTCCACGTCGTCGTCGAAATGGATCCAACGCGGTCGCTCAAGGCACCTGATCCGTAGGCATAGCTGACGGTCCGGCCCTGTGGGTATCGAATGGACGTGAGATTTCCGTTGGCCGAATATGCGTACTGCGTAGTCGGATACACTGCGGCATTGTTGTACGAAGCAGAAACCAGACACTGAGTCCCTACTGATCCAGAACGCTGGCCCCATTCCGAAACTACGCGTCCTTCGGGATCGTAGGAGTAGCCGGTTCGGCCAAAGCTGTCGTCTCGATAGCCGAGCCGACCCAGCACCCGAGCGGTCGCGGCGGAAGGGCAGTTCGTGCCAGTAACTGGAGCGTCGTAGGTGAGGGCAAACAGTTGCGCGGTTCCACCAACGCCCTGCTTCAACCGACTCGTGAGTCGCCCGAGCTGATCGTAGGTGAAGGTCTCATAGACACCACCGTTGCGCATCACCTGGGTCTCACGACGGGTCACCAGGCCAAGCGCGTTGTACTCAAAGCGCGTCTCGCTGGTTGTTCCAGCTCCGCTCCATGGCACGCGCACGGCAACCACATTGCCAAAGTCATCGACGTCGTAGTCAACCGGCGGCGAACCATTTACACACGTCGAGGCGGCGCCTCCGGACGCATTCATGGCGCACGCATCGTTACCGTCACACCCCTGGACGATACGACGCGGGTTTCCCTGAGCGTCGTAGTCGAGACAGGTGCGCTCTGTTGCGGTACCTGACGAGTGTTGATCAACAACGGACAGCCGATCTGCTCGGTCATAGAACATGCGAGGGCACAGCGGACTCGGAGTGCCGAGCGAACAGAAGGCTGGAGCCCCATTGAAGGACGTGCCGACGCCGGTGAGGTTGTTCGATCCGTCAAATCGTCGCGTGATCGAGAGGTCGCCACCAGTGCCGCTGCTGTCGAAAGTCGGGCGACCGCTCATGTCGACAAAGTGATTGCGAATGACGTGCGTCGCTCCGCTCGCATCGGTCGTCGTCTCCTTCTTGAGCGCACCATCTGGCCAGTACTCAAAAGTCACCTTCTCGCTCACGCCAGTCCCGAACCCGTCAGAGGACGACGCCTTCGCTCGCCACTGAACACGTGGGAGCAGCGGCGAGCCGTAGTCACAAAAGGTGTTAGCTCCCGTCCCACCCGTCGAGTGCCGACAGAAGACCTCGAAATTGCCCTGAGGGAACTGGATCGACCTGAGCGAGCCGTCGCTCTCGTACGCGTAAGTCGTCGTCGCAGATCCGCCCGTTTGGAGCGGCACCGTCGAAGTCAACATGTGCGTGCCGTAGTAAGTGAAGGATCGGGTGACGCCGTTTGCGTCGGTTACAGAACCCGGCATCCCTTCCGCCGTGTAGTTGTCAAAGGTGGTCGCGAGTTCCAGTCCACACGCGCTCGAGGTTGCGTTCGGGTATTGGCTGATCTTCTGAAGACGTCCGCTGTTGTTCGGGTTCGCAGCGGGCGAGGGGTAATACGTGAACTCAGTCACAGGCAAACCGCTCGCGGCATTCAGGCACGCCGTTGCAGATGCGCTTGCGATCAGGCACGGCCCCTCGACTCGCAGCGTTCGATTTTGCGGGTCGGCGGTTGTGCCACCTGAGCACGATCGGGCCTGCCGATAGAACGTGCCGCGAATCTGCGTCACAGTCGTTCCTCCAACGCGCGTGTTGCCTTGCTCCCAAGCGAGTGCGAGAACCTGAGTGGTGAGATTCGTCAGGCCCTGGCCAGCGTCAGTCAAGGCGCCAGAAGAGACATAGTGTTGGTCGGAGATTCTGGTCAGCGCCCCGGCGAGGGGCATGGTCGAGGGAACCTCAATGCGGTCGTTCTGACGGACGTCGTCAACTACTTGCGGGACCGAGTTCAGCGTGTAGCTCTCGAGCGCGTTCGCCGCTGCGCTGTCAAATGCGTTTGTCGTCAACGTCGGGGCCGCGGTCATACCAACGGCCGCGAGCGTGCTCATCTGTCCGCTGCTCGGATCGAGAATTTTGCGCTCGGCAGACCACCAGCCACGCATGTTTTGAACCGCGAATGGAACGGCGGCTGAGCCACCGCTTCGACCGTCAGAGCACACATTGAGAGAATTGGTCACCAGCGGGGCGACCTGATTGACTCTCGTCGCCGCGCCACCGTTGTCGGCGCGCACGCACGAAGTTCCAGGGTCGCACGTGTCAGTTCGGTAGCCGAACGCGCCGATACCACGGCCGAAGAGGTCGTCGTTGTACGAACCAACTCGGATGGTGTGCGTGCCAGTGAGACTCGGCGCGCCACCAGAGACGCCGGTTGAGACCGCGTCTCGAACAAACTGGCGCCACAGACCAACTCCGTTGAGCGGCGTGCCGTCAGACTTGACATCATCGGTGACGACCGAACACCCGAGGTACGGAGTCGCGAAGCCGCCGGTGTCCTGATCGTTGATCGTAAAGTTGGTCGAGAAGTCGCTGTCGGCACCGAAGCCGGAATAATTCAAGAGAGTGCTGCCCTTGATGGCGTAGTGGTGATTGGCACGCTGTTCGCCGGTTGACCGGAAAACATTGAAGTCCCAGCCGGAAGCAGCCGGGTAAGTGTAGATCTCCCTCACGTCGACCGAGCCAGCAGTTGAAACCCAGCCGTACGCTGGGCTCACCGGATAGGAATAGCCGGCAATTTGCGTCGTGCCGAACTTGACCGATGTCAACGCACAACTCGTGGAGTAGCCCCAGTCGAGTACTTCGCCGCTTGCAAACGTCACGGTGGTTGGGCGATTCGGACAACTGGCGGAGGCGTAGGTGATTGCAAGCTTGAGTTGCCCACTGCGGGTGTAGATCCTGGACAACAAGACGGGGCCGGAGTTCGGCGTTGCCCCCATCAACTGTGCATAGACCCACTGTTCGCCGTCTTCGCGCAGGAGGCGGTAGCCTTGCGCCAGCGCTTGCAGCCGAAGTGGTGTTCCTGGGCTCTTGCGATTCGGGGTCTGGAACCCGACCGAGCCAGTGCGGTTGAAGATCGTCCACTTGAAGTCCCCCTCGAAGACCAGCGCAAGGTTGGACGGGGTGTTGCAGTTGGTGTTGGAGGCACCACAGGGCTCAACGAAGCTGAACAAGTTGTTCGACCAGACCGGGCGCGGTTCTCCCGGCGGCGTGTTGTAAGCGGACGTCGGTGCATCAGCAGGCCACGCCGCGCCGATGATGGTTTCGAGCGGGCTCTTGGAGCCCCCGAGGGCACCGACGGGCATGAAGTAACGGGTCAGCGTGAAGTCGGTTTTGCCCGTGTGGATTCGGAAATCGACCGCCTTGTGGAAGGTCACGCCCGTCGTCAAACTGACAGGGTCGCCGACACCAGAACACTCCTCGCAATCTGGAGGACTCTCGATGTCGCAGATGTTTGGGACCTGGGCGAGCGCGAGCAGGACAATGGAGGGCGCGATCACGGCGCACCTCCGTCCGCCACTGCCACTGCGACCGAACAAAACCACCCATCGTCGGTCGGGTAGACCTGCACACAGCCAAACCCATTCGGGCACGGCTTCGCGTCGGAACACTGTCTCGAGCAGAAGCGCGGAGTCCCGCGGCGGCCGTAAAGACAGATTTTCTCGGCACAGCCGCCAGGACCCACGTCCTCGCAGGTGTCGCCGAAGCGCCGATTCGCCGATGAGACGATCGGATCGCGTTTTTCGGTGACCTGGTTTTCGGCTACGGGCGAAAAATTCGGGGGGGGCTGGAATCACAACCCACCAACACCAGTGCACTGACTGCGAGCCAAGCGTTTTTCATGTTCCCCCCAACGCGAAAAATTGCACCGTAGTCGGGTGCGAAAATTCGCGTCAAGGGTTGTCTCAGCGCCGGCCGTCACGATTTTGCAACACTCACCCGATCTGCGGCTCGCAGGCGCACGTGTTCCCGTTGCACTGGAACCCGGTGCCGCAGCCGCCACAGTTCGGCGAGCACACGCACGTACGCTGGTTGGGGTTGCACACCATCGGCGCGACGCAGGTGCCACCGCACGCGTCACCGTTCGGATCGGGCGAGCCGTCATTCCAGTACTTGTACGAGACGGCGACCTGCACACCGGCCGCGCTGGGAATGCAGTTGCCGAAGAACACGATGCGGCGCGTGGCCGGGTCGATGTCCCAGCCGTTGGTGCGATCGCGGGGAACGTCGGCCCCGTTGCAGGTGCCGCGCGTCGTCGCGACGGCGACCTTGATGGTGGCCGAGATCGGCGGGCGCTGCAGCTGCGTGCCCGTGCCGCCGATGACGGCGTTCAAGATCGCGTCGATCACCGCGCCCTGCGCCGCGAGCTGCGCGGGCGTCGGGTTGGCAGGCTTGAACACGTTGATGTCGGCGATCACGCCACCGGTCGCGCGCACCAGCGAGTGGTACTTGCCGGGGTTGGTCTCGGGGTCGTCGCCGCAGCTGCCGCCCTCGGGGCACACGATGGCGTGCGCGACCGAGCGCTGCGCGATGTGCGCGGTCAAGAAGGCCTGCATCGCCGCCGCGGTGACGCCCGACTGCTCGCGGGTGTCGGTGAGGAAGATGAGGTGCCCCTGCGCGTCGGTGCGGAAGGTGCTCGACGCCATCGGGCTGCCCATGCGGTTCATGAAGGTCTGCGCTCCGGCGAAGCCCTCTTCGGTGGCCGAGCCGTTGGTGCCGAAGGAAGAGCCACCGCTGAACCACGTCTGCATCGTCGCCGCGCTGGTCGTCCAATCGCGAATCGAACCCTCGTAGAGCGACGGGTACCACCCCGTCGTCGTGCCCGCGACGCGCCAGTCGAGGCCGGCGCTCGCCAGCTTCTGACCAAACAGCGCGCCGGCGCTCGCCACGGCCGCCTGGCTCGAGGCCATCGAACCGCTGTCGTCGACCACCCACAAGAAGTCGACCTTCTGGTTCACCGTCGCCGCGAAGACCTCGCACTGCGTGTTCGCGAAGTCGCCGAACTGCGCCAGCGCCGTGCCGCCCGCCGCGTCGTTGATCTCGAACAGCGACTGGCCCGAGTACGAGGCCGCGGGGATGAACGCGATCACCACCACCGCGCGGGTCGCGGTGCGGCGCACGTATTCGGCGACGACCTTGTACGGGCCGGCAGCACCGCCCGCCGACAACGTGCCCGTCGCGCCCGCGAAGTAGTTGGCGGCGACGGCGTTGACCTTGTCCTTCACGCCGGTGTTGCCGCTCACGTCGTAGATGGCGCGCACCGAGCCCGCGAAGGTGTCCCAGGTGGTGAAGGTCTGCGTGAGCGGGCCGCTGGTGCCGGTGATCTTGTTGCGGCCGTCAGCTTCTTCGGCCGTGCCGTCGGCACCCGCCGGCGTCTTGCTGATCGCCAGGCCAGCGATGTTGGTCGCGGGATCGAAGAACGCGAACCCGACCGCCGTGCCCGCGGAGTTCTTGAGCGTGGTGACTTCCGAGAAGCTCGGCGGCAGCGCGAGCTGCACGTCCGACGCGCCGTCCTGGTGGAAGTTGATGGGCCGCAGGTTCTGGGTCGCGCACGCCTGGCCGACCGTGCCCATGCCGTCGCTGGCGAGGTTCGGGTTCAGCTCGCCCGGGTCGACCTTGCCGTTCAAGTTCGTGTCTTCCGCGCCATCCATCACGCCGTCACCGTCGGTGTCGGGGTTGCAGGCGTTGGTCTTGGTCGCGCTGTCGGCGTCGTACGTCGCCGCGGTGTACGTGCAGCCCGTCGGGTCAGCGCCCACCGGCTGCAGGCCACCCTCGACGCCATCAGGCAGACCGTCGCCGTCGGTGTCCTTCTTGGTGCCGTCGGTCACGCAGCCGGCCGCCATCATCAGCTCTTCGCCGTCGCTGTAGCCGTCGCAGTCGGTGTCGACGCGCGTCGGGTCGGTCTCGGTCGGCTGGCGGCGCCCGTCGTGGTTGGCGTCTTCCGCGCCGTCCTTCACGCCGTCGCCGTCGCTGTCGACCTTCGTGGGGTTGGTCTTGGAGTTGGGATCGTTGTCGGCGACGAAGCTGGTGCAGCTCGCCGAGACCGACGTCGTCTTGCCCACCTCGACGCCGTCGGGGATGCCGTCCGCGTCGGTGTCGGCGTTGCACGGGTCGGTGTGCGCGCCCGCGCCGAAGTCGGTGCCGTATTCCTCGGCGTCAGAGAGGCCGTCGCAGTCGGTGTCCTTGCTCTGGTTCGCGACGCCGCCGTTCGGGTCGCAGCCGGTCGTGCTTCCGCCACCGCCGGTACCACCGCCACCGCCGAGGCCGCCACCCACTCCGCCGCCGCCAGTGCCGCCGCCGCCGCCGCCGCCGAAGCCCGGGCCGCTGCCCGTGCCGATCGTCGCGTGACATTCACCCATCACGCACACCTGACCCGCGGTGCAGTCGGTGAAGTCTTTGCACTTCACCACCGTGGTGCAGCTGCAACCCGCGGCCACCAACGTGGTCGCGATCGCCATCCAGAACTGACGCGTCATCACTTCCTCCAGGAACTGCCCCTTGACCGCGCGCACACTAGCCGAGGGGGAGGAGGGAAATGAACGGCTGTGGTCACACTCTCAGTGGGCGAGAAAAGCAGTGGAGGCGGACCAGCCTCAGGTCGCTTCGGCCACGAAGAGGACGTGCGGCGTGGTGCTGCCCGCGCTCAGGGATTCGATGTGCTTCACCGCGAAGCCGCTGCGGGCGAGGAGCTGGGCCGTCGTGTCGCGGGGCGAGAAGCCGATCGCGCCGGAGCCCTTCGTGCGGCCGAGGAGCTTCACCATCACTTGCTCCTGCAACAGGGCTTTCTTCGTGCGCCAGCCGCCGTCGTCTTCGGCTTCTTTGAGCAGGAGGCGGCCGCCCTTTTTCAGCAGTGCGTGGCAGGCGTTGAGGAAGTCGGGCCAGTCGGTTTGCGGGAGCAGGTAGAGGACGTCGCTCACCGTGATGGTGTCGAAGGAGCCAGGCTCGACGCTCGCGAGGCGCTGCACGTCCATCACGTCGAAGCGGGTGTTGCCGAGGCGGCCGACCGAGCGGCGGGCCCAGTCGATCTTGCGGGGGTCGGGGTCGATGCCGACGACGAAGCGATCGGGGTAGCCGAGGGCCATCATCGAGCAGAGGAGGCCGTGGCCGCAGCCGACGTCGAGGATTCTCGTGCCGGCCACGTGTTTGGTGATGGCGTCCAGCGGGGCCGAGACCAGGCGGGCTCTCACGAAGAGGCGCTCGGCGAGTGGGAGTGGCTCGAAGACTGAGAGGGCTTGATGGGTCAGCATTCTGGTTACTCCTCACCCCGACCCTCTCCTCTGAAGAGGAGAGGGAGCTCTTGGTTTCAGCCGTGGAACTTGCGACCCGACTTCACCGCTTCCACCAGCAGTGGGGCTGGGGTGAAGCGTTTGCCCAGGCGCTCTTCGTAGTGCTCGGTGCGCTCGAGGATCTTTCCGATGCCCTGCGCGTCGGCGTAGCGGAACGGCCCACCGAGGAACGGGGGGAAGCCGAGGCCGAAGATCGCGCCGATGTCGCCGTCGCGCGGGGTGCGGAGGATGCCCTCACCCAGGCAGCGGATCGCCTCGTTCACCATCTGCAGCACACAGCGCTCGGCCATCTCGTAGCGATCGAAGCGCTTGCGCTCGCGGCTCGGGGTCAGCGCGTAGATCGACTCGTCGACCTCGCCCTTCTTCCCGCCCTCGTACTTGTAGAAGCCCTTCTGCGCCTTGCGGCCGAGCCGCCCGTCCTTCACCAGCGCGTCGGTGGTCTCGGGCGCGAGCATGCGGTCGCCGAACGCGGCGTGCATGATCTTCCCGACCTTCGCGGCCACGTCGATGCCGACCTCGTCGAGCAGCGTGATGGGGCCGACCGGGAAGCCGAAGTCGACCAGCGCCTTGTCGAGCTCGGCGATGTCGGCGCCCTCGGCGAGGAGGAACGCGGCCTCGTTCATGTACGGCGCGAGGATGCGCGACGTGTAGAAGCCCACGCCGTCGTTCACCACGATCACCGTCTTGCCCTGCTTCTTGCCGACCTCCACGCAGGTCGCGGTCACCCAGTCAGCGGTGCCGGGGTGCGTGATGATCTCGAGCAACGGCATCTTGTTGACCGGGGAGAAGTAGTGCATCCCGATCACCGTCTCGGGGTGCGCGCTCGCCTTCGCGATCTGCGTGATCGGAATCGACGAGGTGTTCGACGCGAAGATGGTGTCCTTGCGCGAGACGGCCTCGATGTCCTTCACCATGCGGTGCTTGAGGTCGAGGTCTTCGAACACCGCCTCGATGACGAGGTCCGCGTTCTTGAAGCCGGTGTAGTCGGTGGTCGCGCTGACCAGCGCCAGCTGCTTCTCCGACTCGCGCCAGGTCAGCGAGCGCTTCTTCACCCGCTCGTCGAACAGCGAGCGCACGTGGGCGAGCGCGCGGCCGACGCCGGCGTCGTCCTTGTCCTTGATGCGCACCGTGGCGCCCTGCAGCGCCGCGGCGACGTAGGCGATGCCGCCGCCCATCAGGCCGCCGCCGAGCATGCCGATCTTCTTCACCTCGCGCGGCTTCACCTTCGCGTCGGCGACGCCGTTGTCCTTCTTGAGCGCGGTGGTCGCGAAGAAGATCTCCACCAGCCGCTTGCTGACGTCGCTCATCACCAGCTCGCCGAACGCCGCGGCCTCGGCCTCGAGGCCCGCCTTCTGGCCCTTCTCGAGCCCCACGCGCACCACTTCCAGCGCGCGCTCGGGCGCCGGGTACTTGCCGCGCGTCTTCTTCAGCAGCTGCTTGCGCGCCTGGTCGAACATCACCTTGCGGCCGAGCGGGTTGTCTTCGAGCGCGAACTCCGCCCACGCTTCCTTGTTGGTGAGCCCCTTCAAGATCTCAGGGAGCGACTTGCTGCGCGCGATGGTCGGCGCCAGCCCACGGCGCCGCTCGATCTTCAGCGTGCCCTCCGCGAGCTCGTTGGCGCGGGTGAGCGCGATCTGCCGGAGGATGGGCGCCGGCACGACCTCGTCGACCACGCCCAGCTTGAGCGCCTTGCGCGCCTTGAGGTTGCGCCCGGTGAGGATGAGGTCGAGCGCCGCCTGCGCGCCGATGAGCGCGGGCAACCGCTGCGTGCCGCCCGCCCCGGGGATCAGGCCGAGCTGCACCTCGGGCAACCCGAGCGACGTCTTCGGGCTGTCGGTGGCGATGCGGTAGTCGCACGCCAGCGCCCACTCGAGCCCGCCACCCAGGCACGCGCCGTGAATCGCGGCGATGACGGGCTTCTCGAACGCGTCGAGGCGATCGAAGCCGGCCTGCCCCTGGCGGGACAGCGCGGTGGCCTCGCCCGCGGTCTTGATGGTCTGCAGGAAGTCGATCTTCGCGCCGGCGATGAAGGTGTCCTTCTTGCCGCTGATGAAGACGATCGCCTTCGCGGTCGCGTCGGACGCGGCGCGCGTCATCAGCCCTTCGAATTCCTGGCTGATCTGCGGCGCGATGGTGTTGACCGGCTCACCTTCCATGTCGAAGGTGATGACGGCCACGCCCTGCTCGACGGCGTACGAGAAGTTCTTCGAGGGGTTGGTGCTCATCACTCACGCTCCAGGACGACGGCGGCGCCCTGGCCTCCCTGGGCGCACACGGTGACGAGGGCCTTGCTCGCGTTGCGGCGGTTGAGCTCTCGCAGGGACTGGTGCAGCACGCGCGCGCCGGTCGCGGCGAACGGGTGACCGAGGGCGATGGAGCCCCCGTTGACGTTGAGCTTGCTGCGATCGACTTCACCGAGCGCGGCCTTGCGACCGAGCTTCTCGTTGAAGGCCTTCGACTCGAACGCCTGGATGTTGCTCGCGACCTGCGCGGCGAACGCCTCGTGCATGTCGATGAGATCCATGTCCTTCAGCGAGAGGCCGGCGCGATCGAGCGCGATGGGCGCGGCGTACGCGGGGCCCTGCAGCAGCTGATCAGCCGGGTCGGTCGCGGCGAACGCCCACGAGCGGAGGTAGCCGAGCGGCTTGTACCCGAGCGCCTTCGCCTTCTCTTCGCTCATCAAGATGATCGCCGCGGCACCATCGGTGAGCGGCGAGGCGTTGCCGGCGGTGACGGTGCCGTAGCGGCGATCGAAGACCGGCTTGAGCGCGCCGAGCGCCTCGAGCGAGGTGTCTTCACGCACGATGTTGTCCTTCGCCGCGACCTCCTTGTACTTCGGAGGCACGGGGACGCTCATCACCTCGTCCTTGAACCAGCCGTTCTTCCACGCGCGCGCGGCGTTCTGGTGCGAGGCGAGCGTGATCTCGTCTTGCTCGCGGCGGGTGATGCCGTTCTCCTTGGCCATCTTCTCCGCGGAGTCGCCCATCGACATGCCGGTGGTGTACTCGGCGATCGCGGGCGGCACGGGCAGCAGGTCCTTGCCCTTGAGCTGCTGGAAGGGCTTCAACCGGCCCGAGAGGTTCTTCGCCTTGCTGGCGCTGACGAGCGCGTGGGCGAGCGGGCGGCTGGTGAAGATCGGCGGGTCGCTCATCGACTCGGTGCCGCCGGCGATGCCGACGTTGGCGTGCCCGGCCAGGATGCTCTGGGCCACGCTGACCGCGGCCTGGATCGACGTCGCGCAGGCGCGCATCACGGTGTGGGTCTGCACGCGGCGCGGCAACCCGGTGAGGAGCACGATCTCGCGCGCGATGGACGACGCGGTCATCGACGGCACCACCTGGCCGAAGACCAGCTCGTCGAGCTCGTTCGGGTCGAGGTCGTACCGCTGCACCAGCTCCTGCACGACGATGCGGCCGAGATCGAGCGCCGTGAGATCGTTGAAGACGGTGTTGGCCTTCACGAAGGGCGTGCGGAGCCCTCCGATGATCGCCACCCGCCGGGAAGACTGCGCCATGGGTGCCTCCTCGCTGCGAAGCCTGCGAAGAGGGACGTAAGGCCCGCTGATTTCGGAGTCAATGGATTTTGACGCAGGGCGTCAGCGAACCCCACGCCGGCGAATCACCGCCAGGGCGAGCCCCAGCAGCGGCCACGGCGCGGTCGAGCAGCCGACGGGGAAGATGAAGGGGCCAGTGTCGCGAACGGGCCCCGCATCGGGCTGCTCGGTGCTCCCGTCGTCAGACGGCCCGGCATCTTGATCGCCAGGGCCAGCGTCGACGCCCGCATCGCGATTGATGACGACGCCCGAGTCGATGAGCCCGGCGTCGACGAGCCCGGCGTCGATCGTTCCGGCGTCGCGATCGAGCGGCATGCCGTTCATGCACGCCGTGCCGATGGGCAGCACGCACAGCACTCCGCCGAAGCACGACCCCATGCCGCAGGTGGTGTCGCACCCCGCGTCGAGGCTGCAGTCCATGCCGACGGCCTCGCGCTGTTCAGCGTCGGTCACCAGCGCGACGCGGCCCTCGAGGCTGGTGCCCGCCTTGGGCGCGCCGACCCAGAGCTGGTTGCCTTCCTCGACCACGGCCGCCCCGAAGCCCTCGCTGTTCACCGACTGGTACAGCACGTACCCGTCGTTGCCGGCGAGGCGGTAGACGCGGTTGAGCGACGGCACGCCGAGCAACAGGGTGTCGACGCGGGCGAACCGGGAAGCGCGCAGGTTGGCGGCCTGGTCGAGCGGCCCGACGGCGTGGTGCACGAGGGGCGCCAACGGCAGGGGCACCGCCTCGCTGTACACGTCGACTCCGTCGGTGGTCATCACCGCGATCTCATCGCCGGGTACGCCGGGGAAGAAGTCGCCGACCTCGAGCGCGAGCGGCGTCGTACCGAGCAGCACGATCGACTTCTGGATGCCGCTGTTGGTGAGGTTGTAGAGGTGCGCCTTGTTGCTGGTGTCGACGCCCCACAGGAGCTGCGACCGGCGCGGCGCGAACACGATGTCGATGAAGTCTGGCGTGGCCGCGTAGAGCTGTCGGCCTCCGTCGGCCGCGTAGACGTCGAGGCCGCCGTTTCGCACCACGGCGACGTCGTTGCCGGCGGATCGGGCGACGGCGTCGATGGGCGGCGTCGCGGAGACCTGCGCCCAGCTCGGCGGCGCCCACCCGGCGAAGATCGAGTCGTTGGCCGCGAGGAACTGACCCGCGAGCGGGCGGCCGGCGTCGGGCTGCCAGCAGAGCGTCAGCTTGGGACCGCCGGTGAGGGACGCGGTGAAGCCCCCCATCGAGGCCCACGCACGATCGCCCGAGCCGGCGACCAGGTCGGTCCCGCACCGATCGAGCGACGCCCCGAGCCCCTCGTTCGCGCGGCCGGAGATCACGGTGGTGATCATCGTCGCCGCGGGTTGGCGCAGCTGGCCAACGGGCTGGTCGTGCTCTGGCGCGCACGCGGCGGCGAGAACGACCAGGGAGATGCGGAGCAGCCTCACCACGCCATCATCTCAGTGTCGGGCCGCACCCACAAAACGCGGTTCGGCCCCTCTTCCCACTGGCCGTCGATGATCCGCTTCAGCTCGAACACGCCGCCCACCGGCAACTCGAGCGTCACCGGCAGGGTCATCGCGCGCTCGCGTTTCCAGTCGCCCAGCTCGGGGCCGGAGCCGACGACCTGGCCCTGGCCGCTGAAGGTGACGCGGCGGGTGGCTGCCTTCGGGATCGCGATCGTGCTGGCCGGGCCCACCTCGACCTGGCCCGCGCGCACGGTGATGCGCTGGGCCTCTCCATCCACCACGCGCAGCAGCGACAGCTCGCCCTGCCCCACCTTCTCGACGATCGTCGTTCCCTCGCGCAGCGCCCTCGACGCGGCCCGTTGCGCCATCGCGCCGGAGATCACCTCGCGCAGCGGATCGTCGACGAAGCGCATCGAGGCGCGGTTGTCGGGCTCCTTCTCTCCGGTGGCCGCGATCTCGGTGCCCCAGATGATCGACGGCGTGCCGCGCATCGCGAGCAGAAAGCGGAGTGCCGCGGCGATCTTCTGGCGATCTCCGCCGCACGCCGAGGCGAGGCGCGGGAGATCGTGGTTGTCGACCAGCGTCACCAGCGCGTTCGCGTCGGGGTAGCGGCGATCGTTGGTCAGCGCGGCGGCGAGCTTCGACGGATCCGCGCCGCGACAGAACACGTCGGTGATGGCGAACCCGAGCGGGAAGTCGAAGAGCGTCGAGAAGCGCCCTTCTTTCCAGGTGGTGACCAGCGCCTGGGGATCTCCGTCGAGCAGCTCTCCGAGCAGCCACTGGTTCGGCAGCTCGTCGCGGAAGCGCGCCCAGAACGAGACCGGCAGGTGCTTCACCGCGTCGAGGCGAAACCCGTCGGGCCGGGCGACGTCGAGCCAGTGGCGCGTGGCGTTCAGCAAGAACGCGAACACCTCGGGCTTCTCGGTCGCGAGGTCCGGCAGCCCGTGCACGTCGTAGTCGGTGAGCTGCACGGGATCGTTCCAGTCGGTGATCCCGCCGTGGTGGTGGAACCAGTCGGGGTGCTGGGTGAGCAGCGGCGCGTCGGGGCCGACGTGGTTGAGCACGAGGTCGAGCAGCAGCTTCATGTGCCGCCGATCGAGCTCAGCGCGGAGCCGTCGCAGCGTCTCCTCGGTGCCAAAGCGAGGCTCGAGCTTGCTGAGATCCCAGGTCCAGTAGCCGTGAAAGGCGCCGTGCCCGTGCCACGCCTCGGTGCGCATCGCGAAGACCGGCGAGAGCCACACGGTGTCGAAGCCGAGCGATTGGATCCAGTCGAGGCGATCGATCAGCCCCTGCAGATCTCCGCCGTGGAACGCGCTCGGGTCGTCGGGGGTGACGATGGAATCGTTCGAGCGATCGCCGTTCTCGAAGCGATCGACCATCACGAAGTAGATGCCCCGGGGACGCGTCGTCGTGGTCGCGCAGGCGCTCAGCACCAGCCACGCGCTCGCAGCGAGGGCGAGCGGGCGGATCATTTCGGCGCCGGGGCCGGAGCGGGAGCAGGAGCCGCGGCCGCGTTCGCGCTGGCGATCACCCCGTCGAGCAACACGCCCGCGCGGTTCGACACGTCAGACGCGCAGGTCGCGATGGCTTCCTTTTCCTTCTGGTGATCGAACATCAGCACCACGGGGATCTCGAAGGTGTCCTTCGCGACGGGGCCATCGACGCGCGAGGCGGCGAGCGCGGTGCCCACTTCCCAGCGATACCGCCCGTCGATCTGCGAGAAGAACTGCACGCGCTGCTCGACGAGCAACAGGTACTGCGCGTCGGGCGCCTTCTTCATCACCTCGAAGCGCGCGTCGGTGAGGCGCTGGCCGGCGAGGCTCTCGAGCGGCACCGGCACCGGCTGCAGGTTGTGATCGGCCAGCTCGGTGACGAGGGCCTGCCAGAGCGAGTCGGGGGGCGCGAAGGGCACGCCCGCGTAGCCGGGGTCGACCACCAGCCCGACGGCGATCTTCGTGGGCTCACTCAAGCGCTGCCGCGGCACCTTCGGCAGACACCCCGACGAGACGGCGAACACGAGAGCACCGAGTGCGAGCGCGCGGAGCACGGGTCAGAACCACCCTTCTGATTCGAGCGACACCAGGTGGTGCCAGCGAATGGTGCCGGTCGGCGTGAAGGCGTTGAATTGATCGAGCCGCTCGACGAAGCCGTTGCCGAACGCGGCGTGCTGGCTCGAGAGCTGGAAGCCGTAGAGCAGGCGAATCGAGGGCCGCGCGTAGATGCCGAAGCCGGTGGGGTTGAGCACCAGGCCCGTCTTGAACTGCCAGGTCTGGCGCACCGCGGAGTCGCCGAACTCGAGGCCCCGCGTGTCGCTGATGCCGCCGGTGTTCTGGAAGATCGAGTCGAACTGAGAGCGGAAGAGGTTGCCGTTGAGCGAGGTCTCCTGGCTGAGCGAGTTCTCGAGCAGCCAGTGAATGGTCTTCGTGAAGTAGAGCTGCAGGCGCAGCACGCTCGACAGGTAGCTGCGGTTGGCCTCGCTGGCCTGGATGGTGTTCGCGAGATCGCGATCTTGCCCGTAGAGAAACGCCCACACCGCGTCGAGCCGGTCGGGGATGATCTTGATGATCACCTCGTCGCCGACCTGGAACGCGTAGCGATCGCGCGTGAGGTCCGCGACGAAGACGTCGACCGACTTCCCGTTGAACGAGTCGCTGTAGAAGTTCTGCGGGTGCAGGCGCTGGTAGCGAATGAAGGCGTTGTTCCACTCGATGGGGCCGAAGCCGCCGAAGCCGAGGTAGCCGACCGCGCGCCACGAGACGTTGAGCTGCGAGGCGGGCACCGGGTTGGGGAACTGATCGGCGCCGCCGACCGGGTTGTCCTGCACGAAGCGCTGCAGCACTTCCTTGCGGAGGTAGTCCTCGTAGCGGACGTTGGGCGTGACGTACGACGAGTAGCGGTTGCCGGCGATGAAGGGCTCCACGGCGATCTGCCCGCCTCCGCCGAACTCGAAGTGATCGCCCAGGCGCACCCGCACCGCTCCACCGGCCGTGAGCAGCGGCGTGTACTGCAGGCCCTTGATGGCGAAGCCCGAGTCACCGACCGCGAGCAAGACGTCGACGTTCGAGTTCGTGTACCGCGCCGAGAGCCCGATGGTGTCTTCGAGGATCTGCGCCGGCCGCAGGTCGTACAGGCCGAGGTTGCCGAAGTAGTACTGCAGCGTGCCGAGCTGCCACACCACGTTGGGCGCGAGGATGTTGCCGGCGCGCGCGTAGAGCTGGCTCAGCTTGAAGTTCACCAGCGAGCCGTTGTTCGAGTCGGCGGTGTTGACCGAGCCGCCCTCGATGCGGGCGTGCAGCGAGGCCCAGATGTCGGTCGTGCCGGGCGGGGCCTGGAGGAGATCGAGCTTCATCTCCAGCGCGGCGTACGCGCCCTCGTTCATCAAGCGGCCGTTGATGTTCCAGTAGCCCAAGCGGCCGTTGCCACCCTGGAAGTCGGGGCGCGCCATGATGCGGAAGTAACCGCCCGCGGAGAAACGCGAGTCGGGCGCCTGCGCGAGCGCGACGGTCGAGACGAGAGCGAAGAGGAGAGCGACGGCGCGCACGGGCGAGCGGCTTCTACACGCGCCCTGCCCGCCGCAGAAGTCAGATGCGCTGGTAGGTCTGGCGCAGCTTGTCGACCAGCTCGGTGACGCGCGGGTCAGCCTGCTCGAAGCGAATGCCCATCTTGCCGCCGGCCGACCACATCACGCGGCCCAGCACGTCGATGGGCTGCTCGGTCTCGAGGTGAATCGAGATGAGCGTCATCGGCGGCAGCGGGCGCTGGGTCTCGACGCCCAGGCCTGCTTCGGAGATGTCGAGCGCGCGATCGGACAAGCGCAGCGACTCGTCCCGCAGGTGCACGAGGAAATCGGCCGGCAGCCGCTCGTGGCGGCGGGCCTGGGAATACGAGAGCGACTTCGAAGAGAAGGAGATCACTTCAGCCATGTGGAACCCCCGCTTGCGTTCGGTGCGAACAGTGCGCGTTTGAAAGCACCAACGCAACGGGGCGGCTTCGATTTCGTCACGACTGAAGCGTGAACGTGACAGTCACTTCACGGCATCGCTTCGAGGATGACGATCGTTCGCGACTTCACCGTGTAGTTCGGGGTGCTCACCGCGTCGCCATTGGTGAGCGCGATGTTGGCCGACTCGCGCTGCGGCTTGTTGAGCGAGACGAGGTTGGCGGCGACGTCGAAGTACTGCTGCGTGTCGACGACGCGCTTCCACGAGCGGCCCTGCGGCAGCGTGAAGGTGACGTCGTTGCCCTCGCCGTTGATCAAGATCGCGAGCTCGGGGCCCTTGGTCGGGTCGTAGAAGTGCATCATCAGCTGCTTGTCGCCCCAGAAGGTCTTGTCGTTGTTGCCCGCGTCCTTCCACGAGAAGGGCTGCGTGTCGGGGTACTCGGCGAACGCGAACGCGTAGGCGTGCGACTTGCGGAAGCTGATCATCTTCTTCACGAAGTCGTGCATGCGGTTGCGCTCGTCGGCCGGCGCCCACACGCCCCAGTCCATCCAGTTGTAGGAGTTGTCGGCCTTCGTCGAGTACGCGTTGTTGTTGCCCAGCTGCGTGCGCATCCACTCGTCGCCGGCCCACAGCAGCGGCGTGCCCTGGCTGATCAGCATCGCCACGAAGAGGTTGCGCATCTGCTGGCGCTTCATCGCCTCGTCGTTCCAGTTGCGGCTGCGGTTGTTATCTTCTCCGCTGACGACCTCGCACCACGCGCTCGTCGGGTCGGTGCAGCACACCGGGTTGAGCGGCCCGCAGCGGTTCTGCTTCAGGTCGTACGAGAACAGGTCGTACATGGTGAAGCCGTCGTGCACCGTGACGAAGTTGACCGCGTGGTACGGCTTGCGGCTGTTCCACTTGAACCAGTTGGTCGAGCCGGTGAGGAAGAAGCCTCCGTCCTTCACCTCGGTGGAGTTCAGCTTGAAGCCGTCGTTGTTGAAGAACGCGCGCCACCAGTCGCGGAAGCGGCCGTTCCATTCGCCGAAGGCCATGCCGGGCTTGGTGCTCGACGCGGGGAAGAGGCCGATGCGGGTGCCGAAGCCGTTGCTGAACTCGTTGTTGTTGGGGCCGTTGAACGACTGCGCGAGATCGTAGCCCCCGGCGGCCCAGGGCTCCGCGGACAGCCGCACGTTGAACGACTGGAGCACCGGATCGTCGACGATGTCCTGCAGCACCGAGTTCTTCGGGTCGGGCCACACGTAGTACTTCAGGTCTTGCTCGCCGAGCACGGGCGCGAGATCGAAGCGGAAGCCGTCGACGTGCATCTCGCTCGCCCAGTAGCGGAGCGAGTCGACGATCAGCTTGCGGAACGGAGTGTGGTTGCACCGCGTCTCGTTGCCGACGCCGGTGTTGTTCATGTAGCTC
>JAXLYB010000012.1:0-262137 GCA_046351675.1 Myxococcaceae bacterium
TGCGTCGAGATGCGCGCGGGCGACGAGCTGTTCATCTTCGATCTCGGCACCGGCGTGCGGGAGCTCGGCGCGGCGCAGAAGGCGCCCTTCTCCGCGCACATCTTCGTCTCGCACTACCACTACGATCACCTGCAGGGCCTCCCGTTCTTCGGGCCCATCTTCAACCCGCAGAACCGCTTCATGGTTCGCGGCCCGACGCGCAACGGCAAGTCGATCAAGGACGTGCTGTCGGGCCACATGCAGCAGCCCTTCTTCCCGGTGACCGTCGAAATGGTCTTCCGCGCGCAGCTCGAATACCAGGGCTTCGAGGCGGGCGATCGGCTCAAGCTCAACGGCGTCACGGTGAGCGCGATCGAGGCCAACCACCCGGGCGGCAACCTCGCCTACCGCGTCGAGTACAAGGGCCGCAGCGTCGTCTACGCGACCGACACCGAGCACGGGAACAACGAGCGCGACACGCAGCTGCTCGAGTTCAGCCGCGGCGCCGACGTGCTCATCTACGACGCGATGTACACCGAGGGCGAGTATTCCGGCCGGCAGGGCAGCCCGAAGGTCGGCTGGGGCCACTCGACCTGGCAGAACGCGGTGAAGCTCGCCGACGACGCCGAGATCGGCACGCTGGTGCTCTTCCACCACGATCCCGCGCGCACCGACGATCAGCTCGACGAGCTGATGAAGGAAGTGAAGAAGCAGCGCAAGGCGACCGTGGCCGCGAAGGAAGGCCTCGTGCTCAAGCTGTGAGGCGAATGGCGCGCGCCAACCCGGCGTGCGGCACGCGCTGAACGGCCTGCGCGGCGTCGACCCACTCGAACGCGTCATGCTCTGCAGGGTCGAGCTTCACGTCGCTCGACTTCGCGACGCTCGCAGCCCACGCGCTCTCCACGCACACCCGCGGAATACGCGGAGCGTCGGGATCCATCGAGCCCAGCGCGAAGGAATGCACGTAGTCGAGCGACCGCACCGCGGCGTGAATCGCCGTCTCCTCACGCAGCTCACGCTCGGCCGCCGCGCCCGGGAGCTCTCCCGGTTCCAGCTTGCCGGTGACGCTCTGCCAGAAGCCTCCGCGCTCGGGCGTGCGGTGGAGCAGCAACACCCGCTGCGCCTCGTCGCGCACCGTGACGGAGACGGTCTTGAGCGGCGGTGGCGCCTCGGTGAGCTCGAGCTCGAAGACCGCGGGCGCGTGATGCACCAGGCGCTCCTCGACCTCGGTGACCGACACCATGCGATCGAGCTCGGCGGCGATCGACGTGACGCCGGCCTCGCGAATGCCGCAGGGAACGATGAGCTCGAAGTGGGAGAGGTCGGGGTCGACGTTCAGCGCGAAGCCGTGCCGCGTGTACCAGCGCGAGAGGTGCACCCCGAGCGCGGCGATCTTCCGCGGCCCGCCCAGCCGGCTCTGCGCGACCCACACGCCCGGCCACTTCTCGATGCGCTCGGCGGTGATGCCGAAGTCGGCCACGGTGCGAATCACCAGTTCCTCGAGGGCGCGCACGTACTTCCGCACGTCCTGCTTCCCGGGCCCGAGGTGGAAGAGCGGGTACCCGACGATCTGCCGGGGCCCGTGGTACGTGACGTCGCCGCCGCGATCGGTGTCGAAGGTCTCGACGCCCAGCGCCGCGAGCCGTTCTCTGGGCGCGATGATGTTGGTCAGCTCCGCGCCGCGGCCGAGCGTGAGCACCGGCGGGTGCTCGAGCAGCAGCATCGAGTCGGGCACCAGGTTCGCCTTGCGCGCCGCCTGGAACTGGCGCTGCAGCTCGAGCCCATCGGGGTATTCGACGCGGCCGAGGCGGTAGACGTGGAGGGGCAACATCTCAGCGGTAGGTACCCGGCGGGATGCGCGCAAGCAACGTCACCAGCTCGTGGGCCGAGGTCTTGCCTTCGAGCGCCAGCCCGACCAGCCGGGCCAGCACCGCCTCGGGCAGCACCACCCCACGCTTCTCGGCGAGGTGGCGCGCCAGCGCGTGCAGCGCCTCGGCGTCGGGCTCGTCGAACACGTGCACCGCGTCGATGCGGCCGACCAGTTCGCGCGGCAGGTGGGGCAGCGCCTCGTGCAACGAGCGCGTGTCGTGCAACGGCTCGGGGCCGTGCTCTCCCTGCAAGGTGAGCGCAGGGGCCGGCGGCGGTGCGGTGGCGACCAGCGTGGCCGACCGGTGCGGCTGTTCGAGCCAGCTGAAGAGTGCGTGGTGATCGAGCCCGGGCTTCGCCTCGACGAGGCGGTGATCGGCGTGCGCCATCGACTGCAGCCACGCGGTCTTGCCGCTCCCGCTCGGCCCGATGACGAGGCTCAGGCGCGGACGCAGCCGCACGAAGCGCTCGCGCGCGCGGCGTTGCGCGGGCAGCTCATGCTCGAGGGCGCGCAGCGTCGCGGGCTGTGGGCTGGTCGGCGCGTGAGTGGCAACAGGAGAAGCAGGACCGTCGCGAAGCTCTCGGGACAGCCGCGTGCAGGCGGCGCAGATGAAGGCGCCCGCGGGGCCGGCGACGAGCTGACCGACCTCCGACTGGGGCCGGCAGCAGAACGAGCACCACGCGTCGGCGTTGGGGTCGGCGAGCTGCGGCGTGCGCTGCTCGAGGCTCTTCGCGGTCTCGCCCTCGAAGTCGTCGCCGAAGCCGAAGGGATCGCTCGGCGCGGGCTCGCTCGGCGGTGTGTCATCGGCCGTGGGCACCAGCTCGAGCTCGGGCTCGTCGGCGACGCCCTCGACGCGGCGGGCCTGGCGGAGCATCTGCGCGGCGCGGCTGGGCATCTGGCGATCGCGGTACCAGGCGGCCGCCTTGCGGAGCAGCTCGCTGGCGTGCGTCTTGTCACCTCGCACCTCGGCGGCCTGCGCGCTGGCGAGGAGGTTGCGGATCTCTGACATCGAGGACCCAATCTATCGGTCAGTTGGCTTGTGTGCAGTGCGTCACCACGGCATGACCCCCGCCACCGTGTCTCAGCCCCCTTCCCGGCTCGCGCAGCTTGCCGAGGGCATTCCGAGATCCTTCTGGGCGTTGCTGCTCGGCACGTTCATCACCAAGGCCGGCTCGTTCATCATGCCGCTGCTCTTCGTGTACCTGACGCAGGTCAGGCACCTCGAGCTGCCGATCGCCGGCGCGATCACCGCGCTCTACGGGCTGGGCTCACTCTTCGGCAGCCTGATCGGCGGCATCGCCGCTGACCGCTTCGGGCGACGGCTCACGATGTTGGTGTCGCTGGTGGTGGGCGCGAGCTTTCTGCTCCTGATCTCCATCAGCCAGGACCTCGTGTTTCTCGGGCTGGCGACCTTCTTCACCGCGCTCACCGCCGACGCGTACCGGCCGGCGAGCCAGGCGCTGGTGGCCGACGTGGTGCCCGAGCAGCACCGCATGAAGGCGTTCGGCATGCAGTACTGGGCGATCAACCTCGGCTTCGCGATCGCCAGCGTGATCGGCGGCTACATGGCGCGGCGCAACTTCGGCGTGCTGTTCATCGCCGACGCAGCGACCACCCTCGCGCTCGCGGTGGTGATCTTCCTCGCGGTGCCCGAGAGCCGGCCGGCGCGGCCGGTGGAGGTGGCGTCGGAGCCAGCGAAGGAAGGCCACGCGCTCACGCCGTTCTTCGATCGCGCGTACGCGCCGTTCCTGCTCCTCAACTTCCTCGTGGCGCTGCTCTTCTTCCAGCACCTCTCGGCGCTGCCCGACGACATGCTCGCCAAGGGCCTCACCACCGAGGAGTTCGGCGTGGCGATGAGCACCAACGGCGTGCTGATCGTGCTGCTGCAGCCGCTGGTGCTGAAGTGGTCCGAGCGGAAGCCGTACGCGCAGGTGCTGGCGATCGCCGCGGCGCTGACCGGGGTGGGCTTCGGGCTCACCGCGCTGGCGACCACGCTGCCGCTCTACGCGCTGACCGTCGCGGTGTGGACGCTCGGGGAGATCCTCTTCGCGCCCGTCAACGCGACGTTGGTGGCGAAGCTCTCTCCGACGCATCTGCGCGGGCGGTACCAGGGGGCCTTCACGCTGACGTGGAGCCTCGCCTCGATGGTGGCGCCGCTGCTGAGCAGCTCGCTGTTGCCGGTGATCGGCCACCGCGCGCTGTGGCTCGGCTGTCTCGCGATCGGGCTGGGGTGTGCGGCGGCGCACCTCACGTGGAGCGCGCGCCTGCTGGGCAACGCACCGAGCAAGAGCGCGACCGCGTGACGGTGATATGAGGGCGGTGTGCTGACCGCCGCCGCCCTCGCCGTTGCGCTGACGTTGAGCCAGGAACCGGAGACCCCGCCTGCCGGAGACCCCGCCCCGGCGGCCTCGCCCCAGACGCCCGGCGACGCCGCGAACCCGGCTGCGCCTGCTGCACCGGCGGGTGCACCGCGTCCCAAGGGTGCCGACGACGTGCTCCGTGTGATCCAGAAGCTGCCGTCGATGACGCCCGCGGAGCGCGACGCCGCGATCCAGGCGCTGCAGAAGCAGTACGGCCTCGTCGAGACCAACCCGGTGCTCCCGCAGGACGTCGATCTCGACAAGTACCTCGGGCTCGAGACGCCTCAGCAGGTGGAGGTGATCACGCGCGGCTTCCTCACCGATCTGATCGGTGGCGACGTGAACCGCATGGTGGCGCGCGCGGGGTACCCGTTCTTCATCGAGGGCAAGCGGTACGACCGGCCGGAAGATCTGCGCACCGCGCTGTCGCGATCGGTGCGCTCGCGGCGGACTGATCTGCTCAAGCTCTATTCGATCGAGGCGCTCACGCCCGCCGACATGGAGAAGAAGTACGGCAAGCCGCCGGCGCGGTTGAACCAGTGGGGGTTGCGCACTGGGACGACGTACCTGGCGGTGGCCAACCTGTCAGGGCATGCGACCGTGCTGCTGCTGCGGCAGGCGGGTGCGGCCTGGCAGATTGTTGGGTTTCACGACTGAAGGCCCCTCTCCCCGCTTTGCAGGGAGAGGGAGGACAGGGTTACTTCTTCTTCGGCGCCTTCGACGGGTCGATCTCTTCTTCGGGGCGCACCGATTCCTGCGCGCCCTTCCACTCTTCGCCGGCGCCGAGCTTCCACGCCGCGGGAGCATCGCCCTTCCAGTTGAAGGTCGCGTAGATGTCGCCGCCCGTCGGGGCGCGCGCGCTGATGGTCCACTCGATCTCGACGGTCTTCACCGACGCCGGCAGCTTGTCGATGTCGTAGTGACCGATGACCGCGAGCGGCGGGAAGAACTTCACGACGCGCTCGGGGTTGTCGTCGCGGCTGTCAGGGCCACCCTCGCCCGGGAGCTCGCCGACCAACTTCCCCTTCTCGTCGTAGAGCTTCCAGTTGAACTTGAAGGCAGCGTTGACGGTGACGCGCGTGACGCCCTTGTCGTCGGTGCGCGCATCGCGAGGCAGGCCCCACGCCACGACCGGCATGTGGATCTTCTCGTCGACGCCGATCTTCTGCACGTCGGCGCTCAGCACGTCGAGGCGGATGCCCTTGTCGGTCGCCGTCCACCACGGGGCGTAGTCGCCCTGCTTCTTGAGCGAGTCGAAGAACTTCCGCGCGTAGGCGTAGCGGGCCTTCTTCTCGTCGAGCTTGCCGCCGTCGTCCTGGTCCTTGGGGTGCTTCTTGACGCGCTCGTCGAGTTCCTTGAGGTAGTCGTCGAAGTCGCGGCTGCCGCCGTGCTTGTTGAGGTGCGCGGTGACTTCCTTGAAGTACCAGGTCATGAAGGTCTGCATCTCGTCGATGTAGGCCTTCTGCTCGGGGATCGAGCGGATCCAGCTCGCGCGCTCGAGGTACTCGGACCGGATGCGCGACGCGTTGAGCTCCCGCGCGTTGTCCGCCGACTTCTCGTCCCACTTGCGCATCGCAAACACGATGCCGGCGCAGACGCCGATGACCGCCACGATGATCCCGAAATATCGCCTCATGCGCTCCTCACGAAAGGGTTGGCGTTTCTAGGCCGGCTGGGGCGGCAAGTCACTTCTTCCCGAGCGCCGCCTGCACGGTCTTCAAGTTGGCCACGCCCAGCTCCTTGCCGGTCAGGTTCTCGGCGGCGATCAGCTCGGTCACCTTGTTGATGCGATCGCTGTTGGCCGGGTGCGTGCTGAAGAAGGTGAGCACCGGGCCGGTGTCGCCGTACTTCGCCTTGAGCTTCTCGAAGAACGTCGCGAGCCCACGCGGGTCGTAGCCGGCGCCCGAGGCGTAGCGCGCGCCGTACTGATCGGCCTCCAGTTCCATGTCGCGGCCGTACGCGAGCTGCGCGGTCTTGCCCGCCAGCCCCGAGGCGAGCTTCGCGACGTCGCCCGCGTTCTTGCCCAGCGCCATGTCGATCACCGACTGCAGCCCGTTCGCGGCCACCAGCTGCCGCGCGGAGTGCCGGCCCACCACGTGCCCCATCTCGTGACCGACGACGCCGATCACCTCGGCCTCGTTCTCCGCGGCGAGCAGCAGGCCCGTGTAGACGTAGATGCGGCCGCCCGGCGTGGCGAAGGCGTTGATGGTGTTCGGGTCGTCGATGACGAACCACTTCCACTCGACCGCGCGCTCCTTGCTGGCCTGCGCGATCAGCTTGCGCACCAGCGACTCGACGTAGAGCTCGACCGTGGGGTTCTCGAGGAACTTCGTGTTGTCCTTCTTGAGCTGCTCGTGCACCTGCAGGCCGAGCTGGAATTCCTGCTCGTCGGAGATCAGCACCTCGGCGACCAGCTTCTCGGTGTCGCGGCGCTCGGTGGTGGTGCAAGCCTGCAGGGACGCGACCGCGAGGGCCGCCATCAGGAAGTGGGTACGCATGGGGGCGGCTGCATAGCCCAACCCTTCGAACGCGCTGGGGAATTCGCTCTTTTCGGTTTTCGGCGCGAGCCGTGTCCATAGCCGTGAAGCAGGCGGTTCAACTCCCTTCAAGACAAGGACACGACGATGAAGAAGCTTCTCGGTGCGGTGTGCGTGGTGGCGGTGCTCGCGGGCTGTGGCGTCGACAAGGCCGACGCGTTTCGCAAGGGCGTGCCGCTGTCGAGTGACGTGGCGATGAAGGTGCCCGGCAACTCCACCGCGCTGACCAGCACGGGCACGCGGCGCGACGGGCTCGAGGGCCAGACCGCCGACCTCTACAAGGTGACGCGCGGCGTGACGGTCGTCGTGAACGGCGGCACCGCGGCGGTGCTCGGCCTGGTCGAGAAGATCGTCAGCTACCCGGCGACCACCACCACGCAAGACTCGGCGACCTGGGGCCCGCACACCGACCCGCTCTCGCCCAACACCTGGAAGCTCACCGTGACCCGCACCGCGACCGACACCTACGCGTACGTGCTCGAGGGCAAGGGCAAGAGCGAGGCCGACTCGGCGTACCGCGTGGTGCTCTCGGGCAGCCACGTGCACCTCGGCACCAACCTCGGCAACGGCACGTTCCTGATCGACTTCGACAAGGCGGCGACGCTGCCCGAGCACGACGGCAACGTGGGCACGGTCGCGGTCACCTACGCGCGCAACGCGCCCACCACCGAGGTGCAGATCGACGCGCAGTTCCACGGCGTGAAGGACGGCGCCCAGCTGGTCGACGCGCAGTACAAGTTCCGCTCGACGCCGGGCCAGGGCGGCTCGTTCGAGTTCGAGCTCGACAAGGACTTCGTGCCGGGCGCAGCGCTGGAGCACGGCAAGGTGCGCAGCCGCTGGCTCGAGACGGGCGCCGGCCGCGGTGACGCGCAGGTGAGCGGCGGCGACACCTCGAGCACCATGACCTACAGCGAGTGCTGGGACGACGCGTTCTTGAGCCGCTACCTCGACGCCTCGTTCGCGCCGGGTGGCAACTACGGTGCGCCCTCGCTGTGCGCCTTCACCACCGCGCAGTACGCCTCGCTCTGAAGTAGACGACCGCCTGGGAAATGCGACCCGCGCTCCACATCGTCGATGGTGGCAAAGCGACGGGTCGCGCCTGGCTGCGCGAGTTGTACGTGAAGTACGGCAGCGCGGTGTTCTCGCGGTGCCGGTACCTGCTGAAGGACCGCGCGTTGGCTGAAGACGCGATGCAAGACGTCTTCGCCCGCGCGCTGGTGCACGAGGCGAGCTTTCGAGCGGAAGCCTCGCCGCTCACCTGGCTGATGAAGATCGCCACCCACCACTGCCTCAACGTGATTCGCAGCGCCGGGGCGTCGTGGCGCGACGACTACGCGACGATGCAGGTGGTGCGCGGTGAAGGCACCGGCGGCGCGACGGAGCTCGAGGCGCGCGACCTGGTGCGCAAGAGCCTCGCCGCCTTCGATCTCGAGACCCAGCAGGCCGTGGTGCACTACTGGGTCGACGATCTGAACCTCGAAGACGTCGCGAAGCTGCTCGATCGCTCCGTCCCCACGATTCGCAAGCGCCTGCGCACCTTCGCGGAAGCCGCGGCGCTCCACTTCGATGACGCAGCACCCGAAGTCGGAGGTCCCCCATGAGCCACCCTGGTGAGCTCGTCATGCGCCGGTTTCTCGCGCACGAGCCGTTGGACGGCACCATCACCGCTCACCTCGGTGAGTGCGCGACGTGCCACGGCAAGCTCGAGGCGCTGAAGGCCGAGCAGCAGCAGTTCGAGGCCGAGATTCCGTTCGAGCGCTTCGCCGCGGGCGTCGAGAAGGCGGCGCGTGTGCAACGGCGCGAGCGCACGCCTGGTTCGAGCAACGTTCGTGTGGCGTTGGCGCTCGCCGCGTGCCTGGTGGTGCTCTTCGGGCTGCAGCGCGCGTTGCAGCCGCCGTACGAGACGCGCACCAAGGGCGGCGACGAGTCGTCGGTGGAATTCGTGGTCGCGGGGCAAACTGGCCAACGCAATGCTTCCCCGCTCGAGACGTTGAGCGCCGGCGAGCGCGTACGCATCGGGGTCAGCGGGGCCCGGTACGCGGTGGCGGTGAGCATCGACGACCGCGGCGAGGTGACCACGGTGTATTCGGAAGCGCTGACGGGCACGGGGCGTGTGTGGCTCCCCGACTCGATCGAATTCACGGGAAGCGGCCGGGAGCACCTGGTGGTGGTGTTGTCAGACGAGCCGATCGCCGCCGAGCTGATCGGCACCCAACTCAAGGAACGTTTCAAGGCCTCGGGCGACGTCGGGCAACTCGGGACACTCGACGTGACGGGGATTCAGGTACACCGCACTTTCATCAAGCCGTGAACTCCTCCCTCCGCCCGCTCGCGTTGGTCGCCGTGCTGCCCGCGCTCGCCGCGGCGCAGTCGGGGCCGACGCACCGCTTCGGCCTCTTCGTGGGGCAGAACGAGGGCGGCGAAGGCACGCGGGCGCTGCTCTATGCGCGCGACGACGCGAAGCGGCTGCACGAGATCTTCGTGCGGTTGGGCGGCGTGAAGCCCGATGACGCGGTGCTGTTGCTCGACGAGTCGGCCGACGTGGTGAACACGCAGTTGACCGAGCTCGAGAAGCGCATTCGTGACGCGAAGGCCCGCGGCGAGCGCACCACCCTGCTCTTCTATTACTCGGGGCACGCGAAGGACGGCGATCTGCGGCTGGGGTCGACGAAGCTGCCGATGGAGTCGATCAAGACGCGGCTCGCGAATGGCCCGGCCGACATGCGCGTGGCGTTCCTCGATGCGTGTCACTCGGGCACGTTGACGCGCACCAAGGGCGCGCGGCGTGCGCCGGCCTTCGAGGTGGAGACCGACGCCACGCGGCAGGCGAAGGGGCTCGTGATCCTCACCTCGTCGGCGAGCGACGAAGATTCGCAGGAGAGCGATCTGATCGGCGCGAGCTACTTCTCGTACCACCTCGCGACCGGGCTGCTCGGGAGCGCCGACACGCAGATCGACGGCCGCGTCACGCTGAACGAGGCCTACGCGTGGGCCTACGAGCGCACGGTGGCGAGCACGGCCGACAGCGCCGCCGGTCCGCAGCACCCGACGTTCAGCTTCGATCTCGCGGGCAACGGAGACCTCGTGCTGACCGACGTGCTCGAACGCCGCGAGGGGCTGCTCATTCCCGTCACCGCGCCGGCGAGCACCTACTTCGTGATCGACTCGCGGGGCGTGGTGGTGGCCGAGGCGGTGAAGGCCGACGATCAGCGGCTCATCGCGTTGCCGCCTGGCACGTACACCATCAAGCGACGGCTGGCGGATCACCTGCGCATCGGCTCGACCGACATCGTGCCCGGGCAGATCACCACGCTCGACGAGACGAAGTTCAAGAACGCGAAGTTCAGCGACGATCCCGTGAAGGGCACCGGCATCGGCGCCACGTGGACGCGGCACTGGAGCCTCTCGGCGAGCGGCAACTACCAGGCGGTCTTCGATCGGCCGACGTCGTCGGGTGGGTACTTTCCTTCTGCCCCGCTGATCGGCGCGGAGGCGACGCTGCACAACCTCTTTGGGCGTGGCTTCGCGCTCACCATCGACGGCGGCTACGGGTGGATCAGCTCCACCGTCTCGGCGCCCTTCATCGGCACGCAGCCGTACAACTACACGCTCATCACCTTCGGCGCGGCGCTCCACTACGAGTGGTTCCAGGACGGCCGGTGGATTCCGTTCGCCGGCGTGCACCTGAGCTTCAACCTGATGAACCGCACCTTCACCGACACCGCGCTCGCGCCGCAGGCGTATTCGATCTTCACGCCCGGCGCGGTGGTGGGGCTCAAGTTCCGCATCACGCGCAACATCGCGGTCGTCGCGCGCGCGCGGCTGCACTACCTCCTCTACAACGTCGACGAGACGCGCAGCCTCGGCACGGCCGACCTCGGCGGGCTGCTCGAGTACGAGTTCAAGGACTGACGATGCGCACTTCACTCCTCCTGGTTGCAGTGGTGGTGAGCGGCTGCGGCGGCAATTGGTCGAACAGCGACCTCGTGTTCACCAACGCGCTCCCGCGCAGCGTGGACCTGAAATCGAACATTCCTGCCAGCGCGAGCGGCTCGCCGTTGACGGGCGTGGCGACGCGGCGCGACGGGCTGATGGTCGGTGACGCGTCGAACGCGTGGGCGCTGTCGAAGGGGGCCGCGAAGGACTTCAACGGCATCGTCGACGCGCTGCTGGGCATCGTCGACCAGGTGCGCAAGGTGGCGCCGACCTCTCGCACCGCGACCAGCCGCACGTGGGGGCCGTTCCCCGACGCGAACAACACCGGGCGCGAGGTGCAGGTGGTGATCGAGCGCGTGGACGAGACGAGCTTCGCGTGGCGCGTGGAGTCGCGCGCGACCGGCGCGGCGTTCATCAAGGTGGTGATCGGCGACTTCCTCGCCAGCGACTCGGCGACGGCGCGCATCGGCCAGGGACACATCACGGTGCCGGTGAAGGACTTCCGCGACGTGGTGAAGGTCGACCCGAAGATCGCGGCGCTCGACGCGATCGACATCGCGTACGACACCAGCGCGTGGCCGCACCAGGTGGAGATCCAGTTCACCGCGGCGCCCAACAACACCTCGGGCCTCTCGGCGCTCGGCTACACCTCGAAGCTGTTCGAAGACGGCAGCGGCTCGATGCGCTTCTTGTCGACCAGCACCGACCCCAACGTCACGCAGCTCGAGATCACCACCGGCTGGAAGGCGACCGGCAATGGCCGCGGGTTCGGCGTGGTGCGCGCGGGCAACTACACCGGCGCGAACGTGACCGAGTGCTGGGGCACGTCGCAGACCGTCGTCTACTACTCGGAGAGCTGGACCGGCGGGACCACCAGCGGCTCGCCAGGCGATTGCGTGACCCTGCCGGGCTTCTGAAGTGAACCTCGACGAGCTGCTCGAGCTGTCGGAGCGCCAGGTGTGCGCCGACGCGTTGCTGAGCGCGGGCGAGGTGCAGGGCCAGGTGATGGCGATGCAGCTCCGCGGGCTGCGCGACGAGGCGGCCGAGCAGGAGCTCGAGTCGCTGGTGCGGCTGATCCTTCACGGCGAAGCGGCGACCGACGGCGAGACGGTGGTCCTCGAGTGGGACCGCGGCTTCGTGAGCGCGGTGCGGTGGCCGGGCTACGAGGGCTGGGAATTCCTCGAGCAGGGGCTGCTGGCGCTCATCGAGCTGCTGTCGACTCCCGCGGAGCTGGTGCAGGCGCTGCCGTGGAACCCGAAGTTCGGCGCGGTCGAGCGGGTGAAGGCACGCCGGGCGCTGATGCACCTGCGCACCGTGCACCTCGGGCCGTACGAGATTCGCCCGAGCATGAACGATCTGTGGCGGTTGATCGGGGAACACCCGCTGCCGCCGATGGTGAAGGAGCTGATCGTCGCCGACGTGCCGCACCGCCATCGTGACGAGCACCAGATCACCTGGCTCGAGCTGGGGAACGTGTCGCTCGCGTGGCCGGGCCTGCGTCAGCTCGAATCGCTCTCGCTGCGAGGCTCGTGGCCGCTGTTCGGAGAGATCGACCTGCCCGCGCTGAAGCGCTTCGCCATCGAGACGAGCACGTTGTCGAGCGTCGACGAGTTCCGCGCGGCGCGGTGGCCGAAGCTGGAGTCGTTGAGCCTCTCGTTCGGTGATGATCGCTACAACCCGACGCCCTGCCCGCTCGAAGACGTGAAGGCGCTGATTCGCGAACTGCCCACATCGCTGAAGCACCTCGGGCTGCGCAACGCGACGTTCACCGAGCAGCTGATTCCGGTGTTGGCGCGATCGATGGTGTTGCCGCACCTCGAGTCGCTCGACCTCACGTGGGGCGTGCTGCTCGATGGCGCGCCCGTCTTGCTGGAGCACGCGACGGCGTTGCGACACCTGCACCGCCTCGACGTGACCGACACCGGCCTGCAGGACTTCGTCGAGGTGCAGCGCGCGATTCCCGGGCTGTTTCGCGGCTCGGAGTGGCGCACCAAGACGCACCGCTACGTGTCGATCTCCGAATGAAATGACCCACCCGGCGGGAACCGACCCTCGCCGCCCCGAGCAAGCACGCAGAGTTGGGCGAGGTACGCCGCGTGCTCGGCTGATTCGGCATGCGTCACCTGCTCGTCGCCTGTCTCGTATCGTTCCCTGCCCTCGCGGGTCCCGCCGCCGTCCAGGTGTGCATCAAGCTGCCGACCGGGGAGCAGCTCTTCTCGGCGCAGGCCGCGCCGAACTTCCGCGAGGTCGCCGGCGGGCAGTTCATGCTCGACCTCGACGTGTTCTTCGACGGGCGCAAGGTCGAGCGCGTGACGCCGGGCAAGGGCTCGTGCGTGCGCGCGTGGACCGAGGCGCGCTCGGTGTCGAAGGTGTCGCTGGGTTTCGAGCGCATCGCGCTCAACCTCGAGTCGGCGCCGCGTGAGGTCGCGCTCAAGCTGAAGCCCGATCTCTTCTTCGAAGGTCCCCAGCTGCAGATCGAGATTGAGCCGTTCGCCACGGTGACGAAGCGCGCGAAGGGCGAGCTGACGTTCACCCGCGAGACGGTCACCGGCCCGCGCGTCGAAGACCCCTCGGCGCTGCCGGCCGGGAAGTATTCCGTGAGCTACGTTGCGCCGCCTACGCCGCAGGGCGACTGCGAGGCGAAGGTCGAGCTGTTCGCGATGGGCAGCTTGACGCGCGAGAAGGATCCGAAGGCCGTCGACGCGCTCGCCGAGAACTACGCGGCGCAACTGCTGCCGAAGGCGTTGAGCGACGCGAAGATCACCTGCGCGCCGGATGAAGAGGTGGTGGCCGAGGTGCTGCTCAGTGACGGCATCTACGTGCGGCCGCTTCAGCCGAAGCTCACCAAGCGCGTGGTGCCGTCGAAGAAGGCGCGCACCGTGCTGCGGCACGACGGGGTGGCGCAGGTGCTCGACCAGGCGATCAGCCTCGAGGTGAAGCCGGGCGAGCACTTCGAGGTGATCGACGTGGGGTCGGCCAGCCCGGAGACGCCTCCCATCGCGCGCCGGTAGCTGAGCCGTATCGCCGCTTGCCTTCAGGGACGCGGGGCGTGACGGAGTCGGTTGCCCTGCCGAAAGACCGGCGTGTCCCTCGGCACGGCGCGAAGTGAGCGCACGTGTTCGGCACTGGCCGCGCTTGAAGTCGAGGGGCTGCCTGCGACGACCGCGGCGAAAGATCCCCGACTCCCACGCTCGAGAGCCCAGTACGATCCCTGGCGTGTTGGCTCTCGCTCTCGTCCTCGCTGCGGCGCCCGTCGAGTCAGCGCACACGCTCGAACTCGGGCTCACGCCGATCTCCGCACAGCTCAACGGTGTCGACCGCGAACACTTCGGGTCCTCGGCGCGCCTCACCTGGCGCCCGCACCGGCTGATCGGCGTCTACTTTGGCGGCGTGTACCACTGGTTGAACCGCCCTTCGCCCGCGATGGATGTGCTCGATGAGACCCAGCGCATCGACGTGTTTCGCCCGCTGCCGACCTTGCTCACCTGGTCGGCGTCCATCGGCCTCGAATCGATCCCCCTCAGCGGCGAGCTGCACGTCGGCCCGCTCGAAGGACGCATGGGGCTCGCCGTCTCGGCCGGTCTCGGCCCGGCAGGAGCGCGCGTACGCCTCGCTCCCGAGCTCGCAACCGCCCCAGCGCGCTGGGCATCCGTCGACGTACGACTGGTGGGACACGGCGCAGCGGCGTGGCGCCTCGAATTCGGCGCGCTGGCCATCACCCTCGGGCTGCGCGCGACCTTCTGGAACGACTCCGTCAGCCACGTGAACGGCTGCTCGATCGACGATCTCCGCACGCTCGATGGCCAGGTCCGCGCGGGCCAGGGGCCCGACCTCGGCACCGTCACCCGCGGTTGCACCTTCGACGCGACGAACGACATCCCGCTGATGCTCAACGTCGTCCGCGATCCGTCGACGGCCTGGGCGTTGAACCTCGCGGGAGAGTTCGGCGTCGCGTGGTCGTTCTTCTAGCGACTACTTCCCCGAGAGCGCGGCCTCGGTCGCCCGCAGCAGCGGCCCGCTCGACACCGGTTCCCCGCTCGCGTTCACCATCCACGCGTCGGGCGTGACCGCGCCGAACTTCGCCATGCGCTCGATCTCCGGGCCGATCTTCCCGGTCTTCTTCACCTGTTCCTCGATCTGGAACGCGATGAGGTGCCCGAGCGGGTAATTGAAGAGGTACATCGGGTAGCTGATCATGTGCGAGTAGATGCCGAGCAGCGGCGTGTCGGTGCCGCCCAGCACGCTCGAGCAGTACTGCTTCCAGATCTTCTGCGCGATCTGCACCGTGGCGTCGCGCAGCTGCGCCGGCGTCGCGTTCGGGTGGTCGTACATCCAGTGCCAGACCTCGATGTCGACCAGCGCCACCGCGGCGATCTCCCACGTCATCCAGAAGTCGTTCAGCACGCGCAGGCGCTCGGCCTCGGCGTCGGGCTTCGAGAGGCCGAGCAGCTCGAGATCCTTCGCCTGGAAGACGAACGCGATCGCCTCGGTGAACGCGGTGTTGGGCACGCCCGCGAGCAGCGTGTGGTCGACGTCGTAGAGCGAGAACACCTGCTCCACGTTGTGCCCCAGCTCGTGCACCGCGATGTTGTAGCCCTTGTAGTCCATGCCCTCCTTCTCGACGCGGGTGCGCAGGTGCGGGAAGTCGCCGCGGCGCGCCGACTGCAGCGCGTGACCGGCGCCGCGAGACGGGTCGACGATGATGCGATCAGCGAGGTACTTCGCGCGCTCGGCGCTGAAGCCCAGCCCCTGGAGGATGCGGGGGATGTCCTTCGCGAAGGCCTGCGCGGTCGGGTATTTCGCGCGCGTCTTCTTGTCGAGCTCGGCCTCGTTGATCGAACCGCGCGGCAGGAACCCGTTGAACCAGAGATCAGCCGGCTCGAGCTTGCGGCCGAGCTTCTTCTCGATCTCCGCGGCCACCTTCGGCACCAGCGGGCTCTGGAGCACCGAGATCAGCAGTTCCTTCACGCGCGCCTCGGGCATCTCCGCGCCGACGCCGAACGAGCGATCGATCGCCGTCTTCGCGGTGGGCGAGAACGGGTCGGCCTTCTTCTGCGCCTTGTAGTTGGCCTGCAGCTTCGCGTACCGCGTGTCGGGCTCGCTCTTCGTCGCCGGCGCTGCGACCTTCTTCGGCGCGTCGTCTTCGATGGTGCCCGCCGCCGCCGCGACCACCGTATTCGCGAACGGGTTCCAGTCGACGGTCGGGTTGTTGATCACCGAGAGCGGGATGGTCTGCGTCACGATGCGTTCCATCACCTTGATGATGGTGCGCTGCTTGGCGAGGCCGGCCGCGCCCTCGGCGTAGTTGGCCTTCAACTCGTCGCGCAGGTTCCAGTGGCTGATGAGCCGCTTGCCCTTCGGGAACAGGCGGTCGCCGTTCTCCGCGAGCACGTGGTGCATCCACAGGTTGTACTCGGCGATGTAGAGGTCGGCGGCCGACTGCGCGCTGGTGATCTCCTGCGAGATCTCGGGCGGCACGCGGCGGGCGAAGCGGCCGGCCAGGCGCGCGGCGGCCCACTGCGAGCGGGACCAGTCCTTCGCGGCGAGGCGCTCTTCCAGCGTGGTGAGCGGGAAGTTCAGCAGCACCACGAAGCCCAGCTTGTTGCGGAAGAGATCTTCGGTGAGGTGCGCCGAGGCGTCGTACTCCGCGAAGAGCGGGTCGACCTTCAGCAGCTCACCCACGTCGAGCTCGGTCGGGCGGCGGAGCTCACGGCCGATCTCGAGGAAGTGCCCGTCGAGCTGCTCGATGTTCGATTCGAAGCGCGCCAGCGTCGCGTCGAGCACCGCCTGGTCGGCGATGAAGTTCTCGTTGGCGAAGGTGGCGAGGTCGCCGTCTTCCTTCTTCCAGAGCGCGGCGACCTGCTGGAGACCGCGGGTGATGCGCGTTTTTTGCGCGTCGCCGAACTTCGCGACGAGATCCTTCTCAATCGGAGCAGTGTTCATCGGAGCGGCGGCGAGGGTCAGGGCGAGAAGCCACATGCGCCGCGCTCTAGCACTCCAGACAGACGACGGCCCGGCGGAAGTTCCCCCCACGCCGGGCCGAAGAATTGAAAGGAAGTCTGGTTCAGCGAATCAGACGGCGCGAACGTTCTGCGCCTGCAGGCCCTTGGGGCCGCGGGTCACGTCGAACTCGACCTTCTGACCTTCCTGGAGGGTGCGGAAGCCTTCCATGTTGATCGCAGTGTGGTGGCAGAACACGTCTTCGCCGCCGCCGTCCTGCGTGATGAACCCGAAGCCCTTCGCATCGTTGAACCACTTCACGGTACCAGTTGCCATATGCGTCATTCGTCCTTCAGTTGCCCCGCCCACAAGCAGGAGGGAGGACCGCCTCTTAAGCGCGCCCTTTCACATTTGAAAGGGGGCCCTTCACTTTTGCAATCGACTTGGACGCACAGCGTCAAAACGCGAGGTTACCAGCCGCACTGCTGGCCCTTGTTCTGTTCCTTCAACCACGCGTGCAACGGCGCGAAGTAGTCGAGGATCGCGGTCGCATCCATCTGGCGCTGGCCGGTGAGGGTCTCGAGCGCGTCAGGCCACGGCTTGCTGGCGCCCATTTCGAGCATCGCCTTGAGCTTCGCGCCCGCCGCCTTGTTCCCGTAGATGCTGCAGGTGTGGAGCGGGCCCGTGTGGCCGGCCGCCTTGCACATCGCGCGGTGGAACTGGAACTGGAGGATGCGCGCGAGGAAGTAGCGCATGTACGGCACGTTCGCGGGGATGTGGTACTTCGCGCCCGGGTCGAAGAACTCGTCGCCGCGCGCACCGCCGGCCGGCGTGATGCCCTGGTACTTGAGGCGCAGTTCCCACCAGTGCTTGTTGTAGTCGCTGGCCTTCACCTTCCCGGCGAACACGTCCCAGCGCCACTGGTCCATCATGCGGGCGAAGGGCAAGAAGGCGACCTTGTCGAGCGCGTCCTTCATCTGGAAGTTGATGAGGCCCTTCTCGTCCTTGGGCAGCTGGTCGAGCAGCTTGAGCGACTTCAGGTACTCGGGGGTGATCGAGAGCGTGAGCGCGTCGCCGATGGCCTCGTGGAAGCCGTCGTTGGCGCCCGACTGGAAGAGCACCGGCTTCGTGAAGTAGTTCATGTAGTAGTAGTCGTGGCCGAGCTCGTGGTGGACCGTGATGAGGTCTTCCTCGTCGACCTTGATGCACATCTTGATGCGCAGATCGTTGGCGTACTGCACGTCCCACGCGCTGGCGTGACAGACGACGTCGCGATCGCGCGGCTTGGTGAACTGGCTGCGTTCCCAGAAGGTGGGCGGCAGCGGGTCCATGCCCAGCGAGGTGAAGAAGTTCTCGCCCATCTTCACGAGGCCCTTCTCGTCGACCTTCTGGGCCTTCAGCTTGCTGGTGACGTCGAGGTTCGCCTGGCCCGCATACGGCTCGACGAGCGGGTAGACGTTGCCCCATTCCTGCGCCCACATGTTGCCCAGCACGTGCGCGGGCATCGGGCCGTTGGTGGCGACCTTGTCGGCGCCGAACTTCTTCGAGAGGCGTGAGCGCACGTAGCAGTGCAGGTCGTCGTAGAGCGGCTTGACCTGCAGCCACAGGCGGTCGGTTTCCTTCTCGAAGTCGGCGCTCGACATGTCGTACGCGCCGCGCCACAGATCACCGAGGTCGGCGGCGCCGAAGTCCTTCGCGCCCTCGTTCGAGAGGCCGACGAACTTCTCGTAGAACGGCTTCATCTCCTTCGAGGTGGCGTGCCACGCGGTCCACGCCTCGAGCATCTCGTCGTAGCTGGCCGGCTTCTTCTTGTCGCCGACGCGCGAGAGCACTTCCGACAGCTGCTGGAGATCGCGGCAGTCTTCGGTGGGCTTGCCGTCCTTCCCCGGCTTGCCGGGCTTGCAGGCCTTGCCCTTGCCGTACATGCCCTCGAGCTTCGCGGCGAGCGCGGCGATCTCCGCGCGCTTGTCGGCGTTGGCGGGCGACGGGTTCGCGGCGAAGCGCAGCAGGTACAGCATGCGCTCGGTGTCGGGGTCGAGCTTGAGGCCCTTGAACTTCTGCGCGTCGCGCACCGCCTGGGCCACGTAGGCCATCAGGTCTTCGTTCATCGACGCCGCGTTCCGCTCGCTGTCGTCGGTGATGTACGTCGACTTGAGCCATTCCGCGGTGGCGGAGCGCACGAAGAGCTTGCGCAGGTCCGTGTCGAGCTTCTTCACGAAGGCCTTCGCGTCGTCGGGAGTCGGCGCCTTCGCGGCCGCCGGGGTCTGGGCGAGCAGCGTCGCCGAGAGGAGCGTGAGGGTGAGCATGGCGGGGGCGGATAGCACGAATCCCCGGCCTCCCCAGCCGTGCAGTGACCTCGGGAATAACGTGGTCGGCGGGTGGTTCGAGCCCGTTTCTGCCTCGCCTCAGGGCGCGGCAGGCGCCTCGGGCAGCGAGTCGAGCACCACCGGCAGCTTGGGCTCGGGGTCGGTGGCAGGCAGCGTGATGTCGAGCACGCGCTTGGCGCCGCCTTCTTCGGTGAACTCGATGACGTGGTGCCCCGAGGGCACGAAGGCCGTGACGGGCGAGCCGCCGAGCACCTGCTTGTCGAAGCTCACCGTCGCCGGGCGATCGGTCGAGATGGTCAGGCGCAGCAGCGCGGTGGGCGGCTGCTTCTTTTCCTGCAGCTTCTGGATCACGAAGGCGCCACCGACCGCGCCGAGAATCAGGGCGATGACCGCCGCGACGATCATCGTGCCGCTCGACGAGCCGCCGGCCTTCGGGCGCGACACCGACTGGCGGCGCGGGTCGGTCTGGCGCTCGGCGATCGGCACGTCGCCGGTGCCGGAGCTGGCGGGCGGAGCAGCGTTGTTGTCGACGCGCGGCAGGCTGCGCATCGACTGCCCGGGGATGATGCGCGTGCGCTCTTCAGAAGGCGGCTCGTCGTCGTCGAAGAGCTGGTCGGCGCTCAGGCCACTGGCGAGGTTGGGGTTCGACGGCTTGGTCGGCGGCTGCGGCTGCGGCGTCGCCTGCTTGATGCCCAGCTGCGAGGGAGACGAGCCAGGGTACCCGCCACCCGGGTACGCGACCGGCGTCGAGCCGGGGTAGTTCGGCGAGGCCGCGCCCGGGTACGGCGCCGGCACCACGGCCGGCCGGCCGGGATCGGTGGCGGGCTCGCGGCCAGGCTCGGTCGCCATGGGAATGCCGGCGCGCGGGCCGACCAGCGGCTGGGCCCCGACCAGCGTGCGCGCGCCCGAGTCGTCGGCGTCTTGCAGCTGCTGGGGAATGGGCCCCTTCTGAATCATCGTGCGGCCCTCGGGGTACGCGGGGCCACCGCCGAGCGCGGCGGGAGGGGCACGGTTGGGGATGCGGGCGATCAGCTTCTCGACGTCGGCCTGCCGCGCGCTGAAGCTGGTGCGCAGGAGCTCGGCGCAGCGATCGCGGCCCCACGCGGTCGAGCCGGCGGCGAGCGCGAGATCGCGCACCATCTCCCCGGCCGTCTGGTAGCGCTTGTCGAGCTTGCGCTCGAGCAGCCGCATCACCACCGCGTCGAGCTGGCGCGGCACGCGGCGGTTGGCCTTCGACGGCAGCGGGATCTCGCCCTCGTAGACGGCGGCCATCTCCTGGCCGGGGTTGCCCTTGTAGAAGAGGCGCTGCCCGGTCAGCAGCTCGTGGAAGATGATGCCGAGCGAGAAGAGATCGGTGCGGGGGTCGAGCTCCTTGCCGACCGCCTGCTCGGGCGACATGTACGCGGTGGTGCCGCGCACCATGCCCGCCTGCGTACGCCGCTCACTGCCCTTGGCGCGCGCGATGCCGAAGTCGAGCACCTTGATCTGCCCGTCGAAGTCGCACATCACGTTTCGGGGCGTGACGTCGCGGTGGATGATCGGCAGCAGCTCGCCGCGGGAGTTCTTGTGGGCGTGCGCGTGGCCGAGGCCCTGGGCCGCCTCGCGCACCACGGTGATCGCGAACCCGAGCGGCAGCGGTTCCTGGCGCGCGGTGTAGACCTCGACGAGCTCTTCGATGTTCGCGCCGGTGATGAACTCGATGACGAGCAGCACCTCGTCGTCGGCGGTCTCGAGATCCATCACCTGCGCGACGTTGGGGTGCATCAACGTGGCGGTGTTCTTCGCCTCGTCGAGCAGCATCTGCATCGCGTTGGGGTCTTCGCGCTGCTCGTTCAAGATGCGCTTGATGACCACCGGCCGCCCGACGAACGGACCCGACCGGGCAAAGCCGAGGAAGATCTCGGCCATGCCGCCAATCGCAAGCCGGCACAGCACTTCGTACTTGCCGAAGCGCTTTCCGGTGAACTCGTCGGTCGTCCACTTCATGTGGGGCGTCGGCAGTGTAGCCCCGGTTCAGCGCCGGTAGAAAAAATCAGGCCTTCCGGGGAGGGAAAACCGGCGGCGAGAGGCGCGGGAGGGGGATCAGCTTGCCCACCAGGAGCTCGATCTGGTGCACCACCTCGGACAGCGGCAGCTCGGTGGAGTCGATCTTCACCGCGTCGTCGGCGGCCTTGAGGGGGGCGTGCTCGCGCTCGCTGTCTTCCTTGTCGCGCTTGTTCTGATCGGCGAGCACCTCGTCGACCGGCTTCTCGTGGCCCTTCTGGTACAGCTCTTCGAAGCGGCGGCGGGCGCGAATCGACGGGTCGGCGAAGAGGAAGATCTTCAGGTCGGCCTTCGGGAAGACCACGGTGCCGATGTCGCGGCCCTCGAGAATCGCGCCCCGCTCGGCAGCGAGGGCGAGGCGGCGCTGCACGTCGAGCAACGCGGCGCGCACCACTGGCTGGCTCGAGACCTGGCTGGCGGCCAGCGAGTTCTCGGGGGTGCGAATCGCCTCGGACACGTCTTCGCCCTGGAGGAAGACGTGGTTCTTGTCTTCGTCCATGCGGAAGGTGACCTGCAGCCCGTCGAGGATCTTCTGCAGCCCCGCGACGTCGTCGAGCGCGAGCGACTGGCGGCGGGCAGCGAGCGCGACGCAGCGGTAGATGGCGCCGGTGTCGACCAGCGTGAAGCCCAGGCGCAGCGCGAGGATCTTCGAGACGGTCGACTTCCCTGCCCCGGCGGGCCCGTCGATGGCGACGATGACGGGCTGTTTCACGCGCTCGCTCACTTCCCGAGGAAGGCGCCCATGGCGCGGAACTTCTTGTAGCGGTCGTCGATGAGCTGGTTCGGGTTGAGCGACTTGAGCTCGCCGAGGTGCTTGCGCAGGGTGGACCCGACGTTCTGGGCCATCGCGACCGGGTCGCGGTGCGCGCCGCCGCGGGGCTCGGCGATCACCTCGTCGACGATCTCGAGATCGAGCAGGTCGCGCGCGGTGAGCTTGAGCGAGTCGGCGGCCTTGTCGGCGCGGCTCGCGTCGCGGAAGAGAATCGACGCGCAGCCCTCGGGGGAGATCACCGAGTAGATCGAGAACTCGCACATCAGCACGCGGTTGCCGACGCCGATGGCCAGCGCGCCGCCCGAGCCGCCCTCGCCGATCACCGTGGAGATCACCGGCACCGGCAGACCCGCCATGACCTCGAGGTTCATCGCGATGGCCTCGGCCTGGCCGCGCTCTTCGGCGCCGATGCCGGGGTACGCGCCGGGGGTGTCGATGAAGGTGAAGATCGGGCGGCGGAACCGCGCGGCGAGCTCCATGAGGCGCTTGGCCTTCCGGTAGCCCTCGGGGCGCGGCATGCCGAAGTTCCGCAGCATGTTTTCCTTCGTCGAGCGGCCCTTCTGGTGGCCCATGACGAGCACCGGCTCGCCGTCGAGGCGCGCGAAGCCACCGACGATCGACGGGTCTTCGGAGAAGAGGCGATCGCCGGCCAGCTCGCAGAAGTCGGTGAAGACGCTGCCGACGTAGTCGAGGAAGTACGGGCGCGCGCTGTGCCGCGAGAGCTGCACGATCTGCCAGCGCGAGAGGTCGTTGAAGATCTCTTCCTGGAGCTTCTTGGCCTTCTTCTCGAGGCGGCCGATCTCGGCGGTCATGTCGACCGCGCCCGAGGACGAGAGGGACTTGAGTTCGTCGATCTTCTTCTCGAGCTGGAGCAGGGGACGCTCGAACTCCAGCGAGTGGGCGATGTTGAGGGCCATGTCGGGCGCTGGTGTCGTTCAAGCCCCGGGGAACGTCAAGGGATTCGCACGTTTCGAGGCCCTTCAACTTTTGGCGGGGTTCGGTGTTCGAAGAGGCATGCGCGCGGCTTCGCTGGGGCTGTTGGTCTTCGTCTCGTGTGCGACACCCTCGCCTGCCCCGGTCGCGGTGGTGACGGCGCCGACGCTGAGCCCGGTGGTGGTGCCGGCGGTGGCGTGGCCGGCGCGCGACCAAGCGGTGCACGTGCTCAACCGGGCGGCGTTCGGGCCGTCTCCGGCTGACCTCGCGGAGGTGGAGCGCGTGGGCGTGGCGGCGTGGTTGAGCGATCAGCTGCGGCCCGGCAGCGATCCCGCACTCGAGCAGCGGCTCGGCGCGTTCAAGACGCTCAACCTCACCGTGGCGCAGGCGTTCGAGGCGTACCCGCCGGTGGAAAAGCGGCTCAAGGAGCTCGGCGTGACCGCGGAGCAGCTGGAAGCCGACCCGGACTTGAAGAAGCGGCTGATGAAGGAGAACGCCGACGAGCTGCCGCGCCAGCTGATGATCGAGGCGACCCAGGCGAAGCTGATTCGGAGCATCGAGTCGCGCCGCCAGCTCGAAGAGGTGCTGGTCGACTTCTGGTTCAACCACTTCAACGTGTCGGCCGAGAAGAACCGCACGCGGTGGATGATCAGCGCGTACGAGCGCGAGGCGATTCGGCCATTCGTGTTCGGGAAGTTCCGCGACCTGCTCGGGGCGACGGCGCACCACCCGGCGATGCTCTGGTACCTCGACAACTGGATGAGCGTGCGCGACGGCTTCGAGCTGCCGCGGCGGCGCGGGAAGTTCGGCGGTGGTCAGCCCTTCCCCGCCAAGCGCATGCCGACGGGGCTCAACGAGAACTACGCGCGCGAGCTGCTCGAGCTGCACACCGTGGGCGTCGAGGCCGGGTACACGCAGGACGACGTGCGCGAGGCGGCGCGGGCGCTGACGGGGTGGTCGCTGAAGGTGAAGCCGAACGACGCGCGCTTCGGCACCTTCGTCTTCCAGTCGATCGCGCACGACGCGGGGCCGAAGGAGATCTTCGGGCTCGAGCTGCCCGCCGGTGGCGGCGTGGAAGACGGCGAGAAGCTGCTCGACTACCTCGCGCGGCACCCGGCGACGGCGAAGCACGTGGCGCGGAAGCTGTGCGTGCGGTTCGTGAGCGATGAGCCGCCGGCGGCCCTGGTCGATCGCGTGGCGGCGGTGTTCTTGAAGACCGACGGAGATCTGCGCGAGACGGTGAAGGCGATCTTCGAGTCTCCGGAGTTCTGGAGCGACGAAGTGCGCGCCGCGAAGACGAAGACGCCGCTCGAGTTCGTCGCCTCGTCGGTGCGGGCGATCGGGACGCTGAACGAGGTGAAGCTGCCGATGTCGCGCGTGCTCGAGCAATTGGGTGAGCCGCTGTACCGGTGCAACCCGCCGACGGGCTGGGCCGAGGTGGGCGCGCCGTGGATCAGCGCGGGCGCGTTGGTGAATCGCATCAACTTCGGGTTGGCGTTGGCCGGCGGGCGATTGCCGGGCGTGAGCGTGACGTTGCCGGCGGCGGGCACGAGCCCCGCGGAGACGTTGGATCGGGTGAGCGCAGCGGTGTTGGGGAGGCCGTTGTCGGCGCAGACGAGGCAGACGGTGTTGGACGCGCTGTCACGCGAAGAATCTGACGGAGAGAAGCGAGTGATCGAACCGGCGAAGGTGGCGGGGCTGCTGCTCGGTTCGCCGGAATTCCAACACCAATAAGAAACTCCCTCTCCCCGCGAGCGGGGAGAGGGTCGGGGTGAGGGGCAAGAGCGAATGAACCGAAGAACACTCCTGAAGCTCCTCGGCCTCTCGGTCCCGGCACTGAGCCGAGCACTCGCCCAACCAGTCCGCGGCCGCGCGAAGACCCTCGTCACCATCTTCCTCCGAGGCGGAGTCGACGGCCTCGCCATGATCCAACCCACCGGAGACGCCGCACTCCGATCTCTCCGCCGCTCAGTCCTCCACGAAGGCCCCAAGCTCGACGCCTTCTTCTCACTCCACCCGGCGATGTCGTCCCTGAAGCCGCTGTGGGATCGCAAGGCGCTGGCCGTGGTGCACGCCGTCGGCCAGGCCCACCCCAGCCGAAGTCACTTCGAAGCGCAGGACTTCATCGAATCGGGCGCGGCGGGCACGAAGCGCTCCGACGGGTACTTGAACCGCGCGTTGACGACGGTCCCCGGAACGTCGGCGTTCCGAGCAGTCGCGCTGCAGAGCACCCTGCCCTTGTCATTGAGCGGCGAGGCCGACGCGCTGGCTTTCCCCGAGCTGGCGAAGTTCCGCGTGCAAGGCGCCTCGGGGCTCGGGCTCTCTTTCGAAGCGCTCTACGCGGGCGCGGTCGACGAGGCGCTGCGCACGGGCGGACAATCGGCGTTCGAGAGCCTGAACGCGGTGGCGGGCGAGGCGTGGGCGACGGCTCCGGCGCAGAACGGCGCGGTGTACCCGAAGGGCGCGTTCGGCCAGCGGCTGGCGGACCTCGCGCGGCTGATTCGCGGCGACGTGGGGCTGCGCATCGGCGTGACGGAGCTGGGCGGGTTCGACACGCACCTCGCGCAGGGAGGCGAGAAGGGGCAGCTGGCGAACAAGCTGAAGGAGCTCGCCGACGGGCTCGCGGCCTTCGCGACCGACCTGGGGCCGAAGCTCGAAGACGTGGTGGTGGTGACGCTGACGGAGTTCGGGCGCACGGCGAAAGAGAACGGCACGCAGGGAACCGATCATGGGACCGCGTCAGCGCTCTTCGCGCTCGGCGGCGGCGTGCGTGGAGGTCGCGTGGTCGCCGACTGGCCTGGGCTTACTGGTTCGCAGCTCTATGAGGGCCGGGATCTCGCAGTGACGACCGATCTGCGCTCGGTGCTGTGGGGCGCGATCGAGGCGAGCGGCATCGAGGCGCGGGCGGCAGATGTGTTCCCTGATTTCACTCCGCGGCCGGTGGCACTCTGGGGTTGAGTGCGCGGCATGGCGAAGCGAGATCCGAAGGTCGATGCGTACATCGCGAAGAAGCCGGAGTTCGCGCAGCAGATCTTGAAGGCGCTGCGCGCGCAGGTGCACGCGGCGGTGCCGGGGCTCGAGGAGACCATCAAGTGGAACTCACCCTTCTTCTTGTTGAAGGGGCGGATGTTCGTGTCGATGGCGGCGTTCAAAGCGCACTGCAAGCTGCTGGTGTGGCGGACGGACTTCCGCAGCGGCTGGGACGCGCAGATGGACTTCAAGTCGGTCGATGAGCTGCCGACGAAGGCGGCGTTGGCGAAGATCCTGAAGAAGTCCGCCAAGAGTTACTCCCTCGCCCCGTGAGCGGGGAGAGGGTCGGGGTGAGGGGCCTTACTGCGCCGCGCAGACAGGCCAGTTGATCGGGAACACAGACGACGTGTTGCCGGCGTTGCCCTGAGTCCGCTGGAACTTCGGCCATGCACCAGCAGTGTCGAGCAGCTTGGGGCTGTCGACCACAACTGCGTACACCTTTCCTGTGGTCGAGCCGAGGTAGAGCACACCGGTCTTCGAATTGAGATTCTGACGATTGCAGTCGAAGGTCGGGTGAGCTTGAACGGGATCAGAAAGTGTTGCGGTCCACAAGCGCGCAGGTGACGTCCCGTATGAGAACGCGGTGACCACGCCGGAGGCCGAAACGGCGTACCCTTCTGCCGGCTGAGAGTTCCGAACAGCGCCGAGTATCGGCGAAGTCGGAAAGGTGTCTCCCCCACTTGGGCTGCTGATGACCGCGGTCGGCGAAGCTGCAAGTGCGCCGTTCAGCACTTTGACAATGCCGCTCCCAGAACCGAGGTAGGCGTCGGTGACAGACGCAAAGACGGGCACACCTTTGTCATCGGTCGGCGAACTCAGGTCGCCCGCGACTGAGTTCGAGCCGCCTCGAAGCCAAGCTTGATTGGTGCTGCCACTCGGGCCGGCGATGAAGAACTCTGAGTTTGTAGACGCCTGTCCAGCCACAGGTATCAGGCCGGCACTCGTCAAGCGATCTGCCGATCCTGGGGTAGGCGTCGCCGTCGAGAGATCATACGGCTGGAAATAGGCTCCGGCAGTGCCGGAAGTTGCTTGCGTCAAGAACGAAGCCTTGGTGCCGGCAATCACAACATTCACCGGCGCCCGTGTCGCGCTGTTCGGAGCGTTGAGCGCGTTCCCGCTTCCAAATGCGACGTAGGCGAAGGTTGGCTTGTAGACACAGCCGTTTCCGTCCATCGCCACAGACGTCGAACTGTTGATGCTCCCCAACGCGAAAGTGTCTGGACCAGACTGGAGAAGCGCGATCGCGGAGAAGGTCTTGCCAGCAAGCGAAGCTTGGCAGGGCGCACGCAAGCCGCCGCGAGCCAACGAGACCTCACCAATTGCACCAACGTTCCCGCCATTGGCATCATTGAAACTCGCGAACAACGTCCCCTGGTCCGTCGCCAGAGACTGCACATCGCCGAGTGCAACGGACGCATCAGTCGCCCCGTTCGTCGGCCCAATGCGTTCGACCATCGTCGACGTCCCAACAATCAAAGTCCCGTCAGGCGCGACGACTAGCGTTTGCGGAATGCCTCCGACAACCGAATGCGTCCAGCGCAACCGCGTCACTTGCACGCTCGCGTCAGCGGTCCCGACGTTTCCGAACAAATCGGTCGCGAACGCGGAGACAGTCATCCCGCCGTCGAACGCGTTGAACACCGGCTGACTGAAATCGATCTTGAAGCACTGCCCTCCTCCGTCATCAGGAAGGCTCGCGCAATCGCCCGGCGTCGCCGCCGCCATGCCCGCATCGTTCAACCACACCGACGCAGTCCCAACCTTCTCGTTGGACGACACGAGCGCGTAGGCCACTGCATCGCGCTGGTACGGCTGAGTTCCAGTGACCGCGATGCTGATCCTCGGGGGCGTCAGATCCACGTGATAGATACGCGTCATCGACTGCGGCCCCGCGTCCCAGCCTGCGACGAGCCGATAGTCGGCATCCGTCGCGCCAGTCGACGGCAACCCCCCGGACCAGTGGCCGCCCCCGACGGGCGACAACGTCGCTGCGGCCACCCCGTCGAGCGTCACGGGAATGCTCTTCGAGAAGGGCCCCGTGCTGGTCACCGAAATGTCGAGCGGCAACATCTGGTTCGCAGCGACCATCTGGTTCGGCGTCGGGGTGTTCCACGTCAGGGTCAAGTTCAGGCTGCGGCACGTTCCTCCGTCTGCGTTCGGCACGCACTCTTCCCAGTCGTTGCAGACGACGTTGCAGCCGGTCGACTTCACGCCGACGTTGGCGAGACTCGAAGTTCCAGACCAGCCGGCCGTCAACGTGTGTGACCCGGTCACGTTCGGCAACTCGAAGGTCGCCGTGAAGACTCCCATCGGCGTGCCGGGGCGAAACCCGGCGTCCGGCACTTTCACACCGGCCGAGGCGCTGGCCGGCATGAAGCCACCGTCCCACGGCAGGTCAGCCCAGTCGCTCACCGTCGCCGTGACGACGACGCTGTTGCCGCCGCCGAACTCTGCACCGGCGTCCGGCGCGACGATGGTGACTTTCAGATCCTCACACGTTCCCGGGAAGGGCGTCGGCTTGCAGGTCTGGTTCGCGGCGCAACCACTGAGGCACGGCGTTCCACCGCCGCCACCAGTCGTGCTGCCGCCGCCTCCGCCGGTCACTCCGCCGCCGCCGCCGGTGCCGCCACCGCCACCAGTCGCGCCCGCGTCATCAGGCAACACGCAGATGCCATCGAGACACTGCGCGCCCTTCTCGCAGTCCATCGCCGCGTTGGTGCAGGTCTTCACTCCAAACGTGCACCCGCTGGCGATCACCGCCGCCGCGCACACCAGAAGAACGCGCTTCAAAACGCACCTCCGACCGAGAACGCCACGCCACCGGCCACGGGCGCGACGCCGACCGACTTGAGTTCCACCGTGCCCGCCGGCTTCGGAGCCGTCGCGAGCAACACCGCACCCACCACCGCCGTCGCCGCCCCGACACCCAACCCCACCAGCCCAATCGGAGCCAGCGTGCGCGCCGTGTTGAAGTCGCCGAGCTTGCTCTGCGGCACCGAGCCCAGGTCCGTCGCGACGCCGCAGCCCAGCCCACAGCCGACACTCGCGAGCACCGCCGACACCACCACCACGCCCCCGCCCGCGACCACCAACCCGAGCCCGAGATCAGCCTGCGACCGATCGACAGGAGGAGGAGGCGGCGGCGGCAAGATCGGATCGGGATCCTTCTTCTTGTTCGGGTCGAGCGTGGGATCCGGGTCCTTCTTGTTCGGGTCGGCAACCACCACCGCCACCGGGCGGAACGGCGGCAGCTTGCTGATCGCCAACTTCCCGAGCAGTTGGTTGATGCCGTCGCGCGCCACGTCCTTGAACGCGGCTTCCTTCACGATGTCGACCGTCTGGAGGCCGCCCATCATCACGCCGTCGTCGCGCACCACGCGCCCCGTCACCACCACGTGCTTGTCGAGCGTGTAGTCGACGTTCACGTAGATCGCGTAGAGCGTGCCCGCGAGCCTGGCCAACTGCTTGAGGCACTCGTCTTCGCGCTCACAGTCCTGCCGCTTCAGATCGGCCAGCGCGCTCGTGAGCTTCGCCCCGTCGGGCACCATGGCGTCAGACGCGCGGAGCAGCATCGGGAAGATCTTCAGCAACTCCTCGCGGTCCTTCTTCGGGAAGCCCGAGGGCGTGCGCTTGAACTCCAGCGGGGCGGGCGCCACCGACGGGAGCGGGTCTTGCGCGAACGCGACGCTCGAGCACACCACGAGGCCCGCGAGGACCAGGTTCAACGCCTTCATCACTGTCCCTTTCCGAAAACCTTCGCGGTGAACACGCGCAGTCGTTGATCGACCTGCGCGCATTCCCCACGGGTACTCGCCGACGCGATCGCCCGGCTCAGCGCGTCGTTCTCTTCGCTGGCCCACAGCATGAGGTCCGGCATCTTCGCGGACCGCTGCGTGAGCTCCTTCAGGTTGAGGCTCGCCTGACGCTTCCAGTCGGCGTCGGGCTCACAGCCGGTCGCCTCGACGACGACCGCGGTGTTCTTCGGGTTCTTCTTCGGATCCTTCTTCGGGTCGACCTTCGGCAGCTTCGGCATCGGGTCGAGCTCGTCGGGCGGGTCGGCCACGGCCACGACGGTGCCCGCGTCGACGGTCTGTTCGACCACCGGAGGAGGATCGTTCTTCGGTACGGGAGGTGGGTCTGCCTGGGCGATCGCCGTCGCGGCGTCGGGTGGGCCGGCGGTCGACGTGCCGGCGCTCCCGGAGCCAAACGCGATGAACCCGACCACGGCGAAGAGCAGCAACGCCGCAGCTGCGACGAGCAACACCTGGCGTGATCTCTTCTCCGCCGGAGGGTCGATCGCCTTGAGCGCCGCCGAGGTCGACGGCCCGCGCGGCAACACGGCGGTCGACGGCGCCGCTCGGCGCGTGAGCGGAATCGGCTTCGCGGCGGCCGCGTTGAGCGACTCGTCGAATGGATTGCGGAACGCGGTCTGCGTCTTCTCGTTCGCGTAGGTCCAGATCAGCTTGTCGAGCTTGCCGATGATGGTGGTGGCTTCCGGGCGCCTGGCCGGATCCTTGTCCATCATCGCGCGCACCAGCGGCTCGATGTCGGCGAAGAGCCGCTCGCCTTCTTCGTCGAGCACGTCGATCGGCGGCTCGTCGACCGCGACCGAGCCGTTGCCCTTCAGGCGTGCCTGCCGCTCGGCCTCGGCATCTTGTTCCCACGCGCGGCGCGTCTCGAGCAACGACGGCACCGGCGCGTGCAGGTGCAGCTTGCAGATCGCCGTGGGGTCGGGCCCGTCGAACGGCAGGCGGCGCGCGCACATCTCGAAGAGCATCACCCCGAGCGCGTAGACGTCGTTCGCGGTCAGCGCGGGCACCGAGGGGTCGAACATCTCCGGCGACGCGTACTCGACGGTGCCGGCGGCGGGCCCGGTGAGGACCTTGCCCGCGACCTTGGCGACGCCGAAGTCGAGCAGCTTGATCCACAGCTTCGAGTCCTTGCCGCCCTCCTGCACCATCACGTTGTCGGGCTTCACGTCGCGGTGCACGAGGCCCTGCGCGTGCACGGCGTCGAGCGCCTCGGCCACGTCCTTCGCGATGCGCAGCGCGGTGATGGGGTGCAGCCGGCGCTGCATGAGGGACCAGAGCGTCTGGCCCTTCAGGTGCTCCATCACGTAGCAGTCGGTCTGCGCGTCGTAGGCGAAGACACGCACCACCTTCGGGTGGTTGATGCCGGTGAGCAGCTTGGCTTCCTCGAGGCCGGTGCCGCTGCCGTCTTTGAGGAGCTTGATCACGACCGACTGGCCGAGGGTCGTCTCTTCACCGAGGTAGACGGTGCCGAAGCCGCCCTCGCCGAGGCGAGAGATCACCTTGTAGATCTGGGCGACCTTCTGGCCGGGCGTGAGCTGCCGCAGCATGTCGGGATCGGTCTGGGCCACGGCGGGCCGGTTCTACCAGAGCTTGAAGATCGCCAACAAAATCCGTCGCTCAGGCGGCCTTGCTGCTCTTCAGTACAGCCGCAGCGGCATACCAGCTCGTGCGGAAGCCCTTCAGCTCCCGCAACCCCGCCGGGTGACGACCCAGCGCCGGCGCCATGGTGACCGGCAAGCCGATCTTCTTCTCGACCACCTTGCTCACCTCGAGCTCGTTCTTCCGGCGCTCTTCGGTGACGGGGCACGTGGTCTTCGGCAGCACGCGGTTCACGAGCACGCGCTCGACCGGCAGCTTGCGGTTCTTGAGATCTTCCACCAGGCGCTCAGCGGCCGGGGTCGAGAGCTCTTCACCGCGCGTCACGACGATGAAGCGGCACTCGTTGGGGTTGAGGCACGCCTTCTCGAAGCGATCGATGTGCGCCTGCAGCTGCTCGATCCACTGCAGCAGCGGGCCGCCGCCCTTCGCCTTGTACTTGCTGACCACGCCGTGCAGCGCCGACAGCCACGGCCGCGCGATGGCGGGGAATTCGAGCACGCGCAGCGAGTTCGACGACGGCGCGGGGTCGATCACGATGCGCTTGAAGCGTTCCTGCACCAGCGCGTCGGTGAGCGCGGTCATCGCGGCCAGCTCGTCCATGCCCACCGGGGCGAGGTCGAACAGGTTGCGCATCAGTTCCTTGTCGATCGCGAACTGCTCGCCCTTGGCCTCGGGGCCGAACATCGGCTCGGCGAGCTCCTTGAGCTTCTTCTTCAGGTTGCCGTACCAGTTGGCGAAGTCGATCTCGCGCGCGTACAGGCCCTTGGTGCCCTTCACCTGCGTCTCGGTGTCGGTGAGCCGGCTCTGGATCACGTCGCTGAGCGAGTGCGAGGGGTCGACGGAGATGAGGAGCACCGGCCCCTCCTTCTCGGTCAGCGTCACCGCGGCCGCGGCGGCGCACGACGACTTGCCCACGCCACCCGAGCCCACGAAGAAGATGAAGCGCGTCGGCGGAATCGGCGGCGCGGCCATGGGCGGCATCGACGGCGCGCGCACCAGCGCGGGGGGCGCCTCGGCCGGCGAGAACTGGAGCGCCTTCGTTTCCTTGCCGCTCGCCCATTCCTTGCCGAACTTCTTCACCTCGTCGAGGCCACGCGGGCCGACGATGCGACGGAGGATGAGGTCGACCTTGCTCACGAGCGTCTGGTACTTGCGCACGTGCGGGGCCTGCAGGCCGCGGCGGTTGGCGACCTCGCGGCTCGCCTTCCCGTCTTCGATCATGTCCGCGATGATGTCGGCGATCGTGATGCCGCGCTCGGTGAGCACCTTGTGCATCAGCTTGATCTGCGACTCACCGACCGGCTCGGCGACCGCGCAGAGGTGCACGGTGAACTTCTTCGGGTCCTTCAGCATCGCGTTGACGGCGTCAGCGCGCGCGGCGAGCTCGTCGACCGGCGTGGTCGGGCGCACCGCGTTCTTCGAGGGACGGAAGGTGCGCTCGGCGCGGAGGTGCGCGCAGAGGCGGCGCACGTTGTTGGCGTGATCGAGCAGGCGCAGCGAGTGGGTGGTCGACCAGCCGTCGATCACCACGTGCTCGTATTCCTTCGCCTCGGCGAGCTCGAGCAGGTGGAAGAGGAAGCCAATCTCACCCGCGTTCGCGAGCGAGGCCTCGAGCACCTTCTTCAGATCGTCGTCGCTGAGCAGCTGGCCCTTGGTCGCCGCCGCGAGCAGCTGCGGCTTGGCGAACTTCACGAACTCCGCGCCCATCGCTTCGAAGTCGACCTCGGCCGCGAACAGCCCGCCGTTGCCCTTGCCGGGCGCGAGCTTGGTCGCCTTGTTCGAGAGCTTCTTCTTGATGAGGTCGGCCAGGCCGCCGGGCGTCTCGAGCGACAGGAGCAGGATCTTCTCTTTGCCGCTCGCCTCGAGGAGGTTGAGCGCGAACGCGGTGGCAACAGTGGACTTGCCAGCGCCGCCCTTACCGGCAAAGAAGTGGATCACGGGTGCGTGACTCATTGACGCGCCTTCCTGAACAACCGAGAAACGAGGACCCTGCGGGGGATGCCGCAGGGTGCGAAGATCAATCCGGCCTGATTAAGGGGGCGGATTTTGCTCGATTTCCCCCTTGTCGGTCAAGGTAGGAACCGCCTTTTTCAGCGGGGTTGCAGCCGTCGGCGACCCCACAGAAACAGGGCGATCGCGATCACTCCGTCGCCCTGGGAGCACCCGCACGAGCTCACGTTCGGCCGCGGCGCGACCGCCCCCTGCGCACAGGTTTCTTTTGGAAGATCACATCCTTCGTCGATGACGCCGTCGCAGTCGTCATCGGTGCCGTTGCAGACCTCGGCGCTCGAGGGCACCGCGCAGGGGCTCCACCGCCCGTTGGTGCAGGTCGCGGTGCCTGCGCACGCCGCGCGACTGCACGCCTGCGACGCGCCTTCTTCGCAGCTCGCCTCACAGGTGACGCCCTCGCGCCGGGCCGCCGCTCGCAGCGCAGACAGGTGTTGGGGAAGCCACCACTCCATGCGCTCGAGCGAGGCCTGGTAGCTGCCGGTGACCGAGGCCTCGAGGGGATCCGTGCCGCCCCACACCGCCGCTGACTCGTCTCGAACGAAGGGGCGCAGCTGGGCGTCGACGGCGTGCCAGTGCTCGAGCAACCGCGCTTCGTTCAACGGGCCGCGCATCAGCTCACACGCGCGCTCGAAGTACCGTTTTCGCAGCGCCGGGTGACAGCGCGTCTTGAGGCCGATGGGCGAACACGACGGCTCGAAGCCGGTGCCTGGCGGAACCTCGAGCGGGTACACGTCGAAGGCCCAGTCGAGATCCCATGGGGCGAAGACGGCGCGGCCGGTGCGCGGCTCGAGGCGGTAGTAGTTGTTGTAGAGGTCGCCCATCACCGCGTCGCGGCCGTTGCCGAGGATGTCGCGCGCCGCTTCCTGGGTGATCAGTGATTCGAGATCGAACGCGCCCTCGCTGACGGTGGCCCAGTCGGGACCCGGGCTGGCGGTCATCCACGTGTCCCACGGCCCGCGCGCGTCGTTGGGGGCGCCGTCGTCGAAGTCGACCTCGTCGCGGCAGCGGCCGGTGGTGGTCTTGAGCAGCGCGCCGCAGCCGCTGCCGAGGCGCCCGCGCATCGCGGTGCGATCGAGATCTTCGATCACCACGTAGAGCCCGCGGTACTCGACCTGCTCGACGCCTCCGTCGGTGAAGTGCACGAAGAGCCGGGCCCACGCGACGCGAGAGGTGACCGCGAGCACTTCGTTCATCACCCGCCACGCGACGCCCTCGGCGATCAGCGCGGGCAGCACCCCGCCCCGCAGGTTGGCCTGCCCGTTGTTGAGGGTCAGCTTGCGCAGGCCGAGATCCTTCGCGGCGGCGGGCCAGCGTTGCCCCTTCACGGCGAAGTTGAAGTCGAGCTTGAGCGGCGGCTTCTCCGGGGCGTCGACGCCGCGTTGATCTCCGCGCTTGTGGCGCGCGCCGATGCGCAGCCACGGCTCGGAGTCTCCGCAGCGGAACTCGACCTCGCGCGTGGTGTAGTTGAGATCGCACGCCAGCCCCGGGTTCTTCTCGAGGCGCAGCGCGTCCCACGTCGCGCGATCGAGGCGCAGGTGGAGCTCGAGGTTCTGCCCGTCGTCCGCGAAGGGATCGTCGCAGGTGCCGGCGAGCGCCGGGGTCGCGAGCAACAGCCCGAGCGCGACGAGGCGGCTCACGCCGGACGCACGCCGCGGGCAAACGAAGCGACCGAGTGTTGCTCGGGCTTGAGCCGATCGATCAACGCGCGCACGCCCGCCTCGGGGAGCGCCTGGCCGCAGGTGAGGATGTCGGCCGCCGCGTAGCGGTGCTCGGGCCAGGTGTGGATCGACAGGTGGCTCTCGGCGACCAGGACCACCACGCTCGCGCCCTGCGGCTGGAACTTGTGTGCCACGGCCCCCAGCACCTCGCAGCGCGCGGCGGCGGCAGCTTCCCGCAGGGCGGCCTCGAGGCGCGAGGGATCATCGAGCAGCGCGAAGTCGACGCCCCACAGCTCGAGGTGCACGTGCGTGGCGAGCGACGTCATGCGTACCGCTTGCGCATCAGGAAGACGATCGCGTCGCGCGCGCTGCCCTCGGTGTAGCCGAAGCGGCTGACCATCTGCTCGAGCGTGGTCCTCACCTGCGCCTGTTCCTTCGCGCTCAGGGTGTTCTTCTCGTCGCCGAAGGTCTTCAAGATGTTCTCGACGTTGCGCTTGAGCTGCCGCTTGCGCTCCTCGAAGAAGTGATCGCTCAGGCGCTTGAAGAGGTCGGGGAAGATGCGGCCGTAGTCGACCGGCGCGTCGGGGTTGTCGATGCGCCACGCGCCGATGGTGGCGATCAGCGAGCGGCGGAACTCGTTGGCGTCGTCGCCCTTGGGCATCACGTAGCCCTCGAACTCGCCCATGCGGCCCTCGTCGGGCTTCTCGTGCGAGCCGGTGAGCTTGTTCTGCACGCGCTCGCCCTTCACCCACGCCGATACGGTCTGCACGTACTTCTCGAAGAGCTCGAGGTACTGCTGATCGCTGACCAGGCCCATCGACTCGCGCACCTCGCGATCGACGGCGTCGAGCCAGTCGTTCTCGACCACGCGCACGAATTCAGCGTGGTCGTGGTACCCGTCGACGATCTCCTGCTGGAGGTACTCGTAGACGCTCTTGTCGCGGGTGAGCGCCTGCAGTTCCTTCAAGACGGCCAGCGGGTGCAGCGAGTCGTGATCGGCCGACTGCGCGGCGTTGAAGAGCGCGGTCTTGATCTCCCGCGCCGACGCGCCGATGCGGCCCTCGTAGTTGGGGTACGCGTCGGACTCTTCGTAGAGCGAGCTGATCAGCTTCTTGAGCTCTTTTTGCTGCTGCACCGTGAGGCGCTCGGGGGCCTCGCCGTCCTGGTACAGGCGCAGCTTCTCGATGGGAGACAGCCGCTCGATCAGCGCGCGCTGCTCGGCAGAGTAGCGATCGGGGATCGGCTTCTTGAGGCGCGTGAGCACCGACCACATCGCGGCGACGCGGGTGGCGTGCGGCGCGACGTGGCGGCCGACGGTCTTCGGCGTGACCTGCGCGTCGTACACCTCGCGCTCGACCTTCCACCGGCGCAAGTACGGCACGCGAATCAGCTCGATGCGCCCCTTGAAGCTGGGGAAGTCGGGCAGTTCTTTGAACGCCGCGAGGTGCTTCTCGTTGCTGCTGGCGATCAGCACCTCGTCGAGCTGCAGCACCATGTGCTCGAGGGGCACCTCGCCGGTCTCGCTGAAGCCGAGCAGGTACTTGAAGGCCTCGAGCGGGCGCTTGAGCAGGTCGGCGTACTCGATCAACCCACGGTTGGCCGACACCAGCGGGCCGTGCGGCTGGAAGAGCGCGACCGAGTGCAGCGCGGGCGGCAGGTTGGCCTGGGTGCGATCGGCGGTGGTCTGTTGATAGGTCGCGTCGACGCTCATCTGCGGCTCGACGGTGAAGGTGCCCAGCTGGTACCGGCGAGAGACGTAAAAGCGCTCGACCTGCACGTGGCGCAGCACCTTGAGCCAGTCGCCCGAGTAGCTCGCGAGCAGCGCGTCGAAGATCTTCTTGTTGTTCACCGACAGCTCGCCGTCGACCAGGTAGCTGGGCGGAACGACGTCGCGCTTGCCGTCGGTGGCGCCCGCGAAGGCCTCGTCGATCAGCTTCTTGCGCTCGGGGCGCGGCAAGAGGAACAGCGGGTGCTCGCGCAACGGGTTGGTCATGCGCACCGCGATGTCGTCAGCCTCGAGATGGGCGAAGCTGCCGAGCGAGCTCGAGCCCTGCGACTTCTCGCCGAAGCCGATGCTCCCCTTCACCAGCTTCTCGTTCGGGAAGACCCAGTTGAAGGTGTACAGCGCGCCGTCGGGCGTCTGGCTGTAGAGTTCGAGGCCGCGCTTGAGCGCCTCGACGATCGACGACTTCGCCGAGCCGTTGGGGCCGTGCAGGAAGATGAGCTTGTTGATGCGCCCTGCCCTCACGAAGTTGCCGAGCAGCCGGTAGAGCGCGTTCTGCACCTCTTCCTGGCCGGCCACGCGCACGTCGTGGGCGTCAGCGCCGCCGTTGAAGATCTTGAAGCGGCGAATCGCACCGCTGGGGTGCGGGACCTGCTCGGTGCCGAAGCTGTCGATCGCGTCGCGGAGGTATTGCGCGGCGTTGCGGGCCTGCATGCGGGGCGCGGTGGCGAAGAGCTGCAGGTATTCCTCGAAGCTCAGCAGCGTGCGGTTGCGGGAAAACTCCGCCTTCACCGTGCTGCCCACGTCTTGCAGGAACCGTCGCGCGTCCATGGTTGCCAAGTGTAGCCCGGGCGTGCTCAAGCCGCGCTTGCGATGTCTGACCGGTCAGGAACCTCCGCGGCGGGCGACCTTGGTCGCTGTCATGTCAACCGCGAGCCCCAGCCCCGAGTCGATTCACCCTGCGTGGCGGGATCCGCGTCGTGTGCGCGAGATGGCCGTCGCGCCGCCACCACCGAAGTCACCGTGGGATCTCACGATGGAAGTCAGTGAACGCACGCTTCATTCTCTCGGCTTCGACGAGGTGCGCACCGCCCTCGCCGGCCGCTGCCGCACCGAGGTGGGCCAGGAGCGCGCCCGCACCCGCAAGTTCCTCGAGTCGCGCCTCGACGTCGAAGACGCGCTGAAGCTCGCGGCCGAGGCGATCACCCTGAAGTCGGAGCCGATGACGCTCCCCATCTCGGGCGTCGCCGACGTGCGCGGGTCGATCGATCGCGCGTCGAAGAGCGGCATGCTCGAGCCGCGGGAATTGATCGCGATCTGCCAGGCGCTGTTCAGCTTCGAGCGCACCCACGAGCTGCTGGTCGATCGCCGGGAGAAGTTGCCCGGGCTCGCCGCGCTGGGTCGCCGGCTGCCGGTGTTGACCAAGCTCGCCACCCGGCTCGATCGCAGCTTCGAGCAGAGCGGTGAGATCAGCGACCGCGCGAGCCCGGAGCTGCGTGATGCGCGAGAGCGTGCGCGCGGGCTGCACAAGCGCATTCGCAACCGCCTCGACGAGCTGCTGCGCGATGAGAAGTTCGCGGAGAACCTGCGCGAGGGCTACTACTCGGTTCGCAACGATCGCTACGTGGTGCCGGTGAAGTCGTCGCACCAGCGCGAGGTCGGCGGCATCGTGCACAACGCCAGCGGCACCGGGCAGACGCTGTTCGTCGAGCCGACCGAGATGATTGGCCTCGGCAACGAGCTGGCGATCGCGCAGTCGGTGGTGCTCGAGGAAGAGCGCAAGGTGCTGCAGGAGCTCTCGGGGCTCGTCGGCCGGGAGGCTGGCTCGCTGCTCGATGGCGTCGACGCGCTCTCGCAGCTCGACGAGCTCGAGGCGGTGGCGATTCTGTCGAACGATCTGCACGCCACGATTCCCGCGTTGCAGCCGCCCGATGGCGCGCTGGTGCTCAAGGGCCTGCGTCACCCGCGCTTGGTGCTGAAAGGCGGCACCGAGATCGTCGCCAACGACGTCGAGCTCGGTGAGGCGCGCTCGCTGGTGGTGTCTGGCCCCAACGCGGGCGGCAAGACTGTGACGCTCACCGGCGTCGGGCTGTGTGCGCTGATGACGCGCGCGGGGTTGCCGATTCCGTGCGATCCCGGTTCGCAGCTGCCGCTGTTCAACCAGGTGCACTCGGCGATCGGCGATCAGCAGGACCTGCAGGCCGGCCTGTCGACGTTCTCGGCGCACGTGACGATCTTGAAGGACATCACCCGGGCGGCGCGGCGCGGGGCGCTGGTGCTGATCGACGAGATCGCGGCCGACACCGACCCGCGCGAGGGTGCGGCGATCGCGACGGCGGTGCTGGAAGATCTGCTCGAGCGCGGCGCGGTCGTGCTGGTCACGACGCACCTCGAAGAGCTCAAGGCGCTGGCCCACCTCGACAAGCGCTTCGTGAACGCGCGCGTCGGCTTCGACGGCAAGCGCATGTCGCCCACCTACCGGCTGCAGATCGGCTTCGCGGGGGCGTCGTCGGCGATCGACATCGCGCGGCGCGTGGGCCTCGACGAGGCGATCTGCGTGCGCGCGCACGATCTCGCGACCAACGCGGGCGGTGCGCTGTCGAAGGCGATCGCCGCGGCCGAGGACGAGCGCCGCAAGCTGTGGGAACAGCGCGACCAGGCCGAGCGCGACGCGAAGGACGCCCGGGCGGCGCGTGAGCTGGCGGAGAACGAGCTCGCCGCGGCCCACCGGCAGCGCAAGGAAGCCGAGGTGAAATTCCGCGAGTCGCTGCGCGCCGAGCTGGAGTTCGCGCGCACCCAGATTCGCGCGCTGGTCGAGAAGCTCGAGTCCGAGAAGGGCGACAAGGCGCTCAAGGCTGCGCAGACCGCCGCCGCCGAGCTGACCGCGCGCATCAACGAACAGACGCAGAGTGAGCGCGGTGCGCGGCAGGAGCTCAAGGGCGACGTGAGGGAGCTGGGCACGCTCGAGCTGAAGGTCGGTGCGCGGGCGCGGCATCGTGCGATGGACGCCGAGGTGGAGATCGTCGATCTCGCTGGTGATTTCGCGACCGTCACGATGGGTGCGATGAAGATGCGCGTCGCGGTCGCGGAGCTCGGTCCTCCGGCGAAGGGGAAAGAAGCGCCGAAGCCGGTGAAGAAGGAAGCGCGGCTCGAGAAGGCACAGGCGGTGAGCGCGCAGCCGTTGACGCTCGCGAGCCCCACCCTCGACGTGCGCGGGCAGCGAGCCGAGGACGCGCTGCGGAACATCGAGCAGTTCCTCGATCGGTGCGTGCGGAATGGTGACGAGTCGGCGATCGTGATTCACGGGCACGGCACCGGCGCCATCAAGCGCGAGCTGCGCGACTTCTTGAAGAACTCGCCGTACGCGCGGAGCTTCCGGCCCGGTGAAGCTGGCGAGGGCGGCGACGGCGCGACGGTGATCTTCCTCTGAACCCGGTGCTTCATGCCGACGCGGTGGCTGCGCGTGGGCTGCGGGGCGTCCAGCTGCGTGCGCGCCTCGACGCGGTGCCGTTTCTCGAGCGCGAGACGTGGGTCGATGTGGTGCTCGGCGTGCCCGAGGCGCCGGCTGATGCTGGGCTGCCTCGCGAGGGTGTGCCGTACCTGCCGGCGGGCGTCGACGAGATCGTGGCTGTGATCGATCACGCGCCGGTGGGCGCGGCGAAGACGTTCGTCGATCTCGGGGCGGGCCTGGGCCGGGTGCTCGCGTTGGTGCATCGGCTCACCGGGGCGAGGTGTGAGGGCGTCGAGGTGCAGCCGGGCCTCGTGTCGGCGGCGCGGGAATGGCTCGGAGCGAATCGCGCCGAGGCGCCCATCGTGCTGCACCAGGGTGACGCCGCGGCGCTCGTGCCGGCCGGTGACGTCTTCTTTCTCTACACGCCGTTCGGTGGCGAGACGCTGGCGCGGGCGTTGGCGGCGATCGAGGCGCAGGCGCTCACGAAGCCGGTGGTGATCGCGACGGTGGGGCTCGAGCTCCCGGGAGTCAGCTGGCTCCGGGCACGGCCGCCGCCACTCGCGTCGTTGGCGCTCTACGACTCGATTCGTCGCTGACGCAGATCGATCTCGCCGGTGGCGCGTTGACGGGCGCCATGACGACGGTCCTGGTGTCGATTCTCGCGGCGGTTCCCGCGTTCAACCCGGCGATGCGCGGAAACGTCCAGGATCCGTATGGCCCGCACGACTTCCCGCTCGTCGATGGGCGCTCCCTGGTCACCGACTGGCGAACGCACCAACCGACGTGCTGGCTCGAGGGCGTGCCGGCGAGCGTCTGGCTCGGTGGCTGCGCGGTGTTGCCGTTCGGCTCGGCGGGTTGGTTCGTGGTGCGCGACGCCCGCCTCGATGGCGCCCAGCGCGCGGAGATCCTCGACGTGGACCCCGGCAGCAACGAGCTGCGGGTGCTGTGGAGCAGTGAGACCACCGAGCGGGTCGTTCCGATCGGTGGAGAGCCGGGCACGCTGTGGTTCTTCGCTGACGAGGTGCTGATTCGGGCGCGCGAAGACGGCTCGGTGCGCCGGTTCGAGTTGGGCACGGGCTTCACCCCAGCGGCGACCTTCGTGTTCGCGCAGTTCCCGGCGGGCGATGCCGTGCGTGGCTCACGGTTGCTGGCGGCGAGCTTCGACGCGAGTCAGCGGTATGGCGCCATCGGCTCGGTTCCACGCGACGTGGCGCAGATTGCCGTGCTCGACCTCGAGCGCCAGGAAACCCGACCGCTCGGCGCGGCGTGGGCGGTCACCGGGGTGCCACTGGGCGAGACGATCTACCTGCCGACCCTGGAGCTCTCGTGGGCGCCAACGCTGCTCGCGTGTGCGCGCCCGGGCTGGGGTGAGCACTACGTGGTGACCGAGGACAGCGAGGCGCTGATCGGATCGAGCTCTCCGTGAGCTCGCTGGCCATCAGCGGCGTGACGCGCTGAGCTGGAGCGAACCATGGGCCTCGTCCTCCTCGCGATGCTGGCGCAGTACGGGTTCCCGTCCGCGCCGCCACCCTCACCGCCTCCCGCGGCGATCACCAACGGCTTCTCGGCGATCGGAGGCAACGCTGCGATCGCCCAGACCTTCAAGTCGCCCGGTGGCGCGGTGAAGCACGTGATGCTGCTGCTCGCGCGCCAGAACGATCTCGCCGTCAGCACCCCGCTCGTCGTCGAGCTGCGAGATCCTTCGCTCAAGCAGCTCTACTTTCGCGGCTCCGTGCCCGGCGAGAAGGCGAAGCTCGACTTCGCGTGGGTCGACGTGAAGCCCGGCCTCAGCAAGCCGCTGCCCGCTGGAGTGACGTTGGTGCTCGTTCTCTCCTCCCCCGGCACCGCGGGAGCGTGGTGGGTCGCGCACACTGTCTACCGAGACGACTACGCCGACGGCGAGCTGGTCGGCATCTGCGATCACGATCTCAGCTTCCGGGTCGTCACCAGTGAGGGGAAGGCGGAGACCGGACCCGATTCGCTCTCCGATCGCCCCGTCAACAGCAACAGGTACGGCGAAGCACCACGCACTGCCGGTCGGCCGGAGCTGATGAGGTCCCAACGGATGTACGACGCGCCGTGCAGCGAGACGAAGCTGGTGCCGATGGGGCCGATTCCCGACGCGAAGTAGCGATCACTTCGCCGGGAAGCCGTCGACCGACCACTTCTTGAGCGGCGCGAGGTACTCCTGCTGCGTCAGGTCGAGCATCAGCGGCGTGATCGACGCGAGCTGGTGATCGTGCACCGCCGTGACGTCGGTGCCCTCTTCCTTCACGTGCTCGTACCCGGTCCCGCCGATCCAGTAGTACTTGCGGCCGCGCGGGTCTTCCTTCTCGATCACGTCGGCGCCGTAGCTGTGCCGCCCGAGCCGCGTCACCTGGTAGCCGGCGACCGGCCCGTACGAGGGGATGTTCACGTTGAGCAGCATGCGCGGCGGCAGCTCGGACTGGAGCGCGCTCTGCACGAGCGCGCGCGCGAACTTGCCGGCGTGCTCGAACTCGAAGGTGCGGCGCGTCGCGAGTGAGAAGGCGATCGCGGGCACTCCGAGAATGCAGCCTTCCATCGCCGCGGCCACGGTGCCCGAATAGATGACGTCGTCCGCGAGGTTGGGGCCGTGGTTGATCCCGGACAACACGAGATCGGGCTTGGTCTTCTTCAGCAGGTGGTTCAGCGCGACGTAGACGCAGTCGGCCGGAGTGCCGTCGACGGCGAACCAGCGGTCCTGGTCTTTGCGGATTCGCAGCGGGTGGTGCAGCGAGAGCGAGTGGCTCGTCGCGCTCTGCTCGTGCTGCGGGGCGACCACCCAGATTTCGGCGAGATCGGCGACGGCGGCGGCGAGGGTTTGCAGGCCTCGCGCGTGGATGCCGTCGTCGTTGCTGATCAGGATGCGTTTCAAAGCGAGCCCCTCACCCCGGCCCTCTCCCCGCTCGCGGGGAGAGGGAATCCTGTTACTGCTTGATCGCGCCCCGGCCGGCGTAGCGCGCGTGCTCGCCGAGCTCTTCTTCGATGCGCAAGAGCTGGTTGTACTTCGCGATGCGATCGCTGCGGCTGGCCGAGCCCGTCTTGATCAACCCGCAGTCGAGCGCCACGGCCAGGTCGGCGATGGTGGTGTCTTCGGTCTCGCCCGAGCGGTGGCTCATCACCGACGTGTAGCCCGCGCGGTGCGCCATGCGGACCGCTTCGAACGTCTCGGTCAGCGAGCCGATCTGGTTCACCTTCACGAGGATCGAGTTCGCGATGCCCTTCTCGATGCCCATCTTCAGGCGCGAGACGTTGGTGACGAACAGATCGTCGCCGACCAGCTGCACCTTCTTGCCGAGCGCGTCCGACAGCTTCTTCCAGCCGTCCCAGTCGTCTTCGGCGCAGCCGTCTTCGATCGAGACGATCGGGTACTTCGAGCAGAGTTCCTGGTACCAGCCGACGATGCCCGCGCCGTCGAGCTGCCGGCCCTCGGCCTTGAAGGTGTACTTCTTGGTCGCCTTGTCGAAGAACTCGCTCGCCGCGACGTCGAGGCAGAGCGCGATCTGCTCGCCCGCCTTGAAGCCCGCCGCGCCGATCGCTTCCATGATCAGCTTCAGCGCGTCTTCGTTCGACGGCAGGTCGGGCGCGTAGCCACCCTCGTCACCGACGCCGGTCGCGAGCTTCTTGCCCTTCAAGATCTTCTTGAGCGCGTGGAACACCTCGGCGCCCCAGCGCAGGCCTTCCGAGAACGAGCTGGCGCCCCACGGGAGCACCATGAACTCCTGCACGTCGACGCGCGTGTCGGCGTGCGCGCCGCCGTTCAAGATGTTCATCATCGGCACGGGCAGCGTGCGGGCCTGCGCGCCACCGACGTAGCGGTAGAACGGCACGCCGAGCTCGTTCGACACCGCGCGCGCCGCGGCCATCGACACCGCGAGGATCGCGTTCGCGCCGAGCTTGCCCTTGTTGGGCGTGCCATCGAGCGAGTTGAGCTCGGCGTCGAGCGTCGCCTGGTCGGCCGCGTCGAGCCCCGAGAGCGCCGGCGCGATGACTTCGTTCACGTGCTTGACCGCCTTGAGCACGCCCTTGCCGAGGTACCGGCCCTTGTCGCCGTCACGCAGCTCGGCCGCCTCGTGCTCACCCGTGCTCGCGCCCGAGGGCACGGCCGCGCGGCCCATCGCGCCGCTCTCGAGGAACACTTCGGCCTCGACCGTGGGGTTGCCGCGCGAATCGAGAATTTCCCGTGCTTTGACGTGAACGATTTCGGTCATAGGACGCGCTTCTACATGGAACTGAAGCTGACGGGTGTGTCGAAGACGTACCCCAACGGGGTCAAGGCGCTGAACGACGTCACGCTCACGATCCCCGCCGGGATGTTCGGCCTGCTCGGGCCCAACGGCGCGGGAAAATCGTCGCTGATGCGCAGCCTCGCGACGCTGCAGTCGATCGACGCAGGCACCATGACGTTCGGTGACATCGACATCGGCAAGGAGCCCGATCGCCTGCGCGACGTGCTCGGCTACCTGCCGCAAGACTTCGGCGTGTACCCGAAGGTGTCGGCCTTCGACATGCTCGACCACCTCGCGCAGCTCAAAGGGCTGGCCAACCGCAAGCAGCGCCACGAGGTCGTCAACGCGCTGTTGAAGAAGGTGAACCTGTGGGACGTGCAGTCGCGGCGGCTGGGCGGATTCTCGGGCGGCATGAAGCAGCGCTTCGGCATCGCGCAGGCGCTGCTGGGTGACCCCAAGCTGATCATCGTCGACGAGCCGACCGCGGGCCTCGACCCGGCCGAGCGCTTTCGCTTTCACAACCTGCTCGCGGAGATCGCGGAAGGCGTGGTGGTGCTGCTCTCGACCCACATCGTCAGCGACGTCGCCGACCTCTGCCGCCAGATGGCGATCATGAACCAGGGCCGGGTGATCCTCAGCGGTCACCCGCTCGAGCTGATGAAGAACCTCGAGGGTCGCATCTGGAAGAAGTTCTGCACCTCGGCCGAAGAGCTCGATGCGCTCTCGAAGGCGCTGCCGGTGATCGCGGTGCGGCGTGTGGCGGGCCAGCGGCTGGCGCACGTGGTGAGCGACGGCAAGCCCGACGGCGACTTCGAGCCGGTGAGCCCCGATCTCGAAGACGTGTACTTCAACGCGCTCTCGGCGTCGGCGAAGGCGGCGTGACGCGATGATCGGCGCGCTGATCGGCTTCGAGCTGCGGCGGCGGCTCAAGATGCTGTCGACGTGGGTCTACGCGGTGGTGCTCTTCTCCTCGGGCGCCTTCTTGATGGCGGCGAACGCCGGCCTCTTCGAAGACATCAGCGCGGGCGCGGGCAACGAGCGGGTGTTCCCCAACGGGCCGCACGCCGTGTACGGCAACCAGACCATCATGGCGTTGATGGGGCTGTTCATGGTCGCGGCGATCTTCGGCCAGGCCGCGTCGCAGGACTTCACCACCGGCACGTGGGCGCTGATCTTCACGCGCAACGTGAAGAAGGCGCCGTACCTCATCGGCCGCTTCCTCGGGGCGTACCTGCTGAGCGCGGCGCTCTTCCTCGCCACGGGTGCGGGCCAGTTCGTCGTCGCGGCCATCGCGCAGTTCATCAAGCCGGAGACGCTGGGCCCCACGCGCCTCGACGTCTTCCTCTGGCCGTGGCTGGTGGGTGTGTTGCCGCTGCTCTTCATCGCGGGCGTGGTGTTCTTCGCGCTCGCCGCGCTGACGCGCCAGATGGCGCCGGTCTACGTGGGCGTGGTGGTGCTCGTGCTGGGCTACTTCGTGCTCAGCGCCGCGATGGGCGACGTGCAGAACCGCACCCTGGGCGCGCTCGCCGATCCGTTCGGCATCATCACCTTCGACGTGGTCACCCGCTATTGGACGCCTGCCGAGCGCAACCACGATCTCATTCCGCTCACCGGGCTCTTCCTCGCCAACAAGGTGATCTGGCTCGCGGTCGGCGGCGCGTTGTTCGCGCTGGTGGTGTCGCGCTTCCGCACCACGGTCGAAGAACAGAAGGGCGCCCGCAAGAAGGACGACGAGGGTGCCGCGCAGCCGGCGACGACCGTGCCGAAGGCGGCGCTCGAGAGCTCGTTCGCGAGCTGGGCGCTGACCGCGCTGCGGGGTGGCTGGCTGCAGTTCCGCGACGTGCTGCGCAGCCCGGTCTACTGGTCGTTCATCGCCGCCGGCGTGATGTTCGTGTTGATCGGCATCTTCGTCAGCGAGCAGCTCTACGGCACCGCGACCTGGGCGGTGAGCTGGCGCGTGCTCGAGCTGGCGAGCGGCTCGTTCGGCCTGTTCTCGCTGATCACCCTCACCTTCTACGCCGGCGAGCTGGTGTGGAAGGAACGCGACGCGCAGCTCAGCGAGATCATCGACTCGACGCGCATGCCGACGTGGGTGGCGTTCGTCTCGAAGCTGGTGGCGCTGGTGTGCCTCGAGGCCTCACTGCAGGTGGTGGTCGCCGGCAGCGCGCTCGCCGCGCAGGTGGTCCAGGGCAACCCGACCATCGAGTGGAACGTCTACTTCCACGAGCTGATCACCTTCGGGCTCCTGCAAGACGTGACGACCGCGGTGCTCGCGCTGGTGGTGCACCTCGTCATCAACCACAAGTACTTCGGCCACGGCGCGATGATCGGGTACTGGATCAGCCAGACCATCTTGAGCTTCGTGGGCGTCGAAGATCGCCTCGTGCGCTTCGGCAGCGAGCCGCGCATCTCGTATTCCGATCTCAACGGCTACGGGCACTGGGTCGGCACCGCGCTCACCTGGCGCAGCTTCTGGTGGTCGGTCAGCGTGGTGCTGCTCACCCTCGCGTTCGGGCTGATGGCGCGCGGGCGCGAAGACGGGCTGAAGGCGCGAATGCGGCAGGTGCGCGCACGGCTGACGATGCCGTGGCGGGCGGCGCTGGCGCTCGGGCTGATCGGCACCGTCACGCTCGGCGGCTACCTCTTCCACCAGACGCACATCGCGCACCGCTACCTCACCGCGAAGGACCGCGAGCGCCAGCAGGCCGACTACGAGAAGGGCTGGCGCAGCTGGCTCGACGCACCGACGCCGCGCGTGACCGACGTCGAGGTGACGTTCGACGTCTTCCCGTCGGAGACGGTGCCCAGGCTGCGCGCGCGCGGCACGTACCAGCTCGAGAACAAGACGAGCGCGACGATCTCCGAGGTGCTGGTGGGCTTCGACGACGCGGCCCAGCGCGACTCGTTGGTGGTGGCTGGCTCGACGAAGATGGTGAAGGGTCAGCCCGAAGACGGGCTGATGGTGTTCGCGATCGACCCGCCGATGCAGCCCGGCGACAAGCGCACGATGGAGTTCGACTTCACCTTCCGCTCCACGCCGCTCAAGCACGGCGGGCTGAGCCACGCGGTGGTGGGCAACGGCACCTTCTTCAACAACCTGGGGCTCCCGACCCTCGGCTACGTCGCGGAGTACGAGCTGAGCGAGGACGGCGTGCGCAAGAAGTACGGGCTCGCGCCGAAGGAGCGCATGCTCGATCGCGACGATCCGAAGGGGCTGCAGCGCAACTACATCCGCGTCGACTCAGACTTCATCGGCTTCCGCGCGACGGTGAGCACCGACCCCGATCAGATCGCCATCGCGCCCGGTCAGCTCACGAAGGAATGGAACGAGGGCGGCCGCCGCTTCTTCCGCTACGAGATGGACCAGCCGATCCTCGGGTTCTTCTCGGTGCTGTCGGCGCGGTACCAGGTGAAGGAAGACGAGTGGAACGGCGTGAAGCTGCAGATCTTCTACGACGTCCACCACGCGTGGAACCTCGACCGCATGATGAACGGCATGAAGGACTCGCTCAGGTACTGCAGCGAGCAGTTCGGCCCGTACCAGCACCACCAGGCGCGCATCATCGAGTTCCCCCGCTACGACACGTTCGCGCAGAGCTTCCCGAACACGATTCCCTACTCCGAGGCGATCGGGTTCATCGCGCGGGTGCGGCCCGACAAGCCCAACGACATCGACTACCCGTACTACGTGACCGCGCACGAGATCGCGCACCAGTGGTGGGCGCACCAGGTCGTCGGCGGTGACGTGCAGGGCGCGACGCTGACCAGCGAGACGATGGCGCAGTACTCGGCGCTGATGGTGATGAAGCACCAGTACGGCCCCGAGAAGATGCGGCGCTTCCTCAAGTACGAGCTCGATCGCTACCTGATCGGCCGCGCCGTCGAGCAGAAGAAGGAAGTGCCGCTCTCGCGCGTCGAGAACCAGCCCTACATCCACTACCAGAAGGGCTCGCTCGTCACCTATTGGCTGGCGGACCTCGTCGGCGAAGAGACCATCAACCGCGCGCTCAAGAAGTACGTCGCGGCGGTGAAGTTCAAGGGGCCGCCGTACACCAACTCCACGCAGCTGCTCTCGTTCTTGCGCGAGGAGGTGGACCCCAGGTTCCACCCCCTGCTCGACGATCTCTTCGATCGCATCGTGCTCTACGACAACCGGGCCACCAGCGCGTCGATGAAGCAGAACGCCGCGGGCGGTTGGGACGTGACGATCAAGGTGAAGGCCGTGAAGTATGTCGCCAGCGAGAAGGGCGAACAGAGCGAGGTCGACTTCGACGACACGATGGTGGTCGGCGCGCTCGACGAAGACGACGTGGCGGTGTGCCTCGAGAAGCGGCAGATCAAGAAGGGCGAGAGCGAGCTCACGTTCACCTGCCCGAAGAAGCCCAGCCGCGCGGGGGTCGACCCGATGAACGAGCTCATCGATCGCAACAGCGACGACAACACCACCTCGATCAGCACCGACTAATCTAGGCTTTCGCACCCATGCGCCGCGCGCTCGTCCTGTCCGATCTCCACCTCGGCACCGGGCACCGCCGCGGCCGCGTGAACATCTACGACGACTTCAAGGAAGACGAGCGGCTCTTCCAGCTGCTCGAGCGGTACGCCGGCGCGCACCTGGTGCTCAACGGAGACGTGTTCGATCTCCTGAAGGTGCCGGTGATGGGCGTCTTCCCCGACGAGATCACCGAGCGGCTGGCGGGCATCAAGCTCTACAAGTGCCTCCGCGGTCACCCGCGCGTGGTCGATGGGCTCGCCCACTTCCTGCGTCACCCCGACTCGCGCATCACCTTCCTGCCCGGCAACCACGACATGGAATTGGTGTACCCGGCCTGCCAGCGGCTCCTCACGCGCTTCATCACCGGCGCGGAGCACGACGAGCGGGTGCGCTTCGTCACCGCGGAGCCGTGGCTCGAGCTCGACGGCGTGCAGTTCCACCACGGGCACCAGTTCGAGGCGCTGCACGCGTTCGACTGGGGCCGCCTGACGCTGCAGCGGCAAGATCGCGAGCACGTGCTCAACCTGCCGTGGGGCAGCCTCTTCATCTTGCGCATCTTGAACCCGCTGGTGCGCGAGCGGCCGTACGTCGACAAGGTGCACCCGTTCTGGCCGCTGGTGGCCGGCGGCATGGTGTTCGACACCCGCTTCACCACGCGCATGGTGGGCGACACCGCGAAGGCGCTGGTGCAGGCGCGCTTCAACCCCACGTGGTGGAAGAAGCGGCCGTTCGTGAAGCTGACCCAGTTCCTGCGCAACGAGGTCGGCTTCTTCGAGGCGCTCGATCGCCACGCCGAGAAGCTGTTCAAGCAGCACGCCGAGGTGAAGGCGGTCTTCATGGGCCACACCCACGTGCCGATGCTGCGCACCATGCGCGTCGGTGGGGCGGTTCGCACCTACGTGAACACCGGCACGTGGATGCCGATGGTCGACCTGGGCTTCGGGAGGCTGGGCCAGCACCTCGAGCTGCACTATGGGCTGGTCGAGTGGCACGACGACGGGCCGCGCGCGTCGCTCCACCGCTGGCACGGGACGCGTCCCGAGAGTGAAGAGGTCATCGCGTGAGAGTGCTCGTCGTCTTCGCCGTGCTGGCGGCCTTCGCGTCGTCGTGCACCGGTTGCAGCTGCATGCCGATGCCCACGCCCATCACCATCGCGCCCGACGCGCTGCCGGGCGCCACGGTGGGCACGCCGTACGCCGCCGACCTGAGCTCGCCCGATGGCCGGGCGCCGATCACCTTCACGCTCGCCGCGGGTGACCTGCCCGGTGGGATGACGCTCACCAACGAAGGCCACCTCTCGGGCGTGCCGGTGACCGACGCGACCTCGCGCTTCACCGTGCGCGCCGTCGACGCGGCCGGGGCGTCGGGCACGAAGATGTACGAGCTGGTCGTCTCGCCCACGCCGATCAGCATCGCGCCCGCGGTGCTCGCCGACGCGATTCGCGGGGTGGCGTACGTCGCGCAGGTGAGCGGCTCGGGCGGCGTGGGTGGCTACGTCTTCACCCTCGAGAGCGGCGCGCTGCCACCGGGGCTCACGATCAACTCGGGCGGCGTCATCAGCGGCCGCGCGACGATGTCCGGCACCTTCACCTTCACGCTGCACGCCGTCGACGCGCTGGGGCACGCCGGGAGCGGCTCGCTTCGCCTGCGCGTGGTCGACCCCAACCTGACGCTCGCGCCCGCCACGTTGCCCACGGGCCTCGTCGGCGTCGCGTGGTCGCAGGTGCTGAGTGCCGACGGAGGCATGGACCCGTACACCTTCAGCATCGACAGCGGCGCCCTGCCCCCGGGCCTCACGCTCTCGAGCAGCGGCCTGTTGTCGGGCGTGCCGACCGCCGCCGGCGTCTCGAACTTCACGGTGCTCGTGCTCGACGCGAACGGGAACATGGGCACCTTCCCGCGCACCATCACCGTCAGCGCGCAGAGCATCACCGTCACGCCCGACACCCTCGCGCCGGTCGAACTGGGCACCGCGGTCTCGATCGACTTCGGCGCGACGGGCGGCACCGCGCCGTACACCTTCAGCGTCTCGGCGGGCACCTTGCCGGGCGGGCTGACGCTGAGCTCGAGCGGCCACCTCTCGGGCACCGCGCTCAACGCCGCCACGCTGAACTTCAACGTGCAGGCCATCGACGCGACCTCGGCGCGCGGCGAGAAGAGCTACGCGCTCACGATCGTCCCCGCGACGTTGACCATCAACCCGCCGTCGCTGCCCGCGGCGCTCGTCGGCTCGGCGTACTCGCAGCAGCTCACCACCACCGGCGGCACGGGGCCGTGGCTCTACCAGCTCACCACCGGGTCGCTGCCCGTCGGGCTCACCCTCAGCTCCGGGGGGCTGATCACCGGCACGCCGTCGAGCGCCGGCACTGCGACCTTCACCGTGCACAGCGTCGATCAGTTCGGCAACGAAGGAACGCGCACGTACACGCTGGTGGCGACCACCATCACGCTCACCGTCACGCCCGCGACGTTGCCGGCGGCGGTGGTCTCGACTCCGTACTCGCAGACGCTCAGCGCGAGCGGCGGCCAGGCGCCGTACACCTTCACGCTGCTGACCGGCACGCCACCCGCCGGGCTGAGCTTGAGCTCGAGCGGGCTGCTGAGCGGCACGCCGGCCAGCGCCGGCACCGCGATGTTCACTGTGCTCGCGACCGACTCGAACGGCGCGACGGGCCAGCGCAGCTACTCGCTCGACGTCAGCGGCGGCGCGACGGGCCTCACCATCAGCCCCGCGACGCTCCCGCCGGCGACGGTGGGCACGAGCTACTCGGCGCAGCTCAGCGCGAGCGGCGGAACGGCGCCGTACACGTTCGGCCTCAACAGCGGCGCGCTGCCCGCCGGCCTGAGTCTCTCGAGCGCGGGGCTCATCAGCGGCACGCCGACGGCGCTCGCGATTCCCCAGTCGTTCCGCGTGATGGCCGATGACGGCACGGCGAGCGGCACCATCGACTACACCCTCGACGTGCGCGCGGCCGACGGAGGCCTCACCGGCACCGGCACCTGCGCCGCCGCGTACTCGGGTGGCACCCTGCCCTTCACGGCCACTGACGTCCTCGGTGGCGCGAGCGCTGACGATTCCCTCTGCTCGGCGGCGGCGACGTCGGGTGGCGAGAAGACGTGGCGCTTCGTGATCGACGGCGGCACGCGCGTCACCGCGACCGTCACCGTGCTCGATGGCGGGCTGCAGCCGGTCATCAGCCTGCGGCGCAACGCGTGCGATCCGACCGGGTTTGGCCAGGCGTGCGCGATGTCGGGCAGCGCGGCCGAGACCACGCGCGTGGTCGCCGACGACGTGCCCGCGGGCGTCTATTTCGTGACCGTCGACAGCGAGCAGCTCACCAGCGGCGTCTTCCGCCTCGACGTCGCGCTCTCGAGCCCGGCGATCGACTCGAGCGGGGCCAGCTGCGCGACGCCCGCGCCGCTCGTGCTCAGCGCCGGTGCGGTCGAGCTCGAGGCGACGACCAACGGCGCGACCGACGACGGCGAGCTCGACCAGTGCTCGACCGCGGGAGATCCCGATCGCAACTACCTCTACACCGCGCCGGCGAGCGGGCAGACCGCGACGGCCTTCTCGGCGTGGACGCTCGAGGAGCTGGGCGGCAACGTGGTGCTCGGGCTTCGCGCGGGCTGCGACGGCGGCGTGGAGTGCCGCGTCAGCCCGGGCAACGGCCTCTCGATCGGCGGCGCGGCGCGGCTCACGCGCACCTTCGACGCTGGCACCTCGACGCAGGTGTGGGTCGACGTGGCGTCACCGTTCAACCCCGGGGCGACGCTGCCGTTCCACCTCCGCGTGCGCGAGGCGCCGGTGGCGAGCGCCGCGGTGGGTGACTGCTCGGTGGCGAGCACGGCGCTGACGCAGGGCGCGAGCTTCGCGGGCACCACGCTCGGCCTGACCAGCCACTTCGGCAACCCGACCACGCAGTACAGCGGCCCCAGCTGCACGACGAGCGGGCACAGCGGCGCCGACACCGTGTACCGCTTCGTTCCGTCGGCCAACGGCAGCTTCACGTTCCGCCTCGCTCCCGAGCGCGGGGCCGACTTCTCGATGATCGCGCTCAGCCAGTGCGATCCCACGCAGTGCCTGGGCGTCGCCGACCCGTTGGGCGTGCAGTACGCGGCGGGCGAGCCGTTCTCGCTGACCGTCAGCGGCACCGCGGGCCAGCCGATCTACCTCGTGGTCGACACCGCCTCGCAGTCGGTCGGCACCGCGGACCAGGGCGGCTTCATCGTTTCCGTCGAATGAGCCGCAAGGAGCACCCATGATCCGCCCCGCCGCCCCTGAAGATCTCGTCGGCCTCGCCGCCCTGCTCGACGAGTACATGGTCGAGACGTTCGGCAAGAAGTGGAACGGCAGCATCGAGGGTCTCCGCCGCGACGCGCTCGGCCGCGAGGCGAACGCGCTGGTGGCGGTCGACGAGGGCGAGCTGGTGGGCTTCTCGATCTGGCGCCGCACGTGGGACGCGCACCACTGCCTCGTCGGCGCCGAGCTGCTCGACATCTACGTGAAGCGCGACGTGCGCGGCGGCACCTTCGCGCCGCTGCTCCTGCACGAGACGGTCGCGGCGGTGGCGCGCGATGGCGGCGTGTTCCTCACCGGCCAGGGCGTCTCGGCGCAGGGCGACCGGCTCTACGATCGCCTCGCGGTCACCTTCCCCGGCACGCGCTTCATCCTCGGCGGGCGGGCGTTCCGCGAGCTGGCCGGGCTCCACGGCAAGCCGCTGCGCGAGATCATCCGCGCGTTGCCGCCGCGAGACGCGAACTTCGAGCCCTGAAACCGCCCGCTCTGCGGGATCATGATCCCACCCGAAGGAGGGGTGTGCATGCGGCAGGTCCTGCTGGCGGTGGCGATCGGGGTGTTGGTCGGGGGTGCACTCTTTGCGTGGTCGCGTCGTGAGCCCACGTCGGCCACCGCGGCTCCGCAGCCCACCTCCGCCGTGCCCGACGCTCCGCGCCAGGCCGACCCCGCGCTCGCCCGCATCTTCGAGAGCCCCACCCGCCCGGGGTTGATCGTCACCGTGAAGCGCGGCACCGAGCCGGTCAGCGGCGCCCGCGTCGAAGTGCTGCGCGATGACTTCGAGCTGGCCCGCAACGATCGGCGATGGCGGGCGATCGGCGGCGAGCAGACCGACGAACAGGGCCACGCGCTCTTTCCCGTCGCCGCCGGGCACTTCCTCGCGTTCGCGAAGGATGCGGCCGGCGCGCAGGCGGCCAGCGAGTTCGACGTCGCCGTCGCGGGCGGCGCGACCGAGGTCACCCTGACGTTGGGTGCGACTGAGAAGCTCACGGGCACCGCGCTCGCCGCCGGCACGCGCAACCCGGTCGGCGGCGCGTCGGTCGAGGTGCACCTGTCCGATCGCCGCTCGGTGGTGGTCGCGCGGGGCACCGCCGACGCGCTGGGCCGCTTCTCGCTCGACGTGCCGAAGCTCGATCACTACTGGCTCGAGGGTTGCGGTCCGGGCTTCCTCCCGAGCGGTATCGAGCTGGCGAGCCTCGACAAGCCGCACGACCTCGAGCTCACGCGCGGCGCCCAGCTCGAAGGCCTGGTGACGTCGGCCGACGGCACGCCAGTCGCCGACGCGACGGTGCGGCTCGCGCCCGGTGAAGAGACGTGGACGAGCGATCGCGAAGGCCGGTTCAACGCCCTGGTCGCGCCCGGCAACGTGTCGGTGCACGCGCTGGCGGTCGATGGGCGCCAGGCCCTCACGCGCACCGCCACCCAGCTCGATCGGCCGGCGCGCGTCACACTGGTGCTCGAGGGCGGCAACGAGCTGCGCGGCGTGGTGCACGCCAGGGGCGCGGCGGCCGTCGAGGTGCACGTGCTCGCCGAGCCCGACGATCTCGAGGTCGCTTTGATCACGGCGACGGCGACCGCGACGGCGACCACGCCCGGCGACTTTGCCTTCAGCGCCAAGGGACTGCCGCCCGGCCGCTATTCCGTGCGCGCGCAGCAGGGCCAGGGCCGCCGTGCGACCGCCGTGGGCCTCGAGCTCCCCGGCGCACCGCCGGTCGATCTGACGCTCGCGGGGTCCGGCGCGGTGCGCGGCGTGGTGACCAACGGCGAGGCCCCGCTGGAGAACGTGACGGTCGAGCTCACCTTCGCGCGCGGCATGAACGAGGTGCCCCGCACCGCGCGCACCGGCCCCGACGGCGCGTTCGCGTTCGACGATCTCCTGCCCGCGGAGGTCGGCCTGCGCGCGCACGACGGCTCGCTCGTCTCAGCCGAAGAAGAGGTCTACGTCGCGCCCGAGTCCGTCGTCGAACGCAACCTCACGCTCGCGGAGCAGGGCCGCCTCGTGGGCCAGGTCGATGGAGAGGCCGAGAAGGTGATGATCGGCGGGCCGACCTCGAACACCCGCGTCGACGTGGTGAACGGCCGCTTCGAGGCGCTGCTCTCGCCGGGCAGCTACCGCATCTACGTGCTCGAGGGAGAGGTCTTCAGCGACGTCGCCGACGCCACCGTTCGCGCCGGCGAGATCACGCACGTGATGCTCAACACCGTGCCGATGGACGCAGGCGTGCGCAAGCACCAGCTCGAGATGCACCCCGAGGTCGGGAGCGGCTTGTCGTTCGAGAACGCGGCGGGCGGCGTGCGGGTCGACTTCCTGATGGCCGATTGTCCCGCGGCGAAGGCCGGCGTGTTGATCGGCGACGTGGTGGTGAGCATCGGAGACGAAGGGGTGCGCGACGCGCTCGACGCCTTCGCGAAGGTGCGCCGCCCGGCCGGCCAGGCGCTCACCATGCAGGTTCGTCGCGACGGGAAAGATCTCCTGCTGACGCTGAGGTAGAGATCGCGCGGCCGATGCCCCCGCCGAAGAAGAAGGTCAAAGCCCCGACGGCCGCGACGACCGAGCAGATCCGCGCGCGCCAGAAGGGGGCGCTGCTGGGGTTGGCGGTCGGTGAGGCGATGGGCATTCGCACCGAGCAGCGCAACATGCCCGCGGAGATGTTCCCCACCCTCAACGAGGGTCCGATCATCGAGCCGATGGGCGGTGGGCGCTTCGAGCTGCGCCGCGGCCAGGTGACGTGGGGCGCCGAGATGGCGCAGGTGCTCTCGACCACGCTGCGCAACCTGCGCCGGTACGATCTCTTCGAGACGGCGAAGGCCTACGCGCGGTGGATGCAGACCGTGCCGCCCGAGGTGGTGCCGGCGCCGATCAAGGCCGCGCTCGACATCGTGCTCGACGGCCGCTCACCCGAGAACAGCGGCCGCCGCGTGTGGCTCGAGGGCTTCCAGAAGGTGCGCGACAACGCCGCGCTGGTGCGCACGGTGGTGCTGGGCGTCTTCTTCCACGCGCGCCGCGACGATCGCGTCAACGCCACGCTCGAAGACACCGGCATCACGCACTTCGACCCGCTCTGCCAGCTGGCCAACGCGACGCTCAACGGCATCATCGCCGCGGCGATCGGCGCGGTCGGCGAGCGCCTCGACCCGGCGCAGCTGCTCAAGGTGGCGGAGGCCGAGCTCTCGCTCGCGGCCGCGACGCTCGGGCGCAAGGAACCCGACTGGGTGATCTTCACCAAGGAAGCGGCCGACTTCCTGCGCGAGGATCTCAAGTTCGCCCAGGCCGATGACCCCGAGCTGTACGGGCCCGAGCTGCACCTCTTCCACCCGTGGCCGACCCCGGTGCGCACCACCTACCGGCTCGCGTTCTGGGAGCTCTTCCACGCGCCGTCGCTCGAGGCCGCCCTGATCGACGTCACCAACCGCGGCGGAGACGCCGACACCAACGCCGCCGTCACCGGCGCGCTGTTCGGCGCGATCTTCGGGGAGTCGGCCGTGCCGGCGGCGTGGGTCGAGCGCGTGATGGAAGCGCCGGGCAACGGCCACTACCACCCGCGCAACCTGGTCACGCTCGCCGGTTTGACGCCGGAGGAAGCTCCTCCGGCGCCGGAGTGATCAAGGCGCGAACGCGATGCCGCGGAACGCCGTGCCCGTCGCGGGCGCGGTGACCACGGTGCCCACCGCCACGGTGCCCGTCAGGTTGTTGTCGTCCCAGCGGATGACGCCCGCCGTGCTGGTGACCAGCAGCGTCGCCGCGCCGCCGCCCGCCGGACGCGCGGTGAGGAAGAAGCCGCCGCCCGACGCGACGCTGAACGTGGCCGCCTGCGTCCACACCGTACCGTCGAAGGTGTACTTGCGCGCGGCGATGGTGCCCGACGTCGCCTCGGTGACGTAGAGCGTGTCGGCGCCCGCGACGCCGGTGTTCAGATCGAGCAGCGCGAAGTTGCCCGGGTTCACGGAGTTGACGCCCGGGAAGTACGTCACCGCGCTGGTGGACGACTGCGGCAGGCCCGAGCCGATCGCGAAGACGCGCGAGAGCTCGATGCCGCCGTCGGGCACCGCGCCCGACGCGGTCGAGGCGTAGAGCTGGCCGTTGACGATCTGCACGAAGCGCATGTTCTGAATCGCGGTGAAGACCTCAGTGTTCGCTCCAGTGCTGCCGTGGACGACGTAACGCACGCCACCGTCGGCGGGCGCCGAGGTGCCGGCCCCTGCCACCCAGTACGCCGTGCCGTCGACTGACGCCGCCGCGCGAACGCTGCCAAGGAAGGTGTCGAGCTGGGTCGAGGTGCTCACCGCCGAGGTGCCGAGGTCGACGCGGCCCACGACGCGCAGCACGCCGGTGGTGTTGACGCTCGCGATGCCCGGCACCTGCGCGTAGCCCGCGGCCACGCCGTAGCTCGCGTTCGTCGAGAGCGTGAGACCGCCCTCGGTGGTCGAGGTGCCCGCGATGGTGAGGGGCACGTTCGAGCCGGCGCTGGCCGTCGGGAACGGCGCGTCGCTGATCATGCTGCCCGTGGCGAGGTCGCGCTTCTCGAGGTGCAGCTCCGCCGACGCGTTGCTGAGCGCGCCGCCGTCAGCCGCGGGGCCGACGCGCAACACGTAGAACTGGCCAGTCACCGTGCCACCGCCGCCGCCGGTCGCGCCGCCGCCGCCGCCCGTGGTGCCGCCGCCACCGCCGGTCGTGCCGCCGCCACCGCCGGTCGTGCCGCCGCCGCCGCCCGTGGTGCCACCGCCACCGCCGGTCGTGCCGCCGCCACCGCCCGTCGTGCCGCCGCCACCGCCGGTCGTGCCGCCGCCGCCACCCGTCGTGCCGCCGCCACCGCCCGTCGCGCCACCGCCGCCACCGGTCGTGCCGCCGCCACCACCCGTCGCGCCACCGCCGCCAGTCGTGCCGCCGCCACCGCCCGTCGTGCCGCCGCCACCGCCGGTCGAGCCACCACCACCGCCCGTGGTGCCGCCACCCGTGCCGCCACCCGTCGCGCCGCCGCCCGTGCCGCCGCCGGTCAACCCGCCACCGGTGCCACCGCCCGTGGTGCCACCACCGCCGCCGGTCGCGCCGCCGCCGGTGCCGCCGCCCGTCGAGCCGCCCGTGCAGAAGCCGGCCAGGCACTGCTGGCCGAGGCCGCACACCATGCAGGTCGAGGCTTTGGTGCCGCACGCCATCGCGGTCGGCACGGCGACGCAGGCGCCGGTCGCGTCACAGCAGCCCGAGCAGTTGCTGGGCAGACACTTGGGGGTCGGCGCGCTGCACGCAGACATCACGAGCGCAGCGAAGGCAGGGATGACGAGACGCAACCACTTCATGGTGACTCCTTCAGCGAACGACGAGAACGGGCTTCAAACAGATGTGCACGAGGCGATCGGTGACGCTCCCGAGCAGGACTCGCGAGACGGCGCTGTGACCACGCGCGCCGATCACCACGCCCCAGTACCGCTCGGCCGCGGCGAGATCGGCGAGCGCCTCGGCGGGCGCCCCGTTGAGCAGCACCGATTCCACCGGCACGCCGACGTCGGCGATCGACTTCTTCGCGGTCTCGAAGATCGCCTCGCCGGCCTTGCGGTTGGCTTCGTCGATCTTCTTGATGGTGTCGGCGTAGACCGCCTCGGCGAGGAGGATCGGCGGCAGCACGTAGGCGAGCTCGACCTTGAGACCGACCGCCTTCGCGATGCGCGCCGCTTCCCGCACGCCCTTCACGCTGTGCGGGGAACCATCGACGGCGACGAGAATGCTCTGCATGGCGCGCGAAGGTAGCTTTGTGTATGGGCCGACGCCATGGCGTCCTTCTCCATCGTCAACGTCAGCAAGGGTTACGGGCCCAAGAAGCTCTTCGACAGCGTCAACGTCTCGTTCTCGGCCGGGCGTCGCTACGGCCTCACCGGCCCCAACGGCGCCGGCAAGTCGACGTTCATGAAGATCCTCGCCGGTGACGAGGAACAGGACACCGGCGACATCATTCGCCCCAAGAAGCTCGGCATCCTCCGCCAGGACCACTTCTCGTACGAGAACGACCGCGTCCTCGACGTGGTGATGATGGGCAACAAGGCGCTGTGGGCGGCGATGAAGGAAAAGAACATCCTCCTCGAGAAGCCCAACCTCACCGACGACGACGGCGTGCGGCTGGGTGAGCTCGAGGGCGTGATCGCCGAAGAAGACGGCTACGTCGCCGAGTCAGACGCGGCCGCGCTGCTGATGGGCCTGGGCATCGAGGAGGCCTCGCACACCGAGCCGCTCAAGTCGCTCACCGGCGGCCTCAAGCTGCGCACCCTGCTCGCCCAGGCGCTCTTCGGAAAGCCGGAAGGGCTGCTGCTCGACGAGCCGACCAACCACCTCGACCTCGATTCCATTCGGTGGCTCGAGCGTTTCCTCCACGAGTACGAGGGCGTGCTGATCACCATCTCGCACGACCGGCACTTCCTGAACTCGATCTGCACGCACATCGCCGACATCGATTACGAGACGATCATCACCTACACCGGCGGCTACGACGACATGGTCCGCCAGAAGGCGCAGATCCGTTCGCGCGTCGAGTCGGAGAACGCCGAGAAGCAGAAGAAGATCTCGCAGCTGCAGGACTTCGTGTCGCGCTTCTCGGCCGGCACGCGCGCCAGCCAGGTGCAGAGCCGCAAGAACCAGCTCGAGAAGCTGAAGATGGAAGACCTGAAGCGCTCGAACATCGCGCGGCCCTTCATCAAGTTCGAGCAGAAGAACCCCAGCGGCAAGCAGACGCTCACCATCGAGAAGATCACCAAGAGCTGGGACGGCGAGGTGATCATTCCGCCCTTCAGCACGCTCATCACCAAGGGCGAGAAGATCGGCGTGATCGGCAAGAACGGCGTCGGCAAGTCGACGCTGGTGCGCATGATCGCCGGCACGTTCGCCAACACCGGCATGAGCGTGGCGCCGATTCAGCCCGACTCCGGCAAGGTCGAGTGGGGCCACGCGGCGAGCGTCGGCTACATGCCGCAGGACCACCACGGCATCATCAAGAAGGGCACCACGGTCTACGGCTACCTGCGCGATCTCGACAGCAAGCTGGGCAACGAGGAGATCAGCGGGCTGCTCGGCCGCATGCTCTTCAGCGGTGAAGAGCGCATGAAGCCCACCGACACGCTGTCGGGCGGCGAGACGGTGCGCACGCTGATGTGCCAGCTGATGATGCGCAAAGACAACGTGCTCATCCTCGACGAGCCGACCAACCACCTCGACCTCGAGTCGATCGCCGCGCTCGCCGATGGCCTGCAGCGCTACGAGGGCACGGTGATCATCGTCACCCACGACCAGGAGCTGTTGAGTGAGGTGTGCACGCGCATCTGGGCCCCGCGTCGCGGCAAGGAAGTGATCGACTTCGTGGGCGGCTTCGAAGACTTCCTCGTGAAGCACGCCGACGTCGCCGCGCAGCGCCGGTGACCCGCAATAAAGAGGTGCGGGGCAAAACCGCTCACACCTCATCCCACACGCCTGATTTGGTTCTCGGTGCCGCCTTGCGTTGAAATAGCGCCGGGCCGACACTCCCCCCGCCCCATGCACTTCAAAAACCTGAAATTGCTCCCGGCCCTGCTGGTCAGCGGCGTTCTCTGTGTATCCGCTTCGGGGTGCACGAAGGAGAAGGTGGTCGTCGCCAACTGTCGCGCCGACGATGACTGCCAGGCGGGCTACCTCTGCGAGAACTTCGAGTGCGTTCCGCGCGAGGCGAAGGCGTGCGATCTCGTCACCGACGGCACTCCCATCCTCCAGCCCTCGCCGCACACGGTCGACTTCGGCACCGTCGACTCGCAGGCCGCGCTGCTGCAGACGATCACGCTGCACAACATCGGCAACTGCACGCTGACCCTCTTCGAGGCGTCGCTGAAGGACGACGGCATCGGCTTCACCTGCGATCTCTGCACCACCGACTTCCCCAAGGAGATCTGGCCGGGCCGCTCGATCGATCTGACCATCAGCTACACGCCGGGGCCGGTGAAGAACTCGGTCACCGAGCTCTCGCTGCTGTCGGATGACAAGGAGTACCCGACGCTGCGCATCCCGGTGAAGGCCAACTACATCGGCACGCCGCAGCTCACCGCCGTGCCGAACCCGGTCGACTTTGGCTACACCGCGCAGGGCCGGCTCACGCGCCGCACCGTGCAGCTGTCGAACACCGGCACCGGCACCGCGCCCGTCGAGATCACCGACATCAAGCTCTCGCCCGCCGACACCATGGACTTCTCGATGGTGGCACCGACCGATCTCCCGCGCACCTTGATCCCCGTGGCCACCGATCGCATGGCCGTCGAGCTGGTGGAGGTGCGGTACACGCCGCGCACCACCGCCGATCACACCGCCGATCTCGTGGTCACCACCAGCAAGGGCACCTTCACCGTGCCGCTCAAGGGCACGTCGGCGTCGGCGCCGGCGATCTCCGCGAGCCCGACCTCGATCGATCTCGGCAACGTGACGCTCGGCACCACCACGTTCAAGACGCTCACCATCGTGAACATGGGCGGCGCGCCGCTGCAGGTGCGGCCGACGTGGGGCGGCATGATGTTCACCACCGACTTCTCGACCAACCCGATGATCATCCCCGACGTGGCGCCCTCGCAGTACGTCGAGGTGCAGGTGATGGTGACGGCGACGCGCGAGGGCCCGCTGCAGGCCATCTTGAACCTCGAGTCGAACGATCCACAGCGGCCGACGTTCTCGATCCCCGTGACCGCGACCGGCGTGCTCGGTGGCGGCGCGGAAGTGGTGAAGGTCGAGATGACCTTCGACAACGGCACCGACGGCCTGTTCGACAACGACGTGCGCAACGTCGACCTCACGCTCGAGCACCCGTACGGCTTCGTCTGCAACAAGCAGATGCCCAACCCCACCAACTGGGGGAACTTCGGGCAGGCGTCGTGGCTGGCCTTCGCGCCGAAGGAAGAGCCGGAGCGCATCATTCTCGCCGATTCCCACATGGACGGGACGTATCGCGCCCTCGTGAGCTACCAGCAGGACTGCAAGTCGGTGCCGACGGGGCTGCTGGCGGGCATTCTCGGCATCTCGGTCGAGGCGCTCGCGGGCTACCTCTCGGGCGGCCTGGTGCCGGTGAACGGGCAAGACGTGGCCGACATCATCGCCAACATCTGCCTCGATCACGCGCAGACCGCGGTCTCGGTGAAGGTGTTCATCAACGGCATGCTGGTGTCCGAAAAGAACGCCACGCTCGGCCGCAAGGGTGACTCGGTCTACGTGACCAACATCGTCCGCGCCAACTCGCTCTTCTCGGTGCCCTGAATGAAGACCCGCCTGCTCGCGCTCGCGGTGGTGGCGCTGTTCGGCTGCACCACCAACATGCCGCAGAACCCGATGACCAACGGCGTGCCGGCCTTCCGTGGCCTGGTCTCGACGCCGCCCCAGCTCGCGTACACCTGCGTGGTGCCGGGCTGCGACACGACGCTCACCGTGAAGGTGCAGTCGAACGTCAACCGCCGCATCGCCATCAAGCGCATCGTGCTCTCGTCGATGACGGAGGACGAGTACACCATCACCACCGATCAGCCGGCGCCGTTCATTCTCGGCGCGGCGAGCGACTTCGCGATCGACGTGCGCTTCGCCCCGCGGCGGGCGCCGACCGACGGCGCGCTCAACCTGCTCGTGACGTACACCGACGCCTCGGCCGAGATGAGCGCCGATCGCATCGAGGCGGGCGAGCTCAAGATTCCGCTCGTGAAGCGCCTCGTCGGTGAGCCGCAGCTCGCGGTGAAGCCGGGCTCGATCAGCTTTGGCGTGGTGGCGCCCATGGCGCGCAAGGAACTCCCCGTCACCGTCAGCAACGCGGGCTTCGGCAACATCGCGCTCGAGGTCGACCGCGCCGACAGCGGCGTCGCCGTCGTCACGGTCGCCCTGCCCCAGAGCTCGGCGCTGATCCCCGACGCGTCGGTGCCGGTGCCGTTCGTCTTCGCGCCGATGACCGAGCAGTACCTGAAGGGCGAGGTCGAGATCGGCTCGTCGACTCCGGGCGTCGACTCGGTCTTCGTGGGCGTCGAGGGCACGTCGTACACCACGCCGCGCGTCGCGCTGGAGCCCGAGGAAGCGGCGATCGACTTCGGCGAGATTCCCAAGGGCATGCGCCAGATGGTCACGGTGAAGGTGGCCAACGTCGGCGGCCTGCCGCTGCAGATCAGCTCGCTGTCGGCGACCGACCCCAGCAACCGCGTGACCGTCACCTTCCAGGGCGGCATGACGATGGCGACGCTGATGCCGCTGCAGCGCCTGTCGATCGACGTCGCGATCAACGGGAGCATGCCCGGCGTGATCGACGTGCCGCTGCACATCGTGTCGAACGACCCGGTGCGCGCGATGCTCGACATCCCCATTCGCGCGACGATCACCGAGCCGAAGATCGAGACCACGCCCACCGCGCTCGACTTCGGCACCGTGCCGATGGGCTGGGTGGTGTCGAAGTCGATCGAGCTGAAGAACGTCGGCTACGGCGCGCTCACCATCAAGCGCATCACCTTCGTCGGCGGCACCTCGAACCTCTACGCGTTCAAGAACCTGCCCTCGTTGCCCGCCAAGCTCGATCGCAACAGCCGCGCGGCGTTCGACGTGGAGTTCCGCGCGCAGGCCACCGCCAACTTCCAGGGCTCGGTGTCGATCGAGACCGATGATCCGCTGAACCCGTTCGCCGAGGTGACGCTCAACGCGACCGGCGGCAGCTGCGCCACTGCGTGCCCGATCGCGCACGGCACGCCGAGCTGCAACAACGGCAGCTGCACCATCGGCATGTGCAACGCGACGTACTTCGACACCAACGGCGACCCGGCCGACGGCTGCGAGTGCCACGAGACGGGCAGCGACCCGGGCGGCTTCTGCGCGATGGGCCTCAACAAGGGCACGCTGTCAGACAACGGCTCGAACGCGAACTACACGGGCATGATCACCAGCGCGACCGACGAGGACTACATCATCTTCTTCGGCGAGGACCAGTCGCAGGTCTTCTCGGATCCCTACGACGTGCGCATCAACCTGCAGTCGAGCGACCCGAACATCAAGATGTGCGTCAGCCGCTTCGACACCTCGGTCACCGTCAACGAGTGCTACCCCGACAGCAACAAGTCGTGCGGCATCCTCTCCTACCGGCACGACGGCTCGTACGGCCGGGAAGACGGCGCGATGTATTACATCAAGGTCTACCGCGATCCCGTCGGCGTGCCCGCGTGCGTCACGTACACGGTCTACATGAGCAACGGGTGAGCGCCCGCGCGGTCTGCACCCTGCTGTGCCTGGCGGCGAGCGTGGCGTTCGCGCGCGCTGGCGGCCTCGAGACGACGAGCTGCAACGGGTGCCACGGCGGCGGCGCGCAGCAGACCACCATCACGTTGAACCCGGCGACCTTCAGCCCTGGCGCGACCATCACCGTGACGGTGCGCATTTCGGGCTCCGGCTCGGTGGGCGGGCTGGCGCTCTTCGCGTCGAGCGGCACGCTGGCGACCGTGTCGGGGCAGAACACGCGGCTGTCGAACGGAGTCATCGTGCATTCCTCGCCGAAGGCGGCGTCGGGCGGCGCGGTGACCTTCGACTCGAAGTGGACCGCGCCGGCGAACCCGGGCGGCGTGGTGTTCGACGTCGCGACCGTGCTCGGCAACGGCGACAACTCGCGCAACGGCGATCAATCGGGGCACGCGTCGGCGTCGAAGGCCTTCGGCTGCGCGGGCACCACCTACTTCCGCGACGTCGACGGTGACGGCGTGGGCTCGACCGCATCGGGCACGGCGCTCGACTGCATGTTGCCCAGCGGCTTCTCGGCGACCGACGGCGACTGCGACGACTTCGACAACCGCAAGACGCCGGGCAAGGCGGAGGCGTGCAACGGGCTCGACGACAACTGCAACGGCCAGGTCGACGAGGGGCTGACCGCGGTGACGACGTGGCCCGACAGCGACGGCGACGGCTACGGCTGGGCGGTCGGTACGCCGATGTCGGGGTGCGCGGGCGGCAACCGCGCGACCAACGATCTCGATTGCGACGACGTCAACCGCAACATCAACCCGGGCGCGATGGAGACCTGCAACCAGAAGGACGACGACTGCGACGGGCAGATCGACGACGGGGCGAAGATCAGGTGCGGCGAGGGCTGGTGCGCGCGGTACGGGCCGACGTGCAACGCCATCGATTGCGTGCCCGGGGCGCCGCTCATCGAACGGTGCAACGCGCTCGACGACGATTGTGACGGCCTGGTCGACGATGGCGACCTCTGCGGTGCGGGCGCGGCGTGCCAGATGGGGCTGTGCGTCGAAGTCGCCGACGCGGGAGCCAACGCGTCGACCGATGGCGGCACGACGCCGAGCTCGCCGCACGGGGAGTCGACCTGCGAAGTGAGCCCGGCGATGTGCCTCGCCTTCCTGCTCCCTCTCCTCCTGAGGAGGAGAGGGTCGGGGTGAGGAGGAACTGTCATAAGAAGCCCCCATGTCGATCGCCGAGCAGTACGAGAAATCCGACGCCGTAGGCCTCGCTGAGCTCGTCCGCACCAGGCAGGTCACCCCGACCGAGCTCCTCGACGAAGCGATCCGCCGCGCCGCGCAGGTGAACCCCAAACTCAACGCGATCGTCCTCGAGATGCACGACGAGGCCCGCCGCCGCATCAAGGAAGGCCTCCCCGAGGGCCCGCTGACGGGGGTGCCCTTCCTCCTGAAAGATCTCGCGCAGGGCTACGCCGGCTTCCCGATGAAGAACGGCACGCGCATGTACGAGACGATGGTCCCCGAGGAGCACGGCGAGCTCCTGCGCCGCTATCTGACGGCGGGCGTGGTCGTCTTCGGCAAGACCGCGACCTCGGAGTTCGGAATTCTGCCCACCGTCGAGACCGAGCTGCACGGCAACACCCACAACCCGTGGAAGCTGAACGTGAGCACCGGCGGCAGCTCCGGCGGGTCGGCGGCGATGGTGGCCGCGCGCGTGGTGCCGGCCGCGCACGGTGGCGACGCCGGCGGTTCGATTCGCATTCCCGCGTCGTGCTGCGGCATCTTCGGCTTGAAGCCCACGCGCGCGCGCAACCCGGCCGGCCCCGACGATTCGGAGAAGGCGCACGGGCTCGCGGTGGAACACGTGCTGACCCGCAGCGTGCGCGACAGCGCGGCGTTCCTCGACGTCTCCGCCGGGCCCGAGCACACCGCGCCCTACTGGGCCCCGCCGCGCCCCGAGAGCTACCTCGCCGAGCTGAAGAAGCCGGTCGGCAAGCTGCGCATCGCGTACACGCACCGGCCGCTGCTCCCCGGCGTCGAGAACGAAGACTGCAAGAAGTCGATGGAAGACACGGTCGCCCTGCTCCGCTCGCTCGGTCACGAGTGCGTCGAGGCCGCGCCGCCGGTCGACGGGAAGCGCATCTCGCTGCACTTCTTCACCACCTACTGCGCGGGCGTCGCCGGCGAGCTCTCGCTGGCGCAGGAGTTCCTCGGCCGCCCCGCCCGGCCCACCGACGTCGAGCCCACCACGTGGCTGATGGGCATGATCGGGCGCACGTGGTTCTCGGCCGGCGACTTCTCGCGCGCGCTGCGCGAGATGCAGGCCATGTCGCGCGACGTGAACCGCTTCATGGAAAAGTTCGACTGCTACCTCACGCCGACGCTCGGGCAACCGCCGGTCGATCACGGCGCGCTGGGGCCCAAGGGCTTCGAGAAGAAGCTGCAGGCGATGGTCGCGCGGGCCGACTTCACCACCGCGCTCAAGCTGCCTGGCCTGATGGACAAGGCGATCGCGCGGGCGTTCACGTTCGCGCCGTTCACCCCGGTGAGCAACGTGACGGGTCAGCCGTCGATGAGCGTGCCGCTGTATTGGAACGCCGACGGGCTGCCGATGGGCTCGTGCTTCACCGCGAAGTTCGGCGATGAGCCGACGTTGTTCCGGCTGGCGGCGCAGCTCGAAGAAGCGCGGCCGTGGAAGGACAAGAAGCCGCCCGTGTGCAGCGGTTGAACCTGAGCTCCCTCTCCCTGCGAGCGGGGAGAGGGTCGGGGTGAGGGGCCACTAACTCGCGCGCGCGCGGGCGGCCTGCTTCTCCCGCTCGCCCAACGCCGCCTGCAGGTACTTCCCCGACAGCTTGCGACCGATGAGTTCCTGCGCGAGTTCACCCGCGTTCACGAGCTTCTCGAGCGAAATGCCCGTCTCGATGCCCATGCCGTGCAGCATGAACACCAAATCCTCGGTCGCGAGATTCCCCGCTGCGCCCGGCGCGTAGGGACACCCACCCAGCCCACCGATGCTCGAGTCGAAGGTCGTGACGCCCATCGACAACCCGACGAGCGCGTTCGCCAGCGCCGTGCCGCGCGTGTCGTGCAGGTGCAGCGCGAGCTTTTCGAGCGGGACGATCTTCGACACCTCGCCGACGATCTCCGCCGTCTGCCCCGGCGTGCCGATGCCGATGGTGTCACCCAGCGAGTACTGATCGATCTCGAGATCGGCCAACCGCTTCATCACCTCGACCACGCTCTTCACCGGCGTGAGCCCCTCGTACGGGCAGCCCCACACCGTCGACAGGTAGCACCGCACCTTCATGCCCAGGGTGCGCGCCGCGCCAGCGACCTCGCGCGAGGTGGCGATCGCCTCGGCGACCGACTTGTTGATGTTCTTCTTCGAGTGGCTCTCGGTCACCGACAGGAAGACCGCGGCCTCGCGCAGCCCCGCTTCCTTCGCGCGCTCGAGGCCCTTCAGGTTGGGCACGAGTGCGGTGAACGCGGCGCCACTCTTCGGCAGCAACGGCAGGAGCTTCTCGGCGTCGGCGAGCTGCGGAATCCACCGGGGCGAGACGAACGAGGTGACCTCGATGCGCGTCATGCCCGCGGCGATCAGCGCCTCGATCAACCGCGCCTTGTCGGGCGTCGCCAGCGTGCGCAGCTCGTTCTGGAGCCCGTCGCGCGGCCCGACCTCGTACACCTGCACCCGCTTTGGAAACGGCCCGATCACGGTGACGAGCTTAACAAGCTGCCGCCCGCCGCTCTGCCCCGACGATGAGGTCCGTGGCACCGTCGTCCGGGGGCGAGCCATCGACCCCGCCCAGCGCCCATTTGAGCTCGAACCCGACCGCGTCGAGCCAGCTGCGCCACTCGTCGAGCTCGAAGTAGCGAATGAAGAACTCCGCGGTGAGCACCCGGCCGTCCGAGGTGGTCAGCTCGCGCTTGAGCTCGTCGCGGCGCTTCTCGAAGTTGAAGTCGGCCCACTCGCGCAGGTGATCGCCGTGGCCGATCGGCCCGTCGAAGCTGGCCTGCGGCTGGGCGCGGGAACGGCTGATGTGGGTGCCCTGCACGATGAGGCGGCCCCCGGGCGCGGTGCAGCGGGCGACCTCGGCGAGCACGCGGCGAATCTGATCGTCCTCCATCGTGCCCAGCGAGTTGTACCAGCAGTACACCCCGCGAAACGCCCCGGTGCGCCACGGCAAGACGCGCAGATCGGCCCGCGCCACCGGGCGCGCGCGGCGAGCCTCGACGAGCGAGAGCTGATCACCGTCGACGCCGAACGCCTGCCCTACCTGCGCCAGGTGCCGGCCGTGGCCGCAGCCGAGATCGAGCACCGGCCCCTCGGGGAAGTGGCCGCGCAGGAACTCGCCTTCCGCCGCGGTGACGTCGGCCGACAGGAACGGCCGCGTGCTGCGCAGATAGAGCTCGCCGAAGAACGGATCGCTCACGACAGGGTGTCTTCGGGCAGGCCCTCGTCGAAGCGCACGCGCGTGCGATCGATGTCGAGCTTGCCGTCGGGGCCCCAGCTCAACTTGATGCCGTGCGGCAGCGCGAAGTACCGCACCAGCTCGGGCAGCTTGCGCGCGAGATCGCCCAGCGACATCACGCCCGACTCGCCGGAGTCACCTTCCTGCGTGCTGCGGAAGCGCCAGCCGCTGTCGCGCGAGCTGTGAGACTCCTCGCGCACGGCCGACAGCGAGCGGAGCCCGGTGAGATACCCACGCACCTCGGCGGTGTTCGTCGCGTGCGGCGAGTCGCCGGTGAGATCGAGCTCCTCGAGCAGCAGGCGCTGCTCCATCGAGCGGCGGAGCGGAATGGTGAGATCTTCGTACTGCGGCGCGTGCTCGTTCGGCGCCGAGGCCTTCACCTCGAGCACGCCCACGCCCTCGAAGAGGTTGGTCGGCAACAGGCGCTGGATGAGCGGCGGGTGCCACCCACGGAACGGCCCGCCCGCCTCGCCCTCGGCGGCGAAGAACGAGATGCGATCGAACCCGAACGACATCGCCTGGCCCATCTCGATGCGACGGCCGTGATCGAGCAGCCAGTCGGCGAGGTGGCCGCACATCAGCGCCGCCTCTTCCATCAGCGTCGGGTCGCCGAACTCGAAGGTGATCTCGCGCTGGCCGAGCTTGCTGAAGCCGACGGTCTCGGCGCGCATGCCGTGCTCACCCATGTCGGTGAAGCCAACCGAGAAGAGATCTTCGGCGAGCATCAGCTCGGGCAGCACCTCGGCCGCCTCTGCGAGCGGAAAAGGCCACAGCCGCAGCACGTCGAGCGCGAAGCCATTCACACCCTTGGTCGCGGCGAGCAGCGCGTCGCGCACCTGCGAGAAGAAGACCTCGGCGCGGCCCTTGATCGGCCGGCGGAAGCCCAGCAGGTATCCGCGCTTGGGGCTGAAGCGCTGAAAGGCGTTGAGGTGCGGACCGAACAGCTCGTCCTGGGAGCCGGGCAGCAACAACTGCCCCATCTCACCGAGGAAGACGTCGGTGCCAGTCGGTGAAGCGAAGCCATCGTGAATGGCCGCGCCGTCGGTGTAGATCGCGAAGAAACTGCTCAAGTGGGGCACGGCTGAGGCCGATTGTAGGCCCGCCCCGCTGCGCTGGCTATTCCACGGCGCGTCAGTTCACACCGCTGACACCAAACAGCGCGAGCAGCCGATCAGCGCCCGAGCGCGCAGAGATTTCACCGGACAAAACCTGTCGCTCGAAATCTTCAAGCTGCACTGAGACTTTCTCGTGATGCCGGAACGCGTGCTCCAGGCGCTCGCTGATCATCGACCACATCCACGCCAGGTTCTGTTGAGCGCGCTGGGTCTCGAGCGCCCCCGACTGCTCGAGCGCCGCGCGGTGTTCTTCGATCACCGCCCACAGCTCGTCGACCCCCGTGCCGCTCTTGCCTGAGACGGCGACCGCGCGGGTCGTCCATTCCTCGCGGCGCGCCGGCAGGTAGCGGAGCGCGGCCTTGAGATCGCCCAGCGCGATCGTCGCGCGCGCGGCGCCGTCACCATCGGCCTTGTTCACCGCGATCACATCGGCCAGCTCGAGGATGCCCTTCTTGATGCCCTGCAGCTCGTCGCCGGCGCCCGGCAGCAGCAGCACGAGGAAGCAGTCGACCATCTGCGCGACGACGGTCTCGCCCTGCCCCACGCCGACGGTCTCGATCAGCACCACGTCGAAGCCGGCCGCCTCGCACAGCAGCATCGTCTCGCGCGTGCGCCTCGCGACGCCGCCCAACGTCAGCCCGCTCGGTGAGGGACGAATGAACGCCGCGGGATCGACCGAGAGCCGCGTCATGCGCGTCTTGTCGCCGAGGATCGAGCCGCCCGAGACGCTGCTGCTGGGGTCGACCGCGAGCACCGCGACCTTCGAGCCCTTCGTCGTCAGCCGCGTGCCGAGCTCGTCGATGAAGGTGCTCTTGCCGACGCCGGGCACGCCCGTGATGCCGACGCGGCGCGCACGGCCGGTGTGGGGAGAGAGCGCGTCGAGCAGCTGCCGCGCGAGCGCCTGGTCGTGCTCTTCCTGGCTCTCGATGAGGGTGATCGCCTGCGCGAGCACGGCGCGATCGCCGGCCAGCACGCCGTCGCGAAACGCCTCGAGCGTGAGGCGTGGGCGGCGGCTCACGCTTCCAGCCGATCCATCAGGGCGCCGGCGGCCTCGGCGATCACCGTGCCCGGGCCGAAGATCTCCGCGGCGCCAGCGGCCTTGAGGGCCGGGTAGTCATCGGGCGGCACCACGCCACCGACGACGATCAAGATGTCGGAACGGCCGCGCTTCGCGAGCGCTTCCTTCAGCGCGGGCACCAGCGTGAGGTGACCAGCGGCGAGCGAGCTGGCGCCGACGACGTGCACGTCGTTCTCCACGGCGGCCTGCGCGGTCTCTTCGGGCGTCTGGAAGAGCGGCCCGATGTCGACGTCGAAGCCGAGGTCGGCGAACGCGCTGGCGATCACCTTCTGGCCGCGGTCGTGACCGTCCTGGCCCATCTTGGCGATCAAGATGCGGGGGCGGCGGCCTTCCTTCGCGAGGAAGGCCTTCGTGCGCGCGCGCATCTTGCTGACGGCGTCGGAGTTCTCGCCCACCTCGCTACTGTACACGCCGCTGATGGCGCGGATCTCCGCCTGGTGCCGGCCCCACGCCTTCTCGAGCGCGAGCGAGATCTCGCCGACGGTGGCGCGGGCGCGCGCGGCGTCGATGGCGAGCGCGAGCAGGTTGCCCGCCGCGCCCTTCGCGCACGCGGTGAGCGCGTCGAGCTTCTGGTCCACGTCGGCCTGGCTGCGGGCGGCCTTCAGCTGCGCGAGGCGCTCGAGCTGCTTCTTGCGCACCGCCGCGTTGTCGACCTTGAGCACCGGCACCTTCTCGTCGTGCTCGGGCTTGAAGCGGTTGACGCCGACGATCACCTGGCGGCCGCTGTCGATGCGGGCCTGGGTGCGCGCGGCGGCTTCTTCGATGCGCAGCTTGGGCACGCCGGCCTCGATGGCCTTCACCATGCCGCCCAGCTTCTCGATCTCGTCGAGGTGCGCCTGGGCCTTCGCCGCGAGCTCGTGGGTGAGGCGCTCGACGTAGTGGCTGCCACCCCAGGGATCGACGGGCCGCGTGATGCCGGCCTCGAGCTGCAGCTGCAGCTGCGTGTTGCGCGCGATGCGGGCCGAGAAGTCGGTGGGCAGCGCGAGGGCTTCGTCGAGCGAGTTGGTGTGCAGCGACTGGGTGTGTCCCTGCGCGGCAGCCATCGCCTCGATGCAGGTGCGCACCACGTTGTTGTGCACGTCCTGCGCGGTGAGCGACCAGCCCGAGGTCTGGCAGTGCGTGCGCAGCGCGAGGCTCTTGGGGTTCTTCGGCTTGAAGCCGCTGACGATCTTCGACCACAGGAGACGCGCCGCGCGCAGCTTGGCGACCTCCATGAAGTAGTTCATGCCGATCGCGAAGAAGAACGAGAGGCGCGGGGCGAAGGCGTCGATGTCGAGGCCCGCCGCGACGCCGCTGCGCAGGTACTCGAGGCCGTCAGCGAGCGTGTAGCCGAGCTCCAGGTCGGCCGTCGCTCCGGCTTCCTGCATGTGGTACCCGCTGATGGAGATCGAGTTGAACTTCGGCATCTTCTGCGACGTGAACGCGAAGATGTCGGCGATGATCTTCATCGAGGGGGCGGGCGGGTAGATGTACGTGTTCCGCACCATGAACTCCTTGAGGATGTCGTTCTGGATCGTCCCCTGGAGTTTGTCGGGCGAGACGCCCTGCTCTTCGGCCGCCACCACGTAGAGCGCGAGGATCGGCAGCACCGCGCCGTTCATCGTCATCGACACGCTCATCTTGTCGAGCGGGATGCCGTCGAAGAGCAGCCGCATGTCGAGGATGGAGTCGATCGCCACGCCCGCCATGCCGACGTCGCCCACCACGCGCGGGTGATCGCTGTCGTAGCCACGGTGCGTCGCGAGATCGAAGGCGATCGAGAGGCCCATCTGCCCGGCCGCGAGGTTGCGGCGGTAGAAGGCGTTCGAGTCTTCGGCGGTCGAGAAGCCGGCGTACTGGCGCACGGTCCACGGCTGGCGCACGTACATCGTCGGGTACGGCCCGCGGACGAAGGGCGCGAGCCCGGGCAGGCCACCGAGGTGTGGCAGGCCTTGCGAGTCCTTCGCGTCGTAGTGGCGCTTGTGCGGAATGCCCTCGGGCGTGTCCCAGGTGTCGCCGGTGGGTGGTGCGGTCGGCGTAACCTTCGCGGCGTCGAAGTCGAGCTTCGAGAAGTCGGGCAGGCTCATGACGCCACCTCGAGCAAACCGGCCAGCGTGCCCACGACGTCGCACCCCATGAAGATGTGGCCGTCCGATCCGAAGTCTTGCGGCTTGCCGGCGATGAGCACGGTCTTCCAGCCGTTGGTGCGAAGCGTCTTCACCGCGGCCGCGGCGTCAGTGGCGTACCGCTCGTCGGATCCACAGATGCAACAAAGTGCTCCCTCTCCCTGCGAAAGCGGGGAGAGGGTCGGGGTGAGGGGCATCTCAGTCACCCGAAACCCACCAGCCGCAAAGAAGTTCGAGCTGAACCCAGCGCGACCCCGAGACTCAGAAAAAGTCCCAAGTGTGACGAGCATGACGCTGGGCCGCTTCCGATCCGCAATCATCCGAAGCCGCTCGAAGCTCTCGGCATCCCGATGCCCCGGCCCACTGAACTCCCGAGGCGCACTCGGCAACTTCTCCTCGACGTTCGCAAACTCACTGACCCCGAGCACCGGGATCTTCCGAGTCGCGAGCGCCGCGAGCCGCTCCGTCCACCGCTTCTCGAGCTGGGCCTTGAGCGCCGGCAACGCCGCCTCGAGCCCGCCCTGCTTCTCGAGCTCCTGGAAGCGCTTCCACCCCTCGCGCGCGAGCTGATCGGTGAAGGTGTCGAGGTAGTACGAGCCGGCCGCCGGATCGATCACCCGGCCCAGTGAGCTCTCGTGCTCGAGGATCAGCCCCGTGTTCTGCGCGACGCGGCGGCCGAGGTCGGACTGCTTCGTGAGCTCGGCGTCGAAGGACGTCGGGGTGATCTCGTCGGCGCCTCCGAGGATTCCCGCGAAGACCTGGGTCGTGGTGCGCAGCATGTTCACCCACGGGTCGCGCTGGGTGAGCGTGCGGCGGCTGCAGACGGCGTGCACGTGAAGCTTCGCGCCGGGGTGGCCGGCGGCGGTCATCAGCTTGTTCCAGCAGAGGCGGAGGGCTCGGAGTTTGGCGAGCTCGGCGAAGGTGTCTCGGCCCAACGAGATTTCCGCTCTCGTTGGGGTCTTGCCCTTCTTGAGTTCGGCGACGGCAGATGACAGCAGGATTGAGATTTCGTCTGCGGCGTCGGCTCCGGATTCGTGAAGGTCGAGGGACGAGAGACTCCCCTCACCCCGACCCTCTCCCCACGGGGAGAGGGAGAAGGTGGTGGGCATTCCTGGGACGTCGAGGGCTGGCGCTTCCGTGTACAGCGGCTGCACCGCGATGCCCTCGGGCGACTTCGAGACGAGCGCCTTCTCGAACGGCACGCCCTTCAGGTCCTTCTCCACCAGCGCCCGCCACTCCTGCAGAGTCGACATCGCTTCGCTCACATGTTCCGGCGGTACTGGCCGCCCACTGCGTACAGCGCGCCCGACAGTTGCCCGAGCGTGCACGTCTTGCAGGCTTCCATCAGCGCCTCGAAGACGTTCCCACCATCGAGCGCCGCCCGCTGCACCGCCTCGAGTGCCTGCTTCGACACGCCGGCGTTCCGCTTCCAGAACGCGTCGCGCGAGCTGATCGCGTAGTCCTTCTCTTCCTTCGTGGCGCGAATGACCTCAGGCGGCGTGATGGTCGGCGAGCCCCTGGGATCGAGGAAGGTGTTCACCCCGATGAGCGGCAGCTTCCCGTCGTGCTTGAGGGTCTCGTAGTACAGCGACTCTTCCTGGATCTTCGAGCGCTGGTACATGCGCTCCATCGCGCCGAGCACGCCGCCACGCTCGCTGATCGCGCGGAACTCGGTGAGCACCGCCTGCTCGACGAGATCGGTCAGCTCCTCGACGATGAACGAGCCCTGGATCGGGTTCTCGTTCTTCATGAGCCCGAACTCGCGGTTGATGACGAGCTGGATCGCCAACGCCCGCCGCACGCTCTCTTCGGTCGGCGTGGTGATCGCCTCGTCGTACGCGTTGGTGTGCAGCGAGTTGCAGTTGTCCTGCAGCGCGAGCAGTGCCTGCAGCGTGGTGCGAATGTCGTTGAAGGCGATCTCCTGCGCGTGCAGCGACCGGCCCGAAGTCTGGATGTGGTACTTCAACTTCTGCGAGCGCTCGTTGCCGCCGTACTTGTCGCGAATCGCGCGCGCCCAGATGCGCCGCGCCACGCGCCCGAGCACCGTGTACTCAGGGTCCATTCCGTTCGAGAAGAAGAACGAAAGGTTCGGGGCGAAGTCGTCGATGTGCATGCCCCGCGACAGGTAGTACTCGACGAAGGTGAAGCCGTTCGCGAGCGTGAACGCGAGCTGGCTGACCGGGTTCGCCCCTGCTTCGGCGATGTGGTACCCGCTGATCGACACCGAATAGAAATTGCGGACCTTGTGGTCGATGAAGTGCTGCTGGATGTCGCCCATCATCCGCAGCGCGAACTCGGTGCTGAAGATGCAGGTGTTCTGCGCCTGGTCTTCCTTGAGGATGTCGGCCTGCACCGTGCCGCGCACCGCGCTCAGGGTCTGCGCACGGATCTTCTCGTACACGTCCTTCGGCAGCACCTCGTCGCCTGACGCGCCGAGCAGCATCAGCCCGAGCCCGTCGTTCCCCTCGGGCAACTGGCCCTGGTACTTCGGCCGCGGCACGCCCTTCTGCGCGAAGAGCGCGTCGAGCTTCTTCTCGACCTCGGCCGTCTTGCCGTTCGCCTTGATCCACTTCTCGCACTGCTGATCGACCGCGGCGTTCAAGAAGAAGCCGAGCACCATCGGCGCGGGGCCGTTGATGGTCATCGACACCGAGGTCGACGGATCAGCGAGATCGAAGCCCGAGTAGAGCTTCTTCGCGTCGTCGACGTTGGCGATCGACACGCCGCTGTTGCCGACCTTGCCGTAGATGTCGGGCCGGTGATCGGGGTCTTCGCCGTAGAGCGTGACCGAGTCGAACGCCGTCGAGAGGCGCTTGGCCGGCATGCCGCGGGAGACGTAGTGGAAGCGCTTGTTGGTGCGCTCCGGGCCGCCCTCGCCCGCGAACATGCGCGCCGGATCTTCACCCTCGCGCTTCAGGGGGAACACGCCGGCGGTGAACGGGTATTGGCCCGGAGGCGACTCGCGCAGCAGCCACCGCAGCACGTCGCCCCAGTCCTCGTACTTCGGCAGCGAGATGCGCGGGATCTTCAGGTGCGAGAGCGACTCGCTGTGCAGATCGAGCTCGACCACGCGATCGCGCACCTGGAACTGGTACTTCGCGGCCGCGTAGCGCTTCTTCGTCGCCGGCCATTCCTCGAGGAGCTTCTTGCACTCGGGGTGCAGCCGCCCTTCGAGTTCCTGGTACAGCGAAACGAGCTCGCTCAAGTACGCCGGCTCGCCCTCGACCTTCTGGGTCACCTTCACCGCGTCGGCAGACGACTTCGGCTCGACGATCTCGAGCTTCTTCTTGCCGACGTTGGCGCGCAGCGTCTCGATGGTGCCGTGCAGCTGGTACAGGCGCCGCGCGATCGCCGACTGCGCGTTGACGAAGGCGTCAGCGGCGTCGCTGGTCTCGCAGATCTCCGCGAGGTACCGCGTGCGCTCGGGCGGAATGATGAACTTCTGGCGCGCCATGCCCTCGCTGAGCACGAACGACGACTTGAGCGGCGCCCCCGTCTTGCGCACCACCGCGTCCATCACCGCGCGGTAGAGGTGATTCATCCCCGGGTCGTTGAACTGGGCGGCGATGGTGCCGAAGATCGGCGCCTGGTCGTCGGGCAGCGTGAAGTTGTTGTGGTTGCGCTTCCACTGCTTGCGCACGTCGCGCAGCGCATCGAGCGAGCCGCGCTTGTCGAACTTGTTGATCGCGATCAGGTCGGCGAAGTCGAGCATGTCGATCTTCTCGAGCTGCGTCGCGGCGCCGTACTCGGCGGTCATGATGTACAGCGAGACGTCAGCGTGCTCGGTGATCTCGGTGTCGGACTGACCGATGCCCGAGGTCTCGACGATGATCAGATCGAACCCGGCCGCGCGGCAGATCTCGATCGATTCCTTCACGTGCTTGCTGAGCGCGAGGTTCGACTGCCGGGTGGCGAGCGAGCGCATGTACACGCGCGCGTCGTCGATGGCGTTCATGCGAATGCGGTCGCCCAGCAGCGCCCCGCCCGTCTTCCGCTTGCTCGGGTCGACCGAGATGACGGCGATGGTCTTGTCCTTGAAGTCCTGCAGGAAGCGCCGCACCAGCTCGTCGACCAGCGACGACTTGCCCGCGCCACCCGTGCCGGTGATGCCGAGCACCGGCGGCTTCTTGGTGATCTTCGCGGCGAGCGCCGAGCGCAGGCCGTCACCGGTCTCGGGGAAGTTCTCGGCCACGGTGATCAGCGAGCCGATCACCTGCGCGTCCTTCGAGCTGACCTTCTCGAGCGCGCCCTTGAACTCCGCGGGGCGCTTCTCGAAGTCGCACTGGCGGATGACGTCGTCGATCATGCCCTGCAGGCCCATCGCGCGGCCGTCGTCGGGCGAATAGATGCGCGTGACGCCGTACTCGTGCAGTTCCTTGATCTCGGCCGGCAAGATCGTCCCGCCGCCGCCGCCGAACACCTTGATGTTGGCGTTGGCCTTCTTCAGCAGGTCGATCATGTACTTGAAGAACTCGACGTGACCGCCCTGGTAGCTGGTGATGGCGATGCCCTGCACGTCTTCCTGGATCGCGCAGTTCACGATCTCCGCGACCGAGCGGTTGTGACCGAGGTGGATCACCTCAGCGCCACTGGCCTGCATGATGCGGCGCATGACGTTGATGGCGGCGTCGTGACCGTCGAACAACGACGCGGCGGTGACGATGCGAACGTGGTGCTGCGGCTTGTACGGGGGCTCTCGAGTCGGGGCGAGCACGGCCCGTCACCTACTACAACGTGACCGTCCTGACACCGAGAAGGCCTGTCATTCCTTGCGGTTGAAGACCCGCTTCATGACGACCTCCGGCTTGCCCGCCGGAGCGATGCGAAACTCCTGCACCATGTGGCCGCCGTCGACGTACCGGCGCAAAACGACGGGCGTCTCGGCGCCCTTGAGCACGATCAAGCCAGTCGCGTGCACCTCGCCCTTCACGTAGCGCGGGGTGATCTTCATCGCGTGGCCCATCAGGTCTTCTTCGAGCGGGTGCTGGCCGTCGAGTTCCCACGTGCGCGTGCCGTTGCGGAAGGCCGACTTCACCGTGAGGTCCATCTTCTGCGGCGTCAGCACCACCACCTGCGTCGGAGTCACGGTCTGGGCCATGCGGCGCTCGATCGCGCCGACCTCGAAGAGATCGAAGATCGCCGTCATGTCCGACGAGGCCTTCTGATCGAGCTCCCACGTGCCGGTCATCGGTTCGACGGGGGCGCCGCCATCGACGGCCGAGACGCACAACGCCAGCGCGAGGGCGATCACGCGAGCCTCCGCAGCCGCTCCGCTGCAGCCTCGAGCACGGGGTCGGTCTTGCAGAACGCGAAGCGCGCGAGGGCATGAACGTGGTGCTGGTGCTCGGCGCTGTAGAAGACGCTCGGCGGAATCGACGCGACGCCGTGATCGACGAGCAGGCGCTTGCAGAACGTGACGTCGTCTTCGCCCGCCTTCCGATGGCGATCGGTTCGCGCCATCAGGAAGTACGTGCCCGCGCACGGGAGCACCTCGAACCCCGCCTGCCGCAGCGCGCCCGAGAGGAAGTCGCGCTTCTTCGTGTACGTCGAGACGAAGTCGCTGAAGTACGCATCGGGCAGCGCGAGCGCCTTGCCGATCGCCGCCTGGAACGGAGTCGCCGAGCAGAAGGTGATCCACTGGTGGGCCTTCTGCACCGCGCTGACCAACTCCTTGCGGCCGAGGTGCCAGCCGATCTTCCACCCCGTGAACGAGAACGACTTGCCGCCGCTCGACACGGTGAGCGTGAAGTCGTCGAAGCCTGGCAGCGTCGCCGGGCGCAGGTGCTTGGCGCCGTCGAACACCAGGTGCTCGTAGACCTCGTCGCTGAGCAGCACCGCGCCGTGTTTCTTCGTGAGTTCGCCGATGCGAACGAGCTCTTCTCGCGTGAACAATTTCCCGGTCGGATTGTTCGGCGTGTTGACGATCACCAGCTTCGTCTTCGGGGAGAACGCGCGAGCGAGCTCAGCGTCGTCGAACCACCACTGCGCGTGCGTCGCGTCGGGGGCCTGGAGCCGCACGTACCGCGGCACCGCCTGCGCCATCTGCACGCTCGCGAGGTACGAGTCGTAGAAAGGCTCGAAGAGCACCACCTCGTCGCCGGGCTGCGTGAAGGCCTGCACCGCCGCGAAGATCGCCTCGGTCGCGCCGGTGGTGACGCCGATCTGCGTCTGCCAATCGAGCGACTGCCCATAGAAGCGCTGGCTGTGCGCGGCGATCGCCTGTCGGAGCGCGGGGCTGCCCTGCCCGACCGCGTACTGGTTCTGCCCGCCCTTCATCGCCTCGAAGGCCGCCTCGAGGATCTCGTTGGGCCCGTCGAAGTCGGGGAAGCCCTGGCCGAGGTTCACCGCGCCGTGCTGCAGCGCGAGGCGCGACATCTCTGAGAAGACCGAGGTGGTGAAGCCCGCGACTCGTGCGCTTTCCATGAGCGCGCGTCTTACTTCAACGCGAGGAACGCGAGCGCGACGGCGATCACCATCAGGCCGATGCCCATCAGCACCAGGCCGCGGTTGCGCTGGCGCACCGCTCCTTCGGGCGGCGGGCCGCCGGAGGCCGACATCAGCGGTCGCATCGCCGCGGCGGCGAGCGTGGGGTTGCTGCCCGTCACCACGCCGAGATCCTGCAGCGGCTGCTCGCCGGCCTTCACCGAGAGCACCAGCTCGCGCAGGTGATGGATGATGCGATCTCTGCCGCTGTACGGCTTCAGCGCAGTGGTCATGCGCTCGAGCCTCAGCGGCTCGGTGGTGAGATCGAACGCCACGTTCGCCGCGCCGCGCGCGCTCGAGGTCTCGTCGGTCTTGCCGGTGACGAAGCCCTTGCCGCGCTCCCAGATCAACACGTCGTCGTAGAGCGTGAACTCGTGGCGGGCGACGCGGCCGCCGCTGTCGATCTCCGAGACCAGCTCGGCGTAGCGCGCGCCGCGATGCCACACCTTTCGCAGCCCCTGCGCATCGGGAGGCGACTCGACCGCGCGGATTCGGAACATCGAATCGACGGCGGCCTTCAGCTCGTCTGGCGTCTTCTCGACGACCACCGCGCCAAGGTACCACCCCGCCCCGCGAGGCCCATTTTCCGGCGGGCAGGACCGGCGCGGCTCGGGCAGACTTTGACAAAGCGCGTCGTGACCGGCCGGTCATCATTTCGTAGGAGTCCCCTCCCCATGCGTCTCGTCCTCTTCGCCTCCTTCCTCGTGCTCGCCGCGTGTCCGCCGCCCAAGCCGGTGATCCCCGACCCCGAGCCGACCGGACGCTGCGACGTCGATCTCGCGACGTTCGGGTTCGCTGACGTCGGCACCGGCGTCACCGCGAAGGTGATCGAGTCGAGCGGCGATCTGATCGGCGGCAACTACGCGCAGGGTCGGCTCGGCGACTTCCTGCTCGCGAACGATCGGCTGCGCGTCGTCATTCAGCAGCCCTCGCACGTGATCGCACCGATCCCCTACGGCGGCACGATCATCGACGCCGATCTCCAGCGCTCCTCGGGGCCGGGCCGCGACGAGTTCGGCAAGCTCGGCCTCATCTACGCGTTCGGCCGCACGGTGAACGTGTCGAAGGTCGAGGTGCTCAATGACGGCTCGAAGGGCGGCTACGCGGTCATCGCGGCGAGCGGCACCGACGCGGTGGTCGACTACGTGAACGTGAAGAACGTGATCACCGACTTCGTGGGCAACGTGAAGCTGGTGCGCGACCCCGACACGGCGATCCCCTTCACCATCACCACCTATTACGTGCTGTCGCCCGGCGAGAGCCGCGTGCGCGTGCTCACCGCGTTCTGCAACGGCGGCAAGGACACGGTGTCGATCCCCGTCGGTGATCTCATCGAGCAGGGCGGCGTCAGCGAGGTCTTCAACCCTGACGGCTGCACCAACGGGCTCGGCGTGCACGACTGCAACGTCGACCCCATGTCGTGGCTCGGCTACCAGGCCGACCAGGTCGCGTACGGCTACCGCACGTACAGCTTCACGGACCCGAAGCAGGCCGCGAAGAACGCGGTGCTCTACGTCGCGGGCGTCGGCGCGGTGGTGTCCGGCGCGGAAAACCAGCAGGGCCTGCTCACCTGGTTCGACGAGAACGCGACCCGCCGCCCGGGATCGTTCGGCGTGCTCGCGGGCGACAAGCGCACCTTCCTGCGCGACTTCTTCATCGGGCGCGATCTCGCGGAGTTGAGCTCGTCGATGCTCGCCGTCGACGCGGCGGCGAAGTCGCGCCTCACAGTGACGGTGAAGAAGAATGACGGGACCGCCGACGCCAACGCGCGCGTGACGGTGAAGGTCGCTGAGACCGGGCGCATGGCGACGCTGCTGATCGCTGACGCGCAGGGCGTGGCGAAGGCAGATCTGACGCCCGGCAACTATCTCGTCGGCACCTCGCGTGGACCGGGCACGGGCTTCGATGCGCTGCAGGCGGTAAGCGTGCCCTCGGGTGGCAACGCGATGCTCACCCTCACCCAGCAACTGACGCACCGGCTGACGGTGAACGTGAAGGATCCGTTCGGCGCGCCGCTGCCCGCGAAGGTGATGGTGCGGTGCCTCAACGCCCCGTGCGCCACGCCGCTCATCGCGCACCGGCCGTTCTACGACGTCGAGTCGCAGCCCAGCGATCTGCAGGTGATGGGCTTCGCGGGCGCCGATGGCCGCGTGCAGTTCGAGCTGCCGGCCCTCGATGGCGCGTTCGAGGTGCTGGTGACGCGCGGCATGGAATATTCCGCGTTCCCCGACGGCTTCCCCGTCACCGGCCACCACGTCGATCTCGCCAGCGGTGACGTGACGGTCGACGCGACGATCGCGCGGGTGGTCGACACCACGGGGTGGATCAGCGCCGACCTCCACGTGCACGCCATGGGCAGCCCCGACAGCGCGGTGGGCAACTCGGTGCGCGCGCTCAGCTTCGCCGCCGAGGGCGTCGACGTGCTCGTCTCGACCGATCACGACTTCGTCACCGACTACGCGCCGGTGATCGAGCAGCTGCAGCTCGGGCCGGTGATGGGCTCGATGATCGGGTGCGAGGTGACGCCGTTCGACTTCGGCCACCACAACACCTTCCCGCTCACGCGGCGCGACACGCCGAACGGTGGTGCGTTCGATTGGGCCGGCGGTGACGGGCCGACGCTGCGCCTGCCGCAGATGTATGCCGGCATTCGCGCGGCTGATCCCAACGCGGTGATCCAGATGAACCACCCGCGCGGCTCTCCGGGCGGCGCGCTCACGATGATCAAGATCGACACCGCGACTGGCGCCACGCACGCCGACCCCGCCACGTTCCGGCAGGACCCGGCGCCCGACGCGACTGGCACCGACACGAAGCTCTTCAGCAACGACTTCGAGGCGATGGAGATCATGAACGGCACCAGCCCCAACCCGGCCGTCATCAACGACTGGATGACGTTCATGTCGCGCGGGTGGCTGAAGGTCGGCACCGGCGTCAGCGACACGCACTACACGTGGAACGTCACCGGCGGGTACGGCCGCACGTGGCTCAAGCTGGGCGTCGATCAGCCCTCGCAGTTCACTCCGGCGGCGTTCGCGACGGCGATGCGCGCGCGCAAGGCGAGCTTCTCGAGCGGGCCGTTCATCACCCTGACCGCGCAGAAGCTCGACTCGGGCGGGCAGCCGACGGGGCCGGTGGTCGAGGTGGGCGACACGGTGTCGATCGCCTCGGGCGGCTCGATTCGGCTGACCGTCGACGTGCAGGCGCCCGAATGGATGCAGTTCGATTCGGTCGAGGTGCACACCTTCGTCGCGGGCCGCGAGGCGGTGAATGGCGAGGGCAATTCGACGCTCAAGCCGGCGCAGGCGGCGCTCAAGAAGACATACGACCCGACGATGCTGCCGCTCGAGGCGGTGCCGGGGCTCAACGGCTTCTCCGCGCGGCGCGTGCACGTCACCGAGACCTTCGACGTCACGGCGACCAGCGACACGTGGTTCGTCGCGATGGCGCGCGCGTCGTCGGCGTCACGCACCCTCGCGCCCATGGCGTGGGACGGCGTGAGCTGCAGCAACGGAGTGTGCACGCCGTCGGGCAGCCGTGGGTGGGGCATCACCAACGCGATCCTCGTCGACGCCGATGGGTCGGGCGCGTACGACGATTTCCCGCTCAAGCCGTCTCAGCCGTTGATGGTCGCTCCGGCGGCGGTTGATCCCGGGCCGCGGCGGGTGCCGACGATGGAAGAGGTCAACGCCCTGCTCGAGAAGTTGCTGCGGCGGCACCACTGAGCGCCTGCGAACTGCCTCGAGGGACGCGGGTGGTTCGTGATTTCGGCAGCAATCGGTGCGGGCAGCCCCTCGACTTCGGGCGCGCGCCCTGCCCGCGCGTCACGTGTTCGGCAAATTCGTAGTCCCCACTACGAAAAGTCTGAACACGTCACGCGTGGAGCAATTTCGTCGTGGGCGCTCACAATTTGCTCCACACGTACGCTCACTTCGCGCCGTGCAGCGAGGCACGTGCGCCGTTCGGCACGACCACCGAACCCGTCAGGCCCCTCGTCCCATCAAGGCCAGACGCTGCGCTCGGTCGTCGGTCGCCGGTCTACTCGCTGCGGCACTGAGCTTCTGGGGTGAGAGCGAGCACATACGCGCCGCCGATCGTGATGCAGCACGTCTTCAATCGCTCTTCGAATGCAGCCAGCCAGGTCTGGCTCAAGGCTGCGTCCGTGCTTGAGGCATCTCCGGCAACGAGACTCTGTTCGAAGAGGCCTCCCGGACTCAGAATGATCGCCCGGGGGTTCGAAAGGATCCGTCGATGGCGCGCGCGCGGTGTCGCGTGCACGAGAAGGCGCTCGAAACTGCTCGGCAAGACGCGCCCAAGCCGCGGCACCGCAAAGATGTTCTTGAAGGGCGCTCGCGGTGGCGTCGCGCGGTTGTCGGCCCTGGTGACCGGCCGGGCGCTCCTCCACCTGGCCAAGCTCAGTCGTCCGTCGGAGCAGGCGTGTAGATGTACGCGTCCTGCAGGATCTCGACGTTCCCGGCCGTCGTCTCGTTGATGCCGCCGGTGACGAGCACCGACCCATCGAGCAGCGCGGTGCACGTATGCCCGTACCGCGCCTTCGGCAGGTTCGGCGCACCGATGCTGGTGACCGAGCCCGTCGCGCTGGCCGAGATCAACACCACCGTCGCGTCCGACCGCGGAGGACCACCCGAGTCACTCGTGCGCCCGCCGATCGCGAGCACGGTGCCATCGTTCAGGGTCACCGCGCAGATCTCGCCGCGCGCGGTGCGCACGTCCGGGCCCGGCGCGATGCTGGCGGCGGCGGCGTTGAGCACCTCCGACGACGCGATGGGAGCGATGGTGCTGGTGCTGGGCGTCGAGTACCCGCCGAGGACGATCAGATCGGCGCCGTCACGAATCACCGCGCCCGCCGCGTTGCGACGGCCGGGGTCCGCCAGGCGCGGCGGCGTCGCGAGCGACTGCTGCCCGAAGGTGTTCGCCGCGAACTTGAAGAACGAGATGTCGTTCTTCATCGCCGTGCCGTCCGTGCCGCCGACCACCGCCACGTACTCGCCGCCCTTCACCGGCATCACCACCGGGTCGAGCCGCGGCAGCGTGACGCCGTCGACGATCTTGTAGAGGTTGGTGGTCGGGTCGAGCCACTCGACCTCGTCGACCGGCACGATCGAGCTCTTGCGCGTGATGCCGCCGACGATCAGCACCTTGCCGTTCTTGTCGATCGCCGACTTGTGGTGCGCGCGCGGAATCGCCGCGGGCGTGCGCGGGCCGATCGCGCCGTAGTCATCAACGTCGGAGTCGTAGAAGAGGATCGTCGAGATCACGCTCACCGCGTTGTTCGCGCCGCCCGAGTACGTCTCGCCACCCCACAGCATGACCTGCCCGCTCGGGAGCAACGTCGCCGTGTGGTACGCGCGCGGCAGCTCGTAGACCGAGCCCTGCGAGGTGATCGACACGGCCTTCGCGACCTCGAACGCGCCGGTGCCGGGGTTGAAGATCTCCGTCGACGCGAGCGCCTGCTTCTCCGCGGTGCCCTGCTTGAAGTTGTAGCCGCCGGCGATGAAGACCTTGCCGTTCTTGAGCAGCGTCGCGGTGTGGCCCGCGCGGTTCACGCGCAGGGTCTGGCACTGGGTCGCCGCGGCCGCGCTGACGATCGGCACGAAGGCGTTCACCTTGCGCAGGATGACGTTGATCTTGATCGAGCCACCCATCAGTTCGTCGGGCACCACGTCGGGCACGTCGAACGGCAGCGAGCGGCCGACCGAGATCACCTTGCCGCCCGAGCCCGGGTCGGAGTCATACGCGCGCACCTCGATCACCCGGTTCGCGCCCGCGGGGATCTGCGGGATCTTGATCTCCGGCGTCTGCGTGTTGGCCGCCGACGTCGCCGTCTTCGGATCCATCGCGTCGCCGGTCACCTTCACCCGCAGGAACTGCACGCCCTCGAACGGATTCGACGCCGGGTCGCAGCTCTGGGTGACGATGTTCACCGCGTAGTTCACTTCTTTGGGCGCGCACGCGCTCACCGCGAGCAGCACGAGGGCCGACAGGAAGACTCGAGTCATGGAGGTCACCACGTCGCCGTCACCGTTCCGGTCACCGGCTTGGTCGCTTCGCTCACGCCGATGCCGATGCCCACGCCCGCGCCGGCCGCGACCACCACGCCGACGACGATCCACGGCCAGATCACCTTCTTCTCCTCGACGACCGGGCCCGGCGGCGGGTTCTCGTCGACCACCACCACCTCGGGGTCCTTCTTCTCGGGCGGCTTGTCCTTGGGGATCAGCACCGTCTTGGTGCCACCGTTGCGCGGGCCCGAGACGTCAGGCTCGTCGTTGCCGTTGGTGGGCTTGTCGGTCTTCACCACGCCGCCGCTGGTGCCGGCCTTCGCCTGGCGCACCGCGAGATTCACCGGCAGCGAGGCGAGCGAGCCGAACGAGGTGAGCTTCTTCGTCAGCTCGTCGGCCAGCTTGTACGCCTCGGTGTTCGCGGTGAGCACGTCGGTGTCGAACGACACGGGCGTCATCGCCGAGAAGCCGCTCTTGCGCACCGAGAACAGCGCACTGCCGAGCGTGAGCTGCGAGTCGCTGGTCTTGTAGACGTAGCCGACGAAGGCGTACTCCGCGTTCGCCGCCTTGGTGTACGCGGTGAGGCGGTTGAGCGTCTCGGCGTCGAGGCTGGCGGTGATCGCGGGGTCTGCCACCCCGCCCGCCTTGGCGACGATCACCTTGCGATCTTCGCTGCCGCCGTAGTTCGCCTTCACCTTCACCACGCCGCTGACGACCTGGATGATCTGGCCGAAGCGATCGTTCTTCGCGCCCTCGACCTTCACGTAGTGCGTGCCGCCTGGGACGTTCTCTTCGAGCACCGGCACCATGCCGAGATCGCGGCCATCGAGGTACGCCGTCGAGCCGGGAGGACCCTCGATCGACACGCTGCCCTTCGGCTGCTTCTCGAGGCGCTTCTTGGCCTTCTCGAACTCACGCTGGAACACCGGCGGGAAGCCCGGCGGCATCACGTACGACGGAGCGAAGCGCGCGAGATCGAGCAGCGCGTTCTTCGCGTCCTTCTCTTCGCCCATGCGGAACGCGGCGGCGGCGAGCTTCACGTAGCCATCGGTGACGCCCTCGTAATCGGCCGTCGCGGGGTCCTGCAGCATGCCGTCGATGCCCTTGCGCAGGCTCGTCACCGCGTCTTCGAAGCGCAGATCGTCGAACGCCTTCTTGCCCGCATCCATCGCGGCCACGGCGTCGGGGTTCGGGCCCTTGCTCGACGAGCCGCTGCTGCTCGGCGCGGCGGCAGGTGCAGGCGCCGCCTTCGTCGCGGGCGGCGCGACGAGCTCGAGCACGTCGCTGCGCGTCTTCAGCTCGTCGACGAACAAGGAATGGAACTTGCCGGATGCGGTTTCGCTCGCGCCGTCACCGGCGACGAACGGAACGATGACCACCTTCGGCTTCTGCGCGTGTGCGGACGTGCTCACGAGGGCGAGCGAGGCACACACCATCAAGAACGTCGTCAGGCGAAACGAGAGACGGGACATGTTTGGATTTGGCTGATAAAACAAGCAGTTAGGGCGACGTATCACACCACCTTTGAAGCTGTCACTCACCACACGGATCTTCCTTGGTTACGCGGTGGTGCTGGTCACCTTCGGGGCGGTGTCGGGTTTTTCGGTCCTCACGTTGCGGCAGAACCAGGTGGAGATTCGCCTGGTGTCCGAGGGCTACCTCGATCTCTCCCAGACGGTCGCGGCGATCGAGACGTTCCAGGCCAACCAGGCGAAGGACACGGCCCGTCTGCGCGATGAGCCGTCGGTCGAGACGCGCAAGGCGCTCATTCGGCTCGCGCGCCTCTACTTCCCCGGGCTGATGGCGGGCCGCTTGAAGACCGGGCGGGAGACCGCGGCGAAGGTGCTCGAGTGGGTGCCCGACGCCGAGCGGCCGTTCGTCACCGACGTCGAGAAGAAGTTCATCGAGCTCGAGCAGCGCTTCGCGGAGTACGAGGCCGCGGCCGACGCGACGTTCCTCCTGCTCGAGAGCGCCAACCCCGATTGGGATCGCGCGCACGAGGCGCTCGATCGCCTGCAGCAGATGGAGAACGCGCTGTCGTCGACGATTCGCCTCCTCCATGGCTCGCTCGAGGCGCGCATTCGGGAACGCGTGCGGCTCACGCAGGAACGTGAGCGGCGCACCGGCGTGGCAATCATCTTGCTGCCGGTGGTGGCGATCGGCGTCGGGTTGCTCGCGACTGGCCTCGCCGCACGGAGCCTGCGGCCGGTGCGTACGTTGATCGACGGTGTCTCGCGCGTGCGGCGCGGCGACTACGAGGCCACGCTCAACGTGCAGGGCGAAGACGAGATCGCCGTGCTGGCGCGCGAGTTCGACGCCATGGCCAAAGCGCTCAAGGAACGCGAGCGGCAACTCCAGCAGAAACAGCAGGAGCTCCTGCGCGCCGAGCGGTTGGCGGCGGCCGGGCGCGTGTCGGCGCAGGTGGCGCACGAGATCCGCAACCCGCTCTCGTCGATCGGCCTCAACGTCGAGATGCTGCAAGACCAGGTCGGCAGCGCGAACTTCAAGACGGTCGAAGAAGCGAAGGAAGCGACCGACCTGCTCGCGTCGGTGATGCGCGAGGTCGATCGGCTCACGGAGATCACCGAGGAATACCTGCGCCTCGCGCGCCTGCCGCAGCCCAACAAGCGACCTGAAGATCTGAAGAAGGTGCTCGAGCAGGTGCTGCAGTTCGCGAACGAAGAGCTCGAGCGCGCGGGCCTCAAGGTGGTGCGGGAGCTCGGCGACGACGCCCTGCCCGTCTCGGCCGACGAGAGCCAGCTGCGGCAGATCTTCCTGAACCTGATTCGCAACGCGCGCGAAGCGATGGCGGCGGGCGGCACGCTGTCAGTGATCGCGCGCACGGTCGGCGAGCGGTTCGAGGTGCAGATCAAGGACACCGGCAGCGGCATCAGCCCCGAAGCGCGGGAGAAGTTGTTCGAGCCGTTCTTCACCACCAAGCAGGGCGGCACGGGCCTGGGACTGCCCCTCTCGCGCCAGATGATCGAAGCGCACGGCGGCACCATCGCGGTCGAGAGCGTGGTCGGCGCCGGCACCACCTTCACCCTCACCTTCCCGCGCGCGTGAGCTTCTCGGTTCACAAGTCGCTGCTGCCCAGCGGCCTGCAGATCGTCACTGTCGAGACGCCGCACCTCCACAGCGTGATGTGCGCGGTCTATGTGCGCGTCGGCAGCCGGCACGAGTCGTCCGCGACCAACGGCGTCAGTCACCTGCTCGAGCACTTGTTCTTTCGAGGCAGCGCGCGGTGGCCCGACTCGGTGCGCATGAACGCGGCGGTCGAGGCGCAGGGCGGCAATCTGAACGCCGTCACGATGCGCGACTCGAGCTGCTTCTACACGCCGACCCACGTCGACGGACTCGAGGTGTCGCTGGAGATCCTCGGCGACATGCTGACGCGGCCGCGGCTGGCTGAGCTCGCGACGGAGAAGCGCATCATTCTCGAGGAGATGCTCGACGAGGTCGATGAGCGCGGGCGAGACATCGACGTCGACAACCTGTGCAAGCGCGCGCTGTACGGCGAGCACCCGCTGGCGATGAAGATCGCGGGGACGCCCGACTCGGTGAAGGCGTTGACGCTCGCTGACGTGAAGCGGCACTACGCGCGGGCGTACGGCGCGGGGAACCTGGTGGTCAGCGTCGCGGGGCCGATCAGCCACCGGCGCGTGGTCGCGGCGACGAAGAAGGCGTTTCGTCACGTGCGCGAGGGGCAGCGGTTGGCCGAGGCGCCTCCGCCGATCCACGAGCCGGCGCCGCCGAAGTTGTGCTTCGTCGATCTCGATGAGCCGCAGGTGGAGTTCCGGTTGTGCTTCCCCACCGTGGCCGAAGATCACCCGGACGCGTCAGGGCTCAACCTGCTGCGGCGGGTGCTCGATGACGGGCTGTCGAGCCGGCTGCCGTACAACATCGTCGAGAAGCGCGGGCTCGCGTACTCGGTCGGCGCGATGATCGAGACGTTCCACGATGCGGGGACGTTCGAGATCGACGGGGCGTGTGCTCCGGAGAACATCGCCGACGTGTACGCGGAGTCGCTGCGCACCCTGGCGACGCTGCGGCGTGGGCAGATCACGCGTGAAGAACTCGAGCGCGCGCGGACGCGGTTCTCGATGCACCTCGACTTCCTGCAGGACGCGCCAGGCGAGCTGTGCGGGTGGTTTGGCGGCGTCGAGCTGTACCGGCCGGCGGAGACGTTCGCGCAGAAGAAGGCGGAGCTGAACGCGGTGCGGCTGGCGGATCTCAAGGCGCTCGCGCAGAAGTACCTGCGAGCGGATCGCGTGCTCGCGGTCGTCGTGGGGCCGAAGAGCGTGAAGAAGTCAGTGCGGCGGGTGCTCGATCGCGCGGACCGGTTGCTCGGCTGAACGCTGGCTGGCCTCGAGGGACGTGGTGGTGCCGTGATCTGCGCCCTGCTCGACGCGCAACCAATGGCGTCAGGCGGCTGTGCTGGCGACCGCGCGACGCCATTCGTCGCCCGAAGCGTGCATCACCTGCATGACCGGCGACCGCAGAAAGGGGCTGCCTCGAAACGAGCAAGGCGCAACCCCCTCACCCACGACCACCCTCAAGGCTGTGGCCGAGGCGCCGCGAGCATCCGCTCGAGCTCCCCCGACTCGATCAGCTTCTTCAGATCGCTCCCGCCACCGATGAACGTGCCGTTGACGAACACATGGGGGAACGTCGGCCACTGCACCCACATCTTGAGCGCGAGCCGCCGCCGCCAGCCCGAGAAGTAGCTGCCGTACTCGAGGTACTTGTAGGGCACCTTCTTCTCGTCGAGCAGCCGCTTCGCGCGCTTGCCCGGCCCGAGCCCCGCGACGCCGACCACCACGACCGCGTTCTCAGCGACGGCGCGCGCGACCTCCTGCACGAGATCGGCGTTGAACTCAGCTTGCGCGGCGGTGACCGCGGGGTGCATCGGGGGACGGGGCGGAATCATGGGGCGCCTGAGTAGCGGTCTCCCGCGCGCGGCGCACGCCGGGACAACGCTTCTTCACACTTCAGCGGCGCCGGCCACCCTTGATGATCTGGATCCCGTTGTCCGGAGCCTTCTTCTTCCCCAGGCCCACGGCGACCTTGGTCAGCTTGGCCCTGATGGCGAGGTACTCCGGGTTCTTCGGTTCCTTCTTGAGCGCCTCGTTGATCAGCTTCTCGCCGCGATCCACGTTGGCCCAGGTCTCGGCGTAGAAGCGCGCCAGCTCGACCTTCTCGTCGAAGTCGATGTCGTTCTGCACGAAGAGCTGCTCGAGCGCGGAGATCGCCTCCGCCTTGTTGCCCAGCCGCTTCTGCACCCGCCAGATGCGCTTGAGCGCCGGCGCGAACGTCGAGTCGGTGAGCAGCGACGCCTGGTAGTCGGCGAGCGCTTCCTCGAAGCGATCCTGCAGCTCGAACGCGCGGCCGCGCACGTAGAGGGCGCGCGCCCAGCGGGGTTCCATGGTGAGCACCTTGTCGACGAGCACCTGCGCGTCGCCGCCCTTGCCCTGGATCAGCCTCGTCTCGGCGAGCAGCGCCATCATCTCGGCGTCCTTCGGGTTGTCGGCGATCAGCTGCTCGAGCAACGCGGCCGCCTCTTCCGAGCGGTTCAGCTCGTTGAGCACGCGCGCACGCAGGCCGACCACGTCTTCCCGCTTCAGATCCTTCGCGTCGATGAGGGTGAGATCGTTCTGCGCGTTCTCGAGCTGGCCCTGGTTGAGGAAGTAGCGCGCGCGCAGCAGCCGGGCGCTGGTGAGCCCCGCGTTCTCGGTCAGCAGGCGATCGATGATCTTCGCCGCCACCACGTCTTCGCCCTTCGCGAAGAGGATCTCCGCCTCCACCACCTTCGCCTCGGGGTCATCGGCGTTCCGCATCTGGATGCGCTCGATGGTCTTGAACGCCTCGTCGATGCGGCCGCGGTGAGCCAGCAGCTGCGCGAGGTCGAGGATCTCGGGGTCGGTCAGCAGGTCTTCGTCGCGCAACGCCGAGAGCTCGGCGATCGCGGCCTTCATCTGGTGCATCTTGCGCAGCAGCTCGGCGCGCTGGCGGCGAATGCTCGGGTCCTGCGTGCCGCTCACCGACTCGGCCTGCTTCAAGGTCAGCGTCGCCGCGGCCTCGTTGCCGGCCAGGCGATAGGCGTCTGCCAGCAGCAGGTACGTGTTCACGTCTTCCGGACTCGCCGAGATCGCCTTCTTGAACTCGCGAATGGCCTCTTCGGGCCGGCCCGCCGAGAGCTCCGCGCGGCCGTGCGCGACGAGGTCGATGGTGCTCTCGACCTTCTTGCGCTCGTCAGCCTGCCGCGGCTCTTCGCACGCAGTCAGCGCAGCCCAGGCCACGCAGCCCAGCAACACGGGGGTTCGCAGTCGCATCGCGGGGCGAAAGCGTAGTCCAGCCGGGCGTGGGGCTGGGGTGGTAACCTCCTCGTTCGCGCTGATGGATCCGTTCGTGCGAAAGCTGGTGATGCGCCTCTTCGACGAGGGGGCACCGCTGTCGCGCAACAAGCACTTTCAGACCTTCGAGACGCCCGAGGGCAAGGTGGCGCTGCGGCTCTCGAAGCGGCTGCGCGCGTTGCAGCACGACATTGCGGCGTGCCGGCGCGAAGGTGGCCGGCCGCGGATCACGCGGTCGACGAGCGACGGGGTCGTGAAGGTGGAGATTGCGCTCGAGCACCTCAAGTCGAAGCGGCTGACGACGCTGGACGAGGCTGAGTTCGAGCTGCTGCGGGCGTTGCCGGGGATGCGCGAAATTGGGTGAAGCGGCGTCTCTCCTCACCCCGGCCCTCTCCTCTGCGGAGGAGAGGGAGACAGTCAGGCGCTCTGCTGGGCGCGGTGCGGCTCGACCCACGCCGGACCACGCAGGCGGCGCTCACGTTCACGACGGCGGGCGCGCTCGGGGTGTTCCGAGGCGGGAAGATCGTTGGCGGCCGGGACGACGAGGGTGGGCTGGGAGTTGATGGGCTGCATGGTCCCCTGCGTTTGCAGCGGCGGGGCCAGCGCCAAAGGGCCGACACGTCACGCGCGCCCCCGGGGCGGTTCAGATTGCCGGGTCGCACCCCACCCGTTCACCCCAGCTCGGCGGGCACCAGCGCGTCGGGAATGACCTCGCCGACGGGCGCCTGCAACGAGGCGAGGAGCAGCGTGCGCACCGCGGTCGCGGTGTCGGTGTTGACGATCGCGACCCCGCTCGGCGCGCCGCGCAGTGACGACGGCAGCACGTCGGTCTGCACGAGGCCTCCGCTCGCGGGACCCGAGGCGATCACCACCGGCAGGCGCAGCTCGAACGCGCACGCGCGAACCAGCTTCATCACCGGCTCGGTCTCTTCGAGCACCAGCACGCCCAGCGCCGAGCTGATGAACGGACGCCACAGCGGGCGCGCGGCCTCGGCCGTCGGCGCGAAGACGAAGTCGACCTTCAACACGTCGCTGATCTCGAGCGTCCCCAGCGTGCCGAAGCTGCTGCGCAGGCATGACGGATCGTTCGAGAGCGGCTTCAGGTTCGGTAGCGATCGCAGGAACCAGCGGCCCGCCTTGGGACCGGTGCCCGCGAGCAAGATCTTGGTGACCAGCGCCTGCCGGTGCGCACGGCCGCGCAGCAGGTGCCCGCGCAGCGCGTGGATCTCGGCGGTGCCGAGCAACGGCGCGTCGCGCACCCCCACGGCCTCGAAGCGCTGCACGATGCCCTTCTCGAGCAGCGTGACGATCGAACCGAGCACGTCGAGATCGGGCGCGTCGGCGAGGTCGAGCACCTCCGACACGCGCCGCGGCTGGGCGAGCACGCGCAAGACCTCGCGCGTCACGGGCAAGGGATCGATCACCTCGCCGGCGTCGGGCACCAGGGCGAGCATTTCCTTGAGGCCGGGCAGCAACGCCAACAGGCGCTCCCGCTCGTCGCTCTGGCGCATGCCCTCGAGCAGCGCGTCTTCCATCGAGCGATCGATGTGCGCCTTCGTGGGGGCCGCACCGGGGGAGAAGGCGAACGTGCCCTCGCGCCACCCGATGAGGCGGAAGAGGGCCTTCTCGCCCTCGATGTCGTTGACGCGCGCGTTCACCGGGCGGCCATCGGCGATCTGGATCTCGCCCTTCGAGTGCCCGTGCTGCAGCGTGAGCCGGCCGGTGCGCCGGTTCATCGCCATGATCTGCAGGAGATCGGCGAGCGGCAGCTGGGCCAGCCCGCCCTCGATCTCCTTGGCGTCGCCGCGCAGCTGGGCCGCGGCCGCCACCCGCCGGCAGAGGTGATCGATGCGCGCGATCACCTCGTCGAGGTTGAACGGCTTCTGCAGCACGCCCTCGCGCAGGTTGCGGAAGCGATCGGCGTCGCGGCCGGTGGTGGTGACGACCACCGGAATGTCTTCGGTGCGCGGGTTCGACCCGAGAATCTGGATGAAGCTGCGCGCCTCGATGAGCGTGCAGTGCTCGTCGAAGAGGATCACGTCGGGGTGCCGCAGCACCGACACCTCGAGCGCCTTGCTCCCGTCGGGCGCGTACTGCACCTGGTAGCCGCGCGCGCGCAGGGCCTTCGTCAACCCGCGCACGGCGGAGACGTCAGGGTCAGCGAGGAGCACCTTGCGAGGCGAGGACATGGGTCAGTACGGCTGCAGGTCGTACGCAGTCTGGAGTTTGGAGACGAGACCCTCGACGAGGGTGGGATCGGACGTGTGGAAGCCCCAGGTGGCGCCGCGGCCGCGCCGCTGCAAGAGCGCGTACGCCGAGCCGTCACCCATCCACAGCAGGAACTCGTGGCGCGCGAGCCGTTCGTCGCCCTCGAGGAACACGGGAGTCAACGCGTGGTGTTCCGACAGGTCGGCGTGGCGGCCGAGCAGGTAGACGCGCGGCGCGAAGTCGTGCGGGGCGTGATCGAGCGCGCGCACGATGGGCAGCTCGGTCTTGATGCCCGGCCCGCCGACGTAGAGCAGCCCGCGCGCCATCGGGTCGCGCAGGAACTCGCGCCCGATCTCCGACTGGAGCTCTTCGAAGAGCACGTCGGCGACCTTGCCGCGCCGTGACGGTTCGCCCGACGCCTCGGGGAGCTTCGGGGAGCGCGAGTTGCCCAGCAGCAGCTCGACCTCGTCCCAGAACGGCAGCGGCTCGAGGCGCAGGTGGTGGTGCAGCGAGCCGCGGCGCTCGTCCATACGGCGGCGGCAGCAGACCAGCAGCTCGTCGAAGTCGTCGCCATCGCGGGGGAACGTCGCCACGCCGCCCGTCAGCCCGAGGGAGACGCGCGCTTCCATCGCGCGGGCATCGGGCTCTTCGTGCACCGCGCTCAGCGCCCGGCGCAGGAACATCAGCCCGCCGAAGTAGTCGGTCTCGGGGAGCAGGACATGGAACTCCTGCTCGGTGGCGCGGGCCACCACGTCGGAGTCACGGATGATCTGCGAGATCACCCGCAGGACGATCTGCTGCGCCTGGCGGACCGCGGCGTGCCCCAGCCGCTGGCGAATCTGCGCGAGCTGATCGAGCGAGAAGGTCAGCAGCGAGAAGGCGCGGCCGTAGCGGCGGGCCTTGTAGATTTCCTTGGTCGCGTAGTCGGTGAAGTACGAGAGCGTGTAGGCGCCCGTCTCGCGATCGCGCAGGCCCTGGCGCTGCAGCGAGGCGAAGCGCAGCGCGGTCTTGATCGCGGTCGCAGCGAACGGCCCGAAGGCCTCGCACTCGTCGAGCAGCTCGTCGGCGAAGCCACCCGAGAGGGGATCGCTCAACTGCACCAGGCCGACCAGCTCTGGCGGGCTGCCCTCGACGTCGCTGCTTGCGAGGAGCAACGGCACCAGCAAGCTCGGGCCCGACTTCCACGCGTGGGTCTGCACCAGCGAGGGGTCGACGAGCTCCGGCAGCGACTGGCGATCGACGATGCCCTTCCACGCGCGCAGGCGCAGGCCGACGCGCTCGCCCGACACCCACAGCGCCCCGCTCTGCGCGGCGCACATCGACGACAGCTCGGTGAGGATCTTTTCCTGGAGCGCTTCGATCTCGGTGATGCCGACGATCGACAGGCTGCGTTGCTCGGGGCTCACGGCACGCGCCCCTCGAAGACCGCGCGCACCGGCCCCTTGAGCCACACCTGCGAGCGATCGGCCTTCACCTTGATCTCGAGCAGGCCGCCCGGGAGCTGCACCGGCACCCACTCGTCGAACTTCACGCGCCCGTCGAGCGCCGCGGCGACCACGGTGGCGCACGCGCCGGTGCCGCAGGCGAGCGTCAGGCCCACGCCGCGCTCCCATACCGCGACCTCGAGCCCGCCCGCCGCGCGCGGCTGCACGAACTCGACGTTGGTGCGCTGCACAAAGAGCGGGTGCACCTCGAGCGACGGCCCCAGGCGCCCTGCTTCCGAAGGCGGCACGTCGAGCAGCACCAGGTGCGGGTTGCCCATGCTGACCGCGGTGCCGAGCACGGCCGGCGCGGTGCCAGGCACGGGCTGGCGAACGAAGGGCCCGCCCGCGGGGAGAATGGGCGCCTCGAGCCGCGCGGGGCCCATGGCGACGGTCACGCGTTCCACGCCCGACGCGCCCCACTCGAGCTCGCTGTCGAGGGTGCCGGCGCCGGTGGCGATGCGCAGCGAGGTCGGCCGGTCGCCGCTCGTCTCGGCGACGTGCTTCACCACGCAGCGCAGGCCATTGCCGCACATCTCGGCGATCGACCCGTCGGCGTTGTGCACCACCATGCGACCGGCGGTGCCCGCCTCGGGAAGAATCGCGAGGACACCGTCAGCGCCGATGCCGAAGTGGCGATCGCAGAGACGGCGTGAGGTCTCGGCGTCGACGTCGATTCCACTCTCGCGGCGATCGATGACGACGAAGTCGTTCCCCAGGCCCTGGTATTTGAAGAACGCTTCCAGAGCCCGGGGGTCTAACTCGGCTCAGAAGCCAAGGCCACCGTCGACGTCAATCGTTCGGCCAGTGAAGTAGTCGCACTCGATGATGAACTTCACGGCGCACCAGATGTCTTCGGGCTTGCCGATGCGGCCGACGGGGATCTTCTCGACGAACGCGTCGAGGGCCTTCTGGTTCATGCCCGAGGTCATCGGCGTCTCGATCATGCCGGGGGCCACCGCGCCGACGCGCACGCCGAAGCTCGCGAACTCGCGCGACCAGGTGACGGTGTTGGCCGCGAGCGCCGCCTTGGCCGAGACGTAGTTGCTCTGGCCGCGGTTGCCGTGGCGGGCGATCGACGACATGTTGACGATCACGCCCGGGCGCTGCTCGGTGGTGACCATCTTCGCGACCACTTCGCGCACCATCATCGTCGCGCCGGTGAGGTTGACGTTGATGACCGAGTTGAACTGCTCGGTGCTCATCTTGGTGACGGCGCCGGTGGTCTTGTCCTTCTTCACCAGCAGGCCGTCGCGAATGATGCCGGCGTTGTTGATGAGGCCGTTGAGGCCGCCGAGCTCCTGGTGCGCCCAGTCGACGAAGGCCACCACGTCGGCCTCGTTGCTGACGTCGAGCTTCTTGCGCTTGATGCCCGCGGGGAGCGCGGCGAGCGCGGTCTCATTCACGTCGCCCACGGCGACCTTCGCGCCGGCCTCGAGCAAACGGTTGGCGAAGTGCGCGCCCATGCCCTGCGCGCCGCCGGTGACGATGATCTTCAGGTCCTTCAGGTTCATGACTTCTCCGTGTGAGGGGCGCTCTTCGCCCACTCGATGAGTGCGGGGTACAGCTTCTCTGCAGCCTTGCTACCAACGACGGCGCCCACGTGCCCGCCCGGCACCGGCAACACCCTGGTCACAGTCGATCCCACGACGGCGTTCAAGGCCACGGCTGCGTTCGGCGGGCAGATGGTGTCCTTGTCGGCGGCGATGGTGAGCACCGGACAGGTGATGGCGTGCAGGTCGACGCGCTGACCGAGCGCGTGGTGGCGACCGTGAACGAGGTTGTTCTTCTGGTACAGCTCGGTGATGTACGTCTCGTAGGCCGCCGCGGGGAACGCGATGTTGTCGGACGCCCAGGCCTCGAGCGCGCGGTACGAGAGCTGGAAGGCGGGGTCCATGCCCTTCTCGAGCAGCGTGACCGCCTTGGCGATGTCTTGCGTGGGGCGCAGGAGCTTGAAGCCGCTCTGCATCTGCTCGGGGCTGACGTTGCCGGCCTCGGCGACCACCGACGCGTCGAACCAGCGCGGGTCGGTCATGCGGCCCAGCATGCCGGCGGCCGAGAAGTCGATGGGGCCGAGCAGGTTGATGAACGCGGCGTACAGGTCGGGGTTGAGCGCGGCGTGCACCGAAGTGAGCGTGGCGCCCATGCAGTAGCCGAGCACCACGACCTTCTCGGCGCCGGTGACGCGGCGCACGCGGCGCAGCATGCGATCGAGCCGCTGCAGCGCCTCGTTCCAGGTGAAGTAGCGATCGTGCGACTCGGGCGTGCCCCAGTCGAGGCACCAGGTGTCGAGCCCGGCCTTCGTGAAGGCCTCGGCCACCGAGCAGCCGGCGCGCAGATCGAGCACGTACCAGCGGTTGATCATCGACGGCACCAAGAGCACCGGCGGCGCCTTGGCGGGCGCGACGCCCTCGGGCAGCGAGAAGCGGTACAGCGACGCGGGCCCGTCGGTGAGCACGGTGCTCCTGGGGGTCGGCATCAGCGGCACGTCGGGTTGCATCGTCAGCGGGGCCGTCACCTGCGAGGGGGTCTGCTCGAGCATGGGGTCGTGGGAAGGGGAGAAGAGGAAGCGGCCCTCACCCGCAGGTGAGGACCGCGCGTGTTGCGGTGCAGCAGGCGACTCAGGCCTTGAACGACTCGACGGTCTTCTTCGCCGTCTCGAGCGACAGCTTGCGCCAGCCGGCCGCGAGCTCGTTGACGTAGTTGAACTGGGTCTTCATCAGCTCGTTCATCTCGTCGATCTGCGTGTTGCCGTACTCAATCCACTTCGAGTGGGCCTTGCCCAGCTCGTCGAACATCTGGGTCATGCGGGTCGACTGCTCGTCGAACATCTTCTTCACGTTCTCGGTGCCGACGAACGGGTTGTTGTGCAGCTGCGAAGCGGGGGTGGTCTTGGTCTCGGCCATGGGGAAGCTCCTGGTGGAAGGTCCGCTCGCGGGGATCGCGTCGGAACGGGCACAAAATAGCCACCTGACGCGCACCGTCAAGCGGAATCTTGTGCACTGCACCAATTCTCCGTCATTTCTTCCGCTTGCGCAGCATGTTCTTGAGCTCGTCGAGCTCGCGCCGCAGCCCATCGACGTCAGACGTCGCGGCGGGCGGGGCCGGAGGAGGCACCTGCGGCGCGCCCTGCTGCTGGCCCCACGAGCCGAACGGCCCGTTCTGGGCGAACTGGGTGAGCGCCACCAGCGGGTTGAAGGGCATGAAGCTCTGCGACGTCTTGCGGGCCTGCAGGTAGAGCTCGAGGGCGGCCTGCACGTAGCGGCCGAGGAAGTCGGCCAGCGCGTCATCTCCGAGGCGAATCAGCTGGTGGAGGAGCGTCGCGGGCAACAACTTCTGGGCGCCGCGGCCTTCCATGATGATCTGCGTCAGCGTCACCTGGGTGAGGTCGGCGCCGGTCTTCGCGTCGACCACCCGGGCCTCGGCGCCACCGCGGATCGACTCGGTCAGATCTTCCAGCGTGATGTACCGGCTGGCGTCGGTGTCGTAGAGCCGCCGGTTGCCGTATTTCTTGATGAGCATGCGCGGCACCCTACGTGCGGCCGCTGTGCAACGCAACATGAACGCGCTTGACACGACCCTGTTTCGTGCGCCAAGAGGCCCTCCTCTTCGCACATGCACAACGACCTCTCCAGCCTCCGCCCGGCGCCGCCCTTCGCGGGCCGCCCCGCCCCTGCTATGGGCGCGCGCATGTCTCGCGTCGTCGCGCTGTTCGGTTCGCTGCTGTTGCTGTCGGGCTGCCCGGGCCCTTCTCCGGTCGAGTGCCGGGTGGGCGCTGACTGCGCCAGCGGCATGTGCCGCGGCGATGGCACCTGCGCGCCGGTGGTGACCGACGGCGGCACGGGCGGCGGTACGACCGGCGGCGGCAGCGCGACGGGCGGCGGTGGTGGCTCGACCGGCGGCGGGAGCGCGACGGGTGGGGGCGGTGGCACGACGGGTGGCGGCTGCGCGACCGGCGGCGGCGGAACGACCGGTGGCGGCGGCGGCATGATGGGCTGCCTCCCGAACCACGATGGGCGCATCGATCGCGGCGAGGTCTTCTTCCAGCCTGGTCTGCGCGCGACCTTCAAGATCAGCGGCGCCACCACGTACGACACGCGCGGCGACGGCGGCACGTGGGACTTCACGGGCGCGCTCGCGGGCGATGCCTCGCGCCTGGTGGAGACCAAGGCGCTCACCGGCGAGTGGTACGAGGCCGACTTCCCCGACGGCGGCTACACCACCGAGCTCGGCCAGGGCTCCGACCTCCGCGGCGTCTTCTCGGCGAGCGCCGACGCGCTCTACCTGCAGGGCGTGGTCTCGACGACCGACGGCGTCACGTCGACGCGGCTGCGCTACGAGCCGTGGGTGAAGGTGCTCGCCTTCCCGCTGGCGCTCAACGACACGTGGGAAACCAACGCCACGGTGACCGGCCGCTACCAGGGCGCGGTGATCGGCTTCACCCTGCCCTTCCAGAGCGAGCGGTATCAGATGACGGTCGACCGCACGGGCACCGCGGCCACGCCCTTTGCCGGCTTCGACGTGTTGCGGGTGCGAACGGTGATGACGCGGTCGCTCAACACCGTGCCCTCGATCGTCATTCGCAGCTTCAACTGGAACACCGAGTGCTTCGGCACGGTGGCGACCGTCAGCTCGCAGAACAACGAGACGAGCACTGAGTTCACGGACGTCACCGAAGTGCGGAGGCTCTCGCCCTGATGTTCCGGCTCGCCGCCAGCGCCTTGAGCCTCGTCGCCCTGAGTGGCTGCCTGCACTTCCACTCGGGCGCCATGCCGGGCGAGCCGACGGAGGCGACGTACCTCACGGTCGACGGCACGCGCGTGCGCTACGTCGACGTGGGCGAGGGCCCGCCGGTGGTGTTGTTGCACGGCTTCGCGTCGAGCATCGAGAACTGGGCGGCGGTGATGCCCCGGCTGGTGAAAGATCACCGCGTCATTGCGCTCGACCTGCGCGGCTTCGGGTGGACCGATCGCCCCGTCGCCGACTACTCGCCCCCGGCGCAGGCGAAGCTGGTGGCCGAGCTGCTCAAGGAACGCGGCGTCACCGGCAAGGTGTCGATCGTCGCGCACTCGTGGGGCTCGTCGGTGGCGCTGGCCTTCGCACTTGCACAACCCGACCGCGTGGAGCGCATCGCCCTCTACGACGCGTGGGTCTACGAGTCGCAGCTGCCCTCGATGTTCCACATGGCGCGCGCGCAGGGCATCGGAGAGCTCCTCTTCTCGCTCTTCTACGACCAGCGCGCCGAGGAGCGCATGACGCTCGGCTTCTACGACCCCGACTTCGTGACCGAGCCCTTCGTCGAGGCCGTGCAGCGCGCGTTCGATCGCCCCGGCACCCGCTTCGCCGCGCTCGAGACGGTGCGCGGCATGAAGTTCGACGAGGTCGAGCAGACCTACCAGCGCATCAAGGTGCCCACCCTGCTCCTCTGGGGGCGCGAAGACGTGGTGACGCCGCTGTCGGTCGGCGAGCGCCTGGTGCGCCAGCTGCCGAACTCGAAGCTGGTCGTCTTCCCGCGGTGCGGCCACTTCCCGATGCTCGAGGCGGCGAGCGAATCGACCCGCGAGCTGCGCGTGTTCCTCGGGGGTGAGCCGTGAAGCTCGTCTCCGCCGCGCTCTGTGCGCTGGTGAGCACCGGCGCGCTCGCCTCGGGGCTCGCCGATCACGGTGAAGATCTCTTCGCGCGCGAGAAGATCGAGTTCGCGCTGAGCGGCTACTTCCGCATGCGGGGTGACTGGCTCAACAACCTCGACCTCGATCGCGGCACCACGCCCTCGGGCAAGCCGCTCTTCGCCGTGCCGCTCGGAGATCCCACCGGGCAGTCGCTCTTCGCCGCCGACATGCGCCTGCGCACCGATCTCGCGATCTACGCGCCGTTCGCGGCCGCCGCGGTGAAGGTGCGCATCGACCTGCTCGACAACCTGGGGCTGGGCTCGGCACCCTCGCTCTCACCGGGCACCGGCACCTCGCCCACCCCCGCCGCGTCGGCGAGCCAGCTGCCCAGCACGCTGTTCCGCCTGAAGCGCGCGTACGGCGAGATCCTCACCCCCATCGGCTACTTCGCCGCCGGCCGCATGGGGAACATGTGGGGCCTGGGCATGATGGCCAACGGCGGCGACTGCCTCGACTGCAACCTGGGCGACCAGGCGGATCGCGTCGCGTTCGTCACCTCGATCGCCGATCACCTCTGGGCGGTGGCGTACGACTTCAGCGCGGTCGGCCCGACGCAGCAGAGGAAGGATGGCAGCCGCCAGCTGATCCTCGACGCGAGCACCGACGTGCACTCCGTCTCGTTCGCGTTCATGAACGTGCGCGACGATCACTCGCGCCGCCGCCGCCGCCTCGCCGGCAAGTGGACCGTGGAATACGGCCTGCTCGGCTCGTACCGCTGGCAGAGCAACGACGCGCCGGCGAGCTACCTGCCCACGGTGGGTGGCGTGCAGCTCTCGCCTTCTTCGGTGATGGAGCGCGGTTACCAGGCCGGCGTGGTCGACGCGTGGATTCGCATCGCGGCGCCGCAGTTCAAGCTCGAGGCGGAGTTCGCGCTGCTCGGTGCGAGCGTCGACCAGGCGTCGCTGCTGCCGGGCGTGTTGCTGCGCGACCGCATCACCTCGCTGCAGGCGGGCGGCGCGATCGAGACCACCATCGGCGGCCCCGAGCAGTTCTTGAACGGCGGCCTCAACGGCGGTGTGGCGAGCGGTGATCCGGCTCCCGGGTTCGGCGCGTTTCCCACCACCACCGCGCCCCCGAAACCTGGCGAGCTCGACGGGCCGCAGATCGACGTGCCGCGCGACACGCGGGTCGACAACTTCCGCTTTCACCCCGACTACCGAATCGATCGCATCCTGTTCCACGAGATCGTCGGCACCGTCACCGACGCCTGGTACGTGCGGCCGTGGGCGCGGTTCCGCCTGCTCGAGTTCCGCAGCTATGAGCTCAAGCTCAACGTCGACGGCACCTTCAGCCGCGCGATCTACGCGAGCTCGACGCCGGGCAACGACGCCGCGCTCGGCCTCGAGTTCCACGGCGCGCTCACGTGGTCGAGCAAAGACGGCTTCGACATCCTCGCCGAGTACGCGGTCCTCTTCCCCTTCGCCGGCTTCAACAACCCGTCGCAAGGCCTCAACGCCCAGCCCGCGCAAATGGGCCGCGTTCGCCTCGCGTGGAGGTTCTGATCGATGCAGCGCGCTCTGATCCCATTCACCCTGCTCTGCCTCGCCGCCTGCGGCGAGAACCGCACCATTCCCTCGAAGGACGCGTACGTCGCGCCGAGCGTCGCGCCGCTGGAGTGCGTGCCCAACCTCGACGGGAAGATCGAGGTCGGTGAGCTCAAGGCCGCGATCGGCATTCCGGTGCACTACCTCGCGTCGCCTCCGGGCTCGACCCGGCCGGTGCGCGTCGACGGCGCGGTGAATGCGCAGGGCCAACGCGAGTGGGATCTGAGCGTCGACTACGCCGACGACAAGGTGGCCACCATCCAGGCTGAGGCGCTGACCGGCAAGTGGTTCGCGGCGAGCTTCCCGAGTGGCCAGTTCGTCGCGCCGCTCGATCTCGGCGGCACGGTGCTCGGCGTGTACCAGAACGACGGGCAAAACCTCCTGCTGCTCGGGTACGCCAGCCGCGACGAAGCGCCGACCACCGGCAAGACGCTCATCACCTACCAGGCGCCGGTCGCGATCTTCCGCTTCCCCCTCGAGAACGGGAAGGACTGGGTCAGCGTCGGCACGGTGATGAACGGCACGCTGCGCGGGCTGCCCTTCGCGGGGCGCGACACGTACCAGGTGAAGGTCGACGCCGCGGGCCGCCTCGATCTGCCCGACGTCACCTTCACGCAGGCGCTGCGCGTGCGCACCACCACCACCATCGAGCCCGCGGTCGGCCCGACGATTCAGCGACGGCAGGTCGGCTGGGTCTTCGAGTGCTTCGGCGAAGTGGCGCGCGCCACCGCGGTCGACGGCGAGACCAACGACGACTTCACCACCACCTCCGAGCTGCGTCGGCTCGGCCTGTAGAACCAACAAGGAGCAACACCATGATGATGTGGGATCAGTGGAAGAAGGGCTTCGACACCTGGGAACAGAAGACGGCGGAGATGTTCGAGCAGGTGCTCAAGTCGCCCGCGGTGCTGCAGCCGATGGGCAGCATGCTGACCGCGTCGATGAAGATGAAGGCGGCGACCGAGAAGGCCGCGGCGCAGTGGTGGGGCGCGTGGGGGCTGCCGACCCGCCGTGAGCAGGAAAAGACCCTGCACGCCCTCAACCAGATCAACAGCCGCCTGATCGATCTCGAGGAGCGCCTCGCGGAGCTCCAGACCACGCAGACCAGCAGCTCCAAGAAGGCCGCCAAGGCCAACTGAAGGACCCTCGTATGGACATCACGCCCTTCCTCGATCTCAAGCCCGCGCCGCGCGCGATCTTCGACAACCTCGAAGAGCGCAAGACCCGGGTGCGCTTCATGCTGCCCACCCCCGAGGGCGATTGGCGCTCGGTGACGTGGGGGGCGTACGCGAAGGGCATTCGCCAGGCAGCGCTGTTCCTCGCCTCGGCGGGGCTGCAGTCGGGTGACCGCGCGGCGATCTTCGCCCCCAACTCGGTGGAGTGGATCAGCGCGGCCATGGCGATCGAGGCCGTGGGCGGCGTGATGGTGCCCGTCTACCCGGCGAACACCGCGCCGCAGGCGGCGTACGTGGTGAAGCACTCCGACACGCGCGTGCTCTTCGTGGACACGCCGGGGTTGCTGCAGCGCGTGTTCGAGGCGTGGGGCGAGTACTCGAACGTGGTGAAGATCGTCGCGCTCTCGCCGATCGAGGCGGGGCCGGTGATCGAGACCATGCGCAGCAAGGGCCTGGCGACGCCGCCGATCGCCGAGGTCGAGAAGAAGTTCGTCAGCTGGGCGCGCGTGCAGTCGATGGGCGCGGCGCGCGATCAAGAAGCACCGGGGGAGTTCGAGCGGCTGCTCAACGGTGTCTCGCTCGATCAGGTCGCGCAGATGCTCTACACGAGCGGCACCTCGGGCAACCCCAAGGGCGTTCCGCTCACGCACCGCAACGTGGGCGTCAACGGCGCCGACTGGCTGCGCTGCAACGCACCGCTGCTCGACACCAACGACGTCGACATTCTCTGGCTGCCGATGAGCCACATCTTCGGCTTCGGCGAGGCGTGCCTGGGCAACACGCTGGGCTGGGTCACGTACCTGTCGGACCCGGCGAAGGTGCTCGCGCAGCTGCCCGACGTGAAGCCCACGGTGTTCATGAGCGTGCCCGCGGTCTGGGAAAAGCTCGCGATGGCGGCGATGCCCGAGGCGACTCCGGAAAAGAAGCGCGCGGCGCTCGCGAAGGTCACCGGCGGCAAGCTCAAGTTCTGCCTCTCGGGTGGCGCGGGCCTGAAGCGCGAGGTGAAGGAGTTCTTCCATTCCAACGGCCAGCTGATCATCGAGGGCTACGGGCTGACCGAGACGAGCCCCACGCTGACGCTGAACCGGCCCGACGCATTCCGGTTCGACACGGTGGGCAAGGTGCTCCCCTCGGTGCAGGTGAAGCTCGCCGAAGACGGCGAGATCATGGCGAAGGGCCCGACGGTCTTCAGCGGGTACCACAAGGATCCCGCGGCGACGGCCGAGGCGTTCACCGAAGACGGCTGGCTCAAGACCGGTGACGTGGGCCGCTTCACCGACGACGGCTTCCTGCAGATCATCGATCGCAAGAAGGACATCCTCGTCACCGCGGGCGGCAAGAACGTGCCCCCGGCGAACATCGAGATCCGCTTCAAGGACGATCCCTTCATTCACACCGTGGTCGTCTACGGCGACGCGCGCCGCTACCTCGTCGCCGCGGTGTGGCTGCACGAGCAGGCGGTCAACGCGCACCTCGAGAAGTCGGGCGTCGCGAAGGGCGCGTTCGCCGAGGCGCGCAAGGCGCTGGTGCAGTCGCGCATCGACGTCGTCAACGCGCAGCTCGCCTCGTACGAGACCATCAAGAAGTTCGTGATCATCGACACGCCGCTCACCGTCGAGAGCGGTCTCATCACCAGCACGCTCAAGATCCGCCGCAAGGAAGTCAGCAAGCACTTCGGCGCGCAGCTCGAGGCCCTGTACGAGTCATGAAGCGCCTCACCAATCTGCTCGGGCTCGCGGTGCGCCCGAAGCCCCAGGTCGGCGTCACGCCCGCCACCGTTGCGTGGACGGAGAACAAGTGGCGGCTGCTCCACTATCTCCCGCGGCCGCAGGGGCTGGCGTTCAAGACGCCCGTGCTCTTCGTGCCCTCGCTCATCAACCGGCACTACGTGCTCGATCTCATGCCGGGCAAGAGCTTCGCGGAGTGGCTCGTCGGCCAGGGCTTCGACGTGTGGTGCATCGACTGGGGCACGCCGGGTGACGAAGATCGGTACGTGACGTTCGACGACATCGTCGACGGCGCGCTCGGCCGGGCGATTCGCAAGGTCGCCGGCACGGTGAAGCACAAGAAGGTGCACGTGCTCGGCTACTGCATGGGCGGCACGCTCACCGCGATTCATGGCGCGGTGCACGGCGAGCACCTCGCGTCGTTCGTCGCCCTCGCGGCGCCGGTGCGCTTCGACGACGGCAGCCTGCTCTCGCAGTGGACCCGCTCGAAGGGCTTCGACGTCGACGTGCTGGTCGACGCGACGGGCACGGTGCCGTGGCAGCTGTTGCAGAGCGCGTTTCAGCTGCTGCGGCCGACGCTCCCGTTGATGAAGGCGGTCAGCCTGCTCGATCGCGCGTGGAACGATGAGTTCCTCGACGGCTTCCTCGCGCTCGAGACGTGGGGCAACGACAACGTCGCGATCCCCGGGGAGTTCTACCGGACCTACATTCGCGACCTGTACCAGCGCGACGCGCTCATCAACGGGCAGCTCTCGCTGCGAGGCGTGCCGGTGAAGCTGAAGAACCTCACCTGCCCCACCCTCGCCGTCACCTTCGAGCACGACAACATCGTGCCCGGGCCGTCGGCGGCGGCGCTCATCGATGCCATCGGCGCGAAGGACAAGGTGCACTTGCACCTGCCGGGCGGGCACGTGGGCGCGGTGGTGAGCAAGCACGCCGGGAAGACGCTGTGGCCCCAGCTGGCGGCGTTCTTCGCGAAGTACGACAGCCCCGCGCCGCAGCAGTGATACACGCGCGCGCGTGGAGCGCCCGGTCGGTTACCTCGAGCTGTTGAAGCGAAGGCCCACCTTCCGCGCGATCTGGCTCGGGTCGGTGGTCAGCCTCGCGGGTGACTGGTTCACCCTCATCGCGCTGTACTCGCTGCTCGAGCAGTACACGGGGCGGTCCGAAGCCATCGGGCTGATGCTCGTTGCGCGCTTCGTCCCGCCGGCGCTGTTCTCTCCGATGGCCGGGGTGATCGCCGACCGCCTCTCGCGCAAAGCGATCATGATGACGTGCGATCTGCTGCGCGCCGTCGTGGTGCTCGGCTTCCTGCTGGTGCGCGACGCGGACCACGTGTGGCTCGTGTACGCGCTCACCTTCGCGCAGATGTCGCTGGCGTCGTTCTTCGACCCGGCCGAGGCCGCGGCGATCGGCGCGAGCGTCGAGCAGCACGAGGTGGTCACCGCCAACACCCTGCAGGGTGCGACGTGGAGCGCGATGCTCGGCGTCGGCGCGGTGCTCGGTGGCGCGCTCACGGCGCTCGCGGGGCGCGACGCGAGCTTCGTGGTCGATGCGCTGAGCTACCTGCTGTCGGCGGCGTTCATCTCGCGCGCGGTCATCGCCCGGCCCGAGCAGCCGCCGGCCGCCGAGACGTGGTCTGGACGGCTGGGGCTCGATGATCTGCGCGCCGGGCTCCAGCTCGTGGCACGCAACCCGGCCGTGCGGCGGGTGCTGTACGTGAAGTCGTCGTGGAGCCTCGCCGGTGGCGCCGCGCTGGTGCTCTACGCGGTGATGGGCAGCCGGCTCTTCGCGGTCGCGGGATCTCCTGAGGCGGGCGTGGGCATTCTGCTGGCGATGCGTGGGGCGGGCGCGTTCTTCGGGCCGCTCGTCGCGCGGAGAATGGGTGGAGATGACCCCGCGTTCCTCGAGCGGGCGATCGGCATCGCCATTCTCGTCACGTCGGCGGCGTGGCTTGCGTTCGCGTTTGCGCCGCACCTTGCGCTCGCTGCGCTGTGCCTCGCGGTCGCGCACACCGGGGTGTCGACGCAGTGGGTGTTCTCGACGTCGCTCATCAATCTGCGTGTCGAAGATCGCTTCCGCGGCCGGGTATTCGCGCTCGACACGATGTTGTCTTTGCTCGCGCTCGCCATCTCGTCGTGGGTCGGTGGGAAGTTGCTCGATGAATTGAAGCTCGAGCCTCGCGCGCTGATGGCGTGGGTGGCCGTGGTGGCGAGCTTCGCGGCGGTGTTGTGGTGGTGGGTGCGGCGCCCAACGCGCTCCCTCTCCCTCCTTGGGGGGAGAGGGCTGGGGTGAGGGGCGGTCGTTGATGAGGCCGTACACATTCGGCCCCTCACCCCGACCCTCTCCCCGCTTCGCAGGGAGAGGGAGTTCTAGGCCAACTCGCCGAGCCAACCCTCGCCGGGCGTCTGCTTCTCATAGACGCGACACGCCGCGAGATACCGATCGATCACCTCATCGCGCGGCCGCAGCTCGTGCAGCGCCTCGAACGCCTTCGCCGCCTCGGCGAACTTCCGCTCGGCAAACAACTTCGCGCCCGCTTCCCACTGCGCGACCCACTCGAAGCCCTTCAACTTCTCGCGATCAGCCAGCAACTCGAACACCTTCACCGGCTCACCCTCGCGCCCCAGCCGCAGCACGTCGACCTGGCGGAAGAGGAACTTCTCGCGGCACTCTTCCTCGAGTGACTCGCCAACCAGGGTGCGGGCGCCGTACTTCTTGGCCAGCGCCTCGAGGCGGAACGCGGTCGCGACCGGCTCGCCCATCACCGTGTAGTTGACCCGGTGCAGCGTCCCCATCTCGCCGACCACCGCGTCACCGCTGTCGAGCCCGCACCGCAAGATGAGCGGGCGCCCGCACTTGAGCTCCCATTCCTCGCGCTTCGCGTCGAACCTCGCGTGCATCTCGAGCACGGCCTTGCACGCCAGCATCGCGTCGTCGTCGCTGGCCACCGGCGCGCCCCAGAAGGCCATCAAGCCGTCGCCGAGGTACTTGTCGACGTGGCCCGTCGCGTCGAGCACCACCGTCGTCATCTCGGCGAGGTAGGCGCGCAGCACGTCGACCACCACCGCCGGCTCCTTCTCGTTCGAGACCGAGGTGAAGCCCTCGATGTCCGAGAAAAAGACCGTCAGCTCGCGCCGCTCGGGCCGCATCAGCGCGAGGTCGCGCTCGACGCGCTGGAAGACGTCGGCCCGCACCGCACCGCCGAGCGCACGCAGCACGAAGTCGCGCAGGCCCTGCTCGAGCGTGCGCGCGTACCCGAGCGCCGCGAGGAAGGTGAGGCTGCACGCGGCCACCGGGGTGAACATCGCCACCTGCCGGAACTGCGTGACGTACATCTGTCGCGCGAGCAGCGCGTGCACCACGAAGACACCGACCAGCGTCGCGACCCACGCCAGCCAACCCGGCCGGCGCACCAGGCTCGACCACGCGACCGACAAGATCGCGCCGACGAAGGCGAACACCACCGTCAGCCAGAAGTCGACCTGCGGCGTGGCGCGCACGATGCCCTGCCCATGCGCGACGTTGGAGATCGCCTGCGCCCAGATCGCGCCGCGCGTCAGTGAGCCGACCGCGGTCTGGTAGCGCGGCGAGGTGCGCTCATCGACGAGCACCACCGTGCGCCCCGCGAGATCGTTGTCGTGGTGCCGCACGCCGCGGCCGGCCTCGTCGTCCTCGCGGTTGACCAGCAGCCGCCACGCCGGCACCGCGCGCTTCAACGTCGCGCGGCCGGAGCGCCCGGTCTCGTCCGATCCCCAGCGCAGCGTCAGCATGCCCGCCGTCGACATCGGCACCGCGCCCAGGTCCGCCAGCTTCAGGTACGGGCCTTCGAGCGAGAGCTCCGGCACGGGGCCGCGCGCGAAGAGCGCCACCGTCGGGTAGCCCTGCCCGGCCTGGTTCTCGACCTCGAGGAGCAGCGGCACCGCGCGCACCACCCCGTCGGGATCAGGCAACAACCGCAGACTCGCCAGCTTCAGCTCGCGGCTGAGCAACGCCGGCACCGGCTCCTCGGTCGAACCCACGCGAGGCAACGCGCCGATGCCCGACGGCAGCCGCAACATCGCCAGCCGCCGCAGCAACTGGTCAGCGCCGATCTCCGCGGCGTCGTCTTCGGCAGTGAGGCTGCGCGTCACCGGGCTGCCCTTCACGTCGAGCGCCGCCGCGAGCTTCTGGGTGCGCGTCTCACCGGTCGACCCCGCCCACACCACCTGCTTCTTCGTCGTGGGGTCTTCGAGCAGGTACGCCGGCGCGCGCTGCAGCAGCACGTTGCGCACCACCGCCAGCGCCTTCTCGGGCTCGTCGACCTCGGCCACCTTGAGCAACAACGGCGTCAGCGGACGATCGGCCGGCTTGCGCGGCTCGGCCCGCCAATCGAACCCCAGCACCGCCTTGCCACCCAACCCACGCAGCAGCTCCGCGAAGCGCTGATCATCACTGCGCGGGTCTTCGCCGCGGCACGGAGTGCACTGGTGCGCGCTCACGTCGCTGAAGACGTCGTCGATCACGACCTGCGCCGCGCCCTCGCGCACCGCCTGCTGCGCCAACTGGCCGAGCAGCTCGCGCGGCCACGGGCGCATCGCCCAGTCGGGGTGCTCCGACTCGCGCGCGTTGGCCAGCGTGTCTTCGTCGATGTTCACCAGCACCACGTTGTCGTCGCGCTCGGACAGCGAGCCCAGCTCGCGCGCGCGCCAGTCGACGGTGCGGTTCTCGAGCGCCTCGAGCCACAGCCGCAGCGGCACGTGCCAGCGGAGATCTCCCTCGAGCTCGCGCGGCTCGACGCGGAAGAAGGCGCCCGCACCGAGCACCAGGCCGATCACCGACGCCCACAAGAAGGAAACGCCGAACTTCTGCAAGAAGCGCAGCCACGCGCTCTGAAGGGGGTTGGTCGCCACGGCCGCGCGAGAATGTATGCTCGCAAGCCCATGATGAACACGAAGACCGTCGTCGGTGCCCTCGCTTCCCTCTCCCTCGTGCTGGCGACCAGCGGGTGCGATCTCACCAAGCAGGCGCAGGCGAAGACGGTCGCGGTGTCGACGATCCTCACCACGCCCAACATCGACATCAAGGCCGAGGCGCTGGCGAGCAACGGCCTCGACGCCTCGATCCCCTCGTTCGACGGCGGCTTCGACGCCGGCATCCTCGGCGACGCGGGCATCTTGCTCACCGACGCCGGCATCACGATTCCTGCGCAGAACCTCGCGTTCGTGTACCTCGGTCAGCGCCAGGGTGAATCGCTCGACGTCGCGCCGATGGGCGTGCCGGGCGCCGCGGCGAGACTGATCCAGGTCGGCGGGCCGTCGTTCACGCTCGAAGACCAGGGCAGCGGCAACTACGCGCTCTCTCCCGATGCGGGCTTCGTCTACACCGACGACGCGACGTACCAGTTCGAGTTCAAGGTGCAGACCCAGACCTACGTCGCCGAGGTCGCGCACGTGCCGTCGCGCGAGACCATCGCGGCGTTCCACCCGCCCGCGGGCTACATCGAGCTCGAGGCCGGCACGGAGTTCACCTTCACCCGCCCCGACCCGCCGGGCGGCACCGATCGCAACTTCGGCTTCGTGAACGTCTTCCCCGTCAGCCAGAGCGGCCAGGGCCAGCCGACCTACACCAACATCCCGATGACCCCTCTCGCGTTCCTCAAGCTGATCGCCTTCCCCCAGGAATGGAAGAGCACGCAGGTCACGATTCCCGGCACCGCGTTCCCCAACAAAGACTCGAACTACGTGATCGTGCTGCAGAGCGCGAAGCTCGGCGGCCCCAAGAGCGACAACCTCTTCGCGGGCTCCGCGATCCTCGCGGGCACGGCCGAGGTCGCGATCGTCAAGACGAAGAAGTGAGCGGTCGAGCAGAAATTCGGCCGGAAATTCGTCGGGAAATGATCGCGGTTTTGGCAGCACCTTTGACGTCGGTGGAGCGGACGCACACCACCCACGCCGCGACACTTCTCCATGCGCACCTCTCGAACTGCTTCGACCACTCCCGCCCCCCCGAAGAAGCTGACCGCTGAGTCGAGCACGTCAGCCCCCAAAGCGCGCACCACCGGGCGCAAAGACGAGTTCTCGACGGGGCGCGGCAAGGCCCTGCGCGCGAAGGCGTTGGCGACGGTCGGCGCTCCGCAGGTGGGCGGCGATCTCAACGCAGCCCCGGTCGCGGCCGTCAGCAGCCGCACCAGCCTCGCCGCGCGCCGCCCGGTCTTCTCGTTCGACACCACCACCTACCTGAGCAAGGTCGGCAACCCGCCCGAGCTGCGCATCACGCAGCAGCAGGTCGATCAGCTCAAGCGCATGGGCATGGAGCACGGCGTGATCGGCATGCCGACCAGCAGCATCACCGGCGCCGACTACACCGCGCAGATGGCCGCGCTGAAGCAGGAGACCACCCTGCTCGCCGCCAACGGCATCAAGACCGACACCTACCTCTACATGCGGTGGACGCAGGCCAACGGCCAGCCGAAGACCGACGCGCAGGTCCGCCAGGAGATGACGCGGCTCCTCGACGGCATGAACGGCCTGCCGGTGAAGACCTTCTGGTTCGACGTGGAGGTCGACGCGAAGCTGAACCCCGGCGCCGGCGTCGCCAACCACCAGCGCATCCTCGACACCGCGTACCAGGCCTTCACCGATTGGAAGACGGCGCACCCCGAGTCGAAGCTCGAGTTCGGCATCTACACGGGCAAGTCGGTGTGGAACGAGCAGATGGTGAAGGGCCCGAACGATCCCTTCGCGACGAAGTACGCCGACCTCGGAGTGCCGCTCTGGCAGGCGCAGTACCCGAAAGACTACGACCTGAAGCAGGCGAGCTCCGGCCTCGACGACATGCGCGCCAACCTCGGTGAGGGCTTCGGCGGCTGGTCGGTCGACGCGGGCAACGTGCGCGGGTGGCAGTACCGCGCGGGCGAGCACGATGGCCACCAGCCGACCTTCAACTACGGCCTCGATCGCAACGTGTGGCTCGACGACTCGTCGGAGCCGGCGCCGCAGGTCACGGCTTTCCCGAGCGGGCCGCGCAGCGATCTGAGCGTCACCAACCAGGCGCTCGCGAACTACCTCGCCGCCGACGCGAACAAGCCGATCGATCAGCGGAAGTACCAGTCGATGCAGAACCTGATCAACGACGTCTACGCGGGCAAGACGACGTTCCAGAAGCTCGGGGTGTCCGAGGCCGACGCGCTCCGCTACCGCTGGGAAGATCCGTGGAAGGCGGTGTACGGCCTGCCCCTCGGGAAGGACCAGTTCTCGACGACGCCGATCCCCGGCAGCACCACGCCTGCGCCGACGCCGGTGACGCCGCCCGTCACCACTCCTCCCGTCACGCCGCCCACCACCCCGGTCGCCGGCAGCCCCATCGATCTCATCGGGCTCACGCGCGGCTCGAGCGACGCGGCGCGCGTGAAGCAACTGCAGGACACGCTGATGTCGCTCGGCTACCTGCAGGACATCAAGGGCAGCACCGGCTACGGCAAGTCGTTCGGCCCGATGACCGAGACCGCGGTGCGGGCCTTTCAGAAGGCGAGCGCGCTGCCTCCCTCGGGCACGGTCGATCGCGCGACCGCCATCGCGCTGGCCAACCGCACCAACACGCCGCTGGGCTTCGACAGCACCAGCCCCTTCGCGCCGACCTTCGGGCTCGCGCGCGGCGCCAACGGTGAAGCCGATCGCGCGGCCATCAAGCAGCTGCAGGACGCACTCATCGCCGGCGGCTACGTGCCCGCGAGCATGAAGACCCAGGGCGGCTACGGCACCAACTTCGGGCCGATCACCGACGCCGGGCTCCGGCAGTTCCAGCAGGACAACGGGCTCCAGCCCACGGGCATCGTCGACGGCGCCACGGTCGGCGCGCTGCAGAATCCCCGCGCCCGCACCGCCGGGTTCGCCGCTGGCGTCGCGCTGGCCCACCGCGCCGAGCTCGGGCTGCCGAAGGGCCCGGCGTACACCGCGGCCGATGGCTCGCAGCGGCAAGACTTCGATCACGGCACCGTGTGGGTCGGCGCCGATCGCGTGCTCCACGCCGAGCTGCAGACGCCCACCGGCCCGAAGGATCTGGAGCCGCCTCGCAAGCTGGGCACCGCGCAGAGCCTCGCCGAGGCGCAGCAGTACTTCCTCAGCCAGTGGGGCCCGACCGCGTACAACGATCCCGTCGGCGCGAACGATCACCCGTGGGGCTTCGAAGACTGCGGGCCGACCTCAGCGGTGATGGCGCTCTCGGCCCTCGGGCTGCGCGCGCGGCCCGGCGCCACCGACGCGTCGACGGCCATCGACCAGATGCGCGACACCATCCTCGGGTACGACAGCACGAAGTCGCTCGGGCTCTCGCTGCTGCCCGCGGTGAAGGGCACCGTCGGGTACGGCCTCGTGCAGTCGGGCGCCCAGGTGACCGGGCTGACCAACACCGTCGACAACGTGAACGCCGCGATGGCGCGCGGCAACCCGGTGATCATCGGCAGCTCGACCACCTGGGACGCGTGGGGCCGCGACCAGAAGGCGGCGGGCAACTACCTGAACTCCAGCAGCCCGGGCGGTCACTTCGTGGTGGTGCTCGGCCGCGCGGCGAACGGGAACTACCTCATCGGCGATCCGCTCCTGCGCGGCGGGCCGATCGAGGCCACCGAAGCGCAGCTGCGCACCGCGCTCGCCGGCGCCTTCAACTCCGCCAACGCGCTCGCCGAGGTCTCGCGGCCCTGATTCCCGGGCTCAGTCGCGCACCAGCTCGAAGTCGATCGCGCCGCCCAGCTTGAGCGCGAGGAACGAGCCGGTGATCTGCTCGGCTTCCTGCCGGGTGAGCACGTTGCGAAACCCGTCACCCTCGGCGAGCTCGGCCTCGAGCACCGGGCCGCGCGTCACCCACCGCAGCAGCTTGCCGCCCACCAGCATCGGCAGATGGCCCTTCACCGGCCACATCGTCTTGCGCTCGGCGAGCACGGCGGCGAGCGCGGGCGCGGTGGGTCGCACCTCGGTCACGCCCTCGTCGGGGTATAGCGAGGCCGGCGTCGCGCCCAGCTCGTCGAGGGAGTCGTCGGCGAGATAGCCGTAGCGGCTCGGCGCGCGCCCGCTGAGGCGATGGAGCGCGAGCACCGCGTCGTCGTCGCCCAGCTTCTTCAAGTGGAGGATGCGCCGCTCACCCGCATGCCGCGCCACGAGCTCGAACTTCACGAGGTGGCCGCTCGCGTGGCGGGCGACGCGCGCCACCAGCTCGCTCCTGACGCGCTCGACCTCGGCGGAGAAACCAGCGTCAGCGCGCGCGACCGCCGCGGCGTACTCGGCCCGCACCTGCGCGAGCTTCGCCTCGGCCTCGGCCACCATCGCGGGGACTGGCCCCAGCGCGTGGGAATCGGCGGGCGCCGGCGCACCGGCCTCGAACGCAGCCTTCATGGCGCCGAGCAGCAGCGATCCTTGATCGTCGAGCCGCTGCGCCTCGCTCTTCCAGCGCGCACGGGCCTGCGCCCACGCCGCCTGCAGCTCACGCCACGCGGTGTAGAGCGGCTCGAGCGTCTCGACGCTGCGCGCGAGCGAGAGCGCCTTCGCGCCCGCACTCGTCGGGTCGAGGCCCAGCTCCGGAGCCTGGATGAGCGAGCCCACTCCGGCCGCCGGCGTATCGACCGGCGTGTCGCGGGGCAGCGGCTGAACGTCGTCGGTGCGCGACGTCACTTCAGGTGCGCGTCGCCGGGGCCGAGGCGACCGGCTTCTCGTCGACCTGGCCGTTGCGGCCGAGGCGGTTCTTGAGATCGGCCCGCAGCTGCTCGCCCGGCTTGGGCGCGAGCATCAGGCCGAGCCCCACGCCCACCAGCACGCCCGCGCCGAACAGCGCCAACGCCGGCACGAGCCGATCGCCGGTGCTGCGCCGCGACTCGAGCCCGATCATCTCGAGCAGGTCATCCTTGTCGACGTCGGGGAGCTGCTTTCGCAATGAACGCCACATGTGGTGCTCCTTTCCTTCAGGTCTTCTTGTTGCCGTCGTGGCCCGCCGCGTTCGCCAGCACGCCGTCGATGGCGGCCTCGGCGACGTCGAGCAGGCGGTTGCGCACCGCGGGGATCGAGGTGAGCTTCATGCCGAGCTTGAACAGGCGCGCGGTGGTGGGCGTGAAGAGCCCGCCGCCGACCACGTACCCGATGCCCAGCGCCGCAGCGACCATCGCGTACGGCGCCTGCTCGACCTTCTCGGTCAGCCCCACCGCGTCAGACACGCCGTTGAGCGCCGAGTTGGCGTTCTTGGCGAGATCGATCACCGTGTCCTTCACGTCGTCGGGCAGCAGCGAGCCGACGCCGCCCTCGTGCGCGCCGTTCGCGCTGGCCTGGCGCGTCGCCTCGGGGTCGACCACCGGGTTGCTCTTCGCGCCGGTGCTCATCGCCGCGACGCCCACTTGCCGACGAGGAACCCCAGCGCCGCCGCCCCGAGGATCACCGAGCCCGGGTTCTGGCGAATGAAGTCCTTCACGCGCTCGTTCACTTCCTGCAGCTGCTGCTGCGCCTGCTCGAGCTGCGGCGCGAAGCGGTCCTGCAGCTCGGCCATCGGGTCGGGCGCCGCCTCGGGTTGCTTCGCTTCACCTGCGGTCGAATCGCTCATCGTGAACCTCGAACCTTCACCTGCGTGAGAACAGCCGGGCCAGCGCGTAGCCGACGACGAACGCGCCGCCGATCGCCAACAACGGGTGGCGTCGCACCGCGGTGCGCCAGTTGCCCAGCGGCGCCACGGCCTCTTCCACCACCGACAACCTCGAGATCAGCTTCTCGCGCGCGGCGGCGAGCTGGGCCCGCGCCTCGTCGGTGCTCGCCACCGGGGCCAGCGCGCGCGGCGGAGCCTTGATGAGCGCGTCACTCATGCGCGCTCCGTTTCCTTGGGCAGCAGCAGCGCGGTGCTCGAGTCGAGCTCGCTCATCGTGGCCTGCATCACCTTGCGCTGGCCGAGCTGGCGCGCGACGACGGCGATGCCGATGCCGCCGATGAGCAGGTTGAGCACGCCGACGAGCAGGAAGGCGAGATCGATGGCCATCACACGCTTGAGCAGCAGCGCCAACGCGACGCACAGGAAGCCGTAGCCCACGAGGATCAACGGCGCGAAGGCGGCGATCAGCCCCACGCGCAGGCCGACGAAGCGCGCGTCTTCCTGCAGCTCCATGCGGGCCAGGCGCACGTGTTGTGCGACCAGCTCGCTGAAGGCGTCGACGAGTTCGCGGACCTGGGTGCCCAGCGCCATGACGGCCGCGACTGTACTCCTCACGCGGACAAGGTTTGCGGTGAAACGGCAGGGCCCATCGCCTACGGTCCGCCGCCATGATTACGACCCTGGCGCTGCTCACCGTCCTCACCGCCCCCGCGTCCGGCCTGCAACCGAAGAACCGCCCGTACGACGCCCAGCACTACAAGCTCGAGGTGCGCCAGGGCGAAGGCGGCACGTTCAACAACGTGCTGACCGCGACGCTCAAGCCGAGCAAGGCGCTGACCGAGATCGAGCTCGACGCGTACGATCTCAAGATCACGCAGGCGAAGGTCGACGGCGAGGTCGCGGAGTTCAAGCAGGCCGCGCAGCCCGAGATGAAGACCGGCACGGTGACGCTGAAGGTGAAGAAGCCGCTGGCGCCCGGCAAGGACGCGCAGGTCGAGATCACCTACTCGGTCACCGCGGCCACCGAGAACGAGGGCCTCTTCACCAGCAGCGAGCCCGACGCGCCCGCCAACGCCCTGCCCGGCTACTTCACGCACTTCGAGCCGTACTACGCGCAGCGCTTCTTCCCGGTGAACGACACGCCGGCCGACAAGGCGACCAGCGAGATCATCGCCATCGTCGACGGCAAGTACACGGTGGTCAGCAACGGCACGAAGACCAAGGACGAGACGTTCGCCGAGAACGGCAAGAACCTCCGCCGCGTGGAGTGGAAGCAGGAACAGCCCCACAGCCCGTACCTCATCGCGCTGGCCATCGCGCCGCTCGAGCCGGTGCTGGTGACCGACGACATCCCCTCGACGATCTGGGTGCCGCCGGGCACGAAGGATCGCGCGTTCGTCGCCGTCGACGTGCTCAAGCAGCTCTTCAACTACCAGGTGGGCCTGGTCGGCACGAAGTACCCGTGGTCGAAGCTCGACGTGGTCGCGGTGCCCCGCTTCTTCTGGTCGGGCATGGAGAACACCTCGGTGATCTTCGAGCGCACCACGCGCCTGCTGGTCGATCACAAGAACGATCAGCTCGCCCGCACCGTGATCGTCGGGCTCCTCTCGCACGAGATGGCGCACCAGTACTTCGGCAACTTCGTCACCTGCGCGTGGTGGAACGAGGTGTGGCTCAACGAGGGCATGGCGACGTGGATGGGTGACCTCGCGTGGGACGACTACAACAACAACGACGAGGCCGAGATTCGCCACGCGATGCGCCTCATCGACGGCTACTTCGTCGAGGAAGAGGGCCCGCACAGCCACCCGCTGGTGGTGAAGAACTTCCCCGCCGAGCAGGCCTTCGACTCGACCAGCTACACCAAGGGCGCCCGCGTGATGGCGATGCTCGATCAGTGGATCGGCCGCGCCGAGATGAAGAAGGCGCTGAAGCTCTACCTCGAGAAGAACGCCGGCAAGCCCGTCACCAGCGACGACTTCTTCAAGGCCGTCTTCGAGAGCACCAAGAAGGAAAAGGAACTCAAGCCCTTCAAGGAAGCGTGGCTCACGCGCAAGGGCTACCCGGTGCTCACGGTCGACACCACGTTCGGCAACGGCAAGCTCACCGTCACCGTGAAGCAGCAGCCCAACGCGGCCGGCGAGAAGGGCGCGTTCGTCTTCAAGCTGCCCATCGGCATCCACCGCAAGAACGAGCCGAAGTTCGACCAGGACGCGGAGATCCTCGTCGACAAGCCCGAGGTGAAGGTGGTGCTCGATGTTCAAGCGGCCCCCGAGTGGATCAACTGGAACCGGGGTTTTGGTGCGCTGGCCCGCATCAACCCGTCGTCGATCAACGAGGAACGGCTGGTCGACGCGGCCCGCTACGATCCCGACTCGGTGTGGCGCCTGGCGAGCACGCTGCAGCTGCTCGGTGAGATGGGCAGCAAGGCGCCCAAGTCCGAGACCAAGCCGACCGACATGGCGATGGGCGCGATCCTCGACGTGCTGACGAAGGACCCCTCGCCGTACGTGCGCGAGGCGGTGCTCGAGCGGCTGGCGAACACCCGCTTCAAGAAGCTGCCGTCGGAGTTCAGCGCGCCGCTGCTCGCGCTCGCCAAGCGCCCCGAGAACATCGAAGACGATCCCGCTGGCTACATTCGCGTGAAGAACGCCGCGATGCAGGCGCTCGGCCGCACCGACAACGCCGACGGCCACAAGTGGATCCTCGACGAGCTCGGCAAGCGCGACATCGACATCAACTACCTCGCGGCGTACGCGAAGGCCGCGGCCCGCATCGGCACTCCGGCGGCGGTCGGCCAGTTCCGTGCGGCGCTCGTCACCCAGAAGGGCCGCGGCATGCCGTACTACCGCCGCACGGCCGAGGCGGTCGGCTCGGGCATGAACCTCGAATTCGTCCAGGTCATCAAGGACGTGATGAAGGCGAACCCGATGAACAACGAGTTCTGCCGCGCGGTGACCGACGACCTGCCGGGCAACCACGAGCTGCGCGAGACCGAGGAGTTCGCGAAGGCCGTGCGCGACCTCGTGCTCGACGAGAAGACGTTCACCACCGCGTGCCGCGCCGACTTCCTCTTCCTGCTCGACGACGTGAAGTACGACTTCGCGAAGGGGCCGCTGACGGAGATCGCCGAGAAGTCGACGTCAGACGAGATCAAGTCGATCGCCAAGCGCACGCTCGACGCGAACTTCCCCGCCGCCGCGCCGCCCGCGAAGAAGGACGACAAGAAGAAGAAGTGACCAGGACTCCCTCTCCCGCGAGCGGGGAGAGGGCCGGGGTGAGGGGCTTCAGGGACCGACGTTGCGCTCGAGCAACGCGCCAGCCCAGGTGAGCCCGGACCCGACGACACACAGAGCCACGGCATCACCCAGCCGAGGCGAGTCCCAGTGCTCGCTCATCACCGACGGCGCCCCGGACGCACCCACATTCCCGCGCGTATCGACGTTGTAGACGTGCCGCTCCGCCGGCACCTCGCACCGCCGCGCGACCGCCTCGAGCATGCGCAGGTTGGCCTGGTGGCCGATGAAGCTGAGCTCGTTCACCGTGCGCCCCGCCCCGCCCTTGAGCCACTCCTCGCGCAGCACCTCGTAGACCTCGCCCGCGCGCTTCACCGCGAACTTCTGCACCTCGGCGCCCTGCTGCGTGAAGTGCCCGAAGCGCGGCACGACGACCTTGTCGGCGCCCGCGGGGTCACCCTTCAAGTAGGTCGACGTCACCTTCCACTTGCCGGGAATGCGCGGTGACACGATGGCCGCGCTCGAGCAGTCGCCCCACAGCACGCACGCCGAGCGATCGGAATAGTCGACCACGCGCGTCGAGTTCTCCGGGTTCACCAGCATGATGAAGTCCGGCAGCTTTTCCGGGCGCATCGCCTCGAGGAAGTAGAGCTGGCTGCAGAAGCTCGAGCACGCTGACGCGACGTCGAGCGAGGGGCCGTCGATCTCCAGCTCCTGCGCGACGCGGTTGGCCTCGGCGGGAATGCACTCGTCGGGCGAGCAGCTGCCGGCGAGCACCATGCCGATGTCCTTCGTCGTCAGCTTCGCCCGCTCGAGCGCCATGCGGCCGGCCAGCGCGCCGGTCTCGGCGTTCGACATGGTGGCCGCTTCGATCGCCGCCCGCGGATCCTTGTTCTTCGTGGTGCGGATGTAGTCGAGGGGCAGCACCGTGTGCCGCCGCTTGATGCCGACCCGCTCGACGATCCACGCGTCGTTGGTGTCGATGCCGAGGCTCTCGAGGAACGCATTGTCGATCACGTTTTCCGGGTGGAAGTGACCGATCGCGTGGAGGTGAAGCACGTGGAAGCCCCTCAGGTTGGTCGTGAAAAACCGACCGGCGCTGTACTCAACGCTCCGTTTTGCGCGGAAGCGAAAAGTCAGAACATTGGGTCACGTTTTTATTTACAGGCTCACGGCTCGCGCCACATGAGCAGCCCGGCCTTGATGCTCGGGTTCGAGCGCTGGTCGTAGCTGAACACCAGGCTCAACTTCCCCGGCTTGTACGGCCACAGCGAGATCCAATCGCCGCCGCGCTGAATCGGAGTGCCTGCCGGAGAGCAGGTGGTGAACGTCGCGCCGTCGGTCGAGCGCGCGAGCTTGGGGCCGTTGCAGACGCTCTGGGTGCCGCTCGACGACCACGGCGCGCCGATGGCGATCCTGGTGGCGCTCTCGACGGCCAGCGCCTGGTACCACTGCGTCGAGTGGAAGGCGGTGCCGTCGCTGTTGCGCGGAATCGCGATGGGGGTGCCCCACGTCACGCCGTTGTCGTCTGACTTCGCGAACCACAGCTGGGTGGCGTCGGGCGCGGTGAGCTTCGAGAGATGAAAGGCGACGTACGCAGAGCCGCCGTTGAACTGCACCGCCGCGCTGGGCCGCTTGTCCGCCGCCGACAGGTCGTTCATGTCGGCCGAGGCCACGGTGACGGGCGTGCTGCCCGGGCGCCAGAAGACGAGATCGCCCGAGGTCGCGCCGGCCGCCGCGATGAAGACCACCGCCGGCTGGTTCGACGCGTCGAGCGCGAGGCCCAGCCCGCTGGTGGGGAGCGCGTCGATCGGCGAGCGCTGCTCGGACCACGCGCCCGTGTTGCCGGTGCGGGTGCGGTACACGGCCTTGCTGCCCTCGAGGTACGCGACGTGCGCCACCCCACCCTGCAGCGCGAGCGCGACGTTGTTGATCGCGTCGACCGTCTGCTCGTCGCTCACGGTGGTGAGCGAAAAGTTGGCCGCCTCGTCGTCGCTGGTCGCGAGCCGAATGGTGTTGGCCTGCCCCTTCACGTACGCGACGCCGATGCGCCCGCTCACCGCGTCGCGCGCGACCGCGACCTGGCGATACGGGTGCTGCGACGCCGCTCCGCCCACGACCTCGATGGTCAGCGGCGCGGTGAAGGCCTTCGCGGTGCCGTCCCACCGGGTGAAGAAGACGCGGTTGTCGTCGTAGTTCAGGTCGCCGTTGGGATCTTCGTACTGCGCGGCGATGAGCGGCTGGTTGAACTGATCGGGCGCACTGCTGACCGAGACGAAGTGCGTCGACGCCGCGGCGCCCATCGGCAGGGCGAACGCGACCTGGAAGCCCGTGGGAGGATCGTCGCCGCGCACCCGGCCCGCGTCGACCTCCATGCCCGCGTCTTCTTCGACGCCCGCGTCGAACATCGGCTTCGGCTTCGTGCCACAGCCCACCAGCGCGCTGCCCACCAGGGCCGCGACGATCACCGAGACGTGCTTCGACATGAGTCCTCCGCTCACCCGGCGGCCTTGATCACTTCGCGGGCGATCACGATGCGCTGAATCTCGCTCGTGCCTTCGTAGATGGTCTGCACGCGGGCATCGCGCATGTACCGCTCGACGGGGAACTCGTCGATGTACCCATACCCGCCGTGGATCTGCACCGCGCGGTCGCACACCCGGTTCGACATCTCCGAGGCGTAGAGCTTGGCCATCGAGGCCTCGCGCGTGAAGGGCACCTTCTTCTCCTTCAGCGCCGCCGCGCGCAGCGTCAGCAGCTCCGACGCCTGCTGCTGGGTGTGCATGTCGGCCATCATGAAGCGCAGCGCCTGGAACTCGCCGATCGCCTGGCCGAACGCGTGGCGTTCCTTCATGTACTTCGCCGAGGCCTCGATCGCCGCGCGCCCCACGCCGCACGCCTGCGACGCGATGCCGATGCGCCCGCCGTCGAGCGCGACCATCGCCAGCTTGAAGCCGTCACCCTGCTTGCCCAGCAGCTGGTCTTCGCCGACTTCGCAGTTCTCGAAGATCAGCGGCACGGTGTTCGAGCCGCGCAGGCCCATCTTGTCTTCGGCCTTGCCGGCGATGAGCCCGGGCGTGCCCTTCTCGACGATGAAGCACGAGAGGCCCTTGTTGCCGTCGGCGCTGGTGCGCGCCCACACGATGACCACGCCGGCGTACGCGCCGGAGGTGATCCACTGCTTGGTGCCGTTCAGCACCCACTTGCCGTTCTTCTTCACCGCGGTGGTGCGGCCCGCGCCCGGGTCGGAACCGGCGTGCGGCTCGCTGAGCGCGAAGGCCCCGGCGATCGCCTCACCGCTGGTCAGCTTCGGCACGAAGCGCTTCTGCTGCTCGGGGGTACCGAAGGCGCAGATCAGCTCGGCCACCATGTTGGTGACGCACATGCCGACCGAGGTCGACGCGCACGCGCCGGCCACTTCCATCACCGCCAGCGAGTACGACACCACGCCGGCCTCGGCACCGCCGAGCGACGCGGGCACGTTCACGCCCAGCAGCCCGAGCTCGCCCATCTGCCGGTACACCTCGGCGGGGAAGATCTCTTCGCGATCGGTCTGGCGCGCCTTCGGGGCGATCACCTCGCGCGAGAACTTGCGCGCGGTGTCACGGATCAACGCCTGGGTCTCGGTGAGCTCGAGGTTCACGTCAGTTCACGGCCTTCAGGTTGAAGGGAAACTCGATGGGGTGCTCGCGGCCGTCGCTCGGCTTGGGGAACACCATCGTCGACAGCACCGCCACCACGCAGTCGTGCAGGCCCGGGTCCTTCAGCGTGCTGCCCTTCTTGTCGACCTTGGCGTTCTTCACGAGGCCGTCCTGGGTGATGGTGAAGATGGTCTTCAGCTTCCCCTCGGGCGCCTTCTTCTTGTTGGCGATGTGGTCCTCGTAGCAACCCTGGATCTTGGGCTGGTACGTGGCGACGATCTGTTTGATGGAGTCGGGCGTGAACGGCATGTTGCTCACGTCGGGGCCGTCGTTCTTCGCCGCGTCCTTCAGCAGCGCCTTCATGGTGTCGGCCTTCGGGGCGTTCGGGTCGGCCGGCTTTTCCTTCGGGTCGGCGTGCAGCGCGAGAGCGACGATCAGGGCGGTGAGCATGGTTCAGTCCTTCAAGAGGTTGGCGGCGATGACGATGCGCTGGATCTCCGAGGTGCCCTCGTAGATCTCGGTGATACGCGCGTCGCGCACGTGGCGCTCGGCGTCCATCTCCTTCGAGTAGCCCATGCCACCGAAGATCTGCAGCGCCTTGTTGGCGACGCGGCTGGCCATCTCGCTGGCGTAGAGCTTGGCCTGGGCCGACTCGCTCGAGTGGCGCACGCCCTTGTCCTTCAAGATCGCCGCGCGGTGGATCAGCAGGCGGGCCGCGTCGATCTCGGTCGCCATGTCGGCGAGCATGAACTGAATGGCCTGGTGTTCGCGCAGGTACTTGCCGAACGACTTGCGCTCACCGGAGTAGCGCAGCGCCTCTTCGTACGCCGCGCGCGCGATGCCCAGCGCCTGCGACGCGATGCCGATGCGGCCGCCGTCGAGCGTCGACATGGCGACCTTGAAGCCCTCGCCTTCCTTGCCGAGCAAGTTGGCCGCCGGCACCTCCATGTCTTCGAAGTAGAGCGTGCAGCTCCAGGCGCCGCTGATGCCCATCTTCTTGTCGGGCGCCATGCGCTTGAAGCCCTTGGTGTCGGTGGGGACGATGAAGGCGGTGATGCCCTTGTTGCCCGCTTCCTTGTTCGTCATCGTGAAGAGCACGATCGCGTCGGCCTTGGGGCCGTTGGTGATCCAGTTCTTCGAGCCGTTGATGACGTACTTGTCGCCCTTCTTCACCGCGACGGTCTGCTGCGCGGCCGCGTCGGAACCGGCCTGCGGCTCGGTCAACCCGAAGCAGCCGAGCTGCTGCCCTGAGGCGAACGGCTTGAGCCACTTTTCCTTCTGCGCGTCGGTGCCGAACTTCATCACCGGGTCGCAGTAGAGCGAGTTGTTCACCGACATGATCACGCCAGTCGACGCGCAGCCGCGGCTGATCTCTTCCATCGCGAGCGAGTAGCAGACGTTGTCCAGGCCCGCGCCGCCCCACTGCTCCGGCACCGCGATGCCCAGCAGCGACAGCTCGGCCAGCTTCTTCACCGCGTCGGTGGGCCACTCGTGGTGCTCGTCCCACTTGCGCGCGTTGGGAATCAGCTCTCGCGCGGCGAACTCGCGCGTCATCTTCTGGATGTCCTGCTGGAGCTCCGTCAGCTCGAAGTTCATGGGGTTGCGCCATAGCAGGGCCGTTTGGAACTGGCACCCCGCACGTGGTGTCATCACGCGTCATGAGCGAGCTGTCAGGCGGGTGGTTCGAGCAGTCAGCGCGGTGCGCCGAACACCCACACGCCGAGGCGTCGCTCGCTTGCGCGCGCTGCGGGGCCTTCTGCTGTGAGAGCTGTAGCAATGATGCGTGGTGCCAGAAGTGCGCGTTGTTGGTGATCGGCGATCACGTGCCGCTCGCGGCGAGGGGTGTGGCGTGGAAGCTGTTGCTCGCGCCGCTCTTCCTGCTCGGCAGCGCGCTGGTGTGGGCCGCGCGCGGCAACGAGCTGTCGTTCGTCTCGGCGCTGTGGCTGGTGCCGGTGATCTGCGCGGCGATCGTGTTGACGCGCAAGTCGGCGGCGGCCGCGTGGGTGGGCGCGGTCGGCTCGCTCTTGCTGCTCGCGTGGCAGGGGCTGACGCTCTTCACCGAGGGCGCGGAGTTCCGGCTCATCGACGTCGGGCTGCTCGCCATCGCGCCGGTGCTCGCGCTCAACGGCGCGTCGCGGCTCGGGAAGCTGTTCGATCGCCAGCAGGTGCTTCGCGCCGCGGCGTGAGTGCTGCTCAGTCCGGCCCGCGCCACAGCGAATTGGGCGACTGCACCGTGGCCTTGTTCTCGGGCGGTCGCACGAACGACACCCGCTCACGCGCCTGCCCGGGCAGCGACAGCCGACGCACCAGCGACTGCACGCCACCGACCACGCCGGCGATCGGCGAGACGATGAGCATGAAGAGCTCGTCGCTGAACATCCACGCGGCCCAGCCGCCGACGCCCATGTACGCGAGGCACGTGACGACCGCCCGCGCGACGTTGCCGCGCACGGCCGTCGCGTCGCGCTTCTGACACGCCGGGCAGGTCGCCAGCTCGACGAGGGCCCGCGCGTGATCGCCCACCGCTTCCTGGGCGCGTGCGCTCGCCCGCTCACCCGCCGACTTCTGGCCGATGAAGAGCCACGCGGTCGCCTGCCCCGTGCCTTCGGCGCGCACCGTGACCGGCGAGGTGTAGCGACAGGCGCCACACGTGAACGTGAGCTCGACCCGCCCTGCCGCCGTCGCCTCGAACTGCTGGCCGACCTTCACGCCGCCTTCTTCTTGCGTGACATGAGGAACAGCACGGTCGCCAACGTGCCGAGCGACACCGCGCCCATCAGCCCCATGATCATCGGCCCATTCGCGAAGACGTCGGCGGTGCGGAGGTTCTTCGCGCCCTTCACCACCCCGATGATCTGCTCGAGCTCCGACGCGTGGCCGGCGGGCACCATGTAGGTGAGCACGCGGTCGCCGTTCTCCGACGGCAGGTAGAACAGCGTGCTGGTGCGGTTGTCGTCGACCACCTGGAACGTGCCGACGTTGATGCCACCGACGTCGATCAGCTGCGGGTCGCTCGCCTTGAGCGGGGTGCTCTTGCCCTGCGCCGCCACCAGCCGCGTGGCGATCTGCTTGAGCACCGGCAGCGTGTAGTCGAGGCGCAGGTTCGGGTCAGACACCACGCGCAGCTCGGTGCCGGGGTCGGCGTTCTTCACGAAGTACCGGCTCTTCTGACTCTTCGAGCCGGGCGGCACCGGGTCGGCCTGCTCGGTCCACCCCGGGGGCGGGAGCGTGAGCTCGAGCTCGGGCGCCGCGGCCAACGCGCGCGCCGCGCCCATCACCAGCGCGAGGGCGACGAACCGGGCGCTCACGCGTTCTTGAACTCGGGAGGCCGCTTGGCGAGGAACGCCGCCATGCCTTCCTTCTGATCGGCGCTACCGAAGAGCTTCGCGAAGCCGTCGCGCTCGATGGCGTTGCCCTCGTCGAGCCGCAGGTCGGCGCCCGAGTCGATCACCTTCTTGGCCTGCGCCACCGCGAGCGGGCCGCGCTTGCCGATGGTCGCCGCGATCTTCTTGCAGTGCGCGAGCAGCTCGGCCGGCGGCACGACCTCGAGCGCGAGGCCGATGTCCTTCGCCTTGTTCGCGTCGATCATGTCGCCGGTGAAGATCATCTCCTTCGCGCGGGCGCGGCCGACGATGCGCGTCAGGCGCTGCGTGCCACCGAAGCCGGGGATCACCGCCAGCGTCACCTCGGGCAGCCCGAACTTCGCCTTCTCGCTCGCGTAGATGAAGTCGCACGCCAGCGCGAGCTCACACCCGCCGCCCAGCGCGAAGCCGTTCACCGCCGCGATCACCGGCACGCTCAGGCCCTCGAGCGACGACAGCACGCGGTGCCCGAGTTCGCCGAAGCTCTTCGCCTCGGCGTCGCTCATGTTCGCCATCTCGGCGATGTCGGCGCCCGCCACGAAGGCCTTCTCGCCGCCGCCGGTCACGATCAGCGCACGCAGCGAGCGGTTGGCCGCCACCTGCCCCACCGCGTCGGCCAGCTCGGTCAGCACCTGCCGGTTGAGGGCGTTGAGCGCCTTGGGGCGGTCGATGGTGAGCGTCGCGACCTGCCCGTCGATCTCCAGCTTGACGAAGTCCATGGCGTGTCCCCGGTCTCAGTACTTGTAGAAGCCGCGGCCCGACTTCTTGCCGAGCCAACCCGCCTCGACGTACTGCCGCAGCAGCGGCGACGGGCGGTACTTGGAATCACCCAGGCCCTTGTGCAGCACCTCGGCGATGTAGAGCACCGTGTCGAGGCCGATGAAGTCGGCGAGCGTCAGCGGGCCCATCGGCACGTTGGTGCCCAGCTTCATCGCGGTGTCGATGTCTTCGACGGTCGCCAGCCCCTCGGTGAGCGCGAAGCACGCCTCGTTGAGCATGGGAATCAGGATGCGGTTGACGATGAAGCCCGGGAAGTCCTTCGAGACCACCGTGGTCTTGCCCATCTTCTCGGCCATCGCCTTCGTCATCGCGTAGGTCTCGTCGCTGGTCGCGGCGCCGCGAATGATCTCCACCAGCGCCATGATGGGCACCGGGTTCATGAAGTGCATGCCGATCACGGCCTCGGGGCGCTTGGTCGACGCGCCGATGCGGGTGATGGGAATCGACGAGGTGTTGCTCGCCAGCAGGCCGCCCGGGCGCACCACGGTGTCGAGGTCCTTGAAGATCTTGCGCTTCAGATCCTCGTTCTCGGTCACCGCCTCGATCGCCGCGTCGACGTTCTTCACGTCGAGGATCGCGGTCGCCGTCGAGAGCTTCTTGAGCGCGGCGTCCTTCGCGGCGGCGTCGAGCTTGCCCTTCTCGACCAGCTTGGCGAGGCCCTTCTCGATGCCCGCCTTGCCCTTCGCGAGCGCGGCCTCGCTCACGTCAGAGAGCGTGACCTGGAAACCAGCCTGCAGCGAGACCTGCGCAATGCCCGCGCCCATCTGACCGGCGCCGACGACGAGGATGTGATTGACGGTGTTGGACATGGCGGCCTTGTACCGCCGCGCACAAACCGATCAACGGGAGATCTGAGCCGACAACTGCTGGCACTCGATCTTCTTCGGGTCGGCCAGCAGGCACCGCTCGACGCAGTCCTTCACCAGTTCGATGTTGCCCAGCTGCACCGCGTTCGCCGCCCGCAGGTGCCACGCGCTCGCGTCGTTCACGTCGAGCAGCGTCGCCTTCTCGAACGCGCCTTCGGCCTCTTCGAACTTCTTCTGATTGTGAAACGCGAGCCCCAGCCCGAGCCAGCCTTCGACGATCGACTGCTCGATCAGCAGGAACTGGCGGAAGTCCTTCTCGGCCTCGACCCAGTCCTTCTGCGCGAGGTGCGCCGCGCCGAGGTTCCTCCGCGCAGGCAGAAAGCGGGGCTCGACGTGCAGCGCCGCCTTGAAGTGCTCGATCGCGGCCTTCAGATCGCCCTCGTCACGAGACAGCACGCCCAGCGCGTTGTGCGCCTGGAGCTGGTCGTTGTTGACCCGCAGCGCCTCGATGTAGAGCTTCTTCGCGGCGGCGGTGTCACCGCGCGTCTGGGCGATCAGCGCCTTGTTCGACAGCGCATCGCCGTACTTCGGCTGGTACTCGAGCGCGTGATCGCAGGCCGCCTCGGCGTTGGGCAAGTCGCCCCCCGTGATCAGCTGCGCGCAGAGATCGTTCGCCTCGCGCGCCTGCGGGGGAATCACCGTCGCACACCCGCTCAACACCACCGCCACCCACCAGGCTCTCTTCATGTCCCGAATTGTCGGCGGCCGGGCGGTGAAGGTGCTTCACGAAACCTTCATGGTTTCAGCTCGAGCACCATCGTCTCGTCGCCGCCGGGGTCGAAGTCTTTCTGGAACATCTTCGGCTCGGGTTGCCCTTCGAGCGTGACGCGCGCGATCGCCCGGTGCGCGCCCTTCTCGAGCGAGACCTTGAGCTCCGGTTCGGCGGTCAGCCCCGAGGGCGTGGCGCGATCTTGCGAGGCGAGGAGCGTCTGCTCGTCCCACACCTGCAGCTCGAGGTGCCGCACCTGCGCGTACGAGACGGGCAAGCGCCACACCAGGGTGCGCTCGAGCGCCATGAAGCCGAACGCGCCGGTCTTCCAGAGCAGCGCGCCGATCCCCAGCGCGATCAACAACGGCACCGTGCGCTTCACGGCGTCTCGTCGTCGTCCTTCTTCTTCTTGTCGCTGGTGGTCTTGAGGTCGGCCACGCGCACCTTCGGCAGCAGCGACGGCGCCTCGCCCTTCACGCGGTCGGGCACCAGCTTCACCTCGGCGCGCACCTCGATGGTCATGCCGGCGATCATCTTGAGCAGCTCGTCGCGCACGCGATCGCTCTGCAGCAGCTTGCGCACCTCGTCGCCCACCACGCGGCCGATCTCGTCCTTCGTCTTCTCGGCCTGCGACAACAGGAACCCCAGCGCTTCCTTCGGCAGCTTGAGCTGACCGGCGAGGCGGCGAATGCCCTCTTCCGACATGAACACCGCGCCGATGCCGGCCCAGGCCATGCGCCGCACGAAGTCCGACACGAAGCCGCGGCGTTGGTCGTCGTCGCGCGCGCCGTCGTCGTCCAACGGGTCTTCAGGAGGCGGGATTTCTTCGGTGGTCATGATCAAAGCCCCTGGGGGCGACGACGTTGGGAGGGAAGACGGTATCCCCAGTCTAGGACTGGATCGTCACGAGGGGCACTCCGCGGCTGGCGTTCTCCATGCTGACGCGCTGGGCGGTCTTCTTCGCCAGCTCCATGAACGCCTTGCCTTCGGGCCCGTCGGGCTGCTCGACCACGATGGGCAGGCCCTTGTCGCCGCCGACGCGGATCTTCAGATCGAGGGGAATCTCGCCGAGGAAGGCGATGTCCATGTGCTCCGACGCCTTGCGGCCGCCGCCGTGGTCGAAGATGTGCGTGCCCTTGCCGCAGTGCGGGCAGATGAACTGCGACATGTTCTCGACGATGCCCAGCACGGGGATCATCAGCTTGTCGAACATCTGCTTGGCGCGAATCACGTCGACCAGCGCCACGTCTTGCGGAGTCGTCACCAGCACCGCGCCACAGCTCTTGAGCTGCTGCGCGACGGTGAGCGGAATGTCACCGGTGCCCGGCGGCAGGTCGACCACCAGGTAGTCGAGCTCGCCCCAGTTCACGTCGCGCACCAGCTGGAGCAGCGCGCCCTGCAGCATCGGCCCGCGCCAGATGAGCGCCTGGTCGGCCTCGACCACGAAGCCGATCGACATCAGCTTGATGCCGTGCGCCTCGAGCGGCTCGAGGTTCTTGCCGTCGCGGGAGACGGGCTTCTTGCGCACGCCTGTCATGGTCGGCACCGAGGGGCCGTAGAAGTCGGCGTCGAGCAGGCCCACCGTGGCCCCGTGCCGCGCGAGCGCGCAGGCGAGGTTGAGCGCCACCGTCGACTTGCCCACCCCGCCCTTGCCCGCGCCCACCAGCAGCACGTTCTTCACGCCGGGGATCAGCGCGTCTTTCTGCTGCGCGTTCGGGGTGCCGCGCACCTTCGAGCTCATCTCGATCTGCAGGCTCTCGACGCCGCTGACCTTCTTGAGCGCGGCCTCGGCGTCGGCCTTGATCTTGTCCTTCAACGGGCACGCCGGGGTCGTCAGCTCGATGCGGAGCTTCACCTGCCCGCCCTCGATCTTCACGTCCTTCACCATGCCGGCCTTCACCAGGTTCTGGTTCAGGTCGGGATCCATCACGGTGCTCATCGCGGCCAGCACGTCTCGTTCTTGCACGCTCATGCGCGGTCCAATACGAGCGACCGCCCCGCTTCGCAAGGCCGCTCACGCTTCGATGAACCACTTCATCGCCGGCATCTTGAAGATCGCCCTCCTCGAGGGGTCGATCGCGCTCATCTTGATCGATCTCGTCGCGGGCGAGCGCTTCGAGAAGGCGCGGGCCCGGGCGCACGCGGTGCTCACCGGCACGATGGTGCTGGCGTGGTGCAACTACGGGGCGCTCCACCCCTCGAACGACCCGGCGATGCTGCTGACCTGCGTGCCGCTGGTGTGGCTGTGCGGGCGGGCGATCTCCTTCGCGTTCGACCCGAAGCGCGACGAGCGGTGGGCGGCGCTCAAGGCCGCGGCGAGCGCCAACCCCGCGCGGGTCGAGCAGTTCACCTGGCTCTTCGGGCTCATCGCGGTGGCGATGATCTTCACGTGGCTGGGCAACGTGCCGGGCGGGAGCTTGATCCTCGGGCTGGGCGCGGTGATCGTCGCGGGGCGCATCGCGAAGTCGATCGCCAGGGGTGAGCGCAAGGCGCTGATCGCCCCCGCCGAGGCGCTGGTGAAGCGCGCGAAGGTCGCGGCGATCGTCCTGGTGGTGGTGGTGTCGGGCGGCTGGGTGACGGGCGGCGTGCTGAGCGGCCGCGCGCTGCTGGTGCACCAGTGGGAACAGTTCCACTTCTACCTGGGCGCGAAGTACCAGCGCGAGGTCGGGTGGATGAACCTCTACAAGGCGGTGATCCTCGCCGACCGCGAGACGGTGCAGACGCTCGCGCAGCTGAAGACCACCCGCGACCTGGCGACCTTCGAGACCATCGACGTCGACGCCGCGCTCGCGCACCCCGAGGAGATCCGCGGCCGCTTCAGCCCCGAGCGCTGGGAAGAATTCAAGGCTGACTGGGTGCGCATGTCGAACCTGTGGCGCATCGACTGGACGCGCATCATCAACGACCACGGCAACTCCAACTCGCCGGCGTGGTCGATCATCGCGGGGCCGCTCACGCGAATGGTGCCGCTCACGATGGCGGGCCAGGCCTTCCTCGGGTGGCTCGACCTGCTGTTGATGCTCGGGCTGTGGCTGGCCATCTGGCAGACCTTCGGCCACCGCGTCGCGAGCGTGGGCCTCTTCATCTGGGCCGCGCCGCCGATCATCTTCGAGTACTCGACCGGCTCGATCCTGCGGTGGGACTGGCTGTTCACCATCGGCCTCGCGGCGTGCTTCCTGAAGCAGAAGCGCTACGGCTGGGCGGGCGGTTTCTTCGGCTTCGCGGTGGCGACCAAGCTCTTCCCGCTCTTCTTCGGCGTGGCGATGGGCCTGCGCGCCGCGCTCGAGTGGCGCACCACGCGGGTGATCAAGCCCGAGCACAAGCGCTTCGCGGTGGCGACCATCGGCTCGGGCCTGGTGACGGTGCTGCTCTCGACGGCGATGTTCGGCACCAGCTCGTGGGTCGAGTACGCGCAGCGAATCCAGGTCGCGCAGCTCGAGAAGTTCTACGCGATTCAGTACTCGTTCAAGACGCTGTGGCTGCAGCACGCAGCCGGCACGCCCGCGGAATGGGCGCAGACCATCTTCCCCGGCTCGCTCAAGCAGCAGCAGGCCAACGTCGAGACCTGCCGCGGCTCCGTCGACACGTCGTCGGGCAACACGTGCTCACGCGGGCTGACGAAGTGCGGCGACGACAAGTCGTTCATCGTGGAGTGCACCGGCGACGACTGCGTCTGCAAGGGCTTCGGCAAGGAAGAGCGCTTCACCGAGGCCAACGCGTGCTCACGAATGAGCGACCTCTACCGCGATCGCTGCCACTTCCCCGACGACTACAGCTTCAGCCTGCTCGTCGCGCAGCTGCTCTTCAGCCTGGTGATCCTCGTGCTGATTCGCCGCGCCGACGACGTCGAGGCCTTCCTGCTCGGCCCGCTGCTGGTGTTCACCTGGCTGACGGTGAACATGTACTACTGGAACATGCTCGGCCTGCTCGTCGTCGGGCTGATGATGCGCTCGGAGCGGCCGGGCCAGAAGCCGGTGCTCGCGCTGACCTTCGGCGTGCACCTGGCGTTCATGGTGTTCTACCTCTACCAGCACCTCAACCGCTCGTTGACCGAGGCCTACGCGGTGACGTGGATCTTCGCGGTCAGCATCATCGTCGCGGCGGCCATCGAGTGGTTCGCCGCGCGCAAGGCCGACGCGGTCACTGCTGCATCTCCGCCTTCCGCTCGTTGACCTCGTCGAGGGTCATCGGGCGCGCCGCCGCCGGGGCGAGCTTCGAGGCGTTCTTCTTCCATTCCTTGTCCGAGAGCGGGGCGTTCAGCTCCTCGCTGGTCAGCGTGCGCCCCTGCGCCGCCGCCTCGCGCACGCGCTCTTCCTTCACCTGCGCGATGACCTCGAAGAGCGCCTCGTCGACCGCGAACATGCTGCCGGCCGGCGAGTAGTCGGCGCCGCACGACGACGCGCCGCCCATCACCGACAGCCCCTTGCTGCCCTTCACCTTGAAGAGGCCGAAGCCCGGCTGCAGCCCGCGCACCGCGCCCGCGTTCAGCGTGCCCTTGAAGATCGCCTTGCCGTCGCGCGCGTCGGTGACGGTGATCTCGTTGTCGGTGAAGTACGAGAACAGCCACAGCTCGCCCGAGGTGGTGACGAGGAAGTCGTTCTCGATGCCCGAGCCCTCGAGGCCCGTCTGGAAGTGATGCTCGGCGTAGCCCGCCTGGTAGTGCTTGTAGCCGGCGACCACCACGTTGATCGGGAAGTCGCTGGTCACCTCGGCGAACACGCCGCTCAGGGTCTCGCTGTGAATGGTGCCGCGCTCGACGACGCCCTCGAAGATCGTCTTGTTGGTCTTGAGATCGCGCACCTTCACCTTCGCGTCGTGGCCCTGAGCGATGAGGTTCAGATCGTTCACGCGCTCGGTGATGGTGCCCACGTAGGTGAGGAAGCGCTTGCCCGAGCCGCGGCCGTTGTCGGCCGGCACCATGAAGCCCTCGTCGTAATAGACCTCCGCGGTGACGCCGCCGTGGCCGGCCTTGATCTCCACGGTCTGCCCCGCGAGGCGGCCCAGCTCGGGGCCGGTGAAGTCGAGGAAGTCGCCGCCCTTCAGCTCGGCCGACTTGAACGGTTCCTTCTGGCCCTTGACGTAGACCGACACGTTGCCCGGCTCGTACGCGAAGATCGTGAAGTGCTGCTCACCGCCCGCGCCCGTCGGGAGCTGCGCGTAGAAGTGGTCGCTCTTGAACGAGCCGTTCTGATCTTTGAGGAAGTAGCCGACCACCGTGCAGCTCGAGGGCGTGCCCACGAGAATGGTGGCCTTCTTGTCGGCGATGAACCCGAAGACGCCCTGCCCGGTCGAGACGATGTGCGTGTCGCCCGGCTGCACCACGCCTTCCCAAATGGTGCCCTTCTTCGAGAGCGAGACGATGCGCACCTTCGTGTCGGGCTCGTAGCCGTGCACGATGGCCTCGCCCGCCGTGTAGAAGTACGTGGTGAACATCGGCTTGCTGCTCTTCGCGGCCGGCTGTTCGACCTTCGGCGTCTCGTCCTTCGGGGCGACCTTGTCGGGAACGGGGCGAGACAGCTGGGCCACCTGGGCCAGGGCGATCAGGGCGACGGTGAGTTTCATGGTGGCCTGAAACGCGCCACACGCAGGTCCGATCTTCCCCGCGCGGGAATGGTATAAGTGCGCGATTCCCCGTGAGCGAATTCGACGAGATCACCGCCGGCCTCCCGGTGCCGCAGCTGCCTTCCGAGGCGGAAAAGCGCACCGCCGTGTTGCTGGTGGTCGGCGGCCCGCGCACCTCGCTCGGGCGCGTGTACCGCATTCAAGACGAGCTGCTCCTCGGGCGCGCCGGTGAGGCCGACGCGTGGCTCGACGAAGAGGGCGTCTCGCGCAAGCACGCCCGCGTCGCGCGCACCGATGGCGGCGTGATGATCGTCGATCTCGCCTCGCGCAACGGCACGTGGGTCAACGGTCAGCGCGTGACGACGCACCAGCTCAAAGAGGGTGACCTCGTGCAGATCGGCGCGAGCCACATCTTGCGCTTCGTCTACCAGGACCGGCTCGACGAGAACGCGCACCGCACGCTCGTCGACAATGCGATCCGCGACTCGCTCACCGGCGCGTACAACCGCGGCTACTTCCTCGATCAGCTCCGCAAAGACGTCTCGTCGGCCATTCGCCACAAGCAGCACCTGAGCCTGGCGATGATCGACCTCGACCACTTCAAGCAGATCAACGATCTCCATGGGCACGCGATGGGCGACCTCGTGCTGCGCCATTTTTCCCGCACCGCGATCACGCTCATTCGCAGCGAGGACACCTTCGGTCGCATCGGCGGCGAGGAGTTCGCGCTCATCTTGCGGCAGTGCGCCCCGGAAGAGGCCCTGCGCGTCACCGAGCGGCTGCGCGAGCGCACCGAGCAGCTCGACCTGATGCACGCCGATCAGCGCGTGCCGATCACGGTCAGCATCGGCGTCACCTCACTGCCTCCGGGCCTCACCACCGGTGACGTGCAGCTGCTCGAGGTCGCCGATCGCGCGCTGTACGCCGCCAAGCACGGTGGGCGGAACAAAGTGGTCGCACAACCGCTGGGCTGAAATTTCGACCTCTCGGGGCGACCGAAATGGTTGATCCCACGATGGAAGTGTCGGATAAATGCGCCTACCCCGTAACGTTCTGGGAGCGTCACCCATGTCAGGCACCGACAAGCGCAAGCAGTCGCTCTACTTCCCCGAAGAGATGCTGAAGGAAATCCAGGAGGAGGCGAACCGGCAGGATCGTTCGCTCTCGTGGGTCGTGCAGCAGGCGTGGAAGATCGCCCGTGAGCGCATCAAGTCGTTCCCCGCCGTCAACGACGTCGCGGGCGCGCCGGATCCCCGCGAGGACCGCTGATGTCGACGACCGATCATCGCAAGCAGTCGCTCTATTTCCCTGAGGAGATGCTCAAGGAGATCGAGCACGAGTCGCAGCGGCAAGACCGCTCGCTCTCGTGGATCGTGCAGCAGGCGTGGAAGATCGCGCGCGCTGATCTGAAGCGCATGCCTTCGCCCAACGACGTGCTGAACGACCCGTCCGCCGGCCACTGAACGGCCTCACACGCGTGACGTGCTTTCGACCCTCGCCCTCACCGGCGGGGGTCGAGTCGTTTCAAGACTTCAGTTCGACGGGCGCGTCGGCAGCGAGCAGTTGGTGAACACCACGCGCGTGCCATCGACCTTCAGGCCTTGGTCGACGTTCGAGTTGAACTCGCTCTGCTTCAGGTACAGCGCGGTGATGTTGGAATCGATGCCGCCGGCCCGCTGCGCGTTCGCCGGGTTGCGCGTCGGGTCGGTGCTGCTACCCGAGAGCATGGTGTACCCGTCGCCGCCGCCGATGATGAAGCTCGAGGTCGCGAAGCGGTACTTCTTCTGATCGATCGACCGGCCAGGCTTGGTCAGCGTGACGCCGTTGATCTTGAGCGAGGTGACGCGATCGAGCGGCGCGCGCGAGCAGTCGACCGTCATCGCGACCTCCTTCGACACCTGCAAGAACGAGCCGGCCGGGCTGACGATCGGCGCAGGCGCGGTGAACAGGCGCTCGACGGAGTGCTCGAAGATGTCGATCACGTCCTTCTCCGAGACGTCGACGGCCTGCACCGGGTTCTCGAAGAGCATGATCTCGTGCAGCACGCCGTTCGAGAGCGGCCCTTCCTTCACGATGTTGCGCGTGACGCACAGCCCTTCGGCGCGAATCGAGCCGCCGTTCACCACCCCGAAATCCACGGGGCGATCGGTCTGCGAGAAGACCCACACGAAGGCGTCGGCAGCCGCCTGGCCCACCGCGTTGTTGCCGTGGCGCGCGTTGGGGCGATCGAGCCAGAGCTCGGTGCCGCGCTGGATGAACGCGACCGTCTCGTTGGGGTTGTCGACCAGCGGCTGGCACTGGTCGTTGTAGGCGACGCAGCCGGTGCCGAGGGCGAACGCGAGGGCGGCGAGGATCACGGTGCGGATCACGGCGCGCATCAGAACCCCACCTTCGCTTGCAGGAACGCCGACCACGTCTCCCGCGGCACACCACCGGTGACGCGGTCGGGCCGCGCCGGGTCATCGGCGTACTCGAAGTTGAACACGTTCTGCCCGAGCAGGATCAGCTCGACGTGATCGAACAGCGGCTCGGTGCGCAGCTGGGCCGCGAAGGTCACGTTGCCCGGCAGCGTGTAGCGGCGAATCAGCTCGAGCACCGAGCGCGAGTTGTTGCGGCGCTCCGAGGCGAAGCGCGCCACGAGATCGACGTTGAGCCACCGGCCCACCGGCAGCGACAGGCCGCCGTTGGCGCGAATCTGCGAGACGTCGGTGAGGATGCGCGACTGCACCGGCGCGGTCTGATCTTCCGGGCGCACCCACGAGACGTTGGCCCACGCGGTCAGGCGCTGCGTCAGCTCGAGCCGCGCTTCACCCTCGAGCCCCACCGCCTGCACGCCCAGCAGCCGGTTCGCGTACGGCACCAGGTTGCCCGAGGTGTCGACCTGCACCACCTCGTTGCTGATGCGCTCGAAGAACCCGAGGCCGCGGAGCTTGAGCCGCCCCTCGCCGAGGCCCTGCACGTACTCCGCGCTCGCTTCCACCGCGTCGATGTACGCGCCCTGCAGCTGCGGGTTGCCGATGAAGCGGCCCTGGTTGAAGTCGTTGTTGGGCACCGAGTCGGCGTATTCCTGCACCGTCGGCGCGCGGAAGCTGCGGCCGTAGAGCCCGCGGAAGATGAGCGACTTGGTCGGCGCGACCGTCAAGCCCAGCCGCGGCCCGAACGAGGGCGTCATCGCCGAGCCGAGCCAGTTGTTGAAGGTGTCGGCGCGCGGCAGCTGCGTGAGATCGAAGCGGAGCCCGGCCTGCACGCTGACGATCTCCACCGGGGTCCACGTGTCGGCCACGAAGACGCCCAGCGAGAAGCGATCGGCCGCCGGTCCGCGAGCCCCCTTCCCGTCTTCGGTCGCCAGGCGCAAACCATCGGGCCGCACCAGGCTGCCGGCGTTCACGTTGGTCACCGGCACCGAGTTGGCGAGCAGCTCGAACTGCGAGATCGACCGGTGCTCCACCGACAGGCCCGCGGTCAGCGCGTTGTGGAACGGCAGCGCGAAGTCACCCTTGCCGGTCAGCCCGAAGCCGCGCGTGCCCACCGTGGTCTGCTCGAGCACGCCGTCGGGGAAGAGCGTGTTCGGGTCGGTCGCGCGAATCTGCCAGTTGTCGGGAGTGAGCTGGAAGAGACGGTTGGTCGTCTGCTGCTCGAACCACGCGCGCACCGAGAGCGACACGCCGTCGGCGATCGGCTTCGACCACCCGGCGTTCGCCTGCACCACCAGCCAGTCGAGCTTGCTGTCGTTGCCCACCACGTCGAACAGGCCGATCAGCGCGGCCCGCGACTCGCTCATCACGCGGCCCTGCACGTCGAACGTGCCCAGCGACTCGGTGGCGATCGACACGCCGCCGCCGCCGCTGATCAAGAAGCGCTTGTCGTTGGTCAACTTGGGCCGCGCGGTGGTGCCGTCGAGGCCGTCGCGCGCCACCGGCCGCCGAATGCCGTACTGGCTGGCGATGTCGAAGTCGCCGAACAGCGTCACCGCGCCGAAGGTGCCAGCCGCGTTGAGGTGGCCGTCGAACATCTCCCACATGCCCGCCGAGCCGCTGACCCTGATGCCCGCGTCGCGGCGGGTGACGAGGTTGATGAGCCCGGTGACGTTGCCCAGCCCCACGTCGACGCCCGCGGGCCCCCGGTAGATCTCGATGCGATCGAGGTTGTCGACCGGCAGCTGCGCGAGCGCGTGCGCGTCCCACAGGGAATTGAGACGCTGGCCGTTGAGCGTGAACATCAGCTCGGCGTCGCTGCGCAGGCCGCGCACCGCCACCCGGTAGAAGCCCTGCACGTCGCGGCTGACGCTCAGGCCCGGGACGAGATCGAGCGCCTCGTAGACGTAGCGGACCGCCAGGTGCTGCAGGTCGGCGCGCGTGAGCACGGTGGGCGTCTGCGGCGTGACGCGATCGCGCTCGCTCAGCTTCTGCACCACGCCGCCCGGTGCCTCGGCGCCGTAGAGCGCGAGCTCTTCTTCGAGCTCGAGCTGGCGAATGGTCTTCTTGGGCGCGTCCGGGCGCCGCTCGGGCGGGCGCTCGGCCTTGTCGGGCTTCTCGGTCTTCTCAGCCTTGTCGGTGCGATCGCTCGAGCTCTTCTCGGGCTTCTCTGCCTTCTCGGTGCGATCGCTGGCGACCTTGTCGGGCTTGTCGGTCTTCTCGACCTTCTCAGGCGGCTTCTCGGGCTTCTCGCTCTTGTCGGGCTCGCGCGAGTCGACCCACTCGACGATGTCCGGCTTGTCTTTGGGCTTCGGCTCGGGCGGCGGCTCGTCCTTGCACTTCTTGCCCTTCTTGCACTTCGGCTTGGGTGGCGCCGGCGTGTCTGCCACCACCGGGTCGGGCGTCACATCACCCTTCACCAGCACGCGCACCGGGCGGCCGCTGCTCGCGAAGATGGGCGTGCGCTCGCCGTTCGCCCCGATGCCCTCGACGTAATACTCGATGCCCGGCGGCACCATGCGCGAGCCGGGAATCGTGCCGCGGTAGAGATCGCCGTACTGGAGCTCGAGCTCGTAGTCTTCGTACTCGTCGCCGCCGCCGCGCACGCGCGCCACCAGCCGCGAGAAGCTCGCCCCGGCCAGCGACCCCTCGATCACGAACGACTGGCTGAGCGGGGCCTCGGCCGGCGGCGTGTGCACGAAGCTCGAGCGCGGCCCGTCATTGTCTTTCGGCGCGGCAGCCGCGACCGGCGCGAGCAACAGGGCCGGGATCAGCAGAGCGAGGGACAGGGCGCGCACGTGAGGGGAGATGCTCCGCTGCGCCCGCACCCAACGCAAGCGGAAGAGAAATTGATCGACCCCACCCCGCGTGGGACCGTTGCTCGAGTTCATGCGCACGGCGTTGTCGCTCCAGCGTTCGCTCTTCAGGCACCAGGCGCGGCAGATCGCGCGCGCGGTGCAGTCCGGATCCAGGGCGTTTCTCGCGTACCAGCGCCGCTACCAGCGCGCGACCCGCACCTTCCGCCGCACGCTGCAGATGAGCGAGGTGCACCGCCGCATCGCGCGCGCCGACGTGGTGTACGTGGGCGACTACCACACGCTGCGGTTGGCCCAGCACGCGTACCTCGAGCTCGTCGAGCACGCCCTGCAGACCGGCCGCCGCGTGGTGCTCGCGCTGGAGTTCGTCGAGTCGCGCCACCAGGCCACCCTCGACGCGTTCCTCGCGGGGAAGCTCGGCGAGAAGGCCTTCCTCACCCGCATCGGCCACCCGTACCACGGGCCGTTCGACATCTGGCCCGGGTTCGCGCCCATCTTCACGCTCGCGCGGCGCAAGAAGCTCGAGGTGGTGGCGATCGATCGCCGCGCGCCGGGGCCCCGCTCGCTCGAGATGCGCGACGTCGGCGCCGCCGAGCAGATCGCGCGCGTCGTCTCGAGCGCCGACGACTCGCCGCTGGTGCTGGTGCTGATGGGCCAGTTCCACGTCACGCCCGGCCACCTGCCCCGCGAGGTCGACCGCCGCCTCGAGCGCCCCATCGACTCGCTCGTCGTGTACCAGAACGCCGAGGGGCTCTACTGGGCGCTCGCCCGCCGCGGCCTCGTCGAGACCACCCGCGCCGTGGAGATCAGCGACCGCGAGCTGTGCCTCATCAACACCTCGCCCGTCGTCAGCCAGCGCAGCTTCCTCGACTACGTCGAAGCCGAGACCGGTGACGCCCCGCTCGAAGACGCGGGCATCGCGCAGACCTTCCGTCACCTCGCCAGGGAGCTCGGCCGCCAGGTCGGCTGCGACGTGCGCTCGCAGGTGAAGGCGGTGGAGGTCTTCACGCCCTCGACCTTCGATTTCCTCACCCGGCTGCGCCGCCGCGGCAACTTCGATCGTGCCGAGCTGCGCGAGCTCGAGCGCCACGTGCTGTCGCTGGAGAGCGGGTGGATTCCGCGGGCCAACGCGGTGTGGCTGGCGTCGATGTCGCTCAACCACGCCAGTGAAGAGGCGGCCCACTTCGTGCGATCGGCCGCGGTCGGCAAGCCGCTCGATCGCCCCCGCCCCGCGGGCGAGGCCTTCTGGGCGCGCTGCCTCGAAGAGGCGGTCGGCTTCCTCGGCAGCCGGCTGATCAACCCCAAGCGCCGCTGCCTCTCGCTCGACGAGTGGGCGTTTCACTTCGAAGGCCGTGATCGCGAGCGCCGGGAGATCGCCGCCTTCACGCTCGCCATCGCGACCGCGCTGCGCCAGGGGTCCAACGCGAGCGCGCTGGTGCCCTCGACCAGCAAGGCGCGCCTGGCCACCTTCCACGGGGTCACGCACGCGGTCGGCTACCTGCTCGGTGATGCGCTCGCCCGTGCCTTGACGCGCCGTCGCCTCAGCCGCGCCGAGCTCGCCGACCTCTTCACCGACCCCTTCGACGACCCGGCGCCGACCTTCGCTCGGCTGGCCGCGCGCTTCGAGGCGTTTGGCCGCGGGGAACAAGGCCACCACGCGCCGCACTGAGTCAAACCGTTGAGGCCGTTGAAGTTTCTCCCACGGCGAGCGGGCCTTTGGCTGGTAGAACCACCGTCCCGTGGCTGAAGACGCTCTCCTCGCCAGACCCATCGACGGCGATCCCGCGATCAAGGCCGAGTTCGGGCCGTTCGGGCGCATGCTCGCCGAGCGCTACTTCGAGCCGGTGCGCTTCCCGCAGGCCGGCGTCGACGAGCTGAAGACGCTGTCGGAGAAGGGCTTCGTGGTGCACGTGATGCGCACCACCGCGTGGATCAACTTCCTCTACCTCGACTGGGCGCTGGTGCGGCGAGGCCTGCCCCCGATTCGCTCGGTGGTGAACGTGCGGCGCTGGTTCACCCGGCCCTTCACGCTGGCGCGCACCTCGGGCGATCACACCGAGCGCTTCGAGTGGGCCCGCAAGGAAGGTGGCGCGGGCCTCATCTTCCTGCGTGAGAGCGGCTTCAACACCGCGCGCGGCGTCGAGAGCCGCGAAGATCCCTTCCCCGCCCTGGTCGAGCTGGCGCGCAAGAGCGAGCGGCCGGTGTTCCTCGTGCCGGAGCTGCTGGTCTGGGAAAAGTGGCAGCAGAAGGTCACGCCGTCGATCTTCGACCGCGTCTTCGGCTCGCCCGAGGCGCCCGGCTTCGCGCACTCGGTCGCGACGTTCCTGCGCAACTACCGCCGCGCGCAGCTCCGCGTGGGTACGCCGATCGACCTCCAGGAGGTCTTGAAGCTCGAGGGCGACCGCCCGACCGCGGTGATCGCGCGCAAGGTGCGCAGCACGCTCCACAACCACCTCGCCCGCGAGACGCGCGCCGTGTTCGGCCCGCCGCGCAAGGAGATCGATCGCCTCATCGACGAGGCGATGCGCGACAAGGTCTTCCAGGCCTCGGTCGCCGAGATCTCCGCTGAGAAGAACCGCTCGAAGGAATCGCTCGAGCGCGAGGCGAAGAAGAACTTCGATTCCATCGCGGCGAAGTTCAGCCCCACGGTGGTCGGCGGCGCGGCGTCGGTGCTCGACTGGGTCTTCAACCGCATCTACGACGGCATCGAGGTCGACGAGGCCGGGCTCGATCGCGCGATGAAGGCCGCGGTCGACGCGCCAGTGGTGCTCACGCCCAGCCACAAGAGCCACCTCGACTACCTGATCATGTCGTACGTGCTGTGGAACCGGGGCTACACCGCGCCCCTGGTCGCCGCCGGCGCGAACCTCTCGTTCTTCCCGCTGGGGCCGTTCTTGCGCCGCGCGGGCGCGTTCTTCCTGCGCCGCAGCTTCAAGGGCGACAAGCTCTACACCGCGGTCTTCAAGGCGTACCTGAAGAAGCTGGTGCACGACGGCATCCACCACGAGTTCTTCCCCGAGGGTGGCCGCTCGCGCACCGGCAAGCTGCTGCAGCCCAAGCTCGGCCTCTTCACCTGGCTCGTCGAGGCCGTGCTCGAGGGCGCGCGCAACGATCTGCTCTTCGTGCCGATCGCCATCGACTACGAGAAGGTCGTCGAGGGCGCCGAGTACAAGAAGGAGCTGCAGGGCGGCGAGAAGAAGGCCGAAGACGTGAAGGGCCTCCTCGCGGCGCCGGCGGTGCTGACGCAGAACTACGGCCGCATCCACCTGCGCTTCGACGAGCCGGTGTCGCTGGCGAAGCTGATGGCCGATCGCGGCATCACGCGCGAGACGATCACCGAGGAACAGAAACGGGCGCTGGTGCGCTCGCTGGGCCACCGCGTGATGTACGGCATCAGCAAGGTCTCGACCGTCACGCCGCACGCCCTGCTCGCCTCGGCGCTGCTGGGTCACAAGAAGCGCGGCATTCCGGCGCGCGATCTCACCGATCGCATCGTCTTCTTGCGCGGGCTGGCGACCGATCTCGGCGCGCCGCTCTCGCGCCTGCTCAAGGACTCGCCCAGCTCACCGACCGTCATCGGCCCGGTGATGGACGCGATGCACATGTTCGCCAGCGAGGGCATGGTGCGCTCGGTCGAGGCGCGCGGTGAGCCGATCTTCCAGGTCGAAGACGATCGCCGCCCCGAGCTGAGCTTCTACAAGAACACCCTGCTCAACCTGATCGCTGGCCGCGCGATCGTGTGCGCCGCGGTGTTGAACGTGCCTACCGGTCACCGCGGCACCGTGCGCGACTCGGCGCTCTACCTCTCGCGCCTCTTCAAGCTCGAGTTCCTCTACCCGGTGGGGAAGACCTTCGAGCACATCTTCGACGAGACGGTCGATCACCTCTCGCGGCTCGGGCTGCTCTCGCAGGCCGAGAACGAGGTCAACATCGCGCCCGAGGCGCACGCGCGGCCGCTGGTGCACTTCCTGGCCGACCAGCTGCGCGACTACCTCGAGTCCTACCTCCTCGCCGCGCGCACCGCCGAAGAGGTCAAGGCCGAAGGCATCGACAAGAAGGACTTCCTCAAGCGGGCGCTCGAAGCCGGGCGCGCCGACTTCCTTGCGGGTACCATCACGGCCAGCGAGTCGCTGTCGAAGACCACGCTGGAAAACGCCCTGCAGTACCTCGTCGAGCAGCAGTTCCTCGCCGAGAAGGACAAGAAGCTCGTCCCCGGCAGCAAGAGCGCCGCGGACCTCGTGAAGCAGATCAGCCGGTTCGTCCCGGAGAACGCGTGAATCAGAAACTCATGTTGATGGCCGCGCTGCTCGTCGCCGCTCCCGGCTTCGCGCAGGACCTCGAGCTCGACCTGTCGGGTGACGATCGCCCGGAGATCGCCAACGAGTTCAAGCCGTCGATCGCCATCTTGAGCGTGAAGGCCGCCGACACCGAAGAGGTCAGCGTGGGCCGCGCCAAGCTGCTCGAGGCCGAGCTGGTGAAGGTGCTGACCAGCGGCGAGCACTACTCGACCGTGATGGATTCGGCGGGCGCGCGCCTGGGCCTCGGCGCCGACTTCGCGAAGGTCGACGCGTGCACCGACTTCGCCTGCCTCGAGGCCGCCGCGCGCAAGCTGAAGGTGCACCGCCTCGTGCGCCTCACCGTGCAGAAGCACGGCGCCGGCTCGATGGTCACCATGTACGGCTACGACCCCGGCTTCCCCGAGCTGCTCGTCGTCTCGCAAGAGAGTGGCGAGAAGGCCGAGAAGACCTTCCTGGGCGTGCAGGGCAAGAGCCAGTCGGCGAAGGACAAGGAGTTCTTGCGCAAGATGAGCGGCTTCCTGAACCAGGTGCAGAAGACGCTCTCGATCGCCAACGGCAAGATCACCATCGACAACGCAGACCCGTCGGCCGTGGTGACGGTGGAAGGCACCGAGGGCGGCGTGGGCTCGATGGAGATCATCGCGCAGCGCGGCTCGAAGACCGTGAAGGTCACCGCCGCGGGCTACAAGCCCTTCGAGCAGGCCGTGACCGTCGAGCCCGGCAAGGTCGTCGAGGTGAAGGTGACGCTGGTCGCGATTCCGGTCGAGGTGGCGGTGGTGAAGATCGAGAAGAAGGAAGAGCCGTCGGTCTTCACCAAGCCCGGCCTCTACCTCGCGATCGTCGGCGCCGGCGCGGTCGCCGCGGGCGTGATTCTCGGGCAGCAGGCGATGTCGGTGAAGAGCAAGGTCGAGGCCGGTGGTGATCCGGTCGGCCTGACGCGCGCCGAAGCGAAGACCGCGCCCACCAACGCGCTGCTCTCGAACATCTTCGTGGCTGGCGGCGCCGCCGCGGTGGCCGGTGGCGTGACGTGGATTCTGGTCACCCTGCCCCCGCCTGCGCCGAAGGTGCCGGTGAAGACCAACAGCGGCGAGCCGACCGAGACCAACGCCCCGACGCCGGGCGCGATGATCAACTTCGGCGGCTCGTTCTGATTCGCTTCAGGTGAACTCGGCCATCAGCGGGGCGTGATCGGAGGGCTGCTTGCCCTTGCGCGCCTCGCGATCGACCTCGATCGACGTGCAGCGGCCGACGAGATCGGCGCTCACCAGGATGTGATCGATGCGCAGGCCCTGGTTCTTGTGGAACGCACCCGCGCGGTAGTCCCACCAGGTGAAGCGGCCTCCGTCGGCGTGCTTGGCGCGGTAGAGGTCGACGAGCTGGTTGTGCTCGACGAGCTTGAAGAAGGCCTCTCGTTCCTTCGGTGAGGCCAGCGTCACGCCTTCCCACACCTTCGGGTCCCACGTGTCGAGGTCGGTCGGCGCGACGTTGAAGTCGCCGCACACCAGCACCGGCGCCTTCACCGTCGAGAGCCACCGCGTCAGCCGCGCGTACCACTCGAGCTTGTAGGTGAACTGCGGCGCGCCGAGCGACTGGCCGTTGGGCGCGTAGAGGCCGACCACGCGAATGCCGCCGATCGTCCCCGCGATCACCCGCGACTCGTCGTCGTCGTCACCGAGGTTCTTCGTGACGTCGGCGACCGGTTCCTTCGTGATGATCGCCACGCCGTTGTAGGTCTTCTGCCCGAAGACCGCCGCCTGGTAGCCGATGGCCGAGAGCTCCGCGTGCGGGAACTGATCGTCGGTGCACTTGAGCTCCTGCAGGCACAGCACGTCGGGCTGGCGGGTCTTCAGGTACTCGACGAGGCGGTCGAGGCGGGCCCTGATGCTGTTCACGTTCCACGTGGCGATCTTCACAGCCAACGCAGATGCCACTGCCCGGGTGTAAGGAGCAAGCGTGCTGAAGCTCGGCCAGCTCGACCTCACCAGCCCCTTCGTGCTCGCGCCGATGGAGAGCGTCAGCGATTGCGCCTACCGGCGCGTGTGCTGGGACCGCGGCGCCTCGCTCACGTGGACCGAGATGATTCGCGCGCGAGGCCTCGCGCGGAAGAACAAGAGCACCTTCGACCTGATCGACACCTTCGATCCCGAGGTGCTCACCGGCGTGCAGCTGATGGTCGCCAACGAGCGGGAGCTGACCGAGGCGCTCGAGGCGATCGAGGGTTCCACCGCCGCGCACTTCAAGAACATCAGGGCCGTCGATCTCAACTTCGGTTGCCCGTCACCCGAGGTGATTCGCATCGGCGCGGGGCCGGCGCTGCTCAAGCGCAAGGGCAAGCTGGACGCGATCTTCTCGACGCTCGCCGAGTGGAAGCGGCGCACCACCCTGCCGATCGGCGCGGTGGGGGCGAAGATTCGCCTCGGGCTCAACCGCATGGAACAGGACCAGAAGGTCTACCTGCCCATCGTCGAGCTCGCGAACGAGCACCTCGACTACCTCGTCGTGCACGCGCGGCATGCCCGGCAGGACAGCACCGAGAAGCCCACGTGGTCGGCGATCGCCGAGGTGCATGCGCGGGCGAAGATTCCGATCATCGGGAATGGTGACGTGGTGACCAAGGCCGACTGGGACCGGCTGCACGCGGAGACCGGGGCCGAGGGGGCGCTCATCGCGCGCGGTGCGATTCGATCGCCGTTCGTGTTCCGGGGGCTGCGCGGGCTCGGCTCAGGTGCGCCGGTGGACGCGGGCGAGATCGACGCGGCGGAGCAGCAGTACGTCGCGCTCGCCGCGAAGTGGGGCTCGAAGCCCAAGTTCCGTGAGTGGCATGCCGAGGGGTTTCGTCGCATGCGCGCTCGCCTCGCCGGTCAGCCGGAGAAGGGGCCGGCGTTGCCGCAGAATGAGCACATGAAGTGAGGAGGGAACAACTCCCTCTCCTCTTCAGAGGAGAGGGCCGGGGTGAGGAGAGAACCAGCGAGCGCTCGAAGGGTTACCCCTCACCCCGACCCTCTCCCCCGCGGGGGAGAGGGAGCAAGGCGCGCAGGGCTTGTCGATCAATCTTGCCGGTCGCGTTCCTCGGCAACTCAGGCACACGCACCACCCGCCGCGGCAACTTGAAGCCGGCCAGACGCTCACGCGCCCACGCGAGCAACTCGGTTTCGTTCACCTCACCGACCAGCGCCGCGACGACGATCTGCCCCCACTCGGGACTCGCAACGGCCCCCACCGCGACATCACGCACCGCCGGATGCTCACGCAGCACGGCCTCGACCTCGGCCGGGTAGACGTTCTCGCCACCCGTCACGATGAGATCGGTGCGGCGCGCGAAGACCGTCAACCGCCCACGCGCATCGAGCCGGCCGAGATCCTTCGTCGCCAACCACGGACCACACGAGGGCGACACCGTCGGCCCGTGCACTTCGATCTCGCCAATCCCCTCGGCATCTGGCGACGAGATGCGCACCTCGACCCCGAGAATCGCTGGGCCCGCCGTCGTTCCATCAGCGTCACTCAGCCGCTCGGTCGTCACCTGCGAGCACGCCTCGGTGAGCCCATAGGTCTGCAGCACCGGCATGCCCCGCTCACGCGCGCGCCGCAGCGTCGCGGCAGACATCGGCCCACCACCAATCAACACCGCGCGCAGATCGTTCGGCCCCTGCGGCATCAGGTCCAGCACCCGCTCGAGCATCGTCGGCACCAGGCTCGCGTGCGTGATGCCACGGGCAAGCGCGCCCGCCATGCGCTCGACCTCGAATGACGGCTCGAGCTCCAACGCCGCGCCTGACGTCGCGCACCGCCACGCCATCGCCAGCCCACCGATGTGAAAGAGCGGCAGCGACCCCAGCCAGCGATCAGCAGCAGAGGCACCGAGCCGCTCGGCAGAAGCGCGCGCATTGGCGTCGAAGTTCCGTCGGGTGAGCGGAACAGCGCGAGGAACGCCGGTGGTGCCCGAGGTGTAGAGCGCGGCGAGGATCTGATCGTCACCCGTCGACTGGCTCACCTGCGGCGCAGGCAACCGCTCGAGCTCGGCAGGCGTGAGGCGCGCGTTGAGCGGCGTGAAGATCGCCCCCAACCGCGCCGACGCGAAGAACGTCCACGCCAGCTCGGGCGCATTGAACGAATGCCGCCGCACGATCGAGCCCGCGCGTACGCCTTCGCGCGAGAGGGCCGCCTCGACGGTCGACACCTCGGCATCGGCCTGGCGCCACGTCCATTCCCGGCCTCCGAAACGCAGCGCGACGCGATCGGCGTTCGCCTTCGCCGACGCGGCGACCGGGCACGCCGTCACGGAACGCCCCACCCCGTCGCCTGCGGGAGCGTGATGCGGCCCCCCATCGGCGTGAAGGGATCGGGTTGCACGCCCTCGAAGAGCTCGACCGTCGACAGGCCATGCGCCCAGTCAGCGCTCGGCAACACCGCGGCGAGGTGCGCGGCCGCGGCGCGGGAGATCGGCCCGTCCATCAGCGTCGTCACGTAGCCGTGCATGCCGGCGTTGTGCGCCTGCTGCGCGAGGTCGAGCGACTTCGAGAGCCCGCCGAGCGCCGCGGGCTTGAGCACGATCACGTCGGCCGCCGCGCGCGGATCCTTCTCCAGCAACCGCGGCAGCACGCCCGAGAGCAGCATCGTCTCGTCAGCGGCGATGCGGCACGGCGCGAGGTGACGCAGCCGCCGCAGGCCTTCGACGTCGGTCGGCCCCACCGGCTGCTCACACACCTCGAGGCCGAGCGCCTCGAGCCCACGCAGCGCCGAGCGCGCCGTCGCTTCGCTCCAGCCGCCGTTGGCGTCGATGCGAATGCGCACGTTGGGGCCCACCGCGCGGCGCACCGCGAGCAACCGCTGCGCCTCGGTGCCGAGCGGACGAGCGGCGACCTTGGTCTTCACGACCATGAAGCCTTCCTTCGCCGCCTTCTCCGCCGAGGCCGCGAGGCCCGCCGCGTCGTCGCCCTCGATGAGCGCGTTCACCGCGAAGTGCGAGCGCATGACGGGCCCCAGCAGGGTGGCGACCAGCACGCCGCGGCGAATCGCGAGGTGTTCCAGCAACGCACACTCGATCGCGTGGCGTGCCGCGGGCGTCTTCTCGAGACCGGTGAGCAGCGCCTCCACCTCTTCCACGCTCTGCGGCACCTTCGCGCACTCGAAGGCCTTCAGCGCGGCCAGCGTCGCCTCGGGCGTCTCGGTGCCGAACGACGCCATCGGCATCGCGTCGCCGCGGCCGGTCACGCCGTCGTGGGTGAGGGAGACCTTGAAGCCGACGCGCGTGTCCATCGGGCCGCGCGCGGTCTGAATCGGCTTCTTGAGCCGCAGGTTGAAGGGGACGAGATCGAGCTTCATTGCGCGAGCCCCAGGGCGAAGAGGAGACCGAAGACCATCTGCAGCTTCGCGGTGCCCGCCAGCGCGTCGTTGAGCGCGGCGCCCGAGCTGCGGAAGACCAGCTTCAGCGGCGCGATGGCGAGCGGCGCAGCGAGCCAGCTCAGCATCACCCACGCGCTTGCCTGTCGCGTCAGCACCAGCACCAACGGCACCAGGGCGCTGATCACCAGGCAGGCGGCGTACTCCGCGCGTCCGAAGCCAGCGCCGAAGCGCACCACCAGGGTCCGTTTTCCCGCCGCGGCGTCGGTCTTCTCGTCGCGCGTGTTGTTCACCGCCAGCAGCGCCACGCCGAGCAAGCCGACGGGCACCGCCGCCCACCACACCGTCGGGCTCAGCGTGCCCGCCTGCACGAAGTAGCTCCCACCGACCGCGACGAAGCCGAAGAAAACGAGCACGAAGAGATCGCCCAGGCCGTTGTACGCGAGGGGAAACGGGCCGCCGGTGTACGCGTAGCCGGCGAGCAGCGAGGTGAGGCCAATCACCACCAGCGGCCAACCGGCGACCGCGACCAGGTACATGCCGACGGTGAAGGCGAGCGCGAAGCACACCATCGCGCCGGTGATCACCGAGCGCGGCGAGAGCCAGCCCTGCGCCGTGGCCCGCGGAGGTCCGAGGCGATCGCCCGTGTCGGCCCCGCGCTTGAAGTCGTAGTAGTCGTTGACGAGGTTGGTGCCGACCTGGATGAACAGCGCGCCGATCAACGCCGCCAACGCGGGGAGCGGTTGAAAGACGCGATCACGCAGGGCGAGCGCGGTCCCGACGGCGACGGGCACCACGCCGGCGACCAGCGTCTTCGGACGCGTGGCGAGGAACCAGGCAGTCACCACGCTCGGACGAGGGGCGGCGAGCGAGCTCATGGCGCCAGCTCCTGCGGCTCGGCCCGCCACGCCGGCGCGAGAAACGCGAGCACTTCGCGCGCCCACGCCTCGGGACACTCGAGGTGCGGCGCATGACCGACTCCGCGGAACGACACACGCCACGCGAGCGGCAACTCCGCGACCATCTTGCGCGCCAGCCGCGTGTACTTCTCGTCGGCGGCGCCGGTGATGAGCAGCGTCGGCACGCGCAGCTTCACGAGGCCCGGCCAGAGATCCGGCTGCGCGCCCTGCCCCATCACCTGCAGCGCATTGGCGAGCCCCTCGGCGGTGTGGCTGACCCGGCGCGTGCGCAGCGCTTCCTGCACGTTCTTCGGCAGCGAGCGAAGGCCGGCGAACAGCGGGAGGTTTTCCCAGTGCGCGACGAACGCCTCGACGCCGCGCGAGGTGATCAGGTCTGCGAGCGCCGCGTCAGAGCGACGCCGCAGCAGGCGATCGTGGCGCCGCCGGAAACCTGCCCCGCCCGATTCCAACACCAGCCGCTCGACGCGCTCGGGGAACCGCTGCGCCACGGCCAACGCCACGCGCGCGCCCTGCGAGTAGCCCACCAGCAGCCGCGGAGCCCCCGTGAGCAGCGCGCCCACCGCGTCGATCACCTCGTCCCACGACTGCGCGAGCGGCGCGTGACCGTGGCCGGGCAGCATCACCGACTCGACCGTCATCGCCTCGCCGAGCAGCGGCTCGAGGTGATCGAACCCGTGCGCCGAGCCGCTGAACCCGTGGATGAAGAGCGCCTTCACCGGCCCGCGTCCCCACGTGATCGTCTCGAGCTTCATGGCACCACCTCCGCCAACCGCGCGAAGAGAGAGCGGTGCACGTCGACGTTCTCTCGCCGGTCGGTCTTCACCTCGATCAAATGCAGACCTCCGCGCAGGCAGTTCGAGGCCGTGGCTGAGAAGTCGGCCAACGAGGCTGGGCGGTGGAAGGTCGCCCCCGAGAGGTCGGCGATCGTCTTCAGCTCGACGCCATGCGGCGTGCCGAACAGCTCGTCGAAGTGCCGGGTGCGCTCGGCGATCGGCAGGAAGTGGAAGATGCCTCCACCGTCGTTGTTCACGCACACCACGGTCAGCGACAGCGAGTGCTTGCGGGCGACGAGCCACGCCGAGAGATCGTGCAGCAGCGCGACGTCGCCGATCAGCAACGCGGTGGGCTGCTTCGTGCTCGCCGCCACGCCGAGCGCGGTCGAGGTCACGCCGTCGATGCCGTTGACGCCGCGGTTGGTGAACACGCGCAGCCGGCGATCGCTCGCGGCGAACGCGTCGACGTCGCGAATGGGCATCGAGCTCGAGAGGAAGAGCGACGCACCGTCGGGCATCACGCCCACCAGCGCCTGCGCCACCGAGGGCTCGTCGAGACGGCCCGACAGCTCCGTCTTGAGGCGCGCGCGGATCGCCTTGTGCGCCTCGAGCCACTTCGCCCGATAGAGCTGCCGCTTGTCGAGCAGCGCCGTCGCGGGAGAGGCGACCTCGGGCAGCGCGCGCACCGACCACGTCACGCGGTGCTGGGGATCGAACTGCTTGCCGGTGTCGCTGACCTCGATGATCGGCGCGCCGCACTCGTCCAGCCACTGCTGCGGGCGCTTCGCGGTGATGCCGCCGCCGAAGCGCAGCACCAGGTCGGGCCGCGCGTCCTTCGCGAAGCGCTCGTTGCGCAGCAGCGCATCAGCGGTCGAGATCGCGTCAGGGAACCCGAAGCGCGCGTTCGACGCCGCCTCGGCGATCACCACGAAGCCAAGCCGCCGGGCGAGCTCGTGCACGTGCACGCCAAAGTCGCCGCGGTCGTCATGCGGGCCGCACACGATCACGCCGCGCTCGGCCTTCGCGATCAGCTCGGAGATCTCCGCCTGCCGCACCACGCGCTCGTCGTCGGCGAACCGAATCGCGGGCGGATCGATCACCGGCCCCGCGACTCCATTGAGCGGCGCGAGCGGCTCGCGGAACGGCACGTTGAGGTGCACGGGGCCGCGCTGCTGCCGGGCGATGGCCACGGCGCGAGAGGTCACCGCGGCGAGGTGCGCGAGACCCGCCTCGTCAGGCACCGCCAACGCCTCGGCGACACGCACGTGCTTTCCGAAGAGCCCGACCTGGTCGGTGGTCTGGGGCGCGCCGAAGCCCTGCAACTCCCACGGGCGATCGGCGGTCAACACCACGAGCGGCGTCGAGCCCTCGTTCGCTTCCATCACCGCGGGGAGGAAGTGCGCGCCCGCCGTGCCCGAGGTGCACAACACCGCGGTCGGCGCCTCGGAGCCCTTCGCCAGCCCGAGCGCGAAGAAGGCCGCGCTGCGCTCATCGATCACCACGAAGTGCTCGAGCTCGGGGCGATCGACCACCGCCAACGCGAGCGGCGTCGAGCGGCTCCCGGGGGCGATGACCACGCGGCGCACGCCGCCCTGCACGAGCGCGCCGATCAGCGTCGCGGCCCACCGCTGGTTGAGCGTGAAGTCAGCGGCCATGCGCGCCTCCTTCGACGCCCAGCGCGCCGAGCATCGCGGTCGCCTTGCGCTCGGTCTCCAGCCACTCGCGCTCGTGATCGCTGCCGGCCACCACGCCCGCGCCCGAGAAGAGCGTGGCGCGATCGCCGCGCACCAGCGCCGAGCGAAGCGCGACCGCCAACGTCAGGCCACCAGGTCCGAGAGTGCCCACCGCGCCCGCATACCAGCCACGCGCGAAGCCTTCGTGCGAAGCGAGCCACTGCACCGCAGTCGCCCGGGGAGCACCACCCACCGCCGGCGTCGGGTGCAGCTCGCGCGCGACGTCGAGCGGCCGGGTGCCCGGCGCCAGCGTGGCCTCGATGGGCGTGAAGAGGTGATCGACGTTCGCGAGCGACTTGATGCTCGGGCCAGCGGCGACACTCAAACTAGACACGTGCGCCGACAAACACTCACGAATGCCGCGGATCACCTCGTCGTGCTCGCGGCGTTCCTTGTCGTCGTCGAGCAGCCGCGCCCCCTCGCCCTTCGGCGCGGTGCCCGCGAGCGAGTCGATGCGCACTGCGCTGCCGCGGATCTCACACAGCGTCTCGGGGCTCGCGCCGACGAACGCGCTGCCGTCGTCACCACGCACCAGGAAGGACCAGCACTGAGGGTGTCGCGCCTCGAGCGCCTTCAGCACGGCCCGCTCGACGAACGGTGACTGGGCTAGCACCTCGATGGTTCGCGCACACACCACCTTGCGCAGCTCACCCCGCTCGATCGCACCCAGCGCGCCATTCACCAGCGCAGTCCACTCACCGCGGGCCTTCGGCGCGTCAACTCGCGCTGCGGGAATGGGCTCGGTCTTCGGCTCCAGCTCACCGACTCGATCGAGCCGGGCGAGCAGCGCTTGCTCCGTCACCTCACCGCCGCGCCCGAAGGCCGCCAGCCACGCCTCTTTTCCGTCCCACCACGCGAGCACCTCGGGCAGCACCCAGCGCTCGGCGGGGAAGCCAGTCCACGGGCGCGACGCATCGAACGCCCAACCACCGAGCCACGGCCCAGGCGGAGTCGACGCCGGCGCCGTGCCCAGCCACGCGACGTCGCCGCCACCCTCGCCCACCGCGCCGATCGCCGTGAGATGAAGCCCACGTGATGGGTTCGACCACGCAAACGACAGCGGCTCGGGCCCGATTCTCAGCAAAGCCCCCAGCTTCGCCCGCCTGGCGACGCCGACGAACGGAGTGTGGGAGGGTCTCGGGCTCACGGTGCAGTTGTCTTCTAAGCCACGCCCGCTATAGATGCATCACCCAGTTCAAAACGGCTTGAACTCGGTGAACAGGAGGTCTGATGGCGCATGGCCATGAAGCGAAGAAGGTGCTGCGCCGCGCGGGCGAAGAGACCGTGCGGGTGCAGGTCGGCCGCTCGCTGATGGTGGGTGACGGCTCGTTCTCCGTGTTCGCCGGCCCATGCGCGCTGGAGAACGCCGAGACGGTCGAGAAGGCCGCCGACGCCGTTCGCCGCTCGGGCGCCCACGTGTTCCGCGGCGGCGCCTTCAAGCCGCGCACCTCTCCCTATTCCTTCCAGGGGCTGGGCGAGGTCGGGCTGCAGCTGCTGGCGGCCGAGGGCAAGAAGCACCGCGTGCCTGTGGTGAGCGAGGTGATGGAGACCTCGCAGATCGCGCTGATGGTCGACTACGTCGACATGCTGCAGATCGGCGCGCGCAACATGCAGAACTTCCCGCTGCTGCGCGAGGTGGCGAAGGCCGGCAAGCCGGTGCTGCTCAAGCGCGGCTTCGGCGCGACGCTCGAAGAGTGGCTGCTCGCGGCCGAGTACCTGCTCGACGGCGGCACCGATCAAGTCGTGCTCTGTGAGCGCGGCATTCGCAGCTTCGACACCACGCTTCGCAACACGCTCGATCTCGCCGGCATGGCGTGGATCAAGGAACGCTCGAAGTTGCCCGTCATCGTCGACCCCTCGCACTCCACGGGGCAGCGCTCGCTGGTGATCCCCATGGCGCTCGCCGCGGCCGCCGCTGGAGCCGATGGCGTGATGGTCGAGGTGCACCCCTCGCCCGAGCACGCGCTGTGCGACGGCCCGCAGGCGCTGACGCCCGAGCTGTTCCAGCAGTTGATGGCCGTGCTCCCCGGCGTGCTCGCGGCGACCGGTCGCAAGCTCGCCCACCCCGAAGCCCTCACCGCCGTCGCCGGAGGTGCCCGATGAGTGAACAAGTGCACCAGATGTTCACGCAGATCGCGCCGCGGTACGACGCGACGAACGACGTGCTGTCGATGGGCGTGCACCGGCTGTGGCGTCGCGTGGCGGTGCGACTGTCTCGCGCACAGGCCGGCGACGCGGTGCTCGACTGCGCGACCGGCACCGGAGACCTGGCGCTCGCGTTCAAGCGCGCGGTCGGCCCGACGGGCGAGGTGATCGGCACCGACTTCAACGAGGGCATGCTCTCGTTCGCGCCGAAGAAGGCGCGGGATGCGGGGCTCGACGTGAAGTTCGAGGTCGCCGACGCGATGCGGCTGCCCTACCCCGACGCGCGCTTCACGGTGGCGTCGATCAGCTTCGGCATTCGCAACGTCGACGATCCCAAGGTGTGCGTCGGCGAGCTGGCGCGCGTGGTGAAGCCGGGCGGGCGCGTGGTGGTGCTCGAGTTCGGCCAGCCCGGCGGGCTCTTCGGCGCGTTCTTCCGCTTCTACGCGAAGCACTTCATGCCGCTCATCGGGCAGCTGCTGACCGGCTCGCGCGCGGCGTACGAGTACCTCCCGCGCACCATGGCGGCGTTCCCCGCCGGCGATCGCTTCACGCAGATGATGATGGAGACCGGGCGCTACGCGACGGCAGAGAAGCACCCGCTGCTCAACGGCCTCGCCTACGTCTACGTCGGCACCGTGAAATAGCTCCCTCTCCCCCTGGGGAGAGGGTCGTGAGGGGAGTCACTTCGCCGTTCGTCGGCGCCACCTGCCGTTCGTCGGCCCGCGCCCACCGCTCGTCGGCAGCGCCAGCGTGAGCGAGCGCCCGAGCGCACCATCAAGGGCATGAAGCGAATTGCCCTCGCGATCACCGCCCTCACCGCCCTCCTCGCCCTCATCGCCTGGGCCTCGCCGAGCAACCACCCCACCAACCCCCTCACTGACGGCTCGGTCACCCCCGAGCTCGCAACCCTGAGCGGCCGAGTCGACGAGCGCCTCCTCGCGGGCAGCTACGTCTACCTGCACCTCATCGACGCCAGCGGCACCCCGCACTGGCTGGTCACCCTCGACGGCCCCGCCACCCGCGCATCACTCGTCACCGCGCGTCTCTTCGCCCGGGCCGAGCGCTTCCACTCCGCGCGCCTGCACCGCGACTTCGAGTCACTCCACTTCGCCAGCCTCACCCCTCACCCGTAGCCCCCCGGAGCTGCCCCATGTCGATCGAGAAGAACGTCACCACGCTGTGCACCCTCGCCCTCTTGTCCGCCTGCGGAGGTCCCGCCCCCGCCGCGAGCGAGCCCACCATCAAGCTGGCGACCGGCACCGCGCGGCTCGATGCCACCGTCGCCAACGTCAAGCTGTCGAAGGGCAAGGTCTTCTGCGCGCTCTTCAACGCCGCCGAGGGCTTCCCCGGGGCATCCCCGATCATCGGTGGAGCGACGAGCGCCGACGCCAGCGCAGCCACCGTGCCCTGTCAGTTCGCCGCCCTGCCCGCTGGCGACTACGCCATCAGCGTCTTCCAGGACGAAGACGGCAACGGAAAGCTCGACCTCAACGCGTTCGGCGCCCCCATCGAGGGCTACGGCGCGAGCAACAACCAACTCCCCGCCGCGGAGGCGCCGCACTTCGACGACTCGAAGGTGCACCTCGACGACGGCCAGACCCTCACCCTCACCATCAACCTCAAGTGAAAGCCGCCATGAACCCCACCCTCCTGTCGATCGCCACCCTCGTCCTCGCTGCCTGCGGCGGGGCGATGACCACCACGCCCACGCCGATGCTGCCGCCAGACGACGAGTGCACGCGCGGCCTGGCCGAGGCCGATCTCGTGGCCACCCCCTGGTCTGGGCCCGGAGTGCAGGCCGACGGCGGTCTCGTCGAACAGAACGACGTGGTGGTCACCACCACCTTCCTCGCGCTCGAGCCCGACGAGGCGAGCGCGAAGGCCTTCCGCGAGGTGTTCGCCGAGATTCGCACCGACCTCGATACGCGCGAGGGGCTGATCGCCTGGCGCACCTCGACCTCGACCCGCTGCGTGACGGCGCGCACCCTGACGGTGTGGACCGACGAGGCGAAGATGTTCGCGTTCGTGAATGGGCAGGCCCACGGCAAGGCGGTGAGAGCGGTCGTCGAGCTGTCCCGCGGGCACAGCGCCGTCACCCAGTGGCGGGGCCCCACGTCGGACGCGACCTTCGAGACCGCGATCCAGAAGATCGGCGCGGCACCGGCGACCTACTGATGCACCATTCGTCGGCGGCCGGCGACCGTTCGTCGGCTCGCCTCGCGAAGCGGCCTCGATTTCATGCGACGCTGGAAGCGAACCGTGAGCACGCTCGACCTCCCGCTCCAGGGCACTGACGAACTGACGAAGCTCATCGAGGCCGAGCCGCTGCTCCCGCGCGAGATGTTCTGGATCTACCCGCTCGCGCCGATCCCCTTCGTCGCGCTGATGGTGGACCTGACGCGGCTGAACGGAGAGCAGCTCGCCCGCGCGCTCGGCGCGATGTACGTGCCGTTCGTCGCGCTGACCGTGTTCTTCGTCGTCACCTACACGTGGCTCATGCCGCGGTGGCTGCGCGCGGTGAAGCGCCCGGCCGCGAAGGTGGCGCTCCACACCGTGGTGATCGTCGGCGCGTCGATCGTCATCTCGCAGCTCGTGCTGCCGCTGCACGGCCTGATCAGCGGGTACGCCGTCGGCGCGGTGAGCTACGCCGTCACCTCGATCTTCATCTCGGCGATCATGATGGTGCCGGCGCTCATCATTCAGCGGCTGCGGGTGCGCGCACGCGCCGTCGAGACCCTCGCGCTGGCGCAGCGCCAGGCCGCCCTTCGTGCCCAGCTCGAAGCCCTGCAGGCGCGCACCAACCCGCACTTCTTCTTCAATTCCATCAACACCGTGGCCAGCCTCATCGCCGACCAGCCGGAGCTGGCCGAGCGCACCCTCGAGCGCCTCGCCGAGCTGTTCCGCTACGCACTCGATGCGGGCAAGCGGAAGTCAGTGCCGCTCTCGCGCGAGTTCGAGATGGCGCAGGACTACCTCGCGATTCAGCGCGCGCGCTTCGGCGAGCAGCTCGAGACGTCGGTGACGCTCGATCCCCAGGTGGCGCAGGTCGAAGTGCCGCCGCTCATCCTCCAGCCGCTGGTCGAGAACGCGATCCTGCACGGGTTGCACGACCGCAAGCACGGGCGGGTCGAGGTGCGCGCGCGACGCCACGGCGACCTGGTGCGCATCGAGGTGCTCGACGACGGCCCGGGGCCTGGCGCGTCGGGCCACCAGGGAACGCAGACGAGCGTTCGCGAACTGCAGGAACGGCTGCGCCTCTTCTTCGGCCGCGCGAGCGAGGTCGAAGTGTCTGGCGCGCCCGGCGGTGGCTGCCTGGTGAGCGTGGCGGTGCCGGCCCCATGAGCCCGCTGCGCGCCGTCATCGCCGACGATGAGCCACCTGCCCGGCGTCGGCTGGCCCGCATGCTCGAGAGCGCGGGCGTCGAGGTGGTCGCCGAGGCCGACGATGGGCTCTCGGCGCTGGCCGCCGCGCAGCAACACCGCCCTGACGTGCTCTTCCTCGACGTGCGCATGCCGGGCCTCGACGGAGTGACGCTCGCCCAGCGCCACGGGCACCAACTGCCGCGCGTGGTGTTCTGCACGGCGTACGACGAGTTCGCGGTGCGCGCCTTCGAGGTGAACGCCGTCGACTACCTCCTCAAGCCGGTGCGGCCGGAGCGGCTGACCCAGGCCCTCGACCGCCTCGGTTCCGCCGCCCAGCGCCAGGGCGCACAGCCGCTCGCCCGCACGCTCGAAGAGCTCGCGCCAGCCGCAGCGTCGACCCGCGTGGTGAGCAGCGAGCGCGGCGAGGTGCGCTTCTTCGACGCGCGCGCCATCACCCGCTTCTGGGCGAGCGACAAGTACACCGTCTTCCTCGCCGACGGCCGCGAGCACCTCACCGAGGAGCCGCTGAGCGATCTCGAGCAACGCCTCGCGCCGCTCAACTTCGTGCGCGTACACCGCGGCGACCTGGTGCGCCTCGGCGCCGTCAAGTCGCTGCGCTCGACTGACGGCGTGCACGAAGTCACCCTCGAAGACGGACAGACGGCGCGCGTCAGCCGGCGCCAGCTCGATGCCGTGAAGCGCGCTCTCGGCGCCTGAGCTCACACCACCAGCACCCGCTGCGTCGCGAAGTCGTGGGTGAGGATCAGCCGCCCGCCACCCTCTGCGAACCGCGTCTGGCCTCCGACGTACAGCGTCCCCAGCGTCCACCGCGCGAGTACCTGCGACTGGGGATCGACGAGCACCGCTTCGCCGCGCGGGTAGTTCGCGAACCCGAGCACCGCCCCACGCAGCAGCGGAAAGGTGACGCGCACGGTGCTCCCCGAAGTCCCGAGCCGCCGGCCTTCCACGCGCCCGCCGAGTTTCCCTGCTGCGTCGAGGAAGGCCACACGCAGCCCGCCGTGGTACCGCACCAGCAACCGCCCATCGTCGGTGAAGACGGCGTGATCGACGTCACCGCTGTCGAGCTTCGCGCCGCCGAGGGCGGCACCGTCCTTCGTGGACACGAGCCGGACTTCCTTCGACGCCTTCCCTCCCGCCCACACCGCGAGCCGAGAGCCGTCGCGAGAGACCGCGTGACCGGCGCCGCCGATCGCGAGGGTCGCCACCGTCTTCCCGCTCGCGCGATCGACCACCAGGCTCTGCTTCGGACCCACGACGAAGACGCGCTTGCCGACCACCGACACGCTCTGCTTCGCGAAGCCCTTCACGGAGACACCGCCGACGGTGACGCGATCGACCGACCACCACACCGGCTCGCCGTCGCCGTCGACGTGGGCGCCGACGACGTCATCCTTCGAGAGCCGCGTCGCCTTCCCCGCGCGCCACGCCGTCACGCCTGACTTGCCGAAGACGATCGCCGTGCCGTCCTTCGTCGCCACCAGCCCGCGGGCCCCCTTCGCGTCGACGGCCGACCACGTGAAGTCCTGCGCGCCCTTCGCCATCGAGCCAAGGCGTCCGCGCCTGGTCAGGGCCCACGCCGTGCCGTCACCCGCCATCGCCACGGCCGCGAACTTGTCGTCGCCGAGCTCGAGGATCACCGCAGCACCGGTCGTGCTGGGAGGCCGCGGGGTGGTCGGCGTGCCGGTCATCACCGCCGCGATCGCCGACTGCATCAACCCGTCGGGCACGCTGGCGAGCATGTCGTCGCGGGACCCCTCGAGCCACGTCCACTTGCCTTTGGTCCTGGCGATGAGCCCGTAGCGATCGCCCTCGAGCTGCACCAGCTGGTGCGTCAGCCGGACGCCCGTCGCGCCGCGCCAGAGGCTCGCCACGATCGCCGGGCTCTTCGGTGGCCGCAGCCGGTACTCGTCGACCAGCGAGCGGGCGTCGAGGCGCCACAGCTCCTTCGCCAGCGCATCGAGAAACGGCCGCCCGAGCAGGCGCGCCGCGGCCGCCCCGGAACGACGCGCCCCCTTCACGGCGTACATCTTCAGGCTCCGCACGATGGTCTCGCCCTCGGGCAGATCGGTCTCGTCTTCATCGCACTGCAGGTGGAGCAGCTCGTCGCGGCTGAGCTTCTTCGTGCGCCGCTTGAGGACCAGCGCCTCGCACCTCTTGATCTCGGCGCGCTGCGCGGGCGTGAGCTTCGGAAGCGCCTGCGCGGCGATCCACGAGACGAGATCGTCGTAGCGCCACTCGTTGACGGTCGGCTTCCCCTCGGCCTCGAACTCCGAGAGCGGCACGTCTATCGCCTCGCACGCCGCCGCCAACACGTTGTGGATGATCATCGGCGCGCGACGCTAGCCGCCCGCGAGCTCGAGCGCCTTCCGCGCGACGCCGAATGCAAACCCCGCGCGCACCAGCGCCGCGAGATCCTTCTGACGCCGCTCGGCGACGCGCCCGAGCTTCTTGCGCGCCACCAGCACCTGCGCCGCTTCGAGCTCGCCGTCACCCAGCCCCGCGGTCGATCGCGCGATCACCTCGGCCGGCACGCCCTTCGTCTTCAGCTTGAAGCGAATCGCCCTCGCGCTGCGGCCCTGCCGACGCAACGACGACACCTTCGCGTCGGCCAGGCGCACGTCGTTGACGTACCCGGCCTGCACCATGCGCTCGACGACCTTCTCGATGGTCGCGCGCACCGCCACGCCGTCGAGCACTTCCTTCTTCATTCGCGCGTGCCGCTGGGCCTTGCGCCACAGCACGTCACCGAGGCGCTTGCGCGTCGCCGAGTAGCGCTTCAGGTAATGGAGCGCCGCGTTCCCCAGCGACTTCTCGTCGAGCTTCCTCATGCGTCCTTCTTAGCGGCTGAGGCCGACATGCGGCGCTGCACCCACCGCGTCGCGAGCGAGAAGCCGATGACCAGGCTCGCGGTGATCAGCACCCGGGTCGCCAGTTCCTGCTTCGCGCCCTCGACGCCCGAGGCCAGCGCCGCCGCGACCGAGGTGTAGAGCAGGCAGTTCGGCGCGAGGCCGACCGCGTTGCCGATCAACCACCGGCGAAACGGCATCGGCGACGCGCCCCCTGCCAGGTTGGTGATCGGGAACGGAATCGGGAGCTGCCGCACCATGATGGTGGTCAGCACCCCGCCCTGTTCGAGCTCGCGCGTCAGCCAATTGACGCGAGGCCGCGCGCTCAAGAACCGCCGCACCTCGTCGCCCGCCACCCAGCGCCCGAACGCGAAGTGCACGTGGGTCGCCAGGTTCGCCGCCACCCACACGATCAGCGCGCCCGGCCACCAGCCCCACATCAGCCCGCCGGTGACGAACAGCACCACCGCCGGCAGGAAGAGGGTCGACGCGACGAAGAACACCAGCACGAACAAGGGGATCGCCCAGCCGTGCTCACCAGTCGAGCGGAGCCAGGTGACGAGGGCCGCGGGTTCGAAGCGATCGCCCAGCGCCACGCGCGCGGCGACGGCGGCTGCCACCAAACCGAGGCCGACCACCACCAACTTCGTCCGCGGCGACATGGGACTTTCTTATTCCACCGTTTCGTGTGCGTTGACGACGTCAGGGGCGCGGTGGGGCGTTCTTTTTCATTGAAAGTCCTGAACCTGCGTGAAAACTCACCGTCATGGCCAAGGACTCCCTGAGCATCACCGACAACCGCACCGGCAAGGCATACGAGTTCCCGATCGAGAATGGCTGCATCAAGGCCATCGACCTGCGGAAGATCAAGACCGACGAGAAGGACTTCGGCCTGATGGCGTACGACCCCGCCTTCCTCAACACGGCGAACTGCAAGTCGTCGATCACCTTCATCGACGGCGACGTCGGCATCCTCGAGTACCGCGGGTACCCGATCGATCAGCTGGCCGAGAAGTCGAGCCACCTCGAGGTCAGCTACCTGCTGATGAACGGTGAGCTGCCGACCCGCCCGCAGCTCGACGAGTTCTCGACCAAGATCACGCACCACACGTACGTGCACGAGAACATCAAGCAGTTCATGGACGGGTTCCGCTACGACGCGCACCCGATGTCGATGCTCGCGTCGACCGTCGCCGCGCTCTCGAGCTTCTACCCCGAGGCGAAGAACGTGAAGAGCCGCGAGGTGCGCCGCCTGCAGATGATGCGGCTCATCGCGAAGATGCCGACGCTCGCGGCGTTCAGCTACCGCCACAGCCAGGGCCTCCCCTACGTCTACCCGAACAACGATCTCGGCTACACCGAGAACTTCCTCACGATGGTGAAGTCGATCGGCAAGCCGAACTGGCGCCCGCACCCGGCGCTGGTGAAGGCCCTCGACCTCCTCTTCATCCTCCACGCCGACCACGAGCAGAACTGCTCGACCACCGCGACCCGCGTCGTCGGCTCGTCGGAAGTCGACCCGTACTCGGCGGTCGCCGCGGGCATCACCGCCCTCTACGGCCCGCTCCACGGCGGCGCCAACGAGGCCGTGCTCCGCATGCTGCGCGAGATCGGCAACGTGAAGAACGTCCCCGAGTTCATCGCCCGCGTGAAGGGCGGCGACGGCACCAAGCTCATGGGCTTCGGTCACCGCGTCTACAAGAACTACGATCCGCGCGCGAAGGTCATCAAGAAGGCGTGCGACGAGGTCTTCGAAGTCACGGGCAAGAACCCGTTGCTCGAGATCGCCGTCGAGCTCGAGCGCATCGCCCTGCAGGACGAGTACTTCGTGAAGCGCAAGCTCTACCCGAACGTCGATTTCTACTCGGGCCTCATCTACGAGGCGATGGGCTTCCCGGCCGACTTCTTCACCAACCTGTTCGCCATTCCGCGCACCGTGGGTTGGGTGAGCCAGTGGGAAGAGATGATCACCGACGAGGAGCAGAAGATCGCTCGCCCGCGGCAGATCTTCACCGGCAAGCGCAAGCGCGACTACGTCAGCATCGACAAGCGCTGAAGCACCCTGTCTCCCTCTCCTCCCAAGGAGGAGAGGGTCGGGGTGAGGAGAGAGCCGATCAGCGCGTGACCTTGAACTCCACGCGCCGGTTCCGCGCCCGCCCCGGCTCCGAATCATTGCCGTCGAGCGGCCGCTCGCTCCCGTAGCCCACCGACTCGAGCCGCGACGGGGCCACGCCCTTCCCCTCCAGATACTTCCGCACCGCCAGCGCGCGAGCCTCCGACAGAGGCTGGTTCAGCTCCGGCTCGCCGGTGGTGTCGGTGTGCCCCTCGACGGTCAGCAGCTTGATCGACGCCGTCGACTGCATGATGCGCGCGATCGCATCGAGCAGGTCCATCGAGCGCTCCTCGATCTCCGCGCTGCCATGGGGAAACGAGATGGCTTCCTTCACCACGATGCGCTCGCCCTCGAGCCGCACCAGCTCGGCCACCTCGGCGTCGGGCCGCGCATTGGCGCGCGGCGGCACCGTCACCGCGCTCGCGGTCACGCACCCCGACAGCACCACCGCCAGCACGCCCCCCAGGCGCCTCATGCGTAGAGCTTCTCGATCACCGCCGCGTACTTCTCGCTCACCACCTTGCGGCGCACCTTGAGCGTCGACGTCAGCTCGCCGCCCTCGACCGTGAAGTCGTGCGGGAGCACCTCGAACTTCTTGATGGTCTCGAACTGCGCGAGCCGGGCGTTCACGTCGCGCTCGATGGTGTCCTTGAGCCACGCGCGGAACTTCGGGTCGGCCGCCAGCGCCTTCGAGTCGACCGGGAAGCCGTGCTTCGCCGCGAACTCCGTCACCTTCTCGGGGTCGAGCGCCAGCAGCGCGACGAGGTAGTTGCGCGCCTCGCCGATCACCATCGCGTTGCCGATCGGCCCCACGCCCTTGAGGAGCCCCTCGATGTTCGCCGGCGCGGTCTTCTTGCCGCCCGAGGTGACGATGATCTCCTTCTTGCGGCCGGTGATCTGCAGGAAGCCGTCTTCGTCGAGCGCGCCCACGTCACCGGAGTGCAACCACCCGTCCTCGAGCAGCTCGGCGGTCGCCGCGGGTTCCTTGAAGTAGCCGACGCACACGTTGCCGCCCCGCACGAGGATCTCGCCGTCGTCGGCGATGCGCACCTCGACGCCCGGCATCGGCCGCCCGAGCTTGCCGAGCTTCATCGCCTCGTAGGTGGTGACCGAGGTGGGGCCGGTGACTTCTGACTGGCCGTAGACCTCGGCGATCGGCAGGTCGAGCGAGGTGAAGAACTGCAGCACGTCTTTCGCGATGGGCGCCGCCGACGTGACGATCACGTGCGCCCGATCGAGCCCGATGCGCGCCTTGAGCGGGCCGAACACCGTGCGCTTCGCGAGGGCGTACTGCGCCTGGAGGCTGATCGGCGGCTGGCGGTGATTCACCACGTCGTCGTGGTACCGGCTCGCGACGTCGCGCGCCCACGCGACCACCTTCTGCCGGGTGCGGGGCTGGGCGGTCATCGCGGCCTCGGCGCGCGCCTTGAACTTCTCCCACACGCGCGGCACGCCGAAGAAGATCGTCGGCCGCACCTCGCGCAGGTTCTCTCCCAGCTTGTCGAACGACTCCGCGAAGTAGACCTGCAGGCCGTTGGTGAGCGGCGCGTAGATGGTGCAGACCTGCTCGGCGATGTGCGACAGCGGCAGGTACGAGAGCAAGACGTCCTCTTCGCTCACCTGGTGGCACGACGAGAGGTGCACCGCGGTCCAGCACAGGTTGTGGTGCGAGAGCATCACGCCCTTGGGGTGCCCCGTGGTGCCCGAGGTGTAGATCATCTGCGCCACGTCGCCCGGCTGCAGGGCGTCGACCCGCGCGTAGTAGTCGGCGTCGTTGCCGCGCGCGCCTCGCTCGAGCACCTCGGCGAAGGTCTGCAGGCTGCCCAGCGCGCACGAGTCACGAGGCGCCTGCGGAGGATCCATCACCACCACGTGCTTCAAGTTCGGCACCTGCGCCTTCGCCTGCACCAGCTTCTCGAGGTAGCCCTCGTTCTCGACGATCGCGATCGGCGCGTCGCAGTGGCCGGCCACGTAGCCCATCTGCTCGGCCGACGACGTGGTGTAGATGCCGACCGCGGTGCCGCCCGCCGCCATCGCCGCGAGCGACGCGACCACCCATTCCTCGCGGTTGAAGCCGATCAGCACCAGCGACTGGCCCGCCTTGAACCCCAGCGCCTGCAAGCCCAGCGAGAAATCGCGCACCCGTTGCGCGTATTGGCGCCACGACGTCGGCACCCACTCGCCTCCGCGCCGGGTCCACAGCGCCGGGCCATCCTTCAGGCGCTCGGCCACCGCGTGCAGCTGGTGCACCATGGTTCGGGGAATCGGCAGCCCCCCCGCGGGCCCCTGCAACGCGGCGCCTACGACCATGCTCAACATGACCGCCCTTTTAGCGCCCTGCCCGCCCCCGGCGAACGTCGTTGACAGGCCGAATGACCGCTCCTATCTCCAGCGCCGTCCATGGCGACCATCGATTTCACGTGTCAGAAGTGCGAGGGCAATTTCGAGCTCGACTCGCAAGATCTCATCGACGGCACCGAGAAGCTGGAGTGCCCGCACTGCGAGAACAAGCTCACCAAGGCGGCCAACGAAGACTTCGGCGCCGCGCTGGCCGAGCTCACCGCCCAGCTCTCGGCGATCAGCAAGAAGTTCACCGCGTCGATCGAGCTCGACTCCGAAGACCTCGGCGCCGAGCTCGACGAAGACGAGGATGACGACGACGAGGACGACGATGAGGACGACGACGATCTCGACGACGACGACGATGATGATGATGACGACGACGACGACGATGAGGACGAAGACGAGGACGAGGACGACGATCGCTGATCGTCTCGACCTCCTTCAGGTCCGTTGACATTCCAAAGGGCCCCGTGCAGTTCGCGGGGCTCTTTCATTTTTCCGGGTGGCTGGATCCCGCAAAGAGAGAAGCCCGGCCCCCCTCCCAGGAGTCGCCGGGCTTCCCGGTGCTGCTCGAGTTGTCAGGGGGTTCAGAACTTGTTGGCGAGGTCGCTCACGACGGGGAGCGCCCAGCGCTCGCCCTTGAGCGCCTTCATGATCGCCATGATCGACAGCACGACGAACGCGGGGAAGAGCAGGCAGTTCACGAGGCCCACGAAGGGAATGAAGGCGAGCACCATCATCACGATTCCGCCGCCCACCGCGAGCACGAGGCCCTGCTTGGCGTGCCACTTCACGTACTCGCTGTCCTTCACCGTGAGGAACGGAATGAGCGAGAGGATGCCGAGGTACGCCAGCACGAGCATGATCTTGTCCTGCTCGCGAACGGTGTTCCCTCCGACCGACTGAATGTTCTGCTGCTGGTCCTGCGGGGTCATGCTCGCTCCGGGCCTTGGGTGGAGGCGGGATCCTGCGCCTGAGCGATCGACCGGGTCAAGGCAAGATCGTCGTCTCGCCGCCGATGGTGAAGCGCTCGAGGGTGCCCCAGCGCCGCGCCTCGGCGAACAAGGTGTGTCGCTCTTGACTGCGCAAGCGGCCCTGCGGCGCGAGCTTGATCTCGACCGACCTGAGCTTCGCCGCGCGCAGCAGGCTCAAGACCATCGCCGCGGTGTGCAACCGCATCACCATCGGCGGCCGGCCGCGCTCGACCAGCTGCCGCTCGCCGACGATGGTCTCCGGCAGGCTCAGGTCGATCACGAGGTGACTGAAGCGCCGGTCGTCGCCGCGCTGCCGGGCGAAGCCCACCTCGGACGCCTCGAGCGACCAGCTGTCGAGCGCCCCGAGCTCCCGCGCGGCCACGTCGGCGGCCAGCAGCCATTCCGCCGAGCCCTCGACCGGCCCGTAGTGCGAGTGCAGCTGCACCTCGGGGAAGCCGCGCAGCACCTCGACCTGGCGCAGCACCGCCGCGACCATGCGCGCCACGGTCGGGGCGTTGGTGAACTCCGTCGTCGAGAGGGTCAGCGCCTTCGCGCGCTCGAAGACGGGCACCCGGTGCAGCCCCTGCAGCTCGGAATCGAAGGTGCCCCAGCTGGCGACCGCCACGCGCTCGCACGACAGATGGTCGAGGCGGCGATCGCGCAGATCCTTCCAGTCGAGGCTGCCCAGCTCGAGGCGGCGCACGCCCCGCATCACCGGGTGCTCGAGAAACGCGCCCAGGCCCGTGGGCTGGTGGCTGGGCGGCGCGCTGAAGCGATCGATGGTCGCCAGCCGCGGGTCGCCCACCAGCGTGTCGAAGAGGCCCGGCGGCCGCGCGGCGCACACCAGCTCGCGCACGAAGCCGCCCTCGAAGCGCGTGCGGTGCAGGTCGGCCACCATCGCCAGCCGCCCCAGCCACGCCTCGGCGTTCTGCGCGGTGAGGCGCGCGACTTTGCGCTGCTCCGAGAGCGACAGCGGCTCGCCGCGCATCGAGAGGGTGATCACCTCGCCGCGCGGGTCGCCTTGCTCGAGCAGCCAGTCCGCAAAAACGAGACGGAGCGACCGATCGTCCGGCCGCTCCGCCAGTGCTGCGAGCAAACTCGTTTCGCGGTCAACCACCGCCTCGAAGGGTATCGAAGGCGGTGGCCGCGTTTCAAACGCCCAATCAGCCGAGCATCGACTTGACGGCGTCGCGCTCTTCTTCCAGCTCCTTGAGCGTCGCCATCATCTTGCCCTTCGAGAACTCGTCGATCTCGAGGTCCTTGATGATCTCGTACTGGCCGTTGCCCTTGCAGAGGCAGGGGAAGCCGTAGATCACGTCCTTGGGGATGCCGTACTCGCCGTTGCTGGGCACGCCCATCGTGGTCCAGCGGGTGCCGTTGCCCTGCCACCAGTCACGCATGTGATCGAGCGCCGCATTGGCCGCCGACGGCACCGAGCTGATGCCCGAGGCGTCGATGATCGCCTTGCCGCGCTGACCGACGGTGGTGATGAAGTCGCCGCGCAGCCACGCGTCGTCGTTGACCAGCTTGCTGATGGTGGTGCCGCCCGACGAGGCGAAGCGGATGTCGGGGTACATGGTGGGCGAGTGGTTGCCCCACACGGTGAGCTTCTCGATCGCATCGACCGGCTTGCCGGTGCGCTTGCTGAGCTGCGCGAGCGCGCGGTTGTGGTCGAGGCGCAGCATCGCGGTGAAGTTCTCGCGCTTGAGGTTCGGCGCCGACTTCATCGCGATGTACGCGTTGGTGTTGGCCGGGTTGCCGACCACCAGCACCTTGCAGTCACGCTTGGCCACTTCGTTGAGCGCCCGGCCCTGCGCGATGAACACCGCGGCGTTCTTGGTGAGCAGATCGCGGCGCTCCATGCCCGGGCCACGCGGCGTGGCGCCGACCAGCAGCGCGACGTCGATGTCCTTGAAGGCGACCTTCGGATCGTCCGACGCGCTGACGCCCTGGAGGAGCGGGAACGCGCAGTCGTCGAGCTCCATCAGCGCGCCCTTGAGGCCCTTCATCGCGCTGAAGGTGACCTTGCCCTCGGCGTCCTTCACGTCGGGCACTTCGAGGAGCGAGAGGATGACCGGCTGGTCCTTGCCGAGCATCTCGCCCGAGGCGATGCGGTACAGGAGAGCGGTGCCGATGCGGCCAGCGGCGCCAGTGACTGCGACTTTGACGGGAGCTTTCATGGTGTGAGTCCGTTTCTGGGTGCTGCGTTGATCACATGTGCTTGATGATGGCCTGGCCGAACTCGCTGCACTTGAGCTCGGTCGGGTTCTGGCCTTCCTGCTTCATGAGGCGGGCGAAGTCGTAGGTCACGGTGCGCGCCGCGATGGCCGCGTCCATGCCCTTGATGATCAGGTCGGCCGCCTCGCCCCAGTTCAGGTGGCGGAGCATCATCTCGGCCGAGAGGATCACCGAGCCCGGGTTCACCTTGTCCTGGTTGGCGTACTTGGGCGCCGTGCCGTGCGTGGCCTCGAAGATCGCGTGGCCCGACACGTAGTTGATGTTGCCGCCCGGGGCGATGCCGATGCCGCCGATCTGCGCGGCGAGCGCGTCAGAGAGGTAGTCGCCGTTGAGGTTGAGCGTGGCGATCACGTCGAACTCGTCGGGGCGCGTCAGCACCTGCTGCAGCGAGATGTCGGCGATGGCGTCCTTGATGAGCACCTTGCCGTTCTTGAGCTGCTCCTTCTGCTCGGCGTTGGCCGCGTCTTCGCCCTTGGCCGCCTTGGTCTTTTCCCACTGCTGCCAGGTGTAGACCTTGTCGCCGAATTCCTTCTCGGCGAGCTCGTAGCCCCACTTCATGAAGGCACCCTCGGTGAACTTCATGATGTTGCCCTTGTGCACGAAGGTCACCGACTTGCGCTTCAGGTCGAGCGCGTACTTGATCGACGCGCGCACCAGGCGCTCGGTGCCGTCCTTCGAGACGGGCTTCAGGCCGAGGCCGACGTTCTCCTTGAAGCGGATCTTGTCGAACTCCTTCGGGAACTCGGCCTTCAGGAAGTTGAGCATCTTCGCGGCGCGGTCGGTGCCCGCCTCGAACTCGATGCCCGCGTAGATGTCTTCACAGTTCTCGCGGAAGATCACCATGTCGACCTTCTCGGGCGCCTTCACCGGCGAGGGCACGCCCTTGAAGTAGCGAACGGGGCGCAGGCAGACGTACAGGTCGAGCATCTGGCGCAGCGCGACGTTGAGCGAGCGAATGCCGCCGCCGATCGGCGTGGTCAGCGGGCCCTTGATGCCCACCAGGTATTCCTTGAACGCGGTGATGGTCTCGTCGGGGAGCCAGTTGTTCTTGAGCTTGAACGCCTTCTCGCCGGCGAGCACTTCCATCCACTCGATCTTGCGCTTGCCGCCGTAGGCCTTGTTCACCGCCGCGTCGATGACCGCGACCGACGCCTTCCAGATGTCGGGGCCGGTGCCGTCGCCCTCGATGAAGGGGATGATCGGGTTGTTCGGCACGTGCAGCTTGCCGTTCTGGAGCGTGATCTTTTCGCCGTTCGCCATGAAGAACTCCGTTGCGTGTGTGGGGTGAAAACGCGGCGGACTGTGGGCCCGCGCCGCGCGGTCGTCAACACACATTTCCGCTCGGAAACGGGGTATTGAAGGCCCCAGCGATGCAAGCGACAGAACCGCTCCAGACCCCCGGCGCACTCCTGCGGCTCGACCGCGCTTCTGGCACCTTGAAGGAGCGCAAATACCAGGTCGCGATCATCGGCGGCCCGGGCACCGGCACGTCGCGCGCGATCGAAGGCACGATGACGGTCGGCTCGCACCCCGACGCGGGCCTGCCGCTCGGCGACACCACCGTCAGCCGCTACCACGTCGAGCTCACCGCGCGGCCCGACGGCGTGATGGTGCGCGACCTCGAGTCGACCAACGGCACCTACCTCGGCGGCGCGCGCGTCACCGAGGTGATCGTCGAAGACCAGGCCACGCTCTCGGTCGGCAAGACGACGCTGAAGATCTCGATGATCGAGGCGGATCTCGGCAAGCCCGAAGCGCAGAGCAGCTTTGGGCCCGCGATCGGCGCGTCGACGGCGATGAAGCAGCTGTTCGGCATTTTGGAGAAGGTCTCGCCCGCCGACTCGACCGTGCTGCTGCTCGGCGAGACGGGCACCGGCAAGGAAGTGCTCGCGCGCGCGATTCACGAGAAGAGCAAGCGGGGCGGGCGCCCCTTCGTGGTGGTCGACTGCGGCTCGGTGGCGCCCACGCTCATCGAGAGCGAGCTGTTCGGCCACGTGCGCGGCTCGTTCACGGGGGCGATCAGCGATCGCAACGGCGCGTTCCTCGAGGCCGACGGCGGCACCATCTTCCTCGATGAGATCGGCGAGCTGCCGCTCGAGCTGCAGCCCAAGCTGCTGCGCGTGCTGGAAGCCGGCACGGTGCGTCGGGTGGGTGAAGACAAGCACCGCCGCGTCGACGTGCGCGTGGTGGCCGCGACGCACCGCGATCTCGAGGCCGAGGTCGCCGCCGGGCGCTTCCGCCGCGATCTCTATTACCGGCTGGCGGTGGTGCTGGTCAGCGTGCCGCCGCTGCGCGATCGCCTCGACGATCTGCCGCTGCTGACCCAGCACTTCGTGAAGTCGATGGGCCGCGGTGACTTCGAGCTGCCGCGCTCGCTGATGGCGCGGTTCGCCGCGTACCACTGGCCCGGCAACGTGCGTGAGCTGCGCAACCTGGTCGAGCGCTCGCTCGCGGGCGCCGACGTCGATCCCCTGCCCGCCGAGTCAGCCGTGGCCGCCAAGGCGCTCTCGGCCGGCGAAGACATCACCGACCTCCCCTTCAAGGAAGCCAAGGAACGGCTCGTCGAGAGCTTCACGAAGGAATACCTCGTGACGCTGCTCGAGAAGTGCAACGGCAACATCTCGCAGATGGCGCGTGAGGCCGGCATCGCCCGGAACTACGTGCACCGGCTCGTCGCGAAGTACGGCCTCAAGGCCCGCGAAGACTGACGCGGCGACTTCAGCAGCCGCCGTCCATCAACAGCGGGCCGCCGTCGGGGCACATGCCGGCGTCGTCACCGGCATCGACGCCCGCGTCCACACCGGCGTCGAACCCGGCATCGAAGCCAGCGTCAAAGCCCGCGTCGAAGCCGGCGTCGAAGCCCGCATCGAACCCGGCGTCAAAGCCTGCATCGAACCCGGCGTCGAAGCCGGCATCGAAGCCCGCGTCGACTCCCGAGTCGGGGCGACCGGCGTCGAAGCCCGCGTCAAAGCCAGCATCGAAGCCCGCGTCGACGCCGCTGTCGGGCCGGCCGGCGTCTCGGCCAGCGTCCATCATCATCATGCCGCCGTCGAAGGGCGGCACGATGATCACCGACGAGTCGGGGATCGACGCGTCGATCTCGACCGGCAGGCCACCGTCGGGCAGGCGATCGCTGCGCAGCACCACGAAGGGCGACAGGTGCCCGGTCTCGCCGGTCACCACGTTGCTCACGCGATCGACGAACGCCTTGTCGAGCGGCTGCCAGTCGCCGCCGTCTTCCGGGCGCGTGTAGATGCGCAGCACGTTCAGGTTCTCGATGCCGTCGGCGCGCACCGCGTCGAGCGAGAAGATGACCTTCGCCGGCTTCACGAACGTGACCGGGCGGCCGTTGCCGACGCCGATGTCGTACGGGTCGCTCAGTGCGCCCGCAGGAGCGTCGGCGCCGGGGCTGATGCGCACCACCTCTTGCGTCTCCAGCGCGCCCGCCGGCACCTCGATGCACACCTTGCGGTCATCGAGACACACCGTGCCGCCGGAGTTGTTGACGAGGCCTTCTTTGAAGCCCGCGCCGCAGCTGGCCCAGAGGGCACCGACGAGGATCACCGCACCCAGCAACACGAACCGGCGGGAGGAGCTCACGGCGGCGAACGCTACCACGGCGCGCTGCCCTTGATTCCTTGACCTCGCTCACCCGGCGGCGAAAGTGCGGTCTCTTCCCACTGGAGGCCACCGTGAAGCCCTTCCCGCTCCGCCGCGCCGCGCCGTCTTGCGTGTTCCTCGCGTGCCTGACCCTCACCGCCTGCGCGAAGTTCGTCGACGCCAACGGAGACGGAATCGCCGACGCCGAGCAGAACGGCCGCGCTCCCGACACGGTGTCGCTGGTGGCGCCGTCCAACCCGGTTGGAACGCTGTCGGGCGTGGTCGTCAACTCGCTGCAGGTGGGCATCGAGTCGGTCGACGTGACCCTGGTGCTCGGCGAGGGCGCCGATGCGAGCCACACGTGGAAGACGCAGACCACGCGCGACGGCGCGTTCTTCTTCAAGGACTTGCCGGCCGGCGCGGTGGGCCAGGTGATCCTCTCGAAGACCGGCTACTCGGGCGCGCGCTTCAACGCCGCGGTGCCGGGCGCCGCGGGCAACTTCCCCATCAACGACGGCAACGGCAACGTGGGCGTCATCACGCTGGCCCAGCTGAGCAGCACGGTGAAGTTCCGCGTCTTCACGGCGCTCGGCGTGCCGGCCAAGGGCGCGCGCGCGTTCCTCGAGGTGACCACCACCGCGTTCCAGACCGTGGCGGGCACCTACGGTGCCGCGGTCGGCAACTACAGCGGCTCGGCCGAGGTCGACGAGTTCGGCGTGCTCAGCTTCACCAACGCCCCCGACCCGGGCGAATTGGCGCGCATCAACAACGCCAACTACGTGCTGACCATCGGCGCGCTCGACCTCGACAACGACATGCGGGCCGACATTCTCGGCACGTCGGTGACCTACAACGCGGTGGGCCTCTTCACGCAGCCCGACCGCACCATCGTGCTCACCGACGCGCGCACCACGCAGCCGCTGCAGATCCTCGCGACCAACCTCGACTCGTTCAACGGCGCCAACAGCCCGCCGTACCGCAACGCGCTCAAGACGACCGACACCATCAACATCGTCTTCAACCAGCCCATCACGCAGGCCGACACCACGCGGCTGGTGAAGGTGGTGCAGGAAGACTGCTCGACGGTCGTGCCGGTGAACGTCACGCAGCGCACCGCGAACGTGATCTCCATCGCGGGGATGACGCCGTGGACGCTCGGCGCCCGCTACAACATCATCGTGCGCGCGACGGGCCTCGACAGCGGCGCAACCGTCGACTTCATCGGCTACTTCTTCGCGATCGACCCCACCGTGCCCCGCCCGCTCGGCGCGAGCGCGGCGTTCCAGGTGCGCAAGGGCTCGGGCAACACCATGTCGAACGCGCTCCAGCCCGGCGACACGCTCAACGTGGTCTTCGATTCACCGATCACGAACCAGGGCGGCCCGGTGGCGCGCGCGTACGTGAACTTCGATCTCAACGGTGACGGCCAGACCGGCGGCATGACGGGGCTGGGCGAGTTCAACGGCCCGGCGGGCAGCGGCTTCCAGATCACCAACAACGAGCAGACGCAGGCGACCGACCCGACGATGGGCACCTTCACCTGCAAGCAGTCGGGCTATTCGAGCCGCTGGTCGATCACCATCGGCACCTTCCCCGCGACCAACTTCATTCCCTCGGCGACGCAGCTGCGCGTGGTCTTCCCGCGCGACAACTCGAGCTCCGACACCTTCCAGACCGCGTGGGGCCAGCCGGTGGTGGTCGACCCGACGGGCACCCTCACCGTTCAGTGATCGCCGCGGCGCTCCTCTCGCTGGTGTTGACCGCCGAGGTCCGGGTGCAGCCCGGGCTCGCGCGGCCGGGCGACGCCGTGCTCATCGAGGTCACCGGCAGCCCGAACCAGCCCCAGGGCAAGCTCGGCTCGGCGGAGCTGGTCTTCCTCGCGTTCGGAGACAGCTGGCTGGCGCTGGTGCCGTTGTCGGTCGACCTGAAGCCGCAGCGGCTCGCGCTCGAGGTGATCACCACCACCGAGGGCGGCAAGGAGAAGCTCGCTGGTGAGCTCGAGGTGAAGAAGCCCGACTTCCGCCGCCGCACGCTCACCGTGGCGCGCAAGTTCACCAACCCCTCGAAGAAGGAACGGCTCTGGTCGGCTGAAGACCAGAAGATGTTCAACGCCGCCTTCGACCAGGACTTCACCGCCTGGGCCTTCACCACCGACTTCGCGTGGCCCCGCAAGGACAAGGTGGCCGCGCCGTTCGGCGACCTGCGCCTCTTCAACGGCAAGAAGCAGAGCCAGCACTTCGGCGCCGACATCGACGGCGACACCGGAGACCCGATCTACGCGGCCAACGACGGCGAGGTGGTGATGGTGCGCCCCTGCTTCGGCTCGGGCAACACGGTGCTCATTCACCACGGCGGGCGGCTCTTCACCGCGTACTTCCACCTGTCGGAGTTCGCCGTGAAGCAGGGCGATCACGTCGTCAGCGGGCAGCCGCTGGGCAAGGTCGGCAGCACCGGCCGCGTCACCGGGCCGCACCTGCACTTCGGCGTGAAGCTCGACGGCAAGTGGGTCGACCCCGAGAGCCTGTTGCGGCTCGACTTCCCTGCCCTGCCCGGCGCGCCTAGCGATCAGCCCACTTCGGCGCCCGCTTCTCCAAAAACGCCGTGACGCCCTCGGCGGTGTCTTCGACCAGGGTGTTGATCGACAGCTGACCGCCGAGGAACTCCACGGCCTGGCCCAGCGGGAGATCTTCGGCCGTGAAGAAGCTGCGCCGCCCCAGCGCGAGCACCGCGAGGCTCTTGCCGCCCAGCTTCTTCGCCAGCTCGGTGGTCGTGGCGTCGAGCGCCTCGCTCTTCACCACGCGGTTCACGAGGCCCCACGCCAGCGCCTGCTCCGCCGTGATGCGCTCGCCGGTCAACGCCAGCTCGAGCGCGCGCTTGCGGCCCAGGTGGCGTTGGAGGAACGCGATCACCATCATCGGGAAGAGGCCGCGATCGATCTCCGGCGTGCCGAAGCCCGCGCTGTCGACCGCCACCGCGAGATCGCACGCCAGCACCAGCCCGAGCCCGCCGGCGAGCACGTGGCCGTTGATGCGCGCCACGGTCGGCTTGCTGACGCTCTGCAGCGCGAGCAACAGCTGGCCGTACTGCCGCCGCCCCTCGTGCGCCGAGAGGAAGCCGTCACCGCTCAGCCCGCCGAGATCGGCGCCCGCGCAGAACACCCTCGAGCCCGCGCCGGTGAGCACGATGCAGCGCACGCTGGCGTCGGCCTGGGCGCGCTCGAGCCCCGCCTTCAAGCCCGCGAGCACGCCGGGCGAGAGCGCGTTGCGCGCGGCCTCGCGGTTGATGGTCAGCGTGCACACGCCGTCGGCGCACGCGAAGAGGACGTCCTGGGTGTCCATGGTCGGCTCGCCTTTCGTCAGGCAGCGGGGATCGGCTTGCGCGGCGCCACCGCACCCGGCCGCGCACGCGTGATGCCGTTCAAGAAGGTCTCGGCGACCTGGTCACGCGCGCGATCGATCACGTCGTCGCGGCGCTCGAGCAGGCCCATCACGAAGCTGGTCAGCCCCATCTCGATGCAGCCGAAGAGCAGTGTGGCGCACAGCGCGGGGTCGAGGTGCGCGGGGATCTCTCCGCGTTCCTGCGCGGCGGCGAACATCTGCCCGGCCGCGACGATCACCTGCGAGAACGCGCTGCCCCGGTTCACCGCCCCACCGGCCGGGCTGCGGCCCACTTCGAGGATCAGCACCTTCACGCCCTTGGGGTCGCGCCGGTACGCCTCGAAGGCCACGTGCACCACGCCGCGAATGCGCGACTGCAGATCGCTCTCCTTCACGATCTCGCCCTGCACGCGCCCGAGGAAGTTCTGCCAGCCGCTCGCGAACACGGACTCCAGCAGCTCGTCCTTGTTCTTGAAGTAGTGGTACACGAGCCCGTAGGCGACGCCCGCTTCCTTCGCGACGTCTTGAATGCGGCAGCCGAGGTAGCCCTTCTTCGAGAACACCTCGACCGCGGCCCGCAGCAGCAGCTTGCGTCGCTCGGCCTCGCGCTCGGCGCGGCCAGCGGGTTTGGCGGCGGCCTTCTTCTCGGCTGCCTTCCGGGTCTTCTTCGGCTTGTCCGTTGACTGCTTGTCGGGCACGTGCGCTCCGCGACTGATCCCGAAAATTGATTCTGGAATCAGTGCGGGGTCGTTTCTATCTCACCTGCCGGCGCTGGCAACGGCCTTCGCCAACCAGCCTTATTCGATGGTGCCCTTGATGGTGCCGACCACGATCTTCACGACGTACCCGTCCTTGGGCGACGACGTGTAGTTGCAGGTGATGGTGGCGACGAAGTCGATCGGCGGGCGGCGCGGGGGAATCTGGTTGATCGGCGGCGCGAGCGGGTCGCGGGCGTCGGTCAGCAGGAAGCCCAGGCGCTCGCCCGGCGGGTAGGTGAAGGCGAAGCCGTTCAGGCCGCTGCTGTTGACCTTCACAGGCGACATGTCGGCCGCCGCGATGCCGCAGCCGTCGGCGTCACCGTTCTTGGCGAGCGCGTTGAACCACGGGTCCGCGAGGTAGGCGAGCAGCTTCACCGGCGGGCCGGCGGCCGAGCAGGTGCCAGTGCCCGGGCAGGTCAGCGTCACCGGAGGCACGATGCCACCCGCGCACGCCATGCCCTCGGGGCAGGCCGGCGCGAAGACCGGCTTGTGGCCGTTCACGCCCGGCACCACGGTGATCATGTCTTCGGTCGCGGGGATGCCAGTCCACAGCAGCTTTTCCTGGATCCAGATCAGCGTGTTCGGGTCGAACTTGCCGTTCTTGCCGTCCCACTGGCGGTTGCCGTTGGTGTCGATGAAGCGCTCGAACGCGTCCCACGTGCCGTTGTCGTTCGAGTCGACGAAGGGCTCGGTGAGGTCGTCGAAGTCTTCGCCCATGTCGTACTGGCCGTTGTTGTTGGTGTCGGTGTAGCCCTCTTCGCCCGACGTGACGGCGATCATGCTGACCAGGTTGTCGCGCGGGTTGTTTTCCATGCGCTGGCCGTTGACGTCCTTGCGAATCGGGTCGGGGCGGCGCGGCTCGTCACCGGTGTACGCCGTGGTGGCGATCAGCGGGTTCTGCGTCCAGTTGAACGGGTGCATCCACAGCGGCGCGATGTAGTCGCCGGTGTTGGTGGGGTCGACGCCGGCCGTCATCCACGTGAACTGGCCGGGCGAGACCTCGATCGGCGCGGGCAGCGAGGTCTTGTAGATGACCGAGGCGTTGCCCACGAGGTTCGACTGCGAGGTCTCCGACGGGCCGATGGTGCCGGCCTCGGTGAGGAAGGACACCAGCGCGCCGCTGATGCCGTCGCCGTTGCGGTCGGCCACGTGCGCGGTGCAGTCGATGGCGTCGCCGACGATCATCGAGCGCGCCTGGTCCCACGCGCCGATCGCGTGACGGCCACCCGAGCCCGTGCCGGCGATGGGGCCGCACTGGAACGAGAGCTGGCGGCCGCTGGGCACCGTGCCCGCGAACGTGATGGGCGCGGAGTTGACCGACTTGTCACCCGCCGTCGCCACCACGATCACCGAGTTCACGCGGCCGCTGGCGACGATCTGCGTCTCCGCGAAGCCGCTGCCCTTGATCGACGGGGCCGAGGTCGGGCTCAGGTTCACGCCGGTGTTGGTCGACTGCAGCTTGAAGTCGACGTTGGTGCCCGCCAGCGGCACGCCGCGCGAGTCGAGCAGGCGGAAGCGCACCGTCGCGACGTCACCGATCTTCGGGTGCGCCGGGAGCACCTCGACGAACTCGATCACCGCAGGGCCGTTGCCCCCGCAACCGCTGGCGAAACCCACGGCGGTCAAACACACAGCCAGCACCGCACTCAGGCGCATGCGCATTCGCTTCGACTCCCGATGACGCGAGGGGAAAAACCGATCGCGGCATTGTCGAAGGGGCCCCCGAGATCGTCAAGCGATCTCAACGACCTACCTGAGGCTCCCGAAGCGCGCGACCGACACGTTGAAGCCGATCGACGGGAAGACGAGCACCGGTTTTCCGCCCACCCATGGAATCGGCTGGGTTGCGGCGAGGTCGATGCGCATGCAGTCGCACGCCGGGGTCCAGCCGGCGGCCAGGGTGTGCTGGCCAAACGCGAGCGCGGTGTGGGTCTTCGGGTTGGCCGCGTCGCCCGGAACGTCGAGCACGGCCTGCTCGTTGAGCAACGCCTCGTACCGCAGCGACAGCCCGCCGAAGCTCCACCGCGCCCCGAAGGTGATCATCTGCAGGCGGGTGGTGGAGGTGTAGCCGCGGTCGACGAGGAACAGCAGGTCGATCGGCTGGCGGGAGCGCATCGTGCCTTCCATCACCAGGTTCTCGTAGGTGCCCCACGCGCCGTGACCGCGGCCGTCGTCGAGATCGGCGCGCGCCGAGAGCCGCGTCAGCCCCGAGCTCGCCGTGGCGCGCCCATCGCTCGCCTGCCGCACGGCGAGCGGGTCGACGCGGGCCTGCGCCTGGCCGCTGAACCACCCCCACCGGAACTGGAGCCGCCCGAAGGTCTCCCCCAGCGTGGGCCGCAGCGTGGCGTCGAGCGCCGGGCTGATCGACGCGACCTCCGCGCCCTGCCCCACGTCGAGCCGCAGCAGCTCGGTGCCGTCGCGGTGCACCAGGCGCTGTCGCAGCTCGATCACCGCCTGCGCGCGCGGCGCGACCGAGGGCACCGCGGCATCCAGCTGGTCGTACGCCACCAGCCCGAAGTCAGACGCGCCGGTCGAGTCGCACGGCAACCCGCGCCCACACTGGAACCCGAGCGGGAGCGCCCGCACCTCGACCCGCGGCTCGATCACGTGCCGCACCAGCCGATCGCCGAACCAGCGCGAGGCGCGCGTCTCGATCGCGCCGCCGAGCAACAGGTAGCCGCGCGCCCACGAGCGGCCGCTGGCCTCGCCGGCCCACGCCAGCTGCCGCCACGCCGCGCTCGCGCTGATCGAGAAGAGCCCGCCGGGCGTCGCCGAGAGCTGCACCTGGGGGCGCACCATCACCCGGTCGCGCGACTCGCGCTCGCCGAGCTCCCAGACGCGGTTGCCGATGCCGCTCGTCGCGTAGGGCGCCCAGGACAGCGCGCGGTACGGCGAGCTCGATTGGCCCGATGACACCGAGCTGAAGACGCTGGTCGGGGCGAAGAGGCGGCTGACTGCGTCGCTGAAGGGAATCGCCTCGATCTTCCCCTCGTTCGCGAGCGTGCCCTCGTCGCCGGTGTTCGAGAACAACGGGCTCAAGCGCCCAGCCTCGGCGTCGAACGTGAAGCGCGCGGGGCCGACCGCGTCGCTCGACCACCCGAAGGTGAGGAACGGCAGGCGCTGCATCGTGCCCGGGCCCCACGGCCCGACGGTGCGGCCCGGGTAGACGAGCGTGCCGGCGCCGAGCCAGTCGTACCCCCACTGGATGTCCTGGCGGAGGCCGACGTCGAGCCCGAGGAAGTGGTGGTCTCCGCGGTGGAACACGCCTGCCGAGCTGCGGAGGTACGTGGCCGCGCTGGCGATCACGTCGACGGTGAGATCGCGCACCAGGTCGCCGTCGCTGTGGGCATTGAAATCGACGCGCGCGCCGAAGCCGGCGTCGAAGTCTTGCGTGTGCGACCACGCCAGCTCGCCGCGCCAGCCGCGCTGGGTGCCGTCGACGCGCAACGAGGGGTTCTCGACGTCGCGGCGGGTGCGGAAGTCGTAGAGCAGCCCGAGGTTCACCTTCCCCGAGGCGCGGGTCGACGGCACGTAGCGGAACTCGCTGCGCAGGCGGGGGCCGGCGATGCCGTTGGGCCCGGTGCCGCCCGTCGAAAAGCCCGGGGTGAGCGTCACGTCGGCGCTGCGCCCCAGCGTCAGGAACACCGGCTGCTCGAACGAGAAGCCGTTGAGCGGCGAGCCATCGGGCCGGGGAAAGAGGATGCCGCTCTGGCGATCGGTCAGCGGCAGTGAGAGCCACGGCAGCCACAGCACCGGCAGCCGGCCGACGAGGGGCACGTGGTGGATCCACACCCCTGCGTTGGTGAGCGACACGCGCTCGTCTTCGGTGTCGACCACCGCCGACGAGGAGGTGATCGACCACGACGGGTCCTTGAAGTTGCAGTCGCAGGGCGTCAGCTCGAGTGTCTCCATGCTCCACGCGGTGCCCGCGCGCCTCAGGTGGTTGCCGCTGAGCAGCGCCTGCGTGGTGCCCGCGCGATCGAGGGCGTCGGGGGTCTCCGCCGCGAGGAACACTTCCTTCGAGACGTCCTTCTTCGACACCGCGCTGCCGTCTTGCAGGTAGAGGTCGGTCACCTGGTCGTGGTCGTCGAAGACCAGCGTCAGCACGTCGGCGGTGACGGCCACCTTGCCACCCTGGTTGACGCGCGCGACGACGTGGCCGACCGCGGTCGCGACGCGGCGGCGCTGGTCGTAGACGATGCGATCGGCGTTGAGCGCGAGGTCGTCACCGCGGAGCTTCGCGTTGCCCTCGGCGGTGGTGATCAGCTTCAGGTCGTCGTGGAGCACCCGCTCGGCGACGACGTCGGTCTCCCCTGCCCCGCGCGGCTCGAGCTCGGTCGGGGCGCCCGGCTCACCCGCGCCAACGATCAGTGCGAGGCAGAGCCCGAGCATCGAGGGCGGTTTGTGTCACTCGGGCCGTTCGAATTCCAGCGTGAGCTCGTTGCCCGACTGGCTCGCGCGGTAGGCGACGGCCTGCTTCAGGCTGATGGTGACCTTCACCGAGTCGCCGCGTTCCTCGGGGCGCACCAGCGACACCGCGGTGTCGAAGAACGACGCGTCGATGATGCGCTGGTTGTTGGGCAGGCTGATCTCGGTGTTCTCGAGGGTGATCACCACCTGGCGCTCGCTGTCTTCGCCCACGCGGTAGCGCACGGGCGAGCTGGTGCGGAAGAAGATGCGGCCCACGCCCTCGTCCTGCTTGAAGCCGACGAAGGTCATGCGCGCGGGCTTGCCCGACGCGGCGAGTTCCTTCGGGCTGGGGGTGTTGGCGGCGGCGAGCTCGAGTTCCTTCTGCTTGCGCTGGCGCTCGGCTTCCTTCTTCGCGTCGGCAGCGGCGAGCTTCTCGGCGGCCTTCTTCTCTTCGGCTTCCTTCCTGGCCTGCGCCTCGGCGAGCTTCTTCTGCTCCTCGGCTTCCTTCTTCGCCTGGGCCTCGGCGGCCTTCTTCTCTTCGGCCTCGCGGCGCAGCCGGGCCTCGCGTTCCTTCTTCGTTTCCTTCGCCGCGCGCTCTTCCTCTTCCTTGCGGCGCTTCTCGTCTTCGGCGCGGGTGCGGGCCTCGAGCGCGGCCAGGCGTTCCTGCTCTTCCTTCTCCTTCTTGAGGCGTTCCTTTTCCTCGCGCTCGGCCTTCGCCTTCTGCGCCTTCTCGTCTTCGGCGGCGCGGCGGGCTTCCTCGGCGTCGCGCTTCTTCTGCTCGGCCTCGGCCCGGGCCAGGCGCTCGCGCTCGGCCTTCTCGGCGGCGAGCTTTTCCTTCTCGGCCTTCTCGGCGGCAGCCTTCGCGAGGCGCTCTTCTTCCGCGCGCTGCTTCGCCTCGTCGGCCTCGCGCTTCTTGCGGGCCTGCTCTTCCTTTTCGGCGGCGAGCTTCGCGAGGCGCTCTTCTTCGGCCTTCTTCTTCGCCTCGGCTTCCTCGCGCTTCTTCTTGTCGGCCTCTTCGCGGGCGAGCCGTTCCTTCTCGGCCTTCTCGGCGGCGATGCGTTCCTTCTCGGCCTTCTCGGCGGCGACCTTCGCGAGGCGCTCCTCTTCGGCGCGCTGCTTCGCTTCTTCGGCTTCGCGCTTCTTCTTCTCGGCCTCTTCGCGCGCCAGGCGTTCCTTCTCGGCCTTCTCGGCGGCGATTCGTTCCTTCTCGGCCTTCTCGGCCGCGAGCTTCGCCAGCCGCGCCTCTTCGGCCTCGCGCTTCTTCTTGTCGGCCTCTTCGCGGGCCAGGCGTTCCTTCTCTTCGCGCTCGGCGCGTTCCTTCTCGAGGCGGGCGCGCTCTTCGGCTTCCTTCTGCGCGCGGGCGGCCTTCTCAGCCTCGAGCTTCTCGGCGATCAGCTTCTGCTGGGCCTTCGGGTCGGGCGGGAGCTTCACCACCAGCGAGGTGCCGGTGCTCGCGATGTCGGTCTCCAGCTCGCGCTCGAAGCCGATCAAGATGCGGGCGATGGCGGCGCTCTCGGACCCGTAGGCGGCGGTCTTGATGGCGGTGATGGTGCCGTCGTTGACCTTCGTTTCCTTCGGCACGTCGACGAAGACCGCCTCGCTGACGTCGATCACCAGCCGTGGGGGATCGCTGAGCGTGAAGGTCGTGAAGTTGGGGCGGCGCGAGCCGGTGATCTCGACGTTGCTGCCCTTCACCTCGATGCGGGTGATCGAGTTGAGCTGCACGCGGTCCTGCGCGAGGGCGGGCCACGGCGGCAACAGCAGCGCACACGCCACCCACCCACACAGCAAGGCTCGGACCTGTCTCATCATGTAGCAGGGTACCAACGCCCGGCGATCGCTCCAGTTTCTGGCCCTACGCCACCGGACGGGGCCGCGACTGGCGACCCGGGGAGTGGCCAAACTGCCTCGCGAACGCCTGGCAGAAGGCGCTGAGGCTGGCGTACCCGACTTCCAGCGCGGCCTCGGTCACGCTCGCGCCGCCCTCGAGCCGGCCCAGCGCGTGGAACAACCGCACGCGGCGACGCCAGGCGCCGACCGACAGCCCCGCCTCGGCGCGAAAGCAGCGCTCCAGGGTGCGCAGGCTGGCGCCGGCGGCCCGGGCGAGGCGCGCGTTCGAGCGCGGGTCACCGGGCGACGAGGTGACGAGCCGAGCGAACTCGAGCGCACGGGCGTCGCTGGGGCTTCGCAGCTCGAGGCTGACGTCACGCGCCGCGGCGAGGAGATCGAACAGCACCGCGATCAGCCGCGCGTCGCGGGGCCGGCTCCGATCGAGCGCGCCCAGGGACATGAAGTGGATCATCAGCTCGCGCAGCAGTGGGCTCACCTCGAGCGTGCGCACCCGGTTGACGTCGCGGAGCGCCCGCGGCACCGCCGGCACGGCGAGATAGATCGACCGCATCGAGATCGGCGCGCGCATCACCTGGGTCGCGGTGGTGCCCGCGGGGATCCACACGGCGCGATCGGCCGGCACGAGGTGGCGTGAAGAGCCGACGATCACCTCGAGGTGGCCGCTCGAGGCGCACGCCAGCACGTGCCAGTCGCGCTCGGTGCGCGTCTGCACCTGGTCGTGGAGGAACGTCACCGGGAAGGTGCGCACCACCACCTCGCCGTCAGGCAGCCGGGTGACGCCATGTCGCTTTTTCGACATCTTTTGTCGTTCTAGCGCAAGCACGCCACCACCGCCCACGCGTAGGGTGCGCGCCATGAACTTCGCGAACGCCACCCTCGCCCACTTCTCGATCAACTCCGACGACGTCGCCCGCTCGCGCACCTTCTACGAGCAGGTCTTCGGCTGGAAGATCACCGCGTGGGGGCCGCCGGGCTTCTACCAGGTGGAAGGTGCGGGCGTGATGGGCGCGCTCCAGGCCCGACGTGAGCTGCTGCCGGGCCAGAAGACGCTCGGCTTCGAGTGCACGCTGGCCGTCGACTCGATCGACGAGACCGAGAAGCGCGTGCTGGCCAACGGCGGGAAGATCGTGCTCGCGCGCTCGGTGATCCAGGGCGTGGGCACGCTGATGTTCTTCCAGGAGCCCGGCGGCAACGTGTTCGGCGCGATGCAGTACGAGAAGCGCTGACCTGAATCAGTCATCGAGGCGCGGCAGCGACGGCGTGCGCGCGCGGTGCGTCTTCGCGTACTCGATGAGGTTCTTGATGTCGTAACAGATCTGCCGAATGTCGTGCCCCATGGTGAGCTCGATGTGGCTGTTGCCCTTCACGGGGCGCCACAGCAGGTACTCACTCTTGGCTGCGCGGTAGACCGAGCGCGTCGACGCGAGCGACGCCAGCGGATCCTGGTCGCCGAAGATGATCGCCATCGGCACCTTGATCTTCGCGAAGCCGCGCTGGAAGTCGTAGCCGGTGCGGTAGCAGACGACCTCCATGCCGCGGATCCACCGGAAGAACTGATCGACGACCTTGCGCGGTTCCTTCTCGCCGCCTTCCTTCAGCAGCCAGCGCACGTCGGCCATCGACATGCGGTCCCAGTTGGTGAGCCACGTCACGCGGCTGGCGATCAACCCGGCCAGCGGCGACTGCTCGGCGAACCCCAGCGCGTCACTGGCCGCCTTGAGCCACGTGTCGAGCGGCAAGTAGCGGTACTTGAGCTGGCGCGGCGCGGGCCCGGCGTCCTTCCGGGTCAACTTCGAGAACAGCTCCGAGACGGCGTGCCCCACCCCGCGCTGCACGTTCAAGCTGGCGAGCGCGCCATCGACCATCGCCGAGATGCCGGGGCCGGCGTACGCGAGCCACTGCAGCGCGAAGCTGCCCTTGCCGATCTCCGCGGGCGCCCCGATGGTGATGATGCCCTCGAAGTGCTCCTGGTGGATGCCGGCGTACCCGTAGCCGAGCATGCCGCCCATCGAGTGCCCGCAGTAGAAGATGCGCTCGCGCCGCGTGATGCGCCTGACACCCGCGACCGCCGCCGGCAGGTCGTAGAGGAAGTAGCTGTCGATGTCCCAGTCCCAGCCGAGATCGCTGGGCGGCTTGCGGCCGTACTTCGCGGCGCGCTCGTGCTGCAGCTCGATGGAGCTCTTGCCGTGCCCGCGCAGCTCGAGGATGTGGATGTCGATGCCGAAGAACAGGAGGTTCTTGACGAATTCGCCGCTCGTCCACGCGTGGCGGTTTTGACAGAAGCCGTGCACCAGCAGCATCGGCTCGCCGAAGAGCGGCTGGGGGAAGCTCTGCGGCACCGGGCGGTAGCGCGTGATGACGAGCGACCAGCCGTCGGCGGTCTCCACGACGTACTTGGTCTTCTTGTACAGCGCGCGGAACTCGACGTCGTCGACCGTCGGCGTGCGGAGCGGCGGCTGCTGGGGCGACGGGGCCGTCATGCAGACCTCACTTCAGGGCGCAGCGAGCGCGCCGTACTCGAACGTCAGCGACGCCGGGGTGCCGCTGGCGTCGTAGTAGCTGATCATCTTGAACTTGAAGTAGGCGCCCGCCGAGCTCTTCACGACGTAGAAGATGTCGGACCGCGTGACGATGCCGTGCGCCGAGAGCTCGTAGCTGAACCACGCGTTGGCGCCGTTCACTTCCGACATCTGCGCGCCGATGCCGGTCGCGTACCCGTCGGCCGGCGCCGTGGAGAGCGAGTCGAAGTCCTGCCCCTTGAGGATCGCCGCTTCGACGACGCCCGTGGGGTTCGCGTCGCCGCTGTTGATGGCGATCTCGTAGCGCTTGAACGCGAGGTCCCACCCGTTGGTGGAGAACGCCTCGTCGGCCTTCATCTCGCGGCCCTCGTCGAGGTCGACGAACACCTGCGAGCCCTTGTTGGTCGCGTCGACGTGCACCTGCTTCAGGCCGTTGTCGAGCACCGTCACGTCGACCAGCGGGCCGGCGTTCACCTGGCCGTCGAAGGGGTGATCGACGCGCAGATCGTTGGCGCACCCGGCGAGGGCGAGCAACCCGATCAGGGCGAGAGGGGTCCGCATCTTCAGAGCTCCAGCTGCACTCCGCCGATGATCCCTCGCGGCGGCCTCGGGTTGAAGTCCTGGTCTCCCGAATTGAGCAGGTTGTAGCCGTTGACGAACACGCGCGCCCACTCGCGGAAGACCCACGTCACCTGCACCTCGAGGTCGAAGTACCCCGGCGCCATGATGGTGTGCTCCACGCCGGTGCCGAGCACGTTGGCGAAGCCGAGCCCGCTGCCGGAATAGAACGGCCGCTCCGAGTGGTAGGTGGCGCGCACCACCGCCTCGAGGCCCACCGGGCGGTACTTGGTGGTGAGGCTCAGGTTCACGCGGTGGTTCGACCGGCCCTCGAGCGGGCGGTTGCGCGTGAGGTCGCGCGCGTCGAGGCCCATGTACGAGAGATCGAGGTAGGTGCCCTTGCTCAAGCGCGCGCGGCCCGAGAGCTCGACGCCCTGCGTGTACGCGTTGGCGACGTTCTCGTAGTTGAAGGTCGTCGGATCGTCGGGGTTGGGCACCGTGTACGCGGTGACGTTGATGAGGTTGTTCAAGCTGGTGTGCCACGCGCTCGCCGAGAGGCCCCAGCCCTCGATCGGCAGGCGGTAGTCGACCGCGAGGTTCACCGACGCGCTGTGCTCAGCCTGCAGCTTCGAGTTGCCCTTCACCACGTAGCCGACGCCGGCGTTCGAGAACTGCAGGTACAGCTCGCTGAAGGTGGGCGGGCGGAAGCCGAGGCCGAACGAGGTGCGCACCGTCAGCTGCGGCAGCGGGTCGACCTTGATCGCCAGGCGCGGCGAGGGCGCGGCGCCGAACTGCGTGTCCATGTCGACGCGGAAGCCCGGCGCGACCGCGAACTTCGTCGCCTCGTTCAGCACCCACTCGTCCTGCACGAAGATGCCCACGCGCCCCCGCTGCACGCGCGGCGGGTTGATGCGGGTCGAGTCGAGCAGCTCCGAGAAGCCTTCCACGCCCGCGGTGAGCGTGTGCCCCGCGATGCGGTGGTTCACCTGGCCGAAGCCTTCCCACAGGCGGGTGAGGTTGACGGAGTAATCGTCGAGCGCCCGGCTGCCGCGCTGGTCGACGAGGAACTGATCGCGGAAGAGCCCGAAGTGCCCGCGCACGGTGGCGCTGGTGTCGGCGCCGAAGGCCTTGGTGACGCCCACCCACGAGTCGAACTGCTCGGTGCGCTGGTAGCGATCGAACACCGCGTTGCTGGTGTTGATGTCGACGCCGTTCAGGTCGGTGAAGGTGTAGCCGGCGCGCGCCCATACGCGCAGCGACTCGTCGGGCACGAAGGCCACCTCGAGATCGCCGTCGGCGCGCTTCAAACCCGCGCCGCTGGTCGCCACGTCTTCCGGCCGCCAGTCGTACGGGTTGCGCGTGCGGTAGCCGCCGCCGGCGCGGATCTCGAAGGGCCCCAACTTCGAGCCGACGTGGCCGCGAATGTCGCCCTCGAGCAACGTGCCGAACATGCCGCGAATGGCGCCCTCGAAGGTCTTGCGGGGGCGCCGGGTGATGAGGTTGATGACGCCGCCGATCGCGTCGGCGCCGTACAGCGCGGCGGCCGGGCCCTTCACGATCTCGACGCGCTCGACGTTGCGCAGGCTGAAGCGGGTGATGTCGGTGAAGGCGCCCGAGCGGCCCGAGATGCGCTGCCCATCGACGAGGATCAGCACGTACTCGGGGTCGAGGCCCTGGAGGCGCAGGCCCGTACCTCGATTGGTGTAGACCATCTCCACGCCGGCCTGCTGCTGGAGCAGCTGCGGGAGATCGCGCACGCCCAGCTGTTCGATCTGCTGGCGGGTGATGACCTCGGTGGGGACGATGGTGTCGGCGGCGCGGCGCTCGGTGCGGGTGCCGGTCACCACGGTGAGGCGGCGGCGATCGAGCTCGTCTTCGATGCCGGCGTCGGGGATGCCAGCGTCGATCACGGCCGCGGAAACGCCCGCGTCTTCGGCGGGAACAGGCTCGACCTGGGCGAGCACGAGGGCGAGCAGCAGGGGCGACATCGAGGGCAGGCCCTTAGTGCGTGGGCTGTTCGAACGAAAGGCTGATGTGGTTCCTCCTCACCCCGACCCTCTTCTCCTCCACGGGAGGAGAGGGAGACGTGGGCGGCGGAGGAGGAGCAGGACGAAGGCGGCGAGCGGCCACGCGGGCGCGGCGGTCTGCACGCACGAGATGCCGAAGGTGCCGGTGTTGCGCGCGATGATGTGGCTGCGGAGCACGGCGAGCTCGTCGCACGGCGTCGGCGGCTGGCCGCGCGGGTACGTGGTGCAGAAGCCCTCGGCGGTGCCGGTGTCGATCACCCGCTTCGAGGTCTCCCCGACGGGCGCGGTGGGCGCCATGGTCGAGCTGTCGATCAGCACGTGATCGAGGCCGACCACGTGGCCGATCTCGTGCGTCATGGTGTTCTGCACGTCGAACGCCACGCAGGTGACGTCTTCGCGCCCGACCGCGCACGGCGGCGCGTTGACGGTGGTGAGCAGGAAGCCCGACGCGTTCAACTCGATGTCGGCGTCGACCGCGATGCCGGTGCGCGTGCTGTAGGTGACGGTGGTCAGCCCGATGGTCGCCGGGTTGTGGTCCCAACAGCGGTGCACGTTCGCGCACGAGCCGTCAGCGAGGCAGCCGTCGCTGGGCGACACCACGTCGCGGCAGTCGGTCTCGCGAAAGGTGACGACGTTGTCGTTCTCGGTGCCCTTCCCCACCGTGGGGTTGGCGATGCGCATGCCCTTCAAGAAGCGAAAGTCGGAGCAGGTGTTGGCGACCGTTTCCCAGGTGAGGAAGGCGGCGTCGATGGCCGTGAACTCCGTCTCGCCGGGCGTGCGCGCGCTGCCCGCCTGGTCGACGCGGTACGTGTAGTTGCGATCGCCCCAGGTGACGCAGAACGTGGTGTTGTCCGCGGTCTGGCCCGCGATGGTGCGCTGAAACGACTGGGCCGACGCGCTCGCCGTGACGAGCAGCACTGCGACGACCGCCTGGCGCACCGGCGAGCTCACGCCTTGAGACGCCTCCGCCGCAGCGCGAGCACCGCGAGCCCCGCGAGGAGCACCGGCGCCTGGCTGCACCCCACCGCCGTGCCGAGCGTGCTGCTGGCCGGGGTGATGAAGCACGTCTTGGTCGCCCCGCCCTTCGGGTACACCTGGCACACGAAGCTCTTCGAGTCGGCGTCGAGCACGCGCTTGGTGAGCTCGCCGGGGTTCGCGCGCGCGTACATGGTGCTCGAGGCGTTGGCGCTGTGGGCCAGCCCGAGCACGTGACCCAGCTCGTGCGTCGAGGTGTTCTGGATGTCGGTCACCACGCACGACTGGCTGGGCTGCGTCGCGGGGCACACCGGCGAGTCGACGGTCGTGAAGATGAACGACGGCGTGTTGAACTCGATGTCGCTGTCGAGAATGCGCCCGGTCTTCGGGTTGTACGAGGTGGTGGTGATGGCGATGGCCGCGTCCTGGTGCTGCCAGCAGTCGTACGCGTTGCCGCAGTTGTCCTTGTCGGGCGAATGGCAGCCGTCGGTGGCGGGCGCGACCTCGCTGCAGCGCTTCAAGCGGAAGACGGTGATGTTCTCGTTCGTTTCGTTCTCGAAGTAGCCGACCTTGCGCGTGGTGGTGCGCGCGCCCTCGGTGAGGCTCAAGCTCGAGCACGACGCGAGCTGCGTCTGCCACGTGGCGAGCGACTTGCTGAACGCGGTGAACTCGGTGTCACCCGCGTTCTCGGGGTTGCCGTCGCCGTTCTGGTGGAACTCGATGGTGGTGTTCTCGATCCACCACAGGCACTGCGAGTTCGGGTCCTTGTCGTCGACCCGGCTGCGCACGTACTGCGAGAGGATGATCGCGGTGACGACGTGAGCGATCACGGGGTCACCTTCGGCGCGACGGTGGGACGCGTGGGCTCCACGGGGGCGGTCTGGCCGCTGAGCGCGAGCACCTGCGCGCGGAGCTGATCGAGCGTGAGCGTCAACCCCGTGCCGCCGACCGGCTGGTGCGTGGAGGGATCGAGGTACAGCGCTTCGCCGTCGAGCTCCTGCCGCGCGAACGTCGCCTTGCCGTCGGACGAGCGCTCGACCTTGAAGCGGCCCTGCACCATGCCGGTGAGCAGGAAGCGCTCGGTGCGCGACTCGAGGAAGAGCACCACTTCCTCGCCGACCTTGAACTTCACCGTGCCGTGCACGAGCTGGCCGACGTCGCCGACCTCACCGCCGGGCTGCATGACGATCAGCTCCTTCGTGGGAGCGCCTTTCCAGGTCTCGCTCACCTCGATGACCGTGTCGGTCATGATGCGGCCGCCGTCCTTCGTCCACCGCGCCGCGTTCGACTTCACGACGCCGCGCACGATCGCGCCGGAGCCCTTCGTCAACGCGGGGAGATCGAGAGACAGCAGCGTGGTCGCCTGCGCGAACGACGCGGCGAGCACGAGGGAGACAAAGAGAACGCGAGACATGAGGCGACCCTATTCCAACTGCCGAAGCGGCGTCGGCCCCGCTCGGCCAAAGCATGCTACACGCCCACGCCCCATGAAGCCCCGCCTGCGATTTGCTCCGTCACCGACCGGTTACCTCCACATCGGAGGCGCCCGCACCGCGCTGTGGAACTGGCTGTACGCCCGCCGCATGGGCGGCACCTTCGTGTTGCGCATCGAAGACACCGACCAGGAGCGCAGCACGCCGGAGTCGGTGAAGGCCATTCTCGACGGGCTCACGTGGCTGGGCATCGACTGGGACGAGGGCCCGAACAAGGGTGGCCCGTTCCCTCCGTATTTCCAGATGGAGAAGATCAAGCGGTACCACGAGATCGCCGACCTGCTGATCTCGCAGGGCAAGGCGTACCGCGACTACACGACCGAGGAAGAGACGGCCGCGATGCGCAAGGCGTTCGCCGCGAGCAAGGGCCTCGGCGAGAAGGACGACCTCCGCAAAGCCGGGTTCAAGTACTCGAGCCCGTGGCGCGACAAGAGCGAGAAGCTCGAGAAGCCGCACGTGGTGCGTTTCAAGATGCAGCCCACGGGGCGGAAGATCGGGTTCGACGATCTCGTGCTCGGGCGGCTGGAGAAGCCGGACGACGATCTCGATGACTTCGTGCTGCTCCGCACCGACGGCATCCCGCTCTACAACTTCGGGTGCGTGGTCGATGATCACGACATGCAGATCACCCACGTCGGTCGTGGGCAAGAGCACATCAACTCGACGTACTCGCAGATCGCGCTCTACGAGGCGCTCGGGTGGGCGACGCCGGTGTTCGCGCACTTCCCGCTCATCATGGGCGGCAACGGCGAGAAGCTGAGCAAGCGCAAGCACCCCGAGGCCGACGTGATGGCCCACAAGAAGAACGGGATTCTTCCGCACGCGCTGATCAACTTCATCGTGCGCCTCGGGTGGAGCCACGGCGATGACGAGCTCTTCACGCGCGAGAAGCTGGTCGAGCTGTTCGATTTGAAGGACGTCGGCAAGACGAACGGCGTGTGGAACCCCGAGAAGCTGCTGGCGACCAACGCGCACTGGATCAAGACGTTCCCGCCTTCGTTCGTGGCGGAGGCGCTGGTGCCGTACCTCGTCGACCTCGGGGTTGCTGGCGTGAAGGCAGACGCGAAGCTGGAGACCGCGGTGAAGGCGTTCGCTCCGCGCGCGAAGACGCTGGTCGACATGGCTGCGTCGATCAAGCCGTACTACCTGCCGGGCGTGACGGTCGATCCCGCGGCGGCGGCCAAGCACCTCGATGACGCGGGCAAGAAGATGCTGGCGCTCGCGAAGGCGAAGTTGATCGCGCTGCCCGAGTGGACGGCGCCGATCATCGACCCCATCGTCGACGTGCTCGCGCAGGAGACGGGCGCGAAGAAGGGCGCCATCGCGCAGCCCATTCGCGTCGCGGCGACCGGCGGCACCACGAGCCCGGGCATCGGTGACACCCTGGCGATGCTCGGCCGCGAGGAGACCCTGCGCCGCCTCGACGCGGTGCTCGGTGGCTGAGGAAGAAGTCCAGGCAGCACCTCCACCGGCCGCGCCGAAGACCTGGCGTGAGCGCATTGCGCCGCTCTTCGACGGCCTCGGCGGCGAGCCCGCGGTGATCATCATCGGGGCGAGCGTGTTTCTGATCGTCTCGCACTACCAGGGCTCGGCCGGCTACCTGCGCACCCTCACCGGCCCGCGCTTCGACCAGCACCCGTGGTTGCCGGTGCTCGGCTACTTCTGGTGGTTCGGCACGAGCGTCGCGCTGTACCTGGTGATGCCGCTCATTCTCGCGTTCGCCACGCGCGGCAGCTTTCACGAGCGGTACGGGCTGCAGCTGGGCGACTGGAAGGCAGGGCTGAGCATCACCGGGCTGTTCTTGCTCGTGATGTTGCCGGCGACCTGGTTCGCGTCGACGCTCGACAGCTTCAAGGGCATCTACCCGCTCGCGGGCAGCGCCGCGTACACGGTGAGCGTCGCGGGCAAGTCGACCAACTCGTGGACCGTGTTCTGGAGCTACGAGGCCGCGTACTTCGCGTACTTCATCGCGTGGGAATTCCTCTTCCGCGGCTGGATGGTGCACGGCATCGCGCCCAAGTGGGGAACGGGGACGGCGATCATGGTGCAGGTGATGCCGTTCGCGGTGATGCACCTGGGCAAGGCCGAGCTCGAGACGCTGGGCAGCATCATCGCGGCGATCGCGCTGGGCATCTTGAGCGTGCGCACGAGATCGATGCTGTACGGCGCGCTGATTCACGGCGTCGTCGCGTTCTGGATGGATTGGCTGTCGGCGAAGGGCGCGCTGCTCGGCGCCGGCACGTGAGCACGAAAAAGCCTCCGGGATTTCTCCCGGAGGCCGTCGGTGCTGCGAGCTGGGGAACTAGGATTCGAACCTAGATAGCCAGAGTCAGAGTCTGGAGTCCTAGCCGTTGGACGATTCCCCAAGATTCAACTGTCTGCTGCGGTGCTGCTCACTTCTTCGGCTTCTTCTTACCACTCCCGCCGCCGGTGTCAGCGGGCACGACGTAGATGCGAACCTCATCGTTCGCTTCGTAGATGTTCAGACCTTCCCAACCGCCTTTTCCTGACGTGTTGGGAATGTGGAGCGCCTTCACCCCGGGCTGATTCACGATGTTCTTCCGCGGGTACGACGTCGCGGGGTACGCGTTCTTGTAGAACTTCATCGTGCCTTCGAAGTCGGTCGAGGACTTGTAGCGGTGCTCCGCCACCTTCCTCGCGCCGTCCGGGAGTTGCGCTCCCAGCTCCGACTCCGCCCACGCCCACCCTGCGCTCCCCACCATCAGCAGCACCGACACCCGCTGGAGCGCTCGCCTCACGGGCGCGGCAAGTACCGACGGCCTCCCGATCTGTCAAGCGCTACGACCGCAGGCTCGCTTCGGAGTTGGCCTCGAACTTCGCCCGCTCGGCTTCCGGCAACCCGGCCTGCATGGCGCGCAGCAGCCGGAAGTTGTCGGACGTGCGCCGGTCGTAGGTCACCCGCCACCCTCGCCCATCGCGCGCCAGGCGCAGAGTCGTCATCTCGCCGCGGCCAAAGGAGAAGCGCTGGACGTGGGCGATGTTCGGGTTCGCGGCCCACTTCGTCGTGAACCAGCGCGGGGTGCCCAGGTCGAAGCGCACGTCCTTCACCATCGCCCACTGAGGCGCCACCGCCGCCGCTTCCCAGGCTGCGCGCGTCGCCGACTTCAGCGTGGTGAGCGCGGTGACGAAGCCGCCTTCGAGCACCAGCGACTCGGCCGCCGAGACCTTCGCCAGCGGCCCGGCGACGCGCTTGACCAGGGTGCGCTTCAGCTCGTCGAGGCGAGCGGCGTTCGCGCGCTTCCCCTTCTTCGACTGCAGGGCGATCAGCTCGCCCCACGGGTCGCCCTCTTCCTGCAGCAGGTCGGCGAGCACGAGCCGGAGCTTCGCGTCGTCCGGCTTCGCCCACAGTCGCGTCAGCAGCTCGGTCGAGGAGGTGGCCATGGGGCCGCACCCTACCCGGCCAGGGCGGTTTTCTTGCGCCCGCGACTGGTTGCTTCAGGCTTGTGGCATGCGAAAGCCCGAACGCCGCAAGCAGCGCAGTGAGAAGGCCCACCTCGCTTTGAACCTGTACCTCGAGTCGATCCGCGAATCGGAGGGCTTCAAGGCCCTCGCGGTCACCACCGACGACGGCTTCCTCGTCGCCGGCGCGGGCGTGCGCGAGACCGACGTGGAATGGATGGGCGCCATCGGCGCGTCGAGCAAGCGCAAGACGCTGGAGTGGGAAGACGACACGCTTCACATCCAGGCGCTCGAGGTGAACCACGTGCCGATGTTCCTCACCTCCACGGGCAAACGCGCGAACCTCGCCGCGGTGAAGAAGGGCCTCGAGCGCATCCTCGCTGCTTGACCTGAACATATTTTCAGTGCCAGTTTCCGGCGATGCGGCCGAACCCCATCGCCAACCCGCCCAACCCCTGGGCGAGCTCCGAGATCGAGTACCTCGAAGAGATCCCGCTCGCGAAGGTCGAGCTCTTCGAAGACGCGTCGCAGAGCATCCTCGCGAAGAACGACAGCCCTGACCTCGGCTTCAGCTGGTCGGTGAACCCCTACCGCGGCTGCAACCACGCCTGCGCCTACTGCTTCGCGCGGCCCTCGCACGAGTACCTGTCGTGGGGCGCGGGTACCGACTTCGACACCAAGATCCTCGTGAAGCGCGACGCCCCGCGGCTCTTGCGCGCGCAGTTCGAGCGCCCGTCGTGGAAGGGCGAGCTGGTGATGTTCTCGGGCGTCACCGATTGCTACCAACCGACTGAGGCCTCGCTGCGGCTGACGCGCGCGTGCCTCGAGGTGTGCGCCGAGTTCCGCAACCCCGTGTCCATCGTCACCAAGGCGCCGCTCATCGAGCGCGACGTCGACGTGCTCTGGCAGCTCACCCGCGACGCGTCGGTGCACGTGGCGATCTCGGTGCCCATCTGGGACCAGGACCTCGCGCGCGCCATCGAGCCGGGCGTCGCCACGCCCCGCCGCCGCATCAAGGCCATCGAGACCCTCGCGAAGGCGGGCATCACCGTGGGCGTGATGGTGGCGCCGATCATTCCGGGGGTGTCCGACGAGGCGATGGCCGACGTGCTCCAGGCGGCGCGCGATGCGGGGGCGACCAGCGCCGGCTACGTGCTGCTGCGCCTGCCCGGCTCGGTGAAGGACGTGTTCGAAGCGCGCATTCGCCAGGCGCTGCCGCTGCGCGCCGAGAAGATCCTCCACCGCGTGCGCGAGACCCGAAACGGCAAGCTCTACGACGCGCGCTGGGGCGTGCGCGGGCGCGGTGAAGGGCCGTACGCCGAGGCGATCGCCCAGGTGTTCGAGAGCTGCGTGAAGCGGCTGGGGTTCGATCAAGAGCGCTGGGCCGAGCGGCCCCCGACCTTCCGTCGGCCGCCCCGCGTCGAGCCCCAGCTCTCGCTCTTCTGAGGGGTTGCGAGCGCCGGGGAAATGGCCCACGGTGTCGCTCGTTCTCGCAGCTGAACGGGAGGCTCACATGGGCTTGGGACTGTGCGGCTGGATCATCCTGGGTGGCCTTGCCGGTTGGCTCGCGAGCATCTTCGCGGGCACCAACGCGCGGCAGGGGCTGATCGGCAACATCATCGTCGGCATCGTCGGCGCGTTCGTCGGCGGCATGATCTTCAACTTCTTCGGCGGCTACGGCGTCACCGGCTTCAACCTGTACTCGCTCTTCGTCGCGGTGGTCGGCGCGGTGGTGACGCTCGGGCTGCGGAAGATGCTCTTCGGGAAATGACTCAGGTCGTGCGCAACGACTTGAGGGCTTCGCGGAAGAGCAATTCGAACGCCGCGTCGGCGCCCGCGCGTTCCTCGGCGAGCTGCGCGGCCTGCTGGGCCTGGGCCTCGCGGTAGCCGAGGTTCACCAGCGCGCTGACGAGATCGCTCATCGCCCCGCCCGCCTTGAGCGGCTTCTTCGCGCCCGACACCGGCTCGGCGGCGCCCATCAACTTCACCTTCTCCTTGAGCTCCAGCACGATGCGCTCGGCGGTCTTCTTGCCGACGCCGCGGATCTTCGTCAGCCGCGCGACGTCGCCCTTCGTGATCGCCACCTTGAGCTCCTCGACCTCGAGCCCCGAGAGCACGTTGATCGCGGCCTTCGGGCCGATCTGGCTGACCGAGTTGAGCAGCAGGTAGAGCTCTTCTTCGTCGCGCTGCAAAAAGCCGTAGAGATCGAGCGCGTCTTCACGCACCACCGTCTGCACGCGCAGGGTGACGGGCTGGCCGGTCTCCGGCAGGCGGGCCATCGTCAGCAGCGAGAGGTGCACCCGGTAGCCGACGCCGTTCACGTCGACCACCGCGTCGGTGAGGTTCTTCTCGAGAATCGCGCCGCGCAGGTGGGCGATCACGGCGCGGCCCTCACCACCGCCGGCTTGAGGCGCGCGAAGAACCCGGCCGGGTCAGCGCGGCGCGAGGCGACCTTCAGCGTCGAGGCGCGTGGCGCGAGGCGTGGCACCCTCGCCTGGTTGGCGTGGCACACGGCCACCGCGAGCGCGTCGTAGGCGTCGGCGCGCTCGAGCGGCCGCGGCAACCCGAGCAGGCGCTCGACCATGCGCGCGACCGCGCTCTTGCCGTCGTTGCCACCCGCCCCCACCGCCTTCTTCACGCGCGCCGGCGCGTACTCGTGCACCGTCAAGCCGGCCTGCGCGGCGATCAACAGCGCGACGCCACGCGCGTGCCCCAGCACCAGCGCGCTGCGGGCGTTCTTGTGGGTGAAGACGCCCTCCACCGCGACCACGTCGGGCTCGAGCGCGCCGACCACCTGGGTCAGCTCGACGAACAGCGTGTGGAGCCGAGGCGCGAGCGGCGCGCGCTCGTCGGTGCGCACCACGCCGCTGGTGACGTAGTGCACGCGGCTGGCGCGCACGTCGACCACGCCGTAGCCGAGAAAACGACTGCCAGGATCGATGCCGAGCACGCGCATGGGGTACGGAACAGATGTGTAGCCCACCTTCGCGCGGGCCGCGAGAATTCCGCGCACCGCCAGAGCGCGACCCGTCATATCTCGCCATAACTCGACCTCTTGACCGACTTCTGGCGATTCATGAGGGTCATCATTCCTCGCCACAACTCGCGTTCGGCATGCACTTGTGGCGAGCAATGCGGGTGGCTAGAACGGCGCCATGGCCTCGCGCGGCACCGTTCAGCGGCAGCTCGTCGCCCGGCATTCCGAGCGCCGCCTCTTCGCCGAGGCCCTCGCCAGCGATCAGCCCGAGCTGGTGACGGTCTACGGGCGCCGCCGGGTCGGCAAGACCTTCTTGATTCGCGAGGCGCTCGCCGGGGAGACCTGCTTCGAGCTGGTCGGCATGCACGACGTGCCGCTGGCGACCCAGCTGCGCGCGTTCGCCACCGCGCTGGCGAAGGCCGACGGGGGCCGCGAGCGCCCGCGCCCCATCGACTGGCACCTCGCGTTCGAGCAGCTCAGCCAGTTCCTCGAGCCGCGCCTGCGCCGGGCGCGCGGCAAGCAGGTGGTGTTCTTCGACGAGGTGCCGTGGCTCGCGTCGCGGCGCTCGGGCTTCCTCCCCGCCTTCGAGTACTTCTGGAACGCGTGGGCCTCGCGCCAGCCGAAGCTGGTGGTGGTGCTCTGCGGCTCGGCCGCGTCGTGGATGCTGGAGAACATCGTGCGGCAGCGCGGCGGGCTGCACCACCGGGTGACCCGGCGCGTGCGCGTCGACCCCTTCTCGCTGGCCGACACCGAGGAGCTGCTCCTCTCGCGTGGCGTCGAGCTGAGCCGCTACCAGGTCTGCGAGCTGGCGATGGCGCTGGGCGGCATTCCCCACTACCTGGCGCAGGTCAGGCGCGGGGAATCGGCGGCGCAGGCCATCGATCGGCTCTGCTTCGCGCGCGACGGGCTGTTGCGCGACGAGTTCACCGAGCTGTTCGCCTCGCTCTTCGAGCAACACGAGCGGCACGAGGCGGTGGTGCGCGCGCTCGCCTCGCACCGGCGGGGGCTGGGGCGCACCGCGCTGCTCGAGGCAGCGGGGCTCGACTCGGGCGGCGCGGCCAGCCGGGTGCTCGACGAGCTCGAGGAAGCCGGCTTCGTGCTGCAGGTGCCGCGGCTGGGCCGCACGGTGCGCGAGTCGGTGTGGTGGCTGGCCGACGAGTTCTCGCTCTTCCACCTCACGTGGATCGCCCGGCACCGCAGCTCGAGCGCCGACGGGGTGTGGCTGCGCAAGCAGGGCACGCCCGCGTGGCGCGCGTGGTCGGGGCTGGCGTTCGAGGCGCTGTGTCTCAAGCACGTGCCGGCCATCAAGGCCGCGCTGGGCATCGCCGCGGTCGACACCACCCAGGGCTCGTGGGAACGGCGCGGCACCTGCACCGAGCCGGGCGCGCAGATCGATCTCGTCATCGACCGCGCCGATCGCTCGACCAACCTCTGCGAGATCAAGTTCGCCGAAGGGCAGTACGTGCTCGACAAGGCCACCGCCGCCGAGTGGCGCACCAAGCGCGACGTGTTTCGCGAGGCGACCGGCACGTCACGCTCGCTCTTCGTGACGCTGATCACCACCCACGGGCTGCGCGACAACGAGCACGCGCGCGGGCTGGTGGGCCAGGTGGTGACGCTCGACGCGCTGTTCGCCAAACGCGCTACTTCGCCTTGAGCAGCCGCGCGCGAATGGCGCCGACCAGCATGTCGATCGCCGTCTCGTTGTTGCCGCCGTGGGGCACCACGATGTCAGCCCACCGCTTGCTCGGCTCGACGAAGGCCATGTGCATCGGCCTGACGTGCTTGAAGTACTGGTGAATGACGTGATCGAAGTCGCGACCGCGTTCCTTGATGTCGCGGGTCAGCCGCCTGATGATCCGCACGTCGTCTTCGGTCTCGACGAAGATGCGCACCGCCATCTCGCCGCGCAGGGCTTCCATGTGCAGCACCAGGATGCCCTCGATCAAGATCAGGTCGGCCGGGTGCACGGTGACGGTGCGCGGCTGGCGGGTCGAGGTGACGAAGTCGTAGACCGGCTTCTCGACCGCGTGCCCTGCCTTGAGCGCCTTGACGTGCGAGACCAGGAGGTCCGAGTCGAAGGCGTCGGGGTGGTCGAAGTTCACCTCGCGCCGTTCCTCGAGGCTGAGGTGATCGAGCGGCTTGTAGTACGAGTCTTGATCGATGAAGGCGACGCGAGACGCGAACGCCTCGTGGATCTTGCGGGCCACCGTCGTCTTGCCCGACGCGGTGCCTCCAGCGATGCCGAGCACGAGGGGTGTCACGAACCGCGCGAGTATCAGAACTCGAATTCTTCGCCCAGTTCCGACACGTGCACCGGCAAGTGCTTCGTTTCCTTCTTGAGCTGGGCCACGAAGGCGGGCTTCAGGTGGTACAGCAGCACCTCGGCGCCGCGGCGGTCGAACTTCTCGAGCTCTTTCTCGAGCGTCTGCGGCGTGAAGTGGCCCGAGATGTCAGCCAGCGCCTGCAGCGAGTTGGGGAAGCTGCACTCGATGAGCACCAGCTTGAGGTTGTCGACCTTGTTCAGCACCTTCCAGAACTTCTCGGTCGGCCCCGTGTCGCCGCTGATGGCCATCGACACCTCGCCGTCGCTCACCACGTAGCCGCACGACTCGACGGGGTGGCTCACCAGCACCGACTTCACCTGGTAGGCGCCGATCTTCACGCTCGCGCCCGCCTTGAAGCTGCGCAGCTTGAAGACGGGGTTCTTCTTGTTGGGAATCTGCGTGAAGTCGGGCCACAGCACGTTGTTGAAGAGGTTCTTCCGCAGCGTGTCGATGCACTCGGTGTTGCTGTGAATGGTGATGGGCTTGTCGCGACGCCCGACCACCACGTCGGACATCATCGGCAGGTCCTTCACGTGATCGAAGTGCGAGTGCGTGAGCAGCACGTCGTCGACCTTCGAGAGCGCGTCGAGGTCGAGCATCGAGGTCAGCGAGCCCGCATCGAGCGCGAGGCGGTCGTCGACCAGCAAGCAGGTGCTCTTGCACCCCGGGAGCTCTCCGCCGTGTGGGCCCAGCACCTTGAGTTTCACGGCGTCACAGGTCCCCGAACTTCCACTTCATCTCGAGGTAGCGGAGGAAATCGAAGAGGCGCGCGGTGTCGCGCACGGTGATGCGGTCGCCCTGCAGCTCGATGAGGCCCGCGCGCTCGAGGCGGCCGACCATGAAACGAATCGCCGGCTCGCCGACGGCCAGCTCGCGCGGCAGGTCGCGCACCGGGAAGTCGATCTCGATGCCCTCTTCGCTCTGCCGCCCGCGCGTCTGACACAGGTGCAGCATGTGGTGGAGGATGCGGGAGTTCGGATCGCTGAGCAGCAGGTTCTCGATCTGCGCGTCGGCGTCGGACAGGCGCTCGGCGAGCTTCTTGATCATGCGCACCGCGATCTCGCTGTTGCCGCGAATCATCGCCTCGAAGGTGCGGGGGTCGATCACCAGCACGCGCGCCTCGTCTTCGACGCTCGCCGACGCGTTGCGCGGCTTGTTCGAGATGATCGCCATCTCGCCGAAGAACTCGCCGGGGCCGAGCACCGCCAACACCTTCTCGACGTCGCGCACCTTCTTGGAGATGGCGATGCGGCCCGACTGGATGACGTACATCTCCTTGCCAGGCTCACCTTCGCGGAAGAGCACGGTCCCCTTCGGGATGTCCTTGCCGAACCTCTGGAAGAGGGCTTCTTCAGCGCTCATGAAGTGTGGGGACTCTCACCCGCAATCGGGGGGGCGTCAATTTGAGATTGAGGCCCCCTGCCCGCCTCACTTGGTCTTGAGCGACACGACGCCGTCCCAGTCGGCAGGCGGCGGCTCGGCGCGGAAGGTCTCGAGCTCGGCGAGGTAGTTGCGCGTCGGCGTGTCATGCGGCCAGACGGTCAGCACTTCTTTGAAGGCGGCCTCGGCCTCGTCGAACCGCCGCGCGACCCACGCGCTCAGCCCGCGCTCGAACGCGGCGATCGCCCTGCCCTCCGGCTCCGACGGCGTGCCCAGGCCGCGCAGCTCGTAGATGCCGACCGGCACCTTCTTGCCCTTCACGCGCACCGCGCCGAGCCGCCGTGTGACGATGCCGTCCTTCACGGCGCCGCGCGTCCACTCGCTGATGATGATGCGGGTGTCGTATTCCTTGTTGGTGCCCTCGAGGCGGCTGCCGAGGTTCACGCTGTCGCCGAGCACGGTGTAGTCGACGCGCACGTCGGAACCCATGTTGCCGACCACCATCTGGCCGGTGTTGATGCCGATGCCGATCTCGAGCTCGGGGTAGCCGGCGGTGCGCCAGGCGGCCTTCAGTTCCTCGAGGCGGTCGAGCATGTGCACCGCGGCGCGGCAGGCGCGCAGGGCGTGATCGGGCTGGTCGAGCGGCGCGTTCCAGAACGCCATCACCGCGTCGCCGATGTACTTGTCGAGCGTGCCCTTCTCGTCGAACACGATCTGCGTCATCGGCGAGAGGTACTGGTTGATGAAGTCGGCCAGCTTCTCGGGAGACATGTGTTCCGAGAGCGAGGTGAAGCCGCGAATGTCGCTGAAGAGCACCGTCATCTCGCGCTTCTCACCGCGGTTGAGGCGATCGGGGTTCTCGAGCGCGACGTCCATCACGTCTTCGCCGAGGTAGCGGCTGAAGGTCGAGCGCATCTTGAGCTTCTCGCGATCGACGCTGAGGTAGCCGAGGAAGATGGTGCCGAACGCGGTGATGGTGAGATCGAGCGTGGGCACCACCCAGTCGAGCTTCAGCCCGTTGACGAAGAGCACGTAGGTCAGCAGCGAGAAGCCGACGATCACCGAGAGGAGCAACACGCTCTTGCGCGTGAACGACGCGATGCGCGGGGTCAACACGGCCATCACCAGGCCCAGCACCAGCATGAGCCCCAGCTCGAGCAGGTTGAGCCACGTGGGCCGCGACAGGAAGTCGCCCGAGAGCACGTTCGAGAGCAGCGCCGCGTGGGTGTAGATGCCGGCGGTGAACTCGGAAAACGGCGTCACGCGCTGGTCGCCGCTGCTCCCCACGATCGTGACGCCGACCATGATCGCCTTGCCCTCGACGTCGTGCTTGTCGAACGTGCCGTCGATCACGTCGACCACGCTCAGGTGGCGAAACGCGCTCGCGGGGCCCGGGTAGTTGATGAGCGTCATGGGCGACTCACCCTCGATGGGGATCTCGACCGTCTTGCTCGCGCCGCGCAGCTGCAGCCCGACCAACGCGCCGTCTTCGAGGGACGGCTTGATCTCTGCGTCGAGCATCTGCGCCGCGGCGTGCAGCGCCAGCGACGGCAGCACCCCGCGCGGTTCCTCGAGCGCGATCAACAACGGCGAGCGGCGAATGGTGCTGTCAGCGTCGGGAATGGTCTCGAAGTGACCGAGCAGGTTGCCAGCCGCGGCGAAGCGCGGGAGCGGCGCGAACACGCCGATCGCCGGGTACACGTTGATCTTCTCGATCGGGAACGACGAGCCCTTCACCGTGCCGGGCACGGTCGTCATCACCAGCGGCGTGACCGAGGCCTTCCAGAGCTCCCGCTGCGCGGCGCTGACGACCCCCAGCTCTTCCTTCTGGAAGGGAATGGTGCCCTGGATGATGCGGTGCCCTCCCTTCTTGAAGACCGCCTCGAGCTGGGCATCGGGCGAGGTCTCGAGCCGCTTCTCGAGCGCCTGCTTCACCGCCTCGGCCTGGGCCGGCAGCGCGCCCGCCTCGCGCAGTGATGCGAGCCACGCCGCGGGCTGATCGTCGACGTGGGTCTCGTCGTTGAACGACATGTCGAGGGCGATCACGCGCGCGCCTGCGTCGAGCAGCCGATCGATCGCCGTCGCCATCACCTCGCGCGACCACGGCCAGCGCCCGTACCGCTGTGCCCCTCGCTCGTCGACCTCGAGCACCACCACGTCGGGGTGCGCTGGCCGCGGCCCGCGAATGCGGAACAGCTGCGTGGTGACGCGGCCGTCGAGGTTCTGCAGCGCCCGGTGCACGGCGTTGCCCTCCGACCCCCGCAGCCCCATCAGCGGCTCGGAAGTGAAGAGGTGGAGGAACCCGAAGACCACGAAGGTCAACAGCGCCAGCGCCTCGTAGCGCCGGCGGGAGATCAGGTCGCGCATGCTTGAGGTCGCACAGTAGCACCCGACACGGTACAAGCCCGCGCCGTGGGAACGACCTACAAGCAAGCGGGCGTCGACATCGAGGCGGGCGACGCGCTGGTGGAACGCATCAAGCCTCACGCTGCGCGCACGAGGCGCGCCGAGGTCGTCTCGGGCGTCGGAGGGTTCGGCGGCCTCTTCGCGATCCCTCCCGGGAAGTACAAGGAACCGATTCTCGTCAGCGGCACCGACGGCGTGGGCACCAAGCTCAAGCTCGCCTTCGCGATGGACCGCCACGAGACGGTGGGCATCGACCTGGTGGCGATGAGCGTCAACGACGTGCTCACCAGCGGCGCCGAGCCCCTCTTCTTCCTCGACTACTTCGCGACCGCGCGGCTCGACGTCGAACGCGCGGAGCGGGTGATCGCCGGCGTGGCGAAGGGCTGCGAGCTGTCGGGCTGCACGCTGCTGGGCGGCGAGACGGCCGAGCTGCCGGGCTTCTACGTGCCGGGTGAGTACGAGCTGGCCGGGTTCGCGGTGGGCATCGTCGAGAAGTCGAAGATCATCGACGGGCGCAACATCGTGCCGGGCGACGTGGTGCTGGGGCTGGCGTCGTCGGGGCTGCATTCCAACGGCTACTCGCTGGCGCGGCGCATTCTCGAAGACGCGCGGCTCGCGCTCACCGACCAGGTCGACGGGCTCGAGCTCGGGGCCACGTTGCTCGAGCCGACGCGCATCTACGTGAAGGACATCCTCGCGCTGGGCGCCGAGGTGCCCCTCAAGGGCCTCGCGCACATCACCGGCAGCGGGTTGCCGGGCAACGTGCCGCGCTGCCTGCCCGACGGCACGCGCGCGGTGCTCCACGAGTCGAAGTGGCAGCGCCCGAAGATCTTCGACGTGCTCCAGCGCCTGGGCGAGGTGGAGCGCGCCGAGATGTTCAACACCTTCAACATGGGCCTCGGCATGACGGTGGTCGTCGCCCCCGCCGATGCGCCGCGCGCGCTCGAGCTGCTCGCCAAGCGTGGCGTCACCGCCTGGCAGGTCGGTCACATCGAGGCCGGCGCGCCGGGAACCGAAGCCACCGCCACCGTGCTCGCATGATGCGCGTCGGAGTGCTGGCCTCAGGCAGCGGCTCGAACTTCCAGGCCCTCGTCGAGGGGCTGGCCCGCGGCCCGCACGCGCGCGTCGAGCTGTTGATCTGCAACGTGCCCGGCGCGGGCGCCCTCGCGCGCGCGCAGCAGCTCGGCGTGCCGTCGGTCGTGCTCGATCACCGCGAGTTCAAGAGCGCGAGCGGCTTCGATCGCGCGGCCTTCGACGCGAAGCTGGTCGCCACGCTCCGCGAGCACCGCATCGAGCTGGTGTGCCTGGCGGGCTACATGCGCCTCGTCGGCCCCACCGTGCTGCGGGCCTTCCCCGGGCGGGTCCTCAACATCCACCCTGCGCTCCTGCCGAGCTTCCCCGGCTTGCATGGCGTGCGGCAGGCGATCGAAGCGGGCGTGAAGGTCGCCGGCTGCACCGTGCACTTCGTCGACGAAGGCACCGACACCGGGCCGATCATCGCGCAGGCCGCGGTGAAGGTGCTGCCCGGTGATGACGAAGACGCGCTCGCCAAACGCATCCTCGTCGAAGAGCACCGCCTCTACCCCGCGGTGGTCGAAGCGTTGGCCCGCGCCGACGTGCGGCTCGAGGGGCGCGCGGTGCACCTCCGGGAGGCGCTGTGACCCAGGGCACCACCAACGCGCGCCGCGCGACGCCCGGCCGCCACGTGTACGACGTGATCGTGATCGGCGGGCAGCTCTCGGGGGCGCTCGCCGCCGCGCTGAGCGTGAAGCGCGGGCTGCAGACGCTCTACGTGCCGCACGACAGCCTGGGCGACCCCTTCACGCACCAGGGCGTCGAGCTGCGGCACGTCCCCTTCCTGGTGCCGCCGCTCAAGGCGGTGCCCGCGCTCGAGGCGAGCCTCGCCGAGCTGGGGCTGACGCAGGTGGTCGGCCGCTCGCTGCGCCCGGTGCCGCTGCAGCTGCTCGAGCAGACGCGGTGGTTCGAGCTGAGCCACGACGAGAAGCACCGCGGCCCGGAGCTGGCGCGCGCGCTCGGCGCCGACGCGGAGGCCTTCGACGAGCAGCTGCGCAAGGCCCAGGCAGCCGGCGACCCGAGCGACGCGTTCTTCCAGGCGAAGCTCGAGTTCCCGCCCGAGGGCTTCTTCGGCAAGTGGAAGTTCAAGCGCCAGCTCGGCCGCTTCCAGCTCGACGGCGATACGCCGCTGGCTGACGACGCGCTGCTGCGCAAGCTGGCCCGCTTCGTGGCCTGCGTCGACGCCCCGGCGCCGATGACCCGGGCGCGCGTGCTCGGCCGCGTGCTCGCCGGGCCCGACGTGCACGAGGGCGGGCGCGAGGGGTTGTGGCGGCAGTTGATCGACCGCGCGCGCGAGCTCGGCGCCGACGTGCTGACGGGCGACGAGTTCGTCGAGAGCCTGACGCTCGACGGCGGCCCGGGCGTGCGCCTCTCGCGCGGCGAAGCGACGTACCGCGCGGGCTTCGTGCTCGCCGCGATGGATCTCGACGCCCTGACGCGGCTGATGCCCGAGAAGGCGCGCAAGGCCGCCGCGAAGTTCGCCGCGCCGGCGGCGCAGAAGGCGCTGTGCAGCTTCCACCTCCATCTGCCCGAGAGCGCCCTGCCCCGCGGCCTCGGCCCGCTGGCGCTGCTCGACGCGCCCTCGCTCGAAGGCGGCGCGGCGTTGCTCGAGGTGCGCGCGGGCGCCAACGCCGACTCGCGCCTGCTGGTGGTGACGGTCGAGGCCCCGGTCGCGCTGCGCGCGGGTGGCGAGCCGGCCGTGAAGGCGCTGCTCGAGCAGGTGTACGGCGCGCTGGAGCGCGTGATGCCCTTCACCCGCCCGCACGTCGCGTGGTCAGCCAGCACGTGGACCGACGCCCAGCACGTGGTGGGCGGCCGCGGTGAGCCCCACCCGCTCTTCACGCTCGGCGACGCGGCGTGGCTCGGCGTGAGCGGCACCGTCTCGTCGAGCCCGTGGAAGCGCGTGTTGCTCGCCGGCCGGCAGGTGCTGCCGGGGCTCGGGCTCGAAGGTGAAGTGCTGGCAGCGCAGCGCGCGGTGCACCTCGCCGAGCTGACCCTCAAGAAGAACGACCCCCTCAAGCAGCGGAGGACCGCGTGAGCACCGTCAACGTGATGGCGAAGGAGATCGCCGCGAAGATCGTCTTCTACGGCCCCGGCCTCTCGGGGAAGACGACGAGCTTGAAGCGCATCTACGAGACGGTGAAGCCGTCGCTGCGCGGCGAGCTGATGACGCTGCCGACCGAGGCCGACCGCACGCTGTTCTTCGACTTCCTGCCGGTGCGGGTCGAGCGCGTGGGCGACTACGCGCTGCGCCTGGCGATGTACACGGTGCCCGGCCAGGTCTTCTACAACGCGACCCGCAAGCTCGTGCTGCAGGGCGCCGACGGCGTGATCTTCGTCGCCGACTCGAACCCCGGCGCCGAAGACAGCAACCGCGAGTCGATGGCGAACCTCGAGGAAAACCTCGCCGAGCAGGGCATCGCGCTCGACTCGTTCCCCTTCGTCATTCAGTACAACAAGCGCGACCTGAAGAACGCGGTGCCCGTCGAGACGCTGCGCACGCGGCTCAACAAGCGCAACGTGCCCGACTTCGAGACCGTCGCCATGAGCGGCCAGGGCATCCTCGACGCGATGAAGGCGATGATTCGACTCGTCATCAAGGACCTGCGCGCGCGCAAGATCGTTCCGGCCGCCAGGCCGCGCCCCTCGGCGCCCTCGCCCTCGCTCGGCCGCGACGAGGGCAGCTCGCTCGAGTCGCAGGTGCGCTCGCACCTCTCGACGCCCGTGCGCGCCCCGGCCGACGACGCGCCGCCGCCTCCCCCGCCGCCCACTCCGCTGGTGAAGCCGGTGATCGGCCCGGTCGCCGCGCTCGCGCCTGCCGCGTTGATCGACCAGGCGCGCGTCGCCGAGATCGCGTTTGCGGCGGGTGACTTCGAGGCGTGCGTGCGCACCTCGCTCGAGACGCTGCAGCGCGGGCTCGCCTTCGCCGGTGAGGCCTCGGTCGCGCACCAGGCGTTCCTGCTCGGGCTCAACGGCCGCGACGTGCTCGACGTGTGGACCCGCGCGCAGGCCGGCGCCACCCGCATCGACGACGCGTCGTTCGCGCTCTACGTGCTCAGCCAGCTCTTCGTGCGCCTGGGCCAGGCCGGGCTGCCCAGCGGCGAGACCTGACCGGCCCTAGCGGGACAGCACGCCCATGCGCACCAGCCGCGCGACCGCCTTGAGCGTGTCGAGCTCGCGCTGCGTGCTGGCCAACACCACCGTCGAGAGATCGCACCCGGTGTCGAACCACTTCACGAGCGTGCGCTCCTCGGGCCGCAGCGGAGTGAGCGCCTGCGGATCGCTGCTGACGGCGAAACGGGTGACCGGCGGGTAGTCGCGGTAGAGCGACGCGACGTGCTCGCGCTCGACCATGCGGGCGAACTCGCGCACGCGCCGATCGCCGGGGTCTGACTGGAGCAGCGAGGCGAAGATCAGCGCCGCGGCGTCGAACTGCCGCTCGCGCACCAGCACCGCGCCCTTCTCGAGCATCTCGGCGATGGGGTCGGCCTCGACCGGCGCCGCGCCGACCACCACCGCCCGGCCCGCGCGCAGCATGTCGAACACCGAGCGGGCGACGATCGAGCGCGGCAGCCCCAGCGCGAGGCGCACTCGACTCAACGTCACGTCGTCCTTCACGCCGATCACGCCCGCGACCGCGCGGTGGAGCGCGTGCCGGGCCCGCGCGCCCGGCGAGGCCCGCAGCACCAGCTGCTCGTGCGGCAGCGCGCGATCGACGTCGCCCACCTCGTCGAGGCGGCGCAGGGTCTCGAAGAGCACGTGGCGCAGCGGCAGCTCGACGGCGATCCACTCGTCTTCGCCGCGGTCGGAATCTTCGGTCCAGTGAAAGCGGCCCTGCGCGGCGATGAGGTCGACCAGGCTGCCGATGGTCTCTTCCTCGGTGATCTCGCGTACCGCGCCCTCGAAGCCGCTGCCGCTCAGGTTTGCGCGCTTGAGCAGCGCGTGCACCTTGTCGCCGGGCGCGTCACCGGTGAGCTCGACCACCCGCGCGATCAGCTCGCGCAGCCCCGGCGCCGCGACCGCGATCACCTGGCCCCCGAGCACGTAGAGCCGGCGCGAGCCCGCGTCCCACGTGAGGGTCAGCGCGCCGGAGTTCTTCGACGAGTCGATCCACTGCAGGAGGTCTGGCAGCGGGTAGCTCGAGAGATCGCCGTGGAAGGCCATGCGCCCCGCGACGATAACCGAGGTCGGCACCGCCTCTAGAGATTGCGTCGGTCGCGCCGGGGTGCTCCTCTCCTGTCGACCGATGCGCGTGGCGCTCCTCTTCACTGACGGCGTCGGCGTCGGGCCTCGCGACGCGGCCACCAACCCGCTCACCGACGGCGAGTTCCTGCTCTCGCAATTCGACGACGGGTCCGGCACCGCCTTGCCCGCGTCGGGGCGGCGCATCGACGTCGACACCACCTTCGGCATCGACGGGCGCCCGCAATCGGCGAGCAACCAGACCGCGATCTTCACCGGCCTGCCCGCGCCCCGCCTCATCAACGGCCACGTGCTCGGCTTCCCCAACGCGCCGCTGCGGCAGACCCTGCGCGAGCACTCGATCGTCAAGCGCATGGTGACCGCGGGGCGCTCGGTCAGCTTCGCCAACGCCTACGCCACCGACTACCTCGACGCGCTCGGGCTGCCGCGCCGTGAAGGCACCAGCGAAGGCCTCGTCTTCCCCGAGAAGCTCAAGAAGCGCATCAAGGCCTCGGCGAGCACGCTGGCGATGGCGGCCGGGCCGGTGCCGCTGCGCACCTTCGACGACCTGCGGCGGGGCGAAGGGCTGACCCACGACGTCGACGGGCAGATGGCGCGGCGGCGGTTCGACGTGCCCACCCGCGAGCCCGAAGCGGCGGCCGAGATCTTCTGGAAGGTGCAGGCCGACTTCACCCTCTTCGAGCATTACCTGGCTGACGAGGCCGGCCACAGCCGCGACCGCGGTGCAGCGCTCGACGCCCTGCGCACCTTCGATCGCTTCGCGCGCGCGGTGATCGCGACGCGGCCTGCTGATACGCAGGTGCTGGTGATCAGCGATCACGGCAACGTCGAAGATCTCTCGACCCGCAACCACACGCGAAACCCGGTGGCGTTCCTCTCGTTCGGCCCCGCGGTGCTGCCCGAGGTGCGCGACGTGGCGGGCGTGGGCGCCGCGGCCCTCGCGCTGCTGGGAGTCGGCCCGTGAGGTGGCTGCTCGTGGTGCCCCTGCTGACGCTGCTGGCCTGCGTGAGCCCGCTCAAGGCGCTGCAGCACGAGGAACCCCTCGCCTTCGAGGGCGCGCGCTTCACGCTCAAGAGCGATGGGTTCCACGAGGCCGACGCGAAGACCATCGCCAGGGCCATCGAGCGCGCTCAGCCCGAGCTGGCCCGCTGGGGTGCGCTCGACGCGCCGGTGACGGTCTACGTGGTGCCGACCCATGACGCGTTGACGAGCGCGGTGGGCCGCTCGTGGGACTGGCTGCGCGCGTGGTCGCAGTACGACAACGTGATCTTCCAGGCGCCGTCGACGTGGGCCTCGCGCCCCGAGCAGGTGAACGAGCTGGTGCTGCACGAGCTGACGCACTGCCTGCTCTTTCAGCGCTCAGCCGACGCGCAGACTTGGGAAACCCGCCGCATTCCCCTCTGGTTCCGCGAGGGCATGGCCGTCTACACGGCGCGCCAGGCGCACCTCTACCCGAGCCTCGAAGACACCTCGCGCTTCCTCGAGCAGGGCGGACCCGATCCGTTCGTCGATGGCGAGACGCTCTCGCGCGAGCGGTCGGCCGAGGTGTACGGCGTGGCGCTCCACGCCTTCACCTTCCTCGTCGATGGCGCGGGTGATGAGTCGGTGCGCGCGGTGATGCGCGAGATGCGCTCGGGCAAGTCGTTCGACGAGGCATTCCAGGCCGCGATGAGCCGCCCGGTCGACGCCTTCGTGGCGGAGTTCCGCCTGTGGCTCAAGCGACGCTCGTTCCGCAAGATGCACAAGACGGTGCCCGACGCGCAGGTGCCCGACCCGGCCTGAGCGCGCTCACCCCTTCAGCTCGACCCACGGGCGAAGCGACACGGCGTTGGGCCACGAGGCCTGCCGACGCCGGCCGGGCCACAGCGCCTCGTTCCACGCGGGAGAGCCGTGCAGCCCTGCGAAGCGCGCGCCCGAGCCCCGCCCGCGCAAGACCTCGTGCCCCAGCCCCGCCGGCCCCTGCGCGGGCAGCTCGGCGAGATCGTCGTGCCACGAGTCGCGGCACAGCTCGGCCCACATGCCCATCTGGCGCAGCCCGGTGACGCCGAGGCGCCCCGTCGCGCGCACGGGCGGCTCGAGGTCGAGCACGTCGTCGTCGACCGCGCGGCAGGCGTATTCCCATTCCGCTTCGGAAGGGGCGCGCCACCCGAGCGGGGTCAACGCGCGCAGCAGCGGCCCGATACCGTGCACCTTCACGGCGTTCACGGTGATGCGCGCGGGGTCGACGCCCAGCCGCGCGATGACGCCGAAGGGCAGCACCTGGTCGGCCACCAGCGCGGGCGCGACGCTCACCTCGCGCGGGGGCAGCAGCTCGCGCGCCTCGTCCAGCTCGACCACCGGCACGAGCCCGTCTTCGTCGTCGTCGATGGTGATGCGGCGCAGGCGATCGAAGCGCTTCTCGGTCATGCCGATCACCGCCGGCCCGCCGAAGACCACGTGAAACAGCACGCCGGTCTCGCGGTGAATGAACTGCGGCAGCGGCGTGGGGTTGCGGTGCCCGACCGAGCGCGGGTCGACGTACCCGTCGGGGATCTTCTCGAGCAGCTGGTCGACCACCACGGTGCGCACGTCGTCGTCGAGCGCGTTCCACTCGGCGAGCGTGGGCAGGCTCACTGCGGGCCCGTCAGCAGCGGCGGCCGGTCCTTGCCCTCGAGCGAGCGCTGCAGCTCGATTTCCTGCAGCAAGACCGCCGGCGCGACGGTCGAGACGGGCACCATGCCGCTCTCGGCACCGCAGTAGCCGTTGAAGACGCCCTCGGTGTCACCCGTGGCGAGGATGCGGTTGATCGAGCTGAGCGGGGTGCCGACGATCTCCACGCCGCGCACCAGCGTTTCCTGGCCGGTCTTCACGTCGACCTTGAAGACCATGCGCGGAGTGCCCTTGAAGGCCTGGTAGCCGAAGCTCGAGGTGTTGGTGTTGCCGCCGGTGATGTCGCGGATCAGCAGGCCGAACGCCTTGCCCTGCTTCTTCGCCTCGGCGATCAGCATCTTCTTCAGCTCCGCCGCGCCGACCTTCTTCGTCGACTCGACCACCAGGTTCGCCATGCGCGCCACCGGGCGGCGGTTGCCCTGCGAGCGCCCGTGACCGTTCGATTCCTTGCTGCCGTCGACCGGCCGGCGCGAGAGCAGGTAGGTCTGGAGCACGCCGTCTTTCACGAGCACCACGCGCTGCGCCTTCACGCCCTCTTCGTCGAACGCGTAGTGGCCGTTGAGCTGCTTGCCCGCGCGGGCGGCGAGCGTCGGGTCGTCGAGCACCGTGAGGAACGGCGGCAGCACCTGGCGGCCCACCTGCCCGCGAAAGGTCTTCCCCTCGGCCTCGTTGTCCTGCCGGTCGCCCTCGAGGCGGTGACCGACGGCCTCGTGAAAGAGCACGCCCGCGGCGTCAGGCTCGAGGATCGCCGGGCCCGTGTACGGATCGATGGTGGGCGCGAGCCGCAGCGCGTTCAGGTCGGCGATCATCTGCTCGACCTGCTTGTTGATCTCGGCCTCGTCGGGGAGCTGCCCTTCGCGCGGCGCGTACCAGTCGCGGCTGTCTTGCAGGAGCTGCCCGTCGTCGGCCCGCGTGGTGGCCATGACGTGCACCGCGTAGATCATCGACTCGGTGACGAGCCGCGCGCCCTCGGTGTTGACGAAGTAGCGCACCACGCGATCGCCCGACACGCGCACCTCCGAGTCGAAGAAGGTCTTTTCCTTCGCCAGCCGGGCCGAGAGCGCGCGGGCGAAGGTGGCCCAGCGATCGTGCGCGAAGCCGAAGTCGAGGCGGGGTTCGATCAACACCTCGGGCGACTGCCGCGAGAACGACGCCGCGCGCTTCGGGTCGTCGACCGCGTAGACGGCCTCGCCCTGCTTCTTGAGGAAGTTGAAGAGCGCCTGCTTGTACTTCTCGTCGGTGATGAGCCACAGCGCGGTCTTGAGCGCGGCCGGCGAGTCGTCGATCGGCCCGCTCTTCTTCGCGAGGTAGCTGGTGCCCTTGAGCGAGAAGCTGAAGTCGAGCTCTTCGTTCACCGACGAGTCGAACGCGTAGTCACCGACGCGCACGTCGACGGCCAGCTTGCGATCGCGCGAGGTCTCGTCCTGGAAGAGCGCTCCGTACCGGGCGACGAGCTCGCGGCCGTCGTAGTCCTTCATCTGGTAGCTGATGAAGTACGGCGGGCGGTTGTCCTTGAGCTGGAGCTGCGCGCGGTTGCGGTCGAGTTCCTCGGCCATCGCGTCGAGCAGCGCCTGGCGGGGGTCGGGCGGCGGCTTGCCGGCGAGCGTGAGCTGGGCGCACAGCGCGAGGGTGAGGATCATGGGGAAGCGACCTTACGTCAGGGGCACTTCGATCGTCGGCCGCACACTGGCAATGCGGGCGGCGCTGAGCGGCATGCGGTGCGGCAGCACGAGCTCGAACGAATCGGGGCTGAAGTTCCCGCTGCGCACCACGCCGGGCTTGCCGGGCACGCGATCGAGCTCCTCGAGCTGCCAGCGCTCCGCGGACCAGCCGTCGCCGCACAGCTCGTTGTCGGCGGCCACCCACCCTGCCCGCTCGCGGCGCACCACGCGCCAGGCGAACTCCCACTCGCACTCGGTGGGCAGGCGGGCCTGGTGTTCGGCCAGGAGGCGCGTCGTCTCTTCTTCGACGCGATCGATCAGCACCAACCACGGCTCGTCGGGCTCACGCTCGATCACCCGCTCGCGCATCAAGAACGGCAGCACCTCACGCGCGTGCACCGGCACGTGCAGCGGCACCGGGCTGATGCTCATCGGGAAGCGCGTCAGCAGCGCGTCGACCTCGGCGAGGCGATCGGGCGTGGCGCCCAGCTCGACGCGGCCGCCCGTGAAGAGCCGCCAGGTCGCGCCCGAGCGCCCGTCGCGGAAGAGCGGCGCCTCGAGCGCGGCGTCGGCCAGCTCGAGCCACGGCGGCAGCAGCTCGAGCAGCTCGTCGAGCAAGACGCTGCGGTCTTGTGCCGGGAGCCCCGCGAAGCCGGCGAAGCGCGCGCGGTTCATGACGGGCGGGCCGATCCCCAATCGACGACCGGCCAACCACGCGCGCGCGCCAGGCGCTGCAGCCGCACGTCGGGGTTCACCGCGACCGGCCTGGCGACCCGCTCGAGCACCGGCAGGTCGCTGAAGGAATCGGTGTAGAAGAGCGCGTCGGCCCACTTCGCGCCGGTGGCGTCGAGCTCGCGCTGCGCGTGCTGCACCTTGCCGGGCCCGAAGCACACCCCGCCGATCACGCCGCCGGTGTGCCGCCCATCACGGGTCTCGAGCACGTTGCACAGCACCTTGTCGAACCCGAGCTCTTCGCCCACCAGCGACGCGAGGTAGAGCGTCGAGCTGGTGAGCATCACCACGCGGTCGCCCTTCGCGCGGTGCTCGGCGATGGCGCTGAGCGCACCTGGCCGGTACCAGCCCCGCACCTCTTCACGGAAGAACACGCGCGTGCGCTCGACGAGGGTGTCGACGTCGGTGCCGTTCACCACCGCCATCGCGTCGGCGACGATCGACTCCGCCGAGGCGAAGCCGAAGTGGTAGCGCGCGAGCCACGCCGCGGCCTTGAGCGCCTGGCGCTTCTTCAAGTGACCTTGCGCGACCTCGCGGCGCACCCAGCGCGTCGCGGAGTTGATGGACAAGACGGTCTTGTCGAGATCGAAGAAGGCGATCACGCGGAGCGAAGACTAACGCCCCGGCTCAGCGGCTGCTCTTCACCCAGCCCCACGCGGTCATCGCGCTCGAGCTGGTGGGCGGCAGCGACCACGTCTGTTCCTGGCTGCGGTCGGTCGCCCGGATGACGTCGGCCATGTAGAAGAACGTGAAGCTCTGGGTCTGGCCGCTGTGAGTCATGGCGCGCACTGTGCCCGCGCCACGCGATCCCGCAAATTTTCTGCCACACCCCTGTAGCGCCGATCACGCCGGCCGCGAAACGGCCCGACTCTCTTCGGGAAATCAGGTCGCGCAGATCATCTTCACTTCGATGCCCTGGTCGTCGGCGCGGCGCCGGCACTGGTTGCCGAACTGGAACTTCGCCGTCGTGTCGACCGAGCTGCGCGAGAAGTTCACGATGCCGTTGTTCGACGACGTGCAGGTCTCCTTCGTGCCGTCCTTGCGCGTGATGATGAACTGCATCAGCCGCTCGTCGGGCACGTTGCGAATCGTCAGGCTCTGACTGACCGAGGCGAGCTGCGCGATGGTGATGAGCGTGTCCTTGTAGGAATCGCGGCAGATCGAGTCGAGGTTGATGAGCGTGTTGTCGAACATCTCGGCCATCGCGCGGTGACGCTCGCCGCTCTGGTTCGAGGTCGGGCAGTCGATGTTGCGCACCTGGTTGCCGTCGAGCACCGCCATCGCGGCCTTGTTCGAGATGGCCACCGGGGCGATCGCCGTCCAGATGACTTCCTTCACGGTGCCGTCGCTGTTGCGGAGGTCCTGCGTGAACATGCGGTGGTACTCGCTGACCGTCGCGAGCTCCATCTGGTGCACCGTGCAGTCGGCCACCGACGGGTTGTCGCCCACGCTCACCAACGGCGGGCGCACCATCTCGCTGCAGTCGTCTTCGTCGGTGAGCACCACCACCAGCAGCCGCGCGCCGTCGCGCAGGAAGCCGCCGTTGCCGCCCTGCGCGAGCGGGGTGGTGATGAGGTCGGTCAGCAGCGCCTGGCGCACCGCTTCGAACGGCGTCTCCTGGCCCGAGCCACCGGTGCCCTGGCGCACCAGCTTGCCGAACTTGGTCACCAGGTCGGGGTCGGTGCCCGAGAGCAACCGCTCGTTGGTGAGCTGGTCGTAGTCGAAGCCACCGTCAGGCAGCGCCTCGGGAATCGCGCGGAGCTTGCCCGACTGCTTGGGGTAGTTGACGAAGAAGGTCTGCGTGCCGACGCGGCCGCTCAAGTAGACCGAGGTCGTCACCACGCCGACGTTGAACTCGCTGGGAATGCCGCCGCCCTTCTTGAGCTCGTCGATGAACGCAGTCAGCTCGCGCGCGACGCCTTCCTGCTCCTCCTTCATGGAGTTCGAGTTGTCGATCACGAACAAGATGTCGAGCTTGGGCGGCTCGACGATCGGCGGGGCCGACTCGCAGCTGCGCACGAGCAGCAGCTGATCGTTGTCGATCGGGGAGGTCTTGCAGCCGAAGCAGCCCTGGCAGCTGGCGAGCAGCGACAAGGCGCAGAAGACGACGAAGCGATGCGATCTGAGAAGCGATCTCACAGACCCTCATCATGCACCGGACAATCAGCGGGGGCGAGCTACCGACATTCGCTGCGGGAACGGTTGCAGTGCGGGTTTTCACTGCTACCCTCTTGAAGTCCGTTGCAGTGAGAAACCGCGGGAGGGCGTCCCCTCCCCAACCCGTTGAAACAAGGCATCTCCCCACATGTCCGATGACAAGAAGAAGGCCGTCGGTGCGCAGGCGCTCCCGGCCACGATGAGCCCGCCCGGCGCCATCAACAAGGACGACATTCCGCAGGTTCTTCCGATCCTCCCTCTGCGCAACTCGGTCTTCTTCCCCGGAGGCGTGCTGCCTCTCGCGGTCGGCCGTCAGAAGACCATCGCGCTGATCAAGGACGCGGTGCGCGACGACCAGGTGATCGGCGTCGTCACGCAGCGCAAGGCCGAAGAAGAAGATCCCGGCGCGACCGACCTCTACAACATGGGCACGGTCGCCCGCATCGTGAAGCTTTTGAAGATGGGCGAGGACAACTACTCGCTCGTCGTGCAGGGCCTCGCGCGCTTCCGCGTGATGGAGCTGGTGCAGGAATCGCCCTACCTCAAGGCGCGCATCGAGCCGGTCGACGACAAGACCGCGCCCGACAACGTCGAGATCGAGGCGCTCACCATCAACCTGAAGAAGCTCGCGCGTGAAGTGATCGAGATGATGCCCGAGCTGCCCGCGGCGGCGACCGAGCTCGTCGAGAGCATCACGCACCCCGGCCACCTGGCCGACCTCATCGCGGCCAACGTCGACGTGCCGATCGAAGAGAAGCAGGCGGTGCTCGAGACGGTCGATCTCAAGGCCCGCATGAAGCTGGTGCTCGAGCTGCTCAACCGCAAGCGCGAGATCCTCAAGCTGTCGAACAAGATCGACTCCGCCGTGAAGGGCGAGATGTCGAAGACGCAGCGCGAGTACTACCTGCGCCAGCAGCTCAAGGCGATCAAGGAAGAGCTCGGCGAGATCGGCGAGGACGAGGAAGAGCTCGACGAGCTGGGCGAGCGCCTGAAGAAGGCCAACCTGCCCCCCGACGTCGAGAAGGTCGCCAACAAGGAGCTCAACCGGCTCAAGACCATTCCCGCCGCGTCGAGCGAGTACACCGTCGCCCGCACCTACCTCGATTGGATCGCGGACCTGCCGTGGAACAAGCAGACCGAGGACAACCTCGACATCGAGAACGCGCGCAAGCAGCTCGACAACGACCACTACGGCATCCAGACCGTGAAGAAGCGCGTGCTGGAATACCTCGCGGTGCGCAAGCTGAAGAACGACATGCGCGGCCCGATTCTCTGCCTCTCGGGTCCTCCGGGCGTCGGTAAGACGTCGCTGGGCCAGTCGATCGCCCGCGCGCTCGGTCGCAAGTTCGTGCGCCTGGCGCTCGGCGGCGTGCGTGACGAGGCCGAGATTCGCGGTCACCGCCGCACGTACGTGGGCGCCCTGCCCGGCCGCTTCATCCAGCAGATGAAGAAGGCCGGCTCGCGCAACCCCATCATGCTGCTCGACGAGATCGACAAGCTGGGCGCCGACTTCAGGGGCGACCCGTCGGCCGCGCTGCTCGAGGTGCTCGACCCTGAGCAGAACAACACCTTCAGCGACCACTACCTCGACGTGCCGTTCGACCTGTCGAAGGTGATGTTCATCGCGACCGCGAACCGGCTCGACACCATTCCGCCGCCGCTCCGCGACCGCATGGAAATCATCGAGATGAGCTCGTACACGTTCATCGAGAAGGAACACATCGCGCGGAACCACCTGATCCCGAAGCAGATCAAGGAGCACGGCATCACCGCCGAGCACTTCGAGCTGCTGCCCGACGGCCTCGAGAAGGTCATCACCGCGTACGCCATCGAGCCGGGCGTGCGCACCCTCGAGCGCCGCATCGCCGAGCTGTGCCGCTCGGTGGCCGTCGGCGTCGCGTCGGGCAAGACCGAGAAGGTGCAGATCAGCGCCGCGCGCGTCGAAGAGCTCCTGGGCCCCAAGCGCCACGAGCTCAACGTGGCCGAGCGCACCAGCCAGACCGGCGTCAGCGTCGGCCTGACCTACACGGCGCTCGGGTTCGGCGACATCCTCTTCATCGAGGCGACGAAGATGCCGGGCAAGGGCTCGCTGACCATCACCGGCCAGCTGGGCGACGTGATGAAGGAATCGGTCACCACCGCGTTCTCGTGGCTCCGCGCGAACGCCGACCGCATGGGCCTGCCGCCCACCGCGTTCGAGAAGACCGACATCCACATCCACTTCCCCGACGGCGCGACCCCGAAGGACGGTCCGTCGGCCGGCATCGCGATCACCATCGCGCTCAGCTCGCTCTTCACGGGCATCCCCGTGCGGTCCGACACGGCGATGACCGGTGAGATCACGCTGCGCGGCATCGCGGGCATGATCGGCGGCGTGCGCGAGAAGGTGCTCGGCGCGCACCGCGCCGGCATCAAGCGCGTGATGATGCCCGAGAAGAACAAGAAGGACCTGGTCGACGTGCCGGAGTCGGTGCGCACGGCGCTGGAGTTCCACTTCGTCACCCACGTCGACGACGCGCTCAAGTACGCGCTCGAGCGCTCGCCGTTCGTGGCCACGCCGCCGGCCCCCGTCGAGGAGCCGAAGGCCGAAGTGCGCGCCTGACGCGCTGACGGTTCGAAGTGAACGAGAGCCCTCTCCTCATCACCGAGGAGGGGGCTTTCGCATTTCAGGGGAACGAGGGGCTCAGGCGAGCGTCTGGTGCACTTCGGCGAGGTTCAAGATCTCCTCGCGCACCACCGAGCCCGACGCGTAGAGGAACGCGCGACCGCTCACCGCGGTCACCCCGCCCTCCGTCTGGGCCCACGACTGCACCTCGCGCAGGCGATCGCCGATCACCGCGACCAGCCGGCTGCGCGGCGAGCGGCCAACGATCACCCAGCGGCCGCCGTCGACGAGATCGATCACCGGAATGTCGACCGGCGCGACGTCGAGGCTGTCGAGCTTGCGCCACGCGCCCTCTTCGGGAATCGCGACGAGGTGCACCACGCGCGCCTGCGAGACGACCACGCGGTTCGCGCTGAGCACCTTCAGGTCCCACAGGTGGCCGCCACCGTCGAAGCACAGCACCCCGGTGCGCGCGTCGGCGTTCACCGCGAACGAGAGCACCTTGCCGTCGGCGTTCACCGCGAAGACCGTCTGGCCGTCGGCGCTCAAGCCGAAGCTCGAGAACTGGCCCGGGGCCGACACCGGCTCGGGCTGCCCGTCGATGATGCGCACCAGGCGCGCTTCCGAGAGCTTCTTGCGCTCCAGCCCGATGATCGAGCCATCGGCCGCGCGCACCGCGTCCTTCAGATCGAAGGCCGTCTCGACGCGCTCGCGGCTGGGCATCTGCTCGGGCGGCACCTGGCGCGTCACCCAGCTCGGCGCCTTCTCGAGCGGAGGGAACGGCGGCGGTGGCACGAACTTCGGCTGCACGAAGATGGGGCGCGGGGCCGGCATCACCGGGCGGATCGCCGGCATCATCGGCTTCGGAGGAATCGCGGGCTGCGCGGCGACGACGGCCGGGGCCTCGGGCGCGGGCTCGGCGGCCACCGCGGGCGGCGGCGCTTCGACCACAGGCGCCGGCTTCTTCGGGCTCGCGCGCGGGGCAGCGACGGGCGCAGGCGCTGGCTCGACTTCTTCTTCCTCGACCTCGTCGGCTTCGACCTCGGGCTCCGGCGCGGGGGCAGCCTTGCCCTTCTTGGCGGGCTTCTCGGCCTTCGGGGCCTTTTCGGCCTTCGCCGGCTTCGCGGCCTTCTCTGGCTTATCCGCCTTCGCAGCGGGCTTCGCGGCGGCCTTCGCCGGCTTCTCAGCCTTCGCGGCCGGCTTCTCCGCCTTCGCAGGCTTCTCGGTCTTCTTCTTGGCGGCCATGAAGTCGCGGTTTTAGCCGGGTCGTGATCGCTCTGCGCGCCTTGCGGCAACTTCTAGAGGTTCAGCGACTGCTGACCGGGGAGCTCTTCCTTGTGCTTTTCCAGGATGAGGTCGATCCCCTGGCGGATGTACTCAGCCACCGGGACCTTGGTCTTCTGGTTGAGCAGCTTGAGCAGCTCATTTTGCTCGGGCGTGATGTAGATCGTGGTGCTGATCTTCTTGCGCGCCATGGACGTATGTGACGCTATGTCGACTTCAGACGAGGGCAAGGAAATGACCAACCGACCCACCCTGCTTGCTGTGCTCACCGGCCTGCTGCTCCTGGCCCCCGCCTGCGCGACGACGTCGGGCGACCAGAAGAAGGACGGCAGCGGCAACGGCGACACCGAGCAGGTGGCCGAGAACATTCGCCAGAAGCAGAAGGGCGACGAGAAGGTCACCGAGTTCGATCTCAACAAAGATCAGAAGCCCGACGTGTGGACCTACACGGTGCTGGCCAAGAACGCCGAGGGGAAGGACTACGAGCGCCTCTCGCGCAAGGACCTCGACATCAACTGGGACGGCAAGGTCGACATCGCGCGCGTCTACGACGAGAAAGAGCAGATTTCCCGCGAGGCGCTCGACCTCGACTTCGACGGCAAGGTCGACGAGGTGATCTTCTACGAGAAGGGCGTCGTGGTGCGGAAGGAACGCAACCTCACCGCCTCGGGCCGCCCGTCGCTCTGGGTCTTCTACGAGAAGGGCCAGATCGTCCGGAAGGAAAAGGACAACAACGGCGACGGCAAGGTCGACTACTGGGAATACTGGGAAAACAACGACATCGACCGCATCGGCGAAGATCTCGACGGTGACGGCAACGTCGACAAGTGGACCAAGAACCCCAACAGCGAAGGCTGAGCTGGCTTCGAGTCAGTTCGCCTGCGTGATGATCGCGGTCATCGCGGTCTCACGGCGGAAGTCGTCCATGTAGCGGGTCGCCGCGTCCTTGTTGGCGAAGCGGCCCATGCGCACGCGGTACCAGGTGCCCTTGCCCGGAATGTTCGCCTCGATGATGTACGGGGCGTAGCCCTTGTCGCGCAGGCCGGCGGCGAAGCGATCGGCTTCCCCCCGGTCCTGGTACGCCGAGAGCTGCATCGTCCACGAGCCGTCAGCGGCGGTCTCGGGCGGCGACTTCTGCACCTTGCCGAACGCTTCCTTGAGGCTCGCCCCGCCGGCGTCGACGGTGCGGGTGGCGACGGGGTCAGGGCGCGGCGTCTCCGGGAGCTTCTCGGCCTCGGGCCTGGGCGCCTCAACCGGCTTCACCTCGGCGACCTCGACGGGCTTCGGGGCCTCGACCGGCTTGGCGGCCTCGACGGGCTTCACGGGCTCGGCCGGCCTGGCGACCTCGACCGGCTTCGGCGTCTCGACCGGCTTCGGAGCGATGTCGGGCACCGCCGACGGCGTCTTGCGCGTCAGCTCGTCTTGAAAGGTGAGCGCGGCGTCGGCCTTCACGGTCTCGAGCGCGTCGGTCTTCTTGTCGAGCTGGCTCAGGAGATCGGCCGGCTGCTTCTCGGTCGCCGCGGCGGCGTCGGCCGACAGCTTCTTGCCGGTCACCACGCCGAGCATGAACACCCCGCCGAGCACCACCAGCGACACCACGGTGATGCTGACGATCTGCCGGCTGTCGAGCGACAGCTCGAACTTCTCTTTCAATCGATGCGAGTCACGCATTGCTTCAACACGGTAGCGGGAAGTCGCAGACCGTCAATTATCCGGGTCCGCCGTTCTGGTCAGTTGCGCGGAGCGCCGTTGAGGATCCAGTCGCGAATGAGGTTCACCTGCGTGCCGGTCAGCGGACCGCCGCTGCGCGGCATGTCGCCAGAGAGCGTGCGCGTGTAGATCGCCGACGCGCCGAGGTTGCCGGGCGTGATGCGCGCGTTCACGTTGACGATGGTGTCGTAGCTCCACGCGTGGCACGCGTCGCAGCGCGAGTCGAAGATCGGCTGCACCTGCGCGGAGTAGCTCACGTTCGCCGGGCCCGCGTCGCCCACGCCTGCGTCGAAGGTCATGCCCGCGTCGGGCGGGTGGTACGTGCCGGCGTCGTAGCGAATCGACGGGTCGAGGTAGTCGGGGAAGCTCGCGTCGTAGTCACCGTCGGCGAAGTTCTCGCACGCGCCCGCGTTGCAGACCTGGTTGGGAAGGCACGCCTGGCAGGCCTCGCCGCCGCTGCCGCACGCGAAGAGGCCGGTGCCCTGCAGGCAGTCTCCGTTCGCCGAGCAGCACCCGCTGCCGCAGCTCGCCGGGCTGCAGCTCTTCGTCATCGCCGCGCCGCCACCGCACGACGCGGCGAACGACGAACCGAGGCCAACCACGAACCCCACCACCAGGAAGCGCCGCTGCATTCCGGCGAATGCTAGCGCAGCCGGAGGTCCATCGGGCCTTCCAGCTCGATCTCGGCGCCGTCCTTCTTCAGGGTGGCCTCGGCCCCGTCGGGGAGCACCAGGCGCACGGTGCGACCCAGTGCGTAGGTGTGGCCGTCGAGCAGCGCCGCGGTGGCCAGCTCATCGGTCTCGGCGAAGATCACCTCGTCTTCGACCTCCAGCACCGGCCCGCCCTCCCCCAGCGGCCCGGCGTGAATGCGCGAGACCTTCACGCGATCGCTCGGCGGCGGCAGCGAGCGGGGGCCGTCGGCGCGCGGTTCGGCGTTGGCGCTCATGTTCTCGATGCCGTTGGGCGTGAAGAAGGCCTTGAAGTAGTCGGCGGTGCTCGGCCCGCCGCTGGCGATGGCGCTCTTCGGCGTGAAGCGGTTGTCGGAATAGCGCGGCAGCATCGACATCGGCATCGCGGTCGATTCCACCACCTTGCCGTCGCGCAGCACGAAGCGCGGCAACGTGGTGGCCTGGATCTTCGCCTCGATCAGCTCGCCGACGACCACCTTCTCGTCTTCGAGCACCTTGAGCGCCCCGCCGAAGCATTCGAGCAGCGCGTAGCCCTCGGCCTCGATGCGATCGCCCGGCATCAACTTCGCGCCGACCGAGAGCACCACGTCGCTCTTGCCCTCGAGCGTCACGGGCTCGGCCGCCGAGTGCAGGCCACACACCGGCGCCTTCGCTTCCTTCGCACAGCCGCTCGCCACGAGGAGCACCGCGAAGAGCGCTCGCCTCACACGATCCACCCGCCGCCGAGCACCCGCGCGCCGTCGTAGACCACCGCCGCCTGGCCGGGCGTCACCGCGCGCGCCGGAGCGTCGAGCATCACCTTGAAGTGCCCGTTGGCCTCGAGCTTCACGCGGCCCGCCACGCCCTGGTGCCGGTGCCGAATGCGCACCACCACGTCGCGATCGAGCGGCGCCGAGTCGACCCAGTGCGGGCGCAGGAGATGGAACGCCTGGCGCTCGGCTTCCGACGCGGGGCCGACGATGACCTGGTTCTTCTCGGCGTCGAGCCGCTGCACGTACAGCTTCTCGGAATGCGCGACCTGCAGCCCCTTGCGCTGGCCGACGGTGAACTTGTGGATGCCGTCGTGCGTGCCGAGCACCTCGCCGTCGGACGTGACGATCTCGCCCTTCGGCTGCGAGCCGGCGACCTTCTCGACGAAGCGCGCGTAGTCACCGTCGGGCACGAAGCAGATCTCCATCGACTCGGCCTTGTGCGTGGTGACCAGGCCGTGGCGATCGGCGATGGCGCGCACCTCGGGCTTGGTGAGGTGGCCGACCGGGAAGATCAGATCGCGCAGCTCGTCCTGGCCGAGCGTGAAGAGGAAGTAGCTCTGGTCCTTCGCGGGGTCAGCGCCGCGCGCGAGCTCGAACCGGCCGTCGCGCTCGAAGACCTGCGCGTAGTGGCCGGTGGCGAGCTTGGCGCCCAGCTGCCGCGCCCGCTTGAGCAGGAAGCCGAACTTCACGTCCTGGTTGCAGGCCACGCAGGGAATCGGGGTGCGGCCGCCGAGGTAGCTCTGCACGAAGGGCGAGACCACCCGGTCCTTGAAGAGGTCTTCGACGTTGGCCACGTAGAAGGGAATGCCGAGCTTCTCGGCCACCGCCCGCGCGTCATCGATGTCGTCGGGGCTGCAGCACGAACCGCACTGGGCCGCGCTGTCGTAGCTCCACACGCGCAGGGTGATGCCGATCACCTCGTGGCCCTGCTCCTGGAGCAAGGCCGCCGCGGCGCTCGAGTCGACTCCCCCCGACATGGCCACCACCACACGCATGCAGCCCTCGATGCCACAATGGGGTGCAACCTGAAACGGTCACCCACACCTTTTCCACAAGGCATCCGCAGGGAGGGGATGTGGGTAACGCCCGGCGTCACAAACGCGAAAATTGCGCAAGCTCATGATTTCAGGGCGCTATTAGCTCTCTCCGCGGCTCCCTTGAGAGCGGACTCATCTCCGCTCTCATCAGGTGGCACCCCATTGTGGGAAAGGCTGTGGGAAACGACCTGACCTTCAGGGGGGCGTCCACCCAGCGAGCAGTTTCTTCAGTGTTTCCGGGTCGTTATCGGCCGGATTCTCGAGCACGCAGTCGAGCAGGTAGCGGGTGGCGTGCCCGACGGCGGGCGACGGCCCGGTGCCCAGCGCGCCCATGATCGCCTGGCCGTTGAGGGCCAGCTCGCGCGTGGTGGTCGGGGGCCGTGCAGAAATCACGCGCTCGAGCGCGGTGAGCAGCGCTTCGTCGGCGCCCAGCGCCCGGTGCATGACGACGGCGCGCGCGGCCCGGTCGACGGTCACCTTCGCGAGGAAGCGTCGCCGATCGACGTCGCTCGTCTCGGCCAGCGGGAGACTGGTGAGCTGCGCGACCGCGCCAGCCTCGTCGCAGGTCTTCGTCGGGAACTTGAGGCGCTGCAGCACCGCGCGGGCGCCGGGCAGGCCGAGGCACAGCAACGCGAGCCGCACCACCTCGTCGGCGGGCGCGCGCGCCACGGCGCTGAACGAGCCCACCACCGCCTCGGGGAAGAACACGCCCAGCAGGCCGGTGCGCTGCAGCAGGCGCAGGCCGCGCTCGACCGCGGGCGCCATCAGCAGCTTCACGAATTCCTGGTGCACGCGCTCGGCGGCGACCTTCTTGAAGACCTCGAGCGTCTGGGGAATCGCGGCCTCGGTCTCGGGCTCGACCTCGAAGTCGAGCACCGTCGCGAAGCGCACCGCCCGCAGCGGCCGCAGCCCGTCTTCGCTGAAGCGATCGAGCGCCTTGCGCACACACCGCACCGTGCGCCGCTGCAGATCGCCCTGCCCGTCGAACGGATCGACCAGCTCGTCGCGCGCGGGATCCCACGCGATGGCGTTCATCGTGAAGTCGCGCCGCGAGAGATCGGCGTCGATGTCTTCATGAAACTCGACCTTCGAGGGGCGCCGGCCGTCGACGTACTCGGCCTCGGCGCGGAAGGTGGTGACCTCGACGTGGTTGCCCCCGCCCGCGAGCACCGTGACCGTGCCGTGCTCGATGCCGGTGGGGATCACCTTCTTGAAGAGCCGCTGCACCTGCTGCGGCGTGGCGCTCGACGCGACGTCGAAGTCTTTCGGTTTCTGGCCGCGCAGCAGGTCGCGCACGCACCCGCCCACGAGAAAGGCGCGAAAGCCCCCGGCGTGGAGGCCGCGAATGACCTCCAGCACGGCGGGGGGAACCTGGGCGGAGTCGAGCTTCGACATGGGGCGACGCAGTCTACCGATCGCGGCGTGATCTGACCGCCGCGCTCACTTCGCGCCAGCGCCCGCGTCAGCCGGGTCGTCGTCGGGTTCGTTCGCGTCGTCGTCGCTCGGGTCATCGCGATCGGCCGCACCGGCCACGGCGCGCGGGCGCGGCGCCGGCATGCTCAACACCGGCGGCGGAGTGCCCTTCGGGAACGGCCTGGCGAGCAGCTGGTTCACCTGTTCCTGCACGTCGCGGTTCCACAGCACCTCGGCGTGGTTGAGATCGTTGCTGAAGTGCTCGTCTTCGAGGCTCTTGAGCTGGCTGCTGGTGTCGGTCACGAGCAGGTCTCCGCCCGAGCGCACCTCGTCGAAGGGCACCTTGAGATCACCGGGGAAGTCGAGCAGCTGCGCAGGCGAGAGCGTCCAGTCGCGCCCACCGTCGGAGTAGTAGCGCACGTACACCTTGGCCAACCGCGGGGACGTGCCGCCGAAGGTGTAGAACTTCACGCCCGCGCGCTTCTTCTCCGAGGCGATGAGCTTGGCGTAGTGCGGATCTTTCTCGTCGAGCTCCTTCGCGCCCTTGAGCCCGGTGAGCACCACCAGCGCGTCGATCGCGTTGCCCAGCGGGTTGTCGAGCTTGCCCAGGAAGTCCTTCACCGGCTTTTCGATCACGTTGGGCAGCGCGCTCAGGTCGGCCTTCGACAAGGGGCTGGCGACCGCCTTCTGAAAGTCGTTGCCCTTCCCCGCCATGCTCGAGCCGTGGTGCGGCGTGTGGAGCGTGATCACCCACTTCACGCGCGTCACCGCCGGCAACGCCGCGTCGGTCTCGGCCAGCAGCATGCGGGCGATCACTCCGCCGCGAGAATGGGCGACCAGCGCGATGTCTTCGGTGGTCTGGGTGGCCAGGTACGCCAGCGCGTCCTTCGCGGTGGGGTACGCGGTGTCGAACACGTCGGAGTCGAGGCATTCCTGCGACGGCGTCTTTTTGGTGTCCATGCAGGGCACCTGGTTCCACGTCGCGACCGTGTAGCCCTTGTCGACGAGGTACTTCCAGAAGCTGCCGTCTTCGTCGGCGTGCGGGTCGACCGGCGAGAGCTTCAGATCCTTCACCGCGTACTTCACCTTCAGATGCAGCGCGTCCGCGTGGCCGGTCTTCGTCTTCGGCTTCTTCCAGTGCTTGAAGTGGCCGTTCTTGATCGACCACGTGTCGGCGGGCGAGACCCAGTGGCCGCGCGACGCGGCGAGCCCGTGGATCAACAAGACGGCCGGCATGCCTGGCTTGCCCTTCTGGAACTTCCAACCGCTCGGCTCGCCGAAGGCGGTGCCCGCGAGCACCACCGCCACCAGCAACGTGGATCGAATCATGAGCGCACCATGCCGCAGGATCTGCCTACGGTCGCCTGTCATGGAACCCCGACCCCTGCCCGACTCGGCCTCGCGGGCGATCGACCTGATGTGCCTGCGCTACTCGATGGACGGCAACGCCGTGCGCGCGGTGAGCACGACGCTCAGTGGCGGCACGGCGGTCTGGGCGCTCAGCTTCTGGGTGCCGGTGCAGCCGCTGCTGATCTGGTTCGCGCTGATCTGCCTCAACAACCTGGCGCGCGGCGGCCTCTGGCTGTGGCTGCGACGGCCGCGCAGTGACGACGAGATCGTCCGCGTGGTGCCGCTGTTCACGCTGACCATGGGCATCGCCTCGAGCCTGTGGGGCACGCTGATCGTTTTCGCCGGCTGGTCGACCGCGGTGCCGGTCGTCGCGATCATCAGCCTGATCATCGCCGGCATGATGTCGGGAGGCATCCTCTCGACCTCGGCCACGCCGCGCATCATGTACTTCTCGATCGGCTCGTCGTTCCTGCTGATGGCGATTCACCTCATCAGCTCGGGCGACCCGGTGCTGCGCAGCTTCGACATCCTGGTGCTGAGCCACGTGATGGGCATGGCCGCGGCGACCCGCGCCACGTACCGCGGCACGCGCGAGACCTTTCGCCTGCGCTTCGAGAACGCCGACCTGATCGAACAGCTCAAGGCCGAACGTGAAGCCGCCGAGCGCGCCAACCAGGACAAGTCGCGCTTCGTCGCCGCGGCCAGCCACGACGCGCGTCAGCCGCTCCACGCGATGGGCTTGCTGATCGACACCCTCAAGACCCGCGCGCTCCCTTCGCGTGAATCGCGCCTCGTGTCGTCGATCGACGTGGCCCACGCCTCTCTCGTCTCGCTGCACGAGGGGCTGCTCGAGCTCTCGGTGGCCGAGGTCGGCGCGGTGGTGCCCCGCATCGTCGAGACGCCGCTGGAGACGGTCTTCGACACGCTCTCGACCGAGTGCGGCCCGCGCGCGAAGCGCAAGCAGCTGGGCCTCGACTTCCGCGGGGCGTCGCTGGCGGTGAAGAGCGACCCGGCGATGCTCCTGCGCGTGCTGCGCAACCTCGTGTCGAACGCCATCACCTACACCGAGCACGGGCGCGTGCTGGTGACGGCGCGCCGGCGGGGCGAGCGCGCGCTGATCCAGGTGTGGGACACCGGCGTCGGCATCGCGCCCGAGCATCGCGAGAAGATCTTCGACGAGCTGTACCAGGTCGGAAACCAGGCGCGCGATCGCACGCAGGGGCTCGGGCTGGGGCTGGCCATCGTGAAGCGGCTCGCCTCGGCGCTCGGCACCACCGTGACCGTGCAGTCCAAGCCGGGCCGGGGCTCGGTCTTCGCGGTGTCGCTGCCGCTGGCCGAGCGCGTGGCCGAGAAGCCGGTCGCAGCGGCCTCGGGCGCGGTGGCGCTGGTGGTCGACGACGACGCGATGGCGCGCCAGGCCCTCGCGCAGATGCTCCAGCAATGGGGCTACGAGGTGGTGACGGCCACCGACGCCGAGGAAGCAGGCACCTACGTGCGCGAGCTCGAGCGCCTCGACCTCGTGGTGTCTGACCTCTGGTTGCCCGGGCAATCGGGCATCGAGCTGCTGGTCGGCATGAGCGGCAAGTCGACCAAGCGCGTGTTGATGAGCGGCGACACCACCCCGGAGACCGAGCGGAAGGTGAAGACCAGCGGGCTGACCTTCGTGCGCAAGCCGGTGCGCGGCTCGACGCTCGCGGCCGCCCTGGCGTGAATGATCCCGGCTGGAATCGAACCAGCGGCCTTCGGTTTAGGAAACCAACGCTCTATCCAACTGAGCTACGGGACCGTGATGAGGCGGCGTCTATCAGCGACGCCAGTGCCGCGGAACTGCCTCGAATGACGCGCGCCGGTCGAGATCGGCCAGCTCTTCCTTCGCGCGCACCAGCTCTCTGCGGTTCTTCTCGAGGCGGTCCTTGATGACGGCGTATTCAGGGTTGAAGCCGAAGCCACACGGGACGACGGCGAGCGGCTGCGGCGCGAAGACGGTGGTCGAGGTGCCGACGATCGTCCCCGTGGCGCCGACGGTCACGCCGGTGGCCGTCTGACCGCCGAGCCCGAGGCCGACCCCGGTCGAAGTGGTGGTCGACGTGATGCCGCCCGCGCTCACCGTGCCGAAGCCGGGGCTGACGATCACCGGCGCGGGGAAGTTCTGGCACACGAAGCCGGCGCGCACTGGCAGGCCGTTCACCTCTTCGACCTTCTTGCGGTCTGACTCGATCTGCTGCTCGAGATCGGCCACCTTCGCGTTCGCCTCGCGGAACGCCTTGCGCCAGCGCTCTTCTTCGGCGCGCGGGTCGACCGGCGCCTGCTGCACGATGATCAGCGGCGTCTGCACGGGCGCGGGCTCGACGGCCTTGGTGGCCTTCTTGTCGGTGGTGACCTCGCCGATGTCGTCGCCCGCGGTCACGCGCGCCTTCACGCCGCGCGGCACCTGGTTCGGGTCGTCGGTGAAGTGCTCGACGCCGTCCTGGTCGGTCCACGTGTAGATGGCGGGACCAGCCGCGAGACACAGCGTGAGGAGGAGCGCCGTCACGCCAGGAATTGTCGCGAACTCCCGCCAGAAATGAAACGGGCCGGAGCGACTCAAGTCACTCCGACCCGTGGGTTTCGATGGGCACACCAGGTTTCGAACCTGGGACCCCCGCCGTGTGAAGGCGATGCTCTACCGCTGAGCTATGTGCCCGATTCCCAATGTTTGAAGCGGCGCGGTTAGTGCCACGCAGCCCCTATGCAGTCAAGGACGAAGCCCAGGCCTCGCCCTGACCACTTCAGAGCGTGGCGATCTTCTCGTCGAGCGCGCGCAGCCGCTTCTTGAGCGAGCTGAGCTGCTTGCCGAGATCCTTGAAGTCCTGCTTGGTCGCGAAGTTGAGCTGGTGCAGCACCACGCGCTGCGCGGAGTCGACCTGCTTCTTGGCCTGCTGCGCCTTGCCGATCACCTCGACGACCTTCTGCGCGCGCTTCTCGTCGGCGAAGAGGCGCTCCATGGCCTTCTGGGAAAGCCCCAGGGCTTGCTGCTTGAGTTTGCTGGCGAGGCTCATGACGTTCCCCCACTGCTCTTTTCTGCACTGCGCAGCTGCTCGAGCCAGCGATCGGCCAGCCCACGAAACTGGAGCCGCGCGATGACGGGCGACAGATCACCCCGCGCGACGAGCCGCTTCTGCACGATGGCGGCGATGGGGTCCAGCCCCCCGTCGATCAATTTCCACCAGTCGTCAGCGGACGCGCGCGCGAAGTAGGTGGGGCGGCGGGCCTCGAGCGCCTCGACCGTGAGGAACTGGGGGTCCGGCAGCCGCCCACCCTGCGGAGCGCCGATGAAGACCGCCATCGGGCCGGCCGCCTGGTCGATCACCACGCCGAAATCACCGGTCCACCCGTCGGCGGCGCCCGCCGCGTCTCGGTCGGTGTTGAGCAGGGCGATCGCCTCGCGGCACCACGCTTCGGACGGGAACGGCGACATGCCGTGCAGGGTGTCAGAAAACTCGCCTTTTCACACCGCCGGTCTGGGATGCCCCGCGTGAACTGGATCTTCCTCGGGCTGATCACGATCTCGGTGCTGACCGCCGCACTGACGGGAACCATGCCGAAGCTCACCGAGGGCACGCTCGCGTCGGCGAAGTCGGCCGTCGAGCTCGCGCTCGGGCTCATCGGGCAGATGACGCTGTGGCTCGGGCTGGTCGGCGTAGTGCGCGAGGCGGGCCTGCTGCGCTCGGTCGCGAACGGCCTCAAGCCGATCATGGTGCGGCTGTTCCCCGAGGTGCCGCCCGATCACCCCGCGATGGGCGCGATGATCATGAACCTCGCCGCCAACGTGCTGGGCCTGGGCAACGCCGCGACGCCGTTCGGCCTCAAGGCGATGCAGGAGCTCGACAAGTTGAACCAGCGCAAGGGCGTGTCGACCAACTCCATGGCGCTCTTCCTCGCCATCAACACCTCGGGCGTCGCGGTGCTGCCGCTGGGCGTGATCGCCACCCGCGCCGCGCTCGGCTCGCACGACGCTGCCGGTATCGTGATTCCCACGCTGATCGCCACGTCGTGCAGCACGGTGTTCGCGGTCATCGCCTGCAAGCTGCTGGAGCGCCGGCCGATGTTCGCGCTCGAGAAGTACGGCCCGGTCACCGTCGACGAGACGAAGAACAAGGCGCCCGACGCGGCGTCGCTCGAGAAGGCCGAGGCGATGGCGGCGGTCGCGCCGAAGGTCGAGAAGTGGCGCAGCGCCGTGGCGCTCTCGATCGTCGCGCTGGTGGTGTTCGGCATGATGCGCCAGACGGTGATCGCCTCGGGCGGCTGCGCGGCGAACGACGGCGCGTGGTTGTGCCTCGGCGCGGTGAGCCCGGCGCAGACCCAGGGCGCGTTCGACATCACGCGCGGCTTCCTCTCTGACTGGCTGCTGCCGCTGTTGATCCTCTCGATGGTGACGGTCGGCTTCACGCGGCAGGTGAAGATCTACGAGACCTTCATCGCCTCGGCGAAGGAGGGCTTCCAGACGGTGATGGCGATCATCCCCTTCCTGGTCGGCATGCTGGTGGCGATCGGCATGTTCCGCGCGTCGGGGGCACTCGAGGCGCTGGTGAAGGCGCTCTCTCCTCTGCTCTCGCCGATCGGCTTCCCGCCCGAGGCGCTGCCGATGGCGCTCATTCGCCCGCTCTCGGGCTCGGGGGCGCTCGGCGTGATGTCGGACTCGATCAAGGCGTACGGGCCCGACAGCTTCGTCGGCTACCTGGTGTCGGTGCTCAACGGCTCGACCGAGACCACCTTCTACGTGCTGGCCGTCTATTACGGCGCGGTGCAGGTGAAGGTGCTGCGGCACGCGCTGCTGGCGTGCCTGGTCGCCGACTTCGCCGGGCCGCTCGGGGCCTTCCTCGCGTGCAAGCTGTTCTTCGGCACGGCGCCGATGGTGGTGACCGCCGCGACGGTCGCGCCGAAGTAGCTCAGGGCACGGCGGCTTCGCGAACCTGCGTCGACGGGTCGGTGGCGCGCACTGCCTCGAGGATCAGCGGGAGTTCCTTCGGAGGCTTCTGTTTGAGCGCGGTGAGCGAGGCGAGGCGTCGCTGCTCGCCTTCCTTGAGCCGCTCGAGCACCTGGGCATCGCCACACTTCCGCGCGGCCGGGTCGGCGGTCAGCAGCTGCAGCTCCGCGTCGCGCAGGCGCGCTTCGCTCAACCGCCGCGCTTCCCTCGCGCGCATCAAGAAGGTCTCGAGATCGTCGGGGAACTCGGTCTTCTGCTTCGAGGCCTCGTCGATCGCCGCCTCGGCGAAGCGCGACATCTCGACGGCGGCGCACAGCTCGCGGCTGGCCGACAGCGCCGAGCCGGGGCCGGGCTCGTTGACCGACTCGGCGACCGCCTTGGCCCACGCGGCGAGCTGACGCGCGACCACGGCCGACGAGAAGAACTGGCGGCGCTCGCGGCGAATGTCGGTCCACCTCCGCAGCACGATGGGGTCGGGGTTCGCCGCGTCCCACATGCGCTGGTACTCGCTGGCAGCGCGCTCGAGCTGGCCGGTGAGATCGAGCAGCACGGCGAGCGTCAGCACCAGCTGCGCGTCGGACGCGTTGGCGCCCACCGTCTCGAGCCGGGAGGCCACCTCGTACTCGGCGACCGGCCGCGGCAGCGCGCGCAGCACGTGCCCCAGGCTCTCGAACGCCCGCTGGCGCACCAGCACCGAGCGGCCCGACCGGATCTGCTCGAGCAGCGGGTCGATGCTCAGCACCGAGACCAGCGCGCCCACCTCCTCCACCGCCTGCCAGCGATCGAGCGGGTCGCGCGCCGAGAGCGTCTTGAAGAGATCGTCGGCGGCGCGCAGCGACTGGCCGGCGAAGACCTGCGCGATGCGCTCGTCCTTGGAACGCTGCAGCGCGGCGACCTGCTCGGCCCGCGTGATGCGCGCCTTCAGATCAGGCAGGTCCTTCGCGAGCGGGTTCTTCGCGGCGAGGGTCTTCGCCTGCTCGATCGCGCCCGACACCAGCAGGCCGTCGAGCTGCAGCGAGAGGAGCCGGCGGCGCGCGTCGTCACGGTGCTTGCCCGCCGGGAAGTCGCGCAGGTACGCGAAGAGATCGGCGGCGGTCTGCGCGCCCTGCCACGCGGTGTCGTCGATCTTCTGGCCTGCCTGTTCGGCGCGGGGATCGTCGGGGTGCTTCTTCACCAGCTGTTGCAGCCGGCGCGGATCGTCGGACTTCACGAGCTCCTCGAGCTCGAGCTTCGCGAGCAGGCCTTCCGCCTCTTCGCGGTGCGCGCCATCGGGGTGATCGCGGAGGAATTGCCGCAGGGCGTGGGCTTCTTTCGCCTCGACCGCCGTGTTGAAGCGCAACCCCTCGAGGAGCTTGCGCGCCGCGCCCGCCTTGTCGGCCTCGGGGAATTCTTCGAGGAACCGCTTGTAGGCCACCACGGTATGGATCTTCCGGGCCTCCTCGAACGCGAGCTCCTCGAGCCGCTGCTGCGCCGCGTCGAGCTCGTCGTCTTTGGGGTTCTCGGCGATGAAGCGGCGCCACGTGTCGATGGTGTTGACCTTCGCGGCCGCCTGGAAAGCCGAGTCACGGCAGGCCGGCAACGCCAGGGTGGCGAGCGCGAGGGCAGCGAGGGCGGGGAGCTGACGCACGGCGCGCTCTCTAGCACCGCCTCGCAGAATTTGACCCGCCCCCCGGCTGGGAGACGCTGGAGCCCACGCATGCGCCCGCTCGTCACCGCCGCCCTCGTTTCCCTCGCCCTCTCGGCGTGCGCGACCGCGGGTCCGGTCGGCGGCCACCGCTTCTACGTCGAGGCCTACCAGCCGTTCTCGACCCCGGCGTCGACGCGCGAGATTCCGCCCGCGGTGGCCGAGGCCGCGCCCCCGCCCCTGCTCGCGCCCGGCTCGCGTGACAGCGCGCTGAGCGCCGCGCGTTCGCTGGTGGGCCACACCCGCCTCGTGGTGAACGGCAAGCGCTTCGGCGACGACTGCACCGGCTTCGTGCGCGCCACCTTCGAGCCGCTCGGCCTCTCGCTGATGTCCGACGCGCAGCCGGGCGACAACGGCGTCACCGCGATGTGGCGCTACGCGTCTCGCCACGGCCGCATCTTCGAGGGCGGGCGGCCGGTGCCGGGTGACCTGGTCTTCTTCAAGGAGACCTACGATCTCAACCGCGACGGCGTGACCAACGACGGCCTCACGCACATCGGCGTGGTCGACGACGTCGAGGCCGACGGCACGGTGGTGGTGATGCACCGGGTCGCGCGCGGCGTGGTGCGCTACCGCATGAACCTCGCGCAGCCGACGCGCCGCACCGACGCTGGCGGCCACAAGCTCAACGACTGGCTGCGCACCGAGGCGCCGGGCTCGAAGCCGCGCCTGATGGGCGAGCTCTTCGCCGGGTACGCGACGATCTTGCCGATCGAGCCGGCGACCGCGCGTCGTTGAAGCTCAGGCGCGGCCGACGCCGAGCGCCTTGAGCAGGCTGCCCACGGGGTGCTCGTCAGGGGGTGGCTTGTTGATGAGCCCCATGATCTGCTCGCCGAAGAGGCGCCACACGAGCACACCGAGCAGCGCGAGGGCGACCAGCGCGAGCACGATCACCACCGCGCGCCCTGCCCCGCCACCGCGCGCCGCGCGCATCGCCGCCGCGTCTTCGGCCGCCTGGCTGGGCGAACTCATCTGGATGGGCCGCGAGAGATCGACCGGCGCCCCACCCGGCTCGGCGTTGAGCGTCACGTTGAGCGGCGGGAGCTTCTGCCCGCCCACCGGACCGAGGTTGGGGAGCGTGGTGGCGATCGGGCCATCGGCGGGCGCCGCTTCGGATTCCATCGGCGTCTGGTTCGACGGGTCGAGCAACGTCGAGACGCCGGGCGTGTCGTCGAGCTGCGGCAGCGGCTGATCGGGCGGCAGCGTCGACGTGAGGTCGATGGTCGGCGCGCCGTGCAGGTCGCGCGAAGGGCTGGCCATGGTCGCGTCGAGCGGCTCGACGACGTTCGCTTCGACCACCGGCTGCGCGAGCGGCGCGGTCGATTCCTGCGCGCTCGACATCGCGAACAGCTGGGTGCGGTTGTGGCGGTCTTGCACCGGATCGCGGCCCTCGGGCGGCGTGGTGCCCCCCAGGTCGGACATCGCGAAGCGCTGCGTGCGATCGGCGCGGACCGGCTGCGAGGGCTCCTCGGACTCACCGCCGCCGTCGACGTTGACGGCCGACTGCTCGTTGAGCGCGTCGACACGCACCGTGCTCTCGCCTGGCGCGTTCTCGTCGACCGACATGCCGGCCTGCTCGGTGGGCCCCGCGGAGATCTTGGGGATCACCGGCGACTTGCCGAACATCATCGTCTGGTTCTTCGCGGGCGGCGGGCCGACGTTCGGGTTCTCGGCCGTGGGCGCGCCGAACATCAGCGTGCGCGCAGACTGGCCGGGCTGCTCCATGATCGTCTCGTCGCTGGGCGAGGACTCGAGCGACGCGTTCGACGCCGCGGTGCCGAACACCATGGTCTGCTTCGACGCGGCGGGCGGCGGCTGCGCGGGCGCCTGGGCGCCACCGAACATGATCGTGGTGCGCGCGGCCGAGGCCTGCTGCGGCGGCGGAGCGGAGGCCGCGTTCGAGGCCGCGGTGCCGAACACCATCGTCTGCTTCGCGGCCTGGGCCGGGGGCGGAGTCGCGCCGCTGCCGAACACCATCGTCTGCTTGGCGCTCGGCGCGGCCGGCGGCGGCGCGGCGCTCGCGGCGTTCGAGGCCGGGGTGCCGAACATCATGGTCTGCTTCGAGTTGGCAGCGGGGGCCGCGGGCGCCGGCGCACCGGCGTTCGACGCAGCGGTGCCGAACACCATCGTCTGCTTCGGGTTGACCGGCGCGGCGGGCGGAGGAGGCGCGCTCGCGGCGTTCGAGACCGGCGTGCCGAACATCATCGTCTGGTTCTTCGCGGCGGGAGCGGCGGGCGCAGCGCCCTGGCCGAACACCATGGTCTTCGACGCGGAACCGGCGGGCGCGCTGGGCGGCGCGGGCTGCTGGGCCGCGGCGTTCGACGCCGGCGTGCCGAACATCATCGTCTGGTTCTTCGCGGGAGCCGCGGGCGCAGCGCCCTGCCCGAACACCATGGTCTTCGACGCCGAGCCGGCGGGCGCGCTCGGTGCCGCGGGCTGCTGGGCCGCGGCGTTCGACGCCGGCGTGCCGAACATCATCGTCTGGTTCTTCGCGGCCGACGGAGGCGCGGCCGGCGTACCGAACATCATCGTGCTGTTGCCGGCTCGGGAAGCGGGCGGTTCCGGGGGCGGCGGGGCCGCGGCGGTGATGCGAGCGGTGAAGACGTGGCCGCAGCGCGTGCACTGCACCGCAGTGCCCTGCGGAGGAATCAACGCCTCGTCAAGCACATACGTCGTGGAGCACTTCTCACACGAAATGAGCACGGTGTGCTTCTACCACACCCCGCCATCCACCACCCGCAACTCGCAGACCTCCCGCAAGGCGTTCAGGCGGGCTGGACCCACACCGGGCACGGCGTCGAGCTCGTCCCACGCGTGGTAGCCGCCGTCGGGCCGCGCGTCGACGATGGCGCGGGCGGCGGAGGCACCAAGCCCCGCGACCAACGCCAGCTCGTCGGCGGTCGCTGCGTTGCAGTCGAACTTCTGCTTCAGCGTCATCGCCTGGCCGGGCGGCACGGCTGCACCGGGCGCACAGCGCGCGACGTTGTCGGGGCCGATCGACCAGGTGCCTCCGTCGGCGCACGCGTCGGGCAGTGGCCGCGGGCTGACGCGCCACCACGCAGCCAGCCCGAGCAGCCCGGCGAGCACGAGCACCACGCCGATCGCGGCGGGTCGCGTCACTTCGTCGCGGCGCCGTCGAGCCCGAACTCGCTGTGCAGCGCGCGCACCGCGAGCTCGGCGTAGTCGGAGGGGATGAGGCACGACACGCGGATCTCCGAGGTGGAGATCGCGAGGATGTTCACGCCCTCACGCGAGAGCGTCTTGAACATGCGCGCGGCGACGCCGGAGTGCGTGCGCATGCCGACGCCCACGATCGACACCTTGGCGACGTTCTCGTCGACGTCGAACGGGCCGGCCTTGATCGCCTTGGCGACCTTCTTCATCACGTCACGCGTCTTCACCGCGTCGGCCTTGCCGATGGTGAAGGTGATGTCGGTCTTCCCCTTCACCGGCGGGTTCTGCACGATGAGGTCGACGCTGATCGCCTTCTCGTCGAGCGCGCCGAAGATCTTCGCCGCCATGCCGGGGCGATCGGGCACGTCGTGCACCGAGACGCGCGCCTCGTTGCGATCGAGCGCCACACCACTGACGAGAATGTCTTCCATGGCCTTGTCCTCCTCACACACGAGCGTGCCGGGGTCGTCGCTGAAGCTCGACTTCACCCACAGGGGCACGCGGTACTTCATGGCGATCTCGACGGAGCGAATCTGCAGCACCTTCGCGCCGAGCGAGGCGAGCTCCATCATCTCTTCGTAGCTGATGCGGTCGAGCTTCTTCGCGCGCGGGGCGACGTTGGGGTCGGTCGTGTAGACGCCGTCGACGTCGGTGTAGATCTCGCACGCGTCGGCCTCGATGGCGGCGGCGATCGCGACGGCGGTGGTGTCGGACCCGCCGCGCCCCAGCGTGGTGACGTTGCCGTCTTCGTCGACGCCCTGGAACCCCGCGATCACCGCGATCTCGCCGCGGTCGAGCGCCTCGAAGATCGCGTCGGCGTCGATGCGCTTGATGCGCGCCTTGCTGAAGGTGCTGTCGGTGGTGATGCGGCACTGGTGACCCATGAAGCTGCGGGCCTTGCCGCCCAGCGCCTCGATGGCGATCGCCACCAACCCGATGCTCACCTGCTCGCCGGTCGCGACCACCACGTCCTGCTCGCGCTCGTTGGGTCGATCGGTGAGGCCGTTGACCAGCTTGAGCAGCCGGTTGGTCTCGCCGCTCATCGCCGACACGACGACCACCACGCGCTGCCCGGCCTTCTTCGCCGCGATGGCGCGCCGCGCGACGTTGCGAATGCGGTCGAGGTCGCCGACCGAGGTGCCGCCGTACTTCTGCACCACCAGCTTTCCGCCCTGCTGCTGCTGCTTCTGCTTCATGACCGGTCGCCCCATAGCACTTGCGAACCACCTGTCGCTGGGGAATAGCGGCAGGCCGTCATGACCACCCCGCTGCTGCTCGATGGCTCCTCGCTCACCCTGTCTGACATTCGCGACGTCTCGGCCCGCAACCGGCCGGTGTCGATTTCCTCGGTGGCGTTGGAGCGCGTGACGAAGGCGCGCGAGCTGGTCGATCGCGTCGCGGCGGGCGACGAGCCGGCGTACGGCATCAACACCGGGTTCGGCACGCTGGCCGAGGTGCGCATCGAGAAGAAGGACCTGCAGCAGCTGCAGCGCAACCTGATCGTCAGCCACGCGGCGGGTGTGGGGCAGCCGCTGTCGATTCCCGAGGCGCGCGCGCTGTTGCTGCTGCGCTGCAACGTGCTGGCGAAGGGCTTCTCGGGCGTGCGGCCGTCGACGCTGCGGCTCGGGCTGGAAATGCTCAACCGCGGCGTGACGCCGGTGGTGCCCGAGCGCGGCTCGGTCGGCGCGAGCGGCGATCTCGCCCCGCTGGCTCACCTCGCGCTGGTCTTCATCGGCGAGGGCGAGGCGTTCTTCGACGGCGTGCGCATGCCGGGCCGCGACGCGCTGCGGAAGGCGGGGCTCGAGCCGCTGGTGCTCGAGGCGAAGGAAGGCCTGACGCTGGTGAACGGCACGCAGGCGATGTGCGCGGTGGGCGTGCCCGCGCTGCTCGCCGCCGAAGAGCTGGCCGAGCTGTTCGATCTGGCCGGCGCGATCACCATCGAGGGCATGCTCGGCTCGCACCGCCCCTTCCTCGCCGAGGTGCACGCCGTGCGGCCGCACCCGGGCCACGGCCTGGTGAGCGAGCACCTGCGCTCGTTGTTGCGCGACTCGGCGCTCGTCGAGAGCCACAAGGACTGCGCCAAGGTGCAGGACCCGTACTCGCTGCGCTGCATTCCGCAGGTGCACGGCGCGGCGCGCGAGGGCCTGGCGTTCACGCGCAAGATCCTCGAGGTGGAGGTCAACGCGGGCACCGACAACCCGCTGGTCTTCGCGCAGTCGGGCGAGATCGTCTCGGCGGGCAACTTTCACGGGCAGCCGGTGAGCTTCGGGCTCGACGTGGCGGCGATGGCGCTCACGCAGCTCTCGTCGATCAGCGAGCGGCGCGTGGAGCAGATGGTGAACCCGTCGCTCTCGGGGCTGCCGCCCTTCCTCGCGCGGCACTCGGGGCTCAACTCGGGCTTCATGATCGCGCAGGTCACGGCGGCGGCGCTGGTCGCGGAGTCGCGCATTCTCTGCCACCCCGCATCGGTCGACTCGATTCCCTCGTCGGCAGGCCGCGAAGATCACGTCTCGATGGGCATGACGGCGGCGCTCAAGCTGCGCCAGGTGGTCGAGCACGCGCGGCACGTGGTGGCGATCGAGCTGCTCGTCGCGTCGCAGGCGCTCGACTTCCGCGAGCCGCAGAAGACGCGCCCGGGACGAGGCGTGGGCGCGGCGCACCAGCTCATTCGTTCGCGCGTTCCGCACATGGATACCGACCGTGAATTGCACCGCGACATCGCGGCGGTCGCGGCGCTGGTCGACACCGGGGAACTCCTCGCGACGGTGCGATCTGCGTGCTACGACTCGCGCGCATGAGTGAGCGGAGCGAGTTCCCGAGAACGCTTTCCACCGCCATCCCCGCCATCCCGCTTCCCACCGAGAATACGCAGCCGGCGACCGCTTCCGACGAGGAGGCGCGCGCCCGCATCATCGCGCTCGAGAAGGAAGCCCGGGCGATGGGCGCGGTGCCGGCCGCGGCGCTGCTGTTTCACGAGATGGGGCTGCTGTGGGAAGCGCCGCTCAAGCACCCGCGCAACGCCGCCGTCGCCTACCAGCAGGCCTTCAAGCTCGCGCCGCGGTTCCTCGCCAACATTCGCGCCGCGCGCCGCCTCTTCGCCGAGGTCGGCAACTGGCAGATGGTCGTCACGCTGCTCGACGCCGAGCTCGGCGCGACCGACGCGCGCCGTGCCCGCGCCGCCCTGCTCTTCGAGAAGGGCCAGATTCTCGAGCAGCGCCTCTCGCGCGAGGCCGACGCCAGCGCGACGGTGACCTCCTGCCTCGAGCTCGAGCCCGAAGACGTCACGCTGCTGGTGCAGCTCGAGCAGTTCTACGGTGAGAAGGCCGACTACCCCGCGCTGGTGAAGGTGTACCGCCTGCTCGCGGCGAACGTGGGCGAGCCCGCCGCGCGCGCGGTGTACCTGACCTCCGCCGGGCTGCTGCTCGAAGACCGCCTGAAGGATCCGAAGGCCGCGGGTGAGCTCTTCCGCGAAGCGTTCTCGCTCGATCGCCGCGACCCGCAGCTGCTGGCGGCGATGAAGCGCGTCGCGCAGCGCGAGGGCACGGTCGACGAAGAGCTCGCCGCGCTCGCCGCCGAGGCCGAGAGCCAGGGCCCCGCCGCCGCGCCGACGTTCCTGCAGATCAGCAAGGCGTACGAGCGGCTCGGCCGCCCCGAAGACGCGCTCGCCGCGTTGCTCGCCGCGCGCCGGGTCAGCCCGCAGGATCCGCTGATCCTCTCGGAGCTGGCGCGCATCTACGAGAGCCAGAGCCGCTTCGACGAGCTGGCCGAGGTGCTGCTCGCGTGGGTGCAGGCCAACACCGAGGAGAGCGAGTTCGTCGCGATCAACCTCCGCCTCGCCGCGCTGTACGAGCAGCTCAACCGCGAGGTCGAGGCGGTCGCCCGCTACCAGACGGTGCTCACCCGCGTCAGCGGTCAGCCCGCCGCGCTCGCCGGTCTCGGCAAGCTCTACTACCGCTCGCAGAACTGGGCCGGCCTCCTCGACACCTACGACGCCGAGGCGCGCGCGACCGACGACCCGCGCCAGCGCGCCACCCGCGTGTACAAGGCGGCCGAGACGCTCGAAGAACGGCTCAACCGCGTCGACGACGCCATCAACCGCTACAACGAGTGCCTGCAGCTCTCGCCCGGCTTCCTCCCGGCGCAGAAGGCGCTCATTCGCCTCTACGAGAAGCTGGGGCGTTGGCCCGAGCTCGTCGCGATGTACGAGCAGGACCTGCTGCAGACCACCGATCGCGAGCAGCAGATCTCGACGCTCAACAAGATCGCCGCGCTCTACGAAGACCGCATCAACGATCTCGAGCGCGCCATCGACTGCTTGAAGCGCGTGCTCGACATGGCGGCCGATCACCTGCCGACCATGCGCAACCTCGGGCGCCTCTACGAGCGCGCCGCGAAGTGGAACGAGCTGCTCGAGCTCAACGAGGCCGAGACGCGGCTGGCGAGCGACACCAAGCAGATCGTCTCGCTGGCGCACCGCAACGCCGAGATCCTCGAGGAACAGCTGAAGGACCGGGGCGCGGCGATCCAGGCGTGGGAGCGCGTGCTGCAGCTCTCGCCGGCGTACCTCCCGGCGCTGCGCGCGCTGGGCAAGCTCTACGGGCAGGACGGCCGCTGGCCCGCGCTGATCAAGATGTACCGGACCGAGGCGGAGATCGCGCCCTCGACCGAGCAGGCGGCGTCGCTGATCTTCAAGGTCGGCGAGCTGTTCGAGCAGAAGGTGAAGGACGCCAACGAGGCGATCAGCGCGTACCGCGAGGTGCTGACGCTCGCGCCCAACCACGTCGGCGCCCTGCGCGCGCTGGCCCGCATCTACCGCACGCAGAGCGCGTGGGAGTCGTTGATCGAGATCTTGCGCGCGGAAGCGGCGACCCGCACCGACCCGACCGAGCGCGCCAACGCGATCTTCCAGTCGGCGGCGATCTGGGAAGACCAGCTGCAGAAGCCCGAGGCGGCCATCGAGGCGTACCACGAGGTGCTGCACCTCGCTCCCAACCACACCACCGCGCTCCAGCAGCTCGAGCGGCTCCTCACCGCGAAGGACGACGTGAAGGAATTGGTGGTGCTGCTCGACCGCCAGACCCAGGTCGGCACCGACGCCGCCCGCGTCGGCGCGTGGATCAAGCTCGCGCGCCTGTACCTCGATCGCATCAACGAGCCGGCGCGCGCCGCGACGTGCTGCGAGACGGCGCTGTCGGTCGACAAGACCAACCTCACCGCGCTGCGGCTGCTCGAGCGCATTCGCGCCAGCGACAAGCCGCGCCGCGCCGAGCTGCGCGCGCGCATCGCCGAGGCCATCGGCGACACCAAGCTCGCCGCGGCCATCAAGCTGTCGAACGTCGAGAGCCGCGACCCGAACGCGCCGCCCTCGCCCGACGTGCTCGATCAGCTCAAGGCCGCCTACCTCGCCGACCCGACCGACGAGGCGCTGGGCCTGGTGCTCGAGAAGGCGCTGTCGCGCGCCAACGACGCGCGCGGTCTGATCGACCTCTTCGAGCGCCGGCGCGCGAGCGCGACCGACGCCGCCGACCTCCTGCAGCTGCTGCTGCGCATCGGCGATCTGCACGAGTCGCGCACCGGCGACCTGCCGGCAGCGCTCAAGGCCTACGAAGCGGCGCTGCAGTCGGCGCCCGACCTCTACCCTGCCCTCCTCGGCCGCCTGCGGTGCTCGCTGCGCCTGGGTGACCAGGGCGGCGCGCGCGCCACGTGGGAAGCGATCGCCCAGACCGCGCGGGAGCCGTCGACCGCCATGCAGGCGCTGCTCGACGCGGCGAAGCAGGCCCGCGACGTCGAGAAGAACGATGCCGCGGCCGAGGCGCTCTACAACTCGGTATTGGCGCGCGACCCGCTCCACGCCGAGGCGAACGCGGGCCTGGAAGATCTGCTCGCGCGCAAGGGCGGCGCGGCCGACCTGGTGAAGCTGCACGAGAAGCGCGGCGAGGCGAAGCTGGCGCAGAAGGACCTGCTGGCCGCGGCCACCCAGTTCCAGGAAGCGGCGCGCATCTCGCTCGAGCTGAAGCAGCCCCAGGTGGCGCTGCAGTTCCTCGACCGGGCGCTGATGGCGATGCCGACGCTGCCCGACGCGCTGGAGCTGAAGGCGACGCTGGCGCTCGACGAGCAGAACTACGCCGAGGCGGCCGCGGCGCTCGCGGTGCGCGTGCAGCAGGGCGGCGACCCGAAGGCCCTGGCGCGGCTCAACCTGCGCCTCGGCGGGCTGTACCACGATCACCTGAGCGACCTGACGCGGGCCTCGGCGCACCTCCAGGCGGTGCTGGCGCTCGAGCCCACGGCGGTCGAGGCGCTCGAGCGGCTGTCGGTCATTCACACCCAGAGCCGCAACTGGACTGGCGCGGCCGACTGCCTGCGCCGGTTGCTCGAGCTCGACGCGGCCTCGCAGCTCAAGGCGCGTCACACCGTGGCGCTGGCGCGCATCACCGACGAGGGCTTCGGCGACATCCCGGCGGCGATCGCGCTGTACCGCAAGGCGCTCGACCTGCTGCCCGGCGACGCGGCGACGCTCGATCGGCTCGCGACGCTCTACGAGCGCACCGGCGCGCTCCCCGAGCTCGCCACGATGCTCGAGCAGCAGGCGCAGCAGGCGTCTGACGTGAAGAAGGCCATCGCGCTCAAGCTGCGCATCGCGTCGATCTACTCGCGCTCGCTCAACGATCCCCCGCGGGGCATCAGCACGCTGCGGCAGGTGCTCGAGCTCGACCCGACGCAGGTGCAGGCGTGGGTGGCGCTCGCCGAGCTCTACGGCCGCGACACCGCGTCGACCGCGCTGGCGATCGAGGCGCACCGCAACATCCTGCGGCTCGACCCCACCCGCGCCGAGAGCCTCCACGCGCTCTTCCGCATGTGGGAATCGCTGCGCCAGCTCGACAAGGCCTTCTGCGCCGCGGCGCTGCTGGTCTTCTTGAAGCAGGCCAACGACATCGAGACGGCCTTCTATTCAGAGGGGCGCAACCGCCTGAGCAACGAGCTCAAGGGTGGTTTGCAGGCGGTCGACATCGTGGCGCTGCACCCGCAGGCGGCGCGTCACCCGCTGACCGACGTGCTGCGCGCGGTGGGTGACCAGTTCGTCAAGCTGTACCCGCCGCAGTTCGAGGTGATGGGCATCGACCGCAAGGCCGACCGGCTGAAGAACGATCACGCCGCGTTCAAGGCGCTGCAGACGGTGACCAACGTGTTCGGCGTCGAGGAGTTCGAGCTGTACCAGGCCAAGCGCGGCCTGATGACGCTCGAGACCACCGAGCCGCTGGGCGTGTGCATCGGCCCCGACGTGGTGCGGCGGTTCAACATTCGCGAGCAGCGCTTCCTCTACGGGCGCGCGGCGATGGGGCTCGTCAACAAGGCCGCCATCGTGCGCAAGCTGTCGCCGGGTGAGTTGGCGGACGTGCTCGGCAACTCGGTGCGCATCCACCAGCAGCAGTACGAGGGGCTCGGGCGGCGCAACGAAGACCAGAGCAAGCAGCTGCGGCGGGCGTACTCGCGCAAGTCGCTGCGGCTGCTCGAGGAACCGGCGCTGGCGATGATGAGCCAGGCGAAGGTCGCGCTCGATCCCATCGTGCAGGGCGTGTTGCTGGCGAGCGATCGGGCGGGGTTGGTGGTGTGCGCCGACCCGACGGCGGGCCTCAACCTGATGCTCAAGGAAGAGGCGGCGCCCAACCTGCCCAAGGCGGAGTCGGCGGAGGCCATCTCGCAGGCGGTGTTGTCGCGGCCTGACTTGAAGGAGCTGGTCGCGTTCGCCGTGACCGACGACTTCTTCCGGTTGCGGCAGCGGATCGGCGTGTCGCTCGGCTGAGGCTCGCGGGGAGCACTTTCAGTCTTCGCGGATCACGGCGCCCTTCGGCAGCGTGCGCTTGAGCTCTTCGAGCACGGCGGTGGTCTCGCGCGCGTCGGGGTGCTCGATGGTCAGCTTCACCCGGTGATCGGCCGCGTCGTCCCACGTGGGGTACGAGCCGATGGCGACGTGGGGCTTCGCGCGCGCGATGGCGTCGAGGGCGGCGGCGATGTCGGCCTCGGCGGCGTCGAGGTACAGCTGGCGCAGCGTGACCGGCGTGCGCGGCAGCTTCTCGACCACCGCGTCGAACTGCACGCGAAAGAGGCTCGGCACGCCGGGCAACATGAAGATCCCGTCGCACTCGAGCACCGGGAAACGCACGTCTTCTGACGCGACCAGCGTGGCCCCGGCCGGCGCCTCGCTCATGCGCAGCGCCTCGGCGGGCACGGGGCGGTCGCCGTACCAGGCGGTGATGCGGGCGACCATCTCGGGCAGCTGGATGACCGGCCGCTGGAGCGCGAGGGCGACGGCGCGCACCGTGACGTCGTCGTGCGTGGGCCCCACCCCGCCGCTGGTCACCAGCCAGCGTGCGCGGCAACGGCAGGCGTGCACCTGCTCGACGATGGCGTCGACGTCGTCGCGCACGAAGTGAATCGAGTCGAGCTCGACGCCGCGCTCACGGCAGCGACGAATCAGGTGGGCCCCGTTGGCCTCGGTCACCTTCGCGGTGAGGACCTCGTTGCCGATGATCAACGCGCTGAGCGCGGCGCGGCTCATGAGCGGCCGGGCAGCGCCAGCGGAGCGTCGAGGCCGATCGCCTGGCGCAGCTCGAGCAGGCGCGCGATGCGGCGGCGCTCGTTCGCGTACGCCCGGGCGCCGAGCACGCCGCGCACCACCGAGTACGAGAAGACGAGCACGCCGACGGCGATGGCGATGGGGGCGGCCGACGAGGGCAGGTCGAACTCCGGCTTCACCTCGAGACGGAGCCCCGAGCCCACGAAGCTGATCGACAGGAAGAGGCTGACCGCCGCGTGCGCGAAGTGGAGCGTGCTGCGACGGGTCTCGACTTCGGCCAGCACGGCATCGTGCTCGGCACGCAGCTCAGCGGGGGTCGTGCTCGACGTCATGGCAGCGCCCATAACCGACCTGCCGACCGGCCATCAAGCGTCGGGGAACGGAACGTCGCGGCCGCAGTCGCCGCACTTCTCGCCGGCCTTGGCGGGGGCGCCACACGAGCGGCAGCGCACCTTGAGGTCTTCGGCGTTCAGCAGCTTTCCGGCGACGGCCTCGGGCACCACGATGACCTGCGGCAAGCGCATGCCGCAGCGATCGCAGATGGAGCCTGACGCCTGCACGTTGCGGCAGTAGCGGCAGGTCACCGGGCCCGCGGGCAGTGGCGTGCGCGAGCCGTCGTCGGGCACGCGATCGACGGCCATGTCCTGCATGCGCTCGACGGGCACGTCGCCCACCGCCGGACCCGCGGTCGGCTGGAGATCGGGCGTGACGTCGTTGGGCACCGCGGCGACCTCCGCGAAGCGCGTCACCTCGAGTTCCCCGACGCGCTCGACCGCGACCTCACCGACGTCGGTGCTCAGGGTCTGCTCGAGCCCCTCGAGGCGCTCGAGCATCACGGGTGGAGGGCCGAGATCGTCGAGGCCGCCGAGGGCCTTGCCGCACACGTCACACTCGACGCCGAACGCCTGCTCGTGCTCGCACACCGGGCATTTCATCGACTGGCACTCTACTCAGTCGGGCGCACAGGTGACGACGACCAAACCGCTCGATCGGACTGAACAGAACAGGCCGCCGCAGAAGTGGGAGAAGTGGGCCTGCGCGAGCGCACACGCGCAGTCGCTGCCGGCGTCGCAACCGGTGACGAGGCGCTGGCAGTCGAGCGTGTCGGGGCCACTGCCCCACGAGTACGCGCACAGCTGGGTGCCCACGGCACAGCTCAGCTGGTGTGCAGGGTCGGTGTACGACGGGAGGCAGCGATCGAGGCCCGGGCCCGCGTCGATCACCCCCGCGTCGCGCGAGCCACCGTCATCGGGCTCGAGATCGAGCGGAGTGCGACCGCACCCGAGCACCAGCACCACGCTCAAGGCCAGGGCGACCCTCATCCCACGCTCGCGAGCTTGAGGCGGCCTTCCCAGCGCTCTTCGAGGGCGCGGACGAGGCGGCGGTGTTCGGGGGCGGTGAGCTCGGGGTCGGCGTCGACGATCGCCCTCGCCTCTTCGCGCGCGATCGACAGCAGCGCCTGGTCGCGCACCAGGTTGGCGACCGCGAGCTCCGGCATGCCGCTCTGCCGCGTGCCCAGGAACTCGCCCGGCCCGCGGATCTCGAGGTCGCGCTCGGCGATCACGAAGCCATCGCTGCTCTGTTCCATCACCTGCAGCCGCTCGGCGCCGACCTCGCTCAGGGCGTAGCCGGTGAGCAGCACGCAGTACGACTTCGCCGCGCCACGGCCGACGCGCCCACGGAGCTGGTGCAGCTGCGAGAGGCCGAAGCGTTCGGCGTGCTGCATCACCATCACCGACGCGTTGGGCACGTCGACGCCGACCTCGATGACCGTGGTCGAGACGAGCACGTCGATGGCCTTCTGGCGGAAGGCCGCCATCACCGCGTCCTTCTCGTCTTGCTTCATGCGGCCGTGCAGCAACCCGACCTTCGCCTCGGGGAAGACTGCCTTCAGCTCCTCGGCACCCTGCGTCGCGTCGGCGAGGTCGACCTTCTCGCTTTCCTCGACGAGCGGGTACACCACGTACGCCTGGTGACCCTTGGCGAGCTCGGCGCGCACGAGCTCCCACGCGCGGGGCTTGGCGCGCTCGGGGAAGACCTTGGTCTCGATCGGCGTGCGCCCGGGCGGCAGCTCGTCGATCACCGACACGTCGAGGTCGCCGTACATCGTCATCGCGAGCGTGCGGGGAATCGGCGTGGCGGTCATCACCAGCACGTCGGGGCGCACCCCCTTCCCCATCAGCGCGTGCCGTTGGATGACGCCGAACCGGTGCTGCTCGTCGATCACCACGAGGCCGAGCTTGTCGAACGACACCGAGCCCTCGATGAGCGCGTGGGTGCCGACCGCGACGCGCACCCGGCCGCTGGCGACGCGCTCTCGCTGCTCGAGCTTCTGCTTCTGCGAGCCGCTGCCAGTGACGAGCCCGACCTCGACGCCGATCTTCTCGAACCACTTCTGGAAGGTGCGGAAGTGCTGCTCGGCGAGGATCTCGGTCGGCGCCATCACCGCGACCTGGTAGCCGTTCTTCACCGCGATCGCGGCGGCGACGAGCGCGACGGCGGTCTTGCCGCTGCCCACGTCGCCCTGCACCAGCCGGTTCATCGGCTCGGGGCGCGCCATGTCCTGGGTCAGCTGGCGCACCACGCGGTCCTGCGCGCCGGTCAGCTTGAACGGCAACAGCGCCAGCGCCTCGCGCACCACGGCCTCGCTCACGTCGAAGGCGATGCCAGGCTGCACCTTCACCCCGCGCCGCCGCAGCGCCATGCCGAGTTGCAAGAAGAAGAGCTCGTCGAACGCGAGCCGCTGGTGCGCGAACGACACGTGGCCATCGAGCAGCTCGAGCTTCGCGTCGGCCGGAGGGAAGTGGATGTACTCGAGCGCCTCGCCCAGCCCGGGCAGCTTCAGCCGCGTGCGCAGCGCGTCGGGCAGCGGTTCCTCGATGAGGCGCGCGTACTTCTCGGCGACGCGGAAGGCGAGATCGCGCAGGGAGCGCTGCTCGTGCCGCTCGAAGCCCGGGTACACCGGCACCACGCGGTTGAAGTGGATCGGAGAGGTCTCGACGTCGTCGGCCGGTTCGATCTCCGGGTGCGGCATTTCCCAACCGAAGCTCGACTGGCGCACCTCTCCGCTGACCACCAGCTTCTTGCCGATCGGGAAGCGCGCCTTCAGCCACGGCCCGCTCTGGAAATAGACGGCGGCGATGGTGCCCGACGAATCGGCGAGCACCGCGCGGAACTGGCGGCGGCCGCGACCGAACACGTCGTCGGCCTTCACGACCTCGGCGATCACCGTGCCGCGCTCTCCGTGCACGAGCTGGGCGATCTTCTTGAGCGAGCGGCGGTCTTCGTAGACGCGCGGCAGCAGGAAGAGGATGTCGCCGGTCTTCGCGATGCCCTTCTTGTTGAGGGTACCGACGAGGCGCGGGTTGATGCGCCAGCCGACCTGCTTGAGCGGCGTGGCGAGCGGACCCGACGACGGCGCGATCGAAAGGATGGTGGTGGGGCTCGACGCGGTGTCGTCGGCGTCTTTGGCCTTCTTCTTTTCCTTCGCGGGCTTCTCGGCCTTCGGGGCCTTCTCTGGCCTGGGTGCCTTCGGCGGCTTCGCGGCGGCCTTCGGGCTGAACGGGCTCGCGCCGACGGTCTGCGCCATCGTGAGCTGGGCCGGTGCTCGCGCGGGCGGAGCAGGCGGTGGCGGCGCGGACACTGGCGGCGGGACCGACACAGGCACCGCACCAGGCAATCCGACTGGCAACCCCTCGGCAGACAAGGCCCGTGCGACCGACGCCACGGCCTGGCGCCTCGATTCGAAGGAATCGGAATCGAGCGACGGAATCGCGGCGTCGAGCTGGGCGAGCAGAGCCGGCGCGAGCTTCGCGCGAGCGCGATCGACCGCGGCCTTCACGGTGCCGCCCAGTCCCTTGAGCTGGGCGAGGTTGGCGAAGTCGCGCGCGCACGCGTACCGAATCGGCGCGACGAGCGGCGCGAGCGGGTGCGGGCTAGTCGGCATCCTCGAACGCGACCTCGAGCACCTCGTACTCGCGGTTTCCGCCCGGGCTCTGGATGGTGGCGATGTCGCCGACGGCCTTGCCGATCAAGCCGCGCGCGACGGGCGAGTTGATCGAGATCCACCGCTTCTTCAGGTCGGCCTCGAACTCCCCGACGATGCGGTAGCTGACTTCCTTCTCGGTCTCACAGTCCATCAGCTTCACGCTGGCGCCGAAGAGCACCTTCTTCTGGCCCTTGAACGACGCGACGTCGATGACCTCGGCACGGGCGATCCACCCGTTGAGGTTCATGATGCGGCCCTCGATGTGGCCCTGCTTTTCCTTGGCCGCGTGGTACTCGGCGTTTTCGCGCAGGTCGCCGTGAGCGCGCGCCACCTCGATCTCGGCGGAGATCTTCGGGCGCTCCACGGACTGGAGCTGCTTGAGCTCTTCCTGCATCTTCTTGAGACCACGGGCGGTGGTGGGGAAGCGTTCGGACACGGACGAACTCCTGGAAGCTGAAAGCGGCGCACCGTAGCGAAACGGTGGGGTAGCGTCGAGGCGTGCTGTCCGTGAAGGAACTCAGAACGCTGGCGACGAAGTTCTCGCCGGCGCAATTCCGCGACCAGATGGGGCCGTTCGTGCTCGTGCAGCAACCGCCGAACGCCGGTGCGCAGACGCCCTCGACCCAGGCCATGGGGCTGCCGATCAACGTGCAGCGCACCACGGTGGCCAAGCCCGAGAAGGTGTCGGCCGGCGCGCTCGCCCTGCTCTTCCAGTTCGACGAGCTGGTGGTGGCGCAGGTGCCGCCGCTGCAGGGCGTCGATCAGCTCAGCGTGGGCCGCCAGCCCGACAACGACCTGGTGCTCGACGACCCGTCGGTCTCGAAGAAGCACGCCATCTTGCGGTGGGACGCCGAGAACTCGCGCTGCACCGTGCAGGATCTCGGGTCGACCAACGGCACCTTCTTGAACGCCAGCGTGCGCATTCGCCGCGAGACGACGCTCAAGAACGGCGACATCTTGTCGTTCGGCGAGGTGCAGTACTGGTTCCTGCTGACCGACACCCTGCACGAGAAGCTGAAGTCGAGCTCGCGCGGGTTCGGCGTCTGAACAGCGCGCCGATCAGATCGCGTCGACGAACAACAGCTCGGGCCGCTCGACGAACTTGATGACCTCGTAGGCGAACTCCGCGCCGGTCGCGCCGTCGATCACGCGGTGATCGAAGCAGAACGAGAACAGCATGATCGGCTTCACCACGATGCGATCGTCGTCGGTGACCACCGGGCGCTTGCGCATGCGGTGCACCCCCATGATCGCCACCTCGGGGTGGTTGATGATCGGCGTGGCGAACAGGCCGCCGGTGGTGCCCAGCGAGGTGATGGTGAAGGTGCCGTTCGTCAGCTCGTCGAGCTTGAGCTTCTGGTCGCGCGCCGCGTTGCCCAGCCGGGTGATCTCGGTGCCGAGCTGCTTGAGGCGGTAGCGATCGGCGTTCTTCACCACGGGCACCGTGAGGCCCTGCTCGGTCATCGCCGCGATGCCGATGTTGAAGTCGCCGCGCACGATCAGCTCCTGCGCCGCCTCGTCCATGTTGGCGTTGACCTGCGGGAACTTCTTGAACGCCGCGATCACCGCCTTGACGATGAACGGGAGGAAGCTGAGCTTCTGCTTCTCGGCCGCGAGCGCCTCGTTGAAGCCGTTGCGCATCGCCACCAGCGCCGACGCGTCGACCTCTTCGACGAACGCGTAGTGCGGCGCGGTGAACTTCGACTTCACCATCTTCTCGGCGATCTTCTTGCGGAGGCCACGAATGGGGATGCGCTGATCGACGGCGGTCGAGCTGAGCGGCGCCCACGCCTTCACGGGGCTGGCGACGGCGGCGTTCGACGCGCGGCCACCTGAGGCGATGAAGGCCTCGACGTCGCTCTTGAGCACGCGGCCGTGCGGACCCGTGCCGGCGATCGCGCCGAGATCGAGCCCGTGCTGCGCGGCCATGCGGCGGGTGACCGGGGTGGCGAGCACCTTGTCGGCCGGCACGGCGCCGGCAGGCCTGCCGACCGGAATGCTGAACGCCGGCTGCACCTGGGTGGGCGCCGAGTGGAACGCGCCCGCAGGCGCCGCGGGAGGAGCGCTCGCGTGGCCATTGCCGCTCTTCGCGGGGGCGGTCGACGCACCGCCGCTGACCTCGAGATCGACGAGCTTGTGGTGGACCTTCGCGAGCTCGCCTTCCTTGCCGTAGGTCTGCACCACGGTGCCCGCGCGCGGGCTGGGCACGGTGACGGTGGCCTTGTCGGTCATGACCTCGAGCAGCACCTGGTCTTCCTTGACCACGTCGCCGGCCTTCACGTGCCACGCGACGATCTCGCCTTCCGTCACCCCTTCACCGATGTCGGGCAGCTTGAACTCGAAGAGCGCCATGGCCGTGCTCGTACCGTGAAAGCCGCCGGGGCGGCATCAGAAATCAAAGTCAGCGGTGCTGGTCGAGCCAGCGGTCGACCTCGGCGAGTTCCTCGGGCTGGGCTCCCACGCCCTCCATCGCCGAACGGGCCGCCTTCGCCTCGGCCCGCGCTTCGGCCCGGCGCGCCGGAGTCACCTCGTACAGCGCCCGCGCGTGCGCGACGTGCACGATCGCCTCGACGTACGGCTGCCCCGGGTGCTTCGCGTAGATGGCCTGCGCCTTCTCGGTGGCCGCCAGCGCCCGCGCCCACTCGCGCTGCTCGAGCAGGGGGAACGCGAGCCCGCCCCAGCAGTCGGCGAGGTTCGGGTGCTCGGGCCCGCTGGTCTTCTCGGTGATGGCGATGGCGTCTTCGTAGCTCCGCACCGACGCGGCGTAGTCGTGCTTGGCGAGCTGCACGTCGCCGAGGTTGATGAGCGCGTTGGCGACCTGCTCGTTGGTCTCGCCGTACACCTTGCGCGACACGCGGAGCGCGTCTTCGAGCAGCTCACCCGCCTCGGGGAGCTTGCCGGCGAACCGCAGCAGGATGGCGAGGTTGTTGAGCGGAGCGAGGCGTCCACTCGAGTCCTCGCCCCGCCGCTTCGTCACGGTCGCCAGCGCCTCGCGCAGCAACGGCTCGGCCTGTTCGAGCTTGCCCTGCCGCAGCAGCGTGCCCCCGAGGTTGCTGCGCACGCTGGCCAGCTCGAGCGAGTCGGGCCCGTAGCTCTCGAGCAGCACCGCCTGGGCCTTCTCGTACCACTCGACCGCGGTCGCCAGCCGCCCCGCCTCGAGGTGCACGTTGCCCAGGTTGATCATCACCGGCACCGTCGCCGGGTGGTGCGCCGAGTAGCGCGCGGTCACCAGCTCGAGCGCCTGGCGGTGCCACTCGAGCGCGCCCTCGACGTCGCCCAGCGAGCGCACCTCGGCGCCGATGGCGTTGAGCGCCTGCGACAGCACGAGCGGGCTGGCGTCGAGCTGCCGGTACTTCTCGAGCGCCGCCTCGTACTGCGCGCGCGCCTCGGCGTGCTTCCCCTCGTCGGCGAGCAACGTGCCGAGGTTGGTCGCGAGATCGGCCTCGAGCTGCAACGGGCGCCCGAGCCGTTCCGACGCGGCCGCCGCCATGCTCGCGGCGTGATGCCCTTCAGCGACGTGCCCGCGCTTCACCCCGTCGACCAGGGCGCGCACGATCCACCCACGCGCCGCGGCGCGCACGTGACCGCCGGCTTCGGCCGCGACGAGGGCTTCCTGCAGGCGCGCGGTGCTGGCCTCGAAGTCTTCGGCGTCGAGCGCGAGCGAGCCGGCCTCGACCAACACGTCGGCCTCCAGCGGCCGGTAGCCGGCGTCGAGCGCGGTCGAGAGGATCGCGTCGAACTGGCGGCGCGCAGTCTCTCCTTCACCCGTCACGCGCAGCGCGCTCACGGTCGCCAGCTCGGCGCGCAGCTTCTCGACCAGCGCACGCTGGGCCTGCGAGCTGGGCGGCGGCGTGAGCGACAGCAACGCCCGGGAATCGTCACACGCATCGAGATCAGGGAGGTTGGCCTGCACCTGCTCGACGCGCGCTTCCTTCGGCGGAGCGGCCTCGAGCGCGACGAGCAGCGCGCGCAGCTCGGTGAGCCGATCGCCCAGGCAGCCGCGCCGCAGGTCGAGCATGGTGTCCGACTGGGTGTGCTTCTGCAGCGTCGCCTGGCAGGCCTCGTTGGCCGACGCGGTCCAGCGCGCCGCCCAGCGATCGAGCTCGCCGATCAAGACGCTGGCGCTGGTCGCCGAGAACGAGAGCCCCGAGGCGCGGATCTGCTGCTCGAGCTTCGACTTCTCGGCTGGGCTCCACACCCCGGCGAGGCCCGACGCGGCGTCATCGCACGCGTGCTGCGCCCGCCACGAATTGAGGCCGATCGCGCCGACGGTGATCACGGCGAGCAACGCCGACGCGGCGAAGACCCACCGCTCGCGGCGAGGCGGCCCGAGGGCGGTGAGCACTGGCTCGAGCGAAGGCCAGCGCTGGCCGGGGTCTGCCTCGAGCCCACGCCGGAGCACGCCACGCAGACTCGCGGGCACCTGCGCCAGCACGCGCTCGTCGACGTGCTGCTGATCGAACGGCCGCTGCCCGGTGAGCGCCTCGACCGCCGTCACGCAGAACGAGAACTGATCGCCGCGCGCGTCGCCCTCGCCCTTCCGCGCCTCGGGCGGCATGTACGCGGGCGTGCCCACCACCGCCAGCGCGACGGGAGCCCCCACCACCGCGAGCCCGAAGTCGGTGACCACCGCGCGTCCGGTCGTCTTCTCGACGAGCACGTTGTCGGGCTTGAAGTCGCGGTGCAGCACTCCGGCCGCGTGCGCCGCCTGCAGCCCACGCCCCGCCTCGAGGAGCACGCGCCGCACGGCCTGCGCATCGCGCCGTTCGGCGCTGAGCCACGCGCGCAAGGTCAGACCGTCGATGAACTCCATCGCCACCCACGCCCGCTGACCGAAGCGGCCGACGTCGAGCACCGCGGCGACGTTGCGGTGCGACAGGCGCGCCATCACCACCGCCTCGTGCTGCAGCAGCGCCTGCGCCGACTCCGAGCGCGTGCTGCGCATCACCTTGAGCGCGACGCGTCGCTTCAGCGCCGGATCTTCGGCCTCGAACACCAGCCCCATCGCGCCGGCGCCGACGAAGCGGCGCACCTGGTAGCGCCCGAGCGTGCTGCCGAGCGGAATGGGGAGATCGTCGTCGAGCTCGCCCGGCGTCGCGGGAGCGGAGTTGCCTTTCGAGCTGCGCACCCTGACGAGGGCGATCACGGTGTGGCGGCACGCCGAACACGACTCGGTGTGGGCTCCGACCTCAGCAGCGCGCTCGGGGGTGAGACCGCCTTCCACGAGCTGTGTGAGCGTCTCGTCGTTCGGGCATTCCACGGGCGATCCGTCAGGACGCCTGGGCGGTGCGCTCACGCTCCATGAGGCCCTTCATGAAGAACTCGGCGGCGCGGTAGCTCGAGCGCACCAGCGGGCCCGACGCGACGTAGAGGAAGCCGTGGGCCTCGGCGCGCGCCTGGTATTCCTTGAACTTCTCGGGCGAGACGAAGCGCTCGACGCGCAGGTGGTACTGCGAGGGCTGCAGGTACTGGCCGAGCGTCAGCACGTCGACGCCGACGTTGCGCAGATCGCGGAAGCACTGCTCGAGCTCTTCGTCGGTCTCGCCGAGGCCGACCATGATCGAGGTCTTGGTGTACAGCTTCTCGGGGCGCTGCTTGAGGTACTCGAGCACGCGCAGCGACTGGGCGTACTTCGCGCGGCGATCGCGCACGCTGGGCGTCAACCGCTCGACCGTCTCGATGTTGTGCGCCACCACGTGCGGCCGCGCTTCGGCCACCAGCGCGAGCGACGCCTCGACGCCCTGGAAGTCGGGGATCAGCACCTCGACGGTGGTCTTCGGAGACTCGCGCTTGAGCGCGGTGATCGCCGCGGCGAAGTGCGACGCGCCTCCATCGGGCCGATCGTCGCGGTTCACCGAGGTCACGACGATGTACTCGAGCCCCAGTTCCCGCACCGCGTTCGCGAGGTTCTGCGGCTCGTCGGGATCGAGCGGCGGCGGCGAGCCGACCTTCACGTGGCAGAAGCGGCACGCGCGCGTGCAGACCTCGCCCATCAGCATCACGGTCGCGGTGCCACCGCCCCAGCACTCCGCGATGTTCGGGCAACGCGCCTCTTCGCAGACCGTCGCGAGCTTCAGGTCATGCACGAGGTGCTTCACGCGCTCGTACGCCTCGCCCTTCGGCAACCGCACCTTGAGCCAGTCGGGCTTGCCGGTGGACGTGGAGACGGCGACGGGGAGCTTGTGCGGCGTGGCCATGGGCGCTCATGTATTGACCGCGACCCTGCGGGTCAACCCGCCCAACTGCCTGATTTTGCGTTCGTTTCGTGAGTTTTCCCGATGCGAGCCAATGGTTTGCACAACCTACATGCGAGGGCGTGTCGAGAGCTTCGTATGCACCGCGAGTTCTCGATCATCCGCATGAAGGCCGAAGCGAAGACCTGGGAGTTCCCCCTGAGCTGGGACGAGACGACGAAGTTCTCGCCCGTGGCCGGCACCTTCAGCGAGTTCGAGATGCACCGGCTCCACCACGCGATCGCCACCTTCCCGCGCGCGCGTCCCGTTCGCGATGGCCGCCGCGCGTGGACGATTCACGGCGTCGACGTGTGGCTGACCAGTGACGGCTCGCTCTACGTCGACGGCATGATGGATCTCGAGTTCATCACCGAGCTCTTCCGTCACCTGAAGCGGAGCCTGAGCGATCTGCTGGTCGAAGATCGCATCACCAACGTCATTCACGATCTCAAGTCGCTCGAGCGCCTGGCGCGCCGCGAAGAGGTGATCAGCATGCCGTTCGATCTCCCGCCCGACGTCGCGGCGTGAGGCCGTTACACTGCGGCGCATGGCTGACGACACCGAAGAGAAGACCTACTCGAACGGCGAGATCACGATCTCGTGGAAGCCAGCGCTCTGTCAGCACTCCGGCATCTGCGCGCACGGCCTGCGCGCGGTGTTCGACCCGAAGCGCCGCCCGTGGATCGACCTGTCGAAGAGCGACTCGGTGACGATCGCGAAGCAGGTCGCCGAGTGCCCGTCGGGCGCGCTGTCACTCAAGAAGAGGAACCCCTGATGCCGACCGGACTGACGCCGAAGCACGCCGAGCAGGGCCACCGCGGCGCGTTCTTCCTCGAGAAAGAGGGGGAACGCCTGGCCGAGATGACCTTCACGCGATCGAACCCAAAGCTGGTGTTGATCGATCACACCGAGGTGTCCGACCTGCTGCGCGGCCAGGGCGCAGGGCGTGAGCTGCTCGACGCGCTCGTGAAGTGGGCGCGCGAGAGCCAGACGAAGGTGATCGCGGTGTGTCCGTTCGCGAAGGCGCAGTTCGAGAAGGACGCCACGATTCGCGACGTCCTCTCGACCTGAGCTCGCGTTTCCGACCTTCAGATGTTGATGGCGTGACCGAGGGTCGCCTCGGCCGCTTCCTTCACGATCTCCGAGAGCGTCGGGTGCGCGTGCACGGTGCGCGCGAGCTCTTCGGTGGTGATCTCGAGCTGCATCGCGACGCACGCCTCGGCCAGCAGCTCCGTTGCATGCGGGCCGACCAGGTGCACGCCGAGCACCTCGTCGTACTTCTTGTCGCTGACGATCTTCACGAAGCCGATCGCCTGGTCGCTGATGCTCGACTTGTGCACCGCCGAGAACGGGAAGGTGCCGACCTTCACGTCGTAGCCGCGCTCCTTGGCCTTCTTCTCGGTCAGGCCGACCGACGCCACCTCGGGGTAGCAGTAGGTCGCGTTGGGAATGCGGTCGTAGTTGATGGGGCGCGGGTTCTTGCCGGCGATGAACTCGGTGGCCACGATGCCCTGGGCCGACGCGCAGTGCGCCAGCGAGGGGTGCGGCGTGACGTCGCCGATCGCGAACACGTTGGGCACGCTGGTGCGCATCATGCCGTCGACCGTGATGTGCCCCTTGGGGCCGGTCTGCAGGCCGATGCTCTCGAGCCCGATGTCCTTCGTGACGGGGCCGCGGCCGACCGCCGAGAGGAAGTACTCGGCCTCGAGCGTCTGCTTCGCGCCGTCGGGCATGGTGACGGTGACCTTCACGCCGTTGGCGGTGGTCTCGAGCTTCTCGAACTTCGTGCCCGTCATGATGTTCATCTTGCGGCGCTTGAGGTGCTTCTCGAGCTCCTTGCTGACGTCGACGTCTTCGATCGGCAGCACGTTGGGCATGTACTCGATGAGCGTCACTTCGCTGCCGACGTGGTTGAAGATCGACGCGAACTCGGTGCCGACCGCGCCAGCGCCGAGCACGATGAGCGACTTGGGGATCACCGGCAGCTCGAGGATCGAGTCAGAGCTCAGCACGCGCTTGTGATCGAGCGTGATGCTGGGGAGCGTGGTGACGACCGAGCCGGTGGCGATGATGATGTTCTTCGTCTCGATGGTCTGCTTCGCGCCGCCCTCGCTGGGGGTGAAGTCGACCTTGCCCTTGCCGGCGATCTTCCCGGTGCCGCGGAAGACGGTGACCTTGTTCTTCTTCATCAGGTACTCGATGCCGTTGGCGCCCTTGTCGACGACCTTCTGCTTGTGCTTGTGCGCCTGCGCCCAGTCGATGCTCGGGTTGCTGGTGTTGATGCCGAACGTCGCCGCGTGCTGAATGTGGCTGTACAGCTCGGCCGTGTAGAGCAGCGCCTTGGTGGGAATGCAGCCGCGCAGCAGGCACGTGCCGCCGAGCTTTTTGTCCTTCTCGATCATCGCGGTCTTCAGGCCCAGCTGGCCCGCTCGCACCGCCGCCACGTACCCGCCCGGACCCGAACCGATGATCACCACGTCGAAAGTCTCAGCCACGACCGTCTCCTTGTTTTGGATTGCTTGCAGAAGGGCTACTTAGGCCGCCGTCGTCGGAAGGCAACGGTTTGTGCGGGCAGTGATATGGGCGCCCCGTGCCGCGCTTCCCGACCCGGACACTCATTCTGATGTCACTCGCGCTGCTGTCGTTCGCCTGGATGTATTGGCAGACGCACCGGATGAACGAGCGGGCGAAGCAGCAGCAGGGCTCACCGGTGCCGTCGATGGTGCTCATCGAGCTCGATGGAGGAACGCCATGAAGGTCGTCATCGTCGGAGGCGGGATCATCGGGCTGTCGATCGCACGCGAGCTGAAGAAGACCGCGCCGGGCACCGAGGTGGTGGTGATCGAGCGGGCCACGCCGGGTGACGAGGCGTCGATGGCGGCGGGCGGCATCCTCGGGCCGCAGTTCGAGTCTGAGAAGCCGGGCCCGTTCCTCGACTTCGCGACCGCGTCGCGCGCGATGTGGCCGAAGTTCGCCGCCGAGGTGCAGCAGGAATCGGGGCTCGACGTGGCGTACCTGTCGTGCGGCGCGCTGCAGCTGGCGTTCACCGACGACGAGGTGCACGCGCTCGATGCGAAGGTGAGCTGGCAGCAGGCGGTGCACCTCCGCGCGACCTTGCTGGGCGCCGCCGAGCTCGCCGCCAAGGAACCGCAGCTCTCGAAGGCCGCGCTGGCCGCCGCGGAGTTCCCCGACGATCACCAGCTCGACCCGCGCCTCTTCCTCCCGGCCCTGCACCGCGCGGCGACGAAGGCTGGCGTGAGCGTCGAGCGCGCGACGGCCCGCGCGTTGATCACCGAGGGCGGCAAGGTGAAGGCCGTGGAGCTGGAGGGCGGGTCGATCGTGCGCGGTGACCTGGTGGTGCTCGCCGCCGGCGCGTGGTCGGGGCAGCTCGCCGCGGCGCTCATTCCCGCTCCTGCGCGGCTCGAGCCGCGGCGCGGGCAGATGCTGGAGCTCAAGGTCGCCGCGCCGCCGACGCAGCGGCTCATCAAGAGCTCGGGCGGCTACGTGATCTCACGCGCCGACGGTCACGTGGTGGTGGGCAGCACGATGGAAGACGTCGGCTTCGACAAGAGCGTCACGCCCGCGGGCCTCAAGAAGCTGCTCGACGCGGCGATGCTGATGGTGCCCTCGCTGGCGACGGCGAGCCTGACCCGCACCTGGGCGGGCCTGCGCCCGTGGACCGACGATCAGCTGCCCTGGCTCGGAGAAGGTCCCGCGGGGCTCGTGCTCGCGACCGGGCACTTCCGCAACGGCATCCTCCTGGCGCCCATCACGGCGCGGGTGGTGGGTCAATTGGTACGTGGTGAGCGGCCGACCCACGATTTGAGGCCCTTTCGGTACGAGCGCCCCCGGGCGTAGAGTCTTTGTTCGGCGCGGCCCCCACGCGCCACCCACCCAGTCGCTCCAGAAGCCAGCCCAGAAGCCACCGTGGAAGCCATCCCCCCTCCGCCACCTCGTATCTTGATCGTGGACGACGACGAGTCCGTCCGCGACGTCATCAGCGTTCTCCTGAAGGAAGAGGGGTACCACTGCGCGGTCGCCTCGGGCGCCGACATGGCCCTCGATCTCGCCGAGCAGGAAGAGACGCCGCTGGTGATCAGCGACATGAAGATGCCGGGGAAGGACGGGCTGTGGCTGCTCGAGGCGTTCCGCGAGAAGCACCCCGACACCGCGGTGATCATGCTGACGGGCTACGGCGACACCGAGGCCGCGGTCGATTGCCTGCGCCGCGGTGCGGTCGACTACCTCCTCAAGCCACCCAAGCTCACCGATCTGATCCGTTCGATCGAGCGCGCGTTGGCCAAGCGCCGCGTCGAGCTCGCTCGCAAGCGGTACCAGAAGAAGCTCGAGCGCAAGGTGCGCGACCGCACCACCGAGCTGCGCAACGCGCTCAAGGACGTCTCGACCACCTACCAGAACACGCTGCTCGCCCTCGTCACCGCGCTCGACGCCCGTGAGCACGAGACGAGCGATCACAGCCAGCGGGTCGTCGAGTACACGGTGGCGATCGCGCAGCGCATGTCGATCAAGGGCCACGAGCTCGAGGAGATCGGCCGCGGCGCCCTGCTCCACGACATCGGCAAGATCGGCGTGCCCGACGCGGTGCTGCTCAAGCCCGGCAAGCTGACGCCCGAAGAGTGGGTCGAGATGCGCAAGCACCCCGACATCGGCTTCGCGATGATCTCGCCGATCCCCTTCCTCGCGATTCCGTCGCAGATCGTGCTGTCGCACCAGGAACGGTTCGACGGCAACGGCTACCCGCGCAAGCTGGGCCGCACCGAGATCCACATCGGGGCGCGCATCTTCGCGGTCGCCGACACGCTCGACGCCATCACGTCCGACCGCCCGTACCGCAAGGGCGCGACGTTCTCGGCAGCGATCGAAGAGATCCACCGCTGCTCGGGCACGCAGTTCGATCCCGAGGTGGTGAAGGCCTTCCTCGACATCGGCGAAGCGAACCTGATGCGCATCAAGGCCGACATGATCGCGCGCAAGGCCGCGGGCAAGACGCCTGGCCCGAACAGTGGGCCGACCACGCCTCCGCAGGGAACGCCGCCCGTGTCGAGCGCCACGCCGACGCCGGCCGCCAACAAGCCGGGCCCGTGACTTCGCCCCGCGACACCCTCGCCCGCCCGCTCGCTGCGCTGCGCCTCTCGGTGACCGACCGGTGCAACCTGCGCTGCGCGTACTGCATGCCCGAGGAGGACTACGCGTGGCTGCCCTCGCCCGACATCCTCTCGTTCGAGGAGCTGAGCGCGCTGGTCGATCGCTTCGTCGCTGTTGGGGTGAAGAAGGTGCGCCTGACCGGTGGTGAGCCGCTGGTGCGCCGTGAGCTGCCGGTGTTGGTGCGGCTGCTGGCGCAGAAGCCGCTATCGGAGCTCGCGCTGACCACCAACGGCGTGTTGCTCGTGGAGCAGGCCGCGGCGCTCAAGCAGGCGGGGCTGCAGCGCCTCACCGTCTCGCTCGACACCCTGCGCCCCGAGCGCTTTGCCAGTCTCACGCGACGCGATCGGTTGAACGACGTGCTGGCCGGCATCGCCGCGGCGCGCTCGGCCGGCTTCGAGGGCCTCAAGCTCGACACGGTGGTGATGCGCGGCGTGAATGACGACGAGCTCGACGAGCTGCTGCGGTTCGCCCGCGCCCACGACGCCGAGCTGCGCTTCATCGAATACATGGACGTGGGCGGCGCGACGCGCTGGTCGATGGACAAGGTGGTGCCGGTGCGCGAGCTGCTCGCGCGCCTCGGGCCCGTCGAGGCGGTCGGTGGTCGCGGGAGCGCCCCGGCCGAACGATTCCGTCGGGCCGATGGGCAGATCTTCGGCGTCATCGGGTCGACCACCCAGCCCTTCTGTCGCGCGTGTGATCGCTCGCGCCTGACCGCCGACGGCCAGTGGCTGACCTGCCTCTACGCGCGCAGCGGGGTCGATCTGAAGGCGGCCCTTCGCGCGGGCGCGTCGGCGTCAGCGCTCGAGAAGTTGATCGCCGATGGCTGGTCAGCGCGCACCGATCGCGGCGCCGAAGAGCGGCTCGCCCTGCGTGAGGCGCGCGGGCCGGTGTGGAGCCACGCGGAGCTGAAGGCCGAGCCGCACCGCGAGATGCACACCCGCGGCGGCTGAGCTCACTTGCAGGCGAGCGCGGCGAAGAACGCCTGGTGCATCGGCTCGAGCTTCGAACCGACCACGCCGTGGTACCGACGCCACGTGCACCACAGCTCGTTCAGCTTCTCGAGTGAGCCAGCGCGCGCCACGTCGACGCCGTCGCCCGATTGCTTCGCCGCCTCTTCGCGGGTGATGGGTTTGACGCCCTGGATCTCGCTCGGCCCCAGGGTCTTCACCAGCGCGGTGACCTTCGTCGTCCCGTCGGGCGCGATCTCGAGCCTGGCGAACGGCGCGGAGTTCCGCTCGCCGTCACTGATGCTGATGTCCATCGCCACGGCGTAGGCGTACCGCACCACCGTCGCGGGAGGTTTGGCCGGCCACTCCGCCGGGATCGCCGGAGTGAGTCGCCACGACCAGCTGATCGGGACCTTCGCCGCCGCCGTGTCGGGTTTCAGCGTCTTCCAAATCGCCTCGAGCTGCGCGTTCGGTTCCACCACGGCGAGAACTCCCATCAACACGAGCGGGTTCATGCGCGAGTTGTACACCACCTCGTGTATGCAGCCCGGATGCGACCTTCACTGGGGTGGGTGATGTGCCTCGCTGTCGTCTCGGCGTGTCAGTGCGGCCCGATGGGCATGCCTGATGGCGGCAGCGGCGGTGGTGGAACGGGCGGCGGCGTCGGTGGCGGCACGGGCGGCGGCGGGACCGACGCGGGGGCCGACGCCGGCAGCGATGCGGGCGTGCCGTACGACGAGTTCGACGCGTGGCGCGAGATGCGCGGCGTGTTGGCGAAGAGCCCCGACGCGGTGCCGGCGCGCGCCGCGGCGCTGGTCGCGGCGAAGGACGCACGCGGCTTGTTCGAGCTGGTGCGTGACGACATCGCGCTGTTGCCCACGTCGAACACCGGCTTTTCAGACGCGGCGACGCGGGTGCGGTGGGGCGCGCGGGCGACGCTGCGTGGCCAGGCGGGCACGCCGCGTGAGCGCGCCGAGTTGCTCAAGCTGCTGTTGGTGCAGGCCGGCTTCCCGGCGCAGGTCGTGACGGGCACGCCGGTAGCGGGCTCGACGGTGACGGCGCTGCTGCGCCATGGCCCCCAGCGACGCCTCGACTGGCAGGTCAACGATGGCGGCTTCACGCAGTGGTCGAGCGTGCTGACGCCGCAGCCGGCGCCGTGGGGCCAGGGCTTCGGGCCACTCGACCCCGACGGTGGCGTGCGTGCGGAGGTGATCGCCGCGGTGTCCGGCCTGTTGCCCGCGCCGCCGATGGTCCCCGCGTTCGACGCGACG
>JAXLYB010000013.1:0-254870 GCA_046351675.1 Myxococcaceae bacterium
GCACGCGACTATCCCCCCACGCCACCGCCAACTTCCCCGCCGCGAAGTGCACCGCCGGCCGCCACGCCGCCGCACTTCCACACGACACCAACTCCGCCGGCCCCCGCGGCTGCCCGTTCGAGTCGAGCCGCGCGAGCCACACCTTCGTCGGCGCCGGCGCCCCGAGATCCTCCGTCCACACCGCCGCGAACGACGCCCCCGTCCACGTGACATCGGCCAACATCGCGCTGCCCGCGGAGTGGCTGACGTTCACCGGCCCCGCCACCACGCTCCCCGCCGCGTTGACCCGCGCGAAGAAGACATCGAACCGGCCATTGGTGCCCTGCTGCTGCCACACCACGCCGTAGTCCGTGCCGGTGAACGCGAGCCGCGGAGAGAACGCATTGCTCGACGCGAGGAAGAACGGCGCGATGGCCGCGTTGCCGAGCGCATCGAGCCGCGCGAACCGCACCCCCGCCCCCGGGCTCGGCTGCGACGTCGTCGCGGTCCACACCATCGCCCAGCCGCTGCCGTCCCACGCGAGGTCACCGTAATCGACGCCCTCGCCCTGCCCCGGCGTCAGCAACGGCCGGTCGCCGCTCGCCCGCGCGCCCTGCACCACCAGCGACAACGTCGGCACGTTGGTCGGCTGCGAGCCGTCACCCCACAACAACCCGAGCTCTCCGCTCGCGCGCCCCGCCGCGATGGTCGCCGGCCACCCCGCGCCCACGTCGAGCGGAGTCCCCAGCGTCACGCCCTGCACATCGAACCGCCGCACGCGAATCGCACGCGAGGGCCCGCTCGTCGCCGCGATGGCCCAGTCGCCATTCCACGCCAACCGCGGCGGGTGTGCGCCCTGCCCATCGTTCGTCAGGCGCACTGGAGCACCGACCAACTGCTGCTGCGGCGACATGCGCGCGAACGCGAAGTCGATGCTCGAGGTCGCGCTGTTGAACTCCAGCCACGCGACGCCGAAGTTCGTGCCGTCGAACGCGAGGTCGGGCGCGTTGCTGTCGATGGCGCCGCTGCTGATGCGCAGGTCGCCCTGGTTCGAGCACACCGCCGGCGCACAGGCGCTCGCGCTGGCGCAGTCAGAATCGACGCAATCGATGAGCCCGTCACAGTCGTCGTCGGTGCCGTTGCCGCAGCTCACTTCGGTCGAGTGCGTCGAACTGCACGCGCACTGCCCGGCCGCGGTGCACGCCGTCCCCGCGCCGCACGTGCCGCACGCCAAGGTACCGCCGCACCCATCATCGAGCGCGCCGCACGCCCGCCCGGCGCTCGCACAGGTCCGCGGCACGCAGACACCTGCATCACTGGGTGCACCAGCATCGGGCACGACCGCACCCGCGTCGGGCGGCACCTCGACGATGACCACGTCGACGATGGTCTCCCCGCGCAGCGAGACGCTCGCCTCGCGCGCGCCCTCACTGATGACCAGCTCGGCCACGTCGACGCCCGAGACCTGCGCGCCGACGTACTCGAGGTCGATGACCCGGACCTCACCAGTAGCCAGCTTCAGGTGCGTCGGCGCGACCGCGAAGGTGGTGCGCACGGCGCCCTCGACGCCCAGGGACAGCTCGAGCGTGCGCTTGCCGTCATTGCGCAGCGTCACCGTCGCCGGCGCCGCCTCACCCGGGTGCACCGCGCCGAAGTCGACCTCCGACGGCGTCACCACCAGCCCGTCAGGAACCTGCACCAGCTTCGAACCGCACTGACAACCTGCCGTGAACACGACGCAAATGGCGACGAGGGCTCTCATGAAGAGCAAGGAGCCAGGCAGGCGCCAAATGTCGCATTTGATCTCCCTCTCCTCCCGTGGAGGAGAGGGTCGGGGTGAGGAGTAACCCGTCGAAGCGCAGAGACCGAAGTCGCTCACCCCGGGAGCAACACACTGACCACCGCGCCACCACCCACTGCATCACCCACCGTCACCGTCGCCCCCTCCGCATCGGCCAACGCCTTCACCAACGCGAGCCCCAGGCCGCTCCCCGGCTGGCCCGATTGCTCCGCGGCACGCCCACGAAAAAATCGCTCGAACACCTGCGCGCGCTCCTCGGCGCTGAAGCCCGGGCCGCTGTCGCTCACCTCGAGCACCACCACCCCGCCCTCCTTCCGCGCCCGAAACGCGACGCGCCCACCCTTGGGGGTGTAGCGGACCGCGTTGTCGAGCAGCGCGTCGACCAACTCACGCACCCGCCCGCGCGTCGCAACCAACTCCACCTCGGCCGGCACCTCGACCGTCAGCGTCTGCTGCTTCGCAGCGCACCTCGGCTGAAACAGGCGCTCGACCTCATCCCCCAGCGCACGCACGGCAAACCGCTCCTTCGGCGCGACCGCCGCAGCATCGGCCCGCGTCAACGCCAACAACCCATCCGCGAGTTGGGACGCATCGCGCGCAGTGGCCGCGATCTGCTCGAGCGCCGCGCGATACCCCGCCGCGTCCCGCTCCTTGCGCAACGCCACGTCGGTCTCCATCAAGATGCTCGCCAGTGGAGTGCGCAGCGCATGGCTCGCCCGCCCCACGAACGCCCGCTGCCCCTCGAAGACCGCCGCCAGACGCGCGAGCAGACCATTGAACGCCGCCGCCACGCGCCCCAACTCCGGCCCGAGCCCGCGCGAGGCCACTTGTTCTCCAGGAGTCAGCGCATCGAGCTGACCGGCCAACTTCCGCATCGGCGCCGACACGCCCTGCGCGATCGCCGCCGCGCCCGCCGCGCCCAACACCGCCGCGACCACCAGCAACAACAGAAAGCCCAAGCGCACGCGATCGGCGATGTGCGAGACGACCGTGAGCGGCGCCGCGACCCGCAACACCAACCGCTCGCGCGACTCACCCGGCTGAAACGCGACCGACAGCACCCTCAACCGCTCGCCGCGCGCCGTCTCCTCGGTGGTGAAGCCCAGGCCACGCGGCTCGACGGCAGGAAACGCGAGCTCGCTGCTCAGCAACGCCTCCCCGCGCTCGCTCTCGAGCCGAAACGGCAAGCCGCGGTGGCCGAGGTCGTCGTCGTCATCGAGCCGCAGCGCGTCGTCGTCGAACTTCACCTCGTGCTGCAGCACCTCCGCGCGCCGCGTCAGCTCGCCATCGACGACCTCGGTGACCCACGGCTCGAGCCGGCCGACCACCACCGCTCCGAGCGCGCCGAGCAACAGCGTGGTGAGACCGACCACGAAGAGCATGAGGCGGAGCCGGAGGGTCATGGCGGATCGAACCGGTAGCCCAGCCCGCGCTGGGTGGTGATGAGCGCGCTGCCGTCGAGGCCCGCGGCGTCGAGCTTCTTGCGCAGGCGCGCCACGAAGACGTCGATGACGTTGGAGTCGCGCTCGGCGTCCTCGGCGTACAGGTGCTCGACCAGCTGCGTGCGCGACCACGTCACGCGCGGCTTCATGACGAAGAGCTCGAGCACCGCGTACTCGCGCGCCGTCAGGTCGAGCGGCTTGCCCTTCACCATCGCGGTGTGCGCGCCGAGGTCGAGCACCAGGCCACCCACGCTGACGGTGTTGCTCTCCTGGCCGAACTCGCGCCGCACCAGCACGCGCAGCCGCGCGAGGAGCTCCTCGAAGGCGAACGGTTTGACGAGGTAGTCGTCGGCGCCCGCATCGAGCCCGTCGACCCGGTCGCGCACCTCGCCCAGCGCGGTGAGCAGCAACACCGGCGTCTTCACGTGCTTCTTCCGCAGCGCGCGCAACACCGCGAGCCCGTCGAGCTTCGGCATCATGCGGTCGAGCACGATGGCGTCGAAGGACAGCTCGGTCGCGAGGTGCAGCGCGCTCTCACCGTCACCCACCACGTCGACGGTGTAGCCCTCCTCGCGGAGCCCCTGGGCGAGGCTCCGCGCGAGGTTCGGCGTGTCTTCAGCGAGCAGGAGGCGCATCGCGAGGAATCCTCACGCCATGCTCGTCGAAGTCACCGGTCGATGCACCCGTGTGGCACGCGCCACAATTCGCCGGGCTCATGACTGCCTTTCGCCGATATGTCGCCGCGGGGATCTCGTCGTGCTCGTGGATCCACCAGCGCAGCGTCGTGATGCGCAGCGGCACCGCGCCTCCGGGATCGCGCCCCGCGTTCTTCGTGAGGTAGTCCTTGAGCTGCTGCTGCGTCTTCGGGTCGAGCTCGGCGTTCTGGCCGAAGTGATCGCCCAGCCCCGCGAGCAGCGCGTTCCACGAGCGCGCGGGGAGGAACCGCGGCGGATACGCGAGGTGACAGCTGCCGCACTCGCTCACGTAGAGCGGATCGAGCGTGACGGCCGGCGCCTCGCGCGACTTGCGGCGGTGGTGTTCCTCTTCTCCCTCGTCGTCGTCATCGGCGACCGCGAACATCGGGGTGAGCACGGCGAGGGCAGCGAACAGGGCCAGCCAGCGTTGACGGGTGTTCATGTCAGCGGCCCTCCACGAACGCCTGGAAGTCGCCCCGCTCTCGCGCGGTGCAGACGCGACCGAGCACCTGCTTGCAGTTGCGGTCGAACCACTTCTCGGCCTTCGCGAGGTCGCTGAAGCGCGCAGGGTTCACCGCCGGTGACAACGGCTCGATGACCTTCCCCACTGGGGATCGCCCAGGCTGACGTGGATCAGTCGTGTGGCACGTCGCGCACGAGACCTTGCCGTTCTTGCCGTCGTGCTCTTCGAAGTAGAGCGCCTTGCCCCGCGCGGCCGAGAAGCCAGTGAACGAGGGATCCTCCCGGCGCGCCGCCTCTTCCCATGTCGCGGTGAGCGGAGTCGCCGCCTCGGCCTCGCCAATCGGCATCAGCCGCCAGAGCGCGAGCACCGCGGCGAGCGCCACCAGCGCCGACACGAGGAACCGGCCCGCGCGTGCGCCGAACGACGGAGCGGCCTCCACGTCTTCGCTCGGCGTGGCGTTCTTGAAGCCGGTGACGATGCCCGCCACCAGGTTCTGCTTCTCGAGCAGCGACGACGCGATGACGCCGCCAACGTGGAACACCAGCAACACCGGCAGCGAGTACGCCGCGGCCTCGTGCAACTCCTTCACGGCGTGGCCGAGGTCTTTCGAGAGGCCGAGCGCGCCGCTCCACTCCGGGCCTTGCGAGACGATGACGCCGGTGACCGTCACCACCAGCATCACCACCAGCAGCGCCACGACCATCACCGCGCCGACCGGGTTGTGGCCCAGCCAGTGGCTCGCGCGGCCGCGCAGCATGACCTTGAGTTCGTCGAGCACGGCGCGCGGGCCGCGCACGAAGTCGGTGAAGCGCGCGTGCTTCGGGCCGACGAAGCCCCACGCGACGCGGAAGAGCACCACGCCGAGCAGGACGAGCCCGAGCCGGGTGTGCAGGGGAATGAGGGCGTCCTCTTCGTTCGTGAGGAAAGCCCCCAGCACGAGCACGGCGAACGCGAGGTGAGAGAGTCGTACGGCGAGGTCCCAGACTTTGATGCGCTTCATGGTGCGTCTCCTTGTGAGAGGCACGCTAGGGGGCGCTCCATGAACGCAACGTGAACGAGCAATAAACGAAGCTCCCTCTCCTCTTCAGAGGAGAGGGTCGGGGTGAGGAGTAACCCGTCGAAGCGCAGAGACCGAAAGTTCTCCCCTCACCCCAACCCTCTCCCCCGCGGGGGAGAGGGAGCAGGAGGAGTAACCCGTCGAAGCGCAGAGACCGAAAGTTCTCCCCTCACCCCAACCCTCTCCCCCGCGGGGGAGAGGGAGATAGAACGCGCACCACGCATGACGACGCGCCTCTTCACCGACCCCGCCTGGCAACAACACCTCGCCGGCCCGATGCACCCCGAGTCCCCCGGCCGCCTGCGCGCCATCGAAGAGCTCCTCGCAAGAACCCCAATCCCAGGCACCGAACACGCCACCCCGCGCCTCGCGACGAAAGAAGAAGTCACCCGCGTCCACCGCCCCGAGCACGTCGACGCCGTCGCCTCACTCGCCGGCAAGTCGACCCAGCTCGACCCCGACACCGCGATGAGCCCCGGCAGCGCGCACGCCGCCTTCCTCGCCGCCGGAGCCGCCACGCAGCTCGCCCTCGACGTGCTCCGCGGTGAAGTGCAGAACGGCTTCGCGCTCGTGCGCCCGCCCGGTCACCACGCCGAGGCCGACCACGCGATGGGCTTCTGCCTCTTCAACAACATCGCCGTCGCCGCCGAGGCCGCGCGCAACGCCGGCGCGAAGAAGGTGCTCATCGTCGATTGGGACGTGCACCACGGCAACGGAACACAGAACACGTTCTACGAGCGCAACGACGTCCTCTTCTGCTCGAGCCACCAGTTCCCGTTCTACCCGGGCAGCGGCGCCGCCAACGAAACCGGCGCGGGCCAGGGCCGCGGCTTCACGCTCAACGTGCCGCTCCCCGGAGGCCGCAGCGACGCCGACTACGGCGCAGTGTTCGACGACGTCTTCCTGCCCGCCGCGCGAAAGTTCGCGCCCGACCTCGTGCTCGTGTCCGCCGGGTTCGACCCGCACCGCGCCGATCCGCTCGGCGGAATGAACGTCACCGAGCGCGGCTTCGCGGCGATGTGCAGCGCGATGAAGCGCCTCGCCGAGGAGTGCTGCGGCGGCAAGCTCGGCCTCCTCCTCGAGGGTGGCTACGACCTCGACGGCCTCGCGCAGTCGGTGCACGCGTGCGTTGAGGTGCTCAGCGGCGCGCGCACCGAGTCGTTCCCCTCGGGTGTCACGCCCGCCGCGGCCGCCGCCATCAAGGACGCGCTCCGCCACCACGGAGCCGCGTGATGTCCGCTCAACCTGCAGCACAGAAATACGTGCACGGCAGCACCGACGACTTCGAGGTCGCGCGCCTCGAGAAGCAGGCGGAGTTCATCTGCCCGCTCACCTTCTCGCGCCTCGACCTGAAGCCCGGCCACCGCGTGCTCGACCTCGCCACCGGCACCGGCGCGATGGCGACGCGGCTGCTGCGCGACTTCCCCGGCGTCCACCTCGCGGGCGTCGACCTCTCGCCCACCCAGCTCGCCGCCGCGCGCAAGAACCACCCCGAGGTGCACGTCGCCCGCGCCGACGCGACGCGCTTGCCGTTCGCCGACCACACCTTCGACCGCGTGCACTGCAGCTGGCTGCTCGAGCACGTGCGCGACCCGCTGCCCATCTTGCGCGAGGTGCGTCGCGTGCTGCGCCCCGAGGGCTTCTGCGTGTTCATCGAGGTCGAGAACGACACGTTCTCGATGTCGCCGCCGAGCCAGAGCGTCAGCCGCGTGCTCGCCATGCTCAACGCCGCCCAGCGCGACGGCGGAGGTGACCCCAACGTCGGCCGCCACGTCGCGCGCTTCTTCCAGGAGGCCGGCTTTCCGCGCGTGCAGGTCGATCGCCCGCTGTTGCGCGGCGCCGACGAGAACGCCGCGTACCGCCAGCAGTTCATCGACGAGTTCTCGGAGATCTTCGAGGGCCTCGACGAATCGCTCGGCGCGGCGCACGCGGCCGACATCGCACAGGCCGTGGCCGACTTGCGCTCGCTGCCCGCGCGGCACGGCTCGCTGCAGTACACGCCCGCCATCGTGCGCGCCTGGAGCCGCGCGTGACGCTCGTCCTTCGCATCGGCCTCGGGGCGCTGGCGGTGCTCGTGGTCGCTCTCGTCGGGTTCGGCGGCTGGGCGAAGATGCGCGCCTCCGACTCGCTCGCGCACGCGCAGGAGAGAGTCGACGCCGACTGGGCGACGTGGGGCGCGCGGGTGAAGGCCGATGGCGACGCATGGAAAGACGACGACCTCTTCGCGCAGCGCGACGGCGGTGACGCCTCGGGCGTGCTCTTCGCGCACGTCAGGTGGGAGCGCGTCGACGCCGGCCCCGAGCTCGGCGCCACGCTCACCGAGCAGATCAAGAGCTGGAGCTCCGCGTGGCCCACGCACGCTGGCGACGCGGGAGTCGAGCAACTCGACCTCACCTGGATGTCGCAGCTCGAGGGCGCCGCGTACTGGGACCTCGAGCCCGATGGCGGCCAGCTCGACGGCATGCCGTTCGATGCGCTCAACGAGCCGATTCCCCGCTTCGATGACCTCACCACGCTGGCGAAGGCGCGCTTGCTCCAGGGCCTCGCGACCAACACCGGCCCCGCGGCTGCCCGCGACGTTCGCACCCTTGCGCGCCTCTGCCTCACCACCGAGCACCTCGTGGGCGAGATGGTCGGCGTCGCGTTGCTGGGCATCGAGCGCCACGCCTGGGAAGAGGCGATCGGCCGCGGCCTCGACGTCACCGAGTGGAAGCCGGTCAACGAGGCGGACCAGGGCCGGCTGAAGCGCGCGCTGTGGGCCGCGCAGGCGCCGTACCTGCTCGTCGCGCACGGAGACCTCGCGGCCTACCGCCCCGTGGTCGGCCAGTGTGGCGGCCTGCGCGAAGGGGTCGGCCAGGCCCACTTCCTGCGCGGCTACCTCGAGCGCGCGATGCCCGAGCGCTACGAGGCGCTCCAGCGCGAGCTCGTCGCTTCGCCGTGTCGCCTCCGTCGCCCGCGTGCAGCGTGGCTCGCGCGCACCGCCGCCGGCACGCTCGCCGTCTCGGGGCAGGCGCTCTGCCCGATCGAGAGCGACTCACCGCTCTGCCAGGCCGACTGGCTGGTGAAGCTCCCGTTTGCGCGCGACTTCGTCGGGCTCACGCTCGCGAACATCGCGATGGGCGACTGGTTCAAGCCCTACCGCACGCCATGAGCGTGGTAGAGCGCAACGCCATGTCGAGACTCCTCCCCGCGGTGGTCCTCGTCGCCGTGCTGTCCGCGTGCGGCCCTGGCGAGCTGCGCGTCACCATGAAGCCCGACAACAACAGCGGCCAGTCAGGCTTCGCGGTGATCACCCAGGGCCAGGGCGGCAAGGTGCACGTGGTGCTCGACGTCGTCGCCATCGGCACCGCGGCGCAGTTGGTGCACATTCACGCCAACAGCACCTGCGGCGAGATCTCGACGCCGAAGTACCAGCTGATCAGCCCGACGCCGAAGCCCGATGACCCGACGCGCATCGTCAGCGAGAGCGACGCGTCGGACTCGGCCGAGGGTCCCCTGCAGTTCAAGGACCTCAGCAAGGGCGGCTACGTCATCAACATGCACTTCCCGACCGACAACTCGGTCTACACGTCGTGCGGAGAGGTCCCGGTTCCATGAGCGCCCCCTGGAAGAACGCCCTCCTCACCGGCGCGTCGAGCGGCCTCGGCCGTGGGCTCGCCGCGTGGCTCGCCAAGCGTGACGTGAAGGTCTACGCCGCCGCGCGCCGCCTCGAGCAGCTCGAGTCGCTGCGCGCCGAAGCGGGCGAGAACATCGTGCCGGTGAAGCTCGACGTGGCCGACGCCGACGCCACGTTCGCCTGGGTGAAGAAGAAGGACGAGGAGATCGGCGGCTTCGATCTCGTCATCGCCAACGCGGGCGTCGGCGAGTCGACCCACCCGAAGAAGTTCCAGTGGGAATCGGTGAAGCGGCAGATCGACGTCAACGTCACCGGCGCCACCGCCACCCTGCTCGGCGCGCTGCCCGCGATGGCCGAGCGCAAGCGCGGGCACCTCGTCGGCATCAGCTCGCTCGCCGGGCTCGTGCCGCTGCCGCTCTCGTGCACCTACTGCGGCACCAAGTCGTACCTCGCGATGTTCCTCGAATCGCTGCGGCTCGACGTCGACAAGTACGGCATCGACGTGACCTCGATTCACCCCGGGTTCGTGAAGAGCGAGATGACGGCGAAGAACAAGCCCGGCTCGATGCCGTTCCTCCTCGAGACCGACGACGCCGTCGAGCGCATGGGCAAGGCGATGCTCGGCAAGAAGAAGGTCTTCACCTTCCCGTGGCAGCTCAGCTCGGTCATCTCGCTCGGCGCGTCACTCCCGCGGCCGCTGCGCACGCCGATCCTCAAGCGCCTGCGCTGACGCGCGCTCGCGCGCGCGAACTCCCTCTCCTCCGAGGAGGAGAGGGTCGGGGTGAGGAGAAACCCTTCGCCGCCGCGCGAGCCGCCCTCACGGACAGACGCCGGCACCACACGCCCCACCACAACAAGCCGAGCCCCCATCACAGTCGGCGCCCGCACCGAGGCACTGCGCCGAGAGCGTCAAATCCATCTGCCCCAGCATCAACCCCTCGGGCAGCAACGGCGACAACCGCAAGTTCGCCGTGGTCCCCATCGCCGAAGTCGACGCGCCCCACACCGGCACCGCCGACGTCCCCGCCTCGAGATACACATCCCACTGCGAGTTGAAGCACCCCGCATCCGTCGCTGACCCACCGAAGGGAAACGCCGTGATGAGCGTCAGCTTCGAGCGCACCGCCGCCGCCACCTCCCGGTCGGAATTCGGAACCACCGCCCGCAACGTCGGCAACGGCGCACACGCACTCGGCACCACCGCGCCAGCCCGATCCCAGCCGATCTGCGCCATCGAAATGAACGTCGCGACGCCCGAGTCGAGCCCCGCCGCGCTCGCCTCGATCGCGAGCCGGCCGAACGCGCGCGACTTCGCGTAGAGCTGCGTCGTGCTGGTGCCCGCGCCGAGGAGCGCACCCGCCACGCCGCTCGTACACGTCGCGTCGGAAAAGAAGTCCACCCACGGCCCGCCATCGAGCCCCACCGGCGTGTCGAGCTCGACTGGCGCCACCGTGCGCACGCCCACGCCGCGCACCGTCACCTGGTTGCAGCTCGTCGCCGTCGACGTCCCCTGTGTCGAGACGTCCAGTCGCACCGCGTAGCCGCCGTCGGGCGCGCCGCCACCCGTCGCGCCGCCGCCACCACCGGTCGCACCGCCGCCCGTCGCAGCGCCGCCACCGGTCGCGCCACCTCCGCCGCCCCCGCCGTCCTCACCCGCCGGCACACCGCACTGACACGCCGACACCGACGCGAGCACCGCGGCCACCACCAGGGTTCTGACCATCCTTGGCTTCTTACGCCAGCAGCGCCGGGAGCAACTCCTCGGCGCGCCCGAGCACGTTCAGCACCTCAGACCCACCGCCACCCACCGTCTCGAACGGCGCGCGCTCGACGTTCACGTTCACCACCGTCGCGCCCGACACCTGCGCGCAGTGCACCGCGTAGCTGGTGATGCCCACCGAGAACGACGTGCCCACGAAGGCCAGCACGTCGGCGTCGTTGAGCGCCTTGCGCGCGCGGTGCGCCTGGAACGCGGGGTGGGAATCGTACGCCTCGTCGAACAGCAGCACGTTCGGCCGCATCGGCGCGTCGCACCTGGGGCACCGGGGGAAGCGGCCCGCGTCGACGCCGCTCAGGTCCACGCGGTCGACGGGGTGGTCCACGCCCTCGCAGCCTCCGCCGCTCGCGCAGATGAAGCGGTCGTGCCGCCCGTGGATCTCGATCAACTGCCCCTCGGGGTGCCCCGCGCGCCGGTGGAGCCCATCGATGTTCTGCGTCACCACCAGGTGCTGCGCGCTCTTCGCCATGAACGCGACGAGCGCCGCGTGTCCCGCGTTCGGCTTCACCTCGTGCTCGAGCTTCAGCACGTCGCCGTGCGCCTTGAGCCAGAACTCCCGCCACCACGCCGCCGGGTCGTCGGTGAACTTCTGGAAGGTGCCCCACTCGAGCACCATCTCGCTCCAGATGGCCCCGGGGCCGCTGCGGTATGCGCGCACGCCGCTCGCCACCGACATGCCCGCCCCGCACACGAAGACCACCCGCCGCGCGTCGCGGAACGTCCGGGCCAACTCACTCACTTTGGAGTCCATACAACTCTTTCTAGCACGACTCAGCCGAACACCACCATCGCCCCGAAGACCTCCCCGTTCGCGCGGCGCAGCAACGTAAGCCGCCCGGGGACCTCCCTCGCCTTGCCGTCGAGGTGCACGACGGGGAACGGCCCGACCTGACCTTCCACCGCCGCCTTGCCGCTGGTGAGCGCGCGCCGGAAGCCGACCCAGTGCGCGGCGCGGTGTTGTTCGGGGACGATGACGTCGAGCGTCTTGCCCACCACGTGCTCAGCGCGGTGACCGAAGGCGAGCTCCGCGCCCGGCGACCAGTGGGTGATGGTGCCGGTGTGGTCGGCGATGACGAGGGCGGGCCAGTCCATCTGCGCCGTACGCGCGGGCCGCGTCGCTGGTTACGAGAGCCGCGCGACGTGCCGCCGTGTGCTGACCGCGAAGCGCACCAGCAGCGAGACCGCCACCACGCTCAGCCCCGCGAAGAGCCCCCACCACAGGCCCACCACGCCATGCGGGCCGTGTACGCCGAGCCACCACGCGACCGGCAACCCGATGCACCAGTGGCCGACCATGTTCGCCCAGAAGGTGAAAGTGGTGTCTCCCGTGCCCCGCAACGCGCCTGCGCCGACCGCCTGCACGCCGTCGCTGAGCTGGAAGAAGGCCACCACCACGAAGAGCGACGCCGCCACCTGCACCACGCCCTCGTCGGCCGACATGAGGCGCCCCATCGGCACCGCGAAGATCAAGAAGAGCACCGCGCTGAAGCCCATGAAGACCACCACGCTGCCGAAGGCCATCAGCCCCGCGCGCCGCGCCGCCGGAGTGTCTTCACGCCCGATGCCCCAGCCCACGCGCGTCGCCGCGGCGCTCCCGATGCCCACCGCCACGCAGAACGAGAGGCTCGCCCAGTTGAGCGCCACCTGGTGCGCCGCCGCCGGCACCTCGCCGAGCCCGCCCGCGAGAACGCCGGTCAGCGAGAAGAGGCCCGACTCCGCGATGAAGTGGAGGCCGATCGGCGCGCCGATCTTGAACGCCTTGAAGACCTCCGCCGACTGGAACTTCCGCACCCGGCCCTCGGGCGCCTTCGGGAAGCCGAACAGCAGCACCGCGAATTGCAGCCACGTGCACAACACCGTCGCCACCGCCGCGCCCGTCACTCCGAGCGCGGGAATCGGGCCGACGCCGAACACCAGCCCCACGTCGAGCGCGAGGTTGGCGATGTTGGCGATCACCATCGCCACCACCGTGATGCCCACGCGGCCGACGCCCGTGAGGTAGCTCTTCGCGGCGACGAAGAGCAGCACGCCCGCCACGCCCGGCAGCCGCCACCACATGTAGACGCGCGCGCCCGCGGCGATCGCCGGCGCGACTCCGGCCGGCTCGAGCAGAAACGGAATCACCGCGACGGGGATCATCACCAGCACGCTGGTCAGCAGTGCCAGCCACACGCCCTGCCAGTACGTGGTGCGCGCCTTCACGTGCTCGCCCGCGCCGATGGCCTGCGAGACGAGCGGGTCGAGCGCGAGCAGCACGCCCATGCCGAAGAAGGTGCAGGTGAAGGTCAGCGAGTTGCCCAGGCCCGCGCCTGCCTGCGCCGCGGCGTTGAGGCGGCCGAGCACGGCGGTGTCGACCATGCCCATCAGTGCCTGGCCCGCCTGCGCGAGCGCGAGCGGCAACGCCAGCTTCCACAGCGCGCGCAGCTCGGCCTCAGGCGTCGACGCGACTTCAGCGGCGGGCGGCAGAGCGACGGACATCAGAAGGACGACGGGTATCCGTTGGGGCAGCTGACCGCCACTCCAATCCCCCTCTCCCCGCTGGGGAGAGGGTTGGGGTGAGGGGAAAGCAGTACACTCACGCTCGCGTGCGCCGCCTCCTCCGCCTCGAACTCTCGCTGGAGCTCGCCCTGGCAAGCGGAGCGGTGGTCCTGTTCCGCGTCCTGCGGCCCGCCATCGACATCGGCTGCGGGAACTCGTTGACCCAGGCCAGCGACGACTTCATCGAGTTCTTCTCGACGCACTCTTCCCCGATCGTCGTGCCGGCGTTGGTGGCGCTCGTCGAGCTGAACTACCAAGTTCGACCATGGGTGAAGCGCGCCGTGCGCCTCAGCATCGGAGTCGCTGCAGTCGTCATGCTTGCGAGCTACGCGATCCTGGCCGCGTCGTTCATCCGCCGCTGAATCTTCACGGCACCTGCAAGAAGTTCGACGCGTCCGTGCCGCCCTTCTCAGGCTCGCTGTCCTCAGGCTCGGTGCCCTTCTTGAACCACAGCTGCATCGAGTTCTTCGTGCTCGTCGCCAACTTCCCGCTCTTCTTGTCGATGCGCCGCTGAATGAGCGCGAGCTGCGGCGGCGGCGCGAACTCCGGCTGCGCGCGCCCATCGAGCGCCTTCATCATGTACGCCAGCCAGATCGGCAGCGCCGCGCGACCACCCGTCTCGTACTTCCCGAGCGGGTGCGGGTTCAGGTCGTAGCCAACCCACGCGCTCGTCACGAGATCGCGCGTGAACGCCGTGAACCACGCGTCGAACGAATCGTTGGTGGTGCCCGTCTTGCCCGCCGCCGGCTTCCCGAGCCGCTGCGCCGGAGCGCCCGTGCCATTGAGCACCACGCCGCGCATCAGGTCGGTCACGAGGTACGCCGTCTCCTGCGACATCACCTGCTCACCCGGCTCGAACAAGCGCGCATAGCCACTCGCCACGCGATCCTGCAGCGACGCCCACGGATCATCGTGCGCGGTGTGATCTTCGACCATGCGCCCGAAGCGGTCTTCGATCTTCCGCACGAAGTACGTCGGCTTCTTCACGCCCAGCCGGTTGATGGTCGCGTACACCTGCGCGAGCTCGATGGGGTACACGCACGAGCTGCCCAGCGCCGCCGAGTAGTCAGGGTTGAGCGGCGTCGAGAACCCCAGCGAGTGCGCGTAGTCGGCGATCGCCTTGATGCCCACCACCTCGTTCTTGTTGCCAAGGTGCCGCGCCAGCTCGATGAAGGTCTTCACCGCCGGAATGTTCATCGAGTTGACGAGCGCTTCCTTGAGCAGCACCTCGCCCTTGAAGTTCTCGTCGTAGTTCGCCGGCTTCCACCGGTTCTGGTTCTCGGGGTCGTCGTAGACGATGGGCGAGTCGACCAGCACGGTGCCCTCGGTCCACCCCATCTTCTCGATCGCGCCCGAATAGACGATCGGCTTGAAGCTCGAGCCCGGCTGCCGGCACGCCTGGAACGCGCGGTTGAACTCGTTCGCGTCGAAGTCGTAGCCGCCCACCATCGCCGAGAGGTACTGGCGGTGCGGGTCGATGCTGACGATCGCCGCCTGCGGCTCGGGTTCCTGCTCGAGGCGCACCAGCGGCACACCCTCGGGCACGGACTCGGCCAGCGAGTCGCTCCACGCTTCCTTGTCGTCGGTCAGGCCCTTCTTGTCCTTCACCGCGCGCACGACGATCACGTCGCCGACCTTCAGCGGCTTGACGTTGTTGATCAGCACCGACGGGTAGTACCGCTCGCCGTTCACCTCGCGCGCCCACCGCATGCCGAGCGCGGGCAGCTTCGCGACCTTGCTCCCGATGGTGACGTCCGCGCTCAGCGAGTCCTTCGCGATCGCCGTGACGAGACCGACGTAATAGCGGCCCGGCTCGATCTCCTGGTCACCCATCACCTTCTTCGACTTCTCGATGAACTTGTCCTGCTCGGTCTTGCTCGGGAGCTGCTGCACCGGCCCGCGGTAGCCCTGGCGCTTGTCGACCGCGAGCAGGCCCCACAGCACCGCTTCCTGCGCGGCGCGCTGCTTCTCGCTGTCCATCGTGGTGAAGACCTTCAGGCCTTCGTTGAGCAACGTCTTGTTGCCGTAGCGCTCGACCACGTCACGCCGCGTCTCCTCGGTGAAGTACGGGGCGAACTGGTGGAACACGTCTTCCACCGGGTACACGCTCACCTCGGCCTTCGACGCCTCGTCGAACTCGGCCTGGGTGATCATCCCCTTCTCCTTCATCTGCCCGAGCACGTACTGGCGGCGCTTCTTCGCCTTCTCCGGCGCGGTGAACGGCGAGTACGTCGACGGCGCCTGCGGGAGACCGGCGAGCAGCGCCATCTCGGCGAGCGTCAGGTCCTTCACGTCCTTGCGGTAGTAGTTCTCGGCCGCCGACTGCACCCCGTAGCTGTGGTGCCCGAGGTACACGTTGTTCAGGTACAGGTAGAGGATCTGTTCCTTGGTGAGCTCGCTCTCGAGCCGGCGCGCCAGCAGCGCTTCGCGAATCTTGCGCTTGATGGTCTTCGCGGTGCTCTCCTTGTAGCCCTCGGTGCTGATCAACACCGCCTTCGCGGTCTGCTGCGTCAGCGTCGAGCCGCCCTGCACCTTGCCCTTGCCGGCGATCTTCTTGAGCACCGTCTTGAACGCGGCGCGCGCGGTGCCGAGCACGTCGACGCCGAAGTGATCGAAGAAGTCCGCGTCTTCGGCCGCGATGAAGGCCTGCACCAGGCGCTTGGGAATGCGCTCGTACGGCACCACCTTGCGGCGCTCGTTGTAGAACTCACCCGCGAGCACGCCGTCGACCGTGTACACCTCGGTGAGGATCGGCGGCCGGTACTCGTCGACCTTGGGGATGTCGGGGAGCCCGTCGGCGTACTTCCAGTACACGAAGCCGTACACGCACGCCGCGGCCGTCACGCCGGTGAAGAGCAGGAACCCGAAGAACTTGAACGGCGCCACCCACCAGCGCTTCTTCGGCACGTTCACCAGCACGAGCTTCGCTTCGGTCATCGCTTCACTCTCGCTTCGGGTCTTCGGCTTCACCGCGGCCCTTCACCACCAACGCCGCCCGCTGCAACACGTCCACCAGCTCGCTCGGCAGCGGTGACTCGATCACCAGCTTCCGCCCGTCTTCCGGGTGCGGCACCTCCAGCCTCGTGGCGTGGAGAAACAGCCGCTTCAGCCCCCACCGCGCCTTCACCTCACGGTTGAATGCAAAATCACCGTGCTTCGAATCGCCCGCAACCGGGTGGCCGATGGCCGCGAAATGTCGCCGAATCTGGTGGGTTCGGCCAGTTTCAATCGTGCATTCCACGTAGGCCGCGTGGCTGTTCTGACACAGCACGGAATAGCGGGTGCGGGCTTCCTGCATGTTCACCCCGCGGCGCTCGCGCGACTCGGCGGTCTGCTGGTGCTCGGCCAGCGGCAGGTCGATGAGCCCGTGCGGCTTCGGCAACTTCCCCTTCACCAGCACCAGGTACTTCTTCTTCGCGCGGTGGTTGGTGAAGACGTCGGTGAAGTGCACCATCGCCGGCCGGCGCTTGGCGACGATGATGGCGCCTGAGGTCTCGCGATCGAGCCGGTGCGCGGGGCTCGCGGCGAACCCGTTGCGCTCGGCCTTCGGCCCGAGGTGCGCGCGCACCACGTCGACCACCGTGCCGCCCGTGATGCCGCTGCCGGTGTGCGCCGCCATGCCCGACGGCTTGTCGAGCACGAGAATGAAGTCGTCCTCGTGGAGAATCTTCAGCTCGCTCAGGTCCACCGGGGGCGGAGGCGGCTTGGCGCGCTCGCGGTCACCCAGCAGCTGCTGATCGGTGCCGCGCACGGTGATGACGTCGCCCGCGGCCAGCGGCTGTTCGGGCTGGGCGCGCTTGCCGTTCACGCGAATCTTCTTCACGCGAATCATCTTGAAGAGGTGGCTGAACGGGACGTTCGAGAGCGTCTTCTTCAGGTACTTGTCCAGCCGCACGCCGGCGTGGTCGTCGGTGACGCGATACTCGAGCACGCGCGCGGCTGTAGCCCACTTCGCGCCGGCTTGGGAACATGCGCGGCCATGCTCGTCCCTGGTCGCGAGAAGCTCCACGTCCCCTCGGTGCTGGTCATCGTGCTGGGCATCTTCGTGTCGGGCGTGGCGGCCATCGGCCTGCTGATGAGCCTGGTGCCCCCGCTGTGGAAGTTCTTCGAGCTGCTGCTCGCGCCGCTCAAGCTGGGCCGGCCGGCGCTCATGGGCCTGATGGCCTACCTGGTGCTGAGCGGCGCGCTCCTCGCGTGGGGCGGTTGGCAGCTGCGCGTCGGCCGCTCGATGGCGTTCGCCACGATGACGTGCGTGATGCTCGCCCTGCCCTGCTGTACGTCGTCGTGCTTCGTGCTCGGGCTGCCGCTCGCGATCTGGGTCTTCGTGCTCCTGATGGACCCGAAAATCCGCGACACGTTCGGGTGATCAATCTAGAAGCCCCGGCCCATGGCTAAGCAGGTCAGCATCGAAGAGTTGCTCAAGGCAGGGTCGAAGCAGTGGAACCAGCTCCGCAAGGACGGAAAGGTTCCCGTCGACCACACCGGCGCGACGTTCCCCCACCTCTTCTCGGCCAACGCCGACCTCTCCGCGCTCACCCTCATCGGGTCCGAGTGGGAGAAGTGCGACCTCTCGAAGGTCAGCTTCAAAGACGCCGACCTCTCGAACGCGTACTTCCACGGCGGCCGCCTGCAGGACTGCGACTTCCGCGGCGCGAAGCTCGACGGCGCGACGTTCGAGAAGCTGAAGCTCCTGCGCTGCGACTTCACCGGCGCCACCGGCCTCGAGGAACTGGAGTTCGACGACTGCGACATGGACCGCGTGGTCGGCCTCGACGGTGAAGACGCGCCGCCGCCTCCGCCTCCGCCCGCCGTCGGCGTCACCAGCTTCACCCGTGAGCAGCGCGCCGCCGTGATGGGCCAGGTGCAAAGCAGCCCCGAGAGCGAGCTGCCCCCGTTCCGCCCTGCCGACCCGCCCGGCACCCTGCTGTTCCGCGGCATGAAGCACGTCGCCAACCCGCCGCCGTGGGTGCTCGACGTGCCCGGCCTCCGCCCGCCCCTGCCGGTGCGCATGCCCGGCGGTACGTCGCTCGAGCACCTCTACCGCGAGGCGGTGAAGACGCGCCTCGAGGGCCGCCGCCCGGTGCCCGACATGCAGGCCGTCGCCAAGGCGAAGGAAGTGGTCGCCTCGGGTGGCGGTGATGCTGCCGTCGCCGTGATGTACCTGCGCGAGGTGGGCGAAGAAGTGCTGCCCAGCGAGGCCGCGGTCGACGGGCTCAACACCGACCTGCGCGAGGCCATCGAGGTGGAAGATCCCACCGCCGACATCGACCCGCGCATCACCGGTGCGCTGCACGAGCTCAAGGCGTCCGCCGAGGCGCTCGATTTGCTCGGTGAGCTCCGCATGAAGCTCGCCGCGGTGCAGCTCTTCAGCGCCCTGATGGAAGCGGGCTTCATGCCCGACAACAACTGGGAAGAGGCCGTCGACTCGACCGAGGCCAGCCAGGACCTCGCGCACATCGCCAGCAACGGCAACCGCCCGGTGCTCACCGATGCGTTCAAGGCGTTCGCCGAGCTGCCTGATGAGGTGCGCCTGCGCCGCCTCGCGTACCTCGCTGAGGCGACTGCCCATGTCGAGGCGATGGCGGGCCCGGCTGCCCCGCCGGCCTGAATGAAATCCCCTCTCCCCTTGGGGAGAGGGTCAGGGTGAGGGGAGACAATTCCGCCCCACGCCCGTCCGCGTGACGTTCCCGCGCCCACCGCCGGCAACGTCACACGCACCGCCACCAGCCACGACTCCCCTCACCCCAACCCTCTCCCCACGGGGAGAGGGGGCACACACCACCCCACGCCGGCCCCGAAACCGATCGCCGACCCCTCGCGTAGCTCAGGTGTGATCGCGCTCACCGACGGTCGTCAGATTGCGTCGGCCCGCGCCCGTGCCAGCGTGACCCCGGTGTCCGCCACCCCTCCGACCCGCGACGAACGCACCGACGAGCTCTGGCTCTCGAGCGTCCGCCTCGAGCGCGAACGCAACGCGACGTGGATCGCCGCCCTCCGCGCCCTCGGCGTGCTGGTGCTCCTCGCGCTGAGCGCCTGGCAGGGCCTGGTCGCCGGCCTCGCCGACTGGAAGGTCAACCTCCCCATCTTCGCCATCTACGGCGCGCTCGCCTCGGCGCTCTTCGTCGTGGTGTGGAAGGTCCGCGCCTCCCGTCTCCCGTCCGGCCTCGCCCTCGCGCTGCTCGACGTGCCGATGCTCCTCTGGCTCCAATGGGAAGCGGTGCCGCTCAGCTTTTCGCCCGGCGCGGCCGCCACCGTCACCTCGCTCGCCTACGCCGCGGTGCTGCTCCTCGCCGCGCTCACCCTCACCCGCTGGCTGGTGTGGACCGTCGCCGCCCTCTCCGCCGTCGCGTCGTTCTTGCTGCTGCAGCACGCCGGGCTCTCGACGGTCTCGTCGTGCGTCGCGCCGGTGCTCCTGCTGCTCGTCGCGACCACCGGCCAGTACATGGTGGCCCGCGTGCGCGCGCTCCTCGGCCGCGTCGCCGCCGAGGCCGCCAACCGCGAGAAGCTCGGCCGCTACTTCAGCCCCAACGTCGTGAAGCAACTGCTCGAGGGCGCGCAGAACACCTCGCCGGCCGCGCGCCAGGTCACCGTGCTGTTCAGCGACATCCGCGACTTCACGGCGCTGTCCGAGACGCTCGCGCCCGCCGCCGTGGTCGCCCTGCTCAACGAGTACCACTCGGTGATGGTGGAGATCGTCTTTCGCCACCACGGCACCCTCGACAAGTTCATCGGCGACGGGCTGATGGCCTACTTCGGAGCGCCGCTCGCCGACCCCGACCACGCGCGCCACGCCGTCGCCTGCGCGCGCGAGATGCTCACCGCGCTCGAAGAGCTCAACGCCCGCCGCCGCGCCCGCGCCGAGCCCGAGCTGCGCATCGGCATCGGCGTGCACTCCGGGGAAGTCGTGGTCGGCAACGTCGGCAGCGAGACGCGCCGCCTCGAGTACACCGCCATCGGCGACACCGTGAACACCGCCTCGCGCCTCGAGTCGCTCACCAAGACGCTTGGTCGCCCGCTCCTCATCTCGCGCGCCACGCGCGACCTGCTCCGCGAAGAGGTGCCCCTCGAAGAGCTCGAGCCGATGGCGGTGAAGGGCAAGTCGGGCCTGGTGGCCGTCTTCACCCCGAGCTGATGTCGGGGTGAGGGGCAACGCTGGAATCAGCCGTCCTCACTCCGACGCGAGCGCCTGCTTCACGAACTCGCCCGCGGCGACGTCCTTGCGAAACGACAACGTCGCCAGCTCGACGCTCGACAAGAACGCCAACAACCGCCGCCGCACCTCGGACCTCGGCAGCGCGAGCTCCGCAACCTCGAAGCACTGCCCCATCGCCAGCTGCGCCGCGTCCATCGCGCTCAACGGCCCCAGCGCCTCGTGCGGCGCCTTGTGCAACGCGAGGAAGTACTTCGCGCGCACCAGCCCCGGACTCCCCGGCCGGTCGAAGTCAGACTTGAACGGCGTGCCGCTCACCCGCCCGTCGGGGAAGAGCATCACCACCTCGTCGCTCAGCAGCGTCAGCCCCGCCTCGGCGCCGAGCCGCGCAAGGGTCGACTTGCCATCGCCGCTCTTGCCCGCCGCCACCGACGCGCGCGCGCCGTTCGACAGCGCGTTGGCGTGAATCAGCACCGCGCCATCGTCGGTGCCGGCGAGGTACCACGCGAGCCGCAGCACCAGCTCGCCGCGAAACATGCCGTCTTCCAGCTGCACCTCGAGCGCGGCGCCCTGGCGCCGCATCGTGCACTGCCCCAGGGGAGCATCGAGCCGCAGCCCGCCCTCGATCGCCTCACGCCGCGTGACGGTCAGCGCGAGCGCCTCCGAGCCGGGCTCGGCGACCTCGAAGGCCGGCCAGTTCACGCGCGGCCGCGCCATCTCGCAGATGCTCTCGTCGATCGACACCAGGCGCGCGCCACACCGCAAGACCTTCGCGGGCATCACGCCACCTTCGACTTCGACTTCTTCTTCTCGGGCCGCGCCAGCGGAGGCCCGCTGACCACGTTGCCCTCGAGCGCCTGCACCACGCTCGGCACGTGCTTCTGCGCGGCCTTGCCCTTCATCCACCCGAAGGCCGAGAGCGACAGCGCGTCGCCCTCGCGCACGAGGTGGGCGGCGGGACCCGTGAGCGCCACTTCGCCCTGCGTCGGGCTCGCGAGGAGCCGGCACGCGAAGCGGGTGCCCGTGGTGAGCACCAGCACGTCGACCTTCTCGTGCTCGACGAAGCCCGCGGCGGCGAGCAGCTGCTGGTCGAGGCACACCGCGTCGGCGCCATCGAGAGACGTGCGCGTGACGGTGAGGCCACGGAGCTCGCTGAGCAACACCAGGCGGGTCGCCTTCATCGGCGTCGGTTGTGCCATCACCCGAAGTCGAGCGCCATCTGCACCTGCTCGTGCACCGCGCGCGCGAAGAGGCCCTTCCTGCGCAGCGAGTCGGCCAGCTCGTCGGCGAAGCCGTGCAGCGTGATGACCTCGCGCGCGCCGCTCCGCTCGGCCAGCGTCACCAGCGAGGGGAAGTCGGCGTGGTCGCTGACCGGGAAGGCGACGTCGGCCCCGCTGCGCCGCGCGCCCCACGGCTCGACCGCCCAGCCGGTGAGCACCGCGAGCGAACGCCGGCCGGTGCCGCTCAACGAATCGCCGCGCCGGAATGGAGGGAAGAGCCCGACCTCGTCGTCTTCGAACGTGCCCTCGAAGAGCCGCGCGCCCACGGACATGCCCAGCCGCTCGTACACCGTGCCGACGGCGTGAATCGTCGGGTGCGCGCAGATGCGCAGGCCGCGCGCGATGAGCTGGCGCACCGTCTCCTGCGACTTGCCCAGCGAGTACGCGAGCAGCACGGGCCTGACGCCCTCGGCCAGCTTCGCGCGGCACCACGCGGCGACCTGGTCGTAGACCTGCGCGCGCGGGGGAAAGCGGTACTTCGGGTGGCCGAAGGTCGACTCGATGACCAGCGTGTCGCACTCGAGGATCGGCGCGGGCTCCGAGGTGAGCGCCGGCTCGAGCGAGATGTCGCCGGTGTAGACCACGCGGTGGCCGTCGGGGCGCGTGACGCGGATCTGCGCCGAGCCGAAGACGTGGCCGGCCGAGAAGCACTCCAGCTTCAAGCCGCCCAGCTCCATCGTCTCGCCGTACCGAAGCGGAGTCGCCAGCTCGAGCGGCCCCAGCCGGTGCGCCATCAGCTCCAGCGTCGCGGGCGTGGCGATGACGTGGTCATGCCGCGCGATGTGGTCGCTGTGCGCGTGCGAGACGAACGCGACGGGAGAGCGCGTGCGCGCGTCGAACCACAGGGGCGTGCCCTGCAGCACGAGACCTCCGCGGCGCAGCTCGACCGGCATGGGGCGTGACTTAACCCCAAAGGCTCCCGGCCTTCCCATCGGCTGAGAACGCAAAGTGGAGTCCGCGTGTCGGTCCGCGCGGCGCACCACGCGAGCGCCTGCGCCGCTCGTCAGTTCAGCAGGTTGTCGCTGGTGCGCGCCCTGCTCTCACGAGAGCGCGTCGGGCGGGACGGGGCAGGCAGGTGGTGGGGCCCGATGGTCGAAGGCGCGCGGGAGCTGGGTGGGGCCCTGGCTCCTGCGCGCCTCCCTTTTCAGACCGCCGGGTTCAGCTCAGCAGTTGCCGCACTCGGCCGAGGTCGGCTGGCAGCAGTCGTAGCCGGCCTCGATCACGCAGTTGTAGGCGCCAGTGCAGAGCAACAGCACCGGAGGCGGCGGGGCCGGCAACGAGACGACCTGTGGAGGAGTCCACCGTTTCTTCTTCATCGCCACGTCCGCACCTCTCCACCGATGGGATCGACCAGCACGAGATCGATCGTCGCGTCGTTATTGATGTCTCGTAGCAAATTCACAGAACCCAGTCGACTGCTGGCATTGCTCGTGATGGCCGTCGCGTCGAACTTCGACACGAAGAACGCCGCCTGCGGGTTGGTCTCGAAGGTCGCAAGGTTCTGGTACAGCACGTACGCCACGTTGCCCGACGCTGCGTTGGTACCCGACACGACGTCCTGATTCACGTCGCCGTCGAGCGTACCCATCGAGAAACACTGGCCGAACGTCAGCGGGCCGACGATGCGGGTCGAAACCGAGGGGTTGAGGGTCGGGGTCGTCGGTGCCGTCACCGCCGACATGAAGATGATCTGACCACCGCCGCCGGCGCCCGGGTAGCTGACCACCAGGTCCGCGCCCGACGAGCCGAAGAGGTCGGCGTTGCCGATCGCCGCCACGCCCATGCCGCTGGTGTTCGCGTTGTCGGCGATCGCCGTGTCGTTCACTTCCAGCCGGAACGACGCCGTCGAGTCGAGCGGCGAGGCGCCCGTCGAGGTCTTGATCGTCGCTGAGCCGAACACCCGGTACTTGTTGATCGTGCCGCGCGACATCGGAATCGCGACGTCGGGGAACGTGTCGCCGTCGAGGTCGTTCACGCTGATGAAGCCGCGGCGGTTCTGACCGAACGCGTTGCCGGCCGGGCTCACCAGCAGCGGGCTCGGGCCGTCGATCACGTAGTCGGCGTTCGCCGTGCCGACCGGCACGTACTGCACGCTCGTCGTGCCGTCGGTCGCGGTGCGAATCGTCAACCAGTCGGCGCGGTCGCGGCCCTTGTAGATGAACACCCGGCCGCGGTTCGACGAGAAGAGCGGCGCGGCGATGGCGATCTCGTCACGCCCGTCACCGGTGATGTCCTTGATGACCGAGACCGTCTGGCCGATGCGGTTGTTGGTGTCGCCGCGGAACTCGATCGAGTCGGCGGGGTTGAGGGTCGCCGCGGTGGTTCCGAAGAACAGCACCACGCGGCCCGAGTTCGGCGCCGCCGACCAGGTCTGCGCGATCACCAGGTCGGGCTTCACTTCCGACGCCACCGCGCCGATGTTGCCGACCGCGAGGTCGCTGCCGAACGCACCACCCACCGTGTCGGACGGGCTGAGGGTCTGGCAACCCGCAGGGCAGCCCGTGGTCGTGGCGTTGGGCAGGAGCGTCGAGTCGTAGACGTAGACCGCGCCGCCGCCAGTCACGCCGGGCGCGCTGACCACCATGTCCGGGGCGCCGTCGTTGCCGACCAGGGTGCCGAGGACGACCGACGTGCCGAAGCTCGTCGACGCCACGGGCGCGGTCATCACCGTCGTCGTCCACGGGTTCGGCAGCGCCGTGGGCTGCACGAAGGTCGAGTAGTTGCCGACGTCGTCACGCGCGCGCACCGCCAGGTAGTAGGTGTTGATCGGCGGCACGGTGACCGGCTTGGTGATCGGGTTGGCCGACCACGCCGTGATGCCTTCCTGCTTCGCCGCCGTGCCGAAGAAGTCCGACACCGCGACCATCGCGTTGTTGGCGCTGACCGAGGTGGTGGTCCACCGCACGTCGTAGCCCGCGGGCTGCGCGACCGGGCCGCCGGTGAGGCCGCCGCTCGTGTTGTCGGTGCCGTCGTCGTACACCGGGCTCCACTGCAGGCTGACGGTCGCCGCCCGCGCCGACGTGAGGCTCTGCGCCACCGTCGGGCCGCCGGGCGCGATCACGTCGACCGTCGCGGTGCTCGAGATGAAGTCGGTGGCGTTGCCGGCCGCGCTGGTGATGCGCACGATGAACGCCCCGGTGGTGGCGTGGGTGAGCGACAGGCCCGTCGCCGCCAGGTCCATCGGGTCGGTCGCCAGCGTCGACGAGATGGGCGTCGCCGCGCCGTACAGCACCTCGATCTTCCCGAGGTCGCTGCCGTACCTGGTGTTGCCGATGCCCGTCGCCGCGAACTGGGTCTGCGAGCCCGCGGTGCCCGGCTGCGTGTCAGGGAAGTAGGTCGTCACCTTCGGCATGTTGCCGGTCGCCGTCGTGTCGAGGTTGATGTTGCCGGTCGGCGCGACGAAGAAGAGCGCCTGGCCCGAGGTCAGCGCGTTGCCACCGATGGTGGCCGCCGTCGCCACCGGCACCTTGAGGCCGACCCGGAACGTCTGCGTGGTCAGGATGCCCGCGCCGTTGTTGATGGTCACGGTCCACGTCTCGCCGTCGGCCACTGCCACGTTCGCGAACGAGACGTCGCCCGTCGAGCCGTTGGTGGTGCTCATCGCCGGCGAGCCCGCCGTCGGCAGCGTGCGCACCAGCGTCACCGCGTTGCCCTTGCAGTCGGGGCTGTTCGCGTTGACCGAGCTGATGGTGCCCGTGGTCGCGGTGAGGCTGCCGGTGTTCGAGCGGTTGAACCAGGAACCAGCCGCGTTCACGACCACGTTGGTGAGGTTGAACGTGCACGACGTGGAGTTGATGACCACGTTCGCGACCATCGCCGTGCAGGTGTTGCCCGCGGGGTCGGCGACCGAGGCCGAGATGGTCTGCGTGCCGTTCGGGTACGTGACGTTGCCGCTCGCCACGCCGGTCACGACCGTGAGCGTCGGGGTCAGCGGAGTGCCGCTCAGGCTCGAGCGCATCGTCACCGGCTGCCCATCGGCGCCGCCGACGGTGACCGAGGTGGCGATCTGGTTGGCCGTGTAGGTCGACGCGGTCGGCGCCGTGATGTTGCAGGTCGGGGCGTCGAGGTCGATGGTGAGGTTGCGCGTGGTGGCGGTCGTCGCGTTGCCCGAGCCGTCAGTGCACACCGCCGCCACCGCGTACGCCGCGGTGCCGGACACGGCGAAGATCGAGGTCGCGACGTTGGCGGTCGGCGTGACGTCGCGCGCGGGCTGCCCGCCGAACGTCAGGTGCACGCCGTTGGTGCCGACGTCGGCGGCGGTCCCCACCACCACCGAGAACATGCCGCCCGGAGCCCCCGCCTGGCCAACGAGGGTCTGGCTCGCGCTCGGCGTCTGGATGTCACAGGTCGGCGCCACCGGGTCGATGCGGAAGGTGAAGTCGCTGGCGCTGAAGAGGCTGCGGTTGCCCGCCACGTCGGCGATGTCGATGAAGAGGTCGAGATCGGCTTCCGCGACGCCCGAGCCGGTGAGGGTCACGGTGACCACGTTGGCCGCGATGGAATACGTCGAAGCGCGCGTGCCCGCAGGCGCACCGGCGACGACGTCACGCACGGTGATGGGGTTCGTCGCCGCGAGCGTCGCCGCGGTGGCGCCACACCCGAGCGTGAACTCGAGCGTCGCCGGGTTGCCGTTGAGCTCGGCGATGTTGAGCTTGCGGTCGTTGTTCACGTCCTGCGGGAGCCGCTTGGCCGTCGCGCACGGGCGCTGGGAGACCACGAGCACCTGCACCGCGGGAGACTCCGGCGCGACCGGCAGGCCCGAGCCGACCACGACGATCTTGATGGAGTACGCGCCGTCGGGGAACGTGAAGCCGCTCACCGGGCTGCTGACGTTCTGCGCGAGCACGTACCACCCGCTGCCGCACTCCGGCGACGTCATGCGCTGCTGCATGGTCACCGGGTCGACCGCCTGCGTGGTGCAGACGTCGACGTGGCCGCCGACGGGCACGCGCGCGCTGAAGCCCAGGGTGCGCTGCACGCCCGGGGTGCCGGGCTGCGAGTCCTGCGAGGCGTTGATGATGGTCGGGCCGCTGCCGGCCGCCGGGTTGGTGATCGACGGGCCGTCGAGGTCGACCGTCACGTCACAGTGCGTCTCGCTGATGCCGCCGTCGTTCGGGTTCGTCACCTCGGCGCGGTACGTGTAGTCGCCGTTGGTCAGCGCGAGCGGGGGGAACGCCGCGACGCCCGAGCCGCTGAGGGTGGTGCTGCCCGCCGCCACTTCGGCGCTCATGCCGCCATCGGGGAAGTTGTCGGTGCGGAAGAGACGCGCCGGCTGCCCCGAGCACACCGCGTTGCTGGTGGTCTGGAAGCTGTACATGCCGTTGCTGAGCTGCGCGGTGGTGAGCAGCGTCGGGCAGGCCATGGGGCGCGTGAAGGCCGCGCCACAACCGGTGAGCTGCACGGTGAAGTTCAGCGTCGCGGTGGCTTCATTGCCGGCCGTGTCCGAGACCTTGATGGTCACCGTCTTCGAGCCGTCGGTGCCGCACGAGATGAAGAGCGTCGCGGTCCCGTTCGTGACGGTCTCGGTATCGCCGCTGCAGCCGCTGCCCGGGGGCAGCGTCGCCGAAACCGTCTGCCCCTCGGCGCCGGTGACGGTGATGATGATCGGCAGCGGGCTCTGGGTCACGAGCATCGTCGCGCCGCCGTCGACGTTGGCCGGCGAGGTGATGACGATCGTCGGAGGATCGATATCGACCACGAAGGTCGCAGTCGCCGTGCCGACGTTGCCGGCCATGTCGGTGCAGCTCAGCGTCACCGTGTGCGAACCGGAGGTCAGCGTGAAGTCGTTCGACACGTCGCCGGTGCTGCTCGGGTTCGCCGGCACGGGCGTGCCGTTGTCCATCGTCATGGTGCAGGTCACCCCCGTCGGCGGCGCAGTGCCGGTCACCCGAATCTGGATGCCGGGCGTCACCAGGTCGGCGTCATCGCCGGGGCCGTAGCTCGGCTGGGTGGTGAGCATCACCGTCGGCTTGGCGCGGTTCACCGTGATGCTGGCCTGGGCGAGCGGGTTGCTGGTCGGGGTGTTGATGGCGGTGCCGTTCTGCACGAGCTCGGCGAAGAGGTCGTAGGTCGCGTTGTCGGAATCAGGCAGCGTCGCCGCCGTCAGCGTCACCGTGCCGTTCACGAAGTCAGCGGGGCCGGCGACAGTGCTGCCATTGCCGCGGTTCTTGATGCGCACCTGCACGCCATCGACGCAGGTCGCGTCGACCTTGATCTGGAGGTTGGAGCCGATCGGGAGCTCGGTCGAGTTGAGCTTGTTGTCGCCGCGCGGCGGCCCGGCCGGAAGCGTGTCCTGCGGGAAGCTCACCGCGGTCACCGCCGAACCCGTGCACGCCGACCGCACGGTCACGTTCGACGTCGCCGTCTTCGAGCACGACCCCTGGGCAATCGCGACGCTCAGCTGCTGCGCGCCCGCCGACGCCGTCACGCCCGTGAACGTGGCGCGATTCCCGCTCACGGTCCCCGTGAAGCTCGTGCCGCCGACGTTCAACGTCGCCGCGTCGATGTTGAAGGCCGACCCATCCGGCGCCTTCACGTTCACCGCCACCGTGAACGGAGAATCGACGGTCATCCCATCGGTAGGCGTCTCGAAGTTGATGGTCGTGTCACTGCACGTGACCGTGTTCTCCGGGCACTGACAGCCACCAACCACCACAAAGGCCAGCGCAACCGCCGCCCGCATCATGTTGCCTCGCATGAGCGCTCCCCGTCTTCCTGAGTGGTCTCGCGCGTCGCTCTGATTCAGAGCGCGAGCACCTGTTTGTCTGCCAACAACCCGATGAAATCCAAGGTGTCCGACTCGGCCACCTCGCGTGAAACCTCGAACTCGGCCACCAACGCCTCGATGATGTCGGCCACGGACCGTTTCCCGTCGATCAGCTCCACGATTCGCTCCCCGACCTCCGACACCTCTCCCGAAGCGCCTTCGAAGCTATGCAATTGATCGTCCGGAGTAGCCGCGACCCACCGCCCACCCACCTTCTGCAGTGCCGTCTCTCCGTGCACGCGAGGCACGGCCTGAAGTGACACCTTCGGCATCAGCAGTTCCAACCACTTTCGACCGCGAAACGCAGAGAGGACCGGCCCCCACCTGACAGTGAGGGCATGTAGTCCTCACCCGGGGGTGAGACAAGCCCCGGGTGGACTCCGACTTTCGGGTCGTGTGCGACCTGTCAGGTGGAAACCACGACGGCCACGAAGAGGCCCGTCAGGTACACCAGCGAGGCCACGAAGACCTTCTTGCCCCAGAGCGGAGCGGCCAGCCGCCACGTCCACACGGCGGACAGCAGCTGCCACAACCCGAGCCCCACCGCGGCCACCACGTACGCGCGGCCGGCGAAGCCCGTGAAGACCGGCAGCACGCTGACCGGCACCAGCAACACCAGCCACACCAGGGCTTCCCACCGCGCGCGCGTCTCGCCACAGGCGATCGGCACGCTCGTCAGGCCGGCCGCGAGGTACTCGTTGCGGCGGAAGAGCGCGATGGCGATGAAGTGCGGCAGCTGCCACACGAAGAGCACCGCGAAGAGCGACAGGCCCGTCGGCTCGATCGCGCCGGTCGCCGCCGTCCACCCCATGAGCGGCGGCAGCGCGCCGGGGATGCCGCCCACGTACATCGCCCAGTGCGTGCGCGACTTGAGCGGCGTGTAGACGAACGCGTAGCTCACCAGCGCGAGCAACCCGAGGCCGGCGGTCAGCAGGTTCGAGCCCCACGCGATGAGCGGAATCGAGACCGCCGCGAGGATCAGCGCGAACACCGTCGCCGCCCGGGCGCTCAACCGCTGCCTGGGCAACGGCCGCTGCGCGGTGCGCGCCATGAAGCCGTCAGACTCGCGCTCGATGATGCAGTTGAGCGCGTTCGCCGCGCCGACCGTGCCCGCGATGCCCAGGAGCGTCAAAACCCAGCTCGACCACGAGAGCGAACGGTGCGCGAGGAACATGCCGCCCGCGGCGGTGAAGAGCACCTCCGACGAGAGCCGCGGCTTGGTCAGCGAGATGAAGTCGGCGAGCCGGGAACGGGTCCGCAGCGCGGGCGCACTCTGGGGCGCGCCCTCCGAAGCGAACGACTCTCCCCTCAACGGCTCGACTCTCACGCGGGCGAGCACGTACCGGAATGCCGCCCGGCACACAAGGCGACCACCCGCCCAGACTCCAGCTGCGCTACTGGCTGCCGCCGCCGCTGCCCGCGATGCGGTTCATGTCGTCGACGCAGGGGTCCTTCGCGTCCTTGGCGACCATCTTCTGGAAGGCCTGGGCGAGGGTCTTCGCCTTGTCCTTCTCCTTGGGGTCCTTCGAGAGGAGCCGCGCGTAGTGGCAGTAGGGCGCCGGGTTGTCCTTGTCGGCGTTGAGCGCCTTCTCGTAGCTGGTCGACGCGCCGTCCTTCTCGCCCTTCGCCTCGTAGGCCGCGCCGAGCTCGTCGTAGGCCGCGCCCGCCATCGCCGGGTCGGAGTAGTACTCCTCGCCCGCGCGCTTCAGGTTCTCGATCGACTTCGCGTAGTCCTTCTTGTCGTCGCGGTAGATCTTCCCGAGCAGGAAGCGGGCTTCCGGGTTCTTCGTCTTCGGGTCGCTGACGGCCTTCTCGAGCGTCTGGCGCGCGTCATCAAACTTCTTCTGCTTGTACTGGGCCTGGCCCAGCATCGAGAGCAGCTTGGGGCTCGCCGGCACCATCTTCAGCGCGTCGATCAGCGCCTTCTCAGCTGCGGCCTCGCCACCTTCCTTGCGCGAGAGCACCTTGGCCAGCTCGACGTAGAAGTGCGACGCCTTCGGGTTCATGTCGATGGCCTTCTTGATCTCCGCGGCGGCCTCATCGAGCTTCGGGCTCTTCGGGTCGCTGCCCGCTTCCCAACCCAGGCGCCGCCCACGAATGAGCAGCAGCTCGGCGTTGTTGCGGTCTTGCGAGAGGCCCTCGTTCTCGGCGGTGGCGATGTCCTTCTTCGCCTGGGCCTCGTCGGCCTTCACGCCCGTGCAGTCTTCGAGCTGCTTCTGGAACGCCTTGTCGGTGTACGCGGGGATGTCGCGCGACACGCGGCTGATCAAGAGCGCCTTCACGAAGGAGTTGGTCGCCAACTGGCGCGGCGCGGCCGAGTCGGTCATCTCACCGAGCGTCTTCACGTACTTCGCCGCGGTGCAGTAACCGTTGCCGGGGTTTTCCTGGTCGAGGATCAGGTTCGCCGTGCCGAGCAGACCTTCGGGGTGCGAGTTGCGCGTGTACTTGAGCGCGTTGTTGAAGGCCGAGAGCGCCTGCATGTCGCTGCCGCGGCGGCGGTGCAGGTTGCCGAGCGCGACGTACACGCGCGGGTCGTCAGGCGCGATCGACTGCGCACGCTCCAGCGATTCCTTCGCGCCTTCGAGGTCGCCGTTGTTGGTCTGCAGGATGCCGCGCGTCAGGTAGTAGATGCTGACGTTCTTCTTCTCGGCCTCGGCCGCGGCGATGCGGTCGCCGATCATCTTGAGGCCCTCGTCGGTCTTGCCGTCGTAGAACGCGAACATCGCCTCGGCCGCGTGCAGGTAGGCCGACTGCTCGTTCTTCGCCACGCCGGTCTTGATGTTCTTCTCGGCGTTCTCGCGGTTCGAGTCGTCGTGAATGTGCTCGCCCCAGCGAATCGTGTACGCGAACGCCACGAGGCCGCGGGCATTGCGGTTGGTCACGCTGTCGCCGTCGAGGTCCAGGGCGAATTCGGCCTTCTTGATGCCCTCTTCGTAGCCCTTGAAGGTGTCGCTCTTGATGAGCGTGGTGGCGTCGCGAATGGCCGCGTTGGCCTCGCGGATCTTCTTGGCGCGCCACTGGCCGATGCCGAAGTACGCCGCGGCCGCGACGGGCACCGCGAACACCAGCAAGAAGAACAACGCGCGCGAGCTGCTCGACTTGCCCGACGAGCCCTTCTTGCGCGACGAGCGAACGTCAGAGACCTCGCTGATGCCGGAAATCGAGCTCTCGGAATACGAGTGCTCACCGGTCTGCGACGCTTCAGATTCTTCGTAGCGGCTGCGGCGCTGCTGCTGCGGCGGGGGGCGCGGAGCCGGGCGCGAGGTGCGCTGCGCCGGCTGGCTGGGCTGCGCGGGCGCGACCGAGACCGGGGGAGCGGCCTGCACCTCGATGTTCGGGCCGCCGTTGCCGACCACGACCGAGGGCTGCACGGGCTGCTGCACGGCCGAGGTCGCCGTGGCGCCCACGTGCTGGCTGGGCGGAGGCGCGACGGGCTGCGGAGGAGGAGGCGGCGGCTCGGGCGCCTTGGGGGCCGGCACCGGCACGCCGTTCTTGTTCATCACCTCGATGGTCTCGCCGTCGGCGGGGTCGAGGTTGAAGGCCTTGAGCAGCGTTTCCTTGCCGGTGTTCGGCTCGCCACCCTTGATCTGCAGCGCGCCCATCAGCCGCAGCGCGCTCTTGTCAGACGGCGCGACCTGCAGGGCGCCCTGGAGCTCTTCGATGGCCTTCTTGTCTTTGCCCTGCTCGGCGTAGACGCGCGCCAGCAGCACGCGGGGGTCGGCAACCGAAGGGTGCGCCTTCACGCCCTTCTTGCAGACGACCATGGCCTCCATGAAGCGGCCCATGCCGAGATACGCCTCGGCGAGGGGCTTGTACGCTTCAGAGGCGGGATCGGTCGCGAACGCGTGCTCCAGTTTTGCGAGCTCGGCCGGGCTCAGAGTCTTCGTCGCGGGAGGCATCGGAGAAGACGAAGTTTTTTGCACCCAAGTCCACTCGCGTCAAATGTCAAAACGGATCGGGGACCCCTCTGCGTGATCCTTGACAGCACGAGATCAAAAATCGTAGTCAGCCGCCGCCGAGGTCGCCCGTCGGGGCCGGAGCACGCAAAACCGAATATGGGGGTGTAGCTCAGTTGGGAGAGCGTCGCGTTCGCAATGCGAAGGTCATCGGTTCGATCCCGTTCACCTCCACAAAAGTAGAAGAAAAACATCCAGCCCCGCGCTTCGAGAGTTCTCCACGAACTCTTTGAAGCAGCGGGGCTGGTTCTTTTCCGGTTCTTTTCCGGCGGTGCTGAGAGTCAGGCCGGCGCGGGGCCGTTGAGCAGCTGCTCGATGAGCGCCTTCGATTCGTCCTTCGGCTCGGCCGGCGCCGCGACCACCTGCACCTCGACCGGAGCGATCGCCTCGGGCGTGCTCTCGACCTCGGCCTCGATCTCGACCTTCTTGTCCTTCTTCGTGCCCGCGCCCGAGCGGCAGGTGCGGCACCAGGGCTGGTTGCGAATCGCGCCGTCGGCCATCTTGCGCAGGCCGAACATGGTCAGCGGCTTCATCGCCTTGCACTTGAGGCACATCATCGTGATGAGCACCTCGTTGCCGTCGGCGTCGTAGACGGCCGACTTGCGACGCTTGCGCGCTTCCTTCGGGGGAGCGTTGGGATCAACCGGTGCCTTGGCCTTCTTCGGCTCCACCGGCGTCATCATCGGGGTCACTTTGTAGAGCACGAGCCCTCCGGAGGCGGAAAATCGGCCTCGAACGCCTCTTTCTTAACGAGGCTTCAGGGGTTTGTGAAGCGCCCTGTCACGTATTGTCACGTCACGGCATGTGGGTGGAGTTGCCGGCTGCGCACAGCTCGGCGTTGTCCACGAAGGTGACCCGGCCGCTCTTCGGCGGCTTGAAGGTCTCCTTCTTCGCCTGCCAGTAGTTGATGAGGTCGTCGCGGAGGTTGCTGCCCTTGTTCTCGGCGAGGTCGACCTGCGAGGGGTCAATGGTGGCGAGCACCGGCCCCAGGCCGTCACCGCCGCGCGCGAGGAAGTCGGGCAACGCGACCTTGTACCGCCTGGCCGGGTCGATCTTCTTGCCGCCCGACAGCGTGAAGCCACGGAGGCGATCGGGCACCTGGCACCGGCTCAACTTCACCTCGAGGCCCGAGACCTGGAAGACGCCCTTCTTCGACGCGTAGGCGGCGGTCAGCAGCCGCTCGAGCTGCTCGCCGGTGATGTCGAGCACGGCGACCGCGTTGTCGAAGGGGATCACCTCGTAGACGGTGCCGTAGGTGAGCGCGCCTTCCTTCAGATCAGCGCGCAGGCCGCCCGGGTTCATGAGCGCGATGTCGGTCTTGGCCATGGCGCGCAGCGAGTCGGCCAGGAAGTCGCCCAGCTCGCTCTCGCCCTCGTAGACGCGGCCGAGCACGGCGGGCACGGTGAGGCCGAGGTCCTTCTGTTGGAGCTCGGTGACGGCCTGCTCCGAGGGCTGCATGGCCTGCAGCACGGTCTGGTCCTGGTGGATCAGCTGACCGCGGAACTTCGCGCTCACCGGCGTCACGTCATCGGCGTGCGGGCGCAGCTTGCGCGGATCGCAGGTCTTGCTCTCGATGTCCCACGTCTCGCAGATCTCGATGCCGCTGTGGATCTGCGTGCGGCCGGGGATCACCTTCTTCGTCTTGGGGTCGATCGCGAGCTCGATCATTCCGAAGTACTTGCCGAGCGCGAAGCTCTGGATCACCGGCGTGCCGTTCACCATGTGGCCCATCTGCTGGTGCGTGTGGCCCGAGACGACCGCGTCGAGCGTGCCCTCGGGCAGGCCCTTCATCATCTCGCCGATCTCCGCGGAGTCGAGGTCGCAGCTCGAGACGTCGTTGGGGTTGCTGCAGTCGCCGCACTTGCCGCCGGCGTGCACCACGGCGATCACCAGGTCGGCGCCCTTGTTGCGCAGCGAGGTGGCCGCGGCGAGCGCTTCGGACCCGAGCGGGCGGAACTTGAGCGTCTGCACGTTGATCGGCAGCGTGACCTGCGGCGTCTGCGGGGTGGTGAGGCCGAGCAGGCCGATCTTCAGGCCGTGGCGCTCGATCATCACCGTGCCGTCGCTGGGCAGCCACGTGGGGCGGAAGCCGGTCGCGACCTCGTAGATGTTGGTCGACAGGAGCGGGAACTTCGCCTGCGCGATGCGCGCCTTGAGCGCCCCGAACGGATCCATCGAGGCCTGCGTCGCGGCCGAGACCGGGCCCACCGGGCCGTAGTCGAACTCGTGGTTGCCGATCGCAGCGGCGTCGTAGCCGAGCTGGTTGAGCGCCTCGATGACGATCGCGCCCTCGGTGAGGTTCGACATCAGCGTGCCCTGGAAGAGGTCGCCGGCGTCGACGAGCACCACGCCATCGGGGTTGTCGGCGCGGAGCACCTGCACATACGCCGCGAACGCCGCGACGCCGCCGTACCGAATCTCACCGCGGGGGAAGCGTTCCTTCTGCGCCATCACCCAGCCGTGGAGGTCGTTGGTGCCGACGATGGTCACCCGCAGCGCGTCGCTCGACTGCGCGGGCGTCGCCGGCTTGGGGGGCGGGTTGACGGCGGGGGTCAACGGGACCGCGGCATGTTCGGTCTGGCAAGCGGCCAGCGCGACGCCGAGGAGCACGCACTTCAGCAGAGGTCGGTTCATGATCTGGATCGTGAGGGGCGGCGAATCCACCACAGCAGCAGGAGCGCCGGAAGCGCGACGAGACCCTCGAGCGTGGTGCACCCGCACGGGTTGGTCTGGGGGAAGTCGGGGTTGGTCATGTGGCCGCCGGTGCCGCCGCCACCGCCGGGAATCGAGCCGCCACCGTCTCGCGTGCCGCCGTCGGGCACCGTCGTGCCGCCATCGGTCATCACCATGCCGGCGTCGGATCGCGGAGGCCCGGGCGGCAGGGGAATGACCTGGTCGACGTCGGCGAGCGACACGATCTTGTAGTTCGCGTTGAAGCTGTCCTGCACCACCATCACGCCGCGCGGGAACTGCTCGACTCCCCACTGGAAGAGCGCGAGCGAGCCAGGGCTGGCGGCCCTCGCCGAGCCACCGTCGGGCGCGGTGACGACCACGCTGCCCTCGAACGCGAGGAGGTGGTTCACCGACTGGAAGCTGAAGAGCGAGATGGCGTCGTCCGAGGCCGCGGCCTCGAAGAGCCACGCGCCGCCATCGGCGAGCTCGAGCAGCTCGAGGCCGCCGACGACCGCGCCGAGGCGCCCGGCGTCGATGCTCGCGGCCCACTCGGGGATGCCGGCGTCGTCGATGGTCCACACGCCGAGCGTCGGCTGGCCCACGAACAGGCGGCCGGTGCGGTGATCGACCGTCAGGCCGCTCCCGACCTGGGGCAGCGCGATGGTGCCGTCAGCGGTGAGCGAGAAGCCGCCCGCGAGGCCGACCTGGTAGTGCTTGAGCTGGCCGTTGGCTTCGAACCACGCCCCGAGGCCACCGTCTGGCGAGTCGTCGATCACCACGTTGCCCGCGCTCAGCACCGAGGCCGAGGGGGTGACCTGCGCGAGGCCACCATCTTCGAGGGCGACCACGGCGAACACCGCGCCGCTCGCGCCGATGATCAGCGTCAGCCCGCGTCGGTGGTCGGCCGCGATGACCGGGCCCAGCGGCAGCACCTGCTGGAGCTGACCGCTCGAGCGGTAGGCGTACGCGCCGACCTGCAACGAATCGGTGCCCAGCACGAGGAAGCCTCCGTCGGCCGACGCAAGAATCGCCGGGTCACGCGCCATGTTCGCGGGAATCGCCGACGTCTCGGCCGACCAGTGCACGTTGGAAGGCTGGGCGAACGACGCGAGCGACGACGCCACCACGAGGCAGAAGAGCGTTCGGTTCATCCTGGCCCCGGGCAAACGAGGTTGGTGCAGCGCGTACCGCTCGCGCACGTCAGTTGATCACAGTCGAGGTCGAGGCAGTCGGCCATGCCGTCGCCGTCGTCGTCGAGGCCGTTGGCGCAGTCGCTCTCGGGCGGGAAGCAGCCGAACGTCACCGACCCGCCGCCGTCAGCGCCTCCGTCGACCCCACCATCCGCGCCGCCGTCGGTGCCGGCGTCGGTGCCCGCGTCGAGCCCGGCGTCAGCGCCTCCGTCGGTGCCGCCATCGCGCACGATGACCCCGCAGCGCCACGGAGGAGGCGCCGGCGTCACGCATTCGAGGCCCAGGCAGGAATCGTCGAGGCAGTCGGTGCGGCCGTCGTTGTCGTTGTCGAAGCCGTCGTCACAGGTGGTCTCCTGGCAGGCGCTGGCCTGGCAGGTGGTGCCCGCATCGCAGCGGCGCGAGCACCCGCCGCAGTTCTGCTCGTCGGACGTGAAGTCGAACGTCTCGTCGGTCATGCCGTCGCAGTCGTCGTCGACCAGGTTGCACACCTCGGTGGTCGGCATCACCGTCTGCGCGCACGCGATGTTGCCGGTGGTGCAGACCTTCGCGCCCATGGCGCACGCGCCGGGGAGGTTGGTCGGGCACGCCTGGCCCTTCTCGGGGAAGGTCTCGTCGGTGCGGCCGTCACAGTTGTCGTCGGCCCCGTTGCAGGTCTCGTCGTCGACGCACTCTCCGAGTCGGAAGCAGCGGCCGCCGCCGTCGAACTGCTGGCGGCACTCGAAGTCCTTGCCGCAGTCGAGCGTCGCCGCGCACGAGAAGCGGCCCACGTCGGGGTTGAGCTGCTGGCAGGCACAGAGCGTCAGCGCCAGGGCGCCGAGGAGACCGAGCGCGCGCATCAGAAGGTTCCCCCCACGGTGACGCCCGCGCCCTGCGGCGTGACGGTCGGCGCGACCTGCACGCGGGTTCCGTCGATGATGCCCGAGACGATGGTGCCCGCCAGCGCCGCGCCGGCGACGCCGAACGCGATGTTGGCGATGAGCGCGTTGCGGTTCTGCTCGAGCGCCTGCGCGCGCGTGCCCGCGTAGAGCATGAGGTTCATGTCGAAGCCCTTCTGGAGCTCGTCGAACTGGCTGCGCGCGATGAGGCCGAAGATCAACCCGGTGCCGCTGGCCGCGAGGGTGAAGGCGCCCAGCGTCCACGTGAGGGGCGAGAGCGCGAGGGTCGGGGCGGCGCCCGGCTCGTCTTTCTTCTTCAGCTCGGGCACCACCTGGTCGTCGGGCACCTGGCCGGGAATGAGGAGCAGCTTGAACTCGGCCTTCGAGTCCTGGTTCGCCTCGACCGCGATGAGCCGGGTGATCGAGAGGTACTTCTTTCGCTCGACCTTCACCTCGTACTTGCCGGGGCGCAGCGTGAGCGAGAGCGGCGGCGTGCCGACGAAGTCGCCGTTGAGGCTGACCTGGGCGTCGTTCAGGTTGGCGCTCACCGAGAGCGTGCCGCGGGCCTCGCGCTCACCGCGCAGCAGCGGGGGCACGGCCTGCTCGACGTCTTTCTGGAAGCGGCGCGCGGCGATGAGGATCGGGCGATCGACGTCGGCGATGACGGTGAGCGTGCCGAGATCGAGCAGCCACAGCTTGAGGATGTAGTTCTTCTCGTCGCGGCCGAGCTGGCCGAGCACCGCGCGCTTGATGCCGAAGCTCTCGAGTTCCTGCGCGACGCACGCCGCCTTGCCGCCGCACTTCTTGAGCGCCTCGTAGCGCTTGGCGTCCATCTTCGCGCGGAGGTCGTCGGGGGTGACGAGGTCGAACTTCTGGTTCTTCGCCTCGGCCACGAGCGCACGCGTGACCTGCGCGCCCAGGCCCATCATCAGGTCTGGCGCGTCGACGTCGACGACGGCGGTCTTCGGGCCCGCGGCCAGCACCAGGGCCACGGTGAACACGGACGGCAGCACGGGCGCGCACCATACCCGCAAAGGTGCCGAATGGCGGGAAACCCGCTGCCTGGCGTAAGAGCGGCGGCGTGTCGGAAGGAAACAGCGACGAGGACGGCATCTCCATCCTCACCTTCACCGTCGAGCCGAACTACGCCGGCTGGCGGCTCGACAAGTACCTCTGCGAGAAGATTCGCCGCGCCTCGCGCACGCGCGTGCAGGAGATCATCGAGAACGACGTGGTCTTCGAGCGCAAGCTCAAGCCCTCGACGCTGGTGTGGCCGGGGCTGACGTTCCAGGTGCGGCGGCGGGTGCGCGAAGAGCCGACGGTACCGAGCGCCGACGCGATCGAGATCGTGCATCAAGACGACGCGCTGCTGGTGGTGAACAAGCCGGCGGGCCTGCCGATTCACCCCACCGCGCGGTACCACCACAACACGCTCGTCGAGCAGCTCAAGGTGCGCTTCGGGCCCGACTTCCGCGCCGACCCCGCGCACCGGCTCGATCGGGAGACCTCGGGGCTGCTCGCGCTGGGCCGCACGCTCGAGGCCTGCCAGCGCCTGATGAAGCAGTTCCTCGCGGGCACGGTGAAGAAGGAATACCTCGCCATTCTCGAGGGGCACCCGCCGCGCGATGAGTTCGAGGTCGACGCGCCCATCGCCGAGGGCACCGAGCAGATTCGCATCGCCGTGCGCATCGACGCGAAGGAAGGCCGCGAGGCGCAGACCCGCTTCGTCGTCGAGCGCCGCTTCGAGAAGGACGGCGCCGCCTTCACGCTCGTGCGCTGCCACCCGCTCACCGGGCGGCAGCACCAGATTCGCATTCACGCGCGGCACGCCGGCTACCCGCTGGTGGGCGACAAGATGTACGGGCCCGACCCCGGCTACTTCGATCGCTTCTCGAAGGGCGCGCTCGAGCCCGAGGCGTGGAAGCGGTTGCGGTTGCCGCGCCAGGCACTGCACGCGGCGGTGCTCGAGCTGCACCACCCGTCGACGCGCGTGGCGACGAAGTTCGAGGCGCCGTTGCCGGCCGACCTGCGCGAGTTCCTGGCTTAGGGCGCGAGCAGGGCCTTCACCGTGAACGGCTTGCGCTCTTCGAGCACGTCGAGATCGGTCGGGTTGCGCGCAACGAAGGTGAGCGCCCCGGTGGCGCGGGCGAGCGCGAGGAGCTCGGTCTCCTCGGGGATCAGGAGGAGCACCACGTGCGGCGCCTGGCCTTGCGGCGTCTCGCGCGAGAGCACGATGACGTTCTGCAGGATCATCGTCGACTGCAGCTGCTTCGACTCGGGGTCGGTCAGCACGGCGATGACGTCGATGTGATCTCCGGCCTTCAAGGTCGCCGCGCCGTGCGCGGCCGAGACCTCGATGGCATAGCCCCGCGCGCGCGGCTGAATGCCGGTCGGGGCGGGAGTGGCGGACAGCACGGCGGCAGCGAGGACGAGGTGAAGCACGGTGGACCTCCGGGGTTGGGTTTCATTTCCAGAGACCCACGCCGGAAAATCGCGTTGCGGGGCGAGCGCGAACCCCGCGAAAGCGCTCAGGGAGCAGCGCGCACGCGCAGTGCCTGGCGCTGCACCGCACCACCGGGCGAGATGAGCTCGAGGGCGCCCTCCCCTTCGCGACGCGGCACGAGCAGCACCTCGCCGGCGCCGACGATCTGCACCGCGCAGAGATCAGCGGGCACCACGCGCACGTCTTCGAAGGGCGCGGCCTTCACCACGCGCTGCACGCCGACCCGCAGCTCGAGCTCGTCGCCCGGCCCACCGGTGACCGTGAACGAGAGCTCGAGGCGCCGGGCGTCGCGCGTCCACAACAGCACGTTGGTCACGCCGGGCTTGAGCGCCTGGAAGCGCAGCCGGCTGCCCTGGCGCGACTGGAGGTCGACGATCGACGTGTCTCCGATCGACAGGCGCATCAAGAGTGGCACCTCGACCTCGTGCAGCGCGCCCGGCGCGAGCGAGACCGCGCGCGGTGGCTCGGCGACGGGCTCGCGCACCTCGACCAGCCACGACTTCTTCTTCCAGCCGTAGTCGACGGTGAGCTTCGACTTGCCGACGGTGAGCGCGCGGAGCGTGAGCTGATCTCCCAGCCCCTCGGCGTCGAGCACCTCGGGCTGCGCGAGGGTGACGCTCTTCACGCCCTCGACCTGGAACGGCCGCTCGTCCCCGAGCGCGAGCACGATGGGTTGCCCCACGGGCGGCAACGGGGTGTTGAGTTCTTCTTCTTCGAGCACGTCGCGCTGGAGTCGAAAGCCGTCGCGCGGCGGGGCCGGCGTCACGGTGGCGCGCGCGTCGGGCGCGGCCGGCGAGGTGACGGCGAGCGGCGGTGCGGCGGGCACCTCTGGCGCGGGCCAGGCGAGCCACGCGAGGGCGACGACCGCGGCCGCGCCGAGCACCCACCAGGTCGGGCTGTTCTTCGTCGGCGGCGCGGTGAGCGCGGTCAGCAACGCCTCGACCGATTCGAAGCGCGCCGCGGGATCTTCGGACAGCCCGCGCGCGAGGGCCGCTCGCACGGGGGCGCTCTGGCCGGCGAGCGCGGCGGTGCGCTCCGTGGCGGTCGGGCGTCGACCCGTCAGCGCCTCGACCAGTGAGACGCAGAAGGCGAACTGGTCGCTCCGCGCGCTCGCCGCGGCTCCGGCGAGCACCTCGGGGGAGAGGTAGGCGGGCGTGCCCGCGAGGCGGTGCTCGCTCGAGGCGAGCCCGAAGTCCGACACGCGTACGTGCGTCGCGCCGCTGCCGTCGACGTTGATGAGCACGTTGTCGGGCTTGAAGTCGCGGTGCACGAGGCCCGCGCGGTGGGCGGCGGCGAGGCCGGCTCCGGCGGCGGCGAAGACCGAGAGCACTTCGGCCGGCGTCCGCGGGGCACGCAGCCATTGGCGCAGCGTCTGGCCGTCGATGAACTCCATGGCGACGAAGCGCTGCTCGCCGTCGTCGCCGACGTCGAAGACCTGCACCACGTTGGGGTGCGACACGCGGGCGAGGGAGCGTGCTTCGGCGAGGGGCGAGGTGGTGCGCACCAGCTTGAGGGCCACCGTGCGCTCGAGCTTGAGGTCTCGAGCCGCCCAGACCGTGCCCATCGCGCCGGCGCCCACGAGGTGGAGGAGCTCGTAGCGGCCGGCGATCTGCTGGGCGCGCGCGGGCTCGCCGAGCGGGACGGCGGCGGCGAGCACGCGGCGGCAGTCTTCGCAGTTGTCGAGGTGCGCGTCGACCGCGTCGAGCTCGGAGGGGGAAGCGCCCTGGGTGGCCACGCGGGCGAGGACGTCGTCGGCCGGGCAGGTCATCCGGCCTCCGCGCGCGCGGCACGTCGGAGGGCTGCGGCTTCTTCGAGCGCGGGCAGCGCCTGGTTTCTCCTCACCCCGACCCTCTCCTCCTCAGGAGGAGAGGGAGAACAGGGCGTCGCGCCTGCGACTTCTTCGAGCGCAGGCAGCGCGTGGTTTCTCCTCGCCCCGTCCCGGCCGATCATGGCTGCGCCCTCTGCGAGCGCATCGCGCTGGTGAGGGAGAGCTGGCTGCGCATCGCGTCGATGAAACTGTCGAGCTCCGATTCGGCGAGCTTCAGGCGCGTGCCGAGTGCCGCGCGCACCGAGCGCTCGAGCTGCGCGTGCACGTCCGCGAGCCAGCGCGAGACCGACGACTTGTTCACTGCGTAGAGGCGGCCGATCTGCTCGAGCGACAAACCGTCGACCACCTGCAGCCGCAGCACGTTGCGCTCGCGGGCCGACAACGCGCGGAAGCCCTCGTGAAACGCTTCGCGGAAGGTGCGGTCGTGCGTCGCGCGCAGCACCTTCACGTCGAGCGCGGTGCCTGACGCCGAGACCTCGGCGAGCACCTCTTCTCCGTCGCGCACCACGCCTTTGCGCTCGCGCAGCGCGTTCAACGCCAGCCTCGTCGCCACCGCGCGCAGCCACGCGTCGAGCGGCGCCGCGCCCTCGAAGGCGAGCAGGCGCGGCGGCAGGCCGCTGACCGGCACCAGGAGCCGCTCTCGCACCGACTGCAGCACCTCGTCGACGCGCGCCTCGTCGTGGTGCACGCGGCGGATGATGGGCCTCAGCGCGGCAAGGTACTCACGCTCGAGCACCTCGCACGCCGCGCGATCACCCTCGGCGCATGCGCGCGCGAGCCAGACCTCTTCAGGCGCGACGCAGCCCTCAGGCACCGGCGAGGGTTTGAGCTCGAGCTGGGGCCAGCGCACGACGCGCAGTGTAGCCGCGCACAGGCAGGAGGCTTTTCAGAACGTGTAGAGCAGGCCGAAGGCCGCCGACGGCCACCCGACCCACTGGAACGACGCCGTCTCGTTCGTGTCGCCGTACGACACGCCGCTCAGCGTGAGGTCGCCGCTGCCGGTCAGCCACAGCCCGCGCGTCAGGCGAACCTTGAGCGAGATGCGCGGGGCGACGGTGAAGAGGAACGCGGTGCCGCGCGGACCGTAGAGCTGCGAGAGGAAGCCCGGGCCGAGCTCGAGGCCGACGCCGAACTGCACGCGCGAGATCTCCACGCCCACGCGGTAGCCGACACGCAGCTGCCCGCTCGCCTCGTTGGTCGCGTCGCTCGCCGAGTCGAAGCTCATCTCGCCCATGCCGAGCAGGTGCAGCGCGCCGAACACGCGCCCCGAGGGGAAGGACACGAAGCTCGAGGTCAGCGGCTCGAGCTCGACGCGGAGCTGGGCCTTGGGTTGGTAGGTCGCGTTCTGGCCGGCGATGATCGCCGAGAGCACGCGGCCTCCGAGCCCGAAGCTGACGCCGAGGCCGAGCCCATCGTTCGACGACGCGACGTCGGCCTGCCGCACCACCACCGGGCCACCCTTCGCCGCGACCATCACCGACGAGTTGATGGGCGTCAGCGTGCTCATCGCGATGACCTGGCGCTGGCCGTCGACGAGCGTGACGCGCCCGCCGAAGCTCTGGCCCTGCTTGAAGACGCGCAGCCCGTACTGGCCGGGCGCGAGCGCGACCTCGCGGCCACCTGCACCGACCACCTCCACGATGACCTGGTCGCGGGCCAAATCAGTGACGAGCGCGCGGTCGGCCTCGGGCAGCACCATCAGCGCGCTGGGCTTGAGCAGCGTCGAGAGCACCAGCTCGCCCTGCCCCGACAGCTTGAAGTCGTAGTTGGGGTGCTGCGCGCCCACGGGGAGCATCGCGGTGCTGCTGACGGTGCGGTCATACGCGTAGCGGTAGGCCTCGGCGAGGGTGACGAGCTTGTCGCCCGAGGTGTCGGCCGCGCCGCGCAGGCCCGAGATGAAGTTGTGGGTGAAGTAGCTGCCCATCACCTCGCTCGACTCCAGCGCTGCTTCGTCGGCCGCGCTCGAGCTGATGAACACGTCGCCGGTGGCCTGCAGCGTATCGGCGAGGCGAATGGTGAAGCCCTCGACCGGCCGGCCGCCCTTCTCGCGCAGGCCCGCGCCGCTGCGGCACGCGTCGACCACCACGAGGCGAACGTCGGCGCCGGTGCCGGTGAGCAGCGCCTTCAAGCGCGCGTACGCGAGCTTCTCGCCGCTCAGCTCGATGGCCTCGCCGTCGGAGTGGCCGGAGAAATAGAAGAACACCACGGTGCGCACGTCGGGCGAGCGCTTCAAGAACGCGATGCGGTCGCGGGTCTCGGCGATGGCGCGCTCGACCTGGCCGACGCGCTGGCCCTGCAGCAGCAGCACGTCTTCGGACGAGACGTCGCCCAGCTCGACGAGGACGCGCGCCATCTTGCCGGCGTCGCTCTCGGCGTAGCGCAGGGGCGGCATCTCGCCGGTCCCCGCGTTGTTGCCCACCACGATGGCGATGCGACGCGTCTCAGCGACCGCCGGCGCTGCCAGGAGGAGCAGCGACAGGAGGAGGCCCGACTTCGCTGTCGCCGCGCGGCTCATGGGTGCTCGGTCTTGCGAAACTCACGGAACACGAAGCTCACCCCCGGCAGCTTCGGATTCTTCGGATCGAGTTTGAGCGCCGCTTCGACTTCGGCGGCCTTGATGGGCGACTCGGAGAACACGGCGACGACCTTCTCGTTGCCGAGGGTCTCGTCGAGCTCGACCGCGCCCGGGAGTTCGATCTTCGTGCGCCCGTCGAGCGGGATGGACTGCGCCGCGTTGAACGGGTGGTACACCGAGAACACGCCCGCACCGTCAGTGCTCGCGATGAGCACGTACTTCGCGCCCGCCGGGTTGACGACGAAGGTGATGCGGTCCTTCGGGTGGAGGACGGTGTCGTCCTTCACGGGGAAGACGTTGGCGGCGCGCATGGCGAAGATGTCCATGCTCGGGGCGGCGATGCCCTTCATGCCGACGTAGGTGTCGTCTTCGGTCTGCGTGCCCGGGCCGGCGGTGGCCACGACCGCGGCAGCGCCAGCGACGGCGAGCGCGGGAATCAGGAACTTGAGGCGAAAGCGCTCGAAGAACGAGCCCCGCTGCGCGGCGATGCGGGCCTCGACCTTCGGCAGGGTGCGCGCGAAGACGAACTGCTCGAAGCGCTGCTTGTCGTCGTTGAGCTCGCGCCAGCGGTTGCGGCACGTCTCGCATTCGTCGATGTGCTGCTTGGCCTGGTTGGCTTCCGGCGCGGCGAGCGCCGACAGCAGCAACAGGTCGATGGTCTCGCTCGAGAGGTGGCCTCGCGCGTTGACCGGCTTCATCACGGCGGTCATGCAACACCGTCCCGGGTGAGGAACTTGCGGGAGCGCTCGAGGAACTCCTGCAGGCGGTTGATGACGGTGCGGCGGGAGATGCCAAGCGTGCTGGCGATCTGCTCCTGCTCGAGGCCGTCCATGTAATAGAGCACCGCGACTTCCTGGAGCTTGTCGGGCGCCCGCTTGATGAGCCGCATCGCGACGTCGCGATCGAGCAGCTCGGGCTCACTGGTCACGCCATCGCCCTCGGGCAGCTCTTCCGGAGCCGTGGGCTCCGCCTGCCGCGAGCGATCGCGAATCTGGTTCAGGCAGTAGTTGGTGCTGATCCGATAAATCCACGCGAGCGCCGTCGCGTCGTCGGGAGCACTCTCGATGTGGCGAAGCACGCGCACGAAAACCTCCTGCGTGGCGTCTTCAGCGAGGGCGTCGTCCTTCAGCAGACGACGACAACGCGAGAAGATCGCCGTACCGAACTTCCGGTACAGGGTTGAAACCCGTTCGCCGGTCTGAACCCCGAGGTCAGTCACCGTGTGCAGCCTTTCTGAATCCGTGTGAGCGGAGGACTCCCTACACGAGCGCACACGCTCAGGCCACCGGCCAAGGACAACAGGCGGGACGGACTGTGAAGCAACACGGCTGGAGTGGGTCGCGGGCACAGGATGTGTCTGACCCCGCCGCCGGAAAGGTGTGCAAACAACCGGCTTTCCCCAGTTGATTCATGTGGTTGCGCGACACCAAATTTCCTCCATGCGTGTGACGAAAGCGGCGGCCAGCGCTGGAAACGTCACACGCACGGGCGGTGGTGGGCGTGCTACGTCGCCGCCCCATGTGCGGCGTCTTCGGGATCTTCGGCCACGACGAAGCGAGCCACCTGACGTACCTGGGGCTCCACGCCCTGCAACACCGTGGGCAGGAATCGGCGGGCATCGTCGCCTCTGACGGCCAGCGGCTGAAGTCGTACCGCGCGATGGGCCTGGTCGCCGACGTCTTCACCGAGCCGACGCTGAACGACCTCTCGGGGCGCGCGGCCATCGGGCACGTGCGCTACTCGACGGCGGGCGGCAGCCACGTGAAGAACGCGCAGCCGTACCAGGTGAGCTTCGCGGGCGGGCAGCTGGCGGTGGCGCACAACGGCAACTTCGTGAACGCCGACGAGGCGCGCAAAGGGCTCGAAGAGAACGGCGCCATCTTCCAGAGCGACTCCGACACCGAGAACGTCATCCACTACATCGCGCGCAGCAAGGCGGGGCACTTCGAGGCGCGGGTGGTCGACGCGCTCAAGCAGCTCAACGGCGCGTACTCGATGGTGTTCCTCACCGAGAAGAAGCTGGTGGCGGTGCGCGACTCCATCGGCTTCCGCCCGCTGGTGCTGGGCCGGGTGAAGAACGCGTACGTCATCGCCAGCGAGACCACCGCGCTCGATCTCATCGAGGCCGAGCTGCTGCGCGAGATCGAACCCGGCGAGATGGTGGTCATCGACGAAGATGGCCTGAAGTCGACCTTCCCCTTTGCCGAGGCCCCGCAGGCGCGCTGCGTGTTCGAGTACGTCTACTTCGCGCGGCCCGACAGCAAGCTCTTCGGCGAGCAGGTCTTCTCGGTGCGCAAGCGCCTCGGCGCGCAGCTGGCCAGGGAGAAGCCGACCGAGGCCGACGTGGTCATCGCGGTGCCCGATTCCGGCGTGGCCGCGGCGATGGGCTACGCCGAGGCGTCGGGCCTGCCCTACGACGTGGGCCTCATTCGTTCGCACTACGTGGGCCGCACGTTCATCGAGCCGCAGCAGTCGATTCGGCACTTCGGCGTGAAGCTGAAGCTGGCGCCGGTGCGCGCGTCGCTCGACGGCAAGCGGGTGGTGGTGATCGACGACTCCATCGTGCGCGGCACGACGTCGCGGAAGATCGTCAAGATGCTCAAGGCCGCGGGCGCGAAGGAAGTGCACCTGCGCATCAGCTCTCCGCCGACCGCGTGGCCGTGCTTCTACGGCATCGACACGCCCTCGCGGCAGGAGCTCATCGCCGCCTCGCATTCCACCGACGAGATCGCGCGCTACGTGACGGCCGATTCGCTCGCCTACCTCTCGATGGAAGGCCTGGTGCGCGCGGCGGGTGACGAGACGGGCCAGTCGTTCTGCACCGCGTGCTTCAGCGGGAAGTACCCGACGGGGCTGCCGAAGACCTGAGGCCGCGCCGCGCGAAGGCGATGACGCCCGCGCCGATGAAGAGGAACACCAGCCCGCTGGCCAGCATCGGCACCACCGACCACTCGCGCACGCGCCGCGCGGTGAACACCGCCTCGTCGTCGCCCGGCACGAAGACGATCTCCACGTCGCCGCCCACGTTGAGCGAGTCGAACTCGTCCTTCGGCACGTTGAGCGTCGCGTGCGCGTCGGTGCTCGCCGGCCGCGGCTTGACGCCCAGTCGCGCGATGATGCTCGCCGCGTCCATCTTCTTCTCGGGCGCCTCGAGCGCGAACGGCGCCGCGTCCTTCGTGGCGTAGCTGACCTCGACCCAGAAGTTGGTGCTCGACGACTTGCGCGACCTCCGCTCTTCGACGCGGCGATCGTCGACCCACGCGGTGACCTGCCTGCCGTGCTCGCGCAGCGCGAGCATGCGCGGGCGATCGACGAGGAGAGAGAAGAGCGTGAAGCCCACGCCGATGAGGCACGCGATCGCGCCGAGCACCGTCGTCATCGTTCGCTGCACGTCGGTCATGCCTCTGAATCCCCCGAGCGCCGAATTTCGATCGCCATTTTGCCGTGGGCATAAGCCGTTGAAGTCCCGGCTGAATTCGACCTTTTCACACACCGCCCCCTCAGTGGGTCTTGAGGCCACACCACGCAGCAACACTCGAATTCACGAGCACAAAGGGGCAACACCATGGGCGGTCTTCTTCTCATCATCGGGCTGGCGGTTCTGGCCTTCGGGGCCATGCAGCACTTCAAGGGCAAGCGCATCCTGGCGGCGCCCTTCAAGAAGACGGGCGACATCGCGAAGAACCCGGTGTCGGAAGACCCGAAGGGCGCGATGTCGACCGAGGGCAAGGTGCTCGCCCCCGCGCAGCAGCTGCTCTCGCCCTGCACCAAGCAGCCCTGCCTCGCGTACGAGGTGAAGGTCGAGCGGCTCTACGAGAAGACCGAGACCACGCAGGACGGCACGCGCACGGTGAAGGGCAGCGAGACGCTCGAGACGTTCAAGGGCGGCTCGATCTTCGGCCTCGACGACGGCTCGGGCGCGGTGATGGTCGACGTCACCAAGGGCGCTGACTTCGACAACATGAAGGAGGGCTTCAAGAAGGAGCTCAACGGCCACTCCGGCAGCTCGAACATCATGTTCGGCGAGATGCGCTTCGACGTGCCGGCCATCGGCAGCGACCGCGGCTGGACCATCGGCTTCAAGGCGACCGAGAAGTTCGTGCCGGTCGAGGGCAACCTGTTCGTCCTCGGCAAGCTCGACGGCGGCAAGCTGACCAAGCCGGGTTGGCGCTCGATGATGACCTCGGCGAAGGGCCGTGAGGGCCTGCTGGGCAGCATCCAGAAGAAGAAGAAGTTCTCGTTCATCGGTGGCGGCGTGGCGGCGGTGCTGGCGATTCCCCTGATGATCTGGGGCCCGCAGCCCGACCCGAACGCGGTGTCGGCGTACTGCGAGTCGACCCTGACCGATGCCCGCCAGCGCTGCGGTGACACGGTGTCGAGCGAAGACGGTGAGCACTACACGTGGACGGTGACCAAGCCCGGTGAGTACGAGGTCTCGGTCTTCGCCCCCAACAAGAAGATCAGCCTCATCCCGCAGCTGATCATCAAGGACGCGGACGGCAAGGAGCTGGCGAACGAGTCGGGCCCGATGGCCGGCACGGTGACCGCGAAGCTCGACGTGAAGGCCGGCACCTACGACCTGGTCGTCGCTCCGGCGGACCACTACATGGTGAAGGGCGGCTTCTCGTTCGACATGGAGATCAAGTCGCTCTCGGCCCCCGTCGCCCCGGTGGCGAAGGCGGACGGCGAGGAGAACGCGGCTGACGAAGGTGCGGCGAACGCGGCGGCGTACACCGACGAAGACCTCGCCTCGCGCGTCGAGGACCTGAACGAGATGTGCGGCGACACGTTCTGCGAGGGCCAGTTCGACTACCAGTTCAAGAAGCTCGCCTGCGCCGACGCGACCCACTGCACGCTGTCGTTCACCGCGAAGAACCAGGACAAGAAGAACTCGAAGCCGATGGACGTGGAGCTGGAAGTCGCGGGCTTCAAGGCGCTGCGCCAGGACCTCGAGAAGGACTTCGTCTACGAGGGCTCGTTCGACGAGGCGGTGAGCAACGCGCTGATGAAGTGGGAAGAGAACCCGGTCGCGAGCAAGAAGGTCGCCGCGCCCAAGGCTGAGAAGAAGCCGGTGAAGAAGGCCGAGGTCGCGCCGAAGCAGCCCAAGAAGGCCGCTGCGCCCGTCGCGCCGAAGCCGGTGAAGAAGACCGAGGTGGCGCCGAAGCAGCCGAAGGCCACCATCGCCGCCGTCGCCAAGCCTGCCCCGGCCCCGGTCGTCCAGGCGCCGGCCACCACCGCGAAGCGCTCGAGCAAGAACCTCGAGGACTGAAGCGGCTCGGCCAGAGTGAAGGGAAAGAGGCTCCTCGACTGAGGGGCCTTTTTCATTTGTGCTCCGCGTCCCAGGGGGCCCATGAAGACCGCTGACGCGCTGAAGAGCTGGAAGAAGTCGAAGGGAGAGTCGCTGCGCGCGCTCATCCTCGCGCTCGACGAGCAGCAGCCTGAGGAGGCGCTCCGCGGCCTCGAGAAGCTGCGCATCGCCCAGGTGGTCGAGCGGCTCGAAGGGTGGAACACGAAGGCCGACGACCCGCGGCTGGTGCGCGCGCTCGAGCAGTTGCTGACCGACGTGCCGTGGAGCAGCGACGGCTCGAAGCCCGCGTGGCGGCAGATCTTCAAGCTGGTCGAGGCGTCGGGGGACCCGCGCTACGTCGCGCTGAAGCCCCAGTTCAAGGTGCGGCCGCTGATGCAGGAATGGCTCGCGTCGGCGTACGCGAAGGCGATCGCGAAGCTGCCGGCGAGCTTCCCGCCCGAGAAGGACGCGGCGAAGTGGCAGAAGGCGCTCGACGCGCTGCCGAAGAAGAAGGTGCCCGCCGGCGCGAAGGACGAGCGCGCGTTGTTCGAGGCGGTGTACGCGAACCCCGCCGACGACGGCCCGCGCCAGGTGCTCGCCGACTTCCTGCTCGAGAAGGGCGACCCGCGCGGGGAGTTCATCAACCTCCAGCTCCACGGCGGCGACGAGAAGCGCGAGAAGGCGCTGCTCAAGCAGCACGGCAAGACGTGGCTCGAGCCCTTCGGCACCGCGCTCGGCGCGAACGTCGAGTGGAAGCGCGGCTTCCCGGTGAAGGGCGTCGTGAAGTTCAAGGCGCAGCGCGACGCCGAGAAGCTGGGCGCGCTGAGCGAGTGGGCGACGTTCGAGGAGCTCGAGTGGGCCGAGCCCGGCGCGTCGTCAGCGCAGCAGCGCCCCTGGACGTTGCACATCAACCGCCAGTTCCGGCACTTGAAGCACGCCGTGCGGCCGCACCTGCCGCTGATGCTCGAGGGCACCGAGCCGTGGGCGGTGGAGACGCTGGTGGCGCAGACGGTCGCGCCCGACGAGCTGCGCGCGTTCGCGAAGTCGAAGCTCTTCCCGAAGCTGCGCACGCTCGAGTTCCGCGGCCTGTTCAGCTCGTCGGCCTTCGAGGGCGTCACTTCGCTGCAGCAGGTGAAGCGGCTCGTCATCTCGCAGAGCAACGCGCTCGATCGCTTCGTGGGGGCGCTCAACGGCATCGCGCACCTCGAGGAGCTGTGGTTCGGCGACGTGCTGCGGCTGACGCGCGACGCGAAGGGGCAGTTCACGAAGCTCGAGTTCCACGTGGCGAAGGGGAACCTGACGAACTTCAACGACGCGCGGGACCTGAAGCCGGGCTGGGTGACGTCGGTGCAGTTCACGGGCGACGGCGAGCTCAAGCCGGCGGTCGAGGAGATGGTGCGCGCGAAGGTGCGCGCGGCGGGCGGGCCGGATCCCCTCGAGGCGCGGGCGGCCGGGGTGCTCGAGCGCGTGCCGAACCGCTACGCGTTGTTGGCGTGGGTGGGCCCCAAGCACGTGGCGATGGCGCACTCCGAGCTCATCGTGGCTGACGTCGATGCGCGCAAGCGCGTGGCGCACCTCAAGGACGGCGGGTGCAACGGCATGTGGTTTCGCGACGGGAAGCTGTGGGTCGCGGAGTACCAGGGCCTCAGCGCCTACGAGCCGCTCACCGGCAAGCAGCTCGAGCACATCGCGGTGACGACGCGAGGGCCGGCGGTGTTCCTCTGGTCGCTCGACGGCACACGGCTGACCCGCGGCTACACGGTCACCGACGTGGTGAAGAAGGAAGAGGTGCCGGCGCCGCGCGGGTGGAAGGAGCTCATTCGGTTGCCCGATGACTCGGCGGCGCTGAAGTGGGTCAACGGCGGGTACCACCTCGTGCGGCAAGGCGTGAAGGAGAGCGTGCCGCTCGAGGGCGCGGAGTCGTGGTTTGGGATGAAGCTGCTCGCGGATGGCTCGTTGCTCGCGCGGACTCCCGAGGGGATTGGGCGGTGGGACGCGGTGAGCGGGAAGCGGCTCGCGTGGTTGGCGATCGCGAAGTCGAATCACCAGGTCGAGGCGAAGGTGAGCCATGACGGGACGCGGGTGTGGACGCTCGCTGACGTGCGCACGGTGGTGATTGCGTCGCTGCCCTCGCTGACGGTGTTGTCGTCGATCACCCTGCCCGGCAATGCGACCACCGCGGAGTTGTCGCCGGACAATTCGCGGCTGGCGGTGCTCATCGATGGGGAGCTGAAGCTCGTGCCGGTGTGAGAATTTGGGGCGCTTGCGACTATCGTTCCGCCCACTCCCGGGGGAAACATGAGGCTCCATCTCGCTGCTGCCGTTGGATTGTGTGTCGTCAGTGCCTGCGCTCAGCCTGTGGACGGGTTGCAGGGGCCCGCCGGCCCTCCTGGGCCCCAAGGGGCGCAAGGATCACCGGGAGCTCAAGGACCACAGGGACCTCAAGGGCCAGCCGGAAGTGATGGAACGCTTGGCCTCACGGCTGGTGACGGGCTTGTGCTCGATGGCGGTGAGATTTCCGTCGCAAACGGCGGCATCACCTCGGGGCTGATTGGTGTCGGAGCGGTCACGAACGACAAGGTGCCCGCCGGTGCTCTCTCGACGGATCGCCTTGCGGCAGGACAGGCGACCGCCGGCGATGTCTTGCGCCATGACGGGACGAACTGGGCGCCTTCGCCTGAGACGCGGTGGAGCGCGGGTGCCGGGCTCAACCTGAGCGGCACCACATTCTCAGTCGACCCGGCGGTCGTGCAGGCGTCGGTGACCGGCAACTGTGCCGCTGGTTCATCGATCCGTCAGATCAACCCGGACGGCAGCGTCATCTGCGAGCCGCAGCGGGGCGCGGGCGCGGGGCTCGCGCTCAGCGGAAACACGCTGTTGGTCGACGGTGCTCTTGTGCAGTCGCGCGTCACCGGCTCGTGCCCGGGTGGCCAGGCAATCAAGGGCATTACCATTGACGGGTCGGTGACTTGCGAGCCAATCAACTCGTACTCGACGGGCTTTGGGCTCACCCGCACTGGCAACACCTTCTCGGCCGATACGAACGTTCTGCAGAGGCGCATCACGTTCCCGTGCAGCTCGGGCACGATGATGACTGGGGTCGCCGCAGACGGCACGGTGGCGTGTGGCCAGGACGGGCGCTTCGGTGGCGGACTGAGTTCCAGCGTCACACCCACCACGCCCACCACTGGTCTACCGTGCACCCTGGGCGAGGTGCGACTCTTCGCCGGAAATTTTCCGCCTCAGGGGTCGGTCTTCGCTGACGGCCGGCGCCTTTCGATTGCCAGCTACACCGCTCTGTTTGCGATTCTTGGCACCACATACGGCGGCGACGGGCAGACGACCTTCGATCTCCCCGACCTTCGCAACGCGGTTCCGCGGAGCGCCAATGGCGCGCCGCTTCAGTACGTCATCTGTTTGATTGGCAGTTTCCCCCCGCGCAATTGATCCGCTCGCGAGGTCATTTCTTTCGTTCGTTCTTGGGGATCAGGTTGAGCGGCGACATGCCCGCCAGCGTCGACACCACCCACGCCCCGAGCAGCGCGAGCACGGTCACCAGCGCCACCGCCGCCAACGCGTCGATGCGCAACCGGGCGATGCGCCCGCGCGCCTGGCGCACCTCGATGTCCTGCCCGCCCACCCGCAGCGCGAGGGAATCGCCGGCCCCGAGCGTGACGGTGAAGCCTTCCGGCCCTTCCTTCACCACCCCGCGCTCGACCAACTGACCGAGCGGCACGGCCTCACTGCCCTTGATGGTCCCCGTGCCGGACACGCCCGTGGAGAAGCGCACGTCGAGCCCGGTCTCGAGCCACTTGAAGTCGAGCCGCGTGCCGACCGCGACCACGAAGTCGTCGTCTTCGCGATCGCCCAGCGCGAGGCTCTTGCGGCCGCGGCCATCGATGACCTCGGCCTCGAGCGCACGATCGCCCCAGCGCATGCGCACTTCCCACGCGTTGGCTGGCGCTGCCGAAGGGTTCACGTCACGACCGCGGCGCTGGCGTCGGGTTGCGGCGCTCGTCGAGCTGACGCGCGGTCACGGCCTCGAGCACGGCGTGCATCTGGTCGACCGGCGTGTCGGGCGTGATGTGCATGAAGCCCGCGGTGGTCTTCGGCGTGCCGGCGAACTCGGTCGCGAGGTTGTACCCGAGGTAGTTGCAGAGGTACGCGCTGCGGTCGGGCTCGTAGTTCTGGTCGCTCTTGCTGGTGCCCACCACGCGCGCGTCGCCGAACGGCTTGAGCGCGTTGTCGATCACCTCGACCGGCAGGTCGGTCTTCAGTTCCTGCGCGCCGCCCGCGCGCACCTCGCGCTCGGCCATCGGCTGATCATTGCCGTCGTTCGCCGCGCCGAGGTGGTTCTCGGGGCGCTCCTCGACCTGCGCCTTGTAGTGACTGACGCCCATCGAGAGGATCACGTCGGGCGGGTTCTGCCGCATCTCGGCGACGAACTTGTCGACCGCGTCGGTGGTCACGTCGAGCCGGCGGTACTCGACCACCGCGCCCTTCACGCCCTGCTCCGAGAGCTTCTGCGCCATGTTCGCCGACGGGTTGTCGGTGATGCCCATGAACGCGCCGTAGCCCGTCACCACCACCTTCATCGGCACCTCGCCCGGCTTCAACCCCAGCGCGTCGGGCTTGAAGAGCATGAGGTGCGCGGCCTGGTCGGTCGAGACCGCCGCCTTGCCCTTGTAGGTCGCCATGTCGAAGGGCTGCACGTCGCCCGCCAGCAGCACGCCCTTCACCTTCGCCGGCAGCTGCTTCTGCACCTTCGCGAGCACCTGCTCGGCCGTCTCGCCCTTCTTCACCTGCACCGAGAGCTGCTGGCCCTCGATGGCGACCTTCATCACGCCGTCGGCCTTCGCGGTGCCCTTCATCGAGAAGCAGTTGTCGAACAGCCCCAGCTTCGCCGAGAGGCCCGGCACGCCGACCGTGTAGTTCGCGTAGCGGCCGTTCACCGACGCCAGCCCGCCGGCCTCGATGTTCACCCACGCGTTGGTCTGGCCCATCGCCGAGAGGTGCTTGAGGAGCCGCTGCTTGGCCGCGTCGTCGAAGGTGTCGGCGAGCTTCACCAGCTCGGCGCGCTCACCGGAGTCGAGGCCCCAGCCGCTGCGCGCCTTGAGCACGATCTTGTCGACGTCGGCGACGTCGATCTTCCCGTCCTTCTTCGCCTGGGTGAACGCCGCGCGAATGGCCTTGATGGTCATGGAATCTCCTTACTCCAGGGGCGCTGCCACACACAAAACGGCTCAGTTGCTCGGCGGGGGCGGCGGCGGCGGGCCCTGCGGCTCGGGCATCGGCAGCGGCTGGTTGGCGATCGGCACCTCGCCAGGTCCGGGCGGCGGGCCGGGGCGCGGCGCGCCTCGCACCGGCTTCGGCATCGGCGGCGGCGAGTCGGGGCCGGGGCGGAAGCGGCCGATCATCACGCCCAGCTTGAACTGGAACATCACCACGCCGGCGTTGACGGTCGACGCGGTGGGGATCTGCGTCGCGAACGCCGAGGCGCCCACCACCGGCACCACCAGCGACGCCTCGGGCATCAGGCCGAAGTTGTCGCTGACGCGCAGGAAGAAGCCGAGGCTGCCGCCCGCGCCGAGCCCGTAGACCGTGGAGGTGCCAGTGCCGCTGGTGAAGGCGATGAGGTTCTGCAGCCGCGGCCCGAGGACGAACTCGCTGCCTCCGCGCGTCTTGAAGCCGATCAGCACGGGGATGCCGATGTTGAGGATGCCGAGGCCAACCCCGCCGGTCGCGCCGCCGCTCCCCAGCACGAGGCCGCCGAACGTGGGCGCGAGCGACACCGCGATGGGCGCGCCCGGCGTGGTGAAGAGGAACTTGGCCTGCGCCTCGAGGAACGACATGCCCGCGCGCAGGCCGAGGTCGACGCCCTCGCTGATGCCGAAACGACCCGAGACGTCGACGTGCGGCACGACGAGCGGGTTCTGCGTGCCGGTGCCGCTGGGGAGCGTGGTGTTGCCGACCCCGAGCGCGCCCGCCTCGGCGCTGACCTGGAAGTTGCCCTTGCCGAGGGTGTCGGCGGTCTGCACGTTGCTGATCGAGGCGCACCCGGCTGTCAGGCCAGCGGCCACCACCACGAAGAAAGTCCGCATCAGCCGATTGTGCATTAGTTTTGGGCGCCGGATGGCCGAAACGATCCAGGTGTGGGTGCGCAACGACAAGGGCCAGATGTACGGCCCGTTGACCCCCACCAGCGTCGAGCTGCTGATCGACAACGGCATCATCGCCGGCCGCCTGCAGGTCTCGACCAACGGCAGCGACTTCGTGTTCCCCGGCCGCGTGCCCGGCCTGCGGATGATCTTCCCCAAAGAGACGTGGGGCGAGACCGTCGTTCCCGGCGCCGACCTCGACGCCGAGTGGAGCAAGGTCGCGCTGCCCTACGGCATGGACACCGGCCAGGGCGCGGGCACCGGCGGGGTGCCCGGTCCGCCGGTGATGGCGCCAGGTGCTCCTCCGGGAGGGCCGGTCGCAGGCCCCGGTGCGCGAGGCCCGGTTGCGGGGCCAGGGGCGCGCGGGCCGGTCGCAGGCCCCGGCGCGCGCGCGGTCGGAGCCCGCATGCCGCCGCCCGGCAGCCCCGCGGCGAAGGCAGCCGCGGCGGGCCGCCAGCAATCGGTGGCGGAGTTCATGACGGGCGCGGTGGCCGGCGCCATCAACAGCACCCCGTCGGGCATCGCGCAGGCGCCGCCGATCAAGTCGGGGCCCTCGGTGCTCGACTTCATGAACGCCGCGACCGGCGGTGCGCCCGTGTCGTCGGGAAGCGCTGCTGCTCCGGCACCCGCGGCCGCTCCTGCTCCGCGCGTGGCGCCGCAGCCCAACGCCGCCCGGCCTCCTCCCGCGGCGCCGCCGAGCGCTGCGCCCGCGTCGGCTCCAAGCTCGAGCTCTTCGGGTGTGCGAGCGGCGAGCGTCCCGATGGACGGCCTCGACATGCCGGCCTCGGGCAGCATCGGCAGCCCCGCGGTGGCGCACCTCTATTACATCGCCGCCGCGCGTGAGCTGACCGGCCTGCTGACGTTGATCCTGCACGACCGCGAGCTGACGGTGCACTTCCGCAAGGGCAACCCGGAGCTCATCGACTCCACCCACGCCGAAGACTCGCTCGACACGTTCCTGCTCGCGCAGCGGCTCGCCACACAGCAGCAGATCGATCAAGCGCAGAGCCAGGCGGCGCGCTTCGGGGGCGACCTGCTGCCCGCGCTCTTCGGCCTCGGGCTGCTCAACCCCAACGCCGTCTTCCAGCACCTCGGCTCACGCGCCAGCCAGCTGCTCTTCCGCGCGCTGACCGCCGAGCAGGGCACGTTCGCGTTCGACCTCGAAGACTTCCCCACCGCGCGCGCGCTGCCGCTGGGCAACAAGTGGGGCGTGTACCTCGACGCCCTGCGCCGCGTGCCTGCGCCCGACGTGAAGCGGCGGCTGATGGGGGCGCTCGACCTGCCGGTGATGAAGGCCGTCGGCCGCGTGCCCATCACCGAGGTGCGGCTGACTCCGCAGGAGACGCGCGCGTACAACCACTTCGATGGCGCGCGCACGTTGAACCAGCTGGTGGGCTCGGTGCCCGGTGAGGCCGACGTGTTGTTGCGCGTCGCCTGGGCGCTCGCGCCGCTCGAGCTCGTGTCGTACGCGGGCGTCACCGTCACCTCGAAGCCGTCGGCGCCGAAGGCCGCGCCCGCCGCACCGCCGAAGCCCGCCGCCGTGGCCGCGGCCCCGGTGATGGCGCCGCCCGTCATGGCGCCGCCCGTGATGGCCCCGCCGGTGATGGCCCCGCCCGCTCCGCCGAAGCCGGCCGCGGGTGTGCCGGGTCCTCCGCCGGCCGTCGCGCGCGGCCCGGCGCCCGGCAACCCGGCCTCGATGCCCAAACCCGGCATGGCCTACCCCGGCGGGCCGCAGCAGCCGGTTGCGCCCCAGGCCGCCCCGCAGCGGCCTCCGCCGCCGGTGATGGCGCCGGCGGCGCCGAAGCCAGCCGCGCCCGCGCCTCCGAAGCTCACGGCGGCCCCGGCCATCGCGCCGTCGGAAGAGGTGAAGCAGCTGCAGGCGCTGCTCGAGCAGCTCAAGAAGGCGAGCTTCTTCGAGGTGCTCAACGTCAAGCGCGACGCCGACTCGAACGCGGTGAAGGTGGCGTACCTGAAGGCCGCGCGGCTGTACCACCCCGACACCATTCCTCCCGGCGCGCCCGAGTCGCTGGCGAAGGTGAAGGCCGATCTCTTCGCGCTCATCGGCGAGGCGAACCGCACGCTGTCGGACGCGGGCATGCGCGCCGAGTACATCGCCGAGCTCGACGCGGGCGGCACGGGCGACAAGGTCGACGTCGAGAAGCTGCTCAAGGCCGAGGAGCTGTTCCAGAAGGGCCGCGTGCTGGTGCAGGCGCGCAAGTACCAGGACGCGTTCAAGTTCTTCGAAGACGCCATCGCCTGCAACGCAGACGAGCCGGAGTTCTACGCGTGGCGCGGGTACTCGCGCTTCCTCGCGGGGCAGGACCGCAAGGCGATGACCAACGACGCGATGAAGGACATCAAGTTCTGCATCGACAAGAACCCCAACGTCTCCCAGGCGCACTACTTCCAGGGCTTCATTCTGAAGTTCAACGGCGACACGAAGGGTGCGATGGCGGCGTTCAAGAAGTGCGTCGCGCTCGACCCCAAGCACATCGACGCGGCGCGTGAGCTGAAGAACAACAAGTGAAGTGACCCATGCCCCTCTCTGGAAAACAACGTCGCCAGCTCCGCTCGCTGGGCCACCACCTGCAGGTCATCGTGCAGGTCGGCGCCGACGGCGTCACCGATGGCGTCATCTCGGCCGTCGCGCAGGCGCTCAAGGACCACGAGCTCATCAAGGTGAAGATCGCCGGCGAAGATCGCGAGGGTCGCGACGAGGCGGCGGAAAAGCTCGCTGGTCAGACCGGCAGTGAGATCGCCCAGCAGCTCGGCCGCACGGTGCTGCTGTGGAAGAAGCGCGACAAGAAGTCGAAGATCCAGCTCGTCGCCGGCTGAGGCCTCACTTCGAGGTCAGGCCGTCACCCACCAGCCGCGCGCCGTCGGCGAGCCCGGTCAGCAGGTCGGCCGGGAAGTACTGGCGCGTCGACTCTCCCCCGCCGGTGCGCGCCACCTCGACCGTCTCGACGTAGCCCGCGTAGCCGTCGCCCAGCGACACCAGCCGCTGCGCGCGCGCCTGTTCCTCGAGCACCAGCCCGGCGGCGAGCGAGGGCTCGAAGGGCACGAAGAGCAGCCGCAGCTCGCCCAGCCGCAGGCCGTGCAGCAGCACCAGGTCTTCGGCGTGGTCGCACAGCGCGTTCTCGACGATGGCGGTGAGCGGCCCGGGCACCAGCCGCGTCGCCTGCGGGCGCGGCAGTGACACCTTCACCTCGTTCCACGCGGCGATGACGGGCGCGGGCTGCTCGGCGGTCGGCAGCGCGCGCACCAGCTGCTCGAGCTTCTCGGCCGCGGCCTCGGGGGTGGGCGCCGCGTCGCGATCGATGCTCGCGTTGCCACCCGAGCCCTGCAGCACGAGCGTCACCGGCCCACCGTTGGCCTCGAGGCGATCGGCCAGCAGCCCGGGCCAGTCGGCGTGCAAGCCCTCGGGCCGGCGCGGCGCGAGCGTCGGGTGGCCGCTGGCGATGACGAGCTGCGCGACCGGGCCGTTGGCGCCGTCGAAGCGCACGCGCGTCACGCGCTGGTCGGCGGCCGCGCCGCTGCGGGGCACGCTCAGGGCGTTGTCGCGCCGCTCACCGACCTCGACCTTCACCTCGGTGAGCGCGCGCTGCGCCTGCTCGAGCGCTTCCTTCGCGGCCTGCACCAGCACGTCTTGATCAGCCTGCGCGAAGGTGCCGAGCGCCGCCCACTCGCTGGCCGCGCGCGGGTCGTAACCACCCGGCCCGGTGTGGGTGTGCGTGGCGAGCACCCAGGTCGGCCCGCGCTGGTTGGCGGCGATGGCGTCGCGCAGCTGCGGCGGCACGAGGAGCACGTCGAGCAGCACCAGCGCCAGGGACTGGTTGTTGACCTCGATGACGACGGCGCGCGCCTGGAGCGGGGTGAGCGCCTTGTCGACGCTGGCGCGGGGCGGGCCGTAGCCGCCGCTCACCGCGGGCCAGCGCACGTTGAGCGGCGCGCGGCCGGCGCCGGCCTTCACCACCCCGGTGCTCTGCGAGACGACGGTCAGCGCGGGGCCCTTCATGGGCCAATCGCCACAGCGATCGATCGACAGCCAGCCCCACAGCGCGAGCGGCACCAGCACCAGCCCCAGCGCCCATCGCCACGCCCGTCGTCGCATCGCGACCCTCATACCCCGAAAACACGAAAGGCCCGGACTTCACGTGGAAGTCCGAGCCTCTTCGTCCCGCTTGCAGCCGGCCCGGTCGTCGGCGCCGCGGGTCAGAGATTCGATTTTCGAAGAACAGCGAAGCGGCTTACTTCTTCCCCTTCTTCTTCTTCGCCGCAGGAGCCGGAGCCGGCGCCGGAGCGTCCGCCGGAGGAGCGTCAGCGCCCTCTTCGGGGGCCGCGGCCACGTCTTCGGCCTTCGGCTGGTCACCTTCGTTCAGGGGCTCGGCGACCGCGGGGGCCGCGCCACCACCGACCGAGGCAATCTCGAACTCGTACGAGTAGCCGCCCTTGACCTTGTAGTTGTCAGCCGGCCACACCTTCACCTTGTAGGTGCCAGCCTTCACGTCGACGGTGGCGACCGCGTTGTTGCCCACGCCGCCAGCGACGTTCGCGATCTCCGCGCCCGAGCCGTCGGTGACGATGATGCCGGGGTCGAACGGAACCTTCTTGGCCGGGGTGTAGACGGTGAGCTCGTACTTGCCGTCCTTGGTCACGGTCCAGGTGTACATGTCTTCATCGGTGACCTGGTTGTGGCAGCGGAGGCGCACGTCGGTCATCTCGCTGGGGCAGTACGCGCCCGCGGCGTTCGGGTCGGCCTTCGGCCCGAAGATCATCAGGGGAATCGCCAGCACGGTCGCGATGCCGCCGCCGATGAACGAGAACTTCTTCTTCTTCTCGAGCGAGCCCAACAGACCCTCACGGCCCTTGGCCGAGGTCATCATCGAGCGCCAGCCCGGCTTCACGATGGAGTTGCCCTCGAGCTTGCCGAGCACGAAGAGGTTGCCCTCGACCGGCACGTACTTCTCGGTGGCCTTGAAGCCGATCGTCCAGCCCTTGTCGCTGCCGATCGCGGGGACGTCGTAGCGGTACTCGCCGAACATGATGTTCGAGCTGCCCGAGTGACCGTTGAGTTCCTTCTTGAAGCCTTCCTTCATGTTGTCGAAGTCAGCGCCCTTGCTGACGTCGATGTTGAAGGCGCCCGAGCCGTCGTCGAGGCCGAAGACGGTGCCGCCCTTGACGGTGTCGAGGGTCTCCGTGCCCTTGACGGTCTTGGTGCCGTCCTGCGTGGTCTCGGTCTTCTCGTAGAGGCGCTCGATCTTCACCTCGTACGCCAGGCAGGGCTGCTTGGTGCAGGGCGAGAGGAGGGGCGTCGCGGGGGCAATGACCTTGCCCTCGGTCGACATCGCGCCCTTGGGATCTTCGGACACGGGGTTCTTGGCGAGATCGCCGGTCTTCTTGAACGGCGCCGCGAGAACGCGCTTGGCCGCCATCATGTTGTAGAGGCCGAACCCGAGAACACCGAGGCCGACCAAGAGAAGCAACATACCCATACTGGACACTCCAGGTTGATGCCGCTCGTGGCGGCAGTGGTGAAACGACGTGTTGTGGAACTCGGGAGCCTTCCCCCCGGCGCGGACAATACCCATCGCACCGCGTCAGAGTGAAAAGGCTTTGGAATTTTCTGTTTCGGTTGGTGGATCAAGGGTTTGGAGGCCGAAAAATCGGCCCCGCCCTCAATAGGTCCACGGGGTCTTCGAGAAATCCCGGCGGCGCTTTTCGACGAAGGCGGTGCGGCCTTCCTTCGCCTCGTCGGTGCCGTACGCGAGCCGGGTGGCCTCTCCGGCGAAGAGCTGCTGGCCGACCATGCCGTCGTCGGGGAGGTTCATGCCGTACTTGAGCATCTTGATGGCGGTCGGCGACTTGGTGTTGATCTCCGCGGCCCAGTCGAGCGCGAAGGCCTCGAGGTTGCGGTGCGGCACGACGGCGTTGACCATGCCCATCGCGGCGGCGGCTTCAGCGGAATGGTTGGCGCCCACGAAGAAGATCTCGCGCGCCTTCTTCTGGCCGACCTGGCGGGCGAGCAGCGCCGAGCCGTAGCCCGAGTCGAACGAGGCCACGTCGGCGTCGGTCTGCTTGAAGATCGCGTGCTCTTTGCTGGCGATGGTCAGGTCGCACACCACGTGCAGCGAGTGGCCGCCGCCGACGGCCCAGCCGGGCACCACGGCGACGACGGCCTTGGGGAGGAAGCGAATCTGGCGCTGCACCTCGAGGATGTGGAGGCGCCCCAGGCCCGCGGGGTCGAGGTGCTTGTCTTCCTTCGAGTACTGGTAGCCGTCTTTGCCGCGAATGCGCTGGTCGCCGCCCGAGCAGAAGGCCCAGCCGCCGTCTTTGGGTGACGGGCCGTTGCCGGTCAGCAGCACCACGCCGACGTCGGTCATGAAGCGCGTGGCCTCGAGCGCCTTGAAGAGCTCGTCGACGGTGCGCGGGCGGAAGGCGTTGCGCACCTCGGGCCGGTTGAAGGCGATGCGCACCGTGCCTTGATCGACCGCGCGGTGGAACGTCAGGTCGGTGAAGTCGAACCCGGGGACGGCCTTCCACCGCTTCGGGTCGAAGAGATCGGACACGAACGGCTGCTGCTGCTTCTTCAGGCGAGGCGCTGACGGCATGCGCGCGTCATACCGCGACCCGGCGCCGGCGCGCGGGAGACAACGCATAGCGCGCCACCACCGCGTCGTGGTCTGACGCGTAGCCACCCTGCACCTTCGCCATCACGCGGCGGAGGTGCCCGTTGGTGGTGTGCATCAGGTAGTCGTACGTGCTGCGGCCGTGGGTGCCGACGTTGAGCTTGTTGTCGTACGCGACGTGGTTGCCGAGCACCTTGAAGGAATCGCGGTTGAAGTCGCCGCCGACGATGACCTGCAGGCCCTGCTTCTCGAAGTGCTGCACGAGGTGGTCGAGCTTCTGCATGTGCACCTTCCACTGGTGCTGGCGCCACGCGGTGGTCGGCCGGTGGCCGTGGCTCCACGCGCCGCTGACGAGGTGCGTGTTGATGCGCACGATCTCCTTGCCGCTCGCGCGGTGCTTCAGCTTCACCCACGTGATGTACCGGTTGGGGGACACCTTCGCGAGGCCGTGGTGCGTGCGCACGAAGCCGGCGTCTTCCTTCTGCCAGACCGACTTCTTCCACGAGATGGGGTTGGGAATGTGCAGGCCGCCGTCGCGCGGCATGTAGTGGCCCCAGTCGGGGCCGAGCGACTTCACCGCCTGGAAGTAGCGTTCCGGGCCGATCTCGTTCCAGCCGATGAGGCCACCGCTCTGTGCGGCGCGGCGAACGTCGTGGAGCACCGCCGATTGGCGCATCTCGGGGTTGCTCTTCACGTTGATGTTGACGGTGCGGAAGGTGAAGCGGTGCGGTCGCGAAGAAGTGACGGTCATGCGCGGTTGTCGCGCCGCGTCGATTCGCGGTCTTCGAGGGGACGCGTCAACGCGTTTGACAGATCAGCGAAACAACTTCACGGCACGCGCGTGGAGCTCGCGGTGGCGACGATGCTCACCAGGCGCGCCTGTCGCTCGGCGCTGAGCCCCGCGGGGATGTTGAAGCCCAGGGTGAGGAAGGTGCCTTCGGGCTGGGCGAGCCGCAGGCCGTAGAGGGTGCCCCGCTGGGTCTCGATCGACAGCGAGAGGGTGCCGCGCGCGTCGTCGATGCGGTCGGCCTGCTCGAAGGCGTTCATCAGGCGCGCGCCGACGGCCTCGAGCTCGTCGCGCCCGCGGCTGGCGATGATCAACCCCGACGCGTCCATCAAGAACGCGGCGTCGGCGGCGACCGCCGCGGCGCAGGCCTCGAGCAGCGTGTTCCACCCGTCGGCGCCGAAGTGGGTGTTGGGCGCGAGCAGCGGCTGCCGCCGCGTCATGAGCGGCGCCGCAGACGGACGCGAGACGGGCACCGCGGCGGGCATCGCCGGCCTGGGCGAGGGGAACGACACGTAGCCCGGCGACGGCGGCGGCGCGCCGCCCTGCCCTGCCAACCGCTGGCTCGCCGCGCGCGCCGCGTCGAGATCGTCAGAAGAGCTGCCGCTCGGCGCGGGTTTCGGTTTGTCCATGGGGTCCCTCCAAGGCCGCCATCACGTTCTCGAGTTCATTCGCGAGCCACTCGAAGCGCCGCGCCTCGGGGCTGACCGCGCCGCCGAGGAAGGCGAGCGGCAGGCCCTTGCGGCTGGCCGAGGTGAACACGTCGGCGCGCGGGATCATCGTCTCGAGCACGCCGGCGAAGCCGCTCCACAGCGCCTCGGCGACCTCGCGCGACGATTCCTTCTTCAGCTCGACCATCGTGAGCAGCACGCCCAGCAGCGCCAGCGAGCGGTTCTCGTGGCCGCGCACGTGCTCGATGACGCGCAGCGCCTGCTGAATGCTGCGCAGGCCCACCGGCTCGGCCTGCACGGGCAGGAGCGCGAAGTCGGCGGCGCTGAGCACCGCGCGCGTCACGAGCCCCAGCCCCGCGGGGGTGTCGATGATGATCTCGTCGAAGCGCGGCCGCAGCGTCGCGAGCAGCCCGGCGAACTTGCCCTTCTCGTGAATCGCCTGCTCGAAGGTGATGACGTCGATGGGGTCGAGCCGCCCGCGCGGGAACAGCAGGAGGTGCTCGTGCCGGGTGGCGAGCACGCCCTGGTCGAGCGTCGCGGCGCCGGCGAGCACCTCGGCGAGGCCGACCATCGAGGTGTCGCCGCGCGCGAGCGAGAGGCCCACGCCGCCCTGCGGGTCGGTGTCGATGAGGAGCGTGCGCTTCTTCTTCTCGGCGAACGCGACCGCGAGGTTCAAGGCGACGGTGGTCTTGCCGACTCCGCCCTTCTGGCTGATGACGGCGATGGAGTTCTTCTTCATGACGCCCTCTGCTCGAGGAGCTTCTCGAGCCGCGCGATGTTGATCTGCACCTTCGCGTCACCAGGCTTCAGCACCGCGGCCTCGCGGAACGCCGCGAGCGCGGCCTGGTAGTCCTTGCGCAACGACGCCGCGAGCGCGGTCTCGAAGACCTCGTCGAAGCTCTTCTCGGCCGGCTTCGGCGGCGCGGGCGGCTCGGCGGCGGGCGCCGGGGGCGTGGGCTCGTCGAGGCTCAGCTCGGTGAAGCCGCGCGCGACCGGGGAACCCAGCGACTCCTCGTCGGCCAGCCGCGCGCACTCGAGCAGCAGGGCCTCGGCGGTGCCGGTGAGGTCGCGCGCGCCGGGCTCTCCGACCAGCGTCTGGCACTGCACCATCACCGGCCGGGCCTGCGCGAGGCGGCGGAACGCGTCCATGCCGGAACCGCGGTCGTCCTGCGCGCTCCACGCCTCGCCGCCGACGACGAAGATGTTGCCGGTGACCGCGCCGCTGACGGCCAGGCGCACCGAGTGGCGGCCGAGCGAGGCGAGCTGGAGGAAGTCGGCGACGCCGAAGGGCGAGGGCGAGGGGTACGAGTGGGTCACGCGCGCGTTGACCAGCTCGCGCAGCTGCTCGAGGGAGACCGGCTTCTCGAGCACCTCGACGCCGGCATACTGGGGAATCTGCGCGCGGTAGGCCTTCACGTACGCCGAGATGAAGACCACGTGCGGCTTGAAGCCGCGCGCGCCGAACTCGCCGAGCAGCTCGAGGCCCGAGCGGTCGGGGAGATCGATGTCGGACAGCACCAGCGCCGGCACCTGCTTCTGCGCCTCGGCGATCGCCGCCGCGACGCTGCCCACGCCCACCACCTGGATGCCCGCGATGCGCCCCAGGCCGGTGACGACCGACTGGAGCAGCATGGGCTCGTCTTCGACGACGAGCACCAGCGGGGTGGACGTGGCCGACGTCATCGAGGCACCACGTACAGCCCGTCGGAGAGGTCGACGCCGCACTCCAGCTGCTCGCACCAGCTGATGAAGCGTTCCACCATCGGCTTGCCCCTGAAGTAGCAGCCGTGCTGCGGGGCGATGACCTCGATGTCGAGCTGGCGGGCCATCTTCGCCCACGCGCGCATCGAGCGGTTGCTGGCCATGTAGCGGCGGTGGAAGCCCTCCATGAACGGGAGGTGCTTGTCGAAGTCCTTCACCTCGTCGAACCCGTCGTTGATCGAAGCGCCGAGGTCACCCGAGTAGAGGATCTTCGAGACCGGGTCGTAGACCTGGAAGTTGCCCGGCGAGTGGAGGAAGTGCGCGGGGAGGATCAGCAGGTCGAGGCCGCGCAGGTTGAGCTTCATGCCCTGGTCGGGCACCCCCTTGAGCCGGTCGATGACGAGGCGATCGAGCCCGAAGTGCGGAATGAAGCGGAGCCAGAGGTTCGACGCGTACGCGATGGCGTCGGTGGTCATCAGCCAGCCGTTGACCGCCGCGACGATGTCGGGGTCCTGGTGCGAGAGCAGGAGGTACTCGAGCTTGCCGCCGCCCAGCTGCGACATCGTGTCCGAGAGGACCTTGGCGTAGATCTTGTGGCCGCCCGGGTCGAGGATGATGCCGCCCTTGTCGTGAATGATGAGGTGCTGGTTCGACTGCACCGCGACGTCGCCGGCGGCCGACTCGTCGAGCAGCACGTTTTTGTGGTTCGAGGTCTCAAAGAGGACGATGGCAGTCATGGGCGTTCCTCAGAGGACCTTCGAGATGTCTTTCACGGCCTTGTTCATGTCGAGGAAGATGAGGCCCAGCTTCGCCTCGTGCGTCGCGAGCACGAGCAACATGGTGCCCGACGCCGCGCCGATCATGACCACGTAGCCTTCCTTGCCGCGAATGAGCACCTGCTCGAGGTGCCCGCGGCTCAGCTCGGTGGCGGCGCGTTGCCCGAGCGAGAGCAGCGTCGAGCTCATGCCGGCCACGCGCATCTCGTCGATGTGCTGCGGCAGGGCGCTGGCGATCATCAGGCCGTCTTCGGAGATCAGCGCGCTCGCTTCGATCTCCGGCGTGCTGGCCTGCATGGTGCGCAAGATGCGGTTCAAGTCGTCAGTGCGTGACATCGGTCTTCCTCCGGTCTGCGACGGGGAACGTCATGGAAATCGTGGTGCCGGTGCCCTGCTGGGACTCGACGTCGAACCGGCCGGCGACCGCTTCGGCGACGCCCGCGCAGAGTGCGAGCCCGATGCCCGAGCCGCGCGGCTTGGTGGTGAAGAAGAGCTCAGTGCAGCGCGCGAGCACGTCGGGGGCCATGCCGGCGCCGTCGTCTTTCACGACGAGGGTGAGCACCTTCGTCTCGCGATCGAACCGGGCCGACACCACGATGCGGTGGCCTTCGCGGCAGGCGTGAATGGCGTTGGTGACGAGGTTGAAGATGACGGCCCGCACCGCCGCGGGCTCGAACGGCAAGAGCGGCATGTCGGGCACGTCGACGTCGAGCGCGATGTGGCGCGAGTCGGCCTGGGGCGCGAGCAGCACGCACGCCTCGCGGATCGCGAGATCGATCGCGTGGTGGCGAGCGCTGCGCACCTCGTGGCGAAACCGCCCCAGCCCGTCGAGGGTGAGCGACAGCCGGCGAACTTCGCCGAGGATGGCGTGGAGCCGCTGCTTGCGCTCGTCGTTGGAGTCTTCGATCAACAGCTCGAGGCTCAGCGCGATGCCGGCCAGCGGGTTCTTCAGCTCGTGCAGCACCGCGGGCATCACCTCGCTGATGCTCGCGAGTTGCAGCAGGCGATTCCGTTCGCGCTGTGCTTCCTCGATGCGGGTGATGTCCTGGAAGGCGATGAGCTTGCTGCCCGACGAGAGCGCGGTGGCCTGGAAGCCGAAGATGCGGGCGCCCTCGCGCGTGCCGACGGTGATGGCGGTGCGGTCGGTGGCGTCTTCGTCGCGGAAGCCGGTCAGCAGCGCCTCGACCGCGGCGCCGTCGCTGCTCAGGCCGGCGGCCTCGAGGAGCTCGCGCGCACGCCCGTTGGCGTAGTGCAGGCGACCTTCATTGCTGACGAGCACCACCGCGATGGGCAGCGCTTCCACCATCTCTGGAAACATGAGCCCCCGGCGTGCGGTGACGCCGTGTAGAGCAACTCGCGTGCCCTCTTCGCGCGCGCGCAAGATCCGCCGAACGCTCCAGGCGTCACCTTCATGACGCGAAGAAGGTGCGCCCGACGCATTTCGTTCGTTGAGCGACGAGCGTCACTGAGCCGAGCGGCGATCGTCAGCCGCGCGTTGACGTGCATCGCGCGCGGCGTCGATGACGCGTCTCACCAGCTGCGCTGCCGTTCCACTCCGTGCGGACAAGCGCTCGAGCAGCACCTCGACCAGCTCGACCTGCGCGGGGGCGCGAAGGGCGTCGGTGAGCGAGCGCAGCGGCCGCGCGCCAGTGGCGCTGAGCACTTCAGTGACACTCGACGCGGGGCGGCGAGGCGAATCGAGGGTGATCTTGCCGACTACCGCGGGAGTGAAGAGCGCGGCGAGCCGGGCGAAGAGCACGGCCTCGGCGAGCGGGAGCCCGGCGGCGAAGCTCAAGGAAAAGGCGCCGAGCCGCTCGCGATCGACCAGCCACCGGCCGCGGTGCACGGCCGCCGCGTCGAGCCACGCGTGCAGCGCGAAGGGCCCCTCGAGGCCGGGCGCGCCCGAGAGCGCCCACGCGACGGTGCCGTTCTTCAGCGCGTCGACGAGGCCGCCGACGTGCGCGCGGTCGAGCAGCTCTCCGGCCTCGAGGCAGCCCAAGTACTGGCCGCGCGCGCGCACCAGCGCGGCGTTGGTCGCCTCGAGTGGATCGTGGCCCGCGCCCTCGAGCACCGACACGCTGAAGCCCGCGCGGCCCTTGAGCGGCGCGCAGAGCGGCTCCACCTCGACCGCGGCGCGGCTGGTGGCGACGAGCACGTCGAGGGGCTGGTGCAGCTGGCCGGCGATGGACTTGAGCGTGCCCTCGAGCGCGTGCAGCTCGGCGCCGGCGACGATGAGCGTGGTGAGGCCGGCGACGCGATCCACCGGTGAGGGCTCGACGCCGCGGCGCGCGACGACCACGAAGCGATCGGCCGCGGCGTCGGGGTGCAGCTGCTCGAAGAGGCCGCGCAAGGCCGACTCGGTGTCGGCGCTGAGCCGGCCGGTGCCCACGCCGGTGACGATGGGGTCGCGCGACTCGACGACCCACCCGCTGGCGCGCAGCCACGCGCGCACGTCGAGCTCCGACGCGGCGGCGGGCGTGCTCTCTCCAGCCAGCGCGCGAACGAGGGTCGACGCGGCGGCGGGGTTGGCGAACGAGAGCACCAGCTCGGCCTCGGGCGCGGCCGCGCGGAGCGCCTCGACGCCGCGGGCCCCCTCGGCGAGCAGCCCGTCGAAGCCGACCACCACCTGCGGCGCGAAGGCCGAGAGCTCGGCGAACCCGGGGGGATCGGCGAGCACCGTGCAGCGGTTCTGCTCGAGCAGGGTGCGCAGCGTGGCGTCGCCCGAGAGCAGCGCCACGCGGCGGCCGGTGCCCACGCGGCGCGCGACGACGGCGCGCAGGTCGCGGGCGGTCTGGCGGACCTCGGCCATCAGCCGCCCTGCGGCGCCTTCTTGTCGCCCTCGTTGCGGCTGGCGACCTCGGCGAGCGCCTTGCGGTACACGCGCGCGGTCTGCCCGATGAAGAGGTTCCGCGGCACGAGGCGGTAGAGGAAGAGGCCGAAGCGGTTGGTGAAGCCGGCGACGCGGAGCACGGGCCGCTCTTCGAGCGCCTCGACGGCCTCGCGGGCCACGGCGTCGACCGGCGCGAGCCAGCCGCGCAGCGGGCCGAAGTTCTCGCCCTGGGTCATCTCGGTGACGATGCCGCCCGGCGCGAAGACGGTGACCGAGGTGTTGGTGCCCTGCAGCTCGTGGGCGAGCGCGGTGCCGAACGCGGTGAGGTAGGCCTTGGTGCCCGAGTACGCCGACTGGAACGGCACGGGGATGAGGCCGGTCATCGAGGTGACGAGCATCACGCGGCCGCCGGTGCCCGCGCGGAAGTGGCGCACCAGCTCGTGGGTGAGGCGCGAGGTGGCGACCACGTTGGTGTGGATCATCGCCTCGAAGGCCTTCCATTCCAGCTCGTGGTGGTGACCGAAGTGGGTCACCGCGGCGTTGAGCACCGCCATGCTGACCGGGGTCTTCTTCACCTCGGCGACCGCGCGCTCGACGTCTTCGGCGCGGCTCAGGTCGGCGGCCAGCGGCTTGACTTGCACGCCGAGCGCCTCGAGTTCCTTCTTCAGCGCTTCGAGCCGCTCGAGGCGGCGCGCGGTGACGACGAGGTTGGCGCCCTTCTTCGCGAGCTGCCTGGCGAGCTCGTGCCCGAGGCCCGACGACGCGCCGGTGATCCACACCCACTGACCCTTGACGTTCATCTTCAGCTCACCTTTCGCTGCGGCTCGCGCGCCGCGCCGTCGAGCGACCACTTGAGCTGCGGGCACAGCAACCCGACGGCCTCGGAGCTGGCGACGTGGAGCGCCTGGCGCACCGGCACGTGGGTCTTGTCGGAGCCCGCGGTCGCGGTGGCGAGCACCTCGTAGACGCCGCCGCCCAGCCCGAGGCGATCGAGCGCCACGCGCACCGTGCCCGTCGCTTCGAGCTCGCCGCCGTCGAAGCTGCTGCTGAACACCAGGCGGCCATCGGCGCTCATCACGTCGACGGTGAAGCGGGTGGCCGCGCGCTTCTTGAGCTTCCACTGCAGCTCGACGGTGAGCGGCCCGTCGGGGCTGAAGGCGTCGGGCGTCTTGCCGGCGGCGTCGAGCAGGCGCACGGCCTCGACGGCGGCGAGGCCCTCGGCTTCGACTTCCGACGAGGTCTGGGGCAACGCCAGGCCCGGCTGCGAGAGCGCGGAGTGCCCGGTCTTCTGGGCTTCGGCCTCGGCGGCGGCGATGGCGCGGCGGTACTCGCGCACCACGTCTTTCGAGCGGCCGTACATGCGAATGCGGCCACCGTCGATCCACGCCGCGGTGTCGCACCAGCCCTCGACGGTGCCGAGGTCGTGCGTGACGAGCACGATGGTCTTGCCGCTGCGGCGGAACTCGCTCATGCGCGCGTGCGACTTGCGGCCGAAGTGCTCGTCACCGACCGAGAGGATCTCGTCGATGATCAACACGTCGGGGTCGACGTGGGTGGCGACCGCGAACGCGAGGCGCATGAACATGCCGCTCGAGTAGGTGCGCACCGGCTCGTCGATGAAGTCGCCCAGCTCGGCGAACTCGATGATGTCGGGCACGCGCGCCTTCAGCTCGTTGCGCTCCATGCCGAGAATGATGCCGTTGATGGTGATGTTCTCGCGCCCGGTGAAGTCGGGGTGGAAGCCGGCGCCCAGCTCGAGGAGCGCGCTGACGCGGCCCTCGACGTTGATGGTGCCGCTGGTCGGCGCGTAGATGCCGGTCATCAGCTTGAGCAGCGTGCTCTTGCCCGAGCCGTTGCGGCCGATGACGCCGACGGTGCTCCCTTTGGGGATGCGCAGGTCGACGCCCTTGAGGGCCTCGATGTGCGTGGCGGGCTCGATGAGCCGGCGCTTGAACGTGAGCAGGCGCACCAGCTCGGTCTTGAGCGTGGTCGACTCGTTGCGCCGCGAGGTCTTCTTGAACGACTTGAAGACGTTGTTGATGACGATGGCGTCGCCCTGCGGAGTCATACGAGCTCCGCGAACTCTTCACGGCGGCGTTCGAAGACCCACGTCGAGAACAGCATGATGACCAGCGCCTCGACGGCGACGATGCCCAGCGCGGGCCAGTCGGTGGGCGGCTGCTGGTTGTAGAAGATGGCGTGCCACGCCTCGACGATGGGGGCCATCGGGTTGATGGCGCTGACGAGGGCGATGGAATCGGGCTGGCTCAGGCCGAACAGCGCGGGGAGGATCTTCAGTTCCCACAGCACGGGCGTGAGGAAGAAGGCCAGCTGCACCACGCTGGCGACGATGTGCTGCAGGTCGCGGAAGGCGACGTTGAGCGCGGCGAGCAGGTAGGTGACGGCGAGCGTGAAGAACACCTGCACGATGAGCACCGGCAGGATGAGCACGAGGTGCCAGCTGGGCACGATGCCGAACACGAGGCCCAGCCCGACGAGCAGCGGCACCGAGAGCATCATGTTGATGAAGTTGGTCAGCACCACGGTGGCGGGCAGCACCTGCGCGGGGAAGCGCACCTTGGTGAGCAGGTCGCGGCGATCACTGACCGACGTGGTGCCGGCCATCACCGACGAGCTGAAGAAGATCCACGGCAAGAGCCCGCTGAAGATGAAGAACGGGAAGGCCTTCATGCCCCCGCCGCTGCGCACCATCACCACCTCGAACACGAGCCAGTACACGAACATGCTCAGCGTCGGGTTGAGGAAGGTCCACAGGAAGCCGAGCACCGACGCGCGGTAGCGGGCCTTCAGCTCGCGCATCGACAGCGCCACGAGCAGGGCCCGGTACTGGTACAGCTCGGACAGGTTCCGAATCACGCGGCGTGCCGCATAGCAGACGCGCGGTTCGAAGGAAGGGGCTGCGGCTTAGAACTGGCCCTGCACGAGCACGCCGCCCAGGGTGGGCGTCACCTGCATCGAGACCACGCCGGTCTTCTGGCGGTAGGCCTCGTACTTGCCCGGCGGGTCACCGACGATGAAGAGGATGGTGGCCGCCGCGGCGCCCACGCCGGCCGCGCCCAGGCCGATGTAGCTGACGGCCTGCCACGACTCGATCGACGCCTTGAGCTGGCCGGCAGCCGCGCGGTGGTTGCACAGCGAGTCGGACTTGCCGGTGGGGCAGCCCTCGGTGCCGGGGAGGCTGGTCTCTTCGCCCGCCACGAGGAACTTGCGGTGCCACTCGAAGGTGCCCTCGGCGCCGGGGCTGCCGTAGGTGTTGCTCGAGACGACCGAGCCGAGAATGAAGACCGCGAGGCCCGCGGCGCCGACGCCGGCCGACGTCCACGCGATGGCGCGCAGGCGGCCGGCCTTCGCCTCGTACTGCTCGGCCATGTCGGGGCTGGGCACGAGGCGCACGAATTCATCGCTGACCTGGTCGGCGTTGATGCGCACTTCCTTCTTCACCTGGGTGAAGCCGTCCTTCTCGATGGTGAGGAGGTGCGGGCCGGCGGCGACGTTCACGCGCGCCTGCAGCGGCGTGGTGCCGACCTGGGTGTCGTCGATCTTCACCGCGGCGCCGGTCTCGGACGAGCTGACGACCAGCGAGCCCTGGCGGCCCTCGAGGAGCTTGCCGACGAGCTTGATGGTGCTGGGCGGCACGTCCTGCAGCAGCTTCTCTTCACCCTTGGCGGTGAGCTTCACCGACGAGAGCGGGCTCGGCTGGCCGACCTTCAGCAGCGTGAGCAGGAGGTTGTAGGTGGAGTCCTTCGCGGTGCCCGAGCGGATCAGCTTGCCGGTGACGATGTACTCGAAAGAGGTGAGCTCGCCGAGGTTGGTGGCCGAGCAGTTGTCGCAGCCCAGCAGCTGGCGCTGGCGCTCGACGCCGAGGATGACGCGCGTGGTCTCGGCGCTGTTGACGCGGAAGAGCTGCAGGCGCTCGAGCTCGTGCGAGACGAGGCCCGACACGGCCGAGCCGACCTCGGGCGCGACGCCCTCGACCGCGAAGTCCATCACCGCGAGCCCCGGCGGCGGGGCGGGTTCATTCGCTGCGAGCACGACGGCCAGAGCGGTGAGGAGCATGGGGACCGAAATCCAGACCGAATCCGCGCTCTTTTCAACAGGGATCAGCCGCGCCGGGCGGTGACCGTGATCTCGTCGCGGTCGTGGTACAGCTGGCGCATCTTCACCTGCTTCCACCCCGCGTCGGTCAGCGTGGCGCGCACGCGAACGAGGGTGGGGAGCTTGTCCTTCATCGGCAGCTTCACGTTGGCGACCAGCTGCGCGGCGAAGCGCTTGCGGGCCCACTTGGCGAGCATCTGCGCGACCTCGAGCGGGCGCCACGCCATGTCGCAGAACAGCCAGTCGACGGGCTCGTCGGGCTCGAACTCGAACGCGCTCTGCTGAAAGTGCTTCACGCGCGGCATGGCGAGCACGTCGGGCGCGAGCTTCGCGGGGTCGACCGACCACACGCGCGCGCCGCGTTCGGCGAGGCGGCGGGTCCAGCCTCCGGGGGCCGAGCCGAGGTCGACGCAGAGGTCACCCTTGCCAGGCGTCAGGCCGTACCACTCGAGCGCCTCGTCGAGCTTCATCGCGGCGCGCGAGGGCGCTTCCTGCGTGCGCTTCATGCGGGCGCGGCCGCCGGGGCTGAGCGACATCGCCTCGCGCGCGGGGATGCGGCCGACCACGCCGACGCCCGGGCCGATGAGCACCACCTGGCCGAGCCACGCGCCCTGCTCGACCGCCTTCCACGGCGTCTCGGGGTCTTTGAGCTGCGACTCGCTGCGAATCGACGCGATGGTGTCGGACCAGGCCAGCGCTTCGCCGGCGCGCGCGTTGGCGACGTCGGTGTCGGGCACCCAGACCTGCACCTTCGTCGGCTCGTCGGGCAGCGCCTCGGCGGCCTCGAGCGGCGTGCGCACCACGGTCGAGATGGGGAAGCCCATGCGCGCGAACGTGGGGTGCTGCGGCAGCGGGTTCTCGCCGGTGTACGGGTCTGACGCGATGAGCGCCGGCCCGAGGAGAATGGGCCGCTTCTTGCCCCACGCGAGCTCCTCGTAGAGCTGCGGCTCGAAGCCGGCGCGGCAGGTCCACAGCCAGGTGCCGGGCTCGGGCACGAGGGTGACGTCGGGCATCGCGGGGATCTTGATGCGCTTCGGCGTCTCGACGGGTTTGGGCGCGTGGGTGTGCTGCGCGCGGCGCTCGTCGGGCGAGAAGTGCCACTCGCGCTTCTTGTTGGGCTTGTGGCCGCCCTTGCGTCGTCCGCGCGTCATGAGGACTCCGCGAGTCGGCGGGCCAGCGCGCTGGTCGCGGCCTGGGTGCGGTTCTCGACGCCGAGCAGGCGCATCACGCTGCTGACATGCACGCGCACGGTGGCCTCGGAGATGTTGAGCGTGTTGGCGATGTCCTTGTTGCTCTGGCCGCGCGCGAGCAGCACCAGCACTTCGCGCTGGCGGGGCGTGAGCTGGCTCTCTTCGTCGGCGGCCGAGCGCACGCCGACCAGCGAGGGCGGCACGTGGGTGCCTCCATCGAGCACGAAGCGCAGCACCGAGAGGAGCTCGTCGCGCTTGGCGCGCTTGCTGACGAAGCCACGGGCTCCCGCGCGGATGAGGTCGAGCACTTCGGGCGAGGGTTCCTGCCCGCTCAAGATGACGACCGGCGTCTCGCCCGCGCCCTTCTTCACCGCGTCGAACGCGGCGCGCCCTTTCAGGCCCGGGAGCCCGAGGTCGAGCAGCACGAGTGCGAACCGGCGAGCGAGGAGCGCGGTGACTCCGTCTTCGGCCGACGGCGCGTGGTGCACCTCGGCCCTCGGCGCGAGCTGGCGCAGCACGCCGTCGAGCGCTTCGGCGAAGAGCGAGTGGTCTTCGATGACCAGGATGTGGAACGAGCCAGGCACGGCCGCCGCGTCATACACCGAGTTGCACCCGTCCCCACCCTTCCGGGTCTTGCGGGCATGCAGCGCCTCGCCGCGTCCCTCGCCCTTCTGCTTCTCGCTGGTTGTCCCGCTGGTTCGGGTCCGCAGGGTCCCCAGGGAGATCCCGGGCCCACTGGTCCGTCTGGTCCCGCGGGGCCGCAGGGTGCCACCGGCGCGACCGGGCCGCAGGGTCCGCAGGGCGTGCCAGGTGATGTCGGTCCGCAAGGCCCGCAGGGAGCCCAGGGGCCAATGGGCATGGTGCTCGTCGTCGACGGCGGCGTGGTGACCGGCCCGCGCGGGCTGCAGGGCGCGTCGGTGGTGTTGTCGACCGTTGATGCGGGCACGCAATGCGCGCGCGGTGGCGTGCTGGTGGCGCTCGAAGACGGTGGCTCGCCGCACGTGATCTGCAACGGCCTCGATGGCGTGAACGGGGCGACTGGTCCGCAGGGCGCGACCGGGCCGCAGGGCGCCACGGGGCCGCAGGGCGCGACCGGGGCGCAGGGGCCGCAAGGCGCGACCGGGCCGCAGGGCGCGACGGGTGCGCAGGGCGCCGCGGGCGCGACCGGAGCGCAGGGTCCGCAAGGCGCGACTGGAGCGACGGGCGCGCAGGGTCCGCAGGGGGCTCCTGGCGCGACGGGGCCCCAGGGGCCGCAGGGACCGGCGGGACCTCCTGGTCCGGCGCTGCTGCTCGACGGTGGCGTGCTGCCCGTGTCGGCGACGGGCGACTTCGCCTTCGCCGGCTTCACCTCGACGCTCTACGACGGCAACCTCGGCGGGCCGATCGGATCGAACGCGAAGTGCGCGGCGGAGTTCAGCGGCGCCCACCTCTGCACGGTGCGTGAGTACGAGTGGACGGGCGCGTCGGTGAACAGCGGCGCCGCCGGCTTCTGGCTCGACGACTCGCAGTTCTCGAGCTCGAGCTCACCCAACTACTACCCGCGCGATCGCTCCGGCTCGTACACCTGCAACAACTGGCGCTCGAACGACGGCCCCGGCAACTACATGCACTACTGGGACTCGCAGGGAGTCATCTCGTCGACCGGCTACAACCTCTGTCAGACGCCGCGCCAGCTCGCGTGCTGCCGCTCGCCCCACGGAGGGTGGTTCCGCGGCTTCACGTCGATCGCGTACGACGGCAACCTCGGGGGGCCGATCGGCGCACACGCGAAGTGCAGCGCGCAGTACCCCGGTGCGCACCTGTGCACCGTGCGCGAGTACCAGTGGGCTGGCTCGGGCGTGACGCCGCCGGGCAGCAACGGGTTCTGGCTCGACGATTCCCAGTTCTCGAGCTCGAGCTCGCCCAACTACTACCCGCGCGATCGCTCGGGCTCGTACACGTGCAACAACTGGCGCTCGAACGATGGGCCCGGGAACTACATGCACTATTGGGACTCGCAGGGCGTCATCTCGGCGACTGGGTACAACCTGTGCCAGACGCCTCGGCAGCTGGCGTGCTGCGGCGGGTGAGGCCTGGGCTGAACGCGAGCGGTGAACGTCGACTTGCGCCGTGCATGTCGCGAATCAGCCGCGACCGCACGACACGCTCGTCATGCAGGTGACCAGGCTTCGGAATCGATGAAGCCGACATGTCTCCAAAACTGCACGATCGATATAGTTTCTTATGCTTATCGCGCAAGGTTGGAGACAGCTCCCGGCAAGCGCTCCCGGACCCTCCGACAGTGACCTCACGAAGAATGCGTGAGCGAGTCACAGGGCGTTCGTAGCGAGGGGCACGCCGGCCTTCGGCTCTGCGCCGGACGACCAGCAGCCCCACCACCCTCGGGGCAGTTTGCTTTACCGCGACAAGCTCAGCGCGAGACCATCGCCTCGAGCTCCGCCAACACCCGCTGGAACTCGTCGAGCTCATGGCAGAGGTGCTCCGGCACACCGCCCAGCGCCGGCTGCTCTGCCTTGAGCCACGCACGCGCCTTCGCCTCGTCGCCCTGGTGCGCCTTCACCGCGGCGCGAAAGAGCTTCTCCCGCCTCAACCGCAGCACTGGCAGCCCACAGCCCATGCCTCCCCTTCTAACCGGGACGGGTGGATCTTCGCCGCGGCTGTGACATGGTGGGTTTTCGCATGGTGCGCGTCGTCCTCCTCCTCACGTTCGGTCTGCCGGTGCTCGCCGCACAGGCATTGGTCGCGCGCGTGGAGGTCACTCCGTGGGTGTTCGAGCTCGCTCGTAACGCCGAAGCGGCCCAGGACGACGGCACGCAGAGCACGCCGGTGGTCGAGGCGGTGGCGGTCGTCGCGCGGCTGTTCGCCGATGCGCGGTCGCTGCCCGTCGCGATGTCGCCGACCGTCGCCGAGCCCGAGGGTTCGAGCGCGCGGGCGTTGCTCTTCGTGAAGCACGTGCGGCGGCAGGCGAGCTGAGTCGGGGCGCGGTTTTTCGTTCCCCGTTCTCCCTTCCTCTTTCCACTCCCCTCACCCCAACCCTCTCCCCACGGGGAGAGGGGGAATGTTCACCATGATCGAATGGGTCCTGAAGAAAATCATCGGCACCAAGAATGACCGCGAGCTGCGCAAGTCGACGCCCAAGGTGGCGGCGATCAACGAGCTCGAAACCAAGATGCGCGCCTTGAAGGACGAAGACTTCAAGACCGCCACCGCGCGCTTGAAGAACGAGGTCGCCAACGGCAAGTCGCTCGACGACGTGCTGTTCGAAGCGTTCGCGCTCACCCGCGAAGCCAGCCGCCGCGTCATCGGCCAGCGCCACTACGACGTGCAGCTCATCGGCGGCATGTTCCTGCACCAGGGCTGCATCGCCGAAATGCGCACCGGTGAAGGCAAGACGCTGACCGCGACGCTGCCCAGCTACCTCAACGCGCTCTCCGGCCGCGGCGTGCACGTGGTGACGGTGAACGACTACCTCGCCCGCCGCGACGCCGAGTGGATGGGCCGCATCTACAAGTTCATGGGCATGACGACGGGCTGCATCCTCCACGACCTGAGCGACCAGGAACGGCAGGAGAGCTACCGCTCGGACATCACCTACGGCCAGAACAACGAGTTCGGCTTCGACTACCTGCGCGACAACATGAAGTTCCGCCTGCAGGACTACGTGCAGCGCGAGCTCAACTTCGCGATCGTCGACGAGACCGACTCCATTCTGATCGACGAGGCGCGCACGCCGCTCATCATCAGCGGCCCGACCGAAGACAACACCGACCTCTACGGCAAGGTCGACCAGGTCATCTACGGCATCGTGCCGGAGCAGGACTACCAGCTCGACGAGAAGACGCGCTCGGTGATGCTGACCGACGCGGGCATCGAGAAGCTGCAGCAGCGCCTGAAGATCGCCAACCTCTACGCGCCGGAAGAGCTCGAGACGCTGCACCACGTCGAGCAGGCCCTGCGCGCGCACACGCTCTACAAGCGCGACCGCGACTACGTCGTGAAGGACGGCGAGGTGCTGATCGTCGACGAGCACACCGGCCGCATCATGCCGGGCCGCCGCTGGTCCGACGGCCTGCACCAGGCGATCGAAGCGAAGGAAGGCGTGACGATCGAGAACGAGAACCAGACGCTCGCGACGGTCTCGTTCCAGAACTACTTCCGCATGTACTCGAAGCTGGCGGGCATGACCGGCACCGCCGACACCGAGGCCGAGGAGTTCGCGAAGATCTACAACCTCGACGTTCGCGTGGTGCCCACCAACAAGCCGATGGTGCGCCAGGACGCGGACGACCTCGTCTACAAGACCGAGAAGGCGAAGTTCGACGCGGCCGCCGAGGAGCTCAAGAAGATCCACGCCACGGGCCAGCCGGTGCTGGTCGGCACGGTGTCGATCGCCAAGTCGGAGATCTTCAGCAAGTTCCTCAAGCAGGCCGGCGTGCCGCACGAGGTGCTCAACGCGAAGAACCACCTCCGCGAGGCCGACATCATCGCGCAGGCCGGTCGCAAGGGCGCGGTGACCATCTCGACCAACATGGCCGGCCGCGGCACCGACATTCTGCTCGGCGGCAACGCGGAGAACCTCGCGAAGGCGAAGGCGGGCCCGCAGCCGCAGGAACCCGAGCTGAAGGGCGACGCGGTGGCCGACGAGGCGGCGAAGCAGGCGTACGCGGTCGCGCTGAAGGAATGGCAGGCGACGCACGACGCGGCCTACGCGCAGTTCAAGACGGAGTGCGAAGCCGAGCGCCAGGAAGTGAAGAACCTCGGCGGCCTCTTCATTCTCGGCACCGAGCGCCACGAGTCGCGCCGCATCGACAACCAGCTGCGTGGCCGCGCCGGCCGCCAGGGCGACCCGGGTGGCAGCCGCTTCTACCTCTCGCTCGAAGACGACCTGATGCGCATCTTCGGCGGTGACCGCATCACCGGGCTCATGGAGACCATGGGCATGAAGGAAGACGAGGTCATCGAGCACTCGCTCCTCTCACGCGCGATCGAGAACGCGCAGAAGCGCGTCGAAGGCCACAACTTCGACATGCGCAAGAACCTCCTCGAGTACGACGACGTGATGAACCAGCAGCGCAAGACCATCTACGGTCTGCGCCGGCAGGTGCTCGCCGCGGGCGCCGGCGTGCCGCTCGTCGAGTTCACCGAAGACAAGAAGACGCGCGTGAAGACGCGCAGCGAGAAGACCATCAGCTGGCAGGACTTCCGCGAGCTGGTGCTCGACGCGGTGGAAGACGCCATCGTCGGCCTCACCGACGCGTACGCTTCGGCGCGCAACCCCACCACCTGGAACCTGAACGCGCTGTCGGCCGAGGTGAAGGCGATCTTCAACCAGGACATGACGTTCCAGCACGAGGGCACGCCCGAAGATCTGCAGGAGCAGATCTACAAGCGGGTCGAGAAGCTCTTCGTCGACCGCGAGGCTGAATACAAAGAGGACTGGTACCGCTTCTGCCAGCTCCGCTACCTCGCGACGATCGACCAGCTCTGGAAGGACCACCTGCTGGCGATGGACCACCTGCGCCAAGGCATCGGCCTGCGCGGCTACGGCCAGAAGGACCCCAAGGTCGAGTACAAGAAGGAAGGCTACGCGGGCTTCATTCGCATGCTCGCGAGCATCAAGAGCACCTTCGTCTCGCAGATCATGCGCGCGCAGCCGCGTGACGCGAACGCCGACGCCGAGCGCCTCAAGCGCGTGATGGAAGAGCGCGCCAAGCAGGCGGTCGAGGGTCGCGCGACGACCGATGGCACTCCGGAACAGAAGCCGGCCGAGCAGAAGCCGATCGTGCGCGAAGGGCCGAAGGTCGGTCGCAACGACCCGTGCCCGTGCGGCAGCGGCAAGAAGTACAAGAAGTGCCACGGCGCGGCTGAAGCGAACGCCTGAGCTGAATCGGGGGGGACATGGCAACGAAGCGCAAGGCGTCGAAGCAGTTCGGCGACTACTACTGGGCCACCGGTCCGATCTTCATCGGCTCGAAGAAGCTCGCCGACGCGGCGAAGGCGCGCGATCCGAAGCTGCTCGACGCCCTGAAGAAGGAGAAGAAGGCACCGGCGCTGAAGAAGGTGCTCGGCGAACAGGTGGTGCTCTTCGGCGGCGACAACAAGCCCTCGAAGTGGCTGCAAGAGGCTGACGGCGGCGTGCTGGTGCGGGTCGCCAAGCACGTGCCCCACCAGCGCCTCGACGACGTGCTCGCGATGGTGCCCGAGCAGGTGGGCGCCGACGCGTGGAAGCGTGGCGTGTTGAAGTTCAAGTTGAGCGGCGACGCGCAGCGCTTCTTCATCGACCCGTGGTCGAACAACCCCGCCAAACCGATTCCCGCGCCGATCGCGGTGTCGCTCGCTGCCGGTGAGTGGGAGCTCGACCAGGGTCTCGCGGGCAAGGAGCCGCTGGTCGCGCAGTTCACCGTGTTCCGGAAGAAGGGCGCGCTCGCGGCGGTGCCGAGTGGCCCGACGAAGGCCGTGCCGACGCGCCCGGAGGTGTCGCTCGAGGCTGCGACGAAGAAGGCGGCGAAGGCGCTGCGCTTCGTGGGCACCGAGGGCGGGCCGGTGATGGCGATTCCCGTGTCGGCGCTCGAATCGTGGAAGGGCGTGTTCGACGCGAACGGCGAGGCGCTCTACGGCAAAGGCCCGACGGACTACGACCGCGCGTGCGACGTGAAGGGGCCGATTCTGAAGCACGGCGGCGTCGAGGTGCTGGTGCTCGACCAGGAATCGACCGCGTTCTTCAAGGCGTCGGACGAGGTGAGCTACTTCCTGCGGTGGATCGGCGCCGACCACGGCTCGCACGTGCTGCAGGCGGTGCTTTCGGCCGGACCGAAGGCGTGGAAGTTCACCGGCAAGACCTTCACCGTCGCGGGCGAGGGCGGGTTGGCGGTCATCGACTCCGCGGAGTTCGGGCGCGACGTGAAGAAGCCCGCGATCGCGGACTTGAAGCCGGGGCGCTACCAGCTCGATGAGATGACCGAGTTCAACGGAGAGGTCATCGACGGCGCAACGCGACACGAGGTGATGGCGTCGGCGCTGCGGCTGCGAAGGCTGGCGTGAGATGAAGTTGACCTGCGTCGTGTGCGGTCAGCCACGTCATCCCCAGGCGACGCTGTGCCGTCGGTGCAAGCGCCTGCGCGACCGAATCGAACTCCGCGCGAAGCCCGACTTCGCCGCGCGCCAGCGCGCGCTCGCCGAGCACCAGGCGTTTCTCTGCCACTACACGCGCGTGCCGCTCACCGAGGTCGACCCCTCGCACGATCGCTACCCGGTGTTCGATCACCGCACGCCGCGCAAGGAGTCAGACGTGGTGGTCTGCGCCAACCTCATCAACCGCATGAAGACCGATCTCGATGAGGCCCAGTTCGAGGAGCTGGTGCTTCGCCTCGCGGAGCTCTTTCGCGGCAAGCGAGCGCGCCTCCAGCCGTCCGACTTCCGGGACTGAACGAGTGGCGGTGAGCGGTTCTCGCGCGGCGGCTTGCGCGGCGTGAGCGTGTCGTGCTTGAGGCGCGGCCGTGCGTCGCGTCGTGCTCTCGCTGCTGGTGGTCTTCGTCGGCTGCGGTGGACCTGCGACCGTCGAGCCCGATGCCGGTGGGCCCGCGCCGGATGCGGGGCCCAGCGATGCGGGCGGCTCCGATGCGGGAGCTCACGATGCCGGCGGCGATGCGGGCGCACCTGACGCCGGGTCCGATGCAGGCTCCACCGACGCGGGCTCCACCGACGCGGGCTCCACCGACGCGGGCTCCATCGACGCGGGCTCCATCGACGCGGGCTCCGATGCGGGCTCCATCGTTGACGCTGGCGACGCCGACGCCGGCTCCGCAGACGCAGGACTCGCAGACGCAGGCCTCCCCGATGCAGGCTTCGACGCCGGACTCGGTCCCGACTTCCCCATCGAAGGGTTCGGCGCCGCGACGAAGGGCGGCTGGCAACCCGGCTTCGACGAAGTCCTCGTGACGAACTTGAACGACTCGGGGCCCGGGTCCCTGCGCGATGCGCTCGACAACCCGCCCGGTCCCCGCCTGGTGCGCTTCGCCCTCGACGGCACCATCACGCTCGCCAACTCGATCTTCGTGCCCTCGAACGTGACCATCGATGGGCGCGGTCACTCCATCGTGATCACCGGGAAGGGGCTCATCCTGCTCGGCACCGACGACGTCATCATCACGCACCTCACCATCCAGGACGTGGGGCCGAACTCCGAAGACGGGCTGCGCATCGGCGACCCGACCTTCGGCCCCTCGGAGCGCGTGGTGGTCGACCACGTCACCTTCCGCGCGACGGGAAACCACGGCGATTCGGCGAACGTCGACGAGGCGATGTCGATCATCTTCGGCAGCCGCGACATCACGCTCGCGTGGCTGCGCTTCGAGAACTGGGAAAAGGTGCTGCTGGTCGGCAACGGCGACGCGAGCCAGATGGTCGACGCCGCCATCACCGTCTCGTGGCACCACTCGTACTTCAAGAGCACCGGCCGCCGTCACCCGCAGATGCGCTATGGCGTGATGGACCAGTGGAACTGCTTCTACGACGACTGGCACATGTACGACTGGTTCTACCTGGCGCCGTACCGCGAGAGCTTTGGCGCACAGTCGCAGGACTTCGCGCGCATTCGCGTCGAGAACGCGCTCTTCCGGCGCACGGTGCACAGCAAGGACGCGCTGTCGCAGGCCAACGACGCCACGCGGTGTGAGACCAACGGCACGCTCGACGGTGTGGGGTTGGTCACGACTGCCGACAGCACCGCGCCGCTGGTGTTCGGCAACGGGTGCTCGGGATCGACGGGCTGGGTGCGGCCGTACGCGATCACGCTCGACGCCGCAGATGCGACGCTGCGCACCCGGCTCGAGACCCAGAGCGGCAACGTGCCCTGAGTTCCTCGGCGGAGTGTGGCAGCCCCTTCGTTCAAGTACCCGAACGCGGCCGTGCGTACCTTGGACACTCCTCGCCGCACCCAAGGAGCGTCACATGCGCTGTTTCATTCTCGGAGCCACTGGCAACACCGGAACCCAACTGGTCGACCTCGCGCTGTCGCACGGTCACACCGTCACCGCCTTCGTGCGCTCGCCACAGAAGCTGTCGCCCCGCGCTGGCCTCACCGTGGTGCAGGGCGACCCCTCTGACGTGAGCGCGATGGCGAAGGCCATGGCCGGGCACGACGTCGTGTTCTCGGCGCTCGCGCCGCGGATCAGCGACACCTTCAGCTCGAAGCGCTCGTGGACGATGGCCGGTCACGCGGCGCACATCGTCGAGGCGATGAAGCAGGCCGGCATCACCCGGCTGCTCGCGTTCAGCTCGGCCGGGCTGTTCCCCGACCAGAGCCTGTTCGTGCGTTTGCTCAGCCTGCCCGTGCACCGCCACATGGCCGATCTCCGCGAGATGGAAGACACCTACGCGGCGAGCGGGCTCGACTGGACCGTCCTGCGCCCGACGTGGATGGCCGCCGGCGAGAGTGATGCGTACCGCGTGGCGAACGGCGCGCTGCCCGAGCGCTCGAAGGCGATGCACTACCGCGGGCTCGCCAGGTTCATGATCGACTCAGCCGCGCAGGGCAGCCACCAGCGCGAGCTGCTCGGCATCGGGCGGTGACGTCAGCGCGACTTCTTCAGCGTGATGCGCGCGAGCACCGGGTGGTGATCGCTCGAGCCCTTCGGCAATTCCTTCATGCGCTCGAAGTGCACGCTGCGTGACGCGAGGAAGCCGTCGATCGAGCCCTTCGGCGCGTGCCAACGCAGGCCGGTGAGGCGCGCGAGCTGCTGCGGGTTGCGCTGGTTGGCGTCCATGCCGACCACGACGGGCAGCTTCGAGCTCTTGATGAACGCGGCGAGGTTGCGGTCGAACTCCGGCCACAGGCGGCGGAAGCGCAGCGGCGGGCGGTGCACGGAGATCATGCGCACCTTCGCGCCGTTCACGTTCATGTCGGTGTAGTTGATCCACCGCGCGAGCATCTTCGCGCCGTGCGGCTCGACGCCGAGCGCGTAGCCACGCTTCATCACCTTCAGCCGGTCCTGCTTGCGCCAGAACGTCGCCGCGCCCGCCTTGTCTTCGCGCTTCGCCTGGTGAACACCGAAGCGGTCGCCCAGCGTGCGGCGGAGGTCGACGTTCTTCGCTTCCTGCATCAAGACCACGCCCGCGTGCACCTGCTTCGCGTTGGTCTTCGGCGTCGCGAAGTCGTCGTTCACCGTGGCGATGGTGAGGCCGACGCGCTTCTTCTCAGGGCGGTGCTTCGGCGGCAGGGGAGAGGGAATCGTCGGAATCGGGAAGCCGGGGATGACGCGCATGCTCCGTTGTCGCACCTCGCGACTCGCGCGTTCTGTGAGCGGCTGTAAAGCGCGTTGGCGCTTTCGCGACACACCTCTTTATTGCGGGCGCTGGGCGGTCAGAACAGCGGGCTGAACTCGAAGTCGTGCGAGCGCGTACGCATCGCGAGCTCGACCTGCGGCGCGGGGAGGAACTGCACGGTGGTCTTCCACCCCGGCTCGTCCTTCGCGTCGGACGTGGTGGGCACGATGAGCGTCACCTCACCGCCCGGCGGCACCACCTGCTTCCACCAGCGCGGCACGGTGTCCTGCGACGAGTAGAACTCGAAGCGCCGCCCGCGGAACTTGAAGAGCCGCGCGATGGAGCGCGTGCGGCCGTCGACGATGTATTCGTCGAGCCGCGCGAGCAGGTCGCGGTGGCCATCGGCGTCGTTCGCCGAGAAGTACGGCAATGGGCGCACGAGGCTGATGCGCGTCCACGGCGCGCCGAAGAGCCACGGCGTCTCGCCACTGACGACCGCGATGCCGCGCACCGAGTTGAACGACGGGTGCCACCCGATGGGACGCGGCACCGCGATGCCCACCGGCAGGCCGTCTTCGAACCACACCTCGCGCACCGGCTGTGGCGTGAAGAGCTCGGAGCACCACGTCGACTGGTTCGCACGGCGCAGCTCTTCGACGCGGTCCGGCGCGGCGTTGGCGAGCTGGAGCGACATCAGCTCGCCGAGCGGGTCTCCGAAGTCCGACAGCCAGTCGGCCACCACGAGGCGCCGCTCGCGGTCGTCGGGGTGCTCGAGCACGCCGCGCAGCATCGCGTCACGCTCGCTCACGAAGCGGCGCCAGCGGTCGAGCTCGCGGCGCAACGTTTCCCACCGCGACTCGACGCCGAGCGTGCGAGCCAGCGTGGGCGTGCGTGGATCGGCGTTGTCTTCGAGCAGCGTGATGATCAGCGCGCCGTCGAGCGGCGAGAGGTCGTTCTTCGTGAGCAGCGCGAGCAGCGGAGAGGTGAGGCGCGGGTCACGCAGCTGCGCGTTCAGCTGCTTGAGCACCGCGAGTCGAGGGCCTGGCGCTGCGCCCGGGAGCCACTCGAGCACCCAGCGCAGGCGGGTCGAGTCGAAGTCGAAGAGGTCCCAGTCGTGCGGGCCCGACAGCTTGCTCACCTCGCGGCTGAGCTCGTCGACGTGCGCCGCGGTGTCGTCGGTGGGCGTCGCGCGCCACGCGTCGAGCGCCTGCTGAATTCGCGGCTGCGGGCGGCGCCTTGCCACGTCACTTGCCCCGGCGCGTCACCCGCGGCGGAGGCCTCGGCGCTGACGGCCGGCTCGACGGCACCGGCGCGGACTTCTCCACCGTGCGCGCGGCCGGCTTCTTCGGAAGCTTCTCCGCCACCGGCTTCGGCTTCGAGGTCGCGGGCTTCGCAGCAGCGGGAGGCGGAGGAGGCGGCGGCGGCTTCGGCGCGGCGATGGGCTTCGGCGCTGCGACTGGCTTCGGAGCGGGCACCGGCGCGCTCTGCTGCGCTTCCAGCTCCGCGACGCGCGCGCGCAGCCGCATCACCTCGGCCGACAACTGCGCATACGAGTCGCGCACGTGCCCGTTGAACACCGTCTGGCGCCCGAGCGCCTCGTTGATGAACACCTGCCCCGCCCGGCGGAACACGCGCTTGGCGATGGTCACCACGCGGCCCGACAACCCATCGCGGTGCGTCTCGATCGGCAGCCCGCGCGTCGCGTCGGCGTTCTCGTCGAGCGCCTGCACGTTGAAGCTCAGCGGGTCGACCCGCGCCTCGACGCCCTCGAGGGTCACTCCTGCGCTCGGCGTCGACGTCAGCCCGCGCGCCGCGAGCCGCTCGCCGACCCACGCCATCAGCTTGTCCGACGTGATGTCCCTGCCCATCAGCTTCATGACTTCCTCCCGCCTGAAAGCGCGTCGATCTCCTCGAGATACGCGCGCACCACGGTGTCCCAGTCGTACCGCGCGGCGTACTTCTTCGCGCGCTTCCCCAGCTCGTCACGCCGCTCGCCGACCTCGCGCACCGCGCGCTGAAAATCGGTCGCGGAGCCGAGATCGAACGGCAGCCCACCGCCGCTGCGCTCGAGCTGACCCTTCACCACGTCTGACTTCACGTTGCCGATGACCGGAGTGCCGACCGCGAAGGCCTCGAGCGTCACCAGCGACAGGCTCTCGTACTGGCTGGGCACCACCACCGCCATCGCGCCCGCCAACGCGTCCCACTTCGCCTGCTCGTCGACGCGACCGGTGGTCACGAGGCGCGCGCCCTGTGGCTTCAAGTCACCGCCGCCGACCAGCACGAGGTGGGGCGCGTCGTGAAACGCGTCGACCAGCTCGGAGTGCCGCCGCAACAAGTCCAGCACGCCCTTCCCCGCCTCGAGCCGGCCCAGGTACAGGAGGTACGGCCCGCTCAAGCCCCACTGGTCGCGAAAGCGCTGCGGCTTGCCGACGCGCGGCGTGATGCCGACCCCCGTCACGCGCTGGCGCACCACGTTCGGGAACTGGCGCGCGATGAGCTGCGATTCCTCGGGGGTGTTGGTCATCAGCACCCGCGGCTTCTCGAACACGTCGCGCAGCGCGCCGAAGCGCAGCGGCGGCTCGTCATGCGCGGTCGGCACCACCAGCGCCTTGTCGGCCACCAGCGGCACGCCCCACGCGGTCGGTCCGTAGAGGTACGTGAAGAAGAGGAACGCGTCGAAGTCGTCGCGGCGCGCGGCCACCGCGTCGAGCAGCCACGGGCTGTCGGGCCCCTGCTCGGCGAGCCAGTGCGTCTCGGTGACGAAGTCGAGCGAGCGATCGAAGACCTGGCGGCTGAGCGCGTTGAAGGGCCGCATCTGCCGCGGCGCGCGCACCTGGAAGCGGTGCACCGTGAGCGGCCCGTCACGGCTGACGCCCGGCTCGAGCACGTTCGCCCAGCTCAGGTGGTCAGTCGCGCAGGTGGTGAGCACCTCGACGTCGGCATGATCCGCCAGCCGCAACGCGACCTGGCGCGCGTGGGCCTCGGCGCCGCCGTTGATGTCTTCTCCGAAGCGCTGCACGACGACTGCCACGCGCCGACGCTTGCGCCCGGGACGCGTGGGCTTCGACGCGCCCGCACCCAACGCGCGACCGAGCGCCGCCGTGGTGTCCTCGAAGCGCAGCTGCGCCAGGCGCTCGCCCTGCCCCGCCACGACTCGGGCGCGCAGCTCGGCGTCGTCGCCCAGCCGCTTCACCACCTCGGCGAGCGCGGCGAAGTTCTTCTCGTCGAACACGATGCCGCGGCCGCCCATCGTCTCGGGCACCGCCGCCGCGCCGAACGCCAGCACCGGCACCTCGGCGGCCATGGCCTCGATGAGCGGCACGCCGAAGCCCTCGTGCTCCGACATCGAGACGAACACGTCGGCCGCGCGGTACGCGCTGACCAGCTCGGCGTGCGACACCCGCCCGAGGAACCGCACTCCGCCCGCTGCGTCGGCGCGCGCCTCGAGCGCCTTGAACGCCGCGCTGCCGGCCGCGAAGCCGCCCACGAGCCACAGCTCCGCGCGCGGGGCGATGCGACGGAGTTCCTCGTGCAGCGACACGAGGTCTTCCATGCGCTTGTGCGGCACCACGCGGCTCACCGACACCACCCGCGGCCGACCGGCGCTGGCGAGCTTCGCGTCGAGCTTGCCGTCGCCCTTCCCCGCGGCGAAGCGCTCGGCCTCGACCGACAGCGGCACCACGTGCACGTTGCGGTGGCCCGCCTCGCGCAGCTCCCGGGCGTTGAAGTCGGACACGCCGATCGACAGCTCGACGAAGTCGGCCAGCGCGGCCAGCTGGGCGCGCCCGGCGATGAGCGGCTCGGCGAGGCGCGAGCCCTCGTAGAAGCGCGCGGGCGTGACGTTGTGAAAGACGACGCCGCGCCGACACGGCAGGTGCATCACGCGGCCCGCGAGGCTCGAGGCGATGCCGTGGTGGTACAGCACCAGGTCGTCGGGCCGCGTGCGCAGTTCGGAGAGGGGCCGCACCAGCGAGTGCCACTGCGGCGCGACCTCACCCGCGAAGAGCTGCCCCGAGAAGCCGAGGTGCCGCAGCGCGCGCTGCCACGTGACGGCGCACTGGCCCATCGCGTCGCCCGGCGTGAAGGTGGGGATCAGCTGGTGAACGCGCACCCTCGTGCGAATAGCTCCCTCTCGCCCTGAAGGGGAGGGGTTACTCCTCACCCAGGCGCGCGAGGAACTCGTCGAGGGCCGCCCAGTACTCCGGCGCGAACGAGACGTCGTTGTGGCCGCGGCCGGGCACGAGCACGAGCTGCTTGCGGGGCGAGCCGAGCGCCGCGAGCGAGCCACGAGCCTCCACCGGCTCGATGAGCGTGTCGTCGTCACCGTGGAGCACCAGCGCCGGCACCCGGCACCGCGCGAGCTTCGGCCGCGGGTCGAACGTCGCGCGCTCCGCGTCGGTCAGTCGCACCTCTCGCAGCCCGCGGCGCGAGAGCAGCCGCTCGAGGTCTGAGCCGCCGCTCTCGAGCACCAGCGCGTCGATGAGGGGCGGCTGCTGGCCTGCGAGCTCGGCCGCGACCGCGGCGCCCAGCGAGCGACCAAAGAGCACGCGCGGTCTCCCCGTCACGCGCGGCACCGCGTTCACGCACGCCACGCCGTCGAGCAGCGCGGTCCGCAACGTGGGCGTGCCCGTGCTCGCGCCGTAGCCACGAAAATCGAACACCGTCACCTGCACGCCGAGCCGCGCGAACGACGGCACCACGTCGTCGTAGTCGGCGACCACTTCTCCGTTGCCGTGAAAGAGCAGCAGCTCAGCGCGCGTGGCTTTCGGCGCGGGGTGGCGGCGCGCATGCACGCGCACTCCGGGCGCGACGTCGATGAACAGATCCTCGGCGCCCGCGGGAGGCGGCGAGGTGTCGGGGCGGGGGAAGAAGAGGCGCTGGTTGAACTCCGGCGTGTCGAAGATCGACACCGCGGTTCAGGCGGTCAGCGCCGACGCGATGAGCTGCTCGGCCTCGGCGTCGAGGGCGACGAACTCCGCGGCCACGCCGTCGGGGCGCACTTCCTTCACGCGGCAGAAGGCGCTGATGAGCTGCGCGTCCTTCCGCGGGGCGAACTGCACGTGCAGCGTTTCCTTCGGCGTCATCGGCTTGCGGGTCGAGATGAAGAGCCCGCCGCGCGAGAGGTCGCTGGCGTAATCGACCTCGGGCATCTGCATCGCCGAGTCACTCAACGCCGCCTGGTGCTGAACGAGGAATCGCATGGGTGGCGGATCAATGGCCAGAACGGACCCTCAAGGCAAGGGGGGGTGTCACAATGGGCGCATGCGAACGCTCCCCGTGGTGGCGCTCCTCGTCCTCGCCGGCACCGCGGTCCCCGCGTGGGCTGATTCGCCCCTCACCTCCATCGACTTCTCGAAGGCGTACGCCGACGAGCCGGCGGTGAAGGCGGCGCAGTCACGCAACCTCGAGCGCGTGTTCAGCTTCTTGAGCGGCGGCGCGAGCAACGATCGCAAGCTGGCCGTGGTGCACGCGCTGGGCTGGCACGACGACCAGGCGACGCCGTTCCTCGCGTTTCTCGCGCAGCAGAAAGATCGCCGCGTCGAAGACCTCACGACCGCCGACCTCGAGCCCAGCCAGCTCTTCGCCCTCGCCGCGCTCGCGTGCCAGGCGCACTACCTGGACCTCGACCCGCTGGTGAAGGGCGCGCGTGACCTGCGCGGCAAGAAGCCCGCCGACCTGATGAAGGAAGCGTCGCAGCTGCTGCCCGACGACTTCGCCGTGCAGTACGCGTGGGCGCTGGTGCGCGCGCAGCAGAAGCTCACCGGCGAGTGGTGCGACGTGTGGAAGCTGCCGCACGACGTCGAGCGAGCGTTTCCCTCCGGCAAACGCAACCTCCGCCCCGGCGCGCTCGAAGACGCACAGGGCTACCTCGCCGGCTACGAAGAGTCGTGCCCCGGCTCGAAGGCCGCGGCGAAGAAGAACCAGGAAGAGCTGAACCAGGTCTACACGCTCTCGCAGCTCGGCACGCAGGTGGTGGTCGGCGCGCAGGGCGGCGTCGTCGCGTGGGACAGCGGCAACGCCACCACGCCGCTCGCGGTGCACCCGGGCTTCATCTGCCGCGGCCTCACGTGGAAAGACGCGGTGTGGGTCGGCTGCGAGAAGGACGTCGTGCGGTGGGACGGCACGGCCTTCACGCCGTTCCTCCAGCGCAAGCAGCGCAAGGTGTCCGAGTACTACCAGCCGATGCTGGGGCCGAAGGGCGAGCTCTGGGTGCGCCTCGGCGCGCAGACCTTCGCGTTCGACGAGCGCAAGCAGGACTTCGTGCCCGTGAAGGCACCGTGGGCTTCGAAGTCGAACACCGGCCCGTACGACGCGGTGTTCTTCGAAGGCCAGCCGTACACCATCGATTTCCTGCGCGGCCTCGGCGTGGGCAGCACGACGATCGACCTGAAGAGCGAGCTCTACCCGGGCACCGATCCGCGCGCGTTCCACGTCGACGGCGACGGCACGCTGTGGGTCGACGACTTCGAGAGCGGGCTGTACCACCTCGAGCGCGGCCGCTTCGTGCACGTGCTCGGGCTCGACCAGAAGGGGTGCGGCGTCGCGGTCGACCACGCGCGCCAGCTCCGGCTCCTGCTCCACTACACGAAGGGCCTGGTGGTGCAGCGCCCCGGCAAGCCCGACCAGCTCATCGATCTGCGCGAGCTCGAGAACATGCGCGATCTCCTCTACGACGCCGAGCGCGGCGAAGCGTGGATCGCCGGGTGGGGCCAGTTCGTGCGCGTGCGCTTCTCGCCCGACGGCGCGACGTGGACGAAGCAGGCCTTTCGTACCCGTTAGAGCAGGTCGGGCCGATCACCGCGGCAGCTCAACCTCGCGAGCGCGCGACCATTCTCGACTTTCTGCGATCTGGCGCACGAAGGGGGTTGCGGGCGCCGATCTGGAGGATCACTCTGCAAGGCATGGCACACGCAACGGATACCGTCGAAGCAGGTCGTCAGGCGCAGTTCGACGAGATGATGGAGCGGCTCAAGAGCATCGCCGGCCGCTACAAGGGCGTTCGCGGCGAGCTGCTCGCGAAGGTGCGCGAAGAGCTCGAGGCCCTCGACCCGTCGCGTGAAGAGATCGAGCTGCCCAACGCGCCGATGGTGAAGGTGATGCCCGCGCTGTCGAGCAGCCCCGCGCCGAAGCTCGCCGCGCCGAAGGCCGCCACCGTCACCAACCCGGGCGCGCCGCAGGTGCTGCCGTCGTGCCGGGCGTGCGGCCGCACGATGAAGGCCGTCGGTGACGGCACGCTGGTCTGTCAGAACGGCCACACGCGCTTGCTGGCGGGCTGATAGACGGCGTTCGCCGTGCCTTCCTCGATCGCCTTCGACGCCACTCTCTGGGACGAGCCGATCACCGGCATCGGCCTCTACACGCGCCAGCTCCACCAGGGCCTCGTGTCCGAAGGCCAGCGCATCGAGCGGTGGGGCGCGCGGCTGAGCGGTGAAGCGCCGCGCGGCCGCACCAGCCGCACCGGGTGGACGCTCGCGCACCTGCCCACCTGGCTCGAAGAACGGCAGCCCGCGCTCTTCCACGCGCTGTCGAACTTCAACTTGCCGCTGGTGCGCGCGCCCGGCGTGCCGCTGGTGCTCACGGTGCACGACCTGGTGCCGTTGCTGCTGCCCGACACGGTGTCGACCGCGTTCCGCTGGCAGTTCCGCATGTGGCTCGCGCGGAGCCTGAAGATCGCCGATCAGATCATCAGCGGCTCCGACACCGCGCGGCAGAGCGTGCTGGCGCAGTTCGACGTCGACCCCGCGAAGCTGAGCGTCATCTACCACGGCGTCGATCACGTCGACCGGGTGCCGAAGCCCGACGCGACCACCGCGAAGTGGCTCGACGCGCTGGGGCTGCCCGAGCCGTGGGTGCTCTACGCCGGCGCCCTCGACGCGCGGAAGAACGTGCAGCTCGTGGTGCGCGCGGTCGAGCGGCTCTACGACGGCGGCCAGAAGGTGACGCTGGTGCTCGCGGGCCAGCGCTGGTTCGGCGCGGGGTCGATCGAGGCGGAGATTCAACGCGCGAAGGACCGCGGCGTCGACGTGCGCGCGCTGGGCTACCTGCCCGACCCGGTCTTCTACGCGCTCATCGCGCGCGCGGGCGTGTTCGTCTTCCCCTCGCGGTACGAGGGCTTCGGCCTGCCGCCGCTCGAGGCGATGCGGCTGGGCGTGCCCACCATCGTGTCGACCGGCGGCTCGCTGCCCGAGGTCGTGGGTGACGGCGCCGCGGTGGTCGCGCCCGATGACGTCGACGCGCTCGCGCAGCTGCTCTCGTCGTGGACCCGCAGCGAGTCGCTGCGCGCCGAGTGGAGCCGCAAGGCACGCGCCCGCGCGGCGGACTTCACGTGGGAACGCTCGGCGAAGCAGACGCTCGAGATCTACCGGCGCGCCGGCGCGGCGCTCTGAAGCCGTCTACTCGCGGCGGCGCTTCACGGCCTGCTGCAGCACGTCGACCACGTCGTTGAAGCGGGCCTTGTTGCGGTCGTCGAGGCTCGCCAATTCCTCGTGGGCGCCGAGCATCACCGACACCAGCGGCTCGTGACCGGTCTGCAGCGCCACGGGCTGGAGCACCACCTCGCGCGGCTGCTCGAGCGCTTCGGTGAAGGTGAAGAGCTTGTCGAACTGCATCGCGCGCAGGCACTGGGCCACGTTGCCCTCGGGGCACACGATGACCGCGCGGCGGCTGTGCCGGCTGAGCGAGCACTTGCCGATGGTGGCGAGCAGCCCGAGGCCCGTGCTGTCGACGCTGTCGACCTCGCGCAGATCGATGACCATGGTGTCGGTCATCTGCGGCACCACCTCGCGCTCGAGGAACGACTTCACCTCGCGCGCCTCGGTGTAGCGAATCGGCCCCTCGAACTTGAGCCAGGTGGTGTTGTCGGAGCGGCCGAAGCGCATCACGCCCTCCCCCGCTGGAGGTAGAGCACCGCGATGTCGTCGAGCCGCGCCTTCGAGGCCGCCACGCCGAGCGAGTCGATCAACGCCTCGAGCGACGGCGCGGCGGCGGTCAGCTCGGCCAGCCGCGCCTGCTTGTCGTCGATGGCCTTCTCGGGGAGCACCTCGAGCACGCCGTCGGTGAACGCGACGATGCGCGCGTCGGGCTGGAGCGGCAGGGTGCGCTCGTCCCAACTGGCGGTGGGCATGAGGCCCAGCGGCATGCCGGGCAAATCGATGCGCTGCGCCGCGCCGCCCTGCACCAGCAGCGGCCAGGGGAAGCAGCCGGCGTTCGCGCAATGGAGCGTGTTGGCGCGCTCGTCGACCACTCCGTAGAAGAACGCGACGTGCTTCTCGTGGCCCTGCTGCAGCAGCTCGCTGTTGAGCGCCTCGAGGAACCGCGCGGGTGACAGCTCGCGCGCGCGGCCGTCGGCCACCTTGCGCTGCACCAGCGTGCGCAGCATCACCGTCACCAGCGCCGACGGCACGCCGTGGCCCGCGACGTCGGCGAGGAAGAAGCCCCAGCGGTCGTCGCCGAGCGAGAAGGCGTCGAGAAAGTCGCCCGACAGCGCGATCGACGGCACCAGCATGCGCGAGAGGGTGAACGAGCCGAAGCGCGCGCCGGGCGTGGGCAAGAGGCCCTGCTGGAGCCGCCGGCCCGCATCGAGATCGTCTTTGAGCTCGGCGTACAGCGCCTCGACCTGCGCGGCGCGCAGCTTGTTCTCGCGGATCAGCGCGGCCTTCTCGAGCGCCTTGCTCACCGCGTGCCCGAGCACCGCCATGCCGGCGATGGGCTTGGTGATGTAGTCCCACGCGCCCAGCCGCAGCGCCTCGACCGCGTCCTGCAAGACGCCCTCGCCCGACACCACCACCACGGGAATGGTCGGGTGGCGCACCTTGAGCGCGCCGAGCACGCCGAGGCCGTCGAGCTTGGGCATGCGCAGGTCGCAGAGGATGAGGTCGGGCGGCGACGCGTCGACCGCCTCGAGCCCTTCGACGCCGTTCGACGCGCCCTGCGTCTGGTAGCCGAGGTGGCCGAGCTGCTTCTGGATCATCAGACGCACCTCGTCGGCGTCTTCGATCACCAGAATGCGTTTCTGCGGGCCGGCCATGAGGGCGCCGAGTCTAGATCAGATGGCCCCGCACCACGACGCAGCCGAGCGCCTGCGTTCCAGTCGTACGCGACCGGACAGGAGGCCCTGATCAGGGGTGAAGGTGGTGCACCACGCGGTCAGTGCCCACCACCACCAGCGACTCGTCGGTGAACGCCACCAGCAAGACGTCGCCGGCGTCGACCGGGAGCTGCGCCAGCACGTCGCCGCCCGGGTCGAAGATCCACGCCTGGCCGTCATCGCTCCCCGCGGCGAGCAGCTTGTTGCTCGCGTGGAAGTCGAGCGTGCCGACGCGGCCACCCGGCTGCGAGAACGTCTTCAGCACGCGCCCGCTCTTCACGTCCCACAGCGTGACGTGACCGTCTTGCGAGCCCGCGGCGAGCCACGCGCCGTCGTGCGAGAAGGCGAGCGACGAGAGCGCGGCGTCGATCGGGTCGAGCTGCTTCTGCACCGCGCCCGTCTGCGCATCGAGCAGCTCGACGTGCTTGTCGTCACGCCCGATGGCGAGCGTGCGCCCGTCGTCGGAAAAGGCCAGCGCGCGCAGCACCGTGTCGCGCTCGCGGCGCACCTCCTTGTCGAGCTGGAGGTTCCACACCACGCGCGTGCCGTCGTCGGCGGCCCACGCCGCGAGCCCGCCGGTGCGCGACGCGGCGATCGCCGTGAGGTGGGCGTTGGTGAGCGTGTCGACCGTGTCGACTGAACCGTTCCAGCGCTGGGCGAGCACGCGGCCGTCGTCTCCACCCGAGAGGAAACGGACGACGTCAGGCGAGTCACCGAGCCACGCGCGGGCGAGCGCGCGCACCGGGCCCACGTGGCGCGGCTCGAGGTCGTGCACCTCGCCACTCTCAGGGTCGATGCGGCGAATGCGGCCGTCGCGGTACCCGCTCACCAGCCCCTGGCCCGGCCACCACGCGTGCGCGGTGGGCACGCCGACCGCGTCGGGAGGCCGCGTGCGCGCGGGCAGCTTCCACGCCTCGAGCCGCTTCTGCGTGGTGGCGACTACCAGCCGGCCGTCGCCCGTCGCGGCGAGCGCCTGCACCCCCGGCGCGAACTCGGACAGCGTGCCCTCGGCCTGCCCCTCGGCGAACCACCAGCGCACGGTGCCGTCGTTGCTGCCGCTCACCAGGCGCGCCGGCGCGGTGTCGTCGCCGGGCACCACCGTCAGCGCCGAGACGTCGTCGCGATGGCCGTCGCTCAGGCGATCGGCGACGCCGTTCTTCAGCACCAGCACCGAGCGCTCGACGCCCACCACCAGCTCGGTGGCGCTGATGCCGGCGACCGCGCCCACGTGGCGATCGAGCTCGAGCTCGTTGCCGCCCACGCCCTTCACCAGCGGCGTCACGCGCAGGAGCCCGTCGGACACCGAGGCCACCTGCCCGCCCTGCAACGCGAGCCGCGTGACCGGCCGCGGGTGCTTCACCACTTCTTCCACCGTGCCGTCTGGCTTCACGTGCATCACCGCGCCGTCACCGAGGCCCACCACCACCTCGTCGCCGTCGCGCGCGAGCGAGCGAATCGGCGCGCTGAAGCCGGGCACCTGGCGCAGCTCCTTCTTCGCCGCCACGTCCCAGGTGCGGAGCACGCGATCGTCGCCGCCGCTGAGCACGGTGTTCTCGCCGCTGGCGACCACGGCGTGCTGCCAACCCGTCGGGCCGGTCGACAGCGTGCCGAGTGACGCGCCGTCTGCGCCCCACAGGCCGATGCCACCGAACGTCGCGCAGGCCACCGTGGTGCCGACCGCGGCGACCGACGCGCAGCCGGCCTCGGTGCGCACCGACCAGAGTTTCTCGGGCACGCCGCGCTCTTCGGCGACCACGCCCACGCCGCGCCCGAGGGGATCGGTGCCCACCTCCGCTGCGAGGCGCTGCGCGCGGGCGGTGTCCTTGTCACGCAGCGCGGCGAGCGCGGCCTGGGCGATGGCGTCTGACGAGGCGCGCTGGGCGTCGGCCACGCGGAGGCGCGAGTCGCGGTTGGCGTCGTCGACGCGGCCCGAGGCGGAGAAGGCGACGAGGCTGAGCATCGCGGTGCTCACGCCGAGCAAGCCGACCGCGGCCCACAGCATCAGCGGTCGCGGCGCGCGGGCGCGCTGGGCGGCCTCGAGCGCATCGGCCATCTGCCCCGCGTCCTGGTAGCGCGCGGACGGCTGGCGCTGAAGCGCCTTCTCGACGATCGCCACCAACGCCGCCGGCGCGGCGGGCTCGACGGACGCGAGCGGAGGCAGCGGCGAGGTGCGCACCGCGTCGAGGATCGCCGAGGCCGACGAACCCTCGAACGGGAGCTTCCCCGCGAGCAACTCGTAGAGCATCACGCCCAGCGACCACACATCGCTGCGCGCGTCGACCGAGGTGCCGGCCGCCTGCTCGGGCGACATGTACGCGGGGGTGCCGGCCATCACGCCGCCTTCGATGGGCTCGCCGGCGACGATGGCGAGGCCCCAGTCGATGACCTGCGTCTCGCCGAAGCGGCTGACCATCACGTTGTCGGGCTTGAGATCGCGGTGCACCACGCCGCGGCTGTGCGCGTAGCCGATGGTCTGCACCACGGTGATGAAGTGCGGGAGCATCGAGAGGCGCTCGTCGAGCGAGACGGCCTGCTCGAGCACCGAGTGCATCGAGCGGCCGCGGATCTTCCGCATCGCATAGTACGGGGCGCCGTCGGCGCGGCGGCCGAGCTCGTAGACCGGCACCACGCCCGGGTGCTCGAGCAGGGCGAGCACGCGCGCCTCGCGCACGAAGAGGTTCTCGAGCAGCGGGCCACTCGAGCTGCGCTCGGCGGTGTGCTCGAGGAGCATCTCCTTCACCGCGACCTCGCGCTTGAGGTGCGTGTCGACCAGCGAGAGCACGCGGCCCATGCCACCGCGCCCGAGCTCGGGGTCCTTCACGTCATCGGGGAGCGCGTAGCGGCCCTCGGGCTCCTTCGGGAGCTCCTCTCGCGCGCTGACCGGGCCGGTCGAGGTGCCCGACCGCGGCATCGTCTTTCCCAGTTCGTCGCGGTCGGTCATGGCGCGCATCCTCTCCGAAAAGCTGCCCATGCGCGTGACGTTCGCGGCGCCCAGCGCGGGGAACGTCACACGCATCGTCGAGGCTGGAACTTGCCCGTGCGCGTGACGTTTCCGGCGCCCACCGCGGGGAACGTCACACGCATCGTCGAGGCTGGAAACGGCCCGTGCGCGTGACGTTTCCGGCGCCCACCGCGGGGAACGTCACACGCATCGCGCGGTTTTCCCCTCACCCCAACCCTCTCGGAAGTGCCCGTCGTGCCTGCGGTTTTCGTGCCCGCCGTGGCCCGACGAAACCGCGCCAGATCCATTCCACGCCTTGCTCGTTTCACGCCAGACCATGAATCGGACGACCGTATTTCTCGCGATGGCGGCGGTGCTTCTTCTCGTCTCGGTGTTGCTGGGCCTGCCGCGAACCACGGCACCTGCGCCCACCCCGCCCCCGCCACCGCAGGTCGTCGTGACCCCGCCGCCGCCGCCCGAGCCGCCGAAGCCGGCGCCGGCGACGAAGCCCGGCTCGCTCTCGCTGACCGGCCGCCTCTCGCACCCGTACCTGGTGCCGGGCACCAGCGACGTGTTCGCCAGCCTCGAGGTGAGCGCGGTCGACGTGCCGGGCAGCAAGCGCGCGCCGGTGAACCTCGCGGTGGTGATCGATCGCTCCGGCTCGATGTCGGGCGCGAAGATCATCAACGCGCGCAACGCCGCGTCGCGCCTCGTCGACCTGCTCGATGAGAACGACCGCCTGTCCATCGTGCACTACGGCACCGACGTCTCGTCGATGGGCGGCGTGTTCTGCACCCCCGAGAACAAGGTGAAGCTGCACCGCTACATCGCGAACATCAGCGACGAGGGCGGCACCAACATCGGCGACGGCCTGCTGGTCGGCGAGAAGCACATCTCGCGCGCGGCCAACGACTTCCGCGTCAACCGCGTGCTGCTCCTCTCGGACGGTCAGCCGACGGTCGGCATCACCACCGCGCAGGGCCTCGCCAACGTGGTGCGCACCATTCGCGGCCGCGGCGTGTCGGTCACCTCGCTGGGCGTCGGCGCCGACTTCAACGAAGACCTGATGCAGCGCCTGGCTGACGTCGGCGGTGGCAGCTACGGCTTCATCAGCGACACCAACCCCTCGGCGATGGCGACGCTCTTCGAGAAGGACCTCCAGCAGGCCGGCACGATGGTGGCCCGCACCGCGGCGCTGAGCTTCGAGCTGCCGCCGGGCGTGGGCTTCGTCGAGGTCTACGGCCGCCCGGTCTCGCAGTCGGGCAGCACCGTCACCATCTCGCTCCCCGACTTCTCGGCGCGCCAGGTCGAGAAGCTCGTCGTGCACCTCACGGCGTCGCCCGCGGTGCGCAGCGGCGCGATGGACATCAGCACCTTCAAGCTCGCGTACGTCGACCTGCTCGCGAACGGTGACGCCAACGAGCGCCTCTCGCTCTCGGCGATGGTCACCGAAGACAACACGCTGGCGATGAACAACCGCGACAAGCAGGCGGTGGTCGCGGCGACCAAGGCGCGCGCGGCGCTCAACTACAAGAAGGCCGCCGACGCGCTCGACCGCGGCGACTGGGCCTCGGCGAACAAGTCGCTCAAGGACAACGAGGCGATCTTCTTCGAGGCCGACGAGGTCGCCGGCCAGGGCTCGGTCGCCGACGAGCGCCAGATGAACTCGGGCTTGTTCGGCCTGTCGACCGCCGCGCCGACCGCGGCGCCGCAGATGCGCCGCGAGGCAGTGAAGAAGATGAAGACCGAGTCGCTCCGCTCGTCGGGCCGCGGCGACTCCGTCTACTGAAGCGTGAAGCGTCAGTGCTTCGGGGGCGCCAACGCCGGCGCCCAATTCGGAGACGCCGGCACCCGAATCACCCAGCGCTCCCGCAGCCGGGGGTGCCACCGGTGGCGGAACTCGTGACGCCACTCACCGTCGCGCCGCAGCGAGCCGAGGTACTGCCACACCTCGCCGCTGCCGATGTCGAACGCGCGGAAGTCGTCATCGCCGCTGACCTGCGCCATCAACTCCCAGGCGATGACCCACTCCCTCGAGCCAATTTCCATCCACCCCACCTCGCCGTTGCGCACCGCCTTCTCGCGCTTGCGCCGCTCAGCCCGGTCCATCTCGCTCTCCATGTGCTTCCTCCCATTCGTTGGCGTCGACGAAAGACGTTAGCGACGGGGTCCGACATGCTGAGTCGATCCGGCAGGTTGCGAGGCCGCGTTTTGCTAAGCCGTCGAGCGTGAATCTCGTGACCGGCGGTCGTGTGGTGGCCTTCTCCGACGAGGGCTTTGCTCCCGCGTCGAACCTGCTCGCGACGCGCGAGCCCGAGTTCCGCTTCGGCGTGTTCATCGTCGGCAAGGGCCAGGAATTCGATTCGTGGGAGACGCGCCGCCACAACCCGAGCGCACCCGACTGGGTGGTGCTGGAGCTGGGCACGAAGGGCCGCATCGCGACGCTCGACGTCGACACGCACTGGCACGACGGCAACCACGCCGCGCTCGGTGCGGTGAAGGCGCTCGCTGGCGCGAAAGGCGAGAACCCGACGAAGGATGATCCGCGGTGGGTCGAGCTGCTGGCGCCGACGCCGCTCGATGGGCACGCGCACAACGTGTTCCGCGTGGCGGCCGGCTCGCGCGCGGAGTGGACGCACGTGCTGCTCGAGAACCACCCCGATGGCGGCATCGCGCGGCTGCGCTGCTGGGACGGCGCGGCCCCCGAGGGGCTCGAGCCCGATGCGTCGGGCGTGAAGCGCGTGCGGCACGCGGCGCCGATTCCGCGCGCGAAGGACACCGAGCACCACGCGCCGACCGCCGAGTCGATCGCCGCGGCGTGGGCGAAGGTGGCGAGCGGCGCGCAGGTGAACCTCGCGAGCGAGGCCCTCGGCGCGCGCGTGGTGGCGACCAGCAACAACCGCTATGGGCACAGCCAGCAGCTGCTGAGCGACTCCGCGCCGAAGAACATGGGCGATGGGTGGGAGACGAGCCGCAGCCGCAGCGCGGGTCACTTCGATTTCGTCGTCGTCGCGCTCGGGAAGCCAGGCGTCGTGGCGTCGCTGGTCGTCGACTTCACGTGGTTCGTGCTCAACAACCCCGTCGCGCTGCGGGTGAAGGCGGCGCAGGCGCCGGGCGTCGAGGTGCCGGGCGATGACGCGTGGTTCGAGCTCGTGCCGCAGACGAGGGTGAAGGAGCTCGCGGGGCGGTCGCTGCAGCTCACGCTCGACGGGAAGCGGCCGGTGTCACACTTGCGGCTCGAGACCTTGCCGGATGGTGGTGCGAATCGGCTGCGGGCGATCGGCTCAGCTGTCTGAGGCGAAGACGGAGGCAAGGGTCCGCGCGCTGACGATGCGGCCCAGCCAGCGCGAGAGGGTCTGGGCGTCAGCGTCGGCGAGACGTCTTGCGGCGGTGGCGGGCACACGCTTGAAGCGCTGGCGAAGCAAGACCTCGACCGCCTCGCGCAGACCTTCCGCACGACCTTCCGCACGACCTTCTGCACGGCCGATTCGCCGCCCTTGCGCTCGGCCGATGCGCATCCTGTGTTCTGCCATCGTCTCCATCAACGCCTCCTGCTCGTCGAGAACCTGCTGCGCCCGGTCGTAGGCCTTTTCGTCCGCGACGGCGCCAATGTACCGAACGAAGAGACGGCGCGTCGCCTCGTCATCCAGCGAGCGCATCGATGCGACGATCAGGTCGGCCTGTTGATCAGGCGGCACGCGAATGAGAACCGTCGCGTTCGGCGGACGGACGCGGACGCTCCACTTCCGACTCTCAGCGCGTGAGACCTGTTCAGGCTGACCTTTTCTCCTCACCCCGACGAAAAGGGGTCAGAAGCGCCAGGCCACTCCGGCCGACGCGTCGAACGTCACTTCCGCCAGCCGCAGCGTGCGAATGGTCGGCCCGATGCGCGCGCGAGCGAAGACCACCAGCTCCGAGGTGATGAAGTACTCCGCGCCACCGCCGGTGAGGATCGGCAGGTTGAAGCCGCCGAACTGGCCGAACTCGACCCACATCGGGAAGTCCACCGAGATGCCGATCGCCAGCGCGCTCGACGTCGCGATGCCGAGCTTGAAGCCCACCGGCAGCACCAACCCCGCGCGCGCGCCCTGCAGGTACGAGCTCACCGTGAAGAAGCCGGGCTCGAACGTCATGCCCAGCGAGATCTGCCCGGCATCGAGGAAGCGCACCTTGAGCAGCCCCTGCGCCTTGAAGCCCGCGCCACCGTCACGGAACAACCCCTCGAGGCCGTAGACGAACGACGCGCGCGCGCCGAGGTTGATGCCCGGCACCAGGCCGTGGAGGTAGCTCGCCGCGATCGCCGGGTAGCCCACGTCGCCCTGCAGCACGTTGGCGCCCGGGGGCAACGTCTTGCCGCCGATCGCGCTCCACGCCTGCCCCGCGGTGCTGTCGGGCGTCGGCGCGCTCGCGCTGACCGATGAGCTCGAAGACGACGACGAGGAAGAAGACGAGTTCGACTTGGTGACCGACACGTCACCGACGTCGATCTCGGTGTCCTTGCCGGCCAGCGCGACCCCCGCGGACGCGACGATCGCGACCACCACCAGACGCTTCGACATCATGGCAACCCCCGTTCACGGGCCAGCGTGAGGAACGACGCTTCGAGCGCGCTCAACGCCTTCGCAGCACGCGCGCGCGCAGCGGCCATCGGCTCCCCCGCCGACAGCGGCTCGCGCCATTCGAAGTACACCTTGATCTTCGGCTCGGTGCCCGACGGGCGCAGCGTCACGCGGTGACCACCGTCGAGTTCCCACGCCAGCACGTTCGATCGTGGCAACAAGAGCTTCGTGCTGGTGCCCTTCACCGTGCGCGTCTGCGCCTGGTAGTCGTTCGCCGCGTCGATGCGCAGCGCACCGATCGATTCCAGCGGGCGCGCGCGGAAGTTCTCCATCAGCGCCTTGATCTGCGCCGCGCCGCTCGTGCCCGGGAGCGTCGCGTTGAACTGCGAGGCGACGAACAGGCCGTGCTCGCGCTGCACCTCCTCGAGGTACCCGAGCAGCGTCGTGCCGCGCGCCTTGCACCACGCGGCCATGTCGGCGAGCACCAGCGCCGCGCCGACGCCGTCCTTGTCGCGCACCACCGTGCCGACCGTGTAGCCGAGCGCTTCTTCGTACCCCATGAGGAAGCGCAAGCCCTGCGGCGCCAGCTCCATCGCGCGGTTGGCGATCCACTTGAAGCCGGTGAGGGTCTCTTCGAAGCGCGCGCCCTTCGCGGCGGCGATCGCCTTGAGCTGCACCGAGCTGACGATGGTGGTCACCACCAGCGCGCTCGGCGTGGGCTGCTGCGTGAGCAGGAAGTGCCCCAGCAGCACGCCGACCTCGTTGCCGGTCAGCATGCGCAGCGCCCCGCTCGCGTCGCGCGCCATCACCGCGAGGCGATCGGCGTCAGGGTCGTTGGCGAGCACCACGTCGGCGCTCAGCTGCTGCGCGAGCGCGGTCGACAGGTCCATCGCGCCCTTCTCTTCGGGGTTCGGGAAGCGCACCGTGGGGAACGCGCCGTCGGGTTCCTGCTGCTGCGGCACGGGGTGCACCTTCGTGAAGCCCGCGCGCTTGAGCGCCTCGACCACCCAGCGGCCACCGACGCCGTGCATCGCGGTGTAGACGATCGACAGGTCCGCGGTCTTCCGCGTGGGCCGGAGCGCGAGGATGGCGTCGAGGTACCGGCCCTCGAGGTCGGCCGGCACGTCCTTCCACAGCCCCTTGCCGCGCGCGGTCGCCTCATCGAGCAGCGCGACGTCTTTCGCGGCGCCCACGGCGTCGATGGCGGCGGCGATGCCGGTGTCGTGCGGCGGCACGATCTGCGCGCCGTTGCCCCAGTACACCTTGTACCCGTTGTACTCGGGCGGGTTGTGCGAGGCGGTCACCATCACCGCCGCGGCCGCGTCGAGCGCCGAGAGGGCGAACGCGGTGACGGGCGTGGGCGACACGCCGGCGAACACGTGCGCGGGAATGCCCTCGGCCGCGAGCACCATCGCCGTCTCACGCGCGAACTCGAGGCTCATCACGCGGCCGTCGCGGCCCACCACCACGCCGCGCTTCGCGACGTCGGGCACCTGCGCCTTCAAGTACCGCGCGAGCCCCGCACTGGTGCGGCGCACGACGGCGAGGTTCATGCGGTTGGTGCCGCCGCCGAGCGTGCCGCGCAGCCCGGCGGTGCCGAACTCGAGCGAGGCGCCGAAGCGTTCCTCGAGCTCGTTGAGGTCCTGCTTCGCGATGAGCGCGCGCACCTCGGCGGCGGTCTTCGGGTCGCAGTCTCCGTCGGCCCAGGCCGTGGCGCGTTCGACGAGGCGGGACGAGTCCATGGACGCGAGAAATAATGGCTTTGCGCGCGCCGCGACACGAGTTTTCCCAAACCGCGTACGCTCTGCCGAGGTGCGCGCCCTGCTCTTCGTGCTGCTGCTGACTGCCTGCGAAGACGTCACGCCATCGGCACCGCCACCTCCGCCGCCCGCGCGGCCTGGCCCGCGCCCGTCGAAGGCCGACCCGCCCAAGCCCGCCGAGCTGATCGAGACCGCGCGCAAGGCCGTCGTCGAGAAGCGGTGGGCCGCGGCGCAGACGTCGCTGACGATGTTGGAGGTGCTCGACACCACCGACACCTACAAAGAAGAGCGGCTCTTCCTCCAGGTGCGCACGCTGATGGCCATCACGCCCAACGAGGTCGCGGAGCAGAAGGCCGACGAGTTCCACCTCGCCTTCCCCTCGAGCCCACTCGGCCCGAGCGTCGAGGCCGAGCTGCAGCCGATGTACGCGCTCGAGCCGGCGCGCGCGAAGGCCCGCGAGCGCAAGGTGAAGGCGCTGATTCGCCGAGGGCTGTTGCTGAACGGGCGCTAGTACTTCGAGTTCGACTTGCCGCCGGTGACGATGGCGATCGACGCCGACGCGCCGATGCGGTTCGCGCCCGCGGCGATCATCTTCATCGCGTCTTCGGTCGACCGCACGCCACCCGACGCCTTCACGCCGACGTCGTCACCGACGATGCGCCGCATGAGCGCCACGTCTTCGGCGGTCGCGCCCCCGGTGGAGAAGCCGGTGGACGTCTTCACGAACGCCGCGCCCGCCGCCTTGCTGAGCGCGCAGCCGATGATCTTCTCTTCCTGCGTCAGCTGGGACGTCTCGAGAATCACCTTCACCGGCCACGGCTTGGCGGCCTGCACCACCGCCTCGATGTCGGCCTGCACGAGCGCGTAGTCCTTGCTCTTGAGGGCGCCGATGTTGATGACGGTGTCGATTTCTTTCGCGCCGCAGCGCACCGCTTCGCGCGTCTCGAACGCCTTGGCCGAGGGAATGCCCGCGCCCAGGGGGAAGCCGACGACGGCGATGGCCAGCACGTTCGAGCCCGCCAGCGCCCGCGCCGCGGTGCCCACGTTGATGGAGTTCACGCACACCGTCGCGAAGCCGTACTTGCGCGCCTCTTCACACAGCTTGAGCACCTCTTCGCGCGTGGCTTCGGCCTTGAGCAGGGTGTGGTCGATGAAGGGCGCGATGTCCTGGCTGGTGCGCAGCTTGTCGGGCGTGACGCGGGACGTGAGGCCCGAGCGCACCGAGAGCGAGGTGCCGCAGCTGTCGTGGTTGGCGCACTCGAAGCACGACGACGCGCAGTCGCTGGCCGAGCCCGACTTCGCGGCGGGCGCGGCGGAGCCGGCCTTCGACGGCGTACAGGGCTCTTCCTTGCCGACGCGCAGGGCGTCGAGGCGGCGCTTCACACGATCAGCGATGTCTTCGACCAGGGCGTTGACGTCCGAGCTCATGCGCCGGTGACGAATATCACCTCGCGGGCCTTCGGGGCATTGATCAACGCGGCAGGTTGGCGAGCACGGCCGCGAAGAAGGCGAGGTAGGCCGCGATGCCCAGCCCGCACAGCACCACGATGGGCAGCAGCACCCCCGCGGTCGCGCGCCCACCGGTGGTCTTGTGCAGTTCCATGTTGGCGATGACCCGCAGCACGAGGGCCCACAGCGGGAAGACGTACAGGCTGCAGAACGGCACGAGGCCCAGCACGTACGGCCCCATCGACAGCGCGTGCGCGCGCAGCGTCACGGTGAACGACTTCGGGTTGGCGCCCACCAGCATCAGCCCGAGGTGGTCGAGCCCGCTCATCACCAGCACGCTGATGAGCGCGAAGAGGAACCCGCTCACCGCGTAGACCGCGAAGATGGCCGCGATGACGGCCGCCTCGCCCTTGCCGAACGAGCCCGACCTCGCGGGCGCGGCGAAGAGCATCACGGGGATGAACACCGCCATGTAGAAGACAATGGTCGGGCCGATGCCGGCGATGGTGGCCAGCAGCGAGAAGAGCATCGAGTCGCCGACCGGGGCGTCGGCCCGCGCACGAGCGAGCGACTGCATGGGGCTGGTGATCATCAGCACCGACGTCTTCCACCACGCGCGCCACAGCCCGAGGCTCGCCCGCTCGTCCCACGGCAGGAGCGTCTGGCGCTCGCGACAGGTGGGGCACAGCCAATCGGGCCCGACCTGGACGAGGCAGGTGCTGCAGCCGAAGGTGCCGAAGCGCGAGCAGGCCCCCGACGCCTTCACCTCGGGGTGCACCGGGCACACCGCGTCTCCGGCCGGCAGCGGGAGCACCAGCGAGCAGTGGAAGCAGCTCTTCGACCCTTCTGGGTTGAAGTAGCCGCACGCGGGGCAGTTCACGGTCGCGCGCGAGTCTGACGCAGCGGCCCGGCGTTCGGGGCAAGATTCGACGCGATGACCACGCATCGCACCCTCGACGAGCTGTGGCAGTCGCTCGGGCTCGACTCCTTGCCGCCCGACGCCGGCACCGCGCTCGACCTGCACCAGACGCGGCTGCGCGACTGGGACGAGGCCACGCTGCGCAGCGGGGAGCACGAGGTGGCGCCCGACGAGCGCGAAGATCTCCCGCGCCTCTCGCTGTCGCCGCCCGGCGATCGCCCGCACGCCGACGACAGCCCCCACGGCCGCGACTTCGTGGTCACCGGCCTCCTCGGAGAAGGCGGCATGGGCCGCGTGCTGCTCGCGCGGCAGGGCTCGCTCGGGCGCAACGTCGCGGTGAAGGTGACGCGCTCGAACGCCGGCCGCGGGGCGATCGCCGCGCTGCTCCACGAGGCCTCGACCACCGGCTCACTCGAGCACCCGGGCATCGTGCCGGTCTACGCGCTGGCGAGCGACGAGGCCGGGCGTCCCGCGGTGGTGATGAAGCGCGTCGACGGCGTGTCGTGGAGCATGCTGCTGCGCAACCCGCACGACCCCGCGTGGAAGCGGCTGGGCGCGATCGACGACGACGCCGGGCGGCTCGACGCGAACGTCGAGATCCTGCGGCAGGTCTGCAACGCCATCGCCTTCGCGCACGCGCGCGGCGTGCTCCACCGCGACCTGAAGCCCTCGAACGTGCTGATCGGCGAGTTCGGCGAGGTCTACGTCGCCGACTGGGGCATCGCGATCAAGAAGGTGGTCGGCCCGGTCGGGCGCACGGCGGCGCTGGTCGGCAGCCCGGTGTACCTCGCGCCCGAGATGGTGACCGGCGACGACGCGCAGATGGACGAGCGCACCGACGTGTTCCTGCTCGGCGCGGTGCTCCACGAGCTGCTCACCGGCGCGCCGCCATGGTCGGCCGCCGAATTGAAGGACGTGCTCGGCCTGGCGCTCAAGTGCGAGCCGCGCCCTGCGCCCGCGACCGCGCCCGGTGAGCTGGTGGCGATCTGCAGCAAGGCGATGCAGCGCGACCCGGCGCGACGCTTCCAATCGGCGCTGGAGTTCCGCGACGCGCTCGGCGGCTACCTGCGGCACCGCGGCTCGGTGAAGCTCGCGGCGGCCGCGCACACCCGGCTGGGCACGCTGCTCGCGACGCTGCAGAGCACCGCCAAAGACCGCGTCTACCCGCTGCTCTCGGAGTGCCGCTTCGGCTTCACCCAGGCGCTCGCGGAGTGGCCCGAGAACCTCCAGGCGCGCGAGGGGCTCGAGCGCTGCCTCGCCGCGACGGCCGACTACGAGCTGTCGATCGGCCGCCTCGACGCCGCGCGCGCGCTCATCGCGGAGCTCCTCGTCGTGCCGCTCGAGCTGCAGGCGAAGCTCGACGCCGCGCAGAAGAGCGCCGATGAAGAGGCCGGCCGGCGCGCGAAGCTCGAGCACTTGAGCCGCCAGCTCGACCCCACGGTGTCGGTGCGGCAGCGCGTGCAGGCGTACGCCGCGACCTCGGTCGGCATCGTGCTGGCCACCTCGGTGCCCTTCTTCTTCCCCGCGTGGCACGAGCGGATGCTCCGCGACCGCTGGTACCTCACCTACCTCATGCTCTTCGTCATCGCCGGCTTCCTGCTGGTGATCGGCATCTGGCGGCGCGCGCTGCTCGAGACGCGCCTCAACCGGCGGGTGATCGGCATGGTGGCCGCGTCGCTCTCGGGCGTGCTCGTCGATCGCGTGGTGTGCGCGCTCAGCGAGCTCTCGTTTCGGCAGACCATCATGCAGAACATGGTGCTGGTCAGCGGCATCTGCGTCACCGGCGGCATCACGCTGCACTCCGGGTTCTACTGGGGCGCCGCCTCGATGCTGCTCGCGCTGGTGGCGACCGTCTTCCACGCCGGTAACGAGGCGCAGATTTTTGGCGTCGCCGCGGTCGGGGCGCTCGGGGCGGTGGTGCTCTCGTGGCGCAAATGGCGTCCCGAAATCCACTGAGGTCGCACCAACCGGCAACGGCTGCTGCTGTGTCACAACTCGGTCATGCGTTTGGCGCAAACCCTGCGCGTGCCGCAGTCTTCTCGCGAGACCTGCACCTGCACTGCACCGGGTGCGTTTTGATCCCCGCGAAAAGACGTCGCGCGGTGGGAGCGGGGCTTGCTAGGGGACCCTGCCGAGGCAATCCATGATCAATCGACTCGAGGTGAGGGGCGCAGTCCTGGGGCTGGTTTTCGCGTTGTCCGCCTGTTCAGGAACGAACGGCAAAGACGGGCAACCCTGTTCCGTGAAGGACAACGGTGACGGCACGGCGACCATCAGCTGTCCCGACGGGAGCACGGTGAAGATCACCGGTGGCGCCAACGGCCAGAACGGCACCAACGGCACGAACGGCCAGAACGGCAACAACGGCACCGACGGCACCTCGTGCACGGTGACGACCGACGCCGACGCGGGCACCAAGCTCATCGCGTGCAGCGACGGCACGATGGCCGTGGTGCGCGACGGCAGCAACGGCACCAACGGCGTCGACGCGAACGCCATCGTCGACTTCACGAAGTACACCGCCTTCGAGCTCACGCAGGAGGACTTCCAGGTCACCATTCAGAGCGTGTCGAACGACCCGAAGCCGGTCGCCAACTTCACGGTGCGCAACCTGAAGGGCCAGAAGGTGAAGGGCCTGCCGTTCTCGCACGTGGGCGGCATCGCGCTGCTGCAGCTGGTGCCGGGCAACCCGACGATGGCCGGCAACGGCATCGCGTTCGACACCTGGATCTCGCACATCGCCAACTGCGCGACGTGCACCGCGAGCAGTGAGAACGCGACGGCGACCAGCCTCGTCGACCACGCCGACGGCACGTACACCTACACCTTCGCCAAGGACGTGGTGAACCCCACCGCGTACGACGGCGGCATGGCGGTCGCGGGCGTGGCCTTCGACGCCAACGCGGTGCACCGCTTCGCGATGCGCATCGGCGACCCGCTCAACGACGTCGCCGGCGTGCGCGTGAACTCGTATCGCCCCATCGACGTGACGTACGACTACGTGCCGGCGACCGGCGCGAACATGGACGGCGCCAACGACAAGGTGAACACCAGCAATTGCCTCACCTGCCACACCCAGTTCCGCGCGGGCGCGCTGAACGTCGGCGGGGTCGTGCCCTTCCACGGCGGGCAGCGGTACGACGTGCGCTACTGCGTGGTGTGCCACAACAGCCAGCGCAAGTACTCGGGCGTCAACATCGCCGGCAACGCGGTCATCGCCGAGCCGACCATCGTCGACGGAGGCCTGATTCCCCCCGCGGGCAAGACCAACATCTCCGTGCTGCGCGGCGAAGCGGTCATCGACCTGCCGGTCTTCATCCACAAGATCCACAGCGGTGAGAACCTGTCGCTGAAGGGCAACTACGCGGGCATCGGCACCGAGGTGAACGAGTTCAACTTCCCGCAGGACGTTCGCAACTGCGAGAAGTGCCACTCGAACGCGGCGAAGGCCGACAACTGGAAGATGAAGCCCGGTCGCAAGATCTGCAACTCGTGCCACGACCAGGTGAACTTCGTCACCGGTGAGGGCCACGGCCCGCTGAACCTCGCGGCGGCCAACGACAACACCTGCGCGCTCTGCCACGACCCGGGGTTCATCACCAACAAGCACCGCGCGATCGCGGCCATCGACCCGAACAACATCTTGAGCAACCCGGCGACGGGCTCGGCGAACACCAACGCGTCGTTCCTCGGCAACACCCACAACCCGCCCGATGGTGGCCGCGTCATCACCTACGACCTGTCGTCGGTGACGGTGGCCGACGGTGGCGCGACCGGCGTGTTCCCCGTCGTGAAGTTCCGCTTCAAGGAAAACGACGCGGGCGTGGTCTTCAACACCTACGACGGCGGCAACGAGCTGATGGACGGCTTCGTCGGTGGCCCGAGCGTCTACTGCGTGTGGGCGATGACCCAGGACAACGTGGCGCAGCCGGCGGACTTCAACGTCTCGATGAGCGGCTACGTGCGCAACCTGTGGAACGGCACCGCGACGGGCACTGGCGCCGGCACGTTCACCGGCCCCGACAGCAACGGCTACTACACCGCGACGCTGACCGGCGGCCGCGTGCCCTCGACGGCGAGCATGCTGACGTGCGGCCTCGGCTACACCTACTCGTTGCCGGCGACGATGCCGCTGACGCAGATCGACGTACCGGGCTTCGCGTACAACACCACCACCAAGGTCGGCGGCCTCTCGCTGCCGGCGCGCAACGTGTGGTCAGTGGCGAGCGGCTTCACGGGCCGGCGCGGCGCGACCAATTCCAACACGGTCGCCGGGCAGATCGTCTCGGCCTCGCGCTGCAACAACTGCCACAACGAGCTGGGCGTGACGCCGAACTACCACTCGGGCCAGCGCAACGACGCCGCGACCTGCGCCTTCTGCCACACGCAGAACAAGACCAGCAGCGCGTGGACGGCGGGCAGCGAGAGCTTCATTCACGCCATTCACGCCGCGAAGATGCGCAAGACGCCGTTCAACTGGCACGCGGTGGGCGCGACCGAAGATCACCCGTTCGCGACGGGCTTCTGGGGCGTCGAATACCCCGGCCGGCTCAACGCGTGCGAGAGCTGCCACAACCCCGGCATGTATGACTTCAGCGCGGCCTGGTACTCCGAAGCCAACATGGCGCGGCGCCTGACGCAGACGGTGGCGACCGGCACGTACAACACGTTGCCGTTGGCCGACGGCGGCATCCCGGCGCTGGCGATCAGCATCTCGCCCTACGTGGTGGCTGACGGTGGCGTGAACTACGGCACTGGCTACGGCTACAACCTCGGCACGCAGGTGGTGACGCAGGCGACGCCGAACACGCTGGTCATCTCGCCCATCGCCAACAACTGCTACGGCTGCCACGACAGCCCGATCGCCGAGATGCACATGGAGATCAACGGCGCCACCATCTACGGCACGCGCGCCACCCAGCAGGCCACCCCCGAGCAGTGCCTGATCTGCCACGGCCCCGGTCGCGTGGCGGCCATCAAGGACGTTCACAACCGCTGAGGCGGGTGAACGAGGGGGGTGCGCGGGCGGCGGCCATCACGGCGCCGCCCGTCGTCTTTTCTGGACCGCGTGTTTCTGGTCTGGACGTCAGTGCCGGCTGAGGGCGAGCAGCTCGCGGTACACGCCGCGGAAGTCGCCGCGCGCGCCGATGTTCTCGAGGTTCTGCGTCATGCCGCCGATGGCCCGGTAGAACTGCACGCTCTCGCGCGGCGGGCGAATGCCCTTGAGGCGCGGCGCGCTCTTCAAGAACAGGTTGCGCATGTCGCGGCTGATGCCGGCGGTCGCGAAGTCGTAGTCGGGCGAGCGCGGCGGCTGGGTGGCGATGTCGAGCACCGTCTGCACGAAGTCGCGCGAGGCCTCGGGGTCGTCGAACTCGAAGCCGCACGCCAGCGAGAGCTTGATGACGTCGATGGGCTTCTGCTCGACCACCAGGCCGAACAGCTCGTGGTTCACGTCGACCCAGCGCTTGCTGAGCTGCTTGATGGCGCCGTAGTCGAGCACGCCCACGCGCCCGTCGGGCAGCAGCATGAAGTTGCCGGGGTGCGGGTCGCTGTGGATGACGCCAGCGATCATGAACGGGCCCCACACCGCGCGCAGCAGCAGGCGTGACGCGCGGAACCGCTCGGCGTTGTCGTACCGGTCGAGGTGGTGGAGGAATTCCTTGAGCGTCGGCCCGCGCAGCAGCTCGAGGGTCAAGACGCGCTCGCTGGTGAGCGCCTCGTAGCTCTGCGGCACGACCACGTCGGGGAGCTGCTTCGCGGCGACCTCGAACTGGCGCAGGCGGGCGGCTTCCTGCCGGTAGTCGAGCTCGTCCATCATGCTCTCGCGCAGCTCGGCGTAGTACGCCTTGCCCTGCACGAGCCGCGTCGAGCTGGCGACCACGTTGACCATCGCGCCGAGGTTGTCGAGGTCGGCTTTGAGGGCGCGCGCGATGTCGGGGTACTGCACCTTCACGGCGACCTCGTGGCCGCCTTTCGTCACGGCGCGGTGCACCTGGCCGAGGCTGGCCGACGCGAGGGGCTGCTCGTCGAACTGCGCGTACGCCTCGAGCGGCGGGCGACCGAGCTCGGCGGCGATGACGTCTTGCACCTGCGACCACGGCATGGGCGGCGCCTGGTTCTGCAGCCGCGCGACGACCGCGCGCACCTCGGGGGTGAGCAGGTCGGGGTCCATGCTCACCTGCTGGCCGATCTTCATGGCCAGGCCCTTCAGGTCGCCCAGCGTCGCCACGAGCTTCTCGGCCGCGCCCGCGCCGAGGATGCTGGTCTCGTCGTCGCCGCGCAGGCGCTTGACCCCCGCGGTGACCACGCTCGAGCTGAGCTTCGCGGACATGCTGGCCAGCTTCGCGAGCCGCGCGAATCGCCCCGTCTTGAGCTTGCGGTCATCGTCGTTGGCCACCGAGCACTCCTGCCTTGAGGCTCTACACCATCTCTGGGTAATGAGGTCGCCATGTCCTCCCTTCCCGAGATCCTCAACAGCGACACGAAGAAGAACGTGGTGGTCGACGACTGCCTGGTGCTCATCGACCTGGAAGTGGCGGACAAGGGCGGGCTCTCGGGGCTGGCGATCAAGGCGGGCTTCTCGGCCATCAAGGGCGTCAAGCCGGGCTTCGTGCGCGCGGTTGTGGTCGACCTGCTGCCCGAGTTCGCGAGCGCGCTCGACCCGATCTTCCAGGAAGCGAAGGGCAAGAGCGTGCCGGTGTCGCCGCACTTCAACCAGCACTCGGGGCGGGTGGCCGACGCGCTGCTGTCCATCACCGACGCCAAGGCGGCGCGGAGCAAGTCGGGCGTGGTGAAGGGCACCTACGACCGGCTGCGCGGCACGGCGAAGAAGAACGTCGAGGCGGCGGTGCCGCGGCTGGGCAAGCTGATCGAGAAGCACACCGCCTGAGCGGGGCCGGCTCACACCCGAGCCATTGTCGAGAGTGTCGAAGCCGCCCTTGTCGCCCGGTACAGAGCAGGCCGACTGAACGGCGCCCCATGGGTTGCCGAGCGTCTCCCGCCGTCTGCCGAGAACACAGGCTCGGCGACCAACCGCGGTGTGCACCGGTCAGGCCCGCAATCGACTGTCGTCTCGATTCCTTCACCAAGAGAACAGCAATGAAGCAGCCAAAGGTTGTCCGAAGTGGTGAGGAGACCAAGCAGGCGTTTGACGATCAGCTGCGCTTTCTTCGCAAGTCTTGTGACGACTACGACGCCGGTGACATCCAGGAGGCTGTCCGACTGGCTGCGAGCATGCGAGTGCTGCTCAACGACTCGGGGTCCAACTCACATTCCCTGTTGTCACAGCTCGACCGCACGCACCTGCGCTTCCTCAACACCGCGGGGCAATACGATTCGCGGAATCTGCTCACCTACCAGGGGCTGGTCTGCATGCGCCTCGGGTTTGATTCCCAATCGTGGGAGCCCTACCTCGACAATCCACCGAGAAAGCCCGAATGGCTCCGTTTCACGGAATGGTGGGGGGCCGTCGTGATCTGTGACAGCCGACGTGACACCTTCACGCGGCGGGATCTGGTCAGGTACGTGGCGAACCAAGACGGAGGCGCCCACGTCGATCCAGAGATGGATGAGCGCTACGCCTTGCTCAAGCGCAACCAGAGTACTGGGTGGCGAGTTCAGCACGCCGACGGCTCGACTGGAACACTTGCAGACCTTGTCACTGCTTCGGTACGACAGATTGCGTACGAGGTTCTTCGCTCACTCACACCCCAGTCACCGGCTGACGTGGCGGGGTCACAAGGCACTCAGCCCAACGAACCCTGTCCTTGTGGCTCGGGACGCAAATTCAAGAAGTGCCACAAAGTGTGAGTGGGCGGTCATCCCGAGGCGTTGCGGTGCTTCTTGTCGCTCAAGGAGTGGTGGCCTGATGGGAACCAAGGTGCGTCGGAAGATCCGACTGCCCGAAGCCCTGAAGAAAGACGGATTCTCGGTGTCCGAGCGAGAGCTGGGCAGGACGCGTGATCGAAACCGACTCCTCCACCGAGGGCGCTACCTTCTCCGCTACGATGCCCTCGACGAGCTTGTTGCGCGTCACACCGCTCACGCCGCCTTCGCGCGCCCCAGCACCGCCCACGCCCGCGAGGTCTTCGCGTCCATCGCGAACGGCTTCACCTCGACGCGGCACCCCGCATCGGACACCGTGCACGACAGCACCGTGGTGCACAGCAGCACGTCATCGATGGTCAGGTTGACGAGGTGCCGCTGCCCAAGCGCCGACGGGCCGACGATGGTCAGCGTCTGCTCGGTGCGCTCCACCGCCTGCCAGCGCTCGGTGGTGCCGCCCTTGCGGTGCACCACGACCTTGAAGTCCAGCGGCGTGCCCTCGCTGCGCGGCGGCGGCGGCGCGACCAGGCTCGGAGAGCTGACCTTCGGCACCGCCGCCCCCACGTCTTCGAACGACGCCAGCCAACCGGGCACGCGCGAGACGAGCGCCTCGAGCTTCGCGAGCTCATCGGCGCTCAGCCCGGGGAGGTCCGACAGCTGCGCGGCCTCGATCGACGTGGCCTCCAACATTCGCAGCGTGACGCGGTCAGCGATGCTGACGAGGTGAATGAGCGCGGGGTGGTCGCACCCGGTGACGTCGGCATCGGCGTGGCGCATCACGCATTCCACGACGAACGCGGGCAGCTTCCACTCTCCGGCGAGCGCCATGCCGAGCTCCACGTGGTACTGCTGGCCCTTCCACCGCCAGTCGCCCTCGGTCGCCGGCGGCGTATTCGGCCAGCGCTCGAGCACCGACTCGAAGCACGCGTAGGCGATGGCCTCTCCGAAGTCGTGGAGCAGCCCCGCGAGGAAGGCCTCGCCCGGGTCGACCGAGCGGAAGCGCGCGAGTTCCTGGCACACCAGCGCCGAGACGATGCCCTGGCGCCACGTCTCCCGGCGCAGCGAGGCGAGCGCGCCGTCTCGTTGTGCGCTCAAGCCGAGCGTGCCGGCGATGGCGATGTTCGACAGCTCACGCGCGCCGATGCGGCCGATCGCGGCGGGCAAGGTGCGCACCGGTTCCCCGCGGTAGAAGGCGGAGTTGGCCTGGCGCATCACCTGCGTGACGAGCGCGCCGTCGGCCTCGACCAGCGCGCTGAGCTCCGCGAGCCCGAAGTCGTTCTTCGACAACACGCGCTGGAGCTTCATCGCCACGGCGGGGAACGGCGGCACCTCCACCGCGCGCTCGGTGATCAAGCGCACCACCTCCGCATCGAGATCGAACGGCAGCTCCATGTGCGGCTCCCCCGGTCGTTGCTGATCAGGTGACGCGAGCGGGGCGGCCGTGCCCGACGTCAACGCGTTGACGCGGCCGGCGTGCAGCTGGGCTAGATCAGCGCCTTCCCCCACCGGAGGTTCATCGCGTGTTGAACGGCCTGATGATGCACCAGCCGCTGTTGATCTCGAGCCAGCTCGAGCAGGCGGCCCGCTTCCATTCCAACGTCGAGGTCGTGACCCGCACCGTCGAGGGGCCGATCGTGCGCACCACGTGGGGCCACGTCGCCGCGCGCGTGAAGAAGCTCGCCAACGCGCTCATCGCCAACGGCATCAAGCCCGGCGACCGCGTGGCCACCCTGGCGTGGAACACCCAGCGGCACCTCGAGCTCTACTTCGCGGTCTCGGGCATCGGCGCGGTGCTCCACACCATCAACCCGCGGCTGCCGCCCGACCAGCTGGCGTTCATCGTCAACCACGCCGGCGACACGATGCTCTGCTTCGACACCACCTTCCTCCCGCTCGCCAAGCACCTCGCGGGCGTGCCGACGCCGGTGAAGCACTGGGTCGCGCTGACCGACGAGGCGCACCTGCCGACCGAGAGCGGCGTGCCGAACCTGAAGGCCTACGAGTCGCTGCTGGCCAACATGAGCGAGACCTTCGAGTGGCCGGTGTTCGACGAGAACACCGCGAGCTCGCTCTGTTACACGTCGGGCACGGTGGGGCTGCCCAAGGGCGTCCTGTACTCGCACCGCTCGACGGTGCTGCACAGCTTCGCGATCGCCACCGCCGACGCGCTGGCCATCTCGGCGCAAGACGCGACGCTGCCGGTGGTGCCGATGTTCCACGTCAACGCGTGGGGCGTGCCGTACGCGGCGGCGATGGTGGGCAGCAAGCTGGTGCTCCCCGGGCCCGCGCTCGACGGCAAGAGCCTGCTCGACCTGATCATCGCCGAGAACGTGAACTCCGCGCTCGGCGTACCGACGGTGTGGCTGGGCCTGCTCGCGGCCGCGAAGGAAAAGGGCGTGAAGCTCTCGATGCTGCGCAAGGTCACCATCGGCGGCTCGGCGTGCCCGCCGTCGATGATCACCGCGTTCGAGCAGCACGGCGCGCAGGTGCTGCACGCGTGGGGCATGACCGAGATGTCGCCGCTGGGCACGGTGTGCGTGCTGTTGCCCAAGCACGCCGGGCTCTCGAAGGAAGAGCAGCTCAAGGTGCACCTCAAGCAGGGCCGCCCGGTCTACGGCGTCGACCTGCGCCTGGTCGACGACAGCGGCGCGGTGGTGCCGCACGACGGCAAGACCTCCGGCCACCTGCAGACGCGGGGCCTGTGGGTCGCCAGCGAGTACTTCAACGTGAAGGACCAGTCGCAGCACAAGGACGGGTGGTTCTTCACCGGTGACATCGCGACCATCGACAGCGACGGCTACATGCAGATCACCGACCGCTCGAAGGACGTCATCAAGTCGGGCGGTGAGTGGGTCAGCTCCATCGACATCGAGCACGCCGCGATGCTGCACCCCGGCGTCGCGCAGGCGTCGGCGATCGGCGTGCCCCACGAGCGGTGGTCCGAGCGGCCGCTGCTGGTGGTCGTCAAGCACAAGGACGCCACCGTCACGAAGGAAGAGCTGATGGAGTTCCTCGAGAGCAAGCTCGTGAAGTGGTGGCTGCCCGACGCCATCGAGTTCGTCGACGCGCTGCCCATCGGGCCGACCGGCAAGGTGCTCAAGCGGCAGCTGCGCGAGAAGTTCGCTGGCTACAAGCTGTGAGCGCACGGGAGACGCTGGACCGGCTCATCGCGGCATATCCACCCGGCTGCGAACGCATCGCACGGGAGATCGCGAAGAGCTCCGGCTGGTCGGCCCGGAGGTCGGGTACGACGCGCTCGAGCTCGACCGGCGGCTCCGAGATGATCGCGACGCGGTGGCCCTGGTGCATGAGGCACGCGAGCGCCTGCGCACGGGCTCGCGCCGCCTGATGGCGGCGATGGTTCATCGCTCACGCGCGGAGTTGACCGCGTGCCTTGCCGACCCGGTGCCGGTGCATCGCGAAGTCGCAGCCATCGAGCTGGCGAAGCTCCTCGCGGAAGACGCGCCGAACTGAGCAGCGCGCGGCGGGGGTGAATTCTCCGCAGTAACGTTTTCGGTCGCCGCGACTCATCGCCCCGTGCCCACCACCGACCCCTCCCAGGCCCCGCTCAGCCCCGACGCCGCGCTGGTCGAAGAAGCCCGCGCGGGCGTCCGCGCGTCGCTCGAGCGGCTGATTCGCCGCCACAACCAGCTGCTCTTTCGCATCGCGCGCGCCCAGCTCGGCAACGACGACGAGGCCGAAGACCTGACGCAGCAGGCGTGGGTGCAGATCGTCTCGTCGTTGCACCAGTGGAACGCGCGCGGGCCGTTCGCCGCCTGGGCCGTGACCATCGTGGTCAACGCCTGCCGGGCGCGCCACCGCGGCGCCGTCACCGAGGAAAGCTGGGACGAGGTCGAAGATCCGCGCGTGCCGCCGCCCGCGCCCGACGAGGAAACGCAGCGGCTCGAGGTGCGCAAGGTGCTCGAGCGCACCGTCGACGAGCTGCCGGCCTCGCTGCGCGTCGTCTTCGTGATGCGCGACGTCGAGGGCTTCAACACCACCGAGGTGGCCACCACGCTCGGGCTCACCGAAGAGGCGGTGCGGGTGCGGCTGTTCCGCGCGCGCCAGGCGCTGCAGCGCTCGCTCGACGAGCAGTTCCAGGGCGAGGCGCGCGCGCTCTACCCCTTCCTCGGCGCGCGGTGCGATCGCATCACCCACGCGGTGCTCACCACGATCGGCGCGAGCGACGCGTGAGCACGTAACGAAATGATGCGGCGCGACTCCTCGACGCGAACCCCAACGAGGAGCTGCCCATGTCCGTCATCGCCCGCCGCACGCTGATCACCAACGCCACCCTGTCTGCCGCCGCCGTCGGTTTGCTGGGCGGCACGAAGCTCGCCTTCGCCGCCACGCCGACCGAGGGCGACCTCGCCATTCTCAACGTCGCGCTCGGCCTCGAGCACGAGGCCATCGCCGCGTACCAGATCGGCGCCGAGTCGGGCCTGCTCAAGGGCGCGGTGCTCGACACCGCGGTGCTCTTCCAAAGCCACCACAAGACGCACCGCGACGCGCAGATCGGCGCCATCAAGAAGCTCGGCGGCAAGCCGGTCGAGCCGAAGAGCGCCGACGAGTACAAGAAGTCGAGCAAGCTCAACGTCGCCGGCATCAAGAGCGCCGAAGACGTGCTGCGCCTCGCGCAGCGGCTCGAGCTGGGCGCGGTCAACGCGTACATCGGCGTGATGCCCACCTTCGCCGACCGCTCGCTGTCGACCGTCGCGAGCAAGCTGCTGGCCGACGAGGTGATGCACTACACCGCGCTGACGCAGGCGCTGAAGGAAGCGCTGCCCACCGCCGGCCTGTCGTTCGGTGGCTGATGCTCGCCCTCGCGCTGACGCTCGCCCTCGGCGCTGACCCGACCCGGGGGGAAACGCTCTACGTCGCGCGCTGCGGCGCATGTCACTCGCTGCACGACAACGGCGCCGGCCCGAAGCACGAGAAGCTGTGGGGCCGCCGCGCCGGGACGCAGCCAGGCTTCGACTATTCCCCGGCGCTGCGCGCGTCGGGCCTGCGGTGGAACGCGAAGACGCTCGACCGGTGGCTCGCCGACCCCAGCGCGCTGGTGCCGGGCAACAAGATGGTGGTGCGCCTCGCCGACGACCCGGTCGACCGCGCCGACCTCATCGCCTGGCTCGAGCGCGCCACGTCCGGCCGCTGACGTCGCGCCATCAGAACGGCACGTCGGCGCAGGTCTTTCCGCCCGCGCAGAGATCGGTCACGCACTTCGGCTTCTTGAGGCCGAGGTTGGCGCAGTCATCGTCGACGCTGCACGCCTGGGCGCAGATGGCGCTCTGGTCGACCACGCCCGGCCCCGCGTCGGGCGCACAGAGCGGCGGGCAGAACTGGCCCGAGCCACAGTCCTTGCTGGTCTTGCACGACTGCCGCCCGTACGGCTGCGAGCAGCCCACGCTCAGCACCAGCGCCGCCACCACCAGGATTCCTCGAAGCATGCGGCGTTCTACGTCGAAACCATCGCCGCATCTTGTTTGCACGTGCCACGCCAGCCCCGTGTTTCCCGGCCATGAACACAGTTCCTCCCCCGCCGGTCCAGCTCGAGCCCGGTGAGATGCTGCTGATGAGCGGCGGTCGCAGCTGGCACGCTTGGCTGTTCACCATCGTGTTGATGCCCATGGCGTGCGCGATGTTGCCGCTCTTCCTGCTGCCGTGGTTGCTGTCGGGCCGGTACTGGCTCACGCAGCGCCGCCTCATCTTCAAGTCGCCGCTCGGCAACCCGCAGGTCGTCGCGCTGCGCGACATCACCGACCTCCGCGTCACCGGCAAGCGCTCGACGCTCAAGCTGGTGCACCCGCAGGGCACGCTCGCCCTGCGCTTCGCCGAAGACTTCCGCCGGCTGTGGGGCGCCATCATCTTGTTGGCCGAGCTCCCGGTGCCCGAGCAGCTCGGCGCGCCGCAGGTGCACTACAAGGCGGCGCCCGCGTCACTGAAGTTCCCGGGCGGCTGGCAGCACGGCTTCGGCGTCAACTTCAACCGCTCGCTGGTGTTCCTCCCCAACGAGCGCCCGAAGCGCAACGCGGTCGAGGCCGGCAAGCTCGCGGGGCAGCTCGCGCTCGCGCTGGTCGGCGTGCACGTGAGCGTCTACCAGGCGCAGCTCCCGTTCGACCTGTGGCTCTCGCTGTGGCGCCACCTCTCGACCGCGGAGTTCGAGGCGCTGCTCCACAAGGCCGCCGAGGTGCGCGGCGGGCGCGTGATGCCGGTCAACGACCTGGTGCACGAGTCGCCCACTACCTACCGCGCGGGCGAGGTGCAGGTGCGCGCGAGCCAGCCGTTGCTCGCGTGATTGAAGCAACCGCTCGCCATGTGGCAAGCACGCTCCAAAGGTCTAGGCTCCCGACATGCACGGCTCGACGCACGCAACCGGCACGCGCCCTGAGTCACTCCGATGGGGCACCATTCACGCGGTGCTTTCGAAGGGAAGCCATCACCCCCTCTTGTGCCAGCTAGAAACAGCTGGGCGGAAGAGCGAACTTTGGGTGGTAAAACCCGTGCACACCACGGCGTGCAGTGAATCCAGGGAAAACGAGCAAATCATTGCAGAACTTGCGGCCGCCGAAGTATGTAGTTGGGTCGGACTTGCAACGCCCACGACGGGCCTTGTGCGCATCCCTGACCAGATTTCGGACGCAGAATTGCCTGAAGAGCATCGGGAAGAGATTGGTGCGACGCTAAAACTGAATCAAGGCATGCTCGCATTCTGCAGCCAGCATCTCGACCCAGCAATCGAGCTTGACCCGACGACCGTCGGAGTTGTCGCCACCTCAAAGGAGGGACTCCGCGCCCTTGCGCTCCTGTTCGCAGTCGATTCGTATATTATTCACGACGACCGCACAATTCACAAGCCAAACGCGATGTGGTGGAACAATCGCGTCGTCGCCATTGACCACGGAAGCGCATTCAAGGGCCTGTGGAAGAACGGCGTCCCACCGGAAGACGTTGCTCGGCGCACCTTTCGTCCGTCTGTGGTGTACAAAAGCCATATCTCGAAGCCTCACGTGCTCGATGCCGATTTCGCAGACTTCCAGGGCGCGATTGCCGGGATTGTCGAAGAGAAGATCCAATCCCTCAAGGGCGCGTGGCCAGTTGACGAAAACGCCGAACTCGCACGGCTTCGGACCGACGTCATAGCTTTCCTTGTCGCCAGAAAATCATACATTGCAGAGTTCATGACAGCGACTATTCAAGCAGCCAAGGACCCATGCGCGTAGAGTTCCGGTTTCTCAATTTTCGGGCGAGCCCAGTCGCAGGTGCGCCGTACGTGGTTGGACTGGTGCATCTGGCTGCCGGCAAATTGTCGACTGCCACATCGCTCAACAACGTCCCTCGCCAGACCCTGGTGGCGTCTCCGGGCTTTGATCTGCGATCTATTCTTGTCACCCTGGAGTGTGGCTGGCGCACACTCGCAGTCAACGAACTGACAGAACTCACCGTCGTCGAAGGCAGGGGTGGCTCGCTAGAATGGAGCGCTATCCGGCATGGCCAAACAGAAGATGCTGAGGCACATTTCAACGCCCTAAAAGAAGCCGCCGGCTTGGCCGAATTAGCAAGCTCGCGAGTGGTTGCGAGGCGAACTGCGATCCGCGACGCGAAGAGGAACACCTAATGGCTGAGCACCGAAGAGTGGAGTCATTCCCGATACACGGGTTTGAAGAGCTCTTCTCACCCCGCGGAATGCCGTTGGTGGTCAAAGGTTCGAGCTCTCGCCCGACCACAAGCGTGCTCATCCGTGGTGGTCCTGGGACTGGGAAAACGACCCTCGGGCTTGGAATTGCACATGGAATCGCAGCGACAATTTCCGCGCCGGTTCTCTACGTCGGGACCGAGTTCGTCTCGACCGAGGTCGCATTCAAACTCAAGGCGCTCGAACTGCCGCCCCCGTCGTTGCCGTCCAATCCACCACAAAAGGCGAGCACCTTCGTAGAACACCTTCTCAATGAGGATGCCGACTTCGAGCCGAAATCGACAACTGATCGCCGACGCAGCACGGTCGACCGAGTTTGGGAACTGAGCGAGACAACAGGCAACCGATGCAGCGCCATTGTCTTGGACGCATTGATCGCGCCGGACAAACAAGGCGACGAGTCAACATTCCGAGACGAGATGCTCGGCCTGATACAAGCGCTAGAGAGTAAGGGCGTCTCGATCGTCATCATCCAAGAGGACTCGTCTGAGTCTGAATGGCTGTCATTTCTCGTCGACGTCGTCATCAACATTACCTTTGGGCCGACGCACCAAGGTCCTCTGATTCGTAAGCTATTACTTCCCAAGAGTCGCTTCGCAAACTCACATATCGGTCCGCACGACTATGGTTTGGACGCCGGTCGACCTGCCGTCTGGAGCGACCCGCTGCCCTGCGTTCAAGGCGACCCTGACTTCAGAAGGAAGTACGGATGCGTGAGCGTCCCGATCGTGTTTGCAGCTAGCGAAAAGACAGCGGTGCGGCAGTTCGGCTCTCTCTTTGTTGCAGACTTTGAACGAGACGAAGACCCGCTTCGACTCCTTCAGCAAACACAAGGGATTCGGTTGCTTCTGATTCGGCTCGGGCCCATCACACACGTCGACAATTTTGTCTCATGCGGCGACTGGGAGGGGCCATTCTCTGTTCTTTGGAATATCATGCGAATTGCGGCGAGAGAGCGCAAGAACACGGTCGCTTTCTTCGGAACTCAATGGCTTGAGAACAATCCTGACTTTGCTCCGCGAATGACTCATGTCATCGAGTCTCTCCTTGGACTTGGTTTTCACGTCCTCCTTCGGGGCGAGTCCATGGCAATGAAGAAGCTCATGGGAACGACTCCAGCTTACAATCCTACCGGCGCGGCAATCGTCGGCTCGGATCTTGGCGAATTGGTGCGGCCACTCTGGGCCGCACGTTGGATTTCATTTGAGGGGCATCGCAAATCTCGACCGACTCTTGCTGCCGCTGTCGAACTTGTAGCCCATGCGCAACTGGAGCGTGCCGAAGCCGCAATCGCAAGCAACTCTTCTGGCGCAGACCTGTCTTGGTTTTACGCATTTATTGGGCAGGTTGACAAATCTATACGATCGATCACCAAGACAATCGTCTCGAACGAGCGCCCCGACGAGCGGGTGGCACGCCAGCACGCGGCCATGTGCGCAAAGTTTGGGGCGAGTTCGCCAGCAGTCGAGTGGTTGACCGAGCGACCCGAGAGAGCCATCGAGTTTCTATGGCTGGTCGTCGATGCACTGATTGCCAGCGGCGAGCGGTCTAAGAATGACAGCGCGCGTCTGCTCATCGAGTTGGCGTCGAACGCGACCGGGGTCGAGTCTTTTGTGCGTGCACGCGCACTAGCAGAACTCGAACTCTTCTCGACGGCGGGAGGTCCAACTCCAGAAAGCATCGCGAAGCTTGAGCATCTCGCAGCCGATGCCCCATCAACGCTTCATCGTGGAGAGATCTTCTTCAATCTTTTTGTTGCAAGTCGGAAGGTCAATAGAGAGCGAGCGCGAGTCTTCTTGAAAACTGCACGAGAGGCGCACGCAACCATCGCCCAAGGCACAAACACGGTCGAATTCGACGAATAGCCTGCCGCTCCGCACTGAACGTGACCTACTGCTCGCGCAGCACCAGCCACCGCCGCGCCAGGCTGCGCACGCCGAGCGCGATGCACACCAGGCCCATCAGCAGCCCGAACAGCGCGTTCGCGCGCGGCGGCTCGCGGCCCTGCTCGAGCACCACCGCGTCTTCGGCCATCAACAACCCCAGCGCCGAGCGCGACGCGAGCGACTTCACCGGCTCGACGTAGCCCGTCAGCGTCTCGGGCGAGAGCTGCGTGCGAAACGCGCCCTGGTGGCCCTCGAGGTACGCGTCGACCTCGTTGGGCGGCACCGCGTCGATGCCGTCGACCAGCGCGAGCAGCTCGGGGTTGCTGGTGGCGAGCACCGCCCGCGGCTCCTCGCTCGGCGCGCCGACGTAGATCGGCACGAAGAGCTCGAGGTAGCGCTCGCCGCTGACGCCGCCATCGAGCACCGAGCGCCAGCCCTTCCACTTGCGCGACGCGGCCGCGGGCAGGTCGAGCTGGCAGCCCTTGAGCGAGACCCAGCGCGGGCCCGAGGGATCCTTCAGCCACGACTCGCACGAGCGTTCCTCGGGCTTCACGCGCGCCGCCTCGCGCAGGTCGGCCACGCTGATGAAGAGCACGAAGCACCCGAAGCCGATGAGCAGCAGCGTGCCCGCCGCCGCGCCCCACCCGTCATCGAGCCCGAGGAGTTTTCGCAGCACGGTTCAGCGCTCCAGCGGCCAGTAGACGCGCAGCAGCGTGCGCGCGGGGCAGTTCTCGTACGTCACGCGCACCATGCGCCCCTCGCGCTCGAACGGCCACGGCCGCTCGCGCCCGGTGGTGAGGTTGGTCACCGACACGAAGGGCTCGGTCTTCACCGGCCCGAGGTCGACCTCGAGCCGCGCCAGCGCCGCGCGGCTGCGGTTGAGCAGCGACACCGCGTCGAAGGCGTTGCCCTCGGCGTCGGCGATCGCCACGTGCGCCCCGCCCTCGACGCGGAAGGTGGTGGTGCCGTCGCGGCCGACGCGAATCTTGGCCGGGCACTTCGCGTCGCGCCGCGGCTTGCCGTCGACCCGGGCGTCCTTCAGCTGCGCGCCCGGCGGGCCGGTCACCACTTCCCAGTAGTTCTCGAGCACGGCGCGCTCGTGGCTCTCGAGCTGCCGCGTGGTGTGCACGTCGAGCCGGCCGAGCATCGACGAGCACGGCGACAGCGTGATGCGCGCCTCGTTCTTCATCAGCACCGGCAGGAACTCCACCGGCGGCGGCGGCGCTTCGTCGGCGAGCCACCGCAGCCCCTGGCGGCGGGCGCGCACCAGCCGGCGGAGCGTGCTGCGGCGCTCGGGGTTGAAGGGGCTCCACGCCTGGCTGGTGACGACTACCTCGTCGGGCTCGACCTCGACGAAGTTCACCGACGGCCAGAGCCGCGGCGCCTCTTCGTAGTCACCCTCGATCCATTCCTGGGGGAGCCCGCACGAGCCGGCGCTGGTGATGAGCAGGTCGGCGTCGTCGTCGAGGCCCTTGAGCAGGCGCGCCGTCGCGTAGTGCTTGTGGCCGTGCAGCACGAGCACCGGGCGGCCGAGCGACTGCAGCGTGGTGAGCGCCGAGCCCGCCCCCAGCGCGGTCATGGTGAGCTCTTCGCGATCGCCGTTGCTCACCAGCCACGGCAACACCTTGCCCACCAGGAACTTCTGGATCGGCGGGCGCCCGCTGGTGCTGATCACGCTGGTGTCGGTGACCGGCGTCGGGATCAGGTGGTGGTGCAGCAGGAAGAGCACCGGCCGCGGCTCGCGCGAGGCGAGCTGGTTGCCGATCTGGATCAGGTCTTCCTGCCTGATGATGCCGCCCGCCGACGCGATGCCCTGCGGCAGCCAACTCGAGTCGTAGGTGACGACGTCGAACGGGAAGTCGTCGAGCGGCGCGAGCTGCGCGAGGAACGGCGTGTGCCCGCCCATCACGCGCACGTCGGGCCGGTGCGCGAAGCGGCGGCGCAGATCGTCGAAGAGGTCTTCGCGGTACGGCGCGAACACGCCCTCGGCGCGGCGGTCGTGGTTGCCCGGCAAGATGATGGTCGGCTTCGGCCCACCCAGCGCAGCCTCGAGGCCGGCGTGCAGCCGCAGGAAGCCCTCGAGCAGCCCCGCGCCCGGCTCGTTGGTGTCGAAGACGTCGCCGGTGAAGAGGAGCGCGTCGATCTGCCGCCCCTCGGCGACGTGCCCGGCGAACACCGCCAGCAACCCCTCGAAGAGCTTCGGCTGCCCTTCGGGATCAGCCCCGTAATGGAGGTCGGACAGGTGCGCGAGGCGTCGCATGCGAAGCGACACACCGTACACCACGCCACCCACACCTCAACGAACCTGCGGAAACCACGAGGGCACCGCAGGCTGTTTTCAGTACAATTGGAAGCTGATGGACGACGCCGACCTGGAGCTCGCGCGGTTTGCCCTCGACCACGCGGCCGTCGGCATCCTGCACGTCTCGCTCGACGCTCGCCTGCTCTACGCCAACGACTTCATCGTCAACAAGCTCGGCTGGTCGCGCGACGAGCTGCGCGCCATGACCATCTTCGATCTCAACCCCACGCTGACCCCGCAGACGTGGCCCGCCCACAGCGAGCGCTTCATGCGGCCGGGCGCCACGACCTTCGAGACCATGCACCGGCCGCGGCACGGCGTGCCGTTTCCGGTCGAGGTCACCGTCGAGTACGTCGAGTTCCGCGGGCAGCGCTTCTTCCTCGCGAGCTCGCGCGACCTGTTCGCGCAGAAACTCCTCGAGGCCGAGCGGGCCAAGTTGCAGCAGGACCTCGCGCAGGCGCAGAAGCTCGAGTCGCTGGGGCGCCTCGCGGGCGGCGTGGCCCACGACTTCAACAACCTGCTGAGCATCATCATCCTCGGGTCCGAGGAGCTCCTGCTCGAGGCCAACGCCGCGCAGCGCGCGGGGCTCGAGGAGATTCGCGACGCGGCGCTCCGCTCGGGTGAGCTGACGCGCCAGCTGCTGACCTTCGCGCGCAAGCAGCCCATCGCGCCGCGGCCGCTCGACCTCGGCGCGTCGGTCGACGGCATGAGCAAGATGCTGAGCCGAATTCTCGGCGAGGGCATGGCGCTCCAGGTGGTGCGGCCGCGTGAGCTGGGGCTCGTCTCGATCGACCCCACTCAGCTCGATCAGCTCGTGGCGAACCTGGTGCTCAACGCGCGCGACGCCTGCCAGGGCCGCGGCGAAGTGACGGTCGAGGTGCGCGACCTCCGCTCGGGAGATCCGCTCTTCGCGGCGCACGGCGTGCCCGACCGGCAGAGCGTGTTGCTCGCGGTGCGCGACACCGGCGAGGGCATCTCGCCCGAGGCGCTGCCCCACATCTTCGAGCCGTTCTTCACCACCAAGCAGTCGGGCCGCGGCACCGGCCTCGGGCTCGCCACCGTGTTCGGCATCGTCAGGGCGCACGACGGCGCGGTTCGCGTCGAGAGCGAGCCGGGCCGGGGCACGTCGTTCCTCTGCATCTTCCCGCGCGTGGCGAGCTCACGCGTCACGCCCACGCCGTCACTGGCGCCCACGGTGATCGAGCCGCGCGGCACCGAGACGCTGCTGCTCGTCGAAGACGACCCGGCCGTGCTCCGCCTCACGCAGGGCGTGCTCGAGTCGCTCGGCTACCGGGTGCTCGCCGCGGGCGACGCGCGCACGGCGATGCGGCACGCCGAGACCGAGGGCGCCACGCTGGCGCTGGTGGTGTGCGACGTGGTGATGGCGCCGATGAGCGGGGTCGAGCTGGTGGCCGCGCTGCGCGAGCGGTGGCCGGCGCTCAAGGCGCTGTTCATCTCGGGCTACTCCGCCGACGCGGCCATTCGGCTCGACGAGCGCACGCACAGCCTGCAGAAGCCGGCCACGCGCACCGCGCTCGCCAGCCAGGTGCGCGCCCTCATCGACTCTTGAGGCTGACCACCGCGCGCTCGAGCGGGAGCACCTTGAGCGGCGCCTCGGGCATCTTCTCCGACCACTCGGAGACCGTGACCTGTCGCACCAGCCCGAAGACCTCGCCCTTCGCGCCGACCACCAACGCGGCGTCGTGGCGACCATGGCGGAGAATGTCGTCGAGCACCCACAGCGGCATGGTCTCGATGGCGGCGATGGCCCGCGCGTCGCGCTCGGCATCGGTGTTGACGGGGTCCTGATCAATCCACTGCATGCGGCGCGGCTGCAGAGCACGCCACGTGCCCGGTGGTGCCTGCCAACGATTGCGCGACGATGCGCGGATCAGCGGCTCGCGATTTCGCAGGTGACATTTCACTTCTGCAAGCGCACGCGCGGCAGCTTCAGCCCAGCTGCTCCCGCTTCTTCTCCCACGAAGGTTGAGCAAAGCGCAGGCGCCGAGGGGCACGTCCGCCACCCCGGAGCCGACCGAGCCGCGGAGAGACTCAGGGCGACGCGGGGGGCGAAAGGCTTGGGCACTGCCGAGCACGACGAGCCCCTCGACCACGGGCCGAATTCACGCACTGGGTAGAGAAGTTGTTCTGGCTGAGCGAAGTGAGTCACGAGCGCAGGCGCCGAGGGGCACGTGCGCGTTTGGCAGAGCGCCGATTTCCCCAGCACGCCCGCCACCCTGGAGCCGACCGAGCCGCGGCGAGCCTCAGGGCGACGCGTGGTGTGAAGGGCCTGGGCAGTGCCGAGCACGACCAGCCGTCACCGCAGCGTCAGCACCTCGACGTCGACCAACGTCAGCGGCTGCGGCGCGTCGATGGTCAACAGCCCACCCGGGAAGGTGAGGCCCGAGACACCCGCGAGCCGCGCGATGACGTTGGGCCCCGAGCGATCGACGCAGCCGCGCTGCACCGCGCTCGCACAGTCGGGCAGGTCGGCGCCGTTTTCCTGGAAGGTCGTCGCCGTACCGGTGAGCACCACGTAGCGCGTGCCGTCGCGCTCGAGGAAATCGCTCGTCCCGCCCGGCACCACGAACAGCGAGCGCTCGCCCTTCACGTCGTCGAGGTCGACCACCGGCGGCGCGGCGGGCACCAGCGTCTCCACGCCCTCGGGCAGCCGCGGAATGCACGCGCCCTTGCGCACGAAGAGCGGGATTTCCGACATCGAGGCGTTCACCGTCGCGTCGCCCGGGCCGGTCACCTGCTGCGCGCCGTCCCACGAGACCCAATCGCCCGCGGGGAAGTAGACCGAGCGCGACGTGGCGCCCTCGTCGACGATGGGCGCCACCAGCAGCGCCCCGCCGAGGAAGAACTCGTCGCTGATGGTCCACGTGCGCTCTTCGTTGGGCGCCATCAGCGCCAGCCCGCGCACGATCGGCACCCCGCTCTGCTCGGCCTCCGCGGAGTGCGCGTCGAGCCACGGGAAGAGCCGAATGTGGAACTGCGCCCAGCGCTTGAAGTGCGCCAGCGACTCGGCGTCGGTGTCGAAGTGCCAGTTGTGCCGCGCGTCAATGCCGTGGTGCGTGCGCATCACCGGAGACAGCGCGCCGAGCGTCGTCCAGCGGAAGAAGAGTTCCTTCGTGCCGACCGGGTTGGTGGCCGACTGGTAGCCGCCGATGTCGTGCGCGTACGTGCTGACGCCCGCGAGCCCGAGGTTGATGCCCATCGGCAACACGGTGAAGAGGCCGTCGTCTTTCTGGAAGCTGGTGCGCTGGTCGCCGGCCCAGACCACGGGCGTGAAGGCGGTCGAACCGATCCACCCCGCGCGCGCGAAGAAGAGCCGCTGCACGCCGTCACTCGCGCGTTCCTGCAGCACCTCGGCGTTGAGCTTCACCCATTCCCGCGCGTAGCGGTTGTGGGCCTGCAACGGGTCTTCCCCGCTCGACAGCACCGCGTCGTGGGGCAGCCACTCGCCGTAGTCCGCCATCCACCCCGTGAAGCCGAGGTCGAGCGCCTTGCGCAGGTAGCCCTTCACCCACTCGCGCGTCGCCGGGCGCGAGAGGTCGGCCAGGCCCGTCGGCTGGAAGCTGACGCCGCTGAAGAGGTACTCGCCGCCATCGGGAGCGCCCACCAGGTGCTGCCCCCCGCGCGCGTCGGCGATGATGCGCGTGTTCTCGACGAGGAAGGTGTTGAAGTACGCCTGCCACGAAAAGCCCGCGTCGCTCAGCTCGGCCGCGAGCCCGCCCGCGTCGGGGTAGAGGGTTTGATCGACGTCCCACTCCTCGGTGAGGCGGTAGCCGGTCGCTTCGTCGGTCGCGCCGCGGAAGTCCTCGGTCCACAGCGCGCTGCTGGGGACGTGATTGTCGCGCAGCTCGGCGGCGACGCGGCGCACCTCGGCGGGGCCGTAGATGGCGTCGTTCCACGGGGCGAACGCGAGCGGCGGCGGGCGCACCGGGCGGCCGAGCACCGTCTTCGTCGCGCGCCCGAGCGCCACCGACGGCGAGCCCTCGAACACGAAGAGCGTGAACTTGTTGGCCCACACCTCGACGCGGAAGACGTCGTCGGCCTTGCTGCACACCTCGAAGACCGAGCGCGCGTCGCTGCCCACCACGCCCTGGTAGCCGCGGTTCGACACCCACGTCGGCACTCCGAAGCTCGAGGCGTGGCGCGTGCCGACCAGCATCCACACATCGGAGTAGTCGTCGCTGTCGGTCACCTTGCCGATGCCGGGCTCGCTGGTCCACAGCGCGACGGTGTGCCCGCGGTGATCGACCGAGTCGGCCTGCGCGCCGAAGCCGAGGAAGTGATCTCCCGGCGCGCACTTGAACGAGAGCGAGATGCGGTTCGTCGCCGCGTCGGCCGCCTGGTACGTGAGCGCGAGCTCGCCGGTGCCGGTGCTGACCGCGGTCACGCTGAGCACCGCGCCGCCGCTCCCGTCCTTCCACGTGCCGGCTGCGCGATCGGCCTTCTGCTCGGTCCACTCGAACTTCGTGCCGTCGGCCCACTGCGGCGGGTTGTCGGTGATGCGCCAGCTGCCGTACTGCATCTCGTAGCGGGCCTTGCCGACGCGCGTCGACACCGCGGCTCCGGCGCTCGGCTCGAGCAGCGGCTTGCCGTTCGACGACCACACGTTGAAGCCGTTGGGCGCGGGTGGGAGCGTCAGGCCGCCCAGCTTCGGCGGCTCGGGCGTGCAGCCGGCCGAGAGGAGAGAGGCGAGCGAGGCGAGGATGTACGGGGCGAGGCGACGCACGCCGCGGACGTAGCGCGGGCGTTTCGGCAAGTCACCTCGGGCCGGCTGCCGGGAGGGACGAGGCAGGTGATGGTGTTCGATGCCGTGCCGAACGACACACGTGCCTCTCCGCACGGCGCGACGGGGCCCACGTGGGGTCAACGCGTGACGTGCCGAGGGGCACGCACGCCGCTCGGCACGGCATCAAGCCCATCACGCCCCGCGTCCTCGAGGCCGTTTTCTCACGACGCGGAAAACCCATGCGTGTGAGTCGCGCGGCAACGCATGTGTCGCGCTGACGCAGTGCACGCCCGCCGCTTCCGAGCGAGCACCAGCGGCACGCGGCTGGCACGCGCCCACTCCCCCGGCCGGGAAGTGATCTGCACGTGCGTCCTCACAGTCCCTTTCAACCCCGAAAACTGATCAGCCCGCCGCGCGTGATCGCCATCGCCGAGCCGTGCGACGAGCTGCGCCACCGCCTGTGCGACGCGGTCGAGCTCCACGGCGCGCGCGTGGTCGAGCTCGAAGACACGCTCGAGCTCGAGGACTACCTGGGGTTCGTCGTGCGCCGCGGAGCCCAGCGTGGGCTGCCCGACGCGGTGGTGACCGAGGCGAAGATGCCCGGCGGCACCGCGCGCCCGGTGCTCGAGCGCGCACGCCTCGACGGGGTGCGGTGCCCGTTTCTGATCATCGCCTCGACGATGTCGATGGCCATGCCAGTGCGGCTCGAGTGGCTCGACGACCTCGGCCAGCGCTTCCCCACCGCCGAGCTCGCGGAGTGGCTCGGCCTGCTGCTCCCCTGACGACCCGAACATGAAAATGGCCGGCCCGTGATGCACGCACGGGCCGGCCGGTGGTCTTCAGTGCGAAAGCGCCGGCGTCTTCTCGAACGATTCCCTGACGTGCAGCTTGCCGTCCATCGGCAGCACGTCGAGGTACACGTTGAGTGAGCCGTCGCGGTTCTGCTCGGCCCACCCGGCGCGCACCCACACGCTGCCGTTGCGCCCGGGTCTGATCGAGAAGACCGCCAGCACCTTCGGCGGTTCGGTCATGGCGTTGCTCCTTTCTGCGCTCGTGGCGCACCGCAGGCGCACGTCACGCCGCGTGCCGCAGCCAAGGCCGCGAGATGTCCGGGCTCGAAGGCGAAGACGGTCGCGCGGGCCGAGCGCGGCGTAGACGCTCCAGTCGCCGTTCTCGCGCGCCGAGACCTTTCACTTCCGCAACGTCTTTCAGATCTGAAAGACGCCGTCGCTCGCAGGTGTCAGCCACCGGAGAGTGCGGTTGAGGTTTCTCATCACGCGAGTTATCCGGGGGCCCTTCGCCTCACCCGCGCGTGCTGCCCGGGTGAACGCTGTTCGTGAGGAACTCATGAAGACCCGGTCAGTCGTTCAGCAGTCTCTGTTTGCCGTGCTGGTGGTGGCCCTCGGCGTGGCCGGTTGCCGCACCATCGAGCCCGAGCCACCGCCCGACGCACCGCGCGTGGGCTCCTTCACTGCGAGCAAGAGCCGCATCGCCGCGGGTGAGACCGTGACGCTGAGCTTCACCAGCACCGGCGCCACCAAGGCGGAGATCTTCGACGCCAGCGGCCGCCAGGTCGAGCTGGGCGGCACCGTCGACCAGGGCACCGCGACCGTCGCGCCCACCGCCACCGAGTTCTACGTGCTGCGCGTGACCGGCGTCGGCGGCCGCGACACCGCGTTCGTGCAGATCGCGGTCAACGAGCCGCTCCGCGACGTCTTCCTCATCCCCGTGCCGGCGCACATCAAGTCGGGCGAACAGGCGCAGCTGCTGTGGGGCGCGGCGGGCGCGAGCAGCGTCACCCTCACCACCGGCTCGGGCTCGCCGATGACGCTCACCGGCACCACCGGCGCCGTCACCGTGACGCCCGACACCACCGAGCACTACGTGCTTACCGCGACGGGCGCTCCCGGCACGCCGCCGCTCACCGCCATCACCGACGTGCTCGTCTCGCCGGTGCTCGCCGACGCGTCGTTCGTCTCGCCCAACGGCATCGGCGCGATGAAGACGCTGACCTTCCGCTGGCGCACCGCCGGCGCGGCGCACGTCGTCATCACCGAGCAGACCTTCGGCCAGCTCGCCGACATCACCGAGCCGTCGTCGGTGGTGATGGGCAGCGTCGACTGGACCGTGCCCGACAAGCTCCCGGGCGGCATCGACGTGACCGACGGCCTGCCGCTGCGCTTCACCGTCACCGCCATCTCCGCGATGGACCAGGACTCGAAGGTGCTCGTCGCGGTCGTCGGCGACCAGCCGAGCATCGAGCTCTTCGACGCGCCGACCGCCGCGAGCGCCGGCCGCACCTTCACGGTGAAGTGGCGCACGCTCAACGCCACGAAGGTCTCGGTGCTCTCGGGTGGCCTGCCGGTGTGGGCCTCGCTCGCCGGTGAACAGAACCGCGTCAACGAGGGCCAGGTCTCGCTGCCCGCCCCGATGATGCTCACCGACTTCAGCTTCGTGGCCAGCAACGACCGCGGCGCGAGCGTCGAGCGCAGCTTCCAGGTGCGGCCGGTCAACCTGCCCGCCATCGCGACCTTCACCCTGACGCCGACCGTCACCACCTTCGGCGACAGCGCCACCGCCCGGTGGACGACCACCGACGCCGTGCGCGTGCAGCTGCGCCACGAGAGCGGCCCGGTCATCGCCAACGTCACCGCGCCCTCGCAGGTCGCCAGCGGCAACCTCGGCCTGTTGCTCGGCTCGACCACCGTGGTGGTGCTGGAGGCCGTCAACGCGGCCGGCGACACCGTCACCCTCTCGCGGCCCTTCACCTTCGCGGGCCCGGTCACGCTGACGCCCAACCCGGTGGTGCGCACCACGCCGGTCACCATGGCGTGGACGCTCGCCGACGCGGGCATCATCGACGTGGTCGGCCTGCCGACCCCCGCGGGCGCGCCGATCGCCGGCTCGGTGAACTTCCTCGACCTCGCGGCCATGGGCGCCAACGCCACCGAGCTGCGCGTGCAAGACCCCGCCGACGGCGCCGAGCGCATTCCGCTGCCCGCGGGCTTCGGCTTCCCGCTGCTGGGCCGCGTGCAGAAGGACCTGTGGGCCTCGGTGAACGGCTTCGTCGCCTTCGCCAAGCCGGCCGGCCTGAGCGCCAACGCCGACCTCACCGCCACCGGCACCACGCCGTCGATGCTCGCCCCCTTCTGGGACGACCTCACGATGGGCGCCAACTCGAAGATCCTCGTCGGGTCGTCGGTCAGCACCACCAACGAGCGCTTCGTGGTCGTGCAGTGGAACAAGGTGCAGATCGCCGGCGACGCGAACAGCGAGCTCACCTTCCAGGTGCAGCTCTACGAGACCGGCCAGGTCACCTTCGTCTACGGCACCATGACCGGCACGCTCACCAGCGCCACCATCGGCGTGAAGGACACGCAGTGGCCGGCCGCGCAGCAGTACGCGTACAACAGCATGTCGACCACGCCGTCGTCGGGCCTCGAGCTCAACTACTTCACCGGCGGCCCCGGTGACGGCACGCTGACCTTCAACGCCGGCGCCAGCCAGCGCATCGTCTTCTACGGGCGCACCGCGACCGGCCTGATGACCACCGGCGCCGACCTGCGCACCTTCGCGGCGGGCGACGTGGTGGTGAACGAGGCGATGCCGGTGCCGGAGGCGAGCGCGACGGCGGGCCAGTGGCTCGAGCTGCGCAACAACCAGCCGACCACCATCGACCTCGGCGGCCTGTGGGTGCTCTCGCCCACCAGCGCCGACGGCGGCTTCATGATTCCCCCCGGCACCGTCGTCGACGCGGGCGCACTGGTGGTGCTCGGCGACTCGACCGACCAGCAGCAGAACGGCGGCGCGACGGTGAACCTGGCGTGGGCCGACGTGCCGCTCGCGGTGCCCGGCTCGGTGAAGGTGACCCTCACCGCGGCCGACGGCGGCATCACCACCGTCGGGGCCATGGGGTGGGACGCGGGTTCGGCGGTGCAGGCGCAGTCGGTCCGCGCCGCTCCGCGCAACGTGCTCGTCGCCTCGGGCTCGACCTTCTCGTGCCCGCGCGCGCTGATGTTCGGCCAGAACGGCGCGCAGGGCAGCCCCGGCCTCGAGAACGAGCTGTGCGGTTACTCGGTCGCGTCGATCCCCGGCAACTTCGTCGTCGCGCCGGCGGGCAGCGAGATCCTCACCACCATCAGCGCCGACGAGGGCTACGGCAACCTCACGCTGCCGCAGGCCTTCACCTTCTTCGGCACCGCGGCCACCACCGGCTCGCTGTCGACCAACGGCTTCATCACCCTCGGCTCGAGCTTGAGCAGCGCGTCGCTGAGCAACCCGACGCTGCCGTCGACCACCACGCCCAACGGCGTCATCGGGCCCTTCTGGGACGACCTGGTGCGCGGCGCGAGCGGCACGCAGTCGATGTGGCGGCTCACCGACCGCACCATCATCAGCTGGCAGGGCTTCTACGTGTACAGCGTCACCAGCGCCGCTGACACGAACCTGAACTTCCAGGTGCACCTGCTCGACACCGGCGTCATCGAGTTCCACTACGGCACGATGAGCACCACGCTCACCACGCAGAGCGTGCTCGACCGCGTCACCGGCAACTCCGCCAGCGTGTGGCTCGAACGGCAAGACGGCGTCATCGCCGTGAGCCCGAGCGCCAACCAGGCCAACAGCGTGGTGCCCAACAGCGGCATCCGCTTCACCCCCATTCCGTGAAAGCGAACGCACCCATGAACCAGACTTCGCTCCGAGTTGCGCTGCTGTCGCTGACGGCCCTGGCGCTCGCCGTTCCCCTCGCTGGCTGCCCGAAGGTGCCCGACGCCGACCCGCTCGAGCCGGCCCCGCACGTGGTGAAGTTCACCGCGTCGGCCGGCACCGTGGCGCCTGGCAGCCGCGTCACCCTCACGTGGAACGTCGAGAACGCCACGTCGGTGAAGATCGAAGACGTGAAGCTCGGCGCCATCTCGGGCGTGTCCGACGTGCAGGGCACGGTCGAGACCGCCATCAACGACGAGACGCTCTTCGTGCTCACCGCCCGCAACGCGCGCGGCGCGTCTGACACCGCGGTCGTCGTGGTGCACGTCGGCGCCAGCGACGGCGAGCTGCTCTTCACCGCGCTGCCCGGCACCATCACCGCCGGTGACAGCGTGACGCTCGCGTGGTCGGCGCCCGGCGCCACCGCCATCAGCATCGTCGCCGCGCCGGGAGGCATGGTCGACGTCGGCACCCAGCTCACCGCCGGCTCGGTGGTCGTCAGCCCGACCGCCAACACCACCTACACGCTGACCGCGGGCACGCGCACCGCGACCGCGCAGGTGCAGGTCAAGCCGACGCTGCTCAACTTCACCGCCTCGGCCGACAGCGTCGACGCGGGCGCCACCATCACGCTGACCTGGGACACGGCCAACGCCACGCGCGTGCAGATCACCGCGCCGGGCCGCGGCACGCTGGTCGACGAGATGGACGCCGCGAAGGTCGCGCACGGCACCTTCGACGACACGCTCCCCTCGCAGGTCGACCCCGGCCAGTACTTCTCGTACGAGCTGACCGCCACCGGCGCCGGCACCACCATCAAGAAGTCGGTGGTGGTGAGCGTCTCGGGCAACCCGGTCGTCACCTCGTTCACCGCGCCCGACCGCGTGCGCTCGCCCGCGCTCGGCAACTTCGCTGACGGTGGCGTGCCCGCCCCGACGATGCGCCTGGCGTGGACCACGCTGCAGGCCATCGACGTGATCATCGCCCGCGACGGCGTCGACTTCTACCGCGCGCCCCCCACCGCCGTGACGGGTGGCTCACTCGACCTGCCGGTGCCCGCGGCCGACACCACCTTCACCCTGCGCGCGGCCGGGCCCCGCGGCGGCACCGCGAACGCCAGCCGCACCGTGAAGGTCGTCGGCGCGCCGACCGTGACGCTCACCGCCACGCCGGGCTCCACCACCGGTGGCTCGCCCGTCACCCTCTCGTGGCAGGGCACCAACGTGCTCGGCGTGCAGCTCAGCACCGCCGCCGACGGCGTGGTCTACGGAGACGCGACCAACACCGGCACGGGCTCGACCACCCGGCTGGTCAACGACAACACCAGCTTCACCCTGACCGCGTTCAACGGCCTGGGTGACTCGGTCACCAGCATCGCGGCCGTCTCGGTCACCAGCCCGCTGGTGCTCTCGGTGGTCGACACCGGCACCCTGCGCGCCGGCCAGGACGTCAGCGTCAGCTGGACCGCGCCCGGGCCGATGGTCGGCCTCGCGCACGACCGCGTCGACACCCGCGCTCGCGCCGGCGCCTTCGACGACATCAGCACCACCGGCACCGCGCTGGTGTTCGGCAGCTCGAACGTCGTCGCGCCCATCTCCACCACCTTCCGCACCACGCTGTTCGGCAAGCGCGTCGGTGAGAGCATCTGGGTCAGCAAGAACGGCTACCTCACCTTCGGCGACCAGCCGTACGGCGGCAACTCGACCGACGAGGCGCTGCCCACGCAGAAGCTCGAGCCGTACTCGGTCGCGCCGTACTGGGAATCGCTGACCTTCAACTCCGGCACCTGGGCGGTGGAGACCGTCGCCGGCGTGCAGACCCTCGTGGTGCAGTGGAACATGTCGACCGCCACCTTCCAGGCGCGCATCGCCGAGACCGGGCAGATCGACTTCGAGTACCTCAACCTGCCGACCACCATCTCCGGGCACTCCGGCGTCACCGGCCGCACGCTCGCTCAGACGCGCGTGGTGACCGCCATCGCCGACGCGGGCGTCACCTTCTTCGGCCCCGTCACCTCGCCGGCCACCGTGAAGGCCATCGAAGACGGCACCTTCGCCGGCGCGGTGCAGCTCGACGCCGGCTTCGTGCGGCTCTCGGCGCCGGTCGGCCCGGTGGTGAAGCCCTCGGAGCTCGGCCTCTCGGAGGTGCTCGCCGCCTCCACCGTCGGCGTCAACGGCCAGTGGGCCGAGGTGCGCAACGCGCGCGACGTGGCGCTCGACCTGAGCGGCTGGAACTTCGCGCTCAGCGACGGCGGCACCGTGGCGCTCAGCGGCAGCGTGCCGGGCCGCGGCGTGCTGGTGCTCGGCGCGTCGAACGACCCGTCGCTCAACGACGACGCGGGCGTGTCGGTGCAGCTGTCGGGCTTCGACTTCACCGGCAGCACGTCGTTCGCGTTGACGCGCGCGGGCGCGCACGACCTGGTGTCGCTCGCCGCGCAGGACGCGGGCGTGGCCTTCGGTCACGACGTCGGGCCCTTCCTCCCCGCGAGCTCGCCGACCCGCTGCATCACCACCGCGACCTTCGGCAGCCAGGTGCCCGCGCAGAAGGGCACGCCGGGCCGCGATACGGGCTGCGGCTTCCCCTACATGCTGGTGCCCATCAAGGGCGGCTTCTACGAGATCGCCGACGCCGGCACGCCGCTGATGGGCACGAGCTTCGACAGCGTGGTGGTGAACGTCGACCTCTCGTCGAACCCGTTCCCCTACTTCGGTACGCCGCGCACCTCGATCCAGGTGTCGAGCAACGGCTTCGCGAGCTTCGACACCGCGACCGTGTCGACCACCGACTACCTCTCGACCACGCCCAGCACGACTGACGCCAACGCGGTGCTCGCCATCTACGCGGGCGACCTCGACAAGAGCTTCCAGGTGACCGACTCGCAGATCTACAGCAAGCGCGTCGGCGCCAACGAAGACCCGTTCGCCGCCGCGCCGCACTGGATCATCGAGTGGCACGACTACAGCACCTGGTCGTCGGGCTACGACGTGATGAACTTCCAGCTCAAGCTCTTCGACGACGGCACCATCGAGTACCACTACGGCTCGATGCTCAGCGGCAGCAGCTTCATGCGCGCCGCCGGCTACAGCGGCACCACGTGGCTCGAGAACCCCGCAGGCACGCAGGCGCTGGTCGTCAACGTGCAGTCGTACATCCCCGGCATCGCGCCGAACTCCGCCTTCCGCTTCGTCCCCCGGTGAAGACCATGCGCACCCAGACCCTGTTCACGTTTGCCGTCGCCGCCCTGTCGTTCGGGGCGTGCCGCATCGAAAAGCCGGCCACCAAGGTGCCGGCCCCGCCGAGCATCGAGTCGCTCACCGCGTCGGCCACCCAGGTCGCGCGCGGCGGCAAGGTGAACCTCTCGTGGAAGGTCGCCAACGCGACCAGCATCGAGCTCACCGAGGCCGCCACCGGCGCGCTCCCCGTCGACGCCACCACGTTCGAGGGCACCTTCGAGGCCACCGTCGACCAGCGCTCGCTCTTCGTGCTCGTGGCGCGCGGTGCCGGCGGCTCTGACGCCCGCGCGGTGACGGTCGACCTGCTCGAGGGCGGCGCGACGAGCGTCACCTTCCAGGCGCTGCCGCCCACCGTCGCCGGTGGCGCGCAGACCACGCTGGCGTGGTCGGCCCCCGGCGCGCGGCAGGTCACGCTGACCGGCGGCACGCAGACCATCGACCTCGCCGGCCAGCTGGCGTCGGGTGCGGTCACGGTGCGGCCGCTGAGCGACACCACCTACACGCTCACTGCCGACGGCGTGGCGAAGTCGGTGAACGTCGTGGTGCAGCCCGCGATTCTCACCCTCGAGGCCACCCCGGCCGCCGTGCAGCCGGGCGACGCCATCACCCTGCGGTGGACCGCGGCGGGCGCCGACAAGATCGTCGTCTCGGCCCCGGGCCGTGGCGACCTCTCGACCGTCACCACGCTGGCCGACGTGCAGGACGGCACCTTCACCGAGACCGCGCCCAACCTCGCGCCCGGCTCGTTCCTCACCTACACCGTGACCGCGTCGAAGGGCACGGCGAGCCTCGCGAAGACCGTGCAGGTCTACGTCGGCTCGGGCCTGAGCATCGTCAGCTTCAACGCGCCGGCCGTCGCCGCCGCGGGCCAGAGCTACGGCGTGCGGTGGACCACGCTCGCCGCCACCCAGGTGCAGCTCAAGGTCGACGGCGCGGTGGTGCACCAGACCGCCAACGCGCAGCAGGCCGCCAGCGGCAACTACGTCTTCACCGCCCCGATGGCCGACTTCACCGTCGAGCTCATCGCCACCGATGAGCGCTCGGGCCGCCGCGCGCAGGTCGCGCAGGTCGACGCCGTCGGCGTGCCGACCACGCTGACCTTCGCCGCCTCGCCCACCACCGCCGCCGCGGGCGCGCGCGTCACCCTGACGTGGACCTGCCCCGAGGCCCGCTCGGTGCGCGTGGTTGATTCCGACAACGTCACCGTCTTCACCGTCACCGGCCAGCGCGCCGAGGGCGGCTCGTTCGACGTGTACCCCAACGCCAACACCACGTGGACCGCCACCGCCGACAACCAGCTCGGCAGCGCGCCGCTCACCGCGATGGCGAGCGTGACCGTCACCGGCACGCCGCTCACCGTCGTGCAGACGCCGAGCACCGCGCTCACCGGCCAGATGGTCGACCTCGGCTCGAGCGCCACCAACGCGCTCTACGTCGGCTTCCCGCACAGCCAGGTGCTGACCAGCACGCAGGCCGACTTCCTCGACATCTCGACCACCGGCACCCGCGTGCTCGAGTCGGGAGGCAACGTGGTCAGCGTCACCCCGCCCTTCTCGACGCTGCTGTGGGGCGTCACGCAGAGCGGCGCGTTGACCATCAGCCGCGCCGGGTGGATCGCCTGGGGCGGCCCGCTCGTCGTCAACTCGAGCGAGGTCTCGCTGCCGTCGACCTCGACCAGCGCCGCGCCGTTCCTCATCGCGCCCTACTGGGACGACCTGACGCTGACCGCCAACTCCGCGGTCTTCACGCAGCTGGTCGGCGAGGCGCCTGACCAGAGCTACGTCGTGCAGTGGAACAAGATGCAGTGCGGCACCAGCACCGGCACCGAGGCGACCTTCCAGGTGCGCGTGCACCAGAACGGCAACGTCTCGTTCCACTACAAGACGATGACGCTCAACACCTCGCCCACGTTCACCATCGGCGTGCAGGACGGCACGCGCACCCTGGCGGTGAAGTCGACGGCGACGCCCGCGAGCAACACCGCGCTCTACTTCTTCAGCCCGGTCAGCGTGCCCTCGGTGCGCGTGACGAAGGGCTCGAGCTGGGGCGGCTTCGTGAAGGCCGGCAACGCCACCACCCGCATCTCGCAGACCGCGGCGGCGTACGTGTTCCCCACCGACCTCGCGCTGACGGAGTTCATGTTCCGCCCCGCGCCCACCGTCGCGAAGGGCCAGTGGCTCGAGGTGCTCAACCGCACCGCGGCGCCGCTCGACATGACCGGGTGGTCCATCAGCACGCTCACCACCCAGACCAGCTTCACGCTGGCGCCGGGCACCACGCTCACCCCGGGCGTGCCGACGATCTTCGGTGACTCCACCAACCCGGCCGAGAACGACGACGCCGGCGTCAACGTCGCGTGGGGCACGCTCACCTTCGCGCGCGACGCGGGCGCCATCGTGTTCGGCAACGCCGACGCGTCGGTCACCCTCACCTACTCGGGCCCCAGCGACGGCGGCGTGGGCAGCTCGGTCGAGGTCGACCCCGGCCCGTTCCTCACCACCGCGCTCGGCTCGACCCCCACGTTCGTCGCCTGCCAGGCGACCCGGCCCTTCGGCTTCCAGGTGCCGCAGCAGCTCGGCACGCCCGGCACGGTCGGCTCGTGCTTCGGCTACCGCGTCTCGTCGATTCCCAGCCGGTACGTCGACATCAGCGACGCTGGCACGCCGCTGCTGGTGAGCGGCTTCCCCATCGACGGCAAGACGGTCGCGGTCACCCTCGCCGCGACCGGGAGCGACCCCGCGCCGCTCGGCTTCGGCGTGCGCCAGCCCGTCGTCTCGATGAGCAACGACGGGTGGATGGTGTGGGGCTCGACCACCAGCACCAACTTCAGCAACGAGACCTACCCGAACTCCGGCGCGCCGACCGGCGCCCTGGCCCCGTTCTGGGACGACCTCGAGGCGGCGGTCACCACCACGCGCTCACCCGAGATGTACTGGAAGCGCTTCAACCTCAACGAAGACCCCGTCACCACCGCGCCGCACTGGGTCTTCAGCTGGCACCACATGAGCCACTACTACTCGAGCGGCAAGGGCGCCGATGACTTGAACTTCGAGGTGAAGCTCTTCGAAGACGGCACCATCGAGTACCACTACGGCACGATGGTCAGCGGCACGACCAGCAACTACGCCAACGGCAACTCGGCGACCGTGTGGCTGGAGAACCCGGCCGGCACCATCGCCCTCTCGCAGTCCGTCAACCAGCCCGTCGTGGCTCCCAACACCGCGTGGCGCTTCACGCCCGCCAACTGAAAGCCAGGACGCCCATGAAGAACCGTGCACCCATGAACCGCTCCCTGACCCGCTGGTCGCGTTGCCTGCTGGTGGCGGCGCTCACGCTGTCGGCCGCCGCCCTCGCGCAGCCCGCGAACGACGCCTGCGCCACCGCAGAGGTGATCCCCACCACCTCGTTCCCCGTGAACAGCTCGGTGGTGAACCTGACCGGCGCGACGTTCGCGACCGACGTGGCGTTCAGCTGCCAGGCGAGCTCGAACTCGAGCGTCTGGTACTCGTTCACCCCGACGACCACGGCCATCTACACGATTCACAACTGCGCCGGCGTCGCGGGCAACACCCTGTCGGACACGGTGTTGATGGTCTTCACCGGCACCTGCGCGGCGCCGGTCGCGGTCGCCAGCGGCTGCAACGACGACGGCTGCAGCACCAAGTCGTCGGTGACGCTGACGCTCACCGCGGGCACGCCGTACCTCATCGAGGTCGGCAAGTTCGGCACCACCGCGCCGGGCGCCACCGACACGATGCAGATCCAGATTCAGCAGACGGTCGCGCCCGCCAACGACACGTGCGGCGGCACGGTGCCTGCGCTCCAGGCGAACCGCCCGCTCGCCGGGTCCATCAACGCGGCGTCGGCCAACGACTCGGTCATCGGCGGCGGCGCGGCGTGCTTCACCGGCCTCGCCTCGTCGCACAGCTCGAACGCGGCGACCGGCGGCGACTCGGTGTTCAGCTTCACGCCCCCGTCCACCGGCAACTGGAGCGTGCGCCTCACGCCCACCACCGGCTCCGCGTCGATCAACACCGTCGCCTACGTCACCGACAGCTGCACCGCGGCCGCCGTGCCGCCGCAGACCTACTCGCCGCCCCAGTGCCTGGCTGCCAGCAACCGCGCGGGCTCCACTTCCACCAGCGCCGAGGAAGTGGCGTGCGTGCCGATGACCCAGGGCGTGCCGGTCTACGTGTGGGCCGACTCGACGGCCGCGGTCACCGCGACCGCCACCTTCGAGGTCGAGGTGAGCCAGTGCTTCCCCGAGACCGAGCCCAACGACACGCCGGCGACCGCCAACGCGCTCTCGTGCCCCATGACCGGCCGCATCTCGCCGACCAACGAGGCCGACTTCTTCGCGCTCGGCACCCCGACGCTGCCGGCGCGCGTCTTCGCGCTCGTCGATGGCAATGCTTCGGGCAACGCGGGCAGCTCGGTCACCGACTTCGATCTGCGTGTGACGACCGCGACCGACACGCTCGAGTACGACGACACCAACGCCGACACGCCGTGGGGCGGCAGCTCGGCGACCGTCGCGGGCACGCCGCTGCAGGCCACCACCAACTTCCTGCGCGTCAGCTACTTCTCGACCACCACCGCCACCGAGCCGTACCGCCTGTACTCCGTCGTGCAGAGCGGCACGGCGCAGGCCGAGGCCGAGCCGAACGACACCATCGCCAATGCCAACTACGGCGCGGCCAACTACTTCTCGGGTGACGTCTCGAGCACCGCCGACACGGACTTGTATGCCTTCGACGCCACCGCGGGCGACCTCATCTTCCTCGGGCTCGACAGCCTGCCGGCGCGTACGGGCACCACCGCGACCGCCAACCTGAACGTGGCGCTCCTCGACTCGGCGGGCGCCGTCATCATCGCCGAAGCCGACAGCGCGACCAGCGTCACCACCACCGTCGCGACCGGCTCGCTGACCAGCACCACGCCCACCGTGCCCGGCGACTCGCTCGTCTACCGCGCCCGCACCAGCGGCGTGTACTACGCGCGCGTCACGCGCGTTTCGACCACCGGCATGAGCACCTACCTGCTCTCGGTGTCGAAGAACTGCCTGCCCGGCGGCGGCTTCGCGGCGCCCACCATCACCTCGGTGACGCCCAACACCGGCTCGATTCTCGGCGGCACCAGCGTGGTCATCGCGGGCACCAACTTCGCGTCGGTCGCCACCGTGACCATCGGCGGCGCCGCGGCGACCGTCACCGCGCGCAGCGCGACGAGCCTCACCGTCACCACGCCCCCCGGCGTGGCCGGCCCGGTCGACGTGGTGGTCACCAACACCCCCACGCTCACCACCACGCTCACTGGCGGCTTCACGTACTTCGCGCCGGTGCTGCCGCCCACGGTCACGTCGGTCACGCCCAACCAGGGCAGCACGCTGGGCGGCACCAACGTCACCATCGTCGGCACGCTCTTCAAGCCCGGCGCCGAGGTCTACTTCACCGTCGGCGCGGCGCGCGTCGCGGCGACCAACGTCACCGTCGTCAGCGCGCTCCAGTTGACCTGCACCACCCCGGCGCAGGCCGCTGGCCAGGCCACCGTCACCGTGCGCAACCCGGTCGACGCGCTCGAGGGAGGCCTGGTCAATGGCTTCACCTTCAACCCGCCGCCCACCGTCACCTCGGTCTCGCCGAACACCGGCCTGACCACCGGCGGCGGCACCATCACCGTCAACGGCACCGGCTTCCTGCCCGGCGCGACCGTGAAGTTCGGCGCGGCGAGCGGCACCAGCGTGGTCGTCGACCCGAGCGGCACGTTCTTGACCGTCACCCTGCCCGTCTCGGGCGTCAACGGCGCGGTCGACGTGGTGGTCACCAACACCGATACGCAGCAGGCCACCCTCACCGGCGGCTTCACGTATTCCTTCCCGCCGCCGACCGTGACCTCGGTCTCGCCGGCCGTCGGCTTCACGCCGGGCGGGCAGACGCTCACCATCAACGGCACCAACTTCACCACCGGCGCCACGGTCACCGTGGGCGGCACGGCGGCCACCGGCGTGGTGCGCGTGAGCGCGACGCGGCTGACGGCCATCACCCCGGCGCACGCAGTGGGAGCCGTCGACGTGGTGGTCACCAACAGTGACTCGCAGACCGCGACGCTGACCAACGGCTTCACCTACGTCGCGCCTCCGACCGTGACCAGCCTGACGCCGAACAGCGGCCTCTACACCGGCGGCACGACCGTCACCGTCAACGGCACCAACTTCCAGCCGGGCGCGGTGGTGCGCTTCGGCACGGCGGTGGGCACCGGCGTGGTGGTCGACGCGAGCGGCACGTTCCTCACCGTGGTGACCCCGTCGGTCGCGGTGGCCGGCGTGGTCGACGTCACGGTGGTCAACGACAACCAGACGGCGGTGCTGACGCAGGCCTTCACGTACCTCTACCCGGTGCCGACGGTGACCAACATCGTGCCCAACACCGGCTACGCGTCGGGCGGCACGGCCATCACCATCAACGGCGGCAACTTCTTCACCGGGGCAACGGTGTCGATCGGCGGCACCGCGGCGACCAGCGTGGTTCGCGTCAGCGCGACGCGCATCACCTGCACCACGCCCGCGGGCATGGCCGGCCCGGCCGACGTGCGCATCACCAACACCGACGCGCAGTTCGTCAACGTGGTGGGCGGGTTCACGTACATCCCCTCGCCGACGCTGACGGCGGTCGCGCCGAACCATGGCCCGAAGCAGGGCGGCACGCTGGTGTCGCTCACCGGCACCAACTTCCTCACCGGCGCGACGGTCGCGTTCGGCGGCGTGCCGGCGTTCGCGGTCAACGTCACCAGCCCGACCACCGCGACCGCGGTGACCAACGGCGCGACGCCGGGCACGGTCGACGTGAAGCTGACCAACCCCGACGGCCAGAGCGTGACGCTGCCGATGGCGTTCACCTTCGACCCGGGCCCGACGCTGATGGCGGCCTCGCCCATCACCGGCCCCATCGCCGGTGGTACGGCGGTGACGCTCACCGGCAGCGGGTTCCTCGCTGGCGCCCAGGTGCTGTTCGGTACCGACGCGGCGACCAACGTGACGGTCACCAACGCCACGACGCTGACGGCCACCTCGCCCGCACACGCGGTCGGTGTGGTGTCGCTGACGGTGCGCAACAGCGACGGCCAGTTCGCCGAGCTGCCGCGCGCCTTCCGCTTCGTGCAGCCGCCGGCGGTGAGCAGCCTGACGCCCGACACCGGCGACGTCGCCGGCGGCACGTTGGTGCACCTCACCGGCAACGGCTTCAACGCCGGCTCCTCGGTGACCTTCGGCGGGAGCGCGGCGACGCAGGTCAGCTTCGTCAGCCCGACCGAGCTGGTCGCGACGACGCCGGTGCACGCTCCGGGCGCGGTCGACGTGGTGGTGACGGTCGACGGCGCGTCGGCGACGCTGGCCGGCGCGTTCACCTACACCCGCGGTGCCCCGACGCTCGCGGCCGTCGCGCCGCTGCGTGGCCCGACGACGGGCGGCACGACGCTCTCGTTGACCGGCACCAACTTCGCGACCGGCGCCACGGTGAAGGTCGGCGGAGTCGCGGCCACCGACGTGGTGGTGGTCTCGCCGGTGCTGGTGCGCGTGGTCGCCCCGGCGCACGCGGCGGGCCTGGTCGACATCGAGCTCACCAACGACGACCTGCAGACGGCGACGCTGCCGATGGCGTTCACCTACGCGACCGAGCCCACGGGCAATGGGGGCACGGTGGTCGACGGCGGCTCGGGCTCGCTGGGCACGGAGCCGATGGGCGGTGGCGGCGGCGAGGGTGGCGTGAGCTGCGGGTGCTCGTCGTTCGATGGGCCGACCTTCAGCCTCGCGGGCCTGATGCTGGTGTCGCTGCTCGCGCGGCGTCGCCGGTCGTCGCGCTGAACGACGGCGCAGGAGAGGTCACGCGCACCGCGAGTTGGCGGTGCGCGCCCTCGTCGCGCGCGCCGTGCACTGGCTTTGAGGAACGAGGTTCCTCACCGCGCTCCCGACGTGCGTGCGCGCCTCTACAGGCATGGCAGAATCCCGCGCATGCGCTCAGCCGGCCGCTCGCTGCTCAAGTTCCTCGCGCTGTCCGTCGCGGTGCTCTTCCTGCTCGGCGCGATGCTCACCGCGGTGACCGACCTCTTCGGCGACAGCAAGATGCGCACGCTCTTCACGCTCTCGGCCGACGCGCTCGCCGCCGAGCCGGCGAAGACCGACGCGGGAGCCCGCCCGCCAACCATGTTCCACGCGACCAAGGCCGCGCCGATGCCGCTCCCCCGGCGCGAAGACGCGGGCGCCCCGCTCTTCTTCCCCGCGAGCAAGTCGGCGGGTGGCGAGCCGCTGCCCGGCGTCGAGCAGAAGCTCAACCCTCCGCCGCAGGCCGTGCCGCAGCAGGCGCCGAACGCCCCCAACCCCGCGCCCTCGCCGCGCCAGGCTCCGTGAACACCTTCCTCCACCAGCTGCAGGCCTTCGGCATGGGGCTGGTGCTCCTCGCCGCGGTCTTCTGGCCGCTCGAGCGCCTCTTCGCCGCGCGCCCCCAGCCGTGGCTGCGGCCGCGACTCACCACCGACCTCGCCTTCATGGCCGGCCAGTACCTCGTGTGGAGCCTCACCTCCCTCTGGCTCCTCGTGCAGCTCGCCGGCGTGCTGACGCGCGTGGTGCCGCAGGGCTTCCGCGACCAGGTGGGCGCGCTGCCGTGGGGCGTGCAAGCGCTGCTGGTGGTCTTGCTGGGCGACGTCAGCGTCTACTGGTTCCACGTCGCCTCGCACCGCGTGCCGCTGCTGTGGCGCTTCCACTCCGTGCACCACTCCGCGCGGCACCTCGACTGGGTGGCGGCGCACCGCGAGCACCCCGTCGACGGCTTCCTCACGCAGCTGGCCATCAACCTCCCCGCGATGCTGCTCGGCGTCGACCTCGCGATGCTCGCGTGGCTGGTCGCCTTCCGCGGGCTGTGGGCGCTCTTCATTCATTCCAACGTGCGCCTGCCGCTCGGCCCGTTGCGCGTGATGTTCGGCGCGCCCGAGCTGCACCACTGGCACCACCTCGAGACACGCGACACGAAGCACAACTTCGCCAACCTCGCGCCGTGGACCGACCTGGTCTTCGGCACGTACCACCGCCCGCCCGGCGACGAGGAGCGCTGGCCGCTCGGCAACCCCGGCGAGCCCGATCGCGGCTACTTCCACCACCTCGTCTCGCCGTTCCTGCCCGAGCCGCGCGCCACGCCCGCACCCAGTGCGCGTCCGCCCGAGACCACCGCGCCGCCGGCGCTCGAGTCACCTGCGAGGTCCAGCTAGTGCTGCTCGGCCGCTACACCGTGTTGGGCAAGCTGGCGACCGGCGGCATGGCCGAGGTCTTCCTCGGGCAGCTGACCGGCGAGAAGGGCTTCGAGCGCCGCGTCATCATCAAGCGGGTGTTGCCGCAGTACGCCACCGACAAGGAATTCCTGCGGCTGTTCGAGGCCGAGGCGCGCTTCGCCTCCTACGTGCAGCACCCGCACGTCACGCAGGTCGCCGACTTCGGGGTCGACCCCGACGGCCTCGCCTACCTGGTGATGGAATACGTCGATGGCGCCAGCCTCCGCGCCCTCATCACCGCCGCGTCGCGCAACCGCGAGCGCCCCGACGTGCGCCTCGTCTGCCGCATCTTCTCGCAGGTCGCCGAGGGCCTCGCCGCGGTGCACGGCGCCGTCGACCCCGCCACGCAAGTGCCGCTCAAGCTGGTGCACCGCGACGTCTCGCCCGAGAACATCCTCCTGTCGCGGCAGGGCGCGGTGAAGCTGTCTGACTTCGGCATCGCGCGCGCGATGAGCGAGGTCAGCGTCACGCAGCCCAACCAGATTCGCGGCAAGCTCCACTACCTCGCGCCGGAGCAGTTGCTCGGCCAGCCCATCAGCCCCGCCATCGACGTGTGGGCGCTCGGGGTGTCGCTCTACGAGACGCTCGCGCTCAAGCGGCCCTTCCCCGAAGACAACGAGGGCGCGACCATGCACGGCATCGCGCAGGCCTCGTACCCGCCGCTCGGCGCGGTGCGTGAAGGGCTGCCGGCCGAGTTGCTGGGCATCGTGCACCGTTGCCTCGAGCTCGAGCCCGAGCAGCGCTACCCCGACTGCCACGACCTCGCCCTCGAGCTCGAGCGCATCGCCTCGAGCGGCAGTGGCAGCCTCACCGCGCACATCATCGGCAACTGGGTCGAGCGCCTCGCGCCCGCCGCCGAGTCGAAGGCGCGCGCGTTGACGCCTGGCCGCGCCCAGGCCGCAGGCACGCCGCGGCCGGGCACGCCGCCGCCCGCGCACCAGCGCTCGCCAGTGGCGCTGACCGTCGAGCCCGAGCCGGTGGGCGCGACGCCGGGCGGCCGCGAGGCGTTCGACTTCAGCGCGGTGAAGCGCGAAGACCCGCCGCCGGCCAGCACCGGGCCCGCCAACCCGTTCGCGCCGCCCGAAGAGAAGGTCGAGCTGGAGCTGACGCCGCTCGCGCAGGCGCCTGCCGCCGAGGCGCCGCAGATGTTGCCCGACGCGGTGACGCCCGGACGCTCGTGGCGGGGCCTCGGGCGCGCGGTGGCGGTGGTCGTGGTGCTGGCGGTGCTCGCGAGCGCGGCCATCTTCGTCACCCAGGGTGGGTGGAAGCCGCGGCGTGCGCTCAACGCGCTGCTCCCCGCGAGCCAGCGGCAGGTCATCGTCAACAGCACGCCGGCCGGCGCGAAGGTGAAGCTCGGCAACGTGGTGGTCGGCGTCACGCCGTGGGCCGGAGACCTGCCGTCGTCGTCGGTCGAGGTGACGGTCGAGCTCGCCGGCTACAAGACGGCGAAGGTGGTGGTGGCGGCGGACCAGGCGTCGGTGACGGTGACGCTCAAGCGCTAAGACAGCTCCTTCTCCTCCCGAGGAGGAGAGGGTTGGGGTGAGGAGTAGAACGTCGCTCGACCGTGACGAGCTCGGGCGAGGAGAGGATTTCTCTCCTCACCCCGACCCTCTCCTCTGAAGAGGAGAGGGAGCTAGCTAAGCGCTGACGTCGTCGGACAGCACCAGACTCACCAACTCGGCCTGGCGGTGCGTCGCCGTCTTCTGCATCGCGCGCTTCACGTGCGTGCGCGCGGTCTCGGGGCTGATGTCGAGGTGCTGCGCGAGCTGCTTGATGCTCTGCCCCTGCGCCAACCGCGAGACGACGCGCGACTCGGCCTGCGTCAGGCCGAAGCGGTGCTCCAGCGCGGGGCCGTCGGTGCCGAGGTGGGCGCGCAGCGTGGTGTGCGCCAGCTGCTTCATCGTTGCGTCGGGGTGCCCGAGGTGCGGCGCCGCGTCGCGCGGTGGAATCACGCGGCACTTGAGCTCGCGATCGGTCAGGCGCTCGACCTTCACGCGCGCGTCGTCGAGCCCACGCAGCCGCGGCACCGCCGCGAGGAACCACGCGCACGACTGGAAGAAGACCTTCGACGGCCGGAAGCCCCGCCGCAGCGTCAGCGTGACCTCGAAGCCACGCGCCGTCGCCGACGTGTCGACCTGCACCGCCTCTTGCCGCGCGCCGAGGTCGGCGAGCGCCACGTAGCTCTGCCGCACGTCACCGAGCAGCTCGCCCAGCCCGACGAGGAGCGAATGGTGAACCGCGACGAACTCCATCAAGCGGCGCGTCGCCGCCGGCCCCTCGTCGCGCGCGAACGGCTCGAGCAGCTCGAGCAGCTCGTCCCACCCGGTCTCGCAGCTGGCCGCGCGGAGGTGGGCCAGGTGCTTTCGGCCGTCTCCGGTGACGCGGTGAATCGACAGCACGAACGAGCGCGCGAGCGCGGTGGGCGAGTTCACGGCGCGCCCCGGCCGGCGGTCTCGATGCCGAGGTCACGCTTCAACGTGTTCGCGTTCCACGGCTTGGCGATCAATCGCACCGGTTCCACCTCCGCCAAGGAGGCTTTCGACACGCTCTGCAAAGATCCTGAGAGCAGCACGCGGATCGCGCGCGCATCGATCTCCCGCGCCTCGCGCAAGACCTCGATACCCGAGACGTGCGGCATGTGGAGGTCGGACACCACGTGCGTGGGTTTGAAGGCCCGCATCACCTCGCCGAACCGGCGCGCGTCGGTCAGGACCTCGACCACGACGGAAGGGCCGCGGACCCAGCGCGCGAAGGCACGACCTACGGTCTCCTCGTCGTCGACGACGAGAATGCGAAAATCCTCCGGCAGACGGCCCTCCCAGTCACCGGTGGATAGTCCAGCAGGAGCGGAACCGAGTCACCCAAACGGGGCATCCGAACGTGTCCGGGTCACTTCTGACTCGCTGCGTCCTCGTGGAAGGCACGCAACCGGCTGATCAGCGCGACGGCGTGCTCGACGGTCTCGCGGAACACGCGCGCTTCCCCGCCGAGGAAGAACGGCGGCACGTTGAAGAGGTAGCTGAGCGTGAGCACGGTGACGCGCGTCTTCCCCGCAGCGAGCCGCTCGTGAAACGTCCAGGTGGCACTCCAGTCGCCGGTGCGCCAGCCCATCACGCGTGCGAAGCCGGTGTTCTCCTGCACCAGCACCGGTGCGCCCGAAGACTTCGCGAGCCGCGCGACGTCGGGCGCGAACGAGGCGTCGGCGTGGAAGTCGAGCGTGAAGTGGTTGGCCGGCGTGCGCCCCACCAGGAAGCCGCCGTCGGGCTGGCTGGTGATGTTCATGTCGGGGGCGATGGTCTGCACCCAGCCGAGATCGAGCAGCCGAGAGGCGCTGAAGAAGCTGACGTCCTTCTCGACGACGTACGAGAGCTTCACCATCGCGACGTGCAGCGGTTCGGTTGCCGCGCCCCAGCGATCACCGCGATCGAGCACCTGGAATGCCTGAAAGTGCGGGTTGGTCGCCGGGAGCGCCTCGGCGTTCACCAGCTCGAAGAAGATCTGCACCCCGCCGTCGGCTTCGAACGCCGGGTCGGGCTCGAAGTCGCACTTCTCTTCACGCCGCACCGTGGGGCCCGCCCCGAGCGCGGTCGCCGCCACCAGCGCGGTGAGCGCCGAGGCCCTGATCAGCTCGTGTTGACGAACCATGAACACACGTTATACAAACCTTGCACACGAAGTGCGAGCCCGAATGGGCTTTCTCCCTCGGAGTTCACGTGACGCACATCGCCGGTCGCCTGCAGGACGAGCTGGGTCTCGCCGCATTCCAGCTGCAGCTCGAGCAATCGTTGCGCGCGTGGCTCGACGCCGCCGAGCTGCGCGTCGACGAACTCTGGGAAGACAGCCGCGCGGTGCTGGTCGACTTCGCGCTGCGCCCGGCCAAGCGCGTGCGCCCCACGCTGCTGGCCACCGGCTATGCGCTCGCCCGCGGCTCGGTGAACGCCGAGGCGCTGGTCGACTTCGGTGCAGGCCTCGAGCTGCTGCACGCCTTCATGCTGGTGCACGACGACGTCGCCGATCGCGCGACCACCCGGCGCGGCGGGCCGGCCCTGCACGTGGCGCTCGGCGGTGATCGCGCCGCGGAATCGAAGGCCATCGTCGCCGGCGACTACCTCTACGCGCGCGCGCTCGAGGCGATGCTCGCCACCCCGGGCGCCCTGCCCGCCACGCGCTACATGCTCGAGGTCTGCCGCTACACCGCCGCGGGCCAGCACCTCGACCTCGCCCTGGCGAGCCGGCCGCTGGGAGAAGTGGCGCTGCGCCAGGCGGTGCGCGTCGCGAAGCTGAAGACCGCGCGCTACGGCTTCGTCGCCCCGCTGGTGTGCGGCGCGATGCTCGGCGGTGGCTCGAGCGACCTGGTCCACCGCCTCTCGCGCGTCGGTGAGCGCGCCGGCCTCGCCTACCAGCTGCGCGACGACGTCATCGGGTTGTTCGGTGACGACGCGGTGGCCGGCAAGCAGGGCGGCGCCGACTTCCTCGAGGGCAAGCGCACGGTGCCGGTGCTGGTCGCGTGGCAGCGCGCCGACGCCGCGGGTCGCGAGCGCCTCGAGCGGTTGTGGGCCGCGCCCAGCGAGGGCCTCCTTTCCGAGGCGCGCGCCGAGGTGGTGCACCACGGCGGCCTCGAGGCCACCGAGCGCCTCATCACGCGCGCCACCGAGGCTGCGCGCGTGGGCCTCGATGGGCTCCCGCGTTCCCCCGGGCTCCCGGTGCTCAGCGGCATGCTCGGCGCGCTGGCCGCGAGGGCCGCGTGAGCGCGCGTCGCAAGGTCATCGTCATCGGCGCGGGCGTCGGCGGGCTGACCGCCGCGATGAAGCTGCAGCACGCGGGCGCCGACGTGGAGCTCTTCGAGCAGCTCCCCGGCCCCGGCGGTCGCTGCGGGCGCATCGAGGTCGACTCGCCGCACGGCCCGTTCCGCTTCGACCTCGGCCCCACCATTCTCTTGATGCCGTTCGTGCTCGAGCAGGCCTTCGCGTCGGTGGGCCGCAAGCTCAGCGACGTGCTCGAGCTGACGCGGTGCGACCCGCACTACCGCGTGCACTGGCGCGACGGCTCGCGCTTCACGCTGTGGTCCGACCGCCAGAAGATGAGCGAGGAACTGGAGCGCCTCGAGCCCGGCGCCGCGCTCCGCTACCGCGAGTTCCTCGCCCGTGGGCAGGCGCAGCACGACATCGCCTTCGACCGGTTCGTCACCAAGCACTTCGACGGCCTCTTCGACTTCGTCACCCCGTCGAACGTGCCGAAGATCTTCGCCGCGGGCGCGCTGCAGAAGCTGTGGTCGCACGTCTCGCGCTTCTTCGCCGACGAGCGGCTGCGCCAGGCGCTGAGCTTCCAGACCATGTACCTCGGCCTGTCCCCGTGGGACGCGCCGGCCGTCTTCTCGCTCTTGCCCTTCACCGAGGCGCACCACGGCATCTGGTTTCCGAAGGGCGGGCTCCACGACGTGCCGCTCGCGCTCGAGCGCGTGTGCCGCGAAGAAGGCGTGCAGTTTCACTACGGCCAGGGCGTCGCGAAGGTGCTGGTGGAGAACGGGCGCGCGGTGGGCGTCACGCTCGAAGACGGCCGCACCGTGCGCGCCGACGCGGTGCTGTGCAACGCCGACTACGCGCACGCCACGCGCCGCCTGCTGCCCGAGCCGATCGCCCAGAGCCGCACCGCGAAGGTCGACCGCCGCCGCTTCACCAGCTCGGGCCTGATGTTCTACTGGGGCCTGCGTGGCGAGGCCGAAGGGCTGCTGCACCACGGCGTGTTCTTCGGCCGCGACTTCCGCACCAGCTTCGACGACATCTTCGGCCGGCTCCGCGTGCCCGAGGACCCGAGCTTCTACGTCAACGCGCCGGCCCGCACGACGAAGGGCTTCTTCGCGCCCGAGGGCCACGACGCGCTCTACGTGCTGGTGCCGGTGCCGCACCTGGGCAACCCCGAGCTCGACTGGAAGCGCGAGACGGCGGTGGTGCGCGAGAAGGTGCTCGCGCGGCTCGAGGCCGAGGGCTACGGCAACCTGCGCGAGCGCATCGTCGCCGAGCGCGTGGTGACGCCCGGCGACTGGCAGCACGCGCTGCGCCTGGAGCGCGGCTCGAACTTCGGCCTCTCGCAGTCGTTCTGGCAGATCGGCCCCTTCCGCCCGCAGGTGACCGACCCCGACGTGGCCGACCTCTACTGGTGCGGCGCCTCGATTCAGCCCGGCACCGGCGTGCCCACGGTGATGCTGAGCGCCGGCTTCGCGGTCGACGCGCTGCTCCCGCGCCTGGGCCTCGCGGCGAAGGAGGCCGCGTGAGCACCGCCGACGCCGCGCTCGTGCAGCAGGGCTACGCGTCGGCCCGCCGCGTGACCGCGCACCACGCGAAGAGCTTCTACTTCTCGTCGCTGGTGCTCTTCGGCCAGCGGCGCCTCGGCGCGTTCGCGCTCTACGCGTTCTGCCGACGGGTCGACGACGCGATCGACGAGTCGACCGACGAGCGCCGCGCCGAGACGCTGGCCCGCGTGCGTGAGGTCATCGACGCGCTGTTCGACCGCGGCGAGGTGCTCGACGTGCCCGGTTTCCCACCCTCGGAGCTGCACGCGCTGCTCGACACCTGCACGCGCTACCAGATTCCGCGCACGCCCTTCCTCGAGCTGCTCGCCGGCATGCAGATGGACCTCGAGCAGGACCGCTACCGCACCTGGGCGCAGCTCGACCTGTACTGCTACCGCGTGGCCGGCGTGGTGGGCCTGATGATGGCGCCGCTGCTGGGCACCACCGACCCCGTCGCGCTGCGCCACGCCGCCGACCTCGGGCGCGCGATGCAGCTCACCAACATCCTCCGCGACGTGCGGGAAGACCTCGGGCGCGGGCGCGTGTACCTCCCGCAGGACGAGCTGGCCGCGTGCGGCGTGACCGAGATGGACCTGCGGCGCGGAGAGCTGACGCCGGGCATTCGCAAGCTGCTCACGCTGCAGATCGATCGGGCGCGCGCGCTCTACGCCAGCGCGGCGCAGGGCATTCCGTGGCTCTCGGCGTTCGGCGGGCAGCGGCTGGTGGCGCTGATGTCGTCGATCTACGGCGGCATCCTCGACGTCATCGAGGCGCGCCAGCTCGACGTGTTCAGCTCGCGCGCGTCGGTCTCGCTCGGCGGCAAGGTGTGGCGGCTGCTGAAGGTGCTGTTCACCTCGCCCACCGCGCGTTCGACCCCTCCCGCGCTGGAGGCCGGCCGATGAAGCGCGTCGCGGTCATCGGCGGTGGCTTCGGCGGACTCACCGCCGCGGCGGAGCTGGCGGCGGCGGGCCACCAGGTCACGATCTTCGAGCAGGCGCGCGCGCTCGGCGGCAAGGCGCAGGTGGTGCGCGAGGGCGGCTTCACCTTCGACACCGGCCCGACGCTGCTCACCCTGCCCCACGTGGTGCGCGACGTGTTCGAGCGCATCGGGCAGGCGCACCTGCTGCCGCGCCTCCACCGGCTGCCGCTGCACACTCGCTACGCGTGGCGCGACGGCCAGCGCTTCGAGTGCTCCGACTCGCTCGAAGACACCATCGCCTCGGCCGCGCGCTTCGGAGAAGGCGACGCCTACCGCCGCTTCGCCGCCGACGCCGAGCGCACCTGGCAGGCCGCCGGTGAGCCGTACCTCGAGGCGCCGTTCGAGGGCTTCCCCGACTTCTTGAAGCGCGTAATGCGCCGTGGTGCCTCGAAGCTCGTCGACGGCATGCAGCTCTCGACGCTCGACGCGTGGGCCGCGCGCCACTTCCGCTCGCCGCAGCTGCGCCAGTTCGTCGGCCGCTTCGCCACCTATGTCGGCGCGTCGCCCTACGAGGCCACCGGCGCGCTGGCGATGATTCCCCACCTCGAGCGCGCGTATGGCGTGCACCACGTCGAGGGCGGCATGGCGGCGCTGGTGTCGGCCTTCGAACGCGCGCTGCAGGCACTGGGCGTGACGGTGCGGTGCGGTGAGCGCGCGCGATGGGAACGCGTGCGCGGTGAGCTCCGCTGCGGCCCGGTCGGGCACGAGGAGCGCTTTGACGCGCTGGTCATCAACGCCGACCCGCTGGGCGAGGAGAAGCCGGGCAGCAAGCCGCTCGCGATGTCGGGCTACGTGTTGCTGCTCGACGTGCGCGCGGAGCACGGGCTCGAGCTGGCGCACCACCACGTCGCGTTCGGCGGCGACTACCGCACGGAGTTCGGCGAGCTCTTCTCGGGCCGCCCGCCGAGCGACCCCACCGTCTACTTCTGTCACCCCGCCGCCACCGACCGCACCGTCGCGCCGGCGGGACGCGCGGGCGTCTTCGTGATGGCCAACGCGCCGGCATTCACCAGCGCGCGTGAGGAGGCCGCGTGGTCGGAGTGGGCGCCGCGGCTCCGCGAGCAGTGCCTCGACGCACTCCGCGCCGCGGTGCCCGGGCTGTTGCGCAGCGACGTGCGCGTGGTCGCCGAGCGCACGCCGGTCGATCTCGCGCAACTCGGCGCGCCTGGGGGCTCCATCTACGGCTTCCTGCCGCACGGCCGGCTCGCGGCGTTCCAGCGCCCGCGCCAGCGGTCGAGCACGCCTGGCGTCTTCTACGCGGGTGGCAGCGTGCACCCCGGCGGCGGCGTGCCGATGGTGATGCGCTCGGGTCACTTCGCGGCGCAGTACGCGCGGTCGCTGCTCGAGCGCGGCGGAAAGGTGGCCGCGTGAAGCTCGAGCTCGCCACCGCGCCCGGCACCTACCGCTGGTACTACGTCGACGTCTCGAACGGCGAGTGGTCGGCGGTCGCCATCTTCATGCTCGGCTCGCTCTTCTCGCCGCGCTTCGTGCGGTCGAACCAGGCGCTGCCGCTGCGTCACGCCGCCGTGAACTTCGCGCTGTATCGCCGCGGCGTGCGCCAGGCGTGGGTGCTCTCGGAGTACCCGCACGCCGAGCTGCGCGAGAGCGCCGGCGCGTCAACGCTCGTCATCGGCGGCTCGAGCTTCACGCGCCGGGAGGATGGCGTGGTGTCGGTGCGCGTGAGCGACCGCGCGCCGTGGTGGCGGCGGCCGGTCGAGGCCGAGCTGAACGTGACGCCCGAGGTCGACGCGGCCGATGGCGTGACGCTCGTGCCGGGCCTCAGCCACCGGTGGTTTCCGTACGCGGTGCGGGCTCAGGGGCGCGTGCAGGCCGGGCCGGTCGCGTTCGACGGGCGCGCGTACCACGACGGGAATGCGGGCGAGTGTGCGCTCGGGGGCGATTTGGCGGGGTGGAGCTGGGTGCGCACGCACGGCGCCCGGCAGACGACGGTGGCGTACCAGCCGCGTGAGGGTGCGGGCTGGGCGGTGTCGACCGAGGGCGCGAAGACGTTGGTGCGGGCGGTGCCCGGCGCGGTCGTCGAGAGTCGGACGACGCGCTGGGGGCTGTCGGTGCCTCGGGCGCTCGGTGCGCGGCTGCTCGAGTCGTCGCCGTTCTACGCGCGGTTCGAGGCCGGCGGTGGTGACGAACTGATGCTCGGGGAGGCGGCGGACTTTGCGCGCTTCCGCTCGCCGTTCGTGCGGTGGATGGCGGATTTCCGGACGCGGGTCGTGGCGGCGCCGGTCGAGGAGGCGCGGTTGCCGGCGGCGGCTGCGGTTGAGGTGACGCGATGATGATGCGGGCGACTCACGACGGCGTGGTGTTGTGCGGAGCGCCGAGGCTCTCGCGTCGAGCTTCGGTGGTGGTGCTGCGGGTTACCCCTCACCCCGACCCTCTCCCCAGCGGGGAGAGGGGGAGCGTGTCATGACCTGGCTGCTCCTCGCATGGGCGCTGCTCGCGCTCGGTGTCACCCTCACCGCGCTGGTGCGCACCCGCCGCGCCGCGCCGGCCACCGCGGTCCGCGCCGACGCGCTGCACCCGGTCGTCGTGCTCCGCCCGTTCGACGTGCCCTCGCCGCAGGAGCTCGCGAACCTCTCCACGCCGCTCCCGCCGGGCGTGCGCCAAATCGTCCTCTCGCCGTTCCGCCCGCGTCTCCCGGCCGGCGTCGAGTGGCTCCCGTCAGACCCGCCGCGGCAGAACCGCAAGCTCGGCCACCTCCACTACGCGCTGTCGGTGCTCTCGAGCCCCGAGTCCGAAGGCGCGGCGAGTGACGAGGTCGACTTCCCCCACTCGCCGCTGCAGCGCGTGCTCATCGTCGACGCCGACGTGCGCCTCGACGACGCGCTGCTCAGTGACCTCCTCGGCGCGCTCGACCAGGGCGCCGACGCCGCGTGGGCCTCGCCTCGCCCCGAAGCCGCCGGTCTCTCGCGCGGCCTGCTCGTGCAGTCGCTGCACTCGTTCGACGTGCTCGACGTCATCAGCGCCGGCCCGAAGACGGTGTGCGGCAAGGCGCTCGCGCTCGGCCCCGCGGCGTTGGAGCTCTTCCGCGCGCTCCCCGATTGCGTCGGCGAAGACCTCGAGCTGGGCGTGAAGCTCGCCGAGGCCCGCCTCGAAGTGCGCCTCGCAGGTCACGCGCGCGTCCCCGGCGCCGACGCCTCGCTGACCGCCAGCCTCGCGCGCTTCACGCGGTGGATGCAGGTGCTGCGTGCGCACCGCCCGACGCTGTTCCCCACCGTGCCGCTCTTCTTCGCGTGCACGCCGCTGCTCCTCGCGTTCGCGCTGGCGAGCGCCAACGTCGCCGTGCTCGGCGCGGTGCTGCTGGTCGCCGCGCTGCGCACCGTGCTCGCCGCGAAGCTCGAAGACACCGCGCGCCCGACGTTCTGGTGGCTGGGCGGCGAAGCGCTGCTTTTGGCCGCGTGGCTCGGAAGCCTCGTGCGCGGTCGCGTCGTCGAGTGGCGCGGCCGGCGCCTCGTGCTCGGCGCGGGCGGCGTGCTCGTGCCCGCGCTGCGGAGGGCGTCATGATTCACGAGGGCCGCTCACCGCTGATGACCTGGGGTTGGTCGCGCTACGTGCACTGGAAGCTGCGCCGCCAGTTCCGCGCGCTCTGGGCGACCGGCGCGCTGCCCGCCGAGGAGCCGGTGGTGCTCTACGCGAACCACACCAACTTCTGGGACGGCTTCCTGGTGCACGCCGTCGTCACGCACGGCCACCGCGACGGCTTCGTGATGATGGAAGAGCAGAACCTCGCGCGCTTCCGCTTCCTGCGGCACCTCGGCGCGTTCTCGGTGCGGCGTGGTTCCTCGGCGTCGGCGCGGGAGACGCTGCAGCACGCCACCACCATCCTCCGCCGGCCGCGCGCGTCGGTGCTCGTCTTCCCGCAGGGCAAGCTGGCGCCCTTCGACGCGCCGCTCGAGCTCGAGCGCGGTGCCGAGCTGCTCGCGCGGTGGGCCGGCGTGCGGTGCGTGCCGATGGCGCTGCGCTACGCGCTCTTCGAGCACGAGTACCCCGACGCGCTCATCGCCATCGGTGAACCGCACGACGCCGCTGGCCCCGACGAGATGGCCGCGCGCCTCGGCGCTCTCCGGTCGGCGCTCGCGCGCGTCGAGCGCCCCGACACCCTCCCGCTCCTCCTGTCTGGCCGCCGCTCGGTGGCCGACGCCCCTCCTGCCGCGCCGGCCGTCCTGCCGGCCCCCCGAACGTCATGAGTTCCGAACCGACCTACCGCATCAACGTCGCCGCCGAGATGTCCGGCGTGAGCGAGAACCTCATCCGCGCGTGGGAGCGCCGCTACGGCGTGCCGCGCCCGGTGCGCACCTCGTCGGGCTACCGCGCCTACGCCCGCTCGGAGATCGAGCTCCTCCGCCGCCTCAAGCAGCTCACCGAGCGCGGCGTGTCGATCAAGGAAGCGGCCGCGATGGTCCCCGCGCTGACCCGCGAGGTGAAGAGCGCGCTCGCCGAGGAATCGAAGGGCCCCTCGCACGGCGCGCTGCAGTACCCCGAATGGCGCGACGCCCTGCTCCGCGACGCGCAGCGCTTCGACCAACAGGCGGTGGAGGCCGCGCTCGACCGCGCGATGGCCGCGCGCCCGCCGCTCGGCTTCTTCGAGGAGTTCGTCTCGCCGCTCCTCCACGAGGTGGGCGATCGCTGGCACGCCGGCACGCTCTCGGTCGGCGAAGAGCACCTCGTCAGCAACGCCATTCGCGAGCGCCTCCTCTCGCTGGTCGGCAACGCCCCGCGCCGCGCGAAGCACCACGTGGTCTGCGCGTGCCTGCCGTCGGAAGAGCACGAGCTGGGGCTGCTCGGCGCCGCGCTGCGCTTCCGCCACGCCGGCTGGCGCGTCACCTACCTCGGCGCGCGCACCCCGCTGCGCCAGCTCGCCAACGTAGTGCGCACCTTGAAGCCCGATCTCATCGCGCTCTCGGCGGTGCGCGACGGCCGTGAGCTCAAGGGGCTCGACAAGCTGCTGCCTGCTGGAACGCGCGTGGTCGTCGGCGGCGCCGCCGCGCGCTCAGTCAACCACCGCTACCCCGTCATCGACCGGGCCGAAGACTGGCCCCGCTTCTTCGAGGAACTCTCATGAACACCAGGACCACGGCGTTGGTGGTGGGCGCAGGACCCGGCGGGCTCGCAGCTGCCATCAACCTCGCCGGACTCGGCGTCGACGTGACCATCGTCGAGAAGGAAGGCATCCCCGGCGGGCGCATGCGCGGCCTGCAGTTCGACGGCTACGAGGTCGACACCGGCCCCACGATTCTGCAGCTGCCCGAGGTGCTCGAGTCCATCGTCTCGCGCGCCGGCCGCAACCTGCGCGACTTCGTGCCGCTGGTGCGCCTCGACCCGAACACCCGCATCCACTTCTGGGACGACACGCACGTCGACACCTCGAGCGACGTGGACGCCTTCAAGCGCTCGCTCGCCACGCTCGACCCGAAGCACCCCGCCGCGCTCGAGAAGTGGCTCGCGCAGGCCAGCGACAAGTACGCCGTCGCCTACGAGAAGTTCATCTGCACCCACGCCGACTCGCTCGGCTACTACGCGCCGTGGCGCCTGCTCGACACCCTGCGCTTCAAGCCGTGGCAGTCGCTCTACAAGCACCTCGACGAGTTCTTTGGCGATGACCGCGTCACCTACGCGCTGAGCTACCCGTCGAAGTACCTCGGGCTGCACCCCACCACCTGCTCGAGCGTGTTCAGCGTCATTCCGTACCTCGAGCTGCAGTTCGGCGTGTGGCACGTGGTCGGTGGCTTCCGCGCGCTCTCGAAGGGCCTGCAGCGGTGCGCGGAGTCACTCGGCGCGAAGTTCCGCTTCAACGCGCCGGTCGAAGAGGTGATGAGCGACGGCACGCGCGTCACGGGCGTGCGGCTGGAAGGTGGAGAAGTGCTGACCGCCGACGTGGTGGTCATCAACGCCGACCTCCCGTACGCGGCGACGAAGCTGATTCGGCCCGAGGTGCGCGAGGGCACGCGGCTGTCCGACAAGGCGCTCGAGAACGCGAAGTACAGCTGCTCGACCTTCATGCTCTACCTCGGCCTCGACCGCCGGTACGACGAGCTGCCGCACCACGTGATTCGGTTGAGCGAGGCCGCGCGCCGCACCGACACCGCCGCGCTCGAAGATCACTTCCTCGACACGGAAGATCCGCCCTTCTACGTCTGCAACCCCACGCCCACCGAGGTGCGGGCAGGCTCGAAGGCCGGCGCGCCCGACGGCCACAGCACGCTCTACGTGCTGGTGCCCACGCCGAACACCGCGCACCTCGACGACTGGACGAAGGCGCGCGCCACGCTCGAAGCGAAGATTCCGCAGTGGCTCGAGCGCGTGGGCTTCACCGGCGTGCGTAACCACATCAAGGCGCAGCGCTCGTTCACCGCGCAGACCTGGCGCGACGACTTCAACGTCTTCCGCGGCGCTGTCTTCAACCTGAGCCACAACTGGACGCAGCTCGGGCCCCTGCGCCCGAAGGTGAAGTCGCCGCACCTCGAAGACCTGTTCTGGGTCGGCGGTGGAACGCACCCGGGCAGCGGGCTCTTGACCATCATGGAGAGCGCGAACATCGCCGCGGACTACGTCGCGCGCCGGCTCGGCAAGAGCGGGCTCCCCAACTGGCCGTACGTGCCGCCGGTGCTCGCGCCGGGCTCGCGGAGGGCGGCATGACCGCGCTCATCGTCTCCCTCGTCGTCCTCGCCGTCGTCGCGTTGACGTGGAAGCGCTGGGTGCGCGCGCTCGTCGAATGGCGCCTGGGGCCCTACCGCGTGCAGGTCAACCAGGTCGACGCGAAGCAGCCCGAGAAGGTCGGGAAGCGCGTGACCGTCGCGGTGGTCGGCGGTGGACTCGCGGGAGTCGCCGCGGCCCGCACCCTCGCCTCGCGCGGCTACGAGGTGACGCTGCTCGAGGGCAACACGTTCCTCGGCGGCAAGCTCGGCTCCTGGCCGGTGAAGCTCGCCAACGGAGAGACCGAGAGCGTCAGCCACGGCTTCCACGCCTTCTTCCGGCACTACTACAACCTCAACTCGTTCCTCGATTCGCTCGGGCTGCGGAAGAACTTCCGGCCCATCAGCGACTACCGCATCGTCTTCGCGGGCGGCGATGAGCTCAGCTTCGGCCACGATCTCGACGCGACGCCGATCCTCAACCTCCTCTCGCTCGCGCGCGCAGGCGTGTATCGCCTGGGAGATTCGCTGAAGGCCCCCACCCGCGACCTGATGGGCGTCTTCCTCGAGTACGACAGCAAGCGCACCTTCGAACAGTTCGACGGCATGTCGTTCGCGCAGTTCGACGCGCTGGCGAAGCTGCCCACGCGCCTCAAACTCGCGTTCAACACCTTCGCGCGCGTCTTCTTCGCCGACGAGCACAAGCTCTCGCTCGCTGAGCTGGTGAAGAGCTTCCACTTCTACTTCCTCGGGCACGACGGCGGCCTCACCTACGACTACCCGACCGCCGACTACGCCGAGTCACTCTGGAAGCCGATTCGCGCGCACCTCGAGCAGCTGAACGTGAAGATCGAGCTCGGCGCCCGCGTGGCCTCGCTGCACAAGCAGGGCGAGCGCTTCACGGTGAAGAAGAACGGCGCCGAAGAGTCGTTCGACCGCGTGGTGCTCGCCACCGACGTCCCCGCGACGCGCGCCATCCTCGCCGCGTCCACCGGCCTCGACGGCATCTCGCGCCCGCTGCTCAACCAGAAGTCGGGCCAGCGCTACGCCGTGCTGCGCCTGTGGCTCGACCGCGCCCCGCGCGCGACGCTGCCGGTGTTCGTCATCACCGACCGCAAGAAGCTGCTCGACGCCATCACGTTCTACGAGCGCACCGAGGCGGAGTCGGCCGAGTACGTGAAGCGCCACGGCGGCTCGGTGCTCGAGCTGCACAGCTACGCAGTGCCCGACGACGTGCGCGATGAGGACGTGCGGAAGCTGCTCCTCGACGAGATGGAGCTCTTCCTCCCCGAGCTGAAGGGCGCCGCGATCCGCGACGAGCACTTCCAGCTGCGCGCCGACTTCGCCGCGTTCCACGTCGGCCAGCACGCCAACCGCGCCGTCACCGACACCGGCGTCAGCGGGCTCAAGGTCGCCGGCGACTGGGTAAAGCTCGAGTTCCCGGCGATGTTGATGGAGGCCGCGTTCAGCAGCGGGCTCGTCGCGGCCAACCAGCTCTTCGCGATGGACGGCGTGCGCGAGGTGGCCATCGACTCGGTGCCGTTGCGCGGAGTGCTCGCCGGCGTGCCCCCGTCGCCCCAGCGCAAGAAGCTCCTCGGCGGCAGCAACGCGCCCGCGCGCACGGAGGCCAACGCCCCGTCATGAAGGACGTGGTGCTCGTCGGTGGCGGGTTGGCGAACGGCCTGCTGGCCGATCGACTCCTCGCGGCCGACCCGAGCCTCGACCTGGTGATGCTCGAGGCCGCGCCCGAGCCCGGCGGCAACCACACCTGGTCGTTCCACCACGGCGACGTGCCGGCCGAGACGTTCACCTGGCTCGAGCCGTGGGTGAGCCGCTCGTGGGAAGGCCACGACGTCTACTTTCCCTCGCGGTGGCGCGCGTTGGGTGGGCGCTACCACTCGGTGCGCTCGGAAGACTTCGCGCGTCGCGTCCGCACGCTCCTCGGCCCGCGCCTGCGCACCAGCACGAGCGTGAAGCACGTCGCGATGGACCACGTGGTGCTCGGCGACGGCGAACGCCTCGACGCGCGGCTGGTCATCGACGCGCGCGGCTTCCTCCACCCGCGCACCGCGCCGTGCGGCTGGCAGAAGTTCCTCGGGCTCGAGCTCACGCTCGCCGCGCCGCACGGCCTCGTGCGCCCGCTGCTGATGGACGCCACGGTCGAGCAGCTCGACGGCTTCCGCTTTCTGTACGCGCTCCCGTGGGACGAGCGCCGCGTGCTCGTCGAAGACACGCGCTACAGCGACGACGCGCGCGTCGACCGCGAGGCCTTCGAAGCGACCGTGCGCGCGTGGGTCTCCGGCCGCGGGTGGACCATCGCCTCGGTCGATCGCGAGGAGTGCGCGTCGCTCCCGATTCCCCTCGAGCAAACCGTGCCGCACTTCGACGTGCCCACGCTCGGAGTCGCCGGCGGCTTCTTCCACACCACCACGGGCTACTCGCTCCCGTTCGCCGCGCGTCTGGCCGAGCAGGTGACGAAGAGCCCGCTGCGCTCGGCGGCGGTGCTGGAGCTGCTGCGCACCGAAGCGCGCGCCCACCACCGCGAGATGGGCTTCTTCCGCGTGCTCAACCGCATGCTCTTCCGTGGCGCCGCGCCCGCGACACGCGTGCGCATCTTCGATTCCTTCTACGAGCACCCCGAGCCGCTCATCGAGCGCTTCTACGCGGGACGCCTGACGTTCGCCGACAAGCTCGCCGCCCTCCGCCGCGGCGCGCCCACGGTGCCGTTGGGCCGCGCCATGCGAGCGGTGTTCACATGATCTCCCATCTCCCTCTCCTCCCGAGGAGGAGAGGGTCGGGGTGAGGAGAAAACAACCACGACGTGCGCCCATGACGCCCCACGACCGAATCCGAACCCTCAACCAGGCGCCCGTTCACCCCGAGCGAGCCTTCGTCCTCTACTGGATGACCGCCGCCCGCCGCGCCCGCTCGAACTTCGCCCTCGATCGCGCCCTCGAGCACGCCCGCACGCTCGAGAAGCCCCTGGTGGTCTTCGAACCGCTGCGAGTCGGCTACGCCTTCGCCAGCGAGCGCCTCCACGCCTTCGTGCTCGAAGGCATGACCGACAACGCACGCGCCTTCGCCCATTCCCCCGTGCGCTACCTGCCGTACGTCGAGCGCGCCCCGGGCGAAGGCCGCGGCCTGCTCGAAGCGCTCGCCCGCCAATCCTGCGTGGTGGTGGGCGACGACTGGCCCGGCTTCTTCCACCCGCGCATGCAAGCCGCCGCCGCGAAGACCCTCGACGTGAAGCTCGAGGTCATCGACTCGAATGGGCTGTACCCGATGCACGCCACGACGCGCGTCTTCACCACGGCGCACTCCTTCCGCACGCACCTGCAGAAGGAACTCCCGCCGCATCTTCTCGCGCTGCCGCACCCGCGCCCCCTGGAGCACCTCGAGCTCCCGCGCGCGCCCGAGCCGAAGCTCCCCGCGAAGTGGCGCTTCGCGATTCCCCCGCACTCCGAGCTGAGCGCGCTGCCCATCGACCACGCGGTGAAGCCGGTCGCGATGAAGGGCGGCACCACCGTCGCGCTCACCCGCCTCGACCACTTCGTCGCGCGCGCCCTGGGCGACTACGCCGCGCAGCGCAACGAGCCCGAGGTCGACGGCACGAGCCGCCTCTCGCCGTACCTCCACTTCGGTCACCTCGGCGTGCACGACGTCTTCACGCGCCTGCTCCCGCCCCGCTGGAGCGCCGAGTCGTTGGGCAAGTCCATCGGCGGCAAGAAGGAAGGCTGGTGGCAAGTCCCCTCGGCCGTCGAGTCCTTCCTCGACGAGCTCGTCACCTGGCGCGAGCTCGCCTTCAACCGCGCCGCGCTGCAGCCCGACGACTACACGCGCTTCGACTCGCTGCCGGCGTGGGCGAAGGCGAGCATGAAGAAGCACGCCAAGGACAAGCGCTCCCACGTCTACTCGTACGACGACTTCGAGCAGTCGCGCACGCACGACCCGCTGTGGAACGCGGCGATGGGCCAGCTGCGCACCGAGGGCTGGTTCCACAACAACGTGCGCATGCTGTGGGGCAAGAAGATCTACGAGTGGTCGCGCTCGGGCGAAGACGCGCTGCGCGTGATGGATCAGCTGATGAGCCGCTGGTCCCTCGACGGGCGCGACCCGGTGAGCTGGAGCGGCGCGATGTGGGTGCTCGGCCGGTTCGATCGCGCGTGGGGCCCCGAGCGCCCGGTGTTCGGCACGCTGCGGTACATGACGAGCCAGAACTTCGCGCGGAAGGTCAGCGTGAAGCAGTACGTCGCGCGCTACGCCTGATCAGCCCGGCAACCAGTCGCGCCCCGTCTCGCAGTCGACGTGCTTGAGCGTGACGCCCGTCTTCGACACGTCCATCACGCCGAAGAGAATCGGCAGCCGGAACCGCCGCGGCCCCATCGAGCCCGGGTTGAAGAGCGTCAGCCCCTTCTCCTGCGTGAGGAACGGCACGTGCGAGTGCCCGCACAAGATCAGGCTCGCCTTCTCCGCGCGCGCCTTCTTCGCCGCGTCAGCCCGAATGCGGGGACCCGCGACCGCGATGTGCGTGAGCAGCACGGTGAGCGCGAGCTGATCACCCGCGCGGAGTCGCAGCGTGAGGAAGTCCGGCAAGCCGACGCGCGAATCGATGTTGCCCCGCACCGCGTGCACCGGCGCGATGCGCCCGAGCGTCTCGAGCACCTGCAGATCGCCGATGTCGCCGGCGTGCACGATGACGTCGGGCTTCAACTTCGCGAGCACCTCGAGCCCACCCGCGTGCGGCGACGAGTGCGTGTCGGCCACCACTCCGAGGCGTAACCCCCCGTCATCTCGAAGCGACACCTCGGTCGCGGCGTGCTGGGCCATGTACGCCATGGTGGTTGTTTCTCCCTCATCGGCTGGGGTATTGGCCAGCGACCATCCCTCGGGGGCCACCTTTGTACCTCACGTTGATCACCCTTTCCGTGCTCGCGGCGCCGATGCCTGGCGACGCCGAGACGGCCGCGTTCAAGGCCGCGTTCGAGCGTGGCGAAGCCCACTTCAAGTCCGGTGACTACGGCGCGGCGATCGCCAACTTCCGCGAGGCCGAGCGCATGCGCGTCACGCCCGAGGTGGCGTACGACCTGGCCAAGTGCTTCGAGAAGCTCGGCGATGAAGCCTTCACCATCTACTACTACCGCCTCTACATGAAGCGGGCCCCCAGCGCGCCCGACACGCTGGAAGTGGCAGAGAAGGTCGGCACCGTCATCGCGCGCCTCGAGTCCGAGGGCCGTGGCTACCTCGAGTTCGACGCGCCGCGCGCCAACGCGCTGGTGCTCAACAACACGCACCGCTACCCGTCGCCGCCCATCGCGCTCTTCCTCGCGCCCGGCGACTACGAGGTGAAGGCGGAGTTCCCCTCGGGCATCAAGACCATGTCGGTGCAGATCCGCACCGGCAAGACCACCAGCCTCAGCTTCGAGCCGGTGACGCCGCCGATGATCCCGCTCGAGAACGCGCTGACCGAAGAGCAGGTCGCCAAGGGGCTCGACAAGGCCACCGCCCCGGGCCCCTCGGGGCTGCGCGTCGCGAGCTACGCGGTCGCGGGCGTCGGCGTCGCGGCGCTCATCGCCGGCATCGCGCTCGGCGCGTCGTCGGCGTCTGACGCTGCGCTCGCGAAGGACAAGATGCACACCGTGTCGGAAGCGCAGGCGCTCGCCGCGTCGGCCAACGGCAAGGGCATCGGCGCCAATCTCCTCTTCGGCGTGGGCGGGGCCGCGGTCGCGGGCGGCGTCGTGATGTTCATCTTCTCGATGCCTGAGCCCGGCATGAAGTCAGACAAGAAATGAAGGCTGACCGATGAACCGTTCCCTCTCCCTCGCTGCCGTCTTCGCGCTCGCGCTCGCGGGCTGCGACGCGGCCGTGAAGATCGACCCCGACGGCTACCGCTGCGACGTCGGCAACGCGTGCCCGACCGGCTACGCCTGCCAGCAGGGCGTCTGCCACCGCTCGTCGATCGTCGACCCGTCGTGCGCCAACGTCAGCTGCACCATGCCGCCGGCCGCGACGTGCAAGTCGGCCACCGTGCTCACCACCTTCGTCGGCCGCTGCGCCAACGCGCAGTGCAGCTACGACCCGGTCGACATGACCTGCGCCACCTCGTGCAGCAACGGCGCGTGCGTCGACGCGTGCGCCGGCGTCAGCTGCGTCACCCCGCCCGTCGCGACCTGCGTCGACGCGAGCACGCTGCGCACGTTCGCGCAGACCGGCAGCTGCACCAACGGCACCTGCGGCTACCAGAGCACCGACACCACCTGCCCCAACGGCTGCATGGGCGGCCGCTGCCAGGGCGTCGACCTCTGCCGCCAGAACAACGTGATGTGCACCACGCCGCCCGACGTCACCTGCGTCGGCAACACGCGCCGCACCTTCCAGTCGCCCGGCACGTGCGACCCCGGCACCGGCACCTGCACCTACTCGCCCAACGACATGGTGTGCCCCAATGGCTGCGCCAACGGCCAGTGCCTGACCCCCTCGCTCACCTTCACGCAGATCGGCCCGCGCCTGCGCTTCGCCATCAACGCGCTCGACATCGCGCCCGGCTCGTCGGGCAACCTCGCGCTCGCGGTCGGCGCCTCGGGCAAGGTCTCGCGGTGGGACGGCTCGACGTGGACCGACGTGATGGTCAACTCGACCGCGCGCCTCAACTCGGTCGCGTTCGTCAACGGCAGCACCGCGTACGTCGCTGGCGCGACCGGCACCCTGCTCGCGGTGCGCAACAACAACGGCACGCCCATCAACGTGCCCGGCGCGTCGACTGCCAACTGGGTCTCGGTCAGCGGCCGCAGCGACCAGGAAGCGATGGTGGTCAGCGAGAGCGGCCAGGTCGCCCGCCAGCGCAACGGCAACTGGTCGTCGGGCCCCATCGACGCCGGCACCGGGCCGTTCGCCATCGCCGGCGCGTACATGGACGAGTCGCTGCGCGAGCGCGCGGTCGGCACCTGCAACGGCACCGCGTGCGTCGCGTACCGCAACCTGCCCGGCGGCACCCCGGGGTGGACCGTGCAGACCCGCGGCGGCACCAAGTTCGCGGCGATCGGCGGCGGCTTCGACATTCCCGCCACGGCCACCACCAGCGTCGCCTTCCTCGGCTCGGGCACCGACCTCGTCACCCACGACACCGCGGGCTTCACCACCACCAACTTCTTCAACCTCGTCAACACCACGCCGACGCTCGACGGCGACAGCATCGTGGGCGTCACCGCGCAGGCCGTCACCGTGGCGCGCGACGTCTACGTGCTCACCTCGTCGGCCGGCCAGTCGACGGGCCACCTGTACCGCGTCACCCGCGGCCTCACGCAGAACACCGCCAACGACGCGCTGCAGACCTTCTACGGTGAAGAGCACCTCTCGCCGAACGACTCGAGCGGCGTGCTGGTCGCCGAGGTGCGGCGCAGCTTCAACGTGAACAACGTCTTCCGCCGCGGGCCCATCGTCAACGAGGCGCTCGACGTCGGTGAAGACTTCGTCGGCGCCTCGGCCGACTCGACCGGCGCGCTGGTCTTCATCGGCGGCTTCGGTGACATCGCCATCAAGCGGCAGAACTCCACCACCTTCGACTTCCGCCGCGTGCCCGGCTCGTGGTCCATCAACGGCTTCGACGCGCGCAACGGCACCGGCGTGTTGATGGCCGGCGAAGACGTCGACGGCACCGTGTGGCGCATGTCGGGCACCACCTTCACCACCGTGTCGACCGAGCCCGGCGAGAAGTTCAACGCCGTGTGCCGCGTGAGCGACACCGAGGCGTGGGCGGTCGGCACCACCGGCACCATTCACAAGATCAACGGCACGACCGGCGGGGCCGTCACCTCGCCCACCACCGAAGACCTCGTCGCGGTCGACTGCGCGGCGAACGTCGCCATCGCGTGCGGCACCAACGGCACCGTGCTGCGGCTGTCGGGCGGCACGTGGTCGGTCGTGCCCGGCCTGGGCGCCACCGGCACCGTGAAGACCTGCAAGCTCACCGCGACCGGCGCGGTGGTCGGCGGCGACGGCTTCTTCGCCTCGCTCGGCAGCGGCGGGTGGACGATGCTGGCCGGCAAGGCCGGGCTGCGCTCGCTCGTCGTCCGCGGGCCCAACGAGATCTACGGAGCCTTCGTCACCACCAACAACCAGTCCGACGTTTCGCGCTTCGACGGCGCCACCTGGGGACCCAGTCTCGCCAGCGTGACAGGGGAGATCGGGGGGGGTGTGCAAGTAGGTGGCAGAGTGGTATGGGGTGGGACTCTCGGCGCCATTGTTGAAGGGCGCTGAGCCGGCAAAAGGCCAGTTGTTCCAGAATGTTCTGGACGAACTGGTCAGGTTTTCAGGTCACCTGAAAAACCACCGGAGCAGAGTCTGAAAGGGGCTGGGCACCATGAAGGAGCTGGACCCGCGCATCCGCATTCGCGCGCCACTTCGCTGTGACGGCATCGGTCGACTCGACTGCGCCGAAGACACGGTGTCGGGCAACCGGCTCGCGGTTCGCTGGCTGCCTCTCGACGCCAACGGCGAGGCCGCCGTGCGCGCGTGCGAGAAGCTCCCGGTCCACCCCACGCTGCCCCGCATTCTGCAGACCGGCCACGTCGGCACCTCGGCCTTCGTCGCCCTCGACTTCCCCAACGGTGAGCTCCTCTCGGCCAGCGATGAGCGGCTCGACAATGAGAAGCTGCTGCGCATCGCCAGCCAGCTGTCTGACGCGCTGGCCACGGTGCACAGCCAGGGCGTGGTGCACGGCGAGATGAGCCGCGACTCGGTGCTCCTCGCGCAGGACGGCCGCGCGTACCTGTGGGACATGCCGCTCGTCATCGCCAACCGCCTGTCCGACCGGCGCGGCGAGAACCGGCTGATGCAGAACCTGGTGAAGACGGCGCCCTTCCTCTCGCCCGAGCGTGCCCGCGGCGACGGCGCTTCCCAGGCCGGTGACGTCTACGCGCTCGGCGCGATCCTCTGCGTCGCCGGCGGCGCGCCCCTGCCCGTCGCGTCGACCACGCTCGGCGTGGTGCACCTCGTCGCCTCGCGCGAGTGGAGCCCGCGCGTGCCGTCGACCCTGCCCGAGCAGTGGCGCGAGATGCTGACCCGCATGGTCAGCACCGACGCCGCGGCGCGCCCCACGGCCGCCGACGTCGCGCTCGCGTTCGCCCGCGTGCCCGGCCAGAACCTGCTGCCCACCGTGCCCGAGATGCCGGCCGTGCGCCTGCCGCCAGAAATCCTCCAGGCCGCCGAAGCGCTGATGAAGGCCCAGGCCGAGGCGATGCGCGCCCCGACCCGCGAGGTGCCGGTGCTCCAGGGCCCGACCCGCGAAGAGAAGGCCGCCGCCGCGCGCGCCGAGATGGAAGCGCTGCTCGCCGCCGATGACGCCGCGAAGCAGGCCGCCGCCGACGCCGCCGTGGTCGCCGACGCCTCGAAGGCCGCGCTCCCCGTCGCGAGCGACCCGCTGCCCGAGCTCAAGCTCGATTCAGCGAAGGACGCCGCGAAGAACGCTGCGCCCGCCGCGCTCGACGACGCGACGCACGAGGCCCCGCAGGCCGACGCCGACGCCGCGCTCGCCGCCGAGGCCGCTGACCGCAACCACGAGGTGGTCCGCATTCCGACCATCGAGATCAAGGCCATCCTCGACGCTGACGCGCGCGCTGCGGCGCCGGTGCCGGTGGTCGAGCACACCGTGGCGACTCCGGCCCCGGCCGTCGGCGCCGTGTCGACCTCGGTGTCGCTGCACGAGAACGTGTCGGTCGCGCCCGAGCTCGTCGCCGATGGCGCCATGGCCCTGTCGGCCGAAGAGGTCGCCGCGCTGCAGCTCAGCTCGCGCCGCGCGTGGATGGTGTTCGGCGGCATCGCCGGCGCCGCGCTCGCGCTCATCGCCGCCATCGTGGTGCTCGCCCACCAGAAGAACGACGTGGTGGTCACGCCCGCGCCGGTCGTCGCGCCGAAGGTGGTGCCCGCGCCCGCCCCGGTGGTGAAGGCCGAGCCGCTCGACGAGCTGACCCCGCTCCCGCGCCTCCCGAAGGCGGCCGCTCGCCCGGCGCTCGCGCCGCGCCCGGTCGTCGCTGCCCCCGCCCCGGTTGCGGCCCCCGTCGAAGAGACGAAGCCGGTCGAAGCGCCGAAGCCCCCTGACTTCAGCTTCCTCGAGGCCGAGGGCCCGAAGAACGAGCTGAAGCGGCCGTCGACCGAGCTCTAAAAGAGCAGTCCGCGCGGCATGCGCACGCTCGTCAACACCCTGCTCGTCGTCATCAGCGTCCTCGCGATCGCCCTGGGCGTTCGCTTCCTGCGGGAGCGCTCGGCGAAGGACGTGACGGCGCCTCCCACGCCGGTCGCCAACGAGCGCTGTGACGAGGCGCGTGGCGCGGTGCCGCCGGTGGCGCCCGAGCTGTGGGGCGCGCCGCTCGCCGTCATCAGCGGCGTGCCGGTGACCGTCGATGGCGCGCCGGCTGGCCAGCGGCTCACCCCGGGCGTGCACACCCTCGTGGCGGGCCAGGCCCACCTCACGGTGCGCGCCGACGCGTTTCACGCGGTGGTGGTGCTGGTGCGCATCATCGAGGGCGTCGAGGCGATGCTCGTGCTCGGCGCGCCGTGCACCACCTGTGAGCACGCCACGGGCGAGCTCAACTTCGACTTCAAGCCGGGCTCGGTGGGCTCGGTGCAGGACGTGGCGCGCGCGCTGGCCAACGCCGACTGGCAGCTCGCGCTGAGCGCGGTGCGCGCCATCACTCCCGAAGACCGGGCGCACGTCGAGGTGATGTTCTTGCTGACCATCATTCACCAGCTCGCCGGCCACCTCGCCGACGCGCGCGAGCAGCTCGAGGCGTTCCCAGAAGCCGACCCGGTGCACGCGGTGCTGCGCTCGTTCGACGCCGCGGAGACGCCGAAGAAGGTGCTCGAGCGGCAGACCGCCAGCCTGCCTGCGCGGTGGAATGCGCTGAGCGAGCGCTACGAGCGGCTGAGCGATGCCTTCGTGGGCGATGCGCCGGCGGCCATCGGCACGCTGAGCACCGACTTCGGCAGGTTCTCGCAGCGCATGATGAGCGCGGTGACCGACCGGAAGATCGACGCCGGCGAGGCGACCCTCGACGACGCGACGAAGGAGCTGGACCAGGTCATCGCTGAGCTACGGGCGATGCGGGCGGACTGTGAGTGGCAGCGGCGCGTGTGGAAGGCGCTGTGAAGCGTCAGTCGAGCCCGTGCACGGCCTCGGTGCTCCGCCGCCAGCCGTAGCCGTCGCAGAGATCGCCCCGGTCCTTCACCTCGACGCGCCCGAGCGACAGCGGCCCCGGCGTCGTGGAGTACGGCAAGCCCCGCTGCGCGAGCGCCGACGGGTCCTGCCGGAAGAAGGTCTCGAGCAGCCGCACCACGCCGGCCTCGTCGTCGGGGCCCACGTCGATGATCGCCGAATCGGCGCGCTCGTAATCGGTCGGCGCGTTGGCCACGTAGAGCGAGAAGCGCAGCTGGTCGGCCCACTTGCTCGAGCACGCTTCCACCAGGTGCGGCGCGGCTTCCCAGGTGATGGGCAGGAAGAGCTTCGCGTAGCCGCGACCGACCACGCAGCCGCCCTGGCCGCCGAAGAGCGAGAAGCGGTGCGGGTGCAGGTTTTCCCGGGCGCGCGGCAGGCGCAGCGCCACCACGTCGCCGCCCTTCGCGTCGGCCGGCACGTACTGCCCCGGCTCGTCGACGAACAACGTCACGCGCCCGTCGGACAAGAAGGCCCAGCCGTGCCCGGGCTTCACGAGGCGAAACGACCAGTCCCAGCCCGTCGCGCCCTGCGTGCACGCCGTGAGGTGCGCCACGAAGCCGCTGTCACCCGACGCGCGCGCGAGCTCGGGCGCTTCACCCGGGCGCACGGCGAAGCGGCGCGCGTGGAACCACTTCACGCGGGGGTCGTTCGAGGCGGCGGTCATCGTTTCACCGCGCCCCACAGCACCGCCGGCCAGTCTTCGGGTTTGCCGAGCATCTCGAGCGCGTGCTTGCCGACGCCGATCGCGCGGTCGTCGAGCACCTGCTCGTAGTGCGTGATGCCGTACACCGAGATGAGCAGCGCGGTGCCGATCCACCGCACCACGCGCTCCTGGAAGTGGTCGTCGAGGCGGAAGCCGGTCTCGCGCGCCTCGGCGTACGCTTCCATCATCGCGTGCGCGAAGGCCTCGAGCGTCGGGCGCGCCAACACCTCGCTGCGGTGCTCGGGCGCGAGCCAGCCGAGCACGTAGTCGCTGAGCAGGCTGCCGAGGTCACGCGCCGGGTCGCCCCAGAACGAGAGTTCCCAGTCGACGTAGACGATCTGCGGCTGCCCCCTGGGCGTCTTCGCCACGCGCAGCAGGTTCGCCTGCCGCAGGTCGCCGTGGAGCAGCGCGTTGTCTGACTCGCGCAGCTGCTGCGCCGAGAGCGCCTGCAGCCCCGCCATCGCCTGCCCGTCGGCCTGCACCTGCGCGAAGAAGTCGATGCCCGCGCTCGAGAGCCGCGCGTAGAAATCGGGCCGCATGCGCAGGAAGCATTCCAGCAGGTCGCTCTCGTCGCGGAACGCGTCGGCCAGCGCGTAGTGCGAGCGCCCCTCGCGGCTCATGCGGTGGAGGAAGCCGAGCGCGTAGCCAACCTGCGAGGCGAGCGCCGGCGGGTATTCGCCCGAGCGCCGGTGGTAGTGGTGGAGCGTCTCGTTGTTCGAGATCCATTCCAGGCCGAGCAGGCCGTGCGCGGGGTCGAACGCGAAGACCTTCGGCAGGTGGAGCGGGCTCTTCGGCGCGCGCGACAGCGGCTCGACGCGCTCGAGCACCGAGCCCTCGCGCAACACGCCCACGTTGCCCGGGCCGTCAGCGATCTTCACCAGCACGCGCTTCTTCGCGTTCTTCGTGCGGCACACCACCGTGCGGTTCTTCGACGGCGGAGGCGACGTCACCGACGTGTCTCGCACCAACCCGAGAACGGCGAGACGCGAATCCAGCTCCGCGTCGGTGAGGGGTGCCCGCATCGAGGGGCAGAATGCTCGGTTTTCTCGGGGACAGAGAATGAAAATCGGCGCGTCGCGCTTGCGCCGGGGCGGCGTGGTGCGCGATGCAGCGACTCAAAGGGGACCTCCCGAGGTCCGTTGTGAAGTCAGCCCGGTTTGTGACGTTTTCAGCTTCTTCCGTGCGCTCCGGCGTCGTGCTGGCGTTGGCGTTGTCTGCCTGTATGGGCGACCTGCAGAACGAAGGCCCGACGACGCCCGCGAAGGGCGGCGAGGTGGTGCCGCGATCCGAAGCAGTGCGCGCGGGTGAGCAGCTCGCGTTCGCGCGCGGGTGCAGCAACTGCCACAGCTCGGCGGCCGGGTTGCTCGCGGGAGCCTCGACGTCGATCGCCGGCGCCTACGGCCCGAACATCACGCCCGACGAAGACACCGGCATCGGCGGCTGGTCTGACGCCGACATCATTCGCGCCATCCGCTACGGCGTCGACGACGAGAACGAGACGCTCTGCTCGCAGATGCCGCGCGAGCCGTCGTTGAGCGACGCTGACGCGAAGAACCTCGTGGCGTACTTGCGCTCGATTCCCGCGGTGCCCAACGAGTCGCAGGAGAGCAGCTGCGGCGCGACCGACAAGGACATCGCGCTCGCCGGCAAGGTGGCGGTCGAGGACAACGCGTGCGCCAGCTGCCATGGCGGCGACCTCGGCGGCGCAATCGATCCGGTGGGCGGCACGATGGCGTACGGGCCCAACCTCACGTCTGACTCCGACACCGGCCTCGGCGGGTGGACCGACGAGCAGGTGCGCCGCGCGGTGGCCGAGGGCATCGACGACGAAGACGAGGCGCTGTGCACGGTGATGCCGCGCTTCGCGTCGCTCACCGATGATCAGCTCGACGGCATCGTCGCGTACCTGCGCAGCGTGCCGGCCGTGACGCGCGAAGTGACCGAGTCGACGTGCGATCGCCCGGAGGTGGACGCCGGGACGCCCGCGCCGGAAGACGCTGGCTCCACGCTGGGTGGCGGAACCGACGCCGGCACCGGCCACGATGCGGGGACCCTCGACGCGGGTCATCCGCCCGTCGACGCCGGAGTCGATGCGGGTGTGGATGCCGGAGTCGCGGATGCCGGGGCCGCGGACGCAGGCACCATGGACGCCGGGGTCGACGCGGGAGTCGATGCGGGCATGCCCGCGGTGTGCATGGGCGGCGAGCTGGTCATCGCGCAGGTCTACGGCGCCGGCGGGAACAGCGGCGCGCTCTACAAGAACGACTTCGTCGAACTGCACAACCGCACCAACCACGTGGTGAGCCTCGATGGCTTCGCGTTGCAGTACGCGTCGAGCACCGGCTCGAGCTGGTCGGTCTCTCCGTTGCCCGCGGGCAGCACGCTCGCGCCCGGCGCGTTCGTCGTCTTCGCGCTGGCGGGCGGCGCGACCGGCAGTGCGCTGCCGTCTGGCGCCGTCACCATGACGCCCGCGCTCAACCTCTCGAGCACCACCGGCAAGGTGGCGCTGACGTCGAGCGTGACGCCCCTGACCGGCGCGTGCCCGTCGAGCGCGACGTCGCTGGTCGACCTCGTTGGGTACGGCAGCGCCAACTGCTCGCGCGGTGCCGTCGCGCCGGCCACGACGGTGACGACCGCGGTGATTCGGCTCGACGTCGGCGTCGGCACTGCGTGCCTGTCGAGCGGCGACAACGCGACCGACTTCCAGGCCGCGACGCCGACGTTCCACCAGGTGCCCGCCCCCTGCGGTTGCCCCTGACCTCCCTCTCCCTGCAAAGCGGGGAGAGGGCCGGGGTGAGGGGCCCACGCGGTGCGAACCGGCGACATGGGTAACACCCTCAGGTGCCGCGATGCGCGTGACGCTGCCCGCGTCCACCGCCGCGAACGTCACACGCACGCCGCACAGCGATGCGCGTGACGCTGCCCGCGCCCACCGCCGCAAAAGTCACACGCATCGTGCACAGCGATGCGCGTGACGCTGCCCGCGGCCACCGCCGCAAACGTCACACGCATGGTGCACAGCGATGCGCGTGACGCTGCCCGCTCCCACAGCCGCAAACGTCACACGCACGGGTCCCAGCGATGCGCGTGACGCTGGCCGCGCCCACCGCCGCAAACGTCACACGCACGGTTCACAGCGACGCGCGTGACGCTGCCCGCCCCTCCGCCGCAAACGTCACACGCACGGTGCACAGCGATGCGCGTGACGCTGCCCGCACCCACCGCCGCAAACGTCACACTCATCGTGCACAGCGATGCGCGTGACGCTGCCCGCGCCCACCGCCGCGAACGTCACACGCACCGTGCACAGCGATGCGCGTGACGCTTGCCGCGCCCACCGCCGCAAACGTCACACGCACGGGCCCACAGCGACGCGCGTGACGCTGCCCGCGCCCACCGCCGCGAACGTCACACGCACGGTCAGCCGCCCCATGGCCGAGAGTCGACCGACGCCTGCCCGCACACGCCTACTTCGCGCCGAACCTCACCTCGAAGCCGCAAGGTCCCACGCTCGGGTCCTCGCACCCCGCATCGAACGCGCACCACCGCGACGCGACGCAGCGCGCATCCGCGCCGAACCGGGCGCAGTCCTCCACGCGCAGCCCCGTGCCACACACTGACACCGCCTGCCCCTTCTCGAGCGCTCGCACCCGCGAGCCCTCGCGCAGTCCGCCATCGAGCAGGCTCGCGATGGTCTCTCTCGCGCGCGGGCTCGGCTGCAGCTGCTCGTCATCGCGTCGCCACCTCTCCAGGCGCCGCAACTTCCTCAGCCGGGGCAACTGCGCATCGAACTCCTCGATCAACGTGCGCCGCTCGATCACTTCCTTCTGGAGCGCCTGGCAGCTCGACAGGCACGGAATCGCGTCGGCCGGCGCGAGCGTGAACGCCGGCCGCGCGGGAAACGTCAGCCCCTCCAGGTCGTACGCCGCGATCTCCACCTCGACGCCGCCGTCGACGACCGAGATACGGTCGACGATCGCCCCGCGCAGCTGGAGCTCGCCGACGAGCTTCCCCGCCTCTGCGAAGCCGGGCACGCGCACGGTCAGCTCCACCAGCCCATCGTCCCGGTGCGCGGTGACTGACGCGTCGGGCACACCGGCCCAGGCGCCGACGGTGTCGGCGCGCACCTCGAGCAATGGTGCGTAGACCGCTTCGAGCCGCGCGACCTCGGCCACACCCGCGTCCCACGAGCTGGCGTAGCCGATCGCCTGCGCCAGTTTGAGCTCGGACAGCGTGACGCGGTCAGAGACCGCCCGCTCCGAGCAATCGTCGCAGCCGAAGGCCGCGACGAGCACCCCGAGCACCCACCAGCGCCGCATCAGCGACGCACGGCGTGCGAGAGCGCACGGTGCACCGCCTCGAGCGCCTTGCGCGCCTCGAGCAGCTCCGCCCGCTCCTTCGTCAGCTCCGAGACCTGCCGCGCCAGCGTGTCGCGCTCGCCCTTCAACGCGTCGGCGCTGCGGCGCAGCGACATCATCGATTCCTGCGCCTGCTCGAGCTCACCGGCCAGCCGCTCTTCCTCGGCGAGGCTCTCGGCGATCTCCTGGTCCTTCTTCGCGACCAGCTCGCCCAGCTCGACCTTCTCGCGCTCGCGCGCCTCGAGCACCTGCCGCGACTCCTGCAGCGCCAGCAGCGACTCGTTGCGCTCACCCTCGAGGGCCTCGAGCTCCCGCTCCAGCTCCGAGAGCAGCGCCACGCGGCCTTCCATCTCCTTGCTCAGCCGGCGCGCCTCGTCCATGCGCATGCGCGCTTCCTCGGTCGCACGCTCGGCCTGCCGGCGCGCCGCCTCGAGGTCCTGCGCGAGCGCGAGGTTCATCGCGCGCGACTTCGCCAGCTCGCTCTGCAGCGCCGAGATGCGCTCGACCGCCAGCACGCCCGCCTCGGCGACCGTGTCGGGCAACGGCTCCGGGCGCGGGTTCTCGCGCACCGCCTTCAAGCGCTCACGCAGCTTCTCGCGTCGCTCGCTCGCCTCTTCCTCCGACATCGGCGGGGGCGCGGTCTGCACCTCCGTCATGTCGGGCAGCGGCTCAGCAGACGCGCGCGGAGCCGCAGCACGCGGGGCCGGCGCAGAAACCGCCACCGGAGCCGGAACGACCGACGCGACCACCTCGCGCATCACGGGCTCGGGCGTCGGCGCCGACACCGCCACCGTCGCGGCCCGCGGGGACTCGGCGAGCACCTTCCCTGCGTCGGCGCCGATCGCGTCCTTCAACACCTCGACGGCCGGCTTCGGGTTCGCGCGCGCCTGCGCCCGGGCCTTGAGCGCCAGGCCGAGCTCGGCCGACGCGTCGAGCACCTCGTGCGGCACCACACTCGGAATGACCGGCGCTTCCTGCGCGATCTGCTGCGCGAGCGCCTCGACGGTCGCGACGGTCGCCGCGGTGGTGTCCTCGGCAGGCGACTCCACGGCGGTCATCAGCGAGCCCAGGCGCAGCCGCGGCTTGGCCCGGCTCACGTTCGCGTCGAATGCCTTCTTCATGGGGTGGTCCTTTGGTCGGTCGAGACTGCGATGGAGAAGCGAGGGAGGGTCAGGCGGTCTTCGCGATGGGCGGGGGCGCGGCGGCGGCGGCCTTCGTCGCCTTGAGGCGCGCGAGCACGTCGTCGATGAGCTGCTGCACGTCTCCGGCGCCCTTGCTGTCGCGGTCGAAGCGGAAGATGGGCATGCCCTCGCTCGAGGCCTGCGCGAAGCGCGTGCACTGGCGAATCACCTGCGGCATCAGGAACTCGGGATAGTGCTGCTTGAGCGCCTCGAGCGCTTCCTTCGCGAGCTTGAACGTCGCGTTGAAGCTGTTGACCACGATGAACACGTGGTCGAGCACGTGGCCGAGATCTTCCTCGAGCGAGTTGACGGTCTCGAACAGCAGCTTGAGCCCGTGGAACGAGAGGAAGTCGGCGAGCACCGGCACGATGAGGTCTTCGGTCGCCATCAACGCGTTGAGGTTGAGCAGGCCGAAGCTCGGCGGCGCGTCGAAGATGATGAAGTCGTAGTGCGCCTCGACTTCCTTCAGCGCGTTGCGCAGCTTGAACTCACGCCCGGCCATCGGCATCAGCGCGAGGTCGACCGTCGACATCGAGAGGTTCGACGGAATGAAGTCGAGATTGGGCAGCGCCGACTTCTGGATGACCTGCGAGATCGGCACCTTCTTCACCAGCACGTCGAGCAGCGTGCGCTCGAAGTCTTCGCCCTCGAAGCCGAGGCACTTGGTCGCGTGGCCCTGGCTGTCGAGGTCGACCAGCAGCACGCCGTAGCCGAGCTCCGCGAGCCGCCACGCGTAGCTGGTCGAGAGCGACGTCTTGCCGGTGCCACCCTTGAAGTTGAGGAACAGCTGCTTGCGCGTGCCGAGCGCGGGCGGCTCGAGCTGCAGCTTGCCGCGCAGCTCCCACACGTCTTCGGGCGTGTACTGGTCCTTCTTCAGGGCCGCGCCGAGCGCCTTCGTCGTGATGCGCAGGAGATCGGCGGTCTCCTTGGGGCTGTAGAGAATCGGGTCCATGGGGGCTCCTTGCGTCACGCGACGAAGTACTTGTGACCGCGGCGAACGATCTGCCCGGCCGAGAGGAGAGCGCCGCACGCGCGCAGCGTGTCGTCGGCGGTCGCGCCGATGGTGGCGCTCAAATCGGCCAGCGGCCGGCCGCGAATCGACGCGCGCAGCTCGCGCAGAATCGCCGACTGCTGCTCGGGCGAGGCGACTGGCGGTGCCACGACTTCTTCCACCACCGCGACCGCGACCTTCGCCGCGACGGGCTGGGGCGCCGCGACGGCGTTCACGGCCGTAGCAGCGACGGGCGCCTGCACGCGCGCGGCGCGGAGCACCGGGCGAGGCGTCAGCGCCACCGGCACCGGCGCCGACGGCACGCTCGCCAGCTTGCGCACCTCGCGACGGCGGTGCGCGTCTTCGAGCGACACCAGCGACGTCACGTCCTGGCCGAGCAGCCGCGAGAGCGACTGGCTCGCCGCGCGCCGCACGCGCAGTTCGCGGTCACGCATCGCATCGAGCAGCATCGGGCGCGCGACCTCGGCGTTGCTCGCGCCCAGCACCAGGGCTGCGAGCGCGCGCACGTCGGCGTCTTCGTCGCGAATGGTCTGCGTGCCCAGCTCGAGCGCGTCCTTGCCCGAGAGCGAGAGGGCGAGGAGCGAGGCGCGGCGACGCACGGCCTTGTCGTGGTCCTTCGTGGCGGCGGCGAGGTGCGGGCCGGCCGCGGCGGGGTCGAGCTTGAGCAGCGCCTTGAGCGCGGCGATGCGCACGTCGGGCGCCGGCGAGGTGAGCAGCGGCTGCACCACCGGCACCGCCTCGGCCTTCGCCAGCGACGCGAGCGCCGACAGCAGCGCGACCTGCACGGGCGCCTCGGTCTCGGTGTGGAGCGCGGTGGCGAGCGCGGGCGCGGCCGCGGGGTGACGCAGCGCCTCGAGCCGCTCGGCGGCACGCACGCGCGCCGAGGTGTCGAGCGCCGAGAGCTCCCGCACCGAGAACCCAAAGAGCGTCTCTTCGCTGCGCCCGGGGAAGTCGTGGCCGCCGGTGAGCGTCGCGAGGTCGCCCGCGGTCACCTGCAGCCGGCCCTGCGCCTTCAGCTCGTGCGCGACGCCGGTCACCGACGACGCGGTGCTGACCGTCGGCAGCGGAGCCGGAGCCGCGTTGGCAACGACCGACTGCCCGTCGCGCTGCACGAGCACTTCCTGCCGCAGCGTGGCGATGAACTGCGCGAGATCGAACCCGCCGTCGACGTGGCCCTGGTCGAGCCCGTGAATGCGCGAGGCCTCGAGCATCTTGCCGACCAGCTCGGCGCGCTCGCGGCGCAGGGCATCGACCACGCGCGCCATCTCCTCGCGCTCGGCGTGCGCGCGCGTGGCCCGCACCTCGAGCTCGGCGATGACCCGGCGCAGCTCGATCTCCCGCTGGGCGGCGGCGGCGAGGTCGGCCTTCACGCGGTCGAGCTCCGAGCGCGTGGTGTCGGCGTCGTTGGTGAGCTGCGTCGAGCGCGCCTCGAAGTACACGATCTTCTCGAGGGCGCTCTTCAGAAGAGCTTCCGGTTTTTCGTCGCTCAAGGCTGTCCTGTCGCCTCCGCCGCGCACGCTACAGGCCTGTGCCGGCTTGTCTCTTTTTTGACAGGGCGGGGATTTAGCGGGTGGCAGCGACATTGTAAACCCACGGATCCACAGGGCTTTCTTCCCGATGTAGGGAAAACGCGCCGGAGGCCGATTTACCGGCCCCGGATGCGTGTCCGGGTGTTCCGGTGTGGCGGTGAGAAAAAGGTCGTGCGAGACAGCGGCCCAGCATGACCGCCCAGCTCCCCCCGCACCTCAAGCGGTACGTCGTCGACCAGGACTACGCCTCGTACACGCCGCGCGACCAGTCGGTGTGGCGCCACGTGATGAAGCGGCTCAAGGGCCACCTCGAGTCACGCGCGCACGCGACGTACCTGCGCGGCCTCGACGAGACGGGCATCAGCCTCGACGAGATTCCCCGCCTCGAGACGATGAACGAGAAGCTCGCGCGCCTGGGCTGGTCTTGCGTCGGCGTGCGCGGCTTCATTCCCCCCGCGGTCTTCACCGAGCTGCAGGCGCGCGGCGTGCTCGCCATCGCGGCCGACATTCGCAGCCACAAGACCATCATGTACACGCCGGCGCCCGACATCATTCACGAGAGCGCCGGGCACGCGCCCATCATCGCCGACGCCGCGTACGCCGCGTATTTGAAGGCCGCCGGCGAGGTGGGCTTCAAGGCCATCGCCTCGGCCGAAGACCGCGCGCTCTTCGAGGGCATTCGCAACCTCTCGGTGGTGAAGGAAGACCCGCTCGCCACGCCCGACGACGTCGACCACGCGCAGGCCCGCCTCGACGCGGCGGCGAAGTCGGTGCGCTACGTCTCGGAATCGACGCGCGCCTCGCGGCTCTACTGGTGGACCGCCGAGTACGGCATGGTCGGCACCGTCGAGCACCCCAAGCTCTACGGCGCGGGGCTGCTCTCTTCCATCGGCGAGGCGCAGCACTGCCTGACCCCCGAGGTGAAGAAGATTCCCCTGAGCGTGCAGTGCGCCGACACCGCGTACGACATCACGCGCATGCAGCCGCAGCTCTTCGTGGCGCGCGACTTCAAGCACCTCAACGACGTGCTCGCCGACTTCAAGAGCTCGCTCGCGTACATCCGCGGCGGTGACTACGGCCTCGACGAGGCGCTGCGGAGCCGCGCGGTCAACCACCTCGTGCTGCGCAAGCGCGGCGGCGACACCATCGAGCTGACCGGCGAAGTGCGCGAGATTCACCGCGCGGGCAAGGACACCGGCCCCGGTCTCACCGCCTCGGTCATCGAGCTCGCCGGCCCGACGATGATCAGCACCAACGGCAAGTGCACCGAGATCCCGCGCCGCATCGACGCGGTGGTGCTGGTGGGCACCGAGCGCCTGCCCGAGCGCGGCCGCTTCTCGATTCGCCTCGCGTCGGGCGTCGAGGCCTCGGGCTACGTGGTCGATCACCACGAGGTGGTCGACTTCCGCGTGTGGCTGCATGGGCGCCAGATTCCCGTGCCGACCTGGGCGTACGTCGCGGTGTGCGAGGCGGTGCCCTCGGTCGCGGGCGGGCCGGCCGACCCCGAGCGGTGGGACGAGTACTTCGGGCCGCTCGACAGCTTCACGGCCGGCAACTCCGAGACGATCGCGCGCCAGCGCAAGGCCGACGAGCTGCCAAAGGAGCTCGCGACGCTCTACACCGAGGTGCGCGCCATGCGCGGCGGCAAGCGAGACCCGAAGCGGCTGCAGCAGATCCTCGACGACAGCCGCAAGTTCGGCGACGAGTCGCTGCTGAAGGAAGAAGTCGAAGAGCTGCTCAAGGCGAACTGACCGTGCCCGGCGCCCTCGAAGCGAGAATGCGAACGGTCTTCAACGTGCTCGAGCAGCACGTGGAGACGAAGTACGGCATTCCCATTCGCATCACCGACGTGCCCAACCCGTTCACCGGCGACCTCGACGGCGCGGAGATCCACGTCGACTACGCCGAGGACATCGAGAGCGCGCTGTTCATCATCGCGCACCTCTTCGGCCACACCGTGCAGTGGAACACCGACGAGGCCGCGCGGGAGATTGGCTACAAGCTCTACCCGAACCCCAGCCCCGAGATGATGCAGCGGCTGCGCGACTACGAGTACGAGGCGTGCCGCTATTCGATGGCGCTGTTCCACGAAGCGGGCGTGCGCGATCTCGACCAGTGGCTGTCGGATTATTCGGCGTGCGACTTCCGCTACCTCGAGCACTTCTACAAGACGGGCGAGAAGCCGGCGTTCAAGACGTTCTGGAAAGACGGCTCGCCGCTGCTGACCCCGAAGGACGTGCCGCCGTTTCAGCCGACGAAGTGGGTGTCGCGCTGGCAGGGCATCGTCGTCTGACGCGACCACGTCGCCAGTCGCAGAAAAAAACAGGGGCCGAAGAAGAGAGCGGGGCCTCGTCACGCGACTGAAGCGCAACATGGCGTCGGCTCTCGACTCCGACCCGAGTCGTCGCTGGGCCTTGGATGCCTCGATGCGACGGATGCGCCCTGTGGTGTTGCTGGCGCGAGGGGGGAAAGAGCATCGAGCGTGCCGCGCGCAACTCCGCGAGACGCCGTGAGCTCGAGTTCGCGCGAGTGAAAAGCCTGCGCGCGCCACCCGAAGTCGCGAGAGTTCGAGGCCCTTTCGATTTGCGCGAGCAGCAGAACGTGCGCGCCACGCGGGGGCTTTGGGGTAGACGCACCGTCGTGGCTCGCCGACTGTTCCTGCTGTTCCTCGTCACCGCCTCGTCGCTCGCCGCGGCGCAGGGCTTCGAGCTCGAGCGCGTGGTGCTCAACCCCGGCGCACGCGAGACGCTCTTCGCCCAGACCGGTGACGCCCTCGACCCGATGAAGCTGCGCGTGCAGCTGCTCGGGCACTACGAGCACCGCCCGCTCGTCTACACGGTCGACTCGCAAGAGGTGGGCGCCGCCATCGAGGGCCGGTGGACCACGCACCTCGTGGCCGCGTTCGGCATTCACCGCTTCGTCGAGGCGTCGCTGCAGGTGCCGGTGGTGCTGTACCAGGGCGGCGAAGACCTGACGCTCTACGGCCTCAACGCGGTGCCCGCGGCGGCGATGGGCGCGCCGTGGCTGTCGGTGCGCAGCGGCCTGCTGCGCCAGTCGATGGACCAGCCCCTCGACCTCGCGGTGTCGCTCTCGTTGTCGCTGCCCTTCGGCTCGGCGCAGGCGTTCACGCGCGACCCCGGCGCGGGTCTCGCGTTCGTGCCGCGCGTCGGCGTGGGCCGCACGTTGGGGCCGCTGCGGTTCGGCGGCGAGCTCGGCGTGCTGGTGCGCGGCGCGCAGGTGCTCTCGCCCGCGACGGCGATGGTGAAGGACGAGGTCGGCTCTCAATTCTCCGCCGCGCTCGCCATCTCCAGCGTCGGGCTGCCGGTGCACCTCGAGCTGTGCGGCCGCGTCATCGCGCCGTTCACCGCGACCGGCGTCTCGGGCGAGGTGCTCGCGGCGGTGCGCGCGAAGCTGTTCGAGCAGTTCGAGGTCTCGCTCGCGGGCGGGCCGGGCTTCGGCCAGGCACCGGGTACGCCGGCGTTTCGCGTGTTGCTCGGCTTCGCGTGGACGCCCGACTTCGCTGCGCCTGCCGCGCCTTCAGCGCCGGCTCCCGAAGCGAAGTGACCGTCACGCCTCGCGGATGATTCCCACGAAGTCGCCTGGGTCGAGCCGCAGCACCCGCGGCGCGTTCGGGCCCACGAGCACGAACACGCACAACGCCGGCGCGTCTTCGAGCATGAAGCCACGCAGCGGCTGACGCGGCGACTCCGCCGGCTCGACGTACACCCACAAGTCGGGGAACAGCTTGAGCGTGCGATCGCCGTACGTGCGCGTCTGCACCCGCTCGCTGGCCCGCATCGCCGCGCGCAGGTCGGCCTCGGTCGCCGGCGTCGGCCGGTTGTCGACGATGCGGTGCTGGTACTTCTCGGAGAACCGCTCTTCCTGCACCACCGGCACGATGGGCTGCGCGGGCGTGGTGGTCGCCACTTCCTCACGGCGGAAGGTGTCGGCCGCGATGCGCTCGAGCTCGTCGGCGGTGAAGTGCGGGAACACGGTCTGCCCGTCGACCTCGACCACCATCATCTCGCTGCCGTGCAGGCCCATCAGGCTCGGCTTCCCGGTGGCGCCCTTCACCAGGTACGCGTACCCGCCGCGCTTGAGCTCGGCGATGCGCACCGGCTCGATGGGCGTGCTCGGCGTGCGGCGCAAGAAGAGGTCTTCCGACAACAGCCGCGTCACGGCGCGGCGTGCGAGCTCGAGCAGCTGCGGAGAAGCCGACGCGAACGCCGACTGCTCGGGCGGCTCGCTCGCGCTCCGCTCGAAGGCCACGCGGTACGCCTCGCCGTTCTCGCCCACCATGTGCAGCCGCACCGCGCTCGCCGACTCGCGCTTGAGCACCTGCTCGAAGCGGCCCTTCTCGACGACCGCGCGCGCAGCGTCCTGCTCGCTGGTGGTGCTCGACGCGTAGCGCGAGAGCATGCGCCACAGGCCACCGCTGCCCTGTTCCTGCTTGATGAAGCCTTCCCACGCGGGCGCGGTGTCGCTGGCGAACTCCGCGGAGAAGCCAGCCAGCCCGGCGTCGTTGACCCGCATCGCGCTGGCGATGCCCGTCACCTGCGCGCCGTCGGGCAAGTGCACCACGAAGCCGAAGCTGCTGCCCTCGGGCGGGAGCTGTGGGCACGGCGCAGAGAACCCCGCCAACGACACGTCTTCGGTCGTGGTCTCCAGCTCGCCCCCGGGCAGCTGCAGCCGAAGCCGCAGGTTGATGGGGTAGCGCGTGTGCCGGCGGGATCCGAACATCGACTCAGGCCTTCTCGCAGGCCTCTGCGCAGCGCTTGCAACTCTCCATGCACGCCTTGCACTCCGCGTGGTGGCCCGAGTGCTTCTTGCAGGCCGCCTCGCAGTCGCGGCAGGCCTTCGCGCAGAGCGCCGCGGCGTCCTTGAAGTACTTCGAGTCGAGCATCGCGAGCTGCACCACCGCGTCGCACGTGGCGAGCATCGCGCGCGTGGTGGCCGCGCACTCGGCCATCATGGTGTCGCCCGTCGAGAGCTGGCGAATGCAGTGGTCGAGGCACTCGCGGCCGACCTTCAGGCAGTCCACCGCGGCGTCGTAGACGTCCTTGTGGGCGCCGATGCCGCTCGGGGCCACCGCCTTCTTCGCGTCCTTCGCGGCTTCCTTCGGCTGCGCCATCGCCCCCAGCGACCACACCGCGCCGGCGGCGGCGACCGACTTCATCGCGTCTCGTCGATTCATGGCTCTTCGTCCTTTCCGGGCGGCGCCAACGGCAGAGGCGCGTCGAACTGCGCCGCCTTGCCCGCAAGCCGGGCGAGCACATGCTGCAACTCGTCCTCCGACAGGTCCAGCACCTCGACCACGCGGCCCCACAATTCAAAGGTCGACACGTACCGGCCACCGCGCTCTGCTGAGAGCTTCCCCAGCTCGACGAGGATGACGCGTTCGGTGCGGGTCAAGCCGTCGCGCACGTCGGGCAGCTCGTCCTGGACGCGAGAGAGCGAGACCGACCCGCGCCGCCGTGACGCAGGACGCGGCTCAGTGCGCCGGGGAGTGCGAGTGGTCGTGGTGCGAGTGCGCTTCACGGAGGAGCTTCCGGTTCAACCAGTGGGCCCCCATCATCGCCGAAGCGCCCATCAAGCTGAGCGCGGTTTCGATCGGCAGCGAGTCGTGAAACAGGAAGGCCGCGATCGCCAGCAGCGCGACGCCGGTCAACGCCAGCACCAGCACCCGGCGGCTGTGGTGGCAGCGGTAGCCGGGAATGAAGGCCCACAGCGCGACGCCGATCACCAGCACCAGGAGCACGGGGTGCGCGCCGCCGAACACGCTCGCCCCGGCCGGCGCGAGGGTCAGCACCAGCGGGGTGGTCACGCAGTGCACCGCGCACACCGCCGACAGCACCTGCCCGAGCATGTCGGGGGGGTCTGCGTGGGGGTGCGAATGTGCGTGCTGATCAGCCATCGACGGGTCAACGGTTAACCCGCACGCCCCGTTGTTGCAAGCCGGCCCCTTGAGCAACCGTGTTGCAACTACGGGCGGTCACTTCTTCTCGAAGAGCAGGTCTCGCTGCTGCACCAGGTCGACCTCGCCGGCGAACTGCACGAAGGCGTCGTACTGCTTCGTCGAGACGCGGCTCTGGCCGAGGCGGAACTCCTCTTCGATCTTCAGCTCGCCGTTGGCCTGGGTCTCGCGCCGCACGTAGCTGCCCGACGGGCCGTTCAACTTCACTTCGCCCAGCGGCCCCTTGAGCGACCAGCCCGCAGGGAGCTTCAGCGTCGCGCGCGTGGTGCTCGCCTCGGTGCTGTCGATGAACAGCGGCGTCACGCGCGCAGGCACCGCGAGGTACCGGCGGCCGACCTGCAGCGGGTAGGTGAGCGAGGCGGCGACGAGCGTGTTGCCCTCGGGGCGCGCGAAGCGGCGGGCGACGAACTCGTACTTCACGACCACCGGCGCGCCGACCTCGCGTTCCATCTTCACGTCGAGCTTCGAGAGATCCGCGCCGCCGAAGTAGCGCGAGAGCGCCGACTGCAGCGCCTGGTCGCGTTGATCAGACGAGAGCGCCTCGAGCGCGTCGGCCAGCTGCGCGGCTTCCGAACCCGAGTAGGTCTCCTCGCCCTTGCCCTTCAGCTCGCCGTTCTCCTGCAGCGCGAGCTCGAGCTGCACCGACTTGCCCGGCTTCTCGCTGCGCGCGGGCGTGGTGACCTTCTCCAGCTCCTTGCCCTGCTCCGGCAGCAGCCACGCGTCGAGGCCGCCGAGCGCGAACTCCGGCAGCTCGCCGAACGGCGCGAAGCGCACCAGCGAGTCGAGCCACGTCACCGAGCCGTCGGGCAGCTTCACGCGCAGGCACACGTACGGGAGCAGCCCCTCGTTGGGGAAGGTGTACGCCGCGGGGTCGGTGGTGAACGCGCGGACCGCCGCGATGCGCGCGTCGAAGCCCAGCGCGTCGAGCGAGGCCTTGAGCAGCCACAGCCGGCTCCCGCGGTCTTGCGAGACCGACGACGCGGCCGAGACCGAGAGCCCGCCGTCGCGGCCCGAGAGCTTGTGGTGCACCGCGGAGTACACCGCCTTCACCGCCTCGAGCCCCAGCGGCTGCGGCAGGTCCTTCACCGCGGCGCGCGCGAAGGCCGCCACTTCCCACGTCACCGCGCCGCGCTCGAGGTACGCGTCGGCGTAGGTGCGCAGCACGCCCTCGTTGCCGCGCTGGCCCGCACCGACCGAGACGAACGGCAGGTACTCGTTGCCCGACGGAGGACCGAGCGGCTCGGGAATGTACGGCGGCACACGGCGCTCTTCGTGGCGCAGCACCTCGTACTCACCCTCGACCTGCGGCTTCGGCGCCTTCACGTTGTGCGCGTCGACTTCCATGCCGCTGCCCTTCGGCGCGATGACCACGTAGCTCGAGCGCGAGTTCGGCTGCTTGGCGACCTGGAAGTAGAAGGCTGACGCGGTGAAGCCCGGCATGCCCGGGCCGCGCGGCGGGTGCGCGAGCAGGTACTCGTACTCGACCATGTCGCCGACCTGCACGCCGGGCAGCGACATGTCTTCCTTGCCCTCGATGTTCTCGGGCTCGAGCGCGCGGCCGTCGGGCTTCAAGGTGCGCAGCTTGAGCACCGTCGCCCCGGTGGGAATCTGCACCTCGGCGACCTCGTCGACGCCCGACTGGTCGAGCGCCTTCTGGATGATGTGCACCCGGTCGACCATCGTGCCGTCGGGGAACGCCTGGATCGCCGCCGCGTCGAGCACGAAGGCCGAGGTCGCGTCTTCGCTGCCCGACGACGCCTCGTACGACTTGAGCGCTTCCTGGGTGTCGATGGCCCACGCGTCGAGCAGCTCGCGGCCCGTCTTCTGGCGCTCCACCATGCGGCGCAGCGAGAGGTCGGCGCCATCGAGCGCGAGCGCCGCCTCGCGTGAGGCGAGCGCGGCCTTCGAGTCACCCGAGACCTCGAGCACGTCGGCCAGCGACTTGGGCAGCTGCGGGTGCCGCGGCCACTGCGCGCGCAGGCGCTGCAGCAGCTTCACCGCGTCGTCGAAGCGCTTCTGCGACACGTAGAGGCCAGCGAGCGAGGTGGCGATGGCGATCTGCCCGTCGTCGCGCGCGAGCAGCTGTTCCCACTTCTCGATGGCGCCCGGCACGTCGCCGCGGCTGCGCAGGTGCTCGGCCGCGCGCGCGAGGTAACCGGGGCAGTGCGCGGTCTGCGCGAGCAGCTGGTCGCTCTCGCCTACCGCGTCCCGCCGGCGCGCGAGGTCGTACTGGAGCAGGACCGCGTCACAGCTCCCTCGCAGCTGCTTCTCGGCGGCGCGCGCGGTCTCCACGGCCGCCGCGTCGAGGCCCATCGCGAGCTCCACGCGCGCGATGAGGTTCAGCACCGGGCCGCTGGCAGGCGCATGCGCGTCACGCGCGGCGCGGGCCTGCTCGAGCGCGTCGAGCTGGCGGCCGTCGTCGAGCGCGAGCTGCGCGGTGAGCATCTTCGCCGCCACCGAGCCGGGGTCCTTCGCGAGCGCGGCCTCGAGCTCCCGCGTCGCTCGGCCACGACCCACGCGCGAGGGCACCGAGCGGTCGGCCAGCGCGAGCTCGGCGCGGAGCACCGACACGGCGGGCCCCGAGAGGTTCGCCGGCAAACCCGTCACCAGCGCCTGCGCACCGTCGACGTCGCGGCCCATCGCGTCGCGCGCGGCGAGGAAGCGGGCGAGCGCGTCGCCGCCTTCGTCTTCGAGCGCGGCGCGCACCGACTCGGCGGTGGCGTAGAGGCCATCGGAGTCGTCGAGCACCTTCACGCCGTCCCACCGCGGCGCGGGGCCCACGGCGGCGCTGAAGGTGACGTTGGCCGGCTGCCCGTCTTCGCGCTGCACGGCGAGCATCAACTGCCCGGTCTGGTTCTCGCGCGTCATGCGCACCATCAGGCGGTGCGCACCTGCGTCGAGCTTCACGAGGCGCGTGGTGAGCGTCGAGCCGGGCTGGCGCGCGGTGAAGCGGCTGAGCACCACCGTGCCGTCGATGGTGGCGACGTGGTCCATCGCGGTGACGGTGCGCAGCACCCAGCGCCCCTTCTCGGGCACCGTGAAGTCGACGGCGTAGAGGTACACGTCACCCGCCGCCGGCTCGCCGGAGATCGACAGGCGGCCATCGGGGAAGCGCACCTGCCGCGGCGCGAGCGCACCCCACGGCCCGGCGGGCAGCGCGGCGAGCGAGCCATCTTTCTCGGGGGCGAGCACCTCACGCGCCGAGAGGAAGTGCCACGCGGAGAAGGGACCGACGAAGGTGCCGACCGTCGGCACACCGGTCTCGGCGAGCACCGCGGCGTGGCGTGGCAGGTCGTTCAGCTCGAGCCACGCGTTCGCCAGCGCCGCGCGGAGCAGGTACGCCGTGTCGGCCTGGTGCACGCGCCCCGCGAGGAGCGCCGGCACGCGGTTGCGCACCGCTTCCGAGGTGCTCAGCGAGGTCGTCACCTGGTCGAGCACGGCGCGCGCGGCGACCGGGGCGAGCGGGTGCCCCGGCTGACGCTCGACGAGATCCAGCCCCGCGGCGACGATCTTGTCGGGCAACGCGAGCCGCTGCGCGAGCTCCACCTGGCCCATCAGCGCGAGCGCCTCGGCGTTGTCCTTGCCCAGCGACTGGTCGAAGAGCTGCTGGGCCTTCGTCGCATCACCGTCGATCAACAGCGCGTGGAAGCCGGCGAGCGCGAGCACGTGCGCCGAGGCACCGGGGCCGGCCTTCGCCGCCGCGTCTTCGAGCGTCTCGGTCGGCGGGGCGACGCGCTTGACGCAGGCAGAGAGGACGAGGAGCGGCAGGAGCGCGACGAAGCGGAAATTGCGCATGAGCGGCGTCGAGACATGCCACGTCGGCCGGGCAGACACGACGGCGGAATCGCGTTCGCGAATCACGTATGAGGCGCGCATGGCCGACCCTGCCCCGCCCCCCGAAGAGAGCGGGCTCCCGCTCATCGCGCTGGTGCTCTCGGTGGTGGGCTTGTGTTTCCCGCCGCTGCTGCTCGTCTCGTTCACGCTCGGCCTCATCGTCTTCACGCGCAAGGACCCGCGGTTCGAGAAGCGAAAGCAGTTCGGGCAGATGGCGATGCTGGTCAGCGGCGTCGGGGCGCTGATCTTCGTGGCGATGGTGCTGCCCAACTACAAGCGCTTCACGTACCGGCGGCAGCAGGACCGTTGCCGCGTCGCGCTGACCGACGTGGTGACCGCGGAGCGCGCGTTCTACGAAGCGAACAAGCGCTACGCGGTGACGATGCGGGACCTGCCGCCGACGCTCGCGCCCCCGCCGCTGCTGATCATCGTGGGCCCGGGAGCCGACGGGAAGAGCGGGCCCGCGCTGGAGCCCGACATGCTGAAGATCCTGCTCGACCAGGCCGGGCTGCACGGTGATTGCCCCGCGTGTTCGTTCACCGCGCTGTGTGCACAGCAGCTCGATGGTGACCCGACGATCGATACGTGGTCGGTGAGCAGCATCGAGCGGCTCGGCGCGAACGGAGAGAAGATCGCCGGCGGGCTCCCGTGGAACGAGACGGACGACGTTCGCGAATAGCCTCCCTCTCCTCTTCAGAGGAGAGGGTCGGGGTGAGGAGTAACCGAAGCTGCCGCCTCACTCGCCGACGGCCGAGTACCGGTAGTCCTCTTCGCTGTACTCGCTCGGGTCTTCCTGGTTCTTCGCCTCGACGATCTTCGCCATCGCCTTCGCCGCCTTCACGCCCTTCGGCCCCAACAGACACCGCGACACGTCGAGCTTCTGCAGCTTCGGGAAGTTCGCCTTGCCCGCCACGAGCGCGTCGATGCCGACATCAGTGAGGTGGCTCATCGAGAGGTCCAGGGTCTCGAGCTGCCGAGCAATCTTCGACTTCACCAGCAGCGCCACCAGCTCATCGCCGAACGTCGAGTTCGCGAGCCCGAGGTGCTTGAGCTGACCCAGCCCGGTGCCGTCGAGAATCGGCTGCACGTCCGAGGCGCTGCAGTCACAGCCGTACTCGTCCTGCCCGAACCACAGGTGCAGCGTCTCGAGCTGCGGCCACCGCGCGCGGCAGATCGACGAGAGGCTGGCCTTCGAGAGCCCGCCCGTCTCGACGCGGAATTCCTTCAAGGCCGGCGCGACGATGGTGCCCAGCGACATCTCGCCCGCGCGGAGCTTGAGGTACTCGAGCTTCGAGGCGAGCGGCCACAGCGCGTCGAGCTTGCCGAGGTACGACCACGAGAGCTCGGTGTCTTCGTAGGTGAAGTCGCCGAGCGTCAGGCGACGCAAGAGCGGCATCGACGGCATCGCCTTCACCAGCTCCTTCACCGTGTTCGCGAAGCGGCACTCCGACTCGACGACGGGGATCGCGATGGTCAGCGAGCGCACGAAGCGCGCCGAGTCGACCTTCGGAATCGAGCGCACCAGCTCGCCGGCGTCGCGCACGGTGGGAATCGACACCGCGCCGCTCGCCCAACCGGTCGAGGCCGAGAGCGTCAGCTCGTCCATGAAGCCCCACCGCCACGTCGCGGTGAGCGGCGGCGTGCCGTACTCGCGATCTGACTGCGAGAGGTACGCCGCCCACGGGCCGTAGAAGTGCACGCGCTGGTCCCACAGCAGCTTCGCGACGGCCGCGGCGAGCTTCTTGTCCTTCTTCTTCGCGAGCTGGCCCTGCAGCGTCGCGAGCTCACCGCGCACGTCGCCCTGCCCGCTCAAGAAGTCGGCGTAGACGAGGAAGCCGTCGTCGGCTCCGTCGCGCTCGACGATGGCCCGCTCGAGCGCCTCGTCTCGCGCGACGGTGGTCGGCGTGCTCGGCGCGGCGCCGCTCACCACCGGCTGGTAGCCCTTCTTCGTCTTCTCAGCGACGAGTGCGTCGTGGGCGCGCCGCGCTTCCCACTCGCTCTTGAACTTCTTCTTCTGCACCTGGCCGGGCGTGCCGATCTTCCCGTACGTCACGGTGAAGGCGTCGCCCTGCCGTTGGATCTGCCAGAACTTCGCCGACCCGCCTTCCTTGAACTCGAGCCGAATCGCGCCCGCGGGCACCTCGCTCTTCTTCGGCGCAGCGGCCGGCGCGACCTTCTTCGCGACCTTGGTGGCGACCTTCTTCGCGACCGCGGCGGGTGCGGGAGCGGGCGCGGCTGGAGTGGACCCGCCCTTCTCGGCGTAGCCCTTGCCCGTCTTCTCTCGCACCAGCTTGTCGTGGAGCTTCTGCGCGGCGTCGGGCGACCCCTCGTCCTTCACCGTCACCTGGCCGCTCGCGCCGATCTTCCCGTAGCGCGTGAAGACCTTCGCTCCCTCGACCCACACTTCCCAGAACTTGCTCGACGTGCCCTCGACGAACTCGAAGTAGCGCTTGCTCATGGTCCCCTCCGAAGGCAGCGACCATGGCAGATTGCCCAGCGTGTGGCCGGTGTTGATCAGCGTGCTCGCAGCGCACCCGGCGATGCCGCCCGGAAAGACGTGTGAGAGCTGTCACCCCGCGCAGGCACGCGAGAACGCCGCGTCAGCGCACGGCCGCGCGTGGTCGAACCCGCTCTTCCAGCTCTCGTTCGTCGCGAACGGCCAGCGCCGGTGGTGCGTCGGTTGCCACGACCCGCAGGGCGGTGAGCGCGCCATCGGCTGCACGGTCTGCCACGACGCGACCTTCACGAAGGTGACCGACGCGGCGTGCGTCTCGTGTCACCAGTTCAAGGCGCCCGAGCAGCACTTCGTCGCGCTCGCCATGCAGGACACGGTCGAGGAGTGGCGCCGCTCGGCCAGCAAGGAAGGCTGCGTCGACTGCCACTTCGCCGACGGCAACCACCGATCCGCGGGCGGGCACGATCTCGAGCTGCTGCAGAAGACGCTCGCCATCACGTGGACCGGCGCGTGCGCGACCGTCACCGCGACCGGCGCGGGCCACGCCGTGCCGACGGGAGATCCCTTCCACCACCTGCGCCTCGCGCTCTGCGCCGACGAGACGTGCGCCACGCCCATCGGCCGCAAGTACCTGCTGCGCAAGTTGGTGACCGGCGCCGACGGTGGCCTCGAGCTGGCGAGCGACACGCGCCCGTTCCCGAGCACGAAGGTGTGCTTCAGCCAGCTGAAGGGAGCGACGCGCTTCCGGCTCGAGCTGGTGCACGCCGAAGCGCACCTCGCCGCAGAGGCGCCGCCCGACGAGGCGAGCCGCGTGGTGCTCGAGGGCCCGCTGCCGACGAAGTGACGCGCCTTCAGACCACCGTGCACTGCGCGCCGAACGGCTGCAGCAACTCGCGGTACCAGGCGGCGGTCTGGTTCGCGCGGCCGGGCAACGCGCTGGTGCCCCACACCACGCACAGCACCTGCGTGGTCTGCGGCGTGGTCTTGGTGCGCTGCGAGTCCTTCACCGCGTTCGCGCACGGACCCTCGGCGTCGAAGAGACAGACCAGGCCCGACACGTCGATCTCCTGCCCGCCGCGGTTGAAGACGTACTTCGTGCCCGCCGGCGCGATCTTGATGGTGAAGGGCGCCTTCGCGAGCGAGAGATCGACCACGCTGATCGGCAGCCCGCTGTGCAGCGAGGCGACGTTGCACGCGTCGACCACCACGTTGATGGCGCCCAGCGCGTTCTCGCCCACCGCGCGCACCAGGTACTCCGACGCCGGCTTGCCACGCCCGGTCGGCTTGTAGCCGCCGTGCCGCAAGAGCTCCCGCACCACGCCGCGAATGTCGTCGTTCGGCTTCAACGGCGCCGGCGCGTCGAGCTTGAGCAACTGCAAGAGCGCGTCGGACGTGCCGAGCGCTTCCATCGTCTTCGGGAAGGTCGCGGTGAAGCAGCTGGCGTCGAGGAGCGGGTGGGGCTCGATGGTGATCATCGAGGCGCTAGATACCCTGCTCCGGGCGCAGCGGGCGGCCGGTGATGAGCCGCCGCAGCTGGAGGTACCGCTTGCCCAGGCGCGCCTTCACCGCGTCGCGCAGTCCCTCGTCGCGGAACGGCCGGGGCGAGACCTTCGCGCGGTTGCGCAGCAGCTGGTTGAGCGCCGCGCCGTAGAGCCGGCGCTTCGTGGCCTCGGTGTAGTAGCTGATGTTGAACGACAGCGAGTAGGCGTCGTCCTTCGTCGCCCAGTGGCCCTCGGTGCGCGTGAGGTGCGGCGTGGTCGCTGGCCAGTAGACGCCCTGCCCCGCACTCAGCTCGACGTCGATGGCCTTCGCGGCGAGCTCGTCGCGCCACCGCACGCGGCCTTCCGTCTTGTTGCAGAGGAAGTCTTCGGCGAGCTCCGGCGGCAACACCGAGGCGTCGCTCGCGTCCCACAACGAGAGGCGCTTCTTCCCCCGCAGCTGGAAGAAGAAAACCGGGTGTTGATCGATGTGGTACGGCGTGAACGCGGGCGGCGCCGAGAGGAAGATCGCGAGATCGGCCCCGTACAGCCCCTGCTCGACCGGCCCCAGGTGCGCGGCGATGTCGGCCAGCAGCTCGTCGCACAGCGGCCGGTACGCCGGGTCGCGCGTCAGCTCGTAGATCGCCAGCCACGTCGCCGGCGCGTCGAGGTGCTCGAAGATCTGATCGAGCGAGCTGCCGGGCGCGGGGCGATCTTCGGTGAGGAAGAGATCGCTCGTGCTCTTCACCGACGGGCTCTTGAACTTCACCAGGTTGAGCGGCTCCACGCGGCGCGCGAGCTGGTGGAGCGCGCTCGCCTGCAACAGCGGGTGCTCGTGCAGCCGGTGGGTGAAGCGGGTGATGCGCCGGGGGTCGAAGCCGGTCCCCAGCGACGTCCAGTCGATCTGCGCGGCGGCGGGCATCACCGCTGACTAAGAGAGAGGTCTTCAAAAGTAGCGCGCGCCACTCCGCGCGGGACACTTCGCCACCATGGCCACCATCGAGGCAGAACTCCTGCAAGGCGAGGCGCTCTACCGCCGGGTGGTGCTCGACAAGATCGCCCACGCGCGCGAGTCGGTGCTCATCGCCACCGCGAACGTGAAGGCGATGCTGATTCCCCCCGCGTCGGGCAACGGCAAGTTCCGCCCGCTGGTCGAACTCTTCGCGCAGCTCAGCCAGCGCGGCGTCGAGCTGAAGGTGCTGCACGCCGAGCTGCCCAGTCGCCCGTTTCGCGACGCGTTCGACAAGCACGAGCGCCTCACCTCGGGCGGCATGACGCTCAAGATCTGCCCGCGCGTGCACTTCAAGGCGGTGCTCGTCGACGGCGCGTGGCTCTACCTCGGCAGCGCCAACCTCACCGGCGCGGGGCTGGGCGCCAAGCACGCCGACGCGCGCAACTTCGAGCTGGGCTTCGTCACCGAAGACTTCGACACCATCGACGCGGTGACCTCGCTCTTCCACGCGGTGTGGTCGGGCTCGCCGTGCCGCACCTGCCGTGTGCGCGACCTCTGCCCCGACCCCATCGGCCCCGCCGCGCCGAAGGCGAAGCGACGCCGCGGCGGCGACGACAACCCCATCTCGCTCGGCCGCTCGCGCCGCTTCCGTCTGCGCTGAGTCAAAGCTCGGTGGAGTCGAGGCCGCGTCGGCTCCATGGGCGCCGTGGTTTCATGCCGGTGGAGACGACGCGGAGATCGACTCCACCGAGCTTGGTAGAAGGCTCCCATGGCGATCGACGCGATCATCCTCGACCTGGGCAACGTGCTCGCCTTTCACGACAACGAGAAGTTGTTCAACGAGATGGCGCGCGCGTTCGACACCACCCGCGACGCGATCAAGGCGCAGGTCGAGCCCGGCTTCTGGGAACGCGTGAACACCGGCCACGTGAAGGGCGACCTGCTGCGCCAGGAGCTCGTGCAGCGCCTGGGCAAGGACCTCTCGCCCGCGAAGTGGCTGGAGGTGTGGAACTGCCACTTCACCGTCAACGAGCCGATGGTCGCGATGACGCAGTTCCTCGTCGGCCAGGCGAAGCTGGTGCTGCTCTCGAACACCCACGACCAGCACGTGACGTACTTGAAGCCGCTGTTGCCGGTGCTGCAGAGCTTCGACGCGCTCATCTTCTCGTGCGAGGTGGGCGTGATGAAGCCCGACAAGCGCATCTTCGAGCAGGCGCTGGCCGCCGCGGGCACGCTGCCGTGGAAGACGGTCTTCTTCGACGACGTGAAGGCCTACGCCAGCGCCGCGACCCAGGTCGGCATGCACGGGCGCGTGTTCACCACCGTCGAGCAGTTCAGCGACGACCTCGCGAAGCTCGGCTTCAAGGCAGGGTGACCGATGCCCGCGCGCTACGCCGTGCCGCTGGTGGTGGTGCTGCTCTTCGGGGCCTTCGAGCTGGGCCGCTTCACCGCGCCCGACCCCGCGCCGGCCTGGGGTGGCGCGAAGTCGATCTCGACCTGCACCAACACCGTCATCACCACGAAGGCGCCGCCCAACACGGTGCCGCTCGCGCCGTTCTTCGGCGCCGCGGCGCTCGACGGCGGCATGCTCACCGTCGAGCGCACCACCCGGCCGCGCTCGCCGCCGGCGAACGCGCTCGACGTGCTGGAGCCCCAGGACTGTCTGCCGCAGCTGCTCGCGCTGCAGACGCGCGTGAAGGCCGAGCGCGAAGAACGGCAGGCCAACGAGGGCGCCCCGCTCCCGCCGCCCGACGACAAGGTCGAGCCACGGTTTTCCCAGCAACAGCTCCAGTCGTCGCTCACGCGCGCGTTCGGGCAGTCGGGGGTGCCGGGCGGCGTCAACGGCGTCGACTGCAACGAGTACCCGTGCCTGGTGTACGGGCGCATTCGGGGCAGCGAAGACTTCATGGAACGCCTTGAGCAGACGAAGGCGCTCGCTGCGTACGAAGAAGACATCATGGTCGCGCTGATGTGGACGGTGACCGACGAGGCCGAGCGCCCCGCGGCCAACGCGCGCGGCGTGCCCGAGCGCGCCGAGCAGACGCTCTTCACCATCGCGCTCTACCCGCGGGGCGAGCGGGCGCGCCTCGGTGACGTGCTCGATCGCCGCATTCGCGCGCGCACCTTCATGCTGTGGAACACGCAGAGCCCGGTCGACGAGACGGGCCGCTGAAGAGAATTTCGTCGCGGCTGATCTCGCTTTCTGTCTTCATGCGCTCGACTCGCAGCAGGGAGGGATGCACATGAAGACCGTTCACCTGTTCACCGCGCTCGCACTCGCCGGCACCATCAGCACCGCCGCGTTCGCCGAAGATCCTCCGCCGCCGCCCCCGCCGCCCGAAGAGGGTGGTGGCTCGGGCTCTGGCATCCGCGCCCAGGGCGGCCTGCTCGACGCGAGCAACTACGACTCGCGCCCGATGATCCTCTCGGTGCACGGCCTGCTCCCGTACGGCCACTTCGGCATCGGCTACTTCCCCATCGGCGTCGGCGCGAGCTTCTACATTCCGATCGTGAAGAACGGCTTCATCCCCAAGCTCAACGACGAGTTCGGCATCGACTTCGGCGCCGACTTCGTCTTCTACCTGGGCTCGGCGTACCCGTTCTCGCTGTACCTGCCGGTCGGCGTGCAGTGGAAGTTCCACATCCTCGAGAAGCTCGAGGCGTACGCGAAGATCGGCTTCCTCGCGCAGATCTGGTTCGGCTACACGACGCCCTTCCTGCCGTGGCCGTACGGCATGGTCGGCATCCACTACTGGTTCAGCAAGAACTTCGGCCTCAAGGCCGAGGTCGGCTACCCGGGCATTCGCGCCGGCGTGGTCTTCGCGTTCTGAAAAGCCGGTGACCGCCCGCATCTCCACGCTCTGGGACGCGGTCGGCAACACGCCGCTGTTGCGCGTCGGCTCGCTGAGCCGGCGCACGGGCAACGAGATCCTCGGCAAGGCCGAGTTCATGAACCCCGGCGGGTCGATCAAAGACCGCGCCGCGAAGGGCATGATTCGCGACGCTGAAGCGAAGGGGCTGCTGAAGCCCGGCGCGACCATCGTCGAAGGCACCGCGGGCAACACCGGCATCGGGCTCGCCCTGCTCGGGCGCGAGCGCGGCTACCGCGTGGTGGTCACCATGCCCGACAACCAGGCGCGCGAGAAATACGAGTTCCTCGAGGCGATGGGCGCCGAGGTGCGCAAGGTGCCGCCCGTGCCGTTCGCCAACGAGAACCACTTCTTCCACCAGGCGCGGCGGCTGGCCGAGGCGAACCCGGGCTGGTGGTGGGCCAACCAGTTCGAGAACACCGCGAACTCCGACTTTCACGTCGAGACCACCGCCGAGGAAATCTGGGCGCAGTGCGAGGGCAAGGTCGACGTGCTCGTCGCCTCGTGCGGCACCGGCGGCACGCTCGGCGGCGTCAGCGAGGCGCTCAAGAAGAAGAACCCCAAGCTCGAGGTGGTGCTCGCCGACCCGTTCGGCTCGGGCCTCTACTGCCACGTGCGCGAGGGCAAGCTCGAGACCACCGGCGGGTCGATCACCGAGGGCATCGGCATCATGCGCCTGACCGCCAACTTCAAGCGCGCGGTCATCGATCGCGCGATGCGCGTCAGCGACCAGGTGATGATCGACACGCTGTACCACCTGGCCAAGGAAGACGCGTTGGTGGTCGGCACCTCGGCGGCGCTCAACGTGGCCGCGGCGTACGAGCTGGCGAAGGAACGGCCGAACCAGGGCCTGCGCATCGTCACCTTCCTGTGCGATCACGGCAGCCGGTACGCGTCGAAGATCTTCAACGCCGAGTTCCTCGCGAGCAAGGCGCTGGCCGTGAAAGCGCTCGGCTGATCAACACCGCCGTGCTTTGGTCCGCGCCATGAAGCGGGCGCTCCACCTCATCTGGCTGCGCGTCTCACGCACCTGGCTCGTGATGTTGGCGCTGGCCGCGACCGCGACCGTCTTCGCCGGGTTGTGGTGGCAGTTCGACGTCATGGAAATCTCCGACGACGAACGCGGCGCGTACGACGACGGCATGAAGGCCTTCACGCTGCCCAAGCGCGCGGTGCTCCAGTTCGTGCAGAAGGAATTCGGGCTCGGCAAGCCGAAGCTGAGCGACGACGTGCTCATCGTCGCGCTCGACAACGACACCATGAAGGAAGTCGCCGGCAGCGACTTCATGGCCGGCCGCTACGGGCGCGCGCTCCCCTTCGACCGCATCATCTGGTCCGACCTCGTCACCTACCTCTCGAAGATGGGCGTGCGCGGCATCGTCTTCGACATGGTCTTCAACGAGCCCACCAGCAACGGGCTGGGCGACAAGGCCTTCAGCGACACCTTGAAGGACGTGAAGGTGCCGGTGGTGCTCGGCTTCGACGCCACGGTCGGCGCCGCGCTGCCGAAGGTGGACAAGCCCACGCTCGCGCGGCCCATCGGCCCGATGCCCACCTTCCAGAAGGAAGTCGGCCCCGACGAGTTCCCCGAAGACCCGACGCCCGAGGAAGCCGCAGAGATCGCGAAGAAGCTCGCCGCCGCGCGGCTCGAATGGGCGGCCCGCTGCTACTCCGCGCCGATGGACTTCGGCGGTGGCCTCGAGGCCCAGACCTTCCCCACCATCGCCGAGCGCGTGAACGGTGAGCCCACCGGCAAGGACCTCGCGCAGAACCCCATCGCCGCGATTCCCCCGCTGCTCGAGACGGTCGACGGCTTCGGCTCGGTGGGCAGCGAAGAAGACGAAGACGGCAAGCTGCGCCGCACCGCGTTCGCCTTCACCGATGGCCAGAACACCTACCCCACCCTGCCGGTGATGCTCTTTGCGCAGCTCGAGCACGCCGAGTCGATTTCGCTCGAGCCGGGCCACCTCACCATCGGCGAGCGCAAGGTGCGCATCAATCAAGACGGGTCGGCCGAGATCCACTACGGCGGGCGCCTCGACGATCGCTTCCGCGTGGTCACGCTCTCGACCGTCGTCAGCCGCTACCTGCGCTGCACCAACGAAGACGAGAGCAAGCGCCCGAAGGAATGCGCCGGCGATCTCTCGAAGGACCCCGAGGGCTCGTTCTTCAAGGGCAAGATCGTGGTGGTCGGCGGCACCGCGACCGGCATGGGTGACTCCAAGGCCACCCCGCTCGACCAGTCGACACCCGGCCTCATCAAGCAGGCGGCCATCATCGACAACCTGCTGCACGACGAGTTCATCATCGCCGCGCCGTTCTGGGCCTCGCTGCTCTTCGCCTTCGCGGTCTCGCTCTTCTCGGTCGCGCTGGTGCTGGTGGTGCGCAACACCTTCGTCGACATCGGCTGGCCGGTGCTGCTGTACGTCGGCTTCTTCATCGTCACCGGCGGCTTCCTCGTCGCGACGCGCATCCACGTGCTCTCGGCGCTGCCCGGTCTCGCCGGCACGGTGGCCTCGATTCTCGCCACCACGTGGGAACGCCTCTTCGCCCGCAAGGAACGCGAGCGCATGAAGGAGCTCTTCCAGAACTACATGGAAGCCGACCTCGTCGACCTGATGGTCGAGCAGAAGAAGCTCCCCAGCCTCGAGGGCGAGAACCTCAACGTCACGGCCTTCTTCTCCGACATCAAGGGCTTCTCGACCTTCAGCGAGAAGCTCAAAGACGAGCCGAAGCGGCTCATGTCGTTGCTCAACCGCTACCTCTCGACCGTCACCCCCGAGCTCACCGAGGAGGGCGCGTGCATCGACAAGTACATCGGTGACGCGGTGGTGGCGCTGTTCGGCGCGCCGGTGCCGCACCACGACCACGCGCTGCGGGCGTGCAAGGGCGCGCTGCGGGTGCAGAAGGCGCTGGGCAAGCTGCGCGAGGAGCTGCGGCGCGAGGGGCTGCCCGACGTCTACACGCGCGTCGGCCTCAACACCGGCCAGATGATGGTCGGCAACATCGGCTCGGCGCAGCTGCTCGACTACACCGCCATCGGCGACGAGATGAACCTCGCCGCGCGGCTCGAGGGCGCCAACAAGAACTACGGCACCCTCATCATGATGGGCGAGGGCACCTACCTGGCGGTGCGCAACCAGGTCGAGACGCGCGAGCTCGACCTCGTGCGCGTCGCCGGCAAGACGCAGGCGGCGCGGGTCTACGAGCTGCTGTCACTGCGTGGTGAACTCCCAGCGGAAAAGCGGAAAGTCGTTGACCTCTACGGGCAGGCGCTGCTCGCCTACCGCGGCCGCAAGTTCACCGAAGCCAAGCAAGTGCTCGCCGCCGCCCTCGCGGTCGACGAGAGTGACGGTCCGAGCCGGCGCCTCCTGGCGCTGTGCACCGAGTTCGAAGTGCACCCACCGCCTCCGCAGTGGGACGGGGTGTCGACGTTGGAAAAATGACGCCTTGGCAGAGATGACGACGTTGGAAAAATGAGCCGTACAAACAGGGGAGAAACAATGAAGCGAATGATGCAGGTGTTGGCGGCGAGCGCGCTGTTGAGCGCCTCGGTCGCGTGGGCGGTCGCCAAGGGCGGCCCGCTCTACATCAAGGCGAAGGACGTGCAGTTGCTCAAGGACCCGAAGGTCGGTTCCAAGAACGTCGTCGCGGTGCCGCTCGGGTCCGAGGTGAAGTGGCTGGGCCCCAGCGACAAGGACAAGTCGTTCCACGAGGTGGAGTTCAACGGCAAGAAGGGCTTCGTGCTGATGAGCAACCTCTCGCCCAGCAAGCCGGCGCAGGAAATCGGCGGCGACGGCAAGAGCATGTCGGCGCAGTCGTTCGCCAACTCCGCGGCGGCCACCAAGGGCCTCACCTCGGCCGGCGTGAAGTACGCCGGGCAGGACGGCGCGGCCGCGGCGGCTGACGTCGTGTACATCGAAGAGCACACCAAGGCGAAGGCGACCCCGACGGCGGTCGCGGCCAAGGCGAAGGAACTCGGGGGTGGCAAGTGAAGCGCACGTTGACGCTGGTGGTGTTCACCGTCGCGCTGCAGGGCTGCGCGCTGTTCAGCTCGATCAAGAGCGGCAACCTGCCCGACCCCAACGCCGTGAAGGCCGAGGCCGAGCGCGTCGCGCGGCTCACCAAGGAATCGGCTGACGAGGCGTCGGCCAAGTGCGCCCCCATCTTGAAGGAAGAGATCGGCTGGGAAGAGGAACGCGCGGTCGGCGGCGTGGTCGCGGTGTCCAAGCTGAAGGACAACAAGGCCTTCGTCGACGGCGAGAGCGAGAAGAAGCCCGACGTGCTGGTGGAGGCCGTGAAGGCCGGCAAGCCGGTGCTCCTGCCCGACAGCCCGAAGAACGAGATCAGCGCGCAGCTGTCGATCATCGGCCGCAACCTCGCGCGCCTCTCGGGCCGCCCCGACCTGCCGTGGACCTTCGGCGTGCTCGAGAGCGAGACCCCCAACGCGCTCTCGGCGCCCGGTGGCTACGTGTTCGTCACCAGCGGGCTGCTCAAGAAGGTGACCAACGAGGCGCAGCTCGCCGGCGTGCTCTCGCACGAGATCGCCCACGTGGTGCTCAAGCACTCGCTGCTCAAGTACCGCGACGGCAAGGAAAAGCAGTGCACCGCCGCGAACACGGTCGCCAACCTGGCCAAGAAGGGCATCCCGCCCTCGGAAGGCCAGAAGAAGATCGTGGAATTCGCGCTCAAGTTCGACGGCAAGCTCGACCTCGACAACTCCGACGGCGACTTCATCAAGTTCCTCATGGACACCGTCATCCAGATTCTCCAGGGCGGCAACGACAAGGAATCGGAGTTCGCGGCCGACAAGATGGCGCTCGAGCTGACGGCGTTCGCCGGTTACGACGCCACCGAGTACGAGAAGCTCCTCTCGGCGCTCGGCGGTGGCGGCGGCCTCTCGACCCACCCCGCGGCGGAAGATCGCGTCGCCAAGCTGAAGGCGCTGCGCGAGGGTGAGCTGGCGCCGTTCGCCACCGGCACCGCGAAGGCCGACTTGAGCAAGCTGCTCGCGCCGGTCAACGGCAAGTAAGCCGCCGACGGTTTCAGTCCAGGGGCGCGCGGGTCTTCGCACCTGCGCGCCCCGTTTCTTTCTGCCTGTCAGGAGGTCGCATGCGTTCCCGCCATTGGCTGCCCACCGTCGTGCTCTCCCTGCTGTGCGCGTGCGCGACCGCGAAAGACGCGCAGCAGCCCGCCGGCGACGGCGACGACGAAGCGAAGGACCCGAAGAAGACCGAGCCGAAGAGCGGTGGCGCGGCGGGCTCGATGTCTTCGACCGACCTCATGAAGATACAGGCCGACGCGATGCGCATCGCCGCGCTCTCCCGCGCCGCCGCCGACGCTGCCGACCGCGCCTGCTCGCCGATCGAGACCCAGCCGCTGACGCCCGACGAGGTGCGCCGCTACGGCCGCGCGATGATCGCCGCGAAGCTCGACAAGAAGGCCGCGGTCACCGACGGCGCCGCGCCGCGCCAGCTGGCCGAGCTGGGCCTGGTGCTCGCCAGGCGCTCGAGCCAACCGAACCTGCCGTGGACCTTCGGCGTGGTGCGGTCCGACCTGCCCGACGCGTTCTCCGGCGCTGGCGGGTGGGTGTTCGTCACCACCGGCATGTTGCGCAAGCTGCACAACGAGGCCGAGCTCGCGGGGCTGCTCGCGCACGAGATCGGCCACGTCTCGCTCGGCCACGCCGAGCAGTCGCTGCGCAAAAGCCTCGCCACCCAGTGCCGCGCCGCGACCACCACCGCCGAGCTCGCGAAGGCCGGGCTGGAACCCAGCCCCGCGAAGGACGCGCTCTTGAAGCAGGTCGAGGCGTACAAGAACCCGCCCACCGCCGGGACCAACGACTTCCAGTCGTTCATGTTCAGCGCGATGGCGATGATGAGCTCGGTGCCCTCGAAGGACGTGGAGTTCGAGGCCGATCGCGCTGGCGCCTCGATGCTCGTGTCGGCCGGCTACGACCCTGCCGCGTTCGAGGAACTGCTCACCCGCCTCGACGCCGAGCCGCTGCGCACCGACGAGCAGGGCAACAAGGTGCGCGAAGGCTACCTCGCCTTCAAGCCCGCGGTCGCCGACCGCAACTCGAAGCTCAAGTCGGTGCGCGAAGGGGAACTCGCCCCGCTGGTGCACCAGAAGGCCCGCCCCGCCCTCTCGAAGGACCTCGCCGAGCTCCAGTGAGCCTCTTTCACGTCGCCACCGAGTCCGAATGGACCGCCGGCCAGGCCGACGGCCGCTACCTGCCCGCGCGCTTCGGGGCCGACGGCTTCGTGCACTGCTGCGGAGATCGCGCCGCCGCGCTGCAGGTCGTCGCCGCCTACTACGCGCACGTCACCACCGGGCTGATGCTCGTCACCCTCGATGAGGCGAAGCTCGACGTGCCGCTGAAGTGGGAAGCGCCCGCGCCGCCCGACGGCCAGGCCCACGCCCACCACGAACCTGGCCGCAGGTTCCCGCACGTGTACGGCTCGATTCCGTTGACGGCGGTCACGGCGGTCGAGCGCCTGCGCTGATCAGAAGCGCCGCTTCACGGCCCGAGCAGCCGCGCACTCCGTCACACTTCTTCACGTACGCGCGCGCGCTCGCAGGTGTTTGAAATCGCTCGCTGCTACAGGTCACGCCCGCGCTGTGACCGTGCCGGCACGCAATCACTGTGTTGCGCACAAGTTAGTAAGGACTTACTAACGAACGCGCCATGGCCCGGCCCCGCCTGATCACCGACGAGCAGATCCTCTCGACGACGCGCAGCTGCGTCTTCGAGCACGGGGCCCAGGTCTCGCTCGACCACGTGGCCCGCGAGCTGGGCGTCACCGGGCCGGCGCTGCTCAAGCGCTTCGGCAGCCGCCAGGAACTGCTGCTGCGCGCGCTCCGCCCGCCCGAGAACCCTCCCTTCCTCCAGCGCTTCGCCAACGGCCCCGACCGCCGCGCGCTCGACGTGCAGCTGCTCGAGCGCTTCACCGACCTGTGGGCCTTCTTCGAAGAAGTGGTGCCGTGCATCAGCGCGCTGCGCGAGAGCGGCATCCCCCACGACAAGCTCTTCCAGGGCAAGTGGAAGTCGCCCGCACGCGCGCTCCACGCCATCGCCCGCTGGCTCGAGCTCGCCCAGGAAGCCGGGCTCGCCGACGTGCCCGACCCCGAGTCGGCGGCGACCGCGATTCTCGGCGCCGTGCAGACCCGCGCCTTCACCGCGCACATCGCGAAGGTCCACTACTCCACCAAGAGCAACCGCGAGTACCTGCAGGGCCTCGTCGAGCTCTTTCACCGCGCTTTGGCGCCGCGTTCGAACAAGCGGCACCGTCAGGAGGTCGCGTGACCTCCGTCCACCCCACCTTCCCCCACCGAGGTCCCATGAATCGTTCGTACCGTTTGCCCGCCCTGGGTCTGACCCTCGGCTTCGTCGCGCTCGCCGGCTGCAAGAAGCCCGAGAGCGCCAGCGAGGCCACCGCCACCAAGCCCGAGCTCATCGCGCTCCCGCCGGTGAAGGTCGAGACCGGCACCGTCGAGCACCAGAAGATGCCGCGCTTCCTCACCCTGACCGGCAGCATCGCCGCCGACCGCCAGTCCGACATCGCGGCCAACGTCAGCGGTCGCGTCACCAACACCTACGTCGAGCGCGGCATGCCGGTGAAGCTCGGGCAGATCATCGCGGTGGTCGACTCGCGCGCCGCGGGCTTCCAGGCCGCCGCCGCCAACGCGCAGAGCCAGGCCGCGCAGACCCAGGTGCAGCTCGCCAAGCAGGACTGTGAGCGCGCCGACACCCTCTTCTCGCAGGGCGCCATCGCCAAGAGCGAGTTCGAGCGCCTCAAGACGCAGTGCACCGCGCAGCTGTACCAGGCCAACGCCGCGCAGGCGAACGCCGACCTCGCGAACAAGGTCGCCGGCGACACCATCATTCGCGCGCCGTTCGACGGCATCATCGGCGAGCGCTTCGTGAACGTCGGCGAGTACGTGCAGCCGCCCACCCGCGTGGCGAGCATCTTCGCCATCAACCCGGTGCGCGTGAGCCTCTCGGTGCCCGAGCCGGCCGTCGCGCTGGTGAAGGAAGGGCAGGAACTGCAGCTCTCGGTGAGCTCCTTCCCCGGCAAGACCTTCCCCGCCACGGTGCGCTTCGTCTCGCCCGCGCTGCGCGCCAACACCCGCGACCTCATCGTCGAGGCCAACGCGAAGAACGACGCGGGCGAGCTGCGGCCCGGCATGTTCGCCACCGCGCGGCTGGCGGTCGGTGAAGAAGAACAGCCGACGGTGCCGGTGGGCGCCATCAAGGCCGACGGCACCATCAAGCGCCTCTTCCTCGCGCGCAACGGCCAGGCCTTCGAGGTGGTGGTGCAGACCGGCGTCGAGAAGGAAGGCCGCGTCGCGGTGCTCGAGCCGCTCTCGGCGGGCGACAAGGTCATCGTCTCGCCGCCGCCCGGCCTGCAGGACGGCTCGTCGATTCAGCTGCCGTAACTCGCGAGAACAGGAACTTCGACCATGCAATGGCTCGCTGAGTTGTGCGTCAGGCGGCCCGTCTTCGCGACGGTGCTCTCGCTCGTGATTCTCGTCGTCGGCGGCGTGTTCTACACGCAGCTCGGCGTCGACCAGTTCCCCAAGATCGACTTCCCCGTCGTCGCGATCACCACCATTCAGCCGGGCGCGTCGCCGGAAGACATGGAGCGCGAGGTCTCGGAGAAGATCGAAGGCGCGGTCAACACCATCGCCGGCATCGACGAGCTGCGCAGCACCACGTCGGAAGGCGTCAGCCAGGTCATCATTCAGTTCATCCTCGAGAAGAACGTCGACATCGCCTCGCAGGAAGTGCAGCAGAAGGTGAACAGCGTGCTCGCCGAGCTGCCGCGCGGCATCGACCCGCCGGTGGTGCTCAAGTTCGAGCCCGACGCCCAGCCGGTGCTGTTCGTCGCCCTGCGCGCCGAGGGCAAGTCGGTGCGCGACGTGACCGACATCGCTGACCGCATCGTGCGCCGCCGCCTGGAATCGGTGAGCGGCGTCGGCAAGGTGGTGCTCATCGGTGGCCGCAAGCGCCAGGTCGACGTGATGGTCGACCCGGTGAAGCTGAAGGCGCTCGGCCTGTCGCCGCTCGAGGTCGCCGGCGCCATCAACGCGCAGAACATCACGCTGCCCGGTGGCCGCGTCGACACCAGCCGCGACTACTACACGCTGCGCATCAACGGCCGCGTCGAGACCGTGCAGGACCTCGGCGCCATCATCGTGCGCGACCAGGCCGGCCGCTCGATTCGCCTCGACGAGATCGCCGAGGTGAAAGACGGCGTGCAAGACGTCGACAGCTCCGCGCGGTGGAACGGCGAGCGCACGGTGCTGATGTCGATCAGCAAGCAGTCGGGCACCAACACCGTCGCGGTGGTCGATTCGATTCGTGAGCGCATGAAGGACGTCTCGAAGGAATTGCCGCCCGGCTACCGCCTCGAGGTGCAGCGCGACGGCTCGGCGGTGGTGCGCACCGGCACCGAGGCGGTGACCGAGCACCTCATTCTCGGCGCCATCTTCGCGGCCATCATCGTGCTGCTCTTCCTGGGCAACGTGCGCTCGACCATCATCGCCGCGCTCGCCATTCCCACCTCGATCATCGGCACCTTCGCGCTGATGAAGCTGCAGGGCTACACGCTCAACACCATCACCCTGCTCGCGCTCGCGCTCGCGGTCGGCATCGTGATCGACGACGCCATCGTGGTGCTCGAGAACATCTTCAAGTTCGTCGAGGAGAAGGGCATGGATCCGAAGCGCGCCGCCATCGAGGGCACGCGCGAGATCGGCACCGCGGTGCTCGCCACCACGCTCTCGCTGATCGCCGTCTTCCTCCCCATCGCGTTCGTCGCCGGCATCCCCGGCCGGTTCCTCGGGAGCTTCGGCATCACGATGAGCTTTTCCATCGCGGTGTCGCTGTTCGTCAGCTTCACGCTGACCCCGTCGCTCGCCGCGCGCTTCTTGAAGGCCAAGCCGCCCGGCGATCACACCCGCACGCTGCTCGAGCGCGTGGTCGACGTGTTCTACCGGCCCATCGAGCGCGCGTACGTGGCGCTGCTCGCCTTCCTCATGCCCCGCCGGTGGATCGTGGCCATCGTCTCGGTGCTCTCGTTGCTCGCCATGGGCCCGCTGGCCAGCAAGGCGAAGAAGGGCTTCCTGCCCATCGACGATCGCGCGCAGTTCGAGGTGGTCATTCGCCTGCCCGAGGGCCGGTCGGTCGCCGCGACCGAGCTGGTCGGCGAGCGCGTGGCCCGCATCATCCGCGCCCGCAAGGAAGTGGTGGCCACGCTGGTGACGGTCGGTGACGACGCCGCCCGCAGCCCCAACCTCGCGCGCATCTACGTGAAGCTGGTGCCGCCCGACAAACGCACCATCAGCCAGAACGACTACATGAACCTCATGCGGCAGGAGATCCTGCCCACGCTCCCGCCCGAGCTGAAGGTGAACATCGCCGAGGTGAACGAGTTCGGCGGCGGCCAGGCGACCGCGAAGATCCAGTTCCTCGTGGCCGGCCCCGACCTGCGCGTGCTCGCCGATTCCACGCCGCGCATCATCGAGCGCATCAAGAAGGAAGTGCCCGGCGCCGTCGACGTCGATTCCACGCTGGTGCTCGGCAAGCCCGAGCTGGGCGTCTACATCGACCGCGCGCGCGCCGCCGACCTCGGCGTGCAGGTCATCGACGTGGCCCAGGCGCTCCAGTACCTCGTCGCCGGTCAGAAGGTCTCGACCTACGCCGAGCGCGGCGAGCAGTACGAGGTGCGCCTGCGCGCGACGCCCGAGTACCGCACCAGCGAAGACGCGCTGCGCCTCATCACCGTGCCGAGCCGGAAGTTGGGCCTCGTGAACCTCGCCGACGTGGTGCAGGTGAAGACCGGCACCAGCCCGGCCACCATCCTCCACTACCAGCGCGAGCGGCAGGTCACCTTCCTCGCCAACGCCGGCCCCGGCGCGTCGCAGGGCGAGGTGGGCGACAACATCAAGAAGATCATCGAGGAAGAGGTGCCCAAGATGGGCAAGGGCTTCGCGATGAAGCCCCAGGGTCAGACCAAGCTGATGCGCGAGACCGGCCTGAGCTTCATCTTCGGCCTGCTGGCGAGCTTCGTGTTCATGTACCTGATCCTCGCGGCGCAGTTCGAGTCGTGGCTGCACCCCATCACGATCCTCATCTCGCTGCCGCTGACGCTGCCGTACGCCATCGCCTCGGTGATCCTCTTCGACCAGGCGCTCGACCTGTACAGCTTCCTCGGCATCTTCGTGCTCTTCGGCGTCGTGAAGAAGAACGCCATTCTGCAGATCGACCACAGCAACCAGCTGCGTGAAGAGCTCGACCCCACCATCGAGAAGGCGCTCGAGAAGGCGTTCAAGAACGACTCCGAAGCCGACGTGCGCGGCGCGCTGCATGACGCGCTCGACGCCATCATCGGCCGCGAGGCCCTCGAGAAGGCGCTGCTCAAGGCCGACTGGAAGACGCAGGTGGTCGAGCTCAACGGCCGCCAGCAGACGGTCTTCAACTTCGCGTCGATCGAGCGCGCGGTGCGCAAGGCGGCGCGGCTCAAGGCGATTCTCAAGGCGAACAAGGACCGCCTGCGCCCGATTCTGATGACCACCTTCGCCTTCGTGGCCGGCATGATCCCGCTCGTCACCGCGAAGGGCATCGGCTCGGGCTTCAACCGCGCCACCGCCGGCGTGGTGGTCGGCGGCCAGTCGCTCTCGCTCCTGCTCACGCTCGTCGCGGTGCCGGTCGTCTATTCGTTCTTCGACGACATCTCGTTGCTGTTCCGCAAGGCGAAGCAGCCGACGGTGGGCGCACCGGTCAGCGAAGAGAAACCCGCGCACGGTGATGAGCTCACCGCGGAGGTCAGCAAGTGAGTGCCGCAGTCTCGAGGCTGATGGTGGCGTTGGTGGTGGCGCTGGGCACGTCGTCGGCCAGCGCGCAGACCCTGAAGGAATTCCTCGACGCGGCCGACACGAACAACGTCGACCACCGCGTGACGATCGAGCAGCGCAACAAGGCGGCGGCCGACTTCCGCGCCGCGTGGACTGCCATGCTCCCGTACTTCACGGCGCAGGGCAGCTACACCCACAACCAGTACGCGGCCGAGGCGTCGCTGCCCAACGGCATGGGCGGCGTCACCAAGCTCGTCATTCAGCCGGCCGACCAGGTGGCGGGCACCTTCCGCTTCGACCTGCCGCTCATCGACACCACGCGCTGGTTCCGCGCGGCGGCGGCCGACTCCGCGCGCGAGGGCGCACAGTTCCGCGAGCTCGTCACCCGCGACCTCGTGCGCCGCCAGGTCGCCGCGTCGTACTTCGGCTACGCGGCCAGCCTCGCGGTGCTGCAGTCGGCGCGTCGCAGCGTCGACGTGGCCGAGGCGCAGCTCAAGCTGATGGAGGTGCGATCGAGCGCGGGCTCGTCGACCGAGCTCGACCTGCTGCGCTCGAAGGCCGAGGTCGCGCGCACGCGCCAGACCGTCGCCGACGCCGTCTCGCTCGTCGCCACCAGCAAGCGCACCCTGCGCACGCTGACCGGCGTGGAGCCCGCTGACGACATCGCCATTCCCGCCGACGACGTGCACCCCGAGGCCGACCTCGCGTCGCTCGAGGGCCGCATCGAGGAACTGCCGGCGCTCAAGGCCGCAGGCGCCGATCGCGATGGCGCCAACCGCGCCGCGACGCTCAGCAAGCTGGCCATCGTGCCCATCGTCGGCGCGCAGTTCACCGAGCAGGTGACCAACGCCACCGGCTTCACCGGCAAGGCGACCGCGTTCAACACGGGCCTCTACTTCCAGTGGCGGCTCGACGTGCCGACCTTCATGAACATGCAGAGCCAGGACTCGACGGTCGCCACCGCCGATCTCGCCATCGACCGCGCGCGGCTGCAGGCGCGCGACCAGGTGAACGCCGACTACCAGCGGCTCACCGCGGCGTTGACGAAGATCGATTCGGCGCGCGCGCAGGTCGAGGCCGCGCGCCGCGCCGCGCAGGTCGCCAAAGACCGCTACGCCGCCGGCGTCGCCACGCAGGTCGACGTCATCCAGGCCGAGCGCGACCTGTTCAGCGCCGAGGTCGGGCAGATCCAGGCCCGCACCGAGCTCGCCACCGCGCGCGCGTCGCTGCACATCTCCGCCGCCATGCCGCTGGACTGAGCTCCCTCTCCTCTTGAAGAGGAGAGGGTCGGGGTGAGGAGAAGCACTTCAGCTTCTCGAGCAGAGCACCGTCAGCGTCTTGCCCTTCAGCACGTGCGCCGCCTCGCGAGACGAAATCACTGAACGTAGAGCGCGCTCGACATCACCCACGGCCGCTCGGCGGTGAACCACCCCTTGCGCTGGTTGGCCCACGGCAGCAGGTGGCGCGGCTGCACGCGCACCTCGACGCGGTAGGCCCCCGCCCCGGGAGCGTCGAGCTCGAGCGTGCCTGAGGTCGCGCGGCCGATCTCGTCCCACCCGCCCGCCTTCGCCTTGAAGACCACGAGTGCGATGACCGGCTGCGGGCCCGACGCGTCGAGCTGCTCGATGGTGGGCACGGTCGCCACGAGCTTCACGCCCCGCGAGAGCTGCGCCGTCTCGCCCAGCTCGCGCACCGTGTCGCCGCCCTCGAGCGCGTGGAAGTCGAAGCCCTTCGCGTAGCCCATGAACTCGAACACGCCGAAGTTGCGCCCGGCGCGCAGCGCGTCTTTGAGCTCGAGGTCGTCCCACGTGCCGTCGGCCTTCGGGCGCACCAGCAGGTGGTTGCTGAACGCCGACATCATGCGGCGGTAGCTGTCGATGCGCTCCCCGTCCTGGAGCGGCTGCGGGAAGGTGTTCTGGTGGCAGTCGCTGCCCATGGTGGTGACGCGCTTCACGCCGCGCGCGAGCACGCTGCCCCACGTCTCGAGGTACGTGGCGTCATCGAGGTTGAACGAGGCGAGGAAGAGATCGGGGTGCGGGAAGCCGTCGATCATTCCCTTCTCGACGTAGTTGAGCACCAGGTCGGCCGCGGTCCCGCCGTTCTTCAGCGCGTTGCGGTGGAGGTTGAACATCTCGAAGCCGTCGAGGTGCAGGCTGACGAGCTGGTCGACGGTCCAGTCCTCGGTGTGCGCGACCAGCCGCACGCCGTTCACCGCGGCGTACGCGTCGAAGGTCTCGTCGCTCAGCGAGCCGTAGTCGCGCTGCCCCGCGTCGGCGATGTGCCGCTCGAGCCCCACCGGCATGCCACCCGTCTCGGTGCCCGCCATGATGAGCGTCGTCGCGCCGCCCGGGCACGAGAGGCGGTTGGCCACGCTCGCGCCGTTGCGCGTGACGAGCACGTCGCCCTTGCTGCCGTCGAAGAGCAGCACGTCGGGGAACTCGTTGCGCGCGAAGCTGTCACCGTGGTCGGTGAGGAAGAAGAAGTCGTCGGCCGTGGTGCACGCGCCGCGGCGGAAGTCGGCCAGGCAGGGCTGGTTGTAGACGCCGGCGTCGTCGTGCGGCGCACCGTCACACGCGTCGTGGGAGTAGATGCTGTGCACGTGCACCAGCCCGCGCAGCTCGATGAGCCCACGCGCGTTGGGCGTCTTCGGCAGCGGCAGCACGGTGCCGGGCGCCCAGGTCGGCGGCGGAGGAGGCGGCATCATCACCGGCGCCGGGCAGCCAGCGAGCACCACCAGCGACGAGAACAGACCGAGTCGAAGCAACATGGCGCGCGCTTGAAGCACACCGCGCCCATTCTCGAAACCTGAGGGGAGGCGAAACAGATCTGACACCGGCCTCGGGGCTGCCCACCCCGGTGCTCAGGTGCCACCCGCAGAGCACGCGCGCCGAAGTTGATTACTGAATCAATCAGCCCGCTTCCGCGTGTCCCAGTCGCGGCACGCGCCCTGCTCTCGCAAGCGCGTCATGCGCTCCACGCTCTTCGTCCTCGTGTTTCTCTCGGGCTGCGTCGGCTCGGCCTCCCTCGTCGGTGGTGACGACGAGCACGCCTTGCCGTGCGGTGGCTCCGACGCCGGCACCACCACCGGCACGCCCCCGACCCAGCCGATGCCCGACGCGGGCACGCCGCCGGCCACCGACGCCGGCACGCCGCCGACGCCCGACGCCGGCACGCCTCCCGCGCCCGACGCCGGGCCGGCCTTCGTCGACGACGCGCAGCAGACCGGCGATTCCTTCCCGCCGAGCGTGCGCACCTCGAGCAGCCGCACCGTGGTCATCACCGTGAAGAACACCGGCACCTCGACGTGGACGCGCGCTGGCGGCTTCGCGCTCGCGGCGCTGGGCGGCGGCGACCCCTTCACCTCGCAGACGCAGCTCGAGCTCGGCGCGGGCGACCAGGTCGCGCCCGGCGACAGCTACGACTTCAGCTTCGCCTTCACCGCGCCCGCGACGGCCGGCGTGCGGCGCACCGACTGGAAGATGGTGCACGCGGGCGTCGCCTTCGGAGGCGAGCTCTCGCGCGACGTCGACGTGACCGCGCCGGTGAGCGCGCCGCCGTTCGACCTGGCCAGCGTCACCATCGTGGGCAGCCCCGACGTACGCGGCTTCGCGGTGACGAGCACGCTCACCGACATCACGTTCCGCCCCGACAACTTCCACATCGACCACAGCAAGCGCGGCCAGTGGCCCGGCGTGGTCATCAACCCCGCCGACGGCACGACGCAGGAAGCGACGGTGTGGGTCTTCTTCGCCATCAACGGCACCTGGTACGGCACGGGCGGCGAGCGGCTGCGCCCCAACCAGGCCGACAAGCAGCTCACCAACGCGTCTGACGTCGGCCCGGGCTGGCTCTACGACCCGAACCGCTGGGGCCCGATGACCAACTACGTGCCGCTGCCCGGCGAGCTGGTGGGCTTCATGGTGGTCGCTGGGTCCACGCGGTCGGACAACAACGTCATCGTGCAGGAGCGCAGCAACGTGGTGCTCATTCCCTTCCCCGCCGACGGCGTGACCGCGAGCTACCCGCCCTTCGCCTGGACGGAGTGACGAGACGGAGTGTGAGTTGCGCCGCGCCCGCGATGGGCGAGACTCCCGCGCGCCATGACGGCCCGAAGGCGCTTCACGCGACGGCAGCTCATCGCGCTCCTCTCGGCGGGCGCGCTCTACGGCACCTTTCGCTTCGGCCACCAGCGCATCAGCCGCCCGGCCGATCCGCACGGGCCGCTCTCTGACGAGGCGAACGCGCTCATCGCCCGCGCGTGGCAGGGCCTCGACCCCGCGCGCGTCATCGACTCGCACGTGCACGTGGTCGGGCTCGGCAAGGGCGGCACCGGCTGCGAGGTCGGCGAGCGGCTGCAGTCGGCCTTCAACCCCGTCGAGCGGCTCAAGTTCAGCATCTACCTGCGCGCCTCGGGCGTGACCGACCTCGAGCAGGCCGACGCGCAGTACGTCGGGCGGCTCCAGTCACTGGCCGACGGCACGCCGCACGGCCGCGCGCTCATCTTCGCGTTCGATCGCGCGCACGCCGACGACGGCACGCCGCAGCCCGAGGCCTCGGAGTTCTACACGCCCAACGACTACGTGCTGAAGCTGGCCACCGAGCACCCCACGCTCTTCGTGGCGTGCGGCTCGGTGCACCCCGCACGCAAGGACGCGATCGCCGAGCTCGAGCGCATCGCGGCGGGCGGCGCGGTGGCCATCAAGTGGCTGCCCAACGCGATGAACATCGACCCGTCGAGCAGCAAGCACGACGCCTACTACGACGCGCTGGTGCGCCTCGGGCTGCCGCTCATCACGCACGCGGGCGAAGAGAAGGCCGTGCACGCCGAGGAAGCCCAGCGCCTGGGCAACCCGCTGCACCTCCGCCGGCCGCTCGAGCGGGGCGTGAAGGTGGTCGTCGCGCACTGCGCGGCGCTCGGCCGCAACCCCGACCTCGACGCGGCCGCGGGCACGGAGTGGGTCGACAACTTCGATCTCTTCTGGCGGCTCTTCAGCGACGAGAAGTGGAAGAGCAACCTGTACGGAGAGATCTCGGCGATGACGCAGGTCAACCGCGTCGGCCGCCCGCTGCGGCAGCTGCTCGAGCACCCCGAGCTGCACGACCGGCTCATCAATGGGAGCGACTACCCGCTCCCGGCCATCAACGCGCTGATGCAGACGCGCGCCATCGTGAACGCCGGCTTCCTCACCGAAGACGAGCGCACGCTGCTCAACGAGATCGACCAGCACAACCCGCTGCTCTTCGACTTCGTCACCAAGCGCACGTTGCACGTCGGCACGCAGCGCTTCGGCGACCAGGTCTTCATGCCGCCGCGCTCGCTCTTCCCGCGGCTCGCGTAGAAAAAACGTAGAAAAAAACCAACCCCGCCGCTCCGTGAGGAGGGCGGGGTCGATGACTTCCCCCTTTGGAAGTTGACTGCGAGCTTACGAGCGGCGGCGGCGGGCCAGCGCCAGGAGGCCGAGGCCGAGGGCCGCGAGCGAGGCGTCGATGGGCATCGCGTTGCAGCCCTTCGCGCCGTTGCCGTCAGGCGAGGCGGTCAGCTTGAGGCTCGACGTCGCATCGCGGTTGGCCGGGTACGCGCGGTCAGCGAAGGCCAGCTTGGCCTGCAGCTGGATGTCGTACTCGCCGTCGACGTCAGCCGTGAAGGTCGGCACCGCACCGTCCGGGTACGCGTATTCCCAGTGGCGCGACATCGTGACGACGCCCTCGGGGTTGACGACCGCCGACTTCGAGCCCGCCGGGCGGGTCTTCACGGTCCACGTGTACTCGATGGCCGCGCCGTTGCGGTTGGCGAACAGCGGGAGGCGGAACTTCTCGCCAGCCTTCAGCATCACCAGGCCACCAGCGTGCACGCGGAACGGGCCGTTCGGGTCGAGGCAGTCGTCCTTGTTGTTCGGGTCGACCACCACGCAGTACTTCGCATCGCACGCGTCGCCGATGGCGTCGCCGTCGTCGTCGAGCTGGGTGCGGTTGCGAACCAGCGAGCAGTTGTCAGCCGTGTTCAGCACGCCGTCGTTGTCGATGTCGAAGTCGCAGACGTCGCCGAGGCCGTCGAGGTCGGTGTCGAGCTGGTTGGCGTTGATGCTGCCGATGCAGTTGTCGAACGTGTCCGAGACGTTGTCGCCGTCCTGGTCGGCGTTGCAGCGCGGGTCGTTCAGCTGCGTGTTGCCCGGGTTCGGGAGCAGCGGGCACACGTCGATGGTGTCGAGGATGCCGTCACCGTCGTCGTCGTTGTTGCACACGTTGCCCAGCGCCTGCGCGCCGTTGGTCTTCAGCTGGTCCTTGTTCGGAATCGACGGGCAGTTGTCGATGGCGTTGTCGATGGTGTCGCCATCGAGGTCGCCGTCGCACACGTCGCCGCTCGAGTCACCGTCGGTGTCGAGCTGGTTGAAGTTCGAGAGCGCCGCGCAGTTGTCGCAGCTGTCGCCCACGCCGTCGCCGTCGCCGTCGAGCTGGTCGCGGTTGGTCGCGAACGGGCAGTTGTCGACGTCGTCCGACTTGCCGTCGCCGTCGGCGTCATCGGTGTACGACAGGGTCTTGCCGTCGTCCGTGTAGGCCACCCACACCGAGCAGCCGCAACCACAACCGCAGCCGCCGCCCTCTTCCTTCGGCGCACCGCACTGCGTGCCGAGGCATTCCGGGTTGGTACCGTTGGCGAGCTGCGCGAACGCAGGCGCCGCGGTGAGAGTGAACACTGCCAACATCAGCCCCAGGTTCTTGTTCATGGTCGCGTCTCCTTGCGCAGCACCATCAGCACGTGCCGCGCCAGCGCGCTGATCATGTGAGATCAAGGACCTGCGACCTTCCTCCGCCAGATGGGTGTGGAGGCCGCCCCCCAGCGTGAGGGGATCAGAATCCCCAGTGATCCCACGCCGATTTCTCGGTTCACCGAACCAAAGAAGTCCAAATTCGGGCTTTTGAACCGTTGAATGGCCTGATTGAGTGCTTCGCATGGAGACAGCAGCCCTTCAGGCCCCTCCAGCTATCGATAGCGGCTCGACAGCGTGGATGTTGGCCAGCTCCGCGCTCGTGCTGCTCATGGTTCCGGGGCTGGCCCTCTTCTACGGCGGCATGGTGCGCCGGAAGAACGTGCTCACCACCATGATGATGAGCTTCGTCGCGATGGCCGTCATCGGCGTGCAGTGGGTGCTGATCGGCTACTGCCTCGCGTTCGGCAAGACGGTCGGCGGCGTCTTCGGCTGGGACTGGGACTTCGTCGCCTTGCAGGGCATCGCGCCCACGCGCCTCTACGGCGACAAGCACATCCCCGAGCTGGTGTTCGTCATGTTCCAGGGGAAGTTCGCGATCATCACGCCCGCGCTGATCAGCGGCGCCGTCGCCGAGCGCATGAAGTTCAAGACGTACCTCGCCTTCTGCGTGCTCTGGAGCACCCTCATCTACGCGCCGCTCGCGCACTGGGTGTGGTCGGGCGACGGCTGGCTCTTCAAGCTCGGGGTGCTCGACTTCGCAGGCGGCACGGTGGTCCACATCGCGGCGGGCATCTCGGCGCTGGTGCTCGCGCTGATGCTCGGGCCGCGGCGCGACTTCGCGAAGGGCAACGCGATTCTCCCCAACAACCTCGTGCTCACCCTCACCGGCGCGGGGCTGTTGTGGTTCGGCTGGTTCGGCTTCAACGCCGGGAGCGCGGTCGCCGTGGAGTCGCCGGTCGCGGGGTCGATCGCGGGCCTCGCCTTCACCACCACGCAGACCGCCGCGGCCGCCGCGGGCCTGGTGTGGATGCTCGTCGAGCGCCGCCACCACGGGAAGGTGACGTCGCTCGGGCTCGCCTCGGGCATCGTCGCGGGGCTGGTCGCCGTCACTCCGGCCGCGGGCCACATCAAGCCGGGCAGCGCGCTCCTGCTCGGCGGGCTCGCGTCACTGGTCTGCTACTGGGCGGTGCAGCTCAAGACGCGCTTCAAGTACGACGACTCGCTCGACGCGTTCGGCGTGCACGGCGTGGGCGGCATTCTGGGCGCGCTGCTCACCGGCTTCCTCTGCTTCACCCCGGTCAGCGGCGGCTTCGCGCAGTTCGGCAAGCAGGCGCTGGGCGTCGGCGTGGCCATCGTCTTCGCGGGCCTCGGCACGTTCCTCCTCGCGAAGCTGCTCGGCGCGGTGTGGGGGCTGCGCACCAGCGACGCCGAGGAACGCGACGGCCTCGACCTCCACGTGCACGGCGAGCGCGGGTACCACTTCGACCAGACCTGAGCTGCACGGTGGGCTTCACAGCGCGTGCAGGGCGTTGCACAGGGCGGCAGCGCAACCCCGCGACGCCGCTCGGAACCCGGGTGTGCCAGCGGCTTGCACTCCCGGGCTGCATGCTCACTCAACGCTCCGACGGAACCCTGGTTCAGAATCTCTCGGCCACCCGCGCCATCATGCCGCTGCTGATGCAGACCCGCACCGAGTCGGCCGTCTACTTCGAGCAGGAGCTCGACGTGACCGACACCATGCGCTTCATCGACGCGTGGAACGACCAGCACCCCGGGCAGCGGATCACGCTCTTCCACGTCTTCATGTGGGCCGTCGCGTGTGGCCTGCACGAGCGGCCGCGCATGAACCGCTTCATCTCGGGCGGCCGCATCTACCAGCGCAAGGGCGTGTTCCTCTCGTTCGCGGCGAAGAAGAAGAAGCTCGACGACCAGGCCGCGCTGGTGACCATCAAGCGCGAGATGCCCATCGGCGCGTCGCTCGAGCTGGTGGCCTCGCTGATCAACGGTGACATCAAGACGGGCCGCGACGAGAAGCCGCGCGCCGAAGACCGCGAGCTCGAGCTCACCACGCGGCTGCCGCAGTTCATGGTGCGCCTGGGCCTGTGGGCGATGCGCGTCGCCGACCGCTGGAACTTCCTGCCGAAGTCGGTCATCGCGCACGACCCCTGCTACGCGAGCATGTTCGTCGCGAACCTCGGCAGCGTCGGCCTCGACTCGGCGTACCACCACCTCTACGAGTGGGGGAATTGCCCCTTCTTCGCGGCGCTGGGCCGGGTGAAGGAAGTGCAGACCAGCCGCGGCACGCGCCTGGTGGCGTCGGTGAAGTACACCTTCGACGAGCGCATCGACGACGGCCTGTCGTGCGCGTTCGCGCTCGACCTGGTCAAGCAGCGCGTCGAGGCGCCGGAGAAGTACGACGCCGGCCTCACGCAGCGCCGCGCCGCCTGAAGTAGAAACGCGGGCCATGAGCCTGTTGACCACCAGCCGTGAGATCGCCGGCGCCATCACGCGCGGGCTGGTCGACCCGAAGCACCGCGCGCCACGCAAGTTCGCCATTCTCGGCGGCTACCTCGCGTCGGGCCTGCGCCTGGCGCGAGGCATGACGGTGAAGCGCAGCGCGTTGGGGCCGCGGCCCGAGAAGCGCCTGGTGCTGTGGGACTTCGAGCGCTGCCCGCACTCGCGCACGGTGCGCGAAGCGCTCTCGGCGCTCGACCTCGACGTGGACGTCAAGCCGTGCCCGAAGGGCGGCACGCGCTTCCGCCCGCAGCTCGAGGGAGGCCGGGGCGTGCCGCAGCTCGACGACCCCAACACCGGCGAGCACCTCACCGGGTCGAGCCGCATCATCGAGCACCTCTACGCGAAGTACGGCGCGACGAAGCCGCCGGTGCTCATCAACGCGACGCCGGTGCGGATTCTCACCGGGCTGTCGGCGCGCGTGCTGACCGCGCAGCGCGGGGCGACGGCGCGACCGTCGAAGGCGCCCACGCAGCCGCTCGAGCTGTACTCGTTCGAGGCCTCGCCCTACTGCCGCTTCGTGCGCTTCGTGCTGTGCGAGCTCGAGCTGCCGTACGTGCTCTACAACCGTGGCAAGGGCAGCCCGCGGCGCAAGGACTTCCTCGAGCAGCACGGCAAGCTGCAGTTCCCGTATCTGCGCGACCCCAACACCGGGTGGGAAGGCTTCGAGAGCCAGGACATCGAGGCGTACCTCGAGCGCACCTGGGCCCAATGAATAGCGCCCGCGCCCGGGCGTCAGCCGCGCCCATGCGAACGCTCGCGCTCGTGTTGATGGTGCCGTGGTTGGCTGGCGCGCAGCCGCTGTCGACCGACCAATTCGAACAGCTCAACCGGGAAGTCGACGCCGCGAACGCTGCGGCGCGTGACGCGGCGCTCGCGAAGGAAGGCCTCGCGCGGCTCTCGCTCAACGGCGCCTTCCAGAGCGTGAAGGGCGCGGCCGCGCCGGACTGGACGTGGAAGGAGTCGGAGCGGCTGCTGGTGTCTCCCCTGCAAGGCAGCTGTCAGCCGGTGCTCGCGTTCGCGCAGCGCGGCGACGACTTCTGGGCGCTCGAGGAGCACATGGAGCTCCCGTACACGAAGCGCCAGGTCGAGACCCGGTGTGCTGCGGCGCCGCCGGCTCCGCCGCAGCCTCCCGCGTCGCGTCAGCGCTGCCAGGGCGTGGTGCGCTTCAAGGTGCCCGGCGGCCTCCACTTCAAGGGGGTGCGCGTGGTGACCGCGCCGTTCACGCAGCTCGTGGCGACGTGCGGGCCGTCGAGCGTCGAGCTGGTCGGTGGCGCGGCGGCGGTGTCGATGGTCGATGCGGGCGTGGCGCGCGCCGAGCCAGCTCCCGCGGGCGCGACGAAGCGAGCGCGGTTCTGTGACCGGCGACAGCTCGCGTGCCGTCAGCCCGAGCCGGCGTGCGCGGCAGGCATGACCGCGCTCGACGGGGCGTGCTTCTCATCGTGCGTGCCGATCACCGAGTGCTCGTGCGACGAGGGCCATCAGTGCCCGGCCGGCGCGTCGTGCCGTGGCGGTCGCTGCGAGAAGTAGCCGCGATGTGTGTGACGTTCCCCGCGCCCGCCGCCGGCAACGTCACGCGCATGGCCCGACGGCCTCTGCTCGATGCGTGTGACGTTCCCCGCGCCCGCCGCTGGCAACGTCACGCGCATGGCCCGACGGCCTCTGCTCGATGCGTGTGACGTTCCCCGCGCCGGCCGCCGGCAACGTCACGCGCACCGCCCCAACGACTGCTGCGATGCGTGTGACGTTGCCCGCGCGCGCCGCTGGCAACGTCACGCGCACGGCCCGCTGACGCGCGTTGCGCATCAGTGGCGGCTTGAGCATGAAGGGCTGATGGCGCTCTGCCTCCGCTGTGGGCTCTGTTGCGACGGAACCATCTTCCGCGAGGCGCCGTTGACCGACGACGAGCGTTCGCGCCTCGGAGACCGCATCGAGCCGAGCCCGAATGGAGCGCGCCTCCCATGCCGTGCGCTCCAGGCCGACCGGTGCTGCTCCATCTACGCCGAGCGCCCGGCGACCTGCCGGCGGTATTCGTGCTCGGTGCTGCGCGCGATGGAAGCAGGCCGCATCACCGAGCAGCAGGCCGAAGAAGCCATCGACGAGGTGGTCGCATTGCGGGCCGCCTTCCTCGACGCGCTCGGAGACCGGCGCGGCACGCGCTCGCCCGGGGTGGCGCTGCAGGCGCTCCGAGACGGGGAGCTCGGTGAACCAACGCCGCAGACGCTCGAGGCGCTCGAGCGGCTGGGGCGCGCCATCGCGATGCTGCAGCTCTGATCAGCCTCCCAACGTCGTCGCCCCCAGGGGCTTCGATCAGCTGCGCCGGCGCCGTGCGATGAACCCCAGCGCCGCGAGCGCGAGCGGGGCGAAGCCGTCGAGCTGGCTGCACTGACAGCCCATCGCCGACGCGCCGATCTTCCCCGAGCCGTTGCCCGTGTCGCTGCCGCTCGTCGCGCCGCCACCCGTGCCGGTGCCACCACCCGTGCCGCCACCGGTGCCAGTGCCGCCGCCCGTGGCCGAACCGCCACCCGACGCCGCGCCACCACCACCACCCGCACCCGAGCCACCGCCGGTGCTGTTGTCAGGGAAGCAGAAGCGCCCCTCGGTCACGCCAGTGCAGACCTGGCCCGCCGGGCACGTCTCGAACTCGTCTTGCGAGCAGAGGTCGTGGCACTTGCCCTGGACGCACTGCGAGCCGGTGCCGCACGCGGTGTCGTCGCGCCACGCGAAGCAGCCGCTCGGCGCGCGCTCGCACACCTGCGGCCGGCCGTTGCTGCACTGGGCCGCGCCGCTGGCGCACTCGTCCTGGCACGGCGTCACGCACGCGCCCTGGTCGCAGCGCTGACCCGCACCGACGTCGCACTGGCCGACCTGCGTCCACGCGGTGCAGCCCATGGTGTCGAGCCGGCATTCCTCGGTCGCACCGTTCGCGCCGCAGCGACGCGTGCCCTGCGTACAGGTGGTCGCGCACTGCGCGCACGCGCCGCCCTGGCAGAAGTTGTTCGGCGCGCACTGCTGCTGCGGGCCCCACGCCGGGCAGTTGTTCGCGTCCATCGCGCAGGTCTCGACGCCCGCACCCTGGCAGCGCGCCTGGCCCGGAGTGCAGCTGGTGCCACACACGCCGCACGCGCCGCCGCTGCAGAAGGTCGAGCAGGTCTGCCCCGCCACCCACGCGGTGCAGCCCGACGCGTCGGCGACGCACGTCTCGACGGTCTTGTTCGCGCAGCGCTTGGCGCCCGCGGTGCAGGTGGAGTTGCAGCTCGCGCAGCTCCCGCCCTGGCAGGTGCTGCCGCTCGGGCAGGCGTGCGCGTTCCACGTAGTGCAGCCCGAGAGCACGTCCCAATCGCAGGTCTCGACGCCGTTCGCCGTGCAGCGCGACGCGCCGATGCTGCACGCCTGGCAGGTGCCGCACTGGCCGCCGCTGCACAGCTCGCCGTAGGCGCAGGTCTCGACGGTCGTCCACGACGTGCAGCCCTGGGCGTTCGCCACGCACTGCTCGGCGTTGCCCGCGGCGTTGCAGCGCGTCGCGCCGGCGGTGCAGGCGTTGCTGCACGCCTGGCAGGTGCCGTTCGCGCAGGTGCTGCCCGCGGTGCACTGCTGCGTCACCCACGTGGTGCAGCCGATGGCCTGGTCGAGCTGGCAGACCTGGCGCTGACCCTGGCCGCTGCACATCGCCGCGCCCGCGGTGCACGCGTCACGGCAGCACGTCGCGGTGTTGCCGGCGATGGTGTTCAACGTGCTCGACAGCTGCGCCTGGTTCGACGCGACGTACGCACTGCCGGTGCCGCCCGCGCTCGCGATGGCATCGAGCACCGCCTTGTTGTTGCCGGCGGTGAGCGTGGAATCGAAGCCGACCACGAAGACCTTGATGTTCGCCGCGAAGAGCTGCTGCGCCGCGGTGATGGTGGCCTGCGAGTCGAGGCAGTCCTTCGAGCCGAGGCCGCAGGTCGACGCCGCCGGCGTGGGGCCGCAGCCCGGCGTGGTGGGCGAGCACGAGTTCGCGTCGAGCGCGGTGTTGCAGTTCGGCAGGCCGTCGGTGATCAGCAGCACGTACGCCGGCGTGGTGAGGCCCTGCGCGAGGAGGTGCGACTTCACCGCGAGCAGCGACGCGGCGGTCGGCGTGCCGCCTCCGGGAATCGCGGCCTGGTACGCGGCGTCGATCGCGCTCGGCGTGCCGCTGATGTTGGCGACCACCGTGCCCGTCGAGCAGTTGAAGGTGGTGGTGTCGTGCGGAAACATCGCCGCGCCGAAGCGGAAGCGGTTGCTGAAGCTCGTCGCGAGCGACGGAACGACCTGCTGCGCGATGGACCACTTCGACGGGTTCGCGGTGGTCGCGGTCGAACCATCGGGCGCCTTCGCCATCGAGCCTGACTTGTCCTGCACGATGAAGAGCACCGGCAGCTCGGTGCACGGCGCAGCGACCGCCGAGAGGGGAGCGAGCGAAATGATCAGGAAAAGGAGCGTGCGACGCATGCCCTGTTATCGACTGTGGGCACCTCCTGTTTCGTAAATGCTGGTTTTCAGGGTATTTTTCTCAGGTGGCGAGAGGTCTCGCCCCCATTTTCCGGAGCATCGATGTCCTCACCGCAAACGCTTTTACATGGCGCGGAGCTGTTGGCGGCCCTGACCGAGACCGCGGTGGAGGTGCAGCGCGCGAAGGGACTCGAGGCGGTGCTGGAGACGGCGGCGGCCGGGCTGGAGCGGTTCGGCGCGCAGGTGTCGCTGGTCTGCCTGCAGGACGGCGGCTTGCGCCAGCGCTACCTCTCGCCGTCGCTCACCGGGCTGCGTTCGAGGCTGGGTGCCTCGGCGACGAGTCTCAAGTGGGCGCCCCCGGTCGGCTCGGAGCCACAGCTCATCAAACCGTTCCTCCCCTACCTCGAGGGGTTCGCCAGGCAGTTCGGCTGGGACGTGCGCACGCTGGGGCTGCCCAATGCGTGCGCGGTCGCGCCGCTCGCGACGCCCGACCGCTGGGGCGCGCTGGTGGTGCTGCACGACGAGCTGCGCGAAGACGACCTCGCGGCGCTGCGGTTGTTCGCGTTGCAGCTCGGCTCGGCGATCCAGGTGCGCGAGGGCCTCGAGCTCGTCGAGCGGCGGCAGATCGAACAAGACCTCGTGCAGCAGCTCGCCGCGGCGGGGCCCACCACCAACGCGAACGAATTGTGCCGCCGCGCGCTCGACGCCGTGTGCCGCACCACGCACAGCCACGTCGGCACGCTGCACCGCTACGATCACGCCACGGGCGCCTATTCGCTGGTGGGAGAGGCGCTCGGTGCGCGGGGGCCGGTGGTCGAGCTCTACCGGCGCTTCACCATCGACCCTTCGCTGGTGCGCCCGTTGGCGGCGCCGGTCGCGCAGCTCCCCGCGGGGGCGGCCGAGCTCGCGCAGGAAGGCATCGCGCACCTGGCCATTCTCCCGCTGTCGATCGACGAGAAGCCGATCGGCCTGCTCACGCTCGGGCGCCGCGTCGACCTCGTCTACGAGCGCGAGTCGCTCAAGTCGGCGGAGGTGCTCGGCGTGCAGATGGCGTCGCTGCTCGAGCGCGCGCGGCTGTACGACGAGGCGGGCCGGCTCTACCGCGATCTCAAGGTCTCGTACGACGAGCTCGAGCGCACGCAGCAGGAGCTGGTGCGCCACGAGCGGTTGGCGGCGCTCGGTGAGCTCGCCGCGGTGATGGCGCACGAGGTGCGCAACCCGCTGGGCGTCATCTTCAACTCGCTCACCACGCTCAAGCGGCTGCTGCGGCCGTCGGGCGACGCCGAGATGTTGCTCAACATGGTCGGCGAGGAAGCCGATCGCCTCAACCGCATCGTCGGCGACCTGCTCGACTTCGTGCGCCCGTACGAGCTGGTGAAGAAGCCGATGGCGGTCGAGCCGATTCTCTCGAGCGCGGTCGACGCGGCGACGCAGAGCTCGGTGCCCGCGAACGTGAAGGTGGTGACGGAGATCCCCCGCGAGATCCCGCCCTTCCCGCTCGACGCCCACTTGCTCAAGCAGGCGCTGGTGAACCTCATCGTCAACGCGGCGCAGGCGATGCCACGCGGCGGCACCGTGACCTTGCGCGCCACCGTCGAGACCGAGGGCGGCACGCCGTGGCTCACGCTGCGGGTGAAGGACGAGGGCATGGGCCTGTCGGAGCGCGCGACGGCGCGCATGTTCCAGCCGTTCTTCACCACCAAGGCGACGGGGACGGGGCTGGGGCTCGCCGTGGTGAAGCGCATCGTCGACGCGCACCTCGGCGACGTCAGCGCACGACCAAACGACGCGGGCCAGGGCACGACCTTCGTGGTGCGGTTTCCGCCGACGACCGAGACGCGGAGTGCGCTCACGCCGCCGCGGCCGTCACCGGCGATGCCCGTCACTCGCGGGGGCTGATGCGCGTCGTCGCCTGCTCGAAGGTGGCGTGTTCGTCGGCGAGGTCGATGCTGAACGAGCTGGCCTGCAGCTCGAAGCCCGGCTGAGTGAGCTGGAGCCCGGCGTCGGAGCTGGCCACGCCGCCTGCGCCCGCGGTGCGATCGAGCGCGACCACGGTGGTCGTCGCCTTCATGCCGTTGGGCCCAAGGAGCTGCACGTCGCCGCGGCCCTCGAGCTGGCCGCTGAGGAAGTTGCCGGTGACGAGGTCGGCGCGCAGGCGTGTGCCGTCGCGCACGAGCAGCACCCCGGCGTCGCGGGCGGTGAGCGCGCCGGGGGTGCCCACTTCACGCCAGGCCTCGAGGGTGTCGGCGGTGGTGACCACGCGGGCCTTCGAGCCAGACCACGAGCGCATGGTGACCTTCTCGAGCGAGAGGTCGGGGGTGTTGGTCGGGCGTGGGGGTGGCGGGCGGGTGCAGGCGCCGAGCAGGACGAAGAGAGCTGCGGTGAGGCGCACGAGCGTGACTTAGCTCCCTCTCCCCTCGCAGGGAGAGGGTTGGGGTGAGGGGAAGGCCGACGCTCATGCGCCCGTACATTTGGTTTCCCCTCACCCCGACCCTCTCCCCCGCGGGGGAGGGAGCTCGGGTACAGTGCCGCGCTCGATGAAGCGCCGGGTGTGGATCGTCGTCGCGCCGCTGGCCCTGGTGCTGGTCATCGCCCTCTCGGCCTTTCGCCACCAGGCGGTCACCTTCGGCACCCCGCTCGTCCAGGACGCCAACACCCTCGAGGCCCGCAGCTTCGAGGTCATCCCCGCGAGTGCACCGGGCCGCGTCTTCGACTGCGTGGGCCCGCAAGCCGACGTCGCCCCCGAGCCCAGCCCCAACCTGCGCTGGACCGACCCGCTCGTGCGCGACGTCATCGACGGCGTGCAGCCACTGTCGGCGCTCCCCGAGCAAGCGCAGCTCGAGCTCGTGTCGGCCGGCCCCTGGCTCGAGACCACGCTGGCGTGCGGCGGGCGCACCACCGTCGCGGCGACCGACGGCATCGGCCCGTTCGCCGAGGTGCGCCACGGCCGCCGCCAGTCGATGCCGCGCATGATGGAGTTCCTCTCGACCGCCGCCCCGCTCTCGCTGCGCCAGCTCCTCGCGCAGGGCCGCCTCGACGACGCACGCGAGCGCTGCCTCGACGCGCTGGTGCTGACCATCGGCTGGCTGCGGCTCGAAGGGCTCGAGGCGATGCTGCCGACGCTGGGGCCCCTGCGCTCGACGCTCGCGGTCTGCACCGCGATTCCGCTCGATCAATCGGCTTCGTCGGCGCGCTTCGCACAGCGCCTCGCGTCCGTGCGGGCGCTGGTCCCCTCGTTCCGCGAGGTGCTCACCATCGAGCGCACCCAGGTCGGCCTGCGGCTCTTCGGCGGTTGGCTGCCGCCGTCGCTCGACGTGCAGCTCCCTGGGCCGGCGCGCGACTTCACGAGGCTGCAGCGCGAGACCTTGTGGGACCGCGGCGTGCCCGCGACGCTGGCGCTGCGCGCGTACTGGAAGCGCTACGACGCCGGCATGCGCGCGCTCGACGACGCCTCACAACAGCAGGCCGGGCCCACGCGCGTCGCCGCGTTGAAGGCCGCGCAGCTCACCTTCGAGGCGCCCTTCCTGCGGCGTTTCCTCGCGGCCGATCCCGTCGACCTCCGCTACGACGCGTACGTGACCTACCTCGACTCGCTCGACGCGCAGCTCGACGCCTTCCTCATCGGTGCGAAGGCCGCGACCGCGGCTCACTGACGCGTCACGAGGTACACCGCGAAGCTGCCGAGCCAGTGGCCGCCCTCGTAGTGCTCGCCGGTGACGGCGTCGAGCCCGGCCGTGCGGTGGGCGAGCGCGACGGCCGCGAGTGAGGCTTTGCGTGCATCGTTCGCGGGGAGCGCCGCGGCGATGCCTTCCAACATCCACGCGCGCGAGAGGTTGAGGCCGTCGAGGTGCGCGAGCTTGGGGTCGCTGCGGTCGCTCACCACCTCGGGCGCGAGCTTCACCTCGGGCAGGAACGCGGCGAACCACTTCGCATAGGCGTCGCCGCTCTTCACGCGCCGCATCAGGTCGGCCTCGGCGAGACACGGCGAGAGGAAGTCCTGGCCGTTGGGTTCCCACGCGAGCGGGCACGCGACGTCGGCCTCGTACCAGGCGGTGCTGCGCGCGATCAGGAGCTGCTCGAACGCCGCGTCCCCCGTCGCCCGCGCGAAGTCGAGCATCAGCCCGAGCGCGAACGCGGTCTGGTCGTGTTCTCCGATGCGAATCGGCTTGCTCAACTTCGGCAGCCATTCGCTGACGCGCTTCACCGCCGCGCGCACCAGGGGCTCGAGCGCCGCGCTCCACTTCTTCGCGTCGGGGTCGTCCCACGTCTTCAGCTCTGCCGCGAGTTGCAGCAACCACGCGAGCCCGTACGGCCGCTCGAACGACACGCGCCCCTTGCCCTCGAAGTACGTGAGCTCGGCAGCGAGGTTCTTCGTGGTGAGTGACTGCGCGAGCGCCGCGCGCGCCGGCTTCGCGAAGGGCGCTTCTGGGAAGGTGCGAATCAGCCGCGCGAGCAGCCAGTGGCCGTGCACCGAGCTGTGCCAGTCGTAGCAGCCGTAGAACGCCGGGGTGAGCACGTGCGGCGCCTTCACGTCGGTCGGGCCGTTGAGCACGTGCGCGAGCTTGTTGGGGTACTCGCGGTGCACGCAGTCGAGCGCGAGTTTCGCGAAGCGTGCGGCGGCTGCTTCATCGACGGTCGCAGCGGTCAGCACCAGGGGCAGCAGCAGGGTCACCATGCGGCGCAGTCTGCACGCCCAACCACCCCAAATCGCGGGCGTTGAAAGCAGAAAACGATTGGATCGTCCGTGCTTGCACGCGGCAACCAACGAGTGCCATGACGGCGCTCGCCCTTTCCATCGCGCACATGTCGAACGACCTCGCCGTGCAGGCCGATCCGCTCCGTTCGCTCGCACTCGCGGCCCGCGATGGCGAAAGTGTCGCGTTTACGAAGCTTTACGAGCGCACTCGGGAACAGGCGTGGCGGGTGTTGTACCGGGTCGTCGGGCAGAGCCCCGACCTCGAAGACCTCGTGCAGGAGTCCTACATCCAGCTGATGCGCGCGCTGAAGACGTACCGCGGCGACTCGCGCGTGACGACCTTCCTCCACCGCGTCTGCGTGAACGTCGGCCTGATGCACCTGCGCGGCAAGCGCCGGAAGAAGGAAGAGACGACCGACGAAGTGCCCGAGAGCGAAGCGGGTGAGACGCACGACCCGGAACGCGCCGCGCAGGTCAAGCAGGCCGCAGTGCTCGTTCAGCGCGCGTTGGCGACCCTGAGCGAAGAGAAGGCCCAGGTCTTCGTGTACCACGAGCTGTTGGGGCTCAAGCCGGAGGAGATTTCCGAGCTCGTCGACTGCCCCGTCAACACCGTGCGCTCGCGCCTCAACCGCGCGCGCGCTGATTTCACCGAGGTCGTCGTGAAGCTGAAGCGAGGTGACGAATGAGTACCCCACACCTCGAGCACGAGACCCTGTGGTCCCTCGCGCGCCAGGAGCTCGACGCGCAGGCCGCGATGCTGGCCGAGCGACACCTCGCCGACTGCGCCGACTGCCGCGTGGCGCTCGACGACGTGAAGCTGGCGACCGGCGTGCTGTTCGACTTGCCGCCCGTGCCGCCGATGCCCGACGCGATGGCGCGCCGCATCGCTACCAGGCTCGCTGATGAAGCCGACTCACGCGCGGCGAAGTCGTTCACCTCGTGGTGGCAGGCGCTCTTCTCGCCGCGGCTGATGTTCGTGACCGCGATGGCGATGGCGGTGGTGCTGGGCCTCGTCTACTTCTCGTCGCGCGAGGTGGTGGCTCCGCCGCCGCAGCCCATCGCGTTGCCCTCGCCCGACGTGACGCCCGCGCCGAAGGACGGCCTGCCCACGCCCGCGCCGGTGCCGAGCAACAAGCCGAAGCTCAAGGTCACCGTGGCGAGCGCGAAGAAGGCGACCGCGACCAAGAAGCAGGTGCTCGACGAGGGCGCGGTGGTGTCGACGCAGTCTGGCGGCTCGCTGTGGATGCAGCTGCCCGACGGCTCACGCGCCGGCCTGACCAGCGCGTCGGAGGTGACGCTCGCGAAGCTCGAGAAGGACACGCTCACGCTCGACGTGAACAAGGGCAGCCTGGCGCTGGTGGTGCCGCACCGCGAAGACCGCGTGCTGACGGTGCGCGCGGGTGAGCTCGAGGTGAAGGACCTGGGCACGCGCTTCCTCGTGTCGCGCGAGTCGTCGCACACCGTGGTCGCCGTCGAGGAAGGCGTGGTCGAGGTGAAGTCGCCGGCCGGCGTGAAGCAGGTGCGCGCGGGGCACGCGGTGACGTGGCGCGAGGGCAAGCTGTCCGAGATGGACTGGGAGCAGACGCCGCCTCCGCAGGCGAAGATCGTCACGCCCGCGGTGCAGGTGGGCGACGCGCTGGTGACCTCGGTCGCGCGGCTGGATGAAGAGGACGACGAGTCGAGCGAGCCTGAAGAGGCCGCGCCGCCGCAGGCGAACTCGCCTCCCTCGGAGACCACGCCGAGCGTCGACCAGCCGCCGGACCGCACGCCGATCGACACCGACGAGTCGTGGGCGCCGATGCCGACGCCGACTGCGCCGCCTCCGGGCACGACGACGACCGCGACGCCGAAGCCGACGAAGGCGAAGAAGGAACGGTTCTCGCTGCGGAACCTCGAGCGGAAGCTGCGGGAGATTGGGTCGGTCATCACCACGCCGACCGGGCGCGAGGCGCGGGCGCGCGCGGTGCTGCTCGCGGCCGATGCGGGTGATTGTGCGTACGCGCTGCAGCTCGCCGACAGCTGGCTCAAGGAGCCGGTGACGGGGTTGAGCACCGAGGCGTCGATGAAGCGCAGCGTGCAGCTGCAGCAGGTGCGGTGCTTGAACCACCTCGGGCGGAAGGACGAGGCGACGGAGTTGCGCAAGACGCTCGAAGGGAACTGAAGCGAAAACTCCCTCTCCTCCCGAGGAGGAGAGGGTCGGGGTGAGGAGAAAACCCGAGGGCAGTGCGAAGGATGCTGAAGAGGAATCGCGCGCTGTCTCGGCATCGCTTCGCAGCTGCTTGGTTACTCCTCACCCCAACCCTCTCCTCCTCGGGAGGAGAGGGAGCACGTAGGTGGAGGTCCACACGGTGACGCTCTCTCGACGCGCAGTCCTCGTGGGTGGAGTGGTGGGACTGGCAGGCCAGGCGAGCGCGAAGAACTGGCTCGGCCCGTACGGCTTCGAGCAGACGAGCGTCGAGCTCATCGTCGACGGACTCGACCCCGCGCACGACGGGCTGCGCATCGCTCAAATCTCCGACATCCACGTCGGCTGCATGACGCCCGAAACCCGGGTGCGCGGCGCGATCGAGACCATCAACGCCCTGCAGCCCGACCTCGTGGTGCTGACCGGCGACTTCGTGACCGCCTCGAAGCAGCCCGTGCCGCTCGTCGGTGAGCAGCTCGCGGGCTTGAGCGCGCCGACCATCGCGGTGCTCGGCAACCACGACCACTTCGTCGACCCGGTGAACGTCAGCAAGACGCTCGATCGCTGCGGCTACGCGGTGCTGCAGAACGAGCACGCGGTGTTGCGGCCGCGCGGCGTGAAGCTGACGGTGTTCGGCGTCGATGACGGCGGCACGCGGAACGACGACGTGCACGAGACGTTCGATGGCGCGGCGCGCGAGGGGTCGCGGCTGGTGTTGACGCACAACCCCACGACCGTGCGGAAGCTGCCGGCGGGCGAGGGGCTGGTCTGCCTCTCAGGCCACACGCACGGGGGGCAGATCGTGATTCCGCCGGTGACCGATGCGGTGTCGACGGCGCTCGGGCAGCCGTACGTGCGCGGGCGGTACGTGGTGAACGGCAACCAGCTCTACGTGAACAAGGGGCTCGGGTTTGGGCGGAACCATGAGTTCCTGCACCACGGGTCCGAGCCTGAGGTCGCGTTGATTACGTTGCGCGCGGGCGAGGTGTTTGCGGGCATCGGGAGATGATCGCCCCTCACCCCGCTCGCAGGGAGAGGGAGTCTAGAAAATCTTTCCCGGCCCGATGATGATCGCCGGCTGCGCGTCGTAGGCGACGGTCAGCTTGTCGGGCGGCTTCGGCGAATCAGGCAACACCACCACGGCCTTCACGCCCACCGACGCCGTCATGCGCGCATCGACCTGGCTCTTGAGCTGCGTCAGCGCCGCGCCCGAGAGCGACACGGTGACGGGCAACGACGAGAGCGTGGTCTTGTCAGCGACCTGCTGGCCGTTGACGAACAAGATGGCCGACGTCACGCGCGTCGCGAGGTCGAGCTTCATCATCGTGGTGCCGTCGACGACGTCGAGCTTCTTGATGCTCAGCTCGACGCGCTGCACGAGGTTGGTCGCGGTCTTCAGCTCGGGAATGTCGCTGTAGTCGCTCGGCTTGAGCACCTCGATCGAGTCGTCGAAGGTGAACTCGCAGCCACCGCTCACGACCTTCGTCGTGACCATCTTCGTGCCCGCGGGGATCGCCTGGCCGCACGTGAACGTGGTGCTGATGGTGACGTCGGTGCTGCCCTTGATGGAAGGCACGCCCTTCGTCTCGTCGATGCGCAGCTCGACGGGACCGCACGCCGACACCGCCACCGCCGCTGCTGCCATCACTGCCGCTCGCATCGTTCGCATCATGTCCCCTTGGTTTCGGCCGGAAGAGTTCGCATTTGAACACGGAACGCCTACACTTTCCCTGCAACTCGTTTCCGTGAGGTCGAAAGTCTCCGGTGGCAGCCTTCCGTCTCATTCGGCGTGTCCAGGCTCCGCCCGGGGGCTTCGTCGAGAGCCACTCGGCGCGTGAGCTCGCGTCGGACCGAACGGTGCTGCTCAAGCGGCTGCTCGATCGTCGCGACGGGGTCGCCGAGCGCGTGCTCTCACACACCCGCGAGCTGACGGGCGACGGGCTGGGCCGCATCGAAGTGCTCAAGGGCCCCGACGGACCGTGGGTGGCGACCGATGCGGTGGAAGGCGAATCGCTGCGCTGGGTGATGGCGACGCTCGCGCGCAACCAGGGCTTCATCGCGCCCAACGAAGGGCTCGCGGTCGTCACGCGCATCGCGCAGCTCCTCGAGCCGTTGCACCGCGCCAACCGCGCGCACGGCGACATCTGTCCCTGCACGGTCTTCATCACGCACCAGGGCGACGTGCTGCTGCACGACGTGGGCGTGGCCACCGCGCTCGGTCCGCAGGGCGACCTCGGCCCCGCACGCTCGGAGTCGGCCTACGTGGCCCCCGAACAGATCAGCGGCGACGTGCAGCCGGCGACCGACGTCTTCCGCCTCGGCCTGTTGCTCTATGAGCTCGCGGTCGGCCGGCCTCTCTTCAGTGGCCCGTCGCCGGCGCACATCTGCCACGCGGCGGTGTCGTGGCAGTCGCTCGATCGCGAGAAGGTGCAGGGCGTCCCCGAGCCGTGGCTGACGCTGCTGATGACGATGCTCACGGGCGCGCCCGAAGACCGGCCCGGCGTCGAGGAGATCGGCGTCATCCTCGAGCAGGCCATCAGCCGCAACCGCTGGTCCGCGACGCGCAACGACGTCGCCCGGCTGTTCGCGCGCGCTTCGCCTGGGCGTCCTCCGTTCTTCGACGCCGGCGGCGCGCCCACGCAGGAGCTGATGCTGCAGAGCCTCGGCTCGAACGCGCCGCCTCCCGGTGCGCCGATGCCTCCGCCGGTGGCGTCACCGCCGCCGCCCGTCACCACGCCGCCTCCGCCACCGCCGCCTGCTCCGAGCGCGACCTCCGGGTCGTTCGCCACGGTCAATCCGTCCACCACGCCGCCGGGCGCGGTGGTGGCGCGCATCGCGACGAAGAAGATGACGCGCGAGGAGCTCGCGGCGGTGAAGCTCACCACCTCGCCGGGCCTCGAGGCGTTGCCGCCCGACGTGCGCGCGCTGATGTCGCTGGTCGAGAAGGGCGTCATCACGCGGCAGCAGCTCGAGCTCGCGCGCAGCACCGCGCTGGTCGACGGCATCGCCATCGGCACCGCGCTGGTGAACACCGGCGCCGACGAAGACACGGTGGTGGGCGCCATCGCCGACGTGACCAAGACGCAGGTCATCGGGGCGAAGAAGGTGCTCGAGGCGTCTCCGGGCGCCGACGTGCTGGCGACCTTCACGCTCGACGTCTCGCGCGCGGCGAAGGCGATTCCCATCACGGTGCGCGGCACGCAGCTGATGGTCGCAATGGCCGACCCGCTCGACGCGCACGCGCTGGAGCTGGTGACGAAGGCCGCCGCGGGCAAGAGCGTGATGACCTTCCGCGCGGGTGAGCGCGCGATGGCCGAGGCGCGCAAGCGGCTCTACCCGGGCTCGACCGAGCTGGAATTGGAGGTCGGCTCCGGGCCCGCGACGTTCGACCCGATGGCGATGATCAGCCCGGGCGTCGCGCCGGAGTCGACGGTCCGCGTGGAGTCTCCGACGGCCGAGCTCGCGGGCCGCGTCATCGACGCGCTGCTGCGGCTGCATGGCGCGCGCGGGACGTCAGGCGCGAACCTGGTGGGTGTGTGCACCGAGCTGGCGCAGCGCGCGGGGCTGTCACCGGCCGACATCGATCTCGCGCGCGTCGCGGCGGGCGCGATGGTGTCGTGCGCGCTGCTCGCCAACCGCCAGCCGTGGGACGTGCCCAAGCTGCTCGAGGTGCAGGACACGGTCGGCTTCGGCAGCCCGGTCGAGGCGTTCGTCGAGGGGCTCCACTCGTTCCCCGCGCGGATGCCCGAGCGGCCGGTGGTGAGGTTGGTGGTGCTCGCCTTCGCGTTCGCGATGCACGCGGGAGATCCCCGGCCGACCGGCGCGCGCGTGCAGGGCGCGCTCAACAGCTTCAAGACGCGCGTGCAGTTGGCGCAGCCGCTGTTCGACGCGCTGTCGTCGGTGCTCAACACGCCCGCCTGACGTATACGCGCAGCCATGCGCTGGCTCCGTGTGCTCGTCGTGGCGTCGTGTCTCGTTGGCCTGCTCGCGTGTGAGCAGCAGCACCCGATGGTGGCGAAGATGGACTTCCGCCGCGCGCCGCCGGTGGGCGTGACGGGCGGCACCTGGGTGGCGAAGTGGTCGGGGCAGCAGCTGACCGACGCCGAGCTGAACCAGCGCTTCAACGAGATGAACCCGTACGCGCGCGCGCGCTTCCAGACGGTGGAGCAGCGGCGCGACTACGTCGACGGCGTGGTGCGCTTCGAGCTGCTCGCGCAGGAAGCGGTGAAGCGCGGGCTGCAGAACGACCCCGAGGTGGTCGAGGCGGCGCGGCGCGTGATGGTGCAGCAGCTGCTCAAGAAGGAGCTCGACGAGGGGCACGGCGGCGTGACCGATGCGCAGGTGGCGCAGTGGTACGAGGCGCACAAGAGCGACTACGTGAAGCCGTCGATGACGCGGCTGGCGCACATCGCGTTCAAGAAGGAAGACCGCGCGAAGGCCGAAGACGCGCTGGTCGCGGCGAAGGCGCTCAACCCGCTGGACGCGGCGGCGTTCGGGAAGATGGCGCGCGAGCAGAGCGCCGACCCGAAGACGAAGGAGCTCGACGGCGACATGCGGTTTCTCTCTGACGACGAGCTCGCCACGCAATACGGCCCCGAGGTGCGTGACGCGGCGGCGAAGCTGGTGAAGGTGGGCGACGTGAGCGAGGGCCTGGTGGAGACGGCGAACGCGCTGCACGTGCTCAAGCTGCAGGGGCGGCAGTTGGCGCTGAACCTCTCGCTCGAGCAGGCGAAGCCGTCGATTCAGCAGTTGCTGGCGAACGAGTCGAAGCAGGAGCGGTTCCGCGCGCTGGTCGACAAGTTGAAGAGCGACGCGAAGCTCGAGGTGAATGACCCCGCGCTGGCGGCGATGGTGATCGACCCCAAGGCGCCGGCGTTGCCTTCGTCCGGCCCGGCGCCGGGCTTCATTCCCGCGCCCCCGCCGACGAAGTAAGGCTCCCTCTCCCCGTGGGGAGAGGGTCGGGGTGAGGGGAGTGAAAACCTCACCGTCGGCAGTTCGATCTTCGGCGGCTTTGGGCTACGAGCCCGGGCGATGCATCGCCTCGCCGCAATCACCCTCGCCTGCCTCTTCGCCGTCGCCTGCAACCAGCAGCGCCCGGCGAAGCAGGACCCCAACGTGGTGGCCACGGTGAACGGCGAGACCATCTCGCGCGTCGACTTCGAGCGGCTCTTGTCGCGCGAAGCCCAGTCGATGGAAGGCAACTCCCCGCGCACGCCCGAGCAGGTCGAGCCGTTCAAGCAGGCGTTGCTGCAGACGTTGATCGAGCGCGTGCTCCTGCTGCAGGCGGCGAAGACGGCGAACGTCACGGTGACGACCGAAGAGGTCGACCGGCGAGTGCTCGCGCTCGGCTCGGAATACCCGGCTGGCACGTTCGACGAGGCGCTGACGAACAGCGGCACGACGCGCTCGGCGCTGACGCGGTCGACGCGTGAGCAGCTGACGATCGAGAAGCTCCTCGCGCAGGAGGTCGACGCCCGGCTGGCCGTGAGCGAGCAGCAGATTCGCGAGTACTACGACGAGCACGCGGCCGAGTACTCGGAGCCGGAGCAGGTGCACGCGCAGCAGATCGTCGTGAAGGGTCTCGACGAGGCGAAGCGCATTCAGCAGCAGCTCTGGCAGGGGAAGAAGTTCACCGACCTCGCGCGGCGCTACTCGCTGTCGCCCGATGCGCGCGTGGGTGGCGACCTCGGCTTCTTCGGGCGCGGCACGATGCCGCCGGCGTTCGACGAGGTGGTGTTCAAGCTGAGCCCCGGCGGGACGTCGGAGGTGGTGAGCACCGAGTACGGGTTCCACCTGTTTCACGTCATCGAGAAGAAGCCGGCGCGGAAGCGGGAGCTGCCCGAGGTGCGTGGGGTGATCGAGCAGAAGCTGCTCGCGGCGTTGCGGGCGGATGCGCAGCGGACGTTCGTCGAGGGGTTGAAGGCGAAGGCGACGATCTCGCTGAATGACGAGACGCTGCAGCTGGTGTCCGGTCGGGCGACGGCGGCGCAGGGCGTCGAGCCGTAGCGGACCTTGCAGTCCGCCTTTTTGACGCCAGTGTCAAAAAGCTGAATTCATCAGCCGAGGCTCGAGAGCGATGAACGCCGCAGCCACGTTTGCCCACCTGTATCGACTCGGGGTGCCCGCGTTGCGGACCTCCGACGCGGCCGCGGCGTGGCGGCTCTCTCCGTCGGGGGCGAGCGTGGCGCTGGCACGCCTGGCGCGGGTCGGGCTCGTGCGCCGTGTGCGGTCCGGGTTGTGGTGGGTGGGCGACACGCCTGATCCGCTGCTGTTGCCGGAGCACCTCACGGCACCGCTGCCCAGCTACGTGTCGCTCCTCAGCGCGCTCTCGCTGCATGGAATGATCGAGCAGTTGCCGCAGGTCACCTACGCGGTCTCGCTGGCGCGTTCGCAGGTCATCACGACCGCGATGGGCGTCGTGTGGGTGCATCACCTCGACGCGATCCTGTTCGGCGGCTTCGTGTCGCTGCCGAGCGGCGTGAGGGTCGCGACGCCAGAGAAGGCGTTGTTCGACCTCGCGTATCTCTCGGGTGGGCGGTCGCGGCGATTCAGATCGCTGCCTGAGCTCGAGCTGCCGCGGCGGTTTGACGTGCGCGAAGTGGCGCGATGGGTGGCGAAGATCCCGTCGGTTCGAGCGAAGACGATGACGCAACAGCAACTCGACGCGTGGCTGGGACAAGCTCGGCACCTTCGACGCGCTTCTCGTCGAGATCACAGGTGAATGGTGCTGCCCGAACCCTCACTTCAAATTCTGCGTGAACTCGTTTCCGGTTGGCCACGAGCCACTCCGGAATCGCTGTTGCGCTCACTCCATCAGCTTGACCGAGCACTCGGCCCGCATGTGCGGAAAGGCGAATGGGCGCCTGCTCGGGCGCTCGTGACGCAACGTGTGTCGGCGCTGGCTTCTGAGTTTCCAGCCTGCGCTCGGATGCTTCGCGCCCATGAGGCCGCGTGGCTCTCGACGATCGAGCTCGAGCTGAACAACGCACCCGCCGCGATCGCCGCGCTCAAGCTGCGCTTGACCCACCGCTGGCCGAAGACGGCTTTTCGAAAGACCCACTACCTCTCGCTCGTGTCTCTGCTTCGGCGCTCGGGCCAGGTGGAGGCCGGCCAGGAGTTCGCTTCGCGGGCGCGCCGCCATTACGCCCGGCGCGACCCCGAATTCGTCCGGCTGATCGATCAATTGCTGAAATGAAATGGGTGATTCAGTGCAGCGTCCTCGACGCGGGCTCGGGAATGACGAGCTCCCTCGGCGCGAGCGCTTCGATCAACCCCACCGTCATCGCCGCCAACGCCGCGCACCCCAGCGCGAGCGCAGCGACATCCGTCCACTCCGCGATCACTTCGCGCCTTCCTTCGACCCGCCCGACCCGCGGATGATCTCGATGGTGTTGCGGATCTCGTTCACCTTCCGCCGCCGTTCACCATCGAACAGCGTGCGAATCGTCGTCGGCCGCGTCTGATCAATCGTCCCCAGCTCTTCGTCGTTGCGGAGCGCGAGCGTCAGGTTGCCCAATTCTTGCGCGAGTGTGAGCACCTCGCCTTCCTCGGGCACCACCATCAACGTCACGTTCGCGTACGTGCGCTCGTTCTCGGGAACCAGGTTCATGTTGGTGTTGCCCGTCAGCTTGCCCGTCGCGAGCACCACCACGTTCTGCATCAGGGTCAGCGCGACCTGCTCGTTCGAGTCGGGGTCCTTGAACGTGCCGATGATGTCGACGTGATCGTTCGGCCGCACCCACCCGCCGACCGACGACGTGGTGTTCGCCGCGATGGTCACGGCGCGCGTGCGCTTGAGCACCTTGGTCGTCAGGTGCTCGCTGGCGCGGGAGCTCTCGAACTGGCTCCACAGCAGCGGGTCGCCCGACTGCATCGACACCATCACCTTCTGCCCGATGACGTAGTTCACCGAGTCCGGCTTGATGACCGACGCGGTCACGAAGGTCTCGGGAATCGACCGCTGCTGAATCATTTCCATCGTGATGACGGTGCCTTCCGACACGTCGACCGCCGCCACCACCACCGGCACCAGGTTGAACCCCTTGCGCGCGTCAGCCCGCGCCTTCTGCAGCCCCGACCACCCAATCACGAAGGACAGCAGGCCCAGCACGACTCCGATGATCAGCGGCGTTCGTCCCTTGGTCATGCCGGACAGGAGCCCCTCGCCAGCCAGACCGTTAACCGGCAGAATATCCGCTCCAGCAGGCAGCATCTTGCATGGCGGATGGTCGTCCGTTATCTTGGACGACATGAGCCAGACGGTTACCGCTCCTTTCTCCCCTCGCGCTGATCCGTGGCGCGATCTGCAGGTCATCGACTCGCGCGCCCCGCGCTTCAACCAGGGCGTCGTCGCGCTCACCACCATCACCGCGTTGCTCACGGGCTTCTGGCCGCTGTTGGCCGTGCTCGGCGCGCAGCTCGCGGTCAGCGTGCTCTTCGGGCGGAAGTACTGCGTGCCGTGCCTCGTGTACTTCAAGGTCATTCAGCCGCGCTTCGGGGAGGGGGCGCTCGAAGACTCCCGCGCGCCGCGCTTCGCCAACATCATCGGCGCGGTGTTCCTCGGGTCGGCCGCGCTCGCGTTCGGCGTGGGCTTCCCGGTGCTCGGCGAGGTGCTGGGCGGGATTGTGGCCGCGCTCGCGACGTTGGGGGTGACGACTGGGCTGTGCGCCGGGTGCGAGATGTACCGCATCATCGCCAAGCTCCGCGGCGTGAAGGGCGGCGTGCTCGACTTCATCGATTTGGAACAGCTCGGCATCGGTGATTACCGCGGGTCGGAGCTGGTCGTTCTCTTCACCCACCCGTTGTGCAGCGAGTGCCAGGAAGTGAAGCCGCGGCTCGAGGCGGAGGGGCGGCGGGTCGTCTCGGTCGATGTATCGAAGCGGAAGGACCTCGCGCACAAGTATGGCGTCACGTTGGTGCCGCTCGCCGTCACGGTCGGTGCGGACGGGCGCGTGCGCCGCTGAGTCGCGCTGCAGGCTTCGAGGGAACGCGCGGCTTGATGGGTTCTGGCACTGCTCGGCCCAGGCAGCTCCTCGGCTTCCGACCCGATTCACGAAATTGAGACGAAGGTCGGGTTCGTTTTCCAGGGGCCGTCACCACTGATGACAGCTGTGGGCTTGCACGCTTTCGTGGACACCGGTCGCTGTTTACGCAGCTCGGTCCATCCGTGCTGATTCTTCGAAGTCGACGGGACTGATGTAGTCGATCGACGAGTGTCTTCGCTTGAAGTTGTAGTTGGCGATGTAGTCGATCACGGCTCGTCGAACGTCGTTGGGTGAGTGCTTCCCTTCGAGCACCTCGCCGAGCTCGGTCTTGAGGCTCGAGAAGAAGCTCTCGGCAGGGGCGTTGTCCCAGCAGTTTCCTTTGCGGCTCATGCTTCGGTCGACGGAGTGCTTTGCAAGGACTCGGAGGTACTCGTTGCTCGTGTAGTGCGTGCCCCTGTCCGAGTGATGAATCAGCGGCCCTGTGCGTTCGCGAGTTGAAAGCGCCATGTCGAGGGCCCGGAGTGCGACGTCCAGCTCGAGTGTCCCCTCGATTGCGTGGCCGACGATGCGCCGAGAGAACAGGTCGAGCACCGTCGCCAGAAAGAGAAAGCCTCGGGATGTCCGGATGTAGGTGATGTCGGCGACCCACTTCTCGTTTGGCCGAGTCGCAGTGAAGTCGCGACGCAGGAGGTCCGGCGCGACTGGCTTCTCGTGCTCACTGAGTGTGGTCGTGACGAACCTGGGCTTCTTCCGCGCAAGGAGCGTCTGTTCCTTCATGAGCCGACGGACTCGTCGTCGACCAATCACCTCACCTTGGGCCAGCAGCTCCTGGTGGATTCGAGGACTGCCATACGCCCTCCCACTCTCCTCGAAGGCAGCCCGCACAACGGACGCGAGGCGCTCATCTTCACGCTGACGCAGCGAGGGCTCGCGCTTGCGCCATTCGTAGAAGCCGGAGCGCGAGACGCCGAGCACTCTGCACAGCATCGTGACGTCGTAGTCGGCCTTCATCGCGTCGAGAGCTTCGAACTTCACTTCAGCTCTCGCGCAAAGAAGGCCGCCGCTTTTTTTAGGATTTCGGCCTCCAGCCTGAGGCGCTCGTTCTCTCGCCGCAGGCGCTCCAGTTCCTTGCGCTCGTCTTCCTTGAGCGGGTCCGGTCGGAAACTCTCGCCAGTCACCTCTTGTGCACGCTTGAGCCAGGTGAAGACGTTCTGGCGGTCGCAGCCCATCTCTCGAGCAACCTGAGCCGGCTTCTTCCCTTCCTGAACTCGACGCACTGCCTCGGTCTTGAACTCGTCGGAGTACGTCTTCTTCTTGTTCATCCTCATGTCTTGCCCCATGCGGACGGTGTCCACAAAACCGGAGCAAGCCCAGCTGTGTCATCAGCGATGACAGGCCCTGAAAAACGGCCGCCAGACCCTCTTTCACGAAGCGCGGGCCAACTGGGTGACCTTCGCTCGAAGTCGAGGGCATGGTCGTGACCGCTCATGCCCTCGCCGAGGTCCCCACCGCCACTCTCGAGGCGATCACCGCAACGTGACGCGGTACACGAGCAGCCCGGCCGATGACGCCTCGTTGCTCAAGATTGGCAACGGCCCATCTCCGAAGAGCGTGAGCGCCGCCGGCAACGTGCTGCTGATGAACGTCCAGCTGTCGCGCGCCTTCGGTTCGGCCTCGTAGAGAAAACTCGCCGCGCCCGAGGTGAAGGCGAGCCACACGCGCCCCGCGGGGTCGACGTAGAAGCTCGGCGTGGCGAGCGGGCCTGCATCGCCCGGCAGCGACGGCAGCGCGCCCTTCACCACCCTCGTCGCCGTCGTCTCGCGCGAGCCGATGCGCCACAGCTCGTGCGCCGCGCTGAAGATGAACAGCACGCCATCGCGCCCCGCGAAGAGGAACGTGGTCGCGGCGTCACACGCGCCGTTGAACAACTCCGCGCTGCACGGCACGCGCTCGACCATCTGGTGGTTGGCGAGGTCGATCTCGAACAACCCGAACTTCGTCGGCCGAAAGAAGAACCGCGCGTCGCTCGTCATCACCGGCGCCGCCGCGAACGTGGTGTGCGCGGGGTCGGCGAGCGGCACCTCGTCGACCACCCAATCGCTCGCGCCCACGTCGAAGTGCGCGACGCTCTGCTTGCCGTCGAACTGCCCGAAGCTCGGCGGAGACACCGACCACCACGTGCCCTGCGCATCGCGCCCCTTCACCGTCGACCAGCTCGCGTTCTGAAACGCCGCGTGCGTCAGCGCCGGCACCGCGGGCTCGACCGCGACGAAGCCGTGGCCCTTGGCGACGAACAGCCCCGGCGCGCTCGACTGGCCTTCCGCGAGCGTCTGCGTGTCCTTGAAGTTCACGACGAAGCGCTTCATCGCCGGGCCGCTCACCTCTTCCCACGCACCCGCATCGGGCTTCAGCTCGACGAAGCCGCCACTCGCCGGCACGCCGAACACGTTCCCCTCGCTGGTCAGCACCGCCTGCGTCGCCTGGCCGGTCTGCACGTCGGCGGGCAGCTTCTCGAGCACCACCGTGTCCTTGTTCACGACCGGTCCGCAGGCCGTAAGGAAGCCGAGGGCGAGCAACGGAAGCCGGAAGGGGACGCTCATCGCTCGCATGCTACAACCGGACCTCCATGATTCGACGGTTGCTGACCGCGGTGGCGCTCCTCTCGTTCTCGGTGGGCGCGAGTGCCTGCTTCGACTTCGACGCGGCGTACACGGAGTACTGCGACGCGGGCCACTGCACGGCTGGCGGCGGGACCACGGGTGGCGGGACGACTGGCGGTGGCACCGGAGGCGGCACCACTGGCGGCGGCGGCGGCACGACCGGCGGCGGCAGCGCGACCGGTGGTGGCGGCACGACGGGCGGCGGCACGACGGGTGGCGGAACGACCGGCGGCGGCACGGGCGGCGGCGCGAGCACCTGCACCGAGTTCTTCTGTCCCGAGCTCGACTGGAAGTCGTCGATCGCCAGCATCCAGTACTACGTGGCGCCGGGCCTCTACACGACGAGCTTCAAGCAGTTCTTCGTGTACGCCTCGTTCGAGGCCGACCTCCCCGGCTCGCACAACGTCACGCACTGGGAATACCGCTTCCTCGACGGCGGCCAGCCCACCACCATCTCGCGCAACAGCGGCTTCCCCGACAACGTCGAGGCGCGCTCGCTCGACGGCACCAGCACCACCGACCTCTGGTACGGCTACCGCATCAGCGTGCAGCGCCGGCAGGGCAGCGCGACGCCCGTGTACTTCAACAGCTGCGTGGGCCTCGACGGCGGCATGACCGACACGTGGCCGTACAACTTCGATCTGCTCGGCCCCGATGAGGCGTGGTTCGTCGGCTGGGAGAGCACGCCGGGCGGCAGCGGGCCCAGCATCTGTCACTGGACGCAGGGTGGTGGACCGACGCCGCTGTCGACGAACGATCCGAACCTGTGGCCCGACCTCCGCCTGCAGGACGTGTATCGCGCGCCGACGGGCGAGGTGTACGCGGTGGGCGGCGTGTGGAACCAGAGCTCCGGCGTCGCGACGTGCGCCATCCTCCGCGAGGACGGCTCACGGGTCAGCGCGCCGGCGATCGTCGACAGTTGGTACGACGACGGCTGCGTGATGGTCGACGGCAACCTGCGCGGCGACGTCTACGTGGTCGCGCGCGACGACTCGAACGGCCACGGTCACATCCTGCAGCTGCAGGCCGACGGCGGCTTCGGCGACGTGTACACCGCGCCGTACCGGCTCGCGGCGCTCGACGTGATGGCCAGCGGCGAGGTGTGGGCCGTCGGTCGCACCGGCCAGACGCTCATCTACTTCGACGGCGGCGCGTGGGGAGAGATCCCCCTGTCGCTCACCGAGAACCGTCCCGACGTGTACCTGGAGAACGTCAACGCGTTGCCCGAGGGCGTCATCGTCACCGGCTTCGAGACGCAGCTCGACGGCGGCAACACCGCCATCGTCAACACGTACCGGCGCTTCGGGCACTGACCTTCAGCTCGGCGGCGTCATCGTGAAGACGCCACGGCCGATGGCCATGATGCCTCCCACGATGAGGAGCAGCGCGATGCCCACGCCCGCGAGCGGCAGCGTGAAGCCCGGCGGCGTGCGGCGGCGGTTCATCGACATCGCGCCCTGCGAGACCACCGCGGCGAGCAGCATCATCGACAGGTGGCCGATGAGCGCCGGGTAGTAGCGCCCCATCGCGACCATGCCGAGGCCGATGAGCACCTGCGTGTGGAGCAGGCCCGTGAAGCCCATGCCGAGCCCCTTGTGCATCGGCTTGAACTCCTTCTTCTGCGCGAGGCCGAGGCCCAGCACGACGAGGTTCGCGACGCCCATGAGGAGGATGAGGAAGCGCAGGCCGGAGTGCAGGTGGAAGAGGAAGTTCACGCGGCGCTGCGTAACAGCGAACGTGGCGGAGCGCAGCCTTGGGTGTGCTCGAGTGGCGGCATGAGCACTGCCTTCCAGCCTCGACGTGGGGAGTACGGGTTCGACGCGCCGTATGTGCCGGCGTTGATGGCGCTCGGCTCCGTGCCGCTGCTGCTCGGTGCGGTGAACGCGGCGATGCGCGGCGACGTGGTGGGGGTGGCGAGCATGGGGCTGTCGGGCGCGTTCCTTTTGTTCTGCGCCGGCACGTTCGTGTACGCGACGCGCGCGGGGAAGTTCCGCGTGTGGCACGAGCTGCTCGAGGGGCTCGCGCTGCGTGGGGATGAGCAGGTGCTCGATGTGGGCTGCGGGCGTGGGGCGGTGTTGTTGCTCGCGGCGGCGCGGCTGAGTGGTGGCGGCAAGGCGACGGGCATCGACCTGTGGCAGGTGAAGGATCAGTCGGGGAATGGCGCGGACGCGGCGCGGGCGAATGCGGCGGCTGAGGGTGTCGCCGAGCGCATCGAGCTGCACACCGGTGACATGCGCGCCCTGCCCTTTGGTGATGGAAGCTTTGACGTCGTCGTCAGCAGCCTCGCGATTCACAACGTGCCCGATGCGGCGGGGCGGGCGGCGGCGGTGAAGGAGATTGCTCGCGTGTTGAAGCCTGGTGGGCGGGTGGCGCTCGCCGACTTCAAGTTCGTCGGGGATTACTCGCGCACGCTTGCGGAGGTGGGGTTGGGTGAGGTGCGGGTTCGCGGGTTGGGGGTGCGGTTCTGGTACGGCGGGCCGTGGGCGGCGACTTCTGTCGTCACTGCGATCAAGAAGTAGCGGCCCCTCACCCCGGCCCTCTCCCCGCGAGCAGGGAGAGGGTGACTTGCAGGACTTGTTCGATGGGTTGCGCTCCGGGCTGGAGGCCTCCGTCGAGTTGCCACGCTCGAGCGAGGCCGTCGCTGTCGCTCAGGAACCAGAAGCGATCGTGACTGGGATCTTCGAGCACCCACTCGACTTCTCCGTCGAGCTCGGGTGGGTCGGGCGGGCTCACGTCGGTGCCGTAGAAGAGTGAGTGCTCGTTCTGGTCGTACGCGTCGGCGTCGACGTAGAACCAGAACTGCGTCACCGGTCCGTCGAGCTCGCGGGTGCACAGCAGGCCGCCTCCTCCGCGGAGGCGCAGGAAGAAGCCGCTCGCGTCGGGTTCGGCGATGGCCTCGACCAGGTCGAGCACGTCGGCGGGTAGCCACGGGATCAGCTCGCTCGCTGCCGCTCGGACGTCGGGCCTTGAGGCGAAGGACTCGTGCTGCGCCCTCGTTTGCGCTTCTCGCTTCGCTCGGGCTTCGGCGGCGCGGCGCTTGTCTCGCGACCTGGGCGATTCTTCCCAGCCTTCCATCAGGAGGCCGTCGACAGCCACGTCCATCGCGGCTTGCGCGGCGGCTTCGTCGAAGTGCGCGGTGTCGGTCGAGGTGCCGTCGCTCTTTTCGATCGAGAAGATTCGGCCGTTCACCATCAAGGTGGTGGTGGCTTCGCCCTTCTGGAGCTCGATGCGGCCCCTCACCCCGACCCTCTCCCCTCTCGAGGGGAGAGGGGGAGCAGGATGCCTCCTCTTTGCGAGGCCTCGAGCGTGCCGCAGGCCGCGCCGATGTCCTTCCCACCCGAGTAGCGCCGCGCGATGGGCGCCTTGACGATCTGCAGGTGATCGCGAAACGCCGCGAGCTCTTCGGCGGTCGGCGGCTGGTACTTGCCGGTCGGATCAGTCACGTCGATGAGATCGATCGTCACCGGCACGCCCGCGAACGCGTCGCGCAGCGCCTCGGCGTCTTCACGGCCCACGTTGAAGCCGCTGATCATCACGTACGCGACCATCGCCCGCGCGCCGCTCTCCTTCGCGTAGAGCTTGATCTCTTCGAGCAGCGTCTCGAGCGGCCAGGTCTTCTCGACCGGCAGCACCTGCGCGCGCTTGCTGGGGATCGCCGACGTCACCGAGAACGCGAGGCGGAACGGCAGCTGATCAGCCCGGTACTTGCGAATGCCCGGCACCCAGCCCGCGGTCGAGAAGGTGATGGCCTTGCCCGAGATGGCGAGTCCCGCCGGGTGACAGAGGATGCGGGCCGCCCGCACCGCGTTGGCGTAGTTGAGCAGCGGCTCGCCCATGCCCATGAAGACCACGCCGCGCACCGGGCGGTCGGCCTCGGCGCGCACCTGCAGCACCTGGTCGACGATCTCCCAGGTCTCGAGGTTGCGCTGGAAGCCCATCTTCCCCGTCATGCAGAAGTCGCACGCCAGCGCGCACCCGACCTGGCTCGAGATGCACACCACGTACTTGGTGTCGAAGAGCGGAATGCGCACCGCCTCGAAGCGCCCGCCGAGCGGAGACTCGAAGAGGTACTTCACGAAGCCGTCGTCGGCCTGCCGGCGCTCGACGATGCGCAGCGCGGGCAGCTCGGAGTTCGACAGCACCCAGTCGCGCACCTTCGCGCGCACCTGCGGCGCTGCGCGCACGTCGTCGAGGGTCTTCGCGCCATGGCTGAAGATCGACGCGAAGAGCTTGAGCTCCTCGGTCTTGTTCGGCTCGACCGGCGCCAGCGCACGCTGGAACGCCGGGAAGTCGTGGTTCTTCAGGTTGATCACGTTCAGCGGGCGCATACCACCCGGGGGCTTCGTTGGCATAGAAGCCCCCTCCATGCTCCGAACCCTCTGCGTCGCGCTGTGCCTGCTCGCCGTGCCCGCGTTGGCCGAAGACAGCTTCACGTTCGGCATCGCGCAGCCCTATGGCCCCGAAGCCGCCGACCAGGTCGCGCCGGTGCTCGAGCCGTACCTGGGCAAGGCGCTCAAGGCGAAGGTGAAGGTCGTGAAGTTCGCGACCGCCGAGGAGCTCGCTGACGCGCTGGGCACCGGCAAGGTCGACCTCGCGTGGATCACCCCGCTCGCCTTCGTGCGCGCCACGCAGAAGAACAGCGGCGTCACCGCGCTCAGCAAGGCGATGCGCCAGGGGGGCGTCTTCTACCGCGCGGTCTTCTTCACGAAGGCCGGCTCCGCGCTCACCACGCTGCAGGCGCTGCAGGGCAAGAAGGTGGCGTTCGTCTCGAAGACCTCGACCTCGGGCTACCTCTTCGCGCGCGAGATGCTGAGCAAGGAAGGCCTCAAGCCCGACGGCTTCTTCAGCAAGGAAGAGTTCCTCGGCGACCACCCCGCGATCTGCAAGGCGGTGAAGGACGGCACGGTCGACGTGGGCGCGACGTTCGCCAACGAGCCCGCCGAGGGGAAGACGGTGCAGGTCGACGCGTGCGCCACGCCGGGCGACTTCGCGGTGGTGGCCTCGACCGGCAACGTGCCCAACGAGGTCATCGCGGCGCGCGACTTCTTCCCGCCCACGCGCGTGAACGACGTCATCGCGGCGTTCGGCAGGATGGACGGCTCGCCCGAGGGCAAGAAGGTGCTCGAGGCGTTCCGCGCCGATGGCTGGGGCGTGGCGGTGGAAGGTGACTTCACGCAGGTCGCCGACCTCCTGAAGCCGAAGGCTGCGACACCCGCGAAGGACGAGCCGAAGAAGAAGGACTCCCCGAAGAAGGGGAAGAAGTAGGCCCACGCGGGAGTTGAGGGCACGGCATGGCGGAGACCGAGCGCGTCGCCTGCAAGTCGTGCGGCAAGTGGGTCTTCCACCTCGCGCAGCGCTGCCCGCATTGCGGCACCGCGCAGTTCAAGGCGGTCGGTGACGAGCCTCCCGCGTCGGCCGAGGCGAAGGCGACGAAGAAGCCCGCCGAGCTCAAGCTGAGCGCCGAGGAAGCGCGCGCGCTGCTCGCGGTGTCCGACGGGCTGACCGACAAGCCCATCACCTTCAGCGACGTGATGAGCGAGCTGTTGCTGCCGGGTGAGGGCGTGGCCGACCTGGTGCTCACCCTCATCGCGGCGCCGCTGACGTTGACCACGGTGCTGACGCTCGGGTGGCTGCTCCTGCGCCGCAAGCGCTCGGAGCGCGACGTGGCGTTGCTCGGCGCGAAGGCGCTCGCGGTGCCGGTGTGCAGCGCGCTGTGGTCGGTGACGCTGTGGGAACTCGAGGCGCCGGCGTGGAGCTTCGGCGTCGTCGCCGCCGGCTTCGTCGCGTGGTTCATCCGCGCGTTCGTGCGCGGCCTGAAGAAGAAGGACGCGCTGGTCTGACTCGCCTCAGCGCGAGGGCAGCACCCTCGAGAGCAGCGTGACGAGGTGGTCGAGGGAGTAGGGCTTGCGCAGGAAACCCGCGAAGTGTTCGTGGGCGGGCTCGGTCGACTCCACGTCGTAGCCACTCGAGAGCACCACGGGCAGCGTCGGCGCGATGGCGTGCAGCTGTGCGGCCAGCTCGGTGCCGGTCATGTGCGGCATGGTGAGGTCGACGATCGCCAGCTGCAGCGCGTCGCGATGCTGGCGCGCGAGCTCGAGCCCGCGCTCGGGGCCCTCGGCGATCAGCGTGCGGAAGCCGAAGCGGCCGAGGAGCCGCGACAGCGCCGAGGCCACGAAGGGCTCGTCGTCGACCACCAGCACCATGCCCCGCGGCGTCGGCAACGCAGCGGGCGCCGTCGCCGGAGCGAGCTCGGCCCGCCCCTCGGCCGCGGGCAGGTAGACGCTCATGGTGGTGCCACGCCCGACGACGCTGTCGATGGTGAGCGCCGCGTGGTGGTTGACGAGAATGCCGTGCACCGCCGCCATGCCGAGGCCGCGCCCGGTGAACTTGGTGGTGAAGAACGGGTCGAACAGGCGCTCCAGCGTCGCGGTGTCCATGCCGCACCCGGTGTCGGTCACCTCGAGCAGCGTGTACACGCCGCGTTCGGGAGTGGTGGCGAGGCGGTTCTGCGCGGCGATCTCGTCGGTGAGGTGCGCGCGGCGCGCGGTGAGCGTGACGGTGCCGGGAGCGTCGCCGATGGCCTCGGCGGCGTTGATCAGCAGGTTCATCACCACCTGCTGGAGCTGCGAGCGGTCGGCCTCCACCGCGGGCACCGGCAGCTCCTCGTTGAGCGTGAACTGAATGGTGCGCGGCACCGACGAGCGGAGCATCGCCGCGTTCTCCGAGAGCAGCCGCGCCACGTCGACCTTCTCGATCACGAAGCGCCCTCGGCCCGAATACGCGAGCAGCTGGCGCGTGAGGTCGGCGGCGCGCTGCGTGGCCGCGAGGCCCTGGGCGAGGGCGACGCCCGCGTCGGAATGGGGCGCGACGTCCTTCCCGGCGAGCTCGAGGCTGACGCTGACCGCGGTGAGCAGGTTGTTGAAGTCGTGCGCGATGCCGCCCGCGAGCAAGCCGAGGCTCTCGAGCTTCTGCGCCTGCCGCATCGACTGCTCGAGCTTGCGCCGCTCTTCCTGCTCGCGCTGCCGCTGCTCGAGCTCGGCGCCGAGCCGCACGTTCGCCATGCCGAGCTGCGAGAGCAGCGAGGTGAGCGAGACGAGGAACTTCATCACGTGGTCGACGTGCGAGCGCTTCACGCGCGGCACGCGGCGAATCGCGTCGAGGTAGGTCGCGGGCTCGTACCCGAAGCTCTTCGCGCGCTCGGCGAACCAGTTCTCGTCGACGGTCTCGTCGTCGTAGAAGAACTGGCCGGTGTAGAGATTTCCCGCGTGCACTCCGTCGACGTAGAGCGGCGTCACCACGTCCCACAGGCCGTTCTTGCAGCGGTAGGCGACGAACTCGCCGGGCCGCACGTTGGCCGCGAGCCAGGTGTCGCTCTCGGTGCAGTTGCGACAGCTCGCCGGCACCTTGCGGTGGAACTTCGTACACGCGTCCTGCCACCCCGAGGCCTGCAGCACGCGCCCCTCGAGGTCGAGGATCGCGGTCACCGCCGGGAAGAACGCGTTGAACGAGTCGAGCAGCTGCTGCAGCTGCCGAATCGGCAGCAGCTCGCTGAGCGGGCGCGAGAGGCGCGAGGGACCCTCGAGCGGAACCGATGCCGGCAACGGCAGATCGGACTGCGTCATGTGCCTACCCCCCGCCGGGCCAGGCGGCCCAGCAGCGAAAGTATGCTCCTGCACGAGCCGGCCCGCTACGCGTCGCGGCGCGGTGAGGTCAATTGCAACACCGCGCTCAGAGCCGGCGGCGCATCACCTCGACCACGGCGGCGGCGTTGTCGACGTGGATCCAGTGGCCGCCCTCGAGGAGATCGACCGTCACCGGGCCGCCCCCCGACTCGAGGCCCTGCGCGCGCACGCGATCGTCGTGCTCGTAGACGCGCGAGCGGTCGGCGATCACGAGGTGGAACTTCGGCCCGGCGGCCAAGGCGTGCTCGAGCTTCGGCCAGAGATCGACGGTGAGGTAGTCGTCGATCAGCGTGTCGATGCGCTTCAGATCGACGCGCAGCCGGAACGCGCTCTCGCCCTCGCCGCGCTGGAGGTTCATCGCCAGCCACTGCGCGATGGGCTTCGGCTGGCCGCCCTGCATCGCGGCGGCGACGAACTCGTCGCGGGTGGCCCACGGGCGATCGAGCGCGTGCAGCAGCTTCAGCACCGCGAACGTGCTCTCGCTGCCGCGCGCATCGGGCCGCGGCCCCGGCGCGGAGTCGAGCGTCATCACGTGCGTCACCGGCAGCCCCTCGAGGGCGAGCGCGACCTTGCCGCCGAAGGAGTGGCCGACCACCGCGTGCACCGGCAGGCAGAGCGCGCGCAGCGTCTCTTCGACGTCGCGGGCGGCGTTGGCCACGGTGTCGGCGTTGCCGGGTGCGGCGAGCGACTGGCCGTGGGCGCGCAGGTCGATGAGCACGGCGCCGAGCGCGTCGGGGCGGCCTTCGATGACTTGCCGCGCGATGCCGCGGAGGTTGCCGCCGCTGCCGAGGATGCCGTGCAGCATCACCAGCACGGACGACGGCTCGCGCCCGCCCGGCCGCAGCACCTCGTGGTGGAGCTTCACTTCAGATGGCCCCGTTGCCGCGCTCGCCGGTACGAATGCGCACCACCTGCTCGAGCGGCATGACGAAGATCTTCCCGTCGCCGACCGCGCCGCCACCTTCGCTGCGCGCGCCCTGCACGATCGCGTCGATGGTCTTCTCGACGTACGTGTCGTTCACGCACACCGTGACGCGGGTCTTCTGCACCTTGCCGCTGCGCACGCGCTGACCGCGGAAGAGCTCGACCTCGCCTTCCTGGCGGCCGTGCCCTTCGACGGTGTCGACGGTGATGCGGTAGTGGTCCCCTTCGTCGAGGACCTTCTTCAACGCCTCTTCGACCGACTCCAGCCGCTCGGGCCGGATGATCGCCACAATCATCTTCATGGGAACGGGTCAGCTCAGTTCGACGGGTGCGCGAGCGGCGCGCCGAGCGAGACCTTGGTCAGCGCGTCGCAGAGGAACTGCACGACCTTGTAGTTGCGCTGGAGCTTCTTGCTGATGTCCTGCTCCGGGCCGTGGTCGGCGACGGGCTGGCCGTCAGCGCCGTGCACCACGTTGCCGTTCGGGTCGCGCTTGATGGTCCATTCCTTGAAGTTGTTCGCCGGGTCGGCGAGGTCGTCGTAGATGTGGCCCATCAGGTTCTTGGCCACCGACTCCGAGCGCGTGACGGCACCGACCTCGCCGTTCACCATGCCGGACAGCAGGTCGGCGTTGTAGCTGGTGTCACCGCTCACCTTGCCGTCGACCACGAAGGCCTTGGCGTGGAACTTCCGCTCGCCGGTGGCGACGAAGATGCGGGTGCTGGGCACGCGTTCCTCGAGCTTCTTCCAGTCGTTCAAGAAGAAGCCCTGCGTGACGGCCGAGTCGGTCGACGCCGGCGAGTTGGTGACGATGGTGATGTTCACCCCGCGCTTCGACGCCGCCTCGAGGGCCTTCATCATGTCCTCGGTCAGCACGACGTACGGGTTCTGGATCACGATCTCCTTCTGCGCGCCGTTGATCAGGTGGAAGAGCGCCGGCGCGATGTCGTTGGTGCGCTGGCCGACCGCGGCCGACGCGGCGCCGACCTGGTCGATGATCTTCACGTCGGCCTTCTCGTAGCCACCGAGCTTGTCGTACGCGGCCTTGCTGCCCTTGAGCTCGAGGTCGTTGGCGAGCTCAGAGGCCCACTTGCGCACGTTCTTCTCTTCGCCCGAGGTGAGCTTCTTGTTCCGCACGCGGTCGGGGATGCCGTCCATCGTCTTGATGGCGGCGATGGCCTCGTCGGCGAGCGCGGTGGCGAGCGCCTCGCGCTTCTTCGGGTCGGCGCGAATCGCAGCCTTCTCGGCGTCCGACAGCGGCGGCGACTTGATCCACTTGTCCATCACCTGGAACGCACCCAGCATCTCGGTGGCGTGCTCGTCGATGTTGATGAGGTCCTTCTTCACGAGCGTGACGGCCGGCCCATCCATCTCCCGGCGCAGCGCGGTGACGAGGCCCTTGGTCGCGTCGGCGCCCTTCATCTGAATGGAGTCGTCGCGCCACGACTTCGGGTTGTCCTTCGGGTCCTGGTGGTAGGCGCCGGCGACGTTGCGGCCGCCCGTCTCGCCCATCGCGTCAGGCGTGCCCGCGTCGGCGACCGCGAGCTTGTCGTGGTCGGACGAGATGGCCTTGTAGGTGATGCCGTCTTCGATGAGCGACTTCAGGCGCGTCTGCGGCTTGTCGTAGATGCCGATCTTCGCGCCGTACTGCGCGAGCTCCTGCATGTAGTCGCCGCCGAGGCCCGCGCTGACGAAGCCGTGGCCGCGCGAGTTGGCCATGTAGTCGGTGATGCCGGTGACCTGCACGCCCTTCATCTGCGCCTGGAGCAGCGCGCCCATGTACGCGTACCCGTAGGCGTCGCGCTCGATGGAGAAGTACGAGAAGTCGATCGTCTTCTTCGCGCTCGTCACGATGTCCCACTTCATGTTCCACGCGCCGACGTTGTCCGTGTGGCGGCGCACCTCACCGACGGCCGAGGTGGTGCACGGCATGGTGTCGAACGCCTCGTCGATGTTCTTCGGCATCGCGGGGCCGGCCGCGGCCGCAGCCGAGGTCGACGCGGTCGCGGCGCTCTGCGGAGGCGTGGTGACGACCGGCGCCTTCGCGGGCGTGGCCGGCGCGGCGGTGAAGCCGGTGCTCGGCGGCGTCGCGGGTGAGGTCACCGCGGGGGTCGGCTTGCCCTTGGGACCCCAGCCGGCGGCGGGCTTCGGAGCCTCCTGCGCGGGCGTCTTCGAGGTGGCGGGCTGCGAGGGGGAAGAGGTCGTCGGCGTGGTGGTGGGCTTCAGGGCCGTCGAGCGCTTGATGTCGACCATGGGTGTGGCGTCTCCGATGTTGGAATTGCGCCACCTTAGCCTTGATCTGGCTGATCAGGCGAGCCGCAGAAGAGTCGCGTTGACTTGATTTCAGGTCACTTGTTCCCTGGTTCGTTCGGCTTCGGGCTGCTCCGCTGAAGCTCCGCATCCCGGTCCACGACTTCGTCGCGCGCCTCACTTCACTTGGCGAGCGTGGGCGACTGCGTCGGCGACTGGGTGGTGCCGGTGCCGCGAATGACCTGGATGGTGTTGTACCGCTTCTGCTGGAGCACCTTCGTGCGCTCGCCCGAGAGCAGCGTGCTGATGGTGGCGCGGCCGCGCTCGTCGAGCACGTCGATGTCGTCCTCGTTGCGCAGGGTGAAGGTGAGCGCGCCGAGCTCGCCGGCGAGGGTGAGGATCTCGGCTTCCTCGGGCAGCACCATCACCGTCAGCTGGTTGTACGCGCGGTCGCTCTCGGGGACGAGGTTGACGTTGGTGGTG
>JAXLYB010000014.1:0-188238 GCA_046351675.1 Myxococcaceae bacterium
CCAACACTTCTGTCGTCTGCGCTCCGACGTTTTTCTCCTCACCCCAACCCTCTCCTCTGAAGAGGAGAGGGAGTTCGTTGTGCTGACACGTTTCATTGCCACACCTGGCGTGTCACCGGCGCAACCCGCCTGAACTCTTCACCGTCCCCTGCCACGCGCCGGCTGGCACGCCGCTCGCTCTCGTGCGCGCGAACACTCACACGGGGGCTCATCACATGCGGGCACGGACGATTGGACTGACGGCAGCGCTCATTCTCGCGGGCTGCAGCGCGATGCCAGAGGTCGATGGCGGAACGGGCGGCGGCAGCGCGACGGGCGGCGGCAGCGCGACGGGGGGCGGCAGTGCGACCGGCGGCGGGAGCGCGACCGGCGGAGGCAGCACCACGGGCGGTGGCAGCGCCACGGGCGGCGGCTCCGCGACGGGCGGTGGCGGGGGCACCGACGCCGGTCGCACTGACGACGTGCTCTCGACGGCCGAGCTGCAGCTGGCGCGCACCTTCTCTCCCTTGCCCGCCGTGCCGGCCGACCCCACCAACGCCTTCGCCGACAACGCGAACGCGGCGGTGCTCGGCCAGCGCCTCTACTTCGACACCTCGTACAGCGGTGCGCTCGCGGTCGGCACCGACGGCGGCAACGGCTCGCTCGGTGACGCGGGCGTGCGCGGGCTGGTGAGCTGCGCCTCGTGCCACGGCTCGGTGATGGGCGCCGACAACCGCTCGATTCCCAACAACGTCTCGCTGGGCACCAACTTCGGGCCGCGCAACGCGCTGGGCGTCGTGAACTCCAGCTTCCACCCGTGGACCAACTGGGGCGGCCGCTTCGACACCCAGTGGTCGCTGCCGCTCGCGGTCGCCGAGAACGGCAACATCATGGGCAGCACGCGCCTGACCGTGGTGCACATGCTCTTCGACAAGTACCGCGCCGACTACGACGCCGTCTTCCCGGCGCCGCTCGACGCCGACCTCGACTCGTCGTCGCCCGACGCGGGCCGCTTCCCCGCGAGCGGCAAGCCGAAGGCCGCGATGACCGACCCCGACGGCCCGTGGGAGCTGATGACCGCGACCGACCGCGCCATCGTGAACCGCGCGTACGCCAACTACGGCAAGGCGCTCGCCGCGTACGTGCGCAAGCTGGTCAGCCGCAACGCGCCGTTCGACCGCTTCGTCGCCGGTGACGCCCAGGCCATCAGCACCAGCGCCAAGCGCGGCTTCCAGGTCTTCACCGGCAAGGCGCACTGCAGCACCTGCCACGTCGGCCCCGCGTTCACCGACGGCGCCTTCCACGCGCTGGGCGTGCTGCAGGCCGGCCCGCACATTCCGGCGACCGACCTCGGCCGCTTCACCGACGTCGCCCCGCTGCTCTCGAGCGCCTTCAACTCGGCGGGCACGTTCAGCGACGCGCCCGACGCCGGCAAGCTCAACGGGCTGGCGCAAGACGCGTCGATGAAGGGCCAGTTCCGCACGCCGACGCTGCGCGGCCTCTCGGGCTCGGCGCCGTACATGCACACCGGCTCGCTCGACACCATCGAGGCGGTGGTCGACTTCTACGACCAGGGTGGCGGCACGGCGGTCGACGGCGGCGCGCTCGACGTGGCGCTGATGCCGCTCGGGCTGACGGCGGGCGAGAAGGCCGACCTCGCCGCGTTCCTGCGCACGCTCGACGGTGACCCGGTCGACGCCGCGCTGCTGGTGAACACCGCGCGCTGACCAGGAGAACTCCCTCTCCTCTTCAGAGGAGAGGGTTGGGGAGAGGAGAAGACTCCCGTCGTTTGTGCTGCGACGTTGTTCTCCCCTCACCCCGACCCTCTCCCCCTGTGGGGGAGAGGGAGCTTCAGCCCTTCTTCTTCAACGCGGCGACGCGCTCCCGGAACTTCTCGGCGAGCGCGTCGCCGAGCCGTTGCGGGTCCGAAGCCTTCGCGCCGGGCCACTGCTCTTCGTGGCCGCTGATGCGCGCTGTGGTGCGCGGCACGCGGGCGCCAGGCTTCGCGGGAGCAAGCCAGTGCCCCTCGGCCGGCGGCGTCGCTCGCACCTCGGCGTCGAAGCGCTCGAAGCGCAGCGCCTCCGCGAGCTCCTCGGCGAACTCGGTGCCGCACTCGGCGTCGACGACCGTGACGTGCTCGCGCACCGGCATCGCGCGGAGCGAGGGCGCGAAGAAGGGCAGCAACTGGCCGGCGAGCGAGATGCGCAGCGCGGCCTCGTCGCCTCGCTCGTCGTCGGTGGTCGAGCTGACCTGCAGCTTGAACTTGAACGGCCGCACCGCGAGCGGGCCAAGAGCGCAGAAGCGCGACTCGGTGAGAAAGGCGTTCCGCTTCCGCCGGCGCGTGCTGCCATGCCGCTCGAGCACCAACGCGTCACCCGGCGCCGCGTCGGTGAGCACGCCGCTCTCGCACGCCACGCCGAACAAGGTGCGGAGCTGCTCGGCCACGCCCTGCACGAACGGAAGGTCGGCCTCGGAAGCGGCGAGCAGCGTCGGCATCTTCGGCAGACCGTACCGCGCGCTGCGAAAACGCGTTACGCGGCCGCACCATGAACACGACCGACGTGACGGCAGTGGCGCAGCAGGCGATGGCGATGCGGCGGGCGGCGGCGGCGAACCTTCCTCCTCCCCCGCTCGACCGCGGGCTGAAGGTGGTGGTGTTTCTCTTCGTGTGGCTGGGGTGCGTCGGCCTGGGGCTCGCGCTCGGAGGCGGGCTCGGCGGCGCGGTCGGTGCGCCGGTCGGCCTCTCGCTGGGCGTGATGCTCGGCCTCTTCATCGCGGCGTGGGCGAGCGCGGTGGTGCGCATCGCCGCGCAGTGGGAGCGCGCGGTGGTGCTGCGCTTCGGCAAGTACCACTCCACGAAGGGGCCCGGCCTGCTCTTCGTCTTCCCGGTGGCCGACTCGGTGACGATGGTCGACACGCGCCTGCTGACGATGGCGATTCCGCACCAGCAGGTCATCACGCGCGACAACGTGCCGGTGGCGATCGACGGCGCGCTCTTCTTCGAGGTGCGCGACCCGGCGAAGGCCGTCGCGACCGTGCAGGACTACCGGCACGCCATCATGCAGTACGCGCAGGCCTCGCTGCGTGACGTGGCGGGCGGCATGAGCCTCGACGAGCTGTTGAGCGAGCGTGACGAGATCCAGCGGCAGATCGCGCAGCACGTGGAGTCGCGCTCGACGGCGTGGGGCATTCACGTCGACGCGATTCGCCTGCTCGACATCAACATGCCCGAGGACCTGAAGCGCATGATGTCGCGCCAGGCGTCGGCCGAACGCGAGAAGCGCGCCACCATCACCAAGGCCGAGGGTGACGCGCAGGCGGCCATCAACCTCGCCGCCGCAGCGAAGACGATGACCGAGTCGCCGGGCGCGATGCAGCTGCGCACGCTGCAGAGCCTCGATGGCCTGGGCAGCTCGCCGTCGAACACGGTGGTGCTCGCGGTGCCGGTCGAGGTGCTGGAGCTGGCGAAGAAGCTCGGTCTCTCGAAGGGAACGTAGTCAGGACGCGCGGCGGCGCTCGTACCAGCGGGCCAGCGCCGCGACGACGAGCGAGACGACGACGAAGCCGCCCATGATGGGCCACGCCCCGGGCTGCAGGTGGCCCGCGCCGTCGAAGAGTTTGCTGCCCAGGAAACTCACCGCGAGCAGCGGCGGCACGTAGCCGACCAGCGAGCCCCAGAAGTGCGTCGAGGACTTCACCTTCGAGACGCCGAAGAACCAGTGCAGCGGCTGCGGCATCCACAGCACCAGCCGCAGCAGCGCGACGGTGACGAACGCTTCGCGCGCCAGCGCCTCGTCGTACCGCCGAAGCCGCGCGGGGATGCGCGCCGACACCCAGTCCCGCGCCATGAAGCGCGCGAAGGAGAACGCGATGACGCTCGCCGCCATGGTGCCGATCATCGACAGCGCGAACGCGATGGGCCACGGCCAGATGAGCGGCGCGGCGACGACGAAGATGGTGCCGGGCACGCCGAACGGGTGCAGCAGCGCGTACGCGAGCAGGAACGCGAGGTAGCCCCACGCGCCCTGCGCCACGAGCGCGTCGGCGAGGAGCCGCGGCTCTCCGAGGTTGGCGAAGACGCCGAAGCGCCACGCGAGGCCCAGGCCGAGCGCGACCAGCACCACCAGCGCCACGCGCAGTACCTTCACGCGCCCACCCGGTTGATGTCGGCCGACTCGAGGATGAAGCGGTCGGCCTTGCCCTGCGTAACGCGCAACATCGCGCGCCCGAGCCGTTCCGACGTCGTGAAGAGGAACGGGGCGAGGCGCAGGAGCAACGGCATCAGCCAGAACAGTGGCGTGAGCAGCACCACGCCGAGCTGGTACGCCCGCGTCCTGCTCGTGATGCCCGGGCCGGGACGAATGAAGCCGGGCCGCACCGCGCCGGCATGGGCGAAGGGCATCTCCTTCAGGGCGCCTTCGACTCGCCGCCGAACGCGAGCCCACATGCCGGCGCCACCAGCGCCGCCCGCCGAGCAGTAACAGAACGACAGGCCCGGGTTGAGCCGCAGCAGGGTGCGGGCCCAGGTGAGGGTGAGCTCCTCGGTGACGCGGGCGTACGCAGGCTCGTCGAGCCCCATCGAGCTGACGCCGATGGCCCAGAGACACGCGTCGTAGCCCACGAGCTGCGACTCGATCGAGGCGACGTCGAAGAGATCAGCCATCACGAGTTCTCGGAGCTTCGGGTCCGTCACGCCGCTCAGGCGCCTGCCGATGCTGAGCACGGCGTCGACCTCGGGCGCTGCGAGCGCCTCGCGCAGCGCCCCCGCCCCGACCATGCCCGTCGCGCCGAAGACGATGACCTTCATGGCCGCTTCCCCCTCGGGGCAAAGCGCGCGACGAGCAGGGCGATGCGCTTCTCGAGCACCGCGGCGCTCGGTTGGTCGGCCAGGAGCCCATCGAGCGCGAGCAGGAAGACCTCGGCGCTGGCGGCATCTCCCAGCAGGGCGGTCGCTCCGCGTCGCAGCACCTCGAGGTGGAGCTCGCCCGTCTTCGGGTCGACGCGCTCGCACGTGGCGAGGAACTCAGCCCCCATCGGCGCGCCCACCATCTCGGCCCACGGCTCGGCCACCATCAAGCGGCAGAACTCGAGGAGCCGCTCGGCCGCGCTTCCCTCGCGCTTCGCCACCGCCTTCGCCGCGCCATGCCGGGACACGAGCCAGTCGATGAACACCGCGCGGTAGATGGCCTTCTTGTCGCTGAACAGGCGGTACAGCAGCGTTCGCGAGAGGTGCGCCCGCTTCGCGATGTCTTCGAACGAGGTCTTCTGGAAGCCGAAGTTCAGGAAGCACCACCGCGCCGCGCTCAGCACCGTCGCGCGCCTGTCCATCGCCTCGCGGTCGCTCATCGCCGTCGCCATGTGGACGTTGTGACAATCGGAGTGTTGATTGTCAACATGACCGCGAGACGTCCTCCTCCTTGGAACGGCAGGGGCGGGCGTCAGTCGATCTCGACGAACACGCGGTCGAGCTCGCCCGACTTCTTCACGCTGACCTCGGTGTAGAGCCCGAGCAGCGAGCCGACGAACAGGAACGAGTCGGGCTTCTCGGTACGCTCGGCGTTGGCGAAGAACGTGGAGTCGATCTCCCCGAGCATCTGCTGCTTCACCGCCGGCCATTCCGACGCGGGCCGGTGCGCGAGAATTGCCTCACGAAAGGTCGCGCCCGCCGGGTCGGTGCCGAACAGCACGTGCTCGACGTGGTCGCGCATCGCGCCGGCGGCGAAGGTCTGCGCGGCGCCAAAGTCGGTGATGGGCGTCGGCCCGGGCGGCGTGCCCGAGACCGCCTGCTTCGCCTTCGACACCAGGTCCGACACCAGCGCGGCGCTCGGTTCCTTCACGTTCAGCGCGGGGTTCTTCTTCGCGTAGTCGGCGAGCGTCTTGAAGAGCGCGGCGGCGTTGCGCGAGGCGAGTTCCTTCACCGAGTTCACGCCGGCGTTCTCGAAGAGGTTCGCGGTGGCCGGGCCCATGCCGTCGAGGCGCACCAGGTCGGCGCGGTTGACCGCTTCCTTCACGCGCGTCGACGAGAGGCCGACCGCCTTCGCGAGCTTCGACACGTCGCCGCTGGTCTTCGCGCGGGCGAGCAGCTGCTCGTTGTTGGTGATGCCCGCCTTCTTGAACGCCTTCACCTCGTCGGCGGTGACACCCTTGAGCAGTGAGAGCGACGTCGGACGCGCATCGGTGATCCGTGGCATGCCGCGCAGCCTAGCGGGTCGGCTACGCTCGCGCGCGTGGGGGCTCTCCTCTTCGCGCTGACGGTCGCCGCGCCACCGGTGCCGACGCTGCTCGCGCCCATCGACGGCGGCTGGGCCGCGCGCGCGCCGGCGATTCAATGGGCGCTGCCTTCCAACACCTCGCTCGAGACGGTGGGCGCCGAGCTGCAGTTCTTCGACGACCTGGGCGGCGACGCCGGCTTCGCGTTCGCCCCACGCAGCGGCACCGGCGGCCAGACCTTCACCGGCCCCTCGCTCCCCGACGCGAGCTTCTACACGTGGCGCGCGCGCGGCATCGACGACGCGGGCCTCGTCTCGGCGTGGAGCGCGACCGGCAGCTTCATCGTCGACGACCTCGCGCCGGCCATTCCCACCTTCTTCACCGCCGACCTCGACGGTGGCCTGCTGGTGATGACCACCTCGGCGACCACCGACACCCAGAGCGGCCTCGGCTACTACCACTTCGGCCTCTCGCGCCTCGACGTGCTCGACGGGTCCATCAACTACGGCGGCACGCAGAACCTCCAGCCGGCGGTGCCGAACGTCGCGGTGTTGATTGGCCCCGGCGCGTACCTCGCGGGCGTGCACGTGCACGACGTGGTCGGCAACGCCTTCGTCGCGCAGAGCCTGACCAGCCCGCTGTTGACGGTGACCGCGAGCGCCTCGCTGCCCGTGCCGCAGCCGCCGGAGGTCATTCGCGGCGACGGCGGCACGTACGCCACCTTCCCGTACGTGCCGCAGACCTTCGTGCGCTTCCGCGTCGACGCGGGCGGCGCGACCCCGCTCGTCGGCTTCGCGCTCACGCGGCGCGGGCGCACCGAGACCGACTGGGAGACGTGCGACTTCGGCGCGGGCCCGACCATCGGGCAGACGATGCCGGCCGGCGACCAGGACGTGCGCGTGGCGACCATCACCGCCAACGGCGTCAGCGACTGGTCGGCGCCGGTGCGCGTCTTCGTCGACGCCACGGCGCCCAACACGCCGAACGTCACGCCGAGCGTCGACGCGGGCGAGGTGCTGCTGAGCTGGCCCTCGACGCGCGACAACTTCCAGGGGAGCGGCGTGCTCGAATACCGCGTCTCGCGCTGCTGCGTCGCCGACGCGTCCATCGCCTTCGCCAACGTGCCGCACACCCCTGACGCGAGCATCACCTTCCTCGAGACACCGGGCTTCGGCGCGTGGACGTACGCGGTGACCGCGGTCGACCGCGCGGGCAACGCGGGGCTGGCGTGGCAGGGCCTGGTGCCGTTGCCGCCCAACGCTCCGCGGGGGCTGCGAGCGACGGCCACCGTCACCAACCAGCCCATCGCGCTCGCGTGGGACGACGAGCGCGACGGTGGCTTCGTGGCGCGGTGGTCCGTCACGCGCATCGACGGCGCCGACGCGGGCACGCCGCTCGCGGCCGACCTCGGCATGCCGGCCCTCCTCGACGACGCGCCCGAAGGTGCCTGGTCGTACGAGGTGACGACGACGGTGGCAGGGCTGCGCAGCCCGGTCGCGCGGCTCGACGGCGTGGTGCGCGACGTGACGCCGCCGGTGGTCAGCGCGCCGCAGCTCAACCGCGTCGGCGCGCGCACCGCGGAGGTCACCTTCACGGCGCAAGACGCGCTGGCGGGGCTGGCGAGCGTGAGGCTCGAGCGCGACGGCGTCGACCTCGGGCCGGTGACGAGCCCCTTCACCGACACCCCGCCGCAAGACGGCGTGCACCACTACCGCGTGGTGGCGAGCGACCTCGCGGGCAACGTCGCGACGAGCGCCGACAGCGCCGACTTCGTCACGCCGGGCATGGGCCTCGTCATCACCGTGGTCGACCCGCAGCCCGTCACCTGCGGCGAGGCGTTCGAGCTCACCCTCAGCGCGTCAGAGCCGGCGAGCTGGTCGCTGGTCACCGCTCCTCCCGGCGTGGGCCTCGACGAGGCGAGCGGCACCCTGACGTGGACGCCCACCGCGGCCGACGTCGGCTCGCAGGCGGTGCGGGTGCGGGCGCAGGGCGCGAGCAGCTTCGACGTGCGCGACGTGACGCTCGAGGTGACGTGCGACCGCACGCGGCTCAGCGTGGGCTGCGGGTGCAGCGGGCTCGACGGCGCGCTGGTGGCGCTCGCAGCCGGGGCGCTGCTCCGCCGCCGGCGCGCTCAGTAGAGCCGAGGTCGTCTCACTTCGCCCGGGCGAGCACCGCGTGGGCCGCCGCCAGCCGCGCGACCGGCACGCGGAAGGGGCTGCACGAGACCGAGTCGAGCCCGATGCGGTGGCAGAACGCGATGCTGCGCGGGTCGCCGCCGTGCTCGCCGCAGATGCCGATGGGGAGGTCGGCGCGCGTCTGGCGGCCGAGCTTCACCGCGGTCTTCATCAGCGCGCCCACGCCCGGCACGTCGAGCGTGTCGAACGGGTTCTCCGCGAGGATGCCCTTCTGCAGGTACTCGGTGAGGAAGCCCGTCTCGGCGTCGTCGCGGCTGATGCCGAACGTGGTCTGCGTGAGGTCGTTGGTGCCGAAGCTGAAGAACTCGGCGCGCTTGGCGATCTGATCAGCGGTGAGCGCCGCGCGGGGAATCTCGATCATCGTGCCGAACTGGTAGCGCACCTTCAGCTTGCGTTCGGTCATCACCTGCCTGGCGACGCCTTCCAGCATCACCTGCTCGGCCTCGAGCTCGTTCTGGTGCGCGACGAGCGGAATCATCACCTTCGGCACCACCTTCACGCCTTCCTTCAAGCAGTCGCACGCGGCCTCGAAGAGCGCGCGCACCTGCATCGCGACCAACTCCGGCATGTGGATGCCCAGGCGCACGCCGCGCAGGCCGAGCATCGGGTTTTCTTCGTGCAGGGCCTCGACCGCGGCCAACAGCGTGCGCTTGGCCCGCAGCTGCTCGGCGAGCAGCGTGATGTCGCCGTTGCCCAGGCGCTGGCGCGTCTCGAGCTCGGCCACGTCGTGCACCAGCACCTCCAGCCGCGGCAGGAACTCGTGCAGCGGCGGGTCGATGAGGCGCACCGTCACCGGCAGCCCGTTCATCGCGCGGAACAGCCCCGCGAAGTCGGACCGCTGCAGCACCGCCAGCTTGTCGAGCAGCGCGGTCTTCTCGGCCTCGTCCCTCGAGAGAATCAGCTTCTGCACCAGCGGCAGGCGGTCGCTCTCGAAGAACATGTGCTCGGTGCGGCACAGCCCGATGCCCTGCGCGCCCAGCTGCCGCGCCCGCTCGGCGTCGCGCGGGTAGTCGGCGTTGGCGTACACCTTCAGCTCGCGGAAGCCGTCGGCCCAGCCGAGCAGCTCGAGGAGCCACGGGTCGTCGAGCGCCGGCTGCCTGGTGTCGAGCTTGCCCAGGAAGATCTCGCCGGTGGTGCCGTCGAGCGACACCTCGGTGCCGTCGTCGAGCACGATGTTCGAGCGCGCGACGGTGGCCACCTTCTTCTCCTCGTCGACGTCGAGCGGCAGCACGCCCACCACCGCCGGCTTGCCGAACTGCCGCGCCACGAGCGCCGCGTGGCTGGTGCGCCCGCCGCGGCTGGTGATGATGCCCTTCGCGGCGAGCAGCCCGTGCACGTCGTCGGGCTTGGTCTCGCTGCGGATCAAGATGACGTCCTGCTTGTCCTTCGCGCGCGCGGCGGCCTCGTCGGCGTCGAAGCACAGCTTGCCGGTCGCGGCGCCGGGCGAGACGTTGAGGCCCATCGCCACCAGGCGGCCTTCGGCGCGCGCGGCCTTCACCGCCGCCGGGTCGAACTGCGGGTGGAGGTAGAAGTCGACGTGCTCGGGCTTCACGCGCAGCACCGCCTCTTCGCGCGTGATGCGGCGTTCCTTCGCGAGCTCGACGGCGATGCGCACCGCGGCGCGGGCCGTGCGCTTGGCGTCGCGGGTCTGGAGCATCCACAACGTGCCGCGCTCGATGGTGAACTCGATGTCCTGCACCTCGCGGAAGTGGAGCTCGAGCTTCTTCGCGATGGCGCTCAGCTCGGCGGCGGCCTTGGGCAGGTCGCTCACCAGGTCGGCGATGTGCCGCGTCGCGCGCGTGCCGCTCACCACGTCTTCGCCCTGCGCGTTGAGCGCGTAGTCACCCTCGAGCGCGTTCTCGCCGGTCGACACGTTGCGGGTGGTGGCGACGCCGGTGGCGCTGCCCTCGCCCATGTTGCCGAACACCATGGTGACGATGTTCACCGCGGTGCCGAGGTCGTCGGCGATGCCCGCGGCCTTGCGGTAGTCGCGCGCGCGCTTGCCCTTCCACGAGCGGAAGACGGCCTCGATGGCCAGCCGCAGCTGTTCGCGCGGGTCCTCGGGGAAGGGGCGCTTGGCGTGGTGCAGCACCAGCGCCTTGAAGCGGCCCGTGATGGCCTCGAGGTCTTCGGCCGGGAGGTCGGCGTCGTTCTGCACGCCGCGCTGCTGGCGACGCTCGGCGAGCACCTCTTCGAACGGCGCGTCGGGCACGCCGAGCACCACCGTGCCGAACATCTGCACCAGGCGGCGCGCGGAATCCCACGCGAAGCGTGGATCACCCGTCAGCTTCGCGAGGCCCAGCGTCACGTCGGGCGTGAGGCCGAGGTTGAGCACCGTGTCCATCATGCCGGGCATCGAGAACTTCGCGCCCGAGCGGCAGCTGACCAGCAGCGGGTTCTCAGGGTCGCCGAAGCGCTTGCCGGTCTTCACTTCGAGCGCGGCGAGCGCGTCGTCGATTTCCTTCCACGCGGTCTTCGGCAGCGCGTCCTTCTTCAAGTAGATGCGGCAGGCCTCGGTGGTGATGACGAAGCCCGGCGGCACCGGGAGCCCCAGCCGGGTCATCTCGGCGAGGTTGGCGCCCTTGCCGCCCAGCAACCCCTTCACGTCGTCCCAACTGCGGGCGACCTTCTTCACCTGCGCCAGCTCATCGAACCGGTAGACGTGTCTCATGCGACGTGCCTCCAGCCCCAAAGTGGGTTCAACGAGCATGCCGCGGCGTTCCCTCGTGCCCCGGCCGAGGAGTGCGCAGGAAGTGCGGCAGGGGGCCCGTGGGAGCGAAATTTCGCAGCTGTTGCGTTGGGGAAGCTGATCAGCGCGCGTCGGCGGCGGCCGACGATTCCGGCACGCGCGACGCTTCCCACCGGCGCACGCGCGCGAACGCGAACACGAACCCGCGCAGCGCAGCCGCGTGCTTGAACCACACGTACGTCAGCGCCTCGATGGTGGTCAGCGCCCACGCCATCGGCCGCGACGGAGACGCGACGTCGGTGCGCGCCGGCTCGCCGAGCTCACGCGCCATGCGCAGCGCGAGCCCGAACACCACCAGGTCCCACACCCAGCGCACGAGGAAGAGCGCGATCGACAAGCGTGAGACGCCGAGCGCCGTCTCGACCCCGCCGCGCACGAGGATGATCAACGACGCGAACGCGAGCGCCGGCAGGATGGCGTCGATGACCTTGAGGGGGAAGCGCACCAGCCCGTAGCTCCCGCCCGCGCCGCGACCGACGAGGTGCTTGAAGCGCCACAGCGTCGAGAGGAACCCCGCGAACCAACGCGTGCGCTGCGCGATGAAGCCCTTCACCGTCGTCGGCCCCTCGGTGAAGACCTGCGCGCGGAGCACGGTCACCACCTTCGGCGGCCGCTGGCGGTCGAGGCCCGCCTGCACGCAGCGCCACGTCAGCTCGTAGTCTTCGGTGAGCGAGTCTTCGGGGAAGCCGCCGGCCGCGCGGAAGGTCGACGCGCGAATCGCCGCGAAGGCGCCGGGCACCTGCTCGAGCGCGTCGAGCTGCGACCACGCGATGCGCGAGAAGGCGTTCTTCAGGTACTCCGCCGACTGGTTGCCGGTGAGGTAGTTGCGGCGGCCGTTGGAGATGGTGACCACGCCGGTCGCGAGGTCGACCTCGTCGTCGACGAACGCCGCGGCCAGCCGCGCGAGCGAGCCCTCGGTGGGCACGGTGTCGGCGTCGATGGTGACCAGCACGTCGTGACGCGCGTGGCGGGCCAGCGCGTTGAGCGTCGCGCCCTTGCCCGCGTGCGGCAGTTGAAACAGGCGCACCGCGATGCCGTTGATCAACCCCGCCCACTCGTGCGCGCCGCGTGCCTCGAAGCCCAGCTGCGAGGCGAGCGCGGCGACCGAGCCGTCGGTCGAGCCGTCGTCACCGACCAGCACCTCGAAGTCGAGCCCACGCTGCGCCACCCACGCCTCGAGCGTCGCGCGCACGCCCGCGCCCTCGTTCCACACCGGCAAGAGCACGCTCACCGGCGGCACGCGCTCAGGCAAGGGCAGGGCGCGCTCGCTCTTCAGCCGGCGCCACACCGCGTGAATCAAGACCACGCCCAGCGCGAGGTCGATGCCGACGAAGGCCAGGGCCACGCGCAGGAGCACGAGGTCGGCCATCTTCGGCCCCAGCATCACGTGCGGCGTGGAGAAGAGCCCGTCGTTGCCCAGCAGCCTCAGCAGCAGCTCGAGCCCGGCGAAGGTGACGACGAAGGAGAGCGCCAGTCGCTGGAGCGTGCTGCGGGGGGACGGGCGGACCACGACAGCTTCATGACACGGACCGCGTTCCGGTTTCATTCAAAGGGCCCGGTCTGCGGGGCAGTTCACCCGAAGTTGGGCTTTCGCTTCTCGAAGAACGCGGTGATGGCCTCGGCCACCTCGGGCGACGCCAGCTGCTCGATGAACAGCGCGCCTTCGTGCTTCATGCGCTCGAGCACCACCGGCCGGTCCTTGAGCAGCGCCTTCGACAGCGCCAGCGCCCGGGGCGGCTTCTCGGCGAGCTTCTTCGCGGTCTCCAGCGCGCGCGCGAGCACCTGGTCGGGCGCCACCACGTCGTTGGCCAGCCCCCACGCCACGGCCTTCTTGCCGTCGATGGGCTCGCAGAGCAGCAGGATCTCGGCGGCGCGCGCGTGGCCGACGAGCTTCGGCAAGAGCAGCGACGACGCGGCTTCCGGCACGAGGCCCAGGTTCACGAACGGCGTGACGAGCGAGGTGCGCTCGGTGACGTAGACGAAGTCGCAGTGGAGCAGCAGCGTCAGGCCCAGCCCCACGCCCTTGCCGTCGACCGCGGCGAGCAGCGGCTTCTCGAACGTGGCGAGCGCGCTGATGAAGCGGAAGACCGGCGAGTCCTCCCCGGTGGGCGGGTTGCCCATGAAGTCGCCGAGGTCGTTGCCGGCGGTGAACGTCTCGCTGGTGCTGCCGAACACCACCGCCTTCACGCCCGGGTCCTTCGCGGCCTCAGCGAGCGCGGCGTTGAGCCGCTCGTACATGGCGATGGTGAGCGCGTTCTTCTTCGCGGGGCGCGCGAACTTGATGATCAGCGTCGCGCCGTCGCGGGAGGTCTCGATGTCGTCTTTGAGCAATGCCGTCATGCGGCCGCCTCTACCAGACGATGTCGAAGGTGGCAGACGTTCCTTCGACCTTCGCCACGCGCACGGTGGCCTTCGCGCCCGCGGTCGCCAGCACCGCCTCGAGCGCGCCGCAGATGTACGACGGAGCGCCGAGGGTCTCGTTGAGCCAGAACTCCGCGCGGGCGGGACCCAGGAAGGTGGTGCGCGTCTCGCTGTAGTTGTTGCCCGAGCGCAGGCTCTTGGTCATGCGCTCGAGCGCGCGCTTCGGCCCGATGATCTTCAGCACCGCGGCCACCGCGCGCCCGAGGAAGGTCTGCGCGTATTCCTCGATGAACGCGTGGCCCATCGCGTGGAAGCGGGCGTCGGGCTCACCTTCGAAGAGCTCCTCGGCGCTGATGAAGATGAAGCTCCTCCATTGGTCGCGCGTGTAGACCGCGGCGACGGGCGCCTCGACGTCGAGCCCCGCGTCCTTGAGGCGCTGCTTCCATCTCGGCGTCGTGCGCGGCTTGCCCATGCGCACCAGGCCCTCGACGGTGTGCTTCCACACGAGCTGTTGATCGGAGCCCCCGCTCACGGCCGCGAAGGATACCGGGCGAACGGTGGATCTCGAAAGGGTGGCGGGGCAGGATGACCCGTCTCGTTTTTGCCGTTCCCCGTTGCCCCCGAGGGACCATGCCGATTCGCAACGTCACCACGCCGACCGTTCCGACCACGACCCCGACGACGCCCACCACGCCGGTGACGCCCGCGACCCCCGCGACGCCTGCGACGCCGGGCACGCCCGCTCGGAAGAATGACATCTACGACAAGGCGCCGAAGGCCATCAAAGCGCAGCCCGCGCTGCCCGGCGCCGTCGACCTGGGTGACCTCGGTGGCGCGAAGGTGTCGGTGATGCCCGACGGCATGCTGGCGCTCGGCGCGGTGCCGACCTCGCTGACCGAACAGATTCGCGCCGCGAAGGTCGCCGTCGCACAGGCGCCCGACAACCAGCCCTTCGCGGCGGTGAACGACGTGCAGACGCTGAAGACCGCGTCGGCGCAGGCTGCGAAGCTGTACGACTCGCTGCTCGCCAAGCCGAAGAACGACGCGCAGGCGCTGGAGTTCCGCGCGGGCCGTGCCGCGGCGCTGGGCGTCATCGAGGCGGCGGCGCGCCGGGCCGGTCAGCTCGGTGACACCGACACGCGCGACGCGCTGACGCTGGGCCTGATGTTCTCGGTGGCGAAGGAGCCGTACCGCCCGCTGAAGGACTTCGCCTACGAGAGCTCGCTGCAGCGCGCCGACAAGGGTGAGCTGGCGAAGACGAAGAGCGCCGAGACCGCGCTGTACCCGCAGAAGCCGCCGTACGACAAATGGCTCAAGGACGGGAAGATCACCATCGTCCACTACACCGACAACAACGGCTCGCCGCGCGAAGACAACGTGCAGCTGTACGTCGATCGCGGCTTCAAGAAGAAGGACAACGCCGACGGCTCGACGACGCTCACGCGCAAGGCGCAGGGTGGCAAGCCGGCGATGGAGGTGATCATTCCCCCCGCGCCCACGCATGATCAGCCGCCCTCGCTCTTCGAGAAGATGGGCGACGACAAGGTCGACATGATCATCTACGCGGGCCACGCCGGTTACGGAAAGCGGGTCGAAGACGCGCTCAGCAAGGGCGTCAGCGGCACGGGCGACGGCAAGGTGGTGATGCTGCTGCAGTGCTACGGCGAGGGCTCGATCGAGTCCGTCAACCGCAGCTTCCCCGACGCGCAGCTGATCAGCACCCGCGAGGCGTCAGACGACAACTACGACCTCACGCTGCTGCAGCACACGCTCGACGGCATCGACAAGAACTCCGGCTGGGACACCATCGCGAAGTCGAACGCGAAGGAATTCAACTCGTGGGTGAAGACGCTCAAGCCCGACCCGAACGGCATGAGCGAAGACGACATCAAGTTCTACAAAGACCACCCGATCGAGACGCACTACTTCTTCCCGAACTCGCGTGAGGTGCTCACCAACAAGATCGACCGCGACCGCGACGGCGTGCAGGACAAGGGCGACTCGGTGTTCAACGTCGTCTACCCCAGGCGCGTCGACGCCTCGGGTGGGTACGACCCGCTCGACCCCGGCGCGCCGCTCGACGGCCTCGACGGCACCGCGCTCAACAGCTCGGTGAACCAGCTCAACCTCTTCGCGCGCTACGCGCAGCTCCCCGCGGGCCTGCTCGGCAACACGCCGTGGAACCCGGAGGTCTTCCAGCCCAGCGGCTTCCACGAGGGCAGCTCGAACGACCTCCACGCGTTCAAGTTCGAGGTCGACGCGCAGGCGGGGAAGATCAAGGTGAGCTTGAATTCGAACTTCGCGCACGCGCCGGCGAAGGCGCTGGGCCGCATGCTGGCGCTCGAGGCGGGCCAGTTCCTCGCGAAGCAGGCCAACCTGCCGGCCGACAAGACCGCGGCGCTCTCGCTCTCGATGCTCGAGCGCATGAAGCACCAGGAAGGCTCGGGCTACTCGTGGAACAGCGACAAGCTCGAGGCTGACGCGATGCAGAGCCAGCTCTTCCAGACGCGGTACGGGCTGGGGCTCTCGCTCGACAAGCTGATGGAGACCTCGGGCAACCCCGACGACTTCACGGCGGCCACCTTCGACACGCTGCTCAAGACGGTGCAGCAGAACACCGCGCTGCAGACCTTCGCCGCGCCGAAGCGCGCCACCGAGTCGCTCACCGTGCCCGACAACCTGCTGGTCAGCGGCAACCTCGACAAGGACGCGCTCGCGGCGCTGACGAAGCGGCTCGGCGTGCAGGGCACCATCGACACCAACGAGCACCAGTGGGGCCTGTGGACCTCGCCTGGCAGCCGCGTGGTCATCAACATGCTCGACGCGCAGAACAAGAAGTTCATCGTCTCGCTCGGCCTGGACAGCGATGGGGTGGTGCGCGCGGCGTCGAAGTTGACGCCCGTGGAGTGATTCGTGCGATGACCGCCTGATGGTTGCGGCCCTCTTGCTGGTGGTGCTCGCCGTCGACGGCGGCGAGCCGCTGAAGGACACGTGGGACTTCGACGGGCTCCCGGCGCGCATCACCGCGCGGGCGGTCACCAAGGACCAGGTCAGCTCGCTGGCGATGAAGCAGCTCGGGCTCCAGCTCGAGGGCGCGCTGCAGCTCAAGGTGTCGGCGCACCCCAACACCGTCGGCGGCATCACCTTGCGCGTCGAAGACCCGGGTGACGCGAACAGCAAGTGCGACCTGTACGCCAACGTCGACGGCGCGGGGCTGCGCTTCACCGACAGCCGCTGCAGCTTCCCCGCGTTCAGCGGCAACCTGCGCACCACGGCGACGTGCCGGCGCATCAGCGGCACCGCGAAGCGCGTGGGTGAGGGCGTGGCGCTCGACGCGCGGTTTCCCGACTGCAACGCGTCGCCGATGGGGTTGCCGCTCTCGCTGTCGGGTGAAGTGTCGGCGCGGTGAGCTCCAAAGCTCCCTCTCCTCTGCAGAGGAGAGGGTTGGGGTGAGGAGGAGCCTGACCGCATGAGCTGGTCCGATCTCTCGAACGCGGCGGGCAAGGGCGACCTCGCGAAGATCGAGGCGCTGCTCGCCACACGCACGGCCACGCCCGAAGAACTGAGAGAGGCGCTCGCCTTCGCCGTGATTCATGATCGCGAGGCGGCCATCACGCTGCTCGTGCAGCGCGGCGCCGACCCCAACGCGAGCGCGACCATGAGCGGCCCGGCGCTGCACTTCGCGTCGAGCCGCGCGACGGTGGACCTGCTGCTCTCGCTCGGCGCCGACCCCGCGCGCACCGACTCGGCCGGTGGTGACGCGCTGACCGCGCACCTCGTGAAGAACGGGCCGGGGAGCCATCGGAACTCCGACGTCGTCATCGTGCAGCGGTTCCTCGACGGCGGCGTGAAGCTCACCGGGCGGCACCTGCTGAAGGCGGTCGAGGCGGGGAACCTCGCCATTCTCGAGCTGCTGCTCGACCGCGGCGCCGACCCGCACTTCACCGAACGCAACGAGTCGGTCTACTCGCGCTCGGCGGCGTCGGGGTGTGGGCCGAAGGTGCTCGCGCTGTTCGCGCGCCGTGGCCTCGACCCCAACACCACGTGGAACTACGCGGGCTCGAAGACGACGCTGCTCTGCGAGCTGTGTCGCGCGGGCGAACTGCAGGCCGTGCAGTGGCTGCTCGACCACGGCGCCGACCCCAACCTCGCGGGTGACGTCACGCCGCTCGCGTGCGCGGAAGAGAGCCGCAACCAGGTGCTCATCGACTTGCTGCTCGATCGCGGCGCGCGTCCGCTGCGGCCGGCGCTCGACCCGAAGCTCACGGCGGGCATCGACGCGACCGAGCGGGCGGCCCGCGAGGCCGCGGCAGACCCGGCGCTCCGTCGGGCGAACGCGAGGGCCTTGAAGGCGGCGGGCTTTCACGCGGCCGCGGCGTGCGAGGTGTTCGAAGCGCGCCGGGTGTCACCGCAGGACGATGCTGACGCGCTGCTCGTACTGCCGTCGAAGTGGCGGGTGAGCGCGGCGCCGCTGCCTGCGGGTCAGGTCGTCGCGCCGCGCGTGCTCGACGGCCGGTGGGCGAACGCGCTGGCGACCGATGGCCAGCGCACCGTGCCGCTCGTCTTCACGTACGGCGCGCCGTGTACCGGGTGTGACGAGAAGGGCGAGCTGCTCTGCTCGATGTGCGATGGCTCGGGCAGCTACTCGAGCTTTCTCGATCCTGATCACGACGTGCAGTGCGACGAACGGCAGGGGTGCCCGGAGTGTCTGGCGACGAAGTTCAAGGTGAAGGGCACCGTGAGCAGCAAGGGCACGTGCGCGCATCCGTACAAGCGCGTGCAGCGCGAGGCGGTCGGCGGCAACGCGTGGTTCAGCTTCGTGCGGTGTCTCGATTGTTCGCTCGCGGGTCTCGCCGGCGGAGTGCATCGCAATGGCACCGGCAATACCCGGTGGGCGTGCGCGACGTGCGGGTTGTTCGCGTGCGCCTGCGCGTAGACGCGTCGCCGCCGAAGCTCCCTCTCCCTGCAAAGCGGGGAGAGGGTCGGGGTGAGGGGCCTGAAGGGACGAAGGGGTGACGGGTGCGCAGGTGGGCCAAACACGATGCGTGTGACGTTTCCGGCGGTGCGCGCCGCAAACGCCACGCGGACGGGTCGGTTGTCACGATCTGGTCGCTGGAGCGCTGGAGCAGCCACTTCGTGACAACCGACCCCCCTGAACGAGCTCGCGTCGTGCCGAGAGGCACGCTGGCCGTTCGGCACGGCGATCAACACCCGTCGTTCCTTCGTCCCATGAAGGCCAGCCGGCGCACGAGTGGTGCATCGACGCCCGACGACTCCCGCCGCGCGAGAATCCCCTCGGAAAACCCACCATGCGCGTGACGTTACCGGCGCCACGCGCGGGCAACGTCACACGCACGGCCAGCCGTCACCTCGGGAAGTGCAGGTCGACACCCGGCAGCCGCGTCACCCTCACCTCGTCAGCATTCACGCTGACGTCGACCTCGAGAAAGTCCTGGCCCGCGGCGAGTGCGCGCAGCTTCTTGAGCCACGGCGTCGAGCCCTTCGGCAACAACAACGCCCCACGGAGCTGCCGGTCGTCCTCAGTCCCCTGCGTGAGCCCATAGTGAAACGGCAGCGGCAGCCGCAGTGACTCACCCTGCGCGTCGAGCTCGAGCACCGCGGGCGGGCACAGCGCGTTCCACTGCGAAAGCGCGACCTTCGTCCCCGGGAAGGGCTCGCGCGCGACCAGCCGTTGATCCATCAACGGCATCAACGTCGGCGCCCCCTGTCGCACCGCCGGCCCCCGCGGCACGTCGGCGCGCTTCTCAAAAGCCCACGCCGCGTCGCCCAGCTTCTTGCGCCACACGCCGCCGAGCCCGATGACCGCGAGCTCCCGGTCGGCGTTGGTGTTGCCCGTCTGCTCGATGCCGATGAGCAGCGTGTGCGTGCCGGGAATGCGCGGCTGTTCCACCCAGTCGGGGGCGGGCAGGGTGCGCACCGCCGCGAGCGGCCCCGAGCGCCGCGCGCGCGCCCACGAGTACGGCAGCGCGGGGTTGTCGCCGTGAATGTCGAAGTCGACGAGCCTGGTGAACGCGCGGCCCGTCTCGTCCATCACGAACACCGTCGACGCGCTCGCCGCGAGCGCCGCCGCGACGAACGTGCCTCGCTCGGGCAGACACAGCCGCCGCTCGAAGTTCGGCGGGAGCCACGGGTCGGCGTACACCAGCTCCGAGCCGCCGCGCCGCAGGCCGTAGAAGGTGGTGACGCCCGCGGAGATGGGGTGCGGATTTCCGTCGAGGTCTTCGTACGGAATCTTGCGGTGGCTCATCGCGAGCGCCTCGAGCGCGCGCGTCGAGAGCTGCGCGGCGACTCCGGGTGGGCCCCACGTGTCGGTCCACTCGAGCGTGGAGAGCTTCGTGTAATAGACGGCGCCGTCAGCGGTCATCGCGACGAGGTTGTCTCCGTCGGCCGAGAGCGCCTCGACGCGCACCGGCCGGCGAAACGGCGGCGGACCGACCGGCAGATCAGCGGTGAGCTCCTTCAGCGCCTCGAGGCGGCCGCGTGGAGCGGGCAATCCATCGGGTGGCAGCAGCTGCCAGCCGGCGCCGTCGGTGCGCGCGCGCCACAACAGCTTCCCGTCAGCGATCGCGACGTCGTACTTCGCGGCGCGCGCGAAGGTCGGCCCGTCGACCAGCACCGGCCCGGCCGGCGGAGCAGCGGAGAGAGAGACGAGGATCAGCGCGAACATCAGCGCGCGAGCGAGCGCCGCCGCAGGAACAGCGCCACGAGCCCACCGAGCCCCGCGGCGCCCGACGTCGAGCAGCCGGGGTCGGCCACCGGGTCTCCGCCGCCGCCACCACCCGTGCCGCCGCCAGTGCCGCTGCTGCCGCCGCCACCGCCCGTGCCGCTCGAGCTGCCAGGCTTCACTTCCGCGGTCGCGGTGTAGGTCGCTCCGTACGGCTGGAGCGTCGCGGTCATGGTGAGCGTGCCCGCGGCGAGCGGCTTGAACGTGTACGAGACCGCGCTCTGCGTGCCGAAGTCAGCGGGCGTCCACGTCTTGTTCAGGTCGACGCCCGCGCCGGTGAGGTGCAGCTCGACGGTCTCGTTGCCGACCGGCTTGGCCGCGACGAGGACGAAGCTGTTGGCGTTGCCCTCAGTGAGCACGCCGCCCGACGGCCACGGGGGAATCGCGGTGACGTTGCTGGTGAGGTCGATGTACCCGCCCTCGCCGGTGCGCCCGCCACACCAGCACGTGCAGCTCTTCGCGATGATGAAGAGCGCGCTGCCCGCGGGAAACTGGTCGCTCACCTTGGTGTTCTGCCCGGTCGGGTCGCTGCCGAAGAACGCGCTGACGTAGCCGGTCTTCGTCATCGGGTCGGCCGGGAGCCACGCGTCGACGATGGCGCCGTAGTGCAGTTCGGGCGCCGACGACGGGCACGTGAGCGAGCAGCTCAAGTTCAACGTGAGCCGCGTCTGCGGCACGCCGTACATGTTGAAGCCCTCGAAGGCGGTCGACGCCGTGCCGCTGATGGCCTGCGCGAAGGAAGCCGTGGAAGCGACGACGACTGCGAGGACGAGGGAGCGCATGCCGCAAGGGTACCAGAGCCCGAAAAGTTGGTAGACGCGCGGGTCATGATTCGGCTCCCGCTGGTGGTCGCGCTCGCGTCGCTCGTCGTCGTCTCGTCGTGCAAGAAGGACGAGCCGCCCGAGTCGCACGGCGCCGCGACCCTCGACGCCGCCGTGCCCTCGAAGGAAGTGACGCTCACCTTCCTCGTGACGGGTGCGGAGAACGGCTACCTCCTGCCGACTGGCACCGTCGAGCAGACGCCCACGCGCGGCGGCGCGGCCGAGGTGCTGGGCCGCTGGCTGAAGAACGAAGGCCACTGCGTCGGCCCGTGCCCCGACGCGAAGACCATCGCGCTCTCGACCGGCGACAACTTCAACGGCCAGAGCATCTCGAGCTACTTCAAGGGGCAGTCGACCGCCGAGGTGATGAAGCTGATGGGCTACACCGCGTCGGCGTTCGGCAACCGCGAGCTCGATTGGCGGCGCGAGCAGTTCCTCTCGAACCAGAAGACGGCGGGCTTCCCGTACCTCGCGGCGAACCTCAACGCGGTGAACGACGAGGGCAAGCAGCTCGGCCTGCAGCCGACGGTGACGGTCGATCGCCAGGGCGTGAAGGTGACGGTGGTCGGCCTCGCCGCGCGCAAGTCGACCTTCACGCCGATGCCGGGCCGCATGGCGGGGCTCGAGCTGGTGACCGACGAGGTCGCGTTGAGCGAGGTGATTCCCGCGGCGCGTTCGGCGGGCACCGACGTCATCGTGGTGGTGACCGACGGCTGCCTGCACGAGGCGCCGGCGCTGCTCGACGCGCACAAGAGCTGGAAGCCGGCGTTCATCGCGGGCCGCGACTGCGGGCAGGACTACCCCGAGACGGTGCGCGGCACGCGGCTGGTCTACCCGGGCAGCCGTTGGAACGCGTACGCGCGCGTGGCGGTGACGGTCGACGTGCTCAAGCCGCAGGACCAGAAGGTGACGAAGGTCGAGTCGACGCTGGTCGAGGTGCAGGGCCAGGCGAACGCCGACCCGAAGGCGGTCGAGCTCATCGCGTCGTGGAAGAAGAAGCTCGACGACGCGCTCGGTGCGCCCATCGGCTTCACGAAGAGCGGCTTCGAGCAGGAGAGCGTCGAGATGTCGAGCTGGCTCACCGGCTCGCTCAAGGAGCGCTTCAAGACCGACCTCGCGCTGCTCAACCGCAAGGGCGTGCGCCAGGGCCTGCCTCCCGGGCCGCTCACCTCGGCGACGGTGTGGGACCTCGTGCCGTTCGAGAATGAGATCGTCACCATCAAGCTGACCGGCGAGCAGGTCATCGCGGCGGCCGGCAACCTCGAGGCGCGGTGGGCAGGTCTGCGCGCGAAGGGTGACGGCTTCGTCGACGGCAAGGGCGCGGCGATCGAACCGAAGAAGATCTACACGCTCGCGACGACCGACTACCTCTACCTCGGTGGTGACGGCTTCAAGCTACACGAGGCCGACAAGGATCCGACGCAGACGAAGGTGAGCTGGCAGTCGGCGCTCATCGAGTGGACCAAGGACAAGAAGAGCGACGAGAAGAAGCCGCTCGAAGGCTTCCTCCCGAAGTGACGGGGTGAGGAGAAACCCGTCGGGCCTCAGCGAGGCTCAGCGAACACCAACGGCCCGTGCACGCTGACGAGCGCTGAGCCGGCCACCGCGCTGACCGGATTCGCCCCCGGCGAAATCGCCGACCTCCACACCGGAACACCCGTCGCGACGTCGAACGCCGTCGCGCTCGTCGCGTCGAACACCGCGTTCGGCGGCCACGGAGTGATGCGCCCGAGCGCCGGCAGCGCCGAGTTTCCAATCAACGAACCATCGCCATGCCGCAGCTGCGCGCCCGCGAACACCGCCGGCGAGAACGGCCCCGGCCCGGCGAGCCACTGGTCGACCAGCAGCGTGTCATCGTCGAGCCACCCCACGGCGTGGCCCTGCACGGCGCCGGTGAGCACGCCGTTCGCGAACAGCTGCGTGGTCGACTGCGGCGAAGGAGCGCCAGCGCTCAGCGCAGCGTGCACTCCATCGGGCGAGATCAGCGGCAGCGGCGTCGACATCAGCGCCACCTGGCCGCCGTCGGCTTCAGCGAGCAACGTCGAGTACGTCCACTGTCCACCGCCGAACGTGCCGACGAGCTGCGCGGTGCGCGCGGTCTCCGGGGCGAGAGCGAAGTCGAAGAAGAGCGTCGGGTAGTCGGCCCACCGGTAATTCCACTGCTGCACCACCGCGCCGGTGCCGAGGTCGAAGAGGCGCAGGCGGCGATCGTCCCAGTACTGCGCGTCGACGAGCGAGCCGGCCGCCGCGAGCCGCGCGCCGTCAGCGGTGAGCTCGACGTGCGAGCTGTAGAGCTGCACCGGCGTTCGCAGCGACACGCCAGCATCGGCGCCGAGGGCGAGCATCAGAATCTGCCCCGACGCGGTGGCGACCGCCGCGACGCCCGCGCGAGACCCGGCGAGCGACATCGCCTTCCCGCACCCGAGCGGCTCCCCGGTCCCACCGTCGCTGAACCCGGTCCACAGCGAGCCGTTGCGCGCGCCGACGATGGCGTCACCGTCTGACGTCAACGCGATGGCCGAGAGATTCGGCGTGCGGGTGTTGAGGCGGGTCGAAGCGCCTCCGTCATAGGGAGCGACGTCGAAGAAAGGGGCGCCGTACGACAGCGTGCCGTACCGCGAGACGCCGACGTCGATGACCCCGAGCGTCGGAATCGACAGCGTGCGCACCGCACCGCCGTCGAGCGAGAAGAACGGAATCGTGGTGAGCCGCCGCTGCCAGAACTCGTCGCCGCGACCCTCGAGCCGCGAGAGGTCGGGCAGGTCGAGCACCGCGCGCTGCGTGCCGTCGCTCGCGTAGAGCCACACCGTGGTCCCGAGCCGCGTGAAGAAGTGCGTGCCATCGTCGAACCAGCTCACGAAGGTGCCGGAGACGGCGGTGGTGGTGACGGTGCCGCCGGGAATCGCGCTGCGCTCGAGCTGGCCTGCACGCACGACGCGCAGCTCGGTCGAGGTGGCGAAGATGCCGGCGCTCGAGAAGTCGCCGCTGCGCGAGGTCACGCTCGCACCCGCCGGCGTGAAGACGTCGAGCGACGTCGAAGAAGCGGCCCACACCAGCGTGCCGTCGCTCGACAGGCCCCACTGCGCGCGCGGAGCGAGGCTCGCGGTCACAAGTCCCGTCTGCGCCGCGCGAACTTCGAGCGCGCTCTGCGTCTCGACGGCGAGCGTGGCGCCGCGCAGCGCGAGCTTCACGCCGTAGCAGCCGTTGCCGGTGACGCTCACGGTGCCGTGAGCGAGGTGCGCCTGGGTCGCGCGACTCCACAGCACCCAGCGGCCGCCCTCGTCCGCGCTCACCACCGCGTCACCGCTGGTCTCGATGCACTGCACGCCCTGGTCGTGGCCGAGATCGATGATGGCGTACGAGGGACCGGGACTGGCCGTGACGCCGCAGACGCCGTGCAGGGGGCCGGGGCCGGCGTCGCGCGCGGGAACTCCGCCGTCGTCGCGTGTGCCGCCGTCGTCGGGGACGCCCGCGTCGTCGGGGGCGCCCGCGTCGTCGGGGACGCCCGCGTCGTCGGGGAGGCCCGCGTCGTCGGGGACGCCTGCGTCGTCAGGGACGCCCGCGTCGTCGAGCGTGCCGGCGTCGTCGGAAGTCCCCGCGTCTTCGCCCGCATCAGGTGGCGGCATCGGCTGGCTGCAGCTGGCGAGGGCGAGGCCGCACAGCACGATGATGAGAATGCGCTTCACTCGTCAGTCTCCGCGGCCGGCCTGGAAGAGGCGTAACACGCGCGCGCGGTCTGCGCTGCCGGCGACGTCACTTCAACGCGCGTCTCGTCGAGCACGGTGCCCGAGAGCTCCCAACCGTCGCGCCCGCGTTTCGCAGTGCATCCGCGCGCTTCGACGAAGTGCGCACCGCTCTACAGTGGCGGGGTGCGCTTTCCCGCGGTGTCCCTGGTGTTGATGGTGGTGCTGTCTGCGTGTCCGGCTCCGGTCGCCGTGCCTGACGGAGGCGAGCCACCCGACGCCGCGGTCGCACGGGGCGACGACGCAGGCCTCGATGCCGGAGAGCCGGGCGACCCGTGTGACACCGTCTCGTGCGGCACCGGCACGGCGTGCGTGAACGGAACGTGCGTCGTGCTCACCTGCGGCAACCGGGTCTGCACCGCGCAGGAACGCTGCGTCGATGGCGGCGTGTGTCTCGACGAGCGCTGCACGGGCGTGACGTGCCTCGCGACCGAGACGTGCGTCGCCGGCTCGTGCCTGTCGACGGTGTGCCTGTCGATCACGTGCGCCGCGGGCCAGGTGTGCGTCGACGACGCGTGTGTCGACGCGGCGTGCGCGGCGGTGAGCTGCGATGGAGGCACCTGCGTCGCCGGCCGCTGCGAGCCGCCGAGCTGCGGAGATGCGGGCGCGTGCCTGTCGACGCAGACGTGCGTGAACGCGCAGTGCACCGACGCGCGCTGCGTGGGCGTGAGCTGCGCCATGGGCTTCGAGTGTGACGCCGGCGCGTGCGTCGCGGGTTGCACTCCGAGCGCGAGCACCGAGACCGCGTGCGCCGACGGACGAGACGACGACTGCGACGGACAGGTCGACTGCGCCGATTCCGACTGCGCGGGCCAGGCGTGCACCGACGACGGCAAGGCGTGCTCGCGCGACGTGTGCCAGGGCGGCGGGTGCGCGCACCCGGCGATCACCGCGGGCACCGAGTGTCGCGCGTCCATCGGTGGGTGCGACGTCGCGGAGCGCTGCGACGGCACCGCGCTCACGTGTCCCGCCGACGCGTTCGACCCGGCGTGCACGTGCCCGTATCGCGGCAGCATCGCGGGCTTCTCCGAGGGCGATGGCGTGCGCTCCATCAGCGCGACCTCCTTCGTCCTGCGCGACACGAACACCTGGGCCCGTTACGCCGCGCTCATCGACGGCCTCGGGCTGCCGAAGGTCGGCCTCGACGTGTTGCCGCTCAACCGCACCGCGAGCGCGATGCCCGCGAAGAGTTGGCCCGGCTTCGGCGGCGGCTTCTTCTGGGAAGCGGGCGACCTGAACGTCTCGTACTGGGTTCCGCAGGGCCTGGGCGGCGGCGTCGCGGGCGCGCGCTCGATGGTCGCGGTCGCGTGGCACTACGACGAGACGAAGGTGAGCGCCGACCCCAATCCACCGAGCGACGGCACCGACAAGGGCGTGCGCCTGACGTTCGCGGACGTGACGAGCCTCTCGGCGGGCGTGAGCTACCGGCACGTGCTCCTCGTCGAGCCGGACGCGACGCGCGGCTTCAAGCCCATTCCGATTCACGGCGGCGGCGTCGCGTGGTCGGGCTCGCTGCTCTACGTCGCCGACACCAACCGCGGGCTGCGGGTGTTCGACCTGACGCGCGTGCTCGAGGTGTCGAGCGCGGCGGCGTGCAGCGACAGGTGCGGCGTGAGCGGCGGTGTCGCGTGCGCGTACGGCTACTCGTACGTGCTGCCGCAAGTTGGCGGCTACTACTTCCCCAGCGGGCTCTCGGCGTCGTGCCAGCCGAACTTCTCGTTCGTGTCGCTCGATCGCTCGACGGCGCCCGATTCACTCATCTCCGGCGAGTACGACAACGACCCGACGTGGGGCCTCTACAGCCGCGTGTTCCGGTGGACGATGGCGAGCGGCACCTCACGGCTGGCGACGGGGCCGACGGGCGTCGTGACCGCGAGCGGCGCCTGGTACGCGGGCCAGCGCAACCTGCAGGGTGGGGTGGCGTCGAACGGGAAGTTCTTCCTCAACTCCACGCGCTCGAGCGGCGCGCTCTACACCGGCGTGGTGGGCAGCCCGACGCAGTCACTGCTCGCGAGCCAGAACGAGTGGGGGTGGATGCCCGAGGGCATGCACATCAGCGCGGCGGGGAACCTGTGGGTCAGCACCGAGGGACACACCAACCTCGATCGCAGCGTCTATTTCGTGCGCATCGCCCAGCTGCCGTAACGACTCCCTCGGGCTGAGGAGAAACCAAACCCGCGACCGCTACTGCCTCACGGAGCGACCTCAACGCGAAACCGATAGACCGAGACCGGAGCTGAAGACCCCTTCGCGACGCCGCGAAATCGCCTGAGCACCTTCAACTGCTCACCGACACACCCCGCATTCGGCCCATCAAGCCTCGACCCCAGCACCGCCCCATTCGGCGAGACGACGAACGAACCAACCGCGCCGTCCCAGGCCTCAGGCTTGCCGCACGTCGCAACCCCCGCGACCGCGGCGCGCACCGCCTCGACCAGCTCGCCCTCGTTCCCAACTCCATCGCCCTGGTCGACCGCCAGCCGCGCGAGCTGCAGCGAGCCCTTCGTCACCTTCGACTCGCCGAGCACCACCTCGCGCCGCCCCGTCGCGTTCGCCTCGCACACCCGCTGCGCCAGGTCTGCGACGAGCTTCTGCCCCCGCCCGCTCGGCCGGCACCCCTCGCTCGCCGACGCAGGAATCGTGAGCGGCGTGCACTGCGACCCGGTCGCTTCGAGCGAGAGGTCGTTGCACAACCACCGCACACCTCCATCCGCCGGCTGCACGTACGCCGTGATGGGCGAGAAGCGCGGCGTCGCGTCGATCAGCGCGCCGCCGGGAACGAACCCTCCGCTGCGCACCATCGCCACGCCCTCGGTCTCGAACCAGTCGCTCGTCACCGCGCACGTCGGCCGCCCCGCATCTCCCTCGAAGAAGCGCACCGTCACCGACGCCGAGTCGCCGCGCCGCACGCACGCCTCGACCTCGCGGCGCACCACCGCCTCGTCGAATCCGCGCAGCGTGCAGCCCTCGAACCTCAGCGTCGCGTCGCGCACCACGTCGAGCATCGGCCCGGGCCCGGCGTCACGCGCCTCGACGCGGCCCGCGCACTCGACGCGTCCGGGTTGCGCGGTGCGTGGCTCGGGAAACGCGAGGTGAAAGCCCGACCACACCGGCACGAGGCGGCCCTTCGCGTCGGGCGAGACGAGCGCGAAGTAGCGCGGCGTGCCCGCACCGACGCGCACGTTCACTTCCTTGCAGCCCGTCGCGTGGACCTCGAGCTCGACGAACGCGCTCGCGCACCGTTGGCTCAACCCATCGAGCACGCGCACCACGCGGATCGGCTGGGTGATGGTGCATCCCTCGCCCTGGTCCTCGGCCCACGCCTTCACCTCGGGCAGCGCGCGCAGCGTCTTCGCGATGGCCTCGAGTGGAGCGCCGCCGTTGGCCAGCGCGCGCACGCGCTCATCGAACGGACACGCCGGCGCCTGCGCGATCGCCACGGCAGCGAGGGCTGCGAGCAGCATGCTCACTCCTTGAGCAAGATGACGATGCCGCTGATCAGCGCCGTGAGGCCGAGCCCGCCGACGATGAACCCGCCAACCTGCAGCGGCCGCCCCTGCGCCTCGAGCCGGTTGGCTTCGTCGAGCGTGATGCCTTCGAAGACCCAGTTGTTCGCCCTGGCCAGGTCGCCCGTGCCGCCCGCGGCGAGCCCGACGCCGACCGCCGTCGTCGCGAGCCCGACGCCAGCGAGCGTCCACCCCAGCGCCCGGCGCGTGCCATCGACCTTGCGCGGCTCGGGCGGCAACACGGTGGGCGCGGGCGCACTGGGCGCGAGCTCGACGGCGCGCGGAGCGTCACGCACCGGAGGAGGAGGCGGCGGCGCGACGGCCACCTCGGGAGGCGCGGGACCGCGAATCGGCGCAGCCGCTGAGCCCAGCTCGGCGAGCACTTCGCCGTTGCTCTCGACGTGCACCCAGCCCGCGGCGCCGGGCACGAGCGCCATCATCACGCGGTCGTCATCGATGGTCAGCGCGCGGGGAGCGGTGTCGGCCGCGCCGGGCACCGGGTGCCACGACACGACGAGCGGCAGGCGCCACGGGTTGAGGATCTCGACCACCAGCGCGTCCTCGGGAGAGGCGCGGCGCTTGAGCCGCACGACCTTCGGCGGAAACACCGCGCTCTTCGCCTTGTTGAACACCGCGCGCAGGGCGGGGCTGCCCGTGGGCTCTTCCTGCAGCGGGCGCAGTTGGAGGAGCGCCTCGAACGCCGCCTGCGCCAGGTCTGGTTTCTGGAGCGCGAACTGGCTGCGGCCCAACAACAGCCAGGCCTCGGCGACGTCGGACTCAGACGCCGCCGGGTCTCGCGTGACGCGCTGGAGCGCCGGCACCGCCGCGCGGTACTTCAGCGCCGCGACCGCCACCCGGCCTTCGTCGAGGTCGGGGTGCGCCAGCAACAGGGCGACGAGCAGAGCGGAGTTCACGGTCGCACCCTACTCGCGCCGAGGCGGCGTTACTGCTGGCTCGACGACGAGGAGACCTCGAGCTTGCTGCCGGCGACGTTGACGCTCTCGTCGTACGAGTACGTGCCGCTGGAGTTGGTCAGCTTGCCGACGAGCTTCACCGAGCCGGTCGCCGACTCGAGCGCGCTCGAGCCCGACACTTCCTGCGACACGTCGGCCTCGAGGAAGTCGTCGAACGCGCCGCCGATCGTCACGCGCCCCGAGAACTGCTGCGAGACCGAGCCGCCCGTGTTGCTGCCCGACACGCGCTGCGAGACGCTGAACGAGCCGTTGTAGATGGCGACGCCCGCGGCGCTCTCGGCCAGGCCGCAGTTGACGTACGTGACGGTGAACTTCTGGCTCACCACGCCGCCGGTCGCGGTCGGCTCGATGCTCTGGGTGAAGGCGCCCAGCGTGGCCGAGCCGCCGTGCGGGCACGAGTAGTCGACCGGCATCACGTCGATGGGCGTCGCCGCGACGTTGGTGCCCGCGCGCGTCGGCCGAGACGCGGCCGCCAGCGAGTTCGCCGCGCCCTGTTTGCCGCCGCCGACCTTCGCGGCGCCAGCGCACGCCGAGAGCGAGAGGAACGACAGCGAGGCGAGCAGAAGGAACTTCTTCATGGGTGTCTCCGGGTTGGGGTTGGGGCCTGCTGCACGGCCTCAAGAGCACGCGTGGTGCCACCCGGAAACGTCATGAAAACTGACGAGTTACACACTCCGCGGGCCGGGCCTGGCGCCGCGCCTCCCCGCGCCAGTGTCCTGTGTCGAGGACGATCAAAAGGGGCCTGGGGGCGACGACGTTGGGAGGCTGATCAGCGCGGCCGCTGCAGACCGTAGCGCGCGATCAACGTGTAGAGGTGCGAGCGCGCGATGCGGGCTTCCTTCGCGACCGCGCTCACGTTCCACCGGTGGCGCACCAGCAGCGCGCGCAGCACGTCGGCCTCGAACGCCGCGCCGACCTGGTCCTTCTCTGCCTTCAGGCCGCGCTCGCCGCCCACGGCGTCGGGGGCCGCGTCGACGTCGAAGCGTCCGAAGGCGATGGCGCGCTCGACGGCGTGACGCAGCTCGCGCGCGCCACCGGGCCACGGGTGGGCCTGCAGCGCGGCGAGGGTCGCGGTGCCCATCGTCACCTTCGCGCCCGCCTCGCGCACGAACGCCTTCGCGAGCGTGGGAATGTCGTCGCGGCGCGCGCTCAGCGTCGGCACCTCGAGCAGCACCGCGGCGAGCCGGTAGTAGAGGTCGCTGCGGAGGTGCCCGCGCGCGACCGCGTCGTCGAGCGCCACCTGCGTCGCCACGATGACGCGCACGTCGAGCTGCCGCGCCGCGCCTCCACCGACGCGCGCGACGGTGCGTTCCTGGAGGAAGCGCAAGAGTCGCGGCTGCAGCTCCAGCGGCAACTGGTCGAGATGATCGAGCAGCAGCGTCCCGCCGTCGGCGCGCTCGAGCACTCCGGCGCGCGCAGCGTTGGCGCCGGTGAAGGCCCCCTTCACGTGCCCGAAGAGCTCGCTCTCGAGCAGCTCGGCGTTGATGCCCGCGGCGTCGAACACCTCGAAGGGCTTGGCGCGGCGGGGACCCGCGGCGTGCAGCGCGCGCGCGACGGCTTCCTTGCCCGCGCCGCTCTCGCCGCGCAGCACCACGGTGACGTCCGAGTCGGCGACGCGCTGGAGCCGCCACACCAGCTGCTTCATCGCCGCCGAGTGGCAGACGAGCCCGTGCCACTCTTCGACGTCGGCCTCGTGCCGCGAAACGATGGCCTGCACGGCGACCTGCGCGTGCCCGAGCATCACGCTGCTGCCCAGCGGCACCACCACCGACTCCACGCGCGCGCCGAGGAAGAAGGTGCCGTTGCGGCTCTTCAGGTCGCGCACGCGCACCGCGCCGGCGAGCAGCTCGAAGCTCGCGTGCTGCTTGGACACCGTGTCGTCGCGCACCACGAGGTCGGCGGTGCGGCTCGCGCCAGCGACGACGGTGCCCGCGGTGAGCTCGAGCCGCGCGCCCTTCGCCGCGCCGTTCTGCACCACGAGCTGCACCGCCTCGAGGGGCAGGTGGTTGCCGCTCAGGCTGCGCGTGGGCAACGTCTGTTCTTCTTCGTGGAGCGTGCTCATCGGAGATCCACCCGCACCGCGCGCGTCTCGCCGCTCTTGAGCACGAGCTTCTGCGTCGCGCTCTTGCCGGTCTCGGGGTTGACGACCTTGAGCTGGTGCTCGCCCGCGCTCAGCCGCAGCTCGAGCACCGGCGTGTCACCGCGCTTCTTGCCGTCGACGGTGACCTGGCCCCACGGCGTCGCGTCGATCGACACGTACGCGGGGCGCGCGGGCTCTTCGGTCTTCGACGGCTTGCCCGCGTCTTCGATGGCTGCCGGTTGCGGCGGCGCAGTCACCACGGGTGGCGTGGGCGGAGTGACCTCGGCGACGCCCGCATCGCGTGCCGCGTTCTCACTCGCGGCCGGCTGGGTCGAGACCACGAGCGCGACGATGCCCGCCACCAGCCCGAGCAGCCCGAGGATCCACGGCCCGCGGCTCGGCCGCAGCGCCGCGAGGGACACGGAGGCTTCTCCCTCGGGAGGACGCGGCGTGGCGAGCTCCGGGCGCGCGGGCGGGCGCACGTCGCGCGTGACGGCCGCGGTGCCGTGCGAGCGCGTCACGTGCTCGGTCTTGCGATCGAGATCGACCAGCGCCGCGCCACAGACCTCGCGCACCAGCGTGCCGAGCGCCTCGTCCTGGCTGGGCGCGTCCGGCAAGGCGTTGCGCAGATCGCGCGCGGTCGCGAAGCGCGCGTCGGGGTCGACCGCCATCGCGCGCTCGATGACGTCGATGAAGTCGCGCGGCAGATCAGGGCGGAACACGCGGAGCGGCGCGCGTGGCAGCCGGCCCGGGTCGAGGAGCTGGCCCGTCGGCGTGTCGAACGGCTTCTCGAGCGCGGCGAGGTGAAAGAGCGTGGCGCCGGCGGCGAACACGTCGACGCGGCGATCGAGCGGCTGCCCGCGCATCTGCTCGGGCGCGAGGTAGCCCAGCTTGCCGAGCACCACGCCCGGCTTGGAGTGACGGTCTCCCTCGGCGACGCGCGCGATGCCGAAGTCGGTGAGCTTCACCACGCCGTCGACCGACACGAGCACGTTGTGCGGCGTGACGTCGCGGTGAACGATGCCCAGCGGCTTGCCGTCGGGGTCGCGCTGCTCGTGCGCGACGTGCAGCCCGTCGCTCAAGGCGCGCGCGACGTGCACCAGCTCTTCGAAGCGCAGCTGCCGCTGGGTCGCCTTGAGGCCGGCGATCAGCTTCGACAGCGAGACGCCGCGCACCAGCTCCATCGCGATGAAGTAGCGGTCGTGCTCGAAGCCGACGTCGAACACCTGCGCGATGTGCGCGCTCTGCATCTGCGCCGCGAGCCGCGCCTCGCGCAGGAACATCGAGATGATGTGCTCGTCGTCGGCGAGGTGCGGCAACAGCAGCTTCACCGCGACCGGGCGCCGGAAGTCGCCGATGCCGGTCTGCACCCCGACGTAGACCTCACCCATGCCGCCGGCGGCGATGCGCTCGAGCAGCTCGTAGCGTCCAAACTGGAGAGGCTGAGTCGACATCGCCGGCCGGAGGACTCTACCCCCGGCGTCCTCGCCCGCTCGCAGCTACTTCGAACAGCCGGCCGCGGTCTTCGTGCCGCCGTTGGAGCACGTCAGGTTGAGCGTGCCGGTCGAGGCGACGGTGCAGTTGCCGGTGCAGGTGATGGTGCAGGTGCCCGCGTTGCACGAAACGTTTGCGCCCTCGCCGACGGTGTGGGTGCAGTCTTTTCCGTTGCACGCGACCTGGCACGACGGCCCGCAGGTGCCCGAGCAGCTCGAGGTGCCGCTGCACGAGAAGCTGCAGCCGCTGGTCGAGGCCGAGCACGCGTCGAAAGAGCACGTGGCTTCGGTCGAACAGGCGCAGCTGGTGCCGCTGCAGACCGAGCCACAGCCGGTGAGGGAGAGCGAGAGGGCGAGGGCGAGGGTGAGGAAGACGAACTTCATGACGTGACTCCTTGGTGGGGGAGCGGGAGTCGCTCGCAAGTTGCGCGCCAGCCGTTCACGTCGCCCGGGGCGCGGATCAACGGCCCGCATCGTCCTCGCGCGAGGACAGTGGAGTGGTCACGCGCAGTCCACTCGTCAGTCGCCGTGCTCGTCGGGAATGTCGAGATCGGCGTTGGGCGCCTCGGGCGCGAACGCTTCATCGGGCTCGTCGTCCTCCTCGGCTTCCCACTCGCCGTCTTCGTTCTCGAACGCCTCGGGGGAAATCTCGGGCTCGACGGGTTCCTTGAGCACCACGAACGCGTGCCGCGCGAGCTGGTCGTCGTGCGTGGAATCGACCGCGTCGGTGAGCACCAGCTGCTCGAGGTGCCTGAACTTCGCGATGTTCTTCTCGAGCAGCTCGACGGCCGACGCGTCGAACGCGGAGTCGTGGAGGTCGAGCACCTTCAGCCGCGGGAGCAGCGGGCTGCGCAGCAGCGCGGTGAGCAGGTGGTGCGCGGCGTTCAAGCGCGGCAGCGCGAGGTGGGTCAGGGCGAGCGGGCGCAGCGTCTCGAGCAGCGGCTCGACGTTGGTGTCGTCGAGTTCCCACAGCTCGAAGCGCGAGAGCTTCGGCCAGCGCGCGGTGAGCACCTCGTTGACCGCCTCGGCTTCGGGGTTGTCGAACTCGAAGCGCGCCGACCGCAGCGAGGGGAGGTGCACGTCGCCGAGCACGCCGTCGCTTCCCTTCACTTCCAGCGTCTCGAGGTGCGGCACGTGCGCCCACAGCGCGCCCAGGTCGCCGAAGCCGTGGAGCTGCGGCCACCCGTCGTTGAGATCGGAGATGGGCTCGCGGTCCTGCACGCCGAACGCGAGGTGCGTCAGCCGCGCCAGCTTCGGCTCGCGGATGAGCGACGCGACGATGGGCTCGTAGTCGTTCCGCCGCTCGCCGTATTGCTGCACGTCGTGGAGCAGCCCGTACGAGAGCCTTCGCAGGAAGCGCGAGGCGGGTGCTTCGAGCACGCGGTGCGCGAGCGCGGCGAGGTCGACGGGGCGATCACGGTTGAGCGCCTGCAGCGTCGCGCCGTGAATGAGGCCGTGGCGGAACTCCAGCTCGACCTCGGGCAGTTGCCCACCGCCACGCAGCTCGTCGGCGAACCCGGGGAAGAGGACTTCGGCGTGCTCGCGAACGAAGGCGTCGAAGCCTTCCTTGCCGTGGCGCGTGATGAGCTCGCCGCGCACGTCGCCTTCGCTCTGCAGCCAGTCGCCGTAGACGAGCCACCGCCGGGCGTCGTCGGGGTTCGCCTCGAGCTCGCGCTCGAGCACGTCGTTCACCGCGACGTGGCCGGCGACGAACTTCGGCTCTTCGACCAGCGGCTCGGGCTCGACCGGCGCGGGCGCGGCGCCGAAGCCGCTCACCTCGTCGAGCTCGACCTGCCCGACGTCGAGGCGCTCGTCGAAGGTGCAGTCGACGAACTCGATTCGCTCGAGCGACGCGCCCGCGAACTTCGCGCCGCGGAAGTCGCAGCGCTCGAAGCGACCGTCGTGGAGGTACGCGCCCTCGAGCGAGGTGCCGCGAAAGTCGACGCCGCCGATGGTGCAGCCGTCGAACTCCGCGTTCGACAGGTCGAGCCCCGAGAGGTCGACCTTCGCGAAGAAGAGCTGGCTGAGCGTGGCGCCGCGTTGATCGACCGGCAGGTGGCCGCCCTTGCGACGCGCCGCGAACGCCGACGGGCCCTGGCGCAGGTCGTCGGCGAGCGTGCTCATTTCTCGTACGCGCCGAGGTCGATGGCCGCGCCGGCGACGCGAGGCCGGAGGTCGAGGTCGAGCGTGCCTTCGAGGGGAGTGCTCCAGACCGCGGGGCAGGTCCACATCGCGGGGCAGGAGAACGCCGTGCCGCGATCGACCGACAGCGAGTCGAGCGCCGCCACGAGGTGCAGATCGCCCGGCGCGTTCACGAACGTGGCGCTCGCCGCGCCGGTGCGGTTCAGGTTGGTGGTCACCACCTGCTGCGTCAGCGCGCCAGTGATGTAGTCGCCGGTCGGGCTGAAGAAGACGTTGTTCTGCACCACGATGTTCTGGATGTAGACCTGCGCCTGGAACTCGACGGTGTTGGAGAATAGCGAGTTGTTCAAGAAGACGTCGTGCTGCGCGCCTCCGACCGACGTCGAGTAGCCGCCGACCGAGAGCCCCGCCTGCACCGAGCGGGAGATCGCGTTGTTGCGCACCAGCACGTACGCGGACACCTGGTTGAAGTGCTCGCTGGCGACTTCGACGCCGAGGTCCGCGTGGTCGACCACGTTCAGCTCGATGAGGATGTTCTTTCCCCCGTCGACGTAGATGCCGTCGGCCGCCGACTCGCCGTTGTACGCGGGGTTCCCGGCGGAGTTGATGTTGCTGACCCGGTTGCCGCGGATGACGCCGTTGCGCGCCTGGTCGTTCGCGACGGTCGGGCTCGTGCCCTCGAAGCCGATGGCGACGATGCCGATGTTGTCGTTGTCGTGCACGAAGTTGGCGCTCACCTCGAAGCCGTCGACGTTGCCGTTGATGGACAGCGACTCGCTGCAGCCGAGCGTGAGGTGATCGAGCTCGTTGCCGCGCACGAGCACGTTGGTCCACGGCGTCGTCGCGTCGGTGCCGTAGACCGCGAGGCCGAACGCGTTGCCGCCCGCGCCGTTGCACGAGCCGACGGTGGTGACGATGTGGTGCACGTGGTTGTCGAGCAGCTCGAGGCCGTCGCCGCTGCCGGTGACGAAGAGACCGAGCGGGACCGACGCGTTGCTGCTGCGGAAGTTCTTCAGCTCGAAGCCCTGCACGCGCACGTGGCTGCGCGAGTCGATGGTGATGAGGCCCTGCTGGCCGTTGGCGACCGTGAGGCCGGTGCCGTCGATGACCGCGAGCTCGCCCGGTTGGCTGCGGAGCCAGAGCGGGGCGGTGCCTCCCGAGGTGATGGTGACCTTCTCGGAGTACGTGCCGCCGCGGACGGTGACGGTGCCGCCTCCGCTCGAGGCGGTGGTGACGCCTTTCTGAATCGTGCGGAAGGGGAGCGCCTGGGTGCCGGGGTTGGTGTCGAGGCCGGTGGTGGCGACGAAGTACTCGGGCGTCGGTGCAGTGCCGCCGCCGCCGCCGGTTGTTGAGCCGCCACCAGTCGCTGAGCCGCCGCCGGTTGCTGAGCCGCCACCTGTTGCTGAGCCGCCACCGGTCGCCGAGCCACCGCCAGTCGCCGAGCCGCCGCCAGTCGCTCCGCTCCCACCGCCAGTTGCTGCGCTGCCACCGCCAGACGACGCACCGCCGCCGCCGCCGCTGCCGCCATCGCCGACCGACGGCACTTCGCACGCGAACCCGAGCACCGCCGCGACGACGAGCACCGTTCTCATGGCAGCGCCGCGTCTCCGTGAAGGTCGTACCACTCGACGAACGCCTGCTCGACGTGCCGCGCCGCCGCGTCTCTGCGCAGCTCGAACTGGCGCGTGTATTCGGCCGGGTTGGTGAACAGCCGGTGCGTGTCGTGCGCGTGGTCAGAGTCGACCGACAACGCGTCGTGGTCCGGCAGGCAGAACCGTGGAGTGAGTTCGGCCGGTCGTTCGAGCTCGTCGGGGTAGGTGGTGAACCAGCGCCACCACTGCCCGCTGATGAGCTGGCCCTGCCACGTGTCCTCGGCGTGCTGGAGCGTATGGTCGCAGCCCGGCCGGTCACCCCATTGCGAGAAGTTCCACGTGAGGGCTGCGAAGTCGGCGGTCGCCCGGTCGTAGAGCGGCAGCCTCCCGCCCTGGGGCGCGTTCACCGAGGGGTGCGCCCAGAGCGTGTGCGAATAGAAGTCGCAGATGGCGTGTGCGGCGCGCGCGAATTCGGTGAGGTCGGGTTCGCGGAGGCGTTCCTCGACGCGATCCCAGCCGGCGTCGATGTACGCGAAGTCGAAGTGGTCGCGCGGGTCGTAGGTCATCACGTTCGCGTCGGTCCAGAAGCTGGCGTCGCGGACCAACTGCAGTTGGTGGGCGTCGAGGTGCATGCCCAGCGCGTGCTCGTAGATGCCGTTGTGCACGCCGGTGGCGAAGGTCGGGTTGAAGCGCTTCCAGAAGGTGCGCGCCTCGAGGAAGTCGACGAACGCGGATTCGTCGGCGCGTTGCTTCGACGCGCGTGAGGACGGCTTGCGCCTCTTCGAGGGCCGGTTCTCGCCGTGTGGCGTGCGAACGCGCCAGAGGTGTTGCCGGTTGAAGACCGCCCACGGCACGTACTCCACCTGGGTACCGCCGACCGCCTTGCGGTGCGCCCGCGTGGCCTTCTTCGGCAGGAGCGCGAGGGGCTCGAAGATCTGCCAGACGCCACCCTCGTCGAGGTACATCACCCACGCGTGATCGTGGCGCTCCTCTTCGCGCCCGGGAGCGTGTTCCACGAGGTAACCCAGCGCGACGCGAATGCACGCGCTCGAGATGCCGACCGCTTCGAGCAGCGCTGCGATGAGGAAGGCGAGGTCTTCGCAGTCGCCGCCTTCGTTCTCGATGGTCTCCGCCGGGAACAGCCAGTCGCGCGCGGCCCGCCCCTTCGACTGGTGCTCGAGCTCGCCGACCCACTCGCGCACGCGGCGGGCGCGGTGATCGAAGTGGCCCTTTTCGCTCGTCGCGAAGCGTCGCGTCTCCGCGTCCGACGCTCCCTTCAGGCGATCCTGCACGAAGCGGCGGACGACGGCGTCGCCCTCGATGCTGAGGTACTCGCGGATGTCGATCGCGAATGGACCTCCGCCGGGGACCGTTCGCGCAGCGGGCACCACCGAGGGAATGATCAGGTCACCGGACCAGCGCCACTTGTGCCACGGGCGCACCGCAGTTGGCTGGAAGCACATGGTGCCGCGGACTCTGGCACGACTCCGGCGGCACGACGTGATGCTCTGATCAGTCGAACGGCATGCCGAGCACCAGCTTCGGCATGTTCGGCGGCGAATCGGCGCGACGAGGACCACTCTGGGCCGGCGGGAAGTCGGTGCCGCCGGCGTCGCGACCGGTGCGGCGGTACTCCACGCGCCCGTCGTCGAGGTAGGTCAGCGTGACGTCGTTCACGGCGCCCTTCGCCACGCGCGTGGGACCGAAGATCGCCTTGCCAGTCCGACCAGCTGTCGTCTGCGACGGACCCCGACACGGGTCATCGCGACCTGTCCGCTGCAGCTCACATCAGGCGAACGAGCGCGCCCAGTTCGGCACCGGCCGGCCGATGTTGTGGCCCTTCGCCGTGAGGTGCACGTCTCGCATGCTGCCGCGCAGCCCATCGCCACCGCGGAAGTACTCGTGCACCTGCGCGCGCGCCGACGGAGACATCTGGCGATCGCCGATGGCCACCGCGTGAATGTGCGGCGGCAGCGAGTCGTTGGTGCCGCGCCGCCACGCCGCGAAGCCCGCCATGCGCAGCGCCTTGACGATCTGATCAGCCGTCTTCGTCGAGTACATGCGCGAGCGCACGTCGATGACGCCGCCGCCGTCGTGCGTGCCGGCCGAGGCGCCGACGCCCGGGTGGTAGCTGCCCTGCGCGAGGTGAATCGGCGCGTTGATGCCCATGCGCTTCAGGTAGCTCTGCGCGCGGCCCAGCATCTCCTGCGTGCGCTTGTTGATGGTCACGCCGTCGTACCTGACGCGGCGGTAGTCGGCCTTCGGCGCGGCGATGGTCTTCCACGACGGGGCCGCGGCCGGAGCGGCCGGCTTGCTCTTCGCGAGCTTGTCGATGAGGCCACGCGTCACGCCGTCGGCGATGCCGTCGTGCTTCAAGTGCTTCGCGCGCTCGAACGCGTCGACCGCCGCGCGCGTGATGGGGCCGTAGAAGCCGGTCGCGTTCGCCTTGAAGTACCCGAGCTTCTTCAGCTCGAGCTGCAGGGTCTTCACGGAAGTGCCGCGCATGCCGGGACGGAGCGTGGAGAGCATGCGCGATTGTCGAAGGTGGGATTCGCGCCTACCGAGCGCGAAATGTCAGCGCGCTGAACAACCCGCACCTCTTTATTGCGGGTATTTCGCGACGAATTTCAGAACAGGTCGAGCTGCGGCCCGCCGGCCTTCTTCTTCTCGGGCGAGGCGAGCTCCTGCTTGCTGCCCTCGTCGACCTTCGTCGGATCAAAGAGCGGCCCTTCGAACACCGCCGTCACCGGCCCGTGGTCCGACGAGCCGAACTCCCGCAGCGCGGTGCACCGCTTGGCCTGCTCGGTGGGCTTGCTGCTGGTCAGCACCAGGTCGAGTCGCCACCCGATGTTGCGCTCGCGGTAGTTCCGCCACGGCGCCCACCAGGTGAAGAGGTTGGTGTCGTCGGGCGCGAACTTCCGCCCGAGGTCGGTGAGGCCCTGCGCGAGCACCTTGCCGAACAGCGCGCGCTCACCTTCGGTCTGACCCGTCTGCTTCGAGTCGCGCAGCTTCTCGTGCACGTCGACCTCTTCGCGCGCGACGTTGAAGTCGCCGCACAGCACGAGGTCACGCCCCGCCGCGAGCCGCTCGTCGACCCAGCGCTCGAGCGCGGTGAGGAAGCGAAGCTTCGCGTCGAAGTCCTTCCCGCCGTTGGGCACGTAGAAGGTCGCGAGGTCGAGCCCGCCGAGCGACGCCACCAGCACGCGGCACTCGTGATCGAACGCCGGCGACCAGAACTTCGGCCGCACCGGGCAGAGCGCGCGGCTCACGATCATCGACACGCCCGAGTAGCCGCCCTCTCCGTGCCAGTGCGCCCAGAAGCCCTCGGGCTCGAGGAGGCTCGGCGGAACCTGGTGCAGGGACGCCTTGATCTCCTGCAGGCACAGCACGTCGGGCTTCTCGAGCCGCAGCCAGTCGGCCACCTGCGACTCTCGCGCGCGGACGCCGTTGACGTTCCAGGTCGTCAGCTTCACTTGAGCGACTTGAGCTTGCCGTCGAGCGGCTTCTTCTCGTCCGACTTCTGCGCCTTCAGCCACTCGATGACCGGCGTCTGCCAGACCTGGCCCGTGAAGTCGGGCTCGGGCGCGACGACCTCGAGGCCCAGCCCGTCACCGCCGAAGTAGATGTACTCGGTGGTGGCCACCACGTAGTCCTTCGCGGGGTCGAGCTTCTGCGGCGCGACCACCACCGCCTCGGGCATCGCGCGGAACTTCTCGAGCGCCTCGCCCTTCATCTTCACGGTGATGAACGCGTTCTCGAACGGAATGAGGTCGTAGACGGTCGCGCGCGTGATGGCGCCCCTGGGCAGCGCGGCGCGCACGCCCTTCTTGTTGATCAACGCGGCGTCGGCCTTCGCCTGGTCCTTGAGCGCGGTGGCGATGAGCAGCCGCAGCTCGGGCGACTCTTCCTTGAGGCCGTTCTTGGTGAAGCCGATCTTCTCGCCCAGCACCTCGTCGAGCTTCTTCTGCCAGCGGTCGCGCAGCGCGAGGAGGTCCTGGTCTTCGTCGCCCTTCTCGGTCACTTCCTTGCGCTTGGCGGTGAGCGCGGTGGTGCCGTCGGCCTTCAGCTCGAACTTCGCCGAGACGTAGTGCGACACGTCGTCGCCCGCAGAGAAGTACTTGGTCTTGCCGCTCACGTCTTCCTGCGCGCCGTCGCAGCGCGTGCCCACCACGAGGTCGATCTTCCAGTCGGCGTGCGCGTCGAGCACCGCCTTCAGCGCGGGGAAGCAGTCGTCGATGAGCGCCACCACCACGTCGGGCGAGTCCTTCTTCAGCGACTCGAGCGCGCGGGGCACCGCCTGGTCGAGCGGCACGAGGGTGAGCCCGGCAGCGCGGCCCGACTCGGTGGTGGTCAGCGTCTTCAAGCTGGTGAAGCCCACCACGCCGACCTTCACGTTCTCGCGCGTGTAGACCGCCGACGGCGCGAAGCCCTGCGCCGCGTCCTTCGAGGTCAGGTTCGCCGCGAGGAAGTCGAGGCCCGAGCTCGTGCGGAACTTGCCGAGCGTGTCGAACCCGAGGTCCATGTCGTGGTTGCCGAACGCCGACGCCTTGTACTGCAGCGCCTTCATCACCTCGGCCGTCGACTCGCCGTCGAAGTGCGACGAGATGACCGCGCCCGAGAAGGAATCGCCGGTCGAGAACGCGAGGAGGTCAGGCCACGCCTCTTCCTTCTTCCACTGCGAGACCAGCCGCGCGCCGCGCTTCACCAGCGCGCCTGCTTCGTGGCCCGTCACCACCAGCGTCACCTTGCCGGTGCGGGGCGGGGGCACGTTCTGCTTCGACGCCTCCGGACCCGGCTTGGGTGCCTCGGCGGGCTTCTCGGGGCAGGCGGTCAGGAACACGACGACGGACAGCGCAGCGAGGGCTCGGAACATGCGCGCGGTGTAGCAGGAGCGAGTGCGGGCGCCAGCGTTTCAGGCGGTACAGTGCGCCCATGGTCTCGTCGCTGCTGGTCGTGCTGGCGCAGGTCTCATCGGTGCCGTGCGCGGTGTCGATGCTGGCCGACGCCACGCAGCAGCCGCCGGGAATCGTCATCGCCTCGCCGAAGCGCGCGCTCCTCGCGGTGCCAGCCAGGTTCGAGGTGCGCTGCGCTGGTGACCAGGTGTCCGTCAGCGCGCGCAGCGGAGGCGTGGGCTTCGCGCTGCGCTTCGACGCCGCCAGCGATCGCCTCGAATTGCTGCCCGGCCAGCCCGAGCCGACCAGCGGTGACGCGGCGCACGTCGCGTGGCAACGCGTGCGGCAGGCGCTGGTCGCGCTCGACGTGACGCGAACGGCGCTCGGCAAGGGCGTCTATGTCGCGGGTTCCCCACCGGACGCGCTGGCGCGGCTCCAACGAGACTACGAGCAGGCGCGCCTCGCGGCGGTTCCGTTCCACCTCGCGCGGCCGCAGCGGCTGGGCCTGGTGCCGAAGAAGCAGAGCCTCGACGACGCGTGGTGGTCGGGCGCGACGCCGTGCGTGCGGCAGGGGAGCGGCGGCGCGAAGGTCCGGTGCTTCGACGTCGCCAGGAGCGCGTGGTCGAAGCCGGTGCCGGCGGCCGAGCGGCCTCGCGACGCGGCGTCGCCGAAGTTCGTGTTCGAGAGCGCCCGACTCTTCCTCGCAGCCGACCTCGCGGCGCCCGGCATCGGAAGTCCCGGCGTCAGTTGGACGCTGGCCGAGCTGGGCGTCGACCTGAAGACGTGGTCGTCGACGCTCATCGACGCACGTCGCGCGAAGGCCCAGGCCACGAAGGACGAGTTGGCCCGCCTCGACTGCGCGGGCCGCGCGAGCCGGCTGTGGCTGTCCACGCACGACGCCGCCGACGAGCAGGCGTGCGTCGACCTCGAGGGCGTCACCGTCGCCGAGCTCGAGCCCTCGGCGGTGTGGTTCAACGTGGCCGGCGACGCCGCGGTCGTGGTGTTCGAGTTCGACGACGCGTGGGAACTGTTCGTCGTCTCGGCGCGATGAGCCAGGCTCAGTGACCCGCGTCGGATCCGCCGTCGACACCGCCATCGACGGTGCCCGCATCGCCCAGCCCGGCGTCGACGGGCGCACAGCTGGCCGAGAGAAACGCCGCGACGTCGGCGAGGTCCTGCTCCGAGAGGGAATCTTGCGGGGGCATCGAGCCGCCCTTCCACCCGTAGACCGTCGCGTTCACCACCATCGCGCGCGTCGCCCAGCACTGGCCCGTCACCGCGGCGTGACACTCGGAACACACGGTCGCGAAGATCTCCGAGCCATGCTGCCGGTCGCCCGTGAGCGCCAACACGTCGTTCACGCGGGCTTCGCGGTTGGTGCACCCGGACGCGCACAGCAGCAGCACCGCGAGCAGCTCGAAGCGCGAGGTCACAGCTTCGGACCGACCGACTGCAGCGCATCGATGACGAAGGCCGAGCCCCACGAGAACGGCTTCTCCGACGAGTAGAGCGGGGTGTGCTTCATCGGCAGGCCCGGCTCGGGCGCGTAGACCTCGGCGATGGCGCCGTCTCGCTGCGCGACGTGCTCGAGCTTGCTGACCAGCGACCGCGCCGAGCCGAGGTCTCCCATGCGCGCGGCGACCTTCGCGGCGAGCGCCATCTCCCAGCTCCAATAGAGCGTGTCGTGGTACCCGCCGAGACCGACGAACTTCTCGATGGGTGACTTCTCTTCGCGCGAGTACGGCGGCCAGGTCGTGAAGCCCGGGCCTTCTGCCGCGGTCCACAACGGGGAACGCTGCAGCGACGCGAAGAGCGCCTTGCCGGCGGCGCTGTCGGGCGACACGTAGCCGAGGTCGAGCGCGAGCAGGTTGCCGTCGAGCGAGGTCTGCGGGCCGCTCGCCATCGCGCGGTAGAGGCCGGTCTGCGGGTCCTTGAAGGTGGTCTCGATCTTCGCGCGCAGCGCCGCGGCCTTCTCCTTCGCCCCGGGGAACGCGGGGTCGTCGCCCACCACCTCGAGCACGTGCTGGTACACGAGGTTGCTGTAGAAGCTCGCGCCCTCGCGCTTCACGCTGTCTTGCCAGTCGGAGTACGGCGGCTGCTGCAGCAGGCCGTCCTTCGTGTGCGCGTCGTAGAACTTCAGCGCGTCCGCCAGCTCGTTCTTGTGCGCGGCCCAGAACGCCGTGTCGCCGGTGGTGTCGACGTATTGTTTCGCCGCGAGCACCACCATCAGGTTGCCGTCGAACGCGAGCTGGCCGTACTGGTCGGTGAACTCCGGCTTGAGGTGGTTCGAGATGCCCAGTGACTCGGGCAAGAATGGCAACACCTGGTGCGCGGTGGCCAGCGCGACGCGGAACTTGGTGTCGGTCGAGTCGAGCGTGCGCGGCAGCAGGTGGTCGCTCGCGCGGAGCTTCGACAGCAGCAGCTCCAACTGGTCCTTCACGACGTCGGCGCGGCCCATCGCCATCAGGCCGCGCGCGCTCCACGCGAAGTCGCGCGTCCACAGGCCCTTGAACTGGTTTGCGCCCGCCGAGAGGTAGCTCTTGTCGCCGAAGCGGTGGATGTTGGCCGACAGCGAGCGCTTCGCCGTGGCCTCGAGCTGTTGCCACGACTTCGGCTCGACCGCGCCGATGGGGCTCGCGCCCGTGGTGACCGGCGTGTGGGTGGCGTGCTTCGCGTCGAGCGCGACCGGCGCGGCGGAGGCGGGCGTGAAGTGCGGCGCGGGCGGCTGCGAAATCGCCGGCGTGGCGGTCGGCTTCGCCCCTTCGGGCGCGTCGACGGAAGCAGGAGTGGTCGGGTGCGGCGGGCGGTTGATGCGCACGGAGCGCACTGTACCGGCCTGCCAGCCTCAGTGCTTCTTGCGGCGCACCAGCAGGTCGGGCCGCTTTCCCAGGCCCAGCACCGCCGCGGTCTTCACCGCCGACTCGAACTGCCACGGCAGGTCGTACGTGCCGCCGTGAATCTGCTCGCTGCGCGTCGCGCGCACGCGGTCGAGCGGTGACTCGTACTTCTTCGTCGCCGAGCCGGGCGCGGCCGGGTTGAGCAGGTCGGCGAGCATCAGCAGCCCGCTGATGGCGCGCGTGGTGGGCGGCTCGAAGATGCGCACCCCGAACTGCGGCGCGCCCTGGAAGGCGATCTGAAAGAGCGGGTGCGAGAGCGAGCGCGTGTTGGTGATGCCCGCGACGTTCGCCGAGAGCGTGATGGGCTGGCCGCTGAGCCCGCGCGTGGCGAGCACCTCGCCACTGATGATCTTCATCAGGTACTGGGCCGCCTGGTACGCCGCGCCCTGCAGCGAGATGACGCCGCGCGCGACCGCGTTCTCGCCTTCACCCTCGTGGCCCGGCCCGCGGAGCATGCGCGTCGCCGCGAACCCGCGCTGCCAGAGCTTCGGGGCCTTGCCGCGCGCGTTCATCACCTCGAGGTCTTCGGGCTGCACCGCGCCGGGCGAGGTGGGCGAGATGTAGAACGACACCGACTTCACGACGTCGTGGCCGAGCGTGTGCGCGATGGCGTCCATCACGCCGGCCAGGCGCAGCTCGCGGCTCGCGCCGGGGGCGTACGCGAAGAGGCCGAGGTGCACCGGCCCGTCGCTCGCGAACTCGCGCACCGCGGCCATCGCGGCGTGCGGGTGCACGAGGAGATCGTCTCCCCCCTCCGAGGAGACGATCTTCCCCTGCGCCGCGTCGCGCGCGGGCGGCTTCACGTCGATCCACCTGACGGTCGCGCCCGCGCCGAGCAGCAGCGAGACCGGTGACAGCTCCGCGCTCGCGCCGAACAGCACGAAGCGCTGCGCGCGCAGGTCGAGCGCACCGCCCTGCGACGCGACGTGGTCGAGCAGCCAGTTCAGCGCGCGCGCCGCGGCGTGGGTGAGGTGGTGCGCGGCGAGGAGCTTCGCCACGGCGGCGCGCACGGGCTCCACGCCGCGGTGCACGGTGCCGTCGAGCGGCAGCTCGGGCACGAGGCCTCCCGACCACGTGCCGTCGAGCGCCTGCGTCTTGCGCGGCTCGCCCTTCACCTCTGAAAGCGACTGCAGCAGCGGCACTTCCTGCCCGCCCTTGCTGAAGCGCAGCGAGCCGAGCGTCGCGTCGTGGAGCGCCCACGCAAGGTCGATGCGCTTGCTGCTCGCGACCCGTGCCGCCTCGTACCGCGCGAGCGTGTCACCGTAGTGGTGCTTGAAGGCCTTGCCCGAGGTGGGGAAATGGGCGCCGGTGAAGGCCGCCGGGTCGCGCGAGATGCCCTCGCTCAACACGCGGTGAAAGAAAGCCGAGCCGGTCTCGCCCTGCGCCAGCACCACGCCGTCGGTCGCGCTCGTCACGGGGCGCGCGGCGTAGCACGGACCGCCGCCGTCGCAGCGGGCCCTGTTCAATCATTCGGTTGGCAATGTTCTGGGTAAGGTCCCCAATCCGTTCGGGACGGCGGTGCGTACGACCTTCGAGGTGCACGACGTGAGCAATTCCCATGACGAGCTCCTGACACTGTGGGCTTCGGGCGATGGCCCGGAACGCCGCGCGGCGCTGGAGCACGTTCGCCAGTGCGCGGCCTGTCGCGCCGAGAGCGAGCGCCTGGGGAAGGCCATCGATGCCCTCGAGGGAGGCACCGTGGGCCGCGTCGCTGAGCCTGCGCCGAAGGGAGGCGTCGCCAGGCTGCTCTCGCGGGCACGCGGTGGTCGCCTCTCGTACTTCGAAGAAGAGGTCGCGCGGTTGTTCGATGTGTCGCTGGAGGCCGCGCGCGCCTTGCTCGAGCGTGCGGCGCGTGGAGATTTCCCGGAGCAGCTCGCGCCGGGCGTGCACTTCATTCCGGTCGTCGGTGGGCCGCGCGTCGCGACCGCGATGACCACGCTGGTGCGCATCGCGCCGGGCGCCACCTTCCCGCAGCACCCGCACCTGGGCCACGAGGAGGTCCGCGTGCTCGAGGGTGGGTACCGCGACTCGAGCGGCCGCGAGGTGTGGCGGGGCGAGGTGCAGGAGATGGACAAGGGCACCGAGCACCACTTCGTCGCGTTCGACGACGTGGGGTGTCTCTGCGCGTCGGTCATCCACACGGAAGGGGACTGACGCCTGCGCGAGCTGAACGACCAGGCGTTGATCGACCTCATCGTGCGCGGCGAAGAACGCGCGCTGGGGGAGCTCTACGAGCGCTTCTCGGCCCGCGCGTTCGGCGTCGCCCGTCGCGTGCTGCGCAACGACGCGGAGGCCGAAGAGGTGGTGCAGGACACCTTCATCGAGGTGTGGCGGAGCGCGACCCGGTACGACCCGCGGCGCGCGGCACCCGAGCGGTGGATTCTCACCATGACGCGCACCCGGGCGATCGATCGCCTGCGGCAGACCGGTGCGCGCGCGCGGCTGAAGGACAACCTGTCGGCGCAGCCGATGAGTGACGTGGCGCTGTCGCCCGAGCTGAAGCTGACCGCGAGCCGGGAAGCGCAGCGGCTGCGTGACGCGCTCGCGACGTTGCCGGGGGAACAGCGCGCGGTGCTCGAGCAGGCGTACGACCTCGGCATGACGCAGAGTGAGATCGCCGAGGCGACGAGAACGCCGCTCGGCACGGTGAAGACGCGCATGCGCACCGCGATGCTGAAGCTCGCCGACCTGCTCGACTAGCTCCCTCTCTCCCGAGGAGGAGAGGGTTGGGGTGAGGAGAGAAGTCGACCCATGCGCTGCGTCCGAGGGGTTACTCCTCTCCCCGGCCCTCTCCTCCTCGGGAGGAGAGGGAGACACGGCGTCGCGCGAGCGTCAGCAATGCGCCGAGCGCGAACAGCAGGTCGCTGGACGCCTGGCACGTGCAGCCCGACATCGAGCCGCCTCCGCCGCCGGTCGCGCTGCCGCCGCCGGTCGCCGCGCCGCCACCGGTCGCTGCGCCACCGCCCGTCGAGCCACCACCGCCACCGGTCGAGCCACCGCCGCCGCCAGTCGACCCACCGCCAGTCGCGCCACCACCGCCCATCGCCGCGCCACCACCAGTCGCGCCACCACCACCACCCGTCGCGCCGCCGCCACCACCCGCCGGGCCACCACCACTACCCATGTCGAGCAAGTTGATGCGCCACAGGTCCTCGCCCGAGCCGTCATCCGCGAGCAGCCACGCCTGGTCATCCTCACCCCGCACCGCCAGCCGCGGGTTCGAGGGCAGGGCGCCCGCCGCGATGTCTCCGAGGCGGAACGTGCCCGCCGACGTGCCATCGCTGACCCACACCTCGCGCCCGCTCGTACCGTCGTTCGCAGCGAAGAGAATCTGCCCATTGCCGATGGCGAGCAGCGGCGTCGCGTAGCTGCTCGCCGCGCCCGGCCGCACGTCCATCACCAGGCGCGTGCCCGCGGGCGTGCCGTCGGTCACCCACAGCTCGCGCCCCTCGGCGAGCGTGAACGCCGAGAAGAACAGCCGCGCGCCCTCGACGAGCGGCGACTGCGGCAGCGAGTTCTCCGCGCCAGCGGCGAGGTCACCGAGCGTCAACGTGCCGGCCGGCGTGCCATCGGTCACCCACGGCTCGCGGCCCGTCGCCGGCGACGACGCGGTGAAGAACACCTTCGCCCCGAGGCGCGTGAAGCTGCGCGGCTCGCTGCTCCCCGCGTCGTTGATGTCGGCGAGCTGCGTGAAGCCACCGTCGGAGATGACGAGCACCCACGGCTCGAACGGCGCACCGCCGAGCGACGGAGCCACCGCGCCCGAGAACACGAAGCGGTCCGGCAACCCGACGCCCGCCGTGAAGACCATGCCGCCATCGGGGTCATGCGAGTACGCCGCGCGCGTGCCCGCGGGCGTGCCGTCGGTCATCCACAGCTCGTTGGCGTAGGTGGTGTCGGCGACGAAGAACGCGCCGCCATCGTCCGCCTGCGAGAAGAACCGCGGGAAGGAAGAGCCCGGCCCGCTGCGCAGGTCGAGGAAGCTCGTGCCCGCGTCGGTGCCGTCGGACAGCACCAGCTCCTCGCCCTTGCCCAGCTGCGAGCCGTTGAACATCGCGACCGCGCCGAGCGACAGGTAGCGCGAGGGGAACGAGGCCGCCGCGCCGCTCGCCACGTCGAAGAAGACGCCGGCCGTGACGCCGTCGGTGAAGCACGGCTCCGTGCCCTGCGGTACCGCGTTGCAGGTGTAGAGCCAGCCATTGCGGAAGCGGGTGAGCTCCGACGTCGGGCTGAAGTTGCTCAGCTGCGTCAGCCCTGCGTCTGGCGTGAACGAGAAGACCGCGAACGCAGTGCCCGGCGAACCGATGAGCACCACGCCGCCATCAGCGCGTGGCGCGAGCGAGCTGAGGCGCGCGCTGGTCTGTGGCCGCGCGATGTCCGCGACCTGCTGCGTGCCGCCGACCGTGCCGTCGGTCACGAAGAGCTCCCCGGGGCCGCCGTCGATGCCAGCGGCGAGCCACACCTGCGTGCCGTCGGCGTACATCGAGCGGCGGTTCGCCGTGATGCGCGGCTCGAGCTCGGTGAGCTGCGTCACCACCTGGCCCGAAGTGAAGAACGCGCGCAGCTTCGACTGCCGCTCGCCCTGGAACACCGCGCCGCTCGGCAGCACCTCGGTGCGGGGATCCACGAAGCCGCCGGGGAACGAGAGCCGCGCGATGCTGAACGTGCCGCCGTCGGTGCCGTTCGACCTGTACAAATCTGTCGCGTCGACGTTGGGGTCGCGCAGCGCGAACAGGAAGCCTCCGTCTCGAAGAGCGACGCCCGGCGCGGTGTCGATGCTGTTGGCCGGCAAGAGCGCGATGGTGTCCACGCCGGCATCGGGCGCGCGCGAGCGGCAGAGCGCATCACCACAGCGACCCCAGACGCCCGAGCTGCTCGGCGAGAGATCGGTCATCGCCGTGGTCGAGACGCGCTGCGTGCCGGCCTGCGTCCCATCGGTGGCCCAGGTCTGGTTGTCCCACGTGAAGTAGAGCGTGCTGCCCTGCGCGGCCATGCTGGTGATGAACGGCGAGGTCGTCGCCGAAGGCAGCGTCAGCTCGAAGGTTCCAGCCGCGGTGCCGTCGGTGCGCGCGAGCCGCGAGGTGCCGCCCTGGATCCACGTGAAGAACACCAGCGAGTTGGTGCTCTGGAAGTTGCCGAGGTTGAACGACGCCGGCCCGGGCGCGAGCTCGACGACTTGCTGCGTGCCCGCCTGCGTGCCGTCGGTGATCCACAGCTCAGAGCCGCTGGCCACGGTGGCGCCGGAGAAGACGAGGCGGTTGCCGCCGAGCACCGCGTACGACGTCGACGAGAAGTCGGGGAAGACGCCGCGCAGCTTCACGGTGCCGGCGGCGGTGCCGTCGCTCGAGAAGAGCGCGAGGCCTTCGACCTCTCCGTCGTTCGCGACGAAGACCATGCGCGCGCCGAGCGAGCGGAGGTTGTACGGGTTGCCCGAGCCCGCGGGGTGCAGGTCGACCGCGAGCACGGTGCCGTTCGCGGTGCCGTCGGTGCGGAAGAGCTCGTCGCCGAACAGCGGGTCGAAGGCGGCGAAGTACACGTGCGGGCCGAAGCGCAGAAACTCGTGCGGGTTGCTGCCGGTGTGCGTCGAGAGGGTGGTGTTCAGGTCGGCCGCGCGCACCGGCGGCGCGGAGGTCGGCGTCAGCGCGCTACTCCGCGCCTCACTTCCACCTTCGGGAGACACGGCGCGAGAGCAGGCGAGCAGGCTGAACGCCAGCGCACAGCACAGCAGCGGTCGGAGCATCCGCAGACGCTACTTCACTCCCCCATTCACTCCACCGGCGTTCCGTGTCATCGACGCGGCATGCCAGTGACGCGCGTGCCGGTGCCCATCGCCCTGACCATCGCGGGTTCGGACCCCTCGGGCGGCGCGGGCCTGCAGGCCGACTTGAAGACGTTTCACCAACACGGCGCGTACGGCATGGCGGTGGTGACGCTCATCACCGTGCAGAACACGCGCGCGGTCTCGCGGGTCGACGTGCTCGATGCGGGGCTGGTGCGGGAGCAGCTCGAGGCGGTGCTCGACGACGTGCCGCCACACGCGCTCAAGACGGGCGCGCTGGGGAACGCGGCGGTCATTGGCGCGGTGGCGAAGGTGCTCGCGAAGGTGAAGGTGCCGGTGGTCGTCGACCCGGTGATGATCAGCAAGCATGGACACGCGCTGCTCGCTGCTGACGCGCATCGGACGCTGGTCGAGGAGTTGTTGCCGGTGTGCAGCCTGGTGACTCCGAACGCCGATGAAGCCGCGGCGCTCACGGGGTTGAAGGTCACGACGGTCGCGGAGGCCGAGGTCGCTGCTCGCGCGCTCGCGACCAGGGGACCGAAGGCGGTGCTCGTGAAGGGTGGGCACCTCGCCGAGGAGCGCGAGGCGGTCGATGTGCTGTTTGCCGAGGGGCAGGTGACGCTGTTTCGCGCTCCGCGCGTCGTGTCGCAGCACACGCATGGGACCGGGTGCTCGTCGTCGGCGGCCATCACCGCGTTGCTCGCGAAGGGTGTGCCGCTCGTCGAGGCGGTTGGACTCGCGAAGGAGTGGCTTGGGCGTGCGCTGGCATCTCCGCCCGAAGTGGGCCGCGGCATCGGGCCCGTGAATCACCTCGTGCGGTAGCGAGCGTCTCCCCTCACCCCGACCCTCTCCCCTTGAGGGGAGAGGGAGGCAAGGGGCTCACTTCCCCATCAGGCCCGACAAGAACGACCGCTGCTCACCCTCGAGCGTCGCTTCGCCCTTGAGGCCCGGCTTGAACTCGCCCTTCTGGTTGTCGAGCTCGGCCTCCGCCGTGTCGCCAGTCGCCGGCCCCGCGAGCGTCACCCGCTTCTTCCCCGACGCGAGCACCAGCTCGACCGCCTGGCCCTTGGTGGTGGTCTCGCTCGCCGGCACCTTCACCAGCGCCTTGAGCTTCGCGAGGTCGCTCACCGTGCCGAGCTTCGCGTCCTTCTTCAGCGTCGCGCCCTTCTCGAGCTTGAGCTCGAGCAACCCGCTGCCCGGCGAAGTCACGTTGGCGCTCGACACCTCCGCCTTCAGCGCCGCGACCTTGTCCTTCGACTCGGTCAGCACCTTCTCGAGCTCGTCACCGCTCGGGCCCACCGCGAGCTGCGCCTTCTCGAGCGCTTCCTTCGCGGCGTCGACCTTCTTCTGCGCCGCGCCCATCGCGGGAGTCGTCTTGCCCTTGCCGGCCTTCGTCGCCTTCTCGAGCGCCGCCTCTTCCTTCTTCAGCGCGGCCTCGGCCTTGGTCAGCGCCGCCTTCGCCGCCGGAGTCACCTTGCCGCCCGCCGCCTTGCGCTCCTCGAGCGCCGCGACCTTCTTCTCGAGCTCCGGGAGCTCCTTCTCGGCCGCGCTCACGTCGAACTTCGCGATGACGGTGCCCTTGGCGACCATCGATCCATCGGTCGTCACGATCTCGCCGATGGTGCCATCGCGCGGCAACAGCACCTCCGTCGTCGCGCCGGGCGTCAGCTCGAAGGTCGTGGCGACGGGGTGGGGCATCGGCACCAGCAACGCGATGAGGGCGATGACCACCACCACGCCGATCGCGATGTAGAGGGGACGCTTGCTGCGGGCGCGACGAATCTCTCCGGTGAACATGGGCGAGCCTTATAACGCCGCCGCGCCGGCAAGCGACACGGTGGTGAGCGCGTGAAACCGGTGGTGCGTGCTCTCGTACAGCACGAGCCGATTCACCTCGAAGGGCCGTCCCCGGAATGACGCCAGCTCCTGCGCGACCGGCGTGAGCGCGTCGTCTTCGTGCGCGCGCGCCAGCGTGACGTGGGGCCGAAAGGGGCGCTCGTCGCGTTGCGCGAAATCGGCGACGCACCGTCGCTGCAGTGTGGCGAGTGACGCCAGATCTCCACCCACGCCCAGCCACAACACCGACGGCGCGCGCGCGGTCACGAAGGTCCCGGTGCCCACCAGCTCGAGCGAGAAGGGCCGCACGTTCACGAGGCGCTGGCTGATCTCCACGAGGCCCGGCAGCTGATCAGCGGCCGGGTTGCCGAGGAACACCAGCGTCAGGTGGAGCTTCTCCGACGGCAGCCACTTCGCGTTCACCCTCGCGCGCGCGGGCTCGCTCGCCGCCATCACCTCGCGACGCACCGCTTCATCGAGCTCGACGGCAAGGAAGACACTCATCGCGAGGCCCGACGGTATACGCTCCCGGGCCATGCCCCGGGACACGCAGGAGTTCGAAGAGTTCCACACGCAAGTGGCCGTGCGCGTCAAAGGCTTTCGACCCACCGCGCAGCGCCCGCACGTCTTCGAGGTGAAACAGGGCCCCGGCCTCGGCCAGCGCTTCGTGCTCGACGCCAACGAGCTGATCATCGGCCGCGGTGAGAAGGCGACCCTCACGCTCGACAGCGAAGAGGTCAGCCGCCAGCACGCGCGCCTGACGCGCACCGAAGGTGAATACACGGTGGAAGATCTCGAGAGCCGCAACGGCATCGTGCTCAACGGTCTCAAGGTGCACAGCGCGGTGCTGCGCGACGGTGACCAGGTGCAGCTCGGCGACGTGGTCCTCTCGTACCGCGAGGGCGTCTGAGTGAGCGACCTCTTCGTTCGATTCTGGGGCGTGCGCGGCTCGATTCCCACGCCCGGCACCCGCACGCGCCGCTACGGCGGCAACACCTCGTGCGTCGAAGTGCGCGTCGACGACACGCTGCTCGTCTTCGATGCCGGCACCGGCCTGCGTGAGCTCGGCGTGCACCTGCTGAGAAACAAGCCGAAGGACCTCACGGTGCACCTCTTCCTCTCGCACCCGCACTGGGACCACATCCAGGGCTTCCCGTTCTTCGGGCCCGCGTACGTCGACAGCACCACCATCTACGTCTACGGCCCCAAGGGCGACGACAAGAACTACCAGCTGCTCTCGGGCCAGATGTCGAACGCGTACTTCCCGGTGCGCTTCTCCGACCTCGGCGCCAACATCGTCTCGCGCAGCTTCGCGGGCACGTCGGTGAAGGCGGGTTCCACGGTCGTCACCTCGTTCGGGCAGAAGCACCCCGGCGGCTCGATGGGCTTCCGCGTGGAACACGACGGCAAGAGCGTGGTGTTCGCCACCGACAGCGAGCTCGACCAGGTGCTGCTCAACCCCAACGACGTGAAGAAGCCCGAGACGCTGCGCAAGCTGCCGAAGGATCTCGTCGAGGCCGCGAAGGAAGCCGACCTCCTCATCGCCGACGCGCAGTACACCGACTCGGAATACGCGACCAAGGTCGGCTGGGGTCACCCGCGCGCGACCACCGTCGTCGACTTCGCGGTGCAGGCGCAGGTTCGCCAGCTCGCGCTCACGCACCACGACCCGATGCACAGCGATCGCGACGTCGACCTGATGGTGCTCGAGTGCCAGGAACGCGCGAGCGCGCACGGCCACGACATGGAAGTGTTCGGCGCGCGCGAAGGCGTCACGCTGAAGTTGTGAAGGGCGGAGACATGCTCAGCTGCTTCGACGACGGCCCCGCGTTCGACGACCTCGACCGGCAGGCGTTCACCTTTGGTCACCAGCTGCTGGAGCACCCGGCGCTCACGCTGCAGAACCTCGGGCGCGTCATCCCCGCGCTGCCCAAAGAGCAGGTCTATTACTCGAGCGGCAAACTCGAGAAGACCGACGACTTCGATCGCGCGCACCTCGACAAGAAGAACGGCCTCAGCATCGAAGAGACGATGGAACGCATCCGCGTGTCCGACTCGTACGTGATGGTGCGCAGCCCGGAGGTCGACGAGTCGTTCAAGGACCTGTACCGCGCGCTGATCAGCGACGTCACCGAGTTGATGGAACGGCGAGGCGTGGGCGACGTGCCGCTCGACCCGATGCTGTACCTCTTCATCGCGTCTCCCAACTCCGTCACGCCGTTTCACATCGACCGGTACTCGACGTTCTTGATGCAGTTCCAGGGCAGGAAGACGGTCACGGTGTTCCCGATGTTCGACGAGCGCGTGGTGCCCCCGGAAGAGATGGAGTCGTTCATGTCGCACTCGGGGCGGCCGACGTACCGGCCCGAGTCCGAGCCGCTCGCGACGGCGTTCGACTTCGCGCCCGGCCAGGCGGTGCACATTCCCTTCATGGCGGGCCACCACGTGAAGAACGGGCCGGAGGCGGTCTCGGTGTCGATGTCGATCATCTTCAACACGGCTCAGACGAGAGCGATGTCGAAGGCGATGATGCTCAACCATGCGCTGCGCAAGCGGGGGCTGTCGCCGAAGCCGGTGGGGGAGAACGGGTGGCGTGATCTCGGGAAGTCGCTCGTGTTTCGCTCGGTCGACAAGGTGCGGCGGCTGACGCGCCGTTGACTCCCTCTCCCTGCGCAGCGGGGAGAGGGCAGGGGTGAGGGGCGTCGCAGGTACGACCGCTGTGCTGCGGGTTTGGGGAGACAAGTCATGGACACCGCGGCGTGCGCTGCAGATCGAGCACGGTCGCGGCCGCGGGAATCAGGTGCGGCGTCACGCCCTCCGCGTCGCCCGCCGTGCGCAGGAACACCACGTCCTCGTACGCACCCACGCGCTTCCCCTGCGCATCGAGCAGGAAGAGCTCATCGACGCCGTTGATGCCCAGCAGCGCCGCGTTCGCCTCCTCGCCCGCCTTGAAGTGCGGCGACGTGCGCTGACCGCCGAGGGTGTGCCAGCGCTCCGACTCGGGCAGCGCACGCAGCGCCGGGTGCGCGCTCAACAACGCGAGCAACAACGACGGCACGTCATTCGACGAGAGCACCTGCTGCCCGAGCTCACGCTTCACCGCATCAGCCGCCGCCGCGAGCGCCGCCGGGTCCTTCACGCGCAGCTCCGAGGGCAACAGCACGGCGAACGGCACACCGGCCTTCGCCTCATCGGTCTCGTGCTCGAACGAGTCGTCACCCCACACGTAGTCATTGCCAGTGGAGTGGTCCGCGAGCACCACCACCACCGCGCGCTGACCGAGCGGAGAGCGACGCAGCCCTTCCATGAAGCGCGCGAGCGCGGCGTCGGTGTACGCGTACGTGATGAGCCGCTTGCGGTCGTCGGGCGTCGCGCGGTGCGGCGTGGTGCTCAACGCCTGGTCGACCGCGGCCGGCACCTCGGGCGGCAGGTCCTGCGGCGGCGTGAACGGCGAGTGGTTTGACAGCGACATCACGAGCGCGAATTGATCAGCTGTCTCACTGCCCTTCGCGACGCGGTCGAGCGCGGCGTCGAACAGCGCGAAGTCGGTCACCCCGCCCCACGCGCCCCGCGGCGTCGTCGCCGGGAAGCTGTCTTCGTTCACCACGCGCGAGAGCCCGTGCGCCTGGAGGAACGGCCCCATGCGGTCGTAGTTGGAGTCCGAGCCGTAGAAGAACGAGCCCTCGAAGCCCGCGGCCGAGAGCACGTCGGTCACACAGCGCACCGGCACCTGCGGCTCGAGGTCGCGGATCATCGACAGGTTCCACGGCAGCGTGCCGAGCCCGCACGTCATCGACGCGAGGCCCTGCGCGGTGCGCACGCCGCCCTGGAACACCTTCATCCCCGGGAGCACCAGGTCGCTCGGCGCGTCGGTGCGCGCAAGGCCCACGCCGCGGAAGGCCGGCGAGAGAAACGGCGTGAGCTGCGGCGGCGCGTGCGGGTTCAACCCCGCGAGGTCGGCGCCGCGAAAGCCCTCGAGCGAGAAGAGAAACACCGCGACGTGGTCTTCGCGCTCGGCGAACACCGCGGTCGAGAGCTGCTCCAGCGCGCGCAGCAGCGGCGCCGCGGGAGGTTCGCCCTCTTTCTGCCAGTCGAGCGGCCGCCGGTACGGTCCACACGCCGCCGCACGCGCCGGCCACCCCAGCCGCTGCGCGCCGATCTGCACGTCGGCGGGGCGCACGCTGAGCGTGGCAAGAATCTCCTGCGGCTTGCGCGGAGGCTGGCCGCGCGCCCAGTCGATGGTGGTCTCGACGAGGCTGCTCAGGGGATCTCCCACGCCCGACGGGCTCAACCGGCTCGAGCCGAACGAGACCGCCGCCACGCCCGCGTGCGCGGCGAGCACACCGCCGAAGAGCCCGAGCAGCACGCCCGCGCTCCACCCTCGCACGCTCAACGCGCCCGCGGGTCGCCACGCACGCCGCACCTGCACCGCCAGCACGAAGAGGAAGCCGGCGAGACACACCAACCCGGGCAACCAGATGCGGTGGTAGCGCGCGAAGCCCCACGCGCCCTCGACGAACGACGCCTCGCCCGCCGCGTCGAGCATCTCGCGCAGCGTCGAGAACGCGCCGCGCTCCGCCTTCACTTCCTGCTCGGTGACGGTGATGACGTAGAGCCCGAGCGCGAGCGGCACCACGGTGAGCGACGGGCCGACGAGCAGCCACCGCCCTCGAAAACGCCACGCCACCAGCAGCACCACCACCGCGAGCACCAGCGCCACCCACAGCGACGCGCGTGAGAAGTCGAGCAGGGTGCCGGCCACGGCGCGCGAGCTGCGCTCGAAGAAGGTGCCGCCGCGCACCCGCATCGCGACCGCCAGCCGCGCGGGGAAGAGCGAGAGCACCAGCAAGCCCCAGGCTGCCCCGACCGCCCCGAGTCCGCGCTTCCAGTCACTCACGCGGCACGCCGATTACACGGGGTTCGTTCCGGGCGCGAGGGAGGCTATAGGTCGTGGCCATGAAGAACGTCCGTCCCCTGATTTTTGGTTTCGCGCTCGGTGTCCTCGCGGCCTTCGGGCCCTCGTGTGGTGGCAAGACCTGCGGCCCGTCGAACTGTGCGACTGGCTGCTGTGACGCCATGGGCAGCTGCCAGCTCGGCAACAGCGCGAGCGCGTGCGGCCAGCTCGGCGGTACGTGCTCGGTCTGCCAGTTCGGCACCGCGTGCAACCTCGGCGTGTGCATGCAGACGTCCACGGGCGGCGGCACCGGCGGCGGCACTTCGGGCGGCGGCACCGGCGGCGGCACGACGGGCGGCGGCACGACCGGCGGCGGCACCACGGGTGGCGGCACGACCGGCGGCGGCGGTGGCACGTGCGACGGCTGCCTCTTCAACGGCAGCTGCATCGCGCGCGCGAACTCCAACAACGACACGCTCTGCGGCCAGGGCGGCGTGACGTGCGCGATGTGCAGCGGCGGTCAGCACTGCAACAACTTCATCTGCTCCGCGGGCGCCGGCGGCGGTGGCGGCACCACCGGCGGTGGCGGCGGCACGACGGGCGGGGGCGGCGCGACTGGCGGCGGCACCGGAGGCGGCACCACCGGCGGCGGCGGCGGCTCGAGCGTCACGGTCGGCATGACGTGCACCAACAGCACCCAGTGCGCGGCGCTCGGTGCGGGCGCGACGTGCAAGCTGCAGACGACGCCCTTCACCGGCCACACCGCGACGAGCTACCCGTCGGGCTTCTGCACGCTGCCGTGCACCGGCAAGGGCACGTGCCCGGGTGGCGCGGCGTGCGCGGGCGGCGCGTCGTCGTGGCCGTACCTGTTCAACGAGGTGGACCGCTTCTGCGTGAAGTCGTGCACGGGCGCCAACCAGTGCGGCACCGGCTTCATGTGCCTGTACGTCGACGACCTCACCCAACCCGTGGCCAACCGCAGCGCCGGCTGCTGGATGGACGACACCAACGCCGTCTTCACCGGCGGCGGTCTCCCCTCGAAGGCGGGCCAGGCGTGCACCACCAACTCCCAGTGCGGGAACCCGCCTGACCCGATCCTCGGCCAGTGCGTGACGACGCTCACCAACGGCTACTGCCTCATCGACAGCTCGCTCGACCCGAGCGGCGCGTGGTGCCAGTCGGGCGGCCGCGCGCTGGGCAACTTCCCGCTGAGCGACGGCGGCGTGAACCACTTCTGCGTCGGCACCTGCACCACCGTCGGCCAGCTCGCCCCCAACGGCCGCACTGGCTACACGTGCTTCAACAACAGCAACGGCACCGGCAACGTGATGTGGAAGGCGTGCAGCACCAACACCGACTGCTTCACCTCGGCGCCGTTCTGCAACGCGACCACCGGCTTCTGCTGCGCCGACCAGGCGTTCACCAACTGCGCGAACAGCTTCTGAGACCATGAACGGCCCGCGCGCGCTGCTGGTCGTCGCGTTGGTGGTGGTCGCCGGCGCGTGCCAGTGCGGGCCGGGCGTGAAGTGCACCACCTCGGGTGACTGCGCCGCGCAGCAGGTGTGCGTGCAGGGCTTCTGTCGCGGCTTCACCGGAAACGACGGCGGCAACGGCGGAGGCGGCGGCGCGACCGGTGGCGGTGCGGCGAACGGCGGCGGCACCGGCGGCGCGCAGGGCGGCGGCTCGGGCGACGGCGGCCCGAGCGTCTGCGGCGACGGCGTGCTCAGCGGCAACGAGCGCTGCGACGACGGCAACACCACCAACTTCGACGGCTGCAACCAGATCTGCATCCTCGAGCCGAACTCCCGCTGTCCCACGCCCGGTCAGCCGTGCGTGTCGACCATCGTGTGCGGCGACGGCCTGCGCACCGGCACCGAGCAGTGCGACGACCGCAACATGGGCAGCGGCGACGGCTGCAGCGCCACGTGCACGCTCGAGCCCGGCTGGGCGTGCCCCACCATCGGCGCGGCGTGCGTCGCGGCCCAGTGCGGCGACGGAATCCTCGCGGGCTTCGAGGAATGCGACGACCACAACATGGCCAGCAACGACGGCTGCAGCAGCGGCTGCGTCGTCGAAGAGGGCTTCGCGTGCCCGACCATCGGCGCGGCGTGCGTGCGCACCACCTGCGGCAACGGCGTGAAGGAAGGCATCGAGCAGTGCGATGACCAGAACCACGACCTTGGCGACGGCTGCGACGTCTTCTGTCACGCCGAGCCGCGCTGCACGAACGGCACCTGCCAGGCGGTGTGCGGCGACGGCATTCGCCAGGCGGGCGAGGCGTGCGACGACGGCAACGTGCGCGCGGGCGATGGCTGCGGCCCGCTGTGCCTCGTCGAGGCGGGCTACATGTGCGCCGACATCACGCCCACCGCGCAGGCCTCGCTCGCGATTCCCATCGTGTACCGGGACTTCCGGCCCAACGGCACCACGGGCGGCCACATCGACTTCGAGAACGTCATCGCCGCGGAGACCGGCGTCGTCGGCCCCACCATCGGCTCGACCGGCAAGCCGGTGTACGCGGGCGGCGCGGGCACCGTCACCACGCACGGGCAGGGTCCGTTCGATCAGTGGTACCGCGACACGCAGGGCGTCAACCGCACCGTCGTCGATCGCCTCGTCGTCACGCGCGACGCCACCGGCTCGTACGTCTTCGACAGCGACAACTTCTTCCCCCTCGATGGGCGCGGCTGGCAGTCCGACGGCTCGGAGCCCAACCAGGCCGGCCACAACTTCAACTTCACCAGCGAGCTCCGCTACTGGTTCAACTTCGCGGGCGGCGAGTCGCTCGACTTCCGCGGCGACGACGACGTCTTCGTGTTCATCAACGGCAAGCTCGCGGTCGACCTCGGCGGCGTGCACGGCCCGCAGAGCGGCGCGGTGACGCTCGACCCGGCCACCGCCACGTCACTCGGGCTCACCAGCGGCGGCGTGTACGAGGCCATCGTCTTCCAGGCCGAGCGCCACACCACGGGCTCGAGCTACCGGCTCACGCTGCGCGGCTTCAACGCGCCCCGCTCGAGCTGCACCTTCCGCTGCGGCGATGGCGTGGTCACGCGGTACGAGGTGTGTGACGACGGCATCAATGACGGGCGGTACGGCGGCTGTCTGCCCGGGTGTCTTGGGCGCGGCGGTTACTGCGGCGACTCGACGGTGCAGGCGGACGCGGGCGAGGCGTGTGACGACGGGCAGAACCTCGGTGGACCGGGGCAGTGCGCGCCGGGGTGCGGGGCGCAGTCGGGGTGCGGCGATGGGCAGCTCGACCCCTCGCGCGGTGAAGAGTGCGATGACGCCAACCACGTCAACGGCGATGGGTGCGATGCCACGTGCCACATCGAGCTGGGGTGACGTTTTTCTCCTCACCCCAACCCTCTCCTCCTCAGGAGGAGAGGGAGATCAGGTCTCGAACGCCGTGAGGTGCACCCAGGTCTCACCACCGGGTCCCTCGAGCAACTCGCCCGCGCGGTGCAGGTTCTTCGCGCCGCCATCGGGCAACAGCGCCTCGGGCAGCGGCAGCTCGGTCACCTCGAGCTGCGGCAACGTCGGGTCGAGCTCGCGCAGCTGATCTTCGAGCTCGGGGTCGCGCTTCATCTTCTGCCCGCGCGCGAGCTTGTTCGCGTCGAGGAACTGCTGCGCCGAGCCGTCGGGCAGCCGCACCGCCACCTCGTAGAACGCGTCTTGAAAGCCGAGCTGCCGCGAGCGGAAGAGCTTCGGCTTCGCCGGCAGACGCACGCCGAAGATGGGCGGCAGGTCGCGCTCGGGCACGCTGTCTTCCGACCACTGTCCATCGCCGCCGAGGCCGTCGGCGAACTTCGCGAACGCGAAGAGCACGGCGCCGGTGCCGAGGCAGCCGAGCACGAACAGCGCAGCGAGCACGGCCAGCACGGTCTTCGTCGAACGCTGCATCGCCGTCCCTTATAAGCGCCGAGGCATGCGAGCGCTGATTCTGTGTGGACTGGGTCTCCTCTTCGGTTGTGCGACGGTCGCGCCCTCGCGCGCGCTGGTGACGGTGCCCGAGCACCAGAAGCTCGGCCTCAAGCCCGACGCCATCGAGCCGTGGGAAGACGGCCGCCGCACCGACGGCGCGCCCGGCAGCTACGAGTGGTGGTACTTCGACGCGCACCTCGACGACGGCTCGACGCTGGTCATCGTCTTCTTCGACAAGCCCATCGACGGGGCGGGCGGCCCGATGGACCCGGTGGTGTCCGTGCAGTTGGACCGGCCCGACGGCACGAAGTTCAGCACCGGCGCGCACGTGGACGTGCAGAGCTTCTCCGCCGCGAAGGACGCCTGCGACGTTCGCCTCGGCCCCAACCGCTTCCAGGGAGACCTCAAGCGCTACACCATTCACCTCGATCTCCCCGAGGCGAAGGGCGACCTCGAGCTCGTCAGCGAGGTCGCGCCGTGGCGGCCTGGCGCGGGCGTCATCACCTTCGGCGAGCACGACGAGAAGTACTTCGCGTGGCTGCCCTCGGTGCCGCATGGCCAGGTGCGCGGCACGCTGACGCTCGGAGACAAGACGATGCAGGTGAGCGGCACCGGCTACCACGACCACAACTGGGGCAACGCCGCGCTCCCCGGCCTCATTCACGACTGGTACTGGGGCCGCGCGCACGTCGGCGACTACACGATCATCGCCAGCTACATCACCGCCGAAGACCGCTTCTCGGGCACGCACTTCCCCATCTTGCTCGTCACGAAGAAGGGCGAGGTGCTGGTCGGCGACTCGGCGCACGTCACCTTCAAGAAGGAACGCGAGGGCATCGACGAGCTGACGCACAAGCCGGTGTCGGCGCGCCTCGAGTGGACCTTCGAGCACGAGGGCAAGCGCGTGCGCGTCACCTTCGAGCGGCAGCGGAGCCTGTTGCACTTCCCGCTCACGCAGCAGCTGCCCCGGCTCGCGCGCTTCGCTGCCGGCGTCATCGGCTTCGACGGCGCGTACCACCGCTTCGGCGGCGACGTGACGGTCGAGGTGTTCGACGGCGAGACGCGCGTCGATTCCCAGCGCAACTCCGCGGCGGTGTGGGAGCTGATGTACCTGGGCCACGCGCTCCCGCCCTCGCGCTGAAGCAGGTTGTTGCAACACGGTGGCGTCTGGGTTGACGCGCGTGGCCGGGGTCGCTACGACTCGGGGTGTGCGGACCCGGAGGCTGATCAGCGCGTCGTTGCTGCTGGTGCAGGCGTTCGTGTTCCACCACGCGGCGCTGAGCGCGCACGTCGTCGACTCCACGGGCCTCGCGTTCGAGGCCGCGGCGCTGGCCAGCGATTCCCACGAGGGCGACAGCCACCTGTGCGCCGACCTCGCGACCGTCGAGGGCGAAGAGCAGGCGTGCCCGGTGCTCGCGGCGGTGTCGGCCGCGGCCGTGCTGGTGCCACCTTCGACGCCGGTCGAAGCGGCGCGCTCGCTCCACTCCCTCGAACTCCAGGCGCACGCTGCTGCGCCTCCGCTGACGCAGTTGTGCCTCGCGCCGAAGTCGTCTCCGCCCGCCCGGGCGTGAGTCGCTTCGTGCCGTCGCTGCTCGTCATCGCCTGAGGCATCTCGTTCGCGCGCTCGCGCGCCTTCGCCTCGGGCCCTCCTGCTGGAGTCGCCGTGTCCGTTCGCCTGGTGCCGTTCATCGTGTTGTGGAGCGCGGTCGCCGCCGCCGCCGGCGACGTCGTGCCGCCCGAGGTGGTGGTGCGCGTCGAGGCGCAGGTGCCGGCCGATGCGCCGCCGCCGACGCAAGACCACGTGCTGCTCGAGTTCACCGTCACCGCCGAGGGCCGCGCGTCCGACGTGCTGGTCATCGAGTCGGCCGGCGCGCGGTGGGACCAGGCGAGCATCGAGGCGCTGCTGAAGTGGCAGTTCAAGCCCGCGACGCACGAGGGCGTGCCGGTCGACGCGCGCACGCGGCTGTCGTTCAACATGCCGGTCGCGCTGATGGTGAAGCCCGACGCGGGCGCGGCGAGCGCGGAGCCAGCGGAGGTCGATGCAGGCGCGGCCGTCGCCGTGTCGTCACCCGATGCCGGCCCGGCCATCGTCGTCGCCGAGCAGCCCGACGGAGGCCACCCGCAGCACGACCTCTCGACCACCGTGCTCGCGCGCACCCAGCCGAAGTCGCGCGGCGCGTCGGACTTCACCATCGAGGTCGGCGCGCTGCAGGCGGTGCCTCGCCGCAGCGCCGCTGACTTCTTGAAGCTCGCGCCCGGCATCCTCCTCACCAACGAGGGCGGCGAGGGGCACCCCGACCGCATCTTCCTGCGCGGCTTCGATGCGCGCGAAGGGCAAGACCTCGAGCTCACCGTCGACGGCGTGCCCATCAACGACTCGGGCAACCTGCACGGCAACGGGTACTCCGACCTGAACTTCCTGATTCCCGAGTTGGTCGAGAACCTGCGCGTGCTCGAGGGTCCGCTCGATCCACGGCAAGGCAACTACGCGGTGGCGGGCAGCGCCGACTACCAGCTGGGACTGGGCGAGCGCGGCCTGCACGTGCGCGGCTCGTACGGCAGCTTCGACACCTTCCGGCTCGTCGGCCTGTGGGGTCCGTCGGGAGAATCGTCGCGCACCTTCGGCGGCGTGCAGCTCTTCCGCACCACGGGCTTCGGGCAGAACCGCGAGGCGCAGAACGCGAAGTTCTCGGCGCAGTACGAGGGGCGCTTCTCGGAAAGCACCAGCTTCCGTCTCGGCGCGCTCGGGTACTTGAGCCTCTTCAAGTCGGCGGGCGTGCTGCGCGAAGACGACTTCGAGGCGGGGCGCGTCGGCTTCTACGACAGCATGGATACGCGGCAGGGCGGCTCGGCGACGCGCGCGCAGGTGCACTTCGACCTGCATGGGCACAGCGGCGACTTCGCGCACGACCAGTCGATCTTCGTCATCTACCGCGGCTCGCGCATGCTCGAGAACTTCACGGGCTTCTTGCGCGACGTGCAGTTGCCGCAGCAGTCGCCGCACGGGCAGCGGGGAGATCTCTTCGATCGCGACACCACCACCTTCACCGTCGGCGCGCGGGGCTCGGCGCGGTGGCGCGCGAAGTTGTTCGAGCGCAACCAGGACCTCGAGGTCGGCTACTTCGGGCGCTTCGACGTCGTGCGCGGCGTGCAGACGAGACTGCTCGCCGGCTCGAACGTGCCGTACCAGCGCGACCTCGACCTCGACTCGAAGCTGGGCGACATCGGCGTGTTCGCCGACCTGAACTTCACGCCCACGTGGTGGCTCACGCTGCGGGGCGGGGTGCGCGGAGAGTTGCTGACCTACGACGTGCTCGATCTCTGTGCGCAGAAGACCGTGCGCCGCCCGAGCGCGTCGAATCCTCCGGGTGACGAGAGCTGCCTGTCGCAGCGCGACCTCGGCCTCTACCGCGACCCCACCGAGCGCAACACCACCGCGGGCGGAGCGCTGATGCCGCGCGCCACGTTGCTGCTCGGGCCCGTCGCGGGCTTCACGCTCACCGGCGGCGTGGGCACTGGCGTGCGCTCCATCGATCCGCAGTTCATCACCGAGAACCTGCAGACGCCGTTCGCCAGCATCTTCTCGTGGGAAGGCGGCGCGCTCTGGCAACACCACGGCGAGAAGCTCGACGCCAACGCGCGCGCGGTCGTCTTCGGCACCCGCGTCGACAAGGACCAGGTGTTCAGCGCGCAAGACGGGCGCGGCGTCATCGGTGGCGCGACCTCTCGCCTCGGAGCCCTGGTCACCGCGCGCGCGCGCACCGACCTCTTCGACGTCTCGGGCAACGTGACGTGGGTGCGCTCGACGTTCGACGACACCGGGCTGCTCGTGCCGTACGTGCCTGACTTCGTCGCGCGCCTCGACGCGGGCGTGTTTCATCCGTTGCCGCTGTGGCAACCGCTGGGGTCTCCGATTCGCGGGCGCGCGGGGCTGGGCGTCACGTACGTCGGCCGGCGCGCGCTGCCGTTCGGTCAGCGGAGCGACGTCATCTTCGTGATGGACCTCTCGGGTGAGCTCGCGTGGCGGCAGTTCAGCCTCGGGCTCTCGGCGACCAATCTGCTCAATACGCAATACCGGCAGGTCGAGCTCAATTACGCGTCGGACTTCCACACCTCGGGCTCGCTGCCGAGCCTGGTGCCGACGCACCATTTCGTCGCCGGAGCGCCGCGCGCGGTGATGCTCACGCTCGGCGTGCACTTCGGAGGTGAGTCATGAAGCGCCTCGTTCTCGTGCTGCTCGTCGTGAGCGGCTGCGTGCAGACCACGGGCGGAAACGTGGTGTCGTTCAAGGCGCGCGCGTCGGGAGATCCCCAGGTGGTGTCGGGCGCGCCGCTGCAGTTCACGACCGCGGCGGGCTTCGACGTCACGCTCACGCGCGCGAAGCTCACCGTCGGCGCGCTCTATTTCAATCAGCAGAACCCACAAAACTACACGCTCGAGACGAGCTGCGTGCAGGACGGCATCTACTCCGGCGAGGTGCGCGGGCAGGTGACGGTCGACGCGCTCTCGCCCACGCCGGTCGAGTTTCCGGTCGCGGGCAACGGCACCGACGCGCAGACGCGCTCGGGTGAGCTGTGGCTGACGGGCGGGAACATCGACGCCACGGTCGATCGCACCGTGTTGCTCGACGTCGAGGGCACCGCGACGAAGGGCGCCGACACGTATCCGTTCAACGGGACGCTGAGCATCTCGAGCAACCGCGTGGTGCCGCCGAGCAATCCGGCGCTGCCGGGCAGCAACCCGTTGTGTCGTCAGCGCATCGTGAGCCCGATTCCCTTCGAGGCGCGCTTGTCGGATGGCGCGACGCTGTCGTTGTTCGTCGACCCGCGTGCGTGGTTCGCCGCGGTGGATTTCGCCGACCTCTCGAAGGTCTCTGACGCGCCGCTGCTGTACCAGTTCGTCGACGACCAGGGCTCGAGCCACCAGGCCGACAAGGCGCTGTACGCGGCGCTGCGCAGCGCGGTCGGGCCGTATCGCTTCGAGGTGACGCCATGAGCAAGAGCGGGGTGTGGTGGGCGAAGGGGGTCGTTTGTCCGTCCGTGGTCGTCAGGGCAGCCACCAGCGGACAACCGACCCTGCGGAAACGTGTGTCGTGCAGCGAGGCACGCTCGCCGGTCGGCACCACGCGGTCACCCGCAACGCCACTCGTCCCCTTGAGCTTGTGCTTCGCGCTGCTCCTCACGGCCTGCGGAGCCCCGAGCGGCACGGACGGCGGCACCGACGCCGGCGTCTCCCTCGACGGCGGCGCCTTCCGCGTCTTCTTTCCACCCGCGACGACGGGCCCGGGCAACACCGTGCTCGTCACCGCGTCGGGTGAAGCCGCGGCGGTCGAGGGCATCGCGTTCCCACCGGCCTCGACCGGCGGCGCGCCGTATTTCGTCGACGGCTGGGAACTGACCTTCGACCACGTGCTCGTCACCGTCGGCGCCGTCACGCTCAGCGAGAACCCTGACCGCAGCCCGCAAGACCAATCGCAGACCGGCCCGCTCGTCGCGCGCGCCGAAGGCCCGTGGGCGATCGACCTCGCGCGCGGAGGCCCGCTCGACGCGAAAGAACTCAACGGCCAGGCGACGCCGCTCGTCCGCTTCACGCGCCAGGACCAGAAGACCGGCGCGCCGGCCTTCGACGTCACGAGCAAGTACGCGCTCGGCTACTCACTCGTCACCGCGACCAGCGGCGTGCTGAACGTGAACCTCGACGACGACGGCCAGCGCACGTACCTCGAGATGATCAGCAAGGGCTTCTCGGTCGTGCTGCAGGGCACCGCCACGTGGAAGGGCGCCGCGGGCAGTCCGGCCTGCCGCACCACCGACAGCTCGTTCGACTTCGCACGCTTCCCCCGCAAGGTCGGCTTCACGCTCGGCTTCAAGGCACCGGTGGAGTTCAAGAACTGCATCAACCCCGAGCTCACGCCAGCCGACTCGCGCGGCGTGCAGACGCAGTCGAGCGCGCAGACGCTCGCGCAGCTCACCTTTCACCTCGACCACCCGTTCTGGGAAGCGCTGAGCGAAGACGCGCCGCTGCGCTTCGACGCACTCGCCGCCCGCCGCTCGGTGCCCTCGGGTGCGGGACTCTTCGCGACCAGGCTCACCATCGACGACCTCGGCTTCGACTTCCTCGCGCCGAAAGACGCGCAGTCCTCCGCGATTCCGTGGCGCACGTGCGGACCCTCGCTCGGCGGAGAGCGCACCACCGGTACCGTGGCGTACGACCCGGTCAACGTGCCGGTCAGCCCTGCGGGCGGCGCGGCCGGGCTCGCGAACCTGGTCGACTACATGACGTACAACCTGTCGACGTTCGGCCACCTCAACAACGACGGCCTCTGCTTCCCCGACCGCCAGTTCGCGGCGCCGAAGTGAAGTGGCTGTGATGAAGTTCTCCGCCGTGCGCGTGCTCGTCTCGTCGGTGCTGTGCCTGCTCGGTGGCTGTGCCTCGCTGCGTGAGGCCGAGGCCCGCGACGACGTGCGCGACGCGAAGGTCGCCGGCTGGGTCTACCGTCAGCCGTGCAGCGAAGTGGTGCGCGCCACGCGAGAGCTCCTCTTCGCGAAGGACTTCCAGGTCACCGCCCCGGCCGACGCGCTCGAGTTCGAGACCTCGTGGCGCTTGAAGCGCGGCGCGCAGATGCATGCCGGCACGCGCTTCTTGATCAGCGCCACCGTCGTCGAGAGCGGCGGGTGCCGGCTCGAGGCCACGCGACAGCAGCTCAACCAGTCAGGTGGCTCAGACGGCGGCGAGCGAGACCTCGACCTCGAGTGGGAAGTGCTCCGTCGCGTCGACCCCGAGGCCGCGAAGGCCCGCTGAGTCGAGTCAGGGCAGGTAGACGCCGACCTGCGCGAAGCCGCCGAACGAGCTGCTGCCGAACTCGCTCTTCAACCCCCGCGACGCAATCGCGCTGCGGAACGCGTCGCTCTGCATCGCCACGTCGAGCGGCCCGAGTGACGTGAACACCGTCGCGTCGGGCGCGCGGCCCAGCGGCACGTACGCACCGGCGCGCAGCAGCACGTTGGGCGTCAGCGAGTACTCGACTGACGGAATCACCAGCGCGCTGGGGTCGGCGAGGTTGCCCAGCACCGACACCTGCGCGGTGAGCAGCTCGTTGACGGTGAAGACGCCCGCGAGCGCGAGCTGGTGCATGCCGCCGCCGAAGATTTCGCCGCGCACCACGCGCGCCGACGACAGCACGCCCGCCAGCTTCGACGGATCGTTCGTGCCGTAGCCGTTGAACGAGTACTCGGCCATCAGCACCACGTGCTCGAGCGGCTTCCACTCGCCGCTGATGACGCCGCGGAAGAAGTGCTCGCCGAGCCCGACGGGACCGCCGCCCTTCAGGCCCGTGAGCTGCACCGTGTACGCGCCCTCGGCGTGCACGCCGATCGGCCCGACGTCGCCCACCACGTCGGCGCCGAACACCAGGTCGTCGACGTACTTGCCGACCGAGATCGAGCCGTCCCACCCGAGCACGTTGAGCTGCGCGCGCGCCACGCCGCCCATGTCGGCCGGGTCTTGCTGCAAGAGGTAGAGGAGATCGAGCTGCCCCGTCTCGCCCAGCGGCACGGCGACTCGCACCGCGTCGAACCCGCGCCGCACTTCGCGGTCGACCACCGTCGGCGGAAATGGACTGAGCAGGTCGGTCGGGTTCCACACGCGGCCGGTGCCCCACGACAACACCTGCCGGCCGACCGTGACGTCGGCGAAGGGCAGGGCGAACTTGAGCGCGAGGCGGTCGATGGAATGGTCGAGCCGCCACGTCGGGCCCTGGCCGAGCGTGCCGCCGAGCTCGACGATGCGCCTGCGCCCCGAGGTGTTGGTGCCGCCGACCGTGGAGCTGAGCGTGTTGCCCGCCAGCAACGCCGGGTCGCTCGCGAGCGAGAGCGCGAGCTGCCACGAGCACAACAGCTCGAGGTCTTCGCGAATGAGGAGCTTCGTGTTGATGCGGAAGAGGTGCGCGCTGACGAAGCCGCCGTCGGGGATGGAGGTGCTGCTACCGGTGAGCTTCGCGAGTGCCCGGGCTCCGGTGACCGTCTCGGGCTGCAAGAGGACGCCGGAGAGGAGCGACTTGTAGAAGCCGCTCACCTCGAGCTTCGAGCCCTTGTCGTCGGTCTCGACCTCACGGCCGTGTGCCGCGAGCGCGAACAAGCACACGAGGAGAACGAGGACTCCCTCTCCCCTCGAGAGGGGAGAGGGTCGGGGTGAGGGGCCGTCATTCATGACCGCGCGGGCTTCTTCTCATCCGCAACAATCTTCCCATCGATCAGCCGCACCACCCGGTCGGCCCGCTCCAACACCATCGGGTCATGCGTCGAAAAGATGAACGTGATCCCCCGCTCGTGGTTCAGCTCGCGCATCAAGTCCATCAACGCCGCGCCCGTCGCCTGGTCGAGATTCGCAGTCGGCTCATCCGCCAACACCACCGCCGGCTCCGCGACGATGGCCCGCGCCACCGCGACGCGCTGCTGCTGCCCACCGCTCATCTTCAGCGGCCGCGAGTCGAGGTACGGCCCGAGCCCGATGCGCTCGAACAGCGCCTTCACCTTCTCGCGGCGCTCCTTCGCGGGCACGCCCTTCAACTCGAGCACGTAGCTCGCGTTCTCCGCCGCGGTGAGCACCGGCACCAGGTTGTACGCTTGGAAGATGAAGCCGATGCGGTCGCGCCGCAGGTCCGCCAGCTCGTTGCGCGAGAGCCCCGACAGCGAGCGCCCGTCGACCTTCACCTCGCCGCTGGTGACGTGGTCGATGCCGCCGATGAGGTTGAGCAGCGTGGTCTTGCCGGAACCCGAGGGCCCCGACAGCGCCATGAACTCGCCCTTCTCGACCGACAGCGACACGCCGCCGAGCGCGGTGGCGGAAGGCATGCCCTTCTCTTCGTAGGTGCGCGTGACGTTCTGCACTTCGACGACGGCCATGGCTTCTCTCCTTCTTCAGGTGTGGCGCACCGCTTCAGCGGGCTGCAGACGGGTGATGCGCCAGGCGGGGTAGAGGCCCACCACCAGCGCCATCACGTAGACGAACGACGTGGCCTTCACGGTGTCGCTCAAGGCGAAGCGCGTCTTGACGAGCGTCGACAGCGTGGCGCCGCCCAGCTCCATCGACTCGGCGGTGCTGCTGATCTGCACGCCGTGCGTCGAGAAGTGCCACGCGAGGAAGGTGCCGATGGCCGCGCCGAGGAGGCCACTGACGGTGGCGATCCAGAACGACTCCGCGAGCACGAGTTGCACGATCTGCTTCGGCCGCGTGCCGAGCGAGAGCAGCACGCCGAACTCACGCGTGCGCTCGAGCACCGACATCAGCATGGTGTTCATCACCCCGAGGCCCACCAGCAGGTAGACGAAGATCGCGATGACGAAGACCACGCTGTCGGTGAGCGCTTCCATGCGCTCGAGCATCGGCACCAGCTGGCCCCAGGTGAGCGCCTCGTACTTCGGGCCCAGCGCTGCGCCGAGCCGCGCCGCGACCGCCTTCGCCTCTTCGGGCTGCGCGAGCTGCACCACCACTTGGTGGCTCACCGCGCCGAGTCCGAGGAGGTCACGCCCCGCGCGCAGGCCGATGAAGACCTGCCGCTTGCCGATGGTCGGCGACACCGAGTGGAAGATGGCGCGCACGCGGTAGAGGTCGGCGCCGATCTCACTGTCGCCGCCTTCGTCTCCTTCCGTCGCGGCGCCCGGCGCGCGTTGCGCCATGAGCCGCAGCTTGGAGCCCACCTTGAGATCGAGCCGCTCGGCGAGTTGCTCACCGATGACCACGCCGTGCGCGTCGTCGTCACCGGGCAGCGCGCCGCTCTTGAGCTGCCGCAGCGCCGAGGAGAGTTCGAGCTCGGCCTTCCAGTCGACGCCCCACACCTGCACCGCCTCGCTGCCGTGCGCGCTCGTCGCCAGCCCGCGCGCGAGCACGCGTTGGCCCACCTGCGCGTCGGGCGGGAGGTCGAGCTTGCCGCGCCATTCCGAGAGGTCGGGCATCGTCGCGCCCAGCTCGCGGTGCGGGCGGAAGCCGGTCGCCGTGATCTCCACGTGGCCCATGCCCGCGGAGTCGAGCTGTGTCTTCGCCGAGCCGAGCATGCCGCCCACCATCGACGAGTAGAAGATGACGAGCGCCAGGCCGACGCCGACGGCGCTCATGCTGATCAACGTGCGACGCGAGTTGCGCCAGATGTTCCGCCACCCCAGGCCGAGCGCGCTCACGGTGTCTCCTCCTCGTGTGCCCGGTCAACGACTTCGTCTCGCCGCTCGCTCACGTGTCTCGGGTTCGCTCGCGTGCGGACTGCTCCGCTGCGCTGCGCATTCCGGTCCACGGCCTCATCGCGCGGCGAGCTCACGTGTGCCTCAGGGCATCGACGGGTTGCAGCCGCATCGCGCGCAGCGCCGGGAAGACCGCGCCCGCGATGGCCGTGAAGAACGCGGTGAGGAACGCGCCGCGCAGTGAGGCGGGGTCGAGCGCGAGCGTGAGGTGCGAGGGCAGCTTCACGCCCATCACGTCGCCGCCGAACTGCGAGCCGAGGTCGACCGAGCCGATGCCGTACAGCACCGCCGCGGCGAGCCCCACGCCCACCACGAAGGCGAGCAGCCCCTGCCAGAGCGACTCGAGCACCACCATCGTCAGCAGCCGCCTCGGCCGCGTGCCGAGCGCCGCCAACACGCCGAACTCCCGCGTGCGCTCGAAGACCGACATCGACATCGCGTTGAAGACACCGAGGCCAACGATGAGGAAGACGATGAAGTCCATCACCGCCTGGCTCTTCCGCTTGCGGTCGATGCTGTCCTTGATCTCCGGGAGCATCTCGGACCACGCCAGCGCCTCGAGCGTCTTCACGTCGAGCGCGCTGCGCAGCGCGTGCACCTCGGGCATCACGTCTTCGCGGTCGACCGGCAGCCGCACCACCACCTGGTGCACCGCGTCGCCGAGCCCGAAGAAGCCCTGCGCGTCTTCGAGACGCATCGCCACCGCGTTCGAGTCCATCTCGCCGCTGCTCGACACGAACGTGCCCGCGACCGTGTAGCGGTCGTTCGCCACCGAGCCGTCGGCCGCCTGGCTCACCAGCACCAGCTCGCCGCCGAGCCCGACCTTCAGGTCCGTCGCGAGGTCCTTGCCGATCAGCACCTGCCGCGGTGCGCCCAGGTCTGCGCCGGACACCAGCGTGTAGAGCGCCGTCGCGCCCGGCTGCACGCCGAGCACCATCACCGGTGCCGAGTGCTCACCCGAGCCCGCGAGCCCCGCACCGAGCACGCGCCGCTCGGCCTTCGCGCCCGGAATCTTCCCCTGCACCGCCGCTTCGACGAGCTGCGGGTCCTGCACCACGAGGCTGATGGAAGGCGCTTCCTGGTACCCGAGCGCGTGCACCTGCAGGTGGCCCATCAGGCCGCGCGTGATGTCGCCGATGATCGCCTCGTTCGCGACCTCCCGGTAACTGTAGAGGCCGACGAGACCGCCGACGCCGATGCCCAGCGCCGTCATCGTGATGAGAGAGCGCCGTGCGTTCCGCCACACGTTGCGCCACGCCATGGCTGCGAGCATGGGCGTCAGTCCTTTCCCTGCTGCAGGCGGCGCAGGCTGAAGGTGTCGTCGGGCACGTCGACGTCGAGCTCCATCGACTCGTACTTGAGCGTCGTCTGCTTGCCCTTCTCGGGCGGGAACATCGAGAGCGTCATCGGGTACGTGCGCCAACCGATCTGCTTGAGGTCGCTGAACTCCATGCGCCGCGCGACCGCGCCGTCCTCGTCGTAGAAGCGCTGCTCGAGCGGGAGGCACGACTGGCGATCGAGCACCAACTCGACCTTGCCCCACACCACCTTCGCTTCGGGCTTCGGCTTGAGCGTGACGAACCACGCCTTGCGCCCCGCGTGCTCGAGGGTCTTGTCGACCGTCGCCGTGAAGTCGTTGGCCAGCGAGCTGCCGCGCACCAGGTCGTCGTTCGTGAAGTCGGAGCCCATCCACGAATCGCCCATCATGCCGCTGGGCAGCTTCATCACCCGGCCGGCCTGCGGGAGGTAGTTCCACAGCTGCTTCTCGCGCTTGAGCGTCATCATGCCGACCTCGCGCGCGCCGCCCTCGAGCACGCGCACCAGCGTGAAGTCGCGGCCCTTCGACCACAGCTTCATCTTCACCGTGCGCTCGGCGGCCGGCGTCTTGATGGTCATCGACATCACCGAGACGGAGCTCTTGCCTTCCAGCACGCGCTCGGTGCGCTTCACCAACGCCACCACGTCGGGCGCGTCGGACTCGGTGGGGCAGGGCGGGAGGTCGGCCGGGGGCGCGTCGGGCGCAGCGGCGATGACGAGCGCGGCGAGCAGCGGGTGCACCATGGCGTCACCTCTTCTTCGTGCGGCGGGTGTGTTCAGCGGGCGCGCAGAGACGGCGCGCGAAGTCGAGCACCAGGTCGGTGAAGTCTTCGAGCTCGGCGGGCGACGGCACGCGGTCACCGAGCAGCGTCTTCGCGGCGGTGGTCTTCGCGTTCTCGATGAGCGCCATCAACACCGGCGTCGGCAGATCGTCGCGCAGCGCGCCGAGCTTCACGCCCTGGCCGAAGAACGCCAGCATGTACTTGCGGCCCTCGACGAACTCCGGGCCGATGCGCGCGGCGAGCACCGGGTCCTTCATCATCGCGTTGGCCACGCGGATCATCGCGTCACTGCGCTCGCGGTTGGCCTCGAGGTCCTTCAGGCCCTCGAACGAGATGCGCCGCAGCTCGGCCCAGAAGCCCTCGACCGTCGTCACCTTGCGCGGCTGGGCGAGCAGCTTGAGCTGCGTCTCGACCTCCAGCTTGAGCACCGCGAGCCCGAGGTCGGCCTTGTCGTCGAAGTAGTAATAGAACGAGCCCTTCGAGAAGCCGGCCGCGCCGAGAATGGTGTTGATCGACGCCAGCTCGTAGCCGTGCGCCGCGAACTCCTTCACCGCCGCGTTCAGCAGCCGCTCTTTCTTCTCGGGGTCGAGGCGTTCGAAGCGCGGGCGAGGCATGGAGACCACTCGTGGACTGCGAGGTTGGACCTGAGTAACAGACCAGCTGGTCTAAATGCCAGCCGATCGCGGTTTCCTCGGTGATTCTGGGTGGTTGTCAGGGGTCGAACTCGACGACCGCGAACGTGAAGCGGCTGGTCGCGTTCGAGGTCGCGCGCACCACGCGCACGCTGCTGCCGTTGAGCATGATGAAGCGCGCGGTGGCGTCGCTGAAGGTGCTGAAGCTGCCCTGGTCGGTCTCGCCGCTGCCCTGCCCACCGGCCGCCTGGCTCGTCGCGAACACCACCGCGCGCGTCGCGTCGACGGGCGTGATGCTCAGCGTGGTCTCGGCCTGGCCCGGCGGGAGCGTGACGTCGTAGTGCGCCACCACCGCCTTCGAGCCGAAGTCGATGCGCTCGAACTTCAGCACCTCGAGCTCGGAGAGCGGACAGCCGGCGTCGCCCACCGCGCGGAACACGTCGAGGGTGGTGGGCGTGGTGAGCGTCGCGCGCGCGAGCGACGAGCAGACCGCGCGGTTGTTGAGCGTGGTCGTCGAGGGCTGCACCAGCACCGTGCTCGAGCCCGACGCTGCGGGGAGCCCGCTGAAGGTCCTCGAGAACTCGCCCGCGTCGATGCCGCCGTCTTCGACGCCGCCGCGCGTGACGGTCACGCCGTTCCACTCCAGCACCTGCAGGTCGAGCCCGCTGCAGGTCGACGGCACCACGCGCAGGTTGCTGCCGCCGTTGACCAGCTCGACGGTCGGGAGTTCCTCGTCGTCGAAGTTCACCGAGGTCGCCGACGCTGCCTTGAGCACGAAGCTCTTCGTCGGGTCGACGTTCGGCGCGACGTTGAGCGATGGGCCGCAGGGACCACTCCCGCCGCCCGGCGTGGTGATGCGCTGCGTGCGCAGCCCGAGGGGAATCTCGACCACCTGGTAGTGCACCTGCGCGGTGTCGTTGTCCTCGCTGCGCGAGCACGAGACGGTGTTGGTGCTGCCCAGGCGGCAGCGCACCAGGCCCGTGCCGTTCTGCGAGGTGGTCACCTCCGACGCGGCGTTCATCAAGAGGAAGCTCGAGTTCAAGCTGGTGAGCGCCGGCGTGAAGGTGCACGTGGTGGTGAACGCGCTGCGCGTGCCGCCGTCGGCCAGCGTCGTGCGCGAGCCGAAGTCACACGGGCCGCGGCGCACCATCGGCGTGATGTTGAGGTCCTGCGTCGCGGTGGCGAACGGCGCCGCGGCGCTGACGGTGGCCATGGTGCCCGTCAGCGGCTTCACGAAGACGTTCGCGCGCGCCGATTGCGAGGGAATGGTGGTCGTGGTGGTGCTGCTGGTGCACGTCGCGTCGGAATAGAACTTCACCGCGCCCGCTGGCACGACCGTGAGACCCACCGTCGTGTCGGCGGCGACCGGAGAGGCGACCGTGCCCGCACGCGCCTCGACCGTCATCGCGAGGCACTCGCCCGCGCGCACCGGGTTGGGCGGCGTGGTGACGAAGACCAGCGTGTCGGGCGGCGGCACCACGAGGAGCAGCTGGCTCACCGCGCCGAGCTGCGGGTTCATCACCGTGACCGTCACCGGGCCACCGAGGTCGGCGCGCGCCGAGAACGACGTGCTCGAGCTGCCCGCGAGCACCGTGACGTCGGTGGCCGCCGCGCCGGAGCAGCCCGCGCCCGCGTAGAAGCTGACCGTCGCCGCGCCCGCGTCGGCCGAGAGCGAGAGCGTGGTGTCGGTCGTCACCGCGATGGGTGCGTCGAAGGCGTCGCGCGTCTCGACCACCAGCGGCGCACTGCACGCGCCCGGCGAGACGTTCTGCGGCGCGCTCGTGAAGGCGAGGTGGTTGGGCGTGCTGCCTCCGCCGCCTCCGCTCGTGCCGCCGCCGGTCGCGGTGCCACCGCCGTTGTTTCCGCCGCCCGTGCCTCCGCCGGTCGCGCCGCCACCAGTGCCGCCGCCCGTGCTGCCGCCGTCGTCCGTCGTTCCCGCGCGCACGCACTCGGGGCCCTGGCCCACGTCGCGGCACTCGAAGCCGGTCGCGCACTCCGCGTCCTTCGCGCAGGCGAAGCGCGTGGTGTCGACGCCGAGGCCCGCGCAGGTGCAGCCGCTGGCGACGAGCGTGAGGACGGCGAGCGGGAGCGCGTGGCGCACGTTCATCGTCATCCTCATCGTCAGAAGCTCCCCGCCAGCTGCAGGCCCGCGCCGAACGGCGTGAGCTGGGCGACGGGCTCACCCGAGGGCCCGACGATGGTGAGCACCAGGCCCGCCGCGCCGAGCGTGCCGCCCGCCGCGAAGAGGACGTTGGCGATCAACGCGTCTTGTTTGGCGTTCGCTTCCAGCGCGGCGGCTTGCACTTGCGTGAGCGAGACGACCTTGCCGGTGTCGTCCTTCGTCGCGCCCGTCACCTTCGCGCGCGTCGCGCTGGAGTTGACGCCGAACGCCACGCCCACGCCGCCGGCCACCGCGCCGAGCACCAGGAAGGTGATGCCCACCGGCCGCCGCCACCCGCCGCTGACCTCGCGCGTCGTCTCGAGCGGAGGCGTGACGGCCGCCACCGGCGCCGCGCCATCGTCTCGCGCGGCGACCTCGAGGAGGACGTGGCGGCGCTCGCTCAACACCTGCGCGGACCACTTCACGCGCGCGCCGGGCAACGTGAGCTCGGCGACGCCGGCGGTGAGCGGTACTTCTTCGACCTTCTCGGGGGCGTCGTCGCCGCGGGCCTGGAAGCGCACCGACTTCGCGAGACGCAGCACGTCACCGCTCACGGTGAGCTTGAGGTGCGCGGTGGTGCCGTCGGCGCGGAAGGACGGCGTGGCGCCGAGCTTGCCGTTGGTGTCGAGCCACTCGCGCGCTTCGAAGAACGGCGTGCGCACGCGCGGCGGCAAATCGTTGGGGAGCGTCGCGTCGGGCGCCACGCTGAGCAGCTTGCGGAACGCGTCGCGCGTCTTTGCTTCTTTGCCGAGCGTGCCGAAGCACACGCCCTGCAGCAGCCACACGCGCGCGAGTGATTTCTGATCGAGGCCCTCGCCCTTCTCGATCGAGTCGAGGAGCTTGAGCGCGTTCTGGTACTCGAGGTCTTCGACCAGCTTCTCGGCGTCGGCCAGCGCGTCGGCCCGCGCCGGCAAGGCGAGCAGGCACACCAGGCAGGAGGTGAGGGCGAGGGCGCGGCGCATGGCGGGGAGCGGAGCGCGCGATTCTACCTGCTTGGCGCCAGATGCCAGTTCGCGACCGCACACCTGAGCAGGAGGTGCGACACGTACATGTGACGTGATCGCCGGCCGCGGACTTTCGCCCTCGCAGTGGCGGTGAAACACTCGGGGACGATGGGACCGCCCCCCAGCCGCGGCCCGGGGGTTTCCAGCTGGGAACCGGGTACGACGGTCGGTCGCTACACGCTGGTGACGCCACTCGCTCAAGGCGGGATGGCGGAGATCTGGCTCGCGCGCCAGGGCGGTCTGCACAGCTTCGCGAAGCTGGTCGTCATCAAGCGGCTCATCGACACGCTCAGCAGCGACCCCGAGTCGCGCGCGATGTTCGTCACCGAGGCGCGGCTCGCGGCGCAGCTGAGCCACCCGAACGTGGTGCAGATCACCGAGCTCGGCGAAGAGGGCAGCTCGCTCTACATCGTCATGGAATACCTCGACGGTGAAGACCTCGCGTCGATTCGCCGCACCGCGCAGAAGCTCGGCCAGCCCTTGTCGGATCACCACGCCGTGCGCATGGCGTCGTTCGCGGCCGAGGGGCTGCACTACGCGCACACGCTGGTGGGCCACGACGGGCGGCCGCTGAAGATCGTCCACCGCGACGTCTCGCCGCAGAACCTCATCGTCACCTTCGATGGCGCGCTCAAGGTGGTCGACTTCGGCATCGCCAAGGCCGCGACCGCCGCGACCTTCTCCGGGAAGTTGAAGGGCAAGCTCGGGTACATGTCGCCCGAGCAGGCGCGCGGCGAGGTCATCGATGGGCGCAGCGACGTGTTCTCGCTCGGCGTGGTGCTCTTCGAGGTGCTCACGCGCAGCCGGCTGATGCCGAAGATGAACGACCTCGACATGCTCAACGCGATGGCGGGCGATGACCCGCTGCCGCGGCCGCGTGATCGACGCGCCGACCTCGACCCCGGCCTCGAGTCGATCGTCAACAAGGCCATGGAGCGCGATCGCGAGCGGCGGTTCCAGTCGGCGCGCGAGTTCCAGGAATCGCTCGATGGTTGGCTCCGCGCGCAGAACCGCTCGGTATCGACTGCGGAGCTCGGGGACTACCTGCGCGGGCTGTTCGCGCGCCGCATTCACGACCGGCGGCAGCTCGTCGAACAGGCGCTCGTCGCCGACCTCACGCCCACGCGCGCGCGGCAGCTGACCCACCTCGCGCACCGCGATGGTGCGGGCAGCCAGTCTCGTACGCGCGCCACGGCCAGCCGCAGCCGCGGGCTCGTCGCGAGCGTGGTCGCGATGTCGCTGGTGGTGCTCTCGCTCGGCGTCGCCATCGCGCACCGGGCCCTCGCGACCGAGGCCGAGCCGGTGGTGAAGGCGCCGCCGGTCGACACGCCCGCGTCGACGCCTGACGCGCCCGCTGCGCCGCCGCAGAAGCAGGTGGTGGTGGTGCAGCTGCCTCCGCCGAAGCCCACGGTGCTCGAGCTCGAGACCGTGCCGACGGGCGCGGCGGTGACCATCGACGGAGAGCCGCGCGGTGTCGCGCCGGTCAAGCTCGAGGGGTTGAAGGTCGGGCCGCATGACGTGCGCGCCACGCTCGACGGGTACGAGCTCGCCACGCGCACCGTCACGGTGGCGGAAGAGGGCGAGCGTCAGAAGATCGAGATCGCGCTGAAGGCGATCGTGGTCGCCGTCGCGCCGCCGCCAGAGCCGTTGAAGCCCGAGCCGAAGGCGTCTGCGAAGAAGCCCGCGCACAAGCCGGCGCCCAAGCAGGCGATGGGCAAGTTGACGCTCAAGACCACGCCGTGGACCACCGTGTACCTGGGCAAGCGAAAGCTGGGTGACACGCCGCTCGTCGACATGGCGTTTCCGGCGGGCTCGCACGTGCTGCGCCTGGTGACCGAGGCCGGCGTCGAGAACACGGTGCAGGTCGACGTCGCGCCGAACGAGACGACCGTGAAGAAGCTGAAGTTCTGACCTCCGGGGAAGCGCGATGCGCGTGACGTTCCCCGCGCCCACCGCCGCGAACTCGCCGTCCGCGTGACGTCGCCGGCGCCCACCGCCGCAAACGTCACACGCATCGAACTGGCGGTCCGCGTGACGTCGCCAGCGCCCACCGCCGCAAACGTCACACGCATCGAACTGGCGGTCCGCGTGACGTCGCCAGCGCCCACCGCCGCAAACGTCACACGCATCGAGCTGGCCGTGCGCGTGACGTAACCTGCGCCCACCGCCGCAAACGTCACACGCATCGAACTGGCGGTCCGCGTGACGTCGCCAGCGCCCGCCGCCGCGAACGTCACACGCATCGAGCTGGCCGTGCGCGTGACGTAACCAGCGCCCACCGCCGCAAACGTCACACGCATCGCAGGCGGTTTTCCTCAGTCAGAACGGGCGCTTGGCGTTCGCGTGCACCACCGACTGACGGAAAATCGGAGTGGCGACACTCACCGGCCTGTGAGTCGATTGCTACGCCACGTGAGCCTCGAGTCCCGCGACCTGGTTGCGCTCCACGACACCTTCGCGCGCCGTCTCTGGCGCGTGGTGGTGCGCCTGGGCGTGCCCGAGTCCTCTGCCGAAGACGTCGTCCAGGACATCTTCCTCACCGCCTTCAAGGAACGCGCGCGCTTCGAGGGTCGCTCCTCGCCCGCGACCTGGCTGTACGGCATCGCGCTGCGGCTCGCGGCCAACACCCGCCGGTCTCGCAAGCCGTCGGCGGCGCTGAGCCTCGTCGAGCCCGACACCGCGCCCCTCGCTGACCAGGAGCTCGATCGGCGACGCAAGCTCGCCGAGCTCCAGCGCGTGCTCAACCAACTGCCCGAGGAGCAACGCGAGGCCGTCGTGCTGATGGACCTCGAGCAGCTCAGCGCTCCCGAGGCCGCGGAGATTCTCGAGGTGAAGGTGAACACCCTCTATTCCCGTCTGCGGCTGGGCCGCGCTGCGCTCAAGGGCGCGCTCTCGACCGAGGTGAAGGCATGAGCACCGAAGAACTTCCGCCCCCGCTCGACGAGACCGCGCGCGCGTTCCTCGATCGCCACGCCGACACCGGCACGCCCGACGCGGCGCAGCTCGCCCGCTCGCGAGAGCGCCTGGCCAGCGCGGTGCGTGCCGAAGAGGCGCCTCCCCCGGCCGCCCGTCGCCGCCCGGTCGTGCCGCTCGAAGTGCTCGCCGTGGCCGCGGTCATTCTCGTGGGCATCGTCGCGCAGTTGGTGTGGCTCGCGATTCGTCCGCCCGTCGGCAACTCCGCGCCCGATGCGGGTCCGCTCGCGGCGATCGAAGACTCGTACCGCACGGGCGATCTCCAGGCCGCCCGTCTCGCCGCGGCCGCGTGCAACGAGCCCGACTGCAAGCCGCTCACGGCGAAGCTCCAGCGCGTGCTCGACCTCAACGCGCGCTTCTCGACGTTGTCCGACGCCGAGCTCGACGAGCTCGCCACGCTCGACGTCGAGCTCTCGGGCGGTGCGGGCACTGGCATCTCGAAGGCCATCGCTGATCGACGAACGGCTGCCGACACTGCCGTCGCGGTCAACCCCGAGGCCCTCGCGGACGAGGCGCGCGCGTTGATGCGCTCGGGGAAGAGCGAGGAGGCCATGGCGGTCGTCGACCGCTGCATCAAGGCGACCGACGCTGCGCGCTGTCACCTCGTGCGCGCGAGCCTGCTGGCGAGGGAGGCGGTGTTGGTGAGCGCGGGCAACGAGCCGCTGCTCGAGAAGGCGCGGGCCGAATACGAGCGGTTCCTCGTGTTGGCGCCGCCCAGCGACCCCGACGTGCCGAAGGTGCGCGCGATTCTCGCCGCCGCCGAGCCGAGCGGGGGCGATTCGCGCGCGAGCGGTCGCATCGAGCCGCGCGACGTCTTCGAGCATGCCGAGCGGCTGCAGGCCACCGACCCGAGCGAGGCGCAGCGCCTGTATTCCGAGGTGTTGACGCTCACCAGGCCCGGCAACGAGTGGTTCGAGAAGGCGAGCGCGGCGCTGGAGAAGATGTCGTCGGCGCGCATCGACGCGCGCGACCTGTACCTCCGTGGCTACCAGCTCAGGGACGCGGACCCGGATGCCGCTGCCGAGCTGTTCGCCCAGGTGGTCGAGGCCACGCCGGCCGACGACGAGACGCACCAGAAGGCGCTGATTCGTCTGCGGGAACTGGCCGGTGGCTCGAAGGTCGCGAAGGACCTGCTGGCGAACCCCGTGGTGCCGACGCAGGTGCGGTTGCGCGTGGGACAGCGGCGGACGCTCACCATCGCGGGGCTGAGCCGCATTTCGGTGGCGGATCCGTCGACGGTCGACGTGCGCGCCAGCGGTACGAAGCTCGAGCTGCGCGGGGCGGCGCGCGGTGTGACGACGTTGGTGGTCTGGCGCGGTGACGGAAACCGCGTGTCGATCGCCGTCACCGTCGAGTGACAGCGACGCCGTGCGTGTGACGTTGCCCGCACCCGGCGCTGGAAACGTCACGCGCATGGGCGGGTTCACTCCTCACCCCAGCCCTCTCCTCCTCGGGAGGAGAGGGAGCGACGCCGTGCGTGTGACGTTGCCCGCACCCGGCGCTGAAAACGTCACGCGCATGGCGTCACCCCAGCCGTCACGCGGTCAGCGCACCGCCAGCGCCATCAACCTGGCCGCCGCGTCCACCTGCGCCTGGCCCGCCGCTGGCGTCACCTCCACCGTGAACCGCGCCGTGTCGAGCCAGCTCGCGAGCGCGCTCGCCCTGGCCGCCGCACGCTCGCGCCGCCGCTCGAGGGCGTCACAGTGCTCCAGCGTGTCGCGGTGCACGCGCAACGACTGGCCCAGGTGCGCACGCAGCTCCTCGTCTTTCGTCTCGCCCATGCGCGCCGTGATGGCGTCGACGTTCTGCTGCGCCTGCGCGCGCGCTCCGCCATCGAGCGCGCCGACCTCCGCCTGTTCCTTCTCTGCCGCCAGCCACTGCCTGGCCACGTCGCGCGCCGCCCGCAGCACCTGCTCGCGCGCCAACCCCCTGGGCCACCGCTCGAGCGCCGCGCAGACGCGTTCCCACGCCGTGCGCACCGGCCCGTCGCCCAGCTCGTATTCCACCGGGTCGGCTGCCCACTTGAGGTGCGCGAGCGCGACCGCCGCTGCGACGAACAACCCCGAGGCGACCATCACCGCGAAGTGCAACACCGGCCCGGCGACCGCGTGCCGGCTCGCGGTCCACTGCGCGAGCTGCAGCGTCCACGCCACCGAGACCATCGGCGCGATCGCCAGCAGCGCGCGGCGCGACCAGGAGCGCCCCTCGAACGCGAGCGGAATGCCGAGCGCGGCGGCGAAGAGCCACGGCAGGCCCGAGGTGGTCGGCACGAACAGCGCGCCCACGAGGGCGGTGCCGAAGCTGAGCAACGAGAGCAGCCACTTCGGCTGCCGCGGCAGCACGACGATCGACACCGCGAGCGCCGCGGTGAGCGGCATCCACGGGCCGTTGTGTGGCAACACCGTGAAGAGCGCGGCGATGCTCGAACCGAACAGCGTGCCGACCAGCAGCGTGCGATCTGCCGCGGGCTGGTCGTCGAAGCCGACGTGCGCGACCGCCGAACGAAGGGTGAGCGTGCTCATCTCAGTAGCCCTCGTTCTCGCGGCCGAAGTTCTCGAGCGTCTTCTTCTCGAGCCCGAGTGACCGCCTGCGGCGCGTCTCGCGGTCCGAGCCCTGGAGCTCGCGCCTCAGCTGCACCGAGGTGTCGCCCGCCAGCGCGTCGGCGCTCATGCCGAACACCGAGCGCGCCTGGTCGAGCAGGCTCGAACCGAGCGCGTCGTCTCCGCGCGCGTACGCGTCGGCCGCCGCGAGCACCCGCAGCTGGCCGAGCGCCGTCACGCCACGTGCGAAGAGCGGCTCGTCGCGGCGGTGGTTCACCTCGTCGTCGTCGTCGAGCACCGGCGAGGCGAGCGCGAGCTGCGACGCGTGCGCCTCGCCCGAGAGCTCCTGCCAGCCGACGCGCGCCCGCACCACCGCGGCGTCGGCGCCCGGGCTCGCCGCCGAGCGCAGCCGCACGATGACGCGCGTGGGCACGTTGGGACGCAGGTCGGCGAGGCTCACCACGGTGCGGCCGTCACGGGTGAACGGCGTGCGGCCGGGCACGTCGACCACCACCGCGCCCTCGGTCTCGAGTTCCAGCTCGACGTTGCGCGCGGTCGCCAGGCGCGCCGCGGCGAGCTCCTTCGAGAGCACCTCCTCGAGCACCTCCGCGTTGACGAGGTGGCCGAGCATGCCGCCGCCGCGCTCCGAGAGCCGGCTGAGGAGCGTCGCGTCGTAGTCCATGCCGACGCCGAGCGCGGTGACCGTGATGCGCTCGGCGTGGGTCTGCGCGACCTGCGCGGTGAGCGAATACGTGTCGATCGCTCCCTCGGTCGGCTGGCCGTCGCTGATCAGCACCAGCCGGCGCGCGCCAGTCGCCGTCGTGAGCGCGGTGCGCCCCGCTTGCAGCCCGGCCTGGATGTTGGTGCCGCCGCTGACCTCGATCGCGTCGATCTCCCGGTGCAGCTTCGCGCGCGCCGCGGCGTCGATGCGCACCATCGCGCTGCCGGCCGCGTCGCTGCTGAACGTCACCAGCGCGAGCTCGTCGCCGTCTTGCACGAGGTCGACGAGCCGGTGCACCGCGCGCCTGGCCTCGTCGATCTTCGAGCCCGACATCGAGCCCGAGCGGTCGAGCACCACCGCCAGCGACACGCGCTCGAACGCCGGCGCCTCGCCGGTCAGCGTCACCGTGTACTCGTGGAAGAACTCGGTGCGCGCTGGAGTGACGGCAGGGTGGCTGCTGCGCGCCTCGACCTTCACCGCGCTGCCGGTCGAGACGAGCACCTGGCCCGGGGGCGGCACGACGGGCCGCGGGCGCAGCGCGGCGGAAATGGAGGCCAGCAGTGACAGCGCGAGCGCGCTGCCGAGGAGGACGCGGGTGGTGAGTGGGCTGTGCATGCGAAGAAGGTCGCACGCGCACCAGGCGCTCCGGCATCGGTCGAAGATCGAGGTCCTCCTGCTGACCGTCGGTCGATTGACCGATGCGGCCGGGGACTAGCGCTTCAACTCTTTGCGGAGGAAGTCGGTCAGCTTGCTCGCCAGCCCCTCGGGCATCTTGCGCGCCAGCGCCTTGCGGCAGAGGCCCGGCGTCGCCCGGTACGTCGCGAGGAACTCTTCGCACGGCGAGCAACCACCGAGGTGCTCTTCGAGCTTCTTGCGAACGTCCTCACCGAGCCCACCGTCGAGGTACTCGAGCATCAACTCGACGCTCTCTTTGCAAGTCGGTCCGCTCATCGAGGCTGCCCCGCGGGGCTCGTTCGCCCTTCATTGTGACCCAAACGAACGCCGCGCAACCGAAGTTGGACGCTGATCAGCCGGGGCACTGAACGGAAGGTCAGGCTCATTCCGCCCGCTCCGCGTAGAAGGAGTCGATGGCCGCGCGCAGCGAAAGACGTGCGCGGTGGAGCCGGCTCTTGATGGCGGCCACCGAGTCTCCCGTGATCTCTGCGATTTCTTCGTACGAAAGCCCCTCGAGGTCCTTCAGCACGAAGACCTCGCGGTACTCGTCGCCCAGGCGGGAGGTCGCCTGCTCGATCGCGCGCCGCAGCTCGGAATCCATCGCTTCGGCCTCGGCGTCCTTGAACTCCGACACCGCGTCGAGCAGCGACCCACGCTCGTTGAAGGCCGGCTCGTCGAGCGGCGTTTCCACCGCGCCGGTGACCTTGCGGTGGCGCAGCCGCATCAAGGCTGCGTTCGCAGCGATGCGCGCCACCCAGCCGCCGAACGGCGAGTCGCCCCGGAAGTCGTCGAGCTTGCGCCACGCCGAGAGGAAGGCGTCCTGCACCACCTCGGCCGCGTCGTCTTCGGAGTTGAGCATGCGCAGCGCGAGCCCGAAGACGCGGTTGCGGTGACGCTCGACCAGCGACTCGAAGGAAGCGACGTCTCCTCCACGCGCGGCGCGCACCAGCTCGGCGTCGTGCGCGGCGTCGGCGCGGGCCTTCGCTTCGGCGGCGGCGGCGGCTTCGGGGTCGAGGGAGGCCTCGACCGCCGCGCCCGCTTCGTCGTGACCGCGGGCGTGCTGGGTGGGGGTCACCACCGGCGCACCGTGGACCGTCTGCGCACCAGCGTCAAGGCTTGCTGACGTCGCGCGCGCACGGGTCGTCGAAGCGTTGTCTTCGCACCGCGCAGTGATGACCGTCTGCGCCCCGTCAGGGCTTGCTGATGTGCCGCGACCGCGAGTCGTAGAAGCGCAGCTTTCGCTTCGCCCATGCGCCCGCGTAGTCGACGCCGATGCGCGGCCGCGCGGTGATGAAGCGTGGGGGCACCGCTTCTCCCCGCGCGAGCCACAGCGGCGCCACGTCGAGCGGCAGCGTGTTGTGCGAGAGGGTGACGCCGAGCACCTTCGTCAGCTTCGCGGGTCCGTTCATGGTGGGCTTCGACGCGTCGTCGGTGTTCTCGGCGTCGAGCGGCTCGAGCGCGCGGAGCAGCACCGCCGCGCCGTGGCCCGTCACCACGTTCAGACAGAAGTGCATGCCGTACACCAGGTAGACGTACGCGTGGCCCGGCGGCCCGAACATCGGCTCGGTGCGCTTCGTGCGGCCCTTCGCGGTGTGGCAGGCGAGGTCGTGCGGGCCGAGGTACGCCTCGGTCTCGACGATGCGCCCGGTGCGGCGGCGCTGGCCGCGCTCGAGCACCACCACCTGGCCGAGCAGCGCGCGCGCGACCTCGGTGGTGTCGCGGGCAGAGAACGTCAACGGGAGCGGCTCGAGGTGCATCGCTGCAAAGACTCGCGCGTCGGCGCTCGAAGGGCCACACTGGCGACGCGATGACGCCCCGCAGCAGATTGAGTGGAATCCTCCAGCCGGTCTTCTCTCTCCGCAGCTCGCACGACGTCGGTGTCGGCGACTTCGAGGCCTTCGAGCTCCTCTTCGGGTGGATGCGGCAGGCCTCGCAGAAGATGTTGATGGTGCTCCCGCTGTTGCCGACGACGCCCGGCGACCCGTCGCCGTACTCCACGCGCTCGGCGTTCGGGTTGAACCCGCTCTTCATTCACCTCGGGTGGCTGCCGGAGGGCGTGCGCTTCTCCGAGAAGGAACAGCAGGCCATCGCGGAGGCGCGGGCGTCGACGACCGTGCGCTACGACCTGGTGTTCAGCGTGAAGAACGCGGCGCTCGAGCGGGCGTTCCAGGCGTTCCAGCGCGTCGGGGCGAGCGCGCGCGCGAACGAGTTCGAGGCGTGGGCGCTCTCGCAGCACGAGTGGCTCGACGGCTACGCGCTGTATTCCTCGCTGTCGGAACACTTCGGCCAGAAGCCGTGGTGGGAATGGCCGGCCGCGCTCGCGGGGCGTGAGCCGAAGGCGCTCGAGGCTGCGCGTCGGGAGCACCACGCGCGCATTCGCTACCACCAGTGGTTGCAGTGGGTGGCGCACGAGCAGTGGCTGCGGGTGCGGGCGTCGGCGAAGGCGCACGACATCCTCCTCTGCGGCGACGAGCCGTTCATCATCGGGCAGGACTCGGCCGACTGCTGGTGCTTTCCCCGCTACCTGCGGCGCGATGCGCGGCTCGGCGTGCCGCCCGACGATTTCTCCGTCGACGGGCAGGACTGGGGGCTGCCGTGGTTCGACTTCGAGGCCCTCGCGCGCGACAACGACGTGTGGCTCAAGCGGCGCGCCAGGCACGCGGCCGACACGTACGACGTGCGGCGCATCGACCACGCCATCGGCTACTTCCGCCAGTACGTGCGCGATGAGATCACGCCAAAGGGGCGCTTCGTGCCGACCGTCGAGTCGCAGCAGAAGGCGCGCGGCGAGAAGAACTTCCGCCTGCTGTCAGACGGGGCGGGCATCGTCGCTGAAGACCTCGGCGTGATTCCCCGCTTCGCGAAAGACACGCTCGCCGAGCTCGGGTTGCCCGGGTACCAGGTGATGCGGTGGGCGCGCGAAGACGGCATCTACCGCGACCCGCGCCACTACCCGGAGGTCTCGCTCGTCACCACCGGTACGCACGACACCGAGACGATGCGCTCGTGGTGGGAATCGACGCCCGACTGGGAACGCGAGACCGCGTGCCGCACGTGGCCGGAGCTGAACGGGTTCCTCCCCACGCCGCCGAAGGAGTTCAGCTTCGAGGTGCACGAGGCGCTGATTCGCGCGGCGCTCAACGCGCAGTCGGCGTGGTGCATCTTGCCGTGGCAGGACGTGTTCGGTGAGGCCGAGCGCACGAACACGCCGGGCACCGTGGGGCCGCACAACTGGGCGTACCGCATGCGCCCCGAGGTGCAGCAGCTGGGGAAGGACGAGGCGCTGCAGCGCACGGCCAATTGGTTGACGAGGTTGGCGCACGAGGGCCGGCGCGCCTGAACTGCGACTGGCGATGCGCGTGACGTTCCCGGCGGTGGGCGCTGGTTTCGTCACGCTGATGGTGGGGACTGCACTGGCGATGCGCGTGACGTTTCCGGCGGTCGGCGCTGGTTTCGTCACGCTGACGGGCGCGAAGTGCGGCGCGGGTGCTCCACTTTCGAGTCTCAGCGGGTGAGAGCGCCGGGGATGTCAGTGGTGGGCGGTACAACGCCACGCATGAGAAACGCAGAGGTGAAGTGTCTGGAGGTGGCGGCCAAGCAGATGGGTGTGTTGCATCGCTCGCAGGCGATGGCGCATCTGAGCCGGTGGCAAATCGAGCGGCGCGTCAGTCGTGAGGCGGGAGAGACGCCGTGGGTGCGCGTCCTCCGTGGCGTGTACCGCGTCGAGGGCTCTGTCGAGTGCTGGCGTCAGCGGGTGGAAGCGCTCTCGCTGTGGGGCGGCCCGAAGTCGGTGCTGTCACATCGCACCGCGGCCGCGCTGCACGGCTTTGACGACTTCAAGGTGGACCCGTTGGGTAAGGCCGGGCCGCTCGAAATCACGGTGAAGCCGCAGAAGCGGAAGTTGAAGCTCGAGGGCGCGCGCATCTACCGCTGCAAGCCGCCTCCGCACTGGGACGTCATCGTGAGGGACGATGGGCTGTGCGTGACGTCGGTGCCTCGCACGCTGATGGACATGAGCCGCCTCGTCACCTTCACGCAGCTGCGCTCGATGATGAGCCAGGCGCTGCGGGAGAAGAAGACGACGCTGATGCAGCTGCAGCGCTTCCTCGAGCGCACGCGCAAGCGTCCGGGCATCGTGCGCTTCCGGGCGGTGCTGGCGTCCATCACGGGTGAGGGCGGACCGACCGACAGTCAGCTCGAGGAATTGGCGTTGCGCGTGCTGCGGCAGGCGAAGATGCCGAAGCCCGATGTGCAGAAGCGCCAGGTGTCGAAGGGCAAGCGCCGGCGTATCGACTTCATCTTCGAGCGGCAGAAGGTCATCGTGGAGACGGACGGGTACGCGTACCACTCGGGCGTCGAGGCCTTCGAGAAGGACAGGCGCCGACGCAACTCTCTGTGTGCAGATGGGTACGTCGTCCTGCAGTGGACGTGGAGAGGGTTGCGGGACAACCCAGACGAGCTCATCAACGAGCTCTGCGCCGTCCTGTACCGCTGAAGCAACCCAGCTGAAGTCTGAAGCATCGAGCGCCCGGCAGGCGAAGGCCGACGTGTCTCGCCTCGCGAGGGCCGACTGCAAAGCAACCATCCGCGTGACGTCACCAGCGCCCAGCGCCGGGAAGGTCACACGCATCGTCAGCCCAAGGCCGCTGAAAGCCGACGACGCGCGTGACGTCACCAGCGCCCAGCGCCGCAAACGTCACACGCATCGTCAGTGGCAGTGCACCCAAGGCCGCCGAAAACCAACAACGCGCGTGACGTCACCAGCGCCCAGCGCCGCAAACGTCACACGCATCGCCAGTGGCAGTGCGCCCAAGGCCGCCGAAAACCGACGACGCGCGTGACGCCACCAGCGCCCACCGCCGGGAACGTCACACGCACCGTCAGCGATTGCGATTGCGACGGCAGCGGGCGAGGGCAACCACCACCGCCAGCACCAGCCCCGGCGCCGTCGAGCAACCCCCGCGCGCACCGGTGAGCTGCTGCGAACCCGCGGGCGGCGCGTCGACGATGGGCTCGCTCATGCCCATCTGCATACCGGCGTCAGGCGTCATCTCCGCAGGCGGCGCTTCGCACGTCGCGACGCCGTCGTGCTCGACGCACGAGAGCCCGGCCGCGCATGCCTCGGCGCGCACCACCTGGCCATCGTCTCCGCACTGCGCCAGCCAGCCGGTCGGCAAGCAAGTGGTGTGCGCGACCGGCGCGATGGCCGCGTTGGGCACACAGACGTTGGCAACGCAGCGGGCGACGCCGCCGGCCGGGCTGCACTTCGACTCGCTCGCGCCGCAGTCGACGGCCGAGACCACCTGGCCGCCCTCGCAGTGCGCGAGCGTCTCCCCGTCACACACGTCGACGGTGCCAGTCGTGGGACAGAACCGCCGCTCGCAGTGCACGCCGCCCACCACCGAGCACTGTTCCCCGTCGGCGCACGGCGTGAAGGTGAAGACTCCCTGGTCGTCGCACGACGCGATGCGCGCCGGCGCCTGTGGCCAGCAGCCGGTCGAGGCGTGCGGCACTTCGGTCATCGAGCCCGCGCAGAACACCGACACACACCGCGCACCGGTCGGAGCGTTGGCGGTCGAGCACCGCGCCGCGTACGCGCTGCAGTCGCCGGGCGTCTCGAGCGCGCCGTTCTTGCAATGCGCGATGCGGTTGTCGTCGAGGCACACGTCCTTCTCGCCGAGCGCCGGGCAGGCGCTGAACACGCAGCGCAGGCCGAGGCTGTCGTTGGCGCAGGTCGAGCCGAACGCGCCGCAGTCGCCGCGCCCGCAGTCGGCGCCCACCATCACCGAGCCTTCGCAGTGCGGCGTGCAGGTCTGCTGGCCCGCGAACGCGCGGAGGTCAGCGAGCGAGCCGTTGAAGACGTCGAGGTCGACGTAGCCGCTGATGCCCGCGCACGTGCCGCCGGGAATGCCGGACACCGGGCCGCCGCGGTATTGCCAGAACTTCCAGTTCGACCAGAAGTCGCTGATGTTGGGGCAGCTGGCCGTCGTGTACTGCGGGTGCCACAGCGGGTAGCTCGCGAAGTCGGCGGTGTTCACGTGTGGCCAGTAGTACTTGCCGACGTAGATCATCGGCTTCTTGCCGGTGCCCTGCTGCACGCGGTCGGCCCACTGGTGGAGCACCTGGTTGTAGACGGTGGTCGAGGGCAGGGTGCCGCCGGCTTCGACGTCGGCGGTGACGGGGAGATCTCCGGCGCCGAGCCGGCCGACCGCCGCGATGACGATGTCGGCCTGCACGATGGGGTCCACTCCGGGGCGGAAGTACTGGTACGCGCCGCGGATCATTCCGTTCGCCTTGATGGCCGACCAGTGGCCCGCGAACGTCGGGTCCTTGTAGGTGCCGTCGCCGATGCGCGCGATGGCGAACTCCTTGCCCGCGTGGTGCACCGCCGCCCAGTCGATGGTGCCCTGGTAGATGCTCACGTCGATGCCCTGCACCGTCGGACCGGCGGCGCAGACGACGAGGTCTTGCGAAACGGTCTGCCACTCGTCGGGGAACGGGGCGTCGTCGACGACCGGACTGCACGACGCCACGAGCGAGAAGGTGAACGCCGCGGCCACCAGGTTCGAGAGAGAGCGCTTCATGGCCGGCACGGTGCCGTGACCAGTCGGTTCCTACAATCGAGGGGCGTTTGGGGTGTCACCCGCGCGTGTCGTGAACGGCGGTGAACACCATGTAACCGGCTGGAATGAATCGAGAAAACAACCATGCGTGTGACGAAAGCGGCGCCCACCGCCGGAAACGTCACGCGCATCGCCAGTCGCAGTTTCAGGTGCCCGACGCGCGCTGACTCTTCTCGTGCGCGTGCTGCCAGCCGTCGTAGTGCCGCACGGCGGAGTCACCGACCTGCTGGATGTGCTGGTTGTTGAGGTACGCCGAGATGGGCGCGGCGACGAGCGGCATCGCGCGCGACAACGTCTTCAACCCACCCTTGGCGAGCACCACTCCGGCGAGCGAGCCGAGCACCTTGGGGGTCGAGCGCTGAAAAGGGCCGATGCCGTTGGCGTAGCCGAGCAGGTCGAGCAATTCCTGCTTCTCGCGGTCGCTCTTGAGCGAGCTCTTGAAGACGGTGGCGACCTCGGTGAGCAGCGAGAGCTGCAGGTAGAGCATGCCGACGAGATCGACCGGCACGGTGACGACGCCGAAGACGCCGGTCACTCCGCCGACCATCGACGCGACGTTCTTCTTCGAGTCGATCAACCGCTGGCTCAGCTCGCGCGGACCGGCTGACGGGTAGCGCTGGATGAGCTCGTCGACGCGCGTCCGCGCGCGCACCGCCTCTTTCTCGACGAGATCGGACAGCCGCTGATTGCCGAGCTTCTTCAGGTTGGCGGGCGAGAAACGGCGAACGGCCTTCACCTGGTCGAGCAACGGATCGAAGAGGCTCATGAGGGGAAGTATGTCGCGACCGGCGAAGAAAGTTCCACCCGACCGGGCAGGCCTTCACATTCCTTCGCGATGTTTCACGCTGATCAGTACCCGTGCTCGGCGAGGTAGAGGTCGACGAGCGCCCCTTCCTCGAACCAGTACTGGGTCTGCTCGCGGTTGAACCACTTCGATTCGGGCCGGGCCTGGCGGATCTCGATGAGCACGCGGTTGGTGGCGGTGTCGACGACGGCCGCGCGACCCAGGCACGCGCCGGTGGGCGTCTCGCCGAAGCCGCCCTCGAGGCACACCTCGTCGCCCGAGCTCAGCTTTCGCACGTAGATCTGCGCCAGGTACATCGCCTCGTTGCAGTTGGTCGCGGGCACTCCGCCGGGCTTCAACTTCGAGCAGCGCATCTGCTCGGGCGCCTTGTACATCTGCGCGCGCTGCGTCCAGTCCGACGCGCCGCGGTCTCGCGCCGCATGACAGCCGCTCACCACCAGTGCTGCGAACACCAGCCACGCACGCGTCACGTCCCCTCCAGGCTCTCTTTGGCGAACGCCTCGATGCGGTTCGCGTCGCTCGGCGCGATGTCGAGGAAGCGAATGCCCATGCCGTACCCGCGCTTGTCGGGCACGTTGACCACTTCTCCGTCGCAGCGAATGGCCACGGTCTCACCGGGGAGCGTGAAGGCCAGCTGCACGCGGGCACCGACGGGGTGGGGAATGGCGCGATCGAAGTAGAGCCCGCCGCTCGAGATGTCGCGCGTGGAGTGCAGCGAGAAGCCGCGCGAGTCACGCACCTCGACCGCGATGACCACGTTGGCGCGCAGGGCCGTGCGACGCTCGAGCGACATCACTTCACCAGCCTGTGAATGCGGCGCACGGCGTCGAGGTCGGGCTTGATGAACTTCACGCGCACGCCGCCATCGTCGGACAGCGGGCCGAGCACCTCTCCCTCGAGCACGAGCGGGTTGGTGGGTTCGTCGGGCAAGAAGAGCTTCAAGCTGATGCGCGTGCCCTTCTTCGGGGTGGGCCCACCACTGATGGAAAGGCCGAACGTCGAGAGGTCGTGCGTCACCAGCCGCATCGTCTCGGCGCCGGCGTCGGCCTCGAGGTTCAAGCCCACGTTGACGCGCGGCGAGGCGCGGCGCTCGCGGAAGCTGCGCCGCTCGGACTCTCCCTGCTTGATGCGGTCGAAGAGCTTCACCATCGACTCGCCGGTCTGGGCGCGGCGGTCGACCGTCTGCGGCAGCTTCGGCGTCAGCAGCGGCAGGAGGGTTTCCGGCTGCGATTTCGTGCGCGTGCGCTTCGTCGCCATCCCGCCGGGCAATCTACGTCAAACTGGGCCCATGACGCAGATCAAAGGGCCCTCGGGCGCTGGTGCGACGGCGAGCTTCACCCTGAGCGAAGGTGACGCGGTCGCGGAGATTGCTCCCGGGCGCGGCGGCCTGGTGACGCGCTGGGCGGTCGGCGCCGACGAGGTGCTCTTTCTCGATCGCGCGACGTTCGAAGACCTCGGCAAGAACGTGCGCGGCGGAGTGCCGCTCCTCTTCCCCTTCGCTGGCAAGGCGCCGGCCGGCAGCTCGTTGCCGCAACATGGCTTCGCGCGGAAGAAGGCGTGGTCGGCCCGCGATGACGGGGGCGCGCTGGCGCTGAAGCTGACCGACGACGACGAGACGCGCGCGGCCTTTCCCTTCGCGTTCGAGCTCGGCATGCGCGTGACGCTCGGCGCGCGCACGCTGGGCCTCGAGTGGACCTTCGAGAACCGCGCGGATCAGCCGATGCCGCTGCACTTCGGAATCCACCCGTACTTCCGCGTGGGCGACAAGGCGAAGGTCAGCTTGAGCGGCGCGCGCGGTACGGCGTTCGACAACACCACCGGCCAGACCGTGCAGCGCGAGCGCGTCGACTTTTCGCAGGGCGAGGTCGACCTCCACTTCCACGACTTCGTGCCGCGCAGCACGGTGCTGTCGCGCGGCGGTGCGGGCGCGGATCTCGAGGTCTCGTGGACGGAGCCGTTCGGCCAGCTCGTGGTGTGGACGCTGCCGGGCCAGCCCTTCGTGTGCGTCGAGCCGTGGACCGCGAAGGGCCAGCAGCCGTCGCCGCACGTGGTGCCGGCTCGCAGCAGGCGCACGGCCTCCATCACGTTCACCTTGCGCTGAGTTGCGTTGCTGCACCATCACGCGTGCTCGTCGCTGCGTCGACGTCGCAGTTCGCCGACGCGGATGCAGCAGCCGCGGGCGCTCCGTTCAGAATCGTCGGGGTCGCGACACGACTCGCACGGCGCCACCGCGTTCACGCTGCTTTGAGTTGCGTTGCTGGACAATCATGCGCGCTCGGCGCTGCGTTGATGGTGCAGCTCGCCGACCCTGATGGAGGGCACTGCGATCCGTTGCGTTGAGTCCGGTGACCGCGCGCGCAGCATCGTCTGGTCGCAACGCAACTCGCATCGCCCCACCGCGCCGTGCGCGCTCGCACCGCCCACGTTCGACAAGTTCCAGAAGGCCGACGGGGGCCCGCCGCGTTCACGCGCTGCGGAGTCGCGTTGCGGCACGCGGAGCGGCGTGCGCGCTCGCACCACCCACCGCGTTCACGCTCGGCGGGGTTGCGTTGCTACACGCGAAGCGCCGTGCGCGCTCGCACCCCCCCGCCGCGTTCACGCTCCGCCGAGTCGCATTGCGACCTGGGCCGCGCAGCACCGTGCGCGCTCGACGCTCCACGGATGCTGAGGTCCGCCGTGGCGCGCCGCGCTCTTCGTTGCGTTGAATCGAGAATCGTCGCGGTCGCACGGCGCGCGGACTCTCGACGGCGCCGACGCCGCAACTTCGCTTCGGCGCCGCGCACTCTGGCTCACTGCACGCGCAGAATCGTCGCCGTCGCCGCACCGCGCGGCCGCTGCAGCTCGACCTCATCACCCGCGCGTTGCTCGAGCAGCGCACGCGCGAGCGGCGACTCGACGCTGACGCACCCGTCCTTCACCTCGTCGGGCCCGACCAGGCGCACCGTCTGTTCGCGGCCGTCGTCCCAGCGCAACGCCACCGTGCTCCCGAAGCGCACCGTGCCATCGGGCGGCGGCACCGCGACCACCTTCACGCTCTCGAGCGTCGCCGCGATGATCGCGAGCCGGTGGTCGAGCCGCGCGCGTGCCGCCTCGTCCTTCGTCGCGGGGCGCTCGGCCTGCAGCGCTTCCTGTTCGCGCACCAACTCGCGATGGCCCTCGAGGGTCATCGGCCGTTCCTGCCCGCGGGCGACGCGCGTGACGTTGCGCCCGAGCACCTGCTCGTCAGGGGTCTCTTCGCTGGTGAAGGCCTTCGACATCGGAGAACGAGGATAGTCTGCCGCGCACGGGAGCGACGATGCAGCGACGGGCGGTGCTCATCTCCATCGTGGTGCTGCTGGTGGCGGCGGTCGCCTGGTGGCTGCTCGGCGCCTCGAGTGGTGAGGGCACAACCGAGAGCGACTCGCGCGGCGCGAACAGCGGCCCCTCGCGGCCAACGCCGGCGCCCGAGCCGGAGCGCCCCCCGCCTCCGCGCACGACGACCGTGGCCGACGACGAGAGCCTCGGCAGCGGCGGCGTGGCGAGCACCACCGTGTCGTTCGACGCGGGCACCCTCGACCCGAACGATCGCGACGCCGGGCGCGCCTTTCTCGACGCGTTGGCGCGCGCGCAGCTCGCCCGCGCGCTCAAGGACAACGCGACCACCGCCGCGAAGAACGTCGACGCCTACTGCGCCGCCACGAAGGACCTCGTCGCCGAGCAGGACAAGCGCACCTTCAAGAACGACGCGGCGCTCTTCCTCGCTGATCGCACCGACTGGGAGAGCGGGAAGATTGGCCTGCTCCACCTTCCCGCGAGCCTCACGCAGCGCATGGGCAACCCGCCGGGCGCGTGGCGCCGCATGGGACCCGAGGCGTACGCGGGCCTCGACTTCGGGTGGATGAAGGAGGCGCTCGCGTTCGACCACTGGTCGATGATGACCGCCGGCCCGCTCCACGATCAGCAGCAGAACAGCTTCGCCGACGCGCCGATCCCCAACTTCGTGGTGCTGCAGACGTGGGTGAAGCTGCGCCTGCTCAAGGGGCTGCACGAGGGCGACCTCGCGTCGGCGAGCGTCGAGGTGCGGCACCTCGCCGAGCTGTGCGGCACCACTGGCTCGCTCGTCGGCGACATGATCCGCGTGGCGATGCTGGGCATCGAGCGAGGCTTCTATGAAGAGCACCAGCTCGACACCGCGCCCGCGATGACGCAGCCCGAAGCCCAGCGGCTGCGCGCGGCGAGCTTCGCGGCGATCGAGTTCCTGCTCCCCGGCGTCGACGCGGCCACGCGCGCGAAGGCGCTCAAGTGCCTGCCCAACCGCTGCACCGCGATGGTGGAAGCGACGGGCCTGACGGCGTCGATGCGCGAGCTCGACCCGAGCGTCGGCGAGCACCTCCAGTGGCTCACCTCGCAGCCGCAGTGCGACCCGGCGCTCTCGGCGATGTCGGCGCGCTCGAACCCCGCGCCCGCGGGCGAGCTGGCGACGAACCCCTTGTTCACGCAGCTCGACGACCACCTCCGCACGCTGCTCGACGGCGGAGTGCAGTGAGCCCACCGTGAGCATCGAGCTGCGCGAGGTCACGAAGTCGTACGGGTGGTGGAAGCCGCGGCCGGCGCTCCGCGGCGTGTCGCTGTCGATCGAAGCGGGCACCTGCTTCGGACTCGCGGGCCCCAACGGCGCGGGCAAGACGACGCTGATTCGCACCATCCTCGGGCTCACGGGCGTCGACTCGGGCGAGGTGCGCGTGTTCGGCCGTCCGCCGCGCGAGCCGTCGCAGCGCGCGCGCGTGGGCTTCGTGCCCGAGGGGTGTCAGCTCTCGCCGGGCGCGACGCCGAGGGAGCTCGCGGTGCGCTTCGCCCGCTTGAGGAACGCGCGCGCCGACGCGGTGCCGAAGACCCTCGAGCGCTTCGAGCGCCTCGGGTTGTCCTCGCTCATCGACCGCACCGTCGGCCGCTTCTCGAAGGGCGAGGCGCAGCGCGTGCTGCTTTCGCTGGCGATGCTCGGTGAGCCCGAGTTGCTGGTGCTCGACGAGCCGACCGACGGACTCGACCCCATCGGCCGCGAGCTGGTGCGCGAGGTGCTGCGCGGTGCGTGCGCGCGAGGCACGACGGTGTTCCTCAACTCGCACCTGCTCCACGAGACCGAGCGGCTGTGCACGCGCGTCGCGGTGTTGCACCAGGGCGTGCTGGTGCGCGACGGAGCGGTGGGGGTGGACGCGGCGTTCGACCAGAGCGTGGTGCTGCTCGAGGGTGAGCCCTCGGACGAGCTGGTGGCGAGCGTGGGCGCGCGGCGCCTCGACGCGAAGTCACCGGTCGCGCGCGGGCTGACGCCGGGACGCGCGGGCGTGGCGCTGGAGTTGCCACACCGCGATGCGGGCGACCTCAACGCGCGCGTCGACCAACTGCGCGCGGGCGGCGCGCGATTGCTCGAGCTGACCCCGCGACGCGTGGACCTCGAGGCGACGTTCGCGCAGGCAGTGACCTCCGCGACGGCGACGCCGATCTCCTCGGCGCCGACCACCCCGCTCGCGCCCGTCACGCCCGCGCCGGTCGATCCACTGCGCCCGGTGCGCGCGGCGGGGCGCGTGATGCGCGAGACGCTGGCGGAGCTCGCGTCGCAGAAGGTCGGCTGGGTGCTGGTGGTCGCGGCCGTGGTCGGGCTGGTGGCGGTGTGGCAGGTGATGCACTCGCCGCTCTTCACCAGCGGAGGTCACACCCTGCGCAGCTACCTCGCCACGCTCAACGACGCGCAGCTGCTCTCGCTCGCGCGCCAGGCGGGCGACATCACCGGCATGGCGCTCTACTGGTCGGCGCTCGGGCTCTTGACGCTGGTGTCGGCGATGTTCGCGGTGCCGCTGCTCGACCCGCGGCGCACCATTCTTCTCTACGCGCAGCCGCTCACGCGGGCCGACTACGTGCTGGGGCTCTTCAGCAGCGCGGCCGGCGCGGTCGGGGTCGGCGCGACGCTCTACGCGCTGGCGCTGTTCGGGCTGCTGCGCTGGCTGGGGCTGCCCGTCTCGGCTCGACTCATCGCCGCGGCGCTCCCGCTCACGCTCGCGTTCTCGAGCGTCTACCTCGTGGTGCTCAGCGCGACGTTGGTGCGGCGCAGCGCGTTTTCCGCGGGGCTCGCTGGGCTCACGGTGCTGGGCCTCTTGATGGGGCTCGGCTTCAGCGACGTGGTCGCGCCCGACGCGGAGCCCTCGGTGTTCCTCGCGGTGTACGCGGTCGCGCCGAAGCTCGTCGAGTTGAGCCGCGCGGCCGGTGCGCTCGCCGAGGGAGCGCACGTCTCGATGGCGGCCTTCGTGTCGACGGGGTTGGTGGTGGTCGCGCAGCTCGTCTTCGCCTGCTGGTTGGCCGAGAAGGTGGAATCGTGAAGCGCCTGCATTCGCGCGACGTCGCGCTGGCGGCGGTCTTCCTCATCGGGCTCGGCACCGCGGCGCTCGTGTGGTGGCTCGACCGCGAAGACTTCCGCCAGCAGCAGCAGGAGACGCTCGCGGGCCTGCCTCCGTTTCCCTCGCAACCCGACGCGGGGCAGATGATGTGGCAGCACGCGAAGGAGCTCGATGCCGGGCGGCTCCCGGGTGTGAACGCCGAACCGCTCGTCGCGGTCGCGCTGTCGGAGCGGGACAACGTCGCGGTCATCCAGGTCAACGCGCTCGCGAACACGCCGTTCTTCACGCGGCTGCGGCGGTGTTTGCCGAACGTGTCCGATGCGGGGACGCCGCTCGGTCTCGACTGGGAACACGCCGTCGATCGCGTGGCGCTCGTGCCGGGTGGCGTCGCCATCAGCGGCGCGTTCTTGGCTGACGAGGCAGCGCGCATCGCGGGCGGGTGGGGCGATGCGGGCGTGACCGAGTACCGCGGCGCGCGCGTGTACGACGGTGCGGAAGGCTGCGTGGCGCAGGTGGGCACGACGCTGCTCTCGGGCGCGCGGGGGCAATGCCAGGGACTCGTCGATCGCGCGTCGGCGCCGACGAATGACCCACGCCGCGCGGAGGAGGTGCTCTCGAGTGACGTGTACGCGCACACCAACCTTTCGGGGCTCGCGGCGGTGCCCGAGGCGAATGATCCGACGATGCAGCGCGTGCTCGACAGCGTGAACGACCTGACGTTGCGCGCGAACGTGTGGGACCAGGCGGCGTTGACCATCGATGCCACGCCGCGGAATGCGGGCGCGGGGCGAGGGAGTACGTGGGAGGCGCTCGAACTCGCGGTCGCGACTGCGGAGCTCACGTCGCGCGACGATCCGAAGTGGTCGGCGTTGATGTCGAAGACTCGGCGCGACATCGACAAGCAGGGGGTGCTGCATCTCGATGTTGCGGTGCCGCCGGAGTCGTTGCTCGAGCGGTTGTCGTTGCCGTGCCTGGGTGACGAGGTGCCGTGAGGCTGGGCCCTCACCCCGACCCTCTCCCCTCTCGAGGGGAGAGGGAGTTTCGCAACAGTTCCTCGAGGCGCAATCGCAGCTCTCGCACCGCCGGGCTTCGCTCGAGGGTCGACCGCTTCCACGCCAACAACAACGGGCTCGCCGCGCGCTCGAGCGCCGGGGTCGTGGTGTGGCGCACACCCACGGCACGCGCGGCGAAGGTCGGCAAGACCCCCGCGTGGGTACCCGCCCGCACCGCGTGCGCGAGCTGGGGAAAGGTCTCGCATCGCAGCGCCGGCTCGGGGAGCAACGCGAGGGCGGGCGCCAGGCCGGGCTCACCCGTCGGCACGGCGAGGGGCAGGTCCTTCGCGCCGAAGAGCGCGTAGCGCACGGTGCCGACGCGCACCGTCTTGAACTCACCGCTCGCCTCACTCGCCCGCAGCACGCCGAGCTGCACGCGGCCCTCCTGCAACGCCGACACGGTCTGCTCCGCGCCCATCGCGAGCACCTCGAGCGCGGGCACCCGCAGCTTCGCGAGCGAGGGCAGTACCAACCACTGCAACACGCTGTCGCCGGCTGCGAGGGAGACGATCGGTGTCTGGTTCGTCGTGGACACTGCGTCGAGGTCGGCGTCGAACATGCGCACCGAGCGGGCGAGCGAGGTCCCCGCCGCGGTGAGCCTCAGCCCGCGGGGGGAGCGCACGAAGAGGGGCTGGCCGAGGGCGAGCTCCAGTTCCTTGAGCTGGCGGCTGAGCTGGCTCTGGCGCACCGGGTCGCCAGGCGCCGCGCGGCTCAGGCCCCCGGCGTCGGCGATGGCGAGGAAGGAGGCGAGGCGATCGAGTGAGAGCCCGCGGCGTTGGAGCATCGCCGGGTCATCCTGACTGAAGAGTCAGTGGCTCTGCAAACTCCATGGCTCAGAAGTCAGGCAGCCAGCCGTCAGGCTGACGGTCATGAAGAGCCTCCCGCTCTTCTATTCCGCGTCGATGGTCGCCGAGTCCGGCTCCTTCTCTCCCAGCGCCGCCAAGCCGAAGGCGGTGGTGGAGTCGTGGCGGCGCCTCGGCGTGCCCCTCGAGCGGCACGAGTTCCGGCCAGCGAGCGTCGAGGAGCTGTGCCGCGCGCACGACCGCGCCTTCGTCGAGGGCGTGCTCTCGGGCCGCAAGCCCAACGGCTTCGGCAACACCTCGAAGGACGTCGCGGCCTCGCTCCGGTGGACCAGCGGCGCGATGCGTTCGGCTGCCTTGCACGCATGGCGCCACGGCGGCGCCGCGCTCGCCCCGTGCTCCGGCTTCCACCACGCCGACTGGGCGCGCGCCGACGGCTTCTGCACCTTCAACGGGCTGGTCGTCGCGGCGCTCGCGCTGAAGGCCGAGGGCGCGCGGAAGGTGGGCATTCTCGACTGCGACCACCACTACGGCGACGGCACCGACGCCATCCTCGAGCGGTTGCAGCTGGGCGACTTCGTCACGCACTGGACGGCCGGCGGCGAGTTCAACCAGCCGCGCCACGTGGACGCGTTCTTCGAGAAGCTGCCGCGCGTGCTCGACGGCTTCTCCGGTTGCGACGTGGTGCTGTACCAGGCGGGCGCTGACCCGCACGTGAACGATCCGCTCGGGGGCTGGCTCACCACCGAAGAGCTCGCGCAGCGTGACGCGCTGGTCTTCTCGCACCTGCACGCGCTCGGCGTGCCCGTCGCGTGGAACCTCGCGGGCGGCTACCAGAAGGAAGCCGACGGCAGCATCCCGCGCGTGCTCGAGGTTCACGACAACACGCTCAAGGCGTGCGCGCAGGTGTACCTTGCGCGGCCATGAAGCTCGACACCGCCCTCAGCAAGAAGCTCGGCCTCAAGTACCCCTTCGTCTCGGCGCCAATGTTCCTCATCTCCAACAAGGAGATGCTGCTCGCCGCCGCCGAGGCCGGGATTCTCGGCTGCATGCCCTCGCTCAACGCGCGCACGAGCGAGAAGTTCCGCGAGGACCTGCAGTGGGTGCGCTCGAAGACCGACAAGCCCATCGGCATCAACCTCACCATCGGGTTGACGCCGAAGGACCGCCTCGAGGCTGACTTCGCCGCGTGCCTCGAGTTCGACGTGCCGGTCATCGTGACCAGCTACGGCAACCCGACCGACTACGTGAAGCGCGCGCACGACGCGGGCCGGCTGGTGTTCCACGACGTCATCTCGCTGCAGCACGGCAAGAAGGCCACCGCGGCGGGCGTCGACGCCATCATCGCCGTCGCAGCGGGGGCGGGCGGTCACGCCGGGCGCATCAGCCCGTACGTGCTCGTGCCGTGGCTCAAGGAAGAGCTGAAGGTGCCCATCATCGCCGCGGGCTGCATCAGCGACGGGCGCCAGGTGGTGGCCTCGCTCGCGCTGGGCGCGGAGCTTTGTTACCTCGGCACGCGCTTCATCGCGTCGACCGAGTGCGGCGCGGCGGACGCGTACAAGAAGATGGTCGTCGAGTCGGGCCCCGAAGACGTCGTCTACACGGACGCGGTGTCGGGCATTCACGCCAACTTCCTCAAGGCCACGGTGCCCGAGAACTTCACGCCCGATCGCTCGCCCGAGGGCGCCAAGCGCTGGAAGGACATCTGGAGCGCCGGCCAGGGCATCGGCCTCATCCACTCGGTGAAGCCGATGGGCGCCATCGTCGAAGACCTCGCGCGGGAGGCGCACGACGTGCTGCGCGGGCTCTCGTGAAGTGGTGGTCGCTGGTGGTGCTGATCGCGGCAAGCGGGTGCGTGAAACAAGTGAGCGGAGCCAACGTGAGCGCGGCTGAGAACCCCATCGTGCAGGTCGGTGACCCGGTGCTGCGCAACCGCGCGCGTGACGTGACGCCCGAGGAGATCGCGACGCCGGAGTTCCAGGCGCTCGTGCAGCGGATGGTCGAGGCGATGCGCAAGGCTCCGGGGGTCGGCCTCGCCGCGCCGCAGCTCGGCGTCGACAAGCGCGTGCTGGTGCTCGAAGACCGCGAGGAGCTGATGGCCACGCTCACCACGCTCGAGAAGTCGGAGCGCGAGCGCGTGCCGGTGCCGGTGCGCACCTTCATCAACCCGACGCTCACGCCCATCGGTGAAGAGAGGGTGACGTTCTTCGAGGGCTGTCTCTCGGTCGCTGGTTTCGCGGGGCTGGTCGAGCGGTGGCGAGAGGTCGAGGTGAGCGGGCTCGACGAGAAGGGTCAGGCCGTGACGTGGCGCGTGCGCGGGTGGCCGGCGCGCATCCTCCAGCACGAGGTCGACCACTTGAACGGCACGCTCTACGTCGACCGCATGTTGACGCGCAGCTTCGGCACGCTGCCGCAGGTGAAGGCGCGCTTCGGCGGCAAGCCCATCGCGCAGGTGCGACAGGAACTCGGGCTGTGAACTCGCAACGCGCGGGCGCGCTCATCTTCATGGCCATCGGCCTGTTGGTGCTCGCCATCGGCGGCTTCGTGCTCTGGCGCGCGATGGAGTTCGACAAGCGCGCGGTGCGCGTCGACGCGAAGGTCACCGAGGTCTTCAGGCAGATCAACCAGAACTCCCGCGAGACCGAGACGGTCGCGGTGCTGGAGTGGACCGACGCGAGCGGCGTGCACAGCGTCAAGCAGTGGACCGACGCGTACACCACCGGGCAGACGCTCTCGGTGCTGGTCGACCCCGAAGACCCCACCAACGTCTCGGCGGGCGGGCGCGGGTGGCCGGCGGTGCTGCTCGGCGTGCTCGGCGGCGCGTTCCTCGCCATCGGTCTGCGGGCGCTGGTGCGGCAGGCGCGCGCGTGAACGTCGGCCGCTCGCTCGCGCACGAGGTGCCGGCGGGACCGTTCGACGTCATTTGTGTTGGCTCCGGTTTCGGCGCGCTCTCGGCGGCGGCGTTGCTCGCGAAGGAGGGCGGGAAGCGCGTGCTGGTGCTCGAGCAGCACTACCGCATCGGCGGCTTCACCCACGTCTTCACGCGCCCGGGCTACGAGTGGGACGTCGGCGTGCATTACGTCGGGCAGGTCGGACCCGGCGAGCTGCTCGAGCCGTTGTTCACGCGGCTGACGGGCGGGGCGCTGAGGTGGGCGCGGTTGCCAGACGTGGTCGACTCCATCGAGCTCGGCACGCGACGGTTCTCGCTGCGCGCGGGGAAGACGGCGTTCGTCGAGGAGCTGACGCGCGCGTTCGGCGGTGGGCGTGAGGCGCTCGAGCGCTACGTGGCGCGCATCGGTGACGTCGCTTCTGATTGGCAGCGCTCGTTGATGGTCCGCGCGGTGTCGGCGCGCGGCGTGACGCGAACGGTGAAGGACGCCGAGCGCACCACGAATGAGGTGCTGCGCGAGCTCGGGCTCGACGAGGTGCAGCGCGCGGTGGTGACCGGCAACTACGGTGACTACGGCGTCCCTCCCGCGCGCTCGTCGTTCGCGATGCACGCCGCGGTGGCCGACCATTATCTCGGCGGCGCCTGGTACCCGGTGGGCGGCGCGTCGCAGCTCGCGAAGACGCTCGCGGGCGCCATCGAGGGCGCGGGCGGCAAGCTGGTGACGTCGGCGCGCGTGACCCGGTTGCTCGTCGAGCAGGGGCGAGTCACGGGCGTCGAGGTCGAGGGCGGCCACACCTTCCGCGCGGGCGTGGTCATCAGCGGCGCGGGCGTGCGCAACACGCAGCGGCTGATTCCCGAGGCGCACCGGCCCGCGGAGTGGACCGCGAAGCTCGCGACGGTCGAGTCGACGCCCTCGTGGCTGTGCCTCTACCTGGGCTTCCGCCGCAGCGACGCCGAGCTGGGCCTCACGGGCACCAACCTCTTCATTCACCCCGACGAGCAGCTCGACGCGAACGTCGCGCGCTTCGACGCTGACCCGCGCGCGCCGCTGCCCGTCGTGTACGTGTCGTTTCCTTCCGCGAAGGATCCCGACTTCGCGCGTCGCCGGCCTGGTCGCGCGACGGTCGAGGTCATCGTGCCCGCGCGGTGGGACTGGTTCTCGAAGTGGGCGTCAGCGCCGTGGCAGAAGCGCGGCGCGGAATATGACGAGCTCAAGCGCTCATGGACGACGCGCATGCTCGACGCGCTCTTCGCGCGGCTGCCGCAGTTGAAGGGGCAGGTCGACCACGCCGAGTTGTCGACACCCCTCTCCGCGGCGCACTTCAGCGGTCACGAGCGCGGTGAGCTGTACGGACTCGCGGGCACGCCGGCGCGCTTCGAGTCGCCGTTCAGCACGGCCACTCCACTCGAGGGGTTGCTGCTCACTGGCATCGACACGGGGATGCCGGGCGTCGGCGGCGCGGCGTTCTCGGGCGCGCTCGCGGCGGCCGCGGTGCTCGGCGCGCGGCGGCTGCTCGATTGGTTGCCTCCCCCGGCGCGTGGAAACGAGTAGGTTCGCCCCATGGATCGACGAGACGTGCTCAAGCTGGGTGCGGTGGCGTCGTTGTCAGGCAGCAGCTGCGCGGCGTTGCTCAGCAACCCGGGCGCGGTGACCGGCTCCGATTTGCCGGGCTTCCTCCAGGCGCTCGACGAGAGCATGGGCAAGGTGGCCAACGGCGACTTCTTCGCGAAGCTGCTCGGGCCCAACCCCTCGGCCGCGGTGACGGAGAAGGCGCGCGCGAGCGAAGAGCTGACCAAGAAGACCATGCGCTCGCTCTTGCTGGTCGGCACGCTCTCGGAGTTGCCGCAGGAACAGCTGGCGCACGAAGACGTGCAGCGCCGCCTGCAGGACTCGATGGGCGAGTTCGACGACGCGATGTTCGGCATGGCGCGCATGCTCGAGAACTTGTCCGACACCGAGCGCGCGGACCTCGGGCGCACGCTGCGCGAGAACCCCGACCTCGGCATGCGCATCATGGGCGACGTCGACCAGGAAGCCGCGGCCTTCGGCGTGTCGATGAAGCAGCGCGTGAAGCTGCGCACGGTGTCGATGGAGGCCACCACGCGCCTCAAGAACTCCACCGACCTGACCATCAGCGACTGCGTCGCGAAGATGCAGAAGATCGGCGTGCGCCACGGCGCGCTCGCGGAAGCAGAGCGGGGCGCGTCGGCCGCCATCGCGCAGCAGCTCCTCTGGCAGGCGGACTCGTCGGGTGGCGCGTTGTCGCCGCCGCCGCCTCCGCCTCCGACCCCGGCGGCCGAGCCGACCAACGAGCCGCCCCCCGTCGGTGAAGCGCCGGAGCAGAAGCGCCGCATGCGCGCCAGCCACGTGGTGTTGACGGCTGGTGGCATCGCGCTCGGGCTGGGCCTCGCGATCTTCGGCATCGGCTACGCCGCGGGCGGGAGCGCGGGCATCCTGCTCGGCGTGACCTTCGGCGTGCTGTTCGGCGTCATCGGGCTCATCACGCTGCTGGTCGGGCTCATCCTCCTCGCCGCGGGCAAGTGACCTCACGTGAGTGAGCCGGTCGTCATCACCGGCATGGGCGCGGTGAGCGCGCTCGGCTTCGGTCTCGACGCGCAATGGCAGGCGCTCGCAGCCGGGCGCGACGGCATGCGGCCCATCGAGCGCTTCGACGTCAGCGCCTTCACCGCGAAGCTCGGCGGGTTGGTGCCACGCGAGGTGCCGCCCGGCGCGACGACGCCACCGCCGACGTTCGCGCAGCTCGGCGTCGACGACGCGAAGGGCACGCAGGCCATCGTGGAGTTCTTCGCCGTCGAGGCGGGCCGCGAGGCGCTCGCTCGCTCGGGGGTGGACCTCGCGCAGGTCGATCGCCGCCGCGTCGCGCTGGTGCTCGGTACGTCGATGGGGAGCTGGCTCGGCGGGTTGCACGAGTCGAGCGCGCGCGTGGCGAAGGCGCTCGGCCTCGAGGGGCCGGTGCTGACCATCTCCACTGCGTGCGCGTCGTCGACCAACGCGGTGGGTACGGGGCGCGACCTGCTCGACGAGGGCCTGGCCGACGTGGTGCTCGCCGGCGGGTCTGATGCGCTCGGGCCGGAGATCTTCGCGGGCTTCGCGGGGCTCGGGCTGCTCAACGTGCAGAAGTGCGCGCCGTTCAGCGAGTCGATCGGCACGACCCTCGGTGAGGGCGCGGGCTTCGTGGTGCTCGAGCGCGAGTCGCGCGCGCGGGCGCGGGGCGCGAAGGTGACGGCGACGCTCGCGGGGTATGCGCTGTCGGCAGACGGGTACCACGCGACGTCTCCCGAGCCGTCGGGGGCGGGCGTGGCGCGGGCGCTCAAGGGCGCGCTCGAAGACGCGGCGATTCCGGCGGGCGAGGTCGGTTACGTCAACGCGCACGGCACGGGCACGGCGGCGAACGACCCCGCGGAGTGGACGGCCATCACCACGGCGCTCGGTGAGCGCGCGGCGCAGGTGCCGGTGAGCTCGACCAAGAGCTACCTCGCGCACGCGCAGGGCGCTGCGGGGATTCTCGAGCTCATCGCGACGCTGCTGGCGATGGAGCACGGCGCGGTGTTGCCGACGCTCCACGTCGAGCGCGTGCGTCGTCGAGCGCCGGTCGATCCCGTCGCGGAGTCGGCGCCGCGCGCGCACGCGTGGGACGTCGCGCTCTCGAACAACTCGGCGTTCGGTGGCGCCAACGCGGTGCTCGCGGTGTCGAAGCAGGTGCGCGCGCGGCGGCCTGAAGTGCGTCGGCCGGTGTTCATCGCGGGCGTCGGCGCGGTCGGGCCCTTCGGCACGTCGCTCGAGGCGCTCGATGCGTGGAACGGCGAGGGGCGGCGGCTGGCGGAGTTCGAGCTCGAGGCGCTCGCGCCGCAGGTCGATCCCCGCGGGTTGGATCCGAGCGCGCGTGCGTTGACGGCGGCGGTGGCGTTGGCCCTGCGCTCGTCGGGGCTGACCATCAGCGGCGCGGCGCGGGAGCGCACGGGGCTGTTCGTCGGCACCACCAACGCGTCGCCGTCAGCGTGGGATGAGTTTCGGCGCAGTCAGCGCGAGCGGGGGTTGGCGCGCGTGTCGGCGCCGGCGTTCACGCGGCTGGTGCTCAACGCCGCCGCAGGCACGGTGACGCGCGCGTTCGGGCTGCGCGGGCCGACGACGACGCTGACCACCGGGCGCGGGAGTGGGTTGGCGGCGCTCGCGGTCGGTGCGTGGCATCTGGCGACGCGGCTCGATGTCGACACGATGGTGGTGGCGGCGGTCGATGAGGTCGATGCCGAGAAGAAGAGTGGGTGTGACGCGGCGGTGGCCGTGGTGCTCACGACGTCGCCGGGGAAAGCGCGGCTCGCGAAGTGGGCGCTGCAGTCCCCTCTCCCCCGAGGGGGAGAGGGTCAGGGGAAGCCCGCACGGCTTCTCGATGCTGATGCGAGCGCTGGATTGCTGGAGGTGGCGCGGTCCGTCGTGAGTGGTGCTCGCGCCGAGGTCAGCGACTCATCTGAGGCTTGCTCGGTCAGGGTGGTGGTGGAACCGGGTTGAGGGCGTTCTCTGTTTTCTCCTCACCCCGGCCCTCTCCTCCTCGGGAGGAGAGGGAGACATGCTTCACGTACCAGGCGGCCATCTTCACCCCGACGACCACCGCCACCACGCTCCCGACGAAGGTCACGAGCAGCCCGCCCATGATGACCCACGCATCGGCCCCGGCCGTGCGCCCCGCCTGCAGCGTCGGCACGACGTTCGCGAGATAGAGCGCCTCGATGAGGCCGGTCACCACGGCGACCCCGGCCCCCGAGGCGATGAGCGACACGCCTCCGACCATGAAGCCTGGTGACGGGCGGTGCGGCTCCAGGTCCGGCGCGCGCGCAGGCGCATCGGCGGGGAGCGTGACGAGACAAAGCAGCAACGCTGAGGCGAGCACGCACGCAGTCTACGGCGCCACGCAACATCCGGCGCGTCCCTGTGTCACCGGGACATGAGGCCCTTCATCCTCGTGTTCCTGGCGTCGTTTTCGTGGGTTGCGCTCGGCGCCGAGGGCACCGCCGCCGCCCCGGAGCCGCTCGCGCTCACCAGCGGCTGGCTCGAAGTCATCGACGTCGCCGACGCGACCGAAGTCGCCTCGGCCGACCCGAGCGTGGCGTTGCCGATGGTGGTCGACCACACGCAGGTGATGATCATCGGTGGCGCGCCTGGCTCGACGCTCGTCGAGGCGCGCTCGCCCGACCGGCCGCCGCGCGTGTTCTTCGTGATGGTCGGCCGCGCGGCGACGCTGCAAGACGGCGCGCTCGCGATGAACCTCGTCGCGGGTGAGACGAAGCGCGTGCGCTTGCCCGAGGTGCGGCGGCTCGCGGTGGGTGCGCCCGAGATTTGCGAAGCGCAGGTGACCGAGGACGGCGACATCGAGCTGCGTCCCCTGCGTGCCGGCACGACGCTCGTCGTCGCGTGGTCGGGTGGTGAGGCGGCGAAGCACCGCGTGCGCTTGCTGGTGACCGTTCAGAGCGTCGACGCGAAGGGACGCGCGTTGGTGCGGTCGGTGGAAGAGAACGACGCGGTGCTGACCGAGCCGCTCGATGGCCGGCTCGCGCTCATCGCGGGTGAGCAGATGCTGGTCGAGACTTCCGCGTGGCGGTTTGCGATCGCCGATGAGCAGGTCGCGACGGTGCGGGCGGTGGGGCGCACGTTGCTCGTCGAGGGCCGGGCCCCAGGGGCGACGCGGTTGGTGGTGTGGAATGCGCAGGGGCGGCCGTTGTCGAAGTTCGTGGTGGTGCATGGTCGCTCGCCGCCGCCTCCGCCGGTGTGGGATCCGCAGGTGGCTCCGAACGTGCCCGTCGACGTGCAGCGCTGGTGATTGGTTTCTCCTCACCCCGACCCTCTCCTCCTCGGAGGAGAGGGAGCAGGGGGCGTGGTAATGAATGCCTCGTGAGCGATGACACGACGGCTTGGGTCGAGCAGCGCAACCAGGTGCTCGCGCGCGTGCGCCGCGTGCTCATCGAGGAGCTCAAGGTCGCGCGCTCGCCCGACGACATCGACCCCGACGCGCCGCTGTTCGGCACCGGCCTTGGCCTCGACTCGGTCGACGCCGTCGAGCTGGTGGTCAGCCTCGAGACCGAGTTCGCGTTTCGTGTCGAAGACGATGGCCGCGCGCGCGCGTCGATGCGCACCGTGAACACGCTCGTCGATCTCGTGCTCCGCAAGCAGGGCAAGGCGCGGCCGCCGGGCATCACCGCGGGGTCGCGTGCGCCCGCTCCGATTGATGCGGAGATCGAGACGTTGCGCACCGGCGTCGCGCTCGTCACCACGTCGGAGGCCTCGGTGCTCTCCGTCGCGGGGGCCGGCGCCTTCGCCACGCTCGACTTCGTCTGCACCACCTCGCTCGCGCTGCAAGACACGCAGCTGCGCCCGACGCTCCTGCTCGACGACGAGGGCCACCCGCTCGCCGACGCGGTGCTCGCGCGCGATGACCAGCGCTTCCTGCTCTTCGCCGAGGGAATCAGCCCCGACGCGCTCGAACAACACGTTCGCCGTCACGCGAAGGGCGACCTCGAGCTGACGCGCCTCGACGCCACGCACCGCGTGCTCCAGGTGCACGGCCCGTGGAGCTGGGACTTCCTCGCCAGCGTCCTTGGCCCCGACGTCATCGGCCTGCCGTATCTCACCTTCCTCCGTGGCACGTGCGCGGGCCGCGCCGTCACCTGCCTGCGCACCGGCAAGACCGGCGAGTTCGGCTACGAGCTGCTCGTGGCGAACGCCGACGCCGACGCGGTGCTCGCGGCGATGCGCGAGAAGGGCCGCGACTTCGGCGTGCGCGAGGTGAGCCGGGCGGCGCTCGACCACTGCGCGCTCGAGAACGGCTTCTTCAACGTGCGCGTCGCGGCGGCGAAGCGGCTGACACCCGGTGAGCTCGGCCTGCGCTGGCGCGTGTCTCCGCGGAAGAAGGACTTCGTCGGCGCGAGTGGTGCCTCGCGCGCGCTGACGCGACGACAGGTGACGTTGGTGAGCGCTTCTCCGCTCGAGGCAGGCCAGCCGGTTCAGCACGCGGGGCAGCAAGTCGGCGAGGTGCTGCAGGGCGCGTGGTCGCCCATCACGCGCTGCTTCGTCGGCCAGGCGGTGCTCTCTCTCCCGGTGGCGATGCCCGGCGTGCCGGGACTGCAGGTCGGCGGCGCGAGCGTCGCGGCGGTCTCTCCGCCGGTCGTGAACAACCGCAGCCTCTTCATCAGCCCGCAGCAGCACGCGTGGGCGGGGCGCCAGGCGGTGAACTTCGGCGCGTTGACGGTCTGGGAATGAGCGCGCGCCGCTTCGACAGCGCGACGGTGTTGGTGACCGGCGCCTCGCGTGGACTCGGGCGCGCCATCGCCGAGGCGTTCGGTCGCGAAGGCGCTTTCGTGTTCGTCGGCTTTCGTACGCGCGAAGACGAAGCGCAGCAGACGCTCGAGCGCGTGAAGCAGGCCGGAGGTAGCGGCGAGGTGCTCGGCTTCGACGTGACCGACCTCACGCAGGTCGACGCCGCGGTGAGCAAGGCGCTCGCGCTGCGGGGCGCGCTCGACGTGGTGGTGAACAACGCGGGCGTGGTGCGCGACGAGCTCTTCGCGCTGATGAAGCCCGAGAGCTGGCGCGAGGTGCTGGCCGCGAACCTCGACGGCACCTTCCACGTCTGCCGCTCGGTCGCGCGCGCGATGCTCGGGAAGAAGCGCGGCGCCATCGTGAACGTCGCGTCGGTCGCCGCCCACCGCGCGAGCCCGGGCCAGGCCAACTACGCCGCGTCGAAGGGCGGGGTGGTGGCCTTCACACAGTCACTCGCCGCCGAGCTGGGGCCGCGCGGAGTGCGGGTCAACGCGGTGGTGCCGGGTCTCTTCGACGCCGGCATGGTCGAGCGGCTCGACCGCCGCGTCGTCGCGCAGGCGCTCGAGCACTTGCCGCTGAAGCGTCTCGGTCGCGCCGAAGAACTCGCCGACGCGGTGCTGTTCCTCGCCTCGCGCGACGCGGAGTACATCGTCGGCCAGGCGCTGGTGGTCGACGGCGGCCTGACGCTGTGAGGGCCTTTCTCTTTCCCGGCCAGGGCGCGCGCAACGTCGTGCCGGCGTGGGAGTGGTTGCGCGGTCGTGGCGCTCCGACGCCGCTGCTCGACATCGCGCTCGAGGTGAGCGGGCTCGATGAAGCGGCGCTGCTGCGCGACGAGGGGCGGGCGCTCGAGCGCACCGAGGTGCTGCAGCCGGTGCTCATCGCGCTCTCGCTCACCGTGCATGCGTTGCTGCGTGACGTCGTCGCGTGTGACGTCGTGGCCGGTCACTCACTCGGCGAACTCGCGGCCGTGTCGGCTGCCGGTGCGTTCGATGCCGAGACCGCGGTGCGACTCGCTGCGACGCGTGGTCAGACGATGGCCGCCGAGAACGCGAAGCGCCCGGGCGGCCTGGTGGTGGTCGCGTCACGCGAAGAGGCGGCGAAGTTCCCCGCGCTCGAGCTCGCAGCGGTGAACGCGCGCGACGAATTCGTGCTCGGCGGTGCACTCGAGGTGCTGCCTCCGCTGCGGCGCGTGCCGGTGTCGGGCGCGTGGCACACCTCGGCGATGGCTGGCGCGGTGGGTCCGTTTCGTGAGGCGCTCACGTCGAAGCAACCGCGACCGCTGACGACTCCGCTCGTGCGCAACCTCGACGGTGCGGAAGTGCGTGACTGCACCTCGCTCCCCGCGCAGCTCGAGCGCACGGTGGAGTTCGTGCGCGTGCTCGATGCGTTGGTGTCGCGCGGCGTCGACGAGGTGGTGGTGCTCGGCCCGGGGCTCGTGCTGCGCGGGTTGCTGCGTCGTCACGGCGGTGCGCTGCGCGTGCACACCACCGAGGACGAGGTGGATCTTCGACGGTGGCTGAAGGACGCTCTTCCCAGGTGAGGTCCCTCGCGCTCTTCGCAGTCTGTGCCGCGCTCGCAGCGTGTGGTGGCTGTGCGACCGAAGCGATGGACGACGCCGGCCCGCAGGTCGACGCGGGCTCGAGCACGATGAACGACGCTGGCTTCGACGCCGGCGCTCCCGACGCAGGACTCATGGACGCGGGGGCGGATGACGCGGGCGTGGGCGATGCGGGCGTGGACGATGCGGGCGTGGACGATGCGGGCGTGAGCGACGCAGGCTCAAACGACGCAGGCGCTGACGACGCAGGCATCGACGCCGGCCCCGCGCTCTACGTGCCCGACCCCGTGACGATGGGGCTCAACCTCCCGCCAGTGATTCCCGTGCTGCAGGTGAACGTCAACGGCCAGGCCATTCAGAAAGACGTCGGCATCGCCGGCACCATCACCATCTACGAGCAGCACGACGGCACGCTCACCGACCTCGCGACGCGCACGCCGACGTTCACCGGCCCCATCTCCTTCGAGGGCCGAGGCAACTTCACGTGGACGTTGCCGAAGAAGGGCTACGCGTTCGAGCTGCAAGACGGCGCGGGCAACGGCGTCGAGTTGCCGATTCTCGGTCTGCCGCCCGGCTCCGATTTCGCGCTCTACGCCTGCTACACGGACAAGACGTGCCTGCGGAACGCGCTGGTGTACGCGGTCGGTCAGCAGCTCGGCCGGTGGAGTCCACGCACCCGCTTCGTCGAGCTGTACATCGACAACCAGTACCTCGGTCTCTACATGGTGTGGGAGCGCGTGCGGCGTGACGGCGATCGCGTCGCGCTGCCGAAGCCCGCGGCGAGCCTGGCGGCTGGCGATCTCACGGGCGGCTACATCATTCGGCACGAGGGCGGCGGGAAGGGCTCCGGCGACTTCACGCTCCACAGCAACCGCGTCTACACGTTCCATTATCCGAGCGAGACGAGCATCACCGTCGACCAGCAGGGCTACATCGTCGGCGCGTTCCAGCAGCTCGAAGACGCGCTCGCGTCGAACCCGGCGGTTGCGTACGCGAACAGCCTCGACGCCTCGTGGGTCGATCGCGCCATCATCGAGGAGCTGACCAACAACTGGGACGGCTACGTCCATTCCATCTACATGACGAAGGCGCGCCTCTCGGACGGCGGCCGCTTCGGCATGGGCCCCCTGTGGGACTTCGACCTCGCGTTCGGGAACGGCAACGTCACCGGCTACAACTGCCGCACGGACAACTGGGCGCACCGCATCGTTCGCCCGTACCCCGATGACGTGCCGAGCTACTGGCTGAGCCTCTTCGCCGACCCGACGTTCACGCGCGACGTGAAGTGCCGCTGGCAGTCGCTGCGCCAGGGCGCCCTCGCGCAGAGCACGTTCGATCAACGCATCGCCACGTGGACCGCGTTCACCGCCGCCGCGCGCGCGCGTGACCAGGCGAAGTGGATGACCATCGGCCGCTCCATCTTCCCCAACTGCACCTCGCAGGCGACGTACGCGCTCGAGGTGCAGTGGCTGCATGATTGGATCGCCGCGCGCCTCGCGTGGCTCGATGCGCAGCTCGCCGTCGCCCCGGGGACTTGCCCATGAAGACCGCACTCGAGCTCGGCGCCGACGTCGTGCAGCGCCTCATTCCGCACCGACGCCCGTTCTTGATGGTCGACTCGGTGCTCTCGTTCGAAGACGGCGAGACGCCGACCCTCATCGCCGCGCGCGCCATCTCGGCCAACGAGCCGGTGTTCGACGGCCACTTCCCCGGGCTGCACCTCTGGCCCGGCGTGTACACCATCGAGGGCATGTTGCAGGCGACCAACCTGCTGCACGTCATTCACGTCGCGCGGCAGCGCTTCAAGGAAGGCGGCGGCGAGCCCGACGACGTGTTGGCGGCGCTCAAGAACCTCGAGCTCGGCTACCGCCTCTCGCCCGGCTACCGCCCGGAGCTGACGAAGAAGTTCGAGGCGCTCTTCGGCGTGACGCCCGACCCCGCGTCGCGCGGAGGCCTGCTCGGTGCGCTCGAGGTGAAGCTGCTCGCGCCGGTCTTCGCGGGCCAGCGCCTCGAGTTCCAGGTGACGCTCACGCGCGTGATGGAATCGCTGCAGCGCTTCGAGGTCGAGGCGTCGGTGAACGGCAAGCGCGTCGCGAAGGGCGTGGCCACCAACTCGATGAGCGTGACGCAGCTGCCGACGTGAAGCGCGCCGCGTTCCTCCTGCTCTTCGCCGCCGTCGCGACCTCGTGCACCCACGTCGTCTGGTACGGCCGCAGCGACGACCGCCGCCACGTCGCGTCGGTGCTCGAGACGCTCGGCCGCCAGCACGTGCGCTTCGACCTGCGCGACCAGGACGAGTTCCGCGGCGTCGGCGTCGAGGGGCTGCAGATCGCCGAGGGCCACGTCGCGTATCCCGCGCAGCTCGACGAAGGCGGGTGGACGGTGGTCGTCGACGGGCTCCAGGGCGAGCGCTTCGAGGGCATCGGCGAGGTCGCGCTCTCGAAGCAGGCGGTGCTGTTCGCCGCCGAGCGCGCGGGCCACTGGTTGGTGGTGCGCCGGTCGCTCTCGGGCCGCGCGGCGACGTGCGAGGTCGTCGGAGGCTGCCGCGACCAGGAACAGCTGGGCCCCTTCGAGTCCGTGCTCCCGCATTCGCTCGTCGAGCGCGGTGACGCGTGGTCGTTCGTCGCGCGCCGCGACGGCAAGGCGTGGGTGGTCTTCAACGGCCGCGAGCTCGGCCCGTTCGACGCCGTCGGACCGCGCACGTTCGCCGGTGAGCGCGTGGCCTTCGTCGCGCGGAAGGACGGCGCGGCCTTCGTGGTCGACTCCGCGTCCGACGCGCTGCCGCTCGGGCCCTTCGAAGACGCGTCGCAGCCGGTGCTCGAAGACGGCGAGCTGCTGTTCGCGCGCCGCGAAGCGGGGGCCTGGCGCGTCGGTGACGGCGGCCGCTTCGAGCGCATCGCGGGCCTCCATCCCCGGCTCTACGCCGGGCGTCGCGACGGCCACGAGTGGGTGGTCGACGGTGAGCGGGAGCGCGGGCCATGGCTCGGCCTCAAGAAGGCGCTCGCGCGCGGGAAGGCGGGCGTGGTCTTCGCGGGGCGCCGCGAGGCTGGCTGGTTCGTGGTGCGCGGCGACGAAGAGCTCGGCCCCTTCGAAGACGTGCACGACCTCCAGGTGGTGAACGGCCACGACGGCTTCATCGGCGAGCGCGAGGGCCGCTCGGTGGTGGTGCTCGATGGCCGTGAGCGCTCGAAGTGGGAAACCGCCGCGGGCCTGACGCTGAGCCGGGAAGGGCGCGCGCTCTTCGTCGTGCGTGCGGGCGCGCAGACGCTGCTCGAAGACTCCGACGACGAGGCGGCGCGGCCGTTCGACCTCGTGCTCGCCGACGCGCTGGTGTGGTCGCCCGACGGCGCGCACTTCGCGGCCATCACCGGCGAGCGGCGCAGCAAGCAGCTCTTCGTCAGCTTCGATGACGGCGCGCGCGTGCCAGTCGACCTCGAGGAGTTCGCCGCCGCGGTGAGCCGCGTGCCGCCACAAGATCTGCTGCTCTCACCCGACCAGGCGTGGCTGCGGCGCTGCGCCGAGGCCGAGCTCGCGCTGCACCTCAGTGCCGGGCGAGCACGCGCAAGATGATGACCACGATGACGAGCAGCGCGCCGCCGAGGAACTTGAAGATGGCGCCGACGTTCTGACCGAGCGCGCGGGTGTCGGTCACGCCCTCGCACGCCTCGAAGAAGTCGGGGCTCTGCTCGAAGGTCGTCCACCCGCCGCCGGAGTACACGAGGTCGCTCGGCATCAGCTCGCCCTCGCGGAGCATGCGCTCGATCTCCTCGCGCGTACCCTGCGACTCGTTGGCGAGGACCGCCTTGGGCGCTTCGTCTTCGGCGCGCGCGCCGGCGGCGGCGTAGTCACGCGGACGAATGGCCTGGGACTGGAAGTCGGCCTTCATCGCCGCGACGGCCTCGGGGTCACGCACGGCCGTCAGCTGGCGATAGCGAAAGCGCTCGGACATGGGCGCGCCTTCATCACATCGACAACAGCGCGGCCAGCCCCTCCTCTTCCGGCAAGCCCTGCCCGGCGAGGTCGTGCTGCTGCGCGGGGTCGGCGAGCAGGTCGTAGAGCCGGCGAATCGGCCGCGTCTTCCCGGGAATCTCGATGAGCTTCCAGCGGTCGGTGCGCACCATGCGGTCCTTCGCGTCGATGACCTTCTGGCGCCACGCCTCGCGCAGCACGAGGTTGTCGCGGAACGTCGGGTCGACCTCGAGGGTGTCGGCCGCGCCCTGCAGCTCGACCACCTCCGCGCGCTCGGACTCGGTGAGCCCCAGCATGGCGTGCGCCTTGGGGAAGAAGAGGTAGCAGGTCTCTGCGCGCTCGAAGAGGCCGAGCGAGTCGCGCTCTCCGCGCATCAGCGGCAGCAGCGAGACGCCGTCGACGTCGTGCAGCGGCGGCAGCGAGAGCAGCTCGAGCAGCGTGGGCGCGACGTCGAGGCTGCGCGTCAGCGCGTCGATCTGCCGCGGGGCCACGCCGGGCGCGCGAATGAAGAGCGGAATGCGCGTGCTCTGGTCGCCGCCGAAGAAGTTGGTGCCGTGGCCGACGGTCGACCCGGGCTCGTAGAGGTCTTCGCCGTGGTCCGAGGTGAGCACCACCACCGTCTCGTCCATCAGGCCGCGCGCCTCGAGGCCGGCGAGCAGCACGCCCACCTCGTCGTCGAAGTCGCTCACCGCGCCGTCGTAGAGGTCGCGCACGTGCTGCACCGCCGCGGGCGAGAGCGTGGGCGCGAAGCCGGTGGTGATGAGCGAGTGCGCGTCGATCTCCACGTGGTACCGGTTCGGCCCGTCGTACGCGGGGTCGAGGTACTTCACGTTGAACGGCGGGCGCGCGTTGTAGGGCAGGTGGGTCGAGCTGAAGAACACCACGCCGAAGAACGGCTTCTCGCGCGCGACGCTCTGGTCGATGCCGTCGAACACGCGGTCCACCAGCACCGAGGGCCGCGCCGCCGCCGCGAGCGCCTGCCGCCCGGGCACCAGCGCGTCACCGAGCCAGCCGGGAATCGAGGCGAAGAAGAGCGGCACCACCGGGTGTGCTTCGACCGACGCCTCGCGCAAGAGCGCGCCGAAGTTCTGCACGCGGCCGACCTCGGTGCGCTGGAAGCCGAAGTCGACGAGGTCGAAGCAGTTGCCCGCCCAGTCGGACGACACGAAGGTCTCGAAGCCCGCGTCGCCGAGCCGCTTGGTGAGCAGCTCGCGTTGCTGCACCGATTCGACCTCCGCGCGCGACGGGTACATCGAGCGCAGGCCGTGCTTCGAGGGCTGCAGCGCGGTGAGGAAGCTCGCCCACGACTCGAGGGTGCTCGCCGTCGGCACGTGGTGCGAGCGGAAGTCGAGCGCGCCCTTCGCGAACGCGTCGATGTGCGGCGTGAGGTCGGCCCGCGCCGCGCCGTGCACGCCCACGCGGTCGAAGCGCCACGAGTCGGCCGCGATGACGAGCACGTTCTTCTGCTTCAGCGGCTTCGCCTTCGCGGGGGAAGGCTTCACCATCGCCGACGCGAGCGCGAGCACCGCGACCGAGGCGAGCGCGAGCCGCACGCGTGAGCTGGGCACGGCGAAGAGCACCGCGCGCACGAACAGCGCGAGCAGCACCAGCGCGCCGAGGTGCAAGAGGCCGAAGCGCTGAGCGGCGAAGAGGTCGATCAACGGCGCGCGCCGAGCGATGCCGTCGAAGAAGCCCGGGCTGAGCAGCAACGCCGCCGTGACGCCCGCGAGCGACACCACCGCCTGCGCGAGCGCGAAGCGAACGACGAAGCGGCCCCGCTGCACCCACGGCCACACCAGGAACGCCGAGCCGAGCGCGAGCAGCGCGTACGCGGGCATCAGCCGCAGCTGCGTCACCACCGACGTCATCAGGTACGGCCCGGCCGCGAGCGCCGCGAAGCGCGCGGTGATGGCCTGCGCGCCGCGCACGAAGCCGACGAGCGAGACCACGTAGAGGGTGGAGAAGAGCAGCGCCTCGAGACCGAGGAGCCGTCGGAAGGTGACGCGCACGGGAACGCCTCCTTTGCCACGTCGGCGCGCAGGTGTCCTCAAATCGACGGTGACGCTCGGCGCCCGCTCTGGTCTCCTCTTCGCCGTGCTCGGCCTGGTCGCGTTGCTGCTCGCTGCAGACCCGGTGGTGCTCGAGGGCCCGGTGCCCGACGCGGGGGAGTTCTTCCTCGTACCGTTCGAGGTCCCGGCGGGCACGGTCGAGTTGCGCGTGCTCCACGACGACCTCTCGAGCAGCAACATCCTCGACTGGGGCCTGCTCGCGCCCGACGGTGGCTTCGTCGGTTGGGGCGGCGGCAACTCCGAGCCGGCGGAGGTGAGCGCGACGCAGGCCAGCCGCAGCTACCGCCCGGCGAAGCTCGAGCCAGGCACGTGGCAGGTCCTGGTGGGCAAGGCGCTCGTCACGCAGCAGCCCGCGAAGTTCCACCTCGAGATCGAGACGAGGTCGTTCTCGTTGCAGTCGCCGCGGCTCCGCACGCCGTACGTCGACGCGCCGGCGCTGAAGCGAGGCGCGCGTTGGTGGGCGGGCGACATGCACGTGCACTCCACCGAGAGCGGTGACGCGCGCGCGAGCCTGCAGGCCATCGCCGACCTCGCCGCGCTGCGCGGCCTCGACTTCGTCGCGCTGTCCGAACACAACACGCTCAGCACGCACGACTTCCTCGTCGACGCGCAGGTCTCGTCTCCCGCGGTGCTCCTGGTGCCCTCGGTGGAGTTCACGACCTACGCGGGCCACCTGAACGTCTTCGGCGTCACCGCGCTTCCGCGCTTCTGGTTCGGCGTCGACGGCGCGAGCTTCGACGGCGCGATGAACGAGTTCGCCTCGCAGCGCGGCGTGCCGACCATCAACCACCCCACGCTCGATCTCGGCACGTTCTGCATCGGCTGTGCGTGGCAGCACCCGGTCGACGCACGCTTCGGCGCGGTGGAGGTCGGCGTCGGCGGGTGGGACGAGACGGGCTCGCTGTTCGACGAGAGCGCGCTCGCGTTCTGGGAAGCGCAGGCGGCGCGCGGAATCCACCTCGCGGCAGTGGGCGGCAGTGACGATCACCGCGCGGGCGAGGGGCGCAACCAGACGCAGAGCGCGCTCGGCTCTCCGACGACGCTCATCTTCGCCGACGAGCTCTCGGTGCCGGCGTTGCTCGCGGGCCTGAAGAACGGGCGCACGGTGGTGAAGCTGCGCGGGCCGGACGATCCGATGCTCGAGCTGAAGTGGGACCAGTCCCTCTCGCACTCGGGCGACACGGTGCTGGCCAGCGAGCTCGACGTGACGGCGGTGGTGACGGGGGGCGACGGCGCGACGTTGGCGTGGGTCGAGAACGGCGTGACGGTGCGCGAAGAGAAGCTGAGCGGCGCGCGCGCCGAGAGCACCTTCCACCTGGTCGCGCCCGAGGGCAACACCGCGCGGCTCCGCGCCGAAGTGCGCGTGGATCAACAGCCGCGCACCGTGAGCTCCTTCGTCTGGCTGGGCACCGACGCGTCACTCCCGCCGGCTGTCTCCACGAGACGAAGCTCAAGCTGCGCAACGATCGAAGTGCTCGCCTGGGGCGCGGTGGTGATGCTGTTCCGTCGACGCAAAGTCGCCCCCTCTCCCCTCGAGAGGGGAGAGGGTCGGGGTGAGGGGCCACCATGACCGCCCTCCTCGCCCTGGTCCTCGCACAAGCCCTCAGCCCCCTGAGCCCCGACCAACCCGGCTCCTGGGCCGAGCCCGCCCGCGCCCCCTTCATCGACCCCTCCGCGCGCGCCCTCCTCGGCGGCATCAACGCCATCACCTTCGACGGCCTCCCACCGGCCTCCACGGTCTTCGACATCGACGGCGTCCGCTGGCTCGCCCCCGCGCACGCGCTCTTCGGCCCGACCGCGCTCCACCCCGCATGGACCGAGGGCGTCACGCTCTCCCGCCCCGTCGACACGGCGCTCGACGGCCGCTTCCTCGGCCGCAAGGTCTCGCTCTTCAACCGCACCACCACCCCGGGCACGCACTCCGCGCTGCGCATCGACCTGCTGAAGGTCGGCTACTTCTTCGAGCACGGCTTCGACGACGGCTCGGTGTTCCAGGCGGCGGTCGACGCGTACGGCACGCCCGCGTTGGCCGGCGCCTTCATCAAGGGCAGCGTGTGGCTCGGCGACTACCAACTCCGCTGGGCGCAGAAGCTCGGCCGCGGAGAACTGCGCGTGCTCGCGCTCGGCACCCTCGACGCGCTCGCGCTCTCGGTCTCCGGCATTCCGCTCGCAGCGCGGCTGCAGAACCACCAGCTCGACGTGCGGTGGAAGAGCGACGGCGTCGAGATCTCGGTCGGCGCGCACCGCAGCACCATCGGGCTCACGCTCGCAGGCGCCGCCGTGACCAACGCCATCGACGGCGCCGAAGACGCAGTGAACGCGCGCGCGGTGGTGGGCGGCTCGAAGCTGCGCGGCGGCGCCGACGTCGAGGTGCGCCGCCTGTCGCTCTTCCGACAGACACACCTGACCGAGCTCGACCAACAGAGCAGCACCCTGCGCGAGCTCGGCACGGCGATGGTGGCCGGCGCATTTCTCGAGGCGCGCGTCGAAGAGGGCGAGTGGGACACGACCTTCAGCGTGCGCGCCGACGCGTGGGTGCCCGCGGGCCAGAGCCAGGCGACGTTCACCGCCGACCCCCGCGTCATCACCCGCCGCGCGTGGACGTCGGTCGACCTCGAGCTGTCCGCCGGGCTGCTGCACCAGGCGCCGACGTGGCTGGTGACCGTGCCGGTGCTCGAGAGCGTCGCGCTCCGTCACGGCGTGCAGGAACTCGCGCGCGTCGACGCGACCGTCACCGTGCGTCCCACCGAGCGGAGCAGCATCTCGTTGCACGGCTTCGGCGGCGGCCTCATTCGCGCCATCGAGTTCAGCCCGTTCGACGAGAACTTCCTGCAGCTGGTCAACCAGGTCGACGAGGTGGTGGCGCAGCGCGCGACGAGCGGCTGGCTGGCGGGTGGTGAATTGCGTGCGCGCACCTCGGGGCTGGCCGGCACCACGCGCTGGTGGGGCGAGCTCTCGTACGGCTTTCAGCAGTCGTGGCGGCTGGCGACCTTTCATCGGTACGGCGTCGACGGGCTGCCGAAGAGCGACGCGCAGGCGTGGGTGCCGTGGCAGTTCCAGCAAGCGCACCTGGGGCGCGTGCGCGCGGGCCTCGAGTTCGACGGCGACTGGAAGCTCTCGGCGATGATCACCGTGACGTCGGGCGCGCCGCTGGTCGGCGGGCTCTTCGCGCAGGAACAACAGCCGGGCGTCGACTCGCTCACCCATTCGCCGCGCTGGGTGCCGAAAGACCGTGACGCCTCGGGCTTCGCGCCGCCGTTCGTGCGGGGAGATTTGCGCGCGAGCAAGACGTGGCACCCGGGCGACGCCGAGGTCGAGCTGTTCCTCGACGTGGCGAACCTCTCGCTCGCGCAGCCCACCGGCACGAGTTACGGCGTGGTGCCCGCGACGCTCGCGCAGCAGGCGAGCGGCGACATCTTGCTCACGTACAAGGACGCTCGTTCCCCGTTGCCGCCGATTCCGATGCTCGGCGTCGACGTGCGGTGGTGACGCTCGGAAAGTCCTGCGTCAGCCTCCTGACGGGTCATCAGAGCGTGAGGCGTCGGTGCAGACCCGTCACCGCCGTGCGCGTTCCCCTCGTGATCGGCACGGCACGCTCCGCGCACATGGCCCGCGCATGCGTACCCTTCGACTGTCTCTGCCCTGGGTCCTGGCGGCCCTCTCCCTGTCGGCGTGTGTCGAGCCCGACGAGCACCGCGGCGCGCTCGGAGTCAGCACCACCGACGAGGCGCTCTTCACCAACTCCGGCTTCGAGACCGGCACCCTCGCGGGGTGGACGGTGTCGACCCACCTCGTCGCGCTCACTCCGGGCGTGACCAACTACCCGGTCAACGCCGAGAGCGACCTCGGCCTGCGCGACGGCGGCGTGTTGAAGACCAGCGTGTACGACGCCGGCACGCCGTACTCGCTCATTCCCCCCGGGCTCGCCGCCGCCGACACCGTGCGCTTCCCGCGCTTCGGCAACGCGGCCGCGGTCGTGAACGCGCTGGGCTCTTCGTACAACGCCAACCGCATCACGCAGAGCTCGGTGGTGACGACCGCCGACATCGACCCGGCCGACGGCCTGGTGCACGTGCGCTTCACGGTGCTGCCGATTCTGCAGAACCCCGGACACTCGCTGCGCGAGCAGCCCTACTACTACGTCACCATCACCAACACGACGAAGGGCACGGTGCTCTCGAGCCGCTTCAACTTCTCGAACGAGGCGGGCGTGCCGTGGCAGTCGAACGCCGCGGGCAGCATCGTCTACACCGACTGGTTGCTCTTCGACCTGCCGCTGTCGCGCAGCGCGGTGAGCATCGGCGACACGCTGACCGCCACCATCATCGCCGGCGGCTGTGCGCAGTCGGGTCACTGGGGCGAGGCCATCATCGACAGCTTCGGCAGCTCGATTCCCGGGCTGGTGGTGTACGGCAGCGGCCCCGACAGCGTCGAAGCTGGGAGTGACTATCAATACACGTACCGCGTGTTGAACGGCGGCACCGACACGTCGACGGGCACGCGCCTGACCTCGTACCTGCCGGTGGGCGTCTCGTTCCGGTCGATCGACACGCCGGGCATCAGCTGCACCACGCCGACCGTCGGTACGCGCGGCACGGTGGTGTGTGACCTCGGGGCCGTCGCCTCCGGTGGCGCGAGCATCGTGAAGCTCACCGTGCGCGCCGACGCGACCGCGACCGGCACCATTCGCCACGGCTGGTACTTCAGCCAGTCGAACCAGGAGCAGCCGCTCACCGGCCCGTTGATCAGCACCAACGTCACCACCGGCGGCACCACCTCGTACGTCGACCTCGCGACCACCGTCGACGACGGCGTGGGCTCGCTGATGTGGAACCAGCACGGCCGCTGGACCATCACCGTGACGAACCGCGGCCCCTCCACCGCCACCGCGGCGCTGGTCAACTCGAGCGTCTCGGCGCAGCTGGGCAACCTGAGCTGGACCTGCAGCGCCGACCCCGGCGCGTCGTGCGGCGCGGCCAGCGGCACCGGCAACGTCGCCACCACCGTCACGCTCCCCGCGGGCAAGAGCGTCAGCATCGTGCTCGACGCCGACGTCGGCAGCGGCTCTGGCACCGGCATCGTCAGCGTCTCGGCGCTCGCGTCGGCGGCCGGCGGCGCGGTCGAACGCTTCTCGCTCGACAACGGCGCGGGCGATGACGACACGCTCTCGGGCACGCTCGTCACCGTGAACCTCGGCCGCGCAGGCGTCGGCAGCGGCACGCTCATCGTCAGCCCCGCGGGCGTCAGCTGCGGCGCGGGCTGCACCAGCACCACCGCCTCGTTCGCGAGCGGCACGCAGGTCACCGTGCAGGCCGTGCCCGCCACCGGCTCGGTCTTCTCCGGCTGGTCGGGCGGCACCTGCAGCGGCACCGGCGCGTGCACCTTCACCGCGGGCGCGGGCCAGACCGTCACCGGCACCTTCGACCGCAACCCCATCGTCATCACCAGCCCGGCCACTGCGAACGCGGCCGTCGGTCGCGTCTTCTCGTACACCGTCACCGCCATCGGCACCGCGCCGGTCGCGCTCTCGGTGAGCGGGCTGCCCGCGTGGCTCAGCTTCGACTCGAACACCGGCGTCATCAGCGGCACGCCGCCGTCGGCCGGCACCACCAACCTCACGCTGCAGGCCACCGACGTGAACGGCACCGCGACGCAGGCGCTCACCATCACCGCCGGCCAGCCGCCGCTCATCACCAGCGCGTTGACCTACACCCTGGCGACCGCCACCACCGCGTGGAGCACCATCGACGTGAACGCCAGCGGCGCGACGCCGATGCAGTTCAACGCCAGCAACCTGCCCGGCACGGTGTCGTTCAACTCGACGACCGGCGTGTTCGCCAACAACGCCGGCGTGACGGGCGTGTTCAACATTCCCGTGGTCGCGACCAACGCGTTCGGCAGCGACTACAAGACCATCGCGGTCTCCATCGGCGGCGCGCCGGTCATCACCTCGGCGCTCACCGCGAGCGGCGCGGTCGGCAGCGCGTTCTCGTACACGCTCACCGCGACCGGCAACGCCACCATCGTGCTCTCGGTCTCGTCGTTGCCGGCGTGGGCGACCTTCAACCCGGCCACCGGAGTCCTCAGCGGCACGCCCACCAGCGCGGGCACGTTGAGCATCGGCCTGAGCGCGGTGAACGGTGTGGGCTCGAGCCAACAGACGTTGCTGCTCACGGTGTCGGGTCCGGCCGTCATCACCAGCGGTCTGTCGGTGAGCGGCACCGCGGGCCAGGCCTTCAGCTACTCGATGACCGCGGAAGGCACCGCGCCGTTGACGCGCAGCATCGCCAACGCGCCGGCGTGGCTCACCTTCGACGCGGCGACGGGCTTGATGACCGGCACGCCGCCGTCGGGAGGCACCTTCACGGTCGACATGACCGCGTCGAACGCCATCGGGTCCGACACGAAGACGCTCACCATCACCGTCACCACGCCGCCGTCGCCGCCGAGCATCACGAGCAGCCTCACCGCGTCGGGCTCGGTCGGCGCACCCTTCAGCTACACCATCACCGCCAGCGGCCAGGCGCCGATGACGTTCTCGGCGAGCTCGCTGCCCGCGTGGGCGACGCTCGATGCGAACACCGGCGTCATCAGCGGCACGCCGGATGTCGCGGGCCCCGTCTCCATCGGCCTCGGCGCGACCAACGCCATCGGCAGCGACAGCAAGACGCTCGTGCTGAGCATCGTCTCGCCGGCCGTCATCACCAGCGCCACCAGCGCGAGCGGCATCACCGGCGCCGCGTTCAGCTACACGCTCACCGCGAGCGGCGTCGCGCCCATCACGCTGAGCATGAGCGGCGTGCCCGCGTGGGCCACCTTCAATTCGTCGACCGGTGAGCTCAGCGGCACCGCGGCCGAGGGCGTGTTCTCGGTGTCGCTCGGCGCGAGCAACGGCGGCGGGAGCGACAGCAAGACGCTCACCATCACCATTCGCACGCCGCCGGTCATCACGTCGGCGCTCAGCGCGAGTGGCGTCGTCGGCCAGGCGTTCAGCTACACGCTCACCTCGAGCGGCACCGCGCCCGTGACGTTGAGCGCGTCGTCGCTGCCCTCGTGGGCGAGCTTCAACGCGGCGACGGGCGTCATCTCCGGCACGCCCGACACCGAGGCCGTCAGCTCCATCTCGCTCGGCGCGAGCAACGCCGCGGGCAGTGACGCGCAGACCCTGGTGCTCACCGTGCGCTCCGCGCCGGCCATCACCTCGGCCCTCAGCGCGAGCGGCGTGGTGGGACAACCGTTCTCCTACACGCTCACCGCGAGCGGCACCGCGCCGGTCACCTTGAGCGCGAGCGGGCTGCCCTCGTGGGCCAGCTTCAACCCGAGCACCGGCGTCCTCTCCGGCACGCCCGACGCCGAGGCCGTCAGCTCCATCTCGCTCGGCGCGAGCAACAGCGCGGGCAGCGACGGCAAATCGCTCACCATCACCATCCGCACGCCGCCGGTCATCACGTCGCCCCTCACCGCGAGCGGCGTCGTCGGTCAGTCCTTCTCGTACACGCTCACCACGAGCGGCACCGCGCCCGTCACCCTGAGCGCGAGCGCGTTGCCCTCGTGGGCGAGCTTCAATGCGAGCATCGGCGTCATCTCCGGCACGCCCGACGCCGAGGCCGTGACGTCCATCTCGCTCGGCGCGAGCAACGCCGCGGGCACCGACGCGCAGGCCCTCGTGCTCACCGTGCGCTCGGCGCCGGCCATCACCTCGTCGCTCAGCGCGAGCGGCGTCGTCGGTCAGCCCTTCTCGTACACGCTCACCGCGAGCGGCACCGCGCCAGTCACCTTGAGCGCGAGCGGGTTGCCGTCGTGGGCGAGCTTCAACGCGGCGACGGGCGTCATCTCGGGCACGCCCGACGCGGAGGCGGTGAGCTCCATCTCGCTCGGCGCGAGCAACGCGGCCGGTAGCGACGGCAAGTCACTCGTCGTCACCATTCGCACCACGCCGGCCATCACCTCGCCCCTCGCGGCGACGGGCGTCATCGGGCAGCCGTTCAGCTACACGCTCACCTCGAGCGGCACGGCGCCCGTCACGCTCGATGCCACCGCGCTGCCTTCGTGGGCGAGCTTCAACGCCGCGACGGGACTCATCTCGGGCACTCCCGACGCCGAGGGCGTGACGTCCATCTCGCTCGGCGCGAGCAACGCCGCGGGCACCGACGCCCGCACCCTCGTGCTCACGGTGCGCGCCTCGCCGCTCATCACCTCGTCGCTCAGCGCGAGCGGCGTGGTCGGTCAGGCCTTCTCGTACACGCTCACCGCGAACGGCACCGCGCCGGTCATGCTCGACGCGACCGCGCTGCCCTCGTGGGCGAGCTTCAACGCCGCGACGGGAATCATCTCGGGCACTCCTGACGCAGAGGGCGTGACGTCCATCTCGCTCGGCGCGAGCAACGCCGCCGGTACTGACGCCCGCACCCTGGTGCTCACGGTGCGCACCGTTCCGCGCATCACCTCGACGCTCGCGGCGACCGGTCTCACCGGCCAGCCGTTCAGCTACGTGCTCACCGCCAGCGGCACCGCGCCGCTCTCGCTCTCGATCGGGGGCCTGCCGTCGTGGCTGAGCTTCGACCCGCAGACCGGCGCGCTGACCGGCACGCCCGTGCAGGACGGGGTGGTCACCCTCACGCTCGGCGCGGGCAACGCGGCGGGCAGCGACGCGAAGACGCTCACGCTCACCATCAACACCGCGCCGCACATCACCAACGCGGTCATCGTCTACGCGGTCGCAGGCACGCCGTTCACCTTCACGCTCAGCGCCTCGGGCACTGCGCCGCTGGCCTTCTCCGTGGGCGCGCTGCCGCTCGGGGTCGAGCTCACCGGCGAGACCCTCGGCGGAGTGCCGATGTCGCAGGGCAGCTACGACGTGACCGAGTCGGTCACCAACCCCGGCGGCAGCGACACCGTCACCGTGCGCCTCGAGGTGCGCGCGCCGATTCCCGTGCCCGTCCTCTCCGCGCCGGCCGACGGCTCGTCGTTCGCGTCGACGCAGGTGAGCTTCGCCGGCACCGCGCCGCGCTCGGAAGCTGGCAGCCGCGTGCGCGTCGTGGAGCAGGGCCAGTTCCTCTGTGACGCGGTCGTCGAACCAGACGGTGCGTGGTCGTGCTCTGCCGTGCTCACCGAGGGCCCGCACGCCGTCTCGGCCTCGCTCTTCGACGCGCATGGCTTCGAAGGGCCGTCGACCGCCCGCCACGGCTTCACCATCGACCTCACCAGCCCCGCGACGCCGAGCTGCTCGGGCCCCACCGAGGGCGAGCACGTCGCGACGCGCACGCCGCGCTTCGCTGGCACCGGTGAGCCTGGCGCGACCATCACCGTGACCGTCGATGGCGCCGCGGTCTGCACCGCGCAGGTCGACCCGAGCGGCGCGTGGGCCTGCACCGCTTCGGCGCCCCTGCCCGAAGGTCCCGCGCATGCGCTCGTTACGCAGCGCGACGCCGCGGGCAACGAGAGCGCGCCGATCGATCGCTCGTTCATCGTCGACAGCCTCCGCCCGGCGCAACCCACCCTCGAAGGCCCCGCGCGGTCGGCGGTGCCCAGCGTCACGCTCAGTGGCGTCGCGGAGGCTGGCAGCACCGTGCGGCTCACCGTCGACGGCGTCGAGCTGTGCGTCACCACGGCCGATGAGCAGGGCCACTACGCGTGCAGCGGGCTCTTCGCCGACGGCGAGCACGTCGCGCGCGCCACCGCGACCGACGCCGCGGGCAACGTCAGCGAGGCGAACTCCCTGCGCTTCGTGGTCGACACCATCGCGCCCGGTGCGCCGGTCATCGTCAGCCCGAGCGGGCGCATCAGCGAGAAGACGCCCGTCGTCACCGGCAGCGCGGAACCTGGCGCGTCAGTGGTGGTGACGCTCGACGGCCTCGAGCTGTGCCAGACCACCGCCGACGCTTCCGGCACGTGGAGCTGCCCGGTCACGACGCCGCTGGCTGATGGGCCGCACTCCCTCACCGCGCGCGCCACCGACGCCGCGGGCCACCAGGGCCCCGAGGTGAGCGGCCAGTTCGAGGTGCAGAGCGCGAGCGGCACGGTCGACGGCATGACCGTCACCGACGATGGCTCGAACGGCACGGTCTCGGGCACGGCGACCCCGGGCGCGACGGTGAACGTCTACGTCGACGGCGTGCTGGTCGGCACCACCACCGCGGACTCCAACGGCAACTGGAGCTTCATGCTGCCGCGCCTCACCGCGGGCGCGCACGAGGTCACGGTGGGCGTGATGGGCAGCGCGGGCGAAGAGGTCTTCCGCTCGTCGCCGCAGGTGCTCGACGTCAACAAGTCCGACGTCAGCCTCGGTGGCGGCGTGGGCTGCAGCTCGACGTCGAGCGCGCCGCTGAGCCTGCTCTTCATCGCCGCGGTCATGGTGCTGCGTCGCCGTCGCGTCGCGGCGGTGGCCGGGCTCGCGGTGGCCGTCGTGTCCACCAGCGCGCTCGCGCAGACCCAGAGCGCGTCGGTGGTGAACGGCTTCGAGCTCGAGCAGTGGCAGCTCAACCCGTCGTCGCGCGGCGGCCTCGCCGTCGGCGGCGCGGACCTGCTCGAGAAGCACGACTTCCGTCTCAACGCGTCGCTCGGCTACCAGTACGCGCCGCTCAAGTTCTTCCAGAACGGCGTGTACCGCGGGGCGCTGGTCGAGCACCGGCTGACGGCCGCGGTCTCGGGCGCGTTCTCGGTCTTCTCGTGGCTCGAGCTCGGCGCGACGCTGCCGGTGGTGCTCTACCAGCAAGGCGAAGACGTGATGTCGAACGGCGGTGAGCTGGTCGCGCAGCCGGTGCGTCAGCACACCGCGCTCGGCACGCCGTGGTTGCAGGCGCGCGTCGGCGTGTTGCAGGAAAGCAGCGGCGCGCCCCTCGACCTCGGGCTGACGCTCGCCGCCGGGTTGCCGCTCGGCTCGGCGTCGGCGCTCACGCAGGACACCACGGTGTCGGGCCAGTTCATCGCGGGCGCCGGCAAGGTGCTCGGGCCCGTCCGCGCGGCGCTCGAGGTGGGCGCGCACGTGCGTGACGCGCGCGTCATCACCGAAGGCACCACGCCCATCGGCAGCCGGCTGCTCTTCTCTGCCGGGGTGTCGACGCTCGGAGGTCCGCTGCGCTTCGAGGGCTCGGTGCGCAGCTTCGTGCCGTTGACCGCGCTGCCGGTGAGCGCCGAGGTGCTCGGCGGCGTGCGCTACGCGGTGAAGGACTGGGAGTTCTTCGCGCTCGCTGGCCCGGGCTTTGGCAACGCGCCGGGGACGCCCGCGTTCCGCGCCGTGCTGGGTGCGTCGTACGGCGGCATGAAGCGCCCCGCGCCGGTCCCAGTCCCCGTGGAGCAGCCGGCACCGCCCGTCGTGGCCGCACCGGTGGTGGTCGCGCCTCCGCCGCCAGTGGAGCCGGAGCCCGTGGTGGCGCCCGCGCCCGCCGAGGAGGTGAGCCCGCCTGCGCCCGCCGTCGTCCCCGCCCAGGTCGCGCTCGGCGCCGGCAAGCTCGAGCTGCGTGGCTCGGTGTACTTCGAGCTCAACCGCGCGACGTTGCAGCCGCGTTCCTTCCCGCTGCTCGACGAGGTCGCCGCGGTGCTCGCCGCGCACCCCGAGGTGAAGTCGATTCGCATCGAGGGGCACACCGACGCGTCGGGCGTCGCCGCGAACAACCTGAAGCTGAGCGAGGCGCGCGCGCAGTCGGTGCGCACGTACCTCGTCGGCCACGGCGTCGCGCCCGAGCGGCTCGAGGCGCGCGGCTTCGGTCAGACGCGCCCCATCGCCGACAACGCGACCAGCGAGGGCCGCGAGAAGAACCGGCGCGTGGAGTTCATCGTGCTCGAGTGAGCGCGCGTCAGAGGAAGACCTTCAGCAGGTCCTTCTCCCGCGCGTCCTTCGAGACGGCGAGGCGCTGCTTCACGAGCGCCTTCACGTCTTTCACGCCCTGCGCCTTGAGCGCCTCGACCACCGGCAACGGAGACTGCGCGCCGCGCTCGAGCAGCGACCGCAGCCGATCCTGCACGTGCTTGCTCTTGCGCGCGCCCGCGACGAGCGGAATCGCCCGGTGCGCCAGCCAGTGGTCCTTCAGGTCGAAGAACGGCTCGCACGCCTCGGCCCACCGCGGCTCGCGCGCCATGAGCGACCTGGCTTTGCGCTGCTTCAAGTCGAACTCCAGCGCGGCCATCAGCTCGCCCGCGGGAACGTCGACGTCAGCGGAGCGCTTCTTCGACTTCGCCGCCTTCTCAATCATCGCCAGTGCGTCGTCGGGCTCGAGCTGCAGCAGCGCGCTCGCCGCGCCCATCGACAGCCCGGGCGGCCCCTTCACGTACGGCAGCAGCGTGCGCATCGCGTCTTTGTTTCCGAACTTCAGCACCAGCGCCTGCGCCTTCTGGCGCGTCGCGAAATCGGCCTTCGACGCGACGAGCTTCGCGAGCTGCGGCGAGAGGGAATGGAAGCGGTGCCGCTCGACGGCGTTGAGCACCAGCACTCCGGGGCTCACCATCACCGGCCCGGTCGAGCCCTTCTTGCGCCCCAGCTCGACGAGCACCGTCTGCAGCACCGACTGCAGCGTGGCGTTCTTCAGCGACGAGAGCGCGCGGCCGGCGGCGTAGAGGACCATCACCGGGCCGTCTTTCTTCCAGTCGAGCAACACGTCGAGCACCGTGTTGAGCGCCTCGTCGTCGTGCTGCGTCTGGCCGAGCACCTCGAGCGCTGCCACGCGCGCCGCGACCGCTTCCTTCGCGTCGGCCGCGAGCTGCTTCGCCAACGGCAACGCGACCTGCGGGGCGATGAGCCAGCACGCCCACAGCGCGACGCCGCGCAGTTCCTCGTTGGGAGGCGTGAGCAACTGCGCCACCGCGTTCGCCGCAGTCACCACCTTGCGAATCGGCTTCTGGCCCGTCGAGCCGTCGGGCACGTACTGCGGCGGATATCTCCACGCCGCGCGCGCCAGCGCTTCGCCGCTCTGGCCCTGCAGCGCCTCGACGACCTGCTGGTGCCACTTCGCGCCGCGCGCTTTGGGTTGCTCGCCGACACGCAGCTTCGTCATCAGCTTCTTCACCGCGGGGTTGCCCGCCTCGGTGAGCGCCATCACGCGATCCATGAACGCGCGGTACGGCTTGGCCTGGACGAATTCCCACGCCTTCTTCCGCGGGAGGTCCTCGAGCGTCGAGTCCTCGCCGTCGAGCGACACCTCGTAGACGAAGTCGCCCTCCGCGCCCGCGGTGCCGAGGAACCAGAACGTGCCGGTCGCGCCGAAGTCTGCGCCGGACCGCACCAGCGTCGCGAAGTCGCCGAGCGATTCGCGGAAGCCGTCCTCGCCGTCGTCCCACGTGAGGCGCACCTCGAGCCCGTCGAGCGTCACCTCTTGAATCAGGTAGCTCTTCGGGTCGTGCGTCTTCGCGATGAAGGCGAGCCGTTTGCTGACGGTCTCGTCAGGGAGGTAGCCGCCCTCGAACTCGTTGAACCAGTCGTCCCACCGCTCGCGCGAGAGGGTCGACGCCTTCCACTCGGACATCGCCTCGTCCGAGGGAAAGCGCATGCTGCCGAAGCCGCCAGCGTTCCAGCCCATGGCTCAGGGCTCGACGACGTAGAGGCTGCCGTCTTGCTCGAGTGTGTAGAGCTTGCTGCCGATGCCGAACATGCGCCACGTCGCGGCGAACTCCGGCTTGCCGATGGCCTTCCACGTGCCGTTGGTGTCGGTGACGTAGAGCTTGCCGCTCGTCTCGACGGTGTAGAGCTTTCCGTTGAGCGCGGTGATGGCGATGGTCGGGCCCCACTCGCCCTTCTTGCCGAGCTGCTTCCACGTACCGGTCTTCGGCTCGATGACGTACAGGCTGCCGTCGCGCTCGATGCTGTAGAGCTTGCCGCCGAGGCCGCGGAGCACGCCGGTGCCGCCGAACTCCGGCTTGCCGATGACCTGCCACTTGCCGGTCTGCGGATCGGTGACGAAGAGCTTGCCGCTCTTCTCGACGGTGTAGATCTGCCCGTCGAGCTCGGTGATGGCGATGGTGTTGCCCCAGCCACCGGCCTCGCCGACCTGCTGCCACGTGCCGTCCTTCGGGTTGATGCGGTACAGCGAGCCGTTGGTCTCGATGCTGTAGAGCGAGCCCTGCGCGCCGACCATCCAGCGCGTGTTGATGAACTCCGGCTTGCCGATGAGCTTCCACGCGCCGGACTCGGGGTCGGTGACGTAGAGCGCTCCGGTCGACTCGATGGTGTACAGCTTGCCGTCGAGCGAGGTGCCGCCGAGCGTCGCCTTCCACTCGCCCTTCTTGCCCACGCGCTTCCAGTCGCCTGGAGCCGCGAGCACGGTTGCCGCCGACAACACCACTGCTGCCAGGAGGGTCTTGTTCATGGCGGCGGACTGTTGCCCACGCGTCGAGGCACCGCCAGCCAGATCTCCCTCTCCCCGTGGGGAGAGGGTCGGGGTGAGGGGAAACCCAATCACCCACTCATCGGCAACCACTCCGGGTCATCGTGCCACTGCTGCCGAGCGAGCTGCAGCGAGCTCCCCAGCGGATTCCCATCGAGCACCACGAACTCGACGCGCCGCAGATGGTCACTCTCGAGCAGCGCCCGAAGCCCCGTCCGCCCGATGCGATTCTTCCGCAGGTCGAGCACCTCGAGCCGCTTGAGCCACGCCCCCTCGGCCAGCGCATCGGCGCCCGCATCCCCCAGCGAATTCCCCGCGAGCGAAAGATGCGTCAGCGCCCGCAGCCGGTGCGTCACCGCGAGCGTCTCAGCGCCGCTCGCCCCGAGCAGGTTGTCCTTCAGCGACAAGCGCCGCAGCCGCGACGACCACTTCTGGGTCAGCAGCTCGCCCACGCCCGCGGCCGTCACGCGATCTCGCTCGATGCACAGCTCCTCGAGCCGCGGCAGCACGGCCCCCAACTGCGCGAGCGCGTGCAGCCCGTCGTCGCCGACCGTCATGCCGCGCAACGTGAGCGAGCGCAGCGAAGACCACCGCGTCGCACCGAGCGCCTCGAGCAGCGGCGCAGAATCGGGAATCGCGGGCACGGCGAGCAGGTCACGCGAGAGCGTCAGCCGCTCGAGGCGCTGCATCTGCGCTCGCGCGGCGAGGTGCGCGACGTCGAACCGCCGCCGCCCGGTGAGCGCGATGCTGGTGACGGGCTCGCGCTCGAGCAGCGCCTCGAGTTCGCCGAGTGCGTCCGGCTCGCTCGTCGCGACGTGCTCGACGAAGCCGCGGCGAAACGACGCGAACAGCCGCTGCGAAACACCCGCCCATCGCTCTCCGTGCTCGGCGAGCAGCTCACTCCCGTCCTGCCCGGCGCACTCGCGCGCGATGTACTCGCCGCGCACGTCGCCACGCTCGGTGAGGAAGTCGGCGTACACGAGGCGAGGGCGATCGTCGGCAGGGTGGGCGAGCACCTCGGCGAGCAGCGCGGCGCCATCGTCGGCCGCGCGCGGAGTGCGCACTTCGAGCACCACCGCGTCGAGCACCTCGGCCGACGCGCGCAGCCGGCGCCCCGCCCATGCCTGGCATGCGGCGCGGTTCTTCGAGTCCTGCCAGCCGTCCCACGCGGTGAGGTCGCTCCACGCGCTCGCGGGCGTCGGGTCGCCGTGCGCACGGGCGACCGAGACCACGAGCTGGTCATCACGTCGCACCGCGAGGCAGATGGTGGTCCACGCGCGGGCGTCTCCTCCTGCGCCGGCGTGCCGCCACGCGAAGCCGAGCTCGGCGCGCAGCGCTTCGGTGACGCACGCCTCGACGTCGGCGACGTTCAGGGTCCGCGCGGTGCGGCGCTCGTTCGCTGCGGCGAGCAAGACCTCGAGGCGCGCGCGGGCGTCGGCGGTCCAGCTCGCGGTCGCTGAGGCCATCGTCGCTCCTGGCAGAGAGGCTTCTCTCCTCACCCCGACCCTCTCCTCCTCGGGAGGAGAGGGGGCTTTACGCTTACGTGAAGAGCCGGCGACGACGCAGCCGCATCATGCCGCCCCACACCTGCTGCACCGGCACATTGAGCAGCTTCGCCACCAGCTCGTCGCGCGAGGGCACCTCGTCGTTCTCGTCTTTCGGCTCGGGCACGTTGACGCCCGCCTGCAGGCGCGCGAGCAGCTTCGCGTCGAACTCGAGGTCGGCGAGGAACTGCTGCGTGACGGTGCCGACGACCTTCATCGCGGCGTCGGGCGAGGTCGCGTCGGAATACGTGCCGCCGGTCGAGATGGAGAGCCGCTTGAACGCCGACTCCATGATCTTGTCGTGCGGCGTGAGCGAGAGCGCGTGCACGAAGAGGCCTTCCGTTTCCATGCGGTTGGCGACGTCGTCGAGCGTGAGGCCGGTCGGGTCGTTCTTGTAGCTGTCACCGGGCGCACCCACGCTGTGCGGCGGCGCGTCGCCGATGAGAATGACGACGCGGTAGCTGGCCTTCTGCCAATCGAGCTCGAGGCACTTCACGAGCGCGGCGAACACTGCCTCGGGCGCGTCGCCACCACCGTCGACCTTCACCTCGTCGATCGCCTTGCGCACCTTCTTCACGTCGCCACTGAGCGGCTCGACGGTGAGCAGCTTCGGCCCGTCGGAATGGTCGCGGTAGCCGACGAAGCCGACGCGCAGCCCGTCACCGAGCTCGGTCTGCAAAGCGTCGAGCACTTTCCCGACGTGCTGGCGCGCCGAAGCGATGAGGCCGCCCATGCTGCCGGTGACGTCGATGCAGAACACCAGGTCGAGGCGCTTGAGGAGATCGCTCATCGGCGCGAGAGCATAACGCTCTCCCTCTCTCCCTCTCCTCTTCAGAGGAGAGGGTCGGGGTGAGGAGTAGTCAACTCAAGGCGAGCGCGAGCAATTCGGAGCGACATTGGCCTTCGCCTCGTTCGCCGCCCGCTCGCTCGTCCCCGGAGCACCCCACGCAGCATCGACCACCTCACCCGCCTCATGCTGCACCAACCACTCCGCGGCGAGATGCCGCAGGAATCCGTTGTCACTCACCAGCGCCGCCCGCTGCTTGAGCCACAACTGCTCCGCCCCCACCGCGCGCATTCGCTCCTCATGCCACCCGTACGCCTCGACGATCGCCGCGACGAGCTGCGAGTACCCCGGCGTCGAACTCATGCCGAACCCCATCGTGCCCATCGGCAACAGCGAGTACTCGAGCGGCGACCCACCGACGACGAGCAGCACCTTCACCTTCTCCCCCGCCTCCTTCGCGCGGTGGAAGCACGTGTTGAGAATCTCCCACGGCCGCGCCTTCACCTCGGGCGGGCGATCGACCAGCGCACGAGTCGCCACCACGCGAGTCGGCTTCGCGCGCGCCAGTCCCTCGGCCCACAGGCGCACTGGCTTCTTCTTCGGGTCACCATCGATGGGCACTTCGAACTCGACGATGGCGTCGGCGGTGAAGATGGTCTGCGCGAAGGCCGAGGGCAGCGGGCCGGTCGGAGGCCCCGCGTCGGGCGCGCCGGCATCAGGCGCAGCGGCGAGGCAGAGCAGAGCGACTTGCAGCATGGCTGCAACCATAGTGCGCACCCTCGCATTCGGCATGAAGCCGGCGCTGTGCATCGGCTACGGTCGACTGATGGCCGACGAAACGAAGGCGCCCACGGGCGACCTGGCGCCGCTCGAACGAGGCGTCGCCAGCGCGCGTCCCTCGATCGAAGGCGTCGCTGCGGTTGCCGGCGCGTTCGGGTTGGTCGGCTACGTCGCGCTGCGCGCACACCACAACTGGCTCGGGCTCCCCTTGTCGACGTCGTTCGAGGTCGACCGGTACCTGATGGCGTCGCTCGCCTTCACGCGGGACTTTCTGATCAGGGCGCTGGTGTGGCTCATTCCGTCGTTGCTGGTGGCGGCGTTGGTCGAGCGCGTCACGCGATGGATCCTCGAGTCACGCAAGAAGTCCAAGGACCTGCAGGCCGCCCAAGCCGCGCACGCCCTCGATGTGCTGGTGACCGCGCTGCAGGTGGGAGCGATGCTCGGCTTCGCAGCGTGGACGTCACACCTGGGCAGCGGTCGACAAGGCGTCGCGCTCGGAGTTCGCGCGCCCGGCGTCGAACTCGGCCGCGTCGAGTTCTTCTACGAGTTCCTGGTTGCGGCGCTGATCATCACCATCGCCACGCGCGGTGCCCGCGAGGTCGCCATCAAGCAGCGCCCACGGCTGGCGGTGTGGCGCGCGATGACGATGGTCCTGCTGATGCTGCAGATTCCCCAAGCCTACGGGGTGGCCACCATGTCGGTTGAGTTTCCGACTGCGCGGGTCGCGCTCAAGGAGGGCACGGAACCGCGCTGCGGGCTGCTGGTCGGCGCGACCGCCGACACCGTCACGCTCTGGGAACTCGTTGGCAACGTGGGCCAGGTGGCCGTGCTTCCTCGTGACGCCGTGACCCAGCTTACCCTCGGGCGTTCCGAGTCGATTCTGACGGGGACTCCCACCTGCCAGGAGCTTCGATGAAGCGTGTGATCCTCGTCGTGCTCATCGCGACCACGGCCCTGGCGGCCACCGACGGCGGCACGCCGGCCCCGAGGGGTCTCGTCGACTGGCTGTGCAGCGTGCTCGGCTTTTCGTGCTCGGGCGGTCTCGACGCGGTGCGCTCCGAGTCGCGCCAGTGGGGCACCGAGGTGCGGCGGTTCGACCAGCGCACGGGCCGCGAGCGCCTGCTGTTCAAGTGCCGCAGCTGCCGCAGCCCGCTCCCTCTCTCTGGCCGCGGCGCCGTCGCCGTCGCGACGCCCTCGGGAGTGCTCGTCGTCGGCGAAGATGCCGGCCGCCGGGAAGTGCCGCTCCCCGGCGTGGTTCAGCTCGTGGGCGTCACGCCTGACGCTGGCGCACGGCTGCTCGCGCTCACCGAGGTCGCACGCGATGGTGGCGCCAGGTTCGAGGTGGTGGTGGTCGATCTCGATGACGGCGGCGTCGAGCTGCTTGGTGACGTGCCAGCCCAGGAGGTCGCCGTGCGTCCCGGCCAGGCGTCGAGCGCGGGCGTCGTCTTCTCGAAAGAATCGGCTGACCTCGCCATCGCGCCGCGAGTCGATCGCCGCGGCGCCAAGCTCCTGCTGCGACCGCAAGACACGCTCCTGCCGCCAGCCGTGCGGTTCGACCCCATCTGGGGGCTCGACGGCGGCGTCATCTTCACCGCGCGCGTGCCGGAATGATCGCGCTTGCCGCCGTCGCGACGGTCCTCTCGGCGTCGCCCGAGGCGGCGTACTTTCGAGCGTGGTACCCGGAGCCGTTCGCTGACGTCGCCCCCGAATCAAAAGTCGAAGAGACCCTGCGCGCGTCGGTCGGCCTCGTGCACCGCGGCCAGATCGTCGAGGCGCGCGCGGCGCTGGCCGCCTTCGTGGCGAACAGCGAAGGCGAATGGCGGTTCGTCGGAGCGCTCTCGCAGCGCCAGCTGGAACACCTCATGGCGCGCGGGCTCGACGGTGAGTTCGAGACGACGTGCCTCGAGTGCGACGTGGCCTACGTCAACCAGGTCGGCCCCGATCTCGACGTGAGCCGCTTGCGGCCGCTGCTCGAGCGGCTGCCGCAGGCGAGCCAGCGCCGAATGGTGGCGCTCAAGTCGCTCGCCGAGAGCCTCCGGTTTCTCGAGGAAGCACGGAGCGCCGAAGAGTTCCCGGCGATGGCGAAGCCGGTCTTCGAGCTGGTGCCCCTCTTCAACTCCGTGCCTGAGGCGCAGCTCGTGGTGTCTCTCGTCGCAGCGCGCGCCGCGGCGCGTGCGGGGAACGACGGCGTGACGGCGTTGCGCCAGGGCGCGGCCGCGCTGACCGGCTGTGCGCGCGCGGCGACGCTCGACGACGCGGCGCACCTCGAGCTCGGCTGGGCCGGGCACCCGCTCACGCTCGGTGCTCCGGTGCGCGACGGCCGAATGCTCGGCCTGATGCAACGCAGCGGCAAACCCGTGCCGCCACTCTTCGGCCCGCCGCCCCCGAGCCGCCCGGTGCTCGACGAAGCGACGGCGTCCTTTGCTCAGTGCGCGGCGCCCTGGGTGAAACTCGAAGCCGCGCTCCACGCCGCCATTCTCGCCACGCGGCTCGGCGACCCGACGGCGCCTGCGCGCTGGCTGGCGGTCGTGACCGTGGCGCGCGACGCGAACGACGCGCGGGTCGCCGACGGCGCGTCGCTCGTTCACGCGCTCCTGACCGACAACCCCCAGGGCGCGACGGCGCGGTTGCTGGCCATCGAGCAGCGCGGCGACCAGGCCGCCTTCATGAGCTCGGTCGAGCTGGTGCTGCTGAGCTCCGACCTCGCTCTCGCGCAGGGCGATGTGCTCCGCGCCGACGTCGGCTGGGGCGCGCTGGAAGCGGTCTTCAGTGCTTCGGGTCGCGCCGTGCCCTGGTACGCCACGCGCGCGCTCGTCGCCCAGCGCTCGGCGGCGGCCGCCTTTTCCCTCGGGCTGTTTGCGCGCGCAGTGGTCGACGGTGAGCGCGCGGTGTCGGCCTATTCGCAGGCGAGCGAGCTGTGTGCCGCCCTCAACGAGCGGCTGGGCGACGACCAGGAAATCGCACGCGGCTTCCTCGAGAACAGCTGCGGCGTCTTGAAGGGTGACGCCTTCCTCGCGGCCGAAGCCCTAAGCGCCGCGTACCGCCAGGCGACCGCGCGCGGCCAGGTACCAGCGGCGCGCGCCGACGAGCGGCTCGCGGCCATCGAGGCGCGCCGCGAAGCGTGGCGGCGAAACCTCGTCTGGGCTCGCGAGACCAGCCCCGAGCCTCGCAAGGCCGACGTCATCGACCGCATCAACGAGCTTCAGCGACTCGTGAGCCGCGAGCTGTGGGTCGAGGGGCCGACGTGCGCGGCGTGGCGGCGCATCGAGGCGAAGGTCGGGGCAGAGGTGCGCCAGCCAGACGCGCCGGGTGTGCCGTTCGCGACGGGCCTCGCCTTCGAGCTCGATCTCCGGTTGTCGCGATGCTCGGACCGCGAGTGGGAGCGGGCGAGGGAGCGCGTGCGCCGGTGTTCCGCAGCGAAGGCCCGCGATGAACTGCCGCGGCAGGCTGACGCGAACCCGTCACTGCTGATCAGTCACGCGGCGCGCGCCCAGGCGGTGATTGCGCAGGCGCTCGCGCTCCACGAGCTTGGGGTCGCCTCAGAATGGACCGAGCTGTTTACGCAGATCACCGCCGGCCTCGGAGCCCCGGTGGGCGCGCTGGTGCCGCGTGCCTGGGTATCGCTGGGCAACAAGCGCCCCGAAGAAGCGCTGCGCCTGGTCTCGGGCGCGCCCCCCCTCGACCCCGCGGCGCTTCCGGTGAGGCTCGAAGCGTGGGCGCAGCGCGGCGACCCGGCCCAGGCCCTCGTCCAGTTTGACGCGCTCCAGGCGGTGGGGTTGATGGCCAGCGAGCGAGCGGCCGGCGTCGATCGACGAAACCCGTTCTCGGCCGAGCGCGCCGCGTTGGAAGGTGAGGAGGCGCGCCGAGGCAGCCTGCCGCCGCGCGACGCCGCGCGGCTCGAGCACCTGCGTCGCCTGCCGCCGATGTTCGCGCCGACGCCTTCCGCGCGGTTCACCACGCGAGAAGAGGTCGAGACCTGGGCGTCGACCTTGCCGGCAGAACTCACGGTGCTGGCGTTTCAGCCGGTGGGAAGAACGGTCGTCGCGTGGAGGATCGAGCGGACGAGTGGGGTGAAGCTCTTCAGGGTGCAGCTGCCACCCGGGTTCGGCGATTCGGTCGTCGGGCTCGAGCGAGCGGCGCGCGCGGGGGTCGCCGACGCCGAGGGCCCGGCCATCGCCGTGTGGAGCACGCTGCTCAAGCCGCTCGGGCCGATCGCCGACGGGCGCGTCGTCGCCATCACGGCGTCGATGGACTTCTCGGGGGTGTTGTTCGAGGCCGCACACGCACCGGGCGAACGCCCGCTGGCGCTTCGCGTGCCGGTGCTGCGAACGCAGAGCATTCGCGAACTGGTGCGAGTCGAGCCACGCACGGGCGCAGCGGTGGCGTTCGGGCTCGGCCTCGGCGGCCTCGAGCGCGCGCCGGCCGAGGCGCGGGCGGTGACGCAGGCCGTGGGGGGCGTCCTCCTCCCGGCTGACGCCTCGCGAGAAGAGGTGCTCGACGCCTTGTCGAGAGCGCGGTGGGTGCACCTCGCGACGCACGGGTCGATCGACCAGACCAACCCGTTGGCGTCGACCGTTCGCCTCGCGCGCGGCGAGTCGCTGCGCGTCTACGACTTCTTGTCGGTCGCGGGTGGCGCCGACGGCATCGTCTTCAGCGCGTGCGACACCAGCATCGCGGGCTTCTCGGCGATGGCACACGCGGGCGGGGCGCGCTTCGCGCTCGCGACGCCATGGCCCATCTGGGACTCCGAGGCGGCCGCGATGAACGGTGCGTACTACGGAGGGCTCGGCGCCGACGCGACCCTCTGGGTTCGGCGTGCGCCCGAGGCGCTGCTCGCGGCGCGCCGCGCGGGAGCAGACGCGGGCATGGTGGAGGAAGCGGCTGCGACCGCCTTCATCGCGAGCGCGCGGAGCGTCGAGAGCCTCTTCGTGCCGTGACACGGTCGTCAGAGCTGCCTGGACACGCGCGCTCCAGCGCCGGGGAAAACGAGGAGGGCACACGGCTTGCTCCTCGGCCGCGTCATGCGCCTGCCACTCTTCGCGTCGTTGCTCTGTGTCGCGTGCGCTGGTCCGACCGCGGTGACGGGCGAGACGCCACCGCCGACCGACGCCACCGACCACGCGACGTTTCCTCGTCTCGCGCCGCGCCTGCCCTCGCTCGAGGCGGCGTGGATCAACGCGTCGTTCACGGGAAACGCCTTCACGCTCGCGCACGGCGATGGCTTCGGTGACGTCACGCTGCGGTGGAACCGGTTCCAGCCGCCGTTCGGCTGCAGCGCCGGCGCGGTGCGGTGGTCGTCAGCGCGCGTGACCGGGGAAGTGGCGACGGTGACGCTCACGCCCGAGAACGACCTTGTGCTGCACCCCACGGCGGAAGGGCCCATCACGCTCGAGCTGAGCGGAACGTACACGCCGGTCCTCACGTGCGAGGGCGAGCACCTCACGCCGCGGCGCATCGACTTCGCGCTGCCGGCGATGGTGAAGGAGGTGACGGGCTACCAGGTCGACACGCGTTGCCCTGATCCGCTCGAGTGGGCGGTCGCGGTGCCGACGAACGTGGGCGCGCCTCCGCTGAAGGTGCGGCCGCTCGACCGCGACGGCGTGCCGTTCACCGCGTTCAACGCCGATGAGCTGGCGCAGGTGCCGCTCACGTTGCGCGCGCCGACGCCGCGCATCGCGACCAGCTCGAGCGTGTTCGCGTGGTCGTTCACCGGGCCGGGCGACGTGGCGATCGAGCTGGGCACGAGCCTGCCGGTGCGCAGCGAGCGGCGGCTCAAGGTGGCGACGCCGCAGTCGCTGTCGGCGCTGAAGTTGAGCGGCGAGGTGAAGGACCTCGAGGGGCCGGTCTTCGTGCCGCAGTACGAGGGCGGGACGGCGGATGGGGTCGAGCTGTGTGCGGCGCCGTCGGCGGGTGCGTTCACGTTGATCAGCGAGACGCCGGAGGTGTGCGAGCCGGTGCAGCTCGAGGTGTGGCAGTCGAAGCTCGGGGTGGGGGCGCGGTTTCTGCGGGCGGGGGTGTGCCGGGTGCGGGTGTTCGTGACGGGGCGTGAGCGGTTGGGGAACTTCTTCGAGGTGACGAACCCATCGTCAGGGTGAGGGCCGACGGTTTTCTCCTCACCCCAACCCTCTCCTCTGAAGAGGAGAGGGGGCTCAGAGTTCGACGATGAACGTTCCCCGTCTCGTCGCCGCCAGCCGCGCACGCGCCGCCGCGACCTGCTTCTCGAGTTCCACCACGCGCCCCTTCGCCGCCGCCAGCTCACCCGCCCGCCGCAGCCCCTCGCGTGCGAGCTCATGTTCCGCCGCATCAACCAACCCGCGCTGCCAGTCTCGCTGCCCGACGAGCATCGCCAGCGACTGCTGGTGCCCCCGCTCGGGGTGCAGCACCTGCTCGACGTGCGCGAGCGTGCGCAGCTCGGCGGTCCGCAGCTCCGCGCGCAGATCCGCCGCGGCGTTCTTCGCGCGCTCGTCCATCTCGTCGCGCGTGACGGCGTACCCCTGCCGCTGCGCCTCGAGCTCGGGCGACGTCATCACCGCGAGCTTCGCGTCGAGCTGATCAATCGACCGCTGGGCGAACAGCTCATCGTTGTTCGCCGCGAGCAACCGCCGGCCGGCCTCGGTGATGGCGGGCGAATCGTTCCACCCGGCGATCATGATCAGCTGCGCGCGCGGCGCGAACTCGAGCTCCTTGCGGAGCGACGCCGCGCGGGCCTCGACCGCCTCCTCGGCCGCGGTCGCGTGCAGGCGCGCAGCGTCGAGCGCGCGCGTGGCATCGGGCGGCAGCGCCTGCTCCTCGGTGGCGAGAGCGAGGCGGGTCTTTTCCTGGCCGAGCGCGGCGAGGTCCCGCTCGAGCTGCTGCTGCGCCCGGCCCACCTCGATCTGCCGCAGGTCGGCCCGCAGCGATGCCGCGCGGAAGCTGACGACGATCGCGCCCTCGCCAGTCTGCAGCGCGAGCGACACCGCCGCCTGGCGAAACGCCTCGAGCTGCGCGCGCGGCACTTCGACCGACAGCGAGCCGTCGGGCTGTGACGAGACCTGCGCGCGCTCGTCGGCCGAGAACGGCGCGGGCACCTCGATGCCAGAGAGCGACGCGATCTGCGCTGGCGTGAGCGTGCCGGCCGGCAGCGTGAAGCTCGCGCGGCCGGTGCCATCGAGTTCCTCGTTCATCTCGATGGTGACGGGCAAGCGCATCGGCGCCGGAGCACCCGCGGGCCGCGCGCTGACGAACACGTCTGGCGCCGGCGTCGCGCGTGGCTGAACGCGCGACGGGCCTGCCGCCGGGCGTGACAACGAGGTGCGGAGCTGAGGGCTGATGCGCGGGAGGGCGACCATGGCTGATCGCAAGAGCAGCGCCTGTGCCACGCGCGGCCTGCCAATGGCGCTGACGGCGACGCAAAACCCGAGCAGTCGCGCCCCTTTCGCAGTTTCACGAGTTGAGAAAACTGTCAGCACGCCTTGCAGCGGTGCGCCTCGGCGCGCAGGTGTTCAGCACAGTCCACACCCTCGGGAGCAGGGCACCGCTGTCAGGCCGAACGCGTCGGCACTGGAGCACGCACGTCCGGCACACGCACTGCAGCCGCGGCGCGCCCATGCGAACGCTGATCAGCTCTTGTGTCGTGGTCTTCGTGGGGTGCAGTGCGGGCGGTTCGTCGGTCTCGGGGCGCACCGCCGACCTCGGAGAATCGACCACCGAAGTGCGGCTCGAACGCCAGGGCGTGGGCGTGGCGCCGCTGGCCATCTTCGGCGCCGACGTGGGCGGAGAGATTCACGGCGAGGTCGACCTGAGCTGGGCGCTGGGCGATGGCTTCGACCCGACGACGCGGCTGCACCAGGACGAGATGTACCTGCTGCCCTGTGGTCACGGCACGGTGCGGTTCGAGCGCCTCGTGGTGCGCGGCGGCTCGGGCAGCGGCACCATCGACACCGCGACGGGAGATCTCGTGCTCACCGCGCTCAGCGACGGCGACGTGAACTACGAGCTCTTCGGCACGTACACGCCCGTGCCCGGCAGCGCCGACACGTGCGCGATCGACGTGGCGGGACAGCGGCCCCTCGCCGCGCGCATCACGGGCCACGTGCACCAGGTGAAGGGCTACGAGCTGCGGCCGCGCTGCCGGGGCGAGTCGACCGCGGTGGTGGTCGGGGTGGGCGGGCGCATGCCGGGCATCTTGCCGTACCCGAAGGACGCGACGGGCGCGTGGTTCCTCGCGGTGAACGCGCGGTACGACGCGCAGGCGCCGCTGAGCCTCCGCGCCGGGAGCCGGATGATCGCCCAGCCCTCGGCCGACACGCACGAGTGGGGCTTCACGCAGCCGGGCCTCGTCGAGGTGGTGGTCGACACCGCGCTCGAGGTGACGGGCGCGCGGCAGGTGAGCGTGGTGACGCCGGGCTCGCTGACGGCGCTGAAGTTCGACGGGTGGATTCCGCCGAACGGTGGACACGGCACTTCGTTCGAGCTCGAGCCGTCGCCGTCACGGGTGACGCTGACGTCGACCACGCTGCCGATGCTGGTGCCGAAGTACGTCGGCGCGTGGGCGCTGGGCGTCGAGCTCTGCCAGCCGCCGCCGGAGTCGTTCTACGAATTGACGAGCTTCACGCCAGACGTGTGCGCGCCGGTGCAGCAGGACCGGGGTGAGTTCCTGTTCGGCGACGCGGCGGGCGTGGCGGCGAAGCTGCTGCGCGACGGGCGCTGCCACGTGCGCGTGGGAGTGGCGGGGCACAGCGACCTGCAGACGGACTTCACGGTCGACCTGTCGAACGTGGCGGCGGCGGCAGCCGACTGATCAGCAGTTCCCTCTCCTCTTCAAGAGGAGAGGGTCAGGGTGAGGAGGAGACCGGCTTCTGATTGCCTCGGCGGTTCGGGCGGCGGTCGCGCTGCCGAATCAGGCCTCACTGGTCTGGGAGGTGCGAGCGGTCGCTTCACGCGTCGAGCATGCAACAAGAAGCCCCCCACCTCTACGTGGCCCGGCTACGCTCCCGCGCGTGGCGCCTCCCGACGAAGACGATGACGTTGAGATTCCGCAGCGCCCCGCAGGTCCCCGCCCCTCGGTGACGACGAACATCCCGGGAAGGCGAGGCACGGGGCAGCAGTCCTCTGGCTTCGGCTCGCAGCAGCCGGGTCGCACACCCGCGGGGCCGGGCTCGGGTGGAGGTGTGGTGCCCGGTCGCCCGCCGCAGCGCCCGCAGGGTGGAGCGCCGAGCTCGCGCCCGCCAGGCGGAGGCGGAGGCGCGTCGAGGCAGCAGGCGAAGTTCTTCCCGCCGCAGCCGCGCTCGCTGCAGGAAGCAGGCATCTCGCAGACGATGGGCGAGGAGCTGGTGCTCAAGGCGCTCTTCTTCGCGGGCGAGCTGCGCGGCGCCGACATCAGCCAGCGCATCAAGCTGCCGCAGCTGATCATCGATGAGATCATCGAGGGCCTGCGCAAGCAGAAGTACGTCGACCTCAAGGGCGGCGCCGGCCTCGGCGTCGGCAAGTCGTCGATGATCTACACGTTGACCACCTTCGCGACGGACCTGCTGCGGCAGATCCTCGATCGCAACCGCTACAACGGCCCGGCGCCGGTGCGGCTCGAAGACTGGTTCGAGGCGGTGCAGGCCCAGACGGTGCGCGGCATGCGCATCACCAAAGACAAGATGAAGGAGAAGTTCGGCACGCAGCTGATCGTGAAGGACAGCGTGTTCGACGGCCTGGGTCCGGCGATGAACTCGGGCAAGGCGATCTTCTTCTACGGGCCTCCGGGCAACGGCAAGACGGCGCTCTGCCAGTCGCTGGTGCGTTGCTACGAGGGCGACATCTGGGTGCCGCACGCGCTGCTGGTCGATGACTTCATCATTCGCGTCTACGACGTGAACCTGCACGAGCCGATTCCCGAAGACCCGAACGCGCCGGCGGCGGACCAGCGGTGGGTGCGGTGCAAGCGGCCGCTGGTGGTGGTCGGCGGTGAGCTGACGCTCGAGACGCTCGACCTCATCTACTCGCCCGACGTGAAGTTCTACGAGGCGCCGTTCCAGTTGAAGGCGACGAACGGCATGTTGCTGATCGACGACTTCGGCCGTCAGCGCATCAGCCCGAAGGACCTGCTCAACCGGTGGATCGTTCCGCTCGAGAGTGAGATCGACTTCCTGACGCTGCACACCGGCAAGAAGCTGCAGATTCCGTTCGACGTGTTCGTGGCGTTCTCGACGAACCTCGACCCGGCAGATCTCGTCGACGACGCGTTCCTGCGGCGCGTTCGGTACAAGCTGGCGGTGCAGCCTCCAGATGAGCAGCAGTTCCACGACATCTGGGCGACGGTCTGCAACAGCAAGCGCGTGGCGTACGACGGAGATGCCATCGAGTGGCTCGTCAACACGCACTACCGGCCGCACAACCGGCAGTTCGCGGCGTGTCAGCCGCGTGACTTGCTGGGCCAGGTGATCGACATCGCGCACTACCGCGGGGAACAGCCGCAGCTGACGCCCGATCTGCTCGATGCCGCCGCGAAGAACTACTTCGTGCGGTTCGCCAAGAAGTGAAGCGCGGTGCGCTGGCGAGCCTCGTGCTGCTCGGCAGCGCGGCCCTGGCGACGCCAGGCACGCCAGTGCTGGACGCGCCCATCGATGGGGGTTGGTGTGCGCGCGCGTGCAGCGTGGGCTGGCACTTCGCGCCGGTCGCGCAGACCGTGGCGACGGGAATCGAGGTCACCGACGACCAGGGCGCGGCGGTGGCGAGCACGACGGCCAGCTTGCAGGTGCCCCCTGACGACAGCTGGACCACGCCGGCGTTGCCCGATGCGGGCTTCTTCTCGTGGCGGGTGCGTGGCATCGACGACGCGGGGACGATGTCCGCCTGGTCGGGGCTGGGCACGTTTCGCGTGGACGGGATCGCGCCGCCCGCGCCGGCGTCGGTGACGGCGTCGTTCGATGGCGGGTGGTTGCGGCTGGTGAGCGCTCCGGTGGTCGACCAGGAAAGCGGCCTCAAGGTCTACCACTTCGGCGCGTCGGTCATCGACCAGCTCGACGGCGGGCTGGTGTTCAACACCGCCTTCTTCACGCAGCGGCAGGGCTCGCCGTCGCGCGACCTCTGGCTGGGTCCCGGCTCGTGGATGGCGGGCGTGCACGCCCACGACAACGTCGAGAATGCCGGCGTGACGGCGCTCGCGGGGCCGTTCGTGGTGCCGGTGAGCGCGACGCTCCCCACGCCTGCGCCGCCCGTGCTCGCGCGGAGCGATGCGGGGGTGTGGTCGACGTGGCCCTTCGTGCCGACGTCGGCGCCGTCGGCGTTCACCGATGCGGGCGGCGCCAGAGTGACGCAGTGGGTGTTCTCGCGGCGCGTGCCGGGGACCGATGCGGGCTGGGAGCTCGCGGGGTACGGGCCCGGCGTCGACCGCAACCAGCTCGACATCACCACTGGCCCGTCGGAGCTGCGGGTGGCGTTGGTGTCGGGCACCGAGGTGTCGGACTGGTCGGCGCCGGTGAGCTTTCACATCGACACCCACAGCCCGCTGGCGCTCACGGTCTCGGCGCGCGTCGATGGAGGCCTGGTGAGGTTGAGCTGGCCGTACGGGCGCGACACGTCGACCGACACCAGCGGTCTGAACCGGTACGAGGTGACGCGCGCGGGGGCCGACGGGTCGGTGTCGTTGCCTGACGTGCCGCACGTGGCGAGTGCCATCTCCACGACCGACGCGCCGGGCTATGGCACGTGGACGTACGGCGTGCGCTCGGTGGACAACGCGGGGAACAAGAGCGCGGCGGCGATGGTGACGGCGAGCGTGGCGCCGGCGACGCCCTCGGGGTTTCGCGCGGTGGCGCCCGTGACGTCGCCGCCCGTCGAGCTGGTGTGGGACGCGGACGATGGCGGCGTGGAGTGGACGGTGAGCCGTGTCGACGCGCTCGATGCGTCGGTGGTCGTGGGCCAGACGGCGGTGCCGGGGTTGGTCGACGACGCGCCGGAAGGGCGGTGGTCGTACGAGCTGTTCGCGGCAGTGCCGGGGGTGCGCGGGCCGAGCGCGCGGGTCGACGGCGTGGTGCGCGACGTGACTCCGCCGACGGTGAGCGTGCCGGTGGTGACGGTGGTCGACGCGCAGCAGGTGGAAGTGGCGTGGACGGCCGACGATGCGTTGTCGGGCGTGGCGAGCGTCGAGCTCCAGCGCGAGGGGGCCGCGGGGGTGGTGCCGGTCGGGCTCGTGTCGTCGCCGGCGAGCGACGTGCCGGGGGAAGCGGTGCGGTACCGCGTGGTGGTGAGCGACGTGGCGGGGAACGTGGCGACCAGCGAGTGGAGCGAGGTGGTCGACGTGGAGGGTGTGCCCCGGGGGCGGCGGCGGTTGACGGCGGGGTGCGGGTGCTCGAGCGGCGGGGCGGAGTGGCTGGTGCTGCTGGTGTTCGCGTGGCGCAGGCGCCGGGTGACGGACCCATGGTGGCGGGCATGCGAACGCTCGTGCTGGCGGTGCCCCTGATGGTCTCGATGTTGTGTGGCTGCGGTACGCCGGTCGGTCAGTGCACGGCGGCGGTCGATACGCAGCTCACCGCGGCTGATGGAGGGACCGTCACGTGCCAGTGCAAGGGGCCGTGCGGGTGCTTCTACGCGGACGGCGGTCGCTGCCCGCAGTGAGTCAGCGGCTGGCGCGCATTCGTTCGAGCGCTGAGAGGTCGTGCGGGGTCGCCGCGTTGACGACCGTCTCGGCTCCCAGTTCGAGGGCGAAGCGGAGCAGCTCGGGCGCGTCGTCGTAGCGGTGCGGGTCGTCGAGGGCTTCGACCTGCGCGAAGGCGCGGCTCACCTGGCGTACTTCGTCGTCGGTGAGACAACGCGCGCCGCTGATGTTGACCCAGTAGGCGGGGTCGTCTTCCCAGTGAAACGAGATGCCGCGCTCGAGCAGGTGGAGCCAGAGTTGAACGGCGTCGGTGCGGCTGGTGATGGTGGTCGGCAGCTCGTGGCGCATTCCGCGGGTTGTACCAGGCACCACTGACATTCCCGGCTCACCTGGCCGTCGCGAGTTCTCGGAAGAGCTGAACGAGGTTCTCCGCAGGCAGGCTGTCGAGGCTGCGGTAACGGCTGACGAGATTGATTTCACGGCCGAGTCGCTCAGCGGCCGCATCCATTCCAGCTTTCTCGGTGCGCAGCTGACGCAAAGCCTCGAGCGATGAGAGGAGGATGATCGGGCTCGCGCCAAAGGAGCGGTCGCGAATCTGAAGGTGGATGTTCTGGTTTCCGAAAAGTACGCGCGTGTACCGATATCGGTCGTCGCCCCTGCGTGGCGTGAAGAACGCATCGGTGCGCTCTGGGTCGATGGTCGCCTCGACACCCCAGAACAGTCGCGCCAAGGCGTGATCGCCGACTGCGCCTCGACCTTCTCCTCGGAGGAACCAGTGGCTGCGAACGTTGTTCTGTCGCTGGATGGCGGTCGCGTTGCCTTTCACGACCCAGCGCCTTCTGCAGTAGTCGGCGAACACGTTGTGGCTGAGCCAGGTCCAGAGACGGTTGTCGCGTCGCGACCGCCGGTCAGGCAACGCCTCGCTGAGCCATGTGTGCAGTGCGATGGCGTTGTCTGCGTCGTCGGCTGCTCGTGAGCGGGCGTCTTTCACCTGCAGCTCCGGAGGCCTCTCACTTGTGGAAAACGGCGTCGGCAGGAGCGCCGCCTGCGGAAACGACACGTCACCGGACTCATACCGTTCGGCCATGCTGGCGAGTTCGACGAGCCGATCGCCGATCGCGGTGCTCTCCACCACGAACAGGGGAAAGCGATTACTCGTCATCGGTCAGCCTCGCGAAGACTCGCGTCGTCGCACGAAAGAACGGCTGCTTGAGCAGAACGGCAGCGGCGACTTCGGGCTCTCCTTCGAGTTGGAGATCGCGTTCGAGCAGCGCTCGCAGTTTGCGACGCCAGCCAGCTTGTTCACCGCCTTCGGTCTCGTCCTTCCGCATCTGTTCAATCGCGCGAATCAAGCAGGGGAAGACGAGTGCGGAATGAACGAGCTCGGGAAGTGCGACGTGCACCCGCAGATACGTTTTGAATTCCTGCTTCGACAGCAGGATGTAGATGCGATTCGAGTCGGTGAAGTCGAAGCGTGCAGGACCTTCCTCAGCGCTCGTCTCTTTCACGCGGATCAGCGAGCCGGCGTTCGGGTTTGGCTGATCGAACTCGTCGAGGACCTCGAAGGAGAAGCGCGGACCCTCGGCGAGGATTGCCCCAGCCTCGACGTCGAAGGTGGTGGCGCCATAGTCTTCGTGGAGCTCGGATGGCTGGTAGCCGACGATGGCGCGCGTCGCTCGAATTCGAAGCGCGAGGTCGACCTTTCCCTGCAGATCTCCCGTCGCAAACGAGACGTCGAAGTTCGGCTCTCGCTGTCGACACACGCGGCGAACGAACGTCGCACCGCACTCAATCGTCAACACATGGTCGGCCTGTCCGGAGTCGATCAGCTCGCTCAAGGACGAGTTCGTGCACTGAACGCCGCTCACGGCAATCAGGGTGGTTTGCTGGTTCACCGAAACCTGCGGTGGGCTGCAGGTGAAGATGCCACCAACGTCGTCACCACTTCCGAGGACGGGGTGGGGACACGATGCAGTTCGACGAGGCATCAGCCAACCTCGAGAGAGAGCGAGACACGACGTTCGTTCCGCAGGCGAAGGCGCGCAACACCCGGTACGTCAAAGCGAATGAGGTAGCGACCCTCGGCGTCGCGTTCGACTGCTGAGCCGTCCTGGTTGGTGACGACACCTTCGAGCGGGAAGTCGCCGTCTTCACCCACGCGACGGAACATTGCGTGCGCTTCGCCAGTTCGGCGACTGGAGATGACGATCTCCGTCGCCCCGTCGGCGAACCACGATCGAAAGCCGAGTTCTCCGTCGCCGAGCCGCCGTAGTTTGCCCTCGCCCGCCTTGCCGTGGGGCCCACTACCAGCCCCCGGGTTCTCTCCTCCCGACGTGCCTCCAGCTCCACCTGCTCCGTTGCCCGAACCACCGTCTCCTTCGAAGTCGTCAGACTCGGTCGCTTCTGCCTCGACCTGATGGGTGCGGCGACGGGGTGGCCGTTCGGCGCGAACCGTCACCGTTCCTTCCCGGGGCTTTCGTGCGCCCGATTCCTTCTCTGACTTCTTCTGTTTCACCTTCAGCGACAGCGCTTGACCGCTCACTGACGGCAGTTCTTCCGGCAGATACTCGGCGAGTTCGCGCACGTCTTCCTCGCCAGTCGACTCTGTCGAAAGGCTCTCGAGCTTCTCTCGGATGAACTGGTTGACGTTCGTGATGACGTGTTCGCGGCCGGTGACCTTCTTCGTCCAGCTGTTGTGCTCGGGCGTCTCGTACTCGCGAAGGAGGGTGTTGCCTGCCTCCGACTCGCACACGAACACGGCGCCATACTTCGTCAGCACAGGGAACTTTCGATCGTGAACCAGCATGAGCGGCGATCGCGTGTGCGCGACGCGGTCGGGCCCCGCATCGTCACGCGCGACGTAGAGATGGACCTCACCGAGGCGAGGAATCGACGCAGTCATTGGCTTCGTCGCGAGTGCCTTCAGGTACACGCGCGTGGCGTCGAGAGTGCGCCGAATCTCGCTTTTCTCAGCGACCGTCCTGGCATCCGCGCTCCTCGCCTTGATTCGGAGGTCCAGGACCTTCGATATCGTTTGATCGTCGATCTGGGTCTCACCGACTCGCACCACGAGCTTCCGTCGGTGGATCGCCGCAAAGAAGTTCGTGAGGACGGCGTCGAGTACTGCACCATCCCAACCGCCATCGTCGCGGAACCCGATGACGAAGATGTCGGTTCCGATCTCCTTTCGCTGTGCGAATGCTGGGAGCCAGTCCGCGCGATCGAGTGGTGCGCGACCGATGGTTGCCTTCGAACCGTAGAAGCCGATGTGCTGCAGCGAGTCGTCTCCATCAGAAACCGAACACCAGATCGACTTGCCGATGAATCGCTGGCCGCTCGCGGTGCGCGTTCCATAGAAGACGGTGCGAGCGATCGACGCAGCGAAGGGCGCCATCTGGCCGATGCCGTACGAGCCGCCACCGGCGCCGTGCATTGCGGGCGACCCCTGGCGACGAATCAGGCGGACCCACGCACCCTCGCGGTCCTGCTCACTGCCCTCGAGGCCGGTGGTGTTCGAGTCGCTGCAGGCCAGCACGGGGATCTGGGCGCGCCCGAGAATCGCGAGCGCATCGTCAAAGACCTGCCTGCCGTTCTCGTCGAAGTGAGTCGCCATGCTCGCCTTGACGTCGCTCCGCGCGCGATCGACGTGGGCGCGCAGCTGATCGACTCCAGGAACCTGGTCGCGAGTGACCTGCTTCAGCGAGAAGCTGACGAGCACCGGTTTCGTGCGGTCGCGAACCGCATCGACGCTGTTCTGGATCGTCTCGCGCGTGAATGACCAGACGGTGTCGGCCGAGAACAGCGCGACCCCCGCATTGTTCAACCCGTAGAGTTGACCACCACCAGACTTCGGAAACTCCCACCTGCACTCCGGCGCCTTCACAGGGACGGTCGTCATGTGAGTTCGTTGTGTCGCTAGTCAGCTGGGGGACGGAGCTCGATCACGAAGCGGTTCTTCTGGAAGTCGATGTTCAGTTCGTCGCCAATGCACGCTGCTTCGCCGAGCTCTGGCGACCAGATGCGTTCTTCGATCGGCCGGTCGGAGCCGTCTCGAACAGCGGCGTAGTAGGAGACCACGATGTCCTTGCCGGTGTTCACCAGGAACATGCGCACGCCGTAGACCACGTGCGGATTGCCGCCACCGAGCACCGGAAAGATGCCGCGCTGGTGGAGGAGTCGCGAAAGCTCGTCGTTGAGGACGATCGCGTTCTTGGACAGATCGGTCTTGGAGACGATCTTCGAAGCCATCACGCGGTCCGTGCGAGGCGTTCACTGCTGCGCAACGAGGCGAGAACGGCTTCTGCGACCGCACTGACGACTGGAACGACGACGGAATTGCCGAACTGCCGGTACGCGCGCGAGTCGCTTGGGTGGATATCGAAGTCCTTCGGGAAGCCCATGAGCTTCGCTGCTTCCCTGGGGGTCAGGCGGCGCGGGCGGCGACCCTTCTGCGGAATCAAGATTTCAGAACCGTCCTTGTAGTACCGCGCGCTCAGCGTCCGCGTGGTCCCCTCCGGCTTGGCGAGACCGAAGCCGAAGCCGTTGCCTGCAGCTCGATGCTTCTCGGCATATGCCTTGAGGTAGGCCCAAAGCCGCGGCGTGAGGGTGTATTTCGGGTCGACTGGGCCCTTCTCCAGAATCTCACTCAGCGCTGGGCGCTTGCCCTTGAGCACAGGGAAGTTGAATCCAGTCCCATGCTCGCGGAATCCGACGATGAAGATCCGTTCGCGGTGCTGAGGAACGAACTCCTTCGCGTCGAGCACCTTGTGATGGACCTCGTAGCCAAGCTCCTTCGTCAGCGTCTCCTTGATGACGCGGAAGGTATTGCCCTTGTCGTGCGATTCGAGGTTCTTGACGTTCTCGAGGATGAAAGCTGCGGGCCGCTTCGCCGCGATGATCTCCTTCACATTGAAGAAGAGGGTGCCCTGGGTCGCGTGCGAGAACCCGTGCGCTCTGCCGAGAGCGTTGTTCTTCGAGACTCCAGCGAGGCTGAAGGGCTGACAGGGGAACCCCGCAGTCAGCAGCTCATGCTCGGGAATGTCCTTCATCGCGACCTGAGTGATGTCACCGGCAGGCTGCAAACCGAAGTTCGTGAAGTAGGTCTTCTGGGCGTGTTTGTCCCACTCGCTCGCGAAGACGCAGCGGCCACCCAGCGCGCTGAGCGCGATGTGGAAACCACCAATGCCCGCGAACAAGTCGACGAACCTGAAGGGATGGCCGGCCATCGGCGATTGTCTACCACACGCCACTGACATCGTGCCGGCCTAGCCCTTGCGGCTCATCACGGGAACAGGAGCACGCACCGTGAAGCGCGCCACCTGGTGCTCGCGCGGAATGATCGGGTGGAAGATCGCCAAGCCGACAATCGGTGGCGACATCTCCTTTGAGGGAATCACCGCGGGGTAGACGACGATCAGGGCTCGGCCTCGAAGTTCTGGCGAACCGTCGCGGCTTGCGGCGGCGGTGAGCTTGACGTCCCGAGGGTCGGTGAACACCTTGAAGGTGCCGTCGTCTTGCGGGGACCGCTCGTGCACGGAGATCGGTGTCGTTCCGAGCTTGGCGTTTCGCGCCTGAAGCTGCGGCAGCACGACCGCCCACTCGTCAGCGGCAGCCGGGTTGGACCTGAAGAAAGTTCGTTCGGCGGCAAGGCGTTCGGGACTGTTCCATCGCAACGAATCGAGGAAGGCCGTTGCTTCTGCGCGCTTCAACGGCGCATAGAGCGCGAGTTTGGCGTTTCGCCCACCGGCGTTCAGGTCGAGTTCCTTCAAGCGCCCGTTGACCAACTGCTCGAGCAGCTTCCAGTTCTCGTCGAGGTCCTTCTTCGCGAGCGAGACGTCGACCGGGAATTTCCAGCCGTCGCTCAGGTAGTCCTCCTCGAGCACCGCGCTGAACATCTTGTTCCGCGAAGTCGGCGTGAGCTTTGGATAGCTGCTGAACACCACTGCCGGCACTTCGATGGGACGGATGCCGTGTCCCCCGTTTTCGGGGCGCAGGTAGCGGCGAAGTTGGGTGCGAAAACTCTCTTCGTCTCGGCAGAGGGCCTCAAACGCCTCGTAGAGGTCGAACTTCTTGCCGTCGGCACGCTCAAGAAAGAGGCGCACCAGGTCTCGGTATCCCGCGCGGTACCCGAACCAGCGACCCATCTGCATCAGCGTGTCTTGCTGCGCAGCGCGACGCCCGAAGTACGTGATCGTCAGGCCCTCGACCGTGAAGCCACGCGACAACTTGGCGCCGCCGATGATGATCTTCCACACCGCGCGCTTGTCGAACTCGGGGTCGACGCCGTCCTGTGCGCCGTTGACGATGATGATCGGCTTCGTCGGTTCGATTCGTTTGAGCGCCTCTCCAACGAAGGGCTTGAGAGCGTCGTAGTCGCTCGGGAATGGGAGGTCTGACGCGAGGGCTTGCCATGTCGGACGAAACTCCCTTTCGAGCGCTTCGCGCAATCGCTTCGGCCCCGCGCCTGGCGCCGAGTATCCGGCGCTCTTCCAGCGCTTCATGACCTCGTCTCTGCGTTCGCTCTGGCCAACGTTCTGCACCTGCTCGTGAATCATCATCGTGTGGTGCTTGAAGTCACCTCGTGCGCCCTGACGTTCACGGAACAACTTGATGGCTCCCGCAACGACGAACGCGTCCATCGCACGGTCGAGACTCGTGCCTTCATCATTCGCGTCGAACTGACGCACATGAGCGTCCTTGTTGGGCGTTGGCTCGCCCTCCTCGGCGTTCATGTCATTGAAGTCGGCGACGCCCATGTAGCCGGGGGGACGAGGCAGAGAGATGATGAAGTCCCGCGGAAAGATGTCCTCTTCCTGGTTGGGATCGACGAGGACGTTTGCGAACGGCGTCGCGGTGTAGCCGACGTACTGCGCTCGCGGCAGCAGGCTCAGCATCTCAACGATGAGCCGGTTGGTTGCAGACCGTTCTGCGTCTTCGAGCTGGGTATTCACCGAGGCCTGGTCGGACTCGTCATCAATGATGAGCGCGGGCAGGTGCTCCGCGACTCCCTTGGCGTGTTTCAGCTCGGTGACCAGGTCCTTCAACCGCTTCACGGTCTTCTTGATGACCATGAAGCGAACGTTCGTCTTCTTGATGGAGTCGAGCGTGTAGGCCTTCGCACTGCCGCGCAGTTCGTCGAAAGCCAGCAGTTGGTGAGAATGCGCCGTCTCGAGATCGCTCGCGGACGTCGTCAGCCGCTTGATCGCGGGCTTGTTGATCTCTGACGGGTTGACGCCAAATGAGACGAACTTGTGCGGGAAGTCGCTGTCGCTCGCGTACTCGTGCTCTTCGCCTTCGAGCACGTTGATGTTCTCGACACCGATCAGCTCCATGTCGAGGCGGCGCTGCGTCTGCCGGCGGAGAATGTCGAGCGTGCCGCCGAGGACGATGACCAGTCGATAGCCCGCGTCGATCGCTTTGGCTGCAACCGCCGTGAAGTTCGTCGTCTTGCCGCTCTGGACATAGCCGACGACCAGACCGCGTCGCGCAATTGGCTTCTCCGAATGCGGAGGCGCGAGATTCTCGACGATCCGATTGGCGGACTCGCTCAGCGAGTTGAGCGTCTCCTCAGGCCAGTTCTTCTGCTTCTTCAAATAGTCCCGAAACGCCGGCCAATAGAACTCGCGATCGCGCCTGAACTCCGGCGTGTACCAACGCTCGGCGGCGTGCTCCGTGATGACCATGTCGACCTCGATCTCCGAGGTCTGGGGCGGCAGGTCTTCACGAATCGCGGCAACGAGGTCAGCGGGCAGCTCGAGGAGACGGTAGATCTCATCTCTCCGCTCGACGGTGTTTCGCTCGGTCTTCGTCCAGGAAGGCGCGCCGTCGAAGTCCCACTCCGCGAGCCGATTGTGGAGTTCCTCACGGATGTGCGACGCCTTGTCTCCGATGGCCTTCTTGATGACTGACTCGGCATCGCCCTTGAGCTTCAGGTCATCGGCTTCCATGGCCACGCGTCGAAGCAGGCCCTTCGGGCCGCTGGTGCGCATGGCGTCGAAAGCACTTCGTACGGCAGTCAGCCAATCAGCCATGACCAGTCGCCTTCCACTTTCTGTCCAAGTCCTGAAACGTCGACGACGAACGACACGTTGGTGACGCGGTGAGGGGCAGGGCCGACGAGCTCGACGCGTGGCAGTTCGGTCGATTTGATCGCGAAGACTCCGCCGCGTTGGAGCCAGCGCGTCGGATACCGCGGGGCATCACGATCGAGCCAGCCAGCTTCGCGAAGCGATTGTTCGAAGCGCTTGGACATCGCGGAATCGACCGACTTCCGTGCGTCCGCAACCACTTCACCGAGGCTCCGGCCGCCGGCGCCGCCGGTCGTCATTTGCCAGGACAGGACGAACAGTTCGCGCTCTGGCTTGGGCGTCAGCTGCGACGCGCTTGAGATGTGGTGCCGGCGAAGCTCATTGCTCGTTGCCTTCACTTCGAGGTCCATGTGAGGCAGCGCAAAGTCGTGCTCTTCAGACCGATTGGCGACCCACGAATCGAGCGCGGTCTTCCAGCCAGTCCTCTGCGCGACTTGTCTCAGGGTCTCGAGCTCGGCCCAGAGTCCAAGTTGCTGTTCCTCCGACAGAACATTCGTTGCTGCGATCAATGTTCGGACGGACTCAACCGCGTCGTTGATTGCCTCCACGAGCGGCTGGCCCTGCAGTTGGACCCGATCGGCGACCGCCATCACGAAGGCGTAGAAGTCCTGATACCGATCACGCTCGGTGCACGACAACTGCACGTGGTTGCCGACTCGACGGCACTCGATCGCCGCAAACGATGGGAGCTGCTCGTCCTCGGTGCGCTCGACCGAGATGATCAGCGAGAGACGACCGCCACCTGCCTCGACGCGCACTTCGCACGCCGGCGTGCCCTTGATGCTCTCGATGCTGGGCGTCCCAGTCGCGACTCGCGCCGCGAGGAATTCCCAACTCAGATGGCGACTCATTCGTCCGTCCCGCCTTTTTCGAGGCGCATCGCTGCGACCAGCGCCGATTGGAGGGCATCAAGCCGCGCGTCTTCGGCGACCCCACCGCGCTCGCGGCCAAGCGTCGACTCGAAGAGGAAGTAGAGCAGGGTCCTGATGACGGGGACGTCAGCCGCGCCGCCGCGCTCGCCTCGGTTCAACGTGCTGCGATACCGATCGTTCAGCGTGAGCTTGTCGTTGTCGCGGTCGATTTCGAAGAAGTCGGTGCCCTTCACCCGGCCCCAGGTGATCGTCATCCCCTCCGGGGCGTCGTCCGTGTTCAAGGGCACGCCGGCCTTCTCAAGCGCAACGCGAACGCGTCGGGGAATGCCCTTGCCGGGCAGCATCATCGGCTTCTCGGTCTGCTCGACCTTCGCACGGTAGACCTGCTCTGCCTTGTCGACGAACTGTCGGAGAGTCGTCTTGTCTGCGGCGCAGGCTGTATCGAGTACGTCCGCGAACGACGCTGGTGCGTCGATGCCTGCCTTGCTCGAGCGGACCTTCAGATAGGACGTGAAGCTGTCGGGGATATCGACCTCCACCCGCGCGAGGCTGAAATGCGGCTCCGCTTCCGCGCGCCAGCCATTCCACCCGCCTGCCTGGATGAGCCGGCCGTGACGATAGAAATAGAAGCCCTGGTGCTCGGCTGCCTTGCCTCCCAGTTTGTAGCCGGGGTGTGACGAGCGTTTTGGCCAGATGTGGGCGATGAGCTTCAGCTTTCCGTGGCTCGGCACTTCGGCCGTGAAGTGTTTCGGATAGCCAGGTGCCGCCGACTGTGCCGGAAACGGCTCGATGGGATCGATCGTCATCGGCACGCCAGCCTCGCCCGTATCGGCATCGAGTGTGTCGATCGTGATCTCGGTGTTCGCGTTGAGAAACCGATGCAGCCTGATCCCGACATGCGTCCTGATGTTCTCGCTCGCGCGATCGACGTAGGCGTCGACGTCATTGGCTCGAACGGTCTTGAAATCGGTCACATCGTCCCAACGCACCACGGTGCCGTGCGTGATTCGGCCAACAGGTCCCCAGTCGAGGCTCAGCTCGCGCTCAGCGGACGCTTGCGAAATGACGTCACACGACCAGTCGTGTCTGCGAATGCCGGCCTCCGACCAACGGCGGCCAACGGCGCTTCCGTTGCGCGTGCAGCTCAGAACGGTGAGCGACGTGGCCTGGCTGAGGGACGCCGTCTTGAGGCCGACCCCGAACATGCCGAGGTCCTGCTTCGTGTAGTCGCGGCGTCGAGCGAACTGCATCGCGTGGTCGATCGACTCATCGTCCATGCCCGTGCCGTTGTCCGCGATGCAGAGCGAGACGAGTCGACCTTTGCTGCGAATGAACCGGACGAGAACCTTCGTGGCTCGCGCGTCAATCGAGTTGTCGATCAGGTCGGCGATGCTCTGCTCGATCTTGTAGTTCTGCTTGAGCGCTTCGAGGATGTCCGGGGTCGGCGGAATCTTCCTCGAATTGACGACCTCAAGAACTTCGTGAAAGTGCTCCGACGTCATTGTCCGGTCCCCCACCGATTCCTGATCTGACGACTTGGCGTACGACGGCGCCTTCCTTGGCTGTCGTTCGCTTGCTGATTGTCTGTCGCCACTCATCGAAACGCACGAGTTTGCGTTCGGTGCGGAGTTCACGTCCGTCGGTGGCGTCCTGGACAAGAACGACGCGCCAACGCTCAGCTGCAGACCGTGACGTGGCGAGTGCGCGCCGAACGCGCGATACCACTGCGTCCAGGTCAGTCCGCACCTCGTGTTCCCAGAACCTGATGACCTTCCAGCCGTCGTCCATCAGCGTCTTCGTCTGACGCGAATCACGACTGGTGTTTTCGGTGAGCTTCTTCGACCAGAAGTCGGCGTTGCCTTTCGGTCGAACGTAGTGATGCGGACATCCGTGCCAGAAGCAGCCATCGACGAAGAGGGCGACGCGCCTCCTGGCGAACACGAGATCCGGACGAATCCGCCCGAGTCGGACGCCAGTCGTGCCCGATTTCAGTGCGCGCTGGAGCAGCACTTCGGGCTCGGTGTTGGCCCCGCGAATGCGTGCCATCTGCTGGCTGCGTGTCAGTGCCATGAGTGAGAAACCGGCGCGAACCTAGCCGCACTCGACGTCGTGGACCTCACCCCTCGCCGACGGTGATGACCACCTTCCCCCTCGCCCGCCGACTCGCCATTCGCGCCACCGCCTTCCCCGCGTCGTCGAGCGACCACCGGCTGTCGATCACCACCCGCACCTTCCCCGACGCCAGCAGCTCGCCCAGCGCCTCGAGGTTCTCTCTCGACGGATCGAACTTCGCCGACTTCCACGTCTTCGGCCCGAACAGGCTCGCCCACACCATGCTCGGCAACGTCCCCACCCACTCGCCACCGCCGATGCTGTTGAGCAGCAGCACACCCCCGGGCACCAACCCCCGCGCGCTCTCCCCCGGCGCATGGTTCATCACGTTGTCCATCACCACGTCGTACCGCTCGCCGCGCTCCACCCACGCGCCCTGCGTGTAGTCGACGACGTGGTGCGCCCCCGCCGCCCGCACCAGCTCGACGTTCGCCGTGCTGCACACGCCCGTCACCTCCGCCCCGAGCGCGCGCGCGATCTGCACCGCGAACAACCCCACGCCGCCCGACGCTCCATTGATGAGCACCTTCTGCCCCGGCCGCACCCCCGCCACGTCGCGGAGCGCCTGCAACGCCGTCACCCCCGACATCACCGCCGCCGCCGCGTCTTCGAAGCCCGTACCCGTCGGCAGCCGCGCCAGCTGCCGCGCCGGCACCACCGTGAACTCGCTGAACGTGCCGTGCGCGCTGCCCTGCACCGAGCCGTCCCAGACCGAGCCGAATACCGCGTCGCCTGGCGCGAACTCCGTCACGCCCTCGCCGACCTCCACCACCTCGCCCGCCACGTCTGAGCCGCGCTCCGCCACCGCCGGCCGCCGCAACCCCGACCCGAGCCGCAGCACCCGCGGCACCCCACGCGCCGCAATCCAATCCGGAGTGTTCACCGACGTCGCCCGCACCCGCACCAACACCTCGCCCGCGCCCGGCTTCGGCACCTCCGTCTCGCCCGCCACGAGGACCTGCTCCGGCTCGCCGTACTCCCGCTGAAGGATGGTTTTCATGCCCCAGAGATAGGCGTGCACCGATGCACGCGCCACGCGAGGAAATGGGACCCAGCCGTGCAAAAATGTGCACCATGCCGATGGACTGGGACGATGCCCGCTTCGTGCTCGCGCTCCACCGCGAGAAGACCCTCTCGGCCGCCGCCGCCACGCTCGGCGTCACGCGCACCACCGTCGGCCGCCGCCTCAAGGCCGCCGAAGACCACCTCGGCGTGCGCCTCTTCGACCGGTCAGACGACGGCTTCGCGCCCACCGCCGCCGGAGACGAGCTCGCCGAGACCGCCGCCCGCCTCGAGGCCGAGCTCCACGTCACCGAGGGCAAGCTCCTCGGGCGCGACGCCGAGCTGCGCGGCCGCCTGCGCGTCACCACCGTCGACTTCGTCTTCGGCGGCTTCGCGTCCATCTTCGGCTCGTTCGTCGCGCGCTACCCGAAGGTCGAGCTCACCGTCGGCGTCACCAACGTCGCGCTCTCGTTGCAACGCCGCGAAGCCGACGTCGCGCTGCGCATGGGCAACACGCCCGCCGAGGGCCTCTTCGGTCGCAAGGTCGGTCGCCTGGAGTTCGAGGCCTACGCGTCTCGCGCGCTCGTCAAACGCGTCGGCCGCGGCGCGAAGCTGTCCGCCTACCCGTGGCTGCAGCTCGACGAGCGGTCGGACACGCGCTGGTACGACGGCTGGCTCGCGCGCCACGCGCCGGGAGCGCACGTGTCCTTCCGGTCCGACGACTTCGAGGTGCGCCGCCGCGCCATCTCCGCCGGCATCGGCGTCGGCTTCCTCGCGTGCTTCGACGGAGACGCCGACCCCGACCTCGTGCGCGTCGGCGCGCGGCTCGGCCTCGAGGCGCGTGACCTGTGGGTGCTCACGCTGCCCGAGCTGCGCACCAACCGGCGCATTCGCGCCTTCATGGACCACGTCGCCGAGGCCTTCCGCCCGCTGCAGCCGAAGCTCGAGGGGCGGAGACCTGGGGCGCGCTGATCAGAACAACGCCGTCGGGTCGAGGCCGGTGCGCGTGAGCGCCACGCCGACACCACCGTTGCCGCCCGCGCTGGGGCTGGTGCCGAAGATCGAGCCACCCGTGCCGCCGGTGCCGACCGACCCGCCGCCACCACCACCGCCCATGCGGCTGTTGGTGCCGTTCGCGCTGCCCGCCGCGCCGGTGGTGCCCGCCGCGGCGCCGGTCACGTTGATGGTGCCGGTGTTGGACGCCGTCGGCGCGATGAGCTGCACCAGCCCACCTCCGCCACCGCCACCCGCCGCGCTCGACACGCTGCTCGGGCCGCCGGCGCCGCCGCGCGCGTTGATGGTGCCGCTGTTCGTGACGCTCGTCTTCGACGCCAGCACCACCACGCCACCGCCGCCGCCGCCAGCGCCGATGCCGACCGCGGTGTCTCCGTCGGCGGTGATGGTGCCGGTGTTGACGATGGCGCCCTGCGCGAGCACCACCAGCGTGCCGCCGCCCAGGGTGCCGATGCTGCTCTGGTCACCCAGCGCCCCGCTCAGGCACCCCGCGCCGCCGCCGCCGCCCGCGAGCCCGGGCTTCAGCACGCTGGCCGCGATCGTCGCCGGGCCCAGGCCCATCCCGCCGGCGCCGCCGAGCAGGTTCGTCGCGCCACCCGTCGCCCGCTCGCCGTAGGCCGGCGCCGTGCGCGCGATGCCGGCGCTCGCGTACCGCTGAATGGTGTCGGTGCTGCCGACGTTGATGATGTCGATGAAGCCACCCTGGCCGAAGCTCTGCACGAGAATGGTGCCGTTGTTGGTGAAGGTGCCCGTCACCCGCAGCACCAACCCCGTCGGCACGGTCAGCGTCGCGCCGGAGGCGATGGTCAGGTCGGCGAACTGGTAGTTGTGCGCGGGGTTCGGCGGAATGCCCGTCCAGTTGGTGTTGGCGGTGATCATGATCGAACCACCGCTCGCGTCACCGTAGATGCGCAGCTGGCCGTCGGCGCCCGGCGCACCAGGCGCTCCCGCATCACCCGCGGGTCCGGGCAGGCCCTGCGGTCCATCGGCGCCCTGCGGTCCCTGGGGCCCCTGTGGTCCCTGCGGCCCTTGCGGTCCCTGCGGGCCGGCGTCTCCGGCAGGCCCAGCGGGTCCAGCAGGTCCCTGTGGTCCCTCTGCGCCGGTCGCGCCGGTCGCGCCGGTCGGTCCAGCAGGGCCGGTGGGTCCGGCGGGTCCCGCGGGGCCGGTGTCTCCCTTCGTACCGGTGCAGCCGAGGCACAGCGTTGCGGCGACGAAACCAACGAGCAGTGAGCGGTGCATGTGATCTCCGTGTGGGGTCGAAGGCCCCCGCACTCAACGCGGCGCATGGCGCGCTGTCGATCGCTTTCAGTCCCGCACGCGACGGCGGCGCAGCCACCACGCGGCGGCCAGCCACGCCCACCCGGCGCCGGGCGCGGAGCACACGCAGCCCTCTTCGGTCGCGTCGCGGAACCGGCGGTACACGCAGTGGCTCGCGATGCACTGAAACCCGCGATCGCAGTCGCTCGAGCTCAGGCAAATCGTCGTCGCGTTGCTCGAGGTGTCCTGCTCTTCCGAGCCGCGCTCGGCGCCCTCTTCGCCGATCGACGCGTCGGGCAAGCCGGCATCCGGCAGGTCGGCCTGCGCCCACGCCACCGGGGCGGCGAGCACCAACCAGAGGAGTCCCACGCGCGTCACACCGCACCAATAACAGGGTCGGCCCCGGGAGAAAGTTGGTAGATCTCGGCACTGGTCATGGCGCCGCTCCCCGACGCGAAGCACCTGCTCGAGCTGCTCCAGCGCGCCGCCGAAGAACTCAAGACGGCGCAGAAGGAAGCCGCGACTGCGCGCGCCGACGCGGTCTCTGCCCGCAGTGAAGCCTCGGCCGCGAAGAACAAGCTCGCCGAGGTCGAGGGCCGGCTCCACGACGTGCAGCAGAAGCTCGGCACCACCGAGGGCCAGCTCGACGAGGTGCGCAAGAAGCTCGTGGTGTCCGAGGCCGCGCTCTTCGAGGCGAAGCAGGCCCGCGTCGAGCCCGTCGAGGTCACCGTCAACGCGCCCAAGCTCGATCGCCCCGAGGCGTTCACCACCAAGACCGTGCCCATCGCGCGCTCGCCGCTCGCGGGCGCCGTCATCGCCGCCGAGAAGGAACAGGCCCGCCGCGACGACAAGACCAACGTCAACGCCGACGACCAGGGGCTGCTCGGAGATCGCCTCAAGGGCCTGCAGGACGAGATCGCCACGCTCGAGAACGATCGCCGCGAGCTCAAGGAGCGCGTACGCACGCTCGAGGCCGAGCTCGGCAGCAAACCCAAAGAAGACCCCGACGCGCTCCGCCGCCAGGGCGAGCTCGAGCACGACCTGTCGAACACGCGCCAGCAGCTCATCGTCGAGCAGGCCCGCGGCGCCGACCTCCTCACGCGCCTGCAGGCGTGGGAAGCGCGCAGCCAGGAACTCGAGCACCAGCTCGCCACCACCCGCAGCGCCGCCGACGAGGAACACGCCCAGCTCGAGCAGCTCGCCGGGCAGGCCAGCGGCTTCGAGGCCGAGCTCACCACCGAGAAGGCGCGCACCCAGGCGCTCGAGGAGCAGCTCCGATCGCTCGAGCAGGGCAGCAGCGACGAGCAGAAGAAGATCTTCGAGGCCACCAGCCGCGTCGCCGAGCTCGAGGTCGAGTGCCAGCAGCTCAAGGCCCGCCGCGACTCGCTCAACATCGAGATCGGCAAGGTCGAGAACGAGCGCAACGCTGCGCGCGCGCGCGTGTCGGAGCTCGAGGCCGCCGCCAACGAGCTGCAGCAGAAGCTGATGGCCGAGCACGAGAAGGTGCTCGCCACCGAGCAGCAGAAGCGCGCTGAGCTCGAGCAGTCGCTCGCGAAGGAGAAGGAGAAGCACCAGGGCACGGCGCAGAAGCTCCTCGAGGCCCGCGGCAAGTCACGCGAGCTCGAAGAGCAGCTCGGCAAGGCCACCGCGCGCGTCGGGGAGCTCGAAGGCCAGCTCGCGAATGCCAACGCCGCGCACGAGGACGCGCTGGTGAAGTTGCAGGGTGTGCATGAGCAGAACGTCGCGGCGCTGCAGCAGCAGGCGCAGCAGCTCGCGCAGAACCTCGAGACGGCCAGCACTGAGTGGCATCACGTCGAGCGGCAGTACGAAGCGCTGCACCGGGAGAACATGGTGTTGCTCGATCAGCGTGATGCGGCGCGCAGCGAACTCGACAGCATCAAGCAGCGGCTCGGGTTGCGATAACAGCTCCCTCTCCCCCCGAGGGGGAGAGGGTTGGGGTGAGGGGTAAACGAGTGCTGCGTTCCGAGGGTTCTCTCCTAATGGCGCACGAGGAAGCCGAAGCGCGGCTTCTTGAACGGCGACAGCGCACTCTCGATGCGGCCCAATGACTTCGCCTCGACGCCGACCTTCTTGAACAGCCCCGCCTGCACTTCCGCCTCGTGCTCCCCCTGGTTCACGACGAAGAGCACGCCACCCGGAACCACCCGCTCCACCACGTGCCGCAGCAACGCTTCCGGCGCGAAGGCGTCGGCCGAGAGTCCCCACGCCTCGAGCGGCTCTGGCGTCACGAACGGTAAGAACCACGTCACCACCGCCCACGGCCCCTGGAGCTGGCGCACGTCGCCGCAGTGAAACCGGCACTCGGGAAACGCGCGCGCCATGCGCTCTCCGTACACGCGCCGCGTCGAGCCCCAGAGGTAGCGCCGGTGCGCGTCGAGCTCGACCGCGTCCCACCCGCGCGGCACCGCGGTCGCCAGCCCCGGGAGGTAGCAGCCATTCTTGCTCCCCACGTCGAGCGCGCGTCCGGCCGGCACGTCGCTCGGCATCACCCGCGACACGACGTCGAGCACGTAGAGGCTTTCCCGCCAATCTTGCTCGCCGCACTCGCCTTCCCACCGCGCGAAGTCGAAGCGCTTCTCGAGCGCGCCCAGTGCCTGCGCGTCGAGCTGCGCGCGCATCACCGCGAGCGGCACCGTCCGCTTCCACGCCGGGAATGACCAGTGCAAGGCCACGAGCTCGAGGGTGTTCGCACAAAATGTGCCTCCGAGGCACCTTCTGTGCGGCGGCTCCTCAGTCCCCCTCGCACTCCATCTCTTCGGCCGAGGTGTCCTTCATCACCGCGCGCAGGGCCGCCGGGTCGGCGTTGATCCGCTTCCACTCCGACTCGATGCGCGCGAGGAATGCGGGCTCGTTCGAGCAGAAGCGCGACGCGTCGCCCTCTTCGTCGATGGAGAAGATCCCACCCTCGCGCGCGCGCACGTCGCCGGTCCATTCCTCGCCTGCGGTCGCGGTGCTCGGCCCCTCGCGGTCGGCGAGCGTCGTCAGAATCGCTGCCCACGTCACGCCGCCGCCCTGGCAGCCCGCCTTCGCGAACACCTCGCGGCTCGTCTTGCTCGTCGTGGCGACGGTCACGTCGAAGCACCGCTTCGGCGCAGGCTTCTTCGTGCACCCGAGAGAGAGGGTGGCCAACAGCAACACCGCGGCGAACCGATGCATGCGCCGATGGTGTCACGGCGCGCCGTTCCCGCCTCGGTTTTCCGAGGGCGCCGCGCCGCCACGTCGCTGGATTCACGAGCGCCCGAGCGTGGCGTGGGCTTCGCATGGCTCGCGCGCGTGCGCGCGTGGGTCGTCATGGTGACGCTGGGGCTGCTGGGCTGTGGCGCGGTGTCCAGCGGCAACGACGGCGGCACCGGCGGCGGCAGCGCGACGGGCGGAGGCTCGGGAGCGACCGGCGGAGGGTCCAGCGCGACGGGCGGCGGCTCGAGCGCGACGGGCGGCGGCTCCAGCGCGACGGGCGGCGGCGGCGCGACCACTCCCTTCTGCGCGGCGTGCGTCACCTCGGCGGAGTGCGGCACCGGCTCGCTCTGCCTGGGCGGCGTCGAGGCCCGCTGCGGCAAGGACTGCAGCGCCACCTTCACCTGCGCCGAGGGCGCGACGTGCCAGAGCATCGGCCTGGGCAAGGGCCCGCGGCTCGGAGCGCAGTGCCTCGCGGCCGACACGCCCTCGTGCGGCGCCTTCACGCGGAAGAGCGGCCTCGACTGCAGCGACACGTGGTCGGGCTACGGGCAGAATTTCTTCGCGACGGTGTGCATCGGCGCGTGTCACCGCCACGACGCCGCGTGGACGACCGTCACCGACGTGCGGCTGTCGGCCGATTCGATTCGTCTCTCGGTGGAATCAGGCTCGATGCCGCAGCTGCAGACCCTCACCGAGGCCGAGCGGCTGCGGCTGCTGACGTGGCTGGCGTGCGGCGCGCCGTAGCGAAGATTCGAATCGGCATTGCTGCTCGCCTCGCGCATCATCCTGCGCATGCCCTCGAAGCGACCGAACTCATCCATCGACTGGAAGCGCGTCGAGCTCGTCTACGAAGACGACGGCCGCAAGGTGCCGGCGATGCTCCAGAAGCTCCGCGGCACCCTCGCGCAGGCGCGCGACGCGTACTCCTTCTTCGCCACCGAGCTGGTGCACCAGGACGCGACCTCGCCCGGCGCGCTGGTGGTCGCCCCGCTGCTGGTGCCTTTCGCGCAGGACCCGAAGTGCAAGGTGGCGGGCCCGTTGCTGCAGCTCCTCGGCACGCTCGCGTGCGATGGCGACCCGATGCAGCTGCTGTCGGCCCAGCCCCGGCCCGTCGACGCCGGCTTCCTCTCGGCCGCTCAGCAATGCCGCGAGTCTGCGCTGGCGTTGCTGCGTTCTCGCGATGAGCGCTCGCGCATCGGGGCGGCCTTCCTGTTCGCCTCGCTGCGCGAGGACCGCGCCGCGCTCGCGCAGACGCTGCGAGACGCACTGAAGGGCGAGCGCTCGGCGGTGGTGCGCGCGACGCTGCTCTTCGGGCTCGTCATTCACGCCAAGCCGACGGCAGAACGCCCCCTCTTCGAGCGCGCGCTCGGGGCAAAGGCAGCGATCGAGCAGCTGGCGGGACTGCTGGGGCTGGCGATGGCCGGCCCGTTGCCCTCGAAGGCGGCGGCCGTCGCCGGGCAGTTGCTCGACGCCGAGGACGAGAAGACCTTCCCGTGGCGGCAGGGCAACATCACGCTGCTCACCGTCGACCTCCTGCGCTTCGTCGCTGCGCGCGATGGAGACCCGGCGGTGCTGCTCGGGTTGCTCGACTCGCCGCGTGCGCACCTCATCATTCCCGCGGTCGCCCCGGCGCTCTTCCCCAGGAAGGTGAAGGCGGCCGCGCTCGACGACGCCCAACGCGGCTTCCTCGACGTCGTGACGAGCGACGCGAGCCACTTCAGGCTGGTGCAGGAACTGCTGGTGCAGCGTGGCCTGCCCGGCGTCGCGCTCGAGCTGCGCCGGACGATCGGCCTCACCGCCGAGGACCCGCTCGACCGCACGTGGCGCTTCGAGGGGCACGAGCGCTCCTTGCGCGACCTGATGACGCTGGCCGCGAAGAGCCCGCAGAAGCGCGCTGCCATCGCCACCGCCGTGACCGAGGGCTCGAGCGGCGAAGAGGTGATGGGGCTGGCGGTGCAGACGTGCCGCGCGCAGTTGCGCGGGCAAGACGCCGACGGAGCGCTGGTGGCAGATCGCGTCGCGTCAGCGTTGTTGGCGGCGTGTCGACACGAGCGCGGAATCCTGAAGCAGCTGCGCGAGTTCAACTTCTACGGCGAGGTGCAGGACCCCTCGGGCGCCATCTTCCTCATCGAGAACCTGCGCACGCCCATCGCCCTCGAGCTCGCCCGCCGCACGAAGCACGGTGAAGACAAGCGCTTCGACAAGCTGACCGCGAGCGCCTTCGACAACAAGTGGGCGGCGCCGATGTGGAAGGACGTGTTGCTCGCCCTCGACCCCGCCCGGCGCACACGCATTCTGCGGGGCGCGCTGTTCGACTGGATGTACGACGTCTTCCGCCCGGCGTGCGTGCCCGCCCTGCTCGAGACGCCCAACGAGCTGCTCGCGAAGCTGGTGCGTGAACAGGTCAAGCGGTGGAAGGACCGGTACGCGCAGGAGCGCAAGGGCAACGGCCACCAGTTCCTCACCGACGAGCTCGACGCGAAGAAGCTCAAGGCGCTCGCTCCCAGAGACCACCCGCGCATCGACGAGCTCGCCGGGCCGACACGCGCGTACGTGGAGGTGCTGCGCGACGCGAAGCTGGGCAAGGCGGCCGACGCCCTCGAGAAGGACCTCGAGGCGTTCCTGTCGATGTAGTCGCCGGACAAGGCCGCTTCGGGTCGCGGCGGTGCGCAGAGCGTGACCGCGCGAGGAATCTCGGGTGAAAGACGGTCGTGGCTGATGAGAAGACCTCCCCCGACCCGGCGCTGTCACTCACCGCGACGGCGGCCTCGCCCCGGCCCGCGGGCACGCTCGATCGCCTCGGCCGCTACGTCATCACCGAGCGGCTCGGCGCCGGCGCGATGGGCGTGGTCTTCGCCGCGAACGACCCCGAGCTGCAGCGCACCGTCGCGCTCAAGCTCTTGAGCGGGCCCGACGGCGCGACGCCCGCGCAGCTCTCGCCCTTCGCGCGCGAGCAGCTGATGAAGGAAGCGCGGGCCGCGGCGCGCGTGCAGCACCCGAACGTGGTCGCCATCTACGACGTGTTGTCCGAGGGCGACGCGCTGGGCCTGGCGATGGAGCTGGTGCGCGGTGGCTCGCTGCGCGACTGGCTGCGCGATCGCCGCCCGTGGAAGGAGGTCGCGCGCGTGCTGCTCGAAGCCGGCCGCGGCCTCGAGGCGGTGCACGCCGCCGGCATCCTCCACCGCGACTTCAAGCCGGCCAACGTGCTCGTCGGTGAAGACGCCCGCGCGCGCGTCGCCGACTTCGGCCTCGCCCACGCGCCCACCGACGCGAGCGCTGGCGGGGGACTGGTCGGCACGCCCGCGTACATGTCGGCGCAGGCGCTCGCCTCGCAGCCGCCCACCACCGCCGACGACGTGTACGCGTTCTGCGTCACCGCGTGGGAAGCGCTCTACGGCCGCCGCCCCTCGCGCGCCGAGACCCTCGAGGGCCTGCGCGAGAGCGCGTCGCAGCCGCCGCCGCCCGTGCCGCCGTCCGATGCGCCGGCGTCACTCGGAGAGGCGCTGCGTCGCGGGCTCCACCCCGAGCGCGCTGAGCGGGCCTCGCTCACCGAGGTGCTGGCCGCGTTCGAGAAGGTCGTCGCGCCGCGCGCCTCGCGCGTGCCGCTCTTCGTGGGCCTCGCGCTCCTCGCCCTCGCCACGGTGGTCGGCGTGGTCGGCACCACGCTGCAGCGCCGCATCGACCAACGCTGTCTCGACCTGTCCACGAAGGAACGCCTGGGCCAACCGCCCGGAGTCGACGGCACGCCGCTCGACGCGTGGGCCGGTCGCTGGCGCGCCCTGCGGCGCGAGGTGTGCCTCGGGGGCGGGGCGAAGCAACTGAGCAGCCGCGAGCGCGAGGCGGTCGGCTTCTGCCTCGACGAGCAACGCCTGCAGTTCAAGAACCTCGCGCTGGCGGTCGTCTCTCCGCGCGTCGGCCCCGCGCAGCGCGAGGCGTTGTTGGCGCTCAGCGACGAGCTCCCCACGCCGGAGTCGTGCCTCGAGGTCGGCGCCCCCGCGAAGGTCGACACCTCGGTGGTGCTGTCGGTCGACACGCTGCGCGAGTCGGGTGACGCGGCGGGCGCGGTGACGCTCGCGAGCCAGGCGCTCGATGGCGGCATCCCCGCGCGGCTCGAGGCCACGCTGCGCTGGAGCCGCGCGCAGGCCTTCAACGCCCAGGGCGACGGCGCGCACGCGCTCGAAGACTGCGTCGCGGCCGCGGCCCTCGCCGAGAAGCTGCACGACGAGACGCTGCGGGCCGCGGCGTTGGTGGGCGAGGCCGGGCTGCTGGTGCGCGTGCGGCAAGACGACGGCGCCGCGCAGGCGCTGCTCGCTTCCCTCGGTCCGCTCGTCGAGCGCGCGGGCACGCCGCAGACGCGCGTCGACGCCGACCTCGTGCGTGGCACGCTCGACGAGCACGCCGGTCGCCTCGACGAGGCGCTCGCCGCCTACACGCGCGCCGGCCAGCTCGCCGCGAAGCTCGGGGATTCTCCGCGCGAGCTGAAGGCGCTGGCGAACGAGCTCGACCTGCGCGTCGCGCGCATCGACGCCACGCTCTTTCCCGAAGCCGAGCGCATCGTGACCCGCGCCCGCGCGTTGAGCGCGAAGGTGCCGGGCTCCCTCGTCGGCGTGCTCGACGGCTGGGCCGCGGTGCTGCGCGTGACGGGGCGCACCACGGAGTTGGGTGTCGCGCTCGCCGAGCAACGAGAGCTGTTGTCGAAGCAGACGTCTCCGAAGGCCGAGCTGCTGCGCGCGCTCGCCGATTGGCAGTGGGTCGAAGCGACGGGCGACGTCGAGGCAGCCACGCGGCTGCGCGCGTCGGTGAAGCAGGTGCGCGCGCTCGGGTTGCCGGTCGACGACGAGCTGGCGGTGATGGACTTCCAGGCGACGTGGGTGCTCGACGGTCTTTCGCCCGCCCTCGCCGCGCTCGAGGCCGAGCACGCGCGCGTCGGCGACGACGACGGCACCGAGCACCTGCCGTGGTTGCTGCTCGCGCGCTTTCTTTCGGCGAAGTGGCCGGCGCCAGGCGCGATGCCCGAAGACCTCGACGCGCCGATGGAGTCCGCATGGTGGGCGATGCGCAGCGCGGTGGCGCTCCACGCCGGCGGCAGCGCGGAGGGTCTCGAGCACGTGAGCCCGCCTCCCTTCCCCGGCTCGGTGCGCGCGTCGCCGATGTGGGTGGTGAGCGAAGGGCTGCGCGCGGTGCTGCTGACGGCGAGCGGGAAGAAGGACGAGGGACGCGCGGTGAGTGAAGCGCTGCAGCGTGAGCTCGGATCGGGGCCGACTTCAGCGTGGAATCTCGCGTGGGCGAAGCGCGTCGACGCCGCGGTGAAGAGCGGGTGCGGCGGCCGCGCGTGCGTCGAGCCGCTCGTCGCGAAGTAGGGCCTACTTGCCGAAGGTCTCGAGCGAGCCCAGCTTCGAGAGCACGTCTTCGAGGTGCCGGTACACCTGCACCTCGTGGTGAATCACCTCTCGAATCACGCCCTGCTCGTCGATGACGAAGGTGGCGCGGCGATCGATCTTCAACACCGGCCACACCACGCCGTACTTCTCGCTCAAGACGCGCTCTTCGTCGCCGACGAGCTTGAACTGCAGCTGCTCCTCGGTGGCGAACTTGCAGTTGCGCTCGGCCTTGTCGACCGAGACCCCCACCAGCTCCGCGCCGAGCGACGAGATGCGCTCGTAGTTGTCGCGGAAGTTGCGCACCTCGAGGGTGCACGCCGGGGTGAACGCGCGCGGGAAGAAGAAGAGCACCACCTTCTTCTTCTGGGCGATGAAGTCCGACAGGCGCACCCGCTCGCCGCGACAGTCGATCGCGTCGAAGTCAGGGGCCTGGTCTCCGACCTTCAGCATGGCGAGCGTTCTATGCCTGGGGCGCCGGGTTCGTTTCACCCGAAGGGGCAGGGGCCGGCGTCTTCGTCTCCATCGAGTCGGCCACCAGCTCGGCCACGTCGCGCACCTTCATGTGTTCGCGGTGCGTGTCGGCGAGGCCGTCGCGGATCATCGTGTGGCAGAACGGACAGGCGACCGCGACCGTGCCCTCGGCGGGGCCCGTGTAGTCGCCGACCTGGCCGGGCTTCTGGTGGTCGGTGGCCGACGGGAAGGGGATCGACGGGTTGTTGGCGTGCGCCAGCGTCAGCGCCGCCTCGTTCGCGCGGTTGTGGTTGATGCGCGTGCCCTCGTGCTCCTCCATCCACATGCGGGCACCGCCGGCGCCGCAGCAGAACGACTCGCGCTTGCTGCGCTGCATCTCGACGACTTCCAGGCCGGGGATGGCCTTCAGCACCTCGCGCGGCGCGTCGTACACGCCGTTGTGGCGGCCGAGGTAGCAGGGGTCGTGGAAGGTGAGCTTTTCCTTCATCACCTTGCTCAGCTTGATGCGCTTGTCGTTGAGCAAGTCGTTGATCAGCTCGGTGTGCGAGATGACCGTGTAGTTGCCGCCGAACTCCGGGTACTCGTTCTTGATGGTGTTGAAGCAGTGCGGGCACTGCGTGACGACCTTCTTGATGCCCTTGCCGTTCCACGACTCGACGTTGGCCTTGGCCATGGTCTGGTAGAGGAACTCGTTGCCGCCGCGGCGCGCGAGCTCGGCGTTGCAGGTCTCTTCCTTGCCGAGCGTCGCGAACTTCACGCCCGCCTCGGTGAGGATCTTCGCGACCGCCTTCGACACCTTCTTCATGCGCTCGTCGTACGAGCCCGCGCAGCCGACGAAGAAGAGGATCTCGTACTCGCCGCCGTCGCCCCACTTCGGCAGCGGAATGTCGCCTTCCCACTCGTCACGCTTTTCCTGCCCGAGGCCCCACGGGTTGCCCTGGCGCTCGATGCCCTCGAACACGCGCTGCAGCTCGGGCGGGAAGTCGGCCTCGACCTGCACCTTGAAGCGGCGCATGTCGATGAGGCGCGGCACGTTCTCGATGAACACCGGGCACGCCGTCTCGCACCAGCCGCACGTCGTGCACGCCCACACCGTCTCGGGCTTGAGCACGCCGCCCTCGGCCGCGACCAGCGGAGGCATCGGCTTCGTCTCGCCGTTCACCTTCCACTCGTAGCTGGTGGTGCCGTCGTCGGCCTTCTTCACGCTCGCGGTGGCGAGCTCTTCCTCGTGGTCCCAGAGGAAGTGCTTCAAGGTCTGGTTCACCGCTTTGTGGGTCAGCGGCTTGTGCGTGATGTACGTCGGGCAGTGCGTCTGGCAGCGGCCGCACTCGGTGCAGGTGTTGACGTCGAGCGCCTGCTTCCAGTTCAGCTGGGTGATGACCTTCGCGCCGTACTCTTCCTTCTCGAGGTTCGGCGTCGAGAGCTTCGCGCTGCTCGAGACCTTCGGCGTCTCGACCGCGGGCAGCTTCTTCAAGAAGACGTTGGGCAGGCCGACGATGACGTGGAAGTGCTTCCCGTACGGCAGGAAGTTCAAGAACGTCATCACGATGCCGAGGTGCGTCCAGAAGCACGCGATGCCCAGCGCGTGGAGGTGCGTCTGCGTCAGGTCGCGCGTCAGCCACGTCACGAACGAGGTCACCGGTTCCCACGCCGACCAGGTGATGCCCTGCTCGCGGAAGTGCGAGGCGCCGAAGATGAACTCCGTCACCATGAGGCCGCCGATGAAGCCGAGAATGAGGAGCGCCTCACCCGACTGCGTCATGCGCGCGGGCTTCACGACGATGCGCAGCCAGAAGAAGTACGCGACGCCGATGACCGAGAGGCCCGCGATGATGTCCTTCGCGAAGAGGTACGCCTCGTAGATCGACTTGAGCGCCGAGTGCTCGGCCCAGAACGGGTCGGACAGGTTGGTGAGCACGTGCATCGCGCTCTCCGAGAAGCCCATCACGAAGAGCATGCCGGTGCGCGCCTGCACCGCGAGGAACGCGGCGAAGATGAGCACGTGCATCAGGCCGGGCGTGAACTCCTCGGGGTCGACCATGCGCTTCTGGCCGAAGCCGAACTGCAGGAGGGCCATGAGGCGCTCGTTCTTGCGATCCATGCGGTTGCCCGGCACCGGCGAGAGCGCGCGGAAGGCCTTGAGGCGCCCCCACATCGTCACGGCGAAAAAGCTCAGCCCGCAGAACAGGAAGACCGACACGAGAGTGGGATTCATCGCGCGCTCCAACTAGCAGGAATGTTTCGGCATCGGGACCTTTTGCGGCAGCACGTTCGAGCTGGCCGGTTCGTGACACGAGCAACGCAAACTGTGCAGTTGTGGCGGTTCGCCCGGGGGCGTCAAATCGATGTGGAGGACCGTCATGGGGGACGGAAAAGACAAAACGGTCCGGCTCCCGCTGCGCGTGCTGGAGTCGCACCGCGAGGGCGAGGCGCCTGCCCGGCGTGCCACGGTGCATTGCCCCATTCACGCCGGTGCGATCGGCCTCGATCACTGCCGCAACTGCGCGCGCCTCGAGAAGGAAGTGCCCGGCCGCGCGCTGGAGTGCGCGATTCCCGAAGCACTGAGCAACCCCACGCAGAACGCAGGCGAGCTGGTCGGTGCGAAGAGCGTCTGCCTCGACGGCGAGCTGGGCGTGGAGGAAGCGGCGCACGTTCTCGATCGCGCGGGCTTGAGCGCGGCGCCGGTGGTCGATGACGTCGGCGTGGTGGTCGGCCAGGTGACCGCGGCTGATCTGCACCGCGCGCGGCTCGAGGCGGCCGAGCACCGCGGCTTCGGGCACCTCTCGCCGACCGAAGTCGAAGACGTGATGAGCGCCGAGCCCATCACCGTCACCGAGAGCGCCACGCTGCAGGAGGTCGCGCGGTTGATGGTCGAGCGGCACGTCTCGTCGGTGGTGGTGGTGAACGCGAGAGGCGAGACCGTCGGCACCATCGAAGCGCTCGATGTACTGCGAAGCTCGCTCTCCCTGTGAGCGCCGCGCAGGGGCCGCAGCGATCGCCGGGAGCTGTCTCCGACTTTGCACGATAGGCATAGGAAACCATGCTTATCGCGCACTTTTGGAGACACCTCGGATTGATCGAGTCCGAAGCCTCGTTACCTGCATGACGAGCGTGTCGTGCGGTCGCGGCTGATTCGCGACAGGCACGGCGCACATTGACGTTTACCGCTCGCGTTCAGCCCAGGCCCCATCACCGGGCGACAGGAATCCCCAGCGCTGCAGCCAGCCGCTGCAGCGACGGCGAATCACTCACCAACAAGCTCTCCGCAAACCCAATCCCCAACGCCCGCGCTTGCGCCAACACCGCCCCGGGAAACGGAGGCCGGCACCAACACACCGGCGGCCCGCCCTCATGCGGACACGTCGCATCGACGAACCCGGCCGGCACCACGACGCCGCCTCCTTCCTTCCACCCGACCACGATGCGAGGCCACTCCGCGGGCACCGCGCCAAGCCGCGCATCGTTCATCGCCTCGAGCCCGACGAAGAGCGCCGCCCGTGTCCCTTCCCACGGCCACCCGCGCCGGGCGAAGGCCACGCGCTGCACCGAGCTGAACCCCTCATCGTCACCGGGGACCTCGACCGTGCGCAGCGTGCGCTGATGCGCCGTCGGCGAGAGCGAGTCAGGCGTCTTCCCCTTCTTCAGCTCCGCGGGCGTGAGCAACCGCCCGTGCACCGCGAGCATGCGCAGCACGATGTTCACCTGCGCCTGGGCGGGCTCAATCTCGTGCCACGTGCCATGCACCTCCGCGCCGTGCTGGTGCGCCGCGGCGATGGCGCCGGCCCGCTGCGCCCGTGTGACGTAGGTGTTGTCGAGCACCACGGGCTTGCCCTGCTTCAGCAGCGGCCCGATGCGCGCGTGCAGCTTCTCGAGCGTGCCGCCCTCGTCGTCACGGTTGAGCCGGCTGAAGCCCTCACCGACGAGGCGCTCCACCGCGGTCGTCTTCCCCGCGCCCTGGATGCCCATGAGCAAATGCACCTTCACGCCGGCCGGCGCAGGCGGAGGCGGCGCAGGCTTCGACGGCGCGACGTACTTCACGTCAGCGGCCCGCCGGCACGAGCGCACCGTCTCGACGCGCCGCGCGCCCGGCAACACCATCAACTGCGGTGACAGGGCGAGCAGCGACGCGAGCGCCCACTCCCACGGGCTGCAGCCCGCCTCGCGCGCTTGCGCCACCAACCACGGCTGCGCGCCGAGCTGCTCGAACTTCTTCGGCCCGCCGAGCGGCGAATGGCAGAGCACGGTGATGTCGCGCGACAGCGCCCCGGCCACCACGCCCCCGCGAATCGCGGAGTCATCGAGCAGCGACAGCCCGAGCTGCACCGCCGCCACGTCCATGCCGAGCGACACCGCTTCGTCGAGCTGCGCCCGCGACACGTTCGACAGCCCCACCGCCTTCACCAACCCGCGCTCGCGCAGCGACATCAGCGCGCGCACCTGCGTCGCAAACGGCGTCTTCGGGTCGGGCACGTGGAGCAGGTAGAGGTCGATCGGCCGCCCCAGCGCCTCGAGGCTCTTCTCGCAGTGCGCCTCGAGCGTGGCGGCGCGCCCATCGGGGATCCACTTGAAGCCGTCGCGGCGCATGCCGCCCTTGGTGATGACGCGCGCCTCGCCGCCCTTGCCGTGCTCGCGCAGGAACTTCCCCAGCCAGCGCTCGTTGTGGTGCGCGTCCCACTCGTCGAGGCCGTACGCGCGCGCGGTGTCGAACACCCGCAGTCCCTCGTCGAGCGCGGCGTGCACCACCGAGCGGGCGTGCGCCTCGTCGCGCGTCTTCTCAGTCGACAGGCGCATCACGCCGAGGCCCACGCGCAGCTGTGTCGGGTCGAGCCAGGCCATGACCGTGCGGGTGTTCGCACAAACGCGTCAGTCTTGCTCGCCTCGTCAGTCGGGGTGCGTCACGCTCGAAGGCTCGCCATGACCTCCCGCATCTCTGCCCTCGCCGAAGTGGACCCGCTGTCGGTGCCCCTGCCGCACGGCACCGAGGTGACCTTGCGCGTCGAGCGGCTGCTGCATGGCAAGCGCGTGCCCCAGGGCCTCGTGGGCCGCGTGGTGCGCGCGCGCGACGGCGGCTTCGACGTGCTCGTCACCGGCGTGGGGGAGCTCTGGTACGAGCGCGCCGAGCTCGCGCCGCGACGGCTCGGGCAGCTCCACTTCGCGCAGCGCCGAGAGGCCGCGTGGCAGTCGCTGCACCCGTGCCGCGTGCTCGAGGCGACCGTGGGCAGCCAGGCGTGGGGCCTCGCCGACGACCAGAGCGACACCGACCTGCGTGGCGCGTTCGCCCTGCCGTTCTCGTGGACGGGTGGGCTCGCGGAGCCGCCGGTGGACCTGGTGAGCGCCGACGGCAGCGCGACGTACTGGGAAGTGCGCAAGCTCGTGGAGCAGGCGCTGCGCGCCGACCCCAACACCCTCGAGCTGCTCTTCGTGCCGTCGGTGAAGGCGCTCGATGAAATCGGCCAGTGGGTGCTCGACGCGCGCGAGGCCTTCGTGTCGAAGCTGTTGTTCGGGAGCTTCGGCCGCTACGCGCTCAGCCAGCTCGACAAGCTGAGCGCCAGCCAGCGCCTCGCCGAGCACCGCGACCTCGTGCTCGCGTGGCTGTGCGAAGACCCGGCGCCTGGCCTCGACGAGCTCGCGCGGCGCCTCGCCGCGAAGATCGACGGCCGCACCGACGGCGACGCCGTGCACGCCGCGCGCGTTCGCCTCAAGCAGCTCTACCGTTCGCTGTGGGACCAGGGGCTGCTCGAGCGAAACGATCTCGAGGGCCTCACCGCGTACGCACGCGCGGGTGGCCGGCGTCCGCCCGACGCGCGCTCGCTGCGCCCGAAGAACGCCTACAACCTGCTGCGCCTCATCGAGCTGGCGCGCGGCTGGCTCGAGACCGGCACGCCCACCTTCGCCGCGACCGGTGCGTTCCGCGACACGCTGCTGTCCATCAAGCGCGGGGAGCTCGAGCTCGACGAGGTGGTGCGGCGCGCCGAGGCGATGAGCCCGGCGCTGGAGGCCGCGCGCGACGGCTCGAAGCTGCCCGAGCAGCCCGACTTCGAGCGGGCCGATGCACTCCTGCGCCGCATTCACGAAGAGCTCGCGCGTCGTCACGTGCGTGGCGAGGCGTGGCCGCGCGTGCGCGTCGAAGTGGCGTCGGCACCCGCGCCGCAGGAAGGGCAGGGCACGTGGGCGCACTTCACGCCGCACCAGCGCACCATCGCCTCGGCCGCGCTCGCGCTCGAGTCGTCGCGGCGGGAGCACGTGGTCATCTCGCTGAGCGGCGCGCACGCGTACGGCTTTCCGTCGCCCGATTCCGACCTCGACCTGAAGGCGGTGCACCTCGCGCCGACGCGCGCGCTGCTGGGCTTCGCCGCGCAGGTGCCGCCCGCGGAGCGCCTCGAGATCATCGAGGGCGTGGAGATCGACTACTCGAGCAACGAGCTGGGTGGCGTGTTGCAGGGCGTGCTCAAGGGCAACGGCAACTACCTCGAGCGCTTCCTCTCGGGCTTCACGCTCTCGAGCGGGCGCGGCTTCGAGCCGCTGGTGCCGCTGGTGCAGGCGTCGTTGTCGACGCGGCTCGCGCGTCACTACTTCGGCTTCGCGACGCAGCAGCGCGCGGCGTGGGAACAGGGCGGGCGTGCGTCGGCCAAGAAGCTGCTCTACGTGTTGCGCACGCTGCTGACCGGCACGCACGCGCTCCGCGAGGGGTTGGTGGTGACGGACTTGTCGGTGCTCGCGCCGAAGTACGAGCTGGGTGATGCGCTCGAGCTGATCGAGCAGAAGCGTCGTGGCGAGAAGAGCGAGCTGCCGGCGGCGTTGGCGCAGGCGTGGGCGACGCGGGTCGACTCGGTGTTCGCGTTGCTTGCGCGCGCCGAGGCCGAGAGCACGTTGCCGGCCGAGCCGCCTACCGACGTCGCGCGCGCGCTCGAGGAGGCGCTGGTCTCGTTGCGGCTGCGGTGAGGAGAGACGCGTCGAAGCGCAGAGGTCAGAAGTTCTTCCCCTCACCCCGACCCTCTCCCCCTGCTGGGGAGAGGGAGACTTCGGCTGCTCCTCGCGGCGTGGGTGCTCGCGCGGCGCGCCAAACGAGCCTCGCGCTGATCAGCTCGCCAGCGTGCGCAGCAGATCGCTCGTGGTGACCAGCCCGAGGAGGTTGCCCTCGCCATCAGCGACCGGCGCCGCGTCGAAGCGCTTCTTCAAGAACAGCTGGCACACCTCGCGAATGGTGGTCTGGGGATCGATCGAGACCGGCGTGCGGTTCATCACCGAGGCCACCGGGGCCTGCGAGTGCTTGCCCGCGGCGAGCAGGTCGCGGTCAGAGACGAAGCCCACGAGGCGGTTGCCATCGTCCGCGGCGACGACCGGGAGGTGTCGGACCTGCCGGCGCTCCATCAACTCCCAGGCCACGGAGATGGGCACCGCTTCCTTCGCGCATGCCACGTCTACCGTCATGATCTGGTGCACCTTGCGAGCCATGCGGTGGATCAGTGCACGCGCCCCGCCAGCTGCAGATCGGCTGGAATCCAGCGGTGCCCCCGGGTCGGCGGCGTGACCCCGGGTCGAAGTCGCTCCAGTTCTTCGGCGATGATGCCGGCCGACGAAACGGGAGGTGGCGCGTGGCTGCGAAGCGGAAGAAGGCGAAGAATTCGAAGAAGGCGAAGAAGGCGAGAGCGAAGCCGAAGGGACGAGCGAAGAAGGTCGCGTTCGACGAGGCCGAGACGCAACAGCTCTCGACCGTCGAGGTGGTGACGGAGATCGAGATCAGCAACGTGCTCGACCAACTCTCTCCCTCTCCTCCTCAGAGGAGAGGGCCGGGGTGAGGAGAAACACGTCGGAGCGCAGCGGCAGGTCAGCCCCTCACCCCGACCCTCTCCCCGCGTTCGCAGGGAGAGGGAGCACTACCCCTTCGCCGCGCGCTCCAGGTCCTCATCGCTCGGCTCGAACACCACCTTCGCCTGCGCCCGCGGGCTCGCCTCCACCGGCGGCAACGCGGGGTCGATGCTCACGCGCACGCTGACCTGCGGGCTCGCCTCGAACGCCCCGTTGATCAACCGCGTCGCCACGGTGTCCGTCCTCGCCCAGAACGTCGCGCCGGTGCTCACCTGCACGCGATCTCCCTGCTCGACGCCCGCGCCGCTGAACGTCACGTCGAGCTGGTGGGGCCCCACCGCCACCGCGCACACGCGCACCGGAATCACCAGCTGGTGCACGTAGCCAGGCCGCAGCGGGAACGCGTGGCGCAGCTCGTTGCTCACCACGCCGGTGTCGCCCGAGATGACCACCTGCAGCTCGCGCGGCGCGCGCACCACGTTCTGCGCGTGCACGATGAGCTCGAGCACTCCGCCGAACGCCACCTTCGCCGGTGACGGCGCGTTGACCCGCAGCTGCACGTCCTGGTGCTCGTACGTGGGCCCGCGCGCTTCGAAGTCGGCCACCGAGGGGAGCCGCCCGCGCCCGCGCACCACGAGCGCCGTGACGACCGAGCCCACGAAGACCGTCGCCCACGCGCCGGTCCACCAGGTGAACGGCACGAAGAGCGAGAGCAGCGTCGTCGGCAGCGAGATGGCCGCGAAGGTCAGCGCGGTGCGCCCCCACACGAAGCGGCGCGGCGCCTGGCGCAGCCGCGTCAACCCCGCAGCGAGGCTCCCGATGCCGAGCGCCCCGACGACGAGGGGCACGAGTGGGGAATGGGTCACCACCAGGCAGGTCGAGGTGAAGAGCAGCAGCGCGCCGGTCACCACGCCCGCCCAGCCCAACGGAGACGAGGTGCGCGACAGCACTGGCGCACGGCCCGTCGGCACCGAGAGCTCTCCGGGCGGGTTGAGGCGGGGGCGGCGCTGCGCGGCGATCTCCTCGCTCAGCAACAGCTCGAGCTCGCCATGGGCGACGCCCCGCTCGCGCAGCGCCATCACCACCTGCTCGATGCTGGCCCCGGCCGCGCGCAGCCGCAGCACCAGCGCCCACGGAGACTCGGCGTCGGGCGCCGGCTCTTCACTCACGGCTTCGCGGGTGGCGGAGGCGGCGGCGCGTTCTTCGGGCCGAACATCGCGTCCTTCATCAGCTTCTCGGTGTAGTCCTTCGGCACCGCGAACTTCTCGGCGCCCAGCGCGGTCTTCGTCAGCGACTTGAGCGTGGTCTTCACCGTCGGGTTGCCCTGCGCGTCGAGCATGGTGCGCTCCACCGGCATGCCCGGCGCGTTGGTGTGCGCCTCGAAGGCCTGCAGCATCGGCCCGGCCGCGGCGGTGCTCGGCATCGCGCGCAGCATCATCGCCTTGAAGTCGTCGGCCGAGATGCCGATGGCCTTCCACGACGCGAAGCAGCCCTCGCCGTGCGTGGTGCCGTCTTCACGCTTGATGACGTAGTCGTCGCACGAGAACCCGGCGACCTTGCGCGCCGGCGTCTTCTTCTTCTCGTAGGTGTAGCTGGGCATCTTCCCCGCCTCGGGCGCGGCCATCATCGTGGCCTCCATGCGCGCGCGCTGCTCGGGCGGCATCTTCTCGAGCTGGGCCTTCATCTGGGCGCGGAACTGCTCCTGGCGCGCCTCCATCGCCTTGCTGTCTTCCTCGGTGACCACCATCACCGTCTTCTTGTCGTGGTCGATGAGCCAGAGCTGCTTCGAGTCGGCGTCGCGGATCATGCCGCGCGATGGGCCATTCTCTTCGCGGAAGTCGAGGTACGCCTTCGCGCCCTTCACCGAGAGGGTGATGGTGCGGGTCTTGCCCTGGGTGACGGCCTCGTTGACCAGCGTGACCTCGCTCGCTGCGGCGAACGCAGTCAGCGAGAGCAACGGAACGACGGCGATGAGAGAGCGCATGCGCGGAGATCTGGCACCAACCGCGCGCGGCTTCAACTGACGGCCTCAGGCCTTGGCTTCGGCCTTCTTGCGCGCCTCGGCGACCTCGGCCTTCACCTTGTCCATGTCGATGCCGCGCACCTGCTCGATGACCTTCTCGAACGCCTCGGCCGGCAGCGCGCCCGCGTTCTGCCCGAGCAAGATGCCGTCGCGGAAGATGGCCAGCGTGGGAATGCCGCGGATCTCGAACGCCTGCGCGAGGCCCTGCTCGACGTCGGTGTTCACCTTCGCGAAGGTGATGTCGGTGTGCTTGCCGGCGGCCGCCTCGAAGGTCGGCGCGAACGCACGGCACGGCCCGCACCACGCCGCCCAGAAGTCGATGAAGAGGATGCCGCCCTTCTTCAGGGTGTCTTCGAAGTTCTTCTCGGTCAACTCGAGGGTCGTGGTGGCAGCAGTGGCAGTCATGGGGGCTCCATCTAACGGCTGATGGTGCTCAGAGCCAGCCTCACCCCGGCTGGATTCGGAGGTGCCCTCAAACCGCAGTCGGTTCGACGAGTTGCATGGTGCGCCACGCCCCGGACCGGAAGCGCAGCGTCACCACCACCGCGAGCAGCGCGAGGTACACCACCATCCAGAACAGCGCGCCCACTTCCGACCAGTGGAGCTGCTTCACCGACCACCACGCGCCGGGCACGAAGACCAGCCACGCGATGCCGATGCGCGCCACCATGGGGAACAACGTGTCGCCCGCGCTGCGCAGGGCCTCGGCCACCGCCATCGCGACCGCGTCGAAGAGCTGCCACGCCGCGGCGACCATCAACATGCGCGCGCCGAGCGCGGCGACCTGCCCGGTGGCGTCACCGCGCGCGAACGGGGCGATGAGCAGCGAGGGAATCAGCAGGCACAGCACGCCCATCGCGCCTTCCCACACCAGCGTCGCGCCCGCGGCCATGCGCACCACCCCGGGCACGTCGTCCTTGCGGCCCGCGCCGATGGCCTGCCCGACGAGAATCGCGCCCGCGCTCGCCAGCCCGAAGGCCGGCATGAAGCTCACCGAGGTCAGCGTGATGACCGAGTTCATCGCCGCCAGCGTCGCCGTGCCGAGGCCCGCGACCACCACGTTGGTGAAGAAGAGGAAGGCGCCGAACTCCACCAGCCAGTTCACGCCCGAGGGGAAGCCGAAGCGCAGCATGCGCACGAACTCGGGGCCCTTGAAGGTGGCCCGGTGCCGCGGGTCGCCCTCGCGCCAGAAGTAGAAGAAGAGGCCGGCGAAGGCGAGCCAGGTGGCGATGGTCGCCGCCCACGCCGAGCCCGCCACGCCCATCGCCGGCGCACCGAGGTGCCCGTCGATGAGCACCCAGCACAGCACCACGTTGAGCGTCATCAGCACCACGTTGGCCACCATCGCCGGCCGCGTGCGCCCCAGGCCGCCGAAGTAGTTGCCCAGCGCTTCCATGCCGATGGCCGCGCCGCCCGAGAGCAGGCGAATGCGCAGGTACACGCTCATCGCCGAGCGCAGCTCGTCGGTGAAGTCGAGGTGGCTGAGCACCTGGTCGATGAAGGGAATGCTCGCCAGGCAGAGCACCGCGGTGAAGCCCGCCACCATCAGCCCGTACCAGCCGTAGCGGCGCGCGCCCGCGAGGTCGCCCTTGCCGAACAGCTGGCTGGCGAAGCTCGAGACGATGAACGTCACGCCCATCGGCAGAATCATCACTGCGAAGGCGTTGAGCGCGCCGGTGTTGGTGGCGGCCAGCGCGGTGGCGCCGAGGTGCGCGACCATCAGCGCGTCGAAGAGGCCGACCACCGTCTGCGTCGCGCGGCTGATGACGATGGGCCACGCCAGCGTGAGCAGGGTCTTCACGGTCGCGCGCTGGTGCGCGACGGGGCTGAGCGTGTTGGGGGAATCCACGGGGAGGGGGCCTTCGACGAGCGCGCTTGAAGCACCCTGACGTTCCGGCCACAACGACGATGTGAGAATCGCTGACGTGCTCCAGAAGTTGCCGCCGCGGCGCGTGCTGCAGGCCATCAACCTCTACCCGCCGTACCTCGGCGCGGGCGTGCGGGTGGTCGACGTCGAGGGGCAGGGCGCGCGGGTCGACGCCATCACCGTCGAGCTCAAGCTCGCCGCGTGGAACCGCAACTTCTTCGGCACCCAGTTCGGCGGCTCGCTCTACTCGATGGCCGACCCGTGGTTCGTCTTGCTGCTCAACTGGAAGCTCGGGCCGCCGTACGCCGCGTGGGACAAGGCGGCGAGCATCGAGTTCCTCTCGCCCGGGCGAGGCGCAGTGCGCGCGCGGTTCCACGTCAGCGACGCGCAGGCCGACGAGATTCGCGCGGCCATCGAGCGCGACGGCAAGGCCGAGCCGGTCTTCACCGTCGAGCTGCGCGACCGCGACGAGCACGTGGTGGCGCGGGTCACCAAGCGGCTGAGCGCGTTCGTTCCGCGGCGGCGGTGAGCTTTGGCTACTCGAGCTCGACCGACAGGCCGGTGGCGATCGGCGCGCGCGTCAGCGCGATGCAGTGGGCCGGCGCGACGCCGCGCGGGTGGTCGACGTTGTACGGCACCCACTCGCCGACGAAGACCTCGGCCCACACCGTCGGGAAGAGTTGCTGCCCCGGGAAGGCGCACAGCCCTTCGACCTTCCGGGCGGGAATGCCACTGGCCCGCGCGAACGCGATGAAGGTGAGGTTGCGATCGATGGCGTTGCCCACGCGTCGCTCGAGCGCCGCCGCCGCCGTGCCGCTCGACACCGTCGCGTCGGACCGCACCGCCTGGTCGACTGCCTGGCCGAGCGCGAGCACGGACTTCCACGCGTCTTTCTCTGCGCCGAGCACCTTGCGGGCGACCGGGGCGACCTTCGGCAGGTCGAGCAGCTGCTCCGCGGCGAGCGCGGGCGACAGGTCGGGCTGGCGGGCCCAGTCGGCCGACACCTTCTGCGGGAGCGCCGGTTCAACGCGCGCGACCACCACGCGCACCCGGCCGTTGGGCAGCTTCTCGACCGACTGGCGGCGCGGCACCGTGCGCGCCAGCTCGGGGGCCAGGCCGGAGAACACGAACGTCAGCCGCGCCGCGTCGTCCGACACCGCGCTCGGGAGGGCGATGCTGGCCGCGCTGGTGTCGAACACCGGGTCGTCTTCGCCCTCGACGCGCGGCAGGGTCTCGAGCGGGCCGTTGATCGCCTTGAGGAGCGTGCCGCGCGGGTCGTACGTGAAGGTGCCTTCGGAGTGTTGCACCGTGAGCTGGCCGTCGGCCTCGCCGGTGAACGCCGCGCGTTGCTCGTACTCGCGTTGATCGATGACGTCGAAGTACCAGCCCTTGAGCGTGGTGTGCCGGAACGCCGCGAGGCGCGCCAGGTCGGCGGTCTCGAGCCGTTCTTTGAGCGGCGGCAGGGTGCGCGTGCCGCTGGCGTTGGTGAACTCGAAGCCCTCGGCGGTCAGGCGGCCGGTCGCGGTGAGGCGGCCCTGGCCCCGGTCTTCCCACGACTCCAACGCGAGGAGCCGGCCCCCGGCGACCGGCTCGTAGTACCGCACCACGTGCTGCTTTCGCGTGAGCTGCTGGGCGCCGGCGGTGACGCGCAGCTCGAGGTCGACCGTCCACACCATCGCGGGCTGGTTGGCGAAGCTGCCGCGCACCAGCCGCTCGAAGCCGGTGCCGGCGCGCTGGCCGTTGATCATGAACTTGAGCTTCGCGCCCTCGGCGGGGCGCGGCACGGTGAGGACGTCGATGGGCGGCGCAGCGAAGGCCGAGCAGGCGACCACGGCGGCGACGACGGAAAGGCGGTGCAGGTGCATGACTGAAGGTCCCCCTGGGAGCGGCGCGCACAGACGCACGCCCGCCCGTCGTATTCACCTCACGCGTCGTACAGCGCGTCGATGTACGAGCACAGCAGGTCGCCCACGAGGCCCTTGAACGGCAGCGACGACGCGAGCCCGTACACCGGGGCCATGCCGTCCTTCGAGGGAGGCTCGTTGCGCACCGCCTCGACCGAGGCCTTCAGGTCGTCGGCGAACTTCTTCGCCACGCCCGGCTGCGCGTGCCGCAGCGTCACGCAGAGGTGCACCGCCGCGGGCTTCTGCAGGCCGTTGAGGCTCCAGCCGCGCTTCGTCATCTCGTCGTTCACCCGGTACACGTCGACCACGTCGGACCGGAAGGCGATGACCCACAGCGGCATGCCGATGACCTTCAGCTCGGGAATGCCCTCGATGGCGCGGCGGATCTCGCGGCCGGTCTCGAGCACCTTCTTCGTCGCCTCGACGTAGCCCTCGCGGCCCATCGACATCATCGTCGCCCACGCGCTGGCGATGAGCGCCCCGGGGCGGCTGCCCGCGAAGCCCGGCGTCACGTAGAGCCCGCCGGTCCAGTCCGGCGTCGTGAAGTACTGGCAGCGCCGCAGCTCGTGCCCGCGGTACAGCACCACGCTGGTGCCCTTCGCCGCGTAGCCGAACTTGTGCGTGTCGGCCGACATCGAGGTCACGCCCGGCAGCGAGAAGTCGAACTTCGGCACCGGAAACCCAGCGTCGTTGGCGAACGCGAGGATGAAGCCGCCCAGGCACGCGTCGGTGTGGAAGCCGATGCCGCGCTGCTTGGCGAAACCGCTGAGCGTCTCGATGTCGTCGATGACGCCGTGGGGGAACGAGACCGCCGAGCCCACCATCACCAGCGTCGACGCGTTGACCGACGCCTTCATGCGCTTCACGTCGGCCGTGCCGTCGTCGCGCACCGGCACGCGAATGATGTCGAGCCCGAGCGTGTGCGCCGCCTTGTCGAACGCGGGGTGCGCCGAGATGGGCGCCACGATGTTCCCGTGGCGAATGCCGCGCGCGAAGCCGCGATCGCGGTACGCCTTCATCGCCAGCATGATGCTCTCGGTGCCGCCGGAGCTGAGCGTGCCGCAGATGACCTGCGTCTCGTCGCTGCTCTTCGGGTCGCCGCCCAGCAGCTTCGCCGTGTAGTGCACCAGGTCGGCCTCGAAGCGCGCCACGCTCGGCCACACGTCGGCGTGCAGCGGGTTGGCCTGCGAGTAGAGCGCGTACACCTCGTTGAGGAAGCGCAGGTGCTCGGCGTCACCGTGGTACACGCCGCCCGACACGCGGCCGTCGCGCCACATCGGCGCCTCTTCGGTGGCCAGCGTGCGCAGCGTCTCGAGGATCTGCGTCGTCGGCAGGCCCGCCTTCGGGAGCTCGTCGAAACGCAGCGCCGTCGGGCGGTGCCTGCGCACCGAGTCCTTCAGCGAGTCAGACACCTTCTTCTTCTCGCCGCGCACCAGGTCGCGCACCACGGGCAGCTTGTCGAGCATGCCTTCGAGGCGCCGCACCACCGAGGGCGGGAGACGGTTCAACACCTGCTGTGCTGCGCGGGGAATCTCCATGTGCGTCAGTGCTCCACGACGGGGAATCGGCGGCTCATCTTCTGCCGGTGTTTGAACTCGACCAGGAACTGCTCGAAGCGCTCGTCCCAGAGCGCGCGGTGCTTGCCGTTGGGCTCGAAGGTCTTCGACATCGGCACCAGCGCCGACACGTCGTTCCACTTGAGCAACCCGAGCGACACGAGCGCTTGAATCGCCGCGCCGCGCGCGTTCGTCATCTGCGGGTCCTGCGCCTGGCGCACCGGGCGGTCCATCACGTCAGCGTGAATCTGGCACCACAGCTCCGAGCGCGCGCCGCCGCCGACCACCGTCACCGCCGAGAGCTTCTTGCCGAAGTTGGTCTCGAGGTGCGTCTGCACCCAGCGCGTGTTGAGCGCGACCCCTTCGAGGATGGCGCGAATGAGGTGGCTCTGCTCGTGCGACAGCGAGAGGCCCGCGAAGCCGCCCCGCACGCGCGGATCGTCGACGGGCGAGCGCTCGCCGTGCAGCCACGGCAGCCAGGTCAGCCCTTCCGAGCCCGCGGGCGCCTTCGCTGCCTCGGCGAGCAGCTCGGGGTACGCGCCAGCGTCGGTGCGCTTCATCAGCTTCTCGACCACGTGCTTCAAGCCGCCCGCCGCCGATTCCTGCTCGTTGCAGAACAGGTAGCGGCCGGGAATCGCCGCGGGCAACGACGCCATGTTGTGCGTCAGGTCGGCCTTCTTCCACGGCACGTGCGCCAGCAACCACGACGAGGTGCCGAGGCAGAGGTGCGCCTCGTAGTCGTCGACCGTGCCCGCACCGATGGCGGCCATGTGCATGTCGGCGGCGCCCGCGGCGACCTTCACCTTCGTCGAGAGGCCCAGCGCGCTCGCCGCGTCGGCGGTCAGCTCGCCCACCACGCTCGCGGCCGGCACCAGCTCGGGCAGCTTCGCGCGGTCCATGCCGTTCATGCTGATCAACGCGTCGTCGTACTTGATGCCGTTGATCTCGCGGTTGTCGGTCACCCAGTGCGCGACGATGGAATCGGTGCTCGCGACCGCGCGCCCGGTGAGCTTGAAGTTCACCCAGTCCTTCGGCTCGAGGAAGAGCTTCGCGTCGTCGTACGTCTTGCGCTCGTGGGCCTTGAGCCACGCGATGTGGCCCACGGGATCTTTGCCCGAGAGGCTCGGCACGCCGCCGGTCTTCTTGAGCCACGTCAGGGCCTTCAGCGCGCCGTAGCCGTCGACGGTGGGGAACCCGCTGGCCAGCTTGCGCACCTCGTCGCGCCCGCGCGAGTCCATCCAGATCAGCGCAGGGCGCATCACGTTCATCTTCGCGTCGAGGGGCACCGTGCCGCCCCACTGCGAGCTGAGCGCGATGCCGGTCACCTCGCTCGCCTTCGCCTTGCTGCGCGACCACAGCGCCGCGGTCGCCTTCACCATCGCCGCCCACCAGTCCGAGGGCTGCTGCTCCGCGCCACCGCCCGCCGAGAGCGTCACGTCGAGCGGCACCACCTCGCTGTCGATGATGGCCGCCTTCGAGGAGATGACCGCGGCCTTCAACCCGGACGTGCCGAGGTCGAACGCGAGGATGGTGGCGTCGGACATGCGCGCCCGCGTACCACACCGCCGGGCCCCACCAACGCGCTCTCGGAAAACGGTCGCACCGCTTTGGTTGGCCCGTCTTCGTCCACGACAGTGTCCCCGGGCTGGGGACAGGGCAGGGGGCCCCGTCGAGTGGCTCCCGGGGGTTGCGGGTTGGCAGGGCGCTTGCCTTTCCCCCTCTCAACCCGAACTCCCTCGGGGCACTCGAACAGGAGCATTGCCATGAAGACCACCGCCACCTCGCCGAACTCTGCCGCGAACTTCCAGAAGCGCATCGAGAACCAGCAGCAGCGCATCGACCAGGGCGTGGCGAGCGGTGCGCTGACCGAGAAGGAAGTGGCGAAGCTCCAGCCGCGCCTCGACGCGATGAAGAAGCTCGTGGAGGACGGCTTTGACCCCGCCGAGAAGCCTGGCTTCAAGAAGGTGCTCGATGGCTTGAGCAAGGACATCCACTCGCAGAAGCACGACCGCCAGATGGACGTGAACAAGCGGCTCGAGGACTTCACCAGCCGCATCGAGGCCGGCGTGAAGGACGGCAGCCCCACCGCGAAGGAGGCCGAGCGCCTGGCGTTGCGCGCCGCGAAGCTGCCCATCGATGGCGTGCACGCGAAGGAGGTCAACCGCCTCGATCGCGCCATCTACCGTCAGCGCCACGATGAGCAGGGCACCGTGGCCGGCTCGCCGCCTCCTCCGGCGACGACCATCACGTGATGCGGGGAAAGCCTCGAGGGTGGTGGGTGTGCCGGTGGCCAGGCGCAGCGCCGCACAGCAGACGTGCCCCTCGCTGCGAGCGCGTGACTCGGTGATTCACTCGTCGTGACGGTCACTGGGTAGAGAAGATGT
>JAXLYB010000015.1:0-185309 GCA_046351675.1 Myxococcaceae bacterium
ATGTCGAGAATCTCGACCACCAACCCGCCGGGCACGCTGGTGTCCATGCAGAGCGGCAGCTCGTGCACCGTCGGGTACACGGTGCCCATGAAGCCGTCGAGGGGCCCGCGGCCGCGCGAGGTGTGGCACGAGACGCACGCCTCGCCGGGGTTCATCTCGGTGCGGCCCGAGGTGCCGAAGTTCCACGTGCGGCCGCTGGTGCACACCGGCGTCATCGTGCCGGCATCGACGCCCGCGTCAGACGGCGGCAGCGTGCAGTTGGGCAGGCCGTTCTTCTTCCACGCCTCGAGCACCGCGATGTCGGCCGCGCTCGAGCCCACGTTGGGCGGCATCGCCCCCGACAGCGGCGTGAAGCCCATCAGGTAGATCGACCGGTCGAGCATCGTGCCGCCGGCGGGCGAGTTGGCGATCAACTGCGCGCGCGTCATCAGCTGCGGCGCCCCGCTGACCGGCGTCGCGCCGTGGCAGCTGGCGCAGTTCGCGTCGAGCACCGCCTTCACGTCACAGAAGGTCACGTTCTGCGGGTTGACCGTCATCCCCGAGTCGGGGTCGGTGACGGCGGGCTCACCGCAGGCGGAGTCGGCCACCCGGGAGTGTCTGATCAACCTGACCCGGCTCACATGCCCGGGCCGAAGGGCCAGCTCACGACCTGCCCCGTGAGGTGTCCTGCCACGACACCGCCGTCGGTCGTCCCCGCGTCGGTGAACTCCATCGTGCCCGGCCCCAGCAACGCGAGCGGCACCACCTGGCCCCCGGCGTACTGGAAGAGGTACCCGACGCGCGAAAAGAGGTCGAGGCTCTGCGCGCCTGCGTCGGGAGGCGGCGGGTAGAGCTGCGGCACCGTGCGGAAGACCGCGGCGGTGAAGCCTCCGTCGGTCGGCGCCGCGACGAGGTTGACGCCGACCCGGGGGCCGTCGTTGCCCGTGGTGTCGAGGCCCGCGCTCGCGCCGGTGTACATGAACGGCACCACGCCGCCGTCGATGATCAGCGTGAAGGTCGCCGGCCCGGTGACGAAGGGGTTGGTCGCGCCGAGCGTGCCCCACGTGGTCGAGAAGACGCTGTCGAAGGTGCCGAGTGGCCGCAGGCACGGCGACGGGCGTTCCGACATCGGGGCCGCGGGCGGGTTGGCGAGCACGAAGGTGAGCTTGGCGCGGCGCTCGTCGATGAAGGTGCGCACCGCCGCGAGGCCCGCGTCGAGCTGCGAGGCCTGGATGGGGTGCACCAGCGGCCTGATCAACGCCTCCATGCGCGTCACCTCCGCGCGGAGGTCGGCCTCGACGAAGACGGTGTTGAGCAGCGCGCTCACGCGCGAGAGGTAGCGCGCCTTCACGTTGGGGTCGGCGTACAGGCGCCGCGCGAGCTCCCCGCGGAACAGCGGGCCCACCGGGTCGTCCGCCGAGTCGGGCTCGTTGCCGAACACCGCGTCGGCGCCCCACGGAATGAAGACGAACTTCGCGCTCGCCGGGTCGTGGTACGCGAAGAAGTTGTTGGTGTTGCTCGCGTAGCCGTCCCAGTGGCGCACCAGCGTCTCCATCGCCCAGAAGTCGATGAACTCGTCGGTGTCGACCACGGGCCCGAGGCGGGTGATGAGCTCGTTGGCCGGGCCGGGGTACGTGGCGATGACCGCCTGCAGGTCGCTGCGGTCGGTCGCGCTGCCCTTCAGGTCGAAGGTGTTCACGAAGGTCGGGTTGAAGTCGCTGAGCGTGCCCTCGTAGAGGTTGCCGCTCGCGTCGGTGAAGTTGCGCTGCAGGAAGTCGTGGTCGACCGCCTCGACGTTCGCGTACACGCCGAGGTCGGTGCCATTGACGAACACGTGCGCGAAGTTGCACCGCGGCGCGCGCAGCCCCGCCTTGCGGAACAGCGCGTAGCCCAGGCACTGGCGAATCACCGACGGGTCCTGCTGCGCGTTGTTGAGTGTCAGCGCGTCGAGGCTCGAGACCTTCTGCTTGGGAATCGTCGAATCGAACTTCAGCTTCAGCGACGGCCGCGTCGCCGAGAGCGAGCCGAGGAAGCCCTTCTTCTTGATGGTGCTCTGCGGCAGCCGCGTGCCGTCGACGGTGATGGTCGCGTCGAAGGTGGTGAACGGAGAAGGGAAGGGCTGGCTGGTGCAGTTGCCCGTCAGCAGGGTGAAGAGGTCGCGCGTCTGGTTGCGCAGCGCGTCCCAGTCGGCGGCGGCCATCTCGATGCGCACGTCGACCAGGTGCGTCGGGTCGTACATCGCCCCGCTCAGGTCGACGCCGGCGTCGAGCCCTCCGTCGACGGTGCCACCGCCCGTGCCTCCGCCTCCGCCCGCGCCCGTGCCGCCACCAGTCTGCGCACCGCCACCGCCGGTCCCTCCGCCCGCGCCACCGTCGACGCCCGGCACCGCGGGACATGCGCACAACACGAGGAACATCGCGGGGATCAACGTCGCGAGGCGGGACATGGTCACCATCAGACACTGCCTGCGCTGAAAACGGAAAGAACCGTGGGCCAACCTGAAGCGTGGTTGAGCTGATGCCGCGACGCGGAGATCAGCTCAACCGAGCTTGATAGTAAGACGCGCGCATGTCGCGAGCGCTCACCGCCGTCGTCACCCTCGCCGCGCTGCTGGCGTGCGGGGGCCACACCTTCGTCGAGCCTCCGCTGCGGCCCGCGGCCGACATCACGCCCGGCCTCGCCAAGCTCTCGTGGGAGAACGGCGTCAACTCGAAGGCCACGCTCATCGCGCGCACCTCGAGCATGGCCGACCCCACCGCGCCGGTCGGAGACGTCGACGTCGGCGCCACGCTCGGCGACGCCACCGTGCTCGCGTACACCGACGCGCTCGCCTTCACCGACAACAAGCTGCCCACCGAGTGCGGGCCGTTCGCGTGGCACCTCTGGGGGCGCGGCGCCGACGGCACGTGGTCGAAGACCGCGTCCACCGTGCGCTCGGCGTTGGGGCAACACACGCTGCCGCCCACCGCGGAGGTGACGGGGCTCACCACCGTGCCCGAGGGCTCACGGCTGCATTTGTATTGGACGCTCCCCGACGTCTCGACGGGCTTCAAGACGGTGACCGTGGTGCGCAAGAACGGCACCGCGCCGACCGGGCCCAACGACGGCACGGTGGTCTACGAGGGGCCGTCTGATCAGGCCGTTGATCAATTGAGCAACCTCTCGCCCGGCGGCACCTGGTACGCGGTCTTCAACTGCAACGCGTGCGGCAAGTGCGGCACCACGGCGACGACCGTGCAGGTGAGCCCGCCTTCAGACGGTGGCGTCACGCTCGACGTCAGCAACCTGAGCGCGCGCATCAGCGCCGACCGCCAGCACGTCGAGCTGAGCTGGACCGCGACTGCGCCGGTGAAGGTGCTGCGCACGGTGAACGCCATGCCCAGCGGCCCGACCGACATCAACGCCACGCTGCTCTTCGACGGCACCGGCTCGATGGTCACCGAGCGGCTCGACGCGCTGCTGCCGCACCTCCCGCTCGCGCCGCAGCGCTACCGCTACACCGTGTGGGCGTGCGCGGGCACCCACTGCAGCGCGACGCCGGCGAGCGTGGAGTTCACCTTCGGCTTGAAGGCGGCGCTCCAGGGCGGCGGCTACGCGCTCTTCTTCCAGCACGCGACCGCGACCCAGTGCACCGACAAGACCAGCCTCGGCACCGCGAGCACGCCCGACGCCGGGAGGTGGTGGACCTCGTGCGATTCGAACTGCACCACCGCCAAGGCCGCGCAGCTCTCGCCCGGCGCGAGCGACGTGCAGCTCGCCAACATCAGCGGCTTCTTCGCCGACGCGGGCGTGCAGGTGTCGCGGCTGGCCACCAGCGAGTTCTGCCGCGCGGTGCAGACGGGCGCCGGCTTCCGCGTCGACGCCGGCGTCACCGAGCAGCTGCTGCAGCTGACGTGGTTCGTCTACGACGAGCCCAACCGCTGCCGTGACACCAGCTCCATCATGAACGCGCCGGTGCCCGTGGGGCAGAACTCGCTCTTCGTTGGCCACGGCAACTTCATGGGCGCGTGCACCACCTTCGACGCGCTGCTGCCCGCCGACTGCGCGGTCTTCAAGCCGCAGCTCGGCGCGCCACCGAAGTTCGTGGCGCGCGTCGGCTCGGCCGACTGGGCGACCGTGCCCTGAGTCACTCGAGCGTGGCGACGAACTCGTCGAGCTGCGCGAGGCTGGCGGGCATGCCCTCGGTCGAGCCCGAAGCGATGGCCTCGTCGAGCGCCTGCTTCGAGGGGTAGAGGTCGTGCACCACCACCGTGGTGCGCCCGTCCTTCTCGTCGAAGGTGAGCGTGGTGACCGCGCCGCCGCCGCCGTCTTCCTCGTTGGTCCACTTGAGCTTCTGGTGCGGCACCACCTCGAGGTACGTGCCGAACACGTCCATGCGGGCCTGCGGGTCGCCGGGCGGGAGGAAGCCGAAGGTGAGGCGGTACTTGCCGCCCACGCGCACGTCGGCCTCGTGCTTGAGAATCTTGATGGGCGCTCCCGGCGGCACCCACCACTTCACGAACAGCTCGCTCTTCGTCCACGCGTCCCACACCAGCCGCGCGGGGCCCTTGATGCTGCGGGTGACGACCAGCTCGCGGTCTGACCGTCGCTCGACCGTCGCGCCCTGCTTCTCACTTCGTGCGTTCATGCTGTTCCTTCCGTTGGAGTTCTGCGACCACGTCTTCGAGTGCGTCGAAGCGCGCGTCCCACCGCTGGCGGTAGCGCTCGAGCCAGGCCAGCTCTTCCTCGAGCCGGCGCTCGCCCAGCGTGCAGGTGCGCACGCGGCCGACCTTCACGGTGGTGACCAGGCCCGCCTGCTCGAGCACGCCGACGTGCTTCTTCATGCCGGTCAGCGTCATGTCGAACTTCTCGGCGAGGTCGGTGATCGACGCGTCCTGCCGCGCGAGCAGCTCGAGCACCCCGCGCCGCGTGGCGTCGGCCAGCGCCGCGAACGAGGCGTCGAGGAGCTTCGTTTGAAACTGAACCATATGGTTCAGTGTTTAGCGTGGGCGTCGCGGGCCTGCAAGTCAGAGCGTCACTGCGCGGTCGAGCAGCACGCCAACGGCTTGGAGTTGTTGCACTGCGAGGTCGACCAGTAGCTGCCCGCGGCCGTGAGCGCGCCGCCGTAGCTGCCGGTGCCGTTGGTGGTCCACGTGCCGCCGCTGCTGTTGCACGAGGTGGTCTCGCGCGAGCCCACCGCGCTGCGGTTCAGGTCGATCCACACGCCGACGCCGCCGGGCGGCACCGCGGGGTTGGTCTGGTCGAACTCCGCGATGGAGCAGAACCACGAGCCGGGGAACTCGGCCTGGCACTTCTGCGTCGCGCCAATCTGGCCGCCGAGGTTCCCGGTGTACGTCGCGGCCGTGTAGCCGGCGAAGGTGATGGGCGCGTTGCTGCCGAGCACCACGCCGCCGTCGAGGTAGAGCACCGCGCCCGGAGGGCCCGCCGGTCCCATCGGCCCCTGAGGACCCGCGGCTCCCGTTGCGCCCGTCGCGCCGGTGGCGCCCGTGGCTCCGGTGGCCCCCGTCGCACCTTGCGGGCCTTGCGCGCCGGTCGCGCCCTGCGGTCCCGTCATGCCGGTCGCGCCGGTGGCGCCTTGCGGCCCCTGCGCTCCCTGCGGCCCCTGCGGACCTTGCGCGCCGGTGGCGCCCGTCGCGCCCTGCGGCCCGGTCATGCCCACCGAGCCCTGCGCGCCGTTGCAGATGGCGACCGCGCCGCCGTCGGGGAAGCTGAACAACATGCCGCCGGTCGCGCACTGCGGGCTGAGCGTCGCGAGCACCGTCACGCCCGGCGTCACGCCCTGCGCGCCTTGTGGACCGGCCGGACCCTGCGGACCTTGCGCGCCCGTCGCTCCCGTTGCGCCGTTGCACACGTGGCTGAGCCCGCCGTCAGACAGCTGCGTCACGCGAATGCCGCCCGTGGGACACGTCGCGTCGCCGACCACGATGGGCGTCACCAACACCGAGCTGCCGGGAGGACCCGTCACCACGCCGCCGTCGACGACGAGCACCTGGCCCTGCGGGCCCTGGAGCCCTTGAGGTCCCTGCGGGCCTTGCGCGCCCGTTGCGCCCGTTGCGCCCGTCGCGCCGGTGGCACCCATCGCGCCCATGGCGCCCGGGTCACCTTTCGCGCCGGCCGGCCCTTGTGGACCCTGCGGGCCCTGGGGTCCTTGCGGTCCGGTCTCCCCCTGCGGACCCGAGCTGGCGGGGCAGGCGGTGAAGACGAGTGAAGACACGACGAGCGCGGCGCGGAGCAATCGCATGCCGCGACGACCCACACTCGAGCCCGGGTGTGCAAGAAAGGCGGCCCCGCATCACAAACCTTTCGAGTGGTTGGCTCTTGAAGACGCTCGTCCGAAAAATCGCCGCGGTCGTGTTGATCATCGTCACGGTGGTGAGCGCGCTGCTGTACGTCGCCTCGCCCATCGAGCCCGTGGCGTGGACCCCGCCGCCCCGCGTGGCGCTCGAGGGTGCGCTCGCGCCGAACGAGAAGCTCGCCGCGGTGGAGTGGTGGGCGAAGGACCTCATCGGCCCCGAGGCCATCACCATCGACCCGCAGGGCCAGCTGCTGGCCGGTTTGAAAGACGGGCGCGTGGTGAAGCTCAGCGTGGGCAACGACACGCCGACGGTCATTGCCGACACGAAGGGCCGCCCGCTCGCGATGGAGTACCACCCCGACGGCCGCCTCATCATCTGCGACGCGCACGCCGGGCTGCTCGCGCTCGGGCCCGACGGCAAGCTCGAGACGCTCGCGACGACGTACGGCGGCGTGCCGTTTCGCTTCGTCGATGACCTCGCCATCACGCGCGACGGGGTCGTGTACTTCACCGACGCGTCGTCGCGGCACAGCATCGAGGAGTTCACCGAGGAATTGCTCGAGCACGGCACCTCGGGCCGCGTGCTGCGGTACGTGCCGTCGACGAAGGAAGTGACGCTCGTCGCCAGCGACCTCTCGTTCGCCAACGGCATCGCGCTGTCGGAAGACGAGAGCTTCCTCGTGGTCGCCGAGACCGGGAGCTACCGCCTGTGGCGCATCTGGCTCGCGGGGCCGAGCGCGGGCAAGCGTGAGCCCTTCGGTGACCCGCTGCCGGGCTTCCCCGACAACGTGCGGCGCGCGAGCGGTGGCAAGGGCTTCTGGGTCGCCATCGGAAACCTGCGCCGGCCCGACGTCGACGCGCTCGCCGGAATTCCGTTCGTGCGGCGCCTGGTCGGCGGCCTGCCCAAGCCCCTGCGCCCGAAGCCGGGACGTCACGGGTACGTCTTGCACGTCGACGTGTCGGGAAAGCCGCTCGAGACCTTCCAGGACACGAGCTCGAACAGCTACTCGCCCATCGCGAGCGCGACCGAGCACGACGGCTGGCTGTACCTCGGAAGCTTCGCGAGAGAAGGCGTCGCCCGCTTCAAGCTCTAAGTCTCCCTCTCCTCTTCAGAGGAGAGGGTCGGGGTGAGGAGAAACCAGTCAGCACCGGTCAAGCGAACTCGAAGCTGAGCGGGAGCTTCGTCGCGCCGACCAGCGCCTCTCTCGCGCCGGCGTCAGGCGCACGCGCCGGCCGCAGCGGGTCATCACTCTCGGGCCGCACCACCACGCGCTGCGCGATGCCCTCGGGCAGCATCGCGAAGCACCGCGCGAGCGTCGCGACCTGGTCCTCACCCCAGATCCACGCGCGCACCACCAGCACGCCCTCACTCGCGAACGGCCGCTCGAAGTGCAACGGCCCGGCGGCGACCAGCGCCAACCGCGACAGCACGTCCCGCCCGACCTCGAGCACCGCGGCGAGCACCTGTTCCTCGGTGCGGAAGACGTGCGTCAGGCTCAACCGCTGCAGCCGCGGCAAGCGCTCGAGCGTCGGCCGCAGCGACACCTCGCGGCGATGGCGCGCGGTGAGCTGCTCGAGCACCGGCGCGTCGAAGGGCGTGCAGAAGCCGTCGAGCTCGAGCCTGCGCAGCCGGGTCGCCGACGCGAGGTAGCCGGCGGCCGTCTCGCCGCGGGTGTGGTGCAGCGACAGCTCGGTCACCTTCGGCAGCGCCGCGAGCAGGTCGAATGGCGGGCGGAAGTCGGTGCCGAAGGTCAGCGCCTCGAGCTCGCCCAGTCCGCCGAGCGAAGTCGCCGGGTCGAACTCCACGCCGTGGCTCAAGAAGAGCTCGGCGCGCTTCAGCCCGGTGAAGCGCCGCTGCTGGTCGACGCGCGGCATGCCCTGGAAGCTCGCCCCCACCCACGGCAGCGGGCCGTCGGGGAAGCTGTCGATGAGGTCGGCGCTCAGGCCGTGCACTTCCTTCAGGTCGCGCAGGTGCTCGTGAAAGAGCAGCGCGTGCGCCACCTTCTGCGTCACCACGCCGACGTCGCGCACCACCTCGACCGTGCGCCACGCGGGCAGCCCCACCACCGTCTTCGCGCTGCGCGCGTGCACCTTCACGTCGTGCGCGAAGCCGCGCCACGGAAGGCAGTCGCCGCCCTGCGAGAGCGGCAGGCAGAAGCGCGCGCGCTGCTTCAAGTCGCCGGCCAGCACGCGCTCGCGGGCGATGCGCTCGGCCGTCACGTCCCCGCGCGCCCGTGCGAGCTGCAGCGAGATGAACTCCCCGCGCACGTCGCCGCGCTCAGTGAGCGTGTCGGCGAAGACGGTGCGCGGTCCATCATCGTCGGGGCGCTCGTAGATGGCGGCGAGCAGCGCGTCGTCTGACTGCGCGTGGCTCGACTTCGCGCTCGTCGCGCGCCGCTGGCTCTGCAGCTCGGGGGCGAACTCGCTCTCCAGTTCCTCGAGCAGGCGCTGGTGCGCGGCGGGCAACGGGCCAGGCTTCACCTCATCGAGGCCGTTCGCGGTGCGCTTGAGCAGCGCGGCGATGGTGGCGCCGACGGTCGTCTCGACGATGCCGGCGTAGCGCGAGGCGAGGTCGAGCAGGTCGGCGCGCACCTGGCGATCGGGGCACGCGCCCAGCACCTCGCACGTCGCGCGGAAGAACGGCATCGCGCTGTTGGCGCGCCACGGCGGCGCCTCGAGCATTCGCACCAGGGCGGTGATGAGCCGCGGGTCGTTGCGCTTGGCGAGTACGTGAATGCGCTCGACGGCGAGCGCCGACTTGCCGGACAGCGGAATCGCCGCGACGAGACGGGGGAAGTCGAGCACGTCGCCCTTCGCCTCGAGCGCAGCCCACGCCTCGACGTCGGCCTTCTTCCCGCCGGCACCGACCAACGGCCGCGCCTCGGGCAACGCCCGCGCGGTGGCCCAGTCAGCGAAGGTGGCGAAGCGGCGGTCTCCGGTCTGACGCCACGCCTTCGTGCAGGCCGCGAGACGCTTCGTGAAGTCGCCGCTCACTCAAGGCTCCCAGCGCGGCGGCTGCCAGGCGCCCTGCGGCGCGTCGAAGAACTCGTCGACCGACACCACCAGCGGCGCGAAGGGCTCGCGCGGAAAGCGAATGCGGCCGAGCGCGGGCTGCTGGCCGGGCGCCGCGGCCTCGACGGCCACCATGTTGGTGTGGCCGCGCACCGCCAGCTTGCCGGTCGTCAGGTTGTCGATGCGGTAGTGGAAGTCGACCGCCACGCGGCCCAGCTTGGTGAGCGCGCCGCGGATGCTGAGGTGGTCGTCGTACCCGATGAAGGAGTCGTAGCGGACGTTGAGCTGCCGCAGCGCGAGGTACCAGCCCTTCTTGTAGAGCTCGACCGCGGGCACACCGAAGCGGCGGAAGAACGACTCACGCGCGCGCTCGAACCACACGGCGGCGTTGGCGTGGTGCACGTAGCCGAGGCCGTCGGTCTCCGAGAAGGTGACGCGGTGTTCGACGTGCGAGGTGACTTCGTCCCAGCGAGACATGGGCGGGGTGTCCCACGGGGCGGGTGCGCGCGGACGGGAAAACGACTGGTCCAGTCAAAGTGACGAAACTGGTCTGAACGATTGGACCAGTGTCGGTACGCTCACGGAGCCCATGGCCCGCTCCAACCTCGCGCTCCGCCTCGATGACAACGACAGTCCGGCCTTCCTGCGCATCGCCAGCGCGGTGATGCGCGACGTGCGGCGCGGTCGGCTCCAGCCGGGGCAGCAGCTCCCGGGGAGCCGCGAGTGGGCGAAGCGGCTGGGCTTCCACCGCAACACCGTGCTCGCCGCCTTGCGCGAGCTCGAAGCGCAGGGCTGGGTGACGACCTCGCGGGCGAAGGGCACCTTCGTGTCGCGCTCGCTGCCCGAGCACCTCGAGACCGTGCAGCGGCGGGGGCTGGCGTCGCTCGGCGTCTCGTTGCCGCCCGAGCCCGACTTCCTGCAGCACCGGCCCTTCAGCCTCGAGCGCGGCGTGTTCCACCTCTCGGCGGGCACGCCCGACCCCCGGCTGGTGCCGGTGGAGCTGCTCGCGCGCACCTGGCGGCGCGTGGTGGGCCGCAACGGCTCGCGCCTGCTCGAGTACGGCGAGCCGGGTGGGCACGCGGGGCTGCGCTCGGCGCTGGCGTCACACCTCGCCGAGCTGCGCGGCGTGCCGGCGTCGGCGGAGCAGGTGGTGGTGACGCGCGGCTCGCAGATGGCCATCGACCTCCTCGCGCGCGCGGCGCTGCAGCCCGGCGACGCCGTGGCGGTCGAGGCGCTCGGCTACCGGCCGGCGTGGGAAGCGCTGCAGCTCGCGGGGGCGCACCTCCACCCGGTGCCGGTCGATGGCGAAGGGCTGGTGGTCGGCGCGCTCGAGAAGCTCGTGAAGCGCGGCCGGTTGCGCGCGGTGTACGTGACGCCGCACCACCAGTACCCGACGACGGTGACGATGTCGGCGGCGCGGCGGCTGCAGTTGCTCGCGCTCGCCAAGCGGCACGGGCTGCTCGTCATGGAAGACGACTACGACCACGAGTTCCACTTCGACGGGCGGCCGGTGCTGCCGCTCGCGTCGGTCGATGACGGCGGCGTGGTGGCGTACGTCGGCACGCTGTCGAAGGTGCTCGCGCCGGGGCTGCGGCTGGGCTTCGTCGTCGCGCCGACCGCGTTGGCGCAGCGGTTGGTGCGGCTGCGCGCGGTGATGGACCGGCAAGGCGACCACCCGATGGAAGCGACGGTCGCCGAGCTGCTCGAGGAAGGTGAGCTGCAGCGGCACATGCGGAAGATGCGAGCGGTCTACCTCGCGCGGCGTGATGCGCTGGCGCACGCGCTGCGCACTCGTCTCGGTGGTGTGCTGCAGTTCGAAGTGCCGGCGGGTGGAATCTCGCTCTGGGCGCACGTCGCGCTGGAGGTGGACCTGCAGAAGTGGCTTCGCGCGGCGCTCGCGCGAGGCGTCGCCGTGCAGCCGGGGGCGCGGTACACGTTCGATGGGCTCGAGCCGCAGGCAGTGCGGTTGGTGTTCGCGCGCTTCAACGAGGCCGAGCTGTCACGCGCGGTCGATCTCCTCGCCGCCTCTCTGTCTCCCTCTCCTCTTCAGAGGAGAGGGTTGGGGTGAGGAGAGAACCTTCGGAGCGCAGAGGAAGGGGGAGAGGGAAATCCTCACATCGGTACAGGCAACGCGCGCCCCGTCTCCACGAAGCTCTTCAAGCTCGACAGAAACACCGCCCACCCCTCGAGGTTGTGCGCGTACCCCGGGTCACCCTCTTCAATTTCGTCCTGCACCAACGACACCTTCGTCGCGAACCCCACGTCCTCGAGCCGATACGCGACCCGCGACTGAAACACCTTCGGCCCGGTGCGCCAGACGGGCCCCGCGCGGTGAGTCACGACGAGCTCCTTCCCAACCCGCGCCGAGAGCACCTCGCCCTCGACCTGCACCACGACGTTGCCCTTCCCGTCGGGCCCTTCGTACCGATACGGCGCGCCCGGCTCGAAGGTCGTGACGAGGGTGCTGCCGAAGTAGAGCGCCTTGACGCCCTCGGCCTGGGTGATGGCTTCCCACACGCGAGCCGCGGGGGCAGCGACGTACAAGTGATGACTGATGGTCTTCATGGCGACCTACGGTAGGAGCCCAGCCAACCCGTGGGCTTGAAGAAACGCGACACGCCTCCGCGCGCACGCCTCAAGGCCGCCCCGCCGCGAGGCATCGTGCGGCTCGACACGCCGGCGCCGCTCGAGCTCGTGCACCGCCGCTTCGAGGTCGACGCTCCGCTCGATGCGTCGCTCGAGCACTGGTGGTCGGTGGCGTGGAAGGTCGCGCCGGGCGTGGTGCACCGGCAATCGTCGCTGCCGCACCCGTCGGTGCACGTGGTGTGGGAAGAGCCGGTCGGTGTCTCGGTGGTGGGCGTGGTGACGGGGCGGTTCAGCCGCACGCTCGAGGGCGAGGGGCGGGCGTTCAGCGCGAAGTTCAGGCCTGGTGCGTTTCGGCCGCTGCTGGGGAAGAGCGTGGCGAGCGTGACGGATCGACTCGTGCCGCTGGGCGACGTGGTCGGCGCACGTGGCGCGAGCAGCTACCGGCGCGCGATGCAGCAGGCGCGTGATGACGACGAGCGCGTGGCGCGGGCGCACGAGTTCTTCGCGGACTGGCTCCCGCCGCTTCCGGCTGACGCTCAGCTGCTCGCGCGGTTGGTGGACGCGGCGACGAACGACCGCTCGGTGACGTCGGTCGAGCAGCTGCGCTCACTGGCGGGGATGCACCTGCGCGAGCTGCAGCGGTGGTTTCGCGATTCGGTCGGCATCACGCCCAAGTGGATGATTCAGCGGTACCGACTGCACGAGGCGTTGCTCGCGCTCGAAGCGGGCTCAGGTCGCTCGCTCGCAGGCCTCGCGGCGGACCTCGGCTACGCCGACCAGGCTCACTTCGCTCGGGATTTTCGGGCGCTGATGGGGGAATCGCCGTCGGCGTATGCCCGACGCGTCTCCCCTCACCCCGGCCCTCTCCCCTGAGGGGGAGAGGGAGCTGTTGTTGGTGCCGGTGCGGGGGCGGGTGCAGAGGGAGCACCGCACTGGCCCTTGCACTCCTGCATCGCGTGCTCGCACTTCTTCATGCACGCCATGAGCGCCTTGCCCTTCTCAGCCGCGCACGCCTTCATGCATTCCGACGCGAGCAGGTTGCACTTCGCGGCGCACGGCGACTGATCAGCCGTCAGCACCACGAGCGTGAGCGCGAGCCAGTGCACGAACGAATCACCCCTTGGGCTTCATCGCCTTCGCGTCGAGCGCGTACTTCTTCACGAGGCGCTCGATGGACTTGCGGTGCAGCCCCGACTCGCGCGCCGCGCGGCTGATGTTGCCGTCGCACCGCTTGAGCACCTGGCCGATGTACTCGCGCTCGAAGTTCTCGAGCAGCTGCTCCTTGGCGTCCTTGAACGAGAGGTGCTCGTTGAACGGCAGCGGCTGCTCGGTGTGCTGGCCCTGCACGCGCGCGGGCAGGTGCTGCAGGTCGATGATCTCGCCGTCGCTGAACGTCAGCACATGGCTGATCACGTTCATCAGCTCGCGAATGTTGCCGGGCCACCCGTACTGCATGAGCACGCTCATCGCCTGCGCCGACACGTGCTTCTTGCCGTGGCGCGAGACGATCTCCGGGTCGCCGAGCTCCTTGCGAATGATGTGCGGAATGTCTTCGCGGCGCTGACGCAGCGGCGGGAGCTGGATGTTGATGACCGACAGGCGGAAGTAGAGGTCTTCGCGGAAGCCGCCGGTCTGGATTTCCTTCACCAGGTCGCGGTTGGTCGCGGCGATGACGCGCACGTCGACTTCCTGCACCTCGTTGCCGCCGACGCGCCGCACCTCGCGGTTCTCGAGCACGCGCAGCAACTTCGGCTGGAGGTCGGTGCGCAGCTCGCCCAGCTCGTCGAGGAAGATGGTGCCGCCGTTCGCGCGCTCGAACGCGCCGGGCCGCGACGCGACCGCGCCAGTGAACGCGCCCTTCTCGTGGCCGAACAACTCGCTCTCGATGAGGTTGGGCGGAATCGCGCCGCAGTCGAGCACCACCATCGGCCCGCGCTTGCGCGCCGACAGCTCGTGAATCGCGCGCGCGACGAGTTCCTTGCCCGTGCCGGTCTCACCCTGGATGACCACCGACACGTCCATCGGGGCGATCTTCTTGATGAGGCCGAAGATCTGCCTCATCTTGACCGACGAGCCGATCATGCCGCACAGCTCGCCATCGCGGTCCGGCTCGACCGTCACCTCTTCGTCGATCGGCGCGAACGACAGCGTGGTCTGCCCGGCGCGAATCTGGCTGCCCTGCGAGAGGTACGCGCGCTCGATGCGGCGGCCGTCGAGCCAGGTGCCGTTGGTCGAGTTCAGGTCGATGACCAGGTAGCCGCGCTCGGTGTACTGAATCTCGAAGTGGTGGCGGCTCGCGGTGCGGTCTTCGAGCAGCACGAGGTCGTTGCTCGAGTGCGCGCCGACGCGCAGGCGCTCCTTGTCGCTCACCGTCTCACGGCCGGTGTCGGGACCGCCGGTCACCGCCAGCCGGCACTTGCGCACCTTGAGCGTGGTGCGGTTCTCGACGACCAACGTGTGCGTCGTCGTGATGTGGCCGTCGTCGAACGGGTCGAGGAGGGCGGCGTCGCCCGGGCTGGTGAGGATCTCGTCCTGCCCGGAGGTCTTCGGCTGATTCGACATGCGGCGCGCACGCTATTCCCGTGAGAAGTGTTCGGCCAGCGCATCGAAGGTCGCCCGCACGTTCGCCGAGGTCTTCCGCCCAGCGGGGCACACCGCGAAGATGTCGGGCCCCTTCGCCGCGAGCTCGGGGATCACCTCGACCAACTTGCCGTCGCGCACCAGCGGTTCGACCATGAAGTCGAAGGCCTGCGTCACGCCCAGCCCCGCGAGCGCCGCGTCGAGCAGCGTCGGCCCGTGGTCCACCACCAGCAGCGGCTTCACCGGCACCGCACCCGTCGAGAGCACGAAGGGCCGCGGCTTGTTGTCGGGCGCGCGCACCACGAGGCAGCGGTGCTCGCCCAGCTGCGCGGCCTTGAGCGGAGTGCCGTGCCGCGCGAGGTAGCCCGGCGAGGCGACGGTGACGATGCGCGTCTTCTTCAGCCGCCGCGCCACGAGCGTCGACGAGGCGAGCGTGCCGATGCGCACCGCGACGTCGACCGATTCCTCGGCGAAGCGCGAGAGCTGATCAGACACGCGCACGTCGAAGCGCAGCAGCGGGAAGCGCGACGAGAGCAGCGCCAGCGCGGGCGTCAGCAGCGGCACCGCGATGAAGGGGACGCTCAGGCCGAGCTGGCCCTGCGGCTCGCCGTGGCTGGTGGTGAGCGCTTCCCGCGCGCCGCGCACCGCCGCGAGCGCCTGCTGGCACCGCTCGAAGAACACCTCGCCCTGCCGCGTGAGGGCGACCGCGCGCGTGGTGCGCGTGAAGAGCGCGTGGCCCACGTCTTCTTCGAGCGTGGCGATGGCCTTGCTCACTGCGGCGGGGCTCACCTCGAGGCGGGCGGCCGCCTTGCGGAAGCTCTTCTCCTCGGCGACCGCGACGAACGGAACAACCCCGCGAAAGGTGTCGAGTTCCACTGTTCACCTGTGGTTCATGAAGTGTTGAAAGACTGCGCGTTGTTTACCACGTGGTCCGGGCACATCCTGTGGTCGTTCGCAGCAACACCCACTCAAGGAGAACGACGATGGCGACGAAGACGGCAGTGGTGACCGGCGGCACCTCGGGCCTGGGCGAAGCGGCGGCGTTGGCGCTCGGCAAGGCGGGCTGGCGGGTGTTGGTGGTCGGTCGCGACGCAGCGCGCGGCGCGGAGGTGGCGAAGAAGGCCGGCTCGGGCAGCGAGTTCCTCCAGGCCGACCTGTTCTCGCTGATGGACGTGAAGCGGCTCGCGGCCGAGGTGCGCGCGAAGGCGCCGAAGTTGGACCTGCTCATCAACAACGCCGGCGGCGTGTTCAGCGCGGGCGCGCCGACGGTCGACGGGCTCGAGAAGACCTTCGCGCTCAACGTCGCGGCGCCGTACGTGCTGACCGAGGAGTTGCTCGACGTGCTCTCGGCCGCGAAGGGTCGCGTGGTGAACCTGGTGACCGGCATCCAGAACGGCTTCACCACCAGGCTCGAGCAGGTGGTGGGCGAGAAGGCGACCGGCGGCATGTTCGGCTACGTGCGCAACAAGCTGGTGCTGCTGACGCTGACGCAGGTGCAGCAGCAGAAGTACGGCGGGCGCGGCGTCACCTTCGTCGCGCTGCACCCCGGCATCATTCCGACCACGCGCTTTGGTCACACCATGACGGGCTTCAACCCGTTCACCACCATCGGGCCGTTCTTCGCGAAGTTGTTCCGCTTCGGTATCACGAGCGAGCAGGCGGCCGAGCGGTTCGTGAAGGTCGGCACCGCGAGCGTCGAGGGCGGCGGCTACTACTACGAGGGCGAATTGCGGCCCGCGCCGAAGCAGGCGCTCGAGCCGGCGTTCCAGCAGGACGTGTGGCGCACGGTCAGCGAGAGGGCGACCGTCGTGGTGCCCGGCGTCTCAACGGGCGGCGCCGAAGCGCGCGCGTAAACGCGGTGTTCAGCCGCGGAGCCCCGCGAGAATGAAGTCGAGCAGCGCCTCGAGTGCGTCCGCGCGCCCCTTCGGGCCGAGCGCGGTCAGAGGGCCGCTGTGCGCGAGCGAGGCGAAGCCATGCACGGCGGACCACACGTGCAGCTCGGCTCCAGTGCGGTGGGTCTTCGACATCACCTGGTCGTCGACGAGCTCATCGAGGACCTGCCCGAGCAGAGCCCCGGGGGAGGGGCCGAGCAACGCCCCCTCGGCTGCCAGGCACGCGCGCCCGGCCGAGCCGAACATCAGCCCGTAGAGCTGCGGGTGTTCCTGCACCAGCTCGACGTAGGCCCGGGCCGCCGCCTTGAAGCGTGCCACCGCGAGTGACTTCACGCCGCCGCGGGGCCGAGCCGTTCGCATGGCCTCTTCCATCACCGACGACAGGCGCTCGAAGCCGGTCACCGCGATCGCCGTCAGCAACGCCCCGCGGTCTTCGAAGTGACGGTACGCCGCGTTGGCCGACACGCCCACCTCGCGCGCCACCTCGCGCAGGCTGAACGCTTCAGCGCCGCCGCGCTCGACGAGGCCGAGGCCGGCCTCGACCAGCGCGTTCCGCAGATCTCCGTGGTGGTACGGGGCTTTGTTCGAGGAAGGCACGACGGCATGTTGACATCGTGAACTTCATGCGTAAAGTTCACGCTGTGAACATGAATCTCCACATCGCCGTGTTTGGTGCCACCGGGCTGACCGGAGGCCTCGTCGTGGAACGCGCCCTCGCCGCCGGGCACCGGGTGACGGCGCTCGTCCGGAACCCCGACACCGTGCGCCAGAAGCACGAGAACCTGAAGGTGCTGGGGGGAAGCCCGACCTCGCCGGCAGACGTCGAGGCCTGCGTGCGCGGCGCCGACGTGGTGATTCACTGCCTGGGCGTCGGGGGCCGGGGTGACGGGAAGCCAACCACGCTCATCTCAGACTCGGTGAGCGCGACCCTGGGCGCCATGCAGAAGCACGGCGTTCGTCGCATCATCTGCATGTCGAACGTCGGCGCGGGGGGCAGTGGGCCCTGGTGGCTGAACAAAGTCGTGGTGCCCCTGTTCTTCCGGTGGTTGCTGCCGATCGTCGCCGACAAGGACCGCATGGAGAGTGTGCTGAAGGCGTCGAGCGCCGAGTGGATCTCCGTGCGCCTCGTGGGAATCGCGGAAGGGCCGGCGAAGCCAGTGCGCACGTCGGAAGACGGCAAGGGTCTGAGCCTGAGCATCACCGCGGCGTCCATCGCCGAGTTCCTGCTCGCGCGGGTGACCGGCCCGGAGTTCCTGCGGCAGACTCCCTCGATCAGCAACTGAGTGTCGCGTGAATGCTACGGTCGAGGCGTGCCCCACGATGGACAGCAGGCGTCGCAGTTGACGGACACGTCGGCTCGCGCCGAGGCGGCCTATTTCGAGCGTCTGCGAGCGACGCCTCCCCGCGAACGGCTCGAGCGCGCGCTGCGGTTGTCCGAACAGGTCCGTCGCGCAACGTTCCGGCGCATTCGAGAAGCGCACCCTGGTGCGACTGAGGCAGAGCTGAAGGTGCTCTTCGTCAGGCAGGTGTACGGCGACGCACTCGCCGACCGATTGGCGCGGCAGCTCGCGAGATGAAGGTCGAGGACTCCACGCTCGCGGTCGTGCGCGCGCTCGAGCGCATGAACGTTCCGCACTACGTCACCGGCAGCCTGGCGAGCTCGCTCCACGGAGATCCACGGTCGACCAACGACGCCGATCTCGTCGCGGCCCTGCGCGTCAACCAGCACGCGGACCTCCAGCGCGAGCTGGGAGACCGCTTCTACGTCGACGAAGACGAGTTCCGGCACGCAGTCGAGCAAGAGCGCTCATTCAATCTCGTCGATCAGGTCGAGCTCGCGAAGGTCGACGTCTTCTGCGTGCGGGCCGACGGCTACCAGGCCGCGGCGCTGGCGCGGGCGAAGCCGATGGAACTCGAAGCGGACGACCCCTTCAGCAGCGCGCATGTGGCGAGCGCCGCCGACGTGATTCTGTCGAAGCTGCGCTGGTATCGCCTGGGTGGAGAGACGTCGGATCGCCAGTGGAGCGACTTGCGCGGCGTGGTGCGTGCCCAGGCCGGCCGCCTCGATCTCGAGTACTTGAGAAAGTGGGCCGCGGACCTCGGCGTCAGTCAGCTGCTGGAACGTCTGCTGGAGTCGGCGCCTCGCTGAGCAGCGGCGTCTCGCGCGGCTCGACCGAGAGCAGCACCTCGGCGACGGCGACATCAATTGCCGCGCGAAACACCAGGCGCGCGACCGGCACCGACGTCATCGCCCGTGCCAGAGACAACCCGAGGTATCGCAGCGGAGCCCGCTCCAGTTCGACCGCCGGCGCCGCATCTCGCTTCGTCGCCCACATCGCAAACCGCCCGAACCACCGCGGCCCGAACCACCGGAACCCGAACGTGTCGCGGGTCCTCGCCATCCACCACCTGACTGGCAGCGCGAGCTCACCCGAGTTCTCGTGCCGCCACGCGTGCCCGCTGCGCGCGACGGTGAACGAGCACCACCAGTAGCCGGTCCACAGCAGGGTGAGCGGCGTGCCGACGAACCGTTCGATGCCCGCGGCCTGCGCGAGCAGGAGCACCGGCGACAGCGCGAGGAACCCGGGAATCAGCACCAGCGTGCCGCGAACCCGCCGCCACAACCTCCGCCGCAGCCACTTGCCGTCGAGCCGCAGCCGCGGCGGCTGATCATCGTCTTCGGGCTCGATGCCGGCGAGGAACGACAGCTCCCGCGCGAGCGGCTTCTGGAACTCGCGCGAGAACGCGAGCACCACCCACTGCGCGGCGACGAGCGCGCCGAAGAGCGATGCGCCCGACGCGAGCGGGGAATCGAGAGCCAGCGAAGGCGCCGCGAGCAGCAGCCCGAGCGCCGAGGTCGCCGCCATCTGCCACGCGAGAATCTTCCGAGCGGCCGGCCACGCCGACGTCTTGCGCACCGCGTTCAGCAGCTCGAACGGCCGCCGAAACGACGCCCACAGCGACTCGGCCGTGCTCTCGGCGTCGAGCGCCACTTCAGCTCAAGCGCTCGAGCACCAGCGGCCGCTTGCCCGGAGCGCGCGGCCCCACGGTGTACGCCGCCAGCACGCGCTCGGTGACTTCCTTCACGCGCGCGTCATCGTTGACGTGCATCTGCAAGAGCGGCTCGCCGGTCTTCACCTGGTCGCCGACCTTCTTCTCGAGCATGAAGCCGACGGCAGGGTCGATGACGTCGCTCGACTTCGCGCGCCCCGCACCGAGCGCCATCGCCGCGAGCCCGAGCGCCTCGGAGTCGATGGCCGTCACCAGCCCATCGCGCGTCGCGAGCACCGGCGTCACCTTCTTCGCGCGCGGGAGCCTGGACAAGTCGGTGATCGCCGACGCATCGCCGCCCTGCGCGGTGACGATCTCACACAGCTTCTTCTCGGCCGCGCCGGACTTCATGGCGCCGTGCAGCTTCGCGCGCGCCTCGCTCGGGTCCGCCGCCTTGCCGCCCAGCACCAGCATCTCGGCGGTCAGCGCCAGCGTGATCTCGGTGTAGTCGTCGGGCGCCCGGCCGCGCAGCATCTCGACCGCCTCGATGACCTCGAGCGAGTTGCCGATGGCGCGCCCGAGCGGCTGATCCATGTCGGTGAGCAGCGCGACGACCTGTTTGCCCATCTCCTTGCCGATGCCGATCATCGTGGTGGCGAGGGTGCGCGCGTCCTGCAGCGTCTTCATGAACGCGCCGCTGCCGACCTTCACGTCGAGCACCAACGCGTCGATGCCCTCCGCGAGCTTCTTGCTCATGATCGACGACGCGATGAGCGGAATGCAGTCGACCGTCGCCGTCACGTCGCGCAGCGCGTAGAGCTTCTTGTCGGCGGGCGCGAGCGTGGCGGTCTGGCCGATGAGGCAGCAGCCGAGGTCGCGCACCAGGCGGCGGTACTCCGCGACCGACAAGTTCACCTTGAAGCCGGGGATCGACTCGAGCTTGTCGAGCGTGCCGCCGGTGTGACCGAGACCGCGGCCGCTGATCATCGGCACCGGCACGCCGCACGCCGCCGCCAACGGGGCGAGCGAGAGCGACACCTTGTCTCCCACGCCGCCGGTGGAGTGCTTGTCGACCTTGATGCCCTTCGTCTCGGAGAGGTCGAGCACCTCGCCGCTCTCGAGCATCGCGCGGGTCCACGCGCCGAGCTCGACCGACGAGAGGCCGCGGAAGAACACGGCCATGCACATCGCGCTCATCTGGTAGTCGGTGACGTCTCCGCGCGTGTACTCATCGATGAACGCGCGGATGTCAGCGGGGTCGAGGGCGCGGCCATCGCGCTTGGCCTTGATCAACTCATACGGACGCATGCGTCGAGACTACGCGCGCAGCCTTCGGCCTCAACTATTCAATTCAGATCAGTGTGCCTTCTGCGCCGGGCGCTGCTTGAAGAGGACGATCAGCAGGACCATCGCGGTCGCGAGGGCGATCGACGCACTGACACGGCTCATCGCGAGGCCGCCTGACTCCACTGGCTTGTCGAGGAAGTCTCCGAGCACCGCGCCGAACGGTCGCGTGAGGACGAACGCCGCCCAGAACAGCGCGGTCCTCGACACCGAGGTCGTCCACGCGAGCACGACTAGCAGGCCGAGCACCGCGCCGAAGAGCAACGCCCCACCGGAGTAGCCAAGGCCGGCCGAGTCCGCGGCCCAGTCGCCGAGCGCCGTGCCGAGCGTCTGCGAGAACATGATGGTGACCCAATAGAAGGCCTCGGCGCGCGGCCGGTTCACCGACTCCACGGCGACCGAGCCTTCGACCTTTCTCCACACCAGGAGCGCGGCGAGCAACGCGATCGCGAGCAGGGTCGCGCCACCGGCGTAGCCGATGCCCAGGTCGCGGTCGGCGAAGTCGGCGAGCGTCGTTCCGAGTGTCGTCGTGGTGCAGATGGTCAGCCAGTAGACCCAGCGGTTGAAGCGCTTCAGCCGGCCCTGCGTCGCCACCGAGAGCGCGAAGATGGCGGCGAAGATGCCGGTGCTGGCGAGGTAGCCGAGCCCCAGCGTCATCGAGAGGGCGTCGCCGGCCGTCTCTCCGAGGGTCGTCGCCGCGATCTTCGTCGCCCAGAAGGCGAGCGTCGGCTCGGGGACCTTGCTCTCGGAAGGGGCCGTCATGCGCGCCACGATGGGGGCTGGCGGCGACGCTCGCAAGGAACCAGCGATGCAGGCGGCGTTCGGCCCCACCATCGGCGTCGCCTTGGCCGCGCAGCCGTAATACGAGCAGCACCACCTCATGCGTTCTCTCCTCCGTTGCTTCACGTTGGCCGCGCTCGCGCTCACCGCCTGCAAGAAGGACAACCCGCCGACCGGCAGCACGCCGCCGCCCGCCGAGAAGAAGTCGAAGCTCGTCGGCCTGGTGACCGACGTCGGCGGCCGCGGTGATCAATCGTTCAACGACTCCGCGCTGCGCGGGCTCGAGGCGTGGGCCGCCAACCAGAAGAGCGTCGACGGCAAGTACCTCCCGCTCTCGGCCGACGAGCGCAAGGCGTCGCTCCCCGACGAGCTCGCCCCGCGCGTGACCGCGGTGCCCATCATTCCCCTCGTGGTGCAGAGCAAGGCGCAGGAGGACTACCAGCCCAACCTGCAGCTCGTGGTCGACCAGGGCGCCGACCTCACCGTGGGCACGGGCTTCATGCTCGAGAACGCGGTCGAGACGGTCGCGAAGCAGAACCAGGGCGCGAAGTTCCTGCTCATCGACTCGCCGCTGATGGACGCGAAGGGCACGCCCATCGCGCTGCCCAACGTGCGCACCGTGGTGTTCAAGGAAGAGGAAGGCAGCTTCCTCGTCGGCGCGCTCGCGGGCCTCGTGTCCAAAGAAGGGAAGATCGGCTTCGTGGGCGGCATGGAAATTCCGCTCATCAAGAAGTTCGAGGCGGGCTTTCGCGCGGGCGTGAAGACCACCAACCCGAAGGCCACCGTGCTCGTGCAGTACACCGGCAGCTTCGACAACGTCGCGCACGGCAAGCAGGCCGCGCAGGACCTGGTCAGCAAGGGCTGCGAGGTGGTGTTCCACGCGGCGGGCAGCGACGGCAACGGCGTCATCCAGGCCATCAAGGAAGCGCGCGCGGCGGGCAAGGGCGTCTACGTCATCGGCGTCGACAGCGACCAGTCGCACCTCGCGCCCGACGCGGTGCTGACCTCGATGGTGAAGCGCGTCGACCTCGCGGTGTGGCAGGCGGCGAGCGACCTCACCGCGGGCACGTTCAAGAACGGCGACCTCTCGATGGGGCTCAAGGAAGGCGGCGTCACCTACGCGCCGGTGCGCATCGACTTCCCCGGCAAGGCCGAGGCGCTCGCGAAGGTCGAGGCGCTGAAGGCGAAGATCGTCGGCGGCGAGGTGAAGGTGCCGTCGAACGTGGCCGACCTCGAGGCCTTCACGCCGCCGGCGAACTGATCACTTCTCTCGGCGTGCGGGCGCGGGGAAGAGCACGCCCAGCACCTGCGCGCGCTTCTCACGGTCTTCACCGGCGAGCGCATCGGGCGTCGAGTCGACGGTGGCGCCCGCGAAGCCCGCCTTCTGCAGCTCGGCGACCAGCTCGTTCGCGTCGCGCTTGGCGAGCACCGCCAGGTCCTTCACCGCGCTCTTCGACACCACGCCGATGACCGCGCGCATCGGGTTGCCTCCGGGCGGCTCGCGCGGCGCGACGATGGTGAAGACCACCATCGCCACCGCCACCAGCAACAACCCGCGGAACGTCCACCCGCCGAGGTGCGCCTTGAACGAGGCCCAGTTCGTCGTCACGTGCAGCACGACGCCGGTGACGAACAGCCAGCCGAAGTACTCGTGCAGCGCCTTGCCCGCAGGCGTCTGCGCCTCGAAGAACATCACCAGGCCCGTGACGGCCATGATGAAGAACACTGCACCGGCCAGCGGAGTCGCGAAGGACTTGAGCTTCATGCGCGGCGGTTAATCACACGATGTCCCTGCGGGGCAGCGTGCAGTGTCCAAGGGACATGCGCTTCACCTTCGTCCTCGCGTCGATTCTCGGGTTGCTCGCGTGCTGCGGCCCCGGTCCCGCCGATTCCCTCGCGGCAGAGGGCACCACGCCGTTGCAAAGTGCCTCGAGTCCCGAAGGGTGTCCGCCCACGTGGAGCGCTGCGCGGGCGCTGTGCACCCAACGCGCGGCGTGCACGTCACCGCGGCTCTACTGCGTCTACCCGCGCGCCGGTGATCAGCTCAGCGACGGCACCTTCGCCGACGCGGTCTTCGGCTGCGGCGCGCAGCAGGTCTTCGTCTGCGCGCAGTAACTCAGTGAGTCAGCGAGTCAGCGAGACGCGACGACCGGCGCGAGCGGGGCGTTGGTGCAGAACGTCACCGCGTCGATGCCCTTGCCGCCGGTGAAGGCCTGCGGGTGAAGCCAGCGCGCCTGGTTCCCGTGGAAGGTGCGCTCGCCCGCGTTGACGGTGAACTCGACGCTCTCGGGCAGCCGCGCCGCGAAGCCGATGACGCTGGTCGCGGTCTCGTCGGCCATCGTCCATTCGGCGAGCTGCACCGAGCGGCCGCCGACCTCGATGGTGAGCGGCAGCTGGCCGATCTGCGCCTTCTCGACGCGCGTGCACGCGGTGGTCACCTTCGCCACCGGCGCGCTGAGCGTCTTCGCGGGTTCCCGCGCACACCCGGTCACGACTCCGCCGATGCCCAGAACCGCGATGGTGAGTGCGATGTGCCGCATGGTCGGCCTCCCGCCGGCTGAGAAAGCAGGTTTGGAGCCACCGCCCGGTTCCTGAAGTCACGCGGGGTTGCGAGTGAAGATCCACGGCAGTGGTGTGGCCGTGCGCCAGCGGGAGGTGTGCACTCGAGTTCTCAGGTCTCTGCCAAGGGGCTTGCTACGGTGCGGCCGCCCGCGTGATCGAGCTCAGCCACATCACCAAGCGCTTCGGGGGCGTGCCGGCGCTCGACGACGTGTCGCTCGAGATTCGACCGGGCGAGCGGCTGGCGCTGATCGGCGAGAACGGCGCGGGCAAGTCCTCGCTGATGAACGTGCTCTACGGGCTGTACCAGCCTGATCAGGGCACGGTGTCGTTCGACGGGCAGCGCGTGGTGGTGCGCACGCCGGCTGACGCGTTGGCGCGCGGCGTGGGTATGGTGCACCAGCACTTCACGCTCGTGCCGACGTTGACGGTGACCGAGAACGTGGTGCTCGGCCACGAGCCGACACGCGGTGGACGGTTGGACCTGGCCCGCGCGCGCAAGGAAGTCGACGAGACGTGCGCGAAGTTCGGCTTCCAGCTCGACACGGGCGCGGTGGTGAAGACGCTCTCGGTCGGCAGCCAGCAGAAGGTGGAGATCGTCAAGGCGCTCCACCGCGGCGTGAAGACGCTGATTCTCGACGAGCCGACCGCGGTGCTGACGCCGCAGGAAGCCGATGAGCTCTTCGCGGTGACGCGGAAGTTGAGTGAGCAGGGGCTGGCGGTGGTGTTGATCAGCCACAAGCTGAAGGAAGTGCTCTCGTTCTCGACGCGCATCGCGGTGATGCGGCGAGGTCGCAAGGTCGCCGAAGTCGAGCCCTCACAAACCACGCCTGATCAACTCGCGGGTCTGATGGTGGATGTAGCCGTTGCTCCCTCTCCTCCCGAGGAGGAGAGGGTCGGGGTGAGGAGAGAACCAGTCCTCGCACTGCAAGCGATCGAAGCCGAAGCGCTCAAGAGCCTCACCCTGACGCTCCACTCCGGAGAAATCCTCGGAATCGCCGGAGTCGACGGAAACGGCCAAAGAGAACTCGCCGAACTCCTCACGGGCCTCCGCGAGTGGACGAGCGGAACCCTGACCTTCGAAAACGAGAAGTACTCGGCCCGCGAGTGGACCCCCCGCCGGGCGAGAGAAAAAGGCGTCGCCCACATCCCCGAAGACCGCCTTCGCCGGGCGATCATCCCGGACCTGACGGTCGAAGAGAACGTCTCCCTCGGCCGCCATCGCCATCCGCCCTTCGCGAAGGGCGCGCTGATCAACTTCACCGCCCGCAAAGAAGTGACCGCGCGTCTCCTCGAAGCGAACGACGTCCGCCCCCGCGACGGCGCGATGCGAGTGGGAGGCCTCTCCGGCGGCAACCAGCAGAAGCTCGTCGTCGGCCGAGAGCTCGAAGGCCAACCCAAAGTCGTCATCGTGGTGCAACCGACGCGAGGCCTCGACATCGCCGCCGTCGCCGCGGTGCGAGCCAAGCTGCGCGCGGAACGAGACCGAGGCTGCGCGGTGCTGCTGGTCTCCCTCGACCTCGACGAGGTGCTCGAGCTGAGCGACCGGGTGCTGGTGATGCACCAGGGCCGCTTCAACGGAGAGTTCGCCCGCGGCGCGTACGACGAGCGCGAGCTGGGCCGCCGCATGCTCGGAGTGGCGCATGGCTGAACCTTCCGCCCTGCGCCGCGCGCTGCCGAGCGTGCTCTCGATCGTCACCGCCATCGTCCTCTGCTTCGTCGCGGCGGGCGCGACGCGAGGCTTCGGCACGGCGCTCGACGCCTTCCTCTCGATGGTGTGGGGCGCGTTCGGCGACTGGCCGCGCTACTTGGAGACGGGCTCCATCGCGACCATCCTCCGCCCGCTCGGCGAAGCGGGCACCAAGACGGCGATTCTCACCTTCACGGGCCTCTCGGTGACGGTGGCCTTCCGCGTGGGCCTCTTCAACATCGGCGCGCAGGGCCAGCTGGTGGTCGGAGCGCTCGCGGCCGCGGTGGTCGGCGCCCAGGTCTCGCTGCCCGCGCCGCTGCACATCACGCTCTGCCTGCTCGCGGCCGCGTTCGCCGGCGCCGCGTGGGCGTTGCTCCCCGCGCTCCTGAAGCTCAAGCGCGGCGTGCACGAGGTGATCAGCACCATCATGCTGAACTGGGTCGCCATCTCGCTGGTCGACAACTGGCTGGTGGTCGGCCCGTTGCGCGCGAGCGCGAGCGGCGACAACTCCATCTCGGGCACTGATCAGATCCTCCCGAGCGCCGAGCTGCCGCGCCTGCTGGGAGACGCCTCGCGCCTCAACCTCGGCATCGTGCTCGCGGTGCTCGCCGCGTTCGGCACCTGGCTCTTCCTCACCCGCTTCACGCGCGGCTTCGAGTGGAAGGCCATCGGGCTCTCTCCCGACGCGGCGCGCGCGCAGGGCATCGACGTCGAGCGCGGCTTCGTCGAGGCGATGCTGCTCGCCGGCGCGTTCGCGGGGCTCGGCGGGGCAGTGCTCATCCTCGGCACCGAGCTCAAGTACCCCGCGTCGCTCGGCGCGCCGTGGGGCTTCGACGGCATCGCGATGGCGCTCATCGGCCAGGCGCACCCGCTCGGTGGATTGGCCGTCTCGACCTTCTTCGGCGGGCTGCGCGCCGGCGGCACGCGCATGCAGCTCTTCGGGCTCCACAAGAGCTTCCCCGAGTTGATGCAGGGCCTCGCGTTGCTCTTCGTGGCCGCGAAGCTGCTCTGGGAACGCCTGCTGACGCGAAAGGCGCGCGCATGATCCTAGCGCTCCTCAACTCCATTCTCGACGCGGCGCCGCCGCTCGTCTTCGCGGCCCTCGGCGCCACGCTCTCGGAGCGCGCGGGCGTAGTGAACGTCGGCGTCGAAGGCATGATGCGCGCGGGCGCGTTCGCGGCGGCGGTGGCGGCGCTGGCGATGCCCACTCCGCTCGGCGTGCTGGTCGGCATGGCGGCGGGCGCGGCGGTGGCGGCGGTGCACGCGTGGCTCACCATTCGCTGGCGCAGCGACCAGGTGGTCAGCGGCATGGCCATCAACCTCGTGATGCTCGCGCTCGGCACCTTCCTGCTCGAGGCGCTCTTCAACTCACCGAGCTCCACGCCCTCGATTGCACAACTGCCGTTGTGGTTCGGTCACTCACCGCTGACGTGGCTGGCGTGCGTGCTGCCCTTCGGCGTGCACTTCGCGGTGAAGCACACCGCGTGGGGCCTGCGCCTGCGCGCGGTGGGGGAGAAGCCGCAGGCGGTCGCGGCGATGGGCGTGCGCGTGGCGCCGCTGCGCTTCGGCGCCGTCGTGCTCTCGGGCGCGCTCGCGGGCCTCGGCGGCGCGGCGCTCTCCTGCGCGACGCTCGACCGCTTCGAGCACCACATGCCCTCAGGCCTCGGCTTCATGGCGGTGGCGGCGATGGTGTTCGGCCGGTGGACTCCGCTCGGCGCGGCGGGCGCGGCGGTGTTCTTCGCGTTCGGCAACGCGCTGCGCATCGGGCTCGCGTCGTCGGCGCCGGAGCTGCTGCAGGTCGTGCCGCAGGGCGTGTTGCTCGCGTTGCCGTACGCGCTGACGCTGCTCGTGCTCTCGCTGCAGAAGGCGAAGAACGTCGCGCCGGCGGCGCTGGGTCAGCCGTACGACCCCGAGCTGCGTTGAGCGTTGGAAACCGACCAGCCTGTGCCAGAGTTCGCGCGCCTCACTTCCCCCACAGGAGAGACACCCACCCATGAAGTTCGACCCCTCGGCCGCAGCGAAGCGCGTCAAGAAGCTCTGGAACCTCAAGGCCAAGTTCGGCCAGGAGGTCAGCGCGTACAACTGCTACCTCAACGAGATCGTCTCCGACCGGTACACGCTGGTGAACGGCCTGCAGATGCTCCGCGACGAGCTGCAGCTCGCCGACGAGAAGACGGAGTCGGACCTCTCGGCGTGCGGCGCTGATCTCTCGGTGCCGTCGGTCATCACCACGGTGGCGAACACCAACTGCGGCGACCGCATTCACCAGGGCGAAGCGACGCACGCGTACCACAAGGTCGTCGCGGCCCGGTTCGCGACGCTCTCGGAGATCGGCGAGCTCAAGCTCGAGGCGTTCTCCCCGACCGGCGGCGGCACCGACGACGGCGCGACGCTCGCCCACGTCACCGTGGCGCACCAGCTCGACGCGCCGATCCGCAAGAAGCTCTACGACGGCCACGCGCAGTCGTTCGTGATGGTCGCCATCGACCTGAAGACGCACTGCGGCCGCTTCGATGACGGCGGCAAGACGCAGACCTACGGCAAGACGCGCGAGTCGCCGTTCCGTGAACCGCGCGCGGCGTGCGGCGCCATCGTCGGCACGCTCGGCCACTTCGACGAGAAGAACGCGGTGCACCGGCGCGTGCGCGGCGACCTCGGCGAGAAGAACTACGAGTTCCTCTCGAAGAAGGGCGTGAAGACCGCCGAGGGCATCGACATCACCGCGGCCGTCGCGGCGTCGATCGTCGCCATCCAGGGCATGCTCAACACGGCGCAGGCGCTGACGAAGGAACTCGACGAGCGCGGCGTGGGCCACGTCACCGCGAGCGTCACCGTCAACCGCACCTCGATGTACGACCCGGTCATCTACCTCGCGCGCGCCACGGTGTTCGGCGGGCAGCTCAGCGTGCAGGGCCTGGGCACCGACGCGACGAAGTACAGCGGCAAGATGGTCGACTACTCGGGCGACAAGAGCCTGCTGCTCACCTACGACGGCATCGCGCAGGACGCGTACCCCGTGGCGACGACGAACTACGGGTTGCCGGCAGGCGCGTCGGGCGTGCACGACCACTTCTGATCAGCTCGACGCATGGCGACCGACCGTGAGCTGCGCGACGAGCTCGAGCGCCTCTTCACCGAGCTGAAGACGGTGAAGGCGGAGCTCGCCGCGCCCGCGGTGACGGTCGAGAGTGAGCGCCAGCGCCTCGTCGAGCTGACGCAGGCGCTGGAGCAGCAACGCACCGAGCTCGAGACGCGCCGTTCGCTCGCGCGTCAGCGCATCACCGAGGCGCGCGGCCGGCGGCACCTCTCGGCGGGGCAGTTGGATGACGCGCGGTCGAAGGTGGCCGAGCTGGAGAACCTCGGCAACCCGCTCGATCGCCAGCCGATGAATTGGGAATCGCCCGACTCGGCGAATGGGTGCGGCCTGCTGGTGCTGGCGATGGTGTGTGGCGCGCTCGTCGCGGCGGGGTGGGCGTGGTCATGAGCGAGCGTGACGAGCTGGAACAACGCGTCGCGGAGCTCACGGCGGAGATCGCCTCGCTCCGCGCGCAGCTCACGCGGCGGGCCGAGGACCTCAAGGCGCAGCTCAAGGACGAGTACGTGCGCGTCTACGACCTGCGCGAGGAAGTGAAGGCGCTCGAGGCGCAGGTCTCGGAGCTCGAGGGCGAGGCGCTGGTCGAGGAAGACCGCGCCGAGCAGGCCGCCGCTGACGCGAAGCGCGCGCGGGCGCACGTGTCGCAGCTGCTGGCCGAGCGTCGGTCGCAGCGCTGAGCCGCGTCAGCCGACGGTGCCCATCGACTCGACCGCGCAGTCCATCAGCTTCTTCTTCACCGCCTCGAGCTTCTTGCGGTCGGCCTTCGGGGCGAGCTTCTCGTAACAGTCCATCCACGCTCCGACGCGGGCGGTGTGGTGGCCGAAGTCGTCGGGGTGCGTCGAGACGCAGTGGTCGAGCGGCTGCATCGCCTCGATGGCCTTGAGCAGCAGCGGCGCGGCCTGGTCGGGCTTCTGCTGCTGGCCCAGCACGTAGCCACGCACCTCGGGCGACAACGCGTCGCCGTACTCAGTGAGGATCGCGCTCGCGGCCTTCAGCTTCTCGGCGCTGAGCGCGCCGCATGAGGTCTTTTGCAGCTCGGTCGCGATGCCCTCGTCGACGGCGCCGGCGTTGCTGAAGTCCTGGAAGTAGAACTCGACCGACTTGCCGTCGAGCACGTCGGCGTAGAACTGCACGGTGCCGATGGCGCCCTTGGGGGCCTTCGCCTTCTTCATCTTGGCCAGCGCATCTTTGACGGGCACGACGACCGAGGGGGCTCGCTCGCCGGCGTCGACGCGGCGCGCGACGAGGATGAAGGCGGTGAGGCAGATCAGAACCGCGGCCGCGAGGCGAGAGCGCATGCGGAGTTTGTAGCTCACACGGCGAGCTCGAACACTTCGGCGAGTGGCCGCCCGGCGAGGCTGGCGACCTGTACTGCCAGGTCCGACGCACTGATGCGCTGGTCGATGGCTGTCAGCTGATCCGGCCGCCGCAGACGAGCCACTTCCCTCCACAGCACGACCTCCGCGGCCACCTCGAGCAGGTATCGAGGATCGTCAGGGCGGTCCTCGCGCGGTGCGAGCCAATTCTCCACGCCCTCGAGAGGCTCGCAGAATCCGACGAAGTCGCCGAGTCGACCGGCGTCGAAGAGCGCCCGACGGAGGCGGCTGAGCTCCGGGGGCCGTTGGCCCTGGGCAACGCGTTGGTCGAACCACTCCAATGTTGCTGCTCGGTCGCCGAGCGCATCGTTGAGCGCGAGCCATTCCATCAAGCCCGGATATCGGCCTCGCTCGTCGATCATCGGCGGCGCTTGACGCAGGCTCGACACGACCGCGCGGAGCTCCGGCCGTGCGCACCACCTGGTCGCGTGGCGAATGAACTCTCCATGGCGCTCGAAGACATGGCCGTTCGCCCAGAACCAGCGAATCGCATCCGTTGCGTCGGGGCTCCAGCTGTTCACCGCGATGTCGACCTCGAGCAACGACCACTCGCGCGTCGTCATCGCCGGCGCCGTCGCCACGCGAGGAGCAGCACCACCAGCGGCCACGGCGCGACCGAGCACCCACCCACCGCGCCGGTGAGCGGGTCTCGCTTCGCACGACACACGCTCGCCTGGCAGGTCGTGTCGTTCAGGCAGCTCGAGTCGTCACTGCACGTGCGCGTACAGAAGTTGAAGCCGCGCGCGTCCTTCTCGCAGAGCCCGCCCCAGCACTCGGCCGGCGCCATGCAGACCTGCCCGTCGTCGAGGCAGTCGGGGTCCGAGATGCCGCACGCCGCGGTGCACACCCCGTCAGCGTTGCAGTTGCCGCAGTCGGGGTCGGTCGGCGTGCACGATGGGTCACAGCGGCCGTCGTTCTTGCACCGGCAATCGGGGTCGCTCGCACCGCAGGCCTGGTCGCACGTGCCGTTCATCGCGCACGGGCAGTCGGGGTCGCGCGTGCCGCACGTGGCGTTGCACGTGGAGTCGGCGACGCACGCGCAGTCGGGGTCGCTCATGCCGCACGCGGTGTCGCACGTGCCGTCCATGCCGCAGCAGTCGGGGTCGGTCGTGCCGCAGCCCGCACCGCACATCGAGTTCGCGATGCAGCGGCAGTCGGGGTCGGCGGTGCCGCACGCCGCGTCGCACGAGCCGTCGGCGCCGCAGCAGTCGGGGTCCATCGCGCCGCACGAGGCGCCGCACATGCCGTTGGCGACGCAGCGGCAGTCGGGGTCGGTCGCGCCGCACGTCGAGTTGCACGTGCCGTCGGCTGCGCACGGGCAGTCGGGGTCGGGCGACGTGCACCCGCTCGCGCAGCGCCCATCGGCCGCGCACGTCGCCGGGTCGTTGGCCGTGACGAACGCATCGATGAACGACGCGAAGGCGTCGACGCGAATGTCGACCCCGTTGCCGCACGTCGAGCCGCTGCCCCGCGAGTGGATGCCCGCCACGTTGGCCCCGATGAACGACGGGCCGCCCGAGTCGCCGAGGCAGATGCCGTACGTGCCGTCTCCGTAGCTGAGCGTCGCGCTCGTCGCCGCGGTGACGGGCAGGGTGGTCGACCGGCGCGTGCCCGAGGTCGCCGGGTCGCTGCTCGAGCGCCCGTAGCCGACGATCTTCAGCTGCTGGCCCACGGGGTTTCCGAGCGCCGAGACGCGTGCCGCCGGCGTGGCGTTGGTCGGCGCCGTCATCAGCAACAGCAGCGCGAGGTCGTAGTCGCTGTTGGGCGAGCCGGCGTTCCACATCGGGTGCCGCGCCGACATCGTCACGGGGATCATGTCGGACATCATCAGCATCGAGTCGTCCGGCTTGTTCGTCGCCTTGATGGTCATCGACGTCGCGCCGCTCTCGAAGGCGGGATCAGCGCAGTGCGCCGCGGTCAGCAGCACGCGGGGGCTGATCAGCACCGCGCTGCAGATGCCGGCGTTGCCGTTGTCGTAGCGGAGGTCGAGGAGGAAGACCTGGTTCTCGCCCGGCGCAGCCGTGCCGTTGAGCACCGCGTCGGAGCGCGTCGCGTGGTCGAGTTCGCGTGACGGCGCGCAGCTCATCGCGGTGAAGGCCATCGCGAGGGCGAGGTACGCGCGCACGTCGTGATTCAAGCACGCCGGCCGTACAAGCGTCTCCCCTCACCCCGGCCCTCTCCCCACGGGGAGAGGGGGGACGTAGTCGGCGTAGCGCAGCTCCTCGACCGCCTTGAACGCCGCGAGCTGTTCCTCGGTGACTTGCGCGGTGGGCGAGTCGATGCGCGCTCGCGCGAAGCGCAGAATCGGCTCGTCACCACAGTCGGGGAACGCCGCGCGCAGCGCCGCGAGCCGCTGGTGCATCAGGTCCACCTGCGCCATCGCTGCGTCGAGCGAGACTTCCTTGCCGGTGAGTCGCCGCCCCAGCGCACAGACGAAGCGCGCACAGCCGCCCGGCCGCTGCTCGTAGATGGTGCACCGCTTCCCGTCGAGCTTGCCGCACGGGAGCCACATCACCTCGTGCTTGCGCCGCACTCCGACGCCGATGCCGAGCTGGACGAGGCGCTCGCGCTCGCCGGGAGTGATCTCCACGTGCCGAAACAACGTGCCGTCGCAGCACAGGCCGCAGTGGAGACACAGCGTCGAGAGCGCGTCGCTCACCCCGCCGAACGTACCAACTCGCGCCGCCCCCGCGTCACGCGCGAGAGCACGACCGTCACCGCGAACACCACGAGCGAGACCGCGCTCACGATGGCGCCCGCCTGGCGCAGCGCGAACGAGCCGCCGAGGTCAGCGCCCACGCGCACCGCGAGCCCGAGGTGCAACAGCGCCAGCGGCAGGAACAACGCGGGCGTGAACGGCACGTCCAGGCGCGCCACCGCCGGCAAGATGATGGGCGCGTGCGCAAAGACCATCGAGAGCACGTAGCCGATGAAGACGGCGTGCAGCACGGCGTCGGTCCGCCACGTTCCACTCTCGGGGAGCAGCAGCAGCACGCCCGCGACCACCAACCACCCCGCGCCGAGCAGCACGCCGGTCGCTGAGAACGACGGCAGGCCGCCGCGACGCAGCACCACGCGCGCGAGGTCGAAGCGCAGCTGCCACGCGCCGAGCGCGACGAAGACCCCGCCGAGCAGGCGGCCCACGTCGAGGCCCAACGCGCTCGCGCCGCCGAAGACCGCGGCCGACGCGCAGAGCAACACCAGCGCGCTCGTCGCCCAGCGCGGCGTCGCGACCAGCCGCGAGAGCTCCAGTCGCTCGGACACGATGGTGAGCACGAAGAAGACCTGCCACGCGGGCGAGACGGCTTGCAGCGACGCTCCGGATGCCCACGCCGCAGCGCTGAACGCGAGCACCGCCGCGCCCAGCGCCATCAGCACCGTGAAGGCCGCCGGCTGGCGTCGCACGATGATCAGGTTGAGGAACACGAGCGCGAGCGCACCGGCGGTGAGCAGCCACGGCGCGAAGGGTGCGGCGACGATGAGGCCCATCGCTCCGAGCGCGCTCAGCATTGGAGCGAGCAGCCCTCGTGCATCACCGAGCGCCACCGCGCGTTCCACGCCGATGACCGCGGCGAAGGCGCCGAGGACCAGCAATGCTCCGTGAGCTCCGGCGACCTGCGGACCCCAGGCGAGCAGCACTCCCAGTCGCGCGAGTCCGCCCAGCAGGCCGGTCAGCAACGTCGCCGCGACGAGCAGCAGCAGGCCGCGGCGCAACACCATCGCGTTCACGACGCCCACCCCAACGCTTCACGCGCCTCGGTCGACAGCAGCCCGGGATGCCATGGCGGTTCCCACACCAGCTCGACCGTCGCGGCCTTCACGCCGGGCACGTCGCGGAGCCGCTGCTCGGCGTCGAGCATGATGGATTCTCCGAGCGGGCAGGCGGCGGTGGTCATCGTGAGGCGCACGCGCACCACGCCATCGGTCACGTCGACGCCGTAGACGAGGCCGAGCGAGACCACGTCGAGACCGAGCTCGGGGTCGATGACTTCTCTGAGCGCAGCGTCGATGCGGGAGCGGAGGGCTTCGTCAGCCATGCCTCCGGTTCAGCACTTGGTGTGCCAGCGGGCGGGCACTCGGCGATCGGATGGTGTTGTTTCGAGTTGAAACAGCGTGAAACAGCGGACTCCCTCACCCCGGCCCTCTCCCCAGGGGGAGAGGGGGCTTTCGACTCAACCAGGCCAACGCCGCCAGGAGGCACAGCCCCTCGAGCGGCACGGACGAGCAGCCCGCGTTCTTCGCCGGCGGCATCGTCGACACCACCCACAGGTTGTTGGTCACGGTGCGGGGCTCCCCGTTGACGCGCAGCTCGGCGCGGTAGCGGCCGGGCTCGGTGAGGGCCTCCGACCACGAGGTGGTGCCCGGCGTGAGTCCTGCGTTGCGCCATTCCTGGCCGTCCTTCAGCACCACCAGGGTCGTGCCCTGGTCGATGTCGGACAGCGTCGCGGTGAGCGAGACCCCCTCGACCTTCGCCGGGTCGCTGCTGATCACCGACACCGTGTCGCCCACCATCGAGTTGCCGACGCGCAGGTCGATCATCGGATCCGCCGGGCCCTGCAGCTTCACCACCGTGTGCCCCGCGCGAATGCCCGCGACGATCGCACTCGGCTCGAGCGACGACGCGAAGACCACCGTGGTCGGGTTGCCGATGGGGCTGTCGAAGCTGCCCGTGCCGGTGCCGCCGGAATGATCATCGCTGCCGCCGACCGGCGCGAGGTGCAGGCCCTGCGACGACAGCCGTTCCCAGTACGCGAGCGTCTGCTTGCCGAAGATGAGGCCGGTCTTGTCGAACCCGCCGGTCTGGATCTCGATCGCCCCGAGCTGGCTCTTCGGCAACGGGTGCTTCCACGCACAGCCGATGCACGTCATGCCGAGGTCGAGCAGCGGGTGGTTGATGCTGAACACCACGTCGTCCTGCGCGAACGCCGCGAGCGCGCTGTCGAGCGAGACGTCTTGATAGCCGAGCCGGTGGTCGACGTACTTCGTCGAGCCGATGCCGTTGGCGTGACCCGCGTACGTCGTGAACTCCACGCCCGGCAGGAAGAGCACGCGGCTGCTGCGCGACTGCGCGTCGTTGATCCACGAGAGCTGCGCGGTGGTGTTGTGATCAGACAGCTCCACGAAGTCGAGGCCGCGCATGGCGGCGAAGAGCGCGATCGCATCGAGCGTGGGCTCCGCGTCGCCGCTCTCCCGCGAGTGCACGTGCAGGTCGCCCTGGTACCACCGCGCCTCGCTCGACAGCGTCACGCGGGTGAAGGGCGTCCGCGCGGTCTGCGGCGCGAGCGTGGCGGTGGTGCGCAGGTCGATCTCCAGCCGGTACGTCGCGGGTGTGGTGATGATCTTCGCCTTGCCGATGACCACCGCCCACTGGCCGGCGGGCATCGGGCCCGGGAGATACGAGCGCGACGCGGCCTGCTCACCGATGATCAGGTTCTCGGAGTTGCCGCCGCCCCAGCCGCGAAAGCCGCTCGGGTCGAACACGCCGTAGTCGAGGATGTTCGATGGCTGCTGCGAGGGGTGGGCGATCTCCAGCTCCACCGTGCCCGCGGGCACGTCGAAGGGCACCATCACGAAGTCGGGTCCGCCCTCGGGCAGCGTGCCCTCGAGCACCACCGGCGCGGCGACCGCGATCGAGCTGACGAGCACGCTCAACAAAATCCAACGCATGCCGGGCAGCCTGCCGTGTCGCTGCAACTTCTGCACGGGAGCCCCGGGCCCGGTGTCATCTTCGCGCGTCACCCGCGCGGGGAAGTGTGGAAGGCTCCGCGCGCTTTTCAAACCGCTTGTCACGCAGTCGCCCGGGAGGGGCCATGTCCGCGAAGCGCTACTTCGAGTTCTCTGAAGGCACGTCGAACAAGTTCTGGGAGGTGTGGATCGAGGGGAACCAGGTCTACACGCGCTACGGAAAGATCGGCTCGAACGGCCAGATGACGGTGAAGGACGAGGGCGGCGCGGACAAGGCGCAGAAGCTCTACGACAAGCTGATCAAGGAAAAGACCGGCAAGGGCTACCAGGAGAAGGGCGGCGGTGGTGGTGCTGCGGCGCCCGCGGCCGAGGCGCCGAAGAAGGAAGCCGCGAAGAAGGAAGAGAAGGCCCCTGCGAAGAAGGAAGAGAAGAAGGCCGCCGCTGCGCCGCCTCCTCCTGCCGCCGCCGGTGGCACGCGCCGCTTCGAGTTCTCCGAGGGCGGCTCGAACAAGTTCTGGGAAATCACCGTCGATGGCAACTCGCACACCGTGCGCTACGGGAAGATCGGCACGCCCGGCCAGGAGAAGGCCAAGTCGTTCGGCAGCCCCGCCGCCGCGCAGAGCGACGCCGACAAGCTGATCAAGGAGAAGACGGGCAAGGGCTACGCGGAGGTCGCGGCCGCCGGCGGTGGCGGTGGTGGCCCCGAGGCGCCGCCGCTCGACCCCAAGCAGCTCGGCACGCAGTTCGCCGCCATCGACAAGGCCCCCGAGAAGCCTGACGCGTACCTCGTGTTCGCCGACTGGCTCGAGGGCCAGGGCCACCCGTGGGGCAAGCTGATCAGCCTGCAGCACGCCGTCGCCACCGCGCCCAACGCGAAGAAGAAGAGCGAGCTCGAGCGCGAGGTGACTGCGCTGCTCCAGTCGCAGGGCCACGCCATCTTGAAGGACCTCGCGCGCGCCGGCCGGCCGACGAACTTCGACTGGCACTACGGCTTCGTCACGCACGCCACGCTGGCCTCGCCCACCGACAAGGTGGTGCTCAAGGAGCGCCTCGAGACGTTCTTCGACCTGCCCGTCTCGCGCGCGACGAAGAAGCTCACGCTGCACGCGCAGCCCGCGCGGCTGCAGACGCGGCGCGACTGGGACGATTCCGAAGAGAACGTCGTCAACCCGTGGGCTGGCGTCGCCGGTGCGCTGAGCAAGGCGCCGAAGACCTTGAAGGCGCTGTCGTTCGGTGAGCCGCCTCCGACGGGCGCGGCGGCGTACGTCGCGATGCCGCCGCTCGCGGAGTTCGCCAAGGCGCTGCCCGAGCTCGAGGAGCTGGAGCTGCAGGGCACCGGCGGCGGTGTCGGTGCCAACGGCCTGAGCGGCAAGTGGGGCTTCCCCGAGCTCAAGTCCCTCGAAGTGCGCGCGGCGGCTCCGAGCGCGGACGACCTGAGCAACATCGCGGCCGCCAAACTGCCCAAGCTCGAGCACCTCACGGTGTGGCTCGGCGGCACCACGTACACCGACCTCGACTCGGCCGGGTACGACCCGTACGACAACGAAGACGGCGAGGCGCGCTACCCGGAATTCTTCCCCGCGAGCGACCTCGAGGCGTGCGAGGTCTACGACATCAGCCAGGCCGTCAACGCGCAGGCGGTCGGCAACTTCCTGAAGGAGAAGTTCCCGAAGGTGACGCACCTCGGGCTCAAGTCGGGCGTGCTCAACCCCGAGATGCTCGAGGCCATCATCAACTCGCCGCTGGTGAAGCAGGTGAAGAAGCTCGACCTGGGCGGCGGCACGATGAACGACGCGGGCGCCGACGTGCTCATCGCCAACAAGGCCAAGCTCGCGCACCTCGAGAGCCTGCGCCTCGATGGCAACCGCCTGACGCCCGAGGGCATCGCGAAGTTGACCAAGGCGCTGCCCAACGTGAACGCCGGCAAGCAGCGCGGCAGCGGGGACCCGGAGTTCTTCTTCCGGTACGTCGCCACGATGGAGTGAGGCGGCGACCGCAGGTCGGAGTGCACTCGAGCGCAGCGAGAGGCGACGAAAGCCGAACGACCCAGAAGATGGAGTGAGGCGGCGACCGCAGGTCGGAGTGCACTCGAGCGCAGGGAGAGGCGGCGACTGCAGGTCGCACGAGTCAAAAGGCGGCGATCGTTTCGGGGCGACACAGCCCGGAGCGGTCGCCGCAGTCGTTTTCCGCGTGTTTCGCGCGTGGTGACGGCCTTGCAGTGCGCGTCGCGCCATGGGCCGACCTCTCCTCGTAACCGTGGTGTCGCTGGCAGCGCTGTCGGGCTGCGCGACGATGGACATTCCTTCCGCGTTTCGCGGGCAGCGCTTCGAGCACACCGGCGCGCTGAAGTTCTACGCCGGCGGCAAGGGCTTCTCGGGGCCGATTCTCGGGCCGGGTACCTATTACACGGGGCTCTACGACGAGCTGCTGGTGGTCGACTGCTCGACGATGACGCAGCACGACCCGCTCACCGTGCTGACGCGCGACGGCGTGCAGTTCGGCCTCGACATCTACGTGCGCTTCTCGGCGAACTGCACCGACGAGTCGGTGGCGCAGATTCTCACCACGCTGACGCCCGAGCGGCCCACGCAGTACGACGCGCCCGCGGCGGTAAGCAACCGCAAGCTCTTCGAGACCTACGTGCGGCCGGCCATCGGCTCGGTGGTGCGCGAGGCGGTGGCGCCGTTCCGCGCGAACGAGGTGAACGAGCACCACGAAGACATCCTCGCGACCATTCGCAAGCGCTTCCACGAGGTCATCGACTCGCACGAGGGCGACCTGGTGAAGATCTACGAGGTGACGCTGAGCAACCTCGACTTCCCCGAAGCGATGGACGTGGCCAACGTCGACCGCGCGGTGCAGAGCCTGCTCAAGGACAAGGCCATCGCCGAGCGTGACCGCGTGCGCGCGGAGATCGAGACCGCCACGCTGCGAAAAGATCTCGCCGCCGCCGAGGGCAACGCCGCCGCCGTGAAGATCGACGCGGTGGGCGCCGCGCTCAAGCGCAACCCCGACTTCCTGCAGTACGACCTGCAGCAGAAGATGCCCGGCATCTATTCCGACGCGGGCGCCAGGGGGAACCTGGTCATCGCCGCGCCGCAGCCGATGGTGCAGGTCAGCGTGAAGCCCTCTCCGGTCGCGCCGCCGCCCGAGCCGACTCCGAGCAGCGGGGCGGCCCCACGGCGCAAGACGAACGTGAGCGACTTCCCGCCGCCGACGCCGTGAGCCGCGCACCGAAAACGCCCCCATAAGTCGCGCTACCGCTGGCGTGGCGCGTCATTCGTTCGGCCTTGATCGCCCCCCGGGGGGCGTGCCAGCAAGCCGCCCATGCTCAGCACCAACCTCACGACGAACAAGCACCTCCTCGGCTGGGTCGAGGAGATGGCTGCGATGTGCACGCCCGACCAGGTCGTCTTCTGCGACGGCACGCCCGAAGAGACCAAGCGCCTGACGGACTACGCGGTGAGCAAGGGCATCTTGATGCCGCTCAACGCGCAGAAGCACCCGGGCTGCTTCCTCCACCGCAGCAACAGCAACGACGTCGCGCGCGTCGAGCACCTCACGTGGATCTGCACGCCCAACAAGGACGAGGCGGGCCCGACCAACAACTGGAAGGCGCCGGCCGAGGCGTACTCGATGCTGAAGGGCATGTTCAGCGGCTCGATGAAGGGCCGCACGATGTACGTGGTGCCCTACGTGATGGGCCCGCTGGGCAGCGAGCACTCGAAGATCGGCATCGAGCTGACCGACTCGGTCTACGTGGCGCTCAACATGGGCATCATGACGCGCATGGGCAAGCCGGCGCTCGAGATGCTCGGCGACCGCAACGACTTCAACCGCGGCCTGCACTGCACGGGTGACCTGAACCCCGACCGCCGCCACATCTGCCACTTCCCCCAGGACAACACGATTTGGAGCTTCGGCTCGGGCTACGGCGGCAACGCGCTGCTCGGAAAGAAGTGCCTCGCGCTGCGCATCGGCAGCTACCTCGGCAAGAACGAGGGCTGGCTCGCCGAGCACATGCTCATCCTCGGCGTCGAAGATCCCGACGGGAACAAGACGTACGTCGCGGCCGCGTTCCCCAGCGCGTGCGGCAAGACGAACTTCGCGATGATGATTCCGCCCAAGCGCTTCAACGGCTGGCGCGTGTACACGGTCGGTGACGACATCGCGTGGCTGCGCGTCGGTGAAGACGGGCGGCTGTGGGCGGTGAACCCGGAGAACGGCTACTTCGGCGTCGCCCCGGGCACGAACATGAAGTCGAACCCCAACGCGATGAAGACCATCGCGAAGAACACCATCTTCACCAACGTCGCGGTCACCAAGAACGGCGAGGTGTGGTGGGAAGGGCTCGACGGCGAGGTGCCCGAGGAGTTGACGGACTGGAAGGGCCAGCCGTGGAAGAAGGGCTCGACCGAGAAGGCCGCGCACCCGAACTCGCGCTTCACCGCGCCGGCGTCGAACAACCCGATTCTCTCGGCGCACGTGAACGACCCGCGGGGCGTGCCGATCAGCGCCATCATCTTCGGTGGCCGCCGCTCGAACACGATTCCCCTCGTGATGCAGAGCTTCAACTGGGCGCACGGCGTGTACCTCGGCTCGACGATGGCGTCGGAGACCACCGCCGCGGCGACGGGCGCGCAGGGCGTGGTGCGCCGTGACCCGATGGCGATGCTGCCCTTCGCTGGCTACAACGTGGCCGAGTACTTCCAGCACTGGCTCAACATGCAGAAGCGGGTGCCGTACCCGCCCAAGATCTTCATGGTGAACTGGTTCCGCAAGAGCAAGGACGGGAAGTTCCTCTGGCCGGGCTACGGCGACAACATGCGCGTGCTGAAGTGGATCATCGATCGCGCGCACGGGAAGGTCGGCGCGCAGGAGACGCTCTTCGGTTGGGTGCCCAAGCAGGGCCACATCGACCTCTCGGGCCTCGACATCGCGCCGGAGACCGTCGACGCCGCCACCGCCATCGACGAGGGCGAGTGGAAGGCCGAGCTCGAGAGCCAGAAGCAGTTCTTCGATCAGTTCGGCGACAAGATGCCCAAGACGCTCGAGCTGATCCGCCAGCAGCTGCTCTCGCGCCTGAGCTGATTTCTCCCTCTCCCCCTGGGGAGAGGGTCGGGGTGAGGGGAGACCTGATTCGCGAGCGTTTGCCACTACGCTCGCGCGCTCATGGTCCGCCCGGCCTTCGCCCTCGTCATCGGAGCTTTCCTCGGCACGCTCGCCGGCCTCGCCGCGTCGTTCGCCGTCGAGTACCAGCAACTGCGCGCCGCCCGCGGCATCGGCCCACTCGAGCCGGTGGTCGTCGCGCAGTCGCCGCTCGCCGGCGACGCCACCGTGAAGATCGAAGACGTGTCGCAGCACCCGGTCCCAGCGAGGTGGGCGACCAACAGCCTGATCAAGCCCGACAGCGCATCGTACGTGCTCAACCAGGCGCTCGCGGTGCCGGTGGCGAGCGGTCAGCCGCTGCAGTGGGCCTTCTTCTCGACGCCCACCGCCGACGGGGTGCCAGCCGAAGAGGAAGTCCTCGCCGAATGTGAGCGCGAGCTCGACCGTCGCGGAGTGCCGCGCAACGCGCGCACCGTGAGCGAGCTGCGTGCGCTGCTGGGGGGCAAGTGAGCGCGCTCCGCTTCTTCCTGGCCGGCTTCTTCGGCGCGGCGCTCATCGTCTTCGCGGTGAGGGTCGCGCGCACCGAGCCGCCGCCGCGCGCGGGCGTGGGCCTGGTGGCGAAGGTCGACGCGCCGTCGGATCAGCCGCTCTCGCGTGCCGACCTCGAAGCCGTCGAAGTGCCTGGCCGCTTCCTGCACGACGGAATCCTCACGCTCGACGACTGGCCGGCCGTCGCATCGCGCCCGCTGCAGGTGCCGGTCCTGTCGGGAGACCTGCTGACCGTGCAGCACTTCGCAGGGCACGTGCGCACGCAGGCGCTGCAGAACTGCGTCGCCGCGCTGCAGCCGCGCGTCGAAGCCGAAGTGCGCAGCCTGCTCGACGCCGAGGTGGCGGCGCTGTCTGCGGGCACCGAGCCGGTGGATGACGACCCGCGCTTCCCGTCGACGGGCACGGTGCGGGTGGTGGTCGCCGCGCGCCCGGTGCCGCGGGGCACGACGCTCGAGGCGGCGTCGCTGCAGGTGGTGGAGTGGCCGGCGGAGCTCGGCACCCCGAGCCTGGTGCTCGAGGGCGACCGTGACGCGGTGCTCGGCGCGCGGCTGCTGCGCGACGCCCAGCCGGGAGACGCGCTGCGCTGGCAACACCTGAGCCGCGACCCGCCGCGTGGCGTGGTGGCGTGCACCGAGGTGTTGCGCGAGACGGGTCACGCAGCGCGCGTGCGCCTCGCCAGCGAGAAGGTGTCGACGCTCGAGCTCGAGGTGAAGCCATGAGGGCGCTGAGCGTCGTGCTGGCGCTGTGGGCGGTGACCGCGCGCGCGGAACCCGAGGTGTTGGTCTTGGTCGCCACCGTCGACCTGCCGGCGGGGGCGGTGGTGAAGCCCGACTTCATGGGCAGCAAGCGCGTGCCGGCGTCGATCGCCACGCGCTCGGTGGTGCGCGCCGACTCCGCGTCGTACCTCGTCGAGCAGCGCGTGAACGAGCCCGTGCTCGCGGGCGACTTGCTGCGGTGGGACGCGTTCGAGACCACCGACCGCGCGAGCGTCGAGGCGTGCGTGAAGCGCGTCAGCTCCGGCGACGCGCGGAAGGACGTGCGGCAGCAGCGCGCGAACGTGAAGGCGAAGGCAGTGGCTCGGCCCCCGCGCTGAGAATCGCGAGGTACTCGTGCCACGCGAAGAGCCGGTTGCGCCGCTGGCCGGTCAGCTCACGCACCACGCCGATGCGCTCGAGGTGCTCGAGCGCCTTGCTGATGGTCGGAAACGTCGACCGCAGGGACTTCTGCAAATCAGCGACGCGCGAGATGGGGCGACGCTCGAGTTCTTGCAGCACCGCGAGTGAGGTGGGCCAACCGAGCAGCTGGCGGCGGCGACGTTCGAAGAGCGCGAGCACCGCCTTGACGCTGGAGAACGCGTCGCGGGCAGCGACGATGAGGGCTTGCGCGAAGAACCGCACGAAGCCTTCCCAGTCTCCGTGCGTGCGCACCGCTTGCAGCCGGTCGTAGTACTCGCGGCGGTGCGCCTTCAGTTCGAGGCTCACCGGGATCACCGGTTCGCGCAGCAGCCCGCTCTCGCAGAGAAGCAGGCTGATCAGCAACCGCCCGAGGCGTCCGTTGCCGTCGCGAAAGGGGTGAATGGTCTCGAGCTGCACGTGGGCGAGCGCCATCTTGATCAGCGGGTGGAGCCGGGACGTGGAGAGGAACTGGTCGAGCTCGCGCATGCACGGCTCGACGTGGCTCGCCGGCGGAGGCACGAAGCGGGCCACGCTCGGGCGGTCTCCGCCAATCCACACCTGGTTGCGACGGTAGCGCCCGGGCGTCTTCTCCTGCCCGCGTCCGTGCGCCAGGAGCGTTCGATGGGCGCGGCGGAGCAGGGTGACCGACACCCGCTCTCCGTGTCGCAGTGCGCGGACGCCCTGCTCCAGCGCAGCGACGCAGTCAGACACCTCGCGCACGTCGTCGAGCGGGGCGCCCGGCGCCTGGCGGGTCTCGAAGAGGAGCAGGTCCTCGAAGGAGGACTGGGTCCCCTCGATTTGCGCAGAGAGCAGGGCTTCCTTGCGAACGAAGGAGTACGTGAACAGTCCGACATCGGGCAGCAGTGCGCTGAGCGCGTCGAGACGAAGGAGCTCGCGCTCGGCCTCGGCGAGCAAGCCCGGGTCGACCTTCACCGGCGGGCGTGGAGGCAGCGCGAGCGGGACGAAGGCGTCGAAGGCGTCGCCGGGCATCCGCGCTCGAACCAGCGTGCCTGTCTTTCGCGCTTGAATAAGGGTCTCCCCGGAGTGGCGTTATTCAAGCTCACTTTAACATGAGTTCGTCCGCCGCTCTCAGGTGCGGCTCAGCCGCGCGGCCACGGTGAAGACGGTCAGCGCCATCACGCCCGCCAAGGCGTTGAAGCCCACGTCGCGCAGGTCGTAGTAGCGCGAGGGAATCAGCGCCTGGATGCCCTCGTCGAGCCAGCCGCTCGCCACTGTCGCCAGCGCCGCCGTCACCCAGCGCTTCGGCATCGCCCACTGGGGCGGCAGCGAGAGGAACCACAGCACCCCGACCGCGCCGTACTCGATGAAGTGCAGCTTTTCCTCGGGCGAGTCCATCGGCCAGATGACCGCGGCGTAGAGCGCGCCGGCTGCGAGCACGAGCAAGGCGGTGCGCGGTCTCCGCAACGCCGGGTGGCGCACCAGCAGCACCACCACCGCCGTCGCCGCGAGCGCGAAGGCTACGCCCACCACGGTGCGCAGGTGCCCCGCGTCGCGCAGCGCGTTGGTCAGTTTGCGCACGAACGCGAGCGAGCCGTAGATGCTCACCAGCAACGTCGCGAGGGCGAGGCGCGCCACCCGCGGGCTCACGTCACTTCCTCCTCGCTGACTTCGGTTTGGCCCACTTCAGCGGAGGAATCGGCCGGCCAGCGGCGCAGTCCTTGATGAGCTGCTGCAGCCGCTTCTCGCGCGTCTCTTCCTTCTTCGCGCTCACCACCCAGTGCGTCGCCTGTCGTTGGTACGAGGGCGCCTGCGCGTCGAACCACTTCTTCGCCTTCGCGTTGGCCTTCAGCGCCGCGGCCTGGTCCGCGGTGAACTTCGCCGCGTGGAAGCGCTCGAAGGAATACACCGCGGTGCGGCTCGCCTTGCGCTTCTCGTAGGCCGCCAGCCCCGCTTCGCGCATCAGCCCGGCCTTCGTCAGCGCCTCGACCTTCGCGACGTTGATGGCGCTCCAGATGCTGGTGGGTTTTCGAGGCGTAAAGCGAATCGTGTACGCCTCGGCTGAGACCCCGCGGCGCACGCCGTCGATCCACCCGAAGCAGAGCGCCTGGTCGACTGACTCCGGCCAGGTGATGGACGGCTTGCCGCTGTCGGTCTTGTAGAAGCCCACCAGCAGCTCGGTCTTCACGGCGTGGTGCTTCTCGAGCCAGGCGCGGAAGTGAGCTGGCGTCGCGAAGAAGGTCGGGGCGCTCATGCGGGGCTGAATAGCCGCGCGCGTGGTGTTTCGGCCACACGAAGCGTGGGCGGTGGACCGCGAGCGAGGGCATGCGGGGGAGGGCGGTGCACGCGGTGGTCCACACACGACCACGAGCTCCCTCTCCTCTTCAGAGGAGAGGGTCGGGGTGAGGAGAGAACCCTCGGAGCTCTGAGCATCAGGAACGTGGCGAACTGCTGCTTCACTCCTCACCCCAACCCTCTCCTCCTCGGGAGGAGAGGGAGCCTTTAGTGCGTGAGCCGTTCGACCACTCGGCCACCCTGCACGAGCACCGCGATGCGCGACGTCGCGGTGATGTCGGTCAGCGGGTCGCCCTCGACGAGCAGCAGATCGGCGCGCTTGCCCGCCTCGATGGTCCCGAAGTCAGGGTCCTTCCAGAAGAAGTGCGCGTTGCGCGTGGTGACGCCGAGCAAGACGTCTTCGGCCGGCACGCCAGCCGCGACGAGCATCGCCATTTCCTGGTGCAGCGACGCGCCCGCGATGCACCCGATGATCGACGAGTCGGTGCCCACGAGAATCGTCACCCCCGCCGCGTGGAGCGCCTTCACCGTCGCCGCGCGATCGGCCCGCGCCTTCGCCATCTGCGCAATCCACGAGGTGAGGAACGGGTGAGGCGTGTTCTTCGCGGTCGCCTCGTCGCTCAGCTGCTCGAGAATCTCGGGCGACTCGACCGCGCGATCGAGCTCGCTCAACCCGAAGTGCCCCTCGCTGAACTGCGCGGTCTTCTCGAAGATGATCATCGTCGGCACCACCGGAATGCCCGCGTCGGCGAACTGCGCCACCTGCTCGGCGCTCATCGGCCCGAGGTTGGGCTCGTGGTTGAGCGCGTCGACCCCGCACTTCGCGGCGAGCAGCGCGTCTTCGGCCTTCCCCACGTGCGCGACGATCTTCACGCCCTTCGCATGCGCCGCCTTCACCAGCGCGCAGACGTGCGCTTCCTCGAGGCGCGGCATGCCGCCGGGCAGATCATCGACCACCATCTTCACGAAGCTCGCGCCGCCCTTGAGTTGCTCCTCGACGGCCGCGGGCGCCTGCTCGGGCGTGTCGATCTGCGTCGCGAACTCCGGCAGCCCGGCCTGGATGATCTTCGGCACCAGCGCCAGCTTCGACGCCTCGGGGTGACCGCCGGTGCGCGTGATGGGCGAGCCCGCGCGAATCACGCGTGGCCCGGGGAACTCACCCTTGCCCAATCCCTGTTCGAGGGCGGTCGCCTGCTTCGGGTCGTCGCCCATCGACACCACGCTCGTCACGCCGGCGTAGAGGTACGCCTCGAGGTTGTGCTTCGCGTCGGGCAGCGCGAGGTACCAGGTCGGCGCCGCGGTGTTGATGAGGTGCACGTGCGCGTCGATGAGCCCGGGCAGCAGCGTCTTGCCCGTGGCGTCGACCACCTTCCACCCCGCGGGCGGCACCACGCCGCTGCCCACGGTGGTGATGCGCCCGTCTTCGACCAGCACCACCGCGTCGTCGAGCACGCCCGCGTCGGTCGCGGTGAAGACCCGCGCGTGCTGGAAGGCGAGCCGCTCGCTCGCGCCGACCTTCACCAGCGGTCGCCACGTCGGCCGCTTCACGGTCTTCGCGAGGTAGCCCCCGAACCCGCCCACCACCACCAGCACCACGGCCAGCGACAGCTTCAGCGCGCGCATGCGGCGGAAGTTCGCATCATCGCCCCGTCGGAAGTAGCCTTTTGGGTCCCGATGCGTCGCCCCGGCCTCGTCCTCTTCCTCCTCGTGCTGAGCACCGCCGCGTACGCAGGTGGCGGCTCGAGCAAGGCCGGCGCGCTCGCGAAGGAAGCCGACCGTCTCTACAAGGACAACAAGTACAAGGAAGCGGCCGAGACGCTGAAGGAGGCGTACGACGCCGACGGCACGCCGCTCTACCTGTACAACATCGCGCGCGCGTACGACCAGGCGGCCGAGCTCGACCTCGCGATGGACTACTACCGCAAGTACGTCGGGCTCCCGTCTGATCAGTCGCAGCCCGACCTCGTGAAGAAGGCCAACCTCGCGATGGACCGCCTCCGCACGCTGCTCGCGAAGGGCGAGGCCGACAAGAAGGTGCGCGACGCCGAGAAGCAGAAGCTCGAAGACGACGCGAAGAAGGCCGAGGCCCGCGCCGATGCCGAGGCCGCCGAGGCGCGCAAGCAGCGCCGCGAGTTCGAGGCGAAGGAAAAGGCGCGCCGCGAAGAGCAGGAAAAGAAGGTCAACAGCCGCAAGCTCATCGCCTTCGTCACCGGCGGCGTGGGCGTGGCGAGCCTCGGCACCTCGCTGGTGCTGGCCATCAGCTCGGCCGCCAACAAGGACGCGTTCCGCAAGGCGCAGACGCTCGCCGACAAGCAGCGGCTCGAGGCGGAGACGCGCGGCACCGCGGCGGCCACCGACATCACGCTGCTGCTCGGCATCGCGGCGGGCGTCGCCACCGTCATCGCCTGGCCCAAGGACGGCGTCGAGCCGGCGGGGCAGGTCAACGTCGTCGTCGCGCCCGTCAGCGGAGGCGCGATGGCCAGCTTCGGGGTGAGGTTCTAAAACTCGATGAAGCGCGCTCTCTTGCTCGGTGCCATCGCCTGCTTCGCCTCGGTCGCGGCCGGCTGCAGCTGCACCACCGCCGGCAACTTCAAGGAATGCGCGACCGACTTCGACTGCGGCTCGGCCACCGCCTGCAGCCAGGGCTACTGCCTGCCGCTGCCCGCCGGTTGCCGTCGCGAAGAGGCCGGCGGCATGCGCAAGGCCTTCGAGGAACCGGCGCGCATTCCGCTCGTCGCGCTGCTGCCCATTCACGACGACCCCGACTCGGGCTTCGACGACTCCGAGGTGCAGAGCGTCAACGCGATGAAGCTCGCCATCTCGCAGGCCAACGACGTGCTCAAGCTCGAGCGCGGGCTGTTCGGCCTCTTCGTGTGCGACACGGGCCTGGCGGGCATCGACGCAGGCATCGAGAGCCAGGCGGCGTGGTTCGTCACCAACCTGAAGGTGCCGGCCTTCCTCATCAGCTCCAGCGGCCCGACGGGCGCCATCGCGAAGCTCGAGGTGCGCATCGACGCGGGCACGTTGATCATCTCGCCCAACGCCACCAACCCCAGCCTCACCACCATCTTCCGCAACGACGGCAACGTGTGGCGCGTGGCGCCGCCCGACGACTACCAGGCCATCGTGGTCGCCAAGTTGATCAAGGCCGACTACCCCGACGCGGGGCCGATGCCGGTCGCCATCCTCCACCCGACCTCGGCGTACGGAAACGGCTTCGCCAACCCGCTCAAGGCCGAGCTCGACTCGCGCGGCTTCGCGGCGACGCTCTTCCCCTACGACAAGAACGACCCCAACAGCCGCAACATCGCCGCCAACGGCGTGGCCAACCTCGCGCCGAAGGCCACGGTGCTCATCGGCAACCCGGCTGACGTGGTGCCGCTCGTCGAGCGCGCGGTGACCTTCCCGGTGCTGACCAAAGCGAACGGGCACCAGTGGTACCTCACCGACTCGGCGAAGGACCCGGCGGTGCTCACCACCGTGACGCGGCCGCAGTTCGAGGGCTCGGTGGGCACGGCCCCGGCGCAGGGCGCAGGCATGGCGTTCGCGACGTTCCGCGACGGCTTCACGCTGCGCTACGGCATCGACCCCAGCTCCACCAACTACGTGTCGCACAGCTACGACGCGACGTGGATGGTGATGCTCGCGGCGCAGTACGCCGAGGGGAAAGACCCGGCCGACCGCACGAAGGTGACGGGCCCGAAGCTCGCCGAGGGCATGGCGTTGTTCGCCGCCAACACCGGCCCGGCGATTCCGCTGCGCGCCGACAAGTGGGACGAGCTGGCGACGTCGATGGCCAACGCGACGCCGACCAACATCGAGGGCACCTCGGGTCAGCTCGACCTGATTCTCGACGCCGGCTTCCCGATGTCGCCGTACGAGGTGTGGCAGGTCAGCGACGGCGGCATTCGCGTGCTGCGGTTGACCACGCCGTGACACGCGCTCCCGCTGGCGCTCGCTGGCGTCCGCCGGGTTCGCTCACCGCACGCGCTCGCGCACCCAGTTCACGAAGGCCTGCGCCACCTGCGTCTCGTGGTCGGCCTCGCGCCCGCGCAGGCTGTCGAGCGTGTACGTGAAGCGGCAGCCCGCAGGCACCTCTTCGAACGACGCGCTGCCCGAGACGCCGTCGCGCACGCCGCTGCTCGGCACCCAGCGCACCTTCTTCGCCGTGTCGTCGTAGGCGTAGACGAGCGCGTAGGCGAGCTGCTCTCCGAACTCGTAGAAGACCTCGAGCGGGCGGCCGCCCGCGTCGGTGCGCACCACGCGCGCGCGCTTGAGGCCCGGCAGCCAGAGGCGGGCGGTGCGCAGGTCGACGAACTCGTCGAAACACTTCTTCGCCGGCACCGGCAACGTCACTTCGAACATCGTTGGGAACACAGTAGCGCGCGCGCGGACGCGCTGTGTGACGGCCCGGTGTCATTTCCTTCGCGCTCGCAGTTCGTGTAGGCGCACCCGCATGAACAACCTCCGCGCGCTCGGTCTCGGTCTCGGTGTCGGCCTGGTGGCCTCGGCGCTCGTCGCCTGCGGCACCCCGGCGAAGAAGTGCGGGCCCAGCACCTGCTCGGGCTGCTGCACGACGGCCGGCGAGTGCGTCAGCTTCCTCTCGGCGCAGCAGTGCGGCGCGTCGGGCCAGCAGTGCTTCTCGTGCAACTCGAACCAGAGCTGCACCCTGGGCATCTGCGTGTCGAACAACGGCGGCGGCGGCGGCACGGGTGGTGGCACGGGCGGCGGCGTGACGGGCGGAGGTGGCACCACGGGCGGCGGCGGCGCGACGGGCGGCGGTGGCGGCACGACCGGCGGCGGCGGGGGCACCACGGGCGGCGGCACGGGTGGCGGCGGAGCGACGGGCGGCGGCGGCGGCACCACCGCGATGCGCGTCTTCGTGACCAGCCTCACGTACCAGGGCGCACTGGGCGGCGTGTCGGGCGGCGACGCGGCGTGCACGCTGGCGGCGCAGGCGGGCGGCAAGGGCGGCACCTGGAAGGCGTGGCTGTCGTCGTCGACCGCGAGCGCGAGCTCCCGCATGGCCGACGTCGGGCCGTGGGTGCAGGTCAGCACCCTCGACGGCGTGATTCCCACCTTCAACAACAAGGCGAACCTCTCCACGACGCCCAACGCGCAGCTGCGCGTCGACGAGCAGGGCAACGACTTCTTCAGTACCACCTACGCGTGGACCGGCACCGCGGTCGGCGGCGCGTCATCGGGCTCGACCTGCAACGACTGGACGACGGCGTCGAGCGCGGCGGTGGGCACGTACGGCGATGGCTCGGCGAGTTCCCCCAGCTGGACCGCGTTCAGCACCACCGGCTGCGACCAGGTGCTGCCGCTCATCTGCCTCGAGCAGAGCCACTCGCCGCTGCCGCCGACGCCCGGCGCGCCGAAGGCGGTGTTCATCACCAGCCTCACCTTCACCGGCAACCTCGGCGGCCTCGCCGGCGCCGACCAGAAGTGCGCGACCGCCGCCGCGGCCGCGAACCTGCCGGGCACCTTCAAGGCGTGGCTCTCGAGCGGCTCGACCTCGGCGCTCTCGCGCTTCACCGTCGAGGGCCCGTGGGAGCAGCGCTCGCAGCTCGACGGCAACATCCTCACCTTCCGCAACCGGGCCAACCTCCAGACCACGCCCCTCGCGCAGCTGACGGTGAACGAGCAGGGCAGCTCGTCGCAGTTCACCACGTACGTGTGGACCGGTACCGCCGCGGGCGGCGCGAGCTCGGGCAACGACTGCAACGGGTGGACCTCGGCGAGCAGCGCGGGCGTCGGCAGCTACGGCGACGGCTCGGCCCGCAGCACCAACTGGACGGCCTTCAGCACCACGGGCTGCGACCAGCCGCTCGCGCTCCTCTGCATTCAGCAGTGACATGAAGCGGCTCGATCAGCTGCTCTCGTCGCTCGGCTACGGGAGCCGCAAGGAAGCGCAGCGCTGGTGTGCCGACGGCCGCGTCACCGTCGACGGCGCCGAGGTCGATGACGCGAGCGTGCGCGTCGAAGGCGCGAGCGTGCGGCTCGATGGACAGCCGCTCGAGTTCCCCGACGGGCTGCTGGTGCTCTTTCACAAGCCCGTGGGCGTGGTGTGCACGCACGACTCGCGCGAGGGGCAGCGCATCTACGACCTGCTCCCCGCGCGGTGGCAGCTGCGCGACCCGAAGGTGACGTCGGTCGGCCGCCTGGACAAGGACACCTCGGGCCTGCTGCTCGTCACCGACCAGGGCCCGCTCGTGCAGCGCCTCACCTCGCCGAAGCACCACGTCGCCAAGACGTACGTCGCGACGCTCGACGCGCCCGTGCCGCCCTCGCTCGTGGCGGTCTTCGCCGGGGGCGTCGACCTGCGCGAGGAAGGTGGCGCGCTGGTGCGCACCGAGCCCGCGACGCTCGAGGTGCTGGGCGAACGCCGTGCGCAGGTCACCGTGCGCGAGGGGCGCTACCACCAGGTGCGCCGCATGTTCGCCGCGCATGGGCTCCACGTGACCGCGCTGCACCGCACGCGCTTCGGCGCGCTCTCTCTCGACGACGCGCTGGCGCCCGGGGCGTGGCGCGCGCTGCCCCTCGACACCGTGGTGTGACGTGAAGCCCGAAGCGCCGCCGCTCTCCACCCCCGCCGCGCACGCGCTGATGCACCTCACCGTCTTCGTGTGGGGCTTCACCGCGATTCTCGGGCGCCTCATCTCGCTGCACGCCGTGCCGCTCGTCTTCTACCGGTTGGTGGTGGTGGTGGCGGTGATGCCCTTCATCATTCGCTGGCGCGGGCTGCCGCTGCGGGTGTCGGGCGCGCTGCTGCGACGCTTCTCGGTGGTGGGCGTGCTGGTCGCCATTCACTGGCTCTGCTTCTACGGGTGCATCAAGTACGCGGGCATCGCGGTGGCGGTGCTGTGCCTGTCGACGCTCACCTTCTTCACCGCGCTGCTCGAGCCGCTCGTCTTCAAGCGGCCGGTGGCCTGGCCGGAGTTGCTCGTCGGGTTCGGCGTGATGCTCGGCGTGGCGGTGCTGGTGAAGGTCGAGACGGGCACTGACTCGCTCGGGCTCGCGCTGGGCATCGGGAGCGCGCTCTTCTCCGCGGGCTTCGGCGTGCTCAACGGGCAGCTGGCGCGCGAGGTGCGCGGCGAGGTGATGACGTTCTGGGAATTGCTCGCGGCGCTCTTCGCGACGTCGCTCTTCTTCGTCGCGCAGCCCGGGGAGTTCGTCGGCCCGCACTCGCTCTCGGGGCGTGACGTGGGGCTGCTGCTGGGGCTGGGCATCGGGTGCACCGTGCTGCCGTGGCTGTGGAACCTGCGGGTGCTCAAGACGCTCTCGCCGTACGCGCTGGCGCTCGCCGTCTCGCTCGAGCCCGTCTACTCGATGGTGCTCGCGTGGTTCATCTTCCCCGACGCGGAGCAGCTGACGTGGCGCTTCTACGCGGGCGGCGGCGTGCTGCTCGCGCTGGTGGCGTTCAACACGTGGCGCAAGCGACCCACGACGAAGGCGGTGACGGCATGAAGAGTGCGTACGTGCTCGAGCTCTACGGAGCGACGGCCAACAACAGCGGTGACCTGATGGGCTCGGCGTGGGTGGTGCCCGACGTCGCGTCTCTGCGTCGGTGCCTCGAGGGCTTCACCGAGCCGGGAGAGCAGCAGTTCCTGCTCACCGCGGCGTTCGGCACCGCGCAGGAAGGTGGACCCTTCGTGCTGCGCGTGTGGACGGTGCAGCTCGGGGTCGCGGGCGAGCCGATCGACGTGCGGCGCTTCGTGCGCGTGTCGCTCGACGAGCAGAGCCACCGGCTCGACGAGCTGGAGGGCGCCTTCGAAGAGGGTTCGTTTCCATCAGACGACGCGCACGTCGAGGTGTTGTGGGACGCCATCGAGAGCCGCCTCCACCCGCTGCGGGCACCGGTGCTCGGCCCCGATGACGCGCTGGAGGTCGAGCTGACGAGCGACGTCGAGGTGTGGTTCGCCGGCGCGTTGCGGCTGGGCGAGAACGTCATCGAGCCGTGAGGCCTACTTGCGCTTCGGCTGCGTGAGCGACAGCGCGTGGCGCACGATGGCGCCGGCGATGTCCTTGCGCGTGGCCTTCTCGAGGCCCTCGAAGCCGGGCGAGCTGTTGAGCTCCATCAGGCGCGGGCCGCTCTTGCCCTCGAGGAGGTCGACGCCGCACACCGTGAGGCCCAGGCAGCGCGCCGCCTCGACGGCGACCTTCTGGTACGCGACGTCGAGCTTGATTGACTTGCCCTCGCCGCCGCGGTGCAGGTTGCTGCGGAACTCGCCGCGCCGCGCCTGGCGCCGCATCGCACCGACCACCTGGTCGCCGACCACCAGCGCGCGGATGTCGCGGCCCTTCGACTCGGCGACGAATTCCTGCAGGCAGACGTCGTGGTCGAGGCCCCAGAAGGTGTGGAGGATGGTTTCGACCTCGCTCTGGGTGTTGGCGATCATCACGCCCACGCCCTGCGTGCCGCGCAGCAGCTTGATGATGCACGGCAGGCCGCCCACCGCCGACACCAGCGCCCGCACGTTCGCGCCCGAGGTGGCCATCACGGTGCGCGGCACGTCGAGGCCGTGCGCCGCGAGCAGCTGGAGCGCGCGCAGCTTGTCTCGTGAGCGCGCGATGGCGGGCCCGGGGTTGACGACCGGCACGCGCATCGACTCGAAGTGATTCACCACCGCCATGCCGTACTCGGTGATGCTCGCGCCGATGCGCGGAATGACGGCGGCGACGTCGGTCACCGCCACCCCGCGGTAGAGCAGCGAGTTGCCGCCCGGGGCGACGACCATCGTGCAGCGCAGCGTGTCCATCACCAGCGGGTGCGCGCCCTGCTCGCGCGCGGCCTCGAACAGCCGCGCGGTGGAGTAGAGCGACTTCTTGCGCGAGAGAATGCAGAGCCGCTGGCGCGCCATGGTCAGCGCGACGGTATTCGATTCGCCGCGGTGGCTCAGGGGGAATCGAGCGCCAGCGCGGCGCCGAGCGTGGCCAGCGCCTTGAGGGCGTCGAGCCGCGCGTCGATCTCCCGCAACCGCGCCTCGGCCGTGGCCTGCTCGCGCAGGTTGACGAACAGCAGCGTGCCTTCGCCCAGCTCGAAGCGGCGGCGCTCGCCCTGCTCGACGAGCGCGGCGGCGTCGACCTCGCGGCGCGTCGACTCGGTGCGCTCGAGCGCGCGACGGAGCGCCGACAGGCCGTCGTCGACGTCGACGCGGGCCCGCTCGCGCGCGAACTGGAGCTGCGCGTCGAGCTTGCTGACCGCGGCCTCGGCCGAGCGGAGACGGCCGAGCGGCGCGCGGTAGAGCAACGGCACCTCGAGGCCGGCGGTCAGCTCCAGTTCCACCGGGCGCGTGCTCCCGAAGGCGCCGGGGCGGCCGAGGTCACCGCTCACCGCGACGCCGACGTCGAGCGCGGGCCAGAGCTGGTTCTTCTGCAGCTCGACCTCGAGCTGCGCCGAGCGCTTCTGCTCGAGCAACCGCGTGACGTCGGGGCGGCGGGCCAGCACGTCGGCGAACTCGAAGCGCGGCTCGACTGGCGGCGCGGGGAAGGAGGGCAGGGCGCCGTCGGCGGGCAGCACCGGCTCGCCGCGCTCGTCGCGCAGGAAGAGGGAGAGCTCGAAGGCGGCCTGTTCGACGCCGCGCTGGGCCTGCACGAGCGCCGCCTCGCGCTGGGCGATGGCGCGCGCGTTGTCCTGGCGGTCGAACTGCGGCGCGTCGCCGACGCCGGTGCGCACCGCGAGCTGCGTGTCGCGCGCCTTGGCGAGGTCGAGCAGCGCGCGCACCACCTGGCGGCGCTGGCCCGCGGCGACCCAGTCCCAGTAGCGGGCGGTGGCGAGGCGCGTCACCTCGAGGCGCTGCTGGTCGCGGGAGAGGCGCGCGAGCGAGCGGGAGATTTCGGCGCGCGCGAGTGACGTGCGGCGGCGGTCGGTCGGGCCGTTGCGCAGCACTGGCACCAGCACGCCCGCGCGGAGCTCGCCGCCAGACCAGGTCTCGCGCTCGCCGTAGTACGGCTGGAACTTGCCGACGCCGAGCCGGTAGCCGCCGAAGAACGTGCTGCCCCACAGCGGGGTGGGCGCCTCTACCGTCGAGTCGAGGCGCAGCTGCGGGTAGTCGCCGGCCGGAACGCCGGCCGCGCGCGTGCGCCAGAGGGGGTCGAACGCGCCGGCCGCGGCCAGGGCGTCGGCGTCGGCGCCATCGATGTCGGCGCTCGCCGCGGTCAGCGGAGGGAACGCGCGGTGGGCGGACGAGAGCACCTGCTCGAGCGTGAGCGCGGGGTCGGTGCTGGTGGCGGTCGCGCCCGCGAGCAGCGCGTCGGGGCGCAGCGGCACGTCGGTGAGGGTGAGCAGGGTCAGCAGTGCGAGCACGGGCGTCACGAGTCCTCCTCAAGTTCGAGTTCCCTCTCCTCTGAAGAGGAGAGGGAGTTCAGTGTTCCGGACTTCCCGCAGCGCCAACCCGAGGGGTTCTCCTCCTCACCCCAACCCTCTCCTCCTCGGGAGGAGAGGGAGTTCATGCGCCCTCCTTCTTCGCGGCGGTGGCGGCGGGCTTCACCGTCGGCGGAAAGCCGTTGAAGCGACGCCACAGCTCGTAGCCGAGGCGCACGTTGTCGAGCAGCACCCAGCCCTTCACCCGCACGCCCTGGCGCAAGTACGCGCCCGACGGCCACGCCTCTTCGCTGTTGGGCCGCACCAGCACGCGGAACTTGCCGGTGCCGTCATCGGCCGCGTCGATGAGCGCCACCTCGCCGCCGAACGTGCCGACCGCCACCGAGGGCCAGCCGGTGAACTGCACCGCGGGCCAGCCCTCGAACTGCAGCCGCACCGGGCGCGAGACCTCGAGGAGCGGCAGATCATTGCCAGCCACCCACAGCTCCACCGCGCGCTCGGCGGTGTCGGGCACGAGCACCAGCAGCGGCTCGCCCGCCTTCACGAAGGCGTTGCCCTGGCCCGAGAGCAGGCGCAGCACGGTGCCGGCGAGGGGCGCCTTCACCTCCATCGTCGACTGGCGCGCGAGGCGCACGTCGAGGCGCGCGAGCTCGGCGGCGGTGCTCGCCTCTTCGGCCAGCGCGGCGGCCTCGGCGGCGCGGGCGTCGTCGATGCTCGCGGTGAGGTCGTGCTCGACGCGGGCGCGGTCAGACGCCAGCGCGCCCTCTTCGCCGACCGCGGCCTGCAGCGTGGCGATGGCGCGCTCGAGGTCGGTGGCGGTGCGCACCACCTCGAGCTGCGCGAGCTCGAGCGCACGCTGGCTGGTGAGGCCCTCGTCGACGAGCTTCTGCTGGCGGGCCTGGTTGAGCTTCGAGGTCTCGACGGCGGCGCGCGCGGCGTCGACGGCCTGCTGCGCGGCGCGGGTGCGGTCGGCGGCCATCTTCACGCGGCTCTCGGCGGCGCGCACCGCGGCCTCGCGCGAAGACTCGAGCGCCTTCTGGCGCGACTGAATGGACGTGGCGCGCGCGAGCACCGCGTTGCGGCGCGCGACGATGGCGCTGCGCTCTTCCTCGAGGCGGCGGAGGATGTCGGGGTCGTTGTCGGTGAGCTCGAGGAGCAGTTCGTCCTTCTGTACGCGCGAACCCTCGCGCACGTACCAGCGCGTCACGCGGCCCTCGATGGGCGCGTCGACTTCCTGCTGGCGCTCGACGGGCGCCCACGCGACCACGCGGCCGACGCCGTCGACGCTCTGCTGCCAGGGCGCGAGTGCGAGGGTGGCGCTGATGATGACGAACGCGAGCAGCAGCAGGCGCGCGAGCACGGCGGCGGCGCGCGGGGTCTTCACGAGCAGCGCGGCGGCGCGGGTGGGCTCGGTGCGGGTCATCACGTGGTCTCCGGCTGGACGGCAGTGAACGAGAGGTGCCGTGACGCGGCTGCTCTCGAGGGAAGAGGGTGATCAAAGTGGCGGCGACCCAGAGGCCGACGCGGCGAGCCCCACGGCTTCGGGCCAGGAGTACGTGCCATTGCAGGCGATGTCTCCAACCATGCGAGATAAGCATAGGAAACTATGCTTATCGTGCAAAGTTGGAGACACCCCTGAGTCATCGAGTCCGAGGCCTGGTCGCCTGCGTGACGTGCATGTCGTGCGGGCGCGGCTGATTCGCGACATTCGCGGCGCACCGGCAACGCCACCGCCGCCTCCCCCTCGAGAACCGACGCGGCGCCGCGCGTGGACCTGCATCGCGTGATCTCGACGAAGCGAGACGCTGGCTGGAGTGCCGTCACCGAGCCCGAAGCCTGGTCACCTGCATGACGTGCGTGCCGTGCGCGCAGAGCTGTTTCGCGAGCGTCGCAGCGCACTGGAAGAGCGACCCCGGCCTCCCCCTCGAGAAGCGACGCTGCGCCGCGCATGGACGTGCGTCCCATCACGCCGCCTCCTGTTCCAGCGAGACCACGCGGTGGGCGCGCCGAGCGAGCGCCGCCTCCGCGTGCTGCTCGAGCGCGACGAGCGTCCACGGCGCGTCCTCGGCACAAAGCGTCTCGAGCACCGCCTTGCGGGCGACGGGCCCCAGCGCGTCGAGCGCGGCGTCGACCACCAGCAACCGCGGCCGGCCGACGACGGCGCGCGCCACCGAGAGCTGCAGCAACTGCTCGTGGTCGAACGGGCGCCCGAGGCGGTCGAGCGGCGTCTCCAGCCCCAGGGGGAGCGCGCGCACCGCATCGAGCAGCCCCACGCGGGCGAGCGCGGCCCGGGCGTCAGCGGCGCTCACCTCGGCGCGGCCACACGCGATGTTCTCGTACACCGTGCCCACGAAGGGCGCGCTCGCGTCGACGAAGGCCACCAGCTCATGGAGCGCGTCGGCGCCGACGCGGTGGGCCTCGACGCCGTTGAGCAGCACGCCCTCGGCCGGCGCGTGCGCGAGCAGCTCGGCGATGCGCGCCTTGCCGGTGCCGACCACCGCCACGCGTTCGCCGGCCTTCACCTGCAGGCGCGGCGTCTCGAGGCGCACCGGGCCGCGGCCGGGCACCGGCTCGAGCGCGGGCTCGTCGGACACCGGCGCGTCGAGCACGTGGCCCAGCTTGTCGAGCGACGCGAGCACGTCGTACGCGCTCTCGAGCAGCTTCCCCGAGCGCGCGAGGGTCGCGGTGACGCTGGCCACGATGAGCTCGGCGGCCACCAGCTGGCCCAGCGTGAGTTCGCCGATCAACACGAGCCAGCCGCCCAGGCCGAGCAGGCCCGCGCTGGCGAGCACCTGCAGGCCGAGCGTGCCGGCGGTCTGCGCGAACAGCACGCGGAAGTGGTCGCGCCGCGCCGAGAGGTAGCGGCGCACGAGGGCGTCGGCGCGCTCCAGCGCGAAGCCGGCGGACGACGACGCGCGGAAGAGCGGGGCCTCGCGCGAGAGCTCCTGCAGCCACTCGGCGACGTCGTACTTCGCCTTGCTCTCGGAGATGGCGTGGCCGAGCGCGCGCCGCGCGGGCCCGAAGAGCACGGCGAGCGCCAGCAGCACCAGCACCACGTCGAAGGCGAGCAACGCCGGGTGGTAGAACGCGAGCACCAGCAAGCCGAGGCCGAGCTGCAGTACCGCCGAGATGCCGTCGGTCAGCAGCGTGGCGACGCCCTTCTGCAGCGAGACCACCTCGAAGAAGCGGTTGGCCGCGGTGGCGTCGGGCTCGCGCAGCCGCGGCAGGCGCCACGCGAGGTCGAGCGCGGTGCGCGCGAAGAGCCGCACCTGCAGCGTCTCGACCACGCGCGTCTTGAGCGCCTTGAGCGTCGCCTGGAACCCGAGCGCGAGGAGCAACAGGAGCGAGAGCACCACGATGGGCTGCAGCACCGTGCCGAACGCGACCGAGCTCACCAGCGACTGCACCGCGATGGGCACCGCGAGGGAGAGGGCTCCGACCGCGGCGGCGTAGATGAGCACCACCAGCGCGTCTTCACGCTCGAGCGACATCAGGGCGCGCAGGCGGCCGAGCGGCGAGGCGTGCGCGAGGTGATCGAGCGGGCGGGCCGGCGCCACCGACAGCCACGCCCCGCGGTGCAACGCGAGCATCTCGGCGACTTCCACCGTCTCGCGCGCCTGGCCGGGCCGCTCGACCACCACCTCGTTCCCGCGCTGCTCGACGACGGCGACGGGCACGCCGGCGGCGACCACCAGCGGCACCGGCAGAGGCTGGCCCGCGGCCGGCTCGACGCTCGTCACCACCAGCCCCGCGGCCTGGAGGACGTGGGTCAGCGCCTCGGTGCGCTCCTCGGTCGTGGGGTCGACGCGGCCTCCGATGGCCCGGCGGGACGCCTCGCGGAGGGTGACGGGGTCAGGCTCGAGGCCCACGGTGCGGGCTGCGACGGCGGCGATCCATTCGAGCTGTTCACGGAGACCGGGCGTGCTCACCGCGCCGATCTAAGGGCGGCAGCTCACTTCGACCATCTGATAGTTTGAAACGAACCTGTCGGCTTTTACGAAGTGTGCTGCAGGTCGGCCCTGGCGGCTGTGCAAATGGCCTGCACGGCTGGGTTTTGCAGCCGCCGCTCGGCGGAGATGACGAAGAACCGCTCGCGCACCTCGGGGATCCGCCCGACCACCTTCACGCCGTACTGCGCACACGTCTCTTCCTCGATCAGCGTCGCCGCCGGGAAGACGCCGACGCCGTCGCTGCCGAACACCTTGAGCAGCGCGCTGTCTTCGAACTCCGCGACCACCCGCGGCGTGACGCCGTGGCGGGAGAACCAGAGGTTCAGGTCGCGCCGCACGAGGTTCGACTCGAGCGGCATCAGCACCGGCTGCTCGTGCAGGCACTTCGGGAAGCGACCCTCGAGCGCGCGCGCGAGCTTCGGGGCGGCGAAGAAGCTGACCCCGGTGTCACCCAGCGCGTGGTTGTAGGCGCGCACCTGGCTCCCGGGCGGCACCGGCGCGTCGGTGATGAGCAGGTCGTACTCGTGCAGCGCGAGGCCACCGAGCAGGCGTTCCCACGATTCTTCGAAGCAGACGAGGTGCGCCGGCGGGTCGAGCTCGAGCGCGGGCTGCAGCAGGCGGCGCACCACCAGCTTGGGCATCACGTCGAGAATGCCGACCTTGAGGCGGGGCGCGCGCGCGGTCGCGCCGTGGCCCTGCAGCGTCTCGACCAGCTCGCGGCCGAGGCCGAAGATTTCCTCGGCGTAGCGGTAGGCGACGCGGCCGAGCTCGGTCAGCACCAGCCGCCGCCCCTGCTTCACGAAGAGCTTCTCACCGAGCGACTGCTCGAGCGTGCGGATCTGCGCGCTCAGCGTCGCGTTCGAGAGGTGCAGCACCTTGCCGGCCGGGGCGAGGCCGCCCTCGCGCGCCACCGTCCAGAAGTAGAGGAGGTGGTGGTAGTTGAGCCAGTTCACTTCGCGGCGAACGTTTCGGTGAAGAAGAAGTCCATCGCGGCGTAGGCGCGCGTGGCGACCTTCTCGTTGTACTGCGCGCGGCCCGGCATGTTCGCGTCGGGGTCGGTGAAGGAATGCACCGCGTTGCCGTAGGCGACGAGCTGCCAGTCGATCTTCGCGTTGCGCATCTCGCTCTCGAACGACGCGACCTCGTCGGGCGGCACGTTCGGGTCATCGGCGCCGTGCAGCGCGAGCACGCGCGCGGTGATGTTCTTCGCGTCGTCGGGCGTGGGGCTGCCGAGGCCGCCGTGGAAGGAGACCACGCCGAGAATCTTCGCGCCGCTGCGCGCCAGCTCGAGCGCCGAGGTGCCACCGAAGCAGAAGCCGATGGCGCCGATCTTCTTGTCGTCCAACGGCAGGCCCTTCTGCGCGAGGAACACCTCGAGCGCCTTCTTCACACGCGCGCGCATCAGCTTGCGGTCACCCTTCACCGCGCCCGCGGCCTTGCCCGCCTCTTCCATGCTCTTCGGGCGCCCGGTGATGCCGTACATGTCGGCGACGAACACGGTGTACCCGCGCGCGGCGACCAGCTCGGCCTGCTTCAGGTTCGCCTCGTTGATGCCCAGCCAGTTGGGCACGAGCACCAGGCCGGGCTTCGGCTTGCCGCCTTCCTCGTAGACGAGCACGCCCTCGAACTTCACCTTGTCGAGCTCGTAGGCGACCTTCTTCTGGGTGATGCCGGCGAAGGCCGTGGTCGAGGCGAGCAGCGTGAGCGCAGCGATGAAGGTTGGCGTTTTCATGGCGGCCGACCCTGCCACCTTCGCGACGGGTGCGCGCAGGTATTCGGTTTCCCTGCGAATTCGAGTTGGCGCGCAGGTTGCTGAAGGGCGCGCACATGAAAAACAAAATCCTGGGAGTGCTGACCGCGGTCTTCGCGGCGTGGTCGTCGTCTGCCTGCGTGTCGCCGCCGTCGTTGGCGTGTGGTGACGGCACGTCGCGCGAGGGCCAGCGCTGCGTCGGCACGTTGAAGTGTTCGAGTGGCACGCACGAGGAAGGAGGGGTGTGCGTGGCGGATCCGGTGGAGCTGATCACCTGCGGAGCAGGGACCCACGTCGAGGGGACGGCGTGCGTGATCGATCTCCCACCGGATCCGCCGCCCTCACCGTGGAGCCAGCCGGTGCAGGTCTGCACGCCCGGCGTCTCGTGCACCGACCCGGTGTTGCTCCAGACGCCGGCGGGCGCGGTGCTCGCCGTGAGCGAGTCGGGTGACGCGTCGCTGTCGGTGGTCGTCTACGTGCAGGACACCAGCGGCTTCACGTTGGCCAAGCGCTTCGAGGGTGCCTCGAGCGTCGCGATGACGCCGACGCTGGCGATGCGCGGGTCGACGCTGTACCTCGCGTACACCGACTACGAGCCCTCGCAGACGCAGCGCTACGGCAACGGCGACCTGATGCTCAGCGTGTCGGCCGACTTCGGCAAGACGTGGACCGCGCCCCGCCGCATCAACGAGCAGCCGGCGACCACCCTGCTGTACTCGCCGCGGCTCACGGTCTCGAGCGCGGGCATCGACCTGCTCTACGTCGACACCGACGGGCAGACGACGGCCGACAACATGTACCGGCACTCCGATGACGACGGCGTCACGTTCTCGGCGCCGGTGAAGCTGCCGTCGGGTGGGCAGTACGACTCGCTGTCTCCCTCGGCGCCGGCGGTGCGCGTGGGCGACGAGCTCGAGGTGCCGGTGCTGCGCTCGGGCTACGACCTCTCGACCGGTGACGCGCTCAGCTCGGTGGAAGTGCTCTCGCTGACGCCGATGCCGCAGATGCAGACGCAGACCACGCGCGTGAAGCGGGTGTTCAACTCGCGCGACTTCCCGCTCGACCCGGTGCCGGTGTTGGACGCGAACCAGGACGGCGTGCGGTGCCTCGCGTTCATCGACGCGCCGTCGCGCGACTACAGCGTGTACGCGGTGCGCAGCCAGGGCCCGCTCGATGGCTCGCAGCGGCCGGTGCTGCTGCCGGGCGGCCCGGGCTCGGTGCAGACCGCGCCGGCCATCGCGGTGACGCCGAGCGGCGATTGCCAGCTGGCGTGGCTCGACAACCGCTCGGGCGCCTGGGAGCTGTACGAGGCGACGCTGCGCGCTGACGGCGCGTGGACCTCGCCGCAGAAGGTCTCGCCGATGAGCTTCACCGAAGATGGCGTCGCGCACTCGCTGTCGGCGCGCGTGCAGGTGAAGTTCGACGGTGCAGGTCGTCACCTCGCGTGGACCGATTTGCGAGGCGGCGTCGAGAGCGTCTCGTATTCCTCGGCGCCCTGACGAAGACGAAAACGAAAACTCCCTCTCCTCCGAGGAGGAGAGGGTCGGGGTGAGGAGTAAACCGAGTTAGGGTCGGGACGTGCGACGCGCTCTGACCCTCTCTCTCGTCGTAGCCCTCACCTCCTCCTGCGCAGGCATCTCCGCCGCCCGCCGCGCCGAGCTCGAAGCCGAAGCCCAACCCGCCTACGCCGCGCTCCAGGCCGCGAGCTTCGAAGACGCCCAGCGCCTCGCCGACGAGGTGCTGACGAAGTCGAAGGACAACCCGCGCGCTGCCGCGGTCTCCGCCATCGCCCGCTACCGCAAGGCCGGGCACGACCTCGTCGGCGACGGTCTGACCATCGCCGCGAGCGTGGTGGCCTCGGCGCTGACGCGCGGCAACGTCATCAACCAGGACTTCCTCGACTTCGCGCTCGGGCGCGCCGACAAGCGCCTCGAAGAGATCGACGCGCTGCTGGCCATCGCCGAAAAAGACGACGGCTTCTCGCTCGACCTCTGCCTCGCCTGCTGGGAGGTCGACTGGAACCGCAGCGGCGAGGTCGACGAGCGCGACCAGCGGCTGTTCGAGGTCGAGCTCGATGGAAACGGCGAGCAGCTCCCGCCCGCAGACCCGCGTCGCCGCCCGACCTTCCGCTTCGACGTGGCCGACGTGACGTGGCTGCGCGCGATGGTGAGCTTCCAGCGCGCGGTGTTGAACCTCGGGCTGGCGTACGACCCGAACGTCACGTGGCGTTCGCGCACGCAGGAAGCGATGACGCTCAAGCTGCGCGACGCATCGAAGGTGCTCAAGTCGAAGGAGCTGCTGCTCACCGGCCTCGCCCACGCCGAGCGCTGCCGCACCGCGGTGCTCGCCGAGACCGACGACGTGCGGGAGTGGGTGCCGAACCCGAAGCAGAAGGACCACGCGTTGCCGCTGCCGGTCGACGACGCGCTGTTCGAGACGTGGCGCGGGGTGCTCGTCGACGTGCGGGCGCTGATCAACTCCGAGCAGGGGCTCGACGTGCAGCAGTTGGCGCAGCTGGGTGATCACAAGTGGCGTCAGCCGCCGCCGGGGTTCCTCGACCTCGGCGCGTTCTTCAGCCAGCCGCGCGACTTCGTGCTCGACGAGCGGCAGATGAAGGGCGTGCGGCACGACGACCCGGGGGCGGTGTCCGAGATGCTCGGGAAGATTCTCGGGCCCTCGTACAAGGCGCACATGACGCCCTCGCCGCTCGTCGATCGCCTGCAACGCATCTCGAAGGAGATCGATCGCGGCGAAGATTCCTTCGAGCGCAAGCTGCGGTACCTGCTGTGGCTCAACTGAAGGCAACATGGGCCCCGTGCTCGTCGCGCTCACTGTGCTGGCCGCGCTCCCGGCGTTCGACGCGCCGCGGCTGCTGGTCGATCTCGAGACGAGCCCGTCGACGACCTCCACGCCCGAGCTGGTGAGCGCGAACGCCGACGGCGTGCTGTACACCCAGCTCGAGCCCGGCGGCGGCGCGGCGCTGTGGTGGAGCGGCTGGCAGGGCGCGCCGGTGCGCTTGCTCGCGGTGGTCGACCCGGGGCAGCGCGGCGCCAACGTCGTGCAGGACCTGACGTTCGGCATGAAGACCGTGCTCGCCCGTCCGCTCGGCACGGGTTTGATCGTCTTCGCGCGCGACGGCGACGTGGTGACGGTCAGCCGGGTCGAGGGCGCCGCGGTCACTCCATTGATCACGGTCACTCGTCCGGTGACCTTTCCCGACACCGACCGGCTCGACACCGTGTGGTGGTCGGCGGCGGAGGGCACCTTCGTCACCGACGGCACGCCAGGTGGCACCTCGCTCGTCACCCCGCTGCGCAACTGCGCGTTCGTCCTCGGAACAGACTTGTGGATCGTGACGCCCGGGCAACTGCGCAAGCTCGAGAACGGCGAGCTGATCAACCCCGGCTTTCGACCCGACAACGTCGTGCGTGCCGGGCACCACCTCGTGATTGGAATGCCCTTCGCGCCCGCGCAGAACGAGCTGCGCGAAGTGCTCGCGACGCCGAGTTGCACCGCGGTCGGGGGCGGCGAGTTCGCGTGGATCGACTGCGCCACGAGCGACGGGCGCCAGTCAGTGAGCTCGACCGACGGGACGCCAGGCGGCACCACGACCCTCGTCTTCGACGCCATCTCGAGCGTCGACGCAGCGTCGGCCGATTACCTGGTCTTCAGCGTGAACCGGGGCGGCCCGCTGGCTTCGGTCTGTGTGTCGCGCACCGCGGGCGGGTTGGTCGCGACGCCATTTTCCGGGTGCACGCTCGCGCTGGGAGAGGTCGCGGTGAACCGCATCGTCGGCGACACGCTGGTGTCGGTGGGCGGGCTCACGCACCTGCCAGACGGAACGTGCCTGCCGATGGTGCGGCCCACGGCCATCGCGGCGGCCGGCCGGGAACCGGTGCTGCAGCTCGGCCTGCCGCAGAAATTCGTGGTGTCCGACGGCACCGATGCCGGAACGCGCGAGGTCCCCGAGCAGCTGCCCGCGTGGCCGACGAGCTCGTCATCGCCCCGGCTGCTCGGCGGCAACGGCTCGCTCGCGCTCTTCGACAGCACGCGCGGCGTGTGGATGACCGACGGCACGCAGGGCGGCACCCGCTTCGTCGGGCAGCGCGCTCAGCTCTTCCGCTCGGGGATTCTCGCGTTCGATGGTGAGCCCTTCGTGGTCGATGACCAGGGCCGCCGCACGAGCGCGCCCGCCGGAGTCGAGGGCGTCTCGCGGGACTTCCTGGTCGGCCGCAGCGGCTGTGACCTCTTCTTCCTCGACGAGGCGCGGCAGCGGCGGCTGGTCCCCGAGGTGGGGTGCGTCGATTCGCTGACCCTCAGCGACGACGGAGCGCTGATCAGCAACTCCGCGGGCGTGGCCTGGCTGTTCCGCCCACCCCACGCGCCGCTCGAGCTGGGCCGTGACGTCTCGCAGCAACTGCGCTGCGGCAAGAAGCTGTGCTGGTTCCTCTCGCGCCAGGCGGGCGAGACCGCGGCGAAGTTCATCGACGTCGAGAGCGGTGCGATCGCCACGGCGCCCGGCACACTCCCGTCTTCCGACGTGCAGCTGCAGGTCGCGTCAGACGTCGGGCTGGTCTACTCGTACGTCGACCTCGACGGGCGGCACCGCGCGATGATCCGCTTCCTCGACGGACAGGAAGAGGTGCCGCAGGCCTTCGTCGCTGCCCTCGACGGAACCCTGTTGCGCCCGGTCGATGGCTCCCTGGTGGCGCGTGACGCCTCGGGCGAGCGCGTGTTGCTGGAATGCCCCGGCGGCTTCCCGCCGTTGATCTCGTTCGCGGGCTCGCGAGTCAACGCGCTGTGCACCAGGGCCAGCACGGGAGAGGTGATGTTCACCGGCTCCCTCGACGGGCCGTTTCACGAGGTCGCGCTGGCCGACGACGGCTTCACGTTCACGGTGAACATGCTGCCGTACGGCGATGGCTCGCTCGTCGGCTTCTCGAAGGTCGACTTCGGCGCGACGCGCGCGCGGTTCGTGGTCACCGATGGCGACGAGGTGCGCGAGTTCCCCGCGGTGCGCGGTGAGGGGCTGGTCAAGGTGCGGGCCGGGTGGGTCTTCATCGGCTCGCCCGAGCGCGTGAAAGACAACGAGCTGTGGGTGTTGCCCCTGCCTCAGTCGCGGGCCGGCTGTGGGTGTGACGCAGGCGGGGTCGAGCTCGCGGCGGTGGTGGTGCTGCTCCTGTTGCGCGGTCGCATGACGCGAGCTCGTCCCACTGGGGCGCGCTCGGGCCCTACGCCGCGGTGAGCGCCTTCTTCACGGCACGCGATCGACGACCTGCAGGTTGGCCATTCAACTGAGCCGGCTCATTCCACGTGCACGGTCGGCACCCAGCGCGCGAGCTGGCGCGGGAACCACCAGTTCGTCTCGCCGAGCAGCACCATCGTCGCGGGCACCAGCACGACGCGAATGATGGTGGCGTCGAGGAAGATGGCTGCCGCGAGACCGACGCCGAACATCTTGATCATCGGGTCGGGTCCGAGCGCGAACGCGGTGAAGACCGCCACCATGATCGCGGCCGCGGAGGTGACGACGCGTCCGGTGCGGGCCAGTGCCTGCGCGACGCTGTCGCTCGTGCCCAACCCGCGCTCGTGTTCCTCGCGAACGCGTGAGAGCAGGAACACCTCGTAGTCCATCGACAGACCGAACAAGAGCGCGAACAGAATCAGCGGGAGGATCGACGCGATGGGCAGCTCGTGGTCGAGCCCGAGGAACCCGCGGCCAAGGCCCCACTGAAAGACGACCACCAGGACGCCATAGGCCGCGCCGACCGAGAGCAGGTTCATCAACACGGCCTTGAGCGGCACCAGCACCGAACGGAACACCATCATCAGCAGCAGGAAGGTCGCCGCCAGCACGGCGCCGATGACCAGCGGCAGCTTCGCCTCGATGAGCTCCGAGATGTCCATCGTCATGGCCATCAGGCCTCCCACGTTGACGCGCTGGCCAATCGACGAGCCGAGCAAGGAAGGCACGACGGTCGCGCGCAGGTGATGCACCAGCGCGCTGACCTCCGCGTCTTGCGGTGCGGCGCGCGGAGTGACGAGCACCAGCGAAGCGAGGCCATCGGCCGAAGGGATGGGCGGCGTCACCGAGGCGACCGCCGCATCACGCGCGATGCGGTCGGACAGGCGCTGCGCGAGGTCGGTGTGCTGCGAGTCTTCGACCACCACCACGATGGCGCCGTTGGTGCCAGGCCCGAAGTGCGTCGCGATGAGCTCGTACGCGCGCCGCGCCATCGAGCCGGCCGGTTGCGCGCTGTCGTCAGGGAAGCCGAGCCGCAGCTGCAGCGCCGGCGCGGCGACGAGGAGCAACGCCGCGACCGCGGAGATGGCGAAGAGCGCCGGGCGGCGAGCGACCTGCAGCGAGAACCGCGCAAAGAGGGCGCCCTCGGTGGCATTCGCCCGGCGCGCGAGCCAGTGGCCCGTGAGCCGCGCGAGGGCAGGGAGCAGCGTGATGGCGGCGACCGCCGAGAGCAACACCACCAGCGCGGCGGCGAGGCCGAGCGCCATCAGCAACGAGATGCCGGTCAGGGCGAGGCCGGCGAGCGCGACGACGACGCTCAGCCCGGCGAAGAGAATGGCGCGCCCCGAATGCGCGACCGCGAGCTCGATGGCGTCGTGGAGCGGCCGCCCGTGTGCCAGCTCCTCGCGCAGGCGCGTGACGAAGAAGAGCGCATAGTCGATGCCCACGCCGAGCCCGAGCATCGACGCCAGCATCGGCGCGGCGGAGCTGACTTCGAGCGAGTGGCCGATGAGCCCGACGACGACGATGCCGATGCCGGCGGCGACCACCGCGGTCACGAGGGGCAGCAGCGCGGCGAGCACTGAGCGAAACGCGAACACCATCACGGCGAGCGCGGCCACGAGGCCGATCAGCTCGGCCCGGCCCGGGTCCGGCGCCTGGTTCACCGAGATGACCTCGCCGCCGAAAGCGACCGCGAAGGTCGGGTCGGCGTGCGCGGCCAGCTCGGCGAGGGCGTCGGCGCTCGGCTTCAGCTCCACCGCGGGACGGTCGAAGGACAGCTGGGCGAGCCACGCGCGACCGTCGGGCGAAGGCATCAGCGGCGTGAGCCCCGTGACGTGCGGCACGTGCGTCGCCGCCTCGAGGAGTTCCTTGATGCGCGCGTCGTCGGGCGTGACGGGCCGGTCTCGCGCGACGAGCACCAGCGAGGCGCTGCTCCCGCGCGACGGGAAGTGTTGCTCGAGGGCGGCGGCCACCCGCTGACTCTCGGAGCCGGGGACGTCGAGCGCGTCGGCGAAGCGGAGTCCGAACTGGCCGGCGGCCACGAGGGCGCCGGCCAGCAGCACCCCCCAGCACGCGATGACGACCCACGGGCGCCGTGCCGCGAAGGACCCTGCGGCGACGACGACGCTCTGCTCATTCCTGGTGTTCATGATCTGAAGCTCCTTTGTGGCATTGAGTGTCAACTGGCAGTTAATGACAGTTGACGCAAGATGCCAACATTTCGCTGGTTGCTGCCGGGTCGGCGGCGCTGCAAAGAGGGCCGCATGGGCCGGGACCCGGGGCTGCGCGAGCGGAAGAAGGAACAGACGAAGCGGGACCTGTTTGCCCATGCGCTGAGGCTGTTCAGCGAGAAGGGCTACGAGGCGACGACGGTCGACGACATCGCCGCGGCGGCCAACGTCGCCCCGCGCACGTTCTTTCGCTACTTCGCGACGAAAGAAGACCTCTTTGCCCTCGGGCAGGCGCAAGAAGATGAGATGTTGCGCACGACGCTCGCGGCCCGGAAGCCGGGTGAAGACGACGTCTCGCTGCTCGAGCGGGCGTTCAACGCGATGCTCAAGCTCGACCACATCGATCCACGGCAGAGCGGGCGCATGATGGCGCTGGTGCTCGAGACGCCGTCGCTCCGCGCGCGCACCCTCGAGGAGATGCTGCGCATGGAACGCCTCGTCGCCGAGGGCCTGGTGGGGAAGAAGGCGAGCCGCGCCGAGATGCTGAGAGCGCGCATGCTCGCGTCGGCGGCGATCAGCATGTTCTTCACCGCGCTGATGGTGTGGGTCGAGGGCGGGCAGAAGGGCGACCCGTACGCGGCGATCAGCGCGAGCGCCCCCTGGCTGCGGACCGGGTTCGTCCGGCGGAGCTGAGGCGTCAGGTCAGCGCGTCGAGGCGTGCGCGCGCCTCGGCCGAGGCCGGTGACTGAGGGTCTTCGGCGAGGCACCGCTGCAGCGCGACCTTCGCGTCTGCCATCTGACCGAGCGCCACGCACGCCTGTGCCCAGTCGAGGAAGGCGGCGCCGCCCTGGTGCCGGTACGGGTTGTCGGCCGTCGACTTGAAGTGCTCGATCGCGACTGCGGGTTCTCCGCGCGCGAACGCGAGCCGGCCGCGGCAGAAAGCGACGTTGCGTTTCGACGCTGCTCGCACTGCGACCCTGGCGGCGTGGTCGAGGCACGCCGCAGCTTCGGACCAGCCGCGTTCGGCAAACGCGATGGCGAAACGAGAGAGGTGCCACTCGGCCTCGTATTCGCCGAGCACCTTCGGCGGTATCGCCACCGCCGCGAGTGCAGCGCGCGCTTCGCCGGTGCGTCGGAGCTCGGCGAGCACCCACGCCTTGTGTGCTGCGAGACCCAGGGTCGCGATCTCGAGGTCCGGAAGTACGTTCCAGAGCCGAATGAAGGGGAAGACCACCCAGAAGAAGAAGAACGCTGCGGCGACCAGCCACTCCGAGGTCAAGCCGACCATCATCGAAAGGCCGCCCACGAGGACGATCGATGGCAGCCGCGTCACCAACCAGAGGCGCCAGAATTTCGTTCCGCGCGGTTCTGGAGCGAACTCCGGCAACTGCTCGGCCTCAGGGTGAGTCAGTGCCTCGTCGTAGCGGCCAAGGTTCGCGAGCGCCTCGGCCTCGTTGATGCGCACCAACAACCAGTTCGACCGTGAGCTCTGGTGAATTGGGGACCGCTGCCGCAACTGGAGCGCCTCGGCGTAACGGCCACCGGCAGTGTTGAGCGTGATCGCGAAGTTGAGGTCCTCGTCGATGCGGTTGGCGGTGACCAACGCGTCCAGCGCCGCGAGGGGAATGGTTCCCTGCCGGTAGTGTGAGGCGAAGAACCAGTGCACGAAAATCGGGTGCAGTCCGGCGATCTGGCCGATCTTCACCCGTTCCATGCCGCGGCGCATGAACTCGCGCGTGGCGATGTAGCTGACGAGCCAGCCCAGCGCGATCGCGATGACCCAGAGCTTTGTCACGCGAGCTCGTCCCACTGGGGCGCGCTCGGGCCATACGCCGCAGTGAGCGCCTTCTTCACCGCCGCCGGCTCACCGTCGTGAAAGCGCACCCGCAGTCCCTTCCGCGCACCGAGCTCCTTCGCGCTCTTCTCGTTCACCGGCGCGTCGAGCCACTGCAGCTTCTTGGCGCTCGTCAGCGGCGCGAGCGAGGTGATGGACCCGTTCACCGCGAGGTGCGTCAACTGCTTCGCCCACGGGGCCTTCATCAACTCCGCGAGCCCCGCGTCGGTCATGCGCCCGGTCGTCACGCGCAGCCGCCGCAGCTCGGGCAGCCGGCACTTCACGAGCGTCGACACGTCAGAGAGATCATTGCCCCACAGGTCGAGCTCCTGCGCCTTCGACAGCCACGGCACGTCGAGCGCGGCGAAGCCTTCCCCGTGCAGGTCGGTGTTCGACAGGTTGAAGCCGCGCGCGGTCGGGTGCGGCGGAGTCTTGCGCAGCGCCTTCAAGTCGCCCCGTGACACGAAGAACCGCTCGAGCGGGAACGCCTCGAGGGCCTTCGAGAAGCGCGCGAGCAGCTCGGGCGAGCCCGTCGCCAACGCCGGGAAGCCGCGCCGCCACGCCCAGCCGGGCAAGCCCTTCAACCCTGCCGCCCACGTCGCCTGGTGTGCCTTCAGCAGCGCCACCTCGCGCACCTTCTCATCGCGCACCTCACCGACGTCGCGCCCGGTCATCGACATCGGCTGGCCTTGATCATCGACCCACCGCCCGAGCCGGCACTGCAGGTGGATGAACTCCCCGCGCGCATCACCTCGCTCGGTCAGCCAGTCCGCGAGCACGAGCCGGGGCCGGTCGTCCTCTGGCGACGCGAACACCGCCGCGAGCAGCTTCGGGTCGAGCTCGACGTGGCGACTGACTGGCTCCACGACCTTCGCCGCCTTGCCCTTCGCGAGCGCGACGAGGTCGGGGTGTGACTTCGGAAATTCGACGCCGTGCAACTGCACCCCGATGAGCGCCGGAACGACGCGGTCTTCACCGACCAGCGCGCGCAGCAGTTCGAGGTGCATCCACTGCTTGATCTCCAGCGCCAACGCGACCGCGCCTCGAGCAAAGCGCGTCACGTCGGCTGGACGCTTCAGCGCGCGCCCGGTCCCATCGCCGCCCTTCTTGCTGAGCGCGCACGCCAGCGCGTAGCCATCGAACAGCGCGTCGCACCAGCCGGCGACGAGCGCGGTGAGCCGCTCGGGAGTGAGCTCCTCGTCGAAGCGGGGCAGGGCCTCACGCACGATCCACGACGCCACTCCCAAGCGCCCCGACGCGGCGTGCGCTGCCAGGCCGACGCGCGCTTCCCGTGCCGGCAACGCGAGGCTCGCGAGCTCGAAGTGCTTCTGCCCGTCGGTCTCGAAGAACAGCCGCGTCCACGCCTCGTCTTCGCGGCTCCCCTTCTTCGGCGACCTGCGGGCGCGGCTCGCCTCGACTTCCGCTGCCAGTGTCACGGCGCGGAACGTTCGCTGCACTCGAGCGCCCTCGCAAGACTCAGCACGTGCACGACGCGCTGACCGCCTCGCTTCCGCTGGCAGTGTCACGAAGCGTGCCCCCGCGAGACTTCCCGCTAGACTCCCGCGGCCCCACTCGTTCGCCCCTGGAGTCCACCCATGGTGTCGTCACTCCTCGCAGCCGTGCTGCTGGCTGCTGCCGTGCCCACCGTTCCCCCGAGCGCGGAGTCGTCTGCGCTGGAGAGCTGGGACGCGTGGCTCGAGAGCCCGCACCGCGTGGCGCTCGACGCCGGCCGCCGCCCCGCCGATCGAGAGCTGCTCGCGCGCTCGTGGGTCACCGCCGAAGAGCCGCGCCGCGGCGTGCCTTCCTTCCTCTGGGCGGAGCGCTTCCCCGGAGCACGCTCGCCGGCTGATCAGGGCCTCACCGCCGTCGAGGCCGCGCGCCAGCACCTGCTGCGCTTCGCCGGCGTCTACCGCTTGAGCCCCGCGACCGTCGCGTCGCTCGCCGTCACCGAGGCGCACGACCTGAAGAACGGTGAAGCGGTCGTCGTCGGCTTCGGCCGCGTGCGCGAGAACGTGCCGTACCTCCGCGACGAGCTCGACGTCATCATGACCTCGCGCTTCGAGCTGGTGGCCTTCAGCGGCTCGCTCGCGACCGGCACGCCCATCGGCACCTTCCGCCTCGACGCACCCGCCGCCATCGCGGTCGCCGCGCAGCACCTCACCGGCACCACGCTCGCCACCGCCCTGAAGGCCGAGCAGCACGGCCTCGGCGGCTGGGACAAGTTCTCGCGCAGCAAGCCCTTCGCGTCCCAGCCGCGCGCGCGCCGCGTGTACTTCGACGACGCCGACGCCATCGTCCCCGCGTGGCACCTCGAGCTCGAGCTCGAAGGCCGCGGCTTGTGGACGGTGGTGGTCAGCGCGCTCGACGGCCGCGTGCTCTCGTGGGCGAGCCTGACGCGCGACCTCGCGCACACCTACCGCGTGTTCGCGACCGCGACCGCGCCGTTCCGTCCGCTCGACAGCGCCGCGGGCAACGTCGGCCGCCCGCACCCCACGGGTCTCCCCGACGGCTTCGCGCCGCCGAACGTCGCGCCGACGCTGGTGACGCTCGACCACGGCGGCCTCTCGACCGGCGACCCGTGGCTGCCCTCGGGCGCGACCGAGCTGAGCGGCAACAACGTGCACGCCTACGCCGACCTCGCGCAGCCCGACGGGCTCGACGCCGGTGACGTCTCGGTGCCTCCGAGCGCGGCGACGACCTTCGACTACCTCTACGACTTCGCGCAGAACGGCGACGCGGGCGTCTCGCAGCGGGAGGCCTCGGCGACGCAGGCCTTCTTCACCGCCAACCAGATGCACGACGTCTTCTACGACCTCGGCTTCGACGAGGCGGCGCGCAACGGGCAGGCCTCGAACTACGGGCGCGGCGGCATGGGCAACGACGCGGTGCGGGTCGAGGTGCACGACGACAGCGGCCGCAACAACGCGAACATGACGACGCCCGCCGACGGTGAGCCGGGCCGCCTGCAGCTCTACCTGTGGGACGTGCCGCGCCCGAGCACGCTCACCGTGACCACCACGGCGTTCGCCGACGGAGGGCTCTTCTCCGGCGTGCCCAACCTCATGGAACGGCCGCAGGGCTGGGACGTGAGCGGCCCGCTGATGGTGCCGCGCGACGGCGACGGAGGCACCTCGGGCTGCGACCCGTGGGACGCGGGCTACGCGGGCGCGGTGGTGCTCGCGCGGTTCGGCAACTGCCCGCTCAACGTGCGCATCGACGCGGCGAGGGACGCGGGCGCGCTCGCGCTGGTGCTGAACGGCGCCTGCGTCAGCGCCACCGACCAGGGCCTCGTCGTCGCCTGCCTCGAGGCCGACGCGGGCGCGGCGCTCGAAGCGGCGGCCCTCGGCGGAGCGACCCTGGATGCGCGCCTGCAGCGCCCGGCCGCGCGCCCCGAGCTCGACGTCACCTTCGACACCACGGTCGTCACGCACGAGTACGGCCACTTCGTCACCAACCGCCTCATCGGCGACTCGGTGGGCCTGCTCAACGGCCCCGGCCGCGGCATGGGCGAGGGCTGGTCTGACTTCATCTCCCTGTACCTCTCGCTCGACGCCGACGACGCGCTCCGCACGGGGAATGATCAGTGGCAGGGCGTCTACTCGTTCGGCGCGTGGTCCTCGCAGGGGCAAGACTTCGACGGCACCACGCTGCCTGCCTGGTACTACGGCGTGCGCCGCTACCCGTACTCCACCGACCGCGCGAAGAACCCGCTCACCTTCAAGCACGTCGGCACCAACGTGCCGCTGCCCACCACCGCCCCGCGCGCCTTCAGCGGCAACAACGCCGAGGTGCACAACACCGGCGAGTTCTGGGCCGAGGTGCTGTGGGACGCGCAGGTCGCGCTGCTCAACGCGCCGGGCGCCGCGTTCGACGCCACGAAGGCGAAGATGGGCCGCTACCTCGTCGCCGCGCTCAAGGCGACGCCGGTGCTCCCCACCTTCATCGAGGCGCGCGACGCGCTGCTCGCGGTGGTCTTCGCGGCCAGCCCCACCGCCGACTTCCCGCGCGTGCAGGGCGCGTTCGCGGCCCGCGGCCTCGGCGTGCTCGCCAGCTCGAGCGATCGCCGCTCGACCACCAACACCCCGCTGGCCGAAGACTTCACCGGCGTGGGCGGCAACTACCTGCTCACCAGCGCGGTGTTCGACGACACCGACGACGACTGCGACGCCGACGGCCAGCTCGACGCCAACGAGACCGGCACGCTGAAGCTCACCTTCTTGAACGTCGGCTCGACGCGCATGACGCAGTCGCGCGTCTCGCTGAACTCCAACATCGCCACGCTGGTGCTCCCCGCCGGCTCGCTGACGCTGCCCGCGAGCGACCCGTTCACCAGCACCTCGCTCACCATTCCCGTCTCGCTCGGCGCGGCCACCGGCCTGCAGCGCGCGACCGTCAACGTCACCGTGCTCGACCCGCAGCTGGTGCTGCTGCAGAACCGCCTCGAGACGAGCTTCACCGCGCGCCTCAACGTCGACGTCACCGCGGCCGACACCGAAGACTTCGAGCAAGACGTCACCAACTGGGTCACCTCGCGCGAAGACGAGGTGCCGTACGAAGACGAGTGGTTCGTGCGCCAGCAGAACGCCACCAACCGCGTGATGCAGGGCCCCGACCCGCGCGAGAAGGCGCTCACCTCGGTCACCTCGCCGCCCATCGCCGTCGGCGCGATGCCCTTCACCATCACCTGGTCGCACCAGTTCTCGTTCGAGAACGCGAGCACCTTCTTCGACGGCGGCCGCGTCGAAATCTCCACCGACGGTACGACCTTCACCGCGGTGCCCGGCTCGGCGCTCGCGCCCACCTACGGCGGCACGCTGGTCTCGACCACCACCAACCCGCTCGCGGGCCAGGCGGCGTACGTCGGCAGCAACGGCATGCGCGAGACGGTGACCGCGACCTTCGGCACCATGTACGCCAACCGCACGGTGTGGCTGCGCTTCGTCATCGGGTCTGACGACACCGGCAGCGCCGCGGGGTGGACCATCGACGACGTGCACGTCACCGGCGCGACGATGCCGCCGTTCACCTCGGTGGTCGGTCACCGCGGCATGTGCCTCAACCACGTGCCGACCGTCTCGGGCACGAGCAGCCTGAGCGTCGCCGAGGGTGACGCCGTGCAGCTCATTCCCGGCACCGCGTTCGACCGCGACAACGACGAGCTCACCTTCACGTGGATGCAGACCAGCGGGCCGTCGGTGCAGCTCTTCAACGGCAACCAGTTCGACGCGCCCGAGGTCGGCCCGGCCGGCGCGGTGCTCGGCTTCCGCGTCACGGTCGACGACGGCCGCGGCGGCACCGACACCGACGACATGACCGTCGCGGTGCGCAACGTGAACAAGCCGCCGACCATCACCAACACCGCCGGCCCCCAGACCGCCAACTCGGGTGACGCGGTGGCGCTGGAGGTCACCGCCGAAGACCCCGACGGCGACGCCATCACCTTCAACTGGGAAGAGCAGGGCGAGCACACCGTCACCATCGACGGCGTGGCCACCGCGCGCGCGACGTTCACCGCGCCCAAGGTGGAGGTGCCGACGCTCCTCTCGTTCCAGGTGCTCGCCATCGACAGCAACGGCAAGGCGGGCGAGCCGGCGTTCGTCGCCGTCATCGTCAACCCGAAGCAGGGCGGCTGCCAGTGCACCTCGGTCGACCCGCTCTCGCTCGTCGCGCTCGGGGCGCTGGCCCTGCTGTCACGGCGCCGTCGTCAGCGCTTGCCGACCACCGCGTCGCCGAAGCGCTCGTAGTTCGCCAGCCACGCCGCGGCGTTCATCACGTAGCGGCCCGTGCCGGCCGATTCCCACTTGTACGAGAGGCGCGTGTAGCCGCCGTCGAGAATGAGCCGCTTGCCGTGGTCTTCGAAGGCCGCGGTGATGAGGTTGCCCGCCGAGCCCCAGATGACGGGCGTGAGCTTGCCCGACGGCTTGACGGTCGCGACGGTGACGCCCTCGTAGACGTTCTCCACGCCGGTCGAGAGCAGGTGGTCGCGCACGACGCCGGGCTTGCCGGGGCCGTCAGACCGCGAGACGACCTGGTCGCCGGGCAGGTCACCCTTCACGCGCGCGTCGATGAGCATGCTCGCCAGCGAGTCCGCGTCGGCGTTGCAGGGGTCGTTGTCGCCCCACAGGTACACGCCGTGGCCCGAGTCGAAGAAGCGCTTCACCGCCTGCTGGTGCTCCTTGCTCAGGTGCACGCTGTCGTCGCAGCTGGCGATGATCCACACCTGGTTCGACTTCTCGAGGCCGGCGGTGAATTCCTTGAGCGAGGGCACCTGGTGGTAGTGCACCACCGAGAAGCCCTTCTGCTTGATGGCCGCTTCGGCCGCGGGCATCGGCTGGTTGTAGAGGTCGATGATCAGCACCGTCTGGCCGCTGAACGCACCGTTGACCGCGAGGTCGTACTGCGAGCCCGTCGCGTTGCCGTACGAGTCGCGCTTCACCTCTTTGTAGACGATCTTCTCTTCGAGCTTCCCGTCGGCCGCGCGCACCTGCACCTTCTCCGCGGCGGGGGCCGGGGCGTTGTGGCCAGCCAGCGGGTTGTATTGGGCAAGGGCCAACGAGGCAGACAGGGTCAGGGCGGCGGTCAGGAGCTTGAGCATGGCCCCCATCAACGCCCCGGGTTGGAAAAGGATCTGCCCCGGCACTAACCTTCTGTGAGTCGTGGCGAATCCAAAGGATCCGAAGGATCCCCAACCTCCAGCCGACCTCTTCCCGTACGACGAGATGTCGACGGGTGAGACGTCGTCGCTGATCCGCCGCGCGCACGCCATCACCGGCCAGCCAGACCAGCCCGTGAAGAAGGCGCCCGACCCGGCGCTCAAGCCGATGACCGGCGCGCAGCTCGCCTTTCGCCCCAGCGCGCCCCCGCGTCAGCCCGGCCAGACCGGCACGCAGCAGGCCTTCAAGCCTGGCGGCAGCGGCAACACGCCGGCGCTCAAGCCCGGCACCGGCACGCAGCCCGCGTTTCGTCCCACCGGCAACACCGGCGTGACGCCTGCCTTCACGCCCACCACTGGGAGCGGCTCGCAGCCGGCGATTCGCCGTGGCCCCACCAGCACCACGCCCGCCTACCAGCCGTCGGCGCCGCGCCCTCCCGCGTCGACGCCGCCCGCGCACGAGCCGCCCGAGGGAGAAGAGGCGCCGGTGTTCGACGTCGAGCGGCTGCAGGCCCAGATTCGCACCATGTCCATCACCGAGTCGGCGCTCGGTCGCGCGACCGGCAAGGCCGCCAAGCCGAACAAGGCGCCCACCAGCTCGGCCGAGGACACGTTCGTGAAGCGCAAGATGCAGCAGGCTGAGAGCAAGGTGCCGGACTTCAGCCTCGACGACGACCTCGGGTGACGATGCGCTGGACCCTGGTGCTCGCGCTGTGCGCCGCGGCCTGTGCGCCGGTGCCCGAGACGTCTGCTCCACCCGCGGTGCTGCGCCAGCCTTCGCTGACGTTGAGCTCGGTCGCGACCGGCTCGACGACCAACACCCACCTCGGCTTTTCGCTCGCGCCGTGCGGCACCGACGTTGTCGCGGGCGCGCTCGATGGGACGGTGTGGCGCACGGTGTTCCTCCCGGGCACCGCGGCGTCGCAGACGGTCGCGTGTCGGCTCGAGGTTCTCTTTCGCCCGCTCGCCGGCAGCGCGACGAGCGTGACCCAGAGCTACGTGGCCAACTGGTCGACCTTCGGCACGGTGATGCCCGCGCAGCTCGTCTCCAACCGCACGGGCACCTTCATCGCCCAGCGCACGAGCAACGGCGTGGTCACCGTGTCGCTCCCGAACGGCACGTCGTTCCTCTTGCCGTGGTCCTCGCGCATCGGGCTCGCGTGGTTCGACGAGCAGACCCTGCTCGGCATCGGCGCGAACGACGTGCAGAAGGCGGCCGTCACCACCATGGGCGTCTCCCCGACCGCGTCAGTGTCGTTGCCCAGCGGGCTCGTCGCGGCAGGCCCCGCGGTGGTCGGCGTCTTCGGGCCGTTCGGAGTGCCGCAACTCGCGTTGACCGACACGCAGCACCGCGTGTGGGTGCTCGACCTGCCCTCGGCCACGCCGGTGATGCGGCTCGACAACCCGTCGCCCGCGGCGGTCAACGGCTTCGGCGCGGCGCTCGCCGTCGAGCAGGGCTGGGTGGACACCGTCGATGGCCTGTTCATCGGCGACCCCGGCAGCGACCAGGTCTGGGAATTCGTCGGTGACGCGGGGGTCGCGAGCTGGCTGGGTGACCCGGGCTCGGCCGCCGGCGCGTCGATTGCGCACGTGGTCGGCGGCGGGCGCGATCTCTACATCGGCGGCCCGGAGGCGTCGGGTGGCCTGGGCGCCGTTTACCGCGACCGCACCCCGGGAACCCTGGTGCGCCTGGGCGACCCGATGGAATGCCAGGTCGGCGTGCCGTGCATTCCGGCCTCGGCGACGTGCAGCATGGGCGAGTGCATTGGTGGCGTGGCGTGCGTCGGCTCGACCACCGGGTGCCCGCCTGGCTTCCGCTGCAACGTCGCGAGCATCTGCGAGGTCGACCCCGACTTCGACGCGGGTGTCGACGCGTCGGTCAGTTTCGACGGCGGCCGCGATGCAGGCAGTGACGCCGGGAATGCGAGCGACGCCGGGCCGGCGAGCGACGGCGGCAGCGAAGTCGAAGTCGATGCGGGCCTGCCGCGCGATGGCGGCGCGGAGGTCGACGGGGGCACCGGCACCGATGGAGGTCTACGCGCTGACGCGGGTGCGACCGACGGCGCGACTGGCCCGACGCCGTCTGACACGCCGTACGAGTTTCCTACGGGATGCGGCTGCACTGCGCCGCCGGGCGGGTCGCTGTGGATGGTGCTGCTCTCTCTCCCTCTCCTCCCGAGGAGGAGAGGGTTGGGGTGAGGAGAAAACCGTCGGAGAGCAGACGCTCGAAGACTCTCAGCGGCCATACCGGCGACCCGGTGCCAGCGATGGACCACTGATCAACGCGAGCACGCACACGCTGATCAGTGCGCCCGCATCTCCCGGTGCGGGAACTTCGTACCGTTGCTCTCCGACGGTTTTCTCCTCACCCCGACCCCCTCCTCCTCGGGAGGAGAGGGAGAGAGGTACTCTCGCTCCGTCGTTTTTCTCGTCAGCCGCCGTACATCGGCTGCAGCTGCGCCCACCGCCGCCCGATGTCGCGCTCGAGCTGCGCGAGATTGACGCCCAGCCGCCGCGCCTCTTCCCGCTCGCGCGTGAACGACGTGCCCATCGGCGTCGGGTCATCAGAGCCCAGCACGCAGTGCACGTGCGCACGCTGCAACGCCACGAGAGGCGTCGCGCCGCCGGTGTGCTGCTGCTGCAGCGCCTTCAGCGCCGAGGGAATCAACAGCGCGTTGCTGGTGGGGCACACCTCGAGCGTGACGCCTTCCTTCGCGAGTCGCTCGAGCGTCGCCGCGCTCTGCACCGAGTGCACGCCGTGGCCGATGCCGCGCGGCTGGAGCGCGAGCGTCTTGTCGACCGAGGCGTGCGAGGCGAACTCGCCGGCGTGCACCGTCAGGTCCGGCAGGTGCGGCCGCAGGTCCTCGATGACCGAGAGCAGCCCGGGCGGCAGCGGCTCGGTGTCGGCGCCGGTGACGATGCCCAGCACGTCGAGGCCGACGAGCTCGCGCGCGTGCTCCTTCACCATCGCGCCGAGCGCGCGGTAGTGCGGCTCACTCTCGAAGGTGCGCGAGAGGCCCAGGCGCACCAGCATCGGCTTGCCCTTCTCGGTGCGCGCCTGGTCGCGGGCGGCGAGCGCGGCGAGGAGCACGGGCCGCGCGACCGCCTCGGCGAACTCCACCGGCGGCACGTCGCGCCACGCGCGCTTCTGGTTCTCGAGCAGCGTGCGCGCCATCGAGAAGAGCGACAGCCGCATCTCGAACCCATCGGAGTCGTCGGCCGCCTCGCGGAACGCCTCGAGCGCGAGCGCCTTCACGGCCTCGACGCTGACGTACGCGGCGCGGGCGCGCACGATGCACTGGTAGAAGCGCATCGCGTCGTCTGACGGCTCGCTCAAGACGAGCTCTCCGCGCAGCTCAGCCTCGGTGCGGAAGGCGCCCTTCGCCGCGTCCCAGAATTGCGGGTGCTTCACGTCGAAGGCGCGCGCCACCTCGAGCAGCGCGCGGGGGCTGTGGGAGCCTTCGAGGTGCCGGTGCAGGTCGAACCACGCCATGCCCCACACCTACCCAGTGGTGCGGCAGGATGCACGCATGCTTCGTCGGCTCTCCTTCGCGGTCTGCATCGTCGCCGCGCTCGCCGCGTGCCCGAAACCGCCGGCGCCGGCCTTCACCCCGCCGAGCGACACCGTCTTCATTCCCATCGAAGACCGCCAGTGGGACGACGAAGCGCCCAAAGAAGGCTGGTGCGGCGAGACGAGCATCCAGATGGCGGCGCTGCACTTCGGCCAGTGGGTGCCGCAGGCCGAGGCCAACCGGCTGGGCCACCCGAAGACGCCCGACCTCTGGGAATACGACGTGCCCGTCGCGATGGACGCGCTGGGCCTGCGCTACGAGACCGGGCCGCGCGACCAGGGCATCGCGAAGTTCGTCGAGTGGGTCGTCGCGTCGCTGCGCCAGGGCCGGCCGGTCATCGTGGGCTTCAAGAACCCGCCCAGCACGCACCCCGAGTGGGAGGTCGACCACCTCGTGCTCGCCGTCGGCAGCTCTCCCGCGGGGCTGACCGTCAACACCAACATGGAAGACGGCCAGGCGCTCTTGAAGTGGGACGGGCTCTTCACCGCCGATGGCTCGCGCAGCCTCTCGCTCGTCAACCGCCAGGGCACGACGTGGGGCTACGCGGTGAAGGGCTTCGACGAGCGGCGCCAGCGCGGTCGGGTGAAGGTCGAAGGTGAAGAGACGCTGGTGCTCGAGGCCGCCGACGGCACGACGCTCGAGGTACAGCGCACGGGCGCGGTGGTGAAGCTGCCGGAGACGCGGTGAGCAACCTCGAGCGCGCGTTGGTGCTGTGGCGGCGCACGCGAAACCCGCGCGTCGCGGAGTTGATCGACCGGCTCGGTGCGGCGGCGCTGAAGGACCAGAAGCCGCTCCGCGCGAGCTCGGCGCCGAAGCTCGCCGAAGCGTTGATCAGCGCGGTGAAGACGAAGAATCCGGTGGAGCTCGGCCGTGTCCTCGCCGCGCCGTGGCCCAAGTCGTGGCAGGCGCAGGTGCCCATCGTCCAGGCGCTCGGTGCCGCTCCCGAAGATCCGCGCATCGCGCGCGTGCTCGCGCAGGCCCTCGACCAGGCGCCAGACACGTTCTTGTCGCGCGGCGCACGCTCGTTCTGGTGGGTGCTCTTCGAGGCGTTGAAGCGGCAGCGCGACGTGCGCCAGCTCCCGCTCGTCGAGGCGCAGCAGGGCCGCCCGAAGACCCGCTACTACCGCGACTACGCCGAAGACTGGGAAGCGGCCGCCGTCGACGCGCTGAAGGCCGTGACGCCCGAAGAGCTCTCGAAGTCCGACCTGAAGTGGGTCGAGCAGACCGAGCGCGACTTCGCCGGCGCGGTGGGCACCGAGAAGAAGCGCGCCACGTCGGGCGCGGAGTTGCTCGAGCAGGTCTGGGCGCACCCGACCGACCTCGCGATGCGCAGCGTGTACGGCGACTGGTTGGTGGAACAGGGCGACCCGCGCGGCGAGCTCATCGCGTTGCAGCTGGGCGCTCCGTCGGAAGCGAGCGACCGCAAGGCGCACGCGCTCATCGAGAAGCACTGGAAGAAGTGGCTCGGGCCCTTGAGCGACTGGTTCGCGGTGCCGCCGCGCTTCGAGGCCGGGTTCCCGGTGGCGGGCTTCGTGCGCTCGCCTTCCTCCCGCGAGGGCCGGCAGAAGCTCGAGCCCCTGCTGGCTCGCCCCGAGTGGTCGACCTTTCGCGAGCTGTCGATGGAATGGGACCGCGCGGTGTCGCCGGTCGAGCTGCTCGCCTTGCCCCGCTTCGCCGCCGTGGCGCACCTGGGCAACGTCAACGTCGCGGCGGTGCGGGCGCTCGCCAAGACGCGGCCCGCGCTCGAGTCGCTCGTGCTCGACCTCGACGACGACGACGAGCTGCCCGCGGGCACGTGGGACGCGTTTGCGAAGCTCGAGCGCGTGACGTCGGGCTTCGACGGTGCGGCGACCATCGCCTCGGGCCTGGGCAAGCGCACGCTGCCCCAGGTGCACCTCACGCTGTGGAGCGGCATTCCGCCCGCGCAGGCCGACGCAGGGTGGAAGGTGCTCGACGCGGCGAACGTCGGCGAGGTCTCGCTCGCCTTCTACGACGGCTCCGCGCGCGCCACCCGGTCCGCGCCTGGCAAGCCCTTCACCCGCGTCGAGGTGCACGACGCCCGCCACTTCGACACGCTCTGCGGTGCGCTGCCGACGAAGGTGAAGGAAGTGGTGCACACCCTCGCGCGCCCGCTCGAACTCGAGGCCGACGACTTCGAGCGCGTTCAGGAACGGCTGCGCCGGTACGCGTCGTTGACCGTGAAGGAGCTCCCGGTGCGCGGGCAGGCGCCGCACGCCGAGTTCACCCTCGAAGGCTTCGCGGTCTTCACCGAGGCGAAGGTGCTCGGCGCGCTGCAGTGCATTCGCACCCACTTCGGCGTCGAGCCCGACCAGTTCCAGGTCGGCTGGGGCGGGCAGCAGCGCGCGTTTCGCGAAGACGACCTCGTGAAGGCGGCGCGCAACAAGAGCGTGTCGTACGTGTACTTGCGGCGCGAGGGCTCTGCGGCGCGGATCAGCTTCGGGCGCGAGTCGGTGGAGGTCACCGCGCCGGTGCACGACGCCGAGGCGTTCTTCGCCGCGATGACCGCGCTGCTCGCGCTGGGGAAGGCGAAGACCGTGTACCTGAAGGGTGGAGACGACGAAGACCTGGACTTCCCCGCGTCGCAGCTGGCGAAGAAGCGCGCCGAGGTCGTGAAGTACCTGCGGTCGGTGCGCGCCTGACGCGTCACTTCTTCGGCGGCGGCCGCTTCTTCGCGAGGTACTCGGTCATGCGCCCGTCGAGCCACGCCAGCGCGTCGGCCTCGGTCTTGAACGAGTCGGTGTTGGTGTTGTTCGACAGCCGCATGGTGAGCGCCGCGGCCATGCGCACCACGGCCGAGGTCAACACCACCGCGACGGGCGGCGGGTTGTTCGGGTCGGGCGGGCTCTGCGCCTGCAGCACCTTGCGCACCTCCGACGAGACGCCGGTGATGTTGCCCGTCGCGAGGTGGCCCCAGTCGTCGTACTTGCCGCCGGTGGCGATGAGCGCGTGGTAGCGCCGGGCTTCGTCGACCGTCACCTCCCCGGCGAAGTGCGCGCGCACGATGGGGTGACCTGACTTCGTCTTCAGTTCGCTGACGTCGATGGGCACGGCGCTCGCGATGATGACGAACTGAAGCGCCGCTCTGCAACGCATACATGCATCGACGAACGTCAATCGCCGCGCGACGCGGCAGAATCGGCCCGTGCGCCCTCGACCCAGCCTCAAGTACCGCGCGATTTCCTTCTTCGACCAGCTGACCGGGAGCCCCAGCGAGCGCCTCGGCGCAGAACGTGCGCGACGAGCCATGCAGCGCTCGCTCAGCGGCCCGGCGTTCGTGCTCGGTCAACGCGCGGAGCTGGCCTCGGTGACGGACGAGGTGGTCGCCGGTGTGAAGGTGCGCCGCTACGTGCCGAACGGCGCGTCGGTCGGCACGCTCGTCTACTTCCACGGCGGCGGCTGGGTGCTCGGCGACGTCGACTCACACGACGTGCTCGCGTCGCACTTCGCGGCCCGCTGCGCGCGCGAGGTGGTCTCGGTCGACTACCGCCTCGCGCCCGAGCACCGCTATCCGGCGGCGTTCGACGACTGCGTGGCGGTGACGAAGGCGCTCTCGCAGCAGCGGCGCGTGGTGGTGGCGGGCGACAGCGCGGGCGGGCAGCTGGCGGCGAGCGTCGCGCAGGTGGTCGACGTGGCCGCGCAGGTGCTGCTCTACCCGGTGACCGATTGCCTCGAGGCGACGCCGTCGTACGAGGCGTTCGGGCGCGGGCTCATCTTGAACGCGTCGACGATGCGCTGGTTTCGCGACTCGTACGTCGAGGGCGCGGCGCAGCGAGCCGAGCCGGGGTGCTCTCCCCTGCGCGCGAGCTCGCTGGGGCACGTGGCGCGCGCGTACGTGGTGCTCGCCCAGTGCGACGTGCTCCACGACGAGGGGCTCGCGTACGCGAACAAGTTGCAGGCGGCGGGCGTCGACGTGCGGGTGGACGAGGTGCCCGGCACGGTGCACGGCTTCATGTCGCTCTTCGGGTTGGCGGAGCCGCGCGAGGCGCTGGTGCGCATCGCGGCGTGGCTGGGCTGACTAGCGGCGCGCGCGCGACGAGCGGGCGGGCACGGGGGACGCGGGCAGCTGCGCGAGCGAACGAACGATGGCCTGCTTGGGCAGCGACGTGGGCTTGAGCTCGAGCACCGCGGCGATGAATCGGGCCTGGGCCTCGGTGGCGTACTGCAGCTCGGCCGACTCTCCGCTCGTCGACTGCGCGGTGACGGTCCAGCGCTGTTGGGTCTGCGTGACGCTCGTGGCGGTCCAGCTCATGCGCGCATCATGCCTGTAGCGACCTGACGCGAAAGTTTTTGGCCGAGCTGGTTCGACGCTCGGGTTGGCGACGGTCGTTCCCGCGCGCGCCTGCCCGAATGGAAATGAATTTCGAAAGATCGACCGCACGCGTCCTTCGTTTCTCGCGCGCCACTCTCAAGGAGATTCCCCATGCCCGCTTTCCGTCGAAGCGTGGTCACGGCACTGGTGTGCCTGGCCACGGTCACGCAGTCCGCCGAGCCCACCACCCAGTGCAAGCGCGCCACCGTGCAGAGCGTCGACAAGCAGACCGACGCGAAGGCGCGTGAGGCCGCGCACAAGGGCTTCACCTACCTCGCGAAGGCGAGCACCGAGTGGACGAAGGCCCACAGCTGCTTCGGCTGCCACGTGCAGGCGGTGACGCTCGAGGCGCTGACCGCGGCGAAGTACTTCCAGTACGACGTGAACCCCGCCGACCTCCGCGAGATGGAACGCGCGCTGAAGATGGGCGTGACCGCTGGCGGCCACACCACCGGCGTGGCGTTCGAGGGCGCGGCGTGGGCCCGCTACGACCGCTTCATCGACGACGCCGAGACCAAGCAGTTGCTGCAGTACGCCGAGGAACTGATGCGCCTGCAGGCCGAAGACGGCGCCATCAACGACGACGACGCGCGGCTGCCGGTCACGGGCGGCACGATGCAGACCACCTACCAGGCGGCGCAGACGTGGCGGCAGGCGTACGCGCGCACGGCGAACGACAAGTACCTCGCGCCGCTGCGCAAGGCCGAGCGCTTCCTCACGCGCCGCGCCGACGGGTGGAAGGACGCCAAGAGCGTCTACGTGCAGGACATCTCGTTCGCGCTGCTCGGGCTCGCGTCGGCGGGCGTCACGCGCGCGGAACCGGCGAGCAAGCGCCTGCAGGACCTGTTGCTCTCGCGGCAGAACCACGACGGCGGCTGGGCGCTCGACGGGAAGAACAGCGACGCGTTCGCGACGGGGCAGGCGGTGTACACGCTGAAGATGGCGGGCTTCTCCGACGCCGACCCCGCGGTGCAGCAGGGCATCGCGTACCTCTTGAGCAAGCAGGGCGCTGACGGCGCGTGGCGCACGGCGAAGTCGGGGCAGAACGGCAGCGAGAAGGGCGAGACGATGTGGGCGGTGCTGGGGCTGGTGACGGTCGACGTCGCGTCGGTGGCGGTGAGCGGGCTGACCGACGGCCAGCACGTGAGTGGCGCGCTGGTGCTCGACGCGACGGCCATCGACAACCAGTCGGGCGGCATCACCGAGATGTCGGTGTCGATCGACGACACGAAGGTCGCCACTGAGTGCGGGCCGAAGGTCCGGTACACGTGGGACACGGCGAAGCTGAGCTCGGGCAAGCACCTCGTCGACGTGGTGGCCATCAACGGCAAGGGCAAGACGAGCCGCCGCCGCTTCGAGGTCTTCGCGGGCGACGTCTTCATGACCGAGGTGGGCGCGGTGTTCGACGAGCGCGCGGGCCAGACGCGGGTCAGCCTGCGCAACATCGCCGACCCGAAGGTCGACGGCCGCGTGGAGGTCGAGGTGTGGTCGGTCGACGAGAAGGACGCGCCGAAGGCGAAGGTGATGACGCTCGACCAGAAGTCCGAGCCGGGCGCGGCGCAGTTGTCGTGGGACGGCCGCGACGCGCAGAAGAAGGCGCTGCCGCGCGGGCGCTACCTGGCGAAGGTGCAGTTCAAGGACGCCAAGGGCGTGGTGCGGCAGAGCGAGTCGGCGCTGTTCCTCCACGACACCGAGGCGGTCGAGCAGCAGAACTTCGGGCAGGTCGAAGGCAACCTCGCGATGAAGAAGCTCGGTGGCCTGGGCAGCGCGAACACCTTCGTCGACCTGGTCGATGAAGACGGCACGGTGCTGCAGAGCGTGCGGTCGACCGAGACGGGCAACTACCGCTTCAAGAGCGTGAAGCCCGGCAACTACAAGGTGCGCGCGCGCAAGGAAGGCTGGGCGCCGGTCGAGGCTCCGACGTCGGCGAAGAGCGGCGAGTCGACGAAGAGCAACATGGACCTGTGACCCAAGCTTCCTCTCCCTGCGAAAGCGGGGAGAGGGTCGGGGTGAGGGGCCGTCAGCGAGCCCGCGCGAGCGCGCTGACGTTCCACGTTCGCACCACCACGCCGCTCGGCCCACGCTCCGCCTCGAGCGCTGCGACGAGCGAAGCGCGCGCAGTCGCCCGAGCACGCTCCGGCACCGCGCTCAGCAACGTGCCGAACGCGCTGGCCTCGGCGAACGAGACGAACTCCTCACCGCTGGGCCACACCGAGTCCACGGGCGCGACCTGCACGTCGAGCACCTCGAACCCGCACTCGAGCAGCAGCGAGATGACCTCCGACGTCGTCCGCCCGCGCGCACCGGGCGTCGGAGTCCACCCGCCGCGCTCGAGCACGCCGCGCACCACCCGCGACACGGTGCCCTCGCTCGAGAGTTCATGCGGCATCGTCGTCAGCCCGAGCCGCCCGCCGTGGCGCAGCACGCGCCGCACCTCGCGCAGCGCCCGCGCCCCATCGGAAATCCAATGCAGCACCGACGACAGGCACGCCGCGTCGAAGCGCGCGTCAGCGAAGAGCGACAGGTCCTCCGCGCCGGCGACCTCGAAGCGCACGGAACTCTCCTGCCTGCGCGCGAGTTCGATGCGCAGCCCCGCCGGGTCGACCCCGGTGACGGTGCCCCCGGGCGACACGCGCGCGAGCATCGCTCGCGTCAGCCGGCCCGTGCCGCAGCCCACGTCGAGCACGTGCTCCCCTGGCCGCAGCGACAACCGGTCGAGCAACGCGAGCCCGCTCTCGAGCTGCAGATCGCTCGTCCGCTCGTACGTCTCGGCGAGCGCGCGCGTGTCGTGCGCGAAGCGGTCGGTCACTTCGCCGCCTCGCGCTGCATCTTCGTGATCGACCGCGCGATGAACCACCCGCCGAACCCGAATCCGCTTGCCGCGAACGCGACCATCGGGCCGTTGTGGAGGTCGAGCGCGCCCACCGCCACCAACAACACCCACGCGAGCGCGAGGTTGCAGAGCGACCAGGCGATGTTGACCGTCGGCGGCGATACGCCACGGAAGGGCGGCTTCGCGAACGGGGTGTGAAAGGCCCGCCCAGACACGCCGGCGATGAAGTGCGGGGTGGAGTTGGCGAGGAACAACCCGCCAAAGAAGAGCGCTGCGGCATCACGCCAGGTCATGAGGGCTCCGAGGGGTGGTGGTTGGTTGGCAACTGCGAGTTGCCAACAGCAACGTACCGGTTCGGCGTGATGGCAACAAGGCGTTGCCTTCATGGCGTGCTACAGCGGCCCCATGCGGCGGACCCAGGGCGTTCTTGGCGGGCGGAGTGACCAGGTGGTGAAGCGCGTGCTCGACGCCGCGCTGGCCGAGCTGGCGCATTCGGGCTTTCACGCCTTCCGCATGGACGTGGTGGCGCGGGAGGCCGGGGTCAACAAGACGACCATCTACCGGCGATGGCCGACGCGCGCGGACCTGGTCGGGGCCCTCGTCGAGCGCATGCGCGCGCCGCTGCGTGATCAGCGGCTGCCCGACACGGGCTCGCTCGAGGGCGATTTGCTCGAGGCCTTCACGCTGCGCTTCAGCATGGGCCGCAAGGTCGAGGGCCGGGCGTGGGCCCGGCTGCTCGAGGAGCGCGCGCGGCCCGAGGTCGAGGCGCTCATCGGCTCTGCCGTCGACGGGCGCAGCGCGGAGTGGACGGGCCTCGTCGAGCGCGCCATCAAGCGCAAGGAAGTGCCGACAGGGACCGAGCCGCGGCTGGTGTTGCACCTGGTGCGGGCCATCGTCGATGCGCGGCGTGGATCAGTGAAGCTCGACCGCGCGTGGCTCGAGCTCGCAGTGAAGACCGTGTTGGCCGCGGCCCAGGCAGGCGTGTTGCGCCAGCGCTGAGCGGCTCAGCCCCCGGGAGGCTCTTCGCCCGGCTCGTCGTCGACCTTCATGCCGGCGAGTTGTTGCTCGGTCAGCAGCTCGAGCCACTGCGCTTCGATTTCGACCACCGCGCCGTCGACCAACGCACCGTCGACCACGCACTTGACGAGCCGCGCGCCGCGAAGGTCTGCCTTGCGCAGGTCAGCGCCCGCGAACCGGCAACGCGTGAAGACCGCAGCTCGAAGGTCAGCGCCCGACAGTGACGCGCCCTCGAAGTTCACGTCGACGAAGTCGTTCCAGCACAGCACCGACTCCGAGAGGTCGGTGTTCGCGAACGAGGCCTTCTCGATCAGCGAACGCCCGAAGAACGTCCGCGGCAGGGTGAGGGCCGAGTAGTCGCCCTCGCAGCGAGTGCGGAAGAACGTCAGCCCACCCACTTCGTCGAGGGCGCTCGGTGGGCGGTCGAGCACCAGGGGCCGCCCGTCGCTTCGTCGAGGCGGGTGTTCGCCGCGCGCTTCGAGCAACGCCCACGACTCGTCGAGGCTGCGACGCCTGCTCACCCGGCTCAGGTCTCGACGACGCCGGTCAACAACCCGGCGAGCTCACCCGACTTCGTGCGCCCGACGATGAACGTCGAGATGTCGATGGTGCCGAACCGGTACACCTTCAAGTCCGTCAGCTCGCTGCTGAGCGTCGCCTTCAGCTGCGCAAACTGCTGACCGCGCGCCACCGACGCCGGGTCGTTCGGGTCGACGTTGTTGGTCAGCCCGTCCATGAAGCCGTTGAAGTCGCGTTCCTCGACCTGGGTGCGGCTCGCGAGCGGCACGCGCGACGGGTCGACGTACATCACCTGCGGCAACAGCGCGTCGTGCTGCGCCGAGAGCTGCGCGCGCACCACGCTCGGGGTGATGGCGGCACCGTTGAGCGCCTGGCCCGACAGGAACTTGAAGCTCGCGTCGGTCTCGCTCGGCATCAGCAGGTCCTTCACCGCGGCCTCGAGCTTCGTCTTCAGCTCGGGCAGCACGCTCGGACCCGGGGGCGTGACGGGCGTGGTGCCCGGCGCCGGCTTGCCGCGCAGCATGAAGAAGTCTTCGACGAGGTCGGTGGGCAGCTTCGCGCCGTCGGCGAGCGACATCTTGCCGTCGGGGCCCGCCGCGGTCTCGGCCGCGCGCTGGGCGTACGCCTTCATCTCGGTCGCCAGAACGTCGATGCTCACCGTCTTCTTCCCGGTGGTCTTGAAGTAGTTGAGCGCGTTGTCGGCGAACACGCGGTCGGCGTCGGGCCGCGCGGCGAGCTTCTGGGCTTCGCTGATCGACAGCCGCCCGTCTTTCCCGGCGGCGCGCTTCACCGCTTCCTTGAACTCCGTGGCCCACGTTTCGGCGAACAGCTTCGGCGACGGCGCACTCGAAATCTTCGGCATGCGGCGTTTGTAGCAGACTCGTCAGCGCCGCCACGAGCCGCGCTGTCACTTTGTCACTGTGCCGAGACGCACCGCCGGCACAGGTCGGCGAACTTGCACGACCTCGCGCGCTGGCACTTCGCTCGCACAGGCCTGTCGCGTGATGAGAGCCCTGCTCGTATTGCTCACCGTCGCTGCGCTGCCCGCCCTCGCCGAGCCCCGCGCGGGCTGCCTCGAGCTGAAGAAGACGGCGCGCTTCACGGTCTACTTCGACCACGTCGAGCTCGAGAAGCTGGTGCAGACCATCAGCGACGCCACCTGCCGCTCGTTCATCGTCTCGGAAGCGGTGAAGGGGAAGATCAGCATCGTCGGCCCCGAGAACGGCAAGCTGATGCTCGACGCTGATCAGCTCTACGCCGCGTTCCTCGCCTCGCTCGACGCCAACGGCCTCGCCGCGGTGCCGCAGGGCCGCTTCATTCGCATCGTCGAGAAGAAGGGCGCCCGGCAGTTCGGCATTCCCGTGGTCGCCGACGGTGAAGCAGTCCCCGCCGGGGTCGAGCCGGTCACCCGCGTGCACCGCCTCGCGCACGTCGACCTCGAGGCCGCGCGGCCCGCGGTGAGCGCCTTCTTGAGCCAGGGCGGTGACGTGGTGACGGTGTCGCCCGACCTGCTGATCATCACTGACCTGTCGGCCAACCTGCAGCGCATCGAGAAGGTGCTCGCGGTGGTCGACGTGGAAAAGCCGCAGGTCGATCCCTTGCGCGTGGTGCAGGTGCGCTTCGCCGCGGCCGACGAGCTGCTCGACAAGGTGACGCGCGCGATGACGCCGAAGTCGCCGCCGAAGCCGGGCGAGTCACTCGTCTCGCTCGCCGATGAGCGCACCAACCGCATCCTCCTCTCGGGGCCGCCGCTGCTGGTCGATCGCGCCGAGCAGCTCATCGGTCAGCTCGACGTCGAGGTGCCCGGTGACGCCCGCGCGCGCGTGCTCCGCTTGAAGAACGCCGACGCGAAGGAGCTCGCCGCGACGCTCGAGGCGATGACGGGCGGGAGCAGCGCCCAGCGCAAGGGTCCGCCGATGCCCGGGCAGCCGGGCGGCACCACCACCGGCGACGTGAAGATCAGCGTCAACGAGGCGCTCAACGCGCTGCTGGTGGTGAGCAGCACCAACGACTACCGCGCGCTCGCCGACGTGGTGCAGCAGCTCGACCAGCCGGTGCGCCAGGTCTTCATCGAGACGGTCATCATGGAGGTGAACGTGGGGCGCGACTCGAAGTTCGGCGTGTCGCTGCACGGCGTGGGCGGCGACTCCACGGTGGGCGCGGTGGTGGGGAGCCAGCCGGCGGGCGGTCCCTCTTCGCTGAGCCTCACTTCGCTCGCCGCGAGCAACGGCTTCCTCTTCGGCCTGCAGGGGTCGGTGCTGAGCCAGGTCGCCAGCGTGCTCGGCGTGTCGATTCCCCAGTTCGGCATCACCGTGCAGGCCAGCCAGGGCACCAGCGACGTGAACGTGCTCTCGATGCCGCACATCCTCACCGCCGACAACAAGGAGGCGGAGATCACCGTCGGCCAGCGCGTGCCGTTTCAGCTCGGCGTCAACCAGTCGCAGCTCGCTGCGGCGCTCGCCGCCGGCAACACCACCGCCGCTACGCAGACGCAGCTCACCGGGTCCATCTCGCGCGAGAAGGTCGAGTTGAAGCTCACCGTGAAGCCGCACATCGGCGACGGCGACGACATCAGGCTCGAGATCAACCAGCAGGCCGAAGAGCTCGCCGGCACCTCGAGCTCCGCGGGGCCCATCACCTCGACGCGCGGCCAGAAGACGATGGTGGTGGCGAAGAACGAAGAGACGCTGGTGCTCGGCGGCATCATGCAGGACCGCGACATCGAGCAGGTCGACAAGACGCCCGTGCTCGGCGACATCCCCCTCCTCGGGGCGCTCTTCCGTCACACGGTGAAGACGAAGACCAAGGTGAACCTGGTGGTCTTGCTGACGCCGCACATCATCCAGTCGAGCGCGGACTTCCGGCGGCTGGTCCAGCGAAAGATGGAAGAACGCGCCAAGTTGATGGACCAGTTCTACGGCGACAAGACCGAGCTCGACCGCACCGTCGACTTCGAGCGCAAGCCGGGGCCGCTCGCGGCGCTGCAGCACGTCATCGACCGCGAGGCGCGCGTCATCGGGCCGGGGCCAGCGCCCTGAGCGTCGTTGCACTCGGGCCAACCCTCTGGTGAAGGCCTGCCTCGTGCAACTCCGCGCGTCACTCGAGGCCGTCGTCGACCGTGCGCTGAAGAACCTCGCGCGCCTGCAGGACGAGGGCGGCAGCTGGAAGAGCGACTACGGCGGCCCGATGTTCCTGCTGCCGATGTACGTCGCGCTCGCGTACGCGGCGAAGCGCCTCCCCGACGAGGCCCGCCGCGCGCGCATGGTGACCTACGTGCGCTCGACGCAGCGCGAAGACGGCTCCATCGGGCTCCACGCCGAGGCGTCGCAGGGCAGCATGTTCACCTCGGTGCTCAACTACGTCGCGCTGCGCCTGCTCGGCGTGCCGGCCACCGACCCGTCGCTCAAGCGGCTGCTCTCGTGGGTGCGCAGCAACGGCACGCCGCTGGGCATGGCCTCGTGGGGCAAGTTCACGCTCTGCCTGCTCGGCCTCTACGAGTGGGACGGCCTGGTGCCGCTGCTCCCCGAGCTGTGGCTGCTGCCGCGCAACGCGCCCGCGCACCCCGGCAAATTGTGGTGCCACGCGCGCATGGTCTACCTGCCGATGGCCTGGCTCTACGGCATGAAGTCGACGCTCGCCGACGACGAGCTGCTGCGCGCGATTCGCGACGAGCTCTACGGAGGCCAGTACGCGCGCGTCGACTGGCCCGCCAACCGCGAGACCATCAGCGCGAGCGACGACTACCGGCCCGGCTCGCTCGCGCTCAAGGGCGTCAACCGCGCGCAGGCCGCCGTGGAGAAGCTGCCCACCTTCTTGCTGCGCCAGCGCGCGCTCGACGAGTGCCTCACGCTGATTCGCCACGAAGACGCGGCGACCGGAGACCTCGACATCGGCCCGGTCAATGCGGTGCTCAACATGTTCGTGCACCACTTCCGCGGCGAGAGCGGGCGCGCCGACTTCGAGCGCGGGTGGCCCAAGTTCGACGAGCAGTACCTGTGGGACGGCCACGATGGCCTGAAGATGCAGGGCTACAACTCCGCCGAGCTGTGGGACACGGCGTTCGCGATTCAGGCCCTGCTTGCAGCGGAACACGCGACGCTCGTCACGCGGGAGCAGACGAAGCCGGTGCTCGAGCGTGCGGGGCGCTTCCTGCGCGACAACCAGATCCTCGAAGACGTGGTCGAGGCCGAGCGGCACTACCGCCACCGCAGCCGCGGCGGCTGGCCCTTCAGCACGCGCCGTCACGGCTGGCCCATCACCGACTGCACCGCCGAGGGCTTCAAGTGCGCGCTCGCGCTCGCGCCGGGCATCTCCACGCAGCTGCTCAGCGCCTCGGTCGACCTGCTGCTGAGCTGGCAGAACGAAGACGGCGGCTGGGCCACCTACGAGCCGCAGCGCAGCGGCACGTGGCTCGAGGCACTCAATCCCTCGCAGGTGTTCGGCGACATCATGGTCGACACCAGCTTCGTGGAATGCACGAGCGCGGTGGTGCAGGCGCTCTCGCGCGCGCAACACAGCACCTTCCACCGGCCGGAGTTGTCGCGCGCCATCGAGCGGGGCGTGCGCTTCCTGCGGCAGGCGCAGCGCGAAGACGGCAGCTTCGAGGGCAGCTGGGCGGTGTGCTTCACCTACGGCACGTGGTTCGGCGTCAGCGGCCTGCTCGCGGCGGGAGTGCCCGGCGATGACCCGGCCGTGCGGCGCGCGGTCGACTTCCTGTTGCGCAAGCAGCGCGACGACGGCTCGTGGTCCGAGCACGGTGACTCGTGCCGCGCGCGGAAGTGGGTCGAAGGCCGCGAGGGCCACGCGGCGCAGACCTCGTGGGCGCTCAGCACGCTGGTGCGCGCTGGCGGCGTTTCCCCCGAGCCCCTCGAGCGCGCAGCGAAGTGGCTCGTCGCGCGCCAGGTCGACGACGGGAGCTGGCCGCGGGAGCCGCTGGTCGGCGTCTTCAACCGCACCTGCCTCATCAACTACGACTGCTACCGGCACTACTTCCCGGTGTGGGCGCTCGCAGAATTTGCGTCGTTCACTCGTTGACGCATGTCGACCTTTTCTCGCGTCGTGTTGATTGCGTGAGCGCCACCGCGGTTGGTACGTGAGCGCCTCGTCTCACTCGATGTCGACCGACGTGCTCATCGTAGGTGGTGGCTTCACCGGCATGGCCGCGGCGGCGGCGCTCGCGCGTTCCGGCCGGCGCGTGCACGTCTACGAGGCGGCGCAGACCACCGACCCGCGCTTCCGCGGAGAGCTGATTCACCCGCGCGGCGTGCGCGGCCTCTCCGAGCTGGGCCTGGGCGACGAGCTGTTCCGTCGCGGCGGCGTGGCGGTGAAGGGCTTCGCGGTGACGCCGAAGGGCGGCGTGGGCGCGATGGTGCTGCCCTACGCCGCCGAGCAGGGCCCCGGCCTCGGCATGGACCACCACCAGCTCGTGCTGACGCTGCGCGCGCAGGTGGCCGCGCGGAAGAACGTGCGCATCACCACCGGCACGCGCGTCGACGCGCTCATCGTGCACGACGCCCGCGTGGTCGGCGTGCGCACCGCCGGCGGCGACGAGCACTTCGCCGACCTCGTGGTGGTGGCCGACGGGCGGCAGTCGAAGCTGCGCGCGCAGCTCGGCCTCGAGCCCGAGGTGAAGCTGCTCTCGCACACCATCGCGTTCGGCGTCGAAGGCGAGCTCCCCGAGGGCCGCTTCGGCCACGTCTTCCTCGGCGGGCCCGGGCCCATTCTCGCGTACCCGTACGGCGACGGCCTGATTCGCTTCTGCGTCGACGTGCCGCTCGGGGCGGCGAAGGGCCGCGAGGGCCTGCTCAAGTTCCTGCGCGAGCGCGCGCTGCCCGCCGTGGCGCCGTCGCTGCGCGAGCCGATGCTGCGCTCGCTCGAGGCCACGCCCTTCGAGGGTTGCGCCAACCATTCCATCTCGACCACCGCGTGCGCGGCGCCGGGCGTGGTGCTGGTGGGCGACGCCGGTGGCTGCGCGCACCCGCTCACCGCGAGCGGCATGACCAACGCCATCAACGACGTGCTGACGCTCTCGAAGGCGCTCGCCGATGCGGGCGGGGAGCCGACCGACGAGGCGCTCGGCCGCTACCAGCGCGAGCGCTACGACTTCATTCGCATGCGCGAGCTCTTCACGCACTCGCTGTACGAGGTGTTCCGCGCGGCCGACGATGGCGCGGCGGCCCTGCAAGACGGCGTGTTCCGCTACTGGGGCGGCGCGCGCGGGCGGCGGGTGTCGATGAACATCTTGTCGGGCGAAGAGGTGCGCGTGTCGCGCTTCGTCGCCGAGTACACGCGCGTCTTCCAGCGCTCGGCGGTGGTGGTGCTCGCGCAGCTGGCGCGGAATCCCGGCCGTGGCACGGCGCAGCTGCAGCGGCTGGCGCGCACGACGGCGGCGCGCATGGGTGACGCGGTGGGCCGCACGGCGCGCAAGGTGCTCGAGCGGTACCGGCTCGACTTGCACGAGCTGGGCTGAGCCTCTCTCAGCTCTTCTTCACGAAGCGCCACAGCAACTGAAACGTCTCCTCGACGAACGCGGGGTTGGCCAGCAGCTCGGGCTTCTCGAGCAGCGCGGCGTGCACCACTTCCTCGAGTGCGCGGCCGCCGATGAAGGTCAGCAGCTCGCGGTCGGTTTCGCGAATCTCCTCGGAGAAGGCGTCGAAGAGCACCTGCATGCGCTCGCGCCCGCGCGCGGCGAGCTCGCGCACGACGTCGGTCGAGCCGGTCTGCGTGACGAGCGCCAACAGCGCGCGCATCAACGCCGCGTCCTTGCGGTGCAGCTCGATGACCTCGACCACCGTGGCGCGCAGCACGGCCTCGAGGCCGACGGGAGCTTGTTGGAGCAGCTTCGTCGTCAGCACCTCGAGGTCGCGCGCCGCCTTGCGGTGGATGAGCGCCGCCGCCAGCGAGTGCTTGTCGGGGAAGTACTGGTACAGCGAGCCGACGCTCACCCCGGCCATCTCGGCGATGCGGTTGGTGGTCAGCGCGGTGAGCGGGTTCTTCGCCAGCAGCCGCTCGAGCGCGTCGAGCATGGTGTCGACGAGGGCCTGCGAGCGTTCCTGGCTGGGCTTTCGGCGCGCCGTGACGCGGCGTCGGGGCATGCGCGCACCATGGCACGAACCTGAGATGCGTCCCCCGCAGAAGGCGGTTTTCCGAGCGGAAATCGAACGCGAGTTGAGGGGAAACGGCGCCGGCCGCACACTTTCAGCCCATGAGCGAGCGAGCGTTGAAGGTGGTGGTGGCGGGCGGCGGCATCGGCGGGCTCACCGCGGCGGCGGCGCTGCACCGCGAGGGCTGCGAGGTGACCGTCATCGAGAAGGCGCCGGAGCTGAAGCCAGTCGGCGCGGGCCTGGCGATTCAAATCAACGCCCTGCGCGCGCTGGCGCACTACGGGCTGGCCGACCTGATGCGCCAGGTGGGCGCTGAAGCCGACGAGAGCCGGCTCTACGACTGGCGTGGCCGCGTGCTGACCCGCACCTCGATGAAGAGCTTCGCCGAGCGCCACGGGCAGCCCCTCATCGCCGCGCACCGCGCGCGGGTGCACGCGGCGCTCGAGAGCCAGGTGCCGAAGGGGGCGCTCCAGCTCGGCCGCAGCGTCACCGGCTACGAGGAGAAGGACGCCAGCGTGAGCATCTCGCTCGACGACGGCACGCGGGTGGACGCGGATCTGCTGGTCGGCAGCGACGGGCTGCACTCGAAGGTGCGCACGCAGCTGCTCGGTGAGAGCCCCACGCGCTACTCGGGCTACACGAGCTGGCGCGGCGTGTGTTCGCTCGACGGTCTCGATGGCGTGGGCGGCGTGCTGAGCGAGACGTGGGGGCCGGGCGCGCGCTTCGGCCTCGTGCCCATCGGCTTCGGCGAGCTGTACTGGTTCGCGACCGCCAACGCGCCCGCGGGCGGGAAGGACGGTGCGCAGCCCGCGGAGTTGTTGAAGCGCTTCGAGGGCTGGCACGACCCGATTCCGCGCGTGCTCGCGGCGACTCCGAGCGAGCGCATCTTGCGCACCGACATCGCCGACCGCGCGCCCGTCGAGCAATGGACCAGCCGCCGCGTGGCGCTGCTCGGCGACGCGGCGCACCCGATGACGCCGAACATGGGGCAGGGCGCGTGCCAGGCCATCGAAGACGCGGTGGTGCTCGCGCGCTGCATCGGGGCGGCGAAGCACGACGTGCCGGCGGCGCTGGCGAGCTACCAGGCGCGACGCGTGCCGCGCGCGAACGGGGTCGTCACGCAGTCACGCCGCATCGGCGCGGTTGGCCAGTGGGAAAGCGGGCTGATGCGCGGCGTGCGCGACGCGGCGATGCGCGCGCTGGGTGGAACGCTGCAGGGCGGGCTCGATGCGCTGTACGGCTTCTCGCCCTGAGGGCCGTGCGCGTGACGCTGCCAGCGCCTACCGCGGGAAACGTCACGCGCATCGCGAGCAGCCCGTGCGCGTGACGCTGCCAGCGCCCACCGCCGGAAACGTCACACGCATCGCGAGCGCCCGTGCGCGTGACGCTGCCAGCGCCCACCGCGGGGAACGTCACACGCATCGCGAGGAGCCCGTGCGCGTGACGCTGCCAGCGCCCACCGCCGGAAACGTCACACGCATCGCGAGGATCCCGTGCGCGTGACGGTGCCAGCGCCCACCGCCGGAAACGTCACACGCATCGCGAGGAGCCCGTGCGCGTGACGCTGCCAGCGCCCGCCGCCGGAAACGTCACACGCATCGCGAGTCCTGCGCGTGACGCTGCCAGCGCCCACCGCCGGGAACGTCACACGCATCGCGAGAAGTCAGGGCGTGTAGTGCCAGACGCCGCCGTCGAGGTCGGTCGCCCAGATGTCGTCGAGGCTGGTGCCGTCGATCGACAGGAAGGTCGCCGAACTCACGCAGGTGCGACGGACCGCGGTGCCGTCCCACCGCGCGATGAGGCCCGGGCAGCCCGTCGCGGAGCCGACCATGAACACGTTGGAGTCGTTCCACGCCCAGCTCCCCCAGAAGAACGCACCGGGCCCCGCGTCGAGAGTCGTCAGCCCACCGTCGAAGCGCCCGAAGAAGCGATCGCCACCAATCCACAGCGTGCCGCTGTCGGTGCGAGACACGGTCGCCAACACGTTCGACGAGAGGGTCTGCGACGTGAAGGACCCGCCTGAGAAGTGCGCGAGGTCGCCGAAGCTGGTGACGAGGTAGAACTCGCCGCCATCGCCCGTGCCGACCCCGTCGTAGATGCGGCCCGACACGCCATTCGTGCCGACGGTTTGCCACGAGCCGCCATTGCGAACGTAGAGCTGCGGCGTGCTCGGGCTCGCGTAGCCGCCGACGTACACACCTGGCCCGGCCTTGAAGGCCGTGCGCAGCGCGAAGCCGGTGACGTTCTCGATGCCCACGGCGCCTCCGTCGAGCGGCGCGGCGAAGATGCGCGTCGCCGCCATCGGGCCGTTCGCGCCCGCCAGGAAGAGGCTCGGGCCGTCCACGACGCACGCGTAGATGGGCATGCTGACGATGTCTTCGCTGAGCATCACGCCGGCCTGGAACGAGGTCAGCGTCGAGGACGCGTTCGCCGCCGTGTACGCCTCGTTGGGCCGGCCGACGCAGATCGCGAAGCGCGGGTCCGTCGAGGAGTCGCCGTAGACGTGCTGCCACGCGCGGCACCTCCCGGTCGTCGGCTCGCACACCTGCCCCGCTGAGCAGACGACGCAGCTCACGCCGCCCACCCCGCAGCTCGAGTCGACGAGGTTCTCACCCTGGGCGACGCAGTTGCTGCCGTTCAGGCACGTCTGGCACGCACCGCCGCCACCGCCGGTTGCTGTGCCGCCGCCGGTCGCAGTCCCGCCGCCCGTCGCAGTCCCGCCGCCCGTCGCAGTCCCGCCGCCGGTCGCGGTGCCGCCACCCGTCGCACTGCCGCCGCCGGTTGCTGTGCCGCCGCCGGTTGCTGTGCCGCCGCCGGTTGCTGTGCCGCCGCCGGTTGCCGCGCCGCCGCCGGTTGCCGCGCCGCCGCCGGTTGCTGTGCCGCCGCCGGTTGCCGCGCCGCCGCCCGTCGCAGAGCCGCCGCCGGTTGCCGCGCCGCCGCCCGTCGCAGTGCCGCCTCCGTTCGCAGTCCCGCCTCCGTTCGCGCCACCGTCAGTCGGGCACCGCTGCTCCCTCACGCACTGGTCGTAGGCGTCATCGAGGTTCGAGCACGCCGTCACCCCGAGCACCGCTGCGAGCACGACGCGCTTCACGGCAGCACCCCCGACACGGCGAACGCCGCGCCATCGCGCAGCGGCACCAACGCCACCGACGTCTCCGGTGCGCGCGGTCCGAAGAGCACGAGCCCGAGCCCGGCAGCGGTCGCAGCGAGCCCGACGCCGAGGCACACCGCGCCAGCGGCCTGGAAGGTCTTTCCCTGGTCACGCGTGGCGGCTCCGTCGTTGAGCGGCTGAGCCCCCGAGGCGCGCAGCGACGCCGCGTCGGCCTCCGCGAGCGACAAGAGCACGATGCCGGTCCCCGCCGCCGCGACGCCGAGGCCGACGGGCACCCACGACACCCCGGCTGGCCCGCGCGCCGACACCGCGAACTGCGGCGGCACCGGGCGGCCCTTCTTGAGGAGCAGGTTGCGGCCGAGCTCCCGTGCGAGCGCCACCGTCGCGTCGATGGAAGCGACCTGGGTGCCGACGCGCCGGGTGCCCTGGGCGATCATCGCCGCGTCACGCGGAGAGATGAGCTCGAAGGTGAGCTGGTACGCGTCGTCGATGCGCGCCACCGTGCCGAGCATCACGCCGTCGGCGCCGAGCGCGTTCGCCAGCTCCGCCATGCAACTGGTCGCGCCGTCGACGCAGCCGAGCAGCTGCTTCTGGCGCTCGATGCCCAGCAGGGTCGAGATCTCGCGCGCGGTGACGACCTCCACTCCGGGCGCGCGGAGGTTCTGCGCGAGCGTGTCGGCGTAGAGCTCGAGTTCCTGCTCGCTCACGCGCACGCCACGGAGCCCGGGCACCGCGATGCGCAACGGGCGGGCCTCTTCAGCGATGGCCGAAAATGCCCCCAACAGCACCACCAACACGGAGAGCTTCACGGCGCGGGAGCGTAGCCTCTCACTCCTTCTTCTCGTCGAGGGTCTTGAGCACCTCGCCGACGCCCTTTCGCAATTCCTTGCCGGCTGTACGCAGGTTGTCGAGCAGCGCGAGCTTCGTCTCGAACCGCGTCTGGATCGGCACGTCGAACACCGGCAGGTGCGCCGTGCACGTGTCGCGAATGTGCACCGGCAGCGCCTCGGTCTTGATGCGGATCTTCCCGCGAATCGGCACCACCATGTCGACGGGAATGCGCGCGCGAATCGGCACCTTGATGGCGCCGATGCCGAACACCGAGGTCTCGATGGTGGTGTCGAGCGGGAGGTCGACGCGCAAGGGCACGTCGGTCTCGATTTCCAGCAGCTCGTCGAACGCCAGCCTGGTCGCGAGGTCGATGGGAATGGTGAGCGGCTGCTCGACCTTCACGGGAATGCGCGTGTCGACGTCGACCGCGATGGGCAGCTGGCGGTCACCCAGCAGGTGCTCGATGCGGTTGCGCAGCAAGCTGGTCTCGAGGCCGGCCTTGCGCGCCTGCAGCCAGCCGGCGACCGCGACGATGGGCACGCCCCACAGCAAGACGGTCAGCCCGATGACCCACCACCGCCAGTCGACGTCTTCGAGGTGGCGCAGCGACTCTTCGATGCGGCCCTCGCCGATGATCCACGGCGAGCTGAAGAGCAGCATCACCACCAGCACGGGGCCGAGGCCCACGTGCACGTACGCGAGAATGCGCAGCGCCTGTCGCAGACGTTCCATGCGCGCAGGCTAGCCGGGCCTCAGGCGACCGCGAGTTCGACGGGAATGTTGTTCCGCGTGGCCTTCGAATACGGGCACACTTGGTGCGCGGCCGTCATCAGCGCCTCGGCCTGGTCCTTCGCGAGCTCGGGGAACGAGCCGGTCAGCTTCACCGAGATGCCGAACCCGTCGTCCTGCTTGTTGAAGGTGACCGCCGCGCTGATGGTGAACGCGCCGACCGCCACGCTCTTCTGCCGCGCGACCAGGCCGACCGCGCCCGCGAAGCAAGACGAGTAGCCCGCGGCGAAGAGCTGCTCGGGGTTGGTGCCGACCGCGCCGTCGCCGCCCATCGACTTCGGCGTGGTGAGCTTCATCTCGATGAGGCCATCGTCGGTCTTCACGAGGCCGGTGCGGCCGCCCTTCGAGGTGGCGTTGGCGGTGTACAGCGGGGTGCGGTTCATGACTTTGCTCCTGGGGTGGCCGCCGCGTTCGCCGCGCGTACGGTCTGGGTGAGGGCCACCAGCTCGCTGCGGAGCCGGGCGATGGCGGGGTGGGACAGCTCGAAGGTGCAGGCGAGCGCCTCGGGGATCTTCTGGGCCCGGCGCTTGAGGGAACGGCCGGTGGGCGTCAGCGCGATGCGCACCACGCGCGCGTCGGCTTCGTCACGGTGCCGCACCACCAGCCCGCGCTGCTCGAGCTTGGTGAGCAGCGGAGTCAGGGTGCCGGAGTCGAGGTGCAGGCGCTCGCCGATGGTGCTCACGGGCACGCGGTCGGCTTCCCAGAGCACGAGCATCACGAGGTACTGCGGGTAGGTCAGCCCGAGCGGGGCGAGCAGCGGGCCGTAGGCGGCGGTGACGGCACGCGAGGCCGCGTAGAGCGAGAAGCAGAGCTGGGCGTCGAGCGCGAGGAGATCCATGGACCGATTGATAGGGTCCGGGTTGGTTGTATGCAATTAAATTTGAAACAATGGAATCTCCTCACCCCGACCCTCTCCTCTGAAGAGGAGAGGGAGTTCGTGTCGTCAGCGTCGGCGGCGCAACAAGAGCAGGGCGGCCAACACGGTCCACAGCGCGAAGCCTACGGAGCACCCTTGCTTCGGCACGTTCATCACGGGCGGCGCCGGCTCGAACTCGACCATCGACGCGTCGATCCACTCCCGCCCGCGGTCGATGCGCTGGTCATGCCCCTCGGAATGACAATCAGGCCCATCACTCACCACCGCCAGCAGCGCCTCGCCGAGGAAGAGCGGCCCACCACTATCCCCAGTGCAGGTGTTGAAGCGCGCGTCACCCGAGTACAGGAAGTCGTCATCGAGACGCGTGAGCGGGTGCGTGACGGTGCGCTGCGTGCCCCACCCCGCGAGCGGCGATTCTGACGAAGCGCCGTAGCCGACGTGCCGAATCGGCTGGCCTACCAGCGAGGCGTCGACCGCGAGCGTGCCCAGCGCGACCGGCGTCACCGCCACGTCGCTCACCAGCTCGAGCAGCCCCAGGTCGAACGGCGCGCCCTCCGCCGTGTATTGCGGGTGCGCGCGCTGGCTCTTCACCTTCACGCGCGAGCTCGGCGCGCGGCAGTCGGCGCCGAAGTTCACCCAGTACGTGACGCCCGGCCCCACGGTGTTGATGCAGTGGCCCGCGGTGAGCACGGTGCGCTTGCCGATGACCACGCCCGAGCAGATGGGCAACGTGTCGGCCGACAGGCACACCACCACCGCGTCGTCAGACGGCGCGCCGCCGATGACGTGCACCGAGAGCGCCAGCGCGAGAGACAGGGCGCTCAGTTCTGCTCCAACACCCACTGGCCGGTGACCACGTCGTCGCCGAAGGTCTTCTCGTCGCCGCTCGCGTCGACCACGCCGTAGTACATGACGACCGTGCCCGCGTCGGCCGGCGCCTGCCACTTGAAGTGCCACACCGTGTGGTTGCCCGCGCCCGCGCCCCGCCCGCGGCCCACGATGGCGTTGCAGCCCGCGAAGGTCACCGTCGTGCTCCCCGCGTCGTAGGCGTTGAACTGCGTGCTGGTGAGCGTCGCCGGGCAGGTGCCGCCCTTCGAGAAGCCGGTGTCCGACTGCAGGCGGCCCGTGTACTGGCCCGCCGCGGTCTCGAAGCTGACGCCCATCTGGTTGTGGTTGCCGTTGGCCATGCCGAGGCCGAGGTGCTCGCCGTTCATGGTGAGCGTGACGTCGTAGTTGGTGTTGGGCACGTACGCGCGGCCGCCGTCGGGCGCGGTGCCCAGCGCGGGGTTGAACGCGAACGCGACGGTGATGGGGCTGGGGAAGCCGCCGTCGGACACGTGGCACATCGCGCACGTCACCTTGAACTCGCGCTTGCCGCCGGTCGACCAGTTGCCGCCGCCGCCCGGGCGACCGCCGAGTTGATCGAGCGTGAACTCGTCTTCGTACTGCCACGCCGACGCGATGCCGGCGACGCCGAGCGCGACCACCACAGCGATGCGGACCAGGAGTTTGTCGTTCATGGGTTTGAAGAGCTCAGTTGTGGTCGTTGAAGCCGGCGTCGCACGTGGCCTGCGTGCCGCCGTCGAGCCAGGTCGCGAGCGTCGCGTACGCGGGCGAGGTCGAGTCCCAGAACTTCATGCCGGCGTGCGCGAACGCCGAGCCGTTCAGCGGCTGCGCGAGCAGCTGTGAATCGGCGGGAACGAGCGTGTCGAGGGCGAGCGCGCGGCTCATGTTGAAGTTGTTCGTCCATTCCTTCGGGCGCAGCGCCATGTTCCCCCAGCACTGCACGGTGCCCGCGGCGTTGTCGTACACGTCGAAGGTCTGCGGCGTGTTGATGAGGCAGCCCGGCCACGTCATCGTCACCGTCTCGTGGATGCGGTTGCGGCCGCGCGCGTAGAGGAAGAACGGGCGCTGCGGGTCGCCGTGGCAGCCGAACATCGAGCAGTTCACCGCCAACACCGGGAAGACCTGGCAGCGGAAGTAGTTGTTGTCGAGCGGCGGCAACGCCACCGGGCCCTCCGAGGGCTTGCAGACCGTGGTGCCGACGAAGTTCTGGTCGATGCAGGTGCGCACCGCGGTGCCCGCGTCGGTCGGACTCCACGTGCCGCAGGTCCAGTCTTCGGCGCACGCGCCTCCGCCGCCCGTCGTGCCGCCACCTGTGCCGCCACCGTTCGCGCCGCCGGTGCCGCCGCCGTTCGCGCCTCCGGTGCCGCCGCCGTTCGCGCCGCCCGTCGCGCCGCCACCCGCGCCTCCGCCGACGCCCGCGCCGCCGGTGCCTCCGCCCCGCGCGCCTGCGTCGACGTCGGGGTTCGAGACTTCACCGCACGCGAGCCACGCGACCGCGACGAGCGCGATCACGCCGTGACGAATGAGACGGGGAACGAGACGTCGCGTCATGAACTCTCCTGTGGGGGAAAGCGCCGGCCGACAGGCCCGAGACGGTGACACGGGACCGCCGGGTGATCAACGCACGCTGACGACCACCTTGCCGTACGCCTCGCGCGTGCGCAGCGACTCGAGCGCCGGGAGGAGGTCTTCGAACGCGAACTGCTTCTCGTAGAGCACCGGCTTGATGCGCCCGGCCGCGTAGAGCTTCTCGAGGTCGGCCTGCGCGGCGTCGATCTTCTCGGGCGCGACGAACTTGTACGCCCCCCACTGCAGCCCCACCACCGACGCCGTCTTGAGCAGCAGCCGGTTCACCGCGACGGTGGGAATCACGCCCGAGGTGAAGCCGATGACCACCAGCCGGCCCTCGAAGGCGATGACCTTCAACGAGCGGTCGAACGTGTCGCCGCCCACGGGGTCGTAGATGACGTCGGCGCCCTTGCCGCCCGTCACCTCCTTCACCACCGCCACGAAGTCCTGCGTGCGCGTGTCGACCACCACGTCGGCGCCGCAGCGCTTCGCGACCTCCACCTTCTTCGGGCCGCCCACCGTCGCGATGACGCGCGCGCCGAGCGCTTTGCCCAGCTGCACCGCTGCGGTGCCGACGCCGCCGGCCGCGCCGTGCACGAGCAACGTCTCGCCCGCCTTCAATTGCCCGCGGTGCGTCAGGCCGAACCACGACGTCTGGTAGATCGCCTGGAACGCGGCCGCGTCGGCGTCGGTCATGCCGTCGGGCACGGCGACGAGCATCGCGTCGGGCACCACGATGGCTTCGGCGAAGCAGCCGAACAACTGCATCGCCACCACGCGTTGGCCTTCGCGAAACTTGCTGCCCCGGCCCGCACGCTCGACGACGCCCATCGCTTCCATGCCGGGCACCGCGGGCAGGTCGGGCTTCGCCTGGTACTTGCCCTCGACCATCAACAGGTCGGGAAAGTTGAGCGCCAGCACGCGCGTGCGCACCAGGCATTCCTGCTCGCCGGGCGCAGGCGTCGGCACTTCACGCAGCTTCAAGACCTGCTGAACGTCGCCAAACGCATCGAACTGCCACGCGCGGTGATTGGCCATCTGCGCACCGTACTGGATACGTTGCAGCGGTGCGGCTCGTCTCGACAGCCTCGCTGCTGCTGCTCGCCGCGTGCTTCCCGCGCGGTGACGTGTTGCAGGGCCAGGCCGACGCGCTGAGCTGCGACGAGTCGTTCGACGACCACACCCACCGCGGCGCCATCGACGGCGCGACGTTCGCTTCCTTCGCGCAGACCGCGGCGGGCGAACAGCCTGAGCGCGTGGGCTTCATCGTCGCGTGGGTGACCGACGACGAGCGGCGGCAGGTGCGCTTCGAAGACGGGCGCTTCTACGAGTGGCACGACCAGTGGTTCTGGTTTCGCCTGATGAACGGCGTGTCGGCGTGCGGCTCGTCGGCCGACCCGGTGAGGGGCGCGAAGTTCGATTCGATGCAGGCGCTCGAGGACGCGTTCCGCGGCGTGCCCGACGACAAGCTGCCGCTCGACCTCACGCGCGTCACCGGCGGGCGCTACTACTCGCCGGGCTTCTACACGCTCGCGCTGCACGCCACGCCGCGCGTCTACGGCCCCGGCATGATGTACCGCCGCGTCGAGGCCGGGCGCGACGACCGCTGGTTCTTCGAGCTGGAGTTCGTCGACGAGCCCACGCGCGCCGACCTCGAGAAGATGCACGCCACGCTCGAAGCCGCGCTGCCCACCGGCGCGAAGCTCTTCTGGCGCGCCATCTCGACGGCGCAGTCGACGCTCGGTACGGCGCTGCAACAGAGCGACAGCGTGCTGCACGACCGCGTGCTGCGGCTGGGTGAAGAGCCGCCCTGAGCCGACTCGCTGCGCTGCAAACGTTGCATTCGAAACGCGCGCCGCTCGGGAGTAACTCACCCCCATGGGCGACGAGCTGAGTCCCTGGTTCCTCGGTGCGTACGGCGAGAACAACGACACCCTCGAGAAGCTGGTGCTCGAGTTGCTGCGCGACCACGTGTACTGGCGGCGCAACTTCCACCCCGAAGACCCGCCGCCCATCGGCACGCGCGACCAGTACGAGCCGGCGTTCCTCGACGCGTTGGCGCGCACGCGGCACGAGCTCCACCAGCTGAGCGCGCAGCTCAAGCGCTCGGTGCCGTTCTTCCACCCGCGCTACCTCGGGCACATGGTGAGCGACCTGCTGCTGCCGGGCCTGGTCGCGCAGATCATGACCACGCTCTACAACCCGAACAACGTCGTCGAAGACGTGGCGCCGGTGACGGTGAAGCTCGAGCTCGAGGTGGGCCGCCAGCTCGCCACGATGCTGGGCCTCGGGCCGAAGGCGCTCGGGCACCTCACCTCGGGCGGCACCATCGCCAACGACGAGGGGCTGTGGCTCGCGCGCGCGGTGAAGCTCTTCCCGCTCGCCGCGAAGGACGGCTGCGCCGCGCTCGACACGTGGCCTGACGCGGGGCTGAAGGGTGCCGACGACTTCGACCTGCTGCAGTGGCCGGTGTCGCGCGTGCTCGACCTCGTGGAGATGCTCGAGCGTCACCCGAAGCTGCTCGAGCGCATCACCGCGTTCCGCGTCGAGAAGGTGGGCCTCGCGAAGTTCGTGCGCGCGCACCCGGTGGTGGCCGACCTCGCGGTGTTGGCGCCGGGCACCGCGCACTACTCGTGGGCCAAGGCGATGAAGCTGCTGGGCCTGGGGAGCGACGCGCTCCTCGAGGTGCCCACCGTGCAGGCGCGCCTCGATGCGACGGCGCTGGCGACGATGCTCGCGGAACGCAAAGCGAAGCGGCTGCCGGTGTTGGCGGTGGTCGGCGTGTACGGCACCACCGAGTTCGGCACGCTCGATCCGCTCGACGCGCTGGTGCAGTTGCGTGACGCGCCCGCCACCGGAGGCTTCTGGCTCCACGCCGACGCCGCGTGGGGTGGCTACCTGCCGAGCCTGTTTCGCGACGAGCGTGGTGGGTTGCGGCCGCGCGCGGAGATCGCCGCCGAGTTCCGCTACTTCCCCAGCGAGCGCGTGTACCGGGCGACGGCGGCGCTGGGCGAGGCCGACTCGGTGACCGTCGACCCGCACAAGCTGGGCTTCGTGCCGTACGGCGCGGGCGCGTTCCTCGCGAGAGACCGGCGCGCGTTCGGGCTGGTGCACAGCGACGCGGCGTACGTGTTCGGCTCGCAAGAAGAGGCCGACGCGCGGTGGCGTCTCCCGGGGCGCTTCAGCCTCGAGGGCTCTCGTCCCGGCGCGGCGGCGGCGGCGTGCTACGTGAATCACCGCGTGCTGCCACTCGACGGCGCGCACTTCGGCCGGCTCATCGCGCGGTCCATCAAGACGTGCGAGACGCTGTTCGACCGCATCCAGGCGCTGCGCAAGAAGCTCGAACCGCGCGTGGCGCTCGCGCTGCCGTTCGACCCCGACTGCAACCTGGTGTGCCTCGCCTTCAACGTGCATGGCAACCGCTCGCTCGCGAAGGCGAACGCGGTGACGAAGCAGGTGTTCGACCGCATCGCGGTGCACGCCGACGAGCCGGTGCAGGTGCGCCGCTTCTTCGGCTCGTTCACCACCGTCGAGCTGTCACACCTCGGCGCCAGCGAGCGCGAGCGCATCGGGCGCGAGCTCGACCTCGACCTCTCGCACGCAGGGGAAGAGGGGCTCTTCGTGCTGCGCCACACGCTGATGAACCCGTGGTTGCTGTCGCCGATCGCGCTCGACTCGACCGACACCTACCTCGACGCGTACGTGCACTGGCTCGAAGCGACGCTCACTTCGCTTCCTTCGCCTTGAGCGAGCCGGGGAACGCCGCGCGCGTGCCGTCGCGAATCGCGTCGAACACGCACGACTCGAGGTTCTCGAGAATGCGCTTCACGTGGTCCTGGTCGCCGTCGAGCAGGCTCACGCGCGAGTCGTTGGTCGCGACGACCGGGAAGCCGCCGAGCGCGTCGCCCGTCGTGAGGTCGAACACCAGCACGTCGGCGCGCCACTTCGCGGGGGCGAACTGCTTCGTTTCCAACGACAGCTCCGGGCGGAGGAACTGCTGGTTGCGGATGACGAGCGCGTAGCGGGCCTTCGCGCAGGCCTCGAGGTAGCCGTTCACGATGCTCGGCGAGAGACGCGTGAAGCCGTCGTTGAAGTACTGCTGCTTCTCGAGCAGCGAGCCGCAGTGCAGGAGCGGGAGCGTGTCGATGCTGCGCACCGCGACCTCGGCCGCGCGCCCGGGCTTCGCGAGGTCGTCGGCGTAGACGTAGACCGCGTTGGCGCCGTCGCCGTCGAGCTTGAGCGGAACGGCGGGGGCCTTCACCTCGAGCTTCGTGAACTCCGGCGTGGCGGTGACCTTCGGGCCGAGGGCGGTGAGCGCGGTGAAGGTCTTCTCGACGGCGGGCTTCTGCTTGGTGACGACATCGGCGACGGACTCGCAGCCAGCGAAGAGACCGAGCAGCGGCAGCAGGAGAAGGGCGCGCATGCGGCGACTGTACGTCTGCTTCTGCCTGCCCGCGCGAGCGTTGTTAGAAGGCGGAGCCATGAGTCGACGTGCGTTCCTGGTCCGGCCCCATCCGTTCGTGGTCGAGGCCATGACGGGCTTTCTCAAGAAGGCGCAGTTCGAAGTGAAGCGGGTGACCAACGCGGCAGACCTCGATGGCGTCGCCGGCTCGCGGCTCGGCGTCATCTCGCTCGCGGTGAACGCCGAGGCGGCGCTGTCGATCTCCGAGGCGTGGAAGCTGTGGCAAGCGACGTGTCGCGGTGAGCCGGTGCTCTTCTCGGGCCTCGCCGGGAGGGAATCGGCGCAGCTCGGCCTCGAGGCGGAGCTCGGTCGCGGCGCACCGAGGCTCGTGTCGCCGAAGCCCGGGCTCACGCTCACGGCGCAGCAGGCGCCGTACGTCACGCCGAATGAGCTGCAGGGCTCGTCCAGCGGTGCGCTCGAGGAGTTGCTCGCGCGGCTCGTTCGGGCGTGAGCGCGCGGGCGGCCGACTCAGGCCGGCGCGTCACCGTCGTCATCGGTCGAGGGAAGATCGTCGAGCGATGGCTCGAAGCCGCTCGAGCCCTGGGCTTGCGGGCGCTTCTTCACGACCTCGGTCGTCGGCAGGAGCCACGCGGGCGCGATGGATGACCTCTGCGGCGGCTCGGCTGGAGGGGCTTCCACGGCCACCGCGGGCTGAGGTGCGAGAGGCTCAGGAGCGCTCGGTGCGGAGGCGATGGGTTGAGCTGAGACCGGCGCAGGCTCGGCTGGAGCGACTGCGAGCGGCGTGAACGAGATGGGAGCGGCCGGTGCGAGTGTTGCCGATGCGGACGGTTGAGGTTCGACAGGCGCTGAAGGTGGCGCTGCAGGCTCGGCTGATGCGACAGGTGCGAGCGGCGCTGAAGCGGCAGGTGACGTGAGCAGCGAAGGCGGTGCTTCCGGTTCGCCGAGAGCGTCAGGTGCGAGCGTGTGGTCGGGCTCGGCCGCTCCGAGCGGCGCTGACGCGACGACGGGCGCTGGCTCGGCGGGCGGCGAAAGGGACGCCGCCGCCACGACCTGTCGCGTGGGTTGAGACACGACTGGCGGTGGAGCTGCGACGGCCTCCGCGGACGTGGCGGCGACCAGCGGAGCCGCTTCCTCGGAATGGGACGAGGCGACCAGGTCGTCCGGCGAGGCGAGCAGCGCGGCAGCTTCCTTCTCGGTGGCGAGCGCCGCTGCCTCCGACGCGGCCTTCTCCATCGCGCGGCTCTGCAGCTCGGCGTCGAGCGATTCGAACTCCCGCATCAACGACTCGGTCGACATCCCGCCCTCGGGAATGAACTCCGGCTTCGGCTCGAGGGGCGCATCGACGAGGTCCTTCAGGTCATCGAACGACGCGGTGAAGTCGGGCGCGGGCGAAGTCGCGCGCTTCGGTTCGGGCCGCGGCTCGAAGCTGCTGCCCAGCGAGACGGGCGCGCTCGTGCTGCGATCGAACCCGTCGCCGCTCGATCGCTGCGTGCGGCCCGGCTGCTTCGACTTCGGCTTCGGCTCGTCGCGTTTCTGCTCGCGCGGCTCCGACAGGTCTGCACCCAGCACCCAGTTCACGAGCTCGCCCAGCTTGCGAAAGGGGTTCATGCGTCGTTCACCACGGTGCGGAGACTGGCACGTCTCGGCCGCTCAGAGCAGCGCCCGCAACACCTCGAGCTGCTTGCCCTGGTAGGGCACGGACAGCACCGCGCCGCGCCGCAGCTTGCGGGGGACCTCCTTCAGCGGCTCGACCACCTCGAACTGGAAATCGTCACGGTCTTCGAAGGGCACCTCGCTGCGGATCTGCATCGGCTGCCCCGCACGCAACTCGAACCGGAGGTGGCGCGTCGACACTCCGCGCGGGCCGGGCACCTCGAGGTCATCGGTCTGCAGCCGCAAGAGCGCGACCTTCCCCGCGAGGTTGAACCAGGGCGTGAGGTTGGAGGCCTCGATGGTCAGCGACTCGAGCCGAGGCAGGCACGGCAGCGCGGCGATGGACCGCGGGCTTTGCCAGCTCACGCCGCTGAGGGTGACGTGGCGGAGCTTTGGCAGCTCGAGTGAGAAGACCTTGAGACGGTCGGTCACGCCCGCGCCGGACTCCATCTCACCCAGTGCTTCGCACTGCTCCAGGAGCGCTCGCGGGGCGGCGTCCATGATCCAGTCCGCCGCGATGAGCGACCGCAGCGAGCGCCAGGGACCGGACAACACGTTCACCAGGGGGAGGTTCGTACCGCCCTCGAGCCGCAGCGCCTCCAGCAGCGGGAGCACCGGGTCCGTCGTGAGCGGCACGTCTGACGGCCGCCACGGCGTCACCGCCACCTCGCGCGGGAGCCCATCGCGGAACCGCGCCGAGCCCTTCAGCATCGCGGGGCCGAAGGAGCCGAGCCACGCCTTCTCGTGCTTCTTCTGCAGCGCCGCGACGCGCTTGGCCTCTTTCGGCGTCAGCTCGCGCGCCGACCGCTGCAGCGCCATGAACTCGCCGCGCGGCTCGTTCCGCTCGACGAGCCAGTCCTGGAACAGCGCGACGCGGCCGTCGTCCCCGGGCTTCTCGGCGATGAACGCGAGGAAGCTCTTCTCGTCGCTCGGCACGCTCGAGCGCGACGGAGCAGGAGTCTTCGGGCGCGGCGCGGTCTTCGTCGGCAGCGCGGCCTCGAGCCACAGCAGCGAGTCGACGTTCGACGTGAGCTTCTCGACCGTCGCGCGGTGAGACGCGTCGCCGTGCATCGCGAACGCGAGCGCGATGACGGTGAACACGGTCGTCTCCGCGGCCATGCGCACCGAGGGCCGCTCGATGAAACCGGCGAGGCCGTCGGCGATGCGCGCGTCGGTGGGGAACGACAGCAGCGCGAGCGCGCGCAGGGTGAGGTGGGTGCCGGGGCCTTCGCCGAAGCGCTCCATCAACTCGGGCACGTCGTCGGGCGAGTGCGCCTTCGCCTTCTCGAGCCACGCGGCCTGCAGCGCATCGCGGCCCTGCGTGGGGAGCGCGGGCTGCTTCGACTTCGCGCCGGGTTTGGGCGGCGACGCGCGGTGGGCGAGCGCGAGCGACAGCGCCCTGGTCACCGCCTGGTGCCACGCGGGAACGTCGTCGTTGGGCGCCTTCGGGGGTTTGAGCTTCGCGAACGCCGAGGCCTTCGCGCCGTGGAGCCACGCGACTCCCGCGGCGGCGGCGCCCGTGCCGAGCTGTTCGCGGAACCGCAGCGGGAACTTCGTGAAGAGCGCGACCGCGCACTGCGCACCGAGGGGCGAGGGCTTGGCGCGGCAGAGCGCGAGCATGCGCGCCTCGAGCTGGCCGGCGTTGCCGTCGAGGCAGGTCTTCACCAGGGCCGGGTTGAGGCCGTTCTGCTCGAGCTGCACCACCCACTCGTCGCGCTTCGCTGCCATGGATCGGTCAGATACCGTGCGCGCCATGTCCACCGAAGAAGAACTCAAGGCGGAGTTGGCGAAGCTCAAGGCCGAGAACGAGGCGCTGAAGGCGCGCACCAGCCGCGGCATCTCGCTCAAGGTGTCCGAGAAGGGCGCGGTGTCGGTGTACGGCATGGGCCGCTTCCCGGTGACGCTCTACAAGGAACAGTGGCTCAAGCTCCTCGACATGAACGAGGACATTCGCCGCTTCATCCAGGAAAACGACAGCAAGCTGAAGGCGAAGGAGTAGCCCGCATGCAGACCGTGCCGCTCACGAGCGTGCTCCACCGCGACACGCTCGAGATGATCGTCGGTGGCCGTACGTTCGCGCGCGGCAAGGAATGCTGGGACGAGGGCCGCGTGCTCGGCACGCAGGCGCAGGGCGGCGAGCTCGCGGGGCTGGTGAAGCCGCAAGAGGGCGGGCGTCAGCCGTACGAGGTGCGCATCTGGGTGCGCGAAGACGGGCTGTCGTTCGACTGCACGTGCCCGATGGGCAACCAGGAGAAGATCTGCAAGCACACCGTTGCGGTCACGCTCGCGCACCTCGAGGCCGAGCGGAAACGCGCGGAGCAGGCGTTGAGCGTGGTGCGCGAGAAGTTGATGAACTTGTCGTTGAACCAGCTGCTCGATGGGCTGCTCGAGGCGGCGCGCACTGACCCGTCGGTGCTGCAGGCGTTGAACGACCTCTAGCGAACCGGGGTGAGGGGAAACCCTGATGTTCACGCCCGCAGGCGCGGAAACACGTCGGGCCGCCACGTGAACACCTCGTCCGAAAACCGGTGCTCCGCGTCCTTCGTGCGCCACCGCAGCGTGCGCTTGAGCACGAAGTCGAACTCCAGCGGGTTGTGCTGGTCGAGCTCGTTCAACGCATCGCGCTCGCTCTTCGTGAGGAACCCCAGCTTCACCAACTGCCGCGTCTGAATGAGCACGGTGATGGCCGGCAGCGGGTAATCGCTCCCGTTGAACAACCGCGGATGCCAGTCGCTGCGCTGCAACACCGTCTGCAGTGGCCGCCCCGCGCGGTTGGCCTGCGTCATCGCGGAGACCTCGCCGAACACCTTGCCGACGTACTTCGGGTCGTCCATCAACCGCGCGAAGAGGTCGAAGTTATCGACCAGCGGCTGCCCGGGCGCATCGAGGTCGGGGTTCTGACCGAGGCTCGCGCAGTGCGCGACGATGACCTTCACGCCGTGGTCGAGCGGCCGGCGCAGGTGGAGCGGGTTGCCGAAGCGCTGCGCCTCCTCGGCGTCGACGGCCTTCTCTTCGCCGGCGTGGGTAAGCAGCGGCAGCCCGAGCTTCGCCATCGCCTCGTAGAACGCGTCGCACTTCGCGCTTGCGGGGTTCATCTGCATCGCGTTGGGCAGCCACTTCACCGCGACGGCCCCGGCCTCGGCCGCGGCGTGGAGCGCCTCGACGGCGTCAGGCCGGTACGGGTGCACCGACGCGCACGCCACGAAGAGGTCGGGGTACTCGCGCGCGAGCCGCGTGACGTACGCGTTGGGCGTGTGGAACTCGGTGTCCTCCGGGCGCGGCTTGCCGTCTTCGCCGTACGTCTGGTCGAACGCGAGGAGCATCGCGCGGCCGTGCACGAGCTGAGAGCGCACGCGGCGCACGAGCAGCTCGACGTACTGCGCGTCGGCGTGGGCCTCGAGGTCCGTCACGCCGGCGGCCTCGCGGTAGATGCCGAACTGCAGCGCCTTGATGGGGTGCGCGAGCGGCTGTGTGAGCGTGGGGTTGATGGAGCAGCCCGTGCCGTCGTGGCCGAGGCCGACGACGTGCACGTGCGTGTCGAGCACCGTCGCGGGGTCGAGCGACTTCCACGCCTGGCGCCAGAGAAAGCGCGCGTGCTGCGAGAGCCGGCCGTCGTCGAGCGGGGGCGGGCGCGCGAGCCGAAAGCAGCCAGACAGCGCGGCCGTCGAGAGGCCACCGAGCAGGACGCGGCGAGAGAGCATCGCGGCGTCTTACTCCCTCTCCCCCTGGGGAGAGGGTCGGGGTGAGGGGAGAAACTCGTACGGCCGGCCGACGCCTCACGGCACCACCCGTCAGAGCGACTCGCGTTCCGTCACGCCCCGAAGGTCTTCGCGTCGATCACGAACCGGTACCGCACGTCGGCCTTCAACATGCGCTCGTACGCGACGTTGATGTCCTTCGCGGCGATGACCTCGATGTCGGCGCCCAGCCGGTGCTCCGCGCAGAAGTCGAGCATCTCCTGCGTCTGCTTGATGCCGCCGATGCTCGAGCCCGCCAGCCGCCGGTTGTTGTTGATCAGCGAGAACGCCGACACCTGCGACGGCTTCGGAGGCGCGCCCACCAGCACCAGCGCCCCGTACGGCGCCAGCAGGTTCAGGTACGGGTCGAACGCGTGGTCAGCCGACACGCAGTCGATGATGAGGTTGAAGCGGTTCTTCAGCTTCTTGAGCGAGGCCTTCTCGGTGGACGACTCGAAGAACGCCGCGCCGAGCCGCTTCGCGTCGGCTTCCTTGCCCTTCGACGAGCTGAGCACCGTCACCTCGGCGCCCATCGCCGCCGCGAGCTTCACCGCCATGTGGCCGAGCCCGCCGAGGCCCATCACCGCCACGCGGTCGCCCTTCTTGCAGTTCCACTGGCGCAGCGGGCTGAAGGTGGTGATGCCCGCGCAGAGGAGCGGCGCGGCCTTCTGCACGTCGAGCGAGCTGGGCACCTTGAGCGCGAAGTGCTCGGTCACCACCACGTGGGTCGAGTAGCCGCCGTACGTCGGCGTCTGCCGGTCCATCTCCGTGGAGTTGTAGGTCCACGCCGGTACGCCGTCGCAGAACTGCTCGTCACCGTGCTCGCACGAGGGGCAGGTGCGGCAGGAATCGACCATGCAGCCGACGCCCGCGAGGTCGCCGACCTTGAACTTCTTCACCTCGGCCCCGACCTTCGTCACCCGGCCGACGATCTCGTGGCCCGGCACCATCGGGAACTTCGAGTTGCCCCACTCGCCGCGCGCCTGGTGCACGTCGGAATGACAGATGCCCGAGGCGATGATCTCGATGAGCACGTCGCGCGGGCCGACCTCGCGGCGCTCGAACTGCCAGGGGCTCAGCGGGCTGGTGGCCGACGTCGTGGCGTATCCATGAACGTTCATGCGCGCAGGTGTACGCGCCGGGCCCCGGCTTTGCCCGACAAAAGCCGTGCAGGCGTCGAACGCGTTCGCTAAACACGTTCATTGAACATGTTCAATGAACACGTCCGACGAGGGTTGCGCAAGGTGCAGAAGGAGGTCACGGCGGCCCGGGTGCTCGAGGCGGCGCGCGACGAGTTCGAGCGCGTGGGCTTCGAGGCGGCGAACGTGCGCGCCATCGCCCGGCGCGCGGCGGTGTCGCCAGGCACCGTCATCCACCACTTCGGCGACAAGCACGAGCTGCTGCACGCCGCGCTCTTCGAGTCGCTCGACGCCGCGCTGAAGCAGGGCGTCGACGTTCCCGCCGACGACGGGTTGGAAGACCGCCTCGACCACCTCGCCCAGACCGTCTTCACCGAGTACCGCCGCCGCCCGCGCCTGTCCCGCACCCTGCTCAAGGAAGCGCTCTTCGCCGACGGCGACTGGGCCCGGCGCTTCGCCGCGCAGACCGGCGCCGTGCACGCCGCCATCGAGGCCTGGGGTCGCCACGAGGTCGCCGAGGGTCGCCTCCCGCGCCGCTTCGACGCGCGCTCCTTTGCGCTCGCGTGGCTCTCGTACTTCTACTTCGCGCTCATCGCGTGGGCGCAGGGCCAGCACCGCTCACCCGTGAGGCTGGTCGCGAACCTGACCGCGCAGCACCTCTTGCCGTGGAAGGAATGGAGGCGTCGATGAGCGAACTCTTCAAGAGCGACGAGGCGCGCGAGCGCGTGCGCCGCTGGCACCACGTGTTCCGCGAGAGCCTCGGGGTCACCGCGACCGCGCGCGAGGTCGAGACCTCGTTCGGCACCACCCACCTGCTCGTTGCCGGCCCGCCCGATGGGCCTCCGCTCATCACGCTGCACGGCGCGATGGCGAGTTCCTCGCACCTGCTGCGCGAGCTCGAGGGGCTCACCACCACCTTTCGCGTCTACGCCCTCGACGTCATCGGCCAGTCGGCGATGAGCGCTGACGTGCGGCTCGACGTCGGCACCGACGCGTATGAGCGATGGCTGGGCGAGGTGATGGATCGCCTCGACCTCCCCGCGGCGCGGGTGCTCGGCGTCAGCTGGGGCGGCTTCGTCGCGCAGCGCTTCGCCGCCTTCGCCCCGCAGCGCGTGACGCACCTCGCGCTGCTCGTGCCCGCGGGCATGGTGACCGGCTCGTGGTGGGACGGCGTCACGCGCATGGGCGTGCCGATGTCGCTCTATCTCCTGTCGCCGACCGAGAAGCGGCTGCACGCCTTCGTGCGCAACCTGCTCACCACCATGGACCCGCAGTGGGTGGGCTCGCTCGCCGACTCGTTCACCGCGTACGCGATGGGGCGCATGAAGGTGCCGAAGCTCTCGCGCGATGGAGAGTTCGCCGCGTTGAAGGCGCCGGTGCTCGTCATCGGCGCCGAACACGACGTCAGCTTCCCCGGCGAGAAGGTGGTCGCGCGCGCGAAGGCGTTGTTCCCCACGCTCGCCGGCACCGAGGTCATCGCCGACGCGCAGCACTCGCCGCCGACGACGCCCGAGTTCCGCGCGTGGCTCGCCGAGCGGCTGAGTCGGTTCTTCGGTTGAGGTGCCGCGCGTCTCCCCTCACCCCGACCCTCTCCCCACGGGGAGAGGGGGATTTGGGTATCTTCGCGCGCCATGCCCGCCCTCCGCGCGAAGCGCTTCACGAGTGCCCTGGTCCCGCTGGTGCTGACCTACGTGCGCAGCAAGGGCAAGGACCCGAAGGCGCTCGAGAAGAAGTACCTCCACGTGCGCAGCGACGAGGGCCACGCCAGCCCCGAAGTGAGCCTCGACGAGCTCGGCGGCATCCTCGCGGACGCGGCGAAGCTCCTCGGTGACCCGCTCTTCGGCTTCCACTGCGCGCTCGGCATGTCGCGCGGCGCGTATGGCCTGCTCGAGTTCGGCCTGCGCAGCGCCCCGACCGGCCGCATCGCGATGGAACAGCTCGCCACCTACGGCGCGCTGATCAACCCGCTCGTGCGCTGGAGCCTCGAGCTCGACGGCGACGAGGTCTCGCTGCACCACCGCGCCCCGCGCCCCGGCGGAGTCGGGCGTCACGGCAACTTCTTCACCGTCACCCGCATCCTGCAGATCGCCCGAGAGATGATGGGCGACGACGTGACGCCAGTGCGCGCGTGGTTCGCGCACGATGAGAAGGAAGCGCCGCCCGAGATCGCCCGCTTCCTGTCCACCACGCAGGTCGCCTTCGGCCGCGCGTCGAACGGACTGTCCTTCTCGCAGGAAATGCTCGAGCGCGTGCCGACCGGCGCTGATCCCGAGCTCAACCGCGCGCTCGAGCTCCACGGCCAGGCGGTGCTCGCGCAGTGCGGTGACGTCGACGACGCGTACGAACGCGCGCGCGGCGCCGTCATCGAGCTCTTGCCCAAAGGCGACGCCACGCTCGCGCGCGCCGCGAAGAAGCTCCACGTGACGCCGCGCACGCTGCAGCGCCGGCTCGGTGAAGTGGGCGTCAGCTTCGGCGCGCTCGTCAACGAGGTGCGCCGCGCGCAGGCCGAGCGGCTCTTGTTGCGCACCGACGAATCGGTCGCCGAGGTCGCCGAGCTGGTCGGCTACCGCGACGCCGCCGCGTTCGTGCGCGCCTTCCGCGGGTGGACCGGCACCACGCCCGGCAAGTTCCGCGAGCAGGGCTGACCCCTCCGTGGCGTGATCTGCACATCACTTTGTCGTCGCCTGCCGATGCACCGGTGCGCACCTCCACCGACAATGCACGCATGGCACCGACGAAGATTGGTCAGAAGACGAGCGTCCCCGCGAAGGCCGCACTCCCCGCGACGCCGGCGAAGGCGAAGGCCGCGGCTCCCGCTCCTGCGCCCGCGGCGAAGTCGAGCGGCTGGTCGGCGCTGACGAAGATGCCGAGCCCCGCCAGCGTGCTCGACCGCGTGAAGACGGCGTTCACCCCGTTCACGCAGGGCCCCGGCCCGAAGATCGACCCGTTCAACGCGACCAAGGACTGGATGTCGGATCGCGTGTTCAACAAGCTCCGCCCCAACGGCCCGCCCGACAAGCTGCAGGGTCCGCAGCGCGTGGCGTACGGCCCGCTCGACGCGCCGCCGACGCTGAAGCGCCCGGTGGTGATGATTCCCGGCCTCACCATGCCCGCGCAGAGCTTCGACGGCCTGGGCAACCAGCTGGCGACCAACAAGGCCAACGGCCCGGTCGTCGTCTACGTCGCCGCGCAAGACAAGTTCCGCCTCGACGACGCGCAGGGCCGCGAGGCGACGCCTGACGAGCTGAAGAACGCGAAGCTCTTCGAGGTCGAGTACCGCGACCCGTGGGCCGCGCCGACGCAGAAGGCCCCGCAGATCGCGAAGGCCATGGACCGCATCGCGAAGGCCACCAACCAGTCGGGGCTCGACGTCGTCACGCACTCCGCGGGCGGCACCGACTTCCGGCTCTACCTCGACCAGCGCGACCCCTCGAAGGGCCCGAAGGTGGAGCACGCGGTGCTCATCGGCCCCGCGTCGCACGGCACCTACCTCGGCAACATCGGCGCGGTGGTCGGCGACCCGCTCAAGAACGTCGACGACGCCGGCCGCGAGCTCGCCGTGGGCTCGAAGCTGGTGAACGACCTGAACGTGAACTGGGACCGCCAGAAGAACCAGGTGCCCGGCGGCTTCACCATCGTCGGCACCACCGGCACGCCGACGCTGGGCCCTGAGAAGGGCCTCTTCGAAGACGGCGATGGCTACATGCCCAGCAAGCAGCTGCCCATGCCCGGCGCGAAGCTGGTGCTGATGGAAGGGCCGCACAACACGCCGCTCGCGCACCTCTGGCAGGTCCAGTACTCGGGCGTGGTGAACGCCGCGATGGGCGTGCTCGGGCAGTGAGCTGGGTGCGAGGCTGTCCCGAAAACGGGACACGTGGCGCCCGGCCCGCGGCCTCCCGCGCGAGGCCCCTGGGCTGAATGTTCTCCGCCGTCTGCGGCATCTCGTCGCAGCGACACCCGGAGAACCCCATGTCGCGCCTCTTCCTCTCGTCGTGCCTCGTCGTGCTCGCGTCCTGTGCGCCGCCGCTCCCCGCGGAGGTCAGCTTCAAGACCGGTGGCCTCTACCCCGAAGGGTTCGCGTGGGACGACGCGCACCAGCGCTTCCTCGTCTCGTCCATCACCGAGGGTGACGTCTTCGCGGTGGGCACCGACGGCAAGGTGACCCGCTTCATCAGCGACGAGCGGCTGCTCAGCTCGACCGGCGTCACCATCGACGCCGCGCACCGCCGGGTCATCGTCTCGACCGGCGACGTCAACGCGAGCAAGCGCAGCAGCTCGGGCACCGCGTACGTCACCAACTCCATCGGCATCTACGACCTCGACACCGGCAAGGCGCAGTCGTTCGTCACCTTCGCCGACCTCACGCCGAACGCGGGGCACTTCGGCAGCGAGGCGGCGGTCGACGCGCAGGGCAACGTGTACGTGACCGACAGCTTCGCGCCGGTGCTCTACAAGGTCGACGCGAGCGGGGCGAAGAGCGCGTGGCTGGTGAACGACGCGTTCAAGCCGGCGCCCAACGCGTTCGGCCTCAACGGCATCGTCGCGCACCCCGATGGCTACCTGCTGGTCGCGAAGACCGACGAAGGCGCGCTGTTCAAGGTGCCGCTCGCCGACCCGAACGCGTTCACGCGGGTCGAGGTGCCGGCGCTGACGGGCATCGACGGCATGTCGCTCGACGGCAAGGGGGCGCTGCTGATTGCGCAGAACACCACGCACGCCGTGACGCGCGTCACCAGCACCGACGGGTGGAAGACGGCGACCGCGCAGCCGGTGCTCGACCTGGCCGACGTGTTCCCCACGATGGTCGCCGACGCGCGCGGGGAGTTCTTCGTGCTGCAGTCGCACCTCAACCAGTTGCTCGGTGGCGATGCGACGCGCGAGGACTACGTGCTGCAGAAGGTGACGACCTCGAAGTGACGGGGCACCATGTGCGCATGCCTGGTGCGCCGGTGCAGCTCGACGACGCGGCGTTGTTCGTCGACGCAGTTCGCGCGGGCGGGGTGCGCGCGTTGGCGCGGCAGCGCGCGGTGCCTCGCTCGACGGTGAGCCGCGCGCTGACCCGCCTCGAGGCCGCGCTGGGGCTCAAGCTGGTGTTGCGCCACACCACGCGGCTCACGCTCACCGAGCCGGGGGAACGCTGCTTCGACCGGCTCGCGGCGGCGGTCGACGAGGCCCGCGAGGCGCTGCTGGAGACCGGCGCGGCGCGGCGGGAAGTCACCGGGCTCCTGCGCATCTCGACCACGCCGAACTTCGCCGACCAGTTGCTGCCGGAGTTGGTCGCGCGCTTTCTCGCCCGGCACCCGCGCGCGAGCGTGGAAGTGGTGCCCGCGTCGCAGAAGGTCGATCTCGAGGTCGACCGCATCGACGTGGCGCTGCGGGCGGGGGCACTCGCCGATTCGGAGCACCTCACGGCGCGCCGGCTCGGTGCCTTCACGCTCGGGTTCTACGCGAGCCCGGCGTACGTCTCGGCGCGCGGGTCGCCGTCGTCGGTGGCGGAGTTGCTCGGGCACGACCTGCTCGCCACCCACCGCGCCAACGCGGCGTGGCTGGTGAACGTGAACGGCAAGACGCAGACGGTTCGGGTTTCGGCGCGTGCGCACGCGGAGAGCACCGAGTTCCTGCGGCAGCTGTGCCTGCGCGGGGTCGGCATCGCGCGGCTGCCGACGTGGCAGGCCGAGGCGGATGTGCGTGCGCGGAAGCTGGTGCCCGTGCTCGAGCCAGCGTGGCTGACGGCCGATCTGCATCTCGTGCACGCGCTCAAGACGCCCGCGCGGGCGCGTGCGTTCGCCGCGGTCTGCTCGGAGTTGCTGGCGAAGGCTTCACTTGCCGAGGCGCTGCGGGCGACGTCGAAGGGCTGAGGTCGATGCGTGTGACGTTCCCGGCGGGCGCTGGCGACGTCACGCGCACGGGCAGCTCGCGATGCGTGTGACGTTCCCGGCGGTGGGCGCTGGCGACGTCACACGCACGGGCAGCTCGCGATGCGTGTGACGTTCCCGGCGGTGGGCGCTGGTGACGTCGCACGCACGGGCAGCTCGCGATGCGCGTGACGTTCCCGGCGGTGGGCGCTGGCGATGTCACGCGCACGGGCAGCTCGCGATGCGTGTGACGTTCCCGGCGGCGGGCGCTGGCGACGTCACGCGCACGGACGGACTGCTCGCCTCTTCACTCCACGCGCAGGGTGAACGACCCACCGTTGCGGCGCAGCTCGGCGTTCATGTCGTCGCGGAACTGCCGCAACGTCGCCGCGTCACCGAGAATGCCCAGGCAGCCGGCGGTGCCACGCGCCCCACCATCGGGGTGGATGCGGAGGTTCACGCGATCGCGGCCAGCGCGCGGGTCGTAGAAGCGGTCGCTCCCGGGGCGGCGCGGGTCTTCCATCAGGAAGCTGAAGCCCACGCCGTCGCGCACGTAGCCGCGGTCGCTGCGCGAGTTGCGGTGCGCGGTCACGCGGTACGTGCCGGTGGGCGTCGAGAACAGGCGGCTCGAGCCCGAGTTGAACTGGTACGTGTGGCCGTTCACCGTGACGCTGCCCGTCGCCAGGCCCTTGCCGGGGAGCACGCGGTCCATGCGCGCCACGCCGTCAGCAGCGCCGTTGCTGCGGGGCGTGGTCGGCGTGGTGCCGTTGGTGCGCGTGCCCGTCGGGCGGTTGCCCTCGTTGTGCAGCGCCGTGAAGGTGCGGCGGCCAGCGACGCCGTCAGCGCGCAGACCGTGCGAGCGCTGGAAGTCGCGGAGCGCGCGCTCGGTGCGGGCCCCGAAGCGGCCATCGGCGCGACCCACGTCGAACCCCGACGCGTTCAACTTCTCCTGAAGGCTGCGCACGCTCTGGTTGCGCATGCCGCGGCGAAGCGTGCCGGTGGTCGAGCCGGGCGTAGCGCGCGCCTGGTGCGACGTCAGCGCGCGGCCACGTCCACGGAAGCCCGCGAGCGCCGCGCGGTCGGTCGCCGCGTCCTGGCCGCGCGAGAAGCTGCTGCGGCTGCTGTGACCCACTTCGCGAACCGGCTGGCGCGCCTCGGTGCGGGCAGAAGACGTGGTGCGAACGACGGGCGAGCTGCGGACGCGCGTGACGGTCATGACGAACTCCAGTGGTCGTTGGGGGCCGCGCGAAGGGCGATCGCGCTGGCCATGCTCCATTGTCTGCCGGTGTGCGCGAGGAGTTTCGTCCCTCCTTTCAACCCCCGATTTCCCTCGGACAAATCGAGGCACGAAGCGGTCACGACAAGCGATTGAAGGTGCACGGTGATCCGTGCCGAAGCGCGGTGGTGAACCTCGAGGAGCGCCTCGAAGCCGAAGTGAAGAAGGGCAAGGTGCGGGTGCCCCCGTCGCCGGTGGTCGCGCTCCGCCTGATGGAGCTGCTGGCCGACGACAAGGCCTCGCTCATGGCCCTCAAGGCCACCCTCGAAAAAGACCAGGGACTCGCCGCCGTGGTGCTGCGCCTGGCGAACTCCGCGCGCTACCGCTGGGCGAGCCGCGAGGTGACGACGCTGCAGCAGGCCATCGTGGTGCTCGGCCGCAAGGTGCTCAAAGAGGTCAGCGTCGCCAGCGAGCTGCACGAGCGCATGCTCGCGAAGGGCCCGCTCATCGCGCTGCGCCGCCGCGCGTGGCGGGAAGCACTGGTCGGCGCGCAGGTCGCCAGCTGGGTGTCGGCGGAGTTCCGCGCGGTCGCCGACGAGGCGTTCGTCGCGGGGCTGCTCCACGACATCGGCCGCGTGCCTGCCATCGGCGTGCTCGAGCAGCTGCTGCGCGAGCCGGGCGTGGTGCGCCCGTCAGACGAGGAGTGCTGGCGGCTCATCGAGCGCCACCACGTCGAGCTCGGCGCGTTGCTGGCGCGCACCTGGGGGCTGCCGCGCTCGCTCGTCACCGTCATCTCGTCACACCACGCGAGCGACGAGAGCACGCCGGTGCTCGAGGCGGTGCGCGTCGGTCACGACGTGGTGCGCCTGCTCGATTCCCACACCCACGTCGGCGTCGCCGAGCTCGGCGTCATCGCCAACCTCTCGACCGCGGAGTGCGAGCGGCTGGTCTCGAAGCTCGCGTCACTGCCCGACACGCTCGACGCCTTCCGCGAACCCGGCGGCGCGACCGGCGAGGAGCCGATGCCCGACTTCGAGCTGCAGGTCGACGACGACGAGCCCGCCGTGCGCCGCGAGGTGCTGGTCTTCGCTGACGGCGCCGAGACGAGCGCGAAGGTGATGCGCGTCGGACCGCGCGAGCTGGCGATCGATCAACCGCTCGGCTCCGGGCGGGTGGTGCTGGTGCGCGCGGGAACGGGCGCGTTCTACGCCGTGGTGCAGCGCGCCTCGTCGACGGGCAGCGAGCTGACGCCGTGGGCGCTCGATGGCGCGCAGCTCACCGCGTGGAACGGCTTCGTTCAGGGCGACGAGCCCCTGCGCGCGGTCGGCTCGTGAGCTGAGCGTCGCCACGCCTCGAACGCGCTCGTCCATTCCGTCGCGTGGGTCAGCAGCAGGAAGTGGTCGGCGTCGAAGCGTCGCCACGTCACGTCAGCGCCGAGCGCGGTGAGCGCGTCGAACTGGCTCGAGACCCACTCGCCGCGGAAGCGCACGTCGCGGGTGCCTGAGATGAGCAGCACGCGCGTGGGAGGCGGGTGCGTGAGTTCGTCGAGTTCGCCGACTCCCGAGAGCAGCACCACGCCGGCGAAGCGCTTCGCGACCGCCGGGTGCGCGAGCGTGGCCGAGGCGCCGATGCCGCCGTTCGAGAGACCCACCAGGTACACCTGCGTGCGGTCGACGTCGTCGGGCAGCGCGTCGAGCGTGCGGGTGATGACCGCCTGGCCGCGCGGGGTCCACCACGCGCCGAGTGGATCGAGCGCGGGCGCGATGACGTCGAAGTCGCCGTGCGTGCCGCGCGCGATGGCCTCGACGTAGAGGGTGAGCAGGCCGCCGAAGCCGTGGAGGAAGATGATGGCCGGGCGCTTGCCCTCGCGCGGTGAGCGGAATCGCAGCGCTTCGACGTGCGTGACGGTCGAAGTGAGGAGCAGCGCGTTGGGTCCGCCGCGCCACGCGCCGGGCAGCGAGGCCCAGCTCGAGTCGAGCAGCGCGTCGAAGGTGTCGAACTCGCGGCCGCGCATCATGCCGAGGTGGCCGGAGAGAGAGAGGCCAGCGCGGGTGGCTTCTCGTTCGTCGATGACGCGTTGCCAGCGGGTGGCGCCGGAGTCGCAGGTGAGGGGGCCGGTGGTGGTGGTGCAGGTCTGGACGGCGTTGGGGGGCGTGGGGGCGAAGCGCGAGGCGATGAAGATCAGGCCGATGGTGAGGATTGCGATGGTCAGGCGGCGGCGGCCGAGCGCGAGCGTGGCGAAGAGCGCGGGGATGAGGAGAGAGGCGAGGGAGGTGGGGGTGAGCCCGTTCGCTTCGAAGACGAGGAGGGAGCAGGCCAGCCACGGGAGGGTTGCGAGCCACCAGAGTCGTCGCATGCGGGGAGTGTCGGCGGCGACTGGGAGCAGATGTGTCTGGGCGGGGTGAGCGGTCGCTTGGCAGCGGTGAGCGGTCTGTTGCTCCCTCTCCCTGCGAAGCGGGGAGAGGGTTGGGGTGAGGGGCTCCTTCGGATCCCTGCGCTCCGACGGGTTACTCCTCACCCCGACCCTCTCCTCTGAAGAGGAGAGGGAGTTTTTTGTTCTCTATTGGCAGGCGTCGAGAGACGTCCCCGCGGCCGCGGCCTTCTTCTTCAGCGTCTCGTACGCCTCGCAATCGGCGACCCGCTTCAACTCCGCCGCCGGCCCGGTGAACGCCGCCCGCAGCAACGCCGGGCTCTTCTTCCCGCACGCCTCGAGCCGCTGACTGAGCGCCATCAACCCCGCCACGCCCTTCGCGCGCCACGTGCGATTGCACAGCTGCTCGAGCCCCTCGGCGAGCCCCGCATCGCACGACGCGAGCCGCTTCTCATCTCGCTCCGCCGCGTCATCGAGCAGCATCACCGCTTCGATCTTCCGCGAGTACACCTGGAAGTCCTCCGCGGTCGGGTACGCGTCGAGGAACCCCTGCCAGAACGCGACGCCTTCCTCGCGGCGCCCGAGCATCACCAGCATCTCGGCCCGCTCGTTCGCCAGCGCGGCCGCGAGTTTCTCCTTCGAGTCCGCCGGTTCCTTCGCCAGCCGCTGCTGCGCGACGTCGAACCACTTACGCGCCGCCTCGAGCCCCTTCGGCGACCGCTGCGCCGCGCTCGGCCGCACCGCGAACTCGTCGACGTCGCTGCGATACGGAGTCCACCCCGAGCCGAGGAAGCGCCCGAGGTCGATGGCCACCGACGTCGGCGTGACGAAGTCCCACGTCGAGACGTCGAGGTCGAACGCCTGCTTCGAGAGCGCCTCGTCGGCCTCACTCAGCGAGGGAGACGCCGCCTTGCCCTGCGCCGCGGCCAGCTCGTCGATGAGCGCCGACGCGTGCGTGACGAAGCGCTGCTCGAGCGCCTCGACCTCCGCGCGCCGCTCGGGCGGCACCCACGTCGCCTTGTCCTTCTTCCCACCCACCGCGCGTTGCAGCTCGAGGAGCGCCAGGTTGGCGAGCCCGATGCGCGCCCCCAGCGCCCGGTCGAGCGGCGGCTTGCCGAGCTGCGCCGTGAGGTGCTCGGTGAGCGTCTTCACGCGCTCGTCGATGGCGCCCGCACGCTTCTTCTGCGACTCGCGCAGCCGCTTGATGAGCTCCGCGTACTGTTCCTTCGCGAGCGTGAAGTCGGGCGCGAGCCGCACCGCCTCCGACGACTTCGACTGCGCCTCGGCGAGCTGGCCCTGGTTGGCCAACGCGGTCGCCGACGCCCAGCTCATCACCGCGGGCAACGAGGCGTGCCATTCCTTCGTCTCGGCGTGCAGCTTGAACAGCGCGCACAGCTGCTTCACCAGCGACTCTTCCATCGAGAACACGTCGTCGGGCGAGCCGTCGACCTTCACCGTCGCCACCACGTCGCGCTTGCTGAACTCCACCACCCGCACCGCGAGCACGAACTTCGGCTTCACGGCGATGAGCGAGCCGAACAACGCGTGCGTCGCGCCGAGCGCCTTGCCCAGCTTCGAGCGCGTGCCCGGGTCGATGTACTTCGTCTGCTGCAGGTCGAGCTCGTGCCGCACCTCGTCGACGCGCAGCCGCTCGACCACCGTCAGCTCGGGCACGGCGGCCAGGTCGCTCATCACCAGGTCGGCGAGGCCGGTGCGCAACAGCTCCAGCTCGGGATCCTTCGTGTCGTTGTCGAAGGGCAGCACCGCCAGCCGCACCGGGGCGGCGCTCACGGCGAGCGCGACGACGGCCGCGAGCATCAGCGCCCGCCCGAGGTCACCGCGGCGACGACCTCGCGAATCGTGCCCAGGCGCGACGCGAGCTCCTCGGGGTCCTTCGCGGGGAGGAAGCGCGACGCCGCCCCCTCGCGCGGCACCTCGAGGAAGCGCGTGGGCAGGAACGCGGTGAGCTCGCCCACCAGCCGCTCGAACTGCACCGCGGTGGCGCCCTCGACCTTCTTCTCGACCTTGTAGAACGGCAGCTCGAAGTCGCGGTCGATGGCGGCGGCGTCCATCACGAAGGTGTTGGTGTTGAAGACGGGAATCGAGTCCTGGTCGAACGCCGCGGGGAAGCGGAAGCCCTCGATGATCTGCGGCGTGCCGTTGAGCCGCGCCGGAGCGCCGCCCTTGTCGCCCTTCGCCTTGCGCACCACTTCCGCGGTGAGCGCGACCTTCGCGTCGAGGTGCGCGCCGAGCACCACCGGGTCGAGCGTCGCGCCGAGGTTGTCGACGTTGCTCATCACCAGCAGCGTGCCGCCGCCCGCGCGGAACTTCTGCAGCAGCCCGCTGCGCCGCAGCGCGAACGTCAGGTCGCCGTGCCCGGTGGCGTAGGGTGACACGTCGCCGTCGGTCTCCTTGAACGGCTGGCCCTTCGCGTCGAGGCGCAGCGAGACGAACTGAGGGAACACGAAGGTGTTCGTCGCTCCCAATTCCTTCACGTGCTGCTCGAGCCGCTCGTGCGTGGCGAAGCTGCTCATCACGTACACCGGCGCCTTCGCGCTCACGTGCCGCACGTCGTCGAGCTTGAGCTGCAAGAAGGTCTTGCCGTCGATGACCGGCACCACCGCCTTCACCACGCCGCCAAACCGCGTCGCCATGCCGCCGGCGAGAATCACCACCCCGACCTGCTGCTTCTCCAGCGCCGCGCGGCCGAGCGCGGCGAGCCGCTCCCATTCCGCGGTCCCCTTCACGGGCATCAGACGCACGTCTTCGGCGGCGGGGGGCGTCAGCGTGCCGGTGACGGCGTTGCTGGTGGTGGGCTGCGCACAGCGCGCGGCGAAGACGTCGAGCTGGGCGGGGTCAAAGCCCCAGGGCGAGAGGCGCTGGAGCAGGGCAGGGTCGAGCTTCATGGCGGCGCAGCATGGTCACTTCACCGCGTTGATGTCGACGCTCTCGAGAATCGTCTTCGAGTAGCCCTTCTTCGCCACCTCGACCATCGCGAACCCGAGCTGCCGCGTGCTGGTCACGTACTTCGAGAGCCCGCGCAACATGAACCAGAACGGCTTCATCACCACGTACATCCACTTGTACGAGGGCGTCTTCGACACGATGCCGTCCATCGGCTCGATGGCGCCGGGGCGGAAGCAGTAGACGGCCTTGAAGCCGACCTTCTGCAACGCGTTCTCCGCCGCGCCCTTCACGCGCGCCCACATCGGGCCGGTCTGCTCGGTGGAATCGGTGCTCGCGCCCGAGATGAAGCAGAACACCGCGCCCGGCGACTTCGCGAAAATCGCCTTCGCGGCGGCCATCGTGAAGTCGTACGTGATGCGCCGGTAGTCGGCTTCCTTCATGCCGCCCGACGAGACGCCCAGGCAGTAGAGCACCGCGTCGACGCCGTCGAAGGCGTCACCGACCTGCGAGAAGTCGGTGAGGTCCTTCACCAGCACGTCTTTGAGCTTCGGGTCCTTCTGCGGCACGCTCGTGCGGCCCACCGCGAGCACCTGGGTGACGTCGCTGCGTTTCAAGCACTCGAGCAGGACGCCCTGCCCGATCATTCCCGAGGCACCGAAGAGGAGGACCTTCATGGTCCCCTCGTCTTACTCACTCCGTGCAGGTGACGAACGAGTTCTCGCCGGCGCTGCAGTTGTGCACCCCGAACGCGCCGTGCGGGCAGTCGAAGATGCTGCCCTCGCTGCCCGCGCAGTCGACGTTGTCGAGCACGAAGTTCGTCGCGCCGGTGGTCGACATCCACGACGTCACGCCCGAGAAGCCGAGCTCGCGGCACAGCACCGCCGGGCCCTTGCCGTTGTTGCTGTCGACGAAGGTGTCGTCGCACACCGGGCCCCACTGCATGGTGTTCGGGTTGAGCGCCTCGACGAGGCCGGAGTTCGTGCCGTTGCCGCCAGTCAGCCGCACGCGCCCGTTGTTGAGCACGCCGTTGGACTTCTTGCAGGCACCGCCGAGGCAACCGAACACCGGGCACGAGTTGCCGCACGTGCCGCAGTTGTTCGGGTCGGTCTGGGTGGTGACGCACGCGCTGCCGCACACCGCGAGCGTGCCGCTGCACACCGCGCCGAACGGAGGCGAGTTGACCAGCCGCCAATCAGCCGCGCGGTCGGTGTCGGGCACCAGCACGTTGCGCTCGAGCGCCTCGGTGCCGGTGTCGGCCGGGTTGGGCGTGTTCGCGCCGATCCACTGCGTGCCGGTCGCGGGGAGCGCCGTCGACGCGCCGGTGCGCACGAAGTCGATGCCCGTGCCGCTGGCGAGCTTGAGGCTCACCGCGAGCTCGGTGGTCCACACCAGCGACTTGCCCATGAAGAGCGTGGTCGCGTTGTTGGTGCCCGTGCCCTCGACGAGCGTGAGCGACGCGCCCGGCATGAGCGTGTTGCTGGTGGGGAAGGTGAAGGAATCGGTGCCCGACTCGCTGACCCACTCGACGATCATGCCGTCGAGCGCCACCGCGGCGGTGGTCGGGTTGTAGAGTTCGATGCGCTCGGGCGCGACGTTCGACAGGCGCGAGAGCACCACGCCGGTGGTCGACGCGCTGCTGCACGCGCCGGCGACGCACGCCTGGGGCGCGGTGCAGCTCATGCCGCACTGACCGCAGTTCGCCGCGTTCGACTGCAGGTTCACGCAGCGGCCGTTGCACAGCGTCATGCCCGCCTGGCACGCGAAGCCGGTGGTGCCGGGGTTGTAGGTGAGCCAGTTGAGCGCGTCGTCGCTGTCGATGGCGTCGATCTTCCGGTGCACCGAGTTGTCCGCGCCGGACACCGGCGGGTACGTCACGCCGTTGCCGAACCACGACACGCCCGAGGGCGGCGTGGCGGTCGAGGTGCCGAAGCGCACGAAGTCGACGCCCATCGTGCCGTCGAAGAGCGTCACCGCCGCGTTGTCGGTGAACGAGCCGCTGGCCGGCGCCGCGCCCGAGTAGATGGTGTTGAAGTCATCGGCGCCCGGCGCCGCGTAGACCGCGATGAACTTGCCCGGCTGCAGCATGCGGTTGGTGCCGGGGAAGGTGAACGCGAAGCTGCCCGTGCCCGCGACCTGCACGCGGTAGCCGTCGAGCACCACCGCGCTCGGGCCGGGGTTGTAGAGCTCGACCATCGGCACGGGGTCGATGCGGTACTCCGAGATGAGCAGGCGACCGCCGCCCGCGACGCACTTGCCCGAGCGGCAGACCTGCGAGGCCTGGCACGCGTTGCCGCAGCCGCCGCAGTTGCCGCGGTCGTTCTCGAGGTCGAGGCAGTTGGTGCCGCACAGGCCCGGGCGCGCGCAGACGCGCAGCGGCGACGGGTTGGGCGCGAGGCTCCAGTCGTTCGAGGTGTCCGAGTCGGCGACGAAGATGTTGCGCACCAGCGACTGCGTGGTCGCGATGGTCGCGTTGGGCGCGTTCGAGCCAGTCCAGCTCGTGCCCGTCGGAGGCGGCACGGTCGAGTTGCCGGTGCGCACGAAGTCGACGCCGCTCGCCGCCGGCGAGAGCAGCCGCAGCGCGAAGTCGGTGGTCTTCAGCGTCACCGTGACCGAGGGGATGTAGCCCGCGTCGGCCGGACCGCGGCCGAGGATGACGAAGCCCTGCGGGGGCACGTCGACCGAGGGCAGGGGCAGCGAGCCCGTACCGCCGTCGCCCAGCGTGTACTGCAGCGAGTAGTTGAGGAGGTTCACGTTCGCCGAGCCGCCGTTGAAGAGCTCGATGGTCGAGAGGCCCGGGTTGATTTCAGAGAAGACCAGCTGCGTCACCGAGGAGCTGACGCACGCGCCGCTCTGACAGGTCTGGCCCGGCGAGCACACGTGGCCGCAGGTGTTGCAGTTGTTCGCGTCGATGCGCACGTCGACGCACGCGCCGCCGCACGACGCGAGGCCGCCGGTGCACGTGCCCGAGCCGCCGCCCGTCGCGCCGCCGCCGCCACCGGTCGCACCGCCGCCGCCGCCCGTCGCGCCACCACCACCGCCGGTCGCGCCGCCACCACCGCCCGTCGCGCCGCCACCGCCGCCCGTCGCGCCGCCGCCACCGCCGGTCGCGCCGCCGCCGCCCGTCGCGCCGCCGCCACCGCCGGTCGCGCCGCCACCACCGCCCGTCGTGCCGCCACCACCGCCCGTCGCGCCGCCACCACCGCCCGTCGCGCCGCCGCCACCGCCGGTCGAGCCGCCGCCCCCGCCCGCGCCGCCGGGCACGCACTGGCCCTGCGAGCACGTGAAGCCGGAGTTGCAGGACGTGGGGAAGCTCCAGTCGGTGCAGCCGTTGCCGAGCGCGAGGCAGACCTGGCGCTCACCGTTGGCCGTGCAGCGCTCAGCACCCGCGCCGCACTGCGAGGTGCAGCTCGACACGTTGGTGCACGCGCCGCCGTTGCAGACCGAGTCGGTGCCGCACGTCTCGCCGACGACCCAGTCGTAGCAACCGGTCGCGAGCTGTTGGCACTCGGCCGTCGCGCCCGCCGCGATGCACTGCTTCGCGCCCGCGTTGCAGCGGTCGGTGCAGGTCAGCACGCACGCGCCGCCGCTGCACACCGTGCCGCCGGTGCACGCCGCGGGAGCCGACAGCACGCGGCAGCCATTCGAGCCGCGGGTGCAGGTCTGCACGCCGGCGTTGCTGCACAGCGAGGTGCCCTCGTCGCACCGGTCGACGCAACACGTGGTGGCGGCGAAGCAGTCGGGGTCGGAACAGTCGGCCTTGCCGTCGGCGTCGTCGTCGAAGCCGTTGGTGCAGATCTCCTTCTTGATGGTCACGTTGCCCTGGCCACACGAGATGGCGAGCGCGGCGAGGCACGGAAGGAAGAGGAGCCGGGAAAGAGGGTGGTGCATGGACCCACATACCCATCGAGGGGTGCTGGTGAGCAAGAAAATGATCAGTTCGTGAAACGGCCCCACAATCCCGCCGCGTGTCGAAGCCGTCGGTCGCGGTCGGTGAGGTGTGGGCCTACGAGGTGCGTCCCGGGCGGGCGGTGCTGTTCCGCGCGGTCGCGGCCGACGACGACGCGACGTGCGTGGTGTTGACGCGGTGGGAAGGCCCGACGCCGCGGCGCGCGCCGCGTTCCAACCGCGTGCACGAGGTGCAGCCGCTGACGCACCACGAGTTCGACCGGCCGATGATCGGCGGGTGGGTCAAGACGCCTCCTCCGGCCTCGGTGCGCGCGGTGGGCGTGGTGCCGCTGGCCGAGGGCGAGGCGGGGCGCGTGGTGCACCCGCGCGACTGGGTCAACGCGCCGAAGAAGACCGCGGCGCTCGGCAAGAAGGTGCTGCCCTTCTTCTCGTGGGACACGTTGCTGCGCGACGCGCTCGCGCAGTGGCGCTGGGAACACGAGAAGAAGACGGTGCTCGCCGAAGACGCGAAGTCGGCTGGCTCGGGCTTCGAGGCGTTGCAGGCCGCGCTGCAGCGAAACCGGCGCAGCGCCGAGCGGGAACAGAAGCGCGGCATCGCGGGGCTGCAGGGCAAGCGCTTCTTCGCGGCGTGGAAAGACCACGCGCCCGCCGAGCTCATCGACGCGCTCGAGGCCGCGGTGGCCGGCGCGCTCGTCTCGCTCGAGGGCAAGCGTGAGCGCGCGGCGGTGGCGCCGCTGATGAGCCTGGTGCGCACCTTCAACGCGCTCGATGGGCGCGCGGGGCATTCGTTCGACGCGGGTGACGCGGACGACCTGGTGGCCATCGTCGAGCGGCTCGGGCGCGCGAGCGGCATGAGCCCGGCGCTGGTGAGCCGTCACGTGCTCGTGCTGTGCGAGTTCTGACCGTGCCCCTGCGCCTCGACGTCGTGCACACGCGCAGCACCACCCTCGGTTGGACCGAGGAGCTCGAGTGCCCGAAGTGTCAGCGCCGCTGGAAGGCCGGCGTGCGCGTCACCGGCACTGGCCGCGGCTCCGCGAACTACGGCATCGGGAACCAGCAGGCGCGTGACCGGGCGGGCATCGAGGCGTTCAGCAACGCGTCGGAAGAGGGCGCGCGGTTGATCCGCCTCGCCGCGTGCCCAGCGTGCGGACATCGCCAGGGCCTCGGGCTGTCGCTGGTCGGCGTGGGTGGTGGGTTCATCGTCGGGTTGATGGCGGCGTCGATCGGGGCGCTGCTGCCGCGGTTGGCGTTGCTCGCGTGCGTACTCTGGCCGGGCGTGTGGTTCGCGGTCGCGCGGTGGGATCAACGCCGCAACCAACGTCTCGCGGATGCACGCGTGGTCTTCGAGGCGAGATAGGCTGCTCGGGTGAACGCCGGTCGCCTTGGAGTGCTCGTCGCGTCGGTCGTCCTCGCATCGTGCCAGTGCGCGAAGGTGCCGGATGACGCGTACCCGTGCATGAGCACGACGAACTGCGGCCCTGGGGAACAGTGCGTCGATGGCTTCTGCCGCGTCGGTGGTGCGGGCGGCGGCGCAGCGACGGGTGGCGGCGCAGCGACGGGTGGCGGTGCGGCGAACGGCGGCGGCGCGGCGAACGGCGGCGGCACCGCGACCGGAGGTGGCACCGCGACGGGAGGTGGCACCGCGACGGGTGGCGGCATGGCGACGGGTGGCGGCACCGCGACCGGCGGCGGCACCGCGACGGGAGGTGGCACCGCGACGGGAGGCGGCACCGCGACGGGAGGCGGCACCGCGACGGGCGGCGGCACGGCGACGGGCGGCGGGACCGGTGGCGGCGGGACCGGTGGCGGCGGGGCCGATGCCGGCATGACGGGCGGTGGGATGGGCGGCGGCACGGGCGGCGGCCTCGCGAACGGCACCACCTGCACCCTCGGCACGCAGTGCTCGAGCAGCAACTGCGTGCTGGGCGTCTGCTGCGACAGCCCGTGCACGGGCTCGTGTCAGTCGTGCCTCGCAGCTGACACCGGCGGCTCCGACGGCTTCTGCATCAACAAGCGCAACAACTCGACCTGCTCGACGGCGAACGGGCCGTGTGATGCCCCCGACATCTGCCAGAACGGCACCTGCATGCCGATTTTCAAGAGCGCGGGCACCGTCTGCCGCCCCGACGCCGGTGCGTGTGACGTCGCCGAGACCTGCACCGGGAGTTCGGCGCAGTGCCCGTCAGACGGCTTCCTCTCGAACTCCGTGCGGTGTCGGCAGGCCGCCGGCATGTGCGATGTCGACGAGTACTGCACTGGCACGCAGGCGGCGTGTCCGGCCGATGGCTTCCTGCCGGGGAGCTCGCTGGCGTGCGTGCCGTACCGCTGCACCGGCTCGAGCGCCTCGTGCACCACGAGCTGTACGGGGACGATGGACTGCGCCTCCGACGCCCGCTCGGTGTGCGTGTCTGATGGTGGCTGCGCCGTCGGCCGGTTCGCGTTCATCACCAGCCTCAACTTCGCGGCCAACAGCGGGTGGACCGCGGGCAAGGGGCTCTGCAACCTGTCGGCAGCCGACGCGGGCATCGGCGCCGGCTACATCCCCTGGCTGAGCGACAACAGCCACCAGCCCTCGACCGGCATTCTCGTGAGCGGTCCGTGGATTCGCCCGGGCGACAAGCAGATCGTCGCGATGAACCCCGCGGTGTTGTTCTCGGGCAACCTCAACTCGCCCATCACCCGCGAAGAGCACGGCAACTCCATCGGGAGCACCGCGACGTGGACCGGCACGACGCCCGCTGGCACGCCCTCGAGCGACGGCAACTGCACGAACTGGGGGTCCACGAGCCTGCAGGGGGCGACTGGCGTCAGCGGGTCCATCGGCCCGACGTGGAGCGAGAACGGGCCGAGCGCGTGCACCGTGCAGCAGCCCATCTACTGCTTCGAGAACAACTGACGCTGATCAGCCGTACCGCACCTGCACGGTCTCGATGAGCGTGAGGAGCGCGCGCCGCACGCCCTCGGTGGTCGCGTGCTTCACCAGCGCGGTGCCTTCGCCCTCGTAGCCGCTGCCGCGCGGCTGGCCCAACTTCGGCGCACGAATCTCGACGAGCGCATCACCCACGCGCGCGCGCGCTTCTTCGAGGCCCGTCACCTCGACCACGCGCTCGCCCTGGCCCTGCCCGCGGAAGAACGCGGCGCCCGCGGCCCACTTGCGCTCGACCGGCGTGAAGCGATCGAACGCGATGAGCTCGGCCCACTTCGCGATGAAGTCGGCTTCGTGCGCGAGCGACATGAGCGGCATGATCTGCACGCCCGGTGGCCGCGCGCCGACCTCGCTGACGTACATCTTCCCGTCGTTGGCGAGGAACCATTCCATGTGCGTGAGCGCGGTGCCGGTGACCTCCGGCGATTTTCCGAACAGCGCCTCGAGCGCGGCGCCGTTGATGGGCGCGAAGTCGGTCCATGGCGCCTCGATCTCCCGCGGCAGCATCACGCAGTACTGGATCCACGGCGTCTCGAGTACCTCGAGCGGCGTGGGGAAGTAGCGCGTGCCCGAGCGCCACACCGGCTTGCCGTGAATCGACACCGTCTCGCAGGTGAACTCGCGCGCTCGAATGAACTGCTCGACCTGCAGCGGGCGTTGCGGTCCCGGGCTCAGGCCCAGCTGCTCGAGCGCCGCGAGGTCGGCCGCTGATTCCACCCGGTGCGTGCCGCGAGAGCCGACGCCCGCCTGCGGCTTCACGATGACGGGGTAGCCGACCTGGTCGATGAAGCGCCGCAGCTCCGCGCTGGAGCTCACCAGCTGACTGGCCGCGACCGGCACACCCGCCGCGCGCAGCACGTCCTTCATCACGTCCTTGTCGCGAAACCGGCGCGCGATGTCGCTCTTCATGCCGGGAATCGACGCGAGCTCCCGCGCCTGCGCGAGCGGCAGCTGCAGCTGCTCGAGCGCGCCCGTCAGCCGGTGCACCGGGCCCGCATGCTTGCTGAGCCACGCCAACGCCCGCGCGAGCTGCTCCGGGTCCGACACGTTGAGCACCTGGTAGTGGCCGGCGATGCGCTTCTGAATCGACGGCGGCAACGCGCGCTCCGGGTCCTGGCTGATGACCGAGAGGCGCACGCCCTCGAGCGGCGCGAACGCCGCGACGTACCGATTCGTGTTCTCCAGGAAGTGCGGCGCGACGACGGCGACGTGCACCATGCGGCAGAGGTTACCGCCGCGCGCGACAACCCCGCCGAATCATTGAAAACTTGAATAAATTAAAATCGAACTTGAAATAGTTAAGTTCTGGCGCGTACTGTTCGACGGAACATGAGGACGGTCCCGACGCGATGCCCGATGTGCAGTGAGCGACTCCACGTGGAGAAGGTGCGCTGCGACGCGTGCGCGACGGGGATCGAGGGCCGCTTCGGGCTCGACTGGTTCGGCGCGCTCTCGGCGGAGCAGCTGCAGTTCGTGAAGGTGTTCCTGGTGTGCCGCGGAAAAATCAAAGACGTCGAGCAGGCGCTCGGCCTCTCGTACCCGACGGTCGTCTCGCGGCTCGAGGCGGTGGTCGCGTCGCTCGGTGAGCCGTCGTCGTCGCCCGCTGCGAGCGTAACGCCCGAGCCGACTGCGTCGTTGAGCGTGCTCGATCAACTCGCGGCCGGGACCATCGACGTCGACGAGGCCGAGCGGCGCCTGAAGAAGAAGAAGTGAGCAGCGCAGCACCCACGAAAGGGAGCACCCCATGTCGAAGAAAGAAGTGATGAACCTGGAACTGTCGGAGCGCCCGATGCTCGACGTGAGCGTCGCGGCCGAGCGCATCACCGTGTTGCCGGTCGAGCCGGGCGGCGTGACGCGCGTGGAGCTGGAGGCCCGCCGCCACAGCGATGGCCCGCTGCTCAAGCTCGAGCGGCAGGGTGACGTGCTGCTGGTGCGCGGCGCCGGCACGGGCTGGTCGTGGACGGGCGGTGAACTCAAGCGCATGACGTTCTTCGTGCCCGAGCACGTGCGCGCGCGCGTGGTGCAGGAGTTCGGGCAGCTCATCGTGCAGAACCTCGCGGGCTGCGACCTCGACGTGTCGTGCAACGCGGGCACGGTCGACCTCGAGCACGTGCGCGGGCGGCTGAAGATCGTCGTCGACTCCGGCACCGTGCGCGGCGAGCGCGTCGGCGGCACGTTCGACGTGGTCAGCCAGGCCGGCTCGGTGAAGCTCGCCATCGACTCCCTCGACGCGGGCGAGCACCGCGTGCGCACCGCGATGGGCAGCGTGAAGTTGCTCCTCGCGCCGTCGGTGAAGGTGAAGCTCGAGGCGCACACCTCGCTGGGCAGCGCGCGGCTGGCGCACCCTTCGACGCCCGACGCGGCGGCGGTGATGCAGCTCTCGGCCGACCTCGGGTCCATCAAGGTGAAGACCGGCGACGAGCAGGAAGACGCGCGGCACGGCGACTGGCCCGACTGGCGGCGGCTGTGGCGTGACGTCGCGCACACCGTGGCCACGGCCATCGAAGACTCGCTGCCCGAGAGCGACGAGGCCTTCGTGCGGCCGCAGGCGAAGACGGCGCCGAGCCCGCGCGTGCCCGAGGCCGAGCTGCGCAAGGTGCTCGAGCTCGTCGAGTCGGGGAAGCTCACCGCGCCTGACGCCGAGCGGCTGATTCGCGCGATGGGCGCGTGACGCTCGTCGATCTCCTCTGTCTCGCGGTGATGGTCGCTGCCGCGCTGGGTGGCGCGGCGCTGTGTGCCGGCTCGTTCGCACGACGCGCCGGCGCGCTCGCGTTCGGCCTGCTCGCGGTGTTGCCCGCGTGGTGGGCCGAGACGCCGCTCGTGCGCGGGGTGCTCGGGTTGATCAGCTGGCTGCTCGTGATGCGGCTGGTCGACCTCGTTCGCGTCCGCACCCCGTTCTCCCTGGCGCGACGCGCGTGGCACCTGCTGTCGGCCGTCGATTCGCGGCTGCTCGAGCCGGCGCCGCGGCGAGTTGACTTCAGGGGCGTCGCGGCGCTGCTGGCGTGGCTCGCGCTCGGCGTCGGTGGCGGCGCGTTGGCGTGGGTCGCTCCGCGGTTCGGTGGCCTCGGCGTGCGGTGGCTCGGCGGCGCGCTGATTGGGTACGCGGCGGTCGAGAGCATCTGGACCAGCGTGCGCGTCGCGTACGGCGCGCTCGGCTTCGGCACGCCGACGCTGCACCGCCACCCCATCGCGGCGCGCACGTTGCGAGAGCTGTGGAGCGAGCGGTGGGCCACGCCCGTCAGTCACTGGCTCAACGCGAACATCTTCCGGCCCGTGACGCGGTTGGGCTTTCCCCGGCTCGGGTTGCTCGCGGCGTTCGCGGCGAGCGGCGTGGGTCATGCGTATGGCGTGCTCGTTGCGCTCGGGTGGCCAATGGCGCTCGCGATGCTCGGGTTCTTCGTGGTGCAGGGAGTGTTGATGGTCGTCGAGCGGGTGCTCGGCGTGTCGGCGCGTGCGTGGGTGGTGGTGGCGATGCTCGCGTCATCGCCGTTGTTCACCGAGCCGATGCTCCGCTGCCTGGGCTTCGAGTTCCCTCTCCCCTGAAGGGGAGAGGGTCAGGGTGAGGGGAGACGCTGAGGAGTTTCCTCGGCGCTGCGGTTCCAGCCCTCCTGAGTTGGCTCACTCCTCACCCCGACCCTCTCCTCCTCGGGAGGAGAGGGAGAGTTGGCGTGCTAGACCCGCGCCATGAACGCGCTCCTCCTCGCAGCGGTGTTGGCGGCTGACCCGGTGTCGTACGAGCTCAAGGGCAACGAGCTGGTCGTGCCCGCCGCGATCACCTTCGAGACCGGCAAGGCGACGCTGAAGGACGAGAGCAACGCCGCGCTCGAGTACGTGAAGGGCTACCTCGAGGCGAAGAAGGCGATCAGCACGCTGCGTATCGAGGTGCACTCCGACTCGCAGGGCGCTGAGAAGTTCAACCAGAAGCTCACCGAAGAACGCGCGGCGGCGGTGGCCAACGCGCTCATCAGCAAGGGCGTCGACTGCAAGCGGCTCATCGCGGTGGGCTTCGGCTCGAGCAAGCCCGTCGCGCCGAACGACTCAGCGGAAGGGCGCGCGCAGAACCGGCGGGTCAGCTTCTTCAACGCGGCGCTGCTCAACCGCGCCATCGGCGGCATGCCGCTCGACGGCGGCGGCCAGGTCGCCTCGATTTCGTGTCACTGATCAGATCAGCGTGTACTGCAGGTTGCCGCGCGCCATGCGCAGGCTCGCCGTGAAGCGCGCCCATTCCGAGGGCGGGAACGTCTGACAGCCCGCCGAGCCGGTCGAGTACGAGCCACCCTGGTGGAAGAGCATCGACGCGCCGCCGCCGGTCTTCCCGCTGTCGTTGAAGCGGCCGTCGTGGTTCCAGTCGCGTTCCACCGCGAAGTCGCGCGTCGCGCGCAGGCAGAAGCCGTGCTTCCAGCTGCTCTTGGCGTACTCGTACGAGCCGGAAGGGATGCGGCCCTGGTCGGCCCGGCCGTCGCCGTTCACGTCTGACGAGTAGGCCGACATGTTGCGCGCGGGCTCGGTGTTGTACCGGAAGGTCTTCACGTGCGGCCGGCCCGCCGAGTCCTTCCACACCATCGCCAGCCGGTCGTCGTAGATGCCGTTGCCGTTGTTCGAGGTGGTCGGCGTGTTGGTGCGCAGGCCGACGAGGTTGAACTGGTTCGGGCCGGTCTTGAACTTGCCGCCGTGCGCGGCGACGAGCTGCTTGAAGTACTCGTACTGCGCCGTCTCCCCGCGCGGCACGCGATCGAGCCCGACCTTGGTGGGCTTCGGGTCCTTCGAGGGGCGCGGCGGCGCGGGCGTCTTGCCGGGCTTCGCAGGGCGACCCGTCCGGCCGGGCTTCGGCGACGGCGTGGGCTTCGCGGGGCGCTTCGGCGAGTCGACCCCGTCGGGCACCTGCAGCGTGCGCCCGGTGATGATCAGGTTCGGGTTCTCGATGTGGTTGGTGCGGGCCAGCTCCGACACCGTGGTGTTGAAGCGGCGCGCCAGCGCCCAGAGCGTGTCACCAGAACGAATGCGGTAGGTGCTCATGGTCCCTCATTCTCGAACGCCCGTGACGGCGCGTCGAGTCAGGACATGTCAACCGGCCTCACACTTTCCCCACGCAACCGGAATACAAGGACCGCCGTGCGCACCTACACGGTGCTGCGCCTCACCGAGGCCAGCGCCATTCCCCTCTTCGAGCAGCACGTGCGGCGCCTGGGCGAGCCGGTGAGGGCCGAGCTGCGCGCGTTCGCGTCGAAGGCGGGCGCGGGCGTGTACCGCCTCTGGTGGGACGGTCGTCAGCTCGAGACGCTGCGGCTGCCGGGCACCGCGCTGCGCGAGGGCATGCCGACGCGCTTCGCCATCTCTCCATTCGCCGCGCGCCACGGCCGCTTCAGCAAGCCCGCGCCGCCGTCTGACTACGACTCGGTGCGGCTCGACGGCGTGGCGACGCTGCTGACCGACCTCACGGGCGCGGTGCTGCTCGAGTCGTGTCGCGCGTCGCTGCTCGCGTGGGACGGAGCGGGCCTCGTGCTGCCGCCGGAAGACCAGCCCGCCGTCGCGTCGGTCAGCGAGCTCGAGGTCGCGCGCAAGTTCCCGCATCGGCGCGCGGTGTTGCCGGTGAAGAGCGACTGGCCGCTGCTGCTGCTCAACGCGGTCGAGGGCACGTGCGGCATCACCGTCGAGGGCCGCGCGGCGTTCCCTGCTGACGTGCGTGCGCAACTCGATGCTGTGCTGCGCGCTGAGGGGTGATTTCTTCGCGCGCGTGCTCCCGCTGCTCGCGCTGCTCTCGACCGTCGCCACCGCCGCGCCGCCAGCGCGCAACGTCTACGTCGGCTGCTACCTCACCGACGTGTCCGACTTCGACCTGAAGGCCGGGCGCTTCAAGGCCGACCTGCGGGTGTGGGTGAAGTGGCTCGGCGATGGCCCCGCGCCGGAGCTCACCTTCGAGAACGCCGAGGTCGACGCGAAGACCGACCTCGGCCGCGACGACGACGCGCAGTGGCACTCGGTGCAGTGGCGCGTGCAGGGCACCTTTCGCGGCGATTTCCCGCTGCAGGCGTTTCCGTTCGACACGCAGACGCTGCCGGTGGTGCTCGGGCTCGACCGCGCGCAGGGCCTCTTGCAGCCCGACCTCGGCGCGAGCGGCATGAGCCCGCGCTTCTCCATCACCGGGTGGAGCTACGAGCCGTACTTCTCCGCCCGCACCGAGGAGCGCGCGTTCGGCAGTGACCTCGGCAGCGTCGCCAACGAGGGCAAGAGCGCCATCGAGCGCCGCGCGGTCTTCCAGGTCGAGATGAAGCGGCCGTTCGGGCCGTACCTCATCAAGTTCGCGCTGCCGCTCCTGCTCATCTTGCTGATGGCGATGCTCGGGCTCTTCCTCCCGGCAGACCGGCTCGACGTGCGCTCGGCGCTCGGCATCACCGCGCTGCTGGCGTGCATCGCGTTCCACTACACGCAGGCCGACACGCTGCCCGACGTCACCTACCTCGTGGCGGCCGACATGCTCTTCCTCGGCTCGTACGTGTTCGTCGCGGGCACGCTGGTGGTGGGCGTCATCGCGTTTCGGCTGCAGAGCCGCGACCTGGCGCGCGCGGTGCGGGCCGACCGGCTGGCGCTGTGGCTCTTGCCGCTCACCACGCTGGTCGCGCTGACCTTCGCGATTCGGTCCACGCTGCCCGACGCGCCGCGGAAGACCGCAGCGCCCACGGAATCGCGCCCATCGCTGCCGCTGCTGCGCGTGTCACTCGCCTCGCTCGACACGCCGGGCGCGGGAACGCCGAGCGTGCGGGCACAGCTGACGGTGCGCCGGGCTGACGGCGAGCGCGCAGCGGTGCTCGTCGACGAAGTGCCCGCGCTGACCAACTCGCTCGTGCGGCTGTTGCCCGACGGCGGCATGCGCGTGCGCTGGCAGCTCAAGCCGAACCTCACGTGGAGCGACGGCTCGGCGCTCACGGCCGCGGACCTCGCGTTCTCCATCGCGACCATGCCCGAGCCGCAGCGCGTGTCGGTGGTGCGGGTGGACGAGCGCACGGTCGACGTCACCTACGCGACGCGGCGCGCGGCGTGGCTCGACGGCTTCGGCGTCTTCCCCGCGGCGCGTGCGTCGCAGTGGCCGGATGCGGGGCGCGACGCGCTCAACCGCGGCACGAGCGAAGGCAAACTGGCGGGGGCGGGCGGTTACGAGCTCGAGGCGTTCGAGGCAGACCAGAGGCTGACGCTGAAGCGCAACCCGCGCTTCGCCGGCCCGGTGCCGGTGTTCGAGCGCATCGAGGTGACGAAGCGCGACCCGATGGACGCGGCGCGCGCGCTGGTGAACGGAGAGCTCGACGTGCTGCCCTCGCTCTCGCCCGACAGCTACGAGTTCTTGAAGGGGCAGGGTGGGGTGCGCGTGCTCGAGCAGCCTGGCGAGCTGTTGTGGGTGCTGGTGCCGAACCTCGAGGCGCCGCCGTGGAACTCGTTGCCGCTGCGGCAGGCGCTGCTCGGCGCGCTCGATCGCGACGCGATGGTGAAGGAGCTCGCGCCCTCTCCCGCGCGCGTGGCGTGGGGGTGGAAGGCGAGCGCGAAGCCAGCCACGCCGAAGACGGTGGCCGCGTCGCTGCAAGGCTTGAGCGTGAAGGTGCACGTCAGCCCGCTCACCGCGGGCGGCACCAACGCGCTGTTGCTCGAGCGCGTGAAGGCCGACCTCGCGAAGGTGGGCGTGACCATCGAGGTCGAAGAGACGAAAGACCTCTACCAGCTGGTGCAGCGCCACGAGTTCGACGGGCTGGCGCTGGTGAGCCGCGACACCGGCGACCCGGGCCGCTTCATGAACGCGCCGTGGGTCGGCGGGCGCGTGGCGCTCGAGCAGGCGTCGGGCGACCACTACGACGACGAGATGGTCGAGCGGTACGAGGCGTGGGTCAGCTCGCTGTACGCCGAGCGCAAGGGCTTCCTCGAGCACGCGATGCAGGAGGCGTGGTTCGAGCGGCTGCCGATGATTCCCCTCGTGTTGACCTCGCGGTTGGCGGCGGTGCGCGCGGACCTGGTGGGCCCCGAGTGGGGACAAGCCGACTCGCTGTGGTGGAACCTGAACGACTGGCGTCTCCTGGCGGAGAAGAAGTGACTCCCTCTCCTCCGTGGAGGAGAGGGTCGGGGTGAGGAGTAACCAGTCACCGCGCGCCGGCCGAAGCACGCCGCGCGAAGAAGAGCGTGTCGACGTACCTCGCAGACCTGGCGATGCGGCGAGAACCGCGGACCCACGACGACCGGCTCCGGAAGCTGAATGCGCTCTACGGGTCGTGCGCGTCGAGGTGTGGTGACCTCAGACCTTCGCGCTCAAGTACCACCGCCACCACCCACGCCCGAGGACCCCGAGGCCGAGCAGCAACATCCCCAGCCCGAGCAACGGCGCCCGCCCCGACAGCGTGAGCAGCAACCCCGCGGCGAGCACCAGCGTGCCGAGCAGCACCAGGAAATACCCGCGGTCGCCGTGCGCCTTCTTCTCGAGCTCCACGTCGCCGCGCGGCTTCGGCGCCGGCCCGAGCGGCGGCAGCGCATTCACCGCCATGCGCGCCTCGCTGCTGCCGTGCCCGTCGGCGCACAACCGCGCGTAGATGGCGTCGTCGCTGAGCCCCTGCTCCCGGAGCTTCTGCGCAGCGAAGAACGGTCGCTCGGTGGGGCTCACGTCACTTCGCGGGTGGAATCAGGTCGACCGCGAGCGCCCCGAGGTCCTTCGTGCCGTGGCCCGCCGCGATGAGCGCGTCCATCCGCTGGCCCAGCCCATCGAGCACGGCGAGCGGCATCGCCCCGGCGGTCTCCTTCATCAACCGCACGTCCTTCCGCGCCATCGTGAGCTCGAAGCTCGCCGAGTAATCGCCCGACACCACCTTCTGCCCGCGCATCGCGATGATGTTCCCGAGGGGGAAGTTGCTGATGAACGGCAGCACGTCCTTCGGCTCGAGCCCGCCGCCCTTCGCGACGGCGAGCGCGTCGGTCAGCACCGCGCACACCCCGATGATGAACGAGTTCCCCACGAGCTTGAGCGTCGCGGGCTTCGTCACGTCTTCGCCCAGCTGCACCAGCTCACCGGTCATCGACTTGAGCGTTGGCGCGAGCTGTTCCTGCAGCGCGGCCGGGCCCGCACACAGCATGCGGCCGGCAGACTCCGCGGCGTTCGCCGGGCCCATGAACACGGGACACGCGAGGAACCCGATACCCTTCGCCGCGAGCTTCGCCGCCCGCGCCGCCGTGCCCTTCGGAGTCGTCGTGGTGTGGTCGATGACCGGCCCCTTGAAGCCCTTCACCGCGAGCATCGCCTCGAGCGCGCCGTCGACGGCCGCGTCATCCGACAAGCAGAGGTGCACGCGCTCGACGCCCTGCACGGCCTCCTCGATGCTCGTGCACGCCTTCGCGCCGAGCGCCTCGAGCGCCTTCGCCTTGCCGGGCGTGCGGTTCCACGCGCGCACCGCCCAGCCCCGCTTCAACGCCGCCTTCACGAAGCCCGAGCCGAGGAGCCCGGTGCCCAACCACGCGATGGTCTGTGTCATGGCGCAGGCATGGCGCGCGGACAGCGACAGCGCAACGGTCATTTCGCCCGGGCGCGGTGGGGGTGCCAGCCGAGGTAGCGCAGCACGAGCTGGGTGAGCTCTTCGACCATCACCTTGCGCGTGAGCTGCTTCGGTCGATCGATGACCTCGAGGTGCGTCACCGCCTCGACCGACGTCACCAGCATGAACGTCGCGACATCGAGGTCGACGTCGCGGAAGTGCTCGCGCTGCGTCTCGAGCCACGCGCGCACCAGCGTGGCCGACTGCGTGCTGATGCGCCGCACGACGTCCTGGCCGCCCTTGAGGCGCGGCACCTGCTCGATGAGGGCGCGGCGCAGGTCGGGGTCGACCTCGTGCACCGCCACCATCGCGTCGATGTACCGGTAGACCGCCTCGTCGAGCGCGCGCGGCGGCCCCTCTCGCGCGTCGGTGACGGCTTCCATCAACACGCCCAGCCCGCGCGTCGCGTGCTGCTCGGCGAGCGCGGCCACCAGCGCCTCCTTGCTGGGGAAGTACTGGTACAGCGAGCCGATGCTCACGCCGGCCACCTTCGCCACCGCGTTGGTGTTGAGCGCGTCCCATCCCTTGGTGCGCAAAATGTGAGCAGTTGCTCGCAGAATGGCGTCGACGGTGGCCTGCGCGCGCGCCTGGCGCGGGAGCTTGCGGGGCGACTCGGGGGAGGATTTCGAATGCGAGTTGCGAGACATGAGTGATTACTCACATTATTGTCCCATGCACTCCGCCCCCGCAATGGCCACGTCAGCCACCCCGACTCCCCCGATTCCGTACCCCGGCAAGAAGCCGCTGGTGGGGGTGCTCCCGCTGATCCAGGCCGACCCGCTGGGCGTGATGGAGCGGGCCACGCTGCAGTACGGCCCGGTGACGCACCTCCCGTTCCCCACCATCGACGGCTTCATGCTCGGCACGCCGAAGCTCGCGCACCACGTGCTGGTCGCGAACGTGAAGAACTACGTCAAGCAGACCCGCGGCTACGACATGCTGCGCCTGGTGCTCGGCAACGGGCTGGTCACCAGCGAGGGCGACTTCTGGAAGCGCCAGCGCCGCATCGCGCAGCCCGCCTTCCACCGGGAGCGCCTCGCGGGCTTCGGCAAGGTGATGACGCGCGCGGCGAGCGAGATGGTCGACCGCTGGGAACTGGGCAAGCCCTTCGACTTCGCGGCCGAGATGATGCGCTGCACGCTGCGCGTGGTGGGCGAGACGCTGATGTCGACCGACGTCACCGGAGAGGCCGACGACGTGGGGCTCGCGCTGACCGACGTGCTCGAGCACCTCATTCACAAGACGCTCCACCCCTTCGACTTCCCGGCGTGGGTGCCGACCGCGCGCAACCGCCGCTTCGACAAGGCGCTGGCCGAGCTCGACCGCGTGGTGCTCGACATCATCGCGCAGCGGCGCAAGGGCGGCGGCCCGAAGGACGACTTGCTCGCGATGTTGATGGAGACCACCGACCCCGAGACCGGCGAGCGCATGGACGACGCGCAGCTGCGCGACGAGGTGATGACCATCTTCCTCGCGGGCCACGAGACGACGGCCAACAACCTCGCGTGGACCATGGTGTTGCTCGGCAAGTCGCCCGAGGTCGAGCGCAAGGTCGTCGCCGAGTCGCAGGCGGTGCTCAACGGCGAGCGCGCGGGCATGGAGCACCTCCACCGCCTGCCGTACGCGATGAACGTGGTGAAGGAATCGCTGCGCCTCTACCCGCCGGTGTGGAGCCTCGGCCGCCGCGTGCTCGAAGACGACGTGGTCGACGGCTACCTCCTGCCGAAGGACGGGCTGGTCTTCATCTCGCCGTGGGCGATTCACCGGCTGCCGGAGTTCTGGCCTGACCCGCTCGCCTTCGACCCCGACCGTTGGCTCACCGAAGACCCGCGGCGGCTGCACGGCAGCTACCTCCCGTTCAGCCTGGGGCAGCGCAAGTGCATCGGCGACCAGTTCGCGCTCGCCGAGGCGCAGCTCATCCTCACGACGATTCTGCAGAAGGTGCACGTCAGCCTCGTGCCCGGGCAGACCTTCACCCCGGAGCCGGTCATCACGCTGCGGCCGAAGGGTGGCGTGCAGGTCATCGCGCAGCGCCGCTGATCAGCGCCCGGCATCGAAGCTGCAGAGCGCGTGCGCCATGCTCGTGGCTCGACGCGTCGTGCTCCTGGGTCCCCTCGTCGTCTTCTCGCTCTCGTGCAGCGCTCCGCCGACCGCCACCGACGTGCGCGGCTCGGTGCGCGGCGTCACCCTGCCGAACGCGACCGCGGTGTCGGTGCGCGACAACGGCGCCGCGTTCGTCGAGCGCCACACGGTGTGGGTCGGCACCGGCCTCACCTGCGAGCAGCTGCTGGCCGAGCAGGCCACCGCGTCACCGTCGTCGGGCGGCCCGCGGCTCTTCCTGCAGAACACCGGCGCGGTGCGCTTCGACGCGCCGCCGGGGCGCACGCGTCTCGATGGAAAGCTGACCGAGTGGACCGAAGACACCAGCGACCCGGCGGTGCTGCGCGTGCGCTTCGTCGCTGACTTCGACGACGGCATCGAGAACGCGGGGCGCTTCGAGGGCGAGCTGGTGGCGCCGAAGTGCGACGGGCTCGCGGCCGGCTGCTCCACGGGCGCCGGGTTGATGAACGTCGCGGCCCTCGCGCTCTGGCTGGGGCGACGGAGGTTGTGCAGGCCGTTGCACACTGGCCCGGCGCGGGCCTGACACCGACGCCCGGGAAAGTGGCGCAGGCGTGCTCCACTCGGGGGCCGCTCGCTCGCACCGGCCGATCGGCCCCACCTTTGCTCAGCCGGCGACCATGCGAATCACGTTGATCAGCCTGGCGGTGCTCTTCCTGTCCGCGTGCGAGCCCGAAATCACCTCGACCTTCGTCGACGGCACGGTCGGCTCCGTCTCGATGCCGAACGCGAACGCCGTCTTCGTCGCCGACAAGGACGTGCTCGGGGGCGCGCGCCGCACGGTGTGGCTCGGCAGCGGACTGCAGTGCTCGCAGCTGCACCCCGGCGCGGGCTTCGACATCAACCTCGGCGCCACCGAGCGCGGCCTGCCCGACGGTGGGCGCCTGCCGACCCTGATTCTCACCAGCAATGGCATCGCGCAGCTCGACACCGGCGTGGGCGACCAGCGCGTGGCGGGCACGATGAGCCACTACCGCGAGGTGTCGACCAGCAGCCCGACGCAGCTCAAGGGGCGCTTCACGGCCGACTTCGACGGCGGCAGCTTCACGGGCGACTTCGTCGCGGGGCCGTGCGAGGGCGTGTCGGCCGGCTGCAGCACGGGTGGCGGCGTGAGCGTGGTGGTGCTCGCCGCGCTCACCGTCATCGCGCTGCGCCGGCGGCGTTCAGGCCTCTTCGGCGCGCAGCCCCAGTGAGAGCGCGCGGTCGATCCACGCCTGGTAGCGGGCGTCGCCACGGCTGTCGGGCCACGCACCGCGGCGACGTTGGTCCTCGAGCGTCTCTTTCGCGCCCGCCTCGAGCGTGATGACCGGGCGAAACGCGGGCACCGCCGCGCGCGCCTTCGCCGCCGAGTACACGGCATGGAAGCGCGAGACCTCGGCGAGGAACGAGAAGCGCTCCGGGTCCTGCTCGATGAGCCACGTCGCGGGCACGAAGAGCAGCCGGGCGACCGTGCCGAGCGCGCGCGCGACGTCGCGGTAATACGAGCGCCACGTGAAGACGTCGTCGCGCATCACGTTGAAGACCTGGCCGAACGTCGCCGGGGCGAGCGCAGCGTGCGCGAAGAAGAGCGCGGCGTCGTCGCGGTGGGTCGACTGCCAGAGCCCCAGGCCATCGCCGGTGCAGAAGACCGGCAGGCCGCGCGCGACGCGGTCCCACGCGAGGCCGTCGTTTTCCTGCTGGTCGTTGAGCGCGTCGCCTGGCCCGTAGGTGTGGCCCAGCCGCGCGATGGTGAGTTGAAACGCGCCCGCCGCGGCAGCGCGCTGCAGCGTCTGCTCGCACGCGACCTTGGCGTGGCCCCAGTGGCTGACCGGCTGCAACGGCGCGTCTTCGGTGATCAGCACGCCCGGCGGAGACTGCGGCCCGTACACGACGGCGGACGAGCAGAGCACCAGTTGCTCGCAGCGGCCCGAGAAGGCGCGCGCCGTCGCCTCGGCGTCTTCCGGCGAGTAGCAGATCATGTCGTAGACGACGTCGAACCGCTCGCGCTCGAACGTGCGCACGAAGTCCTCGGGCTGCGAGCGATCTCCGCGCAGCACGCGCACGCCGTCGGGAGGGGCCCCGCGTTGGCCGCGGTTGAAGACCGTCACCTCGGCGCCGCGCGCGAGCAACTGGCGCACGATGCCGGTGCTGATCAACCCGGTTCCACCCACCACCAGTGCCTTCATGACTTCAGCCCTTCTCGGTCTCGTCGCCCGGCTTTGGTGCGCTGATGCGCGTGTCGATGTGCTTCTGCTCGTCGCGCTCGCGCGTGGGCACGTCGGGCTTCGGCGTCGTCGGCAGGCGAATCGCGGTCTGCTCGATTTCGGTGCGCGCCTGCGACGGTGCGAGCGGAGGCGCCTCCGGCAACAGCGGCACCACCTGCTCGAGCGCCGCGATGAACTGGCGCGCGCTCTGCCACCGGTCGGCCTGGTGCTTCTCGAGGCCCTTCTCGATGACCGCGCACAGCGGCACCGGCAGTGACGGCACCAGGTCGCGCACCCGCTTGCGGTCGCGAATGCGCACCTTGTTCATCAGCGAAGGAATGTCGTCGGCCTCGAACGGCTTCTTGCCGACGATGCACTCGTGGAGAATGGCGGCCGCGGCGTAGAGGTCGGTGCGCGCGTCGACGGCCCGCGAGTCGGTGAACTGTTCCCACGCCATGTAGTTGGGCGTGCCGATGGTCGCGCCCACCGCGGTGAGCGGCGCAGCGCCGGCGACCTTGCTGATGCCGAAGTCCATCACCTTCAGCAGTTCCTGCTCGCGGTTGTGCACGTCGCGCCGGCGCATCACGAGCGCGTTGGCGGGCTTCACGTCGCGGTGCACCACCCCGCGGTCGTGCGCGGCGGCGAGGCCCTGGAGCAGCTGCATCACCAGGCCTACGGCGCGCGCCGGGTGCAGCGGGCCCTCGCGCTCGAGCAGCGAGCGCAGGTCTTCGCCGGGCACGTACTCCATGGCGATGAAGGCCACGTTGCCGGCGGTCACCTCGGCGTCGACCACGCGCACCACGTGCTCGCTGCCCACCGAGGCCGCGGTGGTCGCCTCGCGCAGGAAGCGCTCGAGGATGGTGGCGTTGGTCATCAGCTCGGGCCGCAGCACCTTGAACGCGACCACCGCCTGCGTTCGCGCGTGGTACGCGCGGTACACCGAGCCGAACGCGCCACCGCCCAGCAGCTTTTCGATCTTGTAGCGGTCGATCTGCGTGCCGCACGGGCCGCCGTCGCCCACGATGCCCATGGTGCGCGGGCAGCGCGGCTGGGTGTCGGGGTGGTCGTCGCCGCAGTGGCCGCAGAACATCGCGAGGCCCTTTTCACTCCACCACGCCCCGCGACTCAACCCGAAGCGCGCGCGAGGTACCCTCGAGGCAGACCAGGCGTTCAGCGCAGCCCGAGCACCGCCGACACCAACTCGACCTGGCGGTTGACGCCCGCCTTCGACATCGCGCGCTTGAGGTGGCTGCGCGCCGTCTCGTACTCCACGCCGAGGCTCTTGGCGGCGTTGCGCAGCGAGGCGCCCTCGACCAGCTCGAGCACCAGGCGCGCTTCCGACTCGGTCAATCGCCACTGCGGCGGCACGGTGCGAGGCGAGAGCGACACCCCGAGCTTCATGAGTGAGCCGAAGATGACTTCGGGTGCGTACTCGGCGCGCCCGTTCGCAGCGGCCGTCGCGCCATAGGTCACCAGGTACTGGCCGCCCGTCGGAGAGATGGACGCGACCACCTGGTTGCGCTCGCAGCCGATGCCGACTGGCAGCTCGCGGTGCACCTCGGCCATCAGGCGGAAGAAGACCTCGCACGCCCGGAAGCCCTCGCGCAGCGCGCAGGTGAGCACCAGGCCGTTGCGCAGCTCCTCGGTCTCGAACTCGACCATCGGCCACACGCGCTTCCACGCGTAGAGCGCGGCGCGCTGCAGGCCCGCGGGCGTCGAGACGAACGCGCGCAGCCAACCCGCCATCGGGAAGTGGGCCACGAAGTGCTTCGCGAACTTGGGCCCGAAGCCCTCGATGCCCGCGTCGCACCATTCGAAGAGCGCGGTGATCTCGTCCCACGTCGCGACCAGCGTCCCGGACCGAGGGGGATTGCGCAGGCCATGCCGCTCTCCGAAGCGCTGAATGAACGTCGGCACGAAGCCGGGGAACGTCGCCACGGGCTCAACCTACACCAGCGCATCACCCACACGGGTCAGGCCGGGGCCGGTCTGGCGTTTCTCTTCACCCAATTGGGTGAGGTCGAACGCAGACCGTGCGCACGTGGGGGATGAAGGACCGCACCCCGCCGCCGGAGCATGCGCGCCATGACCTCTTCGCGGTGGCTGAGCGGGCTCGTGGTCCTGGTGGTGATCTCCTGTGTTCCAGCGGCGCCGGTGCCGTGCACCGAGTGCGATGGCGCGTGCGTCGATCTGCAGAACGACGCGCGGCACTGCGGAACGTGTGGCCACGCGTGCGGCGGCGGCCAGGTCTGTACCGCGGGGGCGTGCGTCACCACCTGCGCGAGCGGCGCGACGGTGTGCGGCGGTGCGTGCGTCGATCTGCAGTCGAGCCCGGCGAACTGCGGCACGTGCGGCACGGCGTGTCCCTCGGGGCAGGTGTGCTCTGGCGGCACCTGCACCTCGCTCTGTTCCGCGCCGAGAACCGACTGCAGCGGGGCGTGCGTCGACCTGCAGTCGAGCCCCACGCACTGCGGCCAGTGCGGCAAGGCGTGCGTGGCTGGCGAGGTCTGCCTCGCGGGCACGTGCACGGCGCTGTGTCCCTCTCCGAAGCAGGTCTGCAACGGCGAGTGCGTCGATCTCCAATCGTCGCCGCAGCACTGCGGGCAATGTGGCCAGCCGTGCGCGACCGGCACGGCCTGCGTCGCCGGCCAGTGCGCGTCGTTCTGTCCGCTGCCGCGTCGCACCTGTGGCACCGACTGCGTCGACCTGCAGAGCGACCCCGCGCACTGCGGTGACTGCGCGACGCCGTGCGCGAACGGCCAGGTGTGCAGCGCCGGCACGTGCAAGGCCACCTGCGACGCGCCGCTGCAGCAGTGCGGCTCGGCGTGCGTCGACGTCACCAGCGACCGCCAGCACTGCGGCAGCTGCGCGACGACCTGCGGCACCAACCAGGTGTGCATCGGCCGCGCGTGCACCCTCAACTGCCCGACGCCGCTCTCGACCTGCGCGGTGGGCGACGCCGGCGTGTGCGTCGACACCCGCAGCGACCCGCAGAACTGCGGCGGCTGCGGCACCACCTGTGACGGCGGCTACTGCCAGTCGGGCAGCTGCCAGCCGACGTGCGGCGCCGGCCTCGCGGAGTGCAACATGGCGTGCGTCAGCCTCGCGTGGGACCCCGCGAACTGCGGCGCGTGCGGCCGGCACTGCGCGACCAACCTCTGCGCGGCGGGCACCTGCGTCGATCGCCCCGAGCAAGACCTGCAGCTCGTCACGCGCACCGTCGACGGTGGGTTGATCGGCGTGGCGGGCACCGACTCGGTGGCGGTGAGCGCGACCGGCCAGTACGTGCTCTTCGTCAGCTCGGCGCCGTTCATCGTGCCGGAAGTGACGGCCACGCCCCCGAGCCCGCGCCTCTACGTGCGCGACGTGCGCACCGGCCGCGTCGACGTGCCGCGGCGCCTCGACGGCGGCATCGACGTGGTGTGGAGCACCGCGGACCTCTCGAGCTCGGGCCGCGAGCTGGCGGTGATGTCGTCGCAGGCTGACCTCGCGCCGGTCGACACCAACGGTGGCTACGACGGCGTGGTCTTCAACCTCGACAGCAACCGGCGCGAGCTGGTGACGCTGACCTCGGCCGGCGCGCAGGTCCCCAACAGCGAGGGCCTGCCCATCTTCATGTTCGGTGACGGGCGCTACGTCGTGTTCTGGAGCCGCTCGAACTACGCCGTCGCCGGCGGCGAGTTCCGCGCGTACCAGCGCGACCGCGTCATCGGCGAGACGATCGAGCTCAGCCCGGAAGGCGTGGCGTACAGCGGCGGCTGCGCGGGCGGCTTCTCGGGCAGCAACAGCGCCACGTACGACCTCTCGCCCTCGAAGAACGTCATCATCTGGGACACCGGCGCGAACTACGCGGGCGTCGACACCAACAACTGCAACGACGTGCAGGTGCGCAACCGCGTCTCGGGTGCGCGCAGCGTGGCGTCGTCGATGAGCGACGGCGGGCTCGCGGCGGCCATCGTGGGGCGCTTCTCGGGCAACGGCCGCTTCTTGAGCGACACGCGCGTGCTCTTCACCTCGACGCTGCCGTTGGTGACGCCCGACGTGAACGGCGCGCAGCCCGACTTCTTCGTGAAGGACCTCGGCACCGGCGCGCTGACGCGGCTCGACTTCGCGCTCGACGGTGGCCAGCCCAACGGGGTGTCGACGTACGCGGGTCACGCGCTCTCGGCCGACCGGCGGTACCTGGTGTTCGAGTCGACCGCGACCAACCTCGTGCCCGGCGACACCAACGGGAAGAAGGACTGCTTCGAGTACGACTTCGCGACCGGCTTCGTGCGGCGCATCAACCAGCAGCTCGACGGCGGCGAGGCGACCGACGACTGCCTGTCGCCGCACGTGTCCGACGATGGCCACTTCGCGACGTTCTCGACGGCGGCGCCGCTGGTGCCCGACGACGGCAACGGCGTGGTCGACGCGTACCTGCAGCGCCTGAGGTGAGCGTGACGGACGACGACGACACCACCGCGCCGCTCGACCCCACGTACGCGCGCGTCGACCCGGTCATCGGATCAGAGGTCTCGGGCTACCGCGTCACGAGCCGTCTCGGCTCGGGCGGCATGGGCATCGTCTACGAAGGCGAGCAGCCCATCATCGGCAAGCGCGTGGCCATCAAGGTGCTGCGCCAGGAGGTCGCCGATGATCCCAACGTCGTGCAGCGGCTCGTCGCGGAGGCGCGCGCGGTGAACCAGGTCGGCCACCGCGGCATCATCGACGTGTTCGGCTTCGGGCGGTTGCCCGACGGCCGGCAGTGCATCGTCATGGAGTACCTCGACGGCGAGCCGCTCGAGAACATCCTGCAGAACTACGTGCGGCAGGGGCAGAAGCTGCTGCTGGCAGACGTGCTGGTGATTCTCGACGAGGTGCTCTCGGCGCTGGCGGCTGCGCACTCCGCGGGCGTCATTCACCGTGACCTGAAGCCGTCGAACATCTTCCTGTGCCTGCAACGCGACGGGACGAAGTACGTGAAGCTGCTCGACTTCGGCATCGCGAAGCTCGGCGTGTTGAGCGCGAACACGCCGGCCAGTCGCGCGAGCTTGATGATCGGCACGCCGACGTACATGGCGCCCGAGCAGGCCGCGGGTGGCGTGGTGGGGCCGGCGCTCGATCTCTACGCGATCGGCATCATCGCCTTCGAGCTGATCACCGGCGCTCCGCCCTTCACGTCGGACTCGGTGGTCGGGCTGTTGATGAAGCACCAGTCGGAGCCGCCGCCGCACCTGCCGCCCGACGTGCCGGCCGCGCTCGATGCGCTCGTGCAGCGCCTGCTCGCGAAGCACCCGGCGGATCGACCCGCCAGCGCCGAGGCAGTGCGCGAGGAACTGAAGGCCTTCCATTCCCAGGTCGCGCGGGGCGGGCAGACGTTGACGCTCGCGGTGCAGCGGCCGCGGCCCAACTCGGTGTCGGGGCTGCCCGCGGTGCCGTCGACGCCCACGCCGGCGAAGGCCGACTCCACGCAGCGGGTCGCGCCGTTGACGTTGCCGCCGCTCGGCACGCCGGCGCCGGCTGCGGCGGCCCCGATTCAGCTGGAGAGGCACGCTCCGAGCGCGACGCCGAGTGAGCCGGTGCCGCAGTTGCCGCGTTCGCGCGCGCCGGTGGTGGTGCTGAGCGTGGTGGTGGCGGTGCTCGCGATGGCGCTCGTGTTGGCGTTGCGGCCGAGTGCGCCGGCGGACGTGAAGCCGGAGACGCCGGGTGAGGCGAAGCCGGGTGAGGCGACTCTTGGCGATGCGAAGTCCGCCGATGCGAAGTCCGCCGACGCGAAGTCTGGCGACGCGAAGTCCGCCGACGCGAAGTCCGCCGACGCGAAGTCCGGTGACGCGAAGTCAGGCGATGCGAAGTCCGCCGACGCGAAATCGGGCGACGCGAAGTCTGCCGATGCGAAGTCTGCCGATGCGAAGTCGGCAGATGCGAAGTCGGACGACACGAAGTCCGCCGACACGAAGTCTGCCGATGCGAAGTCTGCCGATGCGAAATCGGGCGACGCGAAATCCGCTGACACGAAGCCCGCCGACACGAAGTCCGCCGACACGAAGTCGGGCGACGCGAAGTCCGCTGACACGAAGCCCGCCGACACGAAGTCCGCCGACGCGAAGTCTGGCGATGCGAAGTCTCCCGATGCGAAGTCTGCCGATGCGAAATCGGGCGATGCGAAATCGGGCGACACGAAGTCCGCCGACACGAAGTCCGCCGACGCGAAGTCCGCCGACGCGAAGTCGGGCGACACGAAGTCCGCCGACACGAAGTCCGCCGACACGAAGTCCCCGCTCGCGAACGCGAAGTCACCGACCGACCCGAAGCCGTCCACCGACCCACGCGCGAAGCCGGACGCCTCGGCGAAGTCGTCGAAGTTCGACGCCCGGGTGAAGCAGATCGACGCACGCCTCCGTCGCCTCGAAGCCGCGGGCGAGAACGTCGCGCTCCTCCGCAAGGCGCTCGAGACGGTGCGCACGCGCGCGAAGACCGCCACCACCACCACCGAGCGAGAAGAGCTCGAGGTCACCCTCTCGCGCCTCGAAGCCGAGCTCATCGACCCCTGAGGAGCACCGATGCTGACTGCTGCGCTGTTGATGATGATGAGTGCGACGCCCACCGCCGACGTCGTGCTCTCCCGCCGCTCGGGCGTCGCGCTGCCGCGGGCGCAGGAACTCGCCGCGAACGTCGCCGAGGTGCTCAAGCGCTCGGTCACCGTCGGCGGTCCGACCGACGCCAGCGCGTGCAAGGGCAAGCGGGCGTGCCTCCTCGAGGGCGCGCGCAAGCGTGGCGTCTCGGTGGTGGTGACCGTCGAGGTTGGCGCCGCGCTGTCCGAAGGCTCGCTGCGCGTCGAGGCGCTCTCGGTCGATGAAGACGGCCGCTCGCTCGCGCTGGTCGAGTCCGACGGCAAGGTCGAGAGCCTGGTGGAGTCCGCGCGCGCAGGCCTCGAGACGCGGCTGGTGCCCGCGCTGCGCGCCGCGCTCGGGTTGACGCCGAAGGAAGCGCCGCCGCCGCCGCCCATCGTCGAGTCGCCTCCGCCGGTGGTGACTCCGCCCGCGGTGACCGTCACCGAGCCGCCCCCGGTCGCGATTCCCCCCGCGGTCACCACGACTCCCGAGGCGCCGGCGTCGGGCTGGTCGGGCACGAAGATCGCCGGAGTCGTGCTCGGCGGCGTCGGCGTGCTCGGCCTCGGGCTCGGCGCGGGCTTCGGCATCATGACGCTCGGCAACGCGTCGGAGTTGAACCGGCGTTGCCCCGCGGGGTCGCCGTGCACCGACCCGCAGGCCTACGCGTCGTGGCAGCAGGCGAGCCAGAGCCAGACCATCGCCGGTCTTGGCGCGGGCATCGGCGGCGCTGCGCTCATCGGCGGCATCGTGCTGTTTCTCGCCTCGGGCTCGAGCGCGGCGACGCCTCCAGCCGTCACCGTGAGCGGCGGACCGACCGCGGGCGGCGGCATGGCCGAGGTGCGGGTGCGCTTCTGATCAGTCGTCGTCGCTGATCAGCAGTCCGTGCTTCTTGAGCAGCTCGCGCCAGTGCTTGCGATCGACCTGCGCGAAGCGCGCGCCCGCCGACACGTTGCCGTCGTGCTGCCGGTGGATCTCCGCGAGGTAGCGCGCCTCGAAGCCCTCGACCGCCAGCTCCTTCGCTTCCTTGAACGGCAGGTCGACCCGCACGCCCGGCGCATCGGCCGACTGCACCGGCTCGAGGCTCACGCGGAGCTGCTCGAACGTCCGCGCCCCGGGTGAGAGCGCCACCGCGCGATCGATGACGTTGCGCAGCTCGCGCACGTTCCCCGGCCACGCGTGCACCTGCAGCTTCTCGAGGTTCGGCCCCTTCACCTGGGGCGACGGGTCGAAGCCGCGGCGCACCAGCAGCTCGGTCACGATGGGCGCGAGGTCTTCACGGCGCGAGCGCAGCGGCGGCAGCTCGAGCGAGAGCACCGAGAGCCGGTAGTAGAGGTCCGAGCGGAACGCGCCGCTGGCCACCTTCGTCGCGAGGTCCACCGGGGTCGCCGCCACCACGCGCACGTCGACCTTCCGCTCGTCGTCGCTGCCGACCGGCTTCACGCGCCGCGTCTCGAGCGCGCGCAGCAGCCGCGCCTGCACCGCCGCGCTCACCGTGCCCAGCTCGTCGAGGAAGAGCGTGCCGCCGTCGGCCCGCTGAAAGGCGCCCTTGCGATCGGCGACCGCGCCCGTGAACGCCCCGCGCACGTGGCCGAAGAGCTCGCTCTCGAGCAGCGACTCCGGCAGCGCGCCGCAGTCGACCGCCACGAACGGTTGCTTCCTCCGCGGGCCCTCGTCGTGGAGCGCGCGCGCCACCAGCTCCTTGCCCGTGCCGGTCTCGCCGGTGACGAGGACGGTCGCGTCGCTCTGCGCGGCCAGCTCGAGCACCGCGAAGACCTCGCGCATGGCGAGGCTCTCGGCGACCAGCTCTCCGAAGCGGCGCGCGCTCGAGGGCGCGAGGTCGAGGGTGCGCGCCTGCGGCTGCACGCGCAGGAAGGTGCGGCCCACCTTGAACGTGACGCCCGGTGCGAGCGTGGCCTCGGTGACGCGCACGCCCTCGAGCCACGTGCCGTTGGTGCTCCCGTGGTCCACCAGCTCGAACGCGCCGTCGCGCGCGGTGAGCGTGCAGTGCCGCCCGGAGACGCGCTCGTCGGTGAGCACCAGGTCGTTGCCGCTCGCGGTGCCGATGGTGCGTGCGCGGTCGAGCGACACGGCGCGGCCGGCGTCGGCGCCCTCGATGACCACCAGTTGGCAGCGCACCGGGGCGCCCGTCTCGTCGACCTGCGTGCTCAGCCGCGTCTGCACGGGCGTCAGTGTACACGCGCGCCGAGGCCGCCTACCGTGCCGCGCACCATGAAGGTCAAGACCTCCCGCCCCGCGAACGCTGCGAAGTCCACCTCGAAGGCCTCCGCGAAGTCGTCGGCGAAGTCAGCCGCGGCGAAGCCGAAGAAGCAGGCCGAGGCGGCGAGCACGTCGAAGGCGTGGGGCCCGAAGTCGACCGCGTCGGGCAACGTCGAGAAGAAGCGCACGCAGCTCACCGCGCTGGCGACCGACGCCGCGCTGAAGGTGATCAGCGAGCAGCCGAAGGACCCGAGCACGCACCCGCTGCTCGAGAAGTTCGGCGAGGCGCTCGGCCTGGGCCTGGGCGTGGTGGTGACCGAGGCGCTCGCGCTCGTGCCGAGCTGGAACGCGAAGCTCAAGGACTCGAGCGGCAAGCCGCTGCAGCACGTCGAGGGCGCCGATCGCATCGGCAACCACGACCTCCGCAAGCGCCACCAGGAAGTGGTGGGCCCGCAGATCGCCGAGCTGGTGAAGAAGCTGCCCGCCGGCGCGGTGCACGACCTGCTCGACGGGTTGGCGAAGGGCGCGACCGCTGCGCCCGGCACCTCGTATCGGTTGGAATCGAAGCTCGCCGACGCGTTCGACTGATCCGTTACATTCGCTCGCTCGCCTCCGCCGGGTCCTCGACCGGCTCACTCGCTGATCACCAGTCGACGAGCATCGAGCCCCAGGTGAAGCCCGCGCCGAAGGCGACGATGGCCACCTTCATGCCGCGCTTCAGCTTGCCGTCGCGTTGCGCTTCCGCGAGCAGCAGCGGGATCGTGGCGGCGGTGGTGTTTCCGTACTTGTGGATGTTGTGGACCAGCTTGCTCTGCGGAATGCCGAGCTGATCAGCGACGAACTGGTTGATGCGCATGTTCGCCTGGTGGAAGCAGAACAGGTCGATCTGATCAGTCGTGACGTTCTGGTCGAAGCACATCTCGACGACCGCGCCACACATCCGCTCGACTGCGTTTTTGAAGACCGCCTTGCCGTCCATCTGCGGCCAGAGCATCTCGGGCGGGATCACGCCCGCGCCCTCTTCGTTCACCTTGATGTACGGGCGCTTCTTGATGTCCCAGATGGGCTGCTTGAGCGCGTCGGCGTAGCGGCCGTCGGCGCCGAGGAACCACTTGCGAATGCCGCGGTCTTCTTCGGTGCCGCTCACCACCACCGCGCCCGCGCCGTCGCCGAAGATGGTCGCCACCGTGCGGCCGCGCGTCGTCAGGTCGAGCGCCGCGGAGTGCGTCTCGGCGCCCACCACCAGCACGTGCTTCGCGCCGCCCGCGCGCACCATCGAGGCCGCGGTCGCCAGGCCGTACACGAAGCCCGAGCACTGGTTGCGAATGTCCATGGTGGGTACGAACTTCGGCTCGTCGCCTTCGAGCAGGCCGAGGCGCTGCTGGAGCAGCGGGCCGCTGCCCGGGAAGCACATGTCGGGCGAGAGCGTCGCGAAGAGGATCATGTCGAGATCGCGCGCGGTGAGCTTCGCGTCTTCGAGCGCCTGCTTGGCGGCGTAGCTCGCCATCTCCGAGCTGCCGACGCCCTCTTCGGCGAAGCGGCGCGCCTCGATGCCAGTGCGCTGCACGATCCAATCGTGGGTGGTGTCGATGCCGTAGACGGTGCGCAGGTCGTCGTTGGTGACCGAGCGCGGGGGCACGTACATGCCGGTGCCGGAGATGTAGGCGTTGATCATGCGCGGGCCGTTACCATCACGTCGCAGGCACGGCTATCGCCTCTCGTGAAAGAGTACGGCCGCATGGCTCGAACCCTGGGGGAGGCCGCGTTCGCGCGCGACGTCGAGGCGGTGCGGGCGCTGCTCGAGGCGGGCGCGGCGGTCGATGCGCGCGACGCGGACGGGCGCACGGCACTGCACTCCGCGGTGATGGTGAACGAGCTGGCGATCGTCGAGTTGCTGCTGCGCGCGGGCGCTGATCCGTCAGCGGCCGATGCGGTAGGCGACGTGCCGCTGCACTTCGCCGCGCAACATCCCGCGCGGCTGCCGGTGTTGAGGTTGCTGCTCGCTCGCGCGCCGCAGGTGGTGAATGCGGTCGGTGGGGCAGGGCTCACGCCGTTGCACGTGGCGGTCGATCGCAAGTTCACCGCGGGCGTCGAGGCGCTCGTGGCGCGGGGCGCTGAGGCGACCATTGCCGATGCGGCGGGCAAGACGGCGCTCGATCGGGCGCGCACGCCGAAGCTGCGGGCGCTGCTTGCGGGACCAAAGCTGCGGCCCACGCGGCCGGTGAAGAAGCGTCGCACCCGCGGCGGGCCTTGAGGGTCGTGGGCGTGCTGGTCGCCCGTTGCCGTGCGAACAGCGCACGTGCTCCTCGGCGCGAACGCTTCGTGACCAGGTCACTCACGCGTCGTGACGGTCACTGGGTAGAGAAGATGCTCTGGGACAACAACTTCTCTGCCCAGTGCCCCACCGTGCGCGAACTTCGCTCGTCGTCGAGGGGCTGCTCGCGTTGAGCAGGGCCGGAACCCGTCAAACCTCGCGTCGGCCTGAGCCTGCTGCATCCCGGCCTCTCTCGAGTGTGTGCGCTCTTCGTCACGGCCGGGTCACTGGGTAGAGAAGATGCTCTGGGACAGCAACTTCTCTGCCCAGTGCCCCACCGTGCGCGAACTTCGCTCGTCGTCGAGGCGCTGCTCGCGTTGAGCAGGGCCGGAACCCGTCACACCTCGCGTCGCCTCGAGGCTTGCTGCGTCGCGGTCTGCCTCGAGGGGTGCTCTTCGTCACGCGCAGTCAGCCCGCGCCATGAGAGAGTGCACGCCGACATGCTCTCGACCGTCGCGCTGACCGCGCTGCTGCTCACCCGCCTCGACTCCCCCGTCACCGACCGCGCCGAGGCGCTGGCGAAGGAAGCGCTCAAGAACGGGAATGATCCGCGAGGCGCCGCGGCGCTGATCCGCCTGCACGCGCTCCTCGACGAGGTCGACGACCTGAACCTCCTCGCCGAGCCGTACACCAACCTCATCTACCGCCGGAACACCGAGAGCCACGTGCGCGACCTCGCGCGCGCCTTCCTCGCCGACGTCGAGCGCGCCCGCGGCCGCACCGTCAAGGCGCAGGAATGGATGACCGAGCTCGGCTTCGTGCAGGACTTCCACGTCGTCGGCGCGTTCGACAACGAGGGCAAGGGCGGCTGCGACACCGACTTCGGGCCCGAGAGCGCGCTCGACCTGAAGGCCAGCTACCCCGCGAAGACGCGCGAGGTGACGTGGCGCAAGCCGCACGCGAAGAGCCCCGATGGTTTCGTCGACCTCTCGCTCGCGCTCAAGCCCAACACCGAGGCGGTGGGCTACGGCCTCACCTTCATCACGTCCGACGTCGAGACCAAGGCCGTGCTCTCGCTCGGCGTCTCGGGCGGCACGCGCGTGTGGGTCAACGGCGTGAAGGCGCTCTCGTCAGATCGCTACAACCTCGCGCGCATGGATCAGCACCAGGTGCAGGTGAACCTGCGCAAGGGCCTGAACCGCGTGCTGGTGAAGGTGTGCCAGCTCTCGGGCCCGTTCGGCTTCTCCCTGCGCGTCGAGAAGGCCGAGGGGCAGAAGGGCGTCATCGGCGTCGCGCTGCCCGACGCCGTGCCGCCGCTGGAGAAGGGGTCGGCGCCGCAGCCGCAGCTGGTGCCGACGCTCGCCGAGCTGCTCGAGAAGAAGGTGAAGGCGACGCCGAACGACGCCGCGCTGCGCGGCGACTTCGCCACCGTGCTCGCGTGGACGCGCGCGTACCCCGACAGTGAGCGCACGCCGTCGGCCGAGGCCGAGCGCGCCGCGTTGAACGCGCCGACCGACCCCGAGCTGGCGTTGCTCGCCGGACAGCTCCATTCCGACGACGTCAACGACCGCCGCCGCTTCCTCGAGCTCGCGCTGCAGCTCGACCCGAAGCACGCGTTCGCCAAGCTCGAGCTGGGCCTCCACGAGCTGAACCGCGAACACCCGGAACTCGCGCTGGCCCGCGCGAACGAGCTCATCGCGCAGTCGCCCAACTTCGCCCAGGCGTGGGTGCTCAAGATTCGCGCGCTCGAAGCGCTCGGTGAGAAGACCGCCGCGTGGAAGACGACCGAGGACGCGTTCGCGAAGCTGCACGTGGTGCCCGCCGTCGCGCGGGAAGCCGTGGCCGCCAGCCGCCGCGTCGATCGCCTCGCCGAAGCCGTCGACCGCGCCCGTGGCGTGCTCGCCCTGCGCTTCGACGACACCAACACGCGCCGCGGCCTTGCGGGCCTCCTCGCCGACCTCGGCAAGGTCGACGAGGCGGTCGACCAGTACAAGAAGTTGCTGACGCTCGACCCGTTCGACCAGGCGTCGATGCTGCGCCTGGCCGAGTTGCTCTCGGCCAACTCGCGCCTCGACGACGCCCGCGCGGTGTTCGAGCAGGCCCGCCGCGCCGCGCCCGACGAGCCTGAGGTCTACGAGCGCGAGGGCAAGGCGCTGCTCCACGGTGGCCAACGCGACGCGGCGCTCACGTCGTTCCAGCGCTCGCTCGCGCTGCGCCCGCAGAACCCCGCGCTCAAGGAGATGCTCCGCACGCTCCGCGGTGAAGACAGCGCCAGCACCACCCCCGAGGCCTACGCGCTGGGCACGCTCTTCAAGGAAGCCGCGAATCTCAAGAGCACCGACGACGCGGTGGTGCTCGCCGAGGTCACGCACGTGCGCGTGCAGCCCTCGGGCTTGAGCTCGCGCTTCTCGCAGGCGGTGGTGAAGGTGCTCACGCAGCGCGGCGTCGACGCGTGGCGCCAGCTGCCGCTCACCTGGTCGCCCGACCGCCAGGAAGTGCGCGTGCTGCGCGCGCGCGTCACGAAGCCCGACGGCAGCGTGGTCGACTCGTTCGGCGAAGAAGAGCGCAACATCAACGAGCCGTGGACCGGCATGTATTACGACGCGCGCGCCCGGGTCTTGAGCTTCCCCGCGCTCGCGCCCGGCGACGTGCTCGAGCTGCAGTGGCGCATCGAAGACACCGCGGTCGACAACCTGCTCTCGGACTACTGGGGCGACGTCGACATGGTGCAGGGCACCAACCGCAAGCTGCACTACCGGTACGTGGTCGACATGCCCAGGACGCGGCCGCTGTCGTGGAACAAGGAACAGCTCCCGAAGTGGGTGAGCGCGTCGGCCACCGAGCAGGGCGAGCGCACCGTGTACCGCTTCGAGGCGAGCGACGTGGCGAAGGTGGTGCCCGAGCCGAACATGCCCGGCTGGTCCGAGGTCGCGACGCCGCTGCACCTCTCGACGTACCAGAACTGGGAACAGGTCGGCCGCTACTACTGGGGCCTGGTGCGCGAGCAGCTGGTGCCCAACGACGAGCTGAAGCGCGCGGTCGAGCAGGCGCTCAAGGGCGTCGACAAGAACGACACCGCGAAGGTGGTGGCGGCGCTCTACGGCTTCGTGGTCACCAACACGCGCTACGTCGCGCTGGAGTTCGGCATCCACGGCTACAAGCCGTACCGGGTCGACCGCATCCTCGCGCGCAAGTTCGGCGACTGTAAGGACAAGGCCTCGCTCATCCACGCGATGTTGAAGGTGGCGGGAGTCGACTCGAAGCTGGTGCTGCTGCGCATGCGCCACCTCGGCACGCTCGCGCCCGAGGTCGCGTCGCTCGCGGCGTTCAACCACGCCATCGTCTACGTGCCGAAGCTCGACCTCTTCCTCGACGGCACCGCGGAGTTCCACGGCAGCCGCGAGACGCCCTCGGCCGACCGCGTCGCCAACGTGCTCATCGTCGAGCCCGACGGCGTGTCGCGCTTCCTCACCACGCCCGAGGGGCAGCCCGACGACAACGTCACCACCATCGCGCTCGACGTGACGCTGAAGTCCGACGGCAGCGCGACGGCGAAGGGCTCGCTGGTGGTGAAGGGGCAGGGCGCGCCCGACTTCCGCCGGCAGTACCAGACGCCCGCGACGCGCAACGCGACCTTCGAGCAGCAGTGGGCGCAGAGCTTCCCCGGCGTGCAGGTGAGCGAGCTCACCGTCAGCGACACGAAGGACCTCGAGTCGCCACTCACCATGAAGTTCGGCCTCACCACGCCGCGCTACGCCGAAGCCGGCCCGGGCTTCCTGCGCTTCTTCCCCTTCGGCGCGAGCCGCACCTTCACCCAGGCGCTCGCCCCGTTGTCCGAGCGCACGCGCGACCTCGTCTTCCCCGGCGTGTGGGTCAACGAGCTGCAGACCACGTACACGCTGCCCGCGGGCTGGGCGCCGGCCGAGCTGCCGCCCGAGCAGGTCGAGGAGTCGCCCTTCGGCACGCTGCGCATCGCCGCCGAGAAGAAAGACGGCAAGCTGCGCGTCACCGGCCGGCTGGTGATGTCGCGCGCGCGGCTGACCGCGAAGGAATACCCCGAGTTCCGCGCATGGCTGATGAAGGTCGACCAGGCGTTCTCGCGAAAGCTCGTGGTGCAGCAGGGTGCGCCGACCGCGTCGCGCTGACGCTCGCTACGGCACGCCCTGCACGCGCAACGACACGTGCTCGACGTCAGGCCGGGGCAGCGTCACCACCACCTGCAGGTCGCGGTCGAACGGCGCCGCCGACTGCAGCGTCACCGCGAGGTCGACCAACGTCGAGCCGATGGCCGGAATCGTCACGTCGCTCGCCGACGCCACGAACGGCGCGGGCACCGTGAGGCTGACGGTGAGGGGCTCGCGCCGCGAGTTGGTGAGGCGCAGCTGCTGGTGTGCGGCGACGCCGACCGGCGTGATTCCGAAGTCGAGCACCGCCGGCAACGTCAGCCCGCCCCCGCCCGTGCCGCGCACCGTCACTGGCTGATCAGCGCACGCTTCCTGCCGCACGACCGTCTGCGCGAAGTGCAGCAGGCCGTCGGCGCGCCCGGGCGCGAACGCGAACGCGATGAGCGCCGGCTCCGGTGGCCCCGGGTTCTCGATGTCGCGCGGCACGACCGGCATGATGCGCGCGTCGACCTCGAACGGCGCGTCGAGCGGCGAGGCCTGCACGTGCAGCACCGTCGTGGTGTCCGCGGTCGCGGTGACGTTCATGGTGTTCCGCCCGCCGGGCTCCACGACGCCGAAGTCGAGCTCGGTGCGGTCGAGCGTCACGCACGGCACCGGCGCCTGGCACGCGCACGTCACCACCGCCGCCGCGCCGAGGAGCCACCGCATCTCAGTACCCGACGCCACAGATGATGAAGGGGTAGGTGATGGTCACCGGGCCGCCCGTCGGCTTGCCCTTCACGTCGAGCGCGCGCACTACCTCCAGCAGGCACTCGCCGTACCGCGAGTCGGCCGGAGCCGCGCCCTTCAGCTTCGCGTCGCGCACCTTGCCGTCGAGGTCGATGACGAACTCCACTTCCACCTTCGGCACCCAGCTGCCCGTGCGCTGCACTGACGCCTCGCCGCACGCGGTGACCCGCTGCATCGAGCGGTCGAGGGCCCGCTGCACCAACCGCTTGTCGATGCTGCCCTGCGGGGCGCGCAGCGCGAACGGGTCGCGGCTCCACGCGCTCGACGCGAGCATCAGCACCAGCGCGGTGACGGTTCGAGCCACGGCGTTCGAGTCTACGAGGCCCGCTCAGCGCGTGACGAGGGGCACCGCCACCGACGGCTGCGGGTCGCTCAGCACCGTCGCCGTCAACAGCCCGTTGGCGACCTGGTCGATGGTCACCTCCACGGTGAGGGCCGAGTGCTTCGGCACCAGCCGCTGCGTCTGCTCGCCCACCAGCGCCATGCCCGGCCCGGTGACGGTGAGCGCGTCGACCACGCAGTCCTGGTCGCCGAGGTTGGTGAACTTCACGCGCGCCACCGAGGGCGGAGGGTCGAGCTCCACCATCGGCGGCACCTCGAGCGCCACGCGGCACACCGACTCGGGCAACACCGTCGCGCGCGCGACGAGCTGGAAGTTCGGGTCGAAGTTGGTGGTGAGGAAGACTGGCCACTGGTGGTCTCCCGGCCCGGGCTTCGCGCCGCTCGCGTCGAACTCCAGCTGGCCGAGCTCCCCGGGGAAGAGGCTGAGCGCGCGCGGGAAGCTGGTGGCAAATCGCAGCGGCACCGGCCCCGCGGTGCGCAGCTCGGGCGCGAAGTCGAGCGCCGCCGTGCCCGTGTTGCGCACCGTCAGCGTGCGCCGCAGGCGCGTGGGCGGAAAGGGCGTGGTGCTCGTCTCGACCGGCACCAGGCCCAGCTCGAGCAGCGGCGGGTCGAGCTCGAAGCCCGGCTCACCGGGGAACGCGCTGACCCGAACCACGGTGACGTCGAGCGGAGGCTCCGTCGCGCGCACCACCACCAGCGACTCCAGCGTGCCGGGCCCGACCGGGTTCACCGTCACTTCGACCGTGCCCTCGCCGAGCGCGGGGAGCTGCAGCGTGGCCGGTGAGAGCTCGAACTTCGACGGAGTGGTGAGCGTGACCTCGCGCGCGAGCCGCCGCGAGTTGCGCACCGTCAGCGTGCGCGTCGTGGGTTGACCGATGGGCACGAAGCCGAAGCGCAGCTCCGCCGCTTGCAGCCCGCCGGCCCCGAGCCCGGTGAGGTGCACCACCTGCGGCGCGCAGTGCGCCTGGGTGAGCGTCACGTCGGCCACGTGCAGCAATGCGTCGGTCGGCGTGAAGCTGAAGTCGATGGTGGTGGTGGTGCCGGGCTTGATGACGAACGGCGCGGCGTCGACGGCGAAGGGCGTGGCGGGCGCGGTGTGGGGAATCACCGCCGAGAAGGCGTCTTCATTCGTGATCCGCAGCTCGGCGTGCGAAGGGCGATTCAGCTCGACCTCGCCGAAGTCGAGGGTCGTCTCGCTCAACATCACGCAGGGTGGCTCGGTCGGGTCCGGGTTTGGCGCGGCACAACTCCACGCGAGGAGCAGCAGGGGCAGAAAACGCACGACGCCAGCGTATCTCGTGCCTCGACGTGCCACCTGATTCGAAAAGTCCGCGTCAGACGGAACTGACATTCGGGAGTCGACCGGGAGGCGAAACCGTGGCTTCCTTCGATGGTTTCAACCGGGGGGTAACTCAGGCGAGTGTCGTCCCCGGGCGGGAAGGTCCATGAGTGATGGTGCGCGCCTCGAGGCGCAGGGAAAACTCGACGAGGCCCTGAAGGCCTTCGCCGGTCACAAGGACTGGGACGGCGCCGTGCGCGTCGCGATGGCCTTGAACCGTCACGTCGAGGCCGCGCACTACTGCCTCCAGGCGCAGCGGTACTGGGACGCGGCGGTCTGCTTCCAGCGCGGCGGCGCGATGCAGGAATGCCTCACCTCGCTCACGCGCATTCCCTCTGGCCACGCGCGGTACCGCCAGGCCGTGGTGCACGCGGTGCGGGTCGCGACGCTCACGCACACCCGGCTCGACTCGCTCTCGACGTGGCTGATGCCCTTCATCGGCCACGCGCCCGCGGCGACCGTCGAGGCCGAGGCCATGAAGCAGATCGCCGAGGCCTTCGTCGACGCCGGCAAGGTGCGGCTCGCGGTGTCCATCTTCCGCACCGTGCTCAGCGCGTTCCCCGCTGACGAAGACGCGAAGGAACGGCTCGCGAGCGCCGAGAAGCGCGAAGCCGGCGCGACCGAGGGCACGCTCGAGATTCGCGCCTTCCGCTCGGGTCCCTCGAAGCCCGGTTCGCCGCCGACGCCCGCGCAGGGCCTGCCGCCGGTGTCGTCGCCGTCTGCGCTGAGCAGTCCGTCGGGCCTGTCGAGTCCGTCGGGCATCTCCAGTCCGTCGGGCATTCGCAGCGGCGCGTCGGGCACCTTCCGCGTGGCGCGCCGAAAGCTCGGCTCGCTGCTGGTCGAGAAGGGCCTGCTGACGCTCTCGGTGCTCGAGCGGCTCACGCGCGAACAGCCCGAGCTGGCGAGGTCTGACGCAGCGCTCGCCGAGGCGGTCGTGTCGGCCGGCTTCGCGAAGGACCTCGACGTGCTCAAGGTGCTCGCCGAGCAGGCGGGCATGCCCTTCTTCACCGACGCCGACCTCATGGCGGCGCTCGACCCCGAAGCGACCAAGTCACTGACCATCGACCAGTGCCAGGGCTGGCACGTGGTGCCGGTGAAGCTGGTCGACCGCAACCTCATCGTCGCGATGGAAGACCCGCGCGACGTGGCGCTGGTCGATCGCCTGCGCTTCGCCACGCGCCTGAAGATCACGCCGCACTACGCGACCGCCGCGGGTGTTCGCCGCGCGACCACCAAGCAGTACCAGGGCTACGACCCGCAGGAATCGACGCCCAGCTGGCACGGGCAGCTCTTCGACCCCAACTCCGACTCGCCGATGCTCGAGCCGTTCAGCGACCGCGTCACCGGCACGCGCGAGCGGCAGTTCGACACCAACGAGTTCGCGCGGCGCGAGGCGTTGCAGCTCGATCTCCCGCCGCCGCCCCCGGGTCCCGCGCCGGTGGCCCTGACGAACTCGGTCTCGTCGTCGCCGTCGTCACCCAAGACCATTCCGCCGCGGCAGCGCTCGCCTTCGCGTCAGCCGGCCAGCGCGATGGCGGCCATGCCCACCGCGGGCTCGAAGCTGGGTGACCGCTACCAGCTCGAGGCGGTGCTCGGCGAAGGCGGCTCGGCGTCGGTGTTCCGCGCGATGGACCTCGAGCTCAACGAGCTGGTCGCCATCAAGGTCTTCCACCCCGCCAACGAGCGCGAGGCCGAGACCCTCATCGCCCGCTTCAAGCTCGAGCTCTCGCTGTCGCGCGCGCTCGCGCACCCCAACATCACGCGGCTCTTCGACCTCGGCAGCGTCGGGCCGTGGCGCTTCCTCACCATGGAGCTGCTCGAGGGCGCCGACCTGATGCACAAGCTCGACGACGCCATGGGGCCGTTGCCGCTGCGCGAGGGCCTCGCGTGGCTGGAGCAGGCGTGCCTCGGGTTGCAGGCCGCGCACGAGCGAGACGTCGTGCACCGCGACGTGAAGCCGCAGAACATCTTCGTCACCACCAGCGGCGTGGTGAAGCTGATGGACTTCGGCATCGCGCGAAAGCGCACGCAGCAGGGCGTCACCATGACGGGGATGATCGGCGGCACGCCCGAGTACATGTCGCCCGAGCAGATCAACTCGTTCAGCGACGTCACCTTCGCCACCGACCTCTACGCGCTGGGCGTCACCGCGTACCAGGTGTTCACCGGCGTGCTGCCCTTCGACTACCCCGAGCTGACCCGCGTGCTCGTCGCGCAGGCCACCCAGATTCCCGAGCCGCCGCGCGCGAAGAACGCCGCGATCCCCGAGTTGCTCGAGAAGCTGATCCTGCATCTCCTCGAGAAGGACCCCACCAAGCGGCCGCCGAGCGCGCTGTGGGTGGGTCAGCAGTTCAAGGCGCTGCGCACGCTCAGCAAGTCGTGAATACCGGGCGGTTTCGCTCGTACCTTGCGCGACCTCGTCACACCGTCGAGTCGAGTTCCTGGCCGGGAGAACGCATGCGCGTCGTCCGAACGAAGTGGCTCTGCACCCCGGTGCCGTGACGATGCTCAGCACGCTCCTCGTCGTTCTCTCCGCCGCACCCGGCGCGACGCTGGGCGCGGGTCTCCACTTCGCGTGCGCGCTCGAGCCGGCGGGGACCGTCGCGTGCTGGGGCGCCAACGAGTCACTGCAGCTCGGTGACCCCTCGCGGCAGAACCACGCGAGCCCGGTGCGCGTGCCGGGGCTCCGCGGCGCACGCGACCTCGCGCTCGGCTCGAACCACGCGTGCGTCGTCACCACCGCCGACGAGGTGTGGTGCTGGGGCGGCAACGGTCCAGCGTCGTGCGGAGACCCCATCGACCTCGAGCTCTCGACGCCGCGCCAGGTCCAGGGGCTCCCGCCCGTCGCGCGCGTGTTCGCCGGGCACTCGACCACCTGCGCCATCAGCCGCGACGGCAAGGCGTGGTGCTGGGGTCGCAACCTGAACGGTGAAGCGGGGCGGCCGCGCAGCGAGGCGAGCGAGGTCGGCCTCGTCGTGCCGCGCGAGGTCCCCGAGGTGAGCGACGTCGAGCAGCTCGCCATCGGCGAATCGCACGCGTGCGCGCGCAGCCGCGACGGCGCGGTGTGGTGCTGGGGCAGCAACGAGCACGGCAGGGCGGGCGGAGACGGCCGGTCGGTCGGCGTCACGCGCGTGAAGGTCGGACCGGCCGCGTTCATCGCGACCACGAGCAACGCCAGCTTCGCGGTGCTGCGCGACGGCACGCTGTCGTACTGGGGCACGTGGTCGCGCGATCGCGACTTCGAGGCGGCGCCACGGCCGAAGACTACCGAGGACCGCGGCGTCACCGCGCTCTTCACCAGCCGCTTCACCGCGTACGTGAAGGGCGCCGACGGCTGGCGCTTTCCGAAGTCGGGCCTCGCGCCGCTGTTGCCGGCGGCCGACCTCTCGTGGGCCAGCGAGCTGGTGGCCGGTGACTCGTTCGCGTGCGGGCGCGCGTCTCCCAGCGAGGTGCGGTGCTGGGGTTTCAACCGCGAGGGCCTCGGCATCGGGCCCGGCGAGCAGGTGAAGACGCCGACCGCGCTCGCGCCGCTGGCGGAGGTGGCGCCGCGTCGCACGACGGCGAAGCGCTCGGAGCAACCGTGCACCAGCCCGCCGACGAGCGAGCTGCCCGCGCCGGTCGGTCCGCCGATGGGTACGCAGTGCGGCAACGGCACGCGCGACGTGGTGAGCGTCATCCCCGGGCAGTGCGCGCCGTGCGCCTACGGCAACACCAACTGCCCGTGCTCGCCGACGCAGGAGATTCGCGAGGTGTGCGACGGCAAGGACCTCGGCAACGCCAGCTGCGCCTCGCTCGGCCAGGGTGAAGGCACGCTGCGGTGCACGCCGCGGTGCACGTTCGACACGAGCGGGTGCGCGCCGGTCTCGCAGCTGCCGCCCGGTGGCGCGATGAAGTGGTCGACGCCGCCGGTCGCGCAGGCGCCCGCCGGTCCGCTCGCGCTCGCGGCGAAGGGCAAGGAGCTCGGCGTGCTCTGGGCGGGGCGCGGCGGCTGTGGGCAGGTCTTCTTCGCGCGCGCGAACGACTCGCTCGCGCTGGGGCCGGCCTCAACGGGCTTCGGTCGCGCGGTCGATCGCGTCGAGCTGGTCGCGACGACGAAGGGCTGGCTCGCGGCGCTCGGCACGGTGGGCGCGACCGCGGTGCATGCGGTCGACGCGAGCGGCAAGCCGGGGCCAGAGCGCGCACTGCTCATCGGGCGGCCGGTGTTCCTCGTCGGCGCGCCCGAAGGTCCCTTCCTCCTCGGGCTGTCGACGCGCGACCACTCGTACCTCGGCGGGCTCGACGTCGCGTTGGTCAATGGTGACGGCGCGGTGCTCTCGGTGACGACGGTCTTCGCGGCCGGTTCGCAGACCTCGGAGTCGATGGCGTCGTTCCCGTCGCAGGCCGACCTGGTGACCGCGGTGCCGGTGCCCGGTGGCTTCCTCGTTGCGCGCGGGCAGAGCGTGCCGGGGCGCGAGGAGGGCGGGGTGGTGGTGGCGCGACTGCGGGTCGATGGCGGCGCGGTGCGCGTCGAGCAGCGCTCGGTGGTCGCGCGCGGCGTGGGGTCTGCGCGCTTCGTGGGGCCGCGGGCGATGGTGGTGGTGCGCAACGTGAACCCACCTGGGCAGGTGGGGCGCTTCGCGGTCGATCGCCTCGAGCTCGATGAGCGCGGCGCGCCGGTGGGGCCGGCGGTGCCGATCGCTGATCTCGAGGAGGCCGAGTGGTTCCTCGGGGACGCGGTGTCGGTGGGCAACGACGTGTTGCTCGTGCCGCGGCTGCACATGTCGGGGTCGACGTTGGTGTCTGATCAGCTCACGCGGCTTTCGCTCGTCGAGACGCCGAAGCTGCGGACGACGGTGGTCGAGGTGAGCGGGGTGCGCAGCGGGCGGCTCGCGGTGTGGGGTTCGTTGCTCGTCGTCGGCACGGTCGTCTTCAGCGGTGACCAGGCGCGGCTGGGTTTGGCGAAGTTGGCGCCAGCGTCAGCGCGTTGATCTCGGGGAGGAGCCGACGGCGTCTGCGTAGCGTCGAGAGCGCGTGCTGAGTTCAAGCTCGGTTGTTGGTTTCCCCACCCCCCAACCCTCTCCCCCGCGGGGGAGAGGGAGCTCTGTTCGCTACTTCGCGAGGGGCGGCGGCGGAGCAGCCGGCGGCACCGACGGAGGCGCCGACTTCCACAACCCGCCCGTCGAGAACGCCTTCCACCCCCACTTGAGCCAGCTCAACAACGAGAGCGCCATCCACAAGCTCCACGCCAGCATCGCCCCGCGGTACGCGAGCATCGGCACCGACACCACCGACGCCTGCGGCAACGTCGCGCTCGTGCGGTCCATGAACCACCGCAGGTACGCCGCGCTCGAGCCATTGCCCTGCACCTGCATCTCCGGCTGACCGAGCAGGCCCTCGTAGACCGACACGCCGAGGATGATGAGCGCGATGCCCGTCACGCCGACGATGGCCAGCTGCCGCAGGTTGAACCAGCCGCGCGACACGTTGTCTGACTTCTCGCGCCACCCGAGCAACAGCAGCCACGCGAACACGAAGCCGATGGCGGGAATCGGCACCTGCGACAACCCGAGCGCGAGCAGCACCCACTTGAGCGTCGACAGCGGCGTGTACTGCGTGCGCCCCAGCGCGATGGACACCACGAGCAGCACCAGCAGGAAGCTCCAGAACAACACCGCCGGCCCGAGCCCCGGACCGCGCACGAAGAGCACCCAGCGGTCACGCGGCACGTTCACCTCGAGGTCGGCGTTCACCGTCGCGGTGCCCACCTCGAGCGGCGGCGTCTGCCACGTGAAGCCCATGGTGTCGCCCTGCCGCCAGCTCAGCTCGACCGACTGCGAGCCGGGCACGAGCGGAATCGAGACGGTGCGGCCTTCCTGGCGAATCGGCTGCTGCGTGCCGTTGATGGTCACCGATTGAAGGACCGCGCCCTCCGGCAACGAGAACGGGTGCAGCCCACCGCGCGAGCTGCGGAAGTTCGCGGTGAACGTCACGTCGGTCGCGCGCGCCCCCGGAGACACCGCGAGCCGGCTCTGGTCGATGGTGAGCGTCTGACCGCCGAGCGCCTCGGGCCGGCCGACCTCAATGTTGACCACCTCGCCGGGCCACGGGTGCCACTCGGGCAGTCGCGCGCCGGTGTCGTCCTGCTGGTGCACCACGGGAATGCCCGCGATGGTCACGTGCCACACCGGCGCGACGTCGAGCCGCCACCACTCGATCCACGGCAAGCCCGTCGGCGCGGTGAGCTGCAGCGCGCTCTTCGTCTCGAGCACCGAGGTCCACGCCACTTCCGTCTCGTTGGGCGGCATGTTCACCAGCGCCTTGCCGCCCTGCACGCGCACGTCGCTCGACGTCACCGACTCACCGGCGAGCAGCGGCACCTCGAGCACCACCGCGCTGCCGGTCGGCGTGAGCCGCTCGACGCGGGTCTCCACCGTCCACGTCAGGCCCAGCACCAGCGTGCGGTCGACGCGCACGAACGGAGGCAGCGTGCCGGTCTGCAGCGCCGCGGCCTGGCCCTTCTCGTTGGTCGCCTTGCGCGAGAGCTGGAGGTTGTCGTCGGCCAGCCCGTCTTCGTGCAAGCCATCGAGCGTCCACCCCTCGACCTTCGCCTCGACGCGGTACGCGTGGAGCGGCAGCGCCACCTGCACCGTGTCGCGCGGCGGCAGCGGCCCCTCGAGCTGCACCTGGTGCGCACCGGGCGTCACCGCGAGCCACAGCGAGTCTCCCTGGCGAATCAGCCCCGAGGTCGCCTTGCCGTCGAGCAGCACCGTCTCGGGCACCCACTGCGACGCGCTCCCGGGCAGCGGCACCGCGGTCGACGCGCCCGCGAGCACCTCGACGCGCAGCCGCAGCGTCTTCTCCGAGGCCTCGAGCTGCAGGCGGGGAATCGACGCGCAGTTCGGCGCACAGGTCGGCTTCTCCGTCAGCCGCGCGCGCAGCTCGTCGAGCATGGGTTGATCAGGCACCTCCTGCGCGAACGCGGGCATCGCGAAGAGCAGCGCCAGCAGCGCCGCCGCCGGAGCGACCTTCACCGCCTTCTTGAGCCCCTCGGGCCAGAAGCCACCGGGCAGGCCGAGCAACACCACCACCAACAGCATCAGCAAGATGACGCGCACGAACGCGAGCACCAGGTTCGCCACCGGCCCGAGGAAGAAGAAGCTCAGCTGCTGGTCGCGCTGCACGGGGCCGGAGAAGTTGATGGCCACGCTCTGCCAGTCCCACCGCGGGAGCCCCGGACCCGTCTGCACCGTCGCGTTCTTGTCGTAGTCGCGCGGGTTGAGCGCGCGCTGCTTCAGCTTCTGCGGCACCGACTTCGTCTGCGCCTGTGGCGTCGGGGCGCGCGCTTCCTCGTCCTGTTCCTTCTGCACCAGCCCATCGGCGACGGTGATGTCGTTGTCGTAGCCCTGCATGCCGCCGCCGGCCCAGCCGTCGCCGCCGAGCGAGCCCATCGAGCTGCGCTGGTACGTCGAGACGTTCTCGAAGTTGTACTCGCTGTACGACTTCACGCCGCCCAGCGAGCGGTTCTGCGCGAGCGCGGGGTACATGCCCTGCCGCACGTGCTGCACCGAGAAGGCGACGGTGATGATGACCAGCGCCGCCCACGCCGCGAGCCGCGTCAGCTTGAGCACGCTCTTCAAGCTTCCCGCCGGCAGCACGCGGAAGAGCCCCTCGAGCACCAGCACCACGAGGAAGCTGAACTGCGGCACGTCGTTTTCCTGCCACGCGAGCCCGAGCGTCACCGCGGCGAGCACGCCCCACGGAATGCCGAAGAGCCGCGCGATGGCGACGGCGATGATCAACACGAGGAACAAGTCGAACAGCGTCCACTGGTCGAACCACGTGCCCGGCACCGAGTCGGCGCCGCTCGCGCTCACGAGTCGCCAGCCGGGAGGCAGTTGGAGCGTCGTGGTGACGCTGTTGAAGTCTGCGTCCCAGCTCACCGCGCTGATGTGCGACACGTCACCGGTCAGCCGCGAGTCGGCCTCGATGGCGAGCGCGCCCTGCCGCAGCTCCACGCCCGACTTCCCGGCCGCGTCGAGCCGCGTGATGGACTGGTCGGCGCCGGTGGTGACCACGCGCCCGAGCTCGGTGCCCGGCTGCACCTCGAGCCGCCAGCTGCGGTGCAGCTGACCGCCCAGCTTGTCGCTCGCGGTGTAGCCCTTGCCGTCGAAGTCGAGCCACAGCGTGCGGTGCAGGTTGAGCACGTCGGGCGCGGGCTCGGAGTCGCCGCGGCGCCGCTCGGTGAGCTTCATCACGTCGGTGGGGCCCATCGCGTACGCCGGCCGGCCGCGCCATTCCGTCGGCAGCGTGGTCTGCGTCGGGTCGACCGCGTTCACGTTCTCCACCAGCACCTGGCGCAGCGACGGGCGCGCGTCGAAGGCCCACACCTCATCGCCTTCCATCCACGTGCCCTTGGGGTCGGGGCGCTTGAGTTCGTTGACGAGGCCCTCGCTGCGCGCGGTGAGCTGCACCACCCACGTGCCCGGGCGCACCTGCAGGCGGAGGTGACCGTCGCTCTCGACGCGCACCGGCAGCCCGCTGCTCAGCGACATCGGCACGAAGCCCTCGGGCAGCGCGCGCCCCAGCTCGAGCTCGCGGCTGCGGCCCGACACCTTCAGCGTCACCTGCGTGAGGATGGTGAGCGGGATGTCGTCGGTGACGAGGCGGTGCACGTCGAGGTCGGCGCGGTCGGTCTCTTCCTGCTTCGACTCGCGCTGCAGGAAGACGCGGCCCTCGGCGTCGCGGTTGGGCAGCGGCACGCCTTGGCCCTTCAACGAGAGCGAGACGAGGCCCGTGTCGCCGGGCACCAGCAGCGCCTCGGGCATCGAGTCCCACGCGAAGTCGCCGGTGACGGTGTGCTCGCCGGGGGGAATCAGCACCACCGGCCGCGAGTCCTTCGCGACGACGACGGCGGGCTTGCCGTCGACCTGCACGTGCTGCGGCCAGCGGCGCGGCTCACCGGGCAGCGCGAGCCACGTCTCTTCGCCGTCGACGCGAAAGCCCTGCGTGAAGCGGCCACCCTTGTCGTCGAGCGTCAACGCGAGGCGGCCGGGCCACGCGCACACCTTCTCTTCACGGCCGGTGAGGAACGGGCAGCTCTCGACCTGGCGGTGGTGCAGCACCCACGGCACCCAGTCCTTCAGCGCCGGGGGAACGTCAGCGGGAGCAGGAGGTGCAGCGAGAACGGCGGTCGAGACCAGCGCGAGCGCGAGCATGCGCGCAGACGAACACACCTCGCGCTGACAGTGTTCCGTTTTGCGGCTTTAGAGCACCTTCTGCACGGCTTCCTGCAGCTTCTCTTTGCTGACCGCGCCGGCGATTTGGCCGACGACCTTGCCGCCCTGGAAGATGAGGAAGTTCGGCAGCGAGCGCACGCCGAAGCTCTGCGCGGTGACCTGGTTCTCCTCGATGTTCACCTTCACCACCTTGAGCTTCCCTTCGTGGGTGGTGGCGAGCTCTTCGAGCTTCGGTTCCATGGCGATGCAGGGCGCGCACCACGTGGCCCAGAAGTCGACCAGCACGGGCGTCTTCGAATCGAGAACTTCAGCTTTGAACTGCGCGTCGGTGAGGGCGATGGTCTTTCCCATGGCGGACAACCTACCCGATGCCAGGCCAGCCGAGGGCGTCGTCTTCCGCCATTCGGTGGAGGCGTTGCTCAACCAGGTCATCAAGCGCCGGAACCTGATGACGCCGGGTGAGCTGCGGGAGTTCAACCTCGAGAAGCCGCGCGACGTCGGCCGCGACGACTGGGAACGGTTGCTGCGCCTGCTCGCGCGCAAGCTCACGCCCGACGGCACCGAGGCGGCGGGGCTCGAGGTGCTCGGCCGCGAAATCCTCATCGGCTACTTCGACGGGCTCGTCGGCCGCGGCGTGTTCATGGTCTTGAAGCTGCTCGGGCCGCGCCGCGCGTTGTTGCGCATGGCGGAGAACTTCGAGACCGCCGACAACATGACGAAGGTGTACCCGAAGGAGCTCTCGCCGACGCACATCGAGCTGCTCTTCAACGACATCGGCAAGATGCCGACGTACGTGCGGGGCATTCTCATCTACGCGCTCGGCGAGCTCGGCCAACCGAACGCGAAGGTGACCTTCGAAGAGCGCGCCGACGGTTACACGCGCTTCGACGTGTCCTGGTGAGGGTCAGCCGGAGCAGGCGTCGGTGAGGGCAGCACGCCGCCGAGCCCCTGCAGCACGACTTCTCGCTGCGCGCGCGCGGCCGCGACGATCGACAGCGTCTGGTTCCAGAACGCCGAGCCGCCGCTCGACATCGCGCCGAGCAGAATGGTGACCGCGATGAGCCCGCCGCGATCGAGGTGCACGTCGGTGGGCAGGAACTTCTCGGCGCCGACCAGGGTGACGATGAGCGTGCCGACCAGCGCGGCGATGAGCTGAATGCCCGCGTCGCGGCCCGGGGTGTGCGCGTGCGGGTGCGGCTTGACGAGGTAGTTCTTCGAGTTGAGCGCGCCCTTGATGACTTCGACCACGCGCTCGACGCCGATGGACAGCGTGAACATCGCTCCGAGGAATTTGGCCAGTTCGTTCATGGCCTCGAATCTACCGCGCGGGTCCGACACCCTCGGGAAATGCCCGCAACGGGGGCGGTTTTCGGGAGTGAGAGGTGCAGCTGATTCACGTGTTCGGACTTTTCGCTGTGGGGACCTCGTCCCTCAATGCCTGATCAGCGCTCGCGGACCTTCGCCACGACCCACTTCACCGCGGCGATGACCTCCTCGGGCCGGTCGCGGTGGATGTCGTGCGCCGTGTCGGCCACCACGACGTGCTGGCTGCGCGTCGACCACGAGGCCTGCTCGTCCTGCAGCTTGCGCCACTGCTGTTGGAACACCGCGCTCTGCTGCGGCGACAACTGAGCCTGCGCGGCGAACTCGTCCGACAACTTGCCGGCCGTGAGCACGAAGAGTGGCCGGTCGCCGAAGCCCCGCAGCGCCGACGCCTGCGCGAGGCTCGTGTCAGCGGCTTCGATCTCCGAGACCATCGCGCCGAGCGAGCCAGGAACGAACGCGGCCTCAGCGTCTTCGTCGCCCACCACCACGCGCACGACGCCCGTCCGCGCGAGCGCGCGAGCAATCTGCAACGGCAGCAGCGGCTCGTGCAGCTCGAGGCCCGCGGCGTTCATGCGCTGCTTCATCTCGGGGTGCGACGCGTCGACCAGCACCACGCCGGCGACCTCCTCGGGGTACTGCGCGGTGAACGTCATCGCGAACACGCCGCCCAGCGAGTGGCCCACCAGCACCACGGGCCGCGCGACGCCGGCCTTGGCCAGCAGCGCGTGCAGCTCATCAGCGATGTGCTTCGCGTCGCGAACGTCGGCGCTGGGCTCGCTCCACATCAGGCCCGCGCGGCTGTACGCGCACGCGCGCGTCACCTTCGCGACGGCGTCGTGCACCTTCGACCACGCGAGCGCCCCGCCGGTGTCGATGCCCGACTCGAAGACCACGGTGGGCTCGCCCTCGCCGCGGCAATCGAGCTGCAGCCGGTGACCGCCGACATCGACCAGCGTGCCGGGCACGGGAAACCGCGTCACGAGCTGGCCGCGGGTGAAAGCTTCCCACGCGAGCCCGACACAGAGGAGCAGACCGACCAGCGCTGCGAACCCGACCGCGAGCCGCTTCAGTCGACGCTTCATGTCAGGCTGATCAGTTGCGGCCTTCGACCTTGAACCGGCCCGTCACCGCGGTGAGCGCATCGACCGACGCCTGCAGGTCCTGCGCGATGCGCGTGGTGCGCCCCGTCGCGTCGACGCCCTGCTTCACGAGGTCGGCCACGTTGCGCGCGCCCTGCACGGCCTGCTCGCTCGACTGCCGCTGCTGCCGCGTGGCGACGGCGATCTGCTGCGCCGCTTCCTTCGTGCCCTGCGAGAGCTGCTGAATCTGCTGGAAGGAATTCTGCGCGCGCTCGGCGACGTTCACGCCGCGGTCGGACGACTCGACGCTTTCCTTCGCGCGCACCACCGCGACGTCACCCGAGGCCTGCACGCTCTCGACGATGCGGCCGATGTCGCGCGCCGACTGCGCCACGTTCTCGGCGAGCTTGCGCATCTCGGCGGCGACCACGCTGAAGCCACGGCCGACTTCACCGGCCTTGGTGCCCTCGAGCGCGGCGTTGAGCGCGAGCAGGTCGCTGCGGTCGGCCACCTGCTTGATGACCTGCGCGATGCGGCTGACCTGCTGCACGTCGGCGTTGAGGCGCGTGATGGCGTCGGCGACTTCCTTCGCCTCGCGGCGAATCTCGGTCATGCCGCCCACCATCTCCTGCACCACCGCGCGCGCCTCGTCGACGGCCTGGTTGGTGCGCACCGCGGCCTGCTCCACCACCTCGGTCGAGCGGGTGATGCTCTCGGCGGTGCGGCTGAGCTCTTCGAAGGTCGCGGCGATCTGCTGCGCGTAGGCCGACTGCTGGCTGGTGACGTGCGTCTGGTCGCTGCTCGCGGCGTTGAGGCCCTTCGCGGCGTCGCCGAGGCGGCGGGTGAGCGCCACCATCTCCGAGACGAGCGAGCGCAACGACTTGAGCATGTCGTTCACGCTGGTCGCCATCGACTGCACCTCGTTCGCGCCGCCGACCTCGACCTGCTGCACCGACACGTCACCGAGCGCGACCTCGCGGGCGACGCGCGTGACGACGCCGAGCGGACCGGCGATGGCGCCCGAGAAGAAGAGCGCGAGCGTCAGGCCCGCGACGACCGCGGCGAGCAGCACCCACAGGCCGGCGACCTGGTTCTCCCGCTGCAGCGCGACGAACTGCTCGAGCGAGAAGCGCACCACCATCGCCGCTTCGAATTCCTGGTCGACCGCGGTGCAGCGCACGTCGAGCACCGCGCCGCGTTCCACGGTGCACTCGCCCGGAGGCGCGAGCTCGTACCGGCCCGGCGGGAGGTCACCCTGGATCTGCACCTTGGTGTCCTGCGCCTTCACCTCGAGGTAGCGCTTGCCGCCCTCGGTCTTCACCTGCTCCTTGGTGACGGCGAGCGCGCCGAGGTGCATCACGTTGCCGCCCGCGCGCACGCCCTCGAAGATGCCGTTCAGCTCGGCCGGCGTGGCGAGCCCGTCGCGGATGAGCCGCATGATGGGCGCCGCGTTGTTCACCGCGAGCTGCCCGACGCTCACCGCCTGCTTCTCGAGCGACTGCCCGGCTTGCTCGTTCAGCCGGCTCGGGAAGTAGATGCTGGTGAACAGCGCGACGGCGACGCAGGGCACCACGACCGCGATGGCCGCCTGCACACGAAGCGAGAGTGCTGCCCAGTAGCTGCCCATGGAGGGGCGCAACTTCTCACAGACAGCTGCGCTTCTGGAGCACCAACGGCGGCAACGGCGTCTGCGTGAAGTCGAACGCGCCCATCAGGTCGTTGGCCTGGCCGTCTTGCGCGGCGGGGTCGAGGTCCGACAGCGCCTGCGTGCTGCCCATGATCTTCTCGATGAAGCGGGGGATCGACGCGTGCTCCGACACTTCCTTGAAGATGAAGCCGGGCTTCGCGTACGGCGAGATGACGATGAGCGGCAGGCGGAAGCCGAGGCCGTACGGGTCGGTGGTCGGCGCGCAGCCGTACTGGCGCGGAGGCGGCACGTGGTCGTACCAGCCGCCGAAGTCGTCCATCGTGAAGAGAATGGCGGTGTCCTTCCAGTACTCGCTCTGCATCAGCTTGTTGATCTTCTGCACGGTCCAGTTCTCGCCGAAGCAGACGCCGCCGACCTGCGGGTGCTCGTCGGCGAGGTCCTGGTTCACGAGCCACGAGACCTGCGGCAGCTGGTGGTTGTCGATGTCGCTCTCGAAGTCGTTCGCGTTGACGATGTTCGCCCACTGCGGCGAGTAGCGAATGTTGCGGACCGCGTTGAACATCGACCACGTCTCGTTCAGTGCGTAGAAGTTCGAGCCGTAGAACTTCCACGTGGTGCCGGCCGGGAGCACGTCAGGCACCGACGGAATGTCGAAGCACGGGAAGACGTCCTTGGTGGTGCACGTCATCTGGTCTTCGACCGGAATGCGCGTGCTCGCCGCCTGGTCGCAGCCCCAGTACGGGTGAATGAGGCTGGTGTCGGGGTTGCCCTTCGCCCAGCCCGCCTGCGCCGCGAGCACCGCGAGGTGACCGGGGAAGCTCGGGCCGAGCTGCTGCGCGAAGAAGTGGTCACCGAGCGTGAAGGTGCGCGCGTAGGCCCAGTAGTTGGGAATGTCCTGCTCGCGGTACTGCGCGTACGCGAGGTTGTCGCCGAAGCGGCTCGTGCCGGCCACGCGGTCCCAGCCGTTCATCTTGCCGCCGTTCCAGTCGGTGATGGCCGCGCCGTTGCTGTGGTCCATGTCGCGGAACGTGTTGTCGGGCGCGCGGCCGCAGGTGCCGGTGCCGCCGTCGCTCAGCTGGTACGTCGTGGTGCCTTCGGCCCCGGGGAAGGTGCCGAAGTAGTTATCGAAGGTGTGGTTCTCCTTCACGATGACGATGATGTGCTTGATGGGGTAGCCGCCGCCGTCGGGCAGCATGAAGCCCGCGTCGATGGGCGTCGTGCCCGCATCGGTGCCCGCGTCTTCATCGGTGCCGCCGCCGCCCGTGCCTCCGCCGGTGCCGCCGCCCGTCCCCGTGCCACCGCCGGTCTCGCCGCCGTCGGGCGAGTCCATGATGTTGTCGTGGCCGCAGCTGCAGCCGCTGACGAGGGAAATGCAGACCGCACTGATCAGCACGCGGGCGAGGGAGTGGTGCATGGGCGGCCGTGTAACAAAAGAGTGACCGATCGGTCCACCACGCCAGCCCCCTCTCCCCGTGGGGAGAGGGTTGGGGTGAGGGGAGACGCAGTGATCAGCGTGCGGAGTCTTTCGGGCGTTCACAGCGCGCCGAGCTGCACGTCGGTCTTGATGGTGCCAGTCGACGTCCCGCCATCGGTCGGCACCGGCACCGACACCTCGAGCACGTACGTATCGTCCATGCCGATGTGCTGGCACGACCGCGCCGGCCCCTCGAAGTACTCGAGGCGAGCGTTGACGCTGCCACTGCTGAAGGGCCGCGTGCTGATCAGCTCGACGAAAGAAGTGCCCGCGTCGACCAGCCGCGCATCGCCCGACACGAGCGGCTGCGCATAGAACGCATCAGGCACCGACGCGTTGACCTGCCAACGCACGTCGATCCGCACCATGCCCGCATCGACCGACGTCGCCGTCGCGCGCGCCGCGGGAAACAACACCTCGGGAGAAGTACACGGTCCGTTGCCACCACCGGGGCAACCCGATCCCAACGCCAGCACCAGCACCACCAGGAGAGCTCGCATGGCCGGCGGCCAGAGCAAGCGCGAGGCCAGCTCACGCGCGCTCGGAAAGCCTCCGCCCCGACCACGGCGTCGCTGTCACGCTTCGCCCTGCGCGCAGATGCACCACCAACTCACGAGCGCGCGTCGCTCGGAGACCGCCCCGTCCACCGCGAGTACGCGTGCGAAAAAGCTGCGGTGTCGGCGTACCCGAGGGCAGCGGCGATCTCCTTCACCGACTTCGCCGGGTCCTTCAGCAGCACCTCGGCCCGCGCGCGACGCTCGTCTTCCAGCAGCTCGGAATAGCTCGTGCCCTCGGCCGACAGCCGGCGCTTCAGCGTGCGCGCGCTGACGTGCAACGCCTTGGCGACCGCGTCGACGTCGACCACGCCGCGCTCGTCGAGCACCAGCTCGCGCACCCGCGACGAAAACCGCGTGCCGTGGTCGAGCGAGGCCAGCTCCCGCTCGCACTGCTCGGCCGCGAGCTTCTGCGCCGCGGCGTCGGCGAGCTGAAACGGCGTCTCGAGCACGTCGGCGTCGAACACCAGCCGGTGCGCGGCCTGGCCCCACTTCACGCGCTCGAGCCGCGGCAGCTTCACCGCGTCGAACCAGTCGGGCTTGGGCAGCGCCAGCTCGACCCGCCCATCGAGCTCGAGCCCCGAGAGCGCCTGCCCGATGGACGCGAAGCCCAGCAACACCGCGAGCAGCACCACGTCGCGCGCGGTACCGAAGTCGGCGCGTTCCTCGACGGTGACGGTGGCCACGTCGTCGCGCACCTCGAGCTTGAAGCCCAGCGCGGAGGTGCGGGTGAGCACGTACTTCTCGCCCATCTTCAGCGCGTCGCCGACGTCGCGCGCGGTGAGCACCGCGAAGCCCAGGTACCCGTGCCACGACGCGCGCATCGCGAGGCCGAGGTACACGCCGAGCGCGGGCTCCCCGGTCAGCTCCCGGGCACGCTCGATGAGGGCGACGATGCGCGGCACGTCGAGGCGGGTCGCCGGCTCGGTCAACTTCGCCTGCGTCAGCCCGAGCGGACCGAGCAGCTCCTCGGCCTCGACGCCGAAGCGCGCGGCGATGTCGACCAGGTGGGACGCGTAGGCGCCGAGCAGCACGCGCACAGGTCTACCACCGGGCGTGGCCCACGAAGACAACACGGTGGCCCACGCCCACACCGCGGCGCATGGCCGCCCACCTCGCACCTTCGGCACACTGCGCCCATGGACTCGAAGGTCACCGCCTCCATCGAACCGCGCGATTTGCACTTCCCGCTGCACGAGGTGCCGCGCGACTGGCACCCCGGCGGAGTCGCCGTCACCGCCTACTGGGACCAGCTGTCCATCTTCTTCCCCGTCGGCGAGGGCTTCTTCGTGAAGTCGGTGCGCCACTTCTTGCCGCAGCTGAGCGACCCGAAGCTCGTCGCCGAGGTCGCCGCGTTCTGCGCGCAGGAAGGGTTCCACGCGCGAGAGCACGTCGCGTACAACGAGCGGCTCGCCGCGGAAGGCCTGCCCATCGCCACGCTCGAGAAGGTGGTGAAGGCGCTGCTCGGGTTCGCGACGCGCGTGCTGTCTCCGCGCAAGCAGCTCGCCATCACCTGCGCGCTCGAGCACTACACGTCACTCATGGGCGAGAGCGTCTTGTCGCGGCCGGAGTTCCTCGGCGACGCGCACCCGGTGATGGCGCGGCTGTGGCGCTGGCATGCCGCCGAGGAGCACGAGCACCGCTCGGTCGCCTTCGACACCTACCTCGCGGTGGGCGGCACGTGGTTCGAGCGAAGCCGCATCATGTTGCTGGTGACGCTCTTCTTCTGGGGCCTGATGGGGCCGAACCTGGTGCTCTTCTTCGCGCGGCGCGGGGTGCTCTTCTCGGCGCGGGAATGGTGGCGGCTGTTCCGCTTCATGTGGGTCGAGCCGTCGGCGCTTGGCTCGCTGATTCGCCCGTGGGCCTCGTACTTCGCGCGCGATTTCCACCCTTCGTCGCACGGGAATGCTGAGCTGCTCAGCCAGTGGAAGGCGTCGCTCCAGCCATGAAGGTCTTCGACGCGGTCGTCGTCGGGTCCGGCTTCTCGGGCCTGGGCATGGCCATCTCTCTCGCGCGCGAGGGCAAGTCGTACGTGGTGCTCGAGAAGGGCGACGGCGTGGGCGGCACGTGGCGCGAGAACCGCTACCCGGGCTGCGCGTGCGACGTGCCCTCGCACCTCTATTCCTTCTCGTTCGCGCCGAACCCGCGGTGGTCGCACCACTACGCGCCGCAGAAGGAAATCCTCGCGTACCTGCGCCAGGTCGCCGTCGACTTCGGAGTGCAGCCGCACTGCCACTTCGGCTGCGAGGTGACCGAAGCGCGGTGGGACGACGCGCGCCACCTGTGGGTGGTGAGCACGAAGCAGGGCGAGTCGTTCACCGGGCGTCACCTGGTGCTCGGCGTCGGCGGGTTGCACCACCCGAAGTTCCCCAACGTGCCGGGGCGGGAGCGGTTCCAGGGGAAGCAGCTGCACTCGGCGGCGTGGGACGAGTCGGTCGACCTCACCGGGCAGCGCGTGGTGGTGGTCGGCACCGGCGCGTCGGCGATTCAGCTCGTGCCGGCGCTCGCGCCGAAGGTGAAGCAGTTGACGCTCTTCCAGCGCACGCCGGCGTGGATCGTGCCGCGCAACGACGCTCCCATCAGCGGCTTCTGGCAGTGGCTCTACGCGCGGTTTCCCGCGCTGATGAAGTTCGCCCGGGCGCGCATCTACGCGCGGCTCGAGTCGCGCGCGGTGGCGTTCAAGCGCGCGCCGTGGGTGATGAAGCTGGGCGAGCGGCTCTCGAAGCGCCACCTGCGCAGCCAGGTGAAGGACCCAGCGCTCGTCGAGCGGCTGACGCCGAAGTACGCGATGGGGTGCAAGCGCGTGCTGATCAGCGACGAGTACTACCCGGCGTTCAACCGCGAGAACGTCACGCTCGAGAGCTGCGCGGTCGCGGAGGTGACCGAGCGCGGCGTGGTGACTCCCGACGGGCGGCGCATCGAGTGCGACGCCATCGCGTGGTGCACCGGCTTCGACGTCGCGGCGTCACTGCATGGCACGCGCGTCATCGGGCGGGGCGGGGTCGAGCTCGGCACGGCGTGGGGCGAGCGCATGCACGCGTTCCGCGGCACGACCATTCCCGGCTTCCCCAATTTGTACACGTTGATGGGGCCCAACACCGGGCTCGGTCACAACTCGATGGTGTACATGATTGAGAGCCAGATTCGCTTCGTGCTCGAGCACCTGCGCCTGCTGGAGCGCGAGGGGGCGACGGCCATCGAGGTGAAGCCCGAGGTCGAGGCCGCGTACAACGCTGAGCTGCAGGCGCGCATGCCGGGCACGGTGTGGGCGTCGGGGTGCTCGAGCTGGTACCTCGATGAGAAGGGCCGCAACGTCATGCTGTGGCCGGGCGCGACGTTCTCCTTCCGCAAGCTGACGCGCACGCTCGAACCTGAGACGGTGGTGCTGAGCGGCGCTCAAATCCCCTCTCCCCCTGGGGAGAGGGTCAGGGTGAGGGGAGACGCAGCAGCCGCAGGGCAACGCGAGGTGTGACGGATTCCGGCCGTGCTCAGCGCGACCAGCCCCTCGACCACGAGCGTCCGCAGCGAGAAGCACGCACGCCGGCACGGCGCGCGACGAAGAGCACACCACCGCCCCCTGAGGCGGACAGCGACAAAGCAAGCCTCAGAGCAACGCGAGGTGTGACGGATTCTGTCCCTGCTCAGCACGAGCAGCCCCTCGACCACGAGCGAAGTTCACGCACGGTGGGCCTGACGCGGGTGCGGAAAATGGGCTGTGGCAGCGTTATCCGCACCGCGGTCGACTCCCCGGTGACCCTCACGAAGAGTGCACCAACGAGTCACGAAGCGTCCGCAGCGAGAAGCACCCCGCAGTTCGGCACGGCGCGCGACGAAGAGCACACCCACCACCCTCGAGGCCGACCGCGACACGCCTCACACGAGCGGCACCGGCGGACTCCCATACAGACAGAAATCGAGATGCTCCCGCTTGGCCCGGTACATCGCCTGATCAGCCCGCTGCAGCAGCTGCGTCGCCGTCGCCGCGTGCGTGGGAAACAACGCCGCGCCGATGGTGACGCCAATCGCCTGCGACACGTTGGGCAGGTGCAACCGCTGCCCGATGCGCCGCGCGAGATCGGTCGCGCGCT
>JAXLYB010000016.1:0-181630 GCA_046351675.1 Myxococcaceae bacterium
GCAGCCGGCGCCGTGGGGCCAGGGCTTCGGGCCGCTCGACCCCGACGGTGGCGTGCGTGCGGAGGTGATCGCCGCGGTGTCCGGCCTGTTGCCCGCGCCGCCGATGGTGCCCGCGTTCGACGCGACGCTCAGCGAGGTGCCGTTGGTGCGCGTGGCGCTCGACGGCGGCGCGGTGTTCGCCAACCCGAACGTCGACGGCGCGCAGTTCGGCGAGTCGAAGGTCGACGGCACGCCGATCGACGCGAACGATCCGGCCGGGGAGCGCTCGGTGCACGTGGTGCTCTCGGCCGCGCGCAACGCAGAGCCCACCAACGTCTTCACGCTGGTCGAGAAGACGTGGCCGGCGTCGGACGTCGCGGGGCGCACCATCACCGCGGGCTTCACGACGCCGCTCAACCGCGCGCGCGCCCGCCAGGTGAAGGTCGGCGAGGTGAACGGCTTCATCCCCACGCTGGTGGTGCGGGGCGACGGCCTCAGCGATGATCAGTCGCAGGCGCTCTCGACGGTGGGCGTGCCGGTGCTGCGCGATGGCACGCGGCTCGAGCACGGCGCCGACGGTGGCTTGCTGATCGACGGCGAGCTGCTGGCGCCGAGCCCGACGCCCGCCTCGCGCCTGACGGCGGTGACGCAGCTGCAGGCCGAGGTGAGCGCGGCCGCGTGGCCTGACGTCGAGCTGCTCGTCTCGGCGCGCGACTCGAGCAACCGCCAGGTGCCCGATCTCGGCGCCGACGCGTTCGAGATTCGCGAAGACGGCGGGCTGGTGGTCGCCTCGCTGCGCCGCACCCGCGCCGCGCCGCCAAAGGTGGTGTTGCTCTTCGATCGCTCCACCTCGATCCCCATGGAGTTCGTCACCGGCGCGCCCACCGTGGGCCACGCGATCGCCGACGCGATCTTCACGCAGTTCCCCGGGGCGCAGGTGCAGGTCGCCGGCGTCGACCTCGTGGGGCCGGCCATCGCCGGGCCGATGGTCGGCACGCTCGCCGACGTCGACACGCAGCTCGGCATGCTGAGCGGCACCGGCTCGGAGATCTGGACCGCGGTCGACGCCTTCTCGCTCACCGGCGCGTCGTGCGTGGTGGTGATCACCGACGCCGTGGTCGACGACACCTTGAGCAACGAGATGGCCGCGCGGTTGGTGCGAGGTCCTCCCGTGCTCGTCGCGGGCGTCGGCACCGTCGACACCATGACCGCGGCGCAGATCGCGCGCGTGACGCACGGCCAGGTGCTCACCGGCGTCACCGACACCACCCTGCCCTCGCAGGTCACCACCTTCCTCGCGGCGCGACAGGTGAACGACTACCGCATCGTGTACCGCGCGCCCGCCGGCAGTGGCTCGGCGCGACAGGTCTCGGTGTCCTTGCGCGCGCCGGGCACTGCGACGACCACCACCACGTACACGCCGCCGGTGATGCCGACGACCGAGCCGGCGCTGTCGGCGCTGTGGATCACCATCGAGACCGAAGGTGACGATGGCATCACCCACAGCGTCACGCGCCTCCTCGCGAGCGGCGCGGCCGACGTCGAGGGCGCGCTCTTCGGCCGCTTCGTGCTGGGCGTCGAGGCGGGGCCGCCGTCGCTGTCGACGCTCCTCGACGAGCAGCTGCAGGAACGGCTGCAGTTCGAGGCGGCCTTCGACGCGGTGCGCACGCAAGACGCGACCGCGTTGGCCCAGGTCGAGAAGCAGACCTTCTTCCGCAAGCCGACGCGCCTGCACTTCGCCTCGGCGCCGCTGTTCGGCGAAGGCGTGGCCGACGACTTCACGTACGTGGGCGGGCTCACCATCAACCTGCATGCCACGCTGCCGCGGCTCGGGCAGAAGACGGTGCGCCGGTTCGACCTGCTGCCGCTGGTGCCGCGCGAGACGGTGTCGCTGTCGAACACCAACACCTTCGCCGCCACGCTCGAGCGCACCGCGGGGCTGGCGGCCTTCGAGGCCACCTTCGCGAAGAACACGCTGCCGGTGCTCCGCGGCAAGACGCTCGGCCTGTTCGACGCGAACTCCGTCGAGTCGCTGGGCATGCAATGGGTCGGCGTCGCCTACCCCGCCTACGCCGACTACCGCGTGCTCGCGCCCACCGACGGGAGCGTGCTCGCGTTCTGGGCGGTGCATCAGCGCACGGGCGAGCTCTTCGGCGTGATGCCCGAGGGCGGCCCGGGCAGCGACGAGTCGACCGAGGCGCTGGTGAGCCGGCTGCTCGCGATTCTCGACGCCGCGGGGCGCGCGGGTGAGGCCGGCGGCTACAACGGCATCAAGGTGTGGGCCGACCTCGAGGCCACCAAGGTGCAGCTGCTCGGCGACGTCATCATGTTGTTCGAGGGCGAAGCGCCTCCGGGGAACATTCCGCGCGACATCTGCAACGCGTTCGTCGATCGCGCGGGCGGTGCGATCCCCGGGTGGAACGAGGCCAACATGATCCCCAACGATCTCGGGTCCATCTACCGGCTCGGCGGCATCTTCACGGGACACCAGATGCCCGAGGTGCCGACGCTCTCGAGCTCGATCTGCGACGGGCTGCTGGGCGGCGGCTGAAGGTTGCTCAGTTGGTCAGCCGGCGACGGCGCGCGAGAGCGAGCGCGAGGACCACCCACGCGCCGCTCCACGAGGAGCACCCACAGCCCGCGGGCGGTGGCTCTGCGATGGGGTCGCCCTGGCCCGGCGGCGGCGGCGTGGTGCCTGCGTCGACGCCCTGGGTGCTGCCCGCATCGGAAGGCGGCGGCGTACCGGCGTCGTTGGTGAGCGGCGTTCCGGAATCGACGACGATCGGTGGAGTCCCTGCGTCGACCGGCGGCGGAGAACCCGCATCGACCACCGGGTGCGTCCCGGCGTCGACCGGCGGCGGCGTGCCCGCATCGATCACCGGCGGGACTCCCGCATCAGGCGTGATCGTGGGCCGGCCGCACGCGGTCGTGGTTCGGTTGCGCGCCCAGTTCTGCAGCGCGGAGTACGGCGCGAGCGGCGCGCCGCTCTGATCGACGATGCCCCACCCCGAGCCCGGGTCGTACGGGAAGTGGAAGTAGTACGTGCGCGTCCACACCGGCCACGCGTCGTTCAGGCTCGCGGCGTAGGTGCCCGCGCAGACCTCTTCCTGCTTGGCGTAGAGATCGGCGATGCGCGTCGCGACGTCGGGCAGCGCCATGCTCCCCTGCGGGCCGTGCTCCCAGCCGACCTCGGTCAGCCAGAACTCCTTGTTGGCGTAGCCCTTCGACGCGATGACGTGCTTCACCGAGTCGTGCACCAGCACGCCGACCTGGTACTCGCCGTCGAGCAGCGAGGTCATCGTGCCGGCCGCGTCGGCCTTGTAGTTGTGGTGGGTGATCACGTCGAGGTACGGCCCGACGCGATCGAGCATCTGGGAGAGATCGAGCTCCCACCCGTTGCGAATGCAGCTGCCGAACGCGCACGTGCCGTTGCGCCCGTTCCAGTTCGACGACGCGGCGAGGTGCGCGAGCTCGGGGCCACAGATGCGCGCCTGCGGATCTGCCGCGCGAATCGCGTTGGCCGCGGGAATGAAGATGGTGGTGACGAACTGATCGAGGGTGCCATCGAAGAACGTGCGGAGGTTCGGCTCGTTCCAGATGCCCCAGCAGTCGACCTGCCCGCGGTAGCGCGTGACGACCTGGGTGACGGCCTGCGTCCACGCTGCCTGCACCGGGAGCTTGTTGCCGCACTTGGTGGCGTCGTCGCTGCCCAGCGGCACGCACGTCGGCATGGTCGAGGCCCACTGCGGCGTGTACGCGACGCTCGCGTAGATCGAGAGCCCGTTGGCGCGCGCGGCCTGCACCGCGGCGTCGAGATAGCCCCACTCGTAGCGGTTGGCCTCGGGCTGAAAGTCGTACCAGTTGAAGTCCATGCGCACGCCGCTCGCGCCGAGCGCCTTCATCGACTGCGCGTCGGCCGTCGAAGGAATGTGCGCGTTCATGAACACCGTCGGAGCACCAGCCAGCAGCAGCGCGACGATCGAAGAGATCATTGACGCGAGAAGTACGCCCCGCGAACGAAGAGCGTCAATTCCACCTGTGGTTCACACCTGTGCACGGCAGTGATCAGGCCGCAGCGTTTGCGTCAGATCGCCGCGGCGACCCGAGCCTTTCCGAGCGAGTTCACGAGGCACACGCGGTGCACCCGTTCGACGGCGCGGGAGGTGTGTCGTGCGTTACGTCTTCGCTGCGATCTTCGTGCTGCATGGGCTCATTCATGTGATCGGCGTGGTCCAGGCGCTTCGGCCAGAAGCGGTGCCGCAGCTGACCGCGTTCAACGCCGACTGGCCTCCGGCTGCGCGCGTCGCCGGGTGGGGCCTGGCCGCGGTCGCATCGATCGCCGCGGGCATCGCGCTCGCGGCCGGCGCCGGCGGCGTGGTGTGGGCGGCGCTGATCGGCGTGGCGTTGATCCTCTCGCAGGTGATGATCGTCAGCGCGTGGGACGACGCGAAGTACGGCACCATCGCCAACGTCATCGCGACGTGCGGCGTGGTGATCGCGCTCGCGCTCGCGGGCTTCGACCAGCGCGCCGACGTGGTGCGCGGAGGAATCGCGACCGGTGGCCGCGGGCCGTCTCAGCCGGCGATCGCCGCCGACGATCTCGCGCGACTCCCACCGCCCATCGCGCGTTGGCTCACCGCCTCGGGCGTGGTCGGGCGCGTGCCGGTGCGCGTGGTCGAGCTGACGCAGCAGGGCGAGCTGCGCACCACCCCCGACGGCGCGTGGCACCCGGTGACCGCGGAGCAGACCTTCGCCGTCGATCCGCCCGCGTTCGCGTGGCACGCGCGCGTCTCGATGGCCGGCCTGCCGGTCCGCGGGCTCGATGAATGGCACGACGGACTCGGGCGCATGGAGATCCGCGTCGCGGGGCTGATCCCCGTCGTCGACGCACGCGGCCCGCGCATCGACGAGGGCTCGCTGCTGCGGTGGCTCGGCGAGATGGTGTGGTTCCCGTCGGCAGCGCTGAGCCCCTCGGTGTCGTGGACGCCGATCGACGATTCCCGCGCGCGGGCGACGCTGCGCCTGGGTGACGTCGAGGGCTCGGCCGAGTTCACCATCGATGCGCAGGGCCGCTTCGTCTCGATGGAGGCGATGCGTTACCTCGGCGGCGGCGCGGACTCGAAGCGCGAGCGGTGGGTCGTCCCCGCGACGGCGTGGAAGCGCTTCGACGGCGTGCAGATCCCCGTCGAGGGTGAGGTGGTGTGGAAGCTGCCGCTGGGAGACTTCTCCTACTTCCGCTGGAAGATCCTCGACGTCAGGTTCGACCCGGCTCCCAGGCGCGCTGGCGACGCTGCTCCCGCACCTTCTCCGCGATCTTCAGCAATGGACGGTCGCGCTCCAGCCGTTCCCGGAAGCCTGGCTCGAAGCGGCTGAGGTCGAGCGCGTCGATCGTCTCGCGCGCGAGCGCCAGCACCCCGGCGAGCGCGCGGTGGGTCATGGGATCTGACGCACCCTGCCCGGCCAGCTGTCGCAGCGCCGCCAGCACCGCGAGCAGCCGCTCTTGCGACGCGTGGGGCAGCGCCTGGCCGTTGGCGAGCAGGCAGCTGACGACCGCCGCGAAGACGTGGAGATCTTCGATGGTGCGAAACGGCTTGAGGTACCGCTCGTAGCCGTCGCCCTCGAGCACCGCCTCGACGCGCGCGCCGTCGAAGGTGACCGAGCCGTGCGGCACCTCCGGCACGAAGTCGAGCGGCGGGAGATCTTCGACCCGCACGCCCGCGGCCTTCGCCGGCACCCGCGCCACCTTCAGCTCGGGCCGCGCATCGCGCTCGCCGATCAACACCACGACGAGCAGGTGCGTCGCCTGCGAGCCGCCGCTGACGAAGTGCTTGGTGCCGTGCAGCACGCCGTCACGCAGCGTGGTCTTGATCGCCCGCGGGTGCCCGCCGCCGTCTTCCGTCGCGCACAACGCCCCGATGGCCTCAGGGCCGAGCGAGGGATCGAGCACGGTGATCGCCGCGCGGTAGCCGCCGAAGAACGCCAGCCCCAGCCGATCGGCCGCCGCCCCACGTGAGATGGCGAGCTCGATCGAGGCAGTCACTCTTCTTCACGCTCCGGCATGAAGTCCGGCGCGTTGATGCCGAGGATGCCGAACGCGCTCTTCAAGGTCTGCTTGAGCGCGGCGACCATCGCGAGCTTGCCCTGCCGCTTCTCCGGGTCGGAGTTGATCACCGGGTCCGACTTCGTCTGCGTGAAGTACGCGTGGAAGTCGGCGATCAGCTCCTGGCAGAAATAGAGCACGTGGTGCGGCTCGAGCTTGTCGGCCGCGGTCTGCACCACGTCGGGCAGCCGGCTCATCTTCTTGAGCATCTCCCGCTCTTCCGGGAGCGTCAGCCGCGCCAACTGCGCGCGCGTGACGTTCGGGTCGAACCCCATGCCCTTCTCCTGCGCCTTCTTGAGGATGTTGGCGCACCGGGCGTGCCCGTACTGGAAATAGAAGACCGGGTTGTCCTTGCTCTGCGCCTGCACCGCGTCGAGGTCGAAGTCGAACTGCGCGTTGGCGGTCTTCATCAAGAAGATGAAGCGGCACACGTCGGCGCCCGCCTCTTCGATCAGCTCGGCGAGTTCGAAGATGGTGCCGGTGCGCTTGGCGACCTTCACCTCTTCACCGTTCCGCGTGATGCGAACGATCTGCACCAGCACGAACTGGAGCTTCTTCGCGTCGAAGCCGGCGAGCGTCATGCCCGACTGGATGCGCGGCACGTGGCCCGCGTGATCCGCGCCGAACACGTCGACCATCAGGTCGTAGCCGCGGTCGAACTTCTCCTTGTGGTACGCGAGATCGGCGGTCAGGTAGACCGGCGTGCCGTCGTGCCGGAGGATCACGCGATCCTCCTCGTCCTTGAGCACGTACTTGCCGTTCTCCTGGTACGTGGCGGTCATCAGGAAGGTGCCGCCCTTCTGCTGCTCGCTGTACTGCGCGGCCTTCGACTCGGCGTCGCGCACCTTGTCGCCCTTCTCGCGGCGCTTGCCCTCGGCCGCCTCGTAGGTGACGCCCCGCGACTTGTAGAAGTCGACGACCGAGCGCACCTTGCCGCTGTCGTGCAGCGACTTCTCGCTGAAGAACACGTCGTGCGTGATGTGCGCCATCGCGAGCGTCGCCCGAATGGCCTTCAGGTTCTCGCGGATGCCGATCTCGATCGCCTTCGGGAACCACTCGCTCTCGGGCTTGGTCAGGTAGGCGTCACCGGACTCGGCCTTCCACGCCTTGGCGATCTCGACCACGTACTCGGCCGGGTACTCGCCAGGCAGCAGCTCGACCTTCGCGCCAAAGAGCTGCTGGTACCGCTTGTAGACGGTGCGCCCGAGCGTCTCGACCTGCTTGCCGAAGTCGTTGATGTAGAACTCGCGCGTCACGTCGTGGCCCGCGGCGTCGAGCAGCCGGCTGATGGCGTCGCCCATGAAGGCGCCGCGCGCGTGGCCGATGTGCACCGGGCCAGTCGGGTTGGCCGAGACGAACTCGACCATCACCTTCTTGCCGGTCGACTTCGGGGCGGCGCGGCCGAACTGGTCGCCCGCCTTCAGCACCTCGAGCGCCACGTTCTGGAACACGAAGTCGTGGAGCTTCAGGTTGAGGAAACCCGGGCCGGCCTTCTCGATCTTCGCGACGATTCGGTCGGCGTCGGTGAGCGCGCCGATGATCAGGTCCGCGAGCTCGGGCGGTTTCTTGCCGACCGTCTTCGACATCACCATCGCCACGTTGCACGACCAGTCGCCGTGCGCCGCGTCGCGGGGAATCTCGACGTTGTACTGGGGAATTGTCTCGAAGCTGATCGCGCCCTTTGCCTTCAGCGCGTGCAGCGTCGCGTCGATCACCGACTTGACCAGGTGCTTCATGATGTCGTTGCTCCGGAAAGAATCACTGCGGCTGCTCGAGCCGAATGCCGAGCCAGCCCATCGACCGCTCGAAGCGGTAGTTGACGCCCATGTGGCCGTCTTCGAACTCTTCGTGCACGTGTTCGACGTTGGCGGCCTTGAGCTCGTCGCTCACCAGGCGCGCCCCCCATCGCAGGTTGAACTCGTCGCGCGTGCCACAGTCGATGAAGAAGCTCTTGAGCTTGCGGTACGCATCGACGTTCTTCGGCACGAATCGGACGGGATCATGGACCAACCACCGGTTCCACACGTCGATGCGCATCCGCCCTGACGGCAGCTCGATCGGCAACTCGAGGTTCATCGGTTCGCCCTTCTTGGGCGAATACGCGGCGCTCATGCAGAGCATGTTGATCACCGCGTGATCGTCGTTGCGCATCTTGGTGGCACGCGCGCGCTGCACGAAGTCGCGGTACCACGCGTCGACGCCGCCCGCCTTCAGCAGCCCGCTCGCCGCCTGAGGCAGCTCGTTGAGGTACGCGTACTCGAAGGCCGCGTCGCCGGAATGCACGCCGATGTGCTGGAAGGTGTCGGCGTGGAAGCGGCCGATGACGAGCGCGCCGTAGCCGCCGCTGCTCTTGCCGATCAGCGCCCGCGCCCCGCCCCGCGCCAGCGTCTTGAAGGTGCGATCGACCCACGAGACCACGTCGCGCGCCACCACGTCGCGGTAGCGGCCGATGCCCTCGGAGTTGATCCACTGCGAGCCGCCGAGCGACGACCAGCCGTCGATGAACACGCCGATGGTCGGGGGAATGCGGCCGTCGACGATGAGCGCGTCGAGGCGCTCGGGCACGTTGAGCGTGAAGGGCGAGGTGTTGAGCCACTGCATGCCCGAGCCCGTGAAGCCGTGCAGGAAGTACATCACCGGGTAGCGCCGCTCGCCCTCGCCGTACCCCGGCGGCAGGTACACCGGCACCGCGCGCGTGCTCGGGTCACCCAGCGGGTTTCCCTCGAGCGAACCGCAGAACACCTGGTGGATCTGAATGGTCCCCTTCACGCGTTCAGCCCTCTCACTTCTTTCCGAACTTCTTCATCACTTCCTGCAGATCCATCCACGCCTTCTTCTTCTCGTCAGGCTGACGGAGCAGGTACGCCGGGTGGTACGTCGGCATCAGCTCGATGCCTTCGTAGCTGCGCCACTGGCCACGCAGCCGGGTGATCGGCGTGTCGACCCGCAACAGCGTCTGCGCTGCGAACTTGCCGAGCGCGACGATGACCTTCGGGCGGAGCGCGGCGAGCTGCTGCTTCAAGAACGGCTCGCACGCGGCAATTTCATCGGGCTCGGGGTTGCGGTTGCCCGGCGGGCGGCACTTCACGACGTTGCAGATGTAGACCTGGTCGCGGCTGAACTTCATCGCCTCGATCATCTTGGTCAGCAGCTGGCCGGCCGCGCCCACGAAGGGCACGCCCTGCTTGTCTTCTTCTTCGCCCGGGCCTTCACCGACGAAGACCAGCTCGGCGCGGGGGTTGCCGCTGCCGAAGACGATCTGCTTGCGGCCCTTGCAGAGCTTGCAGCGCTGGCAGTCGCCCAGCTCGGTGCGGATTTGGTCGAGGGTCTTGAGGACTCCCGGCTCGGGCCTGGCGGCCACCGGCGGCTTCGCTTGCGGCGGTGCCTTGGCTTCGGGCTTCCTGGGTTCGTCTCCCCTCACCCCGACCCTCTCCCCAGGGGGAGAGGGGGTTTTGAGGAGGACCCTCGTGCCGTCGCTTTCCTGCCACGCAAGATGACGCCGCAGCTCGAGCGCGATCTCTGCGACCGACATGTCGTTCACGTCCGCCATGGGCGCGCCGACCTTAGCCCTGTCGCAACCGAGCGGCGACGAGATCCCAGAGCCGGCCAGCGACCTCTCGCTTGGTGCCCTGCGCCCCGGTCGACGAGCCGTCAGCCCCGAGAATGGTCACGGTGTTGCGGTCGCCGCCGAAGCCCGCGTCCTTCGCCGACACGTCGTTCGCCACGATCCAGTCGAGCTTCTTCTTCTCGAGCTTGCCCTTCGCGTACGCGAGCACGTCGTTCGTCTCGGCCGCGAAGCCGACCAGCACCGGCCGCTTCGCGTTGGCGTGCACCTTCTGCGACGCGGTCAGCAGCACGTCGGGCGTGCGTACCAGCTGCAACGCCTCGGGCCCGTCGCCCTTCTTGGTCTTCTGCGCGCTCACCGTCGCCGGCTTCCAATCGCTGACCGCGGCCGTGGCCACGAAGACGTCGCACTTCTCGACGCGCGCCATCACCGCCGCGAGCATCTCGTCGGCGGTCGTCACGCGCACCACCTCGAAACCCGCCGGCGCCACGTCACCCACCGGCCCGAGCACCACCGTCACTTCGGCGCCACGCGACCGCGCGAGCTCCGCGACCGCGAGCCCCATCTTCCCGGTCGAGGGGTTCGAGATGAACCGCACGGGATCCATCGCTTCGCGCGTCGGCCCCGCGGTGATCAGCACCTTCTTGCCCGCGAGCGGACCCGTCTCGAAGAGCTTCGCGGTGGCGGCGACCAGGTCGGACAGATCGGCCAGGCGACCCACGCCGACGTCACCATCAGCGAGCGGCCCGACGCCCGGCCCCACGAAGTGCGTGTTCTTCGTCTGCCGCAGCAGCTCGAGGTTGCGCTGCGTCGCAGGGTGTTCCCACATCGCCGTGTTCATCGCCGGCGCGAGGAGCACCGGGCCACGAAACGCGATCAGCGACGTCGTCACCGCGTCGCCCGCGAAGCCGTGCGCGATCTTCGCCAGCAGGTCGGCCGTCGCCGGCAGCACCACGTACGCGTCGGCCCAGCGCGCGAGGTGCAAGTGCCCGAAGCGCTCGTCCTGCTCGGGGTCGACCACCTCGGTGAAGACCGAGTCACCCGACAGGCTCTGCATCGTCAGCGGAGTGATGAAGGCCTGCGCCGCCGCGGTCATCGCCACCCGCACCGTCGCGCCCTGCCGGCGCAGCTCGCGCACGAAGTCGCCCGCCTTGTAGGCCGCGATGCCGCCACCGACGCCGACCGCGATGCGCTTGCCACTGAGGGAAGTCACGCCCCACCAATAGCACGCACTTCACGGCACCGCAGGCTGCTGCGGCGACGGCTGCTGCGGGGTCTCGGGGGTGGGCACCGGCTCGGTCGGCCCGTCGAGCTCGATGTCGGGCAACGGCATCGCCACGTCCTGCGCGGGGCTGCGCAAATCGACTTGGGTCGAGGTCACGACGCTGCCGATCGACGCCGCGATCTCGTAGTGCCCGCACGGGATGCCGCGCGCGGTGATGGTGGTGCTCGCCGACAGCACGGGCACCTCCATCGAGCCGGGCACGCGCCCGACGACCTCCCACGGGCCCTCGGTCTTCTCCATGGTGCGCGAGAGGAACCACACCGACTCGATCGGCTTCGCGGCGTGGATGATCGCGCCGCACTGGCCCGCGTCTTCGCCGATGGTGACCTCCATGCGATCGCCCTGCACGTCGATCGCCCGCGCGCTGCGGAAGCTGCGCGACGAGAACATCCACACCCCGCGCGCGAGCTCGACGGTGAAGCGCCCCTGCTCGTCGGTGTCGATCTCCTGCGGGCGCATCGCGGTCGAGCTCGCGGCCGTCACGATCGAGGGAATGCCCTTGCCGGTGCCGTCGACCACCTTGCCGACCACGGTGGTGCCCTTCGACATCACGATGTGCGCCGGGCTGCCGACCCGCAGCGGCACGCGCCCCGACATCGCACCGCGCGTCGCGACGATGTCCTGCGGCTCGTCACTGGTGATCTGCAGCTTGAAGCGGCCCATCGCGTCGCTCACCACCCCGCCCTGGTCGATCGAGCCCATGACCGACGCGCCGCTCACCGGCTTGCCCTCGGCGTCGGTGACGTCGCCCTCGACGGTCGGCGTCTTGTGCAGCACCACGTCGCCGACGTCGCCGGTCGCCTCGCTGAGGTAATGCGAGACGTACCCTTCGGCCCACACGTCGAGCGACTTCGACGGCGCCTGCACCTTGAAGCGCCCATCGGCTGGCGTGAAGTGCTGATCGTTCGCGTCGAAGGCCTGCACCGGAGTGCCGCGCTCATCGACCACGCGGCCCGTCACGAAGGTCATCGGGTCGAACTTGAGCACCACGTCGCGCGCTGGCGCCTTCACCTTCTTGCGCTCGGTCTCCGCCCCGTCGTCGCGGCTGGCCCAGATCTCGGTCTCGCCGGCCGCGAGGCCCTCGCGCTCGAACTTGCCCTGCTCGTCGGTGATCACCGGCTCCGAGCGATCGCTCACCACCACCACCGCGCCCACCACCGGCTTGCCCTGGTCGTCGATCACCTTGCCGGCGATGGACACGCCCCGCTCGGCCTTGAGCTGCACGCGCGTGGTGCGCCCCTCGACCACCTCGACGGTCTTCGAGATCGGCACGCGGTTCTCGATCTCGCGCTCCAGCGTGTACTTGCCGGTCGCCAGACCCGCGAGGCGCCCCACGATCTTCCCGTCGGCGGCCGGCGCGTCTTCGTCGGCGTTGATCCACTGCACGTCGTTGCCGACCTCGCTGCGCACGATGAAGTTCGGCTCGAGCGGCTTGCCGTCGAAGTCGACCAGCTCGACCTCCAGCACCCCGCGCGGATTGAGGGTCAGCGTCACGCTCTCGGACGGCACGGTGATCGACTGCTCGGCGGCGCCGTCGCGGTTGCTCTGCGCGCGCAGGGTGCAGGTGCCGGGGTACTGCAGCTCGAGCGAGAACGCGCCGTCTTCGCCCGTGAAGTCGATCGCCACCTCGATGCCGCCCTCGAGCGCGGCGACCCGCACGCTGTTGGCCGGCTTTCCATCAGCGGTGTGCACCACGCCCGTCACCCGCGGCGCGTTGCGGAGCGTGACCTCGACCGTCGTCTCCCCCGGGTGGAGGTCGAGCTGCTTCGTCACCGGCACGCGGTCGCGAGACGTGACGCTCAGCGTGTATTCGCCCTCGGGCACCGGCCCCAACACGAGCAGCGCGCCGTTCTCGGCGTCGGCCGAGGCGTCACCGTCACTGCCCTGCAGGTTGCCGCTGACGTACTCGAGCGGGTCGCCCTCGGGCGTCACCACCGTCACCAGCACCTTCGCCCCGCGGCGCAGCTCGAAGGTGAGATCGGTCACCGGCTCGATCAGCTCGACGCTCTGCTCTGCCGCGGCCAGCCCGTCGGCCGACACCGTCACCGTGTAGTAGTCGGTCGGCAGCTGCTCGAGGCGCAGCAGGCCGTCGCGGGTGGGGAACTTCCGTTCCTGCCGGTGGAGCAGCATCTTCACCTCGGCGTCGATCGGCTTGCCGCCCATCAAGGTGTGCACCACCAGCGTCTTCGGCGGCCCGAGCGTGAACTGCGAGAGCTCGTCGAGGCGCCGGCCGACCGGCAGATCGCCCTCGTGCTCGACGAAGGCCCACGCCAGCGGGTCCGACGAGGTCAGGGTGACCTGGCCGTCGGCGTTGGTGAACGCGTCGCGCACCGTGGCGGTCGACGGCTCGAACAGCGACACCTTGATGTTGGCCAGCGGCTCCTGCTTCGAGTCGGTGACCATCACCTCGCGCTTGAGCGGCTCCTCGAGCATCACCTCGAGCTCTTCACCCGACCCCGACTCGCCCCGCAGCGGCCCGCTGGTCGCGACCACGAAGCCGTCGAGCGGCGCAGCGTCGAAGCGGAAGTTGCCCTCGGCGTCGGTGAAGACCTCGGCGATCGCCTGCCGCGGCGGAAAGCGGTTGGCGCGAATGCCCTCGATGATCTGCTTCACCGTCGAGTGGTGCCCGCAGTCGAGCACCGGCAGGTCGCACACCGGGCACAGCAGTTCCACCAGCTCGCTCTCGGTCGCGTAGAGCTGCACGCGCGCGTTCGGCACGGGCGCGCGCTCGACGGTCATCACCTTGCCGGCGATCACCCCGACGCCGGCGTCATCGGCCTCGGCGTCGTCGCGGGTGACGTGCTTGAAGCCCTGGGGCGCGTCATCGACCGCCGTCACCGGCGTCGAGGTCGAACCGCCGATGGTCGGCTCGCGCAGGAGCCACCACGTGAGCGCGCCGGTCACGACGATCACCAGCGCGACGACGATCAGCGCGGCTCGCATCAGCGCACCAGGCTCACTTCCCCGCTGGCGGGCACCGTCACCGGCGTGAGCACCGGGCCGCCCTCGACGGCCGCGTGGAAGCTCGACCACACCAGCGTGTACCGGCCAGGCGCGAGCGCGCCGAGCACGACGCGATCAGAATGCGGCTGGTAGACCAGCAGGGCCCACGGCGCGTGCAGTAGCTCCATCGGCGGGTTGCCCACCGCGCTCACGTCACCCTTCACCAGCCACAGCGCCCAGCCGTTGCGCGGGCTGACCCGCACCGTCAACGACGCGAGCCCCGGCACCGGCCCGAAGTCGAGCTGCGTCTCGCCCGTCGTCGACTCGCCGATCTGCACGATGGTCGCGGGAGGATCTTCGGCGGCGGCCTGCTCGGGGCTCAGGCCCAGCATGAAGCGGTACGTGCCCGGCGCGACGTCGAGCGAGTACCGCCCGTCGGCCCCGGTCACCACGCTCACCGTCTCGCTGCGATCGACGTTCACGCCGGAGATCTCGACGCCGGCCGCGAGCTGTCCCGACGGCAGGTACGCCACGCCGCCGAGCTTCACGCCGGTCTTCAAGGTGAGCTCGATGCCGGTCAGCGCGCTGGCCGTCACCACCTTCGACGCCGAGCGCCGCCCCTTGCGCGCCAACACGGTGAACTCGCGCTGGAAGGCCGGCTTGCCGAGCGTGAAGCGGCCGCTCTCGTCGGTGCGCACCGACTGCTCGCACGCCTCGCAGCTGACCACCGCGTCGGCCACGCCCTGCCCGCCTTCGTCGCGCACCACGCCGGTCACCGACGGCGCGCGCTTGAGATCGAAGTCGCCGAGGTCGCCGCCGTTCGACGCCCGCTCGGCCATCAACGGCTCGAAGCCCGCGGCCTCGATGGCGATCATCACCTTGTCGTCGGTCGAGGGCAGCGGCAGCTCGAAGCGGCCGTCGCTGCTGGTCACCTCGTGTTCGTCGACGCGGAAGTTCTTGAGCGGCTGCCCCGCGCCGAGCACGCGCCCGCGGAACACCGACTGGCGCTTCACCACCAGCAAGACGCCGGTGTCGCCGGTCTTCGCGCTCACCTTGCCCAGCTGCTCGAAGCCGCGCTGGGTCGCGCGCAAGACGTAGGTGGTGCCCGGCCGCAGTGGGGTGAGCTTGAAGTGGCCCTGCGCGTCGGTGACCTGCGGCGGCGCGCTGCGCGAGGTGGTGGTGACGGTGATGCCCGAGACCGGCACGCCCTGGGTGTCGAAGACCTGGCCTTCGATCTCTCCGCCCGGCTTGAGCTCGGCGTTCAGCTTCAGCAAGTCGCCGTCGCGCAGCGTGAGCGTCTGGCGTTCCGACGGGAGGTAGTCGGGGTGCGACGCGACGAGCGTGTAGGTGTCGGCCGGCAGCCCGCGCATCAGCACCACGCCGTCGGCGCCCGAGCTGCGATCACTGCGGAAGTTGCCCGTGCGGTGGAAGAGCGTCACCTGCGCGCCCTCGATGCGCTTGCCGTCGGCGGTGACGCTCACCTCGGCGCCGGCGCGCGGCTCGAGCGAGAGAATCACGTCTTCCTTCGGAGCCTGCACCTTGAGATCGACGCCGCCCCAGTCGGAGTGGTGCGCGTGCAGCTCGTACAACCCGGGCGACGGCACCGACGCCGAGAAGCGGCCCTCGGGGTCCGCGATCACCGACTCTCCGGTGGGCGTCACGAGGATCGACACGCCCGGCGCAGGCCGGCCGTACTCGTCGATCACCCGGCCAGCGATGACCGTGGCGTGGTTGAGCGTGACCTCCACCGAGCCCTCGCCCGCCTTCACCACCACCGGCACCTCGGTGGCCTGCCAACCCTCGGCGCTGACGCGCAGCAGGTACTCGCCGACGCCCACCGGCCCGAAGACGCTCAGCTCACCGGTCTGCGCCAGCTTGCGCGCGATGCGCTCGCGGCCGCGCGTCATCAACTCGAGCGTCGGGCGCGGCACCGGCTGCCCCACCTCGTCGACCACCGTGACCGCGATGGTGCCGCCGTGCTCCAGCGTCAGCGTCACCGACGTCGAGGGCCCGGCCAGCGTCACCGGCGTGGGCACCGACGAGAGCTCGCCCTGCGTGGCGGTGACGATCACCTCGCCCGGCATCAGCTGATCGAGCACCAGGAACCCGGCCTTCACCTCGAGCTGGCGCGAGAGGTGATCTCCCTCGAGCGCGAGCGTGGCGTTGGCCGGCTGGCCGTCGCGCAGCACGCGCACCTCGAGCTTTCGCGGCGTGCGCAGCGTGAGCTCGAGCGCGGCGTCACCGCCCTGCACCTCCCGCGCGAGCGCCGGCAACAAGCCCGGGGCGCTGGCGCTGACGACGAATGGCCCCTCGCCCAGCCCGTCGGCGCGAAAGTGTCCATCGGGGCCGGCCTGCACCTCGATCACCCGCGCCAGCCGGCGCGACGACAGCCGCACCACGCCCGCGACGCCCTGGCCATTCTCGTCGTGGAGCCGCCCCTCGAGGGTGCGCGGGTGCGGCAAGAAGAGCTCGACCAGCTCACCGGGCGCGGCGCGTTCCTTCAGGCCGTCACCGAAGCCCGCCGCGTGGCCCCACACCGTGAAGCTCGTGCCGCTCAAGCCCTCGAAGCGGAAGCGGCCCTGCGCGTCGCTCCGCGTGGTGAGCGCCGCCTGCAGTTCGCCGCGGCGGCTCTCGAAGAGCACGCTGAGGCTGCGCGCCGTCTCGTGCGCGTGGCAGCTCAACAGCAGCTCGCCGCACACGCCGCAGCGCAGGGTGGCGAAGGTCGGCTGGGTGGCCGCGGCGAGAAAGACCTCGGCGTCGGCGATCGGCGCGCCGGTGGGATCTTTCACCACGCCGGTCAGCGTCAACGCCTGCTGGTTGCCGGAGGCCCTGACGTCGACCGGCGCGAAGTCAGCGACCGGCGCGGGCGAGCCCGGGTCTGGCGAGGTCGGGCCCGACGACACCCCCGATGAGAGGGCCCACCAGAGCCCCGCCCCGAGTGCCACCACGGCGATGAGTGCGAAGAACCACCAGCGGCGCATGGGCTGCTTCATGAAGTGGCCTGCCCAGAAGGCTACTCGACCGACCTGTTGGAGACACCCGAGCCGCGCGCGGTGTTCCCCGCTCGCCCACCCGTTTCAGCGGCTCAGAAGTCGTAGCGAATGGCCGCCGACACGCCGTACACGTTCGCCGAGTAGGTGTACCCGGGCTGATCGTCGGTGGTGGCCTTCTTCGCCTCGCGCGCGAGCACGAACTGCGCCTGCCCGGCGAGGTCGATCTGAATGGGGTGCTGGAAGATCTCGAGCGGGTCGGGGAAGTTGAACCCCACGCCGACCGACGCGCCGATGGTGGTGTTGTCGAGCAGGTTGGTGCCCTGCGTGTCCTGCTTCGGCACCGGGGTGGGCCGCAAGAAGGCGCCCGCGCGCGCCACGAAGCGCTCCGAGAGCCGGTACTCAGCGCCGAGGCGGCCGCCGAAGGTGTTGGCGAGCCCGGGCGGCTGCTTCGAGGAGCTCACGTCGAGCGCCGAGCCGAGCCCGAGCGCGTCGAGGGTGGGGCCCGAGAGATCGATGTTGATGCCCACGTACGGCGACGGGGCCAGGCTCCACAGCTGGAACTCGCCGTCGAGCGAGAAGGTGAGGTTCTCGAGCGCGTCGAAGGCCACGCCGAACTGAATGGTGTGCGGCGAGTAGTGCGCGACGCCGCTGATCACGAAGGCCAGCGTGCCGATGCCCTCGAGGTCGACCTTCGCGGGGATCTGGTACTTCAGCTGCATTTCCCAGCGGTAGGTCACGCCGATGCGCAGGCGCTGCAGCGGCGAGAGGTGCAGCGAGAAGATCGGCGCCACGCGCGTGCCGAGGTAGGCGTTCAACTCGCCCGACTTGATGTTCTTGCTGAAGAGATCGACCGACACGTTCGACGAGTCGCCGATCAGGTCGGCGAGCACCTGCACGCCCAGGCCGATCTTGAACCAGTCGACGATCTTGATTCCGGCGCCAAGGTGAAGCTGCAGCCGCTCTGGATTGCCGTTGTAGCGATACCAGTAGGGGGTCTTCGATGACGGCGCGTTGAGGCGCAGCAACACCGCGGTCGGCACGTACACGCCAAGACCGAACGCGAGGTGGTTCTTCACTTTTCCGCCCAAGGGGAACAGCAGCCCGAGCGAAGTGCCGACACTGTCAGGCGCGGTGCAGCTGCTGCAGTCGAGATCCTTCGCGAGGTCCTTCGACTGCACTTGTGAAACCATTCGATAGAAGTGGAAGTTGAACCCGAAGTTCACGTCCTTCCGCTCGACGAGCAGCGCCGGGTTGTAGAACACCGCGGTGTAATCGTTCGCCTCGGCTGTCATCGCGCCGCCCATCGCCGCGGCGCGCGGACCGAATCCATACGTGTCGTAGACGTCCGCCCGGGCGGGAAGCGAGGTGCCGGCGATGGCGCCCGCAATGGCAACCGACAAGACCGCGACTGACTTCGCGCTCACAGCGACCCCCTCGGGCGGCTTCACTCTTCGGCGAACGGCTGAATGGCCTGGGCGGCCGCGAGCTCCTGGCGCGCCTCAGACAGCTCGGAGTTCGTCTCGCGCAGGCGATCGGACAGCACCTGCACGAAGCTCCACAGGAGCTTCACCGCGAGGATCGACTCGCGCTTCATGAGGCCCATGAGATCGCTGCGGCTGATCACCATCGTGCGCGTGGGCTCGATGGCGCGCACCGTGGCGGACCGCGGCGCGTTGTCGATGAGGCCCATCTCGCCGAAGTGGCCACCCGCGCGCAGCTCGGCGATCTCGACGCCGGCCTTCTCGACCGACACGCGGCCGCGAATGACGACGAAGAGCTCTTCGCCCGGCTGGCCCTCGGTGACGATCTCGCGGCCCGCGGGGAAGGTGCGGGTGCTCGCGGTCGACAACACGGCCGTCTGCTCTTTGTAGGTGAGGTGCCGGAAGAGCGGGATCTTCTTGAGCGCTTCCATGCGGCTCTGCGCCTCGGCCACCTCTTCGGTCGCCGTCGCAGGGTCACCGGAGCACCCAATCACCACCGTCGTGATGTTGTCTTTGCCGCCGCGCTCGTTGGCGAGCGCCACGAAGCGCTCGGGCAGCTCGGGCAGCGGCGCCGACGCCACCACCGAGGCCACCTCGTCGTCGCTCAGGTAGCCATGCAGGCCGTCGGAGCAGAGCACGAACACGTCGCCGGGCACCGCGTCGACGATCAGCGTGTCGACCTGCACCGATTCCTGGATGCCGACCGCGCGGGTGATGACGTTGCGGTACTGGCTGGTGGCCGCCTGTTCCTTGGTGATGGTGCCGGCCTTGAGCTGCGCCGAGATCAGGGTGTGATCTTCGGTGAGGCGGTGGCACTGGCCGTTGCGCACCAGGTACACGCGGCTGTCGCCGACGTGGCCGATGACGCCCTTGGCGCCGGCGAGCGCGAGGCACACGAAGGTCGTGCCCATGCCGCGCTTGGTCGCGTCGGTGGTGGCCGTCTTGTAGATGTCGGCGCACGCCCGCTGCACCGCGACCTCGACGAGGCTGGCGGCGGCGGCGCGGTTGGCCTGGTTGGGGTCTTTCGCGAGATCCTTGAGGATCGAGCGGTTGGTCAGCAGGTGCTGCTTGACGACCTCGACCGAGCGCGCGCTGGCGACTTCGCCCGCGGCGTGGCCGCCCATGCCGTCGGCGACGATGTAGAGACCCAGGGCCGGGTCGACCAGCATCGCGTCTTCGTTGTGCTGGCGCTTGCGGCCAACGTCAGTCTTGCCGTGTGCTTCGGTGGTCAGCACGAGAGAGCTTCCGGTGTGAGCGAGTGAAAATCGGGCGCTTCACCGTAGTGAACGGGGTCGTGACCGACAAGGTGAATCACCGCTGACGTTCGGCCTCGAAGGTCACTCGGTCGCACGGCGGTGCAACATGTCGAGGAAGCCTTGCGCCGTGTAGTAGGTGAGCTGCAACGCCCCGATGCGCAGCACCAGGCCGTTCGAGAGCGCGGTCGGGGCCTTCGCGGGGATCTTCTTGCCGCTCACGGTCGAGCCGTTGCGCGAGCCCGCGTCGACCAGCACCCATTCCTCGCCGGCCTGCTCGATCCACGCGTGGAAGCGGCTCACCGAGGTGTCGTCGAGCACGATGTCGTTGTTCGCGGTGCGCCCGATCGTGATGCGGCGCTGAAACGCGTTGTCCTTGGTCTTCTCGATGACCACCGCCATCGGGTCGCCGCCGCCGATCGCCGGCACCGAGAGCCCCGACTGCGTGCGCAGCTGGTAGTCGTCGTCTTCGTCGTCACCCGACGGCTCGTCTTCCTCGGGCGGCTCGTAGACGAGCACCGGCCGGCCGGCGAGGCGCGTGCGCACCTTGCCCGGGTCATCGGTGAAGCGGTTGAACCAGAGCAGCAACGTCTCGACCATCGTGGGGGCGGCGATTGTGGCGTCGATCGGGCACCCGACGCCAGCACGATCAGAGGCTCGCTTCAGGCCTCGAGCGCTTCGCGGCACGCGCGGTACAGGGCCGGCCGCGAGTCCTCGATGAACGGCATCTGCACCACCGCCTCGAGGTAGAACGGCGCCTGGCGCGAGAAGTAGACCGCGCGCGCGAGGTCGTCGAGCACGGTCTGCGTGAAGCCCAGCAGCGAGCTGGCGCGGGCGCGAATGAAGTAGAGCGCCGACGTCTCACCGAACTTCCGCAGCGCGCGGTTGATGCGGTTCTTGGCCGAGAAGGTCATCAGCTCGAGGTTGAGCGGCGTCACCCGGTGCTCGAGCGAGAGCCACTCGCGCAGGTAGACCTCGGCCACGCCGTTGGGGGTGCGCGCTTCGAGCTCTTCGAGCACGCGCATCGGCTCGTCGCGAATCCACGACAACAGGCCCAGCCAGCGGGCCTCGCCGCCGCTGAACGCCGCCTCGCCGAAGGCCTCGGCCTGCACCGGAGCGCCGGCGACGAGGGCCTCGAGCAGCTCGACCTCGCGGGCCTTCGCGCGCTGCAAGATGCGTGGGGGCGGGCCTCCCTCGGGGGCGCCCTTCACCTCGCGCTCGATCACCTCGGCGTCAGCCGGCAGCACGCCCTGGAGCAGCGAGTCCCAGTCGAGCCACCGCAGCGTCGGGTAGCCGAAGGCCTGCGCGCGACGCCGGGCGACGGTGAGCCGGTGCGCGGTGACCACGCCGGCCGCGTAGGCGACCGCGACTCCGCCGGTGAGGTACAGGCTCATGCATCGCCCGGAGGCGGAACCTCGCCGTCTTCGTCCTCTTCGTCGGAGCGCGCGGCGATGCGGTACTCGCCGCCCAGCCACTTGCCGAGATCGATCGCCCGGCACCGCTCGCCACAGAACGGGAAGCAGGGGTTCTCGGGCCGGGTCAGCACCGCTCGCTTGCACGTGGGGCACTTCGGCGGTTCGGCCGTCATGCCGACCTCGTAGCACACGCCCGCAGACCGGTTCACCCGAGGCGGCTCGGAGATAAGGTGCCTTTCCGTGCTCCGGTCTGCCCCATTCCTCGCCTGCCTCGCCGCGGTCGCCGCCCTCACCGCGTGCCGGGACGATCGCACGCGCATGATCATCGAGCCGCCGCCTCCCCCGCCGCCCACCTGTGGCGACGGCATCATTCAAGACGGCGAAGACTGCGACGGCTCGGAAGCCGGCACCGGCACCTGCCAGTCGCTCGGCTTCGACACCGGGCGGGTCGTCTGCAACGCCCAGTGCCATTACGACACGGCGCTCTGCGTGAAGCGCTGCGGCAACGGCGTGCTCGATCTCGGCGAGACCTGCGACGGCAAGCTGGGCGTGCCCTCGTGCGACACCTGGGGCGCCAACGTCTGCACCTCGAGCTGCGCGGTCGACACGCTCCACTGCGTCAGCCCTGCGTTCGAGACCGCGCCCGAGCTCGACCTGAGCAAGGGCGGCCCCGCGGTGGTCGGCGACTTCAACCCGAAGGGCCCGGGCGATCTGCTCGTGGCGGTGCCCGCGCTCGGGCGCGTGGAGCTCGTGCCGTGGAACATGGCGCTCGGCTTCGACGGTGTGTCGAGCCGCAAGCTCTCCTTCCAACGCAGCCCGGTGCGCGCGGAGACGCTCGACCTCGACGGCGACGGCAACCTCGACGTGGTGACCGTCAACGCCGACGGCACGTTCGATCTCCTCGTCAACACCGGCGCCAGCTACGCGCTCACCCCGCTCGACGGCGGCTGCCCGGGCGCCACCTTCTTGCCGCAGGACGGCGTGGTGCGCCGCAGCGCGGTGGCGGTCGGCTGCAACGGCTTCGCGATCATCGCGCAGAACGGCGGCTCGGTGACGGCCACCCCGCAGGCCACCGCGGTCGCGCGCGTCGACGGCGAGGTGTGGTGGGTCGATTCGCAGCCGGTGGTGCACTCGGCCGACGGGGGCGTCGACACGCTGCCGTCGGCGGTCACGGCGCTGGGCGGGGCCGACCTCGACGGCGACGGCGACCCCGATCTCGCCGGCGTGACGGCCACCGGCGTGGAGGTCTTCGAGAACCTCGGCCTGGGCTTCGCTTCGCGCGTCACGTTCACCGCCGCCAGCGCCTCGGACTTGCGCGTGTTCGACCTGGACGGGGATGGGTTGGCCGATCTCGTCTTCTTGAGCGGCGTCGACCTCGTGGTGCGCCGCAACCGCGGCAACTTCGTCTTCACCGAGACGAAGGTGACGGGGGTGGGCGCGGGGACCCGGTTGAGCGTGGCGCTCGGAGACGTCGACGGCGACCAGGACACCGACGTGGCCATCACCCTCTCGACGGGCGGCGACACCACCAAGACCCGGGTCGTGCGCAACCGCACCCGGTGACCCGCCGACGCACGTGTCAGTTGCAGCCCCCTGCCCCGTCTGCTACTTCGCGCGCGCTTCTCACACGCCGAAATAGCTCAGCGGCAGAGCAACTGATTCGTAATCAGTAGGTCCCCGGTTCAATCCCGGGTTTCGGCTCTCGAGTCATTCTGGCCCCGGTTCTCGTCACCTCATCACGACGAGAACCGGGGCTTTTTCGTCTCCTGAAATCGTGACGCGCGTGACGCGGTGTGCCGTCCCTTTTTCCTTTTCGGGAACATCTCGGTGCGTATGGTGCGCGCGAACTTCGCGACCTGTCGTCACGACGTTACGAACCGAGGAAATGCATGTCTGAACAGAGCTTCATGCGGGCGCCCGCGCCCCAGCCGCGCAAGACCGTCTACACCGAAGCGATGGAGATCTTTCATCGCGCCGCCGACGTGATGAACCTCGACAGCCGCGTGCGGCTCGAGCTCGAGGAGCCGGACTACGAGCACATCTTCTACGTCACCACCAAGCTGAAGGACCGCCTGGTGCCGGTCACCCCCGAAGAGGCGAAGAACTTCGGCGATCTCTCGGTGACCAAGGTGCGCGACCCCAACGGTCTCGAGCGCCTGTTCGACGGCAAGATCATCTTGAACGGCAAGGCGCTGCTCGGGTCTGACGTGGCGATCAAGAACGGCCACCTCCGCCTCGAAGACGGCCAGGTCTACAAGCTGATGCCGGGCGAGTCGCAGCGCCTCAAGGCGTACCGCGTGCAGCACAACCAGGCGCGCGGCCCGTACAAGGGCGGCATTCGCTACCACCGCGAGGTCTCGCTCGATCTCTTCAAGGCGCTGGCCGCCGAGATGACGTGGAAGACGGCGATCTCCGACGTTCCGTTCGGCGGCGGCAAGGGCGGCATTCAGCTCGACCCGCGCCAGTACGGCCGCGAGGAGCTCCAGGCCATCTCGCTGCGCTTCATGTACAAGCTCAAGCAGCTGGTCGGCCCGAACATCGACATCCCGGCGCCCGACGTCGGCACCAACTCCGAGATCATGGCGCTCTTCCTCCGTCAGTTCTCCGACGGTGAGCGCGAGCGTCACAACCAGCGCGGCGTGATCACCGGCAAGGACGTGCGCATCGGCGGCTCGCTGGGCCGCACCAAGGCCACCGGCCAGGGCGTCGCGTACACCATCGAGGACTACTACGCCGACAAGGGCGAGACGCTGAAGGGCAAGACCTTCATCGTGCAGGGCTTCGGCAACGTGGGCTCGTGGGGCGCGCTGATCCTCCAGAACATGGGCGCCAAGCTCGTCGCGGTGAACGACGCCGACGGCACGATCATGAACATGAACGGCATCGATGCCGGCGAGCTCATGAAGTACGTCAACGAGAACCCGAAGAACTTGAAGCGCTCGGTGCACGGCTACCCCGGTGCGCAGGCGATCTCGAAGTCGGACTTCTGGGAAGTGCAGGCCGACATCGCGATGCCGGCGGCGCTCGGTGGCGAGATCACCGCGGACATCGCCGAGAAGCTGAAGGTCAAGCTGGTGGCCGAGGGCGCCAACGGCCCGACCACCCCCGAGGCCGACCGCGTGCTCGAGAAGCGCAAGATCGACATCATCCCCGACATCATCTGCAACGCCGGCGGTGTGACGGTCAGCTACTACGAGTGGATCCAGAACAAGCGCATGGAGTCGTGGACCGAGAAGGACGTCGACGCCAAGCTCGAGTTCGCGCTCAAGAAGAACTACCGCATCATTCGCGACATCGCGCGCAACACCGCAAGCAAGAGCGACCTGCACGACAGCCGCGGCTACACGATCGGCAAGGTCGTCGACACGCGCTGCGCCGCGATGGTGCTCGCGCTCAAGCGCATCGAGGCGCACTACCTCCTCGAGGGCTTCTCGCAGTAACCCTGCGCTGAAAGATCCCGGACGTGAAACGGCCCGCTCCCTCGCTTCGAAGGGGCGGGCCGTCGTCTTTCCCGGTCGTCTTTCCAGCCGTCGATCGTCAGATGGGCAGGAAGATCTTCAGGCCGCTGCGGCCGCCGGCGTAGAGCGTGTTGCGCTCGATGAAGTCGCTGGCCGAGCTGCGCCCGTTGCCCAGCGTGATCGCGGTGTGGCCGTACTTGCGGCCGAGCGCGCTCGAGGTGCGTTCCCACGTGAGCACCAGCCCGGGGATCTTCAGCGCATCGCGCAGCGAGATGTGAATCTGCTTGAAGTGCCGGCGCGGGAGGTTGTTGTCGATCTGGTTGCCGTTGCCGTGCACCGAGAGGTGCATCGCGCGGGCGATGGCGCGGCTGACGCCCGTCGCGCACAGACCCAGCCCGCGGTAGCCGCCCATCGAGCGGGCCACCTGGGTCGAGGCGCGGGCGAGCGCACGCATGGTCGAGGTGGCGCGCAGGCCCTTCACCGAGCCCGAGCCGCCGACCGGGGCCGCGCCGCCCGTCCCCGTGGCGCCGCGGGTCAACGCGCGGGCGATGGGACCGGAGAGCGTGCCGCGTTCGGACGCCGAGACGCCGTTGCGGTTGCGATCGGCGCGCAGCGCGTTGTGCTCGGCGAGCGAGACCAGCGAGCGGCCGCGCGAGACCGAGGTGAAGCCGCTGCGCAGCCGCGCCTGCTTGAAGGCCTCGACCAGGCCCTCGCGCGCGGCGCCGCTCACCAGGCCGGCCGCCTTCGAGCGCTCGGCGGCGGAGAGCTTGCCGTCGTGGTTGCGATCGGCGCGGAGGAAGGCGGAGCGGATCGAGGCGGCGCGCTGCGAGACGACGGAGCGAGAGAGGGTCATGCCGCGGTATCGGCGCGGGCGGTGTTCGCGGCGCGTGAGAGTTCCGGCAGCGGCGTTGACAAATTGGGGCCCTTTTCAGGGCGAATTTCCGCGCGGATTTTCGACCGCGCCCAATGAAACGCCCGCCACCTCGAGGGAGGGGCGGGCGTGGGTGCTGACGGGTTTCTCCTCACCCCGACCCTCTCCTCCTCGGGAGGAGAGGGAGAGCGGTGGTCACTTCTTCGGCGCGGGAGCCGGCGCCGGCGCGGGGGCCGGAGCAGGCGCGGGAGCCGGAGCAGGCGCCGGGGCCTTCGCGGTCTGCGTGCCCGGAGCCGGAGCCGGCGCGGGAGCAGGCGCCGCGGCCGCGGGAGCCATGCCGCCCCAGCCCGCCTCGGCCATCATCTTGAACCGCCACGCGCCGCCCGACTTCACGAGGAAGCTCGAGTTGCGGCCCTTGATGGTGTTCTTGCCCATCGTCATCGTGAAGTCGTCGGTGACGGTCGCGAGCGAGTCAGACAGCACGCCGACGGTCAGCTTGTGCGTCATCTTCGACTCGCCCGAGCCTTCCCACATCGGCTTCATCATCGCGACGTACTGCTCGCGGGTGGTCTGGCTGGCCTCCGGCACGCCCTGCATGGTGTCGGTGATCATCGTGACCGGGAAGTCGACGCGGTTGATCAGCCCGTCCCAGTCCTTCTTCTTCATCAGGTCGTCCTCGGCCTTGAAGAACGCCTCGATCTCCTTCTTCGTGGCGGCCTCGTTGGTCGGCTTGCGCGCGGCCGGGCCCATCTTCGTCATGTCCATCGCGGCGGCGGGGGCCGGCGCGGGAGCAGGCGCCGCGGCCGGAGCCGGAGCAGGAGCGGGAGCGGGAGCGGCCTTCGGCGCGGGCGCCGGCGCCGGAGCGGGCGCGGGCTGAGCAAAGGCAGGGACAGACAGCGAGGCGACGGCGATGGCAGCGAGCGACAGACGCTTCATGTGCAAGACCCCCAGCGAGAGTGGAAACGGCCGGGGCGGTCTAGCTCAGGTGATCGAACAACCCGAGCACCAAAACCGAACAGCTCAGTGCAGCACGCGCTCGCGATCGACGAGCAGAAGAGGTTGGTCCTCGCGGGTCTCGTAGGCGATGATCCGCAGGCCGGCCCCACGCGTCCCATTCATCTCTTCCCCGTCGCCGTAGTTGAGCGCCACCTGGTACCGAACCTCACAGAGCGCGGTCATCTCCGTGCCGTCGTCGGCGGTGAACGTCACCTTGATCTTGCCGCCCAGCGGCAGGGGATCGCGGGTCTCGACAAAAAGACCCGAGGGACTGATGTTTCTGGCGATACCTCTCGTCATGCCTTCGGCCGTCGTGAGGTAGACCGTGAAGACCTTGTCGAACCTGAGATTCTGGCGACGTTCGTTCAACGCGACGCTCCTGAAGTGGGGTGGGATGTCGCGAAGCGTACAGAGTGCGCACATGTAGGCAAATTCTCCACTCAATGCGACACGACCACATGAGGAACTCCATGAAATCGTTGATTCTCGCGATCATCGCCCTGCCCTCCCTCGCGCTTGCCGACGTCGATCAGCGCTTCGCGAAGCTGCGTGATCAGGCCGAAGCGATGGGCGCGATCAGCGCGTTCGTCGACAAGTACGTGGGCGACTGCGCCTCGAAGATGCTCGGCGGCGGCGAGTGCGAGAAGAACGCCGAGATCTTCCGCCAGGGCGTCAACGGCAAGAAGTTCTACATGATCATCACCGAGGAAACGGCGAGCGTGCTGGCGATGGGCGAGGTGAAGATGCAGGGCGAATTCGTGCTCAACCTCACGCCCTTCTTCACGGCCAACGGCATGGCGATCACCCACGGCGCGCCGAGCCGCACCGACGCCGACGGCAACCCGGTGATGCCGTTCATGCGCATCGACAGCACGCTGCCCGACGGGTGGAACCCCGCGATGATGGCGCGGCAGGTCCAGGGCCAGGCGCTCCGCCTGCAGATCGTCTTCACCCCGCAGGGCATCTGGACGTTGCCGAAGAAGGGCGGCGGTCAGCTCAAGGGCGTGAAGACCAAGTTCGAGGCCGTGCTGGTGACCGTCGGCCGCACCGGCGACCAGGTCGGGCTCTGGCTCGGCAAGTGACTCAGCGCAGGCCGCTCGGGCGCACCGCGATGTAGCGGAGCGTCTGCCCCCGCCGCACCCGCAGCAGCACCGACTCGCCCGGGTTCAGCTCGGCGAGCACCGCGTCGAGATCCTTCAGCGACGTCACCGCGTCGCGATCGGCCTCGACGATCACGTCACCGACCGCCAGCCCCGCGACCTCCGAGGGCCCGCCCGGCACGATGGCCTCGATGCGCAGGCCCCCTTCCCCGCCCTCGCCGGTGTCGATCGGCCGCACCGCGAAGCCGAACGCGTCGACGCGCCCACCGCCGTTGATGGCCGAGATCGCGTCGGTCGAGGGGCGCGTGGCGAGCGTGGCGCTCAGCGTGAGGCTCTTCGTGCCGCGCATCACCTCGACCTTCACCACCGTGCCCGGCTGCAGCAGCGCCACGCGCCGGAGGATCTGCTGGTAGCGCTGCACCTGCTTGCCGCCGATGCCCACCACGTGATCGCCGGGCTTGATGCCCGCCTTCGCCGCCGGGCTGTCTTTGTAGACGTCGACCACCACCGCGGCGCGCGTCACGCCGTCGCCGATCTCCTGCACGTTGAGGCCGAGCCAGCCGCGCTCGGGGCGGCCGTTGATCACCAGGCTGGGGAGCAGCTCCTTCACCAGGTTGATGGGCACCGCGAAGCCGATGCCCTGCCCGCCGCTCATCATCGCGGTCGTCACGCCCACCACGTTGCCGCTCATGTCGAAGAGCGGGCCGCCGGAGTTGCCCGGGTTGATCAGCGCGTTGGTCTGGATGAAGTCGTCGAAGGGCCCGAGGCCCAGCTCGCGCTCACGGGCGCTGATCAGCCCGTGGGTCACCGAGGTGTCGAGGCCGAACGGGTTGCCGATGGCCACCACCCAGTCGCCGACCTCGAGATCGTCGGAGTCACCGAGCGTCACCGTGGGCAGCCCCTGCGCGTCGACCAGCCGCAGCACCGCGAGGTCGGTCGAGGGGTCGCGGCCGACGATCAGCGCGTCGAAGGTGCGCCCATCGGCGAGCCGCACCGAGAGATCGGTCACGCGCTCGGCGACGTGGTTGTTGGTCACCACCAGCCCGTCAGGGTTGATGATGAAGCCCGAGCCCAGCGCGCTCTTGCGGGCGTCTTGCTGGTTGCGCGCGCCGATGTTCACCACGCCGGGGCGCACGGCTTTCACCAGCGGGGCCAGCGAGGTGGGCGGCACGAAGCGAGGCACCAGCGGCGGCGCGTTGGGCGCCCGCTCGCGCCACAGCTGCCCTTGCGGACCGATGGGCGTGGGCGCCGACACCCTCGCCTGGCCACGCTGAGCGCTGACCTTCGCGTGCACCCAGTCGCCCAGCTCGGCCTTCACCTCGGCGGGGCGGGGAACGGTCGTCGGCGTGGCAGGCCCCTCGGCGCGAACGGTCACCGGGCCCAGCCCCACCACCATCACCACGAGAGCGACGCGACGCACCAGCGGCATCGTACACGCGAACGCCCCGCGGCATTCCCCTTCGAGAGGGTCAGGCCTGCGCCGGCTTCACGTACTTCGCGACCCGCACCAGCCCGGGGCGGATGACGCGGCCACGCAGCTGGTAGCACGCGCGGATGACGGCGGTGACCTTGCCGTCGTCGGCCTCGACCGGAGTGATCTCCATGTCGGTCGCTTCGGCGAGGTTGGGATCGTACGGGCGCCCCACCAGCTCGACGCGCTCGATGCCGGTCGACTCGGCGTGCTTGAGCACGCTCTCTCGAATCAGCTTCACGCCGCGCGCGAGCGGAGAGTCGGCGGCGGACTGGAGGCACAGGTCGAGCTGATCGACCGCCTCGAGCAGGGTCTGCGCGACGTTGCCCTTCTCGACGTCGAGCATCCGCTCGCGCTCGCGGGTCAGGCGGTGCTTGAACTCCTCGCGGTCGCGATCACCGGCCTGGAGCGCGTGCGCCAGCTCGTTGATGCGCTGGTGCGCGTGATCGAGCTCGGCCTTCAACTTCGCGACCTCGTCGGGGTGGGCGTGCGGAACGTGCTCGTGCGCGGGGGCCGCGGCCTCTTCACGTGGCTCGCCCTCGACGGTCACGCGACGGCGGTCGTTCACCTTCACCCGATGGGCCTCGTGCGCTTCGTGACCCTCATGCGCGTGCGACTCGTGCGCGTGCGACTCGTGCGCGTGCGACTCATGCTCGTGCTTCTTCCCGGCCGGGTGACTCATACGAGCGCCAAGGTAACCGCCGATCGAGGGGTGTCAACGCGCCAAGACGCGTCGCAACTGCCCGATCAAAAAGAGAGATCCGGCCACCACGACGATGGCTCCGGGAGGCGCCGACGCACGCGCTGCCTCGAGCGCTGCCTCCGCCGAGGCGTGCCGGGACACCGCGGAGTTCAAGCCCCGCGCGAACGCCTCGTAGCTGGCGGGATCTTTCGAGCGCGGGCTGGCGATCGGCGCGAGGTGCACCGCGGCGACGCGGGGAAACAGCGCGCGCATCATGGGCTCGCTGTCCTTGTCGGCGAAGACGCCAAAGACGAGGTGCACCTCGCGGCCCGGGTACACGTCGTCGAAGGCGTCGAGCAGCACGCGCACCCCCGAGGGGTTGTGCGCGCCGTCGAGGACCACGGGGGGACTGCCGGGGAACTCCTCGAGGCGACCGGGCCAGCGCGCCGCGGCCACGCCCTGCCTGACCTCGTCGTCGGTCAGCGAGAGCTCGGGCCCCAGCGCGTCGAGGCAGGCGAGCGCGAGCGCGAGGTTCTGGTGCTGGTGACGGCCGCGCAGCCCCGGGCGCAGGCCGCCCAGGGTGCGGCGCGCCGACCGCCACTCGAGCGACCCGTCGGCCTGCGCCTGAATCGAGAAGTCGCGCCCCTCGAGCGCGCCAGGCTGCAGCATCGCGGTGGTGGAGTCCTTCGAGAACACCGCCGGCACACCCGGCTTCAAGATGCCGGCCTTCTCGCGGCCGATCGCCTCGAGGGTGTCGCCCAGGTATTCCATGTGATCGAAGTCGATGGGCGTGATGCAGGTGACGAGCGGCACGCACGCGGTGGTGGCGTCGAGGCGCCCGCCCAGCCCGGTCTCGATCACCGCGACGTCGAGGGCCTCGTGCGCGAAGTGCCAGAAGGCGACCACCGTGCCGAACTCGAAGTACGTCAGCTCGTGCGGCCCGAGGCGATCGTTCACCTCGTCGATGCGGCGCGCGAAGGTGGCGTCGTCGATGGGCACGCCGTCGATCTGGATGCGCTCGTTCGGCGTCACCAGGTGCGGCGAGGTGTAGAGGCCGACGCGGTAGCGGCGCGAGAGGCACGACGCGAGGAAGGCGCAGGTCGAGCCCTTGCCGTTGGTGCCGGCGACGTGAATCGCCTTCACGCGGCGCTCGGGGTGGCCGAGCGTCTCGAGCGCGGTCAGCACGCGCCCCAACCCCATCTTGATGTGCGAGGGCGCGAGCGAGCTGAAGTACTCGAGGCCGCGCAGCACCGGCGTCACGTCACGAGCCGAGCAGGCCGAGCACCTGCGCGATGCGGCCGCGCAGATCCTTCCGCTGCACGATGGCGTCGATCATGCCGTGCTCGAGCAGGAACTCGCTGCGCTGGAAGCCCTCGGGGAGCTTCTGGCGAATGGTCTGCTCGATCACGCGCGGACCGGCGAACCCGATGAGCGCGCGCGGCTCGGCGAGGATCACGTCGCCCAGCCACGAGAACGAGGCGGCCACGCCGCCGGTGGTGGGGTGCAGCAGCACCGAGATGTACGGCTGGCGAATCTCGCGGAACTTGTTGATGGCCGCGCAGGTCTTCGCCATCTGCATCAGCGAGAAGATGCCTTCCTGCATGCGGGCGCCGCCCGACGCCGAGAAGACGATCGCCGGGCACTTCAGCTCGAGGGCGCGCTCGAAGACGCGGGTGACCTTCTCACCCACCACGCTGCCCATCGACCCGCCCATGTAGTCGAAGTTGAAGCAGCCGAGGCTGACGCGCTGGCCCTCGATGGTGCCGACGCCGCTGATGAAGGCGTCCTTCTCACCGAGGTTCTTCATCGTCGACTTGATGCGGTCCTTGTACTTCTTCGAGTCGGCGAACCCGAGCGGGTCGGTCGGCTCGAGGCCGGTGTCGAACTCTTCGAACGAATCAGGGTCGCAGAGCGCGGCGATGCGCACGCGGGCCGGCAGCGCCATGTGGTGGCCGCAGTTGGGGCACACGTTGAGGGCCTTCTCGAGCTCCTCGCGCAGCATGATGTCGCCGCACGAGTCGCACTTTTCCCAGATGCCTTCCATGCGCGACGAGGCGGCCTCGTCGGGGTCGGGAGCGGCGATCTTCGGCTTCTTCTGGAACCAGGCCTGGCCAGCGGACATGCGATGGCCTCTAGCGACCTTGCCCGCGCACCTCAAGCACGGACGCGGTACGGTGGCTCGATGCGTCAAGCCATGGGGGTGGTGCTCGCGCTCGCCGTTTCCGGGTGCTGCTGCGAGCCGAAGAAGGTGTCGTACGCCGAGGTGCCGCTCACGCTGAGCGCCGCGAAGAAGCAGGCGAAGGAGCTCGGCGCCGAGATCTCCGTCGAGCGCAAGACGCGTTCGGCCGGCGGCGGTGGCGGGTGCGGGCATTCGGCGGCCTGCGTGATCCTGCTCCCCATCATCCTCTACGAGATCGCCTTCCCCGAGACGTGGGACGAGGTGGTGATTCGCAAGGACGGCGAGGTGCTGCTCTTCGCGACCTTCGACAAGGGCGGCGACCTGCTGCACGCCCAGCACCTGAAGGACGGAGAGGTGATCGAGACCACCAGCATCACCCTCAAGTCGCTCGATCAGCGCGCGTACGTCGACGTCGCGAAGCAGAAGCCGTTGCCCGATGGCGGCGCCGAGCGCATTCCCCTGCCCCTGAGCGCGAAGCACGACTTCGTCGCCGACGAGCGCAAGCTGCTCGAGAAGACCACCGACCCGCAGAAGCGCGCGCAGGCGATCGTCGACTCGGCGTCGTTGCTCGAGACCGAGGGGCTGGCGTTCGCGACCGAGCTGCTCAACAAGGGCGAGAGCGACCAGACGCGCAGCGAGGTGGTGCGGTTCGGCTGCCGGCAGAAGGACACGTGGGACAAGCTCGGGCCGCTGATCGAGAAGGACGCGGGGGCGTGGGTGCGCCTGCGGCAGATCGACTGCACCGACGCCGAGACGCCCGCTCGCTTCGCTGCGGTCGGTCGGTTCTTCGGCAAGGCGTGCGAGGCGACCTCGCCGCTCGAGCCGCTCAAGGAATTCGAGAGCGGCCGTGGCCTCGACGATCTCGTCGATCGCTACGGTGACGGGCGCAAGAAGCAGGTGCTCGACGCGATGGGCCCCTGCCCCGCTGGCCCGCGGCGCGCGTTGGTGCAGCTGTGGCTCGGCGAGCCGGTCGACACCGCGGAGCTCGAGAGCCTGCGCGGCACCGACGCCATGGCGCTCGGCAGCCTGCACCTCCGCGCTGACCAGCCCAACCAGCTGGCGATGATGGTGCAGCTCATCACCACCGGCGACGCCCACGGCGGGATCCTGCTGCGCCGCCTCGAGGCCGACAAGGTCGAGGTGACCGACCCTGCGCTGCTCGAGGCGCTCGCGAAGAGCTACGTGAAGCACAGCGGGGTCCTCGAGCGGGGCGATCGCCCGGCGACGCTGCACCTCTTCGAGCGCGCGGGCCGGCGTGCCGATGCCGATACCATCACCGTGAAGGCGCGCGCGGTGATCGCGGCGGCGGCGAAGGCCACGAAGGACCCGGCCGACCGCGCGATGTACGAGGCGGTGCTGGTGCTCCTCGGTGACGAGTCGCGGCTCGAGGCGGCCTCGACCAACCTCTTCGATCCCAAATACGCGTTCGACAGCCCGACCCTGGCCGAGAACGTGCCGACGTACGTGCTGCGGCGCATGGGCTGTACGCAGGTCGAGCTCGATTCGGCTGCGGCGAGCAAGAAGGGGCTCACGCGCTGCAGCGGCCCGCGCCCGGAGTGATACACAGGCGCGATGCACGACCCCGCCCTCGCGGCTGAAGCGCTGGCCGAGCTCCCCGCCGACATCGGCCAGAGCCCGCTCTTCAACGCCGACCTCGCGCCGGTGCCCGGCAAGCGCCGCAACTGGAGCACCTACAACTTCGCCGCGCTGTGGATCAGCATGGCCCACTGCATTCCGACGTACATGATGGCCGGCGGCCTCGTGGCGGTGGGCATGAACTGGTGGCAGGCGCTGCTCACCATCGGCCTGGGCAACATCATCGTGCTGGTGCCCATTCTGCTGAACGCGCACCCGGGCACGAAGTACGGCATTCCCTTCCCCGTGCTGGCGCGATCGTCGTTCGGCACCCAGGGCGCGAACGTGCCGGCGGTGCTGCGGGCGATCGTCGCGTGCGGCTGGTTCGGCATTCAGACCTTCATCGGCGGCGAGGCCGTGAAGACCTTCGTGGTCGCGCTGTGGCCCGACTTCGCCACGCTCGGCGGCACCGCGTCGCTCGCCGGCCTCACCCTGCCCTCGGCGATCACCTTCTTCATCTTCTGGGCGCTGAACATCTTCATCATCTTGCGCGGCATGAACGCGGTGCGCGTGTTCGAGAACTGGGCGGCGCCGTTGGTGCTGGTGATGGCGGCCGCGCTGCTGATCTGGGTCGTGGGGCGCGCGGGCGGCGTCGGGCCCATGCTGCAGCAGGACTCCAAGTTCGACACCATCGGTTCGTTCTGGAAGGTCTTCATTCCGTCGCTCACCGGCATGGTCGGGTTCTGGGCGACGCTCTCGCTCAACATTCCGGACTTCACGCGCTTCGGGAAGGGTCAGCGCGAGCAGATGCTCGGCCAGACGCTCGGGCTGCCGACCACCATGGTGGCGTTCTCGGCGATGGGCGTGGTGATCACCTCGGCCGCGCAGGCGCTGCTCAAGGGCGCCGACGCGAAGACGCTGTGGGACCCGGTGGTGATCCTCTCGCACCTCACCTCGGCCACGCCTCCGCCCGGCCTCGCGGAGCCGCTCATCACGAGCCCGGGCGTGCGCCTGGTGGTGGCGATCATCGCGCTGCTCGGCGTCGCGGTGGCGACCATCTCGGTGAACATCGCGGCGAACGTGGTCAGCCCCGCCAACGACTTCGCGAACCTCAACCCGCGCGTCATCAGCTTCAAGATCGGCGGCATCATCACCGGCGTGCTCGGCATCGTGATGATGCCGTGGAAGTTCCTCGCGACCGCCGACACGTACATCTTCAACTGGCTCATCGGGTACTCGGCGCTGCTCGGGCCGATCGCCGGCATCATGGTGATCGACTACTGGCTGGTGCGGAAGCAGACGCTCGACGTGCCCGACCTGTACCGCACCGACGGCCAGTACCGTGGCGTGAACGTGGCGGCGCTGCTCGCGCTGGTGATCGGCGTGATCCCCAACGTGCCCGGGTTCTTGAAGAGCGCCGGCTTCATCACCGGCGAGAAGAACTTCTTCGACGAGCTCTACGTCTACGCGTGGTTCATCGGCTTCGGGCTGTCGGCGGGGCTGTACGTGGTGTTCATGCGCACCCTGCCCCCGGCGATGCGCAACGTGATCGTCGTCTCGCGCAAGCGCTGATCAGGCGGAGCCCGCCAGCGCCTCGATCTCCGCGCGCGCCTTCGGGATCGACGCGGTCAGCACCTCGGCCCCGCTCGCGGTGCACAGCACGTCGTCTTCGATGCGCACGCCGCCGAAGCCACGCCCGCCGTTCATCGCGAGGAACTTCTCGGCCAGCGCCCAGTTCACCTGGTCCTTCCACTTCGCGCGGAAGTCCGGGTTCCGGATGATCTCGGGCACGAAATAGAGCCCCGGCTCGATGGTGAAGACCATGCCCGGCGCGAGGTCCATGTCCATGCGCAGGTACTGGGTGCCGAACTGCGGGCTGCGCGTGCGGCCGCCCGGGTAGTGAATGCGATCGCCGAACGTCTCGAGGTCGTGCACGTCGAGCCCGAGCTGGTGGCCGAGGCCGTGCGGGAAGAAGGCCGCGTGGGCGCCCGCTTCCACGAGCCCATCGGGCGAGCCCTTCAGCAGGCCCAGCCGCACCAACCCGTCGGCGAGCAGCCGGCACGCCCGCAAGTGGACGTCGCGGTACCGCACGCCCGGCTTCACCGCGGAGATCGCGTCGAGCTCGCACGCCAAGACGAGATCGTAGACGTCGCGCCCCTCGGGCGAGAACGCGCCGCCCACCGGCCAGTCGCGCGTCACGTCGTTGCAGTATCCCGAGTCGATCGCCTCCGCGCCCGCGTCGAGCAGCACCACGTCGCCGCGCTGCAAGACGTTGCGGTGCTCGTTGTTGTGCAAGACCTCGCCGCGCACCGAGAGGATGGTGTTGTACGCGGGTGTGCACCCGCCGCGTGCGAACGCGCCCTCGACCAGCCCGGTGAGCACCTGCTCGTTCACGCCCGGCTTCGAGTGCCGCATCGCCAGCTCGTGCGCCTCCTTGGTGACCGGCACCAGGCGGCGGATCTCCGCGAGCTCGTCGGCGCCCTTGTGCAGCCGCAGCCGCGCCACGACGTCGAGCAGCGGACCGTGGCCAGCGCGGGCCGGCGTGTCGAACTCGAGCTCTTCCCCGGTGATGGCGCGCGCGCGGGCCGTCGCCTTCCAATCGGCCACCGCGATCGAGCGCACCTGGCGGCCCTTCGCGAGCTCGACCACGCGCGCCTCGAGCTGTTCCACCGGCGCGACCACGTCGACCTGCTGGCGGGCCTTCACCGCCTCGAACGGCTCGAGGGCGCCATGCCACAGCGCGTCGGCCACGCTGCGCTCGGGAATGAAGAGGGTCACCTGGCCCGATTCGGGGTCGAACAGGGCGGCGCTCCCCGGCTCGGGACGCTCGAAGAAGTAGAGAAAGGTGCTGTCGGCGCGGAAGGGGAACGGGTTGGCCGGGTAGTTGCGCGACAGGAAACCGCCCGCCATCAGGAGCACCGGGCCCTTGAGCTCGGGCGAAGCAGACAGCTCGGTGAGAAACCGGCGGCGGCGCTGGGCGAAGTCCATGCCCGGCGTTGTAGCGGGTGGGCTACGCTCGTGTCCCGATGAAGCCGACCCCGGCGCCTCTTCCCTCGGTCCCCGAGGGAACGATGATCAAGGACTACCGGGTCGGGCGCTGCCTCGGCCGCGGTTCGATGGGCGAGGTGTACGAGGCGGTGCACCAGACGATCGGCCGCCGCGTGGCGATCAAGGTGCTGCGCGACGGCGCCGACAACCAGCTCAACGCCGGGCGCCGGCTGCTCGAAGAGGCGCGCTCGGTGAACGCCATTCGCCATTCCGGCATCGTCGACGTGTTCGACGTGGGCCTCTACGAGGAGCGCCGGCCGTACCTGGTGATGGAGCTGCTCGAAGGCGTGGCGCTCTCGACGCGCATTCGGCAGGGGCCGGTGGTGGCGACCGACGCGGTGCAGTGGCTGGTGGGCATTCTCGAGGCGCTCGACGCCGCGCACCACGCGGGCGTGATTCACCGCGATCTCAAGCCCAGCAACGTGTTCCTCACCGGCAAGCACGACCCGCTCAAGGTGAAGCTGCTCGACTTCGGTGTCGCCCGACGCGCCGGCCGCAAGGAGGTCTTCACCGCGCCCTCGATGGCCGTGGGCAGCGTGGGCTTCATGGCGCCCGAGCAGCTGATGGGCAACGCGAGCGCGGCGAGCGATCTCTACGCGGTCGGCTGCCTCGCCTTCCTGCTGCTCTCGGGCAAGCCGGTCTTCCCGCTCAAGAACATTCCCGACGCGGCGAAGAAGCACATGAGCGAGCCGGCGCCGCAGCTGCGCACGATGGTGAAGACCATCAGCCCCGATCTCGAGCTGTGGGTCGATCGGCTGCTCCAGAAGAACCCGAAAGATCGCCCGCAGTCGGCCGCGCGCGCGTTGGCCGATCTCAAGTCCGCCGACCTCGAGGGCACGCTCACCAACTCGCGCCAGCGCACCGAGCTGGTGCCCGCCTTCACGCCGCCCAGTGGTCGCGCGCGCGCCGTCACCGCGCCCAGCGTGAAGACCGGCGACGCGACGAAGGCCGAGCGCCCCGAGACCACGACCAGCGTCGAGTCGGTCGAGCAGTCGAGCGCCGACTCAAAGACCTTGTTCGACACCTGAGCGTGGTGCAGAGGGGAAGCATGAAGGCCGTCGTCAGCCGCAGCACGGGTCCCGCCGACGTGCGGGTGGTCGAGGTGGGCAGCCCTGCCCCCGGCCCCGACGAGATCGTGGTGAAGGTGAAGGCCAGCGCCCTGAACCGCGCCGATCTGCTGCAGGTGCTCGGGCTCTACCCTGCCCCGCACGGCGTGCCGGCCGACATTCCCGGCCTCGAGTACGCGGGCGAGGTCGCGCAGCTCGGCGCCCGCGTGACGCGGTGGAAGGTCGGCGATCGCGTGATGGGCATCGTGGGCGGCGGTGCGTGGGCCGAGGAGCTGGTGACCCACGAGCGCGAAGCCATCGCCGTGCCCGACGGCGTCGACCTGGCGCGCGCGGCGGCGATCCCCGAAGCGTTCATCACCGCCTTCGACGCGCTGATCCTCCAGGCGGGGCTGACCCGCGGTCAGTCGGCGCTCATTCACGCGGTGGCCAGCGGTGTCGGCACCGCGGCGTTGCAGCTCTGCCGGCTGTGGGGCGCGCAGGCCATCGGCACCGGGCGCAACGCCGCCAAGCTCGAGCGCGCGAAGCAGCTCGGCCTCGAGCACGGCGTGCTGGTGAAAGACGGCGCGTTCTCAGCGCAGGTGAAGCAGCACACCGGCGGCCGCGGGTGCCAGGTGGCGCTCGATCTCGTCGGGGGCGCGTGGTTCCCCCAGACCGTCGACTGCCTCGCGCCAGGCGGCACGCTGATGCTCGTCGGGCTGGTCGGAGGCGTCGCGGCCGAGGCGCCGCTGCGGCAGATCTTGAGCCAGAAGCTGCGCATCGTCGGCACCACGCTGCGCTCGCGCGCGCTCGAAGAGAAGATCGCCGTCGCCCGCCAGTTCGAGGCGCAGGTGGTGCCCGCCTTCGCGCGCGGCGCGCTCGAACCGGTCATCGACGCCACGCTCCCCTTCTCGTCGGTGCGCGAAGGGCTCGACCGCCTCGCCGCCAACGACTCGTTCGGCAAACTCGTACTCACCTGGTGAACCCCATGGCTCTCCCCTCGTTCGATCCCAACGCGGCTGCCGCCCCCGACTCCGGCGTCTTCGGGCTGCCGTACAAAGCCGAGGACTCGAAGGTCGTGCTCGTGCCCGTGCCCTTCGAGGCGACCACCAGCTACGGCGGGGGCACCGTCGATGGCCCCGACGCGATCCTCGAGGCATCGAAGCAGGTCGACCTGTTCGATCTCGACACCGGCCGCCCGTACGAAGCCGGCATCGCGATGCTCGACGAGCCCGCCGAGGTGCGCGCGTGGAACGACGAGGCCCGCGCAGCCGCCGAGCCGATCATCGAGAGCGGCGGCGCCGACGCCGACCCGGCCGCGCTCGCGAAGGTGAACGCCCTGTCGGAAAAGATGAACGACTGGGTGTACCGCACCACGAAGCACTGGCTCGACCAGGGCAAGACGGTGGCGGTGGTGGGCGGCGATCACTCCACGCCGTTCGGCTGCATCAAGGCGTACGCCGAGCGCTACCCGGAGCTGGGCGTGCTGCACCTCGACGCGCACGCCGATCTGCGCGACGCGTACGAGGGCTTCACGTGGTCGCACGCGTCGATCATGTTCAACGTGCTGAAGCACTGCCCGAACGTGAAGCGGCTGGTGCAGGTCGGCATTCGCGACTTCGGCGAGGCCGAATACCAGCTCATTCGCGAGTCGAACGGGCGCGTGCACACCTTCTTCGACGCGCGGCTCTCGCGGGCGCGGCTCGACGGCATGCCGTGGCGCGAGCAGGTCGATTCCATCGTCGGCGAACTGCCGCACCACGTGTACCTCTCGTGGGACATCGACGGCCTCGACCCGACGCTGTGCCCGAACACCGGCACGCCGGTGCCCGGGGGCCTGAGCTTCCAGCAGGCGGTCGCGCTGCTCGAAGGCCTGTGCCGCGCCGGCAAGCGCATCGTGGGCTTCGATCTCAACGAGGTCTCGCCCGGCACCGACGGCACCAGCGAGTGGGACGGCAACGTCGGCGCGCGCCTGCTCTACAAGATGATCGGGTGGACGCTGGTCAGCCAGGGCGTGCGCACGCGCTGACTCGTGCTGACGCTCGGCCTCCTCGTCGCGCTGGCGCAGGTGCCATGTGAGGCGCCGTGGCGGGCGCTCGGCACCACGCTCGAAGATCTCCGGGTCGAAGGCGACGAGCTGATCGTCTGCGCGCACAACGGCGGCGCGTACCCACCGCCCGACCCCATCTCCGAAGGGTGCACCGCGTGGTCAGCCGACGGAGGCGTGCACCCCGCGCCGTTGCGCCCGCGCGCGCCACGCGGATACGTCGAGATACCTCGTGACGGCGGCGCGTTGGCCTGCCGGGCGCCGAAAAGCTGCGTGACGCTCAAAGTGCCCGCCCCGCTCGGCGAGCTGGCCGATGGTGCGCTGCGTGACGACGGCGCGCAGGCGCTGGTGGGAGACCGCGATCAGCTGCAGATCTTCGACGCGGTGTCGGGCGTGAAGGTCAACGCGATGTCGGTCAAGACGGCCGGCATGGAGTGCACCGACGGCCTCGGGTGGGTCGGTCCCTTCCCCTGGGCGCGCGCGGTCGAGTGCGAGGGGCCGCGGGGCGTGGGCTTCTTGCTGGTCGGCACGCGGCACGTGCGCACACCGTGGGCTGGGCCGCCAAGCGTGGTGCCGTGGAGCGCCGACGGCGGCGTGGGCTGGCTCGCGGTGGCCCAGCACCCGACCTCGGTGTTCCGCGTCGACGCCACGGGCAAGGTCGTACCGGTGGTGAAGCTGCCAGCGCTCGACGCGTGCAGCCCGACCGAGTGCCGCCGAGGTACCGCCCCGCTGCTGGGCATCACCGTCACCAGCGGCGTCTCGACCGACGTGCCGATCGCCACGCTCACCCCCGACGGCGGGTTGGCGGTCATCTCGGCGAGCGGCTGGGCGATCGTCAACCCGGCGACCGGAGCCGCGCGGGTGCGTCAGTTCACGCCGTGCCGATGACGCCGGTCACCGGCAACGCCACCAGCTTGTCCTTCGCGACGCGGCCGTCCTTGAGCCACGCGGGCCCGAAGTCGGCGAGGAAGGCGCCCAGCACGCGCTGCACCATCAGCTCCAGCTCGGGGGCGTTGACCGAGAGCTTCGACTCGAGCGTCGCGAGCGCGCGGCGGCCAGCCGAGGCGCGGAGCACCGCGTTGCGGCCGCCGTCTTCGAAGAGGCGCTCGCCCAGCTCGGTGAGCCGCAGCTCGGGGAACGGCGCGACCTCGACGATCTCGTCGACCTCCGCGCGCGCGACGACCGCGGCGAAGAGGCGCTGGGGCGTCAGCTCGGACAACCGAGAGCCGAAGCGGGCGATGATCTCCGCCGGCGAGGTGCCCAGCAACGCCTGGAACACCGCGCGCTGGTGACGCACGCGCTGCAGCATCGCCTCGGCCTCGGCCAGCTCGCGCCGTGAGCGGAACGGCACCGGCTCGGCGCCCGGCACCTTGAGCGCCTTGAGCGGCCGGCGCCGCAACAGCGCGGCGAGGAAGGTCGATTCCTCGTCGAGGGCGAGCCAGGTCTCGGCGAAGCGAGAGCCCTCTTCGTGCAGCAGCTTCTCGGCGGACCGCTTGAGCCGCAGCGTCAACGAGAACCCGCACTGGAAGAGCGCGCGCAGCGTCGTCTGTCGCACCACGTCGGTCGCCAGGTCGGGGTTGCCGCCGGTGTAGTGCTCGAGCCCGAGGTCGAGGTAGTCGCGCGCGTGCTCCGAGAGCCGCTTCACGGCCAGCGGGTCACCCGGCTCGGCGCCATCGGCCACCAGCACGCAGTTCACCAGGTAGCGCACCTCGGCCTCGAGGTTCTGCCGCTCGACCGTCTCGAGCCCGCGGAAGGCCGCCGCGACGTAGTCGACGTGACCGGTGGCCGGCGCGAGCGACTTGTCGGCGGGCGCGGCGCGGCCAGCCACCTTGTCGGGGTCGACCCACGCGAAGACCTTGAGCGCCTCTTCGAGGGGCGGGAAGCCGAGATCTTCCAGCCGCGCCTTGCGGAACTGGAAGGCGGTTTCCTCGAGCTCGATCGCCGCTTCCCACCGCACCGCCTCGAGGAACCGGCCGAGCTCGAACGGGTTGTGGGTCATCAGGTCGGCGGTGAGCCGGCGCAGCGCGGCCTCGTCGACGCCGTCGATGCGGAACTCGAGGAGGTACTTGCCCTCGGGCATCTCCATCGTCACGCCGAGCGTCTCGACGTCGGGGTTCTCTTCGAGATCGTGGATGACGGTGAGCCGCTTGTAGAGGAGCTCGAGCACCTCGATGTCGAGCGAGCCCAACTTGCGAACGAATTCCTCGTCGTCGTCGCCCCGCGCGGCGCGCAGCCAGTGCAGCACCTCGAGCGGGTCGATGCGATCGCGCTGCCAGGCCGCGAGGTCGACGAAGGTGCGGAACTGCTCGGGCGTCGCGAGCTGCACGATCTCCGTCGAGTCGACCAGGCCCACGTCGATGATCGTCGAGTAGACGTCTTCGGCCGGCAGCGAGCGCACCAGCGCCTTGCCGTCGACCTCCTCGAGCATCGCGTCGAGGCGGTGCCGGGGCGCCAGCTCGGTCAGGCGACGCACCAACTCGGCCCGCCGCGCGAGCCGCTTCTCGGAAGAGGAGCTCACGTCAGTTGATCCCGCCGCACAGCCACTTCACGTTGAAGCCGCGCAGCACCGGGCTGCTCTGGCCATCGACCGAGCGGAAGACGAATTCGACGCGCAGGAACTGGGTGCGGGGCACGCCCGCCACGGTGAGATCGACCGGAGACATGGTGAAGGGCCCGTAGCGCACCAGCGACGAGTTGTTGAGGTCGGCGAGCGTGTTGGCGGCCTTCACGAAGACCTGCAGCGTGGTGTTCGCCGGCACCTGCGCGTCCCAGGTGAGGGTCTTCCAGTCGTTGTCGACCGCGCAGGCCGAGAAGTCGCGCCAGTAGGTGCCGCGCGGCGCGGTGAAGTTGCGCAGCTGGTAGCCGGTGAAGTCGGAATACGTGTACAGGCCGCCCGGCTGTTGCTTCGTGCGCGTGATCGCGCCGGTCGCGTTGTCGATCTTCGTCGCGTTGCCCGAGTAGTTGTTCACCCACGGCTGGCCGTCGGCGTCGAGGCCCACCCCGATGCTCTGGCTGGTGTTGCCGTCGCTCATGTCGATGAACTGCGCGGCGCCGTACGGAATGATGGCGCCCGTCTCGGCGTCGAAGCGAATCAGCTGCGCGCTGCTCCCGCCGTAGCCCGACATGTACACCTTGCCCTGCGCGTCGACGGCGATGCCGCGGCCCATGCCGAAGGTGGTGTTGGTCTGGCTGCGCGCGGCGCTGAAGTCGAAGCGCGTCCACGTCTGGGTGGCGTGATCGTACCGGCACGCCACGGCGCCCTGCCCCCACCCGGGCACCCACACCCGGTTCTTGCCGTCGATGCCGATGCCGTACGCGCCGCACTCCGCGGTGTCTTGAATGGAGTTCGACACCAGCTGGCCGGCGCCCGTGTCGACCAGCGCGAGGTGCGCGGTGCCGGGCTCGACCACCCACAGCCGCTGCAGCCGATCGACGATCGCGCCGTAGGGCCCGAAGCCGATGTCGATGAAGTTCGGCCCGCCCTGGCGCACCGGCAGCAGCTCGCCGTTGGCGGTCGACATCTTGTACACGCGCTGCTCGAAGAAGACGCCGACCCACACGTCGCCAGCCGAGCCCTCGAGCCCCGCCGAGATCGCCAGCGCGCGCGCCGCGACGCTGGTGTTGGTGTTGGCGCCCACCGGCTTGGTGAACAGCACGCACTCGTCGTACTGCACGGGGTTGGTGAAGTCGGTCGGCACGATCATCTCGCCGTTGGCCGGGTTGGTGCTGATCTCTCCGTCGCCGTTGATGTCGCGGCTGGTCTCGATGGTGCCGTTGCCGTTGCGGTCGATGCACGACGACACGTCGTTGGCGATCTTCGTCACGCTGCCCTGGCTGAGCCCGAGCGCGCGGTTGGCGACGTACATGTCACCGAAGAGATCGATCGCCGTGCGGCTGGGGTGCCAGCTCTGGGCGGCGGTGAGGTTGTGCACCTGCCCGCCCGCGCACGGAGGGCCGGCGCTGTTCGCACAGTCCTTGGGGATGACCGAGAAGTAGCGCGCGACTTCCTTGCCGGTGCGGGTGTCGTACTTCGAGACCCAGCCGTTCACGTCGTTCGCGATCCACATGAAGTAGAACTCGCTCGAGCCCTGGTTGAGCACGACGTAGCCGTTGGGGTCGAGCTTCACGCCGGTGCCGGTGCCGCCCGTGCCGCCGTCGAGCGTGAAGGTGCCCGGGCCCAGCATCTCGACCGTGGTGCCGTCGCCGCCGTCGAACTGCGTGCCGCCGCCGCCACCGCCGCCGCCCGTCGCGCTGCCGCCGCCACCGGTGCCGCCGCCCGTTCGCAGGCCGCCGTCACCCGCCCCGGTGCCGCCGTCGTTCTTGATCACCAGCGTGTTGCCGCACTGGCACTGGCAGCCGCTCACCGCGAGCAGCGCGCCGAGCGCGGCCAGCACGACGACGTTCTCCGACCTCTTCATGGCGCCCAGTGTCGGCCCGGCCCTGCAGACCGTCAACCGAGGATCCCCAACAAGGTGCCCATCACCTCGTCGCGGCCGAGCTTCTCGTGCGATGAGAAACCCAGCAGCGAGTTCTGGGGCAGATCGAGCTGCTTGCGAATCGCTTCGAGCTTCGGCTTGCGGGAGGCCTTGCCGAGCCGATCGAGCTTGGTGGCCACCACGAGAATGCGCGGCGGCTTGTCCTGCAGGAAGTCGAGCATCTCGAGGTCGTCGCTGGTCGGGCCGATCTCGGCGTCGATGATCACCACCACCACCTTCAGCGTGTGCCGCTGCTGGAGGTACTCGTTGATCATGCGGTCCCACACCGCGCGCTCGGCCTTCGACACCTTCGCGAAGCCGTAGCCGGGGAGATCGCACAGGCGAATCGTCTTCTCCTTCGCGCGGTGCTCGAGCGTCACGTCGAAGAAGTTGAGCGTCTTGGTGCGGCCCGGGGTGTGCGACACGCGCACCAGGTTCTTGCGCTGGGCGAGCACGTTGATCATCGACGACTTGCCGACGTTCGAGCGGCCCACGAAGGCCACCTCGTTGAGCGGGTGACGCGGGTACTCGTCGGGCTTGGTCGCCGTGGTGACGAAGTCGGATCGGAGGATCTTGAACACGTCAGGGGCTCTGCGCGAGCGGGGCCAGCGGCGGCACCACCTGGGCGCTCTTCGCCTTGCGCTTGGTGCGCTCGACGGTCCAGTGATCGATCGCCTTGAGCTTCTCGGCGAACTCGAAGGGCCGCACCGAGGGGCTCGAGCCGTCGTGGCAGGCGCGGCACGACTTCTCGCCCGGGTCGAGCAGGCCGACGAGGCGCGCGAGCTCGGGGTCCTTCATCACGTAGTTGGCCGAGTAGTACTGGCCGCCGCCGTGGCACGTCTCGCAGGCGACGTGCGCGACCTTCTGATCGACCTGGTTGGGCGAGTGGCACGACAGGCAGCGCATGTCCTTCTGCTGCTGGGCGCTCAGCACGTCACGCGCGCGGGCGTGGTTGGTCGCCTGCCATGCCGCCCACGCATCGGGGTGGCACGCCTGGCAGCTTTCGGAGCCGAGGAAGTCGTGGCCCAGCGCCGTCAGCGGCACCGCCACCGAGACCACCAGCGCCAGGTACGCGGCGACCCACACGCTTCGAGAATGCAGCGAACGCATCGGCGGTTGCGTAGCATCGCCCCATGGTCGTGTCGCGCCTTCCCTTCGCTCCTCGTCTCGTCGCCTCGCTGCTCGCGCTGTGGGGCTCCGGCGCGCTCGCCAAGCCGTGGCAGGGCATCACGCCGGGCGGCTCGAGCGGCATCGACGTGGTCGGCAAGTTCGGCGAGCCGAGCAAGAAGATCGACGCCAAGGGCCTCGAGGTCCTCATCTACACGGGTGAGAAGGCCATCAAGGGCACGGTGCAGGCGCAGTTCAAGTGCGACCCCACCACCAAGGAAGTGCAGCGCATCGACGTGTACCCCGCGCCGGTGCTCGACGTGGCGGCGATCGAGAAGGGCTACGGCCCGGGCTGCGAGACGAACAAGGCCGCCGAGCCCTGCTACTGGAAGAAGGAAACCCCGCAGAAGCGGCCCTACTTCCTCTACGCGAAGCTCGGGCTGGCGGTGTTCTTCAAGGAAGACAACACGGTGCAGTCGTTCACCTTCTTGCCGCCCGCCGCCGACAAGTGAAGGTCTTCGGCCTCACCGGCGGCATCGCGAGCGGCAAGTCGACGGTGTCGAACCTGCTGCGCGAGCACGGCCTGAGCGTGATCGACGCCGACGTGCTGGCCCGCGAGGTGGTCGCGCCGGGCACCGACGGGTTGCGCGAGGTGGCCGCGCGGTTCCCCGGGGTGGTCGCCGCCGACGGCACGCTCGATCGCAAGGCGCTCGGGGCGCGCGTCTTCGCGAGGGATGACGAGCGCGCGGCGCTCAACGCGATTCTCCACCCGAAGATTCGCGCGCTGGCGAAGGAACGCACCGACGCCCTGGCGGCCCGCGGCGAGGCGATCGCCATCTATGACGCGCCACTGCTGGTCGAGAACAAGCTCTACCAGGGCATGGACGGCGTGATCCTCGTGTGGGTCGACGACGCCACGCAGCTCGAGCGGCTCATCGCCCGCGACGGCCTCACCCCCGACGCTGCGCGGGCCCGCGTCGCCGCCCAGCTCCCCCTGAGCGAGAAGAAGAAGGTCGCCACCTGGCTCATCGACAACGGCGGCACGCTGGCTGACACCCGGCGGCAGGTCGACGCCCTGGTGCACAGGCTGCGCGCGGCCTGAAACCTTCGGGTAGGGTGCGGCCGTGCACGCCTTCGTCACCGGCTACCCGGGGTTCATCGGCAAGCGGCTGGTGCGCTACCTCGCCGAGGAAAACCCCGACGCGCAGATCACCCTGCTGGTGCAGCCGCGCTTCGTCGAAGAAGCCGAGCGCTACCTCGCGCAGATCCGCACTGGCGCGAAGCTGTCGGTGCTCTCGGGCGACATCGTCGACATGCACCTCGGCCTCGCCGGCCCGGAGTACCAGCGGCTGGTCGACGAGACGACGCACCTCTTCCACCTCGCGGCGATCAGCTACCTGGGCATGAGCCGCGACATCGCGCGCAAGGTGAACGTCGAGGGCACGCGCGGCGTGCTCGAGCTGGCGCGCGAGTGCCGGCGGCTGCAGCGCATGGTGCACTTCAGCACCACCTACGTGTCGGGCGATCGCGTCGGGGTGATCGCCGAAGACGAGCTCGAGCAGGGCCAGTCGTTCCGCAACGCGTACGAAGAGACGAAGTACGAGGCCGAGCGGCTGGTGCAGCGCGCGCGCGCCCACGTGCCGATCACCATCATCAGGCCGTCGACGGTGGTCGGCGACTCGAGCACCGGCGAGATCGACCGCTTCGAAGGCCCCTACTACCTCGGCATGCTGCTGGTGATGTCGCCGCTGGTGCTGCCGCTGCCCCTGCCCGGCAACGGCGTCGCGCCGCTCAACGTGGTGCCGGTCGACTTCGTGGTGAAGGCCACCTGGGCGCTCGCGAAGAACCCCGCCGCCGCCGGCAAGACGGTGCACCTCGTCGACCCCAACCCGATGAGCGCCCGCCGCGTGTACGAGCTGATCGCCGAGCGCTCGAACAAGAAGCTCCCGCGCTTCACGCTCTCGGCGCGCGCGACCGATCTCTTCTTGCGGCTGCCGGGCGTCGAGAAGCTGGCGCGGCCGCAGCGCGCGGCGATCAACTACGTGAACCACCTCGCGCTCTACAACTGCCACACCGCGCTCGAGCTGCTCGACGGCACCGGGGTGCGGTGCCCGCCGCTGAGCACGTACCTCGACAAGCTGATCGACTTCGCGCTCGAGAAGTGGCGCGCCCAGAAGGAATCGCGCTCGCGCGACGAGATCGAAGACCCGCTCGACCACCCGCCAAACCCGTCATGACCACGCCCCCTCCGTCTCCCCCGTCGATCAAGGTCGGCGACACGTTCACGCTCTCGCGCACGTGCGATCCGTACCGGCCGACCTACTACGCAGCCGCGTCCGGCGACTTCAACCCGATTCACATCGACCCGAAGGTCGGTGAAGAGGCGGGCCTGGGCGGAGTGATCCTCCAGGGGCTCTGCACGCTCGGGTGGGCGATCGACGCCTTCGTCGGCTACCTCGGCGACCCCGGCCGCGTGCAGGCCATCTCGCTGCGCTTCAGCCGGCCCGTCGCGCCCGGCGACGTGGTGACTTTCAAGGGCGAGATCACCAGGGTCGAAGACGGCCTCGCCACGGCCGAGATCGACGCCACCAACCAGCGCGGCGAAGCGGTGCTCAAGAACGCGGTCGTCGAAGGGCGGCTCGAGCACGCCCCGCGCCTGCGTCCGCCGCCCGCGCACGATCGCAAGCCGCCGCGCCGCGACCCCGCCGGCAAGGGCCTCGACCCGCGCTTCATCGGCCGCGAGTACGGGCCGTTCGAGTACGAGGCGGGCGTCGAGAAGATGCGCGAATTCGCCTACGCGGTGGGCGGCGGAGTGCCGTCGACCGGCTTCTCGGGCCGCGGCGCTCCGGCGGGCCTGCACCCCTGGTACTTCGATCGCGCGGCGGCGGCGGCCTCGCCGTGGGGCTCGATCATCGCCATGCCGAACTTCTGCGTGGCGTGGGCGATCACCCCGTTCGCGCGCGCGTGCGCCGACCAGGAACTGCAGGTCAACCTGCTGCGGCTGGTGCACGGCGAGCAGACCTTCGAGTTCATCGAGCCGGTGCGGCCGGGCGACGTGCTGGTGACGCGCGGCGCGATCTCCCACATCGAGACGCGGCGCAACCTCGACTTCCTCGAGGTCACCACCGAGACGAAGAACCAGCACGGGCGCCTCGTCGTGCGCGGCACGTGGACCGCGATCATCCGCGGCTGATCACGCCCTCTTCGACCAGCTGCGCGAGGATGCGCGCGGTGTCGATGCGGCTCATGCCCGACACCGAGAAGAGATCGTCGAAGCTCACCGTGCCGTCGATCTGCGCCAGCACGAAGCCGGCGCGGTGATCGAGGTTGAGCCAGATGATCTCGTCGTCCTTGAGCAGCACGCGCGGCACGGCCTCGAGCTTGCCCAGCTTCGACTCGAACATCGTCAGGAGCGTCTTCTCGCTGCGCTCCTTCATGGCGATCACTTCGGGATCTTCGGGCGCGAGCGCGATCGCCTTCTGAATCAGCTCCATCGCCCCCGTGTGATCGTCGAGCCCCAGCAGGTCGCGCGCGCCGCGCAAGATGGCGTCGACCTCTTCCTTCTTGGTCGGCGCCTGCAGCTTGGGCTTCGAGTCAGACGAGATGAGATCGAGCGCGCGGTCGCGGCCGACGACCGCCTCGAGCTTGATGCCGGGGTTGCTGCGCGCGTCCCACGCGGACTCGGCGGCGGGCGAGAGCGACGGCGAGGGCCGCGGCACGGGCGGCTCTTCCACGGCGGGCTGCTGCGAGGCCGACCACCCCCACGCGTACCCCATGGGCTCGGTGAAGGTGCGCTGCGGCTCGGTGAGCGGCGGCGGGTACGCCTGGCCGGGCAACGGCAGCTCGCTGAGCTCGGGCACCGCGGGCTTCTTCGGTTCCTCCGGGGCGGTGAAGAGCGGCGGCGTGCTGGGCGGCGGCACCTCGGGGCCGGGGTCTCCCCCGATGCGCACCACCATCGGCGAGCTGTCGGTCGAGGCCGGGCCGCTGAAGAGCGGCGGCATCACGCGCGCACCCGACGACTCGCTCGACGCGTTCCACTGCACCATCGTGGTGCGCGGCGTCGGCTCGACCGGCGGCGGCGGCTGGGTGGCGGGCGCCTCGAGGCCGATCGACAGCGGCGCCATCGGGCTCGCGTCGCCGGGCACCATGGTGCTCCAGTCGCTCATCGTCTGGCGCACGCCGCGCGGCGCATCAGCAGGCGCAACCGGGGCCGCCGGCGGCGCGCCCCACTGCTGCATCGTGTCGCCCGCGTCGGTCGGCGGAGGTGCGACGGGGAAAGGCGAGTCGGGGAACGGCGCGTCGACGCTCGCAGGGCCCGCGCCCCAGTCGTTGAGCGTTGGCCGCGGCGCGCGCACCGGTTCGGCCGCCTCGACGCTCAGCGGCACCGGCGGCGCCTGGGGCACCGGGCTGGGCGTCCCGGGCACCTGCGTCGACCAGTCGCTCATCGTCGGCTTCGACGGGCGCGACCCGGGCACCGCGGTCGGGGGAAGCGGCTCGACCGTGACGGCGAGCGGAATCGGCGCCGGCTGGGGCACCGGGCTCGGCAGGCCGGGCACCTGTGTCGACCAGTCGCTCATCGTCGGCTTCGACGGGCGCGACCCGGGCACCGCGCTCGGCGGCATCGGCTCGGTGGTGACGGCGAGCGGAATCGGCGCCGGCTGGGGCACCGGGCTCGGGAGCCCCGGCACCTGTGTCGACCAGTCGCTCATCGTCGGCCGCGGCCGGCGCCCGCTCGGTGACACCGTGGGCGGCAGGGGTTCGGGGGACACGGTCAGCGGCACCGGGGCGACCTGCGGCACCGGGCTCGGCGAGACGGCCGGAGGCGACCACTGCACCATGGTCTGCTTCGAGGTCCGCGCCTGCGGGGCGCTGCCGAACGGCGTCAGCTCGACCGCGGCGGCGCCGGGCGGCAGCGGCGAGGGCTCCGGCGCAGGCACCGGCGAAGGCGAGTCGCCCAGCCGCACGCTCATCGGCAGCGGCGTGTGCCCCCACCCCGGGAGCGTCTGCTTCACCGGCTGGTCCGACGGCCCCGACGGCGAGACCGGCGCGTGCTGGGGAATCGGCGTCGACGCGCCCGTCAGGCGGCCCCAGTCACCCTCCAGCGACGGCTCGGGCGGAGGGCGCGGCGCGTTCTGCGTCGCGAGGTTCCACGCGACCTGGTTCGACACCGGCGGGCTCGCGGCGGGCGGCTCGAACGGGTTGTCACGCGGCGGCGCCATCGGCTCGGGCGGCGCGGCGACTGGCGCGACCGGCGGCGCGACGGGTGACGGCAGCGGCTCGGGCGACGACGGCGGCGGCATCGGTACGTCACCGCCCGCGACGAGCTGGCGCGCCTTCTCGTTCTCGGGGTCGAGCTTGAGCGCGCGCTCGAACAGCTTGCGCGCGCCTTCGAGATCGCCCGAAAGCTTGAGCCAGATGCCGGCGTCAACGAGCTGTGCCGCGCGCTCCTTGCTCACTGGTCACCGGATCCGCTGGAGGACGCCCTTGAACAGGCTGATGGTGCGGCTCAAGGTGTCGATGCTCTGCGTGATGCGCGCGAGGTCGGTCGATTCCATCGACTGGCGGGCGGCCTCGAGCGCGGTCTTCGCCTTGTTGAGCGCGTCGTTGCCGAACTCGCTGCCCGCGGTCGCGGTCTGCAGCTGCGGCATCAGCTCGCCCACCTCGCCCATCAAGGCCTTGAGCTCGGCGCGCTTCACCTTCACCTCTTCTTCGACCTTCGCCTCGAGGAGCATGTCGGCCTGCTCGTCGAGGATCTTCTTGAGCTCCTCCTGCGTCAGGCCGCCGCTCGCCGTGACCTGGATCGACTGCTGCTGGCCGGTTTCCTTGTCCTTGGCCGACACCGACACGATGCCTTCGGAGTTGATGTCGAAGGTGACGTCGACCTCGACCTCGCCGCGCTTGGCCAACCGCAACCCGGTGAGGATGAACTCGCCCAGCAGCTCGTTCTGGTGTGCGACCTCGGCCTCGCCCTGCAGCACCATGATCTTCACCGAGGTCTGGTTGTCGCGCGAGGTGTTGAAGACCTCGGTCATCGACGTCGGCACGGTGGTGTTGCGCGGAATGAGGCGGCGCACGTAGCCGCCGGCGATCGCCACGCCCAGCGACTGCGGCGTGACGTCGAGCAGCACCACGTCGCTCTGCTCGTTGGTCAACGCGTCGGCCTGCACCGCGGCGCCGAGCGCCACCACCTCGTCGGGGTGCACGCCCTTGCACGGGTCGCGGCGGAAGTATTCCTTCACCGCTTCCTGGATGCGGGGCATGCGCGTCATGCCGCCCACGAGGATCATCTCGCGCAGGTCGATGGGCTTCACCTTCGCGTCGGTGAGCACCTGTTCGCACAGCGTCACGCAGCGCGCGACGAGCGGCGCCGTCAGCTCCTCGAGCTTCTCGCGGCTGAGCGTCTTCTGGAGGTGCACCGCCGCCCCGCCCCCCTGCGGCGAGCTGATGAACGGCAGGTTGATCTGCGTCTCCTTCGCCGTCGACAGCTCGATCTTCGCCTTCTCGGCCGCGTCCTTCAGGCGCTGCAACGCCATGCGATCGCTCTTGAGCGCGATCTTGTGCTCGCGCTCGAAGTCGGCCGCCAGCCAGTCGATGACCGTGTTGTCGAAGTCTTCGCCGCCGAGGAAGGTGTCGCCGCCGGTGGCGATCACGTCGAAGACGCCCGAGCCGATCTCCAGCACCGAGATGTCGAAGGTGCCGCCGCCGAGATCGAACACCGCGATCTTGCCGTTGACGTTCTTGCCGAACCCGTACGCCAGCGCCGCGGCGGTGGGCTCGTTGATGATGCGCAAGACCTCGAGGCCCGCGATCTTCCCCGCGTCCTTGGTGGCCTGCCGCTGCCCGTCGTTGAAGTACGCGGGCACGGTGATGATGGCCTTCTTCACCGGCCGGCCGAAGTGCGCCTCGGCGTCGAGCTTCAGCTCGCGCAGCACCATCGCCGACAGCTCGGGCAGCGAGTAGTTCTTGTCGCCGAGCTTCACCCGAATGTCGTCGTGCTGCCCCGCCTCGAGCACGTACGGCAGCCCCTTGAGCGCGCTCTGCACGCCCTCGCTGCTGAACTTGCGGCCGATGAGGCGCTTGCTCGCGTAGACGGTGTCGGTCGGGTTGGTGATGGCCTGCCGCTTGGCGATCTGGCCGACCAGCATCTTGCCGGTCTTCGACTGCGCGATGACCGAGGGCAGGAGGTTCGAGCCCGATCTGCCGCGAATGACGACCGGTGAGCCGCCCTGCACCGTGGCCACCACGCTGTTGGTCGTGCCGAGATCGATCCCGATGACGGGCTCACGCTCTGCCATGTCGACCGAAGGTTAGAACGGCCAGAGGCGCTTGCCGTGTTTTTTGACCTCGGGATTGTTCGGCTCGAGTCGCTGCGCCTCGTCAAAGTGCTTCTTGGCCAGCGCCTTCATGCCCGCCGCCTCGAGCAGCTGGGCGAGGTGCAGCCGGTACTCGACGTTCTTCGGCTCGGCGTCAGAGGCCTTCTGCGCGTACGATGTCGCCTCTTTCCCTTCACCCGTCTGCTCGAGAATGCGCGCGGCCTTGTGCGCGGCCTTGTGATTCAAGGGGTTGGCTGAAACGGCGGTCTTGAAGGCGATCAGCGCCTGCGCCGGGTCCTGGCGCTGGAGGTACTCGACGCCGTGCTGGTAGCTCGAATCAGACCGGGCGAGGTCGGCGCGCTTGCGCACATCGACCAACATCGCCTTCACCTCGGCGTTCTGGGCATCGATCTGCGCGGCGGTGTTGAGCTGGGTGAAGGCCTGGCTGAACTCACCCTTGGCCACCAGCTCCTTGGCCTTGGTGAGGTGCTCGTTCACGCGCGTCACCTTGGCGAGGTAGGGGTGCCGTGACAGCCGGGCGCGGCGCTCGGCGTCTCGCGCTTCCTCGGTCTCGGTCTTCGGCGCGTGCGCGGCGTGGTTGCCCGAGGTGGCCCGCACCTGGGCGCGCACCACCGGGTTGGCCGCGAGGTACGCCTCGCGCTTGTCGGGGTCGGTGAGCACCTGGTTGGCCTCGACCAGCCGCTTGAAGATGCGATCGATCTTCTCGCGGAAGGCGCCGAGGTTCTTTCCGTAGAAGCGATCGGGGTGGAACTTGCGAGACGCGTCGCGGAAGGCGGTGCGGATCTCGTCGCTCGACGCGGCCGGCGAAACGCCGAGCACGTCGAAGTGGTTGCCGTTGAGCTTCGCCTCGAGCGCGAGAATCTCGCTGCGCTTCCCGTCATCGAGGTCGTTCTTCTCGTCAGCCACGCTTCCCCCGACTGCTGCGCTTCGTCCGCCCGTCCGGACCCCGGCCCTGCCCCATCGACCACCCCGCCCTCACGCCGAAAAGTGTCACAGCGAACGTTCGAAGATCGCAAGCCCTTCGACGAGCTGCTCTCGGCTGATGAGGTAGCTCGGCGCGAACCGCACCGTCTTCTCGCCGGCGAGGTTGGCGATCAGCCCGTTGGCGCGGCAGCGGGCGAGCACGTCGGCGGCGCCGCCGTCGACCTCGATGCCCCACAGCATGCCGCGGCCGCGCACGTCCTTCACGCGGTCGGTCCGGCGCGCCTTGAGCTCGAGCGCCTTGCTGCGGAGGAACTCACCCTTCTCGGTGATCTCCGCGAGCATCGCCGGCGTGGTCGCGAGGTCCCACGTGGCGATCGCCGTCGCGCACGCCACCAGGTTGCCGCCGAACGTCGAGCCGTGCGACGCGCTGGGCAGCGCCCGGGCCGCGTCGTCGCTGCACACCATCGCGCCGATCGGCAGGCCGTTGCCCAGCGACTTGGCCAGCGAGAACGCGTCGGGGGTGATGCCGTCGTGCTGGAAGGCGAAGGGCTTGCCGGTGCGCCCGATGCCGGTCTGCACCTCGTCGATCAAGAGCAGCAGGCCTTCCTTCGTGCACAGCTCGCGCAGCGCCTTGAGGAAGCCGGCCGGCGCGGGCCGCACCCCGCCCTCGCCCTGGATCGGCTCGACCAGGATCGCCGCGGTCTTCGGCCCGATGAGCGAGCGCACCTGGTCGAGGTCGCCGTAGCGCGCGTAGGTGAAGCCCTGCGGCAGCGGCTCGAAGCCGGCCTGGTACTTGGGCTGCGCCGTGGCGGTGACCGTCGCCAGCGTGCGCCCGTGGAACCCGCCCTCGAAGGTGATCAGCTCGCTGCGATCTTTCTGGCCCTTCACCTCGTGCTGCCAGCGGCGCGCGAGCTTGATGAGCGCCTCGTTCGCTTCCGCGCCCGAGTTGCAGAAGAACGCCCGCGCGCCCGGCAGGCCCGAGGCGCGCGTCAGCCGCTCGGCGAGCTCGATCTGCGGCTCCGAGTAGAAGACGTTGCTGACGTGCCACAGGGTGTCGAGCTGCTTCTTCGCGGCTGCGATCACGCCCGGGTGGCAGTGGCCCAGCGCGCACGTGGCGATGCCGGCGATGAAGTCGAGGTACTTCTTCCCCTCGGCGTCCCACACCCAGCTGCCTTCCCCGCGCGCGAGCACGATCGGCTGCTGCTTGTAGTTCTGCAGCAGCACGTGCTTGGCGTGCTCGATCACCTCGTCGGTGTGCGTCGGCTTCATCGCTTTGGCTTCGCTCATGGCGTCACAGAATGTACCGCGAGAGGTCCTCGTCTTTGACCAGATCAGCGAGCTTTCGCTGCACCAGCACAGCGTCGACCTTGTACTCCCGGCCGCCCAGCTCGTCGGCCCCGAACGCCACCTCGTCGAGCAGGCGCTCGAGCAGCGTGTGGAGGCGGCGCGCCCCGATGTTCTGGCTGCGCTCGTTCACCAGCTGCGCCAGCCGCGCGATCTCGACCAGCGCGTCGTCGGTGAAGCTCAACGTCACGCCCTCGGTCGCCAGCAGCGCCTCGTACTGCTTGATGAGGGAGTTCTTCGGCTCGCGCAAGATGCGCACCAGGTCGGCGCTCTGCAGCGCCTCGAGCTCGACCCGAATCGGGAAGCGCCCCTGCAGCTCGGGGATCAGGTCCGACGGCTTGCTGACGTGAAACGCGCCCGCCGCGATGAAGAGCACGTGATCGGTCTTCACCTGGCCGTACTTGGTGTTGACCGTCGAGCCCTCGACGATCGGCAACAGGTCTCGCTGCACGCCCTCGCGCGACACGTCGGGGCCGCCCGCGGTCTTGCCCTCGCGGCTGGCAATCTTGTCGATCTCGTCGAGGAAGACGATGCCGTCGTTCTCGGCCCGCTTGAGCGCGTCGCGGTTGACGCGGTCTTGATCGATCAGCTTCGCGCCCTCTTCCTGCTCGAGCACCTTGAGCGCGTCGGCGGCCTTGAGGCGGTGGCGCCGCGTGCGGTTGCTCATGCCGGGCATGTTCTTGAAGAGGTCCTGGAGGTTGAGCCCCACCTCTTCCATGCCCTGCCCCGAGAAGTTCTTCATGAACATCAACCCGCTGTCCTGCACGTCGATCTCGACGAAGGTGTCGTCGAAGGTGCCGGCGCGCAGCTGGGCGCGGAAGCGTTCGCGATCGGCGTCTTGCAGGCGGGGGCTCGAGTGGCCGTTGCCGCCCTTCACCAGCTCGGCGAGGCGATCTTCGGCGCGCTCGAACGCCCGGTCCTTCACGCGCGCGAGCTCTTCGTCGCGCACCAGCGCGATCGCCGCCTCGACGAGGTCGCGCACCATCGAATCGACGTCGCGGCCCACGTAGCCGACCTCGGTGAACTTGCTCGCCTCGACCTTCACGAACGGCGCCGCGGCCAGCTTCGCGAGCCGGCGCGCGATCTCGGTCTTCCCCACCCCGGTGGGCCCGATGAGGATGATGTTCTTCGGCGTGATGTCTTCCCTCAGCTCGGGCGGGCTCTTCTGGCGGCGCCAGCGGTTGCGCAGCGCGATCGCCACCGCGCGCTTGGCCGCGTGCTGCCCGACGATGTACCGGTCGAGCTCGGCGACGATCTGCTTCGGGGTGAGCGACGCGCGCATCACAGCTCCTCGAAGGCCAGCGTGCGGTTGGTGTAGATGCAGATGTCGGCGGCGATCTGCAGCGACTGCTCGACCACCTGCTTCGCGTCGAGCTTCGAGTGGGCCATCAACGCCCGCGCCGCGGCCAGCGCATACGAGCCGCCCGAGCCCACCGCCGCGATGCCGTCTTCGGGCTCGATCACGTCGCCCGCACCGCTCAGCACGAAGGTCTTTTCCTTGTCGGCCACCACCAGCAGCGCCTCGAGCCGGCGGAGGAAGCGATCGGTGCGCCAGTCCTTGCCCAGCTCCACCGCTGCGCGCGCGAGGCTCTTCTGGTGTTCCTTCAGCTTGGCGTCGAAGCGCTCGAAGAGCGTGAACGCGTCGGCCGTGCCACCCGCGAACCCGGCGATCACCGCCCCGTCGGCCAGGCGCCGCACCTTCTTCGCGTTGCCCTTCATCACCACCTTGTCGAGGGTGACCTGCCCGTCGCCGCCGAGGACGACTTTGCCGTCGCGCCGCACACAGAGAATCGTGGTCATCGCCGGCGTATGTAACCGAAAGCGCGCGAGCAAAGCCCGCCCGTTTCACCGGCGCAGCAGCACCAGCAGCGCACCGGCCCCGCCTTCCTTCGCGGGCGCCGAGCAGAAGCCGAGCACCTGCTTGCCCGGCCGCCCCTGCGAGAGCCACTGCGCCACCGCGCCGCGGAGCACCGCCACGCCGTCTTCCGAATGGAGCCCGCGCCCGGTCACCACCTGCACGCACCGGTGACCGGCGATGCGCGCCTTCTGCACGAAGGCCTCGAGCGCCGGGCGCGCCTGCTCCCGCGAGAGCCCGTGCAGGTCGAGCCGCGCCTGCACCGGGAAGCCGCCCGCGCGCAGGCTGCGCATCACGTTCGGGTCGAAGCCCCGCACCGCGCCCTCGACGCGCTCGCCGTCTTCGAGCACCTCGAAGTCACCCGGCTCTGCCACCAGCTCGGCCAGGCGCGCGAGGCTCTCGGCGTCTTCGGCGGGTCGCAGCTCGGCCGCGCTCGGCGGCGCGGGCGGGCCCACGCGCGACTTCGTCGACCGCACCTGCTCGACCTCGCCCACCGCCTCGAGGAACAGCGCGCTCTCTTCGTCGAGCGCCTTCTGCGGTTGCGGCTTCGGCGCCTTCGGGGGCGGCGCCGGCTTCGCCGCCTCGGGCTTCTTCTCGGCCCCGAGCTTCAGGTTCGAGAACGGGTTGTTGAACGGCGCGTCTTTCTTCTTCTGGCTCACGTGATCACGCCCGCGGGTGCGCCTGGTCGTACACCTTCTGCAGCTGCTCGAACGCCACCGCGGTGTACCGCTGCGTCGTGCTGAGGCTGGCGTGGCCCAGCAGCTCCTGGATGCTGCGAATGTCGGCGCCGCCCGCGAGCAGGTGGGTGGCGAACGAGTGGCGCAGCGCGTGCGGCGAGAGCTTGCGCTGCAGGCCCAGCTGCCGCACGTACCGGTCGAGGTGCCGCTCGACCGAGCGCGGGGTGAGCCGCCCACCGCGGAAGTTGAGGAACAGCGCGTCAGGGTCCTGCTTCTTCGCGGGGGTCGCCAGCAGCTCGGGCCGGCGCGCGAGCCAGGCGCCGATCGCGTCGATCGCCCCGTCGTGCAGCGGGCAGATGCGTTCCTTGTTGCCCTTGCCGAGCACCCGCACCGTCTTCGCGCGTGCGTCGAGGCTCCGCAGGTCGAGCCCGCAGAGCTCGCTGACGCGCAGCCCGCCGCCGTAGAGCACCTCGAGCATCGCGGCGTCGCGCAGCCCCAGCACCTTCTCGACGTCGGGCGCTTCCATGATCGCGAAGGCCTCGTCGACCGGCACCGCGCGGGGCAGGCGCTGCGGCAGCTTGGGCGTCTTCACGCGGCGCGCGGGGTTGACCTCGATCACCTTGCGGCGGGCGAGGAAGCCGTAGAACGACTTGAGCCCGGCCAGCCGGCGGGCGCGCGAGGCCGCCGCGAGCGTCACCGACTGCACCCCGAGGAAGCCGCGGAGGTGCAGGTGCGTGGCCTTCTCGACCGCGACGTTGAGCGGCTGCAGGTACGCCTCGAGCGCCTTCAGGTCCTGCGTGTAGGCGCGCACGGTGTGCTTCGAGGCCGCGCGGGCGACCTGCAGGTGCCTCAAGAAGGCCTCGACGTGCGGCGAGGGCACGAAGGGTGGCGGCGCAGAGGGCTCGACGCTCATGGGTCGATTCTACGCGCGCCGGCCGATCGGCAGAAATTTCAGAGGGCGCTCGCCGGCGCGACGTACACGCCGGGGCGGCTCTTCTCGTTGACCAGGTAGGCCACCGAGCCATCGGCGAGCACGATCGCCGGCCATTCCACGTACTGGTCGATCATCTTCTGCTGGCCGGTCTCGAAGTTCCGGTGCGCGAGATCGAACGTCTGGTCGGTGAGGTGCGCGAAGGCGATCACCGCGCGCTTGCCGTCGGCGCTGAAGCGGAAGCCGAAGGTGCCCTCGACCTCCTTCTTCGGGGTGGCGCCCGCCCCCGGGCTCGCCGCGATGGAATTGAGATCGCACGCCCGCCCTTCCCGCAGGCAGTCGCTGCGGAAGTAGAGGAGCTCGCCCGTGCCAGGAAACTGGTACTCGTAGAGCCAGTCCTTCAGGGTGATCGGCTCGCTCGCGCCCACCGGGTAGATGAACAGCCGCCGCGTGACCTCGGGCTTGTCGATGCGCGCCGTGAAGGCCAGCGTCGAGCTGTTGGGCGCGAAGAGCCAGTTGGGCGACTGTCGCGCCAGCTGCTTCGGCGCCCCGTCGGGCATCTCGACCACCATCAAGTCGCCGACCCGCTCGACGAGCTTGGTGCCCTCGCGCGCGGCGTCACGCCCGCCGAGGCCGAGCTCGGTGAAGTTGTCGCGGTAGACGAAGCGCGCCCCGTCGGGCGAGAAGTCGAAGTCGTTGACGTTGGCGCCCAGCGTTCGCGGCTTGCCGTCGGGCAACGCCATCAGCTGCAGCGTGCCCTTCTCGGGGCCGGGGTCGTTGGTGCGCCACGCGAGGTACTTGCCATCGCGGCTGATGCGGTAGCGGTGCGCGTCGTCGCTGAGCTTCTTGTCGGTGCGCGTCGCCACGTCGAACAGGTGCAGCTGGAAGGTGCGATCGGCCGGGGTCGAGCGCGCGCTGACCACCACGTACTTGCCGCTGCGCAGGACGGTGTACTCGGTGACCTGGTCGATGAGCCGCTTCGGCTCGGGCCGCGCCTCGTTCAGGTCGAGCTGGTAGAGCCCGCCGCCCGACGAGTACTTGCGCTTGAAGTACAGGTAGCGCCCGTCGGCGCTGAACTCCGCGGTCGACACCTCGCCCGAGAGCTGCGGGAAGGGCCCGTTGGGCAACTTGCCGGCGTGCAGCACCCCGGCCTCGACGTACGCGAGCTGGGCGCCGTCATCGCTGGGCACGAAGTACGACGCCCTCACCGACAGGCGCTGGCGCTCGGCGGCCAGATCGCGCGCGTCCTGCACGTAGAGCTCGCCCACCTGCTGGCTGGGGTCGAACGCGGCGGTGTAGACGATCCACCGCGAGTCGGCGGTGTGGAGCCAGCCGCCAGGCATGTTCGTCACGCCGTTGCCCAGCTTCGCCGACTTGCCGCTCTTCACGTCGACGCCCCACAGCGAGCCCAGGCGCATCGGCGGCGGCACGCCCTGGAGGGTCGGCTTCACGCCGTCGAGCAGCACGGTGAGCACGCTGCCGTCGGGCGACGCGCGGAGGTCTTGCGCTTCCCCCTCGAGCTTGCGCACCCCGAGCACCGGCAGCCGCGCGGCCTTCTTTTCCTTCTCGACGCGGGCGATCACGCTCTTGGGGTCGCCGTTCGCCGACTTCTTCGGCTCGCAGCCCGCGAGCGCCAGCACCACCACCACCGACATCGGCCAGGTCTTGATCATCACGCCACCACGCGTTCGGGAACCGGCGCCGGCATCGGCGAGACCGGGTGAGGGGCACTTGGAGCCCAGGCGTCGAGCGCCGCGACCGCGCGCCGCGAGTACTCGACGCGCTTGTCGGCCTTCTTGCGCCGCACGTCGTCGGTCAGCGGCGGGAAGAGCGCGAAGACCACGTTCGTCGGCTGGTAGCGGTACCCCTCGGGGTGCGCCTCGCCGGTGACGTGCCGGTGCAGCGCGCCGAGCGCCGTCTCGCCCGGCGGCGGCGCGAAGGTCGTGCCGGTCAGCCGCGCGTGCACCGCCAGCGCCGTGAGGTAGCCGCACGCGGTCGACTCGACGTACCCCTCGACCCCGGTGATCTGCCCCGCGAAGAAGAGGTTCGGGTCGTTCTTGAGGCTCAGGTCGCGAGAGAGCAGCCGCGGGCTGTCGAGGAAGGTGTTGCGGTGAATCTGGCCCATGCGCACCCACTCGGCCTTCTGCAGCCCGGGGATCATCGCGAAGATGCGCTTCTGCTCGGGCCACGTGAGCCGCGTCTGAAAGCCCACCAGGTTCCACGCCGTGCCTGCGCGATCTTCCATGCGCAGCTGCACCACGGCGTGCGAGCGCTTGTTGGTGCGCGGGTCGACGAGGCCCACCGGCTTCATCGGTCCGAATGCCAGGGTCTCGTCGCCTCGCTCCGCCATGACCTCGATGGGCAGACACCCTTCGAAGTACTTCGGTTCTTCGAACTCGTGCGGCGTGACCTTCTGGCCGGTGCGCACCGCCTCGACGAACGCGAGGTACTCGTCTTTCGACATCGGCAGGTTGAGGTAGTCGTCGCCGCCGCCCTTGCCGTAGCGCGACTGCCGAAACGCGATCGAGTGGTCGATCGACTCGTCGGTCACGATGGGCGCGATGGCGTCGTAGAAATAGAGCTTCTCGCCCACCCGCGGGGCGAGCGCGTCGGTCAGCGCCTGGCTGGTGAGCGGGCCGGTGGCGAACACCGTCAGCCCGTCGGGAATCGCGGTCACCTCGCCGGGCACCACCGTAATGCGCTCGTGCGTCTCGAGCCGCTGGTGAATCTCGCGCGCGAAGTGTTCGCGATCGACCGCCAGCGCGTCACCGGCCGGCACGCGGTGGAGATCGGCCGCCGAGAGGATCAGCGAGCCCACGCGGCGCAGCTCGGCGTGCAGCAGGCCGATCGCGCTCTGCGGGTTGTCGGAACGCAGCGAGTTGCTGCACACCAGCTCGGCGAAGCGATCGGTCTGGTGCGCGGGCGACCGCTTCTGCGGCTTCTGTTCCCTCAGCACGACGCGGTGCCCGAGACGCGCGAGCTGCCAGGCGCATTCGCTGCCGGCCAGGCCGGCGCCGATGACCGTGACGGTGGGGGCTGACTCGTTCGCCATCTCGAACGAGGTCAGTCGGGGTTCTTCTGCAAGATGATGAACCGGAAGTTCTCGAGCTCGTTCTGGCCGGCCGTGTAGAGCACCGCGGTCAGCAGGGCGTACGAGACCTTCTTGTCGCCGATGATCGAGACCTCGTGGTTGAACGGCGCCGCGGGGTTGCGCTCGGCGATCTTCTTGAGCTTCTCGACCTCGGTCTTCAGCGCGGCGTCGAGCGGGAGGATCAGCTGCCCGTTCATGTCACCGGCCTTCAGGTTGCCCTGGCTCAGGTCGACCTTGCGGCGGTCACCCACCATGATCGTCTTGGCGGTGATGGTGATGGCCACCGTGTCCTTCGGGGTGGCGCGCGCGGCCGAGAGCGGCAGGCGAATGTCTTCGGACGCGGTGACGGTGATCGACGACGCGCTGAACGACTTGATCAAGAACACGAGGATGATGGTCATCAAGTCCATCATCGCGGTGATGTTCAGTTCCTTGATCTCGCCCTCGGCCTCGCGGTCGCGGCGCTTCTTGCGCGCCATCGCCTTGCGAAACCGCATGCGCTGACGGTCTTCGTCGCTGATCTCCGTCGCCGAGCCAGGCTGTGCGTTCGGGCCGGCCATGATCAGAAGCTCCCCAGGGTCACGTCGGGGAAGAGCAGCTTGCGGTCTTTCGTCTCGCGCGTCGCGTCGAGCGTGCTGATCAAGACCTCGTAGTCCGTCTGCGGATCGGCGGCGACGATCACCTTCGACTCGCTGGGGAATTCCTTCTTGATCTCCATCATCTTCGCCGTCAGCGCTTCGTAGTCGTAGGCGCCATCAGCCTTGCGGCGAATGGTCGGGTTGGCCGCGTCGGCCACCGGCGCACCCTCGGTCTGGCCAGGGAGCACGCCGCCGGTCGCCGCGATGAAGAAGCCCGCCTTCGAGATGCCCACCGTCAAGGTCAGCGGCGGCTTCTCGTCGCCCCCACCGCCGGCTCCCGCGCCGTAGCTGGGCGCGTTGACGTTCAACATGCCGAACGTGGCGAGACCCGCCATCGACAGCAGCATGAAGATGATCAAGTTCATCAGGATGTCGAGGTAGGGGACGATGTTCAGCTCGCCCACTTCCTCTTCTTCCTTCGGCTTGATCTTCCGTCTGGAGAAGTAGAAGGCCATGTTTCTCGAACCCTAGACAGCCGGGCCGCTCGCGGGTTCCGTCAGGACGCCTTCTCGAAGTCCATCGCGCTGGTCTCACCGGCAGCTCGCCGACCGAGCAGGTTCTCGAGCTTCATCGCCTGGAGCTCGATGGTCTCGATCATCTTCTTGGCGTACGCGGTGAGGAACAGGTGGGCGATGATGCACAGCACGGCGATCGTCAGACCGAAGAACGTGTTGTACATGGCTTCGGAAATGCCCTTCGACAGGAGCGCCTGCTTCTGGTCGGCCGGCACGTTGCCGAGTGAGCGGAAGGTACCGATCAGACCGAACACGGTGCCGACGAGGCCGACGAGGGTCGCGATGTTCGCCAGCGACCACAGCCACTGAATGCGCGCGCCGATGTGCGGGAGGTTCTCGAGGATCGACTCTTCGAGCGCCTTGGCGACTTCGATCTCGCCGCGGTTCGCGCGGGTGAGGCCGGCGCGCACCACCTTGGCAAGCGGCGAGTTCGGCGCCGCGCCGCAGAGCTTCACCGCGCGGTCGGGGTTGCCCGCCATCACCAGCTTGGTGATCTGTTCCATGAACGGGCCAGCGTTCAGGTTGTAGCGGAAGAAGAGCGTGACGATGCGCTCGACGGTCACGGCGACGGCGGCCGCGAGCCAGAAGATGTTGATGTAGAGGAAGGGACCACCGTCGTGGAAGAAGCCGACGATGACGTCCTTCAGGCTCTCTTTGGCAGGTTCCGCGGCCAGCACCACATGCTCGAGGGAGTGCTGCAGCAGGAATTGGGCGGACATGAGATTCTCGGTTTCCTTTCAGCCACGCACGAAAAGACGGCGAGATTTCTAAGCCGCGCTCTGTGCATCGTCAACATTGGAGATTCCTAGCGTTTTTCGTAGCGCCGTCCGCCCTTCTGCACGACCGCCCCGACGACCTCCAATTCGAGCAGCGCTGCTGACAACTGCCCCGATCCCAGGTCGAGCACGCCGCCCAGGGCCTCGAAGTCTGCCGACCCCAGCGCCAGCGCCTCGAGCACGCGGCGCGCGGGCGCGCTCAAGGTCGCGAGATCGACCGCGCTGGCCTGCGTCGCGCCGCTCGCCATCGCCCCCGAGAGCCCGACCGCGTGCAGCAGATCGTAGAGCGAGAGGTGCGGCCGCGCGAAGTCGCGCAGCAGCTCGAGCCCGCCGATGGACCCCGCGTCTCCCGGGTCGGCGAGCGTCACCAGCACCGGGCGCCCGAGGTCCTTCGCGTCGTTCGCCGTGTAGAGCGCGCCGGAGTCTTTCTGCGCCGCGCACACCAGCGTCGCGTCGGCCGAGCCGGCGATCAGCTTGTTGCGCAGCCGAAAACTCGAGCGGCTCGGGCGAAACCCGGGGGGAAACTGCGAGTAGGCCACCCCTCCCCCGCCGACGATCGCGGCGGCGACCTGGCGGGGCGCTTCATCGAGCTCGTCGAGCGCCGAGCCCATGAAGGCGATGGTGTGGCCCTTCACCGAGAGCGCGCCCGAATGCGCCGCGGTGTCGATGCCGATCGCCGCGCCCGAGACGATGCGCAGGCCGACGCTGGCGGCCTCGGCCGCGATCGCCCGGCACTGCGCGAGCCTGTCGGGGTGCGTGCGCCGCGAACCGACGATCGCCACGCTGCGCGCCGCGGGCACCCGGTCGACCGCGCCCCGCGCGAAGAGCACCGGCGGCGCCACCGACGGCGGCAGGCGATCGGGCCACCCGGGCGAGCGGGGAAACAGCACGTGCATCGCGCGCGCGCGGCAGGTCTCGAACAGCCACTCGGCGCGGCCCCGCAGGGTGCGGTAGCGCGCGAGCTGGCGACGCCCCTCGTCGCCATGCCACTTCACGCGATCGACCCAGGTCGAGATGGGCTCGTCGAGCACCGCCGCCAGGTCGCCGAGCACCTCGCGCGCCTGCGCCAGGGTGATCGGCCCCACGCCCTGCAGCGACCACAGGGCCGCGGCTGCCCACTGCCGCTGGCGTTCACGGCGCGCCCTGGTCGGCGCCTGGGGGTTGGGCTGGGGAGGCGGTGAATCGGCTCGCGCGGTCTTCATGCGCCCGTCATAGCGGGCGCCACTGACATCCTTCGGTCAGCGCGAGGCGCGACGGCCGCTGGAAGCGCGGATCTCGCAGTTGTCGCCGCGGGTCACGTCGCGAAGCGAGCGGCTCATCAGGCAGACCGTCGCCTTGGCCTTCACCTCGAACGCGATGCACTGGCCGACGTCTTCGATCGGCAGGCCCTCGACGCGGTCGCTGGGCTGCAGGAGCGCGGAGATGGGCAGCGGGTCGTGCTGGCGGAAGATGGTGAAGGTGTTGCCGACCTTCACGCCGTCGTCGGCGCCCTTGTCGATGATCACCGTGGCGTGCTCACCGATCGTCGTCGGCCACACGCGGGTGTCGGCAACCACCACGCCGTTCTTCACGTCGCGCTCGTTGGGGCGCGGGCCGACCTGGCGAACCACGGGCTCTCCGACCGGCCCGATGAGGTCGGACCGGCGCACCTCGTCGTACTGCTTCCAGATCTGCACGACGGCGCGGTTGTTCTTCTCGACGCGCACCACCTTCACCTCCGCGAGGATGTGCGTGAGGTAGCCCATCGGGTTGCGCGTGATGGGGTGGATGATCTCGCCCTCGTTGCGGAACACGAGGTAGATCTCGCCCAGCCGCGGCGCCTTCTTGAGGTCGATGTAGATGTGATCGGCGTAGCTGAGGCCTTCCGCTTCCGAGAACGAGCCGACGATGCGACCGGCTTCCTCGACCTCGCGGTTGGTGACGAAGCCCGGCGCCGCGACCGACAGCGTGCCCTTGGGGCGGAAGCCGATCTGGCCGCTCACGTCGACCTTCTCTTCGTAGAGCTCGCTCTCGTCGACGTTGGTCTCGGGCGCGCCGGCCTCGACCTGCGTCGGCACCTCTTCACCCGAGCCGTAGAAGCGCACCTCGTTGCCCGGGTAGATCCAGTGCGGGTTGGCGATCTCCGGGTTGTACGACCAGACCTTGGGCCAGTACCACGGGCTGCCGAGGTAGCGCTGCGAGAGGTCCCACAGCGTGTCGCCCTTCTCGACGGTGTGCTGCGTGCCGGGCGAGCTCGCCTTGCCCGTGGTGGCCGACGACTTCGACGGGCCCTTCTCGGGCGCCACGGTCGCGCTGCCCTCGGGCATGTCGTCACCGCCGCCGCCGGTCTCTTCGTCGTCGGCCTGCGCGAACGCCGCCGCGGGAACCAGCATCAGGGCAGCGAGGGAAGCGAGGAGAATGGTGCGCATGTGAGCCTCAGTGAACTTCAGGGAGCCTTCGAGAGTTGGACCTGCGCCTGCGACGCGGCGGAGGTGCCCGGGTAGGTGTCGATGACCTGCTGCCAGAGGGCGCGGGCCTGGGTCTTCTGCTTGAGCCGCGCGTGACAGTCGGCCAGCTTGAGCATCGAGTCGACCACCGCGTCGCCGGCCGGGTAGCTCTTGAGCACGCGGGTGAAGGGCTCGATGGCCTGCGCGGCGTCGCCGCTGTTGAGGCGCGCGAGCCCCACGAAGTACAGCGCGTTGTCGGCCTTCGGGTGCCGCGGCCAGTCGGTGACGAACTGGGTGAGCTGGCTCAGCCCGCCCTCGAGATCACCCGTCTTGAGGAGATCGAGCCCGCGGTCGTACTGGATCTCGGCCATCGCGGCGGTGTCGGGGTCGTTGCTGGGCTGCTGCAGCTCGCCGGAAATCGCCTCGTCGGGTTCGGTCACCTCGACGGCGGTGTTGAGCTTCGGCGCGGCCTCACGCCGCGGCTTGAGCTTCACCACGGCGAGCGGCGGCAACGCGTCGGCGCTGGTCGTCGCGGCGGTGGCCTGCGTCGACGGCGCGCGCTGCACGCTCGCCGGCGCGCTCTGCGTGGTCGAGGTCTTCACCTGCGCCGCGCGAGTGGTGAGCAGCAACTGCTGCTGCTCGAGCTTCTCGAGCCGTGCCTCGAGGCGCGCGTTCTCCGCGCGGATCGCGCGCATCGACGACAGCAGCTCGGCGTGTTCGGAACGCGTGACGACGTCGGTCGCGCAGCCGCTGGCCCACAACGCGAGCGCGCAGCAACCCGCGAGCCCGGCGCGAGCACGCACGAAAAGCAGGAAAGTGGCGGGAGAGGGACGAATGACGGGATCAGGATAGGGAGCCGCTCGGAACAGGGTCAAGAAAAGCACCTTCGCGAGCGCTACAGGTCTGATGCGCTCCCACAGGTGATGAACGAGAGGTGGCGCCCCGTGATTCCGTGATCACGCCGGTGCGAGAAGAACCTCGCGTCGCACGACGTGCAGTGCGGCAGCGCGGCCACGTGGGCGGCCGGCACCCCACCCCGCTCGAGCGAGCGCCGCACCGCCGCGACGAGGTCGAGCCGCACCTGCCGCCCTGGCTCGCGCACCACCACCTCGGCCCCGAAGGCGGCCTCGAACCGCTGCGGCAAGTCGCCGTCGACCTCGAAGCAGCACCGCTGGATGCACGGGCCGATGCCCAGGCGCAGCGTCTCGCGGCGGGCGCCGAGCGCCTCGAGCCGCTCGATGGCGCGCCACACGATGTCGGCGATCACCCCGCGCCACCCGGCGTGCACCGCGGCGACCGCGCCGGCCCCCGGCGCCTCGATCAAGATCGGCAGGCAATCGGCGGTGCGCACCCCGACCGCTACCCCGCGGCTCGTCGTCACCAGCGCGTCGGCCTCGGTCGTAGCCAGGGCGTCGGCCGCGTCGACCACGCGATCGCCGTGCACCTGCTTGACGGTGATCAGCTGCGCGGCGGTCACGCCCGCGGCGTCGGCGAGCAACGAGAGGTTGGCGCGCACCGCGGCCTCGTCGTCGCCCACCACCAGCGAGCTGTTGAGCGAGGCCCACGCTCCCTGCGAGCGCCCGCCGGCGCGGGTCGGGAAACCGTGGCGCGAGCGCAAGGTGGGTACGGTGAGCAACTCCACGCTTCACACCTTAGTCCACCTGACCGATGCTGCCGCCCGCCGTTTCTCCCGCGAGGCCCGCACTGCGCACCATCGGCACCAGGTTGCTGCTCGCCGTGCTGGTGCCGGCCGTGGTGTTGGCCGCGAGCGGCACCATCGCCGCCTGGCAGCAGACCGATCGAGCGGTGCGCGAGAAGTCCCGCACCGACGCCATCGGCCTCGCGGAGTTCGTCGCCAACAGCTTCGCCGCCGTCGAAGACACGCCGCCGGGCACCGCCCCGCGCGTCGCCCACCGCGCGGTGACCAACGCGGTGCGCTCGAACTGGTCGGCGCTCAAGCTGATCACCGACCTCCGCGTGGTGGGCCGCGACGGCAAGGTGAAGTGGTCGCGCCGCATCGAAGAAGAAGACAAGACCGCCGCCGATGCGGAGCGCCTGCTGGGGGTGCGCGAGGGCACCGCGACCTTCGGCCGGTCGGGCTGGTTTCCCTGGTCGAGCACCGGCGGCGGTGAGGTGGTGTACCCGCTGGGCGGCGTGGCCTGCGGTGGCTGCCACACCGGTGAGTCGACGCTGCGCACCGGCGTGCTGCAGCTGAGCATCGACGAGCCTGCGCTGCGCACCGAGGTCGGCAACGTGTTTACCAACGCCTCGTGGTTCATCACCCTCTTCGTGCTGGTGATCGGCGCGGTGATCGTGCTCGCGGTGCGCGCGTTCGTGGCGCGCCCCATCGCGCGGCTGGCGGCGATCATGAAGCGCGCCGAAGACGGCGAGCTGGTGGTGCGCGCGCCCGATCTCGGCCGCGACGAGCTCGGCGCGCTGGCCACGGCGTTCAACCGCATGCTGGCGCGCCTGACCGATCTCAAGGCCGTGGAGATCGACACCCAGCGCGACCTCGCCCACGCCCGCACCGAGCTCGAGCTGAAGGAAGAGCTCGAGCGCCGCGTGGCCGAGCTGCAGATTCTCTACGATCTCGCGCGCACCATCGCCTCGAGCTTGCAGCTCGAAGAGGTGCTCTCGCGCGTGGCACAGGTGGTGCCGGTGAAGCTCTCGGTGCCGAAGTTCAGCCTGATGCTGCTCAACGCCGACGGGCTGCTCGAGGTGAAGAAGGCGCACCCGCCGAACATGGGCAGCGAGGGGCTCACCTTCAGCATCGGCGAGGGCGTCTGCGGCCGCGCCGCCGAGCTGCGCAAGAGCTGGTACGTGGCCGACCTCGAGGCCGACGGCCTGTTCCGGGTGCGCGGCACGCGCGGCGAACGCGAGAAGGGCTCGCTGCTGGCGGTGCCGATGGTGCGCGGCGGCGAGCTGCTCGGCGTGCTGAACTTCGAGCGCCCGCAGAAGGCCGACTTCGGCCCCGCGGAGATCGAGTTCTTCTCGGCCGTCGCCGACCAGGTGGGCCTCGCGGTGCAGAACGCGCGGCTGCACGAGCAGACCGTCGCGCTCTCGATCACCGACCCGCTCACCGGCGTCGCCAACCGCCGGCAGCTCTTCGCCCAGCTCGAGCAGGAGATCGCGCGCGCGGTCCGCTACGAGAAGCCGATGTCGCTCATCATGATCGACATCGATCACTTCAAGCACCTCAACGACACCGCCGGGCACTCCGCGGGCGACGAGGTGCTGCGCGAGGTGTGCGCGCGGCTCCGCACCAACCTGCGCAAGGTCGACCTCCTCGCGCGGTACGGCGGCGAAGAGTTCGTCGTGCTGCTGCCGCAGGTCGGCCCGCAGGAAGCGTGGGAGGTGGGCGAGAAGTTGCGCCGCGCGGTCGCCGACACGCCCCTGATGCACGGCGAGACGCAGCCTGGCGGCAAGGTGACCATCTCGGTGGGCGTGGCGAGCCTGCCCCGTGACGCGGTCGAGCAGGCCAGGCTGGTCGACTGCGCCGATTCCGCCCTCTACGCGAGCAAGCGCGCGGGGCGAAACGCGTGCACCGCCTACGCCGAGGGCATGGAAAACGACCCGACCCGCCAGCGCGGCCCGCGCGCGAAGGAACGTTCGGGCGAGCGCCCTGCCCTGCAGCGGCCTCCGTCGAACTGACCGAAGAAGTGAAAATCAAAACTCCCTCTCCTCCGAGGAGGAGAGGGTCGGGGTGAGGAGTAAACGTCGCAGCGCCACCGCTCGCGCGTCGCGTCCGCCCCGGGCTTCAAACGCGTGTGAGGTGACCGGCGGCCAGCGCGGAGAAACGAGACAAGCATCGCCCGGGCACGCAAGCGGTCGACGCGTTTCTCCTGGCCCTCTCCTCTGAAGAGGAGAGGGAGCTGCCAGTCCGCGGCGAGTTCGCGAGGCGGCGCGCAGGTCAGCGCTTGCGCAGCCCCACCAGGTAGATCTCCATGCTCGCGCCGCGGGTCGCCTCGGGCCGCACCACCTTCACGTCGGCGTACGCGTCTTTGAGCGCCTTGCGCACCTGCTCGAACTCGCCGCCCATGAAGAGCTTGGCGATGAAGTGGCTGCCTGGCTTGCCGCGCGCCTTCGCGACGTCGAGGGCGATCATCACCAGGCGCAGCGAGCGCGCCTCGTCGACGTCCTTGATGCCGGTGGTCTTGGGCGCGAGGTCTGACACCACGACGTCGAGCGGCCCGGGGTGCAGCGCCTCGAGCTTGCTGGCGAAGTCATCGGCCAGCACGTCGAGCACGGCGGTCTTCACGTTCGGCCGGCCCAGCGGCTTGATGGCGGCGAGATCGACGCCCACCACCGCGCCGGTCGGCCCGACCTCGTTCAAGATGATCTGCAGGAAGCCGCCGGGCGCCGCGCCGAGATCGACGACCACCTGGCCCTTCTTGAAGATCGAAAACCGCTTCGCGATCTCGTCGATCTTGAAGGCGCTGCGCGCGCGCAGGCCCTCGTCCTTCGCCTTGCGGAAGAAGAAGTCCTTCGGCTGGTACGGCCGCTTCGCCATTCAGGGCGCGGCCTGGGGCGTGCCGCTCTCGCCCGAGAGGTCGTCACCGTTGGCGATGCTCTTCACCTTCTCGAAGAGCTTCAAGTAGCGCGTCTCGGCGTAGTCCTTCACCTTGTCGACGTTGATGCGGCGCGCGCTGGCCGAGCTGACGAGGGCCTGGAACACGCGGACCTTCGGGGCCGCCTTGTCTTGCGCCCACACCGTCAGGGTCGACGCGATGGGGCACGCCTCGGCGGCGCGCGCGGCGGCGAACGACGCCTCGACCGGCAGGTTCTTCTGCTCTTCGTTGAACCACTGCACGTACGCGACGGCGTGCGCGGCGGCGGTGTCGACCTCGAGGCGCCCGACGCGGCCGGCGAGCTCGCCCTTCTCGAAGGCTTCCTTCAGGTTCGCCTCGCACTTGGCCTTCACGTCGCCGGCGGCCTCGCCCTTCTCGATCGCCTTCTGCAGATCCTTCGGCTTGAAGCCGGCGTCCTTCGCGATCGCGCCGAGCCGCGCCTCGGGCTTCATGGCCTGCACGCGCGCATCGTTCAGCGCGAGCTTGTAGTGCTGGAACATCTTGAACTCGTCTTCGCTGAGGCCGAGCGGCTCGTTGGCGAAGGCGGGGGCGGCCAGGACCACCAGTGACACAGCAAGCGACAGGACGAACGAGGACGAACGCATCACTTCAACCTCCACAAAGGACGCTGCGTTATACCCAAGCCATGCCCGGGTGTGGAAAGTGCGGAGCGAAGCTCGAGGCAGTCTTCAACCAGCCGGCGCGGCGAGACGAGTGCCCGTCGTGCGGGGCTGAGCTGCACGCGTGCATTCATTGCCGCCACTACGACGAGAACGTCGCCAAGGAATGCAAAGAGCCCTTCGCAGAGGTCCCGATGGACAAGGAATCTGCGAACTTCTGCGATCTCTTCCAGATCGGCGAGGGCGGCCACCGCGACTCAGGCCCGTCGAAGGAATCGCTGGTCTCGGCGGCGGAAGCGCTGTTCAAGAAGAAGTAGGCCGAGCGCCAGGAGCGGCCCGGCCGGAACGCTGGTGCACCCTTTGGGCGCCGGCTCGCCACACGCCACCGGGGCGCACCCTTCCCCCTCGCTGCACAGGGTCTCGCCGCACTGGCCCTCGGTGGGCGCGTCGAGGGTGGCCTCGATGGTGCCGTCGTCGAGGAGCTTCACGTCTTCGAGCCTGATGCCCGACGTCTTGCCCGAGTAGTAGTTGCTCGAGTTGACCGGGTTGGCCTCCGACACCGGAATGCCGCGCTCGTCGGGCCGCAAGAACGTGCCGGGCACGAAGAGATCGCCGGGGCCGAACTTCTTGTTGTGCTCGATGTCGAAGAGGTTGTCGGCCTGCAGGAGCCGAATGTACGGGTGCCACGGGTCGCAGTTGACGCAGTCGAGAATGCGGTCGACGAAGTTCCCCTCGACGCCGCCGAGCTTCACGGTGCGATCGACGTGGAAGATCGCCAGCCCGCGCTCGCTGAGCGAGAGATCGAAGTGCTGCCCGGGCCCGCGGTTCTCGATCAAGAAGTACTCGTCGCCGGTGCCGAGCCGGTAGACGTCGCCGCTGGTCTCGGCCGGCTTGATCGACACGCGCTGGCGGCCCTGCACCTGGTGCCAGTTGGCCCACCGCAGGCGAAACCGCGTCTCGGCGTCGGGCAACGGAATCGCCGGGCCATAGAGCCACGCGCCCATCCACGACAGGTAGAGGCCGTCGTACTTCTGCGACTCGTCGTAGAGATCGGTCAGCCCGAGGAGGTGCCCGAACTCGTGCACCATCACCAGGTGGTCGCCGTCGCCGGCGATCGCGATGTGGTTCACCTTCAGCCCGTCGACGATCAGCGCGCCGCCGGTGCCGCCCGCGAGGTTGTCGCCGCGGTTGAAGTACCCGATGGGGAACGCGATGCCGCCGAAGGGCACGTTGGTGAGCATCATCACGCCGTCGAGGTAGCCGTCGGGCGTGCCGCGGCGGCCGTTGACGTCGTAGGGCGTGAAGTCGAAGCCCGCCTCGTCGGTCTTCTTCAGCACGTCGCGCATCATGTCCATGCCGGCCTGGAAGGCGTTGATGTCGCCGCGGGCCACCTTGCAGCCGGGGAACTTGTCGGCCGGCAACGGGCAGCTCGCGTAGGTCACCTTGGGGGCGACGGTGACGCGCGGGCGGTAGCGGCCCAGCGAGGCGGTCTCGTAGAACTTCACGAAGCCCACCGAGTCGTCGGGCGAGAAGAACGACTCGAGCTTCGCCACGTCGAGCGGCGGGAAGCCCGCCACCTCGATGGGAATCAGCACCACCTTCGCGTCGCCGAGGTACGGCGCCTTGTGGGTGCCGATGTCTTCGCGCACCACGAAGTGGTCCATGTAGTCGGCGCGCGCGACGAGCGCCGAGGTAGCGAGCACGACCGCGAGCAGCTGAGAGCGCGACGAGAGGGAAGCCACGGGCCGTGGTCTCTCACGGCCCCGCCGCGCCGGGCAAGTCACATGCCGATCAGCTTGCTGACGATCTCCTTCATGATCTCGCTGGTGCCGCCGCCGATGGTGATGAGGCGAATGTCGCGCCACGCGCGGGCGATGGGCGTCTCTTCGATGTAGCCCATGCCGCCGAAGAACTGCTGGCAGTCGTAGGCCACCTTCTGCGCGTAGTCGCCGGCCACCAGCTTGGCCATGGAGATCTCCTTCACGGGGTTCTCCTTCTTGTCGAAGAGCTCGACCGCGAAGTACGTGAGCCGGCGCGCCGCCTCGATGTTCGCGAGGTGCTCGACGAACTTGTGGCGCCACACCTGGTACTTGATGAGCGGCTTGCCGAACGCGGTGCGCTCGTTGCCGTAGCGCATCGCCTCGTCGACCATCTGCTGCATGGCGGCGGTGGCCATGATCGCGGCGGTCAGGCGCTCGCCCTGGAAGTTGGTCATCACGTGGTAGAAGCCTTCGTTTTCCTCGCCCAGCAGGTAGCGGGCGGGCACCTTGCAGTCCTCGAAGAAGAGGATCGCGGTGTCCGACGAGAGGTTGCCGACCTTGTCGAGCTTCTTGCTGACGCTGAAGCCCTTCACGTCGGTGGGGAACGTCAGCAGCGAGACACCGCCGTAGCCCGGGTCACCGGTGCGCACCGCCAGCGTGATGAAGTCGGCGCGGGTGCCGTTGGTGATCCACATCTTCGAGCCGTTGATGACGTAGTCGTCACCCACGCGGCGCGCGGTGGTCTTCAGGTTGGCCACGTCGGAGCCGGCCGACGGCTCGCTCACGCCGAGCGCGGCGATCTTCTCGCCCTTGAGCGCCGGCTCGAGGAAGAGCCGCTTCTGCTCGTCGGTGCCGATCTCGTTGATGATCGGCGTCGCCATCTGCCCCTGCACCGCCAGCGCCATGTTCACGCCGGCGTTGTGGCTGCGCACCAGCTCTTCGCAGAAGGCCGTCACGTACCAGTAGTCGAGCCCCGAGCCGCCGTACTTCGGGTCGTGGTTGATGCCGAGGAAGCCGAGCTCACCGGCCTTCTTGAAGATCTCCTTCGGGAAGATGCCGGCCCGGTCCCACTCCAGGGCGTGCGGGGTCAGCTCGCGCTCGACCCACTGGCGTACCGAGGCGCGGAAGGCTTCGTGTTCGGGGGTGAAGTGGTTCATGGACTCTCCTGGTGAAAGTTGATTCTGAAATCAATACCAGAGCACACCGCGGCCGTCACCCCCGTTCGGGGCGAGGGGTGAGGCGCGGAGGTGTCAGGGGTCACTGCGGGTTGCAGTAGCCGGTGCCGGCGGCCGCGTTGGGAATCGGCAGGCAGGTGCGCGGGCGGTCTTGCAGGCAACCAGCGGTGCCGGCGGCGGTGTCGCAGTAGGCGCGGCAGATGCCGGTCTGGCCCAGCGCGAGGCCGAGGCAGTGCAGCGAGCGCGGGCCGGGCACCATCGAGAAGCAGCTGGTGGGCGTGGTGCAGGCCGAGTCCTCGTCCTTGCTGTCGCTCGGCGTCGCGCAGTAGCTCGCCGGCGTCTCGGCCGACGAGTCGAAGTAGCAGTACTTGCCCGACTCGCAGTCGGGGCTGCGCACGTCGCACGGCTTGCGGCACACCTTCTGGACCTGGTTCGACACGCAGATCTCAGCGGCCGCCACCGCTCCGCCGTCGAGGCCGTCGCTGGCCGGCGCGCACACCACGCCGCCGCGGCCGCCGCACTTGCACACCCCGTCTTCGGGGTCGCAGCTGGTGCCACCCGCGCAGGTCTTCACGCCGCCGTCGGCGAACACGCACTGCGCCCCGCCCTCGCACTGGGGCGGCGGGCCGAGGTTGCAGATCTGGTTCGACGCGCACACCGGGCCGCCGGGCCCGCCGCACTTGCACTGGCCGTCACCCGGGTCGCAGGTGGTGCCGTTGCCGCAGGTCACGCCGTTGCACAGGCCGCTGACCCGGCACGCGCGCGCGCTCGAGGCGCACATGCCGCCGTCGGCGCCCGCCGGGCAGGCGCACGCCTGGCCGCTCTGGCAGACCACGCCGTTGCACTTGCACAGGCCGTCGGCGCCGTCGCACACCGCCGCGCCGGTGCAGGCCACGCCGGTGCAGTTGTCAGCGACGCACGACTTCTGGTTGTTGCCGTCGATGGTGCAGGTCTGCCCCGCGTTGCAGGTCGTCGTGCCGCACTTGCAGGCGCCGGTGACGCTGTCGCAGGTCTGGTTGAACGGGCACGCGACCTGGTTGCAGTTCGAGCGGGCGACGCACGCCGCCGCGTTGGGGTTGCACTGCTCGTTCGCCGCGCAGATGGTGCCGCCCGTACCGCCGCACTTGCAGAGGCCGTCGACGACGTCGCAGCTGGTGCCCGGCTTGTCGGTGCAGTCGACGTTGTCGCAGCGCTTCGAGATGCAGGTGTTCGCGACCGGGTCGCAGACCGACGCCTCGTCACACACGCGGCCGCCGCGGCCACCGCACTTGCAGACGCCGTCGCCCGGGTCGCAGATCAACGGCGCCTGGCAGCGGATGTCGCGATCGACGCACACGTTCTTCACGCCGCCGCACGACGCCCCGACAACTCCCATCACACCCGCGGCGAGCGCCGCGACACACAGGTTCTTCCACATGACGGTCGAATCTCTCTTCAAGGTTCAGCGACGGCGACGGCGGGCCAGGAAGGCCGCCAGCGCGAGGGTGATCAGCGACGGCTCGAGGCCGGTGCTCGAGCAGCTGCTGCGGTCGAGGGCGAAGTCAGGGCGCAGGCGCAGTGCCAGGGCGCGCACGTCTTGCCGGCCCGACGCGTCGGACACCTTCACGAGGAAGGTGTACGTGCCGGTGTCGGCGTTCGGGGTGCCGAAGATCGAGCCGTCGGCGCCAAGGTTCAAGCCGACCGGCATGCGCTCGAGCGGCTGCGTCGCCGCGCACTGGAACTCGCCGGGGCGCACCGCCTGCTCGACGCACGGGGTCGAGAAGGCCACGCCGACGGCGTCGCTGCCGCCGTTGTGCGAGAGGCGCACCTGGTAGGGCTGGTTCACGAACGCGTCCGGCAGCTGGAGCGTCGTGATGGCGAGGCCATCACGGTAGGTCACGCGCAGCAGCACGCTGGCGGTGTCCTCGGTGTCGGCGCCGTCCTTCACCTTGAGGGTCAGCGCGTACAGGCCGGCCTTGCGAGGCGTGCCGCTCAGGTAGTCGCTGGTGTCACGGTCGTCGATGTCGATGCCGAAGTCGGGCGGGAAGCTGATCGGGATGCCGTTGTTGAAGAGCACCGGCCCGGGCGCATCGGTGATGCTTTCCGGCAGCTGCTGGAAGCGAATCAGGGTCCACGCGTAGGGGGCAGTGCCGCCGACCGCCACGAGCGGCTGGAGGTACTCGCGGCCCAGCGACGCGGCCTCGACCGCCGAGGTGGCGATCGACAGCGAGGTCGGGGTCACGACGCGCACCGCGAGCTCCTTCGAGACCGTGGTGCCGTCCTGGTCCTTCACCTCGACGGCGAACGTGAAGTCACCCGAGGCGACCGGGCGGCCTTCGAGCAGGCCATCGGCGGCCACGCCCACGCCGGGCGGCAGCGTGTCGGCGTCGAGCGCGCGCCAGGTGTACGGCGGCTTGCCGCCCACCGCGACGAGCGCGGCGCTGTACGCGCGGCCGAACTCGGCGGCGGTGAGGGTCTGGTCGACGATCACCAGCGGCAGCCCGCCGGTGGCGACGGAGATCGACAGCGAGCGCTGATCGGTCAGCGTGCCGCTCGTCACCTTCGCGTCGAACGAGAAGTTGCCTGGCTGCGAGGGCGTGCCGACCACGTCACCCGCCGTCGAGAGGGTCAGGCCAGGCGGCAGCGTGCCCGAGGCGAGTTCCCACGTGTAGGTGCCGGTGCCGCCGGTCGCGAGCAGGCGCAGGCCGTACGGCGCGTACTGCGTCGCCATCGGCAGCGCGGCGGTGGACACGGTCACCGCGCTCGTCGAGACCTGCACCGACGCGGTCTGGGTGAAGCAGTTGTTGACGATCGTGATCTCCGAGCCGCCGAACTGCGAGGTGCCGGAGTCGTAGTTCACGCACACGCCCAGCCAGTAGACGCCCGGCGCGAGCGTGGGCGGCAGGGTCACCATGTCCATGCCCATGTCGACGGCCTGCGGCATCAGCGAGGCGAGGCTGCCGACCGACAGCGCGCGGTCGGCGATCGACACCGACGAGTTGTCCGACAGGAAGTAGCTGAACTTGCCGGCGGCCGACGCGGCGTTGCCGACGTTCACGAAGGTGCGCGAGACCTGCAGCGTGGCGCCCGGCATCGCGGTGGTGGGCGCGGTGAAGGCGTTGACGACGAGGTCAGCGGTCGGCGGCCCGATGGCGACGGCCGACGGGCTCGAGTCGTTGTTGACCTCCGACTGCTCGACGATGGTGCGGTCGGGGTCGACCACCGCGAACACGTAGTAGTTCGAGCCGGTCAGGTTCGCCGGCAGCGGCGCGTTGAGCGTGGCCTGTGCGACGCCCTGGGCCGGCACGGTGATGGCCGGCGCAGTGCCGATGATGGTGTCGTTCATCACGTCGAGGGTGGCGTCGGTCGACAGGAAGAAGCGCACGCTGACCTGGGTGGCGTCGCGGCCGCCGCGGTTGCGCACCGTGGCCGTCACCGGGAACGCCACGCCGGCGTAGCCGAGCTGCGGCGCCGAGAGCGCGGCGATCTCGAGATCGGGCGGGAGGAAGAAGTCGATGGCCTGGCCCGCCGGGAACTGCGCCGAGGTGCAGGCCCCCGTCGACGCGCAGCTCATGCCCGCGATGCCGACGCTGGTCGCCTTCTGCACGCCCACCGACGACGAGACGGTGCCCGGGAGCGCGGTCGAGTACACGAAGCGAATGCGGCCAGTGGTCTCGTAGAGCAGCACCTGGAACGAGATGCGCGTGCTGGTCAGGTTGGCGCCGGCCCCGTTCCACTCGAAGGCCATGATGCGGTTCGGCGCGAGCCCGGTGACCTGGTAGCGGTAGCTGGTCGCCGAGGTCAGCGCGTCCCACCAGGGCGCGATGTACATCTGCGGCACGAGCGTCGAGGTCGAGGTGTGGGGGATGCCGAGGTTCGACGAGGCCGACGAGTACGAGCCGCCGATGGCGAGGTAGCCGTAGGTCGACATCGCCACCGCGTTGAAGGTGGTGTCGAAGAACGGCACCTGGAAGGGCACCGTCAGCGACGCCCCCGCGGTGGTGACCGCGCCGTTCGTCAGCGGCGTGTAGGTCGCGGGCGTGGGGCCGACGACCTGGTACTGGGCGCGCGCGAGGCCCGGCGCGACGAGCACCGCCGCCACGAGCGCCACGGCCGACACCTTCACCCCGCGCGAGCGGCGCATGAAGGCGAGGAGCGCGAGGGTCGCGAGCACGAAGAGCGGGCTCGAGCCGGTCGAGCTGCACCCCGGGCGCACGTCGCGCTCGATGCGCAAGGCGAACGGGGTGAGGCCGCTCATGCCGCTCGGATCCTTCGCTTCGACGACGAACGGCCAGAGGCCCTCGACGCCGTCCTTCTCGAGCGAGCCTGCGAGCAGGCCCGAGGGGTCGAGGGTGATGCCCCTGGGCAGCGTGCCGCTGGCGACGCGGAAGCCGACCGTGGTGCTGGCCGGAGACGCGGTGAGCTGAATCGCGACGATGTCACCGGGGCGCAGCACCTCGGGCATGCTGCCGATCACGCGGTAGCGCGGCGGGTGCACGGTCATGGTGAACGCGAGCGAGTCGGCGCGGCCGTTGTTGTCTTCGACGCTGATGGTGAACGAGAACGTGCCCGCCTGGGTCGGGCGGCCGCCGACGGTGATGAGCTCGGCCTGCGGGGTGACCGCCAGGCCGCCCGGCACATCGCCCGTCACGAGCCAGCGCAGCGGCTTGGCGAGCATCGAGCCGTCCTGGTTGGCGACCGCGATGTCCTGCAGGTAGTCCTGCCCGGTCAGCGCGTCGGGGATCGACACGGTGGTGAAGGTGATGGCGCCCGCGGCGATGAGCCGCAGGGTCAGCTGCTTCTGCGCGCGGCCACCGACCGCGTCACGCACCTCGACGGTCAGCGGCGTGTTGCCGGTGGTGGCGTTGCGCGGCGCGCCGGCGAGCGTGCCGTCAGCCGCGAGGCTCATGCCCGAGGGCAGCGTGCCGCCGGTGATGCGCCAGGTGTACGGGCTGACGCCGCCCGCCGCGCCGAGCATGAACTGGTACTGCGAGGTCGGGCTGTTCACGACCGCGGGCAGCGAGGTGGTGGTGATCTCGACCGGCGAGGTGGTGGGCAGCACGCGCAGCGCGAGCCGCACCGCCGCCTGGCGACCGCCGTTGTCGAGCACCACGGTCAGCGCCGCGACCTGCGCGCCGCCGGTGCCGCTCGGGGTGCCAGACAGGAGCCCGTCGCTGGCGCCGATGGTGAGCCACGCCGGCGCGCCCTGGGAGGTGTCGATGCTCCAGGTCGACGCGCCCTGCTCGCCCACCGCCGACAGGCGGAAGTTGTACGGGCGGCCGATGACGGCGTCGGGCAGCGCGGTGTTCACCACGCGCAGCGACGACGGCGCGATCGCCATCGCCACCGAGGCGCCGGCGTTGTTGGTGGGGTCGAGATCGTTCGGCGTGGTGAACGCCGGGTCGATGATGCAGCCGATGTAGTAGTTGCCGGCGGCCATCGTGCCGGGCAGGCGCACCAGCTCGGTCGCGGTGTTGCCCGCGCCGCGCGCCAGGGTGACCGTGCCCTCGTCGTGCGGGCCGCTGTTGTCGATGATCTGCAGGAGCACGTCGTCGGTGGTGATGATGTCGTTGGCCGACGCGTAGAAGCGGTACGGCACCGCGGTGCCATCGACGTTGCCGAGGTTCCGCAGCGTGCGCACCACGGGAATGATCTCGCCCACGCCCGCCGAGGCCGGGGCGGTGACGGTGGTGACCGCGAGGTCAGCGCCCGGCGCGCTGACGCGTACTGGCCCGACCATCAGCGAGTTGTTCGCCTTGTTGCTCTCGAACACCGCGCCCGTGGCGTCGACCACCCCGAACAGGAAGTAGGGGCCGGTGCCGTAGGCCATCATCGCCGCGTTGCGCAGGGGCAAGGTGCAGTCGAGCGTCACCTCGGTCGAGGTGGTCGAGGGCACGGTCTGCGCGACGACCTGGTCGCACACGTAGTTGTCTGACAGCAGCGAGAGCGAGGTGTCGGTCGAGAGCACCAGCGCGACGCGGAAGTTGTTGGCGTTGGCGCCGCCGGTGTTGCGGAAGCGCACCTTCATGCGCGCCGCCTCGCCGAAGCGGGCGTTCGTCGTCTCCAGCCCGGTGACGGGATCGAGGAAGGTGACCTGCTCGGCGAGCAGGTCGGCGCGCTTCACGTCGACCTTGGCGCTGGAGCTGACGACGTTGTTGGTCTCGTTGGCCTCGACCACCATGTTCCCGGGGTCGATCTCGAGCAGGTAGTAGAACTGACCGTTGGGCACGTTGGCCGGCATGGTGACCGAGAGCGTCTCGGTGATGGTCTGGCCGCCGCTGACCATGCGCGAGGTCGAGTAGATCGGGAAGTCAGACTGGTCGAGCACCTGGTCGGCGCTGAGCAGCAGGCGCAGGTTGACGCTGCCGGCCGCGGTGGTGCCGCGGTTGAAGAAGCTGACCGGGAAGTTCTCGACGTTGCCGCCGCCCGAGGTGGCCGGCCCGGTGATGCTGGTGGCGACGAGGTCGATGCCCTGCACGAAGGCGGTGGCGGTCGAGCCGACGTTGTTGGTTTCCGACGCTTCCATCACCACGTTGGTCGAGTCGACCTCGACGAGCACGTAGTACTCGCCGGTGGGGGGCGCGGTGGTGGTCGCGGCCGGGCCGGTGACGTTGACGATCGCGAGGCCGCCGTCGGAGGTGAAGCCGCCGTCGACCGCCGGGAAGTTCACCGGGCCGCCCTGCGCGACCTGGATGTCGGCGCCGCCGTCGGTGGGCGTGAGATCGAGCGCCTGGTCACGCGAGAGGTACGCGCGCCAGACGACGTTGTTGGCCGGGGTGCGGCCGAAGTTGCGGAGCGCGGCGCTGACGTCGAAGTTCAGGTTGCCGTTTCCCTGCATCACGAAGTTGGCGATGGTGACGCTGGTGACCGCGAGGTCGGCCTCGTTCGGCTCGCCGACGCGCACGTACATGTTGGGCACGAAGCCGACGGTGCCGCAGGTGGTGGTGCAGCCGGGGATCACGTTGGCGCCGAGCGTGCCGGTCGCGTTCTGGAAGCCCGCCGACGCCGAGAAGGCGCTCGCGGTGGTGATCGAGCCGTAGTGAATGGTGAACGCGCCCGAGGCCTCGAGGCGAATGGTGAAGGTCACCGTGGCGCCGGTGCTGGTGTAGCGCTGGATTCCCACCCATTCGGCCGAGAACACGCCGGCCTGCGAGAGGGTGCGCACGGTGCCGGCACCAGAAGTCCCCACGTCCATGTCGTCCCAGAAGCCGGCGATCATCGGCGCGGCGGTGCTGGGCGCCGAGGTGCTGGGCAACGAGGCGTTGGTGTAGCAGCTGGAGAACGCGCCGACGCACGGGCTGCTGGTGCTCGCGACGGCCAGCATCAAGAAGCCGTTCGAGTCGATGACCGCGTGCGTGTAGTTCTGCCCGAAGTACGGGAACGTGAAGCCGAGCGGCACCAGGATGCCCTCGTCGTCACCGTCGGAGAACGTCAGCGTCGAGGCGCCGACCAGCGGCTGGTACGGCTGGGACGAGACGATGACCGTCGGCACCTGCGCGAGCGCAGAGGTCGAGAGGGTCACCGAGAGGGTGACGGCCAGAGCAGCGAGCGAGAGGGCCGCGCGCGCGGACAGCAGGGGGTTCAGCGTCTTCACGTCAGTTCTCCATCTTGCAGGGCCAGCACGCGGCCCACCCCTGAAGAGGCGGGCCGTCACCACGCGCCTCTTTCAGAGGCACTCGGCGATGTACGTGATGGTCAGCGTCTTGCCCGGCTCAGGCACGTAGAGCGGCTCGAAGTTCACCGAGTTGGTCGTCGGCTCGTAGGTCCAGATGCGGGACATGGTGAGCGGGTTCGGGTCGACCGCGGGGATCGCCATGCCATCGATGGCGACCTGGATCGGACCGGCCGCGAGGTCGGGCCGCGAGGTGAGGAAGAAGTTGGTGCGGTAGCCGAACGCGTTCTTGCCGATGCGCTCGAGCGACGTCGCCCAGTTCGGGGTGCAGATCTCTTCCTTCACGCCGTTGGTCTGCGAGACCATGAAGTCGTGGCGGCCGTCGTTCGGGTCGTCGTAGCTGCAGTTCGCGGGCGCCGACGGCAAGAACGGACCGACGACGTTGTACGTGAACTGGCTCGCACGCTGCGCGCCTTTGATGTTGATGAGCTGGTTCAAATAGAAGACCGGGGCCTGCGGGGCCTGGTCGCGCGCGTCGGTCACGCACACCACCGCGAGCACCGCGTCGTTGCGCAGGAAGCCGGCGTTGGCGGTCGGGTCGGTGATGTACGGCGCGGTCAGCGCGCGGGTCGCCGGTTCCATGCACGATTCGGAGCCGCCCCAGGTGCCGACGTTCACGAGCGCGGCGAACTGGGTCGCGAGGTTCGGCGTGGTGGGCCGCAGAATGCCCATCGACGGCGGGCGCGCCGCGCTGGTGTGCGGGCACGGGTTGAAGCCCGACGCGCTGCCGGTGCAGAGCTTGCCGCGCTCGGTGTCGCTCAGCTCGGTGTTGGTCACGCCGATCTGGAAGTCGACCTGGTTGCTGGTCGCGTACTGGAGGAACGCGGCCATGTTCTGGGCGAGCTGCGTCTGCTTGTCACCCATCGAGCAGGAGTCGTCGATCACGAGGAGGATGTCGGCCTTGGGCTTGGTGTCCTGGCGGAAGGTGTCGGTGTTGAGACCCTGGTTGTCGCCGTTGCCCTGCAGCGCGACCACGTAGTCGAGCGGCTGGCCGTTCTGCGTCACGCTGATCACGAACGCGCCGGTGTCAGGCCCGTAGTTGATCGGGTGGTACTTGAGCGAGAAGCCGATCGGCACCGTCGAGCCCGCCGTGACGCGCGTGCCGTTGGCGATGCCGGTGGTGACGAAGAATTCCGGGCAGGGGCTGGTGCCCGGGCAGTTCGGGCCGCCGGGGCCTTCGCCGGCCGCGGCCGTCAGCTGCGAGCTGTTGATGACCACGTCGGTCGAGCACGAGTTGTAGATCTGGAAGTCGCGCGAGGGCGAGTTGCAGTCCTTCTTCACGGTGCCGAAGTTGAGCGTGTTGGGCGAGATGGTGAGGCACGAGCTGGCGATGGTGGCCGTCAGCGCGACTTCACGCGACGGCGCGACCGGGTCGGCCAGGTTGAAGCCGACCTTGCCCGTCACCTGCGCGGGGAACGGAGGCAGCATGCCCTGCGGCCACGCGCGCACCATGATCTGCTTGGTCTCCCCACCCATCAGCTCGAGCTCGTCGATCGGGCCACCGGGCAGCGAGAAGACGGCCGGCATGCCGGCGGGCGTGCCCGATTCCGGCAGGAGCTGGAGGTTCGACATCAAGCACACGTCCATCAGGCGGTTGCGGATCGAGAAGCCGAGATCCTTCACGCTGGGCGGCGAGACGATGCCGAACTGCAGCGCGATGGGCACGATCTCCACGTCGCACGGGGGCAGCACCACCGAGTTGGCGGTGACGTTGATGGTGGTGACCGGCTCGTCGGGATCGTTCGAGAAGATCTTCACCGTGAAGGCGCGCATGCCCAGGCCGTTCGGCGTCACGCGCACGGGGATGTCGAGGAGGCTGGTAGCGCCACCGGCCTCGAGGCCCTGCACCGGGTCGTAGCGGCCAGCGCCCGCGGTGGGCAGGTCGTTGGTGCAGGTGTTGGTCATCGCGTCGAACACGCCGACGCAGATCTCCGAGAGGTCGGAGCCGGCCATCGCCGTGACTTCCCAGTACGGCTTCACGAAGCCACCGGCGCCGTCGGACTGACCGAGCTTCAGGTTGGCGCGCGGGTCGGCCGGCGTCGGGCGGGTGCCGACGTTCTGCACGGTGATCTTGCGGTTGGCGTACGAGGGCGGCGTGGCGTTCGCGAAGTACGCGATGCGGCCGAAGTTGAGGGTGGGCGACGGGCGCGCGTCGATGTCAGGGCCGCCGCCGACGCCACGGAGCGTGACGCTGACGGTGGGCTGACCCATGAACTCGGTGTTGGCGACGAGCTGGCCCTGGCGCGGGCCGAGCACCACCGGCTTGAAGCTGAGCTTCACGACCTGCGTGCCCGGCATGATCATGTTGGTCATCGGGTCGCGCGCACCGGCCGGAATCGTGACCTTCGTCAGGTCGCTCGAGTCGGTCATGGTGACCTTGAAGACGTTCGAGGGGTTGGTGCCCTCACGCGTGGCGACCATGGTCAGCGTGGTCGGGCGCAGCGCGCGGTTCTGGAAGGTGACCTCGCCGGGGACGAGCGTGTTGGGCGGCGCGTAGCCGAAGTCGACGATCGCGGGCGTCCACTTGAGCACCGCGTCGACGCCCGTGCCGATCAGGCGCACCGGCTTCTCCGGGCACCCATCGGCGCGACGCATGCGCACCGTGGCGATGTAGTCGCGCTCTTCGGTGGGCTTGAAGGTGAACGTCGCGGTCTTGGTGCGCATCGCCGGGAGCAGGAACTCACCCTTGGGCGAGTCGGGCGAGATGACGAAGATGCCGTCGCCCTGCTGCGACTCGACCGCGCCGAGGTAGCCGTGCGTGTCGATGGGGCGCGCGTTGGTGTAGTCGAACGTGATGTTGAGCGAGTCGCCGCGCTGCACGGCGCCGAAGTCGATGCTCATCGGCAGGTCGCACTCACCGGACACCGCGGTGCCGCGCAGGGTGATGACCGCGTTCTCCTTGCCGATCTCGACGTCGCCGGACGTCATGACGAGCACGGTCTCGTGCTGGAACTGGTTGACGTTTTCCTTCACGGGCGGCGCGAAGGTGATCTCGAATTCCTTCGAGTCGCCGGAGTTGATGACCGTCTCGCCGTCGAAGGCGATGGTGAAGACCGGTGAGGGCTCGTCGACGAAGGTGCCGACCTTCGCCGCGTCGCCGCTCGTCTTCGACCACTTCTGCACGGTCAGGTTGCCGAGGCCGACGTTCTGCACGGTCATCTTCTGCGTGACCGTCTTGCCCATCGACACGGTGCCGAAGTCGTAGACGCCGTTGTCACCCGACATCTGGGTGTTCGTCACGGGATCGGTGTAGATGACGCGAACTTCGCCCTTCGCGCGGTTGCCGCTGACCGGCCGGCAGCCATCGCACCCGACGGTGGCGACGGCGAAGAACGAGCTGAACAACATCAGCTTCAACCAACCCTTGAGAACGGGCTTCATCAGGCTTCTCCTGCTTGGGAAAGGGTGGGTCAGAGAACCCGGCGCGTCCTCTGACAAACCCTCAAATGGTTCAAGGCCTTTGGCACACTCGCGAATCGGCGGTCAACTGGTTGTCGCGCACATGTGTCACTCTTCCCGACACCTGTTCTGTCAAAGGTGCTGGCAGTTGCGGGGCGGTTGAATCAGAAGCCTTTCGCCGATGACTGCGCGAGCGGAATACGAGAGCCGAGTTCAACGCTTCCGCGAGGCGTTGCGGGCTCTGGACGCGCGTGGGGCGACGCTGGCCAACCTGCGCACCTTGTCGTTCCTGGCCTTCGTCGGGCTGCTCGGCGTGCGCATCTTTCAGGACAAGTTCGCCAGCCTCGCCGGTGTGCCGGGCGTGGTCTTCATGCTGGGGTCGATCGCCGCGCTGGCGATCTACGTCTGGCTGGCGATGGTGCACGCCCGGGTCATTCACGACGAGGCGTTCTCGAAGGTGAAGCTCAGCCTCAACGAGCGCGGGTTGGCGCGGCTCGACGGCGAGTGGCACGCGTTTCCGTCGACCGGCGAAGGCAAGCTGCCTGAAGGCCACCTCTACGCCGGCGATCTCGACCTGGTCGGCAAGGGCAGCTTGTTCCAGCGGCTCGACGACACCGGTACCAGTGCGGGTGAGGCGCGGCTGCTGTCGTGGCTGTTGACCGCCGCGCCGAGCAGCGACGAGGTGCGCTCGCGGCAAGCCGCGGTGAAGGAGCTCGCCCCGCTGGTCGACTTTCGCCAGTCGCTGGTCGCCGAGGCGCGGCTGGCCGGCAAGAAAGACAAGGCCGACCCGAAGCGCTTCCTCGAATGGGCGGAGGCGCCGTCGGCCCTCGACTCGATTCGGTGGGCGTGGCCGGTCGCGCACGTCTTGCCGGCGATCACGATCACCTGCGGGCTGTTGGCGGCCAACGAGCTGATCAGCGCCCTGCCCTTCTGGATCGGCCTCGCGCTGCAGGTCGCGATCATCGGGGCGACCCGCAAGCCGATCGCCTCGATGTGGGCGGCGGTGACGCTCGGCGAGCGCGGCTTCGTGCGCTTCGAAGAGACGTTCCGCGCCATCGATTCGCAGCGCTTCACCGGGGAGCGCGTGGTGGCGCTGCAGAAGGGGCTGCAAGACGGGCCGAGCGTGTCGTCGCGGCTGGTGCGCTTCGCCCGGCTGATGGGGTTCGCCGAGCTGAAGCACTCCGGCCAGATGCACCCCATCATCAACGCGCTGACGCTGTGGGACCTGCTGGTGCTCTTCCGCCTCGATCGCTGGCGCGAAGAGAACGGCAAGGGCGTGCGGCGCTGGTTCGAGTCACTCGCCGAATTCGAAGCGCTCTCGTCGTTCGCGTCGTGGCACTTCGAGCGGCCCGAAGATCCCTTCCCCGAGGTCGACGACGGCCCGGTGCACGTCGAGGCGAAGGATCTCGGCCACCCGCTGCTCGAGAAGCCCGTTCGCAACGACGTCGCCCTGCCCGGCCCCGGCTCGGCGTGGGTGATCACCGGCTCGAACATGAGCGGCAAGACGACGCTAATGCGCGCGACGGGCCTGAACACCGTGATGGCGCTGGCCGGGCTGCCGGTGTGCGCGGCGTCGATGAAGGTGAGCCGCGTGCAGGTGCTGACCTCGATGCGCGTGAAGGACTCGCTCGAGCGCGGCGTGTCGTACTTCTACGCCGAGGTGCAGCGCATCAAGACGGTGCTCGACACCGCGAAGGCGCACCGCGAGCGCTGCCTGTTCTTCCTCGACGAGCTGTTCATGGGCACCAACGCGCGCGAGCGGCAGATCGCCAGCAAGCAGCTGCTGTTGATGCTGCTCGATCTCGGCGGTGCGGGCGCGGTGACCACGCACGACTTGAGCATCTGCGAGCTGGCGGCCGAGCGCCCCGAGAAGATTCGCAACGTGCACTTCCGCGACGAGATGCAGGGCGCCGACATGGTGTTCGACTACCGGCTGCGCGACGGCGTGGTGCAGACCACCAACGCGCTCGAGGTGCTGCGGCGTGCCGGGGTCGAGGTCGGCTAACCCGGCTTCGGAGCGTCGGGCTTCACGACGTCCTGCGAGCCCGAGGTCGCCGAGCGCGCGCGCGGCTCGATGCGCACGGTGATGACGCGCGGGCCATCGGTGCTGACGGCGACGACGCGGTACTCCTCCATCATCCACACGTCGCCGGCGACGGGCACGCGCCCGAGCTTGGCCATCAAGAAGCCGGCGATGGTGGTGACCTGCGACTTGTCGACGTCGAACTCGACTTCCAGCGTGTGCTCGAGATCGTCGAGCTGCGCGGTGCCCGGCAGCTCGAGCTTGCCGCCCGGGAGCTTGTGGATCGGTTCGACCTTGCGCCCCAGCTCGGCGACCTTGCCGACCAGCTCGCCCACCACGTCGGCGAGCGTGACCAGCCCCGAGGTGCCGCCGTGCTCGTCGACCACCACCGCGATCTGCTTGTTGCGGCGCTTGAACTCGGCGAGCAGCTGCTCGAGCGTGATGTTCTCGGGCACGAAGAGCACCGGCCGCTGCACCTGGCTCAGCGACTTCAGCTCGTGCCGGCCGTGCAGGTAGAAGAGGTCCTTCACGTTGACGAGGCCCTCGACGCGATCGAGCGAGCCGCGCACGACCGGCAGCCAGGTGTGCCCCGAGGCCCACGCCGCGGCGAGGTTCTCTTCGAGGGTCAGCTCGAGATCGAGCGCGCCCATCTGCGAGCGCGGCACCAGCACCTGCCGCGCGGTCTTCTCGACCATCGACAGCGCGCGCGCGAGCAATTCGGCCCGCTGCCCCTGGATGCCGCCCGCCTCGGCCGACGACGCGAAGATCATCTTCAGCTCGTCTTCGCTGAGCACGTCTCCGTGGCCTTCGCCCTTCGTCTGCTGCAGCCCGAGCAGCTTGAGCACCAGCCGCGTGCCGCCGTTGAGCAGGGCGATCGCGGGGAAGCTGATCACGTAGAAGACGCGCATCGGCCAGCTCAGCACCAGCGCGGTGCGCTCGGCCTGGGCGATGGCGATGGTCTTGGGCACCTGCTCGCCGACCACGATGTGGAGGAAGGTGATGATGCCGAACGCGAGGATCACGCCGATGGTGTGCGCGATGGTCTGCCCCGTCTCGGTGGTGGGCGCGAGCTCGAGCGCCAACGGCTCGACGAGGCGCGCGAAGGCCGGCTCGCCGACCCAGCCGAGGGCGAGCGAGGCCAGCGTGATGCCGACCTGCGACGCCGACAGCCACACGTCGAGGTTCTTGCGCATCGACAGCGCGGCGGCGGCGCCCGGACGTTCCTGTTCGACGAGCGCCTCGAGCTGCGTCTGGCGCACCTTCACGAGCGCGAACTCGATCGCGACGAAGAAGGCGTTGGCCAGCACGAGCGCCAGCGCACCGACCAGCGCCCACAGCTCCATCAGCGCAGCGCCTCGAACTCGGCGTCACCCTCGAGGGCGCGGAACATCGGGTCGGCCTTGAGCCAGCCCAGTACCTCTTCGCGATCGAGCCCCAGCGCGGCCTTGAGGTGCGTGAGCGCGTCGGCCTTGCGGCCCCACTGCGCGTACAGCGCGGCCATGTTGTAGGTGAGGAGCAGATCGTCGGGCTTGAGCTCTTTGCCGGTGAGGTAGGCGCGCTCGGCCTCGGCGTAGAAGCCCTTCTGCGCGTAGCAGACGCCGAGATCGAGCCAGCCGTCGAAGTTCTTCGCGTCGAGGCGCGTGACCTCTTTGAGCTGGGTGATCGCGGCGCGGTAATCGCCCTCGTCCATCAACAGGCCGGCGAGTTCCTGGTGCGCGAACGGGTCGGTCGGGTCGAGCTCGATGGCGCGCTGGAGTTCCTTCGTCGCGTCTTCCATCGCGCCCGCGTCGGCGAGCGTGAGGCCGAGGTTCAGGTGCGAGTCGGGCGAGTCAGGCTCGAGCTCGATCGCCTCGCGGTACTCGCTGATCGCGAAGTCGAGGGCGTACTGCGAGAGGAAGCACGCGAGGTTGTAGTGGCCGGTGGCGCTCTCGGGCTCGAGCTCGAGCGAGCGCAGGTACGCGCGCAGCGCCTCGACGAACTCCTTCTTCTCGGCGTGCACCGTGGCGAGGTTCTCGTACGCGTGCGCGGAGTTGGGATCGAGCTCGATGGCCTTCTTGAATTCCTTCTGGGCCTCTTCGAGCCAGCCGCGATCGGCCAGCTCGATGCCCCTCGAGTTGTGCTCGTCGGACGAAGCGATGGTGTCCTTCTCGCGGGACATGCATCATGGATAACAAAGATGATCGCCTCCGTCCTGCCGTTGCTGGTGCTGGCCGCTCCTCCCTCCGAGTTGACGGTGGTGGTGTCGGGCGACGTGACCCTCGGGTACCACTACGAGGAATACGTCACCGAGAAGAAGAAGGACCTCGGGTGGGGCTTCGAGAAGGTCGGCGCGCTGACCAAGAAGGCCGATCTCTTCGTGGTGAACCTCGAGTGCCCGTTCACCGACCGCGGCGAGAAGATCGCCAAGAACTTCAACTTCCGCGCGAAGCCCGAGCTGGTCGCGGCCCTGGTCGCGGGCGGCGTCGACGTGGCCTCGCTCGCGAACAACCACATGATCGACTACGGCCCCGAGGGGCTGTTCGACACCATCAACACGCTCGACACGCACGGCATCGTGCACTTCGGCGCGGCGCGCACCCTGGCCGAGGCGCGCACCCCGGCGATCGTCGAGAAGAACGGCGTGAAGATCGCCTTCCTCGGCTACTTCTTCCTCGGCGATCGCAACATCGAGCCGCCCGCGGTGATCGCGACACCAGAACAGCCGGGCGTGGCGGGCCACTTCTCGGACACCAAGGCGCTGATCGCGATGCTCGACGCCGACATTCGCGCGGCGAAGCAGCAGGCCGACGTGGTGATCCCCTTCTTCCACTGGGGGCGCGAGTCGAAGGGCCAGCCCGAGCCGTACCAGGTCGAGGTGGGACACGCGGCGGTCGAGGCAGGGGCGGCGATGGTGCTCGGCTCACACCCGCACGTGCTGCAGGGGCTCGAGGTCTACAAGGGCGTGACCATCGCGTACTCGCTGGGCAACTTCGTGTTCGGCGGCAACTGGGACCCGAAGGACAAGCGCACCGCGCTGCTCGAACTGAAGGTGACGAAGGCGGGCATCAAGAGCGTGAAGGTGATCCCCGCGTACAGCGACGCGTTCCCTGACGTGCCGGTGCAGCCGTACCTCGCCGAGGGAGAGAAGGCCGACGCGGTGATGGCGCACCTCGCGGAGCTGTCGCAGGGCTTCCCCGCGACGACCCCGCAGATTCAGCAGGCCATCAAAAACCTCAAGCCGGCCCCGGAGAGTGCGTCTCCGGATGCCGGCTTGTGAGCACTGCGATCGACTGCGCAGGGTTCAGTACTTGCCCTTGGCCTTGCGCGAGCGGATGCGGCGGCGCTTGAGCGCGTGCTTCTTCGTCTTCGCGCGGTTCTTGAGCTTCTTCTTCGAGCGGTTCGACTTGACGGCGGGCATGGTGACCCCTCCTCGTGCTGCGTGTGAGAGCGACGTGACTACCTGAGCGGTGCAGTCGCGGCAACAACACCGTTGCTCGCCCTCGCCGTCACGCGTACACGCCCGGGCGCTTTGATCGACAAGCTCGACGAGGTGGAACAGCGCTTCGAGCGGCTCACCGCCGATCTCTCGAGCCCCGCCGTCCTCGCCGATTCCGCGAAGTTGCAGAAGCTCTCGCGCGAGCGCGCGTCGATCGAAAAGCTGGTCGAGACCTGGCGCACCTTCAAGAAGCTGCGCGCCGAGATCGACGGGAACAAGGAGCTCGCCGAAGGCGGCGACGCCGAGATGAAGGCGCTCGCGAAGGAAGAGCTGCCGGCGCTCGAGGCGCGGCGCGCGGTGATGGAAGAGGAGCTCAAGCTGCTCCTGCTCCCGAAGGATCCCAACGACGAGAAGAACGTCATTCTCGAGATTCGCGCCGCGGCGGGCGGTGATGAAGCGGCGCTGTTCGCCGAAGAGCTGCTGCAGATGTACCTGCGCTACGCGGCGCGCCGCGGGTGGCAGAGCGAGCTGGTCGACTCCAGCCCCGGCAACCAGGGCGGCCTCAAGGACGCCACCATCACGCTCTCGGGCCAGGCGGTGTACAGCGCGCTCAAGTGGGAATCGGGCGTGCACCGCGTGCAGCGCGTGCCGGCGACCGAGACGCAGGGGCGCATTCACACGTCCACCGTGACCGTCGCGGTGATGCCCGAGGCCGAAGAGGCCGACGTCACCATCAACCCGGCCGACATCGAGATGCAGGTGATGCGCTCGACGGGCGCGGGTGGGCAGAGCGTGAACACCACCGACTCCGCGGTGCGCCTCATTCACAAGCCGACCGGCATCGTCGTGAAGTGCCAGCAGGAAAAGAGCCAGCTCAAGAACCGCGCGATGGCGCTCAAGATGCTGCGCACGCGCCTGTACGAGCTGGAGCAGGAGAAGATTCGCAACGAGCGCGACGCCCTGCGCAAGGGCCAGGTCGGCACCGGCGATCGCAGCGAGAAGATCCGCACCTACAACTTCCCGCAAGACCGCATGACCGATCACCGCATCGGCTTCACCCGCCACAACCTGCCGGGCGCGATGAGCGGCGACGTGGAAGACGTGTTCGCGGCGCTGACGACGTACTTCCGCGCGGAAGCGCTCAAGATGCAGGAGCAGCGATGAACGCCGAGACCTGGACCATTCGGCGCGTGCTCGACTGGACGCGAGGCCACTTCGAGAAGCAGAAGGTCGACGACGCGCGGCTGACGTCGGAGATCCTGCTCGGGCACGTGCTCGCCCTGCCCCGCGTCAAGCTCTACATGGACCTCGAGCGCCCGCTCTCGAAGGACGAGCTGGCGACGTACCGCGGCTTGATTCAACGGCGGCTGGGCGGCGAGCCGACGCAATACCTGGTGGGCTTTCGCGAGTTTTACGGGCGGCGCTTCACCGTCGACGCGCGCGTGCTGATTCCGCGCCCCGAGACCGAGCTGCTGGTCGAGGCCGCGCTGCGCGACGTGAAGAAGGACGCGCCGACGCGGGTGCTCGATCTCTGCACCGGCAGCGGCTGCGTGGCGGTGAGCATCGCGGCCGAACGGCCACAGGCCTCGGTGTGGGCGACCGACCTCATGCCGGGCGCGCTCGAGGTCGCGAAGGCGAACGCGCTGAACCTCGGGGTCGACGGCCGGGTGACGTTCTTCCAGGGCGATCTCTTCGCGCCGGTGCCCGAGGGCGCGACGTTCGACGTGATCGTCAGCAACCCGCCGTACGTGAAGAGCGCGGAGATCGCGGTGTTGCAGCGCGAGGTGCAGAAGGAACCGCGCGAGGCGCTCGATGGGGGCGCCGACGGGCTGCAGGTCCTCCAGCGCGTGATCGACGGCGCGAAGCCGAGGCTCAAGCCCGGCGGGCTGCTTGCACTGGAGATCGGCGAGGACCAGGGAGCAGCGGTCGCAGAGCTGCTGACGCGGGCGGGCTACCGCGACGTGAAGGTGGAAAAAGATCTCGCGCGCCACGACCGGCTCGCGCTCGGCAGGAGCTGAAACGAGATGGACTCGATCGTCGTCAAGGGCAACGGACCGCTGAAGGGCGAGACCCACGCGTCGGGCGCGAAGAACGCCGCGCTGCCGATTCTCGCCAGCTCGCTGCTCGCCGCCGGGCAACACACCTTCCGCAACGTGCCCGAGCTGGCCGACGTGAAGACCATGCTCCAGGTGCTCGACACCATGGGCTGCCAGTCGGCGCGGCTCACCGGAAAGAAGAGCGACACCGTCACCATCGAGGTGCCGGGCAAGGGCATCACCCCCGAGGCGCCGTACGAGCTGGTGAAGACCATGCGCGCGTCGGTGCTGGTGCTCGGCCCGCTGGTGGCCCGCTACGGGCGCGCGCGGGTGTCGATGCCCGGCGGCTGCGCGATCGGTGCGCGGCCCATCGACCAGCACCTCAAAGGGCTCGAGGCGCTGGGCGCGGAGATCGAGCTGCAGGAAGGCTACGTCGAGGCGCGCGCCAAGCGGCTCAAGGGCGGCACCGTCACCTTCGATCTCATCACCGTGACCGGCACCGAGAACGTGCTGATGGCGGCGGCGCTCGCGAAGGGGCGCACCATCATCGAGAACGCGGCGCGCGAGCCGGAGATCGAAGAGCTGGCGCGGGTGCTCAACAAGATGGGCGCGCGCATCACCGGCGCGGGCAGCGACATCATTCACGTCGACGGCGTCGACGAGCTGAAGCCGGTCGATCACGCGATCATTCCCGACCGCATCGAGGCCGGCACGTTGCTGGTGGCGGCGGCGATCACGGGTGGTGACGTGCTGGTGAAGCGCTGCTCGCCCGAGCACCTCGAGCCCGTGATCCAGAAGCTGCGCGAGGCGGGCTGCGTGGTGACGGTCGAAGGCGACGGCGTGCGCTGCTCGGTGAAGGAGCCGATTCGCGGGGTCGACATCAAGACCCGCGAGCACCCCGGCTTCCCCACCGACATGCAGGCGCAGCTGATGGCGCTGTTGTGCACGGCGAAGGGCACCTCGGTGATCACCGAGAACATCTTCGAGAACCGCTTCATGCACGTCGCCGAGCTGCGTCGCATGGGCGCCGACATCACCGTCGATGGGCACACCGCGGTCGTTCGAGGCGTGGCGAAACTTTCTGGTGCGCCCGTGATGGCGACCGACCTGCGCGCGTCGGCGTCGCTGGTGCTCGCGGGCCTCGCCGCCGAGGGCAAGACGACGGTGGGTCGCGTGTACCACCTCGATCGCGGCTACGAGCGGCTCGAGAAGAAGCTCGGCAAGCTCGGCGCCCACGTGCGGCGCGTGAAGGAGCGGTGAATGTCGGGAGGCTGATCGCCTCCTTGACTTTGCGGACGCGAAGGAGTGGCGCGCAGTCGTTGCGTGACCCGAGATCGCACCTTGCGTTTCGCGATCACCGATCCGTACACTTCGGTCTCAACCCCAACAGGAGAAGAGCCACACAATGGAGTGCCCGAGCTGCGGCGTCGACATGGTCGATCTCGAAGGTGAGGACCAGACGCTTCGCAAGTGCAGTGAGTGCGGTGGGCTGTGGGTCGACGTCTCTGATCTGAACCGCATGTTGCTGCACGCCAACCTGCCCGGCCTGGAGAGCATCGGCGGCAAGGTTGATCCTGAGGCCATGTGTGGACAGTGCCCGGACTGCCTGGTCGATCTCGTGCGCGTGGTCGGCGGCGAGAAGTCGAACCCGCTGAGCTACGACACGTGCGAGTCGTGCGGCGGCATCTTCCTCGAGTCCGAGTTCAAGGACGCGACGGACTACGCAGGCGCCAAGAAAGAGATCATCGAGTTCTTCAAGGCGTTCTCGAGCAAGGGCAAGAAGAAGGCCGTCTCAGCCCACGCGTGATCAGGGGTTCGAGCGCCAGGGGCCCTTGAGGTCTTCTGGCAGCTCGCCATCGAAGCTCAAGGTGAAGCCGGTCTTCTTCCCCGGGTCCTTCGAGTACTTCACCGCCTTCTTCTTGCCGGCGATCTCGAACACCAGGCGCGAGCTCGACACGTCGTACGTGCCGGTGACGACCTTCTCCTGGTTGCGGGTCGTGTCGTAGGGCTCGTACGAGTAGCGGAAGGTGCCGTCGAAGTTGAAGGTGAGGAACTTGTCGGGCGTGTTGTCGAAGCCCGAGTACCAGGTGCCCATCACCGTCGCGGTCGACTTGTCGAACTTGAGCTTGGTGGTGAGCCACGCGCCGTTGAGCGCCTTGCCCTCGGCCACGAAGACCACGTCGGTGAGGCACACCGGCATGTCGGGGTCTTCAGCCGGGTAGTGGTCGAGGATCTCGATCGAGAAGCGGCTGCCGAGCATCGGCGGGTTGAGGGGGAAGCTCTGCGCGCCGCGAGCGTCTTCGAGGTTGATGGTCTGCGACTGCTTGCCGCTGCGCACCACGATCTTCCGCGCGCGGCCGTACTCACCCCACGTCTTCTCGTCGAAGTTGTTGCCCGAGGAGATCTTCAGTTCCTCGAGCTTCACCGCGCCGTTGAAGCCGAAGGTGATGAGCTCATTGAGCGGATCCGACGTGGGGCTGCACCATGCGGTCGCGTCACGCGCGTCGAGCAGGTTGAGCGGCTGGTACAGCGTCGGGCGGGAGTCCTTCTTGAAGTAGCCGCTCGCCTGCGCGTAGCCGATGCCGTTGCCGGCGGCGAACGCAGCGCTCGAACCGAAACCCGACGAGAGCACCGCGACGAGCACCGCGAAGAGCCGACCTGGGATCATGAATCGAATATGCCACGCCGGTTTCCGAGGGGAACATTTGCGCGCGGCGACCTGTTTCCGGCGCAGAGAAAGAGCCGTGCCTGTCCCCCTGACGCGTGGCATGAGGCCGCGCATGACGCCCAAGTCGAGACACGCGGCCGCCCTCACGGTGGCGCTGCTGGCCCTCACCCTCGCCTCCTGCGATCGCTGCGGCGGTTCGACCACGGTGGACGCGGGGCCCGTCGACGCCGGCCCCCCGGTGCTGACCGAGAAGGAGCCCAACGACAACGCCGGCCAGGCGCTGGTGATCGAGAAGACCAGCTTCGTCGACGCCAACCTCGGCGCCGACCCGCAGAAGCCCGACCAGGACTGGTACCAGCTCAAGGCGTCGCTGCCGAAGACGGTCGACTTCACGGCGACCTGCCCGAACGGCGCCGACATCGCGCTCGAGGTGGTCGACGAGGCCGGGGGCGTGCTCCAGAAGGTGAACCAGGGCGGCGTGGGGGTCAGCGAGCGCATGCCGAACCTCGACGTGAGCGCGCGGGCGTTCATTCGCGTGGTGGCCCTCAAGAAGGGCGTGGGCGGGGCGTACCAGGTGACCGCGAAGTTCGGCGAGCGCATGCCCGGCTACGAGCTCGAGCCCAACGAGCGCAAGGTCGACGCCACGGCGGTCGCGCTGGGCCAGGCGATCAGCGGGTCGATCTCCTTCGACAGCGACGTCGACTTCTTCCGCTACGAGCTGCCGTCAGACGCGCCGCCGGTTCCCGAGGGGCTCGACGCGGTCGACGCCGGTGACGACGCGGGCGTGGACGCGGGCAGCGACGCCGGCACCGACGCGGGCGTGGTGCCCGAGAAGCGGCTCTCGCTGCGCATCGACGTGAGCGCGGTGGAAGGCGTCGCGCTCGACGTGCAGGTGCTGACCGAGGCCGAGGCGGTGCTCTTCGCGGCGAAGTCGGGCGAGAACGCGCCGCTGTCGCTGCGCAACGTGGGGGTGCGCGCGGCCGATCGCCTCATCTACGTCGCGGTGCGCTCGAAGAAGGGCTCGCACGCCGAAGTCTCGTACACGCTCACCGTGGCGCCCGAAGACAACGGCGGCAGCGCGGAGTTCGAGCCCAACGACGAGCTGTCGCGCGCGACCGATCTCCCGGCGAACTCCTACCGCGACGGCTTCATCAGCCCGCGCGGCGACGTCGACTACTTCCGCCTCATGACCGACGGCCCGTCGATCGCCAAGCTGCAGCTCTCGGGCGTCGACAAGGTCGACCTCGTGCTGTCGGTGGTGCAGAGCGTCGACGGCAAGCCCGAGGAGACGGTGCTCAAGGTGAACGAGGGCGGATCGCGTGAGCCCGAGCAGCTCAACAACGTCTCGTGCAACGGCGTGTGCTTCATCAAGGTCGAGGGCGCGCCGAAGAAGGTCGACGGCAAGTGGGTGAAGGAAGACGAGAACGGCGACCAGTCGTACCGGCTCAACGCGATCGTGGTGCCCGACGACGGCACCGAAGAACGCGAGCCCAACAACACGCAGGCCACCGCGACGCCGGTCAGCTTCGGCAAGCAGATGCGCGGCACCGTCTACCCGAAGAAAGACGTCGACTACTTCGCGCTCGATCTGCGCGATCGCCCGGTGAAGACCGCGGTCAACGCGACCCTGCTCGGCGTGCTCAAGGTCGACGTGGGGCTCTACCTCCACCGCGTGGAGGCCGACGGCAAGCTGACGCTGGTGCAGACGTCGGACTCGGCGAAGGGCGACAAGGCCGAGACCATTCGCTTCGCCGCCGAGCCCGGCCTGTACGTGTTCGAGGTGCGCGACACCAAGAACCGTGAGGCGAACTTCCAGGACAGCTACCAGCTGAACGTCGACGAGGGTGGTGAGTGACGGTTGAGGGCGCTACACATCGCTCATGGCGACGAACTTCGAAGCCGAAATCGGTGCGCTGAAGAAGAAGCTCAACGCCGTCATCCTCGCGCACTACTACCAGGAGTCCGAGATCCAGGACGTGGCCGACTTCGTCGGTGACTCGCTGGCGCTCGCGCAGCAGGCCGAGAAGACGAAGGCCGACGTGATCGTGTTCTGCGGCGTGCACTTCATGGCCGAGACCGCGAAGATCCTGAACCCGAACAAGCTGGTGTTGCTGCCCGATCTCGACGCCGGCTGCTCGCTGTCGGACCGCTGCCCGCCCGACAAGTTCAAGCTCTTCAAGGACCAGCACCCCGATCACTTCGTCGCCACCTACGTGAACTCGTCGGCGGCGGTGAAGGCGATGAGCGACGTGATCGTCACCTCGTCGAACGCGGTGAAGATCGTCTCGAAGATCCCCAGAGATCGGCCGATCATCTTCGCGCCCGATCAGCACCTCGGCCGCTGGGTGGGCAAGCAGACCGGCCGCGAGATGGTGCTGTGGCCGGGCAGCTGCATGGTGCACGAGATTTTCAGCGAGAAGCTGATCGTGCAGCTCCAGGTGAAGCACCCGCAGGCGAAGGTCATCGCCCACCCCGAGTGCGAAGAGGCGGTGCTCAAGCACGCGCACTACATCGGCTCGACCAAGCAGCTGCTGGAGTTCACCAGCAAGGACCCGGCGAACGAGTTCATCGTGGTGACCGAGGTCGGCATCATTCACCAGATGGAAAAGGCGAACCCGGGCAAGACGTTCATCCCCGCGCCTCCGGACAACGGGTGCGCGTGCAACGAGTGCCCGCACATGCGCCTCAACACGATGGAAAAGCTGTACCGCTGCATGAAGGACCAGACCCCGCGGCTCGAGCTGCCGCCGGGGCTGAGCGAGGCGGCGCTCAAGCCGCTGAAGCTGATGCTCGAGTGGAGCTGACGTGACGACGTTGCGATTTCATTCGGTGCCCGCGTGGCAGTTGATCGACCCGAAGAAGCGCCAGGGCGCCCAGCCGCACGAAGAGTCGGGCGAGCAGGAGCTGACCGTCGACAGCGCCGACCTCGAGGCGGCCCTCGAGCGCGTGGAGTACCGCGGCGCGCCGGCCTGGCAGCGCGCGGTCGACCTGACGAAGGACGCGGCCACGGCGGTGTACGCGCGGTCGCCCAACGATCTCCCTGCCCTGCTGCGCACCGCTGACCAGCTGCTGACCGTGGCGCGCGTCGCCGCGGGAGAGCGCGCGCAGGTGTGGCGCTGCACGTGTGGGGCGCCGGTGGCGGTGCCGGTCTCGCTGGTGCGCCCGGTCTCGGTGCGGTGCGAGCGCTGCGGCAACACGCTCGAGCTCGACCCCTCGCGCTCGGAAGGCCAGGCGCAGCTCGCCGACCCGAAGGTGCAGGCGGCCAACACCGCGCGGCAGGCGCTCGCGGCGTTCTTCCGCGAAGCGATGGCGCGCGGGTGGCCGGTGCTGGTGTCCCGCGTGACGAGCTGAAGCGAGGCTCTCCCGATGCGCCGTTCCACGCTCGATCTGTTGAGGTGCCCGCGCTGCGGTGCGGGGAGCCTGGTGCCGGAGGCCGACGTGGCCTCGGTCGCGATGTCGTTCGGCCCCGCGAAGTGCGTGGGCTGCGGCGCGCGCTTCCCGGTGCATGACGGGCTGATCGATCTCGTCGACGAGGCGCGGGTGCAGACCCTGGTGCAGCAGGCGATGGAACACCCGTGGGTCGCGCGCACGTGGGATCGCTACGTGCGCCCCGCGGTCGACGGCGTGCTCACGCGCGGCCGCCTCGATCACGACAGCGAGTACACGGTGCTGCGCACGATGATCGCCTCACCGCCGGGCCCGGTGGTCGACCTGGGCTGCGGCGCGGGACTCGTGTTGCGCAAGCTGCACCGCGATCTGCCCAACGTGCCGCTCATCGGCGTCGACGTCTCGCGCGCGATGCTCGAGGAAGCGGTGGCCCAGCTGCGCGAGAACGCCGAGTCGGCCGACTTCGTGCGAGCGCAGGTGCCGGGCCTGCCGTTCGTCGATCGCTCGGTCGGCGCGATCATCGCCGTGGGGCTGGTGCACTTCATCGGCGATCTCGACGCGCTCTTGCGCGAGGTGGTGCGGGTGCTGGTGCCGCGCGGGCGCTTCGTCGCCACCACCTACGAGCCGTCGTCGTTCACCCGGCCCCTGCACACGCGCGCGGGCCTGCACCCGCGTGACGAGATCGCGCTGCGCGCCGCCGCTGAACGAGCCGGGCTCATCGCGTTCGAGCGCGTGAAGGTGCCGCCGTTCTTGTTGTGGAAGGTCGAGCGGCCGTGAGCCAGCTCAGCTCGAGCGAACTTCAGATGAACACGCCGCCGCGCGCGTCGTAGCGAGCGGTGTCGGGCAGGCGCGTGTTTTCCTCGGCGCCCTTGAGCGTCTCGAAGACCTTCTTCGACGCCTTGTTCCCACAGTTCTTGCACTTGCACTCGCCGCGGGGGCACGTGCAGTCACCCTTGCCCTTGCACGAGCAGGTGGCAGACGGCACACCGAACGCGGCCTTCTCGACCGCAGCCGCGCCAGCAGTGGAGGCGAGGAAGAGGATCCCGACGGCCAGGCTCTTGGTGATGGTCTGCATGGGGTGGGTGCCTAGCCTACGATGTACGCACTTGCCAAGGGCCCTCCTGCCCTTCATGGTCCGCCCGCTTGCGACGGCCGACCGTGGAAGAAATCGCCTGGGGAGTGGCCTTGATCTGCGGGGTTGCACCGCTCTGGGCGAGCCAGGCGATCCCCCTGGTCGACCTCCCGCAGCACCTGCACCTCATCTCGGTGCTGCACCGCCTCGACGACGCGTCGACGCTGTTTCCCGAGATCTTCGCGCGCCGCCCCGAGCTCACGCCGTACCTCGGCTACTACTACGTGGTCAGCGGGTTGAACTGGCTGCTCCCGCTGGAGCTCGCGAACCGCGTCTTCCTGAGCGCGGTGGTGGCGGGCCTGCCGCTGTCACTCGCGTTCCTGCTGCGCTCGCTCGATCGCCCCGCGTGGCCCGCACTGCTCGCCCTGCCCTTCGCGTGGGGAGACAGCCTCGCGTGGGGCTTCATCAACTACTGCGCCTCGTTGCCACTCGCGCTCGTCACCTGCGGGCTCTTCGTGCGCACCATCTCGAGCCCCGCGCCCGAGCGGAAGAAGTGGGCGATCTGGCTCGCGGTGCTGCTCGTGCTGGTCTTGCTCTTCCACGTGCAGGCGTTCGCGTGGCTCGGCGTCGCGCTGCCGTTCCTGCTGCTCACCACGCCCGCACCGGAGGGCAAGGCCTGGCGCGCGCGCATTCCCGCCTTGGCCGGCGTCGCCCCGGGCGTCTTGCTCTTCGTGCTGTGGGTCGGCCTGCGCGTCGGGCAGCCCGCGGAGATCGCTCCCGGCCAGCCGTGGCGCTCGTGGGGCCCGATGCTCTCGAAGGAAAACCTCGGCTGGAAGTCGCTCGATCAGAACCTCTCGGAGTTCGTCAACGTGCCGAAGAACCCGGCCGGCGGCCTCGAGCTCGGCGAGACGCGCTTCCCCATTCTCGCGGGCATGCTGCACGACGGCAGCGATCAGCGCGCGGTGCGCCTGGTCTTCGTGCTGGCGCTCGCGGTGATCGCGCTGCGGCTGTGGACGTGGCGCGAGAAGAAGGAACCCGACGGCTACGAGGGCCCGGGCGGCGGGAAGTTCACCCGGTGGCGCATCGTCGGCCTCGCGGCGATCGCGTTCGTGCTCTTCCTCGCGCTGCCCTTCGATATCCGCGGGTACATGTACTACCTGAACACGCGCTACGTGCACCTCGCGGCGGCGCTGCTGGTGAGCGCGGTACCGGTGGTGCCGGCGAGCTGGACGAAGCGGCTGGTGTACGTCGCCGCGGCCACCTCGTTCGTGCTGATGGCCCCGCTGTGGTCGGCGTTCAAGGTGTTCGACTCCGAGTCGCGCGCGCTGACCGAGCTCGCGAAGTTCGCCGGCGACAAGCCGCGCGTGATGGGCCTCATCTACTCGACGGGCTCGGCGGCGGTGACGCACCCGGTGTACCTGCACGCGAGCACGGTGATCGCCCGTGAGCGCGGCGGCCTGACGAACTTCTCGTTCGCCCTCACGCCGCACAGCCCGCTGATGTACCGCGGCACGCCGCCGCCCACGTTCCCCAGTGAGTGGCGTCCCGACCAGATGCGGTGGGAAGAGCACGGGCGCTACTACGATCACTTCGTGATCCGCGGCCCGCGGCCCGAGCAGCTCTTCGGCGGCCGGCTCGAGACCGAGCTCTACGTGGCGGGCCAGGCCGGTGACTTCTTCCTCGTGCGCAAGCGCTGAGGCTGGGGCACAGTCGAAGGCTCCATGGACTTTCTGTCGATGACGGTGGCGCAGGTCGAGGCGTTGGGTGAGGACCAGGCGGCGGCGGCGCTCGCGGCGTGGGTGAAGGCGAAGCGCAGCGAGCTGCCGCAGGCGTTGGCGAAGTCGGGCTCGAAGGCGCACGCGCGGCTGGCGAAGAAGGCGCTCTACCAGCTGCAGTCGGCCGGCGTGGCGGTGGCGGCCGAGGCGAGCGCGGCCCCGGCAACTCCGAGCGCGCCCGAGGCGAAGGTCGAGTTCGAGTCGGTGCTCTCGATGCAGCTGGGCAGCGGCGAGCGCGCCTTCCTCGCGGCGGTGCCGATTCGCGGCGGCGGCGTGGAGGTCTTCCAGGGCATCGTGCACGACGAGCTGGGGCTGGCGCAGTTCGGGTCGGAGCGCTCGAACCGCTCGAGCTTCCGCAAGCACCTCGACGCGCTCCGCAAAGACACCAGCACCCGCACCATGATCGTGCCCTTCGCGCGGCTGCAGCTGGAGGTGGGGCGCGCGCTCACGCTGACCGAGCGCAACAAGACCGAGCTGGAGACGCCGGTGCGCGAGGGCCTCTCGCGGCTGGGCATCACGCCGGCCGACCCCGACGTCGTGGTGCCGCCGCTCGAGGGCAGCGACGCGGCCAACGCGGCTGACGGCGCAGCGCTCTGCGGGCTCTTCGAGTTCGCGCAGTGGCTGCCAGGCGAGAAAGAGCTCGCGGTGCTTTCCGAGCGCGTCGACGCGCTCAAGGCCCTGCCGCTCGACGAGGCGAAGCGGACCGAGAAGTCAGAGAAGCTCGCGCGCGAGCTGGCGGCCGAGACGTTCACGCCGGCGGTGAAGCTGCTCTACGCGCGACGGCTGATCTACGCGGCCGAGGTGCTGGGGTCGCAGGGCAAGGCCGACGACGCGAAGCGGGCGACCGCGGAAGCACGCCGCCTGGCGCACCTCCCGGGTCCGGGCAGCTTCGGGGAACGGCTGTTCGTGAAGGCCCTGCCGCACCTCAAGCCGAGCCTGAGCGCGCAGCTGGGCCTGAAGCCGAAGACCTGAGCGTTACTCGGCGTTCCAGTCGCTCGCGGGGAGGATCTTCCACCCCGTGTCGATCTTCGACGACTTGAAGCGCAGCACGCGCAGCGGCCACTCGCGGGGCGTCTTCGCCGGGCCCTCGGTGGTGAAGATCGTCCACCGGTGCACTTCGACGGAGTAACGGCCCGAGGTGCCGGCCTTGGCGAGCACCGCGCGCATCGGGTTCTTCGGGTGCCAGTAGACTTCCTTGCCGGTACGCAGCGCGTACGAGAGCACCGCGTGGGCCTTCTGGAACGCGGCGGCGCGCTCGCGGGTCGGCGCCAGCAGCTTGGTGGCCTCGGCCTGGCTGACCTCGGTCATCTTGAGATCGTCGCCCACCGCCTCGACGCCCATCAGCTTGGTGAGCGCGCTGCGGCCGGCCTTGTCGAGGTCGTTCATCATCTGCACGGCGTGCGCGAGATCGCCCTCTTCCTTCTTCACCGGGTCCTTGTCCTTGAACTTCCAGTTCTCGAGGCTGAAGAGCTGGGCGTTCATGGTGACGCCACCGAGCAGCAGGTCCTTGCCGGCCTCGTCACCGCTGCCGGTGAGTGCGTTGAGGTAGGTCTCGGCGACCTTCTTGGGTTCGGCGTCGTCCTGCGCGAAGGCACTCGAGGCGATCAGCAGACCAGCGACGGGGATCAGGGAAGTCAGGCGCATCATGGGTTCCTCAGAGCGAAGCGGGTTCCTCGAGCAAAGCGGGGACGAGGTCGGTACGACGGGCGTTCGAGAAGATTCACCAAACCAACCCCGCGTGCACCTGCAATCTGGCCGGTGTAGAGGGGCCGCCATGCACCACGTTCGCCTGACGTTCCTCGCGCTGGCCCTCGGAGCCGGCTTCCTGGCGGTGACCGCCCTCTCGTGTGGTGCCTCGGGGGCGTGCAACCCGCAGAACTGCCACGGCTGCTGCAGCGCCAGCGGGGTGTGCGAGTCGGGCGGCGAGAACGCGACCTGCGGCGCGAACGGCAACGCGTGCGTCAACTGCGCCGACACCGCGCAGATCTGCGGCAACAAGCAGTGCATCGCGCCGGGCACGGGCGGCGGCACCGGTGGTGGGACCGGCGGCGGCACGGGCGGCGGCACCGGCGGTGGCGCGAACGACGGCGGCACCTGCACGCGCATGCCGGTCGATTGCAGCGACCAGGCGATCATGAACCTCGACCTCAAGTCGGTGGTGTCGACCGGCACCGTCGTGAACTCGTCAGACGGCGCGGGCGGCTTCCGCTCGACGATCAACGCGACCGCGGGCGGCTTCACGCCCACCGAGAGCTACGTGTACGCGAAGTTCACCGCGTCGGGCCTGCAGCTGCTGCCGGCGCTGACCGACATGACCGCGCTCGACTCGATGGACTGGGACATCGCCTTCCGCCGCTTCATCATTCGCCTCAACGGCGGTGACTCCGGCCCGGGCTGCGTGGTCGCCGAGGCCGAGGCCGCGGGCACCTACGACACCATCACCGCGGTGCCCGCGACGTACGTCGGCGCGCCCGACGACTTCCTCACCAAGGCGCCGGCGTGCACGTTCACGCCCGACAACAGCGGCCTCACCACCTCGCCGCGCACGGCGCTGGCGGAGTTCTATTCGTACACCACGTGCGTCGCGATGACCGACAAGGCGTTCATCATCGCCACCATGAGCGGGCGGCACGTGAAGCTGGTGGTGAACACCTACTACGCGACCGAGGCGGGCCAGACCTCGTGCAACACCGGCGGGAGCAGCGGCGGTGCGGCGGGCGGCACGGTGCGCATTCGCTGGGCGTACCTCGACTGATGCGCGCCCTCGTCTCGTGGGTGGGGTGCGCGCTCGTGGTGTTGGCGAGCGCGTGTGAGCCGGCCGAGCCGATCGATCGCGGGCAGCCGGTGGTGCATCGCGCCGAGCAGGCGCTGCGGCCGACCGACGTCAATTCCGGGCTGATGTGGGTCTTCAAGAACGGCGAGACCGTCGAGAACTACGATCCCGACGGCGGCCGCTACCGCGTGCACTACACGCGCATGGGCGTCGACGCGGTGCCGCTGGCCGACGCGAACGACTCGGGCGTGCCCGACTTCGTGGAAGACGTGGGCGACACCTACGACTCGGTCGGCGGGCTGTACCACGACACCCTGCTCTACCGGCGGCCCACCAGCGACCAGGGCATCGCCGACAACGGTGGTGACGGGCGCTTCGACGTGTACCTCGTCGACTTCGGGCTCTCGGCCGACGGCGCCTTCCGCGTCGATCAGTGTCCGCCGAGCTCGCCGAGCAAGTGCATCGGCTACGTGGTCGAGGAGAACGACTTCGCCGGCTACGGCTACCCGAGCCTCGCCATCGCCAACCGCATTCTGGCCAGCCACGAGTACTTCCACGCGGTGCAGGCGGCGTACGACGACGACCAGAGCGTGGTGGTGTCGGAAGGCACGGCGGTGTGGGCCACCGAGCGCTACGCGCCGCAGACGAACGACTTCGAGGGCTTCGTGCACGGCTACCTCGAGCGGCCCGATCGCTCGATCGACTCGCCGCCGCCAGGCCCCGTGCCGACCTTCGCGTACGGCTCGGCGATCTTCTTCAAGTTCCTGAGCGAGCGGCACGGCGACGACGTGATCCGCAAGCTGTGGGAGCACCTCGAGAACGGCCAGGGCGACCCGACGGAGCCGATGGACCAGACGAACCCGACGTTCCTGATCCAGCTCGATGCGGTGCTCAAGCGCGACTACCAGACGACCTTCGGCGAAGACTTCGCCCAGTTCGCGCGGTGGAACCTGTACACCGCGAGCGCGGGCGACCCCGATGCGGGCTACGCCGAGGGCTCGAAGTACCCCGCGGTGGCGATGACGCTGGTGACCCTGCCCGCCCCGCAGGAAAACCTGCGCGTCTTCTACGCGTCGACCCAGTACTTCACGGCGCCCGCTGGAGGCCGGACCCGCGTCACCGCGGCGCTGGTCGACACGGTGCTGACCACCACCGACGACACGCAGGATCTCGTGCTGTGGCTGGCCGCGCGCAAGGGCGGGAAGAACACCGAGGTGGTGAAGGTCACCAACCGCGAGACGGTCGACATCTCGGGCGGCGCGGTGATCGTCGGCGTAGTCAACACGCGGCGCGGGGCGGTCGGCGCGGCCCAGTCGCAGCGTCCGTCGTTGTGCATCGGCACTCCCGACGAGGTGAACGCGTGCGTCGCGGCGCTCGGCGGCGTGGTCGATGCGGGCGTCGACGCAGGCCTCGATGCCGGCGCGGGAGACGTCGATGGCGGGGCTGACGGCGGCACGCTCGAGCCCCCGAACCCGACCGGCTGTGGCTGTGGAATGACCCCGGTCCCGCTGTGGTTCCTCGCGGTGATCGCGGGCCGGCTGTTGCTTCGGAGGAGGACGCAGGGATGACGTCGACGGCGTTGTTGGTGGCGCTGAGCCTGGTGACCGGAGATCTCTCGACCCGCCGCAGTCCCATCGTCCAGGTGGTCGACAAGGTGTCCCCCGCGGTCGTCTACGTGGGCACGGTGCAGATGGTGCGGGTGCAGCGTCGCTCGCTCGATGACTTCTTCTTCGGCCCGCAGGAAGAGCGGCGCGCGGTCGAAGGTCTCGGCTCGGGCGTGATCATCGACCCCAGCGGCGTGATCGTGACCAACGATCACGTGATCCGCGGGGCGACGAAGATCCACGTGGTGCTCGCCGACGGTCGCCAGGTCGACGCGGAGGTGATCGGCAGCGACACCGACTCCGACCTCGCGGTGTTGAAGGTGAACGTGAAGGGCCCGCTGCCGTTCGCGAAGGTGGGCACCTCGTCAGACCTGATGATCGGCGAGTCGGTGATCGCCATCGGCAGCCCGCTGGGCCTCAAGAAGACGGTGACGGTGGGCGTGGTCTCCGCGCTCGGCCGCACCATTCGCGACGAAGATCGCGTGCTCAACGACTTCATCCAGACCGACGCGTCGATCAACCCGGGCAACTCCGGTGGCCCGCTGCTCAACATCGACGGAGAGGTGATCGGCATCAACTCGGCGATCATCGCCTCGGCGCAGAACATCGGCTTCGCGATTCCCGCCGACAAGGTGCGCCGCATCGTCACCGAGCTCACGCGCTTCGGGAAGGTGCGGCCCTCGTGGGTCGGCCTCGACGTGGAGCCGCTGAGCCTGCAGGTGGCGCAGCGCCTCGGGTGGGACCGCACCTATGGCGCGTTGATCAGCGGCGTCGAGGCGGGGAGCCCCGCGGCCGAGGCCGGCCTCCAGCCCAACGACGTGGTGATGCAGGTCGGCACCACGCAGGTCGAGAACGCCGACGATCTCCGCAGCCGCCTGCGCAACGCCACCGCGAAGGACGCGCTGTCGCTCAAGATCTTCCGCGCCGGCCGCGAGTCGCAGGTCGAGCTGACCCCCAGCGAGTTCCCCGAGAAGCTGGTCGAGCAGACGGTGTGGGACCGGCTGGGCCTGCGGGTGAAGCCGGGCAAGGGCGGCATGGTGATCACCGAGGTGCGGCCGCGCACTCCGGCGGCCCGGGTGGGGCTCGAGCCGGGCCTGGTGATCGTCAAGCTGAACCAGCAGGCGACGCCCAACGCCGAGACCTTCAAGGACGCGGTGATCCGCGCGCGTGGTTTCTCGAGCGTGGTGGTCTTCGTGCTCTACGGCCAGACGCTGTACCAGGTGACCCTGCCGTTCTGAGCGGTGCGCGCGCTACAGGCTGGATCAGCCGACGTTAATCATTTGACGCACGGGCGGGGGCCCGTAGCCTGCCGAGCATGAGCCGGTATCGTTACCAGGCACTGGGACCGCTGCAGGCGGGCGAGGGCAGTCGTGCGTTCCTCGGTCTGGCGATCGACGCCGACCAGAAGGCGCGCCCCGTCGTCATCATCTGGGTCCCCGAGGCCGCCGAGAAAGACCCTGCGCTGCTGGCGAAGATCCAGAAGGAAACCGAGCACGCCGCCCAGCTCGATCACCCGCACATCGTGACGGTGATGGGCTTCGGCAAGCTCGACGAGGGCCACGCGCGCGTCGTGGAGTTCGCCGACGGCGAGTCGCTGCGCAAGATCCTCGAGACCTGCAAGAAGCTGCCGCCCCGCATCGCCGCGCGGGTGGTGCTCGATGCCTGCACCGCGGTGCACTACGCGCACGTGGCGGGCAACGACGACGGCGTGCCGCTGGTGCACGGCGACCTGCGGCCCGAGACGGTGCTCATCTCGTTCCACGGCGTCACCAAGATCACCGGCTACGGCGCGCTGGCGTTCGCCCCGCGTGAGCTCGGCGGGCAGCGGGTGAAGGGCCGCCGGGTGCACTCCGCGCCGGAGCAGGTGATCGGCGGGCGTGACGCGGTCAGCATTCCGACCGACGTCTACCTGCTGGGCATCACGCTCTACGAGTGCCTCACGGGCACCGTGCCGTGGGCCGACCAGGGCGACTTCTTCGATCACGCGGTGCTGACGCTGCCGCTGCCGCCGGCCTCGCCCGGCGAGATCCCCGAGGCGTTCGAGCCGATCATCCAGAAGGCGTGCTCCAAGAAGGCGAACGATCGCTACCCCACCCCGCTGGCGATGCGCGAGGCGCTCGAGGCCGCGGCTGGCAGCGAGGTCGCGACCGACGACGAGCTCTCGAAGTTCCTCGAGACGCTCTTCCCCCAGTCGCACGAGCTGCGCGCGGCGCGCCGTCACACCATCGACGCCGGCATCGCCGACTTCGTGCGGCGCCAGTGGGCCGAGACCGAGAAGCGCGAGACCGTGCCGATGATGAAGGCGATCGAGGTGCCCGCGCACCTGATCCCGCCCGGTGTTCCCGCGCCCGTGCAGCCGGCGACGCCCGCTCCGGGTCCGACCGCGGCCCCCGCCCCCGCGCAGCCTGCTGCGACGCCGGCCAAGCCGACCACGCCGCCAGCGCACGTCACGCACTGGACCGCTCCGGCCGCCGACGACGAAGAAGACGCGCAGCAGCAAGAAGGCAGCTCGATGCCGTGGCTGATCGCGCTCGCGGTCTTCATCGGCATCATCGCCGTGTGGTGGGGCTACAAGCAGGCGAGCAAGCCGATCCCCGGCGCTGAGACGATCAACGCGCCGCTCCCGCCGCCCAAGCCGCCCATCAACCTCGACGTGGTGATGCCGACCGGCACCATCGACGCTGGCACCGAGGCGGTCGACGCCGGTGAGGTTCCCGAAGCGCCGGCGACCGACGCGGGCGCGACCCCGACCAACGGCACCACCGTCACCCCGCCCCCGGTCGAGAACCCGAAGCCGCCGGAAGGTGGCGCGGTCAGCGTGACCATTCATTCGAACCCGACGTGTGAGCTGTCGCTGGAAGGCAAGGTGCTCGGCCGCACGCCGTGGACCGGCACGCTCCCGCCCGGCCGCAAGGTCTTCAAGCTCGAGAACAAGGCGGCGGGCATCACCACCACCCGCGCCATCACCGTGAAGAGCGACCCGGTCGAGGAGACGTACACCTTCGAGAAGGGCTTCGTGACCGTGAAGGCGCCCGAAGGCGCGGCGATCTACATCGACGGCAACCGCGTGGGCACCGCGCCGATTCGCGGCGAGATCCCCGTGTACGAGGGCAGCCACCGCATCCAGGTGACGATCGGCCAGTCGAAGTGGAGCGAGCCGTTCAACCTCTACGCCGGCCAGCGCGTCTCGTTCAACGTCGAGAACCAGTGAGCCCCGAGGTCCGGGCGTTGCCGAGCAGCGTCTCGTAGCTGCGGGTCACGCTCTGGCTGAGGATCAGCAGCTCGCCCACGTCGGGCGGCGTGAGCTGATCGGGGCCGTGGTCGAGGTAGACGAGGTGCACCAGCTTCGAGCGCACCAGGAGCGGCAGGATCACCGCCGTCTTCGGGTACCCGCCGCCCGACCCCAGCATGCGGCAGAACACGTCCATGCCCGGGGTGTGCTTGAGCGGCCCGACGAAGTGCGACTTCAGATCGCTGACCAGCTTGAAGCTGTTGGCCTCGGCCAGTGACACGCCGATGCGGCCCACGGCGCGCAGCGAGATGCCCTGCCCGATGCCGCGCCACCCGGTGACGAGCGGCCCGCGCACGTTGAGGATCAGCGCACGCCGGAACTTGCTGCGCGCGAACTGCAGCACGGTGCGCGCGATGTCTTCGCGCCCGCTGACCTGGCCGAGCTGCTTCTGCGCCTCGGCGAACGTGAGCGGCGGCGACTGCATCTCGCCGGTGGTCATGGGGGTGGCCTCGTCGACGACCTCCCCTTCGATGACCTCTTCTTCCGCGGCGCCCCCGACGGCGGCCTGCGCGTAGATCGCGGCGAAGTCGGCCTCGTTGATGAGCGCCTCGGCGTCACCGACGGTCGGCGTCTTTTCCGCGACGCGCGTCGAGGGCCGGAGCGTGTTCATGTCGATCGGCCGCAGAGGGCGGAACGCCGTGCAGTGCGTGCGCAGCTGCTGGTTCATGCGGAACTCGGGAATGATCACCGCGACCACCCGCTTGCCCGCCTTGAAGGCCAGCTCGTCGAGCGCCTTCATCTGCGCCGGCCCGAGCACCGCGACCGTGAGCCGCGTGGCGTCGATGCGCATCGGGATCACGTCGGCGTCGTCGTAGAACTGCCGCTTGGCGACCGCCAGCGCCGCGGGGTCGGGCACCATCTCACCCGACGCGAAGGGCATGTTGTGCTGATGGCCCAGCACGCGGGCGAGATCGGCCTCTTTGAGGAAGCCGAGCTCGACCAGGTTGGTGCCCAGCCGCCCGCCGTGGATCACCTGCGTCTCGAGCGCCTCGTCGAGCTGGGCGCCGGTGACCAGGCGTTCCTCGAGCAGCAGCTCCCCGAGCCGTTTCATCGAGCGGTCCCCACGGCGTCATGCGGGTGGTGCGAGAGGCCGACGAGGTTGCCCTCGGGGTCGCGCACGTAGATCGTCCAGCCGCTCTGCTTCTCGATCGCCACGCCGTGCTGGGCGAGCTCGGCGATCACCGCCTGCCGCGCTTCGGGCGCGATGCGAAAGGCGACCATGGAGTATCCGGCCGGCCCACGCTCGCGCGCGTCGAGCTGTTCGATCGCCACGAAGGGCCCCTGGGCGTCGGGCTGCGCGGCGACCCACACGCTGCGCAGCGAGCCATCGTCGCGGTGAAAGCGGCGCACCTCGCTCAGGCCGAGCACCTGCACGTAGAACCGCGCGACGCGGTCGACGTCAGCGACCTGCACTGCGACGTGGTGAAAGCCCCCGAGCTGCACGCGGCGGCGACGCTACCACCCTGCCCGCGCGAAAGCGTCGGCGGACCAGGAGCCCGAGCGCGACGAGCACCAGCGTTCCGTCGAGAGCGGAGCAACCACACGGCGGCTGCGTGCCAGGAGACCGCGGATCGGGAATGAACACGACCGGGTTTCCGCGCAGCGACACGTCGGCGGTGCCAAAGGGAGAGCTGAGCAGCCGTGGCCGCGCGGCGAAGCGCACCGTGGTGCTGCCCGACGCGTCGAGGTGCACGTTCGCGAGCCGCAGCGCGCCGTCGACGATGGTGGCGTCGGTGCGCACCCCATCGACCAGCACGGAGCCCTCGAGCGGCGTGCCCTGCGTGAGCGGAATCGAGACGTCGAGGCCGTCGACGGCGCAGTCGGTCCTGTTCTTGAGCTGCACCTGCACGTCGAGCGCCGATTCTTCGCGCGCGAGCAGCGGGAAGGTGCGCGCGCTCACCTCGACGAACGGGTCGACGCCGATCTCCACGGTGCGCACGTCGCTCGTCGCGTTGCCCGCGCCGGCGTCGATCGACCACTCGAGCACCAGCGGCACGCCGACGGATGCGAAGCCGGTATCGACGGTGGCGAGGGTGGCGGTGGTCCCCGTGCCCGCGGTGACGGTGAGCGCCGGGCCAGACGCCACCTTCCAGGCCACGTCGGCCGAAGCGCACGCCCCCGGGGGAATCAGCAGCTCGACCGAGCCCTGCGCGCCCGAGCCGCACTGCGCGACCAGGCGATTCGAGGTGAGCTCGCCGAGCGCGACCGGCGCCGGCGCGAAGAAGACGGTGGCTTGCCGAGAGGCGCCGGTGAAGCCTCCGTCTTCGAAGAGGCGGGCGACCACCTCACGCGCCCCGCCCGCACACCCGCCGGCGATCGGAAAAGCCTGCGCGCCCGGAGTCGGCATGAAGGTCGGACCGACGACCGCAGTGGGCCCATCGAACACCGTGATCTCCGTGCCGAGACCACGCGACGGGATGCAGTTGGTCACGACGTTGGTGTCGACCCACACCACGCCGCCGCCACCGTCGATGTTCGCGGTGTAGTTCGCCGTGGCGTCGAGCGGGAGCGCAGCCGAAGGCAGGTCGATGTCCAACACGGAGGCGCCGGACAACCGCCCGAGGCTCTCGCCGACCACCTGGCGGCGCGCGGTCGCGGTCACTCTCGACGCGGTGCAGAGCTCGGGCGTGATGACCAGCAGCCCACCGTCGACGGGAGTCACCGTCGCGAGCCCGGCGTCGATGTTGGTCCACACCAGCTCAGTGCCGGGGAAGCTGCCCTGCCCGGTGCAGGCGTGCTCGGGGCCCGCGGGGACCCACAGCTGCGTCGTGAGTTGGCTCTGCTGAGCGGGTGAAGGGAAGATCGGCGTGTCGGGAGGGCCCCAGGGCGTGATCGTCAGGGTGCTGGTCGACGTCGACGTCGCAGGGACGCCCTGGTTCCACGTCGCGGTGACGGTGACGTTGACGTTGGGCGCCAGGCACCACGTCGCGGGCTCGGGGAAGACAAAGGTCGAGCCGGTGCCGCTGCGGCCGTCGCTGGTCGACCAGCTGAACGTCGCCGTGTCGCAGCCGCCATCGACGCTCGCGGTGAAGGTCGCCGCGGCGCCGCCCGCGCCGGCGATGAGGCTCGCGCTCGAGGGCTGCAGGGTGAACCCGCCGCGCTCGCTGACGGTGACCGAGAGCGCCAGGGGCGCGGTGGTGTGAAGTCCGTCGGTGGTGACGACCGAGACTGGCACCGGCCCGCAGGTCATCGGCAGCGTCAGGTCGATCGACTGCCCGTCTTGCGTGCCGGCGGTCGCGACGAAAGAGGCACCCGTGGTCCAGGTGCTGAAGAGCGGGTCTCCATCGGCGTCGCCGGCGTCGAGCGCGATGGTGATCACCGCCCCGGGCGGGCCGCTGATCGGCGCGACTCCCACCGTCGGCGGCGCGGCGTTCTCGTAGAGCCACACCTGGTTGCTGGAATCGGCCGCCGCGCACCACGTCGAGGCCAGGCAGTCGACGAACCCCGCGAAGACGATGCCGGCGTCGGGCCGCTGGCGGAACACCTGCGCGGGCGACGCCGGGTTGGGCACCGGCGAGGCGGCGCGGCCATCGGTCGAGAGCACGATGCCCTGATCGGTGCCCATCGCCACGCGCGAGGCGGTGAAGCCCGCGGGGAGCGTCGGCGTAAGGGTCGGCGTGAGGCGGAGATCGGGCACCAGGGAGAGCGCTCCGCCGGTGGTCACGCCCATGACTGCGGGCTTGCCGCCGAGATCGAAGAGGCTCAAGTCTCCGAGGGCGACGCCGATTGCGCTGGCGGTGCGCGCGCCGCCGTCGACGCTCACCTGCAGCCCCGGGGCGAGGGAGTTCGCGACGACGTAGTCGACGTCGCCGAGGTGCATCGACCGCAGGAAGACCGACGACACCGCCCAGGTTGCGGGGGTCGGCGGGACGAACAGGCCGCCACCGTCGACCGCGCCGTAGCTCAACTGCGCCAACGCACCCGAGACGTCGACCGCGACGAGCTTGTCTCCGTTCCACGGGCGCACCTCGAGGACGTTGGCGCCCCGGATCGCGCGCCCATTGCCGCAACCGGCCGGCAAGAACGCGAGCGTGGTGTTCCCCGGCGTGTACGCGAAGCACCCGTCGTTGGAGATCACCACGCCGCTCCTGAACGTGCCCGCCGTGTTGCCGAACGTGATGCCGCCATCGGACCACGCGATCGACTGCCTGACGCCGCTCGCACCGACCGCCACCACCCAGCCGGCGTCGGCCATCGTGAGATCGACCATCGCGCCGCCCGGAGCACCGAGCGGACGCCACCCGGCCTCGGCGAGGCTCGCGACGATCAGCATCACGGCGAGCACGACACGCTTCACCAGGCCACCTCCGCGCGCAGGTAGACGCGATCACGCTGGGTCGTGGCCCCGAGGTCCAGCCCCGTGCCCGAGAATCCGAGCGCGTTGAAACCCGCCCCCACGAAGAAGCGGTGGTCGAAGCGCCAACCCACCTCGGCGCGCAGCGCACCCCACGAGCTGGGGTCGATGATCACCGAGCGCGCCGCGGCCTCACCGGCCAGCTCGAGCCCCTGCCACACGCGCACCGAAGGGCGCACGGATCCGGAGACGATCGGACCGATCTCCGAGAAGCCGAGGTGGCCGCCCGCGCCGATCGCGAAGCGATCGCCGATGCGCAGCGTGGGGAGCAGCGAGATCACGTGCAGCCGCCGCTCGAGCGTGGGCACCCAGCTCTGGGTCCACGTGTAGCGGGCCAGCACCGCACCGAAGGCGAAGCGCCACGCCGCGCTCAAGGTCGCGTCGACGCTCCGGCTGACCAGCACGTCCTGGCGGGTGGAGTGGATCCACAGCGCCCGCGCGGTGACCGACACGTCGTTCACAGGCCGCCACTCGCCGCCGCCGCTCACGACGAACTGGCGCAACGTGCGAGCGCCCGTGTCGTCGCGCACCTCGGCGCGCGCGAAGGCCCGCAGCGTCTCTCCCTCGTAGCTGGCGTTGAACCCGCCAGCGTTGCGCGTGACGTCAGGCGCCAGGCCGTCGAGCGCCCGCGCGCCGTGCTCGTACCGCGCGCTCAAGGTGAGTGCGTCTCCGACCTTCGTCATCAGCCCGACCGCGCGGCCCAGGCGCAGGCCGTTCACGTCGGTCGCCGACACATCTTCGGCGAACACCGCGGTGGTGGGATCGAGCTGCTGCCGCACACCGACCGCCCACCGTCGCTCGCCGGTGCCGGGCGCGTCGACGTCGGTCGACTGCACGCCGTACCAGGTCTCGTCGCCGCGCGAGTAGCTCGCCGTGCCCCACACCTGCGGGCCGAGCGCCGGGCCCCAGCCACCGCGCACGCCGAGCATCATGGTGGGCGTCGGCTTCAGGTCGACCCCGAGGCTCGCGAAGGTGAGATCCATGCCGCCGAGCTGCACGATCTGCTGACGGTACCCCGCGCGCAGCTGGAGCCAGTCGGTGAGACGCACGCGACCGGCGAGCCCGACCGTGAAGCCCTCGCGACTCTCCTCGGGCAGGTCCTGGCGGTACTCACGCGCCTCGAGCCGCACGCCCCAGCGCTCGGCCTCGTAGCCCACCCCGCCGCCGAACAGCTGGCCGCGCACGCGCGCCCCCGAGAACGGATCGCGCGGGTCGGGCATGTCGCGCACGTCGACCAGCGCTGAGACCACCACCGGGCCGAGCGGCTGTTCGCCGCGCAGCGAGAGTTGATTCAAGAAGCCCAGCTGCGCCGCGTCTTGAAAGCCGCTCTGCCGCCAGCGCCACGCCGCGTCCCACCAGCCGCGATCGAACAGGCCCTTGGTTCGCGCGCGCACCGTCACCGCCCAGCCCTCGGTCGCGGCCGGCGTCACCGGGTCACGCGCGTCGAGCCCGCCTTCGCGGCTGAAGGCGAGGCCCTCGACGGCGCCGACGCTGTGCGCGACCTCGGCCGTCAACCGCACGGGCCCCAACTTCGCTTCGGCGCCACCACGAAAGAGCGTCCACGCGCCGTCGCGGAAGCCGCTGCCCGTCAGGCGCACCGGCCCGAGCCGCCCGGCGAGCTCGCCGCCGAAGGTGAGGCCGCCGCCGCTGACGTCGAGGTACTCGTAGTCGACAAACAGCGTCGCCACCGCGCCCGCCGTCAACGGGTCCGACTGGAGCACGCCCTCGGCGGCGTAGAAGCCCATCGGCTGGTTGAGCAGCACGCGGCCGCTCGCGGCGTCGACGGTGTAGTCGCGCAACCGCTGGAGGTGGACCTCGCCGACCGGCAGCTGCGTCACTGCGTCGCGCCACTCGATGCGCACCGCCTCGCTGCCGGTGACGACGGGCGACCTCGCGAGGAAGAACAGGCTGCCGCCGGTCGACTCGAAGCGCTCGTGCATCGGCCGGCGCACGAGGCCGGTGAACATGTCTCTCGCGGGGGGCGCGATCACTCCGCGCGCTTCGACGCCGAACGGTGCTTCATCGGGTGAGCGCAGCTCGAGGAAAGCCCCCTGCAACGCACGGTGCGCGCGCCCCGCGTCGGCGCTCGCCTGGAACCACCGCGTCGAGCCGTACCCCGCGCGCCCCAGCCCCTCTCGCGACAGCTCGACCCGAAAGCGGCCCTCGGATGGGTTGGTGGCGAGGGTCGAGGACTCATCGGCCCACGAGAGCGGAGAGCGCGTCAGGTCGAGCTGGCGCGCGAAGACGTCGATGCGGTGCGGTTGCAGCAACGACGCCGCGGTGAAGGTGGCGAAGTCGGAGTCGCGGAGATCGAGCTCGCCATCGAGCTTGAAGCCGAAGAACGAGGCCCGCGCGGCGGCGGCGCCGCGACCGAAGACGCCGAAGCCGCCCTTCGCGAAGTCGTAGTTGGCCTCGAGGTCGAGGAGCCCGACCGCCGAGAGCGCGAAGTCGGGCCGGTGCAGCTGCTCGCGCCACGTGCGCTCGGGCGTGGTGAAGGTGATCTCCACGGCGTCGCCGCTGAAGCGCCCGTGGCTGCGCGCGCCCGCCCGGGGGAGCGGCGCGTCTTTCGACACGGCGAGGCTCGCGGCCGGCTCGAACCACTCGACCTCGAACTCCCCCGAGGCCAGCACCGACACGTCGGCGACGTGGCGCAGCGGCTCGGGCACCACCAGCACGCTCCCGCGCCGGCGGATCACGTGGAAGGGCTGCAGGTAGAAGCGCGTGGTGCCGCCGCGGCTCAAGCTGACGGGCACCTCGGCGTCACGACCGCCCTCGCCCAGGTTGACCCACGCCCGCGCGGTCGGCTGCTCGACGCCCTCGATCGACACGCGCTCGCCATCGCCCGGCGTCACCGCCAGCTCGTATTCGAGCGCCGCACCCACCTTGCGAAACGCGCTCGACGGCTCGGGGCTGGGGTCGGCCGCGCGGGTGCGGTGCAGCGGAATGAAGACCACGAGCGCGGCGCCGCTGCTCAGCTCGACGGTCTGCCCCTTCTCCACGCCCGCCCACACGCCGGCCAGCGAGGTCTGATCGACCTTCACGCGGTGGCGGCCGGGCGCGAGCCGACCGTTGCCGAACGTCTCGGCGCTGCGCGACGACAGCGCCGCGAAGTGGAAGCGGCCTTCGGCGTCGGTCAGCGCCTCGAGACCGTTCTCGAGCAACACGCGCACTCCGCCGAGGCCCGGCTCTTCGCTGCCGCACAGCCCGTCACCGTCGACGTCGTCGCAGACGCGGCCGAGCAGCTGGGCTCCATCGAATTCCCGCACCTCGCCGGGCGCCTGGGCCAGGGCGAGCGCGGCGACGAGCGCACCGATCACGGCGCGACCTCGATGATCGCGGTGACGTGCGACTCGACGTCGGTGACGGACACCAGCCCGGGCGCGACGCCGGCCTCACGGCTCTGCCCACGGCTGACCACCTGCCGCGCCCCCTTCGCGTCGCGCAGCTCGACCTTGCGGCCGTCGATCGGCTTGCCGTCTCGCCCCTCGACCCACCACTCGAACGCGCCCTTCGCGCCAGGGCGAATCCGCACGTTGATCGGCACCGCGGGGACGATGGCGACGCGCGCGGTGGTGCGCACCTCGGGCTTCGCAGGCTCGAGGCCGCCGTCGGTGGCCAGCGCGGTCCAGTCGGCGTGGTGCAGCACGCCACCCGACGGCACGACCGTGACGCCGCGCTCGTCGGTGGTGGCCGACACCGAGCCAGCGACCACGCGCTGGTTGGGGACCGGCAAGCCCGACAAGTCGCTCACCAGCACGCCGACGCCGCCGTCGACCGCCCACGCGCGCAGCGCCGCCGGTTCCTTGCCGAGCGGGCCGAAGGCGACGACGTCGAGCGCGCGTTCGCCGAGCGGCGCGGTCTCGGGCACAGCGAAGGTGAGCGTCGCGCGCCCGTCCTTGTCGGTCGCGGCGCGCTGGTCCCACGCGGTGACGACCACGTCGCCGAGTGGGCGGCCGAGGCGATCGCGGGTGACGACCTGCGCCGACCAGCTCGACCCGCGGTGCGCGACGTCGTCGGGCGTGACGACCTCGACTGCCGCGACCGCGCCTTGCGACAGACCGACCGCGACCTCTTCGGTCGAGTCGACGCCACCCTGTTTCCACGTCGCGACCAGGCGCTCGAGGCCTTCGCCCGGGTCGCGCGGGCTGGTCCACGCCCATTCCTGCAGGCCGTTGCCGAGCTCGCGAGGTGCGCCGAGCGCTCCGCGGCCCGCGTTCCACACCACGTGAGCGCCCTTGGTCGGGGCACCGTAGCGATCAGACGTCGCGCAGAGCAGCCGCGCCCGTGAGGCGCCATCGGCCGGCAACAGCGTCGGCGTCACCACGCACGCCAGCTGGTCGGTCGGGGGGAGCGCGAGGTCGATCGATGAGCCGTGCTTGTTGCCGGCGCGGTCGCGGGTGTCGACGCGCGCGATGCCGAAGCCCGGCGGCACGACGACCGGCAGCTTGAACTCACCGTTCTCGGCGGCGGTCACCGGGCCGTACGCGACGCCGGCGATGGTGAGCACGACCGAGGCGCCGCGCTCGGCGCGACCTGGCACTTCGACGGCTGAGGCGATCGGCACCCGGAGCACGCCGAACGCACCGTCAGCCGACTGCGGGTACGGCCACGCCGCGAAGGCGACGATGATCGCCACCTCCGGAATGCGCGTGGTGGGGAGCACGTAGCGCGCCCGCCAGCGCCCGGGGCCGACGCGCTCGATGGCCTCGAACTGGCCGACGTTGGCACGCAGCACCGGGGGCGCCGGCCGTTCGACGGGCAGCTCGATCTCGAGGAGCGCGGAGGTGTCGCGGCCCTTCACCGGTGCCGCAGGGCTCAGCTTGAGGGCGACGGTGCCCTGCCCGTCCGCGCGCGCGGGGAAGGCTGCCAGCGCGAGACTGACGAGGAGAACGACCGCTGGGCCCCGCATTCAGCGCGGGAGCTTACGTCGCTCCCGGCGCGCCACGAGACGAATCTCAGCCGGGCGGCGGCGGAAGAACAGCAGCACGGCCATCACGAGCACGAAGGGCACGACACCCAGGCCCGAGGCCGAGCAGCCCGCCTGGGGCGTCGCGTCGGGCGCGCCAGCGGCGTTCAGCGGGTGGGTCGACGTGCTGCACGACTCGGCGAGCGTCACGCGCACCGTGGTGGTGCCGCGGAAGTGGTCGCCGTCGTGGACGTGGAGCGTGACCTTCGAGGCCACGATGGTGTCACCCGCCGCGTAGGTGGTCTGCGGGTGGCCGTCGTCATCGTCTTCGCCGTCGCCGTCGTGCCCGTGGCCGTGACCACGCGAGCGGCCGTGGCAGTGGTGATCGTCGTCGTCGTCGCCGTTGCTCGAGCCGAGCAGCTGGCAGCGATCGAACACGTAGGCGAGGCCCGCGGCGACGTCGACCGGCGAGGTCGGGTGCGCCTTGTGCGAACCGCCGACGTAGCGGCAGACCACCGTGCCGCTCGAGGTGGTGAAGGTGAGCGAGGCCTGCTTGTTGCCCGCGTTGCCCGTGGTGACCGGCAGCGTGGCGGGGATGACGACCGGGAACGACAGGTTCGCGTTCGCGTCAGTCCACCGCGTCGGGGCGTACTCGCGCTTCGCCTCGAGGGTGACCGCGCCGCTGCAGGTGCCCCCGCCACCACCGCCACCCGAGGAGGGCAGCACGAAGGTCGCGCCGTAGATGTTGCCGTTGGCCGGCGCGCCGGGCTCGTCGAACGCTTCCCACACGATGCGCACTTCACCGCCCGAGAGCACGGTGACGTCGTTGAGGTGCTCGTCGATGGTCGGGGTGTTGGTGACCTGGAAGAGGCGGTTCGAGGAGATCTCGTACAGGTAGATGTCGCTGTGCGCGCCGTCGTTGTTCTCGAACGCGATCAGCTTGCCGCGGATCGACGGGTGCGCCTGCGAGCCGGCCAGCTCGAGCACGGTCGGCGAGCCGCCGCTGGTGGGCGCGAACGCGATGTGCGTGACGCCGGTGCCGGTGTCTTCCTGCTGGAAGACGACGGTCGAGCCGTTCGAGTCGGGGTTGGTCTCACTCAAGGTGGTCGAGGCGGCGAGCGGCCCGGCGACCCAGCCCGAGCCGCTGTTCGAGGCGACCCACACGTCACAGTCGGTCGACGAGCAGTGTTCCCAGGTCACGACCGCGCCGTCGGGCGACACCGCGGGGTTCATGTCGGTCGCGGAGTCGTTGGTGATCTGATGCAGCGTCGAGGTGGCGAGGTCGAGCACCACCAGCTCCGGGCCCGCGGGGTTCACCGTGTAGTCGATGAAGGCGACGGTGTTGCCGCCGATGCCGACGCCGATGCGCGTCGAGGCCGGGGCCGGGGCGAGCTCGACCACGGTGGTGCCGTCGAAGAGCATGATGCCGGTGTGCCCGTCGGGGAACACGCGGGTGAAGACGACGCGGCCCTGGTCGACGTCGCTGAGCAGGTCGATCGCGCCGCTGAGGGTCGGGACCGTGGAGTCGGTGTTGGTGGAGAAGGCGTAGCGGTGGATCACCGTCCCGGAGGACGAGTCAGCCGAGTACGCCGCGAGATCGGCGTCGACGTGCGGGTCATTCTGGTTGCCCGCCTGGTTGTTGATCACGATCACCGGCGGCGAGAGCGGACCGCCCGTGACTGGCGCGACCGCCAGGAGGGTGGTGCTGACTGCGGTGAGGAGAACTGCGACGCCTGGCCCCATCGTTCCTCCCGCCGGCCACTGCGCCGGCACTGCGGGTCTCACGTTCAGGGCACGAGTGGCCGACGGCGCCACTCTCTCCTGTGCGACCCGGCCGACCGCTTCGAAACTTCCGAAGTGAGGCCCCGTTGGTTTTGCGACCCCGGGGTTTCCCCGGGTGTGCCCTGAAGCAGGAGACGGTGTGTTGGTCAGAATGCTATGGGGCTCGCGTCACTCGGGTCAAACACACCTCTTGCGACATCGGGCGACCCCGTGTAATCGCGTCGCGCACTTTTCGGCCAGGTAGCTCAGCTGGTTAGAGCGGCGGTCTCATAATCCGCAGGTAGTCGGTTCAAGTCCGACCCTGGCCACCATTTCCCACCCCGAAAACGAAGAACGAGCGACCCCGGTGACACCTCACCGGGGTTGTTTTTTTGACGACTTGGCTCGGTGACTGTCTCATCGCTGTGCTGGTGCGTAGCGCCCTGTTGCACCGTTCAGCAGCACATCGGAGACACACATGCACGACACGACCCTGGCCCACGCAGTGGACACGACGGAGACGCCGTCGCACATCGACAACAAGGAGAAGTCTGAGGTGGTCAGCACCCACGTGCTGGTCGAAGAGCAGAAGGTCGAGCAGCTGCGTGAGCTCTCGAAGCGCACGCGCATCGCGCAGAGCGAGTACCTGCGTGAGGCGGTCGACGATCTCCTCGTGAAGTACAACAAGGGTCAGTGATGCCTCCGCGCACGACGAAGGCGCAGCAGGACGTGCCGACGTACGATCTCACGGGCCGCTCGGTGCGGCTGGTGACGGCGAGCGACCCGGCCCTCTCGTGGGCGCGCGCGGCGGCGATGAACGAGCCGTCTCCGCTGCTCTCGGCGATCCGGGCGTACCTCGACCGGTTGCCCGGCGAGCGTTGATCAGGCGGTGTTGATCAGGCGGTGTTGATCAGGCCGCGCCGCCAGGCGGTGGCGCCGAGTTGGCCTCGCGACGCGCCCGCCAGCGGTTGATGCCGAACCCGACGAGCACGATGAGCACGAGCGCGATGATCACGTTGCGCTCCCCCGACGCGATGCGATGCAGGAGCGCGTCGATGTCTTCCCCGAACTTGAAGCCGAGCACGACGAAGATCGGCGCCGACGCGAGCGCGGCGATCGAGTCGTAGAGCGCGAACCGCGCGAAGCTCATGCCGACCGACCCCGCGGTGAAGTACGTGACGGTGCGCACCCCGGGCAGGAACCGGGCGATCATCACGATCTTCTCGCCGTGCTTCTTGAACAGCTCCTCGACGCGCACGCGGCGCTCGGGGGTGATGACGCGCGCGAGCAGCCGGGGCACGCGGGTGCCGAAGCGCCGGCCGAGCGAGAACATGATCGAGTCGCCGATGATGATGCCGAGGTAGCCGACGACGATCATCACCGAGAGCACGGCCTGGCCCCGGTAGACGAGCACCCCGCCCATCACGAGGGGGATGTCTTCGGGCAGCGGCAAGCCGAAGCCCGCGGCGAGCAGAATGATGAACACCAGGCCGTAGGCGGTGAGCCCGGCGGTGCTCCCGAGAATGGCAATCAGCCAGTCCTTCAAGGCTGCCCTTCTGCTCCGCTCACCGCGACGACCTCACTTCTTCGCCGGGCGGCGGGTCTCGAGCTTCTGCATGGCGTCTGCGACGACGGAGTCCAGCGGCTTGCCCTCGTCGAACAGCTTCGCGATCTCGCGGATTCCAAAGTACCCGCGCGAATTGGCAGCTTCCCACGCGGCGTCGGGGGCCTCGATGGAGCGCAGGGCGATCGCGGTGCAGACGGCGTTGGTGGCGTATTCCTGCAGCGACTGGTCGGTGACGCCGGCGAGCTGCGCTTCCTTGAGCACCGGCACCCCGCCCGCCCACTTGCCGACCTGCTTGGCGACGACCGGCTCGACCTGCAGCCGCGCGTACTCGCGAATGACGCCCTCGACGTTCGGCTTGTCGGCCGGGCCGACGATCACGAAGGTCTCACCGTTCTCACCGGCGACCGCGCGCACCTGGTCTTGCGCGTCGAGCAGGTTGACGACGATCAGCGCCTCGGCGTTCTCGGGCGTCTTGAGCATGGTGCGCGCGCGGTTGAGCGGGAAGTCGGTGACCGTGAGGTAGCCCTTGAGCGCCTTGCGGTACTCGCCCTGCACCGAGCCCATCAATTCCTCGAGCTTCCACCCGGTCCACGCCTTGGCGAGCAGCTGCTCGAGGCCCTTGAGTTCCTGCAGGTCCTTCGCCTTGGCGCCGGCGGCGAACGGCGGCTGATCGGCGGCCACCACGTAGGAGAGGTAGCGGCGAATGGCCGTGGGGTGGGCGTCGAAGAAGGCGTCGGCCGCCTTGCGCACCTCCGGGTCGCCTCCGATCACGCGGCCGCGCACCTGCTGGCGAACCGGGTGGTAGACGATGCGGGGAATCGGTTCCTTGCGCGTCTGCGGGCCCTGGTCGAAGCCCATGGCGTTGAAGATCGCGAAGAGGGTGAAGACGCGCTCGTCGTTGCGCAGCTCGACGCCCTCGCCCGTGTAGAGGCTGGCGAACCAGTCACCCTTCGCGCCAGCGAACGCGGGAGACGCCAGGGACACGACCAGACAGGCAGCGACCAGCGAGAGACGAACCATGCGCCACGCTATAGCGCACGCGCGGCGAAAGTCAGCGGGTGACGAGCGAGCGCAGCGCGTCGCGGTTCGCGGCGACCTTCTGGCCAAAGTGGGTGCAGATCGCCATCAGCAGCTTCATGCACGCCTGGGGCTTGGTCGCGACGAGCTTCTGGAACTCCGCCTGGCGGATCTCGAAGGCCGACACCGCGGTGGTGGCGGTGGCGGTGCACATGCGCTGGCCCGGCGTGATGAGCGCGAGCTCGCCCAGCCAGTCGCCCTTCGTCAGCTCGCCCAGCGGCAGCTCACCGCGCTCGCCCTTGGCCGACAGCGCGACCTTGCCTTCGCCGATCACGAGCATCGAGTCGGACACCATGTTCTCGGCGAACAGCACGGTGCCCGCGGGGAAGGTCTTGGGGGAGCAGATGCCGGCGAGGATCTGGATGCCCGTGTCGGTGAAGCCCGACAGGAGCCCGCACGCTCGCAGCGCTTCGGCGGCCGTCATGCGGCGCAAGGTACCACCGAACCTCCGCCACGGCGTTTTTTCGGCCTCAGCAGAAGACCCGGGTCAATCGCAGGTGGCGCCGGCTTCCTTCGCCTTGGCGGCGGCCGAGCTCGACCCGAGCTTCACGGCCTTGCAGAGATCGACCGTCGCGCCGGCCTTGTCGCCCTGGAGCACCTTGAGCGAGAAGCGCAAGAGGTAGGCCGGCGCGTAGTCGGGCCGGGCGCCGATCATGCCGTCGATTTCCTTCGCGGCGTCGTCGAGCTTCTGCTGCTGCAGCAAAACGCCGGCGACCTTGCTGCGGTTCTCGAGCCAGGTGGGCGCGGCAGCGCGGGCGGCGATGAAGTGCTTGAGCGCGTCGTCGATCTTGTCTTCGGCGATCGAGAGCAGGCCGGCGAGGTGCTCGGCGGCGGCGAAGCCCGGGCACTTGAGCGCCTCGTCGATGGCGGGCGACTTGCGCTTCAGGTTGAAGAAGGTGGCGCGCGCGATGAGGTAGCTGATCTCGGCCGAGGGCTTGTCGATGAGGCCGAGCGCCTGGGGGTCGTTGACGGCGTCGGCGACCTGCTTCGCGTCTTCGGCGCGGCGGCACGCGGCGGGGGGCGGCGGCTCGTCCCACCCCTTGTAGACGCCGTCGAGCGAACCGAACGCATCGGTGACCGGCGGAGGCTTCACGGGCTGCTCGGTGGTGCCCGGCCCTGATCCACCCCCGAACTTCACCGCGGCGACGACGGCGATCACGACGACCACCGCGGCGCCGGCGATCAAGGGAACCTTCGAGCCTCCCGGCGCGGGAGCGGCCTGCGTCGGAGCGACGGGCGCCACCGGCACGAGCGCCGGAGCCGAGCCGGTGGTCGAGCCGGGGGGCGCGATGCCGGGCGACGAGCCGCTGGAGCGCGGAATGTTCGCGGGGGCCGCGGCGCTGAGGCCCTTCTTCTCGGCGTACCAGCTCAAGATCGCGACCATCGAGTTGAGGCTCGCGATGACCTCGTCCTGGCCGACCTTCACGCCCGAGTCGTCGAGGCTGCCGGCGTGATCGTGCGCCGAGAGGTTGCCCCACGCCTGCACCGTACCCATGTGGGCGAGCACGTTGGTGGGAATGATGCCGGCGTTGGCCTGCTGGCGGAACTTGGTGACCAGCTCGTCGAGCATCGCCTTGCCCGGCGTCTGCTTGAGCTCTTCGGTGACGAGCGAGCGCAGCAGCGCCTCGAGCACCAGGCGGGCGTTCTGCATCACGCCCTTGTAGTCCTGCGACCGGCCGCGGCTGACCATCGCCTGCAGGTCGCCCTCGGCGCGCCCGAACATCGGGGCGAGCTGGGCGATGCGCGTGAGCAGCGGTTCGATGTCGAGCGCCATGAGCGACGCTCGTTACTTCGTCAGCGACAGGAGGTCGAGTTGCGCGAGCTTGAAGTCCGGCGTCTCCTTCACGACGTCGGTCAGCAGCTTGGTGGCGGTCGCGGTGTCCTTCTTGTCCTTCGCTTCGAGGGCGCGGGCGTAGTTCTGCAGCGTCTTCGCGGGCAGCTTCCAGGTCTTCTTCTCGGGCTCGGCACGCTCGGTGACCGACGCGAGCGACGCGAGCAGCTTGCCGGCCGAGGCCGACAGTGTGTCGATCGCCGCGAGCACGTCGTCGTCAGCGGCGATGACTCGTGGAATGCCGCGGATGTCCCATACCTCGGTGTCGACCAGGCGCGCGACGATGACCGGGGCCTTCGTCTTCGGGTCGCGCAGCAAGATGCCCAGCACGAGGAACCGGACACCGAGACCTTTTCCGATCTTCGCGAAGCTCGACTTGTCCGCAAACCTCGTTTCGCCCAGCTTGAGCTCGCCCATCACCTCTTCGATGCGCTCGCGCTCGACCACGCGCACCTGGTCCCAGCCGGTGAGGTCGTTGATCATCAGCGCCGAGAGGCCCTGACCAAAGAGCTTCAAATCGGGGTCGGAGACGCTGGGCTCAAAGGGGAGCACCGCGACGCGGACCCTTTCCTTCTGCACGCCACCGTCCTTCGGCTGGGCATCAGCGACGCCCGCGGCGAGGACGCTCAGCAGCACCAGGCAGGGGATCGTTCGAGAGAGCGTCATGCGCGAGCCTTTGTACACCATGGCCGACCGTAGTCGGCACTATGCTGGGCCCCCTTCAATGGAAGCTGCGCTCGCCTCGACGCTCGAGGCCCTCCTCGATTCAACGCGCGTGAGCTGGTGTCGCGACCGCCCGGGCTTCGGGCAGGAGCCCGGTGACGGCGACGTCTACCTCGGCGTGGGCTCGCGCGACGCCTCGGCCCCGCCCCACCCGCGCATGCTGTCGTGGAAGATGCCGCAGTGGCGCACGCTGCACCTCCGCTCGACGACCGAGGCGGTGATGCGCAGCGCCGAGGTGCTCGACGGCCTCGCGATGCCGGTGCGGTTCTGGCTGCATGACCCGACGCTCGATTGCCTGACCGCGGCGGTGCTGGCGACGCACCGCGTGCTGCACAAGCGCTGGCCCGAGGGGCACGAGGCGCTGGTGGAGTACGTCAGCGAGTGGGAACAGGGGCGCACCGAGGCGGCCGGCCACTACGCGCGGGCGCTGGCGTCGGTCTTCTACGCGTCGATGCAGCTCTTCCGCACGGCCGACGCGGTGGCGCCTTCGCGCGAGCTGATCACGCTGATGGTGCAGGTGCTCGACGCGAGACTCGACGCGAGCGGGCTCCAGCAGCTGCCCGAGGCGCTGATCGCCCACCGCATCGCGCGCCGCCTCAAGGCCGACGCCGACCTGTACCGCACCGAGCTCTCGCGCGGCCTGAAGGTGCAGGTCGATCTCCCGGTCGACAACCAGCCCGGCGCGTACCGCCGCGTCGACGCCCTCTTCCTCTCGTCTCCGCAGGACGTGACGGTGCTCAAGCTGCTCGCGCGGCCCGACGACCAGTCGTCGTTCTACCAGCGCGGCTTCGAGCTCCTCGCGGTGCACGCGCCCAACGAGGCGAACGTCTGGGGCCGGCACACCATCTCGATCACTCCCGAGAGCCCGGGCACGCTCGACGACCTCGCGCTGCAGATCGACCGGCTCGAGGGCCCGAGCGCGCCCGACGGCACGCCGCGCATCAAGGGCAAGCCGCGCTTCACGTACCAGCCGGCCGAGCTCGAGGGCCTGGCGGACCCCTGGTATTCCGACGGCTACGCGTGGACGAAGCGGCGCTGCACGATCGTCGCCCCGCCCTTCGCCGGCACGAAGCTGTCGCGCGAGCGCATCTGGGAAGCGGTGTGGCAGCGCTTTCACGTGGGCAAGAACATCCACGTGTCGAGCTCGCGCACGGTCTACTGCCGGCCGTTCGTCGCGGGGCGCAAGCTGAAGCCCGAGGATCTCGTGACGCGCGGCTGGAAGGTGATGTCGATGCCGCAGGTCGACCACCACTTCCTCTCGTCGGTGACCAACAGCTTCGCCGGCGGCGACGTGACGCACTTCGAGCGCGAGGGCTCCGGCTGCACGCTGCACCTCTCGCTGTACCCGAGCGAGCTGGCGCTGGTGTGGCTGGAGTTCAGCGACACCCGGCCCACCACCCTCTTCGAGCTCTCGGCGCGGCAGGGCGCGGCGATGACCGACGGCTCGCTCGACGCGCAGGCGGGCGTGAAGGACCTTTCCGACGTGCTGCACCCGCTCGAGAACTCGCGCTGGCTGGTGTTCGGCGCGTACCGCATCAACCGCGCGAAGAGCTCGATGCTCGACGACTCGCGCTCGGTGCGCGGGCTGTGTCACGCGCTGGCCGCGGGCCAGGTGCCGACGCTCGAGAACCTGCCGTCCGAAGCGGCCGACGCCGCGCGGCGGGTGCAGGTGCTGCGCGACGTGGAGCACTGGTTCACTCCGACCGGCGGCGCGCGGCTCGAGCTGCGGCTGGAAGACACGCGCGAGGCGCCGGCGCTCGACGAAGACTTCGGGCTGTTCTTGCTGGCGACCGGCCAGCGCTACGCGGCGTTCGAGCTGACGCGGCGCATGGGCGCGGTCGAGCGCGATTCACGCACGCAGCGCTGGCAGAAGGTCGCGCCGACGCGGCAGCTGCGGGCCGACGTGATGCTCTTCACCAACTCGCTCTGGTACGCGCGGGTGTCCGACAGCCCCGAGCTCAACGCCCGCTACGACGCGTGGCGCGAGCTGCACGGCATGGAGAACACCGTCGAGGCCTTGCGCGAGCAGACCACCGAGCTCGACGAGTACCGCAAGGAGCGCTTCGAGAACATGGTGGGGCTGATGCTGTTCATCTTCCTGCCCATCACCATCGCCTCGGGCTTCTTCTCGGGCGCGCAGTTCAACGAGATGGACCTGCGGCTCGGCCTGCCCTGGACCACCGGCGGGTGGATTCTCTTCGTGCTCTACACCGCGTTCTTCTCGGTGCTGGTGTTCGGCGCGGTGGTGGCGCTGCGGCTGTTCTCGAGCCGCAAGCGCTGACGTTGCGAGGTCAGTGGTCGCGCTTGACGCGGAAGTGACCCTTGCCCGAGCGGTTCACGAAGTCGCTCAGCTTCGGGAAGTTCACCTCGAAGGTGCCCTCGTCGAAGCCGGGCGCGTCGTCGGGCGCGACCTTCGTGAACTTCACCGAGCAGGTGCCCTCGTAATACTGGCCGTTGTGGTACCGGTAGCGGGCGCTGGTGCACTTGAAGTCGCCGCTGGGCTGCTTCTCGAGGCGCAGATCGAACTGCTCTTCCTGGTAGCCCTCGAGCGGGTAGCGCGGGCCGTTGGTGCTGGCGCCGATGGTGATCACCTTGCCGTCGTACGACTTGATGGCGTGGGCCCACCGCGGGAAGTCACCCTGCACGTCGCCGTCGACGCGGAACCAGGTGAGCTTCTGCTGCACCTCGCTGACGTCGCACCACGGGTGGAACGCCTTGGAGTTCGACTCGATGGTCGAGGGCTCGCCGCCGATCTCGGCGAACTTGCGCCAGTAGATGACGGTGCGCTTGCAGTCGTCCTGCTCCGCGGCGGTCTCGGCCATCTGCTTGTACGCGTACGCGGCCCACGTCTTGTTCTTGTTGGTGATCTTGCAGGCCTTTTCCATCTCGGCCGCCATCTGGTCGATGCCGCGCACGCCAGTGCGGAAGAGGCGGCGATCGATGCTCAGCGAGCCCCCGTTGAGCTTGTCGTCGCAGTCGCGGAGCGCCTCGGTCCACTCGTTGTCGCGGTGGAACTCGTTGCCGCGCCCCTCGAGGAGTTCCTTGATCTTTCCCTCGACCCAGCTCGCCCGGTAGCCGTTGGGGAAGTTGTCGAGGATCGCCTGGTACGCGGTCACCGCGCCGTCGATGTCGATGTACGCGAGCGCGATGTTGGCCTTGAGCTCGAGCAGGCTGGTCGCGAGGTGTTCGCGCTGGGTGTCGGTGGCGGGCCGCGCGAGCAACGCGGCGATCTGATCGTCGAGTTCCTTGCGAATCGAGGCGTCGAGCTTCGGGTCGACCGCGCCGAGGCACGGCCCCACGCGAAAGCGCTCGCCGTCGTTCACCTGCCCGAGCAGCACGAACTCGGCGAGGTTGTCGAAGTCCATGTCGCTGGAGCTCGGCGGGCTGCCGATCACGCCGTCGCGCAGCAGCTCGGCCTCTTCGGTGGTGAGCTTGCCGTCGTCCATGCGGGCGAGCGTGGTGACGCCGTTGAACACGCTGGCGTGCTTGCGGGCGCCGCGCTCGACCTCCGACATCAGCCGCCGCTGGTTCTCGACCCAGTCGCGCATCACCACCACGGCCTTCGGCTCATCGGGCTCGAGAGCGAGCTTCAGGTAGCGGCCGTGCTTGCTGAGGTACTGCTTGAGCACGCGCGCGAGGAAGCGGCCCTTCAACACGCGCATCTGCAGGAAGTGCTGCTTCTGCTCGAAGGTCATCGCGTCGTACTGCGCCTCGTTCTTCAGCTCGGCGTCGACGCGCTTGCCCAGCTCGATCACCGAGGCGTTGAGGAGGTCCTTCTTGCGCTTCTGGTATTCCTCGAACTTCTTGAGCAGCTCCTGCTGGCGCTCGCGCCCGAGGAGGAAGGTGGGCGCCTTCGAGACCAGCGCGCGCACCGCGGCCTGCGCTTCGTCGAGCTTTCCCTGGTCGCTCAGGTCGAGCACCTTGCCGTAGGCGATCACGGTGGCGATGTCGGGCACCTTCACCTTGCGCCGGGCCTGCGCGTTCGCCGAGAGCTTGGCGTCGATGCCGGCGATCAGCTGGTTCGCGAGCCGCTGCTCGATGTCGAAGATGCGATCGCGATCGTCTTCTTCGGCGACGCTGATCACCACCTCGCCGTCGCTCGAGCGCACCAGGCGCGCGGCCACCTTCAGCTTGGCGTTGACCAGGGTGATCGAGCCGTAGACCAGGTAGCTGGCGGCGAGCACCTTGCCGAGCTTCGAGGCGGTCGCCTTGTCGACGTACTTCGTCTGCTGGAACTTGAGTTCCTTCATCACCTCTTCGAGGCGCGAGCGCTCGACGACGCGCACGCCCTCCCACGCGGCGAGGTCGTTGATGAACAGGTCGGTCAACCCCTTGCTCGCCAGCTCGAGCTCGGAGTCCTTGGTGTTGTTCTCGAAGTAGACGACCGACACCACCGGGCGGTCGGCCGAATCAGCACCGGCCGCCAGCGCCAACGACGCCGCGAGGGAGAGCGCCAGCATCGGGTGCGATCAGTTCGCGCCGGGGAAGGAGTTCACGTACTGCACCTTCACGTCGGGGAAGCTGGTGACGAACTGCACCTTGGTGTCGGGGAACGAGGTCACCATCTGCCACTTGCCGCACGAGTCGGGGAAGCTCGAGACCTTCTGCACCTTCACATCGGGGAAGCTGCTGACGACCTGCACCTTCACGTCGGGGAAGCTGCTGACTTCCTGGATCTTGCCGTACAGCTTCTTGCCGTTGAACGTGCAGCTGCTCTTGTCGAAGCCGCCCTTGGCGGTGGCAGACATCGAGACGCCCGCGACGACGGCGACGGTCACGGCAGCGGCGGCGGCGAGCAACTTCTTGAGGTTCTTCATGTGGGCTCCTGTGGTTGAGGGGACGGCGGACGATACGACCCCACGGGCCCGGCTGAAGTGAAATTCAGTGTCAGGCGCCTTCGCCGACGACGCACGATTCGGGCACCGGGGCCACCTCGGGAATGGCGACCCGGGACAGCGAGTGCACGCGCGTCTGCACCCCGCCCAGCGCGCTCTGGCTGGCGGAGTCGACCTTCACCTCGACCAGCGCGCCGATGGGGGCGTCGCCGTCGAAGTTCACCACGCGGTTGTGCGGGGTACGGCCGAAGCGCCGATCGGTGCGGGTGCGCGAGTGGCCCTCGACGAGCACCTCGACCGTGGTGCCGACGAGCGGCGACATCACCGCCAACGAGAGCTGCTTCTGCAGGGCGTTGAGGCGCTCGAGGCGCTTCACCTTCACCTCGTGCGGCACTGGCCCCCACTCGAGTTCCTTCAAGCCGGCGACGGTCTTCGGGCGCGGCGAGTACACGAAGGCGAACTGGCCATCGAACTTCGCCTCGGCGCACAGCGCGTACGTCTTCTCGAAGTCTTCGTCGGTCTCGCCGGGGAAGCCGACGATGATGTCGGTGGTGACGGCGATGCCGGGGCGGGCCTCGCGCAGCTTCGCGAGGCGCTCGAGGTACGCGGCGACGGTGTAGTCGCGCTTCATGCGCACCAGCACCTCGTTCGAGCCGCTCTGCACCGGGAGGTGGAAGTGCGGCATGATCTTCGGCTCGCTGCGGAAGGCCTCGATCAGCTCGTCGCTGAGATCATGCGGGTGGCTGGTGGTGAAGCGCACGCGCTCGACGTCGGGCACCTGGGCGGTGCGGAGCAGCAGCTGGGCGAAGCTGACGCCGCCGCGGTAGCTGTTGACGTTCTGGCCGACCAGCGTCACCTCGCGCACGCCGACCGTGGTCAGCCGCGCGACTTCCTGCAGCACGTCGCCGAACGGGCGGCTCACTTCACGGCCGCGGGTGTGGGGCACGACGCAGAAGCTGCAGACGTTGTCGCAGCCCTTCATCACGGTGACGAACTCGGTGGTCTTGCCGACCGAGCTCTTCGGGTCGGCCTGGGGGAAGACGTAGCTCTCGCTGTCGACCCACGCGGTCTCGACCACGCGCACCTTGTCGGTCTCGATGCGCGAGACGATGTCGGGCAGCTTGCCGATCGCGTCGGGCCCGAAGACGAAGTCGACGTACGGCACCTTCTCGAGGATCTTCTTCTTTTCCTGCTGGGCGACGCAGCCGCCGACGCCGATGAGCGCGCCGCGCTGCAGCTTCACCTGGCGGTAGCGGCCGAGCGCCGAGAGCATCTTGTCTTCGGCCTTCTCGCGAATCGAACAGGTGTTGAGGATGATCAGGTCGGCGTTGTCGGCGACCGGCGTCGGCGCGTACGACATCGACGCCAGGGCCTCGCCCATGCGGTTCGTGTCGTTGACGTTCATCTGACAGCCGAAGGTGTGAATGAAGTACCGCTTCATGCGTGCGCCCTCTACCCGCTCTTTCAGCGCGGGTGAAGGTGCCCTCCCCCGCCTTCCTGCTTCGCGAGGTCACGGTGCAGCTGCACCAGCTCGGTCTCGCGCGCCATGAGCAGCGCCGCGGCCTCGGCGCCATAGCGTTCCTGGAAGGCCGTGAGGTCTTCGAGGCGAGGCAGTTCCTGACGGGCGCGCGACACCTTCGCCTCGTCGCCACCCGCGGCGATGCGTTCCTTGAGCTGCGCGACGGTGCTGCGCTTGCCGCAGAAGTCGCCGATCAGCGCCTTGAGCTTGCCCAGCTCCACGAGATCGAGCTTCGAGGCGGCCAGCGCGTGGCCGTGGGCGAAGGCGTAGCGGCCGCTCCACTCACCGGGGGCCGAGCGCGCGAGCTCGGCGAGCAGCGTGCGCTGGTACGCGACGAAGGCGTCGAGCCGCTCGGGGGACAGCTGAATGGTCGCCAGCCGCAGGGTCTTCAGGTCCGTCATGGCGAGCGCACCGTACACCCTGACTGGCGCGTCGTGGCGATTGGACAGCGGTGCTCCACCCGCCGCTGGCGCGCCCCTTGCTCGCTCGCGGGCGCATGCGAACGGCGTTGCTGGTCTTGAGCGTGGTGGTCCTGGGGTGCGCCGACGAGGGGCTTCCGTATGGCGGGGCGCAGTGCGCTCTCCTGCGCGTGCCGCAGAGCGCGAGCAACTTGCCGTTGGGCGGCCGCGCCCCGGTGCCCGAGAACTTCTTCCAGTGGGCTGATCCCTTGATCGCGGCGACCGACGAGCTGCGCTGCTGCGTCGTGACGACCGCGTACAGCGGAGCGCCCTCGAACCCGGCCCTCTGCCCGAGCGTCGACTGCGAGGCGTTGCGCAAGAGCCTCACGATGGGCCGCCTCGGGGGACCGTTCGAGGGTGAGACGTGCGGCAACGACGGCGCCGCGATCTGCCGCGCGGTGATGCAGGGCAACGTGCTGGTGGGTGTTTCGGCGTTCTGTTTCGACTGAGTGGGTTAGAACGACGGACGCGTGGCCGGTCCTTGTCCTCCCGATGACGAGCTCGAGGCCTTCGCCCGCGGCCAGGGTGCGCCGGTGCGGCGCGCGGAGCTGGGCGCCCACGTTCGCGAGTGCGCGACCTGCCAGGTGAAGTTCCTGCCGCTGGCGCTGGAGACCTCGGCGCTGACCCAGACCAACTTCGACTCGCCGGCCGCCCGCGCGCGCAAGCAGGGCACGCACCTCGCAGATCAGACCCCGGTCACCGACCCGAGCGGGCTGCTCGACACGCACGTCTCGGGCGAGACGCACCAGGAAGTCCTGCTCGGCACCACCAGCAACGTGGTGAAGGGCGAGGCGCTCGATCGCTACGTGATCCTCGAGCGGCTCGGCGCGGGCGGCATGGGCGAGGTCTTCGCCGCGTGGGACCCCGTGCTCGATCGCAAGGTGGCAGTGAAGGTGCTGCGCGGCGACTACGAAGGCAGCGCGCTGGGTGACGAGCTGAAGACGCGGCTGTTGCGCGAGGCGCAGGCGCTCGCCCGGCTCTCGCACCCCAACGTGGTCACGGTGCACGACGTCGGGCTGGCGAACGGCCGCATCTTCCTCGCGATGGAGTTCGTCGAGGGCCTGACGCTCAAGAAGTGGCTCGAGCAGGAACCGCGGCCCTCGTGGCGCACCATTCTCGAGGTGTTCCTCTCGGCGGGCGAAGGGCTCGCGGCGGCGCACGAGCAGGGCATCACCCACCGCGACTTCAAGCCCGACAACGTGGTGGTCAGCCCGGGGGGCCGGGTGCGCGTGATGGACTTCGGGCTCGCGCACGGCCAGGCGGCGCCGAAGAAGAAGGACAGCCCCGACGGCAAGATCCACCGCACCATCACCGCGCCGGGCGCGATGCTCGGCACGCCGGCGTACATGTCGCTCGAGGCGCTGCACGGGCAGGCGACCGACTTCCGCTCGGACGAGTTCAGCTTCTGCGTGGCGTTGTTCGAGGCGCTGTACCGCGTGCGGCCGTTCGAGGGCGCGACGCCGGGCGCGCTGGCGGTGGAGATCGAGGCGAACCGGGTGATCACCCCGCCCCGCTCTGACGTGCCGCGGCGCATTCACCAGCTGATCCTCAAGGGTATGCGGGCGAACGCGGCCGAGCGCTTCCAGACGCTGCGCGCGCTGCTGATTCAGCTCGGGCGGCGGCGCAGCGACAGCGATCGCCAGCTCACCGCGGTGTCGATCAGCATTCTCGCGGTGCTCGCCGCCTCGCTGACGGGCGTCGTCACCTGGCGCAACCACACGCGCTGCGCCGACGTCGACGCGCGGCTGGTCGGCGTGTGGGACGACGGGGTGCGAGACGTGGCGCGCAAGGCGTTCCTCGCGACCAACAAGCCGTGGGCCGCCGCGGCATGGCGCGAGGCCGAGACGCGGCTCGACGCGTACGCCGAGCAGTGGCTCCACCAGCGCCGCGCGGCGTGCGAGAGCGCTTTCGAGCGCGACGACGCGCAGCTGGGCCAGGAGATCCTCTGCCTCAGCCGCCGCCTGTCGGACCTCGACGCGACGACACAGCTCTTCACCCGCGCCGACGCCGACATCGTCGAGCGCGCCGTGTCGAGCGTCTCCGCGCTCCCCTCGCTCGGCTCGTGCCGGTCGGCGCAGGGCCTGCAGTCGCAGCCCGAGTCGCTGCGCAGCGGGCTGTCGACGGTGAAGGCGCGGCTCGACACCGGCAAGTTCACCGAGGCGCTGGCGCTGGCGTCCGAGCTCGGGGCGAAGGCCGACGTGGAGCGCGATCGCTCGGCGCTGGCCGAGGCGCGATTGCTCGCGGCCGTGGCGCGCATGCGCACCGGTGACGCGAAGACCGCCGACACGCTGGTGGAAGAGGCGATTCTCGCGGCCGACGTGGCGCGCGACGACGAGCTGGTGGCGCGCGGGTGGGTCGAGCGGGTCGGCTTCGCGGTCTTGAGTGGCGCCGCGGCCGACGCCGATCGCTGGGCGCGCTTCGCAAGGGCAGCGCTCGATCGCGTCGGCTCGCCCACCGAGCTCGAGGCCTCGCTGGCCAACAACCTCGGGGCGCTGGCCGCGTCGCGCGCGCAGTTCCAGGCAGCGCTCGAGCACCACCAGAAGGCGCTCTCGTTGCGCCGGCAGCTCTTCGGCGACAAGCACCCGCTGGTCGCGCGGTCTCATTCGAACCTCGGCATCGCCTACAAGGGGCTCGGGCGGCTCGACGATGCGCGCGCGCAGTACGAGCAGGCGCTGGCGATCGAAGAGGCGGTGCTCGACCCGTCGCACCCGCAGGTGGCCGACACCCTCAACAACCTCGGCAACGTGTTGCAGGCGCAGCAGCAGAGCGTGGCCGCGCGGCGCATGCTCGAGCGGGCCTTGCGCATCAAGGAAGGCGCGTACGGCGCCGACAGCCTGCCGGTGGCGGTGACGCTGACCAACCTCGGTGCGCTGCTGCTCGATCTGCGCGACCTGCCCGCGGCGTCATCGGCGCTCGAGCGCGCACACGACATCAAGGCGGCGAAGGCGCCGGACTCGACCTCGCTGGCCATCACGTTGACCAACCTCGCGCAGCTGCGGCGGGCGGAAGAGCGGTGGAAGGACTCCATCGCGTTCGACGAGGAAGCGCTGGCGATTCGCACCGCGAAGCTCGGCTCGGCGCACGTCGAGCTCGGGTGGAACCTCACGGGCCTCGGCGAGGCGAAGCTGCGCGCGGGCGACAAGGCCGGGGCGCGCGAGGCGCTCGAGCGGGCGCTGGCGCTGCGACGAGACGCCGGGGAACCGCGGGCCACCACCGCCTACTGGCTGGCGCGCGCGCTCGAGGGCACGAAGGACACGCGCGTGCTGTCGTTGCTCGAGGAAGCCGCGCAGCACCTCCCGGCGGGCACTCCGCTGGGGGTCGAGGCCCGGGCGGCCTTGCAGCGAATCCAGCGCTGAGACTGCTGGCCTTTCCTGCACTGCCGCTCGCGCTCGTGCGTGACACCGCACGACACGGCTGTGCGGCGTCCCCACTCGCTGGCGTCAGTGCGCATGGCGCGTCGCCCGGCGATGTGGCAAGGCGCGCGCCGTGATTCGCTTCGACTCGATTTCGCTCCAGCACGGCCAGCAGATCCTCTTCGTGGAGGCCTCGGCGGCGCTCCACCGCGGTGAGAAGGTGGGGCTCGTCGGGCCCAACGGCTCGGGCAAGTCGACGCTCTTTCGCTGCGTGATGAAGGAAGAGACGCCCGACGAAGGCCAGGTGTCGATCGATCGCGGCATCACCATCGGCTACTTCCGCCAGGACGTGGGCGACATGACGGGCCGCCCGGTGATCGAAGAGACGATGGACGGCGCGGGCCCGGTCGCGCAGGTCGCCTCGGAGCTCAAGAAGCTCGAGCACGCGATGGGCGACCCGGCGCAGGCCGACCAGATGGACGCGCTGGTCGAGCGGTTCGGCGAGGTGCAGGCGCGCTTCGACGAGCTGGGCGGCTACGCGCTCGAGGGCCGGGCGCGGGAGATCCTCGCGGGCCTGGGGTTCCGCGAGTCGATGATCGACGGCGACGTGGGCGCGCTCTCGGGCGGCTGGAAGATGCGCGTCGCGCTCGCGCGCATTCTGCTGATGCAGCCCGACGCGATGCTGCTCGACGAGCCCACCAACCACCTCGACCTCGAGTCGCTGATCTGGCTCGAGAACTTCTTGAAGCGGTACGAGGGCGCGCTGTTGATGACCTCGCACGACCGCGAGTTCTTGAACCGCGTCTGCAACCGCATCATCGAGATCGACGGCGGTGAGCTGACCACCTACTCGGGCAACTACGAGTACTACGTGCAGCAGCGTGGGCTGGCCGACGCGCAGCAGCAGGCCACCTTCGAGCGGCAGCAGGCGATGCTGAAGAAGGAGCTCGCCTTCATCGAGCGCTTCAAGGCCCGCGCCTCGCACGCCGCCCAGGTGCAGTCGCGCGTGAAGAAGCTCGAGAAGATCGACCGCGTCGAGCCTCCGCGCCGGCACGAGAAGGTGAACTTCGACTTCAAGCAGGCCCCGCGCAGCGGCGAAGACGTCGCGAAGATCGTCGGCGTGCACAAGGCGTACGGCGATCACGTCATCTACAAGGGCCTCGACTTCCTGCTGCGGCGCAAGGAGCGCTGGGCGGTGCTGGGCGTGAACGGCGCGGGCAAGTCGACGCTGCTCAAGATGATCGCCGGCGAGTCGAAGCCCGACACGGGCACGGTGGCGCTCGGGGCGAGCGTGAAGATGGGCTACTTCGCGCAGCACGCGATGGACGTGCTCGACGGCACGAAGACGGTGTGGACCACGCTGGTCGACGCCTTCCCCCGCACCAGCGAAGGCACGCTGCGCACGCTCGCGGGTTGCTTCGGCTTCACCAAGGACGAGGTCGAGAAGTCAGTGCGCGTGCTGTCGGGCGGCGAGAAGGCGCGCCTGGTGATGGCACTGATGCTCTTCGACCCGCCGAACCTCCTGGTGCTCGACGAGCCGACCAACCACATCGACCTCGCCACCAAGGAGATGTTGATCGACGCGCTGCGGAACTTCGACGGCTCGATGATCTTCGTCTCGCACGACCGCCACTTCCTCACCGAGCTGTCGAACCGGGTGCTGGAGCTGACCCCCGAGGGGCCCGTGCCGTACGGCGGCGGGTACACCGAGTACGTGTCGCGCACGGGGCGCGAGGCGCCGGGCCTGCACTGACCCACTTCATTCGCTCGCTCTGCCTCGCTGGTCAGCGGCGGAGCAGCTCCAACCGGCGAATGAGCGCCTCGAGCGCCTTGTCGACCAGGGTGCCGTAGGGCGGCTTCATCACGTTGCGGGCCGCGCTCAGGGGGCTCGCGGCGAGCACCGAGCGCGCGTGGCTGAAGGTCTCGAAGCCCGCCTCGCCGTGGTACGCGCCCAGCCCGCTCGCGCCCACGCCTCCGAAGGGCAGCGCTTCCTGCGCGAAGTGCACGAGGCAGTCGTTGAGCACCGCGCCGCCCGAGCTGACCCGCGGCATCAGCTGCTCGGCGCGCGAGGCGGAGTCGTCGAAGTAATAGAAGGCCAGCGGCTTCGGCCGCGCGTTGATGCGAGAGATGGCCTCGTCGAGCGTCGAGTAGGTCTCGATCGGCAACACCGGCCCGAAGATCTCTTCCTGCATCACGGTCATCGCGTCGGTGACGCCGAGCAACGCGACGGGCGTCATCACCCGGCCGGTGCCGGCGGCGCCCAGCTGCTCGACCTGCGCGCCCTTGCCCACCGCGTCGGCGACCAACGCGTCGAGGCGGCTGCGCATGCGCTCGTTGACGATCGAGGTGAGCCCTTCGGCGCGTGGGTAGTGCGCCTCGACCGCCTCGCGCAGCAGCTGCACCAGGCGGCGCTCGTCACCCTGCTTCACCAGCACGTAGTCGGGCGCGATGCAGGTCTGGCCGCCGTTGAAGAGCTTGCCGACCACGAGCCGGTCCGCCGCGGTCTTCAGATCGAAGCCGGGGTGGATGAGCGCGGGCGATTTTCCTCCCAGCTCGAGCGTGACGGGCACCAGGTTCTTCGCCGCCGCCTGTGCGACGAGCCGGCCGACCTGCGTCGAGCCGGTGAAGAGCAGGCCGTCGAGGGGCAGCTCGGTCACCGCGCGCGACACGTCGGCGCCGCCGGTCACGACGGCCACCTCGTCGGCGGAGAAGTGATCGGAGATCGCGCGCGCCAGGGCCTCGGCGGTGCGCGGCGTTACCTCGCTGGGCTTGATCAGCACGCGGTTGCCTGCCGCCAAGGCACAGGCCAACGGCCCGAGCGCGAGGTTGACCGGGTAGTTCCACGGAGCGATCACCGCCACCACGCCGCGCGGCAGGGGCTCGACCCACGCGCGCGACGGCAGGAAGAGCGGGTTGGGCGTCGCCGGCTTCTTCTTCATCCACTCGCGCAGGTGCTTGCGCGCGTAGCGCACGCCGTCGAGGGTGAGCAGCACGTCAGCCGAGAGCGTCTCGGCCCGCGAGCGCCCGCCGAAGTCTTCGTCGATGGTTTTGACGAACACCTCCCGCTCAGCGACCAGCAGCTTCTCGAGCCGCGCGAGGCGGTCGTCGCGTTCGTCAGCCGTGGGAAAGGGGTGCTCGACCGCCGCCCGCCGCAACCGCTCGTACGCCTCGCGTGGAGTGTTCATACTGGTCCGACCACCTACGCCCTCCCCTGCACGGCGTCAACCCGCGGACCCCTTGCCGGGCGCGAGCGACCGGTGCTAACTGGTCGGACCAGTCATGAACGAGCCGAGCCGCAAGAACATCGCCGAGCGCATCGCCACCGCGCTGCGCACCTCGATCGTGAAGGGCCGCTTCCAGCCCGGCGACGCCCTGCCCAGTGAGCGCGAGCTGGCCGAGAAGTACGACGTCAACCGCTCGAGCGTGCGCGAGGCGATGAAGCGGCTCGAGGCCTGGGGGCTGGTGAAGATTCGCCAGGGCGGGCCGACGCGGGTGAGCGACCTGCTCGACGCGGGGCTGCACCTCTTGCCGGCGATCATGGAAGCCGGGGGCGATCTCGGCGACGGCATCTTGCGCGACGTGCACGAGATCCGCGGGTTGATGTTCGGCTGGGGCGCCGAGCAGGCCGCGCTGAAGGCCGACGCGAGCTCGATGGCGCGGCTCGACGACCTCGTGCGGCGCATCGTCGAGGCGAAGGGCAAGCCGACGGTGCTGCAGGAGCTCGACTACGACTTCTTTCACGAGCTCATCTTGATCAGCGGCAACTCCCTGCTCGCCCTGCTCTCCCGCCTGGTGCGCGACGTCTACTTCCGCCACGGCCACCGCTTCCTCGCGATGTACCGCCCCGAAGTGTTCGACCCGCAGCACCACCGCCGCGCGATGGCCGCCATTCGGGCCCGTGACGCGCGCACCGCGGGTGATGCCATGCGCGCGCACGTCGCCACCGCGCTGCAGGAGGAGAAGAAGCCATGAACGCCCTGACCGCGCTGTTCCGCCCCGAGCCTGCGCTCAACGCCCCGCGCTTCGACGGCCGCCCCGGCCACGTCGAGAGCTACTTCGTGCGCCTCAACGATCCCGCCCGGCCGCGCGCGGTGTGGTTCAAGCAGACCGTGCTCGCGCCGCTGCAAGGCGAGGCGGTCGCCGAGTCGTGGGTCATCTTCTTCGACGGGGCGCGCGTGGTGGCCGACAAGGTCACCGTGCCGTGGTCGCAGGCGCAGTACGGCGACCCGCACGTCACCACCCCGGCGATGGCGCTGACGGTAGGCGGCGTCGGTGGCGCGCGCGGCACCATCGCCCAGGTGCAGTTCGACGTGAACTGGGATCGCCCCGACAGCACCTCGAGCGCCCCGCTGCAGCTCTACCCGTGGCGCGCCCTGCGGGTCGGGCCCTTCCCCCGCTCGAAGCTGAACACCCCCGCCCCGTGGATCGTCGCGCGCGGCACGCTGGTCGTCGCCGGCGAGCAGGTCGACGTCACGGGGTGGACGGGCAGCCAGGGCCACAACTGGGGCCGCGAGCACAGCTTCGAGTACGCGTGGGGCCAGGCGGTCTTCCCCGGGGCCGACGCGGTGCTCGAGGGCTTCACCGGCCGGGTGCGCGTCGCCGGCCGCACCACCCCGCGCATGTCGGCGCTCGTCGTGCGGCGTGACGGGCGTGAGTGGCGCTTCGATCGCATCTTCGATCCCTGGCGGCAGGAACAACACGTCGACGCCGATCGCTGGGAAATCCGCCTCCGCAGCCACGACGGCGAGGCGCACCTGGTGATGGACAGCCGCGATCGCGCGCAGGCGTGCCTGGGCTACCTCAACCCCGATGGCGCGATGTCGTACTGCTTCAACAGCAAGCTCGCGCGCGTGCAGCTCGAGGTCTTCCCGTCTGACGGGGCGCGCTTCGAGCTGACGAGCGAACACGGCGGCGCGCTCGAATTCCTCCGCCGCGAACCCGACCCCCGCTTCACCCGAGTGGTGTGACCATGATCCTGTCCTTCGTCGAGACGATGCGCGGCACCCTCACCTCCCCGCGGGGCGACGAGCACCCGGTCGACTTCCAGTTGAAGACCCACGGCTCCGGCCGGCCGGGCGCCTTCAGCGTCGAGGGCGTGGTGCACGCTGGCCCCTGGCAACCCGAGGGGCCGTGCGAGGGCACGCTGACCATCTCGCTCTTCCCCGCGTCGATCGCCTACGTGGTGCGCTTCACGGGCGTCCACGGCGAGGCGCTCTCGCTCGAGGGGCACAAGTCGCCGTCGCTGCTCGCGCCGTTGAAGGGCATGACGGTGCTCCCCATCGCCCTGTTGAAGGACGGGCAGGCCCTCGCGACGGGCACGATGCGCTTCGATCTGCTCGAGCTGCCGCAATTCCTCGCGTCGTGGCTGCCGGTGCCGACCGAGCCGCGCCGCCGCTTCGAGGCCCGCCACCGCGCGGTGAGCCGCAAGGCGCTGCTCGGAGGCACGTCATGAATTTCACCCCTGCCCAGCGCGCGCAGCTCGAGGTCCTCGCCGCCACCATGTTGCCGGCCGGCCAGGTGTTGCCCGCCGCCGACGCGCGCACCGTCACGCGGGCCGAGGCCTTCCTGAACTCCCTGCCCGCGCACCTCGGTCCGGGTTACGCGCGGCTGCTCCACGTGCTCGACGCACGCTCGCTGGTGATGCACCGCGCGCGCTTCGTGAACCTGCCGCTCGGCCGTCGCCTCGAGGTGATGGAGGCGCTCGATCGCAACGAGGTCACCCGCCTGGCGCTCCGCGGCCTGCTCGCGCCGCTCAAGCTCGCCTACTTCGACGACCCGCAGGTCTACGCGAAGCTGAACTGCCGCTACTCGATCGACCCGCCAAAGCCCGACACGGCGCGCTGGCGCTCGCAGGTGATGAGCGCGGGCGAGTTGAGCGATGGCGAGAGCCTGGAGTGCGACGTGGTGATCGTCGGCACGGGCGCCGGAGGCGCGCCGCTCGCCGCGAGCCTCGCGAAGCGCGGTCACGCCGTGCTGCTGCTCGAAGAGGGCGAACACCACGGCCGCGAGCACTTCAACGGCCGGGCGATCGACGCCATGCGCCGCATGTACCGCAACGGCGGCGCCACCATCGCGTTCGGCAACACCGCCATTCCCATTCCCCTCGGAGTCGGCGTCGGCGGCACCACGCTCATCAACAGCGGCACCTGCTTCCGCGTGCCCGACGAGGTCTTGTCGAAGTGGCGCGACGCGGGCCTGGGCGCCTTCACGCCCGACGCGCTGGCGCCGCACTACGAGTCGGTAGAGCGCTTCCTCGAGGTCGGCCCCTCGTCGAAGGCGGCGCTGGGCAAGCCCGCGGAGCTGATCGCAAAGGGCTGCGACGCGCTGGGCTGGTCGCACCACCCGCTGCGCCGCAACGCGCCGGGCTGCGACGGCCAGGGCCTGTGCTGCTTCGGCTGCCCCACCGACGCCAAGCGCTCGACGAACGTCTCGTACGTGCCGGCGGCGCTCGACGCGGGCGCGCAGCTGCTGACGGGCTTCAAGGTCGACCGCGTGCTGATCGATCGTCACGCCGCGGTGGGCGTCAGCGGCGTCACCGCGAAGGGCCGCGCCCGGGTGCGCGCGAAGGTGGTGGTGCTCTCGTGCGGCGCGCTGATGACGCCGGTGCTCCTGCAGCAGAACGGGCTCTGCGACGGCTCGGGCGAGCTGGGGAAGAACCTCACCATTCACCCCGCATCGGCCGCGCTGGGGCTCTTCGACGAGCAGGTCAACCCGTCGCGCACCGTGCCGCAGGGCTACGCGATCGACGAGTTCGCCGACGAGGGCATCTACTTCGAGGGCGGCACCACGCCCCTCGACGTGACCGCGGCCACGCTCAGCGGCTTCGGCCCCGCGTGGGTTTCGCTGATGGAGCGGTTCGATCGCACCTTCAACTTCGGCTTCATGGTGAAGGACACCTCGACCGGCCGCGTGCGCCCCGGCAAGGACGGCGTGCCGCGCATCACCTACTGGCTCAACGACGTCGACCTGAAGAAGATGCACCGCGCCTGCGCGTTGATCTCGCGCGTGATGTTCGCCGCCGGCGCGCGCGAGGTGCTGCTGCCGCTCAAGGCGCACGAGCGGCTGCGCTCTCTGGCCGACGTCGAGAAGCTCGAGCGCTCGACCATCGCCGCGCGCCACCTCGACATCAGCGCGTACCACCCGCTCGGCACCGCCCGCATGGGGGTCGACCCGCTGCGCAGCGTCGTCGACGCGACGCACGAGACCCACGACGTGCACCACCTCTTCATCGTCGACGGGAGCGCGGTGCCCAGCTCGCTGGGCGTCAACCCGCAGCTCACCATCATGGCGATGTCGTTGCGGGCCGCGCAGTTCGTCGAGCGGCGGCTGGAACAGCTGGCCGGCCGCGCGATCGCCGCGTGACTACTTCTGCAGCGTCAGCGTGTGGCCGTCTTCGCCGAGCTCGCTGACCTCGTTCACCGTCAGCGGCTGGTAGCCGGTGGCCTCGACCTTCACCGGCTGACCCGCGAAGGGCTGGCGCTGCGTGAAGAAGACGTTGGCGAGGGTGTTGGTGCGCAGCTGGGCGATGACCTCGTCGCCCTGCTTGAAGGTGACGCTCAGGTCCTGGAGGTAGTTGCCGTCGGCGTCGAGCACCTTGAGCCAGAAGCCCTCCTCGGGCGTCAGCTCGAGCTCGAGCACGCGATCCTTCGTGGTGGTGGCGTTCACCAGCACCGAGGGTGAGAAGCCGTCGGCGACCGCGGTGAGGCGGCCCTTCGCGACGGGCGCGAGCAGCTTGAGCTGGCCCTTGCCGCTGGTGAGCCCCTTGAAGAGCACCTGGGTCTGGCAGTCGGACCCCGAGGCGCAGCTCATCGGCTCGTACGACACGGTGACGGCGAGGCAGGTGACCGGGCCGCCGGTGCGCGCGTCGAGGAGCACCAGGTCGCCGGGCTGGTCGGCCCCGCATTCACGCCCGGCCTTCCGCGCGGCTTCCTTTTCCTTCGCGGCGCCCTCGTCGAGGCGCTCGTCGCCGCCGATCGCGTCGCGCGTGGTGACGCACCCGCTCCCGAGCAGCACGCTGCCCAGCAACACCGCCAGTGCGCGAATGAGAATCCCCCTCACAGGAACGAAGCGCTTCAGGCCGAGAACGAGGAGCCGCAGCCGCACGACGACTTCGCGTTCGGGTTCTCGAACTTGAAGCCCGACTGCGTGTCACCGGTGAGGTAGTCGACCGTGGTGCCCTTCAAGTACGCGACCGACATCGCGTCGGTGGCGATCATCACGCCGTCCTGTTCCCAGATGAGGTCACCGGCCTTGGTGTCCTTCACGAGGTTCAGGTCGTAACCCAGGCCGCTGCAGCCGGCCGGCACGACGCGCACGGTGAGGTAGTGGCCCTCGAGGTGCTGGGTGGCCATCACGTCCTTCACCTGGGCGACCGCGCGCTCGGTGAGCTTGAGCGTCACTTCCGCCTTCGCATCGGTCTTCGCATCGGACTTGAGGGTGACGGGCTGGCTGACGGGGGCAACGGAGGTATCCATGAAGACTCCTTTAACGACCGAGGTCACTTCTTGTCGAGGTACTCCGAGCAATCGACCGGCCACTCGAGGTTCTTCGCGCCATCGGCGAAGGTGACGGTCGCCGGGCACGGCTCGCGGAGCGCCGGGCAGCGGATCTCGATCTTGTGGGTGCCGGGGAAGAGGCCGAGGTTGACGCCGACCTGGCCGAGCGACGAGTTGCCGCGCCACACCGTGCAGCCCTTCAAGCTGGAAGGCGTGACGCGAATGCGCACCGCGCTTTCCTTGAAGGTCTTGCTGACCAGCTTGAGCTCGTTGGGCTGGCCGTACTCGATGACCTCTTCGTAATAGATGCCGCGATCGTCGTTCACGAGGCGAATGGTGTCGCCCACGAAGGCGCCGGAGATCTCGTCGAGCGGCGTGCGGCCCAGCTCGAGCGGCTGGCGCGTCTTCACGCCCGGCGGCGGCACCACGGTCACCACCACCGGCGGGTTCGACTTCACCGAGATGCGCACCGGCACGCCGTCTTCCGAGATGCCGCCCTTCTTGAGCAGCCCGAGCAGCGTGTCCTTGAAGACGAAGACCATCACCAGCGCGCCGACCAGCACCAGCACCGAGACGAGCGCCTTGAGGCGCGACTGCTGGCGTTCCTTGAGCGCCTTGACGTCGACGATGGCGCTGATGCCGTCCTTCGAGGGCTTGATGGCCGGCTCGCTGGCGCGCGAACGCGATCGCGGCGGCGCCTCGGGCATCACCCCGCTGGCGGTGCGGCGCTTGGCGTTGGCGCCCGACGACGTGCGGCGGCGGTTGCTCTCTTCGGCCGCGGGCTCGTCGGCGTGCGCCTTCGTCATGCCCGTCTTGCGCGGCTTGGCGACGACGGGCGGGAGATCGTCGTTGGTGGCGTCGAGCGGCGCCATCTTCGTCATCTCCTTCGAGACGCGCCCGGCGACGGTGGCCTGGTCCTTCTTGTTCACGTAGCGGCGGCTGGGCACCACCGTGCCCGCGGGCAGCTCGTAGCCCCCGCCTGCGCTCGGCCCGCTCTCGTCGTCATCGTTCTCGACGGCGTCGGGGCCGAGCGTGGCCTCGTCGTCCTCGTCACCGCTCATCGTCGCGTTGGGGTTGGCGCGAACGGGCTGCTTGCTCGGCGTCGCCTGCTGCGGGGGCCGCTCGGGCGGCTGGGTCACCGACTGCGCGGCGCCCGAGTACGAGGGCGGAATGGGGTTGCTGGTGCTCGACTCGGTCGAGGGGTTCGGCGTGCCGAGCCGCGCCTCTTCACTCAGGCGGTCGGCGAAGAGCGCGCCCATCAGCTCGGAGACCTCGGCGCTGGTCGCCAGTTCCTTCGCGTTGAGCAGGTACTGCTCGATGGCGCGCGACATCTCGCGGGCGTCGGCGTAGCGATCGTCGGGCGCCTTGGCGAGCGCGCGCATCACGATGTCGTCGAGCTCGTGCGGCACCTCGGCGACGGCCGACGGCGCGTCGATCTTGCATTCCAGCGCGGCCTGCAGCGTGGCGAGCTCCGAGTCGCGCTTGAGCGGGCGCACGCCGGTGATGAGTTCGTAGAGCACCAGCCCGAGCGCGAAGATGTCGGACCGCGCGTCGAGCGGCTTGCCGGCCGCCTGCTCGGGGGCCATGTACGCGAACTTGCCCTTGATGGCGCCCGACTTGGTGTTGCTGACCTGGTCGCTCGCCTTGGCGATGCCGAAGTCGACCACCTTCACCGCGCCGTCGAAGCTGATGAGGATGTTCTGCGGCGAGATGTCGCGGTGCACGACGCGCAGCGGCTGGCCGCGCTCGTCGAGGCGGGTGTGCGCGTAGTGCAGGCCCTGGCAGGAGTCGGCGACGATGCGCAGCGAGATGTGGCGCGCGACCCACTGGCCGGTGCTCCACGCGCGGCGCATGACGCGGCCGAGGTCCTCGCCGTGGATGAATTCCATCGCGATGAAGTACTGACCGCCGGTCTCACCGAGGTCGTAGATCTGCGCGATGTTCGGGTGGTTGAAGCGCGAGGCGATCTTCGCCTCGTTGAGGAACATCTGGACGAACTCAGGGTCTTCCGCGAGGTGCGGGAGGATGCGCTTGACGACGACGTGGCGGTTGAAGCCCTCGATGCCGGTCTGCTTCGCGAGCCACACCTCGGCCATGCCGCCCGTCGCGAGCTTCTTGACCAGCTGGTAATTGCCGAACGTCTGAGTCATCGCTGTGCAGGGGCGGCGAGGCATCGTAAGAAAGCCTCTCCAATTCCACAATGTTCCTCGCCGCTTACCTCGCCGTCACACTGCCCGTCTCGCTGGCCCAGCTGCCGGTCGACATCCGGGCGGGCGAAAACAAGCTCACCCAGCTGGAGATCAAGCCCAACAATGCGGGCCTGACCTTCGACTGGTCGGACACCGAGGAGACGCTGCGCGGCACGATCACCCCCGCCAACCCACACGTCGGGGAGCCGGTGACGGTGTCGGCGACGGTCGGGGCGATCAACGGCCCGGAATTCACCAGCCCGGTGACCTTCTCGATTCGCCCGCTCGCGGCGATGGGCTCGACGAACGGGCAGACGGTGCCGCGCAATGACAGTCGCGTGTGGTCGGCCACGTTCACGCCCGAGGAGATCGGCGACTACCGGGTGGAGATCAGCTGGAGCTCGACCCACCACAAGGTGGTGCGCGGCGTCTTCACGGTGAACGAGGGCGGCCTGCCGAAGTGGTTCAGCTACGTGGTGGGCGGCGGAGCGATCGCGATCGCGCTGGCGATCGGCCTGTGGGTTCTCTTTGGCCGGAAGGACGACGACGCGCCGCCGCGCGAGCCGCCCCCCGACGCCGGAACGACGCCGTGAACAACAAGAACAATTCCCTCCGCGAGCGCCCGCTGCGCGAAGACCTGGTGACGCAGGCCTGCCTGGAGGCCTACGGCGCGGTGCGCCACGACGGGCGGCTGGCCGATCGCGCGCTCGACTACACGCTGCGCTCGAAGAAACACCTCTACGCCTCGGAGCGCCGCGCGGTGGCCGAGCGGGTCTACGCGCTGTTGCGGCGCCAGCGGCTGGTCGACTTCCTCGCGGATCTCAAGGTGAAGGGCTTCGCAGCGCTGGGCGCGAGCAAGAAGGACCTCTACCGCTTCGCCGTGTCGCGCGCGCTCGAGGGAGACGACCCGTCGCAGATCGTGCAGGGCCTCGGGCTGACCGGCACCGACACCTCGTGGCTGCGCACGGTGGGCATGGGCCGCTCGAAGCTCGACGGGCGACCGCCGGTGGAGCGCCTGGCGATCGAGGGCTCGATGCCCGACTTCCTCGCGCAGAAGTTCCTCGACCAGTTCGGCGCCGAAGCGACGCCCCTAGCCGAGAGCATGAACCACCGGGCAAAGCTGATCGCCCGCGTCAACCCGCTGAAGGGCACGCGCGACCAGGTGGCGCAGCTGCTGACCAAGGAAGGCGTCGAGGTGACGCCCACCCCGCTCTCCCCGTTCGGCCTCGTGCTCGAGACGCGCACCAACGTGTACGCGCTGGCCGCCTTCAAGGAAGGCTTCTTCGAGGTGCAGGACGAGGGCAGCCAGCTGCTGGGCATGATCGTCGACGCGCCGCCCCGCAAGGTGATCGACGCGTGCGCGGGCGCGGGCGGCAAGACGCTGCAGCTCGCGGCGCAGATGAAGAACCGCGGCGAGATCCACGCGCTCGACATCGATGAGCGGCGGCTCGAGGAATTGAAGCTCCGCGCCCGGCGCGCCGGCGTGCACAACGTTCGCATCAAGGCCATCGCGCGCGACGCCGCCGCCGACGAGCAGCTCACGTCGTTCCACGGGCAGGCCGAGCGCGTGCTGGTCGACGCGCCCTGTTCGGGCACCGGCACGTGGCGGCGCAAGCCCGACGCGCGCTACCGCATGACCGAGGCGTCGCTGGCGGAGCACATCGAGATTCAGCGCACGCTCATCGCGCGCTTCGCCAAGCTGGTGAAGCCCAACGGCCGCCTCATCTACGGCACCTGCTCGGTGCTCGAAGAAGAGAACGAGGCGGTGGTGCGCGGCTTCCTCGAGGCGCACCCGCAGTTCCAGCTCGCCGACGCGTCGAAGTGGCTGGGGCCCGAGCTCGGCGCGAAGACCACCCGCAACGGCATGCTGCGGCTCTTCCCGCACGTGCACGACACCGACGGCTTCTTCGGAGCGGTGCTGGTGCGCTCGGCGTGAGCGACCAGGTCCAGCTGGCCACTCCGGAGCGCGTCAGCGTCGAGCTGCCGATCGCCGGGCTGGGCTCGCGGGCCATGGCGTACCTCGTCGACGTGGCGTTGATGGGCGCGGTGGCGCTGGTCGTCTACTTCGGCGTCAGCTTCTTCATTCCCGAGCTGGCGAACACGGTGATCGCGCTCAGCTCGATGGTGAAGACGCTCGCGGTCGCGGCGACGGCGCTCGGCCTCTGGCTCTACTGGACCGCCTTCGAGGTGGCGTGGGGTGGGCAGTCGCCGGGCAAGCGGCTGGTGGGCATTCGGGTGGTGAAGCTCGACGGCTCGCCGGTGACGCTCTTTCTCTCGGCGGTGCGGAACCTGCTGCGCATCATCGACTTCCTGCCGGCGTGCTACCCGGTGGGGCTGCTGACGATGCTGGTCGATCGCAAGCACCGGCGGCTGGGCGATCTCCTCGCGGGCACCGTGCTGGTGCGCGACGAGAAGGTGAGCCTCGCGGCGTACGACGCGCTCGCGGGCGCGGCGACGGCGGGCGTCGAGGTGAACGTGCTGGAGATCGCCTCGCAGTACCTCGCGCGCTTCGCCCAGCTCGAGCCTCCGGCACGGGGACGCGTGGGGCGGCAGCTGGCGACGAAGCTGGGGCTCACGGTCGCCGACGACGCCAACGACGAGCAGCTGCGCGCGCAGATCGCCGCGAAGGTCGGGGGCACCTGAGATGGCCGAGGCGTTGCCCGCGTTCGTCGCGCGCCGCAAGAGCGACTGGACGAAGCTCGAGACGACGCTGGAATCGCTGAAGGCGAAGAAGCTCGCGTTGACGCAGGTCTGGGAGCTCGACGCGCTCTACCGCCGCGTGGCCGCCGATCTCGCGCTCGCGCAGACGCAGTACCCCGACACCGACGTCGTGCGCTTCTTGAACCAGCTCTCGGCGCGCGCGTACGCGTCGATCTACCGGCCCGCCGGCGCGTCGTTCGAGTCGATCAGCACCTTCTACTTCCGCACCTTCCCCGCGTTGGTGCGCGCGCACCTGGGGCCCATCAAGCTCTCGGCGACGCTGCTCTTCTCGGCGGTGGTGCTCGGCGCGCTGACGGTGGTGTTGCAGCCCGAGACCGCGAACTGGCTCGTCGACGGCCAGCTGCGGCAGTTCATCGACCGCAAGGATCTTTGGACCGATCACGCGCTCGACGCGATGACGCCGGGCGAGATGGCGACCACCATCTTCTTGAACAACCTGCGGGTGCTCTTCACCGCGTTCGCGCTCGGGGTGACCGCGGCGATCGGCACGGTGGCGGTGTTGCTGCAGAACGGCCTGCACGTCGGCGCGCTGGTGGCGACCTGCTTCCAGGGCGGCGTGGGCCCGCAGATCCTCACCTTCATGTGCGCGCACGGCCCGGTGGAGCTGTCGCTGATCTGCATCTCGGGCGGCGCGGGGCTGCACCTCGGGCGGGCGCTGATCGACCCGGGCGAGCGCTCGCGGGCGACGGCGGTGAGAGAGCACGCCACGGCCGCGGTTCAGCTCGTGCTCGGCTGCGCGCCCTTCATGATCTTGATCGGCATCGTCGAGGGCTTCGTCAGCCCGGGGCCGCTCGTGCCCTGGCCCTTCAAGCTGGCCGTGGGGCTGCTGACGGGGCTGGGCTTCTGGCGCTGGCTGCTGCTTCCGCCTCGAGGCGACGCACCACGTCCAGCGCCTCGCTGACGTGCTGGCGCACCTTCACCTGCGACTCGAAGCGGTGGCGCACCTTGCCCGCGCGATCGATCACGAACGTGACGCGGCCCTTGATGAGCCCGAAGGTCTTCTTGATGTCGAACGCGCGTGACGCGGCGCCGTCGGGGTCGGTGAGCAGCGTGTACGGCAGGCGGTACTTGCCCTTGAACGACTCGTGCGAGCTGGCGTCGTCGGCGGAGATGCCGATCACCTCGGCGCCGGCCTTCACGAAGTCTTCGTACTGGTCGCGGAACTCGCACGCCTCGGCGGTGCAGCCCGAGGTGTGATCCTTCGGGTAGAAGAAGAGGACGAGCGTCTTGCTGCCGACCATCGACTGCAAGGTGACGCGCGTGCCGTCGGCCTTGAGGAACGTCACGCCCGTGGGCAGGTCGGAACCGGGAAACTCGTCACCGCGATCGATCATGGCGCGCAGGCGTAACGTCGTGACCGCTCAGCCGCAACTTTCAGCGGCCGGCAGGCAGCGCACGCACGCGCAAGAAGGTCCGGCGCGTCTCACGCTCGGCGAGCACCTTCTCATACGCCTCGTTGATGGCCCGCATCTGCTCGGCGTTACCGCCGCGGTCGGGGTGGTGCTGGCGGGCGAGGTAGAGGTAGCGATCGCGGAGCGCGGCGTCGCTCACGTCGGGGCTGATGCCCAGCGTGTGCCACGGGTTGTTGGCGTCGAGTGAGCGCAGCCAGCGATCGAGGCGCTCGCGCACCGAGCCGAAGCCAGGGGTCTGGCCGCGCGACTCGGGCACGCGGGTCCGCATCTTGGTGTCGGCCCGCAGGACCTCGGTGTACACGCTGGTGGTCCACCGCGAGCACGACGGGCAGTGGAAGTAGCGAACCTGCTTGCCGCTCCCCATGTGGCTCGTCATGCGAACGCCGCAGTGGGTGCACTCCACATCGACCGCGGTGCCATCGTCCCTCGTGAGCGTGGTCTCGAGCTGTCGAGCGGCGGTAGCGGCAACGGACATGGGGTCGCGGTCCTCGTCGGTGATGGGCTGTGCTACAGCCGTGTGACGAGTTGTACGTCCGTGGTGGATCGACGCAAAAAATTGGCCGCTTTTTCCCCTGAGGCATCATGGCCGGGCTCATGCGCGTGCGTTCCGTAGTGCTGCTCCTCGTCGTGGTGTCGCTGACCAGCTTCGCTGCCGGCCCCAAGAAGCCGGCGTCGCTGCTCGGGAGCGCGAAGGAAGACGAGTGTCCCCTGCCGGTCGTCTCGCACCAGGCGACGGCCGACGTGGCGTACCTGCGGGCCCTCGCCTGGGCCTTCGAGCCGGCGCCCCAGGAGATCCGCGCGCAGGCGATCGAAGACCTCGGCTTCCTCGGCGACACCCGGGCGCTCAACGCGCTGGCGGTGATGACCCTCGACGCCAACGCCGTGATCTCGAAGGCGGCGATTCGCGCGGTGGGCACCATGCGCAGCCCGCGCGCCGAGGAGATCCTGGGGAATCTGGTGCGCCACCCCACGGTTTCCCCCGCGAACCGGTTGCTGGCGTTGAGCTTGATGCCTTTTCAGAACACGCCGACCGCGCTGCGCTTCGTGCACATCGCCGCGCGCCAGCTCGGGGTGACGCCGGAGATCGGCCAGGCCGCCCGGGGCATGGCCGCCAGCCTGCCGAACCCCAGCCCCGACGAGGCGGTGCCGCCGATTCCCGACGTGCAGGTCGCGCCCCCCGGCGCGCTGGCGCCCTCGCCCTTCCCGCTCGGAGACACGAAGTGATCGACCGCCGCATCACCTTCCTCGGCGCGGGCAACATGGCGACCGCCATCATGCGCGGCCTGCTCCGCTCGGGCCTGGGCAAGGACCGCGTCACGGCGACCGCGCGCCGCCCGGAGAAGCGCGACGAGGTCGAGCGCGAGCACGGCATCAAGGTGGGCACCGACAACCTCGCCGCGGCGCGCGAAGCCGAGGTGGTGGTCCTATCGGTGAAGCCCCAGGCGCTCGACAAGGTGCTGGTCGAGATCGCCCCGGCGATCGATCGCACCAAGCTGGTCATCTCGGTCGCGGCGGGCGTGCCCATCGCGGCCATCGAGCGGCGGCTCGGCGCGGGCGCGCGCATCGTGCGCACCATGCCCAACACGCCCTGCCTCGTCGGGCTCGGCGCGACGGCGCTCTCGGCGGGTGAGCACGCCACGAAGGAAGATCTCGCGCTCGCCACGGCGATGTTCGACCAGGTCGGCATCACCACCGTCGTCGACGAGTACCTGCTCGACGCGGTGACGGGGCTCTCGGGCAGCGGCCCGGCGTACATCTTCCTCATCATCGAGGCGCTGTCGGACGCGGGCGTGAAGGTCGGCCTCTCGCGCCACCAGGCCCTCAAGCTCGCGGCGCAGACGGTGCTCGGCAGCGCGAAGTTGCTCATCGAGACGGGGCAGCACCCCGGTCACCTGAAGGACCAGGTCACCAGCCCGGGCGGCACGGCCATCGCGGGCCTGCACACGCTCGAGGCCGGCGGCCTCCGCACCACCCTCATCGACGCCGTCGAAGCCGCGACGGAACGTGCCCGGCAGCTCGGCGAAGCCTTCCTCGACAAGAAGTAACAAAGGGACCCCACCATGAAGATGACGCCCCTCGACATCCGCCAGAAGCGCTTCGAAGCGAACCTGCGCGGGTACTCGAAGAAGGAAGTCGAAGCGTTCCTCGAGCTCACCGCCGGCGAGTTCGAAGAGGTGGTGCGCGAGAACATCTCGCTCAAGGAAGAGCTCAAGCGCGTGCAGGCGCGGCTCGAGCAGCACCTCGAGCGTGAGAAGGCCCTGCAGGAGACGATGGTCACCGCGCAGCGCATCTCGGAAGACGTGAAGGCCCAGGCGAAGAAGGAAGCCGAGGTGCTGATCGCCGACGCCGAGCTGCAGGCCGACAAGATCGTCGCGGGCGCGAACAACCGCCTCGTCGAGCTGGTGAAGGAGCTGACCGAGCTCAAGCGCCAGAAGGTGCAGTTCGAGTCGCACCTCGAGAACCTGATCGACTCGCACAAGAAGCTCCTCGACACCTGGAAGACGCAGCCGGGCGGCGAGATCGCGTACCTGGTCAACAAGAAGTGACGGCGTGGCTCAAGGCGTCGGGTGACGGCATCGAGCTCTCGGTGCTGGTGCAGCCGCGCGCCTCGCGCACGAAGATCGTCGGGGAACACGACGGCCGGCTGAAGATCGCCCTGGCCGCGCCCCCGGTCGACGGAGAAGCCAACGCCGCGCTGATCGAGTTCCTCTCGGACCTGCTCGAGGTGCGAAAGGCCGACGTGCGGCTGCTCGACGGGGAGACCTCGCGGCGCAAGCGGCTGGCCGTTCGGGGAGTCGCGGAATCGGCGGCGATGGTGAAGTTAAGCTGACCGTGTTGCTCCCCGCCCTGCTCTTCGCCCTCGCCTCTGCTGCCACCCCGCCCGAGCCTGCGGTCATTCGCACCGCGCGGTTCGAGTTCGTCAGCACGCCGCGCAGTGAAGACGCCGCGAAGCGCCTGGGGCCCGAGTTCGAGCGCGCGCGCGATCGCATCGCCGAGCTGCTGGGTGGCGACTACCCCGGCGTGACGCAGGTGCGCGTCGGCATGGGGCGCGAGGAGTACGAGTCCCTCGCGGTGCCGGGTGGCAAGCCTCCGAGCTGGGCGGTCGCGCTGGCGTACCCCGGGCAGAACATCGTGCTGGTCGAGGCTCGCTCGCTTGGGACTCCTGACGGCCCGCTCACGATGCGGCACGAGCTGGTGCACGTCGCGCTCGGTCAGCTGGGCAAGGGTTGGCCGCACTGGTTCCAGGAAGGGCTGGCGATGGAGCTCACCGGCGAGCGCAAGTGGCGCACCGATCAGCTCAGCACCCTCACCCGCGCGGTGGCCCAGGGCCGCGTGTTCCACTTCGAGGACTTGAGCGCGGGGTTTCCCGAGTCGCCTGACGACGTGGAGATCGCGTACGCCCAGAGCGCGGCGTTCGTCGATTTCCTGCGCGCGCGGCATGGGACGCCCGCGTTCCGGCATTTGATCGAGCGCGTGGGCGCGGGTGACGCGTTCGAGAAGGCGTTCGGCGTCGCGTTTCACGTGCCGCTGGTGGTCGAGGAAGACGCGTTCCGCGCCGAGCTGCCGCGCAAGTACCCGTGGTGGCCGCTGCTGCTCTCGGGCGAGTCGCTGCTGTGGGGGCTGACCGCCGGGCTGGTGGTGCTCGCCTTCGTGCGGCGTCGCAAGGCGGTGCGTGAGCTGCGCGCCGAGCAGCTGCGGGTCGAGGTGCTGCACGAAGAGGCGAACCAGCTGCTCGGGCACGTGCCGCAGAACGACGATCTCGAGACGGTGCCGCTCGACCCGTTCGTCATTCCGATTCGCGTCGCGGACGATGCGCCGTGGATCGTCTACTCCGTCAACGAGCCGGAAGTTCCAGCAGCCGACACTGCAGAGAAGAAGGCGCAGTGAAGTCGATGGCGCTGGCGGAGAAGCGCCGGAGCTCTTTCGATTTCCGCGCGCCGAGTCCGCGGGCGAGCTGAGCATCGAACTCGCGCGGTGACTGCTCGACGTTGCACATCGCCAGCAGCAGGCCATTCGGTGCGAGCACGTCGGCCGCCGCCTTGACCAGCCGGTGGTAGTCATTCTTCGCGGTGAAGCGGCTCGTCTTCGTGGTCGCGAAGCCGGGCGGGTCGAGGATCACGAAGTCGAAGGTCTCGCCCTTCTTCGCGAAGCGCGTCAGCCAGTCGAACGTGTCGCCGGCGATGAAGTCGAGGCGCGTGGGCTCGTGGCCGTTGCGGCGGGTGTTCTCCTCACCCCAGTCGAGCACCTTGCGGGACGCGTCGACGTTCACCGCGCGCGTCGCTCCTCCGGCGAGCGCGGCGACCCCGAAGCCGCAGGTGTAGGAGAACGTGTTGAGGACCTTGCGGCCCTTCGCGTGCTCGCGCACCACGGCGCGGGCGTCGCGGGCGTCGAGGTACAGGCCGACGGAGAGTCCATTGGGCGGGCGAATGACGAAGCGAAGCCCCTGCTCGAGCACCTCGAGCTCGTCGACGGGCGTGCCAGCGAGCGGCGTCGGCGGTGCGAGCGCTTCGGGCTTCTCGTTGGCGACCTTGCGCGCCTCGCGGGGCCTGCGCTTCACGTAGACCGAGGTGAGGCCGTCGAGCCCAAGCAGCGCGTCAGCGAGCTCCTGTTCGTTCTCGACGTCGCGGTAGGTGCTGAGAATGGCGACCGTGCCGAAGCGATCGACCGTGACGCCGGGCACGTCCTCGTCGGACAGCCTGAAGCAGGTGGTGTCGGGTGGGAGCTTCGCGCGCCGCAGCTCGAGCGCCGCGCGGAATGGAGCGGTCACGACGGCGCTGCGCCTCCGCCTGAGACGCCCGCGCGCTTCCACACGCTCTCGAGCGCGGCGGCCGATTCGCGGGCGAGCATCAGGTAGTCCGCGCCGAGCACCTGGCCTTCACGCACGGCGACGCGGCCATCGACGATCGTCCAGCCCACGGGCACCTGGCTGAGCTGCATCAAGAGGTGCGGCGTGTAGTTGCCGAACTCGCGCGCGGGCACGAGGTCGTAGACGACGAGATCGGCGATCGCGCCCGGCTCGACGTTCCCGCTCGGCAAACCGAAGAGCATCGTGCACAGCTCCGCCGGACCGCCGACGAGGAACGACGACATCAGGTTGTCGGGGTCGAGCATGCGGCCGGCGCGTGCCATGGCCATCACGCCCATGTAGCTGGCGGCGAGCTCTTCCCAGAGCGTGCCGGTGCCGCCCGAGCCGAGGCCGACGAGGTTCTGGCTCACCAGCACCGCTTCCATGCCGAGCGCGCTGCCACCTTCGGCGGTCTGCGCGGCGCGCGGGGTGAAGGCGATCAGGCTGCGGCTCTTGGCGAGGCGGCTCGCTTCGGCGCGATCGATGGCGCGGGCGTGCGCTCCGACCGACGCCGCGCCGAGCAGGCCGAAGCGCTCGAAGCGCGTGACGATGCGGGAGTTGGTCTTCGACCAGGTGATGGCGAGATCGTCGTCGTTCTCCGCGAGGCCGAAGTGCGCGCCGACCGCGAGCTCTTCCTTCACCTTGCCCGCGACGCGGAGGAGATCGTCGTCGGCGCAGAACGAGGCGCGGATGCCGATCGCGCTTCGCACCAGGGGATCGGACTTCACGGTCTCGGCGTAGGCGGCGTTCGCTTCGACCTGGGCAGGCCCGGAAAAACCAGCGAGCGTCGACGTCGAGGAGTGCGAGTTCACCAAGCGGATGCCGAGACGGCGCGCGGCGCGAGCCTGGGCTTCGAGGGCCTCACGCACGCACCCGGGCGCGTGGAGGTGCTCGGCGACCATCGTCACGCCCTGGCGGAGCGCGCGGGCCATCGAGAAGGCGGTCAGCGCTTCGACCTCGCCGACGGTCAGGGTCTTCTCGATCGCGAGCTCTTGATCGAAGCGCTGCGTGAACGAGCGCAGGAGCAGGTCGCCGGCCCACGGCGTGACTGACCCGCCGACGAGGCGCGTGTGGCAATCGACGAGGCCGGTGGTGACGAGGCGACCTCCACACGCGACCTCCCAGTCACCCGGGAGCGCGGGCGTCTGCTCGTCGGGACCGACCGAGGTGATGGTGCGGCCTTCGATGAGCACCGACATGCCCGAGCGGACTCGGCCGTCGGCGCGGAAGAGACTGCAGTTCTTGAGGAGGAGACGGCCTTCCACGCGAGAGGGAGAGCGTATCAGCCGCGGGTGGTGGCACTCACTTCTTGTGCGCCGTGACCAGCCGCCGATAGCTCGACAACTCGGCCGGGCGGCTGAGTTCTTGCGTGAGCCCATGTCGCTGAAGAAGGGCGATGCTTCGAAAGTTGTCCTCGTGAACGACCGCAAAGACGCGTGCGTCCCGTGGAGGCACTCGTGTCGAGACATCGAGCATCAACCCGCTCAGGAGCAGGTCGCTGGCGCGCCGACCGTCCCGCGTGCGCCTCCCCTGCCACGCGGAGGAGACGGCGACCACCTCGAGCTTGGTCGCCGCAAACCGGCGGCGGCCGGCCAGCAAGATGGCGCGCTCATGCGCAGCCACGCCAATCAACGCCTTCGACGCCCGCTCGATCAGCAGCAGGAGACGTGGGTCTTGAGGAGCGGCGAGGGGATCAAACGCCCAATCGTAGAGACTGAGTTGAACGAATGCCTCGACCTCGACCTGCCACTCCACCTTCGGGTCAGCACACCTGAAGTCTCGGAGTCGTTGCCGGTCCGACTTCCGCGCTGGCCGCAGCACCCACTCAGCGCGGCTCATGAATCGAAACGGGAAGGAGCACCTTCAACGGGACCGGGAGTCGCGAAAGCAGCCGGGCGTCTGCAGCGCTGAGGTCCTTCACCGGCGCCGACCTGCCGAAAGGCGAGGCGGCTCGCGTCATCTCGAGAGCGGGCAGCGCCTGGACGACGACCTGGGTCCGATCGAGCCGATCGGCGATCAGCGCCAGGGCGTCACCAACACGCTCCCGGTTCGCTGCCTGTCCGAGCCAACGCGGCACCAGAACCCGGGCGCCGGTCGGCAGTTCGATGACCAGTTCGTCCGGGCGCGCTTCGAGAATCTTGCCCGCAAAGATGTCGCCACCGGCCGCGAATCGCTCGCTGGGGATCGCGGCGCTCGTCTCGGCCGCCACGGCGCGCAACGCGTTGAGGAGCGACTTCTCGAACTCCCTTGCCCCGCCACCGCCAATGGCCGCCGCGACTTCGCCGGGAGGCCTGCCAGAGAGCATTCGCCTCAAGCGCGAAAAGTCGTCGCTCGATTCGACTCGCCTCGCCGCCCTGGCGAGAGCAACCGCCCCGCGACCATCGCCGTCTCGAGCACGACGCGCCGCAGCGAGATTCAGAACACTGAACATGCACAGCCGACCTGCTGCGTGCCGGGCGCCACGAGTGACCACGCTCACCCCGGACGTTGCCCAGTGGTGCCTCCGCAGCGTTCGGAACGGACCCTCGCCCTCGGCGTCTTCGCCGGGCCGAAACGCCCTGACGAGGTCGGCCCGTCCAACGATCGGCCACAGATCGACGCGCATGATCGAGGACACTACGCGTCCTGACACGTCAAAACAACGCCTCAGCTATTGCGCCTCGCGCGTTGAACCAACTGCTACGGTCCCGCCATGCGCGCGGTGCGCCTCGTCAGACCACTCGAGTGGGCGCTGCTCGCATTCTTCGTGTTCGTCTTCTTCCGCGCTGGTCCCACTGCCTTCGCCCCGTGGCGCGATCTGCTCACCGGCCGCGCGTCGACCGTGCTCTTCACGCTCGGGCTCGTGTGGGTGGCGCAGCTGTCCTTCCGCTTTCGCAAGCTGGCGTGGGCCCCCGGATCTGACGAGCGCCTGCAGCGCCTGCTGTGGACCGCCCTGCCCTTCTCGCTCCTGCCATGGCTCTTCGCGGTGAGCGTGGTGATCCGCAGCCCGCTCATCCAGGAAGATCTCCCGAAGGCCGACGCGCCCACCGCCGTCGCTGCGCTCGCGGGCATGTTCCTCACCACCGTCGGCTTCGGACTCCCGACCATCCTCGGGTGGCTGTGCTTCGCGAACCTGCTGCGCGAGCACGGCACGGTGAAGCGCAAGCACGTCACGCAGGGCCTCGGCCTCGGCGCGTCGATCTTCCGCGACTGGTTCCCGCTGCTGGTCGTGCTCTCGGGCTACGAGTGGATGCGCGCGGTCGTCGACGCCGGCTTCAAGGGCCCGAAGGACTACGTGATGCGGGCCATCGACCAGGTCTTCTTCTTCGACCACGACCCGCTCGACTGGCTCCAGATGATCATCTGGAAGCCGCTCACCGAGGTGCTGGCGTTCGGCTACTCGTTCTACGCGGTGCTCTTCCCGCTCGTGCTCGGCACCATCGCCGTCACCGGGGGCCGCCAGGCGCTCCGACTCGCCGCCTTCCGCGTCGGCACCGCGCTGCTCTTCGCGTACGTCATGTACTGCCTCGTGCCGGTGAAGGGCCCGCTCTTCACGCGCAGCTTCGACGTGCCGCTCGACATGTACCTGATCGGCCCCATCAAGGAGGCCATGATGGACGCCAACCGCATCTCCTACGACTGCTTCCCGAGCATGCACACCTGCTGCTCGCTGCTGCTCGGCGTCTGTGCGTGGCAGTGGGCGCGAAAGCTCTTCTGGGTCATCTCACCGATCGTCGTGCTGATGCCGTTGGCGTGCTGCTACCTCCGCTACCACTACGTGGTGGACGTGCTCGCCGGGCTGGTGCTCGTGCCTGCCATCGTCTGGGTGTCGAACCAGTTCGAGCACGAGTAGCATTCGGCGCATGGCGAGCGAGGCGAGCTCGAAGTGGGGGCCGTGGCTGTTCGGGCCCGCGCGCGATCTCTCCATCATCCTGATCCCCGCGGGCTTGATGCTCGGGGCCTTCGCCCTGTCGCGCACCGACACCGAGCTCGGCGACGAGGGCAACCGGCTGGCGATGTGGACCGCCACCAACGTGCTCGGCAACGGCACGCACGTCATCCTCACCTTCCTCCTCTTCCTGCTGCGGCCCGAGACGATGCGCTCGACCCCGCGCCTCCCCGGCCAGGTCGCGCTCGGCGTCTTCGTCACGCTCGCGGTGAGCAGCGGCTTCTACGGCCTGCACCTCATCGACCCGCAGTACGCGGTGTGGGCGCGCGCCGTCGTCTTCGCGCTCTTCGGCACGCACCACACGCTCTCGCAGAACCGCGGCTGGTGGAGCCTCTACGTCGCGCGCGAACGCAGCGCCGGGCTGACGCCCAGCGAGGCGGAAGGAAAGCTCCAGCGGGTGATGGTGCCGTTCACCCTCTCGCTCCTGCTGACGCGCTACTTCTTCGTCGCCGCGAGCGACGAGACGCCCGAGCCGTACGTGAACCTGGGCGCGCCCGCGCTGCTTCCGGTCGGCTTCGTGATGGTGCTGCTGCTGGCGTGGCTCGCGTTCTGGGCCCGGGTGTTCCTCGTGCTGCTCAAGTCGGGCTCGAAGCGGCCCAAGCTCCTCTACCTGCTCGCCGTCACCACCGCGGGCGGCATCTCGTTGCTCGCGCCGACGTGGGGCCTGGTGCTGTTCTTCGGCATGCACGGCCTCGAGTACTACTTCCTCACCGAGCGCATGCTGACCCAGCTCCCCGGTGATCGTCGCGCGGTGCCGACGCTCGCGATCTGGCCGCTGATGATCGTCGCGATGGCGCCGCTCATCACCATGGGCGTCGTCACGCTCATGCGCGATCAGAGCTCGTCGGTCGCGCTGCTCACGTTCACCAAGAGCCCGCTGTGGGCCGTCGCGGTGACGCTCTCGACCGCGTGCGTGCTCGCCCACTACTGGTCTGACGCGCTCATCTACCGCTTCCGGATCCCCGAGGTGCGCCGCGTGATGCTCGCGCGCATTCGCCTGTGAGCGTGGGGACCTGACCTGATGCGCTTTCGTGCGTGGTTGATGTTCGCGGCCTCGGGCGCGGCCGGGCTCGTCTTCGAGGTGGCGCTCCAGCGCTCACTCACGCGCGCCTTCGGAGTCTCGGCCTTCGCGACCTCGACGGTCCTCGCCGCGTGGATGACGGGGCTCGCGCTCGGCGCAGTGATCTTCGGTCGCGTCGCGGATCGCTCGCCCGCGCCTTTGAAGATCTACGCGTGGCTCGAGCTCGGCATCGGGGCGGCCGCCGCCGCAACTCCGTTCCTGTTGCCGCGAGTGATCGAGGCGTTCTCATCGATGGCGCGTGGTGCAGCGCCAGACGATTTGCGCGTGTTGATCGGCCGGCTGGTGCTCGCGTTCTCGCTCACGCTGGTGCCCACCTTGCTCATGGGCGGCACCCTGCCCGTCGTCGCCCGAGCGCTCGCTGCCGAAGCCGGTCCCCGCGTCCTCGCGCGCCTCTACACCGCCAACCTCGTCGGAGCGGTGCTGGGCTCCGCGCTCGGCGCGTACGTCTCGCTGCCGGGCCTCGGCCTCTCGAAGACCATGTGGCTCGGCGCCGCGCTCAACGTGCTCGCCGGCGTCATCGCGCTCACCTGGCCACAGCCCCCCAATCCCGGCCCGGTCGTGGAGCAACAGGCCACCACGCGCGCGCCGACGTTGCTCCTGTTGCTGTCGGCCTGGTCGGGGCTCGCGACCTTCGCGGCCGAGGTCACGTGGTTCCAGCTGCTCGCGGTCGTGGTGGGCACCTCGGCGTACGCCTTCGGCTTGATGCTCGCGACCTTCCTCGTCGGGCTGGCGCTCGGGAGCGCGTGGGTCTCGAACCGCACTGACGATCGCGTCTCGGAAGCGCACGCCGGAGTGGTGCTGGTCGCGACCTCGGCCGGGCTGCTGATCACCCTGCCGCTCTGGTCACACGTGCCCGATGCCTTCATCGCCGTCGGCCCCCACGTGACGTCATTCGCCGGTCGCGAAGCCGTGCGCGCGATCGCGTGCCTGGTGCTGCTGCTCGCCCCGGCGGCAGCGCTCGGGGCCCTCTTCCCGCTCGTGCTGCGCCTCTCGTGGAAGAACAGCACCCGCGGCGCAGTGCTCGGAGGCATCACTGCCACCAACACCCTCGGGGCCGTTGCCGGCTCGCTGCTGACGGGCTTCGTGCTGCTGCCCCGCTTCGGCTCTCGCGCGGTGCTGATGATGCTGTTGTTCATCAGCGCAATCTGGGCAGTGCGGCTGCTGGCAGGCCGTTTGCGTTTCGTGCCACTCGCGATCGCGACGTTGTCGCTCTTCTTGCCCGCGTGGGATCTCGGCGAGCTCGCGACCGGCGCGAACGTCTACTTCCGCCCCTCTCCCTACGAAGGCGCCGAACTGGTGTGGGCGCACGAAGCCGTCGAGTCGGGCCTGACCAGCGTCATTCGCAACGAAGCCGGCCTCACCATGCTCACCAACGGCAAGTTCCAGGGGAACGACACCGGCGAGGTCGCAGCGCAGCGGGCCTTCACGCAGATCCCCATGCTGGTGAAGCACGGCTGGCGTCGCTCGCTGCTGATCGGCGTGGGCACGGGCTGCAGCCTCGGGGTCCTCGCCGCTCAACCCTTCGAGCACGTCGAGGCGGCGGAGCTCTCGGGCGACGTGCTCAAGTCGGCGCGCGACTTCTTCGGTCACGTGAACGAGGGCGTGTTGGCGCCGGGCTCGCGCGTCGAGGTCCACCGTGGCGACGGCCGCAACGTGCTGCTCCTCACCGACCGCTCGTACGACTTGATCACCATCGAGCTGAGCTCGATCTGGTTTGCCGGCGCGAGCGATCTCTACAACCGCGACTTCTACGCGCTCGCCAAGCGGCACCTCGCGCCGGGAGGCGTGCTGCAGCAGTGGGTGCAGCTCCACCATCTGACCCGCACCGATCTCGCCGTGATTCTCCAGTCAATCCGCGCCGAGCTGCCGCACGTGGCGCTCTTCTTCCGCGGGAGCCAGGGCATCGTGCTCGCGAGCGCCGAGCCACTGGTGATCGACTACGCCTCGCTGAGCTCGCTGAGCGAGAAGCTGCGCGGCAGCCCTGCCACCGCCGGGATCATCGCGGGCGATCTCCTGACACTCCACGGCTCACTCATCCTCGACGAGGTGGGCATCGCGAAGCTGGTGGCCGAAGAAGCAGGCAACACGGGAATCGAGCCCGACCGCCTCGAGTCCACCGATGACTCGTTGCGCCTCGAGTACTCCACGCCCCGCGCGAACGCTGATGACTCGCTGAAGGCCGACGCGCTCGTCGCGTCGCTGCGGCACCTCGCTCCCACGCCACTCGCGACGGTCCAGGAGCTCACGAACGAGCAACGGGCCCACGTCGACGCGGCGCTGCTCGCCGGCCAGGGCGATTTGTCGCACGCCCTCGAGTTGGCTGAGAGACTCAAGGCCCTGCCCGCCGCCGTGCCCCTCGCCGAGTGGATCCAGAGCCAGTCACCCCGATGAACGCGCCCGCGAAAGAGCCGAGGGGTCTCCGCCGCTGGCTCGTGCCGGGCCCCGCGGCGATCGTCTCGGTGCTGATCGTGCTGTCGGCCGCGACCGCACCCCTCGAGAGCAACGACCTCTTCTTCCACCTCGCCTCGGGCCGCTGGTTCCTCGAGCACGGCGGCTTCCCATCGACCGATCCCTTCAGCCCGACCGCCTCGGTCCAGGCGCCGCACGAGTGGGTGTGGGGCGTGCTGTGCGAGCTCTCGGTGCGAATGCTCGGTGGAGCCGGCCCCAAGCTCCTCGTCGCGCTGCTGGTGACGCTGTGCCTGGGCGTGCTCTGGCGCCTCATCGAGCGCTCGAACGAGGGCGTGCGCGAGGGCGCGCTGACGAGGCTGGTGCTCTTCGGCGCCGCGCTCTCGACGCTGACCTTCACCTGGTACCAGGAACGGCCGTACCACCTCGCGCACCTCGTCTTTGTCTGCTGGCTGCTGGCGCTGATGCGGTGGCGCGAGACGAGGACACCTTCGCGCGCGATGGCGGTGATCCTCATCAGCCTCGTGTGGGCCAACCTGCACGGGAGCTGGGTGCTGGGACCGATCTTCCTCGGCGCGACGCTGATCGGCGAGCTGGTCGACGGCACCGCGAACGCCGAGACGCTGCGCCGCGGCGGGCTCGTGCTCTTCGGCTGCACCATCGTCGCCGCCGTGCACCCCGCCGGCCTGGGCAACCTGCTCTACCCGGTGCGCCACCAGTTCCTCGGCTCGACGCAGATCATCGAAGAGTGGCGGCCGCTCGACTTCTCCTTCGGCTTCACGTGGGTGCTCGTCGGCCTGGTCATCTTTGCGTTCGGCATCCTCACCCGCCGGCGCGCGTCGCCACGTCGTGCTGGAGCGGTGTTGCTGCCCGCCGTCGCGTTGGCGTGCGCCGCGTTCTGGTCTCGCCGGCACGCTCCGTTCGCGGGCATGGCGCTCGCGGTCGGCTGCGCGCAGTTCCTCGACGGTGGCTTCGACGCGCTCGAAGGTCTGTTCTCGAAGTGGACCTCGCGGTCCGGCGGCGTGGCCTGGGCGATCGTGCTGTGGCTGGCGCTGTCGGTGCAGGCCGTGCTCCACCGGCGCACCGTGCGCGAGTCGCTCGACGACGATCGCTACCCGGTCGCCGCGCTCGACGCGTTGATGGCCAAACCACCCGGCCGGGTGCTCGCGAAGTTCGAGTGGGGCGGGCTGGTGAGCGCCGTCGCCGGCCCCGAGTTCCAGACGTACATCGACAGCCGCAACGATCCCTACCCGGCCGAGATCCACGACGGGTACCAGTCGATGCGCACCCTGAAGCCCGATTGGAAGGAACGCCTCGACGCGTTCCACCCCGACTACGTGCTGTGGGGTGGCGTGGGCCGCGACTTCTCGTGGCCGCTGGTGCACGCGCTCGAAGCGGAAGGCTGGAAGCGGGTCGCCGGGGACGACGTCGGCGTGCTGCTCGAGCGGCCGCACTGAGCGCCGCGCTTCGCGTACCATCGCGCCGTGTCGAAGCTCGTCTTCATCCACCGCCCCGCCCCGCGCCTCGCCGTGATGTTCGCGATGTTCCTCGCGCTCGCCGTCGCGTTGCCGGGCCCGCTGCTCGCCCCGGAGAGGTTCTCGAACCCCGGCGGCGTGTTCGGCCTGTCCATCGTCGCCGCGCTCGAGATTGGGCTGTTGTCGATCTTGCGACGGCGCGTCGACGTGTTCGACGAGGGTGACACGCTGCGCTTCGTGTCGAAGCGGTGGCCGTTCGCCGAGCGCATCGAGACCGTGAAGCGCGCCGACGTGGTGGGCGCCGAGATCGAGTACCGCCCCCGCGGCCGCAGCGTGCGGCTGGCGCTGAAGCTGAAGAACGGGTCGATGGTGCCGATCACGAAGTCGTACTTCGGGCACTCCGGTCAGACCGACGAGGACCTCAAGTCACTGCGCGCCCTGATCGGCGCCTGACTCGTCGTCGTCGCAGCGCGTGGGCGGCACCTCTATCTTCGTGCGCTCGAAGCGCGAGGCCCGCTCGAACGCCGCGTCGTGCGCCCCCGAGCGAAGCCGTGAGATCGCCGCCCAGCGCTCGCTCGAGAACAGCGGCGCGCGGGTCATGAGCTCGACGTCGGCGAAGGCGGCCCGCAGCCCTTCGTCCTCGAGCTGGCCGGTCCCACTGCGCGCGGCGACGTAGCCAGGCGGCAAGGGACGCGGGTAGTGCCCCGCACGGAAGTGCTCGGTGCGGTACGGGATGCGCGCGAGGAACGGATCGGCCAGCGCGAAGAGATCGATCACCGTCTTGCGGCCAGCGAAGACGCCGAACATCCCCACCTCGCCCATCACCTGCGCCGGCCGATCGCTCTGCGCCAGCTCGCGCCCCAGACACGCGCCCCGGTACGGCGGCACCAGCTTCACCGCATCGAGCCGTCGAGCGACCGGGATCAGCCCCACGTCGGGGAAGTAGTAGGCGCGCTCGTCGATCACGCCCGTCAGCTCGACCTGGTCGCGCACGCCCTCGCCGAAGCGCGGGCTCGCCGAGTGCAGTGGGCTGTGCGTCCACAACAGCGCGTAGGCCGCGGTGACGAAGAACAACCGCTGAGGAGACGCCGGTGGCCACGCGCCGCGCGCCACGAGCGCTCCGAGCAGCGACACGCTCGCGACGAAGGGCACCATCACGAAGCGGCCGCTCATGAAGTCGCCGCCGATGTTCACCACGTAGACCAGCGAGAGCAGCACGCCCGCCGCGAGCGCCCGGTGCACGCGCGTGCCCATCGAGAACGAGAGGCCGGTGCCGATCAGCACCGTGAGCAGCGAGATCGGATCGCGCGTGAACGAGTCGCCGAGGTAGCCGAGGCCCGAGCCGATCAGCACGCCGCGCGAGACGTCGAGGTTCAGCTTCGCGACCGCCGTGTTGGGGACCCAGCTGCCGTAATAGAGAAAGGAAAAGAGTTCCCACGCGACGACCGGCGAGAGGGCGAGCGCGACGGGAATCCACCGCACGTCCCGCCGCAGAATCCCCACCGCCCACAGCGGCCCCACCAGCAGCACGCCGTCGACGCGCACCAGGAACACCGCCGCCAGCAACACCGACGACAGCACGTCGCGCCGCGCGCTCGGCTCCCGCAACGCCACCAGCAACGACGCCACCACCAGCAGCGCGAGCAGCGGGTTCTCGAGCCCGCAGATCGAGAAGTCGACGAAGGCCCGGCTGCTGGCGAGCAGCATCACCAGGGCCGCGCGCACCCACAGCACCTCGACGCTGCGCACGAGCAGAAGCACCGCGGCCACCGCACACGCGGCCGACACGACCATCGAGGTGAAGAAGAACTCCCCCGTCAGCCCGGTGAAGGGCAGCAGCGTGAAGAGCCACAGCGGGTGGGTGTACGCCTGCACGCGCTCGCCCGGGTTCCACGTCAGCCCGTCACCTTCGAAGAAACGCTGCGCAGTGCGGAAGGTGATCCACGCGTCGTCGCAAACCCACGCGCTGAGCGCGAGCAACGCGACCAGCAGGCAACACGCGATGGTCAGCGCGAGACGATCGACCTTCATCTCAGCGCGACCCTAAAACGACTGACGCCCCGTTCCAGTGAAGGAACGAGGCGCCAGGTGCTGCAACCGAAGAATCAGGTCAGCTCAGTAACCCGAGTTCTCCTGGCCGAAGTTCTCGAGGGTCTTCTTCTCGAGGCCGCCCTGCTTCGACTTCGAGGTGCGCTTCTTCACCGCCGTGTCGCCGGCCAGCGCGTCAGCCGACATGCCGAAGAGCGCCTTGATGTTGTCGCCGAAGAGGGTGATCACGCCGATGGCGGCGATCGCGATCAGCGCGACGATGATGATGTACTCGGTCATGCCCTGACCGCGGGCCTTCTTCAGCATCGCCTTCTTGTTGGTGGTGGGCTTCATCGTGAGCTCCTTCTTCGGGGTTGGTGGAGGGTGGTGCGCCGGGGACATGAGAAGTATCGAGCGAGCCCCTTTTCCTCTCCATACGTCATCGGGAGGACGCCATCGGCCGCGGTAAACACCTGAAACGACGCCTGAAACGACTGACGCCCCGTTCCAGTGAAGGAACGAGGCGCCAGGTGCTGCAACCGAAGAATCAGGTCAGCTCAGTAACCCGAGTTCTCCTGGCCGAAGTTCTCGAGGGTCTTCTTCTCGAGGCCGCCCTGCTTCGACTTCGAGGTGCGCTTCTTCACCGCCGTGTCGCCGGCGAGGGCGTCGGCCGACATGCCGAACAGCGCCTTGATGTTGTCGCCGAAGAGGGTGATCACGCCGATGGCCGCGATCGCGATCAGGGCGACGATGATGATGTATTCGGTCATGCCCTGACCGCGGGCCTTCTTCAGCATCGTCTTCTTGTTCGTGGTCGGCTTCATGTGAGCTCCTTCTTCGGGGTGAACTTCGTTGGTGGGTGATTCGGTGGGGTGTGGCGCTGACTTGAGGAAGTATCGATGGAGCCCCTCAACCTCTCCATACGTCATCGGGAGGATGGGCCATTCCCCTGCAATTTCAATTATTTGCGCCCAAAAGCGCCTCAAGCCGCTCGTGATCGGGGTGCCGCTCGAATTCCCGGCGCGCGCCTTCTTCGGCGATTTTCAGGTCGACCGGCGCGGGGTGCCACGCTGATCCCTCGCGCGTGGTGAGGCGTCGCACGGCGTCGAGGTACGCGGCCCAGAGCTCGGGCGAATCGAGGTCGCGATCGATCAGCGGCTGCAGGATTTCGCGCGCGCGCACCACGTCACCTTCGCGGCCGACTGCGCTTCCGTACGCGATCGCGGCGGGATCACTGCCCGACGCGTCGTACCAGGCCGCGGCGATGGTGCGGACGAGCGGATCATCAGGCGGGTGCACCCACGCGATCGACTCGTAGAGATCGGCGGCTTCGGCGGCATCGAGCGTGCGCCCGTTGAGCCACTTCACCAGCTCGAGCTCGTCGCGATCGATCAGCGACCGGCGCGAGTCGGGCACCTTCACCTTCGCGGCGACGAAGTAGGCGATGGGCGAGCCGTACTCGAGCACGTTGTGATCGTCGGTGTTCACCGGGCCCTCGCCGCCGAAGCGCTTCTGCTGCGCATCGCTGTGCACCTGCCGCCCCAGCAACGTGCTCGGGAGGTGGATGCGAATGCGGTCGAGATCGGCCTTCACCTTCGGCGCCTCCATGCGCTGGCTCAAGGTGGCGAAGTCGAAGGTCTGCTCTTCCTGGCTGGCGACCATCACCAGGTCGGCCGGGCCCACCCACGTGGTGCCGTGCGCGAACGAGCCACGCAGCGTGCGCACCACCAGCTTCACCAGCGGCTCGCTCGACTCGTAGGTGTGAATCCACTGCACGAGGCGGCCGCCCGGCGCGAGCTTGCCCTTCGCCATCTCGAAGAAGTCGCGCGAGAAGAGCCCCGACACGCCCGAGACCCACGGGTTGCTGGGCACGGACACGATCAGGTCGTACGGCTCCTTCGAGAGCGTGAGGAAGGTGCGCGCGTCCTCGATGTGCACGTGACAGCGCGGATCCTTGAAAGCGTCGTGGTGATCGAGCGCGAAGAACTCCGCGGCGTCGACGACGGCCGGGCTGATCTCGACCACGTCGAGGCGCTCGAGATCGTGCGTCAGCAGCGAGCCAGCGGTGATGCCCGCGCCGATACCGACCAGCAGCACGCGCTTCACCGGCTTCGGGTGGAAGAGCACGCCGAGGTGCGCCGCGAGGATCTGCGTGTCGATGTCGCCGCCGTTCGAGCCGTCGACCTTGCCGTTGATGCGCAGGTAGCGGCGCTCACCTTCCTGCGTGCCGACCAGCACCGAGGCGAACACGTCGTCGCGGTAGAACTTCACGTCGCTGCGCGCGCGCACCTCGTCGAGGAACTGCGCGTAGCTCTCGAAGCCGTGGTTCCATTCGCGGTAGCGGCCTGACGAGGCGAGCGTCGAGGCCCAGCCGCTGGTGCCGATCACCGCCAACAGCAGCGCGATCGCCGAGGGCACCAACCACCGCACCGCCCTGCCCCGTTCCACGCCGGCCCCCGGGCTCATCAACGCCCAGCCCGCGGCGATCAGGTTCGCGACCAGCGCCAGCGCCAGCGTGCCCTCGAGCCCGAGCAACGGCAAAAAGAGCAGTCCGCCGAACAGCGCGCCGGTGACGGTGCCGATGGTGTTCCACAGGTAGGTGGTGCCCAGCCGCGCGCCGACGTCACCGACCGCGCGCAACGCCACGCGCGCCGCCGCCGGGAAGCTCGCGCCCAGCAGGAACGTCGGCGGCAACAAGAGCGCGCCACACACCGCGAAGCAGAGCGCCTGGTACACCGACCATGTTTGCGGGGCGTGCTCGAGCCGCCAGTGCACCTGGATGAAGGCGTACGGCAGCCGCGCGTAGGCGGTCATCGAGACCAGCACCGCGAAGACGAGCGCCAGCTGCAGCCAGCCGAAGGTGCGCAGCGCGTTGGTGTCGGGCCGCGTCGAGAGCCAGAAGCTGCCGATCGCGATGCCGAGAATGAACGCGGTGAGGATCAGCGTGAACGCGTAGCTCGTGCCGCCGAGCACGATCGACAGCACGCGGATCCACACCGTCTCGTAGGTCATCGAGGTGAAGCCCGCGAGCGCCGTGCCCACCAGCGCCGCGCGCACCGCTGCCGCCTCGAAGCGCTGGCCCTCTCCGGCCGCGTCTTCCGTCGCGCCAGCCGCCTGCGAATCGATCACCAGCCCCCGCCCCACCACCACCGCGATCGCGCCCAGCACGAGGTTCACCGTGGCCGCGAGCCGCTCTGACGTCAGCAGCCCGACCGCCGGCACCAGCATCATGCCCGCGAAGAGGCAGCCCACCGACGCGCCGAGCGAGTTCACCGCGTAGAGCAGCGAGAGCTCCTTGCGCGCGGTGCCGAGCCGCTCGGTGAGGTGCCGCATCAAGACCGGCAACGTGCCGCCCATCAGCAGCGTGGGCACGATCAGCGCCGCCGAGGCCAGCGCCAGCCGCGCCGTGACGCGCGCCACGCCCTCGAGCCCCGGCGCCACGGCGAGGTAGCCGCTCGCGAAGATCTCCAGCACCGACGGCATCACCAGCGCGTAGAGGCCGATGCCGATCTCGAGCAGGCCGTAGAGCGCGAGCGGTCGCTTCGCCTTGTCCGCGCGCCGCCCGAGCAGGAACGCGCCGAGCGCCAGCCCGCCCATGAAGGTCGACAGCACGATGGCGTGCGCCTGCCCGGTGTTGCCGAGCAGGTTCGCCAGCCGCTTCGACCACGTCAGCTCGTAGACGAGCCCCGTCGCGCCCGACAGCAGGAGCAGCCCCACCACCAGCGGGCGACTGCGGCTCACCTCGCGCGATCTCCGCGGCGACGGCGGAGGAAGAGCAGCGAGCCCAGCGCAAGAAGCGCCGTGCCGTCGACCGTGGTGCAGCCGGCCTTCACCTTCTTCTCGAGCGTCACCTCGAGCGACCAGCTCGTTAGCGAGAAGAGCTGATCGCGCCGCAGGCCGACGCCCGCCGAGAACGTGTACACGCCGACCGGCGCGTCAGGGTCGATGGTGCCGGTGATCACGCCGTCCGAGCCGAAGGTGAGCCCCGGAGGCAGCTTGCCGGTGCGCCAGAACCACGTCGCCCCCTGGGGCAGCGGCTGCGCGTTGAAGGTGATGGTCACCGCGTCGCCCGGGTTGACCAGGAACGGCCCCGTCACCGAGCTGTCGACTGCGCCCGCGCCGATGAACACCAGGTACGTGAAGGCGTCGGTGCGCCCCTGCCCGTCGGTGGCCTGCACCGTGAACTCGAAGGTGCCGGGCGAGACCGGCGTGCCGCTGATCACCAGCGTGTCGCCGTGGCTCTCTTCGAACGCGAGGCCGGTGGGCAGCTCGCCCTGCACCAGCGACCAGGTCACCGGCAGCGTGACCGCCGCGCCGCTCGGGTTCGCGACGAAGATCGACTGCAGGTACTCGTTGCCGATCAAGCCGTCGGGCAGCGTCTGCGTCTGGATGCTGAACGGCGCCGCGTCGACCACCGTCATCGAGAACGAGCGCTCGTCGACGTTCCCGATGCCGTCGACCACGCGCATGGTGAAGGTGCGAATCGTGCCCAGCGCGTCGGTCGGCGTGCCGGTGATCACGCCCGCGCCGTCGACCACCAGCCCGGTGGGGAGGATGCCCGACGTCAACGTGAACCGGTACGGCGCCGAGCCACCCGCCACGCCGATCGACGCGCGGTAGGCGACGGCGCGCGTCGGCGCAGGCAGCGGGCGCGGGTTGATCGCGATGGAGGTCGTGACCGGGGCGACGCGCAGCGGCAGCGCACCGATGATCGACCGGCCGTTGGCGCGCAGCTCGATCGTCGGAGTCCACGCGCCGCGCTGGGTCGGCGTACCGCTCAGCACGCCCGTCGAGCTGAGCATCAAGCCAGGCGGGATCGAGTAGGGATCGGCGAGCACCCACGTGAAGGGGCCGGTCGCGCCGCCACCCTCGAGCTGCACCTCGTAGCGCACGCCCACCGTCGCGTCGGGCAGCACCGGCGTGGCGATGTGCAGCGCCTGCGGCACCACCGCGGTGCGCGCGCCGGCCAGGCCGTTGTTCTCCTCGTCGAACTCCTCGATGGAGTTCTCGGGGTCGAGCACCACGCCCACGTACCAGTCGGCCTCGGCGACGCTCGAGGGCATGCGCAGCACCTCGACCGCCGAGTCGCGCGCGCCCTGCGGCAGCGTGACCTGGCCCTCGAGCACCTCGCCCGACGACGTCACGCGCATGAGCGGCAGATCGTCAGCGGTGATGATCGCGTTGGCCGAGAGCACGAAGCGGTACGTGCACGGCGGCGCGTCGCGGTTGCCGAGGTTGGCCAGCGTGCGCGAGACGGCGATCAGCTCGCCCGCACCGGCGCGCAGCGGCGTCTGCAGCTCGGTCGCCAGCAGGTCGGGTGCCGGGTTGCGCACCACCACCGGGGCGCCGTGCGTGAAGTTGTTCTGGGAATTCGACTCCGCCGTCATGCCCGCGGTCGCGGCGGCGAAGAAGAAGTAGGGCTGCACCGGCAGCGGCGCGCCGCCGATCCCCGTCACCGGAATGGTCGCGCTCGGAATCGTCACCCACCGCGCCTCGCCCGGCCCGAACGTCTCGCCCGTCAACGCGCCCAGCCGCGAGTCGGTCGCCGCGTTCAGCGACTCGTTGTCCGACATGTAGATGGTGACCGCGACGTTGTTGGCGATGGCTCCGCCGAGGTTCGCGACGAAGGCCTCGAAGCGGGCGGGCTCACCGAAGAACGCGGAAGAGATCTCGTCGAACGGCGCCTGCGCGCGCAGCACGCGCACCTGCGTCACCGTGAGGTCGGCCTGGCGAATCTGCATGATCGACGTCGACGCCGCGACGTTGTTGAAGTCCGACCGCTCGACGATGGTGCCCGCGTTCGGACCGTCGTCGAGCTGCAGCAGCACGTAGAAGTCGCCGGCCTGCGTGGTGTTGGGAATGGTGAACGACAGCGTCTGCTGGATCTGCTGACCGCCGCTGATCGCGATCGGCTGCGTCAACAGCACCTTGTCGTCCGCCGAGACCGAGGTGTCGACCGAGGCCAGCAGCTTCACCACCACGTTACCGGCGGGCTCGAAGCCCTGGTTGCTGAACTGCACGCGCACCGACACCGGGTCGCCCGGGCCAGCGACGGGCGGAGGAAACACGCCCTCGGCGATCAGGTCGACGCCCGCGGCGTAGGGCACGGTGGTCGCGACGACGTTGTTGAAGACGTTGGTCTCGCCGCCGTCGGGCAGCGGCACGATGTTCGCCAGCACGTACCAGGACCCGCCGTCGGGCCGATCGACGACGCCCGTGGCGTTGGCCGAGTTCGACGCGAGGAAGCTCAACGAGCCCTGCGCGCCCGGCTGCGGCGCGAACGGGAAGTCGGTGCCGTCGACGATGGTGTCCTGCGAGAGGTACAGCTCGTAGTTCCACGCCCCGCTCGAGAGGGTGCCGAAGTTCTTGGCGAGGAAGGTGGTGTCGATCGACAGCTGGCCGCCATCGTTGATGGTGTTGATCGCGTTGACGCGCAGCACCTGGGCCTGCAGGTCGACGCCCGGCGGAGGCCCGAAGCGGATGTACGAGATCGGCGTGCCGGTCATGCCCGGGTCGAAGCTGCCGATCGAACAATCCGACGTGCAGTTCGTCAGGCCCTTCGTGGCCGCGCTCCCCGTTCCGCTCTCGATGCCGATGGTCGCGGTGATGGCCGTCGCGCCCGAGCCGATCATCGTGCCGTAGAAGAACTCCACGATGCCGTTCGCCCACAGCCGCACCTGGAAGTTGAGCTGGAAGGCGCCGAACACGCGGTTCCAGTCCTTGAACTCGATCGCCAGGCCCTGCCCGTTCGAGCCCGTCACCGCCTGGGTCTGGATCACGCTCGTGGCGTTGTTGCCCACCAGGTCGTCCCACAGCGGGGCGACGATGCCGTTGGGTTCGGCACCGCTCGGCAGCGCCACGTTGCCCGGGAAGTCCGACGTGAGGTTCGCGCCCGTCGACGGCTCGAGGAAGAGCAGCCCGTTCGCGGTGACCGTGAGCGCCTGGTACACGCGCCCGTACAGCGTGAAGTCGAACCCGAGCTGGATCGTCGCGCGGCCGCGATCACGCGGGTCGTTCGAGCCGGCCGCGACCAGCACCACCGGGCTCGGGTTGGTCAGCGCTGGGTACGGCACCCCGGCCTGCGGCGTGGCCACGTACTGGGCCCAGGCAGACTGCACTGGCATGACGGCGAGGCACAGACACAACGCAACGCGCAGCATCGTCCGCTCATACCAAAGTTCGGAGTAAAGGAACCCCATGCTCATCGCGGCATCCGCGCTCACACTGTCCCTGTTCGTGGCAGCCCCGCCGCCAACAAAGTCACACGCCGATGAGGTGCTGCGCACGCAATGCCTCCTGTGGGCCGCCGAACCGACCAACCCGTGGGCACTCGCGCACGGCGTCAAGACGTTGGGGCCGGCCTTCCTTGCAAGCGACGGGCGCAAGGCGACCGACGTCATCTTCCACGACTTCCTGTTGAAGAACGTGCTCCCCGACGGCGGCCCGGGCCAGGGCGCCCCCTTCGGGTTTCAGCGGTATGGCGCCGACCAGACGCCCATCGAGCCCCACACCAACCTGAACACCAAGGCGCTGGTGGCCGACGCGAAGATGCCGCTCAACACGAAGTTCAAGACCACCTGGGGCGAGGTGACGCTCGCGCAGATGGTCGAGTCGGTGAAGCTGGGCTTCCGCCACGTGCCGTCGGTGCCGGAATACTGGCGAGACGTGGGCTGGACGCTGTCGATCTTCGCCGCCACCCAGAAGCCGGGCACCACGTGGAAGACCAGCGACGGCTCGACCATCGTGCTCGACCAGGTGTTCGACGACGCGCTGACCGAGCTCGAGGCCGAGACGGCCGACCTGAAGAAGGGCCTCGAGGAGCACCAGCCGAAGGTCGACAAGCGCAAGCAGGGTGTCTACGCGCACTCGTGCGGCGGGTTGCACTTCGTGCAGGGCGTGCTCGCGTGGGCGCGGTTCCCCGAGGTGCGGAAGCGCTGGGGCGCGCGGCTCGACACGCAGGTCGCGATTCACTTCTACCGGCTCGAGTCAGAGCGCGTGCAGTACGAGGCCGCGTTCCAGCAGGCGCTCGGCGGCATGCCGCAGTTCAAGCTCCCCATTCTCGTGCAGATGGTGAAGTTCTACGGGCACTGGCTCGAGACGGTGGCGCACTTCCGCGACGACTTCGGGCTCAAGCTGACCGACGAGCAGAAGCTCTCGGTGAACAAGGCCAAGGCGTTCCTCGACGTCGCCGTGCGCGGGCTCGAGACCGAGAAGGCGTTCGAGCGCATGAAGGAGCTGAAGGCGTCGCAGCTGCAGATCTACCTCGACCTGATCGGCGACTCCTGTCACGCCGCGCACGGCCTGGAGGCCTTTCGATGAAGTGGCTCGGACTGGTGCTCGCGGTCGCCGTGAGCGTCGCGTTGCAGGGGTGTCAGCGCGAGGGGTGCCTCAACGGCGAAGCGACGTGCAAGGTGCCTTCGCCCTGCCCTCGCGTGAAGTTCAGCTGCGACCCGGCGCTCGCTGCGCAGCTCAAGGTCGAGACCATCACCTCGCCCACGCAGCGTCCCGGCGGGTGGGACGGACTGGGATCCGTCGGTGACGTGAAGCTGTCGAACGCGTTCGTCGACGTGGTGATCGCCAACGTCGGCACGCAGAACTTCCTCGACCCCAACGGCGGCTCGGTGCTCGACCTCTCGCCCCACGGCCAGGCGAAGGACGTGCTCAACAACCTCTTCCAGGTGGTGGGCGTGCTGCCGCGCGACGCGGCGTTCTACACCTCGGTGGAGCTCATCGATGAGCGCTTCGGCCCCGACGGCGGCTTCGCCGAGAACCCGCGCATCGCGGTGCAGGTGCGCGGCACGCTCGACGGCGTGCCCTCGGTGCCCATCACCACGCGCTACGAGCTGAACGCGTGCGATCTCGGCCTGCGCGCGCGCACCGAGATCGTCAACGGCGGCACCGACACGCAGACCTGGGGGCTCACCGACGCCTATTACTGGTCGGGCCGCGAGGCGCTGCCCTTCGCGCCGGGCCCCGGCTCGGGCTTCGTGCACCCCTCGTTCGGGCTCACCACCATCAACGGCGTGTACCGCACGTTCCCGTACATGGCGGCGGCGGGCCACTCGACCGACGACCACGTCTCTTCGTTCGCCGCGGTGAGCTGCACCTCGCAGACGCTCGAGGGCTTCCACAGCGATCAGATCTCCGCCGCGGGCCTGCCGCGCCAGATCGTCCCCCCGCGCGGCTCGCTGGTGTTCGAGCGCTTCTTCGCGGTCGGCGACACCAAGGGCGTGAGCGGGGCGATCGACGTCGCGCTCGAGGTGCGCAAGCAGACCCAGGGCGAGCAGTACGTGACGCTCACCGGCAAGGTCGAGCGCATGGGCGGCGGCAACTTCGGCACCGAGCGCCAGGCCAGCGTGCTCATCAGCGAGGGCACCCTCTCGATGGATGCGGGCCAGCGCGTGCCGACCACGCAGGTCGTCCCCGCGGGCGACGGCACGTTCTTCGCGCAGGTGCCGGTGGGCAAGCAGTGGGTGATCGAGGCGCATTCCTTCGGGCGCAAGCAGGTCGAGCGCGAGCTGCCCGTGACCAACACCACCACCGACCTCGGCACCTTCGTGTTGCCCTCGACCGCGGTGGTCACTTTTCATGCGCGCGAAGCCGGCACGCTGATGCCGATCAACGCCGAGCTCTTCTTCGCGCCGGCCACCGACGCCGACGAGCCCAACCTGGTCGGCACGCTGCACGGCCGCTTCGCCACCTGCGCGCCCTGGCTCGGTCCGCCGCCCGGTGCGTCTCCCGCCTGCAACCGCGTGCTGGTGTTCAACGGCGACGCCTTCGTCGAGGTGCCGGTGGGCACGTTCGACGTCTACGCGTTCCACGGGCCGTTCTGGTCGATCGAGAAGCAGACCATCACCATCACCGGCGCGCCGCAGACCATCGACTTCCAGCTCACGCGCTTGCCCCTCAAGCCGGGCGGCGCGCTGTCGGCCGATCTGCACGTGCACGGCGCGGCCTCGTTCGACAGCTCGATCCCCGACATCGATCGCGTCATCTCGTTCGCCGCGTCCGACCTCGACGTGATCATCGGCACCGATCACGACGTGGTGCACGACTACGCCGACGTGCTGCGCTCGCTGGGGCTCGACGGCCGCATGTCGACCGTGATCGGCCTCGAGACCACCGGTCACATCCCCTTCTTGACCGTGCCCGGCTACGGCTTCCCGCTGGTGATCGGCCACTACAACATGTGGCCGCTGAAGTTCGACCCGTCGCTCCCGCGCAACGGCGGCCCGTTCGACGAGCGCGTCGAGCCCGGCGGCCTCTTCGAGAAGACCAAGCCGCTCTTCACTGGCGAGCCGCTGATCGAGCTCAACCACCCGTGGGCCACGCCGGAGTTCGGCCGCGATCTCGGCTTCCCCCGCGCGATCTTGATGGATCTTCGCAAGCCGCTCCCGAAGAGCGACGACGGCACGCGCATGGGGGTCTACGTGCGCACGCCCGCGGGCTCGAGCTTCAGCAACGACGGGCACCACGCGCAGGAGGTGATGAACGGCTCCGACAACACCCAGTTCCTCCAGTACCGCGCGTTCTGGCACTACATGCTCAGCCAGGGCCGGGTGCGCACCGGCACCGCGAACTCCGACTCGCACTCGCTCACCGACAGCACCGTCGGCCTGCCGCAGAACCTCGTCTTCACCACCACCACCCCGGGCGCGAACTTCGACATCGGGGAATTCAACCGCGCGCTCAAGGCGGGCCGCTCGATGGGGACCAACGGGCCCGTCATCGAGGCGTCGATCGACTCGGTCACGCCGTCGACGACGCTGTTCAAGCCCGCGGCCGGCGCGAAGCTGAAGCTCAAGGTCTCGGCTGCGCCGTGGGTGCCGGTCGAAGAGGTGCGCGTGGTGATCAACGGCGTGGTGGTCAAACACCTGCCGGTCACGGCGGCGGCCGATCCCTTCGCGACCAGCGGCAACTTCGTCGTCTACGAGGGTGAGCTGGCGATCAGCGAGCTGACGCGCACCGTGAGCGGCGACGCGTGGCTGGTGGTCGAGGCCGGGCACACGCTGCTGCTCGCGGGCGACCTCGGCGGCGGGCTCGACGGAGAGAAGGATGGCATGCCCGACACCACCGACAACGACGGCAACGGCGTGGTCGATCTCGCCGACGTCTCGATGGGCGCGAAGGCCGGGCCGCTGAAGGAACCGCCAGCGCCCGCGCGAGGAAAACCCGGCTACGAATTCTCGGTCATCACCAACGGCGGCGTGCCCGAGGCCTTCACCAACCCGTTCCTGCTCGATCTCGACGGTGACTCCGCCTTCACGGCGCCGGTCAAGGAGCCCACGCCATGAGCGCCCTGATGATCGCCGTGCTGCTCAGCCTCGGCGCTGAGCCCGACGCCGCGCCCGCTCCGGTCGAGGTGGCTGCACCCGTTGCCGCGCCGGCCGAGGTGGGCTTCGACCAGGCGCGCGACTGCGCCCGCTGGCGCGCCGAAGGGCTCGGAGAGGGCCCCATCGCGCTCGGGTACGCCGAGGCAGATCTCGCCACCGGCCGTCGCGCCTGCCCGCGCACCGAGCTGGGAATCGGCGGCCGCTTCGGCGCCACCATCGACACGCCCGACTTCTACGGCGCGCTCGCCGCGCAGGGCGTGATCTTCGGCTCGTACGCGCTGCGCGACACCACCGAGCTGTTCGGCACGCTCGAGGTGATCACCTTCAACTTCGCGCAGAACGCGGTGCTCACCTCGACCAGCCTGACGCTCGGCCACCTCACCGCCGGCGCCACGCAGGTGCTCTTCCGCGGCGACACGGTGGTCGCTGCGGTGACGGGCCGCGTGTTGCTCCCGACCTCGTTCGAGATCCCCGGCGCGCGGCTGCTCGGCGGCGAGCTGGGGGCCAACCTCTCGTGGCGGCCCTCGCGGTGGCTCGAGGTGCACGGCGCGCTCGGCGGCAACCTCACCGGCGCCGTCGGTCGCGGCCCGGCCCTGGTGCGCGGCACGGCGCTGCTGCTCGGCGGCGCGCAGCTCTCGCCCTTCGACTGGGGCGCGCTGGTGGTCGATCTCTCGGGCCGCCTCGGGCCGGTCTCGTCGTTCGCGCCGACCTTCGCGCTGCGCTTCAAGATCGCGCGGCTGGGCATCGAGCTGGCGGGCACGCTGCCGCTGGCCGGCACCGATCGCCACGACTTCATCGCGGGCCTGCGCCTCAACTGGCGCCTGTGAACTGCCGGGCGTCGGTCGCCATCGAGGCGCCGAGGAAGTCGAGCAGCGCGCGCACCCGCGGCGTGCGCTGCAGATCGCGGTGCACGGTCAGCCACATGTCTTCGTGCGGCGGGTCAGGCATCGGCACCAACCGCAGCGACGGCTCGAGATCGCCCAGGTAGCGCGGCAGCACCGCGAGCCCCGCCGAGGCCTTCGCGCCCGAGAGGAGCGCCAGCGAGAGCGTGCTGGCGAGCGTCGGCTGCGCACGGCGGTCGAGGCGCTGCAGCCAACGGGCCTCGAGATCGCCCTGGTCGGGCGACGACAAGAGGCAGTGCTCGTGCAACCGCTGCGGGCCGAGCACCGGGCGGCGGCGCAGGTAGTCCGACGAGCCGTAGAGCCCGTACGCCACGGTCGCCACCTTGCGCACCACGAGGTTCTCCTGCTTCGAGCGAAACGGGCGCACCGCGATCTCCGCCTCGCGCCGGCCGAGATCGAACACCGTGCCCGACAGCGCGAGCTCGATGCGCACCTGCGGGTGCTCGCGGCCGAACACCGCCAGCCGCGGCGCGAGGTAGCTGGCGCCAAAGGTCTCCGGAGCCGTCACCTTCACCGTGCCCGCCAACACGTCGGCCGCGGCGGCCACGCGTTCGACGTCGTGCACCGCCGCCTCGACGCGCCGCAGCGGCTCCAGCAGGCGCTCGGCGTCGGCCGTGGCGACGTAGCCGCGCGGCGAGCGGGTGAAGAGCTTGAGCCGCAGCGCGCCCTCGAGCGCGTCGACCCGCCGGCCCACGGTGGTGTGATCGACGCCCAGCCGCTGCGCCGCCTTCGCCAGCGAGCCCACGTCCGACAGCGCGAGCACCACGCGGAGATCGTCCCAGTTCATGTCGTGCATTCTTGCACGACCTCCGTGCATGAGCGGGCGTTCTCGCACGACCGCCCGCATGGCTTTCTCCTCGCCATGAACCCACTGCTGCGAACCCTGCCCCTCGTCGTCCTCTGCGCCGGCTGCGCGCCCCTCGACGCGCCGCACGTGCGCGCCGTCGCCACCACCCCGAGCGCGACCAGCCAGCCGCTGGGCCGTTGCCGCGCCGGGCTGCCACCCGGCTCACGCCTGCTCGCCACGAAGGGCGGCGCGCTGCTCACGGTGCCGCGGGAGACCGGCCTCGAGGTGTTCGATCACCAGGGCCGGGGCTGCGAGCTCGCCGCGGCCGGTTCCCGCTCGGTGCTCGAGCTGCTCGACGCCGACGAGAACGGCACCCTCTATGCCTTCCCGCTCGACGCCAGCTTCCGCGGGGCGACCGTCGCGAGGCTCGACCGCTTCGGCACCGCGACGGAGCTCGTGCCCGGCGGACGTGGCATCTGGGGCTTCGGCGTCTCGCCTTCCGGCCGCACGATGTGGGTCAGCGCCTGCGGGCCGACCGGCATCCTGTCGACCGCCGACTGGCGCCAGCAGGCGATGCCCGCGCCCGCGACGCTCTGGGAGCAGAGCGGCGGCGTGCTCACCGCCGACGACGTGTTCTGGTCGATCGGCGTGCGTGAGCTCGACGACGGCGCCTGCCGGTGGGACGCGCCCCTCACGCCCTCCTGCGGGCTGGGCCTGGTGCGCACCACCCCGGCTGGTGACGTGCGCGTCGGCGACACGGTGCTCGACTTCGGCCATGGCTTCGAGACGGGCGCCCTCACCCGCTGCGGCGACGGCGTCTGCGTGTTCACCCCGCACGGCGTCGCGGCGTGGAGCGGCGAAGGTCAGCTGCGCGTGCACCTCGCCCTCGACGCGCTCGGCGCCGCGCCCGACGCGACCATCACCGGCGCGAGCGCCAACGAGCAGGGGCTCTACGTCGCGCTCTCGACCTCGGAGTTCGTCTTCACGCCCTGGTCGGAGCTCTCGGCCGCGCGCTGAGGTTGAGGGACGGCGGGCCGCGTGATGACCAGCACGGTGGCGACGACGATCAGCGCGACCGCAGCGAAGATCTCCGGCCCCGCGTGCTCGCCACCGAGCGCCACGCCGATCGCCACCGCGATCGCCGGGTTGACGTACGAATAGCTGGTGGCAACCGCCGGCCGGGTGTTGGTGAGCAGCCAGCTGTACGCGGTGTACGCGATGAGTGAGCCGAAGGTCGCGAGGTAGACCCACGCCAGCACCGACTTGAGCGGCGGTGCGACCGGCACCTGCTCGCGCGCGGCGAGGCTGACGAAGGCCATCACCACGCCTCCGGTGAGCATCTGCGTCGCGGCTGACATGAAGCCCTTCGCCACGGGCAGCCGGCGCGCGAGCAGCGAGCCCAGGCCCCACGCGATGGGCGCCACGCCCACCAGCGCGGCCGAGGCGGGGTCGGCGCGGAGCTCCTTGCCGAAGCTGAGCAGCGCCACGCCGGTGAAGCCGATGGCCATCGCCACCCACTCGCGCACCGACACCTTCTCACCGAAGAAGCGGCTCATCGCCGCCACGCACAGCGGCATGGTGCCGCAGATCACCGCGGCGATGCCCGACGAGATGTTCTTCTCGGCCAGCGCCACGGTGCCGTTGCCGAGCACGAACATCAGCACGCCGATCGGCGTCGCCCATGCCCACTGCCGCCAGGTCGGCCACGGCTCGCCGCGCCAGCGCATGAAGAGCAGCAGGATGGTGCCGGTCAGCACGAAGCGGGCGCTGGCCATCATGAACGGCGGCAGCCCTTCGACCGCGACGCGCATCGCGAGGTAGGTCGAGCCCCAGATCAAATACACGGCGGCGAGAGCGAGGATGACGCCGCGGCGCGACGCGGACGACTCGGGAATCTGAACGGCGGCGACGGCGGCACTCATGGCAGCAGGCTCCTGCGTAACCTTCGACCAGCACAGACGCAGGGAGATCGACGTCCTTACAGCACAGAAGACACTGCGCGCGGGCAGCGCAGCTGCACTGTGCACCCGCCGCCCAATCTGTACCGGTGCACCAGCGCGCAGACCGTTACAGTTGCCGCCATGACGCTGCTCTACGACCAGGTGGCAGATGACCTCGCGGCAGCCATTCGCACCGGCACCCTTCGCGGCGGCGACCGCATGCCGTCGGTGCGCGGCCTAGCCCGGCAGCGCAAGGTGAGCATCGCCACCGTGCTGCAGGCCTACGTGCGCCTCGAGAACGATGGGCTGATCGAGGTGCGGCCGCGCTCGGGTCACTTCGTGCGCCCGCGCTCCATCGCCCCCGCCGCCGAGCCCCGCGTGGCGCGCCTCAACCTCGCCCCAGCCACCGTGTCGGTCACGCCCGGCGTGCGCGCGTTGATGCAGTCGATGCGCGATCCCTCGGTGGTGCCGCTCGGCGCGGCGCAGATCTCCCCCGCCCTGCTCCCCATTCGCCAGCTCAACCGCATGCTCGCGGCCATCGCGCGCGAGATGCAGGACGTGGGCGCGACCTACGGCGACACAGCCGGCGTGCCCACGCTCCGCCGCCAGTTGAGCAAGCGCAGCGTCACCTGGGGCCTCTCGCTCCACGAGTCCGAGTTCGTCGTCACCGTCGGCGCCATGGAGGCCCTGCACCTCGCCCTGCGCGCCGTCGCGAAGCCCGGAGATTCCATCGCGGTCGAGACGCCCACCTACTTCGGCGTGCTGCAGGCCATCGAACTGCTCGGCATGCGCGCCATCGAGGTGCCCGCCGCCCCGCGCACCGGCCTCGATCTCGACGCCCTCGAGCAGGTGCTCCGCCAGGGCACGGTCAAAGCGGTGCTCGCTTCACCGTGCGTCTCGAATCCCCT
>JAXLYB010000017.1:0-171795 GCA_046351675.1 Myxococcaceae bacterium
GCATCGCCGGAAGCAGCCCGGCTGCAACGTCAGCCCCTCACCCCGGCCCTCTCCCCGCTCGCGGGGAGAGGGAGTGCGCTCAGGCGAGCGCCGGCACCCGCCGCACCGTCGTCAACAGTGCGAAGGCGACGAGCCCCACGCCCAACACCGCCAACCCACCCGACGCCGCCGACAACGAGAGCGCCAGCTTCGACGTCGACAGCTCGCACAACCGCAACACCACCGCCGCCTGCACGCCGAGCAACCCCACCTCGTACGCCCGGGGCCGCGCGAGCCGCACGCCCGAGAACCCGGGCACCATGCGCCCGCCAAACCCGAACAAGAACGACGTCATCGCCCCGAGCGAGAACGCATGCCGCGTCGCATCGCCGAGCAGCGCCGGCTGAGGCAGCGGCAGCAGCGCCCACAGGTGCATCACGCCGAACGCGCCGACGCACCACAGGCCCCAGCGCACGGCCCGCGCCTGCGGACTCGAGCCATCCGCCCGGTGCGGCCGCAGCGCGAGCGCGAGCACCACCACCGCGACGACGAACGCGAGATGCACCAGCGGGTCGAGCGTCGGCCCGACCCACGCACCGACCGTCGCCGCGCCGACCGCCACCTGCCACGTGACGAACCACGCGCGCTGCCACTTCGGGGTCGGCCGCGCGAGCTGCAGCGTGCACAGCCCCGCGCGCAGGAACACGCCCCACACCCACGACGCGCCGCCGAAGAGCGCGGGCGCCCACACCGCTTCCATCGGCACTGACGCGAGGGGACCGCCCGCCGCCTGGCCGAGCTGCCACACCACGAAGCTGAGCGCGGCGACCCACCACCACGCCGTGCCCGCGACGACGAAGCGGTGCATGCCATCGCGCGGGCCGGGCTCGCGGTTCCACGTGAGCACCAGCTCGAGCCAGTTGGTCGCCGCGGCGAGCACCAGCACCGCACCGACGGGACCGAACACGGCCGAGCCCGGCAGCAACGCGCCGAAGCGCCCCGCGAGCGCGAGCACCACGCCTCCGAGGCTGAGCCACTTGAGCACCCGCAGCCGCCCCGCACCCGGCAGCGGCGCGTTGAAGAAGCGCGGCCCGAGGTGCAGCGAGAGCCCCATGGTGAAGAGCCACACGAAGCCGAACAGCTGACCCAGCGCGTGGCCGCGGTGGTGATCCACCGGCACGGGCGAGAGCGCGACGCGCAGCCGCCAGAGGTCGAACGCGCCCGAGAGCGCGCCGAAGAGCAACGTGAAGACGAGCGCGCCGGTGACGAAGGGCACCCAGGGGCGAGGCGGGGCTTCGACCTGCGGAGCCTCGGAGATGGTGACGGAAAGACGCATGGTACGCCGCGCGCCATGCATCACCTGCACCAGTCGAAATGACGTGGTTTTCGCGCACAGTTTGCGCGGCAGGAGTTGGCGATGACTGAGGTGGCGAGGTTCAGCTGCGACACGCCGTTCGAGCGTGGCGGTGGGCTGTGTGGGCGATGCCGGGCGATGGCGGTGGGCGCGGAAGGGCGCAGGTGCGGACGCCTCGTGGGCGAGAGCGAGGCGATGCGCGAGGTGTTGAAGAAGGCGGCGACGGTCGCCAACACCGACGCCGCGGTGGTGATGCGCGGCGAGAGCGGCTCGGGCAAGGAAGTGCTCGCGCGGGCGCTCCATGCGAACAGCACGCGGCGGCTCAAGCCGTTCGTCGCGGTGAACTGCGCGGCGCTGCCAGCCGACCTGCTCGAGTCAGAGCTCTTCGGTCACGCACGCGGCGCCTTCACCGGCGCGCAGTCGGCGAAGACGGGGCTCTTCGAAGCGGCCGACGGCGGCACGCTGTTGCTCGACGAGGTCGCGGAGCTGCCGCTCTCGCTCCAGGCCAAGCTGCTGCGCGCGCTGCAAGATGGCGAAATTCGTCGGGTCGGTGAGACGCAGAGCGTGAACGTCGACGTGCGCATCATCTGCGCGACCCACCAGGACCTCGCCCAGTGCGTTCGGGAAAGAAAGTTCCGCGAAGACCTCTTCTTCCGGCTCAAGGTCTTCACGCTGGTGGTGCCGCCGTTGAGAGAGCGCCGCGAAGACATCCTCGTGTTGGCCGAGATGTTCTTGCAGCAAGAGGGGCACACCGGCGCGTTCACCGCGCGCGCGCAGTCGGCGCTGCTCAAGTACCCGTGGCCCGGCAACGTGCGCGAGCTGCAGAACGCGGTGAAGCACGGCGCGGTGTTGTCGCGCGGCGAAGACGTCGCGCCCGAGCACCTGCCCGACGAGCTCTCGCGGCCGGCGCTGCCGCCAGTGGTGAACGACGGTGAGCTGGTGACGCTCGAGGAAGCCGAGCGGCGTCACGTGCTGCGCGTGCTCGAGGCGTGTGGCGGGCAGCAGACCGACGCGGCGCGCGTGCTGGGCATCGGGCGCACCACGCTGTGGCGCAAGCTGCGGGGCTACGGCCTCGACGCGTAGAAACTCCCTCTCCTCCCGAGGAGGAGAGGGTCGGGGTGAGGAGGAGAACTACGGCTTCTTCTCCGCGAGCAAGTGCTTCTCAAAATCGGTCGCGACGCGCACGCCAATCAACTGCACGTGCACGAGCCGGCCCGCACCCCAATCGAGCTCCTCATTCACCGCTCCTGCATCCGGCAGCGGCCTCGACGTCTTCGCGTTCTTCTTGTCGACGTCGATCTTCCCCAGCTTGAAGACCAGCCGCGCCTCGAGGCCGAGCCCTTCCTTGTCGCGAAACGCGTTGGCTTCCTTCGCGGTCGCGAACGGCAGCGGGAACAACAGCGGCTGCGCGCGCCACACGGCCTGCGGCGTCATCTCTTCTTCGTCGGCGTCGGGCGGCGGCGGGCGGAACGGCTTGGCGGGCTCACCCCACGCCACCGAGAGCAGGCCCAACTTGTCGTAGCACTCGACGAGGCCATCGACCTCGACGGTGAGCTGCTTCTTCTTCGCGTTGTACTTGCGCATCGTGAGCCCGTTGCCGTGGGCGAGCAGCACGACGAACGTGGTGTCCTTCATCTTCTGCGCGAGGGCTTCGCGCTGGCTCTCGTTCTTCTGCTGTTCGGCGGGCGTTTCCCCCGGCGTGCCCGGGAAGATGGACCACAGGCCCTCGGGGCACGGGCGGCCCAGCGAGATCTTCTGGAACGACGGGTCGTCCCACGAGCTGTCGAGCTTGGCGCGATCGACCTTCGGCGCGGCGGCCTTGATCTTCGCTTCCTTGTCCTTCTCGAACTGCGCCTTCTCGGCGTCGCGCTTGGCCTGGGCCTCGCGCATCTTCTTCTTGTTGTCGGTGCAGCCGGCCAGCGCGACGAGCGACGCGAGGATCAGCAGTCGAGGGAGCACGGCGTCGAGCCTACTCCCGGCGGTGCGTGCCGCCGAGGCAGCGACATGACGTGTTGCGCAACGCACCGCGCGAAGGCCCTCAGCGAAACGTTGACCTTCAGGGATCGCTCGGCGACCCTCTCGGGCCCCGCTGACAATCCACCCTGTGGAGGTTTCGATGTTCCCGCTCCCCGTGCTGCCTGACGGCCGCCTCGAGCAGCGTTTCGCCGAGTCGAAGCCCGCGTACTCGCCCGCCGAGGCGATGACCGAGGCCAACCGCTGCCTCTATTGCGTCGAAGCGCCGTGCATCAAGGCGTGCCCCACCGGCATCGACATTCCCAACTTCATTCACAAGATCAGCACCGGCAACACGACCGGCGCGGCGCGCACCATCTTGAAGGAGAACATCCTCGGGGCGTCGTGCGCGCGGGTGTGCCCGGTCGAGGTGCTCTGCGCGGGCGCGTGCGTCTACAACACGTGGGGTCGCGAGCCGATCGCCATCGGGCGGCTGCAGCGCTTCGCCACCGAGACGGCCATCAAGGAAAAGTCGCTCGCGAAGCTGGTGCCGGCGAAGAAGCCGTCGACGGGCAAGAAGATCGCCATCGTCGGCGCGGGCCCGGCGTCGGTCGCGGCGGCGGGCCTGCTCGCGCTCGAGGGCCACAAGGCGGTGCTCTTCGAGAAGAAGAAGATCCCCGGCGGGCTCAACACGCTGGGCATCGCGCCGTACAAGCAGTCGGCGAACGCGGCGCTCGACGAGATCAGCCAGGTCTTCTCGCTCGGCGACGTCGAGCTGATGGACTGCGTGGAGATCGTCGCGGGCCAGGGCGGTGACGGCAAGGTCGGCGCCGACGCGCTCTTGAAGGACTTCGACGCGGTGTTCCTCGGGCTGGGCCTCGGTGCGGACTCGAAGCTCGGCGTGCCGGGAGAAGATGGCCCCGGCGTGCACGGCGCGGTCGAGCTCATCGAGCAGATCAAGGCCGACCCGAAGCTGCACCTCTCTCACGTGAAGACGGCGCTGGTCATCGGCGGCGGCAACACGGCGATCGACATCGCGCACGAGCTGAAGCTGCTCGGCGTGGCCGACGTGGCGATGGTCTACCGCCGCACCGAGAAGGACATGTCGGGCTACGTGCACGAGCTGGCGTACGCGCGGAAGCACGGCGTGCGGCTGATGGAAAACTCGGTCGTCACGGAGTTCGTGCGCGACGGCGGCAAGAAGCTGACCGGCGTGAAGTTGAAGTCGGGCGAGTCGCTGAGCTGCGAGCTGGTGGCGCTGGCCATCGGGCAGGCGACGGCGACGGGCGTGGCGAAGGCCTTCCCCGGCGTGGAGCTCGACAAGAAGGGCAACGTGGTCGTGGACGCGAAGACCCACCGCACCGGCAACGCGAAGGTGTGGAGCGGCGGCGACTGCGTCAACGGCGGCAAGGAAGTCGTCAACGCGGTGCAGGAAGCCAAGCTCGCCGTGCGCGACATGATTCGTCATCTGCAGGGAGGGAAGTGAGCCATGGCTGACCTGAGCATCGACTTCTGCGGCATCAAGTCGCCCAACCCGTTCTGGCTCGCGAGCGCGCCTCCGACGAACAGCGGTCCCCAGATCATGCGGGCGTTCGACGCGGGCTGGGGCGGCGCGGTGTGGAAGACGCTGGGCGACCCCATCACCAACGTCACCTCGCGCTTCTGGTCACACGACTACGGCAACACGCGCATGATGGGGCTCAACAACATCGAGCTCATCACCGACCGTCCCCTCGAGGTGAACCTCAAGGAGATGTACGAGGTGAAGAAGCGCTACCCGAAGAACACGGTGATCGCTTCGCTGATGGTGGAGAGCAAGGAGAACTGGAAGGAGATCATCAAGCGCGCCGAGGACACCGGGTGCGATGGCCTCGAGCTCAACTTCGGCTGCCCGCACGGCATGTGCGAGCGCGGCATGGGGAGCGCGGTCGGCCAGGAGCCCAAGGTGCTCGAGGAGATCACGCGCTGGGCGATGGAGTACGCGAAGACTCCGGTCATCATCAAGCTGACGCCCAACACCGGCGACATCAACGAGCCGGGTGAAGCGGCGGCGAAGGGTGGCGCGCCGGCGGTGTCGTTGATCAACACGGTGAAGTCGCTGCTCGGCGTCGATTTGGATCGCATGGTGCCCAACCCGCGCGTCGGCAACCAGTCGACCAACGGCGGCTACTGCGGCCCGGCGGTGAAGCCCATCGCGCTGTTCATGATGAGCCAGCTCGCGAAGAACCCCGCGACGAAGCACATGACGATCTCGGGCATCGGCGGCATCAGCAACTGGCGCGACGCGGCGGAGTTCATCGCGCTCGGCGCCACGTCGGTGCAGGTCTGCACGGCGGTGATGCACTACGGCTACCGCATCGTCGAAGACATGATCGAGGGCCTGTCGGACTTCCTCGACAGCAAGGGCATGAAGTCGGTGATGGAGCTGCGCGGCAAGGCCGTGGGCGCGTACGCCGAGTGGGGCGAGCTCGACCTCAACTACAACCTGAAGGCGCGCATCAACCCGGACTCGTGCATCGGCTGCAACCTCTGCCACACGGCCTGCATGGACGGCGCGCACCAGTGCATCTTGATTCCGGGCCGCACGCACGAAGAGCACGTGAAGGCGGGCCACACGCACATTCCGGCGAACATTCCGGCGGTGCCGGTGAAGGCGGCGGGCGCGGTGGGTCGCTTCTTGCCGGTCATCGACGATCACGAGTGCGTCGGCTGCAACCTGTGCCACCTGGTGTGCCCGGTGCCGGGGACGATCTCGATGGTCGAAGTGCCGGGGACGATCGGCAAGACCGAGACCTGGAACGACCGCGTCGCGCAGGGCCGGGACATCAACCCGGGCTCGCTCGAGTCGACGCTCAAGCGGCGTGGGCTGAGCAAGTAGCTCTCCCTCTCCTCCCGAGGAGGAGAGGGTCGGGGTGAGGAGAAAATCACCGCACCGCGCACGGATCGCCGTCGGACAGCGAGACCTTGAAGGTGACCGCCGCCGCTGGTGCTCCTTCGCACCGCGGCCGGACGACGGCCCGCAACCGTCGCGCGGCGATTCCGCGATCGATGAGCCACGAGACGCAGCTGGTGGCGTGGGCGTCGGCGTCGCGGGGACGCTCGCCTTCGCGAACGTGAGCGCGCACCTCGAGCTCGGTGAATTCGGGGTGGGCGTTGAGCACCGCCACGACGCTGTCGAGGAGTGATGCGTCGGCGGCAGTGGGCCTGCCGCTCGCGTCGAGGCGGAGCGAGTTGATGAACGACGGGGCGGGCGGAAGCGCGTTGCCCGGCGTCGGCGCTGGCGCTGGCGCTGGCGCAGGCTCGGGCTGAGATTCCGGAGGAGGAGGAGGCGCGCGCAGTTGCTCGAGACGTGCTCGGCGCGTTCAGCGAGTGCGACGTCGGTCATGCCGGCGAGGTTGTGCGGCGCCTCGTTCGTGAGTCGCTCGCACGCGCTCGCATCGCCAGGCGTCGCGAAGCAGGCCACCTCGAGGGCGTTGAGCTCGTTCAAGACCGCTTGGGTGGTGCCGCACTCTTCCTTCGGCGCCGCGCACGCGCAGAGCAGGCAGGTCGCCAGCAGAGGTGTGACGCAGACGTCGCGAAGTGAGCGCGGCACGCAACAAAGCTTACGTGCTCGCGCGTCCGGTCACAGGCAGCGAGTCCTTCGAGTTGCTGGCGGATCACTTCCTGCGTCGCGACCAGCTCGACCTGAGAGTGCTGATTCAACCGAAGCAGCAGCGCGGCCTGAATGGGACGCGAGGGGTGCACGGTCCTGGCCGTGCACGACGCGGGCAGCCCCTCGCCGCGAGCGAAGTGGGCGCACTGGGTAGAGAAGATGCTCTGGGAGAACAACTTCTCTACCCAGTGCAGACCGTGCGTGACCTTCGCGCGAAGCCGGGGGCACACCGGCGACGAGCACGGCCCAAACCAACCGCACCCGCGTCACCCTTTGGCTGATCAGCGCCCGCGACCGGCTCCGTGCTACGCGACGTCGATGCTCCGAGACATGCTCCAGGAAGCGGGTCCCTTCGGAGTGCTCGCCGCGGGCATCGGAGCGCTCACCAGCCTCTTCAGCATCGTCCCCTTCTTCCTGAGCCGCGGCTCGACGGGCGGAAAAGTCCTCGGAGGCCTGGTGGCCTTCGGTGCACTCGTGACCCTCGCGCTCGGCGGCATCGGCTACGCGTTCGGGCGCATCGCGATCGACCGCGCGATGGGCAACGTGCCGTACGAGATGAAAGCCGCGCTCCTCTACAAGGGGACCCTCGAGATCCGGCAGAGCCTGCTGCTCGGCCTGCTCGGCTCGGCGGTGCCGCTGCTCGCATCGTTCGCGGTCGCCTTCTTCCACCGGGCGCGCGCGATCGCGGTCCTCGCCGGCATCTTCGTGCTGGTGTGGGCGGGCGAGCTCGCGGTGTGGAACAAGCCGCTGCCGCCGAGCGAGACCGTCTACCCACTCCTCCCGGGCGTCGAGCTGCCGCGCGCCGACTCACAGCGCCGGCCCAGACTCGAGCCGGTGGTGAGCATCACGCCGAAGGGCGTCTTCGTCGCAGCCGAGCCAGTCACGCCCGAGGTCGCCGCGAAGGACCCGCGCATCGAAGACGGCTCCACCGGACCGCACCCCATCGTCGCCACGCCCCTCGCTGGCGAGCCGGAGCGGCGCCTTCCACTCGACGCCGTGCCGCTGATGGTCGACGCGCGCACCCCGCTCTCAGCCCTGCTCGACGTCACCGACGCGTTCGACCGCGCGCCGCGTCCAGTGCACGCGTTCGATCTCCTCGTGAAGAACGACGAAGACCTCGTCTCGGTCCTCCGCTTCGTCACCCGCGCGGGCGCCGCCGAGAAGCCGGACGGGCTCGAGCTGACGCTGGTGGTGAAGCCGACCGAGGTGCTGCTCGGCACGAAGATCGCGACGCTCGACCCGCTGCCGGTGGACTGGTCGGCGGTGCGGGGGAAGTTGGTGGAGATTCGCTCCGCCTTCCCCAGCGACGACGTGCGCCTCCACGTCACGGCGCCGCCCGACACGCCGGTGGGCACCCTGGTGCGCGCCCTCGACGCCGCGCGACAGACCTCGGACCACCGCGTGCTGTACCCCGAGCCGGTGCTGGTGCGCGAACGCCGTCAATGACGGCCCGGCTGGGAACGAGCGCACCACCCGTGCTGTTCTCTGTCTCGTGCGACGCCTGCTCGCCCTCGGCGCCTTCAGCCTCGTGGTGTTGCTCGCCCTCGCCGGCGCGGTCATCGCCACGCGCGTGGTGCGCGGCGCCACGCCCTACCCCTGCATCTCGACCTCGAAGAGCGGCTGGCTGACCACGGTGAGCTCGGGGTTGCTCCTGCGCGTCGAGTGGTCCGAGTCGGGTGGGCAGGTCGCGATTGGCGCCGAGAACGCCCCCGTGAGGTGGAAGGAGATCGGATCCGAAGCCGCGCGCGCCACGGCGAACGAGGTGCTCAAGCCGATGAGCAGCGGCGCGCACGCGCCAGGCAGCAGCCAGGTCTCGCTGTACGTGGTGTGCGACGGCACCGGCGACTACTGGAAGGGCAGTAACGAAGACGCGGTGCCGTGGCGCGCGTGCCTGCGTCCGACGGGTGAGACGCGCGTCGACTGCCTGAAGCGCGCGTATGCGAGCCGCTTCAGCGCCGAGCGCGTCGCGAGCGGCATCAACGCGCGGGTCGAGGCCATCGCCGGGCAGAACGGCGTGCCGCTGCCGCCGCGCTCGCCGTCGTACGCGCTTCCCCCCTTCGCGCCGGTCCTGCCGATCGGCCCCGGTGGCTTCGATGACGGCGACGACGGCGAAGAGCTCCTCGAGTAGCGCTTCAGCGCTTCAGAGGAAAACGACGACCGTCAGCCCGAGCAGCACGGCCACGACCGCGAGCGCGGCTGGCTTGTTCCATGCGCCCATCAGCGTCTCGTGCTGCGCCTCGCGCTCCGAACTGTCAGGACCGAACGCGCTGTGCCGCACCCAGGCCGCGCACGTGCCGAGCACCTGCCCGCCCCATGCCGCGACGCCGAGCAGCGCGGGCCACTCGCTGCCGAACTGAAACACGCCCTGCGACGAGAACCACGCCACCACGCCCGCGAGCGCCGCGATGGGCAACAGCACCTGCGCGGCGAGGCGGCGATCTCCGGCCGGGCTCCCGCGCGCGCGCCGCACCAGCACCGCGACGAAGAGCAGCGTCACGCTCATCGCGGTCGCGAGCGCGCTCAGCGACGAGTGCGCGGTCGCGAGCACGTCACCGTTCGAGCGCCACGCCGCGACGCCGACGTTCACCAGCATCGGCACGGTGCGCGCTGCGGCGGGCCCGAGCTGCAGGGGGAAGTCGGCTTGCTCCATCGCGACCACGAAGAGGCCGAGCAGCGCGCCCGCGAGGAACGTCGCCGCGCGCACGAAGAAGCCTGGCTGCTCGGCGCGCAGGAAGTGGAGCGCGCCGAGCGGGATCACCGCCGCGCTCAGCGCGAGGTGCACGGCGCGCAACACGACGTAGAGCGGCTTCACGGGCGCCCATGCTCTCATGATCTCTCCCTCTCCTCCCGAGGAGGAGAGGGTCGGGGTGAGGAGAAATCAGGGCAGGTCCTGCAGCACCTGCCACCGGGAGTCACACGCATCGGCGCAGAGCGATTCCCCTCACCCCGACCCTCTCCCCAGCGGGGAGAGGGAGCGCATCTCGCGAGCTCAGAGCGACTTGCCCTGCTGCGCGAGCATCTTCGCCAGCTCGCGATCGAGCGCCGCCTTCTCGTGGTCGACCTCGGGCATCGGCTCGTACGGCACCGGGGGCATCGACGCGCTCAGCCGGCGCGGAGCAGGCGACGAGCCGAACAGCGCCTGCAGCAACAGCACCGCGGCGTAGATGCCGAGCGCGATGACGCCGACCTTCACCGCGATGAACGCCAACCCCACGGCGAGCCCGAGCAGGCCCGCGAGCACGCCGAGCGCCGGCGGCCCGAGGAAGACCAGCGCCGCGATGACCATCAGCACCACCACGAACCGCGGAAGACCGTTGCGCCTCATGTGTGTACGCCTCCTGTCCCTGGGGGACGGGAGCCATACGCACCGCCCTCAGATCGATTGCGTGAGCAGCTGGAGCAAAGAGTCGTGGTGACGCTTCCCGAACTCCGGCTTGAAGACCGGCGTGTCGGGCACCGAGAAGCCGTGCAGCGCGCCGTCCCACGTCTCGACGGTGTGCTTCACGCCCGCGGCCTTCAGCGCGTCGACCAGGCGGTCGCGCATCTCGGGCGTGTACGAGTTGTCTTCGACCGCGCCGGCCACGAAGACGTTCGCCTTGAGCTTCGGCACGCCGAGGTGCGGGCTCTCGGGCGCAGTGGTCGCGAGGTTGCCACCGTGGAAGCTCGCCACCGCGCCGATGCGCTCGGGGAACTGCGCGCCCACGCGAAACGCGACGCCACCGCCCATGCAGTAGCCGGTGATGCCGAGCTTGCCGGCCTTCACCGGGCCCTTCGGCGCGAGCAACTGCTCGTCGATGAGCTGCATCACGCCGCTGAACACCTCGCGCACGCTGTCGGGGCTGCCCGCGCCGCCCAGCACCGCCATCGCCTTGCCGCGGAACGAGGGATCAGCGCGCACCTGCCCGAAGAAGCCCGCGAAGGTCTTCGGCTGGCCCTCGGGAAGGAGGTCGAACGGGTGACCGACGCGATAGAAGAGGTCGGGCACGATGACCGTGAAGCCCTCCGCTGCCATCTCCTCTGCCATCTGGAACATCGCGGGCCGCACGCCGCCGCCGTCGAGCGCGAGCAGCAGCCCCGGGCCGACGCCGCCCTTCGCGTCGAACACGTACACCGGGCAATCACCGTGGGGCGTCTTCACCGAGAGCGTGCGCATGGGCGGTCGATTTAATCGTGTCTGTTCTGCGCGGCCATCACTGCTCGTGGCGGTGGCGTTCCTCCTCGCGGCGAGCGGCTGCACCTGTCGGCCCGCGACGACAGCTGCAGGACCGAATGCGCCTGCGCCCGCGGCACCCGCGAAGCCCGCGCGCAGCGGCCCCATCGAGCACTACACCCCGGAGTTCGTCCAGGTGCGTGGGCTCATCGGGCTGCGCGTCTTCATGCAGGGCGGGCAGTGGTGGCGGCTCGCCGTCGACCCGCGCACGCTGCGCACCGAGATCATCGACCCCGCGCTCGGTGGCACGCCGCTCATCGAGCCTTCCATTCCGACCTCGCCGTACAACACGCTGCGGCTCGCCGCCGAGCAGCACGACTCGGCGCTGCAAGACGCGGGGCTCACGCACCTGCTCCCGAGCGAGAGCGGAGTCGCGCTGACGGTCGACCTGTGTCCGTCGCGCAAGAGCTTCGACTTCCGCATCATCGACGCGCTGCTGCGTGACGTGCCCGCGTCCGCGCGGCCGGTGCCCATCGCGTTCGCGGTGAGCGGCGTGTGGCTCGAGGAGCACGCGGCCGATCTCGCGAAGCTGAAGGCCCTCGACGGGAAGGACCTGAGCATCACGTGGATCAACCACTCGATGCACCACCGGTACGACCCGAAGGCGCCGCTGAAGCAGAACTTCCTGCTCGAGCCCGGCACCAACTTGATCGGCGAGGTGCTCGACGCCGAGGTGGCGATGCTCAATCGCGGCCTGATGCCGTCGGTCTTCTTCCGCTTTCCCGGCCTGGTGTCGGACCGCACGTCGGTCGAGCGCGTGGCGCAGCTGGGCCTCATCGTGGTGGGCAGCGACGCGTGGCTGGCGAAGGGTGAGCCCGCGCGGCGTGGATCCATCGTGCTGGTGCACGGCAACGGCAACGAGCCGAAGGGCGTCGACGACCTCGTGGGCCTGCTCTCCCGCGAGAAGAAGGAAGCGCAGGCGCACCACTTCCTGTTGCTCGACCTGAGCGAGTCGCTGGCCGAAGAGGCGCGCTAACCGCCCGTTCCGCGGGCGATCTCCACTTTCGGTGCGACTCCCAGCGGGTCGGCCTGTCTCGGGGCTGCCGGCGCATCACGCGCCCCTGACCTCGAAAGGCCACTCCATGTTCCGCACTGTCCTCGTCTCGTCCGTCCTCGCTGCTTCCTTCTTCGCGTGTGGTCCCGTCGACCAGTGCGTGCGCGACGCCGACTGCAAGGGAGACCGCGTCTGTCAGTCGGGCGTGTGTACCTCGCCGTCGAACTTGAACGGCACCGGCGGCGGCACGGGCGCGGGCGGCGGAGCTGGCGGCGGCAGCGCGAGCGGAGGTGGCAGCGCGACGGGTGGCGGCACCGGCGGAGGCACCGCGGGCGGCAACGGCGGCACGTGCTGCTTGAACGGCTCGTTCTACGACTGCGCGTCGAAGGCCGCGTTCGACAAGTGCGTCGGCTTCAACGTCGCGACCTGCCACGCGGCCTGCGCGCCGACCGACATCACCTGCAACATCAACTGCGACATGCAGGCCGGTAATGCCACGCACGACCCGTCGTCGTGCACGCGCGACACGAGCCGCGACAACCAGTGCACGCTCTCGACCGGTGACACCTGCAGCGACGCGCACACCGAGGCGTGCAGCTATTCGACGCAGTGCTCGAGCGGGAACTGCACCGACAGCTACTGCCGCGGCAACGGCCTCGGCGCGCGCTGCAACTACTCCACGCAGTGCACGAGCGGGAACTGCACCGACGGGTGCTGCCGCGGCAACTCGGCGGGCAGCAAGTGCAACTACTCCACGCAGTGCACGAGCGGGAACTGCAGCAACGGCCGCTGTCAGTGAGCGGCGCGGCGTGATTGAACGAGGCCCATGAAGAAGTGGGTCCTCGTGGCGCTCGCGGTCGGTGGCGGGTTGTGCGTCATGTGCTCGGGCGGCGTGTTGCTGCTCGGGCTCTTCAGTGACGACAGCTCGACGCCCGGCGGTCCCACCTCGTCGACGCCGCGCGTGGCGAGCGGAGACTGCTCGAGCACCTTCCAGGGCTGGCACCAGGAGATCGAGCCGGGCGGCCTGGTGCTGACGAAGGGCGAGCTGGTGGCCGAGCTGCCGTGGCCGTTCGAGTACACGAACGCGCTCCGCGAAGGGAACCCGTCGGAGAACGTGTGGCGCGCGCTGCTCGGCGACCGCTACGAGCCCGGCGCCTTCGAGCACGGGAGCTACGGCGAGGAATGGCTCGGCGGGCCGGCGACGGAGAAGGCGAGCGGCAAGCAGGTCTACATCTCGTTCACCACCGGCGCGCAGAACGGCGTCATCAACGCGGTGGCGCTCATCGGTGACGAGGCGACGGTGCGCGGGCAGTTCCACGGCGTCTCGCCGCTGCTCGCGCTGCAGGACCTGAATCGCTTCTCGCTGGGCTGCACCGAGCTGGGCGGCACGTGGAAGTCGGGCTTCGCGACGGCGGCGGCGCGCTACTCCGCGAGCACCGGGAACTTCGTGGGCGTCGAGGGCGTGGCCGGCTCGCTGACGCTCAAGCTCGACGGCAGCAACTTCACGCGCGAGTCCACCGGGTACGTCAACAAGGTGTACTCGAAGCTCGTCACCAGCGGCTCGTGGTCGAACGACGCGTGGTCGGTGACGCTCGAGCCCGAGGGCCGGGACACCGTGGTCTACGACGCGGCGCTGCTCGCGGTGAAGAACGGCTTCATGCTGCGGCTGCAAGACCGCAAGTTCAGCGGCGACATCGACGTGCTCGCGAAGGTGGAATGAGCGGTTGCGCGACCTGCCGCGGCCGCGTTCCGGCGCTGGCGCTGGTGCCCTCGAGCCTGCACGCAAGACAGTGCGAGGCGTGCGGGGTGTACTCCTTCGACGCCCGCGAGCTGACGCGTCGCCAGGCCGAGGTGCGACGCTCCGTCGGCCCGAAGGCGATGGAGTTCGGGCTGAACCAACTCCCGTGGGCGAACTGCGTGCTGTGCAACAACCAGCGCGTGCAGCCGCAGGACGGCGGCACCGCGGCGTGCACGGCGTGCCGCGAACGCTACGTGCCGCTCGCCGCGCACCAGAGCCTCTCTCGCGCGCCAGACGAGGCCCGGCTCTTCGCGCGCATCGCGGCGACGCCCGACGACGACGCGCCCCGCAACGTGCTGGCCGACCTCCTGCTCGAGCGTGACGAGCCGTTCGGCGAGTTCATGCGGCTGCAGCTCGACGAGGTGCACCTCGGCCCCCGCTTCGAGCGCGCCGCGCGCATCAACGCGCTGCTGCTGCGTCACCAGTGGGAATGGGTGCCGCCGGGCGTCGACGCGAGCGCGTGCGAATTCCACCGCGGGCTGCTGCGGCGCGCCGACTGGCCGCTCAGCACCGACCCGCGCCACGAGCTGTGGAGCACCGTCGAAGAGCTGACCTTGCCGCGCAGCCTCTCGGAGCCGCTCTTCCCCGGCGCCCACCCGCTCACCGCGCTGCGCCCGGCGTTGCGGAAGGTCGGCCGCTGCGGACCCGTGACGCGCAAGGCGCTGCTCGCCCGCCCGCCGCCGAACCTGCGCTCACTCGGCCTGTTCATCGAGCCGACGTGGATGCCGCTTCTCGTCGAGCGCCTGCGACCCGTACTCGACGCGCTCCCTGGGTTGACCGAGCTCGACCTGGAGTGGGACTCGTGGGCAGCGCCGGAACCGGAGCCGGTGGTGCTCGAGCTGGTTCGCGCGCTGGGGCCGCGGCTCACGACGCTGTGGGTCCCCGCGCAGGCGCTGCGGTCGCGCACGTTGCTCGCCGTGTCGCCGCCCGGGCTCTCGCTGCGGCTGTCGACGCGCGCCGACTGGCGCCGCTCGTGGATCGAGCTGGCGGGGCGGCGCGTCACGCCGGTCATCAACGAGCTCACGCCGCAGCCGGAACTCGCGCAGTTGCTGCACGCGCTGGAGCAGTGACCGCGTCGAACGGCGTCAGGCCGGCGTCGAGGCGCGCGATGACCTGCACGCGCTCGAGCGCGATCTCCGCTTCGAGATCACGGCGCAGGCCAACCGCGAAGAGCATCTCGTTCGCGTGCGCGAGCGGCGCGATGCTGAACTGCAGCACGCGGTCGAAGAAGGTCAGCGAGACGCCCAGGCCCTCGCCGCGGTTGTACTTGCGCTCGAAGTAGAGGCCCTTGCTCGCCGGCGCACCGTCGACCGAGAGGTGCGGCTCGTACTTCATGTGGCCGATGAAGATGAGCGCCGCCCACGCGCTGCCCTGCACCACGCCCGCGACGAGCAGCGCCGGCACCGCGCCGAGGTGATGCGCCACCCACGCCGCCGCCGCCCACTCGAGGCCGTACTGCACGCCGACCGCGAGCGCGCCCTTCCAGTCGGCGAGCGCGAGCATGACGATGGAGCCCACGAAGATGAACGGCACGAGCGCCGGCGCGACCACCTGCACTGCGAGCAGCGCGGAGAAGTAGACGAACGGCGAGGCGAGGTGGTGGACCAGCCGGTTGCGGTGGTCCTGGTGGAAGGTGGTGTACAGCGCGAGGTGCCGAGCGATGGGGAGCGTGTTCATGCGGCTCCCTTTTTCAAGGGCGAGGCCGCTCCCAACCGCCTGAAGTCGCTGTGGTTTGTCGTTCGGGAGGTGTGCAGGCCCCCACACACCTGTGAAGCTCCCGCCGCGCGATGCGGCGAAACGAGCTCTACCCGCTGGGCTTCCTGGGGCTGCTCTTCGTCAACACGCTCTTCAACCAGTGGGTCGTCTACGCGCACTCGAGTGGCGGCACGGGTGCGCTGTTGCTCACCGGCTTCGTGCTCCAGGGGCTCTTCAATCCCGCCATCGGGCACGGGTCTGACGAGGTGCGACGGAGACTCGGTGCGCGGCGTTGGCTCTTCGCGCTGACGGTGCCGGCGTTGGTGCTGGTGAACGCCGCGGTGTGGTGGCCCGGTGCGCCGGTGGTGGTCGCACCGCTCTACTGCGTCCTCTACTCGGCGGTGATGCAGCCGTACCTCGCGTTGATGCCGTCGCTCGCGAGCGATGAGAAGACGCGGCTGCGCTTCACGCTGATGGGCGCGGGCTTCGCGTTGCTCGCGGCGGCCGGCGCGCTGTTGCTCGGACCGTGGGCCATCAGGGAGCACGGCTTCGTCAGCCTCGCGGTCCTCGGCAGCATTGCGCTCGGCGTCGCGCTCGTGGTGCCGCTGCTGGTGGTGCGTGAAGGGCCGGTCGATGCGTCGAAGGCGCAAGCGTCGCGGGGACTCGGCGCGCACCTGGGCGAGCTGCTCGCGGTGCCGGGCGTGAAGCGCTTCGTGGGCGCGAATCTCTTGTTGTCGGCGGCGATGATGACGCTGGTGGTGACTTCGCCCTTCGTCGCGGCGGCGCTGCTGCACGCGGGACACGAGGTGACGCAGTGGCTCAACGGTGCGCTCGTCGCGGGGATGCTGATCTCGGTCGCGCTGCTCGGGGCGGTCGGGAAGCGCGTCGAGGCGGCGACGCTGTTCCGGCTTGGCGGATTGGTCGGCGTGGTGGTGCTCGCGACGCTCGGCGGGACGACGCTCTTTGGCATCGCGCCGACGGTGGTGTGGCTCGTGGGCTTCGCGTTGCTCGGTTACCTCGCGCTGTCGACGATGGCGTTGCCGTCACTCATCGTTGCTCAGCTCGCGACGCGTGATGGGCATGGGCGCGAGGGGCTCTTCTTTTCGCTCAATGGCGCGAGCGTGGCGTTCGGGAATGCGCTCGGCGCGTTCAGTGCGTCGAGCCTTGTGGCGTTGAGTGTCGACCCGGGGGATCCGCGCGGCGTGCAGCTGGCGGTCGCGGCGGCGTTGGTGATGGCGGTCGGCGCGAGCGTGTTGATGCCGTGGCGGTTGCGCGGGGCGTGAGGCGGAGGAGGGTTACTCCTCACCCCGACCCTCTCCTCTTGAGAGGAGAGGGAGCTAGTGCGTGAGCAGCGGCGCCTCGTGCGGCTCCGGTGCCGGCGCGGGGGGCTTGTCCTTCGGCTCCTCGGGCTCGAACACACGGGCGTACGCGCGGAAGAGAATCGGCAAGAGCACCATCGTCAGCGCGAACGCCGTCATGGTGCCGAACACGATGACCACCGCGAGCGGCTTCTGCGTCTCGCTGCCCATGCCGCGGCTCACCACCGCTGGCAGCAGGCCGAGCGCCGCGAGTGACGCGGTCATCAACACCGGCCGCAGCTTCTCGACGCACCCCGAGATGATGGCCTCGTCGAGCGTCTGACCTGCCTCGCGGTTGGCGACGATGGCCATGGTGACGAGCACGCCGTTGAGCGACGCCTGTCCGATGAGCGCGATGAAGCCGACCGCGGCCGCGACCGAGAGCGGCATGTGGAACAGCCACAGCCCCGCGACGCCGCCGATGAGCGCGAAGGGCACGTTGCCGAGCGTCACCAGCGCGCGACCGAACGAGGAGTACGCGTTGAAGAGCAGCAAGAGCGTGATGAGCACCGCGACCGGCACCACCAGGCCCAGCCGCCGCATCGCGCGCTCCTTGCTCTCGAACTCGCCGCCCCACTCCGTGCGCGTGCCGCTGCCCTCGGGCACCATCAGCGCCACCACGTTGCGCGCCTCGTCGACGAAGCTGCCCATGTCGCGGCCACGCACGTTCATGCGCACGCCGATGTAGCGCTTGCCGTTCTCGCGGCTGATGGACGCGCGCCCCGATCCGCCGTCGACGTGCGCGAGGGTCTCCAACGGAATCAGCGTGCCGCCCTCGACGCTGATGCGCAGCTTGCGAATCTTCTCGACGTCGTCGCGCTCGGTCGCCGGCAAGCGCAACACCACGTCGAAGCGGCGCTCACCATCCCAATACTCGCTGACGGGCTTGCCGCTCATCGCGGTCTGGAAGGCGTGCTGGAAGCCACCGAGCGAGAGGCCGTAGCGCGCGAGCGCGTCGCGATCGGGAGTCACCTGGATCTGCTCGACGCTGCCGCTCTTCACCAGCGCGACGTCGGCGGCGCCGGGCACCTTCTCGAGGGCGTGCTTCGCGCGCTCCGCGAGATCCTGCAGTTGATTGAGGTCGTCGCCGAAGAACTTGAGCGCGATCTGCCCCTGCTGGCCCGCGATGCTCTCGTTCACGTTGTCGCCGATGGGCTGGCTGAAGTTCACCTCCACGCCGGGCAGCTCGTCGACCGAGGTCTGCAGCAGCGCGACCACGTCACTGACGCTCCGCACGTTCTTCGGCCAGTCCTTCGCGGGCTTCAGCTTCACGAACATCTCGAGGTTGTTGGCCAGCTTCGGGTCGGTCCCGTCCTCGGGGCGCCCGAGCTGCGACATCACGTCGTCGACCACCGGAAGCGCCGCGATGCGCGAGAGGAGCCGCGGCACGAGCTTGCGGCCCTCGTTCATCGCCACGTCCTGCGGCAGCGACATCGTCAGGTAGATGCCGCCCTCGTTGATCTCCGGCAGGAATTCGCTGCCGAGCTTCGGCACCACCGCGACCGTCGCGACGAGCGCGAGCACCGCGGCGACGACCACCACCACCGGCCGGCGCAGCGCGAACCGCAGCGAGGGCACGTACATCTTGAGCGCCAGCTTGAGCACCGGCGACTCGCCGTGGGTGATGGTGCGCCGGTAGAGCAGCGAGGCGAGCACCGGCACCAGCGTCACACTGAAGATGAGCGCCCCGAGCAGCGCGCTCGCGACCGTGTTGGCCATCGGCGAGAAGATGCGGCCCTCGACGCGCTGGAGCATGAAGATGGGCAGGTACGCCGCGATGATGATGAGCAGCGCGAACACGGTGGGACGCACCACGCGCCGCGCGCCCTGCTCCACCCGCTCGCTCAACGTGCCCGTGGAGTGCACGTGCGCCGACAGCGCCACCAGCACGCTCTCGAGCACCACCACGCCGCCGTCGACGATGACGCCGAAGTCGACCGCGCCCATCGAGAGCAGGTTGGCCGACAGCCCGCGCGAGCGCAGGTAGATGAACGACACCGCGAGCGAGAGCGGAATGAGCGTCGACGCGATGAGCGCTGCGCGGAGATCGAGCAGGAAGACGAACAGCACCAGCGTCACGAGAATCGCGCCCTCGAGCAGGTTGTGGCCGACCGTCTCGAGCGTGGCGTCGACCAGCTCGGTGCGGTCGTAGAACGGCACCACCTTCACGCCCTCGACCGCGAGCCGCCCGTTGAGCGCCGTGATGTTGGACCGCAGCGCGTCGAGCACCACCGACGGGTTCTCACCGCGGCGCATGAGCACGATGCCCTCGATGGCGTCGTCGCTCCGCTCGTCGGCCACCACGCCCTGGCGCGGCTCCCAACCGATGGTCACGTTGGCGACGTCCTTCAAATAGACGGGCGTGCCCTCGTGCGTCGCGACGCGCACCTTCCCCACCTCGTCGACCGAGTGGAACAGGCCCTCGCTGCGCACCACGAATTGCTGGCTGCCGCGCGCGACCACGCCACCGCTCGCGTTCACCGAGCCGTCCTTGATGGCGTCTTCGAGGTCTTGCAGCGTCAGGCCCTGCGCCTCGAGCGCGGCGGGCAGCGGCTGCACCTGCACCTGCTGAATCAGGCCGCCGTAGCTGACGACGTCGGCGACGCCGGGAGAGCGCATGATGGCCGGCCGCACCACCCAGTCCTGCAGCGTGCGCAGCTTCATCGGGTCACCCGACGCGCCCTCGAGCGTGTAGCGGTACACCTCGCCGATCGGCGTCGCGTACGGGCCGAGCTCGGGCGTGATGCCCTCGGGCAGCTCGGCGTCGCGCAGCTTCTCGAGCACGATCTGCCGCGCCTGCAGGCCGTCTTGCCCGTCTTCGAAGGTGAGCGTCACGTTCGACAGGCCGAACAGCGACAGGCTGCGCAGGCGCGTCATGTGCGGCGTGCCGTTGAGCGCGCGCTCGAGCGGCAAGGAGATCTGCCGCTCCACTTCTTCGGCGGGCTGACCGGGGAAGAGCGTGATGACGCTCACCTGCGTGTCCGACGGATCGGGGAACGCCTCGATGGTCAGGTCACGGAACGAGAAGTACCCGATGATGCCGACCAGCACCGAGAGGAACACCACCGCGCCGCGGTTCTTCAGCGACCAACTGATGAGCTGTTCGAGCATGGCGTCAGTCCTTCACTGGCTCGAGAGCTCGACCTGGTTGAGCAGCAACAGCGCGCCGCGCGCCACGAAGGTGTCACCCGACGCGAGCCCGCTGAGCACCTCGACCTCGCCGTCGCGACGACGGCCCGTCGAGACCACGACCTTCTCGAGCCGGCCCGGCGCCTTGAGAATGAACGCGAAGCTCTTCGAGCCGAGCGTCACCACCGCCGTGTCGGGCACGCGCACCACCTGGCCGTTGGTCTCCGCGACGCCGACGACCGACACGAAGGCGTTGGGGCGGAAGAGCCGGTCTTCGTTCTTCACGCGCACGCGCACTTCGACGGTGCGGCGGTGGGAATCGACGACTTCGGAGACGTACTGCACGGTGCCGCTGCGGTGTTCCGAGCCGTTCTGCGCCGAGACCTGCACCTCGGCGCCCTTGCGGAAGGCGCGCACGTCGTTCTCGGGCACGTCGGCGAGCACCAGCACCTCGTCGAGGTCCGAGAGGCGCATCAGCGGGCGATCGCGATCGGGCCCGACTTCCTGGCTCGCGCTCACCTCGAGCTCGACCACTGTGCCCGCGCGCGGGGCCTTCACCCAGAAGATGTTCTCGCCGCTGGCGTCGATGGCGAGCGAGGCGCGGCGGGCACCGGCGGCCTTGAGCGCGAGCTCGGCTTCCTTCAGCTCGGCTTCGGCGGCGAGCACGTCCTTCTCCGGCGCGGCCTGGAGGCGGAAGAGATCGCGCTGGCGCTCGAGCACGCGCTTCTTGAGGCCCACCTGCTCGCGGGCGATCTCCTCGTCGCGGCTCAGGTCGGCGAAGTCACCCGAGCGCACCGAGAAGAGCCGGTCGCCGGGCTTCACCGAGTCGCCGAGCCGCACGCGCACCGTCTCGACGCGTCCGCCGAGCGGAGAGCCGAGGCTCGCCGAGCGCGCTTCGTCGAAGGCCACGCGGCCGGGCGCCGGCAGCGGATCGATCGCCTTGCCCGACTGCGCGACGGCGAGTTGCACGTAGCGCCACTGCGGCGCGTTGGCGTCGATGTTCACGCCAGTGGCGTCGGCGTGCACCCCGGGACCGAGCGGCGAAGGAGGCGCTGGCTCACACGCGACGAGCGCAACACCAAGCGAGGCGACGAGGTGAGAGGGCTTCATGGGACGACTCCGGTGAGTTCGCGCGGGGCGGGAGGCGTGACGCCGCTCAGGCGCGCCCGCGACAGGGAGAGACGAGAAGTAGCGAGCTCGAGATCGAGCGCGTCGATCGACAGCTCTTCGTAGGTGCGCCGCGCGAGAATGAGGTCCTGCACGGGCGCCGCGCCGCGGGCGACGGCCTCCGACAGCCGCTCGACGATGTGCATGCTCAAGGGCAGCGTGTTGGTGCGCAGCCGCGCGAGGCGTTCCTGGTACGCACTCAGCTCGGTGGTCGCGCTCTTGAGGCCGCGCTCGGCGCTCTCTTGCAGCAGCTGCTTCGCGCGCTGGCTCGCGTCTTCGACCGCCGTCGCCGCGCGCGCGTCGGCTTGACCGCGATCGAACACCGGCAGCGGCATCGACACGCCGACGAACAGGCTGTGCGGCTGGTTGCCCGAGACGACGAACCAGTCGCGCACGTAGCCGAAGCGCAGGTTGAGATCGGGGATGAGGCGGCGCTCGGCGAGCGTCCTCGAGGCGCGCGCGGAGGCGGCCTGCGCGTCGAGCGAGAGCAGGTCGGGGCGCTGGGCGACGTCGACGTTCGAGGGCAGCGCCGCCGCCTCTTCGAGGAAGCGGGTGGCGGCCTGCGCGTCGGCGAACGGCTCGCACTCGTCGTTGAGCGTGACGCTGCACGCGCGGAGACCGGCGATGAGGCGCTCGCGCTCTTCGGCGAGGTTGCTCTTCAGCTTCTCTTCTTCGAGGCGCGCGCGATCGAGCTCGAGCGTCGAGGTCTCACCGCCGGTGGCGCGCACTTCTTCGAGCTCACGCAACCGCTTCGCGCCGTCGACCAACTGCGTGAACGAGGCGATGCGCGCCTGGGCGGTGGCGATGTCGGTGTAGAGCTCCTTCACGTCGAAGAAGCGGTCGCGCAGCGCGGACAGCGCGTCGAGCTTCGCGGCCTTCAGCGCCAGCGCGGTCGCGTCCTGCCGGGGCCCGCGCTTGCCCAGCTCGACCAGCTCGGAGACGCCGACCTGCAGGTTGGGAATGTTGAAGAACGGCTCGGTGACCGGGTTGTGCGGCCCGATGGGAATGGTGTTGTACGAGACGTCGAGCCCGGGGTTCGGCAACAACCCGGCGCGCTCCGCGTCGGCCGCCGCCAACGCGACCTTTGCGCGCTGCGCCTGCAGATCAGCCGCACGGCTCCACACCAGCTCGACCAGCGCTTCGTCGCTCGCCGGCGGGGCGAGACTTCCCAAAACCAACACCAGACCGCACCACATGGCGGCCCCCGGGAGCACAGACCGGGCCAGCGTGGATCACTCGGCGGTCGGGGCAATGCGCCGTGTCAGCGCGACACGATCGGGTCAGGTTGACGCAACCCAACCGGGGCGAGTTGCGACGTGCTCAACGACAGCCGGCGCGACACCGCACGAAGTCGAGGCCGCAGGTCGCCGCACAGTCCAGGCAGGTGCGCGCACTCGTCTGTGGGCACGCCTGCTCACAGCTCGCACGTGCGCTGGCGCAGTTGCAGTCTCCGCCGTCAGGCTGGAGGGCGCCCGCGTCGGGCTCCGCGACGCCGCCATCGTTCGCGCAGCCCAGCTCGACGAACGCGCCCGCGCTCATCGCGTTGCACGCGCCGGGACAGTACCCGGCGAGATCGATGCCCGCGTCTGCCGCGTCCCGGCGTCGAGGGGCGTCGGAGCGCTCGCCGTGATGCGGGGTACCGGGGCAGGCGGACAGCCGGTGAGACCGACGACGAACACCAACCCCAGCGCTCTCATGCGGAAATCGTATCAGCGAGCGCCGGGCGAACCGTGTCGCGCGGCGACTTCCGACGCGAGGCGAAGCGATCGAGCGCCAGGTACACCACCGGCGTCGTGAACATCGTGAGCAACTGCGACACCAGCAGCCCACCGACGATGGCGACGCCCAGCGGCTTGCGCAGCTCCGAGCCGAGCCCCGACCCGAACGCGAGCGGCACAGCACCGAGCAACGCGGCGAGCGTGGTCATCAAGATGGGCCGGAAGCGCAGCAGGCACGCACGCGTGATGGCCTCGCGAGGAGACAGCCCCTCGTCACGCTCTGCCTCGATCGCGAAGTCGATCATCATGATCGCGTTCTTCTTCACGATGCCCACCAGCAGAATGAGCCCCACCAGCGCGATGATGTTCAGGTCCATGCCTGACCACGACAGCGCGAGCAGCGCGCCCACGCCCGCCGACGGCAGCGTCGACAAGATGGTGATGGGGTGAATGGTGCTCTCGTAGAGCACCCCGAGCACCACGAAGACCACCAGCAGCGCCATCAAGATGAGCGTCGGCTGCGAGCTCGACGAATCGGCGAACGCCTGCGCGGTGCCCTGGAAACCCGCCTTCACCGTCGCCGGCAACCCGATGGCCGTCTCGGCGCGGTGAATCGCTTCGACCGCCTGGCCGAGCGCGACGTTGGGCGCCAGGTTGAACGACAGCGTCGTCGAGGGGAACTGGCCCTGGTGGTTGATGCTCAGCGGCAACATGCCGGGCTCGACGCGACCGAGCTGCGTGAGGGGAATCAGCGCGCCGGTGTTCGAGCGCACGAAGAGCTTCGAGAGTCCCTCCGGGCCCTGCTGCATCGACGGAGGCACCTCGAGCACCACGCGGTACTGGTTCTTCTGCGTGTACATCACCGCGACCTGCCGCTGCCCGTACGCGTCGTAGAGCGTCTCGTCGATGAGCTGCGGTGTGACGCCGAGCCGTGACGCGGTGTCGCGATCGATGACGAAGTTGAGCTGCAGCCCCGCGGTCTGCTGGTCCGTCGCGACGTCCTTGAGCTCGGGCAACTTCTTGAGCGCCTCGAAGAGCCGCGGCGCCCAGGTCTTCAGCTCCTCGAGGTTCGGCGTCTGGAGCGTGTACTGGAATTGCGTGCGCGACGGCCGCGCGCCGAGTCGCAGGTCCTGCGCGGACTGCAAGAGCAACGTCACGCCCTCGAGCTTGGCGAGCTTGGGCCGCAGGCGCGCGATGATGGCGTCGGCCGAGGTGGTGCGCGGCGGCACGCTCTTCAACGCGATGATGATGGTGCCGGTGTTGCCACCGCTCGTCGGCCCGCCGCCGATGAACGAGAGGGTGCTCGCGATGTCCGGGTCGCCTTCGAGCGCCTTGAGCGCGCGTTCCTGCCGTTCCTTCATCGACGCGAACGAGGTGTCCTGCGGGCCCTCGGTGAAGCCCTGCAGCTGCCCGGTGTCCTGCTGAGGGAACAGCCCCTTGGGAATGCTGATGAACAGCCACACCGCGAGGGCCATCAGCGAGAGCGTGAAGCCGAGCATGAAGCGGCGGTGATCGAGCACCCACTCCAGCGCGCTCGCGTAGCGGTCGAGCACGCGGCGAAAGAAGCGGCCGCCTGGTTTCGCTTCGTTGCTTCGAGGCCGCAGCAGCCGCGCGCACATCATCGGCGTCAGGGTCAACGAGATGACCGCGGAGATGGCGATGGCGATGGTGAGCGTCACCGCGAACTCGCGGAACATGCGCCCGATGACGCCGCCCATCATCAAGAGCGGAATGAAGACCGCGATGAGCGACACGGTGATCGACACGATGGTGAAGCCGATCTGCTTCGCGCCCTTGAGCGCAGCGGTGAGCGGAGGATCGCCCGCCTCGATGAAGCGCGTGACGTTCTCGGTGACCACGATGGCGTCGTCGACCACGAAGCCCGTCGAGATGGTCAGCGCCATCAGCGAGAGGTTGTCGAGGCTGTAGCCGAGCAGCCACATCGCGCCGAACGTGCCCGCGAGCGAGAGCGGCACCGCGACGGTCGGCACCAGCGTCGCGCGGCCCGAGCGCAGGAACACGAAGACCACCAGCACCACCAGCATCACGCTCAACGTCAGCGAGCGCTCGACGTCTTGCACCGAGGCGCGAATGGTCTGGCTGCGATCGATGCCCACCGCGAGCTCGATGGCCGGCGAGATGCTGCTCGACAGCTCGGGCATCAGCGCCTTGATGCCCTCGATGGTGCGAATGATGTTCGCGCCCGGCTGGCGGCGAATCACCAGCAGCACCGCGCGCTCGCCGTTGGCCCATGCTGCCGCGCGCGCGTTCTCGACGTCGTCGGTGACCTTCGCGATCTCCGAGAGCCGCACCACCTGGCCGTTGGCGCCCTTGAGCACCACCGAGCGCCACGCCTCCGCGCCGAAGAGCTGATCGTTCGCGGTGATCGACTGGCCCTGCAGGTCCGACTCCAGCGTGCCCTTGGGCTGGTTCGCGGTCGACGCCACCAGCGTGGCCCGCACGTCCTCGAGCGAGAGCCCCACGCCCGCGAGCGCCGCCGGGTCCGCCTGCACGCGCACCGCCGGCTGCTGCGAGCCGCCCACGAAGACCTGCCCGACGCCGGGCACCTGGGCGATCTTCTGCGCGAGCACGTTGTTCGCGACGTCGAACAATTGAGGCAGCGCGATGGTCTTCGACTTCACCGAGAGCACGAGCACCGGCGTGTCGGCGGGGTTCACCTTCCGATAGTTCGGCCGCAGCGGGAGGTTGGTGGGCAGCTCCGCGCTCGCGGCGTTGATGGCGGCCTGCACGTCGCGCGCAGCCGATTCCACGTCGCGATCGAGATCGAACTGCAGCGTGATGCTGGTGCTGCCCAGCGAGCTCGACGACGTCATCTCGGTGATGCCCGCGATGCGCCCGAAGCGCCGCTCGAGCGGAGTCGCCACCGCCGACGCCATCGTCTCCGGGCTCGCGCCGGGCAGGTTGGCGTTCACGTTGATGGTGGGCGAGTCGAACGCGGGCAGCGGCGAGACCGGCAGCTGGAAGTAGCCGACGACTCCGGTGAGCAGCAGCCCGACCGCGAGCAGCGTGGTGCCCACCGGCCTGCGAATGAAGGGCTCGCTGATGCCGCCGCTGCTCATGGGCTCACGCCTCCACCGGTTGCACCGAGCGAACCGGTGCCGGCCGGCCCGTGAAGCGGTGCATGAAGAGGTAGATGACGGGCGTGGTGTAGAGCGTCAGCACCTGCGAGATGAGCAGGCCACCGACGATGCAGATGCCGAGCGGCGCGCGGAGCTCGGAGCCGGTGCCCGTGCCCAGCGCGAGCGGCAGCCCGCCGAGCAGCGCCGCCATGGTGGTCATCATGATGGGCCGGAAGCGGAGCAGGCACGCCTCGAAGATGGCCTGCTGCGGACCGAGCCCCTGGTCGCGCTCTGCCTCGATGGCGAAGTCGATCATCATGATGGCGTTCTTCTTCACGATGCCGATGAGCAGCACGATGCCGATGAGCGCGATGATCGAGAACTCGAGCCCCGTCGCCATCAGCGCCAGCAGCGCGCCCACGCCCGCCGACGGCAGCGTGCTCAAGATGGTCAGCGGGTGGATGAAGCTCTCGTAGAGGACGCCGAGCACGATGTAGACGACCACCAGCGCCGCGAGGATGAGCAGCGGCTCGCTGGCGAGTGATTCGCGGAACGCGCGCGCCGCGCCCTGGAAGCTGGCGTGGACTCCCGGTGGCACGTCGAGCTGCGCGCGCGCCCGCTCGATGGCGTCGACCGCGTCACCCAGCGAGACACCCGGCGCGGTGTTGAACGACAAGGTCACCGCGCGGAACTGGCCCTGGTGCGAGATGGCGAGCGGCGCGGTGGCGGGCTCGATGCGCGCGACCTGCGAGAGCGGCACCGGGTCTCCGTTGTTGCTGCGAACGAACAATCCCTCGAGCGACTTCGCGTCCTGCGCGTAGCCGGGCTTCACCTCGAGAATCACGCGGTACAGGTTGAGCTGCGTGAAGATGGTGCTCACCTGCCGCTGGCCGAACGCGTCGTAGAGCGTGTCGTCGATGACCTGCGTCGAGACGCCCAGGCGCGAGGCGGTGTCGCGGTCGATGGTCACGTGCGTCACCGGGCCGAGGTCCTGCTGGTCGCTCGCCACGTCGCGCAGCTCGGGCAGTTCCTGCAGGCGCGCGAGCACCTTCGGCGCCCAGAGCTCGAGCTCGGCGCTCTCCGCGTCTTCGAGGGTGTACTGGTACTGCGTGCGGCTGAGGCGGTTGTCGATCTGCAGGTCCTGGCTCGACTGCAGGTAGGTCTGCAGCCCGCTCACCTCGTTCAGCTTCGGCTGGAGGCGCGCGATGACGTCCGCGGCGCTCGCGGTGCGCTTGCCGCGGGGCTTGAGGGTGATGCCGAGGCGTCCGCTGTTCGTCGTCGGGTTCGTGCCGTCAGCGCCGATGAACGCGGAAACTGACTCCACGTCCGGGTCTTGCAACGCGAGCGCGATGGCGCGTTCCTGCAGCTGTCCCATGCGCGCGAACGAAGCACCCGGGTCGCCCTGCGTGACGCCGACGATGAGGCCGGTGTCCTGCTGGGGGAAGAAGCCCTTGGGAATCTCGACGGTGAGCCAGACGGTGAGCGCGAGGGTCGCGATGGTCACCAGCAACGTCGCGGTCTGGCGGGCGAGCACCCACTCGAGCGTGCGCCGGTAGAACGAGAGCATCCCGTCGAACATCCGCTCGGACCACGCGTAGAACCAGCCGCGCTCGGAAGGCGGCGGCTCGGGCTTCAGCAGGTGCGCGGCCATCATCGGCGTCAGCGTCAGCGACAGCACGGCCGACACGCCGATCGCCGCGCTCAACGTGATGGCGAACTCGCGGAACAGCCGGCCGATGAGCCCGCCCATGAAGAGCAGCGGAATGAGCACCGCGATGAGCGAGACGGTGAGCGAGACGATGGTGAAGCCGATCTGCTTCGAGCCCTTGAGCGCGGCCTCGAAGGGCGACTCTCCTTCCTCGACGTAGCGCGCGATGTTCTCGAGCATCACGATGGCGTCGTCGACCACGAAGCCCGTGGAGATGGTGAGCGCCATCAGCGAGAGGTTGTTCAAGCTGAAGCCGAGCCACGTCATGAGGCCGAACGTGCCGAGCAGCGAGAGCGGCACCGCGACGCCCGGGATCACCGTCGCCCGCAGGTTGCGCAGGAAGACGAAGATGACCATCACCACCAGCGCGATGGTGAGCACGAGGGTGAACTCCACGTCTTCGACCGACGCGCGCACCGTCTCGGTGCGATCGGCGAGCACCTTCACCTCGAGGCCCGCGGGCAGCGATGCCTGCAGCACCGGCAGCAACGCCTTCACGCGCTCGGCGACCTGGATGACGTTCGCGCCGGGCTGGCGCTGCACGTTCAAGATGATCGCGCGGCGGTCGTTGGCCCAACCGGCGAGCGTGTCGTTCTCGACGCCGTCGAGCACCTCGGCCACTTCGCGCAATCGAATTGGAGAGCCGTTGCGCCACGCGAGCACCACCGGCTTGAAGCCCGCCGCGCTCGTAATCTGGTCGTCGGCGGCGATGGTGTACGACTGCCGCGCGCCGTCGAGCGTGCCCTTCGGTTGATTCACGTTGGCGGTCACCACCGCGGTGCGCACGTCTTCGAGCGTCAGCCCCGCGCCTGCGAGCGTCACCGGGTCGACCTGCACGCGCACCGCCGGCTTCTGACCACCGTTGAGCGTGACGAGGCCGACGCCCGACACCTGGGAGATCTTCTGCGCGAGCACCGAGTCGGCGAGGTCGTCGACCTGCGCGAGCGAGAGGCTGGGCGAGCTCAGCGCGAGCGTGAGGATCGGCGCGTCAGCGGGGTTGCTCTTGCTGAACACCGGCGGCGCGGGGAGCGAGCGCGGCAGCACGCTGGTGGCGGCGTTGATGGCGGCCTGCACGTCTTGCTCGGCAGCGTCGATGTTGCGGTCGAGCTCGAACATCAACGTCACCTGCGAGCTGCCCTGGCTGCTCACCGACGTCATCTGCGCGAGCGAGGGGATCTGGCCGAACTGGCGCTCGAGCGGCGTGGTGACCGCGGTGGTCATCGTCTCGGCGCTCGCGCCCGGCAGCGAGGTGCTCACCACGATGGTCGGGTAGTCGACCTGCGGCAGCGCCGAGACGGGCAGCGCGCGAAACGCGACCACGCCGGCGATGGCGAGCCCGAGCGTCAGCAGCGTCGTCGCCACCGGTCGCCGAATGAACGGCTCGGAGATCGAGCCGGATCCCGAGTCCAACGAGCTCACTCCTGGTTCGCTCGCCTTCGGACTGCTCCGCTCGCGCTCCGCATTCCGGTCCACGACTGCGTCGCGCGGCGAGCTCACGGTGCACCCTTCTGCGCCGCGGCCCCCACGACACGCGGCTCGACGGGTGAGCCCGGCTTCAGCTGGCTCTGTCCGTCGGTGATGACCTGGTCACCCGCCTCGAGCCCGCTGCGAATCACCGCGACCGCGCCCTCGATGACGTCGATCTCGACCGGCTTCACCTGCGCGGTGGCGTCCTTGCCGACGACGTACACGAACGAGCCCTGCGGCCCGCGCTGGATCGCGGCGGCGGCGATGACGAGCGCGCCCTTCTTGCGGTCGATGGCGATGCGCGCCTTCACGAACTGGTTCGGCCACAGCGCGCGGTTGGGGTTCTGGAACTGCGCCTTCAACTTCACGGTGCCGGTCGTCGCGTTGACCTGGTTGTCGATGACCGCGAGCTCGCCAGTGGCCTGCAGCGTGCGTCCGTCGCGAGACCACGCCTCGACCTTCAGCGGCCCGCCCGACATCGCGCGCTGCAGCCGCTCGAGCTCGTCCTGCGGCAGCGTGAAGATGACCGAGATGGGGTCCAGCTGCGTGAGCACCACGAGCCCCGTCGCGTCGGCAGCGCGCACGAGGTTGCCGGGGTCGATCTGCCGCAGCCCGGTGACGCCATCGATGGGCGCGACGATGCGGGAGTACTCGAGCTGCAATTTCGCGTTGTCGTTCGCGGCCTGGTCGATGCCGCGCGTGGCCTTGAGCTGCTCCACCGAGGTGCGCGCGTCGTCGACGACTTGCTGGCTGACGAGGTTCTGTTCTTTGAGCTTCGTGTTGCGCTCGAGCAGCAGCTCGGCGTTCTTCAGCTGCGCCTCGTCACGTGCGAGCGTCGACGCGGTCTGCGAGACGAGAATCTGGAACGGCCGCGGATCGATCTGCGCGAGCAGCTCGCCTCGCTTCACCACCGCGCCTTCCTTGAAGCTCACGCTCGAGAGCCGGCCGTCGACCTGCGACTTCACCTGCACGGTGGCCAACGACGTCACGGTGCCGAGGCCTTCGAGCACGAGGTCCTGGTCGCGCACCGCCGCGGGCTCGACGAGCACCGGCACCTTGCGCTCGGGGCCACCCTTGCCCGCGCCGGGAGGCCCGCCCGGCCCTTCCTTCTTGCGAGTCATCCACAAACCACCGCCGATGAGCGCGATGACGACGAAGACCACGAAGGCAGTCCAATTGCCCCCTCTCCCCCTGGGGAGAGGGTCGGGGTGAGGGGAGACCGGCGCTTCCTGCGTCTTCACCTCTTCACTCATGGCAACACCCCAAGCGCCGCCAGCAACTGAGCCCGCGCCGTCGAAAGATTGAGCCGCGCCTGCACGCGCTGAGCATTCGCAGTCGTCGCCTGCACCTGCGCATCACCGACCTCGAGCAGATTCCCCACGCCCGCCTTGAACCTTCCCTCCGCGAGCGCCAGCTGCTCGCCCGCCGCCGCCACCGCCGAGTCCGCCGCCTCGATGGCCCCACGCTGCGCCACCACCGTCGCCCGCGCCTGCTCGACATCGGTCCGCACCTGGAGCGCCTGCGCATCGAGCTGCCCCTGCACCACGCGCGCCTGCGCATCGGCCTCGTGCACCTGCCCCGTAGTCTGCAGCCCATTGAACAAGTTCCACTGCAGCGTGAGCCCGAACGCCCAGTTCGGCCCGAGCGCCGTCGGATCAATCCCCGCCGCCGATACACTCCCGTTCGCGTTGAGCGTCGGCACATACCCACCGATGGCCGCGAGCCGCTGCGCGACGACCGCTTCCTGCTGCTTGCGAATCGCCTCGAGCTCCGGCCGCTGGGAGATCGCCAACTTCACCAGCTCACCGAGCTCATCGTCTTCATGCTCCAGCGCGCCGAGCTGCACGTCGGCCACCTGCCAATCGCGCGCCTCGAGCACGCCGACCGCCTGCGAGAGCGCGACCATCGACAGCGCGAGCGCGTTCTTCGCGTTGATGAGCTGCAGCTGCGCGGCGGCGAGCTGCGTCTTCGCCTGCGCGACGTCGATGCCGGTGCCCTGCCCCGTCGAAACGCGCGCGTTCGCCTGCGTGAGGTGGAGCTCGGTGTTGGCGACCGTCTGCTGCGCGACCTTCACCAGCTCGGTCTGCGCGGCGGCCACGAAGTACGCGCGCCGCACGCCGAGCGCGATGGTGAGCTGCACGGCCCGCTCGGTCGCCAGCTGCGCCTCGCGGTTGAAGCCCGCCTGCCGCAGTCGCTCGATGGCCGCGAAGTCCCACAGCGTCTGCGTCGCCGACAGCCCGAAGCTGAACAGGTTGTTCACGCTCGCCGACGCGGGCGCCGCGGTGCCGGTGCCGACGCGCGCGAACGAGCCCTGGCTGCGCGAGAAGAGCGCGGTGGCGTTCACCTGGGGAAAGAGGAACCCGCGGGCCTGCTCGACACGCGCGCCGGTGACGTCCGCGGTGGCGTCGGCTTGCCGCAGCGTGGGGTGGTTCTTCTTCGCGAGCTCGAGGGCCTGGTCGAGCGTGAGCGTCTCGGCTCGCACGGCGGAAACAGCGAAGAGCAGCAGCGGGACGACGAGGCGTTTCACGTCCCTTTCATGGCGCAACCGCCCGGACCTTCTCGGCTTTTCCGACCAACCCCGAGGTGGCGGGCACGAGCGGGGCCTTTTCTGCGACGAACCGTGGCCGGATTCGCGCGCCCTGCCCGTCTCGAGCGCATGAACCGACTCGTCACCGTGGTGCTCTTCGCGCTCGTGGGCTGCAACGCAGGACCGACGCCGTACGTGGAACCCGCCAGCGCCGGCATCACCTCGGCGTCAACCTCGAGCGGAGGTCCGTACGACTGCGTCAGCACGTGCGTGCGCGTCACCGAGCAGCTCGAGCGCGACTTCGCGGTGCTGCCCTCGAGCATCGACTGTCCGCGACAGTTCGGCGATCCGCAGCTGAACACCTGCGCGAAGTGCAGCGATCGCTTCTCGGAACTGTTCGGCGTCTCGCTGACCTGCCGCTGAGCGGTCAGACCGCGAGCCGGCGACCCATTTCCTCGAGCAGCGTCGTCACCGGCTTCACGTCGGAGTCGCCGTCTTCCTGCCCGCCCGTGATGTGCGTGCCGGCGTTGTTGACCAGATTGCCGAGGAGACACGGCGTGAGCGCGGGTTTGGGTTCGCGCGCCGCCCAGCGAGGCCCGAGCGCCTGGCTCACCGACGGAATGATGAAGTCGTGCGCACGCGGCTTCAGGGTCACCAGTTCGCCCTTCGCCCCGAGCACATTGACGCCGTCGCGAAACTCCTTCGCGACGCGGCCGCACTCGGCGGTGAGCGTGACGCCCGACACCAGCTCGTCCATCGCGACGCACGAGTACGCCATCTGCGCGTCCGTCAGCCGCTGCTTGAGGCCGGGCATGAAGCGGCTCCCGAGCCCGAAGATCAAGCCACCAATCTGCTCGCGCACCAGATCAGCGAGCGAGTTGTCGGTGCCAATCACCGCCCCGTGCATCGTGCGCTGGAGGTGGCCCTTCAGGTTCACGAGGGACAGCACGGTGTTCGGGTGGTCGAGGTGCGCGGTGTTCAGGTCGTCGAACGCCGTCACGAAGTTCGACGGACAGAGACCCGTCATCCACTTGCGCGCGGTGAGCATCACCTGGCTGGGCGCCGAGTTGCTGCTGGCCGAGTCGCTGATCGCCGCGTCGACGAGCTCGGCGACCGCCTGGATGTCGAACTGCCGATTGCTCTGAGTGCCGTGCGTGAGCGCGTTGATGGCCGTGTCGAGCTGCGGAAACGCCGAGCCCGGGCGCGCGGGATAGCCGAGCGCGCCGAAGAGCGCTTCGAACACGCCGCGCGCGACGTTGTCGGCGTTGTCGCTGTCGGCGAGGGGACTGCCGAGGTTGGGCGCCTGCACGGTGATGATGCCGGCGATGACCTTGTGGTCGGGGGTGACGAAGTTCTCGTCCATCCACGCGAGGAAGTTCGCGATGAGGCCACCCTGGCTGTACCCGACGAGCACCGCCTTTTGATCCGGAGTACGGGCGCGGCGAACGAGGTCGTAGAAGCCCTGCTCCTCGGTGGTGAACATCCCCACGCGATCGCGCGGCGTCCAGTACGCGCGCCAGGCGTCCTTCTGGAAGTGAGCGGGGTACGCGGCGAGAAACGCGTCGAAGCGCTTCTCTTCCTCAGTGCCCATCGCCCCCTCGGACTTGAGCCGCTTTCGGAACTTCTCGGGGTCACCGATCGCCTTCACCGGAATCGGCACGAAGTACTCGTCGAGGCCGTCGGTCTCGTACTGGAGCGCGTGTGCGGCAGCCGTGGCATCGCGCGCGCCGGCGTCGAACGCGACGCGGCTGCCCATCACGACTTCGTTCAGCGGCGAGCGCAGAAACCGCGGCACGCTCAGCGCCTTGCGCATCGGCTCCGGTGCCCACCTCGCGACGCGATTGAGTCCCCACAGGACCAGCCTGGCCATGTCTTCCCCCCGGGCGGGAGGCTAGCCACTACGAGCGACGAATGCCCGTGGCGCGCTCGAGCAGCAGGTCCTTCACCACCTGCGAGCGATCTCTCGACACCGGCACGTGCACGCCCGCCGCGTTTTCCCCGAGGCCTTCGCCGACGAAGAGCGTGGTGTCGGCGGTCTCGCGCTCGAGCTCCTTGATGTGCTCGGTGGTGACCAGCCAGTTGCGGTGCACGCGCACCACCAGGTCCCCCAGCGAGTGCTCGATGGCGGTGAGCGAGAGATCGAGATCGAACTTGCCGTGCCGGGTGTGCACGAAGGTCAGCCGGTCGGCCGCCTCGAAGGCCCAGATCTCCTGCGGCGCGAGGAACACGAGGTTCTTCTTGCGGCGCGCGACGATGCGCGGCGGCAGCGACGGCCCGGGCGGCTTGCGCTTCTGCAGCCGCTGGAGGCACTGCACCACGCGCTCTTCGCTGAACGGTTTGAGCAGGTAGTCGCTGACGCCCAACTGGTACGCCTCGAGCGCGTGCGCCTCGAACGCGGTGGCGAGCACCAGCAACACGTCGCGGTGTTGCTGCGCGAGCGAGCGCACCAGCTCGAGCCCCGCGCGATTGCCCTCGTTGCGCGCGAGCTGCACGTCGATGAACGCCACGTCGATGCTCAGGTTCGCCCCGGGCGCGAGCGCTTCCTTCGCCTCTTCGACGGTCGCAGTGGTGGCGACGACCTGCGCGAGCTTCGAGCCCTGGATGAGCTCCACGAGGTAGTTGCGCGCGGGCCACTCGTCTTCGAGCACCAGGCACCGCAGGAGTCCGTCGCTCATGCGCGCGCCTCCACGGGGAACTCGACCACCGCGCGCGTGCCAGGGTGCGCGGCCTCGAGCGCGAGCGACGCGTCCTTGCCGTAGCGCAGCTCGAGCCGCCGCCGCACCGACTGCACGCCGAACGCGCCGCTGCGAATCGGCTCTCCGCTCAGGCCCGGGCCGTCGTCTTCGACGATGCAGCGCACGCGCGCGTCGCCGGCCTTCTCGACCTTCACCTTGATGCGGCCCTTCGCGTCACGCTTGAGCGCGCCGTGCTTCACCGCGTTCTCGACGAGCGGCTGCACGAGCAGGCGCGGGAGCACGACGTCGTCGAGACCGGGCGCGATGTCCCACTCGAAGCTGAGCTCTCCGCGGTGCCGCGCCTCGAGGATCTCGGCGTAGCGCTTGAGCCACTCCAGCTGCGCGCGCAGCGTCTGCAGCTCGCCCTCGTCGCGCAGCGCATCGCGGAGCAAATCGCCGAGCGCCGCCAGCAACCGCCGCGACTCGCGCGGATCTTCGGTGACCAGCCCGGCGATGGCGTTGAGCGTGTTGAGGAGGAAGTGCGGCTCGAGGTTGGCGCGCAGACGAGACAGCTCGGCGGCGCTGCGCAGCTGCTCGGCCTCGAGCGTCTTGACCCGCGCGTCCTCGAGCGCGCGCGGCAAGATGAACGCCAGCGCCCACAAGCCGAACTGGCTCTGCGCCTGCGTCATGCCGAACAGCGTCGAGCGCAAGAGCGTCATCGGGGCGACCGCGCTGGTGTGCAGCCCGAGCGAGGGGAAGCTGTCACTGGTGACGAAGAAGAGCGCGCCGAACGCCGCGCCGATGACGCTCGAGACGAGCAGGCCGGCGCCGACGAGCCAGCCCGACGAGCGGCCCTGGGCGGTCGCGCGGGCGAAGAGCGCAGCGAGCGCGAGCATCAGGGGCGGCATCTCGAAGGCGAAGAGCACCAGCACCGAGACGAAGCGGCCGATGTCGCGGCTCGAGATGTAGTTGGCGAGCAACTGCAGCAGCACGATGCCCAGCACGATGGCGATGCCCACCAGTCGGCGTCGGGGTGTGGGGCGGCCGTCGGGCGTCACGCGCGGGCAAGGTACTCCCGCTGTTCGAGGGGCGCAGCACCGTCCGGTTCGTCAGCAGGGGACGCGGTCTCGTCGACACCGGAAGACCTCTCGTCGCGGGTGGACACCTACATCTTCTTTGGCGCACCATTTCTTCATGTCGCCGACGCAGTCGATGTCGCTGCCCCCCGAATTGCCCCGCGAGAGTTCGTTCCTCCGCCGGCTGTTCATCTCGCTGAAGACCCTCAACGTCCTCAAAGACGAAGCCGCCAACCCTGGCAAAGCGTGGCTGCTCCACACCGCGATGGACGACCGCACCTACGAGTCGCTCGCGCGCCAGCTCCGCCCCGCGCACGAGGCGCTGTTCAACGCGAAGCCGACCGTGCCCGGCATGTCACTCGAGCAACTCTCGACGTACCCCGAGGGCTCGCTGGGCCGCGTCTTCTCCGGCTACTTCCAGAAGAACGGCATCTTCCCGTTCACGTACGAGTTCCCGCTGCAGAGCGACGCCGACTTTCTCTACAAGCGCTACCGCGAGACGCACGACGTGCACCACATGCTCACCGGGTACGGCATCGACGACTTCGGGGAGATCGAGATCCAGGCGTTCTACATCGCCAACCTCGGGCTCCGGCACGCGAAGCTCATCGTGTTCGCGGGCGTGCCGTACCTGATGTTCAAGGAGCGCTCGATCTCGAAGGTCATCAAGCGCCTGCGCGCGGCGTACGAGCACGGCAAGCGGTCGCAGAACGTGCTCGGCCTGCCGTACGAAGAGATGTGGAACCAGCCGCTCGCCGAGCTGTCGGCGCGGTATTGCCCTCGCGCCGTCTGACCCGGGCGGAGAGGAGTCAGAGTTCTCCGGCTCCCACCGCGGTGAACCACGGCGCGATGCCGGCGTCGTCGTACAGGTTGGGCTGGTCACCACCGAAGGTGTTCACCCAGTGCCCCGCGTCTGGCGTCAGCACGTTGGCCTGCGTGCGCCACCCGGACGACACGAAGCGATCGCCGCCAAAGACGATCTTCCCGCCTGCGCCGTTGTTCGCGATCGTCGTCCACGTCACGCCGTCGGGGCTCGACAGCGTCGAGCAGCAGGTGCTGGTGACGAACACGCCGTTGCCGAACGAAATCGAGGCGAGCCCGGTCTGGTACGGCGTGGGCACGGTCGCCGTCTTCGCCCAGGTGAGGCCGTCGGTCGACGCCGCAACCCACCCGTCGTTGTTCTCCTTGCCCACCGCCACGAAGCGGCCGTTGCCCCACGCGACGTCGGTGAAGAGATCGGCGGCGAAAGGCGTGGGGTCGTGCCAGTCGAGCCCGTTGTCCGACACCTTGCGAATGAGGTCACCCAGCGCCACCCACCGCCCATTGCCAAAGGCCAGCGCGTGCCAGTGGCCTGCCTGGCCCGCGGTGTCCTGCTTCGACTCCCAGGTGACGCCATCGCCGCTGCGCCAGCCCTGGTCCTGCGCGACCATCACGAACTGCCCACCGCCAAAGCCCATCACCGAGCCGTGAAACGAGAACCGCGAGGGCCGCGTCTGCACCAGCGTCCAGCCAACGCCGTCGGTGCTGCGGTAGATGCCGGGGTCGCCCGACATCACGATGCCGCCCTTGCCCACGGCGACACCCGAGAACGCGTTGTCCTCACCGTTGGGAGCCACGTAGGTGTCGTGCTCCCAGGTGCCCCCGTCGAACGAGACGAGGTGGCGCATGTCCTGACCGCCGATCGCGAAGACCACGCGCCCCGTCAGCGACGGGCCGGCATCGACTCCAGCGTCGGGCGTGCCCGCATCGAAGGCCCCACTCCCGGCGTCGTCGCCAGGCACGCCGGCATCACCCGCGGCGCCCGCGTCTCGCTCGACGACCGCCGCGTCGGGCGAATCGACCGCGGCATCCGAGGGCTCACCACCGACCAGGCCCGTGCAGGCCCCCAAGACGACACACGAACAGAGCAACAGGGATCGCACGGGAAGCAGAGCCACGAGACCAGCGGGACGGCTCACAGCAGCGGCAGCTTGGTGCTCATGTCGTTCACGAGCGCGGGCAGGTACGGCACCTTGTCGTCACCCGGCTCGACGAACGGATCTCCGTAGCCGGGCACCTTGCCGCCGCGGCCCGGGAACTTCGTCGCGTACGCCGTGTCGTCGAGCTCGTAGTCGGCCGGGGAAAGCCCCATCGCCAGCGCGAAGTTCGCGAGCAGCCGGTTCTGCGGCAGCCCCGCGCGCCAGTGGTCGCCGTAGCGGCCGCGAATGTCGCGCGCGCGGTTCGTGTAGTCGACGTAGCGCCCCGTCTGGAAATAGCCGCCGCCGCCACCGGCGAGCACCGCGGGCACCGACTTCGCGTTGTGCGTCGCCGGACCGCTCTCGGAGCTCCAGTACGCGATGGCCTGGTCGAGCAGCGTCACGCCGGGCAGCACCTGCGCCGCCGCCATCTTCCGCACCAGGTCGATGAACCCGTACTGGAAGAAGAAGCGCTGGCTCTCGACGAGGTACTGCTGCCGATCGCTGAGCATGTGGTTGTGGAACAACATGCCGTGCGCGTCGGTCCGCATGGTCTCCCACATGCTCGGGGTGTTGAAGACCGCCGGGTCCCACTGGTCACGCAGCGAGCTCATCTGCATCACCGCGACGCGCGTGGTGCCGCACAAGAAGGCGTTGATGAGCATCGAGTTGCGAACCTCGAGCACCGTGCGCTGATCGGCCACGCGCTGCTGCGGCATGTTCGCCGCGCCCGCCCAGTCCCAGTCGGCCTCGCCCTCGCGGAGGTACAGCGGCGCCTGCCCCGACGTGAGGCTCGGCAGCGAGCACCCCGCGCTCACCATCGCGCGCATGCGGTCGCCGATGCCCTTCACGCCGTCCATGTATTCCTCGAGGCGCGCGCGATCTTCGCGGCTGATGCGCCGCCCCGGGCCAAACGCGCCACGGCTGACGCGCGCGTAGTCGGCGTACACGCGGTCCACCAACGACGCGCGCGGGTCCACCTGCTGGCCCGGCGTGGTGTTCACCCCGCTGAAGAGCAGCCGGTTGAGATCGTCGAGCGTGCGCGCCTGGTACGGGTTGTTCGCCACGCCCGTGCCGCTGGGGAACGAGCTGAGGTGCGTGTTGGCGAGGTTGAGCGACGGCGCCTTGAGCAGCGCGCGCTCACCCGCCGAGTAGAAGCGGCCGCTCGCCGAGATGACCGCGTCGATGGTCGGCACCGGCGCCGCGGCGAGCCCGTTGTCGGTGCCGCCGTCGCGGTTGGTGAAGTTGCCGAGGAAGCCGCGCGTGTGGCCGCCCCAGTGCAGGAAGTCGATGCCGCGCAGCACGTTCAGCTTCGCGAGCAACGAGTCTTCGATGAACGAGCCGAGCAGCGGGGACACGCGCGCCGCGCCGTTGTCGTAGTCGGGCAGCGCCTGCGAGCGCGCGGCCTGGGTCTGCGCGTGCGTGCGCTTGAGATCGATCAGCTGCGCGTACTTCGCGACGTGCGCCGGGTCCGCGCCGCTCGCCGCGTAGAGCTGCGCGTCGGTCAGCGAGACGGTGGCGTCGATGGGGTACGCGTTCTCCTCGCTGATGCCGCCATGACCAACCCACGTCGCGACGAAGAACCGCGGCGCGGTCATGCCCTGCGCCTCGGCGCGGCCCATCAGCGACGGGAGCAGCGGCAACGCGAGCGTCGCGCCGCCCAACCCCTGCAGAAAATGTCGCCGGCTCAGTCGCTGGTATTTCATGGCGCGTCAGTTCCCCGGGGGCATGCGGCGGCGGGTGAAGTCGCTGGAGGTCGTCAGCGCGCGCACCACGTCGCGCAGCGAGCGGGTCGCGCCGGCGCGCTCCATGGCGTTCAAGGTGCAGCCGTCGGCCGCGCTCTCCTTGCGACCGGTGAGGTAGCGGAACGAGTGCCGCGCGTAGCAGGCCGAGAAGCGCTGCGAGTCGGCGAGCAGCACCGAGAGCCCGACACCGTCGCTCACCGTGGTGTCCGCGCCCACGCGCTCGAGATCGGGCCGCGTCGTGGAGTTCACCGGCACCCAGCTCCCCACCGAGCCGTCCTGGTTGAAGAGCGCTTCCTGCGTGCGGAAGCGGCCGAACGCGTCGTAGTTCTCGAAGGGGAAGCCGAGCGGGTTGATCGAGCTCTGGTGGCAGCCCTGGCACGGCGTGCCGGGAATCTGCGTGCGCGCCTCGACGACGTTGCGCACCGTCAGCACCGTCGGCGCGACGTACGACGCGGGCGTGTTGGTGTTCGCCGGCGGCTCCATCTGGTCGCAGAGGTACTCGACGCGCAGCCGCGCGCCGCGCATCACCGGGTTGGTGTCGGGGTAGCCCGAGAGGAGGTAGCCCGTGCGCGTGAAGAGGCCGGCGCGCTGACCAGCGGGGAAGTGCACCAGCGCCGCCTCGTCTCCGTTCCACGCGGGCACGCCGTAGACGCGCGAGAGATCGGCCGAGCGCGCGAACGAGACGTCGGTCAACAGCGCGTCGCGCAGCGAGCCGTGCGCGGCGGTGAAGGTCATCAGCTCGACCATCTCCTCGAACGCGTCGCGGCGGAGCTGGTTCAAGTCGGTCGTCGCCGGCAGCGAGGGCGCCGAGTGGTCGGGGTAGTTGAGCGAGAGCGAGCTGACCGCCGACGGGTTGATGCCCGCCACGCGGTCGAGCCGCAGCCACTGGCGGAAGAAGTGCTCGAACTGCCCCTTCGCGTTCGGCGACTCGAGCAGCCGCGTGACCTGCTCTTCGAGCGACGCACCCGGGCCGGAGAAGCCGGCGGCCGCGGCGTCGAGCAGCGCGTCGTCGGGCGGCGCGTTGGTGAGCGCGAAGGCGACGCGGTTCGCGGTCTCGAAGGGCGTCAGCGCGGTGAGGTCGCTGCGGCCCTCGAGCGCGTCGCCGCGGAACTCGGTGCGGAACAGGAAGTCGGGCGACATGAGGAACGCCGCGATGAGCGCCTGGTGGCCGCCGAAGGTCGGGTCGTCGTACACGCCGCGGTACTGCGCGCGGTCTTCGTCATCGACCGCGCGGCGCAGCGCCACGCGGCCCAGCCCGTCGATGACGGCGTCGGCGCACGCGGGAGACGACACGGTGGCGCAGGCCGTCGCGCCGCCGAAGTGACGCGCGAACGTCGCGAGGCGCGCCGAGTCGTTGGAAATCCACTGACCAATCGCGGTGGCGATCTCGAACTGCGGGCCGACGAGCAGCGGGCTGATGCGCTGGTCCATCGAGTCGTAGGTGAGCTCCGCGCGGTGCGTGCTGCCGTCGACGGGGAGCGCCGAGAGCTGGCCGGCGATGGCCGGAGTCGCGAGCGCCGCGTCGACCTCGGCCGCCGTGAAGGCGCGGGCGAGCACGGCGCGCAGCGCGTTGCGGTACTGGTCGGGCGTCAGGCGCAGCACGACCTCGGGCGACGTCGACGTCGCGGGGTCGCACTGGAACTGGTCGACGAGCGAGCGCGTGCCGCCGTCGGGGAGCACTTCGACGGTCGGCAGGTCAGAGGTCGGGTCGCGCGGACCCGTGAGCTCGCCCACGCAGCCCGACAAGCCGACCGCCAGCACCAGGAATGCACGCCGCATCACTTTGGAATGAGCCTCGGGTCGCAGGTTTCGGCTCACCCGTAAGTCACTGTACTTCCTTGGGTATCCCGAGGTGAGCCGCGCGTGGAGGCGAATTCTCGGTCGCCTCTCTGTGCGCGAGCGCATCGCAAAGTTCTCGGGGCTGCAGACTGCCGCCCGGAGACATTGGGAGCTGCGCGCGTTCCTTTTGAGGAGCGTCGCCCAGGCCCGAAGGGACCTCACCTGCGATCGCACGGTCGGCCCGCGCGTACGCGTGTGGCTCGGCGGCTACCTCGACTCGCTCAGCGGTGAATTTCTCTCCTCACCCGACCCTCTCCTCTGAAGAGGAGAGGGAGAGTTAGCGGAACACGTGCCTGGACGTGACCGGGTAGTGGTCTGACGTCGTCGACACGTACTGCGAGATGCCCGTCGGCAGGTTCGCCGTCGTCGACCCCGTCACGTAGTAGGGGAACAGGGGCGTGGTGAGCATCTGGTGATCGATCGCCGCGCTCGAGCTCGCCGCCGTGCGCTTGAACGAGTCGGTCAGCTCCTTGGTCGGGAACTTGTAGTGCGTGGTGTCGCTCACGAACGCCGCGTACGGCGAGGCCGCGCCCATGTACGTCGACACGTCGAGGTCGTCGTTCCAGTCACCGATGACCATCACCGCTTCGCCCGGGTGCGTGGTCTCGAGGTACGTCTTCAGGAGCCCCGCTGCCGCGACGCGCCGGTTGTAGCTGTCGACGTCGGCGTACGCCTTCATGTGCATCACGATGACCGTGAAGTCCTTCATCACCGCGCCGCTGCTCAAGTGGAACTGCGCCTCGAGCGGAGGCCGCCCACCGAACTCGTACGCGTTCTGCGTGAGGATGAGGTGCGCGTTGGTCATCGTGAACTTCGAGGTGCGCCACATCAGCGCGACCTTCTGCTCCGCGAGGCCGTAATAGAAGGTGCCCGCCTGCACCTCGGTCGCCATCACGCGCTGGAAGCCAGGCAACGCCGCCGCGACTGACGAGAAGTCGCTCGTGCCGACGATCTCCTCGATGCCCCACAGGTCGACGTCGCTGCGCTGCATCAGCACCTGCTGCACGTTCTGCTTCTGCAGCAGGTTGTCCGCCGGGCCCAGGCCCGCGTCGCCGTCGGCAAACCACTCGAGGTTCCAACAGCCGATGGTGATCGGCACGCCGCCATCCGTCCCGCCACCGCCGCCCGTCGCGCCACCGCCGCCCGTCGCGCCGCCGCCGCCCGTCGCCGTGCCGCCACCGGTCGCGGTGCCTCCACCCGTCGCGGTGCCGCCGCCCGTCGCCGTGCCACCACCGGTCGCCGTGCCACCACCGCTCGCCGTGCCGCCACCGCTCGCCGTGCCACCACCGCTCGTGCCGCCGCCGCCGCCCTGGCCGCCCGCGACGACCGACAGGCACAGCCCGCCGACACACTGCTGCCAGAGCGGGCACGCCATGCACATGTTCGCGCCGGTGCCGCACGTCGCGTTCGTCGAGTTCTGGCAGGTGTCGTTGGCCGAGCAGCAACCGGCGCAGGTGTCGGGGTTGCACTCCGCCGTCGGAGGACACGCCTGCAACGCGAGCACGGCCCCGAGGGCGACGACCAGTACGGCAAGACGCATCGTCTGATCACCGTTACACAGATGGTGGGCCCTCGTCGACCCGCGGGGCTAGTCTCCGCCCCATGTTCGGCTTCGGAAAGAAACGCCCCGACGACGGCCAGTCGCTGAGCCAGCCCATTCCCAACGGGTGGGAAATCGAAGACCTCGGCTTGCTCGGCGCCGGCGGCATGTCACGCGTCTACCGCGTGAAGGACAAGACGCTCGGCCGCGAGGTCGCCTTCAAGGTGCTGCGCCCCGAGCTGGTGAAAGACGAAGACGCGCTCGGCCGCTTCGTCGAAGAGGCGCGCATCACCGCGCAGCTCGATCACCCCAACATCCCCGCCGTGTACGCGCTGGCCGCCGACTCGCGCCGCAGCACCTGCTTCACGATGAAGGTGCTCGACGGCCAGTCGCTGCAGCAGATGCTCGAGGAAAACGAGAAGGAAGGCGTCGACGGTCTCTTCGCTGCGCTCGACGTGATGGTGCGCGTGTGTGACGCCGTGTCGTTCGCGCACAGCCGCGGCGTGCTCCACCTCGACTTGAAGCCGCACAACGTGATGGTCGCCGAGTACGGGCAGATCTACCTCGTCGACTGGGGCCTCTCGCGCCGCAAGGCCGAGCTGCCGACCAAGGAAACCGACGACGGCGCGATGCACGGCACGCCCGCGTACATGGCGCCCGAGCAGGCCAACGGTCAGAACTGGAACCTCGACGAGCGCACCGACGTGTTCGGGCTGGGCGGCATGCTCTTCCGCATTCTCGCGGGGCGGCCGCCGTACCTCGAGCGCACCGCCGACGAGACGCTCGCCGCCGCCGCCGAGGCGCGCCAGTACTCGCCTGATCAGGTCAGCAAGCGCGGTGGCCAGGGCATGCCGCGCCGCCTCATCGCGATCGCCATGAAGGCGCTCTCGCCCGATCGCACGCAGCGCTACCAGGAAGTCTCGGAGTTCAAGCGCGAGCTCGAGGAGTTCATTCGCGGCATGGCGCAGCTCCCGCGCAAGACGTTCGCGGCGGGCGAGGCCATCGTGCGCGAGGGCGAGCCGGGCGACGCGGCGTACGTCATCTTCGAAGGCCACTGCCAGGCCTCGCGCGTGGTGGGCGGCAAGAAGCAGCAGCTGCGCCTCCTCGGCCCCGGCGAGATGTTCGGCGAGACCGCGGTCTTCACCGGCGCGCCCCGCTCGGCCACCGTCACCGCGCTGATGGACACCGTCGTCGGCGTGGTCGACCAGATGTACCTGCGCGAAGAAATGGAGCGCACCTCGTTCATGTCGCTCGCCATTCGCACCGTGGCGTCGAGCTTCCTCGACTTGAACAACCAGACCGCCGCGATGCTCGAGTCGGCGCGGCTGGGCAAGGTCATCGAGCTGGCGCTGCGCGACCTGGCGCTGATGGGCGTCGCCGGAAGCGGCGGCTCACGCACCACGCCGTGGCGGCCGCTGCTCAAGAAGCTCGCCGCGGAGACCGGCTTCCCCGAGGACGACATCGCGCAGCGCATTCTTCGCGAGAAGGGCTTCGACGTGGAGAACGACCACCTCATCCTCCGCCCGGTCGTGAAGTGACGCTCGTGTTCACGGCTTCCAGAGTTCGAAGCGTGTCACGTCCTTCAGCGCGCCCGGGTACGCGTCCTTCCGCCCCTTGATGCTGCTGTCGAACGTGCCCTCGACCACCACCCAGCCCTGCTTGCGCGGGTACTGACGGTCTGCCTGCACCCACAGCGCGTTGGTGCGGTTGGCGACCTGGAAGTCTTCTTTGTGGAAGAAGACCGCGACTTCCTGGAACTCGGTGACCGCGTAGCCGATGACGCGCACGCGCTTGCCCTCGTAGAGCTCGGGCCGGGTGATCAGCTGCATCACCGACACGTCGAGCGTCGGCACGCCGGCGTCCGAGCTGACCGGTGCCGTCGCGCCCTCCTCGCCTCCATCGGCTCCCAGCAACGCCAGCATCAGCAGCCACGCAGTCATCGCGCGCGAACTGTCGCATGAAGTGAAACTGATGACGCGGTCGTTGCATCATGGCGCGCACATGCGCTCCCTCGTTCTCGCGTCCATCCTCTTCGTCTCGTGCGTCCGCGTGCCGTCGCCGCTCACCAGCGACGCGCTCACCCAGCTCGTCGCCGCGGCCGATCGCACCGACGCCGATCGCGCGCTCGACCCGGGTCGCAAGCCGGTCGAGTTCCTCGCCTTCACCCGCGTCGGCCCCGGCATGCACGTCGCCGAGTTGATGGCAGGCGGCGGCTACACCACCGAGCTGCTCTCGCGCGCGGTCGGTCCCACCGGCGTCGTCTACGGCGAGAACCCGAAGTGGGTGCTCGAGCGCTTCGCCGAGAAGCCGTGGAGCGAACGCCTCACGCGTCTCTCGAACGTGAAGCGCGCTGACCTCGAGCTCGACGCGCCGTTCCCGTCGGTGCTCGATGGCACGCTCGACCTCGTGGTGAGCAACGCCATCTACCATGACGCCGTCTGGAACCAGGTCGACCGGGACAAGATGAACGGCGCCGTCTACCGCGCACTGAAGATGGGCGGCTCGTACGTGGTCTGCGACTCGTCGGCCGCGGCGGGCGCGGCCATCACCGTCGCGCAGACGCTGCACCGCATCGAGGAAGAGGTGGTGAAGACCGAGGTGCTGAAGGCCGGCTTCAAGCTCGTCGCGACTGGTGACTTCTTGCGCAACCCGGCCGACACGCGAGATTGGTCGGCGTCGCCGGGGGCTGCGGGTGAGAAGCGCGGAACCGGTGATCGGTTCTGCCTGCGCTTCGAGCGGCCGACCGTCTACTACTGACCCAACAGCTCCCTCTCCCCCGAGGGGGAGAGGGTCGGGGTGAGGGGAAAACAAAGTATTTGCACGCCCCGCGCAGTGCGCGACAAGCGCGTCACTTCATGCGCTTCCTGATCCTCGCCCTCGCGCTCGCCGCCTGCGGCACGCCGACCACCACGACGCCGATGACGCCCACCACGACCGCCGACGTCTTCGGCGACGTGCACAAGGGCCACTACCACCTCGGCCCCGTCGACTGGGCGCAGTCGCAGTGGACCAACTCGTGCGGCCCGTACGCGCCCGAGGCGCAATCGCTCGAAGGCCTCTTCCTCGCCGGCGTCGACAACACCTTCAACGGCGCCGGCCAGCTCTGCGACGCGTGCGCGCTGATCACCACCGAGAAGTCCAAGACGCTCGTGGTGCGCATCATCACCACCGGCGTCTCCAACGCGCCCGGCGACATGGACCTGAGCCCCGAGGCCTTCATGCAGCTGGGCGACGACGGCGTGCGCACGATGTCGTGGCAGCTCGCGAAGTGCCCCGCGTCGAGCGGCAAGCTCGCGTTGCAGTTCCAGACCGGCGCGCACGTCGACTGGACCAGCTTCTGGGTGCGCAACCCGCGCCTCCCGCTCGCGAAGGTCGAGGTGAAGAGCAGCAAGCACGCGAGCTTCGTCTCCCTGCGCCGCGAGACCGACGGCACGTGGAACGACGACTCCGGCTTCGGCGCGGGCTCGTTCACGCTGCGTTTCACCGCCACCACCGGCGAGACCGCGGAGCTCACGCTCCCCTCGTTCCAGGCCGGCGCCTTCGTGACCACCGACGCGCAGCTCTGAAGAAACCGTCTACACTCATCTGCCTTCGCACCCGGCCGGTGTGCGTGCGTGTAACCTCTGATCGATCTCTATGAACTCCTTCCGACGAGTCGTCCTCGCCGCGCTGTTCGCGGCCTCGTTCTCGAGCTGCATCGTGGGCACCAGCGGCGCGCGCTGTGAGACCGACGCGAACTGCCCTGCTGATCAGCACTGCGCGGCCGACTTCCAGTGCGCACCCGGCGCTCCCTCGACGGGCGGCGGCGGCGGCACCACGGGCGGCGGCAGCGGCGGCGGCAGCACGGTCGGCGGTGGCGGTGGCGCTGACGGCGGTGGCGGCGGCACCACGGGCGGCGGCGGCGGCACGACCGGCGGTGGCGGCGGCACGACCGGCGGTGGCGGCGGCACGACCGGCGGTGGCGGCGGTACGACGGGCGGCGGCGGCGGCACCACGGGCGGCGGCGGCGGCACGACCGGCGGCGGCGGCGGCACCACGGGCGGTGGCGGCGGCACGACCGGCGGCGGCGGCGGCGCGACCGGTGGTGGCGGCGGCATGGTCGACACCACGCCTCCCGAGGTGCAGGTCACGACCCCGGTCGGCGGCAGCACCAACGTGTCCATCAACACCACGGTGCAGATCGTCTTCAGCGAGCCGATGGACATCGCGAGCGTGCTCTACCTGAGCACCATCACCTTCAACGCGCCGGTCTGGTCGGCAGGCAACACCACGCTCACGCTCACGCCGACGAGCGCGCTCGCGTTCTCGACCAACTACTCCTTCACCATCACCGGCAAGGACGTCGCGCAGAACTCGATGACCGCGTACGCGTTCAGCTTCACCACCGGCGCCGCGCCCGACACCACGCGGCCGACGATGACGCAGACGCAGCCGGCCAACGCCGCGACCAACGTGCCGACCACCACCAGCCTCATCCTCACGTTCAGCGAGCCGATGAACCCGACCTCGGTGACGGTGAACCTGAACCCCCCGGTCACGCTCGGCGCGGGCGCGTGGGCGAACAACAACACCGAGCTCACCATCGGCCCGACGGCCGCGCTCGCCGCGAACACCAACTACGTCGTCTCGGTCGGAGGCGCCGACCCGTCGGGCAACACCCTGATGGGCACCATCAGCTTCAACTTCGTCACCGCGCCGCCGCCCGACACCACCGCGCCGACGCTCGTGTCCTCACTCCCGGCTGACGGCACGATGAACATCGCCAGCGACACGACGCCGCAGCTCGTCTTCAGCGAGCCGATGAACCCCGCCACGCTCGACGTACAGTTCACCCCCGGGTGGGACCCCGGCACGCCCGTGTGGAGCAACGGCAACCGCACCGTCGACTTCCCGATGCCCGCCGCGAAGCTCCAGGCCGACACCGCGTACGCGTGGACCATCAACGCCACCGACGTGGCCGGCAACCCGCTCGCGCCGACCACGCTCGGCTTCCGCACCGCGGTGCCGCCCGACACCACGCCGCCCACCGTCGTCAGCACCTCGCCCAACAACCTCGCGACCGGCATCCCGCAGAACACCGTCATCGAGGTGAGCTTCAGCGAGCCGATGAACAAGGCCGTGACCGAGGCGGCGTTCTCGACCAACCCGGCGGTGACCTGCACCAGCTTCACCTGGAACGCGCAGGGCACGCTGCTCGACTGCAACCACGCCGCGCAGCTCACCGCGAGCACCAGCTACACGGTGACCATCAACAACGGCGCGAAGGACCTCGCGGGCAACAACATGGCCGCGCCGTACCAGTTCTCGTTCACCACCGCGGCCGCGCCCGACACCACCCCGCCCACGGTCAGCTCGACCAACCCGGTGAACAACGCCATCGGCGTGCCGCGCAGCACCGGCCTCTTCCGCAACAACCCGACCACCATCTCCATCACCTTCAGCGAGGCGATGAACAACTCGTCGGTGCAGGGCGCGTTCAGCATCACCAGCCCCACCGGCTTCAACGGCGGCACGTTCAGCTGGAACAACCGCACCGTCACCTACACCCCGCCCGCGTACTTCCCGTACGGGCAGGTGGTCACCTTCCAGATCGGCACCGGCGCGACCGACCTCGCGGGCAACCACCTCGCGGCGACGTACACCAGCAGCTTCCGCGTGAAGCGCATCGCGCAGAACGTGTACTTCTACCTCTCGGGCACCACGAACTCGGGCGGCACCTCGGCGCTCGACGGCTACATGTTCGGCGACAACGCGTGCTCGTCATCGACCGCGGTCAACGCCGGCGTGTCGTACGTCGTCGGCGGCCATTCCGGCGCGAACGTGTACCGGGGCTTCCTCACCTTCGACATCAGCGCGCTCTCGTCGCTCGGCCACGTCGACTTCACCAGCGCGCGGCTCTACGCGCAGCAGCTGGCGTGCAGCGGCAACCCGTTCGCCGTCGGGTTCGGCAGCGCCATCGAGGCGTGGCACGTGAGCTACGGCTCGTCGCTCACCGTCGGCGACTGCGCGACCGCGAACATCCTCGGCCTCCAGTCCTCGCTGAGCACCAACACCACGCTCGGCCTCAAGTCGGCGAGCGTCACCGGCATGCTGCAAGACGACTGGGACAACCGCCTCACCTACGGCAACCGCGCGCAGTTCGAGATCCGCACGCACACCATGGTGACCGCGAGCGGCGTCGACTACTGCACGTTCGGCGACTTCAACCAGAGCGGTACGGCGAACGACCCGTACCTGCTGGTCACGTACGAGTACGACTGAGGCGACTCCGAGGGGCTTCTGTGCTGTGAGTGCCGATCAATGTTCGGCTCCTCCGGCAAGAAGCGCCCCGACGACGACCGCCCCCTCACGCAGCCCCTGCCTTCGGGGTGGGGGCTCGCCCAGCGCGGCCTGCTCGGCGCCGGTGGCGTGTCGCGCGTGTACCGCATGGAAGACGCGGCGCTGAAGCGCGAGGTGGCGCTCAAGGTGCTGCGGCCCGAGCTGATGGACTCGAGCGACGCCGTGCAGCGCTTCATCGAGGAAGCGCGCATCACCGCGCTGCTCGACCACCCCAACGTGCTGCCGGTGCACGGGCTGTCCGCCGAGAAGGAAACGGCGTGCTTCACGATGAAGGTGGTGGGCGGCCGCTCGCTGCAGCAGCTGCTCGAAGACAACGAGCGCGACGGCACCTCTGACCTGATGGTCGGCGTCGAAGTGTTGCTGCGCGTGTGTGACGCGGTCGCGTACGCGCACAGCAAGGGCGTGCTCCACCTCGACCTGAAGCCCAGCAACGTGATGGTCGGCGAGTTCGGGCAGATCTACCTCGTCGACTGGGGCGTCGCGCGCCGCATCAAGGAACTGCCCTCGCGCGAGAACGACGACGGCGGCAAGGCCGGCACGCCCGCGTACATGGCGCCCGAGCAGGCCCGCGGCGAGAACTGGCGCTACGACGAGCGCACCGACGTCTTCGGCCTGGGTGGCATCCTCTACCGCATCCTCACGTGGCAGCCGCCGTACCGTGAGAGCACCACCGAGCTCACCTTGAAGGCCGCCGCGCGCGGCTTCGTCGTGCCGCCCGACCAGCGCAGCCTCACCGACCGCACCGGCGCGCTCAACCGCCGCCTCATCACCATCTGCACGCGCGCGCTGCAGCCCGACCCCGCCGACCGCTACCAGAACGTCGCCGAGTTCAAGCGCGAGCTCGAGGCGTACGTGCGCGGCTTCGGCCACCTGCCCCGCAAGGTCTTCCGCGCCGGCACCGTCATCGTGAAGGAAGGCCAGCCCGGCGACGCGGCGTACGTCATCTTCGAGGGCGAGTGCGAGGCCACGCGCGTGGTGGGCGGCATCACGCAGCGCCTCCGCGAGCTCGGCCCCGGCCAGATGTTCGGGGAGACCGCGGTGTTCGCCAACAGCACGCGCTCGGCCACCGTCTCGGCCGTTACCGACGTGGTGGTGGGCGTGGTCGACCAGCAGAGCCTCAAAGAAGACATGGACCGCACCTCGGTCCTCTCGCTGGCGATTCGCACCGTGGCCGCCGGCTTCCTCGACCTCGACGCGCAGACCGCCGCGGCGCTCGAGCTCAAGCGGAAGAACCGCGCCTTCGAGCTGGCCATGCGGTACCTCGCCCTCTACGGCACCACCGGCGAGCGCGGCGTGCGCACCGCGAAGTGGCAGCCGATGCTGGAACGATTGGTGAAGGACACCGAGCTCGACCCCGAGGTCATCAAGGCGCGCCTGCTCGAGGACCCGGGCGTGCGGCTGCATGGTGACGAGCTGGTGCTGATGCCTCCATGAGGTCGCGGCGGAGTCTCTTCGTCGCCCTGGCGCTGCTCGCCGCCTGCCGCACCGCCGCGCCCGCGCCCGTCGCCTCCGAGCCGTCGCTCGACTTCGAGCTGGTGGCCGGCGCGCGCGTGGTGGGCGTCGTGACGTGGCCCTCGCCGAGTGAAGAACAGCGCGCGCTCCTCGCCTCGCTCACCGGGGGCGCGTGGCTCGCTCGGCCTCGGTCTCCCGCCAGCCCGGCCGAGGTGGCGCGCGCACTCCGGTCCTCGGGCGTGACGCGGCTCTCGCTGCGCGGCGCGAGCGACGTACGGGGGCTCGAGGCGCTCGCGGCGGTGAAGGGCCTGCGTTGGCTCGACCTCTCGCGCACCTCGCTCGACGGCGCGGCGCTCTCATCGCTCTCGGCCCTCGAGTCGCTCGACGCCCTGGTGCTCGACGAGGCGCGCTTCTCGTCCGAGGGCGACCTCGCGAAGCTGCCGCCCCTTCGGAGCCTCGACGCACGCGACACGGTGTTGGGTGACGCCGCGCTCGCGCTGCTGGTCGCCTCGCCGCGCCTCGAGGAACTGGGCCTCTCGAAGACGCGCGTCACCGACGAGGGCATGGCACGCCTCGCGCGGCGGCCGACGCTCACGCGCCTCGAGCTGCAAGACACCGACCTCGGCACGGCGGGCGTGCTCGCGTTGGCACCGCTCACCGCGCTGCGCGTGCTCGACCTCGGCAGCACCGCGCTCGACGACGGCGCGCTGAAGGTGCTCGAGGGCTTCACCTCGCTCGAGTCGCTCTCACTCGCCAACACCGTCACGTCCGACGTGGGGCTGCGCCACCTGCGCAAGCTCGAGGCGCTCGCGAGCCTGGACTTGTCGAGCACGCGCGTGACCGATGTGGGGCTCGCCGGCCTCGAGACCGCGGCGCACCTCGAGGCGTTGCTGTTGGCGAACACCGCGGTCACCGACGTGACGGGCCGCCGGCTCGCCGGGCTGCAGCGCCTGCGCGTGCTCGACCTCAGCGAGACGAAGGTGACCGACGAGACGGCGCGCGTGGTGGGCGGGTTGGGGACGCTCGAAGAGCTCGCGCTGGCGAAGACGTTGGTGGGTGACGTGGGCGTTGCGTCGCTGGTCGGCCTCGGCCGCTTGCATGCGCTCGACCTCGAAGGCACCCAGACCTCGTCGACGGCGTTCGACGCGCTGTCGCGGCTCACCACGTTGGAATCGCTCGACCTCGGCTCGTGTCTCCTCCACGACGCGAAGCTCGAGACGCTCGCGCCGCTGCGCCGGCTGACGTCGCTGCGCTTGCCCGCGAGCTTCCTCGACGCCGAGCAACTCACCGCGCTGCCGAACGTGGCGCAGCTCACCACGCTCGATCTGAGCCGGCTGCCGGTCGGAGACGCGCAGGCCCGCTGGCTCGCGACGCACGCCGTTCGGCTCGAGCTGTTGAAGCTCAACTTCACGCCGGTGGGAGACGACGGCGTCACCGCGCTCGCCTCGCTGCCGCTGCTGCGCAGGTTGGACCTCGGTCAGACGCGCGTGGGTGATGCCGGCGTCGCGGCGCTGGCGCGTCACCCGGTGCTGGGCTCGCTCGACCTCGGGCTGTGCTCGCGGGTGACGGCGGTGGGCCTGGCGGCGCTGCGTTCTTCCGCGCTCGACGCACTCTTCCTCGCGGGCACCGCGGCCGACGACGCGACGCTCGCGCAGCTCCCGCGCGGGCTGCGTGCCCTGGGCTTGATGCGCACGCGCGTCACCCGCGACGGCGTCGACGCGCTGCTCGGCCTCGAGCTCCTCCGCGAGGTCGACCTGCGGGACCTGAAGCTCGACGCGAGCGACGTCGCGAAGCTCGAGGCGCGGGGCGTGACCGTTCGACGCTGAACGCTGCCTCCTTGTCGCTGGAACGCGGGGGCACCTTCCGCTAGGCGGCGGCCATGCCCCGTCGCCCCGAAATCAAGAAGGTGCTCCTCATCGGTTCCGGCCCGATCATCATCGGACAGGCCTGTGAGTTCGATTACTCGGGTACCCAGGCCATCAAGGCGCTGAAGGACGAGGGCATCGAGGTGGTGCTCCTCAACTCGAACCCGGCCACGATCATGACGGACCCGGAGTTCGCGCACCGGACCTACATCGAGCCCATCACCGTCGAGGCCGCCGAGCGCATCATTCAGCTCGAAAAGCCCGACTCGCTGTTGCCGACCATGGGCGGGCAGACGGCGCTCAACCTGGCCAAGGCGCTCGCCGAGCAGGGCATCCTCGCGAAGTACAACGTCAGGCTCATCGGCGCGTCGCTCGAGGCCATCAACAAGGCCGAAGACCGCAAGCTCTTCAAGGAGGCGATGGAGAAGATCGGCCTCGAGCTGCCCCGCGCCGGCATCGCCACCTCGATGGACGAGGCGCGCGCGCTGGTGAAGCAGTTCGGCTACCCGAGCATCATTCGCCCCAGCTTCACGCTCGGCGGCACCGGCGGCGGCGTGGCGTTCAACGAAGAGCAGTTCGAGCAGATCTGCAGCTCGGGCCTCGCCGCCTCGCCCGTGCACTCGGTGCAGATCGACGAGTCGGTGCTCGGCTGGAAGGAATACGAGCTCGAGGTGGTCCGCGACTCGAAGGACAACTGCATCATCGTGTGCAGCATCGAGAACTTCGACCCGATGGGCGTGCACACCGGCGACAGCATCACCGTCGCTCCGGCGCAGACCCTGACCGACAAAGAGTACGAGCGCATGCGCGACGCGTCGCTCGCCATCATGCGGGAGATCGGCGTCGACACCGGCGGCTCGAACGTGCAGTTCGGCTTGAACCCGAAGGACGGCCGCATGGTCGTCATCGAGATGAACCCGCGCGTGTCGCGCTCTTCCGCGCTCGCGTCGAAGGCCACCGGCTACCCCATCGCGAAGATCGCCGCGAAGCTGGCCATCGGGTACACGCTCGACGAGCTCAAGAACGACATCACGCGCGACACGCCGGCGTCGTTCGAGCCCACCATCGACTACGTGGTGGTGAAGGTGCCGAAATTCAACTTCGAGAAGTTCCCCCGCAGCCCGCGCACGCTCGGCACCATGATGCGCTCGGTCGGCGAGGTGATGGCCATCGGCCGCACCTTCCGCGAGGCGTACCTGAAGGCCTTCCGCTCGCTCGAGCAGGGCCGCCTGCCGATTCCCTCGCGCAACGACGCGCTGCGGTTGTCCGCGAAGGAACGCGAAGAGCTGCTGCGCACCCCGACCCCCGAGCGCCCGTGGGCGGTGTTCGAGGCGTTCATCGCGGGCATGACCGTCGACCAGGTCTTCGCGCTCACCAACATCGACCCGTGGTTCCTGCGGCAGCTCGAGGCGCTGGTGAACGACCTGAACGAGGTCGCGGCCAAGGGCTCGCTCGAGGCCATCGACGACGCGGAGTTGAAGCGCCTCAAGTCGCGCGGCTTCAGCGACGCGCAGCTCGCCGAGGCGCTGCGGCTCACCGAGGGCCAGGTGCGCGAGGCGCGGTGGAAGCGCAAGATTCGCCCCGTCTACAAGCGCGTCGACACCTGCGCCGCCGAGTTCGAGGCGTTCACCCCGTACCTCTATTCGACCTACGAAGAAGAGGACGAGGCGCCGCCCACCGACCGCAAGAAGATCGTCATCCTCGGCTCGGGCCCCATTCGCATCGGCCAGGGCATCGAGTTCGACTACTGCTGCGTGCACGCCGCGTTCGCGCTGCGCGCCGCCGGGTTCGAGACCATCATGGTCAACTGCAACCCGGAGACGGTGAGCACCGACTACGACACGTCTGACCGGCTCTACTTCGAGCCGCTCACGATGGAAGACGTGCTCGAGATCATCCACCGCGAGAAGCCGCTGGGCGTCATCGTGCAGTTCGGCGGGCAGACGCCGCTCAAGCTGAGCAAGCCGCTCGAGGCCGCGGGTGTTCCGATTCTCGGCACGAGCCCCGACGCCATCGACCAGGCCGAAGACCGCGAGCGCTTCGCGAAGCTGGTCGACGCGCTGCGGCTGCGTCAGCCCGAGAACGGCGTGGCGCGATCTCCCGAGGAGGCGTACCGCGTGGCCGAGCACATCGGCTACCCGGTGATGGTGCGCCCCAGCTACGTGCTCGGCGGCCGCGCGATGGAGGTCGTCTACGACCGCGGCGATCTCGAGCGCTACATGCGCGAAGCCGTGCAGGCCTCGCCCGACCACCCGGTGCTCATCGACCGCTTCTTGTCCTCGGCGACCGAAGTCGACCTCGACCTCGTGTGCGACCAGACCGGCGCGTGCGTGGTGGGCGGCGTGCTCGAGCACGTCGAAGAGGCGGGCGTGCACTCGGGTGACGCGGCGTGCGTGCTGCCCCCGCACTCGCTGCAGCCCGACGTCATCGAGCGCCTGAAGGACATCGCCATCGACCTGGCGCGCGAGCTGAAGGTCGTCGGCCTGATGAACGTGCAGTTCGCCGTGCAGGGCAAGGCCATCTACGTGCTCGAGGTGAACCCGCGCGCGTCGCGCACCGTGCCGTTCATCGCCAAGGCCACCGGCGTGCCGCTCGCGAAGATCGCCGCGCTCTGCATGGCCGGCAAGACGCTCAAGGAGCTCGGCCTGACGTCGGACCCCGAGATGAAGCACTACGCGGTGAAGGAGAGCGTCTTCCCGTTCGCGCGCTTCACCAACACCGACGTCATCCTCGGGCCGGAGATGAAGTCGACCGGCGAGGTGATGGGCCTCGACGGCTCGGTGCACGCCGCGTTCGCCAAGTCGCAGCTCGCGTCGGGCAGCAAGCTGCCGAAGGGCGGCACGGTGTTCGTCTCGGTGAAGGACGACGACAAGCCGGGCCTGGTCGACCTCGCCAAGCGGCTGCGCGCGCTGGGGTTCACCATCTGCGCGACCGGCGGCACGCTGCGCTACCTCGAGCGCAAGGGCATCCCCGCCGAGCGCATCAACAAGGTGCGCGAGGGCAGCCCGCACGTCGTCGACCGCATCGTGAACAAGGAGATCGCCCTGGTGATCAACACCACCGCGGGCAAGAAGGAGATCTCCGACAGCTACTCGATTCGCCGCGAGGCGCTCACGCGTGGGCTGTCGTACTTCACGACGATGGAAGCGGCGCGCATGGGCGTCGGCGCGCTGGAAGCGCAGTCGCGCGGTGAGCGCAGCTACCGGCCGATCCAGGAGTGGCTCAAGGCAGCGCCCGCGCACGGCTGATGAGCGCGCCCGACGACCTCGACGAGCTCCCGCGCCGCAGCCGCACGCCGTTCGTCGTGGCCGCGGTGCTGCTCGCCGTCGCCGGAAGCGCGGCGTGGTTCTTTCTGCGCACGCCGCCGAAGAAGCCCGAGGCGCCCGAGCGCACGCTGTTCCGCTCGCAGCTCCCGGCGTGGAGCATCGCGCGCTCGCGCAGTGAGGGCCCCGCGGAGCTCGCGACGTGCCTGGAGACCGCGAAGCCCTGGCCCGCCGTCGCCGCCGCCATCGAGAAGCTGCCCGACGCGTGGAACGACAAGGACGAGATGAAGGCGGCCGTGCGCGCGATCAACGAGGCCGCGCGCGGGGCGGGCCTCAAGTACTGGGTCGACCCGCAGTTCCTCCGCAACGGGCCCATCTTCACCACCTACGACGTGCTCGGCCGCGCGCAGTGGAAGGGCGGACCGGGCAGCGCGACGGTCGAGGTGCTGCACGTGCGCCGCCTCGACACGGTGAACATCGAGCTCGGCGTGCTCGGTCACGCCGGTGGAGACCAGCCCGCGGTGCTGCGCGACCGCATGGAGCTCTCGGTGATGCGCCGCCTGCGCACCGTCGATGACGAAGACCAGCGCGCCAATGACGTCGACGAGGAAGCGACGCGGCTGTGGAAGAAGACGCTCGCCAGCCTGGTGCCGGCGGCGGGGCTCGACGAAGCGCAGAAGCGGCTCGACCTGCGCGAGACGCTCGCGCGCGACATGGAGAAGCGGCTCAAGGGCGGGAAGATTCACGTCGCGCGGCCCGAGCGGCTGGTGTGGGGCGACGACTACTTCGACTTCCTCGAGCCGTACACGTCGACGCGGCGGCGCGGCGGGCCCTTGCTGCTGGCCAGTGACCTGCGCGCGCTGCGGCGGGCTGATGAAGCGCTCGATGACAGCGCGGGGCTGACGGCGCTGGTGCAGGTCATCGAGCTCGAGGCGACGCGCGTCGAGGCGCACGAGATCACCCACGCCCTCGACCCCGCCGAGCGCGACGTGCCGGCGCTGCTCCAGTCGCTCGTCGGCGAGAACGACGTGCGCTTCGGTCACCTCGCCGAGCGGGAGCTGCGCGCGTTCATCGGTGAGCTGCGGGACGCGAAGTCGCCGGCGTGCTTGAGCGTGGTGTCGCTGGGGTTGCAGGCGCGCGGCAGCGGGTCGACGGCCACCGCGCACTTCTTCGCGGCGCACACGCTGCTCGCGACGTTGGCCGAGGTCGATGGCTCACGCGGGCTCGATGTGCCGACGACCGTCGAGGTGATGCAGAAGCTGTGTGCGTTGCCTGACGCCGAGCTGCGCGCGCGGGCAGACAAGGCGGCCACCACGCTCTACGGCGCCCCGTTGTCGGCACAGCTCTCCCTCTCCTCCCGAGGAGGAGAGGGTCGGGGTGAGGAGAAACCACCGATCAGCAACTGATGGTGAGACAGATGGCCTGAAGGTCACCCTGCCGTGACGTCGGCACGAGCGAATCGACGCTCATCTGTTTCGTGAGCGGCCGCAGCTGGACCGACTTCTGCGTCTGGACCGCCGGACCAGAGAGGTAACTCTTCTCGAACAGCTCGTTGCAGCGAACGAAATCGACGTTGTTCCCCGCGCGCCAGAACGCCACGAGCGCGGCGCTGAACTCCGCGTAGGCCGTCGTGTCACCCCCGCGCCACGTCGGGAGCGGAAAGTCATTGGGCTTGCTCCACGTGAAGTTCCGCGTGAGCGGCTGCACGGAGTCGACCGCGCGGTTCCATCGCTCGCGCAGCTCCGTGTCGGGGTCGGAGACGATCAGCGCATCACAGACCGCGCCGCCAGTTGACGTTCCGCCGTCGCTCGAGACCTCGACCAGCGCGGTGCGACCACAGGCAGAAACCACGAGGACGGCGACGACCAATGCGCGCATGGAGCATCGGGACGCTACCAACCCTCCGACCCACGCAGTTGGGTCAGGGCGTGAGCGCGAAGCAGTAGATCGCGCCGTAGCCGCCGGCCGAACCGACGGTGGGGGCGTTGGGGGCGCTGCAACCGAGCCAGAGACTTCCCAGCGCCAGCCCAACGATGAGACGTGCCATGTCGATTTCTCCCTGGATCCCACTTGTGTCACGGGGCTCGCGAAACCGATCAACTGATCGCTCCCTCTCCTCCCGAGGAGGAGAGGGTCGGGGTGAGGAGTAAAACGTCGAAGCGCCAACCTGCGGGTTACTCCTCACCCCAGCCCTCTCCTCTGAAGAGGAGAGGGAGTTCAGTTGTTACACTCGCCCCGTGGGTGGCCCCGACGAGCGAGCGCTGCGCGACCTGCTGGAACAGGCCCAGTCCCGCGTGCTCGCGCTCGAAGACGAAGCCGACCACCTCTCCGCCGCCCTCGACGACGAACGCCGCGCCCGCGAAGCGCTGGTGCTGGTGGTCGACGATCTCCGTGGCGCACTCGAGCGTGTCGCCTTCCCCGAGCGCGAGGCCAAGCCGGGCGAAGGACACGAGGTGGTGAAGCTGCGCGCCCAGGTGCACGTGCTCAAGCACTCGCTCGCCCGCGCGGAAGAGACGGTGCACGCGCTCGCCACCGAGCTGAAGAAACTCAAGGGCGGCCGATGATCGCCGCCCCGGTCGGTGCGCGCTGCCCGACGCACCACGAGCTCGCCCTGGGCGCCTGCGCGCGCTGTGGCACCTTCTTCTGCGCGCTCTGCCCCGCCCCGCATTGCAGCACGCCGCGCGACCTGGTCCTCGAGCGCCGCATCGCCAACCTCGCGCTCGGCGCGTGGGGCCTGCCGCTGTCGACGGTCATCCTGTGCATCGTGCCGTTCGCGAACATGCTGGTGCTGCCGGTCGTCGTCGCGGGGCTGGTGTGCGGGCTGCGCGCACGCACCCTCGCCGCCCAGGCCAACCTCGCCACCCCGCCCGGCGCCATCGTCGGCATCGTGCTCAACGCCATCTTCCTCTTCTTGATGGTGCTCGGCGTGGGAATGGTCCTCTCCGGTTTCCCCGAGTGACGTCAGCGGGGCCGCACGCCACAGGTGCGCAGCCGCCCACATCGCGCGGCGAATCGGGCCGGGCGTCGAGAGTGCGGGTGGTACTGTCCGGGGCGTGTTCTCGCTCGTGCTGCTCGCGACGCTGACAGCGAACGCCGGCGTCTCGCTCGCGATCCCCGGGTTCCAGCTCGTCGACCTCGACGAGAAGCACGGCCCGTTCCTCGAAAACTCGCTCGCGCAGCAGCTGGTGCGCCAGGGCCTGCAGGTCACCACCAGCACGCAGCTGCAGGCGATGCTCGGCGTGGAGCGCCAGAAGCAGCTGCTGGGCTGCAGCGAAGACGGCTCGTGCATGGTCGAGCTCGCCAACGCACTCGGCGTCGACGGCCTGCTGCTCGGCACCATCGCGCGCCTGGCCGATGGCTCGGTGCAGGTGAACGTGCGCGTCATCGCGGCGTCGACCGCGAAGCTGCTCGCCCAGTGGACGGCGCGCGTCGCGAGTGAAGAAGCGCTGTTGAAGGCGTTCGCCGAAGAAGCCCCGCGCCTCGCGGCCGACATCCAGGGCACCGTGAGGCCGTCACCCGGCCCGTCGAAGGCGTGGGCGATCCTTCCGGGAGGCCTTGCGCTCGGCCTCGGCGTCGCCGGCGCGGTCACGCTCGGAATCGCCGAGGGGCGCGTGCAACAGCTCCGCTCGGGCCCCGCGCTCGAGAGCAACGTGCAGGTCTTCGCGACCGAGACGAAGGGCCTGCAGACCGCGGGCGCGGTGCTCGTCATCAGCGCCGGCGTCAGCGCGGGCCTCGCCGGAGCGCTCGCGCTCTTCGGGAGCAGCAACCCGGTGCAGCCGGTGGCGTACGTGACGCCGTCGGGTGGCGGGCTCGGCGTGTGCGGAGTCTTCCCGTGAAGCGCGCCCTGCTCATCGCGATGGTGTGCGCGGGGTGCTCGAGCGTCGACGACGCGCTGGTCGGCTACTGCCTGCACCACCCCGAAGCGCTCGGCTGCGAGAAGGACGGCGGCAGCAACGGCGGTGGCACGGCGACGGGCGGCGGCACCGCGATGGGCGGCGGCACCGCGATGGGCGGCGGCACCGCGACGGGCGGCGGCACCGCGACGGGCGGCGGCACCGCGACCGGTGGTGGCGGAGCGACGGGCGGCGGCGCGGCGACGGGCGGCGGCACCGCGACGGGCGGCGGCATCGCGACGGGCGGCGGCACCGCGACGGGCGGCGGCGCAGCGACGGGCGGCGGCTCGACCGACGCGGGTGACGATGGCGGCATCGACTCCGGGGTGACGCCGATCGACGCAGGCCCTCTCGTGACGACGTGGGACGTGCAGCTCGGCGGCATTCACGGCTGCGCGCGCCTGGTGAACTCCAAGCCCGACTCGGGCATCTCGGTCGGCGACGTGAAGTGCTGGGGCGAGCAGTACGTGTTCAGCGGCGTCGTCCCCATGGGCAGTCAGCCGGTCTACCTCTCGACCTTCCCCGCCGGCGCGACGCGGCTGGTGACCGGGAGCCTCTCGACCTTCATCGAGACCAGCCCCGGCACGTGGTCGAACGTCACCTCGTTCGTGCCGAAGCCCACCGGCACCGGCCGCTCCTTCGCCATCGGCGGCCGCGGTGGCGCCAACAGCGGCAACGAGTTCGGCTGCGCGGTGCGCGACGCCGGCTCGCTCGACTGCTGGGGCCCGCTGCAGCCGATCGCCGCTTCCTTCGATGCGGGCGCGGTGGCGGTGAGCCTCGGCGCGGGCAGCGCGACCCTCGGCTGCTTCGCGTACGGCGTCATCGCGTGCGCGCTCTTCGACGACGGCGGCGTGTCGTGCTGGGGCGACAACCAGGCGCACCTCGTCGACTCGTCGAGCACCATGATCGTCGGCGCCACGCACCAGCCGCTCCCTGCGGCGGTCGAGCTGAGCGTCGGAGGCAACGGCGCGTGCGTGCTCGACGCCGCGCACCAGCTGACCTGCTGGGGCACCTTCGGCGACGGCGGCGTGGCGCTGAGCGACGTCGCGCACGTGTCGTCCGGCAGTTGTCACGTGTGCGCGCTGCGGCTCGACGCGGGCGTGAGCTGCTGGGGCGTGTCGGCTGGCAATCAGCTCGCGGCTGATGCGGGAGGCTCGTTCGTCACCGCTGACCAGGCGCTCGCGCCCGAGCTTCCCGCGGCGTTCATCGGGCCGCCGCAAGACGTGATCGCCGGCGGCAACGAGACCTGCGTCGTCGCCCACGATGGTGCCGTGTGGTGCTGGGGCGCCGTGTTCACCATGACGCCCACCACCCTCGCGGGGCTCGGCGTCAGGAAAGTGCTGCCATGAAACGAATCGTGGTGAGCCTCGCGCTCGGCGCGCTGGCCGGGTGCAACTTCGACGCGGCGCTCGACGACTACTGCCAGAACGTCTCCTGCGACGGCGGCGCGCTCGGTGGTGGCGCTGGAGGCAGAGGCGGCGGAAGCGCGACGGGCGGCGGCAGCGCAACCGGCGGCGGTGGAAGCGCGACGGGCGGCGGCAGCGCCGTGTGTTGCACCGACCTCGCAGCGGGCGCGTCCGGTGTCTGTGGCGTCCTCTCGGACGGCACCGTCACCTGCTTCGGCGACAACTCCTCGGGCCAGCTGGGGCCGACCCCGCGCACCCTCACCTCCACGCCGGGCGGCACGCTCTACATGTTCGGCGGCCCGGCCGAGCACGTCGCCATCGGCACGCACCAGGTCTGCACCATCACCACCGCGGGCAGCGTCGCGTGCCGCGGCTGGGGCTTCTGGGGAGACGCGAACGGCGCGACCGACGCGGGCACGGCGCTCGTCGTCGTGAACAACGTGACGGCGCACCAGCTCTCCATCGGCGGCGACGCGCGCAACCCCAACGACAACTTCGACATCGGGCTCGACTGCGCGCCACAGACCAACGGCGCCATCAGCTGCTGGGGCTACGACGGTCGCGTCAGCTATCCGTACGGGCTGCGCACGTGGGTCTCCGGCCGCTCGGTGTCCGTGGGCTCGAACTTCCAGTGCGGAGTGCTCGACGACGCGGGGGTCCAGTGCCTCGGCCTCCGCTTCACGAGCGCGCCGGCGTTCTCCGGCTTGCCGCCCGCCCTCGAGGTCACCGTCGGCGCGGCGCACGCCTGCATCCGCTCGAGCGACAACCACGTCTGGTGTTGGGGCTCGAACGCGAGGCTGGCGAGCAATTCACCCACCGGCGCCGCCGCGCAGATTCCCAACCTCGACAACGTGGTGCAGGTCGCGGCTGGCACGTTCCACACCTGCGCGCTCCAGGCCAACGGCGACGTGACCTGCTGGGGCGACAACCTCGCGACCGTCGGCGGGCCGAGCCCGTACACGTGGGACGCGGGCGCTTCGAAGATCGCCGTCAGCAGCGACACCACGTGCGCGCTGCAGGCCGACGGAGTGCGGTGCCGCGGCGCGCGCGGCGGGCTGAACGTGCGCAACGGCACTGACGCCGGCACGCCCGTGCTCATGCCGTTCGATCTCTGAAAGGACGCGCATGCTCACACTCACGCTCCTCACGCTGCTGTCCCGCGCGCCGTCGCTCGCGTCCCCCGGGTGGACGGGCGCCGACCTCGACCCGAAGCGCGTCACCTTCCTCGCCGACCACCTCGCCGCGCAGCTCACGGCGCAGGGCCTGCAGGTCATCACCGCGTCGGAGATCAAGCAGGCGCTCGCGCTCGATCGCCAGCGCCAGCTGCTGGGCTGCGACACCGGCAGCTGCATCGCGGAGATCTCCGGCGCGCTCGGCGTCGACGGCCTCATCACCGGCACCGTGGCGCGCGTCGGCAAGCGGCTCGCGGTCAGCCTGCGCATCATCTCCACCGGCAACAAGACGCTCGCGCTCGCCGACCTGCAGGCCGACAGCGAGAGCGAGCTCGTCGACCTGCTCACGCGCGAAGCACCGAGGCTCGCCGACGACGTGAAGGTCGCGCTCTTCGGCCGCCCGTCACCGCTCGCGTCACTCAAGAAGGCGTGGTGGGTGCCGGTGCTCCTCGGAGGCGTCGCCGCCGCGGTCGGCACCACCTTCGCGTCGCTCGGGTGGGCCCGCTACGGCGCGCTCCAGGCGCACGACACCGCGACCGTCGGCGCCGACCCCATCGGCTACGCGGCGACCGGCAAGACCTTCCAGACCGTGGGGCTCGTCACCGCCACCGCGGGGCTCGGGCTCGCGCTCACCGGCGTGCTGCTGCTCGCGCTGGGCCCCAACGAGTCCGCCGTCACCGCCTCGGTCGGCCCCACCGGCGCGTCGGTGTCGATTCGCTTCTGAAGCTCAGACCAGGGCGAGCAGTTCCTGCCGCAGCTCGAGCGCGCTGCCGATGCGGTCCATCGGGGCCGGCGCGAGCGTCGCCTCGAGCACCCGCTTCCACCGCGCGAACGCCGCCGACGGCTTCGGGGGCCGCGCGTGCCGGGCGAGCAGGCGTGACGCCTCGGGGCTCTCCCCGCGAAACGGCGGGCGACCGCTGAGCAGCTCGATGACCAGCGCGCCCACGCCCCACACGTCGCACGACGCGGTGCCGCGCATGCCGCCGGCGCGCTCGGGGCTCAGGTACTCCGGCTCGACGAGCACGCTGGGCGTCTCGAGCGAACGTTCACCGCGGAAGTGAAGGAGCGTGGTGTCGCACAGCTGCACCGCCGGCCAATCGCCCGTGCCCTTCAAGTGCAGGTGGCGCGGCGCGAGGCAGCCGTGCACCTGGCCGCGCGCGTGGAGGTGGGTCAACGCCTCGCACACCGCGATGCTCCACTCGAGCACCAGGCCCTCGTTGAGGCTCCGCGTACGGCGCAGCAGGTCGGCCGCGGTCCACCCCGTGATGGGCGCGCTGCGGAAGAAGTAGCGGCCCTCGCCGGTGCGGCTCACGTCGACCGGGCTCAACACCTCGGGGTGCGGCGCGCTGACCGAGCGGTACGAGCGCTCGAGGAAGTCGCCGGTCATCACGTCGCGCGCGAGCTCGGGCCGGGAAATCTGCACGTGGAAGTGCGTCGTGCCGTCACGCACCAGCCAGGCGTCGACCGCCGAGCCCACCGCGATGCACCTCACGTACTCGAGCCCGGCCACGGCGCGAGTGTAGGGAGCACGCGGCGCGCGCAGGAACTCGCAGCTGTGCGCACACGGCCGTCAGCCCATGCGCTCGACGCGAAGGAGCGAGCTGAAGAACCCGCTCGCCATCAGCCGCACCGGCGTGCCGTCCTTGAAACCCGCCGCCACCGCTGGAGAAGTCGTGAAGCGCTCGCCGGCCACCGACAAGTACGTCGTCGTGTTCCGCCCCTGTTGCACGACCTGCACCGCCACCGGCCCCTCGAGGTACTTCACCGGGCACAGCAGGTCGAAGAGCACGGCGGGGATCAGCATCGGCATGGTGGGAATGATCATCAGCAACAGCCCCGCGAGAAACCCGAGCGGGTCGAGCACCTCGGGCTTGAACACCGCGAGCCCCGTGAAGACGGCCCACGAGACCGAGGCCACGCCGAGCCCCACCACCTGCTTCAGTCGCCGCCCCACCTGCTTCGTGTCCCACGTGGGCGGGGGCGTGAACTTCGCCGGCTCGTTCGAGCGCCACAGCGCGCGCAGCCCGGAGAAGAGGATGAGCGGCACCGCGAACACGTCGCTCAACGTCAGCAGCACCAGCATGAAGGTCCACTTCACGTAGTACTTGCCGCCGTCCCACATCGCCTGGCGCGAGATGTAGAAGTTGCCGGGGAAGTGGTCCTCGCTGCCGAGCCAGAACGACAGGCCCAGCGCGATGACGAGGCCCACGATCGCCACCGGCCCACCCAGCGCTCCCCGCTTCGCCGCCGCTGCATCGCTCATGGGCCGCGAGTGTACAGTCGACTGCCATGCTGCGCGCCACGAGCTGCTTCGTCGCACTCTGCCTCGTGACGGGCTGCGCCTTCGTCAAGCTCGAGCGCGAGGTGAAGCGCATCGCGAACACCGCGTACCTGCAGGGCCAGGTCTCGGGCGCGCTCACGCCGGGCGCGCCCATCTACGTGGTGCACGTCGTCGAGGGGAAGAAGCTCTCGGCGCAGCGGCTCATCCCCGCGCTGCCGGAGTTCGCGCTGCTGGTGCGCGTCGGCGTGAAGAACCAGGTCGCCGCCTTCCAGGACCTCGACGGCGATCGCTTCTACGACCGCGACGAGCCGAGCGCCTTCGTCGACGGGCTGGAGCTGCGCCCGGTGAGCGAGGGCACGGTCGACTTGCCACCGCTCGAGCTGCAGACCCAGACGCCGCTCAAGCTGCTGCTCGACCTGCGCACCACCGCCACCAGCACCGGCGCCGTGGTGGGCGAGCTGGTGTCGCTCGACGACCCGCGCTTCGACGACGAACGCGTGCAGGAAGGGCTGTGGAGCCCGCTCAAGGCCACCTCGCGCAACGACTACGGGCTGCAGCTGCTCGAGCCCCACCAGGCGGGCCGCATTCCGGTGCTCTTCGTGCACGGCATCAACGGCAGCCCGCGCAACTTCAAGAAGCTCATCGAGCGCCTCGACCGCACGAAGTACGAGCCGTGGGTCGCCTCGTATCCCAGCGGGCTGCGGCTGCCGGTGCTCGCGGAGATCCTCGCCGGCCAGCTCCAGTCGGCGCGCGACACCTTTCACGTCGACGCCCTGCACGTCGTCGCGCACAGCATGGGCGGGCTCGTCGCGAAGGGCGCGCTGCTGCAGCTGGCCGACAAGAACGAGGCGGGCTTCATCAAGAGCTTCGTGACGCTCGCCACGCCGTGGGGCGGTCACCCGCGCGCGCAGTTCGCCCTCGACTACGCGCCCGAGGCGGTGCCGAGCTGGATCGACCTCGCCCCGAAGAGCCGCTACCTCGCCTCGCTCGAGCGCCCGCTGCCCTCGAGCATCAAGGTCAGCCTCTACTTCGCGGTCGGCAAGCGCAGCGACTCACTCGACGGCAACAACGACGGAGTCGTGCCGCTCGCCAGCCAACTGCCGACGTGGGCGCAAGACCAGGCCAGCGTCATCTACGGCTTCGACGTGGGTCACGCCGATCTGCCGCGCGCGAGCGAGCTGGCCACGAAGTTGTGGAACTCCCTTTCCCCGTGAGCGGGGAGAGGGCCGGGGTGAGGGGCCACACTGCAACTACTTCTTGTTGGCCTTGTTGACCTCGCCCAACTTCTTCGAAGTCTCCTCGAGCATCGCCTTCAGCTCATCGATGCGCTTCTCGGTATCCGAGGCCTGCTCCATCATCGAGTCGTAGGCCTCCTTGTCCTTCTTCTGCGCCTCGGCGTCCGCGAGGATCGACAGCCGCTGCTTGGTGAGCGCGTCGATGTACTTCACGAGCACGATGCGCTTGTTGATGTACGCATCAGGCTTGGTGGGCACCACCGCAATGACGGCGTCGTACCGCTCGAGCGCCTTGGTGAGGTGAATGCCATCAGCCACCGCGGTCATCGAGCGCGCCCCGCCCCGCTGGCTGGAAATCTCGGCCAACCAGCTGAGCGCCTGCTCGTCCTTCGCGTCGAGGGCGAGCACCTTCTGGAACCACGCCTCGGCCTTGTCGGGGTCCTGCGCTTCCTTCAGGTACATCACGGCCACGTTGCGCAGCGTCTCGAGCTTCGCCGCCTGGTCCGCGCGCTTGTCGAGCGACTTCTCGAGCAGCTCGGCCGACTTGTCGAAGTTGCCCGCCTTCATGTGCGCGAAGGCCGCGCGGTCCCACACGCGCGCTTCCTGGTTGGGGTTGAGCGTGAGCGACTTCTCGTACTCGGTCGCCGCGCCCGCGAAGTCGTTCTTCTTGAGCAGCTCGCTGCCCTTGATGCGCGCCGTGTCGAACGGCTCTTCCTTGTTGCAGGCGGACACGGCGACGGCGGCGGCGAGACAGAGAACGTGAAGGCGCATGGGGATTTCCTTGGAGTCTTTAGAAGCGCAGCGACGCCGCGAGCAGGCCGCCGTCGGGGGTCAGCACGGGCAGCACCTTGAAGCCGCTCGGCTTCTCACGCAGCCGCTTCACCAACTGCGCGTTGTACGTGCCCAGCAGCGCCGACGTCGCATCGCGATCGAGCACGTCGGGGTTCTGCCAGTAGGCGAGCGTCGCGAAGAGCAGGCCGGTCACCACGCCGGTCGCGATGGACGCCGCGCCCGAGATGTTGTGCCGGTTCGCCGCGGGGACGCACACCTCGTTGTAGACGGTGATGTTGCTCTCGCACTCCACCGACGCGAGCTTCGGGCCGGTCGCGATGAGCACGATGCCCACCGCCGCCCCCACCACCGCCGCGCCCGCGCCGATGATCAAGAACGCCGTGCGGCGCGAGACGCGATCGTCGCTTTCCTTGAGCAGGTCGGCGCGCCCCATGCGCTGGAACACCTCGCGGTGCGTGAGCGGCTTGTTCGTGCGGCCCTCGGTGATGTGGTTGCCCACGTCGACCTTCAGCACCTGCTCGAGGAAGGCCTTCGGCACGTCGGCGACCGCCGCGTCCTCAGTCGACATCACTGGCGGAGCCGAAGGCCCGGGCGCGGCCGGCGCCGAAGTCGGCTCCTCAGCGTGCACGGCAGCGGCCCCCAGGAGCAGCACGACCATCAGAGTGCGCATACGCGCGCACCATACATCCTCCTTGGTCGCATACGAGCCGCACGAGTAGCGTCCCGCTCCATGCACGTGCTCCCGCTCGCCGCTGCTCTCCTGCTGTCGGCCCCTCCCACGCCGGCCGCTGCGCCCGCCGCCGACGGGAACCAGGCCTTCGAGAAGCTCAAGAAGCTCGAGGGCTCGTGGAAGACCGACGCGAAGGACGGCCCGGTGCAGTACGTCACCATTCGCCTCGTCGCGAACGGCACGTCGATTCTCGAGACCACGACAGGCGCCGACCGCACCGCGGTCACGCAGGTCACCATCTACGCGTTCGAGGGCAGCGAGCTCTTCGCGACGAACCACGGCAGCGGCGGCGTGTCGAAGCTCAAGGTGACCAACGGCGCGGGCGACACGCTCAAGTTCGACGGCTCGGCGAAGGACGCGCGCGTCGCGTCGCTCGGGCTGGTGATGAAGGAATCGAAGCTGCGCCAGGAATGGGCCACGCGTGAGAACGGGCGCGAGGTGAAGAAGAGCCTCGACCTGCTCCGCGAGTACGTCGACACCCTGAAGTAACGCTCCCTCTCCCCGCGAGCGGGGAGAGGGTCGGGGTGAGGGGCCGTCAATCCTCAGCGATCCGTCGAACCGTCGCAGCGGCGTGCTCCACGTCGGCCGCGGTGACGTCCAGGTGCGTAACGAAACGCACGCGAGCACTCCCAGTCGCCAGCACGCCCTGCTCCGCAAGCGCCGGAACGAGCCGCGAGGCCAGCGGAGCCACAACATCGACCCAAACGATGTTCGTATCGGGCGCCTCGACGGTCAGCCCCGCAACGCCGCTGAGTTTCTGAGCGAGCAGCGCCGCGTTCGAGTGATCTTCCTCGAGCCGCGCGACGTGGTGCTCGAGCGCGTAGAGCCCCGCCGCCGCGAGCACGCCGACCTGCCGCATCGTGCCGCCAAGCACCTTCCGCCAGCGCCGCGCCTCGCGAATGAACCCCTTCTCGCCGAGCAGCACCGAGCCAGCGGGAGTGCCGAGTCCCTTCGACAAACACACCGAGACGGAATCAAAGCCCCGCACCAGCTCGCGCGGCTCACGCTTCGACTTCACCGCGGCATTCCACAACCGCGCCCCATCAAGGTGCCGCCCCAGCCCATGCTGCTTCGCGAGCGCGCACGCAGCGTCGACCCAGCTCTGCGGCATCACCCGTCCGCCAAACGTGTTCTCGAGCGCGAGCAACTTCGTGCGCGCGTAGTGATCATCGAGCGGCTTGATGGCCGCCTCGAGGCGCTTCAGCGAAATCGTCCCGTCAGCCTCATGCTCGAGCGGCTGCGGCTGAATGCCACCCAGCACCGCCGCGCCACCGCCCTCGTGCACGTAGGTGTGCGCGTCCTGGCCGACGAGGTACTCGTCACCGCGCCCGCAGTGCGTGAGCAGCGCGCCGAGGTTGCACTGCGTGCCGGTGGGAAAGAACAGGCCCGCCTCGAAGCCAAGCCGCTCGGCGAGCACCGCCTGCAGCCGGTTGACGGTCGGGTCATCGCCGAAGACGTCGTCACCCACCTCCGCGCGCGCGATGGCCTCGCGCATGCCGGGCGTCGGCTTCGTCACGGTGTCACTGCGGAGATCGACGACGCGCATGTTCGTTCAGGACGCCGCGCGCCACTCGGTGGGCGACTTGTCGGCCCAGCGGCGGAACGCCCGGTCGAACGCGCGCAGCTCGGAATAGCCGAGGAGGTATGCGATCTGGCTCACGTCGAGCCGCGCGTCCTTCAAGTACGCGCGCGCGAGGTCGTAGCGAATCTGGTCGAGCACTTCCTGAAACGAGGTCTTCAGGTCGGACAGACGGCGCTGCAGCGTGCGCCCGCTCATCGACAGCCGCGTCGCCAGCCGCTCGATGTTGGGCTCGCCCTGCTTGAGCGCATCGCGGATGTGGTGGCGCAGCTTGTCGACGAGGTCGTCGCTCTTCGGGCGGGCGGCGAGCGCGCTCAAGGCGTGTTCCTCGAGGAAGGAATAGAGCGCGGCGTCACCACCGACCACCGGCGCGTCGAGCGCGGCAGTAGCGACGGAGAAGCCCGAGGTCGGCGCGTCGAAGGAGAACTCGCGCGTGTGCAGCGCGGTCGCGAGCCGCTCGAGGTCGAGCGTCGCCGGCCGCGGGTGCGAGAACCACGCGCGCAGCGGCTTGGTCTCCGGCGCGAGCACCACCAACGTCTTCACGACCACCGCGCTGGTGTACTCGTGCATGTGCCGCCCGAGCAGGCCGGGCCGCGGGTTGGAGTTGTGGTGGTACACCGACTCCGTCTCGCCGGTCTCGAAGCTGAAGCTCTGGTTGGGCGCGAGGATGCCGGTGAAGCGGATCAGGTTCTCGAACGACTGCCGCAGCGTGGGGCCGGCGCGCATGAGGAACTCGGCGACGCCGTAAAAACCGCGGGGCAGCCACGCGGCCATCTGGAGGCCCACGTGCGGATCATTGAGCGCCACCGCGAGGTCTTCACTCAACAGCGCGATGGTCGACGCCGGCGTGGTGAGGATGATCTTCCCCGGCTGCTGCGCGAGCACATCGGCGGGCAGGCGGTACTTCTCGATGAGGGGCTTCGGGTCGACGCCCTTGTCGCGGCCAAAGCCGAGCAGCAGGGGCACCAGGCGTGATTCGAAGTCGACGTCGCTCTTCGCCATTCGCCGCTACCCTGCCACAAGTCCGGTAAGAACGAGACAGTGCGGTCCTTCACCACAGAGGGCGCGCCGGGCCGGTGTCCGCGCTGCCTCATCGTTCAACAGTGGTGCGTGTGCGCCGAGGTGCCCACCGTCGAGACGAAGACGCGGGTGGTGGTGGTGCGGCACCAGCGCGAGGGGTGGAAGTCGACCAACACCGCCCGCATCGCCGCGCTCGCCCTGCCCCGCCTCGAGTTGCTCGACTACGGCGACGACTTCGAGCCCGCGTTGAGCGCGCTGCCAGGCGTGGTCTCGGGGGCGCACCTCCTGTTTCCGTCTGACGAGGCGGCGCCCGTGCAGCTCGCCGACGTGAAGACGCTGATCGTCATCGACGGCACGTGGCGCCAGACGCGCAAGATGCTCAACCGGTTGCCGATGCTCGGGCCGCTGCCGCGCGTGTCGCTGCCGGCGCAGACCCAGAAGGTGTTGCGGCTCCGCGAGTCGACGTTCGAGGAGGGCCGCTCGACGCTCGAGGCCATCGCCGAGGCGCTCGCGCTCATCGAGGGTCCCAACGTCGCCGCGCCGCTGCACGCGTTGCACGCGAAGTACGTCGAGCAGGTCTTCCGCGCGCGCGGCGTGTGGGATCAGAAGCGCCGAGAGCACGCTTGAAGGTGCGGTCGTTTCGGGCGACCGTCACCCGATGCTCACCATCGCAGCGGTGCTCGCCCTGACGCTCGGAGGCTCCGACCTCCCCGGCAACGACGGCTTCCTCTTCGACGCTACGTGCCGATGATGAAGCGCGCGCAGGCCGACCTCGCCGCGACCACGCCACAGAAGTGCGCGGCGCAGTGCGTGGCCGACCTGAAGCGCAACGTCAGCAACCTCCGCGAGCAGCTCAAGAAGCTGAAGGCGCAGGGCCACCCCACGGTGAAGCAGGCGTTCGCCGACGTCGATGCGTACGAGCAGCAGGTCACCGCGCTCGTCTCGGCCTCGAACCAGCCCGCGGCGCCGACGGTGGGCGTGCTCGACCCCAACGCCCCGCCGCTCGCCGGAGCCTCGGGCTTCAAGCTCGATCGCGTGAAGTCGACCCACAAGGAGTTCAGCGCGGCGCTCGAACAGGCGACGCCCGAAGACTTCGCGCCCGAGGGCTCGACGCGCGACGGCTACTTCCGAGGCGGCGCCCGGCAGATGCGCGAGCAACTGAAGGACATCGCTGATCAAGACCACCCGCAGGTGAAGGCGATGCTCGCGTTGATCGTGACCTACGAGGGCGCGGTGGAAGCGAAGATCGCCAAGGGGCTCGAGCTGCGCGCCGCCAACCAGGCCGCTGCCGCCGCCGAGAAGGCCGAGGTCGGGTCGGAGCTCGACGACCTCGCCACCTACTTCGACCAGGGCAAGTTCAACGCGCGCCTCGACCCGCCGTTCACCGAGGCCCGCGTGCGCGCGTGGATCGAGAACCTCAAGCAGTGGGACGCGGCGAAGGCCAAGGGCGCCGCGACGCTCGACAAGCTGGTCGCTGATCACCCGAAGTACGCCAACGATCCCAAGCTCAAGCAGCTGCGCTGGTGGTTCACCGACCCCAACGGCCTGACGCGCGCGCTCAAGAGCGGCATCGGCCACACCGCCGAGACGTGGTCGGAGAGCAGCAACTCCGGGGCCGGAGAGATGCCGGGGCGCGTCGCCATCGTGAAGGGCTGGATGCCCGCGGGCGCGTTCGCCGACTCCCGCTTCGGCAACGAGCTGCAGCTGGCGGCCGACCTGAAGGCCATCGCCGAGGGCGTCGAGGCTGGCGCGGCGCTCGTCATCTACGCGCGCGAATACAAGGGCGCGGGCGAGGCCGAGGCGCAGAAGACGGCTGACGAGCTCAAGGCGTTCCAGGCGAAGGTCGAGGCGCGCGGCAAGGCGCTCATCGCGAAGAACCGCTTTCCGCCGGCCGAATCGACCGACCCCAACCTGCTCGCCACGGCGCGCAAGCTGTTGCCGGACTGCGGCGCGGGGAAGATCGAGCGCCTGCTGATCAACTACGGCCCGAAGCGCAAGACCGAGCGCATGAGCAGCTCACGCGACGAGGGGCAGTGGATCCGCATCACCTCGTGGAACGAGGCGTGGGAAGAGTTCCAGGTGGTCACCGCCGAGCCCGAAGGCAACGACTTCCGGCTCGTGTATTACGACTTCCGGTACCGCTCGGTCGGTCCGTCGTGGACCATCACCAACCGCTGGTACTGCTCGGGCCGCATGCCGAGCGGGCGCATCTTGAAGGAAAACATCAACAAGTGACCGCGCCATGATTCGCCTCGTCGACGCCGAGATCCTCTGCACGCGCATCTTCGACGTGGCCGACGGCATCGAGCTCGAGCGCTGCCGCGCGTTCATCGAGAAGGACGCGACGGGCGTGCGCCGGTTGTCGCTGCGCCGCGAGGGCTCGGAATACATCCAGCTGTCCGACCCGCCGTTGGAGATCGAGCTCGGCTTCCGTCGCCAGCTCGCGGTCGCCGGCAGCCCGCGCGAGGTGAAGCTCAACGCGACGCTGTACTCGCACGGCGCCATCTCCATCACGGTGCGCGTGCCCGTCACGAAGGGCGTCACCGTCGAGGAGCTGATTCCCTTCGCCGACGAGCTCTACGACTCGCCCGCCCTCGACACGCTCGCGAAGGACGAGGTCAACCGGCTGCGCAAGCTGCTCGAGCCGACCTTCGAGTCACCGCACCTGTGGGAGCAGAACGAGGCCTACGCGGTCATCTTCGTGCGCAAGGTCGAGGCCGACGGAGAGGGGCCGACGAGCGAGCAGCTCCTCGCGTGCCCCGGGCTGGCGCGGCTGCTGCTGGGCGAGGTGAAGGAAGGCGCGCTCTCGAAGGGTGAAGAGCGCGAGGTGCTCGAGCACCACTACAGCTACACGCCCGAAGACCTGGCCGTCATCGAGTGGAACGCGGCGTTCGTCTACGAGCCCAGCGGCAGCGAAGACATCGTCGACCTGCTCGAGCTCGCCAACGCGCAGCTGCTCGAGCTGCGGTACTACGACGCGGTCCTCGATGAGAAGCTGCAGCGCATCTACGACGTGGTCGGCAAGAAGACCGACTCGCTCTTGTTCAGCCCGTACCGCCGCGCATTGCGTGACCAGATGCAGGCGCTCATCGAGCTGTCGGAATTCCTCGAGCGCGTCGAGAACGCCCTGAAGATCGTCGGCGATGTCTATCTCGCGCGCGTCTACGAGGCCGGCATCGCCCAACTGCGCCTGCCGCAGTGGAACGAGCAGGTCAGCCGCAAGCACAAGCTGCTCAGCCAGACGTATGGCCTGCTCAAGGGCGAGGTCGACCAGGGGCGGTCGCTCACGCTCGAGGCGCTGGTGGTGATTCTCATCGTGCTGGAGTTGGTCATGGCGTTCGTGCGCCACTGATCAACCGGCTTGCCTCGAAGTGGTGGGCGTCCTGGTGGTCGACGCTCTGCCGAACAACGCGCGTGCCCCTCGCTTCGTGCGGTGACTCGCTTCACTCTGCTTCGTGAAGGCACCGGGCAGCCGACCGCGGTGCGGATAACGCTGCCAGGGCCCATTATCCGCACCGGCGTCGACCCCGCCGTGCGTGAATTCCGGCCGTGGTCGAGGGGCTGCTCGTGACTCGCACGGCCCAGACCCACCACCACCGCGTCTCCCTGAGGCTGATCGCCGCTGGCTCGACTCGCGAAAACCCGGGGGTAAGCTCATCGCCCCCACGTGAACTCCGGGTCTGATCAGCTGCCCGCCGGCGATGACCGGCTGCGACGGTTCGGCGACTTCCTCGTCGAGCTGGGCCTCGTCACGGAAGGCCAGGTGCAAGAAGCCCTCGCGCTCCAACCGCTCACCGGCAACCGCGTCGGCGAAGCCCTGCTGTCGCTCGGCTACCTCACCCGCGCCCAGCTCCAGCGCGCCCTCTCGATGGCCGTGCAGAAGGGCGACACGGTGGTGCTCGATCGCCCGCCCCTCGGAGAGATCCTCATCGGCCTCCGCTACGTCCCGCCCGACGCGGTGATCGACGCGCTCGGCGCGCAGCAACGCACCGGCAAGCGCCTCGGCGAGCTCCTCGTCGAGAAGGGCACGCTCACCCACAAGCAGCTCTACGAAGCGCTCGGCCTCCAACAGCGCATGTCGCCCGTCGCCGAAGACGAAGGCGAGCGCCCGCCCCCGGTGCCGACCACCGCGATGCCCGCCACCGCCAACGGCCAACGCCTGGTGGTGATCGACGACAGCGAGCTCGCGTGCGCGCTGGTGCAGGAAGGCCTCGTCTCACAGGGCTACGAGGTCACCTGCTTCAATGATCCCTTCCTCGCGCTCGAGCAGGTCGACGTGCTCAAGCCCGACCTCGTGCTCACCGACCTCGACATGCCGGGCCTCGACGGCGGCGAGGTGTGCCGGCGCCTGAAGCACGGCCCGACGAGCTCGGTGCCCGTCATCATCCTCACCGCGAACGACGCCGACGAGCAGCGCGTGAAGGGCCTCCGCGAGGGCGCTGACGACTACGTCAACAAGGGCGCCTCGATGGAAGAGCTCGCCGCGCGCGTCGAGACCGTGCTCCGCCGCACCCGCGAGACCGAGCGCGTGCGCCGCCTCTTCGCCCGCTACACGAGCGACGCGGTGGTGGAAGAGATCCTCCGCACCGGCGACGTGGTGCTCACCGGTGAGCGCCGCGAGGTGACCGTGCTCTTCGCCGACCTGCGCAACTTCACGTCCTTCGCCGAAGAGCGCCCGCCCGAAGAAGTGATGCGCGTGCTCAACGAGGTGCTCGGCCGCCTCGCCGACGCGGTGCTCGAGTGGGGCGGCACGCTCGACAAGTTCCTCGGCGACGGCCTGATGGCGGTGTGGGGCGCGCCCGTCTCGCACGAAGACGACACCCTGAGCGCCGTCAACGCCGCGCTCGCGATGCGCTCGGCGATGCGACACCTGCGCGACGTCGCCGGCATGCCGCTCGAGCTGGGCATCGGCCTCAACACCGGCCCCGTGCTCGCCGGCAGCCTCGGGAGCACGCGCCGCACCGAGTACACCTGCATCGGCGACACGGTGAACGTCGCCAGCCGTCTCTGCGCGCTCGCCGCCCCGGGGGAAATTCTCGTCGGCGAGGGCACCGCGCGCGGGCTCGCGCAGGTCGGCCCGTTCGAGTCGCTCCCGCCGGTGCGCGTGAAGGGCAAGACGCAGCCCGTGCCGCTCTACCGCGTCACGCCCGAGCTCGACGAAGCGCTCGCGGCGCAGCGCCGTTTCTGAGAGGTTCGACTCCGCCATGGCCTGGACCACCGATGCACTGAAGCGAAACAGGGTCTCCACGCTGCTCTACGGCGGCACGGAATCCGACCGACGCGCCTTCGCGCAGACCGTCACCGACGAGCTCGAGGCCAGCGGCCTGGTCGAAGCCAAAGACGCCGCCTCGGTCGAGCGCGCGCTCAACAACTCCCGCGCCGTGGTCTACGTGCCCGACGTCACCGTGTTGCCCGCCGTGACCCAGCGCGCCGTGGTGCGCGTGCTGCGCGAGCGCGAAGAGCGCCCCAAGCTCGTGTTCGGCATCGGCATGTCGCCCGACACCGCGCTCGAGAAGGGCCTCCTCACCGAGGACTTGAAGTACTGGCTGTCGAGCTCGACGGTCGACGTGAAGTCGCGCGCCCGCAAGTGAGTGCACGCGCCGGTTGAAGTCGGCGCGTCCCGCTGGCAAATCGCCCGACCATGTCACACGACGCGATGGACGATCGCCGCAAGGCCCTCGAGGAGCAGTTCTTTCAGCAGCACGACAAGGACCTCGTGCAGAAGATGAAAGAGGCTGCCGACAAGCAGCACACGAAGGACGAGCTCCACAAGCTGACCGGCATCAACAACGACGCGCTCCTCGGCGCCCTCGCCGACATGCAGCTCGGCGGCGCGGCGACGCTCGTGATGTCGCTCTTCCCCATCGTCGAGATCGCCTGGGCCGACGGCTCGGTCGACGCCAAGGAACGCAAGGTCATCCTCGAGCTCTCGCGCACCATCGGCGTCGAGCCCGGCAGCCCCGCGTACAACTACCTGGGCAAGTGGCTCGAGACCAAGCCCGAGCTCTCGTGGCACACGCTGTGGGCCGACTACGTGAAGGCGCTCTCGGCGAAGATGAAGCCCGACGACAAGGCGATGCTGAAGGCCACCGTGCTGGGCCGCGCGCGCGTCGTCGCCGAGGCTTCCGGCGGCTTCATGGGCCTGTTGTTCCGCATCAGCGAGGCCGAGAAGAAGGTGCTCGAAAAGCTCGAGCAGGCCTTCGCGTAATCGCCTCCTAAGCTGCTGATTTCAATCTGGAAAACGCCCGCTACACGGGTGTTTCAGTCGTTGTTTTGCGGGCTCATTGCGGGTACTTGCAGCTGCAATGGCTGACGAGATCAAGGACCCGCCTTCGCCTGCAGCTCCGGGCACCCCGCCCACTCCCAATTCGAACGTCGGCGCCCTCGTGCAGGTGTCGATCGAAGAGGAGATGCGGCGCAGCTACCTCGACTACTCGATGAGCGTCATCGTCGGTCGCGCGTTGCCCGACGTGCGCGACGGCTTGAAGCCCGTGCACCGCCGCGTGCTGTTCGCGATGACCGAGCTGTCGAACACGTACTCCCGGCCGTATAAAAAATCGGCGCGCATCGTCGGCGACGTGATCGGTAAGTACCACCCGCACGGCGACCAGTCGGTCTACGACGCCATCGTTCGCATGGCGCAGTCGTGGTCGATGCGCAGCCCGCTCATCGACGGCCAGGGCAACTTCGGTTCCATCGACGGCGATTCACCGGCCGCCATGCGTTACACCGAAGTGCGCATGGAGCGTCTGACCGACGAGCTCCTGCAAGACCTCGACAAGGACACCGTCGACTTCTCGCCCAACTACGACAACTCGCTGCGCGAGCCCGTGGTGCTGCCGGCGCGCTTCCCCAACCTCCTCGTCAACGGGTCCGACGGCATCGCGGTCGGCATGGCGACCAAGATTCCGCCGCACAACCTGGGCGAGGTCGTCGACGCCACGATGCACCTCGTCGATCACCCCAGGGCCACCGTGCACGAGCTGATGAAGTTCGTGCAGGGCCCCGACTTCCCCACCGCGGGCATCATCGCGGGCCGCGAGGGCATTCGCCGCGCGTACGAGACCGGCCGCGGCAGCATCACCCTGCGCGCGCGCGTCGAGGTCGAGGTCAACGAGAAGTCGGGCAAGGACACCATCGTGGTGACCGAGATCCCCTTCCAGGTCCGCAAGGAAGTGCTGGTCGAGAAGATCGCCGACCTGGTGCGCGAGAAGAAGATCGAGCACATCTCGAACATCGAAGACCACTCGTCGATGACCGGCATTCGCATCGTCATCGAGCTCAAGCGCGACGCGCCGACGCAGGTGGTGCTCGCCAACCTGTTCGCCAACAGCCCGCTGCAGATGAGCTACGGCATCGTGATGCTGGCCATCGACCAGGGCCAGCCGCGCACGCTCACGCTGAAGGAAATCCTCGAGAAGTTCATCCTCCACCGCCGCGAGGTCGTCACCCGGCGCTCGCGCTTCGAGCTCAAGAAGGCGAAAGACCGGCTGCACACCGTCGAGGGCCTGCTGGTCGCCACCAGCGGCAAGGACTTCCTCGACCACATCATCGCCACCATTCGCGCCTCGAAGGATCCCGACGAGGCGAAGTGGGCGCTGATGAACATCGTCTCGCCCGCGCTGTGGGAAGCCGAGTCGTTCAAGAAGCTGCCGAAGGTCGACCTGGGCTCGGCGAAGAAGGCGATGGACGCGCTGGCCGCCCGCGCGAAGGCCGCGGAGCCCACCTACAAGGGCATCTCGCGCCAGTACGACCCGGGCTTCAGCGAGGAGCAGGCGAAGAACATCCTCGAGATGCGCCTGCAGCGCCTGACCGGCCTGCAGCAAGACGAGCTCTTCAAGGAGCTCCTCGACCTGTCGCGCGAGATCGCCAGGCTCGAAGACATCCTCGCGAACGAGGGCTCCCTGCTCCGCGTCATCAAGACCGAGCTCAAGGACGTGCGCGATCGCTTCGCCGACCCGCGCCGCACCGAGATCACCGGTGAGATCGGCGAGGTCAGCACCGAAGACCTCATCGCCGACGAAGACATGGTCGTCACGCTCAGCCACGCCGGCTACGTGAAGCGCACGCCGGTCAGCGAGTACCGCGCCCAGAAGCGCGGCGGCCGCGGCAAGACCGGAGCGACCACCAAGGAAGAAGATTTCGTCACCGATTTCTTCGTCGCCAGCACGCACGCGTACCTGATGCCCATCACCACGCGCGGTCAGCTGTACTGGCTGCGGGTGCACGAGATCCCCGCGGGCACGCGCACCGGCAAGGGCAAGCCGATCGTCAACCTCGTGCAGTTCCAGGAAGGCGAGAAGCTCGCGCAGGTGCTCGTGTCGCGTGAGTTCGAAGAGAACAAGTTCGTGCTCTTCGTCACCCGCGCCGGCGTCGTGAAGCGCACCGACCTCACCGCGTTCAGCAACGTGCGCAGCTCGGGCCTCAAGGCGCTCGGCATCGACGACGGCGACGCGCTGGTGGCGGTGAAGATCACCGACGGCACCAAGGACGTGTTGATTTCGACCGCGCAGGGCATGTCGATTCGCTTCGGCGAAACCGAGGTGCGCTCGATGGGCCGCGCCGCGTTCGGCGTGAAGGGCATCACGCTCGAGCCCGGTGACGAGGTCGTGTCGGCCGAGGTCGTCGAGAAGGGCACCGCGCTGCTCACCGTCACCGAGAACGGTTACGGCAAGCGCACCGCCGAAGAGGAATACCGGGTCCAGGGCCGCGGCGGGAAGGGCATCATCGACATCAAGACCACCGAGCGAAACGGCCGCGTGGTCGGTGCGGTGCAGGTGAAGGACGACGACGAGGTGATGCTCATCACCTCGGCCGGCGTGCTCATTCGCATGAAGGTGAAGGACATCTCGGTCATCGGTCGCAACACCCAGGGCGTGCGCCTCATCACCCTCGACGACGAGAAGGACAAGGTGACGGGCATCTCGCACGTGCCGAAGGACGAGGCCGAGACCGAGAACGGTGGCGGTGAGAACGGCGGCGCCGAGGGTGGCGAGGCCGAAGGCGCTGCCAGCGATGCGCCGGCGACCGACGCGGCCCCCGAGGGCGAAGACAAGGCCTGAGCGGGCCGGTGACGCGGGGGCGGCTCATCGCGCTGGTGCTGGTGGGCACGATCGCCGTGCTCACCGCGGTGCGCGTGTTCGTCGCGCCGGTGCGCGCGGGCCCGGTGGTGTTCGAGGTCGAAGACGCGACCGGCGTCATCACCACCGTGCAGGCGCGGCTGCGTGGCCAGCGCTGGCAACCGCAGGTGACCGTCGGCCCCGGCCGCCACGAGCTCGTCGTCGAGTGGGCGTCGACGTGGGACGGCGTTCGCAGCGCGGTGCCGTACGAGGTGCGCCGGCTGTGGGTGCTGCCCTGGTCGACCGAGCGCGTGCGCACCGTGCGGCTCTCGTACGACGTGAAGCTCGGCTCGCCCGCGGTGCCCCACCACGCGATTCGCAGCAGCGACCAGGTCGAGGTGCACGTGCTCCTGCCCGACGGCGGCGTGCTGCCCAACGCCGACGTGATGTGCGGCGACTCGAAGCCGCAGGTGGCTGACGAGCAGGGCACGGCGTGGTGCTCCGCGGGCCCCGACGCGTTCCGGGTGTGGGTCGGCAACGCCGAGCTCGGCCGCCACGCCGAGGTGGGCCCCCGCACCACGGCGATCGAGCTCACCACCACGCCCGGCATGGAGGTGCGCACCACCCTGCCCGGCCCCGGCACCGTGGAGCTGTCGTTCTGGTCGAAGGCCGACACCGTCTTCGGGCCGAGCGCCCCGGGCCCGCGCCTCTTCCCCGGGCTGCCCGCGATGCGCACCATCGTGTGTGCGCTCGAGCGCGACGACGTCGGCGCGTGTGACGTGGTGGTGCCCGATGGCGGCGTGGTGGACGCCTCGCTCCCCGTCGGGCCGAGCGGCACGCTCACCTTCGCGCCGAACCTCGACGGCGGGCTCGTCGTGTACGTCGATCGCCGGTCGCGCGAGCCGGCGACGAGCCTGCAGCTGGTGCCCGGCAAGCACGTGCTGGTACTCAACGAGCGCGGCTCAGAGCGGCGCTACGAGGCGGTGGTGAACGTCACCTCGGGCGCGACGACCGAGCTCGGCCCCGTGCAGCTCGAGGTGCCGCCCGCTGCGCCGCAGTGACGGAGTCGCGTGACGAGATGACGTCAACGCGACGACCCACGAGTTGATGCTTCGCCGAGCGAAAGACACGCCATACTCGCGACCCATGACGCGACGTGTGCTGGTGACGTCCGCTGTGTTCCTCGTTGCCTCTTCTTCCTGCCGCGACACCGAGCTCCCGCCGCCGCCAGGTCCGGGCACGGTGAGCGGTCGCGTCGTTCGCTCGGTGCCCGGGTGGGCGCAGCCGCTCGCGGCCGAGGGCGCCACGCTCGAGACAATGGGCACGTCGTCGTCGGTGATTGCGGGTGAAGACGGCCGCTTCGTCATCGACGGGTTGCTCGGCGCCGGCGAGCGGTTGTGGATTCGCTACGACTCCGATGGCGACGGCGTCGTCGACCTGCAGCGCATCTTGTCGCTCGCCTCCCTCAACGTCGGGCCCGGTCGTCACGTCGCGCTGGGTGACGTGATGCTCGGGAAGAACGCGCGCGTCGAGGGCTCGGTGCGCATCTCGTCGCGCGCCGACAGCGACACCGGCCACGCCGGCACCTCCGTCGTCATCAAGGGCACCTCGTTCAGCGCGTTCAGCGCTGACAACGGCACGTTCGCGCTCGACGCCTTGCCCCCCGGAGAGCTCGAGCTGGTGTTCTACCGGGCCGGCTTCACGCCGGTGGTGTTGCCCATCGAGCTCACGTCCGGGCAACGACTCGCACTCCAGGTCATCCTCCTCGATCCATCGAGCGACTTGCGGCCTGCCGAGGCCCTCGGCGCGGTGCAGGGTCCAGGCGGTGCGCTCGAGGGGGCCCGCGTGAAGCTCGTCGGCGCGACGCAGCTCACCGAGGTCACCACCGCCGCCGATGGCGCGTGGAAGGCCTCAGGGCTCGCGCCCGGGCTCTACAACCTCGGCTTCGAGGCGGCGAACCACACGTCCCTCGCACTGCCGGGCGTGGTCTTGCTGCCGGGCACCAACCAGCTCGCGACGGTGACGTTGCGCGCGGGCGTCTCGATGCCGGTGGTGGTGCCCACGCCTCCCTCGCCGCCCGACGCGTCCGTGCCCGACGACGCCGGAGTCGATGGGGGCGCCGACGCGGGCCCTGCCGACGCGGGCTTCGACGCAGGGGCTCCCGACGCGGGTGACTTCGACGCCGGCCCGACCGACGCCGGGACGGACTCGGGCGTGCTCGACGCGGGCCAGGATGCCGGAGTGCCCGACGCCGGAATCGACGCCGGCGCGCCCGACGCGGGCCCCCCGCTCGACTGCGCAGGCGCGTGCAGCGCGGGCTTCGCGTGCAGCACGCGCATCAGCTGCGAGACGAACGCATGTGCCCTGGTGAGCTGCGCCGGGGCGTGTCGTGACGGCCGCTGCTTCGCGAACCACTGCCCGAGCGTCACCTGCGCGCCGGGAGAAGTGTGCGACCAGGGCCAGTGCACCGCGCTCGCGTGCGCGGGGAAGACCTGCCCGGCGCTGTCGCAGTGCGCGAACGGGCGGTGCGTGTCGAACCTCTGCACGAATGGGCCATGCCCCGCCAACGAGGTGTGCAGCAACGGCGCGTGCACCAGCGTGCGCTGCGTCGACGTCGACTGCGGTGCGGGTCGCATGTGCGTCGCCGGCCAGTGCGTCGCCGCGGGGCCGTCACAGGGTTGCGCGCCCGGCGCGGTCTTCATCTCCGGCCGGTGCGTCGACCTGAGCTGCGAGGGCGTGTCGTGCCCGGCCGGCAGCTTCTGCCAGTCGGGCAGCTGCACCGCTTCGGGCCTCTTTGCCGCGGGGCTGCTGTACCCCAACGCGCGCACCGACCTCGCGCCCGCGGGCGCGATCTTCACCTCGAGCCCCACCGGGTGGCACCGCATCAACGTCACCGCGTTGCCGCGCGTGCTGCAGCTGCTCATCTCGCGCGACGGACAGTGGCTGTTCGCGCTCACCGACGACGCCGAGGGCGGCGACGTCTCGGGCTCGGTGTGGCGCTCAACCGACGGCGTGACGTGGTTGCGCTCGTGGTCGGGTGACTTCGCGACGTCTGGGGCGGCGAACGCCATCGCCATCGACCACGTGACCGGGGCGCTCTTCGTCGCGCTCGTCAGCAACATCAGCACCTCGGTCATCGTGAGCCGCGACGACGGGGCGACGTGGCAGACCGCCTTCATCACGCCAGACTTCGTCGGCATTCATGACCGCGTCTACGGCCTTGCGCCCGGCATCGCCCTCGTTCCCTTCAGCAACTACGGCAACAGCGGCGTCTACCTCTACGACGCGGGCATCAAGTACGGGTACTACAGCCCCAACACCCCCGGCCTGCTGCTGTCGGACCCGACTGGTTGGGGCGAGACGTACGTGAGCGACTCGCAGCTGCGCACGCTCGACGGCGGAATCCTCGCCCCCATCGGGGCCCTGACCCAGGCGGCCGCGCTCTACGACGAGGCGCCCTCGCGGCGCGTGCACATCGCCAGCGCGACGGCCATCTGGTTCTCCAACGACGGGCAGAGCGGGTGGGGCCAGCGCTCGCTGCCCAACGGCGCGCTGCGCCTGACGGCACTCGCGCGGGCGTCAGATGGCGTCTTGTACGCGAGCAACGCGGGCGCGGCCGGGGGCTCGCCGCTGTTGCAGTCGTTCGATGACGGCGTGACGTGGAACCCCATCTCTGAGACGTGGCGACGCACTCCGGAGCTGGTCGACGGCGTCGAGCAGTGGCGGCCCGACGCGAGCTACTCGTACCCGATGCGCGTGCAGCCCTCGACGCCCAACGGCTGGTACTACGAGAAGTGGGGCCCCACCCAGCAGCTGACCGTCGAGCCGGCGTGGACGACGGACGGTGGCATGGTGATCGACCCCGGCAACTTCATCTCGTGGAACCCGCTGGGCAAACTCGACTCGCGCATCACGGCGCTCGTCTCGCGCGCGTGCAGCGTCGGGCAGCAGCGCTGCGGCGCGGCGTGCGTCAACATCACCAACGACCCGATGAACTGCGGCGGGTGTGGCATCACCTGCGCCACCTCCTGCCAGCTCGGTCGCTGCACGGGGCCCGTCGACGCCGGCGCGGCGAGCGGCTGCGCCGATGGCACCCGCGAGGGCTTCATCGACCAGACGCAGTGGCCCAACGTGGCCGCGTGCGCCGGCGCGTGGACGGGCGCGATCACCACGTCGAGCGCAGACAGCCTCTGCGGCGCGAACTTCCACGTGTGCGAGCCGACCGACCTCGAGCTGCGCGCGGTGACCGCCGACGACGCGCTCGCCTTCCCCGGGTGCTTCGCCTACCGCGCCTCGAACGACGGGTTCGATGGCTGTGAGCCGCTGGTGTGCAGCGGTGACCCTGCCCACGACGACATGGCCGGAGTCGGTCGCACGTGCCTGTCGCTCAATGGTGTCGCGCACCGCGGCGATGGTGGCATCACGAGCTGCCTGGCCGGCGGCGCCCGCTTTGATGCGACGTGCTGCGCGGCGTCCGTCAACGGTGCGGGCTGCCAGCAGACCACGCAGAGCGGAGTGGTCTGCTGCCACGACTAGTCAGCGCAGGTAGCCCTTCTCCTTCAACAGCTCCTGCACGGCGTTCAAGATGGCGGTGGTCTTCTTCTGGTTCACCAGCGCCGCCTCGAGCCGCTTCAGTTCCTCGGCGGAGAACTCGCCCTTCTTCTCTTCGGGCTCGTCGAGGAAGTCGTCGAGCAGGGTGTTCGCCGACGGGGCGCGGTTCATCCACGCCTTGCTCGAGCTGGCCTCTTCGCCCGGCTTCGGCGGCGCGGAGGTGTCGAGATCGAACACCTGCCCCTTGGTGGCCTCGATGTGCGCGTCGCGCGCGCGGTGGTCGGCCTTGTTGACCGCCGACACCTTCTCGCCGCGGTAGTGCTTGGCGATGGCGGCCTTGATCTCGCTTTCGGGCGAGACGACCACCGTCACGCGCGCGTTCAGCTTCGCGCTCAGCAGGTCGACCGTGTCGAGCTCGGTCGGGTCGCTCATCGCGATGGTCGCGGTGCGGTTCTGCAGGCTCACCGGGAAGACGCCGTGCTCGGTGCAGAAGTCCTCGTCGACGCGCGCCAGCAGCGCCGAGTCGCGCGGCACCATGCCGAGGTGCATCACCGGCACGCGCAGCGCCTTGCTCAGCGCCTGCACCATCGTCTCGTCATCGACGAAGCCCATCTCGACCAGCACGCCGCTGAGCCGGCCGCCCCAGTTCTCCATGCGGCCGAGGCCGGCGCGCATCTGGAACTCGTCGACCACTCCCGCCTTGAGCAGGAGGTCCTTCAGCTTGTTCACGTTTGGGCGCAGCGCCATGAAACGCGGAGTCTACGTCACTTCCGCGCGTGCTCCAGCGCAGCGTCCCACTTGCCGGTCGCCTTGAGCACCAGCTCGATCAGCTCGCGGGCCGCCCCGTGACCACCCGGGCGCGACGACACGAAGTGCACCGCTGCGCGCACCTCGCTCGCCGCGTCGGCCGGGCACGCGCTCAACCCCGCGCGGGAGAGCGCCGGCAGGTCGTTCACGTCGTCACCCATGTACGACAGCTCGCCGGGCGCGCAGCCGAGCTCCTTCGCCAGCTCTTCGAACGCCGGCCCCTTCTCGCGCCGGCCCTGGAAGACCTTCGCCAGCTTCAGCTCGGCGGCGCGGGCCTCGACGATGGTCGACGTGCGCGCGGTGAGGATCGCGACCGGCAGCTGCACCAGGCGCGCGAGCACCATGCCGTGGCCGTCCTTCACGTCGAACCGCTTCTGCACCTCGCCCTGCGGGCCGTACCAGAGGCCGCCGTCGGTCAGCACGCCGTCGACGTCGAAGACCATCGCCTTGATCCGCGCGGCACGCTGCTGGAGGTCGGAGCTCACGGGGGCGGTGTACCACTTGCCCTGAGCGCGCAAAGGGTGTGAAGACCCGACCCACGGCGGGGCCGCGCCCGCCCACCCTCAGTGGAGTTTCCATGATTCGCCCCGCACACCTCCCGGCGCTCGGCCTCTTCGCGTCGCTCGCGCTGCTTGGCTGTTTCGCCCCGGTCACCGAAGTGCAGTGCCTGAAGGACTCCGACTGTGACGCGGGCGCGTGCGTGAACGGCGCGTGTACCTTCGGCAACGGCGGCGGCACGGCCACCGGCGGCGGCACCGGCGGCGGCACCACTGGCGGCGGCACCACTGGCGGCGGCACCACCGGCGGCGGCACCACCGGCGGCGGCACCACGGGCGGCGGCACCACCGGCGGCGGCGTCGGTGGCGGCCCGGTCGGCGGCGGCCCGGTGGGCGGCGGTCCGGTGGGCGGCGGCCCGGTCGGCGGCGGCGGCACCACCTGCGGCTGCAAGGATCCGACGGGCACCTGCCGCACCGGCGATTCCCCCATCGCGTGCGGCAGCAACGGCGCGGCCTGCCAGGCGTGCAACGTCGGTGAGCAGTGCGTCGGCGGCCAGTGCATCATGGCCGCGTGCGGCCCGATGACGTGCAGCGGCTGCTGCGCGATGGGCTTCTGCGTCACGCCCACCCAGCAGACGCGCTTCGCGTGCGGCACCAACGGCGGCATGTGCACCCAGTGCGGCATGGGCCAGGCGTGCGTGAACGGCACCTGCGCGACCCCGGTCTGTGACGCCACCACCTGCCCCACCGGCTGCTGCGTGATGGGCCAGTGCCAGCCGGGCACCTCGCGCTTCGCGTGCGGCACCGGCGGCGCGATGTGCTCGCGCTGTGGCATGGGCCAGCAGTGCCAGAACAACCTGTGCACCGGCGGCGGCTTCATGGACGGTGGCATCATCGTCACCGACGGCGGCATGCCGGTCGGCGTGCCCCCGGGCACGGCGTGCGCCACCAACACCGAGTGCCAGCCGCCGCAGCAGGCGTTCTGCATCGCCGAGAGCGTCGCCACCCAGCCCACCGGCTACCCGGGCGGCTACTGCACGCAGACCTGCGGCGCGAACCAGCCCTGCCCGCCCAACTCGGCGTGCATCACCGAGGCGGTCTTCGGCGCGACGCAGTCGACCTGCCGCGCGGCCTGCAACGCGCCCGGCACGCAGTCGACCTGCCGCACCGGCTACGTCTGCCAACCCTCGACGCTCTCGGTGGTGCCGGGCTTCTGCCGCCCGAAGTGCACCAACACCGGCGCGCTGAGCGCGTGCCCGCAGGGCCAGACCTGCAACACCACCACCGGCGTCTGCAACTGACTTCATGCTCGCCTTCTTCGTCTCGCTCTCGCTCGGCGCCGCGCCCACCTTGAACGACGAGCAGGCCGACCAGCGGCTCGAGGCCGCGGCCGCGTGGGCGAAGAAGGCGAAGAAGCCGCAGCTCTCGACGAAGGACGCGCGGGCGGTGAAGGGCTGCGTCGAGCTGCCCGCGGTCGCCGAGACCACCTGCACCCAGAAGGCGAAGCTCTGCTCGCTGCTCGAAGGTGACGACGGCTCGTCGGGCACGCGCACCGAGACGCTCACCTTCGCGCTCGAGGGCTCCGACAAGCGCGTGACGCTGTGGTCGATCGCGCGCTACGCGCCGCCCATCACCGAGTGCGACCCGCCCGAAGACCTCGAGGGCCACGAGTCGCCCGAGCATCACCAGAAGGAAGTCGAGGCGTGGCGCAAGGGGCACGCGAAGGAGTTCGCCGCGTGCCTGCAGCGCGTGAAGCACAAGGCCGAGGCCGACGCTGAAGAGCTGAGCTGCGACCTGGTGCTCGCCAACGCGTGCCGGAAGGAAGCGTTCCTCAAGTGCAAGCTGCGCAACCTGCGCAAGGACGCCGCCGCGCTCGAGAAGCTCCACCGCGTCGAGCTCTGAGTCTCGAGCTCCCTCTCCTCCCGAGGAGGAGAGGGTCGGGGTGAGGAGTAAACCCGACCCACGTGGGTAGTGGCTCTGGCCCCTCACCCCGGCCCTCTCCCCGCTTCGCAGGGAGAGGGAGTTCTTGCCGCTGACTTGTATTTGCAACACTGATGCATCATGGTGCTGGGCGTGTACAAGCGCGCCTTCGTGGTCTCGCTGTCGCTGCACGTGATGGTGGTCGCGGGCCTGGTGTCGCTCGAGCCCGCGCCGCCGGTTCCCCGCGCCCCGCCGCTCGAGGTCGACCTGGTGTTCAAGGTGCCCGAGGCGCGGCGCGCTCCACCGACCGTCGCGCCGCCACCGCGCGCGTCGACCCCTGCGGCCGCCGCGCCACGGCGGGCGAGAGCGCAGAGCGTGCCCGTCGCCGCGGTCCCCTTGCCGGCGCCGGTCGCGGTCACGGCCCCGCTCGCCCCCGTGGTGCCGATCGTCGGCTCCGTGGGATCCCCCTTCGGACCGGCCGGGCCAGGCGGCCCAGGCGGGCGCGATGGTGGCGAGCGCGGCTCATCGTCGAATGGCGCCGGCACAGACCAGCCAGGCGTCGCGACGGAGCCGGCGCGCGTGCTGTGGATGCCGGAGGTCGAGTACCCGGAAAGCGCCCGCATCGAGGAGCTCGATGGCGTGGTGCGACTCCTCGTCGAGCTCGACGGCACGGGGCGGGTGGTGAAGGTGCTGGTGGTCGAGAGCCCGGCTCCCGTGCTCGGCGCGGCGGCGCGAGAGGCGTTGTTGCGGGCACGGTTCAGTCCGGCAACGCGCGGCGGCGTGCCTGAGCAGACTCAGTTCGAGTACCGGTATCGGTTCGAGCTTCGGTGAGCTGGCTGACCCCTCACCCCGAGAGATCAGTCTTCCCAGAGTTCCTGCGCGACGTGACCGGGGATTCCGTACGGCGCCCCGCGCGGCCGCACGCCGGGCCGCCCCTTCATCAACGGCGCGACCGCGTGCACCCACGGCGCTTCACCATCGACCGCCTCGTCACGCTCGAGCACGCGCGGCACCGGCACCGCCTCGACCCGGTGCGAGACGCACCACCCGTTGCGGAAGAGATCGAACCGCAGGTGCACCAACCCGTCCTCGCGCGCCCACCACAGCGGCGGCACGAGCGGGTGCAGCGCGCGCAGCTCGGTCGCCACGCCCACGTGGTCTTCCGACCCCGGCCCGCCGGAGTTCCAGCACGCCGCGAAGTTCACCGGCTTGAGCGCATCGGCCGAGAGCACGTCGATGCGATCGGCCCCCACCTTGAACCGCGCCGGGTTGAGCCACACCCGCTGGCCGAGCATCACCACCGGCGCCGACTCGAGCCGCGCGCGCACCCAGCGCTGCCCCCGCGCCGCGAGGTCGATGACGTCGTCGCTCAAGAACGGGTCGAACCGCTCGCCGGTGTGCGTCGGGCAGCACGTCACCGGCTCTTCGAGCGGCGGCAGCCAATGCTCCCAGCGCGCGACCGGCAACGGCTTGCGCACGTCGTCGCGGTGCTGCTCGAGCCACGCGCCCGGCGTCACCCCCGCGGGCAGCACGTCGCTCACGCACGCGCGGCGAAACGGCGCTCCATCCAACTGCACGTTGAGCACGTCGAGCAGCGCGAGCGCCGCGCACTCCTCGAGCGGCACCGACGGTGAGAACCAGAAGTCGTACCCGTTGCTCACGAACGCCGTGCCGCGGAAGCGCTTGCCGAGAAACGGACTCTCGGGAACGGCGCGCAGGCCGTCCCAGTGCGCGCGCGCGGCGGCCTCGTACAGCCGGCTCGCGTACGCGGCGAGCTCGGGCCGGAACACCGTCTCGCCCGTGAGGTACGTCGCCTTCGCGAACGCCGCCGCGATGCCCTCGTCGTGCTCGGCCTGCGTCGCCTCGAAGATGAGCTCGGTGCGCAGGAAGACCTTGCGCCCGTCGACGAACGGCCGCCCCTCGTGCGCGTAGCGCTGGTCGAAGAGCACGCCGGTCATCGGTTCCACGCGCGTCAGCACGTCGACGCCTTCCATCGACAGCGCCGGCTCGCCCGTGCCGCCCGTCAGGTAGAGCAGCAGCGTCAGCTTCGACACGTGGCGCCGGTTGGGGTCGAAGTACGGCGTGTCGGTGTGCTGGTGGAACTTCTCGTCGCCCGGCTCGAAGCGGTTGCAGCGAAACACCGGGTTGACGTGCACGAAGCCGCGCCGCGACTCGGGCGGCAGCACGTCTTCGACCACGCGCTTCAAGGACTCCGCCAGCGCCGCGCAGTGGAAGATGAAGCGTTCCCCGCCCCGCGAGCCCGCGCTGAACGGCGGCACGTACAGCCCCAGCTCGTCGAGCCGCTCGAGCTGCGCGCGCGTTCCCGCGTCGGCCTCGACGGGAAACGTGAAGACCTCGCCCTCGGCCCAGCGCTTCACGGGGCCCGTGCGCAGCGCGAGCGGCTGCACGCCGAGGTGGCGATCGAGCGAGACGATGTTCTCGTAGCTGCGAAAGCTGAGCTCGGTGGGGTCGACGAAGCCGGCGACGACGTCGCGCACGCCGTGTTCCACCGGGCGCGCGAAGAGCCGCCGCACCGCCTCGGGGAAGTCCTTCACGTCGAAGAAGCGCAGCGCCTTGAAGCGCCGCGTGGGGTGGAAGCAGACGTCGAGCCCGTCGGCGCGCAGGGTCGGCGGCTCGTCGACCAGGTCAGCACACCGGCGCACCAGCGCCTCGTCGCCCGAGCGGCTGAGCGCCGCGTCACGCAGCCCCTCGAGCCACTGGCGGCGCACGTGCGCAGGCTCGTCGTGCAGCCGCGCGAAGGCCGCCTCGTCGAGCTCGAGGGCCGGCGCGCCGAACCGCGCGGCGCGAGTGGTGGCGGCGGCCTGGGCGTCGCCAAAGGTCCACCGCCGGGGCCTTCGCACCGGGTTGCGGCGCACGTCGAGCACCCGCAGCGCGGGGAAGCGCGCCTTCACCAGCGAGTCGACCCCCGCGTCGGTGAGCGCGTCGTGCTGCAGCAGCAATTCCTCGAGGCGCGGCCAGGTCTCCTCGAGGAACAACGCGCGCAGCCGGCCGTCACCCAGCTGCGTGTAGCGGAGGTCGAGCCGCGTCAACTGCCGCAGCCACGGCGCCGCGCGGAGCACCGACACCTCGGGCAGCGCGCCGTACGCGAGGCTGAAGCTGCGCAGCGTCGGCACGCTGGTCGCGCAGAACGCTTCCACCACGCCCTCGTCGGGTTCGGGCGCCCACCGCGGGCTGAAGCCGACCGAGGTGACGAAGCGCGCGTTGCGCGTGCTCAAGAAGCGCAGCACCGCGTCGAGCGAGGCGCGCTGGCGCACGAGGCGCACGCCGGTGACGAAGCCATGCCGCAGCTCGAGCCGCTGCTCGGAGTTCTCGAAGCCCTCGGCCAGCTCGCCCAGCCAGTCGGCGCGGTGGCGCTTGAGCAGGTGCTGGATCTCGCCGTGCAACCGGCGCCGCCGCGGGCCGTCGACGACCGTCTGCGCGAGCTCGACCTCGAGGCGAATCAGCTCGGCGCGCGCGTCGTGTTCCGACGCGAGCAGGTCTCCGTACACCAGCCACGACGCCGGGTCGTCGCTCGCGCGGAGGTGCTCTTCGAGCTCGCTCACCGGTAGCTGTCGATCTTCTCGCGCAAGCGGCTGGCGAGGTACGGGTGCGCCTCGCGGAGCGCGTCGTAGATCTGCCGCGCCTCGTCCCGGTACTTGAGGCGCTTCTCGGCGGTCCAGTGCGGGGGGGCGGGCTCGAGGTTGGTGATGCGGTCGGCCATCTTCACCATCGCGACCTCGGGCGGCTGCAGCTTGATGCGCTTCAAGCTGTCGGCCATCTGCTCTTCCTTCGGCAGCTGCTCGTTCTTGCTGAGCGCCTTCACGCCCTCGGCGACCTTCGGCGAGAATTCCCTGGCGATGCTCTCGGCGCTGACGCCCGCGTCTTCCATCGAGTCGTGCAGGATCGCGCACTGCATCGCGAAGTTCACGTCGAGCGCCTTCGCGTGGTGCGCGCGCAAGACCTCGGTGGCGACCTTGATCAAATGCACCACGTACGGCGCGCCAGACCCCGGCACCGTCTGCTGGCCGTGCGCCTTCGCCGCGAAGTCGATGGTGCGCTTGAAGAGGTCCTGGTCCCAGCTCTCGTTGCGCGGGCGGCCGCCCTGCGACTGGTCGAGCTTTCCGAGCGCGTCGTAGGTCGCGTACTTGTACGCCTCGGACAGCGTCGGGTAGTTGAAGCACGCGTCGATGAAGACGTCGGTGGTGTTGGCCGACAGCATCGCCATCAACCCGATGTGCACCAGCTCGGTCGCGCCCTCGCCGACGCAGTGCACGCCGACCAGCCGCCGGTCTTCCGCGCGGAAGAGCAGCTTCAGGTGGCCCGACTCGCCGATCATCTGGCCGCGCGCGTTCTCGCCGAACGACGCGACGCCCTTCGCGTAGGGCACCTTCGCGGCCTTGAGCGATTCCTCGGTCTCGCCGCACATCGAGACCTCGGGAATGGTGAAGATGCCGTACGGGAAGAGCGGCGCGACGCGCGTCTTGTATTTGAGGTCGAAGAAGTCGACGACCGCGACGCGGGCCTGCTCCATCGAGGTCGAGGCGAGCGCGGGGAAGCCGATGACGTCACCCACCGCGGCGATGTGCTGCACCCTGGTGCGGAACCGCGCGTCGACGTCGAGCGCGCCGCGCTTGCCGAGCTTGAGGCCCGCCTTCTCGACGGCGAGCGTGTCGGTGTTCGCGTTGCGGCCGGCGCAGATGAGCGCGACGTCGGTCTCGAGCCGCTCGCCGGTGTTGAGCACCATCGCCACGCCGGTGCTCGCCTCGCAGCGCGAGACCTGCGTCTCGAAGCGGAACTCGACCCCGAGCTTCTTCATGCGCTCGGTGAGCCAGCCGACCACCTCGGCGTCGAGGAAGCCGAGAATGGTGGGCTTGCTGTCGATGACGGTGACCTTCGTGCCGAGCGCCGCGAAGAGGCACGCGTACTCGCAGCCGATGACGCCCGCGCCGACGACGGTCATCGACGACGGCATCGAGTTCAACCGCACGATCTCGTCGGAGTCGTAGACGTTGGGGTGCTCGAACGGGAACGAGTCGGGCCGGTTGGGCCGCGAGCCGGTCGCGATGAGGATGTGCGAGCCCGAGACGGTGCGCTCGCCAGCCTTCACCGTGAAGGGGTCGACGAACGATGCCTCGCCGTGAATGATCTCCACGCCGTGGCGCTCGAGGTTGGCGCGCATGCGGCTGCGCTCGGACTCGGTGACCTTCTGCAGGCGGTAGAGGAAGTCGTTCACCGAGGCCTTGCGGCCCAATTCCATCTCGACGCCGTGGAGGCCGCGATTGCGGAAGCCCGAGAGGTAGAGCGCGGTCTCGCGCAGCGTCTTCGAGGGCAGCGTGCCGGTGTTGACCATCGCGCCACCGAGCACCGGTTCTTTCTCGACGAGCGCGACCTTCTTGCCGAAGAAGGCGGCCTGCACCGCGCCCTTCTCTCCCGCGGCGCCGCCACCGATGACGATGAGGTCGAAGTCCCTGGGGTCTGCCATGCGCGGCGGACGCTACTACCTTTCCGGCGGCTCACTGCCCCCAGCACGAGACCGTCGAGCCCTGCACGTCGCGGCACGCGGTCGGGGCGCAGGCCTGGTTCGCCCACGCCTCGGCGCAGCTCAGCGGGCCGCGCGGCGTCACGCACGCGACGAACGAAGGGCCGCCTCCGCCGTCGACGCCGCTGTAGCGCCTGACGCACACCTCGCCGGCCGCGCACGTCACCGCGCCGCAGGGAACGGGCACGCCCGCATCACCCGGGCCCGCGTCGCCAGGGCCGGCGTCATCGGGGGCTGATTGCACCGCGTCACGCCCGTCGAGCGCACCGCCACCATCGAGCGCCCCCGCACCGCACGCCGTGCCGCAGAGCGCCAACGCCACCAGGAGGTTCTTCATGCGCCTTCGACACCCACCCCGGCCGAGGTGGGACATCGGATCAGCGCACGGCGGTGACGTGGCTCAGCAGCTGGTCGAGCATGCGCCACGTCGCGCCCCACACCACGTGCCGCGCGTCGTCCCACACGAAGACGTCACGGTCGGTGCCGTAGAGGAAGCGCTTCTCGCGGCGCAGGCGGAAGAGGGGCGCGCTCAAGACCTCTTCGATCTCCCCGGGGTTCGGCGTGAGCGAGAGATCAGCCGGCACGACGCCGACGAAGGGGGTCACCCAGAACGAGGTGATGGTGGGCATCGCGCCGAGCAGGCCGAGCACGTTCACCGAGTCGGGCGGAATACCGAGCTCTTCTTTCGACTCGCGCAGCGCGGTGTGCAGCGGCGTGAGGTCACCCGGCTCGCGGCCTCCGCCGGGGAAGCTGATCTGCCCCGGGTGCTTGCGCAGCGTCATGGGGCGCTTCGTCATCAGCGCGAATGGCTCGCCACCCTTCCAGTAGAGGGGTGCGAGCACGGCCGCTTCTTTCAGGTCGAGGCCGGGCGCTTCGAAGGTCTTCGACGGCTCGGCGTGCAGGTGCGCGCGGAGTGCCTCGAAGAAGTCGTTCGCCTCACTGCCCATGACGTCGTCAATCTACGGCGGCGCGCCGTCGGGGTGGGGAAGATCGGCGTACACTCCGCGCGTGCGCTCGCCCTGGCTCGTGGTCGTGCTCGTCATGTCCGCATGCACCGGCAACGTGTCGGACCCCGGCGATGGCGGCAGCGGAGGAGGCACGGCCAGCGGCGGCGGCGCGGCGACGGGTGGCGGTGGCGGTGGCGCGGTCGGCGGAGGCAGCGCGACCGGCGGCGGCACGGCTGCTGGCGGCGGCACCTCGGCCGGCGGCGGCGGCGCGGTCGATCCACTCTCCACCAACCGCGACGACTTCTTCGGCGCCTCGCGCTGTGCGAGCGCGGGCCTCGCCTTCTGCGACGACTTCGAATCGCGCGCCGCGGGGCAGCCTCCCGACCCCGCGCAGTGGACGTTGCAGTTCTGGAACCAGGGGCTGACCAGCCTGAGCGTCGACGACACGCAGGCCGCGCGCGGCAGCAAGTCGATCAAGATCCACCAGGAGCTCGCGGTGAACCGCGCGGTCATGACGCACCGCTCGACCTTCCCGCTCGCGAAGTTCTGGGTGCGCCTCTTCTTCCGCACGCGCGCGGTGCCGCCGCCGATGAAGTGGGACAACGGCTGCAACTGCCTCAACCCCGGCGTGATGCACTGGACCTACGCCTTCGCGCAGGGCGCCACGACCTTCGGCGACGGCGTGAAGCAGCCCGAGCTGCGCGCCGGTGACTTCATCAACGAGGGCCTCTTCGTGAACGAAGACGGCATGGGCGATGGGCGCGCGGAGGTCGGCCAGGGCGACGACGCGAACAAGCCGGCGGGCTACGACGGCGGCCTGCGGCCCAACGAGTGGCAGTGCCTCGAGTTCATGTGGGACGCGCCCGGCAAGGAGCTGCGCGTCTTCTGGGACGGCCGCGAGCACCCGGCGCTCAACGTGAAGAACAAGGCCGACTGGGCGTTCCCCGACGCGGTGTTCTCATCGCTCTCGGTGGGGTTGAGCCACTACCAGACCGACGCGACGTTGATGCCCGGTGGGTTCGACGTGTGGATCGATGAGGTGGCGATCGACGCGAACCGCATCGGGTGTGCGCGCTGAAAACTGCGACACCGGAGTCGCGAAGTCGGCGCTGAGTGCAACAAAGCTTATGTGCTCGGCCCGATTCGCACCGGGGAGCGCGCCGTGTCTGCAGGCTTGCCTGAATGGGCAGCCCCTCGACCACCAATCAAAGTGCGTTCACGTGCGTCGTGCAGCGAGGCTCGATTGCTGTTCGGCACGGCTTCGTCACCCATCACCCATCACCCATCTCGTCTCATCATGGCCAGGGCACGTCACTGTCGCGGCCTGGTGTCGAGAAACCACGTGCGCCCACCGTTCTTCGACCGCAGCTCCACTTCGTGCAACCCGACGTGCGGCCGGACCCACCACCACGCCCAGTCGTCCCCCACGGGGATGTCTTCGCCCAACGCATCGAGCCGCACCTTGAGCGTCTGCCCCTCGAGCCACGCGTCGACGATGCCCTGCTGGTAGTTCGGCTTGGGCACCTGCGCGAGCAACGTGAACGTCGCCCCGTCGTCGCGCGTGACGATCACGTCGACCGTCGGCCCCGGCCCCTCGGTCGAGCTCTGCCCGATGACGAACACCCCACCGTCGAACTCCACGACCTTCTCGAACGAGTTCGTGTCCTCGAGCGTGATGTACGCGTCCCCGCGCCGAATCACGCCGAACGAGAGCGCCGCCTCGCTGGAGTCCGACACCGCGACGAACGCCACGTCCTTCCACTCGAGGTCGACCCGCTCGTCGCCGCCATCGAGCGGCCCGTGCTGCCACGTCAGCGGGGTGCTCTTCGCCTCCCACGCCGGCCCGCGAAAGGCGAAGACGTTCGCGATGGCGAGCGCGACCACGACGAGGGCCAGCGCCACTGCGCCGAGCGGCCGCCCCGCGGGCTTCACTTCTTCGCGGCCTGCTTGCGCTCGAGCACGCACGCGCTCTGCACGCACTTCGCGACGAACGCCGACTCCGGCACCGGGCCCGCGCACCTGACGGCCGCGCACTGCGGCTCGGGCGGCGCACAGGGCCCCAGGCGCGCACACTTCGAACGCACGTCGGCCGCGCGCGCCTTCGTCATCGCCTCGGGTTGCGCCGGGCAGCACGAGCACGGGCAGTCGTGCGCCACCACGCAGTCGGCGTCGGCGGTGCAGGCCGGGTCCGCACCGAGACCGAGCGCAACCACGAGAACGAAGAGGAGCATGCCCTCGACGTTACGGCTGCAGCACGCCCATGACGAGCAGCGCGATGAGCGCTCCGCCGAGCACCAGCCGGTAGACCACGAAGACCAGCATCGAGCGCGTCTTCACCAGGCGCAGCAGCCCGCCGATCGACGCGTACCCCGCGACGAACGACACCACGGTGCCCACCACCATCGCCGCGATGCTGGGCCGCTCGGTCGCCTGCAGCAGGTCCTTCAGCTCGAGCAGCCCCGCCAGCGTGGTCGCGGGAATCGACAGCAGGAACGAGAACCGCGCCGCGTCTTCACGCTTCAAGCCCAGCGCGAGCGAGCCGGTGATGGTGGTGCCGCTGCGCGAGCTGCCGGGGATCAACGCCAGCGCCTGCCACAGCCCGACCACCACGCCGTCCTTCAACGTCAGCTCGGAGATGCCGCGCTTCTGCGACGCGACGCGCTCGACGATGAACAGCACCACCGCGAGCACGATGAGCGCGATGGCGATCACCCACAACGAGCGCAGCTCGCTCTTGATGAGCTTCTTGAACGCGAGCCCGAGCACCGAGATGGGAATGGTGCCGATGCCGACGTACCAGGCGAGCCGCGAGTCCTCGGTGCCGAAGGGCTTCTTCGTGCGCAGCCCCTCGATGAACGCCTTCGTGAGGCGCAGCAGGTCCTTCGAGAAATAGACCAGCACCGCCACCACCGTGCCGAGCTGGATGACGGCCGAGTACGCGGCGCCCGGGTCGTCCCACCCCACGAGCGCGGGCACGATGCGCAGGTGCGCGGTCGACGAGATGGGGAGGAACTCGGTGAGGCCCTGCACCAGGCCCAGCACGATCGCTTCGAGGAGGCTCACGTCACTTCTTTCGTCAGGCCTTCGCCGAGAAGAGGTCCCACACGTCGCCGCCGAGCTCGGCCTTCTTGAGCTCCCACGCCGCGAGCACGTCGGCGGTGTGCGCCAGGTACTCGGCGCTCGCGTCGAAGCGGTGTTCCTTCGCGTACTGCGAGAGGAACTCGCGCAGCACCGGCGAGAGGAAGTGCGTCGCCAGCGTCACCTGGCTGCCCTCGAGGTACTCGGTGAAGCGCAGCGCGAAGCCCGAGGCGCCCTTGCTGCCGCTCTCGACGCGCACCACCTCGCCCTTCACCTTCACCGAGCGGCCACCCTGCGGCAGCTTGAGCTCGATCTGCAGCTTCGTGCCCAGCTTCAGGAAGAAGCTCGACTCGAGGAACATGCCGCCCACCGAGAGGTTCACCGTCGGCAGCGAGGCCTCGAAGCTGCGCGACGGATCGTCGGCGAGCGAGAGGCTGGCCTTCACGTGAATTTCCGCGCGCGGGTACTGGCGGCGAACGTCTCCGCGCGGCGGCGTCGCGGTGCCAGCCGCGGGCTTCGCACCCACCGGCACCCGGGTGGGCATCGGGCTCGGCGCGCGCTGCAGGCTGCTGAGCGCGCTCGACCGCGCGACCGACGAGCCGGTGACGGGCGCCGCGGGGCGCGCCGGCGGCGCGACCTTCGGAGGCGGCGGCGCCACCTTCGGCGCGGGCGGCGACGCGGGGTTCGCCTTCGCGACCACCTTCGCCGCGACCGCGACGGGCGTCGCGCCCTTCGGAGGGTTCACCTTCGCGGCCACCTTCGCCGCGACCGCGACGGGCCGGGCGACCGGCTGGGGCTTGGCGCGCAGCGCGTTCTCGATGAACGCCTTCTGCGAGGAGCTGACCTCGCGCGTGCTCGACGCCGGCAGCTCGCGCTTGCGCGTGTCGAGCCCCCGGGCGAGGGCCGTCAGCGACGACGACGCTGCTGGCTTCTTCTTCTCGCGCGCCATGGCACCCTCCAGACCGCCTCAACAAATCGCCCGCGCTCGCCGAAATGGGGCGAGGCGGGCGAGGTCAAACCACGAATCGGCCCGACTTCAGGCCGCGTTCTTGTTGCGCAGGCCAGCCGCCTCGCGGAGCGCGTCCTTCTTGTCGGTGCGCTCCCAGCTGAACTCCGAGCGGCCGAAGTGACCGTACGCCGCGGTGCGCTGGTAGATGGGCTTGAGCAGGTCGAGGTGCTCGATGATCTCGCGCGGCTTGAGGCCGAACGTCGCGCGCACGGCCTTGGCGATGCGGTCCTCGTCCATCACCGCGGTGCCGAAGGTGTCGACCATCACGCTGACGGGCTCGGCGACGCCGATGGCGTAGCTGACCTGCACCTCGCAGCGCGTGGCCAGACCGGCCGCGACCACGTTCTTGGCGATGTAGCGGCCCATGTACGCGGCCGAGCGGTCGACCTTCGACGGGTCCTTGCCGGAGAACGCGCCGCCGCCGTGACGGCCCATGCCGCCGTAGGTGTCGACGATGATCTTGCGGCCGGTGACGCCCGAGTCACCCATGGGGCCGCCGATGACGAAGCGGCCGGTGGGGTTGATGTAGAACTTGGTCTTCTTGTCCATCAGCTTCGCGGGGAGCGAGGCCTTGATGACCTCGTCCATCATGACGTCCTTGATCTTCTTGTTGGACGCCTCTTCCGCGTGCTGGGTCGAGATGACGACCGCGTCGATGCGCACCGGCTTGCCGTCGACGTACTCGACGGTGACCTGCGACTTGCCGTCGGGGCGGAGCCAGTCGTGCTTCTTCTTGCGGATCTCGGCGAGCTTCTTGGTCAGCGCGTGCGCGTAGTGGATCGGCGCCGGCATCAGCTCGGGCGTCTCGTTGCACGCGTAGCCGAACATCATGCCCTGGTCGCCGGCGCCCTGTTCCTTCTGGCCCTTCTCGTCGACGCCGCGCGCGATGTCCTGGCTCTGGCCTTCGATGGCGACCATCACGCCGCAGGTGTTGCCGTCGTAGCCCATCGACGAATCGGTGTAGCCAATCTTGCAGATCGTGCTGCGCACGATGCGGGGGATGTCGATCCACGCCGAGGTGGTGACCTCGCCGGCGACGATGGCGATGCCGGTCTTCACCAGGGTCTCGACCGCGATGCGCGCCCGCGGGTCCTTCTCGATGAGCGCGTCGACGACGCCGTCGGAGATCTGGTCGCAGATCTTGTCCGGGTGGCCCTCGGTCACTGACTCAGAAGTAAAGAGGTAGTCCTTCGGCATGACGTGTTTCCTTGCGTTGGGTGAAAGGCAGGGCGCCCCCATACCGCGCACGACACATCGCAGCAATGGGATGTATGAATGCGCCTACCCGGTCGCCGTCAGCGGCCGTATCACCTAATCAAAGGAGTCCTGATGCGCCGCACCGTGCTCTTCGTTGCCCTGCTGGCCCCTGCCCTCGCCCTCGCGACCCCGAAGGACGACATCAGCAAGCCGCTGAAGACCATCATCAACTCGGTGCGGTACGGCAAAGACAACGCCGCGCTCAAGCTCTTCGCCGCCGACGACCAGGGGAAGATGCTCGTCGCCGACTCGTGGGCCAAGGGCACCGACGCGCAGCGCAAGGAATTCCAGGACCTCTTCCTCCAGCTGTTCGGGAAGATCGCGTTCCCCAAGATCCGCAAGAACTTCGAGAACCTCGACACCGTGCTCTACGAGGAACCCGAGGTGAAGGGCGACACGGCGGCGATCGCCTCGACCATCTTGATCAACCACCCGCTCAAGAAGCAGGAGCTCAAGGTGAAGTACCAGATGATCAAGCAGGGCGCGGCGTGGAAGGTCATCGACGTGGCGGTGCTCGGCGACTCGATGCTCACCGGCATCCGCGACGACCAGGTGCAGCCGATCCTCAAGGAGTCGGGGTGGGATGGTCTGCTCAAGGCCATGCGGGAGAAGAACGCCGAGTTGAAAGATGTCGTGCTGAAGTGATGACAAGGGGTTGCGACTGAGGGATCGTTCGTCCCCAGGCCGGCAACACACCCCACAGCCTGTTCCTCAACAGCATTCCCGGGAGACACACCAATGATGAAGCGCGTTCTCATGCTCGCCACTGCCAGCTTTGCCCTCGTCGCCTGTGGTCCCGGCGCGAAGATCGACGGCAAGCAGGGCGCAGCCGATGCCCTCTTCGCGGCCTCGCGGCCCACGAAGCAGAAGGCGGACACCTCGGCCTCGCCCGCTGACCTCACCGGCGGCATCAGCTGGAACTGCCCCGAGGGCGGCTCGGCGGACATCAGCGGCGCCGGCATCTCCATCGGCGGCGGCGGCGTCAGCACCTCGCTCACCCTCAAGTACAACGGCTGCGGTCTGGCCAAGACCGACAAGATCGGCGTCGCGGTCTTCAACGGCAGCATGACCTTCAGCCAGTCGGTCACCACCGGCAGCACCGTCGGCGTCAGCCAGGCGTTCAAGGGCAAGGTGCTCGTGCAGGGCGCGTACGACGACTTCCTCGACGCTGACGTGAGCCAGAACATCGCGGTCGGCGACCTCGGCGCGTCGGGCACGGGCGTCTCGATGACCCTCAAGGGCACCATCTCGACCAAGGACGGCACGTTCACCTTCGACGAGATGCTGAGCGTGATCTCCGGCAGCATCAGCGGCCGCATCGACACCAGCCGCATGTAAGGCTTTCGACCTTCGCGGTCGGTCCACAAGGCCCTTCTCCCTCGCGGGAGGAGGGCTTTTGTTTTGCCGCTAGAGTGCGCAGGTGGCCTTCGCGCGCTCGCTCTGGTTGGTCCTCGTGCTCGCCGCGTGCGGCCCGACGGTGACGCCGCCGATGACGATGTGCACCAGGCTGCGTCAGCCGTGCGGCTCGACCGCGGAGTGCTGCGAGGGCGCGTGCACCGACGGGCAGTGCCTCTTGCCGTGTCGCGCCGCGGGCTCTGACTGTCTCTTTCATTCCGACTGCTGCGTGGGCCAGTGCTTGAGCGCCACGTGCAGCTGCCTGCCCGGCGGAGAGCTGTGCTCGAGCCACAGCGCGTGCTGCAGCGGGCAGTGCGTCTCGGGGCGGTGCGCGGCGGGCAATGGTTCGTGCACCGCGGCGGGGCTGGGCTGCACCGCGACGAGCGAGTGCTGCGCCGGCTCACAGTGCGCGGGGAACCTCTGTCGCTCGGCGACGTGCGGTGCTCCAGGCGCGGCGTGCGCCAACACCCAGGACTGCTGCGAGGGCGCGTGTGACAGCGGGCTCTGCCGCCCCGTCGCGTGCACCGCCGCCGGCGCGCAGTGCATGCAGGACTTCGAGTGCTGCGCGGGCTTCTGCAGCGCCGCGACGTTCACCTGCCGCTCTCAGTGCAAGCAGCCCATGGAGTCGTGCAGCGGGCCCACCGACTGCTGCGCGGGGCTGACGTGCGCGCTGGGCGTCTGCCGAGCGTCATCGTGCCTGGGGACCAACGAGATCTGCATGGCGCAAGGTCAGTGCTGCTCGGGGGCGTGCAACGGCGGGCGCTGCGGTGCACAGCAGTGCCTGCAGTCGGGTGCGACGTGCCTCAACGCAACGCAGTGCTGCTCGTTTCAGTGCAACGCCGGAACGTGCGGCTGAAGTCGGGGCGACGTTCTCCCTCTCCTCTTCAGAGGAGAGGGTCGGGGTGAGGAGAAACCGAAACCCGCTACGCGAGGTGGCTGAGCACGATGACCGCGCACCCCGCCGCATACGCCGCAGGGAACAACCACTTCGAGCGAGCATCGAGCCGTTCCGCGCGAGCCCTCGCAGCGCGGCGCTCAGCATCGACCACCGGGCGCTCCGATTCCGGCATGGTGGTGAGCGACGCCTCGAGTGACACCGAGAGGTCGTGCCAGCGCATCACCAGCACGCACTCGAGCAGCACGGCCGTGATGATCACGTACGAAAAATTGAACACCTGATCGAGCAGCACCGTGGTCCCGAGGTACGGCAGGTCATCGGTGAACGCGAGCTGCAGGAACACCGTGGTCAGCAGCGCCGTGATGACCGTGCCCACGCGCGCTTCGACGTGAATCGGCCGCAGGAAGAAGATGAACCAGCAGCACAACATCACGAGGAGGATCGGCGGGAACATGGTGACGAAGAACACCCGCCGCGGCCGCTGCAGCTCGAGCCCGAAGCGCACGCGCGAATGAGCGCCGCCGCCCGGAGCGCCGACCCCCACCTGCCCGCCGACCTCGGCCACCTCGCGCACCGCGCCGCCCACCATCCACCCCGGAATCTTGAGGCCCTCGGTCACGCTGCTCTGCGGGTCGAGCTCGAACACCACCTCGCTCGCGTCGCGCTGCACGTCTTCGAGCTCGAGCACCACGTCCTGCCGGTCGAGCGGAAACGAGCCCAGCTCGAACTTGTGGAAGAAGCGGCCTTCGCCCGTGAAGCGCTGGTAGTGGCGGCCGTCGGCGAGCGTCACCGGCTCGTCGAACACCGGCGAGAGCGTCATCGCCCACGCCTCGAGCAGGTTGGTGAAGCGCAGCGTCTTCGTCGCGTCGCGCTCGCCCGACCACGTCACCCAGAGCACGAAGTTCGCGTGGTACGCGTTTTCCTGGAGGTCGATGGCCTCGACGTTGCGCAGCTGCACGCCGACCGAGACGTGCTCCGGCGCGGTGAGGGTCAACGCGAGGGCGAGGGAGAGCAGCACCGTGGCGCGCAGCTCAGCGCGACCGCGCGGAAGATCCAGAATTCTCCCGGAACTCTCGCGGTGAGAGGCCCGTCGCGCGCTTGAAGACGGTGTTGAGCTGCTGCAGCGAGGCGAAGCCGGCCTCGTGCGCGATGGTGGTGAGCTTCGCGTCACGCGCGTGGAGCAGCCGCTTCGCCGCCCGCACCCGCGCGTCCATCAGCTCGCGCTCGAAGCTGGTGCCCGCGTCGCCGAGGCGGCGCTGCAGCGTGCGGGCCGAGAGCTCGAGCTGCGTCGCGGCGTCGGTCACCTTCGCGCCGTCGAGGTGGGCGTCGAGCCACGCGCGCAGGGTCGTCAGCTCGGGCGAAGCGCCGGTCGCCTGCGCATGGAGCTGCTCGAGGGCGCGCGCGACGGAGGCGGGGCTGCCCGCGGACTTCACGCCGAGCCACTCGAGCGCGGACTCGGCGTCGGAGAAGATCTCCACCGGGTACGGGCGCTTCATCACCTCGTACGCGCCAGCGACCATCGCGCCGAGAATGCCGCCGGGGCGCACCAGGGCGAGGCGGTGCACTGCGCGCTGCAGCTCGGCTCGGTGCTCTTCGACGTAGTGGCGCAGCGCACTGAAGGCGCCTTCGTCGGCGGCCTCAAGGCGGCTCGCGTCGACGAGCGAGACGTGCGGCTTCGCGGGCGGGCCGAGCTCCAGCACCAGCGAACGGCCGAGCTTCACCGCGTCGGCTTCCGTCGGGCGCCCCCAGAGGAGGATGCCCCAGAGCTGTTCATGCGCGCAGAAGTGAGCCCAGCCGTTCCCGGTCGTCGCTTGGCCGGTGGGCTGTTTGGCGAATTGCGCCGCCGTGACGGGCTGCACGGCGAACGAGTGTAGCTGAGACGACGAGGGTCTTCGGTAGTGTCCCACGACCCGATGAACGCCCAACTCCTCGTGGTCGACGACGCCCCGCGCTTCGCCGAGACCGAACCCTCGACGCGCCTGGGCGGCCGGCCGCTGGCGCCGAGTGGGTATTCGTGGCCCGCGTGCGGTGACTGCGACCAACCCCTCCAATTCCTCGCACAGCTCCGCGATGGCGACGCACTGCTGCTGCTCTTCAGTTGCCCGGACGTGGGCTGCGTCGTCGGTGGCGGTCCGCGCTTGCCGACCAACCACGTCGCGCGCGTCCCAGCGGCTGGCGGCGCGCTGGTCGCGAACGAGGAGCGACCACCGCTTCCGTTCACCACGGTGACAGCACGTTCGTTCGATCAAGCGGCGAATCCGTACGACGAGGCGCGGCTCGCCGCCGGTGCCTTCGTGTACGGCATGCTCGGCGGTGAGCTCGACTCGGTCTCGGAACACCGGCCCCGATGTCCCTCCTGCGCGGTCGAGATGCGTTTCGTGGCCTCGCTGGAAGAAGGCCGCCTCTTCAACTTCGCCGGCGTCCAGGCGTTCGTCTTCACGTGCGACACCTGCGGCGCGTCCGAGCTGTACGTCGACGACTTCTTCTGACTGGCGCGCAGAGACCACCGATTGGCGCGCCACGGGCAGCCTCGAACTCCCGCGCTGCGGCAGAAGTCACGCCATGACCCCCTTCGACCTCGTCATCGAGAACGGCCTCGTCTTCGACGGCACTGGCGCCCCACCTCAACGCGTGAACGTCGGCGTGCGCGACGGCCGCATCGCCGCCCTCACCGCTGATCCGCTCCCCGCGAAGAAGAAGGTCGACGCCGCCGGCAAGTGGGTCACGCCGGGCTTCATCGACCTCCACACGCACTACGACGCCGAGGTCGAGCTCTCGCCGGGCCTCACCGAGTCGCTCAAGCACGGCGTCACCACCGTCACCGTGGGCAGCTGCTCGCTGAGCCTCGCGCTGGGCACCCCCGAAGACCTCGCCGACCAGTTCTGCCGCGTGGAGGCGGTGCCCTACGACGTGGTGCGCTCGCTCCTCGAAGAGCGCAAGCGGTGGAACAGCCACGCCGAGTACTTCGCGCACCTCGACTCGCTGCCGCTGGGCCCCAACGTGTCGAGCTTCGTCGGCCACTCCGCGGTGCGCGCCAACGTGATGGGCCTCGAGCGGAGCCTCTCGCGCAATGCGCCCACCGCCGCCGAGCTGCAGCAGATGGAAGCGCACGTGCAGGAAGGCCTCGACGCGGGCGCGCTGGGCCTCTCCATCCAGACGCTGCCGTGGGACAAGGTCGGCGGCACGCGCGACGTACGCAGCCGCCCGCTGCCGTCGACCTGGGCCTCGTGGTCGGAATACCGGCGCCTCATTCGCCACCTCCGCGCGCGCGGCCGCGTGCTGCAGGGCGTGCCGAACATCACCACCAAGGTGAACATCGTGCTCTTCCTGCTCGAGAGCATCGGGCTGTGGCGGCCGAAGCTGAAGACCACCGTCATCTCGATGATGGACACGCGCGCCAACCGAGGCCTGCACCGGCTCACCGGCTTCCTGTCTCGCCTGGTGAACAAGGTGCTCGGCGCCGACTTCCGCTGGCAGGCGCTGCCCGACGTCTTCGAGCTCTGGAGCGACGGCATCGACCTCGTGGTCTTCGAGGAGTTCGGCGCCGGCGCCGCCGCGCTGCACCTCGACGACGACGCCGAGCGCGCCCGCCTGCTCGACGACCCGGCGTACCGCGCGCGCTTCAAGCAGCAATGGAAGAGCGCCTTCCTGCCGCGCGTCTTTCATCGCGACTTCAACCACTCGAAGGTGCTCGACGCGCCCGACGCCTCGCTCATCGGCAAGTCGTTCGCGCAGCTCGCCGCCGAGCGCGGCGAAGACGTGTGCGACACCTTCCTCGGGCTCGTCGCGCGCTACGGCAAGAAGCTGCGGTGGAACACGGTGATGGCCAACGACCGCCCCGACATCCTCGCCGACATCGTCTCGCACCCCGACGTGCTCATCGGCTTCTCCGACGCCGGCGCGCACCTGCGCAACATGGCGCACTACAACTTCCCGCTGCGGCTGCTGCGGCTCGCGCAGGACACCGGCTGCCTCACGCCCGAGGCCGCGGTGCACCGCCTCACGGGGGAAATCGCCGACTGGCTCGGCCTCGACGCGGGCTCGCTGAAGGTGGGCGCGCGCGCTGACGTGGTGGTGCTCGACCCGGCGCGCCTCGACGCGCGGCTCGACCAGACGCTCGAGGCGACGATGCCCTTCTTCGACGCGTCGTTCCGCCGGCTGGTGAACCAGGACGGCGGCGCCATCGACACCGTGCTCGTCAACGGCCACGAGGTGGTGCGCGAAGGTCAGCTCTCGCCGTCGGTCGGGCAGCAGCGCTCCGGCCGCATGTTGCGCGCGGGCCAGCCCCTCGTTGACGCCGCGCCCGTCGCCCGCGCGGCGTGACGGTTCCAGCCCAGCCGCAACCGCGCAGCGCCTGTTGAATCGCAGCGCCCTCCCGCGTACGCCTGACGCCTCGTGGCGGCCGGCCACGCGGGGGACGAGCATGCGCACGCGGGCGAACCAGGCGAGGGGGTTGTGGTGGAGCGCGGTGTTGTTGGTGGTCGCGCTCGGCGCGTGTCGTGACGTCAGCCTGCCCGCGCCGCCGGGGCCGCCGTCGCCGGGTTCCATCTCCGGGCGCGTGGTGACGGCGCTGCCGGGCCGGCCGGGCGTGGTGCCCATCACTGGCGCGCGCGTCGAACTGCTCGGCACCGGGCTCGTCGGCCTCAGCGACGACCTCGGCACGTTCCGCGTCGAGGGCATCACCACCACCGTGGGGCAGGTGCTCTTCCGCGCCGACCTCGACAACGACGGCGTGCCCGATCGCCAGAAGCTCGTCTCGCTGCAGTCGCTCAAGGCGGGGCCCAACAAGCAGGTCGCGCTCGGCGACGTGGTGCTCTCGGAGAACGCGGTGGTGCGCGGCCGCGTGCTGCGCGGTGACGTCGCCGACCCGGGCGGCCACGCCGGCACGCTCGTGTTCGTGCCGATCGGCCCGTACACCACCACCACCTCGAACGACGGCTCGTTCATTCTCGACCAGCTGCCCGAGGGCACGCTGAGCCTCGCGTTCTTCCGCGCCGGGTATGGGCCGCGCGGCTTCGACGACGTCACGCTCTCGAGCGGGCAGGAGCTCGTGCTCCGCACCGTCAGCCTCACGCCCGAGACGACCACGCCTCCGCCCGCGTCGATTTCCGGGCGCGTGCTGACCGCCGACTTCGGCGCGGGGTCCGACGCGATGGTCTCGCTCGACTCCGATACCAACCACTTCACCGCGACCGCCGCGGCCGACGGGCGCTTCACGTTCGACCCGGTGCCCATCGGCGTCTACTCGGTCACCGCGAGCCGCCCGGGCTCGAGCAACGCGCGCCTCATCAACATCCTCGCGCCCGGTGGGCTCACGCAGCTGCCCGACCTCGTGCTCGGCCTCGCGACGAGCGGCACCGGTGGCGGAACTGGCGGCGGTGGTGGTGGTGGCACGACGCAGGGCCACCTCGTCGAAGGGCGCGTGGTGCTCGCCGACGGCAGCGCCGCCGAGGGCGCGTCCATCACGCTCGCGGGCTTCGGCCACAGCGACACCACCAGCAACGCCAACGGCGGCTTCAGCTTCAGCGACGTCGCCGCGGGCTCGTACACGTTGACGGCGACGCGCAGCGACGTGTCGCCTGGCCGGCTGTCGAACATCGTGGTCGGTGGCGCTGACGTGCGGCTGCCCGACCTCGTGCTCTTCGCGCCCGGCACGGGCGGCGGCACGGGCGGCGGCGGCGGCCCCACGGGCGGTGGCGGAACGGTCGGCGGTGGCGGTGGCACCACGGGCGGCGGCGGCGGCACCACGGGTGGCGGCGGTGGGACGACCGGTGGCGGCGGTGGCACGACGGGCGGCGGTGGCGGCACCACGGGCGGCGGCGGCACCACGGGCGGCGGCGGTGGCACGACGGGCGGCGGTGGTGGCACGACCGGCGGCGGCACGGGTGGTGGCGGCGGCGTCACCATTCCCGCGGCGCCGACCAACGTGGTGGCCGCGTCGCGCGACACGGCGCTCGTCGTCTCGTGGAACGCGTCGGCCGGAGCGACGTCCTATCGGCTCTACTGGTCGACGACGGCCGGCGTCACGAAGACCACCGGCACGCGCGTCGACGCGACGGGCAGCCCGGTGCTGCTGCAGGGCCTGACCAACGGCACGCCGGTGTACTGCGTGGTGACCGCGCGCAACTCCGCGGGAGAGAGCGCCGACAGCGCGCAGGCCACGGGCACGCCGCGCGTCGCGTCGTCGAACGACCCGCCGGTGCTGCTCTCGACGCGCCCCGAGCCCGACGCGCGCGGCGTGTTCCCCGACAGCACGGTGATGGCGCGCTTCGACAAGGACCTCGACGGCACGACGGTCATCGCGGCCAACCTCACGCTCTCGACCGGCGGCACCACGGTGCCGTTCACCGTCTCCTCGGCTGGCCCCGCGCTCACCATCACCCCGCTCTCGCAGTTGACGCCAGAACGCCGCTACGACGTCACGCTCGGCACCGGCCTCAAGGACACCGCCGGTCACGCGCTGCCCGCCCCCGTCAGCTTCGGCTTCACCACCTCGAGCGCCGCGCCGGTGAACCTGCGCGTGGTGAGCGGCGCGGCCGCGTTCACCGTGCAGTGGGACGCGGTGCCCGGCGCGACCGCCTACCGGGTCGATCGCCAGGCGCTGCCGTCGGGCACGGTGACGTCTTCGCCCGCGACTGGCCTGACCGCGACCTTCAACCCGGTGGCGAACGGCGCGCAGGTCGGCGTGCGCGTCGCGGCGCTGACTCCCTTTGGCGTCACGCCGCAGTCGAACGAGGTGCAGGTGATTCCCAGCGCGTCGTTGCCGGCCACGCCGACCAGCGTGCGCGTGGTGGCGGCGGGCGCGACGAGTGCGCTCGTGACGTGGGGCAACATCTCGACCACCGACGGGTGGACCCTGTACCGCGCGGTGCAGCCCGGCGGCCCGTACACGGTGCTGCGCCAGGGCTGGGGTCGCACCACCTACCTCGACACCGCCATCCCCTCCGGGTCGAACGGCGCGTACTACGTGGTGCAGTCCGAGGCGCTCGGCCAGGTCGGCGCGTGGTCTGACGAGGTCGGCACGCGGCTCGACGCGACGGTCGCTCCGGCGCCGGCCAACTTCGTCGCGACGCCTGGCATCGCGTGGGTGAAGCTGACGTGGAACGCGGTGCCGATGGCCACGGGCTACCTGGTGTGGATGCATTCCGGCACCGTGGGCGTGCCCGCGCAGCTGGCGTGGGTCACCAGCGGCACGCGGTACGATCACGTCAACCTCTCGAACGGCACCGACTACCGCTACTTCGTGCAAGCGGTGGTCGACGGCGTGCCCGGTGACCTCGCCGGCGCGAGCGCGACGCCCATCGTCGCCCCGTCGTTCACGTACCGCCCCATCGCGTTGACGGTCTCGAGCGTGCGCCTCGGCCAGGCCATCCTCTCGTGGTCGACGCCCGGCTCGGCCACGCCCGTGCTGTTGCGCTCGACCACCCGGGGCGGCCCGTACACGCAGCTGGGCAACAGCAACATCGACGCCACCGTCGCGCCGCTCACCACCTATTTCTACGTGGTGCGCCCCGACAACGGGACCACGCTGGGCGAGCTGTCGAACGAGGTGCAGGTCACCACGCCGGGCCCGATGCCGGCCACGCCGAGCGGGCTCACGCTGACGCCGACCGACAGCGCGGTCAACGCGACGTGGACGCCCGTGGCCGAGGCGTCGACGTACCAGATTGGCACCGCCAGCTCGCCGAGCGGGCCGTTCACCGCGTCGTGCACCTCGAGCGACTCGCACTGCGTGCAGAGCGCGACCAACGCCACGCTGACGTGGTTCGCCGTGCGGTCGGGCAACGGCATCGACTGGAGCGCGTGGTCACCGGCGGTCTCCGCCACCGCGACCTCGAGCGGCCTCAACGCGGGCAGCATCTACACGAATGCGGGCAACGGTGTGGTGACGGTCTCGTGGGGGGCGGTCACCGGCGCCACCGCGTACCGCCTCTACCGGCGCGTACCCTTCGTGAGCGACTGGGTGCAGGTGCTCGCGCCGACGCTGACGCTCGGCTTCAACGACACCACGGTCGTCAACGACACGGCGTACGTCTACCAGGTGCAGGCGCTCAACGCGGGGTCGGGCGCCGTCGCGGCGTTCTCCACCACGGCCCAGCCCGCCCGGCCGACGAGCTCGGCGCCACCGCGGCCCACCGGCTTCACCGCGACGCCGAGCAGCGGCGGCTTCGTCGCCTCGTGGGACCCGGTGCCGGGGGCGACTTCGTACGCCGTGCGCGTCGCGTATCGCGCGGGCGGCACCTTCGTGGCGCCGGTCACCTACTGCACCACGTACGATCCGTTCGACACGCGCTGCAACCTCAGCGGCGTGCAAGGCAGCACCTATTACCTGTCGATGAGCGTCACCACGCCCGACGGAGAGTCGGCGTCGACGGACGAGCTCGGCCCGCTCGCGCCCGCGGTGAACGCGCCCGTCACGCCGGGACTCAGCCAGCAGGCAGGGAACGGGGCCGTGACGTTGAGCGCCACGGCGACCGCCGGCCTGCAGTACCGCTTCGCCCGCCGGCTGCGCGCCCGCGACTGGCAGGTGCTGAGCCCGACGACCGAGCCGTTCTTCATCGACCCGCAGCCCAACTCGGTCGACGTGAAGTACGCGCTGCAGGCGAGCAACGCGAACGGCGTCGGCGATTGGGTCATCAACGGCGCCGTCACCCCCTCGACCGAGCTGCCGCCCGTGCCCTCCAGCGTCACCCTCACGCCGGTCAACGCTGGCGCCATCGTCGAGTGGAGCCCCGTCATCGGCGTGGGGAGCGTCACGCTGCTCAGCGCGACGAACCCCTCGGGCGCCAACCTCACCAACCGGGGCACCGTCTACGACGCGCTCGACACCATTCGCACCATCGCGCTGACCAACGGGCAGCCGGCGTGGGTGCGCGTCGCGCCGAGCGGGTGGAACCTCGCCTCGACGCCGCAGGTGGTGACGGCGACGAGCGCCGTGCCCGTGCCGCCGACGCTCACCGTGGTGGCCGGGCTCCAGGCGGCCGACCTCGATTGGTCCGCGGTGACCGGTGCGACCGCGTACCGGGTGTACCGCCGCATCGGTGCGGGGCCGTGGCGGTTGCTGGTGACGACGCCGTCGACGGTCACCGACCTCCGCGACCTCGGCGTGGAGAACGGGGAGACGGTGACCTGGGCCGTGCTCGCCGAGACGGCCGCCGGCATCACGGGCTGGAGCACCCTGCACACCGTGACCGCGAACCCGGCGCTGCCCGCCGTGCCTTCGGGCCTCACGATTACGCCCGGCGACGGCGCGCTCACCGCCACGTGGGACGTCACGCCGGGAGCGACGGGCTACTACGCGCAGTCGAGCAACAACGGCGGCCAGACGTGGGGCACGGCGTGCAACCTCAGCAGCCCGTACGAGAACCACTGCCGCTTCGTCGCGACCAACGGCAGCACGCCGCTGTTCCGCGTGCAGGCGAGCAACGCCGCGGGCTCGGGCCTCCCGACGGTGGTGACGGGCGGCGTGACGCCGTCGGCCGGTTACCCCGACACGGTCTTCAACGTGAACGTCGCGGCGAACGGGCCCGGCGCGGTGCGCGTGACGTGGGTCGCGTCGACCGATTCGACGAGCTACCGCGTGTACCGGCGCGCGGCGAACGGCGTGGCGAGCGCGGTGATGGACGTCACGACGACGCAGTTCGACGACAGCGGGCTGACGAGCGGAACGTCGTACATCTATTACGTGCACGGACTGAACGGCGTCGGCGCCGGGGCGTGGAGCAACCCGTCGTCGGCCATCACCGCGCCGTGAGCGTGAAGTCGTAGCCGTGGCGGAAGACGAACGGCGCGCCGGGGCCGGCCGCGCGGGCGCGCACGGTCTTCACGAGGCGCAGGTGACCTGCGGTGAGCTCGAACTGCTCGCGCAGCGTGGCCGGCGCGTCGTCGTCTGCGCCCTCGACCTCGAGCAGCAGCCGGTCGGCGGTGGCCTCGACCACGGAGAACACCTGCTCGCGCTTCTCGTCGCCCCAGCGGACGGTCGACCCGTCGACGCGCAGTGACTCGCGGGAGACCACGGTCTTGCCCGGCCCGTCGTCGAAGACGAACTCGAGCTGCAGCGCGCCGTCGGCGAAGGTGCCGGTGAGCTGGGTCGGCAGGCGCACGTGGCCGTGCGGGGGCTGGTAGTCGACGTATTCGAGGGTGCCGGTCCAGTGGCCGCCAAGTCGCTGCAGGAGTGACGCGCTTTGCTGCGCCGGGGTGTGGGCGCAACCAGTGAGAGCGAGGAGCAAGGCGAGGGAGAGGGGTCGCACTCGCTCGTTACGCGTGGGGGCCACAGGTGTTTCGGTGCGTGTGACGTTCCCGGCGGTGGGCGCTGGCAGCTGTTTCTCCTCACCCCGACCCTCTCCTCCTCGGGAGGAGAGGGAGCACGACCAGGCAGAGGAGCGCGAGGTCGGCGCCACCCCCGCAACCGCAGCCCGGCCGAATCTTGCCGGTGTCGATCCGCCCGTCATCACCCGAGCCCGCGTCGCTCGCCGGTGCGCCAGCGTCGACGACGACGTCAGCGCCTGCATCAACCCCCGCGTCCATCTCAGGCGCGACCCCGGCGTCCACGCCCGCATCCGCGCCGAGCGACGGTTCCGGGCAGTCGGCGAACACGTCGAGCGTGGTGACGGTGTTTCCGCGCCCGTCGGTCGCCGGGCCGAACCACGACTCCCAGCGTTGGCGGTAGCGGTCGACGAGCGCGAGCTGGTCGACGCTCGCCGTGGTGCCCTGCTGCGTGACGAGCACGAACGCGACGCGGAAGCAGCGCTTCGCCTGCGGGAACGCCGGCGCACGCGCACCCTGCGCGCGAATGAAGTCGTCGACGCTGACGTTCACCGCGCTCATGCCGGTCACGGTCTGCGTTTCCCCGCGGCGCAGCGGCGTGCCGATGAGGCCCATGCCGGAGCCGTCGTCGAGCACCAGCAAGGGCGGCGTGTCCTGCGGAGCGCGCAGGCCCATGAAGTACTGGTCCATCGGGCCGTAGCCGCGCGGGCCGCCGGCGAGCCGGTACGAGCCACCGCCGAGGTCGGTGATGAAGTTGCCGTACATCACCGAGCGCGAGTCAGCGAGGTGGCTGTAGTGCAGCGTCGCCGCCGACACGCGGCTGGTCTGCGTGCCCATCAGCGGCTGCCGATCATCCGCGCGGTGGAGCACGTCGAGCCCCTGCCCCTGGTCGAACGCGGACCCCGCCATCCACTGGTGGCCGAACTCGTGGCCGAGCACCTCGACGCCCGTGGTGCCGCTGGGGCTCGTGCCGCCGCCGAACATCGGCAGCAGGAAGTCGTCGTCGGGCTGCGCTGGCAGGTTCTGCACGGGCCCGAGGTAGACGCAGTGGGTGAGCCGCGCCGCGCTGCCGTACTCCGAGGGCTGCAACACGATGAGCGGCGAGCCGTAGCCCGAGCCGGTCGACGTCGCGCGCACCAGCGTGCCCTTCGGCGTCGCGGCCCCGGTCAGCGCCGAGCCGGTGAGCGGGTTGTTGGTGAAGACCACCACCGCGTCGAACACGTCGGGCTTCACTGCGTACAAGCCGCGCGCGCCGAACGCGCAGAGCGTCGAGCCGAGGCCCGCGACGAGGTTGCTCGTCATGTGACCCGAGCCGGACGAATCGGGCACCACCACGACCTCGCCCTGCACGGTTCCGGTCTGCGAGAGCACGAGGGCGGCGGCGAGCGCGAGCATGGCCCCGCGTCATCCCACGCGAGGCCCGGTGGTGGAAGGTGACACGGCCGCCCGAACGCCGCACACTCGCGCGCTCATGCTCTCCCTCATCGCCGTGCTGCTGACTGCGACGCCGCAGAAGGTAGCCAGCCCCGCGTGGAACGTGGTGAACGTGTCGCCCGAGCTCGCCGCGTTCTCCGCCGAGCAGCTCGCCGATGCGCTCCGCCGGCAGGGCCTCACGGTCACCACGGCCGCCGACATCGCGACGTTGTTGGGCGCCGAGCGCCAGCGGCAGCTGCTGGGCTGCGACACGCAGAGCGCGACGTGCATGGCCGAGCTCGCCAATGCGCTGGGGTGCGACGCGACGTTGACGGTGAGCCTCGCGAAGCTGGGTGACGAGTTCCGCGGCGTGGCGAAGATGATGAGCTCGCGCGACAGCACGGTGCTGGCGAGCGTGCGCCTCGAGGCGAAGAGCGAGAAGGAACTCACCGACCAGCTCGATCGCGTGGCCGCCGAGCTCGCGAAGCCGCTGGGCGGAACGGGACTCGCCGTGGCGAAGGTCACGTCCGCCCCGACGACCCGCTTCGTCGCGCCGCTGTTCTGGTGGGTGCCGGGCACCGTGGGTCTGCTGTCCGCTGCCGCGGGCGTGCTGTTCTTCAACTTCGCGGGGGACAAGTTCACCGCGCTGACCGACCTCAACAAGCGCACCGAGTTCGGCGTGGCGAACGGGTGGGTGACCGAGGGCACCAACTTCCAGACGGCCGGCTGGGTGTTCAGCAGCGTCGGCGTCGCGGGCCTCGCCGGCTCGCTGGTGTGGTTGCTCGTCGGCGGGCACACCGAGACCGTGCAGGCGAGCGTGATGCCGACCGCCAGCGGCGCCGTCGCGACGGTGGGAGGGAGCTTCTGATGCGCGCGTTGGCAACTGGCGTGTTGGTGCTCACGCTCTTCGGCTGTTGGGACTTCAAGGGCGCGCTCGACGCGGGCTGCAGCCGCGGGTCCATCGTCAACTGCGACGCGACGGGTGGTGGCGGTGGCGGAAGTGGTGGCGGCGGCGGCGACTTCGACGCGGGCTGCTTTGGCCAGGGCGAGTGGTGCTTCGAAACGCCGGCCTCGGGCGTCAACACCTACCTCACGGTGTGGACCACCGCTGACGCGGGGGGCTTCTGGGCCGCGGGCACCGGGCCGACGCTCGTGCACGTCGACGAGCTCAACACCATCACTCAGCAGACGTGGCGCCTCAACCTCACCTTCGACGCCGGCCTCTTCGACCCGCCGCCGGTGGTGACGCGAGTGGTCGACGCGCCGTCGGGCACGTGGCTCGCCGGGCGCGGCATGGCGCTGCAGCACGCCGAGGGTCCCGGGCGGCTGACGGTCTTCGACTCGACGGTCTGGGCCGGCCTGGCGAAGGACGAGAGCGGCCAGGTGTTCGGCGTGAGCGCGAACGACATGCAGACCGTGCACCCGCTGCCCGAGAAGATGCTCGAGACTGGGAAGCTGGACGCCGCACTCAGCCGCCTCGCTGCATTCGACGTCAGCGAAGGTGTCGCGACGTTCTCGCTCGGGTCCGACTCACAGGTGTGGAGGCTCCCGCTCGACGGCGGGGTGCAGGAGACGTACTTCGATGACGCGGGCTTCGTCGGGCCGCTCGCACGGCTGACCGACAATCGCCTCGGTGTCGGGAGCGTCGGGCGCGTGTTGGGGCTCGATGGAGGCGAGTGGTTGGTCATCGACTCGATTCCGACGAATTCGTTCGTGAACAGCATCGTGACGCAGGACCGCACCTCGTGGTTCTTCGTCGGCGACACCCTCCGCACCTGGCCGAGGATCACCGTCAACCCGCTGCAGATGACGGTGCTCGACGCGACCCTCTCGCAGGGGGTGGTGTTTGGCGCGGGTCAACGCGGCGCGCTCATGCGCATCGGCACGTCTGGCAGCCCAAATGCGATTTTTCGGCCTTCCGACTCTTCGGTGACTGGCCTGTGGGCGGGCAACAACGGAGTGTTCGCCTGCACCTCGTCGTCGCGGGTGGGCCAGCGCCAGGGCTCGTCGTGGGACCTGCAGAACGACAACATGGGGCTCGAATACGCCGGCATCGCCGCGGTCGGCCCGGCGAGTGGGCCCGCGCTCTGGCTGCTGACGCGCGGCGGAGAGATCTACCTGCGCGCTCCCGGGACGAACGTCGGTGAGCTCAAGGCGCGCGTCACGCCGCCGTTCAACCAGTTCCTCTCGCGCGCCGCCGCGACCGCGCCGCTGCTCGATGGCGGTGCGCTGCTGGCGCTGGGCGATACGCTGTTCGCCGCGACGCAGACCGACCTCTTCGCGCTCGACGGCACGCTGGTGACCCTCAATCCCGACGGCGGGCTGAGCGTTGGGACGAAGGTGCCGCCGATTCAGCAGCTGTCAGGCGTCGCGACGAACGGCACCGCGCTGATGGTGACCGGCCACGCCACCGACGGGGGCGACGTGGTCACCGAGTCGTACGTCTACGCCTCGACCGACGGCGTCACCTGGAGCCGGCGGGTCAACCAGACGAGCAACCGCTTCGAGGACGTCACGGCGTGCCCCAACGGACCGTTCGTCGTGGCAGGCGGCTCGCACCTGCTGTTGCGCTTCACCAACTCCGGCGCCTCTGACGCAGCGCTGTCCAACAACGGAGTTGGCAGCGAGGCCGGTTTCGCGAGCGTGTGGTGCGATGCCGCGCAGACGGTCTGGGCGGTGACGACGCACGGGGCGGTGTTCCGGTACCCGAACGCGAACGAAGTGCAGAAGACCCGCGAGTACACCGGTTGGGGCGTCGCGGAGGTCAGCGACACACTCGAGCTGTCTCACCTCCGAGGCAACGCTGACGGCCTCTTCCTCGCCGGCGAAGCCGATGGGATCATGCACCGAAAAGCTCCGTAACCTCATGATTTGTAAGATGAAATAGACACTCTTGCATTCATACGCATGAACGTATTATTCATGCCGGGTGCTGACCGCCGTCCCCTCGCCTCGCCCCCAGCCGCTCCCGCGCGTGGAGCTGTTCCGGCTGCTGGCTGAGCCCGGCCGGCTGCAGCTCCTCTCGCTGTGCGAAGGCGAAGAGCTCTCGGTCTCGGAGCTCGCGACGCTGCTCAACGACAGCCAGCCGCAGATCAGCCGCAAGGTCGCTCCGCTGCGCGATGCGGGCCTGCTCGACGCGCGCAAAGACGGCACGCGCCTGCTGCTGAAGACCGACCTCGTCACCGTGCACGGCGACCCGGTGCTGAACGAAGCGCTCGCCGAAGGGCGTCGCCTCTGCCTCGCCGACGGCAGCCTCGCCCGTGTGCCCGCGGTCATCGCCGCGCGCGAAGAGCACGGCCGCTCGCACTTCGAGCAGCTGCCCGCGGTCGCCAGCTCGTCGGTGCCGGCGTCTCCGGAACACCTGGGTCACCTCGCCGCGCTCGCGCCGTTGCTCTTCGGGCACAAGCTCGCGGTCGACGTCGGCACCGGTGACGGCTTGTCGCTCGACGTGCTGGCGCCGCTCTTCGGGCGCGTCATCGCGGTCGATCGCTCGCAGGCCCAGCTGGCGCGCGTGGCCGAGCGCGTCGCGTCGCGCGGCTTCCACCACGTCTCGCTCTTCCCCGGCAGCTACGACGACGCGGCGCTCGTGCAGCGCGTCGATTCTGCCGGCGGCGCCGACCTGGTGTTCGCCGGCCGCACGCTGCACCACGCCTCGCGCCCCGGCGCCGCGGTGCAGAGCTTCGCGCGGCTGCTCAAGAAGGGCGGCCACCTGGTGGTGCTCGACTACCTGCCGCACGAGACCGACGCGCTGCGCTCGGAAGCCGGCGACGTGTGGCTCGGCTTCGCCATCGACGAGGTGAAGAAGTTCTTCGTCGAGGCCTCGCTCAAGCCGCTGGCCGACGCGCCGATTCCCAATTCCTTCCGCCCCTCGCCCGCGCTCGACGCGCAGGTGAGCTGGCACGCCTGGGTGGCGCAGAAGCCCTGACTTTTCTCGCAGCACCTTTCGCAGTCACGCAGTCACACGCAGCACACACCCGAAGAGAGGCAGACCCATGGAGCACAAGACGACGTTCCCCGCGTACAAGATCGCCAACCCCGAGCTCGCCGCCTGGGGCCGCAAGGAAATCGCCATCGCCGAGAAGGAAATGCCGGGCCTGATGGCGCTGCGCCAGGAGTGGTCGGGCAAGCAGCCGCTGAAGGGCGCGCGCGTCGCCGGCTGCCTGCACATGACCACCCAGACCGCGGTGCTCATCGAGACCCTCGTCTCGCTCGGCGCCGAGGTGACGTGGACCTCGTGCAACATCTTCTCGACGCAGGACCAGGCCGCCGCGGCGATCGCCAAGGCCGGCGTGCCGGTGTTCGCGTGGAAGGGCCAGACGCTCGAGGAAGCTGACTGGTGCCTCGAGGCGCAGCTCTTCGCGTTCAAGGACGGCAAGGCGCCGAACATGATCCTCGACGACGGCGGCGACCTGACGATGTGGGTGCACAACAAGCACCCCGAGCTCTTCACTGGCCCCGACCCGATCCGCGGCCTGTCGGAAGAGACGACCACCGGCGTGCACCGCCTGTACGAGATGATGAAGAACGGCACGCTCAAGGTGCCGGCCATCAACGTCAACGACTCGGTCACCAAGTCGAAGTTCGACAACCTCTACGGCTGCCGTGAGTCGTTCCTCGACGGCATCAAGCGCGCGACCGACGTGATGATCGCGGGCAAGACCGTGGTCGTCTGCGGCTACGGCGACGTGGGCAAGGGCTGCGCGGCCGCCGCCAAGGGCATGGGCGCGCGCGTGTTCGTCACCGAGGTCGACCCCATCAACGCGCTGCAGGCGTCGATGGAAGGCTTCACCGTCACCACGATGGAAGACATCGCGCCGCTGGCCGACCTGGTGTGCACCGCGACCGGCTGCGTCGACGTGGTCACCGGCGAGCACATGAAGGCGATGAAGGACGGCGTGATTCTCGCCAACATCGGCCACTTCGACTCGGAGATCCAGGTCAGCTGGCTCGAGAAGAACCCCGAGATCCGCGAGGAGAACGTCAAGCCGCAGGTCGACCAGTTCATCTTCCCCAACGGCAAGCGCCTCACGCTGCTCGCCCGCGGCCGCCTGGTGAACCTCGGCTGCGCGTCGGGTCACCCGTCGTTCGTGATGAGCAACTCGTTCACCAACCAGACCATGGCGCAGCTCGCGCTCTGGGGCGCCATCGACACGGGCCACAAGTTCGAGAAGGGCAAGGTCTACGTGCTGCCCAAGAAGCTCGACGAGAAGGTCGCCGCGCTCCACCTCGGCAAGATCGGCGCGAAGCTGACCAAGCTCAGCGAGACGCAGGCGAAGTACCTCGGCGTGTCGGTCGAGGGCCCGTTCAAGCCCGAGCACTACCGCTACTGAGCTGAGCTTCGTTTCCGGTGACGCGGCCGTCCCTTGCTTCGTGCGAGGGGCGGCCGTCGTCTTTTCAGGGGTGCGTGCGGCCGTAGCGGGCGACGGACAGGTCGTGCTCCCGCGCCCACGCGCGGTCGCCGTACGAGAAGTGCCACCATTCCTGCGGCTGGCGCACGAAGCCTGCGCCGAACATCACCTGCGCCAGAAACGCGCGGTGGGCGTGTGCCTCGCGGCCGTGCGCGTCGGTCGCAGTCGCGAAGTGGTCGGGGTGTGAGCGCTCGGTCGGCTCGTCGAACGGGGAGCCCATGTTCACCACCACGCCGCGCTCGTCGGCGAGGGTGAGGTCGACCGCGGCGCCGGTGCTGTGCGGCGGCGGCCTGCGGGGATCGGTCTCGGGTGGTGCCCAGTAGGTCAGCACGCGCTCGCGGCGGGCGGTGTCGTCGAGGTGCGGCTCGGCGCGGCGCAGCAGCGCGTCGGTGTGCTCGACCATGAAGGCCTGCACCTCGAGCGGCCTCCACGCGTCGAGGAGGTGCAGGCGCCAGCCCGCGCGCAGCGAGGTCAATGCGGCCTGCGCTTCGAGCAAGCGGGTCTTCACGCCGGCGCGCAGAAACCACGGGCTGAACGAGCCGTACGGGGCTCCGAGCGCGACGTAGGGGTGCGGCGTCTCGAGGCCGAAGCCGGCGTCGGTGAGCGAGACCAACGGCTCGCCGTCGTCTTCGATGCGAACCTGGTCCCACGGCCGGGTGCTCACGCGCGAGGGCAGCTCTTACCCTGCGGTCGGGCTCCACGCGCGATGCGTGTTCTCTCCTCCTCGGAGGAGAGGGGGATTGTGTGATGCAGTGCGCCCATGCGGTTCATCGCGACGACGGCGGTGGTGGTGGCCCTTGGCGTGAGCGCGTGCCGCGATGGGAAAGGGTCCTGCGTCGTGCTCCCGCCCGAGCTCGACGGCGGGGTCGACTTCGGCATGACCACCGGCGGCCTGTTCACCTTCACGCTCGGAGCGCCGGCGCCGACGCTCGTGACGTTCTCCCCGCTCGACCCGCCGTTCAGCATCACGCCGAGCCAGGCCTTCGTGCGCGAGAGCACGCTCTTCGCGATCGCGTTCCACCCAACCGATCCCCGCCTGCAGCTCGCGACCACCACCTTCAGCGGCGGCGATGGCTGCCCGCCACAGACGGTGCCTCTGCGCGGCGCGGGCACGGGCGGGGTGGTCGGGCCGGCGAAGGTCGACTTCGGCGAGGTCACCGTCGGGGTGCTCACCACGCGCACCGTTCGCGTGTTCAACACCCTCGCGTCGGCCGTCACGCTCGAGGTGTCGTTCGAGCCCTTCCCCTTCCGCGCGGGGCCGCCGTCACAAGTGGTGGCACCGATGTCGAGCGCCGACGTCGACGTGTCGCTGATGCCGACGTCGGGTGGGCCGATCAACGGCACGCTCGTGCTGCGCGCCGGATCCGTCCCGGCCCCGACCATCAACATCACCGCCAACGCCCTCTCCCGCATCGTCACGCTGGTGCCCGCCAGCGTGCGCGTCGACCACGCGCCGCTGCGCACCACGGGGGCCTCGCCGCTGGTGCGCCACGTCACGGTGACGGAGTCGCCGCCGATCTCCGCCCCGCTCATCACCACCATCACGCCGAACGACGGCTCGCTGGGGGTCGTGGCCGCGGTCGACGGCGGCGTCGCCGACCTGTCGTTCCTCTTCACGCCGCAGCGGGTGGGAGAGAACCACTGGACGGTGTGGGTCGACGGCGCGGCGAGCCTCGACGTGTCGGCGAACGGAGAAGACCTGACCCCGTGTGCGAGCGCGGTGGTGGTCTCACCGCCGTCGTGGAGCTCGAGCGGCAACCTGCCACTCCGTGCGCAGCTCACGGTCACCAACCCGACGGTGCGGCCCTGCCTGGTCGACGACCTGCGCCTCGAACCTGCCGGGCCCTGGCGAATCGAGTCCGGCGAGTCCCAGCTGGTGCTCGACGGTGGCGCGAGCGTCGTGGTGGTCATCGACGCACAGGCACCGGTCGACGGCGGCCTGCGCTTCACCACGTGGGGCGCGGGCGAGACGGTGGTGCCGATGACCTTCGGCCCGTGACGCCTTTGCGTTCGACGCGATTCCCGGGTGGACTGGCGCCGTGCGCCTCACGGCCCCCGCCCTCGTGCTCTTCGCCGCGTGCGCGCTCTCGTGCGACGACGTCATCGACACGAAGTTCAACCCGGACCTCTGCGTCAAGCTGCCGCCCGTGCTCGCCGCCACCGGGCTCGACTTCGGCGAGGTCGAGCGCACCGGCGCAACGCTCTCGTTCACGCTCGTCGCTCCCTCGCGCGCGATGGAGGTCGGCTTCACGCCGGTGGCCGAGCCGTTTTCCCTCGTGCCGCAGAACGCGGTGGTCACCTCGCAGGGCACGCCCTTCCTCGCGCGCTTCACGCCGACCGACAGCCGGCTCCAGGTCGCCACCACCACCTTCGTCGGCGGCTTTGGTTGCGCCCCGCAGACGCTCACCCTCCAGGGCCTCGGCGCGGGCCAGCTCTCGACGCCCGAGGTGCTCAACCTCCCCGAGGTGCCGCCGTACGAGCCGAGCGAGCACTCGCTCGTCCTCACCAACTCGCGCCGCGTGCCGCTGATCGTCGAGGCGAGCGGGCTCTTCGCACCGCTGTCCATCGACACCGCGCCCGTGCAGGTGCCGGCCAACGGCATCGCGACGCTCAAGGTGAAGGTGGTGCCGTTCTCCGAGGGCGTGTTCTCGGGGAACCTCGTCATCCGCGCGCACGACGCCACCGGCCTGACGCGCGACGTGCTGACCGTGCTCGTCACGGCGCGCATCGCCAGGCCGCTCCTGCGCGTGACGCCCGCCGTCGTCGACCTCGCGCACGTGCCGGCCAACCCGCCCGTCGGCGGCGCGCTGCAGCGACGCCTGGTGCTCGAGGGCCTCGATGGTGGACCGCCGCCCATCCCCATCACCACCTTCAAGCTGCAGCCGAGCGACGGCGAGCTGAGCGCGCGCTCGAGCGTGACGGCGACCGGAGTGCACGACGTGTGGCTGACCTTCACCCCCACCGCGCGGCTCGGCCCGCGCCAGTGGACGCTCGAGTTCCCCGGTGGGCTCGGGGTGTCGACGGTCACCGTGCCCATCAGCGCGCGCGTGGAGACCATCGCCCCGTGCAACCAGGCGGTGACCGTCAGCCCCTCGAGCGTCGCGTCGACCCACGTCGCGTTTCCGACGCACCTCGACTTCACGCTCACCAACCCCAACGCCACGCCGTGCCTCGTCGACCAGCTGCGGCTCGAGCCCGCGCGCTGGTTCCACGACGGGGGTGATCAGCTGGTGCTCGACGGCGGCGCGAGCGAGACGGTGCGCATCGACGTCGACGGCCCGGGCAGTACCGAGCTCCGCTTCGAGACGTACGGAGCGGGCGGCAGCGAGATGGCCGTGCCGATCACCCTCGGGCTGTGAGCCCTCACTGCTTCTTCTGAGCCGCGCGCTCGCGGGCGATGCGCTCGAGCGCCGCCTTCACCTGCTCGCGCTTCTGCGCGCTGAACGCGAGGCGTGGCCGAATGGCGACGCGCGTGCCGTTGACCGAGACGATCCACTTCGTGCCGACCGCTGGCCCCTTGATGACCTCCGTCTTCCACTTCGCGATGGCGGCGGCCGGGTCCTTGACGGTGTTCGAGTCGCAGTCGCAGCGGCGCGGACCCCACTCGAGCGTCGTCGCCGCCGGCGCGTGCTTGCCGAACAAGACCTCGTCGATCTTCACCTCGATCTTCGGCGGCGCCTCGTTGGTGCCGTCGGCCGTCGCGACCACCGTCACCACCAGCGCCGCGGTGCCGGAGGCCAGCAGCTCGTCGTCGCTGGCGATGTCCGTCCACGCCAGCTCGGCGCGAACCGGGGTGACCACACCCAACGCGACGACCAACGCTGCTTTCACCGCGGAACGAGGAGTCATGCCGCACAGTCTACCCGGGTCACGTCTACATCGGCGTGCAGGTCGCACATGTCGCAGACTGGAGAGGTTCCGTGGAGCCGCTACACTTTTGTCCCTCTCCCGGAGCGCCCGATGTTCCCCCACGCCCGCAGGAAATTCCGCGCGTTGTCGTCGCTCGTCGCTCTGGCGCTGGGCGGCTGTGTCGATCAAGCGCGCCGCCTCGACGGGTCAAACGCCGTCGTCGAGGTGATCGAGACCCCGCCTCCGGTCGAGGTGACGGCGCCTCCCCCGAGCGGATCGGCAGTCTTCGCCGGGCCGACGCTGATCTACGTCGAGCCGCTGCCCTCGCCCGTGCGACACGTGGTGAGCGTGCGGCTCGAGCCGGCGATGACGAAGCTCGACGACGTGCAGAGCGTGGAGGTCGACGTGCGAATCGAGGGCGGCGTGGTGGGTGATCGCAAGATCCACGCCGTGTTCGTCAGCCCGCAGGGCTTCGCGTGGGAACGGCAAGCCGCCGTCATCACCTCGCGCGCCGGCGAGAGCGCCACCGCCCACTTCTCGCTGCCGGTCGCCGCGACGTTCATCGCTGATCAACGCCTGGCCGGCACCTGGCAGATCACCACCCTCGACGAAGGCGTCGAGCAAGCGAGCGCGACGTTCGCGCTGGAGGAGTGAGCATGCACCTGCGCGCCCTCCCCCGCCTCGCGCTCTTCGCCGCGCTCGCCGCGGCACCCGCGCTCGCGCAACAGAACAACTGGACCATCGATCGCGTGTCCGGCACCGCGGTGATGGACGAGGTGAGCCCGCTCGTCTTCCGCGTCGCCAACGCCGCGACCAGCCGCACCAACATCGAGAGCTTCACCATCGGCATTCCCACCGCGCCCTACGACATCGACGGCGCGACGGCCCCCGCGGGCTGGCACGCCTCGTCGATCGACCGCCGCAACCGCCGCGTCACCTTCACCGCCGTCAACTCGTGCCTCGCCTCGTCGAACGCGCTCCGCCCGGGCCAGTCGGCGCTCTTTGAGGTGCGCGTGGTCGGCGTGCCGGTGAACCAGGACCAGGCCAACCAGGGCCTCACGCTCAACCGCACCGACGTGCTCGACCCGTGCAACCGCAACATCACCTTCCGCCAGCCGACCGGCGCGTGGACGTGGACCCTGGTGAGCTTCGGGGCGAAGGTGACGACCAGCCAGCGCGACATGCCGGTGGGCGACACGGTCACGGTCACGCTGACGTTCCTCAACGACTCCACCGCGACGCAGAACAACATCACCCCGGCCGCACCGACCATCACCGGCACCGCGACGTTCGCGCTCGTGTCGGGCCCCACGCCGGCGTCGGTCACGAACTTCGTCATCGACGCGGTGTCGACGTTCACGTGGGTCTACCGCGCGACGGGTGCGGGCACGGCCACGTTCAGCACGAAGGCCGGCAGCACCGTCGCCACCTCGCCGCTGGTCACCTCGCCTCCCGTGCTGGTCGGCGCCTTCCCCGCCGCGGTCATCGCCACGCCCACCAGCGTGGTCTCGAGCGGCACCGTCACCGTGCAGGTCATCGCCAGCAACAACGACCTCGCCGCGATGACCAACGTGTCCTCGACCACTCCGGTCGCGGCCGTCACCGGCGCGGCGACGGCGACGCGTCTGAGCGGCCCGACTCCGACGAGCGTGGGCGCGCTCGCGGCCAACGCGACCACCGCCTTCACCACCACCTGGCGCGTCACCGGCAACCCCGGCGACAAGGTGACCTTCAGCGCGGGCGCGAGCGGAACCCTGAGCAGCGGCACGACCATCAACGCCGCGCCGGTCACCACCGGCACCGTCACCGTGCAGGAAACGACGCTCACCCCCGCGCCCAACGCGGTCTTCTCGGGCAGCGGCGCGACGCGCATCGCCTACCGGGTGTCGAACGGCTCCGGGCAGGGCATCTCACGCGTGGTGCTGATGACGCCCGACGCGAACCTCTTCCGCACGCCGACCGCGGTCTCGGTGCCCGCGGGGTGGACCGCCGGTACCTCGGCCTCGCCGCGCGGCATCTCGTTCACCTCGACCTCGGCGGCGCAGATTCCCGCCGGCGGCGCGCAGACCTTCACCATCAACTACGTGTCGATCGGCACGGTCACCACCAACACCGCGACGACGCACAAGGCGCACCTCACGTTCGCCGACGGCACCACCTCGCGCATCGACTCCACGGTGACGGTCGCGGTGAACCGGCCGATCGCCGACGTCATCATTCCCGTCGCGGTCGCCACGCCCACGCGCGTGCACTTCACGTGGAGCAACCCGTCGACTCACGACGGCGTGTTGATCTTGCGCTCGGCCGGCGCGCCACCGAACACCGCGCCCGTCTCGGGCACCCGCTACCCGGCGGGCACCGCGCTGGGCAACGCGACGGTGGTCTACGAAGACAGCCTGAGCTTCAACGGGTCGGTCGCCGACACCGGGCTCACCAACGGCACCAGCTACTACTACCGCATCTACAACCGCGACGAGTTCGGCGTGTACTCGCCGGGCAGCGTGCCCGCGGCGAGCCCGAACAACTACCTGCTCGCGATTCCGCCCGGCACGGCGAGCAACGACGCGCTGTGGTGCTCGACGGTGGGCCTGCCCGCGCTGCAGCAGCCGTTCACCGACCTCGGCAAGACCGTCTTCCAGTCGACCAACGGCTCGTTCTTCACGGCGAACACCATCACCGTGGGCGCGCCGGTGAACGGCAACGAGAAGTGGCGCCCGAGCCTGACGCGCGGCGTGGTGCAGGCGCGGCCGACGGCGATTCGCTTGAACGGCGCGACCGAGCCGAGCCTCTTCGTCGGTGACCAGCTCGGCTACGGCTACCGCGTCGACGGCGCGACCGGCGCGCTGACGTGGACCGGCAACGGCGGCGTGGCGCTGGGCGAGGTGATCCAGGCGCAGGCGGTGGTGGCGGTGCGCAGCTTCGCGACGCCCGCGTTCCAGGCGGCGTACCCGACCGACCTCGTCTTCTTCGGCACGCGCAACAACACCAGCCGCACCAGCAACTCGCTGTACGCGCTGCGGGCCGACACGGGCGCGGTGCAGTTCCGCTACCAGCCGGGCAACCTCGACCAGATCACCGGGCCGGTGCTGTTCGACTTCGTGGGCAACACGCTGTGGATCGCCAGCCTCAAGACCGGCGGCCCGTCGCTGCGCGTGCTCGACGCGTTGAACCCCGCGGCGGCCCCGCTGCTGACCGTGACCGACCTCGGAGACATTCCCACCGGCGTCACGCGCAACGGCAACACCAACCAGGCGCTGGTGGTCGATCGCGGCGGCGTCATTCGCGGCTACTACATCCCCTCGCGGGCGCAGCTGTGGCAGGCGAGCGCGGGCGGCACGGTGACGCAGCCGCTCGTCACCTACGGCAACGATTTCTTCGTCAGCACCCAGACCGGCGTGCAGCGCTTCACCGTCGACCCCACCACCTTCGCGGTGACGAGCGTGTGGGGCCCGGTCGCGATGCGCCTGCCGAGCTCGGTGCGCGTCGATGGCACCAACGGGAAGATCTACGTCGGAGACGGAGACGGCTTCTTGCGGCGATTGAACCTGGCGACGGGGGCGGTCGAGAGCTCGGTGCGCGTCTCGACGACGGGTGGGGTCAGCATGCCCTCACTCGACACCACCGCGGGCTTGAACCGCGTCTACCTCGGCACCGCAGACGGGCGGCTCTGCGCGTACCCGGTCACCTTCTGAGCACGACGATTTTGAAGCAGCGGCACACCCCACCTCCAGCGACCGAGCGAAGCCTCTCCGCGCCGCGGCGGCCCTGGGTGCGCCCGCAGGTGCGCAGCGAAGAGGTCGGTGAGGCCCCGGTGCTCCTCTGCCGCACGGGCGCGCCGTACCTCTGCAGCAACGGCAACTGCTGCGACATCGCGCCGAGCTGCGACTACCTCTGCAACGGCGGCTGAGTGCGCATCGTCTTCCTGCATGGGCTCGAGGGCAGCCCGAACGGCATCAAGCCCCGCACGCTGCGCGCGATGCCGGGCGCCGAGGTCACCGCGCCCGCCCTGCCCGTCGCCTCGCTGATGGAGTGGCGCGCGAAGGTCGTCGAAGAGGGCTCTCCTCCGCCGCTCGAGGTGCTGACGCCGTGCCTCGAGGTCGCCCGCGCGGCGGTGCGGGACGCGGCGCCTGAGCTGGTGGTGGGCTCGTCGTTCGGCGCGGGCCTCGCGAGCCGGCTCGCCGTCGAGGGCACGTGGGCCGGGCCGATGGTGCTGCTCGCGCCGGCGGCGCGGCGCCTCTTCGGGTCCGTCGTGTTGCCGAAGCGCGCCGGCGCGGTGGTGGTGGTGCACGCGCGAGGCGATGACGTGGTGCCGTACGCCGATTCGGAAGCGTTGGTGCGGAGCGCGGCGTGCGAGGTGTTGTTGTGGGCCGTGGATGACGACCACCGGCTCACGCGCTTCGTGGAAGACGGGCAGCTGCCGCGCGCGGTCGAGCTGGCGATGCGGTGAAGGTTGGGCCCTCACCCCGGCCCTCTCCCCGCTTGCGGGAGAGGGAGCTTTCGCTTTCAGCGGCGACGCACGAAGCGCACCACGCGCCCGAGGCCCGGCACCCGGCGCGCGACGAGCGCGAGCGGCGGCACGAGGCGCACCACGTTCGACAGCCCGCGCGGCCAGGGGAGCACGCGGCCGTCGCGGCGAAAGCCGGTCACCACGCCGAGCGCCTCGAGCGGTTGCGGGTCTGCCACGCCGACGGTCGACGCGGTGCCCAGCGGAGAGACGGACGTCACGACGTGCGCGACCAGGAAGCCGTCGGGCCGCTTCACCACCGCCACGTCGCCGAGCTGGAGTTCGGAAGCGGAAGCAACCCGCCGCACACGCAGCGAGTCGCCATCACGCAACAACGGCCACAGGCTCTCGCCCGCGGCCGGAAGCCACATCACGCCACCGGGGGCCAGGCCCCGCAGCAACGCTTCGTGCATCGACGGTCAGGCCGCCTTCTTCGCGGCCAGCGCCTGCTCGACGTACTTGATGCCGTTGGGCGTGATCTGCGGGCCCTTCGCGGTGCGGCGCGCGTAGCCGACGTGCTCGCGCAGCGCCTTGGCGACGTTCGGCGCGGCGAACGACACGCCGTGCTTCGACCAGAAACGCGTGGTGGTGCCCGAGGTGACCTCGAACGAGCCCTTGCTCAGGTAGAGCGGAATGAGCGAGCGCAGGAGCTGGTCCTTCTGCTTGCCGGCCTTGATGAGCGCCGCCTTGTTGCGCGCGCCGTCGAGCGAGCGCTGCAGCATCGCCACCGGGTCCGCCGGCGTCTTCGCCGCGGGCGCCTTCGCCGGAGCCTTCGCCGTCTTCTTCGGAGCCGGAGCGCTCTTCTTCGCCGCCTTCTTCGCGCCGCCGCCCGCGATGCCCAGGGCCTTGCGCAGCTCGGCGAGCTTCTTCTCGAGGTACTGCTCGACGCCGTGAATCTCGAACCACCCCGACTTGTTGCGTGCCTTGAAGGCCATCAGTGACTCCTGTGTGAAGAAGAGGAACGAGCCGGGCACCATACACGGTCGAGGCGCATGCGGGGCCGGAAAATCGGGCTCTGGCGCGGGTGGCTGATCAGCGAGACTGCGCGCACCGCATGATCATCTCCGTCACCCTCGCGCTGCTGCTTTCCGGTGCGCCGCCCCCGAAGAGCCCCGAGGCGAGCGTGGTGGGCGTGGTGCCCCAGCTGTCGCAGGCGACGTCGCTGGTGCCGTTCTTCACGCACGCCGGCACGCGCTCGGTGCTGCTGCGCCCGGAGGCGTGGAAGAACGACGCGCACCCGCTGCTCGAGCTCGACGTGACCGACCCCGACGCGCTCGCACGAGCGGGCCTCGACGCGAAGGGGCCGCTGACGCGCGCGCTGGTGGGTGACGTCACCGCGGGCTGCGTGCGCATCGCCAACCTCGACACGTACCGCAAGGCGGTCGACGCGCGGCTCGCACGGCAGGGCGACGTGTTCGAGAAGATGGAAGGGCCGGTGTCCATCTACGGCACGCGCGACCCCATCGGGCGGGTGCTGGCGGCGTACTCGGTGCTCGGCAAAGACAGCTGCGCGCTCAACGGGCACGGGCACTCGGTGGAGTCGCTCTTTCCGCTGCTCGCGAAGTGGACGAGCAAGGCACCGACCGCACCGGGGTGGACGGCCGCGGGCAAGTCGGCGGCGCCGCTGCTGCTGGTGTTGCCGTCGGGCGCGCCGTCGGGCGTGGTGAGCGTCGCGGCGAAGGAGTTCGAGCTGAACCTCGACGCGCGCTTGAAGAGCGCTCCGTTCGCGCAGTTCGCGGGCGCGGGCCCGTCGCCGTTCGGTCAATTCCGTTCGCCGGGCATGGCGGTGTTCCGCGGGCGGCTGGCGCCGGCGCAGCTCCCGTCGTTGGTGCAGCAGGTGGTGCGCGCGTTTCCCAACGGGCAGGTGTTCGCGCCGCTCGCGCCCGAGCTGGCGACGCTCTTGACCGGCAACACCGCGGCGGTGGTGAGCCACGTGAAGGTGACCAACGGGCTGCGCACGCGCGAGGCGCGCTTCTTCGCGCTCAAGTGGGCGCTGGTGGCCGAGCTGACCGACCCGGCCAAGGTCGCGGCGCTGCTCGCGACGCTCGACCCGGGCGTGTTCAAGCTGCGCGAGGGCACGCTGGTCGCGGCGGTGGAGAACAACGTGCTGGTGGTGAGCACCGACGCCGATGCGCGCAGCAAGGCGCTCGCGGCGCTGGCGACGAGCAGCGGGAAGCAGGCGCACGGGTTCGAGTTCGAGGTGGATCCGCAGGCGGTGGCGAAGGGGCTGCAGCAGGTGCCGCTGCTCGAGGCGGTGCAGGCGCCGGAGCTGGCGGCGTTGGTGGGCGCGAGCACCGAGCTGGGGCCGCTGCTGCAGGCGAGCACGTCGGTGAGCGGGTGGCTCGATTCAGGGGCGGGCGGGCACAGCGGCGTCGCGACGTGGAAGCTCGACGAGGCGAAGTTCAGCGCCGACGCGGGAGTGAGTGACGGAGGCCATTAGCTCCCTCTCCTCCCGAGGAGGAGAGGGTTGGGGTGAGGAGTAAACCGTCGAGCGGCGGCTGAAGGGCGTCACTCCTCACCCCGGCCCTCTCCTCCTCGGGAGGAGAGGGAGCTCATTCCGTCAGTCCGTGCCGTCGAAGGTCCAGCTCACCGTCTCGACCGAGTTCTGCGCCATGCAGGTCTCGGAGAAGCTGCCGGTCAGCGCATGCACGTCGGTGAACGAGTGCATCACCGTGCCGCTGCAGTTGCCGTTGTTGACCGGGTCGCTCACCGAGAAGCCCGCGCCGAACAGCAGGCTCGACGGACACGGCGAGGTGGCCTTCATCGAGCACGCGAGCCCGATGTTGAAGCTGGTCGACCACCCGAAGGTCATGGTGCCGTCGGGGAGCACCTTGAGCGAGTTGTCCTGGTCGACGAGGGAGCCGGCGCCCGAGCCCTGGCAGAGGCACGTCGTGTCTTCCGACTTGTAGGTGCCGAGGTTGAAGGTGCCGGCGGTCGCCTGGTACGCGTACGGCCCCTGGTCGGGCCACGGCTCGTAGGTGACGCTGCCGCTGCCGGTGATCTCGATGACCTTCTGGTTCGCCGCGAGCGAGCCGGTCTTCTTCGAGTACTGGAAGGTGCCGGTGTACTTCTTCGGCAGCTTCTTCCCGACGGTGAGGTTGGCGACGAGCAGCGTCTTGGTCTTCTTCGGCGGGCTGAACTCCACGCTGACGGCAACCGGGTTGGCCGGCGGCGTGGCGCCGGGCGCGGTGTAGATGCCGGTCGGGTTGCCGGGCGCGACGGTGCCGTTGATGGTGTCGCCCCCGTTGGTGCCGTTCACCGCCCACGCCCCGAGGAGCGGCGCGAGCTCGGCGTCAGAATCGCACTCGGCGACGAGGCTCGTCAGCTCGCCGGCGATCTCCTTGGTGTTGCAGTACTTCACGGTGAGCATCTGCGTGGCGTTGAGATCGACCGCCGCGGCGCCGGGCTCGAGCTGCCAGCCGAGCAGCGCCGACCAGTCGGACAGATGCGTGGTCTGCACGCTGATGGTCTTGCCGTCGATGGTGGCCGAGTTGAACGCCTTCCAGCTGCCGTCAGTGTCTTGAAACGCGATGCGCAGCGCCGCAGCTTCCGAGCCAGCGAGGTCGGCGTCGGTCAGCGTGAACTTCACGGTCGCGGGCTTGGAGAACGTCGTGCCGTCGGGGCCGAGCCGGTAGGCCACCTTGCCGCCGGGCGCCTTCACGCCGATGGGCGTGGCCGTGAACGCGACGTCGGCCGACACCGCGCCGGGAGGCACGACGAGCTCGATCTTCCCGTCGGTGCTCTTCAGGCTGCCGCCCGCGGTGCCGATGGTGGCGGTCGCCGCGGCGCCCGTCGGGTCACCCTTCGCGGTGATGGCCGGCGTGGTGTTGAGCTGCGGATCACAGCCGGTGAACAGCGCCGCCAGAGAGACCGCGGCCAGGGCGCGCCAGGAGTCGTGGATCATGTGTGGTTTTCCCCCGCGAGAGAGGGCGAGAAATCCCACCGTTGATCGGCACGCGCAAGTTCATGCATTGGGAGCGGAAACGGCGACTGCTGCCGCTCACGGGCGGTCGTGTTACGTCGCCCCGCCATGAGTGACCTCCTCGACCAGGACCCGTTGCGCGCCCGCCTGAAGAAGCTCGAAGACCAGGCCGAGCTCGGCGGCGGCGCCGACCGCATCGCCAAGCAGCACAAGGACGGCAAGCTGACCGCGCGCGAGCGCATCGATCTCCTCCTCGACCCCGGCTCGTTCATGGAGCTCGACAAGTTCGTCACGCACCGCGCGACTGACTTCGGCATGGCCGACAAGAAGATCCCCGGCGACGGCGTGGTCACGGGCTACGGCACCATCGACGGCCGCCAGGTCTTCGTGTTCGCGCAGGACTTCACGGTCTTCGGCGGCAGCCTCTCGGGCGCGTACGCGCAGAAGATCTGCAAGGTGATGGACCTCGCGACGCGCGTCGGTGCGCCGATCATCGGGCTCAACGACTCCGGCGGGGCGCGCATCCAGGAAGGCGTCGAGTCGCTCGCGGGCTACGCCGACATCTTCCTGCGCAACACGCTCACCTCGGGCGTGGTGCCGCAGCTCTCGCTCATCCTCGGGCCGTGCGCGGGCGGCGCGGTGTACTCGCCGGCCATCACCGACTTCATTCTGATGACCAAGCAGAGCTCGTACATGTTCATCACGGGCCCCGACGTCATCAAGACGGTGACGCACGAAGAGGTGACCAAGGAAGCGCTCGGCGGCGCGACGGCGCACAACCAGAAGTCGGGCGTGGCGCACTTCGCGGCGGAAAACGAGCAGGCGGCGATCGCGCTGACCCGCGAGCTGCTCTCGTACATGCCGTCGAACAACGCGGAAGATCCGCCGGCCGGCCCCACCGATGACCCGGTCGACCGCGCCGAGCCCGCGCTGGCGACGCTGGTGCCGAGCAACCCCAACAAGCCCTACGACATTCGCGACGTCATCAAGCTGGTGGTCGACCACAAGCACTTCTTCGAGGTGCAGGAGCACTACGCGAAGAACATCGTCATCGGCTTCGCGCGCCTCAACGGCCGCTCGGTGGGCATCGTGGGCAACAACCCGGCGGTGCTCGCGGGCTGCCTCGACATCGACGCGTCGGTGAAGGCCGCGCGGTTCGTGCGTTTCTGCGACTGCTTCAACATTCCGCTCATCACCTTCGTCGACGTGCCGGGCTTCCTGCCGGGCACCACGCAGGAATGGGGCGGCATCATCAAGCACGGCGCGAAGCTGCTCTACGCGTACGCCGAGGCGACGGTGCCGAAGGTGACGCTCATCACGCGCAAGGCGTACGGCGGCGCGTACGACGTCATGGCGAGCAAGCACATCCGCGCTGACGTGAACTACGCGTACCCCACCGCCGAGATCGCGGTGATGGGCCCCGACGGCGCGGTGAACATCATCTTCCGCAAGGAGATCGAGACCGCGAAGGACCAGAAGGCCGAGAAGGACCGCCTGGTCGCCGACTACCGCGAGAAGTTCGCCAACCCCTTCAAGGCGGCCGAGCTCGGCTACGTCGACGAGGTCATTCGCCCGGAGCAGACGCGCCTCAAGCTGATTCGCGCGCTCGAGATGCTCAAGGACAAGCGGCAGGAGAACTTGCCGCGCAAGCACGGGAACATTCCGCTGTGAGCTTCGCGCTGGTGGTGGCGGCGGTGGTGGCCGCGGGTCCTGCTGCTCCGGCGGCGGGCACCTACGACACCGAGGGCGCGTGGGGCCACCTCGAGCTCAAGAAGGGCCGCTTCAAGATCGACGCGCTCGGCGGCAACGCGCACACCTGCGGGCTCGAGGGCGTGTGGAAGGGCGCGACCGGCTTCACCGACGGCGACGACGTGAAGTGCGAGCTCAAGTTCGTCGCGAAGCCCGAGGGCGCGGTGGAGATCGTGCCCGTCACCGAGGACGCGTGTCGCAATTACTGCGGCGTGCGCGCGACGTTCGACGGCACGTACTTCCCGCCGCTGCCCGGGTGCACGAGCGCCGAGGTGAAGAAGGTGCGCGCGTCGTTCAAGGCGCAGTTCGACGCGAAGAAGTACGCCGAGGCGCTGGCGACGCTCGAGCCGATGTTCAGCAAGTGTGAGAAGCGGCTCGATCGCTTCGACCAGCAGTGGGTGCGCAACGATCTCGCCATCACCGCGCATCACGCTGGAGACGACGCGCAGTGCCTCAAGTGGCTGGAGCCGCTCGGCGAGCTGCGAGATCCCGCCGACGCTGACGAGGCGTACGGCGAGCCGGCCTTCGAGGAGATCATGAAGAAGATCGCCAAGGCCACGCGCACCAACGCGCAGCGCTGCGGGTACAAGAAGAAGTGACGCGGCCGGCGCGCAACCGGCTGATCGTCGCGGTGGTGCTGGTGGCCACGGTGCTCGCGGCGCCGCGACTGCCGACGGTGGCGACGTGGATCGGCGCGGCGCTCGGGGCGCCGTTCGTGTTGGTGGCGTTGCTCGTGACGCGGCCGTTCCATCGTGCGCGGGCGCTGCTGGCGCAGCGGCGGTTCGACGAAGCGGCGCTCGAGCTGGCGGCGTTCGAGCAAGACGTGCAGTCGGCGGCGTGGAAGCGCGTGATGGGCGCGATGGCCGTCGGGCTCTACACCTCGAATCCGCTCGCGGCGGCGCGCAACACGCTGGGCGCGGTGCGGCTCGAGCAGGGCCGGCTCGAGGACGCGAAGAAGCACTTCGTCACGGCGCTCGAGTTGGACCCCGGGTACGCGGTGCCGCATGGGAACCTGGCGGTGCTCGCGGCGATGAGTGGTGATCGCGCGTCGGCGGAAGAGGCGCGTGTGAAGGCGAAGTCCCTCGGCTTCGCGCCGAAGCTGCTCGAGCGGGTCATCGCCGACACGCTCGCCGGGCGGTGAGTCATTTGTGTCGACAGTCACGACTACACGCTTTGGATTTCGTCGTTGAACAGGACAGCAACGACTCACACTTGGGACGGCCGCTACCAGAGATCATTCGCTGGAAGCGACACGCCCCCTGCTGCTCCCGCCGCTCTCATCTCCTGCTCAAGACGAAGGTAGTCATTGCGAGTCGTCATTGATGCGAACGATGCCTCAAATTGACGGATCCTCTCTTGTGAAACCACGGCTCCGAGACGAGCTTGATTGTTGTGAAAGGTACGCCAGATTGCGAGCTGCTGAGACAGTCGCGCGTTGTTCACGATCATGATGAGTACGAGAAGCGCGCCAATGGCACCAAATACGTAGGAAGCGCGGGCGAGACCCATCGCGCGCTTGCGAAGCTTGAAGATCCTGTTCTTCAACTCCTCAAGACGAGCAATTCTCTCTTCTTGGCTTGAGGGCGCCGGCTCTTTCTCCTCATTCATTTCCCGGATTATCTGGCGAACGTAAACCAGGAGAAACACGACCGCGTAAAAAGGGACCCACTGGATCAAGCCGAGCACGTGCTCAGACGGTCGCCCGGTCGGGTCCATCGCCGCGCTCGCGTACGCGCCGTCGCGAAAGGTTACCGACCCGAGCGAGACCACATTGAGAAAACCTTGGATTACCCATGACAAGCCAGGCTTCGCGACCAACTCCCACGCACCACTTCCGATCGCTCCAACACCGATAGCTGCGAAGAGGGCGCCGGCCGCCTTAGCAAACGAAGTCTTCTTCTCGCTTTCCATCAGCTCATTCTAGAGCGGCGAACCGACTCGTTCACGTGCATCACGCGGCCGAAGATACTTCAGCGTCGACGCGGGCCGCCGCTGAAGACGACCTTCGGCGAACCGCCACCACCACCGCCGTGCGACGAGCCGCCATCGCCGCCGCCGCCGTGTCCACCGCCGCCACCGCCCCCATGCTTCTTCTGGTGGCTGCGCGCGTGGCGACCCATCGGAGCCCCCGCCGGCCGCGTCGACACGCCATGCCCCGGACCCTTCGGCCCCGGATGCGCCTGGCGCGCGCGCTCGGCCGCGAGCTGCTCTTTGTACACCGCGTCATCGACCGGCAGCGGCTCGCGCGGCACCTTCGCGCGCAGCAACTTCTCGATGTCGCGCAGCAGCGGCGCTTCCTCCGGCGCGCAGAACGCCGACGCATGCCCGCTCGCCGACGCGCGCGCGGTACGACCGACGCGGTGCACGTAATCTTCGGGCACGTGCGGCAGATCGAAGTTCACCACGTGCCCGATGTCGGCCACGTCGATGCCGCGCGCCGCGATGTCGGTCGCCACCAGCACGCGGTACTTGCCGCGCTTGAAGCCCTCGAGCGCGTGCTGCCGCTGGTTCTGGCTGCGGTCGGCGTGAATGCGCTCCACCGCCACGCCCGCGCGGGTGAGCGCCTTGGTCAGCTTGTCGGCGCGGCGCTTGGTGCGGGTGAAGACCAGCGTGCTCTCCTCGCCCTTCGAGAGCAGCGAGAGGAGCAGCGGCGTCTTCTCGACCTGCCCCACCTCGTACACGCACTGGGTCGCGCGCTCGGCGGTCGTGCCGCTGCGGCTCACCTCGACGCGCACCGGGTTGTGCGAGTGCGCCTTCGCGAAGTCGGCGACCTCGCCGGCCATGGTCGCGCTGAAGAGCAACGTCTGCCGCTGCTTCGGCAGCTTCGCGAGGATGCGCGTGAGCTGCGGCTTGAAGCCCATGTCGAGCATGCGGTCGGCCTCGTCGAGCACGAGGATTTCGACGTTCGCGAGCGTGGCGTTGCCCTCGTTCAGGTGGTCGATGAGCCGGCCCGGCGTCGCGATGCACACCTGCGCGTACGTGAGCCCGTCCTTCTGCGCGCCCATGCCAACGCCGCCGATGACGACGACCGACTTGATGCCGTGCGCGGAGCCGAAGTTGCGCGCGTGCTCTTCGATTTGCAGCGCCAGCTCGCGCGTCGGCGCCAACACCAGCGCGCGCACCGGCTTGCGCAAGCCCTTCGAGAGCCGCTCGATGATGGGCAGCATGAACGCCGCCGTCTTGCCGGTGCCCGTCGCGGCGCACCCGATGACGTCACGGCCCGCGAGCCCCGGCGGAATCGTCTGCGCCTGGATGGGAGTGGGCGTGCGGTAACCCGCTTTGGCAACCACCGCGAGGATCTGCGGCGAGAGGCCGAGCGTCGTGAAGTCTGAACTCATGGTGCGAGGGCCCTTACTGCATGCGCCCCCGCGCAGTTGATGAATCAGCCGACGTGAATCGACGAGTTTCCACCCGAGCGCCAGGAGTCGGGCACGAAGCGTTCCCACCACGCGTCGGCCTCCACCTCCACCGGCGGGTGGAAGAGGAACGAAAGGCCCAGCCGCCACTTCACCTCGTCGGTGCCGAGCGCGGGGTGCGCGACCGGGCTCACGCGCTCCAGCGCGCGCTCGATGCACGTCAGCAACGCCGGGCTCAGCTCGGGCTTCGGCTCGGCGTTCACGTAGACGAACTCCGCGCGGCCGCCGCGCACCTGGATGAGCAGCTCGAGCTGCGTGGCGAGCGAGTCCGCGCCGCGGAAGTACTCCGCGTTGCAGTGCTGCAGCTTCGGCGTCGCGACGTAGAACGCGTTGAGCACCACCTCGCGCCGCGTCTTCTGCATCGACCACGTCGACTCGGTCTCGAGCAGCAACGAGTCCCACCCCGCGCGGTAGCCGTCGGGGCGCGCCCGCCGCGGCTCGTAGTGCGTGTAGATGAACGAGCCGGCGGCGAACGCGAGCAACACCGCCAAGACCATCGCTGCCCGGCGCCCCGCACTCACGCGCGCACCACTGGCTTGAGCTCGATGGTCGCCTTGCAGTCGGGGCCGCACTGCACGCGCACCGGCCAGCCCTTCGCGTTCTTCGGCACCACGAGCGGCTTGGCGCACTTCGGGCACGTCACCTCGCCACCCTCGACCTGCGCGTGTTCGCGCCACGCGAGCACCGCGATGATCGGCGCGCCGAGTCCCGCGAGCGCGGCACCGCACACGTGCATCAACGGCACGGGGATGAGCGCCACGCCAACCGCCGCGACCGCGAGCAGACGCCACAGCCCGCGCCACGCACGACGGCCACCCGACCACACCTCCACCTGCATCGTCGCCAGCAGCGGCGGGCGCTGCGAGTCCATCACTCCGACCTGGAGCTGCATCGGCTGCACGCGCTCTCCAATCACACGCGCGATGGCGCGGCGCAAGGTCTCGCGCCTTGACCCTCATTAGAGTCGTTCATACTCTTTCACCATGACCGACCGAAACGAGCGAGCGCGTGGGGCATTGTGGGGTCAGGCCATCGGCGATGCATTGGGCACCACCTTCGAGTTCGAGACGGCGAACGACATCGCCGCGCGTGCTCCCTCCGCGTGGCCCGACGAGTTGGTGGGCGATGGCCCATTTCGCCTCCTGCCTGGACAGGTGACCGACGACACCGAGCTGGCGCTGGCGCTCGCGCGGTCGCTGGTGCGGCGCGGTGGCTACGACGACGAAGACGCGGCGCGCAGCTACGTGCGCTGGCGCGGCTCGAATCCCTTCGACGCGGGCATGGCGACCACGCTGGCGTTCGGTGGCCTGGTGGGCGTGTCCGCAGCTGGTGACGTGCGCGCTCGCGCGAGCCGCACCACGCAGGCCAACGGTTCGCTGATGCGCTCGAGCCCGCTGGGCATCTTCGGGCACGCGCTGCCGCGCGAGCAGCTCGCGACGTTCGCGCGCAACGACAGCCTGCTGAGCCATCCCGACCCGGTGCCTCAGGCGGCGTGCGCGGTCTTCGTCACCACCCTCGCCGACGCGATTCGCACGGGGGACTCGGGGCCCGTGCTCTTCGAGCGCGCGGTGGCATTCGCGAAGGGCAGCCCGGTCGGCGACACGCTCGAGGCCGCGCGCACGGCGCTGCCCGAGTCCGACGGAGACAAGCAGGGCTGGGTGCGCATCGCGCTGCAGCACGCGTTCTTCCATCTGCTCCACGCGAAGGAACCGGCGGGTGCGCTGGTGCAAACCGTGCTCGCGGGTGGTGACACCGACACCAACGCGGCCATCGCGGGCGCGCTGCTCGGTGCGGTGTTCGGCGTCGGGGCGTTTCCGCCGGCGTGGCGGCGCGCTGTCGGGGCCTGTCAGTCGCCGCGTCCGCCGGAGTACCGCTGCAATGATCTCGACGCCCTCGCCGACGCCCTTGTCTCCCTCTCCTCCTGAAGAGGAGAGGGTCGGGGTGAGGAGCAAAACGTCGAAGCGCCGACCGCCTGGTGTCGCGAGCGGCGATGCTGTCTGTGCGTCTTTGCTTCAGCGAACGTCTGCGCAGGGTTCACTCCTCACCCCAACCCTCTCCTCCTCAGGAGGAGAGGGAGCAAGGCGAGGATCGCCAGATCAGCCGCTGAGCTACACCCGCATCCGGTGCCGCCGAGCGTGCTGGTCGCTCCATGGTCCGGGTCGGGCCGCGGCGGATCGTACGGTCCACCCGGCACCATCGCGTCAGGCAGTCCAGCGTCGTACGGCGGAACGACCGGCGTCCCGCCATCGACCTCGAGCTGCAGCACACCGAGGAGCCGCCCCCACCAGAAGCCACTGCCGAACGCGCCGTCGGCGTTGTGCACCTCGACGGCGAGCACGTTCTCACCGCTGCGCAGCACGGACGGCGGCACCGGCAACACGAGGTGCTGCAGCAGCCCGCGCGCGCGTCGCCCGCTCGCCGGCGTCTGCGAGCCCTGGTTCCACGCGACGTTCTGGCGCGCGACCTCGACACCGTTGAGCGTCGCCACGAAGCCGTCGTCGAAGTCGAGCTCGAGCTCGAGCTGCGCGAGCGCCTCGGGCGAGACCGGCACCGTGAAGGGCTGGCGCACGTAGAAGGTCGTCGCGGGCACGAGCTCCTTCGCGGTGGCAGCGCCGAAGCCCACCGGCAGCACGTCTTCTCGCCACCCCGTCTCGTCGGCGCCAGGCAGTTGCCAGCCGTTCGCGGGTTCGGCGTCGGCGAGCACCCACGCCGCCGAGCGCGTCAGCTCGATGCGCTGGTGGCTCTCGAACGCTGCGCTGGCGGGAGCCGCATTGCCATCGCGATCGACCACTCTCGCGAGGCTCACCACGTTCGGGCCGATGGGACGCGGCCCCATGCGGAGCCGCACCGTCCGCGCGTCCGACTGCAGGCGCGCGCTGGTCACCGGGCCACCGAAGCGAACCGACCATGCGCTCGCGCGCTCCACCCCACCCCGCTCAGCGCCGCCCTGCACCGGCTCGTCGAACACCACGTCGAGCTCACCGAGGCTCGATTCACGCACGGTGAGGATGCGCGGAGGCGCGGTGTCGGGGCCCTTCTGCAATCGGAAGCCGTCGATCGTCGAGCCGTCCGACAGGAGGTACGTGCCGCGGAGTTGATCTCCCTCGACGTCGACGAGCAGCGCGCCGAGCACCGAGCCGGCCTGGAACGCCATCAGCGGATGGTTGGGATTCGAGAGCGGCCCGGTCTGCCCGCCGCTGCCGCTCACCAGGTAGAGCGTGCCCGCATCGGGCTGCGGCTTGAGGTAGTCGGCGCGGTCCGGCTGCACGATGGCGCTGTTCGAGAGCAGGAACGTGCGCTCGTAGGTGTGCGAGTGGCCGCAGAAGACGACGTCGACGCCCGCCGCCTCGAGCACCGGGAGGATGTTCGCGATGATGGACGGATCGTCGGCGTGGTTGCCGCCCGAGTACGGCGGCACGTGGAAGAAGACGAACTTCCACTTCGCGTTCGACGCCGCGAGATCATCCGCCGCCCACAGCAGCTGCGCCGCGCCGGGCCCGTGGCCGCTGACGTGCGTGTCGAGGCAGACGAAGTGCGCGTCGCCGTAATCGAACGAGTAGTACAGCTCGCTGCCCGCCGGGTTGTTGGTCGGCAGCGTGAAGGCGTCGAGGTACGGCCGCCCCGTCGGGTCGAGCGCGACGTCGTGGTTGCCGATGGTCGGCCACACCACCATGCGCCTCGTCAGCGCGGCGTACGGCTCGAAGAAGCGCGCGTCGTACAGCTCGGGCGCGCCCACGTCGTAGATGATGTCGCCGAGGATGAGCGAGAGCGTCGCCTCGTCGGCCTGGCTCGAGAGGCGCTGCGCGACCGCGAGCTGGTTCACGTTCGCCGTGCCCGAGTCACCCCACGCGAAGAGGCGGAAGGGCTGCGCGACGCCGACTGGTGGCGAGGTGCGGAAGGTAAAGGTCGGGCCCGCGGCGCGCACTTCGCCGTCGATCCACACCTCGTAGAGATAGCGCGTCGAGGGCGTGAGGCCGGTGAGGTGGATAACGTGCGTGAGGCCCGGGGTGAGCTCGGTCTCGCGGCGAGCGAGCGGGTGGTGGAGCTCGCCGAAGCGCACCTCGCCGATGGCGGGGCTCGAGGTGTGGAAGGTGATGGTGAGCTCGGTCGGGCCGGCGAGCTGCAGCACCGGGCCGCGGGTGAGATCGGCGGCGAGCGCCGGTGCGGCGAGACAGAGCGTGAGGAGTGAGGCGCGAACCACTGGGTGCAGAGCGTAGCCCCCTCTCCCACTGGGGAGAGGGTTGGGGTGAGGGGAGACACTTCGAGCGCTGCGACTGCGGGTTACCCCTCACCCTGCTTCGTCGACGCACGTCCACTCGACTCCACCGTCGACCACCTTCACCAGTCCCCGCAGCCGCGCATCGCTCCCCGGCTCGAGGGGCTCGACCAGCCTCGTCGCCGACACGTCGAGCCGCACCGCCGGCAACGCCAACGCCACCCGCGACAACAGCGCCTCGTCGCACGCGCGCACCTGCCGGGCCTTGAGCTCCGCGACCACCTTCTCCAACGCCGCGGTGCGCTCTTCGAGCGACGCCACCTGCGCCGCCGTGCCCAGCTTCGCGAGCAGCTCGGTGCGACGCGCCTCGAGCGCCGCCACGCGCTTCTTCGCCGCGCCGACGCGCGACAACATCCCCTCGACGGGCGGAGTCCACACCACCGGCGTCGACAACCGCGCGCGCAGCTCCGACAACAGCGGCGCGCTGGTCGCTTCCCACTGGCACGCCTCGCCCTCGACGCGCAGCGACCAGTCGGCCGTCAACCACCGCAGCGGACGCAGCACGCGCAGGCCCTCGGCGCACCGCGCGACGTCGCCCTCGATGCGCAGCCGCAGCACGTCAGGGGTGCGCGCGTCGGCCATCACCCGCACGCCCGCATCGAGCGGCCGCAGCGCCATCACCAGGTCGACCTCGCCCGACAGCCGAGCCCACGCCACGCCCGCATCGGTCACGCGCGCCTGCGTCGCTGCCGGGTCGGCCTCGAGGGCGCCGAGCGTCGCGACCTCGCGCTCCAGCTCGGCCTGCCGCGCTTCCCACGCCTTCGTCGCGCCGTCGCTGCACGCGACGCACAGCGCGCCGCCGAGCACCACCACCACCACGCGCCTCACGTGCGCCTCCCGGCTTCCCACGCCTTCGTCGCGCCATCGGAGCACGCGACGCACGCCGCGCAGCCGAGCACCACCACCGCGCGCCTCACGTGCGCCTCCCGAAGTGAAACGTCAGGTAGTCCTCGCGCTCGGCGGGCGTGCCGGTGCGCACCAACTCCCTGGCGCGCGCGACCACGGCGATGGCCTCGGGCATCGACACTTCCCCCGAGCGCAAGGCGCCCACCAGCAGGCACTCGTACCGCCGGCACGCCAGCGGCCGGCCCTCGTACGCGCGGCAGCGGCAGCCCTCGAGCGCGGCGCACGGCTGTGGCACGTGGCGCGCACCACCCGCCGACGAGATGACCGTCAGCTCGGCCGGGACGACCTCCCCCACCCCCAACGGCACCCTCGCGAAGAGGCTGCCATCGCAGCAGAGGGCGCACTGCTGGCAGAGCTCCGAGCTCACGCGGCGGTCGTGTCATGCGGCCACAGGCGCGTCAAATCGACCCATTCCGCCTCGCCGCCATCAGGGGCAGAGTGCCCAGCATGCGGCTGGTCACACGCCTCACCATCGGCTTCCTGGTGGTGGTGATTCTCACCATCTCCCTCAACGAGTACCGACAGCTCGGCGCGGCGCGCGAAGACTACGAGCAGGACATGGACCGCACGCACCAGCTGCTGGCGACCACGCTCGCAGGCACCGTGGCGCTGATGACCGAGCGCGACGGCCTCGACGCGGCGCTCGCGGCGGTGCTCCAGGCCAACCAGGGTCAGAACGAGGACGTGCGCATTCGCTGGGTCTGCGTGCCCGGCCGGCTCGACTCGCCGGCGCCGCCGATCGACTGCGCCAACCTCACCGCCACGGTGAACGCCACCGAGGGCGAGCGGCGCTTCACGTTCTCGCCGGTGCGCATCAACGGCGCGCTCGACGGCGCGATCGAGGTGTCGGAGCCGCCGGACCACGAGGGCCAGTGGCAGCGCGTGCACTTCGACCAGGCGGTGGTGCTGGCGCTGATGACCATCGGCGCGATGACCGCCGCGGCCTTCGTGCTCGGGTGGTGGCTGGTGGCGCGGCCGACGCGGGCGCTGCGCGAGAAGGCGCGCGCGGTCGGCCGGGGCGAGCTGTTGCCGGACCTGAAGCTCCAGAGCCAGGACGAGCTGTCGGAGGTCGCTGACGAGATGAACGCCATGTGCCGCCAGCTGGGCGCCGCCACCGAGCGCGCGAACGAAGCGACCGCCAAGCTGCGGCACGCCGATCGCCTCGCCACCGTCGGCCGCATCGCCTCGGGGCTCGCGCACGAGCTGGGCACTCCGCTCAACGTCATCGAGACGCGCGCCACGCTGATGATCGACGACCCCAACGCCGACCCCGCGCTGCAGAAATCGGCACGGGTCATCGTGGAGTGCGCCGACCAGATGACGCGCCTGGTGAAGGAGCTGCTCGTCTTCGCGCGGCCCCGCAAGCTCGAGCTGGCACAGACGCCGCTCGACGGCCTGGCCCGCTCGGTGGTCGAGATGCTCACCCCCGTCGCGGCGCGCAAGGGCGTGCAGCTCGAGGTGAAGGGCGAGACCCACCGCGCCTCGAACGCCGACGCGGTGCTGCTGCAGCAGGCGGTGACCAACCTGGTGGTGAACGCGGTCAACGCGTGCGAGTCGGGCGGCCACGTGACGCTCGTCACCGCCGAGACCAGCGCGACCCGGCCCGGCGCCAACACGCCCAGCGAGTGGTGCACGCTCTCGGTGGTCGACGACGGCGTGGGCATGACCGACCAGGTGAAGGCGAGCATCTTCGAGCCGTTCTTCACCACCCGGCCGCCCGGAGAAGGTACGGGGCTGGGCATGCCCATCGTGGCGAGCATTCTCGAAGACCATGGCGGCTTCCTCTCGGTGCAGAGCGCGCCGGGCAAGGGCAGCACGATGACGATTCACCTGCCGATCGCAGGCGCAGCGGAGAGCGGACGATGAGCGGACGAGTGTTGGTGGTGGATGACGATGCGAACCTGACCTCGACGCTCGAGCTGGGGCTGACCCAGCGCGGGTACCAGGTGACGACCGCGTCACGCGCGGAAGCGGCGCTGCAGCACCTCGACGGCAACGACGTCGACGTGGTGCTGACCGACCTGAACATGCCGGGCCTCGGGGGCCTCGCGTTCGCCGAGCGGCTGGCGGCGAGCCACCCGGGCACGCCGCTCATCGTGCTCACCGGCTTCGGCACCTACGAGACCGCGGTGGCCGCGATTCGCGCCGGCGCGTACGACTTCTTGAGCAAGCCCGCGAAGCTCGACTCCATCATCATCGCGCTCGAGCGCGCGTTGCAGCACCGCCGGTTGCAGCGCGAGGTCGAGCGGCTGCGCGTCGAGGTCTCCAGCGGCCGCGGCCTCAGCCTCGAGGGCATGGTGGTGGCGAGCGAGGCGATGAAGTCGGCGCTCGACGTCGTGGCGCGCGTGTCGAGCTCGCAGACCTCGGTGCTCATCACCGGCGAGTCGGGCACCGGCAAGGAACTGCTGGCGCGCGCGATTCACCAGCGCTCGGGCCGCACCGGCCCCTTCGTGGCCATCAACTGCGCGGCGATGCCCGAGCCGCTGCTCGAGGGCGAGCTGTTCGGTCACGTGCGCGGCGCGTTCACCGACGCCCGCGAAGCGCGCGTGGGGCTCTTCACCGAGGCCAACGGCGGCACGCTGCTGCTCGACGAGTTGGGCGACATGCCGATGGGCCTGCAGCCCAAGCTGTTGCGCGTGCTGCAGGAACGCAAGGTGCGGCCGCTGGGCGCGCGCGCCGAGCACCCCATCGACGTGCGCATCATCGCCGCCACGCACCGCGACCTCGAGGCGCGCATCGAAGAAGGCGCCTTCCGCGAAGACCTCTTCTTCCGCATCAACGTGGTGAACGTGCACCTGCCGCCGCTGCGCGACCGCAGCGCCGACATCTTGCCGTTGACCCAGCGCTTCATCGCCGAGTTCACCAAGCGCGCCGGCAAGAACGTGAAGGGCATCTCGGCCCCCGCCGCGGCGAAGCTGCTCGCCTACGACTGGCCGGGCAACGTGCGCGAGCTGAGCAACTGCATCGAGCGCGCGGTGGCGTTGACCCGCTACGACGAGCTCGGCGTCGACGACCTGCCCGAGAAGGTGCTCAAGCACGCGCCGACGCGGGTGGTGCTCTCGGCCACCGACGCGAGCGAGCTGGTGACCCTCGAGGAGGTCGAGAAGCGCTACGTGCTGCGCGTGCTCGAGACGCTCAAGGGCAACAAGACGGCCGCGGCGCGCACGCTCGGCATCGAGCGCAAGACGCTGTACCGCAAGCTCGACAGCTGGGGTGTGAAGAGCTCGGAGCAGTGACCGGGTAGTCTCCTCGGCGCGATGACGCTCACCATCAAGCTGGTGCGGCACGGGCAGTCGAAGGCCAACGTCGGCGAGGTCGAGGCGCGCGACGTAGGCGACCACACCATCGAGCTGACGCCGCACGGTCACGAGCAGGCGCGCGGCGTCGGCCGCACGCTGGGCGCCGACTACCTGGGCGACGCCATCGTCTACTGCTCACCGTACACGCGCACCCGCCAGACGCTCGGCAGCATCATCGACGGCGCAGGCCTGCAGCGAGACCAGGTGCGCGTCTTCGAAGACCCGCGGCTGCGCGAGGTCGACCCCGGCTATTCCGACTACGAGGCGCAGCACGAGCGGCGGCGCACGCACGGCTGGTTCTATTACCGCTTCGACGGCGGCGAGAGCCCGGCCGACTGCTTCGACCGCACCAGCTCGTTCCTCGAGTCGCTGATGCGGCAGGTCGAGCGCAAGAAGAAGCACCACGTGCTCATCGTCTCGCACGGGCTGACCATTCGCTGCTTCGTGATGCGCTACCTGCACCTCACGGTCGAGCAGTTCGACGAGCTCGCCAACCCCGGCAACTGCGACGTCATCACCCTGGCGGAGAAGAAGCTGCTCGAGAACCCGCTGTGGACGCGCGGCCGCTGGGGGGTGGTGGGGTTGAAGCGCCGGGAGTGAATCAGCGCAGCCCGAGCGTGCGCGCGAGCACCGAGGGCGCGCCGCAGATGTCGCCCGGCGCGGTCCACGCGGGGGCGCGCTGCTGGCTCTGCGCGGCGAGGGCCGGGTCTCCGAGGCCGGCCTGCACCATCGGCAAGAGCGCGTGCGCCACCGCGTAGCCTTCGGGCCAGTCGCGCCAGTCGCCGGCGACCGCGGCCTCGAGCGCGGCGCGGGCCTCGACGCCGCGCTGCTGGGTGAGGCGCACCTGGGCGAGCAGGAGCCACGCGGGGCCGTCGGTCGGGTATGCGCCGAGCACCTGCGTCAGCGTGCCGTCGGCCAGCTCGAGCTCGCCGAGGCGCACCGCCGATTCCGCGGCGTCGAGCGCGATGCGGGCGTCGAGCGGTGCGTGGCGGCGTGCGCGCTCGAACCAGGCGTGAGAGCCGTCGCGATCTCCCAGCCGCGCCGCGACGCGACCGACGTTGGCCTCCGACGGCGCGAGCTCGGGCACGCGCGCGGCGGCGGCCTCGTACCGCGCGCGCGCCTCGGCCCACCGGCCCTGCTGCTCGAGCCACGCGCCGTGGAGCACCAGCCCTTCGGTGGCCCACGGGTCGAGCGCCGGCGCGGCCGCGAACCACCGCTCGGCGTCAGCGGGCTGCGTGGCGCGCGCGGCGAGGCCGAGCGAGAGCGACGCGCCCAGCTGCAGCGACGTCACCGCCGCGAGCGACAACGCGACGAGCACCGCCAGGGTCGATGGACGGCGCGCCCGGTCCTCGCCTGGCGCGGCGAGCGTCACCGCCAGCGCCGTCCAGCCGAGGGCCAGCACCAGCACGCCCGCGAACGACACCAGCGACGACGCGGCGAGCGCGACGGGCACCGCGATGAGCGGCGAGGGCCGCTGGCGCCAGGCGCGCACCACGCGGACCACCAGCGCGAGCACCACCACCGCGCCGAAGAGGCCGAGCGTGGCGAGCACCTCCGCGGGGAAGGAGTGCGCGTGCGCAGCGGTCGTGCCCCACTCGAGCCGCCACGCGTCGGGTTGACGGTACTGCTGGTCGACGAGCAGGAAGGTGCCGGCGCCCCAGCCGAACCACGGGTGCACCGCGAAGCCGTGGAGCGCGCTCGTCCACAGCTGCACGCGGGTCGGCGCGACGAGGGCGTGCGTGAGGCGCTCCGCGAGGGCCGAGGGGCCGGCGATGACCGTGGCCAGCCCCGCCACCGCCGCGCCCACCAGGGCGAGCGCGCGCAGCGACAGCGACTTGCCCTCGCGCGCGGGGTGCAGCGCCCACCACGTCGCGACGCCCACGCCGAGCGCGAGCCACCCGGCACGCGAGAGGGTCGCCACGCACGTCAGCGCCGCCACGGCGCCGCTCGCCCACGCAAACCACTTCGCGCGCTTCGTGCCCGCGGTGCGCGACGCTTCGAGCGCCAACACGGTGACGAGCGCCATCCACACGCCGAGCTGGGTCGGGTGGCCGAGGGTCGAGAAGGGCCGCAGGCCGCCGCACCACGTCGCCGCGTTGCTCCACGCGAGTGGATCTCGCCCCAGCCCCTGCACCAGCCCCCAGGCCGCGATGGGCCAGGCCGACCAGAGGACCGGCGTCCACCGCTCGTCGCCCTTCGCGAAGGCGCCGAGCGCGACGCAGGCGGCGAACGTGACGAGCGAGGGCAGCGACAGCGCCGGCGCCCGCGAGGACAGCGTCGCCACCGCGAGCAGCGCGAGCCACGCACCGCCGACGAGCAGGAACTCCCGCGACGCCGAGGGCGGGCGGGCGAACGCGAGCACCACGAGGCCCACCACGAGCACCAGCTGGTGCGGCAGCTCGAAGGCGTCAGCCGCCAGCGGCAGCACCGCCAGCGACGCGAGCCCCAGCCAGCTCGCCGGAGAGAAGAGGCGCGTCACTGCACGACGAGCGTGGCGACGGCGAAGCGCTGCCCCGAGCCGTCGAGCGCCAGCGCGCGCACCACGTACACGCCGGGCGTCGGCGGCGCGGTGTAGGTGCCGCTCTGGCTGACGGTGCCGTTGGAGCTGAGGCCCATCACGTTCCACGACACGCCCACGCCGGTCGAGGTGGTGGCGGTGAGCTGCACCACGCCGTTGGGCGCGACGGTGCTGACGGTCGGCGAAATCTCGACCGACGGCAGGCTGGTGGTGCCGACCTGGAACTCTCCGCTCGCGTAGACGTTGCTGTCGCGATCGCGCGCGTAGACGCGGAAGTCAGGCGTCGCGAGGGTGAAGGTGCCGTTCGTCGACGGAGTGAGAGACGGCCACATCGTCCACTCGACGAAGGCCACGCCCCGCGCGTCGGAGCTCACCGCGCGCGCGGCGCCGAAGGTCTGGCGCGTGGCAGGCGAGAAGAACATCGGGGCGCTCGACGCCTGGCGCGGGCCGACGTCGAAGGGCAACGCCACCGTCGAGATGCTGAGGTCGATGAAGTTCGCCAGCGCCGACATGCCCGAGGGCTGCACGCGAACGCGCGCGGTGGCGTTGCCGCTGGTCGCGACGAAGAGCGCGGTGCCCGGGCTGGTGGTCGAGAAGTAGCCGCTGCTCCCGGGCTCGAGGCTGAAGACGAGCGCGGGGTTGCGCGGGTCGTTCTGGTAGCTCGCGCTGAGGGTCAAGAAGCTCCCTTCGGGCACCACCGCCGTGCGCGGGAAGACGGTCACCGCGGCCGAGCCGCCACCCGTCGCCGAGCCGCCACCACCGGTCGCTCCGCCGCCGCCCGTCGTGCCACCGCCGCCGCCGCCCGTCGTGCCACCGCCGCCGCCGGTGGTCCCACCGCCGCCGCCGCCCGTGCCGCCGCCCGTCCCACCGGCGGTGCCCGAGAAGCAGGTGCCCTGCAAGCACTGCTGGGTGAACTGGCAGACGTTGCACGTGCCGCCCGCGAGGCCACACGCGGCGGTAGTGGTGCCGCCCTGGCACACGCCCTTCGCGTCGCAACACCCGATGGGACACGTCGACGGTCCGCACGGCGGAGTGCCACACGACAGCGACGAGAGGGCGACCGCGACGACGAAGAAGAAGGCGCGCATGGCCGCGCTTCCTACACGAACCGGCCCGCGCACCAACCGCCGCTCACGCTCTTTCGGCGTTCACCGCCACCGGAACCGTCGCGCGCTGGCGAGACAGCCACGCGACGAGCGGCGAGGTCATCACCGTCGTCACCAGCGCCATCACCACCATCATCGTGAAGACGGTCGGCGAGATGACGCCGAGGTCGAGCCCGATGTTGAGAATGACGAGCTCCATCAGGCCGCGGGTGTTCATCAACACGCCGATCGACATCGACTCGTTCCACGAGTTGCCCGTCACGCGCGCGGCGACCGTGGCGCCACCGAACTTGCCGGCGACCGCGACGAGAATGAGCACGCCGCAGGTGAGCCACGCGCCGGCGCCCGAGAGCAGCCCGAGCTCGGTGCGCAGGCCGCTGTACGCGAAGAAGAGCGGCAGCAGCAGCACCACCACGAGGTCCTCGACCTTGAGGCGCAGCTCGTGCGCGAGGTTCGACACGCCGGTGCCCTTCAGCTCGCGCGGCACGATGACGCCGAAGAAGAAGGCGCCGAAGAGCGCGTGCACGCCGAGCACCTCGGTGGCGATGGCCGACAAGAAGAGCAGCACCACCGCGAAGGCCACCAGCCGCTGGGAAACGCCGGACTCGCTGCGGTCCTTCAGGCGGCTGTGAACGAGGCGCGCCAGCAGCGGGCGGGCGACGAACCACATCAACGCGCAGTAGCCGAGCACGCCGAGCACCGTGAGCCCGACCCGGCCCAGCTCGGTGGAGCGCACGATGGCGGCGACCAGCGCGAGCAGGCACCACGCGGTGACGTCGCCCACCGCCGCGCACGCGATGGCGAGTGAGCCGACGCGGGTGTTGATGAGGCCCCGCTCGGACAGGATGCGCGCCAGCACGGGGAAGGCGGTCACGCTCATCGCCACGCCGAGGAAGAGCGCGAAGCTGGTGACTGGTACGCCCGGCACCGACCAGCCGGCGTAGAGGAGCACCGCCGCGCCCGCGCCCAGGCCGAACGGCAGCGCGATGGACACGTTGCTGATCAACATCGCGCTCTTGCCCAGGCCCTTGAGCAGCTCGGGCTCGAGCTCGAGGCCGATGATGAACATGAAGAAGATGAGGCCGAGCTGGCTCAGCAGCCCGAGCGTGCCCAGCGACGACGGCGGGAAGAGCGCGTGGAACGCGTCGGGCGCCAGCCACCCGAGCAGCGACGGCCCGAGCACGATGCCGCCCACCACCTCGGCGATGACCAGCGGCTGACCGAGCCACCGCAACGGCACGGCGAGCGCGCGCGACACCGCGATGACGAGCATCGCCTGCACGGCGAGCAGGACCAGCGGGTGGTGCGCGAGGAATTCAGCCACGGTGCCACGCCCTCTACGCAATCGGCGCTGTCGCGTCGAGGTGACGAAGCGCGAACGGGCCTTGTGATCAGTCACGCGACCGCGCGATGAGTCGGGCGGTGCGAACCCTCCTCCGTGGCGCCCTGCTGGTCCTGCCGGTCCTCGTCACTGTCGGCTGCGGCGCGAAGGGCCCCGCCGATTCCGGCACCGGGGGTTGCCTCGGCATTGGCTGCCCCGCGGGCCAGACGTGCGACTCGCTGAGCGACACCTGCGTGATGGGCACGGGCTCGCGGTGCACCGGCGGCTGCGGTGGCGCCAAGCCGTTCTGTGACGAGCAGCGCGGCGCGTGCGTGGCGTGCACCACCACCGACGGCTGTTCCGGCGCGACGCCGCAGTGCAACGTGAACGATCCGAGCGGCCCGGTGTGCGTGGAGTGTCTGACCGACGCGCAGTGCCCCGGCTCGACCTGCGCGCAGTCGACGCGCACCTGCCGCTCGCACCCCGACGCGGGCATCGATGCGGGCGTCGACGCGGGCACCGGCTCGTGCCCGATGCGCTGCAGCGGCACCACGCCGAAGTGCGACGACGCGACCCAGCAGTGCGTGCAGTGCCTGGTGACGGCGGACTGCGGCGGCGGCAGCCGGGTGTGCGACGCGCAGAGCAAGCGCTGCGTGCTGCAGCCGAGCGACGGCGGCACGTGCATCACGCCGCAGGCGCCGATGACCTGCACCGCGACCTGCATGGAGGGCTTCAACTGCCAGGGCGGCACGTGCGTGCTCAACGGCGGCGGCGGGCCGGTGCAGGTGACCGTGCGCTGGGACACCGACACCGACGTCGACCTGCACGTCGACGAGCCGCTGCCCGACGGCGGCGTCTGCGAGATCTATTACGGCGACACCGGCGGCCAGAACTCGTCGTGCGGCGCGGTGGGTGAGCTCGACCTCGATTCCAACGCGGGCTGCAGCATCGACGGCGTCGACATCGAGAACATCATCTACCCGTCGGGCTCCGCGGCGCCGAGCGGCACGTACACGGTGCGCGTCGACTACTACGACAACTGCGGCGTCACGACGTCGATCCCCTACGAGATCGAGGTGCGCGCCAACGGGCAGACCACCGCGTGGTGCGACGTCTTCGTGCCGGCCGATGCCGACAGCGGCGGCGCGGGCGATGGCCGCGTCATCACCACCTTCACGGTGCCTTGAGGTCGGCGAGCTCCCACTTCGCCAGCTCGCGCACGCGCGGGTCGAGGTGCTGCAAGTCGCTGCGCGCGGCGTCGTACCAGTGCTCGAAGCGCGGGTCGGCGAGCTCGGCGCGTGACGCGAACCGGGCCTTCAACTGCGCGAGCGTCAGCCGCCACAACAACCAGTCGTCGTGCCGCGAGTTGACGTCGATCTCCGCGCGATAGCTGAGCGTGTAGTGCGCGTGACACTGCTTGCAGCGCATCAGGTCGAGTGACTCGGAGTCGCCCGACTCGAGCGAGGCGACGAGCTCGAGCGCGGCGTACGCCTTCGGCTCCGAGGACGAGTGGCTCCAGTTGGCGCCCTTTCCCAGCGGCCCGCACGCGGCGCACGCGAGCGTGTACTTCGCGCTGAGCGCGGCGAAGAGCGGTGAGGCCGGGTCGAGCTGCTGCAGGCACCAGTCGCGAATCGTCGGGTGCTCGGTCGCGGCCCACGAGAGGAAGATGGCGATGTCGTCGCGCTCGGGCGAGAGCAGCGCGGCGATGGGCCGCAGCTCGTCGGGCGTGAGGCCCTCGCGTTGAACGAAGTGGCGCAGCTCGCGCTCGGCCGTCTCGCGCATCACGCTGTCGGAGTCCCCCCAGGCGTCGAGGAGCGCCGCCAGCCCACTGCGCGGCAGCTCGCCGAGGACGAATTCGCTCAACGCCGCGCGCCGCACCTCGGGCCGTGGGTCGCGGAGGAACGCCGTCGGGCTCTGCCGCTTCGCCAGCGCACGGCGCACGAAGTACCTCGCGAGCGCGATGCCCGAATCGAGCGAGGTCCCTGGCCACAGGCGCTCGAGCCTGGTCGCGAGCTCGTCGTCGAAGGCCTTCGCGGCGACCAACCACTTCAACACGGCGATGCGCAGCTCTTCGCTGCTGCGGCCCGAGACCGCGACGTTCGCGAGCGAAGGCAGGAACGCCACGAGCGGCGTGGTCACCAGCGACGAGCCCCACGCGGCGGCGACCGCCGACTCCGGCCAGAGCTCGAGCGCCTCGTCGAACCGTTTCACCGCGGTGGGGTGGCGCGTGAAGTAGTCGGCGAGCGCGCGGCGAGCGTCGTCGACCCGGACCTCCCGGCTCGTCGCCAGGTCTCTCACCAGCGGCCACACGTCGGTGCCTCGCTGGCCGAGCTCTTCGAGGGCGTTGAGCCAGGGCTGCGCGTAGCCGTTGCGCGCGACGAGCTCGACGAAGGGCGTGGGCTCCAGCTCGAGCTCGGCCCGGGCGAGGGGCACCGCGAGCGCTTGCTGCACCCCGATGTCGTGCGTGGCCTCGAGCATCGCGATGATTTGCGGCAAGGCGGCGCGCAGCGGCTGGCCCTTCAACACCGCCAACGCTTCCGATGCTGCGTGCTGGCGGGCGCGCATGGAGCCCCAGTCCTCGCCCTGCTTCGGACTCACCTGGCTCAAGGCGGTCAGCGCGTCGTCGGGGCTCATGCGCGCGAGGAGACCATCAGCGCGTGCAGCTCGCACGCCGCTTCACGAGTTTCTCTCCACGCAGATCACCCGTGCCGGTGCGCATCTCGTTGGTCAGCGTGCACTCGAGGCCCAGCTTCGTCGGCCGGCACTGCACGTCGCTGAAGGAATAGACCGCCTGCATCATCGCCGCTGAGGCCTCGATGCCGGTCGCCGCGAGCGCCTCGAAGATGCGCTGCGCCGCCGCGCGGCTCACCGACGGACTGGTGCACCGGTAGAAGTTGCGCGAGCCCGGACGGTCTCTCGCCTCTCCGCAGGAGAGTTCCGGGAGCGAAAAGCCAGCGCCGGCGTCGGTGACCAGACCTGCTGCTTGCACGGCCTCGGCGAAGCGCCGCGCTTCCTCACACTGGAGCACGTGCCGCGGGGTCGCCACCTCTGCTGAGGGGCGCTGCGTCGCGAGGAGCAGCCACACCGAGAGCAGCGCGTTCATGGGCAAACCACGCTACCGAAGCGGAGACCTCGATGGCGTCTCCCCTCACCCCAACCCTCTCCCCACGGGGAGAGGGGGACGAGTTCTGATACACGCGCGGCCGTGCTCCGCCTCGCGCTCCTCGCCGGCCTCACGCTGTCACTGCCTTCTCTCGCGCAGACGCTCACCAAAGCGCCGACGCTCGTGAAGCAGGTCGCGCCCGACGTCGGCGACGCCGGCTCCGTCGCCGGCACGGTGGTGATGGAGGTCGACCTCGGCCCCGACGGCAAGGTGCTCGCGGTGAAGGTGGTGCAGCCGCTCTCCCCTGCCCTCGATGCCGCGGCGACGAAGGCGCTCGAACAGTTCGAGTTCACCCCCGCGGAGATCGACGGCCAGCCCGCCGCGGTGCGCATTCAGTACGCGCTCACGTTCGACGCGACACCGGTGGTCGCGCTCGAGACGCCTGATGCCGGTCCACCGCCCGTGGTGAATTTCTTCGGCGTGCTCCGCCAGGCCGGCACGCGCGAGGCCATCGCCAACGCCACCATCAACCTCGTGCTCGTGACCGACGGAGGCACGCCCTTCGAGCGCGCGGCCTTCAGCAACGAGGGCGGCGAGTTCGAGTTCGTCGACGTGCCGGTGGGCGAGGTGCAGGTCACGGTGAGCGGCGCGCAGTGGGAGCGCTTCGAGCAGCGCGAGACCGTGCGGAAGGACGAGCGCACCGAGGTCACCTATTACCTGCGCGCGACGGGCACGCCTTCGCTCGAGACCGTGGTGCGCGGCGAGAAAGACCGGCGCGAGGTCACGAGCGTGAAGCTGACGCGCGCCGAGATGCGCCAGGTCGCCGGCACGCAGGGCGACGCGTTCAAGGTGCTGCAGTCGTTGCCCGGCGTGGCGCGCGCGGCGTTCGGCTCGGGGGCGCTCGTGGTGCGCGGCAGCAAGTCGTGGGACAGCCGCGTGTACGTCGACGAGATCCAGGTGCCGCAGCTGTTCCACTTCGCGGGTCTCTCGGCGACCTTCAACGCGAACACCGTGGAGTCCATCGGCTTCCAGCCCGGCAACTGGGGCGTGACGTACGGGCGCTCCATCGGTGGCCTCGTGCAGGCCGAGGTGCGCACGCCGTCGACGAAGGGCTTCCACGGGTACCTCGACCTCTCGCTCTTCGACGTCAGCGCGATGGTCGAGACGCCCATCACCGACAAGTGGTCCGTCTCCGTCGCCGGTCGCAAGGGCCTCGCCGACGTCACGCTGCCGCTCGCGCTCAAGACGTTCGCGCCGCAGGCCGCCGGAGTCGTCGGCTTCTCGCTCGCCCCGCAGTACTTCGACTACCAACTGCGCGCCGAGCGTCGCGCGACGAGCAAGAGCCGCCTCTTCATCGCGCTGTTCGGCTCGTCAGATCGGTACGCGTTCATCAACCCCAACCCGTTCATCGACCCCGCGACCGAGGGCAACCAGGGCAGCTCGGGCAACGCCATCGCGTACCACCGCCTCGCGCTGGGCTTCGACTACCGCTTCAGCGACCGCGTGACGTTCATCTCGCGCAACTCGGTGGGGTTCGATCAATACGAGCAGCTCGGCGGCGCGACCGACATCTTCTACCGGGGCACGCAGACGCCGGTGCAGGCGCGCGAGCGGTTCAAGATTGAAATTCCGGAAGCGAACCTCTCGCTCTCGACCGGCCTCGACGTGCTCGTCGCGCCGACCTTCGTCGATGCGCAGTCGCCGCCGGGCTTCAAGGCGAACCAGGTGCCCGACCCGTACGTCGCGCGGCGGTTGTTCGTCGATCGCTCCACCACGTTCTACGTCGAGCCGGGCTTGTTCCTCGAGGCGAGCTGGCGGCCGCACGACTCGCTGGCGGTCATCGGCGGCGTGCGCGCGGACTACGAGTCGTTCATGAAGAAGGCGTGGGCGGATCCGCGGCTGTCAGTGCTGTGGACTCCGGTCGACTGGCTCACGCTCAAGGGCGGCGCGGCGCTGTACCACCAGCCGCCGGACTACCGCGTCGGCCAGCTCTCGCCGACCTTCGGCAACCCCGACCTGCTGCCCGAGGGCGCGGCGCACTTCACCGTCGGGGCCGAGACGCGCTTCACCGACTTCCTCAGCCTCGACGCGAGCGTCTATTACAAGGCGCTCTTCAACCAGGTGCGCCAGGTGCTCACCAGCGGCCTCGGGAGCGACATCAACATTCCCGGCGCCGAGACGCGTTTCTCGAGCAGCGGCTACGGGCGCGCGTACGGCGTGGAGTTCCTGCTCCGCCACAAGCTGCACAAGAACTTCTTCGGGTGGATCGCGTATTCGCTGAGCCGCTTCGAGCGCGATGGCTACGGCGGCGCGCAGTGGAGCCCGGGCCCGCTCGACCAGCCGCACAACCTCATCGTCGTCGCGAGCTACAAGTTCCCGTGGGACATCACGTTGGGTGGTCGCTTCCGCTTCGCGTCGGGGCCGCTCGTCACGCCCATCGTCGCCTCGCTCTACGACGTCGACGGCAACTACTACTACCCGCTGCCCGGCCAGCCGTGGAGCGTGCGCCTGCCCGACTTCTTCCAGTTCGACGTGCGCATCGACAAGCGCTTCGTCTTCGACTCGTGGGTGCTCGCGCTCTACGTCGACGTGCAGAACGTCACGAATCAGCAGAACCCCGAAGGGCTCTTCTATTCCTTCAACTACACGCAGAAGGCCTACGTGTACGGCATTCCGATTCTTCCCTCGATTGGCGTGAGAGGTGAGCTGTGAAGCGGGCGCTCGTCGGTGTGGTGGTGGTTTTGAGTGCGTGCAACGGGCAGTTCAAGCCCGAGACGCTGGTCGATTCGCTGCGGGTGCTGGCCATCACGGCCGAGCCGCCGGAGGTCGCCCCGGGTGAGAGCGCGCAGCTCGACATTCTGCAGCTCGACCCGTCGCGCCCGGGTGGCAAGACGACGGTGGTGTGGGTGGGGTGCGAGCCGGACCCGATCGACTTCAACCGCAGCGCTTGCAACGACACGAGCGCGCTGTTGCAGCCGACGGCGTTCGCGACGTTCCCTCCCGGGGTGCGGGTGCTCGGGTTCGGGACGCGTGCGGGGTACGCGTCGGCGTCGACGTTGTTCGATGGCGTCGCGGCGGATGACCCGGTGCGGTCGAATGGCACGAGTGGGCCGGTGCTGGGCGTGGTCATCGGCGAGGAAGTGAAGCCGACGTCGAGCGACGCCGAGCTGCGCGTGCTCTTCGGGCGCATCGAGCGGCAGGAAGTGCAGACCGTGATGGCGCTGGTGCGCGTGACGGTGACCGAGCGGCAGCAGAAGAATCGCAACCCCGTGTTCACCGGGCTCGAGCTCGACGGCGTGGTGCAGCCGAAGGGCGCGAAGCTGCAGCTGCGTGAGGGCGCGACGGTGAGCCTGGTGCCGCATGTGAGCGACGACTCGAAGGAGACGTATTCGCTCTTGCTGCCGAGCGGGCCGACCGAGAAGTCGGAGACCTTGGTGGCGAGCTGGTACTCGACCAGTGGGCGGTTCGATCAGGCGCGCATCGATGTGAGCAGTGGGGCGGTGACGAAGTTCATCGTGCCCGGGTCGACGCAGGTGCCCGAGGACGTGGTGCCTGAGAAGCGCACGGGGACGGTGTGGGTCGTGCTGCGTGATGGGCGCGGTGGGCAGCACTTCGAGGCGATGCCGTTCTTCGTGTGTGATGACTCGGCGACGCCGGTGGTGAAGAAGCTCGAGGCGCCGACCGTGAGTGGTGACCCGTTGGTTGCCACGGGTGATGCGATGGCTGGGACGCTCGATTTGGTCGTCGGTGGGGCGGCGCTGGGGCACGGCAGCTACAGCCCGAGCCGGGATGCGTTCATTGCCGACGTGCCGGTGTTGCCGAGTGGGACGTATCCCGTGACGTTGCGCTCGAAGAACTGCGGCGAGGTCGACACCGGCCTCACGTGGACTGTGCCTTAACTCGAGCTCGAGCTCCCTCTCCTCCCGAGGAGGAGAGGGTTGGGGTGAGGAGTAACCAACCGCAGCGCCCGAAGAGTTTCTCCTCACCCCGACCCTCTCCTCTGAAGAGGAGAGGGAGAGACGTTACAAATCGAACAAGCGCACCGCCGCGCCCGTGGCCACGATCGCCAGCCCCGCGAGCACTTCACTCGCCGCGACCGCGTGCCGTCCCAAGCGCTTCTCGAGATCGACCAACGACGTCCCCAGCCAGCCGAGCGCGACGAGCACCACCATCGTCACCACGGTGAAGAGCCCGAAGACCGCAATCACGCCCAGCAGCAACGGCACGTCCTGCGTCAGCCCCGGCGCGAGCAGCAACGGCACCATCGCCTCACACGGCCCGAACACCAACACCACGAAGAGCGTCCACATGCTGATCGCACGCTGACGGTGCACGTCCTCACCATGCGGGTGCTCGTGCGAGAGCCCATGCAGGTGGTGATGCTCGTGGCGATTCCCCTTCCACCAGTGAAACGCGCCGAGCGCGGTGAGCGCGAGCCCGAGACTCACCAGGATGAACAGCGACACATTCCCTCGCGCCGCCTCGAAGGGCGCGAGTTGTTCCGCCGCGAGTCCCAGCGCCAACGCGCCGAGCCCGATGAGCACCGCCGACAGCACGTGACCGACCCCCGCGACCGCCGTCACCGCGAGCGTCTTCCCCAGCGACCACCGATGCAGCCGCGAGAGCGCGATGAACGGCACGGCGTGGTCGACCCCGATGGCGGTGTGCACCACCGCGAGGCTCGCCGCGATGCCGAGCAGCAGTCCGCTAGCGCCGGTGCCCATGCGAATGCCCGTGGTGATGGTCGTGGTCGTGCGAATGCGAATGTGAATGCGGATGCGCCGGCTTCTTCGGCCGATGCGCCTCGAGCCACGCGACCCACTGCTCGATGCCCGCCCCCGTCTTCGCGCTCACCTCGATGACGTTCGGCTTCGGCATCACCCGCGCGAGCGCATCCTTGATGGCCGCCATCGACACATCGAGGTGCGGCACCAGGTCGACCTTGGTGAGCACCACCAAATCAGCACCGCGGAACATCACCGGGTACTTCAGCGGCTTGTCTTCACCCTCGGTGACCGCGAGCGCCACCACGTTCGCCGCCTGCCCCAGGTCGTACACCGCGGGGCACACCAGGTTGCCGACGTTCTCGATGACGAACACGTCGGTCTCCCGCCACGCGAGGTGATGCAGTGCGTGGTGCACCATCTCGGCGTCGAGATGGCACGCGTTGCCGGTGGTGATGGCCTCCGACGGAATGCCCGCCTTCTGCAACCGCTGCGCGTCGTTGTCGGTCGCGAGGTCTCCGCTCACGGCCCCGAGCGCGAGCCGCCCCTTCGAGAACTTCGCGGTCGCCTCGAGCAGCGCCGTCTTCCCCGAGCCCGGAGAGCCCATGAGGTTGATGGCCAGCACGCCCGCCTCGACGAAGTGCTCGCGGTTGTGCCGGGCCTGCGCGTCGTTCTTCGAGAGAATCCGCTCGTGCACCGCGACGGGCACGAGGTTGGTGTCACCACATCCGCAGTCTTCACACATGGTCAGCCACCTCGAGTTCGACGTGGGAAAGGATGATTTCGTCACCTGCCGACAACTTGAGCGGCGAGCCGCACTTCGGACACACCAGCGGACCGTCAGGCTTTGGCGGGCTGCCGCACCGCGGGCATTCCCACGAGACCTGCACGCGCTCGATGGTCAGCTCGGCCTTCGCGCACAGCGTCTTCTCGCGAAACGTGTCCCACGCGGTCTTGAGCAGCACCGCGTCGACGCCCGAGCTCTCGCCGATGCGCACCGTCAACGCGTGCACGTTGATCGCGCCATTGGCCGTCGCCGTGGCTTCCACCTTGTCGAGCAGACTCTGAACGATGGAGTACTCGTGCATGTCAGTGACCCTCGAACTTCGGCGGACGCTTCGCGAAGAAGGCGTCGAGCCCCTCGGCGAAGTCGCGGCTGTCGGCTGAGCGCGCGAGGCCCTCGAGCTCGCGGTCGAGGTGGAAGTCGAGCCGGTCGACGCCCATCGCCTCGTTCATCAACCGCTTCGCCGTCGCGTAGCTGGCCGTCGGTCCACTCGCGAGCCGCCGCGCGAGCGACGCCACCTCGTCCTCGAACGTCGCATCGGGAAACACCGCGCTGATCATTCGCTCGGCCAACGCGTCACGCGCGGTGAGCCGTGGATTCAACAACGCGAGGTCCATCGCGCGACGCAGCCCGAGCATCTTCGGCAGGAAGAACGTCGAGCTCTCCGCGCCGCTGAGCGCCGTCTTGAAGTACGCGAACTCGAACGCGCTGCGCTCACTGGCGACAACGAGGTCGCAACACATCGCCAGTCCCAGCCCTCCCGCAGCCGCCACGCCGTCGACCGCCGCGATGACGGGCTTCGGAGCACGACGCAGCTCCGAGATCGTCGCGTGCAGGTACTCGAGGATCTGTTTGAAGATCGGCCCGTAGCCCTGCGACGCGCCCCGCGCCTCGGGCGACAGGTAACCCAGGTCACGCGCATCGCCCCCCGCGCGGATGTACTTGAGGTCGGCCCCGCTGCAGAACACGCCGCCCGTCCCCGCGAGCACCACGCACCGCACCTCGGCATCGCGAGCGAGCGCCAGCCCCGCCTTGCGCAGATCGCGCGCCGTCTGCACGTCGAGCGAGTTGAGGCGCTCGCGGCGATCGATGGTCAACACGCCCACCGCTCCGTCGCGCGTGACGCGAATGTGCGAGGGCGCGCTCATCAGCAAATCCTCGGCAGGAGTTCACCTTCGGGCTCAGCGAGCAGCCGCCGCCCAAAGCCAGTGTCGAGCACCACCTTGCCCTTCGGCTCCGCGATGACCGTGCCGATGATGGCCGCGTCACGCCCGAGTGGATGCGCCTTGAGCGCCGCCAGCACGCGCTCCGCCGACGCCTCGCGCACGCCGATGACGGCCTTGCCCTCGTTCGCCACGTGCAATGGATCGATGCCGAGCAGCTCACTCGCCGCCCGCGCCGGAGCACTCACCGGCACCGCGCCCTCTTGCAGCAGCAACCCCACGCCCGCCTTGCCCGCCATCTCGTGCAGCGCGCTCGAGACCCCACCGCGCGTCGGGTCCTTCATCGCCACCACGTCGTCGCCGCCCGCGCGCAGCACCGCCTGCACGAGGTCGAACAGCGGCGCGACGTCGCTCTTCAGCTCTCCGTCGAGCTGCAGCTTGTTTCGCCGCGCCATCACCGCCAGGCCGTGGTCGCCGACGTTGCCGGTGACGATGACCCGGTCGCCCACGCGCAGCCCGTTGTCGCGCACCACGCGCGAGGTGAGCGCGATGCCGGTGGTGTTGATGACGAGCGCGTCGACCTCGCCCTTCCCCATCACCTTGGTGTCGCCGGTGACGATGGGCACGCCGACCTCGCGGCACGTGTCGCGCATCGACTGGTACACGCGCTCCAGCGTCTCGCGCTCGAGGCCCTCTTCGAGAATCACCGCGCACGTCAGCCCGAGCAGCTTCGTCGCGCCCATCATCGAGAGGTCGTTCACCGTGCCGCACACGCTGAGCTTCCCGATGTCGCCGCCGGGGAAGAACAGCGGGTGAATGACGTGGGAGTCGGTGGTGATGATGAGGTGTTGATCTCCGAGGCGCAGCGCGGCGCCGTCGTCCATCGCCGAGAGCCCGACGCCGTCGACCGGCACGTCCTCGGCGCCCTGCAGGAAGATGGACTCGATGAGCGAGCGCATCGCGCGCCCGCCGCCGCCGTGCTTGAGCGCGACGCGTTGCTCCCGCTTGATGATCGAGGGGAAGGTCGTCATTTCACGCCTCGCAGGTCGAGGTGGCCGCCGTACTGGTGCCAGATGCGGCAGGTGCCCTCGCTCGACACCATGCACGCGCCCACCGGGTTCTCAGGCAGACACTGCTTGCCGAACAGCGGGCAGTCTTTCGGGCCACGCGCACCCGACATGATCTCGCCGCAGATGCACTGCCCGAGCAGCGTCGGCGGCGCGTAGTCCCACAGGCGCGACACGTCGATGCTGAAGCGCGCGCGCGTGTCGTACTTCCGGAACTCCTCGCGCAGCCGCAGGTTGCCGTTCGGCACGTGGGCGATGCCACGCCACTGCCCGCCCATCGGCTGAAACACCTTCCACAGTTGCGACTGCGCGACGCGATTGCCTTCCTTCGTCACGCACCGCGGGAACATGTTCACCACCTGCGGCGGGCCGTCCTTGATGAGCTCCACCAGCCGCACCAGCGCCGCGAGGATGTCGAGCGGCTCGAACCCCGCGACCACCACCGGCACGCCGTGCGCGGCGACGAAGGGCTCGAACACGCCCCATCCCGTGATGGTCGCGGCGTGCCCCGCGGCGAGGAAACCCTCGATGCGCGTGCCCGGCATCTCGGTGACGATCTCCATCACCGGCGGGATGTACTTGTGCGCCGAGAGCACCGAGAAGGTGTCGGGCACGCCCTGCAGCAACACCGCCGCCGTCGCCACCGCCGTCGTCTCGAAGCCCGTCGCGAAGAAGACCACCGGCTCGTCGCTCTGCCGCGCGAGCTCGACCGCCTGGTCGATGCTGTAGACCGTCTCGACCTTCGCGCCCTCGGCCCGCACGTCGGCCAGCGACTTCACCGTGCCCGGCACGCGCAGCATGTCGGCGTACGTCGCGACCCGCACGCCCTGCAGCGCGAGCGCGACGGCCTCGTCCACCTCCGGCACGTCGGTGATGCACACCGGGCAGCCCGGGCCCATCACCACGTCGAGCTCTTTGGGGAACGCGCTGCGCAGGCCGAAGCGCGCGATGGCCTGCTCGTGGCTGCCGCACACGTGCATCACCGAGACCGGAGCGCGCCCGAACGACTTCGCCAACGCCACCAGCCGCTCGGTCAGCGCGCGGCCGCGCACCGGATCGCGAAACTGCATTTCGCTCAACGCGTTCACCGCCGCCCCCGCGCCGCGTCGAGCTCACCTTCCACGTCGGCGCGCATCAGGTCGCCCGGCTTGCCGTCGAGCAGCTGGTCGTACATCGCGAGCGTGCCCTCGATGTCCTCCGCGGGGATTTTGCGAATCGCGTAGCCGACGTGGTTGAGGATGTAGTCACCGGGCTGCACCGGCTCGTCGACCAGGTGGAGCTGCACGTGCTTCTGCACGCCCCAGAAGTCGACCGTGGCGATGAAGCCGTCGATGGAAACGATGCGACCGGGAACGCCGAGGCACATGTCAGCGCCCTCCTTCTGGCTCGAGGTCCTGCAGCAACGCGGCGGCGACGTACGCCTGGCCCAACGCGAGCCCACCGTCGCCGGGAGGTGCACGCCGCGGCAGCCGCACGTCGAGGTCGCTCAATCCGGCGACGACCTCGGCCGTGAGCCGCGCGTTGGCGAAACAGCCGCCCGAGAGAATCACCGGCATCCGCCCGACTTGCGAGAGCACCTGCCGCGTCATCGCCACCGACGCGCTCGCCAGCGTGGAATGGAAGCGCGCCGCGAGAGTCGCTGCGTCGACGCCGTCGAGCAGGTCGGCCACCAACGCGCGCCACATCAGCCGCAGGTCGAGCTCGTGCGCGTCGAGCGCGAAGGGCCAGCTCGGTTGCGAACCCGAAGCGCGAGCCTCGAGCGCCATCGCGAGCTGCGCTTCGAAACCACTCACCGGCCTGCCGAGAATCAGCGCCGCCGCCGCGTCGAAGTACCGACCCACGCCGTGCGCCCGCGCCGCGTCGCCTGACTCGAGCACCGCGCGCACGTTCGCCACGTCACGCGCCTCCACCATGCCGAACAGCGGCAAGCGCTCCAGCGGAGCCTTGCCCTCGAACGCATCCTCGAGCGCCGCGAGCGCGAGCCGCCACGGCTGCCGAATCGCGCGCTCACCGCCCACCAGCCGCAGCGCGCGGAACCAGGCGCGCCGTTCGAAGTGACCCGGCGTGCACGCGAGGAACTCTCCGCCCCACGCCGCGCCATCGGTGCCGTAGCCCGTGCCGTCGAACGCGAGCCCGAGCACCCGCCCGGTCAGTCCGTGCTCCGCCATCACCGCCGCGACGTGCGCATGGTGGTGCTGCACGACGAAGTGACGACCGTCCCGTCGCAGCGCGTAGAGAGTCGACTCGTAGTCAGGGTGGAGGTCGTGCACCACGACGCGCGGCTCGACCTCGAGGAAGCGCTCCAGGCGCGGCACGAGGCGCTCGAAGTCCATGAACGTCGCCGCGTCTTCGAGGTCGCCCACGTGCGGCCCGAGCGTGAAGACGTCGCGATGCCCGACGCAGAAGGTGTTCTTCAACTGTCCGCCGACCGCCAGCACCGGCTCGCGGAACTCGAGCGGAGAGCGCAGCGGATCTGGCACGTACCCACGCGCGCGCCGCACGAGCATCGGCTGCCCCGCGACCACCCGCGCCACCGAGTCGTCGGTGCGCGTCGCGATGGGCCGGTCGTGCACCACGAAGGCATCGGCCACGCCGCGCAGTCTCGAGACCGCGTCGTCGTTGTCGACCGCCATCGGCTCGTCGCTGAGATTGCCCGACGTCATCACCAGCGGCCGCGCGACACGCGAGAGCAGCAACTCGTGCAGCGGCGTGTACGGCAGGAAGAGGCCGGCCAGCTCGCCACCTCCGTCACGCGCACGCGCGAGCACGATGGGCCGCGCCGGAGAACGGAGCAGCGCGACCTCGTCAGCGCTCAACTCCGCCATCCGGTGAGCCCACTCGAGCGAGGGCACCATCACCGCGAACGGCTTCTCCTCGCGGTGCTTGCGACGCCTCAGCTCGGCGACGACCTTCGCGTCACTCGCATCGCACGCGAGGTGAAAGCCACCGAGCCCGCGAATCGCGAGAATCTGACCGGCGAGCAGCGCCCGCGCCGCCGCGTCGAGCACGTTGCCCACGTCGCGCGCAGTTCCGTCCGCATCGCGCCACGCGAGCGAAGGACCACACACCGGGCACGCGATCGGCTGCGCGTGAAAGCGGCGATCGAGCGGGTTCTCGTATTCCGCGCGGCACGCGTCGCAGAGCGGAAAGCCCGCCATGGTGGTGTTCGGCCGGTCGTACGGAATCGACACCGCGATGGAGAACCGCGGCCCACAGTGCGTGCAGTTGGTGAACGGGTACTGGTAGCGCCGCGCGTGCGGATCATTCACCTCGGCGCGGCACGCGTCGCACATCGACAGGTCCGCCGGGATGCTCGGCCGTGCATCGCCCGTGGTGTCGCTCGGCAGAATCACGAACTGCTCGGGCCGCTTCGCCTCCAACTCGGTGGTGCGCAGCCGCTCGATGCGCGCCGCCGGCGGCAGCTCGGTCTGCAGCCGCTTCAGCAACCGGTCGAGGTCTTCACCGGGGCCGAACACGTCGATGGTGACGCCCTCGGGGCCGTTCTTCACCGAGCCGGTGAGCTTCAGCTCGTGGGCCAGCTGGTACACCCAGGGGCGAAACCCGACGCCCTGGACGGTGCCCTGCACGGCAATGCGGCGTCCGAGGTGGGGCACGCGCTTCCCCGTTTCAAGCGGCGCGCCGACCGCCGATCTCGCAGTGTCCGGCACTCACGCTCACGCCCTCCCGCAGGCTTTGCTGGCACCCCAGACACCCCGCAAGAGTTTCGTCGCGCGAGCGAGTGCGGGCGGTTGCCGTCTTCCTTGGTGGTGGCGGGCGTGCTCGTGGTCTGCGCTGGGCCGAACAGCCGACGTGCCCCGCAACTGCAGGCGGTGACGCGTTCACTCACGCGTCGTGATGCTCACGAAGACAGCCCACGGGCGACCGCGGTGCGGATAACGCTGCCACAGCCCATTATCCGCACCGGCGTCGGCCCCACCGTGCGTGAAGTTCGCCCGCGGTCGAGGGGCAAGCTCGCGCCGAGCAGTGCCGCAACCCATCACGCCACAGGTCCCCTCGAGCCCAGCTCACGAAGGATCGCCGCGCCCACGCAACCGCACGCCACACCGTGCCAGCTCGTCGAGCACCTTCGTCAGCAACTCCGGCACGCGCGCCGCAACGGTCGGCGAGAGATTCAAGTCGAGGCTCAGCACCGCCGGCTCCACGCCCAGGAGCACGACGTTCTTCGGCTCGCGGCCCAGCAACGTGAGTGTCGCCAGCAAGTCGCTGATGCCCACCTGGTGCGGAGACAGCTTCGTGGTGAACGCCGCCGGCACCGCCGCCCCCTCGAGCCGCAACACCGTCGCCGGAGCCGCACCCGAGCGCACCGCGTCGATGACGATGAGGTGGTCGAGGTTCTCGAGGTCGCCCATCAACTCCTGCGTCGAAGTGCCGCCGTCGACGCACCGCACGTTCTCGGGAAACTCGAAGCGCTTCTCGAGCTCGTTGACGGTGTGCACGCCCACGCCCTCGTCGGACATGAGCACGTTGCCCACGCCGAGCACGACCACCTGTGGCGCAGCACTCACAACGCGCGCACCTTCACGATGGGCCGCTTCGTCACGTCGGTCAGGTGCACCGCGCACGCGAGGCACGGGTCGAAGCTGTGAATCGTGCGCAGCACCTCGAGCGGGCGCTCCGGGTCGGCGAGCGGAGTGCCCAGCAGCGACGACTCGTACGGCCCGATGGCGTCGTTCTCGTTGCGCGGCGCCGCGTTCCACGTCGTCGGCACCACCGCCTGGTAGTTCTTGATGACGCCGTTCTCGATGACCACCCAGTGCGAGAGCAGCCCGCGCGGCGCCTCGTGGAAGCCGAAGCCCGACACCTCGCCGGTGGGGAACACCGGCTTCTCGAAGGTGTGCACGTCGCCCTTCGCGATGTTGTCGATGAGCAGCTTCCACTGCTTCTCGAGAATCTCGACGTTGCGAGCGCACATCACCGCGCGCGCCGCGTGACGGCCGAGCGTGGAATGCAGCCCCTCGAGCGGCACCTTCACCTTGCCCACCGCGTCGATGAGCCCGAGCAGGCGATCGAGGTGCTTGGTCACCTCGGTGTCCTTCGTCGCCACCGCCATCAGCACGCGCGCCAACGGACCGACCTGCGCCGGCTGCCCGAGGAACGTCGGCGACTTCACGAACGAGTACTTCCCGTTCTCCTGGAAGTCGGTGAACTCCGCGTTGGTCTCGCCCTTGTACGGGTGCAGCGCGCCCTTGCCGCCCTGGTACCACGAGTGCTTCACGCTCTCGGCCACGCCCTCGCGGAAGTACGTGTCACCGAAGCGCGTGATGGGCTTGAAGCTGTCGAGCTGCCCGCCAGCGACGTAACCGCCGCTGGTCTCGAACTGCGTGCCGCGCTCATCGAGCGGGAAGTCGGGGCACGCGAGGTAGTTGGTCACGCCTTTCCCGAGCTGCGTCCATTCCGGGTAGAAGGCCGCCACCGCCGCGACGTCGATCAAGTACACCTGATTGATGAAGTCCTTCACCGCGTCGATGTGCGCCTTGATGGCCAGCAGCCGCTCGACCGAGAGCACCGACTGGCTGTTGAGCGACACCGGGTTCGACACGCCGCCCACCGCCACGTTCTGGATGTGCGGCGTCTTGCTGCCGAGAATCGCGACGATCTTGTTCGCCTGCCGCTGCACGTCGAGCGCCTGGAGGTAATGCGCCACCGCGAGCAGGTTCACCTCGGGCGGCAGCTTCATCGCCGGGTGACCCCAGTAGCCGTTGGCGAAGATGCCCAGCTGCCCGCTCGCCACCAGCCCCTTCAACTTCTCCTGCACCGCGGTCATCTCGGCTTTGCCGTTGAGCGGCCACGGCGAGAGGCTCTCGGCGAGCGCCGCCGTCTTCGCGGGGTCGGCCTTCAGCGCCGACGTGACGTCGACCCAGTCGAGCGCGCTCAGGTGGTAGAAGTGGACGATCTCGTCGTGAATCGCGTGCGCCGCGATCATCAGGTTGCGGATGTACTGCGCGTTCTTCGGCACCGGCAGGTCGAGCGCATTCTCGACCGCGCGCACCGAGGCGATGGCGTGCACGGTGGTGCAGACGCCGCAGAAGCGCTGCGTGATGGCCCACGCGTCACGCGGGTCGCGCCCGAGGAGAATCTGCTCGACGCCGCGCCACATGGTTCCCGACGCCCACGCGTTGGAGACCTTGTTGTCCCCGCCCACCTCGACGTCGATGCGCAGGTGGCCCTCGATGCGGGTGATGGGGTCGATGGTGATTCGCTTGCTCATGAGGTCTTCCTCGGGGTCTCGGCCCCTGGTGCCGCGGGGAGAATCGGCAACACCCGAATTGCGATGATGATGCCCAGCACTTCGAAGGCGATGAGCCCGACGGTCACCGTCAGCTCACCCAGCGACGGGAAGTAGTGCCACCCCGCGCCCGTGTCGTACGCCACGAGGAACGCCGACAGCCGGTACACCACGCCGCCCAACGCGAGCGACATCGCGCTCAGGAAGATGTTCTTGCTGCGCGCGCGCTCTTCTTTCGTGGCCAGCAAGAACAGCGGCGCCGCCATCAGCAGGTTCTCGACCCAGAACGTCACCATCGGCGGCGAGAACTGCAGCGCGTAGCCAAGCGCGCCGCGCGCCGCGAGATCGACGAAGCGAATCACGAAGAAGGCCACGATGAGCCAGCGCCCGATGCCGAGCAGCTTGCCGAGGATCTCCTTCTCGAACGGCCGCCGCAGCCCCATCGACGAGATGGCGCCCTCGATGGTCACCGCCGCGAAGCCCATGCCGACCGTCGAGGTGAGGAACAGCAGCGGCAACCACTTCGACTGGTAGAGCGGGTGCACCTGCGGGCCGAACACCACCAGCAGCGTGCCCAGCGACGACTGGTGCATCGTGGGCAGCAGCACGCCCAGGCCGATGAAGAAGAACAGCGCGCGCTCGAGCTTCTTCTTCGGTGACGCCCAGCCGAGCTTCTCGAGCACCACCGGCATGAACTCGATCCACATCACCACCACGTACGCGGTGATGCAGACCGCGACCTCGAACAGCACCGAGTTCACCTGCGCGTACCGCGGCAAGAAGAGGTGCCAGAAGTCCCACCAGCGGCCGAGGTCGAAGATCACCGACATGCCCGCTTGCAGGTAGCCGAGCAGCGCCGCCACCAACGCGGGGCGAATCAGCGGGTGGTACGCGCCGCGGTTGAGCACGTACACCATGAGCGCCGTGGTGAAGCCGCCCGCCGCGAGCGCCGAGCCCGCGACCACGTCGTACGCAATCCACAAGCCCCACGGGTAGCCGTCGTTCAGGTTGGTCGCCGCGCCGATGCCCTTCACGAAGCGCACCGCGAGCACGCTCAACATCGCGAGCACCAACAGCCCGAGGAACGCGGTCACCGGCGTGAGCAACTTGCCGCCCACCGGAGCCGGCGCCGCGTGCGTCTCCGCGCTCATGACGTGCCTCCCTTCGGAGCGTCAGGAATGTCGGGCGGTACGTCGGGCGGCTCGACGCCCCGCTTCACCATGTTGCGGCGCGCAGCAGCGACCAGCACCCCGAGGAAGCCGAGCGGAGCGACCAGGCCCGCGTAGATGCCGTGCTGAATCGTCTCGCTCTCCCGCGCCGGCGCGATGTCGGGCAGCTCGGGCTTGTCGAGCAACGCGAAGGGCACGCCCGAGAGGTGCATCACCTGCGTGCCGCCGATCTCCTTCTCGCCGTACACGTGGTCGACGTAGCTGCCGACCACGCCCTCGTAGCTGTGGTCTTCCCCGCCGAGCCGGCCGCGCGGGAAGCGGGTGCGCGTGCCAGGCGCGAGCGAGCGGCGGCGGGCAATCTCGAGGCGCAGGTCGTTCACCTTGCCGAACAACGTCGCGCCGGTCGGGCACACCTCGGCGCACGCCGCGTACTTGCCGTCACTGAAGCGGTGCTTGCAGAGCTGGCACTTCGAGATCTTCGGAGTCGCCGAGTCGAACGTGAAGCGCGGCACCCCGAAGGGACACGCCGCCACGCAGTACCGGCAGCCGATGCACGCGTCGACCGAGTAGCCGACGATGCCGTTCACCGGGTCCTTCGTCATCGCGCTCACCGGGCACGCCGACACGCACGACGGGTCGATGCAGTGCAGGCACGACTTCTTGGTGAACGCGAAGCCGTCGATCTCCCGGTCCTTCTTCTCGCCGGTGCCGTTCACGTACGCCTTGATGACGTTGAGCGTCTTGCCCGAGATGTCGACCGGCGCGTCCCACAGCGTGTTCACCTGGTCGCTGCCCACCTTGAGCGGCGTGCGCTCGGCGGGCATGCCGTTGGCCTCCTTGCACGCGGGCATGCACGCGCGGCAGCCGATGCACAGCGTGCCGTCGAAGAGCAGCCCGAGCGCGTCTTCGGGCATCGGCTTGGCGGGGCGCGCCTCAGCGGTCGCGGCCGTCGTCGCCGTGGCCGCCACCACCGTGCTGCCAGCCAGCCGCAGGAACTTGCGTCGGTCGATGGTCATGGCGCGCCCTCACTTCTCGTCTTTGCGAGCGTTGCCCTCGTCGCGCTTGCCGAGGTTGTCGGCGAGCTTGAGCCCCGCACCGATGGCCAGCCCCGCGGCCGCCGCGGCCACCGCCGCCGTCAGCGGAGTCGCGCCCTGCCCCTGCTCTTCCGCCGGCCGCGCGAACTGCACCGGCGGCGTCACCGTCTTCAGCTCCGCGAGCGCGTGAATCGGCTTGGTGAACGCGATGCCCTCTTCCGTGCAGCCGATGCACGGGTGACCGGTGCCGACCGGCCAGCTCCCCGGGCCCGCGTCGCAGAAGAGAATCTGCGGGCAGTTCGCGTACGTCTCCGGGCCCTTGCAGCCCAGCTTGTAGAGACACCAGCCCTGCCGGTGGCCCTCGTCGCCGAACTCCATCGCGAAGCGGCCCGCGTCGAAGTGCGCGCGACGCTCGCAGTTCTCGTGAATGAGCCGGCCGTACGCGAACTTCGGGCGGCCCTTCGCGTCGAGCTCCGGCAGCGAGCCGAAGGTGAGGAAGTGCACCACCGTCGAGAGGAAGTTGTACGGGTTGGGCGGGCAGCCGGGAATCGTGACCACCGTCTTGCCGAGCACCTTGCCGACCGAGCTCGCGCCGGTGGGGTTGGGTGACGTCGAGGGCATGCCGCCCCAGCTCGCGCAGCTGCCGATGCTGATGACCGCCGCGGCGTCGGCCGCCGCTTCCTTCGTGAGGTCGAGCGCGGTGCGGCCGCCGACCTTGCAGAAGATGCCGTTCTCCTTCGTGGGAATCGCGCCCTCGATGACGAGCACGTACTTGCCCTTGTTCTCCTTCATCGCGGCGAGGCGCGCCTCTTCGGCCTGCTTGCCCGCCGCCGCCATCAGGGTCTCGTGGTAGTCGAGGCTGATCAGGTCGAGGATCAGCTTGTCGAGCGTCGGGTGATCCGATCGCAGCAGGCTCTCGGTGCAGCCGGTGCATTCCTGGAACTGCAGCCAGATGACCGACGGCTTCTTCGGCTGCGTCATCGCGTTCACCACCGCGCCCAGCGCCGTGCTCGGCAAGCCGAGCGCCGCGGTGAGTCCGGCGGCGATCTTCAGGAACTCGCGGCGCGGCAGACCGAAGCGCTTTTCCGCTACGGCGGCTGCTCTCGAGTCGGTCAACTCCTGCCCGGGACGGGAGTTCTTCAACCAGAAATCCAGAGCGCTCATGCCGCCTCCTGCGGCGGCGCGCTTCAAGCCACGCGCCACCGCGCGCTCGCTGCAATTTCAGGTGCCTGGCGTGAACGAAGAGCTTGCGCACATCGGGGTAGCAGCGAAGCGCCTGCGCCGGTGTGGGAACGCTCGCACTTCCTGCGGGCTTCGATCAGCCTGAACGGCCCGCGCGGCCCAGTCCTTCGACGACGCTGGTGAACGCGTCGGCGGTGCGCAGCCGGTCCTCACCGAACTTCCGCGCGAAGAGCCGCCGCACCGCGGGCACGTGCGACGACCCGCCCGTGAGGAACACCGAGTCGATGACCGTCCCCGCGGGCACGCGCGAGAGCACCTCGTCGGTGCACTCTTCGAGCTCGGCGATGAGGTGCGCCGACGCGGCCTCGAACTCGTCGCGCGTGATGCGCTCGTGAATCGCGATGCGCTCTTCTTCGAAGTCGAGCGTCGTCTCCTGCTCGGTCGACAAGCGCACCTTCGCCGCCTCGATGGCGCGGTAGAGCCGGAAGCCCAGATTGTACATCACGAGATCGTGCAGGGCCTCGATGGCCGGCTTGCGGTCACTCGACTTGAGCATCAGGTCGATGAGCTCCCGCGTCTTCTTCTCGCGAATGAGCGACATCTCGTTCCACGACAGCAGCCGGCTCGAGACGTAGGTCGGCATCGGCATGCGCTTCGCGCCGAGCGCGGCCTCGTACGTCGACCCATGCCCGAAGTGCACGAACAGCTTCTGCTTCATGATCGCCGCGTCGAAGCGATCGCCGCCGACGTACACGCCGCCGCTCGCGATGACGTCACCCGCCCGCTCGGCCGCCTCTCGTCGCGAGGGCCCCAGCCGCATCACCGTGAGGTCCGACGTGCCCGCGCCGAAGTCGGCGACCAGCACCGTCTCATCGCGCTCGAGCCGCGCCTCGTACGCCAAGGCCGCGGCGATTGGCTCGATGACGAAGCGCACGTTGGAAAAGCCCGCGAGCTCGGCCGCCTTGCGCAGCCGCGCTTCCGCGAACGCGTCGATGCTCGCGTCACGCGAGAAGCGCGCCGGCCGCCCCAGCACCACCGACTCGACCGCGTGCCCCTGCCCCGTCACCACGCCACGCACCTTGCGCAGGAAGATGGCGATCAGCTCCTCGAGGCTCAGCGTGCGGCCCCGCAGCGTCGTCTTGGTGAAGCTCTGCGCCGGCAGCCAGGTCTTCATCGACTGGATGAAGCGGCCCGCGTTGTCTTCCTGGTACCGCTCGATCGCCTCGCTGCCGGCGAGCGTCTCGGTGGTGTCTTCGGGGAAGAACAAGACCGTGCGGAACAGCGGCGAGCCGTGGTCGATGCGCAGCACCTCGCCGCTCGGGAGCGCGACCGCGGTGTTGCTGGTGCCAAAGTCGATGCCGATCACGAGGTCATCCACCACGCGTACGCCGCGAGGACCGCCGCCCAGCCAAACAGCTTCCCTGCCAGCGCCAGGCGTCGACGCCGGCGCTCGCGCGCGACCGGCTCCTCGCACGCGAACTCGAACTGGGGCGAGGCCTCGAGCGTGTTCCACACCTGGCCGTCGTGCACGAGGTCCCACGGGCGCAGCTGGCCGGACGCGAGCCGCGCTTCGACCTCGGCGGGTGACAGCGTGAGCTCTTCACTCCTCGGCTCGACCCCGCGCGAGGCGGTCCACGCCTTGAAGATCAACCGCGCGCAGACGCCCACCACCAGCAGGCCCTCGAGGACCCACGCGGCCGGCTCACCAAACTGCTCCGTCGCGCGCGCGTGCGTCGCCGCGACGAGCATCAGCGCAGGAAAGAGGAGGCACAGCAGCGGCAACAGCAGGAGCAGGTAGACCGTCGGCATCAACTTCCGCGACACGACCGCGCCCGCGAACGACTCGTTGAGCTGCGAGTCGAGCTGCGAGGCCTCGCGCAACGGCGCGAACAGCGACCGGAACACCGACTCGCCCGGGACCATCAGCCGCGCCAGCTTGCGCACACGCACCATCGCGCGCACCTTCTCACAACCCGCTCAGTCGGAGCCGAGATCTCTCAGCGGCAACCCCGCCGCCGTCGCCTCGCGCTCTTCGTCACGCAGCGCGCGCTCCGCGTCGTCGAGCTCCACCCGCGCGCGCGCCAGCGCCGCGACCTGTGCAGAAGACGCTGACGTCTGCACACACGACGTGTTCGACACCATATTGCTTGCGGGCAGGGAGCGAACGACGAGCGGCCCTGCACGCGATCGCACGACGTACGCACGCGCCGGCACCTCCGCCTTCGCCGTCGCCGTCACGCACTCGCGCCGCGTCGACGACGCCACGTCCTGCGCTGCACCCGCTGCGACCGCGCGCAACCGCCGCACCTCGCGCCGCCGCTCATCGAGCCGCGCGCGCCACCACGCGGTGTCGTCGGCACGCGTGCCCCCATCGGCGAGCACCAGCGGGCGCGCGTCGGGGTCGATGACCGAGACCGTCGCGACCACCCGCTTCGCCGACGCCGGCGCCTCTCCCTTCAACGCGGCGTGCGTCACGCCGTCAGCATCGGTCCACGTCGCGAACTCACCGCTCTGCGCCAACAACAAGAGGACCAGGGTCGTCATTCGGCGCGACCCGACGTGGCTGCGCGCCTCTTCATTCACGCGGGCCCGGCCGATTGGAAAAACCCGGCGCACGGAGTAGGTCCGCGCTCCATGTTCCGAGCGCTCTCGATCGCAGCCCTCACCATGACGTTGTGGACGTGTGGCAATCAGCCCGCCACCGGCACCGGCGGCGGCAACGGGACGGGCGGCGGCACCGCGGCGACCGGCGGCGGCTCTGCGACG
>JAXLYB010000018.1:0-169898 GCA_046351675.1 Myxococcaceae bacterium
GCTGCCGCTCTACAAGCAGCTGATCGACATCGACCCGGTGACCGGCGCGGCCTTCACGCGGCCCGAAACGGTGACGGTGTGGCTGGTGGTGCCCAAGCGCCGCAGCGGCCCGGCCCCGGTGGTGGTGCTCGGCCACGGGTACACCGGCAACAAGCTCGACCCGCTCTTCTATGGCGGCTTCTTCGCGCGGTACGGCCTCGCGTCGATCGGCATGGAGAACGTCAGCCACGGCGTCGGCCTCGACCCGACCGATCTCCAGCTCGCGCGCGCGCTGCTCGCCAACAAGGGCATCGGCCCGATGTTCGACGCCATCGCGCTCAACGATCGCGCGTTCGACCAGAACCGCGACGGCATCAAGGACTCGGGCGCCGACTTCTGGACCAGCTACATCTTGCACACCCGCGAGGTCGTGAAGCAGTCGGCCCTCGACTACATGCAGCTCATTCGCGTGATCCGCGGCTTCGATGGCGCGCGCACGTGGAAGTACGACGGCAACCGCGACGGCAAGGACGATCTCGCCGGTGACTTCAACGGCGACGGCGTGCTCGACATCGGCGGCGGCGCGCCCATTCACATCACCGGTGGTTCGCTCGGCGGCATCATGAGCGCGATGATGTCGGGCCTCGAGCCGCAGATCGACGTGGCGATCCCCGTCTCGGGTGGCGCGGGCCTGCCCGACATCGGCATTCGCTCGATCCAGGGCGGCGTGCGCGAGGCGGTCAACCTGCGCATGCTCGGGCCGCTCTTCACCACCGTGCGCAACCAGGCCGGCGAGCTCGAGGCGTGGCAGGTGCTGCCCGACCTGAACGATCTGGGCCGCGTGAAGCTCGGCAAGGTCGACGCCAACCTGAAGGAAGGCGACACCGTCGTCCTCTTCAACCTCACCTCGGGCGAGAAGCGGTGCGCGCGCGTGGGCGCCAACGGGCTGGTGCGCGCGGCGGTGAGCAGCGACGAGAACGACTCCTGGAAGGTCGCGGTCTACGACGGCGCGCTGCCGCCGCTGGCGCGCGACGGCTGCTCGGTGCCCGACGGCGTCGAGCCGTACTGGACGATGGACACCTTCGGCCTCGACGCGAAGTTCCAGGGGCTCCAGCACCACGCCGGCGACCCGCTCATCGCGCTCGGTGACGGCTTCGGCCTGCGCCGCCAGTCGCCCGAGATTCGCCGCTTCATGGGCCTCGCCCAGATGGCGATCGAGCGCGGCGACCCGGTGAACTTCCTGCGCAACACCGAGCGCCACCGCATCTTGCGCTACGGCACCGGCGAAGAGGTCGGCACGCGCATGGTGGTGGTCAACACCATCGGCGACATGAACGTGCCCGTGGCGACCGGCGTCTCGATCGGCCGCGTGGCCGGCATGCTCGACATCTACGAGAAGGACCCGCGCTACAACAAGACGCCCAACCGCGTGCTGATCGACAACGGCGTGCTCACCGCGGTCGAGCGCACCGGCCAGTGGCAGAACAGCAAGGGCGAGAACGTGCTGATGGACGTCGACCACTTCTCGGCGCTCTCGGGCGACGGCACGCAGGACAAGTTCGACGTGCCGCGTCTCAACCCGCCGCTGCGGCTGGTGAAGAAGAGCGATCGCGTCGGCGGGTGGACGGGCATGATCTTCCCGATGGTGGTGCCGACCGGCCGCCACGGCTTCGACACGCCCGACCCGTCGCTGCCCTTCAACCTCGGCGCGGTGATGCTCAACATGCTCGGCCACTACCTCGAGACCGGTGGTGAAGAGCTGGTGATGGACGGGTGCCTCGAGAGCAGCACCTGCTCGTTCACGCCGCCGTTCCCCACGCAGTGAGGCTTTCGACATGAACACGCGCTGGCTCCCCGTCCTGGCCGCGGTGCTGGTGGCCAGCGTGTCGGGCTGTACCTGCAAGCCCGACGTCATGAAGGTGCGGCCGTCGCTCGGCGTGAGCCCGGCGGGCCTCGACTTCGGCCAGGTGAAGGTCGGCCAGGTCAAGCAGCTGAGCCTCAAGCTCGAGGCGCAGACGCAGACCGCGGTCACCATCTCGTCGATCACCGTGCAGGGCGGCGCCGCGGCGGCGTTCAAGCTGGGCACGGTGCCCACGCAGATCGACTCCTTCGGCACCGCGACGGTGACGATCACCTTCACGCCGCCCGCGGTGGCCGCCTTCACCGCGCAGGTGGTGATCGCCAGCGATGACCCCGATCGCGGCACGATCAAGATCGCGCTGGCCGGGGAGGGCGCGCTGCCCAGGCTCGAGCTGACCCCGGTGTGCGCGTCGGCGCAGGGGTGCACGGCGGCCGTGACGACCATGCCCCCGTCGATCGACTTCGGCATGGAACCGCTCTCGCGCTCGACCCCCATCGACCCCACGAAGCTGCCGACGCTGGTGGTGGTCAACGCAGGCCAGGTCGAGCTCGACGTGTCGAGCATCGCCATCACCGGCACCGATCGCGCGGCCTTCACCTTCGCCTCGGGCGCGGTCGACGGCGGCGTGAAGCTGCAGGCGGCCGAGGGCTTCAACCTGCCAGTGCGCTTCGTGCCGACCAGCGAGCAGCAGGCGACCTACGCCGCGAGCGTGGTGCTGACCTCCGACGATCCCGATCGCCCCACCGTCACCGTGCCGCTCAACGGCACGCTCAAGCCCAACGCGCCGCCCACGGTCTGCGCGAACCTGGTGCGGGTGACGCCGCAGGCGGTCGGTGATCCCCCGCGGGACTACGGCTCGGCCTCGCAGTGGGCGCCGCTGCTCGTGCCTCCCGCGGGCGGCTACGACTTCCGCGCGACGCGCGACGTGCGGCCCAACGAGCTGGTGCAGATCAGCGCCATCAGCGACAGCGCCGACGCCACGAAGTGCACCACCGACGTCGAAGACGGGCGCAACCTGAGCTACCGGTGGACGCTGACCGGCGCGCCGGCGGGCGCGATGAACCTCGCGCTCGGCGGGCAGACCACCGCGCAGGTGCAGCTGCGGCCGGTCGTCACCGGCGAGTACACGCTCGACCTGATGGTCAGCGATCAGCACCAGGGCGTGACGAACGTGTCGCTCAAGTTCGCGGTGGCCGTGAAGCAGGACCTCGTGGCCCAGCTCGAGTGGGCGGGCTTCAGCGGCGTCGATCTCGACCTGCACCTCGTGAGGCCCGAGTCGACCGACGGCGGCGAGTATTCCGGCGCGTTCTCGTTCTTCCGCGAGGGCACCAGCACCAAGACCTCGGGCGACATCAACGGCTACTCGGTGCGGCAGAAGGCGGCCATCCCGGGGGCGGCGTTCGACTTCGACTGGGGCCAGAACGGCGACCCCGACAACCCGACGCTGAACGTCGACGACGTCGGTGACGGCCAGCTCGTCGAGAACATCTCGCTCAACTACCCCGAGAACGACGCGCGCTGCGCGACCGCGAGCTGCACCTACGGCGTCTTCGTGCACTACTTCAAGGACGCGCGCGTCGCCTCACCGCCGGCGTGCGTGATCGACGGCGGCGTCGACTGCAACGACGGCGATCGCTGCTCGTGCGGCGCGACCCAGCGCTGCGTCGCCGCCCTGGCACCGGCGGGCGTCGCGCCGGCCGGCAATGGCAAGTGCTACGAGGCGCCCAGGCCGGTGGTGAAGCTCTTCTTCCGCGGCAACCCGCTGCCGGCGAACGTCATCCCGCTCGACACCCTGATGCCGGTCAACGAGCTCTACCTCGGCGCGCCGTGCCAGCTGTGGCACGTGGCCGACATCGCGTGGCCGGCGAAGACGGCGATCGGCTCGCTGCCCGATGCGGGCACTCCGCCGCCGGTGGTCACGGTGATCGGCGCCGATGGCAACGGGCGCATCGCGGCGCCCACCACGGCGCGGTTTGGCGTGCGCGCGGCTGGCTCGCTCAACTGCGACGGTGACTCGATGCAGGGCGCGATCAACTGGTACACGCGCCAGCCCTGAAGCTCGTGAGCGAGAGCTGATCCAGCCGCCGGCCCGGCTGATCCAGCACCAAGAAACGGGGCGCTCCGGTGTGAGCTGGAGCGCCCGAAAAGAGGGACGGGTCGGCAACCCAACTGCAAGTAGCCGACCCGTTCCCGTGAACCCTGGAGGGGAGGGGGGGACCCCAGGGTCCAACGTCGATAATCCAAAGAACCAACCCGCCTGCATCAGCCGGGCCTGTTCGAAAACAAGACAATCATAAAGCGTGGCACCCCTTGCAGCAACCTGCCCGTCAAGTGAAAAAGGGCCAGCGAGAAAATGTCGAAAGATCAGGCCATTACGCGCTTTCTCGACGGGCTGACGCGCTCGTCGAGGCGGTTGTGGGGCCAGCGGACCCGTGTGCTGGTCGCGATTTCGGGTGGGGCTGACAGCAGGGCGCTGCTGTCAGGGCTCCACGCGATCGCCGCGCGGCTCGAGCTGCAGCTCGAAGCGGCGACCATCGATCACGGGCTGAGGCCCACCAGTGCGGAAGAGGCGCGAAAGGTCGGCGCGTGGTGCGCGGCGCTCGGCGTGATCCACCACGTGGTGGCGGTTGATCTGAGCGCGGTGCAGACCGGGGTCGAAGAGGCCGCCCGACAGGCCCGCTACGCCGCGCTGGCACGGGTGCGCGACGAGCGGGGCCTCGGGTGGATCGCGACGGCCCACACCGCGAGCGACCAGGCCGAGACGGTGCTGATGCGGCTGCTGCGCGGGGCGTCGCCGGGCGGGCTGGCCGGCATTCACGAGGCGCGCGCCGACCGGGTGGCCCGGCCGCTCCTCTTTGCCACGCGCGGGGAGGTCGAGGCCTATCTCACCGCGAAGGGGCTCGACTGGGTCCACGATGAGATGAACGACGACCCGCAGTTTCTGCGGGTGCGGGTGCGCCGCGAGGTGGTGCCGGTGCTGTCGGCGCTCGGGGGCGACGGGGTGGTGCAGCGCCTGGCGCGGGTGGCCCAGCAGGCCGCCGAAGACGAGGGCTGGTTGGCCAGCGAGGCGACGCGCGCGCTCGAGCGGCTCAAGGCGGGCGACGAGCTCGACGGGGCGGGGTTGCTCGAACTGCCGAGCCCGCTCGGGCGCCGGGTGCTGGCGCAGTGGCTGGGCGACCGGGGGCTGCCGATCGACGGCGAGCTCATCGCCGATGGCCTGCGGGCGGTGCGGGAAGGCGGGACCGCGACCCTGCCGCACGATCGGGTGCTCGCCTGCAAGAATGGCCGGGTGCGGGTGCTGGAGGCGCCCCCGAGGCTTCACGCAACTTCATCAGGAACCGACGGGCGCAACGGGGCATGATGCGTTAAGACTTCCTTCGTCCGGGGCAGCTCCAGGGAAAGGTTTGGACCGTGCGGAACAGCTACAAGACGATCGGCCTGTGGTTGATGCTCATCGTCGTCTTCATCGCCTTCTGGCAGTACTTCACCATCGAGCGAGTGACGGTGAAGCCGCTCTCGTTCACCGACTTCCAGAAGCAGGTCGCCGAGCACAAGATCACGCAGGTCACCATCAAGGGTGACCTCTACACCGGCACGTACGCCGACTCGCCGACCGAGCGCTTCACGTTGACGGGCCCCAAGCCCGACGCCGCGCTCCTCGACAAGCTCGCCGACGCGAAGGTCAACGTCACCATCGAGAAGCCCGAAGAGAACTCGCTGTGGGTGACGATCTTCGTGCAGTGGCTGCCGATCGTCTTCCTCTTCCTGTTCTTCATCTTCTTCATGCGCCAGCTGCAGGGCTCGGGCGGCAAGGCGATGACCTTCGGCAAGTCGAAGGCCAAGCTCCTCTCGGAGTCGCACAACAAGATCACCTTCGCCGACGTGGCGGGCATCGAGGAGTGCAAGGAAGAGCTCGAGGAGATCATCGCCTTCCTGAAGGACCCCAAGAAGTTCACCAAGCTCGGCGGCCGCATTCCCAAGGGCGTGCTGATGATGGGCTCGCCGGGCACCGGCAAGACGCTGCTGGCCAAGGCGGTGGCCGGTGAAGCGGGCGTGCCGTTCTTCAGCATCTCGGGCTCCGACTTCGTCGAGATGTTCGTCGGCGTGGGCGCCTCGCGCGTGCGCGACCTCTTCGAGCAGGGCAAGAAGAACGCCCCGTGCATCATCTTCATCGACGAGATCGACGCCGTCGGCCGCCACCGTGGCGCGGGCCTGGGCGGCGGTCACGACGAGCGCGAGCAGACCCTCAACCAGCTGCTCGTCGAGATGGACGGCTTCGAGTCGAACGAAGGCGTGATCATCATCGCGGCCACCAACCGGCCCGACGTGCTCGACCCGGCGCTCCAGCGCCCGGGCCGCTTCGACCGCCGCATCGTGGTGCCGCGCCCCGACCTGAAGGGCCGCCTGGGCATCTTGAAGGTGCACACCCGCCGCGTGCCGTTGTCTGACGACGTCGACCTCGACGTGATCGCCCGCGGCACCCCGGGCATGACGGGCGCCGACCTCGAGAACCTCGTCAACGAGGCGGCGCTGTACGCCGCGCGTGGCAACCGCGACAAGGTGACCAAGGCCGACTTCGACAGCTCGCGCGACAAGGTGCTGATGGGGCCTGAGCGCAAGTCGATGATCATGACCGACGCCGAGAAGCGCCTGACTGCGGTGCACGAGGCGGGTCACGCGCTGGTCGGCAAGCTGCTCCCCGGCTGCGACCCGGTGCACAAGGTGACGATCATTCCGCGCGGCCAGGCGCTCGGCGTGACCAGCTTCATCCCCACCGAGGACAAGCTCAGCTATTACAAGAAGAAGCTGATGGACCAGCTGTGCATGTCGCTGGGCGGTCGCATCGCCGAAGAGCTGGTGTTCGGCGAGATCAGCAGCGGCGCGGCGAGCGACATCGAGCACGTCACCGCGCTCTCGCGCGCGATGGTCACTCGCTGGGGCATGAGCGAGAAGCTCGGGCCGCTGGCGTTCGGTGCGCGTGACGGCGAGGTCTTCCTCGGCCGCGACTTCGCGAGCCGGCCCGACTACTCGGAAGAGACGTCGCGGCAGATCGACGCCGAGGTGCGCGGCATCGTGATGGGCGCGTACGAGCGCGCCAAGAAGCTGCTCCACGAGAACCTCGACACCTTGAAGCGCATCAGCGACGCGCTCATGGAATACGAGACCATCGACGCCGCCGACCTCGACACGCTGATCGCCGGCAACCCGCTGACGCGCGAGAAGCCGCCTCCGCGCGTCACCACCTCGCCCCCGAAGGACGAGAAGAAGAAGGACAAGCGCATTCTCGACGCCCTCGACGGCCTGCCGGGCAAGATCGAGCCAGGGACCGCCTGAGGTGATCTGGGCGCGACCGCTCCACGCGGCTGACGCATCGGCACTCTGGGTTCGCTCCAGCCTCACTCCGGAAGGGGTGGGGCTGTTGCGTGCCGGGCTCGAGAGCGCCGCGCTGGTGACCGGCTTGTCCGATGACGAGCGCGAGGTGCTCGCCGAGCTGGCAGACGCGGGCTGGGTCGGCGGGGCGGGTGACGCGGCGATCGTTCGCTGGTCCCGCGCGTCGATCGAGGCGTGGCTCGGCCGCCTGCAGCCCACTTCGGAGCTCGCGCAGGCGCTGTTGCGGCTGTCGCGCGCGGGGCAGGGCCTGCCGGCGAGCACGCTGGGCGGCACCCGCTTCGCGTGGGGGGAGCGCACGTTCGTGATGGGCGTGCTCAACGTCACGCCCGATTCGTTCAGTGACGGCGGCAAGTTCGCAGACCCTGCGGCGGCGATCGCGCACGGCAAGGCGATGCTCGAGGCCGGGGCCGATCTGATCGACCTGGGTGGCGAGTCGACGCGGCCGGGCGCGAAGGAAGTCGACGAGCAGGTCGAGCGCGATCGCGTGCTGCCGGTCATCAAGGGGCTCTTGAGCGAGGTGAAGGGCGCGCTGATTTCGATCGACACGCGGAAGGCGGGCGTGGCCGAGGCAGCGATCGCGGCGGGCGCGGTGATGGTGAACGACGTCGGCGGCCTGCGCGACGACAAGATGATCGACGTGCTGGCGAAGACCGGCGCGTCAGCGTGCGTGATGCACATGCAGGGCACGCCCGACACCATGCAGCAGAAGCCGGCCTACGAAGACGTGGGGGCCGACATCCTCACCGGGCTCGAGCTGGCGCTGCGGCGCGCGGAGAGCCGGGGCGTGCCGCGGTCGCGGCTGTGGGTCGACCCGGGCATCGGCTTCGGCAAGACGGTGGGGCACAACCTGTTCTTGCTGCAGCGGCTGGGTGATTTCCGGCTGCTCGGGTGTCCCGTGCTGGCGGGCGTGAGCCGCAAGAAGTTCATCGGCGCGCTGACCGGCCGTGACGTGCCGAAGGACCGCCTGGTGGCGAGCGTGGCGACGGCGGCGATGATCGCGGCGCAGGGCGGGGTCGACGTGCTGCGCGTGCACGACGTCGCGGAGACGCGTGAGGCGCTGAAGGTCGCTGATGCGATGCGGCTCGCGCGCGATGGCGGCAGCCGCTTTGGGCTGCCCTGACTACGGCGCCGGTGCTCGAAAGCGCAGCTCGTCTCCGTCGCGGGTGACGAGCGGGCCGATCTTCGCGCCGGCGCGGTAGAAGTGACGGTCGGCGGTGAAGGCCCACCGCACGTCGAGCTCTTCCATCAGCGCGAAGCTGGTGCAGTCGGTGAGCGAGAGGCGCTGCACGTCGGGCGCCAGCCGCCGGAACCAGTCGAGGGCCGCGACGAAGCGCTCGCGCGAGACGTTGAGCACCTGCAGGGTGCGCGCGGCGGTCTGGGCGTCGATGAGCTCGAGGAAGCGCAGCGACACCGGCGCGCCGCCGAGCGCGTGCAGCTGGGTGACGGTCTCGTCGAGCACCCAGTCGGACGTGGTGAGCACCCAGCGCTGCGCGGCGAGCCATTCGTCGACCTCGCGCGCGAGCTCGTGGCCCGCGTCTCGGCGATTGGCGAGCGCGACGAAGCCCCAGGTGTCGACGAAGCAGGCGTTCATCGGAGCGGGCGGCGGGGCTCGGCGGCGAGCAGCAGCCGCGTCTCGTAGGTCTCGGACAGATCGTCGGGCCCGTCGAAGAGGCCGGCACGCAGCGTCTCGCGGGCTTCCTTCGCGCGGCGCTGGAGTTCCTTCGCGTCGCCGTCTGACTGCGCGCGAGAGAGCACCAGCTCGAGCCCCTCGACGACGAGGTCGCGGGCGTTGACCCCCAGCCGGGCCGAGGTCGCCTTCAGCCGGCGGTGGACGCCCGCGGGGAGTTCAAAGGTGGTCTTGATGGTCTTCATGTCGAAACCGTATCACTGGAGGTGTCTGACCGTAAATACGGGTCAGCGAGGAAAAGCTGACGGAAGAGGGGAAGGGGTGGCTCTTCAGCGCGAGCGCTTGCGGCGCGCGGGCACGCCGACGTGCGGCTGGTCTCCCGAGGCGCGCGCGGTGAGGCAGATCTGGGTGATCTTCGCGCCGAAGCGTTCCCACCGGGACTCGCCGGTGCCCTTCACGGCGAGGAACTCGTCGCGCGTGGTGGGGAGCGCCGCCGCGAGGCCGTACAGGGTGGCGTCGTTCAAGATGATGAACGCGGGGATGTCGAGATCGTGCGCCAGTTCCTTTCGCCAGCGCTTGAGCTCTTCGGCGGCGAGCGTCGAGTACTGGTCGGGGATCTTCTTCTCGATGGCGAACGACTTCGCGGCGGCCTTCGGCTGGGTGGCGAGCCGCGGCCCGCTGCACACGTCACAGCCACCGCACGACTGCGCGAAGGGCACCTCTTCGCCGAAGTACCGCAGCAGGAACGCACGCCGGCAGCGCTTGGTGTACGCGTAGTCGGTCATGCGCTTGAGCAGGAGCAGCTGGTTGCGCTCTTGCGCGCGCAGGCGCGAGAGATCGACGCCCAGCTCGTGCCACGGGGCCTGCTTGAGCACCTGGATCACGCGGCCGGAGAAGGGGCGCGAGACGAGCAACACGCCCGCGCGCTCGAGCAGCGACAGCGCGTGGCGCACCTGGGCTTCCTCGAGGCCAGCGCGCTTCGAGAGGTGCAGCAGCTCCATGGTGATGCGGGTGTTGGTGGGCGCGGCGGCCTTGAGCACCGAGAGCACCGTCTTCGCCTCGCCGCTGCGGCCCTGCCAGGTGACGCCCGCGGGGAGCACGGTGAAGCCGTAGCGGCCCTCGCCACGCCCGCCGCGAGACAGCGCGCCCTGCCGCTCGAGCACCTTGAGCGCCGCCGACACCTCGAACTCGCTCGAGCCGACCTGCGCCGCGAGCAGGTGCACGCCGCGATCGAACGTCTCGTTGGCGCGCAGCACGTTCCACAGATCGACGAACAGCGTCTCGGGCGGGTGGTTGCCCTGGATGAGGCGTTCCTGCGTGAAGACGTCGGCGTGGTTGAAGAGCAGCACCGCGCGCCCGGGCTTGCCGTCGCGGCCGGCGCGGCCGATCTCCTGGTAGTAGGCCTCGACCGCGCGGGGGATGCCGGCGTGGGCGACGAAGCGGATGTCGGGCTTGTCGATGCCCATGCCGAACGCGTTGGTGGCCACCGCGATCGCGCCCTCGGTGGCCATGAAGGTGTCTTGCGCCTTGCGCCGGGCGTCGTCTTCCATGCCCGCGTGGTAGAGGACCGCGGGCAGCTCTTCGTCGAGCAGCGCGCCGTGGATCGCCTCGGCCTGCTTGCGGGTGTTGCAGTACACGACGCCACTGCCGCCCGCGCCTTCGCCGCGCAGCGTGTCGACCGCGAGGCTGGCGCACGCGAGCTTCTTGTCTGAGTCGCCGCCGACCTGGGCCACCTCGAGGAAGAGGTTGGGGCGATCGAAGCCGGCGACGAAGACCTGCGGGTCCTTCATCAGCAGGACGCGCACGATGTCGTCGCGCACCTCGGGGGTCGCGGTGGCCGTCAGCGCCACGGTGCGGGCGGGCCGCAGGCGCTTTCGCACCTGGCCGAGCAGCGCGTAGTCGGGGCGGAAGTCGTGGCCCCACTGCGAGATGCAGTGCGCCTCGTCGATGGCGTACAGCGCGAGCCGCGCGTCGATGAGCGCGCTGACGAAGGCCTCGCTGCGGAAGCGCTCGGGCGCGACGTAGACGAGCTTGTAGGCGCCCTCGCGCAGCTTGCGCTGGCGCTCGGCGCGCTCGCCGTCGGTCAGCGTCGAATTGATGAACGTCGCGGGGATGCCCTTGCTCGCGAGCTGATCGACCTGGTCCTGCATCAGGGCGATGAGCGGCGAGACGATCACCGAGACGCCGTCGAGCAGCATCGCGGGCAGCTGGTAGCAGAGCGACTTGCCGGCGCCGGTGGGCATGACCACCACCGTGTTTCGCCCTGACATGACGCTGGAGATCACCTCGGCCTGCCGCGCGCGGAAGTCTGCGAGCCCGAAGTGCTTCGAGAGGCCCGCCTGCATCTCGGCGAGGAAGGGGAGGGAGGCCGACACCGGTCGCATATGGAATGCCCCGTCGATCGCGTCAACCAGGGATTGAGCGCGGCGCCTGGACGCGCGCCATCCACGCGGCGTCGTCGGTGCGCAACAGGCCGCGCGCGAGCATCGAGACGTAGCTCTTCTCGCCCACCACGAGGTGATCGAGCAGGCGCAGGCAGAGCAGCCGGCCTCCTTCGCGCAGCTGCCGGGTCAGGGCGACGTCGTGCACGCTCGGCTCCGGGTCGCCCGAGGGGTGGTTGTGCACCAGCACGAAGCCGGTGGCGCGGCAGGCCAGGGCGGGTGCGAGCGCGTCGCGCGGGTCGACGTGGCATTGATCGACCGAGCCCTCGGCGATGCGCACCTGGCGCAGCAGCACGTTGCGGCTGTTGAGGCAGAGCACGTGCACCTCTTCGCGCCGCGCGCCCTGCAGCGACTTGCGCGCCCACTCGTAGATGGCCTGCGGGGTGTGCAGCCTCGGCCGCAGCTCGTGGGCGTGGTGGAGCCGCCGCGCGAGCTCTCCGGCGGCGAGCACCCGCGAGGCCTCGAGCGCCGAGAGGTGGCGGTACTCGATGAGCGCTTCGGGGGCGTCCATCAAGAGCGCGCGTACGCCCTCGGCGGTCAGCTCGGTGCCCCGTTTGATCGCGTCGCTGCTGAGGAGCAGCGCGACCAACTCCGCGTCACTCAGCGCTGCCGTGCCCAGCCGCAACAGGCGCCGCCGTACTTCGTCAGCACCATCGCCTCGCTTCGGCGACGTCTCCGTGTCTTCGTTCAACCAGTCCCCGTCCATGCCCGCCTCCCTTTGGACAGCGAGGGAGCAAGCGGTGTGCCCGGTGGTGCGCGCGGGGAAGAGCGCCCGGCCACCGGCTCACGGGTCATACGCGGCGTAGACGCTCCAGTTCGCGTTCCCAATTCGTGAGAAGCTGGGGCGCGTGACGTCGAGCCTCGCCAAGGTGCCTTCGCAGTGCGCGACTTGCCGCAAGCAGCACTTCCTCGAGGTGCGCCAGGAGATCGCCGCGGGTCAGCTCAAGTGGGTGGAGACCTTCGCGTGCAGCTGCGGGCATGGCTTCGAGACGAGCGGGGTGGGGTTGCCGCCGCCGGGCGTGCGGAAGCAGATCCTCGCGCAGTCGGGGCGGGCCGAGGTGTGGGTCGATGACGCGAAGGCCGTGCCGCGGGTGTTGGCGCTGTTGGTGAAGGGGTTGGGCGTGCCGGAGGCGGACGCGATGAAGCGGATGCAGAAGATTCCGGCGGTGGCTTTCGAGGGGACGCACGCGGAGGCGGCGTTCATCGGGATGGCGCTCGAGAAGGGCGGCGTGACCTCGAGGGTCGTGAACCATCTTCCGCAGAAGAACTAGTTACTCCTCACCCCGACCCTCTCCTCTTCAGAGGAGAGGGAGTTGTTGGCCTCTTCCAGTTCGAGCTCGGAAAAGACCTTCACTCCGTGTCGGCGCAAGAGCTCGGTCGTCACTCCCGCGCCTGCGATGCGGGTCTTCGTGAAGGTGCCGTCGTTGATCGCGCTGCTGCCGCAGGACGGGCTGTTCTCTTTCAGCACGGCGACCGTCACTCCGTGCTCCTGCACGAGCTTCAGGGCGATCGCGGCGCCGAACTCGAAGGCCTTCGTCACGTCTTCGCCTCCGTTGGTGACGACGTGCGCTCCACGCCGCTCGGCTGGCGGCCTCGGAATGCCCAGCCCACCGGCGACCTCGGGGCACACCTTCACCACGCGGCCTTCGCGCAGCCAGCGCGCGAGCACGGGGTGGTCGATCCACTTGCCCTGGCCGTCGTAGCGGACCCGATCGCCGAGCAGGCAGGCGCTGACGAGCACCTTCTTCATGCGGGGAACGACGCGGCGTTCTTCTCGACCACGTCCCACAGCGAGCCACCTTCGAGCACCGTCGACAGCGGGGCGTGATCGCGCGCGGGAGCCAGCAGCGCGATGGCGACTTCGCGGGTCTTGATCGGCTTCCACGCGCGCAGCCCGAGCGCCTCGGTGAACGAGCGCAGCCCCTTGAGGTTGGTCTGTTCGCGATCTTCGAAGGCGTTGGGGCGCACCACGGTCCAGCTCAGCCCGCTGTCGCGCACGAGCTTCTCGGCTGCCTGCTTGGCCTTCAGGTACGCGCCGAGGCCGAGGCCCGTGAAGGCGCTCGAGAGCAGCACCACGTGATCGACGGTGCCGGTCGCCTTCGCCGCCTCGACGAGCTGGCGCGTGGTGCCGATGTCGCTCGCCTCGTAGGTGTCACCCGACGAGAAGCGGTGGCGCATGGTGCCGATCAACTGCACGACGGTGGTGCAGCCCTTCATGGCCTCAGTCAGCGCGGCGGGATCGCCCAGGCCCGCGGTGGTGACGGTCACGCCCTCGGCGCGCGCCACTCGATCGGCGCTCTTGCTGCGCGCGTGGGCCACGACGGGGATGCCCGCCTTCGCGGCGAGGGGAACCAGCACCTGGCCGATGGCGCCCGTGGCGCCGGCGACGAACAGCTTGCGAGGGGATGACATTTATTGGCCTCCTGACAGGTCCCCTCCGTATTGTGGCCAGCCGTCGATCGCAAAGGAGACTGAACCATGACCCGCCGGACCCTCCAGTCGCTGGCCCTCTCGTCGCTGCTCCTCTCGGGGGCGGCCTTTGCTGACGACGAGAAGTCGGAAGGCAAGAGCGACAGCCCGAGCGCCAGCACGTTCCACCAGAGCGGAGCGCTGCTCGACAAGTCGCCGCAGAAGCGCCCGATGATCCTCTCGTTCTTCGCGGGCCTGCCGTACGGCTACTACTATTACGGCTTCCCGTTCGGCGTCGGGGCGCGCTTCGGCATTCCCATCGTGCACGACGGCTTCCTGCCGATGCTCAACGACTCGTTCGGCATCGAGTTCGGCGCGGATCTCTACGGCGTCGCGGGCGCGCGCTTCTACCCGACGCTCGGGCTGCCGGTGGAGCTGTACTGGGCCTTCCACTTCACGAAGAACTTCGCCGCGTACGCGAAGGTCGGCGCGGTGCTGGAGTTCAACTTCGTGCCCTACGCCTGCACGGCGATCGGCTGCCGTGCGTACTCGCTGGTGACGGCGTCGCCGATCGGCAACGTCGGCCTGATCTGGCACTTCTCGCAGAAGCTCTCGCTGCGCGCCGAGGCCGGCTACCCGTGGATCAAGGTTGGGCTCGGGATCGACCTGTGAGCCCGTTGACGGTCTTCGCTTCCTGGAAGCCGTCGATCGCGAAGAAGGTGTTCATCAGGAACACCGCGCCGAACATGAAGGGGTAGAGCCGGGGCGCCTCGGTCTGCACGTTCAACTCGACGTACGTGAGCACGATCGCGCCCAGGGTCAGCGCGGCCCCCAGGGCCTTGCGCTGGCCGACGTAGAGGGTCCCGGGACCCATGAAGAAGAAGTTCAACACCGCGGCAAGCCATGGCTTTTTCACGTTCGCTCCTGTGGTTGGGGGCTTCACGGGAGAAGACCGGCGAGCGGCTGAAAACTCATCGCGCGGCTCGTGGGTTTGGGGTTAGAGCAACCGCCAGTCACATGAGTCTGCTCGTCGGAATGAAGGTGAAGTACCTGCCGCAGCCGGAGTGGGGGGTGGGCCACCTCCTCTCGCTCGAGGAAGGCGGAGGTCGTGCCCTGGTGCAGTTCCCCGGGCGGCCCAATGAAGAAGCGCTGACGGTCTCGACGAAGGGCGGCGCCCTGGTGCACGCCACGCTCGACGCCGGCGCGGCGATCAAGACCGCCAAGGGCCGCACCGGCGTGGTGGTTCAGGAAGAAGAGGGCGCCCGCGGCTTGAAGCGCTACGCCGTGAAGTTCGACGACGGGAAAGACGACGAGTACCCCGAGACCGAGCTCCGCGCGCTGCCGCCCCGGCCCGACCTCCTGGCGATGCTCAAGGAAGGCCGCGTCGCCGACGCGAAGAACTTCCTCTTGCGCCGCTCGGCGCTGATGCTCGACGACGAGCGCCGCAACGACGCGCTGGGTGCGCTGCTGGCCTCGCGCGTGATGGTGAAGCCGCACCAGGTGGGCGTGGTGCAGCGCGTGCTGAGCTCTCACCGGCCACGCTTCGTGCTCGCCGACGAGGTCGGCCTCGGCAAGACGATCGAGGCGGGCATGATCTTCTCGGCGCTGCGGCTTTCGGGCCTCGCGCGCCGGGTCCTGGTGGTCGCGCCGAGCCACCTCACCGTGCAGTGGCTGGTGGAGCTGTTCCACAAGTTCAACCACCTGTTCACGCTGATGGACACCGAGCGCTACGAGCAGTCGCTCGACGAGCAGCCCGAGGTGTCTCCGTGGGCGCGCTTCAACTTCGTGGTGACGAGCCTCGAGCTGCTGCAGCGCAACGAGGACTACCGCAAGCAGGCCGGCGATCCCGCGCACCCGTGGGACCTGGTGATCATCGACGAGGCGCACCACCTGAAGGGCGCGAAGGCGCACGAGGCGGCGAGCGCGCTGGCGAAGAACTCGTGGGGCCTGTTGCTGCTGACGGCGACGCCGATGCAGCTCGACCCGGCGGAGTACCAGTCGTTGCTGGCGCTCATCGACCCGCTCACCGCGCCCGACGCGAAGCAGTTCGAAGAGCGGCTCGCGCGGCAGGAAGAGCTCTCGGCGGCGCTGCGCGCGCTGCTGGCGGGCAAGTCGACCAAGGCGTCGGTGAAGCAGCTCGCGGCCAAGTTCCCGCACGACGAGGCGCTGCAGGAGATCGACGACCCCGACGAGATGCTCCTGCACCTCGCGGAGACGTATTCGTTGTCGGACCGGCTGATTCGCAACCGGCGCGCGGTGGTGGGCGGCTTCTCCGAGCGCAAGCTGCACGTGCACCAGGTCGAGCTGTCCAAGGACGAGCTGGCGGCGCGTGACGCGGCGTTGGCGCAGCTGTCGGCTGATTCGTCGGTGCGCGGCGCGGCGCTGGCGAACCTGGTGCGGCGGCTGGAGTCGTCTCCCGCGGCGTTCCAGGCGGCGATTCGGGCGAACAAGGCGCTGGCGGGCGCGAAGACCGGCCTCCCCGACAAGGACGCGAAGTACTCGGCGTTCGTGAAGCTGCTCAAGGCGGTGTGGGCGAAGGAGCCGCGGGCCAAGTTGCTGGTGTTCACCGAGGCACGCGACACCCTCGAGATGCTGCAGGCCAAGCTGCGCAACGAGTCGATCGAGGCGCTCGCGTACCACGGCGATCTCCCGTTGGCCGAGCGTGACCGCCAGGTGGCGCGCTTCCGCGATCCCGAGGGGCCGAAGATCCTGCTCTCGACCGAGGTCGGCGGCGAAGGGCGCAACTTCCAGTTCGCGCACCACCTCGTGAACTACGACCTGCCGTGGTCGCCTTCGACGATGGAGCAGCGCATCGGCCGCCTCGATCGCATCGGCCAGACGCAGTCGGTCGACATTCACGTCTTCGAAGCGCCGGGGACGTTCAGCGCCGACGTGCTGCAGGTGCTCCGTGACGCGGTCGGCGTGTTCGGCGAGACGGTCGGCGGCCTCGACGCGGTGCTCGAAGAGGTCGAGCCGGCGTTGACCGAGCTGGCCCTGAAGGACGCGAAGGACCGGGCGGCCTACGTGAAGGCGCTCGCCACGCAGGTGAAGAAGGCGCGCGAGCAGGTGAAGAAGGCGTACGACCCGTTGCTCGACCTGCGCAGCTTCGACAAGGAAGAGGTCAAGGCGCTGGTGCAGCGCTCGCACGAGCGCACGGGCATCGACGTCGACGAAGACGAGACGCTCGACGACGGCCTGTGGTCGATCGCGCGCGATCTCGACGAACGGCTCGAGGAGACGATCAGCGAGCTGGCCGATCGCATCGGCATCAAGGTCGACCAGGACCAGGAAGTCGACGCCTTCCAGTGCGCCTTCCACTTCGGCCACGCGCTGAACGTCGAGGCGCTGCCCGGCTACGACATCACCGAGGAGCGCACGGTGCTCGGCACCTTCTGGCGCGACACGGCGGTCGAGCAGGAAGAGATCGAATACTTCGCGACGGGTCACCCGCTGGTCGAGGCGCTGTTCGGCTTCTTGCGCGACGGCCCGTACGGGCGCAACGGCGTGCGGTTCCTCGACGTGAAGAAGCCGATCAAGGCCAAGGGCGTGGAGTTCCAGTTCCACGTCATGACGCCCGAGCCGAGCGACACCTCTCCGGGGGCGCGCGTGCCGAGCCGGCAGCTGTCGCGCTTCTTGACCAACTCGCTGGTGGGCGTGGTGGTGACGCGCCAGCCCGACGGGAAGCCGAAGGTCGAGCCGACGCTGGTCGACCTGCTGCGCGACACCGAGGGTCGATCGCTCAAGGGGCCCGAGGTGCCGGTGGCGTTCCCCGAGCTGAAGATCTTCGTCGACGACGCCGCGAAGGTGGCGCTCGAGTCAGCGAAGAAGCAGCTCGAGCTGGTGAAGAACGACGCGCGCGAGAAGATTGAAGACGAGCGCGACCTGTCGATGCTGCGCATCAAGCTCTCGCTGACGCACCAGGGGGTGCCGCCCGCGAAGATCGACCAGGTGCTCACCGAGGAGCTGCAGTTCGCCGACTCGTTGCTCGCCGCGCTCGATCGCACCTCCGTGCAGCTCGACTCGGCGTGCGCGTTCATCATCAATCGTTGAATCCGGTCGGTTCCGTCAAAGGCTGGCCTGCTCCACGCGCACTGCGCGCATGAGGCGGTCAGTCAGGTGAACAGCCGGCGCAGCCAGCCGAGAACGCCCTTGGGTTGAAAGACGTCGATCTCGGGATCGGTGTCTTCTTCGAGGCGGCGGATCTGCTCGCGCACCTGGTCGGGCGTGTCTTTCGTCGCGAACTGGCTGACGATCTGCCGGCCGGTGGTCTCTTCGCGCGCCGTGATGGTCAGCAGGCACTCGTTGCTCAGCTCGAACGAGAGCTCGACGGCGACCGAGCCGCGCGGCCCCTTCGGCAGGTTGCCGACCTTGAAGGTGCCCAGCCACGTGTTCTCGCCGGCGCGCGCGTTCTCGCCCTGGAATACCGAGAGCTCGATGGAGTCCTGGTTGTTGCGCGTGGTGACCATGCGGTACTTGCGCGTGGTCGGCAGCGAGGTGTTGCGCAGGATGATCGGGTGAAAGCGGCCGCCCGGGAGCCCGATGCCGATCGACATCGGCAAGACGTCGATGAGCAACAGGCCCGCTTTGCGCTCGAGCGCGTCGGCGAGCAGCGCGGCCCCGAGCGCCACGGCCTCTTCGGGGTTCCCGACCGACACCGGCTGACGGCCAAAGAGCAGGGCGATGCGCTCGGTGACCAGCGGCGCGCGTGACTGGCCGCCCACGAGGATGATCTCGTCGATCTGATCGGCCCGCAGGCCCCGCGCCTGCAGCACTTCCTGGCAGACGGTCATGGTGCGATCGACGAGCGCGCGCGTGAGCTTCTCGAGCTGGGCGCGGGTGAGCGTGACGTCGAGGTCGACCGGCTTGCCCTGCACCACGGCGACGAAGGGCACGTGGATGCGCTGTTCCTTCAAGCTCGAGAGCGCCATCTTCGCGCGCTCGGCGGCGTCGTAGACGCGCTGCACGGCGACGCGGTCGGTGAAGATCGAGTCGGTGCGTTCTTCGAAGTCGGCCATCAGCTGGGCGACGATCACCGAGTCGAAGTCGATGCCGCCGAGGAAGCTGTCGCCGCCCGTGGAGACGACCTCGTAGACCGCCTCGGTGTACTCGAGCACCGAGGCGTCGAAGGTGCCGCCGCCGAGGTCGTAGACCAGCACGCGCTGCGGCCGCTTGCGCGAGTGACCCCAGGCGAGCGCCGCGGCGGTGGGCTCGTTGACGATGCGCTCGACGTGGAAGCCCGCGAGGCGGCCCGCTTCGCGCACGGCCTGGCGCTGGCGATCGGAGTACCACGCGGGCACGGTGATCACCGCGCGGTGCACGGGCTGGCCGAGGCGCTGCTCTGCGAGTTGCTTGATCTCGCGCAGCACGAGCGCGCTCAACTCTTCGAGGCGGTACGCGCGATCGGCGAGCTGCACCGCGCACTCGCCCTCGTCGGTGGGCACCACCTCGTAGGGGAAGCGCTTCAACACCTCGCGCACCTCGGGCGAGTCGACGGGCCGGCCGAGCAGGCGCTTGAAGCCGTAGACGACCCAGCGCGGGTTGAGCGTGAGCTGCTGGCGGGCCGCGGCGCCGACGACGAGCTGGCCGCGCGGGGTGAGCGCGACGAGGGAAGGGACGAGGCTCTGGCCGTCCTTCCACGTGAGCATGATCGGCTTGCCGTCGCGCACGATCGCCGCGGCGGAGTTGGTGGTGCCGAGGTCGATGCCGATGATCGGCCCCGCGTGCTCGGGCTCGGGGGCGGGCTCGAAGGCGGGCGCCTTCACGACCTTCGCGTCGCCGGAGATCATCAGCCGGCCGGCCTTCTCCGACGGGAGGTGCGGCTGCTGCGGCGCGGCGGGCGTCTCGGGCGGAATCGCCGAGGGATCGCTGTCGACGGGCCCGACGTTGCGCGGAATCGGCGGCTCCGTGGCGCGCGCGTGGGGCAGGGCGGCGGCGGCGCTCTCGAGGAAGCGGCGGCTCTGGGCGTCGAGCGTGATGAACTTGAAGCCCATGCCCTGCACGCCCTCGCCCTTGTTGCCGGTGACGTACGAGACGACGGCCGAGGCGTAGAGAATGCGCTCGCCGCTCTCGGTCTTGATCTCGAGGACGACGGACGTGCCGGGGTTCTTGAGCGACTTCGAGCGGAGGTAGATGCCGCCCCGGGTCAGGTTGGTGCCGTAGCGGGCGAGGAACTCCTCGGGCGTCTTGAAGGGGAGCCTGACGGTGATGGCGACAGGCTGGTGATCGCTCGCCACGGAGCGTTTCGAATTAGGTCGTACCTCCCCAAAACTCCAGCGGCTTTTCCTGCGGCCCTTTTTTGTCTAGAGGCCGTCCATGCTGACCAAAGAGCTGCGGCTGGGGCTGACTTTCGACGACGTCTTGCTGGTGCCGGCCGAGAGCGCGGTGTTGCCGCACCAGGTCGATCTCTCGACGCGGCTGACGCGGAACATCAAGCTGCCGATTCCGCTGCTCTCGAGCGCGATGGACACGGTGACCGAGGCGCGCATGGCGATCGCCATGGCGCAGGAAGGCGGCATCGGCGTCATTCACAAGAACTTCACGCCCGAGCTGCAGGCCGCCGAAGTCGCGAAGGTGAAGAAGCACGAGAGCGGCATCGTGGTCGACCCGATCACCACCGAGCCGAACGCGCCGTTGGCGAAGGTCGTCGAGCTGATGCGCGAGCGCGGCATCAACGGCATTCCCGTGGTCGAGGGGAAGAAGCTGGTCGGCATCGTCACCAGCCGCGACGTGCGCTTCGAGAAGAACCTCAATCAGCCGGTGCACCAGGTGATGACCCGGAAGCTCGTCACCGCGCGCGAGGGCGTCAGCCAGGAAGGCGCGATCGAGCTGCTCCACAAGAACCGCATCGAGAAGCTGTTGGTGGTGAACGACGCCGGCGAGCTGCGCGGGCTGATGACCATCAAGGACGTCGAGAAGCGGAAGGTCTACCCGAACGCGGCGATCGACAAGCACCAGCGGCTGTTGGTGGCCGCGGCGGTGGGCGTCGGTGCTGATCGCGACGTGCGCGTCGATGCGCTGCTGCGCGCGGGCGTGGACGTCATCGTGATCGACACCGCGCACGGGCACTCGAAGGGCGTGATCGAGGCCGTGAAGGACGTGCGGAAGAACTTCAAGGGTGGGTTCGAGCTGATCGCCGGCAACGTCGCCACGGCCGAGGCGACCAGGGCGCTGTGCGATGCGGGCGTCGACGCGGTGAAGGTCGGCATCGGGCCCGGGTCGATCTGCACCACGCGCGTGGTGGCGGGTGTCGGCGTGCCGCAGGTGACGGCGATCGATGACTGCGCGCGGGCGGCGAACGCGGCGGGCGTGCCGATCATCGCGGACGGCGGCATCAAGTACTCGGGCGACGTGGTGAAGGCGATCGCGGCGGGCGCGAGCACGGTGATGATCGGCTCGCTCTTCGCCGGCACCGAGGAGTCGCCGGGCGAGACGATTCTGTACCAGGGCCGCAGCTACAAGGCGTACCGGGGCATGGGCTCGCTCGGGGCGATGCGGCAGGGCAGCAAGGATCGGTATTTCCAGGGCGGGGTGCAGGACGAGAAAAAGCTCGTGCCCGAGGGGATCGAGGGGCGCGTGCCGTACAAGGGCACCGTCGGCATGAACGTGTTCCAGCTGCTCGGCGGGTTGCGCGCGGGCATGGGGTACTGCGGCACCAAGGACATCGCGGAGCTGCAGAGCAAGGCGACGTTCGTGCAGATCACGTCAGCAGGGCTCAAGGAGAGCCACGTGCATGACGTGATCATCACTGAGGAAGCGCCGAACTATCGGCACGAGTGAGAGAGAGGAGAGGGTGGTTTCTCCTCACCCCGACCCTCTCCTCTGAGGAGGAGAGGGAGAGCTTGGTTACTTGTCGCGCTTGCGGCTCGACGGCTTGATCTCGACCGTCTTCTCCGCGTTCGCCAGGCGCGTCATCAGCTGCTCTTTGTCGTCGAGATCGAGCTTCTCGATCGCGCTGCGCAGGGTGTCGAACGAGAGCCGCGCGGCCTTCACCGGCTTGCCGTCCTTGTACTCGTCGACGACCGGCAGGTTGACGATCTCGCGAACGAGCCCTTCGAAGTCGAGGCGCACGTCAGCGGCCGACTGAATGCAGCCGTCGCGGGCGGCGATGATTTCCTGCGAGCCTTCCTGGTACGCCAGGTCGGGGTTGCGGGTCAGCGCCTCTTCGAACTTGGTGTTCCGTTCCTTCGCGCGGTCGAAGAGGTCGGAATACATGTTCATGCGCTTCTCTTCGGGCGCCGAGTCGTCGCGGGCCTTCGTCAGGTCGGACGTGATGTCGTCGCACTTGAGCCGCATCAGGTCGCCCGCGGTGCTCGACTTGATCGAGTCCATCTTCCGGGTCTCGCGGTCGAGACGCTCTTCGTTCGACGTCTCCGTCGCGCAACCGGAGAACGACGCGAGGAGGGAGAAGCCGGCCAGGGCCACCACGATGCGCTTGCTCATTGGCGCGGGAGTCTTGAAGGGATAAGGCCGTTCGTCAACGACGATGCACGCCACGCACGAGAAGATCCTCATCCTCGACTTTGGCAGCCAATACACCCAGCTCATTGCTCGTCGCGTTCGCGAGCTGGGCGTCTACTGCGAGATCCACCGCCCCGATCTCCCGCTGGCCGACATCAAGGCCTTCAACCCGCGCGGCATCATCCTCTCGGGTGGGCCGATGTCGGTGGAGCAGGAGGGCTCGCCCCGCTGCGTACCCGAGGTGTTCGAACTCGGGCTGCCCGTGCTGGGCATCTGCTACGGCCTGCAGCTGATGGCGAAGATGCTCGGTGGCGTCGTCGCCAAGAGCGCGCACCGCGAGTACGGGCACGCCGAGGTCGACGTGATCTCGCCGCGCGGACCGTTCGCGGGCTTCAAGGCCGGTGAGCAGTTCAAGGTGTGGATGAGCCACGGCGATCGCGTCGAGGCGCTGCCGAAGGGCTTCGTGCCGATCGCAAAGTCGGGCAATTCGCCGTTCGCCGCCGCGGCCCACGAGACGAAGCCCATCTACGGCGTGCAGTTCCACCCCGAGGTCGTTCACACGCCGCGCGGCAAGGAGCTGCTCAAGGCGTTCCTCTTCACCGACTGCAAGGTGAAGGGCGACTGGACGATGAAGAGCTTCATCGAGGAGTCGATCACCGAGATCCGCTCGAAGGTGGGCGAGGGCAGGGTGATCTGCGGGCTCTCGGGTGGCGTCGATTCGTCGGTCGCGGCGCTGCTGCTCCACCGCGCGATCGGTGATCGCCTGCAGTGCATCTTCGTCGACAACGGGCTCTTGCGGCAGGGCGAGCGCGAGCAGGTCGAGGCGCTCTTCACCGGCCGCTTCCACGTGCCGCTCAAGACCATCGACGCGCGCCAGCGCTTCCTGGGCAAGCTCGCGGGCGTCACCGACCCCGAGAAGAAGCGCAAGACCATCGGGTACGAGTTCATCGCGGTGTTCGAAGAGGCCGCGAAGGAGTTCACCGACGCGAAGTTCCTCGCGCAGGGCACGCTGTATCCGGACGTCATCGAGTCGGTGTCCGTGGTCGGCAAGGCGGCGACCATCAAGAGCCACCACAACGTCGGCGGGCTGCCCGAGAAGATGAACCTGAAGCTCGTGGAGCCGTTGCGCGAGCTGTTCAAGGACGAGGTTCGTGTGTTGGGACGTGAGCTCGGTCTGCCCGACGAGATGGTCTCGCGTCACCCGTTCCCCGGGCCGGGGCTCGCGATTCGGGTGATCAGCGACCTCACCGAGCAGCGCCTCGACGTGCTCCGCAAGGCCGACGTGATCGTCATCGACGAGATCAAGAAGGCCGGGATGTACAACGAGACGTGGCAGGCGTTCGCGGTGCTGCTGCCCGTGCAGAGCGTCGGCGTGATGGGCGATGAGCGCACGTACGAGAACACGTGCGCGGTGCGCGTCGTCACGTCGGTCGATGGCATGACGGCTGACTGGGCGCGGTTGCCGCACGAGCTGCTCGCGAAGATCTCGAGCCGCATCACCAACGAGGTACGGGGGATCAACCGCGTCGTGTACGACATCAGCAGCAAGCCTCCCGCGACGATCGAGTGGGAGTGACGATGGCGGCGAAGAAAAAGGCGAAGAAGGTCGCGCCGAAGAAGAAGAGCGCGCCGAAGCCGAAGAAGAAGGCCGCCACGAAGGCGAAGCCGAAGCAGAAGTCGCTGACCCCGGTGCCCGATTCGAAGGAAGCCGCGCTGGCGTGGTTCGGCAACCTGGCCAACCGGATCACCGCGGCGAGCGCGATTGAGTTGCAGTTGCTCGTGGGCGAGGCGCGGACGTACGACCTCGTCGGGTTGGGTGAAGTGCTGCAGGACGATCAGCAGGTGCTCGAGCTGAACCGCGCGGCGAACCTGCTCATCGAGGCGGCGTTGGAGTCGCTCGGGAATACGCCCGAGGCGTTTCAGCTGCAGGTGTTGCGGGACATTCTGAACGACAGCTGAAGGCTCAGAGGGATGCGCGGAATGATGGGCGCGTAAGTGCTGAGAATGCGCGAGCGAGCCCCGCTGCACGCCACGAAGATCTCAAAGTGACGGGTCGGTTGTCCGCTGGTGGTCGTCAGAGCAGCCCTGGACGGACAAACGACCCACGTTGTGACGTGCGGAGGGGCTCGAACGCCTTTCGGCACGGCCCAGGCACCCATCACGCCCCTCGTCCCCCGAGGGCTGTTGTTGAACCCATGTTCATGCTCCGTGGTCCGAGGTCGCCGAGCGTGCGGGCATGAACCGACTGCTCACTGCTTCGCTGTTGTTCCTCGGCTGTGCTCCCGCGTTGCGCACGCTTCCCTCGGGGCCGCCGGCGCGCGAGGCGCTCTCGTCCGCAGGGGCAGCGCGTACGGTTCTTGGCGTCAACGTGTGGTTGTTCGACTCGGCGCCGGGTGATCGCAGCAAGCCGGTCCTCCTGTGCCTGCACGCCATCGGCCATGGCAGCGGCGACTTCACCCCACTCGTCGTCCCCGGCTGGCGCGTGATCGCGATCGATTGGCCTGGTCACGGTCGTTCGGCCCAGGACACGCAGCCGGCGAGCGCGACCCGGTATGCCGAGTTTCTCACCGCGCTCATCGACGATCTGAAGCTCGAGCGCCCGGTGATCCTCGGCAATTCCATCGGTGGCGCGGCCGCGATTCGCTACGCCGCCGCCCACCCCGAGAAGGTGCGCGCGCTGGTGCTCGCCAATCCCGGCGGGCTCGACTCGGGCGCGAGCGGGCTCCTCGGTCGGTTCTTCATCGGGAACCTGGTGAGCCACTTCGAGCAGGGCGTGCGCAACGAGGCGCGCTTCGCTGACTGGTTCGCCGCGTACTACGCCGACATCGTGCGCACCGAGGCGGGCAGGGCGCGCCGCGACCAGATCGTCGCCGCTGGGTACGACAGCGCCCAGCCGCTCGTCGACGCGTGGACGAGCTTCATGCAGGCCGATGCGTACATCGCGCCCTTGCTGCCGAAGCTGACCATGCCGACCCTGGTCGCCTGGGCTGACAAGGACGGGCTGGTGAGCTGGTCACGCAACCGCGAGGCGATCGCGACGATTCCCAACGCCACGGTGGTGCACTTTGCAGAATCTGGGCACGCCGCCTTCATCGACGAACCAGGCCGCTTCCAGGCGAGCCTGATTGCATTCATCGCCTCGCTCGAGAAACTTCGCGTGCCATGACCCTCGATGAAGCCAGCTCATTCTTCACTGCGTTCTTCGAACTCGAGCACGAGGTGCGCAAAGCGAACCTCGAAGGCGCGAAGACGTTCGCCGCGCTTCACACGAAGCTGACGTCGATGCTCGCTGACGAGACCATCTTCGCGATCCCCGCCAAGGACGTGTCGAAGCTCACGGGCGATCTCAAGAAGGCGAACGAGAACGCGAAGAAGGTGATCGCTGCCCGCCAGTCGTTCTGGGTCAGTGAGCACACTGCCGGCAAGCGGCGCCTTTTCTGTGCGCACGCCAGTGAACCCCGGAAGCCGGCCGCGCTGACGACCCCGATGATGCAGTTCTGGGCTGAGGGGGCGCGGGTCATCGCGACGTACTTTCCGTGTCCCGCCTGCCTGGGAGACGGCACCGTCGGCGGGCGGTCGTGCCCGGAATGCAAAGGCCGACCGTGGACCCACAAGTCGGGCGAGAAGATCAAGGCGACCGATCCCGTCACGGTGAAGAAGCTGTTGCGACCGACCCGTCCTGGCGCAGCAGCCCGCTACGACGCGCTCTGACCGCGAATTCACCGCGCCTTGAGCCGCCGCCGCAGTCGACTCAAGTGCACGTTGGTGATGCCCAGGTAACTCGCGATCACCGTCGCCGGCACCTTCTGCTCGAGCCCCGGGTACTGCTCGCGCATCGACTGGTACCGGCCCATCGCGTCGAGGGCGAGCAGCTCGTACTCGCGCACCGACTTCTTCAAATACAGCCGCTCGACGATGCCGGCCGCGAGCCGTTCCCACGCGAGCGACTTCTTCATCAGCGCGCGCACCTTCGACCACGGCACGAACACCACCCGCGCCGCCGTCTCGGCGCGCACGAAGACGCGTGAGGGCCGGTGCTGCAGCGAATCCGAAAGTGAGCCGAACGAATCACCCGTTTGCCCGAAGCCGCGCGTGTGCTCGCTGCCGTCGGGCTGCAGGTAGAACTCGCGCAACACCCCGGACACGACGAGACCCGAGGCGTCGGGATCGTCGCCTGCGCTCAGCACCAGCTCGTGCTTGCGAAGGTCGGCGGCCTCGAGCGGCCCCAGGTCTCTCACGTCGACGCCCCGCGGCCCGAGCAGGCTGGACACGAAGTCCAGCTCCGCCTTCGTCGCGGGGCGCTTCTTCACGAACGCCTTACGGCTGGCCGGCCTTGGTGGCCGCCGACGCGCCCTTGATTTCCGTCACCAGCCGCTGCGCGCCGTACGCCTTCTCGAGCGCCTCGAGCAGCGCCGCCGAGTGCACCGCGACCGTGCGGTTGACCGACTCGTCGAAGCCGTAGTCGCCACCCAGCGACTGGATGTTGCCGTCGAACACCAGGCCGACGACCTCACCCTTCGCGTTGACCATCGGCGAGCCGGAGTTGCCGCCGATGATGTCGTTGGTGGTGACGAGGTTGAACGGCACGTCCATGCCGAGCTTGGCCTTGTTCGCCGTCCACGACTTGGGGAGCGCGAACGGGTCGCTGCCAGTCGCACGGTCGAACGCACCCTGGATGGTGGTGAACGGCTTCACCTGCGCGCCGTTCTCCTCGTAGCCCTTCACCGCGCCGTACGAGAGGCGCAGCGTGAAGGTCGCGTCGGGGTAGATCGCGTCGCCGTAGACCGCGAAGCGCGCCTTGGCGAGCAGCTCCTGCTGCTTCTTGAGCGGGCCCTCGACGTCAGCCTCGAACTTGGTGCGAATCGCGCGGGCGTCGCCGTCCAACGCGCGGGCCAGCTCGATCATCGGGTCCTTCGACGCGTCGATCTTCGCCTTGCCGCCGTCGAACAGTTCCTTGCGGAAGCCGCCGGTCGGGTTGCCGTTCTTGTCGGCCTTCAGGTCCTTGAGCTTGGTGCCCTTGACCGCCGCGGTGGCGATCTCGGCGGGGCTCTTGTTGCCGAGCACCTTCTTCACGACCGGGTGATCGGGGCTCAGGTCTTCGCGCAGCTTGGTGAGCGTGAAGGTGAGCATCGCGATCTCGAACTCGTCGTAGATGGGCTGGTTCGAGAGCAGGCCCTGCTTCACCTGCGGCAGGCGCGCGTCGGTGTACTCGCGCAGGCGCTCGCCGTTGGGCTTGCCCGACTCGTCGCCGTAGCGCAGCAGGCCGCGCGCCAGGCCGAAGAGCTCGCCGCCGTTGAAGCGCTCGAGCGCGTTGTATTCCTTGCGGTAGCCCTGCAGCTTCTTCGTGATCGCCGCGATGTTGTCCCACGTCGCGCCGTACTGCTTCTCGAGCTCGGGCTTGGCCTTCACCTTCGCGCGGAAGTCAGCCTCGTTCTTCGCGAGCTGGCCGAAGAAGGCCTTGTCGGCGAGCGCCGAGTGGCGGCCCTTGAGCGCCTTGAAGCCGTTCTCGACGCCGAAGAGCAGGTCGTTGCTGTGGCGCTTCTGTTCCTTGCCGCGCTCCTGGTACTGCGTGACGTAGCCGCGCACTTCCGACAGGCGGAAGAGCGACATCGGCAGCTTGAAGTCGCGATCGTCTTCGAGCTGCGCGACGGTGAGGCCGCGCGAAGTGCCGCCCGGGTTGCCCGAGACGAAGGTCACGTCGCCGTCCTTCAGCGAGCCGTCAGACCACTTGAGGAAGTGGTCCATCTTCATCGGCTTGCCGTCCTTGCCGTAGATGCGGATGAAGGAGACGTCGAGGTCGTAGCGGGGGAACATGAAGTTGTCGGGGTCACCGCCGAAGAACGCGATCTGATCTTCCGGGGCGAACACGAGACGAATGTCCTGGAAGCGGGCGTACTTGTAGAGGTCGTACCGGCCGCCGCGGTACAGCGTGACGACCTCGCAGCGGAAGTCGTCGCTGGTCGCGCATTCCTTCTCGATGCCCGCGATGGTGGCCTTCTGCACCTCGTTGAACTTCTCGGGCGCGACGTCCTTGGTCGCGTCCTGCACGCGCTTGGTGACGTCGGTGATCTCGGCGAGCTGGTTCAGCTCGTAGCCGGGGCAGCGCGCTTCGTCGGCGGTGGTTTTCGCGAAGAAGCCGTCCTTGTTGTAGTCCTTCTTGTCGAGGCCCGAGCGGTTCTCGATGCACTCGCGCGCGCAGTGGTGGTTGGTCATCACCAGGCCGTCAGCCGAGACGACCGAGGCCGAGCAACCGCCGGCGATGCGCACCGACGAGAGCCGCAGGTGATCGAGCCAGTCCTTGGTCGGCTCAAACCCGTACCTGGCCTTCACCTTCGCAGACGGGAAGTTGTTGTAGGTCCACATGCCTTCGTCGGCGAGCGCCGGCGCAGCACAGAGGGCGAGGACAAGCGCGGTCTTCTTCATCATTCGTTCGATCTCCACGACGGGTGACCCAGGGGCGGGCAGGGTTCTGGCGGGCCCCGCAGGCCAAAGCAAGCGCCGTGGGTGGAATCGATTTCAGGCCGCGACGCGTTGCGTCCGACGCGGGATGCGCCGCAGCAACTCGGTGAGCCGCTCGACGCGAATGGGCTTCGAGAGCACGTCGTTCATGCCCACGCGGAAGCAGCGCTCGATGTCTTCGGTGGCGACCGACGCGGTCACGGCGAAGATCGGCAACTCGCAGCCGAGCCGTCGCAGCTCGGCGCAGGCGCCGAAGCCGTCGAGGAGCGGCATGTGACAGTCCATCAGCACCGCGTCGATGGCCTCGTCTTGCAGCGCGCGCTCGACGGCCGCGGCGCCATCGCCGGCGAGGACCACCCGGTGGCCGGCCTTCTCGAGCAGCCGGGTCAGCACGTGTTGGTTGACCGGGTTGTCTTCGGCGACCAGCAGGGTCAGCGGGGCGATGCGCTCGCTGGCGGCGACGTCGAGCGAGGGCGGCTCGGTGCGCTCCACGCGCGCGGTCGCGGTGAAGGTGCTGCCGCGCCCCGAGACGCTGTCGATCGCGAGCGTGCCCTGCATGGCGTCGAGCAAGCGTTGGGTGATCGCCAGGCCGAGGCCCACGCCGCCGTACGCACGCGACGCGCCCGCGTCGATCTGCACGAACGGCTGCCGGATGCGCGCGATGGCGTCGGCGCTGAGCCCGATGCCAGTGTCGGTGACGGCGAGCCTCACCAGCCCGTCTGACCACGTCGCGTTCAGCTCGATCGAGCCGCTCGAGGTGAACTTCGTCGCGTTGCCCAGGAGGTTGTGGAGCACCTGGCGCAGCCGCCCGGGATCTCCCCGGAGCCACGTCGGAACGCTGTCGGACACCTGGGAACGCAGCTCGACGCCCGGGCGGCACTGCGAGCGAACGGCGTTGAGGCTGGTTTCGAAGAGTTCCCGCGGTGCGAAGACCGCCGACTCGAGCTCCAGGGTGCCGCTCTCGATCTTCGCGAAGTCGAGCACGTCGGAGATGAGCGCCAGCAAGGTCGAGCCGCTGGTCTCGATGACCTTCAAGCCGCTCTTCACCACCGGAGAGCTCGGCTCGTCGCGCAGCAGGGTCGCGACGCCGATCACGCCGTTGAGCGGGGTGCGCAGCTCGTGGCTGATCGTCGCGACGAACTCGCTCTTGGCGCGATTGGCGCGATCGAGCTCGCGGTTCTTCTGCTCCAGCGTCCTGATGATGCGCTCGGCGTCGGCCTCGTAGACGCGCACGATGAAGAACAGGGCGCTCGCGAAGCCCAGCGCCGAGGCCAGCGTGGGGCCAGTCGCGATCTCGACCCCGCTCGAAGGGAACCACCTGGCGTGAACGCCGTAGATCGTGACCGTCATGACCACGGCGGTGAAGGCCAGCGCGATCCACCCCGCGCGCGGGCCAGAGACGGTGAGCGCGATCAGCGGCGCGATCGCCAGCCACAGCGCGATGCGGACGCCCTCGTGGCCGTTCTGGAACGCGAGCCACGACGCGGCCAGGCACCCGCCGAGCAGGAAGGCGATGATCACCACCACGGGCGACCGCCCGAGCTTGAGCGCGAACAAGAGGGCCAGGTTCCACGACGCGACGAGCAGGCTCGCCGCCGCGTTGGACACCAGGCCGTGGCTGAGGTGCAGCAGCGCGTTGAGCACGCTGATCAACCCGACCAGCGTCAGCAGCGAGACGAGCTTGCTGCGCCGGCGGAGGTGGTCGTCGGCATCACTTCCGAGGAAGTAGGCTACCCAGCGCGACCACATAGGCGTGGTTCTGCTGCTGCCAGAATCGCGCCCCGGTGAAGTGCGCGGCAGAACAGCCGGGTCGGTTTTGACGACGCGGCAAAGCCTGCGCGTCAGCGTGAAATCGTGCGTTCGACCGCGTCAACTCTCCAGCGCGTGAGCACCAGCCCGCGGCGCTCGTGGGCTTCGCCCATGCCCTTCGTCGCGCCGGTGATCTCGGTCAGGCCGAGGGTGAGCGCACCGAGCGCGAGGCGTACGAAGAGCCCGAAGCCGTCCTGGTCGATCTCGACGCACCATTCGAGACGATCGACGGCACAGCGACACTGGCTGCGCGCCCACAAGAATGGCACGCGGCAGTCTTCGGGCCCGGCGAGCGCGACGGTGGAATCGAGCGCGAAGAGCTGCCCGTCGATGCGCACCACCTTGGTCTCGGTGCGTTCGTCCTTGCGCTGCACCTGCAGGGTGAAGCCGCGCAGGCCGTCTTTCTCGAAGACCTCGGTCACCTCGAGCGCCACGTCGGCCTTCGGCATCACCGCGCCCTTGCGCTGGAGCTTCGCGAGCGTCTTGTCGAGGCCGAGCGGGGCGGTGCCGACGAACTCCCAGCGGTTGCCGACGGCGAGCGGGAGCCACGCGGGCCCTTCGTCCTGCGCGCCGCGCACCGGGTAGTCGAAGTCGAGCGAGAGCGGCCCGCGCTCGCGGTGGAAGTGGAGCTGCTGCACGCCGGGCTCGGTGGGCGTGAGCGCGAGGGTCGCGACGTCCCACGCCTTCGCGGCCGTGGGATCGATCGGGAAGCGGGTCGGAAAGAAGAAGCCGCTGCGATCGCCCGCGCTCTCGGCGTACGGCGTGGTGATCACCGTGAGGCCGACGTGGGCCTGCGGCGGGAGCTCCGGCGGCCTGACGTTCGGTACGGGGAGCGCGCTCACCAGCTCGGTGTGCGCGGCGGTCAGCGCGGCGCGACGATTGAACCCGATCACCGCGGCGGTGAGCGCGGCCACGGCGAGCAGCACGGCCGCCGGCCACCACGCGCGCTGGCGATCGACGGCCCGCAGCCCGACCGTGATGGAGAGCTGCGCGACGCAGGCGGCGGCGATGGTGAAGGCCAGGCAGGTGATCGCGCTCGCGTCGAGGGCGAGCGGCTGGGCGCAGTCGAGGTGCTGCAGCCAGCGCACCTTGCCGAGCATTTCCTGGAAGGCGACCCACGTGATGCCCGCGGGGATCACGATCAGCAGTGACCACAGCCGGTGCCAGCGCTTCGCGCCGCCCACGGCGACGCCGAGGCCGACGAGCCCGACCACCACGCCGATGGCGAGCTCGGGAGACTTCGCGGCCGCGGCCGCGAGGTGCGTGGTGTCGACGGTGACGCTGACCTCGTCGAGCGCCTGGAGGCAGCTGCTCACGCCGGCTTCGACTTGTCCCAGATCTCCGAGAAGCGCGCCTTGAACTGGTTGGCGGTCTCCTCGTGGTTCTTCACCTCGATGCGGTTCTCGGAGTGCTTGGTCGACGACGACTCGCTGAAGTTCGCCGAGCCGAAAAAGACGTCATTGCCGACCACGCCGAACTTCTCGTGCATGGTCTTCGCCTTCTGGATGCGCACCTCGACCGGGTAGCCCTGGGTGGCGAGCGCCTTGAGCGCGGCCGACGAGCCCTCGTTGAAATCGTCGTTGAGCACCACCTTCACCACCGCGCCGCGCTTGGCGGCTTCGATCAGCGCCTTGAACTCCGGGGCGGAAGGGCTCGCGCCGTACATCGCGACCTGGATCTCCTGGCCGGCCTTCGCGCGGTTGAAGAGGTCGGTGGCGGCGACGCTCACGTTGGCGGCGACGGTCGAGATGGTGCCGTCGGCGCCCGCGGCCTGCGTGGTGCGCGTGCCACCCGGGCCGTAGCCGGTGCCGCCCGTCGTCGCGCCGGCGGGCCGGGAGTTGAAGAACGCCTCGACGTCGACCGCGGTGAGGAAGGGCTTGAGCTTCTCGAGCGTCGCCTGGGGCACGCCGAGCTTGAGCAGGTCATCGACCGACTCGAAGTCGCCGTTCTTCGTGCGCGCGTCGACCACGGCCTTCGCCTGCTTCTGCGTGAGACCGACCTTGTCGAGCTCCTCGAGGGTGGCGGTGTTGATCGACACCTGGCCCGAGCCGAAGCCGAGGTTCTGCGCGGCCTCGGGGGTGATCTTGCCCTGCAGCGCCGGCACGCGTTCGAGCAGTTCCTCGAGGTCGGCGAAGCGGCCGAACTTCGCGCGGTCTTGCATCACGGTGCGCGCGAGCGTCTTGGACCCGAGCAGGGTGCCCAGGCGCGCCTCGTCGCGGGCGGTGAAGCCGTTGACGTCGAGCGACTTCGTGTCGTCTGCGGGCGCGTAGGCCGCGTAGGAATCGTCAGCGCGGTTGGTGGTCGCGGTCGGCTTGAGGTTGTGCGCCTTGAGCATCTCGTTCCACTTCGTGCCCTTGAAGTTCTGGAAGGTGTTGGGCGAGAGCGCGGCCTCGGGGTTGTTCCAGTAGCCGGCGAACTCCGAGGTGAACTGCTCGATCGAGCGCCGCGAGCTGCTGTCTTCGTTGTTGAAGATCGTGAGGTCTTCGTAGTTCGACTTGTCGGCGGTCGAGGACCAGTTGAACGAGCCGGTGAGGAGCGAGTCGGGCTTGCCGTCGATGGTGGTGGTGAAGCCCTTGTGGTGGTTCAGGCCCTGCGTCGCGCCGTGGTTGTAGACGGGGCGCTTGAGCGAGTCGGACCAGACGTACGGGAAGTCTTTCTTGAACTTCACCTGCACGTTGGGGAGCTTGTTCTTGAGGATCGAGGGCAGGGCGTTGCCGCCGGTGTCGGACGCCTGGCCCGAGTCGGCGATGACGCGGAAGGTGACGTTGGGGTGATTCTTCGCGATATCGACGATCGCTTTCTCGATCGCGTCGCTCTGGAACTCGAAGATGAGCATGTTCACGTCCATCGGGCGGCCGTTGGCGCGAACCACGGAGTCCTGCAGTTCCTTGATCATGCGCGTTTCGACCGACGAGCCCTGCAGCGTGAAGAGGTTGCTGACGCCGTCGAGGTTGCCGAGGTCGCTCATCGACTTGAGCGCGACGTGCGACTGCTCGATGCCCACGCCGATCAGATCGGGCGTCAACGCGTTGGGCGCGGCGGCCTGGAAGGCGTCGACCACCGCCTTGATCTCCTTCGCCGAGAGCACCTTGTTCAAGTCGGTGCCGGCGGCGTCGACGAGCGCTGACTGGATTCGCGCGCGGTCGGTGTCGGTGGTGGCGCGGGCGAGCAACTGGTCCACCATCGGGCGAGCCGAGGCGGCGATCTTGAGCTGGGAGAACGAGACGGGCATGGGGGCGGAGCGCACTGGGAAACGGGGCGTTACGCAACTGTGAAGCGACTCTTTCTGCAGGCAGGCCTCGGGGCGGTGAGCGGGCTGATCTGCGGCGTCGCGTCGGCCGGCTTCCTCGCGGGGCTCGACCTGGTGACCGGCTGGCGGTTGGCGCACCCGTGGCTGGTGTGGTGGCTGCCGTTGGTGGGCGTGCTGATGGGCCTTGCGGCCGAGCGCATCGGCGTGCCGGTGAAGGCGGGCACGAGCCTCCTCATCGAGCGTGCGCGTGACGGTGGCCCGCGCGTGCCGTTGCGCATGGCGCCGATCGTGCTGATCGGTACGTGGGTGACGCACCTCTTCGGAGGCAGCGCCGGGCGCGAAGGTACGGCGGTGCAGATGGGCGCGTCGCTCACCGACTGGGTGACGCACCGGGTGCCGGTCGACGCGGAGGTGCGGCGGCGGCTGTTGCTCGCGGGCGTGGCGGGAGGGTTCGGGTCGGTCTTCGGGACTCCCATCGCGGGCGTGGTGTTCGCGCTGGAGTTCGTCGCGCCGGGCACCTTCGCGGTCGCGGCGTTCGTGCCGGCGGTGATCGCGGCGTTCCTGGGTGACTTCATCACCCGCGCGCTGGGCATCGTGCACACGCCGTATCCAACGCTCGCGCCGCTCGAGTGGTCGCTGCCGCTCGCCGGGAAGTGGGCGCTGTTCGCGTTCGGCATCTGGGCGGCGACGGTGGCCTTCATCGCGCTCAAGAAGCGAGTCTCCCTCTCCCCCTGGGGAGAGGGTCGGGGTGAGGGGAGTGGGCCGGTGCGGATGTTCGGCGCAGGCGTGGTCGTCGTCGCCGTGTGGTGGCTGTTCGACGCAGGCGATGCGCTGGGCCTCGGCGTGCCGACCATCGTCAGGGCGTTTCACGACGCCGGCCTGCCTGTGAGCCTGTTCGCGGTGAAGCTGGTGCTGACCGCGGTGACGGTCGGCGCGGGCTTCTTCGGTGGCGAGGTGACGCCGCTGTTCTTCATCGGCGCGGCGCTGGGCAACGTGCTGGCGCGCGGGTTGGGCCTGCCGATCGACTACGGCGCCGGGGTGGGCATGGCGGTGTGCTTCGGGCTCGCGTCGAACGCCCCGCTCGCGTTGGCAGTGATGGCTGGGGAGTTGCTCGGGGTGAACGTGCTGTCACACGTGCTGGTGGTGATGGTGATCGCCTCGGTGCTGCACCGGAGGAAGTGGTCGATCTACCCAGCGCAGTTGAAACCTGCGGAGCGCGGGTGACGCGGCGTCAACAGGTCGCTCAGGTCGACGTGACGGCGACCGAGGTCTTCGTCAACGGCAGCTACGTGATGGACGCCGAAGACCTGGGCCGGTCGTCAGCCGAGTTCGAGCCGCCGATCGCCGTCGCGATGGGGAATCCGCGCGGCTCGATCGTGTGTCTGCTTCGCCTCGACAAGATGCAGTACCGGCTCGTGAAGCGGCTCATGCGCACCTGCAGCGAGCGCGGGTTCACCGACGTGCGCTTCGCGACGCTGCCGAAGTCAGCAACGGACTCAGCGCAGGAAGCGGTTGAGTAGATCTTCGACGCGACCGAGGCCCTGTTTCGCGACGCCTTCGGCCTTCTGCACCAGCCCATCGCTCTTGCGCAGATCGACGATGCCGGTGACGCCCATCGCGCGGTACTGCCGCTCGAGCTTCGCGGGAACATCCACACCAGCCTGACCGGGATCATTCCAGATCGAGATCGGCCCCAGCGGCTCGAGCGTCTTCGCGACGTCCTTCGTCACGAGATCATTGCGGAGCACGAACGAACACGGCGGCCCGAGCTTCCGCGCCAGGTCCTGCATGCGGCCGAGCTGCGCCTTCGTCAGCGGCGGTGCGTCGGCGCCCTTCGGGTTGATCGACAAGAGCGCCCCGGGGAACTTGCGGCGGATCTGGGGGCCGTAGCGGTCCATCGCGGTGTCGCCGAGGTTGATGTTGAGCCGCTCGGGCGGGACTCCCGACTTCGCCACTTCGCGGAGGATGTCGGGCAGCCGGTTCGATTCCTTCACGTCGAGCTTCAGCATGCGGCCCGACGCCTTCCCGATCGCCAGCCACTCGCTGAGCTTCAGGTTGTCACCGACCTCCATGCCGGGGTCGTGGCGGCACTCGATCTCGTGCGGCGGGTTGATCTCGGCGCGCAGGTCGCACTCGAACTGGGTGTGATCGCTCTTCAGCGCGGCCTTCATCTCGCCGACGGTGTTGGTGCGGTGGGCGTTGGTCACCTGGGACAGGGGGCGATCGCGGCGAAACTGCAACGCGGCAGGCGACTTCTGCGCCAGCGCCACGAGCTCCCGCACCGCCTTGGGCAGCTTCGGCGCCGCCGCTTTGGGCGCTTCTTCGGGCGGGCGAACGAGCTTCGGGTTGGTCGAGGTGACCTTCATGCGCGCATCGTCGCACTCCGACCCGATCACGCAAACCGAGTCGCTGGCGAACGGAACCATGGCGTGACGCTGTTTCTGATCACTGTGGAAGGCTGAGTCGAATTTCAGGGCAATCCGGTCGCGAGTCTGGTTCGTACTGGCTCGGTGACGCGCAGCGATCGCAAAGATCTCGCCGTGCTGGGGCTGGTGCTCCTCGGCTGGGGCCTGCTCGTCGCTCCGCTGCTGCACGCGTCGACGCACGCACATGGGCACGCGCACTCGCACGGGCTTCCGCAAGGGCCGCACGGCGCGGGGACGTTGGAGCACCTCTCGCTCGCGTGCCTCGAAACCCCGGCGCTCCCCGAGCTCGTTCCGCAGCTCACCATCGTCGCGCTGCGTGAGCCGATCGCACCGGCCGCGCCGGCCGTCTTCGTTCCGCGCCGCGCCGAACAACCGCAGGGCCCGTAGCCACTCGCGTCGTCGTCGTTGAGACCGCGAAGTCAAAAGTGAGCCGGGATTCCTCGGAGTGTCGCCATGCGTTGGCTGCTGGTCGTCTGTTGCACGGTGTCGTCGTGTGTCTTTGCGCACGAGCTCGATGGAGGCGTCGATGACGACGATCTCCTCGACGGTGGGATCTCGCACGTCGTGGTGCCGCCGAGCATTCGCAGCGCGGTCGAGGCGGAGTGGCCGCCGTCGGCTCCGCGCGTCGAGGCGCACGTGCACCTCGAGCTGCAGATCGACGCCCAGGGCAGGGTGAGCGAGGTGAGGGTGCTCGAGTCGGCCGGCGACGCGTTCGACGAGTCCGCCCTGGCCGCGGTGCAGCAGTACCAGTTCAACCCGGCGACCGAGGACGGCGTGCCGGTGCGATCGTTCGTCACCTACACCTACGCGTTTCATCCCCCGGCGGTGGCCGATGGTGGCATGCCCGTGCCGTCCACGATGCTGCTGAGCACCACGGTCTCGGCGTCGCGTCCGTTGACCGCGAGCTCGGCGTTCTCGGTGCGCGATCGCGACTTCGCGCTGCGGCCGATCGCCAGCGTGCAGGACATTCTGCGCATCACGCCCGGGCTGGTGACGGTGCAGCACTCCGGCGGCGGCAAGGCGAACCAGTACTTCCTGCGCGGGTTCGACGCCGATCACGGCACCGACGTGGCGATCAACATCGACGGCGTGCCGGTGAACCTCGTCTCGCACGGCCACGGGCAGGGCTACGCCGACACGAACTTCCTGATTCCCGAAGCGGTCGAGCGCGTCGAGATCACCAAGGGCCCGAGCTTCGCGCAGCAAGGCGACTTCGCGACGGCCGGCGCCATCAACCTCATCACGCGCGATCGGTTCGAGCACTCGAGCTTCGGGATCGGCGTGGGTGGCTCCCCCGGACACGGTCAGCCGGGGCTGCGCGCGGTGCTCATTGGCTCGCCGAAGTTCGATTCATGGCGAGGCGCGTTCGCCGCGGAGCTCGGCCAGGACAACGGCCCGTTCGAGTCACCCAACGCGTTCAACAAGTACAAGCTCTTCAACCGGCTCACGTTCGATCTCGGCAGCAACTCCACGCTGTCGGTGATGCACCTCGGGTACGGCGCCGACTGGAAAGGCAGCGGCCAGCTTCCGGAAAGGGCGGTCGAGCAGGGCCTCGTCTCGCGCTTCGGCTCGCTCGATTCCACCGAAGGCGGCAACACGCTGCGACATCAGCTCGTGGCGACGTGGCGGCTGCGGCCGAGCGAGCAGTCGGAGCTCAAGGCGCTCGCGTACCTCGGCACCTACCGCTTCAACTTGTTCTCGAACTTCACCGGCTACCTCGCGGACGCGGTGAACGGAGACCAGCTCGAGCAGGTCGATCGGCGGACGTTCTTCGGCGCGAAGGCGCAGTACCGGATCGTGAAGGCGCTCGGCGTCTTCCGCTTCGACACGACCCTCGGCCTCGACACCCGCACCGACGACGTGCGCAACGAGCTCTGGCACGACTCGGCGCGGCAGCGGATCGATCAGCGCGGCGCTCACCAGGTCTCCGAGACCTTCGGCGGCGGGTTCGTCAGCGAAGACGTCAGCGCGTTCGGGTGGCTCCGCATCAACGGCGCGGTGCGGGCGGACGCGATCTTCTTTTCGGTCGAGGATCTGAAGGGTGGTCCGGGCGGTGTGGGGAGTGCGTTCCAGGTCAGCCCGAAGCTCAACGTGGTGGTCAGCCCGGTGCAGACCGAGACCGTTCAGTGGGACCTCTTTGCGAACTACGGCCACGGCTTTCATTCGAACGACGTGCGCGGGGCCTTCGCGACGCCGAAGGTGACGCCGCTGACGCGGGCGATCGGCGGGGAAATCGGCACGCGGGCGCGGCTGTTCGATCGCTGGGACCTGGCGGCGACCGGGTGGCGCATGAGCCTCGGCAACGAGACGGTCTGGAGCGGCGACGAGGGCACCACCAGCGTTAGCGGCGCAACACGTCGCTACGGGTTGGAGCTGGAGACGCGCTTCGAGCTCTTCAAGTGGCTGGCGGCCGACCTCGACGTCACGTTCACGAAGGCCGAGTTCGTGGGTGGGGGCGTGGTGCCGCTGGCGCCACTGCAGACGTGGTCGGGCGGGCTGTCGGCGCGGCACGAGCTCGGTCCCGGCATCGCCCGGGCGGGCCTGCGGTTCTACGGACTGGGCGATCGGCCGGCTGACGAGCAGGGCGCCCTGGTCGCGACGGGGTTCACGCAGGTCGATCTGCACGTGGGTTGGCGGCACCGGTTGTTCGACGTCGCGATCGATCTCGAGAACCTCTTCAACGCCGCGAATCGATCGGCGCAGTTCGCGACCACGAGTCGGCTGGCGGGTGAGCCTGCGATCGGTTCACCGGTGCCGGCCGGGTTCAGCTGCGGATCGCGTGGGCTGCTCGCGCCGTCTGCTGATGGCTCGTTTCAGGGCTGCACCGACGTCGCCTTCACGCCGGCGTACCCATTCACGGCGCGGCTCACGGCGACGGTCTTCCTGGACTGATCACGGGCAGGGATTCGGGCCAGCGGACCCCTCGAAAATCGACCAGTGCTGAGTTTACATAACGCTCATTATCCGACGTTGGCTGGTGGGGTTTTCCGAGGGGAATGCGTGTATCAGCGGCGCCCATGAGGGGTCTGATTCTGGTGATCGCGGTCGGCGGCCTGGCGCTGTTTTCGGGCTGTCCCGACAAGGCCGCGGATGCGCCCATTGATGCCGGGACGGATGCAGCAGGTCTCGACGTCGACGCGGGCTTCGACGCCGGCGTGATCGACGCTGGCCCGGCGGTGCTCGAGCCGACCGTGACCGCGACGCTCGCCGATGGCGGCACGATCGAGGTGAAGGCGAACTCCGAGATCGAGCCGACCCGAAAGCTCACCATTGGCCTCGGCGTGAAGCTGAAGGACTTCCGGCTGCGCCTGATGGACTGGCGCGATCAGCTCGTGGTGTCCGACGACGAGGTCTCGACCGATGGCCGCACCCTCACCATCTCGCTGCCCGAATCGCTCAAGGCCGGCCGGAGCTACAGCCTTGTTCTCGACGCCGAGCTCGGGCCCGTCGTGACCGCCGAGTCCGGCGCCAGCTTCAACGACTGGGACCTCGCCTTCCGCATCGCTGGCGAGGTCGAACCGGAGCCCGCGGCACCTGGCAAGAAGAAGCCGGCCGGCAAAAAGAAGAAATAGCCCGTCAGTCCCTCAGGGCCGCGGCCGCGCGAACGCGAACCCCAGCACCTTCGACGAGAAGTCCGGCGTCGGGCCGATGCGGTGCGCGACGCCTTCCATGGTCCACAAGCCCACGGCGATCGGCGCCGGGCACCCTTCGTAGAGCTCGACCTTCGTTTCATCGCCGGCGATCTGGGTGCTCAGGTCGATCGGGCTCGGCTGGGTCTCGACCAACATGCCGGTGCACTGGTTCGCCGCGGCCCACACCGCGACCGTGTCGTGCGCCGACGGGATGTCGGGCTTGGGCGGGTTGTTCTGCAGGTCGCCGTAGTAGCCGATGACCTCGTCGGCGGTGCCATGGAGCTGCATCACCGTCACCGGCTTGCTCGGCACGCAGCCGTTGGTTTCCTTGGTGACCTGGCCCGCAACGCTGATCACCGCGGTCACGTCGGCGGCGCCGTCACAGCCCATGCGGTGCGCCATGTGCCCGCCCTGGGAGTGCCCGAAGATCACGATGCGGCTGCGATCGATGCGGTACTTCGCCTCGAGATCGTGAATCACCGCGCTCAGCCAGTCCTGGTCCCAGTTGGGCCACTTCGACTTGCCGCTGTCCCACGCGCGCGTGCCGGTCTTGTCCTTGAGCCCATCAGGCGCGACGTAGAACGCGTCCTTCGCGTTCGTGACCCGCGCGAGGTTGAAGTACGTCGTGGTGTCGGCCCCTGAGCCTCCGTACCCGTGGAGCGCGATCACCAGCGGCAGCTCGGCGCCCCCGTCGTACGCGTCGGGCACCTGCACGTTGTACGGCCGGCTGGCGAGCAGCTCGGCCTCGCTCGGCGGCGTGGTCGGCGGCACGAAGGGCGGCGGCGGTGGCGGGATCTTCTCGTCGTCACACCCTGCCGCGAGCACCGCGAAGAGAATGAGGGCCAGCCGCCACGACATGGGTCGCATTGTGACCTTCAACCGACCGACAGCACCAGCCGGCTCACGTCGTAGAGCACATCGCCCCGCTCGAAGATCCGCTCTCGCTGCAGGCCCTTCCACGCGTACAGCTCGGCCACGCGCCACAGCGTCCACTCGAGCACCGAGCGGAGGTTGATCGCGTCGTACAGGTTGTATTCGGTGAGCAGCCGAAGCGCGTCGCGGTTGTTGCCGTGGTTCCACTCGCGCCAGAGCCGAATCGCGTCGAGCCCCTTCACGCCCTTCAGGTGCGGTGGCCGCGCGATGCCGATCGCGTCTTCCACACCCTTCAGGCCGCCCTTGAGCTTCGCGTGGCGGATCAAGAAGCGCAGATCGAGGTGCACCAGCGGCTTGGGAAATCCGTCCTCGAAGGCCTTCTCGAGCGTCGGCACGTCGAAGACCGAGCCGTTGAAGGTCACCCAGATCGGGCTCTTCTCGAGCCGCGCCGGCAGCTGTTTCAACGAGTGCCCGCGGCGAAACGTCGCCACGCCCTCGCGGTCCATCACGCCGACCACCGTGGGCACCTCGTCGCCGTCGGCCTCGATGTCGAAGAACGCCGCCTGGTCGAGGAAGTGGCCGTAGAGCCGCCAGTGTTCGCGCGCCGGCACCAGCGTGGCGAGCGCCGGGAGGTCCTTGCGCTTCAAGGCCTCGCGCGCGCGGGCGATCGCCTCGAGGAGCTCCCGGTCGAGCCGCTCGGCCATCACCACGCCCTGCCCGGCCGCCCTCTCGAAGTCGTCCCAGGTCTCGAGGTCGCGCGCCCAGAGATCGCGCTCTCGCCACGGCCCGACACCCTTCGTGAGTTGGAAGGTGCGCGGGAGGAAGTGCATGTCAGCGCGTCGGCACTTCGCCCGACACCAGCTTCGCGAGCAACGGCAGATCGGCCTCGCAGAACGGCAGCGCCTGCATCTCGGCCGGCGTGCAGAACTTCAGCGCCTGCGCGCCGAGCGGCTTCGGGTCGCCGGTGACGATGTCCGCGGCGAACAGCTCGAGGTTCACCACGAGATCGTCGTACGCGTGCGAAGTGCGCCACAGGTGGCGGCCGATGCGCAGCTCGACGTCGAGCTCTTCACGGCACTCGCGCACCAGCGCATCGGGGTCGGTCTCGCCCGCCTCGACCTTGCCACCGGGAAATTCCCACTTGTTGGCGCGGGCCTTGTTGGCCAGCCGCTGCTGCACGAGGAAGCGCGACGGATCGCCCGGTTTGACGATCAGCGCCGCGACGACTCGAATTTCCTTCATGAGCCGGTCACCCGCCGGTGCTGACCATCTGCAGCGCGAAGAGCGTGCCGAGGTTGGTCATGACGTACAGCCGGTTGCCGTAGCGCGGGCTCGACAGGCCTGCCGGAGTCGCGGTGACGCCGCGGCCGGGGTTCCACATCGCGCGCACCTTGCCGCTGGTGGGCTCGATGAACGCGAGCGAGGTCGCGGTGGGCACCACGACGTAGCCGCGCGCCATGGTGATGGCGGAGCCCGAGTTGACGCCCTTGCCCTTCGGCCCCTTGTCGCTGAGATCGATCGACCACAGCATGCGGCCCGAGCGCGAGTCGAACGCGGTGAGCGCGCCGTCGCCGGCACCGAACACCACGCGCCCGCGCGGGAGCAGCGAGTTGAGGCCACCGTGCGGCGAGACCCACTTGAGGTCGCCCGACTTCGGGTCGAGGGCCGCGAGGCCGTCTTTGTAGCTGGCGGCGATGAGGCGATCTTCGACCAGCAGCAGCGAGTCGACGTCGAGGAACTGCTGGCCGCCCGAGGTGGTGATGCGCTTCTCCCACTCCATGACGCCGGTCACCAGGTTGAGCGCGACCACGTAGCCGTCGGCGAAGCCCATGAAGACCCGATCTTCGCTGAGCTGCGGGCGGGCCACGCCGCGCACCGTGAAGCCCGACGGAGCGTCGCGGCGGTACTGCCAGATCCACGAGCCGGTCTGCAGGTCGACCGCGAAGACGGTCTCCGACTGCGAGCTGACGAGCACCACCTTCTCGGTCACCACCGGCGTCGAGGCGAGCTCTTCGCCCGCCTTGAAGGCCCACAGCTTCTCGCCGCTCAGCACGCGGAACGCGTAGAGCATGCCGTCGCCGCCGGGCACGTACGCGATGCCGCGGCTGATGGCCGGGGGCGCGACGAACTTGCCGTTGGTCTTGAACTCCCACTCGGTCTTGCCGTCGAGCGGCGAGAGCGCGCGCACGAAGCCGTCACGGGTGGTGACGATCACGCGCTCGGTGTCGGGGTCGATCGCCGGGCCGGCCGCTTCCTGCGGCTTGTATTCGAGCAGGCCCAGCTTCACGAGCGGGCTGCTCCACGCGACTTCCCACACCGCGGGGTGCGAGACGTGCGACATCGCGCGCGGGACCGACGGGTCCTCGTTGAGGGGAATGGTCTTGCAGCCGGCCAGCACGGCGACCGACGCGGCCAGCAGTGAGAACCGGCGCATCGTCACTTCACAGGCCCGCGTCGACGGCGGCCACGGTCGGGATCGCCGGCGGCGGCGTCGGCACCTGCACGCCCTGGGCGACCAGCGAGGCGATGCGTTCCTTCGCGAGGCGCGCGGCGGCGGTGTCGGGCGCGGAGCCCTGCAGATCCGAGAAGGTCTTGGCGGCGCCCGCGGTGTCGCCCTTCATCATCAAGATGCGGCCGCGGTGGTACAGCCCCATGCCCTTCATGAAGTCGGTCTTGTTCTCGCGCGCGAGCTGATCGAACGCCGACAGCGCGTCGTCGAGCTTCTTCTGCGCCTCGAGCGCGTAGCCGCGGGCCTCGTACGCCGCGGGACGCAACGGGTCAGCCGCGTCGGCCTTGGCGAGGTACTCGTCGATCAGCGGGAGCGCGGCGTCGGCCTTGCCCTGGCGGAGCAGCGCCTGCGCGAGCGGCAGCGCGGCCGAGATGGCGCCCTTGGTGCCGGGGCGCTTGGCGCGGAAGTCGGTGAGCGACTTGACGATCGCCTCGTCCTTCTCGGTCTCGGACTTGAACGGGGGATCTTCGCCGGGCTTGGTCGCGTCGGCGGTGGCGTTGGCGTTCACCTGGCGGTCGAGCACGCGCAGGGCGTTGCCGAACTCGCGCGAGGCTTCCTGCTCGTTGTGCGCCGACACCTGGGTGGCGATCGAGATGATGAGGCCGACCGCGAGCACGGCGCCGATGCCCATGACGAGCTGCTTGCCGTGCTTCTCGAGGAAGGGAACGGCCTCCGCACCGAGCTTCTGGAACTCGTCGGGAGCCTTCAGTTCCTTCTGTTGATCTTTGTAAGACATGGCGCGGGCTTACTAGGGGCCGCGCACCGCCAAGTCAAACCACTACTTCGCGCGTCGCTTGCTGCGTTCCCGCGCCCGGAACCGCTGGGCGACGGCCTCGCGCTTCTTCTGCCCCGGCCGCTCGCGCCAGAAGAGCCGCACCGGCACCTTGAGGCGGAACACCTTGCGCAGGCTGTTGATGACGTACCGCGCGTAGCGATCGGGCACGCCCTTGGGCTTGTTGACCATCATCGCGAAGGCCAGCGGCGCTTCGGACACCTGGGCGGCGTAATAGATGCGCAGCGGCTTGCCGCCCACGACCGGCACCGAGTGCTCGGTGGTGACGTGCTCGACGAGCTTGTTGAGCTGCGGCGTGGGCGCGCGGAAGTGCTGCTGCTGGAAGACCTCGAGCGCGATCTCGAGCACCTTCTTCACGCGCTGGCCGGTCTGGGCCGAGACGAAGACCATCGGCGCCCAGTCGACCCAGTCCATGTACCACTTCACCTCGGACCGGAAGTGCTCCTCCTTCGCGGTGCCGTGCACGAGGTCCCACTTGTTGACGCAGATGATCAGCGCCCTGCCCTTTTCCTCGGCGAGCGCGGCGATCTTCCGGTCCTGCTCGACCGCGGGCTCGCTGGCGTCGATCACCAGCACCGTGACGTCGGAGTCTTCGACCGCCCGCAGCGCGCCCAGCACCGAGAACCCTTCGACCTTCTGGGTGATGGTGGCCTTGCGGCGAATGCCGGCCGTGTCGGTCAGCACGAAGTCGCGGCCCTGGAACTGGAACTCGGTGTCGATCGGGTCGCGCGTGGTGCCGGCGATCGGGCTGGCGATCATCTTCTCCTTGCCCAGCAGCGCGTTGACGAGCGTCGACTTGCCGACGTTGGGGCGGCCGACGATGGCGACGCGAATGGGGGCGTCGGCGTCGGGCTGCTCGCCCTCGGGCGGCGCCTCGGGCACCGGCGGCAGCACCGGCATCAGCGCCTCGAGCAGCTCGATCATGCCCTCGTTGTGCTCGGCCGAGACGCCGTACGGCTGGCCGAGGCCGAACCGGTGGAAGTCGGCGATCATCTCCTCGACGTCGCGGCGGCCGTCGGTCTTGTTGATGACCAGCAGCACGGGCTTCTGCGCCTTGCGCAGGTACTGGGCGACCTCTTCGTCGGAGCCCGTGGCGCCGGTGCGGCCGTCGCACACGAAGAGCACCACGTCGCACTCTTCGACCGCGGCCTGCGCCTGCTGCCGAATGTACTTCGAGAGCGGATCTTCCTTCTGTTCGGGCACGAAGCCGCCGGTGTCGACCACCGTGACGTCGCGGCCCTCGAGCTCGACGTCGGCGTAGTGCCGGTCGCGGGTGACGCCGGGCGTGTCTTCGACGATCGCCCGCTTGCTGCGAATGAGGCGGTTGAAGAGCGTCGACTTGCCGACGTTGGGCCGGCCGACGATGGCGATGATGGGGCGTGGCGCGCGGCTCACTCGGCGACCTTTCCGTCGCCCACGTAGCCCAGCTTGCGCAGGCCGTCGGCGCGCTCGGTCCACCGGGGCTCGACCTTCACCTGCAGCGACAGGAACACGTGGGTGCCGAAGAAGCGCTGAATGGTCTGCCGCGCGTCGGTGCCGATGGTCTTGAGCATCTCGCCGCGCTTGCCGATGACGATCGCCTTCTGCGACTCGCGCTCGACGAACACGTTGGCGTGAATGCGAATCAGGCCCTCGAGCTTCGGCTTACCGGGTGGCGGGGCCTGCTTCTTCTTGCCCTTCTTCTGGGGCGGCGGCGTGTGGCGCTCGCTCTCGTCGAAGACCTCGACCACCACGCCCACCGAGTACGGAATTTCCTGGTGGCAGTGGCGCAGCACCTGCTCGCGAATGAACTCTTCGACCAGGGTGCGCTCGGCCTGGTCGGTCAGCGTGTCGGGCGGGAAGATCGGCTCGCCCTCGGGCAGGTGCGCCAGCGTGGCGGCGAGCAGCACGTCGAGCCCCTCGTTGCGGCGCGCGCTGACGGGGATCACCTCGAGGAACGGGAATTCCTTGCGGTAGAGATCGATGAGCGGGAGCAGCAGCACCTTCTTGATGGTGTCGATCTTGGTGAGCACCAGCACCACCGGCTTGCCCAGCGTCTTGAGCCGATCGAGCACCGCGCGGTTGCCCGGTGACACCGCCAGCACGGTGTCTTCCTTGATGCCCTCGCTGTCGACCAGGAAGAGCACCACGTCGCTGTCTTGCGCCGCGTTGAGGGCGGCGTCGACCATGAAGCGGTTGAGCGCCCCCTTGGCGTTGTGAATGCCGGGGGTGTCGAAGAGCGCGAGCTGGCCCTCTTCGCGCGTCACCACGCCGAGAATGCGTGTGCGCGTGGTCTGGGGCTTGGGCGAGACGATGGCCACCTTCTCGCCCAGCATCTTGTTCAGCAGCGTGCTCTTCCCGACGTTTGGTCGGCCGATCAACGCGGCGTAGCCGCTCCGCATGGTGCGGCCCCTTACATCGTTTTCGAGATGGTGAGCTTCTTGATCACCACGTCGGTCTTCGGGCGGTCGCCCGGACCCTTGGGGATCACGTTCGCCACGCGGTCGACGACTTCCTGCCCCGAGACGACTTCCCCGAAGATGGTGTGCTTGCCGTTGAGCCAGGTGGTGGGAATCACGGTGATGAAGAACTGCGAGCCGTTGGTGTTGGGGCCCGCGTTCGCCATCGCGAGGAGACCGGGCTTGTCGAACCTGCGGCCCGATTGGAACTCGTCTTCGAACTTGTAGCCGGGGCCGCCGGTGCCGCGGCCGAGCGGGTCACCGCCCTGCACCATGAATTCCTTGATGCAGCGGTGGAAGATCGTGCCGTTGTAGAGCGACACGTTCTTCTTGGTCTCTCCCGTGGCCGGGTCGACCCACTGCTTCTCGCCGGTCGCCAGCCCGACGAAGTTCTCGACGGTCTTGGGGGCGTCCTTGGCGAACAGCTTCACCGTGATGGTGCCCTCGGTGGTCTCGAACTTCGCGAACAAATCGGCTCCAGCGCGCGCCTCTTCCATCATTCCCATCTGCTGCTCCCTCCTGTGGAGTTACGGCGTTTCGGAAACGGTGATGCCCTTGATGATGACCGGCTCGACCGGGCGATCGCCCTGGTCGCGCGGCATGCGCGAGATGCCCTCGACGATGTCGTAGCCCTTCACGACCTCGCCGAAGATGGTGTGCTTGCCGTTGAGGTACGTGGGCGTCGAGACGGTGACGAAGAACTGGGAGCCGTTGGTGTTGGGCCCGGCGTTGGCCATCGCGAGGAGCCCGACGCGATCGAAGATGCGGCCGTTCTGCGTCTCGTCTTCGAAGGTGTAGCCGGGGTTGCCGCGGCCGCTGCCGAGCGGGTCGCCGCCCTGGATCATGAAGCCGGGGATCACGCGGTGGAAGACGACGCCGTTGTAGAGCGGCACGCCCTTCTTCTGCTCGCCGGTCGCGGGGTGCTTCCAGTCCTTCTCGCCGGTCGCCAGCCCGACGAAGTTGGCGACCGTCTTCGGCGCTTCCTTCGACCAGAGCTTCACGGTGAACGAGCCGCGGTTGGTCTCGACGGTGGCGTACAGGTCTTGCCCCGCGGTCGCCTTGTCCATGAACTTGCCGGTGCCGGCGCTGCTGCTGCCCTTGTTGCAGGCGGCGAGCGAGAGCAGGCAGAGGGCGAAGACGAGTGCGTGCTTCACTGGGCACCTCCCGGGGCGACGTCGGTGACGGTGACCTTCTTGATGGTCACCTTCTCGGCCGGCTTGGTCATGGAGATCGCGACGACGATCTCGTAGCCGCTGACGACCTCTCCGAAGATGGTGTGGTGGCCGTTGAGGTGCTCGGGCAGCGAGGTGGTGATGAAGAACTGCGAGCCGTTGGTGTCGGGGCCCCGGTTGGCCATGGCGAGCAGGCCGACCTTGTCGAAGGTGCGCTTCGAGCCGAACTCGTCCTTGAAGGTGTAGCCGGGGCCGCCGCTGCCGGTGCCGGTGGGGTCGCCCGCCTGGATCATGAAGTCCTGGATCACGCGGTGGAAGACGATGCCGTCGTAGAAGTTCCGCTTCGTGGCCTTGCCGCTCGACGGATCGGTGAATTCCTTCTCGCCCGCGGCGAGCCCGACGAAGTTGGCGACGGTGTTGGGCGCGTCCTTCGAGGCGAGGTGCACCACGATGTCGCCCTTGCTGGTCGAGATCGTGGCCCAGAGATCCTTGCCCTTCTTCGCGGCCGACATGAACTTGCCGTCGGCGAGCGCGGCGCTGGAGCCGAGGGCCAGCGCGATCGAGATCACGGCGGTGAGGGAACGGGTGCGCATCGTGCGGCGGGAAACTACCCGCGCGCAGAAAGCATTTCGAGCGTCTTCTCGGCGGCGGCCTGCTCGGCCTCCTTCTTCGAGCGCCCGGTGCTGCGGGCGAACTGCTCGCCGGCGATCGACACCTCGACCTCGAAGATCTTCTCGTGCTCGGGGCCGCTCTCGTTGACCACGCGGTAGCGCGGGTTGGCCTTGAGGCGGCTCTGCGCGGCTTCCTGCAGGAGCGACTTGTTGTCGCGGCCGAGCTTGCCGTCGGCCACTCCGTCGAGCGCGTCGCCAAAAAAACGATCGACGAACGCGAGGGCCTCGTCGATGCCGTTGCCCAGGTAGATGGCGGCCAGCACCGCCTCGAGGGAATCGGCGAGCAGCGAGCTCTTCTCGCGGCCGCCGGTCAGCTCTTCACCGCGCCCGAGCAGCAGCAGGTCGCCCAGCCCGATGGTGCGGGCGACGCGCGCGAGGCCCTCTTCGTTGACGATCAGCGCCCGCAGCTTCGAGAGCTCTCCTTCGGACGCGGTGGGGAACCGTTCCATCAGCCGTTGGCCGACCGCGAGATCGACCGCGGCGTCACCGAGGAACTCGAGGCGCTCGTTGTCGTCTTCTTCGCCCTTGTGCTCGTTGCACCAGCTCTTGTGGGTGAGCGCGGTGTGGGCGAGCTTTTGATTCTTGAAGCGCACCTGCGTGCAGGCTTCGAGCCGCGCGAGGCGCTCTTCGGCGGTGAGCCTGGGGGGCTTGCTGCTCACCGGAGCGTCGCTCATTCGTTGACGACCTCGATCTCGTCGAAGCCCACGTTCATCAGCTCGGCGACGAAGCCGCGAATGCCGGGGAACTCGTCGAGCTCGAAGCGATCGGCCCACACCTTGCCCGAGGGGCCGGCGAGCAGGCCGCGGAAGGTCTTGCCCTGCACGCGGGCGGCGGCGAAGCGCAGCTTCTGATCCTTCACGCGCACGTCGGCGACGATCTCCATCGGGCTGCGGGGCGGCAGGTAGGCGTCACCGAACGCGGCGAACAGTTCCTTGAACGGCAGCGCCGCCTCGGGCACGCCGGTGGAGATCATCAGCGTGGGGCTGTGCTTGATGGTCGCGGGCGCGGCGGCCTGGGCCTCGGCGACGCGCGGGTCGTCGACCACGTCGCTGTACATCGCGAACAGGAATTCCTCGAGGGCGCGCTTCTCGAAGAACTCGCTCAGCTCGAAGACGTTCTGCGAGGCATTGGTGAGCTCGACGCCGGCGTTCGACGCGCGAATGAGGCGGAACTGGCCGGTGCGCGAGGCGCCGATCACGAACTTCATCGGCGGGCGCTCGACCTCCGCGGTGAGCTGGAGCGTCGCCGGGTCGACCTTCGGGTTGATGCCCAGCGCGGTGAGCTCGTTGCTGCGGCGCTCGAGCTGGAAGAGGTGCTCGTTGAGCGTCTGCACCACCACGTCTTCCAGCCGCGCACCCGGCGAGAGGAACGCGAGGTTGATGGGCTGTGCGCCGACGAACTCCGGGGGGCCGACGTAGAGCAGCCGGTCGCCCATCACGGTGAAGCTGACGCGGTCGATGGTGCGCCGCGTGAGGGGGTTGAGCGCCTGCCCGCCGCGCAGATCGAGATCGGCCTCGACGACGCCGTCCGAGTCGTTCACGTCGAGCCCGAGCTGTTCGAGGAAGGCGCGGTCCATCGTCGGTCAGCCTTTCAGCAGGTCACGACTGATGATGGTGCGCTGGATCTCGCTGGTGCCTTCGCCGATCTCGCAGAGCTTCGCGTCGCGCAGGTAGCGCTCGACGGGGAACTCGCGGGTGTAGCCGTAGCCGCCGTGAATCTGCACGGCCTTGTTGCAGGCGCGGGTGGCGATCTCCGAGGCGAACAGCTTCCCCATCGAGGCTTCGCGCGTGTACGGCTTGCCGGCGTCGGCGAGCGCGGCGCTGCGGTAGACGAGCAGGCGCGCGGCGTCGCACTCGGTCTGCATGTCGGCGAGCATCCACCGAATGGCCTGGAAGTCGGCGATCGCCTGGCCGAAGGCGTGACGGTCTTTGGCGTACTTCACCGATTCCTCGATCGCGCCGCGGGCGAGGCCGACGGCGAGCGCCCCGATGGTGATGCGGCCGCCATCGAGGATCTTCATGGTGTCGATGAAGCCGTGGCCGATCTCACCGAGCCGCTGGCTGTCGGCGACCTCGACGTTGTCGAAGTGCAGCTCGGCGGTGTCGGAGCTCCGCATGCCCATCTTTCCGTGAATGGAGCGCTGGCTGAAACCCTTGAGCCCCTTCTCGAGAATGAAGGCGGTGATGCCCTTCTGCTTCTTGCTGGCATCGGTCACCGCGAGCACCACGAACGAGTCGCCGACGGTGCCCTGGGTGATGAACATCTTGCTGCCGTTGAGGACCCAGTGATCGCCCTTCTTCACCGCGGTGGTCTTCATGCCGGCCGAGTCGCTGCCGCTGCCCGGCTCGGTGAGCGCCCACGCGCCCAGCCACTCACCGGTGGCGAGCTTCGGGAGGTACTTCTTCTTCTGCGCGTCGTTGGCCGCGAGGCGAATGTGCGAGGTGCCCAGGCCGTTGTGTGACGCGACCGTCAGCGCGAGCGAGCCGTCGTAGCGGGCGATTTCCTCGACCACCACCGCGACCGCGAGCGCGCCCATGCCGGCGCCGCCGTATTCCTCGGAGATGCGAATGCCGAGCAGGCCGAGTTGGCCGAGCTCGCGCACCACTTCCATCGGGAACTTCTCGGAGTGATCCCACTCGCGCGCCTTGTCCTTCACGCGCTTCTCGCAGAAGTCGCGCACCGTCTTCTTCAGCGCTGCGACGTCTTCCGGCAACTCGAAGTCCATGGGGCGCGGGTATAGCCGCATCGTTTGCGGCTGACACCCGTTCGTTGCGCGTTGATTCGTGCGAAAGAGCGGCGTGATGGACACCGTCGAAGACTGGGCCGAGGCATACGTGCGCTCGACCTCGCTCGCGCACAAGCTCGCGCCGCCGCCGATGCCGGCGGTGTTCTCGGGGCGCGGGCTTCGACTGAGCGCGCCCGGGCGGCCACCCGAGCTGCAGCCGAAGACGAAGCGGCGCAAGACGCCGAAGAATCTGCGCGACCCGAAGCTGCGGGCCGAGGTGATTCACACCTTCCTCCACCACGAGCTGCAGGCCGCGGAGTTGATGGCGTGGGCGATTCTCGCGTTTCCCGAGACGCCCCTGCCCTTTCGCCGTGGGCTGCTCGGGATTTGTGGCGATGAGCTGCGCCACCTGGGGCTCTACGCGACGCACCTCGAGACGCTCGGGCTGCCGTTTGGATCGTTTCCGGTGAATGACTGGTTCTGGTCGCGGGTGCCTGGGCCGGAGGTGACTCCGGCGACGTTCGTGGCGCGGCTGGGCATCGGGTTCGAGGGCGGAAATCTCGACCACGGGGCGCGCTTCACTGAGGAGTTCGCCGAGGCGGGTGATGCGCGGGCTTCGGAGATCCAGGCGCTCATTACGCGCGAAGAAGAGGCGCACGCGGGGTTCGCGCTGCACTGGTATCGCGAGTTCACCGGGCGGCTCGACTTCGACGCGTGGCGCGCGGAGCTGCCGGTGCCGATCAGCCCGATTCTGACGAAGGGGCACGTGATCAACCGCGAGGCGCGGCGGCGGGCCGGGTACCCCGAGGACTTTCTCGCGAAGCTCGAGGCGTGGGAGTGAGCGTCGCGTGGGTGCTCAACCTCGATGCGGAAGATGAGCTTGCGCATCGCGGGGCGCACACGCCGTCGTTGGCGTCGGTCGCGCGGGTCGAGAAGGCGATCGCGTCGCTGAAGGGGTTGGTGGGCGCGGGTGATGTGGTCGTGTGGCCAGGCGGTCGTGTCGATGCTCGCGGCCTCGAGGGGCGGGCGTGGTGTCCGACGCGGTGGGCGCTCGAGCAGTTGTCGAAGGCGGGGGCTCGGGTGCCGGCGGCGCCGTCGATGGAGGTGCTGCGGGCGGTGAATCATCGGGCGTTCAATGCGCGGCTTGGGCAGGGGCTGCCGGGGGCCGAGTTCGTGACGACGTGGAGCGCGGTCGAGGCGTCGCTCGCTCGCGGTGGAGCGTGGCTGGCGAAGCGGGCATTCGGCTACGCGGGGCGTGGGCGGAAGAAGCTCGAGGGGCGACTGACCGATGAGGAGCGGGCGTGGGTCGAGGCGTCTCTGGCTGAAGGGCTACAACTCGAGCCTTTGGTGGTGCGCTCTCTCGACGCCGCGCTGCATGGAGAGATCTCAGCTGAGGGCGCAGTGCGCTTGGGTGTTCCGACGGTGCAGGTGGTCGATGCGTTTGGGGCGTGGCAGGCGTCGGTACGGGCTTCGGGCGAGCTGACTGAGGAAGAAGTGCGGGCGCTCCGACGTGAGGCTCAGCGTGCGGCGGAGGCGTTGCTTGGTGCGGGCTACTTCGGGCCGTTCGGCATCGACGCGTTTCGGTGGAGTGGTGGATTTCAGCCGCGCTCGGAGATCAATGCGCGCTTCAGCATGGGCTGGAGCGTGGGCATGGGCTCTTGAGGGAAGAAGTGTTGGTGGTCGCCAACGCAGAGCCCTGCTGTAGCAGCCCCTCGCTGCGTGACGCCTGGTTCCGCAGGTCACGCATTCGATGTGCGGGGTCCGGACGTTCTTCTGGGGCCTGTCATCGCTGATGACACATCTGTCATCAGTGGTGACGGCCCCTGGAAAACGAACCGGACCCTCCTCTCAATTTTGCCAACCGGGCCGGGGGCGAGGGGCTGCGCGTGACGAGCAGGGCCAGACCCGTCACCACCTCGTCCCTCGAGGCCCTCAGCGCCCGCGATACACCGGCGCCCGCTTCTCGGCGAAGGCCTTGAGCCCCTCGACCCGATCCTCAGTCGTCAGCGTGTGCGAGTACTTCTCCTGCTCGACCTTCAACGCCGCGTCGAGCTCGAGGTGCGCCCCCTCGTCGATCGCATGCTTCGCCAGCGCGACCGCGATCGGCGCGTTCTCACAGATCATCTTCGCCAACCCCTCGGCGTCTTCCTGCGAGCCGACCTTCGTCGCCAGGCCGATCGTCACCGCTTCCTGCGCCCCGACGCGCCGCCCGGTGAGAATGAGCTCCTTCGCGACGCCCTTCCCCACCAGCCGCGGCATGCGCTGCGTGCCACCCGCCCCGGGAATGATGCCCAGCTTCACCTCGGTCAGCCCCATCTCGGCGCCCGGGTCGATCACCCGCAGGTCGCAGCACAGCGACAGCTCCGTGCCCCCTCCGAACGCCGCGCCGTTGATGAACGCGATGAACACCGTGTCCGACAGCTCGATCGACCGGAAGATCCGCCGCACGCCATCGAGGAACACCGGCACCTCCTCGGGCTTCATGGTCGCGCGTTCCTTCAGATCGGCCCCGGCACAGAACGCCTTCGAGCCCGCGCCACGGAGCACCACCACCCGCACGTCCCGCCCCTTCGACACGCGCTGCACGTGCGCGTCGAGCTCGCCCATCATCGGCTTCGACATCGCGTTGCGGCGGGCCTCACCGTTGATGGTCCACACCTCGTACGCGCCCTTCGACTCGATGATGAATTCGGACATGCGTGCTCCACTCGGTTGGGTACATTCCGCGGCCATGACGAACCGTCGCCGGTGGTTACTCCGACTGTTGCCCTTCGTCCCCGTTCTCGTGCTGCTGCTGGCACGCGTGGCGTTCGCCCGCATCGGCGGAGGCGAGTCGTTCAACTCGGGCAACTCCGACAGCGACAGCGGCGGCGACGCCAGCTGGGTGGTCGACATCCTGGTGTGGCTCATCATCGAGCACCCCGCGGTCGGCATTCCGGTGACCATCATGGTCGTCATCGGCTGGCTCATCTGGAAGAAGGTGAACGACGGCGACACCTCGACCCGCAAGGCGATCGACAAGGCCGAGGCCGAGCGCCGCACCTCCGTCAGCGCCGCCGCCGTCGAGGGCTGGGTCAACGCGCTCAAGGCGAAGGACCCGCAGTTCGATCTGATGAAGTTCTTCGATCGCACCCGCCGCGAGTTCCTCGAGCTGCAGGACGCGTGGTTCAAGCGGAACCTCGAGCCGGTGCGGAAGTACCTCTCTGACGCGACCTTCCAGCGGCTCGTCACCCAGATGCGCCTGATGGAGCTGCAGGGCGTGCGCGACGCGATCGCCGACGTGCAGGTGCTCGACCTGCAGATCATCGGCCTCGAGCAGAACGACTCGTTCGACACCGTGCACGTGCGCGTGACGGCGCAGCTCCGCGACTCGGAGGCCGCCGCCAACGCCACCGACGAGCAGGCCGCCTCGCTGGCGAAGTCGGCGAAGCTCGAGCAGTTCGTCGAGGTGTGGAGCTTCGTGCGCAAGCCGGGCGCGCAGACCAAGCCCGAGGGCGACGTGAGCCAGGGCAAGTGCCCCAACTGCGGCGCTCCGTTCGCGGGCGGCGCGGCGAACACCTGCGAGTTCTGCGGCGCGATCGTCAACAGCGGCACCTACGACTGGGTGCTCGCCGAGATCACCCAGGGCTCACAGTTCCAGCCGCACCCCATGGTGCCCGATGGCTTCGCGAAGCTGCGCCAGGCCGACCCGTCGCTCACCACCGAGGCGCTCGAAGATCGCGCGTCGCTCCTCTTCTGGAAGTGGGTCGAGTCGCAGGTCTACGGAGACGCCGCGCGGCTGGCGAAGGTCGCCGGCCCGTCGTTCTTCGCCGAGGTGAAGGGCGGCATCGAGCACCTCGCGGCGCAGGGCAAGGTGAAGATGTTCATCGACTGCGCGGTGGGCGGCGTGCACACGCAGCAGTTCACCCAGGCCAACGGCAAGGACGTCGCGGCCGTCGAGATCAAGTGGAGCTCGAAGATCGGCATCGGGCCGAAGGGCACCAAGCCCCCGCCCCTGCCCTCCCAGCCGCAGCGCTACGTGATGCTGCTCGAGCGCGCCTCGAGCGCGAAGTCGTCGGCCGACAACGGCATGGCGACCAACCGCTGCCCGCAGTGCGGTGCCCCGCTCACCGACAACGGGCAGCCGAGCTGTGAGTTCTGCGGCACGGTGCTCAACTCCGGCGAGCGCGACTGGGTGATCCAGGACTTCGGCGGCTGGGAATGGTGGAAGTCGAAGGGCGGCAAGCCCGCGACCGTCGCCGCCAGCGTGTCGCCCGTCGCGGCGAAGGTGCCCGATCGCGACGAGCGCGAGCGCCTCATCTACCTCATGGCGGCGATGGCGACGGCCGACGGCGTGGTCGACGAGAAGGAACGCGCGCTGCTCAAGATGGCGTCGGATCGCTGGGGCGTGCCCTGGGCCAACGTCGAGCTCGCGCTCAACGCGCCGGCCGCGACGATGTTCAACAAGCTGATCGTCAAGGGCTCCACCGAGGCCGAATCGTTCCTGCGCGAGCTGGTGCAGGTCGCGATGGCCGACGGGAAGATCGACGCGCGCGAGAAGAAGATGCTCGAGGCGGCGGCGGCCCACGTCGGGTTGCAGGGCCGGCTCGGCGAGTTCTTGAAGTAACCCCGAGCGATCAGTCGAGCGACGCGACGCGCCAGCCGTCGGGCTCACGCAACAGCAGCAGCGTGTGCCCCGGCGCCCACTCGAGCGAAGCCTGCTCGCCGCGGGCCACGAGCGCGTCGAGGTGCGCGGCGATCATCCGCAGTCGATCCTTCGCGACGGGCTCGGCGTCGAAGTCACGCTGCAGCGCCGCGGGCGAGTAGCGGTCGCGCAACGGCCGGCTCAAGTACGTGCGCACCTGTTCGAAGCGCTTCTCGTTCGCCGCGGCGAGGAAGCCCTCGAGCGCACGGCGGGGCTCGGCGTTGAGATCGGCCACCGGAGCCACGGTCACCACCGGCGGTTTCACGATCGGCGCGGGTGGCGTGGGGGCCGGCGTGGTGACGCAGGCCGAGGCGACGAGCGCGCACGCGGCGAGCAGGCGACCCACCGTCAGGGCGCTCCGCCGTCGCCCTGCACCGCCGCCTTCTGCAGGAACGCGGGGCGAGCCAGGGTGTCGCGCATGATCAGCGGCCGCGCGATCACCACGTCGTTGAGCTCGGGCCTGATGGTGCCGGGTTGGCCGGGGTTGAGCGCCTGCTGTGCGGCCGCCGGCGCGACCGGGGCAACAACGGCCTGCTCGGCGCGCGGCTGACACACCGAGAGGGCGATCACGGTGACGATGAAGGCAACTACGGCTCCGAGTGCGACCTGGCGCGTCATCGTTTCTGGGCTTAGCCGAAGGTCCGCGCGCTTGTATACGTCGCGCCATGAGTGGACCCCGGGAAGTGCGTGCTCCGCGTGGAGTGGTGAGGTCGTGCAAGGGCTGGGTGCAGGAAGCGGCCCTGCGCATGTTGATGAACAACCTCGACCCCGATGTGGCCGAGCGCCCTCAAGATCTCGTCGTGTACGGCGGCACCGGCAAGGCCGCGCGTGACTGGCCGAGCTTCGATCGCATCGTCGCGTCGCTGAAGTCGCTCGAAGACGACGAGACCCTGCTCGTTCAGTCGGGCAAGCCGGTCGGCATCTTCAAGTCACACCCCGACGCGCCGCGCGTGCTGATCGCGAACTCCAACCTCGTCGGGCACTGGGCCAACTGGGATCACTTCCGCGACCTCGAGAAGCGCGGGCTCATGATGTACGGCCAGATGACCGCCGGCTCGTGGATCTACATCGGCACGCAGGGGATCCTGCAGGGCACCTACGAGACCTTCGTGCAGGCGGGGCGCACGCACTTCGGCACCGAAGATCTCGCGGGCCGCGTGGTGCTCACCGGCGGCCTCGGCGGCATGGGCGGCGCGCAGCCGCTGGCGTGCACCATGGCGGGCGGCGTGATGCTCGCGGTGGAGGTCGATCGCTCCCGCGCCGAGCGTCGCATCGAGACGAAGTACCTCGACGTCATCGCGAAGGATCTCGACGAGGCGCTCGCGCTCGTGAAGCAGGCGAAGGACGCGAAGCAGGCGAAGTCGATCGGCGTGATCGGCAACTGCGCCGAGGTGCTGCCGGAGCTGATCAAGCGCGGCTTCAAGCCCGACCTCGTGACCGACCAGACCAGCGCGCACGATCCGCTCAACGGCTACGTGCCCGCGGGCCTGACGCTCGAGCAGGCCGCGGCGCTGCGCACCTCGAACCCGAAGCAGTACGTCGAGCGCGCGCACCAGTCGATGGCCTCGCACGTGCGCGCGATGCTGGCGTTCAAGGAAGGCGGCGCCCACGTCTTCGACTACGGCAACAACCTGCGCGCCGGCGCGGTGAGCGGCGGGCTGTCGAACGCGTACGACTTCCCCGGCTTCGTGCCCGCGTACATTCGCCCGATGTTCTGCCGCGGAGAGGGCCCGTTCCGCTGGGTGGCGCTCTCGGGCGATCCGGCCGACATCAAGGCCACCGACGACGCGCTGATCGAGCTCTTCCCCCAGAAGAAGCACATGGTGCGCTGGCTGCGCATGGCGGGCGAGAAGGTGAAGTTCCAGGGCCTGCCGGCGCGCATCTGCTGGCTGGGCTACGGCGAGCGTCACAAGGCCGGCCTGCTGTTCAACGAGCTGGTGAAGAGCGGCAAGGTGAAGGCGCCGATCGTCATCGGCCGCGATCACCTCGACTGCGGCTCGGTCGCCTCGCCCAACCGCGAGACCGAGGCCATGAAGGACGGCACCGACGCGGTCGCCGACTGGCCGATCTTGAACGCGATGATCAACGCGGTGAACGGCGCGTCGTGGGTGTCGTTCCACCACGGCGGCGGCGTCGGCATCGGCTACTCGCTGCACGCTGGCCAGGTGATCGTCGCCGACGGCACCGAGGCCGCGGCGCGGCGCATCGAGCGCACGCTGCAGTCCGACCCGGGCATGGGCGTCATTCGGCACGTCGACGCGGGCTACGACGAGGCGATCACCGCGGCGCGTGAGCGGGGCGTGAAGATCCCCGGCGTCACCGCGTGAAGTGGTGGCTCGCCCCGGTGCTCCTGTTCGCCGGGTGCGCGCCCACCACGCTCGCGCCGAGCATCCTCCGCGCCGAGCCGCTCAACCCGTCGGAGCCGGAGAACCGCTTCGGCATCCGCACCGGTCCGCGCCTCGGGCCGTCGATCTCGAAGCTGAAGGACGGCACGCTCGACGAAGAGGTCGGCACGCCCATTCCGCCGGAGCTCGGCGTGGCGCTGGAGTACTCGCGCGCGCAGCCGCTGTGGCGCGGGCTCTCGGCGCACCTCGCGGTGCAGTGCGAGGTCATGTACGCCATCCCCTTCCCCGGGCTGAGCGCGAGCGGCGGCCTCTCGTACCGGTGGCAGTTCGGCCCGGTGAGCATCGCGCCGGCGCTCGCGGGCCGCGCGGGCACCGACTTCGGCATCTCGGTCGCCACCACGCCCGGCTCGTTCTTCGGTGGAGATTTCGGCGTGTCGATCTCCGCGGCCGAGGGCGACGTGGCGCGGCTGGGCATCACGCCCTTCGTCTCGGCGTGGCGCAGCTTCGACCCGCGCACCCGCGTGCTCGACACTGGCTTCTTTCCGGGCGCGATGTTGTTCGCCCGCTTCCGCTCGTACGAGCTGCTGGTCGGTTTCGGCCGCATGTTCGTCGGCGGCCACTCGTGGAACGTTCCCTTGATCGGCGTGCGGTACGGAGGAAATTGAGGCCATGAGCCAGCGCTTCGACGTCTTGATTCACGGCGCGTCAGAGATCGTTACCTGCACCGGGCAGGGCTCGGCCGAGGCCATGCTCGCGCCGGTGCGCGGTGGCTCGATCGGCATCAACGGCGAAACGGTCGCGTGGATCGGCGTCGACCCGAAGGCCAGCGGCAAGCTCGAGCTCGACGCGGCGGGCGGCTTCGTGGGGCCCGGCTTCGTCGACTGCCACACCCACGTGGTCTTCGCCGGAGATCGCTCGGCGGAGTTCGAGCAGCGCTGCCAGGGCGTCAGCTACCTCGACATCGCGAAGGCCGGCGGCGGCATCGCGCGCACCATGACCGCCACGCGCGCCGCGACCGAGGACCAGCTGGTCTCGCTCGCCCTGCCCCGCCTCGAGCGCCTGCTCGCGCAAGGCGTCACCACCGCGGAGATCAAGAGCGGCTACGGCCTCGACGTCGAGAGCGAGCTGCGGATGCTGCGGGTGATCGAGCGGCTGTCTCGCGCACAGCCGATCACGCTGGTGCCGACGCTGCTCGCGCTCCACGCCGTGCCGCCGGAGTTCAAGGACGCGCGCGGTGACTGGGTGAAGAAGGTCATCGACGAGCTGTTGCCCGTCGTCGCCGAGCAGAAGCTCGCCCGCTTCAACGACGCCTTCGTCGAGCAGAGCGCGTTCACCCACGACGAGGCGCGCGCGTGTCTCGAAGCGGGCCAGAAGCTCGGCCTGCGCCCGCGGCTGCACGTCGATCAGCTCACCGCGAACGGAGGTGCCCAGCTCGCGGCGTCGGTCGGTTCGATCACCGCCGATCACCTCGAGCAGATCTCGCCTGAGGGCATCGCCGCGCTCGCGAAGGCGAACACCATCGCGGTGCTCGCGCCGACCTCGACGCTCTTCGCGAAGGCGCGCCCCTTCGCTCCCGGCCGTGCGCTGCGAGACGCGGGTGTGCGCGTCGCGCTCTGCACCAACTGCAACCCGGGCAGCTCGCACTCCGAGAACGTCTTCCTCGCGCTGGGGCTGGCCTGCGTGGAAAACGGGCTGACGCCGGCCGAGGCCTACCTGGGCTTCACCCGCTTCGCCGCCGACGCGGTGCTCGAGCCGACCCGCGGGCGGTTGGAAGTCGGTGCCCCGGCAGACGTCGCGATCTACGCCTGCCCGAGCTACCGAGACCTGCCGTACCACTTCGCGATGAACGACGTGGTGCACGTCGTCAAAGCAGGCCAGCCCGTGTTCTGATTGTTAGAAACCCGCTCTCTGCATGTGCCGCATCTTCGCCGTTCGATCGAATGAACCCGTCGCCGTGCACTCGGCCTTCGACGGATTGCGGCGGCTGGCCGAAGAGCACAAGGACGGCTGGGGCATCGCGCACTTCGATCCCACGCATGGCCTCGAGGTCGAGCTGCGCGTCGATGGGGCGAGGGACTGCCCGCGCTTCCTGCAGCTCGGCAAGCGGGAGACGAAGTCGCTGGCGGTGCACATTCGCCTGGCCTCGGTCGGCACGGTGCACGCGCGCAACAACCACCCCTTCGTCGCCGACCCGTGGGTGTTCATGCACAACGGCACGCTCAAGCAGTTCGAGTCCGTGCGGGCGCGTTTCGAGGGCGAGATCGACGCGAAGGTGCGCGCCACGTTCCGCGGCGAGACCGATTCGGAGCGCTGCTTCGGGCTGTTCCGCACCTACCTCGGGGGCGCGACCGACTCGGCGTCGGTGAAGCGCGCGCTGTTGCGAGTCTTCCACCGCGCGTCGGAGCTCTGTGACGGCCCGGGCGAAGGCAAGCGCTCGGCGATGAACTTCCTCGTGACCGACGGCACGCGCTACTGGTGCACGCGGCGCGATCGCACGCTCTTCTCGACCTCCTTGCCGGGCCTCGCCATCGCCAGCGAGCACCTCGACCTGCCCGGCGTGACGTGGACCGAAGTGCCCAACGATCACCTCGTGACCATCGACGAGACCCTGCGCCTGCAGGTCGAGCCGATCACCTTCCCGTCATGACGCCTGCCGATCTCTCCGTCGCGCACAAGTTCGTCGACCTGCCGTTTCTCCGCATGCACTACGTCGAGGTCGGCCAGGGCCCCCTGGTGGTGCTCCTCCACGGCTTCCCCGAGAGCTGGTGGTCGTGGCGCTACCAGCTCGAGCCGCTCGCGAAGGCCGGCTACCGCGTGGTGGCGCCCGATCTGCGCGGCTACGGCGAGACCGGCAAAGAAGGGCCGTACGATCTCGACACGCTCGCGACCGACGTCGAGCGCTTCATTCACGCGCTGGGCGAGACGCGCGCGCACATCATCGGTCACGACTGGGGCGGCGGGCTGGCGTGGCACTTCGCGTCGAAGAAGCCCGAGCGGGTGCGCACCCTGACGGTGCTCAACTGCCCGCACCCGGCGATCATGCGCCGCGCGTTGCTCGCCCGCCCTTCGCTCAAGCAACTCCGCCGCAGCTGGTACTTCTTCTTCTTCCTGACGCCGCTGGTGCCGGAATGGCTGCTCACCCGCAACGACGCCGAGGCGGTGGTGCGGGTCATCAAGGCGTCGTCGATCGATCGCGCGCACTGCTCGGCTGACGAGCTGGCGCCCTTCCGCGAGGCAATTCAGAGGCCCGGCGCGGCTCGCGCGATGATCGGCTGGTACCGCGACATCGTGAAGAAGGGACTGCTCAGCCCGCTCTCACCGCCGGTCTACGACGACATCACGGCGCCCACCCTGTTGGTGTGGGGCATGAAGGATCCCGCGCTGGGGTTCGACGAGGTGGTGCCGGGCACCGAGCGCCTGGTGCGCCACCTGACCATCGAGCAGATCGCCGGCAGCGGTCACTTCGTGCAGTCGGAGCGCCCGGCCGAGGTGAACCGCGCGCTCATCGGGTTCCTTGCTCGGTCCGCCAGCGCGTGAGCAGCGCGTCGCTCTTCGGGCCGGTGGTGCTGGCCTCGAGGGAGCGCGTGTCGGTGCCGGTGACCGAGATCGCGATTCGCAGCGCGTCGTCGGGCGCAGCGCCGGGCACCTGGTCGACCCATTCCACGAGCATCGCGCCGTCGGCCTCGAGCAGATCGAAGTAGCCGGTCGCGAAGAGATCGTTCTCGGTCTGCAGCCGGTAGAGATCGGCGTGGTGCAGCGCGAGCCGCCCCCGGTAGCTCTGCACGATCGAGTACGTCGGGCTCGACACGTCATCGAGCGGCACGCCCGCACCGTCGGCGACTCCGCGGGAGAACTGGGTCTTTCCGGCGCCGAGTTGGCCAGCCAGTCCGACGAAGTCACCGGAGAGCAGCGCCCGGCCGAGCGCCTGGCCCAGCGCGAAGGTGTCGGCGGCGCTCGCGCTGGTGAAGGTCGCTACCGTTCCCACGAGCGCCAGGACTTGTCAATCCGTCGAGCAGATCGCTGGCGATGAGGCCCATCTCTCCGCGCTTCTGCTTCGCGAGATCGCCCGCGCGCCCGTGACACCACACCGCGCTGCACGCCGCCTCGGGCACCGTCAGGCCCTGGGCGATCAGCGCGCCGCACAGGCCGGCCAACACGTCGCCGGTGCCGCCGGTCGCCATGCCGGGGTTCCCGGTGGGGTTGATGAACACCTGGCCATCGGGGAGCGCGATCAGCGTGCGCGCGCCCTTCAGCACCAGCACCACGCGGTGATCGTTGGTGAAGCTGCGCGCGATGGCGACGCGGCTGGCCTGCAGCTCGGCCACGCTCAACGCCAGCATGCGCGCGAGCTCGCCCGGGTGCGGCGTCAGCAACACCTTCGCCTTGGCGCGCCCGAGCACGTCGAGGTGGCCGGCCAGCGCGTTGAGGGCGTCGGCGTCGAGCACGCACGGCAGCGTCAGCTCCTCGAGAAGATCGCCGATCAGCTCGTGCGTCTCCGGCCCGCGGTGGATGCCCGGGCCGATCACCAGCGCGCTCTTGCCCTCAGCCGCGTCGAGCAGCGCGTTGAGATCGCGCCGGCCGAGCGGTCCGTCACCGGGCAGCTCGACGCCCATCATCTCGGGCGCGTGCTGCATGATCGCGGGCAGCGCATCGGGCCTCGCCGCGACCGACACCAACCCCGCCCCGCCCCGCAGCGCGCCCATCGCAGACAGCGCCGCCGCACCCGTCTTGCCGCGGCTGCCCGCGACGATCAGCACGTGGCCGTAGGTGCCCTTGTGCGAATTGGCCGCGCGCGGCTCGAGCGGCCGCAGCGCGTCGCGCTCTTCGAGCAACCACGTCGGCGCGCCGGTGAGCACCGACTCCGCCGCCGAGGGGATGCCGATGTTGACGATCTCCAGCTTGCCGTTGAGCGAGGCACCGGGTTCCAGCACCTGCCCGCGCTTGGCGTAGCCGAAGGTCAGCGTGAGATCGGCGGTGACGCACGGCTCGAGCGCAGTGCCGCTGTCGCTGTCGAGCCCCGACGGAAGGTCCGCGGAGATGACGAACGCGCCGCCGAAGCGCCAGCGCGCGATGCGCCGAATCGCGTCGGCGCTGGGACCCGCGGGCGAGCGGCTCAAGCCCGTGCCGAACACCGCGTCGATCACCACGTCGCCCTTCACCGCGTTGATGGTGTCGGGGATCGGCTTCGGCGTGAGGCCCGAGGCGATCAACGCCTCGAAGTTGCGCTTCGCGTCACCCTTGAGCTGCGCGCCGTCACCGAGGAGTTCGCACAAGACCTCGCGGCCCGTGCCGAGCAACCGGCGCGCCGCGACCAGCCCGTCGCCCCCGTTGTTGCCCATGCCGCACAGGATCAACACCCGCCCGCGCGGCCCGGAATGCTGCAGCGCGGCCCGCACCAGCGCCTCGCCCGCGTTTTCCATCAGCGTGGTGCCAGACACCCCGTGCTGCGCCGACGCCGCGTCGACCGAGCGCATCTCGGCCGCGGTGAGCACGCGCTTCACGTCAGGGGTTCCTCAAGATCTCGACCATCTCGCGCACGGCCTTCTCGAAGCCGACCATCACCGCGCGGGCGACGATGGCGTGACCGATGTTGAGCTCGTCGATCTCGGGCAGCTTCGCGATGGGCCGCACGTTGTCGTAGTTGAGCCCGTGGCCCGCGGCGCAGCCGATGCCCAGCTTCCCGGCGGCCTTCGCCGCGTCGACGATGCGCCCGAACTCGCGCTGCCGATCCTTCTCGCTGCGCGCTTCGCAGTAGCGGCCGGTGTGCAGCTCGATGCGGTCGGCGCTCACCTTGTGCGCGGCCTTCACCTGGTCGACGTCGGGGTCGATGAAGAGCGAGGTGATGATGTCGCCGTCCTTGAGGTTCTTCACCACCTTGGCGATCGCGTCCTTCTGGCCGTTCACGTCGAGGCCGCCCTCGGTGGTGACCTCTTCGCGGCGCTCGGGCACCAGCGTCACCATGTCGGGCTTGTGCTCGTAGGCCATCTTCACCATCTCCTGCGTGGCGGCCATCTCGAGGTTGAGCAGCGTCTGGCAGGTCTGGCGCAGCACGCGCAGGTCGCGTTCCTGGATGTGGCGGCGGTCTTCGCGCAGGTGCACGGTGATCTGGTTCGCGCCGGCGAGCTCGGCGATCGCGGCGGCCGTCACCGGGTCGGGGTACGTGGTGCGGCGGGCCTGGCGAAGCGTGGCGACGTGATCGACGTTGACTCCAAGACGCTGGGGCATGGCGGCGCTTTTTACACGGAAGTCTGGCGGCTCATGCGCTGTTATCGCCCTCGATGATCCCCGCACTCGCGCTCGTGCTGGTGGCCGCCCCGGTCTTCGAGCCGCTTCAGCCCGGCGTGGAGTGGGCGACCGTCGATTCGATGACCGTGGTGCGCGTCGACACCGCGAAGGCGCCGCTGGTGCTCGGGCTCGCCTCGCGCGACGAGGGCTGGCAACCGCACGACCGCGAAGTGGGCTGACGCGCTCGGCCTCGTCGTCGCGATCAACGCCGGCATGTACGACAAGGATCTGAAGAGCAACGTCGGCCACTTGCACGCCGGCCCGCACGTGAACCGCAAGGCGTGGAACGACTACCAGTCGGCGCTGGTCATCAAGGGAGGCCGCGGGAAGATCGTCGACCTCGACGCACCGGGCGGCCGCACCGAAGCGGAGGCCGGTGACGTCGCGATCCAGAACCTGCGCCTCATCAAGGGCCCGGGCACGAACGTGTGGAAGCCCAACGGACGCAAGTGGTCCGAGGCCGCGCTCGCGATGGACAAGTCGGGCCGCCTGCTCTTCATCTTCTGCAAACAGGCGATGACGATGTCCGACTTCAATGACGCGCTGCTCGCGCTGCCGCTGGAGATCACGCACGCGATGCACCTCGATGGCGGCCCGCCGGCCAGCTTCAGCCTGCACGCGCCGAAGGTGACGCTCGATCTCGCGGGGAACTTCGAGAGCGGCTTCTTCGAGCGCGGCACCAACCTCGCGCAGTGGGATCTGCCCAACGTGCTCGGTGTCGCGGCGCCTGCGAAGCCGAAGAAGTGACCGGTTTCAGCGCGCAGCGACGGAGCCGAGCCGCGCCGGAGCCTCTTCCGGCAGGCAGTGCCCGACGTCGTTGAGCACCTCGAGGTGCGCGCCGATCGCCCGCGCCAACTGCTCACCCTGCATGGGGTGCACGAGGCGATCTTTCTCGCCCCACAGCACGTGCTTGCTGAACGTGCCGCTCTTCAACGCCTCGGTGGGCAGCCGGTACTCACCGACCGCGCGCAGCGCCTCGAGCATCGCCTCCGAGAAGCCGGGCGCGCTCACCGCCTCTTCGTAGAGCGAGAGGTGCGCATCGGTGAGCTCCGAAGCGCTGCCCCAGATCATCGACAGGTAGCTGCGGAGCGCGGGCCGCCACACCGGCATGCGACCGAACAACCCCATCGTCATGTCGGCCAGCGGGTTGGCGAGCAGCAGCTTGAGCTCGGGCGGCACGCCCAGCGCCGGCACGCTCGCCACCGTCAACGCCTGCACGCGATCGGGCACCCGCGACGCGAGCTCGAGCGCGATCAGCCCACCGAACGAATGCCCGAAGATCGAGAACGCGCTGACGCGGTGCGAGTCGGCGTACTTGAGCAACTCGGTCGCGATGTCGGCCGGCGTCGAGCGCGCCCAGCGGCCCGAGCGCGCCGTGTTCGGCAGATCGACGGCGATCAACCTCCGCCCGGGCTTGCTGTCGAAGAGCGGATCGAACACCCGCGCCGACGCGCCCAGCCCGTGCAGCAGGAACAGAGGCCGGTCGGCCCCTTCGTCGCGAACGTGCAGGCTCACGGCGACCTAGGCCCCCAGGCTCTTGACGAGCGACTCGGCGATCTCCTCGGCGTACGCCTTGATCTTCTTCGCATCGACGCCCTCGACGAGCACGCGCACCTTCGGCTCCGTACCGGAGTAACGCACGAGCACGCGCCCGTCCTTGCCGAGCTTCTTCTCGACCCCGCCGATCACCCGGGTCACCTGCGGCAGGTTCGACAGCTCGCGCTTCTCCTTCACCATCACGTTGAGGAGCACCTGCGGCACCGGCTCGAAGATCTTCGTCAGCTCGCTCATCGGCTTGCCCGAGCGGCACATCACCGCCAGCACCTGCAGGGCCGCGAGCGTGCCGTCGCCGGTGGTCGCGTGGTCGAGGAACACCAGGTGGCCGGACTGCTCGCCGCCCAGCGAATAGCCGTGCTTGCGCATCTCCTCGACGACGTAGCGATCGCCGACCTTGGTGCGCACCACCTTCACGCCCCACTTCGACACCGCGCGCTCGAGGCCGATGTTGCTCATCACGGTGGAGACCAGCGTCTTCTTCTTCAGCTCCTTGCGGGCCACCAGCTCGCCGGTGCAGATCGCCATGATCGCGTCGCCGTCGACGACCTTGCCCTTCTCGTCGACCACGATCAGCCGATCGGCGTCACCGTCGAGCGCGATGCCGAGGTGCGCCTTGTGCTGCAGCACCGCCTTCGCGAGCCCCTCGGGGTGCAGCGCGCCGCAGCCGTCGTTGATGTTCTTGCCGTCGGGCTCGACGCCCAGCTCGATCACCGTCGCGCCGAGCTCCTTCAACGCGGTCGGCGCCACGCGGTACGCCGCGCCGTTCGCGCAGTCGACCACCAGCTTGATGCCCTCGAGCGTCAGCTCCCGCGGGAAGGTGCTCTTCACCTGCGCGATGTAGCGGCCCTGCGCGTCTTCGAGCCGCACCGCGCCGCCGATCGCCGTCGCGGTGGGTCGCAGCGAGTCGAGCGACTTCTCGAAGATCAGCTGCTCGATCTTCGTCTCGGTCTCGTCGGGCAGCTTGAAGCCGTCGCGCCAGAAGAACTTGATGCCGTTGTCCTGGTACGGGTTATGGCTGGCGGAGATCACCGCGCCCGCGTCGACCCGCATCGAGCTGGTGAGGTGCGCCACGGCCGGCGTCGGAAGCGGCCCGACCAGCAACACGTCGACGCCCATCGACATGATGCCCGAGGCCAGCGCCTGCTCGATCATGTACCCCGAGAGCCGGGTGTCCTTGCCGATGATCACGCGGTGCCGGTGCTCGCCCGCGCGAATGATGTAGGCGAGCGCGCGGCCCAACTGCATCGCGATCTCCGCGGTCATGGGGAACACGTTGGCCACGCCGCGAACGCCGTCGGTGCCGAACAACTTGGGGTGCATCGTGTGCTGAGTCATCGGCGGCGCGTGTAACAGAAACTCTGGCAGGCGACGTGCACTTGCGCGCCCGCCATGCAGACCCTCGAAGCTGACCGCGTCCCCGGCGACGCGAACGTGCGTCCACACGACGACATGGCGCGGCACCTCGCCCTCGTCGCCTTCTCCACGCTCTGTGCGGCGCTGTGGGTGGCGCGGCTCAAGTGGGCAGGCCCGTTCATGGTCTTCCTGTGGTGGAACCTCTTCCTCGCGTGGGTGCCGTGGGTGCTCGCCGTCGCGCTGCGCCGCGTGCGCGGGCCCGCCTTCGCGATCGTCTTCTGCGCGTGGCTCGGCTTCTTCCCGAACGCGCCCTACCTCGTCACCGATCTCGTGCACCTCAAGCCGCGGCTCGGCGTGCCACTGTGGTTCGACGTGCTGCTCTTCGCGAGCTTCGCGTGGGCCGGCTGCGCGCTGGGGTGGGACTCGCTGTGGAAGGTGCAGCGGGAGCTCGCGCACCGGTTCGGCCGCCGCCTCGCCGCGCTCGCCGTCACCGCGTGCGTCGGGCTGTGTGGCGTCGGCGTCTTCCTCGGCCGCTTCGAGCGCCTCAACTCGTGGGAGCTGGTGACCGATCCCCTCGACGTGCTGCGCACCTCGCTCGATGCGCTGCTCGATGTGCGCGCGCTCGCGTACTCGGGTGCCTTCGCGCTCTTCGTCGGCGCCGGCTACCTCTTCACCCGGCCGCGCGACGTCGTATCGTCTCCGCGTGACTCCCAGCTCGATCCGCGACGCGACGGTCGCTGACGCCGCCGCCATCCAGGCCATCTACGCGCCGTACGTGCGCGAGACCTTCATCTCGTTCGAGCTCGAGCCGCCCGAGCCCAGCGAGATCGCCCGCCGCATCGACGAGGTGCAGCGCCAGTCGTTGCCGTGGCTGGTCGCGGTCGAGGGCGAGCAGGTCGCCGGCTACGCCTACGCCTCACGCCACCGCGAGCGCGCCGCCTACGCCACCTCGGTCGACGTCGCGGTGTACCTCGCGCCCACCTCGCGCGGCCGGGGCCTGGGCAAGGCGCTCTACGCGGCGCTCTTCGAGCGGCTCGAGGCGCTGGGCAAGCACATGGCGTTCGCCGGCATCGCGCTGCCGAACGAGGCGAGCGTGAGGTTGCACGCCGCGCTGGGCTTCACACCCGTCGGGGTCTACCGGGAAGTGGGCTTCAAGTTCGGGCGCTACCACGACGTCGGGTGGTGGCAGCGCCGCGTGCAGCTTTAGCGCTTCTTGAACTCGACGCGGCGGTTGGCCGCCCACGCCTCTTCGTTGCTGCCGTTCACGGCCGGCTTGTTCTCGCCGTAGCCGACGGTGTCGAGCGCGCCGCCCGAGACGCCGAGATCGACCAGGTACTTGCGCACCGAGGCCGCGCGCTTCTGGCTGAGCACCATGTTGAACTCGTCGGTGCCGCGCTCGTCGGCGTGACCCTCGAGCGTGAAGCGCAGGTTCCCCTTCTTGATGCAGTCTGCGTACGACGCGAGGGTGCTCTGCACGCCGCCGGTGAGGTTGTATTCGTTGAAGTCGAAGCGAACCGCGTCGAAGTTGCAGCTCACCGTGATGTTGCTGGTGACGCACTTGCCCTTGGTGCAGCCCTGGCCCGACGGGCAATCGTCGTCAGCCGCGCACTCGTTCTTCACCTCGGCCACGGTGCACTTGCCGGCCTTGCACTTCTTGCCTTCGCCGCAGCCCGTGTCGCCCGTGCACTCCGGCTTGGGCACGCACTTGTTGGCGTCGCACACGAAGCCTTCTTTGCAGTTCGCGTTGGTCGCGCATTCCTGGCACTGACCCTGGACGCAGACCTCGCCCTTGTCCTTGCAGTGCTCGTCGCTCTCGCACTTCGGGTACGTCGGCGGGCAGCCCATCAGGAACAGGCTCGAAACCACCATCGCGCTCGCGGCCACGGAGAATTTGCGCATGGCGGCCCCTTTACCGCTGCCCACCTTCTCCCTCAAGGCAAACCCTCTGATTCAGGCGGTGGCACACACTTTTCAGTGCTGTCCCACACGCGCGGCGAAAGCGCGGCAAAATAGCCACACCCTCCCCAAGGAATCACACATGCCCGCAACGGTCCTGGTGGTCGACGACGAACGCAACATCCTCCTCACGCTCAGCCAGGCGCTGCAGCTCGAGGGCTACCACGTCGAACTCGCCTCGGACGCGAAGGTGGCGCTCGACGTGCTCGGCGCGCGGCCGGTCGACGCGGTGTTGATGGACGTGAAGATGCCCGACATGGACGGCATCACCGCGCTGGGGAAGATGCGCGAGCTGAAGAAGGAGCTGCCCGTGATCATGATGTCGGGCCACGGCACCATCGACACCGCGGTCAAGGCGACGCAGCTGGGCGCGCGCGACTTCCTCGAGAAGCCCATCAGCCGCGATCGCATGTTGCTCGCGCTCAAGAACGCGCTCGAGCACCAGAAGATCGTCGAGGAACTGCAGACGCTGCGCGCCGAGGTGGGCCGCTTCGACATGGTCGGCCAGGGCCCCGCGATGCAGCGCATCTACGCGCTCATTCAGCGCGCCGCGCCGTCGGAAGGCCGCGTGCTCATCACCGGCGAGAACGGGAGCGGCAAGGAGCTCATCGCGCGCGCGGTGCACCTCCACAGCAAGCGCAAGGCGGGCCCGTTCGTGAAGCTCAACTGCGCCGCGGTGCCGCACGAGCTGATCGAGAGCGAGCTCTTCGGCCACGAGAAGGGCAGCTTCACCGGCGCCGTCACCGCGCGCCGCGGCAAGTTCGAGCTGGCCGACGGCGGCACCCTCTTCCTCGACGAGGTGGGCGACATGCCCGCGCAGATGCAGGCGAAGCTGCTGCGCGTGCTGCAGGAAGGTGAGCTCGAGCGCGTCGGCGGGTCGGAGACGCTCAAGGTCGACGTGCGCGTCATCGCCGCCACCAACAAGAACCTCGAGGTGGAGATCGAGAAGGGCCGCTTCCGCGAAGACCTCTACTTCCGCCTCAACGTGGTGCAGCTGCACTCGCCGCCGCTGCGCGAGCGCAAGGAAGACCTGGCGCCGCTCATCGACGCGTTCCTCGAGGAGGCTTGCAAGAAGAACGGCCGCAAGACGCTGCGCCTGCTGCCCGAGGCCTTCGCGCGCATGGCCGACTACGACTACCCGGGCAACGTGCGCGAGCTGCGCAACCTCGTCGAGCGCCTCGCGATCCTCTGCGAGGGCCCGATGGTGACCGGCGCCGAGGCCGAGGCGCTCCTCCCCCGCCGCCGCGTGAGCGCTTCGTCGCCTGCGCCGGCGGTGGAGTCGACGCCGATGCCGATGTCGAACGTCGCCGCGACGGTGATCGCCACGCCGGTGCCAGTGCCGGTCGTCGCGCAGCCCGCGCCCCGCTTCCGCGCTGACAAGACCTTCCGCGACCAGGTCGAAGAGGCCGAGCGCGAGATCATCCTCGGGGCGCTGCAGTTCAGCCGCGACAACGCGACCGAGGCGGCGCGGCTGCTCGATCTCGAGCGCGGGCACTTCTACAAGAAGATGAAGTCGCTCGGCCTCAAGCGCGCGGGCGGCGAGACGACGATGGGCAGCGAGGCGCCGCCGACCGGTCCGACGAGCTGACCCTCAGGTTTTCCGAGGGGAACCCTCCAAACACGCGAATTCCGGGAGCACTGACGCGCCATTACGTCAGTGCCCATGAACGACAAAACTGAGTTCGTGGTGCGTGCAGTGGCGCTCGGCGCAGGCGCGACGGTGGTGATGGATCTCTGGGCGGCGGCGCTGCGCAGGTTCGGCGTGCGATCGCTCGACTTCGCGCTGCTCGGCCGGTGGATCGGCCACCTGCCGCGCGGTCAGTGGTTCCACGAGTCGATCGGCAAGGCGGCGCCCGTGCCCGGGGAGCTCGTGCTCGGGTGGCTCGCCCACTACTCGATCGGCGTGACCTTCGCGGCGCTGCTGCTCGCGGTCTTCGGCCTCGATTGGGCGCGCCAGCCGACGTACTGGCCCGCGCTGGCGATCGGCCTGGTGACGGTCGTCGCGCCGTTGCTGGTGCTGCAGCCCGCGCTCGGCCTGGGCATCGCGTCGTCGAAGACGCCCACGCCCGTCTTCAACGCGCTCAAGAGCGTCGCCACCCACGCCGTGTACGGCACCGGGTTGTGGCTCACCGCGCGGCTGCTCGCGCTCGCGGGTTTCGGAGGGTCGCAGTCATGAAGCGCGTCCTCCCGATCTGCGCCTTCGTGTTCGCCGAGTTCTTCGCCATGGGGCTCCCGCTGCCGGTGCTGCCGATGCACGTGAGCCAGGGGCTCGGGCTCGGCGCGTTCATCGTCGGGCTCGCCATCGGCGCGCAGTCGTGGGCGACGCTGCTCACGCGGCACGTCGCGGGCTCGAGCTCCGATCAGCAGGGGCCGAAGCGCGCCGCCCTGCTCGGGCTCGCGCTCTCGTCGGTCGCGGGGCTGATCGTCGCCGCCTCGACCCTCGTGCCGCACGTCACCGGGAGCCTCGCGGTGTTGCTCGCCGGGCGCGCACTCCTCGGCTTCGGTGAGAGCCTCGTGATCACCAGCGCGCTGTCGTGGGGCGTCAGCCTCGCGGGTCGCGAGCGTTCGGGCCTCGTGATGGCCTGGGTCGGCATCGCGATGTACGGCGCGCTCGCCGCGGGGGCTCCACTGGGGTCGGCGCTTGAGGCGCGAGTCGGCTTCGCCGGCGTGTCGCTCGTCGCTGCCGCCGCTCCGGTCCTCGGGTTGATCGCCGCGTTGCTCGCCACCGCGGTCGCGCCGATCGGCGGCACGCGCCTGCCGTTCAGCACCGTGGTGCGCCAGATCTGGTGGCCCGGCGCAGGGCTGACCTTGAGCGCGCTGGGCTTCGGCGCGATCGCCGCGTTCGCCACCCTGCTCTTCCGTGAACGCGGGTGGACGCACGGCGCGCTGGCGATGACCGCCTTCGGTGGCGCGTACGTGGTGGCGCGGCTGATGTTCGGCTCGCTGCCCGACCGCTTTGGCGGCGCGCGCGTCGCGGTGGGCTCGACCGCGATCGCGGGAGCGGGCCAGGCGCTGATGTTCGTCGCCCCGAACGAGGCCGTCGCCGTCGTGGCCGCGGCACTCACCGGCCTCGGGTTCTCGCTCTCGTTCCCCGCGTTCGGCGTGGAGGCGATCAAGCGCGTGCCGCCGCAGAGCCGGGGCGTCGCGCTCGGCGCCTACGCGGCCTGCTTCGACCTCACCATGGGCGTCGGCGTGCCCTCGCTCGGCATGGTCGTCGCGAAGCTGGGCTACGCTTCGGCCTTCGCCGTCGGCGCAGTCTCGGCGGTCGTCGCCCTGCTCATCGCGCTGTCTCTCGTCGCACCGCTCACCACGCCGGAGAAGGCCGCATGAAGTGGCAACCGTTCGGGCTGGTCCTCTTGAGCGTGGTGCCCACCATTGCCGGCATCGTGCGGCTGGTGGGCATCTTCTCGGCCACCGGCGCGGCGAGCGCCGACGACGCGCGCTTCGTGCACGCGCCCGGCCCGATCGTGCTCCACGTCGTCGCGACCACGCTCTTCGGGTTGATCGGCGCGTTCCAGTTCTCCGATGAGCTCCGCCGCCGTGCGCCGCGGTGGCATCGCGTCGCCGGCCGGGTGCTCGCCGTGGCCGGCCTCATCGCGGGCGTGACGGGATTGTGGATGGCGATCGCCTGGGACATTCCCGCTGCGCTGCAGGGCCCGTTGCTGCTCGGTACCCGCGTGGTGGTCGGCGTGGTGATCATCGTCGCCATCGCGCTCGCGTGGCGAGCCATCGTGCGGCGCGACGTGCGACGGCACGAGGCGTGGATGATTCGCGCATGGGCCGTCGGACTCGGCGCGGGCACCCAGGTGCTGGTGCTCGGCGTCGCGTCGATCGTCGCCGGCCACTCGTTCGAGTTCTTCCCGCGTGACGTGCTGATGCTGCTCGCGTGGGTGATCAACGCGGTGATCGCCGAGCTGGTGATCGCCCGCCGTCAGCGCAGCAACTCGGTCGCCGCGGCCAACACCGGTTCCCGCGCCCTGCGCGCCAACTGAGCGAAGAGCACGCGCACGCGCGTCTCGGAGTCAGCCACCAGGTCGACCTCACCCGCCGCGACCGCAGCCTTCGCCGATGGCTCGTGCAGCAGCCCGACGCCCAGGCCGCTCGCCACCAGCGTGCGGGTGATCTCCTCGCGATCGACGTCGATGATCTTCGCCGGCCTCACGTGGTGCGCAGCGAAGACGCGCTCGGCGGCGCGCGCACAGCATGAGCTGCGGGTCGGGAAGATCCACGGCCGCTCGGCGAGCGCCTTCCACCCCGCCGGTGAGCCCTTCGGCGCGACGACGTGAATGCCGAACGTCGCGATCTCGATCACCTGCAGCGTGGGATCGACCTCGCCACCCTCGTTGTAGAAGCCGACGTCGATCGTCTCGTCACGCAAGCCAGCGAGGATCTCGGCAGACCGCCGATGCTCGAGCGTCACCTGCACCTGCGGGCACTTCTCGGCGAGCCCGGTGAGGAGCCGGCCGATCGCCTCCACGTTCGCGCCCGCGCCCGCGGCGATCACCAGCTTGCCGGTGAGCTGCCCACGTGCGCGTGCCGCTTCGTCGAGCAGCTCGCGGTGCGCCGCCAGCGTCTGCTCCGCGCGCGCCAACAACCGCTTCCCATCGGCGGTCAGCGTCATGCCCTTCGAGCTGCGATCGAAGAGCGCCAACCCCAGCTCGTCTTCGAGCGCCTTGATGTGCGCGCTCACCGCCGGCTGGCTCAGGTGCACCAGCTCCGACGCGCGCGTGATGGTGCCTCCCTGCGCGACCGCGACGAAGGTCTTGAGCTGGTACAGGTCCATGCGGCGACCCTAACTCCGAGCGACCCTTTTTTCGCCGCGGGGGTATCGTGCGCGCCCGTGAAACGCCTCGCGCTCACCCTCGTGTGCTTGTCCGTCGCGAGCTGCGAATGGGTCGCTGATCCGCTGAAGTTCACGCGTGAAGAGATCCCCCGTTTCAAGGCGAAGACCGAGCACCCCGCCCCGCCCGAGAACCCCACCAGGCTCAAGGTGATGGCGTGGAACGTGAAGTACGGCGCCTGCCGCGTCGACTTCTGGTTCGACTTCTGGGGCGACCGCACCCAGCTGTCGACGACTGAGGTGAACGACTGCCTCACCGGCATCTCGGCGCTCATCACCGAGTACGACCCCGACATCCTCTTCACCGAGGAGATCGAGGTCGGCAGCAAGCGCAGCGCGTACGTCGACATGGTGCAGTTCATCCTCGAGCACACCAACCTCCGCTACGCCGCGTACGACCAGACGTGGGACGCGCGCTACGTGCCGAGTGAGGGCGTCGGGCGCATCGATCTCGGCAACGCGATCTTCAGCCGCTACCCGATCACGAAGGCCGAGCGCATTCGACAGGTCGATCGCACCGATCAAGACGCGCTGACGGCGACCTTCTACATCAAGCGTGCCGTGGGCCGGGCTGAGCTGGATCTCGGCAACCGCACCGTCGCTGCGTTCGTGGTGCACACCGAGGCGTACGACCAGGACGGCACCAAGCAGAAGCAGATCCAGCAGATCTACGACCTCATGAAGGCCGAGACCGGCCCGTTCGTGATCGGCGGAGACTTCAACGAGCTCCCGCCGGTCTGCGACGAGCGCGCGGGCGCCACCGACCCCCAGAATTGCGACGGCAAGCTGCGCCTGCAGGGCTTCCTCGACGAGCGCGCCAGCAGCAAGGGCACGATGTACGAGCAGCCGCCGTACACGCCGTCGGTGATGAAGAAGTTCTACGACGACTTCGAGCCGTCGATCTCCCTCGCGCGTTACGGCATCGGCGAGGCGAACCAGCAGCAGTTCTTCACGCACTCGGTGCTCGGCCCCGATGGCCTCAACGCCGAGCTGGCCTGCGACGCGACCACGTCCTGCCCGTATCCATCGACGTGCGTGAGCGGCATCTGCAACGACTGCACTGGAGGCACGTGCAAGGGCGGCATCTCGGGCTGGTGGAACCGCACGCTCGACTACCTCTTCGTGCGCAAGGGCGAGACGTGGACGGACTCCGACGTGCTGCAGACCACTGGCCGCCTCGGCGTCACCGGTGATGCGTCACGCCTTTCCGATCACGCGCCCACCGTCGGGACCTGGGGGCTGCCGTGAAGCGCGCCTTCATGCTCGGTCTCGCGCTCGCCGCCCTGCCCGCGTTCGCCACGCCCCGCCCCGCGTGGGACACCGCCGACACCGGCAAGAAGGGCTCGTACTCGGTCGGCATCTTCAACCCGCTGCGGCTGGCGTTCACCGACCGCGTCGAGCTGCAGGCCCACCCGCTCTTCTTCTTCATCGCGCCCCACCTCGACGCGCGCTTCGGCATCTTGAAGGGCGAGGTCGACGAGAACGGCGTGCCTTCGGGCGTGCGCCTCACCGCTGAGGCCGGCCTGCTGATGCCGACGCTGGGCATGCGGCTGATGAAGGGCTTCTTCTTCCCGACGTGGGCCACCAGCACCAACGACATCGGGTTCATGCTCATCCCCCGCGTCGGATTGCTCGTCTCGGGCAACTTCTTCACGCACGACGTCGCGACCTTCCGCATCGAGGGGCGCATGCGCATCCCCATCGGACCGAACGGAGCGACGCCGCTCAACTCCTTCCTCGCGCCGCTGGAGATCGTCATGGCCGCGCCGCTCACCGGCTTCCTCGGGCGCGCCGGCGGCTCGTACGATCACGCGTTCGGAGATCGCTTCCGCCTCCGCGGCGAGCTGAACGTCTACCTCACCGGCCGCCAGGGCAACCTCGCGGTCAGCGGTCTCAACGAAGGGCCGATCGCCGACATCAACCCCTTCATCGTCACCGCGCACCTGAACCTCGACATCGCGGTCTTCCAGCAGAGCCGCATCGCGCTGGGCGTGCTGTGGGCCAACTACGACCAGGGCGCCACCGAAGTGCGGACCCAGGCCGATGGGTTCTCCGAGCGCGTTCGCGTGCGCAGCAACAACTTCCTCCCGACCGTCGACTTCATCTGGTCGGGCTTCTGAAGACGGAAAACCGGAAACCACCATGCTCTCTCGACGTGAACTCCTCCTCGCGGGGTCGGCGCTTGGCCTCGCTCCGGCGCTCGCGCACGCCCGTGGTCTCGTCACCGACGCGACCTACCTCGCGGTGATCAACGCCGCCCTCGAAGACGCGAAGCGGCTGGGCGCCAGCTACGCCGACGTGCGCATTCACCGCCGCCGCGACGAGAACGTCAGCACCCGCGACGATCACCTCGAGTGGGTGTCCGACACCGAGCGCTTCGGCGTGGGCCTGCGCGTGCTGGTCGATGGCGCGTGGGGCTTCGCCTCGTGCGTGACCGTCACCGTCGCCGACGCGCGCAAGCTGGCCGCCACCGCCGTCGCGCTCGCGAAGGCCAACGCCGCGGTGATGCTGCGCAAGGTCGAGCTCGCGCCCAACCCGGTGCACGTCGACGTGTGGCAGACCGCGCTGCAGAAAGATCCGTTCAAGATCCCCGTCGCCGACAAGGCGCAGGTGCTGCTCGAGGTCAGCGAGAAGCTGCGCAAGACCAAGGGCGTCAGCTTCACCAACGCGTGGGTCAGCTCGCGGCTCGAGTGGAAGCTCTTCGCGTCGACCGAGGGCTCGCTGATCGAACAGAGCCAGACGCGCGTCGGCCCCGGCTACAGCGCCAGCGCGGTCGATTCAGCCAGGGGCGAGTTCCAGTCGCGCGACTGGGAAGGCACCGGGCGCCAGGGCGGCTGGGAATGGCTCGAGGAGTCCGACTTCTTCACCGCCGCGGAGCGCGTGGGCGAAGAGGCCGTGCAGAAGCTCAAGTCGCCGCCGGTGAAGGCTGGCAAGCGCGACCTGATCCTCGATGCGTCGAACCTCTGGCTCACCATTCACGAGTCGGTCGGCCACCCCACCGAGCTCGATCGCGCGCTCGGGCTCGAGGCCAACTTCGCAGGCACCAGCTTCGCCACGCCCGACACGCTGGGCAGCATGTACGCCGCGCCGATCGTCACGCTGTACGCCGACAAGACCACGCCCGGCGGCCTCGCCACGGTGGGCTACGACGACGATGGCGTCCGCACCCAGAAGTGGAACCTCGTCGAGAAGGGCAAGTTCGTCGGGTACCAGACCACCCGCGAGCAGGCCGCGTGGATCGGCGAGAAGGCCTCGCGCGGCTGCAGCTACGCGTCGGATCACGGCTCGGTGCCGTTCCAGCGCATGCCGAACGTCTCGCTCGCGCCCGGCGAGAAGGATCTGTCGGTCGACGATCTCATCAAGCAGACCGACGACGCGCTCTACATTCGCGGCACCGGCAGCTGGTCGATCGATCACCAGCGCTACAACTTCCAGTTCACCGGCCAGATGTTCTACGAGGTGAAGAAGGGGAAGATCGTCGGCACCGTGAAGGACGCGGGCTACCAGTCGAACACCCCGTCGTTCTGGAAGAGCTGCGATCTCATCGGCGGCGCGTCGGCCTGGCGGCTCAACTCCGCGTTCGATGACGGCAAGGGCGAACCCGGCCAGTCGAACCCCGTCAGCCATGGCTGCCCCCCGGCGCGCTTCCGCGGCGTGTCGGTCATCAACACCCGCGAAGCGAAGGAGGGCTGAACCATGCCCACCCAGACCCCCGTCAGCGTCGGCAAGCAGGTGCTCGCGATCGCGAAGAAGCTCGATCCGAAAGCCGAGGTGCTGGTCGACGTCGTGAAGGACTTTCGATCGCACACCCGCTTCGCGCGCAACGAGATCACCACCTCGGGTGAGAACGACGACTGGCTCGTGAGCGTGGCCGTGCAGCTCGGCCAGCGCGCGGCGATCGCCAACAGCAACCAGCTCGACGCCGGATCGCTCGAGCGGATGCTGGAGCGCGTGTTGTCCGTGGCGCGGCTGACGCCCGAGTCCCCGGAGACGATGCCGGTGCTCGGCGCGACCAAGCCGCTGCCCAGCGCCCTGCATGATCCGAAGATGGCGTCGCTCGATCCGAAGGCCCGTGCCGAGGGCGTGAAGGCCGCGCTCGAGCCGTCGCGCCGGGACGATCTGATGACCGCCGGCTACGTCGAGGTGCACGACGGGCAGATCGCGCGCCTCTCGAGCGCGGGGTTGGAGGTCTCGGCCGCGTACACCGACGCCAACCTCTCGGTCACCGCGCGCACGAAGGACGCGACCGGTTCGGGCTGGCACGAGCTGGCGACCCGCAAGCGCGCGGAGCTCGACTTCGAGAAGGTCGGTCGCATCGCCGCGCAGAAGGCCGTCGCCTCGCAGAAGCCCACTGCGCTCGAGCCGGGCCGATACACGGTCGTGTTGGAGGCCGCCGCCGCAGCCGAGCTCTGGGGTCACTTCTTCGGCGCGCTCGACCGCCGCAGCGCCGATGAGGGCCGCTCGGCGATGAGCGGCAAGGTCGGCACGAAGATCATCAACGAGCGCTTCACCGTGCGCTCCGACCCGCGCACCACGCCGATGCTGCCCTTCGATGGAGAAGGCCAGGCGCTCGCCGCACGCTCGTGGGTCGAACGGGGCGTGCTCAAGGAGCTGTACTGCAGCCGTTTCTGGGCGAAGAAGCAGGGCCTGCAGCCGACCGGCGGCTACGACGGCTTCGAGGTGGCACCCGGTGACGTCGCGCCCGAGGCGCTCCTCAAGGGCATCAAGCGCGGCGTGCTCATCACCCGCTTCTGGTACTCGAACTTCCTCGACCCGCAGACGCTCACCGTTACCGCGCTGACTCGAGACGGCACGTTCTTGATCGAAGACGGCGCCATCGTTCGGCCGGTGAAGAACTTCCGCATCAACCAGTCGGTGCTCGCGGCGTTCTCGGCGTGCGACGCGCTGGGCAACGTCGCCGAGCCGGTGGGCACCACCCAGCGCGTGCCGGCGATGCGCACCCACGAGTTCCTGCTCGCCAGCACCAGCGACGCCGTCTGAATCGAGGGCCTGATGCCGCGCTTCGCCGTCGGAGATCTGCTGGTCGATGTCGACGTGCCCGCGCGCTTTCGGTGTGAGTACTCGCTGGCGGGTTCCCTCGTGGCGCTCGATCAGTCGACGGGCGCGGCGTTCGAGCTGAGCGGGCTGATGGCCACCGCGAAGGATCCGGCGGCGAGGGGGACCGAGGGACTGGTCGCCGTGCGCGAGCGCGCCGGGAAGGAAGGCCGGCCGCTGAGCCGCGAGACGCCGGCCGTCGTGGTGTACGGCGATGGAAAACGCACGTGGTTCGCCGGCTTTGGCTCGCACCTGTTGATCGCGACCGTCGGCAAGCCCGAGCTCGTGCCCGAGATGATCGAGATCATGGCGTCAGTCGGCGCGGCGCATGATCCGTTTCCGCCGGGCGAGGAGACGGCGGTCTGCGACCTGCGGCCCTCTCACACGCGGTGGTTCGAGCAGAAGCGCACCTCGTTGCTCGACGCGAACCGGTGGTCGCCTGAGCTGTCGGACGCGCCCGAGAAGCTCGACCTGTTCTGGGAAGAACTGATCACCGACCCGCCCGACGAGGAGGATCTCCTGAACGCGATGCTCAACGGCGTCGCGGTCGGCTTCGGAGATCTGCTCGTGAAGCGCGGTGGCTTTCAGTGGTGCGTTGCGAAGCACAAGGCTGGCGTCTCGCTCGCGGTGGTTGCGCTGCGCGGAAGGTTCGATGTCGTCGTCGACCCGCAGGCGTACGTCGCGGCTCGCTGGGAGAAGAAGGAGCCGCAGTTCGTCGCCGGCACGGTGCGACGCTTCTCCGCACGCGTGGCGCAACTGAAGACCGAGCTGGGTCTGCCCTGATCGATCTGCTCGAGCCTCGTCGGTTTACTCCTCACCCCGACCCTCTCCTCCTGGGGAGGAGAGGGAGAGCAGTAGCTGCGCGTAGCTCACCGGCATCGCGAACACGTCGTGGTCACCGCGCGGTGATAGCTCAGCCACGATCCGCTCGAGCGCCTCGCGCCCGCCCGCGAGCACGCCTCGCGTCCCGAGCCACACCTCGCACACGTTGAGCCGTGCTTCCGACGCCAGCGTGAGCGACGCGCCCTCGGCGAGCGAAGTCAGCCCCAGCGCCTCGTCGAGGAAGCCCAGCCGCGCCAGCGCCGCGCACACCGGCGGCACCGCCCAGCTCCCGTCCTTCAACGTCGGACGCTCGAGCCGGCCGAGCGCCGAACGCATCGCGATGCGCGCGAGCTGGCGCCGCTCCGGCGACAACTTCGACTCAGGCAGCGCGACCGCGAAGGCCGTCAACACCCGCTCGTCGGTCGTGCCATCGAGCACGGTGATCGCCTCTTCCAGCCGCCCGTGGTGGAGCGCCTGGTCGATGCGCGCCTTCGCGCCTCCCCCACTCCACCGGCTCGAAAACGGAGGCACGTACGGCTGCGCGAACGACGGCCCCTCGTCCCACACCCACGTCTCGCGCGGGCTCGTACGCTGCACGGCGAGGTGCCGCGTGCGGTGCGCCGCGTCTGTGATCATCTCGTGGTGCACGCGGCCGTAGCCGTCGATGTCTTCGTCGAACAGCTCGTCCCACGCCGCGTTCGCCACGGCGATGAGGTCGCGCGGGTCGCCCAGCACCGCGAGCAGCGGCGCCAGCTTTGCGGCGCAGGTGATGCGATCAGCGCCCTTCGCTTCCAGCTGCGCCTCGAGCTCTCGCGCGATGGCACGCGCCCGCCCCTCGTCGCCGATGAAGGCCCACGCCTGCCCCAGCTCGGAGCGCACGTGCGTCCACGCGCGGTACTTCGTCTGGTCGGCGTCGGGCCCCACCGTCGCCGCCGCGGCCCACGCCTCGAAGAGCCGCGTGGTGTCACGCCGCCCTGCCGCGTCGGCCGCCGCTCGCGCGATCAGCACCGGAATCGCGCCGCCCACGCGTGTCGCGTACTCCCACGGGTGCGCGTCGGCGCGCACGTACCCCTCGAGCGCCGTCAGCGAGCCGCGCCGGGCCAGCGCCTCGGCGTACAGGTGTCCGACGCGAAAGCTCCGCTCGACCTCCGGCCGCAGCTGATCGAGCACGTCGCTCTCGCCGAGCCGGTCGAGGAACGAGATCAGCGTGCGCAGGTTGTCTTCCTGCTCCGCCGACTGATCGATCGTCGCGGCGGCGCGCACCACCGCGTCACCAAATGGTTCGCCCCGACGCTCGAGCACCGCTGCGAACCGCAGCAGGGCCCGACGGGTCGGGGCGAGGCCAGCCTTCAACGTCGCTTACTTGTTCTGCGCGGCGAGCAGCGGAGTCAGCAGCGACGCCGCGTTCGACTTCTCGGGCAGCAGCGTCACCGGCGCGCCCGACTCGAGCAGCTTCTGCGTCTCGAGCAGCTCGAACATCGCCTCCATCACCTCGCCGTCGGCGCTGATGGTCTGCAACGCCTTGCCGACGATCAGCGGGCGCTGCGCAGCGGCACGGGCGAACTCGGCGGCGGCCTTCGAATCGGCCGACGACTTGATGATGTTCACCTGGTTGTGGCCGTCCTGGCTGATGGCCGACGTCACCTGGCGCAGCCGGTTGACGACCTTCTCTTCGATGCCGCGGATCATCGCGACGTCGCGGAAGTGCACCTTGCGAATGTAGACGGACCCGAGCTGGTAGCCCCACTCGGTCGAGCGCGGCGAGACCTCGTTGCGCACCGACTGGCTCATCACGTGCCGGGTCTCGAGCATGTCACCCAGCTTCATGTTCGAGAGCGTACGGACCGCGGCGTTCGACACGTTGGCGCGCATCGAGCCGCGCGGGTCGGCGTTCTTGAAGAGGAACGAGACCGGGTCCTGCACGTACATCTCGTACCAGATGCCGATACCCATCGGAGCGCCTTCCTCCGAGTTCACCGGCTGGCTGCGCAGGTATTCCTGGTCGAGGCGAAGGTCGACGTGGTGCACCTTGCCGAACAGCGGAATGAGCGCCGCCTTGATGCCGAGCTTCGCCCACAGGAAGTGCAGGCCCGGCTCGCTGATCGTGCCCAGCACCTCACCGAAGAGCGTGAAGACCATCGCCTTTCGCTCTTCGACGATCTGGTACAGCCCGAAGCTGCGCGCGATGCCCATGGCGATCGGCACGCCGATCAGACACGCGAAGAACCCGATGACCGCGGTGATGAGGAAGTTCATGGCTTCAACTCCACGAAGGCGCTGCGGGCCTTGCTGAAGAGGGACAACTTCACATTGCGCACGTAGGCGCGGAGCACGCCCGAACCACCACCGCCGCCGTTCTTCTTGAGCTCGGCGAGCTGGTTGGCGAGCTGCAACAGCGGCTCGACCTCGGCCTGGGCGTTGAGGGTCATGATCTCCACCGCGCGCCGCGACTGCACCAGCTTCTGGTCAGCCGACGCCTGCGCCAGCGAGACCTCGGCGCCGACCTGGTTGTGCGCAGTGTTGATCGCCGCCAGCGCGCTCTCGACCTCGGCCGGCGGGTCGATGCCCGTGATCAGCGACGCGTCGAGCGTGATGCCGTAGCGCGCCGTCGACGAGAGGCAGCCCTTGTCCATGTCTTCGTTCAAGAGCCGCAGGTTCTTGCGGAGGTCGTTGATCGACACGCCCGCCGTCACCGACAGATCGTGCTGCTGGTGCGCCGCGCCGCCGGGCGCAGTCGTCTCTGCGCCTTCCGGCGCCTCGAACGACGCGATCTTCTGGCGCAGCACCGAGATGAAGTAGCCCAGCACGTGCACCAGCGGCCGCTTCACGCCGAAGATGTACGCGTAGAGATTCTGGTCGCTCACGCGGAAGCGCAGCTGGCCCGTCAGCCCGATGTTGAGCTGGTCCTTGGTGACCGCCTCGAGCTCGGTGCCACCGCGGTTGGCGTTGATGTCTTCGGGGTCGAACGCGAGGTTCACCGTCTCGGTGGCGACCGAGACCTTGTAGACCTTCTCCCAGGGCCACTTGAAGTACGGGCCGCCCGGAGGAATCACCTCCACCTGCGGGTACTTGTAGCGCTCGCGCTCGTCGGGCCGCAGGTACTCGGCCATCGGGTTGTCGAGCGTGGTGCTGGTCAGCCGCGTCGCGCGACCGAACGACGTCTTCACCGCACGCTCATTCTGGTTCACCGTGAAGAACCCGAAGATCACGTAGCGGAGAACGAACCACCCCATCGCGCCGAAGAGAAAACCGGCAAATGAGAATTCCATTGTGTCCCTCCCCTTTCGGGCGCGGACACTAGCGATCCAGGGGCGCTATCGACAGCGGTATTCGTAGAGAGGCGGCGGCGTCGCCAGCGTCTCCGACGAGGTGAAATAACTCCTCGCGTCGGCCGCGTAGGTCACCGCTTCGCCCTGGTCTTCGTTCGCGGCGGGCACCGGCAGCGGCGTGCCCGAGAACATCGACTCGAAGTCGGCGCCCATCGGCAGCCGGTACTCCACGAGGCGGTTGTACATGCGCACCAGCACGCCCGTGCCGCACGGGTCCGCCGAGGCGCCGGTGATCGACGCGTCGGTCACGGTCGGAATGGTGAGCTGCGTGACGAAGATCGCCGTCGCGCTGAAGCTCGAGTTGAGCGGCATCGGCAGCTTGAAGAGCCCGCTCGTGCCCGCGGTCTCCTTGGTGATCAGGTAGACCTGCCCCGTCTGCGGGTGCACGAACATCGCCTCGACGTTGTGCTTGAGCGCGCCGGGATACTCGAAGGGAAACTTCTCCCAGTTCTCGAGCTTCACCGTGCCGCTCGTCACCGTCGGCTCGGGCACGCGGTAGATGGCGTAGTCGGTGCGCACGAAGGTGTTGTCACCCGTGTCGGCGATGAACACGCACTGCCCTGACGGACACGGGCCGACCGCGATGTCTTCCCAGTCGACGTTGCTCGCCGTGCCCTTCAGCTCGAAGGTCTCCAGCAGGCCGCCGGTCTGGTTGATCGCGAAGAAGTGCGAGGAGTCGCCGCTGTCGTTGTGCGCGTAGAAGACGTTGGCCTGGGTGCGGCTCGCGGCGAGGCCCGACAGTTCGTTGAGCGGCGGGTTGATCTGCCCGCCCGCGCGTTGGTTGCCCCACGTCGTGCAGCCGCAGGTCGGGGTGATCAACACCAGGCCTGCGTCGAGCTCTCCACCGTCGACCCCGGCGTCGTCTTTGGGGCTCGGCGCACTGCAGGCGCTCAGCCCACCCGCGAGCAGCGCGACCAGCCAGCTACATCGATGCGTCGTGAACAATGCGCCACCCATTCGCGAGTCGACGAAACACCACCACCGTGTGCCCCGTCGCGGCCGGTTTCTGGGGATACCTCAGCGTCCACCGCGCGGCCACCGAGACCTCGTCGGTGCCGGCGCGCACGTCGAGCGGCTCGAGCGTCAGCGCGCCCATGTCCGCCGGTGTGGGGTACTTCTTCTTGTAGCGCGCGAGCACCTCGGCCCGGCCCTTCGTCACGCCCGACGGAGACACGAAGACCGCGTCGTCGGCGTAGATCGAACAGAACGCATCGAGATCGCCCCGCGTCCACGCGGCGGCCTGCGTGTCGAGCAACGAGAGCACCTCGTGCCCGCCATCAACTGACAGCACCAGCATCAGGGCGTACGCGAGCACGTGGCGATCTGGACCTTCTTGAGCTCGGTGACGAACTTGTCGGGCGGCAGGAAGCCGGTCACCTTCGGGTCCTTCAGCTGCTCGCCCATCGGGTCGACGAAGGCCACCGTCGGCAGGCCCTGCACGCCGAACTTCTTGTAGAGCTCGTCGAGCACCTCGTGATCTTCGGTGCCGTCGACCTTCACCTTCACGAAGCGCTCGGCCTCTGCCTGCACCAGCGGAGACGTGTAGGTGAGGTGATCGAGTTCCTTACAGGCCGCGCACCAGTCGGCGAAGAAGTCGATCATCACCGGCTTGCAGTCGAGCCGGGCCTGCGCGAGCGCCTTGTCGAACGACTCCGCCGTCGGCGTCTTCTCGTCGAGTTTGAGGGTGACGGCCCAGACGAACTCGGTCGGCGGGTGCGGCGTCGGGTCGTTGCCGGCGACGGGAGTCACCGGAGGCAGCGGCGCGACCGGGATCGGCGCGGCCATGCGCAGCGCGAAGCCCACCAACACCAGCGCCACACCCGCGCCCTTGAGCAACCACTGGTTGCCTTCCTTGAACGAGAGGTGAATCGCGCCGGCGAGCACGCCGATGAACGCCAGCGCCGCGGCCAGGGTGATCACGCCGGTGCGGCCGATCGCGCTCGCGGCCGAGCTCACCGCGTCGCCGATCACCGGGAACCCGTCGCGGAGGTAGGTGAAGGCCAGCGCCAACAGCGCGATGCCGAACACGCTCTTGACCCACTCCATCCACACGCCTGACTTCGGCATGCGCACGGTGAAGACGCCGATCAGGAAGAACGGCACGCCGATGCCCAGCGCGTAGACGAAGAGCAGGCCAGCGCCGAGCACCGGGTCGCGCGTCTGCGACACCCACGCCAGCACGCCGGTCAGCACCGGGCCCGTGCACGGCGCCGCGAGGAAGCCGGCGACGCTGCCCATCAAGAACGCGCCAACGAAGCCGCCACCGCCGACGCCGTTGAGCTTCGTGGCCAGCGACGAGGGCAGCGCGAGATCGAACGCGCCGAACATCGACGTCGCCAGCACCAGCATGAAGACCGCCAGGCCGACCACCACCCAGCTGTTGCCGAGCACCGAGCCGAACGCGCGCCCCGAGAGCGCGGCGAAGACGCCGAGCGCGCTGAACACCACGCCCATGCCGACCACGTACGAGGTGGTGAGGAGCAGCGCCCGCCCGCGCGAGTCAGCCTGGCGTGCCCCGAAGACGCCCACCGTGATGGGGATCAGCGGGTACACGCACGGCGTCAGCGAGGTGAGGAACCCGCCGAGGAAGATCACCCCGACCGCCACCGCGAGCCGGCCGGAGTTGAGCAGCGACGACGCGTCGAGCGACGACGAGGGACCGGCAGGAATCAACGACGGGACGAAGACCAGCCCCACCGCTCCGAGCGTGGCGAGGGTCAGGACCGTGGAGCGCTTCATGACCCCTACTATGTAGCGAAGTGCGCTGGCGTTTCATCCTCTTCACTGCTTCTTCAGCTCGGTCGCGGGCTTCGGCAGATCCAACCCCGCGCTGCGCGCCAGGCCCATCACCCCTTCGACCGCCGCTGCGATGTAGCCGAACGGGTTGGCGCCATCGACCGCGGTCACGTGCACCTCGCCCATCTTCTGCTGGAAGGCCGCGGCGAGCTCCGGCAACCGGTTGGCCACCGCGAGCTGGATCACCTCGGGCGTCAGCGTGTTCTCGATGCTGCGCAGGCGAGCCGCGCGCTCCAGCTCGGGTGAAGCCAGCAGCTGCTGCTTGTGCACCTCGAGCTCCACGGTGCGCGTCTCGAGCTCGGCCAGCTGCTGCTTCGCCTGCGCCGATTCGACCTGGGCCCGCAGGAGTTCGGTTGCCTGCGTCGTCTCCGCCAACCGCGCCGCGTGCTCGGCTTCTTCGGCTTGCGCCTGCAGCTGCACCGCGGCGACCTGCGCGCGCAGCCGCTCTTCCTGCAGCGCCACCTCGGCGTTGAGCTTCTGGAGCGCCGCGCGCTGCTCCGCCTGCGCCTTCTCGAAGGCCGCCGTCTCTTCCGCCTGCTGCTTGCGCGACCGGAGCTCCGACTCGGCCTGCAGCTTCGCCAGCTGGTACTCGCGCTCGCTGGCGATCTGCGCCGCGCGGGTCTGCCGTTCCTGCGCGAGCCGCGCCTCCTCGACCTTCGCGTCGCTGGCCAGCTTCTCGAGTCGCGCCGCCTCGTCCGCGGACTGCTTCTGCCGGCGAATCTCGGTCGCCGCCGCGACGCGGTTCAGCTCGACCAGCCGCTCGGTGGCGGTCTCGTCGGTGCGCACCGCGCGCTCCTTGGCCAGCTCGGCCTCACGCGCCACCTGTTCCTGCGAGAGGCGGAAGCGCGCCTGCATGTTCGAGAACACCTGCCCCGAGAGCACGCGCACGTCCTGGATCTCGATGGTGTCGACCACCACGCCCCAACCGCGATCGGTGCCGTCTTCCACCCGGCCCTGCCCGCTCACCACCGGCGCGATCTCCCGCACCAGCTCGCGGGCCAGCGCGTCCTTGCGCCGCGTGAGGCATTGCTCGACGGTGAGGTTGGCGATCAGCCGACGAGACGCGCCGACGCACATCTCTTCCATCATCTCGGCCAGCTTTTCCTGCGCGCGCTCGGGGAAGCTGAAGTTCAACATGCGCGAGGCGATGAGCGGCTCGGCGATGCGGTACACCGCGATGCCCGTCACCTTCACGCCCACCTTCTCCTGCGTGATCTGATCCGCCACGAAGTGCAGCCGCTGCACCGTCGTCGGCACGATGGCGATCGAGTCCCACGGCCACTTGAAGACCGTCGCGCCCTGCCCGGCCGACACCACCGAGCCGCCGCGCATGCGAATCAAGAACTCGCTCGGCTTCGCGCTCAGCCACCCCCAGCGCTTGGTCTTCTCCGGGTCCTCTTCCGGCTTGCCGCGCCGCCAACCATCGGCGTACCGCGAGGTGTTCTGCTCGAGGCTGCTGCTGACCTGGATCGGAGCGGGCTTGGTCATGGTGCGTTGACCCGAGAGCGAGCGACGTGCCGCGCGCCAACGTCTTGAAAGCCGGTGCCGCCCGCTCCACCGTGGCGCTCAGTGGCTCGAAGTGGCCCGCTCCAGACCGCAGATCTTGCGAATCATTCTCAAGACCGGCCCCAATGGCCTGAAATCATTGAATGTGGACTTGACCGGTCCACCTTCTTCTCGTTACTCCTGAGCAATCAGGACCGCATTGGTCCACTTTGAGAAAGTCCTTCATGAAGCTGCCGATTTACATGGACTACCACGCGACCACGCCGCTCGACCCGCGCGTGCTCGAGGCCATGAAGCCGTACTTCACCGACGACTTCGGCAACGCCGCGTCGCGTAACCACTCCTTCGGGTGGAAGGCAGAAGCCGCGGTCAACAAGGCCCGCGAACAGATCGCCGCGCTGATCGGCGCGTCCGACAAGGAGATCGTCTTCACGTCCGGCGCGACCGAGTCGAACAACCTCGCCATCAAGGGCGTCGTCGAGTTCTACAAGGACAAGGGCGATCACGTGATCACCCTCACCACCGAGCACAAGGCGGTGCTCGACACCTGCAAGCGGCTCGAGCGGCAGCGCGCCGAGCGCATCGACGAGCTGAAGATCCAGCGGCTGATGGAGCTCACCGGGGCCGACGTGAACCCCGAAGACCTGGCCGCGCTCGAGATCAAGCACTCGCTCGAGAACGACGCCGTGCTCAAGCGGTGGATCGACAAGGTCCGCGTCGGCGCGCGCGTCACCTACCTCTCGCCGAAGAAGGACGGCCTGGTCGATCTCGAGCAACTCCGCGCGGCGATCACCGATCGCACCGTGCTGGTGTCGATCATGCTCGCCAACAACGAGATCGGCGTGGTGCAGCCGGTCGACGAGATCGGCGCCCTCTGCCGCAGCAAGGGTGTGCTCTTCCACACCGACGCCGTGCAGGGCGCGGGCAAGGTGCCCTTCGACGTCGAGCGCTCGAAGGCCGACCTGGTCTCGCTCTCGGCGCACAAGATGTACGGCCCCAAGGGCGTCGGCGCGCTCTACGTGCGCCGCAAGCCGCGCGTTCGCATTCGCGAGCAGATCGACGGCGGCGGTCACGAGCGCGGCATGCGCTCGGGCACCCTCAACGTGTCGGGCATCGTTGGCTTCGGCGCCGCGGCGGAGCTCGCGCGCACCGAGATGGCCGCGGAGGCCGCGCGCCTCACCGCCCTCCGTGAGCGCCTGTGGAAGGGCCTCTCGGCGAAGCTCGATTACCTCACCATCAACGGCTCGATGGCCTCGCGCCTGCCCGGCAACCTGAACGTCTCGTTCGCGTTCGCCGAGGGCGAGGCGCTGATGATGGCCATCAAGGACGTGGCGGTCTCCTCGGGCTCGGCCTGCACCTCGGCGTCGCTCGAGCCGTCGTACGTGCTGCGCGCACTGGGCGTCGAAGAGGAGCTCGCGCACAGCTCGATTCGCTTCGGCCTCGGCCGCTTCACGACCGAGGAAGAGGTCGACTACGTGATCGATCTCATGGTCCGCGCCGTCACCCGGCTGCGCGACATGAGCCCGCTCTACGAGATGGCCAAGGAAGGCATCGACCTCAAGTCCATCGAGTGGAAGGCCCACTGACTTTCTTGTCGTTCAGCAGCACCAGGAGACACCCATGGCGTACTCAGAAAAGGTCGTCGAACACTTCGAGCACAGCAAGAACGTCGGCACGCTCGACAAGGCCGATCCCAACGTCGGCACCGGGCTCGTCGGCGCCCCGGCATGCGGCGACGTGATGCGGCTGCAGCTCAAGATCAGCGACGAGGGCGTGATCCAGGACGCCAAGTTCAAGACCTTCGGCTGCGGCTCGGCGATCGCCTCGAGCTCGCTCGTCACCGAGTGGGTGAAGGGCAAGTCGATGGATGACGCGCTCAAGATCACCAACAAGGAAATCGCGAAGGAGCTCTCGCTCCCGCCGGTGAAGATCCACTGCTCGGTGCTCGCCGAAGACGCCATCAAGGCCGCCATCGAAGACTTCCGCGCCAAGCGCGCTGCCCGCAGCCAGCAGCAGCCGGCCGCCGCCACCACCCCCGCTGGCAAAGAGGTGTGAACGCCATGGCCGAGGTCGTCACCCCCGGCGCCGCTGCTTCGTCGGCGCCCATTCCCACCGGCAAGCCCGCGGGCAAGGGCATCGCGCTCACCGACAGCGCCGTGGGTCGGCTGCGCCGTTTGCTGAGCGAGCGTCAGACGCCCGACGCGGGCCTGCGCATCGCGGTCAAGGGCGGTGGCTGCAGCGGCCTCGCGTACCACATGGAATGGACAGACAAGCCCCGCGAGCGCGACAAGATCTTCGAGCGTGAAGGCGTGCGCGTCTTCGTCGACCCCAAGAGCTACCTGTACCTGATGGGCACCGAGCTGATCTTCGAAGAGGGCCTGCTCGCCTCGGGCTTCAAGCTGCAGAACCCGAACGTGAAGGGCGCGTGCGGCTGCGGCGACTCCTTCACGGTGTAGAGGCTCGTTCGCCGTGACTCACTTCGAACTCTTCGGGCTGCCCGCTTCGGTCGATCTCGACGTGAAGGCGCTCGATGACCTGCACCGCAAGCTCGCGCTCGAGACCCACCCCGATCGGCTCGCCGGCGCCGAAGCCCGTGAGCGTCGCCTGGCCGCCGAGAAGTCGGCCGCCCTGAACGAGGCGCTCAAGGTGCTGCGCGACCCCGTGCGCCGCGCGTTCTACGTGCTGGAACTGAAGGGCATCAAGCTCGACACCGAGCAGGCCGCGGCGAAGCTCAAGATGCCGCTCGAGTTCCTCGAGGAAATCATGGAACGGCGCGAGGCCCTCGATGCGGCCCGCACGGCGAAAGATCTCGGCAAGGCGCAGGCCATGGCGAAGGACATCGCCGCGCTCAAGGCCACCTCATTGGCTTCGGCCCAATCCGCCCTGCGCACCGATGACGTCACCGCTGCGTCGGTCGCGCTCGGGCGCGTGCGCTACTACGCCCGCTTCCTCGAAGAGGTCGAGGCGTTCGAAGAGGAGCTGCTCTCGTGAAGGGCTACCTGCAGATCCACGATCCCTTGAAGCCGAAGGGCCAGGTCGTCGGCATCGATCTCGGCACCACCAACTCGCTCGTCGCCGCGGTCGTCAACGGCAAGCCGGTGTGCATCGCCGCCGACGAGGGCGACTCGCGGTTGCTCCCCTCGGTGGTCCACTACGCCGCCAACGGCAGCGTGGTGGTCGGCCAGCGCGCCGTCGAGCTGCTGCCCACCCACCCCACCGACACCATCAAGTCGGTGAAGCGCTTCATGGGCAAGTCGCTGGGCGACGTCGAGACCAGGAAGCTCGGCGCCTACAAGTTCAAGGGCGGCAGCGGCGTGGTGCGCTTCGAGGTCGCCGGCGGCCAGCCCGTCACGCCCATCGAGGTGAGCGGCGAGATCTTGCGGCAGCTCAAGCGCCGCGGCGAGTCGCACTTCGCCAGCAAGGTCGAGCAGGCGGTCATCACCGTGCCCGCGTACTTCGACGACGCCCAACGCCAGGCCACGCGCGATGCGGGCCGGCTCGCGGGCCTCGAGGTGCTGCGGTTGCTCAACGAGCCCACCGCGGCTGCCCTCGCCTACGGCCTCGATCGCGGCGTGCAGGGGCTCTACGCCGTCTACGATCTCGGCGGCGGCACCTTCGACATCTCGATCCTCGAGCTGATAGACGGCGTGTTCCAGGTGAAGTCGGTCGGCGGCGACTCCGCGCTCGGCGGTGACGACTTCGATCGCGCCATCGCGCAGCGCGTGCTCGACGCGCGCGGCCTGGCCTCGCCCACCAACGAGCAGATCGCCACGCTGCTGCAGCTCGCCCGCGCCGCGAAGGAACGGCTGACCGACGTCGATCGCACCGAGCTGGTGTTCGAAGGCTCGCCCTTCCCCATCACGCGCGCCGACTTCGACGCGTGGATCTCTCCGCTGCTGCAGCGTACCGGCGTGTCCGTGCGCCGCGCGTTGAAGGACGCGGGCGTCACCGCTGACGACGTGAAGGGCGTGGTGCTGGTCGGCGGCTCGACCCGCGTGCCCGCCGTGCGCCGCTTCGTCGCCGAGCTCTTCGGCCGCGAGCCGCTGTCGGATCTCGACCCCGACCAGGTCGTCGCGCTCGGCGCCGCGATCCAGGCCGACCTCCTGACCAACGAGGATCGGAAGGACGAGGTGTTGCTGCTCGACGTCATCCCGCTCTCGCTGGGCCTCGAGACCATGGGCGGCATCGTCGAGAAGCTGATCCACCGCAACTCGCCGATCCCCATCGCGCAGGCGCAGATCTTCACCACCTTCCAGGACGGCCAGACCGGCATGGACGTGCACGTGCTCCAGGGCGAGCGCGAGCTGGTGACCGACAACCGCTCGCTGGCGCGCTTCCGCCTCTCGGGCATTCCTCCGATGGCCGCCGGCATGGGCCGCGTGAAGGTCACCTTCAAGGTCGACGCCGACGGCATCTTGTCGGTGAGCGCGAAGGAAGAGACCACCGGCGTCGAGCAGGCGATCACCGTCAAGCCGACGCACGGGCTCACCGACGAGGAGATCGAGCAGATGCTCCTCGACTCGATCGATCACGCCGAAGACGACCTCCAGAAGCGCCAGCTCGCCGAGCAGCGCGTCGAGGCCGAGCGGCTGTTGATCGACGGCGCCAAGCAGCTCACCGAGAACGGCGACCTCCTCACCGACGACGAGCGGAAGGACTTCCGCGCCCAGCTCGAGCTGCTCGCCCAGCTGACGAAGACCGAGACCGATCACCACAAGTTGAAGGCGGCGATCGCCGACGTCGACGGCAAGGCCCGCCCCTTCGTCGAGAAGATCATGGACCGCGCGATCTCGAAGGCCGCGGTCGGCCACCAGATCGAGGACTTCTGATCATGCCGCGCGTCACGTTTCGCAGCCCGCTCCAGGAGGTCTCGGCCGAGGTCGCGCCGGGCACCACGATCCTCGAGGCCGCCGAGTCGGCGGGGGCGCAGGTCGGACACTCCTGCGGCGGAGCGTGCGCGTGCAGCACCTGCCACGTGTGGGTGAGGAAGGGCGCCGATTCCCTGTCCGAGCAAGACGACATGGAAATGGACCGGCTCGATCTCGCCTACGACGTGAAGCCGTTCTCACGGCTGGCCTGCCAGTCGAAGGTCGCCAGCGCCGACGTCGACGTGTGGATCACCGAGGAGTCCTTGAAGGCCTACATGGACGAGGACCCCGCCACCCGGAAGGCCCTCGAGGCCGAGGGAAAGTGGCCCCCGAAGAAGTTCAGCTGAACGGCGGCCCACGTCAGGTGTTCGTTGACACCTCCGTCAGCTTCAACGTATTGAGCCACGGCCTTCGCCCAGGTGGCGGAATTGGTAGACGCGCTAGATTCAGGGTCTAGTGCTGGCAACAGCGTGGAGGTTCGAGTCCTCTCCTGGGCACTGCCTGAAGAAGGTCGATTCGGGGGAACTGGTGATGAGCCGGTTCCCCCGAGTTGTTTTTGCCGTCTTGCCTGGGAGGGTTCGTGCGCGCTGCGGTCTTCGCGATGACGGTCGTCCTTCTCGGCTGTGAGCCCACCACCGAGCGGCTCCCCGGGCACCTGGCCCTCGTCGAAGTGGTGACCACCAGCGACGACTGCTCACCCCGCCGCTTCAGCGGTGACGCCGGCCAGCAATTCTTCGGCGTGCGCGACGACGGCGGCGTGGTGTTCACCATCTCCCAGCTCGCGCAGTACGGCCCGGCGCGCGACGGCGGCGTGCTCGAAGGGTCCGGGCGCCAGGCGATCCCCGTGATCGCCCCGGTCAACATGAGCGTCGCGGCCGGAGATGCCTGCGTGGGCCGCTTTGGCTCGTGGGTGCTCGACGGCCCGACCAGCCTCACCATCACCCAGACCTGGCCCGGCATCAGCGACTGCACCGCCGGGCCGACCTGGCTCCCCGCGGCCCCCTGCACGTCGGTGCGCACCTTCAGCTTCACGGCCCTCTCGGACTGCCGCCTCGAGTGCGTCACGCTCTCGGCGTCGCTCGAGGTGAGCTGCTCGTGCTGAGGCCGGTCTTCTCGAGCGCCGTGGCGTCCGAAGCCGACCTCGTCTGCGCCCGGCTGGTGGGTGCCGGTTTCCACGCCGAGGTCTCCGGCGCGCGCCAGGCGGGCGGCATGTTCCCCGTGCTGGCCGAGCTCACCAGCGACGTGGTGGTGCCCGAGAGCGAGTTCGACGCCGCGCGCGCCTACCTCGATGAGTCGAAGCTGCTGCTCGATCACACGGCGGCGTTCGGCGAAGTGCCCGACGGCTCGGTGTGCCCGGTGCACCTGCAGCCGGCGGTGGCGGTCTGCGAGCGCTGCGGCACCTTCCTGTGCGCGTCGTGTGGCTCGCTGGGCACGCCGCCGCTGTGCGAAGACTGCGTGGTGCGGGCCGAGCCGGCGCGGCCGCTGCCGGCGTGGGTGAAGACCACCGCGCGGCTGTGGTTCGTCTTCTGGGCGGGGTCGCTGGTGATCGGCGCGCTGATCACGCTGGCGCTGCTGTGGTCGCGCCTGACGCGCTGACCCGCAAACGAAAACGCCCTCGCTCCACGGGGGAACCAGGGCGTCTCGTTCAATTCAGGGCTGCGAAGCGCTCAGGCCTTCTTCTCTTCGGCCTTCGGCTCAGCGGCGGCCGGCTTCGCCTCGGGGCGATCGACCAGCTCGAGAATCGCGATGTCCGCGGCGTCGCCACGGCGGAAGCCACCACGCATCAGGCGCGTGTAGCCGCCCTTGCGCGAGGCGTAGCGGGTCTTCAGCTCACCGAAGATCTTCTGGAGGACCTCGCGCTCCTTCACGATGCGGCCAGCGAGGCGCACGTTGTGGAGGCCACCCTTCTTGCCGAGGGTGATGACCTTCTCCGCCATCTTGCGGGCTTCCTTCGCCTTGGGGACGGTGGTGGTGATGCGCTCGTGCTGAATGAGCGAGGTGACCATGTTCTTCAGCATCGCGAGGCGGTGCGAAGTGGTGCGCTGCAGCTTCCGGTTTCCGACCTTGTGTTCCATCTGACTGCTTCCTTTCGAACCAGCCCGGCCGTGTGAGGTACCGGTTGGAGATAACCCGCGGTCGTTTTCAGGCGACCGCGGATTTTGGGGTGAACTTCAAAACGACTTCAGACGCGGGGCGCCGCCGGCATCGCCGAGGGGGCCGTCTTCGGGGGCCAGTTCTCGAGCTTCATGCCGAGCGAGAGGCCCATCTCCGCCAGGATTTCCTTGATCTCCTTCAGCGACTTGCGGCCGAAGTTCTTGGTCTTCAGCATCTCGGCCTCGGTCTTCTGCACGAGGTCGCCGATGGTGCGAATGTTCGCCTGCTGCAGGCAGTTCGCCGAGCGCACCGAGAGCTCCAGCTCGTCGACCGAGCGGAAGAGGTTCTCGTTGAGCTTCGCTTCCTGCTGCGGGGTCTCGGCGACGACCGGCTCCTCGGTCTCTTCGAAGTTCACGAAGACCGTGAGCTGCTCCTTGAGGATCTTGGCCGCGTAGGCGACCGCGTCCTGCGGGGTGACCGAGCCGTCGGTGTAGACCTCGAGCGACAGCTTGTCGTAGTCGGTCTGCTGGCCGACGCGCGCGTTGGTGACCAGGTAGTTCACCTTGCTGACGGGCGAGAAGAGCGAGTCGATCGCGATCGCGCCGATCGGCGAGCCGGCGACCTTGTTGCTGTTCGCGGGGAGGTAGCCACGGCCGCGACGGCAGGTCAGCTCCATGCGGATCTTGCCGCCCTCGGCGAGGGTGCAGATGTGGTGACCGGGGTTGAGCACCTCGACCTGGTCATCGGTGATCAGGTCGCCGGCCTTCACTTCCTTCGGGCCCTCGGCCTCGATGCGAATCGTCTTCACCTCGTTGGTGTGCATGCGCAGACGCACTTCCTTGAGGTTCAGCACGATGTCGGTCACGTCTTCCGACACCTCGGGAATCGTCGTGAACTCGTGCTCCACGAGCCCGCCGTTACCCTCGATCTTCACGGTGGTGATCGCCGCGCCCTGCAGCGAGCTGAGCAGCACCCGACGAATCGAGTTGCCCAGGGTGGTACCAAAGCCACGCTCGAGCGGCTCGGCGACGAACTTGCCGTACGTGCCAGTGCTCTCGGGATCGACGTCGATCTTCCGGGGCTTGATGAGGTCTCGCCAGTTCTTCGCAATCAACGCTGCGTCTGCCATGTGTGCTGCCCTCGTGAAGTGCCGCCACCAACGTACCCGCCAAAAAAGCGGGAGGACGGCACTGGAGATTTTGAAAACCTGAAACTCGAAACACGTGAGGCCGGGCGCTCCGTTTCGGAGTGACCCGGCCTCGCCCTGCCCACTCGATTACTTCGAGTAGAGCTCGACGATGAGCTGCTCCTGGATCGGCATGGTCAGGTCCTCGCGGTTCGGGACCGTCTTCACGCTGCCCTTGAGCGCCTTCTTGTCGACGTCGAGCCACTGCGGAATGCCGCGGCGGTCGACCGTCTCGATGGCCTCCTGAATGCGGAGGATCTTCTTCGACTTCTCGTGAACCTCGACCACCGAGCCCGGCTTCACGCCGAACGAGGGGATGTTCACGCGCTTGCCGTTCACCGTGAAGTGACCGTGGCGGACCAGCTGGCGCGCCTCGGCGCGGGTGTCAGCGAAGCCCATGCGGAAGACGACGTTGTCGAGGCGGAGCTCGAGCATCTGGAGCAGCGTCTCGCCCGTCTTGCCCTTCGCCGCGGCCGCGCGGTGGAAGTAGCCACGGAACTGGCTCTCGAGCAGGCCGTACATGCGCTTGACCTTCTGCTTCTCGCGCAGCTGCACGCCGTAGTTCGAGAACTTCACGCGACCCTGGCCGTGCTGGCCAGGCGGGTACGGGCGGCGCTCAATCGCGCACTTGTCCGTGTAGCAACGGTCGCCCTTCAGGTACATCTTGAGGTTTTCGCGCCGGCAGATGCGGCAGACGCTTGCGGTGTAACGAGCCAAGGCAGTTCTCCAGGAAGAAAGGTGTCAGTTCAGACGCGGCGGCGCTTGGCCTGGCGGCATCCGTTGTGGGGAATCGGGGTCACGTCGCGAATGAGCGAGATCTTGAGACCGGCCGAGGCGATCGCGCGCAGCGCCGACTCACGGCCAGCGCCCGGGCCCTTGACGAGGACCTGCACGTTCTTGAGGCCGTGCTCCATCGCCTTGGCAGCCGCGTCACCCGCCGCGACCTGCGCCGCGAAGGGGGTCGACTTGCGCGAGCCCTTGAAGCCACGCGAGCCCGCCGACGACCACGACAGCACGTTCCCCGAGACGTCGGTGAAGGTGATGAGCGTGTTGTTGAACGTGCTCTGGATGTGAACGATGCCGTTGAGCACGTTCTTCTTGGTCTTCTTCTTCGCCTTCTTGTCCGCGGCAGCAGCGTCCGTCGCCGGGGCGGCGGCAGCAGCGGGAGGAGTCGTCGTCGTCTCTTCAGCCATTCGTTTCGTGTCCCTGCAGGTGATCAACTCCGCTCATCGCGGAGCTCGTGTTGAGAAAAGTGGGTGGATTACTTCGCCGGAGCCGGAGCCGCCGGCTTGACGCGCTGCACGCCACGCTTCGGGCCCTTGCGGGTGCGCGCGTTGGTGTGGGTGCGCTGGCCGCGAACGGGCAGGCCCTTGCGGTGACGGAGGCCGCGGTAGCAGCCGAGGTCCATCAGGCGCTTGATGTTCATCGTGACTTCGCGGCGGAGGTCACCCTCGACCGTGTAGTTCGCCTCGATGATCTCGCGGATCTTGCGCGTCTGGTCCTCGGTGAGGTCCTTGGTGCGCGTGGGCAGCTCGATGTTCGCGTCGGCGCAGATCTTGTGCGCCGTGGTCGAGCCGATGCCGTAGATGTACTGCAGCGCAATCACCACGCGCTTCTGAACCGGGAGGTCCACACCTGCAATGCGAGCCATTCGTATCGTTCCTTACTGACGGGAGTTGGTCTGGAGCTGAACTGCGATCAGCCCTGGCGCTGCTTGTGACGGGGGTTGGCCGGGCAGATCACGCGAATCGTGCCCTTGCGACGGATGACCTTGCACTTGTCGCAAATCTTCTTCACCGACGGACGCACCTTCATGGGTTCCTCTGATTCCTGTTCTTCGTGCTGCTGGTGATGACTTCGGTTGCTTACTTCGCGCGATACGTGATGCGGCCGCGCGTGAGGTCGTAGGGCGAAAGTTCCACCTTCACCTTGTCGCCGGGGAGGATGCGGATGAAGTGCATGCGCATCTTCCCGGAGATGTGAGCGAGGACCTCGTGGCCAGACGCGTCGAGGATGACCTTGAACATGGCGTTGGGGAGCGGTTCCTTCACCGTGCCCTCAACCTCGATCGCGTCTTCCTTCGCCAAATCAAACCTCCAGAAAAACTGCTTGAAGACCCGTCACAGCCCGCACGGATCCCCGGGAGCGGCGGGCACTACCATTCCCGCCTCCATCTTGCAAGCACCCCTGCCGAGGAGCCTTCGATTACGCCGCGATCGACTTCCGAATCGCCGCGTAGATCTCGTCGACCGACCCCACCCCGTTGATGGTGCGGAGCAGGCCGGCCTTCCCGTAGTGCGCCTTGAGCGGTGAGGTCTGCTCGCGGAACACGTCGAGGCGCTTCTGTACGGTCTCCGGGCTGTCATCGGCCCGGCCACGGCCCTTCATGCGGTCGTGGATCACGGCGTCGGGCACCTCGAGCGACACCACGTGCTCGATCTTCTTGCCCATCTTCTTGAGCACCTGGTCGAGCGCCTCGGCCTGGGGAATGGTGCGGGGGAAGCCGTCGAGGAGGAAGCCGGTCTTGCAGTCGGGTTCCTTCAGGCGCTCTTCGACGATGCCGATCACCAGCGCGTCGGGCACCAGCTTGCCGGCGGCCATCAGCGGGCCGGCCTGCTTGCCGAGCTCGGTGCCCTTGCTCACCGCGGCGCGCAGGATCTCACCGGTCGAGATCTGCGGAATGCTGAAGTCGGTGATGAGCTTCTGCGCCTGGGTGCCCTTCCCTGCGCCGGGAGGGCCGAAGAAGACGAGGTTCATGGTCGTTTCCCCCCTCTAAAGGTTGCTTCAGACCGTGGCGGTGGTGTTGCGAATGCGGCCGCGGATGCGGGGGCCGCGCGGACCCGCGAAGCCCTCGTAGTTGCGCGTGATGAGGTGCTGCTCGATCTGCTGCACGGTGTCGAGCGCCACGCCGACGACGATCAGCAGGCCGGTGCCACCGAAGTACACGCCCTGGATGTCGAGGCCGCGCGCGATGACGCTGGGCAGGATGCAGATCGCGCCGAGGTACAGCGCGCCGCCGAAGGTCAGGCGGTTGAGCACGCGCTCGATGAAGTCGGCCGTCTGGCGACCCGGGCGAATGCCGGGGATGAAGCCGCCCTGCTTCTTGATGTTGTCGGCCACGTCGTCGGCGCGGAAGGTCAGCGACGTGTAGAAGTAGGCGAAGAACACGATCAGCGCGACGTACACGCCGCTGTAGAGCCACGAGCCGGGCTGAATCACCCGCTGCAGGCCGCCCAGCGCGGGGATCCACGCCGCGAGCGTCGAGGGGAACGAGAGCACCGCGCCGGCGAAGATCGGGGGAATCACGCCCGACGCGTTCACCTTGAGCGGGAAGTACGTCGCCTGCCCGGCGAACGCCTGCCGGCCCGAGAGCCGCTTCGCGTACTGCACGGGAATGCGCCGCATGCCGCGCTCGACGAACACCACCACGCCGACCACGATCACCATGGCCACCAGCAGGCCCACCGCGGCGGCCAGCTCGGCCTGCTTGAAGAGCGTCTCGCCGGCGTGCGGAATGCCGACCACGATGCCCGAGAAGATGATCAGCGAGATGCCGTTGCCGATGCCGTTCTCGGTGATGCGCTCACCCAGCCACATGATGAACGCGGTGCCGGCGGTCAGCGTGACCACCGTCATGAACGAGAACCACACCAGGTTGACCGAGTCAGCGACGACCACCTTCTCGAGCACGCCCGGGTCGTTCGAGCGGCCGAACGCGTAGAGCGTGCGCGCCACGCCGACGCCCTGCACGATCGACAGCACGATCGAGCCGTAGCGCGTGTACTGGTTGAGCTTCTGGCGGCCCGCGGCGCCTTCCTTCTGCAGGCGCTCGAGGCTCGGCACGACGACCGCGAGCAGCTGCATGATGATGCTCGCCGACACGTACGGCATGATGCCGAGCGCGAAGATCGACGCCTGGCTCAGCGCGCCGCCCGAGAACATGTTGAACAGCGTGAGCAACCCGCCGTCCTTCATGCGCGCTTCCATCACGGCGTTGAGCGCGACGCGATCGACGCCCGGCGTGCTGATGAAGATGCCCAGCCGGTAGATGCCCAGGAGCACGAGGGTGTACGCGATGCGCGCCCTCAGCTCAGCGACCCGGAAGATGTTCGCAAACGCGGTGAACACGGTGTTCCCTTTCGAAAACGTCAAACGCCCCTCGACCCGATAGCCGGTCCGAGGGGCGCGTGCACTAGCCTTGTCGGCGGGTGCCGAACATCAGGCCTTCGCGACGCCCTTGCCCGAGTGCGCCTTCGCCGCGGCTTCCGGCTTGTGCACCATCAGGGGGATCTCTTCGACCGAGCCGCCAGCGGCGGTGATCGCGGCCTTCGCACCTTCCGAGACCTTGTTGACCTTGATCACCAGCTTGTGGCTCAGCTTGCCGCCGCCGAGCACCTTGGTGCCGTCCCAGACGCCCTTGACGAGGCCGGCCGCGCGCAGCGCCTTCTCGTCGACGGTCGCGCCGCTCTTGAAGTGCGCCTCGAGCTCATCGAGGTTCACGATCGCCAGCTCGACGCGGTTGGGCGAGTTGAAGCCGAACTTCGGCAGGCGGCGCTGGAGCGGCGACTGACCGCCCTCGAAGCCTTCGAAGCGCATGTTGCCGGTGCGGGCCTTCTGGCCCTTGCCGCCGCGACCGGCGGTCTTGCCGAGGCCGGAGCCCTGGCCACGACCCACCCGCTTCTTCCGGTGCGTCGAGTTGTACGGCTTCTTGAGAGTGTGCAGGGTGACCATGTTCTTCCTCACTTCGCCTTCGCGGCGGCCGCGCGGGCGGCGTCACGAGCGCGGATCTTGTACGGCTTGCGGCGGGCGCGGACCTTCGGCTCGTCCTTCACCGTCTCGAACGAGACGAGGTGGGCGACCTTGGCCAGCATGCCGCGGATGGCAGGGGTGTCCTTGAGCAGCTTCTCAGACCCGAACTTCCAGATGCCCAGGCCCTTCACGGTGCCGACCTGGCGGGCCGACGCGCTCGAGGGGCTCTTGATCAACTTGACCTTGATACCCATGGCTTAGTTCTTCTCCTTGCGGCCGAAGTGCACGTCCTTGCCGCGCAGACGGCTGACCTGCTCGGGCGACTTGAGCTGCTTGAGCCCGTCGATGACCGCCTTGACGACGTTGTGCGGGTTCCGCGAGCGCTGGCTCTTGGTGAGGATGTTGCGAATGCCCGCCGCCTCGAGCACCGCGCGAACGGGGCCGCCGGCGATGACGCCAGTGCCTTCCGACGCGGGCTTCAGCAGCACCTGGCCGGCGCCGAACCGCCCGAGCACCTCGTGCGGAATGGTGTGGCCCATGAGGGGCACCTTGAAGAGGTGCTTCTTGGCGTTCTCGCCGCCCTTGCGGATCGCCTCGGGCACTTCGTTCGCCTTGCCCAGGCCGATGCCGACGTGGCCGTTGCCGTCACCGACGACGACGATGGCGCCGAAGCTGAAGCGGCGGCCGCCCTTCACGACCTTCGTGGGGCGGTAGATGTTGACGACCCGGTCCTGGAGGTCGAGGTCGTTCGCGTTGATGGGAGTCGTGCTCATTGCGTGTCCTTGTCAGGTCAGAACTGCAGACCACCCTCGCGCGCACCGTCGGCGATCGCCGCGATACGACCGTGGTAGGGGAAGCCGTTGCGGTCGAAGACCACCTTCTCGATCTTCGCGCCCTTGCACTTCTCGGCGATCAGCAGGCCGACCTGCTTGGCGGCGGCCTTCTTGTCGCCCTCGTCGAGCTTGCCCTTGAGTTCCTTCGACAGCGTCGAGGCGGAAACGAGCGTGCGGCCCGTGCCGTCGTCGACCACCTGCGCGTGCAGGTGACGGAGCGACTTGTAGACGGTGAGGCGCGGACGCTCGACGTTGCCGACGACCTTCTTGCGAATGCGCTCTTTGCGGTGCTGCCGGTGATCAGTGTTGGCCATGGTGTGTTCCTTTTCCTTCCACCCGAGATGCGGACTTCCCCGGGTGGATGAAAGACGAGCGGCTTACGCCGTGCCCGTCTTGCCCTCCTTGCGGCGGACAGTTTCGGTGGACAGCTTGATGCCCTTGCCCTTGTACGGCTCGGGCGGGCGCAGGTCGCGAATCTTCACCGCGGTCTGGCCAAGCAGGTGACGGTCGACCGAGCGCAGCGTGAGGTCGAGCGTGGGGAGCGTGTCTTCGGTGCGCGGCGCCTTGCCGACTTCGGCGGTGACGCCTTCGGGTAGGTCGAACACCACGGGGTGCGAGAAGCCGAGCGCGAAGTGGATCTGCTTGCCCTTCACCTCGCAGCGGAAACCGACGCCGCGAATCGCGAGCGCCTTTTCCCAGCCCTGGCCGACACCCTTCGCCGCGTTGGCGAGGATGGCGCGCGTCAGGCCGTGCGCCGCGCGGATCTTCCGGTCGTCGTTCGGCCGGCCGATGATGACTTCGTTGCCCTTGACCTCGACCTTGATGGTCGCGACCGGGAGCTTGACCGAGAGCTTGCCCTTGGGGCCCTCGAAGTTGACCTTGTCGCCCTGGACGGTGACCTTCACCTTGTCCGCGAGCTTGATGGGGAGTTTGCCGATGCGGCTCATGGTGCCCTCAGTAGATGGTGCAGATGAGCTCGCCGCCCACGTTGGCCTTGCGCGCCTCGTGATCGACCATCACGCCGCGCGAAGTGGAAAGGATCGCCACGCCCATGCCGCCCTTGACGCGCGGAATGTCGCGCACGTTGACGTAGCGGCGGAGGCCGGGCTTCGACTCGCGCTTGATGCCGGTGATGACCGGCTCGCGGTTCGGGCCGTACTTCAGGACGATCGTCAGCTCGTTCTGCGGCTTCTTCTCGTGAACGATGAAGTCGGCGACGAAGCCTTCGTTCTTGAGCGCCTTGGCGACTTCGACCTTGAGCTTCGAGGCGGGCAGCGTCAGCTTGTCGTGACGCACCATCGCCGCGTTGCGGATGCGGGTGAGCATGTCACCCACGGGATCATTGATGACCATCGGTTGCTGCTTCCGGTGAGCACGCTGTCCGCGCGCTCGCTGGAGACCGTGACGCCTTCCGGCCCCATGCCGGTGGTTCGCTACGGTCGGTTCATTCAGATGTGAGGCGCCGCCCTACACAAGTGCGGGCGGGAATGCAACTTCGCTTCAGGCGCGGAACGGAACGCCGAAGGCCTTGAGGAGCGCCAGGCCGTGCTCGTCGTTGCGAGCGGTGGTGACGATCGAGACGTTCAGACCCTTCACCTTCTCGATCTGGTCGTAGTTGATCTCAGGGAAGATGATCTGCTCGCGCACGCCGAGCGTGTAGTTGCCGCGGCCGTCGAACGCCTTGGGCGAGATGCCCTTGAAGTCGCGAACGCGCGGGAGCGCGACGGCGATCAAGCGGTCGAGGAACTCGTACATGCGGTCGCCACGCAGGGTGACCATGGCGCCGATCGCCTGGCCCTCGCGGAGCTTGAAGTTCGCGATCGCCTTGCGCGAGCGGGTGATGACCGGCTTCTGACCGGTGATGGCGTTCATCTGGTCAACCGCGCTCTCGAGGAGCTTGTTGTTGGCCAGCGCCTCGCCGAGGCCCATGTTCACCACGATCTTCTCGATGCGCGGCACTTCCATGGGGTTCTTGAGACCGAGGTCCTTCATCAGCGAAGGGACGATCTCCTTGCGGTAGCGCAGCTTCAAGCGCGCGGGCTTCGCCTCGAGACCTTCCTCGATGTTGGCGGCAAAGCCGGCCTTCTTGACCTCTTCCTTCTTGCGCTTGCCGCCGCCCTTGTCGGCCTTCTTGGGCTTGTCCGCCTTCTCGGCGCCGTCGGTCTTGGGAGCTTTTTCGTCAGCCATGGTCTTCTCGTTCGTTGCCCAGGCGAGGCCTGGAGTCAGTCGATGGTCGCTTCGCACTGCTTGCAGAAGCGCTTCTTCTTCTCACCCTCGGTGCGCATGCCGACGCGGGTCGCCTTGTCGCACTTGGGGCACACCAGCGAGACGTTCGACAGCTCGATGGTGCCGGGCTTCTCGACCACGCCACCCTCGGGGTTCGCGCGATCCTTGCCCTTGCCGATGTGGCGCTTGACGAGGCGCAGGCCCTCGACGCGCACGCGGCGCGCCTCGCGGTCGATCTCGAGGATCTTGCCGCGGTTCGACTTCTGGGTGCGCTCGCCACCCGACATCACCTGCACCGTGTCTCCAACCTTGAGCTTCTGCATGATCGTTTTCCTCTCTCGAGTCCGCGGTGAAGCGGCTCAGAGCACCTCAGGCGCGAGGGAGATGATCTTCATGAACTTCTTGGCGCGGAGCTCGCGGGCGACCGGGCCGAAGATGCGGGTCCCGATGGGCTCGTTTTCCTTGTCGATGAGCACCGCCGAGTTTCCGTCGAACTTGATGTAGCTGCCGTCGGCGCGGCGCACTTCACGCTGCGTGCGCACGACCACCGCCTTCGCGGTGTCACCCTTCTTCACCTTGGCGGTGGGCAGCGCCTCACGAATCGACACGACGATGACGTCGCCGATCGAGGCGTACTCGCGGTGCGAGCCACCCATCACCTTGATGCAGAACACCTTCTTGGCGCCCGAGTTGTCGGCAACGTCGAGCACGCTGGTCATCTGGATCATGACTGGTTCCTTTTCCTTTGCGTCGAGCGTGAGCTCAGACCGCGGCGGCCTTCTCGAGCACCTTCACGACGCGCCAGCGCTTGTCCTTCGACGTGCGGCGGGTCTCGGCGATCAACACCTTGTCGCCCTCGTTGATGGTCGGCTTCTTGGGCTCGTGGTCCTCGGCGTGCGCCTTGTACTTCTCGGCGCGCGTCTGCACCTTGCCGTACTCGGCGTGCGCCGTGCGGCGACGCACGGTCACGACGACGGTCTTCGACATCTTGTTCGAGGTGACGATGCCGATGCGGGTCTTCGGACGACCGCGCTCCGCCTGGGTGGCAGTGGCAGCGGCCGCATTCTGGGTCTGGGTATCAGCCATGGTTCTTTCTCACTTCTTCGACTGCGACTTCTTCTTCGCCGTCATCACCGTCAAGATCCGCGCGAGGTCGCGCTTGTGAGCGGTGCGCTCCGACGGGTTGTCCAGCGAGCCGGTACGGAGCTTCAGGTTGTCCTGCATCAGGGTGCCGCGGAGCTCCGTGGCGCGACGGCCCAGGTCCTCCATCGACAGCTCGTTCAGTTCCTTGGTGGTGGCCATGGGTCAGGTCCTTTTCAGAGCGACTGCTCGGAGCGGTTCACGATGCGGGTCATGACCGGGAGCTTGGCGGCGGCGAGCTTGAAGGCGGCCGTCGCGGTGGGGGAATCCATGCCGCCCATCTCGTACAGAATGCGGCCCGGCTTCACGACGGCCACGTAGTACTCGACGTTGCCCTTGCCGGTACCCATGCGGGTCTCGGCCGGCTTCTTGGTGATGGGCTTGTCCGGGAAGATGCGAATCCAGATCTTGCCGCCGCGCTTGATCGAACGGCTCATGGCGATACGAGCCGCCTCGATCTGGCGCGAGGTGATCCACCCGGGCTGGGTGGTCATCAGGCCGAACTCACCGAAGGCGAGCGTGCTGCCACGGTGGGCCATGCCCGGGGTGCGGCCCTTGTGCATCTTGCGGTACTTGGTGCGTGCAGGCTGAAGCATGACGTTCCTCGTTCAATGACCGCGGCTGACTTCAGCGCGCGGGCTGGGCAGCCTTGCCGCCCTTGGTGGGAAGGATCTCGCCGCGGCACACGAGCACCTTGCAGCCGATGGTGCCGTACGTCGTGCGCGCGATCGCGTACCCGTAGTCGATGTCGGCGCGGAGCGTGTGCAGCGGCACAGAGCCCTCGCGGTACCACTCGTAACGGGCGATCTCGGCGCCGCCCAGGCGACCCGAGCAGGACACGCGAATGCCCTTCGCGCCGAACTTCATGGCGGTCTGGATGGCCTTCTTCATCGCGCGGCGGAAGGCGATGCGGCGCTCGAGCTGGGTGGCGATGTTCTCGGCCACGAGCTGCGCGTCGATCTCGGCCTTGCGGACCTCGACGATGTTGAGGAACACCTCGTTCTTGGTGAAGCGCTGCAGTTCCTTCTTCACCGTCTCGATGCCCGCGCCACGCTTGCCGATCACGATGCCGGGACGCGCGGTGTGCACGTTCACCTTCACCTTGTTCGCCGCGCGCTCGATCTCGACCTTCGAGACGCCCGCGTGGTTCAGGCTCTTCTTGACGTGCTCACGGATCTTGATGTCTTCGTGGAGCCACTGCGCGTAGTTCCGTTCCTCGAACCACTTCGAGTCCCAGGTGCGAATGACGCCCAGCCGGAAGCCAACAGGATGAACTTTCTGACCCAAGGTTTTCTCCTTACTTCCTGGTCTCGTCCGAGAGCACGACGTGAATGTGAGCGGTCTTCTTGTTGATGCGCGTCGCGCGACCCATCGCGCGGGGCATGTAGCGGCGCGACGTCGGGCCCTGGTCGACCGAGATGGTCTTGACCCAGAGCTTGTCGATGTCGACGGAGCCCTTCGAGCGGTCGGTGGCGTTCGCCATCGCCGACTCGATCAGCTTCTTCACCGGGGCCGCAGCGGCGCGGCGGGTGAACTGCAGCGTGCTGATGGCCTTGGAGACCGGCATGCCGCGGACGAGCGTGGCGACCACGGTGATCTTCCGCGGAGCCATGCGCAGGTGACGGAGGTGAGCAGTCGATTCCATCGCTTAACCCTTCTTGCCCGGGGCCGGAGCAGCCTTCTTCTCGGCGCTGTGCCCGCTGAACGTGCGCGTCGGCGCGAACTCGCCGAGCTTGTGCCCGACCATGTTCTCGGTGACGTACACCGGCACGAACTTCCGGCCGTTGTGCACCGCGAACGTGTGACCGACCATCTCGGGGATGATCGTCGAGCGGCGCGACCAGGTCTTGATGACCGACTTCTTGTTGCCCTTGTTCATCGCCTCGACCTTCTTGCTGAGGCTGATGTCGATGAAGGGACCCTTCCAGGTTGAACGAGCCATGGTGGTTCGATCTCCTTACTGGCTGCGCACGCCCTGACGGCGCGCGGAAACGATGAACTTGTCAGTGCGCTTGTTCTTGCGCGTGGTGAGACCCTTGGTCTTCTTGCCCCAGGGCGTGACCGGGTGCGGGTTGCCCTGGCCGGACTTGCCTTCGCCACCACCGTGCGGGTGGTCGACGGGGTTCATCGCGAGACCGCGAACGGTCGGGCGAATGCCGAGCCAGCGCGACTTGCCGGCCTTGCCGACCCGGATGATCTCGTGGTCGATGTTGCCGAGCTGACCGATGGTCGCGCGGCAGACGATGAGCACCTTGCGAACGGCGCCGGACGGGAAACGCACCTGAGCGTATTCGCCTTCCTTCGCCATCAGCTGGCCCCACGAGCCGGCCGAGCGGATCAGCTGGCCACCGCGGCCGGGCTTGATCTCGATGTTGTGGATCACGGTGCCGACCGGGATGTTCTGGAGCGGCAGCGAGTTGCCCGGGCGAATGTCGACGGTCTGACCCGAGAACAGGGTGTCGCCGACGTTCAGGCCGGTGGGCGCGAGGATGTAGCGCTTCTCGCCGTCGGCGTAGTGCAGCAGCGCGATGTTCGCCGTGCGGTTCGGGTCGTACTCGATCGAGAAGACCTTGGCCGGCACGCCGTCCTTCTCGCGGCGGAAGTCGATCACGCGGTAACGGCGCTTGTGGCCGCCGCCCTGGTGACGACGGGTGATGTGGCCGTCGCCGTTGCGACCGCCGCTGCGCTTCATCGCCTGGGTGAGGCTCTTTTCAGGGACGTCGTGGGTGATTTCCGCGAAGTCCGACACCGTCATCAGGCGGCGAGCCGCCGACGTCGGCTTGAATTTCTTGACGCCCATTAGACCGTGCCTCCCTCGAACAGCTCGATCTTGTCGCCCTCTTTCAGGGTGACGAACGCCTTCTTGAAGTTGGCGCGCTTGCCGATCGACATACCGACGCGCTTGATCTTGCCGCGCATCACGAGCGTGCGGACGTCTTCGACGGTGACCTTGAACTGCGTGGCGACCGCGCGAGCGACGTCGTGCTTGGTGGCCTTGCGATCGACGACGAAGCTGTACTGGCGCTGCTTCTCACGCGCCTTGTCCAGCTTCTCGGTGATCAACGGGCCCTTGATGACCTGGTTGAGATCCATGATCAGTTCCCTGCCTTGCTGCCGCGCGGCTTGGTGAGGGCCTCGTTCAAGGCCTTCGCCGCGGCGACGGTGATGACGAGCGTCTCGCGACGGAGCACGGACTCGACGTTCACGCCCTCGACGGGCAGCACGTCGAACTTGTCCATGTTGCGAACCGCGCGGTGGAGCTTCTCGTTCTTCTTCTCGTCGACGACGAGCGCGTTGCCGAGCTTGAGGCCCTTGGTCAACGTCTCGAACGCCTTCTTCGACTTCCCGTCAGAGGGGAACTCGCTCAAGAAGACGATCTTCTTTTCCCCGGCGCGCAGGCTGAGCGCGCTGGCGAGAGCGCCGCGGCGCACGGTGCGCGACGGGCGGTAGGTGTAGTCGCGGGGCTTGGGGCCCATCGCCTTGCCACCGCCGACCCAGTGCGAGGCGCGGGTCGAACCCTGGCGCGCACGGCCGGTGCCCTTCTGCTTCCAGGGCTTCTTGCCGCCACCGGAAACCAGCGAGCTGTTCTTGACCGCCACGGTGCCGGACCGGCGGTTGATCTGCTGCATCTTCGCCGCCTCGTACAGGAGGTGCGAATTCGGCTTGGCAGCGAAGATCTCGTCCGAGAGTTCAATCTCGGAGACCTTCTTGTTGCTCACATCGACGACGTCGAACTTGGCCATGGTCGTGATCCTCAGCTCTTGATCTCGACGTCGACGCCCGCGGACAGGTCGAGCTTCATGAGCGCATCGAGCGTCTGCTGCGTCGGCTCGAGGATGTCGAGGAGCCGCTTGTGGGTGCGGATCTCGAACTGCTCACGGCTCTTCTTGTCGACGTGCGGCGACCGAAGGACGGTGAAACGGTTGATGCGCGTGGGGAGCGGAATCGGGCCTGAGACCCGAGCGCCGGTGCGCTTGGCGGTCTCGACGATCTCCGTGGCACTCTGGTCCAGGAGCTTCGAGTCGTACGCCTTGAGACGGATGCGAATCTTCTGTGTCGCCATTCTCGGTTGATCCTCGTTTTCGCGACGTTCTTGCTGCACAACCCTCAACTGCAGTCCGCGTCACATTCGAAGACCGGAACGCTCGTACCGCAGCGCGACCGACCCGAGACCCTGGCTTTCACAGAGCGAATGAGACGAAGACGGGCGCCGCGTATACGGATCTGAGCCCGCGTCGTCAAGCCCCTGATTCACGATTTGCGCGACGCGTCGCCGAACCCAGATGCTGCCCCGTCCGAAAACGGCCAGCAGCGCTCGAAAGCAGTGGGTATTCAGGGGGCTGTGAACGACCTCTATTACCAGGCGCTGACCGCCCGAGATGCCCGCTTCGACGGCGTCTTCTTCGTCGGGGTCACCACGACGGGCATCTACTGCCGGCCGGTCTGCACCGCGCGCACGGCCGGAAAGGCGCGCTGCCGCTTCTTTCACAGCGCCGTCGAGGCCGAGCGCGAGGGCTTCCGCGCGTGCTTCCGCTGCCGGCCTGAGTTGGCACCGGGGCTGGCTCCGGTCGATGCGGTGCCGCGGCTGGTGGCGCGCGCGGTGCGGCGCATCGAGGCGGGCGCGCTCAACGACGATTCGATCGAGGCGCTGGCCGCCGAGTTGGGGGTGAGTGATCGACACCTCCGCCGGGCGATGACCGACGAGCTGGGCGTCTCGCCAGTCGAGCTCGCGCAGACCGTGCGGCTCGCGTTCGCCAAGCGGCTGATCCAGGACACCGCGTTGCCGCTGACGCAGGTCGCGTTCGGCGCCGGGTTTCGCAGCGTGCGCCGGTTCAACGCGGCGTTCCTCGAGCGCTTCGGCCGCTCTCCGACCGAGCTGAAGCGCGCCGCGGGCGGGCCGAGCCGCGACGATGAGCACGAGGTCACGTTGCGCCTCGACTACCGCCCTCCCCTCGCCTGGCCTGAGCTGCTCGAGTTCCTCGGGGCGCGGCGGCTGGCCGGCGTCGAAGTGATTTCCCCGGCCGGCTACGCGCGCACGGTCGCCAGCGGCACGCGCGCCGGGTGGGTGGAGGTCTCGCACGACGGGCGCCGGTTGGTGGCGCGCGTGTCGAGTGGACTGCTGGGCGAGCTCATTCCCCTCACCGCCCGCCTGCGCACGCTCTTCGATCTCGACGCGCACCCCGCGCGCATCGACGCGGTGTTGGCGGCAGACGAGCTGCTGGGCCCGAGCGTCGCGCGTACGCCGGGGCTCCGCGTGCCCGGCGCGTTCGACGGGTTCGAGACGGCGGTGCGCGCGGTGCTGGGCCAGCAGGTCTCGGTGAAGGGCGCGACCACCCTCGCGGGCCGGCTGGTCGAGCGCTTCGGCACGCGCACGCCAACCGGCTGGCCCGAGGGGCTCACGCACTTCTTCCCTGCCGCGAAGGTGCTCGCATCGGCGGCGGTGGGCGACGTGGCCGAGCTCGGCCTGCCGAAGGCGCGGGCGGCGACGCTGGTGGCGCTCGCGGTCGCGGTGCGAGACGGCCTGCCGCTCGCGCCGGGCATGCCGGTCGAAGAGACGATGGCGAAGTTGCAGGCGATCCCCGGCATCGGGCCGTGGACCGCGCAGTACCTGGCGATGCGGGCGCTCTCGTGGCCCGACGCGTTTCCGGCAGTCGGATCTCGGGGTGCTTCACGCGCTGGGAATGGAAGACGAAGCCGCGAGCCTCGCGCGCGCCGAGGCAGGGCGGCCGTGGCGCGCGTACGCAACGCTGCACCTGTGGAGGAAGGCATGAACCGCATCACCGTGGACAGCCCCATCGGGCCCATCACCCTCGTCGCGACCGAGGACGCGATCGTCGGCTGCTACATGGCCAACGCCGAGGCCCCCGACGTGCCCGAGAAGAAGACGAAGCTGCTGGCGCGCGCCGAGAAGGAGCTGCGCGAGTACTTCTCGGGCAAGCGCGAGCGCTTCGAGCTGCCGCTCGAGCCGGCGGGCACCGACTTCCAGCGCGCGGTGTGGGGTGAGCTGCAGCGCATTCCGTTCGGCAGCACGCGCACCTACGCGCAGATCGCGCAGAAGATCGGCCGGCCGAAGGCGGTGCGGGCGGTGGGCGCGGCGAACGGTTCGAACCCCATCGCGGTCATCATTCCCTGCCACCGGGTGATCGGCGCCGATGGCTCGCTGACCGGCTTCGGCGGCGGGCTGCCGCGCAAGAAGTGGCTGCTCTCCCACGAGAACCCGCAGCCGCAACTCGGCTTCGATTGAACCGCGCGGTGGTATGAGCGCGCCACGATGAGCGCTGACGAACGCGAGCTGCGCGCGACCCTGGAGGACACGCAGGCTCGCCTGAAGGAAGCGGAGAAGCGCGTGCACCAGCTGGTGCACGACCTGACGCTCTCGCAGCAGCGCGAAGGCGAGCTGAAGGCCGAGGCCGAGGGGCTCAAGTCGAAGCTGGCGTCGCTGTCGGGCCGCGAGCCGCAGGAAATGGCCGTGCTCGCCGAGCAGCTGCAGGTGCGCCTGGCCGAAGTCGAGCGCACCCTCGCCGCCGTGAACCAGGCGTCTCCGCGACTGCCTTCGGTTGGCGGCGTGTGCCCTCGCTGCGGCTCGAGAGACTTCGCCCAGCGAGCGACGCTGCGCGGCCCCAACAACTACGAGATTCTGCTGGGCGTCGATCGTGACCCGAACGCCGCCTTCTTCCGTGACGCGGCGACCTCGCGGGTCTACGCCGCCTGCTGCGCGCAGTGCGGCCTGGTCGAATTCGGCGCGGAGTATCCAGGGGCGCTCCTCGCAGCGTGGGAAAGGGCGAAGTCATCATGAAGCAGCTGTCGCTGGTGTCGTTGGTGCTGATGTCGGGGTGCGGGCCGCAGGTGCTGAAGCTGGCCGATCTGAAGCTGGCCGCGCCGCGGTTCGAAGGCTCGCGGGAGGGCTCGACCGCCCTCTCGATGCTCTTCAGCTGGGACACGAAGAAGGTGCCCTGTGGCCCCATCGACAAGCTCTCGGGTCGCGTCGACAAGGAACAGGCGGTGGTGACGAACGCCGCGGTCGACATGAGCAAGCCCGGCGGGTGCGCGTTTCCCACCCTGACGCTGGCGCCCGCGAGCTCCGCGGCCGAGCGCGAGGTGATCCTCGATGACGACCGCAACCCGGTGACGATGACGGTGACCACGCTCGAGTCGGCGCACGCGCTCCCCACGACGGTGAGCCACACGCTGCACGTCGGCGACGCGGTGTCGTGGAGCTACAGCAACATGGGGTCGAACATCGCGACGTGGAAGATCACGTGGAAGCCGACCAGCGGCGACGAGGTGACGTGGGCCGAAGGCACGGGCCCGATTCCCGCGGTCGGCGCCAACGTGCCGGCGGGCACCGCGATGTCGTCGGGCACGGTGACGCTCTTCTCGACCGCCAACGCGATCATTCGTGGCTGCACCGGCGCCGACCTCTGCACCGTCGACGTGACCGACCGCTCGGCGTGGGCGGCGAGCGTCGTGCCGTGACGACCGAGCGGGAGCTGCGCGATCTCCTCGAGAGCACGCAGCGCCGCCTGCGTGAGGCCGAGCGCACCCTCGCCGAGCAGGAGACCGCCATCGCGTTCGCTGCCCAGCGCGAGCGCGAGTTGATCGCCGAGGCCGAGGGCTTGCGTCAGCGGGTGGCCGCCTTGTCGGGGCGCGAGACCGACGAGCTCGCCGCCGAGGTGCAGCGCATGCGGGGCCGCCTGGTGGCGCTCGAGCAGCAGCTGGCGAACCGTGACGTGCCCAGCCGGCGCGGGGCCGCGGTCTCGGTCTGCCCCCGCTGTGGCTCGAGCGACCTGATCTTCGCCGCCACGCTGAACGATGCGCGGGCGGGCGAGGTGGAGATCGGGGTCGACGGCGATCCCTCCGCCGCGATGTTCCGCGATCGCGAGAAGACGACCCTCTTCGGCACGGTGTGCGGCGAGTGCGGGCTGGTGGAGTTCAGCGCTGACGCACCGTCGCTCCTCCGCGACGCGGCGGCCAGACGGCAAGCGCGGCTGGCGAAGTGAATCAGTACCCGCGAATGCGCAGCAGCAGCGGCTTGAGCACGTTCTCGGGGATCTGCGCGTAGTTGCCGAACTGCATGGTGTAGCTGCCGCGGCCCGAGGTGAGTGAGCGCAGCGAGTCGACGTACCCGAACATCTCAGCGAGCGGCACGTCGGCGTCGATCACCTGGTTCACGCCGCGCTGGTTCATGCCGCGAATGTTGCCGCGGCGCGCGTTCACGTCGCCGATGACCGCGCCCATGTACTCGGCGGGCACGATGATCTCGGCGCGCATCATGGGCTCGAGCAGCACCGCGTCGGCGGCCTTGCACGCGTCGTTGAAGGCCATCGACGAGGCGATCTGGAAGGCGACCTCGTCGGATTCCTGCTCATTGAAGGCGCCGCCGATGACTTCGACCTTCACGTCGATGATGGGGTAGCTCGCGACGACGCCGCGGCCGAGCCCGCTCACCACGCCCGCCTCGACCGCCGGCCAGAACGGTTTCGGGATCGCGGTCTCGGGCGCCTTCATCGCGTAGCTGAAGCCCTTGCCCTTCTCGTTGGGGCTGACCTTCAGACGCACGTGGGCGAACTGGTTCTTGCCGCCGATGACCTTCTCGTAGCGGTGATCGGCCTCGCCGGTCTTGCTGACGGTCTCGCGGTAGGCGACCTGCGGCTTGCCGACGCGGGCCTCGACTTTGTGCTCGCGCTTCAGGCGGTCGACGATGATCTCGAGGTGCAGCTCGCCCATGCCGGCGATGATCGTCTGGCCGGTTTCCTCGTCGGTCTTCACGCGGAAGCTGGGATCTTCGACCGCGAGCTTCTGCAGCGACTGGGCGAGCTTGTCGGCATCTTCGGTGCTGCGCGGCTCGAGGGCGAGCTGAATGACCGGCTCGGGGAACTCGATCTTCTCGAGCAGCACCTGCGCGGCCTCGTTGCACAGCGTGTCGCCGGTGGTGGCGAGCTTGAGGCCGACGATCGCGCAGATGTCACCGGCCAGGCATTCCTGGATCTCGTCGCGCTTGTCGGCGCGCATCTGCACCAGGCGCCCCACCCGCTCGCGCTTCTTCTTGCCGGTGTTCCACACCGCAGAGCCCGACTCGAGCCGCCCCGAGTACACGCGAATGAACGTCAGCGTGCCGTACGAGTCGTTCATGATCTTGAAGGCCAGCGCGCTGAACGGCGCGTCGTCCTTCGTCTCGCGGGTGACCTCGTTGCCGTCTTTGTCGTGGCCGACGACGGGAGGAATGTCGATGGGCGACGGCAGGTAGTCGATCACCGCGTCGAGCAGCGGCTGCACGCCCTTGTGCTGGTACGCCGACCCGCAGAAGACCGGGAAGATCTTCAGCGCGATGGTGCCCTTGCGAATGGCGGCGCGGAGCTCGGCCTCGGTGATGTCCTTGCCCTCGTTCTCGAGGTACTTCTCCATCAGCTTGTCGTCGAGCTCGGCGACCTGCTCGACGAGCTTCAGTCGCGCCGCCTGGGCCTTCTCGGCGTACTCGGCGGGGATGTCGACGAGATCGAACGTCGAGCCGTCGCTGCTGTCGTTGAAGACGATCGCCTTCATGCGCAGCACGTCGATGACGCCCTTGAGCTCTTTCTCGACGCCCAGCGGCAGCTGCATGACGAGCGCGTTCGCGCCGAGCCGCTCACGAATCGTGGCGACCGACATGTCGAAGTCGGCGCCGATCGCGTCCATCTTGTTGATGAAGCAGATGCGCGGCACCTTGTACTTGTCGGCCTGGCGCCAGACGGTCTCAGACTGGGGCTCGACGCCGTTCTTGCCGTCGAACACCGCGACCGCGCCGTCGAGCACGCGCAGCGAGCGCTCGACCTCGATGGTGAAGTCGACGTGGCCGGGCGTGTCGATGATGTTCACCCGGTAGCGCGTCTTGTTGCGTTCCCAGAAGCAGGTGATCGCCGCGGCGGTGATGGTGATGCCGCGCTCGCGTTCCTGCGGCATCCAGTCGGTCGTGGTGTTGCCCTCGTGCACCTCGCCCATTTTGTGAATGGCGCCGGCGTAGAAGAGGATGCGCTCGGTGGTGGTCGTCTTGCCCGCGTCGATGTGGGCCATGATCCCGATGTTGCGGTACCGATCGAGCGACGTTTCGCGAGACATGCGTCCTCAAGTGCCTGAGTGAGGCAAAGAAAAAGGCCCCGAGCGTTTCGCTCAGGGCCTCTCGAAGTTCAACAGCCGAGTGCGCTTACCAGCGGTAGTGCGCGAAGGCCTTGTTGGCCTCGGCCATCTTGTGCGTGTCTTCACGCTTCTTGACGGCGTTGCCGCGGTTGTTCGCCGCGTCCATGATCTCGCCGGCCAGCTTTTCCATCATGGTCTTCTCGCCGCGGCCCTTGCCGTACGAGATGATCCACCGCATGCCGAGGGCCACGCGGCGGTCCTGGCGGACCTCGACGGGCACCTGGTACGTCGCACCACCGACGCGGCGGCTCTTCACCTCGAGCACCGGCTTCACGTTGTCGAGCGCGCGCTTGAAGACCTTGAGCGGCTCTTCCTTCGCACGCTCCTCGATGAGGGCGAACGCGCCGTAGACGACCTGCTCGGCGGTGGACTTCTTGCCCTTGCGCATCAGGTCGTTCATGAACTTCGCGACCAGGCGGTCCTGGAACTTCGGGTCGGGGTTGATCTTGCGGCGATTTGGTACGCGACGACGAGGCATGAGTCAGTTCTCCGAAAAGTGATTACTGGGGACGCTTGGCGCCGTACTTCGAGCGGCCCTGCTTGCGGCCCTGAACGCCGACCGAGTCGAGCGTGCCGCGGATGATGTGGTAGCGAACGCCGGGGAGGTCCTTCACACGGCCGCCGCGGATCAGGACCACCGAGTGCTCCTGGAGGTTGTGGCCGACGCCCGGGATGTACGAGGTGACCTCGATGCCGTTCGTGAGGCGAACACGCGCGACCTTGCGGAGCGCCGAGTTCGGCTTCTTGGGAGTGGTGGTGTAGACGCGCGTGCAGACGCCGCGCTTCTGCGGGTTGGCCTTGAGCGCGGGGCTCTTCGACTTGAAGCGGAGCGACTCACGGCCCCGGCGAATCAGCTGATTGATGGTCGGCATGAATACCTTTGAAGAACTGCCAAAAGACGAAAAGGGCGGCCCGCTTACAGTTTCACTCTGGGGGTGTCAAGCCGCGTCACCGATCACAGGTCGAGAATCATCACGACCGCGTCCTCGCGATCGTCCTGGTAGTAGGCCGGGCGCATGCCGACCGGCTTGAAGCCGAGCGAGGTGTAGAGGGCCTGGGCGGCGGCGTTGCTGCGGCGGACCTCGAGGGTGGCGATGCGGCACTTGTGCGCCCTGCCCGTCGCCAGCACCGCGTCCATCACCTTGCGGCCAAACCCGCGACGTCGCTCGGCCTGGTCGGTGGCGACGTTCAGCACGTGCACCTCGTCGGCGACCAGCCAGAAGATCGCAAAGCCGCGCAGCACCCAGCCGCTGGGCCCGATTTCCTCACCCAGCAGCACGGTCGACCAGTCCTGGGTGAGCTCCTTCTTCACCATCTCGGTCGACCAGGGGTTGCTGAAGGCCTGCTGCTCGATGGCCATCACCGCCGGCAGGTCGGCGAGCGTCATCTTGCGAATGCGGAAGGTGGGCGCCGGCTCGCGCATCAGGGCGCTCCCGGTCGCGGCGAGAACGGCCCGAGGAGCCGCACGTCGACGGCGCGGCGCTGGTCCGACAGCTCCTTCTTCACCAGCTCGCCGAAGCGCTGCTGCACCAGCCGCGCGCGCACCTGGTCGAGCGGCACGTCCTTCATCTCGGGGTGCTCGCTCTTGTAGACGCGGGCCTCGCTCTCGCTGACCTGGGCCTTGAGGCGCAGCTTGCCCTCGAGCGCGCGCTGGGCGCGGATCGAGCGGCGCAAGACCTCGGCGAGGTCGTTGAGATCGGCCTCGTGGTGCCCGAGGAACTCGGCGAACCGGCCCTCGCTCTCGAAGCGGCCGCGGAAGGCGACGATGGCGCGCTCGAGCTCGCCGGGCTCCAGCGGGTAGGCGTCGAGCTTGTCGGCCTCGAGCAAGGCCAGCCGTTGATCGATCACCGCACGCAGGCTGGCCTCGAGGACCGCCTGATCGAGCGGGGCGAAGGCGGCGTTCACCCCGCCGGCGTTCACCAGCAGCACGCGGGCCTCGAACTCGAGCTGTGACGCGGCGATGACCTGGCGATCGGAACCGGCCCCGATCGAGGCCACGGCGCGGTCGATCACCCTCGGTCCGCCGTCTTGCGCGAGGGCTGCCGAGGCCCAGAGACACGTAACCCCGCAGACCCAGACCGCCACGGACCAGTGGCGCGACCCGGACGGGTGGTTACGCTGCGTCTCGATCATGGTGTCTGACTTCTACCAGCGACTCGGTGTGGCGCGCGGCGCATCGGCCGACGAGATCAAGAAGGCGTACCGCAAGTTGGCGCGCCAGTACCACCCTGATCACAACCCCGGCGACAAGTCGGCCGAGGAAAAGTTCAAGCAGCTCAACGAGGCCTTCGAGGTCTTGTCTGACGCGAAGAAGCGCCGCATGTACGACGAGTTCGGCGACGACGCGGCCAAGCTGGGGTGGGACGAGAAGAAGGCCGAGCAGTTCCGCGCGTACCGCAGCGGCGGGTTTGGCGGTGGCGCTGGTGGGCCGACCGGCTTCCCCGGCGGCGGCTTCGGCGGCGACATGGGCGACTTCGAGGACATCCTCTCGCAGATGTTCGGCGCCCAGGTGCGCGGCGGCGGTCGTGGCGGCCGGCGCGCGGGCCCTCGTGCGGGCGGCGATCTCAGCGCGGAGCTCGAGGTCACGCTGGCTGACGCGGTGCTCGGCGGCGAGCGCACCATCACCATCAACGGCAAGCGCCTGTCGGTGAAGATCCCCGCGGGGGTCGAGACGGGCTCGCGCATTCGGCTCGGCGGCCAGGGGGAGCCAGGCGATCGCGGCGGGCCGGCGGGCGATCTCTTCATCGATCTCATCGTGGCCGAGCACCCGCTCGTGCGGCGCGAGGGGCAAGACCTCTTCCTCGAGCTGCCGGTGACGCTCGGCGAGGCGACGCTGGGAGCCGACGTGCGCGTGCCGGTCTTCGGTGGCTCGGGCACGGTGACCATCAAGCCGGGCACGCAGTCAGGCACCAAGATGCGCCTCAAGGGCAAGGGCGTGCCGGGGCTGCGCGGCGGGCCGGCGGGCGATCTCTACCTCGTGGTGATGGTGAAGCTGCCCGAGAACCTCGACGAAAACGGCAAGAAGGCAGTGCAGCAGTTGGAGAAGCTCTACGGCGCCGACGTGCGGTCGAAGTTGGCGCTGTGAACCGTCACGGACGGTAGTAAGGCGCGAACCCCTCATGGGAATGCTCAGCAACCTCTTCGGCGGGGGCACGCCGGCCGAGAAGGCGCAGAAGCTCAAGAAGAACGCTACGCAGAAGTACGGCGACCCGGCGAGCCGGCAGAAGGCGTTGCAGCAGCTCTCGGAGCTCAAGCACGCGGACGCGGTGCCGGTGCTGATGCAGCGTTTCCTCTTCGCGGTCGATCCGCAGACCACCGACGCCGAAGAGAAGCAGCACGCCTTCGAGTCGATCTGCGATCTCGGCGACGACGCGATTCCCCACGTGAAGGACTTCCTGCAGAAGAACGACGGCGCGTCGAGCTGGGCGGTGCGCATCTTCACCGAGGTGCTCGAGCCGAACGAGGCGCTGGGCGCGGTGACCGACGAGCTGAAGCGGCTGGGCGCGAACTACACGCGCGACCCCGAGAAGAAAGAAGTGCTGCTGCACTTCCTCGCCGACAAGCAGGACGAGCGCGTGGGCCCGGCGGCGATGCCTTTCCTGTCCGACATGTCGGACGACGTGAAGATGGCCGCGCTCAAGACGCTGACCGCGGTGAAGCACGCGCCGGCGCGCGAGGAGATCTTGAAGCTGCTCGTCGAAGAAGAGACCGCCCGCCGCGTGCAGACCGCGTGCGTGCAGGCGCTGTTCGAGACGGGCTTCGAGGTGCAGGGCTTCCGCGAGAAGGTCGAGAAGCGGCTCCCCGAGGGCTTCTTCGTCGACAAGTCGGGCGTGGTGAAAAAGCGCGGAGCCTGACGAGCGCCCCGAAGTAAGGTCGGCGCACGATGCCGACGCGCGTTGCTGCTCTCCTCGCCGTCTTCCTCTCGGCCTGTCCGCCGCCGCCCACGCCCATGCCCGATGCGGGCGAGGTCGACGCCGGCGTCACCGTCGGGCCCGTCGAGCTGTGCACCCGGTACGCCGACGCGTGGTGCGAGCTGCAGGTGCGCTGCTACCCGGCCTACGAGCGCCGCGATCGCGCGCACTGCGTCGAGCAGGTCAACGCCGAGTGCCTGGCCACCACCACCGCGCTGCAGGCGTCGTTCGAGGCCGGCCGCGTGGTGGTCGACGCCGCGCGCCTCGACACCTGTGAGAAGCGGCTCAAGACGAGCGCGTGCCCGCCTTCCTTCCCGCCGGGCTACCCGCTCGCGGTCGCGCAGCCCTTCGGAGACTGCTCGCTCGCCTCGGGGCTGCTGGCTGGCGGCGTGAAGCTCGGCGAGACCTGCGACGACCCGGTGGAATGCCCGAAGGGCACGTTCTGCGTGAAGCCGGGCGGCGTGTGCCGCGGCACGTGCGTGGCGTACAGCAAGCTCGACGAGCCGTGCGGCATCTCGTGCGAGCCGGGGCTGCGCTGCGACGGCACGCGCTGCGCGTACCTCAAGGCGATCGACGAGCCGTGCAACTCCAGCGGCGAGTGCGAGAACGAGCTGATCTGCCTGGGCAGCTGCCGCCCGCGCCGCAAGCTCGGGGAGAGCTGCCGCATCGACTACGAGCGCTTGAGCCCGTGCGAGCCGGGGCTGGCGTGCGACGTGGTGCCGTTCGTCGAGGGCATCGAGGGCACGTGCATCGTGCCGAAGAACGAGTTCGAGCCGTGCAACTACCACTGGTCGTGCCGCGCGGGCCTGGTGTGCGCCGACCTCGACTGGTCACCCTTCCCCGGCGCCGCGCCCAGCCGCCCCGGCAACTGCCGCCAGCCTGACGGCGTCGACTTCAACTGCCGTGCGTCGGCGTACTCGGCCTTCATCGGCGATCAGTGCGCGCCGGGCCTGTCGTGCAACGACGTCGCGAAGAAGTGCCAGGCGCTGCCCGAGCGTGGCCAGTCGTGCACGCCCTCGCGCGCGAACTGCGCGGGCTTCGAGGTGTACTGCAAGCCTACCGGCTCGGGTGACGTGGGGGTGTGCGCGGGCGCCGCGGTGCAGGGCGATCGCTGCGCGACCAAGCTGAGCGACGGGAAGATCGTCCAGGTCCCGTGCGCGACGGGCTTCTGCGAGACCGAGGTCACCATGCAGTGCCGGCCGCCTTCCAAGCCGACCGGCTCGCAGTGCAAGCAAGACGGCGAGTGCATCTCGGGGCGCTGCGTGCCGCAGGCCGACCAGACGCTCAAGTGCGCGCCGCCCTGCTGATTTTTCCTTTGTCACAAGACACCGGGGCCCTGCGTTGGGCTCTCGAGGAGGATCGATGGGCGGACTGAGCTCGAGGCTGGACGCGGTCACGGTGTTTCGCGAAGGGGCGCTCTGCAGGCGCGTGGCGGACGTGCCCGCGCAGGGGGAACGCGAGGTGCGGCTGGTGGGCCTGCCGCTGTCGCTCGAGGCGGGCTCGTTCCGCGCGCGGGTGCTCGACGGCGCCGACAACCGGGTGATCGACGTGCGCGCCCAGTTCGACGTCGAGTTCATCGACGAGACGAACGTGGCGGCCGAGGTGAAGTCGCTCGAAGACGCGAAGGCGAAGCTCGCTGCGCTCCACCTCGAGCGCAACCGCGTCAACGCGGAGATCGTCGAGCTGCAGGCGCTCGCGCCCGCGTTCCTCGAGCAGAAGCGCGGTGAGCCGCCGCGCCCTGCCCCGGTCGACGCGATGATCGCGCTGGGTGACTTCAAGCAGGCCGAGCTCGACACGCGCCTGGCGCGCCGCCGCACCCTCGACGAGGCGATTCGAGACGCCGACGAGGAAGTCGCGCTGCGCAACCGCCGCCTGCAGGAAGCGAGCACCGCCAGGCGCACCGAGCGTTCGAAGCTGTCTCGGGCCGCGGTGGTGATGCTGGCCGACGCACCGAAGGCGCCGCTGAAGCTCGAGCTCGAGTACCGGGTGGCTGGCGCGCGCTGGGTGCCGAGCTACTCGTTGACGCTCGAGCGCGGCGCGACCGGCGGGGCGCTGCAGATGCGCGCATCTATCGCGCAGCAGACCGGCGAAGACTGGGCGGGCGTGACGCTGGCGCTGTCGACGGCGTCGATCTCCCGGCGCGCCGACATGCCCGAGCTGAAGGCGCTGAAGATCGGCCGAAGGCAGGAAGAGCCGCAGCGCTCGGGGTGGCGAGAGCCGCCGCCGGGGCTCGACGGGCTGTTCGAGGCGTACGACGCCGCCGTGATCACTCCGCCGCCGGTCAAGCCGCGGCCGATGCCGGTGACGACCGAGAAGGCCGCCTTCCAGTACGGGCCGCCGGCTGACGTGCTGTCGAACATGCCGCCGCCCGCGCCGCCTCCGCCGCCGCGCCAGTCGGCTCCGATGCGCCCGTCGTCGATGCCCATGCCTGCGATGGCGATGCCGGCTCCGGGCGCGATGCCGGCTCCGGGCGCGATGCCGGTCGGCGCGGCGATGCCGCAGGTCCAGGCCCAGGCTCGGTCGCGCCGCGCGGCGTCGACGGGCTCGTTCGCGCCGGCGCCGGCTCCGGAGCACGCCGCGGCGTCTCCCAAGGGCGGCGGCTTCGGCGGGCTGATGCGCTCGCTGGCTGCCGACAAGGACATGAAGAAGGAAGCCGAGCGCTCCGAGCAGGAAGAGATGGCGCCCGAAGAGAGCCTCGACCTCGACGGCTACGGCGGTGACGAGGGCGGCGCGATGGGTGGCAAGGCCGACGACGCCGACCAGGGCATCGCCGGGCCGGCTGCGCAGTTCGGCGACTACGCGCGGCTGATGATGCCCGGCTTCGACCGCGGCGGTGGGCGCGGCAAGCTGACCTCGGCCTCGGAGTGGGACTTCGCCTTCGTCGCGGGTGTCTCGGTGCAGATCGACGTGGTGATGGCGGTGGTAGCGCGCGCGCAGGCGCTCGCGTCGTCGGTGCACTCGCTGGCCCTGCCCGCCCTGTGCAACCCGGTCACGGCGGTGCGCTCGTTCGACTACCGCTACGACTGCGCGGGCCGGCTCGACGTGCCCTCGACTGGCAAATGGACGCTGGTGCCGGTGATGCAGTGCTCGGTGGGCCTGACGCCCGAGTACGTGTGCGTGCCGAGCGTGGAGCAGAAGGTCTACCGCACGCTCACCATCGCCAACCGCAGCCAGCACGCGCTGCTGCCCGGGCCGGTCGACGTGACCGCGGGCGACGAGTTCTTGATGACGACGTCGCTGCCCGCGATTCCTCCGTTCGCCGACCTGCCGGGCGCGTCGGGCCATCGCCTGGGCCTCGGGGTCGAGGAGGCGATCAAGGTCGCGCGCAAGACGCAGTTCAAGGAGACGAGCGGGGGCTTCCTGGGCGGCTCGACGGTGTTGCCGCACGACATCGAGATCGAGCTCAACAACCGCCTCGGTACGCCCGCGCTGATCGAGGTGCGCGAGCGGCTGCCGGTGCTCGACCCGTCGGAGAAGGACCTGAAGGTCGAAGAGGTGCAGGTGACGCCTCCGTGGGAGACGCCCAAGGACAACCTGCTCGACGACACCCTGGTGCGCGGCGGCCGTCGTTGGCGGGTCACCGTGGCCGCGGGGCAGACGCTGAAGCTCACTGCGCAGTTCGCCATTCGCATGCCGTCAGATCGCATGCTCGTCGGCGGGAACCGGAGGAACTGACCCATGCTCCCGATCGTGAACGTGACGGTGATGGAAGATCGCGCCCAGGTCGAGCGGCGCGGCGCGGTGCAGGTCAACGGGCTGACGCGCCTCGAGGTCGACGGCGTGTCGCTGGTGGCGGTCGATCGCTCGCTCAAGCTCGAGGTGAAGGGCGCGACGCTGGTCGACGCGAAGCTGGTGCGCCGGTGGAAGGAACAGCCGGCCGGCGGGCTGCCGGAGAACGCGACCGAGCTGCAGAAGAAGGTGCGCTCGCTGGAGCAGGCGCGCGTGGCGCAGGCCGACGCGATCGCCCAGCTCGAAGGCCGCGCCTCGTTGCTCGAGGCCGCCCGCATGGACCTGCTGCGATCGATCGCGCAGCTCACGGGGCACGGCGCGCCCGACGTCGCGCAGTGGAAGTTGCAGCTCGCGGCGCTCTCGACGCGCCAGGCAGAGCTCGATCGCGACCTCGCCGCGGCGCGCGCCGAGCTGGGCCAGATCGACGTGCGGCTGGGCGAGGCGCGGCATGCGTCGGCGAGTGAAGAGCCGAAGAAGCGCTTCGAGTGTTTCCTCGCGTTGACGCTCGATGGCGCGGGCGAGGCGCTGGTGAAGGCGAGCTACCTCGTGCCGTGCGCGGTGTGGCGGCCGGCGTACCGCGCGACGTTGAGCGGCGAGCAGGTGCAGGTCGAGGCCGAGGCAGTGGTCTGGCAGCGCACCGGGGAAGACTGGCGCGACGTGGAGCTGGCCTTCTCGACCGCGCGCCCCACGCTGGGCACCGAGCCGCCGACGCTGACCGACGACTGGCTCACCAGCCGGCCCAAGTCGACGCAGGAAAAGCGCGTGGTCGACGTGGCGATTCGCGAAGAGGTGATCCAGAGCGCGGGCGAGTCGGGCGGCGAGGCCGAGATGCCGGGGCTCGACGACGGCGGCGAGGCGCGGCTGCTCAAGGCGACCGGCAAGCTCACGGTGCCCAGCGACGGCCAGCCGCACCGCGTGGGCCTGTTCAGCTTCGCGTCGAAGGCGGTGGTCGAGCGCGTGTGCCCGGCCGAGCTGACGAGCCTGGTGTTCGTGTCGACGAAGTTCCCCAACGGCAGCGGGCAGGTGCTGCTCGCGGGCCCGGTCGATCTCATTCGCGGCTCGGGCCTGGTCGGCCGCGCGCAGCTCAAGTTCGCGGCGCCGGGCGAGACGGTGAAGCTCTCGTTCGGCAATGAAGACGGCGTGCAGGTGATTCGCGACACGCATGAAGAGGTCGACGAGGCGCGGCTGACCGGCCGGCGCACCACGAAGAAGAAGGTGCAGCTGCACGTGTCGAACGCGCGCCCCGAGGCGACGAAGCTGATCATCGAAGAGCGCATCCCCGTGTCCGAGGTGAAGGAGGTCGAGGTGCAGGTGCTGACGAAGGACTGCAGCCCTGCCCCGTCGGTCGTCACCAGGGACGGCATCGCGCGCCTCGAGGTCGAGCTGGCGGCGAACGCGACGAAGACCGCGAAGTTCACGTGGGAGCTGTCGGCGGCCGGCAAGGTCGCGGGGGTCTGAGTGCCGGCCCGGGTGCTGGTCTTCTTGCGCCGCTCGGTCGCGGGCGTCACGGTGAAAGACCTGCAGGACGAGCTGGGCGACGCCGACCTGTGGACGCTCGCCGAGGCGCTGAACCTGCCCGAGGGCGAAGAGGCCGCGGTGAAGGCGATGAAGAAGGTGCTGCGCTTCGAGAGCGACGACCCGTCCGACATCGACGGGCTGGAGATCCATTGGCACGCGAAGCAGCGGCCGATCCAGTTGCGGCGCGCGCCGCCGATCGACGGAGAGCTCGACGAGACCCTCGAATTGCTCGCTGGGAAGGGCGGGAAGAACGCCGACCGCGTGCGCAAGGTGCTGCGGGAGACGAAAGAGGTCGTCGAGTTCGAGATGGGCGTCGACGGCTCGCTGCACCTCGCGGCGACCATCAGCGAGGTGCTCGGCTTCTTCCTCGCGGAGCGCGGTGACGGGCTGGTGTTCTTCTACCACCGCGACTTCGCGGCCCCAGACGACCGGGGCACCAACCTCGTGACGGTCACCTGAGCGGGTCGACCGCGGTCTGCCTCGAGACGCCGAGGGTGAACGCGGGGCCGCTGGCACCCCACTGCCGCGCCAGGTCGACCGTGGAGTGCCCCCACAGCTGATCCGTCGCGCCGAAGATCACCTGCTTGTCGAAGATCGTCAGCTGGCCTCCGGGCGTCGAAGCGTACTGGTGCAGTGCGGGCACCGCGTTGTTGGCGTTGAGGGGGAAGTGGAGCAGCGTCCCCGGCACCGTCACGTAGATGCCGTCGGCGCTGACCGCGACGCCGTTGGGCAAGATGCTCGGAGGGCTGACGATGATCGAGCGCGTCGCGGCGATGTTCGAGCCGGTCCACGTGGTGGGGAAGACCGAGATGCCGTTGAAGACCACGCCGAAGCCCGTCAGCGCGCGAGAGGTGACGTAGAGCTCGTTGTTCCAGGTGGCGATCGCGTTGATCGTGCCGAGCTGCGTGAGGTCACCCGAGAGGGGCGGTTCGATCGTGCGGACCGGGGCGACGTTGCCGCCGACGTTGGGCGCGAACACCAGGATTCGCCCGCGTGCCGCCGGCGCAACGGAAGAGCCCGATTCCGCGACGTAGAGCGTGGCGGTGTTGCCGCTGACGATGTCGATGGCGAGCGACACCGGGTTGGTGAGCAGCGTGGCGGCGCCGCTGATCGGCGTCATCGACGAGGTCGCCGGCGCGGCCGCGGTGTTGTTGAGGCTCTGCGGGTTCTGGATGCGCATGATGCGCGCGGCGAGCGTGGTGTTCGAGCGGCAGGTCACCCACAGCACCGCGGGGATCAGGCCGCCGGCGGCGGTCGGCTGGAGCGCGACTCCGGACGGCAGCGGGCAGTTCTGGATGTAGATCTTGCGGATCGGCGCCGCCGCGAGGTCGAGGTGCGAGCGGAACACCGCCACGTACCCCTGGTCGCTCGCCACGTACACGTCGTGATCGATCAGCGCGTTGACGTTCGCGGTGACCGTCATGCCGGCGTCGTTGCTGACCGACAGCGTGTAGGTGGTGTCGGTGGCCGGGTTCTGCGTGAAGGACTGGCCCGAAGTCACGACCGTCGGCCCGATGTGGCCCGCACCGTCGGTGAAGACCGGCGTCATGGTGATGAACTGGCCGACGTTGAGGTGCACGTCGGTGGTGCCGGCGTCCATCGAGCCGGCGGGCACCCCGGTGAACGAGGTGATGACCGGCGGCGGCACGGCCGTCACGTTCGCCACGGCGGAAACGCTGTCACCGGCGGAGTTCGTCACGGTGAGGAGGAATTGCGTGGCGCCGGTCACCGGTGGCGACGAGACCATGAAGTTGCCCGTCACCGCGCCCACGCCGTGATCGATGCTCGCGGTGCCGTTCGCGAAGTTGCCCTGCAGCAACACGCTCTGGCCGATGGTGGTGTGCGTGGGCGAGGCGAGGAAGGCCGAGATGGTGGGCGCGGCGACCGAGTTGACCGTCGTCATCGCGCTGACGCTCTCTCCGGCCGGGTTGGTGACGGTGAGGGTGAAGGTGCGGGAGGTCACCGAGGCGAAGACGCTCGAGGTGGCCGCGGTGCCGCTCGTCACCGCGCCGAGGCCTTGATCGATCACGCCAGTGCCGTCGGTGAAGACCGCGGTGAGCACGGCGCCCTGGCCGGTGCTGATCGTCGCGCGCGCCGGACTGAAGCTGGTGATCACCGGCGCCGGGTAGACGTTGACCGAAGCCATCGCGGTCACGCTGTCGCCCGCCGCGTTGGTGACGGTCAGCACGAAGGTCTGGTTCTGCGTGAGCGGCGCGGTGGGGAGCGGCACGTTGGCGGTGATCGCCCCCTGCCCCGCGACCGTGCCCTGGCCGCCGGTGAAATCAGCCAGCAACTGCGCGCTCTGGCCGCTCGTGATGTCGGTGTCGACCAGGTTGAAGTCGATGATCACTGGCGCATCGACGACGGTGATCATCACGGTCGCGGTCTTCGGTGCGCCGACCGGGCCAGCGACAGTGAGCGTGAAGACGGTGTCGGCGGTCAGCGGCGCGGTGGTGAGCGGCGCGCCACTCGAGATGGGCATCGCGCCGGGGTCGACGGTGCCAGTGCCGCCCGCGAAGACGGCGGTGAGCACGGCGGTGCTGCCGCGCGTGATGGTCGACTTCGCAGCGACGAAGCTGGCGATGCGCGGCTCGGCTGCGACCTCGACCATCACCGTCTGCGTCACCGAGTCGTTCGCGGCGTTGGTCACGGTCAGGGTGAAGGTGGTGTTGGCGGCGAGCGCGCCGGTGGTGATCGGCGTGCCGCTCGTCACGAGCCCGATGCCGTGATCGATGCTCCCTGAGCCGCCCGTGAAGACGGCGGTGAGCTGCGTCGACTGGCCGCTGCTGATCAACGGCGCGGCCGAGGTGAGGCTCGCGATGACCGGTGCGTCGACCACGTGCACCTGCACGGTCGCGGTGACCGGCGTCTTGTCGGGCGCGCTGACGGTGAGCGTGAACGACGTGTCGGCCGTGACGGGCTCGGTGTCGATGGTGGCGCCGCTGACGATCGGCCCAGAGACGGCTGGAGAGACGGTGGCGGTGCCGTGGGCGAACACCGCGGTCAGCTTCGCGCGGGTGCCGCGGGTGATGGTCGCCTTCTCGACGGTGAACGAGGTGATCGACGGATCGGGGGCGGGCTCGGGCATCGGCATGGGATCAGGCCCGGGCCCGGGAGGCGCGGAGCACGCAGCGACGACGACGAGCGAAAGCAGGAGCAGAGAGCGCATGCGCGTTCATCCCCGCTCAGCCGGAATCAGATCTCACACCCGATGCCGACACGCGCGCACACGACTGGCTTCTGCCGTAGCTGTATCGCGGCTGGAAGCGACTCCCCTCACCCCGGCCCTCTCCCCACGGGGAGAGGGGGCTGCGGTGCTCAGCGAGTGAGGCGCGCCCGCGCGGCGAGCACGGTGTTGTTCATCAGCATGGCGATGGTCATCGGGCCGACGCCGCCGGGCACCGGGGTGATCCACGCGGCGCGTTCCTTCGCGCTCTCGAAGTCGACGTCGCCGCACAGCTTGCCGTCGGCGCCGCGGTTCATGCCGACGTCGATCACGATCGCGCCCGGCTTGAGCCACTCGCCCTTCACCAGCTTCGCCACGCCCACCGCGGCGATCACCACGTCAGCACGGCGCACCTCGGCCGCGACGTCGCTCTTGCTGTGACAGATGGTGACGGTGGCGCTCGCGTTGAGCAGCAGCATCGCCATCGGGCGGCCGACGATGTTGCTGCGGCCGAGGACGACGCAGTTCTTCCCGACGAGGTCGCACTTGATCTCCTCGAGCATCTTCATGACGCCGAAGGGCGTGCAGGCCACGAGCGTCGGGCGGCCCTGGAAGAGGTGGCCGGCGTTGACCGCGTGAAAACCGTCGACGTCTTTCTTCGGGTCGATGGTCTCGAGCACCAGGTTGGCGTCGATGTGCTTCGGCAACGGCAGCTGCACCAGGATGCCGTCGACCGCGTCGTCGGCGTTGAGCTTCTTCACCAGCGCCAGCAGCTCGGCCTGCGAGATCTTCTCGTCGAGGTGGTGGTGCCACGAGGCGAAGCCGAGCTCCTGCGCGGTCTTTTCCTTCGAGGTGACGTAGACCTTCGAGGCGGGATCTTCGCCGACGCGCACCACCGCGATGCCGGGCGCGCGCCCGAACTTCGCCTTCAGCTCGGCGGCCTCGCCCTTCAGCCGGTCTTTGACCTTCGCAGACAGCGCCTTGCCATCGATGATCTGAGCCGCCATGCCGCGGGGCATGTCACACTGAGGCCCGTTCATGTTGGGGAAAGTCATCGGCGCGCTGGTCGGAGGCGGCCTCGGCATGGCGCTGGCGTGGTCACCGTCGCTCGCCGCGATCCTCGCGATCGTCGGGCTGGTGATCGGCCACCTGGTGATCGACCGCGACACCGGCGCGGGCCCGAAGACGCTGCGTCCCCCCTCGAGCGACGAGCTGCTCGACGGCCCTCCGCGGCGCGAGCGGGAACGAGAGCCGGCACGGCCCCGCCGCGTCGGGCCTCCGCCGAAGAAGGCCGCGCCGGTGAACCCCGACGATCTCGCGCTGTTGCAGGCGCTCTGCCCGCTCTTCATCGAGGTCGCCCGCGCCGACGCCCCGCCGGTGCAGATGGAGATCCGCGTCATTCGGGAGTTCTTCGAGCACCGCCTGCAGTTCAACGCCGCCGCGATGGACGAGGTGCGCGACGCGCTGAAGGCCGCGTTGGCGTCTCCGCCGGTCGACGTCGAGGCGGCCACCACGCGCGCCCGGGTGCTGGTGAAGCCGCAGCAGCGGGTCGAGGTGGTGCGCAGCCTCTACGACGTGGGCATGGTCGACGGCGACCTGAAGCGCAGCGAGCAGGACGTGCTCAAGCGCATCGTCAACACGTTCAACCTGAGCGACGAACAGCTCCAGCAGATCACCCAGGAGTTCTTCGGCAAGGGCGGCTCGAACTACGAGGTACTGGGGGTGGCCCCCGACGCCACCGACGACGACGTGAAGAGCGCCTACCGGAAGCTGGCCGCCGAGCACCACCCCGACCGGGCGAACGACGGGGGCGAAAAATTCCGTCAGATCAAGGACGCTTACGAGGCGATCCGGAAGCTGCGCGGGGTGTGAAACACGTTCTGCCATCAGGCGTACTCGAATCGGACTGAGCAATGGAGCCCAGTGACGAGGAGCTGATGCGAGCCTTTCGCGAAGGAGATTCGACCGCGTTCGAAGCCCTCTTCGCGCGCCATTCCGGGCCCGTGCATGGGTTCGTCGCCAAGCTGACCGGCGACCAGGCCACCGCCGAAGATCTCACCCAGGTGACCTTCGCCTCGATCTTGCGCTCGAAGGACCGCTTCGTCGACGGCATGAAGTTCACCCCCTGGCTCTACGCCATCGCCACCAACGCCGCCCGCGGGGTGCACCGGCAGCGCAAGGTGCGTACGCGCGCCGCCGACGAGCAGAAGGCCATGTCGCCGCAGAGCGTGGAGCCAACCGACTTCGACCCCGGCCTGCAGCGGGCGCTGAGCGAGGCGATCGATCAGCTGCCGCCCGCGCAGCGCGAGGCGGTGGTGCTCCACAAGCTGCAGGGGCTGAGCTTCGAAGAGGTCGCGGAGACGCTGGGCGTCAGCCCCACCGCGGCGCGCATCAAGGCACACCGCGGGTACACGAAGCTCCGCGAGCTGTTGGCACACTTGAAGGACTGAAGCGATGGACCGCGTCGATCACGAGCTCGCCCGCCCTTCCCCGCTTTCGCCCGACGCGAAGGCGAAGATGTGGGCGGCGCTGCAGGCGGAGCTGCCCTCGGCCCCGAAGAAGGGACGCTGGCAGCGCGAGCTGATGGTCGTCTTGCTCGCGGCGATCGGCCTGGTGCTGTCGCTGGCGATCGTGCTGCTGGTCACGGGCAACGCGGCGATGTCGGTGATCGCCTCGCGCGCCGCGTTGATCGCGCTGTGCCTGGCGATCTGCGGGGCGGCGTCGTGGGTGGCGATCGCTCCGGGGGCGCGGCGGTGGCAGCTGCTCGCGGGCGTCGGCTTCCTGCTGGGCGCGATCGTGCTGGTGGTGTTCCGCCGCGAGGCCGAGGCCGCGTCGACGCCCGAGTGGGTGTGCGCCGCGACGCACTTCGCGGTGAACCTGGTGCCGCTCGCGGCGGGCCTGATCGCGCTGCGGCGCGCGGGGCTGCGGCTGGCGGCGGCGGTGGCGCTGGGCGTCTCGGCCGGCGCGACGGGCGCGATGGTGGGCGAGCTCGCCTGCGGCCGCGACTCGACGCACGTCCTGCTGTTCCATGTGTCGGCGTGGGCGTCGACGATCGTCGCCGGCGCGTTGCTTTCCCGCATCATCAAGCCGAGGTCGCATGCTCCCTGAGCTCAACCGCGGGTTCATCGTGCGTCACGACGTCGACGGGGCGCCGCTGGGCATCGGGGCGCGCGTGGTGGTCGCCGCGAGCGCCCTCGACGAGTCGGCCGACGAGCGCTTCGGCGATCGCGTCGGCACCGTCACCGGCTACGTCTACGACTGCCCCGACGAGCAGTACCCGCACTGCCCACTGGTGCTGGTGCGGGTGCCCGGCGTCGGCGAAGACGTCTTCTTCGTGCACGAGCTGCGGGTGCGCGCGGCGAGAGTGACGGCCCGCCAGCCCGCCGCGACGGCGTGAGGCTCAGTCGCAGACGGCCTTGCTGATCACCTTCGCGACCTTCGTCGACTCCGACACCTGCCCGTCCTTCACGGTGTACGTGTAGCGAATGAGGCTGGTGCCCCAGGTCGTGCAGCGGCCGGTGACGCACTCGACCTCGACCGCCAGGCCTCCAGCGCGGGGCGCGAAGTTGCCGCCGTCACAGTCAGCGTGCTCGTAGTTCTCGAAGACCGGGTCGCCCGACTTCGGCTGGAAGCGCACCAGCACCTCGCTGGCCCACACCTGGTCGCGGCCGCGGCTGATGGTGAGCGCGCTCAATTCGCCGCCCGCCACTTTGGTGCGAACGATGGGCGACACGTCTTCCCACGGCACGTCCTTCGTCCCCAGCTGCGGGCACGCGGGGGCTTCGGGCCAGGTGACGGCCTTCTGGTACACGCTGGGCTCGAGGAGCTTGAGCAGGTCGAGCCGCATCGTCACCTCGGCGTCGCTGCAGGCGCCGAGCACCACGATGTGGAAGCCGGGGTTGAGGCCCTGCACGTCGTCGCTCTTCACGACGCGCGGGTAGCCGCTGGCGAGGTTGATCCAGCTCGACCACGCGCCCGACCGCTGCTTCCAGTCGTCGAGCGAGGCCTGCGCGAGCGCGGGCGTCTTGCCGCCACCCCACACCAGCAGGTTCGCCGGGCCGCCAGCGTGCAGCGTCAGGGCGAGCGCGAGGGCGAGCACGGGTCGTTCAGGTCAGCTTCGAGGCGAAGTCGGCCAGCCGCGCGAGGCCCTTCTCGATGTTCGCGTCGCTGGTGGCGAACGAGAGGCGAATGAAGCCCTCGGCGCCGAACGGCTCGCCCGGCACCGCGGCGAGGAGGAAGTCGTCGATGAGGATCTCCGAGAGCCGCACCGAGCCGGTGATGGGCGCGCCCTTGTACGACTTGCCGATCAGCTGGCCGACGTCGGCGAAGCAGTAGAACGCGCCATCGGGCAGGCGGCACTTCACGCCGGGGATCTTGTTGAGCCCGTCGGTCATCAGCACGCGGCGGCGCGCGAAGGCCTTCACCATCTCGTCGATCGGCGCGGTCGGACCCTTGAGCGCGGCGACGGCACCCTTCTGGATCACCGAGGCGGCGTTCGACGTCGACTGGTCCTGGATCATCTGCATGCCGGCGATCAGGTCCTTCGGGCCGGCGGCGTAGCCGAGGCGCAGGCCGGTCATCGAGAACGCCTTGCTGAAGCCGTTCACCACCAGCGTGCGCGGCGCGAGATCGGGCGCGACGTTGGCGATGTTGAAGAACGGCCCATCGACGTAGAGCAGCCGCTCGTAGATGTCGTCGGTGATGATCAGGCAGTCGTGGCCGCGCAGCACGTCGGCCAGCGCCTCGAGCGCCTTGCGGCTGATCACCGCGCCGGTCGGGTTGCTCGGCGAGTTGAAGATCACCGCGCGGGTGCGGGGCGAGAGCACGTTGCGCAGCTCGCGGGGGTCGGGCGTCCAGTTGTTCTCAACCTGGGTGTCGACGAACTTCGGCTCACCGTCGGCCAGCCGCACCATGTCGGGGTAGCTGACCCAGTACGGCGAGAAGATCACCACCTCGTCGCCCGGCGAGAGCAACGCCTGGAAGCAGTTGTAGAGCGCCTGCTTGCCGCCCACGGTCACCACGATCTGCTCGGGCGTGTAGACGAGCTGGTTCTCTTTCTGGAGCTTCTCGGCGATCGCGCTCTTCAGATCGGGAATGCCGCCAGTCGCGGTGTACTTGGTGAAGCCCTGGTCGAGCGACGCCTTGATCGCGTCCTTGATGTGCGCGGGCGTGTCGAAGTCGGGCTCACCCGCGGCGAAAGAGAGGACGTCAGCGCCCTTCGCGGCCAGCGCGCGGGCCTTGGCGTTCAACGACAGCGTGGGGGACGGCTTGACGGCCTTGAGACGTCGCGCGAGCTGCTGCTGCATGGCTTTCAGTTCCTCACTTCTGGGCGTACTTCGCCTTGAGCTTCTCGAGCACGTTCGGTGGCACCGCGCCCTCGACGTTGCCGCCGAAGGAGGCCACTTCGCGCACCAGGTTCGACGAGATGTAGAAGTAGTCCTCGCCGGTCATCATGAAGACGGTCTCGAGGTCGGCGCTCAGCCGGTGGTTCATGTTGGCCAGCTGGAACTCGAACTCGAAGTCGCTGACCGCGCGCAGGCCGCGCAGCACGACGTTCACCTTGCGCCGCCTGGCGTAGTCGACGAGCAGTCCCTGGAAGTCGTCGACTTCGACGCGGGGATCGTTGCCGACCGCGCCGCGGATGAGCTCTTTGCGCTCGTCGACCGAGAAGAGCGGCGCCTTCTTGGGGTTGACCGCGATCGCCACCACCAGCGAGTCGAACATCTTCAGCCCGCGGTGAATGAGCGAGAGGTGGCCGTTGGTCAGCGGGTCGAAGGAGCCGGGGTAGATGGCAGAGCGCACGCGGCGTGCAGAGTCGGTCAAGGGTCCGCTTTGGTCAACCGATAGATCGAGAAGGCCGCGGCGCCGATGACGCGACGATCGATCTGCGCGAAGTGGCCGTGCGACTCGGGCATCGCTTCCTCGGGGGCGGTCTCGATCACCGCCACGCCCTCGTGGGACACCACGCGCGCGTTCTCGAGCGCCTCGAGCACCGCGACGCCGACCTTCAGCGCGTACGGGGCGTCGGCGAAGACCAGCTCGAACACCCTGCCCTCGGTGCCCAGACGCTCGACGATCTTCAGCGCGTCGCCAGCGACGATCTCCACGCGGTCGCCGAACTTGAGCGTCGCGGTGTTCTGCCGGCACAGCTCGAGCGCTTCCTTCGCCTTGTCGACCAGCACCGCCTTGATCGCGCCGCGCGAGACGGCCTCGAGCCCGAGCGCGCCAGTGCCCGCGTAGAGGTCGAGCACCGTCAGCCCGTCGCACGACTGGCCGAGCACGTTGAAGATCGTTTCCCGCGCACGATCTGCGGTCGGTCGAATGACGTCGTCAGATCGCGGGGTCGCGAGGGTCCTGCCGCGGGCCGAGCCACCGACGATGCGCACGGCCCCTCTTTCTCACGACGGCCGCGGGCTCAGCCAGCACTTCGACGGCGCCACAGCCAGGCCAGCAGCGCGACCGACGCGAGCATGGGCGCGCTCGAACAACCGCCGCCTTCGACGAGCAAGCGCTCTTCGATCAGGAACGTGACGTTGGTGGGCGGGCTGACGGCGGTGAGCTGACGCGCGGTGGCCGAGAGCCGCCACGGCCCACCGGCCAGCTCGGTGGCGAGCGACCACTGCCCGTCGGCGCCGACGCGGGTGACGCCGATGACGCGGGCGTGGCCGTCGAGCACGGTGACCTCGGAGGCCGGGTCGCCGGTGCCGGTGATCTCCGTGGCGTTGCCGAGCTGGTGAACGCCGTCGAACGGGTACGTGAAGCGCGGGGCGTTGACGAAGGCGATGGGGCCCGCGCTCTCGGGCGTGAGGTCCTGCGCGAAGGTGACGAGGGGAACGACGAGCGAAACGACGAAGAGGCTACGGGCTGGCATCGGCGAGGGACTCCGAGGGTACGGGTGAGACGAGGAAGCGAACGCGGCGGTTCAGCGCGCGGCCGGTGGCGTCGGCGTTGGAAGCGATCGGCGCAGTGAGGCCCCGGCCCTCGACGCGCAGCCGCGCGGGCTCGACACCCTCGGCAATCAGCGCGGCGCGCACGGCCTCGGCGCGGCGAACCGAGAGTCGCGCGTTGTAGTCGGGCGCGCCGATCGCGTCGGTGTGGCCCTCGATGGTGATCGGCCCGCTGCCGGGCACGGCGTCGATGAGCGCCCGCGCCTCGGCGAGCGCGTCGCGATCGAGCACCAGGGTCGCGCTGTCGAACTCGAAGTGGATCTGCTGGGTGAGGAACTCGCCGAGATCGACGACCGTCGAGTCGAGCGCCGGGCCTTCGTCGGGGCAGCCGAACCGCGCCGCGACGCCGGCGAACAGCGGACACTGATCGAGCGAGTCGGGCACGCCATCTCCGTCGCGATCGCCCGCGAGCTCCGCCCATTCGACTTGCTGGTACTCGAGCTGCGCGGGCGGCGTCGGGTGGGCGATCAGCTCGGAGACCGGCGCGAACGACAGCCCCGCCAGCGCACGGAAGCCCGGAGTGCCCCAGAGTTGCCCGAAGCCGGGCCCAGCCATCGCCAGCACCGAGAAGCCCGTGCGCCCGAGGGCGTGGCGCACGTGAGCGAGCACCTCCACGCCCACCGCGGTCGAGTCGGTCGCGCTCATCGAGACGCGCACGTCGATGCCGGGCTGCAGCGTCCAACCGGTGGCGGTCGCCGACGCTCCGCCAAGAAGCAGCGCGCCGAACGGGGCTGACGACTGCGTGCTCCAGGCCAGCAGGCGCGGCCGCTCTCGCAATTCAGCGCCGAGCTCGACGCCGAGGCGAATCGGCCCGAGGGTGCGCCCCACCCCGACCGACGGTCGCGCGATGACGCCAGTGCCCGGGTCTCGGCCCAGCGCCTCGGTCGAGCCGACGGGCAGCCCCAGCCCGAAGCCGACGCTGAGGTCGAGCGGCGCGCCGCGCGCTTCACGCCACACCGTGGCGCGCGTGCCCAACCACGGCGTGCCGAGCCCGGTGCCGGCGACCTGTGCGACCCCGAAGCGCGAGAGATCGTCGCCACCCTGGACAAAGGCCGGCAGCTGCGCGCCCAGCTCGAGCCAGTCGAACGGGGCGAAGACGAGCGCGAGCGTCGCCGACTGCCTCCACGCGACCACCGAGCCGACGGAGACGTCATCGAAGCGCAACCGCAGCGGCTGCCACTCGAAGTGCGTGATCAGCGACGCAGAGAATCGGCCCGCAGGCAGCGCGTCGCCGGTGTTCAGCGTCGGTGAGGCGCTGCTCCCCGGCTCGAAGCGCAACCGTTCGAGGGACAGCGCGAGCGGCGTCGAGTCCCGCTCTTGCGCGAGGGCGTTGAGCGCGAAGAAAACGATCGAGACGAAGATGAAGCGATGCACGGGGAACCTGCTCGCCACACCGCTGTGCATCGCTTGCACCGACGGGTCGATTCGAACGGTTGGCGCGCGCGACACCGGGTCGCCGGCGCTCGGCGAGGTCAGCCGGGCTCCGCCAACGCCGTGACGCGCGTCGCGTTTTCACACAGCTGACCGTGCGCCACACACTCGCGTGAGAGCGAAACCCACGCGCACCCACCTGAAATCCGTCCGCATCGGCGACAGCCGACCGCGTAGAGTGTCTCGAATTTCGACGAGGGCCGACGTGGACTACGAGCGCTACCAGAACCTGCACACCATCGTGATGCTCCGCGACATCTTGCGGAAGTGGTGGCGCGCGGAGCTCACCTTCGCGGACAAGCACGGCACGGTGATCGAGTGGGCCAAGGGCGCGATCACGCCGCCGCCGAACGACTTCTGCCGCCTCTCGCTCTTCTCGAAGGAAGGGTTTCGCCGCTGCACGGCGTCGGTCAGGGTGCTGCACGAGAAGTTCAAGAGCTCGCGCAAGCTGCGCCGCAGCCAGTTCCACGAGTGCCACCTCGGCTTCACCATCGTGGGCGCGCCGCTGTACGTCGAGAACGAGTACGAGGGCATGCTGTTCGTCGAGGGCTTCGCGCGCCAGGAAGTGAGCCCGCGCGAGGCCGAGATGCTCAAGGCGAAGATCACCGAGATCAACCCGGGCACCACCGATCTCGATCGCGCCGTCGAGCGCATCTTGCAGATGGACGATCGCGAGACCGAGAAGATCTGCGACCTGCTGGAGTTCGGCGCCAACGAGATCGCCAACTACGAGGCCGAGCTCGCGCGGCGTGACGAGACGATTCAATCGCTGTCGACCGAGCTGTCCGACCGCTACAAGTTCGAGAACATCATCGGCAAGTCGACCGCGATGATCGACGTGTTCCGCATTCTCGAGAAGGTCTGCAACAGCGACTCGACGGTGCTGGTGAACGGCGAGTCGGGCACGGGCAAGGAGCTCGTCGCGCGCGCGATTCACTACAACGGTCCGCGCAAGGACAAGCCGTTCGTGGTGCAGAACTGCTCGGCCTTCAACGACAACCTGCTCGAGAGCGCGCTCTTCGGCCACACCAAGGGCTCCTTCACCGGCGCGCTGCGCGACAAGAAGGGCCTGTTCGAGGTCGCCGACGGCGGCACCTTCTTCCTCGACGAGGTGGGCGACATGTCACCCTCGCTGCAGGTGAAGCTGCTGCGCGTGCTGCAGGAAGGCACCTTCATTCCCGTCGGCGGCACGCAAGCCAAGCAGGTCGACGTGCGCGTCATCGCCGCCACCCACAAGGACCTCGGGGTGATGGTGAAGAAGGGCGAGTTCCGCGAAGACCTGTACTACCGCATCAACGTGATCCGCATCCAGGTGCCGCCGCTGCGCGACCGCAAGGACGACCTGCTGGTGCTGATCGATCACTTCATGCGCAAGCACCGCAAGGACGGTCAGCGGGCCCGCGCGCTCGCGCCCGACGCGATGCAGATCATGCAGCAGTACCACTGGCCCGGGAACATTCGAGAGCTCGAGAACGAGATCGAGCGGCTGCTGGTGCTGGGCAACGAGTTCGAGATCCTCCCCGCGGACCTGCTGTCGAGCCGCATCAAGGACGCGGTGAGCGGCGCGGCGGGCGCGAACGTGATCGGCTCGTCGCGGCTGGCGCAGCTGCCGGTCGGCAAGTTGAACGACGCGGTCGAACACCTCGAGAAAGAGATGATCGGCCAGGGTCTCGCCCGCACCCGCGGCAACAAGTCGAAGCTGGCGCGCGAGCTGGGCATCTCGCGTTCGAACCTGATCTTGAAGATCCAGAAGTACCAGCTCGAGCGGCCGGGTGCGGCTGACACGGGCGATGACGATGCGGAGCTGCAGCCGTGACCACCTACTTCCACCAGGGCATCCACCAGACCGACGACGGCGCACCGCTGTGGTTCGAGTCACGTGGCGAGGCGACCGGGTTGCCGGCCGTGCTCAACGACGGGCTGGGCTGTGACGGCTTCATCTGGCGCTACCTGTGGGAACCGCTCACCGCGCGCCGCCGCGTCTTGCACTGGAACTACCGGGGCCACGGGCGCTCGGGCGTGCCGCACGACGATTCGCGCATCGGCATGGAATACATCACCGACGATCTCGCGCGATTGATGGACGCGCAGAAGATCGACCAGGCGGTGATCTTCGGGCATTCCATGGGTGTGCAGGTCAGCCTCGAGTTCCACCGCCGCCACCGCGCGCGCGTGAAGGGGCTGGTGCTGATCTGCGGCTCGTACGGCACGCCGCTCGACACCTGGCACGATCACACCCTGATGCGCGTCGCCTTTCCCTACGTGCTGAAGATGGTCGAGAAGACGCCCGACCTCGCGCGCGCCGTGACGTCGCGGCTGCTCAACACCCAGCTCGCCGTGGAGTTCGGCATTCGCACCGAGTTGAACCCCGAGCTGATGAAGCACAACGACTTCGCGCCCTACATGGAGCACCTCGCGAAGATGCACCCGCTCTACTTCGTGCGGACGCTCGACTCGTTGAAGGATCATTCCGCGTGGGATCACCTCGCGCACGTCGACGTGCCGACCATGGTGATCGGTGGCGAGGGCGACAAGTTCACGCCGGTGTGGCTGAGCCAGCGCATGGCCGAGCACATTCCCGGAGCCGAGTACGTCTACGTGCCCGGCGGCACGCACACCGCGCCGCTCGAGCGGCCGGGCCTCGTCAACGCGGCGATCGAGCGCTTCTTGCGTGAGCGCGTCGAGGCGAAGAAGAGCTGATGCACCTGCGGCCGGGGCTCGGCGTCGAGGAAGCGGCGCGCATCTGCCAGCTCGAGTGCAAGGCGCAGTGTTGCCGTGGGGCGTTGTTCATCGAGCTGAGCGCGGCCGAGGTCGCGACGTTTCGCGCGAGCGCGGCGCGGCTGGGCGTCGAAGCGAACGTACGGGTCGCCGCTGATGGCTCAGGCGAGGTGCGGTTCCTCGATCACGACGGCGATCACTGCCCGATGCTCGATGACGCGACGTCGACCTGCCGCGCGTACGACGATCGCCCGCAGACCTGCCGCGACTTTCCTCGTGGCGTCCGTCCCGGCTGCGCGATCTCAGGCGCCGCGGACTGAGTCGAGCTCGGCGACCAACGCGGGCGAGAACGCCACCTTCAGCTCATCGCGCGCCAGCTCGTACAGGGTCGGCCCGCTGCCCCGGCAGATGAGATCGTCGTGCACGTCACTGCTGGGCCGCAGCACGCCCTGGTCCCACGTCACCGGAAAGAGCCAGCACACCTTCGGCTTGATCGAGTGGTAGTCGCGCCCGGTGGCGACGGCGAACGCATGAATGCCGCACCCCCGCCCCGCCTTGCTGGCGAACACGCACCGCCCGTTGCGGGTCTTCGCGCGCACGAACTGGCCGCCCTCGTATTCGGGGTCGGCCTTGACCTCGTCGGCGAACCACTCGGCCGGGCGGGTGTCGACGAACCGGGCCAGCTCGTCCTGCACGGCCCTGATGCGCTCCCGCTCGGGCAGGGTCACGTCGCAGCCGTACTGGCAGCAGCCATCGCGGCAGAAGGTGCACTGGAGGCAGTGGCCGAAGTACCGCAGGGTGAAGATCGCGGTGTCGACCTGGCGGAGCGCGGAATGTGACGAGATCGGCACCAACATCGGCCCCGCGTGTACCTCGTTGTGTTCTCAGGCGGAACCTGCGAAAGCGCGCGCCCGATGTTCCCCCGAGAAAAGATCCGCAACGTCGCCATCGTCGCCCACGTCGACCACGGCAAGACCACCCTCGTCGATCACATGCTGCGCCAGGGAGGCGCCTTCCGCTCCAACGAGCAGGTCGCCGAGCGCGTGATGGACTCGAACGACCTCGAGCGCGAGAAGGGCATCACCATCATGGCCAAGAACACGGCCATCGGGTGGAAGGACCACTTCATCAACATCGTCGACACGCCCGGCCACGCCGACTTCGGCGGTGAGGTCGAACGCGGCCTGCGCATGGTCGACGGCGTGCTCCTGCTCGTCGACGCCGCCGAAGGCCCGCTGCCGCAGACGCGCTTCGTGCTCGGCAAGGCGCTGGGCCTGGGGCTCAAGACGGTGCTGGTGATCAACAAGATCGACCGCAAGGACGCGCGGGCCCGCGACGTGCTCGACGCCGTCTACTCGCTCTACATCGACCTCGGCGCCGACGAGAAAGACCTCGAGATGCCCGTGCTCTACGCCGTCGCGCGCGAGGGCAAGGCCGGCAAGAACCTCGACGACATCGGCAACACCCTCGAGCCGCTGCTCGACTCGATCATCAGCCACATCTCGCCGCCGCCTGCCCCCGAGCCGGGCACGCCGACGCAGCTGCTGGTCGCCAACCTCGACTACGACGACTACGTGGGCCGCATCGGCATCGGCCGCATGAGCGCCGGCCGCCTGGCGACCAACATGCCGGTCTCGATCTGCCGCGACCAGGGCAAGATCGAGCAGGGCAAGATCGTGAAGCTGTACGGCTTCTCCGGCTTGAAGCGCGTGGAGATCGCGGAGGCCGGCCCGGGCGAGATCGTGTGCGTCGCCGGCATCGAGAGCCTGTCGATCGGCGACACCATCAGCGAGGCCGAGAACCCGAAGCCCCTGCCACGCATCAAGGTCGATGAGCCGACCATGATGATGATCTTCCGGGTCAACAACGGCCCGTACGCCGGCCGCGAGGGCAAGTACGTCACCTCGCGCAACATTCGCGATCGCCTGCAGCGCGAGTCGTACCGCAACGTGTCGATTCGCGTCGAAGACACCGACTCGCCCGACGCCTTCCGCGTGGTCGCGCGTGGCGAACTGCAGCTGGCGGTGATCATCGAGACCATGCGCCGCGAGGGCTTCGAGCTCACCGCGTCGAACCCCGAGCCGATCATCAAGGAAATCGACGGCGTGAAGCACGAGCCGATGGAGCTCGTGTTCATCGACTGCCCCGAGACCGCGGTCGGCATCGTCACCGAGCGCCTCGGGCCCCGCAAAGGCCGCATGACCGACATGGCGTCGCTCGGCGGCGGTCGCACCCGCGTGCAGTACCGCATTCCCGCGCGCGGCCTCGTCGGCTTCCGCAGCGAGTTCCTCACCATCACCAAGGGTGAAGGCATCATGAGCTCGCAGTTCGACGGGTGGGAGCCGTACATGGGCTACATCCCCCGCCGCTCGAACGGCGCGATCATCGCCGACCGCATCGGCGACGCGATCCCCTACGCGCTCTTCTCGATCCAGGAACGCGGCAAGCTGTTCGTGAAGCCGGGCGACGCGCTCTACGAGGGCATGATCATCGGCGAGAACGCGCACCCCAGCGATCTCGACGTGAACGCCAGCCGCGAGAAGAAGCTCACCAACATCCGCGCTGCCGGCCGCGACGAGAACGTCATCCTCACGCCGCCTTCCGAGATGACGCTCGAGAAGTCGCTGGAATGGATCGCGGAGGACGAGCTGGTCGAGGTCACCCCGAAGACCATTCGCCTGCGCAAGCGCATGCTCAGCTTCAACGATCGCTACCGCAACGAGCGCGATCGCAAGCGCGAGAAGGAAGAGGGCTGAGGTCTACCCACGCTCACGGCCTCGCACGACAGACCGTCGATGCGAGGCGTGATGCTCCTGCTGCTGGTGTCTGCGTGTGCGACCCCACGGGTCGTCGCACCGTTCACCACGGGTCCGGTGCCGCCGCCGCCCGCTCCGGCGCCACTGCCGCCGCCCAGGCCTCCGCCGCACCCTGAGTACGAGGCGCTGCGGCCGTTTCACAACTACTACCGCTTGGTCTCGGTCGGCGCGTTTCGCCACCACTTCGTCGCGTACTTCCACCACGTCGAGCTGGTGACGGCGCTCTACGACGTGCCGGGCGAGCCGGGGGCACCGGTCGAGTTTCGCGGCGACAGCTTCGGGCTCATCACCGAGAAGCCGCCGAAGTCGTCGGAGGTGCCCGGCGAGCTGCGGGCGATGGCGGACTCGGTGCGGCGCGACCTCCAGCAACGCGAGCGCGGCGAGGCGCAAGACATCGACGTGCGCTACCTCGGCGCGTGGCGTCCGATCGTCGTCGAGGAGATCTGCATTCGCCCGCGGCCCGGCATCGATCGCCACTTCACGCTGGTCTCGACGCTCGCCGCCGACGCCGAGTTGACCCGGATCACCGGCACCGCGCCGTTGAGCTTCGGTCACGGTGGCAGCTCGACCCGCTACGGCGCGCCCGAACCACCGCAGTGGATCGACGCGTCCCTCGGGCGACAGGGCAAGGTGCAGCTGTGGAAGGCGTACGGCGAGCCGTCGGCCTTCGACCGGGACGTGCGCGCGCAGTTCGACGCGGCGGTGCTGGTGGCCGCCCGTCGCACGGCGAACCAGGAGGAAGGCCCGCGGCTCGACGCGTTGCAGGTCGAGCGCGAGGCCGAGGTGATCCCCCGCGATCTCGAGCAGAAGGCGCCGGTCAGCTTCTTCGTGAACGCCGACGCCGAATCGCGGCAGCAGTACAGCGCCGAGGCGTGGATCTCTCCCGCCGCGGCCTTCGGGTCTCGCGAGCGCGCGGAGTTCACGCTGCGGATTCCGTGCAACGACGGGCGCGAATGCAGCTTCCACGTCGAGCTGCAGCTGCATGGGCCGCCGCTCCCTCGAGACGTGAGCGGACAGACCGAGGTGCCCCTCACCATCGACTGGGTGGTGCGCACGCCCAGCCGGGTGAACGCCGCGCACCCGCCACAGTTCGGCACGCTCGAGACCACCGCGCGGGTGTGGCTCGATGGACCACGCGTCGTCTTCCTCGGGATCACCCGGGGCGTCGAGCTGAAGCCAGTCGCCGGCGTCGCGCAGTACGCCGGCTTCGAGCCGCACCTCGGCTTCATGAACGAAGACTGAGGTCCGTGTAACGTCGCCCTCGTGCGCGCGTGGCTCGAGCGGGAACTGCCTGGGGGCGACGACATCGCCCTCCCCGAGTCGGGCAGCCTCATCTTCGGCCGCGGCCCCCGGTGCACCATCGTCTTCGATGACCCGAAGCTGTCGGGCCAGCACTGCGAGGTCTCGTGGGACGGCACCTTTTGGAAGGTGAAGGATCTCGGCAGCGAGGCGGGCACGCGGGTCAACGGCGTCATGCTCAAGCACTCGCGCGCGCTGCACGAGGGTGATCGCATCGACTTCGGCACCACGCGGCTGCGCTACCGCACCGATCTCCCGCCGGTCGATCACGCGCTGATCGAGGCCATCGCGCGTTCCCCCGACGCCGAGCCGAACTGGCTGGTCTACGCCGATCAGCTGCAGGAACGCGGCGACCCGCTGGGCGAGCGCATCATCAGGAGCCGCACCGGCGGCAAGCTCGATCACATGCCGTGGCTCGGCTCGCTGTGGGAACACTTCGTCGCCGGCGAGCTCGAGATCGACTGGCAGTACGGCTTCGTGCGCCGCGCGACGTTGCGCACCGCCGCGGGTCGAGAAGCGCCCGCGTGGGAAGACGTGCTGATCACGCTGCTCAACAGCCGCATCGGCCCCTTCATTCGTGGGCTCACCATCGACCTGCCGCGGCTCGAGTCGGTCGCGCAGCTGCAGCTCACCGAGCGCATCCTCGCGGTGCAGCAATTCCTCTCGGAGCTGCCCGCGCTTCCCCTCAGCCTCGAGAAGATCTCGCTCGGGTACCACGTCGCCCAGCCCGCGGCCGGCTCGCTGTCGGTCACCGAGGAACTCGCGCTCAAGCTGCCGCGGCTCCGCACCGCGCCCATCTACACGCGCGCCGTGGCGGTGCGCCTGCGCGTGCTGTCGACCGTGCCCGGCATCGCGCTCAGCGGCGTCGAGGGCAGCCGCATCCTCACCGGGGTGACGCGCCTCAGGCGCGGGCAGCGCAACCAGCTCTTCATCGAGAGCCCGCCCGGCATCCCGTTCATGGCCGACGGCAACCCCTGTTACTTCGCCTTCGCCGATGGGCGTGCTCAGCTCATCGCGGGTCGCATGCGAGGCGAGGTGAGGGTGAACAACCGCATTGATTCGTCCTTCGCGCTGCTGCCCGACGACGTGATCGACGTGCAGGGCGCGGCCCGCTTCCGGCTGGAGCTGGTGACGTGAAGGCCTGGCTCAAGCAGATCGATCTCGAGACGTATCGGTGCGAGGTGATCGCCCTGCCCGCCTCGACGCCCTCGCTCACCATCGGCCGCACCGGCGCCGATCTGATCATCAAGTCGGAGCGGGTCTCGAAGAAGCAGTGCGTGCTGCTCAACGACGGCGGGCGCTGGCTGCTCGAAGATCTCACCTCGACGGGCGGCACGTTCGTGAACGGGCGGCGCATCCACCGGCACCCGCTGGTGCACGGCGACACGCTCTGGCTCTACGACGCGCTGCTGGTCTTTCTCGAGTCGCCCCAGCTGCGGCAGGCCGAGCTCGAGGCCGCCATCGACCGCGACCCCGACGACGCCGCGGCCATTCACGTGCTCGCCGACTGGCTGCTCGAGCGGGGCGACGCGTTCGGTGAGCACCTGTTGGGCAAGGCCGCGCCCGAGCAGGTGCTGGAAGGCCTGGCCCCGCTGGTGCGCGAGGGCCGACTCGAGCTGGTGTGGCGGCACGGGCTGCTGCACACCGCGCGCGTACGCTGCACCAACGACGCGACCTATTCCGACGTCGAGCTGGTGGCGCGGCTGTTGTCGCTGCGCGTCGCGCGGTGGCTGCGCGAGCTCACCATCGATCTCTCGACGTGGGTGGTGCCTTCGGCCAACCGCATTCAGCAAGACGCCGCCGCGGTGCTGCGCGGCCTCGCCGGTGGACCCGCGCTCCCGTGTCTCGAGCGCCTGTCGTTCGGGTACTTCAGCGAGTCGCTGCCCTCGACGAGCTTCTTGCCGGCGCTGTTCGATCGCCTCGCGCCGCGCTGCCCGAAGCTGCAGACCGGCGCGCGCGATCTGCTGCGGCCGGTGCGCACCGCGTCGCTCGAGGTGGTGCACGTGCCGGCCGACCTCGACTTCCACGCGCCGGCGGCGCACGACGGCCGCATTCCACTCGAGGCCGGCGTGTGGGTCGGCGCGTCGAGCCCGGGCCAGCTGCGCGCGCTCGCGCCCGGCGTGCCCCGCTCGACCAGCGTGCAGGCCTTCATCGTGCGCCAGCAGTCGCCGCAGTGGTGCCTGATTCCCCTCGAAGAGGGCGTGCTGCTCAACGGCCGCCCGGCAGTCGAGACGCGGCTGTTGCCGGGAGACGTGATTGAAGACCGGCGCGGCGCGCGGTTCCGCTTCGTGACCGACTAGAGCGCGCGGAAGCCGCCGACGAGCTTCTCGAGGTCGGCCCACGCCTCGGGCGCGAGCTTGCCCTTCGCGACGTTGACGCGAATGTGCGCGTGCTCGTTGCGCGTCTCCGAGGTGCTCTCGGCGAAGGTGCGATCGCGCAGCGCGTTCGGGAGCCCCTCGGTGTACCCGACCCACGCCACGTCGCCGCCCGCCTTGCCCGCTTCGACGCGGTACATCACCGCGACCTCTTCGGCCTCGAGGGGCGCGAGCTCGTCGGCGCGCACCAGCGGCCGGCACTCGTGCTTGCCGTCGAACTTCGCGGTCAGCTGGTGACACAGATCCATCGCCGACGCGGGACGGGCGGGCTTACAGCCGACCAACACCACCACCAACGGGAGCAGCCAGAGCGAACGCATGACGGCAGAACCTTGCTTCAGTCAGAGCGCGCGCGCCAGCGCATGAACGCTCGGCTCCAACGGCTCGGCGCTCGAGGGGCGGGCCAACAGCGCGGCCAGCGCGGGCGGCACCTCGACCGGGCCGATGAGCGGCTCGACGATGCTGTCGAACTTCGCCGGGTGCGCGGTGGCCGCGATGATCCACGTGCCGTCTTCCCCGCGCGAACGCAGGCGCCGCAACACCTCCACCCCACACGCGGTGTGCGGGCACAGCTGCAGCGGCTTCGCGCGCGCGATGGTGTCGCGAATCGTGTCGTCGTCGACCCAGTCGGCGCTCACCACGTCAGCGACGTGCGGGAAGCGCTGGAGCAGGCGCTCGACGTTGCTCGGGGCGCCCACGTCCATCGCGTTGGCGATCGTCGCGACGCTCTTGCGCGGCTGGTACTGGCCGGTCGCGAGCAGCTCGGGCAGCACGCGGTTGGCGTTGGTGGCCAGGCGCACCTTGCCGATCGGCGCTCCGTATTCGCGCGCGAGCAGGCAGGCGAACGCGTTGCCGAGGTTGCCGGTCGGCACCACGAAGCTGGGCTTGCCCTTCCCCGCCCTGACCGATTCCAGCGACGCGTGCGCGTAGTACGCCATCTGCGGGAGCAGCCGGCCGAGCGAGATGCTGTTGGCCGAGGTGAGCGCATGCCGCTCGCGCAGCTCGGGCAGCGCGAACGCTTCCTTCACCATGCGCTGGCAGTCGTCGAACGTGCCGGCGACCCGAAAGGCGCGCACGTTGTCGCCAAACGCGCCGAGCTGGTGCGCCTGGCGCGGCGAGACGCGCCCGTCGGGGTAGAGGATCACCACGCGAAAGCCCTCGCGCCGGTGGAACGCGGAGGCCACCGCCGAGCCGGTGTCACCCGAGGTCGCGACGAGAATGGTGGTGAGGCTTTGGCGCGGCAGGCGCGAGAGGCACGCCGCGAGAAAGCGCGCCCCGAAGTCCTTGAACGCCGCGGTCGGGCCGTGGAACAGCTCGAGCAGCCCGGTGTCGGGCTTCCACCACCGCGTCGGCGCGTCGAAGGTGAACGCGTCGTCGATCACCGCGCGCAGCTCGAAGCCCGCCGGCTCGTCGGCGAAGAGCGGACTGAGCAGCTCGAATGCCACGTCACGCAGCCCGCTCGCCTCGAGCTCGAGCGGCGCCGGCAGCGTGGGCGGCATGTAGAGCCCGCCATCGGGCGCCAGCCCGCGCGCGATCGCGTCCAGCAACCCGACGTCGCCGCCACCACGGCTGCTGCGCACCTTCATGAGATCACCCTCGCCGCCGGACCATTCACCGGGCTGACGAGCCGATCGGCCTTCAGCCCCGCCTTCTCGAACTGCGCCGCCATCGCCACCGACGCCGCCTCAGCCTGCTCGGGCGACTCGAACCAGGCGAAGACGCTCGGGCCCGCGCCAGCGATGCTCGCACCGATCGCACCCGCGTCGAGCGCCGCCTGCTTCACGGCCGCGAAGCCGGGAATCAACGACGCGCGCCGCGGCTCGACCAGCACGTCGCGCAGCCCACGTCGCAACAATGACGCGTCTGACTGGAAGCAACCGGCCAGGAACAACGCCAGGCCCTCGCTCTGCACCACGAAGTCGTGCAGCTGCCACGGCCCCTGCAGCACCGCGCGCGCGGTCTTGGTCTCGAGCACGAAGTGGGGGTGCACCAACGCCACGTGCAACCAGTGCGGCACGGGCACCTTCACCGCCGCGCCGCTGGTGGGGGCGATCACGAGGCCGCCGAGCAACATCGGCCCGACGTTGTCGCCATGCGCGCTGCCCGACGCCGCGGCCTCACCGTCCATCGCCGACTGGTAGAGCGCCTCGAGGCCGAGCGGCGCGTCGAGCAGCGCGTTGGCCGCTACCACCGCCGCGACCGCCGACGCCGCCGATCCGCCCATGCCGGACCCGAGCGCGATGCCCTTCTCGATCTCCACGTCGAACCCCAGCGAGGGATCGCACGAGCGCTTCAAGTGCAGCAGCGCGCGCCCCGCGGTGTTGTCAGCCGCGTTCGCGGGCAGGCTCGTCACCACGCCCTTGATCGAGGTGATGCGCACCTCGCCGGTCGAGTTGAGGCTGACGGTCACGGTGTCGCCGGGGCCCGCCACGGAGTGACCGAGCACGTCGAAGCCCACCGCCACGTTGCCGATCGACGCAGGTGCGAAGGCCGTGGCTCGCTTCACCGGTGGCCCCCGAGGCTCGTCGCCACGCGCAGCAGGTCGGCGAACGCGCCCGACGCGGTGACCTCGGGACCAGCGCCGGGCCCCTGCACCACCAGCGGGTTCTCGTTGTACCGGCGGGTGGTGAACTGCACGACGTTGTCGGTCAGCTTGATGTGCGCGAAGGCGTGCTCCGCCGGCAGCGCGACGAGCCCCACCGACGCCTTGCCACCCTGCTGCAGGCTCGCGACGTACCGGAGCACCTTCTTCTGCGCGCGCGCCGCGTCGAGCCGGGCCCGCATCGGCGCGTCGAGCTCTCCCAGCCGCGAGAGGAACTCGGGCAGCGGCACCGTGCGCAGCGGCTCGGGCACCAGCGACTCGAGCGCGATGTCGGCGAGGTTGGTCTTCCAGCCGTTTTCCCGGGCGAGGATCACCAGCTTGCGCGCGACGTCGAGGCCCGAGAGGTCATCGCGCGGGTCGGGCTCGGTGTACCCGAGGTCCTTCGCCTTCTTCACCAGCTCGCCGAACGACGTCGAGCCGTCGTAGCTGTTGAAGAGGTACGCCAGCGTGCCCGAGAAGATGCCCTCGACCGACAGCACCTCGTCGCCGGTGTCGATCAGGTCGCGCAGCGTGGTGATGATCGGCAGGCCCGCGCCGACCGTCGACTCGTAGAAGAAGTGCGCGCGCTGGCTCTTGATGGCGGCGTAGCGGTTCCACGGCCCGGCGCCGGCGTTCTTGTTGGGCGTGATGACGTGCACGCCGCGCGCGAGCCAGCCCTCGTAGCGCGAGGCGATCTCGTCGCTCGCCGAGCAGTCGACGATCACCGCGTGCGGCAGGTGCTCGGCGTGCACGTGCTGGGTGAAGGCGTCGAAGTCGACGTCGCGATCCATCTGCGCGCGCACGTCGTCGAGGCGCACCATCGGGTCGCCCAGCGCCATCTTCTTCGAGCCCGCCACCGCGCGGACCCGCAGGTCGATGTTCGAGGTCTTCAGCAGCCGTTCCCGCGTGTCGCGCAGCTGACGGAGGAACGCCTGGCCGACGTTGCCGGGGCCGATCACGCCGACCGAGATGGTCTGGGCCGAGAGATAGAAGCCCGAGTGCACCGCCCGCAGCGCGCGCCGCGCCTCGCTGGCGTCGATGGCGACCGAGATGTTCCGCTCGGAAGAGCCCTGCGCGATCATGCGCACGTTGACGCGCGCGCGGCCGAGCGCCGAGAACATGCGCGCGGCCACACCCGGAGTGCCCGCCATGCCGTCACCCACGATCGCCAGCGCGGCGATGCCGTTGGTCACGCCGACCGCGGTGATCTGCTTCGCCTCGAGCTCGCGCGAGAACGCCGCCAGCAGCGCCTTGCGCGCCGTCTCGCCTTCCGCTTCCTTGATCACGCAGCAGATCGAGTGTTCCGACGAGCCCTGCGAGATCATCACCACCGACACGCCGGCCTGCTTGAGCGACTCGAACGCACGCTCCGCGGTGCCCGGCACGCCGATCATGCCCGCGCCCTCGAGGTTCAAGATCGCCAGGCCCGTGAACGTGGTGACGCCCTTCACCGGGGTCGACAGGTCCTGCTCGGTCGAGATGCGCGTGCCCGGGTGCGTGGGGTTGAAGGTGCTGCGCGCGATGATCGGAATGTTCTGCTCGAACGCCGGCGTCATCGTCTGCGGGTGAATGACCTTCGCGCCGAAGTACGCCAGCTCGCACGCCTCGTCGTACGAGAGCTTCTCGATCAGCACGGCCTCGGGCACCAGCCGCGGGTCGGCCGACAGCACGCCGTCGACGTCGGACCAGATGTGCAGCTCTTTCGCGCCGAAGAGCGCCGCGAAGATCGCGCCGGAATAGTCGGAGCCGTTGCGGCCGAGCGTGGTGATGCGGCCCTCGCGCGTGCGCGCCACGAAGCCGGTGACGATGGTGCGCTCATTCGAGATGAACGCCGCCGCCTTCTGCCGCGAGACGTCCCACTGCACGAGGGCGCCGAGGTCGCTCTTCTCGACCACCAACACCTCGCGCGCGTCGAGCCACTGCGAGGGCTTGCCGCGGGCGCGCAGGCCAGCATCGACCATCGTCGACGACCACACCTCGCCCAGCCCGCTGACCAGATCGAGCAGATCGTTCGACACAGCGCCGACCAGCGACTGCGCGTGCAGCAGGTCGTGCAGCGAGGAGAACTCTTCGTCGAAGCGCGCGACCACCGGGGCCGCGTGGTTCCCCAACAACGTGTGCGCCGTCTCGACGTGCCGCTTCTTGAGCGCCTCGAGCGACGCCTTCCAGCCCGCGTCGCGCGCGGCAGCCTGCTTCACGAGGTTGATGAGTGCGTCGGTGACGCCCTGCATCGCCGAGATCACCACCACCTGCCGCTCGGCCCTCCCGAGGAGGATGTCGATCACCCGCGAGATGCGCTCGGCGTTCGCGACGCTGCTGCCCCCGAACTTGTGCCCAATCACGGGCGGAGACCCTACCCCGAGGACGTCACTGACAGGGGCACGATCCCGCCTCGCACTTCGGTGAAACGGTCAGCTTCGACGAGGTCAGCAGCTGGTGGTCGCTCTCGCGCGCCAGCGTCACCGTGAACTCCAGCGGCGTGTCGATCACCTTGCCGTCCTGCCGCGGCGGGCAGACGAAGATCGGCACCAGGTCGACCCACCCCGCGTCGCTGCTGGGCGGAAACGAAGGGGAGCTCGCGCGACCGACCTCCGAGCCATCAGCGCGCCGGGCGAACACGAGCACCCGGAACGAGTCAGGGTACGTCACCGGGGCCGACACCGTCGCGTCGACCTCCATGTGCATCGCCGTCGCGCCCTGCGCACCGCTGTGCAGCGTTGGGAGGATCGTCAGCTTGAGCGAGCCGTCAGGCCAGAGCGCCGTGCCGACGGGATCCCAGATCGTCGGCTCGGGTTGCGGCGAGGGCATCGGCCCCGGGCAGAAACACGCCGCGGACGCGACCGCGGCCAGCACCAGCATCACCCTGCGAGTTCGCTCCACGGCGAGGAACTGTGACAGGCACCCTCAGAAGGTCAACCCGACGAGGGTGGTCAGCTCCACGTACCGGGGCGCGCCATCACCCAGCAGGTGCGTGACCGACGCCTTGACGCCGATGCGACCACCCACCGGCACGCCCTTTCGCGCGCGCAGATCGTACGCGAGGCCCAGGCCCGTCTCGATGCCCGAGCGGTGGTGCACGCCGTGCTCCGACAGCCCCAGCACCGCCGGCACCGGGTCCATCTTCACGTGCACCCAGGGCGTCTCGTGCTGGTGCGCGAAGGCGACCGCGAGGAACGGGTGCCAGCGATCGAGCCCCGGCCACTCCAGCCGCGCGCCGATGCGAATGAGCGTCACCATGTCGAACGATTGATCGATCGGCGTGGAGTACGCGCCGAGGCCGAGCCCGAGCTCCGCGCGCAAGAACGAGACGATCTGCCGCGTGGCGCCCAGGAAGCCGGCGCCGCCGAAGCCCACCGAGTCGGGCCGCAGCCCGCCCTGGAGGCCCATGTACACCTCCCACTTCGGAGGCTCGGGCGGAGGCGTCGGCGCGGGTGCAGCGACCTGGGGTGACTGCGCGAGCAGGAGCAACGTGGCGAGCGTGGCGATCATGGCCCGTCAGTGGAGGCCGCCCCCGCCCGAATTCATTTCGCGTGGCGTGGATCGCTTCGGCGCGCACCGGCAACCAACGTCCGGTCGCCCGCGGTGTGTACACTCGCACGCGATGGCCGAGCCGCTCACCCTGCGCGACGACGTGCACCCGGTGCCGGCGGTGCTCGGCTCGATCCTGGCGCTCTTCGGAATCGTGGTGCTCGCGCTCGGCGGCTGGGGCGTGGTGATTCCCGCCGCGGTGCTGCTCGGCCTGGCGAGCTTCTTTGCCTGGCACTGCATTCCCTCGCGCATCGACCTCGACGCGCAGGCGATCACCTGGCGCGAGAAGCTCACCACCCGCTGCGTGGAATGGACCGAGGTCGACCACCTGAGCACCGGCCTCGAGGCCGAGGAGTTCGCCGGCTGGGTGACCCTCTACCTGACGAAGACCGCGACCGGCCGCCGCGGCGTGCCCGTGCTCTCGGTGCGCGCGCCGGCCCACACGCCGCAGAAAGAACTCCTCGTGCTGATGCGCCAGCGCTGGGAAGCCGCGGGTGGCTCGGGCGAGACCACCGACCTGATGCAGGAGATGAAGCGCACCACCGCCGACCTGGTGACGGCCAGCAAGAGCGTCGTGCAGCTGGTGCGCGGCGAGAAGCCCGACCCGCTGGTGCCGCCCGCGCGCTTCAGCGTCGAGGCGCCGTTCGACGATCGCGGCCAGCAGCTCGTGCGGCTGACGACGACCAGCGACGACCCGCTCGCGATCAGCCCCGGCGCGTGGGACGCCGGCCTCGCGCAGGCGCGCGAGCAGCGCTTCAACCCGGCGTTCAAGGGCGAGCTCGAGTTCGTACTGACCACGCCGCAGACGCCCGAGCTGCAGCAGCTGATGGATGAGCTCTGCAAGAAGCTGAGCGCCGAACTGGAGCGCGTGGGGCTCCAGACCATGAGCGGCGAACCGATCAAGCCGCGCTGGCGCTGGGCCTGATCGGCGTCACTCCTCACCCCGACCCTCTCCTCCTCGGGAGGAGAGGGAGCTGATCACTGCGGCCGCAGCTGGGCCGGCGGCGCAGGCGTGGGCTTCGGCTCGAGCCCGACCGGCAACCCCACCGATCGCGTCAGCGTGCGCAGCCCGAGCTGCAGCTCGTAGATCGCCTGCAGCCGCAGCGCCCCGGCCTGCGCATACGCGGTGAACGAATCGACGAGCTCGCGCGTGTCGCCGGTGCCGAGCTCGAACGCCGCGAACGCCGACGTCGCCCAGCGGCGCGCGTTCTTCTCGGCCTCGAGTTCCCGCGTCGCCTTCTGCAGCGCGAGATCGGTCTCGCCCCACGCCTTCTCGATCTCGAGCCTGACGGCGGCGGTCAAGAGGTCGCGCTGGTGGCCCATCTTCTCGTACTCCGCGCGGGCCTGTTCCAACATGATGCCCTTCTGCGGGAAGTCCCACTGGTAGCGCATCACCAGCCCGACGCCCGCCGAGAGATCGTTGTACGGGTCGTACGCGAAGGGCGAGTACTGGCGCGTGGCGCTGGTGGTCCACCGCCACCGGAAGAAGCCGGCGATGCCAAAGTCCGGGTAGTACATCGCCTCGCGAATCTTCACTTCCTGCTCACGCGCGGCGAGGCCGGCGGTGATGGCGCGCAGCTCGGGGCGGTGATCGGCCGCGCGCGTCACCAGCGAATCGACCGGCGCGAGCATGCCCTCGGGCAGCCGCAGTTCCTCGGGCTGCACCTCGATCACCTCGTCAGGCGAGGCGGCGACGAGCAGGCGAATCGCGGCGAGCGCGAACTTCGCGCCGTTCTCGGCCGACGCGCGCTGCACCTCGGCCTGCTGGCGGTAGAACGCCAGCTTGTAGAGATCCATCTGCGTGACCTGGTCACTGCCCTCGGCGCGCAACCGGTTGAGCGTCTTCTCGGCGTCGTCGAGGCGCTTGGAGGTGTCGTCGATCACGCCCACCATCGCCTTGGCCAACGAGTACCCGTAGAAGGCCTGCGCCGCCTGGTACTCCGCCTCGTCCTGCGCGCGCACCGCGAGGGCCTCGCCCGCTTCCACGCCCTTCTTGCCGGCCTCCTCGAGCGCGTCGAGCTTGCCGAACGTGTAGACCGGCAGCACCGCCTCGGCGCCCGCGCCGAGCATCACGCCGGGCTGACCGAAGTCGAGGTCGTACATCTTGGTGGCCGCGGTGGTCGGAGGCCCGCCCATGCCGTCGTTGCGCGCCTCGGGCGTCGGGCCGGCGACCATGAAGTACGAGTCGAGCCGGGGGAACCACGCCCACCGCGCCTCGTCGTACTTCGAGCGGAACCACCGCAGCTGCGCCTGCGCTTCCTTCACGCGGTGATCGTTCGCCCGGGCGCGCGCGACGATCTGCGGCAACGTCAGCGGGGTTGCCAGCACGGTGCCCGAGCTCAGCAGAAACACCAATGAGATCACGGGCAGGCGCAAAGCGGCGGCACTCTGCCGCAGCGACCTCTTGAATTGAAGCGTTTCGACCTGCCCCACCTGAGGCCTCCGACTGAATGACCGCCGTGGTTTCGCGTACAGTGGCTTCGTGAGCTCCCTCTCGAAGACCCTGCTCGTGGTGACGTCGCTGTGCTGTCTCACCTCCCTGGCCGACGAGCCGAAGCTCAAGGGCAGCAAGAAGGAAGGCGCTCCGAAGCTCGACCTGGGCTTGCCGAAGTTCGGCGAGATCCCCAAGGACCAGAAGCTCGAGTCGGCCAAGAGCAAGACCGACGAGCAGAACGGGCCGAGCACGCCGAAGGTCGACGAGGGCTACTCGGTGGTGCGCGTCGTTCACGGCAAGTCGTTCATTCGCGCCCCCGACGGCGCGAAGAGCGCGACGCCCTACAACCAGGTGACGGTCACGCCGGGCAACCCGTGGCAGACCGAGAAGTTCTCGACCGTGGTGCGCGTGAAGTCGCCGGGCAAGAAGGGCAGCTCGATCGACGTGGTGATCCTCGATCAGCGCGGTGACACGGTGATGGAAGCGTCGGGCCAGCTGCGCTTTGGCAACGGCGTGGAGGCCGAGTGGCAGGTCGACTGGGAACCCACCGCGATCCGCAACCCGGGCGACTTCCAGGTGCTGGTGCGCGTCGGCGGCAACCCCATGGGCACCTTCCCGCTCAAGCTCGCGACGGCCGAAACGCCCCCGCCAGCGAAATGACTTTTGAACGATTTTCAAACCCGGTAAGCGGCGCGGCATGGCCTACACCGACCGCGTCAAGCAGATCCTCTCGTGGTACCCCTCTGAGTCGCCTGGTGTCCTGACCAACCTCGCGCGCCTGCTCAACACGGGCACGCTGGCGGGCACCGGCAAGATGGTCATCCTCCCGGTCGACCAGGGCTTCGAGCACGGCCCGGCTCGCTCGTTCCAGCCGAACCCGGCGGGCTACGACCCCGACTACCACGCGCAGCTGGCCATCGACTCGGGCTGCAACGCGTACGCGGCGCCGCTCGGCTTCCTCGACGCCATCGCCGGCAAGTTCCACGGCGAGATCCCGCTCATCTTGAAGGTGAACAACAGCGACTCGCTGGCGAAGGTCGAGCCGATGTCGGCGCTCACCTCGTCGGTGAAGGACGCGGTGCGCCTGGGCTGCGTGGCGATCGGTTACACGATCTACCCGGGCTCCGCGGCGCGCAACCAGCAGTACCAGGACCTCCGCGACATGATCGCCGAGGCGCGCAGCTACGGTATGCCGACGGTGCTGTGGGCGTACCCGCGCGGCAACATGTCGAAGGACGGCGAGACCGCGGCCGACGTGGTGGCCTATGCGGCGCAGATCTCGGCGCAGCTCGGCGCGCACGTCATCAAGGTGAAGCCCCCGAAGGACTTCATCGAGCAGGCCGAGGCGAAGAAGGTCTTCGAGAAGTACTCGATTCCGACCAAGACCATGTCCGACCGCGTGCGCCACGTGGTGCAGAGCGCGTTCAACGGCAAGCGCATCGTCATCTTCTCCGGCGGCGAGGCGAAGGACACCGCGTCGCTGCTCGAAGAGATCAAGGGCATCAAGGACGGCGGCGGCTTCGGCTCGATCATGGGCCGCAACGCCTTCCAGCGTCCGCGCGACGAGGCCATCAAGCTGCTGAAGGACGTGATGAACGTCTTCAAGAGCTGACGCGCAGCCCTCCAACCTGAACCAGCAGAAGTCTCCTCCAACCAAGGATCAGTCCCCGTGAAGAGTCTCAAGATCTCACTCGTGGTCGCGTTCGCCGCGGCGCTGGCGCTCGCCAACCCGCCTGACGCGAAGAAGCCGGCCGACGCCCCCGTCGCGGCGCAGCCTGCCAAGCCGGCGGCGATCAGCGCCGAAGAGCGCCCCAAGGTGCTCTACGCGCTCGGCGCCCTCGTCGCGCAGCGCACCCCGCTCGCCCAGGCGTCGCTCGACGAGGCCGAGCTGGCCGAGGTGATGGCGGGCTTCATGGACGCCACGCAGAACAAGCCGCTCAAGGTCGACCCGAAGGACTCGATGGCCAAGGTCGACCAGTTCCTCCGCGAGCGCGCCAAGGAGCGCGGCGAGAAGGAAAAGGCGAAGGGCGCCAAGTTCCTCGAGGAGCAGGCGGCGGCCGCCGGCGCGAAGAAGACGGCCTCGGGCCTGATCTACTTCGAGACCCAGGCGGGCACGGGCGCGACCCCGGCGCCGACCGACACGGTGAAGGTGCACTACAAGGGCACGCTCATCGACGGCAAGGAGTTCGACAGCTCGTTCAAGCGCGGCGTGCCGGCGGAGTTCCCGCTCAACGGCGTGATCAAGTGCTGGACCGAGGGCGTCGCGATGATGAAGGTCGGCGGCAAGGCCAAGCTGATCTGCCCCGCTGACATCGCCTACGGCGAGCGCGGTGCGGGCGGCGCGATTCCGCCCAACGCGGTCCTCCAGTTCGAGGTCGAGCTGATCGACATCGTGAAGAAGTGAGCCCTCCCAACATGCACACGATCATGAAGACCACCCTGAAGAGCACCCTCCTCGCCGCTGCGCTCGCGTTCACGGGCTGCCCGTCGAACTCGGGCGTCGACGCGAACCCGGCGCCGACCGTCACCGCGGTGAACCCGACGACGCCGAACCCGGCGATGCCCACGCCGCCTCCGCCGCCTCCGCCCCTCTCGGCGGAAGACAAGCAGAAGGCGCTCTACGCGCTGGGCGCGCTCATCGCCGAGCGCACGCCGGTGAAGTCGGCCGACCTGCCGGAAGCCGACCTGGCCGAAGTGGCCAAGGGCATGAAGGACGCGGCGCTGGGCAAGGAGCTGTCGGTGAAGCTCGAGGAAGTCGCCCCGCGCGTCGAGCAGCTGCTCAACGAGAAGCAGGCCGCCAAGGCCGAGGCCGAGAAGAAGAAGGGCACCGAGTACGCCGCCAAGGCCGCCAAGGAAAAGGGCGCGAAGAAGACCGCCTCGGGCCTGGTGTTCATCGAGCTGACGCCCGGCAAGGGCAAGTCGCCCGAGCCGACCAACCTGGTGAAGGTGCACTACAAGGGCACGCTCATCGACGGCACCGAGTTCGACAGCTCGTACAAGCGCGGCCAGCCCACCGAGTTCCCCTTGAACGGCGTCATCAAGTGCTGGACCGAGGGCGTGGGCATGATGAAGGAAGGCGGCAAGGCGAAGCTCGTGTGCCCGTCTGACATCGCCTACGGCGATCGTGGCGCGGGCGCGAACATCCCCGGCGGGTCGACCCTGGTGTTCGAGGTCGAGCTGCTCGAGGTGAAGGTCCCGACGCCTCCTCCGGCCGTGCCGGATCTCGGCCTGCCCCCGCAGCCGACGAACCCGACGAAGTAATTTCGAGTCGGGCTCGAGACATTCCGGCCACCGTCGCTCCGTGCGGCGGTGGCCGTTCTCTTTTCAGGAGGAGCTCCCCATGCGTGTCACCTTCGGTCTGCTCGTGATCATCAGCCTGACGGCCTGCCCCACCCCTTCGTCGCAGATGCCGTGCACGCGCAACGCCGACTGCCCCAACAGCGAGTTCTGCGCGACCGCTGATGGCGGGCACAGCTGCGAGGCGATCAACGCCGGCTCGTCGACGTGCAACGTGAGCGGCTTCCTCTGCGCCGATCGCGCGACGGCGTTGGAATGCAAGGTGGGCATGTGGGCGCGCCTGCCGTGCCGTGGCGATGGCGGCTGCCTCAACTCGATGGGCACCATCACCTGCGACATGAACGGGGCGATCGAGGGTGACGCGTGCGCGTCGAGCGCCGAGGGTCGCGGGCTGTGCACCGACGGGGGCACGCTGGAGTGCCGTGACGGGCGCTTCGTGAAGACCAACACCTGCCGCTCATGCGTCGTTCAGAACGACACGGTGGTCTGCACGCCCTGAAACGAAAACTGAAACGAAAACAGCCTCCGATCGCAGGCGCGATCGAAGGCTGAGGTTTCCGAGTGCTTCGGGTGTGGAGCTAAGCGGGATCGAACCGCTGACCTCCTGAATGCCATTCAGGCGCTCTCCCAGCTGAGCTATAGCCCCGTATTCGTTGATGTCTGTCGCTGTTGAGGCGACGGCGCGGGCCAGTTAGCGCTTTTTGGCGTGCCCGGCCACCCCTTTCGACGCGGTCGACATCTTTTCCTGAAGGCGCTTCGCGAGATCTGCCCCTTCGGCGAGGAGGTCGTTGATCGACGCGTTCTGGGTGCGGATCTTGGTCGTCACCGACTCGAGCAGCTTGCGCACGCTCGACAGGTTCGACGGCAGCTGCAGCTTGCCCTTGCTGACCTCGGCCCAGACCGCCTCGCCGAGATCGCGGTACGCGCGGTCGAGGTCGCGCTCGAGAATGTTCGACGCCACCTTCGCCTGCGCCATCGCCGTGGCGTGCTCGACCTGCTGGCGGAGCACCGAGAGCTGGGCCTGCGCTTCGTCCCAGGCGGCCTTGATCTGCGCGAGCGTCTCGGGGTTGCCAGGCTGCTGCGGCGGCATCATTCGTTCGGGCATGCGCGGCAATCTAGCTCAGAGGGCCACCAGACGCGCACCGAAGAAACCGCCGCCCTCGACGCGGTGCGGCCACACCCGCAGCGCCGCGGTCAGCTTGAAGCCCGGGTTTGCCCCGAGGAAGCGCTCGACCACGCCCTCGTTCTCTTCGCGGAGCACCGAGCAGGTGCCGTAGATCATCGCCGCGCCCGGCTTCAGGCGCTTGCTGACGTCTTTCAAGATGCCCAGCTGCGTCGCGGTGAGCGTCTCGATTTCCTTCGCGGTCAGCTTCCACTTCTGGTCGGGCTCGCGGCCGAGCGTGCCGGTGCCGCTGCAGGGCGCGTCGATCAGCACCAGGTCGGCGAGATCGATGCGGGGCTGCGACGGGAAGCTCACGTGCCGCAGCTTGAGCTCACCCACGCGCGACTTCGCCTCGGCGAGGCGCTTCTCCGACAGATCCCACGCGTAGACGCGGCCGGTCGGGCCCACCGCGTCGGCCAGCACCAGCGTCTTGCCGCCCGCCCCCGCGCAGTAGTCGACGACCGACTGCCCGGGCTTCGCCTCGCAGAACGCGGCGAGCAGCTGGCTGCCGAGATCCATCACCTGGAGCCGGCCTTCCTTCATCCACCGCGACTCGAAGATCGCGCGGCTGCCGTCGGTCACGCGAATCGCGTCGGGCACCTCGGCGCACGCCTCGACGGGGAAGTCCTTCAGCTCGGGCAACAGCGCATCGCGAGAACCGGGCGGCCGCACGCGCAGGGTCAGCGTGGGTTCGCGGTTGAGCGCCTCGAGCACCGCGTCGACCTCTCCTTCCGGAGCGATGGCGGCGATCTTCTCGGCGAGCCACGTGGGGAAGGAGTGCAGGTTCGCGGCGCGCTCGAGCGGCGTGGAGCCCCAGTCGACCTCGACCTGCTTGTTCGTCTCGTCGCGAATGAACTGGTCGGGCACTCCGCGCGGGCGGATCGGCCCGGGGAGCTGGATCTCGGTCATGATCTTGTCGATGCCCGCCCCGCACACGTGCTTGCGCCACAGCGCGTAGCGGAAGATCGCCTGGTCTTCCGGCAGGTGGAGCTTCGACATCGGCTGCCCGCGCGCGCTGGCCAGCAGGTTGAGCCGCCGCAGGTGCCGCGACAGCTCGCGCGTGGCGAAGGCGATGAAGCGCCGTTCCTTGCCGCCCAGGTTGCCGCCGCCCGCCAGCGCCTCGCTGATCGCCTTGCGCAGCGGCGTGCCCTTGAGCACCGCCACGTGGGCCTTGAGCACCGCGGTGGCCGCCTTGCGCGACGCGATGCCGACGATCTCGCCGGTGGAGACCTCGGTCACGGCGCCGGCACTCCGAGCACGCGCACCACGTCGGCCGCCACCACGTCGAGCTCACGGTTGGCGTCGACCACGTGGTTCGCCTTCGACGCCTTGCCTGCCTCGGCCCACTGCGTGCGCTCGATCACCTCGAAGAGCCCCGCGCTGGCGGTCTTGCGGCGCGTCACCCTCGCCTGTCTCACCTCTCGCGGGCAGGTCAGGCAGACCGTCACCGTGCACAGGGAATCGAGGCCGTGCTCGAACAGCAACGCCGCGTCGATGAGCTTGAGGCCCCGCGTCGCCGCCACCCAGGCCTTCACGCGCGCGATCACCACCGCGGCCAGCTGCGCCTCGAGCGCCTTGTCGCCGGCGAGCACCTTCTCGAGCGCGGCGCGCGGCTCGTAGCCGGCTTCCTTCGCGGCGGTCGCGGCCAGCTCGTCGACGTCGAGCACCTTGAAGCGCCACGCCACGAGGAACTTCGCGAGCGTCGACTTGCCGCTGCCGATCGCGCCCGTCAGCCCGACGATGGTGTTCACTTGATCGAAGCCCCTGGGGGCGACGACGCTGGGAGGCTGACCAGTTTCTCGTAGACCGGCTTCGGCACGTAGCCCTTCACCACGTCCTGCCAGCCCTGGAAGCCGATCATGCCGCGCACGGTGCTGCTGCTGATCTCGGCGTGTTCCCGCGCGCACATCACGAACACGGTCTCGACCGAGGGCTCGAGGTCCTTGTTCACGTTGCGAATGGTCTGCTCGTACGCGAAGTCGGTCTGGTTTCGCACGCCGCGCAGCAGGTACTTCGCGCCCAGCTCGGCGGCGACCTTCACCAGGTACCGGCCGTCGAAGCGCTTCACGCTCACGCCCGGCAGGTGCTTCACGCAGTCCTGCAAGATGGCCACGCGCTCGTCGACCGGCCAGAACCCGTTCTTCTTCTGCGGGTTCTGCCCGATCACCACCACCAGCTCGTCGAACAGCGCCGCGCCCTGCTCGATCACCCACAGGTGCCCGAGCGTCGGCGGGTCGAACGAGCCGGCGTAGAGCGCGCGACGCATCACTTCGCCGCGTCGAGCGACTTCACGTACGTCGCCTGGTCGAGCAGGCCGTCGAACTCGCCAGCGCTCGCGGGCTCGATCTCGATGAGCCACGCCGCGTACGGATCGTCGTTCACCGAACCGGGGTTGCCGGTGACCGCGTCGTTGATCTTCGCGACCTTGCCGCTGACCGGGGCGAACAGTTCGGACACCGCCTTGGTGCTCTCGATGACGCCGAACGACTCGTGCGCCTTCACCGCCGCGCCGACCTTCGGGAGCTCGACGTAGACCACCGCGCCGAGCGCGTCCTGCGCGTGCCAGGTCACCCCGACCACGACGTTGGAGCCGGCCTTCTTCGCCCACTCATGGTCCTTCGTGTACTTCAGATCGCTCGGGTAATTCGCCATGTGCTCAAGCCCTCACTTCTCGTGACTCACTTCTTGTGAAACGGAGTCTTCACCACGCGCGCCGCCACCGGCCGCCCGCGAATCTCGACGTGGAACGTGCTGCCTTCGGCTGAGAGCCCGGTGGGCACGTAGCCGATTCCGATCGCCTTCTTCACCGACGGCCCCATGGTGCCGCTGGTCACTTCGCCGACCTTCTGCCCGTCTTTCACGATCGGGTAGTGCGCGCGGGGAATGCCGGCCTCGGTGAGCTCGAAGCCGACCAGCTTTCGGGGAATGCCCGCGGCCTTCTGCGCCTCGAGCGCGGCCTTGCCGATGAAGTCGCCCTTGTCCCACTTCACGATCCAGCCCAGGCCGGCCTCGAGCGGGGTGTGCTGGTCGTCGATGTCGTTGCCGTAGAGCGCGTACTTCATCTCGGTGCGCAGCGAGTCACGCGCGCCGAGGCCCGCGGGGGCGCAGCCGACGTCCTTGCCGCCGTCGAGCAGGGCGAACCAGAGCTTCTCGGCCTGGTCGGGCGGGCAATACAGCTCGAAGCCGTCTTCGCCGGTGTAGCCGGTGCGCGAGATGATGCACGGCACGCCCGCCACTTCACCGGTCGTGAAGCGGTAGGTGCCCACGCCGTCGAGCGGCTTGCCGCACAGCTTCTGCACGAGGCCGAACGCCTTGGGGCCCTGCACCGCGATCTGCGCGAAGTCGTTGCTGCGGTTGACCGGCTTCACCTTCTTTGCGTTCTGGCTCATCCACGCGAAGTCCTTGTCGGCGTTCGACGCGTTGACGCAGATGAAGATGTGCTCGGGGCTGAAGCGGTAGGCGACCACGTCGTCGACGAAGGTGCCCTTCTCGTTGAGCAGGCCGGCGTAGACCGCCTGGCCGTCAGTGGCCTTCGCGAGATCGTTGGTGATGAGGCGGTTGGCTTCTTCGAGCGCGCCCGGGCCCTTGAACTCGATCTCGCCCATGTGGCTGACGTCGAAGAGCCCGACGCCGGTGCGCACCAGCTCGTGTTCCTGGATGAGGCCCGTGTACTGAACCGGCATGTCCCAACCGGCGAAGTCGACCATGCGGCCCCCGAGCTTGCGGTGGGCGGCGTTCAACGGCGTCTGACGAGGCATGGCGGTCGGTATACCCAGTGACGGCATTTCTTCAACGTGAGAAGACGGCGCGGTGAAGATCCGCACCCGGTTGAACCCCTCGAAGCCGTGCTTCTCGTTCGAGTTCTTCCCGCCGAAGACGCCCGAAGGAGAGAAGCAGCTGTGGGACACGCTCGAAGACCTGCGCTCGCTCGATCCCGGCTTCGTGTCGGTGACCTACGGCGCCGGAGGCAGCACGCGCGATCGCACCATCGACCTGGTCACGCACATCAAGGAACGCACCGGCATCGAGGCGATGGCGCACCTCACCTGCGTCGGCCACACGAAGCAGGAGATCGGCTCGGTGCTCGATCGCCTCGCCGCCGCGAAGATCGACAACGTGCTCGCGCTGCGCGGAGATCCGCCGAAGGGCTCCAACACCTTCCAGAAGGTCGAGGGCGGCTTCGGCTACGCCAACGAGCTGGTCGCCTACATTCGCGAGCGTGACCTCGGGCTCTCGGTGGGCGTCGCGGGCAACCCCGAAGGCCACCTCGAGTCGAGCAAGGAAGCCGACCTGCAGAACTTGAAGCGCAAGGTCGACGAGGGCGCCGACTTCGTCATCACCCAGCTCTTCTTCGACAACGCGTTCTATTTCGACTTCGTCGAGCGCGCGCGGCGCGTGGGCGTGAACGTGCCGATCGTGCCGGGCATCATGCCCATCACCAACTTCGACCAGGTGCAGCGCTTCGTGCGGCAGTGCGGCACGACGCTGCCCATGCGGCTGCAGCTCGAGCTCGAGAAGGTGAAGGACGACCCGCAGGCCGTGATGCAGCTGGGCGTGGCGCACGCCACCTTGCAGTGCAGCGAACTGCTCGCGCGCGGCGTGCCGGGCATCCACTTCTTCACGCTCAACCGCAGCCCCGCCTCGCGCATGATCGTCAGCGCACTGAGGGCCCGCGGGTGAAGTGGCCGGCCCTGCTCGGGCTCGCGCTGGTGGCGAGCGGCTGCAACCCGCACCACGACGAGCTGATGCGCCGCCAGGCCGAGGCCGACGCGCTGCTCGCCTCGGCGATGCAGTCCGCCGACGGGCTGATGGCAGCGCGCCGGCGCCTCGAGCCGTTGCGTGAAGAGGTGCGCCGCGGTCTCGAAGAGTTCCCCGACCTGAAGAGCGAGGAGTCGCCGGTCATCAGCGTGCCGCCGCGGGCGACGTTGCCGCCGCTCCCGCCGGCCTCGGTGCTCGAGACCTCGGGCGACGATCGCTTGCGCCAGCGCATCGCAGACACCCGCGCGCGCCTCGCCCAGCTCGAGAAGATCAACGCCGAGATGGAACGGCTGCTCGCCGAGGAAGCGCGGCTGAGGAAGGTGGCCGACGCGATTCGCGAGCGCCGGGCCGCCATCAAGTAGCGCAGCCCAGGGGTCTCCTCCTCACCCCGACCCTCTCCTCCTCGGGAGGAGAGGGAGTTCAGGCTTCACCGCTTCTTGCCGCCGCCGCGCTCGCGCCACAGGCGGTCGAGCACCGCGCGCGCGTCGAACTTCCGCGGCCCGTCAGTCTCGGTCGCCGACGACGACGGCTTCTGCTCGTCGCGCTCGTCTTCGTCCTTCGGCTTCTGTTCCCACGGCTGGGGCGGCGGCGGCGCGCGACGCGGCTTCTCGAAGCGCTGCTTCTGGTTGAAGCGCTGGGGCTGACCACCCTGGCTGGCCTGGCCGCCCTGCCCGCTCTTGCCACCGCGATCGGTGCGCGCGTCCATGCGACCGAACTGGCGCTGGCCTTCGCGCTGCGGGCGGTCGTCACGGCGGAAGTGATCGGGCCGCACGGTGCGGTCGTCGCGGTTGAAGCGACCACCACCACCGCCACCACGCTGGGACGACGGCTGGTTGCGGCGATCTTGCGAGCGCCAGCGCCTGGGCTCCTCGCGCGGTGCCGGCTGCGGCCGCCGCGGGCGATCCCACGGCCGCTGCGCAGGAGCCTCTTCGGCTTCCGCCGCCTCGATGGTCTCGCCCTCGAGCTCGGTCACCTGGAAGTCGATCTGCTTGCGCTGCAGGTTGACCGACAAGATCAGCACCCGGCACTTCGCCCCGACCTTCACCACCAGGCCGTTGCCGTAGGTGATGCGGTAGGTCGACTGGTCGAACTCGAAGTCGGGGAAGAGCGTCTCGCCCTTCACGAACCCCTCGACCCACAGCTCGTCGAGCTGCACGTAGAAGCCGTTCTCCGAGAGGCCCGCCACCGTGCCGCCGTGCTCTTCGCCGAGGCGATCCTTCAGCAGGAGGCACGAATAGAGCTGGTTCACCTCGCGCTCGACCTGCATCGCCGCGCGCTCCCGCTCGGAACACTGCACCGACTGGGCCTCGAGCTGTTCCTGCTCGGCCTCGAGCTGATCGTGCGACGGCTTCTTCTTGCCGCGCTTCCACAGCGCCTTGAGCAGGCGGTGCACCAGGAGGTCGGGGTAGCGACGAATGGGCGACGTGAAGTGGAGGTAGTCCTCGGCGCCCAGGCCGTAGTGGCCCGCATTGCGTGACGAATAGACCGCCTGCTTCATCGAGCGCAGCGCGAGCTGGTTGAGCGCCCGCTGCTCGGGGTGCCCTTCGAGCTGTTGCAGCACCGCGTTGAGCGCCTTCGAGTCGAAGTCACCGGGCGGCGGCGTGACGCCGTAGGCGCCGAGCAAGGTGAGGAACATCTCGAGCCGATCTTCATCGGGCGGCCCGTGCCAGCGGTTGACGGTCGGCAGCCCCTGCTCGCGGAAGAAGCGCGCCACCGCTTCGTTCGCCGCGAGCATGCATTCCTCGACGAGGCGGTGGCTTTCCCACCGTTCGCGCTTCACCAGCCGCACCGGGAGCCCGTCTTCACCGAGCTCGACCTTCTGCTCGGGGAGATCGAAGTCGATCGCGCCGCGCTCGAGGCGCATCTTCGTGAGCGTGCGCGCCAGCCCCATCAACAGCTCGAACTGGGGCTTCAAGTGGTTGCGGTGCGACACGTCGGCGCCGCCGAGCACGTCGTGCACCTCGGTGTAGGTGCAGCGCGCCGCGCTCTTCATCACCGCCGGGTAGATCTCGGAGTCGAGCGTCACGCCATGCCGATCGATGACCATGTCGGCCACCATGCACAGGCGATCGACGTCGGGCTTGAGCGAGCAGATGCCGTTCGACAGACGCTCGGGGAGCATCGGCAACACGCGCCCGGGCAGGTAGACCGACGTCGCGCGCCGCAGCGCCTCGTCGTCGAGCGCCATGCCTTGCTGCACGTAGTGCGACACGTCGGCGATGGCGACCACCAGCCGCCAGCCACGCGCGTGGGGCTCACAGTAGACGGCGTCGTCGAAGTCGCGCGCGTCTTCACCGTCGATGGTGATCAACGGCAGCGTGCGCAGGTCGCGGCGGTGCTCGCTCTTCGCGTCCTTGTCGGTGACCTCGAGCGGAATCTGGTCGGCCTCGTCCATCACCTCGGGCGGGAACTCGTCGTGGAAGCCCTTGCTGAAGGCGACCGACAAGACCTCGACCGAGTGATCGTCGTTCGAGCCGAGCGAGCCGGCGACCTCACCAGTCAGCCGCGCGCCGCCCTCGATCATCGACGCGCCGATGCCCAGGCGCACCTTCACCGCGTCACCCGGCCGCGCGAGCTGGGTCTTCGGCACGCGAATCTCGCCGAGCTCGACCTCGCGCGGCGTCACCCACGCGCCCTTGGCGCTCTCGAAGTACGTGCCGACCACCAGCTGGCGGGTGCGGCTCTTCACCTCGACCACGCGGCCCATCTTGCGGCCGTCGCGCCCGGGCAGCACCTCGACCACGACCTGGTCGTGATCGAGCGCCTTCTTCGCCTCGTCGGGCGGGATGAAGAGATCTTCCGAGTCTTCCCCGACGATGGGCTTCACGAACGCGAAGCCGTCGCGGTGGTGGTGGATGATGCCGGTCACCGTCTCGCCGCGCGTGGGGCGCGTCTTCGAGGGACCCTTGCGCGGCGCGGGCTCTTCACGCTCGACGCGCTGGAACTTCGCGGGCCGCTCGAACTTCTTCGGCTCGGGCTTCTTCGCTTCGAACTTCTGCGGCTTGTCGGCCTTCGGAGGCGCGGCCTTGCCAGGAGGCTGCGCGCGCCAGGCCGGGCCTGACTTCTGCTTCGACTTCTGACCTGCCGGCGCGAAGCGCTTGCCGTCCTGCTCGAGGCTCCCCGACTTCACCAGCTCGCGGAGCAATTTTTTCAGATGGGGTTGTACGCCGGGGTTGAGGCCGCTCGCGACGAGCAGCTCCTTCACACCGACAGGGCGCCCGGCCGTTTCGACGAGCCGGAGCACCTGCTTGGAATCCAATTTCAATTTAGAGGTACCAGGTAGCACCCACGCCGGGAGTCACGGTGAAGATGCCGAGCACGAAGTCGCCCGGAATCGCCATGGGAACGGCGAGGAGCAGCCGCCCGTTCACGGAGAACGAGGGGCTGAAGAAGTATTCCGCACCGCCGCCGACCTGCGCGCCGAAGCCGATGAGGAAGTTGTTGCTGCCGGAGATCGAGAACGACCCGGCGAAGTGGATGAACGGGCGCAGGGAATCACCGGGCGTACGGAACAGATAGTCGAACCCGATGGTGGTGCCGACGGCGAGCAGCGCCGCGCTGCCGACGATGCCGAGGCCGAAGCCGACGTCGATCAGCAGCTTGAAGCTGTCAGTCGCGAGGAACGCGATGCCCACGCTGGGCGCCGCGACTGCTGCGTTCGCCCCGCTGGACGTGGGGAGCGCCGTGCTCCCCGACGCGCCGAAGCTGGCGCGGAAACCGAACGAGCCGCCCGCGGCCGAAGCCTGGGGGCCGTCCCACGTCGAGGCGCCTTCCTTCGGCTTGGGCTTGTAGCCCGTGTTGCCGCTGGAGTTGCCCGACGAGGAGGTGTTGGACCCGGTGTTCGACCCGGTGTTGGCGTTGCTCGAGGTGTTCGAGTTCGCCGTGCTGCTGTTGTTGTTGTTCGGCTGGTTGACGTTGGAGTTCGGCGTCGCGGTGTTGATCTCGGTGCCGATCTCCTGGGCCAGCGAGACCGACGCGACGAGCGCGAGGGGAACGAGCAGCTTGAGCATCGACTTCACGCGACCACCTCCGGCGCCTTGACGTTCGCGACCACCTTGAACGTGCGCGCCACCTGCATCGGGTTGTGCACCTTGCCCAGGAAGAACTCGATCTCCTGCACGCCCGGGTTGCGGGGCGTGAAGAAGAACTCGCGCATCGGCGAGCCCGACGACTGGTGCTCGACGTTCACCTCGCGCAGGCTGACGCGCTTGGCGGTCTGCGGCTCGATGGCCCACACGTGGCCCTGCTTCTCAGAGAGCTTCACCGAGAGGCCGTTGTTGAGCTTCACCTCGACGTCGCGCTGACCGCCGGTGCCCGACGCCTCGACCGTGATGACCTCGATGGTCTCGCGCGAGACGGGCGGGTACTCGGGCGCGCGGGGCTCGCAGTTCTCGCACTCGATGCGGCCACCCCACCCGGTCAGCTTCTCGACCACGCCGTCGGCGACGACGATCTCACCGACGAACTTCTTGAGGCCCTTCACCGCCTTGCCCTCGAGCGTGAAGGCGACCTGCTGGCGCGTGCCGGGGTTCGACACCACGAGGTAGTACTCGTCGGAGTTCATCTCGAGCTTGCCGCGCAGCGTGGCGAAGCCCTTCACGCCCACCGACATGCCGGGGTTGGCGATGGTGGCCACTTCACCGGGCGAGAGGAGGCGCAGCTTGCTGGCCTCGGGCACTTCCTCGACCGGCGCGGCGACCTCGTCGGGCTTCTTGGCGGAATACTTCCGCACGTCGACCGAGCCGCCGTAGTTGTGGAACCGCTTGATGAGGCCCGAGACCGAGACCTTGTGGTCGACGTACGCGGGCAACACTTCCTGGTCGGGCCCCTGCAAGATGAAGAACAGCTCGCGCTTGTCGCGGCCGATCACCTCGAGGTACGGCAGGCCCTGGTAGATCACGAGGCGGCCCTTCAGCGAGCCCTCGCCGATCACGCCACGCTCACCGACGGTCAGCGCCTGTTCCATCTCGCGCTTGGTCAGCAGCTCGCCCTCGGGCGGCAGCTTGGTGGCGCGCGGCATCGCCTTGTCGGGCAACGGCCCCATCCACCCATCGGCGCGACGCGGCACGCTGATCGACGGCGCGGGGATCGGGAGATCGCCCTTCTTCCCCTTGCCCTTCACCTCGGGCGCCTTCACCGGTTTCGTCTCAGCCTTCGCCGGCTTCGCAGCTTTGGCGGCCTTCGCAGGCTTGGCAGCTTTGGCGACCTTCTTCGGTGCGGGCTTCTTCGCGACCTGCTTCTTCGGGGCTGCCTTCTTCTTGGCCAACGCCTTCTCCTTGCGACAGGGGTGGGCTCGCCTACTCGGAATCGAGCCGCGGCGTCAAGCCAAATCCCTGCAATTCCTATTGGTTTTCAGAAGTGGCAGGAAGCGCTGCATGGCGCTCAAGACGGTCGACGAAGCCTGGGACACGGTTCGGAAAGCCCTGGTTTTGCTCGACGGCGAGGACGTTGCGGTCGCTGACGCCATCGATCGGGCCCTGGTGGACCCGGTGGTGGTGCACCGCACCCTGCCGCCCTGGGACAACTCCGCGATGGACGGGTTTGCGGTTGCGGCCAGTGACGTGCGGGCCGGCGCGAGCCTGACGGTGAGCCAGGAGATCTTCGCCGGCCAGGCCCCAGCGCCGCTCGTCGCGGGCACCTGCGCGCGCATCATGACGGGCGCCCCGATGCCGGCCGGCGCCGACGCGGTGGTGATGCAGGAACGCACGCGGCGCGAGGGCTCGGTGGTGACGTTCGAGGAAGCGCCGAGGCCCGGCGCCAACGTGCGCAAGCGCGGAGAAGACGTGCGCGAGGGCGAGGTGCTGTTTCCCGCCGGTCGCGTGGTCAGCCTGTCGGACGCCGGCGCGCTGTGGGGCCAGGGGCTGGAGCGCGTGCGCGTACGCCGGCGGCCCACGGTCGCGATCTGCTCGGGTGGCGACGAGCTGGCCGACGTGGGCTCGACCGATCGCTCGAAGATCATCGACTCCAACACCCCGGTCTTGATCGCCGCGGCGCAGCGGGCGGGCGCGGTGGCGAGCTCGCCGGGCCGCGCGCGCGACACGCTGGAGTCTCACCGCGAGCACTTCGCGAAGGGGCTCGGCCACGACGTGCTGGTGACCGTCGCCGGCGCGTCGGTGGGCGACAAGGACTTCACGCGCGAAGCGCTGGTCTCGCTCGGCGTCGACATCGACTTCTTCAAGGTGGCGATGAAGCCCGGCAAGCCGTTCGCCTTCGGCACGCGCACGCACCAGGGCAAGACCACGTTCGTCTTCGGCCTGCCCGGCAACCCGGTCTCGGCGATGGTCACCTTCGAGCTCTTCGTGCGGCCGGCGCTGCGGCTGATGCAGGGCCTTCAACCGCTCGCGGTCCCGGGGCGCGCGCGGCTGGCGAGCGCGATCAAGAAGCAGCCCGGGCTGCGGCTCTTCGTTCGTGCCCGCACCGAAGTGCGTGACGGCGGCGTGACGTGGGCGGTGCCGCTGGCCTCACAATCGTCAGGGGCCCTCTCGTCAGCGAGCGGCGCGTCCTGTCTGATCGACCTGCCGCTCGAGTCTGGCGACGCAGCCGAGGGCAGTGAAATCAGCACCTTTCCGTTGTCGTGGGGTGGCGGCTGAGGAACCGACGAAACACGATCGGCGCTCACGCATCATGGGGCAGTGCTTGACCGACAACTGCTCCGCAGACATATCGGAGGGGACGACCTCATGCCGACGCCGCTGCCCACGAAGAAGCCGACCCATTTCCTCGAGCGGTACTCCGAGTCGGAGCTGCCCACGAGCCGGGGTCCGTTCCGCATCGTGGTGTTCCGCGACAAGCGCGACGGCAAAGAGCACGTCGCGATGGTGCGGGGCCAGGTGCAGGGCGTCGAAGGCGTGCCGGTGCGCATTCACAGCGAGTGCCTGACCAGCGAGATCTTCGGCAGCCTGCGCTGTGACTGCCGCGCGCAGCTCGATCGCGCGCTCGACTTCATGGCGCAGCAGAACAGCGGCGTCGTCCTCTACCTCCGCCAGGAAGGCCGCGGCATCGGGCTGGGCAACAAGATCAAGGCGTACGCGCTGCAGCAGGAACAGGGGCTCGACACCGTCGAGGCCAACTTGAAGCTCGGCTTCGCCGACGACCTGCGCCGCTACGACATCGCGGGCGAGATGCTGCGCAGCCTCGGCGTGAAGAGCGTCGAGCTGATCACCAACAACCCGCTGAAGATCGCGGGGCTGGTCGACGAGGGGGTCCCGGTGCGCCGGAGAATTCCGTCGCGCACCCTGACCAACCCGCTTAACGTCGACTACCTGAAGACGAAGCGGGATCGGTCTGGACACCTGATTGAGTTCCTCGACGAGGAAGGTTCGGAAGCCAAAGCGGGTTGAGCCGGCCGGGCTCTCGGTTCGCTTCTGGGGCGTTCGCGGTTCGATTCCCTCGCCTGGTCCCGAGACCACCCGCTACGGCGGCAACACGCCCTGCGTCGAGATGCGCGCGGGCGACGAGCTGTTCATCTTCGATCTCGGCACCGGCGTGCGGGAGCTCGGCGCGGCGCAG
>JAXLYB010000019.1:0-160001 GCA_046351675.1 Myxococcaceae bacterium
GCGTGGGCGATGGCGATCTGCCGGTGGAGGAGCGTGGTGCGCGTCGCGGGGTCGGGCACGAGCATCTGCACCTGGCGGGCGAAGCTGCGGCTCCAGTTGACCAGCGCGCCCCACTGCTTCCGCGCTTCCCACCAGCGGTCGTAGGAGCTGTTGTTGTGGAACGCGAGGAAGATGGCGAGCGCGGTGGCCATCGGCGCGAGCGCGGTGTTGGGCACCGAGAGGAAGGTCCACCCCGCGACGTCGTGCATCCACACCATGGCGAGCGCCCAGGCGAGCGCGAAGAGGACGGTCGGCGCCTGCACGCGCGCGACGGTCGAGAGCTTCAAGTACTGGCGGACGATCAGGTGGTGGCCCCTCCCAAACGGCGGCGGAGCCAACCACGAAATGTGGCGGCATGCCCCGCGCGTTCAGCCGGGCGTCAGTTGGGCCCGGAGCAGAGGTAGTCGCCCCAGTCGACGGTGACGGTGCCGCCGTCGAAGGTGACGTCCACCGTGTCGAGCCCCTTGCGGCTCACGGAAGCGGTCGCCCCAGAACGGGCTCGTGCGGCGTTCGGTCGACCAGTGCGCGCAGGGTGTCGTGTCGTCTGCGCACGGCAGATCGAGGCTGCGGGCCCAGGTCTCGGTGGCGGGTCGCATCGCGCCAGCGAAGGTCGCCACGCGGTGCGCGTAGCAGTGCTCATCGCCCGAGCGGAGCGCGGTGCGCGTGGTGCCGGGTGGGACCAGCGGTGGCGGGAAGTCGGGCGGTGGTGGATCGCGTGGGCGCAGCAGGAGACAGAGTGAGGCGCTGACGAACAGCGCGCCGACGACGAGCAGCGGCGCCCAGCGGAGCAGTGACTTCACTCCGCCAAGTCCACCATGCGCTGCTCAAGTCGGGGAGACAGGATTTGAACCTGCGACCCCCTGGTCCCGAACCAGGTGCTCTACCAAGCTGAGCCACTCCCCGAATGCGAGGGCCGACGCGCGGGCGCGCCGAAGCCTGACTGCGTGGGTCGTGGGCACCCTCCCGGCGGGGAATGACCCGGCTGCACCGTCGCAGGGGTGCGGAACCGCGCCGACACGGCGTGGATCGCCGGTTGCTCAGGTTTCGAGCACGTATGGCTGAACAGAAGCCCGTGATTCTGATCTCCGACGACGAGCCGATGCTCGTCTCAGCGTTGTCCCGTGAAGCCCGCCGCGTGGGCCTCGAGCCCGTCACCGACACCGAGTCCGACGTGGTCGAGCTCGCCCGCGCGCATCACCCCGCGGTCATCCTCCTCGACCTGCGCCAGCGCATCGACGGCCGCGACCTGTTGTCTCGCTTGAAGCGCGACCCCGAGACGAGGGACTTCAAGGTCGTCATGCTCTCGGCCGTCGAAGACCAGTTCATGCGGCGCACCTGCCTCGAGCTCGGCGCCGACGACTACGAGGTCAAGCCGTTCGACCCGACTTTCCTTCGCAAAATCGCTCGCCTGGCGTTCCGCGACGCGGAGACCGCTCAGGCACCGCTCGCCGCCGCGAGCTGAACGCGCATCGCGCAAACTTCGCGCGAATCCTCTTTTTTCCGCATGGCCCCCATCGTCATCGGTCGAACTCGACCGCCAACGAAAGGCAAAGCCATGAACCTGCTGCTCCAGAACGAAGGTACTGTTGATCGCGTCATTCGCATCGTGCTCGGCGTCGGGCTGCTGAGCCTCGTCTTCTTCGGCCCGCAGACCGTGTGGGGGTGGATCGGGCTGGTGCCGCTGGCCACCGGGCTCGTCGGGAGCTGCCCGCTGTACCGGCTGGTCGGCATCAACACCAACTCGTCGCCGCAGAAGCCGGCGCACGGGTGACGTGAGCCCCTCTCCCCGGCCCTCTCCCCGCTTCCGCAGGGAGAGGGAGTTTTGGTCAGTCTTCTTCTCGGAAGGCTGACGGGCGCAGGTCGAACGGCAACACGCGGGCGAGCGCGAGCAGCAAGAGCAGCCCCCCCGGCGCGGCGAAGATGGCCAGCGCGGGCACCGCCTTCGCGACGTCGATGAGCTGCTCGCGCATCGCGGTCTTCTCGTCGTCGGTCAGCTTGTGCCCCGCCGCCGCGCGCGCGAGGAGCCGCGAGAGCTCGCCCGTCTCGCGCACTTCCTTCAAGAGCGCGCGGTAGCTCTTCTTCATGGTGGTCGACACGTCGTCGACCCATTCCTCGCCCATCACCTCGGCGCCGCCCGAGAGGCTGAACACGTCGACCACCCCGCGGTGGCGCCGGTAGAACTCGCCCATCTCGAGCTCCATCACCTTGAGCTGCTCGACGGTGAAGCCGAGCTGCCGGCCGAGTTCCTGCGTCCACTCCACCTCGCGCGGGCTGCGCCGGCCGTCGACCAGCGACGCGAGCAGCGTCTGCTCGACGAGGAAGCGCCGCATCTCGGTGCTGCGGATGTTCGCGGTCAATTTCTTGAGCGGCACCTTCTTGTCGAACGTCTTGCGCACCAGCTCGACCGTCGAGTCGGCGAGCGCCTCGGGCAGTTGCAGGTCGTCGATCTGCCGCAAGATGGCGCGCCGCGCGGGGAAGTTCGGCTTGCGCTCGGCGCTCACCAGCCCCACCAGCACCTCGACCAGCCGCGCCTTCTGCATGTGCGCGAAGTCGATCTGCCGCTGGACCGCTTCACGCGGGTAGTGGGCGTGCGAGAAGTACTCCGCGGCCATGCGCGCGAAGAGGTTGGCGTCGGCGAACAGCGCGCCGTTGTGCAACACCAGGCCGTAGTACGGGTCGGCCGCCAGCGAACCCGCGCGCCGCTCGAGCGCTTCTTCGACCGAGAGCCACAGCTTTTCTGGCAGCGGCCACTGTTTGCCGGCGCGCTCGATGCGCTTGTGAATCTGCTCGGCGTCGTCGACGCGGCCCGCGAGCGAGCCCAGCAGCAGCAGCACCTGCTCGGGCCGCGGCCCCGGCGCCGCTTCGGCGTGCACCGCGATGTCGAGCGCGACGCGCACGAAGACCCGCAGCACCGCGAGGAAGAGCGCCTCTTCGGGGCTGCTCGAGTCACCCTCGACGCGCGGCGCGTTGGGCGTGCCGAAGAGCAGGCCGGACTCACGCAAGATGGCCTTCGCGTACCGCCGCGCACGGCCACGGCCGGGGGGCATCACGGCGGCGTGCGCGGTCGCGCGCGAGGCGGTGTCGGGCAGCCAGCCGCCGACCACCCCGCGAACGATCTGTTCCAGCCACCCCTTCGTGCCCAGCACCATGACGCCTCGGGGCGCGAGTAACAGGCTCGGCGCCGCCGCGCGAGATCAGCTGGGGCGTGCCCGCAGGGCTCCAGCTTTCAGAACGACAGCGCTTCGCCGACCACCAGGGGGACCTCGCGGTCGATCCACTGGGCGATGGCCAGCTCGGCCTCGACGTCGATGTCGGTGAACACCACGCTGACCTGGCAGCCCTTCTTCACGCCGCGGCGGGCGACGACCACCCCGCTGGCGATGATGGGCCCCACGTAGGTCGGCAGAGAGAACATCAGCTCCACGCTGTCGTTCAGCGGCGGAGCGGTGGTGATGAAGGAGGCTCCGCCGATGGACAGGTCGCCCGTCAGGGAGCGGGCTCGCTTGCCCGGCTCGCGCACGTCGAGGGCGATCTCGGGGCGGGGGCTGTCACGGCGGTCGTCGCCACGGCGCTCGCGCTTGCGGGTCAGGCCTTCGGGGACGAGGTGGCGCTTGCGGCGGGGGCCCTGGCGGCGGTCGGTCGAGGTCGCGGTCGACGGAGTCGGGGTCATGGGCTGACCGTGCCACAGGGGTGTGGCACGGCCAGTTTTTGGCGCTCTGGCCCCTCACCCCGACCCTCTCCCCGCTCGCAGGGAGAGGGAGAACTTCTTCACTTCACGGCCTTCACGCGCGGGCGCTTCTCTTCCTGTTCCTCGGGCGGGTTCTCGACAGCGGTCGGCACGGGGTGACCCTTCACGCCGAACTTCTCGAGCAAGAGGGCCTCGATCTCCTTGGCCACCGCCGGGTGCTCGCGGAGGTAGTCCTTCGCGTTCTCACGGCCCTGGCCGATGCGCTCGCCCTTGAAGCCGAACCAGCTGCCGCTCTTCTCGACGATGCCCGCTTCACCGGCGAGGTCGATGAGGTCGCCTTCCTTGCTGATGCCGGTGCCGTACATGATGTCGAACTCGACTTCCTTGAAGGGCGGCGCGACCTTGTTCTTCACGACCTTCACGCGGGTGCGCGAGCCGATGACGTTGTCGCCGTTCTTGATGGCGCCGACGCGGCGGATGTCGAGGCGCTGCGAGGCGTAGAACTTCAGCGCGTTGCCGCCGGTGGTGGTCTCGGGGTTGCCGAACATCACGCCGATCTTCATGCGGATCTGGTTGATGAAGATGAGGCAGGTCTGGCTCTTGGCGACGGTGCCGGTGAGCTTGCGCAGCGCCTGGCTCATGAGGCGCGCCTGCACGCCCATGTGCGCGTCGCCCATCTCACCCTCGAGCTCGGCCTTCGGCACGAGCGCGGCGACGGAGTCGATGACCAGCACGTCGATGGCGCCCGAGCGCACGAGCATCTCGGCGATCTCGAGGCCCTGCTCACCGGTGTCGGGCTGCGAGAGGAGCAGGTCGTCGGTGCGCACGCCCAGCTTGCGGGCGTAGCCCACGTCCATCGCGTGCTCGGCGTCGATGTAGCCGCACACGCCGCCGCGCTTCTGCGCCTCGGCGACGATGTGGAGGCAGAGCGTCGTCTTGCCCGACGATTCCGGCCCGTAGATCTCGACGATGCGGCCGCGCGGCACGCCGCCGACACCGAGCGCGATGTCGAGGCCGACCGAGCCGGTGGGAATGGTCGACACGTCCTTCGCCATCGAGTCGTCGTTGCCCAGCCGCATGATCGAGCCCTTGCCGAACTGCCGCTCGACCGCCTGCAGCGCGAGCTCGATCGCCTTTTCCTTCTCAGCCTTCGACGCGTTCGAGTCGCCCGTGCTCTTCGCTTCCATGTTCGTCGCCATGTGGTGGTGCCCCTCTCGAGAACTTCGTTGAATTCTTAAAACCCGTACTGAACAAGCGTTGCGTATCGCGTGCAACCCCTTTCTACAAGACGGGTCCGACAAGTGACCTGCGAGGCAGTGCAACCCACTGGAATTCCTAACCCCAGAGGTTGAAGAGGTACGCCGCGGTACCGCCGACGATCGCGGTGAGACCGACGAAGAAGGCGATGAGGCGCACCCGCGCGGCGCGTTGTTCAGCGCGCAACCACTCGAGCTCTTCGGGCTGAATCTGCAGCGCCCACGGGTAGCCCAGGCGCAGCAGCGTCTCGACCGCGAGCCGGCGCGTGTCGGTGCCGTCGGCGGTGCGCATGCCGTCGAACGCGTGGTCATCGAGCAGCTTGACGAGCGTCGCGCCGCTCTCGGGCGCCAACTTCTCCAGCGCCTGGTGAAGCCGCTCGTGCGCCTCGCGCCCCAGCTCGCCGGTCTGCGCGCGCACGTCACGGCACAGCGCCTCGAGATCGACGGCGGGCGCGAGCTGCGAGGAGAACTCGAGCGGCGCGAGCGAGGGCACGATGCCATCGGTCGATTGGCCGTCTTCTCGAGTGCGCTCCACGGGCCGCTTTCAAGCACGAATTGCGGGGCGCGCGCAGGGGCCATCGCCACAGTGGATCGCTGCCGATGAGACGGGCAGGATCCCCCGACCCGTGGCCGCCCCGCAGCTCCCTGATCTCCTCCACCAGTCGATCGAACGGTGCGCCGGGGCGCTGGGCGACGCGCCACGTCTGAAGCAGGAAGTCGCGAAGCTCAAGGCGACGGGCGAAGGCGTGGCGCACTTCGCGTCGGCGCTCTTCGAGCTCGAGCTGGCGCGCGAGGGCGATCCCGAGTGCCGGCAGCAGCTCTCGCACCTCGCGGAAGTGCTGCTCGTGTTCTGGCGCGATGGCTCGGGTGACGCGCTCGCGCGGCTGCACCCCGCGATGCAGTCGCTGTGGCTGTCGGTCGCGCCGATGCTGGTGCAGTTCGAGTCACGGCAGTTCGACTCGCAGCTGACCAGGTGCTGGAAGCACCGCAACGAGCCCAACCTGCTGCGCGTGCACGTGCAGAGCCTCCAGCCCGACGGCAACAAGCGCGTGGAGTTCGCGCGCTGCATCTACCACCTCGAGCTCGCGCGCCACGGCGTCGACGGGAGCCGCGCCGAGTTCGCGCGCCGCGCCGGCCTGCTCGCCGAGGCCTACCAGGACGGTGACGTCGCCAACGCGCTGATCGGCCACGACGCGGGGCTGCTCCACCTGTGGGGCGAGCTGAAGCCGTACCTCGACGAGTTCTTCGAGGGCCTCGAGGAACAGGCCGCCCGCGCGCAAGACAGCACGCGCAAGGTGCAGATGCCGGTCATCCCGCCCGAGGCTACCGAGCAGCACCCGGCGCTGGGCACGACGCGCGAGGTGCCGAGCTTCCGCACGCTGACCAGGGGCACCAAGTCGCCGACGAGGCCGTCAGCGCCGCCGCCGCCCGCGGTGCCGTCGATGATCCCGCGCATGACGCCCGCGCCGCCGCCCGCGCCCCGCGCCGCGAAGGCCGCGCCACCACCACCTCCTCCCCCTCCTCCTCCGTCGAACATGACGCCGCCGGGTGGCTGGGTGCCCGACGCCGACGTGGTGATCGAAGAGGTGGTCGAGGCCGCGCCGCCGCCGCCGCCGCCCGATCTCACGCCGCCGGGCCAGTGGCGCCCGCCGTCGACGCCGAGCGGCGAAGTGGAGCTGGTCGAGGCCATCGACGCGGTGGAGATCGTCGACGCGCCGCCGCCGCCTCCGCCGGTGACGCCAGCGAAGGGCCTCACGGCCGCCATCGCCGCCGCCGAGGAGCTCGAGGTCGAATTCGAGCCCGACGACGCGACGCTGGGGTTCTGGGAATACACGTTCGCCGCGCTCCAGATGGCGCCGGGCGAAGGGCAGCGCGCGCGCATGCTCGCGTCGGAGAGCCGCGCTGATCGCAAGCGCCTCACCACGTGGCTCGAGGGCCTGACGCCGCACCTCGCGGTGCCCGAGGCCCGCGCGTTCGGTGCGCTGGTGCGCCTGATGCTCGCCGCCGAGACGAAGGAAAAGAGCCTCTTCGGCCAGGCCAACCCGCGCCGCAAAGAAGCGCTCGAAGCGGCCTTCTCGATGCTCACGCCCCACCCGACCGCCGCCGGTCACGCCGCGGTGTGGTTCGAGCTCGACGGCCAGGAAACGCGCACCGCCCTCGAGCGCGGGCTCGAGCTGCTCATTCCCTTCCTCGCGTTCTGCAGCCGCCACACGCTCGACCCGACGCGGCCCGAAAGCATCGCGCAATACCTCGCGACGGCCTGAGTTTTCCCCGTCATTTCAAAGACCTGCAAGGGCCCGCAACCTCCGGGCCGCACGCGGGTTGAAGCCACAGTGGACACGCACGACGAAGACGCGCGTTGGATGCTCGAGGTCGCCAGAGGCGATCGCCGGGCCTTCGCGCGCCTCTTCGATCGCCACCAGGCGCGGGTGGTGCGCTTCTGCGCGCGCTTCGTGGGGGACGCGAGCCGCGCGGAAGAGCTGGCGCAAGACGTGTTCATCAAGCTGTTCAAGTCGGCGGGGCGGTACGAGCCGACGGCGCGCTTCCAGACCTTTCTGTTCCGGGTGGCGACCAACACGTGCCTCAACGAGCTGCGCCGGCCGTCGCGCACCGCCGAGCGCGGGGAGGCAGCGATGACGAATGACGAAGGTGACGACGCGTCACCGATGGCCCAGGCGAGCCACCACGAGACGCCTGACCAGCAGCTCGAAGCGAAGGACGTCGAGCGGGCGCTGAAGGTGGCGCTCGCGAAGATGAGCGACCGCGAACGTGCCGCGTTCACCATGTGCCGGTTCGAGGGCATGGCGTACCGCGACATCGCCGAGGCGCTCGAGGCCACCGAGGCGGCCGTCAAGAGCCTCATCCACCGGGCGTCGTTGCAGGTGATGAATCACCTCGACGCGCTCAAGGCTGGCTCGATGCCGGCCGGGAGTGCCGCATGAACCCGCTCCACGAAGAGCTGACGGCGTACATCGATGGCGAGCTGAGCCCCGAGCGAGCGAAGGAGCTCGAGGCCGCGCTGGCCGCAGATCCCGCCTTGCGCGCGATGGAACAGAAGCTGCGGCGCGCGATCTCCGCGGTCGAGGCGCTCCCGATGCCGCAGACCGAGCCCTCGCCGAACCTGCGCCGCGCGGTGCTCAACGCGGTCGGCGAGCCGACGTGGAAGGAAAAGTGGCTGCGCTGGCCGACGCTCGCGCCGCTGGGGGTCGCGCTGGCGGCCGCGGCCGTGACGGTGGTGGTGTGGCCGCGCGCGCAGGTCGAGAGCGAGCTGGCGGGCTTCGACGAGGAGAAGCTGATGCTCGCGCAGAACCTCGACGTGGTCGAAGACCTCGACCTGGTCGGGCTCGAGTCGGCTGACGACCTCGACGTGGTGGCGAACCTGAACGAGCTGGAGGTGACGCCATGAAGCGCGCCCTGCGGATGTTGTCGTTGTCGGTGCTGTTGGTGGCGAGCCTGGTGCGGGCGCAAGACCCGTCGCAGGCGGCGATCGACAAGTTCAACGCGCTGCCCGAGGCCGAAAAGCAGGCGCTGCGCGAGAAGTTGAAGGCGTTCAAGGCGCTGCCTCCCGAGGAAAAGGAACGGCTCAAGGCGAACCTGCAGCGCTTCAAGGCGCTGCCGCCCGAAGACCAGGAGCGCGTGCGCGAGAACCTGCGCGCGTTCGGCAAGCTCTCGCCCGAGGAGCGGCAGGAGGCCCGCGAGCGCTTCAAGGAGTTCAAGAAGCTCGACCCCGAGCAGCGCAAGGAGCTGCGGCAGCGCATGCGCGGGTGGATCCAGGCCAACCCCGAGAAGCGCGAGCAGATGCGCGAGAACATGCGTCGCTGGCGCGGGCTGTCGCAGGAACGGCGGCAGGAACTCCGTGAGCGCCTGCGGGAGCGGCGCAAGTGAGCGGCCTCCTGCTGGTGGTGCTGCTCGCCTTCGACGGGGGCACGGTCGCGCTGCTCGATGCGGGGGTGCGCGCGTTGACCGCCGAGGACCAGGAAGTGGTCGACAACCTCGAGCTCCTGCAGAACCTCGACAGCGCGGCCGATCTCGAGCTGCTGCAGGAATTGTCGGTCGAGCGGTGACCTCGCCGTAGAGTGCGGGCCATGGCTGCGAAACCTCCCGCTCGTCCCTCGAAGGGCGCGTCGACCTCGGCGACCGGCTTCGATACGCCGAAGAAGAAGCCGATGTCGGTGAGCGGCCGGTACAAGCCGATGGACCTGAAGGTGGTGTCGACCTCGCAGCTCCAGCAGGCCGCGGAGCTGAAGAAGGCGGTCGCGGCGAATCGCGCGTCGGTGGCGACGCGGGGCAAGGTGAAGACGGCGCGGGTGGCGGCGCGGCCGAAGGTCGATGCGCGCGTGAAGGGCGTCGTCGAGCTGATTCGGCGGTTTCAGTTGCGGCCTGATCTCGTCGACGTCGTCGGTGCCGAGCTCGAGCCGCTCGATGCCGCGACTCGCGCGACGGTGTGGGCGTACCTGCCTCGCGAGGTTCGGGCCCGGCTCGAGGCGATGATCGTGCCTCGCGCGAAGAAGCCGGCGTGGTTCTCGGCGCTGCCGCGAGCTGAATGACGGCTCGACGCGCTCGCGGCTTCAGCCCAGGGGGCCGAGCTCTTCCATCGTGTCCTTGTCGCGCATGACGGCCGTGACCTTCGGCTCGGCCTTCTTCGCGGGGTCGAACTCGTAGCGCACGTGCCCGATGACGTGGCGCACCGGCCCGTTGGTGACGAGCTGCTTGTCGAAGCCGCGGGTGCGAACGTCGACGATGGAACCCTTGTCGCCTTCGTGCTTCGGGTACAGCACGACCTGCGCCTGCAACTTCGGGTTCGGAACCTCGCGCTTCGGGTCTGCCGGGTCGGTCACGAAGCTCGGCGCGGGCGGCGGCTCGGCGTGCTCGAGCGTCTTGTTGCCGTACTGGTTCGGCATCGGGTCGACGTGCGTCGGTGAGAGCGACGCGTCGCGCGTGGTGAGCGTCCAGTGGTTGTAGGTGCCGCCCTTGTCGTTGGTGCGCACTTCCGACGTCATCTCGACGTTGCCGCCGTGGCGCAGCCCGCCCGCCTGGTTGATGGCCTGGAGGGTGGCGGCCATGCCGTTGGGGGTGATGCCACCCCCGTCGACGTTGGTGGCGCCCGCCGGCCGCGCCGGGAGGAACTGCGCGGTGGTCATCATGAACTCCTGCAGGTGCGCGGCCTGCACGGGCGTCATCTTGCCCTTCCCCAGCGCGTTGAGCGCGTCGACCTGTTCCTTCGGGTACGTCGCGCCGTTGGCCTCGCACTGCGTCTTCAACTTCTGGAGCGCGGCCGCGTTGCCCTTCGGGTCGCCGTCGAGCAGCACCGCGTCGGCGAGGCACGCGCCACCACAGCGCACCTTGTCGTTGCCGGTGGAGTCGAGGTTGTCGAGCTGCGGCGACATCACCACCAGGCTCTCGGCGCCTTGCTTGTTCGTGATGTCGACCGGCTGGTTGCCGAACTTGGCGTAGTTGTCCTTCGAGAGCTCCGCGGGGCTCATCGCGCGGCGCTCGGCGTCGGTGGCACCGACGTTGGAGGCCGAGAACGTCGAAGCAGCGGCGAAGCCCACCGCGGCGGCGGGCTTGGCGGCCTCGGGTGCGGGTGCGGCAACCTCGGTCTGCGGCTTCGGAACGACGACGGCGCCTGGCGACCCAATCGAATCAATTCCCATGCGAGCGCGTTCTAGGCCGGCGTGGTGGTCAGCGGAAGCGGCGGGGGTTCTTCAGGAAGCGCTCGACGTCCTTCTCGAAGAGCTTCAGCGCCTTCTCGAGCAGCTTCGGCGCCTGCTTCGCGGTGCCGCGCGCGAGCGACCACGGGAAATACGAGTTGGGCATCGAGCCCTGGAGCCGCGCGCCGATCCAGTACTCGCCCGAGCCGCCGAGCTCTGCCGCGACGGTGAGCGTGTCCTTCTTCCAGAGGAGCTCGCGGCGTTCAGCGCCCGCCACTTCCTTGAACCCGCGTGGCCCGAGCGTCTTCGCGAACGCCGCGCGCGCGACCTTCAGCACGTCGACCTTCGCCTTCTTCTCGATGACGTCGAGCAGCAGGTCATCGATGGGCTTCTCGAGCGACCTGATGCCGCCCTTGAACGGCTCGAACGGCGACTTCGTGAACTGGAAGATCAGCGTCGCCTTCACGCTGCGCACGGTGACGCCGTGCTTCTCGAGGAACTGCGGCACTCCGGCCTCTTCGAGCTTCTTGCGCTCGGCGCCGCTGCAGAAGAACAGCCAGCTCGCCTGCGGGCCGTGCTGGTACAGATTCGACGAGGGAATGGCCTCACTGCGCAGGCTCCCTTCGCTCACCGCGCCCAGCTTCAGCAGCTCGTCGAGCCAGGCGTGGAAGCTCTCGGGTGAGCGCGCGCCCCAATCGAAGCGCAGCTTGAAGTCCGAGCGCATGCCGGTGAAGCGCGTGAAGTAGGCGAAGTGGTTGCCGTCGGCGCTGCTGTTCTCGAGCTTGAGGATGCGGGTGCCCTTCTTGCTGGTCCACAGCTTCAGCTTCGCGAGCGGGTCGTCGCCGAGCGGGCGGTCGGTGTTGCCCACCGAGAATTGATCGAAGTGGTGGCCATCGCGGCGCAACAATTCCCACAGCTGCGGCAGCTTCTGGAAACCGGGGAAACCCTCGAGCTCGAGCAGCACCGAATCGTCGGACATGGCGCGCGAGTATGCCCTCGAGGCGATTGCGCTGCCTCAGTGTCCGGTGTGTGGTTCGGCCATGACGCGCGCGAACGTGCTGCTGTCGGGGCCCTCGCCCGTGAGCGCCAGCGCGGTGGAGTCGGCCGCGCGCACGTTCGAGCTCGACGTTCGCTGCCAACCGGTCGGCGCCGCACTCCAGGTCTCGGTGCAGGGTGCGCTGGTGCGGGTGACGCCCATGCCCGGCCCGGTCGCGAACGCCGAGGCCGACACGTCCGCTTTCTTGAGCCTCTCGGCGGCCAACGGTCGCTGGCGGCTCGGCTCGCACGCGGCCCACCTGTCGCTCTCGCTCGAGGGCGCGGTGCAGACCAGGGCCAGCGGCATGCTCAGCCGGCTGTCAGGCGCGACGCGCGAGGCGACGCCCATCGAGCGGCTGGCGCTCTTCACGCGCGTGGTCGCGGCGGTGACGAAGGCGGCGGGCGGCGTCGGAGTGCACTGGATCGACGGCCCGGTGACGCACGCGCCGGACTTCTTCGCGCAGCTCGCGGTGGAGTCGCCGCTGCCGTTGCCATTGTGGGTCGGCGTGAGCCTCACGCCCGAGGCGGGCGAGCGCAGCGGAGTGCACAGCTTCGGCATGCAGCAACTGGGGTTGCCCGACCTGTTCCTCCTCGGGCCGGGCGGTGACGAACTGCCCGACACCATCGACTTCTTCTTCAGCGCGCTGGCGACGGTCGCGGAGCGGGGAACGGCGCCGGTCGACGGAGAGACCATCGCGCGATCGCTCTTGAGCCGGCCGCGCGTGCAGTACGGGCCGTCGCCGGTCGACCCCGCCGTGCGGGTGTGGCGCCTCGACGTCGATTGACCCCGCCCCATGTCTCCATTGGAGACATTGTGCCAGACTTCGCGGCATGGCTTCCTGGCGTGGTCGGCTCTTCAAGTTCGGGTTGCGCGCCGCGGCGTGGTCGTCGCGGACCCCCTGGGCGCGGCAGGTCTCGACGCCGCTGTTGTCGCTGCTCGGGGCGGCGCTGGCGCGTACCCGCGGAATCGCGCGGTCGAGCGACCCGCGCACGCTGGCCGAGTCGTGGCAGCGGGCCTTCCCCTCGAAGCGTGACGTACCGATCGTCGAGGTCACGGGCGACACGGCCTTCGCCGAGATCCACACCGTGTGCCCGCTGCGCGCGAGCGGCGACCTCGAGGCGTGTCACCGCATGATGGCGTACGACCGGGCCTTCGCGGCTCGGGCCGGCGCGAAGTTCGTGGTGCTGGAGTCACAAGCCACGCCCGGCGTGACGCACTGCCGGGTCTCGCTGACACCCGTGCGCTGAGCCCCGACGCCGCCTACGCTCGCGCGTCTTCATGGAGCAACCGGACGCAACGCAGCGACGCAACGCCATCGTGGCCGCCACGGTGGGCAACGCCCTCGAGTTCTACGACTTCATGATCTTCACGTTCTTCGCCATCCAGATCGGCGAAGCGTTCTTCCCCTCGAAAGATCCCTTCGTCAGCCTGATGGCGTCGCTGGCCACCTTCGGCATCGGCTTCATCGCGCGGCCGATCGGCGCGTGGATCATCGGGGGCTACGCCGATCGCCGCGGTCGCAAGCCGGCGCTGACGCTCTCGATGGTGCTGATGGGGCTGGCGATCGCGGTGCTGGCGCTGACTCCGGGCTACGCGACGATTGGTCCCGTGGCGCCGGTGCTGGTGCTGCTCGCGCGCATGGTGCAGGGCTTCGCGGTCGGCGGTGAGGTCGGCCCGGCCACCGCCTACATGATGGAGAACGCGACCGCGTCGAACCGCGGCGTGGTGGTGGGCATGCAGCGGGTCAGCCAGTTGATCGCCACCACGCTCGGCTCGGTGGTGGGCCTGGTGCTCAGCCTCGCGATGACGACCGAGCAGTTCGCGCTCTATGGCTGGCGCATCGCGATGCTGCTGGGCGTGGTCATCGTGCCGTACGCGATCGCGATTCGCAGCCGGCTGCCCGAGACGCACCACCTGGCGGAAGCGCCGAGCGTCGCCACGGAGTCGCCGGAGCGCGGCATCAGGCCGATCTACGTCATCGGCCCGGTGCTGATCATGGCCGGCACGATCACCGCCTACGTGCTCACGTACCTGGCGACCTTCGCGCAAGCGAGCCTCAAGCTCTCGACCACCGAGTCGATGGGAGGCCAGGTGGTGGGGAACGTCGCCGGGCTCGTCACGTGCCTCTTCAGCGGGTGGTTCAGCGATCGCGTGGGCCGCAAGCCGGCGATCCTCGGCATCATCGTCGTGCAGCTGGTGCTGATTCCGCTGTCCATCGGGTGGATGGTCGGCGAGCTCACGCTGACCTCGTACCTCGTGGGGTCGATCATCCTCTCGGTCGGCATCGGCGCGTTCCCCTCGCCGTCGAACGCCGCCATCATCGAGAGCCTGCCCAAGGCGGGGCGCTCGCGCGGCTTCGCGCTCATCTATTCGATCCCCGTCACCATCTTCGGCGGCACCACGCAGATGGTCGTGACCTGGCTCATTCACCGCACGGGCGACCAGATGATGGTCGCGTGGTACCCGGTCGCGGCGCTGCTGCTGGCGCTCGGGGCGACGATGATGCTGCGCGAGAGCGCGCCGACGCGGGTGCTGTCAGTCACGCCCGCCACCGTGCCCGCGGGGGAGTGACCTCGGCCGCGTGGTGTGCGACGAAGGTCTGATGCGTCACCTGCGGCTCGCCCTCCCCTTCTTCCTCGTGGTCGCAGGTTGCAGGCCGCCCACCACGTTGCCCGAGCGATTGGTGCTGACCACCAGCACGCTCCCGCTCGAGTGGGGCGAGAAGCAGACCGTGGTGGCGCGCGCGTACGTCGGCACCAAGCCGCAGAACGTCGACGGCCTGACGTGGACCAGCAGCGACGAGACGATCGCCACCGTCACCCCGGGAGCCGATGGCGAGGTCACGGTTCAAGGCGTGGGCGGGGGCACGGCCACCGTCACCGCGAAGCTGCGGGAAGCGACCGCCGAAGTCACCGTCACCGTCGCGCCGCGCGTCATCGTGCTCGAGCGCATCGAGGTGACCGCGGAGATGCCGACGCTCCCGCGCGGGCTCAAGCTGCAGCTCACCGCGACCGGCCACTACAACGACGGCACCACGAAGGACCTCACCGCGAGCTGCGCGTGGGCGTCGGGCGATTCGTCGAAGGCCACCATCAGCGGCTCGGGGCTGGTGACCGGCCTCGACGTGGGCGCGGTCGAGCTGCGTTCGCTCAAGTCGGGCGTGGTGGGCACGCTGCAGCTCACCATCACCGCGGCGACGCTCTCGTCGATCGACGTGCGGCCCGCGTCGACCTCGCTCGCGTTGGGCACCACGCAGGCCTTCACCGCGACCGGCCGCTTCTCCGACGCCAGCTCGCAGAACTTGAGCTCGATGGTGACGTGGGGCTCGTCGGACGCGACGAAGCTGAGCGTCGATTCCACCGGCCGCGCGACGACGCTGCAGCTCGGCACTGCTGACGTGACCGCCGCCTTCCAGGGCCTGATGGGCGCGGCGCACGTGACCATCACCGACGCGGCGCTGCAGACGCTCGAAGCGAACCCCGCGGCCTTCACCCTGCCGCTGGGCTCGTCGCGCGCGGTGACGGTGAGCGGCCACTACTCCGACGGCACGATGCAGGACCTCACCTCGATGGCGACCTGGCGCTCGGGCACCGCGGCGGTCGCGACGGTCGATGACGGTGGCGTGGTGACCGCGGTGGGCCAGGGCCTGTCGGTGGTGACCGCGAGCGTGGGCGCCATCTCGACGACGACCTCGGTGACGTGCACCGCGGCGCAGCTGCAGGCGCTGCAGGTCGCTCCGCAGGCGCCGAGCGTGCCGCTGGGGCTGACGCGCGCGATGAGCGCGTTGGGCGTGTACACCGACAACTCCACGCGCGATCTCACGCAGAGCGTGACGTGGTCGAGCGCGGACGGCGGCGTGGCGACGGTGAGCAACCTCGCCGGGGAGAACGGCCTGGTGCGCACGGTGAGCGAGGGCGCGGTGGCGATCTCCGCGTCGACCGGCACCATCACGGGCTCGACGGTGGTGACGGTGGCGCCGGCGATCCTCGTGTCGATGCAGCTCTCGCCGGCGACGGTCTCGCTCGCGGCCGGCCTCACGCAGCAGCTCACCGCCGACGGCACGTATTCCAACGGCAGCCAGCGCGACGTCACCGCGCTCGTCACGTGGACCTCGGCCGATGCGGGCGTGGCGACCGTCTCGAACGATGCGGGCACCGAGGGGCTCGTGACCGCGGTCGCCGCCGGCACCACCACCATCGACGCCACGCTCGGCATCGTCACGGCTTCGCGCACCGTGGTGGTGGGCGCGCCCGCGCTGCAGCGCATCGACGTCACCGCGCCGAGCACCAGCGTCGCGAAGGGGCGCACGCTGCAGCTCACCGCGACCGGCAGGTTCTCGGATGGTTCGAGCCAGGTGTTGAGCTCCGGCGTGTCGTGGACTCCGACGACGGGCACCACGTTCACCGTCAACGGGAGCGGCCTGCTCACCAGCGCACAGCTCGGCACCGCGAATGCGACGGCGACGGTGGGCGGGGTGAGCGGCAGCTTGAGCGTCACCGTCACCGCGGCGGAGATCGACTCCATCGCGCTGACTCCCGCGACGCCTTCGATCGCGCTCGGGCTGACGCAGGCGATGGTCGCGCGCGCGACGTACTCCGATGGCACGCAGACCAACCTCACGAGCGGCGTGACGTGGTCCACCGTCGATTCGGGCATCGCGACCGTGTCGTCGAGCGGGCTGGTCTCGTCGGTCGCGATTGGCCAGACGCTGGTGAGCGCGAGCTCGGGAGGCGTCACCGGGTCCACGCAGCTCACCGTCGTCGCGCCGGTGTTGGTGAGCATCGCGCTCACGCCGAGCACGCTCATCACGCTCAACAAGACGCAGACCCAGCAGGTCACCGCGCTCGGCACGCTGTCGAACGGGCAGACGCAAGACGTCACCTCGACCGCGACGTGGAGCAGCACCACGCCGGCCGTCGCGAGCGTCAGCTCCGCTGGTTTGGTGACGGCGTTGGCCGCGGGCAACACCACCATCACCGCCACGCAGGCCGGCGTGAGTGGCTCCGTGCCGGTGACCGTCAATCGCCCCGCGCTGCAGTCGCTCGCGGTGACGCCCGTGAATCCGCACGTGCAGCGAGGCAGCACCCTCGCCTTCACCGCCACCGCGACCTACGTCGACTCGACCACCGAAGACGTCACCTCGCTCGTCACGTGGGGGACCTCGGATGCGTCGCTCGCCACCATCTCGGCGCTGGGCGTCGCGCGCGGGCTCCTCGAGGGGACGGTCACCATCAGCGCGCAGTGGAATTCGCAGAACGCGTCGACCTCGCTCACGGTCGACCCGATTGCGTTGGTGTCGATCGCGGTGAGCGGGGTGAGCCGGTTCGCGAATGGGACCGCCGTGCAGTTGGTGGCGACGGGCACGTACGCCGACTCGAGCACGGCCGACCTCACTGCGCTGGTGACGTGGGCGAGCGCGAGTCCCGCAGTCGTTGATTTCGTGAACGCGAGCGGAGTGTTCGGCAAGGCGATGGGGCTGTCGCTCGGCAGCGCGAATGTCACGGCGACGTTCGCGAGCGTCACGAGTCCCGTGTTCGCGATGACGGTGCTCGATACGAATCCTCCGTACTCGGGGCGGTGCGGCACGGGGCTCGTCATCAGCCAGGTGTATGGCGCGGGTGGGAATACGGGCGCGACGCTGCGGAACGACTTCGTCGAGCTGCACAACCCGACGCCCAACCCGATTTCGCTCAACGGGTATTCGATTCAGTACACGAGCTCTGCCGGCAACAGCTGGGGCACCAACCTCACGACGCTGTCGAACGTCTCGGTGCCGGCCGGTGGCTACTACCTCGTGATGATGGCCAGCGGCGGCGCGAACGGGACGGTGTTCGCCGGTGACCAGAACTCGACCATCAACATGTCGGCGACTTCCGGGAAGGTGCTGCTCGCGAACGTCACCACCGCGCTCACCGGCACGTGCCCCACCACGAACGTCGTCGACTTCGTCGGCTTTGGGTCGGGAAACAACTGCTTCGAGGGCACCGCCGGAACTCCGGCTCCGTCGACGACGACTTCGATCCTGCGCGGGCAGAGCGGGTGCCGCGATGCAAACCAGAACTCGACGGATTTCACGGTCAGCGCGTCGGGCAGCATCACGCCTCGGTCGCTCTCGACGACGGGAGTGTTGTGCAGCTGCTCGCTCAATGGAGTTGGTGCTCCTGATGAGTTGAATGCGTGCCAGCTGCTCGGCGGCGCGAATGTCAGCGTCAATGCGGGAGCCGTGAGCTCGACCGTCAGTGCGAGCGTCACGCAGCCCGGCGTCACCGATTCGGCTGGGTTTGGCGCTTCGCTTCGCGTGCAGGTCGGGTTCGGGCCGGCGGCGAGCAGTCCGGCGACGGCGAGTGGGTGGCGGTGGTGGCCGGCGGTCGGGGCCGTCGCTGGGGCGACGAGCGATCAATATGACGGCGTGTTCGTCGGGCCGGTCAGCGGGACGTACGGGTTCACGGCGCGCGCTTCGGTCGATGGCGTCAATTGGACCTCGTGCGATCTGAACGGCGCCGGGAGTGGACCGGGGCTCGCGCTCGAGGTTGGGCAGCTTGGCGTATTGACCGTGCCCTGACCGCCACCACGCGTTCTACAGTCGACCCATGCTCTCGCTCGTGACCTTGCTCGTGGTGTCCGCGCCGCACGCGGTGGTCTGCCAACTCGACGGAGCGAACTGGAACGCGCTGGTCGACGCCGCCGTGGTGAGCACCACCGCCGTGACCGGCCGTCGCCTCGGGCTGAGCCTCGCCAGCGATGCCGCCGGCGGAAACCCGAAGCTCGACGTCTCGGTGGACTGGTCGAGCCTCGAAGGGAAGACGGCCGCCACGGTCAGCGCGCAGAACGCGAAGCTCGGCGACGCGCTGCAGGCCTTCTGGCTGCCCGGCGACGCGAAGAAGTTCTACCTCGAGAAGGGCACCGTCACCGTCGAGGGCCTCGACATCGCGGGCAAGAGCGTCACGCTGGTGCTCGACCTGGTGCTGCGGGAAGGGAACGCGCTGCGTGCGGCGAAGAACTCCGGCAACCCGAGCCACACCGTGAAGTGCACGCTGACCCGGGTGCCGCTCGTCGTGCAGTGAGTCAGTTCCGCACGCACGTCGGGACTGCCGAGGCGCCCATCACGTCGCACGGGTGCCAGAGGCGGCCGAGCTGGTTGGGCGCCAACAGCGTGGTGGGCGTCGTGGTGCCCATGAAGTCACCGCACGAGTTCGTCGCGTTGAAGCCCACGCCGATGCACGCCTGCGTCCCGCCGACGTAGGGCGCCACTTGCGCGAGCGGCGCGGGAGAGAAGAAGTCCGGCGCGCCGCCATCGGGCACGAACCCGGGCGAGACCTGCATGATGCTCGAGCCGCCGCCGGCGTTGTTGAACCAGCCCGTGTCGAGGAACTGCCCTTCCATGTCGAGCGTGCTGACGCGCAGCCCGAAGAGACCCGCACTCGGCGTCGCGAGCGCGAAGGCCGCGGAGCACACCGGCGCGCTGGCTTGATCGCGAATCGCCACGTACACGCCGCGCGGCGGGACGATCTCGGCGGGACCGAAGTTCATCCACCTGACGCTGTTCGCCGACGCCGCGGGGTTGCGGTACGCGAAGTGGAAGCCGTCGAGCTTCACCGGGCAGTGCGAGAGGTTGGTGAACTCGACCGCCTCGCCCGCCTGGCACGACGTCGAGCCCGTGCTGCAGGAGCCTTCGCCGTTCACCACGTACTCGCTGAACACCAGGTTCGACGACGTCGGCGGAATCGGCGTGGTGCACGCCTCGACGACGTTCACGCTCACCGTCGAGGGCGTCGAGCAGCAGCTCAGGTCATTCGCTGAGCACGCGCGCACCTCGAGGGTGGTCGCGGCGCCCGGAGGCGGCGCCCCGCTCGCCACGCGCAGCGCCGGCCGCAGGTAGTTCTCGCCCGCGTTCGCCGTCGCGCGCACCAGCCCACTCCCCGCGACCTTGAGCTCGTACTGCTGCCCCGCCGGCACCGCGGGGAACTGCACGATGGGCCGCCCGTCCCAGCTCGTGCCGCACGCCGTGCTCACCGGCGGTGACGGAGGCGAGGTGCACTGCGTGGTGTTGATGGTCGTCGAGCAACACGTCGTGGTGCCCGCGTTGTCGCGCGCGCAGAACGCCAGCACGTAGCGGCCGGCGACGTCGGGCGTGAAGGTGGTGGTCGGCTGGTTGTTCGGCATCGGCTGCGCGGTCGAGCCGGTGGGCTTGATGCCGACGATCCACGTGTTCGAGACGATGGTGCCGTCGAGGTCGATGGCGGTCGCGGTGAGCGTCACCGGATCGCCAACGCGCCCCGACACCGAGCCCTCGCACAGCACCAGCGGCGGGTTGCAGATGCCGTTGTCATCGACGGTGCCGTTGCAGTCGTTGTCGAGGCCGTCGCAGATGTCGGTCGTCGGCGCGCCCGGAGTGCAGGTCTGCGGCGTGCCATTCACGCAGCCCGCGACGGTGCGGCGACAGGTGCCGACTCCGCACGTGACGGGGCCCTGGCCGTTGTCGATCGCGCCGTCGCAGTCGTTGTCCTTGCCGTCGCAAACCTCGGCCACCGGAGTTCCCGGCGTGCAGACCTGACCCTGCCCGCTCGCGCACGCCGCGGTGGTGCGACTGCATTCGCCCACGCCACACACCAGCGTCGGCAGCGCCTCGTCGATCTGCCCGTCACAGTTGTTGTCGACGCCGTCGCAGATCTCGGTCGTCGGTTGGCCCGGCGTGCAGCCCTGCTCGAGACCTTCGAGACAGCTGACCACCGTGCGTGCGCACGCGCCTTCTCCACACGTCACCGGCGCGATGCCGTCGTCGACCTGCCCGTTGCAGTCGTTGTCCTTGCCGTCGCAGCGCTCGGCCACCGCGGGGCCCGGGTTGCAGGTCTGCGCCACGCCCTCGATGCACGCCGAGACGCTCACCGCGCACTCGCCGACGCCGCACTGCAGAGGCGCGAGGTTGTCGTCGACCTCACCGTTGCAGTCGTCGTCGACGCCGTTGCAGGTCTCGACGCCGGGCGTGCCCTCTTCGCAGGTGCGCGTGGTGCCCTCGATGCAACTGGCGATCTCGCGCGCGCACGCTCCGACGCCGCACTTCAAGACCGGCAGCCCGTTGTCGACCACGCCGTCGCAGTCTTCGTCGGTGCCGTCGCAAGTCTCGGTGCGGCAACCCGCGTCGAAGGCCTGCGAGATGCGCGCGCTGCCGCAGTCACACCCGGCGAGGAAGACGGCGAGCGAGAGCACGGCGAACTGCGCGAGACGCATGGGGCGCAGCCTGCCCGAGTGTCGGCCTCCGCGTCGACCAGCATCGCGGGTATCGTCGCGCGCGGATGCTCGCTCGCTGGATCGCACTCGTGACGTGGGCGTTGCTCGGCGTGGGCTGCAAGTGCGCCTCGCCCTCGCCCAGCCGGGTCAGCGTGTTCGACGTGCATCAGCACGTGTCGCCCGGCGCGATGAAGCACGCCCGCGAGCTGAACCTCGCGCACGGCATCACGCGCATCGTGCAGCTCTCGGGCGGTTGGCCGGGGGCGGGCCTCGAGGAGTCGCTCGCCGAAGCGAAGAGCGTCAGCCACGACGGCTTCGAGGTGGTGGTCTTCGCCAACCCGCCGTTCGGTCACCTCGAGCCCGCGATGCTGGTTGAGGGCCTGGTGGAGGCGAAGCGGCTCGGCGCGCGCGGCGTGAAGATCTTCAAGTCGTTCGGTCTGTCGTCGCGCGGACCCGATGGCGCGCTGCTCGCGGTCGATGATCCCGCCTTCGATGCGTTCTTCGAGAAGTGCGGCGAGCTCGGACTGCCGGTGTCGATTCACGTCGGCGATCCGGTCGCGTTCTGGCTGCCGGTGAACGAGCAGAACGAGCGCGTCGACGAGCTGACGGTGCACCCGGGCTGGAGCAACTACGGCAAGCCACTCCCCACGTGGGAGGCGCTGTTCCAGGCGTACGAGCGTCGCGTCGCGAGGCACCCGAAGACCACGTTCATCGGTGTGCACTTCGGCAACGCACCCGAAGATCCGCAGCGCGTGGCGGCGATGCTCGAGAAGTACCCCAACCTGTTCGTCGACACCGGCGCGCGCGTGCCCGAGCTGGGGCGTCGCGACGTGCGAGAGATCTTCTTGAAGTACCAGGACCGGATTCTCTTCGGCACCGACCTCGGCGTGGGCACGCGGGAGTTCGACCTGATGCTCGGCTCCCGCGGGGCGAGCGCGCCGAACGCCGCCGACACCGAGCGCTTCTTCGACTCGACGTGGAAGTTCTTCGAGAGCGGCGAAAAGGCCATTCCGAGCCCGACGCCGATTCAAGGGCGGTGGTCGATCGACGGAATCTCGCTCCCGCGCGAGGTGCTCGAGAAGCTCTACCGGGGCAACGCCGAGCGCCTACTGAAGTAGCAAGTCATCGAAATTACTTGTGTGAACCCTTTGATGTATTCGAGGCTCTCATGCGTCGAGTCGACCGCATGAGGAGGGCTTCACATGAAGCGCATCGTCATTCTCGGCGCAGGCACCGGCGGCACCCTGATGGCCAACAAGCTGGCCCGCTCGCTCCCCGAGTCGTGGGGCATCACCGTCGTCGATCGCGATGACGTGCACATCTACCAGCCGGGCCTGCTCTTCCTGCCCTTCGGCCAGTACCGCGACGAAGACATCGTGCGCCCGCGCCACGCGCTGCTCGAGCGCCGCGTCGAGCTGAAGCTGCAGGAGATCGATCGCATCGCCGCGAGCGAGAACACCGTCACCTTCAAGGGCGGCGAGAAGCTCGCGTACGACATCCTCATCATCGCGACCGGCAGCCGCATCATCCCCGAGCAGACGCCCGGGCTCACCGGCGAGGGCTGGGGCAAGAACGCGTTCGACTTCTACACGCTCGAAGGCGCCCAGGCGTTGCGCCGCGCGCTCTTCGACTTCAAAGGCGGCCGCCTCGTCATCAACATCGCCGAGCTGCCCATCAAGTGCCCGGTCGCGCCGCTCGAGTTCGCCTTCCTCGCCGACGCGTTCCTCACCGAGCGCGGCGTGCGCGACAAGACCGAGATGGTCTACGTGACCCCGCTCGAGGGCGCGTTCACCAAGCCGCGTGCGTCGGCCGCGTTGGGCACCATGCTCAGCGACCGCAACATCAAGGTGGTCGGCGACTTCCTCCTCGCCTCGGTGGTCGGCGGGCAAAAGGTCATCACCGCGTACGACGGCCGCAGCGAGCCGTACGATCTGCTCGTCGAGATCCCGCTCCACGGCGGCGCGCAGGCCATCACCGACTCGGGCCTCGGCGACGGCGGCGGCTGGGTGCCGACCGACAAGCACACGCTGCAGTCCATGGCGTTCTCCAACATCTTCGTGCTCGGCGACGCGACCGACCTCACCTCGTCCAAGGCGGGCTCCGTCGCGCACTTCCAGGGCGAGGTGGTGTTCGACAACGTGCACCGCTTCATCGAGGGCCGCGCGCTCGAGCCGGGCTTCGACGGCCACGCGAACTGCTTCATCGAGTCGGGCCACGGCAAGGCGATGTTGATCGACTTCAACTACAACACCGAGCCGCTGCCAGGCCGCTTCCCCCTGCCGGGCGTCGGGCCGTTCACCCTGCTCGAGGAGAGCGCGATGAACCACTGGGGGAAGCTCGGCTTCAAGTGGGTCTACTGGAACCTGCTCGTGGCCGGCAAAGAGCTGCCGTTCGATCACCGCATGGTGATGGCCGGCAAGTGGCCCTGACCCGTTTGAAACGGAGCACGTCATGAACCAGGTCACCCTCGAAGCCGTGATGTCCCGCCTCGACGCGATGCAGGGTCAGTTGGCCTCCATCGCCGAAAGGCAGCGCAAACAGGAAGAGCTCGTCGACGAGCTGGTGATGCCCATCGCGAAGGACGCGCTCAAGTCGCTGACCGCCGACTTCGCCGAGTTCGAGAAGAAGGGCTACTTCGCCTTCGGCCGCGAGCTGGTGCGCGTCGGCCAGCGCATCATGGAGTCGTACACGCCCGAGGACGTGCGCGCGCTCGGCGACTCCATCACCACCATTCTCGACACCGTGAAGGCGGTGACCCAGCCGCAGGTGCTGGCGATCGCGGCCGAAGCGAGCGACGCGGTGCACCGCGCTGATCAGACCGAGCCGCTGGGCCTCGTCGGCCTGGTGCGCGCGACGAGCAACCACGACGTCGGGCGTGGGCTCGCCGTCATGCTCGAGGTGCTCAAGAAGGTCGGCAAGGGCGCGGCCGCGGTGCAGCAGAGCAAGAGCCAGCGCGACAAGGTGAACGCGCTGCTCGCGCCGAAGCGCCGGCCGAACCGCGCGCTGGGCATCGAGCGGCCGGCGAGTCCGAGACCCGCGGCGAAGGCGCTGCCCGCGAATGGAACGCCGAGCGCGGCTCCGGCCCCGGTGGTGCTCGACGGCGTCGCGTTCAACCCCGACGGACACCTCGCCGACTCCGCGCAGTGGAACCCGACGCTCGGCGAGACCATCGCCGCGGCGCAGGGCGTGGCGCTCACCGCCGACCACTGGAAGGTGATCGACTTCGCGCGGCAGGACTACGCCGAGAAGAAGGCGGCGCCCAACATTCGCCGCATCACGCAGGGCATGAACGTCGACACGAGGTCCATCTACGCCCTGTTCCCCAAGGCGCCCGGCCGCACCATCGCGAAGATCGCCGGACTGCCGAAACCCGCTGGCTGCCTGTGAGCACGAGGAGGACGTCATGACGCACCCCGGAGAGATGCAGAAGCTGGAGCACCCCATCGCGCAGACGCAGCGCAAGGTGGCGATCATCTGCTCGCACGGTGGCCTCGATGAAGTGTGGCCGTCGCTCATCCTCGCCAACGCCGCGCGGCAGTCGGGCATCGAGGCGTTCGTGTTCTTCACGTTCTGGGGCCTCGACGCCATCAGCGAGAAGAAGGTCGATCACCTGCACGTGAACCTCGCGGGCCAGCCGTCGAGCGGCATGCCCACCATGCTCGCGGGCTTGCCCGGCATGGAGACCCTCGCCGGCCGCATGATGAGCAAGCAGATGGAAGAGCTCGATCTGCCCAGCGTGCGCGAGATGATGAAGATCCTCGATGAGGCCGGCGCCGAGCTCTACGCGTGCGAGCTGGCGATGAAGATGTTCAAGCGCACCAAGGACGATCTGATTCCCCAGGTGAAGGACGTCATCACCGCGGGCGACTTCTACGATCTCGCCGAGGGCGCGCAGATCATCTTCACCTGAGGCGCCGTAGACTCGCGGGGTGCAGCGGCTCTTCCCGATTCCGTTCGTGCTCTGGGCGGTGGTCACCATCGCCTGGTTCGTCGGGCTCAACCGGGTGAGCTTCTTCGTGCCCAACACCGGCCAGCGCGCCGACATCGACTTCAACCGCAAGTACGACCACACCGCCGTCGCGCTGCGGCCCGACGTGGTGCTCCTCGACGACGCGCAGCTCGAGACCGTGAAGCCCGCGTGGATTCCGTGGTGCTGGCTGTGTGGGCGCAACCTGCGCGATCAACCGCTGATGCCCGCCGCGACGCACCGCGCGGGGCCGTGGGTCTACCGGGCAGCGCAGGTCGACCCGAACTTCACCGGGTGGACCAACCAGCGCGGCATCGAGGCCGCCCTCACCTTCGCCTTCAACCTCGACACGCGCGAGCGGCTCCTCGTCGAGCGGGGCTCGAGCGTCGAGGTCAGGGCCGCGCAGCTCGCCGAACGTGGGTTGCTCGTCGACGACACCCACCGCCTCGTGCGCGCGGAGTTCGAGCCGGCGTCGATGCTGAGCGAGGGCTGCGCGATCGTGCAGACCGCGTTCCTGATCTTCCTGTCGGCCTGGTCGCTCGTGTTTGGCGTGGTGGCGCTCGTGCGCCGGCGTCAGAAACCTGTCGCGCGCGGGCCCTGGTCTGCTGTGACTGTTGTGAGGTGCAGCTGCTGCTGATCGAAGACAGCTCGATGGCGCGCCTGGTGATCGAGCGTCACTTGAAGGCCGTGGGCTGGAAGGTCGTGTCGGCCGTCGACGGCTGGCAAGCGCTCGCGTGGTGCCTCAAGCAGCCGTTCGATCTGATCGTCACCGACCGCGAACTCCCCGACTTCAACGGCGAGGAGTTCGCGCGCCGCCTGCGCTCGCGGCGCAACCCCAACCGTCACACGCCGGTGGTGGCCTTGAGCGCGACCGTGACGCCGGAGATCGCCGAGGACTGCGCGAAGTCGGGCATCGTCGCCCTGTTCGAGAAGCCGCTGCAGCGCCGCGACGTGATCAGCATGCTGCGGCACGCGCTGCCGAAGGCGGGCTGATCAGGGCATCCGCAGCCGCACGCCCGCCGTCGCGGTGAACGCCGTCACGTCGTTGCGACCCGGCCAGCGGAAGTGGTGACGCCCGCCGATGAGCGCATACGCGCCGGCCCACTTGAGCGGGTACCACTCCACGCCGCCCGCGCCCTGCACGCCGATGCCCACGCCGTCGGGCAGGAAGGTGATGGGCGCGCCCGCCTCGATGGTGATGTTGAAGTCGCCCACGCCCGTGGTCGCGACCGGGAGCGAGAACTGGAAGCGCGGCGTCAGCGAGAAGAGCGGGTAGAGGCGCGCGAAGAGCCCGAGGCGGAACCACAGGAACTCGAGGCCTCCGCCGAGCTCGAGCCCGCCGTCGACCGCGCCCGAGGTGGAAGGCTCGAACATGCCGCGCAGATCGCCGAACGGCCGCAGCGGGCGATCGCTCAACGTGGCCTTGCCCGGCGCGACCGAGACCTGCTGCACCCATTCCACGCGCGTCTGCTGGCGAGGCCGCACCAGGAGATCGACCTTCTGCGCCGGCCCGTCGGCCCACTTCGCCTCGACCTTGTGCTTGCCCGAGGAGAGCGAGAGCGACTGCGGCGCGGGCCCGAGGCTCTTGCCGTCGACCGACACGTCGGCGCCCGGCGGCGTGGAGTTGAGCAGCACCTGCCCCACCGAGCGCGCGCGCACCGCCTCGAGCAGCTTCACCAGCGTCGGGTCGACGCGCGCGGGGTCGAGCGTGACGTCGGGGTTGAACTCCAGCGCCTGGCCGAAGGCTTCCTCGGCGCGCACGAAGTCCTGCCGGGCCGCGAAGCACTGCGCGCGCAGGAGGTGCACCTTTTCCATCGTCGCGGAGTCGCCGCCGTCGACCACCGCGCCGTCGAGCGCCTTCAGCGCCGCGTCGAAGTCACCCTGCGTGAAGAGCTTCTGACCCTGCTCGAACCGGCTCTCCTTGGGCGGTTTCGCGGCGGGTGTGCCGGCAGCAAGCAACAGCGCCAGAGCGGGGACCAGCATCGAGGGGTGGACTCTCGCACCCTTCAGGGGACGCGCAAGCGAATGCCGCCCTGCAACACGAAGCCGGTGTCGTAACCGCTGTTGGGGAAGAAGCGGTGCGAGCCGCCGATCGAGACGTACGGCGCGAGCCACGGCAACAGGTACCACTCCGCCCCCGCGGCGCCCTGGAAGCCGACCGAGAAGACGCCGCCGAACGAGAACGGCACGCCGACCTCGAGCACCGCGTTGAGCACGCCGGGGCCCAGCGTCAGCAGCGGCACCGAGAACTGGAAGCGCGGCGTCAGCTCGAAGCGGGGGAAGAGGCGCAGGAAGAGGCCGAGCCGCCAGTGCGCGTACTCGATGCCGCCGCCCAGCTCGAGGCCGCCGTCGATGTTGCCCGAGGTGAGCGGCTCGAACACGCCGCGCAGGTCGCCGAAGGGGCGGAACGGCCGCGGCGAGAGATCGATGTCGCCCGCGGGGCCGGTGGCGAGCTTCTGCACGTATTCCACGCGGGTGTGCTGGCGCGGGCGCACCGTGACCTCGAGCACCTGCGGCTCGCCGTCGTCCCAGCGCGCGCTGAGCTGGTGGCGGCCGCTCGAGAGCGAGATGGTCTGCGGCGCGTTGCCCACCACCTTGCCGTCGACGATGACCGACGCGCCGCTCGGCGTGCTGCGCACCACCACCGTGCCCATCAACCGCGCGCGCACCGAGTCGAGCAGCTTCACCAGCGTGGGGTCGACGCGCGTCGGGTCGAGCGAGGCCTCGGGGTTGAACTCCAGCGCGTGCTCGAAGGCGTCTTCCGCGCGGCCGAAGTCCTGCCGGGCGCCGAAGCACTGCGCGCGGAGGAGGTGCACCTTTTCCATCGTCGCGGCGTCGCCGCCTTCGCTCACCGCCGCGTCGAGCGCCTTGAGCGCGCCGTCGAAGTCGCCCGAGGCGAAGAGCGCCTGGCCCTGCTCGAGCTTCGTGCCCTGGGGTGCGGGGGCAACGGGCGCGGCGACCACCGCCTTATCCGTCTTGTCGGTCTTGCCGCCCTTGCCGCCCGGGGTCGAGAGCACCAGCGCGAGGAGGGCGACGGAGAGCATCGGCGGGCGACTCTCGCACCGCGCGGGGGTGGCTCAAGGAAAAGCCTTCAGTTCTGCCCCTCACCCCGACCCTCTCCCCGCGTTCGCAGGGGGAGGGAGATTCAGTTCTGAACGAGCTCGACCTTCACCACCACCGGCTTGCCACCGCCGGCGACGCGCACTTCGCGCTGTTGGGGCTTGAAGCCCGAGCGCTCGACGCGCACCAGGTACTTGCCGACGGGGAGGTCGAGCAGCAGCGGCGTGCGGCCGCGGGGCACTCCGTCGACGCTCACCTGCGCCCAGTACGGCTCGCCGCCGTGGGTGCTGATGACGTTCATCTTTCCCTTCTTCTTCTGCGTCGGGCGCTTCACCTGCGCGGTGCCGGCGTCGTCGCCATCGTCACCGTCGTCGACACCCGCGTCCTCGGCCGTGCCCGCCGCGATGAGCGCGCCCGCATCGACCTGGGGGAAGTCCGCGAACTCCGGGCCCGCGTCGATGGTGGTCTCGGCGACCGCAGGCCCCGAGTCGATCACCGCGACGACGGGAGCCCCCGCGTCGATTACCGCCGGCACCACGGGCCCCGGGTCGGGCGGCTTGAGCGCCAGCCACGCGATGCCGGCGAGCACCAGCACGCCACCGATCGCGGCGACGAGCTTCGGCACCCGGCTCGGCTGCAGCGCGCGGGAGAGCTCACCGGTGTCGGGCTCGACGACCCCCGGCACGATGGGCGCGCCCTCGGGCACCGTGGCCGCCGGCGCGGGAGGCTGGGAGTTCACCTTGCGCAGCGACGGCGCGGTGGTGGTGGCGACGACGGGCGGCGGCGCGGGCACCACCGGCAGGTTCGACTTGCTGGTCTTCGCGTCGGCGTAGGCCTGCTCGAGCGCGCCCACCAGCTCGGCGGCGGTGTTGAAGCGATCTTCCGGCTTCTTCGCGAGCGCCTTGCGCACCACCGCGGCGACGGGCGCGGGGATCCACGGCGCGCGGTCGAGGATCTCCGGCGGCGGCGCGTGGGCCTGGAGCTGGATGAGGCGCAGCTCCGAGTCGGCCTCGAAGGGCAACGTGCCGGTGAGGCACTCGAAGAGCACCACCGCGAGCGCGTAGAGGTCGACGCGGTGGTCGACGTCTTTGAGGCCCAGCGCCTGCTCGGGCGCCATGTAGTGCGGCGTGCCCATCACCATGCCGGTGCGGGTGATGCCGGTGCTCGCGCTCTTCTGCCGCAAGATGCCGAAGTCGAGGATCGTCGCGTGCCCCTCGGGCGACACGAAGATGTTCCCCGCCTTGATGTCGCGGTGGATGAAGCCCTGCGCGTGGATGAAGTCGAGCCCCGACGCGAGCTGCTTCATCAGCTTCACGGTCTCGTCGGCGGTGAAGCCGCCCTTCGCGCGCAGGCGGCCGGCGAGCGAGTCGCCCTGCAGCAGCTTCATCACGATGAACGGGCGGCCCTCGTGCCGGCCGACGTCGTAGATGGGCACGATGTGCGGGTGGTCGAGCTTCGCGGTCAGCCGCGCCTCGCGCTCGAACCGCTCCAGCACCTCGGAGTCGTTCACCAGCGACGCCGCGAGCAGCTTCACCGCGACCCTGCGATCGAGCTCCTGGTCGTGGGCGGTGAAGACCGCGCCCATGCCACCCTCGCCGATCTTCTCCTCGAGGCGGTAGCGGCCCAGCAGCACGTCGGCGACGCGCACCGGGTTGATGGTCTTCTCTTCGCGAAAGCCGGGGGCGGGGCGCAGCTTCTGGCTGATGCTGGTCGCCGGCTGGGCCGGGGCGAGCACGGGCGTCCCGCACGAGGCGCAGGTCGTTGCGCCAGGAGTCAGGGGGGAACCGCACGCCGAGCACGTCACGGCACGGCATTCTAGCCCACGGGCCCGCCGTTGCTCTGGGATGTTCAGGCGGGGCTTGGTGCGTTCGCGCCCCGATGGTGTGATGCCGCGCCGTGGCCGAAGAGCTGAGGTTCGATCACGTCGTCGACGCCCAGGACGGCCTCAAGGTCAACCCCGACCTCGCGCCGAGGGGGGACCTCATGAGCGAGGGGAAGGGCGCGACGTACCGCGTCTCGTGGTCTACGGTTCAGCGCTCGTGAATTCCGGCCGCACCATCGAAGTGCCCAGCAAGCGCTACGGGAAGTACGTGGTGCGTTCGCGGCTCGGCCAGGGCGGCATGGCGGAGGTGTTCCTCGCCGAGGCGGTCGACGGCAAGGGCGACCAGGTCAACGTGGCGCTCAAGATGATGCGGCAGGGCGCCAACGAGGAGAAGTTCAGCGACGAGGCCGACCTCATGTCGCTGCTCAACCACCCCAACCTGGTGCGCATGCTCGAGCACGGGGTGGCGTTCGGGCGGCCCTTCATCGCGATGGAGTTCCTCATCGGCGGTGACCTGTCCGAGGTGATGAAGAACCACCGCAACGCGATGCGCAGCTTCCCCATCGGCATGGGCGTGCACGTGTGCATCGAGGTGCTGAAGGCGCTCGCGTACTTCCACCGCGCGACCACCAAGACCGGCACCGCGCTCAACCTGATTCATTCCGACGTGAACCCCGCCAACGTCTTCTTCTCGGGCGAGGGCGACATCAAGCTGGGCGACTTCGGCGTCGCGTCGAGCACGCACGTCGACATCGGGCCGGGCCACGGCGTCGCGGCCGGCAAGCTGAGCTACCTCTCGCCCGAGCAGACGCGCGGCGAAGCGCTCACCCCCGCGTCGGACCTGTGGGCCGTGGGCGTGATGCTCCACGAGCTGGTGGTCGGCTACCACCCCTTCCAGCAGGACGACGCGAGCGAGCAGCAGGTGATGGCCGCGATTCGCGCGCCGAAGCTCACCATTCCCGACTACGTCGAGAAGCCGCTCGCGCAGATCATCACCCGCGCGCTGACGCCCGACCTGAAGCTGCGGTTCAAGACCGCGGGCGAGATGGCGGGGCCGCTGTTCGGCTTCGCGCTCGACGCGAAGATGATTCCGGCGCGGGGCGAGGTGCAGGCGTGGCTCGAGGGCATTCTCGGGCTGCTGGTCTGACCCATGCTCGAGCCCGGGAGCCGGCTGTCGGACTACGAGGTGTGGGGCCGCATCGGCGGCGGCGGCATGAGCGACGTCTTCCTCGCGCGGCACACGCACCTCTGCGCGCCGGTGATCATCAAGACCCTCAAGCTGAGCCTCGAGGGCGCCCCGGCCGAGCGCACCGCGCGCTTGCGCACCGAGGCGATGCTGACCGCGCGCATTCGCAGCCCGCGCGTGGTGCGGCCGCTCGACTTCGGGCTCACGCCGGACGACGCGCCGTACATGGTGCAGGACTACGTCGACGGCCTCGACGGCGCTGAGCTCGACTCGCTGCGCCGCCGCGCGGTCGGGCGCGGGCTGCCGCTCTGGTACGTGTGCGAGGTGACGTCGGAGGTCGCGCAGGCCCTCGCGGCCGCGCACCGCACCGGCGTGCTGCACCGCGATCTCAAGCCGTCGAACCTCTTCGTCTCGCCGGAAGAAGGCGTGCAGCTCGGAGACTTCGGCGTCGCGGTCGCCAAGGGGAATGCGGGCGGCGACACGCCCGAGCTGGCCGGCACGCTCGAGTACATGGCGCCCGAGACGCTGCGCGCGGGGGTGTTCGATCGCCGCACCGACCTCTACGGGCTGGGCGCGACCGCGTTCCAGCTCCGCTACGGGCGCCCGCCGTTCGGCAGCACGCGCGAGACGCTCGACCCCGAGGCGCGGCCTGCGTTCCCCCGGCCTGAGTCGCCCGAGGAGGCGTACTTCCAGCAAGCGCTCGCGCAGATGCTCGCGCGCGAACCGGGCGAGCGGTGGGCCGACGCCGAGCGGGTGGTCGGCGTGTTCTCGCGCCTCTCGAGCCTGGTGCACCGGCCGCTGGCGGTCTCACGCGACGCGGCGGGCCTGCACGTGGGCGGCGTGTTGCTGACCACGCGCGCCGACGACATCGCGCGGGCCCAGGCTGACGGCATCGTGTGCTCGGCCAACTCCGAGCTGTCGATGGAGGTGGGCGTCGCCGACGCGCTTCGCCGCGCGGGCGGACAGATCATCGTGGACGAGACGCGCGCCATCGGGTCGCAGCCGCTCGGGGCGTGCATCAGCACCACCGCGGGCGCGTTGCAGGCGCGGCGGGTGCTGCACGCGGTGAGCGCGTGGAACGAGGTCTCGTGCGTGGCGCGGGCGACGCAGCGGGTGTTCTTGCGGGCGGAGGCCGAGGGGTTGCGAACGCTCGCGGTGCCGGCGGTCGGCACGGGTGCGGCGCGCGTCAGCCTCGAGGCGGCGGCGACGAGCCTCGCGATGGCGCTCGAGCTGCACTTGCGGCTGGGTGGGTCGCAGTTTCAGCGCATCGATTTCGTGTTGTTCGATGACGCGAAGAAGCGCGTGTTCGACGAGGTGCTCGACTCGATTTTCCTCGGGCGGTCGGGGGAGTCGACGGATGACGGGCTGGTCGATGCGGGCGCGATGACCGATTCGTCGGCGACGATCGTGAGGAAATAGCTCCCTCTCACTGCGAGCGGGGAGAGGGTCGGGGTGAGGGGCCAGCTTCTTCCGCCCTAGCGAGACGTCGCCTCGAGCTCAGCCGACACACGCGACAGCACCGCCGCATCGGCATCAGCGCCTTCGTGAAACAGCACGCCTTCCGCCTTCACGAGGAGCTCCTGAAACCCCTCACGCCCCAGCGCGCTGACCGCCACCCCGCCCCGCCGATTCACGAGCGTGCGCGCCATGACTGCGGGAATCCGGTCCACCTTGTTCCACACCAGCAACCGCGGCCGCTCGAGCAACTCGAGCGACTCGAGCACATGCTCCACCGCCGCGATCTGCATGTCCCGCGCGGGATCACTCGCATCGACGACGTGCAGCAACAACGACGCGTCTTCGAGTTCTTCGAGCGTCGCACGGAACGCCGCGACCAGGTCCTTCGGCAGATCGCGAATGAACCCCACGGTGTCGGTGATGATCACCTCGTGCTCGCGCGGGAAGCGCAGGCGCCGTGACGTCGGGTCGAGCGTGGCGAACAGCTTGTCCTCCGCGAGCACCGACGACTTGGTGAGCGCGTTGAGCAGCGTCGACTTGCCGGCGTTGGTGTACCCGACGATGGAGATGACCGGCAGTTCCTTGCGCTCGCGCTGGCGACGACGCGTACGCCGGTCACCCGAGAGCTGATCGATCTTCCGCTCGAGGAACGTGATGCGATCGCGCGCCCGCCGGCGATCGAGCTCGAGCTTCGTCTCGCCGGGGCCGCGACCGCCGACGCCACCACCGCCCGACAGACGCGAGAGCGACGAGTCGGCCTGCACCAACCGCGGCAGCATGTACTTGAGCTGCGCCAGCTCGACCTGGAGCTTGCCTTCGCCCGACTGCGCCCGCTGCGCGAAGATGTCGAGGATCAGCTGCGTGCGATCGAGCACCTTCATGCTCGTCGCCTCGCCGATGTGCCGCGCCTGCGAGGGCGAGAGGTCCTTGTCGAAGATCAGCACCTCGGCGAGCTTCTGCATCGCGCGGAGGTTGAGCTCCTCGAGCTTGCCGCCGCCGATGAGGTACTTGGGGTCGGCCTGCCGGCGCATCTGCAGCACCTCGTCGACCACCTCGACGCCCGCGGTGCGCGCGAGTTCCTTCAGCTCGGCGAGCGACGACTCGGCGGTCTCGCGATCGCCATCGAGGCACACCGCGACCAGCACCGCGCGCTCGCGATCGCCGACCTTGCGCGCCTGCGTGGTGGTGGCCAGCTCGTCTTCGAGCGCCTCGACCGTCGCCAGGAAATCGGGCTGGTCGTCGCCGTACACCGACGGCCGCGTCTCGGTGCGCCACAGCTCGTTCTGCGGGTTCTCGGGCAGCAGGTGCGCGTAGTGCAGCACCCCGGGCAAACCATCGTCCTTCACGCCGATCGCCGCCACGAGATCGAGCCGCAGCAGCGCGAGGTCGGTGAGGTCGTCGCGGGTGAGCGGCTCGCTCTTCAAGTGCGTGTGCACGAGGCGCAGGCCACGCAGACGCACCTGGCCGGCACGCGCACGGCCAATGTCGGGGAGTTCGAGCTGGTGTGCGTTGCCCACCACCACCGCCTCCACGTTGCCCTTGCGGTTGAGCAGCACGCCGACCTGCCGGTTCGTGGAGGCCGAGAACTCGGTGAGGTGCCGCGCCAGCTCTGGGCTGACGATCTCGTGGACGCCGACGTGGCGTCGCCAGGTGTGCTTGAGGTGCTTGAGCTCGCTGGGCTTGAGGCCCAGCACGTTGCCGACGGGTTCGTTCACTGACCGCTCCTCTTGGTGCCTCGCGCGCCGCGTTTCAAGTACCGTGCTGCAGGTTTGGAAGCGGCGATCATTCCCCTCTACGTCGGCATCGTCGGCCTCTGCGTCGGCAGCTTTTGCAACGTCGTCATCGGGCGCCTGCCAGACGACGGCGACGACCCGAAGCTCGCGGACGCGTGGTTCTCGTTCGCGCGCCTCAAGCGCCTCGCGTGGCCGCCGTCTCGCTGCCCCCACTGCGGTCACCAGATTCGCTGGTACGAGAACGTGCCGGTGCTCTCGTGGCTCGGGCTGCGCGGCAAGTGCAGCAGCTGCAAGAAGCCCATCTCGCCGCGCTACCTGCTGATCGAGCTGCTGATGGGCGCGCTCTACCTCGCCGCATACGCGCGCTTCGGGCTGAGCTGGGAGCTCGCGTCGGCGCTGGTCTTCTTCACCTTCCTCGTGCCGCTGATCTTCATCGACGCCGAGCTGTGGATCCTGCCGTTCGAGCTCACGCTGCCGGGCATCGCGCTGGGCATCGCCATGTCGCCGTTGCTCGGGCCGGGCGCGCTGGAACGCTCGGTGCTCGGCGCCGCGCTCGGGTTCATCGCCTTTCGCGTCATGGAATTCGCCGGCTGGTTCGCCACCAGCCGCAAGGAGAAGGACGAGAAAGGCGTCGAGCGGCGCGTCGGCCTCGAAGCGCTCGGCATGGGCGACAAGTACCTGCTGGCGATGATCGGGGCGCAGGTCGGCTGGCGGCCGCTGCTGCTCGTGATTCTCTTCTCGTCGGTGCAGGGCGCGGTGGTCGGCCTGGTGCGCATGAAGCTCACCGGTCGCGCGGGCCCCGAAGACGAGAAGAACGACGAGAAGAAGGAAGAGAAGAAGGGCGCGGACGAAGAGGAAGAAGACGACGAGCCCCCGCGCTATCCGTTCACTCCTTCATTTCTCGCTCCCGGTTTGCCGCTGTGGAAGCGGCTGGCGTTGGTGCCGGTGACCCTGCTCATCCAGGACATCCCCGATTCCCCGCCTGCCGACGAATCGACGGGGGACGTTCCTGACTGGGAGCCGCAGAGCAACAACCTGCCCTTCGGCCCGTGGATCGGGCTGGCCGGCGTCGAGGTGATGCTGCTGTCGACGTGGATGCTCGAGCGCTCGGTCGACACGCAGTACGAGCTGGTGACCAACCTGCTGCTCGGTGGCTGAAGCCGGTCTTCAGTGCACCGACGGCCAGGTGCCACCGTCGATCCAGGCGTTGAGCCACGTGCGGAGATCGGTGCCGCCGTCGTTCGAGCGCCGCGCCGGGCTGATGCCGCCATCGCTGAGCACCACGCCGTAGCCGCCGAGCATCACGTGCTCCTGCCCGGTGACGACGAAGTACCGCGCCGCGGGCCGCGCGTCGTAGCGGAGCAGCTCGGCGTTCAAGCTCGCGCTGTAGGTCGCGAACGGCGGGTTGAGCCACGAGTTGGTGTCGCCACCCGAGAAGAAGAAGCGCGTGATGACGCCGTCTTCCTGGAACGCGAGGAGGCCGACGCGCGCGCCGGTGGCGAGGTCGATCTCCCGCTCGAGCACGTTCGACAGCCCCGCGTCGCAGCCCGCGCAGCCGGGCGGGAGCTGGATGTTCCATTCGCTCGCCCAGTCGTTCCAGTGCGGTGAGTCGAGCATCGGCGCCGAGTCGGCGAGCAGGTGCACCACCGCCTCGGGGAACGCCGCGCGCACGCGGTGGAGGTTCAAGCTCGCGCCGTAGCCGCCGCCGCTCGCGCCCATCAGGTAGATGGTGTTCACCGTCGGGTGCCTGGCGCGCAGGTCGGCGAGGAAGAGGTCCATGTTGCGCGCGCCGTTGAAGGCGTGCGTCACCGGCGCGGGGTTGCTCACCAGGTCGGCCTTCACGAGGTAGGTGCGCGTCGCGTCGCCGGCGTGGAGATCGCCCGTGCAGTACGGCACGAAGACGTAGCTCGCGGCCGACAGCGGGTTCTCGGCGCGGCGTGCGAAGAGCAGCGAGCTCTTCACCTGCGCGAGCTCCGAGGGGAAGGCGCCACCGCCGTCAGCGGGGAACGGGTCGGGGTGCGCGACGAAGGCCGCGAGCGGCTGCGTGCCGCCGGGGTTGTCCCACAGGCAGACCGAGTTCGAGCCGTAGTTGCAGACCGGGCCCCACTGCTGGAGCGAGGGGTGGCAGGTGCCGGTGTTCCAACACGCGCCGCCGCCCTGCAGGAAGATGACGAGCGTGTCGGTCGCGCCCGCGCTGTAGCCGAAGCCGGTCTGCGCGCCGCGCGCGCACTTGCTGCCGGCGATGGGCACGAAGGTCCACACCGCGCCGGCGTCGCCCACGTCGAGCGTCCCACCGTCGCCCGTGCCCGCATCGCTCGCGCCTGCGTCGTTCGACCCGGCATCGGTCGACCCGGCATCGCCCGGGCCGGCGTCAGCGCCTCCGTCGCGCCCCGCCCCGCCGTCGTTCATCGAGCCCGAATCGGGGGCGGGCGGCACCTCCACCGGGGTGCCGCAGCCGACCGCGACCACCGCCAACACCGCGCATCTCCAGAGCACTCTCATGGGCTTGAAGGATCAGACACCGCCCGCCGGAAAAACGGAAAAAAGGGCACACTCCGGCCCGTGCCAGTCACCAGGTCGCAGGGGCGTGAGGCGCTCGCCGAGGCGCGGCGGGTCGTCGTGAAGATCGGAACCAACGCGCTGACGAACTCCACGGGGCGGTTCCACCGGCCGCATTTCGAGCGGTTGGCGCGTGAGCTCCTCGCGGCGGCGAAAGACCGCGAGCTGGTCATCGTGTCGTCGGGCGCCATCGCGCTGGGCGTCGAGCGGCTGGGCCTGGCGAAGAAGCCCAAGGACATTCCCGGCAAGCAGGCGTGCGCCGCGGTGGGCCAGAGCCGGCTGATGCGCGCGTGGGAAGAGGCGCTCGACCCGCGGCTGGTGGCGCAGGTGCTGCTGACCCACAGCGACGTGCAGGACCGGCGGCGCTACTTGAACGCGCGGCATGCGCTCGAGCGGTTGATCGTCGACGGCGTGGTGCCGGTCATCAACGAGAACGACACGGTGTCGGTCGACGAGATCAAGTTCGGCGACAACGACACGCTCGCCGGGCTGGTGGCGGGGCTGGTGAGCGCCGACGCGCTGATCATCTTGAGCGACGTCGACGGGCTCTACGACGCCGACCCGCGCGGCAACCCCGACGCGAAGTTGATTCCCGTGGTGAAGACGGTGACGCGCGCGATGCTCGCGTCGGCCGGCGGCTCGGGCAGCGCGGTCGGCACGGGCGGCATGGCGACCAAGCTCCGCGCAGCGCAGCGGGTGACCGAGCTCGGCGTGCGCTGCGTCATCGCGCCCGGCCAGAAGCCCGCGACCCTGACGCGCGTGTTCGCGGGAGAAGACGTGGGCACGCTCTTCGAGCCGCAGCCCGGCCGCCGTGACGCGCGCACCGCGTGGCTCGCGCACGCCGTGAAGGGCAAGGGCACGCTGGTGGTCGATGCAGGCGCGCGCGCGGCGCTGGTGGAGCGCGGCAAGAGCCTGCTCCCGTCGGGCATTCGCGCGGTGAACGGCCACTTCTCGCACGGAGATCCCGTCGACGTGGCCGACGAGCGCGGCGTGGTCTTCGCGCGCGGGCTGGTGGCGTACGGCGCCGAGGAGCTGCGGGCCATCGCCGGCAAGCGCACGCGCGACATCGAGGCGACGCTCGGCTACCGCGGGCTCGACGAAGCGCTGCATCGCGACGACCTCGCCATCCTCGAACGCTGAGGAGAACGGCGAAATCGACCGCGTCAAGCGGGCACGGGCCTTGTTTCATTTCGCTGCGTCCGATTTCGTTGCGTGAGTCCGCAGCGGGAGGGCCGAAATGCAGCAGCGCTCGCCGGTACCACGAGTGAAGTCGATGGCTGAGGCAGGGGGCGCCCTGCTCGATCGCGCGATCCACCCGAGCCGGTGGATGCTCCCGGGCCGCCGGGTGACGATCGACAACCGCGTTCGCGTCGGGTCGGTCGAGGTCTGCGCGTCGGTCGACGTGACGCCCACGCTCGAGACGTACCTGCGCGTCAGCTTCAAGGGCCCGCGCCTGAGCCCGATGCAGGCCGCCGAGCTGCTCGAGCAGTTCACCGCCGTTCGCTACACCTTCATTCCCAACATCGAGTGGTTCGTGGAGATCGACGCGCGGCAGTGGATCCACTTCTCCCGGCCGTACACCCAGCCGCGGTTGCAGGCATGAAGACGGCGTTGGTGTGCGTGGTGTTGTTGGCCGCGGGCGCAGCGTGGGCTGACATCGCGCCGCCCGATCTCGCAGGCTGCACCGACAAGAAGGCCGGCGACGAGTGCAAGCGCGACGACGGTTCGGCCGCGACGTGCGTCACCGCCACCTGCTCGCGCAACGACTACAGCAACGGCCCGCCGCCGAAGTCGGTGAGCTACGAGTGCCTGCAGTGCACCGGGCCAGTGGCAGAGAAGAAGTGCGCGGTCGCGCCGGGCGTGTTCGCCGGGCTGGCGGTGGCGTGGCTGCTGCGGCGCCGGCGTGTACAGTCGCGCGCGTGAAGCGCGGAGTCCTCTTCCTGGTGCTGGTGAGCGCGGTCGCGCGCGCGGACATCCTCCCGGACGACGTGGCGGTGTGTCAGGGCAAGAGCGCGGGTCAGGCGTGCACCACCGACGACGGCGCCGCAGGGGTCTGTGAAGAGACCGTCGTCAACCGGCCCGACTACAGCGTGCCCCGCCCGGTCGGAACGCCGCCGAAGGTGAAGCAGGTGAAGATGCTGCGCTGTGTGACGACGGCGCGGGCCCGCTCGATGGCGCCGTGGGTCGGGTTCTCGCTCTCCTTCCTCGCGCTCCTCGCCGCCTTGTCACTGCGCCGCCGCGGAGGGGGGCCCGAGGGTGAGGGGCAGGAACTCCCCGCATGACCGCGCTGGCACACGAGCGCCCGTGGTGGATCGATCGCGTGCGGGCGAGCGCGTACCGCCTCGCGACCCCATGGCTCGGGGGCCTGTGGGCGAACCGCGATCGCCGCGTGGCGTGGATGGGCCTCGTCAGCGTGACCTTCTCCTTCGCGCTGACCGTCATCGCCCCGATGTGGCTCCTCGCGCTGGGCCCAGTGCTCCTCGGAGTTCCCCACCTCGTCGCCGACGCGCGCTACCTCGTCGCCCAGCCGAAGCTGCACGAGCGCGGGCCGCTCGCGTGGGTCGCCGTCCTCCCACTCCTCGCGACCGGCTTCGGCGCGCCGCCCGTCGTGAGCCTGCTGGTGTTGGCCTGTGCCGTCGCCCTCGCGCGCGCGTCAGTCACGAAGCGCATATTCGGCGCTGTCGCCTGGCTCGGCCTGAGCGCGCTCTCACTCGGCTGGCCGACGGAGTTCCTCTTCGCCTTCCTCCACCTCCACAACGTCGTCGCCATCGCCTGGTGGTGGGCGCTGCACGGCCGCCGCACGCGCCTCTCGTGGGCAGTTCCCGCCCTCGTCGCCGTCGGCACCCTCGCCATCCTCTCCGGCGCGCTCGACCCGCTGATCAACTGGTCGACGCCCGCGACCGCCACCTCGCTCCCCGACTTCATCGCCTCGAACGCCCCCTTCGTCGCCACGCCGATGGGCACGCGGCTGGTGCTGTCCTTCGCGTTCCTGCAGTCGGTGCACTACGCGATGTGGCTGCGGCTGGTGCCCGAAGACGCGCGCGCCCGCCCTGCCCCGCGCCCGTTCCGCGAGACCTGGCGCGCACTCGTCGCGGACTTCGGCGCGCCGATGCTCGCCGCCTTCACGCTCATCGCGCTCGCCATCACCGCGTGGGGCGCGGTCGATCTCGCGCAGGCGCGACTGGGCTACCTGAACCTCGCCGCGTTCCATGGCTACCTCGAGCTCGGTGCGGGGCTGCTCTTCGTGCTCGAGGCGCGCAAGCGGTGGTGAGCGAGCTGCGCGCGTGGCTGATCGCGTTCTTCTTCACGCAGCTCTTCGAGATGCCGCTCTACTGGCGCGCGAGCCGCAGCCTGTTCGTCGCGTTCATGGCCAGCGCGCTCACGCACCCCATCGTGTGGTTCTGCTTTCCACTGCTGGGTGAGCACCAGGTGCCGTACTGGGCGTGGGTCACGCTGGCGGAGCTCTTCGCGGTGGTGGTCGAGGCGAAGTGGCTCGAGTGGAACCGCGTGCCGAACGCGTGGGCGTGGAGCTTCGGGGTGAATGCGTTCAGCGTGAGCGCGGGCTTCGCGCTGCGGCACTTCACCGGGTGGGTGTGACTGACTCCCCTCACCCCGGCCCTCTCCCCAGGGGGAGAGGGGGATTCAGTCGAGCAGCTTGTGGTACCGCAGGGGCTGCGCGACGTTCTTCACCGGCGTCTCGACGATGGGCCCGAACTTGAGCGCCTTGAGGTCCGCGTCAGGCAACGACGCGATGCCCTTCATCGCCGACTCCATCACCAGCGTCTCGCGGAAGCTGCCCAGCGACTGAAGGCGCGCCGTCTGGTTCATGCCGGTGGAGAACGAGGTGTAGTTGCGGTTCGGGCCGAACAGGCCGCAGAAGCTGGGCGTGAGGTTGACGCCGATCGCGACGCCGAGGCCGGGCATCTTCAGAATCTCCGAGAGCCGCGAGATCTCCGGGTGCGCGCTCATCGTCTCGCGCGTGAAGCGCTGGATCTCGATCGCCGCGCGCAGGCACTCCGCAGCGCGGTTGGCGGGCGAGTCCTTGAAGAACGGAGGCCCCCACAGCCCGATGACGCAGTCGCCGACCATCTTGTCGAACACGCCGCCGTGCCGGTACACGATGCGCACCGCTTCTTCCGACCAGTCGTCGACGAACTTGCCGATGCGCTCCGGGCGCTCGAGCACCTGCTCGCAGATGCGCGTGAAGCCGTTGATGTCGGCGAAGAGAATGCCGACCTCTTCGGCGCGCGGCTTCAGGTAGTTCCGCTCGTAGTCGGGGTCGCGCAGCAGCTCGTCGATCGCGCGGCCCGAGAAGAACTGCGAGAGGTGAATGCGCTCGCGGTTGTAGTCGATGAGGCGCTGGCTCAACGTCGAGCCGAGCAGGCGCAGCAGGTCCATCGCGTAGGCCGAGAAGCCCTCGCCGCCGCTCCACACCATGATCTTGCCCAGCGCGTGCGACTCGGCGACGCCGCTGATCAGCACGGTCTCGACCGCCTTGCGGTTGCCGAGCACCTCCTTGAGCTTCTGATCATGCGGGAGGATGAGGTTCTGCCCGTGCGAGCGGATCGCCGCGTCGAGCTGCGGGTCGCGGTTGCCGTTGCTGGAGTGCTCGAGCTGCCCGTACTTGTACGAGCGGTAGTGCAGCGCGCCCGACTCGACGGCGTCGCGGTACATCAAGAGGAAGCCGGGGACCTTCACCTTCTCGCACAGCGCCCTCACCGCGCCGTCCATGCCGGTCTCGAAGACACGGTTCGACAGCGAGTGGTTCACCGAGACGAGCAGCTGGTGCTTCTCCGCCGCGGTCTGGATCGACGCCAGCACGGTGTCGAGCTCCTCGGCGATGGTGTCGAGCAGGCGCCCGAGCTGCGCGGCCTCGGACGTGCGGTCGCCCGCGAAGAGCAGGCCCATGCTGCCGACCGGGTGGCCGACGAGATCGAGCACCTGGCTGACGAAGGTGTCGCCGCTGTTCAGCTTGCGCACGCCCCAGCGGGACGCGTCGAGGAACGTGCCGGGGAAAACGCCCCCGAAGTCGCCCTCGTGAAAGGTCACCTGCGCGAGCTCTTCGTCGATGGTGTTGACCACGACGCCCTTCGCCCCGACCTGCGTAAGCAGCGGAGGAAACAGGCGCTTGAAGGTCTGCTGGAGGCTCTCGCGTTCCTTGAGCGACTCTTCGAGGTGGTCATCGACCAGGCGGTTGACGGCCCACAACGCCCTCAGCTCTTCGAACGTCAGTTCTGCATCCATGTAGGACACGAACGGTAGCAGGAAACATGAGGCGTCCAATGATCCGGCTACAATGGGGTCATGCTCCTCGCGACTGTCGCAGCGTTCGTGCTGTCCACCTCGGCTGGCACCAAGCCAAACACCTACAGCGAGCGGTGGCTGTGTGACCTCTGGGCAGGCGCGCAGTGCCACGCCACCAGCTGCCAGAAGGACGGCAAGGCCCGGTGCGAAGCCGTCTCCAAGCAGTGCGAGTCGACGAGCCGTGCCTCGACCGTCGACGCCGCGCGCGCCGAGAAGAAGGCCGCGTGCGCGCGGGCGTTGCTCAAGGCCGACTGCGGCTCGGGCAAGCCCGCCGAGTGCGAGGGCATGCTCTAGCCACCGCGGTGGTCGTCACTGCACGACCACCGAGTAGGGCACCAGCGTGCTCGCGGTCGCCGCGACGCGCACGTAGTACGTCCCCGTCGTCGCCGCCGTGAAGCCGCCGCTGATCAGGCTGACCGTGCCGAGCGTGGGATCGACCACCGACCAGCTCACCGTCGAGGGCGTGACCGTCACCGTGTACGCGGTGCCCGCGGTCAGCGAGACCTGGAAGTAGTCGACGTCGGCCGCGTAATCGAGGTTGCCGGTCTTCGTCTGGCCGAGCGTCATCGCGGTGCCCGTGCCCGGCGTGTCGCCGTGATCATCGGTGAGCGTGCCGACCTGCACCGAGTACGCGCCGAGGTACGAGTAGGTGCTCGAGACCTCCACCGAGAACGTGCCGCTCGCCGCCGCCTTGAACGCCACCTGGGTGCTCGTGCCGTAGCTCGAGGTCGCCACCACCGTGCCGGTCGCGTTCTTCGCCGAGAGCGCGCAGAGGTACGTCGCGCTGGTGGTGCAGCCGAAGCGGTAGATGGTGCCGGCCGTCGCGGTGAAGGTGAAGACGTCCTTGTCGCCCGCGTACTGGAGCGAGCCCGTCGCCGAGGCGCCGCCGAGGGTGAGCGCGGTGCCCGTCGCCGCCGTGTCGCCGTGGTCGTCGAGCCCGGAGTCGGTGACCGTCAGCGTCCACGTGCCGGTGTACGAGTAGTAGTTCTTCACCTCGACGGTGTACGGCCCGGTGCCCAGCGCCTTGAACGAGACGGTGGTGCTGGTGCCGTACGAGGTGGTCGCCACCGAGGTGCCGGTCGAGTCGCGCACCGTCAGGTTGCAGCCGTAGCTCTGCGAGCCGGTGCAGCCGACCGCGTACACGTGGTTCAGCGTGGTGGCGTACGAGACGACGTCCTTGTCGCCCGCGTACTGGAGGTTGCCGTTCACCGGCGTGCCCACCGTGCCCGTGCCCGCGGTCGCCGGCGTGTCACCGAAGTCGTCGGTGCCCGAGTCCGCCACGCGGAAGGTCCAGCTGCCGGTGGTCGACGACGCGGGGCTCATGTCGAAGGTGTACGTGCCTGACGCCGCGGCGACGAAGGTGGCGGTGGTGCTCGTGCCGTACGAGGTGGTGGTCACCTGGGTGCCCGCGTCGTTCCGCACGATGAACGCGCAGAGGTACGAGGCGGTGGTGGTGCAGGTCGCGGTGTAGATGTGGCCGGCCGTCACGGCGACCGCCATCACGTCGTGGTCGTACGCGAACTGCGTCGCGCCCGTGACGCTCGCGCCCAGGGTGACGGTGGTCGCGGCGGTGGTGGTGTCACCGAAGTCGTCGGTGCCCGCGCTCGAGAGCACGAGCGAGTAGGCGCCGAAGTAGCCGGTGTAGGAGGCCGCGACCTCGATGGTGTACGTGCCCGCCGCGCTCGCCTTGAACCACGCGGTGGTGCTGGTGCCGTAGCTGGTCGTCGCGACCGACGTGCCGCTCGCGTCACGCACGGTGAGCTTGCAGAGGTAGCTCGCGCTGGTGGTGCACTGCGCCGAGTAGATGGCGCCGCTCGTCGCGCTGAACGAGAAGACGTCGAGGTCGCCGCTGAACTGGATGTTGCCGCTCGTGGTGCTGCCGGCGGTGATGGCCGTCGCGGTCGCCGCGGTGTTGCCGTGGTCGTCGCTGCCCTGGCTCACGACCGAGAGCGTGTACGTGCCAGTCGAGCTCGAGCCGAACACGTCGATGGTGACGGTGCCGGCGGTGGTGGGCACGAACGAGACGGTGGTCGGCGAGCCGTAGCCGTACGAGGTGCTGCCCAGCGAGGTGCCGCTCGCGGTGCGCACCGTCATCGCGCAGAGGTACGAGGCGGTCGAGGTGCAGGTCGCGACGTAGACCTGGCCGGTGGCGACGGTGACCGAGAAGAAGTCGTGGTCGGTCGTGGTCTGGATGCCGGCGGTGCGGGTCGCGCCGAGCTGCAGCGGCTCCGCAGTGGTGGCGTCGTCGCCGACGTCATCGACGCTCAGGTCGTTGAGCGACCACGAGTACGGAGCGGTCGCGCCGCTGTACGAGCTGAACGCGATGGTCATCGTGCCGCTCGAGGTCGGGTTGAGCGTGGTGTTGATGGCGGTGCTGCTCGACGCCGTGGTGATGGTGCCGCTGGGGTGCGTGGCAGTGACGCGGCAGCCGGCGCTCGAGGCGCAGGTCAGCGCGTAGCTGTGGCCCGACGTCGCCTGGAAGGAGATGACGTCGAGGTCGCCCGCGCGCTCCCAACGGGCCGAGGTGCTGGTGCCGTCAGGGGTGATGGCCGTGGCGTGCGCAGCGTCGTCGCCGTAGTCATCGGCGCCCAGCGCGGTGACGCTCAGCGAGAACGCGCCGACCGAGGTCGCGTAGCGTCCCTTCGCGCGGAGGTACATCGAGGTGTCGGCGGCGACGAGGGTGGCGGTGCCGCTCGAGCCCAGGCGCTGCAGGAGCGAGCCGTCGGCCGCGAGCAGCTCGACGTCGACGTCGGAGAAGCTGTCGAGCGAGAAGCTCCACGCGTCGCCGACCACGGTGTCGAGGCGCACCACGTCGACGTCGCCGGGGAACTGCACTTCGCCCTCGAAGCGGGCCGCCGAGCCGAGGCTGCGCGCCGCGCTGAGCTGATCAGGGAGATCGTCGACGCCGAGGTCGCGCAGGGTGATCTCGTAGACGTCGCTGCCGCTGCCGGTCGCCGAGGACACGCGCACGTAGAGCGTGCTCGCGTTGGTCGAGGGGACGACGAAGCGCACCGAGGGGCTCGGGCCCGCGTGGTTCGAGGCGAGCGAGGTGAGGCCGTCGGCGCCGTAGACGTCGAGCAGCGTGACGCCGGCGAGATCGCGCACGTCGATCGCCGCGATGTGGCCGGTGGGCACGGTGAACTTCATCCAGTCGACGTCGCCGGCGGGCGCGAGGGTGTGCTGCTGGGTGAGGCCATCGAGCGTGCCGGCGAGCGAGGGGCACTCGTCGGGCTCCTGCGCGTCACCGGTGTGCTTCTTCGCGCAGTCGAAGATCGGCATCGCGCTGCAGCCGGTCGGCGTGGGCTGGTAGCCGGCCTCGCAGGAGCACTTCGCGACGCCGCCCGTCACCGTGCACACCGTCTGGTGCGGGACCGTGCCGCAGTTCGCGGTGGAGCAGAGCTGGGAGACGCACTGGCCGCCGACGTCGATGAGATCGTTCGGGCAGCTGCAGCTCGCCGCGCCCTGCACCGAGGTGCACTGCTTGCCGCCGGTGCACGGGTTGGTCGCGCACGCGTCGACCTCGCGGCAGGTGCCGTCGGCCAGAGTGAAGCCCAGGTTGCACGAGCAGAACGGCACGCCGCCGAAGGACGTGCACTGGCCGCCCACGCCGCACGGGCTCGGCGAGCACGGGTCGGTCGGGGTCGCGGCGGGACAGGCGAACAACGTGACGGCAGCCAAGAGGAGCGGGAGCGTGGTTTTCACGGCTCGTCAGTCGTGTGAGTCGGGGAATGTGGGTAGGTGGCGTAACCCTTCGGATCGACGAGCTCATTTCGCGGCGCCTGGCTGCCTTGGGGGACGCGGGGCGTGATGGGTTTTGGCCGTGCACGTCGCAGAGAGCCCCTCGCTGCGAGCCAGGTGGGCGCACTTCTCGATGAACGGGGGTCGTTTGTCCGCTGGTGGTTGCCCTGACGACCACGGACGGACAACCGACCCCACCCTGGCCCCGTTGTGTCGTGCAGAGGGGCACGCGCGCCGTTCGGCAGCGCGCCGACCCCGACCACACCCCGCGTCCCTCAGAGCAGATCAGCGCCTCGTCTGATCCTTCAGCCGGCCGAGCTCGCGGTGCGCCTGCGCATCTTCCACCCGCCCCTGCTTCTCGAGCGTCGCCGCCAACGCCCGCTCGGCGGCGCCCGACTCCGGAAAACGCACCACGCAGTCGCGCAGCCAATCCTCGGTCGTCGGCTCATTCGGGACCGAGGCTTCCCCCGCAATCGACGCCGCCGCGAGACACGTCTCCGGCCCGCTCAACTTGCGCAGCGAGGGCAGCTCCACGCCGAGCTCGCACCCCACGTACATCACCGAGCACCGGGTGACGTAACTCACGCGATCGAGGTCCGACACGAGCAGTGACGCGGCGGTCGGCTGAAACGTCGGCCAGTCGACGCACGCGCCGGTGATCAGCTGGTGCAGCTGCGCCGATCGCTTCGGGTCCACCACGCCGCCATGAGTCAGCACCCACGCGCCGCCAGGCGTCGCATCGCGGAGCGCCCACCCGTCCCCCACTTCGAGCACTCCTGCATCGGGCGCGGCCTGCTCGGCGAACGACAACGTCGACTTGCGCTGGCCGATGTTCACCGACCGGTCGACCTTCGGCACTTCGCGCACCGTGAAGCGCCCGCGCGCACACCGCGTCGCGACCAACAAGTCGTAGTCCTCTCCCGTGGGGCACACCGAGTTGGGCAGAGAGCCGCGGCGATGCACCGAGAGGCCTCCCACCGCCGCGTCGACCACGAAGTCGTCACCCACCAGCGCGAGCGAAGACGCCTCGTCGAGCCCACCATCGGGCTTCATCACCACCACCCCGTGCTGCGAGTGCCCGAGCTGCGCCCCGCACCGCTCGTCACGCTCGACCCCCATCAGCCCCTCGACGAGCCACTGACGGCGAAGCTCGCTGAACGCCGGGCTCGAGCGGAACCGCGCGACGAACTGCTCCTCGACGGGCCGAGCAGCACGGGCCCAGGTCCACGCCGCATCGGCAGCCGTCGCAGGCCGCACCCCACTCGCTCCCACCACGCAACCGCCAACGAGCACGCCACGTCCCGCCAGCTCGACCGGCGGCTGACTCCCGGAGCGCTCGCGCAGACAGCTCTGCAGCTCGGCGTCGATGGGCGCGCGACGGAGCGACGCGTCGAAGACGGCGACGAGCATCGAGTCCTGCACGGCCACCACGAAGCGGCCTCCCGGCGCTTCCACGGCGCTCAAGCGCGGCAGGTCGACCGCGGCCTGTGTCACGAGGGAGACGGCGAGGACGACGGGGCTGATCATGCCCCTCCGCCAGTGCAGGGTTCGTGCTGGCGCCACCCCGCCCGTCGCGAGTAAGCCTCGCCGGATGATTCGCTTTTCGCGCGCGCTGATCACGCTGGCCCTGGCCCTCTCTGCCCCGGCCTTCGCCGAAGACGCGGCCCCTGCCCCCGCTGTGAAGCCGAAGCTCTCGGTGATGCCCTTCGCGGCGCTGACCGGCGACGTTCCGCCGCGCGCTGGCACCAAGGCGGTCGGCATGCTGACCACCGAGTTCAAGAGCGCCGACTCGTTCACGCTCGTCGAGCCGAAGAAGGAAAAGGCGGCTGGCGGCGCCGAAGACTCGCTCGAGAAGGCGCGGAAAGAGGTCGCCGACGCGAAGGACCTGCGCAGCAAGAAGAAGTTCCGCCTCGCCGAAGAAGCGCTGCAGCGCGCGGTGACCGCCTACAAGACGGCCGCGGGCTCGTTGCCGGAGATCGGCGAAGTGGTCGACGCGTACGCGCTGCTCTCGGCCGTGCAGTTCAACACCGGCCGCGACGACGAGGGCCAGAAGTCCATCGTGCAGGCGCTCGCGCTCGCGCCCGATCGCGAGTTGCCGCTGGCGCAGACCTCGGCGCTCTTCGGCCGGCTGGTGACCGACACGCGCAAGGCGCTGAAGGAAGGCGCGAAGGGCGCGCTGATGGTGGAGTCGTCGCCCTCGAACGCGCCGGTGCTGGTGGACGGGCTCGCGCTCGGCGCGACGCCGCTCTCGGTGAAGGACGTGCCGCCCGGGCTCCACTTCTGGAAGGTGACGCTCCCATCGGGCGAAGTGGTTGGTGGCGTGGTCGACGTGGCGGCCGGCAAGCAGGCGGCGGCGAAGGCGACCTCGGCCAGCAAGGACCCCGAGAGCCGCGTGCTGAGCTCGCTCTCGCAGAACCGCGTCGACGCGGACCTCGTGACGGCGGCGAAGGAACACGCCAAGGCCGCGGAGGCCGACCTCGTGGTGTTCGGTGCGCTGTCGCGCGAGGGCAAGGGCCTGGTGCTCGACGCCTTCTTGTTCGCCGCGTCGAGCGGTGAGGTGCGCCGCATGGGCCGCGCGTCGTTCGACACCGAGCTGCTCTCGGCCGGCATGGAGTTCTACAACCTGGCCGGTGACCTCGCGAAGAACACCGACAAGGTCGGCGAGTCGGTGCGCGTGCCGGCGTCGGTGTCGCTGACGCTGGTGACGGGCGGCGTGTCGAAGGTCGCCGAGGCGAAGTACGGCGTGGTGCCGGGCAGCACGGGCCTCGACGAGGGCACGACGACGGGCGAGCCCCCGAAGGACGACGGGCCGCGCAAGCCGCTCGACGGCAAGCGCCGCGGTCCGCTCAAGCGGCAGTGATTCACCGCGGGCGCTTCGCCCCCAGCCCCACCGGAAAGCTCCACCTCGGGAACGTGCGCAGCGCGCTGCTGGGCTGGCTGTGGGCCCGCGCGAGCGGCGGCGAATTCCTGCTCCGCATCGAAGATCTCGATCGCGAGCGCTGCAAGCCGGCCTTCACCGACGCGCTGCTGTTCGACCTCGAGTGGCTCGGCCTCGGGTGGGACGGCGCGGTGTGGAAGCAGTCGGAGCGGCAGGCGATCTACGACGAGCACCTCGCGCGCCTCGAAGCGAAGGGCCTCACCTATCGCTGCTGGTGCACGCGCGGAGAGATCGCGCGCGCGGCGTCCGCTCCGCACGTCGGTGAAGAGGGGCCCATCTACCCGGGCACCTGCCGTGACGACGCGCACGCGTCGGAGAAACATCCCGGGCGCTCACCCGCGTGGCGCTTTCGCGTCGCGGCCGGCGAGGTGTGCTTCGACGACGCGGTGCACGGCGCGCAGGCGCAAGACGTCGAGCACGCGGTCGGTGACTTCGTCATTCGCCGCAACGACGGCGTCGCGAGCTACCAGTTGGCGGTGGTGGTCGACGACGCGCTCAGCGGCGTGACGCACGTGCTGCGGGGTGACGACCTGCTCTCTTCCACCGCGCGACAGCTGTTGTTGCAGCGCGCGCTGGGCTTCGCGTCTCCGGCGTGGGCGCACGTGCCGTTGCTGGTGCAGCGCGACGGCAAGCGGCTGGCCAAGCGCGAAGGCGCGTCGACGGTCGCCGGGCTGCGCGAACGCGGGTGGAGTCCCGAGCGCGTCATCGGACTGCTCGCGAGCTGGAGCGGGCTGGGTGACGGAGCGCCGGTGAAGGCCCAGGAGTTGGTGAGCGGCTTCTCGCTCGACCGCGTGCCGAAGACGCCCTTCGTGGTGCCCGACGACTTCGTGGGTGGCATGTGAGGCGCGAGCGCCCCGCGGCGGTGCTGGTGGCGATCGCTCGACCGCGTACTGCTGCGGGACGAATTCGGGGGTGGCGCCCCGGGCGCGAGCTGCTCATCGCCATGGGTGGCGTGTGAGGCGCGAGCTGCTCATCGCCGCCGCGGTGTTGGTGCCGTTCGCGGTGCTGGTCGGCCTCGGGCTCCGCTTCTCGGGCGGGAATCCCGGGCGAGCCGTCATGGAACTCGACGCGGGTGCGATGCCGCCGCGCGCGCTCGTTCGGGAGACGGCGCGCGACGTCGACGCCGGAGAGCTGCCCCTTCCCGCCGAGCCTGGCTCCGCTGACCTGCCAGGCTGGGTGCGCCCCGAGCTGAGCGCGCGCGTGCACCAGTGCCTCGCCGACGCGCACGCCGGGCCGACGAAGGTGTCGCTCGCGCTGCTGCGCGACGGGGGCTTCGGCTCGGTGGAGGTCGCCAGCCAGGACCCGTACCTGGGGGCCTGCGTGACCGACGTCCTGCAGGAGACCGGGTGGCAACCGACCGCGGCCGGTACCGATGCCTTTGGGGCCACCTCCGTCACCTTCCGCTGATAGATTTTCGCGCCCGAAGATGCCCGCTGTCGTCGAACCGCTCGGCCCCTCGCACGTCGCCACCTTGAAGGCGATGTTGTCGCGTGACCCCACGCACAACATGTACCTGCTGGGCCTGATGGAAGAGTTCGGCGTGGTGTCGTCGGTCGAGCGCGCGCCCTTCAAGTTCTACGGCCGCTTCTTCGACGGTGAGCTCACCGCGGCGCTCTTCGTGGGCGGCACGGGCGGGCTGGTGGTGCCCTCGGCGTCGAGCCCGCTGCACATCGGCGACATCGCCAAGAAGCTCAAGGACCAGCTGACGGTGAAGTCGATCGTCGGCGAGGTGAGCGTGGTCGATTCGTTGATCAAGCACTGCAACGTCACGCCGACCTTCGTGCGCACGCAGAAGCTCTTCTCGGTGTCGCCCAACGACCTGGGGCCCTTCACCAACCCGCTCTTGCGGCCGGCGGTGGAGGTCGACCTGCCCGAGCTGATCCCCATGGCGGCGGCGTGCGTGAAGGAGATGCACCACCGCGACCCGCTCGAGGAAGACAAGAACGGCTTCGAGCTGCGGGTGCGGCAGCGGGTGCATGCCCAGCGCACGTACGTGCTCGATGAGAAGGGCAAGCTGGTGTTCAAGCTCGACGTCGGCAGCCGCTCGCAGTTCGGCGCCGAGCTCGAGGGGCTCTACACGACCCCCGACGCGCGCAACCGCGGGCACGCCACGCTGTGCCTCGGGCAGATCAGCCGCTTCTTGATGAGCTCGCTGCCGCGGCTGACGGTGCGGGTCGACGAAGACACGCCGCACTTCGCGAACATCGCGAAGAAGGTCGGCTACCTGCAGGGGCGGAACCAGAAGTTCGTGTGGGTGTGATCACTCCCTCTCCTTGCGAAGCGGGGAGAGGGCTGGGGTGAGGGGCGGTCAGTGAATCGCGACGCGCACCGGCAGCGACTCGATGAGCTTCGCCTCGGCATCGAGCAACTCTGACAGCCGGCCCTGCACCTCGGCCTCGCTCGCCACCTCGCGCGAGAGCCGCAAGAAGAGCCGCTGGTGCCCGTCTTCGCTCTTGGCGAGCTCTTCGTAGAAGCGCTTCAACACCGCGTCGGTCAGCCCGCCCGCGAGCAACGCCAGGCGCTCGCAGCTGCGCGCCTCGATGATGCCCGCCACGAGGAAGCGATCGAGCCGCCGCTGCGGAGACGGATGCCGCATCACCTTCTGCAGCCCCTGCGCGTACGGGTCGCCCAGGTCCTTGCTGAGCTTGAGGCCGCGCTTGTCCATGAACTGCAGCACCTTCGCGAGGTGCGCCGACTCCTCACGCGCCAGGCGCGCCATCTGCGCCGGCAGCCCCTTCACCTCGGGGTACGCCTGCAAGAGCGACAGCGCGTTGGCCGCCGCCTTCTTCTCGCAGTGCGCGTGATCGATCAGCACCTCGTCGAAGTGCGCGAGCGCCTGCGGGAGCCACTTGCTCGAAGTGACCGCCCGCAGCGCGATGTCAGGACTACCCTCGCTCACTTCGGCGCGACGACCTTCTTGAAGTCGCCGACCTTCACCACCGACAGCTTCTTCGCGTCGACGTACTTCTTGAGCGTCGCGTTGATGTCGGCGAGCGAGAGCGACTTGAGCTTGTCTTCGAGCTGCTGGTCGAAGGCCATGGTGCGGCCGAGGTCGAGCTGCTGCACGAAGTCAGCGGCGAGGCTGGCGTCGTCGGCGCGGCCGGTCTCGAGCTGCTTGAGCAGGCCCTCGCGCGCGAGCTTGAGCTCCTGCTCGGTGAAGCCCTTGTCGACCGCGAGCGCGATCTCCTCGGTGAAGCCCTTCTCGACCTTCTCGACGTTCTGCGGGGCGTAGATGGCGTAGCCGAGCACCGCGGCGAAGTCGTCGTGCGTACCCGCGCGCATGAAGGTGCCGGCGCCGTAGCTCAGGCCTTCCTTCTCGCGCAGGCGCTGCGGCACGCGGCCCTGGAGGAAGCCGCCACCGAGCATGAAGTCGGCGATCATCATCGCGGCGAAGTCGGGGTCGGACTCCTTGAGCTTGAAGTTCACGCCGGTGCCGTAGAACGCCATCTTCTTGTCGGGCGTCTCGATGGTCGCGTTCTTCTGTTCGAGCGGCTGGTACGGCACGGGAATGCGCACGAACGCCTCGGCCGCCTTCCACGGGCCGTACTGGGCCTCGAGCTGCGCCTGCACGTCCTTCGGCTCGAAGTCACCGACCAGCGCCGCGAAGCCATTCTGCGCGCCGTAGAACTTCGCGTGGAACGCCTTCACGTCTTCGAGCTTCAGCGCGGTGGCGTCGGCCTGCATCTCGGGAATCGACGCGACGTACAGCGGGTGGCCCTTGGTCTGGAACGGAGACAGCGCGCGCTGCAGCGCCATGAAGCCGAGCGCCTGCGGGTCGTCCTTCTGCTGCTCGTACTGCGCGAGGACCTCGCGGCGGAGCTGCTCGAATTCCTTCGCGTCGAACGCCGGCGACTTGAGGCACTCGGCGACGAGGTCGAGCGTTTCCTTCAGCTGCGGCTTGCGCACCTCGATGGTGGCGACCACGCCCTGGGGCTGCGGCTGGAAGCGAACGGTGGCCTTGAGGGCGTCGAGCGCGTCCTTGATCTGCTGGCGCGTCTTCGTCTTCGTGCCACGCAGCAGCATGCGCGCCGCGAAGTCACCGGCCATCTTCTGGTTGGTGAGCGCCTTCTCGGTGCCGAACTTGAGCTGCAGCGACACCTGCACCGTCTCGCCGCGGGTCTTCTTGTTGAGCAGCGCGAGCTTCATGCCGCCGCTGAGCGCGGTGCGGGTGGTGCGCGAGTCGATGTTCTTCGGGCTGACGTCGAACGCCTCGCCCTGCGCGATGGCCGCGCGGCCGGTGTAGTCCTTCAAGATCGGCGCGAGGTCAGCCGCGGGGGGAATCTCGGCGCGATCGGGCGCGGCGGTCGGCACGTACTCGCCAAAGGTGCGGTTGGCGGGCTTGAAGTACTTCGCCGCGACGCGCGACACATCTTCCGGCGTGACCTGCTCGATGCGATCGCGCGAGAGGAAGAGGAGGCGCCAGTCGCCGGCGGCCGCGAATTCGGAGAGGTAGATGCCGACGCGCTCCGACGAGTTGAGGAGCAGCTCGACCTGCTTGAGCATCGACACCTTCGCGCGGTCGACCTCTTCCTTCGTGGGCGGCTTCTTCGCGAAGCCTTCCATCACCGAGACGAGGCCATCGCGCGCCGGGCCCGACGGGTCCTTCTCGTTGAGCTGCGCGTGGCAGAGGAAGTAGCCAGGCTCCTTGAGCGTGTAGCTGGTGCAGCCGATCTTCGCGGCCTTCTTGGCCTCGACGAGCTCCTTGTAGAGGCGGCCCGACGGCGACTCGCCCATCAGCTTCTCGAGCATGTCGACCGCCGGCGCGTCGGGGTCGCTCGCGGCGGGCACGTGGTAGCCGGCCATCACGAACGGCGTGCCGCCCACGCGGCGAATGGTCACCGTGGCCTCACCGTCGTGCGTGGGCTCGTCGGTGTAGGTGGCGATCGAGACGGCGCGCTTGGGCTTGGGGAACTTGCCGAACAGGTCGGCGATGACCTTGAGCGTCTTCTGCTCGTCGAACTGGCCCGCGACGATGAGCATCGCGTTATCGGGCTGGTAGTACGTCTCGTAGAACGCGAGCAGCTTCTCGTTCGGCACCTTCTCGATGTCGCTCTTCGCGCCGATGGTGGTGTTGCCGTAGTTGTGCCACTGGAAGGCGGCGGCCATCACGCGTTCCTCGAGCACACCTTCGGGCTGGTTCTCGCCCATCTCGAACTCGTTGCGCACCACGGTCATCTCGGTGGCGAGCTGGTCGCGCGAGACGATGGCGTTGCGCAGGCGCTCCGATTCGAGCTCGAGCGCGGTCTTCAGGCGATCGTCACCCGACGGGAAGATCTCGAAGTAGTTGGTGCGGTCGAACCACGTGCTGCCGTTCGCCTCGCCGCCGAGCTTGGTCAGCTCTTCCTTCACGTTCGCGAACTTCTTCGTCTTCTTGAAGAGCATGTGCTCGAAGAGGTGCGCCATGCCCTTCTCGCCGTAGTTCTCGTGGCGGCTGCCGACGAAGACGGTGAGGTTCACGGTGACGATCGGCTTGCTCGGGTCCGGCACCAGCAGGACCTTGAGACCGTTCGGCAGGTCGTATTCGGAGATGCCTTCCACCGAGGGGCCCGCGACGAAGGGCTTCGGGGGCGCGGCGGTCAGCGACAGCGCGACGAGGGTTGAGAGGAGCATGGGGCGGCGATGCACCACCGCGCGCGCGCGTCGTCAATCGAAACAGTGGCAAGGTCGTGAGGCGATGCGCCACCCATTCCTCTTCCTGAACCACGGTGAAGGTCCCGGCACGATCGATCTCTGGCTCGCGCTGGCAGATCCGAAGGCCGACGCTGCTCCACTCGCGCAGGCGCTCGAGGCGTGGGCGTCTGATGCCGCCGACGTCTTCGTCGAACGCGAGGGCGCGACCGTCTCGGTGAGCTGCCGGTTCCCGAAGTCGAGCGCGGTGCTCAAGAGCCTCGAGCAGGTGCTGACCACGGCGCACGCCGCGACGCCGCTGAGCCTGGTGGTGCGCACCAACCGCGTGAAGCCGAGCGCGTGGCACGCCGACACGCTCGCGCAGCCCGAGGCGGTGCTCGACGCGCTGGAGCGTCACGTGCTCTCGCGCCCGAAGTCCGAGTACGCGGCGCTGCCCATTCAGCTCGACGGCGGGCAGACCTCGCTGCAGACGACGGCGTGGGAAGCGCTGGAGCTGCACTCGGTGCGCGCGGCGTGGGTGCAGGCGGCGCTGCGCGTGGTGCAGGCCGGCGTGAAGAAGGACCGCGCGGCGGCGGCGGTGTGGCACGACCTCGTCGTCGGTCGCCTGCCCGCGTGGCTCGGTCACGACTTCGGGTGCGACCTCGCGATCCAGGAACAGCTCTCGAAGAGCCTCGCCATCGCCGCGGGCTCGGTCGAGATGCCGAAGCACTTCACGGCGGCGTTCGGCGAGATGGTGCGGCGCAGCCACGCGTCGGCGCAGTGGCACCAGGGCGAGGAGCCAGCCGCGAAGCCTGGCGCGTTCGACTGGGGCGACGTGCGCGCGGTGCGAGCGGCGCTGAAGTCGCGGTCGACGAAGTGGGGGCAGCTGCAGGGCTCGTTTCGCGACTCCAACCGCAAGCACATCGCCACCCTGGTCGCGCTGACGCCGGCCGAGCGGCTCGCGTTGGTGAAGAAGGGCTGGTTTTCGACGCTGATGCTCAACGCGGCGACGCTGCTGCTCACCTCGGGCGAGTTCGCCGACGCGCTGGGGCTCTTCGAGGCGGGCATCGAAGCGCGCTTCCCCGCGGCCGCCGCCGCCAACCCGCTCTACGCGGTACAGGACGACAACAACCACCTTGGCATCGACAAGAAGCGGCACCAGCGCTTCCTCAAGAAGTGCCTGCCGCACGGCGAAGCGAACCCCACCGTGTTCCTCAACGCCTCGGGCGTCTCGATGGAGCTGGGCGACCACGACGGCGCGCTCGAACAACTCCGCCTCGCGAAGAAGCACGGCCTCGACATCAAGCCGTACAAGAACGACCGCCTCTACATTCCGCTGCGCGCGCTGCCGGCGTTCAAGGCGTTGATGCGCTGACAGCGCTACGGTCTGCGCCATGAGCAAGCGACCGACCGTCTTCCTCTGGAACTGCCCGACGTACGACGCGCAGGCCATTCGCGCGCTGGTGCGCACGTCGATGGAAAAGCTCTCGCTGCGACCCAGCGGCCGCGTGCTCTGCAAGCCGAACCTGGTGTCCGCCGGCCCGCTCTTCCAGCACGCGTACACGCGCCCGGAGGTGATGGAAGGCGTGCTGCTCGCGCTGGGCGATCGCGACGAAGGCGGCGTGAGCGAGATGAAGGTCGGTGAGCGGTGCGGCATCACCATTCCCACGCGCTACGTGTTCGAGCACGCGGGCTACGACGCGATGCTCCAGCGCCACCCACGCGTGCAGCGCTCGCTCTTCGAGGAAGAGGTGCAGGTCGAGATTCCGCTGACCCACCGCGGGCGCTTGCGCGACAGCATCTTCGTGCCCGAGCCCGTGGCGAAGGCCGACTTCTTCGTCAACGTGCCCAAGTTCAAGTCGCACCCGTGGACCACCGTGACGTTCTCGATGAAGAACTACATCGGCATCCAGGACGACCGGCACCGCCTCATCGATCACGATCACCGGCTCAACGAGAAGGTGGCCGACCTGCAGTACGTCGTGCAGCCGCGGTTGATCGTCATCGACGCCATCATCGCGGGTGAGGGCCGCATGCTGACGCCCTCGCCGCGGAACCTGCAGCTGCTGGTGGTGGGCGACAACCAGCCGGCGATCGACGCGGTGTGCAGCCGCATCATCGGCGTCGACCCGCACAGCGTGGAGCACCTCGCGCTCGCCTCGAAACGCGGCTTCGGGTCGCTGAACCTCGAAGACATCGAGCTCGCCGGCGACGTGACGCTCGCCCAGGCGCAGGAGCGCGCCGCCAACTTCCACGTGGGCCTGGTGCGCGTCGAGAAGTACTTCGAGGGCACGCGCATCACCGCGTGGGCCGGCCCGCCGCCCGACAAGGAACTCACCGACTACTGCTGGGGTGGCTGCCCCGGCGCGATCGAAGAGGCCATCGAGGTGTTGCGGCTGTTCGATTCCCAGCTCGACCAGAAGCTCGAGAAGCGCCCTCGCCTGCACGTCGTCTTCGGCGCGTACGAAGGACCGCTCGACGTCGGGCCCGACGAGCAGGTGTTGTTCATCGGCGACTGCGCGAAGTGGCGCGGGCAGCTCCACGGCAAGCCGGTGGTCGTCGAGAGCACCTACCAGCCGCGCGAGACGAAGGACCCGCACCAGGCCAAGCACGACGACATCTACGAGAAGCTCGCCACCGTGACCGGGAAGATCGCGCTCGCCCGCGGCTCCACGCACCTGCGGCTGCACGGCTGCCCGGTGAGCGTGGCCGAGCAGATCCTCGCGCTCTCGGCGCTGACCGGCGCGAACAACCCCATCTTCGACAAGACGGAGATCGTGCAGTTCAACAAGGCGTACCTCACGTGGCGCGCGTCGATGCTCAAGCGCAAGCTCACCGGCAACCCGTACCAGCGGCCCGGGCCCGTCACGCGCGGCGCCGGCCGGCCCGAGGTCGATTGACGGGAGTGGGTTCGACTGGCGAACGCGACACATGACCGGACGGTCAACGAAGTTCTCTCGGTCGCTCGACGTGCAATGATGTCCAAATGCTTCGCCGCTTTTATGTCGACAACTTTCGCTGCCTCGTGAACTTCGAGTTTCGCCCAGCGCGGGTGAACTTGATCGTCGGGAAGAACGGCAGCGGGAAGTCCACACTCTTTGACGCCATCAAGGTGATCGCCGGATTGCTCGATGGTGCTTCGGTTCAGACCACGCTGTTGGCGGAGTCCCTGCCGTGGTGGGACATCCGGCGAGAGCAACGCTTTGAGCTGGACCTCGAGGATGCGGGGGTCGAGTTCTCCTACAAGGTCGTGGTTCGTCATCAACCGAATCGCGGCGCAGCCATCGTCGAAGAGCGGTTTGCAGTCGGGGGAATAGAAGAGATCACGTTCGAAAAGGGCGAACTCAGGCTTCCGTCCGTTCCAAAGGGGATTCCCTATCAAGGTGGTCAAAGCGTTTTGGGCGTAGGCCTGAGCCGCACGCCAACCGTCGTTCAGTTTCTGCAGTGTGTCGGCCGAATCCTGTTGTTCAGGCTCGACCCGTGGTCGTTCGACATTCAGGCAACGTCCGAGAACCGCATGTTGAACGTGAACGGTTCGAATCTCGTCGCGTTCCTGCGTCACTGGTCGCAAGCCGATCCCGAAGCCTTTCTCGATTGGAAAAAGCGGGTTGCCGCCGATCTTCCCCAGTTCAACGACGTACAACTGCGCGAAGTCGTGGCTGGCGCCCGCATGCTGGTCGGCGTGAAGAGGTTCAACAACACCGAAACTTCGCTCAACCTTGCGTCGTTTTCCGAAGGCGAGCGGGTCCGGCTTGCGCTTGATGCGATCGCCGGGGTCGCGACGCCAGCTCACGTCGTCGCGCTCGATGAACCCGACAACTTCCTCGCTCCGACCGAGATCCAGCCGATCTTGCGGCGCCTGACGCTCGAGACTCCTCGCTCTGGCCAACCGGCTCAAACCATCATCGTCACCCACCACCCAGAGTCCATCGACTACCTCGCAAGTCACGTCACCTGGCTGTTCGAGAAGGACACAGACGGCCTCGCCCGCATTCGAGAGAAGAAGTTCGACCGCAATCTTGGCGAGCGACCGACCGACTCCCTGCTCGCGGACCTAAACTGATGATCCGGTGGTGGCTGCTGGCTGAGGACCCGCGTCATGAACGACTCGCGTTGGCGATCGCTCGGCGCTTCGGTCTGAAGAGCGAACCCGTCAAGGCGATGATTTGTCCCGCTGGCAGCGAGAGCGCTTTCACCTGGGTCCTGAAGAACTTCCCGGAGCGAGTTCGAAACACCGTCAGAAGGCGACCGACTGAAAGAGTCGCTCTCGTCGTGATGATCGACGGTGACAACCAGGGAGTTCGAGAACGCAAGCGGCAACTCGCCGCCGAGCTCGCGGCCGCAGGTGAGACGCCACGGACCGCTGCTGAGGCCATCGTGCTCTTGGTCCCAACTTGGTCGGTTGAGACGTGGTTGCTTCGAGCGGCCGACGAGTCGCAATCATTCAAGAACCAACTTCGCCACTCGGACGACGTGAAAGCGACATACGAGAGCGTCGCCACCGTGCTCCGAGAAGGACCTGCTCCCCGTGTCCCGCCGTCACTCGACGACGCCGCGGACGAACTGAAGCGCCTCCCGGAACCGTGAGCGTCTTGATGCGCTGACGACGTCGATGCGGGAAGCTGCCCCTCGATGACCGTCTTTCGCAGCAGGAACGTGGTGACTCCCGAGGGCGTGCGGCCGGCGACGGTGCACGTGCGCGGAGAGAAGATTCACGCGGTGTCCGACTACGACGCGTGGCCCGCAACCGAGGAGCGCGTCGACGTCGGCGAGTCGGTGCTGATGCCCGCGGTGGTCGACACGCACGTGCACGTCAACGAGCCCGGCCGCACCGAGTGGGAAGGCTTTCGCACCGCCACGCGCGCCGCGGCGAGTGGAGGCGTCGGCACGCTGGTCGACATGCCGCTCAACTCGATCCCGCCGACCACCACCGTCGCGGCGCTGCTCGCCAAGAAGGCCGAGGCCTCGACGCAGTGCCTCATCGACGTCGGCTTCTGGGGCGGCGTGGTGCCCGGCAACGTGAAGGAGCTCGAGGGGCTCGCTCGCGAGGGTGCGCGCGGCTTCAAGTGCTTCATGTGCTTCTCGGGCGTCGACGAGTTCCCGGGCGTGACCGAAGAGCACATGCGCCCGGCGATGAACGAGCTGAAGCGCGTGGGTCGCCCGCTGCTGGTGCACGCCGAGGTCGAAGGGCCCATCGACGCCGCGACGGCCGAGCTGACGAAGAAGCACGCCGACCCGCGCGCGTACCTGACGTACCTGCTCTCGCGGCCGCAGGAAGCAGAAGCGCAGGCCATTCGCATCGCGCGCACGCTGTGTCGTGAGACGGGCGCGCGCACGCACATCGTTCACCACTCCGCCGGCAATGCGCTGCAGCTCATTCGCGAGGCGAAGAAGGAAGGCCTGCCGTTCACCGCCGAGACGTGTCCGCACTACCTGCACTTCGCCGCCGAAGAGATTCGCGACGGCGCGACGGCGTGGAAGTGCGCGCCGCCGATTCGCGAGCAGAGCAACCGCGAGCAACTGTGGGACGCGCTGAAGGAAGGCGTGCTCGAGCTGGTGGCGTCGGACCATTCACCCTGCACTCCCGCGCTCAAGAAGCCCGAGCTCGGTGACTTCATGCAGGCGTGGGGCGGCATCAGCGGCCTGCAGCTCGGCCTCTCGGTGACGTGGAGTGGCGCGAAGAAGCGCGGCCATTCCGTTCACCAGCTCGTGAAGTGGATGTGCGAGGCGCCGGCGCGGCTGGCGGGGTTCGAGCAGCGCAAGGGCAAGCTCGCGGCGGGCTTCGACGCGGACCTCGTGGTGTTCGAGCCCGAGGCGACGTTCAAGGTCGAGCCGAAGAACCTGCAGCACAAGCACAAGGTCACGCCGTACGCCGAGGGTGAGTTGTTCGGCGTCGTCACCTCGACGTGGGTTCGCGGCTCGCGCGTGTTCCACCAGGGCGAGCACGCGCGCGAACTCAAGGGGCAGCTGCTGTGAGCGCGCTCGAGAAATTGAACGGACTGCCCGCGACCGAGGCGACCGCGGAGTTCCACAAGGTGTGCGGCTGCCGGCGGTGGGCGAGCGCGATGACGGCGGCGCGCCCGTTCGCGAGCGTCGAGGCCTTGATGGAACGCGCCGACGCGGAGTGGGTGAAGGCGACCGACGACGAGTGCCTCGAGGCCTTCGCCGCGCACCCGCGCATTGGCGGGAAGTCAGACAGCAAGTGGTCGAAGCAGGAACAGTCGGGGGCGGCCGCCGCGGCGAGCACCACGCTCGAGCGCTTGAAGGCGCAGAACGACGCCTACTTCGACAAGCACGGCTTCATCTTCATCGTGTGCGCGACGGGCAAGGCGGCCGACGAGATGCTCGCGCTGCTCGAGGCGCGGCTGCCGAACGACCGCGCGACGGAGATCCGCAACGCCGCCGCCGAGCAGGGAAAGATCACGAAGATTCGCCTCAACAAGTGGCTCCAGGAGCACGCATGATCACCACGCACATTCTCGACACCACGCTGGGCAAGCCGGCGCGCGGCGTGCCGATTCGCCTCGAGCGCCTGAGCGGCGACGAGTGGGACGAGGTCGGCTCGGGGGCGACCGATGATGACGGCCGCTTGAAGACGCTGACGCCGCCGGGGCCGGTCGAGCCGGGCACGTGGCGCATTCGCTTCGACACGAAGCACTACTTCGACTCGCTGGGGACGAAGGGCTTCTACCCGTACGTGGAAGTGGTGTTCGAGATCGTCGACGGCGCGGCGCACTACCATGTGCCGTTGTTGCTCAACCCGTTTGGGTATTCGACGTACCGCGGGAGCTGATGCGTCGCGCGGCCCTCGCCGCCGTCGTGCTCGTGCTCGCGCTCGTCGGCGGGCTCTCCGCGCTTCGCGGTGCACCGGCGAACGATCCACCGGGCACGAATGCGAACCCGCCGCCCGAGCTCGCGCCGTCGAGCGTGAAGTGGGCCGCGCCGATCACGCCGCACGGCGAGCGCACGCTGCGAGGCGTGGTGAAGCGCCGGGGCGCTCCGGTCTCAGGGGCGACGGTCACCGCGCTCGCCGACCGGCCGCCGCTCGGCCTGAGCCACCTGCCGCGCTGCCCGCATTCCACCGCGCCCTGCGCCAACGACGACCCCGATGCCTTCATCGCGAGAGTGGAAGACCGCACGCTCGAGGCCGAGCCGCTCGCCCGCGCCATCACCGCCGACGACGGCACCTTCGAGCTGCGCGGCCTCGGCGACGCGGCGCTCACCGTCTGGGCCGAGCGAGACGACGCGCTCGGGGTCCAGGTGCAGGTCGCGCCCAGCACCGAACACCTCGAGCTGGAGCTGCACGCCGGACGAATGATTCGCGGCAGGGTCATGCACGGTGACGCGAGCCCAGCCGAGGGAGCGCTCGTCACCGTCATCACCGATCGCGCGGTCCGTCTCTTCGAGGCCATCGTTCGGCCCGACGGACGCTTCGAGCTCGGCCCCGTGCCCCGCTCGACGCTCGCGGTCGTCATCAGCGAGCCCGGCTTCGTCGCCCAGCGGGCGTTCATCGGCGCCGACCGAGAGGGCCCCTTCTCGTGGGTGCTCCAGGCGCCCCGCGCCATCTCCGGCACGGTGAGCCTGCGAGGTGCGCGGGTCGCGAGGGCCGAGGTGCGGTTGAAGGGCCCCAGCGAGCGCACGGCGGTGACGTCGGAGAAGGGCGAGTTCCGCGTCGAGCGTGTCCGCCCCGGCTCGTACGACGTCACCGCGGTGTCCGGCGACGCCATCGCTTCGCAGTCCGTCGAGATCAGCGAGGGCGCCGACCTGCTGAACGTCGCGCTCGAGCTCGAACCCGGAGACTTCATTCGAGGCGTGGTGGTCGACGAACGCGGCGCGCCGGTGGGCGACGCGACGGTCACCTTCGACGACTCTGAGACGAAGAGCGATGCGCGCGGCGGCTTCTCGCTCGGACCACTGCAGCTCGACCCCGACCACTGCGAGGTGTCTGCCACGCGGCGTGGCTTCCTCCCCGGCGCGAGCGAGTGCGGCCTGAACAGAGAGGTGCGGCTGACGTTGGCGCACGCCGCGCTGCTCACCGGCCGCGTGCTGGGGCCCGATGGCGTGCCGCCTGCCACCTTCACCGTCTTCGCGCGGCGAAGCGTCGGCCCCACCGACGAGCCGACGACCGACGACTCCCGGCTGATCGACGGCACCGACGGCGGCTTCGAGCTCGACGTGCAGCCCGGCCGGTGGGACCTCGAGTTTCATTCGGCGTTCGTCACCACCCACGTCCTCGCCACCGCGCCAGGCTCGGTGCAGGTGCAGCTCGAGGCCGGGCTCCAGATCAAGGGCCGCTTCCTCGACGCCGAGGGGCAGCCGGTGGTGGGCGCAGAGGTCGTCGGCGTCATGGCTGGCGACCAGCCAAGCGGCGGCGTCACCGACGAAGACGGTCGCTTCACGATTGCCCAGCTCAAGCCGGGCACGTGGAAGCTCGTGGCGCGCCTCGTCTCGCGCGAGGGCACCTTCAGCGCGGAAGGCGAAGCGATCGCCGGAGCGCCTGGCGAGCTCGTGCTCCGTGCCGCGCCCGGAGTGCCAGTGGCTGGCCGGGTGATCGATGACGACGGCACCCCGGTGGCTGGTGTGGCGCTCACCGGCTCGAGCGGGCGCCGCGTCGCCCGGGCGACCAGCGACGACGCCGGGACCTTCCGCATGAAGCTGCTCCCGGCCGGGCCCTTCGAGCTCCACGCGAGCGCCCTCGCGCAGGAAGTCGAGCTGGAGCTGACGGCGCCCGACGAGCAGGTGGTGGTGCGACTCCCGCCAAAGACGTCGATCTCCGGTCGCGTGGTCGACGGGCGCGGCGACCCGATTCAGAAGTTCCTGCTCTTCGGCCAGCCGCAGGAGACGACCGACGGCCGCTTCGACTTCCCGATGTTGCCGCAGCGCGTGTCGGTCACGTTCGCCGCGGAAGGCACCGTCGTGCGCCGGCTCGAGGTCGACATGAAGCCCGGTCGAAACGACCTCGGTGACGTGGTGCTGGTCAGTGGGCCGACCATCACCGGCACGGTGCTCGGTGACGGCCACCCGGTGGTCGGGGCGATGATCTCGTCCGGCGACGAGCCCGTCACTGACAGCGACCGGCCGAACCTCGTCGGCGCCAGCTCCGACGCGAAGGGCCGCTTCTCGGTGATGGTCGACCCGAAGACGAAGGTGCTGCTCGTCGCCCACCCCGATTGGCTGCCGTGGTCCGCGCCCTTGCCTTCCGGCGAGTCGCCAGTCACCGTCACACTGTCGCGCGGCCGCACGGTCACGGTCAGGCTGCTCAGCGGAAATGGGAAGCCCTCGGTGTCCGCGTTGGTGTGGTTGGCGCAGCCGGGGTTGGTGCGCCAGGCCGAGAAACACCTCGACGGCCGGTACGTCGCCGCGGCCCTGCCGGGCGGAACGTGGACCATCCGCGTGAGAGGTTTGTCAGGCGACGTCTGGCATCCGCGGACCATCGAAGTGGGTGACTAGGACCTCGAGGTCGAGCTGCGCGCCGCGACCGACGGCGCCACGGTGCACTTCGTGGTCGAACCGCAGGTGAGGCTCTTCTTCGTCGAAGACGATGAGGCAACCGAGAAAGAGTTCAACCGGAGCCGGCCGCTCACCAACGGAGTGGCGACGCACGTCTTGCCCGGGCAGTACACGATCCTCGCCGTGAAAACCGTCGGGAAGGACCAGCTCCTCTCGCGCACCGTGGTCACCATCACCGACGCGCCCGAGCAGACGATCACCGTGACGCCGAGCTGGCCGCCCGTCACGCCGTGACGCGCGCGGCGATCGAGCGCACCCAGTCTTCGTAGCTGCGCGGCGATCGCCCGAGGATCTCGGCGCACTTCGCGATCTGTGCCGGCGACGCACTGACGCGCCGGCGGTGGAACAAGCCGTACGACTTGCCGAAGTCGATGCGCTCGCGCTCGTGCATCCGGTCTTTCATCAGCACGTGCCACTGCGCGAGATCGCCCTCGTAGGTCATCGGCCGCCCGAGCACCTTCGCCCACGTCGCCGCGCTCTCGGGGCCGGTGAGCGCCGCCTCGGGGCCGACCAGCGGCCACGCTCCCGCAGGCAGCGAGAGGTCGGTCAGCGCGCGCGCCGCGGCCACGCCGATGTCGGCACAGTCGACGCGATTGACGCCCTTGTGGCCGAGCGGCTGCGGGTACCGGCCCGCGCGGATCTCGGGGAACAGCAGCTCGTCGTTCTGGAAGAAGTTCGACGGCATCAAGACGACCGGCGAGAGCTCACACCGTCGCACCGCGCGCTCGACCTTCAGCTTCGGGCCGTAGTGCGTGAAGACGCTCGCCATCAGCACGAGGAGGTCGAGGCCCAACCCATTCCCCACCTCGGGGTGGGTGGCCGACGAGAACACCAGCCGCTTCACGCCCGCCGCGCGCGCCGCCGCGATGAAGCCCACGCCGAGCGCCTCTTCATCGGCGGTGTGCGGCGTGAGGAAGAACGCCGACTGCACGCCCTCGAGCGCCGCGGCGAGTGAGCGCGCGTCGGACAGGTCGCCCACCACTTCCTTCACCCGCCCGGGCACCTCGCCGAGCGTGCCGGCCTGGCGCACCAGCGCGCGCACGTCGCCTTCCTTCGAGGCGAGCGCGTTGAGGACTTCCCGACCGACCCGACCGCGCGCTCCGACGACGAGGAAGGTCGGCATGGTCGCTCGGGTCCTAGCGGTGCTGCAGCGCGTACTCGAGGCCACCGCGCACGGCCGCGGCCTGCGCCGCATTGCACTGCTCGGGCGTCACCCGCGGGCTGTCGGGGTAGACCTCGGTGGTCGTCGTGTACCGCGCGCCGGTGAGGCTGGTGCAGAGGCCGAGCTCCTTCACCGGGTAGTGGATCACGCCACGCGCGACGATCTTCTCTTCGATCAGCTGCCCGTTCGCGTCGGCCTCGGCGATGTGCGTCACCTTCTCGACCGCCGCGATGATCGCCGCCTGGAAACCGGGCTGCGGGTTGTGCGTGTCGTCGACCAGGTAGAAGCCGTCGGGGATGCCGCCGGGCTCGAAGGGCTTTCCGTCGCGCGCCGCGAGCGACGGGCGGAAGACGCTCTCGTCGGTGTCGGTGGTCTCGTGGAGATCGAGGTGCGCGAGGAACCGGCCGCGCATCGGCGCGATGAAGTCCATCAGCAGCTTCGCCTCTTCCGCCGTGCCTTCCGCCTTGAAGGAGCGGTTCGGGTCAACGGCGAACGCGTTCCACCGGTGAATGCGCTCGTACGCCCACGGGCTCACGCACGGCACGACGATCAGGTTCAGCCGCTCGAGGAAGGCCTTCGCGTCCTGCTCGGCGAAGCGCAGCGCACCATGCACGCCGCTGGTCTCGTAGCCGTGCACGCCGCCGGTGATCAGCGCGATGGGCAGCGCGTCGTTCCACGGCCGGCTCTTGAGCGCGATGAGCGGGAACGTGCCGTCGGGCGGGTAGTCGAGCGTGCCGTACTGCACCTGGTCGAAGTCGCGGTCGAGCCGCCCGAGCTGCTTCACGACGTCGGCGTGGTGGCTGCGCTGCTTTTCCTGCGTGGCGCGCCAGGCGGTGCGCTCGACTGCGCCCCAGGGAACGCCGGGGGTCCCGATTGCTGAGAACGTCGAAGACATGTGCGTGAGTTCCTACCACGCGTCGTCGGCCACCGAGTAAGGACCCGGGCATGGCGAGCAAGAAGGCGGCAGCCGCGAAGGTCAAGTCGTCGAAGACGGGCGGTCTCGAGAAGGTGGCCACCCTCGCCCGCCCGCACCGGCTCGGGCACGTGGTCGGCACCACGCTCTACCTGCTCGAAACCAAGGTCAGCGACGACTACCTCCCGGCGTTCCCCGACGCGACCGTGGCCCGCATCGTCGCGTACGACGTGACCGACCCCGCCTCGCCGGTGCGCCAGGGCGCGTGTGACGTGAAGGCCGCGTGGTGGTTCGTCGCCAGCGCCGACGCGGTCTACGTGCTCGTCGCGCGCAAGGTGAGCGAGACCAGCTCGGTGATGGACCTCGCGGTGCTCGACGTGACGAAGCGCGAGGCCCCGAGGCTCGCCACCACCCTCGAGAACGTCGGCGCGTTCGGCAGCGACTCGAAGCTGCCGGTGCTCGCGCTGAGCGGCACGCACCTCTTCGTGAACACGCGCGCGTCGGCCGAGCTCGAGGTGTTCGACGTCTCGAGCCCGCTCGCGCCGAAGAAGGCGGCCACCGTGACGCTGAAAGACACGCCGCAGGCGGGCTTCGGCGACGCGCGCGGCGTGCTGATCACCTTCCTGGGGAACGACGTGCCGATGGTCGAGGTCAGCGGCACCGGCACGAAGTGGAACGTGCGCGAGGTCGAAGGCCTCGGCGGATCCGAGCAACCGGCGCGCGTCGGCGAGACCATCTTCCGCGCGACCGGCGACTACCAGAACTCGCTGGGCCTCTTCGATGGCCAGGGCAAGCAGCGCACGGCGACGAAGTTGGGACCGACCTCGATCGTGGTGCGCACTGACGGCGAGCGCGTCGTCACCCTCGGCGACGCGCTCTCGGTGTGGACCGCCGACGGCGAGCTCGTGGCGAAGAAGAAGACCGAAGCGAACGCCACCTTCCTCACCGTCGGTGGCGGGCTGGTGCTGGTGCCCCAGCGGCCCGACGCGAAGGCGGCCGACAAGAAGAAGGCGTTCGCGTTCGATCTCTGGCGCGCGCCCTGACGGCTCAGGCCGCCTTCTTCAACGACGCCTGCAGCTTCACGATCGCCACCGCGACCTGCTGCGACGCCTTCGCGTAGTCGGGCGAGTCGAGCACCGCCTTCGCCTCGTCGTACTTGCCGGCAGCGATCAGGCCCGCGAGCCGGCCCGCGAGCGCATGAAATGCGGTGTGCAGCGCCATCAACTCGGTGAAGGCCGCGTGGCCCGCAAACTGCGCGCTGCTGGCCTTGAGCCACCTGCCCAGGTCGCACATGTCGTTGCGACCGACGCTCCTCGCGTCGACGGGCGCACGCTGCGCGATGGCGGTACGGAACTTCATCTTCCACTGGGTGTGGGCTTCGATGGCGTGGTTCAGGTCCATGAACTCCTCCGTTGCGCTGCGTGGGTACTGATCAACAGTGACCGCCCGCAGCGGATCTCGCTCGCTCGCCACTCGGCTGACGCGACGAGGTGAACCGTCCTCGCCGGAGGACGTACATGGACGCTCCACTCGCGATCTCACGATTTGAGAACCTCGGCGTGGCGCCGGGTTCGGGCCGCGCGTCAGTGGTCTTCGCCTTGCGATGCGCGTGGGCACCGGCGCTCGTGCCGGCCACACCGGAGCATCGCTCATGACCAACGTCCTCTCGTTCTCGCCGTACACGCCGTTCCCTGACTTCGAAGACGGCACCGACTCGCCCGACTGCGCGGTGCACGAGGTGCTCGACACGCGCGGCCTGCAGGTCGAGGCCGAGTCGAGCCTCACGGCGGCAGAGAAGCGCACGCTCGCCTCGCGCATCGAGAAGGCCGCGGCGTTCGGCGACACGTTGCAGCACTGGGACGACGACGCGAAGTGGAAGTCGAAGCTCACCGCCACGTTGCTGTCGGACCACTGCCTGAGCGGCCTCACCGGCTCACCGGCCGCGGCGGTGCCGGGCATGACCACCGGGCCCGACGACATCTTCCTGCGGCGCGCGGCGTTGCGTGGCAACCGCGCGGTCGACGCCGAGGTGCTCGCGCACGAGCTGGTGCACATCCAGGACTGGCGCATGGCCGGCGAGGCCGAGCCGACGATTCCCCTCTACCTGAAGGAAGGGAAGGCCTACGTCGTCGGGCTCTCGTACGCGAAGGACGCGCAGCGCCTGAAGCAGGTGCGCGACGACCTGGCGCAGCTCACCGCGAACGACGCGCGCTGGGTGGTCGACCAGTTCCGCACCGATCACCCCGCGGGCAACCCCAACGCGAGCTACTGGGGCGAGCTCGGCGGCGCGCTGTTCGTCGAGTTCCTGCGCGCGCACGTGAAGAAGGACGCGCTGGTGCGGCTGGCCAACGCGGTCGAAGCGTGCGGCCGTGGCCAGACCTTCACCGCGGCCATCAAGAAGGAGTTCGGGAAGTCGCTGCCGGAGCTCGAGAACGCGTTCGTCGACTTCGTCGAGAAGACCGAGCAGGCGCCGCGCGAGCGCTTCAAAGGCACGATCTTCACGCGTTGAGGCGGGTCGCCGCGGATCGGTCGATTTCCAACAATCACTTCATCGACCGGTTCCGCGAGCGGCTACCTTCCGCCGAATGATCAAACCCATTCTCGTCGCCTCGTGTGCAGTGGTGGTGCTGTGTGGCTGTGATCAGAAGTCCGACGCGCCGGAAGAGAAGGCGCCGAAGGAAAAGGCCGCCACCAAGACGCCCGAAAAGGCCGCTGAGCCTGCCGGGCCGAAGGTCGGCATCAACTTGCCTGGCAACGACCCGAAGGTCGTCGAGCTCGCGAAGAAGGTCCTCACCTGCAAGTTCGAGAAGGACTTCGATTCGAACTGCGCCGAGTACAAGGCGTGGAAGGACGAGTCGGGGCTCTTCGCCGACAACAAGGCCGACGCGACGCTGGTGGCCTTCCTCGAAGACACCGATGAGAAGGTGGTCGCGCTGGGCATCTCGAAGCTGCGCGGGTGGGACGGTGGCGCCTTCGCCGACAAGGCGCTCGCGGGTCGCATCCTCGCGGTGGCTGAGAAGTCGGTGAAGGGCAAGCCGGCGCTCGGCGAGATCGTCGGTCACCTGAAGGTGAAGGAGACCGAGACCTTCCCGCGCATCAAGGCCCTGATGGCCAACGAGGAGCTCGGCGACATCATGCGCGGCGACATCCTCTACAGCCTGCTGCGCACCAACCCCGACAGCGACGACGTCTTCGCGCTCGAGAAGGGCCTGCTCGACGACGCGCGGCTCGGGCGCTCGGCCTTCTCCGGGTTCACCAACTACGGCGACGAGAAGGCGTGCCCGGTTTACCTCGCGACGCTCGAGAACAAAGACGACTACCTCTCGTCGCGCTCGGCCGAGCAGATCGCCAGCCAGCCGTGCAAGGCGCAGCTCGACGCGATGCTCAAGTCGATCGAAGGCCACCTCAAGGCCAAGAAGGTCACCGACATCCACTACTGCGACGCGCTGACTGAGACCTGCAAGAGCAAGGAAGCGTCGGCCGCGCAGAAGAAGAAGGCGCTCGGCCTCTCGCACAAGATCGCCGAGGACAAGACGAACAAGGCCCCCTCCGTGCGCGGTGAGGCGCTCGAGGCGGCGCTCGCGTGCGACGAGAAGGGCGGCAAGAAGTACCTCGGCAAGTTCCTCAAGGACGCCGACAAGGACGTCGCCGAGAAGGCCGCCAAGCTCACCGCGAAGTGACGTTGGAGACGGTCTCTTCGAAAGACGGCACCCGGCTCGGCGTTCTGCGCTCGGGCTCGGGGCCGGGCCTCGTGCTGGTGCAGGGCGCGGTCGGCACCGTCGAAGAATACGCGGGCCTGGCCGACGCGCTGAGCCCGCACTTCACGGTGTGGCGACCCGAGCGGCGCGGTCGGGGCCTGAGCCCGTGCGCGTTCGACCCGGCGTACGGCGTCACGCGCGAAGTCGAAGACCTCGAGGCGGTGCTCGCGCATGCGCAGGCGAAGTTCGTCTTCGGGCTCAGCTCCGGGGCGGTCATCGCGCTCACCGCCGTCGCGCGCGGGGCCGCGGTGGAGCGCGTCGTCGCCTTCGAGCCACCGCTCTATTCGCGCACGGAGTTCCCGCGGAAGGATCTCGAGCGGTTCTGGGCGGCGATCGCGAAGCACGATCTCGGCGCGGCGATGGCGGCGGCGGGCAAGGCGGTGGGCCTCATGCCGTGGATGCGCTTCGTGCCGGACGCGGCGCTCGACTTCGCCGTGCGCAGCATCCTCGCGCGCCAGCCGGCGCTCGCCGAGATGGTGCCCACCCTTCAGTTCGACTTCAGCGTGGTGAGCGAGATGCACGGCAAGACCGCAGAATGGTCGGCGATTCGCCGGCCGGTGTTGCTGCTGGGCGGAAGCAAGAGCCCGCCCTACCTGCTCGGCGATCTCCAGACGGCGCAGGCGCTGATCCCCGGCGCCGAGCGCGTGGTGCTCGACGGCCTCGACCACGGCTCACCGTGGACCCGTCACCCGCAGCGCAACGCGCGAGGCAACCCGGCGCGCGTGGCCGAAGAGATTCGCCGCGTGTGCGCGCGCTGAGTCATCGGCACGACCCGCCGGTGCACGGAGAGCCCGCACAGCACGTCAGGCCCGGCTCGCACGCGCTGCCTCGCGGGGCGCACGTCGTCGCGGCCCTCGTGCCCGCGCGCACGCCGTAGAAGACCTGCGCCCGGTTCAAGTCGACGCTCACCACGTCGAGCGCGCCGTCTCCGTCGAGATCGCCCACCGCCACGCGATGCGCCTGGTCGCCCGTCGGCAGCTCGAGGCGGCGCTCGAAGCCCGCGTGACCGTCGTTGAAGAGCACGTGCACGCGCTCGCCGCGGTGGTCGGCGATGACGAGGTCGGTGTTGCCGTCACCATCGACGTCGGCCGCTTCGACGTCGCTCGGCTCGACGCCCACCTTCAGCTCGCGCCAGCGCCGCCCGGTCGAGTCGTGGAGCACCAGCACCATCGGCCCCTCGCCCCAGCTCGTGACCGCGAGATCGAGCGGCCCCTCGTGATCGAGATCGATCGGCGTCATCGCCCCCAACCCCGCGCGAATGGTCACGCGCTCGGGAGCCGCGAAGGCGCCGTGGCCGTCACCGCGTCGAAACGCGAGGCCGCCGTAGACCTGGGCCGCGAGATCCTCTGAACCGTCACCGTCGAAGTCGGCGAGCGCCACCGACGACGGCTGCGAGAAGCCATCGACGGGGTGCGCGTCGAAGCTCCCGTTGGCGAGCGCGCCGGCGACGGTGACCACGTTGTCGCTGCCGTTGCCGACGAGGAGATCGAGGCGGCCGTCGCCGTCGACGTCACGCAGGCGCACCGAGACCGGCCCGGTGCCCGTGGGCCACTTGCCCTGGAAGCGCGGCCCGCGCGCGTCGCCGCGAAAGACGCCCACGTGGCTCTCGAAGTCGTAGGCCACGGCGAGGTCGGGCCAGCCGTCGGCGTCGAGATCTCCCGCCGCGAGGCCGAAGGGCTCTCCGCGCGCGGGCACCGAGGTCAGCTCGAAGCCGCGCTCGCCCGAGTTGAGGAGCACCTGCAGCGAGCTGCGCCCGGCGACCACCACGTCGAGGCGGCCATCGCGGTTCAGGTCGATGAGCGCGAGCTCAGACGCACCATCGGCGGTGGGGAGGAGGACGGGCGACTCGGCGCGCCAGCTCGGGGCGATGGGCGCGGGCGGTGCCTCGGCTTCAGGCGTCGCGAGCGCAGGTGGACGCTCGGTACAGGCCACGAGCGCGAGGGGCAGAGCGAGGGTCAAGGAGCGCATGCGGCGCCCTCCAACGACCAGCCCGCCCGGACGATCTGCCGGCCGTGCGCTTTTCTTTCAGTGCGTCAGGGTCACGGTGGTGACGCCCGCCGCCGCGCGGACCCACACGTACGGCCCATCGACGAGCCAGGTGTTCTCGGCCGCGTCGAATTCGGCGCGCGAGTTCACCTTCGTCGCGCCGGCGACGCCGCTCACCGCGCGCGTCTCGACCCACACCCGCGCCACGAGCCCGGTGGCGTTCTTCGTCACGGTGAGCGTCGTGGACCCCGCGGTGCGCACCGACGACAGCTCGTTCACCGCGCCGTCGACCTCGTGCAGCTTGAAGCTCTTCGCGGTGGTGCCCGGCCAGGCGAGCACGGTCAGCCGCCCCGCCGACGCGGTGGTGCCGAGCGAGGTCGAGTCGTCGCCCACGTCGAGCGGCACGATGGCGCCTTCCTTCGCGAAGAGTGGAATGCGCGCGCGATCGGTCGAGTCGTACACCGTCAACGTCGCGCCGCCGTCGTGCACCGCGCCATTCCACCAGTCGATCCACCGCGAGCCCGCGGGGAGCGGCACGTCGCGAATGCCCGTGTCGTCGAGGATCGGCGCCACCAGGAACGAGTCACCGAGGACGTAGCGGTAGTCGTGCGGCCAGCTCGCCTGGTCGCCCACCGGCTGCATCGGCACCGGCGCGCCGGCGTACGCCTCTTCGGCGGTCGAGAAGAAGAACGGCACCAGCTGGTGGTGGAGCTTCGCCCAGTACCGGTAGATGGCGACCGTCTCGTCGGGCCGGTCGGCGACGGTCCACGGGGTGAGGTTGGCGCGGCCGTGGAGCTGCATGAAGTTGCAGAGCGCGCCGACCGCCGTCCACCGCACGAAGTTCACCTGCGAGAACGGCACCGAGATGCTCATGTCGACGTCGTCGCGATCGAGGTAGCCGCCGACGTCGGACCCGAGCACCACGTAGCCAGCACGCGCGCTGATGAACATCTCGTCGAGCGCGTCTTCGAGGCCGACCCAGTCGCGTCGGTTGTCGCCCACCCAGCCCACCGGAGCGTGTTCCTTGCGCGCGAAGAAGCGGCCCTCGAACACGTACGACTTGTCGTACGGGCGCACCATGGTGAGGAACTCCTCGCGGCCGCGGCGCTTCAGGCCGTGCGTGAGGAAGTCCTGGTAGTAGCGCTCGCTGTATTCCTGCAGCGTCTTGTCGCCCGCCGCGGTCTTGATGGGGAACTGCGTGAGGTACGACTCGCCGAAGTCGAGCTTCCAGCCGGCGACGCCCATCGCGAGCAGGTCGTCTTGCTGCGCGCGCCACCACTTCACGGCCTCGGGGTTGAAGAAGTCGACGCCCGCGCCCTGCCCCTTCCACCACGTCTCGAGCCGCGCATCGTTCACGAAGTAGCCGGCGCGCTTGCCGGGCGCGAAGTTGGGGGCTGCGCCGTCGTAGCGATCGCCGCCCATCTCGGCGTCGAACGAGCTCTGGTTCACCATCTGCGTCGTCCACAGCACCATGCGCACGCCGCGGCCGCGCATGTCGGTCACCATCTGCGCGAAGTTCGGGTAGCGCGTCGGGTTGGGGACGAAGGTGTTGTAGTTGGTCTCCCAGGGGCTATCGAGGACGAGCACTCCCACGGGGATGTCGCGTGAGCGGAAGCCGTCGACGAAGTCGTAGCTGTCGGGGCCGGTCGAGATGTCCTTGCTGATCCACGGCTCGAAGGCCCAGCGCGGCGTGTAGCGGGGCAGCTCGGTGGGATCGCTGTCGGTGCCCATCGGCACCTCGAGCTTCGAGGCGGGGGAACACGAGAGCGCGGACGCGAGGGCGAGACAGGACACGGCGAGACGACGCATGCGCCCACTCTCGCGAACTCGGCGCGAACCCGCCACATCGGAGGACATGGGTCATCGGCCGTCGTGGGTCACGCCGCTTCCCTGCGAAGAGGTGCAGGCGACCCCGCTTCGAGCCGCGCAACCCACGGGCAACCGGCCCCGGCGCACCACGTGCAGCAATGCGGGCGTCCCCACCCCCGGAGTGACCCGTGAAATCCCGCCTGCTGTCCACGCTCGGAATGCTGAGCCTCGCCCTGAGTGCGTGCGGACCCGAAGACGCGCCTGCCGTGTTCGACACCGCTGCCCCGAAGTCGGGCAACGCACGGTGGATCATCCAGGTCGAAGAGAGTGACGAGGCGCACACCCGCTCACTGGTCGGTGGCGTGGTGACCGAGCGCCAGCGGAAGGACGACGTGCTCGCGGCGGTGCCTGCGTTGAAGGAGCTGACCCCGCTCGAGCAACTCCCGATGATCATCGTCACCACCGACGACCCGGCGGCGATCGAGCGCGTGCGCAGCGTGCCCGGCGTGGTCGCGGTCTTCGAAGACACGGAATACTCGCTGCACGACGTCGCGAGCTTTGGCTTCGTCGGCCAGGGCACGGCGCTCGACGCAGGCGTCACCGGCACCAACACCGCGGTCGCCGTGCTCGACACCGGCACCGACTACACGCGCGCGGCGTTCGGCAGCTGCAGCGCTCCGGGTGGGGCATGCAGCGTGGCGGTGGCGCGTGACTTCGCGCCCGACGACGGCCAACTCGACGCGCACGGGCACGGCACCAACGTCGCGGGCATCGTGGTGGGCCTGGCGCCTGGCACGAAGATCCTCGCGCTCGACGTCTTCAACGCGTCGGGCACCGCGTCGTCGACCGACATCATCGCGGCCATCGACTGGGTCATCTCCCAGAAGGCCACGTACAACGTGGTGGCGATCAACCTGAGCCTCGGCGGCGGCCTCTTCACCAGCAGCTGCCCGACCGACGTCTTCGCCGCCCCGCTCGCGCGCGCACGCACCGCCGGCATCGTGCCCGTGGTGGCCAGCGGCAACGACGGCGCGCAGAACGCGGTCGCCTCGCCGGCGTGCACTCCGGCGGCGCTCACGGTGGGCGCGCTCTACGACGGCGCGTTCGGCACGGTGAACGCGGGCGTGTGCGTCGATTCCACGACCGCCGCCGGCCAGGTCGCGTGCTTCTCGAACTCCTCGGCGTCGCTCGCTCTCTGGGCGCCGGGCAGCTTCATCAACGCCGCGGGCATCACCATGTCCGGCACCTCGCAGGCCACGCCGCACGTCGCGGGCGCCATCGCGCTGGTCGCACAGAAGTTCCCCACCGATGGCGTCGACGCGCGGCAGGCCCGCCTCACCTCGGCCACCACGCCGACCGTCACGCGCGCGGGCGTCACGCGGCCGCGGCTCTGGCTGCCCACCGCGCTCGCAGGCTGCAACGCCTCGCTCAGCTCGAGCACCGCGGCGTTCGGCCCGAAGTCGAGCTCGGTCAACGTCGCGCTCTCGATTCCCGCGGGGTGCGCGTGGACGGCGACCGGCGCCCCGACGTGGCTGCAGGTGAGCCCCGCGAGCGGCACCGGCGCGGCGACGCTCAAGCTCACCGTGACGCAGAACACCGGCGTGGCGCGCACCGCCGCCCTGTCCCTCTCCGGCGCGAGCCTCGCGGTCAGCCAGGGCGCCGACACCGTCGCGCCGACTGGCACGCTGAGCGTGACCGCGCTGACGAAGGTGCTGTCGATCGCCCTCAGCCTCACCGCGACCGATGACGTGGGAGTCACTTCGATGTGCGTCTCGACGGCGACGAGCTGCCCGAGCACCGGGTGGGTGTCGTTCGCGGCGAGCACCACCTTCGCGTTGCCCGCGGGCGACGGCGTGAAGACGGTGCGCGCGTGGTTCCGCGATGCGCGCGGCAACGTCAGCGCCACGGCGAGCAAGACCGTGACGCTCGACACCACCGCCCCGCTCAACGGCACCCTCGTGGGCGCGGTGGCGACTGGCAGCATGACGCTGACCTGGTCGGGCTTCAGCGACGCGACGTCGGGCGTCGTGAAGTACCGCCTGGTGCAGGCGCTCTCGGCGACCGCGCCGGCGAGCTGCACCACCGGCACCGTGCTGTACGAGGGCACCGCGCTCAAGTTCGTGGTGAGCGGCGTGACGAAGGGCCAGGCGCGCTCGTTCCGGCTGTGCGCGATCGACGCGGTGGGCCTCACTTCGAGCGGCGCGACGAAGAGCCTCGTGGGGCTCTGAGCCCGGACAGCCACGGGGTGAGCAGGCGGACCAGCTCGGGCACCAGCAGCGGGTGATCGAGCAACTCCGGGCGCACGGTCGCCGCCTCGTGCACCACCGCGTGCACCACCACGCGCGTGATGAAGCTCGCGAGGCCGGCGTCGGGCACGTGCATCAGGGTTCCGACGTGCGCGGCCCAGCGACGCATCGGGCCGTCGTCGACCGGGTCTGACACCGGCTGACGTGGCAGCTCTTCGGAGAACACGCGGTGGAGCGCCGGGTTGACGCGGTGTTCCCTGACGACCGACTCGAGCATCGTGCGCAGCGCGTCAGCGAGCGTGCCGGCGCGATCGGGCTCGGGCCAGCGCGCCCCGAGTTCCTCGAGGTGGCGGCGCCGCAGCTCGGCGACGATGGACTCCTTGTTCGGGAAGTACTGGTACAGCGAGGCGATGTTCACCCCCGCCTTGCGCGCCACCTCGTTGGTCGTGAAGGCGCGCCAGCCGCGGTTGACCAGAATGTAAGTCGCGGCTTGCAAAATGGCCTCGACCGTGGCCCGCGCCCGCTCCTGGCGCGGTCTCTTCCGAGCGGACAAGCGCTTCGTGGCCATCGCCCAGCCCTCCCGGGAGAACGCAAGTTTCGAAAACCCAAGCCAATACTTACATTCGAAGCATGAACGTCGCCATCGTCTTCAACCACCCCTGGCACGGCAGCTTCTGCAACGCCTTGCTCGACGCCGTGACGCGCGGACTCCAGGGCGCCGGACACACGGTCGACTTGGTCCACCTCGACCGCGACGGCTTCAACCCGGTGATGACCGCCGCTGACCTGAAGGCCTTCCGTGACAAGGCGCCGGTGGACCCGCAGGTGCGTGCCTACGAGCAGCGACTCTCGGCCGCAGACCACCTCGTCTTCATCTTCCCCATCTGGTGGGAGCTGATGCCCGCGCTCACCAAGGGCTTCGTCGACAAGGTCCTCTTCCCCGGCGTCGCGTACGACTACACGAACGCGAGCAACACGCTGATGCGGCCCCTGTGGCCGCGCCTGAAGGGGGTGTCGTTGCTGACGACCATGAACACGCCGGGCTGGCTGTATGCGCTGCTCTTCGGCAACGCGATCAAGAAGGCCCTGGTCGTCGGCACCTTCTGGAAGATGGGCTACCGCAACGTGAAGTGGCACAGCTTCAACCAGGTGAAGGCGGTCGACCAGGCGAAGCGCGCGCGGTGGCTGCTGGAGGTCGAGCGCCGGTTCGCGGGCCTCGCCGCGTGAGAGTGGCCGGTCGCCCCGGCGCCGGTTATCGAGGCGGCGTGAATCCTGACGCCCCGTTCGACGTGTTGTGCGAGCCCCGTGACGGCCGCATCGAGTTCCCCGCGACGTGGGAGCAGGGCCGCGGCCTCTTCGGCGGGTTGGTGTGCGCCGCGATGATTCGCGCCGCCGAGCAGCAGCTCGGCCCCGAGCGCCCGCTGCGCAGCTTCAGCGCGGAGATCGTCGGTCCCGTGCAACCAGGAGAGGCCCGCCTGCGCGTCGAGACCCTGCGCGCCGGCAACGCCGTGACCACCGCCTCGATCTTCCTCGAGCAGGGCTCCGAGCTGCTCGCGCACGCCGTCGCAGTGCTCGGCAAGACGCGCATGAGCGATCGTGACGCGCTCGGCGTGACGCCTCCGCGGCCGCCGAAGTGGGCCGACGTCGAGGTGATTCCCATCGCGCCGCCCTTCGGGCCGGTCTTCGCGGAGCACCTCGAGTTCCGCCCCACTTCACCGCTGCCATTTTCCGGTGGCACCGAGCCGATCGCCGAGGGCTTCGTGCGCTTCAAGCAGAACGGTGCGCGCCGTGACGCCGCGTGGCTGGCGGGGTTGATCGACGCGTTCTGGCCGACGCTCTTCGCGCTCGAGAGTGCGCCGCGGCCGATGGCGACGCTGGCGTTCACCTTTCAGCCGTTCTCGGTGCCCGCAGATCTCGAGAAAGACGCGCCGCTCTTCAAGCGCACGCGCCTCGCCGCCTCCGAAGGTGGTTACTGCGTCGAGAACCGCGAGCTGTGGGGGCACACCACGAGCGGGGCGCTCAAGCTGCTCGCGCTCAACCAACAGACGTTCGTGATCATCAAGTAGCGGCTCTAGTTGCAGCTGCACTTGCCGCCGCTGCACTTGCCCACTTCCGCCAGCGACTTGCCCGCGGTGCAGCCGCTGCACGCCGACTCGACGAACACGCCCGCATCGGCGAGCGACGACCAGTAGCAGCTCATCTGCCGGTTATCGAAGTTGCACCAGCCGTCACCCGCCGCCGCGAAGGGACACGACGCGCCATTCGCCGCGTTCTTCCAGTTGCACGTGCTGCCGGTGCAGCTCGGGCACGGGTAGGCCTTCCACGTGGTGCCTTCGCAGGCGAGCACCGAGGTCGCGCTCGCGCACTGCAGGGCGTTGGGCGTCTGGCAGGGGCTGCCTTCCGACGCACCACACCCGACCAACGACAGCGCCACGAAGAGAACGAGAGCTCGCATGGCGCGAGGGTCTACACGCCCCGGCGCGCGGCGGCGATCTTCGCGAACGAGCGCGTGGCCAACTCGGCCGCGGTCAGCCCGGTCGCCTGCACGTCGCTCGCGTCGAGCGCACCGCAGCCCAGCCCGCGGAGGAAGAAGTTGAGCAGCCCCTGCCCCGTCGCCGCGTCGTCGAACGAGGTGCCCGACAACGTCGCCTGGCCGAGCTGCGCGGTGAAGTTCTGCAGGCGCGCGCTCATCGCCGGGAGGTTCTGCACGTAGAACGCGGTCACCGTGCCGTAGCGCGCGACGAGCTGCGCGGGGTGGAGGTCCCACCCCTGGTAGAGGCCGAAGCGCAGCGAGTGCCTGATGTCGGCCGCCGACGCGCGCCACGCCGCGTGCACCGCCGCGCGATTTTCCCGCTGCTGGGCTTCCGACAACTTCTCGCCGCGATGCACCGGCACGGGGAACTGCGTGGTCGCGCCGTCGCTCATGAACACGCGCGTGCCCGAGAACGCCAGCTTGAGCTGCGTGCGCGCGTGGTCGCACACCGGGTGCTGGAAGGTCTGGTCAGCCGCCGAGACGTCGAGCGCAGCGGTGAGATCGTAGAGGCCGAGGTGCACCGCGTGGAGCCGATGCCCGCACGCCCGCCGCAACGGCTCGAGCAGCGCGAGCGCCTGTGGAGCCTCGATCATCAGCTCGATGCGCGTGTCCTTCGCGCCCAGCGAATCGAGCGCGTCGAGCAACACCAGCGCCTGCTCGACCGTCACCACCTTGGGCAGCGTGACGAGCAGCGCGCGCGCATCACCGACGCCCGACAAGAACAGCCGCAACGTGCGCAACGCGCGAGGAGCGAGCTCCGTGGTGAGCGCCTTGATGCGCAGCCCGCTGAACGCCGGGAGCAGGCCCTTCTCGCGCGCCTGGCTCCACGCCCGACCCGCCGCCAACGCGTGCCCGTCTTCCTCCGCGTCAGCGCGCGCGCCGTAGCCGTCTTCGAAGTCGATGCGCAGGTCCTCCACCGGCTCGGTCTGCAGCTTCTTCACCACGCGCGGCCGCACCTGCTCCGCGAGCGCTTCCCCGAGGTCGAGCGCCTTCGCGAACGACGGCGCGTCGGGCGCCCACGTCTCCAACGCCTGCAGCGCGAGCGTGCCCAGCTTCTTCGCGGTGTCGGGCTTGAAGAGGTGCGCTCCGCCGTACACCACGTGCACCGGCTGGCGGCGCACGTCGTCTGACGGGAAGTCGGCGCGAAACGACTGCTCGGCGCGCGCGAGGCGTTCGGCGAGGCCTTCGAAGGGTTGCGGCAGCATGGGCTCGCCGTCTACCACCGCGACGGCCTGGAACCCGAGGCCGTCGTTGACTCTTGCAAGATACATTTTTGTATCTCGTTCGAACCAGGCGTCGACGTAGGTTCGCAGCATGAGAGCTGCGATCAACGAGCGGTTCGGCGGCCCGGAGGTCCTCGAGATTCGCGACATCGAGGAACCCCATGCGCGGTCGGGGCAACTGCGGGTCCGCGTCAGCGCAGCCGGCTTGAACCCCATGGACTGGATGTTCATCGCCGACGACGACCTGGGCCGGCGGCTGAGAGCGGCTCGCGCCGCGCAACCCGGGTTGGCGATGACGCTGCCCGCGGTCTTCGGGCATGACTTCGCCGGCGTGGTCGACGAAGTCGGTGAGGGCGTGACGGGCTTCTCGCTCGGCGACCGGGTCTTCGGTGGAGCGCTCTCCCGCGCGGTCGCGCAATGGGCAGTGGTCGCACCGACCGAGGCGCACCACACTCCGCCGCGCGTCGACGACGTCACCGCGGCCACCCTCGACGTCGCCGCACGAACCGCGGCAGCAGCGCTCGCGGCCATCGAGCCTCGCCAGGGCGACACGCTGCTGATCGGTGGGGCCGCTGGCGGAGTGGGAACCTTCGCCGTTCAGCTCGCAAGGTTGGCGGGAGCGCGCGTCATCGGCACCGCGTCGGAGAAATCGTTCGAGTACCTGCGGGGCCTCGGCGCAGAGCCGGTTCGTTACGGCGACGGATTGAAGGACCGCGTCAAGTCGAGTGGAATCACCGCGGCCACCGACCTCTTCGGAACCGAGACCGCCCTGCTCGCACTCGAGCTCGGAGTTCCGGCAGCGCGCATCTCGATGATCGCCGCCCAGCTGCCCGGCGTGAAGACCGTCGCGGGTTTTCAGGCGGTCGAAGGCACGCTCGAGCGCATCGCGGGCCTGATCGCTGACGGCAAGCTCGAGGTGCCCATCGCTGCGACGTACCCACTCGAGAAGATTCGCGAGGCGGTCGCGCGTCAGGCCAGTCGTCACGTGCAGGGCAAGATCGTCGTCACCCTCTGACCCATGCGCGAGAGACGACCGACGGTGAGTTCCAGGCGCCACGGCGTCACACTCGAGAACGCCTTGCTCGACGCCGCGTGGGCGCAGCTCGTCGAAGAGGGCTATTCCGCTTTTACGATGGATGCCGTCGCCGCGCGCGCCAGGACGAGCCGCGCGGTCTTGTACCGGCGGTGGGCCGACCGGCATGCGCTGGTGCGGAGCGTCATCGAGCACGTCGCCACATCACACGAGCTGACCGTCGCCGACACCGGTTCGCTGCGTGGCGACACCATCGCGATGATGAAGCTCGCCAATCGCACACGACTGCAGTTCGTCACCGCGATGACCGTGCACCTCGGTGGCTACTACCAGGAGACCGGGACGAGCCCTTCCGATCTCCGCAAGACGCTCTTCCCGAATCGGCCGCACATTCCGCGGCTGTTGCTCGATCGGGCCATCGCGCGCGGCGAAATTCGGCCGCTGCGCGCGAGCGATCGCATCGCGGCGGTGCCGTACGCACTGCTGCAGCAAGAGTTCTTCATGACGCTCAAGCCGGTCTCGAGCGCGGTGATCGAAGAGATCGTCGACACGATCTTCCTCCCGCTCGTGAGCGGGCCAGCCAGGCCACGGTCGACCGTTCGGTGACGGCGGCCCGCGCTCAGAGCGCTCTGGCGGCGACCGCATCAGCCAGCCGGGGAAACTTCGGCGCGAAGCCCAGGTCGGCCCGAATGCGACGGCCGTCGAGCACGACGTCGAACGCGCGCCCCCGCTCGGCACTGGCACCAGTCGGCTGAGCGGCCCCAACCGCGGCGAACATCGCGGCGAGGGTCGGGGCCTCATCATCGGTCACGTTGTAGATGCGATGCGAAGGCGATCGCTCGTCGAGCAGGCGCGTGAACGCCTGCACGACATCCACATGATGCGCGACGGACATGCGCTGGGTCGGCGCGAACGCTCGCATGAACGGCACCACCTCTTCGATGTGAGGGTCACCGTCGCCATAGACGAACGGGAGACGCAGCACGCGCACCTCGAGCCCGTCGATCGAGAGCAGGTGGCGTTCTGCGGTGAGTTTGCTCACCGGGTACGCGTCAGCCGGCGCACACGGGGCGTCCTCGTTGGCGAGTTGGCCTCCCGTGCTGCCATAGACCAGACCGGTGCTGGCAAAGATGAAGCGCGGCACCGACCCGGCACGAGCGGCCCTCGCGAGCTGCTGGGTGCCCAGGTCGTTGACGGCCTGCGCCTGTTCGGCGGTCGCGCCGCGGAAGAAGGCAGCTAAGTGCACGATCGCGTCGACCCCACGAACCGCGACGCTCAGCGAGTCGGCGTCGAGCAGATCGCCCTTCACCAGTTCGACCTGTGGTCCCGCGATCGACGCTGCCCGCTCGGGGTCACGAACCAGCGCCCGCACCTTGTCGCCGCGCTGACTGAGGTGCTTGACGAGACGACTGCCGACCTTGCCGGTGGATCCAGTGACGAGGATGTTCATGGGCGCTGACCTATCGATCGCCCCCCAACGGGGATTGGAAGAATCGGCCACGCCTGTCACTGCCCTTGCGCCGTGAGTCGCGTTGAGCGCAACATTTCGGGATGCACGCAGTCGGGCTTCACCATCGAATGATCGCGCCGCGCGGTTCGGCGCAGAGCGTCGTCGCTGCGCTGACCGTGAGCGAGTGCACGTTGAGCGCACGTGGGGTCTTGATTCCGCGCGCAGAGCCGCACCTCGTCGCCCGCTTTGGTCCCACGGCCGCGCACGGGCTCGACCTGCACGTGATCGGGGCACGCCAGCGTGCGCGACGGAAGAACGTGCTGCGTGGCCAGAGGGTCGTGATGGCCCGGCTCCGGCTGGGTCTGCATGAGGCAGTTCTCGGTCTGCCTTCATCTGCGATCGTCGATCGAGTCGTCCCGCTCGACGAACTCTGGGGTCCTGCGGCAGCGCGACTGGCCGAACAGCTGGCCGAGGCGAAAGACCTTTCAACAGCGGCGGCGTTGCTCGAGAGCGCCATCGCTGCACGCCTGGCTGACACCGCCCAGAGGGTGCACACGAACCTTGCGCTCGACGCGTGCGCTCAATTGGCGACGCGGCGGGTGGGTGAAGTCGCTGACGCACTCGGCGTGAGCACCCGCAACCTCCGACGCGTGTTTCGCGACGTCGTTGGCATGAGCCCCAAGGAATACGCCCGCCTCGCACGCTTCCATCACGCGCTCCGCGAGGCGCGTCGCAGCGGCGGCGAACTCGACTGGGCAGGCCTCGCAGCCGCCGCCGGCTACTACGATCAGGCCCACATGATCGCCGAGTTCCGAGACATCGCGGGCGTCACGCCCCGCGCACTCCTGAGCGAGCTCGGCTTCGGCGGCCAGCCTGGTGCTCGCGCTGCACTGAATTGGTGAACGACACGCGGGCTCGCGTTACACGACCCACGTGGCTGCCTTGCTCGATCAACTCATCTCGCTGCTCTCCCTCGAGAAAATCGAAGAGAACCTCTTTCGTGGCCAGAGCCAGGACCTCGGCTGGGGCACGGTCTACGGCGGCCAGGTCATCGGCCAGGCGCTCTCGGCCGCGCTGAACACCGTCTCGCCCGACCGCCAGGCGCACTCGCTGCACGCGTACTTCCTGCGGCCCGGCGACGTCAGCGCGCCCATCGTCTACGAGGTCGAGCGCACGCGCGACGGCAGCTCGTTCAGCTCGCGCCACGTGAAGGCCATTCAGCACGGCCACCCCATCTTCGACATGTCGGCGAGCTTCCAGAAGCGCGAGCCCGGCTTCGAGCACCAGGCGCCGATGCCGCAGGTGCCGCCGCCCGAAGAAGTGCCGCGCGAGCAGGAACGCATGAAGCCCTTCGCCAGCGCGTTCCCCGACTTCATGCGCGAGCGGGTGCTGGCCGAGCACCCCATCGAGATCCGCACCATCGCCGAGCCCGACCCGTCGATGAAGGGCACGCACCCGCCCTCGCGCGCGGTGTGGCTCAAGGCGGTGCACGCGCTGCCCGACACGCCGTGGCTGCACCAGGCGCTGCTCGCCTACGCGAGCGACTTCTCGTTCATCACCACCGCGCTCAAGCCGCACGGCCGCACGTGGTTCACGCCGGGCATGCAGGTGGCGAGCATCGACCACGCCATCTGGTTCCACTCGGACTTCCGCGCCGACGACTGGCTGTTGCACGTGATGGACAGCCCGCGGGCGTCGGGCGCGCGCGGCCTCGTGACCGGGAAGATCTTCACGCGCACCGGCACGCTCGTGGCGTCGACCACGCAAGAAGGCCTGATTCGCCACCGTCAGGAAGGCTGAGGCTCGACCTTCGGCTCGTGCCCCGCGTGGTGGCTGGAGTCGTCTTCGGCGACCTGCCGGCGCGCGAGCAGCGAGAACATCACCGGCACCACGAAGAGCGAGAGCAGCGTCGACGACGAGAGCCCGCCCACCACCGCCAGCGCGAGTGGACGGTTCGACGCCGCGGCCGGCTCGAGCCCGAGCGCGGTGGGCAACAACCCCACGATGGTCGCGAGGCTGGTCATCAGAATCGGCACCACGCGCGCGCGGGCGGCTTCGAGCGCCGCGGTCACCGGCTCCGTGCCTTCCTGGAACGAGCGGTTGGCGTGGTCGACCAGCAAGATGCCGTTCGACACCGCGATGCCGATGACCATCAACACGCCCATCAGCGCGGTGATGGAAAAGCCGAGCCCCGCGGCCTGCAGCGCGAGCACGATGCCCACCAGCGCGGCAGGAATGGTGAGCAGCATCGCGAACGGCAGGCGCACCGACTTGAACTGCGTGGCCATCACCATGAAGACCACCATCACCGCGAGCGCGACCGCGACGCCGAGGCCCGAGAAGGTGGTGCGCATCAGCGCGACCTGCCCGACGAACTGCCAGTCGAGATCCTTCGTGCTCGCGTCGTCGTGCAGGCGGCGCTCGAGCTCGGCGGCCGTGGTGCCCAGGTCGCGGCGCTCGGTCTGGAAGAGCACCGTCGCCACGCGCGCGAGGTGGTTGCGCTCGATGGAGATGGGGCCCGTGGCACGCTCCACGCCCGCGTAGCTCCGCAGCAACACCGAGCCCTCGCTCGCGCTGGCGCGCACCGGCACGTCGCTGAGCGAGGCGCGGTCGGTCACCGCCGCGTCGTCGAGCCGCGTCACCACGAAGTACGACTGGCCGTTCGAGCCGTCGACCCACACGCCCGGCGCGTTGATGTTGCCCAGCGTGGCGTCGAGCACCGTCTGCGCCACGTCGCGCGCGCCGACGCCGACCTGGCTGGCGGTGTCACGCGCGGTGGTGATGCGCAGCTCGGGGTAGTCGGTCTGCAGCGCGATGAAGGGATCTCGCAGGCCCGGCACGTCGCGCGCGACGCGCAACACCGCCTCGGATTTCCGGCGCAGGTCTTCGAGGTCGTCGCCCTGCACCTCCACCACCAGCGGCGCGAGGTAGCCGTTGCCGAACACGCTCGCGACGAGACCGCCCGGGGCCTGCCGCGTCTCCACGCCGGGGAACTCGCGCTCCAGCACCGCGCGGCTCAGGTCGGCCAGCTCGGTCTGGTTCAGCGTGCGCTCGCCCAGCTCCGACAGCTCGACGCGAATGAAACCCATGTGCGGGCCGTCGTTGGGGCTGTTCATCGCGCTGCGCGCCTTGGCCGGAGCGCCGACGTTGGTGAGCACCAGCTTCACCGTTCCCTCCGGCAGCTGCTTCTTGAGCGCCTCGCCCATCGCCACCGTGCGCGCCGACGCGACCTCGAGCGAGGTGCCCGGCGCGAAGCGCACGTAGACGCGCTCCATCGACTCGTCGACGTCGGGGAAGAAGGTCGAGGGGAGTCGAGCGGCAGCGACGATCGCGCCCGCCACCAGCGCGGCCACGGCGCCGAGCAGCAGCGCCTTGCGGTTGAAGACCTCGCGCAACAGCGCCACGTAGCCGTCGGCGAAGCGGTTGATGAGCTTCTCGACCCGCTGCGCGAACGCGGGCGGTGCGCCGTGGTGCCCGAGCAGCTTCGCGCACGCCACCGGCGTCACCAGCATCGACACCGCGTAGCCGGCGAACATGCCCGCCGCGACGGTGAGCGCCAGCGGCGAGAAGAGCTTCTTCGCGAGGCCGTCGAGCAGCACCACCGGCAAGAGCACCGCCACCGTCGCCAGCGTCGCCGCGAGGGCGGGCAGCGCGACCTGCGCCGTGCCCGTCGCCGCCGCGCGGAACGGAGAGTCACCCGCCATGCGCCGCCGGTGCACCGCCTCGAGCACCACCACTGACACGTCGACCAGCGGGCCCATCGCGAGCGTCAGCCCACCGAGCGTGAACGCGTTGAGCGTCTGCCCCGTCGCGAACAGCACCAACAAGATGATCGCGAAGCTGATCGGCACCGAGATGCCCGCCACCAACACCGAGCGCGGCGACTGCAGGAAGAAGAGGATGACGAGCGAGACGAGCACGAAGGCCTGCAGAATCTCCTTCTGCAGCCCGTGGTACGTCTCACGCACGAAGGTCGACTGGTCGAAGATGGGCGTCACCTGCAGCCCGAGTGGCTGGCCCTTGAGCGAGGCGATCGCCGCCTTCACCTGGTCGACGATGGCGAGCACGTTGCCGCCCGGCACGCGCAGCACGTTCAGGTACACCGCGTCCTTGCCGTCGATCGACACCGCCTGGGTGTTCGGTGCGCCGCCGTCTTCCACGCGCGCGACGTCCTTGATGCGCACCGGCTGGCCGTCCTTGTCGAGGCGCACCACCGCCTCGCCGATCTCCTCGACGCGCGTGGCCACCGCGTTCGTGTAGACGTTCGCGTCGAGCTGCGAGGCGATCAGCCGGCCCGAGGGCAACAGCGCGTTGGCCCGGCTCACCGCCGCTGCCACCTCCGCGCTCGTCAGCCCGCGCGCCTGCGCCCGCACCGGGTCGACCACCACGTTGATCTGCCGCTCGCGACCGCCGTTGGGTGACGCGCTCGCCACGCCGGGAATGCCCTCGATGATGGGCTCGATGACGTTCGCCGCGTAGTCGTAGAGCTGTGGACCGGTGAGCCCGCCGCCCGCGACCGCGATCTGGATCACCGGCGCGTTGCTCGGGTCGTACTGGAGCACGAACGGCGGCACGACGCCGAGGCTCTTGGGAATCGACGACATCGCGAACGCGACCTGCTGCTGCACCAGCACCTGCGCGCTGTTGAGGTCGGTGCCCCACTTGAGCCACACGTAGATGACCGAGAGGCCCGAGCGGCTCACCGACTGCACGTGGTCCACGCCGGGCGTCGCCGAGACGTACTTCTCGAAGCGCCAGGTGATGGTCTTCTCGACGTCGCGCGGCCCCATGCCCGGCGCCTGCGTGCCGATCACCAGCACCGGCGGCGAGAGCTCGGGGAAGGTGTCGACCGAGAGGCGCGGCACCACCACGGCCGAGAACACCACCACCGCGATGCACGCCATCAACACCGCGATGGGGTTCTGCAGCGCGCCGCGAATCAAGGGCGGCCTCCTCCGGCTGGCCCGACATCGGCCGTCGTCCCGGGGGGGACGGAGGGAGGTGCCGGAGGAGGCCATGAACCATCGAGCTTGCTGGTGACGCGATCGCCTTCAGTCAAAGTGGCGCGGCCCTCGGTGACCACGTGGGCGTCGGGCGCGAGCCCCGCGAGGAACACCGAGCCCCCGCGCTCGCCCAGCACCGGCACCTGCAGCTTGCGCGCGACGTCGTGGTCGATGACGAACACCGTCGCCTTCGTGCCGCGCACCTTCGCCGCGACGAGGGGCACCTCGGTCGATTCCTTCGCCGCGCCCACCTCGAAGCGCACGCCCACCGACGTGCCCACCGGCACGTTCACCGCGCCGTCGAGATCGATCTCCACCCTGAGCGTGCGCGAGCTCGCGTTGGCCGCCGGAGCCCGCCGCGTCAGCGCCGCGTGCACCACCTGCCCCGTCGCCAGCAGCGTCAGCTCGGCCGGCGCGCCGGTGTCGAGCAAGGGGTAGTCGACCTCGGGCACGTCGAACACCACGCGCACCACGTGCCGGTCGATGAGCGTCACCAGCGGCATGCCGGGCCGCGCGAACGCACCCGGGTCGGCGTGCCGAATCGCCACCTCGCCGTCGAACGGCGCGCGCAACGTGCAGTCGCCCGCCTCGAGCGTGCGGCTGCGGAGCTGCGCCTTGAGGCCGTCCAACTGCGCCTGCGCCGCCGCGGCCTGCGCCTTCTTCTGGTCGATCTCGTTGGCCGAGATGAAGCCGCCGCCCAGCAGGTTCTCGAGCCGCGCGGCCTCGCTGGCCATCGCGCGCTGCCGTTCTTCGAGCGAGCGCGCCTGCTGCACCGCGTTCTCGGTGTTGGTGCTCGCGTTGCGGCAGTCGAGCGTGGCGAGCACCTCGTTGCGCTTCACCTTGTCGCCGGGCCGCACCAGCACGGTGTCGACCCACGCCGAGACGAACTCCGGGCCAACCTTCGCCTCGACCCACGGCTCGACCACGCCCACGTAGCGCCGCTCTTCGCGAAAGCTCGCCGGGCGCGCCGCCACCACGGTCACGCCGCGCGGGGCCGCCGAGAGCGCCACCTGGTTCTGCTTCGATGACGCGCGCGCGCTCAAGCCCGCCATCGCGGCGAGCACCACCACCACCACGGCGATCAAACCGAAGGTGAGGCGGCTGGTCGGTCGAGGCGGAGGCAGCGGCGGAGGAAGTTCATCGGTCAACACCTCGGTACTCATCGGACCTCCACGGGCAAGCGCCCCCTCTCCCCAGCAGGGGAGAGGGTCGGGGTGAGGGGAAGAGACGCCGGAGCGTGACGAACTCGCAGAATGAGCTCGAGGTCGCGATGAGCGCGCGCGGTGCGCATCCGGCTCGCGGCAACCACAGCCACCGCGCATCGGCTGACGCGCTGCCGAGTTCGTCGCACGGGGCCATTCCTGGCCTTCTGGCGACTGACGACTTTCCCCTCACCCCACGCCTCTCCCCCGCGGGGGAGAGGGAGACAGGAGGTGCTCATCGGGCCTCCCGGGCCATCACGCGATCGAGCGCCGCACGCGCCGTCAGCGCCTCGAACCGGCCCACCGCCACGTTGATCTCCGCCTCGGTCCGCAGGGTCTCCGCGTCGGCGAGCTCGGTGCTCGTGCCCAACCCCGCCTTGAAGCGCGCCTCGGCCTGCGCCTCATTCGCGCGCGCCGCGTCGACCGCGTGCGCCAGCGCCGCGAGCGAGTCCTCGGCCACCCGCGCGCGCTCGGCGAGCTGCAGCGCCTGCTCCGCCACGCGCCGGCCGGTGGCGTCGAGGTCCTGGTCGGCGGCCCGCGCGCGCAGCCCCGCCGCGTCGGCCCGGCGGAAGGTGCTCACGTCGAGCAGCGGCCAGCTGAAGACCACGCCGACGTCGTAGTTCGGCACCGCCGGCACGAGCCCGAGCCCCCCCGGCTCGGACCCGCTCGACGGCGCCGCGCCGCCGTTGCGCAGTGAGAGCGCCGCGGTGGCGAACAGCGACGGTCGCGCCTGCGAGGCCACCACGTCGACCTGGGCGCGCGCCTGCTTCGACGCGGCCCGCGCCTCGACCAACGTTGGCTCCGCCTCCAGCGCCGCGGCACGCACCGTCGCGGCGTCGGGCAGCGGCGGCAGCACCGCCGCCGTCGCGGAGGCGTCGGCGTCGAGCTCTTCCTCGTTCGCGCCCACCAACGCCGCGAGCAGCACGCGCGCCGAGCGCAGCCCGCTGGTCGCGCGCAGCCGCCCGAGATCGGCGCGCGCGAGGTCAGCCTCGGCCCGAGTCAGCTCGATCGGCGAGCGCACCTGCGCGTCGACCGCGGTCTTCGCGAAGTCGCGGTGGGCCTTCGCGCGCACCCACGACTGCTCCGACGCGTCGAGCACCGCGTGCGCCGCGAGCACTCCGTAGAACGCCCGCCGCACCTGGAACTCGAGCGACAGGCCGAGGTTCGCCAGCCGGGCGCGTTCCAGCTCGGCGAGCGCGTCGGCCGCCCCCGCTTGCGCGCTGACCCGCCCGAAGTCGAAGAGCAGCTGGCGCGCGCCGACGCCCAGCAACGTGCTCGCCGCCGGAGTGAAGTCGGGCGTGCTGCTCACCTTCGTCGCGCCGATGCGCGGGAGATCGACGACCCCGTTCGACACCACGGTGGTCGTCGAGTTGTTGGTCGTCGCCAGCACCACCTCAGCCAGCGCACCCACCGTCGGGAGCCACGCGGCGCGCGCCGCCTGCGCGTCGACACCCGCGGCCTCGAGCCGGCTCCGCGCCGCCTCGAGCGACGGTTGGTGTGCCTGCGCCGCCGCCAGCGCCTCAGGCAGGGAAATTCGCCTCGGCTCCCCCGGGGTCACGCTCAGCACACTCATCACCACCAGCACGCACGGCATCGCGGCGGGTCCCGGCTGCAGGGCCGGTGCCAGCGCGCCGTGCGTCGTGAGCAGCCCGCGCGCCGCCCGGGAACGGGAAATCTTCCCGGTCCCGCGAGGACCGCTTCCCGCGGCAGTCGCTGGCGAGCCGTTTGCTCGGGAAAGGTTGGGACGGGCGCTGTGTTAACCGGACACCCCATGTCAGCGACGGCACGACCTCGTGGTTCTGAAAAAATGCCCCCGCTGGCGCACCGCCACCTGCCACTGGTGGGAGCGCTCGTCGCCGCGGTGCTGCTCGTGGTGTGGGTTCGCTACGAAGACACCGAGCGCGAATCGCAGCGCACCGTCGAGCAGCTCGCGCTCTCGCAGGCCACCCTGGCGCGCGCGCTCGAGTTCGACCTCCAGCGCCGCGTCGACGCTGCCGTCACGGCCGGCGGCACCCGCGCCGACGCCGAGGCCGACGCCACGCGCAGCTTCCTCGCCGTGGCCTCGGCCATCAGCCCACCCCGCCAGACGCTGATCTTCGCGGGCCACCCGGGGGCGCTGGTGGGTCCCGTCAGCGAGCTCCCCGCGGAGGTGATGAGCGTGGCGTCGAAGGGCGGCACCGCGGTGCTCCCGCGCGAAGTGGCGGTGAAGCTCGGCCTGCCCGCGCGGCGCGCCGTCGCCGCGTGGGAACCGGGCAGCGCCGATGGGCCGGGCGTGCTGGTGGTCGCGACCGCGAGCGTCGAGCGGGAACGCGCCGAGCGCGAAGAGCTGCGGTGGCTGGCGAGCGTGGTGCTGGTGGTGCTGCTGGTGCTGTCGTTCGGGGTGCTCGCGGTGCGCCGCGACGCCGAGCGGCTGCGGCTCGAGCACGCGCTGGAACGGCAGCGGCTCGAGCGCGAGCGCGACGAGCAACTGGTGCGCGCCGAGCGCATCGCCGTCGCCTCGGCCCTGTCGATCGGCATCGCGCACGAGCTGGCCACGCCGCTGGGCGTCATCGTCGCGCGCGTGGAGTCACTGCGCCGCGCGGCCGACGACGCCGCAAAGACCTCGTTGGCGGTGATCGATGAGCAGGTCGCGTCGATGCGCCAGGTGATGCACGGCTTCCTCTCGTTCGCGCGGGGCGAGGCGCCCGAGACCCTCGAGGTCGCCCCCGACGAGCTGGCGCGCACCGCGGCGCGTTCCGTGCTGCACCGCTTCTCCCCCGCGGGCGTGCAGCTCGAGCTCGAGGTACAGAGCCCGTTGCCCAAGGTGCGCGTCGACGAGACGCTGGCGCGCCAGGCGCTCATCAACCTGCTGGTCAACGCCGCGCAGGCCAGCCCCGCCGGCTCGCGCGTGCGGCTCGAGGTCGCCGCCGAGGGTCAGGCGGTGGAGTACCGCGTCGACGACGAGGGCACCGGCATCGCCGCCGACGTGGCCGACCAGGTGATGCGCCCGTTCTTCACCACGCGCGCGGGGCTCGGCGGCTCGGGCCTGGGCCTCGCCATCAGCCAGGAGCTCGCGCGCCACCACGGCGGCACCGTCGAGCTGCGCGCTTCGCCGCGCGGCAAGGGCACGCGCGCGGTGCTGCGCTTCCCCGTTCAAGGAGGTCGTTCATGAAGGCCAGGGTGTTGATCGTCGACGACAAGGACGAGCTGGCGCGCAGCCTCGCCGAGGGCCTGCGCGAGCACGGCTTCGACGCCACCGGCTGCAGCGACCCCGACGTCGCGCTCGCCGAGGTGAAGCGCGGGGCGCACGACGCGCTGGTGACCGACCTGCGCATGCCGGTGCACGACGGGTTCGAGCTGCTCGCCGCCAGCCGCAGCGCCGCGCCCGAGGCGCCGGTGTTCATCATGACCGCGTTCTCGGCGGTGGAGTCGGCGATCGACGCCATCCGCCGCGGGGCGCACCACTACCTCACCAAGCCGTTCTCGGTCGGCGAGCTGGCGCTGTTCCTCGAGCGCGCGTTCGACGAGACCCGGGTGCGGCGCGAGTCTCGCGCGCTGACGCGCTCGCTGTCGGGGAGCCTCGCCGCGCTGGTCGGTCACACGCCGGCGATGAAGGAAGTGGTCGACCTCGTGCGCCGCGTCGCCGACGCCGACGTGCCGGTGTTGATTCTCGGGGAGACCGGCACCGGCAAGGGCGTGGTGGCCCGCGCGCTCCACGCCGAGAGCGGCCGGGCGGCGCGACCGTTCGTGAACGTCAATTGCGCGGCGTTGCCCGAGCAGCTCCTCGAGAGCGAGCTGTTCGGCCACGCGCGCGGGGCCTTCACCGGCGCGACGTCGAGCCGTTCTGGGCTCATCGCCTCGGCGGAAGGCGGCACGCTGTTCCTCGATGAGATCGGCGAGCTGGCGCCGGCGCTGCAGGCGAAGTTGCTGACGGTGCTCGAGACGGGGCGCTACCGCGCGGTCGGTGAAGATCGCGAGCGCGTCGCCGACGTGCGCGTGGTGGCCGCCACGCACCGCGAGCTGGGCGCGTCGACGAGCTTCCGGCAGGACCTTCGCTTCCGCCTGGAGGTGGTGGCGATCGAGCTGCCGCCGTTGCGCGCGCGGCGGCCCGACGTGCCGCACCTCGCGGCCGCGTTCCTCGCCGAGGCGCGCACCCGGCACCCCGAGAGCCCCGTCACGCGCGTGAGCCCCAGCGCGCTCGACGCGTTCCAGCGCTACCTGTGGCCGGGCAACGTGCGCGAGCTGCGGCACGTCATCGAGCGCGCGGTGTTGCTCGGGCGCGGCGACGCCGTGGAGGTCGGTGACCTGCCTCGCGCGGTGGTCGAGCGGCCGGTCGATACGACGTCGTTCGGGACCCAGGTGGTGAGCATGCGGGCCATGCAGCGGCGATACGCGGCGTGGGCGCTCGAGCAGTGCGATGGGCACAAGCGGCACACCTGCGAGGCGCTCGATCTCGACCTGAAGACGTTGAATCGCCTGCTCGACGAGGAAGCGGCGGCGGCGACTTCTCTCTCTCCCCCCGAGGCGGAGAGGGTCGGGGTGAGGGGAAAACCGCAGTAGCGCGGGCGATGCGCGTGACGTTGCCCGCACCCACCGCCGGAAACGTCACACGCATCGACTCGCGGTCCGCGTGACGTTGCCCGCACCCACCGCCGGAAACGTCACACGCATCGACTCGCGGTCCGCGTGACGTTGCCCGCGCCCACCGCCGGGAACGTCACACGCATCGACTCGCGGTCCGCGTGACGTTGCCCGCACCCACCGCAGGAAACGTCACACGCATCGCGGTGGTTCGTCTCCCCTCACCCCGGCCCTCTCCCCAGGGGGAGAGGGGGCTCAGTAGGGCTGCTGGGGCGGGCATTCCCACAAGATGGGCGGCGGCACGCGCGACGGCACGGCGTACTTCACGCCCCGATCCGTCCCGGGCAGATCGCTCAGCACGCCGGTGCCGAGCAGCAACGACGTCGGGTCTTCGACCGGTCGCGCCGGCCCATCGGCGCAGCTCACCAGCGCCTCGAGCACCGCGCAGGGCGTGCCGTCCTTCTGCCCATCGACACACTGGGCGCCCTCGCGCTCCGGCACGCGCGTGACGTCGATCGACTGCGGCGGCAGCCACACCGTGCCCAGCCGCGCCTCGACCCGTCCCGAGCTGACCAGCCCGCGGTCGTAGTGCCCGTCACGCGGCAACGCGACCGGGTACTCGACCCCATTGGCGTCGATGACGTGGAAGGTCCACGTGCGTTCGAGCGCCAGCGGCACGTCGAAGGCGCCATCAGCCCCCAACGCCACCCCCGACACCTCACCCTGCGTCGACCGAGCCTCGAAGCGCACCGCCATCACTGGAAAGCCCTGCGCCGCCACCGTGCCCGTCGCGTGCGCCGACGCACCCGAGCCTCCGCACCCCGCGAGCGCCGCGCCCCACACGAGGCAGCGCAACGAGAAGCGGGTCAACACCTGGGTCAGCAGCTGGCGAGTCGAGGCGGCGCGGGACATGGCGCCCGAAGGTGCAACGCGCGCGCCTCGGGCCACCGCTCGGCAACGGCGCTCGTTCAACCCGGCTGCGAGGGGAATGGCTCCTGCGTCGCGGGAAAAACTCCCGCTTCACCACGCTCAGAGCTTCAGCGGACCGCCGGCGTCGACCTTCTTGATCAGCGCCTTGGTGACGTCTTCGCTGCTGCCCCACAACACCGCGCTGCGCTCGAGCACGAGATCGGCCTTCTTCTCTTTGGCGATCTCCGCGAGCAGCGGGCGCGCCCGGGCGAAGAGCGCCTCGCGCAGGCCATCGCGCTGCTTCTGCAGCTTCGCCAGCAACTTCGTGCGCTCGGCCTCGGGCTGCTTCTCCGATTCCTTCCACGTCTTCTCGAGCCCCTTCGTCGCCTCCGCACCGACCTTGCTGGTGTCGAGGAGAGCGGTGAGATCGACGACGAGGACGGTGGCCATTGCGCAACTCCGGGGGGAAAGGGGTTATGGTGGGACCATGCCTGTGAACGGGATTGGAAGTCCATCGACTCGCACCATCACGCCTTCGACCAGCACCACCTCCACCGACTCCACGGCGGCCACCACGCCGCAGGCCCCGGTCGCGAACCAGGGCTGGCAGGCCGGCACCAACACCCAGCGCCCGCTCAACCTCAACGTACCGCCCCCCACCGTCAGCGCGGCTGATCTCGCCGCCACGGCGCCCAACCCGGTGCGCCAGTCGATCGAGGCGTCGCTCAACACCTTCAACAGCCGCATCGAGACCACGCTCCACTACGACGCGATGAGCATGGCCCGGGGCGCGACGCCGACGCGCGAGGGCGACCCGCTCACCGCGCAGCAGAACACCGAGCTGCAGAACGCGGCGAGCGACTTCGTGCGCGACCTCCCCATCGGTGCGTTCAGCCCGCAGATGGCGGCCACCATCCAGGCGCGGCTGGCAGGCGCGGGCATCAACACCCGCGACATCGCCAGCACCAAGCTGAAGGACCTCGGGAGCATCGGCGGCGACATCGCCAAGGACCTCCTGAAGGACATGAAGAGCGACTCGCCGACCGCCTACTACTCGCTCGCGGCGGGCCTCGCGGTCGCGGCCGGCGTCGAGGCGTACACCGGCGGCAGCGCCAAGCTCGCGCGCATGGGCATCAAGCCCGAGATCAAGCAGGGCTTCTTCGACGACCAGCTGCAGGTGAAGTTGCGCGGCAACTGGGACGCGCACTTCCAGAACTTCAACGTCAGCGGCACCGTCAGCGGCCGCGTGAACATGGGCGATGCGGGCACCCTCACCGGCTCGGTCAGCGCCAACAGCGCCACCGGCTTCGAGGGCGCACGCGTGCAGTACGACCTGAACCGCGCCAACCTGAACCTCTCGGCCTACGGCACCGCGAACGCGCAGGGCCTCGAGTCGGTGGGGGGCAGCGTGGTGTACCGCCCGAACGACAACCTCACGCTCTCGGGCGGCATCAACCACAACTTCCAGACCGACCGCACCACGGCCAATGCCGAGGCCGCGTGGCGCGTGAACAACAACGTCGACTTCGCGCTCTCGGCCAGCCACGACTCGGCGGGTGAATCGCGCGTCGGCGCCGGAGTGCGGATTCGCTTCTGACCAGCACGCTGCGCCCGTGGCTCGTCCTCGCGCTCGTCGCGTGCGGAGCCGGGTGTACCTGTCGTGACCCCGAGCCCGACCCCGCCGACGCGCCCGACGGCACCGGCGGCGTGATCGTCGTGCAAGACCGCCACCCCGGCGGTCCCGAGCGCGACGCGGGCACGGCGCTGTTGCCCGCCACCATCGACCTGCCGACCGACGTGCGCTCGCTGCGCCTGCTCGAGCGCGAGGTGCTGCTCGACGCCGGCGTGCCCCGCGGAGAAGACCAGGTCTTCGTCGAGCCGTACTCGCAGCACGACGGCGTCTTCACCTTCCGCGGCGGCCCGTCGCGCAAGAGCAGCTCGGTCGGCGTCATTCCCCGCAACCCGAAGTCGCTGAGCATCGCCTGGTCGCTGGCCACCGGCGGAGGCCGCGCGCCCTGGTACGGCGGCTCGGGGTGGACGGGCCAGAGCGCGATCGTGAAGTGGCCGGCGGTGATGCGCCACTCGATGGGCAAGCTCGGGGCCCTGCAGAAACAAGACGGCTTCGTGGAGGTCATCCAGGGCTCGCTCGACGGCTCGGTGCACTTCATCGATCTCGCCACCGGCAAGCGCAGCCGCCCCGCCATCGTCACCGGCAACCCCATCAAGGGCAGCGTGTCGCTCGACCCCCGCGGCTACCCGCTGCTCTTCGTCGGCCAGGGCATCCCGCAAGACCGGCCCATCGGCCTGCGCGTCTACGAGCTCATCAACCATCAGGAAGTCTTCTTCCTGCCCGGCGGTGACAAGGAAGCGCCGCGCCGCGAGTGGGGCGCGTTCGATTCGTCGGGCCTGCTCAACCGCGCCACCGACACCTACGTCGTCGGCGGGGAAAACGGGCTGCTCTACCTGCTCAAGCTCAACACCGTGTTCGACCCGCTCGAGCTGACGCTCCAGGTCTCGCCGCAGGTGGCGCGCTACCGCTACCGCTCACCCGGCAACCAGAACTTCGGCATCGAGAATTCCCTCTCGGCGTGGCGCAACCTCGCCTTCTTCGCCGACAACGGCGGCACGCTGCAGGCGGTCGACCTGCGCACCATGACCCCGCGGTGGAAGTTCGAGGCCGGCGACGACACCGACGCCACGCTGGCACTCGACACGATGGAACCCGAGCACCCCGCGCTCTTCACCGGCACCGAGGTCGACAAGACGGGCCCGAAGGGCGACACGTGGCTGCGGCGGCTCGACGCGCTGACCGGCAAGGTGACGTGGGAAGTGAGCTACCCCTGCATGGGGGCGTTGGAGCCCAAGAAGATCGACGCCGGCGTGTTCGCCACGCCCGTGCCGGGGACCGGCGAGGTGAGCGAGCTGGTCTTCTTCGTGCTCTCGCGCTGCCCGGGGCCGGAAAACGGCGTCATCCTCGCGCTCAACAAGCACACCGGCGCCGAGGTGTGGCGCGTCGATCTGCCGCACTTCAGCTGGTCGACGCCCGCGCTGGTCGAAGACGAAGACGGCCACCCGTGGCTGCTGCACGGCGGCATCGGCGGCGTGGTGCGCTTGCTCGAGGCGACCAGCGGGCGCGAGGTCGCGCACGTGCAGCTCGAGGGAGACATCGAGAGCTCCCCCTCGGTCTACGGCAACCGCCTCGTGCTCGGCACGCGCGGCAACAAGATCTACGCGCTCGACGTGAAGTGACGCGCCGGCGTCACTGCTCCGCGCACATCAGCATGTACGAGCTGCTGCAGTTCGCCGACTGGCCGAAGCTGTCCATGAAGTTCGGCGTCGCGACCTGGATGAGGCCGAGCTGCACGGTGCCCGACGCGCTCGCCCAGCTGATGCACGTGCCCGGGTCGGTGCCCGTGCCGCCACCGCCGGTCCACGTCGCCTGCGCGGTCGCCGGCTTCACGAACGGGCCGTTGTACATCTGCCAGATGCCCGAGCGCATGGTGGTCGTCGCGCCGTTGTTCGCCTTGATCTCGGCGCCGGTGCCCACCACCGTGTTGTCGAAGCGCACGTAGGGGGTGGCGTCGTTGAGCCACGACCGCGCGTTGGTGCCGGTGGCGGCGATGATGGCCTTCGAGTTGGCCAGCGACGCCGAGCAGAGGGCGTCGGCGTTCGCCACGCTGGTGGGGCGGGAAACCGGGCCGACGAGGCCGATGCGCTTGAAGCCGGTGGGCGGCGCGCTGGTCGACACGAACGCGTTGGAACCCTTGCCGAGGCAGAGAATGCGCGTGCCGGTGTTGTTGCAGGTGTGGCCGCCGGTGCCGTCGGTCCACAGGTCGGGGCCGCCGTACACCAGGCCGCGGTTCAAGCCGACCGCGGCGTTGCTCGTCCACCCCGAGCAGTCGAGCGAGTTGGTGGTGCCGCCGGTGTTGGTGCCCGTCCAGAGCGAGGCGGTGCCGTTGGGGATCAACAGGCCCGACTCGTCGAGCGCGATGGGGTTGCGCACGCTGCCCGCGATGAGGTCGGCCTTGCTCAGGTAGAACGGCGCGCCGTCCATGCGGCGCGCGCCGCCGGTCGCCGTGAGCCGCGTCGTCGCGTTGCTGGCGCTGCTCGACATCCACGCCACGTAGTTGCTGCTGGTGGTGTTGTTGATGCCGGCGTCGCTCGCGTAATAGTTGCAGAGCGCGTCGTACGGGGCCACGCCGCCCAGGTTCGCCGGCAACGTCACCGAGCTGACGAACGCGAGGTTGGCGTCGATGACCATGAAGTTGGGCACCACGGTGGTGTGCGCCACCATCTGCACCGCGCAGTCGCGGCCCTTGCCGAACGACGTGCACACCGCGGGGGCCGTGTAGTTGGCGAAGAAGTAGCCCGAGCCGTTCGACACCACCGCGCGCACCGTGGGCACCGTGCCGTTCGAATAGAGCGCCGTGCACTGCGAGGTGCTCGACGTCGAGGTGCAGTTGGCGATGTTGCCGTCGAGCGTGCCGGTGACGCCGCCCGCGTTGGGGGTGAGCGTCAGACGCCACAGGCCGTTGCCGCTGAGCTGGAGCGTCGCCGAGGTGAGCCCGGTGGCGCTGGCGATGAGGGTCGAGGCGCTGCTGGCCCCCGACGTCGGCGCGTACTGCACCTTGATGGTGCACGAGCCCAGCGCCGCGATGGAGTTGCCGTTGCAGCCGTCGGTGACCGCCGTGAAGGGCGCCCCGTAGCCGGTGATGCTCAGCACCGGCGTGGCGACGTCACCGGGGTTGGTGATCACCCAGTCGTAGGTGACGGTCGTGCCGACCTCCACGCCGCTGAAGGCCTTGGTGGTCGAGGCGGGCGAGAGCGACGCGGGGTTCTGCGCGACCGCGGTCAGCGTCGCGCTCGGGCTGCCGCCAGGCGTGGCGGTCGCGGTGAAGGTGCCCGTCTTGTTGCCGTTGGGCGCGCCGGCCGTGAACTGGATGTTCTGCGTGCACGAGCCCCCCGCGGCGATGGTGCCGTTGCTGACGCACGTGCCGCCGGTGATGAGGGTGAAGGGGCCGGTGGTGCCGTAGGTCACGGGCCCCGACGGCGACTGACCGCTGTTGGTCACCGTCAGCGTGCGCGTCGACGTTCCGGGAATGACCACGCTGCCGAAGCTGGTGGTGCCGCTGATGGCCAGCGACGCGGGCGTCAGGCCGTTGCCCGTGAAGTTCGCCACCCCGTTCCCGCCCGGCGCACCCGTGACGGTGACGTTGCCGCTGCGGGCGCCGGCCGCCTGCGGGCTGAAGCGCACGTGAATCGAGCAGCTGCCGCCGCCGATGAGCGTGGTGGTGCCGCTCACGCAGTCGCCCGCCTGGCCGCTGGGCACGAAGTCGAGGGTCGACCGGTTGATGGTCAGCGCGCCGGTCGTCTGGTCGCCGGTGTTGGTGACGGTGAGCGTCACCACCGTGGGGCTGGTGCTGCCCACGGTCGTGTCGGGGAAGCTCGAGTTCGCCGGCGTCACCTGGATCGCCGCCGGGGTCTGCGCGTTGCCGGTGATCGACGCCGAGGTGACGCCGCCTGGAGACGCCGAGACCTGCAGCACCACGCTCTGCGAGCCGCGCGCCGCCGTGCCCGGAGAGAACGAGACGGTGACGGTGCACGAGCCGCTGGCGGGCAACGACGCCGAGCAGGTGTTGGTCTGCCCGAAGCCCAGCCCGCTGCCGACCAGGCTCACCGTGGGCACGCCAGTGGCCGAGCCGCCGGTGTTGGTGACGGTGAAGGTCTTCGGCGTCGCCGCGGCGCCCTGCACCACGTCGCCAAAGTCGTAGGTGTTGGGGGCGATGCTGAGCGCGCCGGGCGCGACGCCGTTGCCGGTGAGGTTGGCGACCTGGGTGCCGCCGGGCGTCGCCGACACGGTGAGGGTCGCGGTCTTGATGCCCAGCGAGCCGGGCGCGAAGAGCACCACCACGTCACAGCTCCCGCCGCCGACCAGCGTCGTGCCGCAGTTGTTCGACTGGATGAGGTACTGGTTGGCCGTGACGCCGCTCAGCGCCACGCTCAGCCCGAGCGCGGTGCCCTGCCCGGTGTTGGTCACGCCGAACGACAGCGTCTGCGAGCCGTTGGTGGCCACGTCACCGAAGGGCACGGTGCCCATCGGGCTGAGCGCGAGCACCGCCGGGGTGAGGCCCGTGCCGCCGAGGTTGATGACCACCGGCACCAGGCCCGAGCCCGACACCGTCAGCGAAGCGTTGCGCGCCGCCGCGAGCGTCGGGTGGAAGGTGATGGTCACGGTGCAGGTCATCGAGCCGGCGACGGTCGCCGCGCTGCAGGTGTCGGCCGACTTCACGAAGTCACCGGGGTTCGAGCCACCGACCGTGGCGGTCAGCGTCGGCGTGGGCGCCTGGCCGGTGTTGGTGATGGTGAAGACGATGGGGCTCGAGTCGGTGTTGACGACGGTGGAATTGAACGCGCCGATCGCCGGCATGCCGCTGATGGCGGGCGGCGAGAGACCGCTGCCGCTGAGCGTGGCGTTCGCGGTGCCGCCGGGCGTGCCGCTCACGGTGACCGTCGCGGCCTTGACGCCCGCGGTCGACGGCGCGAGCTGCAGCTGGAAGGTGCAGGTCGCCGACGGAGAGAGCGAGGCGAGGCAGGTGTTGTTGCTCAAGATGAACTCCGACGCGTTGGCGCCGCTGAGCATCACGCCGGGCAGGCCCGAGGTGCTCCCGCCGGTGTTGGTCACGGTGAAGGTCTGCGCGGTCGACGCGGAGCCGAGCGTCACCATGCCGAAGTCCTTCGTCATCGGGCTGAGGCTCAGCGTCGCCGGCGCGATGCCGATGCCAGCGAGCGAGAACGAGAGCATGCCGCCGGGCGTGCCGCTGACGTCGAGCGCCGCCGCCCGCGCCCCGAGCGCGCTGGGGGTGAAGGTCACGTCGACGGTGCACGAGCCCGAGGCGCCGAGCGCGCCGGTGCAGGTGTTGTTGCTGATGGAGAAGTCGCCGGAATTGGCGCCGCTCAAGCCCACGGTGAGCGTGCCCGTCGGCGCAGTGCCGTCATTGGTGACGGTGAAGGTGAACGCGCTCGAGGGCGTGTTGGTGACCACGCCGCGGAAGTCGTGACCCGCGGGCGTGCCGGAGATGCCGGCGTCGCTGCCCACGCCGCTGTCGGCCGGGAAGCCGCCGCCACCGCCGGTGGTGCCGCCGCCGCCGCCGGTGGTGCCACCGCCACCGCCGGTCGTGCCGCCGCCACCGCCGGTCGTACCGCCGCCACCGCCAGTCGTGCCACCGCCACCGCCGGTCGTACCGCCGCCGGTCGCCGTACCACCGCCCATCGGGTCGCCGCCGCCGGTGCCGGTGCCGCCGCCGGTGGTACCGCCGCCCGTGCCGCCGCCGGTGGTGCCACCGCCCGTGCCGCCGCCCGTCGTGCCGCCGCCCGTACCGCCGCCGGTGCCCGAGCCCATGCCGCACTCACCAAACTCGTCGGTGGCGGCCGCCTTCACGCACACCTGCCCCGTGGGACAGTTGCTGTCGTCGGCGCACTTGGCGCCGGTCACGTTTGGCACACAGCCGCTGGCAGCCAGGAGCGCAACCGAGACCGCCGCGGAGAAGAGGACGTGCTGGAGCTTCATGGTGGGGACCTTTTTTCAGACGACGAGCCGACACCGCTCAGGCGGCGCGGGCGTGACGTGTGCTGCGACGGCCTACTTCTCGACGAAGAACAAGATGACGGCTGTGACCGCCGCGGCCCCGGCGACCGCGTAGGAGATGTTGGCTCCGGTCGACAGGCCCTGGGCCTGCTGCTGGAGCTTCGTGACCTCGTCACCGCTGTGCACGTTGGTCTTGATGTCGTTCGCGGTGCTGCCCGCGGCGACGCCCAGGCCGATGCCCGCGCCGAGCGCCGCAACCGCGGCCCCACCAGCGACGTAGGTGAAGAGGCGGCCCTTCTTCGGCTGCTCGGGCACCACCACCACGGGCGGAGGAGGAGGCGGCGGCACGTCGGTGACCGACTTCGGCGGGTCTTCCTTCTTCGGCACGTCGGTGTTGGTCGCGACCGGAGGCGTGTCCTTCGCGACGGGGCGCAGGGTGATGGTCATCTCGGTCGCGCGCGTGGTCTGCATCACGAAGCTGCGCTCGACCTTCTCGTAGCCGTCGGCCTGCACGGTGAGGGTGTGGTTGCCGGCGACCAGCTCGACCGAGGCCGGCGACATGCCCAGCTCCTTGCCGTCGACCGCGATGCGCGCGTTGGGCGGGTCGGCGAACACCATCAGCTGCTGCTGGCCCTTCTCACGCAGCCGGCGCTCGAGGTTGGCGATGGCGTCGCTGACGGTTTCCTTGTCCTTCGCGTCGGGCGCCAGGCGGAGGTAGTCGCGGTACGCGCGCAGCGCCTTGGCCGTCTCGCCGAGCTGCTCGTAGCACTTGCCGATGTTGAAATAGATGACCGGGTGCGGGCGCACGGCGTACGCCTCTTCGAACTTGGAGATCGCCTCCGCGTACCGAGCCTGCTTGTAGAGCTTCTGAGCCCACTGGAAGAGCTCCTTGGCCTTGGCGGTGTCGCCAGTCTCCTCGGCGGCGGGAGCAGCGGCCGGCGGCGGCGCCTTCTTCGGCGGCGCGGCGAGCGAGAGCGCGATGATCAGAGCGTGGATCATTGGAACGGGTTGTCCTTGAGATCTTCCTGCTGCGAGTAGGGGTCGTCGGCGAGGCCGTTGTTGTTCGGCTTCTTGCCCGGGACCGGGCCGCCCGTCCCCTTCTTTTCCTTCTCCAGCTCGATGGGAATCGAGAGCTCGCTGTCAAAGCGAACCTTGCGCTTCAAGTCCTTGTAGCCCTTCGCCTTGAAGGTGAGCTCGGCGATGGTCGAGCCCTCGCGCGCGATGGTGAGCGGCGTGGTGCCGAGGAGGATGTCGCCCTCGAAGACCTCGGCCTTCTCGTCCTTCTCGAGGGTGGTGGTGAAGGTCAGCTTCACCTTCTCGGCCTTCGCCGGCTCCACCGGCTTGTCGACGGGCTTCTCGACGACCACCGGCTTCTCCACGATGACCGGCTTCTCGATGACCTTCTCGGGCGGCGGCTTGAGCAGCACGAAGCCCACGGCGATCGCGAGCACCGCGACCACGCCGCTCAAGATGAAGATGGGCGCCTTCGAGCGCTGCGGGGGCTCCACCGGCGCTTCGACCATGCCAGTGGTGCTCGAGGTGGTGATGGCCGGCACCTTGCCCGACGCGCGCACCATCGCCACGCCCGACTGCGGCGCCGCGGGAGTGGCGGTGGGCGAGTAGCTGCCCGACACGCGCTTCAAGCTGGGGTCGTTCGACTTGAGCCGCGCCCAGAGCGAGTCGAGCACCTCGACCACCTGCTCCATGGTCTGCGGGCGCTGGTCGGGCTCCTTCTGGAGCATGTGGAAGACGAGCTGCTCGAGCTCCTGGGGCACGCCGGTGACGGGGCCGGGCTCGAACGGCGGCGGCTGCTCGACGACGTGCTTCACCATCAGCATCGAGGGCGTCTCGGCCGAGAACGTCGGGCGGCCGCAGATGAGCTCGTAGATGATGAGGCCCAGCGAGTAGATGTCGCTGCGCACGTCGACGGGGATCGCCTTGGCCTGCTCGGGCGACATGTACTGCGGCGTGCCGACCACCATGCCGACCGCGGTGTGACCGCCCTGCCCGTGGCCGGTGCTGACCTTCGCGACACCGAAGTCGAGCACCTTCACGAAGTCGGGCTGCCCGGGCCGCTGCAGCAGCATGATGTTCTCGGGCTTGAGGTCGCGGTGCACGATGCTCTGTGCGTGCGCGGCGGCGAGCGCGCGCGCGACCTGGATGGAGATGTTCACCACGCGCTCGGGGCCCTGCGCGCCCTCGCGGTGGATGAGGCTCGAGAGCGTGAGCCCGTCGAGGTACTCCATGACGAAATAGAAGCGGCCGTTCTGCGTGCGGCCGAAGTCGCTGATGTCGACGATGTTCTGCTGACCGATGCGGCTGGCGGCGATCGCCTCGCGCTTGAAGCGGGCGACGAACTCCGGGTCGTTCGACAGCTCGGGCAGCATCACCTTCACCGCCATCGGCTTGCCGAGCTCGACGTGCTGCGCGCGGTACACCTCGCCCATGCCGCCGGCGGCGAGCTTGCCGACCACCTCGTAGCGGCCGTCGATGACGGTGCCCGGCGCGAGGATGTGCGAGATCGCGGTCGCCTCGACCGGCGCCTCGATGCCTTCCTCTTCGACCGTGCCGCCCGGCGTCGGCTGCGCGGGCTGCGAGCGGCTGAACGGCGTGGGGCGCTTGGCGGTGGCGTCGATGCCCCCGCTCAGCGCGGCCAGGCGACCTGACGTGCCACCGGGGTTGGGCGCGGGGTTGCGGGCGCTGCTCTGGCCGACGCCGGGGTTGCGCGCGCCGCTCTGGCCGACCCCCGGGTTGCGGGGAGAAGAGGTGCGCACCGCCGACGGGTTCTTGAACGGCGTCGGGGTGGCCATGGTGCCGCTGCCGGTGGTCGCGCCCTTCTCGCGGATCACCAGCTCGAGCCGGCCGAGCCGCAGGAAGGCGCCGGGCTGGAGCGCGCCCTTGTCGGTCGCTTCACCGTTGAGCCACATCTGGCCGCCCGTGAGGTCGCGGATCCACGGCACGCCCGACGGGTCGAACTTCACCTCGGCGTGCTTGCCTGCGACGAGGGCGGGGCCGAAGCGCACGTGGCACTCCGCACCGGCACCTACATAGAAGTGTGGGCCAGGAAACGGCTGGGCCTTTCCCTTGTCGGGCCCCTCACTGATGACGAACTCGAAATCCCCCATGGGCGGTCGCAGAAACTAGCACCTTCCGTTCCATTCACGAGGAGCCTGACGTCGCTCCCGTCCTGCCCACTTGCGGGCGGTCGATCGCAGGACGTCTCAGGACAGGTCAGGCGTTCCGTCGTGCCCCACGCAGACAATGCGAGGTGTCAGGGGCCCCTTGCGCGCCGAGGGTCGGCTGGTGTGTGTTCCGCGCCCCCATGGCACACACCCGTTACGTCGTCCTCGGCACGCTCGTGCTCTGCTTGTCCGCTTGCCCCAAGCCGGGTGGAGGCGGAGGCGAGCCCGACGCCGGCAGCGGGCGGTGCGAGGTCGACCTCGCGGCGACCGGCTACTTCTCCCAGTCGGGCACCGGCTCTTCGGCGGTGGTGATCAGCGATCGCTCGCAGCTCATCGGCGGCGAGCTGTCGACCGGCCGCCCGGGTGACGTGCTCCTGCAGAACGACGTGGTGCGGGTGATCATCGATCAGCCGGGCCGCACCGTCGGGCCGCTGCTCTCGGGTGGCGGCATCATCGACGCCGATCTCCAGCGCCCCGCCGGCGAGCCGGGCCGCGATGGCTGGGGCCGCATGGCGCTCTTCTACGCGCTGGGCCGGCTCTCGAGCGTGAAGACGGTCGAGGTGTTGAACGACGGCAGCAACGGCGGGCCCGCGGTGGTCGCCTCGACTGGCATCGACGTGCAGCACGACCTGCTCAACCTGAAGTCCGTGGTGGCGAACATCGGCGGCCTCAACATCGACTTCATCGTCGACCCCGAGAAGCCGCTGCCGCTGAAGACCACCACCTACTACGTGCTGTCGCCGGGCGAGTCGCGCGTGCGCATGCTCACCGCGTTCTGCAACGAGGGTGACGCGCCGGTCGTCGCGCCGATGATCGAGCTGATGGATGTGGGGGCCTTCGAGATCTTCAACCCCAGCGTGTGCACCAACACGCTCGGCACCAGCAAGCTCGACCCCAACAACGACTGCACCTTCTCGCCCTCGAAGTGGTTCGGCACGCAGGCCGACGGCGTGGCGTACGGCATGCGCTCGATGTCGCTGAGCGATCTCACCAAGCCGGTCGAGGCGAACGCGCTGATGGGCTACGGCGGCGTGGTCGGGCTGTTCATCGAGGGCGAGTCGCTCTCGGGCGTGCTGACGTGGACCAACCCCGACGCGCGCAACCGCCCGGGCACGTTCGCCATTCGCGCGGGCCAGCAGCGGCAGTACCTGCGCGACTTCATCATCGCGAAGGACCTCGTGAACGTGAACGGCGTGCTGCAGGCGCTCGACGGGCTGCCGATGGGCACGGTCGAGGTGACCGCCACGCTGCCCGGTGGTGCGCCGGCGCCGTACGCGCGCATCAACATGACCGACTCCGACGGCAAGATGGTCGGCGTGCTCGCGGCCGACGGCACGGGCCATGCGTCGGGCCGCATCAAGGCCGGCACGTACACCATCAGCGGCTCGCTCGTCGGGCGGCTGGTCGGGCCGGAGTCGACGGTCACGGTGGTGCAGGGCCAGAGCGCGAGCGGCGCGGTGGTGCTCGGTGACGGCCGCACGCTGACGGTGCACGTGAAGGACCCTTCGGGCCTCGCGGCGCCGGCGAAGGTGACGGTGCTGTGCACGGGCGGGTGCGCGTTCAACGACGAGACGTACGATCGGCACTTCCTGCTCGAGAGCTTCGACTTCGGCGCGGCGTTGGTGGCGTACGCGCCGATGAACGGCACGCTGACGGCGACGCTGCCTCCGGGTGAGTACGACGTCATCGTCTCGCGCGGCCCGGAGTACTCGACGTGGCCCGACACCTGGCCGCAGAGCGGCTTCCACGTCGACCTGCGCACGGCCGACGGAACGGTGGACGCAGTGATTGGCCGCATCATCGACACGCCGGGTTGGGTGTCGGGCGACCTGCACGTGCACGCCTCGGGCTCGACCGACAGCGCGGTCGGCAACACGGTGCGCGCGGCGAACTTCCTGGCCGAGGGCGTCGACGTGCTGCTCTCGACCGACCACGAGTGGGTCACCGACTACGGCCCCGCGGTGAAGATGCTCGGCGCCGAGAACGTGATGGCGACGATGATCGGCGAGGAGATCACCAGCTTCACGCACGGCCACTTCAACGCTTTCCCCTTCGTGCAGGACAAGAGCGTGCCCAACGGCGGCGCGTTCGATCACGCCGGCGGTGAGGACGGGCCGACGCTGCGCATGCCGCAGCTGTTCGACGGCGTGAAGATGGCGCAGCCGGGCTCGGTGGTGCAGCTCAACCACCCGCGCGGCGGCTCGGGCGTGCTGACGCAGCTGAAGATCGACACCGCCACGCTGGCCTCGCACGCGCTGCCCGCCGACCACAACATGGCGGCGGCTCCCGACGCGACGGCGATGGACACGAAGCTCTTCGGGCCCGGCTTCGACGCGATCGAGTCGGCCAACGGCCCGAGCCCGAACTTCTCGGTGCTCAACGACTGGATGACGTTCCTCTCGCGCGGCACGGTGCGCACCTCGACCGGCGTGTCGGACACGCACCGGGCGTTCAGCGACTCCGGTGGCTACGCCCGCACGTACGCGCACGTGCTGCACGATGGACCGACCGAGTTCGTGCCGGCGGAGTACGCCGAGGCGATTCGCACGCAGCGCGCGTTCGTCACCAACGGGCCGATTCTCTCGTTCACCGCGCACAAGGTCGACGGCCAGGGCAACCCGGTGGGCGAGACGGTCGAGATGGGCCAGACGCTCAAGATCTCCGCGGGCGACACGGTGGAGTTCACGCTCGACGTGCAGGGCCTCGAGTGGATGCAGCTGAACCGCCTCGAGCTCTACTCGCACGCGCCGGGCCGCGACGCGCTCAACGGGGCGTCGAACACCGAGTGGCCGGACGGGCGCATTCTGCAGAAGGTCGACGTCGATCCGCTGACCGTGCCGCTCGAGCCGGTGGCGGGCACCAACCTGCGCCGCGTGCACCTCACGCAGAAGTTCACCGTCACGCCCACCGCGGACTCGTGGTTCGTCGGCATGGCGCGCGGGACGAGCGGGCGCACGATGATTCCGCTCCACGGGTCGCGGCCGGCGGCGTGGTCGAACGCCATCTTGATCGATGCTGATGGCTCGGGCGCGTACGACGACTTCCCGCTCAAGCCGGGGCAGCCGTTGATGGCGGCGCCGGGCGTGCAGCCTGAGGCGAAGAAGATCGTGCCGACCAACAAGCAGTTCCTCGAGGCGCTGCAGAAGATCCTCGATCACCGCGAGCAGTAGTCGGCGCGAGGCTCACTCGACGAGTGCGTTGAAGCGCGCAACGAGGCCGTCCTCGGCGAGGCCTTGCTCGAGCTCGCGCGCGGTGTTGCTGGCTGTGTGCGAGCCTCCGGCGCGCAGCCAGATCCGGGCCCGGTTGGGCTCTGGGGAATGTGGTGGTGGTCGAGGCTGGTGCCCTCAGCACGTCGCGCGACGTGCCACTCGGCACGGCACCGTCACCAGGTCACTGGGCGTCGTGATGGGGTCGGTTGTCCGTCCGTGGCTGCTCTGACGACCACCAGCGGACAAACGACCCCATCGGTTGTCACGAATTGGCTGCTCCAGCGCTCCAGCGACCAAACCGTGACAACCGACCCGCGGCACCAGCACACGCAGCCGCGGCGCGGTGCCGAGGGGCTGCTCGCGACGCGCACGGCGCTGGCGACCATCACCACCACTTCTCTTGAGGCGCAGTTCCATCGTCGAGCCGACCTGGTCTGTGGCCCCGATCCCGAAGCACGGCTGAACGCCGTAGAAAATCGCTCGGTGACGACCTGACTTAACGCGCCAACCCTGTGACGCTGGAGTGCGCCGCAGCCGGGCGATAGATGCTCGACATGCCCACCCCTTCTCCCGCCCGTGGCGCCGACGTGCTCGCGCTCGCGCCCGCCGACTTCACCCGCGCCTGTGACGACACGCTCAACCGCGCGCGCGCCGCCGTCGCCGAGCTGAAGGCCCTGCCCTCCGGCAGCGACGCGAAGGTGATGGCGCTCTACGACGAAGTGGTCGCGCTGATGGGCGACATGGGCGCGCGCTCCGGCCTCGCGAAGGAAGTGCACCCCGACGAGAAGATGCGCGGCGCCGCCGAAGAGTGCGAGCAGCGCATCGAGGCCTTCAGCGTGGAGCTCTCTCTCGATCGCCCGCTCTACGACGCGCTCTCGAAGGTCGACGGCACGAAGCTCGACCCGGTCGGCGCGTTCTGGCTCTTCAAGACGCTCCGCGAGTTCCGCCGCTCGGGCGTCGATCGCGACGAGGCCACGCGCGCGAAGGTGAAGGCCCTCAACGAAGAGCTGGTGAAGCTCGGCCAGGCCTTCGGCCGCAACATTCGCGACGACGTGCGTTCGGTGCAGGTCGACCCGTCGGAGCTCGAGGGCCTGCCCGCCGACTGGCTCGCCGCGCACCCGGCGAAGGACGGGAAGATCACCGTCACCACCAACACGCCCGACCTCCAGCCGACGATGATCTACGCGAAGAGCGTCAAGGTGCGCGAGGCGCTGTGGCGCGCGTACCGCAACCGCGCGTACCCCGCGAACGTCGACGTGCTCCGCAACCTGCTCACCAGGCGCCACGAGCTCGCGACGCTGCTCGGCTACGCGAACTGGGCCGCGTACGTCACCGAGACCAAGATGGTGAAGACCGCGAAGGCCGCGGCCGACTTCATCGAGCGCGGGCGGCTGGCGACGCTCGAGCGCGCGAAGGCCGACATGGCGCTGCTCCTCGAGCGCAAGCGCAAGGACGTGCCGGGCGCGACCTCGCTCGAGCCGTGGGAACACCTCTATTACGAAGACCGCGTGAAGGCCGAGTCGTACGGCCTCGACACCCAGGCCCTGCGCTCGTACTTCGAGTACGCGAACGTGAAGCAGGGCGTGATGGACCTCACGTCGAAGCTCTTCGGCGTGCGCTACGCGAAGGTGACCGACGCGGTGGTGTGGCACCCCGAGGTCGACACGTGGGACGTGTTCGAGGGCGAGAAGAAGCTCGGCCGCATCCACCTCGACATGCACCCGCGCGAGGGCAAGTACAAACACGCCGCGCAGTTCGGCCTGACCGTCGGCCGCGAGGGCAAGCAGGTGCCCGAGGGCGTGCTGGTGTGCAACTTCCCGCGGCCGGGCGAGCTGATGCAGCACAGCGACGTCGAGACGTTCTTCCACGAGTTCGGTCACCTCCTGCACGCCATCTTCGGCGGGCACCAGAAGTGGGCCGGCGTGTCGGGCATCCAGACCGAGTGGGACTTCGTCGAGGTGCCCTCGATGCTGCTGCAGGAATGGCCGATCGACGGCGACGCGCTCAAGACGTTCGCGCGGCACCACCAGACCGGTGCGCCGATTCCCGAGACGATGGTCAACCAGTTGAAGCGCGCCAAGGAGTTCGGCGTCGGCGTCGACATGCGCCGGCAGTTCTTCTTCTCCGCGCTCAGCCTCGCGTACCACGACCGCGCGCCGGGCTTCGATCCCAACGAGCTGATGAAGGAGCTGCAGGACAAGTTCCTGCCGTTCCGCCGCGAGTGGCTGCCCGGCACGCACTTCGAGCTCGGCTTCGGCCACCTCGATGGCTACTCGGCCATCTATTACACGTACCAGTGGAGCACGGTCATCGCGAAGGACCTGCTGACGCGCTTCAAGGGCAACATGCTCGACGGCTCGGTGGCCACGCACTACCGCAAGAAGGTGCTCGACGCGGGCGGGAGCCGCGAGGCTGCGGCGCTGGTCGAAGACTTCCTCGGCCGGCCGTACTCGTTCGACGCGTTCCAGCAGTGGCTCGAAGGGAAGAACTGAGATGGTGGTGTTGCGAACCGATGGCGCGCGGCCGGGTGGTGGCTCGTGGGTGCCGACTCCCGAGGACACGCCGTGGCACCGGCTGGGCGGCAACGATGCGGTGCGCGCGCTCGCCGAGGCCTTCTACGACGACATGGAAGTGAACGAGCCGGCGCTGACCGCGGTGCACCACCAGGAACCACCGGGCAAGGTCTCGCGGCGCTCGCGCGATCGCTTCGGCCTCTTCCTCATCGGGTGGCTCGGCGGCCCGCAGGACTACACCGAGCAGCACGGCCACCCGCGGCTGCGCATGCGGCACGGCAAGGTGCCGGTGGGCACGGGGCTGCGCGACGCGTGGCTGCGCTCGATGGGGCGCGCGATGACGCAGCGGGGCATCGATGGGCCCGTGCGCACCTACCTCGACGCCCGCTTCGCCGAGGTCGCCGACTTCCTGCGCAACGTCGAAGGCTGACGAAGGGCAGCGGGAAGTCGCGAGCCGCTGCGCGCTTGCGGGTAACCTCGCCCCGCCGGCATGACCGACCCGTGGCGCCAGACCTACCTCCGCCTCTACGCGGGCCTTTCCGCCGCTGGCGGGGCGCTCTATTGCGGCGCGCTGGTGATGCACGGGCAGGCCGTGCTGCGCGCACCCTCGGCCCTCGCCGCGGCCACCGCCGCCGTGACCGCGGTCCTGGCGCAGCGCACGCGAAAGCGCTCGGTGGTGTTGGTGTCACTCGCGGCGCTGGCGTTGACCACGCTGCTCATCTCGCAGCACGGCTTCGCCCCGGGGCTGGTCGGCCTGCAGTGCTTCATCGTGGTCTCGGCGGCGGTGCTCGCCGGGCGCAAGGCCGCGCTGGCGCTGACCGCGACGCTGACGCTCGGCAACCTGCTGTGGGTCGCGCTGTTCGCCAACCGGGTGCTGGAGGTCGACCAGGCGACGATGGCCGACTTCTTCGACCTGTCGAACCCCGCGGTGGGCCTGCGCATCGTGGCGCTCGTGGCGCTGCTCGCGGGCGGCCTGGGCTACGGCGTCTCGCAGGTGCTCGAGCACGCCGAAGACGCGTTGGCCCGGGAGCACGCCTCGTTCCTCGAGCTCCAACGGGTGAGCGCCGAGCGCCGCCGCGAGCGCGACGAGCTGGCCCGCGCACGCGAGCTCGAGGTGCTGGGCCGCCTGGCTGCCGTGGCGGCGCACGACTTCAACAACTCGCTGACGGTGGTGACGCTCGCGGCGACCGAGCTGCGCAGCTCAGGCGTGCAGTCTCCCGCGCTCGACGACATCGACGCGGCGGTGAAGCAGGCGCAGTCGGTGACCTCGCAGCTGCGTGAACTCCGCCCGCGCCCGTCGTCGCGCAAGGTGCTGCCGGTCGCGCCGTTCCTCTCGGCGGTGGCGGCGACCGTCTCGCGCGTGGTGCCGTCGAACCTCGAGGTGAAGTGCGAGACGAGCATCGACGACGCGCGCATCGAGGCCGACGAGGGGACCTTGCAGCGCGTGCTGCTCAACCTCGCCCTCAACGCGCGCGACGCGATGCCCGAGGGAGGCCAGCTGACGCTGCGCGCACGCCACCCCGCCGCGGGTGAAGCGACCAGCGCGCACGTGGTGCTCGAGGTGCAGGACACCGGAGTGGGTATCGCCGCGGACCTGAAGGACAAGGTCTTCGAGCCGTGGTTCTCGACCAAGGGCGACGCGGGCACCGGGCTGGGGCTGGCCTCGACGCGCGAGCTGGTGACGTCGGCGGGCGGCACGGTGTGGCTCACCAGCGCGCCCGGCCGCGGCACGACGGTGAGCGTCTCGTGGCCGCTGGCGACGCCCTCGGCAGGGGCTCGTCCCACCGCGTAGACTGCGGTTTCGATGTCGCGCCCGCTGCTGCTCGCTCTCGCGTTGGTCGGCCTGCCGGGCTGCTGGCCGTTCTTGTTCTCCGACCCGCCGCCGGCCGACGACGATGGCGGCTTCGTGCTCGACGCGGACGGCGGCACCGACGACGCGGGCACGATCGACGGCGGCTGGCCGCTCGACCGCATCAACTGCACGTGGAAGGGCAAGAAGCTCTACGGGAAGGTGCAGTACGTCGATTCGTTCCCCGACGTGAAGATTCGCGAGGTCACCGCGCTGCCGGACCTGAAGGTCTTGAAGGTGAGCGCGCTGCCGAGCCGCTGCGGCGAGTGGGAAGAGGTGACGTCGTTCCCGGTGCTGCGCGTGAAGGTCGTGACGTCGCTCGAGGACCTGCAGGTCGAGTACGTGACCTCTTTCCCCGGCATCCAGTGAAGGGCGTCAGCCCAGGCAGGCGCGCACCACGCGCTCGAGCAGCTCGCGGTTCTTTCCCTCGGCGGCCCTGAGCTTCGGCAGCGCGGCTTCGAGCTCGGCCACGTCGCGCCCGTCGGCGGCGAGGAGCTCGGCCTCGGCGCGCAGCCAGCGACCCAGCTCGTCGGCGGTCAATTCCGGGTGGAACTGGAAGCCCCAGCTGCGGCCGACGCGAAACGCCTGCTGCGTGTAGCGGTCGCTCGAGGCGAGCAGCGTGGCGCCCGGCACCGCGGAGAACGTGTCTTCGTGCCAGTGCGCGACCACCGACCTGGCGCCCTGCGACGCGCACACCGGGTCTTCCTGCGCGGCCTTCGTCCACCGCACGGGGCCGACGCCGACCTCGAAGCCGTTCTTGCCGCGCGTGACGGTGGCTCCGGCGGCCGCGGCGAGCAACTGGGCGCCGAGGCACAGGCCGATGACGGGGCGATCGACCGCGAGCCGCTCGGCGATGAGCGCGCGCTCGTCGCGCAAGAAGGGGTGCGCGTCTTCAGCCGCGACGCTCATCGTGCCGCCGAGGAAGACCACGAGGGGCGCGTCGAGGTCGCCGTGGTCCACCGAGCGAAAGCGCGTCACCACCGGCAAGCCGAGCTCGCGCAGCACGTCACCCAGTAGGCCCGGACCCTCGTGTTCTTCGTGCTGCACCACCACCACGCCGGCCTGCTTGTTCACGTCGCGCCCTTCCCTTTCCAGCGCGCCCACAGCACCGGCAACACCAGCGCGGGGGCGAAGACGAGTGATTCCACGAGGAGCACGTACGCGCCGCGCGCCGAGAGCATGCCGCGGCCGATGGGCGCGACGGGCAACGGGGTCCACGGGAAGAAGAGGCGCTGGTTCGAGAACGGCCAGAAGAGCGCCACGCCCAGCCCTCCGTCGGTGAGCATGTCGAGCAGCGGGTGGCTCAAGACCACGAGGAAGAGGATGAGCGTGCTCTTGCGGCTGCGCGTCAGCGCGAGGCCCACCAGCGCGACGAGCACGGCGAAGACGATGGAGTGCGAGGCGCCGCGGTGCCCGAGCGGATCGGAGTACGCGATGCCGAAGCGAAACCCGATGACGTCGAGGTCGGGCAACAGCGCGAAGGCGGCGAAGGCGACCATCGACTTCCAGTGGAAGCGAGCGTCGTGCACGCGGGCGCCGCCGAAGCCGGCGATGACGTGGCCGAGGCTGGCCATCGTTAGCGCGACTCCACGATGCGCTCGGGGTGCGCGTAGACGTTCATCGAGTCGCCGCGCAGGAAGCCGACCAGCGTCACGCCCAGCGCGTGCGCCATCGAGACCGCGAGCGAGGTGGGGGCCGAGACTCCCGCGAGCACGGGCACGCGCGCGGCGACCGCCTTCTGCACCAGCTCGAAGCTCACGCGGCCCGAGACGAGGAGCACGCCCTGCGAGGTGGAGAACGAGGAGCGCGCGGCCCAGCCGACGACCTTGTCGACCGCGTTGTGGCGGCCCACGTCTTCACGCGCGACGCGCAAGGCGCCGTGTTCGTCGAAGAGCGCCGCGGCGTGGAGCCCGCCGGTCTGCGCGAAGGTGGGCTGCGCGGTGCCCAGCTCGAGCGGCAGCTTCGCCAGCTGCGCGCGGGTGATGCGGACCGGGGAGTCGATGGGCTGGGCGACGGTGAGCGCGGCGTCGATGGTCGCCTTGCCGCACACGCCGCAGCTCGAGGTCGCGAAGAAGTGGCGCTTGAGGCGCGCGAGGTCGACCGGCCGGCGAAGGCGCACCTGCAGCACGTTGTCTTCGGCCTCCGGCGTCGGGACGGTGGTGCAGTGGCGGAGTGATTCGATGTCGGCGGCCGACTTCACGACCCCTTCCGTGAGGAGGAAGCCCAGGCCGAGCTCTTCGTCGTGGCCGGGGGTGCGCATCACGACTGCGAGGGAGGTGCCGTCGACCTGGAGCTCGAGGGGCTCTTCGTGGGCGACGAGGTCTTCGGTGAGGTGCGTCTGTTCGCTGTGGAGTTTGGTGATGCGGACCGCGCGCGCAGAATCAGACACGGCGCGCAGTGTAGTCGGTTTCCCCTCACCCCGACCCTCTCCCCCTCGGGGGAGAGGGAGCTTTGGGCTTTGGCTCGAGATTCATCCCGTGCGGTCGAGGAGCTCTCCGGCGGCGACGGCGGCGATGGTGGCCTCGAGGAGATCTCGGCGCACGGGCTTGCTGAGGTACCCGTCCATCCCCGCAGCGAGGCAGGCGGTGGCGTCGCCGGCCATCGCGTTGGCGGTCAGCGCGACGATGGGCACGTGCGTGGCGCCGCGCTCTTCGGCGCGAATGCGGCGCGTGGCCTCCAGGCCGTCGACCTCGTGCATCTGGAGGTCCATCAAGACGAGATCGAACCGCCGCGCGCGCACCGCGTCGACCGCCTCTGCGCCGTCGATGACGTGCACCATGCGGTGACCGAGCCGCTCGAGCAGGCGGCGCACCAGCAGCGCGTTGACCTCGTTGTCTTCGGCGACCAGCACGTCGAGGCCGCGGCACGCCGGCTGCGGCGCGGCGGGCGCGTCGACGACGTGGTCCGAGAGCGCGGCGATGAGTTCCTGCCCCCACGCCGGCCGCAACACCGTGCGCACGCCCTCGCCCGCCTCGACGCGCACGCCCGGGCGGCTGAGCACCAGCACCGGCCGATCGAGGCGCGCGAGCTCGGGCCACCAGCACTCGGCGAGCGTGACGACCGCGTCGAAGCCAGCAGCGCGCAGGCGATCGACCTCGCGCGGCTGCGCCCACCGCACGCGCGCGCCGATCTGCTCGAGCTGGGCAGCGACGTCGGTCGAGGTGGGCGACGGCGGCGCGACGACGAGCACGTCGAGCGGCCGCGGGAGCTGGAGGCGCGGCGGCGGCGCGAGCTCCACGAGCGGAACGGAGAACGTGAAGCTGCTGCCGAGGCCCGGCTCGCTGCGGAGCACGACGTCACCGCCCATGCGGCGCGCGAATTCCCGAGAGATCGACAGGCCCAGGCCCGTGCCGCCGTACTTGCGGTTGGTCGCGCCGTCGGCCTGCACGAAGGGCTGGAAGACGAGCTCGTGCTTCTCGCGCGCGATGCCGATGCCAGTGTCGCGCACCTCGAAGTGCAGCGCCGAGGCCTCGACGCGCGCGACGAGGGTGATCGACCCGGTGGGCGTGAACTTGAGCGCGTTGCCGACGAGGTTGTTGAGCACCTGGGTGACGCGCAGCGGGTCGCCCTGCACGGCGGCGGGCACGTCGGCTTCGACGCGCACCACCACCTCGAGGCCTCGCTGCTGCGCACGCAGCGCGGCGGGCACGGCGACCTTGCGCATCACGTCGCGCACGTCGACGCGGGCCTGCTCGAACTCGACGTGACCCGATTCCACGCGGGCCAGGTCGAGCGCGTCGTTCACGATGCTCAGCAGGTTCTGCCCCGAGAGCTGCACGAGCTGGAGGTACTCGAGGATCTGCGGCTCGCGCGCCTCGTCGAGGGCGAGGCTGGTCATGCCGATGATGCCGTTGAGCGGCGTGCGGATCTCGTGGCTCATGTTGGCCACGAACTGCGACTTGGCGCGCGAGGCCGCGAGCGCTTCTTCGCGCACGCGGTGCTGCGGGGTGACGTCTTGCACCGCGCCGACCAGCCGCCGCACGCCGAGGTGCGAGACGACGCGGCCCATCACGCGCACCCACGCGCCGACGTTCCGCACGCGCAGCTCGAGCTCGACGTCGAGGGGCTGGCCCTGGGCGAGGGCCACGCGCGCGGCGCGGAGCAGCTCGCGGCGGTGGCGCGGCGAGAAGGAGGCGAAGAGCTGGCGCACGCCGGGCACCTGGGCCGGCCCGAAGCCGAGCGTGGTCAACGCCTCGGCCGACACGCGGGGACCCGGTTCGCCTTCGAGCCATTCCCACCCGCCGAGGCCGGCCAGCGCGCTGGTCTGCGCGTGGGTGCGCATCACCTCGCGCAGCGTGCCCAGCGCTTCCTCGAGGCGGGTCGAGCGGTGCTCCAGCACGCGTTCCCAGTCGGAGGCGTTGAGCACCACCCCGTGCGCGAACCAGATGACGCGCGCGGCGAGCGTGAGGGTGGCGATGAAGATGAAGACGGCACCGGCCAGGCCCGCACCGAGCCACCAGACGAACGCGCTCACCGAGAGGTTGATGGCGAGAATCGCCACGAGGCCGCTGCGACGATTCCACGCGAACCAGGCGAGCGCCGACCCGAGCCCACGGTGTTCCGAATGACCCGTCGCGTGGGAATGACCCACGCTCACCGGCGTCGCGTCGCTCGGAAGGCGTCCCCCCGCATCCATGACGCAGGGGCGATTGCACGGAGCGATCCGCGGCGGGGCGTGACATCGTGCCGGGCCGTGAAGCCCTGGCTGCTGCTCGCCAACCCGCAGAATCGGCGCGTGACGCTGTTCGCCGAAGCGCTGGCCGAGGCCGGGCACCCCGCCCCGCAGGTCATCTCGTGGCTCGAGTACCTGCGCGATCCCCGGGTGCTCGAGGCGGTGCCCGACGACGAGCGGTTGGTGCGCGTCGACTCCTTCGGAGAGGACTTCGAGGTCGAGAAGCTCCTGCTCGCGCGCGGCGGCTTCCCGAACGCGGCGACGCTGGTGGAGAACCGCGGCGAGGTCATCGCGCCGCGCGTGGCGCACGAGGGCTTTCTCGAGGTGCTCTCGCAGCTGGGGAAGCTGGTGGCGAAGCGCCCGCGGTGGAGGCTGCTCAACGCGCTCGATGAGATCAGCGAGCTGTTCGACAAGCGGCGCACCTCGCGGCGGTTTCGCGACGCTGGCATCCCGGTGCCCGACTTCCTCGACGAGGTGCCCACCGAGCCCGGGGCGCTGCTCGACGCGGCCCGCGCGCGCGGGTGGAAGCAGCTCTTCGTGAAGCCGTCGATGGGCTCGTCGGCGAGTGGCGTGTTGCTGGTTTCGCTGACCGCGCGCACCGCGGAGATCCGCACCTCGCTCGAGTGGGACGCGCCGCGCTGGTTCAACAACCTGAAGCTCTCGCACTACCGCACGAAGGAAGCCGTGCACCGCGCGCTGGGCTTCGTGCTCGCGCAGGGCGCACAGGTGGAGCTGGCGATTCCCAAGGCGACGCTCGACGAGGCCTTCTTCGACCTGCGCGTGCTGTGCATCGCCGGCGAGCCGCGCTTCATCGTGGTGCGGCAGAACCGGCACCCCATCACCAACCTGCACCTCGGGGGCTGGCGCGGTGACGTCGAGAAGCTCCGCGCGGCGATGCAGCCCGCGCAGTGGGACGCGATGCTCGAGACCTGCCGGCGCACCGCGGGGCTCTACCGCTCGCTGCACGTGGGGCTCGACGTGATGTTCGAGCCGGGGTTCGACCGTCACCGCGTCATCGAGGCGAACGCGTTCGGCGATCTGTTGCCGAACCTCACGCTCGACGGGAAGTCGGTCTACCGCTGGGAAATCGACGCCGCGGTGGCGGCCCAGTCAGCGGGCACGCGCTCGAGCAAGCCGGCGCCGAAGACCTTGCCCAGCTCGAGGTAGTCGAGGTGCACGTAGCCGATGTGGCAGCCGCACGTGGCGTTGGTGCACGCGCGGGGCTTGAGCGCGCTCTCGAAGTTCGCGTCGTAGATGTTGCCGATGGGCGTGGCGATGAAGTGGCACCGCCGCGCGACGCCCTCGCCGTCGACCGAGATGACCGTCTCGCCCGCCTGGCACGCGCGACCGAGTGACGGGTGCGCGCGCAGGTTCAGCTTGAAGAACGGATCGACCGACTCGAAGAACGCCAGCTCGTCGGCGGAGTACGAGTCGCTCAGCTTCTTCACCGCGTTGATCCACACGTAGACGTTCTTCGGCAGCGCCTTGCGGATGCGGGCGATGGCCTCGCGTTCCTCGGGGAAGCCGACGACACCGACGCTGAAGTGCACGCCCATCGACTGGAGCTTCTGCGTCTGCCCCAGGAAGCGATCGAGCTCGGTCCACTTCGGGTGGAAGGTGGCCCAGATGCCGACGCGCGAGGTGTTGGCTTCGCTGAGCCAATCGAGCCGCGCCGAGAGGTTGGTCTGCACCGCGACGCGCTCGACGTGGGGCGTGTGCGAGAGCTTCGTAATCGCCTGGTGGTAGCGCACCTGCGTGAGCGCCTCGCCCCACGGCGTGAAGAACACGCGCAGTGGCGAGTGCGCGCGACCCACGGCCCACTCGAGAAAGCGGCTGAGCTTCTCACCATCGGCCGCGTGCTCTTCGTTCGTCTCGTGGTGCTTGGCGAACGGGCAGTACTCGCAGCCGTAGTTGCAGCTCGACAGCGGCCCCCGGTACAGCACCGTGAGCGGGCGCGCGGTCATCGAACGACGTACTCCGTCATCTTCGAGGTGACGGGCGCAGACTGGAGATACGGACCCACCGCGTCGGACCGCTCGAGGCCCACCGGGGTCAGCTGCCAACCGGTCGCGGTGCGCTTCGCGAGGCCGTGGTCGACGAGCTCCTTCAGCTCCGGGAAGTCGGCGCCCGCGTCGCGTGAGAAGCGCCGGCGGTAGTCGGCCTCGTCGAGCCCCTCGGCGAGCAGCGAGAGGATCAGGTGACGGCGGCGCTGTTCGGCTTCGTCGAGCTCGATGCCGTGGTGCACGAGGCCGAACGACGCGTCATCGCGCGCGTTGTAGTCGTCGATGATGCCGCGCACGGCCTTCGGCGAGACGGCCCATTCCGAGGAGTAGTGCACGTTCGAGGTGTACGAGCGCGCGCCGACGCCCAGGCCCACCATGCCGTCGACCTGGCAGCGGTACTCGCGCTCGGCCCCGCTCTGCTGCGGCGCGGGCGCGTGCGAGGCGCGGAAGCAGCGCATCGAGATCTGCCGGTAGCCGGCCGACAACAACGTGTCGCGACCGACGCGGTACAGCTCGAGGCGGAAGTCGTCCCACGCGCGCTGGCCCTTGCCGAGGAAGGTCTTGGGCCGCACGTAGAGCGGGTAGAGGTAGAGCTCTTCGGGGCGCCACTCGAGCGCGTTGCGAATCGACTCGACGAGCGTCTGCGCGGTCTGCCCCTCGATGCCGTAGATGAGGTCGAGGTTGAGGCACTCCACGCCGGTGCGGCGGATGTTCTCGAGCGCGCGGTGCACCTCGTCGCGCTTCTGCGGGCGGGCGAGCGCCTTCGTCTCCTCCTCGAGGAACGACTGCACGCCGATGCTCAGGCGGTCGGCGCCGCGGTCGACGAGCAGCTGCACGCGCTCGGCGGTGGCCGTCTCGGGAGACACCTCGCAGCAGAACGGCACGTCTCGAAGCTTCGCGCCGAGCTCTCGCTCCGCCACGTCGAGCACGCGCGACAACAGCCGCGGAGGCAACAGGCTCGGCGTGCCCCCGCCGATGGTGACGCGCGAGTACTTCGCGTCAGGCCCCAGTTCCTGCCGCACCACGCGGGCCTCGCGCTCGAGCGTTTGAACGAAGCGCTCCATCACCGGCTCGAGCGGCCCGGCGACGGTGAAGAGGTTGCAGAACCCGCACCGCATCTCGCAGAACGGCACGTGCATGTAGAGCGAGAGGAGCGACTTGTCTTCGCGCGCCCAGACCTCGCTCAACTTCTTCGGGGTCTCGAACGCGCGGTACGCGGTCTTGTGGGGGTAGCCGTACTGGTACTGCACGTACGCCGAGCCGGTGAGCGCGCGCATCAGGCCCACCCCTTCGGCAATTCGAACTCGGCCCAGGGCACGGTGGTGACGACGGGATGCGCGAGGCGGTGGCCGTGGAAGCCGTCTTCACCGTACGCGGTGCCGTGGTCGGACCCGATGATGACGAAGAGGGGCGCGCGCGCGGCGCAGGTGGCGAAGAGGGGCTGCAAGCAGGAGTCCACGTACTCCAGGGCGGCGGCGTGCGTCGACCTCGAGTCTTCGATCGCGCCAGGCAGGTAGTGGCGGTTGGGTTGGTGGAGCGCCGACACGTTGACGAAGGTGAAGCACCTCCGCGAGGCCGGCTGCGCCGCGAGGCTCGTGCGCACCTGTGACACCTGGTGTTCGGTCGACCTGGGATCAGTGACTCCCAGTTCGGGCCGCCAGTGCGCCTCGTCGAAGAAGCCCGGCAGCACGTGCCCGAGCGGGTTCTGCTGGTTGAAGAAGCCGACGCCGCCGATGCAGAGCGTGTGGTACCCGCGCCCCTTGAAGCCGCTGATCAGATCGGGCGCGTCGAAGACCTCGGTGTGCTCGCCGGTCGACTCGCTGCCGGCGAACTTCAGCGCGAAGCGCCGCACGTGCTTCCCCGGGCGGGCGGGCGTCGGGAAGAAGCCCGCGAAGAACGCCTGGTGCGCGGCGAAGGTGAAGGTGCCGGGCGTGTGGCGCTCTTCCCACGCGCGGCCGGGCAGCACGCGCGCGAGCGTCGGCGTCTTACCGCGCGCGAGGGACTCGACCGCCACGTCGAAGCGCAGCGTGTCGAGGGTGACGAAGAGAATGTCGTGTGAACCGACGACGCCCATTCACTCGCCGACGCTGGTGTAGCGGTAGCCGTCTTCCTGCACGCGGTCGGGGTCGTGGTCCTTGCCGTAGTTGACCGACTTGGCGAGCGCGGCCGCTTCCTTCTTGTGCGCACCCGTCAGCGCGTTGTCGTCGAGCTCGAGCATCTCGAGGTGCGCGAACGCGGCCTTCTGCTCGAGCATCTTCGCGACGCCCTTGTCGGTGAGCGTGCCCATCGAGAGGTCGAGCGACTTGAGCGACTTGAGGCGCTTGGTGCCCACCAGCGCGGCGGCGATGTCGTCGCTGAACTCGCTGTTCATCAGGCCGAGGTGCTCGAGGCCGGGGAAGACGCTGTTGTCGAGCAGCGGCGCGAGGTCCTTCACCTTGATGTCGCAGCCGTAGTTGTCCTGGCCGAACCAGATCGACAGGCGCTTCAACTTCGGCGCCTTGAGCGTGAAGAGGTTCTTGAGCGTGCCCTTGTCGAAGCCGCCGGTCTCGATGTTGAGCTCGACGAGATCGTTCAGCTCGACGCCCTTGCCCAGCTCGATGTTGCCGGCGTGGAGCGTGACCTTCTCGAGCTTCGGGTTGAGCCTGGCCACGGCGTCGAAGTCACCGGTCTCGGTGCCGGAGATGTCCCAGTCGCCGATCTCGCCGAGCACGAGCTCGCGCAGCGTGGTGGGGGCCTTCAGCTCTTCCATGACGTCGACGGCGGGCTGCAGCGTCATCATGTCTTCGCCGGGAATCGGTCCAATGGTCATCGACTGGATGAAGCGCGCGGTCGGCAGCGCGAGGAGCCCGGAGAGATCGCCCTCGGCGTCGTCTTCGGTGTCGTAGTCGAAGGCGTCCCACTGCACCTTCACGCTCTTCATGAACCCGAACTGCCACTCGATCTCGATGCCGCGGCCATAGTCGGTCTTCTTGGCGCCGGCGTACGGCCCGAGGAAGGCCTCGGCGTGCTTCTTGAGGTGGTCCTTCGCCTTCGGCGACTTTTGGGTCTGCAGCATGATCAGCTCGCCGAGCGGATCACCCTTGCTCTGCAGCCAGTCGGCGTAGACGAGGTACGGCGCGGAGTCGTTGAGGTTCTTCTCGATGGCCGCCTCGAGCTCCGGGTTGCCCTCGGGCTTCGGCTTGCCGCCGACCTCGACGTAGCCCTTGCCCGTCTTCTCGGCGATCAGCTTCTTGGTGTCGGCCTTCGCCTCGCCCGCGCTGTCGAAGTCCTTTTCCTTGGTCTGGCCGGGCGTGCCGATCTTGCCGAAGCGAACGATCTGCTGCTCGCCCTCGACCTTCACTTCCCAGAACTTGCTCGAGCTGCCCTCGACGAACTCGAAGCGGCGGAAGCCGGGCTCGACGGCGGTGGCGCCCTTCGCGGCGGGCGCCGGCGCGGGCTTGGCGATCTTCTCGGGGTTGGGCTTCTTCGCGTTGGGCACCACGTTCATGGTGGGCGCATCGGCAGCAGCAGCACCGCCACCGCCGCCCTTCTCCTGGTAGCCCTTGCCGGTCTTTTCCTTGATCAGCTTGTCGTAGAGCTTCTGCGCGCCTGCCGAGCTGCCCTCGTCCTTGATGGTGGTCTGGCCGCCGGCGCCGATCTTCCCGTAGCGCGTCAGCACCTTGTTGCCGTCCATCCACACTTCCCAGAACTTGTTCGACGTGCCCTCGGAGAATTCGAAATAGCGCTTCGACATGGCCCCTCCTGATCAGGTGATGCGGAGCAGCCAAGCGCAGGACGCGGCGACTCGCACCACAATCTGAAAAGGCCCTAGAGTGCGCCGCATGCCTGCCATTTCTCCCATCGTCAGCCGTGCGTTGTCCGATGCCCGCTTGAGCCCCGCCGAGGTGCAGGAACTGAAGGCCGCCGTCGCGACCGGCAAGGTGAAGCCCGAGGAGCTGCAGGCGCTCGCCACCAAGTACAGCGACCTGTTCGAGGCCGGCGCCGGCAAGGAGCTCGCCGCGATCGCCCCGCGCCAGACGCGCCTGGTGGTGACGCCGCCCATTCGCTCGCTCGGTGATTCGCGCGCGGCGGCCGAGGTGCTCAACGGCAACGTCACGCTCTCGCAGGGGCACGCGACCAACAAGGAAGCGGTGCTCGGCTACCAGCACGCGCTGCAGGCGCTCGCGTCGCGCACCAGCCACCCCGAGTGGTCGCTGCCCTCGGGCGCCGACGGCGGGTTCGGCAACGAGACGACGAAGGCGGTGCAGGCCTTCCAGCGCGACAACGGGCTGCCGGTGACCGGCGCGATCGACCAGATGACCGCGCTCAAGCTCGAGGGGCTGTTGATGAAGAACGCTCCGCCGGAGGTGGGCGGCGTGCTGGGCCCGACGCCGAACATTCCGAGCGGTGATCGCATCGCGCAGGCGGCGCGAGATCTCGTGGCGACCCGCGCGGAGGACTACGGCGTCGGCGGCACCTGGAAGAGCCCGAACCCCAACGTGCCCAACAACCGCAACCCGGGCACGACGCCGCTGGGCGTGAAGGATCGTTGGAAGTGCAACTTGTTCGGCATGGACTCGCTCTACGCCGGTGGCGCGCAGCCGCCGCACTACCCGGGCGGGAACTACCCGATCGCGATCGAGATCCCGAACTACTCGCGCGGGGCGAACGCGCCGCTGATCAAGCTCGGCGAGGTGTGGCCGTCGAAGACCGGTGATGCGCAGGCGAAGATCGACGCGCTGCTCAAGATCGCGCGGCCCGGCGACGTGATCATCGTCAACCACCAGGGCAACGACACGTCTGACGGCGGGCACACGCGCATCGTGGTGGGCAACAGCTACGAGACGAACGGCGCGGTCGATTGCGCGCAGGCGGGCAGCGCGGCGGCGCACATTCGCGGTGAGACGCTCGGCACCTTCACCGGCGAAGAGGCGTTCTACCTGCTGCGGCCGGCGGTCTCGCGCTGAGCGGTCAGCGAATCGCCGCGCGCTCAGAACGACGTGAGGGGAATGAAGAGCTGCGTCGTCGACGGCCAGAGGCGCACGTTCAAGAAGCACTGGCCCGGCCCCGTCGCTGACACCGTCGCGCTCACCGGGTTGGCGCCCACGGTCGTGAGCAGCTGGTTCGGCGTCACCGCCCAGCCGGCGGGGCAATTCTGAAGCCGGAGATCATCGAGCAGGCACCCCTCGGTCGCGCTCGGAAACGCGATCGTCGCTGACCCGTTGAAGGTCAGCGCGCCGGGCATCGGCAGCACGCGCGGTTCGCACGGCGTCACTTCCTGCACCGTGCCGGTGACCGGGAGTTCCAGCACCGGGCGATCATCCTGGTTGGTGAAGAGGCGAACGAGCCACGCGCGAGGCCCCAGGGGTGGGCGCGCGTCGATGGACAGACGCACCGCGGTCGTGGCGTTGCCCGGGAGCACGGTCGGGCCGACGAACGGAGACTCGGCCACGGTGGTCACCGCGAGCTCCGTGGGCGAACCCTGCATCGCGACGACCTCGCTGCGCTCGACGAGGAGATCGTCGCCCCGGTTCTCGATGTGCACGTCGCGCTCGACGAACCCCGCGCTCGGCAGGATCGCGATGTCCAGCGCCGGCTCCACCAGCCTCGCGTTCGGAGTTCCCGGGACGAACACGATCTCCGGGAGCACGAACTCGCGCGTCGACGCGACCTCGACCTTGATCGTGCCCGACGGGCGCGCGGCCGCCACGGTGAGCGTGACGTCGACCAGCGCCGCGCTGCTCGGCTCGAGCGTCAGCCTGGAAGGACTGAACGAGATCGTCACTCCAGCCGGCGTGTCGACGGCCGTGATGCTCACGTCCTGGGCGATGCGCCGCGTGTTGCGAATCGTCATCGGCAGCGTCACGGCCACGCCGACCGGCAAGTGCGTGAAGCGCGGCGGGATCGCCTCGAGCGACCCGGCACCGGTCGCGCGCAACTCGGCCGTCACCACCGGACAGTCCTGCGCGGTGAGGGTCAGCTGCCCGCGGTGCTCGAGCCCTCCGAGATTGGCGGCCACCACCGTCAGGTCAAAGAACTCGAACGGCACGGTCTGCACCTTCCCCGACGGGACGACCGTGAACGGGCTCGCCGTCTCGAGCTCGAGCTTCACGCTGCGGCCGCCCGGGTCGAACCGGAAGCTCCGGCTCGCCGAGCCCTCCAGCACGCCGAAGTCGATGGTGGCCGGCAGATCGAAGCAGAACGGCGGAGGCGGGGGATCGACGCGCGGCCCGCAGCCGGGCAGCAGCGCCGCCAACGTCCCGAGGAGCAACCGAAGCCGATTGTCGAGGAGCGCCACCGACCCGAAGTGTATGACAGCGCGCGATGGCGCTCGCGTGGCTCGAAGAAGAATCGATCTTCCTGATCAGGGAAGCCGTCGCCACGTGCCGCGCACCGGTGCTCCTCTTCTCGGGCGGCAAGGACTCGGCCGTCATGCTGCGCCTCGCCGAGAAGGCGTTCGCGCCGCACCGCATTCCTTTCCCGGTGATGCACGTCGACACCGGCCACAACTTCGCCGAGGCCATCACCTTTCGTGACGCGCGGTGCGCCGAGCTCGGCGTGCGCCTCATCGTCGCGTCGGTCGAAGCCTCGATTCGCTCCGGCCGCGTGACCGACGCCCCGAGCCGCAACCCGCTGCAGACCGTCACCTTGAACGACGCCATCGCCGAGCACGGCTTCGACGCCGTCTTCGGTGGCGCGCGTCGCGACGAAGAGCGCTCGCGCGCCAAGGAACGGCTCTTCTCGGTGCGCCTCAACGGCAAGTGGGACCCGTCGCGCCAACGGCCCGAGCTGTTCGGCCTCATCAACCCGCACCTCGACCCGGGCGCGCACTTTCGCGTCTTCCCCCTGAGCAACTGGACCGAGCTCGACGTGTGGCGCTTCATCGCCCAGGAGCAGATGACCCTGCCGTCGATCTACTTCGCGCACGATCGCCGCGTCTTCCGGCGCGACGGGCTCTGGTACGCCGAGACCGACTTCCTGAAGCCGCGCGCGGGCGAGACGAGCGTGACGAAGCGCGTGCGCTTCCGCACCGTCGGCGACGCCACCTGCACCGCCGCCGTCGAATCGAACGCCACCACGCTCGACGAGGTCATCGCGGAGCTTGAGCAGACGAAGTTGAGCGAGCGCGGCGCCACGCGCGCGGACGACCGTGCGACCGAGGCGGCCATGGAGCGCCGCAAGCTCGAGGGCTACTTCTGATGCGCGACGTGGTGCGGGTGGCGGTCGCCGGGTCGGTCGATGACGGCAAGAGCACCCTGCTCGGCCGACTGCTGTCCGACTCCGAGCGCGTCGCCAGCGACGAGGCCGAGGCGGTGGCGCGCGCGAGCGGTGGCGCGGTGAACCTCGCGTTCTTCACCGACGGCCTCGTCACCGAGCGCGAGAAGGGCATCACGCTCGACGTCGCGTGGCGCCACCTGGTGCTCGGCGGCAAGCGCTTGTTGCTCGCCGACGTGCCCGGGCACGCCGAGCTGATGCGCAACATGGCCACCGGCGCCTCGGTCGCCGACGCCGCGGTGCTGCTCGTCGACGCGCAGCGCGGAGTGCAGACGCAGACGCGGCGGCACCTCGTGATGCTCAGCGGGCTCGGCGTCTCGCGCGTCATCATCTGTCTCAACAAGCTCGATGCCGTCGGGTTCGACGAGCGCGTCGCGCGGGAGCTCGAGGCGACGCTCAGTCCGCTCGGTCGCGCGCTCGGGCTCAGCCTGGAGTTCATTCCCGTCTCCGCGCTCGAGGGCGACAACGTGGTGCATTCCAGCACGCGGTGCCGCTGGTATTCGGGGCCGACGCTGGCGGCGCGGCTCACGTCGCTCGAGCCGACGCGGGAGCTGAATGCGCCCCGGCGCGCGGTGGTGCAGCTCGATGGCGATGTGCACGGGTGGACCGCCGTGCACCGGCTGGGCGGCGCGGCGCTGCGAGCGGGTGACGTCTTCTACGCAGGCACGACGCGGGTGGAAGTGCTCGAGCGAACGGCGCTCGGCGCGGTGCGGCTGTCGGTTGCCTCGCTTCGGCGTGGCATGTTGCTCACCGCGCAGCCCGTGGCCTCAACCCGCGCGGCCACGATGGAGCTCACGTGGATTGCTGCGGTCCCCGCTCGGACCGAGGGGCCCTTCGAGCTGCTGCAGCACGGCACGCTGACTCCTGTCTCGCTCTCGCGGCCCTGGCGCCGGCGATCGCTCGAGAGTGGTGCGTGGGAAGGGTGCTCGGAGTGGCTCGCCGGCGACGTCGGCCACGCGCGCGTGACGTCGGAGCTCGAGTTCTTCGGAGATGGAGAAGCGGTGCTTCGCGATGCGTCTCGACAGACCGTCGCTGCGGTGCGCTTCGTCGCGTGAGACTGGTTCACTCCTCACCCCGACCCTCTCCTCCTCGGGAGGAGAGGGAGTCTTTCGCGATGCGTCGCGACAGACCGTCGCTGCGGTGCGCTTCGTCGCTTATGACCTCGGTCGCCATGCTCGTGCTTCGACGGTTTCCTCCTCACCCCGACCCTCTCCTCCTCGGGAGGAGAGGGAGCTCGTTCATGCTCGTCTTCGCCACGATGTTGCTCTCTTCGTGTGGGCCGGCGTGGAAGGTGATTCGCGACTCGGGCTCGCCGTCGGCGCTCTCGGGCCAGACCAGCCCCGCGGTGACCTTCGACTACCGCCAGCTCGTGGTCGATGGCCGCTCGCTCGAGCAGTGGATGACGGTGAAGACCGAGGAAGATCCGAAGTACCCCGAGAGCTGGGGCACGCTGATGGCCTCGTTCGAGCGCAGCTTCGTCGAGGGCCTGCAGTTCCAGTTCCCCGGCGCGCACTCGCTCGGTGAGGGCGGTCCCGGGCCGTTCGTGCTCGTGGTGCAGCCGCGCTCGCTCGGCATCGGCCGCGCCAACCCGTTCGCGCCCGCGCCGACGTCGATGACGGTGGCGCTCGACTTCCAGCTCAACGGGCAATCGACCGACGCGGTGTCGGTGACGCACACCCGCACCGCCAACCTCGCCGAGCCGTCGGTCTTCACGCGACTGCCGAAGGTGGGCGAGGCGCTCGGCCGGAGCGCGGGGCAGTTCCTCGACTCGAAACAGCCCGAGGCGCAGCAGAAGTGACGACGCTCTGGCTCACCGGGCTCCCCGCCGCGGGGAAGACGACGCTCGCGCGCGCGGTGGCCGAGGCGTTGCGCTCGCAGGGGCGCGCGGTGCTGGTGCTCGACGGCGACGAGGTGCGCGACACGTTGAGCGCCGGCCTCGGCTTCGACGCAGCCGCGCGTGACGAGAACGTGCGGCGTGTCGCGGCGGTCGCGTTGCTCGCCGCCCGGTCGCAGCTCGTCACGGTGGTGGCGCTCGTCTCTCCGTTGCGGGCGGCGCGAGAGGCCGCGAGGGCAGCGCACGTCGCGAGCGGCGTACCGTTCTTCGAGATCTTCTTGAGCGCTCCCGCCGAGGTCTGCGCGCAGCGGGATCCCAAGGGGCTGTGGGCGCGCGCGCGCGCGGGGCAGGCGAAGCAGGTGACTGGTCACGACGCGCCGTACGAAGCGCCGCTGAAGCCCGAGCTCGTCATCGCGCCAGAGTTCAGCGTCACCGAGGCGGTTCGGCAGGTGCTCACCTCGGCAGGAATGACCCAGCCCCGCGCATGAAGTGACGCAGGCTTGCGAGCGGCTCGGCAGTTGCTGCCGAGAGCGCTCATGAAGAACGCGATCCTCGTCTCGATGGTGGTGTTGAGCGGCTGTGGTGGCGCGGGCGTCACGCTCGCCTTCCAGAACGGGAAGACCGGCGTCAGCACGCAGGGCCTGAACGCGCGGGCGCCGACGTCGCTCGGGCTCAAGCTGCTCGCGGTGTACCTCTCGGAAGACGTCGACCCGCAGTCGCAGAACAACACCGGTGCGACCGAGATGATCTGGCTGCACCCCGACTGCCAGGACGACATCTCTCACTGTGAGCTCGGCGCGGGCACCAACCCGCAAGACGGGCAGCCGTACACGCACTTCGTCGGCACCTACTTCGACTTCGCGCAGTCGACCGCCAACGTGAACGCCGCGCTCGCCGCGCAGGCCCGCTCGATCGCGCCGGGCACCTACCGCTACGCGCGCCTCGAGTTCTGCAAGGGCAACCCGTCGCACGCCAACAACCTCAAGTGGAGCGTCGACGGCGAGAACTTCTTCGAGGGTGAGACGGGCGGCTGCGGCGTCACGAGCGCAGCGATGAACCCGGGCCTGGTGGTGAACAGCGGAGACCAGGTCGTCGTCACCCTTGCCTACGATTTGTCCAGCGCGGTCACCGAGGCGCCGGGCGCCGGAGCGATGCCGTCGAACTGTTCGACGGCCGGATGCCTCCAGGTGCCTGCCTTCGTCCCCACCGCCTCGGTGCCGCGCTGAACGTCAGGTCCGCTTCATCAGGCCCGCCCCCAGCAGCACGAGGTGCACCTCGTGAATGATGCGGTCGACGAGGCCCGGGTGCTTGTGGCGCGGCAGATCGAGCCCCTCGGCGCCGACGCTGAAGACGATCGCCACCACCGCTTCGGCCGCGAGGGGGATTTCCTTCGTCGGGCGCCCGGCCGCGCGCGCCTGCGCCTCGAACTCCTCACCGAGCTCGGCGATGAAGAGGTCGATCTCCTTGCGCAGCGCCTCGCGAAAGGCGCGTGAGCCGCCGAGCCGTTCGCCCATCAACAGGCGGAAGAGGTGCGGCTTCTGGTGCACGTAATCCATGAACGCCTCGACCGAGGCGCGGGTGCGGCCGCGGCGTTCCTTGAACCGTGAGCGCGCCTCGCGAATCAGCTGCCGCAGCGCGAGCGCGATCTCGTCGACCATCACCAGCCCCAGCTCGTCGAGGTCGCGGAAGTGCCGGTAGAAGCCCGCCGGCGTGATGTCGGCCGCCTTCGCCACGTCGCGCAGGCTCAAGGCCGAGAAGCCGTGCTCCGCCGAGAGCTGGAGCGCCGCATCGATCAACCGCCGCCGGGTCTGCTCTTTCTGCTCCAGCCGGATCTTCATGGATTGTCATGGTTCTATCACGGCCGCGCCGCAGTGCGTTGCCAGCTCAGTGAACAGTCGTTAACTCAGCGTCATGAGCTACGCGATGCTGTGCCTGGGTGTCTTCCTTGCGACGTACATGCTGAACATCTTCTACGTCACGGTGCTGTACCACCGCGGCCTGACGCACGGGGCGGTCGAGCTACACCCGTTCACTCGTTGGCTGGTGGTGCACACCGGCAACTGGGTGACCGGGCTCGACCCGAAGGGCTGGTCGGCGATGCACCGGCAGCACCACCAGTATTCCGACACCGAGCTCGACCCGCACAGCCCGCGCTTCCACAGCGTGCCGGCGCTGATGCTGGTGCAGCTGCGCTCGTACAACCGCATGCTCAAGCGCCTCATCACCGGCGACGTCGAGGCCAACAAGAGCGTGCGCGATCTCGACTTCGAGGTGAGCTGGCTCAACCGCCACGGGCTGTGGGCGCTGCCGTACGTGCTGCACGCGGGCATCGCGCTGGCGCTCGGGCTGGCGGGCGGCTGGTGGTTGCTCGGCGCCGCGTACTGGCTGGGCATGATGACGCACCCCGTGCAGGGGTGGATGGTGAACGCCTTCGCGCACAAGTACGGCTCGCGGAACTTCGAGACGCCCGACGACTCGCGCAACAACGCGGCGGTGGCGTGGCTGGTGTTCGGCGAGGGGTACCAGAACAACCACCACCACTCGCCGCGGTCGGCGAACTTCGCGATGCGGGCTGGCGAGGTCGACCTCGGGTACGGGCTGTGCCTCGCGGCGCAGAAGCTGGGGATGTTGCGCGTGGTGCCGGTGCCGGATGAGGCGAGCACGGTCGGGGAGCCGACGAGCGCCTGAGGTGCGTCTCTCCTCACCCCGACCCTCTCCTCCTCGGAGGAGAGGGGGCTGGAGCGTGAGAGATCGCGTGGTTGGCGAGGCGTGTCCGCTGGCGGGCGGGGGCGGTGTCTCCTTGCCATGAGGGTCGTCACCTTTCTCGGGGCGTTTGCGCTCGCTGGCTGCGTCGGCATGGCGACGGACATGGAGTGCATGGACTCCGCGGCGTGTGATGGCGGCGCGACGGGCGGCGGATCCGCGACGGGCGGTGGATCCGCGACCGGCGGCGGTTCCGCGACGGGTGGTGGTGGTTCCGCGACGGGCGGTGGATCCGCGACGGGCGGCGGTGGTTCCGCGACCGGTGGTGGTTCCGCGACGGGCGGTGGTGGTTCCGCGACGGGCGGCGGCTCCGCGACGGGCGGTGGCTCCACGACCACCGGTGGCGGAAGCGCGAGCGAGATCATCTCCGCCGACCGCCGCACCACGTGGGACCCCGGCATTCCCGGCGGCATCCCCGCGCGCACCACGAGCTGCGCGACGCTCGACGCAACCGCGTTCGGCAACGGCACGATGAACGCCGGTCCGGCGATCCGGGCGGCGATCGACGCGTGCCCCGAGGGCCAGGTGGTCACGCTCGGCGCCGGCACGTTCCGCGTCGGCCAGACGCTGTCGCTCACGAAGGGCGTGGTGCTGCGCGGCGCAGGCTCGGTCGACGGCGGCAGCCCGCGCACCACGCTCGAGCGCAACCCGGCGGGCACGGTGGTGCAGATCGGCCGCGTCACCAGCACCAGCAACGCGAGCCTCGGCGCGGGCCTCAACCTCACCGCCGACGCGATGAAGGGCAGCACCACCGTGCAGCTGGCGAGCGTGGCGGGCCTCAGCGCGGGCGACATCGTGCAGATCGATCAACGCGACGACGCGCTGGTGCTCTCGGCCGCGCCGTACGACTGCCCGTACTTCAAGCGCACCGCCGATCGTTCCATCGGGCAGCGCATCGAGATCGCGTCGATCGCCGGCAACACGCTCACCCTCGCCTCGCCCCTGCACTGGACCTTCACCACCGCGCTCAACGCGCAGGTCGCCAGGCCGACGGTCGCGATGACGAAGTACGCCGGGCTCGAGGGCGTGCGGCTGACCGGCGGCAACGACCCCTACGACGGCGCGGGCGTCGACGTGTGGAACGCGGCGTACTCGTGGGTGCGTGACATCGAGACCGACACCCCGACCGGCATGCACATCGTGCTCAGCGGCGCGTACCGCTTCGTGGTGCGCGACAGCTACGTGCACCACTCGGGCAACTACGGCTACGGCGTCGGCTGCTACGGCATCGTGGTGCGCTTCCAGTCGTCCGACTGCCTGGTGGAGAACAACATCGCGCGCTTCGTGAACAAGCCGATCGTCCTCAACGCGTCGGGCGGCGGCAACGTCATCGCGTACAACTACGCCGACGACTCCTGGGCCACGCCGGGCTGGCAGGAGGTCAACATCGACGTGCACTGCAGCTTCCCGCACATGGAGCTCATCGAGGGCAACGAGGCCCCGCACATCGGCGCGTCGTCGACGCACGGCAACGCGGGCTTCCTCACGTACTTCCGCAACTACTCGAGCTCGCAGTTCTTCGAGCGCACCGGGCTCACCGGCAACGTCGCGGCGATCCAGCTCGACGTGCAGTCGCAGTCGATGAACGTGGTGGGCAACGTGCTGGGCTCGCCGTCGGCCAACGCGCTGTACGAGCAGAGCACCGACGACGGCACGTGTTCGCGCGCGCACGTGTTCCTGCTCGGCTCGGGCTACCAGACCTCGGGCTGCAGCTTCGGACCGGCGGCGGCGAGCGACCCGGCGGTGACGAGCTTGTTCCGCCACGGCAACTTCGACTTCGCGAGCAACACGGTGAAGTGGGACCCGTCACAGCCGCAGCACACCCTGCCCGCCTCGCTGTACCTGAGCGGACCGCCCGCGTTCTGGCCCCCGGGGCAGGCGTGGCCGTGGGTCGGGCCGGAGCTCACGCCGCGGGTGGGAACGCTCCCGGCGCGAGACCGCTTCAACCGCCTGCCCTGAGCTGGCGACCGGCTACTGGCGGGCCGCGCGGCTCTTCGCTTCGGCCGCGGCCTGCGTGCGCGCCTGTTCCTCGAGGCGGTCAGCGTCGCCGGTCTCGCCCGTCGCCCGCAGCAGGCGCACCCGGCGGAAGACCACCTCGGAGTTGGCGAACCGCGACTTCTCGGTCTCCGCGATGAGCGCGCTCGCGTCGGCATACCGCTCGGCGCCGAGGTACACGTCGATGAGCGCGAGCTGCTCGTTGTACGCGTACGGTGGGTTCACCTTGATGGCCTCGCGCAGCGCGGTCTCGGCCTCGGCCCACTGCTTCTGCCGCGCGTGCCAGTCGGCGATCAACCGCAGCACGCCGGGCCGCACGAGGCGATCACGTTCGTCCGTGCCGCAGCGGGCGAGCGCCGCGTCGAGAAACGGCCGGGCGCGCGCGTACTCTCCGCGCACCGTCAACGCCCGCCCGACCTCCAACGCGGTGGAGCGGTAGGCGCCGTTGGCCTCGGGGGTCTTCTCGGCGGAGATCGTCGCCAACGCGTCGGCGTACGCGCGATCGGCCTCAGCGAAGCGCTTTTTCTGTTCGTAGAAGACGCCGAGCTGCAGCTGCGCCTCACCGAGCCGCAACACGCGGGGATAGGTGTCGTTGGGCAGCGTCGACGCCGTGGAGCGTTTCAGCTCGGCAATTCGTGCCGCGAGCTCGTCTTCGTTCAGTGGCGGCGGCAAGCGGCCAGCCCAGGCCAACGCACTCCACACCACGACCAGGGCAAGACCACGCGGGGAGAAGAGGGCCATGTTCCCCAGACCGCGAGGCCACCCACCAGGTTCCCGCCGCGCGCGCGGAATTTGCGCGAGGCCGCCGCGCAGGTCCCCAGTTACCATTTCACCCGTGAGACTCGTCGGACGAGCCGCGCTCATCACTGGAAGCTACGTGCTGTTGGCCACGGGTTGGATTCTCGGCACCGGCGTGCTGGTGCGCGCGATGGCGCGCTCGGCCGACGAAGTGGAACAGCTCGAGCAGTACAAGGGCCTCGTCTTCGTCGCCGTGACCGGTGCGGCGTTGATGCTGGCGTCGTGGCTGGTGCTGCGGCGGCTCCAGGCCGAGCTGGCGCGCGAGGCCGCGGCGCGGGAGACCTTGCTGCGGCTCGAGCGGCACTCGCTGGCGGGCCTGTTCGTCAGCTCCATCACGCACGACGCGAACAACGTGGCGACGGTGGTGGCGTCTGCGCTGCACGAGCTCGACCGCCCCGACCTCGACCCCGACGCGCGCGAGGCGCTGGGCGACGCAACGGAATCGCTCGCGAAGTTGCAGCGGCTGTTCTCCGACCTGAAGGCCATCGGGCGCTTCGATTCTTCGCGCTCGCTCGAGCCCCGGGAGCTGGCGAGCGTGGTCGAGAAGACCGTCGGCCTGCTGCGAGGCCACAGCCTGGTGAAGCACTGCCGCACCGAGGTCGTCGCCACCGAGCGCATCACGCTGCCGCTCGACCCGGGGTTGATCGACCAGCTGGTGATCAACCTCGTGATCAACGCCGCCGACGCGACGAAGGGCCGGGGCCGCATCGAGGTGCGCGTGCGGCGCGACGGCGAGCAGGCGGTGCTCGAGGTGCACGACGACGGGCCGGGCGTGCCGCCCGAAGCACAGCCGCAGCTCTTCCGCGCGTTCAAGACGACCAAGGCGCACGGCACGGGGTTGGGCCTGCTCTCGGTGCGGGAATGCGCGAGCCGTCACCGCGGCACGGTGCGCTACGCGTCGTCGCCGCTCGGCGGGGCGTGCTTCGAAGTGCGCTTGCCGATGTGACTACCGCGTGACGATGGCGGTGACCGCGCGGCCCTCGAGCACGTACGCGTCCTGCTTCGAGAGCGCCTCGAAGTCCTTCACGGCGTCGCAGTCGTAGGACCACTGCAGCGGGCCGGCGGTGAACTTCTTGATCGTCGCCGCCCACGCGTCCTTCGAGAGGTCGCGCACGCGCGAGATGTTCACCGTGCCGCCCATGATGGTGACGGTCTCCTTCTCGCTGGCCGAGGCGTACGGGTCGCCGCCGCTCTCGGTCTTGTGGCTGCGACCGAAGAGCTCGAGCGTCTTCGGGTTCTTCACGATCCACGTGCCGTCGACGATCTCCTTCACGCTGCCCGTCTCGTCGACGTCGGACCGGTAGACGACGAAGGTGTGGTTGGTGCGGAACTTGAGCTCGAACTCGTAGCCCTCGACCGTGCAGACCGAGTGGAAGTTGGAATCGACGAACGGCGCGAGTGGCCCGCCGCCGAGGTCCTTCTTCAGCGCCGCGGCGCGCTCGGCGAGATCGGTGGTGGCGATGGAGCGAGGGCCCTGCTCGTCCCACACGCGCAGCTCCGAGAGCACGAGGTCGTCGTACTTGCTCCCCGGCCAGGCCTCGTTGATGGTCAGCGTGAGCGACCTGGTCGCGGTGGGTTTGGGGAGCGCGAGCTTCTGCGCCCCCTGCGCGTCCTTCACCGCGAGCTCGACGGGCGGCGCGCCATCGACGGTCAACGTCACCTTCTTCGCGCGGGCGTTCTTCTTGAAGTGGTCGTCGCTGCGCTGGTACCCGTTCCACAGCTCGACCGCGGCGAGGGTCACCGGCTCGGCGAAGGTGAGCGTCATCGACTCGCCGATCCCCGGGCCCTTCACGCCCTCGACCCAGCCGAAGTCGAGGCGGCCGTCGAAGAGGTAGCCCGGGTGGTACGCGTCGGCCGGCGCCAGCACCGACGAGGCCTTCGCCACCGCGGTCAGCGTGCGGGGCGCGGCGACCTGGAGGTCCTTGTCGCCGTTCTTGAAGCGCACCTCGGCCAGGCAGTTGCCCGACGCGTCGTTGAACTTGATGAACACCGACTTCACGCTGCGCGCGGCGCTGGTGCTGACGGGCGTGGGCTTGTCGTTCACCGTGGTGACGTCGCCCTCGTTGCCGTTGACGTAGGGGCGCACCGCGGCGCGCTTGCCGGCGCACGCCTGCACGGAGATCTGCGTGAGCTTCACCGCGCCGTCGAAGCGAAAGAGCACGCCCTCGCCTTCCGCGTCGCCTTCGGGGGTCCAGCCGGTGTCAGCCTTGCCGTCGAGCAGCGCCTCGACCTTCGCGCCCGAGGTGGGCACCAGCGCCTGCAGCGTGACGGGGGACTGGGTCACCACCAACAGCGCGACGAGCTCGAGCATGCGCGCCGTTCTATCAGCCTCACCACGCGACGCGTGCGTGGTTGTCGACCAGCCACTCGTCGCGCGTCGTGCCGTCTGAGAAGTGCCAGCGGCGGAAGAGCGTGTTGCTGCGGGTGCGCGCGCCATCGGCCTGCGGCGTGATGCGGTGGTGGAGCTCGAGCAGCTCGACGCGGAAGGGCAGCGGCGTCTCGGCGCGGAGCTCGCCGCGCAGGTGCGTTGCGTCGACGGTGAGCGAGAGCGAGAGGCGCGCGGAGCCGTCGTTGCGGAAGCGGAGATCTTTCTTCGGGAAGAAGACCGTCGCGCCGCAGCCGAAGGGCACGTCGCGCGCGTCGTCGGGGAAGAGATCGAGCCCGTGGCGGTGGCGCTCGACCAACGTGAGGCCGCCGTGCACGAAGAGGTAGAAGAGGAGGTTGGCCACCTGGCAGAGGCCGCCGCCGCCGCCCGAGGCGAGGCGCTCGTCGTGCAGCTCGGGGCCGTCGGCGAAGCCGAGCACGCGCAGTGGGGGGCCGAGGTGACGGTGCCAGCTGAAGAGGGCGCCGGGTTCGAGCACGAGGCCGTCGAGCTCGGTCACCGCGCGGCGGACGTTGTGTTCTTTGGCGGCCTGCAGCGTGTCGTCGTAGGCGGTGCGCTCGCGGCGGAGCGGACTGGCGCGCGCGGTGACGAGGTGCGGGAAGGGCGTGCCGGTGGGCAGGCGCGGGACGCGGAGCAGCGCGAGCATCGAGGGCCACTGCAGCAGCGCGACGCGAACGCCGACGGGGACGACTTTGCGCGCCAGCGCTCGCATCGGGGCGACGATTTACTCCCTCTCCCTGCGAAGCGGGGAGAGGGTCGGGGTGAGGGGCTCGCTGCGGTGGAACAATTTCGGCCCCTCACCCCTGCCCTCTCCCGCTTCGCAGGGAGAGGGAGTTTGCTAGTCACTCGTTGATGCGCTCGCTCACTCTCGCCGTGCTCGTCGCGTGCTGTGCGGGGTGTTTGTCGAGCCCACAGCCTGATGCCGGCAACTCCACCGATGCGGGCTCCAGCGCTGACGCCGGCACTGACGCGGGACTTCCCGACGCAGGCTTCGCAGACGCCGGCCACGACGCCGGTGAAGTCGACGCCGGCTCCTGCCCGCCCGCCTGCACCTCGTGTCTCGGCTCGACGCTCTGCCAGCTCGACTGCCACGCCGACGCCGGCTGCGCGTGCCCCGCGGGCTTCTCGTGTCTCGTCTCGGTGCAAGACCGCGCGGGCGTCGACGTCGACTGCGCCGCGGGCACCGACTGCTCGATTCAATGCGGCCTCGGCTCGTGCCGCGACGTCACCTGCGGCCACGGCAGCTGCGAGATCGACTGCGGCTTCTCGTGCCGCAACGTCGACTGCGCCGGCAGCACCTCGTGCACGCTCCACTGCAGCCAGGACAGCTGCGAGGGCCGCATCGCGTGCAGCGGCGACGCGTGCAACGTCACCTGCGGGCCGCTCGCCAACGCGTGCACCTTCACCACCGAGCCGATGACCTGCGACGCGGGCCTGTGCGAGCTGTCGTGCGGCCCGTTCTCGTGCGCGAACCGAGACATCGTGTGCGCCGGCGCCTCGTGTCACGTCACGCTGCCGCAGCCGTGCGTGAGCACGACGGTCGACTGCTCCGCCGCGGGCTCGTGCTTCGTCGAGGGAGACGCCGGCACGTGCGGCATCACCTGCCCCGCCCGCTGTGACGGCGGCTGCGGACTGCTCGATGACGGCGGGCTGGCGTGCGGCCCCTGAGCCACCGCGCCGGCCTCGCGCTCGCGCTCACCGCCTTCGCCAGCCGGCTGTGGTTCTTCCTCGGCACCAACGAGCCGCTCGGGTGGGACGGCTTCGCGTACGTCGTGCAGCTCGAGCGGCTGGTGAAAGAAGGCCACCTCCACTGGCCCGACTCGAGCTGGGTGGTGTGGGCGCTCGCCGCGTTGCACGTCGTGATTCCCTCGGCGGTGCTCGCGGTGAAGGTCGGCGCGAGCGCGCTCGTGGCCGCGGTGGTGCTGGTGGCCGCGCGCCGTCCTCCGCTCGGGGCGCTCGCGGTGTGGGCGGCGATGTCTCCGGTGCTCACCCACCTCGGCGCCGATTTCCCGAAGAACCTCGGAGCGGTCGCGCCGCTGCTCTTCGTGCTCGGGTGGCGGCGCGGAGACTCGAAGGTCGCGCTGCTGGTCGCGGTGTTGCTCGCCGCGTTCGCGCACCGCACCGGCGCCGCGTTGGCCGGCCTCATCGCGCTGGGGGCGCTGCTCGGTGCGGGCGCATCGCGGGTCCCGGTGCGCGCGCTGCTCTTCGTGGGCGCTGGAGCGTTGGGCGTGTTCGCGCTCGCCACTTCCGCCCTGCCGGGCCTGCTGCACCCCGACGATCTCGCGCGCGTCGGCGGCCAGCTCGACCTCGGCTGGCACGCGCCGCCGCCGTTCTTCTCGCCGCGCCCGGGGAGCGCCCTCGAGGTGCTCGAGCTGGCCCTCGCGTGGCCCGCGCTGCTGCTCGGTGCCTGGCGCTTCGTGCGCCGCCCAGCCGATCGCGCGCGGCTCGGCGCGGCGCTGCTGCCGCTCCTCGTGTGCGTCTTTCCGCTCTGGCGCACCGACACGCTCGATCTCGGGTACCGGCTCGCACTCCTCTCGCCCGTCTTCACCTTCACGCTCTTGCTCGACGAGGTGCGCGTCGGCCGTGAGGCGTTCATCGTCGCGCTCGGGCTCACGCTCTTCGTGCCGCGCGCCGGCTTCTCGCTCGACGAAGGGCCGCCGCTGGCGCAGTGGCGAGCGATCATCGCGCGCATCCCGCGGCCGCTGCCCACGCTGCTCATCGCGCCGCAGGGGCTCAACTTCCTCTACGACCACGAGACGGGCCACGAGGCGATGGCGTGGGCGCCGGGGCCGGAGATCGATCACGCCCAGGTCTGGCGCCTCGCGTTCGACGTGCGCGATGGCGAGTGGCTCGACGTCGCGGGTGGCCTCGAGCCCGCACCGATGCGGTTGGGCGCGAACGTGCTCTACGTGCGCGAAGACGTGTGGGAGCAGTTTCTGCAGCGCGCCGACCCCGAGCTGCGCGAGCGGCTGGAGCACTCGAAGAACCCGCTGCAGGTGCGGCCACCGAGCCTCTTACGCAACCGCTGACGCGCCAACCGCAAATTCCAGCTCGGCCACCACGACTTGAGCTCGCGTTGGCGAGCACCACACGGTGTGAGAAGCTCATCGTCGTCGCGACCACCTCGGTAGATCTTGAAGACAGAACGAAGGAGGCATCATGACGCCCAGAGCGATGTCGATGGTCCTAATAATTTCAACGATCGCGGCTGCAGAGAACGAATGGTCGTCGGCGTCACAGCGAGACGACTGGCGGCTGCAGTTGGAAATGGAGTCGACCGGCGAGAACACGGCAACGGCACTCTTTGATCCAACTGGTCAGCTCGTCGGCCTCTCTGGCCATTTTCCGCTACCAGACAAAGAGGTAGAAACCGTTGTGTCGTGGCTCGTCGAACACAAGTCGATGCTTGGACTGACCAGTGAGGGGCTCTCGCTCACTGACGTCCGCGCCTTCTGGGAGGCAATTCCACAGAATGAGGAATCAATTGACGACGTTGCGAGTGGCTACGTGTATTCATTTGCCGTGATCGAAGGCGACACCTCGCCGACGAACGTCCAAATCCGGCTCGTTGTTGATTTGCGGACTGGACCTGTCATTCGTGGACTCTACAACTCGTTCTATCCACCGGTTGCCGGACGGCTCGCTCCGAACTTGGGATTCACGGAAGCGGACGCTTGGTTCGCGGCCAAGGCCTTCTTGGGGACGAATCCAGCGATTAAGCTCGCAGCAAATCGAATCTGGTCGAGTGCTGCGTGGCTGATCGAGCGCATTCCGAAAGAGAAAGAGTTTCTTTGGGTTCTGAAACTTCAAGACCAGGACGGCGCAGTTCGCACCCTCATCGTTTCGCCTTCGACGGCAGCTGTGCAATTCGCCAGTCTCGCCATGGATCAGTTCGACCCGATGCCACAGGAGCATCGGGGATACGGCGCCGCAGGCATGGTTTACTGGGACTCACTCACTTCTCAGGGTTGTCTCGCACTCGGAGGTAGCTGCACAAACCCAGCATTTGACGCAAGTGTTCACGGAAGGACCGAAATACCCTTCATGCTTGAGTCATGGAAGAATCTCTCATCTCAGTCTGGAAGCCCGTTTGATTGGCCTTGGATTGAGAACAATAAATCCCCCCTTCGCTCGAGTCTTCGAGACCCGTCCGGGTTGCCGACACAGTCTCTGAAGGTAACGTTGGCGCACTCAGGCAACGAATGCGTTGGCGCCTTTGGAGGCGGGTCCCCGCCGTGCTCGAACTACACCGGAATGTGGTTCGGGATCGGAGACGTTTCAATCGATCTATACGGTCATGAATACGGTCATAGCGCCTTCAAAGACCTCAAGATGGGCGGAGGGGCCGTGACTACAAAGTCCGGTGCGTTTGTTGAGTTCTTCGCGGACTTCGTTGGAATTACAACCGAGGACCTGCGTCTGCGGTGGCTCGACCCCAATCCCAAGGGTTCACGTACTGATTTTCAAATTCACTCGGTGAGCAACGGCAGTACCATTGACTGGCCGACCGCCACCTGCCAGCCAGTATTCGTATCGTCCGAGAGGGGCGCCCTCGGACGAGGCATGTACGAAGGCTGGAGAAGTTTGAACCTCACGCCAGCAGCTCGCGATGTTCTCTTTCGTGCGTGGCGGCTAACAGCAATCAATGCTCTCTACTACGCAACTGACTTCTTCCCCACCGGCCTCGACTTCGTCGCGGCAATGCTCAGCATGCAGCCGCCAAATCAGCTGGTATTCAACCCGTATCCTTATCCAAACGCACACCTTGCAAGCGCCCTTATCTCTACCGGTTGCTGGTGAGCCGAATGAGCAGGTCCCTAGGGCTCTTGGTGGTGCTCGTTGGATGCCCGGCGCCATATAGCCGACCCGATGGCGGGACAGACGCGTCCATAGATGACGCATCCATCGCTCTTGATAGTGGCGAAGACGCCGCGTTCGACGCCGGGGTGTGCGCAGCTTGTCCGCTCGGCTCTCGATGCTCCGAATCGACGGGCTGCGAGTTTATCTGTCAGCCCTGTGGTGCTGATTCGAACTGTCCAACCTCGTACTGTCGACGAGTCGGCCCGCAGACACTTGACGGGTACTGCGCTCGTCGAGTCGCCGAATGCTCCGACAGCGGAACGCCAACTGGAGCCGAGATCGTGTTCACGCCCTTTTCCTGCAGAGGCATCGGAGACTGCATCTTTGATGCGACCTACACGCGGTCAACCGACTCGCTCTCAGCGGCAGTGACCTGGCTCAATGATGGCGGTGTCACCACCACGCCCTTGGGCGAACAGGACGATGCTGGGCTTGCAGCGATGTGGGACCAGAGCAACGCAAGCTGCGTCAGTCAGTCCGACTTCTCGTTGCTTGACGACTGCCTCACTCACCAAGCGCAGATCTCGGTCACGGTGCTTGGCAGTCAGTCAGCGCACTTCGAGTACTACACCGGATCCGGCGTGCAGCCGCCGCTCACTGTGGAACAGGCTGTGAACGAGACCGTTCGTGCAGTGCGTCAGCTTGCGCGTGATGCGGGGTTCGACTTCTGAAGTTCGTTTTCGGCTGATCAATCGGCCACGCTGGGCCACGCTCCGCGCCCATGACCAAGCGCTACTTCGAGTTCTCCGAGGGGACGTCCAACAAGTTCTGGGAAGTGTGGATTGACGGGAACCAGGTGCTCACCCGGTACGGGAAGATCGGCGCGTCCGGTCAGACCACGGTGAAGGACGAGGGCAGCGCCGCCGGAGCGCAGAAGCTCTACGACAAGCTGATTCGCGAGAAGACCGGCAAGGGCTACCAGGAGAAGGGCGGCGGTGGTGGTGCCGCGGCTCCCGCACCCGCTGCTGCTGCGCCCGCCGCGGCGAAGAAGCCCGCCGCCGAGAAGAAGGCCGCGCCCGCTGCTGCGCCTCCCGCCCCCGCCGCGCCGGCGACCGTCGAGCCCGGCTTCCGCCGCTTCGAGTTCGTCGAGGGCAGCTCGAGCAAGTTCTGGGAAGTGAAGGTCGAGGGCGAGCAGCAGATCGTTCGCTTCGGGAAGATCGGCACGCCGGGCCAGACGAAGGAGAAGGACTTCGACAGCGGCGCCGAGGCGAAGGCCGACACCAAGAAGCTGATCGCCGAGAAGACGGGCAAGGGCTACCGCGAGGTGGGCGTGACGCCGCCGCCGCCGAGCAACCCGCAGGTCGAGACCGCCATCGCCACCAACCCCGACGACGCGAAGAACTGGCGCGTGTTCGCCGACTGGCTCATCGAACAGGGCCACCCGTGGGCCGAGATGATCTCGCTCGCGGTGCAGGGCAAGCCGAACACCAAGAAGCAGAAGGAAGTCGAGAAGGAGCTGCTGAAGGATCTCGAGGAGTCCTCGGTCACCTGGAAGAACGGCGTGATGGCCGAGATCGACCTCCAGCCGCAGGACTGCGAGCCCGGCACGATGGAAGAGACGCTCGAGCGGCTGCTGCGTCACCCCGCGGGCCACTACGTGCGCAAGATCACGCTCGGCCTGCCGCCCGACGAAGACACCAACTGGCAGATGGAATCGCTCACCGACGTCATCACCGAGTGCGGGCCGCTCCCACTGCTCGAGGAGCTCGACCTGAGCCCCGACGCCGAACACATGGACCAGCCGTCGTGGCGCCGCGTCGGTGACATCAGCGGCATCTGGAAGGCCGCGCCGCACCTCAAGACGATTCTGATGCAGGGCGCCAGCGGCAGTGACGGCGGCAAGCCCATCGTGCTCGGCAAGATGGAAGCGCCGTGGCTCGAGAAGTTCGTCTTCGAGTCGGGCGGCCTCGACAAGCACGTGGCCACCACGATCGGCTCGGTGACGCTGCCGAAGCTGAAGCACCTCGAGCTGCACTTCGGCCGCGACGACTACGGCAGCAACGGCAACGTCGGCACCTTGAAGGGCATCCTCGACGGCTCGACGCTCCCGGCGCTCGAGTACCTCGGCCTGAAGAACTCCGAGTGGGAAAAGGACCTCATCACCGCGGTGGCCAACTCGAAGATCCTCCCGCGGCTGAAGGAGCTCGACCTGAGCATGGGCGTGCTGGCCGCCGACGCCGCCGAGCTGCTGCGCACCCACGCCGGCAAGTTCAAGCACCTCAAGCGGCTGGTGCTCGACGACAACTACTTCAGCGACGACGACGTGAAGTCGCTCAAGAAGGCGCTGCCCAACGCCGATCTCGGTGAGCAGAAGGAAGAGGACGACCCGGGCTACCGCTACACGACCGTCGGCGAGTGACGAGATGCCGCGCCGCTCTGCCCGCCCGCCCCGTGAGCGCATCGTCGACGCCGCGCTGAGCGTCTTCGCTGCGCACGGGGTGGAAGGCACCTCGGTGCAAGACGTCGCCGACCGCGCGGGCATGAGCAAGCAGGCGCTGCTGCACCACTTCCCCTCGAAAGAACGGCTGCGGCTGGGCGTGTACGAGCGCCTGGCGCAGCGGCTGCGCGACGAACTGCCCCGCGCCGCGACCGAGCTGGTGAGCCGCTCGCACGATCGCTACCGCGCGCTGCTCGAGGTTTCGCTCGCTGGCTTCTCTCGGCAGCCCGAGCTGGCGCGCTTCCTCGTGTTCGAGCTGCTCGAACGGCCCGAGGCGTTCCTCGAGTACCTCCGCGCCGAGGCGGCGCCGTGGCTGGGGCTGGTGCAGGGCGTGGTCGCGCAGCAGGGCAGCCACCAGGGGTTCGACGCCGAGGCCCACGTCACCGCGTTGGGGCTGATGATGTTGTCACAGGCCGCGCTGCTCACCGGCGCCGACGCCCGCTGGCGCGCCCGCGTGTCGCGCGCCACCCTGCGCATCATGACGCTGGGCAGCCACCTCCCGCTCCAGCGGCGCTGACCCTTGCCATTCGGCAGCCCGCTCCTTACCATTTGGTAAGTATGTCGACCCCCGAAGTCCGCGATGCCCCGTCTCCCCCCGGCTGGCCGCTGCTGGGCCACCTGCCCCGCCTTCGTTCCGAAGGCATGCTGCAGCTCATCGAGTCGGGGCGAATGTCGCTGGGCGACGCGTTCTCGATCGACATCGGGGTGCGCGCGTTCATCTTCTCGCACCCCGAGGCCATCAAGCGGGTGCTGGCGAGCAACGCGAAGAACTACGTGAAGGGCGAGGCGTACGACGGCGTGCGGCGCGTCATCGGCAACGGCGTGCTCGCGCTCGAGGGCGACGCGTGGAAGGCGCGGCGCACGCTGATGAACCCCGCGTTCCACCGCTCGGCGCTCAGCCGGCTCACCGCGGCGATGGCCGAGACCGGCGCGCAGCACTTCGACCGCTTGCGCGAGGCGCACGGCACCGCGCCCTTCTCGCTCGACGTGCACCGCGAGATGGTGAAGCTGACGCTCGACGTGGTGACGGTGGCGCTCTTCGGCAAGGACCTGCTGGGCGCGGCCGACCTGTCGTACGAGGCGCTCGGCGCGTCGCTGGAACTGGTGAGCGAGCGCGGCAACGGCTTCGTGCTGCCGAAGTGGGTGCCCACGCCGGGCAACCGCAAGTTCCACCGCACGATGCAGGAAGTGGAAGGGGCCATCTACCGCGTCATCGCCGCCGGCCGTCAGCGCGCGCCGGGTGACGGCACGCTGCTGTCGATGCTCACCCATTCGGTCGACGCCGAGACGCAGCGGCCGTTGACCGACCACGAGCTGCGCGACGAGGTCTTCACGCTCTTCGTCGCCGGGCACGAGACGACCGCGCTCACCCTGACGTGGCTCTTCACGCTGCTCGACGGCCACGAAGACGTGGTGCGGGCGATGCGCGCGGAGGTGGACTCGGTGCTGGGCGGCCGCGCGCCGGGCTTCGAGGACTACCCGAAGCTGCCGCTGCTCAAGCAGGTCATCGACGAGACGCTGCGGCTCCGCGGGCCGGTGGCGATGACCGCGCGCAACGTGGTGGCCGACGACGAGGTGGGCGGCGTGCGCGTGCCGGCCGGCGCGGTGGTGATGCCGTACTTCTATGGCGCCCACCGGCACCGCGACTTCTGGACCAACCCCGACGCGTTCGACCCCTCGCGCTTCTCACCCGAGCACTCGGCCGGCCGGCACCCGTGGAGCTACCTGCCGTTCTCCGCCGGCCAGCGGGTGTGCATCGGCAACACGTTTTCGCTCGTGGAGACGGTGGTCCTGCTCGCGCAGCTGCTGCAGCGCTTCGACGTGAAGATCGACCCCTCGGTGCGCGAGGTGAAGCCGGTGGCGATGGTGACGGTGCGGCCCGATCGCGCGGTGAAGGTGACGTTGCAGGCGCGCGCGCGCACCTGACTCACCACGAGACGCGGAGCACGACGCGATCGCGCTCCACTCGCTTCTCGTCCCACGTCAGCGGCTGACCGCACAGCTCCTCGACGAAGCGCATGGCGCCGAGCCACGCGCTCAAGGTCTCGGTGTGGATGTCGCAGGGGTAGATGAACTCCAGCGTGCCCGCGCGTGCGCCGTTCGCGGTCCAGGTGATGGTCACGTTCTTGAGCGCGGTCTGCACGGCCGCGGGCACACGCGACAGCACGGTCGCCGGAGTGCGCCCGGTGAGCGCCAGCGCCACCTGCAGCATCGGCCGCAGAATCGGGCCGAACGACGCGCGCGTCATCTCGTAGTTGAGCTGCGCGAAGCCGTCCTCGCCGAGCTCGGTGACGATGGACATGCTGACCTCGACCAGCACGGTGCCGGCGTGCCAGCGCGCGCGATACGCGTCGCGCATCACCGCCTGCGTCTGGGGTGAGCACCGCGCGAGCACCTTCTCGGTCAGCCCGCGCGCATCGAGCTGCTTCTTGAGCCCGGCGATCTGCACCGAGCTCGCCTGCCAGTCTTCACTCGTCCCCACACCACTCCCGGGCGTTCTCGAAGAAGGTGAGCCACGGGCTGTCGTCGCCCCACTCGCGCGGGTGCCACGAGAGCGCCGAGGTGCGCACCACGCGCTCGGGGTGCGGCATGAGAATCGTCGCGCGCCCGTCGGCCGAGGTGAGCGCCGTGGCGCCCTGCTTCGAGCCGTTCGGGTTGAGCGGGTAGTGCTCGGTGGGCTCGCCCTTGTGGTCGACGAAGCGCGCGCTGACCACGAAGTCTTCGCGGCCGCCGACGAGCTCGATGCGGCCTTCGCCGTGCGCGACCGCGATGGGCAACACGCTGCCTTCCATGCCCTTGAAGAAGATCGACGGAGACTTCTCGATGCGCACCATCGAGAGGCGCGCCTCGAACTGCTCCGAGCGGTTGCGCACGAAGCGCGGCCACGCGTCGGCGCCGGGGATCAGCTCGCGCAGCTGGCTCATCATCTGGCAGCCGTTGCACACGCCGAGCGTGAAGGTGTCAGGGCGGTGGAAGAACGCGCGGAACTGGTCGCGCGCCGCCTGGTGGAAGAGCACCGACTTCGCCCAGCCGCCGCCCGCGCCGAGCACGTCGCCGTACGAGAAGCCGCCGCACGAGACGAGCCCGCGGAAGGCGTCGAGCTTCACGCGTCCCTCGAGCACGTCGCTCATGTGCACGTCGACCGCCTCGAAGCCGGCGCGCGTGAAGGCCCACGCCATCTCGACGTGGCCGTTGACGCCCTGCTCGCGCAGCACCGCCACCTTGGGCTTCTTCGCGCGCGGCGCCAGGCGCTTCTTCGGGTCGAAGTACGTCTTCGCCATCAGCCCGGTGAACGTCGCGTCGCTGCGCAGCGTGTGCTCTTCGTTCGCGCACTCGAGGTCGTCGCGCAGCCACGCCATGCGCCAGGTGGTCATCGACCACAGGCCACGCAGCTGCGAGCGGTTCGAGGTGAAATGCGTCGAGACGGTGATGCTGTCGTCGGCGCGCGGCGTGGCGACCAGCTCGGCCTTCAAGCCCGCCGCGGAGCATGCGGAGAGCACCGGCCCGAGCTCGCCGTACGGAATCTGCACCACCGCGCCGAGCTCTTCGCTGAACAGCGCCTCGATCAGCGCGCGACCACCGGCCTTCACGCGACCGCCCGCGGGAGTGCCGGGCGCGAAGATTTCGAGGCCGCACTTCGAGGCGAACGCCATCTCGCACAGCGTGACGAACAGGCCGCCGTCGGACCGGTCGTGGTACGCGAGCACTTTCCCCTGCGCGCGCAGCGACTGGATGAGCCCGAAGAAGTTCTTCAGCGCCGCGGGATCATCGACGTCGGGTGCTGTGGTGCCGGTGGAATTGAAGACCTGCGCGAGCGCGCTCCCGCCGAGCCGGTTCTTGCCCTGGCCGAGGTCGATGAGCACCAGGCAGGTCGGGCCGGCGTCGAGGCGCAGCTCGGGCGTGAGCGTGGCGCGCACGTCGGTGACCGGCGCGAACGCCGAGACGATGAGCGAGACGGGCGCAGTGACGGACTTGCCGTCCCACACGGTCTTCATCGACATGGAGTCCTTGCCGACGGGAATCGCGATGCCGAGTGCGGGGCAGAGCTCAGCGCCGACCGCCTTCACCGCGTCGTAGAGGCGCGCGTCCTCTCCGGGCGTGCCGGCCGACGCCATCCAGTTCGCCGAGAGCTTCACGTCGCCGAGCTTCGCGATGGGGGCGGCGGCGAGGTTGGTGAGCGCCTCTCCGACGGCCATGCGCGCGCTGGCGGCCGCGTCGATGACGGCGATGGGGGTGCGCTCGCCCATCGCCATCGCCTCACCGGAGTGCACGTCGTACGAGGCGGCGGTGACGGCGACGTCGGCGACCGGCACCTGCAGCGGGCCGACGAACTGATCGCGCGCGACGAGGCCGGTGACGGTGCGATCGCCGATGGTGATGAGGAAGCTCTTGTCGGCGACGGTGGGCAGCGTGAGCACGCGCTCGATGGCGTCCTTCAGCGTGACGTCGTCGGGAACCGGCGTGCCCTTCACCGCCACGCGCTTCACGTCGCGGCGCATCTTCGGCGGCTTGCCGAGCAGCACCTCGAGCGGCAGCGCGATGGGCGAGTTCTTGAAGTGCGCGTCGCTGACCACGAGCTGGCCGTCGTCGGTGGCGTGACCGAGCACCGCGAACGGCGCGCGCTCGCGACGGCAGAAGGCCTCGAAGCGCGAGAGCGAATCGGCCGCGATGGCGAGCACGTAGCGTTCCTGGCTCTCGTTGCACCACAGCTCGAGCGGCGACATGCCGGGCTCGTCGCTGGGCACCTTGCGCAGCTCGAACTTCGCGCCGCGGCGGCTCTCGTGCACCAGCTCGGGCAGCGCGTTCGACAGGCCGCCCGCGCCGACGTCGTGAATCGAGACGATGGGGTTCGACGCACCGAGCGCCCAGCAGCGGTCGATGACCTCCTGGCAGCGGCGCTCCATCTCGGCGTTGTCGCGTTGCACCGAGGCGAAATCGAGGTCCTCGGCCGAGGTGCCCGAGGCGACCGACGACGCCGCGCCGCCGCCGAGCCCGATGAGCATTGCGGGGCCGCCGAGCACGACGATCGCCGCGCCGGGGGGAATCTCACCCTTCTGCACGTGCTCCGCGCGGATGTTGCCGAGCCCGCCGGCGATCATGATCGGCTTGTGGTACCCGCGGCGCGCGCCGTCGACGTCTTGCTCGTAGGTGCGGAAGTAGCCGGTGAGCGCGGGGCGGCCGAACTCGTTGTTGAACGCGGCGCCGCCGAGCGGGCCGTCGATCATGATGTCGAGCGCCGAGGCGATGCGGCCGGGCTTGCCGTACTCGGTCTCCCACGGACGCACCGTGCCGGGCAGCCGCAGGTTCGACACCGTAAAGCCGACGAGGCCCGCCTTGGGCTTCGAGCCGCGGCCCGTCGCGCCCTCGTCGCGAATCTCGCCGCCGCTGCCCGTCGACGCGCCCGGAAACGGAGAGACCGCGGTCGGGTGGTTGTGCGTCTCGACCTTCATCAAGACGTGAATGGGCTCGGGGTGCGCGCGGTAGGTGCCGTCGGCGTCGGCGAAGAAGCGGCCGCCGGTGGAGCCTTCGATGACGGAGGCGTTGTCCTTGTACGCGCTGAGCACTCCCTGTGGGCTCGCCTCGGTCGAGCGGCGGATCATGCGGAACAGCGAGTCGGGCTGGCTGGTGCCGTCGATGACGAACTCGCCGTTGAAGATCTTGTGGCGGCAGTGCTCGGAGTTCGCCTGCGCGAACATCATCAGCTCGACGTCGGTCGGGTCGCGGCCGAGCGCGCCGAAGGCCTTGGTGAGGTACTCGATCTCATCGGGCGCGAGCGCGAGGCCGAGCTTCTCGTTGGCGGCGCTCAGCGTGGCGAGCGGCACCGAGCTGCCCGGCTTCGGGGTGTGGCGCACGAAGAGCCGCGCGCCGTCTTCGAGCGTGGGGAGCACCGTCTCGGTCATGCGGTCGAACACCGCGGGCTGGCCGCGCAGATAGCCGGCGAAGCGGTAGTGCACGCCGCGCTCGATGCGACGCACGGCGGTGAGGCCACAGTTGCGCGCGATGTCGGTGGCCTTCGACGACCACGGAGAGATGGTGCCCAGGCGCGGCACGACGATGGCCGACTCGCTGGCGGTGATGGTGCGCGGGGCGACGGTGGGGCCGTACGTCAGCAGCGCGCGGAGCGTCTGGTCTTCGGCGGCGGTGAGCTCGCGCTCGACGTCGACGAAGTGCACGAAGTCAGCGGTCGCGTCGTCGAGGCCGGGGTCGGCGGCCTTCCATGCGTCGAGCTTGCGGGTGAGGCGAGCGGGGGTGAAGGCGGGGGCTCCGGGAATGACGAGCATGGCGGAGGCACCCTGCCCGAAGCGCAGCCCGCGCGCATGTCAGAAGGTGATCGAAACGAACTCGCTCAGCCGGCCTTCTTCTCGAGCTTCGTGACGCGCGTCTCGAGCGTGTCGAAACGACTGTTCGAGCGATCGAGCGCGGTCAACAAGAGGTCGGTGACGCGTCGCAGACCGACCCCGAACTGAACGTTGTTCGACGCGAGCGCGACGAAGTCGCCCCTGAGCGCGAGCTGGTCGTCGGACAATTCGCGCATGTGTGTCGTCAGCGCCTGCATTTGCGCCGTCAGCGCCTGCATCTGCGTCGTCAACGCCTGCATCTGCCCGCTCAATCGCTGCGTGTGGTCAGTCATCGCGCGCATGTGGTCGGACATCAGGTCCATGCGCTGGACGGTTCGATCAAGCAGCTCGCCCTGCCTGGTCTGAGTCTCGTGCAGCTGCTTCGTCTGTTCCATCAACGCCAAGAGCACATCTTTCCCATCAACACGTGCCATTCGCCGCCTCCTCGAGAGTGAAGGGCGACGAGTACCACGAGGGTCCGACAAGCGACGGGAGCGCATGGGCGTCAGCCTAGCCCAGGCGCACACACGGACGCGTGAGCGGCCGGGGGAATCAGGGCACACTCCGCCGATGCTCCGATGGCTCGCCCTCGCGTGTGTCCTCCCCGCGACCTGGGCCGCCGCGCAGCCGCTCTCTCCGCCGACGTGGGCGTTCCCGGTGCCGACCGGCACGCGCACCCCGACACCCGACGACGGCAAGCCGCGCCACGTCTCCGACAGCAAGGCGACCTTCACCGTGCCGCAGACGCGCGACCAATTCTTCTCGCCCGACTGGCACCCGGAAGATCACCCGCCGATGCCTCCCATCGTCGCGGTCGGCCGCAAACCCGACGTCGCGGCGTGTGGCTTCTGCCATCGCGCGAGCGGCGCCGGCGGTCCCGAGAACTCGAGCTTGAGCGGGTTGCCGCGCGACTACCTCGTGCGGCAGCTGCAGGCGTACCGCGCTGGCGATCGCACGAGCGCCCTGCCCGACCGCGTGCCCGCGAAGATGATGATCGCGCTCGCGAAGGCGCTGACCGACGAGGAGATCGACGCGGCCGCCACCTACTTCGCCGCTGTGCGCCCTCGCCCGAAGTTCAAGGTCGTCGAGACACAGACGATTCCCACTCCGACGATTCGCAACTGGACCTGGACCGACGCGAAGACCGGCGAGCGCGAGCCGCTCGGCGACCGCATCATCGAGATGCCCGACGACTTCGAGGTGTTCGAGCTGCGCGACGCGCGGGCGACGTTCACCACCTTCGTGCCCGTCGGCAGCCTCGTGCGCGGGGCCGAGCTCGCAGTCGCGTGCCAGGCCTGTCACGGGCCGACGTTCAACGGGCAGACGGTCGCGCCGCCGCTCGCCGGCCGCTCGGCCAGCTACGCCATGCGCCAGCTCTACGAGTTCAAGACCGGCGCACGGCAGTCCGGCAACGCGGCGCTCATGAAGCCGGTGGTCGAAAAGCTGTCGCTCGACGACCTGAGGGCGCTCGCCGCGTACCTCGCGTCGCTGCCGCCCTGAGCCGGCTCAGCTGTGCATGCCTTCGGCGCGGTACTGCTCGAGGCGGCGGTAGAGCGTCTTGCGATCGATGCCGAGAATCGCCGAGGCCTGCGTGCGATTGCCGTCGACCGCCTCGAGCACCTTCATGATGTGCCGGCGTTCAACTTCCGCGAGCGATTCGAGGCCCTCCGCGGTCTTCGCTTCGGGATTCTGCGGACCAACCAACACCGTCGTCATGCGCGCGTCTCCTCAGAGTTTGCTGCCGGCCACGGGCGTCCCCGGAGCACGACGCATGCCAGCTCACTCTCCTCGTGACGGCTTCCGCGGGGTGAGTCGTCGTGACTCAGCCATGTCGAATCGACTCACGGGGCTCGAGGCTCAGGGCAACGCGAGGTGTGATGGGCTTCGGCACTGCTCATCGCGAGCTGCCCCTCGACATCGAGCAGAGTTCCCGCACGGTCAGGCCGACGCCGGTGCGGATAACGAGCTGTAGCAGCGTTATCCGCACCGCGGTCGACCCGGTGAGCCTCACGACGAGTGTATGAACGAGTCACGGTGAGCAGCGAGGGGCACGCGCGCTGTTCGGCACGGCGTCAGACGAAGAGCACCACCGCCACTCTCGGGGCCACGCGTGGCCTTTCCACCGCTCATCGCGGTCACGGGCTCTTCGACACGAACTGCGACCACGGCGCGCCACCCATCTTGTAGTCGAGCGGACAGCTCGCCGCAGTCACGCCCCCGCCGGTCAACGCCTGCACCTCGACGGTGAGCGACGGTCTGCGCAACGCCTCAGGAATCGGCACCTCGACCTGGTCGGTGAACATCGTGCCCACGGGCAACGCGCTCGACGGCTCGTAGAACGACACGAGGTACGCCCCCGGCGGCGTCGACGGCGCAGTCCACCGCACGCTCGTGCCATCGACGATGGTGACGTCACGCGCGGGCCCTCCCTTGCTGGGAACCAGCGACACCTCGCCCGACCACGTCGCGGCGAACGAGAGTGTCTGGTCTGACTCCTCGCCGTCGAGCTGGAACCGCGTGGCGTTGGACCAGACCTCGTAGTGGGTCGGCGTCTCGCTCGACATCGGCACCGTCAGCGTCTGCGCGTCCTTCGTGGGGTCGTAGACCTGCGCGAGCCACGTCTGGCCCTGCAGCACGCGCACGAACATCGCGCCTGGATCGCGCGCGTTGCTACCCGAGAGCAGCGCGGTCAACGCCGGCCGGTCCCACGCCACCGTCAGCGGAGTGCCCGGAGAGAGAGAGGTGAACGTTGCGTCGACCGCCGGCGCCGACGGGTCGAGCACGCCCGCATCGGCGACCGCGATGGCATGGCCAATGCGCGCCGAGGTGCCCCCGGCCTCGAACGTGAGCTCGGTCAGCGTCACCGGACCACCCGCGCGCTCGATGGCGACCTTCCGCACCTGGTGCAGCTCGGTGTCACCCGCGTCGGGCCTGAACCACGGCACCGGCGCGCCGCGCACGTGAATCATCTCGGCGCCGCTCGACGGCTCGGCGAAGACGAGATCGAACGGAATGCCCCCGGTGGCGCCCACGTAGGTCGAGCCCGGCAGCGAGAACCCGTCGGAGCACGGCCGCAGCGAGGGCGCGGCCGAGTAGACGAACTCCTTCGGCGTGATCTGAAACAGCGCGGGGCCGGTGTTCACCGTGAAGCGCCAGCTGTTGTCGCCGATCTGCACCGGCGTGCTGTCGCCATCGAGCCAGACCGGCGTGACGCCGAGCTGCGAGTGAATCGGCACCCCGTCAACCACGGTGCGAAGGGTCGGGGTCACCGACACCAACCGGTGGTTCGGCGTCGATTGCGGCGGGCCGCACGCCACCATCACGAGGGTCGCGCCCAGCAACGTCCACGTCAGCGTTCGATTCGTCATGGCGGCTCCTACGAACCTAGCGAAGGACCGATTCAGGACCGTGGTGCTTTTGACGAATTGTCATGAGAGCGTTCGGTCAATGCTCTCGCTTGCGCTTTCGTTCGTGCTGCACGGTGCCCCGCTCGCCATCAACAACGGCGACTTCATCGGCTGGACCGCCGACGGAGAGACCTACGCCTGGTCGTCGACACAGCCCGACGGCAGCCGCGTCATCGAGTGGCGCTCGCCGGCGTCGGCCACGGGCGAGGTGTTCATCGTCGAAGAAGGCGGCAAGCCCGGCCCCGGCGCGTTGAAGTACGACGAGTGGAAGAAGACGCACCCGCTCACCAAGGCAGCGCGCGTCGAGGGCGTGACCACCACCATCAAGGTCGACGGCAAGCCCAACACCACGTTCGGCGGCACCGGCAAGGCGTTCAAGCTCGAGCTCATCGCCGAGAAGGGCAAGGCGAAGGCGACCGGCAAGAGCCTCTTCGTCGACGCGTTCGGCAAGAAGCTGCGCAAGGGCACGGTGGCGCCGTTCGTCGATCCGACCGGGCGGCGCGTGGTGTTCGTCATCGCGTTCGAAGACGGCAAGGGCGAGCCGAAGGGTTCGACGGGCGAGTTGATCGAGGTCGCGCTGCCCGAGGCGAAGTGACGGTGCTCCGGCTTCGCCCCACCCTGAGCCCGAGCGTCAGGGCGCGGTGAAGAGGCAGCGCGTGTTGGGCTGCGCGATGTCGGCCATCACGTAGAGGTAGTACTGCTTGCCACTCTCGAGCGCGGGCGCCGGCCCCATCAGCGGCGCGCGCAACGTCGCGCCCTCGGGCACCACGCCGTACTTCACCGAACCGCTGGCCACCGCGGTGCCAGTCCACGGCACGTCGAAGCGCCACAGCACGCCGGCCGGCATGTCGAGGTTGGGCGGCACGCCCGGCGGAGAGCTCGTCGCTTCCATCACGTACACGTACCGCGCCGCGCCGAGCCGCCACGTCATCGTGCCGTCGGCCGCGACGCCTTCACCGTTGGTGCACGCCTGCGCGACGTACGCGCGCTGGTCGTCGAGCGGACCCGCGCCGTAGCTCATCGGCGGGAAGTCCTCGCGCTTGATGCCGCGGTACGCCAGCTCGCCCTCGAAGAAGCGCTTCATGCGCGCGAGGTCGGTGGTGACGAAGATGGTCTCGCCCGGCGCCGAGGGAGAGGTGCGGTGGAAGCCGTTGTTCTGATCAGCGGGGTACGTGCCGAAGCTGGTCGTATCGATCCACCCCGCGCCCATCGCCAGGCCGCGGTTGTAGAAGCCGTTCATGAAGTTGCCGGGCTGATCGACGTGCCAGTTCGACGGGCCCTGCGGCGCGCGCGTCGAGTGGCAGCACACGCACGCGGTGGAGTTGATCTGCTTCTTCACCCACGCCAGCTCGGTCGCGTACGCCGGATCGTTCAAGCGCGCGTCGTCAGCGGTGGCGTCGACGCGGGTCGGCGCGGAGTAGTACGGCCGCTGCGTGCGCACGCGATCGCAGCTCGCGTATTGATCGAACGCGCGGCCCTCTTCGGTGGCGGCGCTGATCATCTCCCAGGTGCAGACCTTGCCGCCCTCGCTCTGGCCGGCCGGCTCGCCGGGCAGCGGGTCTTTGCACACGCGCTCAGGCCACTGGAACGTCGGCAGGCCCACGCCGGTGCTGGAGTCAGGATCGACGCCGCTGCACAGCTTCGAGGGACCGAAGATGCCGCCGCCGAAGAACTCGCAGCCGCGCTTGGTCGACGCGCACGCCGACGCGTCGCTGCCGATCATGGTGATCCACGTGTATTCCTCGCTCTTGCCGAGCACGCACTCGCCGAGCGTGTCGGTGAACTCCGCGCAGGTCGCGCCGACCTCGAGCGTCTTGTTCTGGTCGCGGCAGTCGGCGGCGGCGTTCGCCTCGGTCCACTTCGAGCCACGGTATTCGCGGCACTCGGGCTTCTTGCTGAAGCCGTTGGTGTAGACGCAGCGGCCGACGTTGGTGTCGGGCTTGGCCGGGAGGGGACCCTTCGGGCCTCCACAACCAGCGAGAATCACGAAAGCGAGGGGCACAATCCGTTTCGACATGCCCTTCGTACGCGGGCGGTCCGATCGTGTTTCGCTGCTATGTGCGGCGCATGAAGCGCGCCCTTCGCGTCCTGCTGATCACCCCGCTGGTCCTCTTCGCGCTGCTGCTCGTCGCGTACTTCGTCTTCACGCATCACGTCGCGTACGCGATCCCGGCCGAGCAGCGCCCGCCGCCGAGCTGGTCGCAGGCTGACGCGGGCGTCATCACCATTCGTTACCTCGGCGTCAGCGGGTACGAGATCACCGACGGCGTCACCACCATCCTCACCGACCCGACGCCGACGCGCCCCACGCCGCTCGCGCTCATCACCGGCCCGGTCGACGCCGACCCCGCGCTCGGCGCGCAGTGGTGCCCGAAGGCCGACCTCATTCTCGTCAACCACGCGCACCACGATCACGCGCTCGACGTGGGCGCGATCGGCAAGCGCACCGGGGCGCTCGTCGCCGGCTCGCAGAACGCGGTGAACCTCGCGCTGTCCCGCGGTGTGGCGCCCGAGAAGACGCGCGTCGTGAAGCAGGGCGACTCGTTCACGGTCGGCGCGTTCACCATCGACGTGCGCTCGAGCCGCCACGCGAAGGTGACCAGCTTCCTGACCGGGCCGATTCCCGCCGACGCGAAGCCGACGTGGTTCTTCGGCTACGGCCTCGACGACACGTTCGCGTACCGCATCAGCGGCCACGGCACGACGATCTGGTTCCACCCCACCAGCACGTTCGCGCCGGGTGAGCTCGGCGGACTCACCGCGCAGACGCTCATCGTCGGCATCAACGGAGAGGCGCTGACGCCCGAGAAGGTGAAGCTGTTGCTCGCCGAGTCGAAGGCGGTGCGCGTGCTGCCCACCCACTACGACAACTTCTTCCAGCCGCTCGATCGCGGGCTGGCGAAGATGCCGATGCTCGACGTCGACGCGCCGCGCGCGCTGTTCCTCGCCGAGGACCCGAAGGTGGAGTGGGGGATGCTCGACTTCGGGCAAAGCATCAGCGTGCCAGCAGACCCGTAGCGCGGCATCATGCTGCATGCTCTTCACGGTCCTCGTCGCGCTGCTCGCTGCTGCTCCTGAACCAACCGCGACGCTCAAGCCCTTCATCGCGGTCAACTCGCCCATCACCGCGCTGACGCACGTGCGGGTGATCGACGGCACGGGCGCGGCGCCGCTGGTCGACCAGACGATTCTGCTCTCGGGCACGCGCATCCAAGCGCTCGGGCCATTCGGCAAGGTGCAGATTCCCAAAGACGCGAAGGTGCTCGACCTCGCCGGCGCGACGGTGCTGCCGGGACTGGTGGGCATGCACGACCACCTCTTCATGATGGGCCGGCACTTCAAGCCGCTCGCCATCTTGCAGCCGCAGCCGGTGCAGAACGCGCGGCTGTACCTGGCCAGCGGCGTCACCACCATTCGCACCACCGGCAGCGCCGACCCGATGGCCGATCTCAACCTGAAGCGGCTCATCGACACCGGCCTCGAGCCCGGGCCGAAGGTCTTCGTGACCGGCCCGTACCTCGAAGGCGAAGGCGGCCCGTTCCTCGACATGCTGGCGCTGCGCGGGCCGGAAGACGCGACGCTGAGCGTGAACTACTGGGCCTCGCAGGGCGCGACGTCGTTCAAGGCCTACACGCACATCACGCGCGCCGAGCTGGTGGCGGCGATTCGCGCGGCCCACGCGCATGGCTTCAAGGTGACGGGCCACCTGTGCACCATCGGCTTTCACGACGCCATCGAGGCGGGCATCGACAACCTCGAGCACGGGTTCTTCACCAACTCCGATCTCGTGGCGGGCCGAAAGACCGACGAGTGCCCCGACCAGCTCGAGCTCGACCGCTTCTTCGCCACCCTCGACGTGAACAGCCCGACCGTGAAGGCGATGTTTCGCGAGTTGATCGATCACAAGGTGGCCATCACCTCGACGCTCGCCGTGTTCGAGGGCATCGGGGCGGACGACATCTCTCCGCGGGTGCTGGCGTTGTTGTCGCCCGAAGCGCGCGAACAGGCGCTGGCGAACAAGGTGGCGACCGGCGGACCGCGCAAGGTGGTGCGGGAACGGGTCCCGCCGGCGGTCAAGAAGGAGATGGAGCTCGAGCGCGCCTTCGTCGCTGCGGGCGGCACGTTGCTGTGTGGCTCTGACTCGACGGGGGCGGGAGACACGTTGGCGGGCCTCGCCGATCACCGTGCGATCGAGCTGCTGGTCGACGCGGGCTTCACGCCGCTCGAGGCGATTCGCATCGCGACGAAGAATGGAGCCGAGTTCCTGGGCGAGGCCGAGCGCATCGGCACCGTCACGGCGGGCAAGCAGGCCGACCTGCTCGTGGTGCGCGGCGACCCGTCGACGAAGATCAGCGAGCTCGAGAACGTCGAGTTGGTGTTCAAGGATGGCGTGGGCTTCGACCCCAAAGCGCTGCTCGAGAGCGTGCGCGGGAAGGTCGGCCGCTGAACCTTGCTCCCTCTCCTCCTCAGAGGAGAGGGTCGGGGTGAGGAGATACCGCCGGGCAAGGCGCGCCTTCGATTTCCGTGCGCAGCTGACGCGGAGCGATCACACTGGGCCGCATGTCAGACGACTCCCCTGAATTCGACACGGTGACGTTCAAGGACTTCGCGAAGTCGGGTCTCGGGTGGTTCAGCCTCGCGTGCGCGGTCGCCCCCTTCTTCGTCCACATGACCTCGCAGGCGTCGAGCACGGTCAACGGCGTCGAGACCGTCACCTTCTACCGGGACTACGCGGCCATCGTGATCGCGCCGCTCGGCCTCATCGCCGGGTTGATGGTGCTGCTGCGCAAGACGATCGCGCCGAAGGTCCGCGTGGCGCACGGCGCGCTGGTGCTGCTGCTCTCGGGCTTCCACCTCGCCAACGGCCTGGGCGTGTTCGCGATGCGCGGCGGCGGATCGAGCGGTGGCGACGACCAGCAGGCGAACGACCCGATGGTGAAGGCGCTCACGAAGAAGTCCGGCTGTGACTCCGAGCACCTCGACGTCTGCGAGAAGTCGTGCGCCGACGGCAACAAGGTCGACTGCAACGAGCTCGGCTCGTTCTACGCGGAAGGCACGGGCGTGAAGGCCGACGTGCCGCGCGCGCTCGAGCTGTTCGAGAAGGCGTGCAACGCCGACCACCCAGACGGCTGCAACAACCTCGCGTTCATGTTGCGCAAGCGCGTCGAGCCGCCCGAGCCGAAGCGCGCGCTGCCGTTCGCGATGAAGGCCTGCGACCTGGGCGAGGAAGACGACTGCAACTTGGTGGGCTTCATGTACGACCACGGCGAGGGCGTCGAAGAAGACGACGTGAAGGCGCTCGAGTACTTCGGGCGCGCCTGCAAGGAAGACTCCGCGCTCGGCTGCCGCAACGCCGGCCTCGCGGAGCTGGCGAAGTCGCCGAAGCCAGCGCTCGAACACTTCGCGCGCGGCTGCGAGCTCAAAGACGGCCAGGCCTGCAACGAGGTCGGCGTCTACTGGGACAACTTGAAGGGCGACGAGCGCGACGCGAAGAAGGCGCTCGCGGCGTTCGAGCGGGGCTGCGCGATCGACTTCGGCCTGGCGTGCGGCAACCTCGGCATGCGCCGGCGCGATCCCGGGCCCGGCGTCGAGGTCGACCTGCCCGGCGCGGTCGCCGCGTACGAGAAGGGCTGCGGGCTCAAGCACGGCACCAGCTGCTTCGATCTCGGCGTGATGTACGACCAGGGCAAGGGCGTCACGCGCGACGACGCGAAGGCGTACGAGCTCTACACGAAGGCGTGCGACCTCGACTCCAGCAACGGCTGCGTGAACGCCGGCATCGACCTGCGCGACGGCGACGGCACCGAGCAAGACGAGGTCGGCGCGATGGTGAAGTTCCTCCTCGCGTGCAGCACCATGAACAACCAGCTGGCCTGCATGCTCGGCTCGATGCTGACGGCAAGAGACGACCCGAAGAAGGGCAAGGCCGAGCTCGAGACGCTGTGCAAAGAAGGATTCAAGCCGGCGTGCGCCGAGGCCAAGAAGGTCGGCAAGGCGCCCAAGAAGGGCAAGAAGCGCTGAGCGTTCGTACAAAATGTGCCTGTGGGGCACTTCCCGTGCGAGCGGGCTGGCGCCACCCCGCAATAATATGGTGTGGCCGGGGTCTTGCGACCGAACGGTCACATCACCTAAGAGCACGCGCATGCAACCGAACCTCATCGCGATGGCGATTCCCCTCTTCTTCCTGGGGATGCTGATCGAGCTCGGCGTGGCGAAGGCGAAGGGCAAGCAGCTCTACCGCGCGGGCGACGCGATGGCCGACATGGGGTGCGGCATCGCGCAGCAGTTGATGAGCCTCTTCGTGTCGACGGCGGTGATGACGAGCGCGTACTCGTGGCTCGCGCAGTTCTCGCTGTGGACGATTCCGACGAGCTGGCTGCCGTGGGTGGTCGCGGTGGTGGGCGTGGAGTTCGCCTACTACTGGTGGCACCGCCTCTCGCACGAGGTGAACATCCTCTGGGCGGCGCACGTGGTGCACCACCACAGCGAGGACTACAACCTCGCGGTCGCGCTGCGGCAGTCGATCACCACGTGGGCGACGTCGCTCGTCTTCTATCTCCCGCTCGCGCTGGTCGGCGTGCCGGTCTTCCAGTTCGCGGTGATCCTCGGGCTGTCGACGCTGTACCAGTTCTGGATTCACACCGAGCTGGTGCCGCCGCTGGGCTTCCTCGAGAAGATCTTCAACACGCCCGCGCTGCACCGCGTGCACCACGCCATCAACCCGCGCTACCTCGACAAGAACCACGCGGCGACGTTCTCGATCTTCGACCGGCTGTTCGGCACGTGGGAACCCGAGACCGAGCCGTGCGTGTACGGCACCACGCGGCCCATCAACTCGTACAACCCGCTGTGGGCGCAGGTGGAGACGTACGTCGATTTGGTGAAGCTCGCGCGGCGCGCTCCGACGTTCGGCGACGCGGTGAAGGTGTTCTTCGCCTCGCCCGCCTGGCGCCCGGAGTGGATGGGCTCGTACGTCGCGCGTGACGTGACGAAGAAATACGACCCGCGGCCCTCGAAGGCGGTGGCCCGCTACGCGCTCGCGCAGTGGATCGTGCTGCTGGGCGGCGTGTTCTGCTTCTTGATGTGGGGCGGTGGGCTCGCGGCGCCGGTGAAGGCGGTGACGGTGCTGGTGTTGCTGCTGAGCCTGCTGACGCTGCCGGCGCTGGTGGAAGGCAAGAGCTGGGCGAAGGCGCTCGAGGGCGGGCGGCTGCTGACCTTGCCCTTCCTCGCGGTGCTCATCGTCACGCACGTGCCCTGACGTCAACATCTCGAGGGGAAGCGGGTGCGGTGGGTCGCTACTCTTCCTCGTCGTTGAAGCCCGCCCCGGCGCCCTCGTGGTCGCCGATGAGCAG
>JAXLYB010000020.1:0-150780 GCA_046351675.1 Myxococcaceae bacterium
GCCGCCGGGCTGCTTCCGGCGATGCGTGTGACGGTTGCGGCGCTGTGCGCGCTTGCTGGCCCCTCACCCCGACCCTCTCCCCTCTCGAGGGGAGAGGGAGAACTCAGAGCTGCGCCCGAATCGACAAGAACCCCCACGTCGACACGTCCCGTCCCTTCGCGGCCGCGGCCTCATCGCCCGGCAAGAAGACCGTCAGCGATCCCGCCAGCGCCACGTTCGGAATCAACGGCACGGTCGCCGACAAATCGAGCTCGGTCCCCATGTTGCCCGCCGTGCGGTTCGGGTCGGCCGCGAGGTACACCGCGCCGCTCGCGAGGTACCAGGCAGCCTTCGGGTCCCACGCGTTGAAGTGGTGCACGTCGAGCCACACGTGCGCGCCCCACGGGCGGAACCCGATGGCGCCGCGCTCGGCGACCACGTTCTGCCAGCCCACGATGTCGGCGTAGCCCAGCACCGCGTGCGCGGTGGGGAAGAGCCGCTGCATCGCCGGCGTGGCGAAGGTGAACTCCGCCGCGATGTACGGGGTGCCCCACACCTGGCTCAGCGTGTACGTCGCGCGCACCGCCCCGCCGCCAGCGAGCAAGAGCGCCTCCTGCGGCCCCACTTTTCCAGTTTGAAACACGCCCTCGGCGATGACGTTCAGCCCCGCGATGGTGGTGAAGCCGCGCGCGCCGAGCGTGACGTGGTTGTTGTCTTTCGAAAGCCCCGTGGCCGCGGTCGCCGGGTCATCGAACAGCCCGAGCGCGTACACGTCGACGCCCGACTTCTCGATGCGGGTGCGCGAGTAGAGCCCCGTGAGGTAGCTGCCCGAGTTGTGGAACTTGTTGCCGCCGCCCGTCGGCGTCACCCACGCCGGCGGCTTGAGCACCATCGCGAACGCGTCGAGGGTGAAACTCTTCGAGGCCGTCACGCGCGCGAAGAGGCCATCGAACGAGCGCGCGGCCTGCGCCCAGTCGACCGCGCCGAGCACGCGCTCCTCGCCGTACGCCAGCTCCTGCCGGCCCGCGCGGACGTCGAGCCACGGCGCGACGTGCACGTCGAGGAAGCCCTGGTACAGCCCGGTGGTCGACGCGCCGCCCGCCACGGGGTCGGCCCACGGCCGCACGTCCTGGAAGTCGAGCTGCAGGCCGATGAAGTCCTTCGCTGAGGCGCGCATCGACAACCGCGCGCGTTGATCGACCCCCAGTGTCTGGTCTTGCGCGGCCGTCGAGAGGTCGAGGTTGTCGCGCCCCTCGAAGCGCGCGATGTACTGCGCGCCGAGCGACACCTGGAAGCCGTTCCACGACCAGCGCAGCGGCGAGTCGGGCAGCAGCGTCGCCGTGCTCGCGAACCTCTCACCCGCGTTGCGGCGGCCCGGGCCCCACGGCGTCGACACGAAGTCCCAGCTGACGAACGGCGGCGGCAGCACCGATTCCTTCGGTGGGGCAGGAGGCGTCGGTGCAGGCGGCGGCGGCGCCGGAGCCGGCTCGACGGCGGCCACGCCAGCGTCGACCTCGGAGTTCGCAGCAGCGTCGACAGGCGCCTGGTGAAGCGACAGGCAGAGCAGGAGAGCGATGGCGTGCATGGCGGAGCCGTGTGCATCGCTCGTTCCCTCCGCCGTTCACCTCGTCGGCCCGTGGGGCGGGTCTGAAAAGCGTTTCACCGCGTTCCAAAACGGGACGGTTTCATGGCGCAAGTTCTGCGCTGCGAGGGTAGGGAGTGCACCTGCTGCGTTCGCCGTTCGAGGTCGCCGTCTCGCCGTGCGTGGGCCCGCGCTTGCACACGGCGGATCACGACTCGTCACTCGTTCCTGGAGGTCGAACACATGGTCGCTTCACTGTGTCTGCTGCTGCTCACCGCTGGCCCGGCGCTGCCCGAAGAGAACGCGGTGCTCACCGAGCCCCCGATGGTGCCGCCGCCCATCACCCGCACCACCGCCGCGAAGGTGAAGGTGACGCTGGAGGTCATCGAGAAGGTGATGCCGCTCGCCGATGGCGTCGAGTACACGTTCTGGACGTACGGCGGCACGGTGCCCGGGCGTTTCATTCGCGTGCGCGAGGGCGACACGGTCGAGTTCTGGCTCGAGAACAACCCCAACAACAAGCTGCCCCACAACATCGACCTGCACGCGGTGACGGGTCCCGGCGGCGGCGCGGCGAGCACCTTCACGGCGCCCGGCCACAAGAGCCGCTTCACGTTCCAGGCGCTCAACCCGGGTCTCTACGTGTACCACTGCGCCACCGCGCCAGTCGGCATGCACATCGCCAACGGCATGTACGGCCTCATCTACGTGCAGCCCAAGAAGGCGCTGCCGAAGGTCGATCGCGAGTACTACGTGGTGCAGGGCGACTTCTATACGGACGCTGACTTCGGAGTGAAAGGCCTGCAGCCCTTCTCGATGAAGCGCGCCATCGACGAGAAGCCCTCGTACGTGGTGTTCAACGGCAGCGCGATGTCGCTGGTCGGCGAGCGCGCGCTCAAGGCGAAGGTCGGTGAGACGGTGCGCCTCTTCGTCGGCAACGGCGGCCCGAACCTCGTCTCGAGCTTCCACGTCATCGGCGAGATCTTCGACCACGTGTACCAGGAGGGCGGCAGCAAGGCGCAAGACAACGTGCAGACCACGCTGGTGCCCGCGGGCGGCAGCACCATCGTCGAGTTCAAGCTCGACACCGACGGCACGTTCATCCTCGTGGACCACTCCATCTTCCGCACCTTCAACAAGGGCTCGCTCGGCATGCTCAAGGTCGAGGGCCCGGGGAACAAAGATGTCTATTCTGGCAAGGAGGTCGACGAGGTGTACCTGGGCGACGAGACGGTCGCGACCAGCGTGAAGGCCGGCCCCACCACGCCCACCACGCCGGCGGGCAAGCCCGATGGCCGCGCGCTCTTCCTCTCGAACTGCTCGATGTGCCACCAGGCCGAAGCGCAGGGCGTGCCCGGCGCGTTCCCCCCGCTCGCCAAGAGCGACTTCCTGGCGAACCTGGTCAAGACCAACCGCGGTGGGCTGGTGGAGATCGTGCTGCGCGGCAAGACCGGCAAGGTCACCGTCAACGGCCTCGAGTTCAACGGCGTGATGACGCCGGTCGCGGGCCTCGACGACGAGAAGCTCGCCACGGTGCTCAACTACGTCTCGACCTCGTGGGGCAACACCAACGCCACGCCCTTCACCGCCGACGAGGTGAAGAAGCTCCGCGAAGCGCTGCCGCCGCCGCCCAAGGCGCCGGGCGCGCCCTGAGCCTGGAGGAGAATCGTGTTCCACGCGCTCGTCACCGTCATGCTGCTCGCCGCCCCGGTGGCGAGCGCCGACGAGCGCGTCACGGTGCCCGCGGGCCGCTTCGCGCCGCTCTTCGGGCTCGACGTGGGCCAGCGTGACTTCCCGGTCGCCGCGTTTCAGCTCGCCCGGCGGCCGGTGACGCGCGCGCAGTTCCTGACCTTCTTGTCGACGCACCCGAAGTGGGCGCGCCGGCAGGTGAACCGCGCGCTGGCCGACGAGCGCTACCTCGACGCGCTCAACGGCGAGCACCCCGCTTCGCCGGTGACGCAGGTCTCGTACTTCGCGGCGAGCGCGTACTGCGAGGCGCAGGGTGGCCGGCTCCCGAGCACGCTGGAGTGGGAATACGCCGCCGCGGCCGACGAGACGCGCGCCGACGCCAGCCGCTCGCCCGACTTCGTGCAGCGCATCCTCGACTGGTACGGCCGGCCCAACGGCCCCGACGACCTGCAGCAGCCAGGCAGCCCGCGCAACGTGTACGGCGTCGAGGCGCTGCACGGCCTGGTGTGGGAATGGACGTCTGACTTCAACGCGCTCTTCGTGTCGGGCGACAACCGGCAAGACGGCGACGCGAGCGCGAAGTTCATGTGCGGAAGCGGCTCGACCGGCTCGGCCAACCGCGAGGACTACGCGGCGTTCATGCGGTACGCGCTCCGCTCGAGCTTGAAGCCCAACAGCACGTTGCCGCGGCTGGGCTTTCGCTGCGCGTGGGACGTGAAGGAGACCTCGCCATGAAGTGGCTCTCGCTCGCGCTGGTGTTGCTCGCCGTGCCCGCCTTCGCGGCGCCGAAGGAAGACGCCGACGCGAAGAACGTGCTCGCGCTCGACACGAAGTGGACCCTGGAAGACGGCTCGACCATCAGCCTCTCGTCGCTCAAGGGCCGGTGGACGGTGCTCACCTTCGTCTACACCTCGTGCGCGGGCACCTGCCCGTTGACGACCAAGAAGCTCAAGCGGCTCGACGCCGCGCTCGAGAAGGCCGGCAAGGTGCGCGACATCGTGGTGGTGAGCCTCGACCCCGCGCACGACACGCCCGACGCGGTGAAGGCCTGGCGCGAACGCTACGGGCTGCTCGAGGCGAAGCGGTGGAAGGTGCTGGTGGGCGCCGAGTCGCAGCTGCGCACCCTGACCATGCTGCTGGAGTTCAAGTACACGCGGAACGCCGACAGCGGCGCCATCCTCCACGACAACACCGTCTTCCTCGTCGGGCCCGACGGTACGGTGCGCGCGCAGATGTCGTCTCTCGACCAGCCGATGGACGAGTTCGTTTCGGCCGTGCCCGCTTCGTGACAGACAGCGGCGCATGACGCTGCTCCGCGCTGCCGACGTCTCCCTCTCCTTCGGGAGCCGCACCCTCTTCGACCGGGTGGAGTTCGTCATCGAGGCCGGTGAGCGCGTGGGCCTCGTCGGCGTCAACGGCTGCGGCAAGAGCACGCTGATGCAGATCCTCGCCGGGGTGGTGAAGGCCGACGCGGCGACGCTGCAGCTCCAGCGCGGCGCGCGCGTCACGTTTCTCCCCCAGGAGCCCACCTTCCCCGAGGGCGCGACGGTGAAGTCGGAGCTCGAGGTCGCCCAGGCGCCGCTGCGCGCCGCGCTCGCCGAGCACGCGCGCTTGTCGGCCGAGCTCGAGAAGACCCACGACGAGAAGCTGCTCGAGAAGCTGTCGACGCTCGCCGAGCAGATCGATCGCCACGGCGGGTGGGACACGGCGCACGAGGCCCGCAAGCTGCTCGACCGCCTCGGCGTGAAGGACTGGGAACGCCCGGTGTCGGAGCTGAGCGGCGGCCTGCGCAAGCGGGTGGCCATCGCGCGCGCGCTGCTGTCCAAGCCCGACCTGCTGATGCTCGACGAGCCCACCAACCACCTCGACGCCGAGACGGTGGCGTGGCTCGAAGACGAGCTGGATTCGTTCGAGGGCGCGCTCTTGCTCGTCACGCACGACCGCTACTTCCTCGAAGACCTCGTGGAACGCATCGTGGAGATCGAGCCGCCGGGCGGCGCGGGCGGCGGCGGCCTGGTGAGCTACCCCGGCAACTACGAGACCTACCTCGAGCAGAAGTACACGCGGCTCGAAGAAGCGCACGTCGCGCAGCACAAGCGCGAGCGGTGGATCGCCCAGGAAGTGGCGTGGCTGCGCAAGGGCGCCGAGGCGCGGCGCACCAAGAGCAAGGCCCGCATCGAGCGCGCGCAGAAGCTGTTGTCGGAACGCGGCTTCCAGCGGCCGAAGGTGCCGCAGCTGCAGATGGCCGTCGCGCCGCGGCTCTCGCAGACCGTCATCGAGGCGAAGAAGGTGTCGCAGGCGTACGTCGCGTCGGGGCCGCCGCTGTTCTCGAACGTCGACCTCATCGTGCAGCCCGGCGAGCGGCTGGGCATCGTCGGCCCCAACGGCGTCGGCAAGACCACGCTGTTGCGTACGCTGCTGGGCGAGCTGCCGCCGCGCTCGGGCACGGTGACGCTCGGGCCGCGCACCAGGGTGGCGTACTTCGACCAGCAGCGGCTCACGCTCGACGAAGAGCTGACCGTCGCCGAGAACGTGTGGCACGACGAGTGGGTGATGCTGGGCGACAAGAAGGTCCGGCTCGCCGACTACCTCGACGACCTGCTCTTCCCGGTGCCGATGCAGCGCCAGAAGGTGAGCGCGCTCTCGGGTGGCGAGCGCAACCGGCTGCTGCTGGCCAAGCTCTTCCTGCAGGGCGCGAACGTGCTCGTGCTCGACGAGCCGACGAACGATCTCGACCTCGTGACGCTCAACATCCTCGAGCGGCTGCTGGTGGAGTTCACCGGCGCGGTGCTGCTCGTCACGCACGACCGCTACTTCCTCGACAAGGTCGCGACCTCGGTGCTCGCGGTCGAGGGCGACGGGAAGGTCGTTCGCTACGAGGGCAACTGGTCGATGTACCAGCGGCTCAAGCCGAAGGCGGGGTCAGCGGCGGTGGTGGCGAAGGCCGAGCAGCCCAAGCCCGTCGAGGCGAAGCCTGCCGAGGCGCCGCGGAAGCCGGGGCGGCTCTCGTACAAGGAACAGCGCGAGCTCGATGGCATGGAGGCGGCCATCACCGCGGCCGAAGAGCGGAAGGCGATGTTGGAAGCGAAGCTCGCGGACCCGACGGTGTTCTCGAAGGCCGGCGATGTCGCGACGCTGACGTCTGATCTCGAGCAGGTGACGGCCGAGGTCGAGCGCCTCTATGCGCGGTGGCAGGTGCTGCAAGATCTCTCCCTCTCCTCCTGAGGAGGAGAGGGTTGGGGTGAGGAGGCGACCTGCAGCTCACTCGGTCGGATCCGGCGCCTTGATGGCGCACGGGCCACCGCACAGACAGCCCTGGGTCGTGGTGCCCGTCGCGCACGTCCCGCTCGAGCACGTGTACGTGGTGCACGTCTTCTCACACAGCGGGCAGCTGCACGCCCCGCACGTGGTCGTCCCGCAGCTCGTGCCGTTCGTATTGCGAGCACAGCCCGCGGTGTCGGTGTCGGTCCCGCTGGTGCCTGCGCACGCCCCGGCCGAGCACGCGTAGGTGGTCATCGGCCGCGTCCGCGAGCCCGAGTTGACGCACGTCGAGCCGTACGAGCACGCGGTGTACGTGCCGTAGGTCGTCGCGCCGCAGTTGGTGCCGGTGGTGTTGCGCGCGCACCCGGTCGTGTCGGTCTCGGTGGTCGTGCTCGGCGCGCACCCGCCGGCACCGTCACACGCGTACGTCGTCACGCTCCGCGTGCGCGAGCCGCTGTTGGTGCAGGTGTCGGCGTAGCTGCACGCGCTCCACGCGCCGTACGCGGTGGTGCCGCACGAGGTGCCCGTGGTGGTGCGGCCGCAGCCAGCGGTGTCGGTCTCGGTCGTCGCGCTCGAGTTGCACGCGCCGCTGCCGCACGCGTACGTGGTGACGGTGCGGGTGCGCGAGCCGCTGGTGGCGCAGGTCGAGCCGTAGCTGCACGCCCCCCACGCGCCGGTGTTGGTCGCGCCGCACGAGGTGCCGGTCGTGGTGCGCCCGCACCCCGTGGTGTCGGTCTCGGTCGCCGTCGTCGAGCCGCACGAGCCGGTCTGGCACACCGGGTCGGTGCGCGTGCGCGTGCGCGAGCCGGTCTCCACGCAGGTGTTGGCGTAGCTGCACGCCCCGTAGGCGCCGTACGTGCTCGCGCCGCAGCTGGTGCTGTCGGTGTTGCGCGCGCAGCCCGCGGTGTCGGTCTCGGTGTTCTGCACCGCGGCGCAGCTGCCGGTCTGGCAGAGCGGGTCGGTGCGGGTGCGCGTGCGAGAGCCGGAGTTGGCGCACGTCGTGCCGTACGCGCACGCGGTGAACGCGGAGTACGTCGTGGTGCCGCACGAGTTGCCGTCGGTGGTGCGCGCGCACGCCTGCGTCTCCGTCGCGAGGCTCGAGCCGCAGGTGCCGGTGCCGTTGCACGCGCGGTCGGTGCGGGTGCGCGACTGCGTGCCGCTGGTGGCGCAGGCGCTGCCGCCGTCGCACGTCGACCACGCCGAGAAGGTGGTGGTGCCGCAGTTGACGCCCGCGTCGGCGAACGCGTCGCCGGGGCACGCGGCCGAGGCGCCGGTGCAGCGCTCCTCGGTGTCGCAGGTGCTCGCGGCCGCGCGGCAGACGCGCGAGGTGCCGAGCAGGCTGCACGTGCCGTCGTTCGGCGCGCCCGCCGCCACGCTGCACGCGTCGCACGCGCCCGCGCAGCCGGTGTCACAGCACACGCCGTCGACGCAGTTGCCCGAGGTGCACTCCATCGCGCCGCCGCACACCGTGCCGTTGGGCTTCTTCGCCGCGCAGTACGTGCCGCTGCAGTAGGTGTTGGTCGGGCAGCCGCTCGTGCAGAGGATGGGGCAGTCGGGCAGGGTGCCGTTGCACACCACCGAGCCGCCGCACGCCGGGCTGCCGGGGTCGTTCGCGGGCGCGGGCGAGCACGTGCCGCCGGTCGCCGCGAGGTTGCAGCGGTCGCAGCTGCCGGAGCACGCGCTGTTGCAGCACACGCCGTCGGCGCAGAAGCCCGACTGGCACTGCGAGTTGGCGGTGCACTGCTGGCCCTGCGAGCGGAGCAGCTCACAGCGCCCGGTGTCGCAGAAGCGGCCGGTGGAGCAGTTGCGCGTCGAGCTGCACGACGTCGGGCAGGTGCCGCTCACGCCGTCGCACGCGTACGCGCCGCAGGTCGACACGATGGTCGCCTCGGCCAGCGGCGTGCAGCGGCCCTCGGACCCGGTGGCCGAGCACGTCTCGCACGCGCCGCTGCACGAGCCGTTGCAGCACAGCCCGCCGACGCAGAAGCCCGAGGCGCAGTCGGTGCCGAGGCTGCAGCTCGAGCCGTTCGACGCGAGCGGTTGGCACACGCCGGCCTGGCAGCGCTCGCCCGCGCCGCACGCCACGCACGCGGTGCCGACGCCGCACGCCGCGTTGGTGTTGCCGGCCTGGCAGGCGCCCTGGGCGTCACAGCAGCCCGAGCTGCAGCTGGTGGCGTCGCACGTCACGCCGCCGCCGCCGCCGGTGGTGCCGCCGCCCGTCGTGCCGCCGCCGGTGCCGCCGCCGCTGACGTTGCCGCCGCCGGTGGTGCCACCGCCCTGCGCGCCGCCGCCTTGCGCGCCACCGGTTCCGCCGCCGGTCGTGCCGCCTCCGGTCGTGCCACCCCCGGGCGGTTTGCAGTGGCCACTCTCGTCACAGTCGAACCCCGTGACCTGGCTGGGGTCGACGCACGAGACCAACATCAACGTGAGCGCGAGGAGTGAGCGGCGCATCGGTCAGTCCTTGAGGAAGAGAATCGCAGAGACGACCGCGAGGCCCGCGGCGACCGCCCCGGTGGCGACCGCCACGCCGGTGTCGGTGTTGGCGGTCGCGGCGAGCGCGCGCGCCTGGTCTTCGGGCAGCCGGCTCCCCCTGGTGCCATCGGGGAGATCGATGAGCGAGGCGTCGAACTGTGACTTCGCTCCGCCGGCGAGCACCGCGAACGTCACCGCCACGCCCGCGCTCGCGACCGCGCCGCCCGCGCACACCCACGCGCCGACCTTCGGCGACTTCTCGGGGCCGGTCTTCACGAGCTCGACGTCGGTCTCTTTCGGGGGCGGGGTCAGGTCGGTCTTCTTCGGCGTGTCGTTCTTCACCACCTCGACCGGCGGCGGAGGAGGCGGCGGCTCGACGACCTTGGCTTTCATCTCCAGGCCCGCCTTCACGTCGCGCACGAAGACCACGATGGGCGCCGACATCGCGTCAGACCAGCCGTTGATCGACGAACTCACGTCGAGCGCAGCGAGCGAGTCGTCCTTGTCGGACGCGACGGCCTCGAGGTGAATCGCGAGCGTCTTGCCGACCTTGCCGACGTCGACGCCGACCACCACCGCGTGCGCGCCGAGGAGGATGGCCAGCTTGCTCAAGCACGCCTTGGTGCCTTGGCAGGTGCGCGGGTCGGAGAAGCCCGCGGACTTGAGCTCCTTCGTCGCGTTCGAGTCGTCGAGGAGGCCGACCACGCCCTCACGCTTGAAGCTCTCGAACACGCGTTGGGCGATCTTCGGCGAGACCTGCTCGGCGCCCGGTCGCTTGCTGGTGATGATGATGGCGACGGGCGAACGGACCTCGGCCGACTGCCCGAGGGCGAGGGACATCAAGAGGACGGGAAGCACGCCGCTACTCTACTCCCAGAGGCATGTGGGCAGCTGTGGTCAGTGCTTGAGCTGGGCTTCGATGTCACCCAGGAAGCCCCAGGCTTCCTTGCGCTCGGCATCGGAGTTCGCGCGCGCGATCTGCTTCTTCGCCTGGTCGAGGAACTGCCGGACGATGTTGTCCTTCTGACCGGTCTCGGCTTCCTTGGCCGCGAGCTTGTCTTCGATCTTCTTGAGCCGGCCCGCGAGCTGCTCAGGCGTGATGCCCTTCTTCTTCGGCGGGTCGACGTTCTTCGGCGGGTCGTTCTTCGGCGGCTCGACGTTCTTCGGTGGCTCGACGTTCTTCGGCGGCTCGACGTTCTTCGGCGGCTCGACGTTCTTCGGCGGCTCGACGTTCTTCGGCGGCTCGACGTTCTTCGGCGGCTCGACGTTCTTCGGCGGCTCGACGTTGGTCGGCGGCTCGACGTTCTTCGGCGGCTCGACGTTCTTCGGCGGCTCGACGTTCTTCGGTGGCTCGACGTTCTTCGGTGGCTCGATCGGCTTCGGATCCAGGCCCGCGATCGGCTCGGGATCCTTCGGCCCCGCCCCCGAGGGAATCAGGAAGAACGCGGCGACCACCACCAGCAGCAGCGCGACCGTGCCCGCGAGGATGAGCGGCAGCTTCGACCCGCCCGTGACCGGCACCTCGGCGTCGGTGTGCGGCTCGGGCTCGTCGACGTCGATGGGGAGCTGCTGCGACGCCCCGCCATCGATCGCCGGCTTGGCGCCCGTCATCGCGGTGAGCGGCGCGAGGCGCGTCTGCGGCACCGGAGCACCGGCGAGGGAGACGGGCTCCACGCCCGGCGCCGTCACCGCGGGCAGCTCGTCGGCCGGAGGCGCGGGCTGCACGCTCGACGCGCGCGAACGGCCCGAGAGCGACTGCTGCCCACTCTTCGAGCCCGCGGGCGTCTTGAGCGGCGGCTGGCCACCGGAGCGCGGCGCGGGCGTCCCACCGAGCACCGGGCGTCGACCCGAGGGTGGTGGCGTGTTGGCGATGGGTCGAACGCCACCGGGCGGCACCGGCGTGAACTGGCCGGTCGGCACGAACATCGCCTTGATCATCGCCAGCTGGTCGCGCATCACTGCCGCGCTCGGCGGGCGCGAGCCGGGCACCTTCTGCAGCGCCCAGAGGATGACGTCGTCGAGCTCCTTCGGGATGTCGGGCCGCAGGCTCGAGGGCACGGGCGGCTTGTCTTCGACGTGCATCCACATCGTCTGCAGCGTGTTCTCGCCGCGGAAGACGCGCTCGCCGGTGATCATCTCGAACAGCACGCAGCCCAGCGCGTAGAGATCGGTCTGCGGGCTGATGGGTTGGCCGCGCGCCTGCTCGGGGCTGATGTAGTCGGGCGTGCCGAGGATGACCGACGCGCGCGTCTGCGGCGTCGCCTCGCCCTGGAGCGCGCCGAGCTTGGCGATGCCGAAGTCGAGGAGCTTGATGTACGGCCGCCCGCGCCCCGTGTTCACCAGAAAGAGGTTCGAGGGCTTGATGTCGCGGTGAATGATGCCCGCCGAGTGCGCCGCGTCGAGCGCGTCGAGCATCTCGTCGGCGTACCCGAGCGCCTCACCGATCGGCAGCGGCGAGCGCTTCTTGATGATCTTGTCGAAGGCCTCGCCCTCGAGGAACTCCATCACGAAGTAGTGCGAGCCCTCGGGCAGCTGGCCGAAGCTGAAGATGTCGACGATGCCGCGGTGGCGAATCTCGTTCACCGCGCGCGCCTCGGCGAGGAAGCGCTCGACCAGCTCGGTCTCGTTCGAGAGCGAGGGCAGCAGCACCTTCACCGCGACGCGCTTGCCGATCAGCGGCTGCTTGCCCTCGTACACCGCGCCCATGCCACCGACGCCGATGCGCGCGGTGACCTCGTACTCACCGATCTTGCGGCCAGTGAGATCTGGGATGTTCGGGGCGGACACTGCGAGGCGGAGTCTAGCCCGCTCTTCAGTCGAGCCGCACTTCTGCGCTCAGCGCCCTGTCCACGAAGGCAGTGTCGACCCCGGCCTGCTCGGCCACGTCGAGCAGCAGAGTCCGCTCGACGCCATCGACGTGCCCGTCGGCGCGCGCCACCACGCACAGGTCGCGAATCACCTGCTGGCGGCGCAGCGGCGAGACCTTGTCCTTCACGTCGCGCGCGCGGCCGGGCAGCGCGCCCTTGAGCGCCTCGACGTTGACGCTGCTGCAGCTGCCCGCGCCGAAGAACTTCTCGAGGGCCGCGCGCTCCTGCGGGTCGATCTCTCCCGAGGCCGCGGCGAGCACCACGCCACCGGCGAGCAACAACCGCCGCATCAGCTCCGCCGGCTCGCTGCGTTCCTGGAGGTAGGTCGGCTCCATCAGCGACATCAGCTCGGCGACCTGCGTCTCGAGCGCCGCGCGATCGGGCTGCTGCGCGAAGGCCTTCGCCGCGTGGAGCCGCAGCGGGCTGAAGGGGTGCGTCGCGAACCAGTCGCCCTGCGGCTTGCCGGGCTCGGCGACGCGGTCCTGCTCGGCGCGGAGCTCGCCGATCTGCGCGAGGAGATCGTCGGCCCGCATCTCCACCAGCCCGCCGCGCAGGCCCGAGGCGAGCTTGAAGAGGCTGCGCGCCACCGGCTCCACGCCGCCCGCGCACACCAGGCCCGCGCGGTCGGCGCTCACCTCGGCGTAGCGGCTCCACGCGAAGAGCTGCATCACGATGGGCCCGGGCATCGCCGCGTCCTGCCCGGTCAGCAGGCGCACCGGCAGGCGGTGGTGGCCGAAGAGGTGGTGTCCGAGTTCGTGGCCGACCACGAAGCGCAGCTCCTCGTCGTCGAAGGCCTCGAGCAGCGCCGAGCTGAGCATCACGAACACGCGGCCGTGCTCGGGGCGCACGCACGCCGCGTTGAACGCGCTGTCGGGGTACACGTAGGTCTCGACCGCCGTCTCCACGCCGAGCGTCTCGCGGCAGCGGCCCACCAGCCCGTCGAGCTTGGGTGACATGCGCGGCGTCACCCGCACGCTGGTCGCCAGCAGGTGTTTGCGCGCGCCGGGGTCGGGCCGCTTTTCGAGCTCGTCGACTGCCTTCTTCAGCGCGGGCTCGGCGAGGAGTGCGCGTTCGAGGTCGGCTTCACCCTGCGCGCGGAGGTCGAGTCGAGGGGCCATGCAGCCATGCTACACGCCCCCGCCCATGACCCCTGCCGTGAGCCCGCTCGATGGTCGTCTCTTCGGTCCCGATCAGCAGTGCTTCGGCTGCGCGGTCGATCACCCCGCGGGCTTCCACCTCGCGTTCACCACCGAGGGCGAGAGCGTCGTCACGCGCTTCGTGCCGAAGAAGCACCACCAGGGGCCACTCGGGCTGATGCACGGCGGGCTCATCTCGACGCTCGCCGACGAGACCGCGGCGTGGGCGGTGCTCGCGACGACCGGCAAGTTCGGCTTCACCACCGGCTTCGAGGCGCGGCTGGTGAAGGGCGTGAAGGTCGCGCTGGAGTGCGTCGCGAAGGGCACCGTCACCAAGAGCAGCTCGCGCATCGTGCGCGTCTCGGTCGAGATCTCGCAGGAAGACGCGCTGTGCTTCACCGGCGAGTTCACCTTCGCGCTGCTCGAGCGCGCGGCCGCCGAGAAGCTGATGGGCGGGCCGCTGCCCGAAGACTGGGTGCGGTTCTGCCGTTGACGAATTTCTGAGGCGGCGCGCGGCGCAGGCCGTTGAAGTTGCGAGTCGCGACGGTCGGCGCGCGGCTTGCTCTCACGCGCGCGCATGAAGACGTCTGCCCTCGTCGTGGTGTCGCTGCTGGTCGCGGTCGGCTGTGGTGGGTTGCGCACGCAGGCGCAGCCGGGCGACGGCGGCAGCGGCGGCGGCACCGGCGGAGGTACCGGCGCCGCGTGTGCGACGTTGGACCTGCTGGGCTGTCGCGCGCGGGCCGACTGCGTCGCCGACCTGTGTCTCGAGTGCTCCTGCGCGCCGGTCTTCGTCGGCTGCCGCCGGCCGAGCGAGTTCGAGCACCAGTGCCCGTTGCTCCAGTGCGCGCAGCCGTTCTGTTGCCGCGCCGATGCCGAGTGCTCGAACTTCGGAGCGGCCTGCGCGCCCGCCGGTGCGCCTCGTGGCTGCGGCGCCTGCAACTCGAGCCCGTCGCAGTGCAGCGTCGACGGCGACTGCCAGGGCGGCACCATCTGCGAGCCGCGCACGTGTGGCTGCTCGGGCGAGCGCGACTGCGTGGCGGGCTGTGGAGCCAACGTTCCGTGTGCCACCGGCCAGTCGTGCGTGAACAAGCGCTGCGTCGCGACCGCGTGCGCGACCGCCGCCGACTGCGGCGTCAGCACCTTCGACTGCGTGCAGGGGGCGTGTGCGCGGCGCACTTGCACCACCGACGCGACGTGCGGCGGGGGCTTCTGCGTGCTCGGCGTGTGTGAAGAGGGCCTCGGCGAGTGCCGACAGCCGGTGCCGTGATCAACGCCCTGATCAAGAGTGGACGCGCGGCGGTGACGGCATAGTCTGCGGCTCGTCGTGCGGGCCCTTCCCCTCATCCTGGTGTGTGTGCTCGCCGCCGGGGTGGCGCGCGCCGACAACACCGCCGACGAGTCCGACGTCGCGTTCGAGCTCGGCAACCGCGCGTACGCCAAGCGCGACTACGACGGCGCGCTGGCCTCGTACTTCCTCTCGTACCGGCTGGTGCCCAACCGCAACGTGCTCTTCAACATCGCGCGTTGCTACGAGGCGCTCGATCGCTTCGACGAGGCCTACCGTTACTGGAACGACCTGTACGTCGACCCGTCGCTGCCCGACAGCGATCGCCGCGACGTGAAGAGCGCCATCAACCGCCTCGCGCCGAAGGTGTCGCTGATCAGCGTGGTGAGCACGCCGCCCGGCGCCGAGCTGTACGTCGACCGCAAGGACCTCGGCAGCCGCGGCAAGACTCCACAGACCATCGCCGTGCCGCCGGGCGCGCACACCGTCATCCTCGAGCTGGCCGGCTGGCAACCGATGCAGGTGAAGGTGACCACCGTGAAGGGCCGCGAGGTGAAGCAGACCCTCGCGCTCGACCGCGTGGTGGGGCGCGTGCGCGTCGATGGCACGCCGGTGGGCGCGGTGATCCGCGAGAGCGCTGACGGGCCCGAGCTGGGCAAGGTGCCGGCCGATCTCGTCTTCCCGCCCGGGCAGCGGCTGCTGGTGGTGCAGGCGCCCGATCACCTGCCGCAACAGGTGCTGGTCGACGTGAAGGCTGATCAGCTGGTGACGGCGAAGGTCGCGCTCGTCGAGAAGCCCAGGCCCACCGGCAAGGTCGAGGTGACCGCGAACCGCGAGAACTCCGCGGTGCTCGTCGATGGAGAGCGCTCTGGCTACACGCCCACCGTGCTGACGCTCACCGTCGGCAAGCACCGCATCGAGGTCACCAATGAAGAGGTGACGCCGGTCACCGAGGAGCTCGACGTGGTCGAGGGCGCGCAGCTCAAGCTGACCGCCGAGCTCCGCTACGCGCCCCCCAGCGTGAGCGCGGCCAGCAAGTCGAAGCTCACGGCCGACCAGGCGCCCGCGTCGGTCACCGTCATCACCCGCGAGCAGCTGCGCGCGTTCGGCTACCAGACGCTGCCCGAGGCGCTCGCGGCGGTGCGCGGCTTCTTCTTCGTCGACGACCGCATCTACACGTACGCCGGCATCCGCGGCTTCCAGCCCGCTGGCGACCTGAACACCCGCGTGCTCGTGCTGTGGGACGGACATCCCGTCAACGACGTCTGGGCCGGGCAGGGGTTCATCGCGCGCGACCTCGAGGCCGACTTGAGCGGCATCGAGCGCATCGAGGTGGTGCGTGGCCCGGCGTCGGTCTTGTTCGGCACCGGCGCGTTCTTCGGCGTCATCAACGTGGTGCCGCGCGCGCGCGTCGGCCAGGGCCGCTACGTCGAGGGCGTCGCGGGGGCGGGCGGGCAGAACGCGCTCAAGGCGCGCGTCATCGGCTCGGTCGGTTCCGAGGGCAAGTCGCTGATGCTGACCGGCGGGGCGTACTTCAGCGAGGGCGCGCCGCTGACCGACCTCGACGGCCAGACGGTGAAGGGGCTCGATGGCGAGCGCGCGTTGAGCGCCAGCATGCGCGGCGAGTTCGCGGGCTTCACGCTGGTCGGCAAGATCAACCAGCGCCGCAAGCAGATCCCCACGCAGCCGCTCGGCTCGACGTTCGGCATTCCTGGCACCGAGTACACCGACGCGCGTGGCTTCGTGGAGCTGCGCTACGAGAAGGCCTGGGAACGCGTGACCCTCACCGCGCGCGCCGCGTACGACGCGAGCCGGTACCGCGGCTGGTACGCGCAGCTCGACTCGAATGGAGACCGTTTCCGCGACACCGACACGGGCGGCGGTGACTGGTTCGGCGGCGAAGTGCGCGCCGGCATCACGCTCTTCGATCGCAACCGCCTGAGCGTCGGCGTCGAGGGGCAGGGGCAGCTCGTCTACCAGCACGCGGTGGGCAACCCGTCGGAAGACCGGCACACGCGCGTGCTGCTCGCGGCGTCGCTCATCGACGAGTGGCAGATCGTCGACCGCGTCTTCGTGCAGGCCGGCGTGCGCCTCGACAAGTACTTCGACCTCGAGGCGGCGCTCAGTCCGCGTGGCGCGCTGGTCGCGAAGCTGTACGACGCCGGGCTGACGAAGGTGGTGGTGGGCAGCGCCTTCCGCGCGCCGAACGTCTACGAGACGTACTTCTCCGACAACAACGCCACGCAGCGCATGCCGACCATCGCGCCGAAGCCCGAGAACATCATCACCTTCGAGCTCGAGCACTCGCACGACTTCACGCCCGAGTTCCGCGTCACGGTCGGCGCCTACTACAACATCATCACGCGCCTCGTGGAGCTGGAGCAGGACGCGGACCCGCTGCCGATGCTGTGCGGCGAGGGCGGCGCGATGAACGCGTACTGCTACACGTTCCGCAACTCGAGCGGCTCGTTCAACGCCTTCGGCGCCGAGGCCCAGGTGCACTGGCAGCCCAGCCGCTTCACGCTCGTCGACGCCAACTACTCGTTCGTCTACCTGCACGGCGACAGCACGAGCGTGCCGGGAGCGAGCTACCCGATGCACGTCGCGGCGGCGCGCGTGATGGTGCCGCTGCTCAAGGAAGGGCTCGTGCGGTTGTCTGCGCAGGGCGTCTTCAATTCCCCGCGGCGTGGGCCCGATGGCGCGATGGGCGGGGAGTTCTTCACGCTCAACTTCGGCGTGTCGGGTGAGTACGGGCCGGTGCGCTACTTCGCCGGGGTGCAGAACCTGCTCGACCAGCGGCCGCTGTTGCCGGTCGCGAGCGAGGTGAACTTCACGCGCATTCCCCAGTACGGGCGCACGTTCTACGTCGAGCTCGCTGCGGGCTTCTGAAAGCGCGCGCGCCGAACTCCCTCTCCTCTTCAGAGGAGAGGGTCGGGGTGAGGAGTAACCCTGAACGTCTACGTCGAGCATGCTGCTGCTTCTGGCGGGTCACACCGACATCACCATCCCGAGGCGGTGAAGCGGGTTCACGAAGGCGATCAGCATCCAGGCTGAGAGGGCGAGCGCCAGCGAAAGGCGTGGCCCGCGTGAGATCCAACGCCAGCCCAGCGCGAGCCAGACTGGCCAGAACAAGAGCCCGACGACGTGTGATGGCGCGCCCCACGCCACGGCGCCGCCCACCACGGCGGTGAACGGCAGAAAGAGTGCCGCTCCGATGAGCTCGTCGGGCGAGCCGTGCAACCCATTGGCCCACTCGATGGCGAGTGACACGGCGACGGCTGCCACCCAGAGCCCAGCCAGCATCGCGACACGTAGCTTCACGACACGCAGCTTCACGCAAGGACTCTCGCAGGAAACGCGGCATGCCTCGAGGTGGTGGGTGTACTCGTCGACCGAAGCGGTGCCGACCAGCGCGTGTGCTCCTCACCGCGAGCGCATCGTGACTCGGTGACGCTCTCGTCGTGAGGGGCACTGGGTAGAGAAGATGCGCTGGGGGAACAACTTCTCTGCCCAGTGGTCGACCGCGGTGCGGATAACGCTGCCACAGCCCATTTTCCGCACCGGCGTCGGCCCCACCGTGCGCAGCGCCGAAGCCCGTCAGACACGCGTCGCCTTGAGGCCTTCTGCGCTCCGAGGGTTCTCTCCTCACCCCAACCCTCTCCTCTGAAGAGGAGAGGGAGCAATTACGGCGTGCCGAACAACCAGCACCCCGCATACGTCGGCTGCGCCGAGTCGAGGTCCACCACCCCGGGCAGCGACGTCTGCGTCGCAAACACCGCGGGGCTCGCCTCGTCGCACGTCGCCCCGGTCGCGACGCGGAAGAACACCGTCGTGCTGCTCATCCCCTGCGCGTTGTCGGGGTCGTACGGCACGTCGAAGCCACCACCGTGCACCGTCGCCGTGCCCTGCGCGACGACCATGATGCCGCACCCCAATTCCCCGAGCAGGAACTGCACCTGGGTACCCTCGGCCAGCGAGGTCGTGAAGTGCACCTTGCTGTCCGACGGCCGCAACCCGAGCGCGGTCTCAGGCCGGAGCTGCTCGATGGGCGCCAGCGCCCGCGGCGCGATGCGCTCGGCGGCCGGCGTCGCAGGCGCGAGCGGGGCGGGGTCGCTGGCAACGGCAGGCGGCTCGGCGTCCACGCCGCACCCGCAGAGCGCGAACGACAGCGCGGCGAGCAACACGGTGGTGAACGGCGAGCGGCGGGCTGACGTCTGGAACGACGCTTCCGACGACTGGTCGATGGACATGTGCGAGGGCTCCTGTTTCCCCGGGGCCGGCCCCCGGACGAGCCAGATCTGCGCACGGCGGCACTGTTCGCAGTGCCTGTCTTTTCGGAACTCGATTGTTCGGAATCGCCGAGCAGTCCTACGGCGGCCTCGGCCCAGGACGACGAACGACGAGCGAATCGTCACCGTAGATCACCGCCTCGGTGCCGGCCCACAGCTTCGCGCGGTCGAGGTGCGGCCCGCCCACCGCGTCGAGCACCACCGAGAGCGCCTTCGCCGCGCCGCCCATCACCTCGTCCTTCGTGTCGCGGTTGGCGTCGTCGACGCAGGTCTTCAGCTTCTTTCCGTCCACCCAGCACGGCAGAAAGAAGCGCAGGAAGAGCGGCGCCACGTTGCCCGACGGGTGACCGACGAACGCCGTGGTGCCGCCCGCCAGCCACGCGGGGCCCTGCCGCGAGTCGCCCGCGCCGGTGTCGTAGACGAAGCGCACCCTCGTGCGCGCGTTCACCGTGAGGGTCGAGAGCCAGCCCACGTACGAGTTGCCGTGCGAGAGGAAGAACAGGTCGATCTCGTCGTGCGTCAGCGCCGCCTGCTCAATGGCCGCCAACAACCGCGCCTGGCCGTCGTCGCTCGCCGTCGCCTCGAGGTACTGCACCTCGTCGTATTCCTGCTCGAGGTAGTGGAGCGCGAACTTCTCCGACGCGTACTTCTGGTACCCGGGCACGTGGTCGCGAAACGCGAAGGCCACCAGCGAGTTCGGCCCGCTGGCGTGCCGCCGCGTCGAGCCGCACGCCACCTTGAACACCACCAGCACCGCGACCAGCAGCAGCGCGCAGCCGCTCAGCGGGCGCCACCGCACGCGCTTCGCCGGCGGAGGAGCGCCGTTCATGCCGGGAGTTGCGGAAACGTCACGCCGGTCAGTTGTTCGCTCAGCGCCCACAGCCGCTCGGCCAGCTGGGCATCACTCGCGGCCGCACTGCGCTTCAACGTCGTCGGCCAGCCCCGCATCGTTCCCAGGCCGTCGGGCCCGATGTAATCGCCCGCGCGCACTGCGCTCGAGGTCGCCGCGTAGAGCGAGGGCAGCGCGCCCATCTCGGCCGATTGCGCCAGCAGCACGCCGCCCAGCTGCGTCGCCCACTCCGCCACGCGGCTGCCCCACGAGCGCGCGGTCGCCCCCGGCAGCCCGGTGTCGGCGTACCCGGGGTGCGAGGCGGCGGTGAGCGTCTTCATGCGCGCCGCGGCGAGCCGTCGCGCGAGCCCCGCGGTGAAGAGCAGGTTGGCGAGCTTGCTGTTCGAGTAGCCGCGCACCGCGGAATAGCTGCGCTCCATCATCAGGTCGTCGACGTCGAGCTTCGCGCTGGTGTGCGCACTCGACGACACCGTCACCACGCGGGGCGCCGGGCTGCGCTCGAGCGCGGGCAGCAGGCGCAACGTGAGCGCGAAGTGCCCGAGGTGGTTGGTGCCCATCTGCAGCTCGAAGCCATCGGCGGTCTTCGCGCGCGGCGGCGCCATCAGGCCCGCGTTGTTGATGAGGCCGTGCAGCACGGGGTGGCGCTCGGTCAGCTCGGCGGCGAAGCGCTGCACCGAGGCCAGCGACGCGAGGTCGAGCGTGCGCAGCTCGAGCTTCGCGCCCGGCACCTTCACGCGAACGCCGCTCGCGGCGCCCTCGGCCTTGCTCGGCGTACGGCACGCCATCACCACGTGCGCGCCCTTGCTCGCCAGCGCGGTGGTGGTCGCCAGCCCGACGCCGGAGTTGGCGCCCGTCACCACCCACACCTGGCCGTCGAGCGACGGCATGTCGGTCTCGGTCCAGCGCATGTCAGGCCTGGTGGCGCAGCGCGCGGCGAATGGCGAGCACGTCGCGCAGCGTCTCGTCGAAGAGCTGGAAGGTGAGCGAGCACGGCCCGTCGCACAGCGCCTTCTCGGGGTCTTCGTGCACCTCGGTGAAGAGCGCGTCGATGCCCGCCGCCGCGGCGCTGCGCGCGAGCAGCCCGACGAACTTGCGCTCGCCCGCGGTCTCGCCGTCACCCGCCGAGGGCAGCTGCACGGAATGCGTCGCGTCGAAGCAGGTGACGAGGCCGGCCTCGCGCATCTGGCCAAAGCCGCGCATGTCGACCACCAGGTTGTTGTAGCCGAACGTCGCGCCGCGCTCGGTGACGAGCACGTTGGGGTTGCCCGAGTCGAAGGCCTTCTTCGCCTGGTGCGCGATGTCCTTCGGGGCGATGAACTGGCCCTTCTTCAGGTTGACCCCGCGGCCCGACTTCGCGACCGCCACGATGAGGTCGGTCTGCCGCGAGAGGAACGCCGGCACCTGGATGATGTCGGCCACCTCTGCCGTCGGCGCGACCTGCGAGAGGTCGTGCACGTCGGTGAGAATCGGCACGCCGATTTCCTGCTTCACCTTCTTCAGCACGCGCAGGCCTTCGGTCAGTCCAGGGCCACGGTACGACTTGATGGAGGTGCGGTTGGCCTTGTCGAAGCTGCACTTGAACGCGAACGGAACGCCGTGCTTCTGCGTGAGGTCGGCCAGCCGCTTCGCGTGGCGCAGGGCGAAGTCTTCGGCCTCGATGACGTCGGGCCCGGCGATGACGAACAGGGGTTGGCCGGGACCCACGGTGGCGTTGGCGAGCTTGATGGAAGGCTGCATGCAGCAGCGCTGTAGCACGCACTTCTCCGTGTCGCTCCCACCAGCCTGGCTCTGACATGATCGCCCGCGGTGTCGACGTCTTCCCCCCGACAGGTTCGCGGCGTGCTGTTCGCCGACTACGTGCGTATGCTCCGCAAGGGCTGGCCCGCGTGGCGCGACGAGGCGCGCGCGGAAGAGAAGGCGGTGCTCGAGGCGCGCGTCGATTCCGATCGCTGGTACCCGATGGCGACGTTCGAGCAGCTGGGCCTGCGCATCCTCGAGAAGGTCGTGGGCGCCGAGACCGACTCGATTCGCCTGTGGGGCCGCAGCCAGGTGCAGACGATTCTCGGCTTCTTGCCCGACCTGGCGACCACCGACGACCCGCGCGAGTCGGTGATGCGCTTCCAGAACTTCCTGTTGAGCCTCTTCGACTTCCGCGCCGTCGAGGTGCTCGCCGTCGACGACGAAGACGCGGTGCTCACCGTCTCGTACGGCATGAGCCGGCAGGCCGAAGAGGCGGCCGCGTGGCAGACGGTCGGCTTCTTCGAGGAACTCATCACCGCGAGCCGCGGCCGGGGCGTGCGCAGCGTGCTCGAGAGCGCGACGTGGCAGGGCGCGCCCCAGACGCGGGTGCGGCTGACGTGGAGCTCGAGCCGCACGCTCAGCCCACGGCCGTTCTTCGCCAAGCCGCGCGTGCTGCTCGTCGATGACGAGGAATTGGTGGCCCGCGCGCTCGTGCGCCAGCTCTCGAAGGCCGCCGACGTGTCGGTCGCGAAGGACGCGAGCGAGGCCCTCAAGCTGCTCGAGACGCGCGAGTTCGACACCGTGGTGAGCGACTTCTCGATGCCCGATCGAGACGGGCTCTCGCTGCTCGAAGAGGTCGCGCGGAGGTGGCCCGGCGTGCGGCGCGTGTTGCACAGCGCGAACGCCCCCGCGCGGGCCCGTGAGGCGCTCGAGAAGAAGCTGCTGCACGAGCTGCTCGACAAGCCGGCGTCGCGAGACGTGCTGGTCGCTGCGGTCACCGTGCGAGGGTGACCATGCTTGGCGCTCCGAGGGTTCTCTCCTCACCCCGACCCTCTCCTCTGAAGAGGAGAGGGAGTTCGTCACTCAACGACGACGACGACGGCTCAACAGCGCGAGCAGCGGCACCGCCAGCAGCCAGAGCTGACCGCTGCCCGTGCCCGTCGCGCAACCACACCCCGACGCCTTCGCCGCCTTCACGAACACGCTGACCGTCGCGGGCTCGCTGGTGTCGGTGCCGTTGCTCACGGTGAGGCTGAAGGTGAGCACCGTGTCCTCGGTCGCGTCCGGCGCGACGAAGGTCGGCCTGGTCGCCGCCGCGTCGAAGTCGACGTGGGGGCCGCTCACCTGCGACCACGCCGCGGTCAGCGCGCGACCATCGGGGTCGCTGCTGCCGCTCGCGTCGAGGGTCACCGTCGCGCCCGGCGTGGTGACGACCGACGTGCCCGCGTTGGCGATCGGCTTGCCGTGCGCGCGGGTGACCGTGATGGTCACGCTCGCCGCGGCGCTCGCCAGGCCGCCCGCGTCGGTCACCACGAGGCTGAAGGTGAACGTCTGGTCGGTGGTGACCGCGGGCGCGATGAAGGTCGGCGTCGCGCTGGTCGGGTCGATCAACGTCACGCCCGCCGGAGCGGTCCACGCCCAGGTGAAGGCGGTGTCGCCGTCGGGGTCGGTCGCCGAGCCGTGCAGCGCGACGAGCGTGCCGGTGCCCGCCGACGCGTCACTGCCCGCGTTCGCCACGGGCGCGCGGTTGACGTTGGTGACGGTGACGTCGACCGTCGCCGCCGGGCTCGCCGCCCCCGACGGGTCGCTCACCACGAGCGAGAACGTGAGCACCGTGTTGGCCGCCACGTCGGGCGCGGTGAAGGTGGGCGCCGCGCTGGTCGCGTCGCTCAGCGTGACGCCGGTCGGCGCGGTCCACTGGTAGGTGAGCGGCGAGTCGCCGTCAGGGTCGGTCGCCGAGCCGGCGAGCGTGACCATCGTGCGCTCGTCGACGGTCTGCGCCGGGCCCGCCATCGCGACGGGCGCGCGGTTGACGTCGGTCACGTGCACGGTGACGGTCGACGCGACGCTCGCGTCGAGCCCGTCGTTGACGATGAGCTGGAAGACGAGGTCCGTGCCCGCGGCCATCACCTCGGGCGCGGTGAACGTCGGGCCCGCGGCGGTCGCCGACGAGAGCGTGACCGTCGGGCCCGCCGTCTGCGTCCACGCGTAGGTCAGCGTGTCGTCGGCGTCGGGGTCGGCGCTCGCGCTGCCGTCGAGCGTCGCCGTTCCGCGCTCCGCGACCATCTGCGCCGCTCCGGCGTTCGCGACCGGCGGGCGGTTGACGTTGGTGACGGTGACGGTGGTGGTGGCCGGCGCGCTGGCGAGCGTGCCGTCAGACGCGATGAGCTGGAACACCAGCACGGTGGGCATCGCGCGCAGCGCCGCGGGCGCGACGAACGTCGGCTGCGCCGCGGTGGCGCTGCTGAGCACCACCGTGGGGCCGGCGGTCTGCGTCCACGCGTACGTGACGGTGTCGCCGTCGGGGTCGCTGCTGGCCGAGCCGTCGAGCGTGACGGTGGTCGCGCCGAAGGTCGAGCCGGTGAACTCCGGCACGCTCTGCGCAGCGCCCGCGTTGGCGACGGCGGCGCGGTTCACGTTGTTGACGCTGAGCGAGACGGTGGAAGCCGCGCTCGACACGAGGCCGTCGCTGACCACCAACTGGAAGGTCAGCGTGGTGGTGGCGGTCACCTCGGGCACGGTGAAGGTCGGCGTGGCCGTGGTGGCGCCGGTCAGCGTCGCCGTCGGGCCAGCGGTCTGCGTCCACGCGTAGGTCAGCGTGTCGTCGGAGTCGGGGTCGGTGCTCCCGGTGCCATCGAGCGTCGCAGTCGCGCGCTCATCGACCGTCTGCGCGGGACCGGCCGCCGCGGTGGGCGGGCGGTTCACGTTGGTGACCGTCACCGTGGTGGTGATGGGCGGGCTGGCGACCGTGCCGTCGTTCACCACGAGGCGGAAGGTGAGAATGGTGGTGCCGGCGCGCGGCACGCTCGGCGCAACGAAGGTCGGCTGGCTGACCGTCGCGTCGCTGAGCGTGACCGTGGGGCCGCCCGTCTGCGTCCACGCGTAGGTGAGGGTGTTGCCGTCGGGGTCGCTGCTGCCCGTGCCGTCGAGGGTGACGGTGACGGGGCCGAAGGTCGGCGACGCGGTGAACTCCGCGACGGTCTGGCCGGTGCCGGCGTTCGCCACCGGGGCCTGGTTCACGTCACCGACGGTGATGTTGACGGTCGACGTGGCGCTCGACGCGAGGCCGTCGTTCACCACCAGGCGGAACGTGAGCACCGTGGCCGCGGTGACGCTCGGCGCGGTGAACGTCGGCTGCGCGGCGGTCGTCGACGACAGCGTGACGGTCGGGCCGGCGGTCTGCGTCCACGAATAGGTGAGCGTGTCGTCGGCGTCGGGGTCGGCGCTCGCGGTGCCGTCGAGGGTGACGGCCACGCGCTCGTTGACCGACTGCGCCGGGCCCGCGTTGGCGACCGGCGGGCGGTTGACGTTGTTGACGCCGATGATGACGTAGTCGGGCTGGCTCGAGCTCGTGCCGTCGCTCACCACCAGCTGGAAGGTGAGGCGCACCGGGCTGGCAGCGCGCGCGATGGTCGGCGCGGTGAAGGTCGGCTGGCGCGCGGTCGTCGAGCTGAGCGTCACCGCCGGGCCCGCCACCTGCACCCACTGGTACGTGAGCGCCTGGCCGTCGGCGTCCTGGCTGGCCGAGCCGTCGAGCGTCACGGTGACCGGGCCGAACGCCGGCGAAGCGGTGAACTCGTTGACCGGGCCCGAGAGGCCGGCGTTGGCGACCGGCGCGTTGTTGCAGACGGCCGGCTGCGGCACGAGCGCGTCGAAGGGCATCGCCGAGATGCCGCTGAACTGGAGGTCGTCGATGTCCCACCCGGCCGAGCTGGTGCCGGCGTCAGACGCGACGCAGAAGCGCACCTGCACCTGCTTGCCGGCGTACGCGGTGCCGAGGTTCAGGCTGACGTTGGCAAACGCCGGGTAACCGGTGCTCTGGTTGACGAACGCGGGGCGGCCGCCGAGCGGGTTGTTCGACGCGTTGCCGAGCGTGCCGTTGTAGCCGGCGAGCGCGGTGCCGAGGTCGACCCAGGTGACGCCGCCGTCGGTGCTGATCTCGATGACGCCGCCGTCGAACACCGGCGACTCGAACGAGAAGCGGTGACGGAAGCTGATGATCAACGGCTGGCCGGGCAGCGCGAAGACCGCCGGCGACACGAGGTCCGACGTGCCGGCCTGCGAAGCGCTCGGGCCGGTCCACCGGTGGTCGTTGATGGCGATGGCCGTGCGCTGCCACATCTCGGCCTGGCCGAGCGACGTCGGCGCGTTCACCACCTGCCACGCGGTGTTCGGCGCCTCGACGGTGTCGGTGAACGAGCCGTTGGGCACCACGTCGTAGTTGCCCAGGAACGAGAAGGTCTTCGGCGGCGGAGCGCCGGCGCCGAGGTCAGGCGCGTTCACCGTCAGGTCGAACGCGGTCGGGCCCGGGGCGAGCCCGCTCATCGCGACGCGCACGGTGGTGGTGACGGCCTGGAACTGGGCCGCGGCGGGAATGGCGACCGTGTTGCCGAGCGGGAAGGTGATGCCCGGCACGCTGCTGCTGACGGTGGCCGTCGACGGCGCGAGCGCCGCGCTGCCCACGTTGCGGAAGGTGAGGGTGACGGTGCCCTGCTCGCCGTTGTCGAGCACGTTGTCGCGGTTGCACTGCGGCGTGACGTCGTCGGTGAGGGTGGCGGTGGTCGCCGCGAGCGCCGCGCCGACGCTGAAGCTCTCGACCACCGGCATGTTGTTGGCCGAGTTGATGTCGGGCGCCACGGCGAAGACGCCGGCGCCGCGCTTGGCGAAGGCGACCGTGAAGCGCGAGTAGTCGACGGGGTCGGTGGCCAGCGCGACCGCGAGCAGCGCGTCACGCGCCTGCAGCAGCGTCGGGTTCGACGGGGTCATCTTGTAGGCGGCGACGAGGTAGTTGCGCCAGCGGTCGCGCGCCTGGTCGAACGTGAAGCGCGGGCTGCCGCCCTGCGTGTCGCGCAGCAGCGCCGCGTAGCATTCCCACAACATGGTGGCCCACACCTCGCCGGTGTTGTGCACCTCGGAGTTGGTGGACGTGTTGCCGTTGACCGGCGGGCCGACGGGCAGCGCGTTGCCGTCGCCGATGTGTTTGAAGGTCAGCGGGTTCTTCGTCATGTCCGTCGAGTACGGGTAGCGACGAATGCCGTAGTAGTAGGGGTTGCCGCGGGCGAAGCCGGCAGCCGAGTACGCGGCGGCCGCGTAGACGCCGTTCCAGGTCGCGTTGGTCGGCTCGAGGTCGTCGCCCGCGCGCACCGTCATCAGCATCGCGTGCGTGTCGGCCCAACCCTCGCCCAGCCCGCGCGACATGTTGCTGCCCAGGCCGTTCGCGTTGAAGACGAGGCGGTTCGAGATGTAGTGGCCCCACTCGTGCGCCATGACGCTGTTGTCGATGTCGCCGTCGCGCACCTCGGTGGTGCGTGACATGCCGCCCGTCATCGGGCCGGCGCCGACCTGCGTGCGCAGCGTGTTGCCGTCAGCGAGGTTGACCGAGAACGCGGGAATGGTGGGCGGCGTCTGGCCGGCCGTCAGCGCCATGCCGGGCGCGACGGTGGGGTTCGCGGAAGCCGCGACGTTGGCGATGATGATGCCCGCCGCGCCGGCGGCCTGGGCGTTGGCGGCCTTCACGCTGAAGCCGCAGGTGCCGCGGTCAGCGATGACGATGGTGCCGGCGACCGCGCCGGTGAGCGCGGTGCACGCCTCGGCGGGGTTCGAGCGAGAGAAGGGCGTCGAGGCGGGGAGGGTGAAGTTGGTCTGGCTCCAGCCGCTGGGCAGGCCGAGGTTCGCGTAGGTCGCGGGCACCGGGGTGGTCATGGTGAGGCTCGCGGCGCTGTAGTCCCAGAGGAACATCTGCATGCGCGGGCGCGCGCCGTCCGACGGGGTGCTCATGTTCGCGTTGTTGCGGCTGCTCGAGTCCTGCGCCTCGCCGCGAATCGGGTCGCCCTGCACGCCGCCGCGCCCGTAGTTCGAGCTCTGCGCGTTGCCCGCGCGCTCGTCGAAGCCGGCCACGTAGTACCAGTCGTGCCAGAAGTTCACGTTGTAGAAGAGCTGGGTGATGGCGGCCTTCTGCTGGTTGACGCTGACGGTGGGCGCCTGGGTGGTGTCGAAGACGCGGTCGAAGGTGTTGGCGGCGGTGACGTCAGCGCGGAAGTCGGCGCCGGGCGTGAAGCCGTCAGGCGAGACGATGTCGACGTAGGCGTCGACGTTGTTGCCGAGCGTCTCGGTGGCGCCGGCCGGGAGCCAGTCGTCGAACACGCCGAGGTTGCGCAGGCTGGCGATGGTGAGGAGCGACGGCGAGAGGAACGGCGGGTTGAAGTTGTTCAGCGATGCTCCGGGCAGCGGGGACGTGGCGTTGCCCTGCGGGCCGTCTTGCGGAATCGGGAGCGGCGCGACGTCGGCCCACAGCCGGTACGTCACCGGGTGGTCGTTCGCGGTGAGGTCGTTCTTGAAGAGCACCGCGCCGTCGGTTGCCGAGACGACGTACGAGAACCACTGCGGCGTGCCGTCGGCGCTGAAGCCGTGGTCGACCTCGAGGTACCAGGCGTCGACCAGGCGGTGGTCGTCGGTGCGGAACCACGTCTTGCGGGCGCGCACCGGCTGGGCGCTCACCGGGTTGCTCAGCTCGACGAAGTCACCCTCGGCGGCGATCGGCGCACCGAGCGAGGCCTCGCTGACGTCCTGGCCGAGCGCGGTGAAGGCGGCGGCGGCGGCGCGCGCGGGCGGCAGCGAGAACGGCGTGCCGCGGGCCTTCGAGGGCGTGGGCGCGTCACCGGTCACGAAGCCGGCGACCGCGATGGCCTGGCGGTCGCGGTCCATCGCGATGCTGATGACCTCGTTCCACACTTCGACGCCGTCGATGCGGCGGCCGTAGCGCGCGATGATCGGGCCCTGGCCGGTGTCGTGGAGGTCGCGCAGCTCGAGCGCGTCGACGTCTCGCGGGTTCAGCCGGTAGATCGAGCCGTACGCCTGGAGGTGCATGCGGGCGGCGGCGTCGGGCGTGGCGGTCGCGACGGCGGAGTTCGTGCCGCGCTGCGAGGGGTCGGCCCAGATGAACGACGGCACGCGCGCGCGGGCGTCGAGGCTGGCGATGTGCGGCGAGGGGGCGGTGATGGCCAGCGGCGTCGGTGCGGCGGCCAGCTCAGGCTCGGGCGAGCAGCTGGGAACGAGACACATCAGGACAACGGCGAAGGGGATCGGCCGCAGCGATGAGGTCATATGGCGCGGCGGCGTAGCACGGTGGGGCGCGGTGACTCGCACACAAACTGGGAGACGAGGTTTGCAGAGGAGAGCGAGAGCGCTTCACCGCGCGACGAGCTTCTTCCACGCCGGCAGGGGCCGCAGCGCCTTGAACCGCTGGTCCTTCGCCAGCCGCCCCTTCGACACACCGTCGAGCACCAGCTTCCCCTTCACGCTGAACGCCTCGCGCACCAGCGCCAGCGCGCGGTCGAGCGAGCCACACGCCGCCGCCACCGCCGCCGCGTCGAGGGTCAGCTGCTCGCGGTTGCCCACGCTGCGCCAACCGCCGTGCTCCTCGGCCCAGTCGAGCCACACCAGCGCGCTCGCCGCGTCGACCTTCCCCGCGGGCACCAGCTCGACGAGGGCCGGCAACACCACCCAGCACAGCGAGCCGGCGTCGACCTTTCCGCGCGCCCCGGCCGCGAGCTCGAGCGCCTTCGGGTCGCGCGACTCGGTGGCCGTGCGCACGCGGGCGAGCAGCTCGCGCTCCACACGGGCGGCCTCGGCCTGCGCGGTCTGCTCTTTGCGCCAGCCGGCGAGGAGCGAGCTGAACGACGGCGCCGACAGCCGCGCGCGGAAGTACTTCTCGGTCGGCGACGGCTCGTCGTTCTCGACCGTGAGGTGCACCGGCGCGAGCGCCGCCCAGCCCGAGCGCCACTGTGCGTAGAGCGCCTCGGTCATGTTCATCGGCGCGCGCTCGCTCAACTGAAAGCGCGTGGCCCGCGGGCCCTTCCTGGTGCGCTCGGCGGGAAAGCCCGTCACGCGTTTCGCGCGCGCGTTGCCGAGCCACATCGTCCACGACGGGGCGAGGAAGCCGCTGAACAGGTCGGGCTTCACCTCGTCGGCGGTGAACGGCCAGCGGCTCGCGTGGAGGTGCGGCGCGTCGAGCTGTGGGTCCGCACCGAAGAGCTCGAGCAACCACGGCGCGCTGTCAGGCAGCTCGTTCGACGCGGAGTTGAACAGGCAATGCGGCGCGAGCCACACCGCCGGCCCGGCGAACGCGACGTCGGCGCGCAGCCCTTCCACGAGCTCGTCTCCGAGCGCGACGAGTGAGTCCGCCTGCTCAAGCGGCAGCCCGACGGAGAGCAGCCCGCCCTCGGTGGCGAAGGTCTGACGCCAGTCCTTCGCGAGGCTGAGCCACACCGCGAAGTGCTCGGGCGCCAGCACGTCGGCGCTGCCGTCTTTCACGTAGACCTGCACCGGCGTGCCCGGCAGCGTCTTCAGCTTCGCGAGCGCGGTCTTCACCGGCGCGAGACCGGCTTCCGACATCGGGCGCGCGGCGGCGAAGCGAGAGCCCGCGACTCCACGCCACCGGCACCCTTCGGGGGCGCGCTGGAGCACGAGCTGCAACGCGTTCCACGCCGCGTTCCCGACGTGGGGCAGGCCCTTCCCGCGGAAGCGCACCGTCAGCGCCGCCATCGGGCGAATGAACTCTCGTTGGTGCTCGCTCAGCCGCGCGTCGATGCGCTCGAACAGCTCGCGCGCGCTCATCGGCTCACTGCGGCACGGCCGTACACGCTCCGGCCCGGCACGCGGCCTTGTGGTTGGTCGGCACGCAGTCTGACGACACGCACTCGGTGCGGCACTCGACCTGCGTGCAGCGGTCGTGCTCGAGCTGCGCGTCGACGCGCGTCATCGCGACTTCCTGGCAGCACGCGCAGCACGGCGTGACGAGCTCGCAGTCGGCGTCTTCGGTGCACTGCTTCGAGTCGTACGGCGTCGCGGCCTTCACGCAGCCGAAGCCCGCGACCAAGACCACCGCCAGCAACAACAGCGCGCGCACGTTCACTTCCGATCGCGGTGGTTCACCGCGGCGCGAATGAAGCCCGAGAAGAGCGGGTGCGGCGCAAACGGCTTGCTCTTGAACTCGGGGTGGAACTGGCAGCCCACGAAGTGCGGGTGGTTCTCGAGCTCGATCATCTCCACGAGGTCGAGCTCGGGGTTCATGCCCGAGAAGATGAGGCCGGCCTCGGCGAGCTTGCCGCGGTAGGCGTTGTTCACCTCGAAGCGGTGGCGGTGGCGCTCGGAGATCTCGGTCGCGCCGTACAGCTTCGCGGCGAGCGAGCCCTGCTTGAGCGAGCACTTGTACGCGCCCAGCCGCATGGTGCCGCCCTTGTCGCTGACCGACTTCTGGGCCTCCATGATGGTGACCACCGGGTGCGGGGTCTTCTCGTCGAACTCCAGCGAGTTGGCGCCGGTGAGGTTGAGCACCGAGCGGCTGTACTCGATGACCGCCATCTGCAGCCCGAGGCAGATGCCGAAGAACGGCACCTTCTTCTCGCGCGCGTACTTCACCGCCTGGATTTTTCCCTCGGTGCCACGCACGCCGAAGCCACCGGGCACCAGCACCGCGTCACAGCCTGACAGCATCGCCTCGGCGCCCTTCGTCTCGACTTCCTGCGAGTCGACGAACTGCAGCGTCACCTTCACTTCGTTGGCGATGCCGCCGTGCACCAGCGACTCGTTGAGCGACTTGTACGATTCCTTCAGCTCGATGTACTTGCCGACGATGCCGATCTTCACCTCGCCCTTGCCGGGGTGGGTGATGGTCTCGACGATGCGTTCCCACTTCTCGAGCTTGGGGCCGCGCGTCCAGATGTTGAGGATCTCGGCGATGCGCTCGTCGAGGCCCTGGCGGTGCAGCTCGAGCGGCAGCTGGTAGATGCTCGAGACGTCGGGCGAGGTGAAGACGTTGCCCGCCTCCACGTTGCAGAACATCGCGATCTTGTCCTTCAGCTCCTGGGTGATCTCGCGGTCGGTGCGGCAGATCAGCACGTCGGGCTGGATGCCGATCTCGCGCAGCTTCATCACCGAGTGCTGCGTGGGCTTGGTCTTCACTTCTCCGGCGGCCGCGATGTACGGCAGCAGCGTGAGGTGCACGTAGCAGGTGTTGCCCGCGCCGACGTCGTACCGCATCTGGCGAATCGCCTCGAGGAACGGCAGCGACTCGATGTCGCCGACCGTGCCGCCCACCTCGACCAGCACCACCTCGTGGCCCTCGGCGGCCTGGTGGAGCATCGCCTTGATCTCATCGGTGATGTGCGGAATCACCTGCACGGTCTTGCCGAGGTACTCGCCGCGCCGTTCCTTGGTGATGACCGAGTGGTACACGCGCCCGGTGGTGAAGTTGTTGAGCCGCGACATGTGCGCGCCGGTGAAGCGCTCGTAGTGGCCGAGGTCCAGGTCGGTCTCTGCGCCGTCGTCGGTGACGTACACCTCGCCGTGCTGAATCGGGCTCATCGTGCCCGGGTCGACGTTGATGTACGGGTCGAGCTTGACCAGCGTGATGTCGAGCCCGCGGTTCTCGAGGAGCGCGCCCATCGACGCCGACGCCATGCCCTTGCCGAGTGAGGAGACGACGCCGCCAGTCGTAAAGATGAACTTCGTTTTTCGTTGGCGCATAGGCCGGTATTTCCCAACCGGCCCCCACCCGTCAACTCACTTGAAGAGGGATCGCTGCGAGCGTGCGGCCTTCGCTCGTACGAAGCACGAGGGCGCGTGGTCGTTCACCAGCCCCATCGCCTGCATGAACGCGTAGACCGTGGTCGGCCCCACGAAGCGGAAGTCGCGGCGAGCCAGTTCTTTCGAGAGCGCGGTGCCGTCCTTCGCTTTCGAGCCGGGGAAGTTCCAGAAGAACTCCGCCATCGAGCCCTCGGTCTCGATGACGCGCAATGCACAACCAGCGTTGTGAATCGCGGCCTCGATCTTTCCGCGGTGGCGCACGATGCCCTCGTCGCCGAGCAGGCGCGTGATGTCCTTCGCGCCGAACTTCGCCACGCGCTTCAGGTCGAACCCGCGAAACGCGCGGCGGAAGTGCTCGCGCTTGTGGAGAATGGTGCGCCAGCTCAGCCCCGACTGGAACGACTCGAGGGTGAGCTTCTCGAAGACCGCCGCGTCGTCGCGCACGGGGAAGCCCCATTCTTCGTCGTGGTAAGCGACCATCAGCTCGTCGCCCTCGCACCAGCTGCAGCGTTTCTTCGCCATCCGCGCTTCAAACCACAATGACCCGATTCTTCGTCATCGGCGCGCTGGCGTGCGCGGCACTCGCGGCCACCGTGTGGTCGCTCCTGGCGCGGAGCCCGCGGTTGCCGCCCACGAGGGTCGAGGCGCTCGAGTGGTCGACGGAGCCGCCGCCCACCTCCGCCGAGGTCGCGCTCGTCAGCACCGAGGGGCCGTTTCGGTTCACTCGCGAGCGGGTCGGCGACGTGCGATCGGCGGTCATCGAGCACGACGGGAAGTACCTGCGCGCTGGAGCGCACTCGTGGAGCGTGGTTCGCCACGACGGTGAGTGGTGGTGGGCGGTCGAGATGCCCTGGGCCATCAACAAGGAGCTGTGGATCATCGTCAGCGACGACGGCGGGAAGTCGTGGCGTCGGCTCGTGCTGCCCCACCCGCTCCCCGGCTCGAACATTCTCGGCTCGGTGGTCGCCGGCCCGATGTTCGCGTTGGAGCTGCAGGGCGGTGAGCCCACCGAGCCGTGGCGCTGGGCGAAGTGGCTCCCGGTGCGCCGCACCGCCCGCGCGCGCCTCATCACCCGCTCCGGTGGCGCGAGCTGGCGGCTGGAGTTCTGAAACTCGCCGTGCGCGTGACGTTTCCCGCGGTGGGCGCCGGCAACGTCACACGCATCGCCAGCGGTTTGCGTTCCGTAACGACATGAAATGACGAGCGAATTCGAGTCCCCGCAACTTCTCGCGTGGGGGCGGGTTGAAGCCGTCACACCCGCTGCAAGGAGCTCCACCATGAACAAGCTGCTCACTTCGCTGGCCGTTCTTTCTCTCGCTCTCACCGCCTGTGGCCGTGGCGCCGAAGCCGACACCGCGGAAGACGGCGACGAGTCGGCGGTCGTCACGTCGTCTGAGAGCTCGCTCACCACGGAATTGTCCGACGAGGTCGCTCAGCCCGTGTCGGCGACCCCGAGCGATCTCGCGACCGCGGCGTCGACGCGCGTCGGTGCGCACATGCAGCCGGCCGGTTGCCTCACCACCACCGTCAACGGCGCGACCGTCACCTACGTGTTCAACGACTGCACTGGGCCGTACGGCATGGTGCACATCACCGGCACCGTCGTCGGCGTCTACTCGCGCGCCACCGGTGGCATCGTGCAGGGCGTCTTCACCGGCACCGGCGTGAAGGTGAACAACGCGGTCATCGACCTCAACAGCACCGTGAAGGCGAGCCAGAGCGGCAGCGTGAAGACCGCCGACGTGGTCGCCGACACCAGCGGCACTGGCCCGCGCGGCAACTCCTTCACGCGCAACGGCACGTACACCGTCACCTGGGACTCGGCCGCGGAGTGCGTCACGCTGAACGGCACGTGGAACACCAAGGTCGGTGGGCTGCGCTCCATCACCACGACCGTCGCCGACTACAAGCGCTGCAAGGGCACGTGCCCGGCGGCGGGTGGCACCATCGAGACCACCTACGCGCGCACGGTCGTCACGCTCAGCTACGACGGCTCGGCCACGGCGTCGTGGAGCACCAGCGGCGGTCGCAGCGGCACGGTGAGCCTGCAGTGCGGCAAGTGAGCTGAGGCGTCACCACTGCAGTCCTCGGAGCCCGGCCTCACCGCCGGGCTCCTTGCGTTGCGGGCACTGCTGACGATGCGTGTGACGTTCCCCGCGCCCAGCGCCGGCAACGTCACGCGCATGGTGTTTTTCCGAGGGGATTCTCGACCGTCGCGAGTGACCTGGACGCTGATGCACCACCCGTGCGTGTGACGAACCCAGCGGTGGTCGCCGGAAACGTCACGCGCGTGGCCTTCAGGGGACGAGGTGGGGCAGGGGTTGAGCGCGGTGCCGCACGGCCAGCGTGCCTCTCGGCACGGCACACGTTCACGCACTGGGGTCGGTTGTCCGCCAGTGGCTGCCCTGACGACCACCAACGGACAATCGACCCCACTGGTGCCCCGGTCGCTGAAAACCGAGGGGCTGCTGTTGTCGAGCACGGCCAAACCCCAGCCCCCATCGTCCCTCGAGGCCAGCCGCCGCCCGAAACCGACACCATGGGCGTGACGTTCCCTGCGCCCACCGCCGGCAACGTCACACGCATCGCCAGCCACCGCCCGAAACCCCCATGGGCGTGACGTTCCCTGCGCCCACCGCCGGAAACGTCACACGCATCGCCCCTCAGTCAGTCCGCGCACTTCGCGCCCGTCGATGCCGGCGCATGACACCCCGTCTCGCCACCGTTCGCTCGCGCACCAACCCGGTGCTGCTCGAGGCTCGCTGAGGCTCAGCGCCGCCGGGCCACCCGCTCGTCCGCTGGGCCGCAAGACCCTTCCACCCACCCACTTCTCCACTCTCATTCGCTCGTCGCTCGCGCGACGGCAGGAACGCACATGTCCACCCTCCGCACCCTCCGACTCTTCGGCGTGCTCGCGCACGTCGACGCCGGCAAGACCACCGTGTCCGAACGGCTGCTCTTCCTCACCGGTCGCCTCCGCAAGGCCGGTGACGTGCACCACGGCGACACCCACCTCGACCACACGGCCGAGGAAAAGAAGCACGGCATCACCATCACGGCCGCGGCCACCAACACCTCGTGGCGCGAACACACGCTGTCGCTCATCGACACGCCCGGACACATCGACTTCGCGGTCGAGGTGGCCCGCTCGTTGCGCGTGCTCGACGGCGCCATCGTCGTGCTCGACGCGTCACGCGGCGTGGAACCGCAGACCGAGAGCGTGTGGCGCCAGGCCGATCGCCACCGGATTCCACGCGTCGCGTTCTTGAACAAGCTCGACGCGCCGGGGGCCTCGGTCGAGGCCACGCTGCAGTCGATGCGGGAACGGCTCGGCGCCGTGCCCGTGCTGCTGCAACACGTTCGAGAAGACGGGGCCCTCATCGACCTCGTCGAGTCGCGCGTGCTGCAGTTCGGACCACGAGGCGAGCTGGCCGTCGAGGCCTGCCCACCTCCGCTGGCCCGCGCCGCGCTCGTCGAGGCGGTGGCCGAGCACGACGTCGAGCTGCTCGAGGCGTGGTCGAGCCTCGGGGCCTCGGTGTCGGCGCAGCAGCTCAAGGCGGCGCTCCGCCGTGCGTGTCTCAACCGTTCGCTCGTGCCGGTGGTCTGCGGCGCGGCGCTCAAGTACCGCGGCATCCAGCCGCTGCTCGACGCGGTGGTCGACTACCTGCCTTCTCCGGAAGACGCCGTTCCTCCGGAAGGGCTGCAGCCCGACCCCTCCGCGCCGCTCGTCGCGTTCGTCTTCAAGACGGACGTGGACAAGCACGTCGGCAGCCAGGCCTGGGTGCGGGTGTTCCAGGGCACTGCGCGGCCAGGCGACGCCGTCACGCTCGAGCCAGAGGGCACGCGCGAGCGCATCTCCCAGCTCAGCCGCCTCGACGGCGCCCACAAGGAGCCGCTCGAGGCACTCGGGCCAGGAGGCATCGCGGCACTCGGCGGTCTGCGTTCGGCTCGCACGGGTCACACCCTGTGCGGGAAGGGCGCGCGCCACGTGCTCGAGGCGCTCACCACCGCCGAACCGGTGGTCGAGCTGGCGCTGGAGACGCGCAACCAGGAGGAACGAGTTCGCCTCGGAGAGGCGCTGAAGAAGGCGTGCTTCGAAGACCCGAGCCTCAAGGTGCGCGTCGACGCGGAGACGGGGCAGACCGTGCTGTGCGGCGTGGGGGAACTCCACCTGCAGATCTGGCTGGAGAAGATCCACGCCCGCGAGCGCGGCCTCTCGGTGAGGACCGGCGCGCCCGTCGTGTCGATGCGCGACACCCTGCGCGACGAAGCGCAGGTGCACGTGCGGCACGTCAGGCAGTCGGGCGGCCCCGGGCAGTTCGCGGTGGTGACCGTGCGTGCGCGGCCACTCCCGCGCGGGGCCGGGTTCGTCTTCATCGACGAGACCACCGGCGGCGTGGTGCCGGCGCCCTTCGTGGCGGCGGTGGAGGCGGGCGCGCGCGCGGCGATGAGCCGTGGCGTGCGAGAGGGCGTGCCGCTGGTCGACGTCGAGCTGAAGCTGCTCGACGGGCAGACCCACCCGCGCGACTCGAGCGCGATGGCGTTCGAGATCGCCGGCTCGTTGGCGCTCCAGGAAGCCGCGGTGCAGGGCGGCCTGGTGCGGCTCGAGCCGCTCGCGGAGGTCACCGTGACGGTGCCGAACGAAGTCATCGGCGCGGCCATGGGTGAGCTCCACGCGCGGCGGGCGGTGGTGGTCGGGCTCGAGACCGGGCTCGGCAGCGCAGTCGCGTCGGCGACCGTGCGGGCCTCGCTGCCGTTGCGGGGCACGTTCGGCTTCGTCACCGCGCTGCGCAGCGCCACCGGCGGGCGCGGGGAGGCGTCGTTCGCCTTCGCGGGCTACGCGCCGGTGCCGTTTTCGCCGTCGTAGCGAATCGAAGTGAAGTGACGGGGCGGAGGTCCGTGCGGCCTCCGCCCCGGTTGTCTGCGCGCACCCTTCGTGGTTTCTCAAGCGCGTGAAGCGTCGCTCCGTCGTTCCTCTTGTCGCCGTGCTCTGCGCGGCGTGCTCGCTGCCGCAGAACATCGTGCGCTCGTCGAACGCGCTGCCCGACTTCACCCACACCCCGGGCGCGTGGCGCGACCTCGACGTGCCGATGCGCGACGGCGTGAAGCTGCGCACGCACATCTTGATGCCCGCGGGCGTCGAGAAGGCGCCGGTGGTGCTGATGCGCAACCCGTACCCGCGCGACATCCTCTTCACGTTCAACTGCAGCGTGCTCGCGCATTACGGCCTGGGCTGCGTGGTGCAAGACGCGCGCGGCCAGCGCGACAGCGAGGGCGAGTGGGAGCCGCTGGTGCACGAGGTCGACGACGGCGAAGACACGCTTGCGTGGCTCGATGCCCAGCCGTGGGCCGAGTCCATCGCGCTCTACGGCCAGAGCTACCTCGCCGGCACCGCGCTCGCCGCGTCGACGAAGCTGCCGCCCAAGGTGAAGACGCTGGTGCTCGCGGTGTTCGGCACCGACCTGCGCCCCGTGGTGTCGGAACGCGGCCTCTTCCCCCACGAGCTCATCACCGCGTGGACCGCGTACATGCCCTCGCGCGAGCGGCCGTCGAGTCCGCAGCGCTCGTTCGAGCTCGCCCTCGCGCACCGCCCGCACCTCACGTGTGACGAGGTGGCGTTCGGCGGCAAGCGCGAGTGGTACCGCGCATGGCTCGACGCGGCGCTCCCCTCGGCCGCGGTGTGGCAGCTGCCCGCCAACCAGAAGTTCCGCGACGTGCCGCCGCACATCGAGGTGCCGGTGCTCTACATCGAGGGCTACGACGACCCGTTCCTCCTCGCCGGCCTCGACACCTTCGAGCGCCTCGGCAGCCGCGCGCAGAGCCACCTCTTCCTCCTGCCCACCAGCCACGTCGGCCTGCAGCCGGGCGACGTGGAGATGCCCGACGCGCAGGGCCAGTACCTGTGGAAGCTGCCGGTGCCGTGGCTGCTCCACTTCCTCAAGGGCGCGCCGCTCCCGTTCCCGCAGACCGGCGTGACCAGCTGGGGCCGCGGCGGTGCGGGCCCGGTGTACCGCGAGAGCTGGCCGCCGCCGACCGACGACGAGGTGCTGGTGCTGCAGGACCAGAACATCGCGTCGAGCCCGTGCCCGCAGCGCGCGTTGGGTGGCTCGCCGGGCACGCCGAGCGAGGTGCGCTACCGCTACAACCCGCTCAACCCGTGGCCGAGCGAAGGTGGTGCGCGCGGGCTGGGCATGAAGTCGTTGGTGGCAGGCACACTCACGCCGGGGCCCGTGCGCCAGACGTGGGACTGCACGCGCGCCGACGTGCTGCGCTTCGCGACGGCTCCGCTGACGGGCGTCAAGCGGGTCGCCGGGCGGCTGCAAGTCCGGCTGACGGTTGCCAGCTCCGCGAAGGACACCGCGTTCTACGCGAAGGTGGTCGACATCGACGCCGACGGCAAGGCGGTGCACGTGACCGATGGCGCGGCAACGCTGCGACTTCCCACGGCTCGCGACGAGCAGTGGGTGCCGTACGAGCCCGGGAGCGAGCGCGTGGTCGAGCTCGAGCTGCTGCCGACCGAGTGGGTGTTTCAGCCGGGCCATCGGCTCGGGCTGTGGGTGAGCTCGTCGAACTGGCCGGCACTGTCAGCTCACACCAACACCGAAACGCCGTGGTTCGCGACCGCCGAGCCACTGCTTGCGACGCAGACGGTGCGCCTGGGTGGTGCGTCGACGCTGGTGTTGAAGGTCACACGCGACCCCGTTCCGTGAAGTTGTGAAGTGGTAGAGTGTTGGTGATTCTCCGGGGGGAGACTCCAGTGACGCCAGCCTGGCTGGAACACGTGCCGTGTCAGGCGTACCTCTTCGAGGTGCGCGGCGACCAGTTCGTGCTCACGGCGGTGAGCGCGCACGCGCTGCGAGTGCACCCCGAGCTGCAGAAGGCCATCGGCGCGCCGATGAACGCGCTCTACCGCGACCAGCCCCAGGTGCTCGAAGACGCGCACCGGGCGGTCACGAGCCGCACCACCATTTCCCGCGAGACGCCGGTGCGCCGGTACGACCGGTTGATGACCACGCAGGTGATGGTGCTGACCTACGTGCCGCTCGAGGGCGAGCTGGTGGTCTACGCGCACGAGGTCGCGCCGGAGTCGTCGACGCAGCGCGCCCTCGAAGAGAGCGAGAACCGCTACCGCACGCTGGTCGACGCGATGCCGGTCGGCGTGTTGCTGCGCGACGAGACGGGGCTGGTGGTCTCGGCCAACGACGTCGCGGCGCGGCTCATCGGGGCTAGCTCGCCCGCCGAGCTGATCGGCAAGGGCTGGAACATCGACCCGACGCGCGAGGTGTTGCGTGAAGACGGCACGGTGCTCACGCGGCCCGCCCTCGAGCTGCTGGCGCGAGATCCCCAGGCGCACATCGACGTGCTGGGGCTGCCCGCGGGCGGCGGCCAGGTGCAGTGGGTGCGACGTGGCTCGGTGCCGCTCAAGGACGCGAACGGCACGCTGCGCGGCTTCATCGTCACCCTCGTCGACTTCAACGACCGCGTGGCGGCCGAGCGGCACCTGCGCGTCAGCGCCGAGAAGCTGCGGCAGGCGATGGGCGCGGCCCGCATGGGCTCGTGGGAATACGACCTCGACCTCGACCAGGGCATGTGGTCGTCGCAGGCCGTCGAGCTCTTCAAGTTGAAGGGCGGGCTGCGCTCGCGCGAGCAATACCGCGAGCAGGTGCACCCCGATGACGTGGCGGCGAGCGCCGCTGCCCAGCGCGACCTGTTGTCGGGCGCCACCGACGTCGTCGAGCACGAGATGCGCATCATCGGCGGCGACGGGGTGACGCGCTGGGCGCGCGTGACGGGCCGCGCGCTCGCCCTCGACGGTCACCGCAAGCTGGTGGGCACGGTGATGGACGTGACGCGCCAGCACAAGCTCGAGGAAGACGTGCTGCGCGCCTCGCGCCTCGAGAGCATCGGGCGGCTCGCGGGCGGCATCGCGCACGACTTCAACAACCTGCTGGCCGCCATTCTCGGCGCGGTGGAGCTGCTCGCCCGCGACCTGCGGCCCGACCAGCAGGAAGACCTCGACGCGATTCGGCACGCGACCACGCGGGCGGCCGAGCTGACGCGCCAACTGCTCGCCTTCGCGCGCCGCACCCCGTCGGCCCTCGCCGCGGTGGGCCTCGGCGCGCTGGTGCGCCAGTCAGAGGGCATGCTGCGGCGGCTGGTCGGCGCGTCGATCAAGCTCGAGGTCACGCTCGACGACTGGCTGGTGGTGCAGGCCGACGCGGCGCAGCTCGAGCAGGTGCTGGTGAACCTGGTCATCAACGCGCGCGACGCGATGCCCAATGGCGGGCGGCTGGAGATCGAGGTCTCGCGGTTGGAAGCGCGCGAGTCAGAGCTGCCGAACGGCGACTGGGCGTGCCTCGCGGTGAAGGACTCGGGCCAGGGCATGAGCGCCGAGACGCGCGCGCACATCTTCGACCCCTTCTTCACCACCAAGGTGCACGGCACGGGGCTCGGGTTGGCCAGCAGCTACGGCATCGTGCAGCAGCACGGCGGGCACGTCGTGGTGCAGTCGGAGCTCGGCAAGGGGAGCACCTTCCGCGTGCTGCTCCCGCGCCGCGAGGAACGCGCTGCGCCCACGGCGGCGAAGGGCGCGGCGCCGGTCGCCGCACGTCACGGGCGGGTGCTGGTGGTCGACGACGACGCGCTCGTGCGGCGCTCGACGCAGCGCATGCTGACGTCGCTGGGCTACCAGGTGTCGGCGGCGGCGACCGGGCGCGAGGCGAGCCAGCTGCTCCGCGACGAGCCCATCGACCTGATGGTGTGCGACGTCGAGCTGGCGGGCGAGTCGGGCCTCGACGTGGTGCGCGCGGCGCGAGCGCTGCGGCCGCAGCTGCGCGTGGTGCTGGTGTCGGGCTTGCCCGAGCCCGCGGCCGAGGCGCTCCCCCACCCGGTGCTCTTCCTGCAGAAGCCCTTCACCACCGAGGGGCTCGACGCGGCGTTGGCGGCCGCGCGTCCCGGCACCGAGCCGTGACCTGACGGAGTAGGGTGCGCGCCATGCGCCTCGCCTTCTTCGCCTTCGTGCTCGCGTCGTCCGCTGCGCTCGCCCAGCAGCCGCCCATCAAGCTCAACGGCCTCAAGCCGCAGAACCAGAAGCCGGTGCAGCTGACGCCGCCCGACCAGCTCTTCAAGAAAGACGAGAAGAAGATCTTCTTCTTCGCGAAGCTGCTCAACACCTCGAAGGAATACGAGACGTACCTGCAGTTCGTCGAGAAGGCGCAGCTCTTCCAGCACGCGATCGACACCGCGAACGGGCTGGTCACCTTCGACAAGCCGCTGCCGGTCATCTTCGAAGAGTGCGGCAAGCCCAGCGCCCACTACTCGCCCGACACCGGCACCATCACGGTGTGCAGCGAGATGGTGAAGCTCATCGACCAGGTGCAGACCAAGGCGGGCCTCGACGCCGAGGCCACGAAGTCGGCCATCCAGGGGGCGCTCTACTTCATCTTCTTCCACGAGCTGGGGCACGCGCTGGTGCACCGCCTCGAGCTCCCCGTCACGGGCCGCGAGGAAGACGTGGTCGACCAGTTCGCGACGCTGCTGCTGATGGAACAGGGCGAGGAGGGGATGCAGGCGGCGCTGCAGGGCGCGGCGTTCTTCATGGGCCTGGGCGACCTGCGCAAGAGCTTCGTCTTCTGGGACGAGCACTCGCTCGACCAGCAGCGCTTCTACAACATCGCCTGCTGGATCTACGGCGCCAGCCCCTTCGCGCACGTGAACCTGGTGGCCTCGCAGATCCTCCCCAAGGACCGCGCCGCGCGCTGCGGCAACGAGTTCGCGCAGATGCACAGGTCGTGGAAGACCATCGCCGACCCGAAGCTCAAGCGGCCGCTGCTCGATCGCGTGAAGCGTTGAGCGGTCAGCGGGCGTCGCGCGTGCCCGGCGATTCGCGCGCGAGCTGACAGCCGGTGGCCGGGCCGCAGTGCAGCGAGTACCCGGAGATCAACCCCGACGCGTCCCACGAGGTGGCCAGCGTGCCGGCGGGCCCCGCGAGCCGAATCGCGCCCGTGAGCGCCACGTCGCCGAAGTAGCAGTCGTGCGCCTTCGCGTTCCACGACGGGCCCTGGCCGCGCCTGAGCGTCACCACCCCGCGCGGCGCGACGACGCAGGGGCCGGCCACGCGCGCGTGCACCACCTGCTCGAAGTGCGGCCCGAGCTCGAGGCCCTGCAGATCGATCGCGCGCGCAGTGCGGTTCTCGACCTCGAGCCACTCGACCGGGTCCTCGCTCTTCGCCGCCCACGGCCGTTCCGACACGAACAGCTCGGCCGCGCCCGGGGCCTCGTCGCGCCACGGCTTGACCTGCTCGAGGGGCCGAATCGCCTTCGCGAGCTCAGCGCGAACGAAGCCGGTACCGCGCAGCACGAACTTCCCCGCGCCCGCGAGGATCGCCGGGTCTGACTTCGAGCCGCGGCCTGCGCATCGCCCGGCGCGCGCCAGCTCGCACAGCTGCGCGGGGCCGGCCCCGAACGAGCGCGGGTCTCCCTGGCCGGGGCACGAGGCGACGAGGTCGAGCACCCCCGCGCTCACCGAGGGACAGAGGAGCGCGTGCCAACTCGACTGGTGAAAGCCGTCGTCGCCGACGAAGCGCGCGAAGCCCCAGCCCCCGAGCGGGTGCGTCGCCGCGAGCTGCAGCCGCCCGTCGCGCACCACGAGGATGACGAGCAGCGCGTTGAAGAAGCCCGACGCGTTGTTGCCGTTGCCCTGGTCTCCGTCGACGAGGACCACGCCCCACGCGTGCGCGCCGTCAGCGAAGAGCGACGAGGCCGTGATGACCTTCTGCGCGGGCACCTCGAGCGCCGACGGCAGCACGTCCGACACGCGGTGCGTCGCGCCGTCGGCGATGACCAACCGCCGCGCAGCTTCCGCCACCTCGAAGAAGCCGCCCAGCCTGCGCACCGTCGCGCTCCGCGGCCGCGTGGCGTTCAGCGCCGCCAGCAGCTCACGCGCGTCTTCCGGCGGCGCGTCGGTCGCCTTCGACCAGTCTTCGTCGAACGGGAGCGCCGACTCGAACGCGCGCGCTTCGTCGGGGGCCACGGCGCGGCACCGCGTGCCTTCCGCGCCCAGCTCGCACACCTGGTCGTCGAACTGCACGACGAGGCTGCTCGAGTTGCGCCGCCAGCGGGGCTCGGCGCGCACCACGCTCTTCGGGTGAACGTCGAGGTACGCGGCCAGGGCGTCGGCGAGCGGTGACGACGGCTCGCTCGCGCTCAACACGGACATCACCAGCAAGGAAAGCACGCGGCGTGGAACGCCATTCCACGGCGCTCGGTTCCGCGCGCGCGATGACCCGAAAAATCGGCGCCAGACGACAGTCGGGCACGGCATTTCGGCCGCATTTCTTTCAAGGAGTCAGGAACATGAAGTGGAAGCTCTCGTTCGCCACGTTGGTCCTCGCCGCGCTCAGCGCCTGCGGCGGCTCGATCTGCACCCGGCTCGACGCCGCGCAGAACGCCTTCTACGCCGGGAAGACGGAGTGCTCGTCGTCGAGCGGAGGCGTCACCATCACGCTCAAGCGCAGCGCGCTCACCTGCAGCGACTCGAAGTGCCCGTCAGCCGCGGACCAGAAGGCGCTCGAGAACTACGTCACGTGCCTCACGAAGGCGCAGGCGTGCACCAGTGGCAACGAGAGCGCCGCGGTCAACGCGGGCACCGGCTGCGCCTTCACGCTCGCCGGCGAGGTGTCGTCGAGCTGCCAGATGGAGCTGTCTCAGTAACGGCAGCTCAGGGCGTGTACTTGCCGCCCTCGCGCTTGAGGAGGTCGACCTCGCGGTTGGCCTTGTTGCGGTAGACGTAGACGACGTTGTCGTCGCCGAGCGCCACGCCGCGCTGCTTCTGGTACTCCGGGCTCATCAGCGCCACGAGCTCGACGAGCTTGTCGATGACCTCGCGCGCCGCTTCGGGCTGCGCCCGCGAGCCGACGACGAGCACCATCAGCTTCTTCTTCTCGGCGTCGTAGCCGACGATGATCGGCGCATCGATGGTCTTGAGCGACGCGAACGCCGCCGAGATCTCGAGCGCGATGAAGTCACCGAGCTTCGGGGTGAACGCCGAGTCGAGGGTCGTCGGCTTCCTGGCGTCGGCGGCCAGGGCGGGCAGCGAACAGAGAGCAACGGCGAGCAGGAGAGTGCGCATGGGCGCAATCTAGCGGCGCGTCGCAGGCGGGCGACCTGAATCGTCAGGTGCGCTCGAGCACGAACGCGCGCGTCTGCACTTCACCCCGCCAGAAGCGCCAGCCCCACTTCTCGAGCTGGTACGCCTCGCCGAGCGAGAGCGGCACGTTCAGGTCCCAGAAGGCCATCGCCTCGGTGCGGCGCGGTGACGCGAGGAAGGCCTTCACCGCGTCGAGCTGTGCGTCGTCGGGCGCGCGGTGCTTCAAGTGCGCGCGCACCAGGTACACGCCGGCGCCCAGCGTGAGCCCACGGCGCGGCCCGTCTTCCCAGAAGGCGGTGTCGAGGCGCGCCAGCCGCCGCAGCTCCTGCCCCGGCGCGAGCTGCACCCACTTGTCGAGCTGGAACATCTGCGAGGGCACCGGCACCCACGGCACGAAGACCGGCGCGGGCCCCGAGGGCGCGATCTCCACGGCCTCGAGCGGGTAGAGCGGCGCCTGCTTCAGCGAGGGCGGCAGCTTCTCGTCATCGGCGCTGGTCTCGTTGGCGCGCACGATGAGGCCCTCGGCGCCGACGTTGCGGTAGTGCAGCGCCACCATCACCGGCGTGCCCGCGGCCGACACGGGCTGGATCGCCTCGAACGCGACCTCGAGTCCGTCTTGGGCGGGCACCCAGTCCATCGTGGGTCAGCGATTCGGCGCGAACAGGTCGGTGAGGTGACCGAACTTGGCGCGGTAGTCGTCGAACGACTTCTTGATGGTCTCGCGCGCCTCGGCGGCGTCGTAGACCTCGGCGATCTCCACCGGCGGGTTCGGCGTGTCGGGCATCGCCTTGTAGGTGAGGAAGTAGTGCTTGAGGCGATCGACCAACGAGCTCGGCACGTCCTTCATTTCCTTCCAGCCGCCGTAGACGGAGTCGCCCTTGAGCACCGCGACGATCTTGTCGTCGGCCTGATTGCCGTCGATCATCCGCAGCCCGCCGATGGGAATCGCCTCGACCAGCACCGCGCCATGGGTGATGGGCTTCTCGGTCAGCACGCACACGTCGATCGGGTCGCCGTCGCCGGTGATGCCGCTGCGCCCCAGCCGCTGCGAGCAGCGCTCACCCACCGCCTTGTCGCAGAACGTGCGGGGAATGAAGCCGTACAGGCTCGGGGGCTGGTTGGAGAAGCGCTGCGGGCGATCGAGCTTCAAGATGCCCGTCGCCTTGTCGACCTCGTATTTGACGGCGTCGGTGGGGACCATCTCGATGTAGCAGTTGACGATCTCCGGCGACTTCTCACCGGGGGAAACGCCATGCCACGGGTGGGCCTGGAAGAAGAGCCCGAAGGCCTGCGTGAGCGACGGAGTCATGAGGACCGCACTCCTATCACTGTTGGCGCGCAGCGAGCGCAGCCTCGGCGAGGGGCACGTCTTCGGGGCGATCGACGGCCACTGCCCGGTGCGGCGTGACCGCGCAGTGAATCGACAGGCCGTGGCCCAACGCGCGCAGTTGCTCGAGCGCCTCGCTCTGCTCGAGCGCGGTGGGGCTCAGCGTCGCGAGCCGTTCCAGCGTGCGGCGCCGGTAGCCGTAGAGCCCGAGGTGCGCCCAGCGCGGCGCGCGGCCGGTGCCCTCGCGGTCGAACGGCAGATCAGCGCGGGAGAAGTAGAGCGCGCGACCGTCTTCCGCGAGCACCGCCTTCACCACGTTGGGGTTGGCGCGCTCTTCGGGGGCGAGCGTGCGAACGAGGGTCGCCATCTCCACCGTCGCGGTCGCGAAGAGCGCGGTCAGCGCGCGCAGCGAATCGCGGTGCACCGCGGGCTCGTCGCCCTGCACGTTGATGAACACGTCGTCGGGCGTGCCGGGCCGCGCGCGGGCGACCTCGGCGACGCGGTCGGTGCCCGAGGGGCAGCTGGGCGACGTCATCACCACCTGGCCGCCGAAGCCGCTCACCGCGCGCGCGATGCGCTCGTCGTCGGTCGCCACCACCACCTCGCCGAAGCAGCCCGCCTCGACGCAGCGGCGGTGCACGTGCTCGATCATCGGCCGGCCGCTGATCAGCGCCAGCGGCTTGCCGGGGAACCGGCTCGAGGCCCAGCGCGCCGGGATGACCGCCACGGGTAAGGACATGCGGGTCCTGATAGCATGCGCGCCATGCCGAAGATTGAACGCGCCCCTTCCAGCGTCTCGAACGTGTCGGTCCCCACGTCTCCAGGCGTCGCCAAGACCGCGACCGTCGCCAAGCCGTCGGCTCCCGCGCCCAGCGCGCCTCCTCCGGCGGCCCAGTACGCGGGCACGCAGGCCCCCGCGCGCTCGCTGATTCCCACCGGCACGCCGGTCTCGAAGTCGGCCGACCCGGGCGCGCTGTGGGGTGAGCAGCCCAAACCCCTCAACCTCGATCGCGAGGCGTTCGCGAAGCTGAGCCCCACCGACCAGGCCGCGGCGTTGCAGAAGTGCCGCGAGCGGCGTGATCAGCTCGGCGGGGAGATCAACCACCGCGTCGACGAGCTCGACCACAAGTGGAAGTACTCGCGCCTGAGCACGCGCACCGAGGCGCTGCGCGAGTACCAGGACCGCAGCGAGCACCTCTCACCGCAGCGTCGCCAGCAACTCGACGCGCTGCTCGCGAAGTCAGAGGGGGCGCAGCAGCGCATCAACGAGCTGCGCGCGAAGGCCGACGCGTTGCCGAAGACGCCCGAGGGCAAGGCGCAGATGGCCGAGCTCCGCAAGCAGATCGCCCACGAGCTGCGCCGGGCGCGCGACGAGCAGTCGAAGGTCGTGAAGCAGGCCACCGCGGTGGTCGACGCCGACGGCCTCAAGGTCGATCGCCTCGCGGTCACCGAGCAGGTCATCGACCCCAACGCGCCCAAGCCGGGCTCGGGCAAGTCGCTGCTCGAGAAGGTCGCCGAGTTCTTCCACGTCGACGCGTTCTTCCAGTGGGCGGTGAAGACCTTCAGCGGCCTGACCGAGATGATGCAGGAGAACTTCGAGCGCCGCGCCGAGGAGCGGAAGGAAGAGGCGATTCACGATCAAGACGATCGCCGCCGCCGCGATCGCCTCGAACGCACCCGCGTCGACGAAGAGACCGTCGGCAAGGCGCGCGAGGCCCTCAGCTACCTGTTGGAAGCGGGCATGAAGGCGCGCGCCGCCACCGCACGCTGAACGTGACTCCCTCTCCTCCCGAGGAGGAGAGGGTCGGGGTGAGGAGAAACCCGCTCAGCCGTTGAAGTGGCGAGTCGACCCGAGCTCACCGCTCAAGTAGCCGAACAAGTACTCGCGCCCCGCATCCGTCGGGCGATCGCTCAGGTGCGCGGCGTCGAACTTGCCGCTCAGCTCGGTCGACAGCGACCGGTCGCGGTTGATCTTCACGTCCGAACCGGTGCCCGCGTACTTCTCGGCGAGCTCGAGCACGTTCGAGCCGCTCATGCGCAAACAACCGTGCGACGCCGCGTGGCCGAGCTCCGGCTCCTCGCTCGCGGGGATGCCGTGGATGTACTGGGAGTACGCGCCGAGCGAGAGCTTGGTGAGCCCCATCGGGTTGTCGATGCCCGGCGGAATCGGCTTCGCGTTCGCGGCCCAGCCACTGTTGGGCGGGTTCCACGGCTTGCGCGTCATCACGTCGGTGACCTTGAAGCCGTTGCCCTGGGTGGGGAACTCCGCGCGGCCGGGCGAGGTGAGGTAGCGCGCCTGCACCTTGTCGTTCGAGTCGAGCACGTAGAGGCGCGTCTTCGTCGGGTCGCTGATGTCGGCGACGATGTGGAACGCCTGGCGCTTGCTGCCGTCTTCCTTCGTCTGGCCCTTGAGCGTGGCGATCTGCTTGCTCGCCGCGGAGTCGAGCGCGCGCAACGTCGCCGGGTCGAGTTGGCCGCTCTGCACCACGCCCGCGCTCTTCTGGAACGCCTTCAGCGACGCCTCGGTGCCGGGGCCGAACGAGCCGTCGATGCCCTTGCGCTGCGCGATGAAGCCCAGGGAGAAGAGTGCGGCCTGCATCGTCTTCACCGTCTCGCTCTTCGGCGCACCCTTGCCGATCGGCGCGACGGCCCCGGTGGCGATCTGCCCGAAGACGGGGTCGCTCTTGAACGCGCCGCAGCTGATGGGGCCGCTGCTCGGGGTGGTGGTGGTCGGGGTGACGCCTCGGGTTCCGGTGACGGCTGGCATGGGGGCGAAACGCTACTACGAGTCGGCCGCCTGATCAGCGCAGCGGCACCACGTACGCCTTCGGGTCGCCCTGCTTGAGCTTCACGAAGGTGTTCGCGGGCACGTCGTCGAAGGTCTGCGTGGTGAGCGCCTGGTCGGGCCAGCGCACGGTGACGCTCGCGCCGTCACAGCCGGCGAGGCCGACGTGCAGCGTGAGGTCGTTCTGCATGCCGAAGTGGCCGTAGCCGCCGCCGACCTCGCGCACCCACGTCTTGCCGTTCGCGGTCACCGTCACCTTCGCGCCGATGGCCGCGCGGTTGCCGGTGACGCCGTCGCCCTCGAGGTGCAGCAGCAGCCACTTCTTGCCGGCCGCCTGGTTCTCGTAGAGGCGCACCTCGTTGCTCTTCCACGTCAGGGCGCAGTCGCGCGCGGTGCTGGCGCCGGCGAGCACGTCGAGGTCACCGTCGCGATCGAAGTCGGCGATCGCCAGGCCCGACATGCACGCGTGGTGCAGGTTCCAATCGAGCGCCTCGTCCTTGAAGGTGCCGTCGGCCTGCTGCTGGAAGACGAGCCCGAACTGATCAGGGTAGTCGCTCGCCGCGACCACGAGGTCCATGCGGCCGTCGAGATCGAGATCGCCGCCGGCGGCCATCAGCCCGCCTTCGTTCCACGACGGCCCGACGTGCGGGAACTGGAGGCCGGTCGTCGCGTTGCCCGGGCGCTGCAGCCGTACCTCGCCCGCGGCGGTGCCGACGTTCTTCATCAGCTCCGACGAGTCGCTCGAGCCGCCCGCCCACCAGTGGTGGATCTCGGCGTTGTAGAGGTCGTTCTTGCCGTCGCCGTCGAGGTCGCCACACCACGTGGTGAAGGTGTTGCCGTTGTTGCGCCACGGCTGGTCGTCGGTGCCCGAAGACCACGCGGAGTCGGCCGGCGTCGGGCACTGCACCGAGGGCGACGACACGCCCGCGCACTTCTGCACCGTGGGGTGCGCCATGCAGAAGCACTCGAAGAACTGGTTGTCGCGGAAGTCGACGTTCGAGTCGCCGGCGAAGCCCGAGAGGGTGCTCTGGTCGGTGAAGTGGCCCGCGCCGTCGTTGCGGTAGAGGAGGTTCGGCTGGCGCCCGTACGCGCTGACCATCAGCTCGGGCGAGCCGTCGTCGTCGAGGTCGCAGCTGGTGACGCCGTACGCCGGGCGGTGGTTGGTGCCCGCGACGTAGCCGTTGTCGTCGGTGAGGAGGTTGGCGCCCTGCGTGGCATCGAAGAAGTCGCCGGTGCCCGCGCCGCGGAACAGGCGCGCCTGCACGCCGAGGTAGCTCTGGCCGTACGCCTCGTACCAATGGCCCACGAAGAGATCGATCTTCCCGTCGCGGTCGACGTCGGTGAACGTCGCGCTGCTCGTCGGGCGGCGCTGATCAGCGCGCGGCGTGGCGTCACTGGGGTTGGCGAGCGTGAAGTGGCCGGTGCCGTCGTTGAGCAGAATCTGCGAGCGGTCGCCCGGGTCGGTGTCGGGCTTCGTCGGGTCGACGTACGTGCCACTGAAGCCGTCGAGGTCTCCGTCGTTGTCGACGTCGGCGAACACCGCCAGCTGCGCCGAGCGGTAGCGCGTGGCCGAGCCGCCCGCGACCTCGAAGAAGCCGTCGGCCGTCTCGTCGACGAACTGGCGGTGCACTCCGTCGGGCGCGGGGCGGTTCATGAGCTGCCACACCAGGCGCCGGCCGCCGTCGGGCAGGTCCTTCTGCTGCGCGAGGTTGCTCGTCACCGCGTGCACGATGAGGTCGGGGTAGCCGTCGGAGTCGAGGTCAGCCACCGAGAGCCGGTTGCCCGTCAGCTTGAGGCCCGCCACGCCGAGGTTCCACGCCTCGGTGGTGTCGGTGAAGCGCGTGCCGCCCGCGCCCGCCGTCGCGTCGCACGTCACCGGCTGGCCCGCGGGCCGCAGCACGAGCGGGTCGTCGTAGCGGAGCGCCGGCAGCTTCGGCTTCACCTTCACCGCGCCGACCGAGTCGAGCTGGCTCTGCGAGGCGGTGTTGAGGCAGGCCGGGGTCAGCAGCACGAGCAGCAAGAGAGACGCGCGGAAGGACATGGCGGCCGCTGCTAGTGCCGCGCTGCCACGCACGGCAATGCGAGGTCGCACGAACATCCATGCGTGCACGGAGGTTTTCAGAGCGGGGCGTCAGAACCCGGCGCCGATGCTGAAGCCGCCGATGACGCCGCCCGTCGGGCTGCTCTGGATGAAGACGCGCAGGTCGCCGACGGTGATGAACGTGGTGATGAGGACCGCCACCGCCGCGAGCGGAATGATGATCCACGAGCTCGAGCCGGCGCCGTTCCAGTGAAAGCCGTGCCACCACGAGCCGCGGCCCGTGCCGCCGGCGGCGAAGAGGTTCCACGCGAGGATGAGGCCACCGCGCACGCCGACGTCCTTGCCGGTGAGCGGCAGCAGCACCTGGCCGAACGCCGACAGGCCCAGGTAGGGAATGAGCACCGGCCCACGCGCGCCGACCAGCTCGAGCCGCACGCCGGGGGAAAGCGCCGGCACCGGGGCGACCGCCTCGAAGCTGAAGAACGCGCCCGCCGCGACGTTGAATGCCGGCACGCGCGTGCGCGCCATCAGCGCGAACCGCAGCCCGAGTGACAGTCCCAGCCCGGCCTGCGCCTTCGGCGCGATGGGGAACATGATGCCGAGGTGGCCCATCGGGCCGAAGCGACGGCCGAACGACGGCTCGTCGGGCGGGTCGGGGAGCACGGTGGTGTTCGCGGTCACCGGCGCGGCGGGCGTCGGAATCGGCGTGCCCTCGGGCGGGAGCGGTTGGTTGGCGATGGCGCGCGGCACGAGCACTCCCGGGCTGGGCACCGGCGCCGGCGGCGGAGCGGGCGCTGGCTCGCGCTGGTCCTCGGGCGGGGGCAGCGGGGGCGGGCTCTCCTGCGCGTGGGCGCAAACGGCGAGCAGCGAGAGCAGGGTCGCGAGGCAGCGCACGTGTCCCAATCTACCCCCTCTCCCCGTGGGGAGAGGGTCGGGGTGAGGGGAGTCACCCAGTCGCTGCGCTTACTTGCTCCACGGGAGCCGCCACCTCGCGAGGCGCCAGGAAGAACGGCCGCGGGTTCTTCACGAAGCGCAACGCCACCGCACGGCCGAGCCGCAGCTGGCTCCGCACGCCCAACCCGCGCGCGCGCAACGCCACCACGATGGCGAACGCGAACGACACCGCGAAGTTGATGAGGCCGACCATCGGCACCGACACCAGCGCGAGCAGAAAGTCGGTGCGCCAGAAGACCGAAGGGCCCAGCTCCACCGCGGCGTACGCGAGCTGACCCGTGACGAACGTGACGTGGCGCACCTCGAGCGGCACGCCGACCAGCACGAAGAGCATCGGCATGAAGCCCAGCAGCATCGCGAAGCCGACGTTGCCGCCGAAGCCGCTGGCCTGCTGCGTGAGGAAGCGGCTGAAGCGCGCGGCGCGGGCGGGGCCCACCAGGCGTCGCAGCCCGCGGTTCGACGCGATGGCGCCGGGCATCTCGTTGACGACGAACCAGTTCTCCGCGGCGCCGGCGAGCAGGCTCGCGGCCCACAGCCACACGCCGGTCATCGCCGCGCTGAAGATGGTCACGCTGTGAATCGGGTGGTGCACCTTGATGGTCTTCTCGGCGTACGCGTCGTCGAGCACGTGGTGGCCGGTGACCGCCTGGAACACGAGCGCGATCGACAGCGCGAACGGCACCACCACGAAGACGTTGCCCAGCAGCGCGGCGAACTGCGTGCGGCTCGCGCGCGCGACGAGGTCGACCAGCGGCTCCAGGTCGGGGTTGCCCTCTTCCTTCTGGGCCTCGATGGCGCCGGCGATGGTGGCGGCGGTCATCGACGGCTGCTTGGTGGCGAGCGCGAAGTGCAACAGCTGCATGGCCACGAAGCACCACGCGTAGTTGAGCCCGATGAGCAGCGCGTCGAAGACGGGCGGCGCGTGCAGGTAGCTGATGAAGAACTTGGCGAACACCGCGAGCGCGGTGATGGCGCCGCCCCCGGCCGCGGCGTCGAGCATCTGCTGCTGCTCGGTGCGGGTGCGCGTGACGTAGTGCTCACCCGAGCTGCCGGCGCGCTCGACGAAGCGCCGCGCGAGCAAGCGGGTGCTCGACTGCAGCAGCGCGCCGAGCGAGCGGTCGGCCACGGTGCCCCGCAGCAGCGCGCGCGCGAGCTGCCACTGCGCGAGCGCTCGCCACTCGGTGTCGGCGCGCAGTTGCACGAGCAGCTCGAGGCGGCCGAGCAGCGACTGCAACAGCTCGAGCCGGTACACGAGGTCGATGCTGATGCCGGTCTGGTCGAGGCCGGCGCTGACCTCGTCGAGGTGGCCGCGGCACGCGGCGATGCTCTGCACCACGCGCGCGGCGGGCAGCTCGCTGGCGAGCAACAGGGTGATCATCGGCGGCAGCGCGACGAAGGGCGAGGTCTCGACGGTGAGCTTGGGCAGCCGGCGGCGGAGGTCGTCGCTCGTGCCCTGCATCGCGATGCGCGTCGCGAGCAGCACCATCGCCTCGCGCTGGCTGGGCTCGAACAGGCGCGTCACCTCTTCCGAGTCGAGCCCCAGCAGCTTCACCAGCCGCGCGCGCAGCTCGTCGGGCAGGCCGAGCGCCCATTCGACCTTCTCGTCGGTGTCGACCAGGCGCGACAACAGGCGTGACGTCTCGCGGCCCACCGGCGGCGCGGGCAGCACGTTCTTCGAGACGCGGTCGAAGAGCTCGCCCCAGAAGCCCAGGCGGCTGGCGATTCCGGTGTCGGCGAAGAGCAGGGTGGAGCTGGTGCCGCCGAGCACGCGGAGCACCGAGCTCTTCACGCGCAGCGCGAACTCGGGGATCTCCTCGGCCGCGGTGAGCAGCACGCGGGTGCGGGCGTGGGCCTCGGTCTCGTCTTCGCCGCGCTGCGGAATTTCCCCTCGCTCGAAGAGCCAGGCGACGAGCTCTTCGAGCCACTCCACCGCGCCTTCGCCGGTCGCGCGGCCGCTGTCTTCGGCGGCGCCCGGCACTTCCGACACGAGCGCGTGCAGGCGACGCAGCACGCGGTGGTTCGGCTCGTTCGAGCCGAAGCGCGTCACGAAGGTGTTGCGGTCGAGGAGCGGGTGGGCGGTCATCGAAGAGTCAGCGGAACGCGTGGAGGAGCCACGGCAACAGCCGGCCCTGGGTGATCAATTCCATGTGATCGAAGCGATCGCTCTGCACGGTGACGACCGGTGACTGCCGCACCGGCGGCGCGAGGTCGTCGTAGAGCCACGGCAGCGTGTCGAGCTGCACCGAGGCGTGCTTGCGCGCGAACCATTCCCCGCGCTGCTGGGTGTCGAAGCCGACCAGCACCAGCTGACGCTTCTCGGGCGCGTCGGTGGCGTCGAGCCACGTCTTGAAGTCAGGCTCGTTGCCGTAGAGGCCGTCGACGAGGAGCACCTGGTTCACCTTCTCGTGCGGCAGCCAGCCGACGATGGTGCGGTACGCGCCGGAGTGCCCGACCAGCACGATGGGCCCGTCAGGGCGCTTGAGCTTCAGCCGCTTCTCGACGGCCGCGAGCAGCTTCTCGAGGTCAGGCCACAGCACGGGGTCGGTGCGCCAGCTGCGCGCCTCGGGGACGATGAAGAGCGCGTTGCGGCCCGAGTCGCGGAACTGCGTGATGAGCCGGTGCCCGGCGATGGCCGCGTCGACCGAGGTGTAGAAGCCGTGCACGTAGATGATGGTGGCGGCGGTCTGCGGCTTGTAGCTGCGCGGGCGCCACACGTGCACGGGGCCGCTGTCCTTCGTGCCGAAGCGCACGTACTTGCCGTCGTCGAGGAGCTGTTCGACCCACTCGGTCTCGGTGGTGCGGGACACGAGCTCGCGCATCGGGGTGGTGGGCTCGGGCACGGCGACGCCCTGGCCGCCGTCGAGGTCGGCTTGTGGCAACGCAGGCGAAAGCGCCCCGGCGTCAGGGGCTTGCGCGAGCACGAGGAGCACCGGGAGCCACATCGAGCCGCGCAGTGTACCTGCCACGGCGTCCATCGGGGCGGTGGAGCATCGGCGCCGGTGGACTTTCGGGCCCTGAGAATGCGCGCGATCTCCAGCTCCGGTGGGTGGCGACGCTTCGTGCACTGAGGCGCGCTCGCCGCATCCACCTCTCTCCTTCGGAGTTCCGCCATGACCATCGCCGCCCTCAAGAGCCTCGAGACCCTGTTCCTTCGCGACGACGAGCAGCTCGACCCCACGGAAGCCCAGCGCCTCGCCGACGCCTCGCGCGATGGTGGTGACGTCGACGTCGCGGAGCGCACCGAGCTGCAGCGCCTCGCGTCGGACCGCGCGACCTCGCCCGCCGTGAAGAACGTGCTCGAGAAGTTCCTGTCTTCGCCCGTCGAGGAGCTGCCGATGCGCGCGATGACCGGTGGTGCGCCGTCGAGCTTCGAAGACGACGTGGTGGTGCTCGCGCACGACGGGAGCTTCAGCGGCACCTCGGGCGTCACACCGTACGTGCGCTCGTACGACGCGGTGCACACCGGGCCGATGCGCGAGCGGCACGGCAGCCTCGCGCCGAAGTCGACGGTGCTGAGCGCGGACGAGCTCGAGCGGCAGCGCGCGCAGACTCCCGGGCAGGCGCTCGACGCCGCGGCGAAGGAGCGCGGCTTCTCGCTGCGTGACGGCTTCGAGGCCCTGGCCAACGCGAAGAGCTCGTTCGACCCCGAGGCGCCGACGTGGTGGGGCAAGTGCCACGCGTGGGCGTGGTCGGCGCTGAGCAACGAGCTGTCGGCGCGCGTCGACGTCGGCGGCGCGGAAGGCGCGCGGGGACTGTGGTTCGGCGGCCAGTGGATCTCGCGCGCCGACCTCGGGAACTTCTTGATGGGCACTGCGGACTCCATCGCGCTGGGCGACAAGAACGTGCTCTTCGACGCGCCGGTGAGCGCGGTCGACCTGCTGCAGGCGACCTCTCAGTTCCTGGTGAATGGTGGCGGCGGCTTCGCGGCCGACATCCACAACGACGCGGTGCACGGCGGAGATCGCGAGGTGTGGAACCAGCCGTTCTTCGCCGCTGACGTCGACGTCGCAACCGTGAACGGGGAGGGCGCGGCGGCGGTGCTCGAGCTCGCGAAGAAGGACGGCGTTGGTGACGGCGTGGCGGTCAAGCACGTGCACGTCGTCGGGCGGTACGGCAACGAGCGCAGCGACGCGTACGAGGGGCCGGCGGCGTCGGAGAGCCGGCGGTGGAACGTGTACGCCGTGGTCGACGCGGGCGGCGTGGTGCGCGCGGCGTACCTGGCCGATGACGCTCGGCTCGAGGGGGCGCGTGGGCTGCCGACGCGCGCGAGTGATGAGCTGCCGGAGTACGTGTGGAAGCCCACGTTGCGCTCGGCCGACGCGGCGCTCGAGGGCACGCCGGAGACCAACGTCGACACCGAGCCGCTCTCGCGCGAGTTCCGCTTCCTCGCGGGGGAAGTGCTGAAGAAGGGGATTCCCGGCGCGATGCGGGAGCGGTTCGAGCGCGAGGTCGCGGCGCAGCCCCAGGGCGCGCTGAGCGAAGAGGTGAAGGCCGGTCTGCGCGCGCGCTACCCGGGCATCGAGGCGGCGTACTCGAAGGCGCAGTGGGCGCTGTCGTTCGGCAGTCGAGGGCTGTGACATCTCTCTCCCTCTCCTCTTCAGAGGAGAGGGCCGGGGTGAGGAGTAGACCGTCGAAGCGCCAACCTGCTGGTTCTCTCCTCACCCCAACCCTCTCCTCTGAAGAGGAGAGGGAGTTGTTTCATTCAAGTGAGTGGCCGCCCGCGCGCACGTGCGTCATGGTTCGCCCCGAGGGGACCACCACATGACCGCGACCGAGACTCCCGCTGACCGCGAGCAGCTCAACCTGCTGCGCATCTTCTGGTTCGTCATCAGCGGACTGCACGCGCTCTTCGGCCTCTTCCCGCTCATCTACATGGTGCTGGGGGCGGCCATCGTCAGCGGCGGGCTCGGTTCGGCGCACGGCGGCGACGCGAAGGCGGCCGAAGCCGTGGGCATCGTCTTCATCGTCGTCGCCGTCATCCTGATGCTCGTCATCTGGACCGCCGCGCTGCTCTCGTTCCTGACCGCCCGGCGCATCGGCGAGCGGCGCAGCCCGACGTTCATCATGATCGTCGCCGCCATCAACTGCCTCTCGGTACCCATCGGCACGGCGCTCGGCGTCTTCACCTTCATCGTCATGAGCCGGCCGAGCGTGAAGGCCTCGTTCGGGGCGAGCACGTGACGCCCGCCGATCGCGAGCATCTCAACCTGCTGCGCATCTTCTACTGGGTCATCGCCGGGCTGCACGCGCTGGGCGGCTGCGTGCCGATCATCCACCTGAGCATCGGCCTGATGATCGTCAACGAGAAGCTCCCTGCTGCGAAGGGCGATGGTCCGCCGCCCGCGGCGTTCGGCTGGTTCTTCATCGTGATGGCGGTCACGCTGATGGCGGTCATCTGGACCATCGCGGTCCTCGCGGCGCTCGTGGCCCGCCGCCTCGGTGAGCACCGCGGCTACACCTTCGTGCTCGTGGTCGCGGGCCTGCTGTGCCTGTCGATGCCGCTCGGCACGCTGCTCGGAGTCTTCACCATCGTCGTCTTGCTGCGGCCGACCGTGAAGGCCGGCTTTGGAGTGCCCGCGACGTGAAGCCCTTCACCACCGGCGATACGGAGCGTCTTCCTCGCTCGCGTTCAACTCCGCGCGCTTGATCGGATCCGCCGGCGGCGCATCGACCACCGTGTCGACGAGCTTGTTGAACCGCGCCTCGAGCGTCTTCTCGGCCTTCGCGACGAGCGGCTTGCACTGCGCGTCCCAGTCGCGGTCCCACGCCTCACGCAGCCGCCCGGCCTTCTCCTCGGCCGCGGGGTTGTAGAACTTCACGTAGTTGGTGCTGACGCGATCCGCCGCGTCGCGCGCGCGATCGACCCCCGCCCACGCGCCCTCGTACTTCTTGTCGATGTTCGCCTCGCACTGCGCGATCTGCCGGCTGAGCGGAGCCTTCGGCCACACGTTGTCGACGCGGCCCGGGCACTTATTGAACTCGAACGGGTGCTTGAACGACACGCGCTTGGGCGGCGCCGACAGCACCGACGACTTCTTCGCGTTCGACCACTTGTGCGAGCCGGCGTACACGAGGTTGATGTCGCGGTTGCCGCCCACCGGGTCGGCGCCCGTCAGCAGCACCGGCTCTGCGTCGACGTAGCCGATGGTGCCGGGCACCGGGTTCAGGAACATCGCCGCCCACAGGTCGGGGTCGCAGTCGTCAGGCAGGCGCAGGTTCAAGTGCGTCGCGAGCAGCACGGGGAACTCGTTCTTCGCGAAGTCGAGCACCACCCAGCGCAGCCCGTTCTTGGTGCCCGCGACCTTGAGGCCGCCCGAGAAGCTGACCTGGCCGGGCGACACCGCGCACGCGCCGTACGCCTCGATGCCCTTCCACTTGTCGTTGAGCATCGCCTCGTTGGCGAAGCCGATGCTGAACTCCTGCATCTGCGCGGCCGATTCGAACTTCGGCTCGATGATCTGCTCCTGGCCGCCCCACGAGATGATCTCGCCCACGAAGACGTAGCAGTGGTTCGCCGCGGCCTTCACGCTCGCCTTGAAGTCCTTGCCGTGCGCCTCGCCCTTCGCCGCGATGTTGCCGCCCAGCTGCGCCTTCACGCGCTCGGCGCCGTCGGGCTGGTTCAGGTTCGCGTAGAGCCGCAGGAGCCCCGCCTCGTTCCGGTAGAACTGCCCGCCGGTCGGAATGATGCCCTCGACCACCGCGGCCTTCTGCTCGACGTCGGCGAGCATCGCCTCGTCGGGCACGTCGTACTTCGCGAGCGCGGTGTACGCGCGGTGCAACGCGTCGTTCGCGTCGCGCCCGGCCTGCTGCGCCTGCTGCTGCTGCTTCTCGAGGGCCTCGCTCTTCGCGCGGGCCTCGGCACGCTGACGGGCGGCCTCACGACGGGCGGGACCCTCGGCGATGTTCTTCTTCAGGGTGGCGAGCTTCTGCTGCTGCGAGTCGGCGACGTTCTTCCACGCCTGGCCCGAGCGCTGCGCCGCGACTGAGACCTTCGCGTCGAGCTCGCTCAGCTGCGCGGCGCTCACCTCGCGCCCCGCGGCGTCGGCCTCGAGCGCGGGGCGCAGCGCGAACTCCGCGTCGTACACCGCGGCGCTCCCGTTGAGCCACGCCTCGGCGTCGCTCAGGTTCTCGTTCACCGACGCGTACGCCTTCTGCTCGTTGGCGAGGTTGGTGGTCAGCCTTGCGTTCCTCGGCCAGCTCGGCGCGCGCGCGATCGAGCGCGAGCTTCTCCTTCGCCGCGTCGTCACCCACCCGCTGCAGCAGCAGCTTGCGCGTGGCGTTGATGCGGTCGTTCAGCTCGGTCAGCTGGTCGTACGAAGACTTCGGGCCGATGCGCACCATGCGCGTCTGGCCGTTGACCGTGACGGGAATCGAGCAGGCGGTCAGCGCGCCGCCCGAGAGGACGGCCGCCGCCAGCAGGGCGTGACGAGACGTTTTCATGCGCGGATGACACGAGCCGTCATCCGCGAGTGCAAAGAAGTCAGGGGGCCTTCGGGGCCTCGCCCTTCTTCGTGATCAGCATGTGTTTGCTCAGGTTCTTGTCGAGGTAGCCGTAGCGGAACGCGAGCGGCTTGGCGTCCTTCCACAGCTTGACGAAGTCCTTGTTGTAGTCGGCGTTGGCGCCCAGGAACGACTCGGCGAACTTGCCGTAGGCCTCCTGCGTGAAGCCCGCCTTGTTGGCGAACTTCGGCGGAATGCCGGTCGAGTCGCTGACCATGAACTCCATCGAGTCGAGCAGGTAGTTGCGAATGGTCGAGAAGTTGTCGCGCCACAGCAGGTAGCTGGCCGCCTTGGTCATCGCGACGATCGGCTTGCGCGAGGCGAGGTACTTCTTCATGCCCTCGTCCTTGCCGAAGTGGTCGTCGTCGAGGTTCTGCGCGAAGTGGCGGTGCACGATGCGGTCCTTCTGCGGGTCGCCGCCCTTCTTCACCGCGATGAGCTCGAGGTTGTCGAACGCCTCCGAGAAGTCGGGCTCCACCCACACCTTGTGGAGCAGCTTGGCTTCCTTCTTCTCGAGCGAGTCGAGCTCGGTCTGCGTCAGGTAGCGCAGCGAGCCGTCGGCGTTGGTCTTCACGTACTTGAGCGAGACCGGCTCGTAGCCGTGCGCCGCGAGCGCGAGGAGGAAGAACGAGAGCTGCCCGGGGATCTCGCCGCGCTGGCCCTTCATCAGGTTCTCGGTCTTCGAGTCGTTCGCGGTCAGCAGGCCCGACGAGGTCGCGCGAATGAGCTGCAGCGACGCCTTGAGCTGCGCGGTGGTGATGCCCTTGAGCCGGCGCGGGTCGCCCGCGTGCTCGAGCGACATCGTCGTGATCTCCTTCGCCTCGGGGTACGTGGTGATGGCGCTGATCAGGTCGCCGCCGCCGAACGGGTAGACGACGGTGGTCGGCAGGCCCGCGGGCTTCAGGCCCTGGATGAAGGGCGAGGCTTCCTTGATCCACGTCTCGCGGTACTTCTCGAAGCGCCGGTGGATTTCCTTGCAGTGCTCCTCGACCACCTTCGCGTCGATGCCCTCGGGGAGCGGCGCGTCGTTGCCGCACGCCACCACGCGGTAGAGCGCCTTCGCCTGCTCGGTGAAGTCGAGGGGAGCGTCAGCAGCGGGGGCCTGGGCCAGAACCGAAGCGAGGAGTGACAGGGTCAGCATGAGTGGCGCCTCCGTAGCAGGCCAGACGAGGAGGGGCGACTGAGTTCCGTGCGGCACAAATTCACCTCGGCGCCGGCGGCACGGCGCGGGTGCGCTGGCGCCGGACGAAGAGCCCCGCGCCCCCGATGACGGCGAGCACGGTGAGCGCACTCGCCGCGGGCACCAGCGAGCCCAGCACCCGCGCGGCTGTGGCCCGGCCAGGCGGGCAATAGATCTCGGTGCGGTGGTGCGAGCACACGTACTCGAAGCCCTGGGCCTTCGCGTCCGCCGCGCAGGTCGCGTCACCGTCGCCGGCGAAGCAGCGGGAACAGCCCTCGACGCTCGCGCAGCGGGACGCCCACAACGGCGGCGGAATGTCGGCGAGGGCCGCGGAGCCCACGAGGCACAACAAGAGGAGGGGAAGTCGAAGCACGGCGCGCAGACGAGCCGCGGCGCGTTTGATTCACGCGCCGGGGCCGCGGAAGTAGCGCCACAGCCCGAACGACGCGAACGCCCCGAGGGTGTGCCACGCGGCGTGGCCCTGGAGCAGCGAGCCCGGGTCGCAGAGCACGTGCGTGCCGTCGAGCACCCAGATGACGAAGGCCACGCCCTGCACGCCGGCCGCGAGCCACAGCCAACCCGGCGCCCAGTCGCGACGCTTCGCGCGGCGCAGCGCCACCTCGCTGGCGATGACCGCCGCGATGACGCCGGCGAAGGCGAAGCGCCGCAGCACCGGCACCGTGATGAGCAGCACGCCGAGCGCCACGTTTCCGCCGAGGTACGTCGCGAGGAAGCGCCGCGGCTGCCCCGCGCGCCACGCGTCGACGTTCACCGCGAGCGCCAGCACCACCACGAGGTACATCGACTGCACGTCGAGCGTCTGCCCGAGGAAGGTGAGCGACGCGTGGTAGAACGCGCTCGTCACGCCGACGAGGAAGACCGCGAGCACGAAGAGCGCGCCTTCCACCGCCGTCGAGCGCGCCGTCTGGCGCTGCCGCAGCCACTCCACCAGCATCACCAGCGCGGCGACGCAGAAGGTCAGGCTCGACCAGGTGTTCGCGGGCTGGCGCACCAGGCCCTCGCCCACCGCCTCGCAGAAGCAGGAGTCGGGCATGCACGTCGCCTGCTCCCACCCGGCCCAGCTCGCGCTGCTCATCGGCTCAGAAGTGCCCGCTGATGGTGTAGTTGCCGCCCGAGCCGGCGGCGGCGCACGTGCGCGACACCGTGAAGCGAATGGTGCTGTTGTCGGAATACGAGCCCGAGCCCGAGCTGATGCTGCACGTGCCGCTCGCGTTGGTGTCGCAGCCGTAGATGCCCTTGTCGGTCTCGATCGACAGCCGGAAGCAGTTGAGCGGCGCGCCACCCGTCACGGTGAAGGTGATGCCGATGTCGTTCTGGCAGAGCGCGCCGCCGGTCGCGTTGAGCGAGAGCATGTCGGGCGCCGCGCCCTTCATCGCGTCGAAGCCGCCGATCGCCGGCACGTGCGCGCGCACGTCGCTGGGCATCTTGCCGCTGGTGTTGAGCGTCGAGCTGTCGTTGCAGGGCAGCGAGCCCACCGAGGTGGCGTTGGCGACCACGTGGTTGCCGGTCGGCGCGTCGGCGACCTCGCAGCCGCTGTCGGGGCTGTTGTCGACGTCGTAGCGCTCGCCGTTGCACGCGAAGGTGCAGCCCGCGTCGGCGCACGACACGACCGCGCTCGACACGCCGAAGCCCGGGCACACGTTCGAGCAGGAACCACAGTGGTCGGCCGTCGAGGTCGCCGAGTCACACAGCCGCTCGGTGCAGCCGGTGCGGTCGGCCGTCGAGCAGCTCGCCTTGCACGCGGGCACCAGCGCGTCGCACGTGGTGTAGCGGCCCTGCATGCAGCTGCGCGCGCCCGTGCACGTGCCGGCGTCGTTGGAGTTCTCACACGGCTGCCCAATCGCGTACCGGTCGCAGAACCCGCCCTGGCTCTGGTCGCACGTCGACGGCGGCAGGCAGAACGAGCGCATCTGTCCGTTGAACTGCAGCGGCGTGCACGTGTAGTCGCTCGGGCACGCGGCGGCGCCGGCCAGTGAGCAGTCGACGCGGCAGGTCATCGCGGTCTCGCCCGGGCCGATGACGCACGCCTCGGCGAGCGCGCCGCAGTTCTGGTCGAACTGGCACGGCAGGCAGTGCGCAGGGCTCCGGGGCACGCACACGCCACCGCCGTCGCGCGCGGCGCCGCAGTAGGAGTTGGTGAGGCTCGCGCAGTCGGTCTGGTCGAAGCAGGTCTTCACGCACACCGAGCCCGCGTCGCGGAACCACGCGAGGCACTGGCCCGATTGGCAGTCGCCGTCGCTGGCGCACGGGTCTCCCGCGGGGTGCGTGCCGGTGCTGCCGCCGCCCGTTCCGCCGCCGCCCGTGGCTCCACCGCCGGTCGAGCCACCGCCGGTCGTGGTGCCTGCACCGGTGCCGCCGCCAGCACCGCCGCCTCCACCGGGTCCGCCGCCGGCGTTGATGATGCCGCCGCCGCCACCAGTGCCGCCGTCATCGGTGGCAGGTGCCGAGCAGGCAGAGGCAGTGAGCACCACCACCGCAGCGATCAGCGCAGGGAATCGGAGCACGAGCCGAAGCTTACCCTGTCTCCCTCTCCTCCCGAGGAGGAGAGGGTCGGGGTGAGGAGAAACCCCTCAGTCCTTGCGTCGCCGGCGAGCGAACACGAGCAAGCCAAGCGCAACCAGGATCGTCGGGTCGACCGCGTTGCAGCCACAGCCCGGCATCTGGCCATCACCGCCGCCGCCCGCGCCACCACCCGTCGCCGCACCGCCGCCCGTCGCACCACCACCACCACCGGTCGTGCCACCCCCGCCGCCAGTGCCCGCGTCATCCATGCCGGCGTCGACGCCGCCGTCATCGACACCGCCGTCATCGACCCCCGCGTCGTCACCGCCATCAACCCCGCCGTCGCTCGAGCACCCGGCGATCGCCACGTGCGTGCACATCTGGCCCGCGCCCGGGCACGCGTCGTCGGTGCACGCGTCGCCGTCATCGCAGTCGGTCGACACCAGGCAGCACCCGGGGATGCGCACGTTCGCGCAGCCGCTCGGCTCGGCGCACACGTCCATGGTGCACGCGTCGCTGTCACCGCAGTTGAGGTTGGTGCCCGCGGTGCACGCGCCCGACATGCAGCGCTCGGTGCCGTTGCAGGTCAGCGTGTCGTTGCACGCCGTACCGTCGGCCGCCGCGAGGTCGACCGGGCACGTGCCCGACGAGCCGGTGCAGGTCTCGACCGCGTCGCACGCCTGCGTCGCCGCGCGGCACACCGTCGAGCTCGACGCGAAGCCGTCGGCCGGGCAGGCGCCGCTCGAGCCGGTACACGACTCCGCCACGTCACACACGCCGCTCGCCGGGCGGCACTGGGTGCCCGAGGTCGCGAAGCCATCGGCCGGGCACGCGCCGCTCGAGCCGGTGCACGACTCGGCCACGTCACAGACGCCGTTCGCCGCGCGGCACTGGGTGCCCGAGGTCGCGAAGCCATCGGCCGGGCAGGCGCCGGCGGTGCCGGTGCAGGTCTCGGCGACGTCGCACGCGCCGTTGGCAGCGCGGCAGGTCGTGCTCGACGGCGCGAAGCCATCGGCAGGACAGTTGGCGCCGGTGCCGGTGCACGACTCGGCGACGTCACACGCGCCGTTCGCCGCGCGGCACTGCGTGGTGGTGGGCTGGAAGCCGTCGGCCGGGCAGGCGTTGCTCGAGCCGCTGCAGGTCTCCGCCACGTCGCAGGTGCCGGCGCTCGCGCGGCACTCGGTGCCCGCGCCGAGGAAGCCGTCGTTGGGGCACGCGGCGGTGGTGCCGGTGCACGACTCCGCCACGTCACAGGCGCCGTTCGCGCTGCGGCACACCGTCGCGCTCGTCTTCAACACGTCGGCGGGGCACGCCGCGCTGCCGCCGGTGCACGCCTCGGCGAGGTCGCACACGCCCGCGCTGGGCCGGCAGGTGGTCGCGCTCGACGCGAAGCCATCGGTGGGGCACGCCGACGAGGTGCCGCTGCAGGTTTCGGCCACGTCGCACACGCCCGCGCTCGCGCGGCACTCGGTGCCCGAGGCCACGAAGCCATCGCCGGGGCAGTTGGCGCTCGAGCCGTTGCAGCTCTCGGCGACGTCACAGGCGCCCGCGCTCGGCCGGCACACGCCCGACGACGCGAAGCCATCGCCGGGGCAGGTGCTGCTCGTGCCGCTGCACACCTCGGCCACGTCACACGCGCCGTTGGCGGGGCGGCACTCGGTGTTGGCGAGCGCGAAGTTGTCCGCGGGACACGCGCCGCTCGCGCCGGTGCAGACCTCGGCGACGTCACACAGCCCGTTGGCCGCGCGGCACGTCGTGCCGGAGTTGGCGAAGCCATCGGCCGGGCACGCCGCCGCGAAGCCGGTGCACTGCTCGGCGACGTCGCAGATGCCGCTCGCGCCGCGGCAGGTCACGCTCGCCGACGCGAAGCCGTCAGCGGGACACGCGGCGCTGGTGCCGGTGCAGATCTCCGCCACGTCGCACACGTCGGCCGAGGGCCGGCACACGCCGCCCGTCGCGAGGAGGTCGGCGGGGCACGCCGCGCTGCCGCCGGTGCAGCTCTCGGCGACGTCGCAGGGGCCGGCCGCCGCGCGGCAGACGCCCGACGAGGCGAAGCCATCAGCGGGGCACGCGGTGGAGGTGCCGTCACAGGTCTCGGCCACGTCACACGGGCCGGTGGTCGCGCGGCACTCGGTGCCAGCCGAGAGCACCTTCGCGGTGCACGCGCCGGCGCCGTCGCACGTGTCTTGCGCGTCGCAGAGGCCGCTGGGGGCCGGTCCGCAGAGCGCGGTGGTGGGCGCCCAGGTGCACGACGGCTGGCAGCCGCACGCACCGGTCGCCACGCCGCCCGAGTCGCACTGCTCCGCGCCGTTCACCACGCCGTCGCCGCAGCCGCCGATGGTGATGGCGTAGTCTTCGACCTCGCCGTCGGCCATCGGGCCGGTCGGCTGCGTGGGGTTGGCGGTCGCGATGCGCACGCGCATGAAGTTGGGTCCGCGCAGCACGCCGAGAGGCACGGGCACGTTGACGGTGTTGTTGCCCGCGACGAGCGCGACGTTGCTCGCCGCCTGCTCGCCCGCGCCGAACGCGCCGTCCTGGTTCCAGTCGACCCACACCGAGGCGCGCGCCACGCCCGCGGAGTTGATGGTCAGCGCGGTGGTCGCCCCTTCGTAGAAGCCGCCGAAGGTGACGCCGTCTTCGTCGTCGGTGCCGTTGGTGTCGTCGAGCAGCGCGTTGCCCGAGGCTTGCTGTGCGTTCTCGAAGTCGGCGCTGACGCCCATGAAGACCACGGAAGCCATGTGGCCGGCCGAGCCGTAGGTGGTGGGCGCGTCGCCGTATTCCGCGGCGACGTTGGCGCGCGGCACGACGGTGATGTCGTCGAGCGCGAGCTCGTCGCGAGAGCCCGAGCCGGCGACGTCGTTGGTGGTGAAGCGCAGGTAGAGGGACTCGTTGGTGGCGAGCGTGAAGCCGCCGAGCGTCACGCTGCGCGTGGTGGGCTGCCACCCGAGCGCGTCGAGGGCGGCCGGGCTGGTGTAGTTGAGCGCCGGCAGGTCGACGAAGTTGATGCCGTCGACCGAGAACGCGAAGTTGAGCGACGTCGAGCGCGCCTGGTCGTTGCGCGTGTAGATGGTGTACGCGAGGTCGGCGCCGTTCAGCGTGCCGCCGAGGTTCTGCAGGCGCAGCGTCAGCACGCCCGGCGCGAAGTCGCCGCCGCCGGGCTGAAAGCCGAACGCCCGGTTCCCGGTAGAGATGGTGAAGGCGTAGAAGCCGCCCGTCGTCACCGCCGCCGCGGTCAGCCCGCGCGTGTAGTCGGTGCCCGCGGTGGTCTGCGTGCCACCGAACGCGAGCGCGCCGTCAGTCCAGCCCGACGCGCTGAACTGATCAGACGTCAGCTGCCCGCAGTTGGCCGTGCTCTGGAAGCCGGTGCCCGCGTAGGTCTCGAAGGTCCAGCGCACGGGGCCGGTGAGGTACGAGCTGCCGGGGCCGGGCCGGAAGACGTTGAACTCGCCGGCGGTGAACGCATACGCCGCGGCGCCGATGTTGCCCGCGGGCACGCCGATGACGCCGTGGAACTCGTTCGAGCGAAAGCCGTTGGTCGCGTTGAGCAGCGTCGCGACGTAGCGGAGGTCGGTGCCGAGCTGCGCGCCGAGGTCGGCGATCGTGAAGCCGTTCCACTCGCTCACGCACGGAGGAGGCGCCACGCCCGCGGTGACGCGGTTGAGCGTCTTCACGAACACGTGCGAGCCACCGGGCACGAGCTGGAAGAGCCCGGTGAAGCCGTTCTGGATGACGATGGCGTAGTCGGGCGCGAAGCCGGCGGCGAACGTGAGCGCGGCGCGCGAGCCGTCGGTGCCCATGCCGCTCACCGCGGCGCGTCCCTGGTCGACGTTGTCGGTCAGCGCCGTGGTGTCGGTGATGCCGCCCGTCTTCGAGTCGACGTAGATGACGATCGAGTCGGTGGCGTTCTGCGTGCAGGTCGCCGAACTCGCCGACAGCGCGAAGGCCAGGTTGCCGTTCGGGTCGGAGTCGAACGAGAGCGTTCCGCCCTGGCCGAGCACGCCGCCGAAGCCGTTGCCGAGCCCCGCCGAATTGCCCGAGTACTCGTTGATGTTGACCGTACCGTCAGCGGTCGGCAGCACGAGGTTGCCGTCACAGATGTTCGCGGTGGCGGCGAACGAGGCACTGCTCACGAGGAGGGCAGCGAGGAAGAGCTGGCGCATGGTGCGCACGCTACTCGCAGCGCGGGGCAGATTGGGCTCAAGGTGGTGCCGGGCCGCGGTAGCAGGGCTGGGCCCACGGCTGTGGACACTGGTTGCTCGTGACGTGCTCGAGCACGCGCTCTTGCGGCTCGGCGCTCGCGGTCACCTGCACCACCGCGTCGCACTGTGGCTGCGGGTGCTGCAGTTGCTCGAGGCAGTCGGCATCGACGTTGGCCTGGATCGAGTTGGTGCGTGGCGGCCGGGGCTCTTTCGGTTTCGCCTTCTCCTTCGGCGGTGGCGGCGGCGGCTCACCGAAGAGCACGCACCACTGCCCGGGCGCGAGCTGCACCTCGAAGTGCCCGCGCTCGTCGCTGGTCGCCCGCGCACCGACCTTGCCGTACGGGTTGCGCCCCGCGACGAAGGTGAGCGGCTGGTGGGGCAGGGGCCTGACGTCGGACTTGATCTCTTCGGGCAAGACGCGCGCGCCGCCGCGGCACGGCATGCTCACCGCCCGGCTCTGCACCACGCCGGTGAGCGTGGCGGGGGCGAGCCCGCCATCGACTCCGAGCAGCAGCGAGACGAGCAAGAGGGTTCGCATCGTTCAGGGCCAGATGGCGTCGCACCGTGGACACATCGTCGCGCGGGCGTATTCATCGTGGCGGTCTTCGAAGTCGCACTGACGGCAGGTGCGCACTGTGCGCGCCTCGGTGGCCTGCTGCTTGATGACGAGCGGCGCGACCTGGGGCAGCTGCTGGCCTGGCGCCCAGAGCACCTCCACCGTCGCGTCTTGCGGCGGCACGGTGTTGGCGCCGAGCTCGACGGTCAGGAACGACGGCAGCTCGCGCGCGGCGTGCACCTTGCGCGGCTCGGCGTTCCCCACCACGTCACCGCGGAGGTTGCCGACCAGCACGAAGCCCGCGCCGCCGAGCATCGCCGTGCCGATGAGGCTCGCGCCGAGGTTGAGCCCCACGTCGGAGTTGGCGCGGGGCGCTTCCTTCGCCTGCTCGATGGTGTCGAACAGCTTCCACGCCGGGCGAATGCGCTCGGCGCTCGCGGCGGCGTCGATGGCGTGCACGAAGACGTTGAACTGCGTCGCGTCGGCGGGCGCGCGCAGCGGCCACGAGAGGCGCACCGCTTCTCCCTTCGTCAGGGCGGGCAGCGGGAACTCACCCAGCGGCTTCTCGCCCGAGAAGAAGCTCACGCGGCTGACCGCGGCGGGCATCGGGTCGAACGCGCCCTGCACCAGCACGCGCGCGACGACGAGCCCGCGATCGACCGGGTCGACGCCCTCGAAGTGCACGTGCAGCGCGCCGAACTCCCGTGGCGTCTTCCCCAAGGTGGTCGAGTACGTCGGGCAGTTCCATGCCCGCAGCAGAGCAGGTTGCGGTGTGAAACACTGCCCCGCATGCGCTCGCTCTTCGCCGCTCTCTCGGTGCTCGCCGTGTCCGCCGCGCTGGTCGCCCGTCACGTCAACGCCGAGCCGCCGCCCGCAATGGAGTCGCGCGCGCTGACGAAGATCATCCCCGCGCTCGAGAAGGCGAAGGGCCGCCGGGGAGATCTCGCCGCGGTGCGCTTCTACGCCGACGTCTTCGAGGGCACCGAGCTGCAGGCGCCGATCGGCAGCTCGCTCGACACGCTCGGGCCGTGGGGTGACAACGGCGCGCTCCAGGCGGCGGAGGGCTCGCTCGGCTCGTGCGCTCCCCTCGAACCGGCGAAGCAGCAGAAGGCGAACGCGCTGCTCAAGGAGTTCGGCAACGACCTCCCGCCGTTCCTGCGCGCGTACACCCTGGGCGGGGCAGGGGAGAAGAAGCAGGCCGCTGATCTCTTTGCGAACGAGGTGCAGGCGATGGGCTCGTTCGGCGCGTGCCCGAGCGAGCACCCGATGTACAGCCACCGCCGCATCGGCCGCATGACCATCGCGCTGGCGTGCGTGAAGACGTTCGATCCGAAGCGCGACGTGAAGGCGCTCGAGAAGTTGCTGCAGAAGGCGACCGACTGCGCCGCCAACAACCACGCGGTCGGCTGAGTGATTCAGGCGTCGAGCGAACGCGTCAGCCACGGCGCCGCGTCGATGCCTCGCTCGAGCAGCGGCGCGAGCACCACTTTGCGCAGTGAGCGCCGCGACAGCTCGACGTAGGTCTTCACGTCCATCCACCCCAGGCGCTGGTCGGGGCTCTCGTCTTCGACGCGCGGAATGGTGGCCCACCGGTCGATGACGGCGTCGATGGTGAGCGCGGCCTGCTTCGCGAGGTGCACGCGGTCGTCGGCCGAGAGCTGGTCTTCGACCCAGTCGAGGAAGATCCACCCGAAGGCGCCGTGCGCCGCCTCGTCCTTCACGATTCGCGCGAGGACCGCGCGAATGAGCGGTTGTTTCGTGGCGTGCCACGACCCGCGAAGAATCGGAATGCTGAGCGCCTCGCCGACGCAGAAGTTCCGCACCACGAGCTCGGCCGCCGACAGCGTGACGCCGAGACCCGGGGCGGGGAGCACGATGATCGCGGCAGGGTCGTAGGCGATGGGCGCTCCACCGCCGAGCCGCTGCGCAAGCCGTGCGCACAGCTCGACGTGCACCATCTCATCGAGCGCGAAGCGGCTGGCCATGGCGACGAGATCGATCGGCGCTCGGGCGGCGATCAACGCCTGCAGGGTGGCCGCGCACGCCGCGCCAGTGCGGTGTTCCTGAAAAGCAGCCTCAGTCCACGTGGTGCGCGCGGCGAGGATCGCAGCGGGGCTCGAGCGCGAGAGATCGAGCGAGTCCCACGGCAGCGCCTCGACCTCGGGGCGCAGCTTTCGGTAGCGACGCTCGACCGCGCCACCCCACATCGACAGCTCGAAGAGTTGGTGCCCGGGCTTCACGGCCCGCCGTCGGTCCCCGCATCGGAGCCTGCGTCGGTCGTGGTGTGCTGCACGCACGGATCAGACACGCCACCGTCTCCGCAGCGCGGCGCGGGCAGGTTGCCGCACGACAGGCTCCCGCTCGCCATCGTGAGCAGCGCGATGCCGGTGCCGGCGATCAACAGCGGGCGGGCCTTCCTCTTGCGCGGCGTCGGCTCTGACATGCGCGCAACTATTTCCGACTTCGACGCATCGCGCGAGCTGATCATTCGTGATCACCGAAACACGATCCGGCTAGGGTCCGCGGCCTCGTGGCTGGGGATCTCGCGGACGGCGAAGAGACACAGGTGAAGGGCTCCGGCTCTTCGGTCTACACGCTCAAGAACTCGGGCGGGGTCTACAGCTGCACCTGCCCCGCGTGGATGCACCAGGGCCTGCCGATCGAGAAGCGCACCTGCAAGCACCTCCGCGCGTTCCGCGGTGACGAGGCCGAGACGAAGCGGCTGGGCTCGGCGGGCCTGCTCTCGGGCAAGCCGTCGCGACCGAAGAAGCCGAAGGCGCCGGGCGAAGCGGGCGGAGAAGAAGACGACGACGCCGAGGGACCGCCGGTCCTGCTCGCGCACAAGTGGGAGAACGACGTCGAGCTGAGCGGCTGGTGGATCTCCGAGAAGCTCGATGGCGTGCGCGCGTATTGGGACGGCACGCAGTTCCTCTCGCGCCTCGGCAACAAGTTCTTCGCGCCGCCGTGGTTCACCGAGAAATTTCCCAAGCACCCGCTCGACGGCGAGCTGTGGGGCGGCCGCAAGCAGTTCCAGCGCACGGTCGGCATCGTGAAGCGGCAAGACGAGACGCCGCTGTGGAAAGAGCTGCAGTACGTCGTCTTCGACGCGCCCGCGCACGGCGGCATCTTCGAAGAGCGCATCGCGTTCATCGAGCAGCTGGTGAAGGAGCTGAAGGTCGACTGGCTGCGCGCGTGCGAGCACGTGCAGTGCACCGACGTCGAGCACTTGAAGCGTGAGCTGTCGCGCGTCGAGGGCCTGGGCGGCGAGGGGTTGATGGTGCGTCAGCCGCGCTCCCGCTACGAGGCGGGGCGCTCGTCGACGCTGCTGAAGGTGAAGAACTTCCACGACTCCGAGGCGCGCGTCATCGGGCACGTGCCGGGCGCGGGTCGCCACAAGGGTCGCCTCGGCGCGCTGCTGGTCGAGATGCCCGACGGCACGCAGTTCAACGTCGGCACCGGCTTCAGTGACGCCGAGCGCGAGAAGCCGCCCGCCATCGGCGCCATCATCACCTACCGCTACCAGGAGCTCTCGAACGCCGGCGTGCCGCGCTTCCCGAGCTACGTCTGCGAGCGCATCGACGCGAAATTTCACAGCACGGCCGTCCCGGGTGTCTCCGTTCGACGAGTCGATGCCATCAAGGGGTCCGCCAATGGGGCGCCACCTCCTGCCGTTTCACGTCCAGCAGCACCCGCCGCACGCGCTTCACCTGCACCGACCCGAGGAAACATGGCCACGCGACGCTTCGAGATGACCGACGGCGACACCCGCTACTTCTGGGAAATCGAGACCACCGGCAGCAAGCAGAAGGTCCGCCAGGGCACGTTCGAGGACAAGGAGAAGACCTTCGGCGACGCCGACGAAGCGGCCGAGAGCGCGGAGAAGGAGATCGCCAAGAAGCTCGGCAAGGGCTTCAAGGAAGTCGCCGTCGGTGGCGCTGCCGCGGCGAGCTCGAAGAAGAAGAGCCCGTTCGACGACGACGACGAAGACGACGCGCCGGCTCCGGCTGCGAAGCCTGCCGCAAAGCCTGCGCCTGCCGCCGCAGCTCCGAAGCCCGCCGCTGCCGCCTCGAGTGGCGGCAAGAGCTCGAAGGTCGACGAGCCCGGCCGCCGCTACTTCGAGTTCGTCGAGGGCACGTCGTCGAAGTTCTGGGAAATCCGTGTCGAGGGAAGCACCTTCTTCACCCGCTACGGAAAGATCGGCACCGACGGCCAGACGACGCAGAAGGACTACGACTCCGAAGAGAAGGCGCAGGCCGAGGCCGAGAAGCTGATCAGCGAGAAGACGCGCAAGGGTTACGAAGAAAAGTGACGCGCTGATCAGCGCTGATCACGAAAGATCTCGTGATCGAGTCGAAAGCGGATCTAGCGTCCGCGCGCCTTTCGTCCGGGAGGGGACATGGCTGCAGAGCGACAGGACATCACGCTCGACGATCTGAAGACGCTCGCGAAGGGCCACGCGCCCGATCTGCCGCAGGCGATCATTCAGTTCGCGACCCAACGCGTGCCCGACCCCGAGACGCTGCCCGAGGGCGCGCTCACCGCGAACACCTTCGAACAGCAGCTGCGCCAGGCGCAGGGCGAGTACAAGGAATCGACGCGGCGCATGAAGGTCGCGCTGCTCTGGCGGCGGTACCTCACGCAGCCCGAGCCGCCCCCGTCGGGCAAGTACCTGCTCGCCGACTTCCTCCAGGACCTCTACCTCCAGGGCGGTGAGCCGACGCGCGCCGCGCTGCTCGAGGTGATCCGCACCGCGCCGATCGAGCGCGGTCTGTGGGGCGGTCTCAAGCGCATCTACAAGTTGTCGGAAGAGAAGCAGGACGTCCTCTTCTTCGGCGCGATGGTCGCGCGGCTCAACGCGAACACCAGCGGCTCGGCGACGACCCGCGGCACCATCGTCTACCTGCAGCGCCGGGCGTGGCGGTACCTGCGCAACCTCGCGCGCGCGATTCCCGAGCTGTACCCGCAGTTCGCTTCCGCCGCGCTGCGGGCGTTCCCCGCCGACGCGCAGCTGTGGAGCGGCGTCACCATCAGCCGCATCGTCTACGCGCGCGAAGAGCTCTACGAGAACGCGTGGAAGCTCAGCCCCGACCCGCTGATGGTGCTGCTCGAGGCCGCGCAGCAGAACGACGTCGCGAAGTTCGCGATCGACAAGCTCAAGAAGCACTTCCCCGCGCAGCTGCGGCAGACCAACGTCGCGTGGCTCTCGCGCCTCGCGCAGCGGCCCATCGCGTCGGTGCACGAACTGCTGGTCGAGATCATCCAGAACACGCCGGAGCTCCACCCCGCGAAGCTCGAGGGGCTGGGCCTCAAGAACGCCGTGCTCGCGCTGCTGCTCTCGCCCTCGGCCACCGCGCGGAAGTTCGCCGTCGAGTACGCGCGTGCGCACGCCACCGATCTCGAGCCCTCGGCGCTCGTCGACTACGCCATCAACGGCGCGAACGAGACGCGGGAGTGGGCCGTCGCCGTGCTCACCGCGATGGACGCCAAGCGCATCGGCCTGCCGCTATTCAGCAAGCTGCTCGGCGCCCAGGCGACGTCGGCGTTTGCCGCGACCCGCCTCGAAGCGCACTTCGATCGCGCGGAGCTGACCGACGCGTTCTTCATCGACCTCGTCTTCGGCTCGAACACCCAGCGCGCGTGGGCTCGCAAGTACCTCGCTGAACGCGTGAAGCAGAGCGACCAGCTCGCCGCGTTCTTGAAGGCGCTGTTCGCTGACCCGCGCCGGCAGGACCAGACCAACGCGTCGAACATGGCGCAGTTCGCCAGCCAGCTCGTGCCGCTCATCGTGCCCGAGCACCTCGGTGCCCAGTGGTTGATGGCGCTGTTGCCCGACGCGCAGTTCCGCGGGCTCGCCGACCGGTTGCTGCGCGCTGCGAAGTCGCTGCAGGGGCTCGACGTCGAGGCGGTGAAGGGCCTCGTCTTCGACCGCGCGCTGCGTGATCTCGCGCTGCACCTCTTGTCGACGCACGTCGGCTTCCGCGGCATCGGTCTGCCGTGGCTGCTCGCGCTCGCCCGCCGCACCGACCCGACGCTCAGCTCGTTCGCGACGCGCATGCTGCTGGGCCAGGTCGACCCGAAGGACTTCGGCGACGGCGACGCGGACCGCGGCGTGAAGCGGCTGCTCGAGCTCGCGACGGGCGCGAAGGAGCCGGATCCGGTTCGTGCCTTCGCCCAGACCTACCTGCGCTGCCACCACCCGACGGTCGGTCCGCAGCAGCCCGAGGCGGTGGCCAACGCCATCACGCCCAAGCTGACGCTCGCGCACTACACCGCCGACGGCGTGTGGAAGGCGCTGTTCGACGTGCGCGCCGACGTGCGCCGCTTCGCGGTGACCATCGCGAGGGCTGATCTCCGCCGCTGGAACGCGCTGCCCCGCGTGTACGAGCTGGCCGACAGCGAGCACAAGGAAGTGCGCAACCTGTGCATCAACGCGCTCGAGAACGCAGGCGCGGCGACGGCTGACGCGGCGTGCACGTTCACCGTCGAGGAGATCGACCCGGCGCAGGTCTTCCGCCTCACCGAGAGCCGCATTCGCCAGAGCCGTGAAGTCGCGATGGAGATGATCGCCAAGCACTACGGCCGCCTCGGCGGACCCGAGCGCCTCGGCTGGCTGATGGAGAGCGCCGACCGCTCGGTGCGCACCATGGCCGTGCGCATGCTGTGGGAACGTCATCGCCCGACGTCGCTGCCCGAGGGCTGGAAGCCGAAGGGGCCGCAGAAGTTGGCCGAGAGTGCAGGGCGGTTCGCGAACGTGCCGGTGCTGCAGGACTTCCTCCGCACGTTGATGTTCGGCTTGCCGCCGGGCCGCGCTGCCGAGAGCCGCGAGGGCGCCGAGATGAATCGGTCGGCCCGCGCCCAGGCCGCCAAGCGCCGCGCCATCGAAGCCGCGCGTGCGCTCGCCATCGAAGACGAGGCCTTCGCGCGCGCCGTGTCGCCGCTGTTCCTCGAGTTCTCCGGAAGCATCGCCCGCGGTGAATGGCAGGCCTGCCTGGCTGCGCTCGCGCAGGTGAAGGTCGCCCACCCGCATCTCGACGTCGGCCTGTCGCTCAAGGCCTGAGGGAACGCTCATGACCACCTGGACCATTGGTCACTTCGAGCAGGTGAAGGCGCTCGCCGCGAGCGGCCGCACCCTCGCGCTCGGCGGTACGCGGCTCGGCTCGACGTCGGCCGTCACGCTCTTCGACACCGGCACCCGCAAGACGCTCCGTTCGATTGGCGTCAACGCGCCCGTCTCGGCGTTGGTCTTCAGCGCCAAGGAGCTCGTGGTCGGCGGCGCCGACGGCAAGCTCTACCGCTTCGATCCCGGCACTGGCGCAGGTGGCGCAGTCATCGATGCGCACGTGGGTGGTGTCACCGCGCTCAGCAGCAGCGGCGCGTTGCTCGCGTCGACCGGCGTCGATGGTCGCGTCACGGTGTGGGAAGGCGCGAACAAGAAGTACGAGTTCCAGGCTCCGTGCCCGCAGCGCTCGGTGGCGCTCGAGCCCAACGGTCAGCGCGTCGCCGCCGCCGGTGACGACGGCGTGGTGCGCCTCTTCACGTTCGGCCAGAAGGTTCCCCGCGAGATGGAAGGGCACCGCGGCGCGGTGACGGCGCTCGCCTTCACCCCTCGCGACCAGCGCCTCGCCTCGACGGGCGACGATGGCACCGTTCGCTTCTGGTACCTCGAAGGCGCCGTGGAGTCCGAGCTGCGCGGCGAGGGCGACACCGGCCACGCGGGCGGCGCGACGTCGTTCGCGTTCCTGCCCACGCCGAAGGACGACGCGAAGGACCAGAGCGATCGGCTCGTCTCGACGGGTCACGACGCGAAGGTGCGCACCGTTCGCCTCGACGACAAGAAGCGCAGCAAGACCTTCGACGCCGACGGCGTGCAGCGCGCGCTGGTGCTGGTCGAGGGTGACCCGCGCCGCACGCAGTGTGAAATCGTCGTCGCCGGCGACAGCCGCAAGGTGACGTTCATCGAGGTGCTGCTCGACGGCACGCTCGCTGATGCCACGCACGTCGGCATCGACGCGTTCGCGAACTACGCCAACGTGCTCAAGACGGCGCAGCGCGCGGCGAAGGAACAGCTGGCGAAGGATCTGCCGAAGGTCGCCGAGCTCGAGGTCGGGCCGCTGCTCGACCTCCTCGCGGGTGACCGTGAAGTGCCCGTGCGGCTCGCGCTCGCCAAGCAGCTCCGCGAGACGACCCGCAAAGACGCGCGCGCGATGTTGCGCCGCCTGGTGCGCGACACCGACGCGTCGGTGGGCATGACCGCCCTCGAGGCGCTCGCCGCGACCGAAGACCAGCCGTTCCTCGCGTGGCGTGAAGGTCTGCGCGGCGCGAACCCCGCGGTACGCTCGATGGCGCTGGGCAAGTTGCCCTCGCTCTATCCCGCGGTGCCGCTGGTGCCCGCGCTCATCTCGACCGCGCTCAAAGACCCGGACCCGGGCGTGCGGCTCGCGGCGCTCGATGCGCTGCAGAAGACCTTCCCCGAGGGCGTCGAGGCGCTCGTCACCGGCTTCGAGAAGGGCAGCCCCGACATCCGCGCCGAGGTCATGGTGCGCGCGCTGTTCGGCGGAAAGCTGTCGGACCTCCAGTCCATCACCGGCCGCGCGCTCGACGACGAGAACGTGGTGGTGCGCCAGGTGGCGTTCGTGGTGCGCGTGCTCGAGCGTCCCGTGCTCGGCACCATGCTCGAGAAGATGCTCGAGTTGCCCGAGGTGCTCCGCCGCGCGAACGGCGGCAAGGAGCCCACGGCCGACCAGGCCAACGCGCTCAAGGCGAAGATCGGCCTCGGCACGAAGGGTGACGTCACGCAGGACGACCTGACGCCGCTGCTCGTCGCGATGTCCGCCAAGTCCACCGACGTCGCCTCGCGCGGCGCCGTGGGCCTGCTCATCGCCAGCAACGACGTGCGCGCGGTCTCGGCGCTCTTGCAGCTCTCGCGTGAAGAGCCCGCGTCGCACCGCGTGTGGGTCGCGCAGACGCTCGCCAGCATCAGCGACGTGCGCGCCAAGCAGCGCCTCTGCTCGCTGACCGACGACGCCGATGCGAGCGTGCGTGCGGCCGCCGCCGAAGCGCTGGTGAAGCGGAAGGACGAGGAGTCTCCGCTCGAGTTCACCGGCGTGCTGCTGCGCTCGGCGTTCGAGGACATGCGTAAGCGTGGCCTCACGCGCCTCGTGGGCCTCAAGCCCGAGCAGCGCAATGAAGAGGCCGAGACGTTGCTCGGTCACGCGCTCGAAGACGAGGCCGCGTCGGTTCGCCAGGAAGCGTTCAAGACGCTCTGGGCGTGGCACGAGAAGGACGCCACCGCCGCGATCGATCGCGCGCTCACGGGCCGTTTCTCCGACCTGCGCCTGTCCGCCGTGCGTCAGCTCTCGCTCATCGCGAAGGTGCCGACCGACGATGACCAGCCGGCGCCGAAGGGCACGCCCGGTTGGGTGCTCGAGCGCCTCGAGAAGGCCATTGGAGACCGTGACGCGAGCGTCGGTGAAGCCGCCGCCGTTGCGCTCTCGCGCCTGCTCGGCAAGGACGCCGCGAAGCCGTGGCTCAAGGGCCTCGAGTCCGAAGCGGTGGGCATGCGGCTGTACTCCGCGCGCCGTGCGTCGGGCCTGCAGGGCCGCTCGGAAGCCGAGTCTCTCCGCTCGCCGTTGGTGAAGGCGCTCGCGGACCTGAGCGTGCCGGTCAAGCTGGCCGCGCTCGAGAGCGTCGACAAGCTCGTGAAGGACGACCCGGGTCCGCTGACCGCGGGCCTGATGGCCGACTCGCTCGAGGTGCGCGTGCGCGCCGCCGAGTTGCTCGCGCTGCGTGGCGACGAGCGCATCATCGAGCCGATGCGTGGCTTCGTGCTCGACGCCGAGCTGAAGCTCCGTCACCCGGCGGCGTGGCTCGAGCCGTTGCGCGCGCGCGCGGTCGGCGCCCTCGCGACGCTTGGCAGCCTGCGCACCGCTGCGCTGTTCGCCGACCCGCTGCTGAAGGACGAGAACCCCGCCGTGCGCGAGCAGGCGGCGCGCGGTCTGTGCAACGCCGGACACGACGGGCTCTTGCTCGACGCGCTCAGCCACAACGACGTCGCGGTGCGCAGTTGGGCCGCGGAAGGCCTGGCGCGGCTCGGGGATGATCGCGGCCTCGCGGTGCTCACCGGCACGCTCAAGGACAACCACTACCCGATTCGCGAAGGCGCCCTGCGCGCGCTCGCGGCGCTCGGGCCCGCGGGTGACAACGCGCTCTTCCTCGGCCTCGACGACGGCGACGCGTACCTGTCGGACACCTTCTTCGCGATTCTGCTCGCGCGTGACCTGCGCGCGGCCCGCGAGGCGAACGAGCCGGTGCTGCTCACCGCCGCGCTCTCCGCTCGTCGCCCCGACGTGCGTTACGCCGCTGCCCGCGCGCTCGAGCTGCGCGCCGACGTCAGCGCGTACACCGAGCTGGTCATCACCGCCGTCAGCCCGCCGCGACCCGAGAAGGTCAGCGACATGAAGGACTGGCCCGAGGAAGGTGAGCGCGAGCGCGCCGCGATGCGCCTCGTGCAGTTGCTCGGCAGCGACACGCCGCAGGGCCGCTACACCGCCGGCCAGGCGCTCCTGCTCCGTCGCAAGCCGCTCGAGTTCTTCGACGAGGTGAAGCGCGTGGTCGCGATTCGCCCGGCGAACGAGACCCAGGTCCCCGACACCAACCAGCGCGGTCGTGCGAGCACCGATGCCGTCGCCAAGCGCGACTGGCTGCGCAAGCTGTTCTCCGCCGGCAGCGGCAAGGTGGTCGCCGCCGACTCGAAGGACCTCGAGGTGCGCCGCTGGATCGCGTTCGGCGCGTACGTCGGCCTGCTGCGGCTCTCGAACCCCGACGACACCGTGCGCCGCGTGCGCCGTGACTGCGTCGATCGCATGTTCGAGATGGCGCTGGCGGGCAGCCCGAAGCCGGTGAGCGTCATCCCCGCGCTGGTGCGCGCCCTCGATGATGAGGACGGCCTCGTGCGCAAGAAGGCGATGGCCGGCCTGTCGAAGTTGCTCGAGGCGACGCCTGACGTCGCGCTCCGTCACGCGCTTGCTTCGGCCTCGGCCGACGTGGGCCTGATGGCGCTCGAGCAGTTGAACCAGCGTGGTGAGGCCGCGCGGCCGTGGTTCGTCGAGACGCTCTCGTCGAACGTGGCCGAGGTGCGTCAGCAGGCCTTCACGCTGCTCGAGCGGCTCGTCGGTCCCGGCAGCCTCGAGGCGCTGATGGCCGCGCTGCAGAGCCCGCACGCTGATCTCCGCCTCGGCGTTTTGCAGAAGCTCGCCGCCAGCCAGGACGCCCGCGTGGTGCCCGCGCTGCGCAAGGCGCTGGAGTCCGATCGCGACGACGTGCGCCTGCTCGCCGCGCAGTTGCTCGCCGAGCGGAAGGACGACTCGGCGGTGCCCGCGCTCGCCGCGTTCCTCGTGCCCGACGGTCCGTCGCTCGCCGCCGCACGCGCCGCGCTGACCACCGCCGCCACCGACGCGGCCGCGGTCGCGCTCGCCACGCATCTCTCTGAGCTCGCGACGCTGCCGGTGAGCACCGAGGCTCCGACCTCGACCACCAAGGCGGCGGCGAAGGTCGTCGCGCCGCTCGATGCGCGCGTGATGGCGCAGGTTCGCGCTGGCAACCTCATCGAGGCGATTCGCCTGCAGCGTGAAGTGACCGGCCAGGCACTCGCCGAGGCGAAGGCCGCCGTCGAAGCATGGCGCGACGCCAACATGGGCACGGCTGCGGCTGCTCCCGTGCAGGCCGCGGGCAACATCAACCCCATCGCGCTCAAGCGCGACGCCATCAACGCGCTCGCGGCGACCCGTCGTGCGGTCGGCCTCGAGACGTTGCTCGCCGCGTTCGACGACGCGTCGCCCGACGTGCGCATGGCCGCCTTCACTGGCGCGCTGTTGCTCTCGAACCACCGCCGGCCGCCGCTGAAGGGCGCTCCGACGCGCGAGTTCCAGAAGGAAGAGAAGCGCTACCCGCGCAACGGCCAGGCGGTGTTGCAGACCCTGCGCGCGGCGATGAAGGCGCGCGATGCGGCGCTGCGGTGTGCAGCCGCTCGTGAGGCCGACGTGGGCACCGAGCCCGAGGCCGACGCGCTGCTCGTCTCGCTCTTCGGTGACCGCGACGTCGCCACGCGCGTGCAGGCCGTCGCCAGCTACGCCGCGCGCGTCGAGAAGCATGGCGCGCCGCTCGCCCCGCTGGAGCAGGTCATCGCCCAGGGCACGCGTGAGCTGATGCTCAGCGCCGCCGAGGGCCTCGCGTTCAAGGGGCACGCCGCGTCGCTGCGGCCGCTGCTCCTCATCACCCGCGCGGGTGAGCTCGAAGAGCAGTCGCGCGCGGTGTTGGCGCTCGGCACCGGTGGCCAGGTGCGCGCGCTCGAGGAGATCGAGCTGCTCGCGGCCGGCGGCACCGAGGAAGCGCCGGTCGATCCGGCCGTTCGCCTCGCTGCCGTCGAGTCGCTGGGTCGCCTCTACAAGGCGCTCACCGACGTCGAGCAGAAGAAGCGCGTCTACGACACGGTCGAGGCCGCCGCGCTCGAGGGCAACTTCCGCATGGCCGGCGTCCGCGCCCTGCGGTGGATCGGCGACGACCGCGCGCTCTCGAAGCTGCAGCAGATCGTCGGCGACGACGGCGACCGCGACTCGTCGGTGCGCATCGAAGCCGTGCGCACCCTCGGCGTGTTGGCCGACCCGTCGAGCGAGAAGGTGCTCGCGCGCGCGCTGCTCAACTGGCAGCTCGCGGAGCCGGCGTACCAGGCCCTCGAGGCGTGCTTCCCGAGCGACCCGCTGCGCGTCGCGATGTCGGCGGCGTCGAGCAACGTGGCGGCCATCAGCGGCCCCGCGCTCGCGTACCTGCTGGCCGAGGCGGAGCCGGCGCCGCTGCTCGAGCGCCTCTCGAACCCGAAGCTGAACCCCGACCTGCGCTCGAAGGTGAAGTTCGGGCTCGGCCGCCGCGACAAGCTGCCGACCGACGCGCTGGTGAAGGGCACCACGTCGGACTTCCCGTCGGTGCGCGAAGACATGGCGTGGCTGATGGCGCGTCACGCGCTCGCGGGCCGCGCGGTTCCGCCCAACGAGATGCAGCAGCGCGCGGCCGCCCTGGTGAGCGCGGCGAGCGCGACGGCCAACCGCTGGTCGAAGGCGGTCGGCACCGACAAGAACGCCGAAGAGAGCGCGTTCCTCCGTCTGCTCTGGGCGGCGACGTTGCACGAGGCGCGGCAGGCCGAGGAGCTCGCGGCGAAGACGCTCGCCGGTTCGTCTCCGGCTCCCGCGAGCGTGCGCGCTGAGTCGGCTCGCATCATGGCTCGCGCGGGACTCGGCGCGGCCCCGGTGCTCGCGAAGGCCGCGGGTGACATCGACGGCGTGGTGCGCCGCGCGGCGGTCGCGGGCCTGGTCGGCTCGGCGCCCTCGCAGGCCACGGGTCTCATCGAGTCGAGCAAGCCGCTCGACGCGCTGGCGTTCGACGCGGTGAAGGCCGACGCGACGATGCTGGCCACCGAAGCGGCGCGCGCGGTGATGATGCCCAAGCTCATCGGTGCGCACGACCCGGCGGCGCTGATGGCGCAGGCCGAGAAGGGCGCGTCGGAAGACGTGCAGTTCGCCGCGTTGCTCGCGCTCGGTCGCATGGGCGGTGACGCGGTCGCCGAGTTCCTCGCGAAGCTCGCGTTCAGCGCGGGTGGCGGCGAGGGCGATGACGACGACGAGGGCGGCGACGACGACGAGGGCGACGAAGACGACGACGGTGGTGACGACGACGGCGACGGTGACGAGGATGAGGAGGACGGTCCGAGCCCCGACATGTCGATGCCCGGCTGCCGTCGCTTCGAGTTCGAAGAAGATGGGAGCTCGAAGTTCTGGGAAGTCGTCGTGGTCGGCGACACCTGCACCGTGCGCTTCGGCAAGATCGGCTCCGCCGGTCAGAAGAAGCCCAAGAAGCTCGCCTCTGCGGAAGCCGCGCAGAAGGAGATGGACAAGCTCATCCGCGAGAAGACGGGCAAGGGCTACCAGGAGGTCCCGCTGCGGGGCGTGAAGAAGCCCGCCGCGGTCGCCGCTCCGAAGGCCGCGCCGGCGATGGAAGCCCCGAAGGAAGCGTGGGGCACGCCCGAGCTGCGCAAGGCTGCGTTCCGTGCGCTCCGTCGCGCGCAGCGCACCAACACGCGCCGGCAGAACGCGCCCAAGTGGTTCTCGGCCGAACAGCTGGTGCAGCTCGCCAGCAACCCTGCGCTCGCTGACGAGCTGATGCCGAAGGCGCCCGCGAAGCCGGCCTCACGCGGCGACGACGACGATGACGGCGGCGACGAAGACTTCGATGAAGACGAAGAGGACTACGACGATGACGAGTGAGGTGAACTCATGAGCGCCGTCCGCGACGTGAAGGTTCAGTACGCCGGCCCCTCCGTGCTGCAAGCGGGGGAAGGCAAGGCGCAGGTCACGCTGTCCCTCGACGGGTCGCGCGGCACGGTTGGCGTGCGCGGCACGGTCAAGGCGCCCGCGCTGTTCCGCGACGCGCTGATGACCGCGTTCGACGTGCTGGGCAGCGACCTCCGCTACAAGCGGAAGGACCTCGCGACCTACCTCGCCTACCTCACCAAGCAGGGGAAGAAGGCGAACAAGGAAATCTGGGAAGCGCAGAAGGCCTTCCTCGAGCAGCAGCTGGGCAACGAGGAGAAGCCGCAGCACGTGCTCGAGCCGGTGTTGACGGTCAATCCCGACGAGATCTCGCTCGAGGTCTTCTCGCGCGACGAGTCGTCGTACGCGCGGCTGTCGCTCCCGTCGGAGCTCTTCGACGGCCGCGAGGCGGCGCACGGCAGCGCGACGCTCAACGTGGACGAGCAGTTCATCGCGCGCTTCGAGCGCATGCGCAGCTGGCAGCCGGTCGCGCTCGAGGCGACCTCCCGCTCCGACGCGAGCCAGGCGCAGACCCGCCAGGTGCCGTGGGCGTGGCTGCGCAACTTCGTGCAGGTGCAGTCGGCCGCGACGTTGCCCGCCGCGGTGGCGGAGCTCGCGCCGATCGACCTCTACAACCTGCTCTTCGTGCTCCGCACCCGCGCTGCCCGCAAGCCGCCGCGTGGGCTGCGCTTCGAGTTGGTGCCCGGCTACCAGCCGCGCCTCGTCATCGAGCCGTTCGACATCGTGCTCGAGTGCCACGGCCCCGTGTATTCGGGGAAGGTGCCGCGCGTGGTGCGCATCTTCGGCCGCCAGCGCCTGATGTCGCTGATGCGCGCGCTGCCGCACGTGAAGAGCGTGAAGGTGCACCTGCTCGGCGCTGGTCTGCCGGTCTTCTGGGCGCTCGACTTCGGCCCCGGCCGCGGCTCGCTCACGGTCGGCTACACCGGGTGGACGGACTCGGGCTGGTCGTCTGCGTCGGCCTTCGACGCGCTGATGCCGCCGGCCTCGGCCGAGCTGCTCGCGCAACGCGCGTGGTCGGTGCTCAACAGCAAGGGCCCGACGACGTTCGACGCGATGGTGAAGGAGCTCAACGCGAGCGCGAAGGACGTGCGCGGCGCGCTGCAGCTCGAGTGTCTCAAGGGCCGCGTGCTCTACGACCTGGTGAAGGGGCAGTACCGCCCGCGCCAGCTGCTCGACGCGCCCATCGACGTGTCGCTCATTCGCTTCGCCGGCGAGCGCGAGAAGTTGGCGCACCGGCTGCTCGGTGACGGCACCGAGAAGGGCACGGGCAGCGTGAAGCTGACGCGCGTGCACGACCTCGGGTCCGAAGGCACCGAGCTCGTCGGCGAGGTCGAAGATCTCGAGGCACGCCGCACCTTCACCACCAGCTTCACGCTCGACCCCGAGGGCCGGGTGCGCGGCGCGAGCTGCACGTGCCTGCACTTCAAGCGCTCGGGCACGCGCGAGGGGCCGTGCGAGCACCTCCTCGCGCTCCGCATCTTCCACCAGCGCCGCGCGCAGCATGACGAGGCGCTGCGCCTGACGCCCGAGGGCCGCGCGCTCATTCGCGCCGAGACCCGCACCTGGGTGCGCCGCGAGGGCTCGCGCGAGATGGTCTACCGCGTGTCGCTCGACGACAAGCTGGTGCGCGTGCTGTGGGGTTTGCGCAGCGAGGAGCCGCGCCAGCAGCGCACGTGGTTCGACAGTGACGGCCAGGCCCGCGACGCGTACTTCGCGCGCCTCGATTCATTGGCCAAAGACGGGTTCATCGACGCCGACTCGCAGGTCGGCTGAGGAAAGGGGACAACGAGACGAGAAAACACAGTCCTGTACACCAGAGAGGTGTCGAGCAACTTCAGCCTTCGCGCTTCAGTGCGCAGGAGCGGCGCTGCGCCGCTCTGGAGCAAGGTCCGACATACTCCGCCAGGTAGCCTGTTCTTGGCTCTCCTCGCGCCGGGCGCCATGCCGACGTGGGAGAGCTGAGACAACTGCGCAAACGCAGTTTCTCCCACGTCGGCATGGCGCCCGGCGCGGGAGAGCCGGTGAGGCTACCGGGCCCCAGGAGAGAAGGTGGCGTGGTTCGACGCCTCCCTGGTCTGCAGGACGTGAGATGAACAGACATTCGAATACGTGAGTGAGGTGTCGAGCTGAACTTCAGCCTTCGCGCTTCAGTGCGCAGGGACGGCGTTGCGCCGTCCTGGAGCAAAGTCCGACACACTCCGCCAGGTACCCTGTTCTTGGCCCTCCTCGCTAGATGAGCGCGGGGACGGCCGTAGAGCGGAGACAACTGCGCAAACGCAGTTTCTACGGCCGTCCCCGGCGCGGGAGAGCCGGTGAGGCTACCGGGCCCCAGGAGAGAAGGTGGCGTGGTTCGACGCCTCCCTGGTCTGCAGGACGTGAGATGAACAGACATTCGAATACGTGAGTGAGGTGTCGAGCTGAACTTCAGCCTTCGCGCTTCAGTGCGCAGGGACGGCGTTGCGCCGTCCTGGAGCAAAGTCCGACACACTCCGCCAGGTAGCCTGTTCTTGGCTCTCCTCGCCCGATGACCGTCGGCGCGCGGCCTGAGCTGAGACAACCCCGCCAACGCGTTTTCAGGCCTCGCGCCGACGGTCATCGGGCGGGAGAGCCGGTGAGGCTACCGGGCCCCAGGAGAGAAGGTGGCGCTTTCGGCGCCCCACTCGACGGGCTCATTTGAAGTGCACGTGGTGGCGACGACAGGAGAACGACATGAGCAGCCACATCGACACGCACGTTCCGTCAGCGGCCCCGGTCATCGTCGACCGCGCGGCGCCGCGCGAGAAGCTCACCGAGCAGCAGAAGCTCGAGCTTGAGAAGGCGCGGCACGCGGCCGAGGCGCGGTGGCTCGAGATCTCGGAGAAGGGCGGTGTCGACGCGTGGGTGCGCGGCAAGCTCATCGAGGCGGGTCACAACCCCGACGCGGCCGCGCCGGCGAACGACGACGAGAAGAAGACCTTCAAGGAGAAGAAGAACGCCGAGCGAGCTGACCGGAAGAAGTTCCGCGCGCTGGCCAACGAGGCGCGCAAGTTCGGCACCATCGGCTTCCTGGGGAACTCCGTTCACTGGGACGACGTGAAGGACCCCGACGCGTTCGACCTGAAAGACCGCGAGCAGCGCGCCGACAAGAACGGCCTGCCGGCGTGGGAGACCGCGACCGAGCTGGCCGCCGCGATGGACGTCTCGCTCTCGACGCTGCGCTGGTTCACCTTTCACCGCGACGTCGACAGCGGCACGCACTACCACTCGTGGAAGGTGCCCAAGCGCACCGGCGGCGAGCGCACCATCACCGCGCCCCTGCCACAGTTGAAGGAACTGCAGCGCTGGGCCCTGCGGAACTACTTCGAGAAGTTGCCGGTGCACGGCGCGGCGCACGGGTTCCTCCCCGCGCGCTCGGTGTTGAGCAACGCGCTCGTGCACGCCAACGCCGACGTGGTGGTGAAGCTCGACATCAAGGACTTCTTCCCCACCATCACGTGGAAGCGCGTGAAGGGGCTGTTGCGCAAGTCGGGCTGCACCGAGCCCGTGGCGACGCTGCTGTCGCTGTTGTGCACCGAGGCGCCGCGGCAGGTCGTCGAGTTCCGCGGCAAGACGTTGCACGTCGCGACCGGGCCCCGCGCGCTGCCGCAGGGCGCGCCGACGTCGCCTGCCATCACCAACGCGCTCTGCCTGCGCATGGACCAGCGGCTCGCCGCCCTCGCGACCGAGCTGGGCTTCACCTACACGCGCTACGCGGACGACCTCACCTTCAGCTTCCGCAAGACCGCCGAGCGCAAGCGGCCCGCGCTGGGCATCCTCGTCGAGAAGACGAAGGACATCTTGAAGAGCGAAGGCTTCGTGCTGCACGCCAAGAAGACCCAGGTGCTGCGGCGCGGCGCGTCGCAGCGCGTGACCGGCCTCGTGGTGAACCACGCGGGTCCGCAGGTGCCGGCGGCGCGCGTGTCGCGTGACGTGATTCGGCGGCTGCGCGCGGCGATTCACAACCGGCAGAAGGGCAAGCCGGCGCGTGAGGGCGAGACGCTCGAGCACCTGCGCGGCATGGCGGCGTGGATCTTCATGAGCGACCCGAAGAAGGGCGCCGCGTTCCTCGCGCAGGTCGCCGCCCTCAAGGCCTGAATCCCGTCCGGGTGAGGGGAGACACTTCAAACCTCACTCACATCACCCGGTCGAGCTGCGCGGCGAAGGCGTCCATCAGCGCCTGCAGCCGCACGTCGTTCCGCTGCGACGGGTGGTAGAGCCCGTGAATCGGCAGCACCGCGACCGGCTCGTCGAAGAAGCGCACCAGCTCCCCGCGCTCGCGACCCGGTTCCCCCAGGAACGTCGGCAACAACCCCACGCCCGCGCCCCACGTGAGCGCGTCGGCGATGGCGCTTCGGTCGTCGATGCGCACCGCCGGCTGCACGCCCGCCATCGCCTTCGTGCGTCGCAGCAGCGCCTCGTCGCCCGGCGCGAGGAGCAGCGGAATGGTGTGCGGCGCCTGCTTGCGGAAGCGCGCGCTCGCGTAGACCCACACCTTCGCCGCCGACAGCTTGCGCGCCTTGAGCCCCGAGTCGCTCAGCGGGCCGCCGCGCAGCAACAGGTCGAAGCGGTCACGCACCAGGTCGACCGCCGCGGTCTCGAGCTTCACCTCGAGCCGCACGCCGGGGAACTGCTCACGGAAGCGCGCCACCACCGGCCCCACCAGCATGCGGCCCATCGGCACCGGGACCGAGATGCGCAGCAGGCCTCCGCTCGCGCCCTGGTCGAGGCCCTGCCGCGCGGCCTGCACTGAGCGCAGCACGTCGCGCACGCGATCGACGAAGGCGAGGCCCGCCGGGGTGAGCGCCACGCTGCGGGTGGTGCGCTTCACCAGCGACTGGCCGACGTGCGCCTCGAGGTTGGCCAGCCAGCGGCTCGCGGTCGCCTTGGGCAGGTGCAGCTCGCGCGCGGTGGCGCCGAGGGAACCGAGCGTCGCCAGCCGCTCGAAGAAGGCGAGGTCGCGCACGCGGAGGTCGTCGAAGGGGTCGCGCATCATGGGGGTCTGAGAAGTGGAACAATCTTTCTCGCAGAACGCCACCTGGTCCTGAATTCCGGAACCCCTACTCTGGGGCCATGAACCTCGACACCGACCTGTTGATCATCGGCGCTGGCCCCACCGGGCTCGCCGCAGGAGTGGACGCGCTTCGCCACGGCCTCACGGTGCGCCTCGTCGAACAGCGCACCGAGCGCGCGATGTTGTCGAAGGCGCTGGTGGTGCACGCCCGCACCATGGAGGTCTTCGAGGCGCAGGGCATCGCGCGGCAGGTCGAGGCGAAGGGCCAGAAGTTCCGCGCGCTCAACGTGCGGCCGGTGCGCGACATGCGGCCCATTCGCATCGACCTCCTCGAGCGCCCGTGGGGTGACACGCGGTACGGCTGCTGGCTGTCGGCGCCGCAGTACGACGTCGAGCAAGTGCTCGAGGAACGCTTCACCTCGCTCGGCGGCCGCGTGGAGTGGGGCCGGGCGCTCGAGGCGCTCGTGCAGCACGACGACCACGTCGAGGCGACCGTCGGAGGGCAGGTGCACCGCGCGCGCTGGGTGCTGGCGTGCGACGGCGGGCGCAGCACCGCGCGCGGGCTCGTCGGGCTCGAGCTGCCGCGCGAAGGGCTGGGCGTCACCTTCGCGCTCACCGACGTGTGGACGAAGAGCGACCTCGTCGAGGACGAGGGCAACGTGGTGCTCGGGCGCGACGGCGTGCTGCTCATCGTGCCGATGCCCGAGCCCGGCGTGTGGCGGCTCATCGCGCAGGTGCGGCCCGACTTCGACCCCGCCTCGCTCGACGCCTGGGCGGCGCTGGTGCGCGAGCGTGCGGGCTTCGACCTCCAGCTGCAGAAGCTCGGGTGGAACTCGCGGTTCGACCTCACCGGCGGCGTCGCGACCGCGTTCCGCAAGGACCGGGTGTTCCTCCTCGGCGACGCGGCGCACGTGCACAGCCCGGTCGGCGGCCAGGGCCTCAACACCGGCGTGCAGGACGCGAACAACCTGGTGTGGAAGCTGGCGCTGGTGACGCGCGGAGTGGTGCAGGGCGCTGACGCCGACCGCCTGCTCGACAGCTACGAGCGCGAGCGGCGGCCCATCGCGCAGAACATGGTGCGCATGACGACCTTCGCCACGCGCGTGCTGACGCTGAAGAACGCGGTGCTGCGCTTCGTACGCAGCACGCTCGGCCGCCTGGTGGTGCGCACGCCGCTCTTCCAGAACCAGCTCTCGCGGCGCGTGGGCATGCTCGACCTCGAGAACGCAGGGAACCGGCGGCTCGAGAACCCCGCACTGCCCGACGGCCGAAGGCTGCACGACGTGCTGCACCCGCTCAAGCCGACGCTGCTCTCGTGGCAGGGGCGGCAGGTGCTGGTGCGGCCTGACCGCATCATCGCGAGCGACGCGCTGGTGAGCGACGCCATCGCCGAGCGCGTGGAGGTGCGCTGACATGCACGCCGCCGCCACCCTCGCCGCCGCGCTCTCGGTCGGTTCGCTCTCGTGGGTCTTTCTCGTGCAAGCACCGCTCTTGAGCCGCGCGCTCGGTCGAGACCGCTTCGTGCCGTTGATGATGACGCTGGTGCGGCCGCTGGTGCTGCTCGCGGGCGCGGCGTCGGTGGTGATGGCGGTGGGCGCGCCGGGCGAACACCACCGCGTGCTCGCGGGTGCGGGCGTGGTGCTCTGCGTGGCGCTGTGGCTCGTCGCGCCGCGCGCGCTGGCGGCGGGCCGGGCCAGCCTGCGCGAGTCGCTGGGCGCTGATGATCAGCACTCGGCCGCGCGCTTCGTGGCCGATGGCGGCGGCGACGCGACGAAGGGGTGGCACCGCGTGCTCGGCTTGCTCGCGGTCGCGCTGCTTGCGTCCCAGGTCGCGTGGCTGGTGGTGCCCGCGTCGCACGAGCACCGCTTTCACGCGACCCCGGAGACGGCCGAGGGCGTCGCCGCGCTGCGCACCCAGGTCGCCGACGCGCTTGCGCACCCGCCCACACAGGGCGCGCCGACGGCGGCGGCGTTGCGGCAGACGTGGTCGAGCCTCTTCACGCGCTGCACGATGACGGGCGAAGCACACGCGGCGCTCCATGCCTTCCTTGCGCCGCTCGGCGAGGGCTTCGAGGAGCTCGAGGCGGCGAACGACGAGGCGTCGACGGCGGCCGCGTTGCGAGGGCTGCAGCGGCAGCTCGACACGTGGGGCGAGCGCTTCGAGTGAGGTTCACGATCGTCAGGAGGCAAAGTGGTACCCGCACTCAGACCGAAAATTTCACTGCGCCGGTGATCGCGCGCGACTGATAACGAGCGCTCCAGGTTGCACCTCCTGTCACGCGCGCGGTGGCAGGTCGCGTGGACCCCAGAAACACGCACGCACGCAGTGTGCTCAAATCGCGCGCGTGCTGGCCGGGCCGGTCACTCCTGCGCCGTCGTTGCTTCGCCTCGTTCGACACGGGCAGCTCGTGTTGTCGCGCGCGAGCGTGGTGGAGACCATCGACGAGGGCGCGCTCTCGCTGCTGGCGTTGCCGCGCGACCAGTGCCTCGGCCGGCAGCTGCTCGAGCTGGTGGTGGTGCAGACGCTCGAAGACGCGGCGGCTGCGCAGCGCCCCGAGCCGACGACCTTCTCGGCGCTCTCGAAGGAGACCGCCACCGCGCTGCTGGTGCACGTGACGAGCGTCGGTGAGCACCGCGTGGCGACGCTGACTTGCGTGAACGAGTACCTCGCGGCGTCGCAGTCGCTGGCGCGCGTGCAGCTGCGCAACACCGTGGAGTCGATCATCGCCGGCTTCGCCCACGAGGTGCGCAACCCGCTGGCGGCCATCTTGAGCCTCACCGAGGCCGCGATGGTGCAGGACCAGCCGCCCGACTCGCCGCTGGTGCGCGTGCCGAGCCTCATCGCCCGCGTCGAGTCGCTCATCAAGCAGTCGCTCTCGTACTCGCGGCCCAAGCCGCCGCGCCGTGAGCTCCACCAGGTGGGCGCGCTCATCCACCAGGCGACGGGGTTGCTGCGCAAGCGCGAGCAGCGCGCCGAGCTGGTGGTGCCGCACGCGGCGGCCGACTTCCCCCCGGTGATGGTCGATCTCCACCAGGCCGAGCAGGTCTTGGTGAACTTGATCGAGAACGCGCTCGACTCCGCGCGCGGCCGCGTGGAGGTCAGCGTGCGCGGCGCGAAGGCCAACGCGCCCGCGGTCTGCGTCGAGGTGGTCGACGACGGGCCGGGCGTGCCCCCCGAGGTCATCGAGCGCATCTTCGAGCCGTTCTTCACCACCAAGGCGCACGGCACCGGCCTGGGGCTCGCCATCGCGCGCGACCTCGCGCGGCTCAACGGCGGCGAGCTGCGCGTGCGCAATGACCCGGGCGGGGGCGCGCGCTTCCAGCTCTTCCTCCCCTCGACCGAGGCGGCGCTGCGGGGGCCGTGGTGACTGGCTCGAAGGTGGCGCGCGTGCTGCTGGTCGATGACGACGAGAACTTCACGTTCGCGCTGTCGGCGCTGCTCAAGGCCGCCGGCCACGAGCCGGTGGCGGTGCACGACGGCGCGCGCGCGCGCAGCGCGGTGGAAGGCAGCACCTTCGACGTGGCGGTGCTCGACCTGCGCCTGCCCGACGTCGACGGGCTCGAGCTCATCGAGCAGCTGCTGGCCATCGACCCCCGGCTGCCGGTGCTGTTGCTCAGCGGGCACGACAACGCCGACGCGGTGGTGACGGCGATGCGGCGCGGCGCGCTCGACTACCTCGTCAAGCCGGTCGACCGCGCGACCTTCCTCGGGGCCGTGACCGCGGGCTGGCAGCTGTCTCGCGCGCGGCGGGCGGGCGCCACGAGCGACCCGCTGACGCTCGGCGCGTCGGAGCCCTGGCGGCGCACGCTCGAGCTGGTGGCCGCGGCCGCGCTCGCGCCGAAGACCACCGTGCTCATCACCGGCGAGCCGGGCGTGGGGAAGGAGGTGGTGACGGGGCTGCTCCACCGCTTGTCGAAGCGCCGCGACGCGCCACTCGTGTCGGCCAACGCGGCGTGCTTCTCACCTTCGCTCATCGAGTCGGAGCTGTTCGGACACGAGGCCGGCGCCTTCACCGGCGCGACGAAGCGTCGGCGCGGGCTCTTCGAGCAGGCCGAGGGCGGCGTGCTGTTTCTCGACGAGATCGGAGAGCTGCCGCTCGACCTGCAGGGCAAGCTGCTGCGCGTGCTCGAGGGCCACCCGTTCCGCCGCGTGGGTGGAGAAGACGCGGTGAGCTGCGACGTGCGCCTGGTGTGCGCCACCAACCGCCAGCTGCCCGAGTTGGTGAAGAAGGGGCAGTTCCGCGCCGACCTGCTCGAGCGGTTGCGGGTGTTCGAGATCGCGATTCCCCCGCTGCGCGAGCGGCAAGACGACATTCCCCACCTCGCGCACCACTTCCTCGCGAAGTTCGGCGCCGAGCTCGGCTACACGCGCAGCGCCTTCGAGCCCGAGGCGCTGGCGGCGATGACGCGGCATTCGTGGCCGGGCAACGTGCGCGAGCTGAGGAACGTCATCGAGCGCGCGCTGGTGCTCGCCGCCGGCGCGAACATCACGCTCAAGCACCTGCCGCCCGAGCTGCGCGCGCCGGCCTCGAGCAGCCCCTCGGGGGTCACCGGGACCGTGGCGCCGCTGGCGCCGAGCGCGGCGACGCTCGCCGAGGTCGTTCGTCAGCACGTGATCGCGGTGTACGAGGCGAGCGGCAGCAACTTGACCCACGCGGCGACGAAGCTCGGCATCTCCCGCCTCGCCCTGCGCAAGAAGCTGCGGGAGTACGGTTTGAAGCCGGCAACGATCGAACCAGACCGGTCGTGATCGAACCGGCGCACCACACCTACCTCGACTGATTTCGCCGTGATGCCGCGCCGCCGCGGTGGCGAAGGCGTTGCACCCTGGGCGCGGCGTGCAGTCGCTCCCTCCCGGCCCGTATTGGTTCGTCGATGACGAGCCCGAGCTCGTCGACGCGACGGTGCGCTTGCTGGCGCGCGAGGTCGGCGCGGCGAACGTGCGCGGCGCGAGCGACCCGCGCGAGGTGCTGGGGTGGATCGACGCCGCCCGCCCGACCGCGCTGATCACCGACGTGCGCATGCCGCACGTGACCGGGCTCGAGCTGGTGACGCGGCTCCACGAGCGCTGGGGCTCGGTGCCGGTGGTGGTGATGACCGCGTTCCCCACCGCGCAGGTCGACCGCGACGCCCGCGCCGGCCGCTTCGCGTACCTGCCCAAGCCGTTCGGCTTTCACGTCTTGCGCGACACGCTGGCGCGCATCTGCGCTCAGCCCGCGCCGTCGGCCTTCAGCGGCGCCATCGCGGTGAGCATGCTGGGCGAGGTGGTGCAGCTCTACGGGCTGGCGAACCGCACTGGCGTGCTGCGCGTCAGCAGCCCGCACGGCGTGGGTGACATCGCGTTCGATTCTGGCCAGGTGGTCGATGCGCACACCGCCACGCAGGTCGGCGTCGACGCGTTCAACACCGTGCTCGGGTGGACCTCGGGCAGCTTCCTGTGGCTCAACACGCCGCCGCAGCAGGTGACCATTCACCAGGGCCTGTCGGAGCTGCTGCTGGAGGCCTATCGCCTGCGTGACGAGGCCACCGCTGGCCGCGTGGAGTCACCTCCGGTCGACGAGGCCGATCCCTTCGCGGCGCTCGACGCGCTCGACCCGGCGCCCATCGCGACCAGCCCCAACCTCACGCCGCTCCCTCGCGCGAACAACGTGGCGGGCAACCTCTCGCGGCTCGAGACCGTCTCGGGCTTCCTCGGCGCGGCGATCTACGACATCGACGCGCAGGTCTGCCTCGCGGCGCTCGACACCGACACGCGCGCGCAGGTGACGGCGGCGGTGGGCCATCACGCCGACATGGTGCTCGCCAAGCGCCGCACGCTGAGCAACCTCAAGCTCGACGACGAGATCGAAGACATCGTCATCTCGCTCGGGCGCGAGTACCACCTCTTGCGGCTGTGCCGGCGCCAGCCGCAGCTCTTCTTCTTCCTCTCGCTCGATCGCAGCAAGGCCAACCTGGCGATGGCGCGGTACGTCCTCTCGGACGTGGAGAGGGACATGGTCCTGTGAGAGAGCTCCTCGCGTCCGCTCCCGACACCGTGCTCCGCGTGCTGGCCGAGCTCGAGGGCCTGCCCGACGACGCCACCGGCGCGCTCGCGTACGGCCCCGAAGGCCAACTGAGCGGCGTGGTGCTGCTCGAGCAGGGCCGCGTGTGCTGGGCGGCGTCGCAGGGGCTGCGCCGGCGTCTCACCGATCTCCTCCGTCAACGCTGCGCCCCTCCCCTGACCGAGGGCGAGGTCGAGAGCCTCGTGCAGGTGTGCCGTCAGCGCGGCACGCCGGTCGGTGAGACGCTGGTCGCGGCGGGGCACCTCGCGCCGGCCGCGCTGCGCAACGCGCTCCTGCAGCACACCACCGAGTCGCTCGCGGCGAGCAGCGCGTGGCCCACCGAGCCGCGCTGGGTGCCGCACCGCGCGCGCGGCTACCTCTCGGCGTACACCTTTCACCCGGTCGAGATCCTCACCTGGGCCAGCACGCTCGAGCACGGCGAGGCGCTGGTCACCACGGCGTACGAGCGGCTCGAGTTGGTGCACGGCGAGTGGACGGCCGCGGTGTTCGATCGCCCCGGTGAGACCCTGCTCGCCTGCCGGCTCTGCCCGGGCGCGCGCGCCGAGCTGCAGTCGCTGCGCCAGGCCGGCGCGTGGGCGGCGCGCAACCTGCTCGACTTCGGTCAGCGCAGCGAGGTCGTGAAGTTCGCCTTCGACGGGCGCGGCGGCACGTGGGTCGGCTGGCGCGACGGCGGCTTCACCACGCTCGCGCACTGCCGCCACCGCGACGAGTTCTCGACCTTGATGCGCGGGCTCCAGCGGCTCGGCTGGACGTCCGCGGTGCACTCGTCGGAGCCCTTGCACGCCGCGCAGGCCGCGGCGCCCTGAACTTCCCCGCAGCACGCCGTTCCACCCCGCAGTGAACACCCACAGGAGTCATCCATGGCCAGCCCCAAGGAAGCGTTGCCCCGTTTGATGGAGATCGATGGTTGCGTCGGCGCGTGCATCGTCGATTCGAACAGCGGAATGATGCTCGCCGCGCAGGGAGGCGGCGGGAACATCAACCTCGAGGTGGCCGCGGCCGGCAACACCGAGGTGGTGCGCGCCAAGCGCAAGACGATGAAGGCGCTCAACCTGCACGATCAGATCGAGGACATCCTCATCACGCTCGGCAAGCAGTACCACCTGATCCGCCCGCTCGCCTCGAACGACTCGCTCTTCATCTACCTCGCGCTCGACAAGACGAAGTCGAACCTCGCGATGGCGCGCCACAGCCTCGCGGCGATCGAGAAGGAGCTCACGGTCTGAGTCGAGCCGCAGCGCCACCACCCCTTCCAGGAGATCACCCCATGCCTTCCGAAAAGCAGATCGTCGAGACCTTCGAGCGCATCGCCACCGACATTCCCGGCTTCATCGCCGCTTCCCTCGTCGATCTCGACTCGGGGATGACGCTGGGGCTCAAGTCGAACCGCCCCGAGTTCGATCTCGCGGCGGCCAGCGCCTACAACTCCGAGATGGTGAAGCAGAAGCTGAAGATCATGAAGTCGCTCAACCTGCGCACCCACCTCGAAGACATGCTGCTGACGCTGGGCGACCAGATTCACCTCATCAAGATGGTCGGCAGCGGCACGTTCCTCTACCTCGCGGCCGATCGCGCGTCGGCGAACCTGGCGATCGTGCGCAACGTGGTGAACAAGAACGTCGCGACGCTCAGCTGAGGTGCGTCGTGGCGAGCCTCGATCGCGAACGCGACGCGGTGGTGGTGCGCATCGTCTACGACGGCCCACCGACCGCGGGGAAGACCACGAGCCTCAAGGCGCTGGCCGAGCGGCTCGGCCAGGGCACCGTGCACACGCCGCAGGAATCGTCGGGGCGCACGCTCTTCTTCGACTGGCTGGAATACGTGGGTGGCCGCTTCGAGGGCCGCCAGATTCGCTGCCAGATCGTCAGCGTGCCCGGCCAGCGCGAGCTCGCGCCCCGGCGACGGTTGCTGGTCAACACCGCCGACGCGGTGGTGTTCGTCGCCGACACCTCGCGCGCCGGCTACCTCGAGAGCAACGAGCACCTCGAAGATCTCATCGAGCGCCTCGGCACCCACCAGCCGCCGGTGGGCGTGGTGCTGCAAGCCAACAAGCGCGACCTGCCGGGCGCGGTGCCGCTCAGCGAGTTGCACGGGCGCAACCTGGCGGTCATCGAGTCGGTGGCGTCGCGCGGCGAGGGCATTCGCGAGGCCTTCGTGTTCGCGGTGCGGCTCGCGCTCGATCGCGTGCGGGAACTGGTGCGGCTGGGCCAGCTGGGCCCGGTGCCGCCTGAAGACCCGGCGGAGAACCTGTTGAACCAGATGCGCGCGCTGCCGCTCAACGCCTTCGCGCGCGCGCTGTGGCCGGGAGAAGAAGTGGAGAGCACGCCCGAACCCGCGGCGGTTGCCGAGTCTTCGGCGCAGGGGAAGATTCCGCGCGTGCCGACGCCCGATTTGCCCGGCGGGTGGATCTGGCCGCCCGTGAACGGACGCGTGTTGCTGCAGGAAGCGGGCACCGGCATGGGCGCGCCCACCGAGCGCACCGAGGGCGAGTGGCTCGCCGAGTCCGAGTCGGGGTGGCGCTTTCACTCGGGTGCCGACTGCGTGTTCGCCGACCTCGACGAGGCGCGCGGTGCGCTGATTCGCTGGGCGCAGTTGCACGCGGCGATGGCGCCGTGGCTCTCGTCTCAACGCTGCATCGCGCTGACCGAGTGCGCCGCGGGCACGTACCGCATGTGGCAGGTGGTGCGCGCCGAGCCGTCGCTGTGGCAGCGCCTGACCGACGTGCTGAGCAGCGGCGATCGCGAGCGCATCACCGCGAGCTTCTCGGAAGCCGCCAACCTCTGCTCCCGCGCCGCGCAGCGCTGGGCCCAGGCGCCGTGCGAGCTGCCGTGCACGCTCGAGACCGTCGGCGCCGCCGACGCCACGCCTTTCGTCAGCTGGATGCCGCCACCCACGGGACATCGTCCACCGGAGCAGGTCGATCGCCGCGCGCGCCTGTGGAGCCAGCTGCACCAGCTGGCGCATGCTTCATGAGTCGTCGGAGACCCGTTTCGTTGCACCTGCCGCGCGTGAAAGGCTCGACGCATGCGACGCGATGACTTCGAGAAGTTGGCCACCGCGCTGGGAGGCCTCGCGATTCTCGGCTGCCTGCCCGACAGCCCCGCCGCGGCGGCCGGCTTGCGCTACGGCGACGTGCTGCTCTCGGTGAACGGCGTACCGACGCCCAACTGGGTTGCGTACGTGAAGGTGATGAACGAGCGGAAGCGCCCGATGGTGGTGCGCGTGTTTCGCGACGGCGTCGAGGCGGAGTACTCGCTCGACTTGCCGGTCGATCCCCCCGCGCCCGAGGTGCCGAACCTGCTGACGCGCATTCTCGACAGTAAGGCCTGGCCTGCGGTGACGCGCGAAGACGACGAGGAAGACGAAGCGGCTCGCAAGCGCGAGGCGCTCAAGTCGCTGCCTCAGTGAGGTGACGCCGGGCGCGAAGCTGGTAGAGGCGCCGCGTGCGGACGCGTCGGCAGTGGTGGCTCGTGGCTTCGGTCGTGGTGGCGGCGTGCGGGCCGATGACTTCAGACGATGACGGCGGCCTCGATGCGGGCGGCGGTGGGGGCGGCTTCGTCGACGCGGGCGCGGATGGCGGTGTTGACGCGGGCGCCCCCGACGCCGGCGCACCAGTCGATGGCGGAGTCGATGCGGGCGCCGTCGATGCGGGCGTGGTCGATGCGGGCGTGGTCGATGCGGGCGCCGTCGATGCGGGACTGGACGCGGGAATGGATGCAGGTGTCGACGCGGGCATCGACGCCGGCGTGGACGCGGGCCCGGTCGTCACATGGACCTTCCCGCCGTGCCTGGGGCCCTCGCTGCCCCTGCAGCGCTCGGGTCAGCTCGAGTACGTGACCGCGACGCTCGGCGCCGGCGTGTCGGCCCAGGCGAAGGCCTTCCTGGTCGACTTCGGCAGCACCAGCTCGTGGGTCGACCTCGCGGCATTCTCTCCGCCGGCGCAGCTCTCGTGCACCGGGCCCACCTGCACCTACGCGAACTTCGACTTCTTCGGCCCGTGGGGCCAGGTCTCGCTCAACACCGCCGACTTCTCGGCGTTCATGGGTCCGCCGCGGCAGGCCGGCATCATCGGCACCGACTTCCTCTCGGTGCGCTCGATGGCGGTCGACTACGTGGGCCAGCGGCTGCTGTCGTCGCCGCTCAGCCAGTTCTGCAACGTCGCGCAGCTCGAGGACGCGGGCTTCGTCGCCATGCCGTCGTCGGGCTTCTACAGCTCGAACTTCAGCAACCTCGCGCCGCTCAACACCATCGTGCTCGACGCGGGCACCGCCGACCGCGTGCCGAACGTGCCGACCCTGCGCGTGCGGCTCGACGGCGTGACGGCGCTGGCGCAGCTCGACACCGGCTTCGACGACGCGGTGGTGCGCCATTCCATCAACATCAACTCCGCGTTCTTGAACGACGTGCTGCTGCACGCGCCGGCCGCGTTGGTGCGCGCGCAGAACCTCGACCTCACCCTCACCACCTGCGTGAACATGCCCGAGCCGGTGACGGCGTGGCGGCTGGCGGCCGGGCACCCGCTCGAGTTCCTCACCGTCGATGGGGGTGGGGCGCGTCGAGCCCGACGCGGTGCTCTTCGCGAAGAACACGCCCGTGGCGGCGCGCGTGTGCGGCGGCATCGGCACGTGGGACGTCAACGGCGCGCAGGTCGCACAGTCGTTCTTCTTCGGCGCTGGCGTGGTGGTGTTCGACCCCGGCCGCTCGCTGGTGTGGATGCCGAAGCGTTGAGCGCGTAAGGGGCCAGCCGTGTCGACACGCACGCTGGGGCTCAAGTCGGGCATCGGGCTGGTCATCGCCAACATGGTCGGCGCCGGGGTCTTCCTCTCGACCGGCTTCATGGCGCAGAGCCTGTCGGCGGCGCAGATTCTTCTCGCGTGGGTCATCGGCGCGGTGCTCGCGCTGTGCGGCGCGGTGGCGTACGCCGAGGTCGCGCGCGTGGTGCCGCGCAGTGGTGGCGAGTACCGCTTTCTCTCGTCGCTGCTCCACCCCTCGCTCGGGTACCTCGCCGGCTGGGCCTCCCTGCTCATGGGCTTCTCGGCGCCCATCGCGCTCGACGCGCTCGCCGCCGGGGCGTTCGCACAGGCGGTGGTGCCTTCCGTTTCGCCGACCTTCGTCGGTGGGCTGCTCATCGTCGCGCTGACGGTGGTGCACGCGCTCGGGCTGCACCTCTCGGCGCGCATCCAGAACGGGTTGGTGGCGGTGAAGGTGCTGCTGCTCCTCGTATTCGTGCTCGTCGGCGTGGTGAAGGGCTCGCTCGCGTGGCCGACGTGGGCGCCGCCGTCGCCGACCACCTCGCCCGCCGACGCCATCGCGTTCAACCTCTTCTTCATCGCCTTCGCGTTCTCGGGCTGGAACGCCGCCATCTACGCCGCCGACGAGTTCAAGGAACCGGGCCGCGACGTGCCGCGCGCGATGATGCTCGGCTGCCTCGCGGTCGGCGCGCTGTACCTGGTGGTGAACTACATCTTCGTCGCCAACCTCACGCCCGAGCAGGGCACGGTGGTCTTCAAGTACGACGACTTCACCTCGCTCAAGGGGCAGTTCGAGCAGGTCACGCTTGGGCAGGCGGTGATGGCGCACCTGCTCGGCGGCGGCGCGGCGAAGGTGATGAGCGCGGTGATGCTGCTGCTCTTCATCTCGGCGATGAGCGCGATGATGCTCGTCGGCCCGCGCGTGTACGCGGCGATGGCGAACGATGGCTTCCTGCCGGCGGTGCTGAAGGCGAAGGAAGGCAAGCCGCCCGTCGGCGCGGTGGTGCTGCAGGGCGTGCTCGCGCTGGCGTTGTTGTTCACGCACGACGTGCGGTCGGTGCTGTCGAACGTGGGCGCGATTCTGGTGCTCTTCGCGGCGCTCTCGGTGCTCGGGCTGTTCGTCGCCGACTTCAAGGAAGGCAAGCCCGCGGTGCCGCCGTGGCCGCGCGTGGTCGGCGCGTTGGTGGTGGTCGCGGTGTCGGCGTTGGTGCTGGGGTTCGACTTTGCGCCGCTGTGGGTGCGCGGGTGGTTGGTGCTCATCGCGCTCGTGGTGGGCGCGGTCACGCGGCATCGCATGGTGGGGGCGGGCGGGCCGTCGCTGGTGAGCTTGCTGTGCGCGGCGGTCTACGTGGTGTCGGCGGGGTGGATGCTGGTGGCCGGGTTCCGCACGAATTTGACGATGCTTGCGTGGGTGGGTGGGGTGTCGGTGCTGGGGTTGGTGGCGTTCGTGGTCACGACCAAGGTCTCCCTCTCCCCGCGTGCGGGGAGAGGGCAGGGGTGAGGGGCCGTGCTCGTCTCGGCCTTTGTTCGCTTCCCCGCCCCTCACCCCGACCCTCTCCCCGCTGCGCAGGGAGAGGGAGCTCTTCATGCGTGCCGTTGAGTACGACCGCTTCGGTTCCCCCGACGTCCTCGAGCTGAGAGACGTGCCTTCACCTGCGCCGCGCGTCGGCGAAGTGCTGGTCGCCGTCAAAGCCGCCGCGCTGAACCCCAAAGACTCCTTCATTCGCAAAGGCCGCTTCCGCCGCCTCACGGGCTCGAAGTTCCCCCGCCGCCTCGGCTTCGATCTCTCAGGCGTCGTTCGCGCGCTCGGCCCGCAAGTCACCTCGCTCACCGTCGGCGACGAGGTCTTCGGCGCGCTCAACGGCTGGCAAGGCGGCGCGGTCGCCGAAGAGGTCTGCGTGCCCGCCACCTGCCTCGCGAAGAAGCCGCCCGGCGTCAGCTTCGAAGACGCGGCCGCGCTGCCCATCGCCGCGCTCACCGGTCTGCAGGCGCTGCGAGACGAAGCGCGCGCGCAACCGGGCCAGAAGGTCCTCCTCCACGGCGCCTCGGGCGGAGTCGGCGGCTACGCGATCCAGATCGCCCGCCAGCTCGGGTTGCACGTCACGACGACCTCGGGCGCGGCGAACCTCGAGCGCTGCCGCGAGCTCGGCGCCCACGACGCGCGCGACTACGCCGCCAACCCCTGGCGGCCCGACGACGCGTTCGACGTCTTCTTCGACATCTTCGGCAACCAGGGCTTTTCCCGCGCCGCGCGCGTGCTTGGTCCGCGCGGCACCTTCGTCAGCACCGTGCCCTCGGTGCGCGTGGTGCTGCAGCAGGCGCTCAGCTTCCTCACCTCGCGGCGCGCGCGGCTCATCGTGGTGCGTGCGAACACCGCCGACCTCGCGCAGCTCGGGGAGTGGACCCGCACGGGAATGCTCAAGCCCGTCATCGATCGCGTGCTCCCGCTCGAGCAGGTGCGCGAAGGCCAGGCGCACGTCGAGACCAAGCGCGCCCGGGGGAAGGTCGTGATTCGCGTTGCCTGAGGTGCTTTCGTGCGCGCCATGGACGCGGTGAAGCGACTCGGGCGCTACGAGCTCCTCGAGCAGCTGGGCGAGGGTGGCATGGGCGCGGTCTGGCTCGCGCGCATCGTCGGCACCGCGGGCTTCGAGAAGCTCTGCATCGTGAAAACGGTGTTGCCGTCGATCGCGAAGGACGCCGACTTCGTCTCGCGCTTCCTGCACGAGGGGCGCGTGCTCACGCAGCTCTCGCACGGCAACATCGCGCAGATCCTCGACATGAACGAGGCCGAGGGGCAGTACTACCTCGCGCTCGAGTACGTCGCCGGCGTCGACCTCGCGAAGCTCCACGAGCGCGTGCGCGCCAGCAACGAGTTCATGCCGGTCAGCCTCGTGGTCTCGCTCGTCGCCCAGGCCGCGGAGGGGCTCGGCGCCGCGCACCGCAAGGTCGCGCTCGACGGCTCACCGCTGCACATCGTGCACCGCGACGTGAGCCCGCAGAACATCATGGTGTCGTACGAGGGCGAGGTGAAGGTCATCGACTTCGGCATCGCCAAGTCGGAGGCCCGCTCGCGTCACACCGCGCAGAGCTCGGTGATGGGCAAGCTCGGCTACATGGCGCCGGAACAGGCGCGCGGCGAGAACGTCGACCACCGCGCCGACCAGTACGCGCTGGGCATCGTGTTGTGGGAATTGCTCGCCAACCAGCCCTTCATTCGCCGCGGCACGCTGACCGAGATGGTGGTCGCGATGGCCCAGCCCACGGTGCGCCCGCTCGCGCCGCTGCGGCCCGACGTGCCCGCCGCGCTCGAGGCCGTGGTGCTCAAGGCGCTGCAGCCCGACCCGAACCAGCGGCACCCCGACACCGATCTCTTCGCGCGCGCGCTGATGGCCGAGGTGCTGGCGCTCGGGCCGCCGCCCACCAAGCCGCAGCTGGGCGAGTACGTGAAGTCGAAGTGCGACCCCGAATGGGTGAACCAGCGCTCGCTGCTGACGCGCGTGTCGACGTTGCGGGGCGTGACGCCGGGCGTGGTGCAGCCGTCTGATCCACTCGCGGCGACGCACGTGCGGCCCGGTCCGCCGAGCCAGCTGCCCGCGCCGGCGCCCGTCACGGAACAGCCCTCGACCGTCGCCGCGCGCCCGGCCGCGCTCGAGCAGAAGCCCATCGACCCCGGCGCGATGACGAAGGAGAGCGTGCTGGGCAAGGCGCCCTCCCTGCCTCCCGAGGTGACCGTCTCGCCAGAACCGCTCGTGCCGCTCGCGCAAGCGACGCCGGGTGAGCTGACCGGTCGCGCCGCTCCGCCGCAGCCGTCGTCTCCTCCGGCGAGCGACCTCACGGGCCGCGTTCCTCCGCCGCAGCCTTCGTCGCCGCCGGCCGCGAGTGAGCTGACGGGCCGCGTGCCTCCGCCGAAGCCGTCGTCGCCGCCGAATGCGGCGCAGCCCTCTTCGTCGCCGCTCACCAGCGAAGAGCTCCGCGCTGCCGTGCCGCGTCGCTCGCTGGGCCCGCTGTTCATCGGCGCCGCGGTGGTGCTGGTCGCGATCGTCGCGTGGCTCGCGCTGCGCAATCCCGACGCCGCCACGCCGATGCCGCCGCTCGCCACCGTGGACGCGGGCGCGCAGCCGTCGCCCGCCCCGGGGCTCGACGCAGCCGTCGCGGTGGTCGAGCCACCCGCGGTCGACGCTGGCGACGAGCTCGCGCCGCCACCGATGGACGCGGGCGCCATCACCGCGCCGCCGATCGACGACGAGCCCAACCTGAAGTTCTTCGTGCGCACCTCGGGCGCGACCTTCATCGTGAGCAACGGCAGCGGCCAGCCCTGGACCGACTGCGTGGTCACCGCGCCAGGCCAGAAGCGCTTCAAGCTCGGCCGCTTCGCCGCGGGCAGCAGCAGGGAACTCGCCCGCAGCGCCTTCCGCTTCGACGCGTCTGCGCTCAGCGAAGAGCACACGCTGCGCATCGACTGCCGCGAAGGCTTCGGCCTCGCGAAGCTGCGCTAGTCAGTCCCACTCGATGAGGTAGCGGACCTTCGGCGCCTCGAACCAGATGATCTTCGCGCGCAGCTTGAGCCCGATGGCGTCGCCCATGCCGAAGATCGACCCGCGCGCCATGTCGGGGATGTTGCCCACGTCGGTCATGTTCATCTCGAGCGACTTCGGCGTCTCGGCGCCGAAGCTCACCTCGTTGTAGTTCTCGCCGGTGCTCCGCGAGTACACGCGACGCAGCGCCTTGCCCGTCGACATCACGCGCAGCAACGGCAGCAGGTGCTTGCCCACCGGGTTTTGATCGACCGTCGCGAGCGCGAGCCGGCGACCCACCTCCGCGACGGCGTCAGGCTGCGAGCGATCGGTGAACAGCTTCGCCGCCTCGAGCACCACCTTCTCGAAGAGCGGGTACGGGTAGCCGGGGTCGAGCTTCTCGAAGTTGAGGCCCATGCCCTTGAGCGCCTCGCGGAAGCCGGGCGTCATCACGTCGACCAGCCCCTGCCGCAGCGCCTCGAACACCGGCTTGTAGACGAGCTTCTCGGACGACGCTGCCCCCTGAGCGGTCACGGGCGCGAGCGTAACGCCCCTTGTGTTCGCGCGGCAGGGCGGGGAGAAGACCGCATGCGTCTCGTTTCAGTCGTAGCGTTCTTCGCCCTCATCACGGCGTGTGGTCCCGCGAAGATGGACCCGCCCGTCGATCCGCTGCCATTCGAACCGGCGTCGCCCACCGCTGCGCCAGACCCCGCGAAGTTCGGCCCGTACCCCGTCGGCGTGCGCACCGTGACCTTCGAAGACACCGGCCGGCGCGACGCGGCTGGCAACCCGCGCGTGCTGGTGACGGAGATCTGGTACCCGGCGGTGCAGACCACGCGCGGCCAGCCCGGCGTGGTCTACGACATCCTCCCCATCTTCACGCCCGAGCAGCAGGCGGCGATCGGCGTGGGCACCATTCCGCTGCTGCAGACGAGCGCGGTACGTGACGCCGAGCCCGCGCGCGCGCACGGCAAGTTCCCGCTCATCGTCTTCAGCCACGGGCAGGCGGCGATTCGCTGGCAGTCGACCTACTACACGGTGCTCCTCGCCTCGCACGGCTACATCGTGGTGAGCACCGACCACCAGGGCGGCACGCTCTACGACGTGGTGCGCGGCCAACTCGAGAGCGCGGTGGTGGGCGTGCAGCACCGGCCCGACGACGTCATCTACCTGCTCAACCGCTTCACGAAGCTGCGCGACAGCGATCCGCTCTACGGCCTCGTCGACGAGACGCGCATCGGCGTCACCGGCCACAGCTTCGGAGCGCTCACCTCGTTCCGCGTGGCGGCGCTCGACGCGCGCGTGAAGGCCATCGTGCCGCAGGCGCCGTTCGACGCGAGCGTGGCGTGGCTCGGGTTGCCGCGGCCGAGCCTGCCGATTCACGTGCAGGCCGCGCATCAAGACAAGACGCTGGAGTGGGACACCAACGTCGAGCCCACGATGGTCGAGGTGAAGGCCGCGGGGCAGCCGTGGTGGCTGCTCGACATCTCCAACGGCGGGCACTTCACGTTCAGCGACCTCTGCGCGTTCGATCTCGCCAGCATCAGCGATCGCGTGATGCTCGACATCCCCGGCGCCAACATCAAGAAGGTGCTCGAAGACGGGTGCGGGCCGACCGCGCCGCCGGCTTCGGTCGCGCAGCCGCTCATCAACCACTTCGCGGTGGCGTTCTTCAACGCGCAGCTCCGGGGCTCGACGCAGTCGCTCGACCTGATGACGCAGGCGAAGGTCGACGAGGTCGCCGGTCCCAACGTCGGCGTGTTGACGAAGGGCCCCTGAAGTTCAGAACGGCCAGCGCGAACGGCACGCACCGCCCTGCAGCGGCGAGGTCGCCTCGAACTCGATGGCGCTGACGTCGCGCGTGTCTTCGAACACCGCGCTCACCTCGCGACGTGAACGAGGCGGCAAGGCGATGCTCATGAACAGCGCGTCGTCGTCGGGCAGGTGCGCGTGCGGCGCCTCGAAGCCGCGGGCGTCGACGAAGCGCGCGGTGGACAGCGACAGCGGTGAGTCAGAGCGGTTCTCGAGCGTGAGCCACACGCGCTTGCCTCCCGACGGCAGGAGCAACGGCACCGCGTCGACTGCCTCGGTGCGCGCGCGGGTGACCTCCAGCGCGCCGCACGGCTCGAGGCCCGCGGGTTCCAGCGAGCGGCGGTGACGCTCGAACCACTTGGTGGCTGCCTCGGCGACGGCCTGGTTGCCGCCCTGGCTGAGTGACTTCACGCGCCCGGCGAGCACCGCGTCTTCACGGCACGACGGCACGGGCGGGCTGAGCGGCACGAGGTCCTTCCCGGGGAAGATGACGACCTCCGGCCCGAGCACCACCGCGCACGCGTCGGCGCGCAGCGCGAGGGTGTGGCCTTCCTTCCACGTCACGCGCGCGACCACGCGCCCCTCCGACACCTGCACCTCCTGCACCTCGCCCACCATCACGCCCTCGGCGAAGACGCGCGCCCCGACCGAGATGCCTGCGCCGTCGACGAGCGAGAGCACCGGGCGCTCCTTCGTGCACGAGGCACTCGAGAGGCCGGTGAGGCCCAGCGCGATCAGCAGGCACACGTGTCGCACGGTGCGCATGACCCGGCGGACGACCGGGGTGTGCAGAAAATCAGTGAACCAGCGACGACTCGTCTTCGGCGCTCGAATACCGGCGTGACCGCGCGACGATCAGCGCGTTGGCGCACATCACGAGGTTCGAGCCCATCGTGGCGAGGTGCCGATATTCGGGCCACTTCAGCGCCACCGCCGCCCCGGCGAAGTACGCCAGCGGCGTGGGCCAGATGGGCGGCATCAGCGAGGCCGCGATGACGGTGGTGATGACGCCCCAGTAGCCCGCGAGAATCGCCGCGCCGTACTCGCCGCCCGTGACGCCGAGGTGCCACGCGATGGTCACGCCCACGGCCTGCAGCGTCATGGTGGGAATGAGCGCGCGCAGCAGCTGGCGGTTGAGCGTGGTGAGCAGCACCGCCTTGCGACGCCCGCGCAGCGCGACGATGGTGAGAATCACCGCGCTCAGCAGCGCGACGGGCGCCGACTTCACCATCTCGGTCGCGGGGTCGACCTGGATGACGTGGCCGAGGAACGGAAAGATGACCCAGATGACGCCGACCACCAGCGCGACGAGCGTGCGGGTGCGGCCGCCGAGGCGCGGGTCGAGCTGCTGCTCGAGGCTCTTCAGGCGCAAGACCTGGAGGTCCTTGTCCTTCTCACGCTCCAGCGCCGCGGCGACGAGCGCGGGCAGCTCGCCGGGCTCCTTCAGCTCGGGCAGCAGCACCTCGGCCGCGCGCGCGGAGCCGTGCTCCAGCTCGAAGCGCACCATGGTGGCCACCACGCTCTCGAGCAGCTCGCGCGCGCGCTGGTTGCCGCTCCAGCCGGCGAGCGACATCTGCAGACCGAAGCGGCATTCCGAGAAGAGCTCGTCGACGCGGCGGCGATCGGGGTGCGCGCTGGTGGCCAGCACCTTCAGCTCGGCAGCGCGCTTCTCGACCTGGCGGGCGAGCGCGTTGCTGCCCTGGTGCTGCGCGAAGGCCTCGAGCCGGAGCCGCACGTCGAGCGCGCTCTCGGGGCGCTTGAGCGGGTCGCTGCTCATGCACGCTCGCACCAGCGTCGCGAGCTCCTCCGGCGCGTCGTCGGGGATCTTCGGGTTCGAGCGCAGCACGACCTCGAAGAGCTCCTGGGGATTGGTCGCGTGGTGCGGGGCCTTGCCGGCGAGCACCTCGTAGAGCATCGCGCCGAGCAGGTAGACGTCGGTGCGCACCGTGAGCTGGCCGCCAGCGCTGCCGAGCATCTCGGGCGCCATGTACGCGGGCGTGCCAGCGAGCGAGACCGCGGGCCCGGGCGCGCACGCGATGCCCCAGTCCACCAGGTAGACCTCGCCGAACGCGCCGACCATCACGTTCTCGGGCTTGAGATCGCGGTGAATGATGCCGCGCGCGTGCGCGAAGTGCACCGCGTTGCAGACCTGCTGGAGGATGCGCAGGTGCTCGTCGAGCGGCGTGCGGCCCTGCGCGTGCGCGGCCATCAAGTTCGGGTCGCGAATGAGCGTGCCCCACGTCACGCCCTCGATGCGCTTCATCACCAGCACCGGCAACCCCTGCGGGTCGAGGCTGAGTGAGTACACGGGGAGGATGTTGGGGTGCTCGAGCCGGCCGGTGCGCCACGCCTCGGCGAGCAGCGCCTCGACGTCACTGGCGGCGCGCAGCGCAGGCTTGAGCGTCTTCACCGCGACGTGGCGATCGAGCGCGACCTGCCGCGCGAGCTGCACCACGCCCATGCCGCCGGCGCCGAGCTCCGATTCCACGCGCAGCGCCTGCGGGTCATGCGAGAGCTGCTGCAGCACCTCGAGCGCGCGGCGGCCCAGCGTCGCGTCGTGCGGCGGCGCGACGGTCGAGCCGGGGCTGCGCAGCACGGTCGCAGCCTGCTCACCCGACAGCGTGCTGAGCAGCGTCTGCGAGAACTCGTTCATGGAGCGGGCGCCGCACCCTCGTCGAGCTTCGCGCCCTCGTCGACCCACTGCCCGAGCACCGCGCGCTCATCGTCGGCCATGCCGGTCTTGTTGATGAACGGCATCGTCTTGCTGACCACCACGCGTTCCTTGATGCGCGCGGCGAGCGCCTGGATCTGCGCGGGCGAGTCGAACTTCACGCCGTTGGGCGCGACGGGGAACATCGGCTCGGTGGGGTGCTCGGAGTGACAGGTCACACACCGCGTCTGCACGATGGCCTGCACGCGCGCGAAGGTGACCGGCGTGACGGTGCCGGCGTTGGTCGTCGGAGGCGGCGGCTCATCACGCTTCGTGAGCACGAAGAGCAACACGGTCGCGACCACCGCGATGCCGATGATGGGCCCCAGCCACGCGCCGACCGACTTCAGGCCGAAGCGAATGTTCATGAAGTGGCGAATGCCCGCGCCCGCGAAGATGAGCACGAAGAGCACGAGCCAGTTGAGCGGGTGGCCGTACGTCGAGGGGAAGTGGTTGCTCAACATGATGAAGAGCAACGGGAAGGTCATGTAGTTGTTGTGAATGCTGCGCTGCTTGGCCTTCTGGTTGAGCGCGTAGTCCTGTTCCTGGCCCGAGGCGGTGGCGGCGACGAGCTTGCGCTGGCTGGGAATGATGACCGTCCACACGTTGCCGGTCATGACCGTGCCGAGCAGGACACCGACGTGCAGGTAGGCCGCGCGCCCCGAGAAGACCTGCGTGAGGCCGAACGCGATGCCGAGCAAGGCGGCGAGTGAGAGCAGTCCCGCGAGCGAGGGCATCGACTTGCCGAGCGTGCGCCACAGCACGTCGTAGATGACCCACGCGAGCACCAGCGTCGCGACCGAGAGCGAGACGGCGTGCACGTAGCTGAGCGCGTGCACCGAGGGGTCGATGAGGTACGCGCCGCGGTTGGCGTAATAGACGACGACGAGCAGCGCGATGCCCGTGGCCCAGGTGGTGAAGTTCTGCCACTTGAACCAGTGCAGCGTGGCGGGGAGCTGGCCTGGCGCGAGCTGCTTCTTCTCGACCTCGTAGAAGCCGCCCGAGTGGACCATCCACATCTTGCCCTCGTAGCCGACCTCCTTCTCGCGCCCCGCGGCCTTCTCGAGGTTGCGGTCGAGCCAGTTGAAGAGCATCGAGTTGCCGATCCACATGATGCCGGCGATCAAGTGGACCCAGCGCACCAGCAGGTCGAGGAACTCGTGGACCGTCACGGGGGCCGAATGTAGCCGCAGGGGCGGGCCGGTGTAGATTTCCCGCTCGGCCCTTCCCCCAACTGGAGTCACCTTGAACGTTCGCCCTGGACGCGCGGCGCTGTTCGCCGCGTTGGCGTGTACGTGGTGGAGCTGCAGCGCAGGCATCGACAACCCGATGGTGTGCACCGGCAGCGCGTGTGATGGCGGCGCGAGCGGTGGCGGCACGGGAGGTGGCGCCACGGGAGGTGGCTCCGCGACCGGCGGTGGAACGGCGGGCGGCGGCACCGGAGGCGGCGCGACGGGCGGAGGCTCGGCAACCGGCGGCGGGTCTGCAACGGGCGGCGGCTCTGCAACGGGCGGTGGCACCACCGGTGGCGGAACGACGGGTGGCGGCACGACTGGCGGTGGCACCGGAGGCGGGAGCGGCTGTGTCGAGAACTGGCTGTGCGGCTACTGGCAGCCGTCGGCGACTCCGGGCCAGGCGACGCGCACGTGCCTCGATCAGAACTTCTGCGGCACCACCACCAACAAGCCCAGTGAAGGCCCGCTGACGCTGCCACCGCTCGATCAGAACTACTTCCGCTGCAACGTGATGCCGGTGCTCGCGAAGTCGTGCGCGATGATCGGCTGCCACGGCACCCGTGACACGGGCCGGCCCTTCCGCGTGTTCGCGCGCGGGCGGGAACGAAACGACGAGACGGTGATGGTGGCAGGCATGTGCCTCCAGTCGGGCATGCAGACCATCTACCTGCCCAACGTGAGCGCGACGGGCAGCTGCTACGCGACAGTGGATCTCACGATGACGGAGAAGCGGCTCAACTTCGACGGGGCGCGTTGCATGAGCGCGGGCGTTCCCGGCGGGACGAACGAGCTGCTCTCGCAGCCGCTCGAGACCTCCACCTTCACGCACGCCGGCATCAAGCCGTGGAAGAGCATGAGCAACGCGGACTACGTCATCGTGCAGAACTGGCTCAACGGCATGACGCTCGCCACCTGTACCTCGCCGAACTGAGAGACCCACCACCATGACTCTCCATCGCTCGATTCGGTGGTCACTCGTCGGCGCGCTGGTGCTCGCTTCGGCAGCGCTCGCGTGGAATCACGAGTATTCCTGGTACGACCCGGCGGCGCCGCTGACGCTCGTGAAGCCCGGCGCGGACGGCGTCTTCGGCACCGGCAGCAAGTACGAGGGCGGCGTGAAGTGCTCCGACTGCCACACGCCGCAGGCGCGCAACACCGCCAACCCGCTGCGCGCGCTCATCACCTTCACGCCCGCGCTGCAGAACCAGGTGGCGTTCGACGGCGGCGTCGATGGCTTCGTCTTCAACGCGGGCCAGTACGCGCTCAACACCACCTACACGGTGAACGTGCGCATGCTGAACGAGCACCACCTCGAGACCGACGGCGGCATCAAGAACAACAACTTCGCCGCGGTGTTCGAAGACGCGAACGGCACGCGCGTCGGCACGCTCACCACCGACACCAACATCAGCACCGGCAACTGCCCGATGAACTCGCCGTCGAACATGCCGCCCACCACCGGCACCACGCACATGTACCGGCGCTGCGACGTGGTCTTCAGCCGCTACCCGAACCCGTCGATCAAGGCGTGGCAGTTCACGTGGAAGTCGCCGGCCACCGACGCGGGAGTCATCACCATGGCCATCGGCATGGTCGACGGGAACGGCAACGACCGCACGCGCGGCCTCGACGGCGGCGCCGATGACGACGTGGTGATGGGCAAGCTGCTGCTCTCGCCGTGACGTCGCTCTTCGTCGTGCTCGTGCTCGCGGCGGACGCGGGCGTCACTGCGCCGGCGCTCGATCGCCGCACGCGCGAGTTGATGCACACCGAGGTGTCGCTGGCGCTGCCGTCGTCGGTACCAGTCGACGTGCGCGAGGCAGCGTTCGGCGAAGCGTTCGCGGTCTTCGAAGACATCGAAGCCAACTTGAACGAGTGGAAGAGCGACTCGCCGCTGGCGAAGGTGAACGCGTCGGAAGGGAAGCCGGTCGACGCGCCGAAGACGGTGTGCAGCGTGGTGTCGCTCGCGCTCGACGGAGCGAAGCGGACGAAGGGCCTGTTCGACCCGACGTGGGCCGCGTTGCGCGAGGTGTGGAAGTTCGGCTCGGCCGAAGACGGCGCAGTGCCCGCATATAAAGAGGTGCAGGCGAAGTGCGCGCTCGTGGGGTGGGCGAAGGTGCGTGTGAGTCCGCACCCCGACGGCTCGTGCGCCATCACGCTGCAGAAGGGCATGCGGCTCGGACTGGGCGGAGTCGTGAAGGGGTGGGGCGTCGACCAGGTCGTATCGCTCTTCCGCGCGCGCGGGCTGAAGGACTTCTTCGTGCAGGCGGGCGGCGACTTGTACGTCGGCGGGTTGGTCGAGGGGCGCAAGTGGCGCGTCGGCATTCGAGATCCGCGCGGGCCGAAGACGCAGAGCTTCGCGAAGGTCGAGCTGAGCGACGCGGCGTTCTCGACGAGCGGCGACTACGAGCACTTCTTCGTGAAGGACGGCGTGCGGTACCACCACTTGATTGATCTGCGGACGTGTCAGCCGGCGCGCGCGTCGGTGTCGGCGACGGTCCTGGCGAAGAGCGCGACCGACGCGGAGTTCCTCACCAAGGCGGCGTTCATTCTCGGGCCGAAAGAAGGGCAGCCCCTGGTGCGCACGTTCGGCGCGGCGGCGGTGTGGGTGACGCCCGATGGCAAGGTGCACGCGACCGAGGGGCTCGAGAAGGAGCTCATCGACGTGTGGGCGCCGAGTGGACTGCCGGGGCCGTGAGCGCGGTTTAAGTTCCTGCCCACCATGAACGTCACGAGCGCCGACGGAGTGCGCATCGCCTTCGAGCAGTCTGGCAGCGGGAAGACCGCGTTGGTGTTCGTGCACGGCTGGCTCGGCTCCGGTCGCTGGTTCGACGCACAACGCGAGGCCTTCAGTGCGCGCTTCAACGTGGTGCAGATCGATCTCGCCGGTCACGGCGCGTCGGGGCGAGACCGGAAGCACCACTCGGTCGCCGCGTACGCCGCCGACATCGAGGCCGTCGCGAACCAGTTCGAGCGCGTGGTGCTGCTGGGTCACTCGATGTCGGGAGCCCACGCGCTTCACGCCTCACTGCACCTGTCGAACGTGCTCGCCCTGGTGTTGATCGACACGTTGAAGAACGTCGAGCAGCAGATTCCCCGCGCTCAGGTGGACCAGATCCTCGCGAGCTACCGCGCCGACTTCCCGACAGCGATCAAGACGATCGCGCCGCAGTGGCTCTTCTCGAAGGGCACTCCGCCGGAGGTTGCGACGAGACTGACGACGGAGTTCCTCTCGCGCACCGGTGACGAAGGCGCGGCGCTCCTCGAGCCGCTCTACCGCCACGACATCAAGGCCGACGCCGACCAGTGCCGGGTGCCGGTGCGAGCCATCAACTCCGACGCCCAGCCGACCGACACCGCCGCGAACCGTCGTCACTTCCGCGACTTCGACGTGCGCCTCATCGCGGGTGTCGGTCACTATCCGATGCTCGAGGCGCCGCAGGCGTTCAACGACGCGCTGCGGGAGACCCTCGTCGAGCTGAAGATCGATTGACCCGGGAGTGGTACGTCATCGGGGCGTGAAGCTCCTCGAAGAACTCCAGGCCGAGCATTCCCTCATCGAGCGCGTGGTCGGCTCGCTGCGCACCTGGGCCGAGGCGTACACCGCAGGCAACGCGCCAGCCGCCGACGGAGCCGCGTTCCTCCGCTTCTTCCGCCTCTACGCCGGCGACTTCCACCACGCACGCGAAGAAGACGTGCTCTTCCGCGCGCTGGTCAAAGAGAGCGGTCTTCCACGCGACCAGGGTCCCATCGCGGTCATCACGCACGACCACGCGATGATGGCGGGCCTCCTCACCGAGCTCGAGCACCTCGTCCGCGCTCGCGAGTCCGGCGGCCCGTTGTCGAACGATCACATTCGCGACGTCGCGCGCCGCTACGCGCACCAGCTCTGGCACCACATCGACGCCGAGAACACCGTGCTGTTCCCCGAGTGCAAGCCGCGGCTGCGCGCGCAGGGCGTCAACGAGCTCTCAGGCCGCGGGCCCACCGACGCCGAGCTCTCGGCTCGCGCAGAAGGTGAAGCCCTCGTCGCGCGCTGGGCACCGATGAGCGACCACGACGCCTACCGCGGTGAAGGCTGCATCATGTGTCCCGCGTACGGGACGACGTGCCGCGGCCTCGAGCGCGAGTGGTGGAGCGAGAGCGAGTGGGAAGAAGTCCACGACCGGCTCACCGGCATGTGACGGCGCTTCAGAGCGCGAGCGACAGCCCGAGAAAGCCAGCGTGCGTGACGTCACTCAACGTCACCGCCTCGAGCGCCCGCACACCCTGGCCGCCGAACTCGGTGCGCGCCCAGTTGAACGAGTACGAGCCCGACAGCGTGACCGCGCCGAACCGCACGCCCACCTCCGCCGCGCCGCCCGCCGTCAGCCCGCCCTTCGACGCGCCGTAGCCGCGCACCATCTGGGTCCCCACGTCGACGATCGCCGACACGCGCGGCGTCACGTTCACGAAGAACTTCCCGGTGTCGACGCCGATCAACAGCTCACCGCCGAGGCTCTGGAAATACCCGTCGTCGAAGAGCGAGTTCCGTTCCACGCCGCCGATGACCACGCGGTACAGCGCGCGCGGCGCGAGCTGGAGCACGCCCGCACGAATCAGATAGCCCAGCGCGACGCGCCCATCTGACGGCAACGCGAGCGCACCCGACAACGGCAGCGTCGCGAGCACCCAGCCCACCGTGTACCGCCCCTGCACGTGCAGCCCCTCGAGCGCCGAGGTGCGCAGCAACCGGAACGGGAAGACCGTCACGCCCAACCCGAGGCTCGGGTACCCGAAGCCTGCGCGCAGCGGCGTCGCGTAGCTGTTCGACGAGAACGTCGCGCTGCGAAAGCCGAAGCCCACGCGCGCGTCGAGTTCGAGCGCTTCGGCGATGGAGTCCGGGTCGCGTGGTGCACTCGCCTTCACTTCTTCGGCCGGCGTCGGAGTGACTGGGGCGGGCGGCGTCGCGACCACCGTCGGCGCAGGCGCGGGCTCCGGCGCAGGCTCGGGCGTCGCGCGCGGCGTGGGCGTCGGCTCCGGAATCGGCTCGGGCACCGGCACCGGCTTGGTCGTCTTCGGCGGAGTCTTCTTTCCCTTCTTCCCCGCCGCGACGGCTGGCGCCGCCAGCAACGCGAGTGAGAGCACCAGCGCGGCACCGCGGTGTCGGCGCGAGATCAGCAGCATCACCGCGAGCAACACCACCGCCCCGACCGGCGTCGTCGAGCACCCGGCGTTCTTCTTCCCCAGCGTCGACGGAGACGGCACGCCGAGCACCACCGAGTGCGCGAGGTCGCCCTGGTTCGTCGCGTCGTCGTTCGCGTCGACCGCGCTCGCGTAGATGGTGACGCTGCCCTCGTCGCTCGCTGGCGCCGTCCACGTCACGCGCCACTTCGTCAGCCCGCAGGAATACGTGCGCGCGACCGAGTCCAGCACCACCACCGGCTCGAACCCGCCCGCCGGCGACGTGTCAGGGCACGTGAAGGGATCGCTCGCGCCTCCGAAGGCGTGCGGCGTCAGCGTGCCCGACGCGCGCGAGAAGGGCGCCCCACCAGTCGGCACCGTCGCCTCGAGCGAGAAGCCCGCGCGCGTGCCCAGCGCGCCATGGAGCTCGATCTCCAGCTCGTACGTCTGGCCCGGCTCGTAGCCCTGCGTCGCCAGGTCGCGCCCGGCGGCGGTGATGGTCAACGCGTTCGTCGCGGGAGTCGTCGGCTCCGAGTGGCACACGCCGCAGTTCCACTTGCTCGACGGCGCGCCGGTGAAGCTGCCGCGCGAGCCGCCTCCGACTTCCGCGGGCGCGTCGAAGGTCTGCGGCGCACCGAACGCGAGCACCAGCAGCGTGAGCGTTCCCATCATGGGAAGGGCCCTCCGCCGTCACACGACGCGCCGCCGTCGATCCAATCGGCGATCGCCGCGGCGTGCATCGAGTTGAGCACGCCCTGGTGCGCCTTCACGCCCCACGGCGGCCCGGTGTACTGCAGCAGCTTCGAGCGGCGGAGGTCGCACGGAATCACCGAGCGCTTGAGGCAGCCGGCCATGCGCAACGACTCGCAGGTGTTGTCGGCGACGAAGCAGCCCGCATCGAGCTTGTTCTCGGGCGTGTGGCAGCCCGCTTCCTTCGCGCACGTGCTGGTCACCACGATGGCCGCGACTGGCGCGTAGCTGTTGCCGACGCTCGGCATGCACGCCATCGGGCCGACGCCGCCGTCGCTGCCCATCATCATGCCGCCGTCGTCCGGCTCCTCGGGCTCGGTGGCGCACGCGGGGTCGAACCAGCCGCCGTCTTCGCCCGCGGCGAGCGTCGCGCCGTTCACCCACGCCTCGAGCAGCTTCCAGCCCGCCGCGTCCTTGTTCGCGTAGACGTTGCGACCGAAGCGATCGACGCCGCCGTGCCCCGCGCCGCCGCTCTCGAACTGCAGCGGCTTGCGCAGCAGGTCGGGCAACCCCGACGACGTGGGCGACGCCGACGCCGACGCGCGCAGGAAGTTGGCCTCGTGCTCCTGCGCGGTGAGGCACTGGGTGTTGGTGTCGCGCAGGCCCGCGAGCGAGAAGACGCGCATCGGCCGCAGCGGCGCGCCGTGGCACGTGGAATACGCGCAGCTGGCGATCAACTCCGGCTCGACCTTCGCGGCGAAGAAGCCCTTGTCGAGCGCGACCACTTGCGTCGGCGGCGGCGGAGTCGCGCACGGAAACGCGAGCGCGCCGAGAGCGAGGACGAAGAGCGCGCGCATCAGAAGTCCACTCCTGCGCCGACCTGCGCGATGAGCGCCCACCGCTCGTGCAAGCGAATGAACTCGGGGTAGTTGAAGTACATGCCCTCGACCTTCGCGTCGAAGCGGAACGCAGTGCCGCTCTTCTCGGTGCGCAGCGGCTGCCATTCCGCCTTGAGCCCGAAGAGGTGCGAGGTGAACGCCGAGAGCTCGCGGTCGCTCGAGAGGTACAGCTTCAGCGAGTCGTAGAACGGCTCGTAAAACGACGCGCGCGACTGCGTGTAGAAGCGGTAGCGGAAGCGCAGCGTGATGGGCGAGAGATCGAGAATCACCCGCGCGTCCACGGTGTGCGAGAGCACCGACCAGCTGTCGCGGTAGAGGCGGTACTCGCCGTGCAGCACGAGGAAGCTGCCGAGGTACTGCTTGATGCCGAGCGCGGCGGCGAAACGGAAGCGATCGCCCGGCTCGTTCTCGGGCATCAGCACCACCAGCGGGTCCGCCGCGCTGCCCATGTTCACGCGCACCTTGCGGTAGGGGCTGGCGATCATTCCGTTGGTGCGCGCCACGGTGACGTTGAGCTGCGCGATGGTGGTGGGCGTGAAGATCTGCGTGAGCGCGAGGTCGCCGCTCCAGTCGGTCATCGGCGCCTGGTAGAGCGGATCATCGGCGCGCCCGACGACGTTCGACATGAAGCCGCCGCGCAGGCTGATGGTGGTGTTCTTCTGGAAGAGCTCGCGCGAGATGGTGAGCGAGCCGCCGTTGCTCAGGTAGTCGCGCTCGCGCGCGTGCATGTACGAGCCGCCGAGCTGGAAGCCCGCCACCTCCTGGCCTGCGCCGAAGTCGACCTCCTGGCGCCGGTCATAGATGCGCGGGCTCGCCGTGGTGCGCACGTCGACCGACGCGCTCGAGACGATGTCTTCGGTGTACGTCGCGCTCAGCGAGGTCTTGGTCGGCAGCGTGACGGTGCCGGTCACGTGTGGAGAGACCACCACCGTGCGGTCGGTGTCCGCGTAGAGCTGCACCTTCGAGCTGACGGTGACGTCAGGCCCGGCCGCCACGGCGAGCGTGACGAGCAGGCTCAGTTGCACCCGCACCCTCCGCCGCGCGCACCGCGAGCGCCCGACGAACCTTCACGGCTGTCGATGAGGTGGTTCTCGAGCACCAGCTCGTCGCCGTCTTCCTGGAACTGCATGCAGCGCTTGCTCAGCGTCGCGCGCTGCGTGGCGTTCACGAAGCCCGCGCCGGCGCGCCCTTCACCGGGGGCGAACACCTCGGCCTTCTCCGCGTCGTTCTCTCCCAGCAGCGCCTGCACCTGCTTCTCCACCTCGGCGAGCGTCTTTTCTTCGAAGCCCTCGTGCATGAAGCGCACGCGGCCGCTGCGGTCGAGGAGGATGGTGGTCGGCATCACGCTCACCTTGAGCGTCGACTGTGCGAGCGCGGCGTCGGTGTCGAGCAAGATGGGCACGGCGAGCCCGGTCTCGACGATGAACTTGGGAATCTCGGTCGGCACCGCGGAGTCGCCGTCGACGTTCATCGCGTACAGGCGGAAGCCCTGCGCGGCGTACTTCTTCGCCATCGCCTGGTAGAGCGGCAGCGACTGGCGGCACGGCTCACACCACGTCGCCCAGACGTCGAGCATCACCACGTGGCCGCGCTCGCTCTTCAGCTCGAAAGGCGCCTTGGCCGGGTAGCTCGCGACGGTGAAGTCGAGCGGCGTGCCGGTGGGCGCAGCGGCGGTGGGGGCGTGCGCGCACGCAGTGAGGAAGAACAGTGAAGCGGAGAACAGCGCGACCGCGGGGTACGAGCGCATGAACGGCTCGGCACGTTAGCCCAGCGCGCGCGAACGCCGAGCACAGACCTCCTCCGTCAAGTGGCCGAGGAGGTCTGCACTTTTTTCACAGTCCGGTCACCAGTCGGCCTTGCGGCACACCGGCTTGCCCGGAGGGTCTTCTTTGCAGCGATAGATGCCGGAGCGACCCGAGCTCGAGCTGTCGATGAACACCCAGACGCCCTGGTTCGGATCCGGGTTCGCTGGCGTCAAGGTCAGCGCACCACGTTGCGTTGAACAGCCGAAGGCACTGCAGCCCAGCAGTACGAGCAACATCCACGTTTTCATGAGTCCCCCTGGTGGTTGAAGCCGGCGAAGCATCGGGAACGGCATCGATTGGCGCAACTTGCGAATGCGCGCGGGCGGCAACGTCTTTAAGTCTGCGCGCATGACCACCGGCTGGACTCCAGAGCAGCTCCCGGACCTCGCGGGAAAGACGTTCGTCATCACGGGCGGCAACTCGGGCATCGGCTTCGAGCTCGCCAAGCACCTCACGGCGAAGAAGGGGCGGGTGATCATCACCACCCGCGACGAGGCCAAGGGAAAGGGCGCCCTCGAAGCGATTCGCGCGGCCGTGCCCGGCGCTGACGTCGACTTCGTGGTGCTCGATCTCGCCGAGCCCGCGAGCGTGAGCGCCGGAGTCGCTGCCCTTCGCGCCAAGTGCACCCGCATCGACGCGCTCGTGAACAACGCGGGCGTGATGCAGACCCCCGAGGTCCGCACGTCGGAGGGCTTCGAGCTGCAGCTGGCGACCAACCACCTCGGCCACTTCCGGCTCAACTCGCAGCTCTTCGATCTCGTCGAGGCCGCGGGTGGGCGCATCGTGCCGGTGAGCAGCATCGTGCACCGCCAGGGCGTCATCTCGCTCGACGACTTGAACTCGAAGAAGGGCTACTCGCCGACCGCGGCGTACGGGCAGTCGAAGCTCGCCAACTTGATGTACGCGCTCGAGCTCCAGCGGCGGCTCGCGGCGCGCAAGAGCAAGGTCAGCTCCATTCCTGCGCATCCCGGGTACTCGGCGACCAATCTGCAGTCGGCGGGCGTCGGCATGAAGGGCGGCAGCACCGCGCTCAAGCTGCTCTACAAGGTGACCAACGCCGTCGTCGCTCAGTCAGCGGCGGAAGGGGCGTATCCGCTCGCGATGGCGGCGGCGGCTCCCGAGGCGAAGCCCGGCAGCTACTACGGCCCGAACGGCATGATGGAGATGCGCGGCAAGGCGGCGGAGGGCAAGCCCGCGGCGCGCGCGCTCGATGAGGATGTGGCGCGGAAGTTGTGGGATGCGACCGAGGCGCTGGTCGGGCCGTTCTTCCGCTGAAGCCCCCTCTCCCCCTGGGGAGAGGGTCGGGGTGAGGGGAGTCCGCCTCAACTCGCCGCAACGAGGTGCGCGCGCTGCTTCGATGGCCCGATGCGCGCCACCAACCCCGACGTGAACGACAGCGCGTCCTCTTCCATGCCGTCGCTGAAGATGACTCCGCCCGAGGGCATCAGCGACTCGATCTCGAGCACCTGGTTCGGCAACACGGGCCCGGTCACCAGCGTGCCTTGTGAGTGTTTGCTCACGAACGGCTCGCGCACCACGAAGCGCAGCTCCGGCGCGTCCCACGCCATGCGCACCGGCTTCAGCGCCTGGCCCCCGAAGCTCTGCGACATCGCGCTCGCGAAGTTGCACACCGACGAGAGCCAGCCCGTCGAGCCCGCACCCGTCGAGACGATGATGCCGCTGCTGCTCTGGCGCTCGCTGCGGCGCGCTTTCCCGACGCCCTGGCTCAGGCGGTAGTGCGCAGAGACGTGCGTGCGCGCGCCGATGAAGAGGTCGTTGAAGCCCAGCAGCTTCTGGCCGTCGCTCAGGTTCGCTTCGGCCAGCGTCACCGTGCGGAGAGTGGCTTTGCCTTCCAGCACGGGCCCGAGCGCGCGGCGGACGTGCTCGATGCGGAAGGGGAGCAGGACTCCGTCGAAGCGCTCGGGGTCGGGGTTCACGCCGAGGAGTGGGCTGTCGCCGATGTACTTGGCGACGTTCGCGACCGTGCCGTCTTGCCCGAGGACGACCACCGCGTCGGTCGGGGAGAAGAGGTAGGTCGGGGCGAGGGCGCGTTCCATCACTTGCACGGGGAGGCCCATTTCCAGGGCGCTTCGCGTGTGCTCGAGCGCGCGGCGGTAGGTGTCGTGTTCCTTCGCGTAGTCGTCGAAGTCGAGGCCCGCCTGGTCCAGGTAGAACTTGGCCTGGGCTCGCGTGTTGAAGCGCTCGGTCAGCAGCTCGAGGCGGGTCTTGCGGGTGATGAGCACGAGCTTGTCGAACATGGTTCCTCCGTTGGCCCCTCACCCCGGCCCTCTCCCCGCTTCCGCAGGGAGAGGGAGTTGTTCACTTCTTCACTGGGACCAGCGAGCGGAGGAGTTCGGGGCTCACGTTCAGCTCACCGATGCGCTCGGCGTTCTCAGCCAGCTCACGGAAGGCGACCGCAATCATCGTCGCGGGGTCCCCGCCACCGGCCTGCATCGCCGACAGCACCTTCCAGTCCATCGAGCGAATCGGCTCGAGCTGCTTGGCGAGCGCCCACGCCATCGCGTCGGCCTGCAACTTGTCGTTGGCCGCCTTCTGCTCGACGAGCTTCTCGCGCTCCTTCTCCATCGCGATGTCGGCGGCCATCTTCGTCTCGCGCACCTGGCGCCGCTTCTGCTCGACCATCACCTCGGTCTGCAGCTCGGACTCCTTCACGCGCCGTTCCTGCTCGACCGCCGCGGTGCGCCGCTCGTACATCGCCTGGTCGCCCTTCTTCTGGAACGCCTCGCGCGTCTCGGCCTCCAGCGCGCGCGCCATCTCGGGCGTCGGCTTCATCGAGAGCACCGTCACCGACAACAGCTCGACGCCCAGCAGCTTCACCACCTCCGACGCGCGCAGCCCCTCGAGCACCGTCTGCGCCAGCGCGTTGCTGCTCGCCAGCGCCTCGGTCAGCGGCAGCTTGCCCACCAGCCCCTGCGTCAGCACCTGCGCGGTGTGCACCAGCCGTTCCTCGAGCTTGTGCGGGTCGTCGCTCTTCCACGCCCCGCCGCGCGTCACGGAGTAGTCGAGCAGCGAGGCCAGCTTCTTCGCGTCGCCCACGCGCCACGTGAGCTGCCCCTGGATGGTGATGGTCTGGAAGTCGGCCGTCACTTCCTGGAACGCGAAGGGCACGTCGGCGCTCGACAGCGGCACCACCACCAGCGTGCTCGTAGGCTCCCAGTAGAAGAACGAGAGACCCGGCCCCTCGCGCTTCACCAGGCCGCTCTTGAACTGCATCACGTACTGCGTCGGCGTCGCCTTCATGTAACGGATCATGTGACCTCCGATAGAGTCAATATGACTCTAACGACGGTCGACGGACTCCGCAAGCCGTCCTGACGTGCAGGGCCTCTTCAGAAGCAGGCGGTGCGGTAGGTGATGTCGATGTTCGCGCCCGTCGGCGGGGGCGGGCTGAACACCACGCTGTTGGTGGCCGGGTCGTAGCCCCAGTTCGACACCACGCCGCCGTCGATGGTGACGGTGATGTCGCCCGGGCCGCGCGCGGTGCCGGTGAGCTCGAAGTTGCGCTGGGAGCCGAACACGCTCTGGCTGACGGCGCGCAGCTCGGTCGCCCAGTCGCGGGTGCAGATGTCGGCCTTCACGCCGCCGCTCTGGGTGATGGCGGCGTTGAAGCGCCCGTCGTCGACCTGGCCCTCGGTCATGCACGTCGAGCTGGGCGGGGTGAACGGGCCGACCACGTTGACCGAGAAGAGCTCGCGGCGGTTGCCCTTCAGGTTGCGCAGCGTCGCGAGGTACGAGCCCACCGAGTTCGACGACTGCTCGAGCGCGTCGGTCACCACCACCACCGCGAGGAACGCGTCGGGGCGAATGAAGCCGCGGTTGGCCGACGAGAGCGCGGGCTCGGTGAGCGCCAGCTCCATCGAGGCGAAGGGCTGCTCGATGCCCGTGCCGCCGGTGCCCACCGCCACGCGCCGCTCGAAGAGGGTGGCGAGGTTCGCGGTCGACGGGGTGAGCACCACCGGCTCACCGGGGTTGAAGCGGAGGTGCCCGCGCTCGGCCGGGTCGGTGGTGATGACCCCGATGTGGAAGTCGCCGCTGCTCATCGACGCCGAGCTGATGAACGACGCGAAGTTGGTGCCCAGCGCGACCTGCTCGTCGCCCATCGAGCACGAGTTGTCGACTACCAGCAGGATGTCGGTCGTCGACGCGCTCTGGACGAACTGGTCGGACTGCTGGCCCGTCGCGTCGGCTGCGCCGATGAGCGTGACCTGGGCCGTCTCGGCGCCGGCGTGCAACGTGATGCTGCCGACGTAGCTGCCCGCGGTGAGCGGCGCAGCGTTCACCGAGAGCGTGGTGGGCGAGGTGGGGCCGACGGTCGCGGGCACCGCGGGCGCCTGCGTGAGGTGGAACGGCAACGAGGGCTGGTCGATGCCGCTGAGCTGCAGGTCGGTCGAGCAGATGTCGTAGACGGTGATGGGGCGGCCGGCCGACGTGCACCCGAGCTGCACCAGCCCGACGTTCACCACCGGCGGGTCGACCACCAGGCACTGGCTCACCAGCAGGTCGATGGGAATCGAACGGTCCGTCGTCTCACCGTCGACGTGCAGCCGCACCGCGCCGCGCAGGTATTGGCCGATGGGCGCCGTCGGCGAGACCGAGGCCGTCACCACGATGGGCTGCGAGCTCCCGCCGGGGATCAGCAGGCTCGCGTTCGCCGGCCGCGTCACCTGGAACGCGCTGTCGCTGCCCGGCTGAATCTCGATGCCGCTCACCAGGCACAGCGAGCTGGGGCTGGGGCTGACGTTGGTGACCATCACCGTGCGCGTCAGGGTGGTGCCCTTCGCGGTGCGCCCGAAGTTGAAGTCGCCCGGCGCGAGGCTGATGGCGCACGGCTCGTGGTTGCGCGGCTGCGCGCTGATGGGGATTCGCACCGAGGGCTGCAGCGGGTCGTTCGACATCACCACCAGCTCGGCCTCGCGCAGCAGCGTCGTCTGGTGCGGCGTCACCGTCAGCTCGAACTCGACCATGTTCTGCCCGGCCACCGCGGGCACGCCGACCGACGGCACGTACGACGTGGTGAGCAGGCTGACGCCGAAGTCGCTCGCCTGGGTGTTCGCGTTGGTGGGCACGATGCCGAACCACGGCAGCGCGCCGCCCGGTCCGCCGAGCACGAGGTTGAGCGAGCTGTCGCCCGGCATCGAGGGCGCGGTGCCGACGTTCTGCACCACGATGCGCCGGCGCGTCGTCGCATCGAGCGGCACCCAGCCGAACTGCACGGGGTTGGGGTCGACGCGAATGCGCGGCCCGCCGCCGGTGCAGGTCATCGGCACGCGCGCGGTGAGCGGGGGCGTGGTGGCGATCTCCACCGTGAGCACCGCGCTCAGCGGGCCCAGCTGCTGCGGCATGCAGCCCAGCTCGAAGGTGGTGGTGCCCTGCGCGGCGAGCTGCGACGGCGCGGTGACGATGAGGAAGTTGGGGTCGTTCACGCTGACCGTCGTCCCCACGGGCACCTTCGCGCCGTTGCTCACCACCAGCTGCCGCGTCACCTGGAAGCCCAGCGGCACGCGGCCGAAGTCGAGGCGCTGCGGGAGCCACGCGAACGCGGCGTCGTTGCCCTCTCCGCGGAAGACGGTGCGGCCCTCGGGGCAGGCGGGCCCGCGGCGCATGGTGAGGCTGGCCTCGTACGGCCGCGCCTCGAGCGGGCTGAAGCGCGCGGTGAGCGAGATGCTGCCCATCGGCGGCACGTCGATGGTGGTGCCCGCGCTGGTGAGGTCGAACGCGAAGGCGTCCGCTCCTTCCATCACGCCGAGGGTCGACGTGGTGGCGAGCGGCCCGCCGTTGCGCAGCGTCACGTCGGTGGTGAGCGCCTGGCGCAGCGGCACCTGGCCGAAGTCGACGAGCGCGGGCACGAAGCAGTCGCGCGCCACGCCTTCACCCACCAGCTCGAGGCGAATGTGTTCGTCGCCCGACGCGGTGCCGGCGAGGTCGAGCACGAAGACCGCGCGGTGCGGGTCGGACGCGAGCGTGGCGTCGGTCGCCTGCGGCGGACTGAAGGTGGCCTTGAGCGTCGCCTGGCCGTCGACGTCGACCACCAGGCCTGTGCCGTCGAGCGTGATGGCCTCGTCGCCCTCGGTGCGGTTGACGGCGGAGATGCTCACCGCGCCGAGCCCGATGTTCCGCACGGGAATGTCGAGCGTGCCCGTCTCGCCCATGAAGGTGGCGGGCAGGGTGAAGGTGGCGTCCTTGAGGAACAGCTCGCGCCCGGTCGCCGACGTCTGCACGGCGACGAGCTCGCCGGGGCGGCCGGTCAGGGTGGTCCTGTTGCACTGGCAGGCGTCGAACACGAAGAGGGCCAACGCTCCGAGCCACCACGCACGCGACATGGCCGGAAGCCTACTCGGGTCCGCTCCCTTCGCGCGCGTGGCCGGGCAGTTGTGATGTGGACGAAATGATCACTCTGCGTGTCAGAGCGACACAGGCGGTGGAGAGGCCTGTGGCAGGATGAGCGCTCCCATGCGTGTGGCGGTCGTGTTGGCGTTGGCGCTGATCATCGCGGGTTGTTCCGAGCGCCCGTGCAACGGCTCGACGTGTCCGACCGGGTGCTGCGGCAGCGACGGCATCTGCGCGCCCGGCAAGGTGCGCACCGAGTGTGGCACGGGCGGCGCGATGTGCCTGCGCTGCAGCTCGAGCGAGGAATGCGTCGACGGGCAGTGCTTCCCGCTCAACGTGCCCGACGCGGGGCGTGATGCGGGCTCCGGTGGGTGTCGCTGCACGGGGACCTGCTGCCTGCCCGATGGTACGTGCGCGCCGAACAACGAGCCGACGGCGTGCGGCCTGGCCGGACAATTCTGCGGGCAGTGCGCGAGCGGGCAGCGGTGCGAGTTCGGTCACTGCCTGTCGACGAGCTGCGGCGGCTGCTTCGACGGGCTGGGCGTGTGCCGCACCGGCAACGACGTCGCGGCGTGCGGTCGCGATGCGGGCGTGTGCACGGCGTGCCTGGCGGACCAGGGGTGCGTGGCGGGGACGTGCGTGTTCACCAAGTGCGACTCGAGCAATTGCCGCTTCGGGTGCTGCATGCCCGACAAGCGGTGCGAGCTCGCGCCATCAGCGCTCGCGTGTGGCACTGGGGGTGACCCGTGCCTGACGTGCAACGCGGATGCGGGTGAGCAGTGTCAGAACGGATTTTGTCTCTGACGAGCCCCCTCTCCCCTTGGGGAGAGGGCTGGGGTGAGGGGAGACACGACGACCGACGACCGCGAGTTTCACCCCTCACCCCGACCCTCTCCCCACGGGGAGAGGGGGATTGATCAGAACGTCCCAGACACGCCATTCGGCATGACCGTCAACTGCACGCCCCGCTTCGGCTTGGGATTGGTCCCCTCGAGCGCGATGACCGCCGCGATGGATGCAGGAATCGCCCCGATGGCAGACGTGACGTACGGAGCAACATCGCGCGAGGGATCGATCGCGATCGCCAACCCCGCCGCCCCCGCCGTCACCACGGCACACGCAAGAAACGCGAGCGTGATCTCACCTCTCCCGCCCAGCGCCTCGTGCACGGTGAACACCGCGCCAGTCACCAGGAGCGCCCCGAGCGCCGCATTGGCGAAGATGGGATCAAATCGCGGGTTCTGCCCGATGAGCAGCATCGAGATGCCGAGCGCCGCGCCGGTCCCGAGCATGCCCGCCCCGGTCGACAGCAAACTCCGCGTCCACATCGAGGGCCCGGGCGGAGGCGCCGGCTGCGGCGTGAGCCTCGCTTCGGGCGGCAGCTCGGTCGGCGCGGGCAACGGCGGCTCACTGGCCGGCGGGGCGGTGGGCTCCGCGGCCTGGGTCAACGCGAGCGCGAGGACGAGCGACAGCATCGGCTGAGGTTCTTTCACGAAACGAAACCGCCGTCCCTCGTGAGAGAGACGGCGGCCTTGAACTGCGCGAACCGGCTGGTGTTTTCAGCTGTTCGGCTTCGAGGTCGGCTGCCCCGCGCTCTTCCAGCCCTTGATGCCGACGGGCAGCACGGCGACGTTGGTCCAGCCGTTCTCCATCGCGCGCTGGGCCGCCTGGTGCGACGCGCCGCACTTCTCGTTGGCGCAGTAGAAGACGAGCTTCGCGTCCTTGTTCGCGGGCAGCTCCTTGATGTCGTACTGGAGCGACGTCAGCAGCACCGCGCCGGGAATCACGCCCTGCTTGGTGCGGGTCTCGGGGCTGTTCGCGTCGATGGGGGTGGCCTTCTTTTCCTTCGTCCACGAGGCGAGCTCGGTGACGGTGGTGCTGGCCGGGGCGGCCGCCTGGTGCGGGCCATCGCCATCACACGCGAGGGCGGCAGCGGGAACGAGAGACGCAGCGAGGGCCAGCGAGAGGAGGATGCGCTTCATGCGTGGAGCTCCGGGGTGTTTCGGGGTGAGGGAACTTCCCAGGGTGCGCAGTCATGCACCGGACCGGGGGAAGGTTTCAACCCAATCGACCGCGGGCCTGACGCGCTGCTTCCAACAGGGCGCTGATCATCGGGGTCGGGTCAGCGCGCCCCTTGCCGGCAAGGTCGTACGCCACGCCGTGATCAGGCGAGGTGCGGGGCACGGGCAGACCGAGCGTGACGTTGACGGTGTGCGCGAAGTCGACGGCCTTGGTCGCGACGAGGCCCTGGTCGTGGAACATCGCGAGCGCGACGTCGAAGCCGAACGGGCGGCCAGAAGCGAAGAGGCCGTCGGCGGCGAAGGGGCCGTGGCAGTCGACTCCCGTGGCGCGCGCCGCCGCGATGGCAGGGGCGATGAAGCGTTTCTCCTCGGTGCCGAGGACGCCTCCGTCGCCGGCGTGCGGGTTCAAGCCGCAGACCGCGATGCGCGGGCGCTTGCCGACGATGGGCGTCAGGTGGCGATCGAGGAAGACGAGCTTGTCGACGAGCAGGCGCTTGGTGAGCGCGCCGGGCACTTTGGCGAGCGGCAGGTGGTTGGTGGCGAGCGCGACCGAGAGGCGCGGGCCCTTCATGAGCATCATCGTCTCGCAGCCGAACGACTCGGCGAGGAGCTCGGTGTGGCCGGTGAAGGGAACGCCGGAGGACGCGATCGCCTCCTTCGAGACCGGCGCGGTGCAGAGGGCGTCGAGGTGACCGCGCTTCGCGGAGTCGATCGCGGCGGTGATGTAGCTGAGCTGCGCGCGGCCGCCGGCGGGGCTGGGCTTGCCGGGCGCGCGGAGCTTCGCGGGGAGCTTCGTGACGGCGACCAGCTCGACGCCGGGGATGCGGGCCGACGCGTCGCCGAAGACGATGGGCGTGAGCGCGCGGCGGACGGTGCGGTGGGCGAGGGCCTTGCGGGTGATCTCGAGGCCGATGCCTGAGGGGTCGCCGAGGGTGATGCCGACGCGGATCATCGAGCGGTGAATATCACTCCCTCTCCTCCCGAGGAGGAGGGTCGGGGTGAGGAGTGAAGCCGAGCCGGGCCTGAATGGGACGCGAGGCGTGCATGACTTTGGCTGAGCTCATCGCGAGCAGCCCCTCGACCTCGAGCACGCGTGGTTCAGCTGGGTCGTTTGTCCGCTGGTGGCTGCTCTGGCGACCACGGCGGGACAACCGACCCCTGACTTGAGTTCACGTCGCGTCGTGCAGAGAGGCTCGCACGCTGGTCGGCACTGCATGCACACCCATCACTCGCCTCGTCCCATCAAGGCCAGCCTCCGGAGCGAATTGGGCCGAGCACATAAGCTTTGTTGCACTCAGCGCTCGTTTCACGACGCCCCTGTCACACCCGAGCGAGCGAACGGGTCGATCGACGCCGGGTACAGCACAGCCCACAGCGAGAGCGGCAGCGGGTCCGCGATGGGACACCCGAACTCGACCTGCTTCTCGAGCGCATCGCTGAACGTGCCGAGCGAAATCTCCCCGCGTGCCACCCCGAGCAGCGCCGCGGTGAGCATCCGCACCTGGTGTCGCCCGAACGAATCACCGACGAACCGCAGCGCACCGTCCACGACCTCGAGCGTGTGGAGCGTGCGCAGGCGCTGATCCGAGGTCTTGTGGTGAAAGACGCGGAAGTCGTGCGCGCCGGTCGCCAACGCGATGGCTTCCTTCAGCAGGCCCGAGTCGACCGTCGCAAGTGAGTCGACGCGATACCGGTACTCGCGCCCCGTGGCCGACCACGCGGCGTGAAAGTCGTTCGCCGCCCACGCAAGCTGGTGCATGCGCACGTCCGCGGGCAGCGCGGCGTTGAGCTGATCGCGGAGTGCGTCGAGCTCAGTCGCCCCATCGAGCTTGAAGCTCAGCACCTGCCCGTGCGCGCTGACCCCGCGATCGGTGCGCCCCGCGACGTTCGGGTTCCGCGGGAGAGCGAGCTTCGAGAATGCCTCGAGCAGCACGCCCTGCACGGTGCGCAGCGAAGCCTGCGCCTGGTACCCGTGGAACTGCGCGCCGTCGTACGAACACAATGCGGCGACGGTACGGAAAGACGGAGGCGCCATCGTTTGTGCTCAGGGCGGTCACTCCTCACCCCGACCCTCTCCTCTGAAGAGGAGAGGGAGAGCGTTGGCTCACGCCCACTGCACGGGGCTCTTGCTGCCGAACCACCCATCGAGCTTGTCCTTCACCGCCGTCTCGATCGCCGCCCGCTTCAACTTCATCGTCGGCGTGAGCGTGCCCTTCTCGATGCTCCACGGCTCGCTCATCACCACCAGGAACTGCAGCTGCTCGTACCCCGACAGCGTGTCGTTCGTGCGATCGAGCAGAATCTTCAGCTCCGCCTCGACCTTCGCGCGCGTCGCCGCATCGGTCTGCGTCTTCCGCAGATCTTCCGACAGCACGACCATGCCGAACGCCGCGGGCTGACCGACGCCGCTCACGCACGACAGCTCGACCATCGCGTGCTCGTTGAGCTTGTTCTCGATGGGCGCGGGCGAGACGTACTTGCCCTTCGCGGTCTTGAAGAGCTCCTTCACGCGGCCGTTGATCTTGAGCAGCCCATTCGGCTTCCGCTCACCCTTGTCACCCGTGCGGAAATACCCGTCAGCCGTGAACACCTCGGCGTCGAGCTCCGGCTGCTTGAAGTAGCCGACCATGCGCCCCGGCGACTTGATGAGAATCTCGCCTTCCTCGCTGATCTTCACGTCGACACCCTTGTACGGAATGCCGACGTAGCCCGGCTCATTGATGGCCTCGGTCGACAGGTGGCTGACCGCGAAGTCTTCGGTCATCGCGTAGCCCTCGAGCAGGTTGAGCCCGAGCCGCCGGTACCAGGCGATGAGTTCCCCGGGGATCGGCGCCGAGCCCGAGCCCGCGAGCCGCACGTGATCGAGCCCCAGCCCCGTGAGCACCTTCTTGCCGACGCTCTTCCCGACGAACGGAATCTTGAGCAGCAGCTCGAGCCGCCCCGGAGGCATCTTGCTGAACACGCCCTGCTGGAACTTGAGCCACAGCCGCGGCACCGAGAGGAACACCGTCGGCCGCGCGCGCTGCAGGTCGGCGAGGAAGGTCGAGAGCGTCTCCGCGAAGAAGACGTGACCCTGGCCGACGAACATCGAGGTGCACTCCACGTACGCGCGCTCGAAGATGTGCGCGAGCGGCAGGTACGACAGCACGCGGTCACCCTTCGCGAACGAGATGCGATCGACGATGCACTGCGTGGCGCCCGTCATGCCCTCGAAGCTGTGCATCACGCCCTTGGGCTTTCCGGTCGAGCCCGAGGTGTAGATCATGATCGCGATGTCCTTGCCGTCGCGGTTCGGCTTGCCGGCGAGCGGCGTGGTCTTCGCCATGATGTCGGCCCACGCATCGCCGACGCCCTTCGGGCCCTGGCTCATCGAGATGAGCTTCACACCCGTCGGCACACCGGCCTGCTGCTCGGCCCACGTGTCGAGCTTGCCCACCAGCAGCACCTTCGCCTCGGAATGCTCGAGCACGTACCGAATCGTGTCCGGCCCCTCGGTCGGGAAGATGGCGACCGTGGTGAACCCACCCATCCAGATCGCGATCTCCGAGATGAAGAAGTCGGCGCAGTTCTTGGTGAGCATGCCCACCCGGTCGCCCTTCGACAGCCCGAGCGACTGCAGGTGCGCGGCGAGCTTGCGCGCCTCTTCCAGCACCTGCTTCCACGTGTAGTCCTTCACCTGCCCGCCGCCGAGCGGCTGCGTCAGGTAGACCTGCGAGGCCAACCGCTCCTCGTGCTCGTAGATGTTGTCGAGAAGCGTGCGCGCGTTGCCCATGAGGGAACCCCCCAATGAAGAGATGCGGGGCGTTTTAGCTCGCGGGCGGCCCACCGACGTGACCTTCCTGCAGCTGGTACGAACTTTTAGTGCGACCCCGGGGGCTTGCCGCAAGCCCCACCTGCTGGCGCATACCGCCGCGCCATGACGACTCCGACCCCCGAGGTGGTGATCGCCGGAGCAGGACCCACCGGCCTGATGCTCGCTGCCGAGCTGAAGCTGGCAGGCGTCGAGGTGCTCCTCATCGAGCGTCGCGCGAGCCAGGCCGTCGAGGGCTCACGCGCTGGCGGTCTGCACGTGCGCACCATGGAAGTGCTCGACCAGCGCGGCGTGCTCGAGCGCTTCGTGTCGGCCGGCCAGCGAGCCCAGGCCGCGTCGTTCGGCGCCATGCCGCTCGACCTGTCCGATTTCCCCAGCCGGCACCCCTTCGTGCTCGCGCTCTGGCAGGACAAGTTCGAGCAGCTGCTCGCGCAGTGGGTGCTCGACGAGCTCGCCGTGCCCATCGTGCGCAGCCGCGAGGTCACCGGCTTCACGCAGCACGCCGCGCACGTCGACGTCGCCGTGTCCGACGGGAGCACCGTGCGCGCGCAGTACCTCGTCGGCTGTGACGGAGGCCGCTCGCTGATTCGCAAGGCCGCGAACATCGACTTCGCCGGGTGGGACGCGTCGGTCAGCTACATCCTCGCCGAGGCGCGCGTCGCCACGCCGCCTCCGTACGGGCTGCGGAGGAACGCGCAGGGCGTGCAGGCCATCGGCAAGCTCGACGACCACGGCCGCGTGCGCGTGGTGTTGATCGATCGCGAGCTGAAGGCTGGTGAGACGCCCACCCTCGACGAGCTGAAGGTCGCGCTCACCGACGTGTACGGCAGCGACTTCGGCGTGCACGACGTGACGTGGATCTCCCGGTTCACCGACGCGTCACGGCAGGCGGTGAAGTACTGCGAGGGGCGCGTGCTGCTCGCGGGCGACGCGGCGCACGTGCACTCTCCGGCCGGCGGGCAGGGGCTCAACCTCGGCGTGCAGGACGCGGTCAACCTCGGCTGGAAGCTCGCCCAGGTCGTGAAGGGCACCTCGCACGACTCGCTGCTCGACACCTACCAGGCCGAGCGTCACCCGGTCGGCGCGCGCGTGCTGAAGCTCTCGATGGCGATGACCGCGCTGCAACGCGGAGACGATCGCGCCAACGCCCTGCGCGACGTGGTGACCGAGCTCTCGCAGACCACCGACGGCCGACGCCTGCTCGGCGGCATGATCTCCGCGCTCGACGTGCGCTACGCGGCCGCGCCCGACGCGCACCCGCTCGTCGGCCGGCGCATGCCCGACCTCGAGCTGGCCGATGGGAAGCGCGTGTTCTCGTTGCTCCACCGCGCGCGGCCGGTGGCGCTCTCGTTCGGCGCGCCGCGGCCCGCGTCGTTCGAGCCGTGGGCCGGGCGCGTGCAGTGGCTCGACGCGCGCTACGAGGGCGCGTGGGTGCTGCCCGTCATCGGCGGCGTCGCCGCGCCGCGCGCGGTGCTGGTGCGCCCCGACGGGCACGTCGCGTGGGCCGCGACCGACGGAGACGCGGGCCTCGTCGACGCGTTGACGACCTGGTTCGGAGACGCGAAGCCCTGACCCGCCTCAGGGCGTGCCGCCGTCGGGCAGCAGGCTCACGCACGTCGCGTCGCCGTTCTGCACGCGGCACTCGATGGTGAAGTTCGGGCTCGAGCCACACTCGCGCGACTGCACGAAGGATCCGCCGTCTCCATCGCTCACGCAGTGCTGCGCCGAGCCCTGGCTGCACCGCGGGAACGCCGCCGGGTCACACGACACGGGCGGGCTGTCGACGCACGTCGCGCGCCCGGGCGACGCGGTGAGGCACCACTGGTTCGTCCCGCACGCGGTGGTGGTGATCAACCCCTGCTCGCCGACGCCCTGGCACGTCTGCAGGTGGCCCGCCCCGTCGCACGCCTGCGGCACGAGGCTCAGCGTCCCCGGCGCCGGGATGAACGCGGGGCTCTGCATCGAGCACGTGGTGAGCGCCGCGTCGACGCACGTGAAGGTCGGCACGTCCTTCGTCGCGAACTCGTGGCAGGTCTGCCGCACGCCGAACTGGCTCTGGCCGTCGGCGCCGCAGTCGGTGCGCTTCAGCTCGCGGCTGCAGCTCTGCGGGAGCCCGTTCGAGGTCTGCGTGCAGTGGTACTTGCAGTGCACGATGACGTCGCCTTCGCACCACGTCTCCACCGGGCAGTTGCCGGTGCACGCCGTCGCCACCGCGACCCAGGTCATTGCGACCCACCCCATCGACCGCGTCATCGGCTCGCCTCCAGCACGCGCTTCAGCTCTCCGAGCGTCTTGTCGACGTCGGCGCCGAGCATCTTGTCCATGTTCATCAAGACGCTGAAGGCCTTGCCGAGAAAATTGTGCCGGCCGCTCAGCGCGCAGGTGACGCTGGTGCCGCCCGGTGTCGTGCTCAGCGTGAACTCGTAGCGCGCGGTCGACTCCATCGGCTTGACGAACTGCACCGTGAGCACCGCGCGCTGCCCGGGCGTGGACTCGTCGACGCGCATCGAGCCGCGGCCGGCCTCGTTGCCTTCCCACGAGAGCACCGCGCCCTCGACGGTCTTCTTCAGATCGCTCCCGCGCTGGTCGAACGGATCTCCGAAGAGAAACAGCACGCTCGCGAAGCGGCGCACGTCTTCGAGCACGGCGCTGACCTGCGCGGGTGGCGTGGCGATCTCCACCTGCCGCTCGATGCGGTACTCCGCCCGGCGGGTGGCGGCCACCACGAGAAACAACGCGACGAGGGCGAGCACGACGAGGAGCGCGGTCATGGTCCAGTCGCACTGACATCGTCGATCGCCGGGGCGATTTCCACGGTGGACCGCGCCCGGGCGCCCGTGGAAAAGAGCGGCCATGCTCGGAAAGCTCACGCGTCACCTGTCAGCCGACGAAGAAGCCGTGCTCCGCAGCCGCATGCAGCCCCGCTCGGTCGCCGCCAACGCGACCCTCATCACCGCGGGCGAGCCGAACGACACGCTCTTCTTCGTCACCGAAGGGGAGTTCCTCGTCTCGCTGCCCTTCGCCGCCGGCCCGATGCCGGTCGGCACCCGCGCGCGGGGCACGTGGCTCGGCGAACTGACGCTGCTCACGCCGGGGCCCGCCACCGCGACCGTCACCGCCGCGCACGACAGCGAGGTGCTCGCGCTCTCCGCCGCCACGCTCGCCGAGCTCACCACCTCGCACCCGGGCCTCGTCGCCCACCTGGTGCGCGCGCTCTCGGAAGATCTCGCGCAGCGCATTCGCACCGCCGGCGTGGTGCTCGACCAGGCACCGGCCAAACCGCCCCCGGGCATGCTCAAGGGTGTCTTCGGCCGGCTCTTCGGCGGCGGGGAGGCGAAGTCATGAACGCCCGCCTCCACGCCTTCCCCGGCTTCGCGTCGTGGTCCGAGTCGGAGTTGCTCGCGCTCGAGACGTCGATGAAGCCCGTCGCCGCGAAGTCGGGCCACGTCTTCATTCACGAAGGGCAGGGCGCTTCTGACGAAGACGCGCTCTTCGCGCTCGTGAAGGGCCGCGCCACCGTCACGCGCGCTGGCGCGAAGTTCGCGCTCGACGAGGGCTCGCTGTTCGGCGTCGTCGCGTTCGTCGATGGCGGAGCCCGCGCCGCGACCGTCACCGCCGAGAACGACACCGAGGTGCTGGTGCTCTCGCGCGAGGCGCACGCGCGGCTCGCTCCGGCCCTCGCGGCGCGGCTCGAGCTCGTCATCGCGCGCCAGCTCGCCGACGACTTCGCCGCCATGAACCGCCGCGCGGTCGACGCGTTCGCCACCGGCGCGACGCCCACCAGCAGCGGGCCGACCTGGGAGAACGTCTTCAGCTACTCCGGCCTCCACTCGGTGCGCACCGAGATCCACCGCGCGCAGTCGGTGCGCGAGATGGTCGCCACCCTCACCACCGCTCGCAAGCAGGGCCGGCGCGTCGTGGTGCGCGGCGGCGGGCTGAGCTTCGACAACCAGGCGATGTACGGAGATCTCACCCTCGTCTTGAACGGCTTCGACGAGGTCGTCATCGACAAGGAAAACAACCTCGTCACCGTCGGCGCCGGCGCGAGGTGGGGCGACGTGCTGCCGAAGCTCGAGGCCGCGGGAATGATGATTCCCGTGATGGTGAGCGGCATGGGCATCACCTGCGGCGGCACCATCGGCATCAACGCGCTCAGCCGCTTCAGCGCGGTGTGGGGCAAGGAAGGCAAGAGCGTCGAGTCGCTCGAGGTGCTGACCGTCAGCGGCGAGCGCGTGGTCTGCAGCCGCACGAAGGAAAGCGAGCTCTTCTACGCGGTCATCGGCGGCCTCGGGCAGATCGCCGTCGTGCTGCGCGCCACGTACCGCGCGATGCCGCTGGGCACTCCGCTGCGCGTCGAGAGCCGCGTCACGCGCACCGCCGATCAATCGGGTCTCGCCGGCGCGCTCGCCGTGCCCGCCGAGCCCACCAACCACCGCGCGCAGACCTCGTACGCGGTGGTGGCGTTCAAGGGCGAGGAAGTGCGGTCCATCGTCACCCGCTCGCGCTACGTGAACGACGTGCCGCTGCACACGCTGTTGCCGCACCGGCCCGCGAGCTTCAGCCGCGTGCCGATCGAGCTGGCGATTCACCACTTCCAGTCGATGGGCCAGGCGTTCTGGAACTTCGCGTACGAGCGCTACCTCGACGACAACGTCGCCTACATCGACGAGCTCAACGGCTACACCTTCTTCATGGACGGCAACGCGCGCACCAAGCGCACCGCGGAGGCGATGGGCCTCTCGTTCCGCACCATCCAGGAAACGTACGTGGTGCCGAAGCACGAGCAGCTGATGCCGTTCATCATCGAGGCGCGCGACATGGTGCGCGCGGCCGGCCTCGAGCTCGCGCTGGTCGACATCATCTACCTGCACCGCGACGAGCCGTTCGCGCTCTCGTCCACGCGCGAGGGCTCGGGCTTCGCCGTCACCTTCACCTTCGAGGGGCTCGATGGCGTCACGCAGACCGGGCGCGTGCGCGAGCTGTTCGTCGATCTCGCCACGCGCTCGATGACGCTCGGGGGCCGCATTCACCTCACCAAGAACGTGTTCGCCAAGCCGGGCGACGTGAGCCGCATGTACAAGGAAGGGCTGACGCAGCTCATCGCCGCCAAGCGCAAGTACGACCCGTACGGGCTGCTGACGTCGGACTTCGCGCAGCGCCTCTTCCCCGCACTCGGGCCGGGCTGACGCCGTGGAAGTCATTCGAGACGCCCAGGGGCTGATTCACCCGCGCGACGAGGCGGAGATCATCGCGCTCATCCACCACGCGCGCGCGAAGGGCCTGCAGGTGCGCGTGCGCGGCTCGGGCCACTCCATTCCCGCGGCGATTCACGCCGACGCGCGGCTGAGCGGCGAGCAGAGCGGCGCGCTGGAGCTGGTGCTCGATCGCCTCACCTCCACGAAGTTCGATGACGCTCGCAAGCGCGTCACCGTCGGTGCGGGCTGCCGGCTCGGCGCCGACTTCACCGGCAAGGGCCACGCGGGTCCCGGGCTGCTCGAGCAGCTGCACGCGCGCGGCTGGGCGCTCCCCAACCTCGGCGGCATCACCCACCAGACCGTCGCGGGCTTCTTCAACACCGGCTCGGCCGGCGGCTCGGTGATGTACGGCTTCGCGCACTGCCTCGTCGGCGCACGGCTGGTCGACGGCCTCGGCCGCGTGCACGTGCTGACGCGCGAGCTGTCGGGCGATCGCCTGGACGCCATCGCGGTCTCGATGGGCGTGTGCGGCGTCATCACCGAGCTGACGCTGGAGTGCATGGACGCGTACGACGTCGTCGGCGAGGAGCTCATCTTCGACGACGCGCTGCCCGACTTCGATCCCTTCGCCGATGGCGAGCCGGGCTTCGAGGCGTTGCTCCGCCGCGAGCCGTACGCGCGGCTGCTGTGGTGGCCGCAGCCGAAGGTGAACCGGTTCCAGCTCTGGCGCGCCAGGCGCATGGACGCGGCGGACTACGAGGGCGCGCGCGACGCGAACGGCAACCTGATTCCCCTCGAGTACTCGCCCATCGAACCCATCGCGGGGTCGATCGTCGTGGCCCAGCGCGCGGCCGCGATGGCGCTCGGCGCGCTCGGTGGTTGGCGCCAGGGCCTCGCGAACGCGCTGACCCCGCAGCTCGTGGAGTCGCTCGAGTGGCTCGGCGCCGAGCGGCTCGAGGCCACGCTGCTGCGCGCGTTCACGCCCATCACCCCGCCCCGCAAGTTCCGCGGCGCGTGGCACCAGGCGCTGCCGATGGACGACCCGATGAGCGACGACCTGCTGCCCACGTCGTTCACCGAGCTGTGGCTTCCGCTCGAGCACACCGGCGAGGTGATGCGGCGCCTGAAGAAGCTCTACGCCGAGGTGCCGGGCGCCGCGGGCCACTTCGCCACCGAGTTGTACGCGGGCGCGACGAGCTCGTTCTGGCTCGCGCCAGGCAACCCCGGCCCTTCGCTCCGCATCAACCCGTTCTGGTACGACGGCTTCCCCGGCGACCCGCGCGCGTCGGTCTTCGCGCACCTGTTCGAGTCGTTCGAAGACCTCGGCTACCGGCTGCACTGGGCCAAGGCGCTCCCGCTCGACGCGCAGCGCTCGTCGCGCCAGCTCGCCCGCGTGTACCCGCGGTGGAACGACTTCCTCGCCGTGCGGCGCGAGCTCGACCCCGACGAGGTGTTCCTCACCAGCTACTGGCGCGCGCACCTCGGGTTGACGAACGAGGCGCCGACCTCCGCTCACGCGGTGCGGCTGCAGCGCACGACGTTCCTGCCGCGGCCGCCGGCGATTCGCTTCGGCATGCAGCCGTGCGACGACACGTTCTTCGAGACCGCGAAGCAGAAGCTCGAGCTGAGCCAGGACATCCCCGCGAGCCCGGAAGAGGTGAGGGCGCTGGTGGCTGATCTGCACCGCACCGCCGAGTGGCTGCCGGCGTTCGAGCGCGCGCGCTTCTTCAGCCCCGACACCCGCGGGCGCGGCGCGTTCTTCGACGAGGAGTTCGCCTTCCTGACGCTGCGGCTCCACGTGCAGCGCGACGAGCCGGGCGAGTGGGTGGCGATGGCCGAGGGCTCGTCGATGCCGCTCGCGTCGCGCTTCATCGAGCGGTTCCGGTTCATCCCGCTGCAGGGCGGGCACACGCGCCTCGAGTGGACGTTGGCGTTCGATCCCGCCGCGGTGGTGTCTCCGTTCGCGGGGCTCGCCGTGCCGCTGTTGCGTGCGTGGCTCGCCAGCGGCCTCAAGAACCTCGCGAAGCTCGAGTGGAACGGCTCGCGCGCCGCGGCCTGAGCCTCACGCCACCAGCTGGCGGAAGATGACCTGGTACAGCCAGCGGAAGAGCCCGAAGGGACCGACGAGGGTGCCGAGCGGATCGAAGTAGTCGCGGCAGTACACCACCTGCCCGTTGGCGCCCTGGCAGTGCGTCGCCATCTCGGTGGTGAAGACCGGCCCGATGCCGAACTTGATGTGCATCGTGTAGCTGAGGTGGAAGTTCGCTTCGTCGCCGGTCACCACGACGTTCTCGAACTCGAAGCGCTTGTACTGCTTGAACGCCTTCTTCCACGCCTCGCCAAAGCCCTCGAGGCCGGTCTTGTCGGCCACCGGGTTGATGAAGCGCACGTTCGGCGCGTACAGCTTCGGCAGCTGTTCCATCGCCTGGTCTCGCTCGAGAGAGACGCGCTCGTAGAAGGCCTTCACCTGCTGCGGGAGATCCGACGCCATGACCGGCGAAGTTCGCCTGCTCGGGCGTGCGAGTCGAGCGCTGGGTGCAGAGACCGGTCACTCCTCACCCTGACCCTCTCCTCTTCAGAGGAGAGGGAACTTTCAGGGGTTGGTGTCGAGCACCTGTGGCGAACACGTCGCGCGCAGCTCGGTCTCGATCGCCGCGCGCCGCGACGGGTACTCGGTGACGAACCAGTCGAAGAGCCCGGCCGCCTCGCTGTCACGGTCGAGCCGGCAGAGGCTCGAGAGCCGCACGCGCCACGCCTCGTCGCTCCAGTGACCCGAGGGACACTGCTTCTGGTACGCGCCGAGGAGGAACAGCGCATGCTCGGCGCGCCCGTCCATCAGCAGCTTGCGCGCCGCGCGGGCCGTCTTGCCCTCGGTGGGCGGGTCGCAGGTCGCGAAGTGCGCCTCGACCACCATCGAGAAGCTCATCTCGGAATCGGCGTTCTCGAGCGTCACCGCGTTGCGCAGGTCGATGGGCGGCGGCGTGATGTCCGGCGTCTCGACGGCGGGATTCGGCGTGACCTCGGCGACGGGCGCGCTGGGCTGCACCACGGCGACCGGCTGCACCGCGCGCACGGTCTTCTTCGGCGCCACCGCGACGCTGGTGACCACGGGCGCCTCGGGCGCGGGCTCGACTTCCACCTCGTCGACGACTGGCGCCGGCGCTGCGACGGCCACGGGCTCGGGCACCGCGACCGGCGTCACCGGGGCCTGTTCCTTCTTCGGCTTCACCAGCGCGACCACCGCGGGCTGCGACGGCGCGCCCGGCGGCCGCGAGGTCGACGACTGCACCACCGTCTTCACGCCCACCGTCGCCACCGCGCCGACCCCGATCGCCGCGACGAACAGCACCACCTTCGCGCCCACGCCGAGGCCGAACAGCGAGCCGCCCGTCACCGACGCGCCCGTCGCTGCGCTGGTGGCCGCCGACGCCGCTGACGTCGCCGCCGCGCTCGCCGCCATCGCGCCCGCCGTCACCGCGGCGACCGGCAGCACCACCCCGAGCGTGCGCTCGAGCTCTTCTCGCACCCGGCGCTCGTCGCTGGCCGTCGGCTCGACGTCACCGAGCGCCGCGAGCGCGTTCCTGGCGTGGGGGGACAGGCTCATCGGAGCTCCTCGGCGTGCTCTTGCACCAGCGCCTCGAACTGTTGGCGCGCAGCGCGGAGCCGCGTGTACAGCGTGTTCAGGTTGATCTGCGTGGCCTCGGCGACCTCCGGTGCCGACCAGCCCTCGAGATCGATCAACACCAGCACCTCGCGGCGCTCATCGCTCAACTTCGCGAGCATCGCTTCGATCTTCCGCGCCGCTTCCCGCGCGGCCACCACGCGCTCGGGGCCGGGCGCCGCTTCCACCAGCGCGGCCGACACCTCTTCCATCGGGCGCTGCTTGCGCCGCGAATCGCTCGCCACTCTCAACGCGATGCCCAGCAGCCAGGTGCGCGGGGAAGAGCGGCCCTCGAACTCCGACCAGCGCCGCCACGCCGTCGCGAACACGTCCTGCGCCGCGTCGTCGAGGAAGGCGGGGTGCACGCCCAACCGCCCGAGGGTCCGCCACACCGAGCGAAAATGCTCGGCGTACAGCGCCCCGAACACCGCGGAATCAGGCGGGTTGGGGCTGTGGATTCGGGCGGTCGCGGTCACCACTCACCGTAAGTGGCACCAGCCTGCCAAATCCGTTGCGACTGGCGCCAGCCCATCAACCCACGTCGATGCTGGCGCGCCGAAGCGACCGGAGGACCTCGCGTCGCACCGGCTCATCGCGTTCGAGCGTCGCCCGGCGCTCCAGAGCCTCGCGCTGTTCCCCACCGGCGGCGGTGAGCCCGTGAGCGTCGCGGTGCGGCCCAGCGTCTCGAGCAACGACTACGTGACCATCACGCACGCCGCGCGAAGCGGGCTGGGCATCACCGAGCTGCCTGCGATTCTCTATGAGCAGCGCGCGGGCCTGGTGCGCGTGCTCCCGGAATGGACGCTCGGAGAGGCGACGCTCCACCTGCTCTACGCTGCCGACCGGCTGCTGCCGCGGACGACGCGCGTGGTGCTCGACGCCATTCTCACGACCGTGCCCGAACAGCTTCGCGCGGCCTGCGCGGACCTCGCTCCGAAGCGGGTGCGACGAGCACCGACCTCGCCGCACTGAACGTCCGTCGCACCTCTTTATTGCGGGCGGCTGCTCAGATCTTCACGTCGACGACCGCCGCCGCGCGGAGCTCCTGCACGTACTGGTCGGTGTACTTCTCGAGCTGCGCCCGGAGCATCGCCTCGCGCAGCTTGTCCTTCACCTCGTCGAGCGGCGGCGCAGCGAGGGCACGGCGCTCTTCGACCTTCAGCACGTGCCAGCCGAACTTGGTGCGAATCGGGTCGCTGATGCCGCCCACCGGCAGCGAGAACGCCGCCTTCTCGAAGTCGGCCATCATCACGCCACGGCGGAAGAACCCGAGGTCACCACCGTCGGCGGCCGAGGGGCCTTCGCTCTTCTTCTTGGCGAGCTCGGCGAAGTTCACGCCGGGCTTCTTCGCCTCTTCCATCAGCGCGGCGGCCTTCTGGCGAGCGGCCTCGATCTGCTCGGGCGTCGCCTTCGCCGCGACCTGCACGAGGATGTGGCGCGCGTGCACCTCGAAGTCGGCGGCCTCGTCGTGCGCCCAGCGCGCGTACTCGGCCTTGAGATCCTCGTCGGCGATCTTCACCTTGCTGCGCACCTTCAGGTTCACCAGCTTGAGGCGCGCGAGGTGCTTGCGCATGAACGTCTTGTACGAGGCGAGCGTGTAGCCCTCCTGCGCCAGCAGCTGCTCGAACTGCTCACCGGTGATGTTGTTCTGCTTCTTCACGTCCTCCATGCCCATGTCGATCTCGGAGTCGGTGACCTCGATGTTCAGCTCCTTGACCTGGGACTCCATCAACTTCTCGCCGATCAGCAGGTCGACGCCGCGCTTGACGATCTGCGCGCGCAGCTCGGTGCGCTTGGCGGCGTCGGGTTCCTGCCGGAGGCGCTGGAGATCCGGCGCGATGCGCGACTCGACCTCCGACAGCGTGATGATGTCGTTGTTCACCACCGCCGCGATGCGGTCGACCAGCTCGGCGCGCGCGGTCATCGCGGCGACCACCACCACCAGGGCAAAGGCTCTCATCACGGGCGGCTCCTTACGCGGACGGCGTCGTGACGTCGAGACGATGATCGCCGCGAGCCATTTCGTGCACGCGGTGTGAATCGGCTGGCACACCCCGCCGGCCCAGCCCCGCGAAAAGACGTTCGGCCCACCGCTCGCACGCGCCGCCGCCATGGTGATCAACGAGGCGAGTTGCTCCTTGAATTCGCGAGGTCGCGTGGGAAGAAGCCCCGGCATGCGCGCGCTCTGGCTTGGCCTCCTCGCTGTCTCCACCACCGGCTGTCTCGACCGCATCATCCTCGACGGGACGCTCGAATCGACCCGCAAGGCCGCCAAGGCCTTCGACACGCTCTCCGACCTCGAGGTGGCGAAGGAAGGCGCTGGCTCGTCGCTGGTGCAGATCGAGGGCATGGTCGCGCTGGCGCCTGATCAGCAAGACGGCCTCTTCCTCCTCGCGCAGTCGTGGACCGGGTACGCCTCGGCCTTCATCGAAGACAGCTGGGAACAGGCGGTCGATCGCGAAGACGAAGACGGCGAGGCGTACCACGCGGGTCGCGCCCGGGCCGCGTACGACCGCGCCGTCGGCTTCGGCACCACGCTGCTCGAGATGCGCAAGCCGGGCTTCAAGGCCGCGCAGCGCAACTCCGAGACGATGAAGGCCTACCTCGCGCAGTTCGACAAGGCCGACGCCGAGAACCTGTTGTGGATTGGGCTCGCCTGGCTCTCGCGCGGCGGCGTCGCCGGTGAAGACCCCGAGGTCATCGCCAACCTCTTCGTCGGTGTCGCGATGATCGAGCGCAGCGTCGAGCTCGACGAGACGCTCGCGTACGCCACCGGCCTCGCGGCGCTGGGCGCCTACCACGCGCGTTCCCCCGACGCGGAGCTCGAGCAGGGCAAGAAGCTCTTCGAGCGCGCGCTCGCCCTCACGCAGCGCAAGGCGCTCACCGTGCAGCTCATGTACGCGCAGAACTTCGCCTGCCAGGCGCACGACGCCGCGCTGTACAAGTCGCTGCTCAACGAGGTCGTGTCGGCCGGCGACGTGCTGCCCGAGCAGCGCCTCGAGAACACCATCGCCCGCCGCAAGGCCGCTCGCTACCTCGGCAAGCCGCGCCTCAAGCGCTGCGGCTTCTGATCACCTGATTACCTGATCACCTTCAAAGAGAGAGAACCCATGCGCACGCTCCTCCTCGCCGTCGTGTCGCTGTTTGCCTTCAACGCCGTCGCCGCCGACCCGGTGACCTTCAAGATCGGCACCGCCGTGCCGCGCGAATCGCCGTGGGGCGTGGTGCTGCGCGCGTGGGGCAAGGCCGTGAAGGAAAAGACCAACGGCGAGGTCGCCCTCGAGTTCTTCTGGAACGGCACCCAGGGTGACGAGGCCGCGCAGATGGCCAAGCTCAAGGTCGGCCAGCTCGACGGCGCCGTCGTCACCGCGGTCGGCCTCGGCGTCATCGACCCGAACGTCAACATCCTCCAGCTGCCGGGCCTGTTCGCGAACTGGGAACAGCTCGACCAGGCGCGCGACGCGATGACGCCGGTCTTCGAGAAGAAGTTCCAGGAATCCAAGCTCGCTCTCGTCGGCTGGGGTGACGTCGGCCTCGATCGCCTCATGTCGAATGGCTACGCGGTGCAGAAGCCGTCTGACCTCAAGGGCAAGCGCGCGTGGGTGTGGCGCGAAGATCCCGTGCTGCCCACGCTGTTCCAGCAGGGCGAGTCGGTCAGCGTGCCCACCAGCCTCCCGGAGGTCATTCCCGAGCTGTCGACCGGCAACGTCACCGTGCTCTCGGTCAGCGCCATCGCCGCCGAGCAGCTGCAGTGGGCCAGCCGCCTCGACCACGTCACGCAGTTCATCGTCGCGCCCAACATCGGCGGCCTCGTGCTGTCGCAGACCAAGCTCGACTCGCTCTCTCCCGCCAACAAGCAGGTGATGCTCGACACCGGCAAGAACGCGGGCAAGGCGCTGACCGACCGCATTCGCGGTGAAGACGCGAAGGCCTTCGAGCGGCTGAGCGCCAAGATGACCGTGGTGAAGGCCAGCGACGAAGACCTCAAGGCCTGGAAGGCGTTCTTCGCCGCCACCCGCGCGCGCCTCGCCAAGGGCACGTTCGACGCGAAGCTCATCGGGCAGGCGGAGCAGTTCGCGAAGTGAAGCGCCTCCACGCTGCCCTCGGCAGGCTGGAGGTCTTCGTCGCCACCACCGCGCTCGCGGCGCTCACCATCGCGCTGCTCGGCTGGGTCGGACTCAAGGGGCTGTCGGCGCGCACCACCGACGACTTCATCGCGGGCCTCGTCTTTCGTGCGGGCTTCAGCGCGGTGGTGCTCGGGGCGCTCACCTGGCGCTTCTCGAAGAGCGTGCTGCGCACCTCGGTCGTGGCGGTGGTCGCCGCGGGGGTCGCGTGGTTCTGGCGCAACGCGGGCGTCGACTGGGCCGGCAACATCGTCGGCTGGCTGCAAGACGGCTCGCTGCTCACCTGGTTCGGCGGGCTGCGCGGGCTCGGCACGCGGCTCACGCTGGTGCTGGCGATGGTCGGCGCCGCGCTCGCGACCAGCGAAGGCCGCCACGTCACCATCGACTTCGCGACCAAGATCTTCCCCGCGGCGTGGCGAAAGAAGTTCGCGGTGCTCGGCTCGCTGGTGTCGGCGGCGGTGTGCGCGTTCGCGGTGTGGGGCTTCTTCGACTTCATCGCCGTCGACGCGTTCAAGACGCCCGCGACGATGCTGCCGAGCGAGAAGGTGCGCAGCGTGGGCTCGACGTTCGCCGACCACGTGCACCTCGCGCGGCTGCAGGCCCGCCTCGACCTGCGCGTCGTCTTCCGCGTGGTGCGCGGCGAGCGGTGGGACCAGTCGCTCACCGGCAAGGAATGGAACGCCGTCGTCGGTGACGACGAGAAGCTCTCGGTCTTGAAGGAAGCCGACGAGAACCTCCACCGCGCGCCGCTGCTCGAGGTGCCGGGTGAGACGCCGCGCGGCCTCTTCGCGCGAGACCTGGGCCTCCTCATTCCCCTCGGGTTGCTGTGGCTCGTGCTGCGCTTCGTGGTGTGGGTCTTCGTGCGGCCCGAGGGCGGCGGAGCGCACGGCGCTGGCGCGGCGGAAGCGCCGACCGCCGCCGGCCGTGAGCGCACCTTCTTGAGCAGCATCGCGGGCGCGCTCACCGTCTTCACCGGCCTCGCCGGAGGACCCTGGGCCGCGGCGCTCGCCGTGCTCGGGCTGCTCGGCCTGCCGCTGTTCGCCGTGATGGCCGGCGGCGCCGAGCTCGCGTGGTGGCTCGGCGGAGAGCCGCTCAACCGCCTCGCCCCGCGCGTGATGGACGAGCAGTTCGCCGGCTCGCCGGTGCTCATCACCATCCCCCTCTTCACCGCGCTCGGCTACGTGCTCGCTGAGTCGAAGGCCCCGCAGCGCATCGTCGAGGCCTCGCGCGCGCTGTTCGGTTGGCTGCCCGGTGGGCTCGCGCTGGTGTGTCTCGCCGCGAGCGCGTTCTTCACCTCGCTCACCGGCGGCAGCGGCGTCACCATCATCGCCATCGGCGGCCTGCTGTACCCGACGCTCCGCAAGGAAGGGTACCCGGAGAACTTCTCGCTCGGCCTCGTCACCACCGGCGGCTCGCTCGGGCTGCTGCTCCCGCCCTCGCTGCCGATTCTCGTCTACGCGCTGGTCGCCGGCCTCGAGTTCACCTCGGCGTTCAAGGCGGGCCTGTTGCCGGCCGTGCTGGTGCTGGTGGTGCTCGGCTTGTGGAGCGCGCGCGTCGGCCTGCAGGCGAAGGTGCCGCGCTCGAAGTTCGATCGCCGCGCCGCGGTGCACGCGCTCGGGGTGCTCAAGTGGGAGCTCGGCATTCCCGTGCTCATCCTCGGGGGGCTCGGCACCAGCCTCACCACGCTCGAAGAGTCGGCCGCCGTCGCGCTCGCGTGGTCGCTCTTCTGCGCGCTGTTCGTGCACAAGGACCTCGAGCGCAAACAGCTCCCGAAGCTCTTCGCGCAGGCGCTCTCGCTCGCGGGCGCGGTCATCCTCATCTTGATGATGGCCAACGCGCTGATGAACTTCGTCATCGATCGCCAGGTGCCGGCGCACGTGCTCGAGAAGCTGCTCGGCCTCGGCCTCACCCAGCGGTGGCAGTTCTTGCTGGTGCTCAACGTCTTCCTGCTCGTGGTGGGCATGGTGATGGACGGCTTCTCGGCGCTGCTCGTCGCGGTGCCGCTGGTGCTGCCGTTCGCCGCGCACTTCGGGCTCCACCCGTTCCACCTCGCGATGATGGTGCTGCTCAACCTCGAGCTCGCGTTCTGCATGCCGCCGCTCGGGTTGAACCTCTTCATCTCGAGCTTCAGGTTCGAACGGCCCGTGGTGTCGCTGTACAAATCGGTGTTGCCCTTCGTGGCGCTGCTCACGCTGTGCCTCGGGCTGGTGATGGCGGTGCCGTGGTTCTCGACGGTGCTCGTGCAGGGCGACATCGACACCGCGCGGGCGGCCGCGGAGAAGCGGGGAGACCCACCGCGCGAGGCGTGGCTGCTGGAGTGCGTGCAGGAAGACACGCTCAACCCGAAGCCGTGCTCCGAGGCCGAGAAGGTGAAGTACGCGCCGCCCGACGCCGGGAGCGACGACGACCTCGACGACGCGCTGATGAAGGAGATGATGGGCCCGTGAGCCGCGACCTGCTGCTCGTCATCGGCATCTTCGGCGGCCTGGGCCTGGGCGTGCTCGCGCTGTGGCGGCTCTTCACCGGCCCGCTCACCACGCTGGGCGTGAAGGCGATGCCCGACGCGGCGAAGGCGTGGGGCTACAAGACCGCGTGGCTCGCGATGCGCTCGAGCTCGTCGCAAGACGTCGCGCGCGCGCTCGTCACGTGCGGCCTGGCGAAGGGCAACCCCGCGCCGTGCAACTGGGACAGCGGGTGGAAGCGGGCGATGCGCGCGGGTCGCTGGATGTTCGTCACCCCGCCGCTGCAGGAACACGTCTTCGTGGTCGAGTGCTGGGTCGCCGACGCGGACATGGCCGGGAAGCTCGCGAAGCTCAGCGCGACGCTCGGCACCACCGTGTACGCCTTCCTCTCGCATCGCGGCGTCACGGCTGCCGGCTGGGTCGTCGCGGAAGCCGGTGCGGTGCGGCGCGCGTGGGTGGTGACCGATGGCGAGGTGGTGCTCCAGCAGGGCGAGCCGACCGCCGAGGAAAAGGCGCTGAAGCTCGACTTCGCCGCCGAGCCCGAGGACGAGGACTCGGAAGAGGCGTGGGCCGCCGTGCGCTCGGAGTCGACCGTCGTCGAGCTCGCGCGCCGCTGGACCGTCGACCCCACGAAGCTCGAAGGGAAGGGCGGGCCGACGGCGGGGTTTCTCGTACGCCGCGGGTAACGGGGAATTGCGACGCAAGAAGTGCGCAGGTGTGTGCGGCCGCGCCCGGGTTCTCGCCTGATCAGGCTGACAGCCTCCGAGGCCTCTCATGCCGCCCAACGTTCGTTCGTGTGTGCTCGTCACGATCCTCGCACTCTCATCTGCGGGAGCGAGCGCGGCAGAGCCGAAGCTCCGCGTCGCGGTGCTGCCCATCAAGGCCGAAGACGGCGTGAAGCAGAGCGTCGGCGACGTCTTGACCGAGCAGCTCGCCGCCTCCGTGCAGTCGCGCGGCTACGACGTGATGTCGCCGCAGGCTCTCACTGCGCAGCTCGGCTTCGAGCGCCAGCTCGACCCGGGGCACTCGCCGGCGCAAATCGTCTTCATCGCCGACATGACCGGCGCCAACCCGCGTGCCTGGTCGCCCAACACCCTCAGCGCGCTGAGCGTGCCGCAGGGGTTCGACATCGACTCCAACGGCCACATCTTCATCGCCGACACCGGCAACCACCGCATCTTCGAGGTCGACGACTTCACGCCGCCGATGTTCGTCGGCACCACCGAGGCCACCTTCGGCACCCAGGGCGCCAACACGGGGCAGTTCCAAAGCCCCGCCGACATCGCCATCTCGCGCGACGGCGCCACGATGCTGATCGCCGACACCGCCAACAACCGGCTCGTCACGCTCGCGCACCCGGCCAGCACCACGGCGCTCAATTCGACGGGCTGGAACACGCTGCGCATCGGCACCGACTTCACGAGCGCGTGGAATCGCCCGAGCGGAGTGGCGTGGGGCAGCGACGGGAAGATCTACGTCACCGACACCTTGAACCACCGCCTGGTGCGCACGGACGACTTCACCGGCGCGGGCCTCGTCACCCTGGGGCGCGACGGTTCGGCCGCCGGCCAGTTCGTGCGCCCCTACGGCTTGTTGGTTCGCTGACCGTCACGCGCATCACCGCTCGCAGCAGGGCGGCGCGCTCGCACGAAGAACGCCATGCGTGTGACGTTGCCGGCGCGGGCCGCTGGAGACGTCACGCGCGTCGCCTGCTCCCGATGCGGGTTTTCTGCACATCGCGGACCAGTCGGGTGTCGTGGCGGCATGAAGCTCCGTCTCGTCCTCCCCGTCGCTGCGTTCGTCCTCACGGGCGCTCTTTCGGCCTGCGGCCCGGTGTCGCAACGCTGTGACTTCACGACCTGCGCGAGCGGGTGCTGCGACGCGAACGGCGAGTGTCAACCGGGCACCCTGTCAGCGCAGTGCGGCACCAGCGGCAACGCGTGCCAGGCGTGCGCGGCCAACGCGTTCTGCAGCGTCGGCGTGTGCGTCGGCGGCAACGGCACTGGCGGCGGTACGACGGGCGGCGGCACGGGCGGTGGAACCGGCGGCGGCGTGACGGGCGGCGGCGGCGTGACGGGCGGCGGGACGGGCGGTGGCGTGACGGGCGGCGGGACTGGCGGCGGCATCACGGGTGGTGGCACCGGCGGCGGCATCACGGGCGGTGGCACCGGCGGCGGCATCACGGGCGGTGGCACCGGCGGCGGCGTCACGGGCGGCGGCGGAGTGACGGGCGGCGGCGCCGGCGGCGGCTCGAGCACGGTGTGCAGCCCCGCGTGCCCGAGCGGCTTCACCTGCACGGGCGGCATGTGCACCGGCGGCAACCTCCAGGGCCTGGTGCTCGACGTGAAGGCCTTCAGCGTCTCGGGCAGCGTGACGCTCAACGGCGCGCAGCCGACCTCGACCTGCAGCAGCGCCGATCGCGCGACCATCAACTTCGACGACGCGGTCAACAACTACCACTTCGCGATCCCCGTGCCGTGCAACGGCGCGACGACGCCCTTCACCTTCACCGGCAACGTCTACCCCGGCACGTACAAGGTCAGCGTGGTGGGCGGCCTGTCGAATCTGCCGCAGGGCACTCCGTACGTCGCGCGGCAGTCGTTGGTGGTGAGCGCCAACGTCTCGGCGCTGACGCTCGACGTGCAGGCCTTCCCGGTGTCGGGCAGCGTCACCCTCAACGGCGCGCAGCCGACCTCGACGTGCAGCAGCGCTGACCGCGCGACGGTGAACTTCGACGACGCGCTCAACAACTACCACTTCGCGATCCCGGTCCCGTGCAACGGCACTACGACGCCGTTCACCTTCACCGGCAACGTCTACCCGGGCACGTACAAGGTCAGCGTGGTCGGCGGGCTCTCGAACCTGCCGCAGGGCACTCCCTTCGTCGCGCGGCCGTCGCTCGTGGTGAGCGCCGCGGTCACGGGGCTCACGCTCAACGTGCAGGCCTTCAGCGTCAGCGGCAGCGTCACGCTCAACGGAGCGCAGCCCACCTCGACGTGCAGCAGCGCCGACCGCGCGACGGTGAACTTCGACGACGCGACCAACAACTACCACTTCGCGATCCCGGTGCCGTGCAACGGAACGACGACGCCGTTCACGTTCACCGGCAACGTCTACCCCGGCACGTACAAGGTCAGCGTCATCGGTGGCCTATCGAACCTGCCGCAGGGCACGCCGTACGTCGCGCGGCAGTCGCTCACGGTCAGCGCCAACGTGTCGGCGCTGGGGCTCGACGTGCAGGCGTTCAACGTCGCGGGCACGGTCACGCTCAACGGCGCGCAGCCGACCTCGACGTGCAGCAGCGCCGACCGCGCGACGGTGAACTTCGACGACGCGGCGAACAACTACCACTTCGCGATCCCCGTGCCGTGCAACGGCACCACGACGCCGTTCACCTTCACCGGCAACGTCTACCCGGGCACGTACAAGGTCAGCGTCGTCGGCGGGCTGTCGAACCTGCCGCAGGGCTCGCCCTTCGTGGCGCGGCCGTCGCTCGCGGTGAGCGCCGCCGTCACGGGGCTCACGCTCAACGTGCAGGCCTTCAGCGTCGCGGGCACCGTCACCCTCAACGGCGCGCAGCCGACGTCGACGTGCAGCAGCGCTGACCGCGCGACGGTGAACTTCGACGACGCGACCAACAACTACCACTTCGCGGTGGCGGTCCCCTGCAACGGCACGACGACGCCGTTCACCTTCACCGGCAACGTCTACCCGGGCACCTACAAGGTGAGCGTCATCGGCGGGCTCTCGAACCTGCCGCAGGGCACGCCGTACGTCGCGCGGCAGTCGCTCACGGTCAGCGCCAACGTGTCGGCGCTGATGCTCGACGTCATCGCGCGCACGCTCGCCGGCACGGTGACGCTCAACGGCGCGCAGCCGACCTCGACGTGCAGCAGCGCCGATCGCGCGACGGTGCACTTCGACGACGCGGCGAACAACTACCACTTCTCGATCGCGGTCCCGTGCAACGGCACCACGACGCCGTTCACCTTCACCGGCAACGTCTACCCGGGCACGTACAAGGTCAGCGTGAGCGGCGGGCTCTCGAACCTGCCGCAGGGCTCGCCCTTCGTGGCGATCTCTTCGCTCGCGGTGCCGTGAACTCGAGCTCGACGGGGCGTTGGTAGAAGCGGGCGAAGGCGTGGGCCGCTGACTCCAGTGCGCGCCCGGCCGAAGACGTCAGCGGCTCGAACGGCAACAGCTCGAGCTGTACGCGCCTGGGCTGAACGCTCCGCTTCCAGGTGCCGACCACGCGGCCGCCGACCACGAGGAGCGGCTGGAAGACGCCATTGCCCCCGGGCACCACGCGGTCGAACCACTTCGGGTCGAGCACCGCGTCGCGGTTTCGGTAGCCGAGGAAGTACTCGTCGAACGCGGGCAACAGCAGCGCGTGGTGTTTCGGCACAGCGTTCGCCTCGACGTCGGAGGTGTTGATGGACGCGATCTCCATCGCGCGCTTTGACTCACCCTGGTTGAGCCCGGTCCAGAACGCGAGGTCGCTCACGGTCGCTGGGCCGTGGCCCGCGAAGTAGCGCGCTGCGAGTTCTCCGAGCGCCTCGTCACCGGTGAGCCGCCGCGGCTTCTTCACCCACGCGTCGAGCAAGACGAAGGCGTGCTCGTCATCGATGACCGGCCCCAGCGCGAGCACGCCGAGCTGCGCGAGCGACCACACCAGGTGCACGCCGCGCTGGTTGCCCGTCGGCACTCCGCCGCGCTCGAGCGCGTCGAGCAGCACTTCGCGAGTGGCGGGGCCGCGCGCGAGCAGCTTCTCAGCCAGCCCGCGCGCGCGGGTCACCTCGCGCTCGTCGATGCCGAGGAAGCGTTGGCGCGCCGCGATGCGTCTCCGGTTGCGATCGCCGAAGAAGGCCACCAGCCACGCCGCGTCGCGTGCCGAGAAGGCGTGCAGGGTGCCGCGCATCGGCCACGAGCGCACCACCTCGCCGCGGTTGAACGCCGCATCGATGGTCTCGACCGTGGAGTCCGCCACGCGCACCCCGGTGCGGCACAGCCCGATGCCCTGAGCGCCCACCGAGCAGCGTGGAAGTCTTGCGCCTGCAGCGCGAAGAGCCGATCGACGACCGCCGAGACCGACCGCGCCGGCGTCGTGAGCAGCTGCGCCTCGAGCCGCGCGGAGACCATGCCCGCCCGTACCACGGCGATGCGTGTGACGTTGCCCGCACCTGGCGCCGGAAACGTCACACGCACGGTCGGCGGCTCGACCCGAAGGAAATCAACTCGTTCCGCGCACTTGGACGCGTGGTTAACGCCGTGCAGAGTGGTGGCGTCCTTGGCTCGATGGCGTTGGCAGCTGCATCTCGGGGGTCGACGCCGGCGAGGGGACCGGGGCTCCGGGGCCCTGCCATGAGCGCGCCCTGGCTTCCCTGGCTGGCGGACGTGCGCCGGGGCGATCACGACGCGTTCAAGTCGCTCCACGCCCACTTCGGCAAGCTGGTGCACGCCATCGTCATCGCCCGCGTGCCGGCGGCCGACGCCGCCGACCTCGTGCAGGACGTCTTCCTCACCGTCTTCCAGAAGCTGACCCAGCTCGAAGACGACCAGGCCTTCCCCGCGTGGTTGAGCCAGCTCGCCCGCTCGCGCGTCGCCCGTCACCTGCGCGATCGCAAGCCGACCGACGAGCTCACCGACGACGCGCCCGTCGCTGCGCCCGATCGGTCCTCGAGCCCCGACGCGAAGAAGGTGCTCGCGGCCATTCACGCCTTGCCCGAGGCCTACGCGGAGACCCTCGCCATGCGCCTCATCGAAGGCATGACCGGCCCGGAGATCGCCGAGCGCACCGGTCTCACCCCCGGCAGCGTGCGCGTCAACCTGCACCGCGGCATGGCGCAGCTGCGTGAAAAACTCGGCCTGCCCGCGCGGCCCGCCGAAGGAGGTTCCGATGAAGACTGACTACCTCTGGGACCGCTCGGGCCAGGACGCGGAGCTCGAGGGCCTCGAGCTGACGATGTCGGCGCTCGCGTACGACGGCGACCCGCCGGTGCTCCCCGTCTCACGCGTGCCGTTCCAGGCGCCCGCGCCCACCACTCGCCCGTCGCCGCCGCTCGCGCCCGTGCCGGTGCCGAAGTTCCGCCCCGGCGCGCCGTGGAAGGGTCGCTTCACGCCGCTGGCCCTCGCGCTCGGCCTGATGTTCGTCGGCTTCGGCGTCGCCTTCAGCGCGCTGCAGAAAGAGCGCGCCGACGTGCGCAAGGGCTGGAACCTCGTGCCCGTGCTGGTCGCCTCGGTCGACCTGTCCGAGGGCACGGTGGTCACGATGGAACAGCTCAGCCAGCGCAGCGTGCCCGAGCAGTTCGTCACCTCGTCGGTCGTGAAGCCCGACTCCGCCAGCTACGTCATCGGCCAGAAGATCCAGGTCAACGTCTCGGCCGGCGACCCGCTGCTGTGGAGCCAGTTCGAGAGCAGCCGCGCCTTCGAGCGCCTCGCCTCGAAGATCTTGAAGCGCGCGCGCGGCCTCTCGGTGAGCGTCACCGGCGTCAGCGCCGTCGGCGGGTGGATTCGCCCGAATGATCACGTCGACGTGATCGGCACCTTCAAGGACCCGCTGAGCAACGAGCAGGTCGCCGTCACGCTGATGCAGAACGTGCAGGTCATCGCGACCGGCAAGATCACCGGCACCACCAACGTCAACCTCGTGCCCGAGAGCGACCGCGCCTACAACCAGCTCACGGTGATGGTGCTGCCCGAGGAAGCCGAGATCCTCACCCTCGCCGGCGAGCTCGGCGCGCTCACCTTCACCCTGCGCAACGAAGACGACATCGACGTGCTCGACGAGCGCGGCCGCGCCACCATCAGCACGCTGCTCTCGGGCGAGCGCACGAAGGTGCTCGCGCAGAAGCGGTACAACACCATCCAGGTCATTCGCGGCACCGGCACCACCCAGACGCCGACCCAGGCACCCACGCTGGCCAAGTGAAGTGACTCGAAATC
>JAXLYB010000021.1:0-149110 GCA_046351675.1 Myxococcaceae bacterium
CGCGACACCTCGGTCAGCCGCGTGCACGTGGTGGTCAGCGCGGTGCGCACCACGCGCTCGGCGCAGGCCGTCTTCGGCAAGCTCCTCTCGCTGGTGCCCGACACGCGGCTGCGGCTGCGCCTGGCGCCCTTCGTGCCCGACGATCAGAACGTGCGCCGCGCCGCGATGGTGCGCCGCCCGCTGGTCGAGCTCGCGCCCCACAGCCCCGCCTCGCGCGCGTTCGGCAAGCTCGCGGGCTGGCTGCTCGAGCCGCGCGGCCGCCCCAGCGGAGGGCCGTTCTTGAGCGAAGGCCAGCTGGAGGGCGAGTCGTCATGAGCCGCGCCGACGAGGTCATCGATCGCGTCGACACGCTGGGCACCGTGCCCGGCTCGATCGCCCAGGTCTTCTCGCTCATCAACGACCCCAAGGCCTCGCCTTCCGATTTCGAGCGCGTCGTGCGGCCCGACCCCGCGCTCACCGCGAACCTCCTGCGCTGCGCGAACTCGGCCTTCTACCGGGGCAGCCGGGAGATCAGCTCGGTGCGCGACGCCATCGCCCGCATGGGCCTGCGCCGCGTGTTCGAGATCGCCGCCGGGGCCACCTTCGCCCGCTCGATTCCGCGGCTCCTCGAGGGCTACGAGCTGTCGAGCGACGACTACTGGGCGCACTCGGTGGCCACCGCGGTGCTCTCGGATCGCCTCGGGCGCGAGGCGGGCTTCACGTACCCCGACCTCGCCTTCACCTCGGGGCTGCTCCACGACCTCGGCAAGCTGGTCGTCTCGCGCTGGCTCACCGAGCACCCGTCGCTGCGCATCGCGCGGCCGCTCACGCTCGACGACGAGCTCGATCTCGTCGGCGCCACGCACGCCGAGCTGGCCGAGGCGCTCTGCCTGCGCTGGCACCTGCCCAGGGACATCGCCGCCGCCGCGCGCTGGCACCACGCGCCCGCCGACGCGCCGACCGCGACGCTGCGCTACCTCGCCTCGGTGATTCGCCTCGCCGATCTCGCCGCGCACACCGCGCGCCCCGCCGGGCCCACGCCCCCCGAGCCGCTCGACCCCGAGTGCCTCGAGCGGCTGGGCCTCGAGGCGTCGCGCGTCGAGCACCTCGCGTCGTCGGCGCTGCCGGAGATCGAGCGCACCCTCGAGATGCTGGCCCAGACCCGCAGCGCGGCGTGAGCGCTCAGCGCGCGACGACCGACATCGCCAGCCGCGCGAGCGGAATGGTGCCCGTGCCGTCGTGCAGCTTCGTCCACGTCGCGCTCGATGGGTCGTACCGCCAGAGGTCGGCGAAGGTGGTCGGCATCGCGCCCAGCGCCGTGCCGCCCGAGTAGAGGAAGAGCGACGCGTCGCGCGTCGTGAAGCCGGCGTTGAAGCGGCCGTCGGGCACCGTCAGCGTGCCGGGCAGCAGCGCCCACGGCGTCATCGCCGACACGTCGAGCGTGCGGAGGTCTTGCGGCACCGTGCTCGGCGGAAAGTACAGCGCCCCGATGCCGGAAAAGAGGAACACCGGGTGCCCGCCCCAGAACGCACCGCGCGCGCGCGCCGGAGGCCCGCCGGTGAGCGCGGTGAGGGGCGGGTTCTTCCACGCGTTGGCGGCCACGTCGTACTGCCACAGCTCGCTCAGGTCGGAATGGATGACCGCGTCGTTGCCGCCGAACACCAGGAAGACCTTCGCCACCGGGTCGAACGCCCCCATCGCGTTGAGCCGGTTGCCCGGCGCGTTGGGCGCCGCGTGGTCGTGCACCATGGTCCACGTGTTGGTCGCGAGGTCGAGCGTCCACAGGTCTGACAGCCCGCCGCCCAGCTCGGTGGTGCCGCCGAAGAGCCACACCTTCGAGGTCGTCGGGTCGAGCGCCGCCACCGGGTTGAAGCGCGGGGAGGGCGGGGTGCCCGTCACCGTGACCTGCTTCCACGCCGGCGGCTCCGTCGCGAAGTCGAGCGCCCAGAGGTCGGTCGGCACCGGCGTGCCCGCGCCATCGACGCCGCCCCACACCACCATGCGGTTGCGCGGCTGGTCCCAGAAGGCGACGTGGCGCCCGCGCGCCGGAGGGCTCCCGGCGATCGCCGTGGCGTTGATGGCCACCCAGCTCTTCGTGACCAGGTCGAACTTGTGCAGCTCGGCGGTCGCGCCCGAGCCGGTGAAGCCCAGCATGCCGCCGAAGACGATCAGCTCGTTCGCGCGGCACAGGCTCGACACGCACGTCTGGCCGGGGCCGCACACGTACCCGCACCGTCCGCAGTGCTGCGAGTTGCTGGTGGTGTCGGTCTCGCAGCCGTTGGGCGCCTGGCCGTCGCAGTCACCGAAGGGCGCCGCGCAGGTCGCCACCGCGCACGCGCTCGACACGCAGTGCGAGGTCGCGTGCGGCAGCATGCACGCCCGGCCACAGCCGCCGCAGTGCGCGTCGTCGGTGCGCGTGTCGATCTCACACCCGTTGGTCGAGTCGGCATCGCAGTTGGCGAAGTTCGTGTCGCAGGTGCCGGCGCCGCACACCGACATCTTGCAGACCGGCGTCGCGTTCTGCGTGGTGCAGGCCTTGGAACACAGGCCGCAGTTGGTGACGTCGCCGGTGAGGTCGAGCTCGCAGCCGTCGTCGCGCACGCCGTTGCAGTTGCCGAAGCCCGTCACGCAGGTGAGCTGGCAGCGCCCCACGCGGCAGGCCGGCACCACGTTGGGCAGCTCGCACGCCTCGCCGCACGCGCCGCAGTTGGCCTTGTCGTTCTGCAGGTCGGTGCACCGGCCCGCGCAGCACGTGAAGCCCTTCTTGCAGTCGTCGGTCGTCTTGCAGGGGCCGTCGGCGGTCGGGCAGCCGCACAGCAGCGCCCCCACCAGCAGCACGCACATCGGGAACAGGGGTCTCGCCAGGGCCACGGTGGCCGGCGAGTCTAGCTAGTTCATCAACATGCGCACGCGGTCCGACAGGCCGCTCGACAGCCGCGCGAGCACGCTGTCGTCGATGCCCAGGAGCGAGCGGCCGATCATCACCAGCGCGTCGATGTCGCTCGCGTCGAACTTGCCGACGTAGAGCGCTTCCTTCTTGGTGAGCGCGTTGGCGAAGCGCACGCAGTTGGGCACCGAGAGGCGATCGTTGCCGTTGTATTCGTTGCAGTCGGCGATGGCCGCGGAGATCGATTCGGGCAGCCCCCACTTCTGGGCCAGCGCGACGCCGACCGGGCGGTGCACGCGGTTGATCACCTCGACCCACACGTCGGGCTCGATCCACACGTTGGTGCGCGTGCCGACCACCGACTTCTCGGCCTCGAGCAGCAGCCACGCCACCACCGGCTTGCCGATGTCGTGCAGCAGCCCCGCGAGGTAGGCGGCCTCGGTCTCGGCGATGCCACACAGCGCCGCCACGTCGCGCGAGAGCATCGCCACGCCCAGCGCGTGTTCCCACAGCCCCTTGGTGGCGTCGACGATGCGCTGGTCGCGCGATTCGAAGAGGCGGTTGGCGCTCGACTCCACCAGCGCCGTCTTCAACCGCTCGGGCCCCAGGCGCGTCACCGCCTGCGGCAAGCTGCGCACCTTCTCGCCGTTGCTGCCGACCGCGTTGGCCGCCCGAATCACCCGCGCGGCGAGCACCGCGTCGCGCTCGATCAACGCCGCCGCTTCCTTGGGCTGGAACTGCGATTCACGCAGCAGCGCCATGGTCTTCATCACCACCTGGGGCGGTGGCGGCAGGTTGAGCGAGTTGTCGGCGATGCGCTTCTCCAGGATCGTCTGGGCTTCCTGGGCGAGGCGATCGGCGACGGGGTGACCCATGACGGCTCCTTCAGGCGGCGCGCTGTGCGCGGGCCTCGTTCACCGACGGGGACACGATGAGCTTCGAGGTCTCGTCGAACTTCTTGAGCAGCGTGCTGATCTCCGCGCCCGCGACGAGCTTCACGTCGATGCCGCGCTTGATGGCTTCCTTGCGCACGTCGATCACCAGGCGCGGCGTGCGGTCTGACTTGATGGGCGAGGACGAGAGGTCGACGATCACCTCGTCGAAGCAGGCCGCCGCGAGCTTCTCGATGTTCTCCTCGATGAGCTTGGTGACGCGCGTGAAGTACTTCTCGAGGCGGTCTTCCTTGCCCGTGAAGGCGCCGACCTTGAGCAGGTTCTCGTCGACCACCACCAGGTCCTGGTCGTTGAAGTAGCGAATCAAGAAGTCGTCGACGCTGTCCTTGTCGAAGGGCTTCATCATGCAGTCGTCGAAGCCCAGCGCGGTCTGTTCCTTGTGCACGTCGTTCGCGGTGCGCAGCGCCAGCGCGATGAACGCCGCGTGCGACTGCAGCGTGCGCAGCTGGTTCATCAGCGCCGCGGAGTTCACGTCGGGAATGTCGGTGTCGACGAAGATCACGCGGAACACCTTCTCGCGGCACATCTGCAGCGCCGCCGCCGCCGAGACCGCCGCGCCCACCGTCACGTGCGGGGGCACCATGGTCTTGAGCTTCTTGTGCACGTTTTCCATGTCGTCGATGACGAGGATGTCGATGAACTGCTTGCCGGTCGGGTCGGTGCGCGCGCCGCTGGGGGCCGACGCCGGGGCCGCTGCCGCCGCGCTCACCGGCGCGCCGACGGGGCCGGTCAGCTTGAGCACCTTCAAGACCTTCGCCTTGAGCTCCTCGGGCTTGAAGGGCTTCAAGATGTAGTCCTCGATGCCGGCCTTCATGACGTCGACCATGATGCTCTTCTTCGACTCGCTGGTGAGCATCAGCACGGGCGTCTTGTTGCCCGCCTCGCGCATCTTCGCGAGCATGCCCGGCCCGTCGAGGTTGGGCATCGTCACGTCGAGAATCACCAGGTCGTAGGTGAGCTCCTCGAGCTTCGCGAGGCCCTGGATGCCGTCTTCCGCCTCGTCGACCTCGAAGCCGAGTTCCTGCACCTGCTTCGAGACGATCATGCGGATCGCCTTGCTGTCATCAACCGTCAGAATTCGGGACATGGGTTCTTCCTTGTGCGCCAGGGGTTCAAGAGGGGTGGGTCGCGACCTGCACTTCGAGATGAATGTCGTCGCAGTCGGCGCGCAGCACGATGAGCTGCTGGCCGGCCAGCGAGCTGCTCCACGCCTCGCTGCCCGCGACGATGCGGGGCAGGCCGAGCGCGGCGTCGAGCGCCATCGCGCGCTTCACCTGGCCCGCCGTGATGTTCGCCAACTCGCGGAGCGTGTCTTCCATCATGCCCACGTCGACCTCGCGCGGCGTCACTGAGAACAGCCGCGCCCCCAACCGCTGACAGCTCGGCTCGTCACCCGTCACCACCACCGACACCGGCACCGAGCCGGGAATCGGCAGCACCGCGCGCCGAAACGGCTGCACGAGCGCCGGGCTGGCGACGAGGGCGAACTTCACGTTCATCATCGTCGTGGTGACGCTGTTCACCATCGAGGCCAGCGAGTCCGGCGATGGAAAGTTGCTCAAGACGCCTCCGCCTGAGCCGCGCCTCCGGTGGCGCAAGGGCTCGTGGGGAGACGAGGGAGCAACGGACGTGCCCCGTCGCGCGCGCCTGATCCGATCAGGATTTCAGCGACCTTGGAGCAGCCGCTCATGGGACGGCCGCCGACACCCGGGGCGCTGGCGACCCGCCTCGTCACGCGGGTGACGCGATCAGCCGAGCTGGGTCAGACCACGCGCGCCGCGAGCAGGTCCTGCACGTCGAGCAGCCCCACCGCGCGGCCCTCGGCGTCGACCACCGGCAGCTGGTCGACCTTCAGCTCGCGCATCATCGCGGCCGCGGTCAGCACCAGCTCGTCGGGGCCCACGCACCGCGGGCGCCGCACCATCACCTCGCTGATGCGCTGGCGGAGGTCGAGCGCGCTCTGCTCGGCGAGGCGGCGCAGGTCTCCGTCGGTGAAGATGCCCACCAGGCGGCGCTTCGCGTCGACCACGTTCGCGGCGCCGGGCCGGCCCTTCGTGCGCGTCATCACCACCACCACCTGCTCGAGCGTCGCCTTCTCGCTGATCACCGGGTTCGCGTCGCCGGTGCGCATCACCTCGTGCACCTTCAGCACGCTGCGGCCGAGCTTCCCGCCCGGGTGGTAGAGCGCGTACTGGCTCTCGGTGAACTCGCGCCGCCACGCCAGCGTCATCGCCAGCGCATCGCACACCGCGTGCAGCGCCGCCGACGACGCGGTGGGCACGAGGCCCATCGGGCAGGCCTCGTGAATGGGCCCGAGGTCGACCACCAGGTCGGCGGCCGTGGCGAGTGGCGAGCGCACGTCACCGGTGATGGCGATGACCGTCACGCCCACGCGGCGCAGCGGCACCAGCAGCCGCAAGAGCTCCTCGGTCGCGCCGGAATTCGACAGCGCCACCACCACGTCGCCCTTCGCCACGCGCCCGAGATCGCCGTGCGCCGCTTCGGCGGGGTGCAGGTAGAGCGAGGGCACGCCGGTCGACGAGAGCGTGGCCGAGAGCTTCTGCGCGATGAAGCCGGGCTTGCCGATACCGGTGCACACCACGCGCGCGCGCGTCTTGCCGAAGCTCGCCTTCTCGATGACCGCCAGCGCCTCGAAGAAGTCGTCACCCAGGCGCGCCTTGAGCGAGTCGATCGCCCGCGCTTCCTGCGTGAGGACCTGCCGTGCGTAGCGGAGCGTGGGCCCCTTCGCTCGTCGCGCCATGAACGCCTCGGGCTGTACCCCAGGTCAGGGAGGCACGACCAGCGTGCTGATCGTCACCCCGGCGTCGAGCGCCCCGCGGTCGGCATCCATCGGGTTGAACGTGCCGCAGTACCAGCGCTTGCTCGCCCCGGCGCGCACCTCGAGCTCCCAGCCGATGGCGGTGGTCGCCATGCACGCCGACCAGAGATCGACGCGCGCGATGTACGTGCCCGGGTCGGGCTTGCCGCCGCCCGTGGAAGGGAAGATCACGTTCTCGATGTTGACGTTGTCGATGTTGCAGCCGGCGTTCGAGTCGAGATCGAGCGAGCTGCTCGCGCCGCAGGTGCTCGGCTTGTTCATCGAGTTGGGGTCGCCGTACCAGACCTCGCACACCCCGCGGTTGGGCACCGGCTCGATGACGTGCAGGTCGAGGTCGACCGTCTGGCTGAAGCGCAGCGTGTACTGCAGGCGACCGCCGCCGCCGTTCAAGATGCACGCGCCGTTGACGCACGAGAAGCCGTGCGCGCACGCGCCCATCGAGCACGGTTGCGGCTGCGGGGCGCCCATGCCGCTGCACGGGGCCATGCGCGCCATCGGGTCCCACGTGACGAAGCTCTCCCACGGCGGGGGCGGGGGCGGCAGCACGCGCAGGTTGAGCGTCGCCCGCACGATGGTGCCGTCGGCCATCGTCCACCGCGCGGCGAGCTCCACCGTGTCGACGCAGTTGGCGTCGTCGGCGTGCTTGCAGGTGAACGGCACGGTGAAGGTGCCGTACGAGTCGAGCTTCGCGTCGACGCCGTCTTTGAGCGAGCCGGCGCTCGAGCTGACGCGAATCGCGCCGCTGCCGACCGCGCCCTTGCCGTCGACCGCCGCGACGCGCACCGTGGTCTCTTCGCCCTGGTCGTTGATCTCGGTGGGGCGGGCGGTGATCGCCAGCTCCCCGCCGGTGGGCGCGGCTGCGCAGCCGGCGAGCAGCAACGAGAGCAGCAGGGGCCGCCGCGTCACTGGAACGAGACCGCCCACGGCACGACGCTCGAGCCAGCCTGCAACGAGTTCTGGATTCGCAGCTCGAAGTTGGTCGTCGTGGGCGGGGCAGCGCCGCCGTCGGCCAGCGCCGTCTGCACGGTGGCGCCGTTGATGGTGATCGACAGGCTGGTCGGAGAGCTCAGCCACCCGTTGAACCGCACCGCGGGGAGACAGCGCGTCGCCGGGTAGCCCGCGTCGCGGCCGGTCTGGTAGTCGCACGGGCCGTCATCGCGGAAGACGCCCGGCGAGGTCTCGGTCGCCTTGATGGTGGTGTACAGGACCGAGTGGCCGCCGAAGCTCTCACCACCCGACGGCGCGGTGGTGATGGTCGCGGTGCCGCGCATGCCGCTGATGGTGACGATCGACGCCATGATGTTGTCGCTCGAGAGGCGGTTGAAGTTCGAGTCGGTCATCACCACGTTGTGCGTGCTGCTCGCCGGCGAGATCCCGATCGACGGAGGGAAGGGCGGGGTCACCGTCACGTACATCGTGTTCTGCGCGCCGCCGGGCAGCGCGCCCGCGTAGACGATGTGCGTGGTCGCCCAGATCTGCGTCTTCTTGTCCCAGCAGCCGTTCGGTCCGTCCCACACCATGTTCTTCGGCAGCAGCGTGCCGGTGGTGCAGTCGTAGCGGTCGGTGTCGGTGAACGGCTCGCCGACGTCGAGCACCCCGTTGTCGTTGGCGTCGACGAAGGGCTCGCCGAGGTCGATGAAGTACTCGCCCGGGTCCCACTTGCCGTTGGTGAAGCCGTTCGAGGTGCCCGACCCGTCGTAGAAGGTCTCCTCGCCGGTCACGCTCGCGATGACGGTGACGAAGCCATCGCGCGGGTTGGCTCCGCCGTTGTTCGGCTCGCCCGCCAGCGGCACCGTCGGGGCCGGCAAGCCACCGCCGCTCTGGAACTGGGCCACCGCGATCTGCGCGTTCGCCATCGAGGTCGTGCCGTTGATGCTGCCAACCTCGGACTTCCAGTTCACCGTCACCGGGTAGTTCGGCGCGTTGCCGTCGCGGTCCTGCAGGGTGATCTGGCAGTTGGTGTTCTGGTCGGTGCGGGGCGGGTTGGTGGTCTCCAACGCGCCAAGCGTCTTGCGGTCACAGGTGAGCTGCAGTCGCTCGTGGTACGGCAAGCCCCAGCGGATGTTGAACGCCGGGCTGCTGGCCAGCGGCAGGCCCACGACCGAGGCGGTCACCGTCGCCAGGCCCGACGAGCTGCCCGACGACAGCGTGGTGCGCACCACCCCCATCATGTCGGTGATCGCGCGAGCGGGTGCCACGGAGCACCCAGCCGCGGCGTTCGCCGCCAGCCCGAACACCACCTCGATGCCGGGCACGGGCAGGTTCGACGAGTCGCGCACTTCGAAGAACACCGAGGTCGCGGTGCCGATGCCGGCGTTCTGCACGTTGAGGGCGCTGGCGGTGGTGGTGTCAGACTTCCAGTTGATCGAATTGACGTTGGTGGCGCGCAGCGGGAGCGTGAACCCCGCGCCCATCGCCGAGCCGGTCAGGTTGAACGCCCCCAGCGCCGTTCCCGCGAAGACCTGCACCGTCGCGTTGCCCGAGGCGTCGGTCATCACCATGGTGGCGGGGGTCGCCGCCGTCGACGAGAAGCTCGCACCGCCGGTCAGCGCCAGCGAGACCTGGGCCGCGACGCCCATCGCGTTCATGTCGACGAGGTGCAGCTGCACGTCGGCAAAGTCGAGGCTGTTCGCGACGAGGTTCTGCTTCGAGCTCGTCGCGGTGAGCACGTAGCCGCCGTCGGTGGTGACGACGATGCCCGAGTCCATGCCCGCGTCGGAGCCGGCATCGGAACCGGCATCGGTGCCCGCATCGGAGCCCGCGTCGAACCCGGCGTCGGTGCCCGCGTCGACCACCACCGGCGTGATGGTCACCGACGAGGACGCCGTCACCAGCTTGCCGCTCACCACCCACTCCGCGGTGATCTTCACCGAGCCGGTGCACGCAGGGTCAGCCGCCACGGCGCACGAGAACGTGGTCGAGGCTTCACCACTCGCGAGGTCGACCTCGACGGGCGTCTTGAGCGAACCCGCGGGCGAGCTGAAGCGCACCTTGCCCGTGCCGGCCTTCGCCATGTCGTTCGCCGCGGTCGCGCGCACCGTGCTCGTCTGGCCGAGCCCATCGATCGTCTTGGGCGTCAGCGTCAGCACCAGCTCGGGCTCGACCTTCATTTCGCAGCCGACCATCGCCACCGCGAAGACAGCAGCAGCCACCACGACGAACGTCGAACGGGTTCGGATCATTTGAGTTACCATGGGGAAAATTGAGGCCGAACCGTACCTGAATTTTCCGACTTGGGGAAAACGCATGACTCTGCAGCGCACGCTCGTAGTGGCGCTCGTCCTCGCGGTCGCCAGCTGTGGCCCGATGGGCGAAGACACCCTCGACATCAACGTCGTGCCCCGCACGCTCTTCGATGACGGCCAGATCGCGACCGTCACCGTCGTCGCCACCACCGCCAAGGGCACCGTCGGCTCCGGCGTGGTGAAGCTCACGGTGACCGCCGGTCAGCTCACCGACAGCTCGGTCACCCTCGACCAGTTCGGCACCGCCCGCACCACGTGGACCTGCGACAAGTCGCTCGACGCCGCCTGCACGGGCGCGGTGCAGATCAACGGCACGTGGAATGGCACGGGCGGCGCCGGCAAGCCGGTGGAGGGGTTGGCGACCGCGACCGTCGGCCCGCGCACCGTCACGGGCGGCGGCACCGGCGGCGGTGGTGGCATGGCCGGTCGGCCCCACTTCCTCCTCGAGGGGCTGCTCCAGGGCAACGCGACCGACCAGCTGTCATCCGCGCTCAACCGCGAGCCCTCGGGCGCCGTCAGCACCACGGCCGTCGGCTTCCCGGCGCACGCCACGCTCACCGTTCGCAACGACAACGCGGTGCTCTACTACGCCACTTCAGGTGGCGCGTTGCCCGAAGGCGTCTACCTCTGGGTCGAAGATGTGCTGGGCCGCATGTCGGGCGGCGCGTTCGATTACCCCGACACCTCCGGGGCGAACGACATGCCCATCCAGACCGGCTGCCCCGGCTTCGGCGCGGTCAAGGCGTTCGCGCGCCCCGACAGCAACCGCGTCGTCTACCGCTGCGGCGATCTCGCGAACACCACCGCGGAAGATGGCAGCACGCTGCTCACTGGCGTCGACGTCATTGCCGCGGGCCCGCAGGCGGTCGTCTTGGCGAGGAAGGGCAGCGGGCTCGAGCTCATCAACGGCACGACCCACACCCCGGTCACCATCCCTGGCGGCGTCTTCGGCGCGACGGGCACCGAGACCGGCTTCCTCGTCGCGAGCCCGACCGCGACGGCGTGCGACCTCTACTCCGTCGATCTGAGCGGCACCGCGACCCGCACCGGCGGCTTCGCGACGACCTGTGTCGTGACCGGGCTCTGGCCGAGCATCATTCCGTCGGACGGCGGCGCGCTCGGTCGCGACGGCACCTTCTGGGTGCTCAACGCGCACAACCTCACGTCCTACGCCCCCGACGGGAGCGCTGGCGTGCTGCATTCCCCGATGCCGCCCCTCGCGCGCGGCAGCGTCCGCGCCGACTACGTCTTCGCCAACTGACGCCTTGTCATGCGCGCCGTGGTAAGCGCCGCGCATGAACTTCGGTCTCTCCGACGACGAAAAGGCCCTGCAGGACACCGCTCGCAAGTTCGCCCGTGACGTGATGCGCCCCAAGGCGGCGCACTACGACGAGAAGAGCGAGTTCCCCCGCGACATCATTCGCCAGGCCAGCGAGCTCGGCCTGATGAACATGACCATTCCCGCCGACCACGGCGGCATGGAACTGCCCCACGTCGCCCAGGCGCTCATCGCCGAGGAATTGAGCTGGGGCTGCGCCGGCATGGCGACCTCGATGATCGCCAACGACCTCGCGCTGCTGCCCATCGTCATCGGCGCGAGCAAGGAACAGAAGGAGAAGTTCCTGCGGCCCTTCACCACCGGCTTCAAGCTCGCCAGCTTCGGCCTCACCGAGCCGGGCGCCGGGTCCGACGTGGCCGGCATGCGCTGCACCGCGCGCCGCGAGGGCGACTTCTACGTCGTCAACGGCCAGAAGCAGTGGATCACCAACGGCGAGTTCGCCGACCAGTACTCGCTGTTCTGCACCACCGACCCCGCCAAGAAGCACAAGGGCATCATGTGCCTCGTGGTCGAGAGCGGCGAGGGTGACAAGCGCCCGAAGGGCCTCACCATCGGCAAGCACGAGAACAAGATGGGCCAGCGCGCCTCGAACACCGTGACGCTCACCTTCGAAGACGTGAAGGTGCCGGTCGCCAACCGCATCGGCCAGGAAGGCGAGGGCTTCATGATCGCCATGGCCACGCTCGACAACAGCCGCCCGCTCACCGCGATGTTCGCCATCGGCATCGCGCGCGCCGCGATGGAACACGCCATCGACTACGCCAGGCAGCGCAACCAGTTCGGCAAGCCCATCGCCGACTTCCAGGCCATTCAGTTCATGATCGCCGACATGGCCGCCGACATCGAGGCGGCGCGGCTGCTCACCTACAAGAGCGCGTGGCTGCTCGATGCGGGCCAGCGCAACACGCTCGTCTCGAGCTACGCCAAGCGCTTCGCCGCCGACATGGGCATGAAGGCCACCACCGACGCGGTGCAGATCTTCGGCGGCTACGGCTACAGCCGCGAGTACCCCGTCGAGAAGCTCATGCGCGACGCGAAGCTGATCCAGATCTACGAGGGCACCTCGCAGGTGCAGCGCCTCGTCATCGCGCGCGAGCTGCTCAAGGGCGCCGTCTAATTCGGTTGCGCCGCGCGGGTTTGATTCATAAATCGAAGTTCACAACACACTGCGTCAAGGAGCACTCATGCCTCTGAAGATCCTGGTTACTGCGAAGCGGGTCGAAGACTCGGAGTCGAAGATCAAGGTCAACCCTGCCGGCACGGGCATCGCGACCGAGGGGTTGAAGTACAAGATCAACCCCTTCGACGAGATCGGCGTTGAAGAGGCGCTCCGGCTGACGGCCAAGCACGGCGGCGAGGTGGTGGTGGTGAGCGTCGGCAGCAAGGACGTGCACGAGCAGCTCCGCCACGCGCTGGCGATGGGCGCCACCAAGGCGGTGTGGGTCAACCACGCCGGCCCGATGGACCAGCTGGGCATCGCGGCGTGCCTGCAGAAGATCGCCGAGAAGGAAAAGCCGGACCTCTGCATCCTCGGCAAGCAGGCCATCGACGACGACCAGAACCAGGTCGGCCAGTACATGGCGGAGTGGCTCGGCTGGTCGCAGGCCACCTTCGCGTCGAAGGAAGAGTCGCTCGAGTCCGAGGCGGAGAAGTCGAAGACCCCCGCGCTCAAGCTCGGCGCCGACGGCAAGAGCATCACCGTGATCCGCGAGGTCGATGGCGGCCTCCAGACCCTCGAGGCGCCGTTGCCGTGCGTCGTCACCACCGAGCTGCGCTTGAACCAGCCGCGCTACGCGTCGCTGCCCGGCATCATGAAGGCCAAGAGCAAGCCCATCGAGGAACACACCCCGGCGGCGCTCGGGGTCGACATGGCGCCGAAGCTCACCGTGACCAAGATGGCGCTCCCGCCCGCGCGCAAGGCCGGCATCAAGGTGCCCGACGTCGCGACGCTGGTCACCAAGCTCAAGACCGAGGCGAAGGCGCTCTGAAGCGCCCGCACTCCTCTCACCTTCAAAGGACACACTTCCATGGGCAACGTTCTCATCGTCGTCGAAGCCAACTCTGACGGTTCTCTGCGCAAGGCCACCCTCAACGCGATCGCCGCGGGCAAGAAGCTCGCTGCGGCCACGGGCGGCCAGGTGCACGCCATCGCCCTCGCGAAGGACGCGGGCGCGCTGGCCAACGCCGTGAAGGAATACGGCGTCACCGTGCACGCCGCGTCGGGCGCGCACCTCGAGCACCCCATCGCCGAGAACTGGGCGCCGTCGATCGCCGCCGCCGCCACCGCCATCAGCGCGGAGTGGGTCGGCGCCGCGGCGACCACCATCGGCCGTGACGTGATGCCGCGCGTGGCGGCGAAGCTGAAGGCCGTGATGGCGTCCGACATCCTCGGGGTCGAGGGCTCGGGCGCCGACGTCTCGCTCACCCGCCCGATGTGGGCCGGCGCGGTCGTCGCGACCGTGAAGCTCACCGGCAACGTGAAGTGCTTCACCGCGCGCACCACCGAGTTCGACGCCGTCGAGAAGGCGGGCGGCGGCGAGGTGAAGGCGTTCAACGCGGTCGCCCCCGACAAGGCGCTCTCGAAGTTCGTCGGCTTCAAGGAAGTGAAGAGCGCGCGGCCGGCGCTCACCGAGGCGCGCATCGTGGTGTCGGGTGGTCGCGGCACCAAGGGCGACTTCAAGCCCATCGAGGGCCTGGCCGACGAGCTCGGCGCGGCGGTCGGTGCGTCGCGCGCGGTGTGCGATGCGGGCTGGCAGCCGAACGATCTGCAGGTCGGTCAGACCGGCAAGGTCGTCGCTCCGGCGCTCTACATCGCGGCCGGCATCAGCGGCGCGATTCAGCACGTGGCGGGCATGAAGGGCAGCAAGACCATCGTCGCGGTCAACAAGGACGCCGACGCGCCCATCTTCCAGATCGCCGACTACGGCCTGGTGGCGGACCTCTTCAAGGCGCTGCCGGAGCTGCAGGCCGCCGTGAAGGCCGCGAAGTAAACCTCCCTCTCCCCCTGGGGAGAGGGTCGGGGTGAGGGGAGTTCATGTACGGCGAAACGAAGGACCTGCCGGACACAGCCCTCCTCTCCCTCGGCATTCACCGCATCGAAGTGCCGGTCCCCTTCCTCGAGGCAGGAGGGCCGGCGAACGTCTACGCGATCGAAGAAGCCGACGGCCGCTTCGCGCTCTTCGACACGGGCATCGGCAACGCAGAAGGTCACGCCGCCCTGAAAGCGGGCCTCGCGCAGCACAGCCTCGACCTGAGCCGCCTCTCCCGCATCCTGGTGAGCCACGGCCACATCGATCACTTCGGCAACGCGCAATGGCTCTCGGAGCAGAGCGGAGCACGCGTCTTCATTCACGACGCCGACCGCGAAAAGGTGATGGGCGACGCGCGCTTCGCGGCCCTGCTGCGCAAGCACCGAGCGTATTTCCTCGGGGCCCTCGGAGTGCCGGTGGAGACACTCGACGAGATGCAGGCCTTCGCCGACCGCTCGAGGTCTGACTCGAAGTACCTGCAGGGCGAGCGCCTCGGTTCGCTCGTCGAGGGCCAGCGCTTCGAGTTCAAACACTTCGAGGTCGAGGTGAAGCACCTGCCGGGACACACGCCTGGCCTGGTGTGCCTCTGGGCGGAGCGGGTGAAGATCTTCTTCGCCGACGATCACGTGCTGGCGCGCGTGTCGCCCAACCCGGTGCTCGACTTCACGTACGGCGAAGCGCCCGCGACGAAGTTCCGCGCTCTGTCTCGGTACCTCGAAGGGGCGAAGTGGGTGCGCGATCTCGACCTCGAGATGGTGCTGCCCGGACACGGGCCGGCCTTCAGCGGCCACCGCGCCTTGCTCGACGGGCTGCTGGAGTTCTACGTGCGCCGGCAAGATCGCATCGCAGCGAAGCTCGCTGCCGGGCCCGCGACGGTGTTCGAGCTGTTGCCGGCGTTGTTCCCGCGGAATCGAGAGCCGGCGCGGCTGGTGCTGATGCTCTCGGAGCTGCTCGCCAACGTCGAGGTGCTCGAGGACGCGGGGCGGGTGGTGCGCGAAGACGGCGACGTCGTGCGCTACCGACTCCACTGATCAGGATGTGGGTAGTACGGCGGGAAATTCGGGAAGTCGCCAACGTGTCCTGGGGTCAGCGGTGGGGGCCGGCGGATCGGCGCGCATCCGCTGTGGGCAGTTCGCGCGCACAATCCGATCGAGGTCCGGACGATGCGCGCTGACTCTCGACCAACGACATCACCCTCACACACGCACGAAATCTCATGCCGGCGGCCAAACAAGATGCTCCGGCGGCCTCCGGTAATAGCAGTCAGTTCGTCCAGAACGTCGTCAGGGAGCAGTGCGGCCACTGGTGTCTCGACGCGGAATGGAACCCGAAGGTCGAACACGAGAGTCTCGACCCCGAGTTCACTCTTCAGCCGCACGTTCGCGAGGTGCGACCCTGGCTGAAGTTGGGCGGGACACACGAAGCGGGTCAAAGGCAGCTCGCGGCGATCTCCAGGCGGCAAGCTCTCGAAAGGCGAACACACGTCGTCTTCGTCGCCAGGCTCATCGACGCCGATGCTGGCCAACTCGAGCGGAGCCGAGGACCGATTGGTCAAGGCGAGCACGACCGCGCCCCCGTCGACGAGTACATCCACCGCGATGTCAGTTGGTGGCACAACGTGACGCGTGATCAGGAACCAGAGCGCCGCCTCTCCCTCCATGACCGTCGCCTCGCATGCCAAGACTCCACTCGAGGAGATCAAGCGCGTCTCGCGTTCGATCCCGCCGTCCGCCGACGCGCGTTCGGCTCGCAGCGCCCACGCGCCAGACGGGCAAACTGTCTGCACCGTCGAACCGTTCGTCGCTCGCCTTTGCCAGATGACTCCTCCGTCGGCCGACAGCACTTCGACTTGAACGGGTTCACCCTGGGCGAGAACGGAGATGCTCAGCGGCGCGGCCGCCAGGATGGTGAGCACCCAGACCATCTCGGCATGGTGACGTGCGAACGAGCGGCGCGCAACGCGAGTGCGTTAGAATGAACTCACGTCGACCGCGCCTCGACTCAAGACCCACCAGGAACTGCTTCGCGAGCTCGCGGCGCTCCCCGACGGGCAAACCGGCGAAGTGATCAGCGGTGCGCTCTACGTGATGGGCCGCCCGAGCGCGAAGCACCAGGCGGCCGAGGGCGAAGTCTTCTCTCAGCTGAAGAAGGGCGGTCCGGGCGGCCGCTCTGGTGGCTGGGTGTTCCTCCCCGAGGTCTCGGTGCGCTTCCCGACCGATGAAGAAGTGGTTCCCGATCTCTCTGGCTGGCGACGAGAGCGCGTCGCGGGGAAGCTCGAAGAGAACCCGATGCGGGTTCGGCACGACTGGGTCTGCGAGATCCTTTCCGACTCGACGCGGCTGAAGGACCTTGGGCCCAAGCGAAAGCTCTACGCCGAGCAGGGCGTGCCGTACCTCTGGCTCATCGATCCGCACGCACATGTCCTCGAGGCGTTTCAGCTCGTCGGGAACGCGTGGCAGCTCCAGGGCACCTGGTCTGAAGGCGACGTCATCAAGGGCATCGAGCCCTTTACGGACCTGACGATTCACCTCGCCGATTGTTGGCTCGAGACCTGACTCGTCACTCGCGGTTCACCGCCACAGGCACTCGGTGGCGGGTGACCGCACCACCGTCGTTCCGCCATCGCTGCTGAAGCCGATCACCCACGGCTCGACAGCGTCGTCGCACACCTGCGAACGGAACTCAGACCGGAACTCGAGGAACACTGTGTCCCTCGATGCACCCCACCGTTCGGGAGCGGCGGTCTCCACCAGCCACCGATGCGATGCACCGCCGTCCGGCGAGACCTTCAACTCGCTGAGTCCGCCCATGCCGCCAAGGTGCTCGAGGCGTGACACCACGACCGACGCGTCGCCTCGGCGGAGCAGCGCGACCGGTTGAAGAGTCGAGTCGTGGAGAAGCACGGCACTTCTTCCAGCGCGAACGGTGAGCAACTCCGCGCCCCACTCGCCGTGCAGACGCGTCGCGATGCAGGTGGTCCCGAGTGCACCGACGGCGTCGGTCACGCCCTGGCACGCCCGGTCCGCCGTCGGCTTGTTGGAGAGTGGAACCCACTCGTCCGCTGACTTGACCCCACCATCACTGGCGAACCAGCGAGCCGGTGGGCACGGCTTCAACGACCCGAGGTGACGGCGTTCCACGAGGTCTCTTGCTTCCCGACGCAGCGTTGAGTCCGGCTCACACGCCGCGAGAGCGAGCACATCATCGATGTTCCCCGCGCCGGCGTCACTCATGGCCCACCTCGCGAGGGCGTCGCGTCGAATGAACTGAGTCGGATGCGTCAGAGTGAAATGCCGCAGCCAGGGGTTCGGGCGTGCGAAGGCGAGCGAGGCGACGGTCATGGCGCCAAGCATCGGTGCGCTCGACAGCTTGCGGCGGATGGTGTCGACGGTGGCAGGACTGACGGTGGGGAGGGTCGCGAGCAAAGAGAAGGCCTCTGCCGGACACCGCCCCTCCTGCGACAACAACGCGACGGCCAGCGGCTCGAGGTTGGGGGCAGCGACAGCGGCGAGCAAGCGACGCGCAAACACGAGATCGCTCTCCGAATGCGCCCTCCCCACGAGGTCCGTCGCAGCTGCGGTGAAGAGCGAAGCCCACTCCGAACGCGCTGCGACTGCGAGAACGAGCCCCGGCCTGGTCGTGCAGAAGAGTTCGGGGGTTGCACAGTCGTCTGGCAGACCCCAACCAGTGGGCTCGCTCGTCAACCGAGGGAACGCGTCGACCAGAAACTTCGCTTCTTCGAGAGTGATCGGCTCCGAGGTGTCGCGCCGCAGCACGATCGTCGCGTCGATGGCGTCAGCATGGCTGTTCGTTGAGGCCACCAACCGAAGAACTTCCTCACGGAGCGGCGGGCCGCCGTCAGCCCCTGCGACCAACAGCACGAGCGCCGGGACGAGCATGTGTCGAGCGTGGTTCGGCCTGTCGCGAAAGACAACTCGAGCGTCGGTCGTCGCGCTCCAAACGGTCGATTGATGGCTCGCAGCCCGAGTCGTGAGATCATCAGCCGCCGATGATCCAGATGTTCCACGTCACCAAGGCGTACCCGGGCGACCCGCCCGTGCTGACGGACATCAACCTCGACATCGACAAGGCCGAGTTCGTCTTCCTCACCGGCCCCTCGGGCGCGGGCAAGTCGACCCTGCTCAAGCTGATGTTCCTCGCCGAGCGCCCCTCGCGCGGGCAGATCCTCATCGCGGGCCGCAACATCGCGCGCGTGCGCGAGTCGTCGATCCCCTACCTCCGCCGCAACATCGGGGTCGTCTTCCAGGACTTCAAGCTGCTGCCCACCCGCACCGTCGCCGAGAACGTGGGTTTCACGCTCGATGTCCTCGGAGTCTCCCGAGACGAAGTGCGCGAGCGCTCGCTCAAGATGCTCCGCCGTGTGGGGCTCGAGCACAAAGCCGACGTCTCGCCGCTCAAGCTCTCGGGCGGTGAGCAGCAGCGCGTCTCGCTCGCCCGCGCGCTCGTGAACGACCCCGCGATGCTGCTGGCCGACGAGCCCACCGGCAACCTCGACCCCGCGCTCACCGTCGAGATCATGGACCTGCTCTGCGACGTGAACGCGCGCGGCACCACCGTCATCGTCGCCACGCACGACGCCACCCTCATCGAGCGCTACGAGAAGCGCACCCTGCGCCTCGAGCGCGGCGCGCTGGTCGCCGACGAACGCGGTCAGAAGGCTGCGCGCCTGATGGCGCACGATTCCTGAAGTCGAGAATGCCTTTCTCGATTCTGCACACGGCAACCCGGCGCGTCCGGCCCTAGACTCACCGCCATGAAGATCGCCGCCCGCCCACCCGTGACTGCCCCGAAGGAAGCGGCCCCCGCTGCGCCGACCACCCCGACCGCCGCGACGCCCGAAGCCCAGGCCGGCTGGGTCGCCAAGAGCGCTGCGCCCCGAGCCGTCGGCGCCGCGACCAGCGCCTCACCGCGCGACGTGGTGACCCAGTTCTACGCCGGCTTCGAGAGCAAGAACGTCGACGCGATGGAGAAGCTCTACGCGCCCAACCTGAAGTTCCAGGACGCGATCTTCAAGTTCAACGACAGCGCCGGCACCACGCACATGTGGCGCAAGCTCTTCCAGGTCGATCCGAACGCCAAGATGAAGTTCACGCTCGACTCCGTCGACGGCCCGAACGTGAAGGGCCACTGGGTCGCCGACTACCACGTGAACGGCCGCCCGGTTCACAACGAGGTCTCGACCACCATGAAGGTCGTCGACGGCAAGATCACCGAGCACCACGACGACTTCGACTGGAACAAGTGGGCGCCCCAGGCCTTCCCCGCGGGCAAGCTCTTCACGTTGCCTGGCCTCGACAGCCTCGCGAAGGGGCTGGTGCGCGCGCTGCTGGGCTGAGGCTCACTTCGGGCACGCCCCGGCTGGTGCACGCGCAGCGGTGTCCACGCGCCAGTCCACCACCTCGCTGCGGACCTTTCCGTCGACCTGGTTGGCGAACCGCACGAGCGTGATCGTCTGCGGGCCGATGCTCTTCACCCGCAACCCTCCGCCGATCTCGGAGTTCGGCATCACCAGTCGGCACGCCCCGCTGGCATCGAGCGCGGCAGCGCAGCGGTCGCCCACCCACGCCACCGTCAGTGAGTCCAGTGGCTCTCCGTTCAACGGACTCAGCGCCTTCGGGTCACGGCATTCCCCACCGCGGAGCCGAACCGTTCCACCTCCGGCCGCACGTGCGCCGAGCGGGCTGCGCGTGTGATCGAAGGCCACCGGCGCCAGCGAAGGACCGACGGGGGCGACGACGCGACCCTCAGACCGCTCGTCCTCCGGCCGATAGCGGAAGGTCGTCAGCCGCAGCGTCCAGCTTCCGACCCACTCTCCGTCGCGGTGTTGCAGCCTCTTGAGCTCGAGCCCCTCGATGCGCCAGGTGCGCACCGCATTCTCGACGCCGCACACCGCACGCCAGCCCACACCGAACGGAGCCTCGCTCGTCATCGTCACCGAGAGTTCGTCGACCGCACCAGCACGGCTCGGCGCCGCGACCTCCACCTTCGCACCGGTGGTCCGCCACACGTCAGCCAGCTCGGCTCGCAGTTCGGCCTCCGGAACCACATCGGGCACGACCTGTCCCGCGGTCTCCAGCCGCGTGAGCAGCACGTTCTGCTCGTTGGCAGTCGCATCGAAGGTCGCGATCGCGGGGACCGTGGTGGCCTTCTCGCGCGAGCTCGAAACGCAGGCAGCGAGGCCACCGTCGGTCGCCTGTGCCTCGCAGCCTCCGGCCTTCACCAACTCTGCGAGCGGGTTCGGTCCAGCACCGGCCTGCTCGACCACCCACCGGCCCGTGCTGCGCTCGAACGACAGCCGCGTGAGCACTGCACCGCCCGAGTTGCCAATCAGCGCCAGCGGCGTGCACACCCCGGGGCTGGCGCGCAGGGAGTTGATCACCGCCAGCCGCCGCTCGACGTCGCGACGCAGGGTCGAGCGAACCGGTTGCGCCAGCGCCGCACACGGCGCCAAGCACAGCACCACGACGAGGCAGGCACGAAGGTTCATGCTCGGGGTCTACGGAACCGCCCCGGGGGCGTTCAAGCTCAGTTCACCGTCGAGCCGCCCGACACCGACACGCGCGAGCCATCAGCGCCGCCCGTGACGGTGACCTTGCTGCCGCCCGACGCCGAGCCGGTGATGCTCTTCGTCGCCTGCACCTCGGCGGTCGACCCACCGCTCAGCTCGACCGACACGTCCTCGGCCACGACCTTCGCCGCCGAGATGGTCGACCCGCCCGACGCCGACACGCGGAAGTCGGCGCTGCTGCCCGACAACGTCACCAGGCTCGCGCCCGACGCCGTGATGCGCAGCGGGCTGGCAGACAGCTCGTCCGCCGTGATGTGGCTCGCGCCCGTCGCCTCGAACGTCGACACGCCGTCGCCCGAGACCGTGATGCTGATGGTGTCTTGCGAGGTCACCGCGACGCCGTTGCGCAGCGAGACCACCAGGCGCCCGCTCTTCACCGTGGTGTCGAGGTACTGGAAGACCTTCTGCGGAGCGTCGATCGTCACCTGCGGCGAGCCCTTGATGAACTTCACGCGCAGCCCGTCATCGACGCGCAGCGAGTCGAAGCTGTCGACCGAGCGGGTCTCCGACGCTTCGGGACCGCCGTCGATGAGGTTGTAGCAACCGGTGGACACGACGAGGGCGACGCAGGACAGGGCCAGCAGCAAGCGGTTCATGCCTCCTTCGATGCCGCGCGAGGGGAAAACGATCATTCGTGCGAAGATCGCCCCGTGACCCTCGCAGCCGAGACGCGTGGCGCCCTCGTCAACGTCGCGTTCGCCGTCTTCGCGCAGGCCTGCACCGCCTGGGTCGCCGCCGACGCGTCTGCCGCGCTCGATGGGCAGGTGCGCCTCGCGCTCGCGGTCGTCCTCGTCGCGGTGCTCGCGCTCGAGCCGTGGCTGCTGCGCCGCCGCCTGACCGAGCTCGCCCACCGCGCGGCCGCCGCCGGAAAGCTGAAGTGGGGTGAAGCGCCCGAGCTGCCGCACGCCGTGTTCCTCGCCATCGCGCACCTCTTGCTGGGCCCCGTGATGTGGCTCGTCGCGGCCAGCGGCGCGTTCGGCAGCCTGGCGCACCCGGTGGCGTGGCTGGGGCTCGTCGCCGCGGTCGCGCGCGAGATCTTCATCTTCATGCTGTTGATGAGCCCGCCGGTCGCCTCCGAGACCTCGAAGCTGCCGTCGCAAGGCGTGCGCCTCGCCGAGTCGTTCGGGCTCCTCGCGGTGAGCTGCGTGGGCTTCGCCGCGACGTGGCTGCCCATCGCCGCGCGCGGAGAGCCCATCAACCAGGGCGGCGTCGGCCTCACGCTCGTCAACGCCACCATCGTGTCGCTGTTGTTCCTGATGTTCTTCGTGCCTGCGCGGCTGGCGTGGGTCGCCGAGGAGTCGCTGCTCGGCACCGGCAAGAAGTGGGCGTTGCGCGTCAGCCTCGCGCTCGCGGTCCTCTCGTCGTTGCGCCCGCTCATCGTCGTCGAGCGCGGCGAGTGGTTCGTCAGCGAAGCGCGCGCGAAGGTCATCGCCCACGAGCGGCGGCGCTAAGGCTCGACAGCCGATCGCTTTGAGTCAAACTGCGTGGCCGACGTGAGCACCCGGGCCCGCCTCGCCTACTTCGTCCGCACGGCCATCGGGAGCATGGTCCGCTCGCCCTTCGTGCACGTCATCGCCGTGGCGTCGCTCGCGCTCTCGCTGGTCGGGTTCGGCCTGGCCCGCATCGCCAACAGCCAGCTCGACGCGCTCGTCGCCTCGCTCGGAGGAGAGGTCGAGTTCACCGTCTACCTCTCGCCCGACGCGCCCGACGACAAGGTGGGCGAGCTCGAGAAGGCGCTGCTGACGCGCACGGGCGGCTCGCTGGAGCGCATCTCTCCGGCCGTCGCGCTGGGCCGGCTCTCGGCGCAGCTCGGTGAACAGGGCCGCGCGCTCTCCGAGTTGGGCGACAACCCGCTGCCGTGGAGCCTCGAGCTGAAGCTCCCCGCCGGCTCGCGCGATGCCGCGTCGCTCAAGGAACTCGCCGACCGCACGCGCTCGCTCCCCTTCGTCACCGGCGTCGACTACGGCGAAGAGGCGCTCGAGCGGCTCTCGGTCATCGCCCGCGCGCTGCGACTGGCGGCGATCATCGTCTTCGCGCTCGTCTTCCTCACCGCGATCATCGTGGTGTCCGCGACGCTGCAGCTCGCCATCTTCGCGCGCCGCGAGGAGATCGAGATCCAGAAGCTCGTCGGCGGCACCGACCGCTTCGTGCGCATGCCGTTCCTCATCGAGGGCGCGCTGCAGGGCACGCTCGCCGGCCTCGTCGCCCTCGGCGCGGTGTTCGGCGTCATTCGCTGGCTCGAGACCAACGGCGGCGATCTCGTCGGCTTCTTGATGCTCGAGGGCCACTTCGTGGTGCCGTGGGCGCGGCTGGCGGGTGAGCAGCTGGGCCTGGGCGTGCTGCTCGGCCTGACGGGAAGCTTCATCGCGGTGCGGAGGTTCCTGCGCGTATGAGCGCGCTCCTCCTCGCCCTCGTGTTGGCGGTCGACCCCGACGCCATCGCCGACGAGCACGCCGAGCTCGAAGCGCGCCTCAACGCCGAGAAGGTCGCCTTCGATTCGCTGGGTGATGAGAAGAAGAACCTGCTCACGCTGCTCGACACGCTCGAGCGCCTGGCGCGCGAATCGACCCAGCGCGCGGCACAGCTCGAGCGCAACGTGGCGCGCGTGACCAAGCAGGTCGCCGAGGCGCGCAAGGAAGCCGAGGCGGGGCAGGCCGAGCTCGTCGCGCAGCAGAAGAAGATCGCCCCGCGCCTCTTCCCGCTCTACCGGCTGTCGAAGCAGGACCAGCTCACCGCACTGTTGAGCGCCAGCGACTTCGCGACGCTCATCAAGCGCCGTCGCGCGTTCCAGACGGTGGTCGCCGCCGACGCGCGCGATCTCGCCGAGCTCGCCACGATGAGCGAATGGCAGGGCCTGCAGATGCATCGCCTCGAGCGGCTCGAGTCGACGGGCCAGCGCTACCTGCGCGCCTTGAAGACCGAGCAGGCGGTGGGACAAGCGCGCTTGAGCCGCTTCAAAGACCTGCTGCTCTCGGTCAACGCCGAGCAGAACCGCATGAGCCGCGTCATCGCCGAGCTCGAGCAGACCGAGAAGGAGCTCGCCGGCATGGTGAGCGACATGCAGAGCACGGTCGTCACCTCGGGCTTCCGCGCGCGCAAGGGGCAGCTCCCGTTCCCGACCAAGGGGCTCGTGGAGGTCGGCTTCGGCAAGGTCGTCAACCCGCGCTTCAACACCGTCACCGTGCAGAAGGGCCTCGACATCCGCGCGGCCGAGGGCTCGCAAGTGGCCGCGGTCGGCACCGGCAACGTCGTCTTCGCCGGCTGGCTCAAGGGCTACGGCAACCTCGTCATCGTCGACCACGGCGGCAACTACCACTCGCTCTACGCGCACCTGGCCAACGCGCAGGTCGAGGTCGGCAACGCCGTCGAAGAAGGCGAGACCATCGGCCAGGTGGGCGACACCGGCTCGCTCAAGGGCGCCTACCTGTATTTCGAGATTCGCAAGGCGGGGCAGGCCGTCGACCCGCTGCCGTGGCTCAAGCCGGAAGAGTGATCAGCGCTTCTTGAAGACGTAGAACGACTTGCGCGAGTGGTAGAGCACTCCGTCGAAGCGTTCGTGGAGCTGCTTCTCTCGCTCGACGTCGCGCGTGAAGCCGTGATCGCGGAACACCTTCTCCCACCAGATGGTGTCGGCCCAGATCAGGTGCCCATTCACCGGGTAGCCGTGCATGTCGCAGTGGAGAGACTTGAAGTAGCTCGAGCCGTCACGCTGCTGGTCCCAGTCGGGCATGTAGTACTCGAAGATCTGCCCGAACACGCGGTCGGGGCCGAACGCGGGAATGTTCGCGAAGATGTGGCCGCCCGGAGCCAGGACGCGGTGAATGGACTCGAGCGCCCGGTCGATCTTGTTCGGGTTGAGGTGCTCGAAGATGTCGAGCCCGGTGACGACGTCATAGGCGCCTGACTCGAGCGCGATGCTGCTGATGTCGCCGTGGTGAATGCGGTCGCGAATCGCCGGGAACGCGTTCGTGATGGCGAACGAGCTGATCTCGACCCCTTCACCGTGAATCTTGAGATCGGCGATCGCCTGCACCAGTGGTCCGTTCGCGCACCCGAAATCGAGGGTCTTGCGCGGGGCGAACGAGGCGACGATCTCCGCGAGGGTGCGCTTGTCCTGGTCGATGTGAAACGACCAGACGCCGAGCTTCTCGTAGTAGCCGTGCTTGAAGATCTGCTCTTCGAGCCAATCGAAGTCGGACGGCGCGGTGGCCCTGAAGATCAGCAGCTCGTCGTGGTTGACGTTCTTCTCGTACCGGAACTTCTCAGGCCACAGCGGGCAGATGTTCTTCTCGAGTCGGTAGACGTCGTTGGCTTTGCGCTGGAGTTCGATGGTCGCGGTGAGCGACTTGATCACCTCGTCACGCTCGTCTGGGGCAGGTTTTTTTTTCCGGAGCCCTTCGACCTCGCGCTTGAGCTCTTCGACCTCGCGCTGGAGCAGCGAAAGCGTGTTGAGTTGAAAGATGTCTCGCCCGGTCTGGCGAAGCAGTGCACGACTCAGGTGATAGGCGCGTTTGAGCAACAATTGAGGTCCCCCTGGCGCCGGCGCGTAGCACTGCTTCGCGCAGTCCGGCTACGGCAACTGCGACATCAGCTCTTCTTGAAGACGTAGAACGACTTGCGCGCGGGGGACAGCACGCGGTTGTAACGCTCGTGGAGCTGCTTCTCTCGCTCGACGTCGCGCGTGAAGCCGTGATCGCGGAACACCTTCTCCCACCAGATGGTGTCAGCCCAGATCAGGTGCCCGTTCACCGGGTAGCCGTGCATGTCGCAGTGGAGGGACTTGAAGTAGCTCGAGCCGTCACGCTGCTGATCCCAGTCGGGCATGTAGTACTCGAAGACCTGCCCGAACACGCGGTCGGGACCGAACGCCGGAATGTTCGCGAAGATGTGGCCGCCCGGAGCGAGCACGCGGTGAATGGACTCGAGCGCCCGGTCGATCTTGTTCGGGTTCAAGTGCTCGAAGATGTCGAGCCCGGTGACGACGTCGTAGGCGCCTGACTCGAGGGCGACGCTGCTGATGTCGCCGTGGTGAATGCGCTCGCGAATCGCCGGGAACGCGTTCTTGATGGCGAAGGAGCTGATCTCGACCCCTTCAGCGTGAATCTTGAGATCGGCGATCGCCTGAAGGAGCGGTCCGTTCGCGCAGCCGAAGTCGAGGGTCTTGCGCGGGGTGAAAGAGGCCACCATCTCCGCGAGCGTGCGTTTGTCGTCATCGATCTGAAACGACCAGATCCCGAGCTTCTCGTAGTAGCCGTGCTTGAAGATCTGCTCTTCGAGCCAATCGAAGTCGGCTGGTGCGGTGGCCTTGAAGATCAGCAGCTCGTCCTGGTTGACGTTCTTCTCGTACCGGAACTTCTCTGGCCACAGCGGGCAGATGTTCTTCTCGAGCCGGTAGGCGTCGTTGGCCTGGCGCTGCATTTCGACTTCGCGCTGGAGGAGCGACAGGGTGTCGAGCTGAAAGATGTCCCGCCCGGTCCGGCGAAGCAGTGCACGGGTGAGGTGGTAGGCGCGTTTCAGCAGCAAGTGGAAATCCCCCTGGCGCGGGCGCGTAGCACTGCTTCGCGCACCTGCGGAAGTCTCGGCGGCCGCTGTTACACTCCCGCGCATGGAATGGATGGCGCTGGCCAACAAGCTGATCCGCAAGAGCCTGATCGCCACCGGCGTGTCGAGCGAGACCGTGGTCCTCAACGGCACCGAAGTGCACTTCTACCGGGCCAAACGCGGAGGCTCGGGTCCGCCGCTCCTCCTCGTGCACGGCCTGGGCAGCTCGGCCAACGCCTTCTTCCGCACCCTGCAGCCGCTCGCGAAGAAGTTCAGCGAGGTCATCGCGATCGATCTGCCCGGCAACGGCTTCTCTCCGTCCCCGCGCGGTGGGCCGCTCGCGCTCCGCAACTACGTCGAGCTGTTGATGCAGTTCCGTCGTGACGTCATCGGCCAGCGCGTGTTTCTCGTCGGCAACTCGCTCGGCGGCGGCATGGCGCTCAACTTCGCGTTCAACGATCCCGACTCGCTGCACGCGCTCGGCCTCGTCTCGCCCGCGGGCGCGAAGGTCGCCGACGAGCGCTTCGCCGCGCTGCTCGACAGCTTCCGCGTGAACGACGCGAAGGAAGCGCGCGTGCTGGCCCACAAGCTCTTCGCCCGCCCGCCGCTCGGCATCCTCGTGTTCGCCGACGAGCTGCGGAAGATGGTGAGCACCGACACGGTGAAGGCCATCGTGAAGGAAGTCAGCCCCGCCGACATGGTCTCGCCCGCAGACGTCGCGAAGCTGAAGATGCCGGTGCTCCTCATCTGGGGCCGCAGCGAGAAGCTGCTCCCCTACGAGGGCCTCGACTTCTTCCGCGCGCACCTGCCGCCGCACTCCGAGATCCACGAGGTCGATGGCTTCGGCCACATGCCGCAGATGGAGCACCCGAAGCTCTTCGTCGAACGCGTCGAGCGCTTCGCGCGCAACCACAAGCTCGTGCCTCATTGATCGGGGCAGGGCGGGGCGGGAAACTGGCGGCCTTGACCGTTTCGTCGTTTGAAGTCATTCAGCCCTCCCCACGATGATCTCCGCGATCCTCACGCTCGCCCTGGCGCTCGCGCCGGGTGAACTCGACGCCACCGATGCGGGGATCGTGTCGGCTCCGCTCACCGAGGCGCCGGCTCCCGAGGTCAGCGACGCGAAGGAAGACGCGAAGGACGAGCAAGACGAAGCCGCCGGCCAGGACGTCGCTGAGACCGGTGGCGAGCTCGCGGCCCCGCCGTCCGAGGCGATGGGCGACGGCGGCATCCTCTACTCGACCGATCTCACCGACGAAGAGCTGATGCGCCTGTGGGTCGAAGAGCCCGCGAAGATCGGCAGCATCAGCGTCGGCCTCACCGAAGCCGGCCGCCTCGTGAACGGCGTGCAGCTCAGCGACGGCCCCGCGTGGGACGTCATCGACGAGCAGAACGCGTGGGGCGCGCGCGAGACGGTCGACTTCATCACCGCCGCCGCCAACGCCGTGCGCGAGCAGTTCCCCCAGGCGCCCGCGCTGCGCATCAACCACATCGGCCGGCAGAACGGCGGCTACCTCCGCCCGCATCAGAGCCACCAGGCCGGGCGCGACGTCGACCTCGGCTTCTTCTACCCGGCCGGCGAAGACCCCGGTCACCTCTCGAAGAAGCGCGAGCTGGCGATGGATCTCGCCACCAACTGGGCGCTGCTCAAGGCGCTGCTCACGCAGGCCGACGTCGAGTTCATTCTCGTCGACAAGCGCATCCAGGCGCGCATCTACGCCTTCGCGCTCGCCTCGGGCGAAGACAAGACCTGGCTCGACGCGCTCTTCCACGGCAGCGAGCAGACGCCCGGAGGCCTGCCGCTCATTCGCCACGCGCGCCGCCACCGCGATCACTTCCACGTGCGCTTCTACGCCGCGCGCAGCCAGGAGCTGGGCCGCCGCATCCAGCCGTTGCTCGAGAAGCAGCCCGATCAGAACCTGGTCATCGTGCGCGTGAAGAAGGGCGACACGCTCGGTGGCCTCGCCTCGCGCCACAACTCGACGGTGAAGCTGATCCAGAAGGCCAACGGCCTGACGACCACCAACCTCAGCGTCGGCCGCACCCTCAACATTCCCATTCGCGGGCCGTGCACCCAGTGCCCGCAGGTCGCGCCGCTGGTCGTTCCGCCCCGCGTGCTGCCGCCGCCTCCGCCACCCAAGTCCTGAGAGTCTGGTCCCCGCCTACATGGGCAGACATGGCGGGCGTGCCCCTCATGCAGAACGAGGGTCTTCGCTCTTAGGATGATCCTCATGCGGTCGAGCTCGCTCGTGGTGGTGCTGGCGTTGAGCCTCGTTGGCAACGCGTTCGCGGGTGCGCCTCCTCCCGCGCCCATCAATCGCAGCGAGGCGACGTACAAGCAGCTCGAGCTCTTCGCCCGCGTGCTCTCGTACGTGCAGAACAACTATGTCGAGCAGGTCGACGAGCAGCAGCTCATGCACGGCGCCATCAAGGGCATGCTCGAGACCCTCGACCCGCACACGCAGTTCATGCCGCCCGACGTCTTCAAGGAAATGAAGATCGACACCTCGGGCGAGTTCGGCGGCCTGGGCATCGAGATCGCCAAGAAGAACGACAACATCATCGTCGTCGCGCCCATCGACGACACGCCCGCCCAGCGCTCGGGCATCAAGTCGGGCGATCAGATCGTGAAGATCGACGACGAGTCGACCCGCAACATGGAACTGGCGCGCGCGATTCAGAAGATGCGCGGCCCCGCCGGCAAGAAGGTGCTGCTCACCATCATGCGCGAGGGCTTCACCGCGCCGCGCGAGTTCGCGATCATTCGCGACCACATTCGCATCGCCTCGGTCGAGAGCACGCTCTACGGCGGCATCGGCCACGTGAAGGTGAAGAACTTCCAGGAACGCACCGACGCCTCGCTCTTCAAGGAACTCGAGAAGCTCCGCGCGCAGAACGGCGGCAAGGAACTGCGCGGGCTGGTGCTCGATCTCCGCAACAACCCCGGCGGGCTGCTCGACCAGGCCGTCGCGCTGAGCGATCGCTTCCTCCCCGGTGGCCAGGCCATCGTCTCGACGCGCGGTCGCACCGCCACCCAGATCACCGAAGAGCGCTCGAAGGACCGCGACACCGAGAAGCAGTACCCGGTGGTGGTGCTCGTCAACGCCGGCAGCGCGTCCGCCTCGGAGATCGTCGCCGGCGCCCTGCAGGACAACCGCCGCGCCGTGGTGATGGGCACCCCGACCTTCGGCAAGGGGAGCGTGCAGACCGTCATCGAGATGGAAGACGGCTCGGGCCTCAAGCTGACCATCGCGCGCTACTTCACGCCGTCAGGCCGCAGCATCCAGGAAAAGGGCATCCTCCCCGACTTCGTGGTGCCCGAGATTGAGGGCGGCCAGCTCACCAAGGCCGACCAGCTCCGCGAGAAGGACTTGAAGCGCCACTTCAAGGGCGAGAGCGAAGGGCCCGACCTCACCACGCTGAAGATCACGCTCCCCGACAACCTCAAGGCGTGGGACGTGAGCGACAAGGTCGCCGACTACCAGCTCAAGGTCGCGCTCTCGTACCTGAACTCGATGAGCCTGCCCGAGGGCCGCAACACCGCCCGCGCGCCGAAAGATCGCTGACCGCCGCAGGGCTTTGTGTAGGTTCGCCCCGGTCACATGGCCGGCGACACGAAGCAGATCTTCCAGTCTCTCGCAGTCAACGTCGCGATCGCGGTCGCCAAGGGCGTCGCCGCGGTCTTCACCGGGTCGGGCGCGATGCTCGCCGAGACGCTCCACTCGTCCGCTGACTGCAGCAACCAGCTGTTGCTGCTGCTCGGCGTGCGCGGCGCGAAGAAGGGCCCCGACGAGTCCCACCCGCTCGGCTACGGGCGCGACCTCTACTTCTACAGCTTCGTGGTGGCCCTGCTGCTCTTCTCGGGCGGCGGCGTGTTCAGCATCTACGAGGGCGTGCACAAGCTCGCGCACCCGGAGCCCGTCGAGAACGTGTGGGTCGGCCTCGGCATCCTCCTCTTCTCGATCTGCCTCGAGGGCTGGGCGACGTACCAGAACCTCGTGGAGATGAAGAAGCGCCGCAAAGGCCTCCCGCTCCTCGAGTACTTGAAGCGCACCAAGGACAGCGATCTCATCATCCTCTTCGGTGAGAACTCGGCCGCGGTGCTCAGCCTCTCGGTGGCGATCGTCTCGCTGCTCCTCGCCTGGGCGACGGGCAACGGCATCTTCGACTCCATCGGCTCGATCCTCATCGGGGTGGTGCTGATCAGCGTGGCGGTGTTCCTCGCGCGCGAGGTGAAGTCGCTGCTCATTGGCGAGTCGGCCGACCCGGTGGTCGCCGAGGCCGTGCGCGCCACCGTGCCCGAGCACCCGAACGTCGAGGCCGTGCTGCGCATCATCACCGTGCAGCAGGGCCCCGGCGAGGTGCTGGTGGCGATGAAGATCCGCATGAAGAGCGGGCTCGAGACGAAGGAACTGGTCGACTCGATCAACCGCTTCGAGCAGGCCGTGCACGACCGCGCCCCCGAGATCCGCTGGTGCTTCGTGGAACCAGACCACGAAGAGTGACGTCTGGCGGGAGTGAAACGCTGGCGCCCCGAGGCTCCTTGAGCGACCATTCGCTTCCCATGCCCCACGCGTCGACCGGCCGCCGGAGGTTCGGGAACCTCAGCGCGGTCACCATCGCCTTCCTCGTCGCGAGCCTCGCCGCGCCCCGCGCGGTCGCCGTGCCGCTCGACGCGCCGGTGACCACCCCCATCGACCTCGTGCCGCGCACCGTCTCGGGCGCCGGCGGGCCGAAGATCGCCGTGGTGGTGGTCTCGCTCGACGCCAAGGCCGCCGCGCAGCAGGGCGCGCTCGAGGGCGCCGCCGAAGAGGCGCTCGTTCGCGCCGCGCGCTTCACCGTCTTCCCCGGTCACGACGCCTTCAACCCCGCGGCCACCCAGCGCCGCACGCAGGGCACCGCCGACGCCGCCGAGAAGATGAAGGGCGGCAAGCAGGCGCTCGACGATCTCGACAACGTGAAGGCCACGGAGTCCTTCTCCGCCGCGCTCGAGACGCTCCAGCAGGCCGACCTCTCGAAGGACTTTGCCGCGCTGCTCGACGCGTGGTCGATGAAGGCCGCCAGCCACGCGACCGGCGGCGAGACGGCCCCGGCCAAGAAAGACATGGAGGCCATCATCGGCCTCAACGCGCGCGCCGAGTTCAGCCCCACGTTCTTCAGCCCCGACCTCATCAAGTTCGCCGAGGCGCAGAAGAAGGCCGCCGCCAACTCGAAGGGCGAGCTGCTGGTGCGCACCGAACCTGCCGGTGCCCGCGTGTGGGTCGACGGCGTGTTCCGCGGCATCAGCCCGGTCACCGTCGCCGGCCTCTCGGCCACCAAGCACTTCGTTACCGCGTCACTGGGCGGCTACGCGCTCGCGCAGACGCAGGCCACGCCGGGCGAAGAGGTCATCTCGCTGCCGGCCTCGGAGCTCGGGCCCGGCTGGAAGCGCGCCGTCACCGACATCAAGAAAGACCCCGAGGGCCCCACCCGCGACCAGGCCGCCCAGTCGCTGGGCCGCGCGGCGCAGCTCGACCAGGTGCTGCTCGTGGTCGCGAAGAAGAGCCCGGCGGGTGAGAAGTTCGACCTCATCGCGCTGCGGCTCGAGGTGCGCGACCAGCACAACGCCGCGTACAAGGCCGCGACCGTCAGCCCCGGTGACCCCGAGGCGCTCGCTGGCTTCTTCGACTCGCTCACCGGCCGTGACCAGAAGCGCGACGGCAAGGACCCGGTGCACCACTTCAAGGGCGGCGGCGGCAACCAGATCAAGACCATCGCCGGCATCTCGCTGCTCGGCCTCGCGGCCGCGGGGCTCGTCTCGGGCATCGTGTTCGGCGTGCTCGCGGCCAACGACGCGGCGGCCTTCAAGACCACGCCGCAGACGCAGCGGCTCAACTCCACCACCCTCGAGAACGAGGGGCGCGCGTTCGGCGCGGTGGCCGACATCAGCTACGGCGTCGGCATTCTCGCGGCGGCCGGTGGCACGGTGCTGCTGCTGACCAACAACGGCGGCGGCGGCGACGAGCCTGCCCCGGCCACCGAGAAGAAGAAGGCCGACACCGACAAGCGCGCGGCCGAAGAGCGCCGGGCGTCCGAGGCGCGCGCGAAGGAAGACGAGCGTCGCCGCGAAGAGGAACGCAAGCGCGAGGAAGACCGCAAGAAGCAGAACGCGGCCGACAAGGACAAGGACGCTGAGGCCAGGGCGGCCGAAGAGAAGAAGAAGGCCGACGAAGAAGAGGCGAAGAAGAAGGCCGACGAAGAGGCCGCCAACAAGAAGCTCAGCAAGAAGGAACAGCGCGCCCTCGAGAAGAAGAAGAAGGAAGAGGAAGAGGCCCGGCGCAAGGAAGAGGAACGCCAGCGCAAGGAAGACGAGAAGCGCGCGAAGGAAGAAGAGCGTCAGCGCAAGGAAGACGAGAAGAAGAAGGCCGAGGAAGACAAGAAGAAGGCCGACGAAGAGGCCGCGGCCAGCAAGAAGTCCAACAAGAAGGACCGCGAGGCCGCCGAGAAGAAGGCGAAGGAAGAAGAAGAGGCCGCCGCGAAGAAGAAGGCCGAAGAAGACGCCGCGGCGAAGAAGGCCGAAGAAGAAGAGCGGCGGAAGAAGGAAGAAGAAGAGAAGAAGAAGAAGGAAGCCGAGAAGAAGAAGAAGGACGAAGACCACGATGACCTTCGAAACTTCTGACCTTCGGCACCTTCGGGAACTTCTGCCCGGCTGAAAATTCGACTTGTGAAAACAGCCCTGTAGCGTTCTGTACCGCGCCCCCGTGACGTCACCTTCCGACGGCACGGGCCCTGCTTTTCCATGGCGTGAGGCGCACAGACCGCGGCTCAGGAGACACGACGACACATGAATCAGAAGCGCGTGGGAGTGCTGCTCGGCGGGTGGGGTGAAGAACGCGAAGTCTCGGTGAAGACCGGCGAGGCGATCGCCACGGCGCTCGAGAAGCGCGGCCACCAGGTGACGCGGGTGATGGCTGGCCCGGGGCTCGACCAGACGCTGCGCGCCGCGCAGATCGACGTCGCGGTGCTCGCGCTCCACGGGCGCATGGGCGAAGACGGCAAGGTGCAGGGCCTGCTCGAGGTGATGGGCATTCCGTACACCGGCTCGGGCGTGCTCGCGTCGGCCCTGGCGATGAACAAGGGCTTTGCCCGCAAGCTGTTCCGCCAGCACAACCTCGCGACGCCCGCCGGCTACGTCATCGCGCTCGGCGAGGTCGAGCAGGCCGAAGAGCTCCACTGCGATCTCGGGTTCCCCTGCGTGGTGAAGCCCGCCTCGGGCGGCTCGTCGTTCGGGCTCACGCTCGTCCACACCCGCGACCAGCTCAAGCCCGCCATCGCGAAGGCGTGCCGCTACGGCGGCGAGGCCCTCGTCGAGCGCTTCGTGAAGGGCCGCGAGGTCACCGTCGCGCTGCTCGGCGGCGAGGTGCTCGGCACCTGCGAGATCGTCTCGCCCGGCGCGCTGTTCGACACCACCACCAAGTACGACGGCGGCGCGAAGTACCACGTGCCGGCCCGCCTCTCGCCCACGCGCCTGGCGAACCTCGAGGCGATGGCGCTCACCGCGTGGCGGGCGCTGGGCTGCCAGGGCGTCGCGCGCGTCGACTTCATCTGCCCCGAGGTCGGCAACGAGGTGCTGCTCGAGGTGAACACCCTGCCGGGCATGACGCCCACCTCGCTCTTGCCGAAGATCGCGAAGAACGCGGGCGTGTCGTTCGAAGACCTCTGCGAGCGCCTGCTGGCGACCGCCAGCCTCGAGAACGTCGACGTGCAGCCGCTGGTGGCGCCCGTCAACCCCCCCGCCCCCACCGAGCGGCACGCCGGCTGAGCAGGGGGCTTCCACGCCCCTCCCGAGCGCGTCAGACTTCGCTTCATGCTCACCACCGCCGCGCTCGCGCTCCTCGTCCTCGCCGCCGACCCCGTTCGCATGACCCCCGGCTCGCAGGAGGTGCTCAAGGTGGGCACCTTGAGCCGTGTTGGCGTGGGCGACCCGTCGATCTGCGACGTCACGCCCACCGGCAAGGGCGAGCTGCTCATCACCGCGCGCCAGAAGGGCCGCACCACGCTCACGCTGTGGACCGGGCGGGGCATCGAGACGCGCCAGGTGGTGGTCGACGACGGCAAGACCAGCGACCTGGGCAAGCTCATCAAGTCGACCGTGAATCCGTCGCTGCGCGTCGAGGAATACAACGGCCAGACCATCGTCGACGGCACGCTCGATTCGCCCGACGAGCTGCGCCGCCTGCGGCAGGTGGTCGGTGACGACGGCAACGTGAAGATCCTCGCGAAGCTCGACCCCAAGGTGTTGCCCGCCGTCGCGCAGAACATCAACGCCGCGCTCGCGCGCGAGGGCATCAAGGACGCTCACGTCACCTGCATCGGGCAGATGCTGCTGCTCGAAGGCTCGGTCGCTGACGAGCGTGAGATGCGCAAGGCCCAGCTGATCGCCGACGCCTACGCCGGCGCGGTCGTTCGCCGCTGAAACCGGGGTTGATCAGGGTCTGATCACCCTCGGTGGCGCGGGTCGTGACGCACTGCAAGCAACGTTTGACACACGGGGCCATCCTCCCTAGAAGGACTCGTCCTTCGCCCGGGAGGGGGATTTGTCAGAAGTTCCGGGCACTTGCAGGTTGGAGAGGCCGGCGCCCGAATGAGCCCCGCAGAGATCGTTTTTCTCGCCGTCTATTTTGGCGTGCTCGCCGTGCTGTCGCTCTACGGCTCGCACCGCTATCGGATGGCGTACTTGTACTACCGCCACAAGTACAAGCTGCCGACGCCGAAGACTGCGCTGGCGAGCCTGCCGCGCGTGACGGTGCAGCTGCCGATCTTCAACGAGATGTACGTGGTGGAGCGGTTGATCGACTCGGTGTGCCGCATCGAGTACCCGCGCGATCTGTTCGAGGTGCAGGTGCTCGACGATTCCACCGACGAGACCTGCGCCATCGCCCGCGCGCGCGTCGAGCAGTGGAAGCAGAAGGGCGTCGACATCGTCTACGTGCACCGCACCAACCGCCAGGGCTTCAAGGCGGGCGCGCTCGAGAACGGCCTGCACCTCGCGCGCGGTGAGTTCGTCGCCGTCTTCGACGCCGACTTCGTGCCCAGCCCCGACTTCCTGACCCGCACCGTCCCGTTCTTCGTCGACCCGAAGATCGGCATGGTGCAGGTGCGCTGGGGCCACCTGAACCGCGAGTTCAGCATTCTCACGCAGGCGCAGAGCATCCTGCTCGACGGCCACTTCCTCATCGAGCACACCGCGCGCAACCGCTCGGGCTGCTTCTTCAACTTCAACGGCACCGCTGGCATCTGGCGCCGCGACACCATCAAGGACGCGGGCGGCTGGCAGCACGACACGCTGACCGAAGACCTCGACCTGAGCTACCGCGCGCAGCTCAAGGGTTGGCAGTTCGTCTTCCTGCCCGAGATCATCTCGCCGGCCGAAGTGCCGGTCGACATGAACGCCTTCAAGAGCCAGCAGCACCGCTGGGCGAAGGGTTCGATTCAGACCGCCAAGAAGCTCCTGCCGGCGATCCTCAAGAGCGACCTGCCGTACGAGGTGAAGAAAGAAGCCTTCTTCCACCTCTCGAACAACGTGGCCTACCTGCTGATGGTGGTGCTGTCGGTGATGATGCCCATCTCGATGGTGCTGCGCTTCAAGCACGGCCTGTTCACCACGCTGTGGCTCGACCTCCCGGTGTTCCTCGCGTCGACCGCCTCGGTGGGCTTCTTCTACGTGGCGACCGGCCGCGAGCTGGGCCTCAACTGGTGGGGCCGCATCAAGTACCTGCCCTTCGTGATGAGCCTCGGCATCGGCATGGCCATCAACCAGAGCAAGGCCGTCATCGAGGCGCTGCTCGACAAGCAGAGCGAGTTCACCCGCACGCCGAAGACCGGCAGCGAGGGCAAGACGGTGAAGGCCGTGAAGAAGGCCTACCGCGGCAAGCGCAACTGGGTGCCGATCATCGAGCTGCTCTTCGGCCTCTACTTCACGGGCGCGGTCTACTTCGCGTGGGACCGGGAGATCTGGACGTCGCTGCCCTTCCTCGTGCTCTTCCAGGGCGGCTTCCTCTACGTGGGCATCACCTCGATGCTCGAGTTCCGCGCGCGCAGCAAGGCCGAGACGCAGGCTCCCGTCGGCGCGCACCCGACCGTCTGATGCTCCTCGTCGAGCAGCCGGAGTTCACGCTTCGGCTGCCAGACGGATGGACCCAGCTCCCCGCCGAAGCCGAGCAGCTCTCGTTTCAGTCGAGCGAGGCGCACCTGCTCATCTCGGTGCTGCGCCAGGACGTGCCGCCCGAGAAGCTCGACGCGCTCGCCGCGAAGCTCGCTGAGATCCGCGTCGCCGCCGAGCAGGAAAGCGTGCCCGGCGTGCGCCACGCGCCGCCGTCGGTCAAGCGCAAGGCAGAGGACCACGCCGAGGTGATGTACGCGGGCGCCGGTCAGTCGATCGCCTTCTGCTTCTGGGGCGTGGTGACCACGCAGAAGGTGTTCAGCTTCTGGCTCAGCGCGGACACTGCGAGCGTGGCGCAGAAGGTCTTCGCGCAGCTCGTGCCGTGCGTCTCGTTGATGGTGCCCTGAGGCGCTTCACTCTCACCCCGACCCTCTCCTCCTCGCGAGGAGAGGGAGGTGCGGTCAGCGGCGGGCGCGCTCGATCTTCAGGGCCTTCTCGCCGTGCAGCTTGCCGCCCAGCGCTTCGAAGGCCGGCGCGTCACCCTCGGCCACGTGCACGTAGCTGTAGGTGCCGCGCAGCTCGATCTTCGCCACCTTGTCAGACGGGGCGCCGAGCGCGTTCAACGCCGAGCCGAACGAGGCCTCGTCGGCCACGCCGTCGGCCTTGCCGAGGTTGACCCACAGGCGCAGGTTGCCCGGCGCGACGTCGACCTCTTCGCGCGGCTTGCGCTCGCGGCGGGGGCGCTCTCCGCGCTCGCCACGGTCAGACCGCTCGCGGCGCTCACGGCGCTCGCCCGAGGGCTCGTCGCCACCGCCACCGCCATCGCCCTGGTCGGGCACCGGCTTGCCGGCCTGCATCAGCTCGAAGATCTCCCGGTCGCTCAGCTTCTTCTTCGCGGGCGCGTCGGACGGCTCGCGGCGCTTGATGGCGGGCACGCCCACCGGCGCGGTCTTCACCTCGCCCGAGCCGTCGGGCACGGTCGCCACGCTCGCGGCCGGGGTCGCCCCATCGGGCGGCGCGGCGTCGGGGCGGCGCTCTTCACGGGGCTCGCGACGCTCACGGCGCTCACCACGCTCACCGCGGTCGCGGCGGCCTTCGCGGTCGCCCCGGCCTTCACGGCCTTCGCGGCGCGGCGGGCGGTCTTCCTTCGGGCGATCGCCGCGGGAATGGCCCGAGGCGGGGGGCGCGCCTTCGCCCTGGGCCTGCTGCTGCGCGCGTTCCATGCGGCGGTGCGTGAAGAACGAGCGGAGCATGAAGGCGATCAGCTCGTCGGCGTCGGGGCGCTGCTTCAGCGTCGAGGCGAGGCCCAGGAAGCTCTCGTAGATGCTGCCCTGCGCCGCGTCCTTCAGCGCGCGCACGTGGCGGTCAGACCACATCTGCGCGGCCTGCTCGGCGGTGGGCATCGGCTTCTGCTCGAACTTCACGCCGTACTTGCGCTCGAGCGCGGTGAGGGTCGCCAGCTCGCGGCCCGACGTCAGGTTGAGCGCGGTGCCCTTCTTGCCGATGCGGCCGGTGCGGCCGACGCGGTGCAGGTAGACCGCCGGGTCCTCGGGCAGCGAGTAGTTGATGACGTGGCCGAGGTCGCTGATGTCGATGCCGCGCGCCGCGATGTCGGTGGCGACCATGAAGGCCAGCTCGCCCTTCTTCACGCGGGCCATCACGCGCTCGCGTTCCTTCTGGGCGAGGTCACCGTTGAGCAGCTCGGCGTCGAAGCCGTTACGGTTGAGCACCGCGGTCACCAGCTCGGTGTCGTCGCGGGTGTTGCAGAAGATGATCGCGTTGTCCGGGTCTTCCATCTCCAGCACGTAGAGGAGGTTGCGCGGCTTGGGGTACGCGTCGCTCAGCTCGTAGCGGATGTGGCGAATGTGCTCGACCGTGTACACGTCGCCCGAGAGCAACAGCGTCTCGGCGTTGGTGGTGTACTTGCTGATCAGCCGCTTGATGTCGTCGGGCACCGTGGCGCTGAAGAGCATCACCTGCTTCTTCTGCGGCAAGCAGTCGAGGATGCGCGTCACTTCCTCGTAGAAGCCCTGGTTGAGCATCTCGTCGGCCTCGTCGAGGACGGCGTGCACGCACTTGTCGAGCTTCAGGTTGCCGCGGCGAATGTGGTCGTGCACGCGGCCGGGGGTGCCGACCACGATGGCCGCGCCGCGCCTCAGCGCCTCTTCCTGCGTGTGCATCGACGCGCCGCCGTAGATGCAGACCACCTCGACGTCGCGGTACTTGCAGAGCACCTCGAGCTCCTGCGCGACCTGGATCGCGAGCTCGCGGGTGGGGCACATCGCCAGCGCGCGCACGCCGCGGGCGCCGATCTCGATCTGGTCGATGATCGGCATGCCGAACGCGGCCGTCTTGCCGGTGCCGGTCTTGCTGCGCACGATGAGATCTTTGCCGGCGCGGGCGGGCGCGAAGGCGCGGGCCTGCACGGGGGTGGGGTGGGTGTAGCCACGCTCGGCGATCGCGCGGCGCAGCTCGGTGCTGAGGCCCAGCTCATCGAAGGAGGTGTCCGCGCGGTATTCCTGCGGCCGATCGTCCGTTCCGGTGGGCAGCTCTGGTTGATCCATTTCGCGGGGGGTGTATCCGATGGCACGGACGCTCGTCTCCGAATAAGTGATTGGTCATGGCCGTGCGGCGGAAGGGAACCCAGAGCGAGGCCGGGTCGGCTGACGCGCCGGTGAGCGCGCCAGTGACGCCTGCGCCTCCCGCCGAGGTGGTGGTCGAGCCCGAGGTGCTCCCCGCCCCGAAGAAGCCGACCCCGCGCGCGCAGACCATCGAGGGCGAGGTCGTCACCTCGAAGCCCGCGCCGAGGGTGCGCGCCGAAAAGCCGGCGAAGGCCGAGAAGGTCGAGAAGGTCGAGAAGGACCAGGAAGACGCCGAGACCGAGGAAGTCGACGCCGAGCCCGACGAGTCGGAGCTCGAAGACGTCAGCGCCGAGGTCACGGTGCCGGTGCCCTCGCGGTCCACGGGCATCACGCGCAGCGACCCGCTCTCGGCGTACATGGCCGAGGTCACGCGCCACCCGCTGCTGACGCGCGAGGAAGAGGTCGCGCTGGCGCGGAAGTACCGCGACACCGGCGACGTGAAGGCGGCCTACCGGCTGGTCTCGTCGAACCTGCGCCTGGTGGTGAAGCTCGCCCACGAGTACCACCGCAACCCGCTCTCGCTGCTCGACCTGGTGCAGGAAGGGAACATCGGCCTGATGCAGGCCGTGAAGAAGTTCGACCCGGAGCGTGGCGTGAAGCTCGCCAGCTACGCCGCGTGGTGGATCCGCGCGTACATCCTCCGGTACATCATGGACAACTGGAAGATGGTGAAGCTGGGCACGACCGAGGCCCAGCGGAAGCTCTTCTTCAAGCTGCGCCAGGAACAAGAGCGGTTGCTCAAGCAGGGCATCGAGGTGACGCCCAAGCTGCTCGCCGACCGCCTCAACGTGTCCGAGCAAGACGTGGTGGAGATGGACCAGCGGCTGGGCAACGACGAGCTGTCGATCGACGCGCCGCTGCCCGGGTCTGAAGACGAGAAGGCGACCCGCGCCGACCGGTTGCTGCCGAGCGCCGCGCCCGCGGCCGACGACACGCTGGGCAACGCCGAGCTGCGCGAGCTGTTCCGCACCAAGCTCGCCAAGTTCGCCGAGAAGCTCAACGAGAAGGACCGGTACATCTTCGAGAAGCGGCTGGTGGCCGACGAGCCGCTGACCCTGCAGGACATCGGCGCGCACTACGGCTTCTCGCGCGAGCGGGCCCGGCAGCTCGAGGCGGCCCTCATCGAGCGCATGCGCAAGTACATGCGCGAAGAGATCCCCGACTTCGATCTCGTCGCCGAGGCGGAGCGAGACTGATGGGCGGCACGGGACGCGAATTCGCGATGCGGGCGCTGTTCATCATCCCCACGCTCCTCTCGCTCACCGTGCACGAGTGGGCGCACGCCTGGAGCGCGTGGAAGCTGGGCGACGACACCGCCGCGCGCGAGGGGCGCCTGACGCTCAACCCCATCGCCCACATCGACCCCATCGGCACCATCTTGCTGCCGTTGATCGGCGTGCCGTTCGGCTGGGCGAAGCCGGTGCCGGTCAACCCGGTGCGCTTCAACCGCAAGGTGACGATGGGCACGGGCATGGCCATCACCGCGGCGGCGGGGCCGATCAGCAACATCTTGCTCGCGCTGCTCTGCGCGGTGGTGCTCGGCATCACCATTCGCACCGGCGGTGACGTGCTCCAGCACGCGCCGGGCCTGCAGATGCTGCTGCTCTACGGCGTGCAGCTCAACGTGGGCCTGGCCATCTTCAACTTCGTGCCCGTGCCGCCGCTCGACGGCAGCCGCATCTTGAAGCGCTTCATTCCCCGCTCGATGGAAGACACCTGGGAATCGGTGGAGCGCTTCGGGCCCTTCTTGCTCTTCGCGGTGATCGCCAGCGGCGGCTTCTTCCTGCAGGCGCCGATCGCCGCCGTCAGCGAGTGGATGTTCGCCGTGGTGCGCGCGATCGCCGTGCCCTGAAACGGCGTCAGTCGCGGCCGAGCTCGTCGAGCAGCGTCGCGGTGTGCTCGGTCAGCTCGCTGGTGCGGTCGAGCAGCTGCTCGAGCTCTTCGAAGATGGCGTCGACCTCGCTCGACTTGCGCGGCGCGGGCACGTCACCCTCGTTCTGCAGGCGATCGACCAGCGACACCACGCGCAGCAGGTGCTCGTGCGCGAGCAGCAGGTCGCGGCCGGCGCGCGTGCCGTGGCGCGTGAAGAGCAGGCCGGTGCCGAAGAGCCGCGTGATGGCGCGCTTGTTGGCCTTGAGCACGCGATCGAGCCGGCCCCGGTAGGCGTCGACCCGGCGGCTGAGCCGCGCGTCGTGCAGGTTGACCACCTTGCTGGCGGTCGGCGCTGACGGGCGGGCGGGCTTCGGCATCGGGGCGCCATAGCAGCTTTTCGCGGTGCTATGCCCACGCGCATGGCAGGCCGCCTCCTCGTCGAAGACGTCGCCCCCGGAGTGCGCGCGCTGACGCTCTCGAACCCCGACAAGCGCAACGCGCTCGACCCCGGGCTGCTCGACGCGCTCGATGCCGCGCTCGGCGACGCGAAGGGCGTGCGCGCGTGGCTGCTGCGCTCCGACGACGCGCGCGCCTTCTCGGCCGGGTACGACCTCTCGCACCTCAACGGGTTTCCGCCTGGCACGCCGTTGCCCGACGAGCGGCTGGGCGTGGTGCTCGACCGGCTCTCGCACCACCCGGCGCCGAGCGTGGCGCTGGTGCGGGGCGCGGCGATCGGCGCGGGCTGTGAGCTGGCCATCGCCTGCGACTTCCGCGTCGGCGACGCGACGGCGCGCTTCGGCTTTCCGCCCGCGAAGCTGGGCGTGGTCTACGCGCTCAAGGGGCTGGCGCGCGTGCGGTCTCGCGTCGGCCCCCAGGTGGCGCGGCAGCTCTTCCTGCTCGCGCGTACCCTCGAGGCGAGCGAGGCGCTGAGCGTGGGGCTGCTCGACGTGCTGGAAGCCGACCCCGCGGCGCGCGCGCTCGAGCTGTGCACCACGCTCGCGGCGCATTCCAGCCTCGCGGTGGGCGGCATGAAGCGCGGGCTCGCGCTGCTCGATGCGGGCGTGTTCGCCGACGAGGCGTACGAAGCGCTGCGCCGGCAGTCGTTCAACGGCCCCGACGCGCAAGAAGGCCGCGCCGCGATGCTCGAGCGGCGGGCCCCGATGTTCGACTGAGACTCACTCAGACGTCGGCGAACAGCTCGCTCATCGTCACGCGCAGCGCCGAGGCGATGCGGTACAGCGAGCTGATCGACGCCGACGACTCGGCGCGCTCGATCTGCGAGAGCAGCGAGACCGACAGGCCGGTGCGCCGCGCGAGCTGCTTGAGCGTGAGGCTCTGGCGGGTGCGGCCCTCGCGAATGAAGCGGCCGATCGACCGGTGCAGCTCGGCCTCGGGGTCGCGCGTGATGCCCTTCTTCTCGAGCACGCGCTTGACGGTGTCGATGAACGCCGCCGGCTCGATGGGCTTCTTCACGTAGTCGGCCGCCGAGAGCTTCAAGCTGGCGACGGCGGTCTCGACGGTGGGGAAGCCGGTGGCGACGATGACGGCGATGTCGTCGTCGAGCTCGCGGATCTGCTCGAGCACCTGCGTGCCCGAGAGCTGCGGCATCATCATGTCGAGGATGACGAGGTGGAAGTTCCCGTCTTTGAGGGTGCCGATGACCTTGGTCGGGTCGAGCAGCGTGGTGACGACGTACCCTTCCTTGTTCAACAACGCCTTGAAAAGTTCAGCGTTATCGGACTCATCGTCCACGACGAGGATCCGGATCTGTTGAGTTCCGCGCACGGTGAGGGTCCTGGGGGGGTGGGTGAGAGGGGATTATCGCCGGCAGGCGTCAGCGAGTTTCTATTTGTTGGCGTCGAGGATCGCCCTGACCTTCGGCACGTACTCGTCGTCAGGCGGCGCGACGACCAGGAAGCGCTCGTAATACTTGCGCGCCTTTTCCATGTCGGCGGCGCTCTGGTCGCGCGTGGCGATGGCCGCGTAGACCGAGCCGAGCATGCGGTAGCAGGGGTGGTAGCTGGGCGCGATCTTCACGCACTTCTCCAGCCGCACCGCGGCGCGCTCGAAGTTCTTGGCCTTCTTCTCTTCTGACGCTTCCTTGAAGAGGGCCTCGGCCTCGACTTCCTTCGGGTCGGCCTTGGCGACCGGCGGGTCCTTCTTGGGCGGGTCGTTCTTCGGCGGGTCGTTCTTCGGCGGATCGTTCTTCGGCGGGTCGTTCTTCGGCGGGTCGTTCTTGGCGACCTTGTCGGCGAACGCCTTGGCGCGGCGGCCTTCGAGCGCGTCGTAGCGATCGCGCAGCAGCTTGGTGCCCGCGGCGCTGTCGAGGAGCGTCTTCGCCTTGTCGAGGTTGCCGGCGTCGAGCATCTTCGCGGCCTGCTCGAGCGCGGTCTTGTTGCCCTTCTCGGAATCGAGCTGGTCGAGGAAGTTCTTCGCGTCGGCGGTCAGCTCGCCTTCGACCATCGCTTCCTTCGCGAGCACCTCGGCCTTGGCCCAGTCGAGGTCGGCGGCGGCGGCCTTGGCCTCGGCGACCTTCAGTGCGGCGGCCTTCTTCAGGGCGTCGGTGTCGACCTTCGGCGGCTCGACGTTGTTCGGCACCGGGTTGTTCTTCGCCACCGGGTCCTTCTTGGGCGGCGGGGCGACCGGGTCCTTGCTGCTCTTGTAGATGACGTAGCCACCACCCCCGAGGATGACCACGAGCATCGCGATGGCGACCGCGATGAGCGGCATCTTCGAGCTGGCCGCGGCGTCGTTCTCGGCCGTGGTGACGTTCGACGAGCTCGGCGCGGGCGCGATGTCGACCTGCTCACCGGGCGCGACGAACTTGAGCTTCACGTGACCCAGCTCGATCACGTCGCCAAAGCGCAGGGTGACCTGGGCGTACGACTCGCCGTTCACCATCAGCCCGTTGGCCGACTGCATGTCGATGACGCGCCACTCGCCCGATTCCTCGCGCACCACCTTGCAGTGCGTGCGCGACAGCGAGCGGTGATCGATCGCGATGTCGTTGTCGTCGACGCGACCGATCTTCATCTCGGTGCGCAGGCAGGCGAACTCCTTGCCCGCGAGATCGGTGTTGAGGATCACCAGGCGCGGCGCCTCGGCGGCGTCGATGTCGGCGACCGCGCGCTTCTTGCCCGAGTCGAGCTGGTCGATGCGGATCACCGCGGTCGACTGGTTCTTCGGGATCGAGGGCGGCGCGTCCTTGCCGACTTCACCTTCGTCGTTGGCGTCGCGAACGTCGTCGTCGCTCGCCTCACCGGGCGATTCGACCGCCGGGAGCGCCGGCATGGTGGCGCCGGAGTCGTTGTTGTTCGAGAGCTTGCGCGTGGGGGCGCCCGCGGGCTCGAGCGGCACGGTGGGGGCGGTGGCCTTGTCTTCGGCCTGGATCGCGAGGTCGTAGTCGCCGATCTGAATGAGATCGCCGTCGGCGATCTGCACCTGGCCCGAGATGCGATCGCCGTTGATCTTGATCCCGTTGTAGCTGCCGAGATCCTCGATCATCACGTGACCGTTGTTCCGCATCAGGCGGGCGTGACGCCGCGACACGTTCCGCTCGGTGAGGCGGATCGTGTTGCCTTCCTGACGTCCGATGGTGATCTCGTCGCGAACGAACGGGACCACCGTCTTCCGGCCTTCATCGTCTTCGATGATCAGCTTCAGCACGCGGCCCCTTTCTACCACCACAGCAGATCGCCACGCACCACAGACGCGCTGCGAAACCCGAACGTTTCCACATCGTTCTGGCGATCTCACCCCTGATCGTGGCAGGCGATTGCAGATACAGTTCCATCGGACAAATGGCCGGGCCCATCACACTGCGCACCGACGCGGGCGACGAAGACCTCGACATCGTCGAGTTCGAGGCCCGTGTGACGCAGGGCGAGATTTCTCCACAGAGTCTCGTGCGGTTGCCCGCGGTGACGGGCGACACCTTCCGGCCGGCGTGTGAGTTGGAGCTCTACCAACGCCTCCATCAACCCCGGCGCGCCTACTTCCGCCGGGCGTTCTCGCTCAACCGCTTCCCCTGGCTGACCTCGGGGCTGATTCTGATCAACGTCGCCGTCTTTCTCGCGACCGCGCAGAACGGCGAGCTCACGCTCGACCTGATGGTGCGCGACGGCGCGAAGGTGGCGCCGCTGATCTTCGACCTCGGCGAGGTGTGGCGGCTGTTCACCGCCAACTTCCTGCACCACGACGCCCTGCACATCGGGCTCAACATGTTCGTGCTCTTCAACGTCGGCAACGTGCTCGAGAACACGTACCGCACGCTCGACTACGTGTGGCTGCTGGTCTTCACCGGCATCGCCACCATGGGCACGTCGCTGTTCTTGAACGACGCGGTGACCGTGGGCGCGTCGGGCATGGTGTTCGGCTGCCTCGGCGGGGTGCTCGCGTTCGGGCTGCGCTACCGCAACCAGTTGCCGCCGCTCTACCGCAGCCTGTTGAGCGACGCGGCGATCCCCACCGTGCTGGGGTTGCTGCTGATTGGCATCACCTCACAGGGCGTCGACAACTGGGCGCACCTCGGCGGGCTCGGGGCGGGCATCGTGACGGGCGCGTTCATGCGGCCGCGCTTGCTCGCCGACGCGCGACGCTTCTGGTGGGAACCGGCGCTGCGCGCGGCCCCGTCGTTGGCCATTCTCACCGTGGTCTTCCTCGGGCAGCCGATGTTCTTCGGGCAGTTCTTGCCTCGCTGGCGCACCGAGCGGTCAGAGGCGTTCGGGCTCACCATGCCGGTGCCCGCGGACTGGAGCGCGGGCGCGAACCCGATGGGCTCGGAGGCCTGGTACAACGGCCTGTCGAGCACCGGGCGCGCGAGCTTCGCGGCCGAGGCGCTGGAGATGCCCGAAGGCGCCGACGTGCACGAGGCGGCGCGGCGCTTCGTCGAGAACCGGCTCAAGCCGCGTGAGCTGGGCGAAGACGTGCTCTCGGTGCAGGTCGAGCCGGCCGAGGCGTGGCGCGTGGGCGATCGCGACGGGCTGCGGCTCAAGGTGACGGTGCGCGAGACGACCGGCAACCGCAAGCTCCACGTCTACTTCGTGCCGCGCGGCACGGTCGTCTACCAGCTGGCGGCCGAGTGGTCGGCGTCGTTCCCCAAGTACGCGCAGGTCACGGAGTGGATGGTGCAGGGCCTGCGGCTCACCGAGCCCGCGGCGCTGCGGCAGGTGCGCGCCGAGGCGCTCCTCTTCCCCAACTCGCCTGACGCGCTCGCGCGATTGGGGTTGGCGCTGCTCGAGCAGGGCGAAGGGCCGGCGGCGGCCGACGCGTTGGCGGCGGCGGTGCGCGGGGCTCCGGCCATCGTGCCGTACCGCGTGGCGCTCGCGCGCGCGTGGCTGGTGTCGGGAGAAGTCGAGCGGGCGTGCCTCGCGAGTGAAGCGGCGCTCACCTACGCGCCCGACGATGCGCAGGCGCTCGAGGCGGACGCGCGGTGCGAGCTGGCGAGGGGACACCCGCAGCGCGCGCTCGAGCGGTTGGGGCAGGCGAGGGCGGCGGCGCCGGGTGACGAGCGCCTCCGGGACGCGGAGTCGAAGCTGCGTGCCACGTTGCCTGAGCTGCGGTGACACAGGGCGTGTGTCAGGCGCGCGGGCGGCGCGGATTCAATGATTTGGGCGGTGCCGCCAGCGTGGCGCGCGCCGTGCTTGAGAGGGCCACATGCGATGGCTGTCGATGATCTTCGTCGTGGTGGGGCTCGGGTGTTTGCAGCCCGTGATTGAAGAGGAAGGGGATGGCGGCGTGCGCGGCGGAGGTGGCGGCGCGCACGCAGGCGGCGGTGGGGCGGTGGGCGGAGGCGCAGGCGGCGCTCCGTTTGGTGGCGGCGCTGCGTTCGGTGGCGGCGCTGCGTTCGGTGGCGGGACTGCGTTCGGTGGCGGCGCTGCGTTCGGTGGCGGTGCTCCAGTCGGTGGCGGTGCTCCAGTCGGTGGCGGTCCCGTCGGCGGCGGCCCGATGGGTGGTGGCGCGTTCGATGGCGGCGTGGGCTTCTTGCCCGTGGCGCCCGACGCGACGCACTTCGGTTGGCAGGGTCAGCAGGTGGTGCGCAGCCCGGCGTGCACGGGCACCGTCTCGCTGGCCGTCGGCGCGACCGCGGTGTGCTTCGGCCGCTTCGACGGCAAGCTGGTGTGCGCCGGGAAGATCGGCTCGCGCACGTTCGGCACGTCGTTCGTCGACGTCGGCGCGGGTGAGGTCGACCAGGTGCTGATTTCCCGCAACGTCAGCTTCGGCGCCGGCCCCGCGCAGGGCGCGTGCGTGCGCTCGGTCGCGTCGGGCCACGCGATGTGCCTGGGCAACTACAACGCGCAGGGCCAGTTCGGGAACGGCTCGACCCTCGCGCAAGCGCAGTTCCTCACGTGGGGCGACATGGTGCCGGTGAAGCACCTCGCCACCGGCACGTGGGACCAGTTCTGCGCCCTCGATTTTCAGCAGGGCGTGCGCTGCGCCGGTCTCTTCTTCGGCATGACGCCCACGCTGCAGACGGCGCGCTCGACGCTCGACCGGCTCTGGGTGACGGAGTTCGGCACGACGAGCGTCGACGACGTCTCGACCTTCCGCGTGTCGAACAGCCGCAGCTCGTGCCGGGTCACCGCCGTCGGGCTGGAGTGTTCGATGGCCTCCGTTCCCTCGGGCACGGCCGGGCAGGTGGTCGACGGCTTTCGCTTCGGGCCTCCCGGGCCGAACGAGGCGCGGTGTTGGCTCGACGTGCGCGGCCGCGTGTTCTGCACGACGGGGCCGCACTTCGAGCTGCAGCCGGTGCTGACCCTCGCGGCTGACTTCGACACCACTTCTCTGTGCGCGGTGTACGCCGATCGCTCGGTGTGGTGCCTGGGCAGCAACGAGGAAGGCAAGCTCGGCACCGGCTCGATGAGCCCGGCGATCACCGAGACGCAGGTGGCCCCGCCTGGCTCGGTGGAGATCGTCGGCTGCCCGTGACCGCGGCGTCTGGCAGGTGAATTCGGGCCGCGGGGTGCTAGTCAGCACGCCATGCCGCGCCACCTCTCCTCGTCGCCGCCCCCTCAGTCCCTGCTCGTCGCCGCCATCGTGCTCGTCGCCACCGCGTCGTTCGCCGAGGAGACCGCCGCCGAGATCTCGAAGAAGTCGCGCGAGAAGGGCGCGCTCAACCTGGTCGGCCTGACCGCCGAGATGAAGCTCGTCACCACCGGGTCTGACGGCAAGGCAAAGGAACAGGTGCTCAGCTCGAGCTCGCGCACCATCAACGGCAAGAACCACGCGCTCGCGCGCTTCTCCCAGCCGGCGGGCGTGTCGGGCGTCGCGGTGCTCACCATCGCCGGCGAGCAGGGGCAGGGTGACGACGTGTCGCTCTACCTGCCGAAGCTCAAGCGGGTGCGGAAGGTCGCGAAGAGCGATCGCGGCAAGGCCTTCATGGACACCGACTTCTCGTACGCCGACATCGCCAGCAACGGCGCGCGCGACGAAGACACGAAGCGCCTGGGCGACGAGAAGATCGAGGGCCGCGACTGCTTCGTGCTCGAGGGCAAGGGTGACGAGACCTCGCCCTACGGCAACGTGAAGATGTTCATCGACAAGGAGACCTACGTGCCGATGCGCGTCGACTACGCCGACAAGGAAGGCAAGCCCTTCAAGCAGTACCGCACGCTCAAGCTGAAGAAGTTCAAGGATCGCGTGCTCGCGGCGGAGTCGGTGATGGAGAACCTCCAGGCCAAGAGCAAGACCGAGATGACGGTGCTCAAGCTCGAAGACTCCACGCTGGGCGACGACGCCTTCACCGAGCGGGCGCTCGAGCGCGGCTGACGTGAAGGGCGCGCTGCTCCTCGCCTGTCTCGTGATGGGCTCCTCGGCGCTCGCCCAGGAGGACGGCGGAGCCGCACCCGCGATGACCATCGAAGACTTCGACGCGCCCGCCGCCCCCGCGGATGCCGGCTCGTCGATGGCGATCGAGTCGTTCGAGGGTGAAGTGGACGCCGGGGTCGTCGCCGCGGCGGCAGTGCTCGAGACCTTCACCGCCCCGAGCTCGTCGCCGCAGGTGCGCTTCTACGGGTGGACCTCGGGCTACACCTCCCTCGACACGCGCTTCGACTCGCAGCGCGGCGCGCCGCTGGCCGAGAACGTGTGGGAAGGCCGCGTGCGCGCGGTGCTCGGCGTCGACGTGAAGATCAACGAGCACCTCCGCCTCGTGCTCGAGGGGCGCGCCCAGGTGCGCGGCGCGTTCCAGCGCGACTTCGACCGCGCCAAGGGCTTCTTCGAGCCGATGCTCGGCGACGCCTACGTCGACCTCTACACCTCGAAGGTCGACCTCCGCGTCGGGCAGCAGCGCATCGCGCTCGGGGCCAACGCGGGCCTGGCGCCGATCGACGCGCTCAACCCGCGCGACCTGCGCGAGTCGGCGGGCGATCTCGAGACCTCGCTGTTGCCGGTCTTCGCGGTGCGCGCGCGCGGCGAGGTGGGGAAGCTGTCGTGGCTGGCGGCGTACGTGCCGTTCTTCCAGCCGCACCGGTACTTCGTGTTCGGCCAGGACGAGGGGTTGTTGCAGCCGGCGTTCGGCACCGCGCTCGACAACACGCGCATCGACCCGTCGGTCGAAGACTACCTGCAGGACCGCGTGCTCGAGACGCAGCGGCCGCCTCCGTTCGCGGGCGATCTCGCGCTGCGGCTGGCGAGCGAAGGGCGCGTGAAGCTCGGCATCAACTGGGTGTGGATGAACGAGAAGCTCCCGCGCGTCACGATGGACAAGGAGCTGTCGAAGGTGCTCGCGGCGCAGGCGGCGGGCCGGCCGGTCGACCAGGCGGCGGCGGTGTCGGTGCTCAACCGCTTCCAGGCCGGCGAGACGCTGTACCGCGGCTTCTACGGGCGGCAACACCTCTTCTCCGCGGACGCGTCGGCGTTGCTCGGGCCCGGCCAGCTCGACGTCGATCTCTCGTACACGCCGCGGCAGACCTTCTTCGACGCCAACTTCTCGCCCATCAACAAGGCCTCGGTGACGCTGGTCGCGACCTACAGCCAGGCGTCCGACTCGCCGGTGCTCTACGCGGTCAGCTACCTGGGCATGATCATCCCTGACATCGCGGCCAACGAGCAGCTGGTGCTGGTGGAACCGGCGACGGCGGCGGGCGCGGCGCACACCGGCTTCTTCCACCTGCTGTCGGGCTTCGTCAGCGTGGCGCTCTTCGACAAGCGGCTCGAGCTCTCGCTGCGCGGCGCGTTCGAGGTGGTGCAGCGCAGCTTCAGCCTCTCGCCGAAGGTGGCGTGGAAGGGCGTCACCAACCTCGAGGTCTTCGTGTCGGCGGAGTTCTACGAGGGCTCGGCGTGGAGCCCCTTCGGGTATTTCAACCGCAACGACCGCGTCTTGCTCGGCGCGCGCTACGAGCTGTTCTGAGGAGCTGACTCACGGCACGCCGGCGTCGGCGTGTTCGGCGATCCACTTCTCCACCGCGGGGCGGTTCGGCTCGGCGACGGTGGGCACCAGCGACTTGAGTTCCTCGAGCGAGTCGGCGCGCGTCGCCGGTTCGGCCAGCCAGCGCGCCTGCGCCGCGGCGACCTGGGCGGCGACCAGCGGTTGCTCGAGCCGTGCGTCGGTGAAGCGCGCGATGGCGTCGACCAGCAGCGGCAGCGCCTTGCCCGGTTCGCCCGCGTCGACCCAGGTGTGGGCGAGCAGCACCTCGGTGCGAGCGGCGACGATGGGGTTGGCGCTGCGGTGCTCGATGGCCTTCTCGAACCACGGCGTGGCGAGCGGCGCGTGCCCCTGCGCGAGCTCGAGCCGGCCCAGCGCCTCGAAGAGCAGGGAGTCGTCGAAGTTGGTGTCGCCCGCGGCGTGCCGGCGCTGCACCTCGCTGAGCGCCTTGCGCGCGTCGGCCCACGCGCCGAGCTGGGTCCACGCGATGGCCTGCTCGATCATCGCCATCGCCACGTCGCGCTGGCCGGGCGGGCCCCGAGACTTCGCGATGGCCAGGTGGTGCGTCGCGGTGTCGAGCGCTTCCTTCCAGAAGCCGCCCGCGAGGTAGAGCTCGGCCTCGGTCTCGAGCACGGGGAGCATCTCGGCCGACTCGGGGCCGGTCATCAGCACGCGCGCCTCGCGGGCCTCGTCGAGCAGCGCGCGCGCCGGCTCGAGCTCGTCGATGCTCACCAGCAGCCGCACCAGCGCGAGCGCCGTCTTGAGCGTCTCGTTGTTGTTGAGGCCCAGCGCCTTGCGCCGCACGGCCAGCGCGCGCTCGAACGCGTCGCGGGCGTCGCGCACCCGCCCCATGCGCCGCAGCGCGACGGCGAGGTTGTGCGACGCGGTGGCGACGTTGGGGTGCTCGGCGCCCTCGAGCTTCTCGTGGAGCCGCAGGCTTTCCTCGTAGCGCGCGACCGCCTCGTCGGGTCGATCGAGCGAGGTCAGCACCACGCCGAGGTTGTTGAGCGTCGAGGCCACGTCGGGGTGCTCGGCGCCGAGGTGTTCCTGCTGCAACGCCAGCGCCTGCTCGAAGTCGGCGAGCGCGGCCTTGTAGCGCTTGCGGCGCAGGCCGACGAAGCCGTCGTTGAGGGCGAGCTCGACCTGCACTTCCCAGTCACCGGGTACGCGCGCCGCCGCGGCCGACGCGAGGCGCGACCAGGTCTCGGCGTCGCTGTCGCCCTCGTCGTAGCCCTCGCTGGCGTAGAGGCGTGACAGCGCGCGCGCGGTGAGCCCGGCCTCGCCCGACTTGAGCGCCTGCTCGACGGCGAGCACGTGGGCGTTGCGCGCCAGCTTCGCCTCGCCGCGCTTGATCTCGATGCGCCCGAGCCAGAGGTACGCCTCGGCCTGGTTGGCGGGCGGCACCACGGGGTCGAGGCCCTGCTTCAGGCGATCGGCCGCGAGCGCGTACTTGCCCGCGGCGAAGAGCGCGCGCGCCTCGGTGAGACGGGCCGAGAGGGCCTGCTCGGCGGCGCGTTCCTTCTCATCGAGCACCGCGCTGCGGCGGAGCGCGGTGGCCTGGGTGCACGAGAGCGCCGGCTCGAGATCGCGGGCGGCGAGCGGCGCGTTGTTCACCACGTCGTGGTCGGGGGTCTCGAAGAGCGCGACGAGCGCGGCGAGGCGGCCCAGGCGCTCCGAGAGGCAGGCGTTCTTCAGCTCGGTCACCTCGGGCGAGTCGGTCTTGCGCAGCTTGGAGGCCTCGCAGACGTCGCGGGCGGTGACGACCCACTCGGCGGCCCACGCGTCGAGCGCGCGCTCGGTGTTGGCCCACGCGTCGGCGGCGTACGACAGGTTGGTGGCCGCGAAGCCGGCGCGCAGCCGCGCCTTGCGCTGTGCGTCCCACGTGCCGGCGAGCCGCGCTTCCGAGCCGCCGCACACCAGCAGGCGCTGGCGAGTCCACACGCCGTAGCCGATGCCGAGCAGCGAGAAGAGCACCAGTCCCGCGGCGAAGAGCGTGCGGCGCGGGTTGCGGCGCGCGCGGGGCCGCAGCGCGCGCAAGAGCCCGTCCATGTCGGGCCAGCGCTGGCTGGGGTTGGCCTGCAGGCCCTGCCTCAGCGCGTCGACGATGTACGAGGGCACCTGCGCGTCGGCGGGCACGGCGGCGATGCGCGCGGTCTCGATCTCCAGCGCGAGCTGCTTGAGCGTCGAGCCGGAGAACGGGCGCTGGCCGAACAGCCCTTCCCAGAGCGCGACGCAGAACGCGAACTGGTCGCTGCGCGCGTCGGTGGCCAGCCCGCCGATCTGCTCGGGCGCCATGTACCCGGGCGTGCCCATCACTGCGCCGTCGCGGGTCAGCGGCGCGGCGAGCTTCGAGTCGCTGCTCAGCGCCACCGGCACGTCGAGCTCGGCCTCGCTCGGGGTCGCGGGAGTCGCGTTCGATTGGCGAGCCAGCCCGAAGTCGAGCACGCGCGGGCGGCCGTCTTCGCGCCCGATGAGCACGTTGTCGGGCTTGAAGTCGCGGTGAATGAGGCCGGCCCGGTGCGCGGCGGCGAGCCCGGCGCCGGCCTGGAGAAAGAGGCGCACCGTCTCTTCCCACCCGTGGCGCTGCCGCAGCCAGTCGGCGAGCGTCTCGCCGTCGACGAATTCCATGGCGACGAAGACGCGCTCGCGCCCACCGTCGGCGCCCGGCGCGCGAAAGACGCCCACGTCGTGCACCGCGATGACGTTGGGGTGCTGCAGCCGCGCCATCGCCTGCGCCTCGCGCAACAGCCGCGCCTTGCCTTCGGCCGCCGAGAGCGCGCCGCTGCGCAGCAGCTTGATGGCCACCTTGCGGTCGAGCTGCGGGTCGTACGCCGCGAAGACCTCGCCCATGCCGCCCGCGCCGAGCTTCTCGAGTACCACGTAGCGGCCGAGCGCCGCGCCACGCTCGAGGCCGACCGACGCACCGCCCGCGCCCGGCCCGCGCGTGGGCTGGCCGTCCTTCGAGGACCCGACGGCCGTCTTGCTGAACGCCACCGACGACAGCGCCTCTTGCCGCCGCTTGCAGTCGGCGCACGTCGCGACGTGGCGGTCGATGCCGCGCGCCTCGTCGCCCTCGAGCTGCCCGAGCGTGAAGGCGAGCAGGCGGTCTTCGGGCACGTGGTCGGACATCAGCGCGGGCTGCAATGTATGCGAACGTGATAGACGCCGCGCGGTCATGCAGCGGTGGCTCTCCCCCCAGGTTGGCTTCGGGCTCGTCGCCGCGCTGTACGTCCTCTCGTTCCCCTACCACCCGAAGTTGCGCTCGCCGAACGAGCTGTGCCGCATGGCGCAGTCGCGCGCGTTGATCGACGACCACACGCTCAACATCAACGGCGTCTTGCAGCGCCAGGGCATGGTGGGCGACCTCTCGTGCACCGCGCTGGTGCGCGATGGCGAGGGCGAGCGCCTGTTGCCCTGCGTGGGCCCCGATGCGCCGCGCGCGAACGTGGTGGCGTTCAACTACTACCCGTCGAAGGCGCCGCTGGTGTCGTTCCTCGGGGCGCCGGTCTACGCGGTGCTCAAGGCGCTGTTGGGCAACGTGACCGAGCTGATGCAGGTGCTCTTCAGCCGGCTGTTCGTCACCGTGTTGCCGTCGCTGGCGATGCTGGTGCTGCTGCGCAAGTTCCTCCTCGCGTACGTGAAGCCCGAGACCGCCGACGTGCTCACCGTGGTCTACGCGCTGGGCACGATGGCGTTCAGCTACGCCGAGGCCTTCATGAGCCACCAGCTCACCGCGGTGCTGCTCTTCACCGCGTTCTTCTGCGCGTGGAAGGTCGAGCGCGGCGAGTGGTCGGAGCGCGGCTGGCTGCTGGCCGGGCTGAGCGCGGGCGCGGCGGTGGTGTGCGAGTACACCTCGGCGCTCGCGGTGGTGTCGGTGGCGAGCTGGGTGCTGGTGCGCCGGTGGAAGCAGTGGGTGCCGCTGGCCCGCGCGGTCGGCCTGGTCGCGGTGGGCGCGGCGCCGATGCTCGGCTTCCTGCTCTGGTACCACGCGGCGACGTTCGGCAGCCCGTTCGCCAGCGGCTACAAGTTCCTCAACGACGCGAACTACATGCACTGGCACCAGGGCGGGTTCCTCGGCATCAAGGTGCCCGACTTGCGCGCGCTGGGGCTCTCGTACTTCTCACCGCTGCGCGGCCTGTTCGCGCTCTCGCCGTTCTTGATCGTGGCGCTCGGCGGGCTGCGCGACCTCCGCAGCAAGGAACGCAGCCTCTTCACGTTCACGCTCGTGCTGCTCGCGCTGCACACCTACTTCACCTCGTCGTTCAGCTACGAGTCGTGGGGGTGGACCGTGGGCCCGCGCCACCTCACGGGCATGGTGCCGTTCTTGATGTTGCCGGTCGGCCTGGTGTTCGAGCGGCTGCGCGCGACGCCCGCGGCGAGCGTGAAGCTCGGGCTGGTGGCGGGCCTGATGGCCTCGTCGGTGCTCGCGACGGGCCTCGTCGGCTTCGTGAACTACGTGCCCGACGACGTGTCGACCTCGGTCTTCGGGCTGGCGCTGCCGGTGTGGTTCGACGGCTTCTGGCCGGTGTCGGTGCTCGCGGTCTTCATCGCCAACCCGCTCTCGGGCGTGGTGCTGGTCGCCTGCCTCGCGGCGGCGGTGGCGTGGGTCGTCAGCGCGAGCGGCAAGGGCTTCGCGTCGCAGGCCTGGGTGGGGGTCGCCGTCGCCCTCGCGTTGCACTTCGGCGCGCTGCGCCTGTTCACGCGCTACGATGCAGGTGATACGGGCGCGACGAAGTTTCTCGAGTCGGTGTGGGTGGCGCCGTCGGGTCAGACCCTGGAGCTGCGAGCGAGATGAGCCTGTCAGCCGATCTGCTCGAGCGCCTGCCGGTGGTGGTCTTCGAGGCCAACCTCCCGCTCCACACCACCGTCATCTCCGCGTACTGGACCGAGCTGACCGGGCAGAGCCAGGCCGACGCGCTGGGCACGGGGTGGATGCGCTTCCTCGACCCCAACAGCGTGTCGCTGCCCTTCAGCGAGATGCAGGAAGCGCTGCACCGCGGCGAAGACGTCAGCTACGCGGTGCGCTGCCGCACGCGGCGCGGTGACTGGGTGTGGATGCGCTTTCTCGCGCGCCCCATTCGCGAAGCCGGCAAGACGGTGGCCTTCCACGGGTTGGGCATCGAGGTGCCGGCGGCCGAGGCGCTCGACGACGCCGGCCGGGTGCGCGTGCAGGACATGGAGCGCTCGCTCCTGACGTCCGACGCGCTGCTGGCCGCCTCGCGCGACCTCATCTTCCACGTCGGTTCGCGGGGCGAGTACCTGGGCTACCGCACCGGCGACCCGAGCAAGCTCTACACCTCGCCCGAGCAGTTCCTGGGGCGCACCTTCGAAGAGGTGTTGCCGCCCGACGTCGCGAAGGCGTCGCGGGAAGCCTTCGAGCGCGCGCTGCGCACCGGCCAGCCGCAGACCTACGCCTACCAGCTGTCGCTGCCCAACGAGGTCGAGCCGGCGTACTTCGAGGCGCGCATGGTGCCGCTCAAGGCGAAGGACTGCCTGACGCACATTCGCGACGTGACCGAGGTGCGGCGCAACGAGGCCGAGCTGGTCGCCGCGCGCGAAGAGGCGCTCGAGCGCAGCCGCCTGAAGACGCAGTTCCTGGCCAACGTGAGCCACGAGATCCGCACGCCGCTCAACGGCATTCTCGGGGTGACCCAGCTGCTCAAGCAGCAGCAGCTGCCCGCCGACCTGCGCGAGTACGTCGACGTGCTGCAGAACGCCGGCGAGTCTCTGCTGGGCATCGTCAACGACGTGCTCGACCTGTCGAAGATCGAGGCCAACCGGCTCGAGCTGGAGCCGCGGGTGTTCGACCTCGAGCAGGTGGTGGTCGAGACCACGCGCATGTTCTCGGCGCAGGCGCAGAAGAAGGGCGTCGAGCTGCTGACCGACGTGCCGGCGAGCGTGAAGGGCCCGGTGCGCGGCGACGCGACGCGCATCAGGCAGATTCTGAACAACCTCATCGGCAACGCGCTCAAGTTCACCGACCAGGGCTCGGTGCGCGTCAGCCTTACGCGGGTCGGCGAGCGGGTGCGCCTGCTGGTGAAGGACACCGGCCCTGGCATCGCGCCCGAGCACCACGCGCGCATCTTCGAGCCCTTCGAGCAGGTCGACGCCGGCGTGCAGCGGCGCTTCGGCGGCACGGGCCTGGGGCTGGCCATCACCCGTCGCGTCGCGCGCCTGATGGGCGGCGAGGTGAGCCTGCGCTCGTCGGTGGGCGAGGGCGCGGAGTTCGAGCTCGAGGTGCCGATGCCCGGCGTCGTCATTTCGGCGCCGCCGACCGTCGCCTCGCGCGTCACGCCTCCGCCGCGCTCGCTGCGGGTGCTGCTGGCCGAAGACGACGTGGTGAACGCCTCGATGACCGCCGCGCTGCTCACCAAGCTCGGCCACCAGGTGAGCGTGGTGGGCAACGGGCGCGACTGCGTCGACGAGGTCGCCAAGGAAGAGCACGACCTGGTGTTGATGGACGTGCACATGCCCGAGCTCGACGGCCTCGAGGCGACGCGGCTCATCCGCGGGCGCGAGAAGGAAAAGGCGGGCGGCCGTCACCTGCCGATCGTCGCGCTCACCGCCAACGCGATGAAGGGTGACGACCTGCGCTGCCTGACGGCCGGCATGGACGCGTATCTGCCCAAGCCGGTCACCGTCGCTGCGTTGAAGGACCTGCTGATCTGGTTCGGCAGCCAGTGACGCTCGCTCGTCGAGAGCGTTGAACACGCACCTCTTCCGTGCCACGTACCGCCCCCGCAGGTCTGCCTTTGCGAGCGGAGGTTTCACCGTGTCATCAGCGGCGCAGTCATCAGCGCATGCCAACGAGCCCTCGTCGTTGATCGAGGCCATCGCGGGCAAGGAGCTCGTCAACTCGCCGATGTTCGCGAAGGTGCGTGCCTGGCCCGGCGAGTACCGCGCGGCGTTGGCGTCGGTGCTGCTCGCGTCGGCGATCTTCCTCCCGTACCTCGGCGCGGTCGGCCTGTGGGACCCATGGGAAACGCACTACGGCGAGGTCGCGCGCGAGATGATTCAGCGCAACGACTACGTGCACCCGTACTGGGAAAACGCGTGGTTCTTCAGCAAGCCCGCCTTCACCATGTGGATGCAGGCGATCGGGCTGCAGGCCGCTGACGTCGGCGCGACGCTGGCGCTGGTGCTCGCCGCGCTGCTCGGGGGCCTGGGCTGGGCGCTCTACAACGGGCGCGTGCAGGGGGCGTCGGCCGCCAAGGAATTCTGGGGCGTGGTGCTCGGCGCGCTGGGCGTGTTCTTCCTGGTGCTCTTCGGCTGGTCGCAGCTGTTGCACCTCTCGGGGCCGTACAAGTTCGCGCACGTCGCGGGCGGTGACGGCGCGCTGCCGCTCTTCACCGAGTGGGGCTTCCGCCTGCCGTTCACCCTGTTCTCGATTCTCGCGGTCGGGCTGCTCGCCTACGCGATGGCGATCGCCGTCTCGCCGCGCGCCGCGATGGCCACCAGCGTGGTGCTGGTCACCATGCCGCTCTACTTCCTGCTCTCGCGGCAGGCGGTGACGGACCCGCCGATCGTCAGCGCCACCATCAGCGGCATCGCCTGCGCGATGGTCGGTCTCTTCGACCGCACCACGAAGTTCCGCAGCGAGTGGTGGTACGCCAGCTACGTCTTCTTCGGCATCGCGACGCTCGCCAAGGGACTGCTCGGGTTCGGCGTGCCGATGGTCGTCTTCTTCCTCTACGTGCTCTTCAAGGAACTCTCGCTGGGCACGCTGAAGGCGCACGCGTTCTGGATCGTGCGGCGCATGACGATTCCCGTCGGAGTGGGCCTCGGCGCCGCGGGCATCGCGGGCGGCATCGCCTACGCGCTGGGCAAGAAGTGGAACACCACGTTCATGGCGGTGCCGGTGATCGACAACCAGTCGATGATCTCGGCGCCGGTGTGGCTGGGCATCATGTGGGGCTCGCTCGTCTTCTGGGCGGTGGTCACCATCATGCTGGGCTTCGCGAAGATCCACGCCACCGACTACATGCCGAAGCTCATTCGCCTCGCGTACGACATGCGCCTGGGCACCGGCATCCTGCTGTTCCTCGCGGTGTGCCTGCCCTGGTACTACGAGATGTTCACCTTCTGGCGGGTGGACGACGAGTCGAAGATCTTCTGGTTCCGCTTCATCATTCACGACCATTTTGCCCGGTTGGGCAGCGGCGTTCACACCACGACGCCGGGTGGTGACTTCACCTACTTCATCCTCCAGGGCGGCTACGCGATGTTCCCGTGGGTCGCGATCATTCCCGGCGCGTTCGCGGCGATGTCGAAGCTCCGCATTCGCGGCAACGCGACGGCCGACGGCGTGGCGCTCATCGCGGTGCTGTGGTTCGCGGTGTCGTGGGCGCTCATCGGCGCCTCGGCCACCAAGTTCCACCACTACGTGTTCCCCATGCTGCCGCCGATGGCGGTGATGATGGGCATCTTCCTCGACCAGCTCTGGGAAGACGGCATCGAGGCCCACGCCTTCGTGCTGCTGCTCGGCGTGCCGCTCTTCATTCTCGTCGGCAAGGACCTCGCGGCCACGCCCAAGAACTTCACCGACCTGTTCGTCTACAACTACGACCGCCCGTACCCCACGTACCTCACCGAGAAGGTCGTGCTCGGCTCGAACAACGTGAAGCAGCTGCTGGGCATGGCGATGGTGCTCTCGGGTCTCGTCATCGGGCTGTTCGGCATGCTGCGCGCGCGCGCGATGATGTTCACCTCGGGCCTCGCGACGGTGCTGATCTGGGCCCTGTGGTTCAACTGGTTCCACTGGGTCGACCTCTCGCACCACTGGACGCAGCGCGATCAGTTCTGGCGCTACTTCACGCAGCGGCGCCCGGGTGAGCCCATCGCGGCCTTCTTGATGAACTGGCGCGGCGAGACCTTCTATTCGCGGAACACCGTGAAGCAGATCAAGGACAACCCCCAGGTCGGCATGAAGACCTACGCCGACCAGGAAGGGCGCGAGTGGAGCCTCGTCGAGCACAACCGCCTCGGCATCTTGAAGAGCGCGGTGGGCGACAAGAACGTCACGCTCGTCGACAAGGACCTGAACAACAAGTTCGTGCTCGTCACCATCGAGTGACGGCACGACACGTGCTCTGCGATGGCGCATGGACGGCGCTTCGCAAGGCAACGAGCGACAGATTGGCAGGCGCGGCAGGGTGAGCCCGGGCGTTTCCGACACGAGCATCAAGGTCGAGGCGCTCGAGAAGCGCTTCGGCGATCGCGTCGCGGTGACGGGTCTCACCTTCGAGGTGAACAAAGGTGAGGTCTTTGGGCTCCTCGGGCCCAACGGCGCGGGCAAGACCACCAGCGTGCGCATGCTCACCGGGCTGCTGCAGCCGAGCTCAGGGCGGGCGACGGTGTGCGGCGTCGAGCTCGGGCCGGGTCACGACGGCACGGCGCTGCGCAAGCGGGTCGGGCTGTTGACCGAGCAGCCCGGCCTCTACGACCGGCTCACCGCGCGGGAGAACTTGTCGTTCTTCATGAAGCTGCACGAGGTCGACGAGGCGCAGGCGTGGAAGCGCGCCCAGGCCAACCTCGAGCGCTTCGGGCTGAAAGGGCGCGAAGACGAGCCGGTCGGCGGCTTCAGCAAGGGCATGCGGCAGAAGCTCGCCATCGTGCGCACGCTGGTGCACGAGCCCGACGTCATCTTCCTCGACGAGCCCACCTCCGGCCTCGACCCGCAGTCGGCGCGCACGGTGCGCGACGCGGTGGCCGAGCTGGCGAGCGAGGGGCGCACGCTGATTCTCTGCAGCCACAACCTCGCGGAGGTCGAGCGGCTCTGCACGCGCGTGGCGGTCATCAAGTCGCGCCTGCGCACGGTGGCCGCGTTGACCGACCTGCGGCGCGAGGGGCTGGCGCTCGAGGTGCAGGTCGAGGGCGAGGCGTCGGCGTTCGCCCCGGCGTTGCAGGCGCTGCCGTTCGTCTCGGGGGTGCTCCACGAGGGCCGCCGGCTCAAGGTGATGCTCGCGTCGGAGGTCAGCGCGCCCGACGTGGTGGCGGCGCTCGTCGCGGCGGGCGCGCGGGTGCACAGCGTCGAACGCGCGGCGCGGCCCCTCGAAGAGGCGTACCTCGAGCTGGTGCGCGAGGAAGACGTGGGGGCGACGTCATGACCGAGCCGCGCGACGAAGTCGTGGACCGGAATGCGGAGCGAACGCGGAGCAGTCCGAAGGCGAGGGAATCAGCAACATGAGCTTCTCGTTCGCGCGCGTGAAGGCCGTGCTGTGGAAGGACCTGCTCGAGCTCAAGAAGAACCGCGGCATGGTGTGGTCGATGCTCGCGCTGCCGACGGTGATCGTCCTCGTGCCGCTGGGCGTGGTGCGCACCTACGTCAACAACCCCACCGACTCGGGGCTGCGCGCGGTGGCGCTCTATTACGACCTCACCGTGCAGGCCGAAGACGCGGTGCGCTTCCTCATCGACAAGACGCTGGCCGACTGGTTCGTGATGTACCTGGTGATGCCGGTCTTCGTGCCGATTCTCATCTCGTCGCACGCCATCGCCGGCGAGAAGGAAAAGCGCACGCTCGAGCCGCTGCTCGCCTCGCCGGTGATGCCGCTCGAGCTGGTGGTCGGCAAGAGCCTCGCGTCGCTCATTCCCTCGGTCGGGGTGTGCCTCATCGCCTTCGTGGTGTTCTGCATCGGCGTCGACGCGGTGGCGTGGAAGCTGACCCACGCGCTGTTGCTGCCCAACGTGATGTGGACCTTCGGGGTGCTGGTCATCGCGCCCTTGTTCGCGTTCTTCGGCAACGGCGTGGCGGTGCTCATCAGCGCGCGGGTCGGTGACTCGCGGCTCGCGCAGCAGCTCTCGGGGCTCTTCGTGCTGCCGCTCGTCGGGCTCGCCGCCGGCCAGTTCGGAGGGGTGCTCAAGGCGGGCTCGGCCTACTACGCGCTGCTCGGCGGCTTCGTGTTGCTGCTCGACGTGATCATCGTGCTCGTCGCGCGGCGGCTGTTCGACCGCGAGCGGTTGATGACACGATGGGGCTGATGCTGCGCGCGCTTGCCCTCGCCGTGATGTTGGTGGCTCCCGCCGCCGCAGCGCAGTGTCAGCGTGTCTCCGACTGTTGGTGCGGGGTGAGCACCGAGGCGCTGTACGCGACGACGCTGAGCCTCGACGCCGATGGCGGCGTCACGGTGAAGACCGAAGACGGGCGCACGCTCTCGGGCTTCGCGCGCTTTCCCCTCGAAGACGCCGGCGCGCGGAACCTGCTGATCGACGGCGTGCGCTGGCAGGTCGAGCTCGACGGCTACGTGACCTGTGAGCCCCAGCGCGTACCGGCGGGCGTGGTGCGGCTGGCGGTCAACTCCGGCAGCCTCTGCACGGCGGTGCTCGCCGACGCGGGGTTCGTCTTCGCGCAGCCTCCGTGCAACGACAACCGCGGCTGCACGGTGTCGAACGAGACGGGTGGGCCTCCGACGGGGTTGATCGGCGCGGTGGCGCTCGCGTTGTTCCTGGTGCTGAGAGTGAAGCGCTGAGTCAGGCCGTCGCCTGCACGAAGACCTCGGCGCGCGCGACCGGGCTCCACCACGGGCCGACGTCGACGCGCGAGCTCGAGAATCCGACCTCGCTGAGCATGCGGTACCACTGCGGCACCGAGAAGATGCGCACCTCTTCGAGGCCGAACACCGCGTTCTCGATGAGGTCGATCGCCGCCCAGCCGAAGAGGTGATCTTTGCGCGGGTCGACGAGGCCGAGCACGCCGCCCTTCTTCAGCACGCGCCGCATCTCGCGCAGCGCCGCGACGTGCGCCGGGTAGTGGTGAAAGCTGTTGGTGCAGACGATCTTGTCGAAGCTGCCGTCCTTGAACGGGAGCCGGCCCGCGTCTCCGCGCGACAGCCGGCCGTTGAGGGCGGGCACCGCGCGCGCGGTGGTCAGCATGCCCTGCGAGTAGTCGAGGCCCACCGGCACGCCGCCCTGCGCAGCGATGCGGTCGCAGCCGTCGCCGGGGCCACAGCCGAGGTCGAGCACCTTCTCGCCCGGCTTGATCTGCAGTCGATCGATGGCCTCGCGCTGAATGCGTCGCAACTCCAGGCCGAACGGGCCGGCGCGGTAGAAGCGCGACCACACGTCGAAGAAGCGCCCGTGCTTGTGGAGTTCCTCGCTCATTCGGTGGGGTGGATGACAGGAATCGCGTCGTGGATCAAAGGGTTCCATTCTGCAATCGTGCCCGCCGCCAAACGTCTTGCCGTTCGTGGTGCACCTTCACCCGCAGTGGAGCTGGGAGAACTGATCACATGGGTATCTTCGATTCGCTGAAGTCCGAAGCGCAGCGCAACTTCATCGCGCGCGCCGACGAGGCCAAGAACCACATCATCTACAAGTACCCGGAGCGCAACATCCGCGTGATGACGCAGCTCACGGTGCAGGCCGATGAGATCGCGCTCTTCGTGAAGGACGGCATCGTGGCCGGCAAGCTCGGGCCGGGCCGTCACAACCTCGACACCAACAACATTCCGTTCCTCTCGGCGCTGCTCGAGAAGGTCACCGGCGGCAACCTCTTCGTCGCCGAGGTGTACTTCATCACCACGCGCGAGTTCCCGCAGATCAAGTTCGGCGGGCCCATCGGCGACGTGCGCGATCCTGAAACGGGCCTGGGCATCGGCACCATGGTCTACGGCGACTTCTCGATGCAGGTGACCAACCCCGAGCAGCTGCTCGTCGGAATGGTCGGCATGCGCAAGGCCGACAACGAGGAATTCATCGGCTGGTTCAAGAGCCAGGTGCTCAAGGTGACGCGCGATCGCATCGCCGAGCTCTGCGTGAAGAAGAAGTGGCCGCTGCTCGACGTGACGTCGGGCGCGTACACCGAGGAGATCGAGACCGAGGTCATCGGCGGGCTCGTGCCGCACACCGAGAAGTACGGCGTGAGCATCGTGCGCTTCGGCAACTTCACGGTCAGCATCAAGCCCGAAGACGAGGCGACGCTGAAGAAGCTCAGCAAGGACGTGGCCTACTCGCGGCTCGCCGGCGGCTTCCAGCAGTACGCGCAGGGCCAGGCGATGCTCGGCGCGGCCGAGGGCATGGCCAAGGGCGGCGGCGACGGTGGCGGCGGGGCCGGCAACGCGCTGGGCGGCATGGGCATGGGCATGGGCTTCGGCATGGCCCAGATGTTCATGAACCAGAACCAGATGCAGCAGCAGAACCAGCAGCAGCAGCAGGCGCAGGCCCAGGCCGCGCAGGCCAACTCCGGCGGCGGCAAGTCGGTGATGGATCGCCTGAAGCAGCTGTCGGAGCTCAAGGGCGCCGGCTTGATCAGCGAAGAGGAATTCGCTGCCAAGAAGGCCGACCTGATGAAGGAGCTCTGAGGTCCCTTCGGTGGTGGACCTGCGGCGCCGCATTCTCGAGACCAGCCTCGAGCTGATCGACAAGAAGGGGCTGGACGCGTTGAGCATGCGAGAGGTCTCTCGCCGGCTCAACGTCACCCACGGGGCGCCGTACTACCACTTCAAGAATCGCAGCTCGATCGTCGCGGCGCTGGTCGAAGAGGGGCTGGGCGAGCTCACCGCCCAGCTCGAGGCCGCCGCCGCGGCGCACGCTGACCCGGCCAGGGCGTTCGAAGCGTGCGGGCGCGCGTACGTCGCGTTCGCCGTCGAGCACCCGGCCTCCTTTCGCCTCATGTTCCGCCCGGAGCTGACGGGCAAAGCCAACCGCGGCGCCATCGAGCGTGCGTCGGCGAAGTCGTTCGGGGTGCTGGTCGCCGTCGTCGCGCGCTGCCAGACCGCCGGCGTGTGCGCCGAGCTCGACGCGCAGGCGCTCGCGCTCACCGGCTGGTCGACGGCGCATGGTCTCGCGTCGTTGGTGGTCGATGGACCGATGGCGAGCAAGGGCGACCCGAAGCAGCTCGCGCAGACCGTCGGCGCCACGCTCGGGGCGTTGTTGGTGCGCGGCTCGGCGGCGAAGCCCAGGACGCGGCGCCGCCAGTCGTGAAGGCGAGCCTCAGCCCGCGTCGGGCAGGGCCGTCGCGCCAGCATCGACTCCCGCATCGGTGACGCCCGCGTCGGTCGCGGTGGGCCACGCCAGGGGCAGTCGTGAAGGCGAGGCTCAGCCCGCGTCGGGCAGGGCCGTCGCGCCAGCATCGACTCCCGCATCGGTGACGCCCGCGTCGGTCGTGGTGGGCCACGCCAGGGGCGAGCCGGCCGCGGCGCGCAGGGCCTCGAGCTGGGTCGCGCTGCGCAGGAAGTCGTCGGTCTCGAGGCGCCACCGCTGCCCCTCGTCGCCCGACAGCGCCACGCCGAGCGCGCGGCTCATCACCGAGACGAAGGCCGAGCGGGCGGCGGTGTCGTCGGGAGCGCGGCTCGCCTCGACGCGCGCCAGCACGAGGCCAGCAGCGCGGCGCAGGGTGAAGAGGCGCTGCGCACGGGCCGCGGCGATGACGGCGTCGACGTTCTTCACCTCGTTCGCCTCGAGCCACGCGCGATCGGACAAGAGGTTCGCGAAGCGCTCGGCGTTGGTCTGCGCAGCGAGCGGCGGGGCGAGGCGGCCCTTCCACGGCGGCTCGTTGCGCTGCGCGTGGAGCCACAGCGCCGTTCCCAACTCAGCGAGCGCGAGCTGCTGGTCCTTCAGGCCACCGAGGGGCCGCACGCTCACGCGCACGTCACCGGGCGTCGGCGCGACGGTGAGCGGCAGCGGGTTCTTCCTGGCCGCCTCGTTGAGCTCGAGGGTGAGACCGGGCTGCCCGTAGAGCCCGAGCGCTCCGACGGTCTGCACCAGGCGGGTGGCGATCTTCTGCTTGGGGAACTCGGCGTCGACCGGCGAAGGCACCCTGAGCAGCCGGGGGAGATCTCCGCGCGTGAGCTGCACCAGCGGCAGCTTCACCTCGACGTCCGACAGCGCCTGCAGCACCGTCTTCCACTCTTCCTCGGTGGCGGTCAGCGTCTCGTCGGCGTCGCGCGTCAGCGTGGCGAGCTCGAAGCCCCGCGCGCGCGCCGACGCGGTGAGCAGGTCGACGCCGCCGTCCTGGCCCTCGAGCGAGCCGAGCGCCTGCGACAGCTTGAGATCGCGCGCGGCGATCAGCGCGTCGAGGCGCGCCGCGGCGGGGTGAGACGCGTTCCACAGCGCCCGGCGCTTCACCGCGCTCTTCTCGTTCACCAGCAGCTTGCCGAGGTCGCGCAACAGCACTTCCTTCGTGTCGAGCTGGAAGCTGGTGGTCGACGCGAGGTTGGCGATCGCGTCGGATTCCGTGGCGGCGCTGCGCACCAGCACCTCGCCGACGATCCAGTGGCGCAGCGCCTCGACGCGCGCGGCGTCGTCGGGCCGCAAGAGCTGGGCGCGGGCGAGCAGCTCCATCGAGCGCGGGCCGAGGAGGTCTTCGTGGCCCTTGAACGCCGCCGCCAGGTCGAGCGGGGCGCCAGTGATCCACCACGCCCACAGCCGCTCGTCGGCCGCGCCCGAGACGCGCGCGATGTCTCGCTCGAGCGCGTCGAGCTTCGGCGCGAGCAGCTCGGCCTCGGTCGGCCCGGCGTCGACCGGCGCGCTCGGCGGCGCGGGCGGAGGCGCCGCGGTCACGCACCCCGTGAACCAGGACAGGGACGAGAGGACCAGCCCGCCGATGAACGCCACCCGACGCATCGGCCGCACCTTACCCTCGGCGCCGCCGCGCGCCGCGAATGATTCCCCCGTGAATCGCGCGTGCAGCTGGGGCATAGGTGGCCCATGCCGCGCTGGTACTTCGAAGACTTCACGCCCGGTTTCACGCTCGAGCTCGACGGCCCGACGGTGAAGGCCGAGGACATCATCGAGTTCGCGAAGAAGTACGACCCTCAGTTCTTCCACGTCGACGCCGAGGCCGCGAAGTCGTCGTTCTTCGGCGGGCTGTGCGCGAGCGGGTGGCACACCTCGGCGATGTGCATGCGCATGATGTGCGACTCGTACCTGCTCGACTCGGCGAGCCTCGGCAGCCCGGGCATCGACGAGCTGCGGTGGACCAAGCCTGTCTTCGCGGGCGACACGCTGAAGCTCAAGATGACCGTGCTCGAGCAGCGCCCGAGCAAGAGCCGCCCGGAGATGGGCTCGGTGCTCTCGACCTGGGAGGTGTTCAACCAGAAGGGCGAGCGCGTGATGCACATGAAGGGCTGGGGCATGTTCGGCAAGCGCACCCCGGGGCCCGCGCGTGCCGAGTGAGGCCCAGTGGCGCGCCGCGCGTGCGCGCCAGGCGATGTACGGCGCGCTGAGGCAGTGGTTCGGCGCCGCGGGCTACCTCGAGGTCGAGACGCCGACCCTGGTGCCGACGCCTGGCCTCGAGCCGCACATCGACCCGTTCGAGACGACCTACGTGCCGCAGACGGGCGTAGGCACGAAGCGGCCGCTGTGGCTCCACACCAGCCCCGAGTACGCGATGAAGCGGCTGCTCGCCGACCCGGGCTGCCCGCCGCTCTTCCAGATCTGCAAGACGTACCGGAACGGGGAGATCAGCGGCACGCACAACCCCGAGTTCACCATGCTCGAGTTCTATCGGCCGAACGCCGACTACTCGGCCATCATGAGCGACCTCGAGCAGGCGCTCGCAGCGGTGGAGCAGGCGGTCGCGCCGAAGCGGGGCCTCTTCTCGCAGCTGCCCTTCGAGCGGCTCACGGTGGCCGACGCCGTGAAGCGCCACACCGGCGTGGAGCTGTACGCGCACCCTGACGCCGCCGCGTTTCGTCGCGCGGTCGAAGCGACCGGCGTGGTCGTCAGCCCGGGCAGCACCTCGTTCGACGACGTCTTCTTCCACCTCTTCCTCGAGCGGGTCGAGCGCCAGCTCGGCAAGGGGCGGCCGACCTTCCTCTGCGAGTACCCGGCGTCGATGGCCGCGCTGTCGAAGGTGAAGGCCAGCGACCCGCGCGTCGCCGAGCGCGTCGAGCTGTACGCCGACGGGGTCGAGCTGGCCAACGGCTTCACCGAGCTGACCGACGCCGACGAGCAGCGCCGGCGCCTGGTGGAAGAGCAGGAGCTGCGCCGCTCGCTGGGCCGGCCGGTCTTCCCGCTCGACGAGAAGTTCCTCGCGGCGCTGCCGAAGCTGCCTCCGAGCGGCGGCATCGCGGTGGGCCTCGACCGGGTGCTGATGTTGCTGCTGGGGGCGGGGAGCATCGAAGAGGTGGTGCTCTTCCCCGCGCGTGAGTTCTAAGCTCGCGCCCTCGCATGGCTCCCCCGAGGAAATTCCTGCGCTCTGCGTTCTCGAGCGCCGCGGCCGTCGGCATCACCGGCGTGCTGTCCCCCGTCGTCAGCGCGCTCAGCCTCATCGACGAGCGCGCACCTGATTCCACGCTGCACTTCTGGGCCGACTCCATCTTGCGGGCGTCGGGCGTGCGCACCGAGGTGCGGGGGCTGGAAAACCTGCCGCCCGGCAACTTCGTGTTGTGCTGCAACCACCAGTCGCACTTCGACGCGCTGGTGCTGTTCCGTCACGTGCGGCGGCACATGCGCTACGTGGCGAAGGCGCAGCTGCGGAAGATCCCCGTGTTCGGCTGGGCGCTGCACCGCGCGGGCAACATCTTCGTCGACCGCAGCGGCGGCGAGAAAGACAAGGAGAAGCTCAACGACGCGGCCGAGGCGGTGCGCGAGCGCGTGAGCGTGGTCTTCTTCGCCGAGGGCACGCGCAGCGACGACGGCATCTTGCGGCCGTTCAAGAAGGGCGCGGCCATCATGGCCATCGACGCGCAGGTGCCGCTCATTCCCGCCGCGGTCGCCGGCACGCATCGCATTCTCGAGAAGGGCTCGATCGTCGTGCAGTCGCGGCCGTCGGCGCTCATCATCGGCGAGCCGATTCCCACCGCGGGCCTGACGATGGACGCGCGCGAGGCGCTCACGCAGCAGGCGCACGACGCGGTCGCCAGGTTGCTCGAGCAGGGCAACGCGCTCGTCGCGCAGATGGAAAAGGAAGGATGACGCCCCCGCGCGGGAAGACCGCCCGCGAAGAGCTGCAAGGCGTGGTGCAGGCGGTCGGCTTGCGCGTCGACTTCCCGCCCGAGGTGACCGCCCAGGTCGAGCAGTGGCTGAAGGCGCCCGGCATCGACGACCCGTCACTCGTCGATCGCACCGCGATGCCGTTCGTCACCATCGACGGCCCCCACTCGAAAGATCTCGACCAGGCGCTGTTCGTCGATCGCGAAGGTGACGGCTTCCTCGTCGCGTACGCCATCGCCGACGCCTCGTATTACGTGCGCCCCGGCACGCCGCTCTTCGACGAGGCGATGAAGCGCGGCGCCTCCTATTACCTCCCGGGCTTCTCGGTGCCGATGCTGCCCCGCGCGCTGTCCGAGGGGCTCATCTCGCTCAACCCCGACGGGCCGCGGCGGGCGCTGCTCTTCCTTCATCACCTCGACGCACACGGTGAGCTCAAGAGCACCGGCCTCGAGCGCGCCCGGGTGCGCAGCCGCGCGAAGCTCTCGTTTCACGACGTGCAGGTGCTGGTCGACGAGCCGGCGACGAGCCCGCTGAAGGGCACGGAGTTCGAGACCAGCCTCTTTCTGCTGCGCGAGGTCGGTCGCAAGCGCATGGACCTCGCGGCGAAGCGGGGTCTGGTGCGCTACCGCCGCGAAGAGGTCTCGGTCACGCTCGACGGCGAAGGGCTCTCGTTCGCAGTGATGGAAGCGGTGCGCGACGAGGTCGAGTCGTGGAACGAGCAGATCTCGCTGATGTGCAACGCCGAGGGCGGCCGCCTGTTGCGCGAGTTCGACAACCCGGCGGTGCAGCCCATCTACCGCGTGCAGGCGGGGCCGGAGCAGTCGCGGCTCGATTCATTGGCGAAGCTGACGCGCTTCGTCGCCACGCGCCTCTCGCTGCCCGACGACCCGTGGGTGTGGGACCCGGCGCAGCAGCCGCTGGCGAAGTACCTCGAGCGGTTGCCGCGGGAAGGGCGGCTCTCGTCGGCGCTCACGCGGCAGGCGGTGATGGTGAACCTGCGCTCGGAGTACTCGACCGAGCCCGGTCCCCACGTGGGCGTCGGCGCTGAACCGTACGCGCGCTTCTCGGCGCCGATGCGCGAGATGGTCGGCGTCTTCTTGCACAAGGAAGCGATGGAGTTCCTCACCGGCCAGCACCCCACCGTCGAGGAAGACGAGAAGCTGCGCGCCGAGGTGGTGGTGGTCGCCAACCGCGCCCGCGCCACGCAGCGCCGCGTGCAAGACCTCGCCAACGAGCTGGTGATGAACCGGCTCTTCCAGCCGGAGCTCGGAAAGCCGCGCGAGGCGCGCACCCGCTTCACGGGCACGGTGATGGGGCTGACCAGCAACAAGGTGCACGTGCGGCTCGACGTGCCGCCGCTCGACGTGAAGCTCTACCTCTTCGACCTCGCGCCGTTCTTCGACAAGGCGTGGCTCGAGCCGGCGGAAGAGGGCGCCATTCTGCGCAAGAAGGGCACGACGGCTTCGTTGCTCGTGCTCGGCCAGGCGATCCAGCTTTTCGTCGAAAAGCGTGACGAGAAGACGCGCCGGTGGGTTTTCGCTCCGATTCTGAATGGCGGCCCGGGTGCCGTACACGCAGCGCCAGGAGGTCACACATGAAGCTCATCGGCGTGGGAGTCGTCGCGGCAGCCATCGTTGGATCCTGTGGAGGGGGCAGCAGCTCGACCCCCGAAGAACGTGACGTCAGCGGCAACTACGACATCACCTACGACAACCAGCTCAAGCTGAAGCTGAACGTGGGCGGCGCGGTGCGCGAGGTGACGGCGACCGGCTACGGCAACGTGGTCGACTTCGGCGTCATCAACGGCAACCCCACCACGCTCGACCTCACGGCGTTCTGCGCCAAGCCCGAGGTGAAGTGCCCGAGCGAGCAGTTCTGGGGGAAGGTGTCGATCGACCAGCCCGACCTCGCGAAGAGCAACCTCGACCTGCAGAAGCTCGAGGTCATCAACAACACCAAGCACACGCTGCCGGTGGGCCAGAAGGCCGAGGCGGTCGGTGGGCTGGTGAACCACAACGACGACGATCGCTACCTGCTGGGCCTGGGCATCGAGGGCGCGGCCAACCAGGCGTGCGCCGCGCTCGACATCTCGCTGGCGGGCGGCCGGTTCTCGCGCGTGGGTGAGCGCGAAGAGACGACGATGGAGCCGCGCACCATGGCCGGCCGCGCGTGCTCGCTCGACGCGGGCGTGCCCGATGCGGGGCTGTTGGCCGATGGTGGCCAGCCGCCGGGTCGCCTCGCCGATGGTGGCGTCGACTGCGCGCTGGTGCCGGTGACGAAGCTGGTGGTGCCGCCCGGCGCGAAGGTCGACGGCATCAAGGACGGGAAGATCTTCTTCGGCTGGGCTGGCGGGTGCGCGTTCGGGCCGGTGCTGGTCGGCGCGGTGCTCACGCTCGAGACTGGCTACACCGGGCGGCGTACGGGCGAGTTCGATCCGCCTCCGTATGTCGCTCCGCCGGTCGTGCTGCCTGATGGCGGTGCCGATGGTGGTGTCGACGGCGGTCCGTGAACGAGCGGTGAACTGCCTGGTTTCTCCTCACCCCGACCCTCTCCTCCTCGGAGGAGAGGGAGTAAAGACGCGTCCATGTCCCGTCCGTGGATCGTCACTCCCCACAAGCCGTTGCAGCAGCTCGAGTCGAACCTCTGGTGCCTCGAGAGCCAGGTGCCGGGTTCGCCCGCCAATCGCCGCATGTCGATCGTGCGCACGTCCGACGGGGGCCTCGTCTTCTACCACGCGGTGCCGATGGACGAGCCGACGCTCGAGAAGGTGCGCTCGCTGGGCACGCCGCGCGCGCTGGTCATCGGCCACCACCAGCACGGCATCGACGCCGAGCCCTTCGCGGCGAAGCTGGGCATCGGCATCTACGGCCCGGACGTCATCGAGGCCAGGATGCGCAAGCGCTGGCCGATGCTCGCCGGCAACATCAGCGCGCTCCCGAAAGATCCCTGGTGCCGCTTCGAGGCGCTCGACGGCACGCGCTGGGGTGAGCCGGTGGAGATCGTCACCTCGGGCGACAAGGTGAGCCTCGTGTGGTGCGACGCCTTCGTCGCCAACGACGACGCCGACCTGCCGTTCATGTCGCGCGTGCTGGGCTTCGGCGGCGGGCCGCGCGTCATCCCCATGTTCAAGTGGTTCCTCACCAGCGACGTGCGCAAGCTCAAGGCGCACCTCGAGCAGCTCGCCGCGCTGCCGGGCCTGACGCACCTCGTGGCCTGCCACGGGAAGATCGTCAGCGAAGACGCGCCGGGCGTGCTCCGCCGCGCCGCTGCCGCGCTCTGATCAGGGCTCGAAGCCGGCCGCGAGCAACACCTCGCGCGCGGCCGGAGTCTTCAAGAACTCGAGGAAGCGCTGCGCGTCATCGGGGCGCGCTCCACGGCCGCACCGCACCACGCGCTGCTCGATGGGCTCGTGCAGCGAGGCGTCGATCACCGTGAAGGCGCCCGCGTCGCGCTGCACCACGTTGGCCACCGCCACCAGCGCTCCGCGCGCGTTGCCCGAGTCGACGTACTGCACCGCCTGGCGCACGTTGTCGGCCAGCACCACGCGCTTCTCGAGGCCGGCCCACAACCCGGCGCGCTCGAGGGCCTGCTTCGCCGCGCGGCCGTAGGGGGCATGGCCGGGGTTGGCGATGGCGATCTTCCCGTCGCCCTGCACCAGCGTCTCGAGCGTCAGCCCGGGCGGCCACACCGCGAGGCGGCCGTGCACCAGCGGCATCGACGTCGCGCCGTCACACGCGCCCGCGGTCACCGCCTGGTCGAGGAACTCTGGGCTGGCCGACGCGAAGACGTCGAAGGGTGCCCCTTCGGCGAGCTGCCGCGCGAGGAGACCAGAGGACCCGAAGGTGAACTCCACGTGGCGACCGCCGCCGGCCTCGAAGCGCGTCGCGAGCACGGGGAAGACCTCGGCGAGATCGGACGCGGCGGCGACGCGCACGGGAGCGTCGTCGGCCGGCGCCTTCTTGCAGCCAGCCAGCAGCACGAGCAGTGAGAGGGCGAACGTCTTCATCGGGTCTGTTGCGCGAGCGCGGGACCGACCACCTCGGTCTCGGGGCGCGACTTCCACCGCTGGTGCATCCACGCCCACTGCTCGGGGTGCGCGCGGATCTGCGCCTCGATGCCGTGGGTGAAGGCGGTGGTCAGCTCGAGCACCGCCTGCTCGCCCTCGCTGGTGGGCAAGGGCAGTTCCTTCATGGTGATGCGGTACTTCAGCGGCCCCACGCGCGTGCAGAAGCCGAGCATCGGGGCGGCGCCGGTGCGCAGCGCGAGATCGGCGGCGGCGCGCGGCGTCTTGGCGAGCTTGCCGAAGAAGGGCACGAAGACCGACTGCACCTTCGTGTCCTGGTCGATGAGGAGCCCGAGGATGAAGTTGTTCTTCAGCGCGCGGAGCATGTCCTTCGCCGCACCGTTGCTCCCGCGCCAGATGACCTTGAGCTTCCCCGACGCGCGGAAGTTCTCGATGAGCTTCGTGGTGCGCGGGTCGCTCGCTTCCTTGCCGATGACGGCGGCGGCGTAGTTCTCGAGGGCGACGTACCGCGCCAGCAGCTCCCAGTTGCCGAAGTGTCCGGTGACGAAGACCACGCCCTTCTGCCGGGCGAGCGCGGCGTCCATCGCGGCGCGAGAGGCGGGTTCCCACTCGACGAGCTCGGCGCGGCGCGCGTCGAACTGCGCGATGCACACCATCTCGAGCACCGAGCGGCCGATGTGCGTGAAGCACGCGCGCGCGAGCTCGAGGCGCTCGGCGTCCGACTTGTCGGGGAAGCCGGTGGCGAGCGAAGCGAGCGTCTTCTGGCGCTCCGAGCGGGCGAGCACGAAGGCCACCCGCCCCAGCCGCTCGCCGAGCCACGAGCCGGCGCGCAGCGGCAGCAGCTGAATCGGCACCAGCAGCACGCGAATGAAGACGTAGCGAACGAAGCGCTTCACCCGCTTGTACAGCGGAGGTCGCGCCGGCGCGGTCATTCGCCGGTGACCAGCAACCACACCGCGTTCTTCACGCGCGTGGGCACGAGGAGGACCACGTGGTCGAGCACGTCGGCGCCCAGCACGCAGTCGGGCGAGGCGGCGAAGTCGATGGTCAGCGGGCCGAACTCGGTCTCGCCGAGGCGCAGGTGCACGCCCGGGAGCGTCGTCGCCGCGCCATCGACGCCGAGGCTGGGGAGATCGAACAGCGACTTCGCGAGCGCGGTGCGCGGGCGGGTCGGGTCGAAGGCGCACGCCACGGGCTTGCCGTCGCCCACGCGCACGTCGACCGCCAGCGCCTGAGGCGTGCCCACGTTGAGCAGCGATTCCACCTGGCCCTTCGGGGCGCGGGTGTCGAGCCAGAGCAGCCAGCCGTTGGTGCGGCCCTGGAGGCCGAAGACGCGGTGCTTGCCGAAGTCGAGCGCGACGGCCTCCGCGGGCTGCGCGGGGGCGTCGAAGGCGTGCGCGGCGTCGAGCGGCGATTCCCACGCGGCGGAGGGCGGAGGCCCCGAGGCGGTGGTCGTGCGGCACCCGGCGCCGGTGACGACGCTCAACGTGATGAGGCAGGGCAGGGCGAGGCCGAGACGCACGGCGGTGCGTCTATCACCCCGTCCTCGCGAGTGAAGCGTCAGCCCTTCTTCTGGCTGGCGCGCGCCGCACGTTCGGGCTGGCGGGCCGCGGCGTAGGCCTCGAGCAGCTTCGTCTTCTGCGCGAGCCTCGACATCGGTGGCGCCGGTGCGCTGACGGTGATGCTGCACTCGTTGACCCACTCGAAGAGGCCGATCGACTTGAGGATCAGCCGGTCTTCTTCGTTCTCGGCCTTGAAGCCGGGCGTGTAGCGGATCTCGTACTGGCGCTTGATGAGCCGCAGGTCGTCGGCGAACTCGCCGCCCAGCCGCTTCTCGAGCTCGGCGAGGACCGTGTTGTCGCCCAGGCGCATCAGGTCGTGCGTCTCCACCTCGTCGATCGGGAAGAGCTTGCCGGTCGCCTCGAAGTGCACGAGGCCAGTCGCGAACAGGTGGCCCCACGCGCAGTAATCGCACCCGTTGAAGAACGATGAGAACGCCGCCAGCACGTGCGCCTTGCGCGTGCCGAACTGCTTCTCGATCTCCTCGAAGGTCGCCATCATCATGCGACCCCACTTGATGAGGCCGCTGATGCCGTGCTGCTTGAGCAGCTCTTCGTCGAACGCGACGTTGTAGCCGACGACGAAGCCTGCGCTCGACCGCGCAACCTTGAGGAAGGTCTTCTCGACGAAGGTCAGTTCGCGCCCGCTCATCGCCCCACCGCCCGGTTCGCGCGGTCTTCGCGGCTCTCGCTCGAGCTGAGCCACGCTTCCGCCTGCTGCATCGTCGCCACGGCCTTGCCGTTCAGATCGCCCGCGAGGTGCATCACCCAGAGCGCGACGCCCCGAAAACGCGCGCGCTCGTCGACCCACGCCGTGCGGCACGTCGCGCAGAGCTCGCGTTGGAGGTTCACGAGCTCCTTCTTGCCAGCCTCGACGATGTCGGCAACTGCGGTGGTGACGACGATCGCGCGACGCACGCCCTCGCGGCCTGGCATCGCCTTGACGTCGTCGCAGATCGAGCGAACGGTGGCGGCGTCGAGGGTCCCCGTGCAGTCAATGCGCAGGGTGCCCTCACTCACCTGGAACGAATGATTTTTCATGGCGCTGAAGAGCTCGCAGCTTACCCCAAACGGGTTACCCCAAAAGGTTCAAGCACTTCCTCGGTAGCGCCGATGTCGGATTTGCGGAGCCGTGGACCTCGATGCTCTTTTTCACGCGCTGACGGCGAGGGGTTCAGTGCAGACCCTGCGTGAGAAGTGGCTCTGGGCAGGTGGGGCCAGGGCATGGGGAGGGGTCGGTCGCCGAAGTTGGCGAGCCCCTCGGGCCAGCTTCGAGCGTGCCGTCGACCGCGAGCTGCGGGTGCTCGCGTTGGCCCGAGGAGTCGTGCATGCATCGTCTGAGCTGGTCCGTGGTGCTGGTTGCCGCGGTGTCGTGGGCGCAGGTCGCGCCCATCGTCCCGCGGCCTCACGCGACGGGTTTTTCCTCCGTCGAGCAACGCTACACGTACGCGCCACCCGACAAGGGGGAGTTCGACATTCCGCTCCTGAGCGGTGGCGCCGCGCCGAACGAGGTCGCGCTCGAAGAGCCGATCATGTGCTCGCCCCAGGCGAAGGCGAAGGTGAACATCAAGTACGACAAGGCGGCGAACACGGTGAAGCTCACCGCTGACTTCAAGCACGCCCTGCCGTACCGCATGAGCTACACGCGGCCCAACGACTGGTCGACGCCGTACAACGTGTTCCCGGTCTCGGTGCAGAACGGCAAGTGGCAGATCTGGTTCGTCACCCGCCTCTTCAGCTTCGACACCATCTTCTATTACGACGCGCTGACGCTGCGGCTGATCGGCAACGAGGCCGAGTTCCCGGGCGGCCCGCCTCCCAACGCCATCCCGATCCCCGTGCCGACGCTGCACATGGTCTGCTCGCCGATCTTCGAGGGCAAGCCGAACGGCGACGCGCACCTCGAGGTGAACTACCGGTACGACCAGATCCTCGATGACCGCGGCATGGGCGGCACCTACGCGGCGTACCTCCCGTACGACCTCTGCAAGCCCGACCAGTACGGCATCTATTACGTGAACGGCGGTCTCTCGCCGACGCGTGCGCCGAACTTCGACCAGGTGCTCGACAGCATCTGGCAGGGCTACGGCATGGCGATCAGCTCGAGCCTCGAGCCTGACCCGAAGCCGTCGTACCTCTTCAGCCGCGACAACCCGATGGTCGGCTGGGGCGGCGCGTACCCGACGGAGCTGCCGGAAGGCATCTCGGTCGACCCGGTCAGCGGCACCTACGCGGTCAAGACGAGCTGCGGGACGAAGGTGAACCCGCCGTTCCCCTCGGCGTACTTCAACCTCTGCGGTCCGTGACGAGAAAGGAGCCCCACCATGAAAAAGACACTGCTTGCTCTCACCGCGCTCCTCTCACTTACCTCGCTGGCCGGCGATGACTGCCGCCCGCGTGGCGACGGCCGCGCCGCCGTGATCGGCGACCCCGTGCCGGGCCTGACGCCCTCGCAGCTCGCGCTGTTCAACGCCGGCAAGGCGCTCTACCAGCACGAGTTCTCGGTGGCTGAGGGCCTCGGGCCGATCTTCAACCGGCAGTCGTGCGCGGCCTGTCACGGCGCGCCGGTCGTCGGCGGGTCAGACCCCGAAGGCACCGCGAACAACGTCACCCACTTCATGATCAACAACCAGGGCAACTTCATGCCGGCCCTCGAGTTCGGCGGCCCGGTGATCCAGCAGCGGAGCATCGAGTCGGTGCCCGGCGGCGGCGGTTGCCACCTCCAGCCCGAAGCGGTGCCGCCGCTCCCGGGGGTCACCACCAGCCACCGCCACACGCCGCCGGTGTTTGGCTTTGGCCTCCTCGACGCCGTCCCCGACGCAGAGATCCTCGCGTGGCAGGGCCCCCGTCAATGGAAGGACCCGTCGGTCGTCGGCGCAGCGAACTGGGGCACCGAGATGGAATCGCTCGTGCGCCTCCAGGCGTTCACGTTCGACATCACGCGCAAACAGCCAGCTGGCATCGCGCGCGTCGGCCGGTTCGGGTGGAAGGCGCAGACCCCGACCATCTTCCAGTTCAGCGCTGAGCCCTTCAACATCGAGCTGGGAGTCTCGAGTCCGTTCTTCCCGAGGGAAAACCACCCTCAGGGCCAGGCGCTCCCACCCGAATGCCAGTTGGCGGGTACGCAACCCAACGACTCGGGCAGCCAGAAGTCGGTGGCGCTGTACCAGTTCCAGGCGCTCATCGGCGCGCCGCCCTCGCTCCCGAAGTCGCCGCGCGCGAAGTACGGCGAGTTCCTCTTCCGGGCCACGGGCTGCGCCGACTGCCACCGCGCGAGCATGCGCACCGTGAAGGACTACTACCTGGCGAAGGCTGATGGCACGGCCGAGCGCGTCGACGCGCTCTCGGACAAGGAGATCTTCCCGTACAGCGATCTCCTGGTGCACGACATGGGGCCGGGCCTCGAAGACGGCCGCGTGATGGGTCGCGCGGGCGGGCGCTTCTGGCGCACCACCCCGCTGTGGGGCAACCGCTTCAAGCCGCGCTACCTGCACGACGGGCGCGCGGCCACCATCGACGAGGCCATCGACCTCCACGGTGGCGAGGCGACGCGCTCGCAGCAGCTCTACGAGGCGCTCAACCCGCAGCAGGAAGCGGCGTTGCTCGAGTTCATCAACACCCTCTGAGCGATCGTCACGGCTGTTGTTGTGTCAGCTCGCGCGCGCTGCGGCCCGTCTTCGCAGCGCGCGCGGGGTCTGGCTGGATCCCCGCTGAAGGCAGGCCCTTCAAGAAGACCAGCGTCACCTCGACGCACGCGCCGGCGACGCCGTCGTCGCACGCACGCTCGAGCAGGGTGAGCGCGCGCGGCACCTCGGTGCGCCCGAGGTGACCGTGCAGCAGCGCGGACCCCAGCCGCGCACACGCCCACGGCTCGTTCGCACACCGGGCCTCGAGCATCGCCATCGCGCGCGCTCCCGAGTTGGCCGCGTCTGCGCCAGCATCGTGGTCTCGCTGCCAGACCGAGAGCAGCTCGCACGCTTCGAGGGTGACGAGGCCTCCGTCGCCGGCGCATTGCGGCCCGAGCCGTTCACTGGCCCTCGCGTCGTTGGACCGCGCGCAGCCGCGGCCATCGCCGAGCTCGCACGCGCGCGTGGCCAGCGGAGTGACCAGCTGGAGATCGCGCCCACCGTCGACGCGCAGCTCGAGCATCGCGAGCGCGGCGTCGTAGCAGCCAGCGGCCTGGCCGGCGTCGCACGCATCGACGCACGCCGCGTACGAGGCACAGCTGCGCGGCGCGGGCGGTGCGGGGCGCAGCACCTTCGGGCCCGCATCTGGCGCTCCGGCGTCGATGGCTTCGGTCTTCTTGCTGCAGGCAGAGACGAGCACCAGCAGGACGAGCGCGTGCTTCACGGCAGACTCCTTGGAATGGTCAGAACCCGTCGAGCAGGCCCATGCGGTCCTTCAACCGCAGGACGCGGCGGCAGCTCTCGTCGAGCAGCTTCTTCATCTCGGGGTCCGACTCGGCCAGGCGCGTGAGGATGCCGAGGTAGTCGAGGCCCTTGTTCCAGTCGGGCGGCGCGGTGGTGAGCAGCAGGTCGTTGCCCGCCTTGAACGACTGCACCAGCACGTCTTCGCTCGTCCCGCCGATGCTCTCGGCCAGCAGGGCGATGCTGATGTCGTCGGTGACGGCCAGCCAGTCCTGCTCGTGCACGCGCGCCACGAGCTTGCCGCTCAAGATGGCCGGCTTGTCGTCGACCGAGGCGTAGATGACGTTGGCGAGCATCACGCCGCCCAGCGCTTCCTTCGCGCGCACGAAGTTGCCCGCCTCGGCGAACACGCGCTCCTGCGGCCAGTCGGCGGTGACGAGCGCATGGTCTGAATCGCCGTCGATGTCGCCGTAACCCGGGTAGTGCTTGCCGATCGGCACCACGCCGGCCTCGAGCAGCCCGCGCGAGTAGGCCATCGCCTTCTTCACCGCCACGTCGGGGTCGCCGCTGAAGCTGCGGCCGTTGCGTTCCATGTGACCCGAGGGCGCGACGTCGAGCACCGGCGCGAGGTTCAGGTTGAGGCCGATCGACTTCATCGCCTCGCCCACCTTGCGGCCCCACTTCTTCACCTCGGCGTCGTCGAGCGCCGCCATCTCGCGCGCCGACGGCAGCGCCTTGAGCGAGCGCACGCTCTTCATGCGGTTGCTCGGCCCGCCTTCCATGTCGACCGCGACGAAGGGAGGGATCTTCGCGCGGAGCCGCGACGAGTCGATCTTCTCCTTCGCCTTGGCGATGTTCTTGAGCGAGTTGCCGACGAAGAGCAGGCCCACCTCGACCGGGCCGGTCTTGTCGATCTGCGGGTAGGCGAGCAGCAGCTGGCCGGCGCGCTCGCGCGTCGAGAGCATCGCGAGCACGCGGTCGACCCGGGCTTCATCGACCTTGCGCGCCAGCGGCTTCGCGTTCAGCGGTTGGGGAGGCAGGCCCGCGTCGACGGGTTCTCCGGCGTCGGGCAGCTCGACGCCTCCGTCACTGGCGAGGATCGAAGCGATGACGACGAACGACAGCACGGGCGTGAACTTACACGTCCCGACGCGGGCCGAAATTTCATGGCGCAACCTCACCGCTGGCGGAAAGCTGCGCAGCTCATGGCCCCGTCACCCAGGGATGCGGATCGCGCCGCCAACCGGATTCTCGGCTTTGGTGGCGTCGGGCTGGGGATCGCGCTGATTGCGCCGTCGGTGCTGATGCTCTTCGACCACGCCATCAGCCTGCAGGTGCTCTCGTGCAGCCTGGTGCTCGGCGTGCCATCGATCGTCTTCGGCGCCATGCACTTGCGCCGCGAAGAGTGACGCGCCGCAGGCTCTTCGCCATGCTGTGCGCATGAACCGACTCGTCTTCTTGCTTCCGCTCGTCGCCTGCCTGGCCTTCGCCGGTCCCCCGAAGGCGAAGAAGCCCAAGCCCGTGAAGGCGAAGGTCACCTGCAGCATCGGCGAGGGCAAGGACGCGCTGACGCTGCCCTCGAAGAAGAAGCCCCGCCTCACGCAGGCGGTGACCTGCGAGGTGCTCAGCAAGGACCAGCGTCTGCTCGGCGGACGCGGCCTCTTCAAGACGCGGTGGACCTCGTTCAACGAGGGCAAGGAAGAGAAGAAGGAAGGCGAAGAGCGCTCGGCCGAGCCCGGCAGCGAGGAGGGTGACTACTATTACAACTTCACCCTCGACCCGGGCCGCGACTTCGAAGAGTGCTCGGGCCCCATCGAGCTCACCTTTCGCGCGGTGAACGCCGAAGACGTGACGACCTTCGAGACGAAGCTCACCTTCGAGCAGCGCTGCGAAGACTGACCCTCAGTACTCACGCCGGCGCGGCAGATCGTCGTGCAGTTGGTACCAGTCGGGCTTGCTGCCCACGAAGATGTGCAGCGAGCTCTTGAGGCCGGTGGGCGACGTCAGCGCCCCGGCGGCGATCGACACCGTGTCCGAGTCGGAGTCGGAGAAGAACAGGCTCGCGCCGCACTTCCCGCAGAAGCCGCGCTGCACGGTCTTCGACGCGTTCCACCACTTGAGGCCGGTGCGCCTGGTGAAACGCAACGCCGCGCGCGGGGCGGTGGTGTACGCGCCCGGGCCGCCGTGAAAGCGCTGGCACTTCGAGCAGTGGCACCACACCACCGGGCGCAGCGGAGGCGAGAGCCGGAACTCCACGCCACCGCACTCGCACCCGCCCTTGAGCGTCTTCGCTTTCTTCGTCATTCCTGGCTCCTCAGCGGGGTCGGCCACTCGCGCTCGCCGACCTTGAGCACCAACGCGTCGCCGCGCGGCTCGAGGCGCGACATCAACTGAAACTGCGCGTCACGGGAAAAGCGCGCGCGCGCGAGCCCGCTCTTTACGGCGACCTCGAGCACCCCGTCGTCATCGAGCGCGAGCGTGGCCGGGTCGAGCCACTCGGCGGTGCGATCGGTCAGGCGCACCGAGAGCCGCCCGCCGTCGCCCTCGTCGACCGCCACCACGCCGAACGCGCAGCGCTCGACCACCACGAAGCACCAGTCGTTGCCGAAGTGGAGCTGCACGCGCCCATCGGGCTGCACGCGCAGACCGCGGTTGAAGGCCTCGATGATGTTGGGGTGCTCGATGCGCACGCCGTCGTGGAACCACCGGCCCTCGCGGTCGATGGTCAGGCCGCTGTCTTCGCGGGTGTGCCAGCGCGGCGCGACGACGTCGTCACTGCCAGCCACGCGTCAGCTCCGTGTAGCCGCGGAAGGCGACCGCGCCCCAGAAGCCCGCGGCGATCGACGCCAGCGCCAACGCCATCGGGAGCGGCTTCTTCCAGCTCCACCCGCCGAGCGGCAGCAGCAGCAGCAGCCACGGCGTGTAGTCGAGGCTGAACCGGAAGCCGAACTGGGCGTAGCCGGTGTTCTGGTAGAAGAGCCCGGGCAGCATGCAGGCCACGATGGTGAGCAGCACCGGCACCAGGAGCCGCGGCGCGTCCTTGTCCTTCACCCATTCCCACGCGCTCCACGCGAAGAAGGCGAGCACCAGCGCGAGCACGAGCCAGAGCGCCGTGGGCCGCGCGCCGATGGGCGGCTCTCCCGCGTCGGGGGCGACGATGCCGAGCAGCGCGCTGGCGACCAGCAGGCCGAACATCGCGCCCACCAGCTGCAGCGCGCGCTTCTGGTTCTTCTCGGGCACGAAGCACAGCGCGAGCAGGGGCAGGGTGATGAACAGCGACAGCCCCCAGAAGTCGAAGCGCAGCTGGTTGTTCACGAAGCCCGGCAGCTTGAGGAACGCGGCGTCGAGGTTGCGCCCCAGGTAGTGCGGGTGGAACAGCCCCCACGTGTCGATGTCGTGGTTGACGCGGTTGTTGAAGAAGAACTTGTGGCCGAACTCGGTCGGGCTGCCGAAGCGCGCCACGTTCCACGCCGCGGCGAGCAGGCCCAACGGCGCGGCGCCCCCGATGAAGCGGCCGAGCGCCTTCTTCTTCTCGGCGGTCATCGCCTTGAACTGCTTCATCCGGTCGCCCTTTTGCGGCGCCATCACCTCGATGAGGAAGAACACGCCGGTGAAGAAGAGCGGGGTGCGCGTCATCACCGCCATCGACCAGAACACGCCGGCGAGCAGCGGCCTTCGCGCGCCCACCGCGTTGCGGGCGTAGAGCGCGGTGAAGGCCACGCCCATCACCTCGGCCGAGAACCACACCTCGCCGCGCAGCGCCGCGTAGAAGAAGAGCGTGCCGAAGCCGAGCAGCACCGCGGTGATCGCGTCGTCCATCGGCGTGGTCTTCGTGCCCTCGGTGTCCTTCACCACGCGCAACAGCGCGTAGAAGAGCGCGACGGCGAGCGCGGCCACGATGACGCCGAAGCTGGTGTCGTTGAACTGGTAGCCGTGCACCACCACGAAGGGCGCCATCACCACCGCGGGGAACCAGGGGAACGAGCTGTACCAGCGGTCGCCGGGCAGCGGCGCGCCCTCGCAGCGCTTCTTCGCGCCGCCGACATCACGCACGCACGCCCAGTCTTCGAAGTTCGGCAGCACCTCGGGGTCGATGTCAGACCGGCCCTCGAGCATCGCCTTGGCCTGGTACACGAAGTGCGGCGCCGCGCTCTGGCGCCAGAAGCGCTGGCTGCTGAACGCGGCGAACACGAAGAAGCTCACCAGGAACAGCGTCACCTCGACCCGGTAGGCCTGGAACCACACGCGCAGCGGCGTGGCGGGCGCGGGCGGGTTGGCGGGGGCGGTGAGTTGCTGGCTCATGAGGTCGCTTCTCCGAGGGTGCGGCGCACCAGGTCGAGCGCGGCGTGCGCAGAGAAGCGCCTCACGCGATCGCGGTCACCATGAAAGTGGTGGCGCTCGACCTTCACGACGTTGTTGGGCCCGGCGAGGCCGATGAAGACCGTGCCCACTGGCTTGGCCTCGCTGCCGCCCGTCGGGCCCGCGATGCCGGTGGTCGACACCACCCAGTGCACGCCCGACTTCGCGCGCAGCCCACGCGCCATGGTCTCGGCGGTCTCGGAGGAGACGGCGCCGAACTGCGCGATGAGCCCCGGCGGCACGTCGGCGAGCAGCGACTTGGCCTCGTTGGCGTAGGTGCAGCCGCCGCCCCAGTACGCGCGGCTCGAGCCGGACACGTCGGTGAGCAGCTCGGAGATGAGCCCGCCGGTGCAGCTCTCGACCGTGGCGAGGAACTCTTTTCGCTTCTCGAGCGCGGCGAGCACCACCGACGGCATCGTCTCGGCGTCGCGCGCGAAGACGGTGGCGCCCAGCAGCGAGCGGGCCTCGGTCACCGCTTCCTCGAGGAGCTTCGACGCGCTCGCCTCGTCGGGGCCTTCGGCGAGGAGCTTCAGGTGGTTCTCCGGCGCGTGCGTGCGGAAGCCGATGGTGACCTGCGGGAACTTCGCGGCCATGGGCTTCACGCGCGCGTCGAGGTGCGACTCCGGCAGCCCAACCGTCTTGAGCAGCGCGAGCTTGCGGAAGGTCTGCACGCCGGCGCGCTTCGCGATGCGGGGCACGACGTGCGTGGTGACCAGGTGGCGGTACTCGCGCGGCACGCCGGGCACGTAGAAGAAGACGCACTGGCCGCGGGTCTGCACGAACATCGGCGCGCTGCCCTCGGCGTTGAGCACCACCTCGGCGCCGTCGGGCACCAGGGCCTGGCGGCGGTTGTTCTCGGTGAGCACGATGTTGCGCGCCTTGAAGCGCGCCTCGAGGTGCTCCATCGCTTCGCGCGACTCGACCAGCTTCACGCCCGCGGCGGTCGCGGCGCACTCCGCGGTGAGATCGTCGGCGGTCGGCCCGAGCCCGCCTGACACGAGCACCGCGTCACAGCGCGAAGCCGCGGCGTTGAGCGCCTCGATGATGTCTTCGCGCACGTCGCCCACCACCACCGAGCGGCGGACGGTCAGGCCCGTGCGGGCGAGCAGCTCTTCCTGGAAGGTGCGGCTGTTGGTGTCGCTGGTGAGGCCCGTGAGGAGCTCGTCACCGGTGCAGATGGTCTCGATGCGCACGCCGCGCGGTGTAGCGCACGGGGCCCGCGGGGGCACGCACCGCGGCTCAGGCGCCGAGGCTGTCGAGCCAGCCCATGACGTCGTCCTTCACCTCGGCGTCAGACCGGGGCGGCGGAGGCGGAGCGCCGGCTTCCACGCGCACCTTCTGGCCGCCGTTGAGCGCGACCAGCTCGCCGTCGTCGAGGAACACGCCGCGGCAGGTGGTGCACGCGTCGACCTGCACGTTGCCGAGCACGACCGCGCCGAGGTTCACGTTGCAGGTGGGGCACTTGCGCGCGCGCTCGTCGGGCTTCACCAGCTCGCCGATGAGCCGCTTGTTGAGCACCTTCTCGAGCTCACCGCCGTCGAACCACAGCCCGCGACAGAAGGTGCAGCGATCGAGCTCGATCGCCCCCGCCTGGAGCGGCTTCATGGTGGCAGTACAACCTGGACACGTTCGCCTGGTGGACACGGCGAAGGACTCTACAGCACTTCCTGGTCCTTCACTTCGGCCTCGCCCGACGGCTCGTCGTCTTCGTCTTCGTCGAGCACGTCGGCCAGCGAGGCGTTCGCGGCCGCGCGCCGCTCGGTGAGGTACTTGCGCAGCATGAGCGCCGACTCCACGAGGCCCGAGAGCAGGTAGAGGCCGAAGTACGCGACCAGCACCCACGCCGGGTGGCTCAGCATGCCGACCACCACGCCGGTGACGATGATGGCGAGCAGCACGATGGCGGTCTTCGGGTTGGGGCGCGCGTCCTTGAAGGTGCGGTAGCGCACCGTCGACACCATCAGCAGCGCGAGGAAGACGACCACGCCGAGCACCGGCCAGCGCGCCTCGTCGGGCAGCGGGCCGCCGCGCGCGTTCTGGAAGGCGATGATCATCGAGATCACGCCGCACGCCGCGAACGGAATCGGCATGCCCACGAAGAAGCTCGACGCGCCACCGCCCGGCGAGCGAATCGCCAGCACGTTGAAGCGCGCGAGGCGGAGCGCACCGCACGCGGCGAAGAGGAAGGACGCCGCGAGGCCGACGATGCCCAGGCCCGAGAGCGCCCACTTCCACACCAGCAGCGCGGGGGCGACGCCGAACGAGATGACGTCGGCGAGCGAGTCGAGCTCCTGGCCGAAGAGGCTCTGGGTCTTGGTGAGGCGCGCGACGCGGCCGTCGAAGCCGTCGAAGAAGATGCCGAAGAAGATGGCCAGCGCGGCCTGGTACAGCTGGGTCGGCGAGGCGTCGCCCACGCACAACGTCAGCGCGTAGAACCCGCAGAAGATCGACGAGACCGTGAAGAGGTTCGGCAGCACGAACATCAGGTCACGGAGCTTCATCGGCGGGCCACCATACACGACCCCACTGCGTTGATCGGCGTGCAATCGATCTCTCCTTCGAGCGCTCTTTTCAACGACAATGGCGCTCGTGTGGTGGTTCGTGTTGCTCGGCGTGGTGCTCCTGCTGGTGCTCGACTGGGCCTTCGTGCGGGCGGCGTACGAGCTGCCTGATCGCCCGCAGCGAATCGACGTGACGACGCGTGATGGGTGGACCGTGGCGGCCTGGTTTCGGCCCGCGAGCCAGCGGCGGTACGGCCTGCCCGTCGTGCTCTGTCACGGTCTGGCCAACAACCACGCCTTCATGGAATTCCGGGGTGAGCAGAACCTCGCGAAGTTCCTCAGCGAGCTGGGCTTCGATTGCTACTCGGTCGACCTGCGGGGCGTCGGTGGCACTTCGGCGCCGAACGAAGGGCCGTACGACGTGAGCTTCGATGATCACGTGCAGGAAGATCTGCCGGCGCTGGTCGACGCCATCTGCGCGCACGCGGGCAGTGAGCAGGTGGTGTGGGTCGGCCACTCGCTGGGGGGGCTGGTCGCGCTCGCCGCGGCGTCGACCTCGCTCAAGGGGCGCATCGCGGCGCTGGTGACGATGGGCTCGCCGGTGTTCTTCCGCTTTCCGCGCGCGCTGGTGTGGCTGATCAAGCTCGCGCGCTCGGCGGCGGTGTGGGGGCGGTTCGAGACGCGCATGCTGGGGCTCATCGTGCCGCTCGTGGGGCGCACGCCCGCGCCGCGCATCGCGCACGCCACCGCCAACCTCGACAATTTGAGCGGCGATGATCAGCGGCTGCTGGTGGCCAACGTCTTCGCGCCGATGTGGAAGAGCGTGCTCGGCCAGCTGCAGGACTGGATCGCGCACGACGTGTTTCGATCGCGCGATCGATCGGTCGACTACCGCGAGGGCGTCAGGGCGCTGTCGATTCCGGTGCTGGTCATCGGTGGTACCGTCGATCACCTCGCGCCGCCGGAGGCGTCATGTCGCTACTTCGACTTGCTGACGTCATCGAAGAAGCAGCTCGCGCTGTTCGGCAGGGAGCATGGCCACGCGTCGGACTATGGCCATGGGGATCTGGTGGTCGGCCGCCGGGCGAGGGACGAGGTCTACCCGGTGGTGAAGCAGTTCCTCGAGGAGTCGGTTCGTCCCGGCGTCGGGTGACCCTCGGGCTACTCGTGGCGCTGCCCTTGATGGTGACGCTGGTCCCGATGGTCGCGTGCTACGTGAGCGAGGCGCTCTACTGGGCCAAGGAGCGGGCGCGGCGGCCGAGGCGCGCGGCCCTGCGAGCGGTCATCGACGCTGTGCAGTTCGAAGAACGGAAGACGCACCGGCGAGTCACCTCGCTGTCGGAAGTGGCGTCCTTGCCCGAGGAGCTCAGGGCGAAGATGACGCTCGACGATCGCCGCATGGTCTGTGACCCGGAGGGAATGTGTTTCCGGCTCGGACCATTCGATCCGGACGCGGGCATGCGCTGACTCAGCGCAACTGCCCTACGCACCGGCTCGGCAACTGCTGCACCGTCGACTCGAGCTTGCCCACCGCGACCTCCGCCCCCGCCTGGCACTCGGCGTAGATCGGCATCTCCGACCCGCCCGCGACCGACAGCGACTCGAGCGTCACGCGCGCCCCATCAGGCACCAGCACCGCGCCTGAACCACCGCGCACCAGCAGCGCCTTCACGGTGACCTGCGCGCCCTTCTCCGCGACCAGCGCCGGCGCGTGCGCGCGCTCGACCTCGAGCGACACCACGGTCACCTCGCTGAACACCGACGCCACCACGCCCGAGCCAGTCACGTCGCTCACCCGCACCCGCTCGAGCGTGACGTGGCTCTCTCTCAGGTGCAGCGCGTCGCCGAGCGCTTCCCCGATGGCCGAGATGCCGCTGAGCTGGGCGCCCACCACGGTCAACGTCGCCTTGCGCGCGAGCACGCCGACGTCCTTCGTGTCCTTCACGGTCACGTCTTCGAGCCGCACCGTCGAGCCATCGAGCAGCAGCAGCCCCCCGCTCAGCCCGCACCGCGAGAAGCGGCCGCCGTTCACCGTCAGCTCCGCGCCGTTGGTGCTCACGCACGCGTCGCCAGTGCCCGCGATCTCCACCGAGCTCGCCGTCACCTTCGCCGAGGGGCCCAGCTGGAGCCCGTACTCATGGCCACGCACGGTCAGCGCGCGCACCTCGAGCTGGCCCCCCGACGCGAAGACCGCCGGCCCCGCGCCGTTCTCCGCGGTGAGCGCCGCGACGCCGCCGGTGCAGCCCCGCGCATGCACCACCGCCTTCGCGCCCAGCGCCTTCACGCCGTCGAGCGCGAGCGCGCCGCCCTCGCACTGCACGCCGCGCTTGAAGCCCGCCTCGAGCTCGAGCCCCGTCGCGCCCAGGCTCGCCTTCGGTTCGACCACCAGCCCCAAGGTGCCCTCGATCGACGCCACCGCCTTGCTCTGCGCCAGCGTCAGCGCGCCGCTCACGTGCGCTGCTTCCCGCCGTTGTCCGCTGAAGTACACCGCGCGCCCGCTGACGCCGGGCCCGGCGGCGAGTCCCACGTCACCACCCTGAATCGACACGTTGGCCAGCGTGGAGTTGCTCGCCGTCACCGTCGTCTCGCCCGCGTTCGACGTCAGCACCACCACGCCGTGCCCCTCGAGCTGCACGCCCTCGAAGCGAAACGGACCCTGGTACACCCCGGCGCGCAGGTTCAGCCGCGTGGGCCCCGACAGCTCGGGCACCGCCTTGAACGGATGCTCGAGGCTCCCGTCTCCACCGGCGCTCGCCGAAGCGTCGACCCACACCTCGCGCGCGGCCGCCGGCTCCGGCACGACGGGCTCGGGCTTCACCGTGCGCGAGGCGCAACCCACCAGCATCAGGCCCACCAGGCCCAGGAGGGTCCGGGCGTGATCGGCTTTTCGATGCGGCAGATCGGCCCGAGATCGGTTTTGATCCGCAAATCGGGAGGTTGGCGCAGGAGCCTGATCGCGTCGGCGATCGCACAGATCAGACATCGGGAAATCGGAAATTCCATATGTATAACATTGACTTGCGCGATTTTTGTCTGCTATTTCCGCGCGCCTTCGCGACGGTGTCGTCGCGATCGGGAGGGAGCACACATGACGAAGGCAGAGCTCGTTGAGGCGGTTGCTGAGCAGACCCGGTTGACCAAGAAGTCGGCCGCGGAGCTCATCGACGTGGTGTTCGACAACATCGGCGCGGCGGTCCGCAAGGACGCGCGGTTCAGCTACCCGGGCTTCGGCACGTGGAGCATCCGCACCCGCAAGGCGCGCAAGATCCGCAACCCGCAGACCAACGAGATCATGAAGCTCAAGGCGACCCGCACCATCGGGTTCCGCCCCGCGAAGGAACTGAAGAACACGCTCTGAGCCGCTCCGCGGTTTCTCAGCCGAATCAGCCCCGTCATCCACCATGGCGGGGCTGTTTTTTTGCCCGCGTCCCGGCGCGCGGCTCACGTGCCACCGAGCAGTAGCGGGTCGCCGGAGCCCTTCTCGCCGTACCGCGCCACCGCGTCCTCGCACGACAACCCGCGTTCCTTCGCCACGCGTTCCACGAAGGGCCCGGCGTCGACGAACAGCAGCTCCGGCTGCGGCGTGAGCGAGAACAGGGTCACGAACACGTCGCCGCTCGCCGGCGGCTTCACCCCGCGGCAGTCGAGGAAGTAGACGAGCTTCGGCAGCGCCTTGTGCGAGAGGTAGTCCTCCGGGCCCAGCGCGGGGAGCGCGATCTCGTAGCTCAACGCGTCGCGCCCATCGTCACCGCGGGAGGCGCGCACCCCGTCGATCTCCTCGTTGGCGCGCGTCACGTCGCCGCGGTGAAACGCCATCGAGCTCAGGTCGGCGATCAGCTGGCTCATCACTTGCCCGACATCAGCAGCTGGCCCGGCGGCGCGCGCAAGAACGCCTCGGGGTCGAGCGCGTCGCCGTCGCGGCGCAGCTCGAAGTGCAGGTGCGGGCCGGTGGTCATGCCGGTGTCGCCCACCAGGCCGATGCGCTGGCCCTTCTTCACGCGCGTGCCCGACGCCACCAGCATCTGGTCGAGGTGGCTGTACCGCGTGGCCCAGTGCGCGTCGTGCTTCAGCTCGATCTGGTTGCCGTGGCCTCCGTTCCACTCGGCGAAGGTCACCACGCCGCTCTCCGCGGCGAACACCGGCTCGCTGATGGGCGCCTCGAGATCGATGCCCGCGTGGAACTGCTCGCCGCCCTTCACCGGGTGCACGCGCGAGCCGTACGGCGACGAGACCACCACCAGGTCGAGCGGCCACCGCAGCGCCTGCGGCTTGAACGCGTTCACGTGCGGCGACTGCGAGGCGATGCGTGACGAGAGCTTCTTCAGCGTCAGCGTCACCCGCTCGGCGAGCACCTCGGGCACGTCGCCGAAGCGCTGCGCGTCGGCGTGAAACTCGCCCTCGAGCTTGAGCCGCACCCGGCCGGCCTCGTCGAGCCACGCCGGCCCCGCGCGCACCGAGAGGAAGCGGTCGACGTCGTCGAGCACCTGGCTCCACGCGTCGGCCTGCGCGTTCGTCATGCGGCTGCCCGGGCGGGCGGCGTCGCGGCGAATGCGCGCCCCTTCGGAGAAGCGATCGAGCGCGTCGCCGATCTTCGCGTTGGGGCTCGACCCTCGCGCGCCCTCGCGCGTCGCGTCTTCGAAGCTGATCTTCGGCTCGGGCGCCGTCGCGCACCCGCAGCACCACAGCAGCACTGGCACGAAGACGGCGCGCATCGACGCTTCAAGTCTACTGCGCACGTGCTACGCGCGCCTCTTCGTGAAGGAGCGTGTCGCACAGAAGAAGGCCCGGGCCCTCGAGGTGTTGCAGCGCCTCGACCACGCCATGCCCGAGGCGAAGATCGAGCTCGACTACCGCACCCCGCTCGAGCTGGTGGTGGCGGTCGCGCTCTCGGCGCAGACCACCGACAAGCGCGTCAACCTCGTGACGCCCGCGCTGTTCGAGCGCTACCGCACCGCCGCCGACTACGCGCAGTCGACGCCGCGCGAGATCCAGAAGTACATCAAGACCGTCGGGCTCTTTCGCAACAAGTCGAAGAACCTCGTGAAGCTCGGCCAGGCGCTGGTCGAGAAGCACGGCGGCGAGGTGCCGGGCCGGCGCGCCGAGCTGACCGAGCTGCCCGGCGTGGGCAACAAGACCGCGGGCGTGGTGACCATTCACCTCGGCGTCGAGAAGGCCTTCCCGGTCGACACCCACATCTTGCGGCTCTCGCGGAGGCTCGGCTTCTCCACCGCGAAGGATCCCGACGACGTCGAGCGCGATCTGCGCAAGCTCGTGCCCGAGGACTGGTGGTTCAAGGGGCACCAGCTGTTGATCTGGCACGGGCGCCGGGTGTGCGACGCGCTCAAGCCCGAGTGTCACCGCTGCGTGGTCGCCGCGCTGTGCCCGAAGACCGGGCTGTCGAAGAAGCAGAAGAAGGCGGCGGGGCTGCTCTAGCGAAGCTCGGCGCGGCGCTTCACGGGCGCCTCTTCCGGCGCGTCGGCCTTCTTGTCGATCGCCTGGATCTTCTTCATGCGCTTGCGAATGAGCTCGCGCTTCATGTTCGAGATGTGGTCGACGAACATCACGCCGCGCAGGTGATCGCACTCGTGCTGAATCGCGATCGCCAGCAGGCCGTCGGCGGTGATGGTCTTCTCGTCGCCGTTCTCGTCGAGGTAGCGCGCCGTCACCACCGCCGCCCGCTCGACGTCTTCGGCCTCACCGGGCACCGAGAGACAGCCTTCCTTGTAGGTGCACTTGCCCTCGAGGGTCAGGATCTCCGGGTTCACCATCGCCACCGGCTTCGACTCGGGCTGGCGGGGCGTCGTGTCGAGCACGATGACGTTCTTGAGCACGCCGATCTGCGGGGCGGCGAGGCCCACGCCGTCGGCGGCGTACATCGACTCGAACATGTCCTTGATCAGCTGACGGATCTCGTCGTCGACCTTCGCGACGGGCTGGGCCTTCTGCTTCAACACCGGGTGCGGCCACACCAGAATCTCGTGAACCATGACGGGAAATTCTTAACCGCTCGGGTGTGGGGGTGCAAACCACCCCTGCACTGATCAAGATCAGTCGAGCAGGTGGCGCGCGTACTCGACCCGGCGCCGGTCGTCTTCGAGGGCCTTCGCCGCCTCTTCGAGCAGGTTCGAGACCACCTGCGCACGCTGCTGGAGCGTCGCGTCAGGGTGCCCGGAGAAGCGCAGCGGGTCGAACTCCTGCGACAGGCGCTGGAAGGCGCGCCGCACCTCGTCGGACCCCGCCGCGCGCGAGAGCCCGAGGATGGTGAAGTAGTCGGCGTCTTGCACCTCGTCGTACTTCGCCTCGAGCCGCTGCACGTCGAGCTGGCCTGAGGGCGCCTCGGTGCGCGGGCGGCCGGGCTTCACCACGATCACCCCGAGCATGCGGGCGACCAGCAGCGCGCGGAACGCCACGTCGGGCTTGAGGCCCGAGGCGAGCGAGAGGTCTTCGACCGTGGCCTCGCCGTCGACCCAGGTGAGCATCTTGCGCTCGCGTTCGGAGAAGCCCAGCGCGCGCAGCTCGAGCTCGGTGTCGGTCGCGCTCGGCACCGCCTCGCCGCCGCCCAGCTTCTCGAGCATCTGGTCGGGCGAGATGGCGCGGCGCAGCGACTCGGCCAGCATCGGCAGGGTGGGGCGCGGCACGGTGGCCAGCAACACCTCGGGCTTGGGCGCCTCTTCCATCAGGCGGTACTGGGTCTGCTCTTCGGTGAAGGCGTCGAGCGCGACCTGCTCGGTGTAGCGCTGCACCAGCGGCACCGACTCGATGTCGCGAATGAATGAGCGCGACTTGAGCGCCTCGAGCTGATCGCGCGGCGTCGCGCCCCGCATCAGCCGCAGCTCCTGTTCCTGGCGGGCGTCGATGAGGCCGTCGCGGCGCGCGCGCCCGATGAGCGACTCGGCGTCGAACGTCGACTCGGCGGCGACGATCTGCCCGCGCTTGAACCACAGGGTGCGCGTGCCGCCCGAGGTGCCCAGCTCGAGCTTCACCTCGGCGTTGCCGAGCACCAGCTGGCAGACCACCTGGGCCAGGCCGTCGAGCGCCACCGCGCCGTGCCGCGCCACCCCGACCGGACGGCGGCCGGGCAGGGCGAGCGACATCACCTCGCGGGCCTCGAGCTCACGCACCTTCTCGCTCGCGAGCTGTGCCGCGGCCTCGCTCTTCTCGGCCTCGCTGCGCGTCGCTTCCAGCGCGGTCGAGGCGGTCTGGAGCCGGGCCTCGAGCTCGGCGCGCGCCTGCTTCTCGGCGGCGAGTTCCTGGCCCAGCTTCGCGGCGAGCGGCTCGAACGGCTCGAGCGCCTGCACGCGGCTGCGCAGCCCATCGCGCTCGCGGGCGGTCTCCTCGAGCAGCTCCGACGAGCTCGTCATGTCGGCGCGGGCGCGCTCGAGCTGGCCGGTGAGGTCAGACACCTGGGCGAGCAACGCCTCGCGGGCCTCTTCGAGCTCCAGCATCTCGCGCTGCGCGCCGTCGCGGGCCCGGCGGGTCTCCTCGAGGTGCTGCTGCGCGACCACCAGCTGCTGCCGCGCCTCCTCGAGCTTCTGGCGTTCCTTGTCGACCTCGCTGGCCAGCGCCATCGCGACGTCGGCGTCTTCGCGCGCGGTCGCCAGCTGCTGATCGAGCTCGACGATGTGCGCGTCGCGCTCGGCGACCACGGCCTCGAGCGCGCTGACCTTCGCCGCTTCTTCTTGCGCGGTCGCCGCCACCAGCTCGAGCTCCGCAGTCTTGTCCTGCAGGGCGGTGAGCTGCGCGTCGCGCTGGGCGACGGCGGCCTCGGCCTCGGCCAGCTTCTTCGCCACCCGCTCGGCGCTGCGCTCGGCCTCGGCGCGGCGCTGCGTCTCGGCGCGGAGTTGGCCCTGCAGCGCGTCCATCGCCTGCGCGTGGCGGGCCTCGAGCGCGGCGCGCTGGGCCTCGGCCTCGCCCGTCGCGGTCTCGAGCGCGTTCTCCTGCCGCAGCCGCGCGAGCTCCTTCTCGTTCTCGAGCAGCGAGGCCAGCTTCGCCGCCTCTTCGCGCGCGGTCGCCAGCTCGCCCTCGACCTCGGCGCGGGCGTCTCGCTCGCTGCGCACCAGCTCTTCGGCGTGCTGGGCGCGGCGCGACAGGGTGTCGACGTCGTGCGCCTGCTTGCGCGCCGACGCCTCGGCGGCGCTGCGGCGGGCCTCGGCCTGCTCGCGCGCTTCGATCAGCATCTGCTCGGCGCGCGCCAGCACCTCGTTCGCCTGGCTCTGCGCCGGGGGCGGCCCCTCACTCAGGTCTTCGAACGACGTCTCGCCGCTGTGCGAGTCGTCGGGCGTCAGGTCGAGCGGCGGCGGAGTCGGCGGGGCCGGCTTCACCTCGACGGCCTTCGACTGGCGCGAGGCGCGGCGGCGCGCGGCCTCGGCGCGCACCTCGTCTTCGAGCTTCTGCAGCTCGGCGTCTTCCTCGCCGGCGGGCACCGCGCTGTGCAGGCTGGCGTGTGCGCGCTGCTGCAGCGTCGACTCGACCGACTGGAGCGCGGACGCCTCGACGTCGGCCGCGAGGTCGCCGAACAGCTTCTCCTCGAGCGCCTCGGTGACGGGACCCGGCGCGGGGGACGGGCGGGGCGCGAGCGCTTCGGGCTCACTCTCCGTGCTTTCGGGAGCGGCGGCCTGGAGGCTGGCGCCCGCCTCGGCCGGGGCGGCGTCAGGCGGCGTCGGCGCGGGGCCCACGGCGGTCAGCTCGGACGCCTCGGTCTGCTCAGACGCCTCGGTCTGCTCAGACGGCTCGGTCTGCTCGGAAGCGATCGCCTCGGGCTCGGGCACCTCGACGTCGGCGGCTTCTCCGGGGTCGACCTCGCGTGGCTGGGTCGCGCGCCAGGCGTCGGCCTCGGCACCCGCCGCGTCAGGGGCGACCGGCGCCGGCCCGGGCTCCGCGGTCGCGCCGGGCACCGCGCTCACCACCGACCAGGCATGAGCGTCGCCGCCGGTGCGAATGTTCTCTTCGATGGTGGTCGCGAAGTGGACCGGGTCGATGGGCAGCGGCTCCACCGGCCACGCAAACCCCGGCACGGTCTCGCCGAGCAGCACCACCCGCAGCAGCTTGGCGTCAGGGTGCGCCTGCAGTTCCTCGAGCACCACGCCGCCGCGATCCGATTCCACCGACGGCTGCAGCAGCACCAGGCCCGGCAGCGCGTGGCCCCACCCGATCACCGCGTCGGCGGCGCTGGTCGCGAGCACGCACTCGTAGCCCTCGCGGCCGAGCACGCGCTTGACGGCGGCGATGACGGCGAGGTCATCGGCCACGAGCAAAACAGGAGGGGCCGCCATGGGTCGCTACACGTTCCTACAGCAGCGGCGCCCGGTCCAATTTCAGGCCGGAACATTCGGTGGATATGCGACACTTCGCGCTCTCCGGCCATGCGGTGCGCAATCACCTTTCCATCGGTCGAGGCGTTTCGCGCCGCTTTCATCGCGCGCGCTGACTCGGTGTTCGTGCCGTGGCCCGAAGACCTCCCCGAAGGGGAGCGCCTCGAGGTCGACGTCACCATCGGAGAGGCGCAGCTGCACGTGCAGGGCGTGGTGAAGGGGCCCGACTTCGACGAGAGCGGCAACGTGGGCCTCGCGGTGGTGCTCGACGCGGCCTCGCGCGAGGCGGCGCTCCAGGCCAACCAGCAGCTCGGCGCAGGGCAGCCACCGCCAGCGATCTTCGCCACCACGCGGCTGAAGATCGACGCGCCCTTCGTTTCCCCGCCCACGCAGGCCACGCCGACGCCGCAGCACTCGGTGCTGATCGACATCACCGAGGCCGCGCCCGAGAAGCTACCGGCCGGCACGGTGGTCGACGGGCGCTTCCGCATCGAGCGGCACCTCGCGACCGGCGGCATGGGCGAGGTGTACCGGGCTGAGCACGTGCACCTGAAGCGCGCGGTGGCGCTCAAGATGCTGCGCCGCGAGCTGTCGACCGACCCCGAGATGTGGGGCCGCTTCGAGCGCGAAGCGCAGCTCGTCTCGCAGCTCGAGAACCCCCACGTGGTGCGGGTGTTCGACTTCGGCAAGACCAGCGACGGGCAGCTGTTCCTCGCGATGGAGTTCGTCGAGGGCGAGACGCTCGACAAGCGGCTGCAGGCCGGGCCGCTGGCGCCCGACAAGGCGGTGGAGATCCTCACCCAGGTGCTCGACGGCCTCGCCGAAGCGCACAACCTCGGCGTGGTGCACCGCGACCTGAAGCCGCCCAACATCATGCTCGGGCAGCGGCGCGACGGCGGCGAGCGCGCGAAGATCCTCGACTTCGGCATCGCGCGCCTGTCGGACCGGTCGAACAACCCCGAGCGGGCCAAGCTCACCCAGGTCGGCGTGGTGGTCGGCACGCCCGCGTACCTCGCGCCCGAGCAGGCGCTCGCCGACGAGCTCGACCACCGCACCGACATCTACGCGCTGGGCTGCGTCGCCTACGAGCTGCTCACCGGCACGCCCCCGTTCGCCGGTGGCGATCTGCGCCGCGTCATCTCGCAGCACCTCACCGCGGCGCCGGCGCACCCGGCCGTCATCAACCCCGAGCTCGCGAAGTTCCCGGCGCTGTGCGCCGCGGTGCTCAAGGCGCTGGCGAAGGAAAAGGAGAACCGCTTCCAGAACGTGGTCGAGTTCCGCGAGGCGCTGCGGCGCGCGCTGAGCAGTGGCGGAGGCGCGGAGGTGCCGCTCTCGCAGCTCGTCCCCCAGGCGTCGGCGCCGTGGCCCCCGACGAACCCCGGCATGGCCGCGCCGCCACAGGTCGCCGCGCAGCCGGCGGAATGGGGACCGCCGCCCGCGGTCGCGCCCGTCGTGCCGCCCGAGTGGGCCGCGCCCGCGACGGAAGCGGTCGCACCGGTCGCGCCCGTCCAGCCGACGGAGGACTTCTTCGCCGGCAGCGTCGCGCCGCCGATGGGCATTCCGCAGAGCCGGCCGTCGTCGCCTTCGCTCGAGCCGAACGCGCTCGAGGGCCGCGTACCCGACGTGCTGATGGGGCGGCTGGTGCAACCTCCGACCGCACCGGTCGACGGGGTGTTGGTGCGGGTCGAGATCCTCGGCCCGCCGTCTCGCAGCGAGCTGGCCAACCAGAGCCTCACGCGCGTCGTCGACGCCATGGCGCGCGCGGGCGCGTTCTTCGCCGGTGCTGACGAGGAAGGCGTCACGTTCGGGTTCGCCGCGACGAAGGGCACGCCGGCACCGCGCGCGGCGCAGGCGATGGTGTCGGCGCGAGACGCGATCGCCTACCAGTCCGCCCAGGCGCGCGCGGCGATCAACGTCAGATCGCTGGCGAGCCCCGTGAAGCTGCCGGCCTCGCGCGAGGTGGTCGCCGCCGGCCGGGTGCGGCTCGCGCGGGCACGTGCGGGCGCGCTCTGGGCCGACTCGCGGCTCGGGCCCGCGCTCGGGCGCGTCGCCGACTTGTCGACCACCGAGGACAAGGGCGTGCTCGCCATCGGCGGCCGTCGCGCCCGCAAGCGCTCGTCGGCGGAGCTGGTGGGGCGCAAGCCGCTGACCGACTTCTTCGAGAAGCGCTTCACCTCGCTGCAGAAGGGCGTCGGCTCGACGCTGCTGCTCGCGGGCCCGCCCGGCGCCGGCCATTCCAGCCTCGCGCAGCTCTTCCTCGCGAGCGCGAAGAAGCAGGGCGCGGTGGCGGTCGGCAGCTCGGGCCTCGACGCGCCGCTGGGCGCGATGGCCGAGCTGATCTGCAGCGCGGTGAACCTCGAGGTGCACGAGCGCCACAAGAAGCTCGCCGCCGCGCTCGAGCCGTTGCCGCTGGTCGAGGCCGCGCGTCGCTCGGCGCTGGTGGTGGCGGGGGTGTTGCCCTCGCCGCAGCCGTTCTCGCCCGGCCAGTCGGCGCACGCGGTGCGCGTGGTGTTGCGCGCGGTGTCGGTCGACCGGCCGATCGTCGTCGTCTGCGATGGCCTGCACCAGTACGACCGCGCGAGCCGCGAGGCGTTCTTCGCGATGGCGTCTCAGCCCGCGTCGCGTGAGCTCCTGGTCGGCCTCGGCACCGCCGAGTGCATGAGCGCGATGGCGGGGAAGGACGGGCTCGGGCTGATCCCCGAGCTGACGCCCGCCGAGACGTTGCGGCTGTTGACGGTCAGCCTGGGCGCGGTGCCCAGCGCCGGCCTCGCGCAGTTCGTTCACGCGCGCGCGCGTGGCGTGCCGGCGCAGACGCTCGACCTGCTCACCTGGCTCGACGAGCGTGGGCTGTTGCTGGTCGACCAGAACGGGTCAGTCGATCTCGCCGAGCCCGACTGCCGTCCGCCCGCGCGGCTCGACGTCGAGGTCTACGACGTGCTCCCGCTGCCGCAGCGGCAGGCGTTGCTCTCGGCGGCGATGCTCGGCGAGCGGTTCGACCCCGCGGTGCTCAAGGACGTGATGCCCGCGGCGGAGTCGGCGAGCCTCCAGATGCTGCAGAGCTGCGGCCTCGTGGTGCCCGACGGCAAGCGCATGCGCATTCGCTGTGCCGACCTGCGCAAGCGGCTGCGATGGGAACGGAGCCAGGAAGCGAACGCGCTGCGGCTCAAGTGCGCCGACGTGCTCATCGCGCGAGGCAGGTCGGACCCGTCGGCGGTGGAGCCCGCGCAGCTGGCGCACCTTCTCACCGACGCGGGTGACGGGCTGCGCGCGGGGCCGCTGTGGAAGCACACCCTCGACGCCGCCGTCGCGCGCCGTGACACGCGTGGTGCGCGCGAGGCGTGGGTCGCCATCGCGCGCGCGGTGACGACGGCGCCCGGCGGCGACCAGCCCGCGCAGCAGCGGGTGCGGGTCGATGCCCTCGCGCGCGCGGCCGCGCTGGCGGTGCTGCTCGAGGAGTTGTCGGAGGCGCGCGGCCTGCTCGACGAGGCGAGGGCTTCGGCCGAGGCGCTCCAGCCGCCCTCGGTCGAGTACTTGCTGGTCGAGGCGCGCGTGTTGCGGCTCGAGGGGCGGCGCGTGAAGGCCGCGGAGATGCTCGCCGTGGCCGAGCAGCACGCCGCGTCGACGCCGCTGCTGGCGCTGGTGCTCGCGGAGCGTGGCGAGGCCCGCGAGGTGGAAGGCGATCTCGACGGCGCGCTCGCGGCGCTCGACCAGGCGGTCGCGGGGGCCGGGCCGGTGGCCGACTTCTCGCGGTGGCACGGGGAGATCGATCTCTCCGCCCGGCTCGAGGCGCGGCTGGCGACCATCTGCTTTGCGCGGCGTGACGTCGGTCGGGCCAAGACGTTGCTCGAGTCGTCGCTCGCGCGGTGGCGTCGCGCGCAGTGGCCGTTCGCCGAGGCGCGGGTGCTGTCGACCATCGGCACGGTGCTGGTGTTCATGCAGCAGTACATGGCGGCGGCGCAGGCCTACGAGCAGGCCGGGGTGACCGCGTCGCATGCGGGAGATCTGCTCTTCCAGGCGCGGGCGCTCATTCAGCAGGCGAAGGCCGTGCGGAAGGTGCAGGGGAACTCGGCGGTGGTGCGCGCCATCGGTCTCGAGGCTCGCAAGCTCTCGCTGGCGCTGGGGTGGGAACAGGGCCGGCTCGACGCGACGGCGATCGTCGAAGGAAAGTGAGGGCCGGGGTGAGGAGAAGAACGCCTCTCGACGCTCGGAATGGCCCCTCACCCCAACCCTCTCCCCGCTCGCGGGGAGAGGGAGTTGATTCCTCACAACATCGCGCCGGGATCGACGTCGATCAGCACCCGCACCGACCCCGGCAGCTCATCGAGCGCCGCTTCAATCGCATCCAGCGGCCGCGCGAGCGCAGCGTGACTCGGCGCCTTGAGCACCAGCTGCCACCGGGTCTGCCCCTTGATGCGCGCGATGGGCGCCGGCGCGGGACCCAACAGCCGCACCCCATGTGACGCCGGCGGCAGATTGCGCGTGGCGATCTGCGCGAGCTGCTTGCTCACCCGCATCACCGCGTCAGGCGAGCTGCCCTCGATGCGCAGCGCGACCATGCGCGAGCTCGGCGGCCACGCGAGGTTCTTCCGCCGCTTGAGCTCTTCCTCGGAAAAGCGCGCGTAGTCGTTGGCGAGCATGCGCGAGATGGGCGCGGCCTCGGGGTTGTAGCTCTGCACCAGCACGCGGCCGGGGTCCTTGCCGCGCCCCGCCCGCCCGGCGACCTGGGTGAGGAGGTGAAAGGTGCGCTCGGCCGCTCGGAAATCAGGCAGCGACAGCGCGGAGTCGGCCATCACCACGCACACCAGCGTCACGCCGGGGAAGTCGTGCCCCTTGGCGACCATCTGGGTGCCGACCAGCACGTCGAGCTCGCGCCGGGCGAAGGCCGCGAGCAGCTCGGTCAGCCGCTCGGCCGACGACGCGGCGTCGCGATCGAGCCGCGCCACGCGCGCGTGCGGGAAGGCGTCGACCACCTCGGCCTCGATGCGCTCGGTGCCGACCCCGAGCTCGAGCAGCGGCCCCGAGCACTCCGGGCAGCCTTTGGGCAGCGGCCAGGTGCGCGCGCAGTAATGGCACTGCAGCTGCCGCGCGCTCAGGTGGTGCGTCAGGCACACGTCGCAGTCGACGCACTTGAGCGACTGCCCGCACACCTCGCACACCACGAACGTCGAGTGCCCGCGCCGGTTGAGGAAGAGGATGACCTGCTGGTTCTTGCCGAGCGTCTCTTCGATCGCCTCGCGCAGCGGCGGCGACAGGAGCGGCGGCTCGGTGCCCCGGGTCTCCGGCGTGCGCGGCCGCTGCTCGCGCAGGTCGACCAGCTGCACCGTGGGCATTGGCCGATCATCGACCCGCTTGCTCATGGTGAGCAGCCGGTAGCGGCCACGCTGGGCGTTGTCGAAGCTCTCGAGCGACGGCGTCGCGCTCCCGAGCACCACCACCGCGTTGGCCTTCTGCGCGCGCACCACGGCGAGGTCGCGCGCCTGGTAGCGCAGCTTCTCGTCTTGCTTGAACGAGGGGTCGTGTTCCTCGTCGACGACCACCACGCTCAGGTCCTGCACCGGCGCCCAGATCGCGCTGCGCACGCCGACGGCCAGCTTCACCTCGCCCTTGCGCAGCGCCTGCCAGTGCCGCAGCCGCTCGCTGTCCTTCAGCGCGGAATGCAGCAGCGCGACGCGCGGCCCGAAGCGGCTCTTGAAGCGCCCGACCAGTTGCGGCGTCAGCGCGATCTCCGGCACCAGCACCAGCGCGCCGCGGCCCTGCTCGAGCGCCCGCTCGACGAGCTGCAGGTACACCTCGGTCTTGCCCGAGCCGGTGACGCCGTGGAGGAGGAACGGCGCGAACGCCCGCTGGTCGAGGGCGCCCGACAGCGTCTCGACCACGTCCTGCTGTTCGGGCGTGAGCGCGGCGTGGCGACCCTGCGCGAGGCCCTCGCGCACCCCGCGCACGATCTCCACCGCGTCGAGGCGCACGAACCCGCGCGCGACGAGCTTCTTCAAGTGCTCGCGCGCCCCGGGGATGGCGTGGGCCACCTCGTCGACCTCCGCGCGGCCCCCGACCGCGGCGAGGTAGCTGGCGGTCGCGTACTGCGCGGGTGCGCGGCCGAGCTCGTCGAGCTTCGCCTCGGGCAGCAGCACCGCGAACCACACCGCGTCGGCCTTCGGCGTGCGCCCCTCGTCGGCCTTCGTCATGCCTGGCGGCAGCGCGGCCTTCAGCGCCTCGCCCAGCGGGTAGCGGTAGTGGCGCGCGGCGAAGCGCACCAGCTCGAGCACGTCGAGCGGCAGCGCGGGCGTCTCGTCGAGGATGCGCTCGATCGGCCGCACCTTCTTCTCGACCTCGGCCGATGGGCGCGGCGCGGGCCCCAGGTAGAAGCCGAGCGCCGACGAGCGGCCGAAGGGCACCTTGATGCGCTGGCCGGGCACCAGCCGCGGCTTGAGCGCCTCGGGCACGCCGTAGGTGAATTCCCCGCGCAGCGGCCGGGCGACGGCGACGAAGCAGAAGTCGGTCGAGGGCGGCGGCGCCGGGGCCGGCTCGGGAACGGGCTCTTCCCAGAGCGCGGTCTGTCCGCTCGGCCTCGCGCCCGCCATCAGCGCTCTTTCAGAACTTCACGCCCGAGAGATCGGCGCGCGGGTCGGCGGTGAGGATCATCACGCGCAGCTGCGGCTCCGAGCCCTTCTCGACCTCGAGCACGCGGGGCCACAGCTCACCGGTGGCCTGCGAGCCGTAGTCGCCGAGGTGCACGTCCCACCAGGTGCCGCTTTCGTCAGCCCAGCGCACGCGGGAGGGGAGGAAGACGTCCTTGTAGACCCACAACTGCGGTTGTGCATCGCCCTTCTGGCCGATGAGGTAGCTCACCGAGCCGTTGAAGCGGGCGAGCGAGAAGTTCTTCGCATCGACCTTCAGCGCCCCGAGGTGCTTGCTGTACCCCTCGCGCGTGGCGCCTTCCTCGGTCGACCGAGGCGAGAGCAGCGCGCAGGCCTGCTCGAGCATCACGCCCAGCGCGGGGAGGTCGCCGCCCTCGACCTTCTTCTTGCCGTTGACCCACGTCGCGCTGAGCACCCGCGTGCTCTCGGGCGAGCTCAGCTCGAGGTGGCACCGCCCGGGGAATTTCACCGCCAGCGACGCGTTCAGCGTCAGGTCGCCGCTGTTCCAGGTGATGCCCAGCATGGCCGAGACGTCCTTCGCGAGCACCGGCGAGACCTGGGCGACGCCCTCGGCCTTGAACCCGGCGGTGTTGATCTCGTCGCGCTGGTTGGCCATGCGCTTGAGCACGCCGTACGGCGGCATCACGTAGGCGAGGAAGAGGGCGAGGAGGGCGGCCTTCATGGGCGTGGGGTTTGCCGGAAACTCGGGGCGGTGTCGAACCCGTAGTAAGCCGTAGCGACGTGATGCGGAACCTGGCTTTCCTGGCAGCGGTGGCGGTGGTGGCGGCCCCGGTCGGCGCGTGGGCGCAGGTCGAGTCGACGCCCGACCTCCGCGACCTCGGCCACTCGCGCAACATGGCGATGGGCGGCGCGTACGAGGCGATGGGCTACGGCGCAGAGGCGGTGGGCGGAAACCCCGCGGCGCTCTCGCTCTACAAGCGGTACCTCATCGAGGCGACCGGCTCGTGGGACGTGCCACAGGGCTACGGCTTCGGCTCGCTGGTGGTGGCTGACTCGACCAACGCGCTCTCGGCGGGCATCTCGTACACCTTCGCGACCTTCGGCGGCCCCGAGCGGCGGTGGGCGCACCTCACGACGATGGGCCTCGCGTACGCCATCGCCGACGTCTTCCACCTCGGCATCGCGGTGCGCCACCACGTGCTGGTCGGGGCGTCGAACACCAACTCGGTCAGCATGAACGCGGGCCTGGTGGTGCGGCCCATCGAGTACCTGTCGTTCGGGTTCTCGGGGCACAACCTCATCTCGGTCTACAACCGCGACGTCAGCCGCTACTTCGTGGCGAGCATCGCCGGGCAGCTCTTCCAGCAGCTCTCGCCCGCGTTCGACCTCCGCATGGACTTCAACCAGGTGCAGCCGCGCTTCGCGTTCCACGGCGGCATCGAGTGGTTGATCGCGCAGATGATCCCCGTGCGTGCGGGCTACGAGCACGACGGCATCGCGAACCACGACTACATCTCGTTCGGCACCGGGTACTTCAGCTCGGGGAGCGGCGTCGACATCGCGTACCGGCACGAGATCAATGGGCAGAACGGCCGGCTGATCTCGTTGACGCTCAAGTTACAACTCTGAGGGTTCTCCTCCTCACCCCGACCCTCTCCTCCTCGGGAGGAGAGGGAGCTTTTGCGCGACGACCTCGACCACGGCGCTGCGCCCGCGGTGCCACTCGCCCTCGTTGACCTCGCGCTCGCCCGCAAAGAACGACACCACCTCGAGCCCTTCGAGATCAGCGCGCACGTCGTCAGGCCGGTAGAGGAGGTCGACCGTCTTCGGCCCGCCGGTGTCGAACTTCAATTGTTCGGGCGTGTACGCCGCGAGCACGAGGTGACCGCCGGGCTTCAGCGCGGCCGCCGCGTCGCGGTGCACCTTCTGCCGCAGCCAGGAGGGCAGGTGCACCCAGATGGCGATCACCGCGCCCCACGGCCCACCCTCCAGCGTGGCGAGCTCGGTGGTCGCGAGATCGGCGAGCACGGTGCGCACCTGCACGCCCTTCTCGGCCGCGAGCGCGCGCGTCTTCTCGAGGCCCTTCTCGCTCAGGTCGAGCGCGGTGACGTCGAGCCCGCGCTGGGCGAGGAAGACCGCGTTGCGTCCCTCGCCTTCACCCAGGCACAGCACGGGGCCGGTCAGCTTCGGCGCCACCTCGCGCACGAGCGAGTGCGGCTCGGTGCCGTACGCCCAGCCCGGCATCGCGTACCGGTGGTTCCAGAACTCGCGTGGGTCGGCCATTCGTCAGTCCTTCCGCAGCAGCAGCTGGGCGTCGCGCAGCACTTCATCGACCGAGCCCGGCTCACTGAAGCGGTACACGCCACGCACCCGCCCGGCCGCGTCGACCAGCGCGAAGTACGAGCCGTGCACCACGGTGTTGAGATCGGTCTCGTCGCCGCGCTCCATCGGCTGGAGCATGCCGTCGCGGATCACCTTCTCGAGCTCGGGCCGCTCGCCGCGCAGGAAGCTCCAGCGCGAGAAGTCGGCGCGGTGCTTCTCGCCGTACGCCTTGAGCACCTCGGGCGTGTCGTGCTCGGGGTCGACCGTGAAGCTCACCAGCTTGAGCGCGGGCACCACGGTGGCGCTCTTGTCCTGCAGCGCACCCATCTTGGCGGTGAATTTCGGGCAGATGTTCGGGCAGCGCGTGAAGATGAAGTTCGCGACCCACACCTGGCCCTGCAGCGACGACGACGCGAAGGGCGCGCCCGATTGGTCGACGAACGAGAACGCGGGCACCGTCGAGAGCACCGGCAGCTCCTCGCGGCCCTCGGGCAGTGGTTTTTCCGACCGCGCGTTGACGCGCGAGGCGATGAGCGCGGTCAGCCCGGCGATCAGCCCCAGCACCGCGACGCCGACCACCAGCCCGCCCCGCGATGAAGGAGACGGCGTCGCCGGAGGAGGAGGCAGCGGCTGCGACTGGGGAGGCGCGATGCTCACTTGTCCGCGGTGCGCTTGTTGAGCGTGCCGAGGAGCTTGTCCATCCACATGTGGCTCAAGCCGAAGTTCAGGTCGGGGTCGCCGAAGTGGTGCGCCATGTGGTGCGCGCGCAGCTTGCGGCCCCACTCGGTCAGCGGCTCACGGTGGTGCGTCGACCAGTGCATGAAGTCGTACCAGAGGTAGCCGAACAGCAGGCCCACCCAGAACGGCACCGTCGCCTCGGGGCGGTTCAGCAGCCCGAGCCCGAACCAGAAGATCGCGCCGAGCGTGATGCTCACCGGCAGCGGCATCACCAGCCGCGTGTCGTCGTCGGGGTACTTGTGGTGAAAGCCGTGCGCCGTGGGCCCGGGGAACGTGTGGAAGACGTTCTTGTGAATGAAGTACTCGAGGACCTGCCAGGTGAAGAAGCCCAGGGGGAAGAACGGCAACACCTGCATCCACGTGGTGACGCCGTGGAAGAGGTTGTACCCGAGCACGCCGGTGCCGATCGGAATCCAGAACACGAAGGGCATCGACGGGTGAACCTTCGAGAAGAACTCGAAGAAGTCGCTCTGGAACATGCGGCCGCGCTGATGCCGCACGTACTGTCGCCACGAGTCGGAGTTGCTCATCGTGGCGGCCCCTTACCCCCAGCGTCACGTCAAACGCAACGAGCCCCCTGCATCACGCGGGGATGCGTTTGAACGTCATGCGCGCGGCCACCAACGCCCCGAGGGCCAGCAGCGAACCGGCGAAGAACGCGGCGCCCGGCAGCTCGAACGGCGCCCCCGGAGAGATGAAGTAGCCGAACAGGTTGGTCGCCAGCGGCGGCCCGACGATCGCGGTGATGGAGTTGATGCTCGCGATGCCGCCCTGGAGCATGCCCTGCTCGTTGGCCGGCACCGCCTTCGACAAGAGCCCCTGCGCCGCCGGCCCCGCGATGCCCGCGAACGAACCGAACACCAGGATGACGTAGAGCAGCCAGCCCCACGGCGAGAGCGCGTAGGCGATGAACGCCACCGAGGTGATGAGGATGCCGGTGGTCAGCGAGCGACGCTCTCCGAGGCGCGGAATGATGCGCCGCACGAGGCCGCCCTGCACGATGGCCGCCGTCACGCCCACCACGCCCAGCGAGATGCCCGTGGCGCGCACGTCCCAGTGGTAGCGGTGCTCGGTGTAGAGCACCCACGTGCTCTCGAGGCACCGCTGCGCGACGCCGATGAGGAAGAAGGCCAGCGAGAGCCCCAGCACCACCGGGTACTTCGAGAGCGCGAGCAGCGTGCCGACCGGGTTCGCGCGCTTCCACGAGAAGGGCCGGCGGTTCTCGGGCGCGAGTGATTCCGGCACCACGAAGAGGCCGAAGAGCGCGTTGATGAAGGTGAGCCCGGCCGCGACGAGGAACGGGAAGCGAATGCCCGGCAGCATCGACAGGCCGGTGAGCGATTCGACGAAGCCGGGCAGGGGAATGGAGATGGTGCCGAGGAACGCCGACATCAGCGGGCCCGCGACGAAGCCGAGGCCGAACGCCATGCCAATGAGGCCGAAGTTCTGCGCGCGCTTCTCGGGCGGGCTGACGTCGGCGATGTACGCCGCCGCGGTGCCGATCGACGCGCCGCAGAAGCCGGCGACGATGCGCCCGAGGAAGAACCACGAGAGCGACGGCGCGAAGGTGAGCAGCAGGTAGTCGAAGCCGGAGCCGAACAGGGAAATGAGCAGCACCGGCCGACGCCCGAAGCGGTCGGACACCGAGCCCATCACCGGCGAGAAGATGAACTGCATCACCGCGTAGGCCGCCGCGAGCGCGCCCACGTAGAACGCGCCTTGCCGCGGGTCGTTGCCGACGAAGCTCTCCACGAGGCGCGGGAGAATGGGAATGATCAGCCCCAGCCCGAGCACGTCGAGGAAGAGCGTGACGACGATGAAGCCGAGGCCGGCCTTGCGAGACGACGCCATGAACTCAGCCCCTCAGTGGACTTCCCACGCGTACGTCTCGACCACCGTCATGTCGCCCTGCGGAAAGTGCACCACCTGGCGACGGTGAATCGGCAGGCCCGTCGCGTCGGCCACGCACATCGACCCTTCACCGACCGGCCGGCGATCGACCTCGATCTTGAAGTCGATGCGGCGGCACGCCTCGCCGCGCACCGTGTCGCTGTGGCCGTCGCTCACGTCGACCAGCTGCACGTAGTCGCCGAAGCCGCCCTCGGCCTTCTCGATGGGGTGATCGAGGCAGAGCTGCGCGAGGTTGTGGAGCAGCCCCATGCGCGCGATGCCCAGGCCGATCGCCTCGCGCAGCTTCGAGGCGGGCGGGTCGCGGTGTGAGCTCGCCGACGGACCCTTGGTGAGCGTGCGGCTCAGCCCCGACGGGTCGCGACCATCGAGCACCAGCTGCACCTGGTCCGAGCGGTAGTGCCCGTCGGCGGTGAGGTGCAGCGAGTTGCCTTCGTAGAAGTGGAGCGTGCCGGTCATGTCGGCCGGGTTCTCGCCCTGGCTCGAGATCTCGAACTTCACGCTCACGTTGCGCGCGTTCACGAGCAGGTCCTCGGCCACCTTGAGGCGCTCGGCGCCGACGACGCTGTCGGACAGCGGGTGGGGCGCCGTCGCGCAGCCCACGAAGAGCACGGCGACGGCAACGGCCAGGCCCTTCATGAGGGCTCCACCGTGATGGTCGCCTGCGTCGAGAGCGTCTTGAGCAGCCGCTCGGCTTCCATGGCGGTGGCGGCCTTGGGGTCGAGATCGCGCGCCTTCGTCAACGAAGACCGCGCCGCCGGGTGGTCGCCCTTCAACTTGAGCGCGATGCCGAGGTTCAAGTGCACCGCCGGGTTGTCGGGGTCCATGTCGCAGGCCTCGCGGAACGCGGCGAGCGCGTCGTCGAGCTCACCCGAGAGCAGCGCCTCTTTCCCCTGCGCGAGCTTCTTCTCGGAATCGTTCACCAACTCGACGTCGATCACTGCGCGCCCAGCGAGGGTGAAGACCACCGCGCGCAACACGCCGGCCCAATAGAACGTCGCCCCCTCGACGGCGACCACCGCGGCGAGCGGAATGTCGGGCAACAGCTGCTTGCCGCGGAACTTGAAGCGCACCTTGGTGTACCGCCCCTTCTTCGCGAGCGAGACCACCTGGTCTTTGAGGTTGTTGAGCGACTGCTCGATCTTTCGGGGATCGATCTCGAACGGGAGCGCGAGCGGCTCACCCTTCGACTTCGGCAGGGCCTCCACCTTCGGGCTGCCCTTGTGAGGAGTCTTGCGGGCCGGGGGCTTCGTCTTCCGAGTCGCCATCACCGCTACATAACGCACCGGGTGCGAGTAGCATTCGCTTTGCCATGACGATGTACACCGAGTCGTTGCGGGCCTTCTTGAAGCCCGTGGTCCAGTACCTCGACGACGAGTCCGTCAGCGAGATCATGATCAACGGCCCGACCGACGTGTGGATCGAGCGCAAGGGCCTGTTGACCAAGACCGAGGCCAGCTTCAGCGAGGAAGGGCTGATCGGCGCCGCGCGCAACATGGCCCAGTTCGTCGGCCGTCTGCTGAACGACGAGCGCCCCCGCCTCGACGCGCGCTTGCCCGACGGCTCCCGTATTCACATCGTGATTCCGCCCATCGCGCGCAAGGGCACCACGATCTCGATTCGTAAGTTCTTCAAGGACCGCCTCAAGCCGCAGAACCTCGTCGACTTCGGCTCCATCACCCCGAAGATGGTGCGGCTCATCGAGGCTGCGGTGCGCGTGAAGCTGAACATGGTCGTCTCGGGCGGTACCGGCTCGGGCAAGACCACGCTCCTCAACATCCTGTCCTCGCTCATCCCCGACGAAGAGCGAATCCTCACCATCGAGGACTCGGCCGAGCTCCAGCTGCAGCAGAGCCACCTGGTGCCCTTCGAGTCGCGCCCGCCCGACAAGTTCGGCAAGGGCGAGGTGACGATGGGTCACCTGCTGATGTCGGCGCTGCGTCTGCGCCCCGACCGCATCGTGGTCGGCGAAGTGCGTGGCGGCGAGGCGTTCGACCTGATGCAGGCGATGAACACCGGTCACGGCGGCTCGATGGCCACGGTGCACGCGAACACGCCGACTGAGACGCTGCGCCGCCTCGAGTCGTTGTGTCTCATGAGCTCGGTCGAGCTGCCGATGGTCGCCATTCGCGCGCAGGTCGCCGCCGCCATCAACTTCATCGTGTGCTGCGAGCGTTTGCAGGACGGCTCGCGCAAGACGATCGCGGTGTCCGAGGTGCTGCCGCTCAACGAGAAGGGCGACTACCGCACGCAAGACCTGTGGCTCTACATCCCCGTCACGAAGGACGAGAACGGCAAGATCCTCGGGTACCACGCGCCGACGGGCATCCTCCCCACGTTCCTCGCGAAGGCGAAGGCGTACGGCTTCACCGACCTCGAGGAATCGTTCTTCGATCCCCGCACGTACGGAGTGCCGCCTCCGCCGTTGATCCACGGTGTCGGTGAGAACGTCACCACGCACTGGGCGCCGTCGCTCAAGCACCGCAACGACCACCACCCCGATCCGCCGGAATACAAGGACGAGTGGCGTGAGTTCGAAGAGAAGCTGAAGAGCGACGCCAAGGCGAAGAACGCCGAGAAGAACAAGGTGCAGTCGCAGGTGCCGGCCGGGCCGACGCCCAGCGGCAAGCCCTCGCAGGCGCCGTCTCGTCCCGCGGTGCAGGCGCGCCCCTCGGGTGCGACGCCCGCCAACCGCGACGACGCGACGCCGCCGCCGACGCGCAACCCGCTGCTGCGCAAACCCGCGCCGCCGCCGAGTGAGACCGGTGCCGAAGAGCCTTCGCTGGAGGAAGCGGAGTCGAGCGTGGAGGTCGCCGAAGACGTCGAGTCGGTCGCCGGCAACTCGACGATGATCAAGGAGAACCCGCTCAACCAGCCGCGCCGCCCCGCAGGTCCGGGTGGTGGCAACACCGGCAGTGGTCCACGGCCGGCCGCGCGTCCTCCTCCGCCCAAGCGATGATTCGCAGCTTCCTCGTCGCCGCGTTGCTGCTCGGCGCGGCGTGCCATCGCTCGAACGCGCAGCCGAAGCCGCCGGGATTCACGCCCGGCACGCGCACCACGCCCACGCCCGAAGTGAAGGCGTGGGTCTTCAAGGGCGGCCTCGTCGGCGAGTGGCAAGACCACGGGTGGGACGATCGCCAGCCGCGCAAAGCCGGCGAGCCCGAGAAGCACCTGATGGGCAGCTACGGCGGGTGGATCCTCGTCAACAACCGGCTGAAGGAGACGTACGGCGGGCTGACCTTTCGAATGAAGGCGACGCCGGCGGCGAGCGACTTCCTCGAGGTGCGCGTCGATTCCGAGATGGCCGACGTGTTCCCGCGCGTGCTGGTGCAGCCGAAGCACCGCACCGAGCTGAGCGACGGGTGGTCGGAGATCTTCATCTCGATGAGCGAGCTGAACCCGCAGTTCCGCCCGTTCGATCACCTGCGCCTGCGCGCGACGAAGCCGCTCAACCCGCCCGGCCTCGTGGAGATCGACTTCGTGGGGCTGACCGGCGCCGACCCCGAGCAGCTCAAGGCCGCGCAGGCAGCGCTCGAGGCGCCCGGAGTTCCCGCCGCGTTCACCGTCGACTGCAAGGCGGGCACGCAGGAGATCAGCCCGCTCATCTACGGCATCGCGGTCAACGTGCGCCACGAGGGAGACGAGACGCACCAGTGGAAGCTCGGCGCGACCAGCCGGCGGTGGGGCGGCAACCCGACCAGCCGCTACAACTGGGAGCTCGGCAACGCCTGGAACACCGCCAACGACTACTACTTCGAGAACGTCGATTACTCCGGCACGCCCGGCTACTCGTGGCGCTCGTTCCTCGACGTGAACCGCGATCGCAAGGTCGGCTCGGCCATCACGCTGCCGACGATCGGTTGGGTCGCGAAGGACACGAAGTCGGTCTCGTTTCCGAAGAGTGAGTTTCCCGCTCAGCAGAGCTTCGACCCCGACGGCCGCAACGCGGGCAACGGCGTGGGCAAGGACGGCAAGCCACTGACGCCGCTCAACCCGGTGCTCACCTCGGTGCCTGCGTCGCCCGAATTCATCGCGAAGTGGGTGGTGGCGATGCGCGACCACGAGAAGAAGCGCGGCAAGTGCATCGACCTCGTGTTCCTCGATAACGAGCCGGGCATCTGGAACGACACGCACCGCGACGTGCACCCCGAGCCGCTCAGCTACGACGAGCTGTGGGAACGCACGCGCGACTACGCGAGCGCGGTGAAGAAGGTGGCGCCCGACCTGCTCGTCGCCGGGCCGGCGGAGTGGGGCTGGCCGGCGTACTTCCACTCCGCGGTCGACGCGAAGGCGGGCTTCATGCTGCGGCCGGATCGTCGCAAGCACGGTGACACGCCGCTCATCGAGTGGTGGCTGCAGCAGCTCGCGGCGCACGAGAAGAAGACCGGGCAGCGGTTGGTCGACGTGCTCGATCTGCACTTCTACCCGCAGGCGAAGGGGCTCGGCGTCGGCACCGATGGCAACACCGACCCGGAGACCAACGCGCTGCGCATTCGCTCGACGCGTGGGCTGTGGGATCCGCGCTACGCCGACGAGTCGTGGATCAAGGAACCGGTGCGGCTGATTCCGCGCATGCGTGAGCTGGTCGACGCGAACTACCCGGGCACCAAGCTCGCCATCGGTGAGTACAACTTCGGGGCTGAGCGGCACTTGTCTGGTGGGCTCGCGCTCGCGGAGGCGCTCGGTCGCTTCGGTGAGCAGGGCCTCTACGCCGCCTGGTACTGGACGTATCCGCCCGAGGGGTCGCCGGCGTTCTGGGCGTTCCGCGCGTATCGCGACTTCGATGGGAAGGGCGCGCGGTTCGAAGACTGGTCGATGCAGACCAACGCGCCGCGAGATGCGTCGCTCTTCGCCTCGCGGAGTGGCGATGGCACGCGCGTGACGATGGTGGCGCTCAACTTCTCGCCGACCGAGACGCTCGAGGCGAACATCAACTTGAAGGGCTGTGCGGTGCCCGACTCGCAGCGGGTGTTCACGTACACCGGTGACGCGCGTGGGTTCGTGCCGAGAGAGGCGCCGCTCGGCAAAGCGGTGCGCTTGCCGCCCTACGCGATGACCGTCATCGAGGTGCGGCTCCCGAAGCAGTGAACCCGCAGATGACGGCTGTGAACTCGCAGTTCACACGCCACTGACCTCCACGCCCCCAAGCTCGTGATTTCCCGTTCGGCACGCTGGCTGCTCTCTGCAGTCGCGGCCGTTCACTCCTGAAAGGAAATCACCATGTCACTGCGATCGAAGCTGATGTCGTCCGTCCTCGTCATTCTCACGGCGTGTGGCAACGCCACGCCCGGCGTCCCGCCGCCCGAGTCGCCGCAGCCGCAGCCGTCCGCGGAGGCGAAGGTGTCCTTGAGCATCGACCCGGCCCTCAGCCCGACCGACTCGACGGAAGACGCCGTCAGCGGGAGCGGCTTCTCCACGCGCTTCCTCGCCAACCGCCTCACGCTCGCCGCGCCCTCGCGCGCCGCGATCGACGCCGCGGTGCAGCGCCTCGGCGGCCAGCTCGACGGTGACGTGGCCCAGGTCGGCGAGTCGTACTTCGCGACCCTGCAGCTCGCCTCGCTCCCCGACGCCGACCTCACCGAGGTGAGCGCCGCGTTGCGCCGCCTCTCGCCCGGCGTGAACACCACGCTCGCGGTGAGCTCGAAGCGGGCCGCCGCGCTGCTCGCGCTGGCCGCCGCCGAGAAGGAACGCGGTGACGTGGAGGTCGGCCTCGACTTCGTGCTCGAAGACTCCGGCCTCGCCGACGGCCACACCACCGAGGCGATGAGCGCCGACGCGTGCGCCTGGCCGTACATGGCGGGCGCCGGCAGCGTGCAGGGCTTCGGCGTCTGTGACGCGTGGCGCGCGATGAGCCGCACCGACGCGTTCTCGCACCGCGTCGACCTCGCCATCTTCGACAGCGGCTTCGCGCACTCCGCCGACATGGCGCCCAACGCGGTCCTGCTCCCCGTGTCGTCGGCGTGGAACCAGCCGGGCGTCGGCGAGTGCAACGGTCAGCCCTGCCCGTGGCATGGCACCGAGGTCTCGGGCGTGCTCGCGGGCACGGTCGACGACGGACATGGCACGGCGGGCGTCGCGGGTCCGGTGGTGGGCCGCCTCTTCCTCGTGAACTCGCCCAAGCTCACGCCCGACGCGCTCATCAAGTACGCGGTCGGCGCGGTGCAGGCGCTGGGCACCCGCCCGCGCGTGCTGAACATCTCGGCGACGACGCGCGTGCCGGCCGGCCTGTTCTTCGCGACCAACGTGCTCGACCTGCTGACGCGTGGCCTGCGCTTCGCCGGCATCCTCGTGGTGGCCGCGGCGGGCAACAACGGGCAGGACGTCGACGCGAGCGATTCTTTCGCCGGCTTCTCGTGGGAGACCGGCATCTACGTGCCCTGCGAGCTCGATGACGTGGTGTGCGTGGGCGGCCTCGACGAGAACTCGCTCTCGCGTCACCCGTCGTCGAACTACGGCACCAAGCAGCGCGGCGGTGGCTCGGGCGCGGTCGCGGGCTCGGTCGAAGACGGCTCGGTCGATCTCTACGGCCCGTACGTCGTGAACACCACGCCGCTGCCGGTGAACGGCGTCGTGCCCGAGGGCGTGCTGCGCGCCACCGGCACCAGCTTCGCGAGCCCGTTCGTCGCCGGCGCCGCCGCGCTGGTCTGGTCGGTGCGCCCCAATGCGTCGGCCAACGAGGTCTTCGCGATCTTGATGAGCGCGTCGATCCAGCGCTCGCTGAACGAGAAGCCGTGGGGCTATCGCCAGGTCGCGGTGGGCAGCATGGTGAAGGGCCTCATCGGCAACCTCGCGCCGACGGTGCAGATCACCGCTCCGACCACCACCACGCTCTCGCCGGGCCTGCCGGGCGTCACCTTCAGCGCGACGGTGTCCGACTTCGAAGACGCGCCGGAGCAGCTGAACGTCGCGTGGACCTCGAACGTCGACGGCGCGCTCTTCACCGGCACGTCGGGCTCCTTCACCTTCGCCACCACCGGTCCGCGTGACGTCACCGTCACCGTCACCGACCGCGGCGGGGCGCACTCCAGCCAGACGTTGCACGTGGTGGTGCAGGCCTCGCCCCTGCAGCTCCACCTGACGCAGCCCGCGGGCACCTTCGTGCCGCTCAACCGCGCGGTCAGCTTCACGGTGGTGAACTCCGACGCGTTCGGCACGCTGAGCTCCTGCCGGTGGACCTCGCTCACCGCGGCCGACGGCATCTCGCAGGTGGCTGGGTGCTCGGTGCCGCTGCAGTTCGCGAGCGCGGGCGTGCGCACCATGCGCGTCGACGCCATCGACGGGTACGGCCAGAGCGGCTCGCTGCAGTTCCAGGTCGAAGCGGGGCAGGGCGTGGCCATCACCTTCCCGCTCAACAACAGCAACCTCGCGATTCCCTCGACCACCACCATCGCCGCCGCGCTGAGCCTCCCCGGCCCGACCGCGTCCCGCACGTGGACCTGGCAGGCCGAGGCGCTCGGGTGCCCGAAGCTGTCGCTCAACCTCATGGCGCCCTCGGTCATGCAGATCGGCGGTGACTGGACGATGTTGTGGGACACCACCGGCCTCGGCGTGCGGCTCGACGACTGCGACCGTGGCTGGGGCACGCTCGAGCTGGTGGTGGTCGATCAGCAGCAGCAGGTGTTCAGTGATCGCGTGCGCGTCGAGCTGTACCGCAACGGCGTGAACTGAAAGCAGCGCGTCGCCTCTACCGCCCGGACGCCTTGAGTCCGTACTTGCGCAGCAGGCGGTAGAGGTAGACGCGGTCGACCTCGGCTTCGGGGGCAGCCTTGCTGACGCTGCCCCCGTGGCGGGCGAGGAGCCGCACCAGGTACTCCCGCTCGAACTGCTCGACGACGCGCTGGCGGCCGGCGGACAGCGGGAGCGCGAAGGTGGCGTCGGCGACCTTCGCCCCGGCAGCCGAAGGGCTCGCGGTGTCCTCGGTGAGCGGCGCAGGCTCGTCGAAGAGCATGCAGCGCTCGAGGTAGTTGCGCAGCTCGCGCACGTTGCCCGGCCAGCTCGAACCGGCCAGCCCCTCGAGGAACTCGGTGCGGAACAGCCCGCTGTGGGTGCGGCGCGACGCTCCGAGCTGGGTGAGCAGCGCCTCGGCGATGGCGGGCAGATCTTCCGCGCGCTCGCGCAGCGCCGGCATCGCCACCCGCAGCACGGCGAGGCGGAAGTAGAGGTCGGAACGGAAGCGCCCGGCGTTCACTTCCTGCCGCAGGTCGCGGTGCGTCGCGGCGAGGATGCGCACGTCGATCGGCGTCATGCGGTTCTGCCCGAGGCGCTTGATCTGCCGTTCCTCGAGCACGCGCAGCAACCGCGGCTGGAGCTCGAGCGGCAGCTCACCGATCTCGTCGAGCAGCACCGTGCCGCCCTCGGCCTCTTCGAAGACGCCCAGCCGCCGCGTGGTCGCGCCCGTGAACGCGCCCTTCTCGTGACCGAAGAGCTCGGCCTCCAACAGAGACGGAGGCAGCGCGCCGCAGTCCACCACCAGGAACGGCTTGTCGGCCCGCGCGCTCAGCGCGTGGAGCGTCGACGCCGCGCGCGTCTTCCCCGTGCCGGTCTCGCCTTCGAGAATGAGCGTGCTGTCGGTGGCCGCCGCGCGCTCGAGCATGGTGAAGACGCGACGAATCGCGCTCGAGCTGCCGACCAGCTCACCGAAGCGATCGGCGCTCGACACCTCGACCACGTGCCGCTGGCCGTCGAGCTCGAAGCGCACCTCGGCCGCGCCGAGCTTGAGGCGCGCACCCGACTTGAGGAACGCCTCGCGCACGCGCACGCCGTCCACGAAGGTGCCGTTCGTCGAGCCGAGGTCGCGCACCACCACGCGGTTGTCGGCCTCGACCCGCACCTCGCAGTGGATGCGCGAGACCGTCGCGTCGGCGATCACGATGGCGTTGCCCGGGTCGGAGCCCAGCTGCGCCTGGCCGTCGGTCACGCGCTCGCGGCGGTTGCCGAAGGTGAGGGTGAAGCCCTCGACCACCTCGGCGCTGCGCGACGCGGTGCCCACCGGCAAGGTGCGATCGTCGACCTTCTTCGGCACGGGCCCGTCGACTCGCGCGGAGAACGGCCTGAACTCGAGCGACGTCGGCTTCGAGTCGTCGGAATCGTCGTCGTCGTCGAGAGCGCCGCGCCGAGCCATCTGGCCCGTCTAGCATGCGCCGCTCGCCGCGAGGTCAGCCCGCCACGGCGCTTACAGTGGCCTCGTACCGAGGCAAAACGTCACCGCGGGCCTGGCGCGAGCGAGCGCACCTTCTGAAACAGGCTCCGCGCCCTCGGGTTCTCCTCGAGGAACGCCTTCGCCTGCGCGCGCGCCTTGGTGCGAATCAGGTGCATCACCGGCGGCGAGCCCACTTCGCCGATGACGCGCACGTCGGTCGCGAACTGGTACTTGTACGACTCGTTGCCGATGAGGAAGTCGAACTCGAGATCGCCGCGCGCGTGGCTCGCCTTGAGCATGTCGTCGAGCAAGATGCGCCCGGGCGAGTACTTCTGGAACGCCACGTCGTACGCCGGCACCCACGACGCGAGCCGGCGATCGCTGTCGGCCGCGAAGTGCACCGCGACCAGCGTCGTGCCCGCGAAGAGGCTGCACACCGCCAGCACGCCCTTCTCGTGGAGCCGCCGGAACAGCGCCACGTTCTTCGGGTCGGCGAACATGTCGGTGAAGCCCGACGCGCGGTACTGCGCCGACTTCCACGTGATGCACGCGTCGAACACGTCGGGGCGCTGATCGTCGAACTCGAACTTGAGCGGCCCCACCTCGCGCTCGATGCGGCGGCGCTGCCGGGCGATGTCGTTCGACTTCGCGCGCGTGGCCCACAGCTTCTCGAACGCTTCCCACGTCGGCTGCGCGGTCCAGTCGATGTACGGCGAGGGCTGGGTGCCCTTCTTGAGCGGGCGCTCGTTGAACTGCGCCAGGGGCAGCGTGCGAATCACCGTGCGCGGCAGCCAGGTGATCTCGCGATCGATCGAGCCCTTCGCGTCGTCGAGCGGCTGCGGGTAGTCGTAGAAGGGCATCGCGCCCACCACCTCGCGCCCGTCGAGCACCAGCATCGGCAGGCGACGGCCCTCGAGGCGCACCACTTCGATGGCGCGTTGGCGCTGCGGGTAGAACAGCTCGCCCGCGGTCTCGAGGAAGGCGTCGGTGGTGAAGATGTTCATCGCGCTGAGCCGCGCCGTGTACGCGGTGCGCTGGCGCGAGTCGAGCGCGGCGCGTTCTGGTAAGCGTAGGGCCGTGGCGAAGGCGCTCCTCCTCTCGATCTGCATCGCGATGGTCGCGATTCCCCTGTTCGCCGCGAAGGACCGGCACCCCGGCCGCGGCCTGAAGCGCGCGCTGCTCGGCGTGGTGCTCTTCAACGTCTTCTACATCGTGGTGCTGCGGGTCATCGTCCCGCGGTTCGGGTGAGCGCGCGGTGCTGACCTTCGTTCGCCTCGCGCTGCGCCACCACGCCATCGCGGCGATCGTCGGCTTCGTGCTGACGCTGCTCGTCACCTTCCTCGCCAGCCAGGTGGTCGGCGATCTCTACGCGGTCGAGGCCACCGTCTACGTCGCCGAGCCGGTCGCGGTGCACCGCCTCGCCAACCCGTTCGCGCCGGTGCCGCAGTCGAAGAAGGAACTGACCGACGTGCCCGAGCTGCTCCAGTCGCGCGACTCGCTGGTGTCGATCGTCAAGCGCAGCGGCCTGCTCGACCAGTGGGAACAGGGGCGCCCGGAGATCCTGAAGTGGAAGGACCAGGTGCTCGAGAAGATCCGCGGGCCCATCGACGAGAAGGAACGGCTCGACGCGCTGGTGTCGATGCTCGAGAAGCGCCTCGACGTGCAGGTCGACGGGCAGAAGGTGAAGCTGCTCGCCGAGTGGAGCTCGCCCGACGTCGCGGTCTTGCTGGTGAAGACGCAGATCGGCGCGCTGATGCAGCTGCGCAGCAAGCGCGAGGGCAAGACGCTCGACGACGCGGCGCAGGCGCTCGATGAGCAGCTCTCGGGTCTCAAGGCCGAGATGACCCAGCGCGTGCAGAAGATCGAGCGCGCCACGCTCGACCCCAACGGCTGGGCGACCATCGAGGTCGAGAGCGAGCAGCTGTTCCGCGATCAATCGCGCGCCGCCGACCTGATGGTGCAGGCCGAGGAGAAGCACATCGGCGCCGAGGTCTTTTCCCGCAGCAACTCGTTGCGCTTCACCGTCGTCGCTCCGCCCGTGAAGCCGCGGCTCGCCAACGGGCTCCCCCGCTCGGCGCGCGTGCTGATGGCGCTGATCGCCGCGGCGTTGATGGCCGTGCTGTGCGCCGCGACGCTGGGCCTGGCGAGCGGGCGCGTGTTGTCCGGCGCGCAGTTGGAAAACGAGCTCGGGCTGCGGGTGGTGGCCAACCTGCAGGTGCCGCACGGCGGGCTCATCGTGCACGCGCCGCGCTGGGCGTGGGCGCTCGCGCTGGGGTTGGCGGTGATGGCGGGCGCCGCGGGCGGCCTCACCCACGGCAACCCGGTCCCCTCGCTGGTGGTGCCGCTCGGCGTGACCGGCGCGTGGCTGGTGTGGACGCGGCCGCTCAAGTGGCCGCTGCTGCTGATCTTCCTGCTGGGCGTCACGCTCGACGACCCGACCGACCGGCCGTACGTCGGCCTGTGGCACAGCCCGTTCTGGGCGCTGGGCCGCATCTTCCACACCAACATCGCGCTCTTCACCGGCTTCGAGCTCGCGCTCGCCGGCTTGTCGGTGGTGCTCGTCGCGCGGCGCCTCTTCATGCCGCCGGAGCGGCGCGCGCTGCTCGACCCGCCACTCGCGTTCCCGCGGCCGTTGCTGGCGGGCGTGGTGCTCTCGTTCCTCACCATCGGCTGGCTGGTGGTGATGGGCGTCGGGCGGGGTGGGGTGTTCCGCGAAGCGCTGTGGCAGTTCCGCTACCTGCTGTTCTTGCCGGTGTCGGCGCTGCTGGCGATCTACGCGCTCGACCTGCCGAAGGACCTGCCGAAGCTGCTCGCGGTGTTGATCGTGGGCAGCGTGGTGAAGGCGCTGCTCGGCACGTTCTTCATGTACGGCATCGCCTTCCCGATGGGCGAGTACCCGCCGCACACCACGGGCCACAACGACACGATGATCTTCGTGGTCGCGGTGGTGACGGCGCTCATCTTGTTCTTCGAGAAGCCGAGCCGCCGGCACCTGTGGCTGATCGTGCTGTGGATGCCGTTCGTCGGCGTGGCGCTCAAGCTCAACGACCGCCGCATCGCCTACGTCGACATCGTGATGGCGCTGGGCATCATCTACCTGCTCTCGCCGATGCACGTGATGAAGCGGCGCATCACGCGGTTTGGCGTGGCGATGCTGCCGGTGCTCGCGCTGTACATGGCGGCGGGGTGGAACTCGCACAGCGGCGTCTTCGGGCCCGTGCAGAAGGTGCGATCGATCATCGCGCCCGCCGAGGACACCGAAGAGGAGAGCTCGAACGTCGAGCGCGACATCGAGAACTTCAACCTCATGAAGAGCTGGGAACGGAACATGCTCTTCGGCCAGGGCTTCGGGCACGCCTTCACGGAGTTCCTGCCCAGCAACGACTTCCGCCAGTCGAACTTCGGCCACGTCGGGCACAACTCGATCCTCTGGGTGCTGTGGATCGGTGGGGTGTTCGGCTTCACCGGGGTGTTGTTGTGGGTGGCGATCGCGCTGTTCTTCCTCGGGCGCACGCTGCCGCGCACCGACGACTGGAGAGAACGCACCGCGCTCTACGTCTCACTCGCGGCGATCGTCACGTATTTGATGCAGGCGTTCGGTGACATGGGCACGCAGTCGATCATGTTCACGTTCTTCACTGGCGTGGCGGTCGCGACCATCGGCCGTCTCGCGATGAAGCATGGTGCGTGGGCGATCGAAGACGACTCGCGCCCGACGATGCGTGTGACGAAACCCGCGCCTGCCGCCGGAAACGTCACGCCCACGCCCGTCGGCGCCTGATTCGCCGGCCGTGCGTGTGACGAAAACTGCGCGCGCCGCCGGCAACGTCACACGCATGGCCTCGAGGGACGAGGGTGGGGTGGGTGTGGAGTTGGTGCCGCACGGCCAACGTGCCTCTCGGCACGGCGCGAGTTCACGCACTGGGTCGGTTGTCACGAATTGGCTGCTCTGACGCTCTGACGACCAGATCGTGACAACCGACCCCCGTCACCGCGTCGTTTGTCCGTTCGACCCCCACTTGTGCACCGCTCGTGCGAAGCGAGGGGCTGCACGCCTCGAGCACGGCCCGAAGTCGGCCACCCCTTCGTCCCCCGAGGCAGCTACCGCCCGAAGCCACCATCCGCGTGACGTTCCCGGCGCCCACAGCCGGAAACGTCACACGCACGGCCGAGCGGCACCTGCGCGCAAGCCCCGCGATTCCTGCAGATCTCCGACTCAGCTGCCCGACGCGATGATGGTGAACGTGTCGCCCGTCGAGGGGCCGGCCGTGCCGTCGCTGTCGGTCCACTCCACGATGTACCAGCGCGTGGTGAGGGTCGTCCGCATCGGCGAGATGGTGTCGACGAACCACCGCGCCGACGCCGCCGTGCCTGGCGCGAAGTAGCCCGCGGCGTTGAGCACCACCGACCCGCTCGGGGCGCGCACCAGCTGAATGACCACGCGATCGTGCGTGTCGCCCAGCATCGCCTTCGGCACCGTCGACGCCACGCCGCCGTCCTTGAGCGTGTAGATGAAGTCGGTCGCGTTGCTCGAGTCCTTCACCTCGATGAGGTTGGTCGACTCGAGCCAGTTGATGGCGCCCTGGCGGAACGAGCCGCCGCCCATCACCAGCAGCTCGCCCAGCGCGATCGGCGCACCGTCGGTGTTCCGCAGCACGCCGCCGTCGTCCTGCCCGGTGAAGTGCATCGTCACCGCCGGCGTGCAGCTCGAGACCAGCTCGGTGGCGATGGCCTGGCCGGCGTCTCCGTCGACCGTGACCCCGTCGAGCATCACGGTCGCCGAGGGCAGCTGGCAGAGCTGATCGAACCGCGTGGGCCGGCACTGACCGCGCCCGCAGAACTGGTCGGCGGTGCACGTCGTCGTGCACGAGCTGCAGTGCGCAGGGTCGCGCTGCAGATCGACGCAGCGCCCACCACAGCACTCGCGGCCTCCGGTGCAGTTCTGAGAAGTCGTGCACGCCGGCTCGCACACGCCCGTGCCACACAGCCGGCCGAAGCCGCACTCGCTGTCGGCCTGGCAGTTGAAGCAATCACCCGCGTCGACCAGGCACAGGTTGCTCAGGCACTGCGGACCCGTCGCGCACGCCCGACCTGGGCCCGCGTCGATGCCGCCGTCCACTCCCGCGTCACCGCCGCCTCCGCCCGTCGCGCTCCCGCCGCCGCCCGTCGCGCTGCCGCCGCCGGTCGCACTGCCGCCACCGGTCCCGCTCCCACCGCCCGTCGCGCTGCCGCCGCCGCCGGTCGTGCCGCCGCCACCCGTGGCGCTTCCGCCGCCGGTCGCGCTGCCACCGCCCGTGGCTCCACCACCACCCGTCGCGCCGCCTCCACCCCCGGTGGTCCCGCCGCCTCCCGCTCCGCCGCCGGATCCGCCTCCGCCGCCACCCGTCAATCCACCCCCGCCGCCTGATCCACCGTCCTTCCCAGGGACCATCTCGCCACAGCCCACTGCGACCACCACCGTCACTGTCAAAAGGAGATGAGTGCGCATGTGGGACAGCCAAGCGCAAATCGAAGGCGGGGGCATGCACCAACTGCAGAACGCAAATGTTTCACCCTTTGACATCGGGCGAAACCTTTCAAGGAGATGGGGGACTCACGGACATCTGTCTGTCGACGGCCCCGGGTATGCATCTAGTTTAGTCAAAACTCGATGTATGTAACGCGGGATGTCAATTCTCTAACCTCCCTGAATGTCGTAGTTGCTGTTTAACGCGTCGCGTTGTAGAGCCGGAAATAATTCAAGCAGTGTCGCAACTTCTCTCGCGGTATCGTCGATAAACGCACATGAACTCACTTTTCGGGAGAATCGCAGCTGGCTCGGTCGCTCGGTTGAGCCTCCTCCTGGATCTGTTGGCCGTTGTGGTGTCGGCGCTCGGCGCCACTCTCCTCTCGGGCAACAGCATCACGGGTGGGCTCTCGACCTTCGGCGTCGCAGCCATCGTCACCTGGCTCATCACCGCGATGGCGCTCCGGCAGTACGACCCGTGGGCGTCGGACCGCTCGGTTCTCGATGACGCGGCGATGCAGTCGATCCTCGTGCTGGCGGTCACCACCGTGTTGGCGGTGATGGGCCTCGTGCTCCCCGAGGCGCAGCTGCCGAACGCGGGCCTCTTCCTCCTCGTCTCGTGGCCGCTCTCGCTCGTTCTCCGCGCCACCGTCTTCCGCAACCTCTCGCCGCGCTCGGGCCCCATCGACGAGGTGCTGATCGTCGGCACCGGCCCGCTCGCCCGCGCCACCCTCGACGAGATTCGCCGCAAGGGCCGCTACGAGGTGCTCGGCCTGGTGCGCTTCACCAACGAGAAGCCGGCCAAGACCCTCAAGGCTCGCGTGCTGGGCGTCGCCACCGAGCTCGAGTCGGTGCTCCGCTCGATGCCGGTCGCCGAGGTGTACTTCGCCTCGACGCACTTCGAGCACGCCGAAGAGATCCAGTCGGCCATCAAGACCTGCGAGCGCTTCGGCGTTCCGTTCGCGACCCCGGCGATCAGCTACCGCCTCGACCGCGCCACGCCGCTCCTCAGCCACTCGATCGGTGACGGCTACATCCACTACCAGTCGGTGCACGCGCGCCCGGTCGGCATGGCGTTCAAGCGCCTCTTCGACATCGTCAGCACCGGCATCGCGCTGTGGGTGCTCGCGCCGATGCTGCTCGTCGTCGCCGCCCTGGTGAAGCTCACCAGCAAGGGCCCGGTTCTCTTCCGCCAGACCCGCGTGGGCCTGCACGGCCGCCCGTTCAAGATGCTGAAGTTCCGCACGATGGTCGAGAACGCCGAGGAGCTGAAGGCGAAGCTCGCCGCGCAGAACGAGATGGACGGCCCGGTCTTCAAGATGAAGAAGGACCCGCGCATCACCCCCATCGGCCGCGTCCTTCGCAAGTTCTCCATCGACGAGCTCCCTCAGCTCATCAACGTGCTCCGCGGTGACATGAGCGTCGTCGGCCCGCGCCCGCCCGTGCCGAACGAGGTCGCCAAGTACGAGCCCTGGCAGCGCCGCCGCCTCTCGGTGCGCCCCGGCCTGACGTGCATCTGGCAGGTGTCGGGCCGCAACGAGATCAGCTTCGAGCAGTGGATGTACATGGACCTCCAGTACATCGACACCTGGACCTTCTCGAAGGACATCGGCCTCATCCTCAAGACGTTCCCCGTGGTGCTCACCGGGCGCGGCGCCAGCTGAAAAATCAGCAGCGGCGGGCGTTGCGCGTAGATTCGCAGGCTCCATGAACCGCGCCCTCGCCATCGTCGTCGTCTCGGCTCTCGTCACCGGCTGCTACACGCCGCGCGGGAGCTTCCTCGAGGTCGACAACGCCAACGTCGGCGAGGGCAGCGACACCATCGTCATCAACCCGGGCGACACCATCCAGGTGCGCGTCTTCCAGCAGGAAGCGATGTCGGCGCGCGTGAAGGTGCGCAGCGACGGCAAGGTCTCGCTGCCGCTGGTGAACGACGTGATGGTGGGCGGCAAGGCGCCGAGCGCCGTCGCGCAGGAACTCCAGGTCAAGCTGAAGGACTTCATCAACACGCCGGTCGTCACCGTCTCGCTCGAGGAGACGCGCCCGGTGACCGTCTCGGTGCTCGGCGAGGTGCCGCGCGCGGGCGTGGTGACCGTCGAGGCCGGGTCGGGCGTGCTCCAGGCGCTCGCCGCCGCGGGTGGCCTCACCGACTTCGCCCACCGCGACGGCATCTTCGTGCTGCGCAAGCAACCCGGTCAGCCCGCACCCAAGCGCATTCGCTTTCGCTTCGAGCAGCTCACCCAGGGAGATGGTCCCGCCGCCCGCTTCGTGCTGCAGCCGGGCGACGTGATCGTCGCGGAGTGAGCCGTGCGGCGCGCGCTCGGCATCGTCGTGGTGGTGCTGCTCACCGCGGCCCCCGACGCGCGCGCGCTCGACGTGGCGTATGGCGCGGCCGCCACCACGTGGGTGCGCACCCGCACGCCGCTCCCCGGTGACCAGGGCACCATCATCACCGGCGACCTCGAGCTCGACCCGGTGCTCGACCTCGCGCTGCTCTTCGGGCCGTCGGTGCTCGCGTTTCAGTACGCGCCGCAGCTCATCTGGCGCGAGCCGCAGACGGGCGGGCGGCTGCTCCCCCTGCAGCGCGGGCGCGCTGGGTTCACGCACCGCTTCAGCCACGCCACGTTGCTCATCACCGAAGACGCCGCGTGGGGCCTCGCCGACATCGGCTCGCTGCGAAACCCCGACGGGAGCCTCCCCGGCGCGGTGAGCGAGGTGCAGACGCTCGGCGGCGTGCCGTATGAGCGCTCGGCCACGCTGGTCTCGCTCGATGGCCAGCCTTCGTCTCGCGTCTCGCTCGGCGCCAGCGCCGGCTTCGCGGTCTCCGGGAGCCCCGCCGGCACCACCAACGGGCTGCCGTTGCAGTGGGGCCCGTCGGGCAGCCTGCGCGCGCGCGTGCTGCTGACCCGCCTCGACGGGCTCTCGCCGCTGGTGTCGGTGTTCAGCTCGCGCTTCATCACCGGGCAGGAACAGCTCATCAGCACCGCGACCGCGACGTGGGACCACCAGCTGCTGCGCACGTGGTCGTTCACGCTCGGCGCTGGCGCCGCGCTGACCCGCGACGTGGTGGTCGATCCCCAACAGGGCACGCCGGGCACTTACGTCGAGGCGCTGCCGGTCGGGGCCGTCACCACCAGCTGGCGCGACAAGGTCGAGCACCAGGCGCTCGGGCTCTCGGGCTCGTTTCGCGTGGCGCCGTTCGCCGACCGCTTCACCGGCAACGTCTACGAGCGCATGGAAGCGCGCGCGCAAGCCGACTGGAAACCCACCAAGGACCTCACGGTGATGGCCGCGGCGTCGGGCGCGCTCGCGGTGGGCATCGGCCGTGCACCGCAGGCGGGCGATCGCCTCGTCTCGGGTGAGGCCAGCGCCACCTGGACCCTCACCACGTGGTTGGTGCTGCAGGCAGCGGGGCGCGTGCTATGGACCGAGCAGCCGCGGCTCGGCACCCCGGGCCAGACGCAGGCGGTCGTCACCGTGTCCGTGACGGTGAAGGAACAAGACAAGCTCGGGCTGTGACCCGACGAGACATGAACCGGTGATGAGGTGCCAAACGTGAGCGCGCAGTCGAACGGCAAGTCAGCGAAGTCGGTGCTCGTGGTCGACGACGACCCGGAGATCCGCAAGCTGCTGGTCGCCTCGATGGAAAAGCTCGGCTTCACCGTCGACGCGGCAGCCGATGGTCGCACCGCCATCAAGAAGCTCGACGCCGCGCGGCCGACGCTCCTGTGCGTCGACCTGATGCTGCCGGAATCGTCGGGCTACGACGTGTGCGAGCACGTCAACGCCACGCCGTCGCTCCAGGGGCTGCCGATCTTGATGGTCAGCGCCCGCACCCTGCCGTCTGACCGCGCCCAGGCCGAAGAGCTCGGCGTGCGCGTGTACCTCACCAAGCCCTTCACCCAGGCCCAGCTGAAGAGCGCGGTCGCCGAGGCGCTGGAGGGCGCGTGAGCGACCAGGCCCCGGCCGAGCCGCAGCTGTTCGACACGGCCTTCGCGCGGCAGGTGGTGGGCTTCGTCTTCCGCGGCGTGCGCCGGCACTGGCTGCTCGCCATCGCGTCGTTCGTCGCCATCGCGGGCTTCGGCGTCGCGGCCGCCGTGCTGTTGCCGCGCACGTACCACGCCGAGTCGCGCCTGCTGGCCAACAAGAACGAGCTCATTCGCGCGCTCGGCAACCCGCGCTCGTCGCTGCCGACCGACGACCCGACGCGCGCCGCCCGCGAGCTCATCTTCGCGCGCGACAACCTCGTCTCGCTCATCAAGCAGACCAACCTCATGAAGAGCTGGGACGAGTCGCGCCCCGCCATCATCCGCGTGAAGGACTCGCTGGTGCGCGCGGTCGCCGGCGAGCCGAGCGCCGAAGACAAGCTCGACGCGATGGTCGGCCTGCTCGAGAAGAAGCTCTCGGTCAGCACCGACCAGCAGACCGTCACCATCGCCATCGACTGGTCCGACGCGCAGATGGCGTACCTGCTCGTCGAGACCGCGCAGCAGAACTTCCTCGAGACGCGCCACGTGACCGAGATGACCGCCATCGAAGAGGCGCTGTCGATCCTCGAGATGCACGCCGCGCAGGTGCAGAAGAACGTCGACGACGCGTTGAAGGAACTCGAGCGCGTGCGCGAGCTGCGGCGCAAGGGCGGCAACCCCAACGCCGCGCCCGGTTCGCCCGAGAGCATGCCCGTCGCCGTGCCCACGCCCGCCCCGCAGCCGGTCGAGAAGCCCGACACCGGGCCCTCGGCCACCGAGCAGGAACTGGCGCAGCTCAAGTTCCTGCTCAACTCGAAGAAGCGCGCGCTCAGCGACCTCGAAGACTTCCGCAGCCGCCGCGTCGCGGAGCTCAACGTCACGCTGCAGGAGCAGAAGGTGCAGTACGCCGACCAGCACCCCATCGTGCTCGACACCTTGCAGCGCATCGAGGCGATGAAGGCCGACTCTCCGCAGATGGCCCAGGTGAAGGCCGACATCGACGCGCTCGAGCAGGAATACAAGCGCAAGGGCGGCACCAACCCCGACGCGCTGGTCGAGGTGAAGCCCCGCGCGACGCCGCGCCGCACCGGTGGTCCGCCGGCCGCGCTCAGCAACGCCGAGCTGTCCGATGACCCGCTGGTGGAATTCGCCCGCAACAACCTCCGCGTCGCGTCGGCGAAGTACGAGGAGCTGCTGATGCGCATCGACTCGGCGCGCATCGAGCAGGACACGGCGCGCGCGGCGTTCAAGTACCGCTATTCCATCGTGCGGCCGGCGTCGGTGCCCAAGAAGCCCATCAAGCCCGACGTGGGACTGGTGGTCATCGCGGGCCTCGCGGCGGCGTTCGTCATCGCGCTGCTCGCCGGAGCGCTGCGCGACTGGGCCTCGGGCCGCCTCGTCGAGCCCTGGCAGGTCGAGCGCGCGCTCAAGCTGCCGGTGCTGAGCCAGGTGAAGCTGCCGTGACCGACGTGGTGGGCCTGGTCGCTGCGGCGGTGCTGCTCTTCTTGAGCGTGCCCGTGCTCGGGTGGGGGCTGTACCTCGGCGGGCTCGCGCTCTTGTCGGTGCCTCCGCGGCCGCCGGCGACGCCGACCCCGCCGACCTTCACCTTCGACTTCGTGGTGCCCGCGCACAACGAGTCGCTCGGCATCGCCCAGACCGTGCGCTCGCTGCTCGGCGTCGACTACCCGAAGGACCTCGTGCGCGTGGTGGTGGTGGCCGACAACTGCAGCGACGACACCGCGGCGAAGGCGCGCGAGGTGGGCGACCCGCGCGTGGTGGTGTTGGAGCGCCAGAACAAGGAGCTGCGCGGCAAGGGCTACGCGCTCGCGCACGCCTTCGAGCAGCTGCTGAAGGAAGGGCGTGACGCGGTGGTGGTGGTCGACGCCGACACGCTCGTCTCGGCGAACCTGCTGCAGGCGTACGCGGCGCGGCTGGCGCGCGGTGACGTCGCGGTGCAGGCCCACTACGGCGTGCAGAACCCCAACGCGTCGTGGCGCACGCGGCTGATGAAGATCGCGCTGTCGATGTTCCACCAGGTGCGCAGCATCGGGCGCGAGCGGCTGGGCGTGTCGGCCGGGTTGCGCGGCAACGGCATGTGCTTTCGCACCTCGCTGCTGCGCGAAGTGCCGCACGACGCGTACTCGCTCGTCGAAGACCTGGAGTACGGCATTCGGCTCGGCCGCAAGGGTGTGCGCGTGGCCTACGCGTGGGACGCCGACGTGCTCGGGGAAATGGTGTCGGGTGGGAAGGCTTCGGTCTCGCAGCGCAACCGGTGGGAAGACGGCCGCGCGCAGATGCTCCAGCAGCACGGGTGGCCGCTGTTGCGCGACGCGCTGAAGGCCCGCAGCGGGCTGTTGTTCGACCTCGCGATGGACGTGCTGGTGCCACCGCTGAGCCGCGTGGTGGTGTTCGGCGTGCTCGGGGCCGTCGCGTCGGCGGTGTGCGTCGCCCTCACCGGGCATGGCGTGCTGCCCTCTTCGTCGTTCGGGCTCGCGTTGTTCGGTGTCGGCCTCTACGTGTTCGCCGGCTGGCTGCACTCGGGCACCGGGCTGCGCGGGCTGCTCGATCTGTTGCTGGCGCCTGTGTACGTGGCGTGGAAAGTGGTGGCCGCGCTGCAGCGGCCGAAGGGCCAGAAGAAGGACGAGTGGGTGCGCACCACGCGCGAAGGGGAGACGCGGCCGTGAGCGAGAAGAACGCCGAGAAGGCCGACAAGGGCGAGAAGACGCCCGGGCCCCAGCAACAGCTCTACCAGCAGCTGCTGACCTGCCTGCGCGGGGAATGGCACTCGATGGTGGTGGTGCCCGCCTCGCCCGGCTCGTCGGCCGCGACGGTCGCCAACGCGCTGGTCGAGGTCAGCACGCTCGTGCGCGGGAAGAAGGCGCGCCTGTTCAGCACCGAGGGGCTGGGCGTCAACGACGTGTCGAAGGTGATCGTCGACATGATGCAGCACATCGGCTCGGGCGGGCTGGCCATCGCGTCGATCGACTCGGTCATCAACGCGCAGTCGGGCATTCCGGTGACGCTCGCGGTCGACGTGGCCTTGCTGGTGGTGCAGCTCGGGGTGACGCAGGTCGATGAGGCGCGGCGCACCGTCGAGGTCGTCGGAGAGAAGAAGTTCCTCGGCGCGGTGACCATCGAGAGCGCGACCTGAGTGGTGGTGCAGGTGCGGCGCTTCGCGCGCCCGCCCGTCCGCGTGACGTTTTCCGCGGTGGGCGAGGTTTTCGTCACCCGCATGGTGGGTGGTGAATGGGGTGACGGGGTCGCTTCGCGCCCCGGGCCGTCCGCGTGACGTTTTCCGCGGTGCGCGAGGTTTTCGTCACGCGCATCGCTGGTGCCCACGGGCCGTCCGCGTGACGTTTTCCGCGGCGTGCGAGGTTTTCGTCACGCGCACGGGCAGGCTTCTCGGCGGAGTGCGGCGTGCGTGCTCCACTTTCGATTCCCAGCGAGTGAGAGCAGACGGGCTTGTCGGACCCCGCGGGTACAACGGCGGGATGCTCAACGAAGACTTGAAGTGCCTGGAGGTGGCGGGGGCGTGCTTCGGAGTGTTGTCGCGCAGCGAGGCGCGCAAACACCTCAGTCGCTCGCAGCTGGACCGGCGCGTCAGCCGTGCGGGCGGCACTCCATTCGTTCGCCTCTTCTGCGGCGTGTACCGCGTTGAGGGTGCGCCGCAGACGTGGCGGCAGAGGGTCGAGGCGCTCTCGCAGTGGGCCGGAGAGAATGGCGTGCTCTCGCATCGTACGGCCGCTGCGCTTCACGGCTTCGATGGCTTTCGCGTCGAGGACACCGCGGTCGCGGTCGACGGGCCGCTCGAGGTGACGGTGAAGCCGCAGCGCCGCAAGCCGCAAGGCGCGCGCATCTACCGCTGCAAGATGCCGCCGAAGCGCGACATCATCGAGCGAGACGACGGGCTGCGCGTGACGTCGGTGCCGCGCACCCTGCTCGACCTCGGCGCCCAGCTGAGCCACACGCAGTTGCGCTCGCTGATGAGCCAGGCGCTGCGCCAGAAGAAGACGACGCTCGCCGAACTTCACGAGCTGCTGCGACGAACGCGCAAGCGCCCGGGCATCGTGAAGTACCGCGTGGTGCTTCAAGAAATCGCAGGTGATGGCGGGCCGACCGACAGCGAGCTCGAGGAACTGGCCGTGAGCACCATCGTTCGCGCGGGCGTCCGGCGGCCGGATGTCCAGCGCAAGGTGGTGCTGCAGGGCAAGCGGCGGCGCATCGATCTCTATTACGAGGCCGAGCGCGTCATCGTGGAGACCGACGGCTACGCCTTCCACTCCGGCATCGAGTGCTTCGAAGACGACCGAAAGCGGAGAAATGGGCTCGTGCTGGCCGGGTACACCGTCCTCCAGTGGACCTGGCGTGGACTGAAGGACACGCCGGCCGCGCTCATTCGAGAGCTCCGAACTGCGCTCGCGCGCTGAGCCAGCAGCGACTCAACAGAGCGACACATCTGTCACCGAGCGGTGAGCCGGCACCAGTGTCTCCGCGAGCCGCTCCGCGATGAAAGACGCTGCGGCCACCACGCTCGGCGTGCCATGCGCGTGACGAAAACCTCGCAGGCCGCGGAGAACGTCACGCGGATGGGCGGCCTTCCTGCACGACCTGCAGCCATGCGTGTGACGAAAACCTCGCTGGCCGCGGAGAACGTCACGCGGATGGGCGGCCTTCGTGCACGACCTGCAGCGTTTGCGTGACGAAAACCTCGCTGGCCGCGGAGAACGTCACGCGGACGGGCGGGCTTCCTGCGCGACCCGCCGCGATGCGCGTGACGAAAACCTCGCGTGGCGCGGAGAACGTCACACGGACGGGCAGTGCCTGCAGGGTGTGCGCGTGACGAAAACCTCGGGCAGCGCGGGAAACGTCACGCGGACGGGCGGTCGGGCGAGCAGACCTCGACGGTGAGGTGGTTCACCGGGGCGGCGGCCATCACCAACTGCTTGTACTCCGCGAGGGACTTCGGCTCGCGGGCGGCGATCGAGACCACGCAGACCAGCTGCCTGGGGCCGACTCTCCAGAGGTGCAGGTCCATCACCTGGGTACCCGCGACCGCCTCGAGCGCCGCCTTCACCTGGTCACGGTGCCGCGTCGAGGGGTCGAGGTCGATCAGCTGCCGCCCGCATTCCCGAATCAGCCCGGCGCCCCACTTCAGAATGACCAACGCGCCGACCAACGCGACGACCGGGTCGATCCACCACCAGTTCAAGAACCGCCCGCACAGCAGCGCGACGATCGCCATCACCGAGGTCAGCGCGTCGGCCACCACGTGGAGGTACGCCGCCTTCAAGTTCGAATCACCGTGGTGGTGATCGTGCCCCTCGTGCGAGTGCCCGGCGTGATCGTGCCCTTCGTGCGCGTGGCCGGCGTGAGAGTGCTCCCCCGCGCCGCCCAGCAGCCACGCCGACACCAGGTTCACCACCAGCCCGATCACCGCGACGGGCAGCGCTTCCATGAAGTGCACCTCGGCCGGCGTCACGAAGCGCTCGACCGACTCGAAGATCACTCCGAGCGCGACGATGATCAGCAGCGCCGCGCTGGTGTAGCCGCCGAGCGCGTAGACCTTGCCGGTGCCGAACGCGAACTGGGTCTGCCCCGCCCGCGTGCGCGCGTACCAGTACGCGAACGCCGTGATGCCGAGCGCGCCGACGTGCGTGCCCATGTGCCAGCCATCGGCGAGGAGCGCGAGCGAGTGGGTCCACCACCCCACCACCAGCTCGACGACCATCATCACCGCGGTCAGCGCGACCACCGCGCGCGTGCGCGACTCGCCACCCTTCACATCTTCGGGGGGCGCGTGCACCGCGCACGCGGGCTCCACGGGCACGGCGGCCACGGCGTCAGGCGCAGCCATCACACTTCCCCCTGAGCTGAATCTCGACCCGCTTGTTCGGCCGCACGAGCGCGCGCGGCACGCCCTTGCCGGGCTTCACGCTCAACGTCACTTCCGGCAGGCAGACCACCGACCCGCAGTCGGTGCACGTGAAGTGCGGGTGGCGCACGCCTTCCTCGTTGGGCCGCTTGAGCTCGAAGCGCCACACGTGGTCCCCGAGATCGGTGCGCTGCACGAGGCCCGCCTCGGTGAGGTCGACGAGGTTGCGGTACACGGTGGTGCGGTCCATGCCCTCGTCGGCGAGCGCGTCGACCAGCTCCCCGTGAGAGATGGGCGTGCTCGCCCCCATCAAGCGCTTGAGCACCGCGACGCGAGGCGACGTGCTGCGCAGCCCCGCTCCCCGCAAGGTCGACTTCAGCTGGTCCAGGTCAGGCGTCGGCATTTCAGAGTTGCAACTGTAACAGCCTTTGTTGCAACAGTGCTCACTTCCCGGGCGGACAGGCAGGCACGTGATCGACGCCGTCGAAGAACTCCTGGACGAGGAGCGCCCACGCCTTGCCGTTCTCCTCGGGGCCGCACTTGAACGGGTGGGCGACCTTCTCTCCGTGCAGCACCGCGCGCTGCTCGAGGTAGTAGCGCCGCGCGAGATCGGCGCCGTACTCGCCCACGCCGTTGCCGGGCTGGAACGCGTAATACGTGCCGCCCTTCACCTTGATGGAATCGGCGACGTACGGGGTGAGGCACTCGACCTTCGTGCCGCACTTCGTGACGATCGCGTCGAACACCGGCCCGAGCGCCTTGGCTGACCAGTTGCCGCGCGCCTGGTCGTTCAAGTGGAAGATCTCGTGGAAGAGCGTGCTGCGCACTCCGGCCTCGGACCCGAAGAGCGAACCCGACACGTTGTAGGCGACGGCCCAGTCGACGGCGAAGGCCGACGGCGTGCGCCGCTTCACCGACTCGAAGAAGCGGAACTCGAGCGCGCGCCAGCGGTACTTCGGCGTGCCTCCGAGGCGGGCGAAGAAGTCGTCGTAGTCGAGCAGCGCGGCGGAGGCCCACTCGAGGTGCGTGCGCAGCGCGCCCGTCGGCAGCCGCGGCACGAGGTGGAGCATGCCGCGGTAGCCGCCGTCGAAGTTCTGTTCTTCGAGCTTGCCGACCACGGTGCCGGTCTTCTCGAAGAGCGTGACCGCGAGGCGCTTCGCCTTCTCGTCGCGCGCGTACCGGCCTTCAATGAGGCAGGCGATCTGCTCGTGCTCGGTGCCGGTGCCGCACGTGGTGGGCACCGACTTCATGTCGTCGAGGAAGAGGATGTTGAGTGCCAGCGGGCGGGCGATGGCCGGCTCAGCCACGCCAGCGTCGGCGGGACCAGCAGCGAGCACCGCGAGAGCCACGACCCACATGATGCGGAACGTTACCAAAACGCTTGCCGCGCACCCGGCCGACCCCGATACTTAGGTCGATGACTAACCATCACCCTTCGCGCGATCGCATCTTCAAGGCGCTCGGCGACCCGACGCGGCTGGCGGTGATCGAGCGGCTGAGCCGTGGCCCGGCGTCGATGACCGAGCTCGCCCGGCCCTTCGACATGGCGCTGCCATCGTTCCTGCAGCACGTGACGCTGCTCGAAGAATGCGGGCTGGTGCGCTCGAAGAAGGAAGGCCGGGTGCGCACCTTCACGCTGCACGCCACCCCGCTGCGCGCCGCGGAGCACTGGCTGAGCAAGCAGCGCACCGAGTGGGAAGCGCGGCTCGACCGCCTCGACGACTACCTGCTGCACCTCGACAAGGAGAAGAAGCGATGAGAGCGAAGACCGACCTCGTGCTCGAGCGGGAGATCGCCGTGCCGGCCGACCTGGTGTGGCGCGCGTGGACCGAGCCAGAGCACTTGAAGCCGTGGTTCTGCCCGCGGCCGTGGCAGGTGACGGACTGCGTGATCGAGCTGCGCCCAGGTGGGAGGTTCTTCTTCGCGATGCGCGGGCCGAAGGGTGAGACGAGCAGCTTCGACAACTGCGTGCTCGAGGTGGTGCCGGGGAAGCGGTTGGTGTGGACGACCGCGTTGTCGGCGGGGTTCCGGCCCAAGCCGCCGTCGGAGGGCGTGCCGGACTTCACGGCGGTGGTCGAGATCGAGTCGCTGGAGCCGAGGAAGACCAGGTACCGCGCGACGGCGATGCACCGGACGATGGAGGACGCGGCGACGCACGATCGCGTCGGGTTCAGCGAGGGCTGGGGGGCGGCGCTCGACCAGTTGGTCGCGTTGTTGTCGAGGTGATGGCCCCTCACCCCGGCCCTCTCCCCGCTCGTGGGGAGAGGGAGTACTTCACTCCGCTCCCATGAAGGGGTAGCCGACCGACGTCGGCGGCACGAACGTTTCCTTGATGGTGCGCGGGCTGGTCCACCGCAGCAGGTTCCACATCGAACCCGCCTTGTCGTTGGTGCCCGACGCGCGCCCGCCGCCGAAGGGCTGCTGGCCGACCACGGCGCCGGTGCACTTGTCGTTGATGTAGAAATTGCCCGCCGCCCCGCGCAGCGCCGAGGTGAGGTGCACGATGGAATGCGCGTCGCGCGCGAAGATCGACCCGGTGAGCGCGTACGGCGTCGCCTGATCGACTTCCTTGATCGCTTCCTCGAGCTGCTCGTCGGGGTAGACGAAGAGGCTGACCACCGGGCCGAAGATCTCCTCGGTCATCAGCGCGTGGCGCGGGTTGGTGACCTGCACGAGCGTCGGGCGCACGAACCAGCCGACGGTGCGATCGACCTTGCCGCCCGCGAGGATCTTCGCGTCGTTGCTGCGCGCGAGCTCGAGGTAGCGGCCGATCTTGATGAACGAGCGATCGTCGATCACCGCCGACACGAAGTTGCGGAAGTCGGTCACCGGCCCCATCGCCAGCCCGTCGATCATCGGCACCAGCCGCTCGCGCAGCGCCGGCCACAGCGAGCTGGGCACGTACACGCGGGAACACGCGCTGCACTTCTGGCCCTGGTACTCGAAGCCACCGCGCGTGATGGCCACCGCGATCGCGTCGAGATCATCGCCCGCGCTGGGGTGCACGAAGATGAAGTCCTTCCCGCCGGTCTCGCCGACGATGCGCGGGTACTGGCGGTAGCGCGGCAGCTGGTCGCCGATCTGCTTCCACATCGCGTTGAAGGTCGCGGTCGAGCCGGTGAAGTGGAGGCCACCGAAGTCAGGGTGCGCGAGCGCGGCGCTGCCGATCGGCGCGCCCGGCCCCGGCAGGAAGTTGATCACGCCGTCGGGCAGCCCGGCCTCGCGGAGCACGTTCAAGAACGTCCACGCGGCGAGGGTCGCGGTCTCGGCCGGCTTGAGGAGCACGGCGTTGCCCATCAGCGCGGGCGCGGTGCAGAGGTTGAGCGCGATCGCCGTGAAGTTGAACGGCGCGACGGCGAAGACGAAGCCATCGAGCGGGCGGTAGTCGGTGGTGTTCCACACTCCGGCGCCCGACTGGGGCTGCACGTCGGCGATCTGCTGCGCGAAGGCGACGTTGAAGCGCAGGAAGTCGATGCCTTCACACGCCGCGTCGATTTCCGACTGGTAGGCGGTCTTGCCCTGGCCCCACATGGTGACGGCGTTGATGCGCGCGCGGTACTTCGTGGCGAGCAGCTCGGCGGCCTTCACCATCACCGCGCTGCGCTCGGACAGGGGCAGCGCCGCCCACGCCTTCTTCGCCGTCATCGCCGACGCGATGGCCTGCTCGACCTCGGCGGGCCCGGCGCTGTGCACGGTGGCGAGCACCTTGTGGTGATCGAAGGGCGAGCGCACGTCGAAGGTCTTGCCGGTGCGAATTTCCTTCCCGCCGATGAGCACGGGGATCTCGACCTTCTCGCTGCCGACCTTCTGCAGCGCGGCCTTCAGCTCGGCGCGCTCGGGCGAACCAGGCGCGTACTGCTTGATGGGCTCGTTGACGGCGATCGGGGCACGGGGCGTTCCGGAGATCATGAGCGGCGTCTTCGCAAAAAAGCGGGAGAATGTCCGCGTGTTCCGCTTCCTCGGCGTGGTGGTGCTGCTGCTCGTGACGGGCCTGGGCGTGTGGCTCGCGTCGTCGCTCGTCGCGTGGGCCGGCGGGCCGCCCGAGCTGGCGTGCATCGGCGGGGTGCTCCTCTTCCCCGTGCTGCCGCTGTGGTGGGAAAAGCGCGCGACCGACGCCTTCTACGCGCAGCTCAAGCGGAGCACGCGCCTGTTGCCCAAGAAGCGCGCGCTGACCGGCCCGCTGCGCATCGCCCTGCGCACGGTGTTCATCAACCTCGTCTTCGTCGCCGCGCTGTTGGTGCTGTGGCCGAAGGTCGCGTTCGCGGCGCTCGCCACGCGCGGCGACTGGTTCCTGGGTGATCGCCAGGGCCCGTGGGTCGACCGCACGCGCACCGCGCTGATCGCCTCGTCTTCTGCGCTCGAGTGGCTGCACGAGGCGGCGAACGACAACCCCTACCGCACGAAGGAAGACGAGCAGACGCCGGTGCCTGACGACGTGAAGCCGATGGAGATCACCACCCGCTACGGCAGTGGCGCGCGGTGGCGAAAGCGCGATCCCTCCGAGCTCCCTCCCACCAGGCCGGAAGATCCTCCGACGAAGCCCGACGATCCGCCGGCGAAACCCGACGAGCCGCCGACGAAGCCCGACGAACCGCCGAAGCCCGACGAGCCCGACCCGGCCGACGCGTGGGAAGTGGGCCAGACGCACTGGCCGTGGGCCGACGCCCCGAGCCCGATCGTCACCGGCATGACCGCGGGCGACGAGCAGAGCATCGAGTCGGTCGCCCGCTACATCAGCGCGCGCACCACCGACCCGTTCGATCGCGTGAAGGCGCTGCACGACTGGGTGGTGATGCGGCTCCACTACGATCACGACTCGGTCACCGGCCCGCGCAAGAAGCAGGACGCGCAGAGCGTGTTCCTCTCGCGCATGGGCGTGTGCGAGGGCTACGCGCGCCTGATGGTGGAGCTGGGCAAGCAGACCGGCGATCGCATCGTCTACGTGACGGGCGACGTGCGCGCGAAGACCGGCGAGCTCGAGCCGGTCGGCCACGCGTGGAACGCGGTGGAGATCAAGGGCGCCTGGTACCTGCTCGACGTGACGTGGGACGACCCGACGTACGTGAACGACCCGCAGAAGCAGGGCTACGAGACCACCTACCTCTTCATTCCGCCGCAGTTCATGGGGCTCGATCACTTCCCCGATCAGCCGAAGTGGCAGCTGCGCCAGGTCGAGCTCTCACGCGCGGAGTTCCTGCGGCAGCCGCTGGCGAGGCCGGCGCTGGCGCGCGAGCACATGAACCTGCTGTCGCCGCTGCGGCCGATCGTCGAGGTCGACGATCGCTTCGAGCTCAAGCTCGAGAACCCCAACCGCGCGTGGGTGCTGGTGCAGGTGAACGGCGAGGACTGCGGCAAGTCGAACGCGCGCGATCTCGACGTCGGCTGCGACCTGCCGCGTGGGGCAAGAGAGGCCCAGGTCTTCGTCAACCGCACGCAGGAATACGGCGAGTACGACCACCTGATCACCTTCCAGCTGCGGTGACGGTTGGACTATGCGGCGCGCATGACTCGCGCGCTCGGCCTCACGATCCTCACCTCCACGCTCCTCGCCTGCAGCGGCGTCTCGCCGACCGGGTCTGACTCGGGCACGGGCGGCGGAGGGAACGCCACGGGAGGCGGCTCGGGCGGTGGCGGCGCCACGGGCGGCGGAGCGACGGGCGGCGGATCCACCGGTGGTGGCAGCGCCGACGACGCCGGCGTCGACGCAGGCGTGTACATGAAGGACCCGCTCATCGCGCAGCGCCCGTTCGCCGAGGTGGTGCCGGTGAGCTACGCGGCGGGCACGCCGACGCCGCTGGTGCTCGAGCTGCACGGCTACACGGCGACGGGCGCCACGCAGGACGCGTACTTCAAGTTCGCGGCGCTCGCGCAGCAGAAGGGCTTCTTGCTCGCGCTGCCCGACGGGCTCGTCGACGGCCAAGGCCAGCACTACTGGAACGCGACCGACGCGTGCTGTGCGTTCGGCGCGGGCCCCGATGACGTCGCGTACCTGACGGCGGTGATCGAAGACATGAAGAAGAGGTACACGGTCGACCCGAAGCGCATCTTCGTGGTGGGCCACTCGAACGGCGGCTTCATGGCGCACCGCTTGGCGTGCGAACGCTCAGACCTGATCGCCGCGGTGATGTCGCTGGCCGGCGCGGTGTGGGCCGACCCGACGAAGTGCGCGCCGAGCTCGAAGATCAGCGTGCTCCAGGTGCACGGCACGCTCGACGGCACCATCGCCTACAACGGCGGCGCGGCGGTGACCGGCGCCCCACCCTTCCCCGGCGCGGAGACGACGGTGCGCACCTGGGCGACGAAGAACGGCTGCACCGGCACCACGCTCGACGCGATCGGCGGCGATCTCGACCTGGTGTTCGACCTGCCGCTGTCCGAGACCAACCGGCTGCAGTTCACCGGCTGCCCGTCGGGCGCCGCGGCCGAGCTGTGGAAGATCAACGGCGGCTCGCACATTCCCAACTTCAACAACTCGTGGGCCGACACCGTCTACACGTGGCTCTCGGCGCACCCCAAGCCCTGAGCTGATTCGCCCGCGTTAGAGCGACTTGCGCCACGCGTCGATCTCGGCGGACAGATCGCGCGCGTCACGGCTCTCGACCCGCGCGTCGCGCAGGCAGGCGACCACGAACGCCGTACCCGCGAGGGCCGACGCGAAGACCTGGTGCGGGAACGAGAGGCGCGCCATCAAGGTGATGCCGGTGACGATGGTGCGCACGATGGTCGCGCGCAGGCCCGTGCCTTCGAAGCACACCGCCGAGCCCTTCACGTTGGTCGACGCCGAGAGCACGTCGGCGATGCGCTTGCGCACCGCACCGTCGGGCGTGGGCGAGTTTTCCGGCACGATGGTGACGAGGCCGATGGGGCCCTGGCGCGTCTGCTGGTGCTGCTTGACCAGCTCACCGCACTTCTCGGCCGACTCGAGCGTGGGCTGCGACTCACGCCACAGGCAGATGAAGAGATCATCGACCACGCCGAACGCACAATCAGGGGCCTTGCGCAGCGTGGTGATCATGGAGCGCGGCACTGTACCGCACGCCGACCGGCTTCAGCTTCAGAGCGCGCTGGTGGGCACCCAGCCCTCGTTGCCCTGCGTGTCGCGCACGCGCGTGTAGCCGTCCTTGTCGTTCTTCTCGAGCACCTTGAGCTTCTCGCCCGCCTGCACCGGGGCCTTGCGCGTGGGTGCCGGCGCCGCGGTGGCCGCCGGAGCGTCGAACATCTGGATCTCGCGCTTGGTCGACGTGCCGTAGAGCGAGTCGATGCGGCCCTCGTCGGCCTTCTTCGACTGCACCACGTTTTCCGACAGCTGCTCGAACACGCGGCCGCCGCTCGAGGCGACCTGATCGGGCGTCTGGCCGGGCTGGGTGAAGAAGTGGCCGGTGACGTGGATGACCTGGCCATCTTCCCAACGGAAGCGCACCGCGATCACGCCCGAGCCGTAGAGCTTCTCGACGCGATCCGACTCCATCAGCACCTTCACGCGCTTCGGATCGAGCACCTTCACCGGGTAGCCACCGCCGGCGACCTGCCACATCTCCTTCGCGTTGCCGCCGAGCGCGTTGAGCAGGCCGCGGTCTTCGTTGCTGCCGTTGATCTTCACCGGCACGACTTCCTGCTGCGTGGTGTTGCCGGTCCACCCGATGGTGTTGGGGAAGATGCGCTCGACGACTTCGCGCACCGCGTGGTCGGTCGTGTAGAGGAAGCCGCCCGCGGTGACGAAGCGCTTCAAGCGCTGGCGCGCCTCCTCGCTCATCTCGCCGCGGCAGTTCACCATCACCACCTGCTTGCTGTGCAGCGGGAGGTCGGCGAGCTCGTCGGGCGTCACCACCACGAAGTTCACCTTCGCGCGCGCGAGCACCTGTTCCATCGCGTCGGCCGAGCCGCGCACCACCACCACCGCGGCCTTCGCGACCTCTGCCTCGCGGTCGTGCGAGACCGAGGCAAAAGCGGGCACCGCCGACAAGGCCACCAGCGACAAGAAGACGAGGGTCGAGCGCATGGGCCACTGAAACGAAGGGCGGCGCCGATCGATCTGCGCTACGAATCAACCCGACTCATGCCGCGCCTCGCCCCACCCGCGAACCCCGTCACCATCGAGCTGGAAGGCGAGCAATTTCAAGCCTGTGCAGGCGAGCCGGTGGCCGCCGCGCTGGTGGCCGAAGGCGAGACGATCTTCAGCCGGTCGCCCAAGTACCACCGGCCGCGCGGGCCGTTCTGCATGAGCGGGGCGTGCGCACATTGCCTCATGCGCGTCGACGGCGTGCCCAACGTGCCGACCTGCCGGGTGCCGGTGAAGTCGGGCATGCGCCTCGAGCGGCAGAACGCGATCCCCGACGCGCGGCTCGACGTCTTCCGCGCCAACGACTTCGTCTTCCGCGACTGGTTCAACCACCACGAGTTCCTGGCGGGCGTGCCGATCGTCGAGAAGGTGCTGCAGAAGATCGCGCGGCAGCTCGCGGGGCTGGGCACGTTGCCCGACAAGCCGGCGCCCGACCGCCCGCCCGCGACGGTGGAGAAGCTGGGCATCGTGATCGTCGGCGCAGGCGCGGCGGGGCTGGCAGCCGCGAAGGTCTTCGAGGCGCGGCGCGTGCCGTACACCCTCTTCGAGCGCGACGCCGAAGTGGGCGGACGGTTGATCGGCGCGGCCGAGGTCGGCCAGCCGGCGCCGTGGAACGCTCCCGCGCGCACGCACGCCAACGTCGCGGGGCTCTTCGCCGACGATGGGCCGCCGTTCCTGGCGATCATCGAGCACGGCGCGCTGAAGCTCGTCTTCTACGAGAAGCTGATCCTCGCGAACGGCGGCTACCCGCAGCTCCCGACGTTCCCCAACAACGATCTCCCCGGCGTGATGGCCGGTCGCGCGGTGGCGACGCTGATTCGCCGCTGGGGCGTGCTGGCTGGCAAGACGGTGGCCTGCGTCGGGGAGCCGAACGAGGCGCGCGCGCTGGCCGAGCTGGTGAAGAACGCGGGCGGCACCGCGGTGGCGATCGGCGAAGAGCCGTTGCGCGCCCACGGCCTGCGCGAGGTGACGGCGGTGACGACCAACGCCGGCAAGCGCGACTGTGACGTGATCGCGACGTGCGTTCCGCAGAGCCCGGCGTTCGAGCTGGCGCGGGCGGCCGGCGCGAAGGTGAGCTGGAGCTCGAGCGCGCGCTGCTTCGTGGTCGAGGCCGACGCGGTGGGCCGCACCTCGCAGCCGAACCTCTTCGTGGCCGGTGAGCTGCGCGGGCCGATGTCGTCGGCGGCGGCCGCCGAGCAGGGCCTCGCGGTGGCCGATCACCTCTGCGCGGGAGCGACGCCGTGAGCAAGGCGATGCTCTGCCCGTGCGAAGACGTGACGACCGGCGAGGTCGATCACGCCATCGAGAAGGGCTACCGCGACGTCGAGTCGATCAAGCGCTTCACGGGCTTCGGCACCGGCATGTGCCAGGGCAAGCAGTGCCTGACCGCGGTCGCGCGCCACCTCGAGTCGAAGACGAGGGCGAACCCTGCGGCGCTGCTGCCGTTCACCCCGCGCCCTCCCCTCTTCCCCGCGGAGCTGTCGTTCTGGGCGAGCGCGGCGTTCGATCCGGCCAAGGCGCCCGCGGGCGGCGTGCCGATGAGCGCGACGTCGACGGGGCCGATGAAGACCTTCAGCGCCACGGCGCTGCGGCCGAAGGAGCCGGTGCCCGCGCGCGCGAAGGTGGTGATCATCGGCGGCGGCATCATGGGCCTCTCGCTCGCGTGGCACCTCACCGAGCAGGGCGAGCGCGACGTGGTGGTGATCGACAAGGGCTACCTGTGCGCCGGCGCGTCGGGGCGCAACGGCGGCGGCATTCGCGCGCAGTGGGGCACGCCGACGCTCATCACGTTGGCCAAGCGCACCATCGAGCTCATGAAGGGCTTCGCGCGCGAGATGGGCATCAACGTCTGGTTCCGCCAGGGGGGCTACCTCTTCCTCGCGAAGTCGGACGACGTGGTGCGCCGCATCGAGCGGAGCGCGGCGCTGCACAACAAGCACGGCGTGCCGACGCAGGTGCTGACTCCCGACGCGGCGCGCGAGGTCGTGCCGCAGCTGACGATGAAGGGCGTGAAGGCTGCGGCGTGGAACCCCGACGACGCGGTGATCTTTCCGTGGGCGTTCGTGTGGGGCTACGCGCAGCAGGCGGCGAAGCGCGGCGTGAAGATCGAGACCTTCACGCGGGTCGAGGGCTTCGAGCTTGGCCACGGCAAGATCACGAAGGTGATCACCGACCGCGGCGACATCGCGTGCGACACGGTGGTGCTGGCGGCCGGCGCGTGGAGCCCGCAGATCGCCAAGCTCGCCGGCGTGCACCTGCCCAACGAGCCGCACCGCCACGAGATCTGCAGCACCGAGCCGCTCAAGCCCTTCCTCGGGCCGCTGGTGTCGGTGCTCGACAGCGGCCTGTACTTCTCGCAGTCGATGCGCGGGGAGATCGTGGGCGGCATGGGCGACCCGCGCGAGCCGGCGGGCATGAACCTCGGCTCGACGCAGCGCTTCCTCACCCGCTACGCACAGGCGTTGACCGAGCAGCTGCCGCAGGTGGGCCAGCTGAAGGTGCTGCGCCAGTGGGCCGGGCCGTACGACGTGACGCCCGACAACTCGCCGATCCTCGGGCGCACACCGGGGCTGCCGAACCTGCTGCAGCTCAGCGGCTTCGTGGGCCACGGCTTCATGATGGCGCCCGCGGTGACCGAGCGCATGGCGCGGTGGATGGCCACGGGTGAGTCAGACGAGCTGTTCGAGCGCTTCGGGCTCTCGCGCTTCGCGGAAGGGCGGCTCGAGCGCGAAGACATGATCATCGGCTGACCTCTTCATGACCTCCAGCACGCCCTCGGCGCTCAAGCTCACGCAGGTGACGAAGCGGTTCGGCGAGAAGGTCGCCGTCGACGCGCTCTCGCTCGACATCGCGCCGGGCACGTTCCTCGGTTTTCTCGGGCGCAACGGCGCGGGCAAGTCGACCACCCTGAAGATGGCGACCGGCCTGGTCGACCCGACCTCGGGCACCATCGAGGTGCTGGGGCACGACCTGCGGCACAGCTCGCTCGAGGCGCGGCGCTTGATGGGTGTGATGCCCGAAGACATGGCGCTGCTCGAGCTGCTCACCGGCCAGCAGTACCTGCGCTTCGTGGGCCGCATGTACGGGCTCGACGACGGGGCGATCGATCGCCGCGGCGCGGAGCTGTTCGACACGCTCGATCTCAAGCCCGGGCCACGCACGCTGGTGTCGGACTACAGCTTCGGCATGAAGAAGAAGCTCGCGCTGTGCGCCGCGCTGATCCACGGGCCGAAGATCCTCTTCCTCGACGAGCCCTTCGAGGGCATCGACGCGGTCACCAACCGCACCATCAAGGACATCTTGCAGACGCTGCAGAGCAAGGGCGTCACGCTGGTGCTGACCAGCCACATTCTCGAGGTGGTCGAGAAGCTGTGCCCGCTGATCGCGATCATCGATGAGGGCAAGCTGAAGGGCTACGGCACGCTGGAGCAGATCAAGCAGGGCGCCGACTCGCTCGAGTCGCTGTTCGTCAGCCTCGTGGGTGGCCAGCAGAAGGGCTCGCTCTCGTGGCTGTGAGCCCGTTTCGCGCGCTGGCGGTCGCGCACCTGCAGGGCACGTGGAACCGCATGCGCAAGAACACCGGCATGGCGGCGCTGTGGGCGTTCGCGCTGCTGCTGTTGCTGCTGTTCGTCACCACCGTCGCCCCGCTGCTGATCTCGCTCGGCGCGCTGGGCTGGGTGGTCGGTCACGCGCTCGGTGGCCCCGAGGGCGATCGCGCGATCGCCTTCTCGTCGGTGATCTTCACCGGCGTGACGTTGCTGGCGGGCTTCGTCGGCGGCGTGTCGAGCGGCTCGCGGCAGCTGCCGTGGGAAACGCTCAAGGGCTTCCCGGTGCGCTCGCTGACGCTGTTCGCGGCGGAGTGCTTCGCGGGCGCGGCGGAGGCGATCACCATCGTCGAGCTCGCGGCGATCGGCTCGTTCATTCTCGGCCTGTGCGTCGGCGCGCCGGCGGGCATTCCTTTCTTCGCGCTGCTGCTGCTGGGGCACGTGGGCATGTTGCTCGCGCTGCAGCAGCTCTTCGGGTCGATCGCGCAGCGGGTGTCGAAGCGGCTGCGCTCGATGCTGATCTTCCTGCCCATCGCCGGCGTCTCGATGTCGTTCTTCCTGCCGAAGCTGGCCAAGTCGATCACCGGCAACGAGTACCTGACGTGGGGCGAGCGGCTGGCGGGCGCGTGGCGCTGGTCGCCGGCGGGCTGGGCGTTGCACACCGTGCAGGAGCTCGGCGCCGGGCGGTTCGACGCGGTGGCGCTGCTGGTGTCGGGCCTCTTTCCGGTGGTGGTGACGGCGGTGGTGGTGGTGATCGCCTGGCAGCTCGTGTCGCGCGAGCGGCCGCTCGATCTCGATCAAGATCTGGGCGCGAAGGTCACGCTGTGGAGCTTCGAGAGCCAGGTGATGGGCGTGGCGCGGCTGCAGTGGGAATCGCTGTGGCGCAGCCTGCCGGGCCGCTTCGGGTTGGTGATGCCGTTGCTCACGCTGATCCTCATTCGCGGGCCGCTGGCCGAGGTCATTCCCGGGCGCGGGTGGAGCGCGCCGATCGCGTTCGGCTACGCGTCGCTGGCGGGCACCAACCTGCTCTTCAACCAGTTCGGGCTCGATCGCCACGGCGTGAAGGTGCTCTTCCTCCTGCCGGTGGAGCCCATCTCGCTGTTGCGCGGCAAGCTGCTCGGCTTCGCGGCGTGGCAGTCGGTGCAGGCGGCGATGCTGCTGGTGCTGCTGCCGCTGACGGGCAAGGGCGAGCCGCTGGAGCTGCTGATCGGCGTGCTGCTCTACGCGTGCATCTTCTTGATCCTCGCGATGGTCGGGCAGTTCGCGAGCATCTGGCAGCCGCGGCCGCTGACGAAGAACGGCATGCGCGCGGCGCAGCCTCCGCTGACGGTGATCCTCATGATGTTCGGCACGCTGGGCACGGCGGGCGGGCTGTTGTTCGGCGTGGTGTACCTGCTGCGACACTTCGCGCCGGGGTGGGAAGTGCCGGTGCTGCTGGTGGTGGGGCTGGCGCTGTTCGCGCTGGTCTTCCCGGTGGTGGCCTTCAACGCGCTGTTCCTCGAGCGCAACCGTGAGAAGCTGGTCGAGACGCTCGGGGCTGCGGCCTGACGAGTCGAAGGAGAACCGATGGCGACGAAGAAGAAGGTGGCCCCGACGGCGAAGTCGAGCCGCATGCCGAGGCCGAAGCCGAAGAGCGAGCACCCCAGCGGCCCGGCGGCGTCGAAGCTGATCGACGCGCGCATCGCCGAGCTGACGGACTGGCGGGGCGCGATGCTGGCGAAGGTGCGCGCGGTGATCCTCGGGGCCGACCAGCAGATCATCGAGGAATGGAAGTGGGGCATTCCCGTGTGGTCGCGCAACGGCATCCTCTGCACCGGCGAGGTCTACAAGGCGACCGTGAAGCTGACCTTCGCGAAGGGCGCGAACATGAAGGACCCGGCGAAGCTCTTCAACTCGAGCCTCGAGGGCAACACGCGCCGGGCGATCGACCTGCGCGAGGGCGACGCGCTCGACGAGGGCGCGCTGGCAGACCTGATCCGCACGGCGGCGACGCACAACGCGGTCGCGTCGCGGCGCTGACGCTCAGGGCTGGGTGGCGCAGTTGATGATCGCCACGTTGCCCGCCGTGTCGCTCACGAAGAGCTCGCTCGACGAGCGGTGGAGGGCGCCCCCCGCGAAGGCCATCGGCGCCGGCCGCCGCAGCGTCGCGGGCACGGGCACCGGGGTCCACGTTCGGCCGTCGAGGCGGTAGAGCCCGTCGGTGGCGAGCCCCCACGCGGTGCCGCAGTAGCCCTCGACTTCGAAGAGGGTGCGCGGCGCGGCGTCGGACAGCGAGACGAACCCCGGGAGCGAGAAGGTGGTGCCGTCGTCCATCGTGACGCGGAAGCGCCCCTCGGCCTGCCACACGCCGCGAGGCGGCACGACGAAGCCGGGGTCGAGCGGCAGCTCGCGCGCCGACCACTGCACCTCGTTGGCCGCCGTGAAGTGGAACAGGCGCCCGCTGTCGATGAGCCACCCCTCGAGGAGCAACGGGTCAGCCGCGGCGACGCCGGTGATCGAGGTGATGCGACCGAACGGCACCGGCGCGAGTCGCACCAGGCCATCGGCAGCCGTGGCCACCGCCCAGAGTCGATCACCTGCCGCGAGCACCGAGCGGCTCTTTCCGTCGCGCCCCTCGATGGTGGTGGTCGCGGTGACGGTGCTGCATTCGCCCAGGCCGTCCGAGCTGTCGAGGCGCAAACCGAACCCGTCTTGCAGCCCGAAGATCGCGAGCGTCATCAAGTGGTTCGACCCGGTCGAGTCTTGCGCCGTGACGACCCGCTCGTCGCTCCCCTTGATGCCCTGGCAGTAGTTCTGGTCACCGTTGACGGCGCCGAACGGCGTGATGTTTTGCACGGGCGAGTTGTTGAGGAGCGCCTGGGAGGTGCCCGCCAACCACCGGGTACCGGCGCCCGAGGCGCCGAACTCCGCGAGCCCATCGCGCACCACCCACGCAACCGAGGGACCCTGGCCGACGTGGCTGTGCTGGCTGTACGCGATGCGCGAGGGCCCAGCGTCGCCGCCACCGTCGCGTGCGTCGCATTCGACCGAGAAGGCCACCCGGGGGACGGTGTCGGCCTCGCAGAGCATGCCGCGTCCCGGCGCGTCCAGCAGACACCCGGTCGTGTCGCCGAGCGTCCAGATGCTCGGGCTCCGGCCTGGCTCGTCGATCCACAGCGAATTGTCGAGGAGCGTGAAGATCGCGCTCGGTGGAATCATGGTCGCGCTGCTGCCCGCGTCACAGCCAGCGCTCGGCACGACGCCCACCGCGGACTCGATGGCCAGCGGCACCCATTGCCCGTTGCGCAGCACCGACAGGCCCTGGGCCGTGACGATGACCAGCTCGGTCTTGCCCGACAGCACCATCACGTGGGCGAGGCGAGGCGTGCCAGGCATCGCCGGCAGCGCGGCCAACCCCGCGTCGGCCTGCACGACCCAGGCATTGGGCGGCGAGAGGACCCACACGCGTTCATCGGCGGTCACTCCATCGACGAGCATGCCGTCGGTCACGGGCAGCGGCGTCTGGGACATCACCCCGCCGCTCACCGCATCGACCCACTGCAGCGCGCCCGGGGTCAGCGCGACGAACGTCGCGGAGTCGAAGCGCGAGACCTCACGCACGCCGGTGAGCGCGACCTCTCTCGCGCGCATCAAGCCGGTGCCCCCGTCAGCGCGCGCGGACGTGGCGACCCACAGGCCCCCGTCTGCGGTGACGACGGCGAGCGAGGTGGTGCTGCCGAAGGTCACGGCGTTGTGCCGCGCCGCGACGTGCACCCTCGGGCTGAAGAGCGTGGGCGCCGAGAACGCGCCGGCGTCGACGGGCGCCTCGGCCGCGAACGGCACGCACTGTCGCTCGTTGGTCTGCGCGCCCAGCCCGCTGCACGCGTACCCCGCGCCGCAGGGCAGCGACTCGTCGCACTGCCGCTCGACGCCGGCGGCGACCGCCACGCAGCGGCCGTCGAAGCCACACAACCAACCCGCCGCGCAGTCTGCGCTCACGCGGCTCGTGCCCGACCACGTGCACGCCACCGGTGCGGGCACGGTCACGTCGTAGCAGTCGCCCAGGCCCGCATCGTCGCGGGGCCCGCAGTGCCACCGGCCGCAGTCGTCGTCGCGCTGGCACCGCCGCGCCTCGCTCACCGCGGGGTCGACGCACACGCCCTCGAACCCGCACACCCAGCCTCCACGGCACTGGGCGTCGCCGCCGTCGCGCGTGCACGGGTAGGCCCGCGGCCGCTCGAGATCGACCGCGGCCTTGCAGCCCGCGAGCATCACCATCACCACCAACGCGCACGTTCTCACGGGAAGGTCCCCCCGATGGCGGCGCGGGTGCCGGTCGGCACGAGCGCGACGCGCGCAGCCTGGCGCCGGGAACGCGGCTCCGGTCATCACGTACGCCCTCACGGGAAGGTCCCCCCGATGGCGACGCCGGTGCCGGTCGGCACGAGCGCGACGCGCGCCCCACCCGGCGCGGGGAGCGCGAGGAGCACGGCCCCGGTGACGGCGACCGCCGCGCCGCCCACCAGCAGCGCCAGCGCGACCGTCTTCTGCGCCGAGATCTGCGCGGCCGACTGCTCGTACGCGGCGAGCGCGCGCACGTTGGCGGTGCCCTGGTCGGCGAGCCCGAGCTCGGTCTGGAGCGTCGCTTCCTGGTTGAGGGCGAGGTAGCCGACCACGAGGCCGGCGGCCGCCACCGCGCCACCGACGCCGAGCACGGTCGCGGGCAGGGCCTTCGACGGAGTCTGCGGCAAGGGCGTGCCGGTCACCTCCGCGATCGCGAAGGGGATCGCCTCGAGCAGATCGTCGACCGCGCGCGCGCGCCGCACCACGCGCGCGACCGCGACGGCCCTGGCCGTGTCGCTCAGCTGCAGCGAGAGCTGCAACGTCTCGCCCACCTTGCCCACCGAGCCGCTCAAGACGAACGGCGCCCCGAGCGCGCCGGCCAGCTCGGCCATGCAGCTGTTCTCGCTGCAGCCCATGAGCTGCTTCTGGCGCTCGAGCCCGAGCAGCACCCGCACCTCTTCCGACGAGGTGGGCTGAAAGAAGCCGCGCCGCGCGATCTCGGCGACCGACGCGGTGGTGAGGTTCTTCGCGACGCTGTCCTCGACTCCGGCGGCCGTGAAGTCGAGCACCACCACGCGCGGCAGCCCTTCCGTGCCGAGTACGGCCATCATCACCAGCGCTGCGACGTTCATCGACGGTCCCTCATCGGGCAATCATCAGCGTGATGGTTTCGCCCACGAGGAAGCTGACGACTACGACATGGGTGATGGTGCGGCCGGTGCCGGGCTGCGCCGAGCCGAAGCCGGCGGCGAGTCCTCCGAGCGCGGCGCCAGCGAGGCCGCTGAGCACCGGCACCAGCACGTAGCGAATCAGCGAGCCGGGGTCCTTGCGCAGCGAGTTGATGCCCAGCGCGAGGCCGGCGCCGAGCAACCCGCCGGTCACGATGCCGCCGGTGACCGCCAGCGGCACGGCCGAGGGGCGATCTCCGGTGGCGAACGCGCCGGCGAGGTACCCGCCGCTGAGCAACGCGCCCGCTCCCGCGATGACGAAGGCCGGCCAGATGCGCTGCCCGGCTTCAGGGCCAGGCTCTTCGGCGTGCGCGGGCGTCACGAGCAGCAGCAGGACCACCGGAGCGACGCGCCACACGCACCGCAGAATGGCGAACGTCGACACCGAGGTCGAGCACTTCGCGCCCCGGGCCGCGCCGACCTGTCAGCTGCGCCTGCGCCCCGTGGTTCGAGGTTGCGCTGGCGCGGGCCTCGCTCGCAGAATCGCGCCGCGTGCAGCCCGAGCCCGTCGTCTACCGCCACACCGTGGAGGCCTTCGTGAACCGGGTCTTCGTGCGCCGTGGGCTGTTGACGCCCGAGGTGGTGTCGAAGCTGCGCACGCTGGGGCTCGACCCCACACGCCCGCGCGACATGCCGGTCGACCCGTGGCGCGCGGTGCTGAAGGAAGCGTCGAGCCTGGTGCTGCCGGGCGCGAGCGAGGCCGACGCGATGCGAGAGCTGGGCCGCGAGATGGTGCGCGGCTTCGAGGCCTCGCTCGTCGGCCGCACGCTCTTCATCGGCCTCAAGCTGCTCGGCGTGAAGCAGACGCTGCGCACCATCGCGCGCAACTACCGCAGCGCCGACAACGCGACCGAGGTGACGACGCGCGAGCTCGGCGAGCGCCAGTTCGAGCTCACCTTCACCATTCGCGCCGGCATTCCCTTCCCCACGTACACCGAGGGCGTGCTCGAAGAAGGCACGAAGGTGATCGGCCAGCCGGGCGTGAAGGTGGTGACGACGGTGCTGTCGCCGACCACCGTGACCTACGTCGCGACGTGGTGAGCGCTCAGGCGTGGCGGCTGAAGAGGTCGCCGAGGCGGGCGAGCTGGGCCGCCGTCGCCGCGCGCTGACCGACCTTCACCTGCACGCGCGAGAAGGGGAACGGCAAGAACTTCGGGCCCAGGTTGCGCAGCGTCTGGGCGTGCCGCTCGAGCGCGCGGGCGTCGTCGAAGTGCACCGACACCTCGTGCTCGTTGAAGTGCATCGCCCACCCCGGCACGAAGAGCTCGAGGCGCAGCCGCGTGAGGCGGTGCTGCACCAGCAACCCGTGGAGGCCGGCGACGTCCCACGGCGGGTCGATCGACAACCGCAACACGGCGAGCTGGTGCGCGAGGCGGCTCTCGAGGAGCCACGCGAGGCGATCGGCGTGGTGGCGCCAGGGCCGCGGCACGAGCGTGAGCGACTTCAGCGCGCCGAACTTCGAGAGCTTGAGCACGTCTTCCTGCTGGCGCGTGAGGCGGCTGTCTTCGAGCGCCGGGCCGACCACCGACATCGTCGCGAGGCGGGGCCGCACCGGCCCGTCGGCGACCACCGAGAGCGCGAGCGCGTCGACGCCGTCGAGGGTGACGAGGGCCTCGAGGCGCGGTGAGCCCAGCTCGTCGGGCCGCACCTGGGTGGGCCGCACGCGCAGCTCCTCGATCGAGCGCCACAGCGGGTGGTCGACGCCCTGCCCCGTCGGCTCGACCACCACGCGCTGCAGGAAGCCGCGGTGGAAGTGGGCCCCGTCACGG
>JAXLYB010000022.1:0-96278 GCA_046351675.1 Myxococcaceae bacterium
AGACGGCGTCCGCAAGGTCGGGAAACACCTTCGAGACCTTGCCCCGCAAGTACTCGCCGTAGGTCCCCTGCAGCGCGTGCACGCTCGCCCGATCCCACCGCTCGGCCGCGTCCTGCTGCGTCGGCCGCACCTGCGCACCGGGCAGCGGCTGCACCTCGGCGTCGAACGCGGGATCGAAGAAGAACGGCCACGAGAAGCGATGGCGGCCCGATCGATTGCGAACGCGGTGCGGCGTCGAGCGATACCGGCCACCCGTCATGCGATCGAGCATGTCGCCCAGGTTGCACACGAAGGTGCCGTCGATCGGCGGCGCGTCGATCCACCCGCTCGGCGTCTTCACCTCGAGCCCGCCGCAGTCGTCCTGCTTGAGCACGGTGAGGAGCCCGTAGTCGGTGTGCTCGCCCACGCCCCAGCCCTGCTCCTGACCAGCCGCAGGTGGCGGGTAGTGGAAGATGCGGAACAACGAGAGCGGCTCGCGCGTGAGCGACGCTTCGAAGTGTGTGGGCGCGAGCCCGAGCGACGACGCGAGCGCCTGCAGCACGAAGCGCGCGGTGTCACGCTGCGCGGCCATGAAGTCGAGCACCACGCTGCGCAGGGCCGGCAAGCCACTGGGCCACAGGTTGGCGCCGTGCATCGGCCACTTCGCCTGCACGCGGCGATCGTCGGGCCCCAGTTCGTCGCCGAAGTAGAGCCCTTCCTTCAAGTCGGGCACGCCGCTCGTCAGCTCACCCTCGAGCGGGAACCAGCCACGCCACGCCGCGCCGCCCTTCGACATCGGGATCTCGCCCTTCACCTCGTCGGGCAGCGCGAAGAAGGCGCGCGTCACGCGCTCGAGATCGCGCTCCAGCGTCGCGGGCACGCCGTGACCGGTGACGTAGAAGAAGCCGTGCTCCTCGCAGGCGCGGCCGAGCTCGGCGATCGCGCGGGCGTCGAAGCGCCCCGATCGCACGGGGCCAAGGTCGAAGACGGGGAGAGCCAGAGGCTAGACTCTACGCAGTGATCGGCCAGGCCCTCCACACTGGCAGCGTGAGCGAAGTGGTGCCGGTCGTGCCGCGCCCCGACGTGCGCGCGCCACTCGCGATGGAACGGCTGCTCGAGCACGCGCGATCGCAAGAGATGCGCACCGAGGCCGCCCTGCTCGGAGCGTTGAGCGCGTCACTGGGGCCGCGCTGGCAGCGCCTGGTGAGCTCCGACTTCGAGGGCTACGACACCCAGTTCATCTACGAGCGCTTCGTCGGCATCACCTGGCGCGACGTGTGCGGCGCGTTGCGGGCGACGGGCAAGGTGCTGCCGATCGACGTGCTGCGCGCGCTGTTCGAGGTGATGTTCGACGGCTTCGCGCCGCTGGCGGAGTCACCGCTTCGCCGCGTGCGCCACCTGCACCTCACCGATCGATCGATCGGCCTGGGCATCGATCGCCAGTGGCGCTTCGCGATCGGCGGACTGAACCACTGGCTCACCGATCTCTACCCGCCCGAGCTCGAGGGCGACCCCGAGTTCTACCGGCCGCTCGCGCCCGACGTGATGTTCCTGCTGAGCCCCGAGGCCTTCCAGGGGCGACCGGAGACGCCGGCGTCACTCGCCACGCGCGCCTCGTTGCTGGGCTGGCAGCTCGCGACCGGCGGCTACCACCCGTACCGCGGCAACCGGTTCGAGATCTTCCCGAGCATCACGCGCTACAGCAAATCGGAGGTCCGCGTGCCGCTCGACGTGCACCCGCAGGTCAGCGCGGCGTTTGCGCGGGTGATGCTCAAGGGCATCACGTTCTCTGGACACCGGCATGGGTCGCTGGCCGAGCTCCGCGCCGCGCTCGACTCGACCTGGCCCGCGCCTGCCGCGAGCGAGGAGCGCGTCTTCGATCTCCTCACCACGCTGTGCTGGAAGTACGTGCAGCAACAGCTCCACGCGCTGCGTCGCGAGCCGATGCTGCCGATCCGGTGGGACGGCGTGTGGGACGCCTCGCGCACGCCCGAAGAGGGGCTCGCGGTGCTCGAAGATCAATTCCTCGAGCGCCACGTCTCGCTCGCCGATCTGCCGACCCGCGGCGCGATCGCCATGGAGCCCGAGCCCGAGGTGCCCCTGCCCGGCATCGCGCCACCCTCGCCACCGCCCCCGCGGCCGCCGACCGCCCGCACGCCGCGCGTCAACCTGGCTGGCAGCACCGAAGAGCGCCCTGCGCGGCCCGGCCTCCTGTCACGCCTGCTCGCGTTCTTCGGTCGCACGTGAGGCTGCGCACGCGTCGACAGTGGGCGGTGTTCGCGACCGCGCTCTTCGTGCTCGAGGTCTTGATCGCGACCGTGTGGCGGCACGTGCCCGTCTTGCGCACCGACCTCGGCGACTACTTCGTCACGGTGCTGGTCTACGCGTTCGTCAAAGCCGTGCTGCCGGCGCGATGGACCCTGGCGCGACGCTGCTCGCCATCGCGGTCTTCGTGTTCGGCTTCAGCGTCGAGGGCGCGCAGGCGCTGGGGCTGGCCGATCGCCTCGGCCTCACCTCCGGCGGCGCCCGCGCGCATCGTGCTCGGCGCGACCTTCGATTGGGGTGACGCCGTCGCGATGTATGGCGCCGGCTGCCTGACCGCGTGGCTGCTCGACGGCGCGCGCGTCACTTCTTCTTCGACTTCTTCGCCGGCTGCTCGTGCGTCACCGTGACGTCGGTCACGATGCCACCGCGCACGAACCAGTGACCGTGCACCGTCATCTTGCGCGGGGCGCACGCCTTCACAAGGTCGTCGAGGATCTGGTTGGTGACCGCCTCGTGGAACGCGCCCTCGTTGCGGAACGACCAGAGGTAGAGCTTGAGCGACTTGAGCTCGATGCACTTCTGGTCGGGCACGTAGGTGATCTTGAAGTGCGCGAAGTCGGGCTGGCCGGTGAGCGGGCAGAGGCAGGTGAACTCGGGCAGTCGAAGGCGATCTCGTAATCGCGCACCGGAGCCGGGTTCTTGAACGTCTCGAGGTTCTTCGAAGGCTGGGAAGGCATGGGTGGGCGCCATAGAGTTCTCGTGGCGTCGTCACCGGTCAGGGAGGCAGTGGAGGTGCTCCGGCGCGGGGGGCGATCGGCCTGCCGACCGAGACCGTGTACGGCCTGGGCGCCGACGCGTCAGACGAGCTGGCGGTGCGGCGCATCTTCGCCGTGAAGGGCCGGCCTTCGACGCACCCGCTCATCGTGCACGTCGCGTCGGTCGAAGAAGCGCGCACTGGACGCACGGCCTCGGCCCCGATGGAGAAGCGCTGGCGCGCGCGTTCTGGCCCGGCCCGCTGACGCTCATCGTGCGCCGCAACGAGCGCCCTTCGTGCGGTGACGGGCAGCCGGGGACACGGTCGGTCTGCGCGTCCCCGGACATCCGCTCGCGCTCGAGCTGTTGCGTGAATTCAAGGGCGGCGTCACCGGCACGCCGTCCGCCAGCCGCGCCTCGGGCGCGTAGGCCTACGACCCAACCGACCACGTGCCGCGGCGAGCTCGGCGGCGACGTCGACTTCGTGCTCGACGGAGGTCCGAGCCTGGTCGGCGTGGAATCGACCATCGTCGACGTGTCCGGCGCGGCGCCGCGGCTGCTGCGTCCCGGCGGCCTCGCGCGTGAAGAGCTGGAGCGCGCGTGCTCGGCGAAGCCCGTGCCCCTCGCGTCGCAGGCCACCGACGTGCGCGCGCCCAGCGCTGCTCGCTTCGCACTACGCGCCGCGCGCGGGCTGTGGTTGGTCTCGGCACCGAGCTCGACGCCGAGGTGAAACGCCGCGTCCGCCAGCGGTGCGCGCGTGGCCGTCATCGCGCCGGGTGGCACGCCGGTCCATCCTCCCGCGGTGCTGCTCGCCGTGCCGAACGACAGCGAAGGATTTGCGCGGGTGCTCTACGCGCGGCTGCGCGAAGCCGACGCACTGGCAGACGTCATCCTCGCCGGTGCCCCCTGCGGAATCAGGGCTCGGACTCGCGGTGCGCGGTAGGCTCCAACGCGCAGCCGCTCCTCGGGTGCCTGACGTGCCGACGCCGTCCAAGCCGTGGTTCGTCCGTTACGAGTTCACCCTGCCCGGCAAGGAGCCTGCGACCTTCACCGTCGAACTCGACGGCAAGACGCTCGCCAACCCTCGCCCCGCACCCGAGCAGCCCGCCGGAGTGGACGAAGCTCGAGTTCCAGCAGTGTCCCAACTGCGCTGAAACCCAAAGACGCGCCGCACTGCCCCGTCGCGCTGCAGCTCTCGCACGTGGTGAACGAGTTCGCGTCGGTGTTCAGCTACGAGCGCGTCGCGGTGAAGGTGACGGTGCCCGAGCGCACGTACGTCGTCGGCGCGTGCGTCGTAGAAGGCCTCGGCTTCTCGCTGCTCGGCGTGTACATGGTGACCGCGGGCTGCCCGGTGCTGAACCAGCTGCGGCCGATGGTGCGGCTCCACCTGCCCTTCGCCGGTGAGCTCGAGACCGTGGCGCGCTCGACGTCGATGTACCTGCTCAAGCAGTACTTCGTGATGAAGCGCGGCGGGAAGCCCGACTGGTCGATGGAAGGGCTCGCCGAGACCTATCGGCAGACGGGGCAGATCAACCGCGCGTTCGCCGAGCGGCTGCGGGCGGCGACCACCAAGGACGCCAACGTCAACGCGCTCATCATCCTGCACTCCTTCGCGCAGGCCGTGCCTGACACCATCGAAGAAGAGCTCGAAGAGCTGGAGTTCCTCTTCCGACAGTAGTGAGACGCAGATGGAGGTGGTCCATGTCGTCGACCAACCTGTGGCGTTCGGTGCTGGGTGGAGTGCTGTTGAGCTTCGCGGGCGCAGCGGCTGCGTGGGGCCTGATTCACGACCGTCAGATGAGCCTCGCCGCGGCGGTCTCGGCCTTCGTGGTGGGCTCGGTGACGTGGCTGCTGGTGCTCCGCTCGAACCCGAAGCCCGGCTTCCTCGCCGGCGCGCTGGTCGGCTTCGCGACGTCGGTCATCGCGCACCTGCCGTTGTGGGCGGTGGTCTTCAGCCGTGAGTCGCTGCCGCCCGACCTCGCGATGGGCAACACGCTCATCATGAGCCTCGCGGGGTCGGTCTTCACCGCGCCGGTGGGCGTCGTCGCCGGGCTGCTGACGGTGGTGATCGCGCGTCAGCGCTTCAATTCAGCGCATTCGGCTGGGTGAGCGCGAACTCGCCGATCTTCGCTTCGAACTTCCCGCCGTCGCTGCGCTCCATCAGGTACTCGCCGCGCATCGAGCCGAACGGCGTGCGCAGCATCGCCCAGCTCGTGTACTCGAAGCTCTCGCCCGGCTCGAGGCGCGGCTGCTTGCCGACCACGCCTTCGCCACGCACCTCTTCGACGCGCCCGTTGGCGTCGGTGATCACCCAGTGCCGCGCGCGCAACGTCGCCGCCCGCGTGCCCTCGTTGGAGATCTTCACCGCGTAGGTGAACGCCCACTGGCTGTTGTCGGGCGCGCTGCGCTCCGGCCAGAACGTGGCCTTCACCCGCACCCGCACGCCTTCGGTCTCGGTGTTCGACATGTCAGGCCTTCTCCGGCGCCTTCTCGCCTGCTTCCGCGCCCGCCGGCTCGGGCTTCGGCTTGATCAGCGACGACGCGATGATCGAGATGGCCAGCGAGAGCACGATCACCGACAGCGACACCACGATCACGATCACCTCGTGCTCGTGCGCCCACTCGTGGAACGCGGTCTCGAGGATCAGCTTCGCGCCGACGAACGACAAGATGATGCCCAGCCCGATCTTCAGGTACCGGAACTTGTCCATCAGTGAGCTGACGAGGAAGAACAGCGAGCGCAGCCCGAGGATCGCGCAGGCGTTCGACGTGAAGACGAGGAACGCGTCCTGGCTGATGCCGAGCACCGCGGGGATGGAGTCGAGCGCGAACAAGATGTCGCTCGCCTCGACCACCAGCAGCACCAGGAAGAGCGGCGTGAAGACGAACTTGCCCGCCTCGCGCGCGGTGAACTGCAGCTCGTAGGTGCCGGTGCCGACCGGGAAGACCTTGCGGCCCCACTTCAGAATGGGGTTCTCCTCCGGCACCACCTCGTCGTCGTCGTCTTCCTTCGTGAAGAGCAGCTTCCACGCCGTGTAGAGCAGGAACGCGCCGAAGAAATAGAGCAGCCACTCGAACTTCGAGACCAGCGCGGTGCCGAGGCCGATCAACGTGCCGCGCAAGATGAACGCGCCGATGATGCCCCAGTAGAGCAAGCGGTGCTGCGCGCGGTTGCTCACCTTGAAGGCGCTGAAGATGACGATGAAGACGAAGAGGTTGTCGACCGAGAGCGCGTACTCGATGACGTAGGCCATCAAGAACGTGCCCGACGCCGCTGCGCCGTATTCCATGTGCAGGAAGCCCGCGAAGCCCAGCGACAGCGAGACCCAGATGGCGGTCCACATCGCGGCCTTCTTGGGGGTGATCTCCTGGCCCGCCGACGCGAACAGGTCGATGGCGATGACGATGAGCGCACCGGCGAGAAAGGCGGCCCAGAGAATCGGTGTACCCACGGCCCGGGCCCATAGCACGAGCCTCTCGCGTATGAAGCGCAAGCGATGGAACCCACCTCGCCACGCGGGAGAGCGACCTTCGGCCCGCCCCGGAATGCGTTCGGCGCCTTCGGCTGGGCGGTGGTGCAGCTGCCGCGCGCGCTGTGGTGGCAGGTGCGAGAGCGCGAGCTGCGCGCCCTGACGTTGGCGCCGGTGCTGTGGACCCTCATCGCTGGAGTCACCGGGCTCGTCGGGGCGGTGATCGCCGCGGGGCCGCTCAGCGCGGCGTTGATTGCCGAGCCCGCGTGGCTGCAGCTCACCCTGCGCGTGGTGCTGACCTTCGTGCTGGCGCTGTTGGCGGTGCTGCTGACGTGGCAGCTGCAGGGTGCGCTCGCGGCTCCTTCGCTCGAGCGCATGGCGCTCTTCGTTCAACGCGAGGTGACCGGCGACGCCCCGCCTCCGGAATCGGGTGCGCTGCTCGCGATGAAGAAGGCGCTCACCGGGTTCTTCCCGAGCGTGCGACGTCTGTTCGCGTGGGCGTTGACCGCCGCGCTCGGGCTGACGCTGGTGCTGGTGCCCGTGGTCGGACCGGTGCTGGTGATCGTCGCGCAGACCGCGGTCGCCGCGCTCTTCCTCGCGCACGGAGCGATCGTGCAGAACCGCGCGCGTCTCGGGTTGCCCCGCCGCTTCGTGCTGGCCGAGCCGGCGCTGGTGCTGGGCCTCGCGGTGAGCTGCGCGCCGCTGGTGCTGGTGCCGCCGTTGCTGCTCTTCGTGGGGAGCACCGTGCACGTCGCGGGCGCGCTCGTCTCGCTCGGCTGGCAGCGCCGCTCAGCCCTCGTCGTGGGCGTGACGCAAGACCAGCACTGACGACCCCGGCACCTGCACCGTCTCGCCGGCCTCACACTTGAGCGGCCGCGGCATCACGCTCGCCGTCTCGAAGATCGATTCCCAGGTCGCGGCCCACGCCTTGCCGGGCAGCACCACGGGCACCGGCTGCGCGCCGGCGTTGAAGTACACGAGCAGCGAGTCGCCCATCACGCGCGCCCCGGTGGGATCGCGCGCGGTGATCGCGTCGCCCCCGAGGAAGAAGCCGAAGCAGTGCAGCGCGGGGTCGTTCCAGTCGGCGGCGCCCAGCTCGCGGCCCTGCGGGTGGAACCACACCAGGTCGCGAAACGCCGAGTCGTCGAGCGTCTTGCCGAGGAAGAAGTTGCGGCGCTGCAACACGGGCTGCGAGCGGCGCAGCGCGGTGAGCGCCTTCGTGAAGTCGAGCAGCGCCTGCTTGCGCGGCGTCAATTCCCAGTCGACCCACGAGAGCGCGTTGTCCTGGCAGTAGGCGTTGTTGTTGCCGCGCTGGGTGCGCCCGAACTCGTCGCCCGCGGTGAGCATCGGCGTGCCGACCGAGAGGAAGAGCGAGGCGAGCAGGTTGCGCATCGAGCGATCGCGCGCGGCGATGATCTTCGGGTCGTCGGTCGCGCCCTCGACGCCGTGGTTCCACGACTGGTTGTCGTCAGCGCCGTCGCGGTTCTCCTCGAGGTTCGCCTCGTTGTGCTTGCGTTGGTGCGAGACGAGATCGGCGAGCGTGAAGCCGTCGTGGCAGGTGACGTAGTTGATGCTCGCGCCGGGCCGCCGCCCGGAGATCTTGAAGTAGTCCGAGCTGCCCGCCAGCCGCGACGCGAGATCGGCCACCTGGCCCGAGTCGCCGCGCCAGAAGCGCCGCGCGGTGATGCGGTAGCGATCGTTCCACTCGGCGAAGGGCATCGGGTAGCCGCCCAGCCGGTAGCCGCCGTGCCCCACGTCCCACGGCTCGGCGATCAACTTCACGCGCGAGAGCACCGGGTCCTGGAAGATCGCCGCGAAGAACGAGGAGTACGGGTCGAACTCGCCCGAGGGGCCGCGCGCCAACGTGCTCGCGAGATCGAAGCGGAACCCGTCGACGTGCAGCTCGCGCACCCAGTACCGCAACGAATCGAGCACCAGCTTCAAGACCTGCGGGCGGTAGAGCGCCAGCGAGTTGCCGCAGCCGGTGAAGTCGCGCGACTTCGAGCGATCGCGCTCGTCGAGCCAGTAGTACGTCGCGTTGTCGAGCCCGCGGAAGCTCAGCGTCGGCCCCTGCTCGCTCCCCTCAGCCGAGTGGTTGAACACCACGTCGAGGATCACCTCGAGCCCCGCGAGGTGGAGCGAGCGCACCATCTCCTTGAACTCGCGCACCTGCTGCCCGCGATCGCCGCTCGCCGAGAAGCGCGCGTCGGGCGCGAAGAAGCCCAGCGTGTTGTAGCCCCAGTAGTTGGTGAGCCCGCGCTCGATGAGGAAGCCCTCGGGCGAGCACGCGTGCACCGGCAGCAGCTGCACGCTCGTCACCCCGAGCTCGAGGAGGTGCTGGATCACCGCCGGGTGCGCCAGCCCCGCGTACGTGCCGCGCAACACCTCGGGCACCTGCGGGTGGCGCTGCGTGAAGCCCTTCACGTGCAGCTCGTAGATGACCGCCTTGCGCCAGATGACCTCGGGCCGCTCGTCGCCGCGCCAGTCGAAGTCGTCGGCGACGATCACGCTCTTGGGCACGCCCGCCGCGGAGTCGCGCGGATCGAGCTCGAACGGCTTCCCCTTCACGTGCCCCAGCAACGGCGCCGACCAGTCGGCGGTGCCGGCGATCGCCCGCGCGTACGGGTCGACGAGGAGCTTGTTCGGGTTGAACCGGTGCCCCTCGTGCGGAGCCCACGGCCCGTGCACGCGCAGCCCGTAGAGCGCGCCGGGCTTCAGGTTCGGCACGTAGCCGTGAAAGACGTGGTGCGTCTGGTCGCGCAGCGGCAGGCGCGCGAGTTCCCTGCTCGGATCTTCGGCGTCGTAGAGGCAGACCTCGACGAGCGTGCCGTTGGGAGAGGCGACCGCGAAGTTCACGCCGCCGCGATCGACGGTGGCGCCGAGCGGGTACGGTACGCCCGGCCAGACGTCCCACTGGGTCGTCACGCCGCGGGCTCCTTGAAATAGAACGAGCCGAGCAGCAGCCAGCGTCGATCTTCCGCGCGGCGGGCCTGCAGCGGCGTCGTGTAGTGCCACACCGGCAGCCGGTACGCGGTCACCGTGCCACTGGCCGAGATGGGCGCCATCTGCGCGAAGTGCCCGTCCTGCTCGTAGACGATGAACTGCTGCTTGATGCCCGGCGTGCAGAACGAGACGTGCACGTCGATGTAGCCACCCTTCGCGCGCGGCTCGTCGGGGTGGTGATCGGTATGCGGGCCCGTGTAGTCGAGCGGGCGGAAGCACAGCACCTGCTCCGCGGTCGGACCGTCGAGGGGCTCGCCCGCCAGGGACTCGGCGAACTTGCGGTAACTCTCGGAGGTCACCATGTCGTACAGGCCGATCTCCTTCGCGCGGCCGAGCGCGACGAGCTGCAGCGGCCCGTTGAGCGGCACGGTGCTCATCGTGCCCACGCGCGGCAAGGTGTCCTGGTACGACTTCGGCGAGCTCGTCGCGGGCGGCAGCGGCCGGCGCGTCGACTGCAAGATGTCGGTGAAGGTCTTCGCGAGCAGCTTCGTGCAGTCGTCGAGGCGGCGGCGATCGAGCAGGTTGGTCGCGGTGAAGAACGGCGAGCGCTTCAACGTGCCGGTCGCGCTGCTCTTCCCCGAGAGGATGCGCCGGCCTGCGCTCGACAACATCGCCTCGAACTCCGCCGGGAACCGCCGCATCACGCGCGGCAGTCTACCGTGAAACCTGCTGGCGACGCCGCGCGATCACGGCGCCCAGGCCTCCAGCGTCGAGCGCACCGTCCCCAGCCCCGTCACGGTGACCGAGCGGCCGTCGGTCGAGCAGCCCAGGCCTGCTTCGCGGTAGTTCCGCGTGCCGCCATCGGCGAGTGTGAGGACGACCCCGAGGTAGGGGCCGTCGCTGACGTCGCACTGCGCCGAGGCGGGACGCGTCAGCGCGCTCATGGCGGCATCGAGACGATCGAGATCGGCCTGGTTGAGCGGGCGGGTCTCGGTGGCGCTCATGCAGGGGCCATAGGGGGTGCTCGGCGGTGCCGTCCGCGACGTGAGGGTGAGCTGGCCGCCGAACGTGAGGACGAAGTCCTCCGAGCTGCAGAACGGGTAGCCCACGCTCGAGGTCAGCTGCAGGCTGGTCGCACCGACCGGCCAGAGCGGGCCGACCCCTCCATCGGGTGCACCCGCTGCACCGCAGCCGACCAGCAACGCACCGCTCACGCCGAGCAGAATTCGCACGCCGAGACGCTGACAAGGTTCGACGCCGGTGTCACGTCGAGGTGTCAGGCTGGGCGGCCTCGACCGCGCTCGCGACGCCGCGTGCTACCGAAGCGGTCATGCGTTCTCTCGCTCTCGCGCTGTGCCTGGTCTCCACCGCCGCCCTCGCCGGCGACACGTGGACCACACCCTTCCTCGGCGTGCGCAAGCTGTACCGCACCTCGAGCGCGCCCAACTGGCAGATCCACGCGCTGGAGATCCACCTCGACCAGCCCGGCGTGCGCCTCCGTTCTTCGGCGAGCAGCGAGCGTCAGCGGCGCCCGTCGTCGTTCGGCGCGCTCGTCGGTGCCCAGATGGCCGTCAACGGCGACTTCTTCAGCTACACCGACTACTCAACCAGCGGGCTCGCGGCCGGCAACGGCGTCGCGTGGACCGACACCGTCGACACCACCGGCACCGCGGCGTTCTCGTTCGGCCTCAACAACCGCGTCGAGCTCGCGGCGAAGGCCACCGCCGTCACGTTCGACGCGAGTTGGATGAAGGGCGTCGTGTCGGGACATCCCGATCTCCTCCGCAGCGGCGCGGTGACGAGCTCGCAGCACACCGGCAGCCTCTGCACCACGCGCAACCCGCGCACCGCGCTCGGGCTCTCGCAAGACGGCAAGACGCTGTGGCTGGTGGTGGTCGATGGTCGAACCACCGCGTCGGTCGGCATGACCTGCGGAGAGCTCGCCACGTTGCTCAAGGGCCTCGGCGCGTTCCACGCCGTGAACCTCGACGGCGGCGGCAGCTCGGCGATGTGGCTCTCGGGCCAGGGCGTGGTGAATCACCCGTCTGATGGCACCGAGCGCACCGTCGGCAACGCGCTCGCGGTGTTCGCGCCCACGTCGACCAGCGTCGGCACGCTCACCGGCGTCATCTACGAGGGCACCAACACCTCGGCGCGGCTGAGCGGCGCGACCGTGCAGGTCACCGGCGGTCCGCGCATCGTCACCGACGCGACCGGCGTGTACACGTTCAGCCTGCCCGCCGGCTCGTGGACGGTCACCGCGACCAAGCCCGGGTTCACCAGCGCCACCGTCACGCGCACCGTCACCGCGCAGCAGACCATCTGGGGATCGATGTCGCTCACCCAGCTCACGACGCCCGTCGACACCGACATGGATGGAGTCGTCGACGGCACCGACAACTGCCCTGACGTCGCGAACGCGAACCAGAAGGACACGGATGCCGATGGCGAGGGTGATGCGTGTGATGGCGATGATGACGCCGACCAGGTGCCCGATGAGGACGACAACTGTCCGCTCATCGCCAACTCGAACCAGGCGGATGCGGATCACGATGGCGTGGGTGATGCGTGTGACCAGGTGGTGAACCCGCCGGTCGATGCGGGGGTCGATGCGGGGATGCCGCCTGAGCCGGAGATGGATGCGGGCGTCGTGGAGCCGGAGGTGGATGCGGGCATGCCGATGGAGCCCGAGGTCGATGCCGGGGTTCCTCCGTCGGCGGTCGATGCGGGTTCGGATCCGGCTCCGGTTTCGGATCCGGAGATGACGACTGACGGCAGCGGGGCTCGGCCCGGGTGTTCGTCGAGTGGGTTCTTGCCTCTGCTCTCGTTGGTGCTCGCGTTCTGGCGGTCGCGGAATCGGAATAGGGTTATCCCCTCACCCTGACCCTCTCCCCAGGGGGAGAGGGGAATCATGCTTCGACTCAGCGCCAAGGCGAGCCCGGTTGGTGACTTCACGGTGCAACGCGCCCTGCCCCTGCGCGAACGCCGCTTCGTCGGCCCGTTCTGCTTCCTCGATCACATGGGCCCGCACACCTCGGTCGGCTCGGCGACCGGCGGCGTCGGCCCGCACCCGCACATCGGCCTCTCGACCGTCACCTTCCTCTTCGACGGCCAGGGCCTGCACCGCGACAGCCTCGGCACCGAGCAGCTCATCACGCCCGGCGACGTGAACTGGATGACCGCCGGCCGCGGCATCGTGCACAGCGAGCGCACGCCGGCCTCGCTCATCGGCAAGTCGTCCACCATGCACGGCCTGCAGATCTGGGTCGGACTGCCCACCGCGAACGAAGAAGACGCGCCCTCGTTCCAGCATGTCGGCAAGAAGGACCTGCCGCGCCTCGACACCGATGGGCTGAGCGGCACGCTCGTGCTCGGCTCGTGGGGCGCGCTGCGCTCACCGGTGCGCATCAGCTCGCCGCTCTCGTACGCCGTGCTCGAGCTCGATGCGGGCGCCGACTTCCTGCTGCCCCCGGAACACCCCGAGCGCGCGGTGTACGTGGTCGAAGGCCAGGTCACCGTCGGCGATGAGCCCGCCGGTCCGCACGAGATCGTGCACCTCGACCCCGGTGAAGAGCGCTGGCTCACCGCGCTCACGCCCGCGCGCGTCGCGATCCTCGCTGGTCAACCGCTCGACGGGCCGCGCTACCTGCTGTGGAACTTCGTGTCGTCGCGGAAGGCCCGCCTCGACCAGGCCCGCGAAGATTGGATCGCGCGCCGCTTCCCCACGATCCCCGGCGACGCCGACGAGCGCATTCCCTACCCCGGCGAGAAAGCGAGCTGACGCGTGCTCTCGGTCGCACTCCTGCTGCTCACGCAGGTCCCTCCCAGCGGCGTGCTCACGCTCGAGCTCGACGAGCACCGCGTCCTCACCTTGCCGCGCTTGCAGCGAGTCGCGGTGAGCACCGGCACCGCCGACTGCAAGACGATCGGCAACGACCGCGTGGAGTTCATCGCCTCGCAGCTGGGCACGTGGCCGTTCCTCGGCTGGGCGAGCGACGGCCACCGCATCACGTTCCTGGTGAAGGTGATTCCGAAGCGGCCGCCGAAGGTCCAACGCACCACCACGAAGCCCTCGGGCACCGCGCAGGTCGCCACCATCAACGACGACCTCGTGGAGATCGTCTCGGCGAACGAGACGGCCGACGGCGGCATTCACCTCACCGCACGCAACGCCAAGGGCGAACTGGTGGAGATCGACCTGCAGCCCCGGCCGACGCCGTGACGCTCACGGCCAGGTGACGTCGAAGATCCCGCCGCCGTCGCCAGTCAGCGCCCACCGCACCTGGGCGCCTTCGACGCGCAGCGCCGAGAACACGCCGCGAAACAACCCCTCGACGTAGGTCGGCGAGCCACCCACGGTGTTGAACTCGAGCCGCAGGTGCTTCGGCGAGACCTCGGTGACCTTCACCTTCGTGACGCTGTCGGCGTTGCGGTACGAGTCCATGATCTGCAGCAGCGTGCGCCGCGGGCCCAGCAGCCGCATCACCAGCACCATGCCCACGCCCACCACCGAGCGCGCGAAGCCGTCGAACACGCGCCGGCCGATGTCACGCATCGCGTCTTCGCGTGACGCGCCCGGGTTGAGGGCCGTCGCGGAATGCTCCACGAGCCACATCCAGTCATCGAGGTTGGTGTCGGCCGGTCGCGTGAGATCGAGCCCGCGCGCGCGCGTCGCCGCGACCCACGCCGCGTCGTTCAGCAGCCCGCCTCGAACGATGACGTTCGAAACGAACGACTCCACCGTGTGCTTGAAGACCACCCCCGCGGTCATGCGCGGGAGCTTACCGTCACAGCTCGAGGAAGCGCCGCAACAGCCGCTCGCCGAAGGGCGTCTCGCGCGCCACGGCCTTCTGACGATCGCCAGCCTTCGTGTCCTTCGAGTCGATGCAGAACTGAATCGAGGTGGCGTCCATCTCGGGGTGGAACTGCACGCCGAACGAGCGCGGACCGACCTGGAACGCCTGCACCGCCGCCATCGCGTTGCGCGCCAGCACGTTCATCGGCGCGTCAGCCTGCTCGACCACGTCTTCGTGCGTCGCCTGCACCTCGAACCGCACGGGAAAACCCTCGAACAACGGCGACGCGCGCCCCGCCTTCGTGAGCTCGACGGTGACCGTGCCCAGCTCGCGGCCGTGTGGGTTCTTCACCACCTCCGCGCCGTGCCGCCACGCGAGCAGCTGGTGCCCGAAGCACACGCCGAGCACCCGCGTGCCGCGGTCCGCCGCTTCCACGAGGTAGTTCGAGGCCGCGTCCATCCAGTCCGTGCGCTGGGTCACCGAGAGGGGCGAACCGGTCATCACCACCGCGTCGAAGTTCTTCGCGGGTGGCGGCGTCTCGCCCTCGTGCAACTCGACCGGCACCATCTCCGCGCCCATGGTGCGCGAGAACCAGACCTCGTAGTCGCCGAGCACCGCGCGCGACGAGGTGCGGCCCGGCTTGAGCAACAACACCCGCGGCTTCACTTTCGACGACATGACAGCTCCCGTCCGTCGTCGCGCTGACCCGCCTCGAGCCCGCCCAGCACGCGCGCCTCGCACCCCTCGCCTTCCGCCAGCAACGCGCACCAAGCCTTCGCGAACGCCGCGAAGTCCTGCGTGCGCGCGCGCGTCGGCGCCGGAGCGTCAGCGAGCGGCTTCTTCGAGAGCACCGCGTCGACCTGCGCGAAGCGCGCGGCGTGGAAGTCCATCTCGCACTCCGGCTCCTCGGTGTACGAGCAGGTCGAGCAGCAGTCCGCGTACCAGCGCTCCCACCGCGAGCAGTACCCCTTCACCGCCTGGTTGAAGAGCTTCTGCGCCTCCATGCCCTGCTTGAACTTCGTCGCGTCGCTCTTCTTCCAGGGCACGAGCAACACATCGAGCCTGGCGTTCATCACGCGCCGCGTGCAGTCGGCCGCCTCGGTCGAGAGCCCGCGCACCACCGCGGTCGGCGCCTGCTTCTTCTCGCTGCGGTACAGCTTCACGCACTGCTCGATGGTCTTCGCGTCGGCGAACTCCGGGAAGTCCTGCGCGAGCGCGCTGCCTGCCGTCATCACCACCACCAGCACTCCGAACGAACGCACGGTGGCGATCATCTCACGACACGGCGAGCACGGTCTTGCCTGCCAGCGCGTTGGCGCGCGCGACGATCGGCCCGAGGTCCACCAGCTCGTCGATGCACCGCACGCCCTGCCAGGGCGCCGCTGACGCGACTCCCTCGGCCATCGCTGCGAGCGCGTACCCGGCGCCTTCCATGCCATCGGGCGAATGCACGTGGCGGGTGACGGTCTGGCCCCCACCGCGCGCGCTCGCCACCAACTGTACCGACGACGGCACCGAGCGCAGCAGCACCCGGCGCAGCACCGTGAAGTACGCCCGCATGAACGCGTGGAACCACTTCTGCCGCACCAGCCACGCGGGCAAGAGCACGAAGGCGGTCACCAGCAGCGAGGGCTTCGGCGCGAAGAGCACCTCGACGTCGGCCGCCTTCGTGCTCGCGCGCACCATCGACGGCTCGGCCAGCGACATGAAGCCCGTGGGCCGGCGCGCGTTGCCGAAGTCGAGCACCGGGCCCTTGCGAATCTTCGGTTCCTCGACGCGCTGCCCGCGCTCGTAGCGCACGGCCGGGACCTCCATCGCGCGCAGCATCAGCTCGATGGTGCCCTTGCCCGAGCCGCTGAACGGGCTCGACGACACGCCGAGCGTCACCGCCTCCACCGTGCCCACCGCGCGCGCCACGTCCTGCGCGAGGAGGTTGCTCACGCCGGTGAAGATGCCCCCGCCCAGCACCAGCCTGCCGCGCGTCTCGGTGCCGAAGCGCGCCTGCAGCCGCTCGACGCACGGCGCGTCGCTGGTCGCCTCGATCACCGTCTTGCCGCGCGCGAGGCACCACGCGATCAGCTCGTCGGGAGCGTGGCTGACCGTGTCGCTCAGGTCGATCACCAGCTCGAAGGGCGCGAGCGCTTCCCACGTCGCGGGCTGCGTCACGTCGACCGCCACCGCGCTGCGCCGCGAGGCCACCTGCACGTCGGCGCCGGCGGCCTTCAACGCCGCCACCACCCGCCCGCCGAGAAACCCGCTGCCGCCGAGGACGACCATGCGTGTCATGCGCGGAAGGGTAAGACTCGCCCCCGATGGCGCCCACTCGCATTCGGTCGAAGAAGGTCGACGCGCTGCCCGAGCACCTCCGCCCCCGCAAATCGCCGACGCAGGCGCGCGCGCGGGCGCTGGTCGACGCGGTGCTCGAGGCGGGGTCTCGCATTTTGATCGAGCGCGGCTACCAGGGGCTCTCGATGCAGCAGGTCGCGCGGCGGGCGGGCGTGAGCCCCGGCTCGCTGTACCAGTACTTCCCCGACAAGCCGGCGCTGGTCGCCGCGCTCATCGATCGCATCTCGCAGGAAGAGGTCGCCTTTCACGCGCAGACCTTCAGCGCGCTGCCCCCCGACGCGCCGCTGGAGCTGGTCTTCGAGACGACGATCCGCTCGGTGCTCGGCTTCCAGCGACGACAAGGTCCGCTGATGCGCGCCCTGCTCGGCTCACTGCCGTGGCTGGGGCGCTACCCGGCCTTGAGCGATCGCGTGCGCCAGACCGCCGGCTTCCTGCGCGCCCTGCTCGAGCCGCGCGCCGCGCAACTGCCGATGAGCCCCGAGCTGGCCACCCACGTGCTCGCCAACGCGCTCCACAGCCTCACCCACGACGGCATCTTGAGCCGGCCCGAGTGGCTCGACGACGAGACGCTGGTGCGCGAGGCGATGCGGCTGGTGCGGGGGTACCTCGGACTCACCTGACCCCGGAAAATCGAAGGGCCCGCCCCCCAGCCGGGGAGCGAGCCCTTGAGTGCTACCTGAGAAGCGCTGACGAATCAGCCCTTCAGGTGCGAGAAGGCCTTCGAGACCTCGGTCATCTTGATGGTCTTCTTGTTGCCGTAGACAGCCTTGAGCTTGTCGTCGAGGTTGATCGTCTGCCCGTCGTTCAGCTTGTTCTTCTTGAAGTACTCCCAGAGCTTCTTGATCACCTGGGTGCGGGGCAGCGGCTTCGCGCCAACGACCTCAGCGAGCTGCGCCGAAGGGGTGAGCTCCTTCATGAAAGCAGCGCTGGGCTTCCGAGCCGACTTCGCCTTCTTTGCCTTCTTAGCGGCCATCGTTCTTCCTTTTTTGGGACTGCGGTGGACTGAACCCCCTCCCCGGGGACTCGTGACGGCTTCCTTTTGGGAAAACCGAGACGCGGTTGCTAGCAGTTCCCCCGAGGAAAAACAGCCCTTCGATCGGCTTTTTTCGAGGGAAACTGCCCTTCGACATGGAACGCAGAAGGGTCTTGATCACCGGCGCGAATGGCTTTCTCGGAACGTGGCTGGCGAAGGCGTTGGTCGCGCGGGGCGTCGAGACGCGCTGCCTGGTGCGCCCCAACAGCGACGCCACCAGCCTCGACGGCATCGACGCGCACGTGGTGCGCGGTGACGTGATCGACGCGGCCTCGCTGCCCGCTGCGCTCGAGGGCGTGCACACCGTCTTCCACCTCGCGGGCATCCGGCGGGCCGCGACGCGCGACGAGTTCATGAAGATCAACGCCGAGGGCACGCGGCTGGTCGGCGAGGCGATGGTGAAGGCCGGCGCCAAGCGGCTGGTGAACGTCGGCTCGCTCGCGGCCACCGGCCCGTCGATCGGCGGCGTGCCGCGCGTGGAGGAAGACCCCTTCAACCCGCAGGAGTGGTACGGCGAATCGAAGATGGAAGGCGAGCGCATCGCCTTCTCGTTCGCCGATCGCCTCGAGGTGACGAGCTGCCGGCCGGCGCGCATCGTGGGCCCGGGCGATCACGAGAACCTCACGTTCTTCAAGCTGGTGAAGCGCGGCATCATCCTCCGCATCGGCGGCGCCGAGCGAAAGCTCTCGTTCGTCGACGTCGACGACGTGGTCGACCAGCTGCTGCTGCAGGCCGAGAAGCGCGAAGCGGTCGGCCAGGCCTTCTTCGCGGCGTCCGACGAGACGCACTCCGTCGAGCAGCTGATGCAGATGGTCGCCGAGGCGCTGCACTACCAGGCGCGCGTGATGGTGGTGCCCGAGCTGCTCCTCACCTTCCTCGGAAACGCGGCCGACGTGGTGAGCAACACCACCGGCAAGAAGCTGCCGCTCAACCGCAAGCTCGCCCGCCAGCTGCTCGCCCCGGGGTGGACCTGCCGCATCGACAAGGCGCGCAAGCTGCTCGGCTACGCGCCCCGCCGCACCATCAAGGAAGCCATCGCCCGCAGCGCCGAGAGCTACGTGAAGCTCGGCTGGCTCTAGTCACTTCAGCTTCACCTTGCGGGTCGTCTTGGCGTTCGCCTTCACGTCGACCGTGAGCGTGGTGTCGATCTTCGCCTTCTCGTTCACCACGTGGAGCACCACCTTGCCCGCCGGCAACAGCACGCTCAGCGGCGTCTGGCCCAGCGAGGTGGTCGAGCCCTCGAGCGACACCGTCACGCTCGGCGTGGTCACCAGCTCCAGCGTGCCGCGCGCGATCGTTTCCAGCGTCAGCTCGACCATGCGCGTCTCGCCCGGCGCGAGCGTCACCTCGAGCTGGTTCGACGAGAACCCCGCCGCCTCGGCGCTGATGACGTGCTTGCCCGCCGCGACCTCGTTGCGCCCCGACGACACGCGCTCGCCGTCGATCAAGAGGCGCGCCGACACCGGGTTGAGCGCCACCACCAGCGCCGCCGGAGCGAGGCCCGCGTCGACCACCGCGGCCACCGGCTCGGCCGGCTTGACCGGTTCCTTCGTCTCGCCGCCCTTCGGCCGCAGCGCGTAGCCACCGATCGCCACCGCCACCACCAGCACCACCACGCCCGCGATCAGCTTGCCGCGACCGCCCGTCTCCTTCGGCGGCCGCATGTCTTCCGGCAGCGTGGGCGGCAGCGACTTGTCGGCGTACGAATGCTCGGGCAGCTCGACGCCCTTCTCCTTCTTTTCCTTCTTCTCGCGCGGCGTGTCCGGGGCGATCACCGGCGCGGCGACGGGCTCGCCTTCCTTACGCTCCATCTTCGGAGGCGCGGTCGGCTCGGCCAGCGGCGCGTCGACCAGCTTCGGCGGAGGCAACCGCACGTCGCTGCCCTCTTCGGGCCGCGCGAACACCTGCGCCGGGTCGCGGGGCTGGGGAGGCGGTGGGGGCGGCGCGAGCCCGAACGCGGGGCGCCGCGGCGGCGACGAGTTCACCGGCGCGGGGGCCGGGGGCAGCGCATTGACGTCGGTCGCGTCGAGCTCGAACGGCGACTCACCGGTGGGGGCCGCGCCGGGAGGCGGCGGGAAGTTGAACCCCGCGGGGGCCGGCGGCGGCGGCGGCGCGAACTCGAACGGGGGCGGCGCAGCGGCGATGTGCGGGAAGTCGTCGACCGTCGGCGTGCCCGCGATGACGCCCGGCACCACGTCGTCGGGCTCGGGCTCGGGCTCGGGCATCGCCGACGGCGCGGGCGGGAAGTCGAAGGGCGGCAGCTCGGCGGCGGCCGACGCGGCGCGCGGCGCAGGCGGCGCGTGGAACGGGAAGGCCCCCGTCGCGCCTTCGGGCGGCTCGAAGAGCACGGCGCCGGGGGCGGCGGGCGGAGGAGGAGGCGCGAACGGGAACGGGGCCGGCCCGGGACGCGGCGCGCTGGCCGCCGCCTGGAACAGCGCGGGATTGGGCGCGCTCGGCGGCGGCATGGGTGCGACGTTCGTCTCGTCGTCCCACCCGCCGTCACCGACGTCGGCGAGCGGCGCCACCGCCGGGGGCGGAGGAGCGGGCGCGGGAGCCGGCGCGGGCTTGCCACCGCTCGCCGCCTTCGCCGCCGCACGCAGGAACTCCGGCACCTGCACCGCGCGCGTCGAGTCCTGCTCCGCTGCGCCCAGCGGGGCCGGTGGCGGCGGCGGCGGTGCACCCTGACTGCCCGCGCGCGCGAGGGCCAGCAGGTGCGCGGGCACCTTCACCGCGCGCGTACTCTCGTCGTCGGGAGGCGCGCCCAGGTCCTGGCCCGGCGGTCCAAACTCCGACGGCCGGGCGATCATCGTCGCGGGTTCGGCCCGATCGTCGACCACCGCCGCCTTCGCCGCGGTGAGCATCGGCTTCAGCGGCGCGGTCACCGTGCCCGTGGCGGCGTCGGGGCTGGCGCCCAGCGCCTGCGGCGGCGGCCGGGGCACGCCGACTTGCGCGTCGCGCTTCTTGATCGCCTGGTACAGCGTGAGCTTGGTGAACTTCGAGAGCTCGTCGGCCGACGCGCGCGCGCCGGGCAGGCACGCCTCGAGCGCCTGGCGGAACGCGGTGACGTTGGCGAAGCGATCGTCGCGCCGCACCGACATCGCGCGCGCGATGACGTCATCGAGCGTGGGCTTCACGTCGCCGCGCCGGCTCGACGCGCGCGGGAACTCGGTCGAGGTCTGCAGCGCGCGCAGCGCGTCGGTGTCGGGCGAAGTGCCGAACAGGGTGGTGCCGGTGACCGCCTCGAAGAGACACACGCCCAGCGAGTAGACGTCGCAGCGGCCGTCGACCGGTTCCTGCCGCGCCAGCTCGGGCGCCCAGCAGCGAATGCGCCACGGCACGCGGCCGGCCAGCACCGAGCTGCCGATCAACGGCCCGAGCCCGAAGTCGGCCAGCTGCACCACGCCGCCGCGCGTGATGAGCACGTTGCCGGGGTTCAGGTCGCGGTGGACCATGCCGTAGAGCTTGCCGGTCGAGTCGGCGAGCGCGTTGGCGGCCTCCACGGCGCGCGCGGCCTGCACGATGATCGACACCGCCAGCCCGTCGGAGATCGGCTTGCGCGTGCGGCGGAGCTCCGAGGTGAGCGCCGCGAGGCTGTGCGCGTCGGCGAACGCCGAGACCACGTTGAGGTTCGCGCCGTCCTGCACCATCTCGATGAGCGGCACGACGTTCGGGTGCTGCAGCAACCGCACGATCTTGCCGACGTTCGCGACGCGGGGCTGCGGCGCGCTGAAGACGTTGGCGAACCGGCGCAGCACGTACTGCTCGCCCGCGTGCTGGACCACGAAGGTCTCGACGCCAGGGCGCGACCCGAGCGGGGCGACGACGCTGTACCGGCCGATGTCCACCACGCGGAGGTCTAGGTGAGAACGCCGTGTGTGCGCCAGCGTTCAATGACCTGCGCGCGCGACAGTGGCCGCTGACCAGAGCGGCGGGTCAGCGTCAATTTCCGCTGGCGAGCCGGGTCCACGTGTCGGCCAGCTCCGGCGTGCCGTTGCCGTTCTGGTCGGTCCACTCGAAGAGGTACCAGCTGTCGGAATAGCTCGCCCGGTTGGGCAGCATCACGTTGGCCCAGTACCACGCGGCCGCCTGCGTGCCGTTGCCGGGGCTGCACAGGCCGTAGCTGATCAGCGCGAGCGTGCCCGAGGCCGGGTCGATCGCCAGCTCCACGAGGAACACGTCGTTCACCGCGCCGCCGCCGCCACCGTCGGCGCCCGGCAGACACGCCGACTGCAGCCGCGTCACGATGATCGGGTCGGGCAGGCCCGCGTCGGGCGCCAGGCGCTGCTTGAAGTAGAACTCCGTGCCCTGCGTGTTGTTCGAGAAGTAGACCTTGGTCACCTTCTTGGTGCGCTCGAGCCACTTCACCGGGAGGTTGGGGAACGGGCCACCCGCGGTCACCACCGTGTAGCCGCCGCCGAGCAGCAGCGCGCCGCCGTCCTGGTTCACCACCGCGGGATCGTTGTCGTCCGCGAAGGTGAGGTTGGTCGTCGCCGAGCAGTACTGGGTGATGGTCGACGCGAGCACCCCGGTCGCCGTGTTGTCGAGCGTGATGCCGTCACGAATGGCGACCACGTTCCGGTTCGCGCAGAAGTTCGGGAACGTCTTGTTCTGGCACATCGTGCCGTCGCAGAACTGATCGGCGGTGCAGGTGATGCCGCAGCCGCCGCAGTCGGTCGCCGCGGTGGTCGACTTGCACGTCATGCCGCAGCACGCCTGGTTGGTGCCGCACGACCGGCCGCACGCGCCGCAGTTGGCGTTGTTGTTGGTGAGCGACTCGCAGCGCCCGTTGCAGCAGGTCTGGTTCGCGCCGCACGGAGCCGTCGCCGAGCACGCGCCCACGCAGGTGCCGTTCTGGCAGACGTTGCCGGCCGCGCACTGCATGTCGTTGGTGCACGCCTGGCACGAGTGGTTGGGCAGGCACACGCCCGAGGGGCAGTCGGTGCCCGTCTTGCAGCCCTGCTCGCAGCGGTTGTCGGGGCGGCAGTACTGGCCCGTGGGGCAGTTGTCGGTCGCGCCGGGCAGGCAGGCCACGCAGGTGTTGGTGGCGGTGTTGCAGCGAGGCGTCGCGCCGCCGCACTGCGCGTCAGACAGGCACTGCACGCAGCGGTTCATGGTGCACACGCCGTTGTTCGGGCAGTCAGTGTTCGACAGGCACGTCACGCAGGTGTGCGTCGACGGGTCGCACACCGGGTGCGCCGGGTCGCGGCAGTCGGCGCCGGTCACGCACTGCACGCAGGTGCCGGTGGCCGGGTTGCAGGTGTTGAGCGGCGGGTTCGGGCACTGCGAGTTCTGCGTGCACTCGACGCACTGGCCGCGGTTGGGGTCGCACACCTGGCCCGAGGGGCACGTGGGGTTCTGCGCCGAGCAGCCCGAGACGCACTGGTTGTTGGTGCACACCTGGCCCGAGGGGCAGTTGTTGTCGGTGAGGCACGGCACGCAGCCCACGCCTTCCTTGCAGAACTGACCGGGGCAGCGATCGGTGTCGGTGCGGCAGCCGGCCTCACACGCGCCGTTCAAGCAGATGAAGCCTTCCTGGCAGTGCTCGTCGACGACGCACGCGACGCAGAGGTTCTTCGAGGTGTCGCACTTCGCCGCCGCCGGGTTGGTGCAGTCGGCCTCGGTGGCGCAGTTCACACCGGCACCGGGGCACTGGCAGTTGGCGAACGAGAGGGCAGCCAGCAGGACGCAATAAAGAGGTGTACGGCTCATGCGGGGCCCTTTGCGCCTACATGGCCCCACACGTCAAGTCCCCGCGGGGAAACCCCTCAGGTCGCGGCCTTCTCTTCGAGCACCTTGGCGAGGTCGATGGGCTTGGCGCCCATGGCGTGGAAGCCACCGTCGACGCGGATCAGCTCGCCCGTGGTGCCCGGCATCCAGTCGCTCATCAAGACGCAGGCGGTGCGGGCCACGGCGTCGATCGACGCATCGCTCCGCGCGTCCCAGCCCATCGGCGCCTGCTCACCCCAGGTGTTCTCGAGGTACTTGAAGCCGGGAATGCCCTTCGCCGCGATGGTGGCGATGGGGCCGGCGGCGAGCGAGTTGACGCGGATCTTCTTGGGGCCCAGGTCGCGCGCCAGGTAGCGCACGATGGCCTCGAGGCCGGCCTTGCACACGCCCATCCAGTCGTAGAGCGGCCAGGCCTGCGTGGAGTTGTCGAAGTCGAGCGTCACGATGCCGCCGCCCTTGTCCATCAGCGGCGCGAGCGCGACCGAGAGCTCCTTGAGCGAGAAGGCCGACACGCGGAAGGCGGTCTGCACCGATTCCCACGGGGTGGTGGCGAAGCGGCCGCCCAGCGCGTCTTCGGGCGCGAAGGCGATGGCGTGCAACACGCCGTCGAGGCGGCCCCACTTCGCCTTCACCGCGTCGTGCAGCTTGGGGAAGTGCGTCGGGTCAGTCACGTCGAGCTCGAGCACCTCCGGCACCGGGTTCAGCTTCTTCGCGGTGCGCTGGGTGAGCGACATCGGCCGGCCGAAGCTGGTGAGCAGCACCTCGGCGCCTTCCTTCTGCGCCAGCTCGGCGACGGCGAAGGCGATCGACTGCGGCGTCAGCACGCCGGTGATGAGCAGCTTCTTTCCCTGGAGGAGCATGGGCGCGCGCTTACCAAGAAATCGCGGCCGCCGAGAACGTGAAACCTTCGAGCGCTGACGCGTGTCTGCCCGAGCGTGCATCGAAACCCATCACTCCCTCTCCTCTTCCGAGGAGAGGGGCGGGGTGAGGAGAAAACCCTCGCCCGGCACCTCGCCGTCGTCACCCTGCTGCTCCTCGCCGCCGCGCCAGCTCGAGCCGGGATCTTCGACGCCCCTGACGCCGGCGCACCGGTCATCGGCATCGGCGCCATCACCTTCGGTCCTCCCCGCGACGAGGTGAAGGTGCTCGGCACCACCACCTGGTACGGCGCGCGGGCGCAGGCGACCACCGTGAAGTCGATCGAGGACTACCACTGGGCCGCCTGCGGCTACGAAAGCTACTCGCACTTCGTCACCCTCACCTCGAGCGCCGACGCCGGCTGGACCGGCATGCTCGGGCGATCGGGCTCGTCGACCTGCCCGACGACCGAGTTCAGCGACGTCGACATCGCGAGCTTCGTCGACGGAGGCGTGCGCATCACCGGCGCTTTCCCGAAGAGCGCGACCCACCGCGGCGGACGCGGCGCGGTGATCAACCTGGTGCCGTACCAGGACTTCGCGGTGCCGCGTGAGATCGGGCCCGTCGTCCCGCGCGCCGCGAGGCCCGAGGGCTGCCTCGGAACGACCGAGCGACCGGGCGTGCACTTCGAGATGTACAGCTGGTGCTGGCCGACCAGGAACGCCCAGACCTGCCTCGCGATCGCCAACCGCTGCAAGGTCGCCCTCGACGCCGAGGGGTTCGAGTTCACGCGCGACGGCAAGGCGTGGGTCGTCGGTCGCGGCTGCGTGATTCCCGCGCATGAGCACGCGCTGGTGCTCGAGGACCCGAAAGACACGCCGTGGGCGCTCACGCTGTGGGTCGCGCGGTGCCCTGCCCACGAGAAGTGATCGACACCATTTCTGCGTCAATGGAATCGGCGTGCGAGGGTGGCCGTGATGCGACTGCTCCTCCTGGTGAGCGCGCTGGCCCTGCCGGCGCTCGGTGACGAGGGTTCGAGCCCGACGGTGGTGACGACCGAGGCGGCGCCACCGCGCAACGGCGTGTCGCTCGCCGCGGGAGGGGCCGTGATGGCCAACCTCCACAACGAGCTGCGCGTGGGTGCGACCGACGTCGAGCTCGCCTACCGCCACGACTTCGCGTGGTCGACCTTCGAGGTGGGCGCGGAGTTCATGAGCTTCTTCAACGCGCGCGGCGCCGACCCGGCCGTCGGCCTGCGCATCGGCTGGGGCGTGCGCTTCACCGTCGGCCCGGTGCAGCTGCGCGCGGGGCTGAGCGCCGGCGGGTACTGGACGCACGCCGCGCCGGTGGTGCCGGTCGGCTGTCTCGATCTCGGCGTCGAGAAGCGGCTGGGCGCGTCGTCGGAATGGGTGCTGGGCGGCTCGGTCAGCGGCCTCTACAGCTTGTTCGGCGCAGGCGCGCAGGCCCGGCTCACCCTCGCGAGGATGTTCTGATGCGACGCGCTCTCTCGCTGCTGGGCCTCGCGTGGTGGGCCGCGTGCGCGCCGGTGCCCGACTCCATCGACACCACGAAAGACCGCTACCTCGAGCGCCGCCCTTCGCCGGCCGCGATGATCGACGCGAGCGGCAACTACCAGGGCGGCTGGTACGAGTCGTTCACCGGGGAGTTCAACGTCAAGCAGGCCAGCGGCGACGCGTACAACCTGAAGAAGTGGCTGCACTTCAACATCGACGACCCGCGCTTCTACGTGGTGGCCCAGATGGTGCGCACCGACTTCGCGGGGAACATCGCCATCGTCGTCACCGACAAGCAGACCGGCACCTTCCACAGCGAAGACGTGGTGCAGATGTTCTCGCAGACGCTGCAGGGCGATGACGGCGCGACCACCTTCACCGACTCGGCGACCGGCTCGCACCTGTCGCTGATCGACGGCGTGCTCGAGTTCGACGTGGTGGCCAACGGCGTGCGGGTGAAGGGCACGGCGCGCGAGGTGCTCACGCCCGCGTACGTGCAGATCACCCGCATGAACGACGGCTACGGCGCGCTGGGCTTCTGGGGCAACCTCGCGCTCACCGAGGCGACGGTCACGCTCGACGGCGAGGAGCACGCGCTGACGCCCGGCTCGCTCGGGCTCTACGACCGCACCGTCGGCCACCAGCGCACCACGCTCAACTGGAACTACCTCGCCACCTCGGGGCAGGCGCGCAACCGCGTCACCGGCGAGGTGCGGCCCTTCTCGGTGCAGGGCGCGATCGACCGCCCGCGCAGTAAGCCGCAGGTGCACTCGCAGAACCACGGCTTCTGGCTCGGCAACGCGTTCGCGAAGGTCGAGGAGCTGGTCTTCGACTACGAGGTGACCGACGCGAAGAAGCGCTCGACCGGACCGTGGCACGTCTACACGCCCGCCGGCCCCGGCCGCACCGCGCGCCTCGATCTCACCATCGGCCCTCCGCCGGGCTTCGACGCCCTCTTCCACCGCGCGAACCAGAGCGCCGACCTGTGGATCGTCGAGCGAGACTTCCACCAATTCTACGGGCTGGTGACCGGCACCCTCGAGCTCAACGGCGAGACCTGGGACCTCGAGCCCGGCACGTGGGCGCTGGCCGAAGAGGCACTCGTCATTCTCTGAGCGGCGCGCGCGCCGGAGTTGTGCCCTCGATCTGTCACGAGGCCTTACTCCGCCCGTCGAATCCACCCGCTGGCCGGGAACGACAACCGGCCATGACTGCCGTCGCCCGCACCACGAGCGCTCCCGCGGCGAGCGCCGCTCCGTCGATGCCGCCGCTGCGCCTCGGGGCTCGCTCGCCAGCCGTCGCGCGCCTGCAGCAGCTGCTCGTGCGTCACGGCTTCAACCCGCACGGCACCGACGGGTACTTCGGGCCGAAGACGCTCGACGCGGTCCGCGCCTTTCAGCGCGCGAAGGGCCTCGTCGTCGATGGCTTCGTGGGTCCTCTCACGTGGGCGGCGCTCCTGCGCACCGCGCCCGCGACGCCGACCACCGGCAGCGGCAACGGCAACGGCACGCGCAACGTGCCCTTCCTCTCGCAGCTGAACGTGCCCAACGGCTACGCGAACTACGCGTGCGGGCCGACCTCGCTCGCGATGGTGATGGCGGCCGAGGGCAAGCCCGCGCCATCGGTGCTCCAGGTCGCGCTGCGCGCCGGCACGCAGCGCTCTTCGGCCGGCACCGATCACGCAGGCCTGCTGCGCGCGGTGCGCTCCTACGGCTTCCCAGGCGTCACCGGCAGCGGCTGGAACGCGCTGAATCGCACGCTGGCCGCCGGGCACCCGGTCGTCGCGCACGTCAACACCGCGTCGCTGAGCAACCGGCCGTACCACTACGCCGGCGGTCACTACGTCGTCATCACCGGGCTCGAGCACGACTCCCGTGGCCGCATCACCCACGTGGTGTGCAACGACCCCGCGACCTCGTTCGCCTCGAAGGGAAAGGGCATCCGCTACTCCTTCCGCGAGTTCGAGCGCGCGTGGAGCGCGAAGGGCAGCTGGTTCCTCGCTGCGCGGTGATCAGGTCGCCCACGCGGCGAGCACCCGCGCGCGCGCGTTGCTCACCAGCGGCTTGCCGTGCCCCGCGAGCACGTGCTCGTAGTCCCAACCCTGCGCGTGAAACGCATCGAGCGACGCGTGCGCCTGCTTCAGGTCGAGCGAGTACGCGTCGTAGGGCTTCACGATGTCCTGGATGATGGTGAGCGGCGGCCGCGCGGTGAGCAGCGTGTCGCCGGTGAGCAGGCAGCCCGTGCCGGCATGCCGATAGAAGACCGAGCCCTCGGTGTGGCCGGGGACGTGGTGCACCTCGAGGCTGGCGATCGCGTCTCCCGCCTTCAGCCCGCGCTCGACCTTCACCCTCGCCGGCCAGCGGTTCTCGATGGCGCACAGCGTGCGCTCGAGGAGGTGCCCCTTGCCGCCCATCACCGCGCGCGGCGCCGTGCCCTCGAGCACGTCGGCGTCGTCGCGGTGGGCGTAGATCTTCACGCCGAACTCCTTGTGCAGGTAGCCGGCGTTGCCCGCGTGATCGGAATGGCGGTGCGTCAACAGCACGCCCGTCAGCTCCGAGGGCTGGATGCCGGTGCGGCGGAGCTCGGCGAGCAGCTGCACCCGCTCGGTCCAGTGGCCGCAGTCGACGAGCCAGCGATCGCCGCGGCCGCCGTCGAGCAGGTACACGTTCGACACGAACAGCGTGCTGAAGCGGTGAAACGGCGGAATGACGACGCGCATCGAAGCGACGCCAGTGTACCGCTCAAACCGGCGCGAGGCTGAAGCGCAACGTCGGTCCCGGCGCGAAGCCCGTGAGCGGCCGGCCCTCGAGGTGGTGCTGGAAGAACCCGGCCGTGAGCGCGCGCAGCGTGCGGGCCATCGCGCCGCGGTCGATGCGGCCCAGCGCTTTGGCCATCGTGGCCAGGTTGTTCATGTCGGTGAAGTTGAGGTGCGCGCTGCCGACGATGCACACCCCGCAGCTCCCCGGCGGCCCCGCGGCGGCGAGCGCGTCGTTCATGCCCTCGTTCGTCACCGCGGTCGCGCCAACCGGCGTCGTGTCGGCGTAGACGAAGCAGAACGGCGCCGCGAGCGCATAGGGCCCGGTGGGCACCGGGAGCTGCGCGCCGTCGAAGTTCATGCCGCACCGCACGCGCGGGTCGGTCATCGCCAACAACCCGGACACCATGCCGCCCAGCGAGTGACCGAGCACGCCGACGCGCGTCGAGTCGACGAGGCCCGTCAGCGGCGGCGCTGGGAGGTTCGACAGCGCGCCGAGCACCGTGCGGGTGTCGTCGGCCCAGCGCTCCATCACCGCGGGGAGCGGCGCGTAGCCCGGCAACCCGGCGAGCGCGACCATCGCCTCGCGCAAGGCGCCGGGCTCGCGGGCCTGTCGCGCGCGCTCGAGCAACGGCACCGCGTCGCGCACGCTGCCCTCGAGATCCTTCATCCCGGCCTCGACCGCCTTCCACGCCGGCAGGTCTTTGCGCCACCGCACGACGGTGCCATCGCCGTGCTGCACCACGAGCGACTCGAACGGGTGGCCGATGCTCAGCACCACGAAGCCGTGGCTCGCCAGGTCCTGCAGCAGCGACGCGCTCTGTTTCTGGAACGAGCCGAGCCCGTGGTTGAAGAGCACCACCGGGTAGCGGCCGGGCGCGGCGGCGGCGTCTCGCACCGCGTGCGACTGCCCGGGCCGCAGCAACACCTTCGGCACGCGCGTCATGTCGGACAGGGCGTCACGCAGCGGTTCGTCGAGTGCGGGCTCGCGTTCCTGCTGACTGGCGAGCGCCGGGTAGTACGCGATGACGGGCACCTTTCGCGGTGCGGGTGAAGCGGCGAACGGCTCGGGGCGCGCGGCGATCAGATCGAACGAGCAGATGCCGACCGCGAACACCCCCGAGGGACCGGGAATTTCGACCTTCTTGCCGAGAAAGCCCACGACGCACTCCCCGGAGCAGAAAAGGGCCGCTCCAGGACTGGGCTAATACGTCGCGGGGGAAAGACGAACCGCCGCCCGCCGCAGCCAGAAGAGATCGGAATCAGAACCCGTAGCCGAACAACATCGACCCGCGGCCTGCCACCGGCTCAGCTCACTTCACGCAACCGCCGGTGCCCGGCATCGGCACGTTCGCCGGCGGCGTGAGATCGCGCCCGCAGGTGAAGTCGAACATGTCGAAGAACGCATCGGCGTTCGCGTCGCGCGCGGTCATCGCCGGCAGGTTGAACACCGTCTCGATGAAGCGGGTCATCGAGGTGTGATCGTTGTTCACGTGCGAGACGAAGCCCTTCTTCGCCCACGGCGAGACGACCACCATGGGAATGCGCACGCCGCGATCGAGCCACGGCGACCCGGGCACGCTCTCGCAGCCCTTCGGCGGCGTCACGTGGTCGAAGAACGCGCCGCCCTCGTCGTAGGTCCAGAACATCGCGGTGCGGTTCCATTGCGGGCTGTTGGTGACGTGGGTGTAGAGCTCGTGGAGGAACTTCTCCCCCTGCTGGATGTCGGCCAGCGGGTGGTCGTCGTTCTTCTCTTCGTCGGCGTCGATGAAGACGACGTTGGGCAGCGTGCCGTTGTCGAGCGCGTCGTACAGGTCCTTCACCGAGTGCACGCCGGGGTCCGTGTTCGTCCAGTTGAGCGTGGTGCTCAGCGGCCCCTTCGGGTCGTCGGTGTAGGCGCCCCACGTGTACCCGGCATTCATCAGCTCGCGGAAGATCGAGTTGGTCGACGGGTCCGGGTACACGATGCCGGTGTCGACCACGCCGTGGTTGTCACCGAACATGAAGAACACGCGGTTGCCGAACGTGCCGCTCACCATCGGCGAGAAGTAGCGGTCGTTGAGCGCCCAGGTGCTCGCCATCCAGTAATAGAACGGCACGTCGGTCTGCTCGTACATCGAGACCGCGAAGTGCCCGTCGGTGTCGGTGGTGTTGGCCGCGTTGAGCACGAAGCCGTCCATCTTCCCGCCGTTGACCACCACCTTCATCGACGCCGCCTGGTGGCCCGGGTCGCTCTGGATGCACGTCGTGTCGGCGTGGAAGGGCTTCACCATCGCGCCCGTCTTGTCGGGGTTCGCGTAGTCGGCGGGGATCGCGTCGGTCAGCGGCTGCCCCTGGTCGTGCAAGCGGCCCAGCAGGTGATCGAAGCCGCGGTTCTCGAGCATCACGATGATCACGTGGCGAATCGGCACGTCGGCCATCTGCTCGGGCGTGACGCCCAGCGTGTCGGCGGGCATCGCCTTCGCCTTGTACGTGCACGCCGTGCGCTCGTCGGCCTTCACGCTCGGCAACACCGTGCCGCACTTGAGCGGCGGATCTTCGGGCGTCTTCATGGTGCGCATCGCGCCGAAGCCCCAGTCAGCGGGGGTGATCGAGCAGCTCGACGCGAGGACCAACGAGACCAGCAGTGCGCGCTTCACAGGTTCACCCCCAGCGCCGCGCCGGCGGAGATCCAGCTCGGGGTCGCGGTCACGTACGTGTTCGGTTTCGTCACGGCGGTGTTCGTCGAGCCGTGCACCTTGCCGTCGAGCGCGATCCAGATCGGCCCGAGGCGCTTCTTCGCCAGCGCGGTGACCTGCCAGTACGTGCCGGTGTTGGTGACGCCCAGCGCGTCGACGCGGCCGAAGGTCGTGCCCCACGTCAGCTCCAGCGCCGCGCTGAAGCTCTTCACGAGGTCGAACTGCGCGCGCACCCCGAGGTCGGTGAACAGCGGACCCGACTGCGCGCTGCCCGGCGCGCGCAACACCTCGGCGACGAAGGCCGTCACCAGGAACGCCGCGTCACCGCTCAGCAGGCTCAAGCCGCCGTTCACGCGCAGCCCCGCGCGGCCATAGAGCCCCGCGATGCCCGCCAGCGAGTTCTTCGTGCCGTCGAGCGGCCAGCCGAGCGCGCCCACGCCGTTGCCGTCGAAGTCGAGCGTGCCGCCGACGTACGGGCTCAACCCGCTCGCCGGGGCGAAGCGCTTGCCGACCTCACCCAACACGCGCAGCTGCCCGCCCAGGAGGTAGAAGCGCTCGCTGCTGTTGCCGCCGTACGCCGCGAAGAAGTTCGCCGCGCCGTCGAAGGTGAAGAGGTACGCGCGGTCGCTGAAGCTCCGCACGCCCTGCCATTGCACGCCGAGCTGCAGCGGAATCGCGCGGCCCCAGTCGTCCGACACGTACGTGCCGTGCAGGAAGATGCCGCGGAAGTCCTGCGCGTATTCGGCGCTCGGCGCCGGCGCAGCTTCAGCGGGGGGTGCCGCCGTGGTGGCGGTGGCAGCGGGCTCCTCGGCCGCGGCGAGCGCGGGCAGGAGCGTGAGGAGACTCAGGGCGAGGGAACGCACGGCCCGAAAGGTCGCACCAAGGGAAGGAGACAGCCACCCGAAAAGCGGAGTGCCTCAGGAGCGGTGTGTGTGCTGGTGGCTGAACCCGTGCCGAACGACCGGCGCGCCCCTCGCTGCGAACGTCCGTTGACTCGTTGACGCACGCGTCGTGCAGGGCGCTGGGTAGAGAAAATGCTCTGGGAGAACAACTTCTCTACCCAGTGCGTGACCTGGCCCGTGGTCGAGGGGCTGCGCGCAAGGATGCACGGCCGAGATCGGCCACCCCACGCGTCCTCCGGGCCCGTCAGCGCCGCGTCTCGAGCTTCTTCAGCCGCGCCTCGAGCGCCGCGTTCTGCGCCTCGAGCTGCTTGATGCGCGCGTTGAGCGCCTTGATCGCCGCCAGCTCGACGCCGTGCGCGTCGATGGGGTCGTAGTTCTTGTCGCTCACGCCGAGCCCGAACGCCGCGCGGAAGTCCTGCGCCATCGGCCCGAGGTGCCGCACGTCATCGGAGTCACTGCGGTAGCTCCACGAGGCGATCGGCAAAGCGCCCAGCGCATCGAGGATGCGCTGCTCGTCGACGGGCGTGATGGCCTTCTTCGAGTTGCGATCGCTCGCGCACAGCGGCGCGCAACCCGCGGGACAGGTGGGCTCCGCGGTGCTCGGCGTGATGCAGCTCGCGAAGCCCGACACCGGGCCCTCGTTGAGACAGCAGATCTGGCCCGCGCTGCAGCACTGCGCGCCACAGCACTGGCCTCCGATGCCGCACGCGCCCGCGTCCATGCCGCACGGCGTCGCCTGGCAGGTCCCGTCGCAGTACGGCGTCGCGCCGCTGCACACCACGTTGCACGCGCCACAGTGCTGCGGGTTGTTCGCGGTGTTCACGCACTGGCCGTTGCAGCACTCGCGGCCCTGGCCGCACGCCGGCGAGCACGCCCCGCTGCCGCCACCCGTCGCTGAGCCGCCGCCGCCCGTGGCAGCGCCGCCGCCTGTGGACGAGCCACCACCGGTCGACGCACCTCCGCCCGTCGCCGAGCCACCGCCCGTCGCCGAGCCGCCGCCCGTCGCCGACCCACCACCGGTCGACGCACCTCCGCCGGTGCCGCCACCCCGCCCGCCGTCCTCGCCCACCGGCATGAAACCGCAGCCCACCACCACCACGGCACACGACAGCAGAACGAGGGCTCGCATCAGGTCACTCCCCGGCGCGGAAGGTCAGCGACAAACCGAAGGTCCACATCGAGCCACCGAGCGGCTGGCTCAGCGTCACCGTGTTCCCCGGCACGTCGCGGTTGTTGTAGTCAAAATAGAACTTGTCCCAGCTCAGGAAGATGCCGCGCGCGAAGAAGCCGAGGCCGAAGTACCGGGCGAAGTAGTAGTCGGCGTTGAGGCCCCACTCGAAGAGCAGGCCGTCCATGCCCGTAGGCAAGCCGGCGATCGAGGTCGCGCCACCGACGATGCCGTAGCCGACGCCGAAGTAGGTGTTCACGTCGAGGCCGATGGGGCGCTCTTCCTTCTGCAGGAAGAACAGCTCGAGTGGGTGCCACGCGACCTTGCCGACCAGAAAGCCGCCGCCGCCACGCGAGGGGTCCGCGAGCTTCCAACCCTGCGCGGTCAGGTCCGCCCCGATCGAGGCATGCCCGAGGATGTTGTAGTACGCGCTGATCGACACCGTGTGGCCGGGGTCGGGCAGCATGCCCTTGAACGCCGTGGCCGCGGTCGCGCCCACCACCAGGCCGTCCTTGCCGGGGTCGTTGCCCAGCTTGGTGGCGTCGACCGTCCAGAAACCGGGGCCGTACTGAATCTGGAAGTTGAAGCCGCCCTTCTTGAACTTGGGCACCTCGGCGAGCGAGGCACTCGCCCCCATCAGCACCGCAAATACGACCAAAGGAAACGTGGAGCGCAGCGCCCCTGCCGAATAAAACCCCTTCGTCATGCCGACTCCCTCAGGCGATTCGTTTCTCACCGGCGCAAACATCGATTTCATCGAAGCGCTCTACTCTCGTTTTCTGGCGGACCCGCAGGCGGTCGAGCCGAGTTGGAGAGATCTCTTCAGCACGCTTCAGCGCGAGGGAAAACCCCTCATCATCGACGGGCTGGTGCTCCCCACCCCGAAGAAGAACGGCGCCAACGGGCACGCGGCGGTCAACGGCAAGTCGACCGAAGACATGACGCTGCAGTCGAAGCTCGACCAGACCGTCATCGCGTTCCGCATGCGCGGCCACCTGCTCGCGCAGCTCGATCCGCTCGGCGTGCCCCGCGCGCCGCTCGACCACGTCGCCGATCTCGGGCTGACCAACCCCAACCACTTCTCCGACGCCGAGCTGAACGCCCAGGTCTCGCCGCTCGACACCTTCGACGAGGCGCGCGTGCCGCTGAAGCGCGTGCTGGAGCGCCTGCGCCGCACCTACTCGAGCCACATCGGCGTCGAGTGGGGCCAGATGTACAACTCCGAGCGCCGCCGCTGGCTGATGCGCAAGATGGAGCACAGCGAGAACACCACCCAGTTCTCGCAGGCCGAGCAGGCGCGCATCTTGCGCAAGCTCACCGAGGCCGAGCTCTTCGAGACCACGATGCACACCAAGTTCCCCTCGCAGAAGCGGTTCTCTGCGGAGGGTGGCGAAGTGCAAGTGGCGATGATCAACGAGTTCCTCGAGCTGGGCGGCACGCTCGGCGTGAAGGAAGTCGTGTTCGGCATGGCCCACCGCGGCCGCCTCAACGTGCTCGCCAACATCCTCGGCAAGCCGGCGGAAGAGATCTTCGCCGAGGTCGTCGGCCCGTCGGACCCGAAGGCGTACTTGAACCGCCACGACGTGAAGTACCACATGGGGTACTCGCGCGACCTCGTCACGGGCGCGGGCAACAAGATCCACCTCACCATGGCGTTCAACCCGTCGCACCTCGGCTTCGTGCACCCCGTGGTCGAGGGTCGCGTGCGCGCCAAGCAAGACCGCGCCGGCGGTGGAGCCGACGCCAAGCGCGCCATCGTCCCGTTCGTCATTCACGGTGACGCGGCGTTCGCTGGCCAGGGCCTCGTGCCCGAGACGCTCAACCTCTCGGGCCTCGACGCGTACGACACCGGCGGCACCGTGCACCTGATCATCAACAACCAGATCGGCTACACGACGACCGCCGAACAGGGCCGCACGCCGCTGTACTGCACGGGCCAGGCGGCGATGCTCGACATCCCCATCTTCCACGTCAACGGCGACGACCCCGAGGCGTGCGTCCACGTGATGCGGCTCGCGACCGAGTACCGCCAGAAGTTCGCGACCGACGTGGTGATCGATCTCGTCTGCTACCGCAAGTACGGCCACAACGAGGGCGACGAGCCGCGCTTCACGCAGCCCAAGATGTACGAGCTGATCACCACGCGGAAGACGGTGCGCGCGCTCTATGCCGCGGAGCTCGCCACGAAGAACGCGCTGGCCGCCGACGCGTCGAAGAAGCTCTACGACGAGGTGAGCGCGCAGTTCGTCGAGGCGTTCAACAAGAGCAAGACCCAGAGCCTGGTGAAGGATCCCGATCACCTCCACGGCGTGTGGTCGAAGTTCAACGGCGGTGCCGACAAGGACACGCCGCAGGCGCCGACCGGCGTCGCCATCGCCTCGCTCAAGAAGTTCCTCGAGCCGCTCGCGAAGACGCCCGAGGGTTTCGTGCTGCACCCCAACGTGCAGAAGGGCGTGATCGACAAGCGCCAGAAGATGCTCAAGGACGAGGAGCAGGTCGACTGGGGCACCGGCGAGACGCTCGCGTACGCCACGCTGCTCGACGCGGGGTACCGCATTCGCGTCACCGGCCAGGACACGGAGCGCGGCACGTTCGCGCACCGCCAGGCCGTGCTGCACGACCAGAAGACCGGCCAGCAGGCGTTCCCGCTCGGCGCGATCAACCCGAAGCTCGCGACGGTGGTGAACAGCCCGCTCTCGGAGATGGCCTGCATGGCCTTCGAGTACGGCTACTCGCTCGATGCCCCCGACGCGCTGATCGCCTGGGAAGCGCAGTTCGGTGACTTCGCCAACAACGCGCAGGTCATGATCGACCAGTTCCTCGCGGCGAGCGAAGACAAGTGGAAGCGCATGAGCGCGCTGACGCTGCTGCTGCCTCACGGCTACGAGGGCGCTGGCCCCGAACACTCCAGCGCGCGCCTCGAGCGGTTCCTCGAGCTGGCCGCCGAAGACAACATGCAGGTCTGCTACCCGACCAACGCAGCGCAGGTCTTCCACCTGCTCCGTCGCCAGGTGGTGCGCCCGATTCGCAAGCCGCTGGTGGTGATGACGCCCAAGTCGATGCTGCGCGCGCCCTACTCGTCGAGCCCGTGGTCGGCCTTCGCGAGCGGCTCGTTCCTGCGCGTCATCGGCGAGACCAACACCGACCTCGACTTCTCGAAGTCGCCCGTCGCGCCGGTCGCCACCAACATCGACCCCAGGAAGGTCACGCGCGTGCTGCTGTGCAGCGGCAAGGTCTATTACGACCTCGTGGGGCATCGCTTCACGGCGAAGAACACCACCACCGCGATCGTGCGCCTCGAGCAGCTCTACCCGCTGCCCGAGGCCGAGCTCCGCGAGACGCTCAACGCCTACCCGTCGCTCAAGGAAGTGTTCTGGGTGCAGGAAGAGCCGAAGAACTCGGGCGCGTGGCGCTACCTGCTCGAGCCGCTGATGCACCTCACCGGCGAGCTGAAGACCTCACCGAAGCTCAAGTACGTCGGCCGCCCGGAGAGCGCGAGCCCGGCGACCGGCTTCCTCTCGACCCACCAGTACGAACAAAAGCTCCTCGTCGAAGAGGCCTTCTCCTAAGAAAGCGACCTCATGGCATCCGTCGACATCAAGATCCCCACCCTCGGTGAGTCGATCACCGAGGCGGTCATCGGCAAGTTTCACAAGAAGGTCGGAGACGCAGTGGCCGTCGACGAGCCCATCGCGGTGCTCGAGACCGACAAGGTGACCATCGACGTGCAGGCCGCGTCGGCCGGCGTCATCGAGAAGCTGACCGCGTCGGAAGGCGCGAAGGTGAAGATCGGCGACGTGATCGGCAGCATCGATCCGTCGAAGGCCGGTGCGGTGGCGAGCAAGCCTGCCGCGGCCCAGGCCACCGCTCCCCAGACGGCCGCCGCGCCCGCGTCGAACGGCAACGGCTCGCACGCCACGCCGACCGCGCGCGCCATCGCCGCCGAGAAGGGCATCGACCCGTCGAGCATCCAGGGCTCCGGCGTGCAGGGCCGCGTGATGAAGGAAGACGTGCTCAAGGCGGCCGACGGCGGGAGCAAGGCGCCCGTGTCGGCTCCGGCGGCGAGCACCGCGCTCAACGTGCCCAGCGGCCCGCGCGGCGAAGAGCGCGTGAAGATGACGCCGCTGCGCAAGCGCGTCGCCGAGCGCCTGCTGCAGGCCCAGAGCAACGCGGCGATCCTCACCACGTTCAACGAAGTCGAGATGACGAACGTGATGCGGCTCCGCAAGGAGTACGGCGAGAAGTTCGAGAAGAAGCACGGCGTGAAGCTGGGCTTCATGAGCTTCTTCGTGAAGGCGGCCATCGAAGCGCTGCGCACCTTCCCCGCGGTCAACGCGTCGATCGACGGCGAAGACGTGGTCTTCCACCACTATTACGACGTCGGCGTGGCGGTGTCGGGCAGCCGCGGCCTGGTGGTCCCCGTCATTCGCGACGCCGAGTCGAAGTCGATGGCCGAGCTCGAGAAGGTGATCGCCGACTTCGGCGTGAAGGCCAAGGCCGACAAGCTGCAGCTCAGCGACCTCACGGGCGGCACGTTCACCATCAGCAACGGCGGCATCTTCGGCTCGATGCTCAGCACGCCGATCTTGAACCCGCCGCAGACCGGCATCCTCGGCATGCACAACATCCAGGAGCGCGCGGTGGTGCGCGATGGCCAGGTGGTGGCGCGCCCGATGATGTACCTCGCGCTCAGCTACGACCACCGCCTCATCGACGGCCGCGAGGCGGTGCAGTTCCTGGTGCGCATCAAGGACTGCCTCGAGGCGCCCGAGCGCATCCTGCTGGAGATCTGAACCTCAGACGCGGTCGAGCACCGCGACGACCTCGGTCCACCCCATCGCGTGCGCGAGATCGCGCGCGGTGAGGCCGCGGTTCGTCTTCGCCTTCACGTCGGGCTTAAACGCCAGCGCGGCGCTGACCAGCGACGGGCTGCCCGACAGCGCCAGCGCGTGGAACATGTTCAGGCCGAACTCGTCGGGCGCGGTGAGATCGCCCGGGCGCTTCTGGAGGTGCTCGTTGAGCGAGGGCCCCATGTTCAGCGCCATGGGGTGCTCGGTGCGCGCCGGCACGCGCGGAGACTCTGGCGGGCCGAAGTCGAGGCCCCACGCGTCGTCGTGGGAGGTGCGCTCGGCCTGGCTCATGGTCGCGCGCAGCGCCGCGACGGTGAAGCCACCCCACGCCTGATCGCGGCTCGTGTACATCCAGTCGCTGAGCTCGCCCCACGGCCGCTGCACCGCGCTGCCCTGGCGCACCGAGCGGAGCTGGTTGGGCTTGTTCATCAGCGTGCCGCGCAGCTCGACGCCGTCGAACTGGAGATCGGTGACCCACATCTGCTCGACCGGACCTCCGGCCGAATCGGAGAAGGGGAACTTCACGACCGTCATGCCGAACGCCGGAATGATGCGGCGGTATTCCCAGTGCAGCTCGCGCCAGAAGAGGGGAAAGGTGGCGCGCGCCGTCTCCATCGCGCGGACCATGGCGGGATCCGCGGCGTCGCCCATGAACACTCGCTGTTGGGTCATGGCGCGCGAGTGTGTCAGCGACAGGCGGCGTTGCCACGCACGCATTGATCGCCGTTCGGGCACGACTTGAGCGTGAGCCCCGCGCCGCAGGTGAGTGTGCACCCGCCGCTGCAGGAGCACGTCGCGTCACCCGACGCGCACTCCAGCGTGCAGCCGCCGTCCGGGCAGTTCACCGCGCAGGTCGAGGTGCCCAGGCACTTCGCGCTCGAGCCCGGCGCGAGCGTCAGGTTGCACACGCTGCCGCCCTCGCAGCTGACGCCCGAGTCGGCGCCAGCGGCCAGCGTGCAGGTGCTGGTGCCCGCGCAGGTGCCGGTCGAGCCGGTGCCCAGCGTCTGGTTGCACACGCTCATCGCCGTGCACGTCGACTCGCAGCCCGAGCCGCAGGTGCCCGAGCAGGTGGTGTTGTTCGCACAGTGCGAGGTGCAGTTCGAGCCGCACGACACGACGCAGGTGTTGTTCTTCTGGCAGTCGAAGGTGATGTCTGACGGGAGGCCGGCGTCGGCGCCTGCGCCTCCGTCGGTCGCCGCGCCGAGCGAGCAGGTGCTGCCCGCGGCGCAGGTGCACGTGCCCGAGGTGCAGTCGCAGCTGCCGGTGCACGAGACCGCCGGCGTGGCCGAGGCACAGCCGGCGCCCGCGCAGAACCCGAGGAAAAACACCGCAATGACGAGGCGCATGGCCAGATCAGACCACCGCGGCGCGCCAAGCCAAGTGACTCGCGTCAGCGGATTTTCGCAGGGGGGCCATTGTCAGCCCGAAACGGCGACAGGTAGATCCCTCGATTGCCTTCCCGACGTGGAAGTGCGGGGGGTCCCTTCGGTTCATTTCTTCCGCAGGGCACGCAAACGCAAGAAAGAGCAGACGCATGGCAACTGGTACCGTGAAGTGGTTCAACGACTCGAAGGGCTTCGGCTTCATCGTGCAGGACGGCGGCGGTGAAGACGTTTTCTGCCACCACACCTCGATTCAGATGGATGGTTTCCGCACTCTGGCTGAGGGCCAGAAGGTGACCTTCGATCTCACCAAGGGGCCGAAGGGGCTCCAGGCGCAGAACGTCAAGCCGGCCTGAAGTCGTTACCACTCGAGTAGGACCCGCAAGGGCTCGGTCGGGGGACCGGGCCCTTGTTCTTTGCGGGGTGCTAGAGAAGCGGCATGCCTTCGAAGCTCACGCGCGCGGACTTCACGCAGTCGCTGCAGGACAAGAAGATCGACGTCGGCCCGGCGAAGGCTGATCCCGCGCTCGCAGGCGTCGACGTCGCGAAGGCCGACTTGAACCACGACGGGAAGATCGCCGGCGCCGCCGAGGCCGCTGCGCTCTTCAAGGAAGTCGACCGCTACGACACCAACGGTGACGCCGCGAGCATCGCGCTCACGGGCACCACCGGCGCCGCCACGCGTGCGGCACAGGTCGCGACCGCGCTGCAGGCCCGCGCGGTGTTCGACTCCGCCGAGCCGCCGGCGCTCGTCCTCAACGACGCCGCGCTGAAGAACGCGTTCTCGGCCGCGGGCTCCGTTCCGCTCGCGCGGGGGACCAACGGCGATCGCGCCATGGCCGTGCAGTACGCGCTCGCGCGCCTCGGCGTGCCGGTGGGCACGGTCGACGGCAAGTTCGGCCCCGGCACCGAGCGCGCGGTGAAGGCGTTCCAGACCAGCGCCGGCCTGCCCTCGACGGGCATCGTCGACGCCGCGACGCTCGGCGCGCTCGACGCGAAGGCCGCGGCGCTCGATCTCCGCACGCCCGCCGAGAAGAGCGGCGATCCGCTCGCGTACCTCGCGAAGGCCGCGGTCGATCTGCCGAAGCTCCGCCCGCTCAGCGATCGCAGCAAGCCCGCCGACTGGAACCACCCCGAGATCCAGAAGGCCTACGGCGAGTTCGTCGCCAACTTCTGGGAACAGGCGAAGGCGAACCGCGTCGAGTGCGACTGCAAGACGCTCTCGCTCTTCTTCATGGACTCGTTCCGCACCAAGGTGAAGGCCGACCTCGGCGTGCAGCTCCCGAAGCCGGCGGGCCTGCCCCAGGCCACGTGGACCGCGGCGACCCCGAGCAACACGCGCGGGTTCTTCAGCCGCTTCGAGACGCTCGCGCAGGTGCGCCCCGGCTACGACAACGCGCAGGCGCTGCAGCGGCTCGACCCGAAGGCCTCGATGCTCGCCGGCGTGAACGTTCGCTACGGCGGCGTCGACGCGAACATGGCCGCGCGCGCGGTGAAGGTGACGCAGCCGTGGACGGCCTCGCGCGACAACGGGGGCGATCAGCGCGTGCCCGAGCTCGCGGTGAACCAGATGAACCCGGGTGACGTGATCTTCATCGACCACACCGGCGACGGCCGGAACGATCACATGGCCAACGTCGTGAAGATCGACCGCGACGCGGCAGGCAAGGTGAAGTCGATGGTGCTCGCCACCGGCAGCTTCGACGACATGAAAGACGCCGACGGCTCGACCGCGCCGAACTCACTCGGAGAAGTGAACAACTACACCGAGGAAGTGACGGTCACCTTCGACGACGCGGGCAAGGTCACCAGCTCGCAGGTGACGTGGAGCTCGGAGCCGTCGTGGCTCGTCGAGTCGCGCTACTCCGCGCGAACGCTGCTCATGGAGATGCGCCCGGGCGGGAAGATCTCCGCGGGGCGCTGGGCGCAGCCGCAATAGGCAATGATCTCCCTCTCCCCCGAGGGGGAGAGGGTCGGGGTGAGGGGAAACCATTGAGGGGTGAACTCGCCCCGTGGCCACGGCACCTCGACGCATGGACCGAGGGTTCTCCTCCTCACCCCAACCCTCTCCTCCTCGGGAGGAGAGGGGGTCGCAGGAATCGCGCACCGCACGGATTGCAGCCCGTGATTCGAGGTGGATGTGCCCTCCGATCCGGGAACGAGCGATGCAACTCGTTTCACCGGCACGAAAGGAGGCACGTCATGAGAACGCTCCTCGCCGCAGTCGCCGTGTTGGTTTTCGGGTGCGGCCCCGAAGATGAGCTCACCCCGCCGGCAGCGACCACCACGCCTCAAGCGCTCGAGGCGACCCCGCTGGAACCCGAGACATCGCTCCGGCTTGAGATCGTCAACACCGAGCAAGGCCTCATTTTCAGGCTGGTCAACGATCCCGTCGAGGAGCGCTTCTTCCACAAGACCAACGTGACCCAGCCCGCGCCGCAGATGCCGACGCCGCCCTGCCCGGCCTGCCGCTGACGCGTCAGCGAATCGACCAGATCGGCCGACCCGCCGCGTAGATCACCACGTTGCCGTCGTTCTGCACGGCGAGCTCGGCGCCAGCGTGGCCCTGCGTGCGCGTGTTCCACAGCGGCACGAAGGCCGGCGAGTACAGCACCAGGTTGCCGTCGCCCTGCATCACCAGCACGCCCGTCGACTTGCCGTTGGTGCGGGTGCTCCAGCGCGCGACGCCTGACTGGTACAGCACCACGTTGCCATCACCCTGGTGCGCGAGCGTGAAGCGACCGTCACACGAGGTCACCGACTCGCCGCGCGCCAGCGATTCGTTCGCCTTCAACGCGCCGCAGTTCGTCGGGGTCGGAGTCGGAGTCGGAGTCGGAGTCGGCGTGGGAGTCGGAGTCGGCGCGGGCGGAGGCGCAGGCGGCGGCGCAGCGACCGCGGTGTTGGTCGCCCACAGCGGCGTGCCGGTGATCGCGTAGATCACCGCGTTGCCATCGTCCTGCAGCGCGAACCGCGCCCCCGCATGCCCGTTGGTCCGCGTGTTCCACACCGCGGCGCTGGTCGGCGAATAGAGCACCAGGTTCCCGTCGCCCTGCATCGCCAGCGTGCGCGTCGCCTTGCCGAAGGTGCGCGAACTCCACAGCGCCTTCGAGCCGTCGTACAGCACCACGTTGCCGTCACCCTGGTGCGCGAACGCGAAGCGCCCGTTGCAGCTGCGCACCGCCTCGCCCCGAGCGAGTGAGCCCGACGCCGGAAACACGCCACACGTCGCAGGCGGCGGCGCCGGCGGCTGCACCGGCATCGTCGGACAGTGCCCGCGCGCGCCCGGCGTCAGCACCACCGCGAGGTGCGTCGGCACCGGCCGCTCGCTGCCATCCGACGGCACGTTCACGATGCGACCGCCCACCACCATCTCGGTGCTGCCACCGCCGTCGAGGTTGAGCGCCCAGTGCGCCCCGAGCGACACCATGAAGTCGGCCGCCTCGCGACACGTCATGCCCAGCCGCCCCTCGGACGGAGCGCGCCCATCGACCACCACCATCAACACCTTGCGCTTGTCCGCCGTCAGCCCGAGCAGCGTGCGCGGGTGCTGCACCGAGCACGTGTACGAGTCGTGCGGCAACACGTCCTGCTGCGCGACGCCGTCGTGCACCAGCGTCAGCAACCCCGAGAGCACCTCCTTGTGCCCGGGCTGCTGCGTGTACGTCGCGCTCATGTGAATGAACTCCGCGACGCCCGGCCCGAAGGTCGCCTGCCCGATGTCGCCCTGGTCGGCGCTGCCGAAGAACTGGCCCGCGTGCGCGCTCACCGAGGGGATGTAGTTCCACGAGTGGCCGCCGTTGATGGCCAACAGCGCGCCCACGCGATCGCTGAACTGCTTCACCGTCATCACGCCTTCACCCGGCGCCGTCGCCCGCAGCTCGATGCCCGCCTCGCAGAGATCGACCTCCGCGATGTGGATGCTGCGGCCCGGCGGCTTGTACGCGCGGTACGTCAGCTCCGACGACACCGTCTCGACCGGGTCGACGCCCTCGCCCTCGTCGACGACCACCGTCCCGTCAGGTCCACACGACACTGCACCGGCCACCACGAGGCTGCACAAGAGCGTTCGCATGCGCGGTTTCTCTGCGCTGGCGCCCTCGCCGACCGGGAGCCAATCGGAAACCGCTTTGACACGCGCCTCTCACCCACCGAGAGCGGCCGCCAACCCCATGACCTGACGGAACTTTCGAACCACGTTCTTTTCCCTGCCTCCGTACGTGGCGTGTGGTTTTGTCGCTCGCGCAGTGTCGACCGCCCCTTCCCCGCTCGGTTCCCTCGGCAAGTACACGCTGGTCCGCAAGCTCGCGGTGGGCGGCATGGCCGAGGTGTTTCTCGCGCGCGCCGACGGGCCGATGGGCTTCGCGAAGAAGTGCGTGGTGAAGCGCATCCTCCCGCACTTCAACGACGACCAACGCTTCATCGAGATGTTCCTCGGCGAGGCGCGGCTGGCCGCCGAGCTGAACCACCCGAACCTCGTTCAGATCTTCGATTTCGGTCAGCACAACGGCCAGTACTTCATCGCGATGGAGTTCATCGACGGGCCCAACACGCGCGTGTTGAACCAGGCCTGCCGTCGCGAGCTCGGCGCGATGGACTTCGGAACCGCCGCGCGGATCATCAGCCTCGCCGCCGAGGGCCTCCACTACGCCCACGAGCTGCGCGACGAGCACGGCACGTTCCTCAACCTCGTCCACCGCGACATCAGCCCCGACAACATCCTCGTGTCGCGCTCGGGCGCGGTGAAGGTCGTCGACTTCGGCATCGCCAAGGCCAGCACCCAGCCCCACCTGACCAAGTCGGGGATGATCAAGGGGAAGATGGCGTACATGCCCCCGGAGCAGCTCGCCCGGGAGCCGCTCGATCGCCGCGCCGATCTCTTCGCGCTGGGCATCGTGCTCTACGAGCTGATCACCGGCGGCATGCCGTTCGACGCCACCAGTGAGGTGAGCATCATCCAGGCGATCATGTCGGTGAAGCCGCTCGAGCGCGCCACCGTCTACCGCCCCGACTGCCCGCCCGCCCTCGAGGCGATCGTCACGCGCTGCCTCGAGAAAGATCGCGAGAAGCGCTACCCGTCGTGCCGCGAGCTGCAGGGCGATCTCGAGAAGTTCATCCAGTCGACCGGCAAGGCCGTCGGCACCCGGGAGATCGGCGCGCTCGTCGAGCAGCTCATGCCTCCCGAGCCGGCTGCGCCGAAGACCGGACCGGGGGTCGACGATCCCTCGCGCTCGGGCCCGCGCCCCCAGCTGCCCGTCGGCATGGACCGGCCGACGCGCCCCAGCAGTGACACCCTCGACAAGACCGACCTGTCGAAGGCCGCGGTCGTGATGCCCGATGGCGAGCCGCACGTCACCGGCACCGGCATGTCGGGCACCGCGCTGCGCTCGGTCGTCGATCGCCCCGCCGTGCAGCGCTCGAAGGCGCCGATCATCGCGGTGGTGGTGGTGCTCGCCCTCGTCGGCGCGGCGGGCGGCGCCTGGTACTTCCGTTCGCCTCCCGAGCCGGCTGGCGTGGTCGATGCGGGCACTCCGCGCGTCGAGGTGATCGACGCCGGTCGCGCCGTGCTGCCGGCCGTGGTCGTCGATGCATCGGTCGAGCTCGACGAAGACGCCGGCGCCGCGGTGGAAGCGGAAGACGCCGGCGCACCGCCCGGTCCCGAAGACGCCGGCACGAAGTCGGTCGCGCCGGCCAAGACCACGGGCAAGCTCTCGCTGCGCATTCGCCCGTACGCGACCGTCTACCTCGACGACAAACTGCTCGGCGACACGCCGCTGCCGCCGCAGACCGTCGCCACCGGCAAGCACAAGCTCAAGCTCGTCAACCCCTCGCTCGGCACCATCACGCTCGACGTCACCATCAAGCCCGGCGACAACGTCATCAAGCACAACTTCAAGGAATGACCATGTCCACACGCGCGCTCACGCTGCTGGTGGTTCTCGTCGCCCTGCCGTCGTTCGCGCAGAGCAACGAGGTGAAGAAGTACCTGAACATCGCCATCACGCTCTACGAGAACCTCGAATACGAGAAGGCGCTCAAGCAGCTGAAGAGCGCGCGCACCAAGGCGAAGGGGCCCGACGACGAGGCGAAGATCAACCTCCTCGAGGGCATCGTGCTCGCCGACATGGGCAAGGAAGAGAAGGCCATCAGCCTGTTCAAGGCCGGCTTCTCGGTCGATCTCGAAGCGAAGCTGCCCGTCGAGGTCTCGCCCAAGGTGCAGGCGGTCGCCGAGAAGGCGCGCACCGCCGTGCGCAAGGTGCTCGCGCCGCAGCTCGAGGCCGAGAAGGCCGAAGAAGAGAAGCGGCTCGCCGAAGAGAAGAAGAAGGCCGAAGAGGAGGCCGCGCGCGTGGCCGAGGCGAAGCGCATCGCCGACGAAGAGGCGAAGAAGAACCAGCCGCCACCCGCGCCCATCGTGGTGAAGGAAGAGCCCAAAGGCCCCTCGGTGCGCGCGCTCTCGTGGATCCCCGGCGTGGTCGGCCTCGCGTCGGCCGGCGTCGCCACCGCGATGCTCGTGTCGGCGTCAGGAAAGTACAACGCGCTCAAGAACGGCACCGCGCCGCCCGAGCAGGCCATCGCCTACCGCGAGACCGGCAAGACCGACGCGACGCTCGGCTACGTCTTCACCGGCGTCGCCGTCGCGGGCGTCGGCGCGGCGGTCGTGATGTTCCTCGCCGGTGGAGAGAAGGCGCCGGCGGTGAGCGTCGCGCCGCTCAACGGTGGCGGGTACGTCAGCGTCGGCTTCGATTTCGATCTCGGAGGTGCGCGATGAAGGGTCGCACGTGGCTGGTGGTGATGGCGTTCATCGCGGGGTGTGCGAGCACCATCGCGTTCCAGGTGCCGCGCGCGCACGCCGATGGCAAGCCGCTGCAGCGCTGGGAACACTGGTGCCAGGACATCGACGGCGTGCCCACCAACGCGCAGCTCGCGAAGGCCGGCGAAGAGGGCTGGGAGCTCGTCTCGTCGACCTTCCGCCCGCCCGTCGTGCAGAACGGCAACTCGGTGGGCGGCGGCGCGACGTTCCTTTGTTTCAAGCGCCCGCGCTGACGGGTCGAGCAGCCATGAGGTAAGGCGCTCGCCATGAGCCCTCGCCCCATTCTCGCGCTCGTCATCTCGTTCGCCGTCGTCTCGACGCTCACCGTCGCGTGCGGCTCGGCGAAGACCTGCAACGCCGCCAGCTGCCCCACCGGGTGCTGTGGGACCGATGGCACGTGTGAGCTCGGCAACTCGCCGCTCGCGTGCGGGTCGCAGGGCGTCGCGTGCCGGTCGTGCAACTTCGGCCAGGCGTGCGTGCTCAACCAGTGCGCGATCTCCTCGGGCACCGGCGGCGGCACGTCGGGCGGCGGCACGGGCGGTGGCACGGGAGGCGGCGCGACCGGCGGTGGCGGCGCGACCGGCGGCGGCAGCTCGACGGGCGGTGGCAGTGCGACCGGCGGCGGCAGCTCGACGGGCGGTGGCAGTGCGACGGGCGGTGGCAGTGCGACGGGCGGTGGCAGTGCGACGGGCGGTGGCAGTGCGACGGGCGGCGGCAGCGCAATCGGCGGCGGCAGCGCGACGGGCGGCGGCACCGGCGGCGGCGCGACCGGCGGCGGCACCGCGAACGACGCCGGAATCTCGTTCTCCCTGCCCGACGGTGGAACGCCCGGCACGGTGAACGGCACCTTCGCCTCCTGCAGCGGCTTCCCCGCGTGCTCGGGCAACTTCCTCGGCACCTGGTTCCTCACGCAGTACTGCCTCGCGCAGCAGAACCCGTTCGGCGCGCTCTGCACCACGGGCTCGATCATCAGCTACACGGGCACCGGCGCTCAGCGGCTCGACATCACCAGCACCACGTACACCACCACCGGGTACGGCACCGACACGCTGGTCGCCAACTTCCCGCAGAGCTGCCTCGTCACGCCGATCACCAGCTGCACCCAGCTGCAGACCTCGACCATCACCTGCCCCGTGGCGAGCGGCGGGCGCACGGGCTGCGACTGCACGGCGATCAGCTCGAGCTCGACGCCGACCTCGACGACCTTCAGCTACACGGTCACCGGCGTCGGGCAGATCAGCGTCACCAACAACGGCCAGACCACGCAGTACTCCGCGTGCGTGACGCCCGGCTCGCCCGACATGCTCCACCTCACCGACTCCGCTGGCAACACGCGGACCTACGTGCGTCGGTAGAGGGCGATCCGCAGAATCTGCGCGCTTCTCGGCCCTCGTCGAGCGCACGCGCATTGGCGTCGCGGTTGCAGCAGGGCCGCACATGTCCGAGAGCTACCTGACGGTCGACGCCAACGAAGCGGTGGCATCGGTGGCGCATCGCCTGAGCGAGGTCATCGCCATCTACCCCATCACCCCCAGCTCAGCGATGGGCGAGCTGGCGGACGAGTGGGCTGCGGGAGGCAAGCCCAACCTCTGGGGCCAGGTGCCGCGCGTCGTCGAGATGCAGAGCGAAGGCGGCGCGGCGGGCGCGGTGCACGGCTCGTTGCAGGCCGGCGCGCTGACCACCACCTTCACCGCATCGCAGGGCCTGCTCTTGATGCTGCCCGACATGCTGAAGATCGCCGGCGAGCTGACGCCGTTCTGCATGCACGTCGCCGCGCGCTCCGTGGCCACGCACGCGCTGTCGATCTTCGGCGATCACTCCGACGTGATGATGGCGCGCACCACCGGGTTCGCCGAGCTGTGCTCGAGCTCGGTGCAGGAAGCGCAAGACCTGGCCGCCGTCGCCCACGCCGCGACGCTCGAGGCGCGCCTGCCGTTCCTCCACTTCTTCGACGGCTTCCGCACCTCGCACGAGGTCAGCCGCATCGTGCCGCTCGGTGACGAGGCGCTGCGCTCGCTGCTCGATGAAGAGGCCATCGCTCGCCACCGCGCCCACGGTCTCACGCCCGATCGCCCCGTGCTCCGCGGCACCGCGCAGAACCCCGACGTGTTCTTCCAGGCGCGCGAGGCGTGCAACCCGTTCTACGACGCGACGCCCGGCATCGTGCAGCGCGTGATGGATCGCTTCGGCCAGCTCACCGGCCGCCGCTACCACCTGTTCGACTACTACGGAGATCTCAAGGCCGAGCGCGTGGTGGTGCTCATGGGCTCGGGATCCGAGGCGGTGCGCGAGACCGTCGAGTGGCTCTGCCAGCGCGACGAGAAGGTCGGCGTGCTGGTCGTGAGGCTGTACCGCCCGTTCGACGCGAAGGCCTTCCTCGCGGGGCTGCCCTCGACCGTGAAGCAGGTGGCCGTTCTCGACCGCACCAAAGAACCGGGCGCCACCGGCGAGCCGCTCTACCAGGACGTGCTCACCGCGCTCGCCGAAGCAGGCCGCAGCGTGAAGGTGATCGGCGGCCGCTACGGCCTCTCGTCGAAGGAGTTCACCCCCGCGATGGTGCGCGCGGTCTTCGACGAACTGAAGAGCGCGAGCCCGAAGAACCACTTCACCATCGGCATCAACGACGACGTCACCCACACCTCGCTCAAGTGGGACGACGCGTTCGACCTCGAGCCCGACGAGGTGGTGCGCGCGATGTTCTTCGGCCTGGGCAGCGACGGCACGGTGTCGTCGAACAAGCAGACCATCAAGATCATCGGCACCGAGACCGACCACTCGGCGCAGGGCTACTTCGTCTACGACTCCAAGAAGTCGGGCGCGATGACCGTCAGCCACCTGCGCTTCGGCAAGCAACCCATTCGCAGCACCTACCTCATCAAGCACGCCAACTTCGTCGCGTGCCACTACGCGCCGCTGCTCGAACGGCAAGACGTGCTCGCGGCCGCGGCCGAGGGCGGCACGTTCCTGCTCAACACGCACCACAAGCCCGAGGACGCGTTCAGCAAGCTCCCGCGCGAGGTGCAGCAGCAGGTCATCGACAAGCGCCTCAAGTTCTTCGTCATCGACGCGTTCGCCGTCGCGCGTGATGCGGGGCTCGATCGCTACATCAGCACCGTGATGCAGGTGTGCTTCTTCAAGCTCTCGGGCGTGCTCCCGATGGAAGAGGCGCTGCACCACATTCGCCACGGCGTCGAGAAGGCGTACGGCAAGCGCGGCAGCGAGATCGTCAAGCGCAACTACGCGGCGATCGACGGCGCGCTGGCGCACCTCCACGAGGTCAAGGTGCCGGGCCAGGCGGGTGGCACGCCGAGGCCGCCCGCGGTGCCAAAGGCCGCGCCCGACTTCGTGAAGCGCGTCACTGCGGCGATGATGGAAGGCAAAGGCGACCTGCTGCCGGTCAGCGCCTTCCCCATCGATGGCACGTGGCCCACCGCCACCACCCAGTGGGAAAAGCGCGGCATCGCCCTCGAGATCCCGAAGTGGGACGCGAACCTCTGCATCCAGTGCAACAAGTGCTCGCTGATCTGCCCGCACGCGGCGATCCGCACGCAGCTCGCCGACCCGACCGCGCTGACGAACGCGCCGTCGACGTTCCACACCGTCGACTTCAAGGCGAAGGACTTCGGCACGGCGCCCTCGGGCGGCACGTGGCGGTACTCGCTGCAGGTCGCGCCCGATGACTGCACCGGCTGCGGGCTGTGCGTGCAGGTGTGCCCCGCGCGCGACAAGTCGAACCCGCGCCACAAGGCGATCGACATGGCCGACGTCGAGCCGCTGCGCGACGCCGAGCGCGCGAACTGGGCGTTCTTCGATGGGCTGCCGTGGGTCGATCGCACGAAGGTGAAGGACGACCTGAAGGCCTCGCAGTTCCTGCAGCCGCTCTTCGAGTTCTCGGGGGCGTGCTCGGGCTGCGGCGAGACGCCGTACCTGAAGCTCGCCAGCCAGCTGTTCGGCGATCGCATGGTCATCGCCAACGCGACGGGCTGCACCAGCATCTACGGCGGCAACCTCCCGACGACGCCGTGGGCGCAGAACCGCGACGGGCGCGGGCCGGCGTGGGCCAACTCGCTGTTCGAAGACAACGCGGAGTTCGGCCTGGGCATGCGGCTCGGCCTCGACGCGCAGCAACTGCTCGCGCAGAACCTGTTGAAGGAGCTCGGCGGCTCGGTCGGTGACGAGCTGGTCAAGGCCCTGATCGAAGGTGCGCAAGACGACGAGGCCGGCATCGCCGCGCAGCGCGAGCGGGTGAAGACGCTCCGCGCGAAGCTCGGTGCGCTCGCCACGCCGCAAGCGAAGAAGCTGAGCGCCATCGCCGACTCGCTGGTGCGCCGCTCGGTGTGGATCGTCGGCGGCGACGGCTGGGCGTACGACATCGGCTACGGCGGGCTCGATCACGTGCTCGCCACCGGCGCCGACGTGAACATCATGGTGCTCGACACCGAGGTGTATTCGAACACCGGCGGCCAGGCGTCGAAGGCCACGCCCCTCGGAGCCGCTGCCAAGTTCGCCGCGGCCGGCAAGGCGATGGGCAAGAAAGATCTCGGCCTGCTCGCGATGTCGTACGGCCACGTCTACGTCGCGTCGATCGCGATGGGCGCGAAAGACGCGCACACCCTCAAGGCGCTGCGCGAGGCCGAGAGCTACCGCGGGCCGTCGCTGATCATCGCGTACAGCCACTGCATCGCGCACGGGTACGACCTCGAGCGCGGCGCCGAGCAGCAGAAGCTCGCCGTCGACTCGGGGCTCTGGCCGCTCTACCGGTTCGACCCGCGCCGCATCCCCACCGGGGAAGCGCCGCTGCAGCTCGATGCAGGCGCGCCGAAGTTGAAGCCGCGCGAGTTCATGAAGAACGAGGGGCGCTTCCGCATGGTCGCGCTGCGAGATCCCAAGCGCTTCGACCAGCTCGTCGAGGCCGCCGAGGAGTTCGCCGCCCGCCGCCGCGCCGTCTACGAGCAGCTCGCTGGAGTCCACGTCACCAACGCCACGCCCCGGGGGAACGCCTGATGGCCACGCTCACCACGCATTGGCTCGGCCTGAAGCTCGAGCACCCGCTGATCGCCGGCGCCTCGCCGATGGTCGACGATCTCGACATGGTGAAGCGCCTCGAAGACGCGGGCGCGGCGGCCATCACCATGCACTCGCTGTTCGAGGAGCAGTTCGTCGCCGAGCAGCTCGCGGTGCACCGCCACATGTCGCGCCACCGGGGCGGCAACGCCGAGGCCGAAGACTGGTTCCCCTCGACGTCTGACTTCAACCTCGGGCCCGACGCGTACCTCGAGCAGATCCGCAAGATCCGCGAGACGGTGAAGGTACCCGTCATCGGCTCGCTCAACGGCTCGACGCCCGGCGGCTGGCTCGACTGCGCGCAGCTCATCGAGCAGGCGGGCGCGCACGCACTCGAGCTGAACCTCTACGCGCTCCCGTCGGATCCGCAGCGCGATGGCGCCGACGTCGAGGCCGAGCAGCTCGACATCATCCACGCGGTGAAGCAGGCGGTGAAGATCCCGATCGGCGTGAAGCTCTCGCCCTTCTATTCCTCGCTGCCGTACTTCGCGAAGGAACTCGAGCGCGCGGGCGTGAAGGGCGTGGTGCTGTTCAATCGCCTCTACCAGCCCGATCTCGACCCCGACTCGTTCGCGCTGCAGCGCGTGTTGCACCTCTCGAGCCCCGAGGAATTGCTGCTCCGCCTGCGCTGGCTGGCGATTCTCTCGGCGAAGACCTCGCTCGACCTCGCGGCGAGCGGTGGCGTGCACGACACCTACGGCGCGCTCAAGGCGCTGATGGCGGGCGCTGACGTGGTGCAGTTGGTCAGCGTGCTCCTCAAGCACGGGCCGCAGCGCATCGCCGAGTTCCGCCGCGGGCTCTCGAACTGGCTCGACGAGCACGAGTACGAGTCGGTCGAGCAGCTCATCGGCTGCATGAACCTCACGCGCGTGCCGGATCCGTCAGGGTACGAGCGAGCGAACTACGTGAAGCTGCTGCAGGGCTGGCACCACTGAAATCCCCTCTCCCCCTGGGGAGAGGGTCAGGGTGAGGGGAGACCAGAATTCACGTTCGCCCGCGAGGCGACACGCCCGCAACCCTCCTGAACACCCGCCGAAACGCCGCCGCATCGGCATACCCAACCCGCGCCGCGACCTCCTCGACCGACACCTTCGTGCTCTCGAGCAGGTGCGCCGCCTCAGCCACGCGCACCCGCTGCACATACTCGAGCGGAGTCATCCCGAACGCCGCCGCCATCCGCCGAGCCAGAGATCTCGAAGACACCGAAGCGACCCGAGCAAGTTCCTCGAGCCGAACCTGCCGACCCACGTTCCTCGCGACGAAGCGCTCCACCGCCCGCAACGCCGGATCGCTCGTGCGCAGGTGCTCGGCGACCATGTACCGCGCCTGCGACGCCCGCTCGTCGAGCACCAGGTACCGCGCGACCGCATGCGCGAGTGAAGGCCCACCCCGCCGAGCCACGAGCGCGAGCATCAAGTCGGCATGCGAGAACGCCGACCCCGCCGTCATCACCCCGCGCCCATCGACGACCATGCGCTCGACCTCGAGCTGAGCGCGGGGAAACCGCTGCCGAAACGGAGCCGTCAGCCACCACGTGGTCGTCGCTGGCCGCCCGTCGAGCAACCCCGCCTGCCCGAGCACGAACGTCGCCGAACACGACGCGGCCACGGTCGCGCCGACCTTCGCGACCTTCGCCACCGCGGCCACCCCGCGCGTCACGTCCCCGCGCGAGAGCAGCCGCTCGACCGCGCCGGGAGTCGCCGCCGACAACCCGGGAATCACCACCACCTCGCCACGCCGCGCACCTCGCCACGCGCCGTCGACGGGCACCAACCGCCCATTCCCCGAGCGCACCGGCCGCCCATCGAGTGACACCACGCGCTGCTCGAAGAGCCGGCGATGCCGCGCGTGCCCCGCCACCTTCGCGTCGATCAGCTGCGCCGCGGTCGACACCACGTCGAGCCCGACACCGAGCGCACCGTCGAACACGCCATCGAGCACGAGATGAAGGAACACGGTCTGGCAAGAATAGACCGAACAAAGTCATTCCTGCCACTCGTCGAAACCGAGGCCGTGGGCGACCGTGCGTGCATGCACGACGACCCGCTGCACGACTTCGCCTGTGAGCCCCACACCCTGCGCGACGAGACCCGCAACGTCTGGGTGGCCGGCGTCGGGCCGGCCGTGGTGGTGCTCGCCGAGATGCCCGGCATCAGCCCCCACGTCGCCCGCTTCGCCCGCTGGGTACGCGACGCCGGCTTCACCGTCTTCATGCCCTCGCTCTTCGGCCGCGACGGCGCGTGGCCAGAGGCCGCGGCAGGCCTCAAGGTGATGAAGAAGGCGTGCGTCACCGCGGAGTTCGGTGCCTTCGCGCGCCACGCCGACACGCCCATCAGCCGCTGGCTCCGCGCGCTGGCGAAGGTGGCCCACGCGCGCTGCGGTGGACCTGGCGTCGGCGCCGTCGGCATGTGCTTCACCGGCAACTTCGCGCTCAGCATGCTGCTCGACGGCCCCACCATCGCGCCGGTGCTCTGCCAGCCGTCGCTACCGCTCGACGACGCCTCGGCGCTCCAGCTCTCTGAGGAAGAAGCCTCGACGCTGCGCGCCCGCCTCGAGCGCGAGTCCCTCTTCGTGCGCGCGTACCGCTTCGAGGGCGACCGCTTCTGCACCGCCGCGCGCTTCGCCGCCTACCAGCAGGCGCTCGGACCACGCTTCGAGCCGCGCGTGCTGCCCGACTCCGCCGCGAACCGCTCACCGCCGCCGTTCTTCCGCGACGTGGTGGGCGTGCCGCACAGCGTGGTCACCGCGCACCTCATCGACGAGGCCGGGCAGCCGACCCTCGCCGCGCGCGACGAGATCCTCGGGTTCTTGCGTGAGCGCCTCGCCGAGCGCAAAGAGGCCCCATGACTGAGCTTCGACTGGTCGGGCGCAGCAGCTCGCACTTCACCCGCGTGACGCGCCTCTTCGCGCATGAGCTGAACGTGCCGCTCGAGCTCGAAGTGATGCGCGACATGAAGAGCACCAGCGCCGACTCGTTCGCCGGCAACCCCGCCGCGAAGATCCCCATTCTCTGCGCCGGTCAGTCCCGCCTGTGGGGCGCCGAGAACATCTGCCGCCGCCTCGTCGAGCTCGCGGGACCCTCTGTCCCTCGCGTCGTCTGGCCCGAGCAGCTCACCGCCGACGTCGCGCGCAACGCGCAGGAGCTCACCTGGTACGCGATGTCGGCGCAGGTGCAGTGGGTGATGGGCACCGTCATCGGCAACTCGCCCGCCGACGGCCTGCTGTTCGTGAAGGCGCGCGAGGGCCTGTCACGCTCACTCGCGTGGCTCGACGCGCACGTCGACGAGGTCCGCGCGCTCCTGCCTCCGCCACCGCGCCTCAGCCTCTTCGAGGTCACCCTCTTCTGCCTGGTGGAACACCTCGCGTTCCGCCCCACCGTGCCGCTCGACGGACTCGCGAAGCTCGCGGCCTTCCGCAGTGAGCTGGCCGCCCGGCCCTCGGCGCAGGCGACCGCGTTCCGCTTCGACTGACTACTCTTCCTTCATCTTCAGCCACATCGCGGTCTGCTCACCCTCGTAGACCAGCGTGTCGCCCTGCTTAAACTCGAAGCGGTAGCGCGCCATGATCTGGTCGTTCATCTTGCGCTGCCGCACCACCGTCGACGTCAGCGTCAGCGGCGTGCCGGGCTTGGCCAGCGCCGCGAAGCGCGCCTCGTGAATCTTCGCGCCGTACCCGATCCACCCCTCGGAATGCCGCAGCCCGAGCACGAAGTACGCGTGCGCGAAGCCCATCATGCCCGTCATGTGCACCATCAACCCACCGCTCATGTGGCGCGGGTGCTTCACCGGGTGCACGCGCTGGTGCCTGGTGATCGGCAGCTCGTCGTGCACCGGCATGGTGGCGACGATCTTCCCCGTGGCCTGGTCGATCTCCAGGATGTCCTCGAGCAACAACGCCTCGGGCGCGTACGGGCAGTCTTCGACGAAGGCGGGATCGAGCGGCATCAGAGCGTCTCCTTGAACCAGGTGGCGATGCGCTCATACAGCCTCTCGTTGACGAGCGGATCGGCCACCATGTGCGTGAAGTTGGTCAGCGGCAACACCGAGTGCGGCTTGCCCGCGCGGAACAGCGCGTCGGACAACTTGAGCGTGTGCAGGAAGTACACGTTGTCGTCAGCCGTGCCGTGAATGAGCAGCAGCGGCCGCTTGCTGTCCTTCACGTAGGTCAAGAGCGAGCTCACCTCGTACGCCTTCGGCTGCGCGTCGGGCACCCCGAGGTACCGCTCGGTGTAGCAGGTGTCGTAGTCGCGCCAGTCGACCACCGGCGCGCCCGCGATCCCGCTCTTGAAGACGTCGCCCTTCGACATGGTGAGCAGACCCGCGAGGTAACCGCCGAAGCTCCAGCCGTAGACGCCCACGCGCGCGAGATCGAGCTCGGGGTACTTCTTGCCGAGCGCCTGCAGCGTCGACACCTGGTCGGCCACGATGTTGGTCGCGAAGTCCTTCGCGATCGCCCGCTCCCACGCGCGCCCGCGCCCCGGAGTGCCGCGCCCATCGAGCTTCACCACCACGAAGCCCTGGTTCGCCAACCACTGCAGCAGCAGGTTCTCGCGCTTCACCCGCAGCACCTCGAGGTGGTGCGGCCCGCCGTACACCTGGAGGATGACCGGGTACTTCTGGCCCGCCTTGAAGTTCGACGGCCTGATCACCGCCGCCCACGGCCCGTCCTTCACCGGCTGCAGCACCTCGAGCGAGAGCTTGAGCGAAGGCTCCACCGCCACCGACGGCAGCTGCACCGCGCCCGAGCCGTCTTGCTTCATCACGCGCGTGGTTGGCATCGCGTCGGCCGACGTCGAGCTCACCACCAGCCACCCGCCACCCGACACTTCGCCCAGGTTCACGTCGCCGCCCGTCGGCACCTCCACCGGCTCGCCCGCCTTCGTCACCTTGAAGAGCTTGAGCCGCGTGGGATCAGCGCCGCCGAAGAAGAACAGCGTCTCGGTCGAGGGATCGAAGCCCGCCAATTCCTGGAACCCCGCCGCCGGCTTCACCCAGCTCGCGTCGAGCGTGCCGTCGGGCTTGCGCAGCTCGACCTCCCAGCCGCCGTTGCGCTCGGTGGTCCAGAAGAAGCCGTGGTCCTTCCACCAGAAGGGAATGCCGCGGCTCATGTTGACCCACGCCTCGTCAGTCTCGGTCAGCAGCTCCTTCGCCGCGCCCGTCTTCTCGTCGAAGGCCAGCACTTGCTCCTTCGTCTGCTCGCGGTTCAGCACCAGCACCGTCGGAGGCCCGCCCGCCCACGCCACGCGCCCCAGGTACGGGAACGCCGCGTGATCCCACTTGAGCTCCACCGCCTTGCCGCCGCCCACGCCCACCATCCACAGCGCCACCGCCGCGTTCTGCTTGCCCGCGCGCGGGTAGAAGAACGGCTCGCCCTCGGACTCGGGGTGCATCGGGTCAGCGACGCGGAACACCTCCATGCCGGTGTGGTCGATCGCCTCGTAGACGATGCTCTTCGAGTCGGGGCTGAACCAATAGCCGGTGAAGCGATCCATCTCCTCTTGCGCGGCGAACTCGGCCAGGCCGTGCGGCTTGAGCTCCGTGCCGCCGGTGGTCACGCTCTTCTCGACGTTCTTCGCCAGCTCGATGATCCGCACGTCGTTCGCACGCACGTACGCGACCGACTTCCCGTCGGGGCTGAACTTCGGGTCGAGGCACGCGCCTTCGCCCGTCTTCAGCGGCGTCACTTTCCGCGACGCCCGCTCGAACACGTACAGCTTGCCCGACAGCCCGAGGAGCACGTTCGCCCCGTCGGCCGACAGCTGGTAGCTCGTGAAGCCACGCGCCGAGACCCGCTGCCGCTCGAGCCGCGCCTTCTCCGCCGCCGACAACGTCTCGCTCGCGCCGTTGAGCACCTGGTCGGGCGTCACCAGCTCCTTCGCCGCGCCCGTCGCGAGGTCGAGCTCGAAGAGGCCCAGCCGCGGGTCCTTCGCGCCGCCGCGGAGGAAGAGCACCGTCTTGCCGTCGGGCGTCACCTTCGCCGACACCGGGCGGCCGGCGAGGTACCGCCGCGTCTCCGCGTATTCGTGCAGGAAGTCCGTGTCGGTCACCGGGGTCGCGCTGAGAAGGGTCATGATCAGGAATCCCATGTGGCGGCGCTCATACCCCGCCCGTTGCGCCGCGGGAGCCTCAAGTGAAAGAGTGCGCGCCCATGTCTCGCCCCACGTCCCCCACCCTCGTCGCCTCTGCCGTGCTCTGCGCCGCGCTCACCAGCGCCTGCGGCAACCCCACCATGATGAACGCCCCCACCGGGCCCACCTGGTACAAGGACGTGCTGCCCATCACGCAGGTCAGCTGCGCGGGCTGTCACACCACCGGCGGCATCGCGCCCTTCCCCCTCGAGAGCTACGCCGACGCCAAGGCCCACGCCGCGGTGATGGCCAACGCCGTCGAGAACAAGCGCATGCCGCCGTGGCTCGCGAGCAAGTCGTGCGGCGGTCCGTTCGTCGGCGATCGCACGCTGAGCGACGCGCAGATCAAGACCATCACCGACTGGAACACCAACGGCGCGCTCGAGGGCAACCCGGCTGACGCGCCCGCGCCGGTCTCGCAGGTCAACGAGCAGCTGCCGAAGGTCGACCTCACCATCCAGATGCCGCAGGCCTACACGCCCAGCCTGAAGGACGACTACCGCTGCTTCTTGATCGACCCCGCGCTCACGCAGACCACGGTGGTCACCGGCTACGACATCGTGCCGGGCAACAAGAAGGTCGTGCACCACGTGATCCTCTACGTCGTGCCGCGCAACCGCGCCGTCGCCAAGGACGCGCAAGACACCACCGCCGGCTGGGAGTGCTTCGGCGGCGCCAACGTCACCACCAACGGCACCGTCGGCGCGTGGGCTCCGGGCGGCGCGGCCGTCGTCTTCCCCGCCGGCACCGGCATTCGCATTCAGCCCGACGAGGTCATCGCGATGCAGGTTCACTACAACACCGAGAACGGCATCGAGCCCGACCAGTCGTCGGCCAAGCTGATGTTCGGCACCGGCAACGAGAAGAGCGCGTACCTCGTGCCGCTCGTCGCTGATCAGTTCTCCATCGCGCCGAACGCGGTCGGCTACTCGCACAGCGAGACCTTCCCCAACAACTTCGGGTTCACGCTCAACGCGTGGGGTTTCCTCCCGCACATGCACACCAAGGGGAAGAAGATCTCCATCCAGGGCCCCAACGACGCGTGCATCGTCGACATCCCGAACTGGGACTTCCACTGGCAGACCCAGTACTTCCGCAAGACGGCGATCCAGGTGCCGGCGGGCCAGGGGCTCAAGCTCAACTGCACGTGGGACAACCCGACCAGCAACACCATCACGTGGGGCGAAGGCACCAGCGACGAGATGTGCTTCGCGTTCGTCTACGCGACGCTCTGATCAGTCTCGCGATCGGGTAAGAGGCGGCCCATGAGCTACACCGTTCTCGCGCGCAAGTACCGGCCCCAGGCCTTCGAGGCCATGACCGGTCAGGAACACGTCGTCCGCACCATCGAGAACGCGATCAAGCTCGACCGCGTCGCGCATGCGTACCTGTTCTCCGGGCCGCGCGGCGTCGGCAAGACCACCGCCGCCCGCCTGCTCGCCCGCGCGCTCAACTGCGAGAAGGGCCCCACCGCGACCCCGTGCGGCACCTGCAAGGCGTGCACTGAGATTCGCGACGGCGTGTCGACCGACGTGGCGGAGATCGACGGCGCCTCGAACAACGGCGTCGAGAACGTTCGCGAGATCCGCGAGAACGCGAAGTACCTGCCGCAGGGCAGCCGCTTCAAGATCTACATCATCGACGAAGTGCACATGCTCTCGCAGGCCGCGTTCAACGCGCTGCTGAAGACGCTCGAAGAGCCGCCCGGTCACGTGAAGTTCATCTTCGCGACCACCGAGGCGCACAAGCTGCCCGACACCATCTTGTCGCGGTGCCAGCGCCACAACTTCCGCCGCATCTCCGCGGCCGCGATGCTCAAGCGCCTGCAGGAAATCTGCGCGCTCGAGAAGGTGAACGTCTCGGGCTCGGCCCTCTCGCTCATCGTGCGCCAGTCCGAAGGCGGCATGCGCGACGCGCTCTCGCTGCTCGACCAGGTCATCTCCGCGTGCGGCATCTCGCCCACCGACGCCGACGTGGCCGAGGCGCTGGGCGCGATCGATCGCACCGTCATTCACGGCATCGCCGTCGCGCTCATCAAGCGTGACGCGGCGTCGCTGCTCAAGCACGTCGAGGAGCTGTGGAACCGCGGCGTCGATCTGCGCCGCCTCGCCGAAGATCTCTCGTTCCACCTCCGGCACGTCTTCGTCGCCAAGGCCACCGGCCAGGCCCCCGACGAGCTCGCCGACGCCGATCGCGACGCGGTGGTCGCGCTGGCCCGTGACAGCGACGCGGCCCAGGTCGCGCGCCTCTTCGACGTCGTGCACTCCTCGGTGTGGGAAATCGCGCGCGCGCCCCAACCGCGCCTCGCGCTCGAGATGGCGCTGCTCAAGGGCCTGCACCTCGCCCCGGCGGCCGCGCTCCCCGAGCTCATCGCCCGCGTCGAGAAGCTCACCACCGGCGGCACGACCGGAGCGTCCGGAGGTCGCTCCGCCCAGGCGCCCTTTCGCAGCTGAGCGCCCTGCGCCAGCGCCCGCCGCGCCCCAGCCCGAGGTGAAGCTCGTCAACCGGGTGCTCCCGCCCGCGCCAGCGCCCACCTCTGCGCCGATCGCCGAGTCGAAGCCGCCGCCTGACGTGAAGCTCTTCGCCCCCGAGGGGAGCGCCGAGGGCTGCGCGTCGGGGGATTGCCTGCCCGGCGAGACGAAGCCGGCGCTCGTCGAGTCGAAGCCCCCCACGCCGCCGCCCGACCTCGCGCCCGCCGACGAAGAGGAACTCGAGGCGCCACGCGCACCGGCCCCCACCAAGGGTCCCGTCGGAGACGACGACAAGTGGCGCCGCGCGGTCGAGGCGCTGCGCGAGGCCTCGCCTCGTCACGGCAAGTCGCTGAGCTACGCGCGCTTCCTCGGCTTCACGCCCGAGGGTGTGCGCCTTGCGTTCCCGCAAGACGCCGCGTTCCACCGCTCGCAGGTGATCGGCATGAGCCGCGCGCTCGTCGAGTCGGAGCTCGCCAAGTCGCTCGGTCGCCCGGTGAAGCTGCTCGAGGAAACGAACGCCGCGGCGTTGGAGAACGCTCCGAAGAGCATCGCCGAGGTCGAGGCATCCGATCGCTCGTCGCGCGAGAAGGGCATCGAGGAGCGCGTGCGCGCGCACCCCGCGCTGCGCAACGTGATTCGCCACCTCGGCGGCGCGCTCGAGCACATCGCGTACCTCGAGCCGGTCTCGAAGCCGCGCGTCGCGGGCCCGGTCGAAGAGTCGAGCGACGCCACCAGCCCCAACGACTGAGGCGCCTCAGCGGCGCTTGAGCAGCTCCTCGGCCTGCGCGCGCGCCGGTCCGTCGGGGAAACGCTTCAAGTATTCCTTCGCGGTCTTGCGGCCGAGGTTGTGCGAGCTCGCGTCGAGCCACGTCATCTTCTGCGCGAGCGCCGCCTCGGCGAGCGGTGACTCGGGGTCCTGGAGGATCTCCTCGAGCACCGCGAGCGCGCCGCTCAAGTCGCCGGCGTCGTGCTTCGCCTTCGCGCGCTCGAGCACGCTGGGAGGCGGCGGACCGGGCGGTGGAGGCGTCACCACCGGCTCCGGCGGCGTCGCGGGCGCGGTCTCTTCGACTGGCGCGACCGCCTCGCCGACGGCCTTCTTCCACGAGAGGTAGCCGCCGACGACGAGGATCAGCACGCCGACCGTGATGAGCAGGCCCGCGACGAGGTCAGAGCGGCGCTGCGCCTTCTTGTGCTTGGCGCTCAGCTCGTTGCGCCACGGGCCTTCTTCCTGCGGCACGACGGCGCGAATGGTCTTCGTCTTCGGGCGCGCGCCCATGGAGGGCCGAGGCCCGGGGAACGCAGTCGGTGGCGCCGACGCCGGAGGCTGAGGCGCACTCGGGGGCGACGTGAGCCCAGGCGACTCGACGACCGAAGCTGGTGTCGGAGCTGAAACGACCGCGGGCGGGTGGGCCGACGGAGCAATCGAGGCCGCAGGCGGCACGACAGCCGCAGGTGCGGCGGGCTGGGCCGCGGCCAGAGGCTGAGCGACGACCGCAGGTGCAGCGGGCGCCGGCTGAGTTGCAGGCGCGAGCACAGGCGCCTGGGCCGACGGAGCAATCGAGGATGGAGGCTGCGCGGGTGACGCGAGCGAAGGCGCCTGGGCCGACGCCAGAGGCTGAGCGACGACCGCAGGTGCAGCGGGCTGGGCCGCGGCCAGAGGCTGCGCGACGACCGCAGGTGCAGCGGGCTGGGCCGAGGCCAGCGGCTGAGCGACGACCGCAGGAGCAGCGGGCGCGAGCACAGGTGCGTGGGCCGACGGAGCAATCGAGGCCGCAGGCGGCGCGACAGCCGCAGGTGCAGCGGGCTGGGCCGAGGCCAGAGGCTGAGCGACCGCAGGTGCAGTGGGCGCGAGCACAGGCGACTGGGCCGACGGAGCAATCGAGCCCGCAGGCGGCGCGACAGCCGCAGGAGCAGCGGGCCGGGCCGAGGCCAGCGCCTGAGCGACGACCGCAGGAGCAGCGGGCGCGAGCACAGGCGCGTGGGCCGACGGAGCAATCGAGGCCGCAGGCGGCGCGACAGCCGCACGTGCAGCGGGCTGGGCCGAGGCCAGAGGCTGAGCGACGACCGCAGGTGCAGCGGGCGCGAGCACAGGTGCGTGGGCCGACGAAGCAATCGAGGCCGCAGGCGGCGCGACAGCCGCAGGTGCAGCGGGCTGGGCCAAGGCCAGAGGCTGAGCGACCGCAGGTCCAGTGGGCGCGAGCACAGGCGCGTGGGCCGACGGAGCAATCGAGGCCGCAGGCGGCGCGACAGCCGCAGGTGCGGCGGGCTGGGCCGCGGCCAGAGGCTGAGCGACGACCGCAGGTGCAGCGCGCGCCGGCTGAGTTGCAGGCGCGAGCACAGGCGCCTGGGCCGACGGAGCAATCGAGCCCGCTGGCTGCGCGACAGCCGCAGGTGCAGCGGGCTGGGCCGAGGCCAGAGGCTGAGCGACGACCGCAGGCGCAGCGGGCGCGGACGCGAGCGCGTGGGGAGGCGAAGCGATCGAGGCCGGCGCGACGACGTGCGCCACGGGCTGAGGCTGAGCGACTGCCGCGGGCTGAGTCGTCGGCGCGAGCGCGTGGGGAGGCGGAGCGATCGAGGCCGGCGCGACGACATGTGCCACAGGCTGAGCGACTGCCGCGGGCTGAGCGACTGCCGCGGGCTGAGCGACTGCCGCGGGCTGAGTTGGCGCGGGCGTGAGCGCGTGGGGAGGCGAAGCGATCGAGGCCGGCGCGACGACGTGCGCCACGGGCTGAGGCTGAGCGACTGCCGCGGGCTGAGTCGTCGGCGCGAGCGCGTGGGGAGGCGGAGCGATCGAGGCCGGCGCGACGACATGTGCGACGGGCTGAGCGACTGCCGCGGGCTGAGCGACTGCCGCGGGCTGAGCGACTGCCGCGGGCTGAGCGACTGCCGCGGGCTGAGTCGTCGGCGCGAGCGCGTGGGGAGGCGGAGCGATCGAGGCCGGCGCGACGACGTGTGCCACGGGCTGAGCGACTGCCGCGGGCTGAGTCGTCGGCGCGAGCGCGTGGGGAGGCGGAGCGATTGAGGCCGGCGCGACGACGTGTGCCACGGGCTGAGCGACTGCCGCGGGATGAGTCGTCGGGGCGGCGTGGGCAGGTGGAGCAATCGACGTTGCAGACTGCGCGACGACGGCGGATGCCGCGGGCTGCGAGGTCGGCGCCAGCGCGTGGGCAGACGGAGCAATCGCGGCCGGAGGCTGGGCGACGACCGCAGGCGCAGAGGGTGCCGCCGGCTGAGTTGATGGCGCAAGCGCAGGCCGGTGGGCCGACGAATCACTCGAGGCCGGAAGCTGTCCGACGACCCCCGGTGCAGCGGGTGCCGCGGGTCGAGTTGCTGGCGTGAGCGCAGGCGCGTGAGCCGACGGAACAATCGACGGCTGCGCGACGACCGCAGGCGCAGCGGGTACCGCGGGCTGAGTGGTCGGCGCGAACGAGTGGGCAGACTGAGCAATCGAGACCGGAGACTGCGCGACGTTCGCAGGTGCGGCGGGCTGAGTCGTCGGTGCGAGCGCGTGGGCAGGTGGAGCAGTCGACGCTGCAGACTGCGCGACGATCGTGGACGGCGCGAGCGTCGAGTGCGCCGCCGGAGCACCAGTCGGCTGAGCAGCTGCCGCGGGCTGAGTCGTCGGCGCGAGTGCGTGGCTAGGCGGAGCGCTCGAGGCCGCGGGCGGCGCGACGAGCGCAGGCGCAGTTGTCGCGGGCTGAGTCGTCGACGCGAATGCGTGGGCAAGAGGCTGAGCAGCTGCCGCGGGCTGAGTCGTCGGCGCGAGCGCGTGGGCAGGCGGAGCGAGCGAGGCCGGAGGGTGCGCGACAACCGCAGGCGCTGCCGCGGGCTGAGTAGTCGGCACGTGCGCCTGCGCGACGACCGCAGGCGCAGCTGCCGCGGGTCGAGGTGCTGGCGGGAGCACAGCCGCGTGCGACGGCGGAGCGAATGAGGGCGAGGACGTGGGCTGGGTCGCCGGCGCAAGCGCGCGCGAATGGGTCGGCGGAACGATCGAGGCTGGGAGCTGAGTAGGCGAAGCGACCGCCGGATGAGCGACCGGCGAAACCAGCTGCTGAGCTGCTGGCGCAGCAGGCGAGGCAGCAACTCGCGCGACCGGCACAGCGTGCGACGACGGAGCCGGATGAGTCGTGACCGTGCTCGGAGCAAAGACAACCGGAGCACCGGACGGCGATGCCACCGCCGCGGTCGCGATGTGGGCCGCAGCAGGCACGATCGCAGGCTGAACGACCGCGGATGCAGGAGCTGCGACAACCTGAGCGACCGTCGGCGAGGAAGAAGCACCGGGCGAAGCCACGACCTGGGCCGAAGCGGCGGGCGCCGACGCAGGTGGCGCGAGTCCCGAGGCTGGCCGCACCCCCGAGGCTGTCGACGCGGTGGACGCAGGCGAAAGCGCTGAAGGACCCGACGCCGCCGACACAGGTATCGGCGGAGGAGCCGGTCTCAACCCCGACTGAGCCGACGGCAGCGGAGGCGGCGGAGCGTGTGGAGCCAGCGCTCCAGTGGATTGCGCAGGCGCAGCGCGCAGACCCGACGCCGCCGAAACCGGCGGAAGCGCCACCCCAGGACCAACCGGAGCTGGAGGCAGCCGAAGCCCCGACGCACTTCCGGGCGCCGTCGCGACCTCAACAGGCGCCGGCCGGAGCCCCGACGCCGTCGACGCAACCGGACCTGCCTCAACCGCGCTCGCAGGCGACCCCAACAACGGCGAGAGCGACACCGCCGAAGCCGGAGGCCCCGTGACCGACTCGCTCTCCGTCGCAGACCTCGCGGACGACGACTCCGGAGCCTCAGCTCCCGGCGCCGCGTCACGCTGGTCACCCGACGTCATGCGCCCTCCGAGTAGGCACACGCGCACATCGACCCCGCCAACCGCTCCTTGATGCGTGCCCCCCCCACTCGCCCAGCAGGCACATCAACTCTACCGCACGCGTGACGCACCGGGCCGATGTGGACTAATGACGCCGCACCTCTCAAGGAGTCTCCATGCCCGGCGTCGATCTCAACTACTTCATCCGACAGGCCAACAAGCTCACCGAGAAGATCGAGAAGCGGAAGCAGGAGCTCGCCGAAGAGACGATCGAGAAGAAGTCGCAGAACGATCTCATCACCGTGAAGGTCAGCTGCTCGCAGGAGATCAAGAGCATCAAGATCGCCCCCGCCGCCGTCGACCCCAACGACGTCGCGATGCTCGAAGACCTCCTGATCGCCACCGTCAACGCCGCGCTCCAGGACAGCAAGGCGCACCTCCAGGCCGAGCTCGGCAAGGTCAGCGGCGGCATCAAGATCCCCGGCATCACCTGAGCCCGCGAGCACACCCCTGACGCCCGACGCCATCAACCGCCTCGTCGCGCAGCTCGCGAAGCTGCCCGGCATCGGCGAGAAGACCGCGCAGCGCCTCGCGTTCCACGTCCTCCGCTCGCCGCCCGAGTACGCGAAGTCACTCGCCGCCGCGCTCAACGAGGTCGTCGATCGCGTCAAGCTCTGCAACCGCTGCTTCAGCCTCCACGACGGGCCCGAGGGCACCTTCTGCCAGTTCTGCAGCGACGCCCGCCGCGACGAGAAGCTCCTCTGCGTCGTCGAGGGCATCGCCGACGAGCTCGCCATCGAACGCACCCGCGAGTTCAAGGGCCGCTACCACGTGCTCCACGGCGTGCTCTCGCCCCTCGAGGGCATCGGCCCCGAGCAGCTCCGCATCAAGGAACTGCTCCACCGCCTGCAGGAAGCGCCCATCGAAGAGGTCATCGTCGCCACCAACCCTGACGTCGAGGGCGAAGCGACCGCGCTGTACCTCACGCGCCTCCTCAAGCCGATCGGCGTGAAGGTCTCGCGCCTCGCCCAGGGCATCCCCATGGGCGGTGACCTCGAGTACGCCGACCAGGCGACGCTCGCCCGCGCCCTCGCCGCGCGCCGCGATCTCTGATCAAAGCCCCTGGGGCGAGGCTGATCAGCGCTACTTCTGATCCCAGGCGATCGGCACCGCGAAGCCGACGCCACCCGCATCGACGTGCCGCGGGAAGGGAATCGCCTTCACCGCGCCCTCGATGCACTTCGAGACCTCGGTGCCCGGCAGGCTCGTCGTCACGCTCGACACCTTGCCCGTCGGCGCGATCACGAACTCCACCTTCAGCTTGCCCTGCTGCGTCGGCAGGTCGGCGCGGAAGTCCTTCAGGCACTTCTGGAACTTCCCCTTCGCCGTGTTCACCTGCTTGATGATCATCGGCGTCGTCAGCACCACCGGCCGATTCGCGTTCGGGTTCGGTGCCGGAGCGCCCGCATCCACCACCGCGGCCACCGCCCCCGCGTCGACCACCGGCTCGACCACCACCGGCCCCGCGTCGACCACCACCGGAGCCACCGGCACCGACGCGTCGATCACTGGCACCGGCACGGGCACTGGCACCGGCACCACCGTCTGCGGCCGCGTCAGCGCCCACGTCACCGCCACCGTGCCCGCCACGCCCACCAGCATCGCGGCGATGATCAACCCCCACGGCGTGCGCTTGAACGGCGGCTCGCCGGCCGCGGTGATCGGCTTCAGCGGCAGGACGTTGGTGCGGTCTTCGGGCGGCTGCTCCACCGAGGTCTTCGGCGCCAGCGGGTTGCTGCGCCCCGGCACGTCGATGCCCCGCGCCGCCAGCTCGTCGAGCGACTCGATGCGCGTCTTCGACTTCACGCGGTCGGGCCCGAAGAAGCCCGCCATGAAGTTCGACAGCACCTGCCCGCCCGAGGCCGACGTCGTGGCACCGATGTACTTCTCGATGTCCTGCGCCATCGCCATCGCCGACGGGTAGCGGTACTGCGGGTCCTGCGCGAGCGCGCGGTTGATGATCTGCTCGACCTCCAACGGGAGATCGGGCCGCACTGCCCGCACCGGTTGGTAGTCGCCGTCGAGCACCGCCTTGAGCACCGCGAGATCGGTGTCGCGCGCGAACGGCCGCACGCCCGTCACCGCCTCGTAGAGCGAGACCCCCAGCGAGAACACGTCGGCGCGCCGATCGATCGGATCACCGCGCGCCTGCTCGGGCGACATGTACTGGTACTTGCCCTTCACCACGCCCGTGCCGGTGGTGGTGACGCGCGACTCGGCCTTCGCGATGCCGAAGTCGAGCACCTTCACCTGGCCCGCGTAGGTGATGAACAGGTTCGAGGGCGACACGTCGCGGTGCACGAGGTGCAGCGGCTCGCCCTTCTGGTTCACCGCCTCGTGCGCGAAGTGCAGCCCCACCGCCGCCTCGGAAATCACCCGCAGCACCACGTTGAGCGGCGTGTGCTCCTGCCGCCGCTTGGCCGTGCGGAGCACCGTGGCGAAGTCCTCCCCCGCCAGGTACTCCATGCAGATGAAGTAGCAGCCGTCGGCGAGGCCGAGATCGCTGATCTGCACGATGTTGGGGTGGTTGAGCGACGCCGCCAGCCGCGCCTCGTCGAGGAACATGCTGACGAAGTCGGGCGCCGTCGAGAGGTGCGGCAGCATGCGCTTGATGACGACGTTCTTTTCGAAGCCCTCCACGCCGACCGCCTTGGCGAGGAAGATCTCCGCCATGCCGCCCTCGGCGAGCTTCCGCACCAGGTAGTACTTGCCGTACGCCTTCACCGCGGTGTCGCCGATCGCCAGGCGCGCCTGCGGGTTGCTGATGGTGCGATCGCTCACTTCGCCCTCACCGCCCTCACCGTCCAGCTCTCCGCGCCGCCGGTCACCAGGCGGTACACCAATCGGCCGCCGATCGGCGTCACCGCCACCTCGAAGCGGCCCTGTCCATCGAGGTCCACGCTCTTGCCGTTGATGAAGAGGCGGCTGCCGACCGGCACCACGCCCGACGTCGTGCCGCCCTTGCCCAGCGCCTCGCCGTTGCGCGGCGTCTTGATGTTCAGCCCCGCCACGCCGTTGTCGAAGGTCATGTGCAGCTTGTTCATGCGGCCGCTCTTGAACTCCTCGCCCTTCGCGTTCAACGCCGTCACCGACCAGGAGTAGTTGCCCTCGGCCAGCGTGTTCTCCGGCAGCGACGCCTCGGTCTCGGCCACCGTGCGCTCGGCGACCGTCGAGCTGAAGTTGCCCTCGCGGTACACGCGCACCGTGTACTTCGCCGCGCCCTCTTCGCGCGCCCAGGTGAACGTCACCACCGGCGGCTTGTCCTTGTCCTGGAAGTGGATGGTGGTCGTCTCCGACCCCGCTGGCACCACGTTCTTCACGCGCGACAGGTCCACCGACTTCGGCTCCGGCGCGAACACCACCGATCCCTTCTCGACCTCCTCGCTGCCCTTGAGCACGCGCCAGTACCAGGCGCCCCTGGGCAGCGCCGGCACGTTGGCGAAGTTGTCGTGCACCACGCCGTCGCGCACCAGCGTCGAGAAGTTCGGGTCGGTCGAGAGCTGAAAACGCCAGTCCTTCGTCTGGCCGTCGTCGTCCCACGAGACCGCGACGCGCTTCAAGCCGGTGTGAAACAGCCGCACCGCGCGCCCGGGGAGCACCACGCCCTCGCGCGGGTTCGCCTTCACCGCCGGCGCGCCCGTCTTGAGCGGCACCGACGCACTCTGGCCGCCCGGCACCACCACCTTCGCCTCGCCCTCGCGCTCGATCGCCACGTCACCGGCGAGCGCGTCGACCTCGAAGCCCTGCCCCGTGCGCCGCAGGTTGAACTGGCCGCCGAGATCGCTCACCAGCGTCAGGCCCGGCGCGATGCCCAGCCGCGTCTCCTGGTTGGGCGGCGCGACCACTTCGAGCTCGCCCTTCTGCACGTCGAGCGCGGTCTCGTCCTTCTGGGCGCCCTTGCGCGCGCCGACGATGCCCACCTCGGCGCCCTTGAGCAGCGCCACGCGCGTCTGCGAGCCCTCGGGTGCCATCGCGAAGCGGCCGTCCTTCACGCGCACCACGTCGCCTTCCTTCAGCGCGGGAGGCTTCTTCGGGTTGATCGCGACGAAGGTCCTGGTGTCCTTCGCCTTCAGCTCCGCGCGGCCCTGCGAGACGACGATGGTCAGCGCGATCTCCGGCAACTCCCGCACCTGCCCGAGGAAGCCCTTCTTCCCCGCGCCGAGCTTCGTCACCTCGCCCGACTTCGAGACCATCTCGACCTCGCCGAGCGTGACATCGACGTTCGCCGCGCCGTCGCCGAGCTTGATCGACAGCTCGGCGGTGCCCAGGCGCGTCAGGCCGTACGGAGTGCCGATCGACATCAGCACGTCACCATCGCCGCCGTTCGCGGGCGCCGCCGCCGGCTTGAAGCGCGTCAGCACGCCGCCTTCGAGCACGTTGAGCGCGAGGCCCGAGCCATCGGCGTTGAGCTCGTAGCGGCCCGCCGGGCCCAGCTCGACCACGCGGCCCTGGCCGAAGCGCAGGAGCGCCGTGCCGTCGTCCCCCGTGTCGATCACGTCGCCCGCGTAGAGCGGCTCGGCCTTCGCCGCGCGCTTGTCCGGGCCGCGCTCGAGCGTCACCGTGCCGACCGGGCTGTCGAGCGACGCCAGCGACTTCTTCGCGGCGACCACCGGCCCGGCGTCGACCACCACGACCGCTGGTGGGCGCTCGTCCTTGTCGCCGCAGGCGCTGATCAACAGCGCCGCCACGAAGAGGGTCTGGAAACGAACGCTCATCACTTCGGTGCGAGGTCGAGATTGAAGATGGCCTGATCGCCGTCCTGGACGGTGACGGTCTTGGTCTGGGTGACGAAGCCCGAGGCGGTGATGCGCACGGTGTACTTGCCGCCGGGGATCTGCACGGTGAACGCGCCCGCATCGTCACAGGCGATGGTCTGCTTGAGTTCCTTGATCTCGAGCTGTGCCGAGACCGGCTTGCCGCCGCGCGCGCTGCGCACCTGGCCGCTGAGCGTCGCCGGCACCTTCTTCTTCTCCGGCACCAGGGTGATCACCAGGTCCGACGTCGAGCCCGCGACGATCGACGCCGCTTCCTCACCCGCCGTGAAGCCCGGCGCCATCGCCTTCACCGCCACCGGGCCCGGCTTGAGGTTCTCGACCGTCAGGGTGCCCTGGTCGTTGGTCTTCGCCGCCTGGCCGTTGATCTCCAGCGACACGTTCGCCACCGCCGCCTTGCCGTCGAAGTTGATGACCTTCACCGCGAGGCTGCCCACCTTCGGCTTCTCCCGGTTCACCGCGACGCCGGTGCTGGCGGTCTCACCGACCACCACCGTCGCCGTCGACTCCGCGCGCTCGAAGCCCGCCATGGTGACCACGATCGTCGCCTGGCCCGGCTGGAGCTCGCCGAACGCGCTCACACCCTGCGCGTCGGTGGTGCCCGTGCGGTGCGTCGCGCCGACGTCGACGCTGACCTCGGCGCCCGCCAGCGGAGCGCCGCCGCTGTTCACGCGCACCTCGAGGGCCCCGGTGGTGACCTCCTTGTCGAGCGCCGCGTCCTTCCACTGCACGTCGAGCGCGCCGCCGACCCGCACCACGCTCTGCGCCGACGCGAAGCTGCTGCCCGTGGTGCTGGTGATGGTGTCGCGGTGCCACATCACCTCGCCCATCAGGCCGAACTTGAGCGGCCCGGCGCGGAACAGCTGCACGCGCAACCCGCCGCCCGCCCCCAGCCCGAACGAGCCGGTGCTGCTGACCGGGCTCGCGAGCGCCGGAGTCGCCTCGAAGCGCCCCTCGACCGTCACCGGCCCGAGGTCGACGAGGCCTCGCGCGGCCAGCAAGATGCCGTGGCGGGTCGCGGGGACGAAGACCGGCGTGGTGACCGTGCCGAACAGCGGCAGCTGGTGGAACGCGTACTCGACCGCGGCCTCGAGGCGCACCGGCCCCAGCCGCACCCGGCCCGTCGGCCCGACCGAGACCCGCATCAGCCCGCCCGAGGTCACCACCGTCGAACCGTCGAGGAGGCTGAACGCCTCCCGCCCGAAGCTGCCGGTCAGACCCAGGTGATCGCCCAACAAGAACCACGCCCAGATCGAGGCAGAGAGATCGTTTGCGGTCGCTCCCGAATACGTGAGGCCCGGGCCGCCGTCGTCTTCGGTGCCGCTGCGAATGGAACCGCCGTAATGCAACCGCACCTGCGCCGCCTCATCGGTCCACTTCGCACGCGGGGTGATCGACTTCGTCACCCCCTCCTCGGCCCGCGCCGGCGATCCGAGCAATGCAACCGAGGCGGAAACGAGCACCACACCCGACACCACGAGCGATCGGAGCACGAAGGCGGAGCCTAGCCCCAGTCCCCCGGCGCTTGAAGAAACTCACGCCCATGCCCCCGACACGACTCCACTTTCGCTCTTCTCAAAGCGTGCAAGTCCAACATCGACCTGATAGGACCCACGAACCGTTTTGACAGGAGCATCTCCACCTCATGGCCTCGCCGCAGCTGGTGATGTACGAAGAGGAATTCCACAAGATCAACGCGGTGTGCGACCGACTCACGAAGGACGCCAACGCGAAGGTGGTCTTCCTCGTCGACAAGAATGGGCAGCTGATCTCCGCCGCGGGACAGACCCACAACATCGACACCACGTCCCTTGCCTCACTCACCGCCGGTAACGTCGCGGCGATGGGCGGTCTCGCCAAGCTGATCGGTGAGAACGAGTTCCCCAACCAGTTCCATGAGGGCGCCAAAGACTCGCTCTACATGACGCTGGTCGGCGGCCGCGTGGTGCTCGTGGTGATCTTCGACAACCGCACCTCGCTCGGCCTCGTTCGCCTGCGCATCAAGAAGGCGTCAGACGAGCTCGAGAAGGTGTTCGCCGCGCTCGCTGCTCGCGCCGCGGTCCCCGGAGCCGGCTCGCCGTTCGCCGAGATCTCCGACGCCGACATCGATAACCTTTTCAGCGAATAAACAAAGGCGGGCCTGACAGATGTCGTTCATCAACTACTCAAGCCGCGAGATCAACTGCAAGATCGTCTACTACGGCCCCGGTTTGTGCGGGAAGACGACGAACCTGCAGTACATCTACAACAAGACCAACCCCGAGACGAAGGGCAAGCTGATCTCGCTCTCCACCGAGACCGATCGCACCCTGTTCTTCGACTTCCTCCCGCTGTCGCTCGGTGAGATCCGCGGCTTCAAGACCCGCTTCCACCTCTACACGGTGCCCGGCCAGGTCTTCTACGACGCGAGCCGCAAGCTCATCTTGAAGGGCGTCGACGGCGTGGTCTTCGTCGCCGACTCGCAGGTCGAGCGCATGGAAGCGAACATCGAGTCGCTCGACAACCTGCGCATCAACCTCAAGGAACAGGGCTACGACCTCGACAAGATCCCGTTCGTCATGCAGTACAACAAGCGCGACTTGCCGAACGCCGTGCCGGTCGAAGAGCTGCGCAAGGTCTTGAACCCGCGCAACGTCACCGAGCGCCAGGCCGTCGCGCCCACCGGCGTCGGCGTGTTCGACACCCTGAAAGACGTCGCGAAGCTGGTGCTGACCGAGCTCAAGAAGGGCGGCCAGTAACCATGTTCCAGCGGGGGGCGTGGGTCGCGGTGATGGTGGCGTTGTGCGCCGGGCAGGCCCTCGCGCAAGACGGTGGTGTCGCTGCGCCGGCCCCTTCCGCTCTCAGCGACCAGGCCCAGACCGCCGACGAGGCCTTCACCACCCGCGTGAAGTCGCTCGAAGAGCAGGTCGTCGACCTGAAGGAAAAGATCTTCCGCACCAAGGCTCGCCTGCTCCTGCTGCAGGAAACCGTGCTCGGCGGTGATCTCTCCAGCGGCGCGCGCGCCGTGATCTTCCACCGCAACGAGATGGGCGCGCAGTTCGTGCTCGAGTCGGTCGCCTACGCCCTCGATGGCGCGCCGATCTTCACCAAGGTCGACACCAACGGTGACCTCGACAAGCGCGAAGAGTTCGAGATCTTCAACGGCCGCATCGTGCCGGGCAACCACCAGATCGCGGTGCGCATGGTCTACCGCGGCCACGGCTACGGCATCTTCAGCTACCTCGAGGGCTACAAGTTCAAGCTCCAGTCGAACCAGACCTTCAACGCCGAGGCGGCGAAGGTGACCACGGTGAAGGTCGTCGGGTACGAGAAGGGCGGCATCACGTCCGACATCAAGGACAAGCCGGCCATTCGCTACGACATCAGCTCCACCAAGGACCAGGCAGTTCGTGCCACGGGAGACGCGGCCGCGACGCCTCCCACCGACGGCGCTCCCGCCACTGACAACAAGCCGCAGTGACCGTCTCCCAGACGGCCGCGGCGTGAACACGATGCGCGCCCTTCCCTCCAGCCTGGTGTCAGCGACGCTGCTGGCGGCGCTCGCCGCGGGGCCGGCGTTGGCGCGCGTGTCGCCGGCCGATCTCCAGGCGCAGGTCGAAGAAGTGGCGCGGCAGATCGAGGTCGCCCGCAACAACATCGAGCTGGTCGAGAAGCAGTACACGCTGCGCGAAGAGACCAGCGACGACGCGGCGCGCCTCCAGCGGTTCTCCGACGGTGAGATCCAGTACCTGCTCAACGACTACTCGACCGCGGCGGTGCTGTTCTACGACCTGGTCGCCAACAAGGACTTCCAGAAGAGCCAGCGCTACCCCGACGCGCTCTTCTACCTGGCCGACTCGCTCTACCAGCAGAAGAACTACCTCGGCGCGCGCCTCTACCTCCGCCAGCTGCTCGCGCTGAAGGCCGGCCACTACAAGGAAGCGCTCGCGCGGTACCTCGAGATCGCGGGCCGCCTCAACGAGTTCGCCGGCATCGACGACTACATCAACCAGGCGCGCGGGCTGTCGGGCGGCGCCCTGCCCCCCGAGCTCACCTACGTCTACGCGAAGTGGATGTTCCGCCGCACCGACTTGTCGGTCGAAGACCGCGTCAACCGCAGCCGCACCGTCTTCCAGACCCTCGCTGGCGATCTGTCCGGGCCGTTCCACGTGCAGGCCGCGTACTTCATCGGCGTCGGCCACGTGCGCCTCAAGGAATGGGACCAGGCGCTCGCGCAGTTCCAGGCCGTCGCCCAGGCCGCCGCGCGCGACGACAAGGAAAAGGCCGTCAAAGAGCTCGCCGAGCTCTCGATGGGCCGCGTGTACTTCGAGGTCGGCAAGTACGACGAGGCGATCGACCACTACGCGCGCATTCCGCAGCAGTCTGACAACTTCCCCGACTCGCTCTACGAGATCGCGTGGTCGTACGTGCGCAAGGGCGAGCTCGAGCGCGCCAAGAACGCCACCGAGGTGCTGCTGCTGGTCGCCGAAGACTCGGTGCTCGCGCCCGAGGCGAAGATCCTCCAGGGCACGCTGCTGCAGAAGCTGCAGAAGTACGACGACGCGATCACCACCTACAACGAGGTGATCAACGCCTACGCCCCGGTGCGCGACGAGATCGAGGCGCTGCTGACCGTGAACAAGGACCCGGTGCAGTACTTCGACGAGCTCCTCGCCCGCAACGAGAAGACCCTCGACGTCACCAAGTTGCTGCCGCCCGTCGCGCTCAAGTGGGCGAGCACCCGGCAGGAAGTCGCCGAGGCCGTCGAGATCACCAGCGCGCTCGACGCGAGCCGCAAGGGCATCGAGGAATCACGGTCGATCGCCGACCGCATCTTGCGCTCGCTCGACGAGCGTGGCGTCGAGAGCTTCCCCGTGCTGCAGGAAGGCTACACGCGCGCCGACGCCGTCGACACCGCGCTCACCCGCGCCGAGGCCAAGCTCACCGACATCGAGCAGAACCTGGTGTCGGAGCTGATGAGCGAAGAGCAGAAGCGCACCCTGGGCAACCTCAAGCAGCAGGAGCTCGAGATCAAGAAGCGCATCGAGACCCTGCCGACCACCACCGAGCAGGTGCGCGCGCGGCGCGAGCAGATGCAGAAGGTCGTCGACGCCCTCGACAAGACGGCCTTCCAGCTGGGCGTCGAGATCCAGTCGCAGATGGCGCAGCTCACCGCGATTCGAAAGTACGTCGACGACACGCGCAGCCAGCGCAAGAACAAGCCCGAAGACGAGAAGATCTTCCTCGAGAAGGTGACGTTCGAGCAGCGCGCGCTCGAAGGCATGCAGGCCCAGCTCGAAGAGACGCGCGCCCAGCTGCTCGCCGAGCGCAACAACGCCGACAAGGCGGTCGGCGGCGAGGGCCTCCTCAAGAAGCAGTACGCCGAGATCCTCGAGCAGGAACGGCAGCTCCTGATGTCGGCCCGCCAGGGCCTCGGCAGCGACGCCCAGAAGGTGCTCTTGCGCGCCGACGTGGTGCGCGCCGACGCCAACGCGCTGCGCGAGCGCGTCACGCGCAGCAAGCAGATCGTCCGCGACCGCGTGGCGCAGAAGGCGCAGAAGCTCCGCGAGCAGGTGTTGCTCGAGCAGCAGCTCCTCGAGGGCTACCGCACCGAGGCCACCACGGTGACCAGCGAGACGCGCAACCTCGTGGGCCGCATCGCCTTCGACAGCTTCCGCCGCGTGCGCCAGAGCTTCTACGACCTGGTGCTCAAGGCCGACGTCGGCGTGGTCGACGTCGCCTTCCAGCGCAAGCAAGACAAGACCAGCGGCATCCAGAAGCTGGCCAGCCAGAAAGACCGGGAACTCAAGCAGCTCGATGAGGAGTTCAAGGAAGTGTTGAAGGACGTCGATTGATCATGGCCTCGCGCGCACCCTTCATCGTGTTGGTGCTGGTCGCCGTCGTGACGGCCGCGCCGTCGTTCGCCCAGGGCAAGGGCGGCGGCAAGGGCAAGGCCACCGCCGACGCCGGAGTGCCCGCGGTCGACGCCGGCATCCCCGGCATGCCGGTGATGAACAACGCCAACGACAAGGCCGACTCGGCCCCCGTCGCCAAGGCGAAGCCGCGGTTCCTCGACGGCCTCCAGGCGCCCAACGGCCAGCAGGCGCAGCTCGAGGAGATCTCGCGCGCGCTCGAGCTGTACGACGCCGAATCGCGCGAGTTCAAGCGCGAGGTGCAGCTGCTGATCGAGAAGAAGTACGAGGAGAAGCGGAACACGCTGGCCAACAGCTACGAGAAGGCCATTCGCGATCTCGAAGTGCTCGAGCGCCGCGAGCGCCTCGACGCCATCGCCGCGTTCGAAGAGTTCCTCCAGCGCTACCCGAACGACCCCCGCTACACGCCCGACGTGATGTTCCGCCTGGCCGAGCTCTATTACGAGCGCAGCAGCGACGACCAGGAAGTGGCGCGCCGCGAGTACGAAGAAGAGCTCAAGAAGCTCGACCCCGAGAAGAACCCCACCCCGCCGCCCGAACCGAAGATCGACTTCAGCAAGTCGATCGCGCTCTACAAGCGGCTGCTCAACGACTTCCCGACCTACAAGCTCAACGACGCCAGCTGGTACCTGCTCGGCTACTGCCAGGAAAAGCAGGAAGACTTCACCGCCGGCCTCGCCGCGTACCAGCAGCTGATCGCGCGCTACCCGACCTCGCGCTTCACCACCGAGGCGTGGGTGCGCATCGGCGAGTACTACTTCGACGCGTACGACGTGCCCGACGCGCTGCCGAAGGCCGCCGAGGCCTACGAGCACGCCGTCGCCGACACCAAGCACCCGCTCTACGACAAGGCGATGTACAAGCTCGGGTGGGTCTACTACCGCATGGACCGCTTCGAGGAATCGGTCGCGCGGTTCCTCGCGCTGGTCGACTACTACGAGGCCGAAGCCAAGAAGAAGGGCGAGGAAGAAGTCGGCGGCGACCTGCGCAACGAGGCGCTCCAGTACACCGCCATCAGCTTCGTCGACGAGAAGTGGGGCTCGCTCGCCAAGGCGCAGGAGACCTTCGCCAAGCTCGGCGGCCGCCGCTACGAGGCCGAGGTCTACCGCCGCATGGGCGACGTGTACTTCGATCAAACCAAGCACCCCGAGGCCATCGAGGCCTACCGGCTGGTGCTCCAGAAAGATCCCCTCAACAAGGACGCGCCGAAGATCCAGCAGCGCATCGTGCAGGCGTACGAGCGCGATCGCCGCCTCGAAGAGGCCTTCGCCGAGAGCAGCAAGCTGGCGAACATGTTCGTGCCCGGCACCCCGTGGCACGAGAAGTGGAAACATGATCCCGACGTGGTGCAGGCCGCTGGCGAGCTCGCCGAGAAGAGCCTGTATTCGACGGCGATTTATCACCACCAGCAGGCGCTCGTTTACAAGCAGGAAGGCAAGTTCGACCAGGCCAAGGCCGCGTTCGAGACCGCCGCGAAGGCGTACGACGGCTACCTGCAGCGCTTCCCCCGCTCCAAGAACGCGTACGAGATGGAGTTCTACCTGGCGGAGTGCCTCTACAACTCCTTCCAGTTCGGCGCGGCCGCCAAGCACTACGCCGCGGTGCGCGACTCCAGCCAGGACGTGAAGTACCAGGCCGACGCCGCGTACGCCGCGGTGCTCGCCAACCAGAAGCAGCTCGAGATCGAGATCAAGAACGGCACGGCCCAGTCGCTGCCGGTGCTCAAGTCGACCGATCGCAAGGAAGGCGAGAAGATCTCGCCCATCGAGCTCATCGCGCTCGAGAAGGCGCTCGTCGAGGCGTCCGACAAGTACGTCGCCAAGGCCAAGGCCGGCGACGACAAGGCCCCGGGCATTGCCTACAAGGCCGCCGAGCTCTTCTACACGCACAACCAGTTCGACGAGGCCCGCAAGCGCTTCGAAGACATCGTGAAGCTGTACCCGAAGTCCGAGGTCGCGAAGTACGCGGTCAACCTCATCGTCGAGAGCTACCTCACCGACAAGAACTGGGCGGCGGTCGAAGAGGTCGCCAAGCGCCTGCGCGAGAACAAGGACGTCATCGACCCCAAGAGCGAGCTGTACGGTCAGCTGACCAAGTTCGAGCTCGGCGGCAAGTTCAAGCTCGCCGAAGAGCTGATGGCCAAGGGCCAGTACGACGCGGCCGCCGCCAAGTACATCGAGCTGGTCGCCGCCGAGCCGCAGCACGAGTTCGCCGACAAGGCGCTGAACAACGCCGCCGTCTGCTACGAGAACGTGCAGCGCTTCGATTCCGCGCTGAAGCTCTACGAGCGCATCTTCAACGAGTACCCGAAGAGCAAGCTCGCCGACACCGCCCTCTTCCGCGTCGCGTACAACGCCGAGAAGTCGTACGACTTCGACAAGGCGATCGAGAAGTACCAGAAGCTGGTGAAGGAATACCCGACCTCGACCAACCGCGAGAACGCGCTGGCGAACACCGCGCGCCTGCTCGAGGCGTTGCAGCGGTACAACGAGGCCGCCGTCGCCTACCTGCGCTACGCCGACGTCTACCCGAACAGCGACGACGCGCCGAAGAACCAGTTCAAGGCCGCGCTCATCTACGAGAAGCAGAGCGACTGGACCAAGCAGATCTCCGCGCTCAACGAGTTCGTGCAGAAGTTCTCGAGCAAGCCGGCGCAGGCCGAGCTCGTCATCGACGCCAAGAAGCGCATCGGCGACGCCTTCAAGAAGCAGAAGAACGACACCTCGGCCGAGCGCGCCTACGAGGCCGCCGCCGACGAGTTCGACCGCCGCAAGCTCGCGCCCGAGACCAACCCCATCGCCGCCGAAGCCGCCGCGTACTCGCGCTTCCAGCTGGCGGAGTACGAGTTCGCCACCTTCGACAAGGTGAAGATCGGCGGCTCCGGCAAGGCGCTCGAGAACTCCTTCAAGGCGAAGAAGGAAGCGGTGAAGAAGGTGAACACCGCCTACGACAACGTCATGAAGTACAAGCGCGTGGAGTGGATCCTCGCGGCCTTCTACCGCAAGGGCTTCGTGCTCGAGCGCTTCGCGCAGACCATTCTCGAGACGCCGGTGCCGCCCGAGATCAAGCGCCTGGGCGAAGAGGCGATCGTCACCTACCAGGACGCGCTGTCGGCGCAGACCGTCGCGCTCGAAGACAAGGCCGTCGAGGTGTACGCGGCGGCGTGGGCTGAAGCGAAGAAGAACCGCGTGTCGAATGAGTGGACCAAGCGCACCCTCGAGTCGCTCAACCGGTTCCGCCCGAAGGAATACCCGATGTTGAAGGACCCCAAGTCGGTCATCAGCTCGGAGCTCACCTTCCCCGACGGATCGGTCGGCACGGTCAGCGGCAACGAAAAGGCAGTCAGCGCTCCCCAGAAGCTCGGCGAGGGTGACAAGTGATGCGCGCGCGTCTCGCAGCGGCGGCAGTGCTGGCGCTCTGGGCGAGCGGCTGCGTCACCACGCCCGAGACCAAGCCTGAAGAGACGAAGCCCGGCCCGACCGGCCCGGAGACGCCCGAAGTCCCCTACGCGCCCAAAACGCCGACCCCGGCCTCTCCCGCGACGCCTGCCGCCAACCCTGACCCGGTGAAGCCCGCCACGGGTGGCCCGGCCCCTGCCGCCGCTCCCGCTGAGCCCGCCCCGCCGCCCGCGCCGACCTTCGATTCGGCGACCCAGGCGAAGTTCAAGGAAGGCGTCACCGCGCTCAACCAGGGCAACGCCGACCTCGCCGAGCGCGCCTTCAAGGACGTGCTGTCGCGCAACGACAAGGCGGCCTACGCGTGGACCAACCTCGGCGTGATCGAAGAGCGCCGCGCCGACTTCGGTGACGCCGCCCGCGACTACCGCCGCGCCGTCGAGATCGACCCCGACCAGATCACCGCGTGGGACTACCTCGCGCGCCTCGAGTGCCGCCAGAAGCGCTGCGCGCAGATCGAGAACGAGCTCCGCGCCGCGATCGGCAAGAACCCCGCCCTCATCGGGCCGCGCAACGCGCTCGTCTACTCGCTGCTCGCGCAGAACAAGCTCGAGGCCGCCGCGGGTGAGGCCAAGAAGGTGCTCAAGGCCGACGAGCGCAACGTGCGCGCCATGCAGCTGCTCGCGCAGGTCTACTTCCGCGAGTCGAAGATCGAGCTGGCGCGGCTGGTGCTCGAGAACGCGCGCACCATCGACGCCAACGACGCCGGCACACACAACTCGCTGGGGCTGGTGCAGCTCGCGCTCAAGCAGCGGCCGCAGGCGCTCGAGAGCTTCCGCCAGGCGACGTTGCTCAAGCCCGACTTCGCCGAGGCGCGGAACAACTTCGGCGCGATGCTCAACGACGCCAACGACTACGAGTCGGCGGTGAAAGAGCTCGAGGCCGCCGTCGCCGCCGCCCCGGAGTTCACCATGGCGCACCTGAACCTCGGCAACGCCTACCGCGGGCTCCAGCAGCCGCAGAAGGCCATCACCGAGTACCAGCTGGTGCAGAAGGCGCGGCCCGATCTCGCCGACACCTCGTTCAACCTCGGCGTCACCTACCTCGACCAGGAGATCCCCGGCGTCGACACCACCGAGCGCTTCAAGACGGCCATCTCGTACTTCAACCAGTACCGCGATCGCGGCGGGAAGGACGACCGCGTCGACACGTACTTGAAGGACGCCAACAAGGGCATCGAGAAGGAAGAGCGCCGCAAGGAACGCGAGAAGAAGGACGCGCTCAAGAAGGTCGAGCAGGCCAAGAAGGCCGAAGAAGACGCCAAGAAGAAGGCCGCCGAAGACGCGCGCCTCGCCGCCGAGGCCGAGGCCAAGGCGAAGGCCGACGCTGAAGCGAAGGCCAAGGCCGACGCCGAAGCCGCGGCGAAGCAGGCCGCGCTCGACGAGGCCGCGCGCAAGAAGGCCGAGGCCGAGGCCGCGAAGAAGTCGGCCGCCGACGAGGCGAAGGCGAAGAAGGAAGCCGAGGCCGCCGCGAAGAAGAAGGCCGTCGAAGACGCCGCGGCCGCGAAGAAGGCCGCCGCCGACGAAGCGAAGGCGAAGAAGGAAGCCGAGGCCGCCGCGAAGAAGCAGGCCGCCGCCGACGCGCTCGCCGCGAAGAAGGCCGCTGCCGAAGAAGCCAAGCGCAAGAAGGCCGAGGAAGCTGCGGCGAAGAAGAACGGTGGCACCAAGCAGCCAGCCTCGAAGCTGGGTGACGACGACGCCCCTGCGCCCGCGCCCACCCCCGTCCCTGCCCCTCCGCCCAAGAACACCGGTAAGCTGGGAGACGACGAGAAATGAAGACCCTCTGCGCCGCCCTCGTGTTGCTGCTCGCCCCGGCCGCCCTCGCCCAGGACAACGGAGCGCCCGCGCCCAAGAAGAAGAAGGTCATTCGCCTCGACGCCATCACCGTCGAAGGCCGAATCCAGAAGCCGCAGGCCTTCTACATCTTGCAGCGCAGCACCCTGAACTTCGACGAGCTCAACCGCGCCGAGACGTTCGTGCCGAAGGTCGAGAAGAGCGTCGACAAAGACGCCTTCTGATCCGGAGTTTCCTTGAGGCGCGCGCTCGCCGGCGCTAGAACATCTGCCTTCTAAGTAAGCGGAATTCGGGTCCTCCGGGAGAGGGAACCCGCCTCGTTTCAGGCTGTCTAAGAGTTCGCCATGGCACAAGTGCAGGCGTCGGGTCTCAAGCTCCTCCGCATCGCCCTCATTCAGGGCTCGAAGATCACCGAAGACCGCACGCTCAAGCGCCGCGCGTCGGTGTCGGTCGGTCAGAACGCGACCAACACCATCGTGGTGCCGGTCTCGAACCTGCCACCCTCGTTCACGCTCTTCGAGGTCGTCAACGACCAGTACAGCCTCGTCTTCAACAACACGATGGAAGGGAAGATCTCGATCAACGGGCAAGACGTGCCCCTGGCCGAGGCCATCACCCGCGGCGTCGCCAAGGCGCGCGGCGACAAGTACGTGCTGCCGCTGACCGACGCCTCGAAGGGTCGCGTGGCGCTCGGCGAAGTGTCGCTGCTCTTCCAGTTCGTCGCCCCACCGCCCGCGCCTGCCAAGGCCGAGCTGCCGCTCGAGGTGAAGGGCAACCTCTTCAAGCAGATCGACCAGTTCTTCGCGATCGTGCTGGCCGCTTCGCTCTTCCTGCACTTCTCCGGCGCGACGTTCATCGCCTGCCAGCCGCCGGTCGAAGAGCGCGAGCTGACCCTCGACGAGCTGCCCGACCGCTTCGTGAAGGCGATGATGCCGGTCGAGGTGAAGCCGCAGCCGAAGACCGAGGTCGCCGACAACAGCAAGAAGGACGACGCCAAGGACGACAAGAAGGACGTCGCCGAGAAGAAGGCCGACAAAGCGCCCACCAGCAACGCCGACAAGAAGGCCGCGCTCCAGGCGAAGGTCGCCAAGTCGGGCCTGCTCAAGGTCATCGGCTCGGCCGGTGGCGGTGGCGCGTTCGAAGACGTGCTCGGTGGCTCGAACGGTGTCGGTGACGTCGCCAACGCGCTGAGCGGCGCGAGCGGCGTCGGCGTCGCGACGTCTGATGCGCTGGCGGGCGGCCCCCGCGGTGGCACGTCGGGCTCGGCGGCGGGCATCGGCGATCTCGGCACCAGCGGCGGCGGCAACGTGGCGCTCGCTGAGAAGGGCAACGCGACGGTGCGCGGCGGCGTGTCGATGCAGGCGCCCGAGGTCGAATCGTCCGACGTCGATCGCGAGAAGCTCGCCGCCTACGTGCGCGCGCGCAAGGGCGCCATCCAGCAGTGCTACGAGAAGGAGCTCAAGCGCAACCCCTCGCTCAAGGGCAAGGTGGTCGTGCGCTTCAGCATCACGCCGTCGGGCCGCACCAGCGACATCGACGTCGAAGAGAACACCCTGGGCAACGAGGCGGTCGCCAGCTGCATCAAGACCACCATTCGCGGCTGGGTCTTCCCCTTCAAGCCCGAGTCTGAAGTGCCGGTCGCGTACCCGTTCGTCTTCGCGCCCGCTTCCTGAGTTCAGCCCGGGTGTGACCGGGCCACGTGCTGGCGGGGTCTGCTGCTCGTGGCACAATCACGGCTGATGACGCCCGCGACCCAGCCAAACGCCCCTTCGGCCGACCTGCTGGTCGCAGCGGAGCGGGTCGCGCTGATCGCCAGCTCGCCCCTCTTCGAGATGCTGTCGAACGCCGAGCTCGAGGGCGTCGCGTCGCTGCTCAGTCCGCGCACCCTGAAGGCCGGCGACACCATCTTCACCGAGGGCGCGCTCGGCGACGGCCTCTACGTGGTCGAGTCGGGAGAGGTCGAGGTCTCGGCCAGCTCGAAGCAGGGCGTGCTCGCGACGCTCGGCACCGGCGAGTGCTTTGGTGAGATGGCGCTGGTCGACAAGGACTACCGCTCGGCCACGGTGCGGGCCCGCACCGACGTCGCCCTGCTCCACCTCTCACCCGAGTCGCTCGCGCAGTTCCGCAAGACCCACAAGGACGGCTTCGGCTTCCTGGTGATGAACATCGCGCGCCTGCTCTCGGTGCGGCTGCGCGCAGCCAACCGCGGGTGACCGCCGACCCTTGAATCAGGTCATGGGGTGCGGGCACGAAAGAGGTGTCGGTGCGGTGGTGATCGAAGGGGTGTGGGTTTTCTGACGCCACATCGGAATTGCATCAGTCTTCTCGTTGACTTACGTAGTGCTGAACCCTAGGTTTCGAGGTCCCTTGATCCGTCGCCTGCTCATCGCCTGTGCGGTCATCGCTGCCACGACGGCGGGAACGCTGGCCGTCGCGCAGGCGCCGCTGGCGCCGGGTGCCGACAGCGACGCCTCGAAGGTTCCCGACCCCGAGAAGATCAAGACCAGCGCCGAGTCGGTGGGCCGCATGCGCGGCGCGCTGAAAGACGTGCTGTCGAAGCTCGAAGAGGCTCGCAACACGAAGGACGTGGTGAAGCTCAACTGCGTCAACGAGAAGCTGACGCAGATCAAGGGCCTCCTCCGCATCTCCGAGCAGTCTGACGTGCAGCTCCAGGAAGCGGTGGCCCGCAAGGAAACCGCGACCGCGGAACACGAATTCACGAAGGTGACCATCGCGCGCTCGAAGGTCGAGCAGCTCCGGGCCGAAGCGGAGCAGTGCATCGGGCAGCTGGCGTTCAGGACCGACGAGAACCTCACCGTCGAGGTCGACGTTCCTGACTACCTGCCGCCCGGTGATCCGACGCAGATGCCGCCTCCGACGCCGATCGACTCGCGGCCGCCTCCGGCGAGCCCGACGGGTTGATCTGACACAGGGACAGAGCGCGCGCGCTTCACACTTGGCGAGCGTGGCTCGTGTGCTAAGGCCGACGAAACCGCAAATGAACTGGGCGAGGGGAACAGCGGGTGTGAAGCGGGGGGCAACCGGCACGCTGGTCGGTCTGGCGCTGGTGGTCTCGGCGCTCTTCGCGTTCCCTGCCGCGGCGCAGGTGCAGCGCGCGCCGGGCCTGAAGATCGGCGATGGCCGGCTCCACCCGTTCCTCGACATCGACGGCCGCTTCGACTCGCTGGTTGGCTACTTCAACGCCAACATGCCGTCGCCGGAGCTCATCCTCCACTTCCGGCCCGGCCTGAAGTTCGACCTCGACACGCCCTCGACCTTCGTCGCGTTCAACGGCTCGGGTGAGTACCTCTGGTACACCGGCGCGCTGTCGCCCGGCTCGCGTGGCCTGTCGCGCTTCCAGGCGAACGTCGGCGTCGACGCGAAGTTCAACCGCGACGGCGCGGTGGAGTTCAACGTCGGCGACAGCCTGATTCGCAGCGACCGCACGCAGAACGCGGCGCTCGGCGTCGGCGCGATCTCGCTCTTCAACAACGTGTACCTGGCAGCGCCGATCCACCCCGGTGGCCGCGCGCTCGAGATCATTCCCAAGGTGGGCTGGGCGGTGGAGTTCTTCGAGCCGCTGCTCACCGGCCTGCTCCCGGGCTGCACCGCGGGCAACAACCAGTGCGACCCGAATACGGTCAACCAGTCGAACTACAGCAACCTGAACTTCGGCGCGAACGCGCGCTGGAAGTTCCTGCCGAAGACGGCGCTGATGGTCGACGTCAACGCCGACTGGCGCACGTACTTCGCGAAGACCACGCCCGACAAGGTCGTCTTCCGCGCGCAGGCGGGCCTCGCGGGCCTCATCTCGCCGCGCATCGCCGTCACCCTGCTCGCCGGCTACGGCGGCGACTTCACCAACGGCTCGATTCACACCTTCATCGGCAACGCCGAGTTCTCGTACACGGTGTCGGAGCAGTCGCGCATCGCGGTCGGCTACATGCGCACCGTGGTGCCGGTGCCGATTCTCGGGTCGATGGTCGACGATCGCGGCTACCTCCGCGGCGGCCTGGCGCTCTTCGGTGGTCGCCTCGTGCTCAACGCGCAGGTGTCGGCCGACTACTTCACGTTCCTCGCGCAGCCCACCGCGCCGACCGCGCCGTCGCCGGTGCGCAACGACTTCCTCCTCAGCGCGGGCGCCGGGCCGACGGTGATCATCACCTCGTGGTTCGACGTCTCGGCGAACTACACGTTCACCTTCCGCACCTCGGTGAGCGCCGCGACCTCGGGCCTGGCCTCGCTGAACTTCCCGCGGCACGAGGCGATTCTGCGCCTCACGTTCCACTACTGAGGTCGCCGGTGGGGCTCCGCTCTCACGCCGCCTGGCTCGGTCTGGCCCTGCTCGTCGCGGGCTGCCACTACCCGAACACCCTCGAGGGCGTGCGCCCCGAGCTGCTGATGAGCGACGCCGGCGTGGGCAGCAACAGCCTCGCGGCGAACGATCTGCTCGAGGTGAAGGTGCTGCAGGAGACCGACCTGAGCGGCGTCTTCCGCGTCGACCCGGCCGGCGCCATCGACTTCCCGCTGTGCGGCAAGGTGCAGGTGGGCGGCATGACGGCGAGCGGCGCGGCCGAGGCCATCACCGCGTGCCTGAAGAACGGCTACCTCCGCCGGCCGCAGGTGCAGGCCGCCGTGAAGGAGTTCAACTCCAAGAAGGTCTTCGTCTTCGGCGAGGTGAGCAAGCCCGGCTCGTTCTCGTGGGAAGAGGGCATGACCATCATCCACGCCATCTCGCAGGCCGGTGGGCTGACGCGCTCGGCGGCGAAGAACTCGGTGAACGTCACGCGCGTGGTCGACGGCAAAGAGGTGAAGGTGCCGGTGAAGGTCGAGGACATCGTCATCGGCCGCGAGAAGAACTTCACGCTCGTGCCGGGCGACATCATCTTCGTGCCCGAGAGCTTCATCTGATCACCGCGCGCTGAAACGGCGCGGCTTCCACCCGATCTGTTCCACGAAGTCGCGGCAGGTCTGCGAGAGCTCGCCCTCGAGGCCCGGCGCGCACGCCAGCACGTCGAGGCACTCGGGTTCCCACGCGGCGCCGTCGATGGCGTGCATCGCCCCGCCCGCCTCGCGCACCAGCAGCGCGCCGGCCGCGGTGTCCCACGGCTTCAAGCCGAACTCGAAGTAGCCGTCGTAGCGGCCGCACGCGACGTACGAGAGGTCGAGCGCGGCGCTCCCCATGCGGCGAATGCCCTGGGCGCGGCGCACGATGCGCGTGAAGAGCCCCAGCGCGAGGTCGGCCGAGCGAGGCGGCGCCGCGGGTGCCGGGGCGGGCGCGCCGAGGATGGCCGGGCTCAGCGGCTCATTCGGCGCCTGCGTGACGTCGTAGGGGAAGCCGGTGCACATCAGCGCCTGGCGCAGCGCGGTCGCGGGGCTGCAGCGAATCGGCTCACCGTTGAGCGTCGCGCCGCCGCCGCGGCTGGCGAGGAAGAGCTCGTCGCGCAGCGGGTCGAACACCACGCCCGCCAGCATCGCGCGGCCACCGTCGCCCGGGCCGTCGACCCCGAGCGTCACGCAGAAGTGCGGCACCGCGTGGGCGTAGTTGGTCGTGCCGTCGAGCGGGTCGACGTACCAGGTGTACTCGCCCGTGCGCACCGCGCCCGACTCTTCGGCCAGCACGCCGTGGGTCGGCACCTCGCGGCGCAGCCAGTCGAGCACCACCGCCTCGCTCGCGCCGTCGGCGTCGGTGACGAGATCGGTGTGGCGCTCGCCCTTGAACGAGATGCTGCGCGCCTGCTTGAACTTGTCGGCCAGCACGCGGCCGGCCGCGCGGGCGATGGCCTCGGCGAGGCGCGCGAGTTCCCTGGGCTCGCTCACGGCGCCGGCTCCGCGACCAGCAGCTCGATTTCCTGCAGCCAGGTGCTGAGCATGTCTTCGTCGAAGCCCTCGTGCACCTCGCGGATCACCCCGCGGCGGTCGATCAGGTACGCGGTGGGCATCACGCTGACGCCCAGCAGCGCCATCGCCGACTTCGGCTTCGGGTCGACCACCACCGGCAGCTGCACCTTCGCCTCGACGAGGAAGGGCGCGATGACCGCGGGGTCGTCGTCGGTGGCGAGCGCGACCACCTCGAAGCCACGGGCGCCGAATTCCTTGCCGAAGTCTTCGTAGAGCGGCAACGACTCCCGGCACGGGTCACACCAGGTGGCCCACACGTCGAGCAGCACCACGCGGCCGCGCAGCGATTCCAGCTTGAAGGGCTCGAGGCCGGGGTACCGCGCGAGGGTGAGCTCGACCGGCCGGGTGCCGAACTTCACCTTCGCCGAGTTGGGCGACGTGAGCTCGGGCTTGTCGGACAACGAGGCGCAGCCGGCAGAGCACAGCGCCAGGACGAGCAGCGCGCGCATCGATCAGGCCCCCAGCCGCTTCAGGAGCGAGTCGATGAAGCCGCCGAAGCTGCCGTTCGACATCACCAGCACCACGTCGCCGGGCTTCGCGTCGCGCGCCACCTCGTCGAGCAGCGCGGGCACGGTGGCCTCGGCAACCGAGGGAATGCCCTGCGCAGTGAGCTCCCGCGCGAGGCGCGGCACGTCGAGCTCTTCGCCCTGTGGGATCTTGTCGTGGCGCTCGGGCACCTTGATCGACGCGCGGGCGGCGCCGGTGAAGGAATGTGCGTAGTCGTCCTGGTGGATGTTGCGGCGCGAGGTGTTGGACCGCGGCTCGAAGACCGCCCACAGCCGGCGGCCCGGGTAGCGCGAGGCGACCGCGGCGATGGTTTCTTTCACGGCGGTCGGGTGGTGCGCGAAGTCGTCGATGACGAGCACGCCCTTCGGCTCGCCCCGCACTTCCTGGCGGCGCTTGACGCCCTCGAAGGTCGAGAAGCCGTGCGCGAGTTCCTTCGCGTCGAGGCCGACCGCGAGGCCGGCGCCGAACACACCCAGCGCGTTCTCGACGTTGTGCGCGCCCGCCATCGGCAGGAGCACCTCGGTCACCACCCTGCCCTGCAGCTGCACGCCGAAGCGCGCGCCCTCGGGCCCCAGCTTCAGGTCGACCGCGGTGAGGTCGGCGCCCAGCTCGGGCTTCGCGGAGTACGTCATCACCCGCGCCTTCGACGCGCGCGCGAGCTTCACCGCGTTGGGCCAGCCCGCGCTGACCACGATGGTGCCGTCGGCGGGCACGAGCGCGACGAGCTTCTCGAACGACGACTCGTAGTGCGGGAGGTCGCGGTAGATGTCGGCGTGATCGAACTCCACGCTGGTGAGGATCAGCGTCTTCGCCTGGTAGTGGAGGAACTTGGGGCCCTTGTCGAAGTACGCGGTGTCGTACTCGTCGCCCTCGACGACGAAGTGCGGGCCCTTCCCCAGCCGGTAGTTGCCCGCGTAGTTCTTCGTCACGCCACCCACGAGGAAGGTGGGATCGCGGCCCGCGTCGGCGAGCACGTGGCCCATCAGCGACGAGGTGGTGGTCTTGCCGTGCGTGCCGGCGACGACGATGGAGTGCCGCTGCTTCAAGAACAGCGAGCCGAGCGCCGCCGGGAAGCTCATCTGCGGCAGCCGACGCTCGCGCACCGCGGTGGCCTCGGGGTTCACCCGGCGAATGACGTTGCCGATGATGACGAGGTCGGGCTTCGCGACGTCGAGGTTGCCGGGCGAGTACGGCGTGAGCGCCTGGATGCCCCACGTGCGGAGCATGTCGCTCATCGGCGGGTAGACGTTCTCGTCGCTGCCGGTGACCTCGTAGCCGGCCGCCTTCAACATGCCCGCGAAGCTGCCCATGCCGGTGCCGGCGACGCCGACGAGGTGGATGCGGCGTGGGAACTTCGGGTCGACGGTGTCGAGGATCAGGCCGTCTTCGTTCGGCGCGGGCGTCACGGTTACTCCAGGGAAAGCGCGTCGAGCACGGCGTCGTGCACGAGCGGGCGGAAGGCGCGGATCTTCACGTTCGCGCGGCCGAGCGCGACGCGGTTGGTGAGCAAGGCGACCACCAGCTGGCGATCGAGATCGATCCACACGCTGGTGCCGGTGAAGCCGAGGTGCCCGATGGCGCCGCGCGGGCCCTTGCGGCCGAAGCGGGTGCCGGGTGAGGGCGCGTCGGCGCCGGGCGTGTCGAAGCCGACGGCGCGGGTGCTGCCCTTCGTCGCGGCGTCGGGCCCCCACGGCACCGAGGGGAGGAAGCGCTCTTCGAGCACGGCCTGCCCGAACTTCGCGACGTCGAGCGCGGTGCCGAACAGGCCGGCGTGGCCCGAGACGCCGTCCATGCAGAAGGCGTTGTCGTCATCGACCTGGCCGTGCGGGCCCTTCGTCGAGGCGAGCGACCACATGCCTTCCTGGCCGGGAGCGGGCTCGCGCGGACGATCGACCTGCGTGGTGGCGAGCTCGGTCGGCAGCGGCAGCGTGGCCGAGATTCGGCGGAAGCCGGCGCTCAGGCCGAGCGGCGTCGCGATGCGCGAGGTGAAGAGGCGATCGAGCGGCGAGCCTGACGCCGTTTCCAGCGCCGCGCCGAGCAGGATGAAGCCGATGTCGCTGTAGACGGCGGCGACGCCGTTCTCGGCGGTGGGCGCCGTGCGGCACGCGCGATCGATGACGCTGGTGCGCACGCGGGCGCGGAGCTCCACCTCCGGGGCCTCGGTGCGGAGCGCGGCGTGCGCGCGGAGCTCGTCTTCGAAGTAGCAGAGGTAGGGCGGCAGGCCGCTGCGGTGGAAGAGCAGATCGAGCAGCGTCGCGTCGACGGCGGCGGTCGGCAGGAAGCGCTGAATGGGCGACTCGGTCGCGAGCTGCTGATCGAGCACCAGCGCGGTGGTGCACATCACCTTGGTCACCGACGCGAGATCGAAGACGCACCCTGCCCCCGCGTTGCCCGCCGACAGCACGTGCGCGCCGCGGTGGAAGACCTCGAGGCGCATCAGCGGGGCGACGCCGTCGGACACGCCGCGCGCGAGGACCGCGTCGAGGGCGGGAGTCGAGGCCGCGCTCACGCCAGCTCCGTCAGCGACTGCGCGGTGGCGTCGAGGCGCACCTGCGCGCCGAGCGTCACCGGCTGGTTCACGTCGCCGTGGCCGATGCGGAAGCCCGCCGCGCAGGGCTTGCCCAGCTCGCGCGCGAGCTCGAAGAGCACGTCGGCGAAGCCGTAGTCGGCGTCTTTCTCGTCACAGCCGGTGAAGTCGCCGAACACCACGCCCGCAACGCGCTGGAGCAGCCCGGTCAGCTTCACGTGCTGCCACATGCGATCGAGGCGGTACGGACGCTCCCCGACGTCTTCGATGAGGAGCACCGCGCCGTCGAGCGACGGCAGGTACGGCGTCGCGAGGAGCCGCGTGAAGACCGAGAAGTTGCCGCCCAGCAGCGGCCCTTCGACGACTCCCGGCACGACGGTGGTGGCGCCGCGCAGGGGCGCGGGCGGCTGGCCCTCGAGCGTCGCGAAGAGGCGGGCGACGACGTCGGCGGGCTGTTTGCCGAGCTGGGTCAGGACTGGTGCGTGGAGCGATCTCCAGCCCTTCGCCTGCGCGGCGAGGTGGAGCGCGGTGATGTCGGAGAAGCCCACCAGCCACTTCGGCGAGCGAAGCGTGAGCGAGGGCAAGAGGCGCATCGCACCGTACCCGCCGCGGGCCGAGAAGATCGCCTTGAGGCCCGGGTCGTCGAGCGCGGCCTGCAGCTGCGCCGCTCGAGACGCGTCGGTGCCGGCGAGGTAGCGGTGCGATTCGAAGAGCCGCTCGTCGAAGCGCGCTTCGTACCGGCTGCGCAGCACCTCGAGGCCCTTGTCGAACGAGGGGCGATCGAACGGCCCGGCGGGCGCGACGACCGCGACCGGGTCTCCGGCCTTGAGGAGTGGTGGCGCGACGAACCGCATGGGCCTCGCTTTCTAATCCGTTGCCCGCCGCCGTGACGGACTCTTGGCGGGCGCTGGCGGCCTTCAACTGGTTGCGTGCGCACACATCTTCATGGGAGGGTGGCGCGCATGCGCAACCGCACCGCAGTCATCACGGGTGGAACCGACGGCATCGGCAAGGCGACGGCGCGCAAGCTCGCGGCCGACGGGTGGGACGTGGTGATCGTCGGGCGCAACGCGGCGCGCTGCGAGGCGACGGCGCGCGAGCTCGGGTCACGGGTGAGCGCGGTGGTGGGCGACCTGGGGCTGATGGCCGACGTGAAGCGCGTGGCGAGCGAGGTGGCGACGAAGACCCAGAAGCTCGACCTGCTGATCCTCAACGCGAACTCCATCACCCAGACGTTCAAGGCCACGGTCGAGGGCTTCGAGTCGAACTTCGCGGTGGGCTTCCTGGGGCGCGCGCTGCTGGCGCTGGAGCTGGAGCCGGTGCTCGCCCGGGCCGAGCGGAGCTCGGTGCTGAGCGTGGTGGGGCTCAACCTCGACCGGGTGGACTTCGCCGACCCGTCGCCCGCGCACGGGTTCTCGTCGATGAAGGTGCTGGGCCGCTGGCAATGGGCGGTGCAGGTCTTCGGGCGCGAGTGGAACCGGCGCTCGAAGGTGCCGATGAACACGTACATGCCCGGCCTGGTGAAGACGAAGATCCTCGCCGACGAGCCGCAGCCGATGCGGTTGGTCGTCAAGGTCGCCAACCTGCTGATGGGGGTGCCGGTCGAGCGCGGCGGCGAGGAGTGTGCGTGGGCCGCGGTCGACGCGCTCGAGCAGCAGCGGCGCGACGGCTACTACGCGCGCAAGCGCTTCAAGGGCGTGCGCGACCTGAAAGAGCAGCCTGGCGACGCCGCCGCTGCGTGGGCGATGGCCGAGCGGTTGCTGGCGCCGTGGCGCGCGCGTTGACTTCACCCGCCGTCGACTCGACCATCGCCCCATGCCGGTCCTCTTCGACGAGCTCGAGCGCGCAGCCTGGGGTGGCTTCATCGTCACGCAGTCGAAGGTCTTCGCGGCGATCGAGCTCGACCTGCGCAAGCGCTTCGGCGTGACGCACACCGAGTTCGAGGTGCTGCTGCGCCTCTCGTTCGCGCCCGGTGGCAAGAAGCGCATTCTCGAGCTGGCCGAGCAGAGCCTGCTCTCGCGCAGCGGCACGAGCCGCGCCGTCGAGCGCCTGGTGCGCGCGGGGCACGTGGAGCGAGAGGGCGCGAGCGAAGACGGGCGCGGCGCGTACGCGGTGCTGACGGCGCGCGGACGCGAGCACTTCATGAAGGCGGCGGCGGAGCACGTGGCGTTGGTGCGGCGCGAGTTCCTGGGCCACTTCACGCGGTCGGAGCTGAAGACGCTGGCGGCGGCGTGGGACCGGGTGAACGGCGGCCGGGCGCCGAAGCCGAAGAGACGCGCTGCGCGGGCCAGGAACGGGTGAGGCGTCGAGCCTCGTTGTAGACTGCGGCACGTGGCGAAGCCGATGCAGAAGATCCCGTTCTCGGTGCCCTGGGGGCTGCTGATCGTCCTCGCGGTCTACGTGCTGGGAGTCTACCTCTACATCTGGAACACCTACTGGGACTCGCCTGAGTACAAGGCCGCGATGTCGTACGCGCGCGCGCTCGCGCTGCTCGGCAAGGACGACGGCCGGCGCTGCAGCGAGGCCGATCTCAACAAGGCGTTCGAGCTGACGATGCAGGCGGCGGTGCTGCTGCCCGACGAGCTGGCGCTGCTCAACCACCTCGAAGACCTGCGGCACCGCTTCGATGAGCGGCACCTGAAGATGAGCAAGGAATGGGTGAACCAGGTCGAGATGATGTCGGCCCGGTCGCTCAAGCGCGAGCAGGAGCGCAAATCGATCCTCGTCATCGGGGTGCGCGACAAGGGGTGGGCGCCCGAGCAGCTCCTCGCGGGGCCAGAGCGCGTCGTGATGTGGAGCATCCCCGGCGGGGTCTTCATCATCGCGTTCTGGGCGTACACGCGCTTCAGCCGCAAGGCGGCCGCCGACAAGGAAAAGGAAGAGAAGCTGAAGGCGCAGGACAAGGAGATCGAGCAGCTCGGCGAGTACCGCCAGCGCATCGGGCGTGACGGGCGTCCGTTGCCGAACCCCGGGCAGGACGAGGCGACCGACACCATCGCTTCGCCGCCGCCGGTGCGGGTGAAGCCGCAGAACATCGTGCGGCCCTCGAGCACCTCGAAGCCGAACATCAAGGCCGTGAAGAAGCGCCCCACGAACTCAGACGACGAGTGAGGGAGACCGACATGGAGTTCGTTCGCATCGGGCAGTTCCAGGCGAAGCCGGGTGAGGCCGAGGTGCTCAGCGCGACGTACGAGCGCGAGGCGATCCCGGCGATCCGCGCGGCGCCGGGCAACGTGAGCGCGGTGTTGCTGCGCCAGCACCAGCAGGCCGACACCTTCCTCGCGATCACCATCTGGCGCTCGAAGGACGCGGCCGAGGCGTACGATCGCAGCGGGCTCGCCCAGCAGATGGTGAACTCCATTCGCCAGCACTTCGCCGGGCCGCCGAGCCTGACGACGTACGACGCCTACGGCATTCCGAAGGCGAGCACGTAACCGCGGAAGCCGTCGGTGTCGTCGGTGTGCGGGTTGACCGCGAGCCGCTCGGTGACGTGCAGGCCGTCGTGCGCGGCGACGAAGCGGTCGATGACGTCGTCGTTCTCGTCGCGGGTGATGCTGCACGTCGCGTAGGTGATGGTGCCGCCCGGCGCGAGGTGGCGGAGCGCGAGCTCGAGGAGATCGCGCTGCACGCGGGCTGACTCGGCGACGCTCTGCGCGGCGATGCGCCAGCGGAGGTCGGGCCCGCGACGCAGCGCGCCCAGCTCGGAGCACGGGGCGTCGATGAAGACGCGGGGCACGCGCAGGTCAGCGGGAGGCGTGCGGCCGTGGATCAGCACGCGGGCGTTGGCCTTCGAGGCGCGGGTGCGGAGGCGGTCGAGGCGCCCCAGGTCGACGTCACACGCGTGCACCCTGCCCTGCTCTCCGACGAGCGTGGCGAGGTGCAGCGACTTGCCGCCGGCGCCCGCGCAGAGCTCGAGCACCTCGTCGCCGGGCTTCGCGCCGACGAGCAGCGAGAGGAGCTGGCTGCCCTCGTCCTGCACCTCGAAGGCGCCGAGAAATTCCGGAGGGAGACCGTAGAGGTTGGGGCGCGGGGTGGTGACGATGAGCGCTCCCGGCGCGAGGCGGGCGGGGCGCGTCTCGACGCCGTGGGCCGCGAGACCTCGGGCGAGTGCGTCGCGATCATCGCGCGCGCGGAGGCAGACGGGGCCGGGCACGTTGATGGACGCGGCGTACCGTTGGGCGCCCTCGAGACCGAAGGTGGCGACGAGGTGCTCGGCGATCCAGTCGGGAATGGAGTGGAGGTCGCGCCAGTCGTCGGGCGTGCCGCGCAGCGGTGGGAGCTCGACGCGCAAGAGCGACGCGGCGTCGGGGAAGCCGCCGAGCTCGGTCGCGAGCACGGCGAGCAACTCCAGCGCCGTCCCCTCGCGGCCGAGGTGGGCTTGCAGACGGCGGCGCCAGAGCCCGACTCCGAAGAGCGATTCGGCGGTGACCGCGCGTTGTTCGGGCGAGAAGTCGCGGTGCGCACGGAGGAACTTGTCGAGCACCCGCTCGGCGGCGGTGCCGGAGAGGATGTCGCGGAGCGGCGGCGCGAGGAGCAGCCCGACCGTCTCGAGCTCAGCCCAGGGCACGGTGCGCAGGCGTTCGATCATCGCGGGGCCTCGACGTGACCCAGGCCGCGTTGCTCGCGGCCGAAGACCTCGCGCACGAGCGCTTCTTGCTGCGCGCGGCCCTCGGCGACGAGTCGGTCCCGTCCGCCGGGGAGTGCACGCAGCGCCACGTGCCGCGCGACGTTGAACGGAAAGCGGAGGAGTGGAAACCACGGCAGCGCGCGGGGCGGGAGGCCGAGGGCGCGGAGCTGAGAGGCGCTCAAGAAGAGGCTGCTCGCGCTGATGTGGGCCTGGCGATCGAAGCGCTGGCGCAACCACTTCAGCGACTCGTACGGGCGCTCGAGCGGCTCGTTCATCAGCGCGGTGCCCAGCTGCCATGACGAGCGATCGGGTTCAGGTTGGCTGAGCACGATGTGCCAGAGCAGGCGGACTCCGGCGGACTCGGTCTCGATGAGCCAGTGCGGGGCGACGCCCATCAGCCAGCCGATCACGCGCCAGAGGTGGAGCGCGGCGTGGCCCTCGGTGAGGGTGACCGGCACGCCGAGCGCGCGCAAGCCGAGGAGGAACTCGATCGCGAAGACGAGCCAGGTACCGGCCATGTCGCTCTGGTTGACCGGCAGGCCCCAGTGGTCGAGGCGCCAGTCGGGTGAGCGGCGCAGGCGGTGGCGCACGAAGGCGTGCATGAAGCGCACGTGGAGCGTCGAGATCCACCCGATGGATCCCGGGCGCAGGCCGAGTGGCACGGTGCAGTCGAGCCACCACTGCATCGTCTCGGCGAGGCGTCGACGCGCGCCACGCTGCAGCGCGCCGGTCATGAGCAGGGTCTGGTTGATGGCCGACGAGAGGTAGCCGGGCATCAGGCCCCCGTCGCGCAGCACGTAGAAGGCGGCGCGGCCGGCGAGGCGGCAGACGCGAACGCCCTCTTCCATCGTCTCGGGTTCGGCCCACGCGGGCGCGGTGCCGAGCTGCTCGAAGAAGGTGCGCAGCGGCGCGGGCGTGCTCGCGGAGACGCCGTGGTGGAGCGCGTCGTTGAGCTGCGCGCGACGGGTGGCGGAGTCGGCCTCGACGATCCATTCCACGACGGTGTCGGCCAGCGGGTCGCCGCGAAAATGCCCCTCGGCGATGAGGTCCCACAACATCGGCGACAGCTCGGTCCACCCGGTGAGCGCACGACCCAGCCCACGGTGGCGCACGGTGGCGGCGCCGAACGGAGGCATGCGCAACGGGAGACGGGAGCTCACGCCGCGAGGGTACGACGCAGGTTCTCTCGCGCGCGAGCGTCGAGGCGCTGGTGGAAGAAGTCGGACAGGTAGATGCGCTCGGCGTCGAGGAGGTGCTTCAAGAAGCGGCGCCGGTTGAAGTTGAAGACGAGCTTCGGGACGTGCGCGTATTCCTGCGCGATGGCGGCGTCGTAGGCGTCGAAGCCCGCGGGGTCGGCGGCGAGAATCGCCATGTCGCAGTCGAGGAAGAGGCGCGTCTCTTCGTCGAGATCGTCGCGCTTCAGCTTGCCGTGCTTGGCGGTGAGCTCGATGAGGCGGCGCACGAGGGTCGCGTCGAGGCCCGCGCGGGGGAGGAAGGTCTCGATGGCCTGGACCGCGAGATCGGCCGACTTCGCCTCGTTGTCGGACTGGCCGGCGACGTAGACGGCGTCGTGGAAGAGCGCGGCGAGGAAGACCTCACGGGGGTGCGACCAGCCGGGGCCAGCGGTGACCTCGGTGAGGTGGCGCAGCACTTCCTGGACGTGGGTGAACGAGTGGTAGGCGCGCGGGGGCGAGGCGTAGGCGGCGATGGCGGCCCGGGTCAGCCCCTCGGGAACGTTGAACCCCGCGGGGATCAATGCAGGGGCGATGTTCGTCAGCGTTGACACGGTCGGCCGTCCACCCTACAAGCCGCCGCGTTTCAGCGGGAATATTCCCTGATAGCTCAGCTGGTAGAGCAGGCGACTGTTAATCGCCGGGTCGTAGGTTCGAGTCCTACTCAGGGAGCTGAAGGTCGCCGTTCACCAACGGTCGCCTCCTGAAAGTTAACCGACGGCCCCGCGGAGAAATCCTCGGGGCCGTTTGATTTTCTGCCCACGGTCCCGCCGAGTTCGACGCTGCTTCGCTCGTC
>JAXLYB010000023.1:0-96118 GCA_046351675.1 Myxococcaceae bacterium
ACACCGCGCTCGCGCCGATGGCCACCGCGCTCGCCATCTTCCTCGCGTTCCACAACAACAGCTCCTACGACCGCTGGTGGGAAGCGCGGAAGCAGTGGGGCTCGCTGGTCAACTGGAGCCGCAGCTTCGCCCGGCAGGTGCAGATGCTCGTGCCCGACCCCGCGACGCGCACCACGCTCCTCCACCGGCAGATCGCCATCGCCCACGCCATGCGCGTGCACCTGCGCCGGCAGCGAGAGTTGGTGACCGACCTGAAGCCCTTCCTCTCCGCTGACGAGTACGAGCAGCACGCCGCCGCGCAGCACGTGCCGCTCTCGCTCCTGAGCCAGCAGGCGCGTCAGCTCGGCGCGCTGCGAACCGCCGGCACCCTGAGCGACGTCACCGCGATGCAGCTCGACCAATCGCTCAACGAGGTCGTCAACGTGCTCGGCGCATGCGAGCGCATCAAGAACACGCCGCTGCCGCGCCAGTACGAGTACTACACCCGGCTCTTCGTCTTCTTCTTCATCCTCATTCTCCCCGCGACGCTGGTCGACGCGCTCGACTGGCGCACGCCGTTCTTCACCGTGCCCACCTCGTTCCTCTTCTACGCGCTGCACCGCATCGCCGCGTTCAACGAAGACCCGTTCGAGAACCGCGTGCAAGACACCCCGATGTCCGCGCTGTGCCGCACCATCGAGATCAACCTCCGCGAGCTCAACGGCGAGAAGGACCTCCCGGCGCCGCTGCAGCCCGTCGACGGCTACCTGTTCTGACCCCCACGAGAGAGACCATGGCCGAACTCCCCCTCGAAGAGCGTCTGCTGCGCGTCAACTTCGTCGAGCGCCGCGTGCGCAACGCCGCGGGCTTGCCGGTGGTGCCGCCCGAGTACGTGGTCGACGCCGGCCGCCGCGTCGCCATCATCGACGTGCGCGACGAGCCCGAGCTTACCGGCCCGCTCGGCCACATTCCCGGCGTGGTGCACGTGCCCTTCGCGCAGGTGGCGCGCATTCCCGAGGTGCTCGGCCTCGACCAGCCGGTGGTGCTCATCTCGAACCACACCGACCGCGCGGGCCGTGCCGCCGCGTACCTCGAGGGCATCGGCATGACGTACGTCGCCGCGATGGACGGCGGCATGCTCACCTGGAAGGCGATGGGCCTGTCGACCTCGCGCCTGCTGCTCTACCGCGACCGCCCGCTGCAGAGGCTGCCGCCGCCGCCGCCGCCTCCGCCCGACGGCTTCCTCACGAAGGAGCTCATCGAGCGACACGTCGGCCGCCGCGGCAGCGTGAAGTGGATGACGCTCGCCGCCTTCCTCACCCGCGGGCGCCGCAGCTGCGTCGACGGCCGCGACGACAACGGCGTCATCGGCACACCCGGTGGTGACAGCGGCGAGTTCGCGCTCGCCATCGCCGCGTACGAGCGCGCGACGGGCCAGGTGCTCGAGCAGGACCGCATCGACGCGCTGCTGCGCGCGTGGATCGACACGTTCGGCCGCTTCTACCTCCACAGCGACACCACGACGATCAACGGCCTCATCGGGCGCCTGCGCGCCGACGAGCGCCTCACGAAGACGCTCGAGCCGCTCCGCGAGCCGATGCACTGGCGCAACTTCCTGCGCGGGCCGCCCCCCGAGGTGCGCGCGCCGATGCTCGAGCACTACGTGAAGCCCGACGCGATGGGCTGCGGCCACCTGCGCCTGATGACGCTGCACCCCGAGCGCTACTCGGTGCGGCCGGGCCTCGTGCCGCAGGTGCTCAGCGCGTTCTGGCGCACGCGGTGGGGTGGCGCGCCCGAGCCCGAGTACGTGGTGCTCGGCGGGAGCCACGGCGAAGGCGCGGTGGTGAACGTCACCCTCGACGAAGACCTGTGGACCTTCTCGCGCGTGCCGCTGCTCTCGCCCAACGTCGACGGCGTGCAGATGTTCGTGAACCACCCGCAGGTCGCGCGCCAGCTGCGCTCGCACGTCGCGGAGTTCCTCCTGCGCTCGGAGTCGCTGCTCCCCGCGGTGCCCGCGAAGAAGCAGACGCTCGTCGACGCGGTGCACGAGCTCGGGCAGCAGCACCTCGTCGCCACCGTCTCGGTGCTCGCGGCGGGCCTGCCCATCTTCGAGGTGCGCTTCCACGAGGGCGAGACGTTCAGCGTCACGCAGTCGCAGGCGGCCGATCCGTCGAAGCGCAGCAAGGCGCACTGAACCGCCTCGGGAGCATGGTGGCGTGCTGCGGGCTCGCCCCTGCCGTCCCTCGCGTCGCCGTTCGGCGCTACTCGGGCCCCTCCCCGTGCTCCGCCCGCTCGCGGCCGGCTGAGCTCGCCCCGAACGCCTCGACCAGGAAGTCGACGAAGGCGCGCACGCGTGCGGGGACGTCGCGGCGGCTGGGGAAGACTGCGAACAACGGCTCGGCGGCTGGGCGCAGCGCGGGGAGCACCTCGACCAACTGGCCGCGAGCGAGCGCGTCGCTGCAGAGGTAGGTCGGCGCCTGGGTGATGCCGAGGCCCGACGCGGCCGCCGCGACCACCCCGTCGCCGTCGTCGAGAAGCACCGGCTGCGGCGGAACCCACTCGAGCTGGCGCCGGCCGCTGGAGAAGGTCCACGGGCGCTGGCGGTTGCTGTTGGGGCTGACGAAGTTCACCGCGGGGAGCCCGAGCAGGTCTCCCACCGTCTCGAGGCGCCGCGACGCGACCAGGGCGGGAGGCGCGACCGTGATGATCTGCTGCACGCCGAGTCGACGCGCGACCAGCGAGCGATCGTTCGGTACTCCCACGCGCACGGCGACGTCGAAGCCTTCCTCGATGAGGTTCACCCGGCGGTCGGACAGGCTGAGCTGCACCGTCACCTTCGGCGCGCGCCGCTGAAACGTCGCGAGTTGCGGGGCGACCACCTGGCGGCCGAGCCCGATGGGCAGCGACGCGCGCAAGGTTCCGCTCGGCACGTCGTGGCGCTTGCTGAGCGCGGCCACCGCGAGGTCGGCTTCCGTCATCAACGCGCGGCAGTGCTCGAAGAACAGGACGCCTTCGTCGGACAGGCGCACCGAGCGCGTCGTGCGGTGCAGCAGGCGCACCCCCAGCTCGGCCTCGAGGCGCGCGACGCTCTTCGCGATCGCCGAGGACGTGAGCCCGAGCGCGCGCGCGGCCGAAGAGAAGCTGCGGAGCTCGGCTGCCTTGAGGAACGCGCGCAACGGTTGGAGGCTCTGCATGGAGCCACGTTACTCATTGCAGACCGATGGTCGTCAATCATGGCCGAGGTCGAGCGAAGCGCCGGGCACGGGACCGCGCGGACGTTGTATGGAATTCCGGCACCCCGTCGGCCCTGGCGACGACGTGCCGGTCTCCGCAGAGGGGAATGGGCGCGGCACACCGGGTGCACCAGGTCAGCCGCATGGTCCCCATCGAACTGGAAGTGCAGTGCGTCGCCCGGGCGCGGCGAACCATTGCAGACAAAAAGTCGTCAGTGTTGGTCCCGGAGCCGGTCTACCGCCAGCGGTGCGGAGTGATGACACTGCTCGGCATGAACCAACACCTCGTCGGCAGTGTCTGCGGTGGTCTCTTCTTCGTCATGCTCGCGGGCTGCGGCCCGGCTCACGGGCTCACTCCCAGCGGGCGGGTGGTGGCCGATGAACGGACGGTGGACGCGTTCACTTCGGTGCGCGCGGTCGGCACCTTCCAGGTGCGCGCGTCGCCCGGGCCTCGGCGGGTGACGGTGACGGCTGACGACAACCTGCAGAGCGCGATCGAGACGACGGTCGAGGGCGGCGAGCTGGTGGTGCGGACGCGACCAGGCACCAACCTGCTCGGCTTCACGCAGCTCGAGGTGGAGGTGCAGGCCGAGACGCTCCAGGGGGTGTCGGTGGAGTCGACGGCGCGGGCTGACGTGACGCTCTCGCCCGGAGTGGACGCCCTGGTGCACGCGGGCTCGTCGGCCGAGGCGGTGGTGTCGGTCGTCGACGCGCGCGCGGTCAGGGTCGAGAGCGCGAGCTCGAGCACGGTGCGGCTGTCGGGGAACGCGGCGTCGGTCGCGGCGGTGGTGAGCAACTCGTCGCAGCTCGAGGCGGCGGCGTTGAGCGCGGGGGCGGTGTCGCTCGACGTCAGGGCGGCGAGCAACGTGAGGGTCAACGCGTCGGGGCGGGTGAGCGGGACGGTGTCGGGCGCGAGCCACGTGGTGTTGCGCGGGTCGCCGGTCGTCGAGCTGCAGGTGACGGAAGCGTCGACCCTGACGCGCGAGTGAAGACTCCCTCTCCTCCCGGGGAGGAGAGGGTCGGGGTGAGGAGTAAACCGTCGGAGCGCAGAGGCGCGAAGGGTGCGAACCGGCGACATAGGTAACACCGCAGACCGGCGACATGGGTGACACATCGAGGCTGCGCCAGAAGCTGGCGCATGCCTTGGGAAACGGCGTCTCTCATGGATGCGAGGAAGCAGTTGGTTGCGCTGGTGCAGAGCGGCGCGTGGACGATGAAGGCGGCCCGACAGCAGTTCGGCATCAGCCGGAAGACGGGACACAAGTGGCTGAGTCGCTTCGAGGAAGAGGGCCGCGTGGCCTGACGAGACGAAAGAGCTGGTGCTGTCGCCAAAGCGGAAGCGGCCTCACTGTTCCCCTCACGCGACCAACTCCCGCGACACGAGCTCCCGCCGCACCAATTCGACCTCCGGTCCAGCAGCGAGCGGCTCACCGGTCAGCAACGCCGCGAGCATCGGCGTGACCCGCCCGCGCACGTAGCGCCCGCCCACCGCGGCGTGCAGCACCATGCCACTCGTCACCGCGACGAACCCCGCGGCGGTACGTCTGACCTCGGCCGGCAACGAGAACGACGCGCGCGGGGCGACCGCCAACGCCCGCACCACCGCCCCCAGGAACTCGTCTTCACGCACGCCCGCCTCGCCGACGTTCTCAGCGGTGAGGAACCGATAGAGCGCTTCCTCGAGCGACGGCCCGCCACCGTGCTCACGCCACGACGACCCGTGCGCAGACGCGCAGAACCGCGCCACCAGCTCGCTCAGGTCCGGAAAGGCTGCGAGCGTCTGCGGGAACCACTCGCGCAAGCCACCCGTGCCGCGGTACCGCCGCTCCCGCACCATGGAGTGGACCGCCTCGACCGCCGCGGTCTCTTCCTGCACGGGCAAGCCATCGATCTCGAGCGCAGGCGTCGCGCCGTGCAGGTAATCACCCAACGCCCGCTCGACATGCGCGAGGGGAAACCCACCATGCGTGTGACGTTCCCGGCGGCCCGCGCTGGCAACGTCACGCGCATCGATCGGCTGTTCGAGCCACTTCGCGACCACCTGCTGCAGCCGCTCCCACGAGCGCCGGTTGGGCGCACCGAGCGTGCCCGTCGCGTCGAAGCGCGGGTCCTCCCACGTCACCACGCGCAGATTCGGGCACCGCTCGAGCAGCCTCTCCGTCAGCTCGAACTGCTCGTCGAGCAACGTGCCGTGGTGCGCGTCGACGAACGTCTCGCCGACCACCTCGCACCCCGACAGGTGGAGCTCGAAGCAGTGCTCCAGCGGCAGCCGCTCCAGCTCGTCGAACAGCGCGCGGCCCCTCCGACCGCGCCACCACTGCCACGACAGCAGGTGCCCCACGTCGAGCGTCACCGGCGCGTCCGTCGCCTCGGCGAGCCGGCGGAAGAAGTCGTACGCATGCATCTCGCCGACGACCACGCTCGCGCCCGCCGAGAACCCGGGGAACTCGAGCACCAGTGGCACGCTCAGCCCGTCCTGGCACTCGCGCGTGTTGCGAATCGTCGCCGCGAGCCCGCCCCCGGTGAGCAGCGGCGGCAGCGGGTAGGGCACCGCGCGCCCGTCGAGCGACCAGAACCCCACGTCCTCGTTCACCCACTGCAGCGCGTACCGCTCACAGAGCGCGCGGGTGAACGCGAGCAGCCCACCTCGCTCGTACGGCGCGAGCGAGGCGAGGTTGAGCGCGGTGTGGTGCAACGCGAACGGTCGATTCGCTGGCAGCGCGGCGACGAGCTGGTCCCACGCGGGCGCGTAGTCTTCGAGCCGCGGCGGCGAGCGATCGCGCGGTTGCCACGAAAAGAAGGCGTGCGCCCACTGGCCGGGGTGTCGCGAAAGGAAGGTCGCGAGCGGCGGCGCGAGGCCGTCGCCGTGCGCCGTGGGGCCGAAGCCGGTGACGCCGTCCCACGGGAGATCCAGGCCCGCGCCGAGCCCACGCCGCGCGACAGCCGGAAAGCGCACGCTCATGGTCACAACCCCTTCGCGTTGTGGGCGATGGTGAGCGCGAGCACCTCGCGGCGCTCGTTCTCCGCGCGCGCGGCGGCCTCTTCCTCGGGGCACACCAGGCCGTTGCAGGACGGGTCGTTCTTCGGCTCGACGGTCACCAGCGCCTGCACGTGCACCACCTCGAGCGCGTTGAGCGCGGCGAGCGTCTCGTCGGCGCTCTGCGGCCTCGCGAGGTAGCAGTGCCCGCTGTTGCACATGTCGGCCACCTTCACGAACGACGCCAACCGCGCGGCCTGGCGGGTGAGCTCGGCGTCGTACGCCGTCTGCGACGCGGTATCGCCGGGGCAGGGCACGCCGTAGCAATCGCGCGCGTGCTCCGGGAGCTTGAGCACCAGGTCTCCCACGGTGAAGAGCTGCAGGCCCTCGAGGTGCTGCAGGCTGGCGCGTACCGACTGGAGCAGCTCCTGTCTCGATGCGGGCGGTTGCGGTGGAGGCTCCGCGGCGCGCGTGGCGGCGTGGTCGGTGCCGCACCCCGACAGCCCGAGGGCGAGGGCGAGGCCGGTACCGGCGAGGGAATTCGAGGGCTTCTTCATGGCGGTGGCTCCTGGTGACTGCGGGTGGGCGCTGCGGTGTGGCCTCGATTGAACGTTCGCCGCGCTGAAAGGAGCATTGGAATGATTCGGATATGACTGTTCGGGAAACCCGTGCAATCTCCCGGCATGGATCTCGACTCGGTGCGGTGCTTCGAGGCGGCGGCGACCACGCTCAACTTCCGGGCGGCGTCGCGGCGGGTGTTCCTCTCTCCGGCGGCGTTCTCCGATCGGCTGCGGCGCCTCGAAGCAGAGCTCGACGTCAGGCTCTTCGAGCGCACCACGCGCAAGGTCGTGCTCTCGGAGGCGGGGCAGCGGCTGCTCCCCATGGCGCGCGAGCTGCTCGAGGGCGAGGCGCGGCTCAAGGCGGTCGGCAAGGCGCCCTCGCGCGCGGCGCCGTTCGAGCTCTTCATCGGCACGCGCTACGAGCTGGGCGTCTCGTGGCTGTGTCCGGCGCTGGAAGACCTCGCGGCGCAGCGCCCGGAGCGCACGCTGCACCTCTACAACGGCGACACGCCGGATCTCCTCCAGCGGCTCGAGCGCGGCGACGTCGACGCCATCGTGGCGAGCATGCGGCTCACCTCACCGAACCTCACCTACGCCGCGCTGCACCCCGAGGAGTACGTCTTCGTCTCGAAGCGCCCCACGCTGCGCCGCCGCGAAGACGCCTCGAGCCACGTGCTGGTCGACGTGTCGCGCGACCTGCCGCTGTTCCGCTACTTCCTCGACGCGCTGCCGAACGCCGAGCCGTGGCCGTTTCAGCGGGTCGAGTACCTCGGCGGCATCGGCAACATTCGGCGGCGGCTGCTCGACGGGGGCGGGCGCGTGGCGGTGCTCCCGCACTACTTCGTGGAACGCGACCTCGCGGCGAAGAAGCTGGTGCGCCTGCTGCCATCGGTGCGGCTGCGTGGCGACAGCTTTCGGCTGGTGTGGCGCAAGGATCACCCGCGCGGGCCGGAGATGTTGAAGCTCGCCGAGGCGCTGCGCGCGCACCCGCTGCGGTGATGCCTCGAGTTCAGCCGCCCCAGTTGGCCGGGTGCGTGACGTAGAAGATGCGCACCGACGACGGCGTGCCGAACACGATGTGGCTGCCCTTCGGAATGAAGACCACGTCGCCGGGCTTCGCCTCGACGACCTCACCGTTGATGGTGATGTGGAGCACGCCCTCGAGCACGTAGTCGATCTCGTCGTAGGTCAGGTGCCACGGGAAGGAGTCGGCGGCCGACCACGCCATGAAGCCCGCGCCCATGGGGGACCGGTCGGCGGCGGTGACGACGTCCTTCAGGCCCACGTTGCGGTTGGCGCCTGCGCCCGTGAAGCGCTCGAGCTTCACCTCGCCGCCGCGCACCACCTTGAGGCCCGAGCCGCCGGGGCCGCGCGAGATGTCGATGCCCAGTTCCTGGGCGCGCGTCCACGCGGCGGGGGTGACGATGGCCTCGGCGACCGGTGCCGAGATGCGCCGCTGGCCCTTCGCGGCGGCGGCCTCGACGTCGTCTTCGGTGATCAGCCGCTTCTTCATGGACGGACCGCACCGTAGCGCTTGACCGTCCCAGCGCGGCACCATAAAGGCGCTCGCACACCGGGGAGTGGCTCAGCCTGGTAGAGCACTTGGTTCGGGACCAAGGGGTCGCAGGTTCAAATCCTGTCTCCCCGACTGGTGAGAAGGCCCCGGAGTTGAAGGAGAAATCCTTCGGCTCCGGGGCTTTCGCTTTCGTCTCGGCCGGGTTCCTGGAGCGCGGTTTCTAGAACCACGAGGTCACGTACGAGAAGAAGCCTGGGAACTGGTGGACGCGGCGGTCGATGCGGTCGACCACCACCGCGTCATGCGCTCGCCCCGTCTTGCGGATGGACGTGAGTTGCACGAGCAAGAATCGCCCGTCCCGTGAGAGGCGCGGTCGCTTGACCCAGGCGTGCTTGCGATCGAACTCAGTGCCCCCTTCGTTCTCGAGCGCCCTGACGATCAGCTGTGGCGACGCCGCAGGCTCGACCATCCACAACTCCGCCGAAGTGCGCATGAAGAAGACGGTGCCGTCCGATGCACACGTTGGCGCGCTGGCATCTTCGGCCACGCGCGTTGACGCGTTCCGCTCCCAGTCCCAAAGCCAGAGGTCATCCGCCTCATTCGCCAGCACGACAGCTCCGTCACTCGGCCGAAAGGCGGCGTCCCACGACGTCGGCTCGCGCCATCGAGCCAACGGGTGCCCCGCGAAGTCGAGGACGCACGGGCCGCCCTTCAGTCGTGGAAGGACGATCTTCTTTCGGCTGACGTCGAGCTCGATGCCCCCGCAGAATCCAGGCAGTCGGGTCTGTGACGAGACGACGCCCGAGCCAAGGTCGATCTCGAGCAGATGATCGAGAGCGCCGTCCTGCCCACAGAGCGCGAACAGCCGGTCTTCGGCCTCATCGAGCTCGAACGCCCAGTAGCAGCTGGGTTGGCCCTTGATGCGCGGAACCCAGTGTTCGTTGTGCTCATTGACGCCGAAGGCCTCGTGCATCTCAGCCTTGCTCGCAGCCGGCAGTTCCGGGAGTCGAACGACCAGCTCGGGCTCGCCGCCCTCGATCGGGAAGGCCCAGATGCTTGCGACAGCAGCGACGTAGATCTTCTTGCGCACTCGACTGCCGGCGATCGCCCCGGCGTGCAGGTGATTTCCGGGGAGTCGACCGAGTACGCGTCGAGCGCCCAGGTCGGCCGCGGCAACGCACACGTCGAGCTCATGCCCGGGCAAGAATGCGAGCTGCTCCGTCGCGCTGTCGACCCGGCCTGCCACGAAGCCGGGACCGAACTCGAGCGACAGCGGCGCACGCTCCATGGGGCAGAGAGTAGCCGCCGAGGGCGAGCCGGTCTCTGTCGCGGCTGCTCAGCCGACCGCACGCGCCGGCGACCGCAGCCGGGCGATGAGGTGCTTCAGGGCCGCAGGCCGCAGCGGCTTGGCCAGGTGCTCGGTCATGCCCGCCGCCAACGCTCGCTCGCGGGCCCCCACGAGCGCATCCGCCGTCAGCGCGATGATCGGCACGTGGGCGATCGCGCCGCTCAGCCGTCGAATGGTGCGTGACGCCTCGTAGCCGTCCATCTCCGGCATGTGGCAGTCGAGGAACACCACCTCGTAGGGCAGGGTGCGCGCCAGCGCGACGGCTTCCAGTCCATTCCCCGCGACGTCGACCCGGCAGCCGAGGTTCTCGAGCAGCCGGCGCGCGACGCGCAGCGAGATGGCGTCGTCGTCAGCGAGCAGCACCCGCAGGCCGCGCTCGATGGGCGCCTCGACTTCCGTCTCCTCGTGGCTCGGCTGCAGGGCGAGGGCCTGCGGCGCGCCACCTCGCGCGACGCGCGCGCGCAGCAGGGCATCGTGCAGCCGTGAGCGCCGCGCCGGCTTGACCACGTACGCGTCGAAGCCGTGCTCGCGCATCGCCGCCTCGTGTCCCGGCAGCGCCACGCTGGTCAACATCACCAGCGACATGCCCGCCAGCCGCCCATCAGAGCGAATCGCGCGCGCCAGCTCGGCGCCGCTCATGCCCGGCATCTGGAAGTCGATGATCGCCGCCTGGTAGGGGTCGCCCTGTTCCCACGCGCCCAGCAGCGCGTCGATCGCTTCCCGCCCCGACGCGAAGCGGCCGTTGCGCATGCCCCAGCTGACGATCTGCTCGTGCACGATGCGCCGGTTCACCTCGTTGTCGTCGACGATCAGCACGCGCACGCCCTGCAGCGACTCGCTGGGCGGCAAGACCTCGGGCGTGGCGCGATCGCGCGGCACCGAGAACGTCGCGGTGAAGCGGCTCCCGCGACCGAGCGTGCTGGTCACCGTCAGCGTGCCGCCCATCGCCTCGACGATGCGACGCGCGATGGTGAGCCCCAGCCCCGTGCCGCCGAACTTCCGCGTGGTCGACGAGTCGGCCTGCGTGAAGGCCTCGAAGACCTGGTCGAGCTTGTCGGGCGCGATGCCGATGCCCGTGTCTTCGACCGACATGCGCACCGCGAGCGCGTCGCCCGTGGCCTCGCCGTCGACGTCGATCGCCACGTGGCCCTTCGCCGTGAACTTGAGGGCGTTGTTGACGAGGTTGAGCAGCACCTGCCGCAGCCGGCCGCCATCGCAGATCGCGTAGCGCGGGAGCGCGGGGTTGAACCGCAGCAACAGCTCGAGCTGCTTCTCGCGCGCCGTGCCCCGCATCAGGTCGACCACGTCTTCCGCCACCGCCAGCAGGTCGGTCGGCACCGGCTCGAACGTCAGCTTGCTCGCCTCGAGCTTCGAGAAGTCGAGCACCTCGTTGAGCAACGACAGCAGCAGCTCGGCGGAATGGTGCGCGGCGCGGGCGAACTCCCGTTCTTCGCCCTTGATCTCGGTGTCGAGCAGCAGCCCCAGCATGCCGAGCACGCCGTTCATCGGAGTGCGGATCTCGTGGCTCATCGACGCCAGGAACTCGCTCTTCGCGCGGTTGGCAGCTTCGGCGCGGGTGAGCGCGGCCGCGAGCTCGGCGCGGTGCTTCAAGTTCAGGTTGGCGACGACGATCACGAACACCGCGAGGCTGATGATGGCGGTGGCCAGCACCAGCGCCGAGACGAACTCGGCGAGACGCCCTTCGATCATCGGCGGCGGCGCCAACCCGGTCATCCGCGCGGCCACCATGAGGGGGACCGCGAGGAGCGACAGGCTCGTCCAGATCAGCACCGTGCGTCGATCACCGAAGGCGCTCGCCAGCATGGGGAGCAGCGGGAGCAGCACCAGCACCTGCGGCCCCGCCCCCCAATACGAGAGCGCCGACGAGAGGATCGTCGCCAGCACCAGCAGCGCATAGAGGTGCGCCGTCACCCGAACGTTTCCGCTCAGCCGCAGCGCGGCGAAGGCCGCCAGCGCGCCGACCCCGCAGACCGCCCCGATCCACACCGGCCCGCGCAAGACGAAGACCTCGAGCGGAGCCCAGAAGACGAGCATCAACACCAGGGCGAACCCGAGCCGGACCAGGGTGCGCGCTTGTCGCACCGCCTCGTCGCCTTGCACCCGCGCGACGAGGTACGTCTCGAACACCTCCCACCAGCGTTGCGAAGGTGCCATCCGGGTTGCTCCCCGACGGCTCTTCGACACAGTGGCACTGAAACCTTAAAGCTCAGCTCAGTGGCACTGGTTGCAGCCGATGCTGCTCTTGCTGTTCGTCACGCCGGGGTTGGTCGGCCGGTGCTTGAACGGCCAGATGTTGGTGGTCGCCGTGGTCGTCGCGTACTGATGGCACGACTCGCACCGCGTCATCTTCGCGTTGGTGTGCGGGCTGTTGAAGCTGTCGCCGTTGAACGAGCCGGTGACGTTCAGCGTCTGGCTGAACTGGTGCACGTTGGTGCTCGGGTGCGTGAGCGACGGCGTGTTGGTCAGCGTGGTGTACAGGCTCCCCGTGAAGACGTGGCACGTGCTGCACGCGGGCACCGACGCGTTGGTGTGGCCGTAGAGCAGGTTGGTCGTCGTGTCCTTGAAGCCCGCGAAGTTGATGTGACACGACGTGCACTTGTTGCCGTTGGTGATGCCGCCGTAGTGGCTCGCGTTGGCGACCATGAGGCGCTTCATCGAGCTGCCGTTGAAGCCGTGGCACGTCGAGCAGTCGAGCGTGCTGCTGACCGACGAGCCGCTCGCCGCGTGCGGAATGCCGGCTGCGCCCTTCCAGTTCGGCATCGCCGGGTTGTCACCGGGCCACGAGTGGCACGACGAGCAGTCCTGCGTGCCGGCGGTCGCGGTGAACGCCGCGTGGTTGAAGGCGGTGAACGCCGCGCCGGGCTTCACGTTCATGTGGCAGTTGCTGCAGCGGCCGGTGCTGCCGTCCATCACCAGCGGGTTCGCGGTGGTGAAGTTCTTGTGGAAGCTCGCCTGCGCCCATTCCTTGCCCTGGATGCCGGCGGTGGTCGAGGGGCCGACCTGCGTGTGACAGAACTTGCACTCGAAGCGCGTGACGTTCGAGTCGGTGTGGGCGATCTGATCCTTCACGCCCGGTGACGCGCTCGAGGTCGTGGTGGTCGCGGTGTCGTTCAGCCCGGTCGGCATGTTGTTGTTGGTGCCGACCACCGTGCCGCGGCCGTTGGTGAGGCCGTGGCAGTTCGCGCAGGTCGTGAGGCTCGCCGCGGCGATCTTCGCGTGCAGCGGCGCGGTCTTGCTCCACGCGCTGCCGCTCGCCTTCGCGTCAGCAAGGTGGCAGCTCGCGCAGTCGAGCGCGGTGACCTGCGCGGCGGCGTGGTTCATCCACTGGTTGCCGTTGGTCGAGGTGCCGCCCTGCGCGAGCGCGTAGAGCACGGTGCCTTGCGTGGCCTGCGTGGGCTTCGACGCCGTGTGGCAGTCGACGCACGTGCTGGGCTGCGTGGCGCCCATCTGCGGGTGGTAGCTGCCGGTCTTCCACTGCGCCGCGGTGGTGCCCTGCGTCGCCTTGCTCAGCGCGGTGGCGTGGCAGCTCGCGCACGCGTGCGTCGTCACCTTCGTCGAGCGGTGCTTCATGGTGAACGTCGATGGGGTGCCCGCGTCGGGGAACGTCACGTCGGCCTGGCTCAACGTCATGAACGGGTAGTGGCAGTTGACGCACTCGGTGGGCGTCGCGCCGCTGGGGATGTTCTGGTGGAACTTGCCGTCGCTCCACTGCACCGCGCCCAGTCCCGGGGTGCGGTGACACGAGCCACAGTCCATCGCGGGCACGCCGGTGACCGAGCCGCCCGTGAAGGTCGCCGCGTGGTCCATCGGGCCGACCCACGCCACGCCGCCGTCGGTGCGCGAGACGATGTTCGGCGGGCGCATCGTGCCGTGACAGTCGTTGCAGAGCGTCGGCTCGGGCAGCGGGGTGATGGCGGCCGCGGGCATGGTGCGGAAGTTCATCAGCGAGCTGTGGAACTTGCCGCCCGCCAACGCGGTGACCGTGGTGCCGGTCGAGGTGTGGCAGTGCCAGCAGGAGTTCTGATCAGGCGTCGCCGCCGGCCCCGGAGAGATGGCCGCGTTGATCTGGCTCGAGGTGTGGAGGAAGAAGTTCTGGAGCGTGACGTTGGTGGTCGTCATCGACGTCACCAGCGGGCCGGCGCGCGTCAGCAAGGTCGAGGGAATGCGCACCGCCTGGCCCGGGGTGCTGATCAGCACGTCGCCCGGGTAGCTCTGGCCGCCGCGCCAGTCGCCGCCGGGAATCGGCAGCAGGTTGACGAAGCTCATGCGCGTCATGCTCGCCTGGTGGCAGCCGACGCAGTCGCCGGTGCCGTTGAGCGCGTGGTCGAAGCCCGCGTCGCGGGGCGGCGCGAGGAGATCGGGCCGCTGCGTGGTGTGACACGAGATGCACGTCGTCGACGCGATCGACTGCGCCGCGTGGCCGAAGGTGCCCTGCTGCCAGTTCTGGTTCGTGCCCCACGCGCCCGTGCCCGGGCCGGTGTGGCAGACCACGCAGTCCTGGTCGGCGCCGTGACCGACGCCGTTGGCGTTGCCCACGTAGTCGAACGGGCTGGTGCTGAAGTTGCCGGCCCAGCCGGTGGTCGACGACGGGCGCTCACCCTCGTGACACGGCAAGCAGGTGGTCGGCGTCGGGCCGGTCGCGGAATGGAAGAGGCCGCCCGACCACTGCGTGAAGCTCTTGTGGCAGCTCGCGCAGTCGCCCAGCTGCTGGCCGTGATCGAAGGTGATGCTCGCCGACGTCACGTTGCCGGCCGGCCGCGTGTTCGCGTGGCAGTCGATGCAGCTGGTGGGCTGCGCCGCGCTCGCTTCGGTCAGCGAGCGGTGGAAGACCGCGCCGCCGTCGTCACGCCCGTTGGCGAACTGCCAGGTCGCGTCGACGAGATCGCTGGGGGGCTGGTGGCACGTCGCGCAGGGCTGGGTGACGATCGCCTGGCCGCTCGGCGCTCCGCCGGCCCAGGTCACCGCGTCGTGCCGCATCGGGCCGCTCTGCGGCGTGCGCGCCGCGTCGAGCATGCCGACGAAGCTGCGGGGGCCGGCGGCGCCGTGACACTCGTCGCACTGCGTGGGCTGCGCGATGCCCTGGTTGATCAGCGAGAGGTGGAAGAGGCCGGGGTAGTACTCGCCCTGGTCGGCCTGCGCGTGGCAGCCGCCGCAGTTCGAGAGCACCGCCGCGTCGACGGCCGAGGCGCCGTGGTTCATCTCCATGTTGATCATCTGCGGGTCGGGCGTCACCGCGGTGATGACCGGGCCCGACCACGTCGGGGCGAGCGCGTTGACCAGCACGCTGCGGTTCGGGTCGAACGCCGTCGCGACGGTGGTGGCCGGCAGCCACGCCTCGGTCTTGTGACAGCCGCCGCAGTCGGTGTTCGGGCCGATGGTGCGGTGGTTCATCGGGAAAGCGTCGAAGGGGTTGGTCGACGCGTGGCACATCGCGCACTGGTTCGAGATGCCGGTGTGGCTGAAGGCGCGCGGCTCACCGGTGGGGTGACACCCGACGCACGCCTTGCCGCGCAGCTCGGCCGCTTCTTCGGGTGTCGTGGCGCTGCTGGTGTCGAGCGCGATGAACTCCGGCACGCCGAGGTGGAGCCGCGGGTTGATGGGGCTGACGCTGTGCTTGTGACACGAGTCGCAGTGCACGTCGGCGAGCGTCGGCGCTGAGGGCCGGTGACACGAATCGCAGCCCAGCGCGCCCTCGCGGGTCATCGACCCAAGCGCGTGCTTCGAGCCCGCACCGATCGGGAAGTACGAGTGGTTCGAGCCGTCGACCGGCGTCGGCAACTTCGTTCCCGGGGGCGTGCAGCTCCCGAGGACGACTGCGAACGCGATGGCGAGGGCGGCGACGAGGACGTTCGAACGCGAAGCCATTCAACGAATGTTAGAGGGCCTGTTGTCGGCTTGGCCAGACGGGATTCAAAGTGTGGCCGATCGCGTGCTCGAGGGGTCGCCGCTCCGGCAGCAGGGCGAGTTCACCGCGGCCGTTGGCCAGGACTGTCAGTTGGTGTCGCATCACGGCTGACACGCGGCCTGGTATTCGATCTCGACGGTCTTGCCCGGCTCGGGCGTGAAGAGTGGTGCGAAGACGATCGCGTGCTGATCAGCGTCGAGCGCCCAGACGGTCTGTGTTCCAGACGTGTCAGGCACGGCGACCTGGTCGACGCGCACCTGCACGCCCGCATCGGGATCGGCGCGATGGCTGAGACGGAAGTCGTTGGACACGGGAAACACGAGGCTCGCCGGCCAGCCTGCGTCGAGCGCGCAGATGCTCTGGCGGGTGCCGGACGTGGCGGCGACGGCGTCATCGAGGACCGGGTCGGTGCTCGCGCAGGGCGCGAAGTTCGCGACGGCAGACACCCGCGTACGCGTGGTGCTCGCGGCCAGGATGACCTGCCGCCACGCCTCGGCGCCTCCGGCCTCCTCGTTCGAGTCCTGCACGCACAGCACGGTGAGGTTCGCGCCGGGCTGACGCCACGACGTCGACGAAAGCAGCGTGTGCCCGGCGCGCGCGAGACAGCTGACGGTCGGCGAGCCAGACGTGCCGGGAGACACGAGCGTGGCGAAGCTCGTCTCGAAGCGTGAGCTGACGGTCGAGATGGTCGGCGTGCCGGCCGACGTGATCAACCCCGCGTCGCTCGCGCCGAGCACTGCCGCGAACTGGATGTTGGCGCCGGTGGCAATCGCGTTGGTGCGAACGGCAGGAGCAGACGCGGCGAGCAGTGCTTGCGCTGGCCCCATGCCGGGTCCGTCGGACAACACGAAGAGCACGTCCGACTTCGGCTCGGCGGCCTGCACGAAGCCTTCGTTGCGGCTGCGCGATTGCGACGCGATGGCGCGCACGGGCACCGTCCACGCCGCGCCATCTCCGGTGATGGGGAGCGCTTCCTGCTGCAAGCTCGCGTTCACGGCGAAGAACTTCACCCCGAGGGAAACGGCTCCGCCTGCGGGGAGCGTCAGCGTTCCTCCGTCGAGCTGCAGCTGGAAGGCCCCGCGCCCTTCGACGCGCAGAGTCTGGGGACGGTCGCACGTGCTCACCAGCGCAAGCGTGCGCACTTCGCCGCACCCGGCTGGCACCTCGCCGAAGTCGAGCGACGCAGGAACGATCGCGAGCCCTGCCGGTGGACACGCTGCCGTGCCCGCGTCCGATCCCGCATCGACGGCTGCGCCACCGCCGGTCGCGGTGCTTCCTCCGCCGGTGATGCCAACGCCACCGCCCGTGCCGCCGCCGATCGACGCCGAGCCTCCGCCAGTCGAGGTGCCGGCGTCGGTGCACGCCGCGCCCGAGCACGGAGGGGCGGGGCAGGCCATCATCACCGCGGCAGCGAGACCGAGAACAGCGAGTGCGCGCGTCATGCGCGAGACCTTACGGCGAGACGGTCACCTGCATCAGCCGGTCGGGGTACGAGTTCTTGCGGTACCAGAATCCACACTTCGTCGAGCCGGCGCGCTTGCCGGTGAGCAGCAGCGTGTCGAGGGTCGCGCCGAGGTCGAGCAGCGGCTCGTCGCACTGCATGAGGATGATGGGCGCGGTGAACTTCACCTGCGCGGTCTCTCCGACGCGCACCGTGAGGCGATCGGACGTGCCCGCGTCGTCGAGCCAGCCGCCGTCGGCGTGCGTCCACGTCCAGTGCGCGGGCGCGGGCGGGGTCGGTTCGACGGGAACAGCGCCGGCATCGACACCGCCGTCGACGCCAAGACACAGAAGGAGGACGAGCGGCTTCAGCACGACGCACAGCGTACGAGGGTCGGCGCGGGTGGAATAGAATAGTGCCGCCGTGACCGTCGCCTCCGCTGACCTGCCCACCGAAGAGTTCGAGCGCCTCGAGGCGTTCGCGGCCCGGCGCCTGGCGAACCCGCACGGCCAGCAGCTCTGCGCGCACCTCGACGGCACCGCATGGCAGAAGGCCATCACCGCGGGTCCGCTCGTGCCGATGGAGATGAGCCTCGGCTTCCACACCCCGCACTGGTCCCAGCTCGACGAGGCGCAGCGGCTCGCGCTCAATCACTGGACCTACGTGATGATGTACTTCCGCATCGGCGACGGAGAGCGCTTCGTGGTGCTCGTCAACGACGCGGTGTCCGACTTCCTCGCCGACGTGCGCCCGCGCGTCGCCGACCTGTTGCGTCTCGAGGTGCACGAAGAGATCGATCACATCGCCGCGTTCGCCCGCGTGCTCGATGCCGTGCGCGAACACCACGACATGAAGTCGCTGCGCATGCCGGTCAAGCCGCTGCGCCCGCTCATCGTCTCGCGCCCGGCGGTGAAGTTCCTCGTCTCGACCTTCGGCGCCGACTTCATCACCACCTACTTCCTGGGCCGCGGCCTGGTGAATCACATGGGCAAGGCGTTCGAGACGCGCGTCGCCGACCTCGACGTCGCCACGCCGCTCACGAAGCTCTCGATGTTCCACACCGTCGACGAGAACCGGCACATGGCGGTCTCGCGCATGATGGCCGCGTGCACGTACCGCATGCTCGACGGGCGGCGGGAGCACTCGGCGCTGTACTCCGCACTGCACGAGGCGACGACGAAGGCGACCATCACCTACACGTTCGGCGACCGCATCACGACCGGCCAGGAACGCGCGATGTCGCACCGCGCGCTGCCGCAGATGAAGGCGCTCCGCCCACTCGGTGACGCGAAGCTGCGTGAGCTGGTCGACGCGCACTTCGACGGTGTCACCGGCATCGAGCACGCGAAGAACGAGTTCATGCCGAAGTTCAACCAGCGGCTGCTCGACCGCGCGTGCCTGTCGGCCACGGAGAAGCAGGTCTGGTTTGACCTCCTCACCTCGCTCCAGCGCAACCTGCGCTTCTTCCCCGAGGGCTGGACGCCCGGGCAGGGTCGCGCGAGTCCTTCGACGACGAGCTGAACTGAGGATAAGGGTGGTCCATGGAGACCGCCGCCGCGTCCGTGACGTTCGAGTCGTTCAACCTCCGCGCGGAGGTGCTCTCGGCCTTGAAGGGCCTCGGCTACGAGGAACCCACGCCGATTCAGCGGGAGACCATTCCCGCGTTGCTCGAGGGGCGCGACGTGCTCGGGCAGGCGGCGACCGGCACCGGCAAGACCGCGGCCTTCGCGCTGCCGATGTTGCAGCGGGTCGACCCGAAGGAACGTCGGCCGTTCGAGGCGCAGGCCCTGGTGCTGGTGCCGACGCGCGAGCTGGCGATGCAGGTGACCGAGGCGGTGCAGAAGTACGGCGCGCAGCTCGGCGTGAGCGCGCTCGCGGTCTACGGCGGCCAGGAGATCTTCAACCAGGTCAGGCCGCTCAAGCGCGGCGTCGACATCGTCGTCGCCACTCCGGGTCGCGCACTCGATCACCTCAATCGCAAGACGCTGCTGCTCAAGAGCGTGAAGATGGTGGTGCTCGACGAGGCCGACGAGATGCTCGACATGGGCTTCGAGGAAGACCTCAAGGCCATCCTCGACCAGCTGCCCGCCGAGCGGCAGACGGCGCTCTTCTCGGCCACCATCGCCTCGCGCATCGCGAAGATCGCCGAGAAGCACCTCAACAACCCGGTGCGCGTGACGATCGCCGCGCGCTCGGTCGAGGCCGGCACGCTGCCGAAGATTCGCCAGGCGGCCTACATGGTGCCGCGCGGCCACAAGGAAGCGGCGCTGATGCGCGTGCTCGAGTGGGAGACGCCGCAGAGCGCGATCCTCTTCTGCCGCACGCGCACCGAGGTCGAGTCGCTCAACCACGTGCTGATGCGCGCGGGGTACGAGCCGGCGGCGCTCCACGGCGGCCTGACGCAGGAACAGCGCGACCAGGTGCTCAAGCGCTTCAAGGAAGGCCAGGTGCGCACGCTGGTGGCGACCGACGTCGCGGCGCGCGGGCTCCACGTCGAGAACTTGAGCCACGTGGTGAACTTCGACCTGCCGACCTCGCCCGAGGTCTACGTGCACCGCATCGGTCGCACCGGCCGCGCGGGCAAGGAAGGCGTGGCGCTGTCGTTCCTCGAGCCGCGTGAGCAGCGCCTGCTGCGCAACGTCGAGTGGCAGATCAAGAGCAAGGTGCCGATCGAGCAGGTGCCGACGCGCGCGCAGTTGGACGAGCGGCGCATCGAGACGGTCGTCGCCGCCGTGAAGGCCGCGATCGACAGCGTGCCCGGTGGCTTCGCGGCCGCCGCGCGCTCGCTGGTGGGTGAAGACGTGTCGGGTGAGCAGGTGGCGGCGGCGGCGATGTCGCTGCTCCACGCGAAGATGTTTCCGCCGCACGACAGCGACGCGATCGAGATTCCGAAGGCCGAGAAGGGCCTGTCGAAGGGGCCGAAGGGCAAGGGCCGCGACTTCGACCGTGGTGGGGATCGCGGTGATCGCGGCGGTGACCGGCCTCCGCGCGAGAACTTCCGCGGTGGACCTCGCGAGGGCATGGTGGGGCTGTCGCTCTCGGTCGGCGAGAAGGCCGGCATTCGCCCGCAGGACGTGGTCGGCGCGATCGCCAACGAGGCGGGCATTCCGTCGAAGCTGATCCAGGGCATTCGCATCGACGAGCTCACCTCGCGCGTCGAGGTGCCGAAGGACTCGGTGCGCCAGGTGATGGATGCGCTGCATGCGACGCGCATTCGCGGCCGCAAGGTGCGCGTGTCGATCGAAGGCAGCGAGCCGCGCCAGGCGGCCGAGCGTCCTCCGCGACGTGAGCGGTCGTCGGAAGTGGTTGGCGAAGAGGTGCCCGCGCGTCGCTTCGGCATCTCGATGCCCGAGGTCGCGGACGAGGAAGAGGCGCCGGCCGAGCCGCGCGCCCGTGCCAGCGCGCCGCGCCAGAAGTCCGAGCCGGCTCCGAAGGCGAGTGCGCCGCGGCAGTTTGGCCTCGATGCGGGTGATGACGCCGAAGCGAAGGCGGCTCGTGCGAGCGCCCCGCGTCACGCCGCCGACTCCGACGAAAAGAAGCCGCGCGCGAGTGCCCCGCGTCACGCCGCCGCTGATGAGGACAAGCCGGCGTCGCGTGCGAGTGCTCCGCGCACCACGCCGCGGGCCACGGCGCCGCGTCACGTCGAGGCCAGCGCGCCGGAGGGTGATGCCGAGGTCGCGGCGCGGCGCTTCGGGGTCGATGAGCGTCCGCCTCGCGAAGACAAGCCGCGCTTCGATCGCGGTGGCGAGAAGCGCTTCGGTGGTGACAAGCCGCGCTTCGGTGACAAGCCGCGGTTCGATCGCGGTGGAGAGAAGCGCTTCGGTGGTGACAAGCCCCGCTTCGATCGCGGTGGAGAGAAGCGCTTCGGCGGTGACAAGCCGCGCTTCGGTGGAGACAAGCCGCGCTTCGATCGCGGCGGTGAGAAGCGCTTCGGTGGAGACAAGCCGCGCTTCGACCGCGACGCCGCGCCGAGCGGAGAGAAGCGCTTCGGCGGAGACAAGCCGCGCTTCGATCGCGACGCCCCTCGTGGAGAGAAGCGCTTCGGTGGCGACAAGCCCCGCTTCGGTGACGCGCCCCGCGGCTTCGACCGTCCGCGCCCGGGCGATCGTTTTGGCGGTCGCAAGGACACGCGGTTGCCTCCGCCTCCGAAGGGCCCGCGTGCCGCGCCCGCCGAAGGGCTCGCCACGTTCCAGCCGCCTCCGCCGCCGCGCGATCGCGCTCCGTCGGCCGGTCGCCTGCGCATGGGCGGGTTGAACGCGCCGCGCCGTCCGCCGCAGCACGGCCGCATGGAGCCCCGCAAGAAGTAGTCAGGCCCGCAGGAACGGCAGCAGCGCGTTCATGTTGGTCATCGTCTCGAGGGTGCGCGTGTGGTTCGTGCGCCCCGTGCTGTAGAAGTCGGCGATCTGCGCGAAGCCGTAGCCGCTGTTCGCCGGCGCGCCGGTGCTCATCAACTGGAAGCCCGAGTTGGGCACGTTGTTGAACTCGCCTGCGCCGACGCCGAGCGCCTGCAGGCACGTCGCGAGGAACTGGTTCTGCGAGAGGCCCGGCCGCTCGCTCAGGCTCGAGCCCCACTGCGTGAGCTGTCCGCCCGCGCTCAGGTCGCGGTAGTCGCAATACTGGCCCGTGCGCAGGAAGCCGCCCGCCTTGCCGGCCATCAAGACCGGCACCTCGTTGTTGGCGTGCGTCTCCTCGCCGCTCTCCCAGAGCCAGACCATCAGCGTGTTGTCGAGCACGGTGACACCCGGCGCGTCTTCCGCGGCGTCGAGCTTGTTGGCGAGATCGAGGAACGCGTGGCGGAAGGCGCCGCGGTTGGCCGCGAGCAGGTGCGCCTGCGCGGTCGGCGTCGACCACTGGTGCGCGACGTCCTGGTGCCAGTCGCCGGTGACGTTGTCGATCTCGTAGCGGTACTCGTCGGTGCCCATCACCGCGATGCGCGTCGAGCCGCACGCGAAGGCCATCGCGATGACGTCGTTGTACAGGTGCTGCACCGCCGCGAACGCGGTGCCGTTGACGTTGGTCGAGACGGTCGGCGTGTTGAGGTTCTGGCACTGCGCGATGCCGGTGCCGGTCCCGCCGCCCGTCGTGCCGCCGCCGCCACCGGCGCCGCTGCCGCCGCCCATCGGCATCGAGCCGCCGCCGCCGCCCGCGCCGCTGCCGCCGCCCATTGGCATCGCGCCGCCACCACCGCCCGCGCCGCTGCCGCCGCCGGTGGCGCCACCTCCGCCGGTTCCCCCACCGACGGGACCGCCGACGCGCCGCTGCAGATCGTCGAGCTTCGCGATGTGCGCGTCGAGCCGCTGCTTGTCGTCGGCCGACAGCCGCCGGTTCGAGGTGCGCAGCGACTTGTACTCATCGAGCACGAGGTCGACGAGCGCGCGCCGCTGCACCGTGGGCGCTTGCGGCGTGGTGGCGCGGAAGAGCGCGTCGAACGCGGCGCGGGGCGAGGGGAGCCGGCTCGACTCCACGATGCCGCCGCTGCGCGCGGTCGGGTTCGAGAAGCCCCACGAGAGGCCCGCCTGGCCGCCGAGCACCACCGAGCGCCGAACGACGCCGGTGAGGTTCGGGTAGATGCTCGCGCTGTACGCCATGATCTGATCGATCGTCGGCGTGGGGAACGGCTGGGCCGCGACGCCGTCGGACCCGTTGCCGTCGTTGCGCGCGAAGTTGCCGAGCATGCCGCCGGTGGAGTGCGCGATGTACCAGGGCACCGAGATCGCCCGCAGGAGGTTCATCTTGCTGGCGACCTGCGCGCCGAACTCAGTCGCGGGCGCCTTGTAGAGCTCGGAGAAGAACGCGTCGGTGCCCGAGACCTGGCGCGTGAGCGCGGCGTTGCGCACCACGTAGTCGCCGGTGATGGTCTGCGTCGTCATCGCGCCGGGCGCGGTCGGGTACGTCGAGCTGCGCAGCACGCCACCGTGACCGCTGGTGAGCGCGACGAAGCGGCGCGGCCCCATGAAGGTGCTGGCCTGCGCGTACGCCTTGCCCGGCAACAGCGACGGGAGGAACGGCAGGCCGAGCGTGAAGCCGCCGAGGCCCTTGAGGAACTGCCGACGTGCGAGAGGGAGTCTCTTCATGGTGGAAGCTCAGGGCGTGATGCGGCGCTGCGTGAAGGCGGGGCTGTCGGCGAGCACGAGGAGCACGTCGCGCAGCGAGCCGGTGCGCGCGGCCTGCCACATCGGCTCGAGGGTGCAGAGGTCGGCGCTCGTCTCCTCGCGGGCGAACTCGTAGCGGAAGAGCTGGCGCGCGACGCAGGCCTCGAAGCGCGCGTCCTTGCCGAGCTGCGCGGCGAGGCCGTCGGGGCCGGCGAGCGCGACGTCCTGGAATTGGGAGTGGTCGTCGATGGGCGTCTCTCCGAGCACCGCGCCGGTGTCGTCGATGAAGCGCTCGGCGGTGCGCGAGCGGCCGAGCCCGTCGAAGCCCTCGGTGGCGAAGCCGAGCGCGTTGAGGCGGTTGTGGTGACAGCCCTGGCACGAGGTGGCCGGCTGCTCGGTGAGCGCCTCGAGGTACTGGCGCGTGGAGTAGGGCGCGGCGAGCGTGACGGTCTGGCTCGCGGCGCCGGCGGGCGGCGTGCCCAACTCGGCGCAGAGGAATTGGTCGAAGAGGAAAGCGCCCTTCACGATGGGGCGCGTCTTCACGAGGCCGGTGCCGAGCAGGCCCACGCGGGTGAAGAGGCCCGGGCGCGCGGCGTCGACGGCGAGCGGCGCGGCCGACGTGCCGTTCCACGCCTGGGTGAGGCCGTAGAACTTCGCGAGCTCGGGCGTGGCGGGGAAGACGGCGCGCGTGGTGAGCAGCTCGCTGACGCGGCCCTGCGGCGCGAAGGCGAGCTGGGTGACCATCGTGCGGAGCTCCTGTCGCGCGGCCATGCTGAGCGAGGTCGAGGGGCGATCGGCGCCGACGAAGGTGTCGTACGCGGGCTGGCCGACGCGCGCGGAGAAGTCGGGCACGTCGGACAGGCGCAGCCAGTCGTCGGCGAAGCGGTTGATGGCGTCGCGGGCGCGGGGGTCGTCGAACATGCGGGTGAGCTGGTCGCGGCGGCCCTGGCTGGTGCGCAGCTCTCCGCGCGCGGCCGCAGCGTACAGCGCGTCGTCGGGCGGGCCGTCCCACACGGCGTACGAGAGGCGCGCGGCGAGCTCGTAGTCGTCGAGCGCGTAGACGTCGGCCTGCACCGCGTCGCCGCCAGACTCGATGCGGTACACGAAGTCGGGCGCCTGAAGCATCACGCCGATCACGTCGTGCAGGCCCGCGTCGTCGAACACCGTCGGGTCGCCGTAGATGGCGAGGTAGCGATCGAGCTCCTCGGTCGAGAGCGGGTGACGCAGCGCGCGCGCGCCGAAGCGGGAGATGAAGCTGCGCACGCAGGCTTCGATGTTCGCGGCCGCGGTCGCATTCGCGCACGCACCGAGCAGCGAGTCGCGATCGGTCGGCACCAGCGCGCCCGAGACCCAGCTGGCGACCTGCAGGTATCCGTCGACGTGGAGCTGATCGAGGTCGCGGTCGTAGCGCGTGTAGAGCTTGCGGAAGCGGTTGTGCGGATCGAGCGGCGTCTCGTCGTCGGGCAACAGCGAGGCCTGCGCGAAGGCGTCGGTGGCGACCTGGTTGCCGCGCGTCGCGCCGACGAAGCCGACCAGCAGCTCGCGCACCGAGGTCTCGTACTGCACGCGCGTCAGGCGGAGCATCGGCTCGGCGCCCACCACGACTTCTCCGGTGCACTCGATCGCCGCGGGGCCGACGGTCGACGGCGCGGTCAGCGGCTCAGGCCCGAAGATGGTGCCTTCACAGCCGGCGAGGGCGAGGGCGAGCGTGAGGGCCGGGATGCGCTGCATGTGTGCCTCCTCGGCAGAAGTGAGCCCCGAGGTGGGTGAATCGGCTCACCATTTCCCCTCTCCCCGTGGGGAGAGGGTCAGGGTGAGGGGAAACCGAGCAGTTCAAGGCACTTCGGCAAACGCGACGCCCGTGATGCCAGCCTGCGCCGTCAACACGCGAGTCCAGTGCACGCCATCCGTCGACCGCTCCACGGCCGTCCAATTCGAGCGAATCCACACGCCGCGTCCGAGCGCGACATCACCCGCGACCACCGTCTGCGAGCACGCCGACGCGACGCTGAACTGGCCGCCGCACGAGACGATCTCCGAGCTGCCGTGACCGGTGCTCGCCTTCGACCACGTCTTCCCGTCGGTCGAGGTCCACCAGTTGCCGGGGTCGGTCGCGGCCATCAGCGTCGAGCCGCTCTGCGCCATGGTGCGCGCGGCCTCGGCGTCGCGGAAGGTGCTCGCGGTCCACGAGAGTCCGTCAGCGCTCCACGCCGAATAGCCATACCCGCCGACCGCGGAGAACACGTTCGCGCTCGGCATCCACTGCACCGCGCCGAGCCACTGGTTCTGCGCGTTGGTTCGCTCGGTCCACGTGAGTCCATCGGGTGAGGTCTCGATCTTCCAGCCGACGGCGACGAAGAGGCCGTGGCCCCAGGTCACCGCGCGCAAGAGGAACTCGTTGTCGCCGTCGGGGCCGAGCGTCTGCACCGGGCTCCAGGTGAGGCCGAGATCGGTCGAGCGCTGGCGCAGGCCCTGGTAGCCGACGATGACGAAGACGGGGGTCGTCGTGCCGGAACCGCCGCCGGTCGCAGCGCCACCGCCGGTCGCGTTTCCTCCACCGGTCGCGGTGCCGCCGCCGCTCGCGCTTCCTCCGCCGGTTGCACTGCCTCCGCCGGTCGCGCCGCCGCCGCCGGTCGCGCTTCCGCCGCCGGTCGCGCTTCCGCCGCCAGTCGCGCTTCCGCCGCCAGTCGCACTGCCGCCGCCGGTCGCACTGCCGCCGCCGGTCGCACTGCCGCCACCGGTCGCGACCGCTCCGCCGCCAGCCGCTTCAGCACCACCACCAGCCCCGGCATCGACACCGTCTTCGGGCAACGGCCCGACGTCGACCATGCACGCCGACACACCGACCAGCAGAACAGGAAACACCCAGCGCATACCGCACCGAGCCGCGAGCCCCGAAAAACGGCTCACGACAAGCTGATGCGCCGCTCCGCGTCGGGCAACGGCGGCAGCAACTTCCGCGCGCTCGACATCTCGCCCTTCAGGATGTGCAGCACGTCGGCGGCGACGTCATCCATCGACACCTGGCCGGGCCGTTCCATGAACGCGAGCATCGCGCCGAGGGTGAGCTCCTTCAGGTACGCGAAGGTGAAGCCGTGGGTCCCCTCGACGAGCGTGACCAGCCCGGCCTCGGTGAGCTCGAGCGCCGGCGCGAGTGAGCGCTGCCACTTCTCGAGGTATCGGCGGCGCTCGGTGGGGGCGGGCAGACCGAAGTGCAGCTTGCGATCGAACCGCGACGGGCGATCGAGCAGCGAGCGATCGAGCTTCTCGGGGTGGTTGGTCGACGCGAGCACCAGCAAGCCGGAGTTCTCGGCGAACCCATCGAGCTCGTTGAGCAGCACTGCGCGGTTGGTCTCATCGATGAGGCAGTCGAGATCTTCGAGCACCACCACGCACGGCGACGCGCGACGCGCTCGGGCGAAGACGCGGCCGATGCCTTCCTCCGGGTCACTGTGTCGCCCGCGGAACGACTTCACGTAGATCACCGGCCACTTCGTTTCGGCGATGAGCGCGCGCAGGGTGTGGGTCTTGCCGTTGCCGGGCGGCCCGATGAGCAACAGCCCGCGCTTCCACGCCACGCCGTGCTGCTCGTACGCCGCGCGGCCCTGTACGAAGCGCTGCACGTCACCCCGCAGCTGCGTGCGCAGTTCGTCGGGGAGGATGAGGTCGTCGAGCGACGCGCGATCGATCTGCGCCTGCAGCGTGGTGCTGCGCGAGAAGTGCCCCTCGGCGAACACCAGCACCGCGCCGTGCGGCGTCGCGCACCAGTCACACACCGCGAGGAAGAACGCGCGCACCGTCGTCTCGTCAGCGCCCACCACGAAGAAGGCCTGCTCGGTGTTGCAGTCGGCACGCAGGGTGAGGGTGATGACCTCGAACGAGCGTCCCTGCCAGGTCACCTCGTCCCAGCGGTGCACCAGATCGCGCGTGATCTCGGTGCAGTCATCGTCGGGCCAGTCTTCGACGACCGTGCCGTGCTCAGTGCGAATGCGCAGCGTCGCCTGCCCCTCTCGCGCGAACTGGTGGTGGCGAAAGAGGTTCGAGTGGGTGTGCATCACCCAGCACGAGGGATGAAGCGCCTCGAGCCGACGCTGGGCCTCGAAGAGCAACACCTGCTCGGGCAACCTGAGAATGTCGGCAAAGAAGCTCAATCGCCGGGGCTGACTGCCGAGCCCGGCCGTCACTGACGGTGTCGGTGCAGGTGCGCAGAATTCGCGAGCTGTTTTCTTCTGGTCGAGGCTCTCTTCTCCAGACACGCGAGGAGGCACGTTGGAGGCCCGCAACCCCCGGCCGACATTGAAGGTCGTCGACGACGCGGCGGCGGAGGTGGAGCTCGTGCGGGCTGCGGCGAAGGGCGACCAGGACGCCTGCCAGCAGCTCTTCGTGCGCTGCGCCCCGGACCTCACGCGGTGGGTGAGCCGCGTGGTGCTCGGCTCTGACGACGCGCAGGACATCGTGCAGGACGCGTTCGTCGACGCCTTCCTGCAGCTCAAGTCGCTCAAGCAGCCCGAGTCGTTTCGCGGCTGGCTGCGCACCATCGCGCTGACCCGCGTGCGCCGCCGCTTCCGCACCCAGCGCCTCTTGCGCCGCCTCGGCTTCGCGCACGCCGAGCCCGCCGAGGTCGAGTCGTTGATCAGCCCCGACGCGCCGCCCGAGGCCGTCACCGAGTTGCGCCAGGTCGCGTCGCTGTTGCGCACGCTGCCGACCGACGAGGGCCTGGTGCTCGTGCTCCGGCGCGTCGAGGGCTACCGCCTCGAGGAGATCGCCGAGCAGCTCGAGCTCTCCCTCGCCACCGTCAAACGAAGACTGTCCGCGGCCGAATCCCACTTCGTCGCGCTGCAGCAGCAGGAGGTGCAGTCATGAACCCACAACGCCCGCTCGCCGAATGGGTGAATTCGCCCGAGCCGTCTCCCGCGGCCGTGCAGCTCGAGTGGCACGAGGTGCGCCGCAGGGTGCAGCGCCGCAAGCAGATGCGCGTCGGCCTCGCGGTGCTCTCGCTGCTGCTCGTCGCGCTGGTCGCTGGCCTCGCGCTGCGCCCCGGTGCCGAGTCGTTCGTGCCGGGCCAGACCGTGGTCACCACCGCGTCGGCGCGCACGCTGCGCCTCGCCGAGGGGTCCACCGTCGTGGTCGCCGACGCGTCGAACGTCTCGCTGCAGACCGCTGAGCCGACCGAGGTGCTGCTGGTGCTCGACCACGGGCGCGCGTCGTTCGACGTCGCGAAGAACCCCGCCCGCCGCTTCATCGTGAAGGCCGACGACGTCGAGGTGCGCGTGGTGGGTACGCGCTTCACCGTGCAGCGTGATGGGCGCGCGGTGTCGGTGAGCGTCGAGCGCGGCATCGTCGAGGTGCGTGAAGGAGAGACGGTGCGGCGGCTGGAGCGCGGGGCGAGCTGGTCGCGCGCGGCCAACCCGGTCGCGGTCGAAGAGCCGGGGGACGAGGAGTCAGCCGACGAGGGCGACGAGCTCGCTGCCGACGAGGTCGACGCCACCGACACGGTCGACACCGTGGAGCCGCCGGGCGTGCCGAGCCGCACCACGCCCGCGCAGCCGACGAAGAAGAAGCCGCACCACCGCTCGAAGAAGAAGACAGTGAAGGCCGACGCGCCTCCCGCCGTGGCGCCGGGCGGCAGCGGCCTCGACGAGCCGCTCGCGAAGGACCCGCTGCCTCCGCAGCCGACGCGCCTCGACGCCGTCGAGTCGACGCCCGCCGACACCTTCCAGGCCGCGATGCGCGCGCGCGCCGACGGCAAGGCGAAGGACGCCATCGCTGGCTTCCAGCTGGTGTGCGAGCGCTGGCCTTCGAGCGCGTACGCGCCGATGAGCGCCTTCGAGTGGGGCCGCCTCGCCCTCGACAGCCAGTCGGACCCCCGCCAGGCCGCGCGCGCCTTCGAGCGCACGCTCGAGCTGGCCACCGCCTCGTCGCTCATCGAAGACGCGCTCGCGCGGTTGACCGAGGCGTACGCGCGGTTCGACCCGGCGTCGTGCCGCCGCGTGCAGGCCGACTACCTGGCGCGCTTCCCCAACGGCTCCCACGTTCGCGCCGTGACGAAGGCGTGCCCGAACTGAAGCGTGGAGTACAACGCGGTCGATGCTCGGGCTCCTGGCGGCGGCGATGGTGATGGGCGCGACCGGAACGTGCTCGCGCCAAGCCTCGGGCGCGGGCGCGGATGAAGAGGTGCCGGTGCGGCTGACGGGCTGGTCGGCCGACGACGCGGCGTGGCTCGAGGGCGAGCTGGCGGCGTGGGTCGGTTCCCGCGAGCGCACGCTGTGTCGTCCCGCGGGCGGCGGAGATGCTGGCCTCACCATCGAGCGGGGCGAGCTCGAGGCCGTCATCACCTTCGTGTTCGGCGCGGAGCGGCGCACGCGCTCGGTGTCGGCCTCGAGCGACGCGAGCCTCTTTCGCTACCAGGTCGCCGCGGCCGCCGAGGAGCTGGTGCGCTCGACGTGGGAAGCGCTGCCGTCGGGCCGATTTGCGTTGTTGCTGCGTGGTGACGCGTCGTTGCTCCTCGGGGGCCAGTGGCTCGCGGGCGGCGGCGCCGGCGCGGGGTACTTCCTGGTGCCGTCGCTGCTGGTCGATGTCACCGCTGACGTCGCCGCGTTGCGGGGCCTGCCGCTGAGCACCGGAGGCGACGTCGGCGGTCTGCAGCTTGGCGGCACGCTCGGCGTCTCGTGGCTGCCGATCGAGGCGTCGGCGTTCCGAGCCGGTCCTCGCGCGTCGTTCTCGCTCGGCGCGCTCTCGGTGCGCGTGCAGCAGAGCGGCGTCGCCGACACGACCGGGCTCTCGTGGTGGGTGGTCGCGCGCGGTGGCGCCGCGCTCGGATTCCAGACGCGGCGCGTGCTGGTGCTCGCGCTCGCCGAAGCGGGTTGGGCGTTCGCGGGCACCGCGGTCGAGGTCGAGGGCGTGCGCGTGCAGTCGATTCGCGGGTTCGACGCGCAGTTCGGCGTGCAAGCGGGGTGGCTGTGGTGAGACTGCTCGCATTCGTGGTGCTCGCGCAGTTCGTCGAGGTGGTGTCCGACTGCGGAGGCGCGGGCGCTCCTCCGGTCAGCGATTCGCCGGCGACGGTGGTGGCGGGCGGCTCGCAGTTCGCGTGCGCGGTGAAGCAGGGCGCGGTGCGGTGCTGGGGCGCCAACGAGCACGGCCAGCTCGGCCGCGGCGCCGTCAGCGCGTCGGAGGCGAGCGGCGCGGTCTCCCTGCCGGAAGCGGTGGCTCAGCTCGGCGTCGGCGAAGACGTGGTGTGCGCGCGCACGGTGACGGGCCGCGTCTTCTGCTGGGGCAACAACGATCGCCAGCAGCTCGGCCGCGTCGACCCGGCGCAGAGCGCGACGCCGCTCGAGGTCGAGGTGCCGGTGCCGGTCGCGAAGCTGGTGATGCACAGCGACTATGCGCTCGCGCTCGGCAGCGACGGGCGGCTCTTCGCGTGGGGCAACGACGCCGAGGGCACCTTCGCGCGCAGCGACGAGAACACGCACGTCTGGCCGCTGCCGAAGCCCCGCCTGCGCGCCGCGATGGAGCACCGCTTCAAAGACGTCACCGCCGGCCAGGGCCACGCGTGCGGCATCGAGCTCGACGACTCGCTGTGGTGCTGGGGCCGCAACACCGGGCACGAGCTCGGCGTGACGACCGTGCAGGACCAGACGCGCACCGCGGTGAAGGTGATGGACGGCGTCAGCGCGGTGGTCGCCGGCGCGTTCGGCACGTGCGCCATCGCCAGCGGCGAGGTGCGGTGCTTCGGCGACACGCCCATCGACGACGTGACCATGGAACACATCACGCAGCCGACGCCGACGAAGATGGACCTCGGCGGCAAGAGCGCGCGGCAGCTCGACGAGCAGTGGTTCCACGTCTGCGCGGTGGCGAGCGACGATTCGCTGTGGTGCTGGGGCCGCGGCATCGAGGGCCAGCTCGGCACGGGCGGCATGTCGGCGTCGGCGATTCCGCGCCAGGTCGCGACCGGCGTGCGCTCGGTGGGCACCGGCTACATGTTCACCTGCGTGGTGAACGCCAACGAGAGCGTCGCGTGCACCGGCGAGAACGACCTCGGGCAGCTCGGCCTGGGCGACCGCAACCGGCGGTACTCGCTGACGCCGCAGTAGCCGTCAGCGCGCGCGCGGCCGCGGCGTCTGGCCGCGCATGCTCCCGCCCTTCGACGACGCCCAGGCCATGGCCGTGTTCGCCGACATGCTCACGGACGCCGGAGATCCGCGCGGCGAGCTCATCCACCTCCAGCTGGCGCGCGAGCACCGCCCGGCCGACCCCACGCTGCGCGCGACCGAGGAGCGCTTCATCGCCTCGCACGGCCGCGCGCTGCTCGGCTCGCTGCGCACCGCGACCTCGCTCTTCACGCTCACCTGGCGCCGCGGCTACGTGGTCGAGGCGACGCTCGAGAGCCACGCCGGCCAGAGCTCGTGGGTGCGGGGCCGGTGGGTCGAGGCGCTGCCCGCGCGGCCGCGGAGCCCCCGGCTGCTGGCGAGCTTCCTCGAGCTCGAGTCTTCGACGGCGCTGCAGCTGCTGCGGGTGCGCTTCCCGCGCTCGACGTTCGGGCGCGAGCAGCTCGTCGCGTGCGCCGAGGTGGTGGCGAACAGCGGCCGGACCTTCGGCGCGCTCAGCTTCGAGCTGCTGGTGCCGGGCGAGTGGTGGAACAGCCCGGGCGAGCCGGGGCCGACCGTCGAGCGGCAGCTCGGGCCGACCTTCGTCTCGGTCGACACCGCGGTCGCGCCGGTGATCCTCAAGCTCCTCGGCTGAGGGTGAGGCGCTGCAGGGCGATGACGTCGCACACCGCGCCGAGCGCGTCCTGCAGCGCCCTCACGGGCTCCGCGTCGAGGCCCAACCATTCCCGCGCGTAGCGCACGCGTCGCACGAGCTTGCGCAGCGCGTGGAGCTGATCGTCGGTTTCCTCGAAGCGCGAGTGGCCCAGCGCGCGCTCGAGCTCGGCGAGCACGCGGTTGGCGCGCCGGCGGCGCACCGTGCCCAGCGCCCGAAACGCGGCGACCAGTGCGCGGGTGCGGGGCGAGGTGAGGGCGGCCCGCGCGCGCTTCTCGGCGGCGGGCCGGAGCGCGGCGCGACCTTCCGGCGTGAGCAGCGCGTCGAACACGTCGAGGTCGCGCAGCGCCGACGTCTCACGCAACAACCACTTCAGGTCATCGCGCAGCGTGCGGGCCTCGGCGAGCTCGAGCCACACCAGCAGCCGCCGCGCGACGACGCGCACCTGGTGCAGCCCTTCGACGTCGCCCGCGCGCGCCCGGGTCAGCGCTTCCTCGAGGCGATCGAGCTGCGGGGCGGGGTTGATGCGCGCCACGTTCAGCTCCGCAGCGACTTCGGGGTCCACAGCCCGGTGAGCCGCATGCCGCCCGGCTCGACGTCACCTTCGAGGCGCACCACGCCGCCCTTCTTGAGCTCGAAGCGGTGGCCCTCGTTCGCGTCGCCGAGCACGAGCAGCGCGGTGAGCGCGGTCAGCCACGGCTCGTGACCGACGGCGGCCGCTTCGTGGTGATCGAGCAGCTCCACCAGCGCCTCACCGGGCACATCGGCCAGCAACGCCGTCACCTCGAACTCGCCGTCGCACACCGGGCGCAAGAGCTCGGCGGTCTGCAGCGCGCGCAGCTTCGGCGAGTGGAACACCCGCGAGAAGCGCACGCCGGATCGGGACAGCGCCTCGACCACGCCACGGAACTTCTTGCGGCCCTCCTTCGAGAGCGGGCGCACGAAGTCGTCGTCACCGTCTTCAGCGATGGCGTGGCGAATGAGGGTGAGCTCCATGACGGCCACGTCTTACCGCGACTCAGCCGCGCTTCCCGCTCGCCCGCGCCGCCGCGAGGATCTTCTGGAGCCGCGCGGCGGTCGTTCCCTTCGCGACGCCGTCGAGCAGCACCGCCAGCTCGACCGCCAGCGGCTCGTCGGCCGCCTCGGCGAGCAGCTCGGCCTCTTTCTCCGGGGGCACCTGCAGCACGTGCGCGTACCAGCGCACCAGGAGGAGGAAGTGCTCGGCCGACGCGGGCGCGCCATCGAGCGCACCTTGCGCGAGCACGTCGAGGGGCGCGCCGTCGCGGGGCAGCAGCTCGCCGAAGAGGTTGAGGCGGTGCGGGTCGAGGCCGAGCGCGAGGCGCAACCGCGCGTCGGGGAAGCGCTCGATGGTCGAGGCGACCGCGCTTCGCAGCAGCGCTTCGTCGAGCTCGCGTGGCAGGTCTTCGAAGAACGGCTGGGCGGGGAAGTCGAGCGACGGCACCTGCGCCAGCAGCTCGTCGGCGGTCACCACGCGGGTCTCGACGCGAGCGGTGGCCATGCGCCAGCGCTCGGGGGCGTTCAGCTCGTTCACGTTGCGCCGTTGCCGGCTCGCCTCGTGAAAGATGCCGCTCGACGAGTTGAGGTCACGCAGCTCGTAGCGCCCCGAGGGGAGCCGGGAGATCTGCGCGTGCTGACGGCTCATGGCGCGCACGCCGCCGATCTCGCAGGTGGGCGCTCGTCCGAGGAGGATGCGCTCGCCGACCCGCAGCACGCCGGCCCAGCCCTTGCCGGGTTGCGCGTCACACCAGACGACGAGGACCTCGGGGCCCATCAGTTCGCGACGGTGACCTTCCGCACGCCCTTCTTCTCGAGCCACTTCGCGATGCGCTCACGCAGGTCGCCCTGGAGCACGATGGCGTCGTCTTCGAGCACGCCGCCACAGCCCATCGCGCCCTTGAGTTCCTTGAGCCACGTCTCGCGCTGCTTGAGCGACAGCTCGAGGTGCTCGATGAGCGTCACCTCGCGGCCACCGCGACCCGCGCGCTCGAGGCGCACCACCGCGCGCGCCGGGCCCTTCTCTTCTTTCTTCGCGACGGGCTTCTCGGGCGCCGACGGCAGACCGTCGCGCAGACCACTCAACGCGCCGAAGGGGTTGTGAAAGGGCTTCTTCTCGTCGCCACTCACTCGAGCTCCGCGGGCGGCGGCGGCAGCTTGAGGAACCACGGCGCGTCGGCGTTGCCACCCGACATCACCATGCCGAGGATGAACGCCGGCGCGGGCGGGGCGATGCGGCCGTTGATGAGCACCAGCGGCGTGCCCTGGATGTCGTGGAGCCGCGCGTAGGCGATGTCTTCCTTCAACCGCGCCTCGGTCTCGGGCGACTTCATGCACGCCACCATCGCGTCGGTGTCGATGCCCATGCGCTTGGCGATGGCGAGCATCAGCCCCTGGTTGAGCTGCGCCTGGTTCTGGAAGAACTCGCGCCGCATGATGAAGAACTTGGGGTGCTTCTCGGTGCAGATCTGCAGCTTCGCCGCGTAGCAGCGGATGCCGTTGTTCGCGGTGCCGTTGATGTCGGGGTTGCACTCGCCGTCGAGCGGGTAATAGCGCGGCTCGACCGACAGCCCGCCCTCGGGCGACATCAGCTCGGCTTCCTCGAGCAGCTGTTCGAACGCCGCGCAGTGGCCGCAGAGAATGTCGGTGAACTCCACCAGCCGCACCGGCGCTTTGGGGTTGCCCTTGCGCGCGTGCACCTCGAACGACGAGACGTCACGGGGAATGAAGTTCTTCCACTGCTCGCGCGCCCACGCGGTGGTGAGCTTGTCGCGCTCGGGCAGCTTGTCCATCAGCGCGCCGAAGTCGTTGGAGTCGTGCGCGTCGAGCTTCTTCGCGGTCGCCTCGGTGCCCAGCGGCGTGTTCTGCCCGGGGAAGATGAGCCCGAAGTAGATCGGCACGGTGAGCACCAGCGTCCAGCCCACGCCGGGCAGGAGCTGCGGCATCGGCGGGAGGAAGGGACCTCCGAGCAGCTTGAGCGCGCCGAACGCGAAGCCCGCGACGAGCAGGTAGGTGCCCAGGCACGTCAGGCACAGCGCCTTGGCCTGCACCGACGCGGTGATGAAGGTCACGCACGAGAGCGCGCCCATGATCGCCCAGAACTTGATGCCGCTGACGAAGGTGGTGCTCGTCTTGCGCGTCTGGATCCACAGGAACGTCAGCACCAGCGCGACCGCGCCCCACAACACGCCGAGGCCCGCGACCGGAAACCCGACCCACTCGTGCACCTTGTGGGCGAACGCCGAGTTCCACACCGTCGCGCAGTTGATGGTCTCGTTGACGGCGCACGCGGGCGTCTTGCCGCTGCGCACCTCGAGCAGCTCGAGCCACTGGTAGATGGCCAGCCCGAGCGTCGAGATCGACGTGACGAGCAGCACCACCGTGGCGGGCATGAGGTTCTGCGGGCTCGACGGTGAGGCGGGGGTCGATGGCGTAGACACGGGTGCCGCTTATATATCCCCCGCGAGCGAGGTTCCCATGTCAGTCGTGAAAGCGAACGAGGCGGAATACCGGGCGGCGCAAGACGGTTGCGCGCTGTTCGACGCGACCGATCGCCAGCAGCTGCGGGTGACCGGCCCCGAGGCGGGCAGCTTTCTGCAGGGCATGGTCACCAACGACGTCGAGGCGCTCGCGGTCGGCCAGAGCTGTCACGCCGCGATGCTCACGGTGAAGGGCGCGATGGTCGCCGACGTGCGCGTGCTCAGGCGCGCCAGCGACTTCGTGGTCGACACCGGGCCGGGGCGGGGCGCCACCGCGAAGGACTTCTTGAACAAGTACCTCATCAGCGAAGACGCCGAGGTGCTCGACGCGCCCGAGCTGGCGGTGCTGGGCCTGGTGGGGCCGAAGGCGATGGAGGTCGCCAACGCGCTCCCCGCGGGGCTGGTCGAGGGGCAGCTGGTGAGCTCGCTGGGCGGCGTCGATCTGCTGGTCTCGCGTTCGCGCCTCGACGAGGTGCGCGCGGCGTTGAAAGAACTGCCGACGCTCTCGCAGGACACGGTCGAGGTGTGGCGCGTCGAGAAGGCCGTGCCGCTCTTCGGCAAGGACATGACCGAGGTCACCATTCCCCTCGAGGCCAACCTCGAGCACGCCATTCACTACAAGAAGGGCTGTTACATCGGCCAGGAAGTCATCGCGCGCGCCACCTACCGCGGGCAGATGAACAAGAAGCTGGTGCAGCTGTTGGTGGGCGAGGCGACTCCCGAGTGGAAGGCCGAGCTGAAGATCGGCGATCGCAAGGTGGGCTTCATCACCAGCGTGGTGAAGAGCGAGAAGTTCGGCCAGCACCTCGCGCTCGGCTACGTGCACCGCGACTTCCTGACGTCAGGATCGAAGTTCGAGCTGGGGGCTGCGCATGCGACGGTGGTGTGAACTGGTGGTGCTGCTCGCGGCCTCGGTCGCCGCGGCCCAACCCAAACCGCAGGGGGCTGACGTGAAGAACTACCCGAAGGCGATGGTGAGCTTCGAAGACTTCAAGTCGCTCGTCTCGGAGGTCGAGGCGTACCGCGCGTCGCGGCTGGTCGACCTCGACACCTTCCTCAAGATGAGCCGCGAACCGAACACCATCATCTTCGACGCGCGCTCGGACTTCCGGTTCGACCGCAAGCACCTCAAGGGCGCCAAGCACCTGAGCTTCTCGGACTTCACGTCGGACAACCTGCGCCGGCTCGTGCCCGACCCGAACACGCGCATCCTCATCTACTGCAACAACAACTTCGACGGAGACCAGGTCGACTTCGCCACGAAGATGGCGCCGCGCTTCGACGCTCCGCCGCGCTCGCCGCCGGAGTCGCAGATCCTCGGCAACCGCAAGCCGATCATGCTCGCGCTCAACATTCCGACGTTCATCAACCTGTACGGCTACGGCTACCGCAACGTGTACGAGCTGGGCGAGCTGGTGCAGATCGATGACAAGCGCATCACCTTCGAGGGCTCGGTCGTCGGCAAGAAGTAGTCAGCTCGAAAGCCACGCCGCGAGGGCCGGGCTGTCACCCACCGTGCGGATGTGCCGCGCGAGGTGTTCGACGCCGAGCTCCTTCACCGCGTCGTGCACGCCGAGCTCCTTCAAGGCGTCGGCCGCGGTCTTGGTGCCGTCGTGCTTGAGCGCCAGCGCCGTGAGCTGATCGAGGTGCGCGTCGGCGGCCTGGCTGTCGAGCCACTTCTGCAGCGAGGCGCGCACCGTCTTCGCGCCGCCGGGCACGTCGGCGTTCATCACCTCGCGCGCCAGCTGCGGCCCGGTCAGCTCGAGCATTCCGTCGAAGAAGGCCTGGCGCAGCTCGGACGCCTCGTGCGCGCGTGACGGGTTCGAGAGCGCGTCGGCGATCTGCCCGAACACGCCGCTCAACGCGCCGTCGACGAAGTCCACCGCGCGCTTCTCGAGCTGGCGTTCGACCTCGCTGCCCACCGCGCCCACCAGCGAGCCGAGGCCGCCGGTGCGGGACTTCACGGTCTCTCCGGCGAGCTTGGCCAGCGTGCCCAGTCCGCGCGCGACGCCCGCGACCGGAGCACTCGCCTTGCGCCCGAAGTCGAGCACCGCCGACAACAACAGCTCGCGCACCAGCTCGCGCATCGGCGGGCGGTCGATGACGGTGAGCACCACGCGGCGATCGGGCGAGAACGGCCGGCCGAGCGTCTCGCGCACCAGCGCCACCGCTTCCTTCGGCAGCACGTCCTTCGCGGCGCGGGGCTGGGCCTGCAGCTCGTTCACCGTGCGCTCGACCAGCGTCTCGATGGCCTTCGCGCCGGCGTCAGACTGGAGCCACGCGCCGAGCACCTTGCGCGCGCCCGCCCTCAGCGACTCGCGGCCGACCAGGGCCTCGACGGGCTGGGCGAGCAGGGCGTCGACCGACAGCGCGGCCAACGCACGGGAACCTTCTTCGGACTTCAGCTTCGCGATGAGTGCAGTCGCTTCCACGGTCGCGCCCTTTATCAGGGAGGGTATAAGGCCGCCCCTATGACTGAGACGCGCTTCGTGTGGTGTGACCTCGAGATGACCGGCCTCGATACGGCCACCTGCGCCATCATCGAGATGGGCCTGATCATCACCGATGTGCAGCTCAAGCCGATCGCCGAGTGGGAAGCGGCCATCTGGCAGCCCAACGAGGTGCTCGAGCGCATGGAGCCCTTCGTGAAGGACATGCACACCCGCAACGGCCTGCTCGAGCGCGTGAAGAAGTCGGAGATCTCGCTGCGCGTCGCCGAGAAGGAAGCGACCAAGCTGCTGCTCCAGCACTGCGACTACGGCGAGGGCATGCTGTGTGGCAACTCGATCCACACCGACCGCGCGTTCATCTCGCGCTTCATGCCGGGCTTCGATCGCGCGCTGCACTACCGCATGGTCGACGTGTCGAGCCTGAAGATCCTCACCCGCGCGTGGTACCCGTCGGCGCCCGGCCGCTCGAAGGTCGACGCCACGCACACCGTGCTCAGCGACCTCCGCGCGTCGATCGGCGAGCTCGCGTACTACCAGCAGACCTTCTTCAAGAAGAGCAGCGAGGTCTGAAGCGCCGCCGTGCGCCGCACGCTCTTCATCGGCGACGTTCACGGCTGCAACGACGAGCTGGGCGACTTGCTCGCCGCGGCGGGCTTCGGGCGTGACGATCGCCTCGTCTTCGTCGGAGACCTGGTCGCCAAGGGCCCCGACTCCGCGGGCGTGGTGCAGCGGGCGATCGAGCTCGGCGCGCTGGCGGTACTCGGCAACCACGACGCGCACCTGCTCGACGTGAAGGCGGGGCTGTCGAAGAAGGCGCACCACTCGGCGGTCGCCAACACGCTCACCGCCGCGCAGTGGAAGTACCTCGACGCGCTGCCGCTGTGGCTCGACTTTCCCGAGCTGAACGCGCTGGTGGTGCACGGCGGGTTGCTGCCGGGCGTCGACCTCGAACGCCAGCCGCGCCACCTGCTGCTCAACATGCGATCGATCGACGAGCACGGGCACGGCACGCCGCGCCTCGAAGCCGGAGTGCCCTGGGCCTCGCGCTGGCCGGGGCCGCGCCACGTGGTGTTCGGTCACGACGCGGTGCGCGGGCTGCAGCAGCACCCGCACGCGACCGGGCTCGACTCGGGGTGCGTGTACGGCAAGCGCCTGACCGGGTTGTGGCTGCCGTCGGGGCAGCTGGTGTCGGTGCCTGCGAAGAAGGTGTATCAAGCGATCGAATGACTGACGCGACCGCTGAGCTCGTTCCCTGCTTCGAAGGTCCCCTCGCCCAGATGCGTGAGCTCGAGCGCCAGCTCACTGCGCAGGACATCGAGGTCGAGCTCGCCAAGCCGCCCGCGAAGGCGTGCTGCGGCGGCTCGTGTGGGTGCAGCTCGAAGCTGCAGCTGCTGGTGCACAAGGAAGACCTGCAGAAGGTCGCGCAGCTCATGCAGCAGGAATGGCTCGACGCCGTCGAGCGCGAGGGCAAGGGCGGGCTGGTGCAGCTCGGCACGCCGGTCGCCGAGGGCCAGGAACCGCCGTGTCCCGCGTGCGGCTTCGTCGGCGCGCTCGTCGAGGGCGCGTGCGGCGATTGCGGGCTGCAGCTCGAGTAGTCAGGCCGGGTAGTACGCCTCGGTGCACGAGTCGCACAGGCCGTGCGAGACGTCGCTCTGGCCGCCCGGGAAGAGCGCGAGCGAGAGGTGCCACTGTCCCGTGCGGGGATCCCGGCTCCGGCGACAGCAGCCGCACTGCGTGATGATTCCGTTCTCGTCGACGAACGACTCCCTGGGGCGTTCGCTGAGCTGGTGGCGCTGCGCGAGCGGGCCTTCGACGCGGAGGAAGAAGCGCACCAGCACGCCGCGGCGGGGCTGGGCGAGCCGCGCGAAGTGGGTCGACAGCCGTTGATGGACGAGCGGCGTGTTGCACTCGCCCTCGAGCGTGAGCGCGTCGGGGCTCGGCTCGGCGGGGAGGTTCGAGAGGATCGCGGCCGCTTGTGATTGCAGCGTGCCCTTGAGCCACCACAGGTAGTCGGTGCCGATGATGCGCGGGCCGAGCAGGTTCCGCGCGCCGTCAGCGAGCGCACGACGGTTCCACTCGGCGTTGACCCAGGTGATGCGGCCGCGCTCGTCGAGCATCAGCGCTGCGTTGGGCTCAGCGTCGAGGGTGCGCTTCAGTGCATCGCTCGAGCTGGGCTCCACGCCGGCCATGGCGGTCAGCGTACCGAATTGCTCAGCCCGGCTTCACCTTCGGCGTGAAGGTGTCCATCACGACCCGCGTCAGCGCCGGGAAGTGCCGCCCCAGCGCATTCATCAATGGATAGATGACGCGCTCGTCCTTCTGCTCCACCGCGTCGGCGACCATGCGCGCGAGCACCTGCGGCTCTCCGCTCGGCGCCAGCGCGTCGGCGATCCACGACTTCTCGAGCGCCGCGCGGCCGGCGACCTCCATCGGCGTCTTGATGGGCCCCGGGTACACCGTCACCACGTGGATGCCGTGGGGCTTCAGCTCGGCGCGCAACGCTTCCGACATCGCCGCCAGCCCGCCCTTCGCCGCGTTGTAGAACGCCATGCCGGGCGTCGGCGCGATGGCCGCCATCGACGAGACGTCGACCAGCGTGCCCGCGCGGCGCACCGCCATGCGGCGCGCGATGAACTGCGAGAGCTTGAGCGGGGCGACCAGGTCGACGTCGAGCAACCGCTCGCCGTCTTCGAACGGCGTGTCGAGGAAGCTGCGAACGATCTGCACGCCGGCGTTGTTGATCAGCACGTCGATCGGCCCGAGCGTCTTCTCGGCCTCGTCGACCCACGACGTCACCTGGTCGAGCTGCGAGAGGTCGGCCTGCACGAGGTGCGTACGGGTGTCGGTTTCTTTCGCGAGCTTCTGCAGCAGCTCGAGGCGGCGCGCCACGAGCGTGACGCTCGCGCGACGGCTGAAGTACTCGCGGGCCAGGGCTTCTCCGATGCCGCTCGAGGCGCCAGTGATGACGACGTGCATGGCGGCGCACCGTACTGAAGAAAACGCCGTGGTGTGCCGAAGCCCCGCTCGGGGGAGGTCCCGATGACCACAGCGCACCGATTCGTTGATGCCGACCACGACCACTTCGAGGACGTGGTGGCCGAGGGCTTCGCGGGAGCCCGCCAGGGGGCCGTGGTGTTGGTCGAGGCGCGCGGAGTTCCCTCGCAGCGCCGCGGTTGGCTCGCGCGGCAGGTCGAGCAGTTGCTCCCCGGTGGCCTGGTGCACGTCGCGCCCGAGGGGTTGTTGCTGGTGCTGCTGCGGCACACCGGCCCGGGCGAAGCGTGGCACCTCGTCGAACGCTTGAAGCGCCAGCTGGCGAAGACCGGCTGGGAACGCACGGTGGTCGGCTCGGCCGTGTGGCCGGTGCAGGGCCACACCCCGATGGACGTGGTCGCCGCGGCGCTCGTGTCGCTCAGCGACGAGCGCGAGCGCTGCGAAGAAGAGTGGGCTCGCAAGGAGACGCTCTTCGCGGTCGACGACGAGCGCTTTACGTGGGCGTCGGCGAGCGAGCTGCTCACCGGGTGACGCTCCGGCTGCTTACTCCTCACCCCGACCCTCTCCTCTGAAGAGGAGAGGGAGTTCGTTTCGTGACGAGGTTCTGGGCTTTGCGCCACACTCCGGCGCATGAACCGAGCGCTCTGGTTGGGCTGTGCGGTGTGGCTGCTGGGGTGTCCTGCGGTCATCTCGGGCACGGACGGCGGGAGCGGCGGCGGCTCCGCGACGGGCGGCGGCGGTGGCGCGACGACGGGCGGCGGTGCAGCGACCGGCGGCGGCAGCGCGACGGGCGGCGGGGGAGTGATCGCGGCGAACCCGCGCCTGCAGAACCTCGCCGACAACACCGCGCTCGATCTCGGCGACTTCATCTGCACCGACCCGGGCGATCAGAACTGCGTGCGCGCGACCGACTACAGCGGCTTCACGCTCGACACCACGCACCACCAGTTCCTGATGTTCGGCGGCGGGCATTCCACGACGATGACCGACACCGTCTTCGCGTTCGATCTCGCCGACACGCTCACGTGGAAGGAGCTGTACCCGCCCACGCCGTGCTCGCAGATGGTCTTGTCGAACCTCGACGACACGCTGGGCGCGTGGAAGGCCGGCGCGGGCGGACCGTACCCGCGGCCGCTCTCGATTCATTCCTACGACGGGCTCACCTGGGTGCCCGGCACCGACGCGCTCGTGCTCCTGAGCCGCATGTTCACCGGCGGCTACTGCAACACCGTCGGCAATGACGTCGGCGGGCCGATCGCGCACTTCGACCCGGTCGCGAAGACGTGGACCTTCACCACCGCGAGCGCGCTGAGCAACACCAACATCGACGCCACCGAGTACGACCCCACGAGCGGGAAGATCGTCATCTTCGGGCGCAGCGGGCTCTCGCTCTACGACGCGGCGACGAAGACGCGCACCGTGTACGTCGACACCTTCAACGGCGAGACGCTCAAGACGACCGGCGGCCAGGACGCCGACTTCGCGCCGCTCTCCTACGCGAACGACCTCGTGTACTTCCCGCCGAACGACACCTTCTATTACTTCGTGCGTGGCGCGCCGGTCGGGGTGTTCGCGCTCAAGCTGAACCGCGCGATGCCGAAGAACTCCACGCTCGACGCGCTGGTGACGCCGGGGCCGACGAGCGATCTCCAGGACCCGTCGTACGCGTACGACTCGCGCAACCAGGTCATCGGCGGCGCGGTGACCGCGGGCCTCTTCCACGTGTTCGACCCGATGACCTCCACGTGGACGACGCGCACCGTGCAGGGCGGCAACGTCGGCTCGCAGTCGTTCCTCGCGCTCGGGTACGACCCGCTCAACAACGTCTTCGTGTTCGTGACCGACGACCGCAAGACGTGGGCGTACCGGTTGAAGAACTGACCGGCTAGCTTGCGCCGCCATGAAGAAGATCGTCGTTTTGACTTCGGGTGGTGACTCTCCGGGCATGAACGCCGCGCTGCGCGCGATCGCCAAGCTGGGCGCTGCGCAGGGCCTGCAGGTCTTCGGCAGCCTCGAGGGCTACGACGGCCTCATCGACGGCCAGTTCCGCGAGCTGACGAAGGTCTTGAGCGACGGCGCGGTGTCGGTCGACATCGAAGTCGACGCGGCGGGCGGGCAGGGCGGCACCATCATCGGCTCGGCGCGCAGCGCACGGTTTCGCGAGGTGGCGGGCCGCACGAAGGCCGCGCAGGAGATGAAGAAGCTCGGCGCCGAGGGGCTCATCGTCATCGGTGGCAACGGCTCGCTCACCGGCGCGCACCACTTCGCCAAAGAGAGCGGCTTCAAGGTGATGGGCATTCCCGGGTCGATCGACAACGACATCGGCTGCACCTCGACGGCGCTCGGGGTCGACACCGCGCTCAACACCATCGTCGAGGCGTGCGATCGCATCAGCGACACTGCGCGCGCCCACCGCCGGGCCTTCGTGGTCGAGGTGATGGGCCGCGACTGCGGCTACCTCGCGATGGCCAGCGCGATCGCCATGGCCGCCGACGCCGCGCTGATTCGCGAGTCGGGCAAGAGCGAAGACCAGCTCGTCGACGACATTCGCAACGTGATTCGCACCGGCTTCGCGCGCGGCAAGCGGCGCATCTTGATCATCAAGGCCGAGGGCATCACCGCGCCCTGCACGCGCCTGGTGCGCCTGACCGAAGAGCGCATGAAGGAAGAGCTCCCCACGCTGGAGATCCGCGCCACGGTGCTGGGTCACGTCGTGCGCGGCGGCAACCCCAGCTATTCCGATCGCGCGGTCGCCGGGCGCCTGGGCTTCGGCGCGCTCAACTCGCTGATGAGCGGCGCGAGCGACGAGATGGTCGCGTGGCTGCCTCCGGTGCAGGGCGGCACGCCGACGACCGACAGCTCGGTGGTGCGCTTCACCCTCGAGCGCGTGCTCGAAGAGACGAAGGCCCTCATCGACGGCTCGAGCCCGGTCACCAAGCGCCGCGTCGCCCTGATGAGCGCGGCGAGCGGCGTGTTGTCGCTCTGATTTCGAGCACTTCGGCCGACGTCATCTCGAAGTGACACTGGCGCTCGGCGTGGTGTCACCTCGCGCTTTCCCTTCGTTGCGCGCCTGTCGCTCCGTCACGTGAAGCCGCGCGGTTGCGCGCGCGAACTGCCCGGCACGCCGGTCGCAATCCTCGCCGCCCGTCCACAACCGAAAGGCGGAGATGAAAATCGCGAATGCAGGGTTGGTGATGGCGTTGGTGGTGCTGGCGAGCTGCTCGGGAACGAACGCGCACCGTGGCGACCGCGAGGCGGAAGTAGAGGTCCTGGCGGAAGCGGCCGGCCTTCACCTGTTCTTCGAGGTGGCGGTGCGTCGCGGCGATGACGCGCACGTCGACCTGCCGGTAGTGATCTTCACCGAGCCGCCGAATGGTGCCCGCCTCGAGCGCACGCAGGAGGCGTGACTGCAGCTCGAGCGGCAATTCCCCCAGCTCGTCGAGGAAGAGCGTGCCGTGGTCGGCCTGCGAGAACGCGCCCTGGCGATCGCTCGACGCGCCGGTGAACGCGCCGCGCACGTGGCCGAACAGTTCGCTCTCGATGAGCGAGGCCGCGACGCTGCCGCAGTCGAAGATGACGAACGGCCCGGTGCGGCGCTGGGAATGATCGTGAATCGCGCGGGCCAGCACCTCTTTGCCCACGCCCGTCTCGCCGAGGAGGATGACCGGCGAATCACTCGGCGCGAGGCGCGCGAGCACGCTGAAGAGCGCACGCATCTGGTGGCTCTCGCCCCACGCGTCGCCGAAGCGCGAAGGGCCTTCTCCGAGGCCGACCATGCGCTCCACCACGTCGAGCTCGAGCGTGGTCTCGCCGATGCGCAGCGTGGTGACCTTCTCGAGGAACGCCTCGGTGATGCGCGCGTTGCCGATGAAGGTGCCGTTCGTCGAGCCGAGGTCCTTGAGCTGAATGCCACCCGCGCGCGGCGTGAGCTCGAGGTGCGCGCTGGAGATGGCGGGATCCGACAGCTGGAACTGCGCGTCGGGGCCGGTGCCGACCACCAGCGGGCCCTCGATGGTGCGGGCCTGCCCGGCGTCGGGTCCTTCGCGCACCAGCAGCCGGTACTCACGCGAGCGCACCTCGCCGGTTCGATCGACCCGGACCCAGGGCGTGGGGTTCGACAGGCGGCGCGTCAGTCGCATCACTTCACCGGGAGCTTGTTGATCCACGCCGCGAGGTCGGTGACCACCACCTCCGCCACGTGGCCCGGCACGGCATATTCCTGCGGGGTCGACGGCCCGGTGCCCTCGATGAGCGCGTGGTTGAGCGCCGGCCACAGCTTGATGGTCACGTTGGGCTTCTTCTCGAGCGTCTTCTTCCACCCGTCGAGGTCGGTGGTCGTCACCTGGTAGTCGCGCCCGCCCTGGCCGATGAAGATCGGCAGCTTCAACTTCGCCGCGCGCGTCGCGGGCTGCTCGTTGCGGAGCTCGAGCACGTAGCTCCCGGGCAGCTTCGCGCCGAGGAAGTCGACCTCCTCGGCCGCCGTGAGCTTCGGGTCGTTGAACTTCTTCGAGAACGCCTCGGCCGCCGCGCTCGCCGCCGCGTTGCCCGGCGCCGTCACCTTGATCTGCTCACGCACCAGCACGTCCATCGGCCGCGTCGCGCCCGCGAGCAGCACCAGCGCCTTCACGCGCGGCTCTTCCTCTGCGATGCGCGGGCCGAACGTGCCGCCCAGGCTGTGGCCCGCGACCACCACGCGCTTGCCGTCGAGCTTCGGCGTCTTCAAGACCAGCGACACCGCGGCCTTCACGTCGTCGATGATCTCTTCCTTGAGGCCGTACGGCTTCGTCGACGGGAACTGCCCCGGGTACTTGAGCGTGCGCTTGTCGTACCGCAGCGTCGCGATGCCCTTCGCCGCGAGCCCGTACGCGAGGTCCTTGAACGGCTTGTTCGCGCCCAGCGTCTCGTCGCGATCGTTCGGCCCCGAGCCGTGCACCAGGATGACCACGGGGAACGGACCGTCACCCGCCGGCACGATGAGCGTCGCGGGCAGCTTGAAGTCGTCGCCCACCACCACGCTCTGCTCCTCGACCTTCGCGGCGTACGACGGCGGAGACCACGGCGGCCCCGCGTTCGATGGGTTGCCCGCGGGCCGGAAGAAGAGGCCGCCCACCTGGTTCTTCGGGTCGACCGAGACGGTGACCAGCAGGTCGGCCTTCTCGAACGCGCAGAGCAGCAGCGCGATGCGGTACTCGTCTTTCTTCTCGATGCGCACCGAGCGCACTTCCTTGAACGCGCCGAACTGCTGACCGACGGCGTCCCACGCCTGCTTGAGCTGGGCGGCCGGGAGCGCGGCGGCCATGTCGGCGTTGAAGCGCTTCACCGTGTCGTCGAACGCGTTCTTGTCGAGCAGGGCGACGATCTCTCGCCCGACCGTCTCGGCCTCGGCGTTCGTCGGCTCGGCGGCCACGGAGTTCATCGCGACACAACACACCACCAACGCGCTCAGACCAGGGTGTCTCACGGCGCGCATCCTGCCCGGGCCGGCCGCTGGTGTCCCACCCGGAAGTCGGGCAAGGATGCCCCCCATGAGTTCGAAGATCATGCGTGAAGGCTCGGCGTACAAGGCGAAGCTCGAGCGGACCCTGAAGGTCGACGGCAAGGTCACGGTCGCCGAGGCCGACGCCATCATCAAGGACGCGAAGGCCGGCAAGTTCAGCGAGGTGAAGGCGTTCTACCTCTCGGCCTTCATCGACAGCGGCAGCCAGAAGTTCGACCCGGCGGCGCGCGCCAAGCTCGCGGCCTTCGTCCAGAACGACATGCACGCGCTGGCGAAGATCGCCGTCGACAACGGCCGCGAAGACCTGAAGACCGAGCCGCTGCTGACGAAGGACTCGCAGAAGACCGGCCAGGTGACGTGGGACGCGCGCCCCGGTGACGTGAGCGTCAACGGCTTCGGCTTCGACGACCCGACGCAGGGCCAGGTCGGCGACTGCTACTTCATCTCCGCGCTGTCGGCGGTCGCGAAGTCGCACCCCGAGATTCTGCAGAACGCGGTGAAGGCCAACCGCGACGGCACGTACACCGTGACCTTCTACGAGCGGAACTCGCCGATGGACCTCGCCAAGCCGGTGCAGGTCACCATCGACGGCAAGTTCGCCGATCGCCACGGCATGCTCGAGTACGCGGCCGCGCGCGAGACGAAGGAACTGTGGCCGATGATCTTCGAGAAGGCCTACGCCTCGTGGAAGGGCGGCTTCGACGCCATCGAGGGCGGCATGTCGGCCACCGCGCTCGAGGCGATCACCGGCAAGCAGGGCGACTTCTTCCCCGTCACCAGCGACATGAAGGGCGACGCGTTGTTCGCGCAGATCAAGGCGGCGTGCGCCAACAAGGGCGCGGTGGTCGCCCTCAGCAAGACGTGGGACCCCTCGGAGCAGGGCGTGGTCGCCGATCACGCGTACACGCTGCTCGGCGTCGAAGAGAAGAACGGCCAGAAGTTCGTGCAGCTGCGCAACCCGTGGGGCGAGCGTGAGCCCGGCCGTGACGGGCGCGACGACGGCATCTTCTCGCTGCCCATCGACAAGTTCGCCACCAGCTTCGCGGCCGTGGAGTTCGTCAAGCCGTGACCCTGTTGCGCGTCGCGCAGGTGGTGCCCGACACCGAAGCCGAGGGTCCCGGCAAACGCTTCGCGCTGTGGGTGCAGGGCTGCTCGATTCGCTGCCCGGGTTGCTGCAACCCGGAGATGTTCGTCGCCGACAAGGGCGGCCGCCTCGTGGAACCGAAGGCGATGATCGACGAGATCCTCGCGGTGCCCGGGCTCGAGGGCCTGTCGGTGTTGGGCGGAGAGCCGTTCGAGCAGCCGGGTCCGCTCGCTGAAGTCTGCGCGGCGGTGCGCGCGGCCGGGCGCACCATCATGATCTACAGCGGGTACACGCTCGCCGAGCTGAAGGCGAAGCAGTCGCCCGAGGTCGAGGCGCTGCTCGCGACGGCAGATCTCCTCGTCGACGGCCGGTACGACCAGACGAAGCCCGAGAAGTCGCGGCGCTGGCTCGGCAGCTCGAACCAGGAAATCCACTTCCTCTCGCCTGCCTACCGTCGCGACGACCCGCGCTTCGTCACCGCGAACACCGTGGAGTTCCGCTTCGTCAACGGCCAGCTCACCATCAACGGCTGGCCGAAGGCGGCTGACGAATTCCGCCGCAAGTCGAAGTAAGAAACCAACCCCATGACGCTGGTCATGACGCGCGCCGAGACGAACGTGCTGACGCTGGCCCGCGTCGCGGTGGGCGCCATTCCCGCCAGCGACGTGATGCGGCTCCTCGTGTCGGGCGTCAGCGCGCCGACCAAGATGGGCCCCACCTCGCGAGAGGCGCTCTCGACCACGCTCTCGCAGGGCACCGTGCTCGCGCTCGCGCGCCAGGGCGGGTGGATGACCGAGGCTGATCAGCGCCTGTGGGAACGCGTCAAGGCGCCGAAGCTCGAGTTCACCGCCAACGTGGTGCGCTTCTTCAACTGGGTGCTCACCACGCCGCTCACCGAGGTCGAGGTGCAGCCGCTGACGCTCAAGGGCCAGCTCACCGTCGCCGAAGACGCGCTCATCGCGTTGTTCCTCGATCGCCTGCGCGGCACCGGGTGCGAGGGCGTGTTGGCGCGGCAGCCGGCGTTGCGCAGCGCGCCCCTCACCGTGCTCGCCCACGCGGGTCTCTTCGGCCGCGAATCGAGCGTCGACTCGATCCCGAAGTTCGACGTCGCGACGCTCGGCCCGTGGGTCGAGGGTCTGCGCACCATGTTCACCCGCAGCTGGCTGGGCATCGAGCGCCTGCGGCGTGACGTGGTCGAGCCGGCGGTGCTGATTCGCATCGGGCGCACGCAGGGCGATCTGCTCGACGCGTGGCTCAAGGCCATTCACGCGGCAGAACGTCACGATCTCGCCACCTGGGTGATCGACGCCGCGGTGCAGTTCCTCGGCGACAAGCTCGACCCCGCCGACTTCACGCGCTCGATGGCCGTCGACGCGCCGCTGCGGGAGCGCACCGAGGCCCGCCGCCGATCGGCCGTGCTGCTGCGCTCGCTCGCGACGCTGCGGGAATGGGACCAGCAGCACCGCGCGGTGCGCTTCATCGACGAGGGCTACGCGCTCGCACAGCGCCTCGTGGCCGACTGGGAACGCCTCGGTGAGCGCGGCTTCACGCGCGCGGCGAACCTGGTGATCGACCTCGACGCCATCCCCACGTTGGCGCCGAGCTGACCTGCCCGTCAGGTGGTGACGTGGGCGACCGACTGTGGTCGGCTCACCACCATGTCCCGCGCCTACCGAATCAGCGTCAAGGAGAGCCTGTCCCGCCACGTGCAGGTCGATGACGGCGTGTGCTCCACGCTCGAGCTGCTGCCCATCTTGTCGAAGGAGCGCATGCGCGAGCTGCTCGGCGCCGAGCTGTCCGAGAAGGGCTTCGTGCGCGAGGGCGACACCGCCAAGCGCAAGGAAGGCGACGGCATCACCACCAGCATCGATCTCAACACCGGCGAGGTCTCGGTCACCGCCGAGGGCCACGCTGACGTGAACCTCACCACGGAGCGCACCGCGGTCGTCGACAACACGCTGGCCGGCGAGCGCGAGAAGAACCTCCGCGAGGCGGCCAAGCAGTCCCTCGAGCGCGAGGCGAAGGCCGAGGAAGAGGCCCTGCGCCGCAAGATCACCGAGAAGCTCGAGGACAAGCTCCGCGGCTTGAAGGACGAGCTCGACGGCGTGGTGAACAAGGTGACCGGCACGGCGCTCAAGCAGCGCGCGGCCGAGCTCGGCCAGGTCGAAGAAGTGCACGAGGAAGCGAACGGGTCGTTGACGATCAAGGTTCGCGTCTGAGGAAGAAGAAGCGCCCCACCCATGATCTCGATTCCTGAAGACAAGCTCCCGGCGGAGCTGACCCCCTTTGCGGCCGTCGAGGCCGCGTACCCCACGGAGATCGCGCGCATCGTCGATTCGTTGCGCCGCGGCCTGCCGGTGCTCGTCGAGGCCGAGAAGGAACTGACGCCGTACCTCTACAAGTGCGTGCGCGATCGCCTGAAGAAGGAGACGCCGCCGCGCCAGTTCCTCTACCTCGACGGCCGGCCCATCAACGACATGCCGCAGCCGCAGCCGGGCATGGGCCTGGTGGCGACGATCCTCTTCTACCTGCGCGAGGCCGTGCGCGGCGCGGTGGCCGATCGCATCCTCGTGCTGCCGCACCTCGACCTGCTGACCACCTCGGTCGGCGGCCTCACCAGCGAGGCGCGCGAGGTCATCCCGCTGCTGTACGAGAACCCCGAGCTCTGCTTCATGGGGTTCAAGGATCCGTCGTTCCCGTTGCCCAAGGTGATCGAGAACCTCTTCCCGCGGCGCGAGTCATTGCTCGGCGTGCCGCGCGAACGGCTGGGCCAGCTCGTCACGCAGCGCGAGAGCCGCAAGCTGTCGGCCGATCGCACGCTCAAGCCGTACCAGCTCTACAAGTCGGTCTCGGGCGTGAACGCGGTGCGCATGCGCCGGCTGCTCTCGACACTCACCGGTGAGGACTACCCGGTCGACACCAAGCCCGCGTACGCGCAGCTGCGGCAGGCCACGCTCGTCGGCCAGCTGACGTTGCCCGACATCGATCTCCACAAGGACATCGGCGGCTACGCCAAGGTGAAGGACCGCCTGAACAAGGAAATCCTCGACGTGCTCGCGCTCAAGGATCAGAGCGACGACGAGCAGAACATGAAGCGCATCGAGGGGCTGATCCCGCGCGGCATGATCTTCTGGGGGCCTCCCGGTACGGGCAAGACGCTCTTCGCGAAGGCGATGGCCACGGCGCTCGGCGCGGCGGTCACCGTCGTCTCGGGCCCGGAATTGAAGTCGAAGTGGGTCGGCGAGTCCGAAGAGAACCTGCGCCAGGTCTTCACGCGCGCGCGGCAGGCGGCCCCGGCGATCATCGTCTTCGACGAGTTGGACTCGTTCGCAACCGCCCGTGGCACGTACCAGGGCAGCGGCGTCGAGCATTCCATGGTGAACCAGCTGCTCACCGAGATGGACGGCTTCCGCAAGGACGAGCTCGTCTTCGTGGTCGGCACCACCAACTTCGTCGAATCGCTCGACCCCGCGCTGCTGCGCCCGGGCCGCTTCGAGTTCCACCTCCACATTCCGTACCCCAACGGCGAAGACCGGAAGTCGATTCTGCAGATCTACGACCAGAAGCTCGGCCTGCAGCTCTCGGCGCGCGCGCTCGACTACGCGGTGAAGCGCACGTCTGACTTCGTCGAAGGCCAGAACTCCCGTTATTCCGGTGACCACCTGCAGGCGCTGTGTCGCGCGATGGCGCGCATGCGGCTGCGTGAGCGGCGCACCGGCCCGCTGGAGATCGAAGACGTCGAGAAGGCGCTCGCCAGCTGGGCCGATCGCAACAAGCTCTCGCCGAAGGAAGAGCTGGTGGTGGCCACGCACGAGGCAGGGCACGCGGTGGTGTCGCTGTTCTGCCCGACCTCGCCGCCGATCGATCGCATCTCGATCCTCGGTGACTTCGCGGCTGGCTACGTGCGCCACGCCGAGAGCGAGCACCCCACGGTGAAGACCTTCAAGCAGATGATGGACTCGATCTGCGTGCTCTACGGCGGTCGCGAGGCCGAGGCGCTGTTCTTCGAAGACATCTCGTGGGGCTCGGGCGGCGACCTGAACAACGCGACCGACATCGCGCGCTCGCTGGTCGAAGACTACGGGCTCGGCGGTCCGGATGTCGGCGTGCGGCGCGTCGAGGTGTCACCAACCGACCCGCTGTCGGAAGCGATGAAGGCCGCGATGGAGCGCGGCGTGAACGACATCCTCGAGACCCAGCGCAAGCGCGCGGCGCAGATCGTCAAGGACAACCGCGAGCTGGTGAAGACGCTGCGCGACTTGCTGGTGCAGAAGAAGGTGCTCGACGCAGAAACGCTGGCAACCGCGCTGCCGAAGACCGAAAAGAAGGACCTCGTCGCCGCTGAACGGTGAAACCCCATGGCCACCCTGATCCTCCGCCTCGACATCGATCCGCACACCCGCAAGAAGAACGTGTGGGTGAAGCTCGACAGCGACTCCGACGCGCTCCCCATGGAGCACGAGGAACAGCACAAGCGCATCGTCGAGGCGCTGCTCGCCGGCGGCGCGGTGAAGCCCGAGGAACTGGGCACCATCACCATCGAGCGTGAAGGGCAGGGGCCCGCCACGCAGCAGGACAAGCAAGAGGCTCCGGCGCAGGGCCAGCTGCAGGGCAACAAGGGCTGAACGCCATGCTGGTCACGACCTCGGTCGCGGCGTTGCGGCGTTTGGCGGCCTACCCGTCAGACGCGATGTTGCAGGAAGTCGGGCCGATGGCGCTCGTGCAGCGGGCGCCTCCGCAGACGTCGGCGAACCTTCACAAGCAGCTCAGCCGCACCATCGAGACGGAAGGGCGGCCCCAGGTCGCGCGGCATGCGCTGTCGCTGATGCTCGGGCTCGACGACGGCATGGTGGTGCCGCTCGGGCGCGATGGCCCCGAGGGCTCGCTCGTCATCGGGCGAGGGGAAGACGTCGACGTGCAGCTCTTCGATGGCTCCGTCAGCTCGCGGCACGCGAAGGTGCGCTTCGATGGGTGGAAGCGGCTCGCGTGGATCAGCGATCTCGGGTCGACCAACGGCACGCTGCTCAACGGCAAGTCGGTCGAGCGGGAGTGCGAGCTTGCCGAGGGCAACGTGCTGACGCTCGGTGACGAGAGCGCGTTCCTCTTCATGCGCACCGAGACGCTCTACGCGCTCGTCCGCACGCGCTGAAAAAGAACGACGAAGAGAACTCCCTCTCCTCCCGAGGAGGAGAGGGTCGGGGTGAGGAGAAACCCCTCGGGCACGGCGTTCGGGTCAGGCTTCTCGCATCGAAGCAGAGGACGCTCACCGCTTGCGGGTGAAGCGATCGTCAAACCCACCAGCCCCCGACCGCACGACACGCTCATTCGCCGCGAGGTGCCGCAACACCTGGAACACCGTCTCGGCATCCGCCGACAGCACCTCAGCGATCTGCTCGACCGACCGCGGCGTGGCATCGAGCGCCGACAGCACCTTCCGCTGCAGCGCCAGCACGCTCTCGGCCGCCTTCTTGCCCGCCTCGACGCCAGGCTGGTGGTACGCGTTGATGTTGATCAGCGTGGCGTAGAAGCCGACCGCCCGCTCGAACAACGCGATCAACGCCCCCAGCGAGCGCGCACTCACCTCAGGAATCGTGACGGTGATCGACTCACGGCCCTTGTCCCACAGCGCGGCGCGGGTCCCGAGCAGGAACCCGAGCAGGTAATCGCCCGAGGTGACGTTCGGCTCGACCTCCATCGACGGTCCCGCGCGATCCTTGAGCACCTCGACGAAGAGCACGAAGTGGTTGGGCACGCCGTCACGCAGCTGCTGCACGTACGCGTGCTGATCGGTCGAGCCCTTGTTGCCGTAGACGCTGATGCCCTGCTCGACGACCTTGCCGTCGAGGTCCTTCTCCTTGCCGAGCGACTCCATGAGCAGCTGCTGCAGGTAGCGCGAGAGCAACAGCAGCCGGTCTTTGTACGGCAGCACGACGAGATCCTTCGCGCCCTTGCCCTGGCCTGCGTGGTGCCACGCGAGCGCCATCAACGCCGCGGGGTTCTTCGCCAGGTCGCGCGAACGCGTCGCCACATCCATCGCCTTCGCGCCGGCGAGCATGCCGTCAATGTCGAGGCCCTGGAGCGCCGCGGGCAACAAGCCGACCGCCGAGAGCTCCGACGTGCGGCCACCGACCCAGTCCCACATCGGGAAGCGCGCGACCCACTCGGCCGCGACCTTGTCGAGCTCGCTGCCCGCGCCGGTCACTGCGACCGCGTGCTTCTTGAAGTCGAGGCCCGCGCGCTCGAAGGCGGCCTTCGCCTCGAGCATGCCGTTGCGTGTCTCCTTGGTGCCGCCCGACTTGGAGATCACCACCACCAGCGTCTCCTTGAGCGAGCCGCCGAGTCCCCCGAGCACGCGATCGAGCCCGTCGGGGTCGGTGTTGTCGAAGAACGAGAGCGCCATCTTGTCGTGCGCGGTGCCCAGCGCGTCGGTGGCGAGCTGCGGCCCGAGCGCCGAGCCGCCGATGCCGACGATCAGCGCCTTCGTGAAGCGCGCACCGGTCGACCCAGTGATCCGCCCTGCATGCACGTCGGCCGAGAAGGCCTTCACCTTCGAGAGCGCGTCGGTGATCGCCGCCGCTTCCGCCGGAGCCGCGAGCTCAGGCGCGCGCAGCCAGTAGTGGCCGACCTTGCGCTGCTCGTCGGGGTTGGCGATGGCGCCCTTCTCGAGCGCGTCCATCGCGTCGAACGCCTTGACCATGCGCGCCGCTTCGGAAGCAGGCCACGCCGCTGGGGTCTTCAGCCGCGACACGTCGAGGGTGAGGCCTTCCACCACGCACAGCAGGTCCCGGTAGCGGTTCCAGTCAGGGTTCATTTCGCCGAAGTCTCGCCGACCGAGCGCGATTCACAACCCATTCTCGCGGCGCGCGGCTATTCACCGCGCATGACCAACTCGATGCGCGTCGTCGTGGTGTTGTGGTCGGTGATGTTGGCGTTGTCAGCGTGCCAGGGCGCGGCAGGCCCGAAGGGCGACCCGGGTCCCGCAGGTCCTGCTGGGCCCGCAGGTGCGAAGGGCGATCCGGGCGCGAAGGGTGACCCCGGAGCGAAGGGTGATCCAGGCGCGCAGGGGCCGCAGGGAGATCCCGGCGCCCAGGGGCTGCAGGGCATGCAGGGCCTCCAGGGTCCGCAGGGGCTCCAGGGTCCGGCGGGCACGATGGGTCCCGCGCGCTACAAGGCGTTCGGCAACAAGGACGTCTCGGGCGGCCCGCTCGTCGGCACCTTCGTGCTCCCCGCAGGGCAGTGGTACCTGCGGCTCACGGCGAACGGCCGCGTGAACCTGCCGCTGCTGATCCTCGACAGCACGTACCCGGCGCCCGACGAGGTGCTCCTGACGTGCTGGATGGAGGCGCCCAACCTCTACATCGGCGGGCTCCACACCGCGGTGTCGCGATCGTCGAACGGGACCGGCGACACCTGGACGCCCGTCGCCGCCGAGCAGCTGGTCGACCTGGCGAGCGCGCAGACCTTCACCGTCAAGTGTGACTCGTGGTCGGCGGTCGGCGTGCAGCGCCCGGTGAACGCGGGGCAAGTCGAGCTGCGCGACATCACCGTCACTGCGCTTTCGACCGGGCCCATCAGCGCGCTCTGAATTGGCTGAAGGCTCGAAAGATCACGGCTACGCTCTGCGGCCCGCATGGAAGTCCTGGTCTTTCCCAGTGAAGAGGCGCTCCACGTCGCGATGCGGTCGGGCCTCGTGCCCGCCGAGCTGCAGCGTGAAGAGGCGCGCGTCGGCCGCACCGGTGAGGGCGAGGTGGAGATCGCCACCACCACCACCGCGCGCGTGAAGAAGGCGCTCGCGGCGAGCGGCGTCTCGGTTCGCGAGAACACCACGAAGCTGTCGGCCGTCTCGTGCTGGGCCGAGGCGCTCCTCCTTTCCCGTGTCGGCGAGCCCGAGGGCGCGCTGCAGCAGGTGCTCTTCACGGTGACCGGCGCCTCGTCGCTGCTCGAGTTGGCCGGCGAGCTGCTGCGCCTGGGTTGCGACCGCCAGGAGATCGCGGTCGTCGGCAAGAACGACGAAGACGTGCACGCGGTGCTCAAGGTGGTGGATCCGCCGTGGTTCGTGCTCTCGCGCGCGCTCGATCACCTCGACGGCATGCGCGCCTTCGTGCCCGCGATTGCGGGGCAAGATCGCCTGTGGGCCGAGGTCGGCTACGCGCACCCGCTCGATCAAGCCATCGAGGTGCCCGAGGCGGGCATGGTGTTGATGACCGACACCTCGCGCTGGTGGCGGCTGCCCGACGTCACGTGGGTGGACGTCGATCAGCTCGTCGTGCCGGTCGGCCTGCCGGTCGAGTCGAAGCTCACCTCGACCCCCGACGTGCCCCGCGTCGAGGTCACCCTGACGCTCGCTCGCGCCGCGCGGCCCGAGCTGCCGACGCTCTACGTGCTGCCCGACGGCAAGAAGGCGGTCGAGGCCCTGGTGCGCTCGACGCCCGAGGCCCAGCTCGAGAACATCCTCTTCGTGGTGGCGGGCGATCTCGTCGTGCTCCGCGCGCGGCCCGGCCGCGAGGCCAACACCGGCGCGCTGCCCGGCGAGGCGTACGCGCGCGTGCTCGACCTGCCCAACCTCTTCGCGCCGGCCTCGTACACCGTCGAGCCGCCGCTGCGCCGCGATCGTCTGCGCACCTGGCTGTCGCCCGACCCGGAGCTCATCACCTGGCTCCAGCCGACCGAGAAGGGCTTCTCGCGTCGCAGCATCCTCGAGACGTCGTTCCGGCCGCTGACCGAGTGGGTCGAGTACGTCATCGACGGCGCTTCGGACACGCTCGAGGCGTGGGCCCGCTCGGCCACCTTCGACCTCGAGCCCTTCGTCGCGCTCGAAGACATCGCGCCGCAGCAGCGCGAGAAGCCCGACGACGAAGACGACGCGCCCCGCCGCAACACGCGCACCCGGCGCACCACCGAGCCGCGCGCCTCGGCGCCCCGCGAGACCCAGCAAGAGCAGCAGCCCGCGGGCCAGCAGCGCGCCGCCGCCCCGGTGGTGACCATCGAGCTGCCCTCGAGCCTCTCGGAAGCCGAGGCCGTGGTGGCGCGCGAAGAGGCGACCTTCCTCGAGCTCGACGCCGCCGCCGATTCGCCGCAGCGCCGCACCGCGTGGGTGCGCCTGTCCGAGATGTACGCGCGCGTGCAGCGGCCGCGTGACTCCGGCATGGCCTGGGCGCACGCCGTGTGGGAAGCGCCCGATGGCGACGCGCTGGGCATCGCGCGCCGCTGGGCGGCCACCTCGGGCGTGCGGCTCGACTCGGTGCTCACGCAGCCCTCGCCCAACGTCGAGCAGACGCGCGGCGCGGTGGCGCACCTGCTGGTCGCCGCGCTCGAGAACAACGCCGCGGTCGCCGCGCGTGTGACCGACTGGGTCAGCTTCCTCGACAAGTTCTCCGAAGATCTCGACGTGCGCTCGTACTGGCTCGGCCGCTTCGCCACCTCGCGGCTCGCCGGCGGTGACACCCTCGGCCTCGCCCGCGCGCGCGACCGCGTGCTGACCCGCGTCGGCGCGGGGCTCTCGCTCGATCGCGACGTGCCGCGGCTGCTCCGCATCGCCCAGCAGGCGAGCGCGGGTGGCGCCGGCACCGGCCGCGCGATTCGCGTCTCGCAGCAGCTCGAGGCGCTGCTCAAGGCCTTCGAAGAGACGCCGCGCAAGCGCTCCGCCGTCGAGGCCCCGCCGCAGTTCACCCACGCGTACGTGTCGCTGGAGTTCGCGTGGGCCTTCGCGCGCCTCGCCAACGCCGAGCGCGCCCGCACCCTGCGCGACCGCGCGCTGCAGCCGCTCGATCGCAAAGACCCGGTGCACCACTACCTGACGCGCGCGTACCTGGCGCGCATCGACCAGGCGCTCGAGGGCGTCGCGCCGACCACGCCGCTCTCTCCGGAAATCAACGCGCTGCTCACCGGCCTCGAGTCGCTCGATCGCTACAAGGTCGACCGCCTGCGCCAGTTCAGCCAGGTGCTCGAGCCGCAAGAGCGGCTGGAAGCCATCTCGAACTTCTGGCGCAACGCGCGCGACTCCCGCGGGGAAGAGCTGGGCGCGCTGCGCTCGATTCGCGACCCGGCCGAGCTGCTCAAGCAGATCCAGTCGCGCATGCCCTCGCTCAACGACGCGCAGCTCGGCGTCGACGAGCGGGTGCGCCTCATCGACGGGCTGCTCGACTTCCTGCCGCAGCTGCCCGAGTCGCAGGCGCTGCCGCTGCTGCAGAAGTTCCTCGCCGCCGGCGAGAAGCTGGGCGCGCGTCACCGCACGCTGGTGCTCGAAGACGCGCTGAAGATCGCCGGTCACTTCGGCCGCACGGCGCTGGTGAAGCAGCTGGTGCTGCAGCTGGGCAACGCGATTCGCGACATCGGCGCCGAGGGCGTCGGGGAGCTCGGCGGGCTGCTCGTCTCGGGCGTGCGCTCGCTGCGTCGCGTCGGTCTGCGCGAAGAGGCGGGCGAGCTGCTGGCGCGCGCGTCGGCGGTGCTGAAGGGTGAGGATGTCGCCACGCTGCAGGCGCGGCTCGGGCTCGCCTCGGGCTTCATGTACCTGGGCGCCTTCCAGCAGGCGCAGCCCATCGTCGAAGAGGCCACCGCGCGGCTCTCGCGCGAGTCGGGCCTGGTCATCGCCGAACGCATGAAGCTCTCGCGCGCCGCGGCGCAGGCGCTCTCGCACGCCTCGACCGAGATCGCGCTCCCCGGCCTGCTGCGCCTCAGCCAGCAGCTGCCGTGGATCACCGACAGCTTCAACACCAACGGCGGCATGGGCCAGGACGGCCGCCAGCGGTACCACTTCTGTTTGTCGATGGTCGACTTCGCCGACTCGCTCGTGCTCGGGCACGTGGGCGACGACCTGACGCTCAACGAGACCACGCGTCGCTTCCTCGATGAAGACGAGTACCTGGTGCGCCGCCGCGTGCACCGCGACGTGGGAGGAGAATCATGACGCAAGCCGCTGCCGCCGCCCCCAGGACCAGAGACCCCCTCGACGTCGTCGCCGAGATCCCCCTCGACAAGCTGCAGGCCGAGGCCCAGGCGCTGCGCGAGCGGTTGAACCGCTTCCGCCTCGCGCTGGGGCGCCACTTCGTCGACAAGCAGCCGCTGATCGACCTGATGCTGGTCGCCGCCGTCGCGCAGGAACCGTTGCTCCTGGTCGGCCCGCCCGGCACCGCCAAGTCGGACCTGGTGGTGAAGTTCAAGGACGCGCTCGGCATCGAGGGCAGCGACTACTTCGAGTACTTGCTGACGCGCTTCACCGAGCCGTCCGAAGTGCTCGGCCCCATCGACATCAACGAGCTGCGTGGCGGCCGCTACATTCGCCGTGAGCGCGGCAAGCTGCCGACGGCGCGCCTCGTGTTCCTCGACGAGATCTTCAAGGCGAGCTCGGCGATCTTGAACGCGCTGCTCACCGTCATCAACGAGCGCAAGTTCTACCAGGACGGCGTGCCCGTGCCGGTGCGCCTCAAGATCCTCTTCGCGGCGACCAACGAGATCCCCGAGCACGCCGAGCTGGGCGCGCTCAAGGACCGCTTCGTGCTCAAGGCCGCCTGCCGCTCGGTGCAGGAAACGCATTTCATCGAGCTGCTCGACGCCGGCCTCGAGTCGCAGACCCACAAAGACCTCAACCAGAAGCCGTGGGTCGAGGGGCACGCGGGCCTCGAAGACCTCCTCAAGGCGCACCGCTACCTGACGCTGCTGATGTCGCGAAAGGAACCGAGGGACCGCGAGCTCTTCTTCCGCGACGAGGTGATGCGCGAGTTCCGCCGCGTGGTGCGCACCCTGACCCGCGAAGACGAGGTCTTCGTGTCAGACCGCAAGCTCATCAAGCTCTACCGCCTGCTGCGCACCCGCGCGTGGATCGTGCACGGCGGCGCGGTCGAGCGCGAAGACCTGCAGCTGCTCGCCTACCTCGGCGAGACCCGCGAGGAGATCGATCTCCTCGAGGAGAAGGTGCCGCGCCTGCTCGGCATCACCTGAGCCTGCTGCTTCACTGAACGACGTCGAGCTGATCGAGGCTGGTCAGCGGCAGGTACAGCCACTGCCCGCTGGGGTCGAAGCCCGGGCCCTGCGGCGTCGCCGGGAAGCGGTACGACGAGTAGTTCGAGAAGCCCGACCCACCGGCGCTGAAGTCGGCCTGGATCAGCCGCACCATCGGCTCGGGCGCGCGCTCGTCGACCCACGCGAGGAAACGACCGTCGGGAGAGCTCGCCGCGACGGTGCCGTTCAAGATGACCGAGGGTGCCGTCGCCGCCGGTGACCACGCGGTGGGGCCATTCGCCGAGCCGCCGAAGAGCGCCAGCGGCCCGTGCCGCGTGGTGAGCGTGCCGGCGAACGCCGAGGCCATCGGGGGCAGGGTGTCGAGCGGCGTGCCACGACCGCCTGCGCGGAGCTGATCGACCGGCCACAGCGCGGCGTGAAAGGTGCCGCCGGTCGAGGTCACCACCAGCACCTGGTCTCCGCTGCGCGCGATGCCGGCGAGTGCTTCGTTGGCCGCGAGCGTCAGGCGGCCCTGGCTGACCAGCTCGCGCCCGCCGTCGGCCACCGTGGTCCACCCGAAGACCTCGAGCGCGCCGACGCTCGCCGTGATGACGCGGTCGTCGGGCATGAGCAGCGCGTCGAGCGGCTCGGCGATGTCGCGCGGCGTGAGGATGCGCTCGGTGCGATCGCCCGTGCCTTCGAGCAGCCCGATGCGGCGGCGGTGCATCACCACCGTCTCGAACTTCGAGGTGACCAGCAGCGCCTGCGGCTCCTCACCGTCGGGCGAGAGCACGGTGCTGCCGAGGATCTCGAGGCTCGACGCGTCGATGGTCAGCACCAGGCCGATGTTGCGCATCAGCAGGTCGAGCGTCGGCGCCGGCACGAAGTTCTTCGGGTCGGCCACGCCAGGGTACGCGGCGGGATCGTACGAGTAGGTCGGCACGATGCCGCCGGTGCGGCCCTTCGCCGCGCCGAGCCCGAGATCGAACGCGATGCGGCCGCTCCACCGGCCGGTGCTGGCGTCGATGGTGTCGACCGCGTTCTCGGCGCGGTTGGCGACCGCGATCTCGTCGATGTCGGGCGCGATGGCGATGACGGTCGGCTCGCCGCGCAGCTGCACCGACCAGTCGAGGTCACCGCTCGTCAGGTCGTACTGAAAGAGCGCGCCGTCGTGCGACTTCGAGATGAGCACCTTGTCCTTCTTCAGGCCGGGCGGCAGCGCGGCGCCGTCGGGCGCGACCGAGAGATCGTCCACCGGCGCGTAGGAGATGAGCGTGATGTCACCGGCCTTGTTGGTGCCGTCGAGCACCAGGAGGTCGCCGCTCGCCACCGAGGCGACCACCCACGAGCCACCGGTGCTCGCCGGCACCAGCGCGATGGGGCCGTCGGGCGGCTGGCACCGCGCCTGGTCGGGGTCGGCCAGGCAGTCGGCGTTGGCGCGCGCCTCGTAGAGCACCGCGGCGCCCGCGCTGGTCACCGACCACAGCCCGGTGCTGGCGTGATCGACCGTGGTGCCGCGCGCGACGAGCACCACGCGCGACCCTTCGGACGCCGCGCCCGCGACCTGCGAGACGTCGAGCGACTTCTTCGACAGCCGCACCAGCTCGCCGTTCTGTTCGCCCCACTGGCTCAAGAAGACCTGGCCCGCGTTGCCCTCGCCGATGGTGGTGGCGATCGACGTCGGCTCGGTCGGCTGCAAGATGAACCGCTCGCGCACCTCGTCTTCGGTCGAGCTCAGCAGCACCGTGCCGTCGCGGTCGTCGACCTCGAGGAACAGGCCGCCCTCCGCGGTGCGCACGCTGACGAACGCGCGGCCGGCCCGCGAGCTGCGCTCGAGCGCCACGGGCCGCCCGGGCACGCGCTGGAACGCCTTGCCGTCGGTGAGCACCAGGTCGAACAGCGAGCTGCCGAGCAGCACGTTCTCGAGGCGATCGACGAGGCCCACCGGCGCGTGGCGAAAGCGCAACGACGCGACCGGCCCGCCGACGATGGGGTGGCCGTAGCCGAGCGGGGTGAAGCAGTCGGCGCTCGGCGCGCTGCGGCCACGCTGGTTGGTCACCACCACCGGCTCGGTGGCGAAGATGTTGAACGGCACGGTGAAGACCACGCCGCCGTCTTCGCGCTCGTCGCCGCCGTCGGGCCCGGTCACTGCGAGCACCGAGGTGCCGTTGCCGAACACCAGCTGGTTGCCGACGTCGACCAGGTCGTCGCCCCACACCACGAGGCGATCGCCCGAGAAGCCGGCGTGCGGCGAGAAGGCCGTGATGACCGGGCCCGGCGGAGGCGGGTCGGGCAACGTCAGGTCACGGGTGCACCCGCCCAGGGCGACGGCGCAGAGCGCGGCCACGACGGCCAGGTGACGGAAGGCCTCGAGCGCGCGCATTCAGGTCGAGGGCGCGGTGAGGCGGCTGAAGAGCGCGGGGCTGTCGAGGAAGGTGACGACCACGCCACCCAGCTCGAGGTGCTGGCCCGACTTGAGCGCGGCCTCGGCGGTCTGTTCGAGCCCGTCGAGCTTGAAGGCGCGGCCGTCGACGGGGCGAACCCACCAGCCGCCGTCCTTCGCGAACAGCTCGACGTGCTTGCCCGACACCGTGCCGTCGTTGAGCTGCACGTCGCAGCTCTCCTCGCGCCCGAGGCTCACCGTGCCCTCGGCCGCGCCGAGCTCGAACGCGCGGAGGTCCTTCGCGCTCGAGCGGTCCTTCTCGGGGTTGAAGTTCGCGAGCTTCATGGTGCGCATCGCCGTCTTCGGCGGCACGCGGAAGGTGGCGCTCTCCCACACCAGCCACGGGTGCGGGTGGCGGGTCACGAAGAGGTCACCTTCGGTCTGCTGCACGATCTCGCGGCGCAGCGCGCTGAAGAGGAAGGAAGGGCGGGCCATGGGGAGGCCCTCAGCCCACCAACTTCAGTTGCGCTTGTACATGGTCATCACGCAGGCGCCGCCGAGGCCGAGGTTGTGCTGCAGGGCGATCTTCGCCCCCTCGACCTGGCGCTCGCCGGCCTGGCCGCGGAGGTGCCACACCAGCTCGGTGCACTGCGCGAGGCCCGTGGCGCCCAGCGGGTGGCCCTTCGACAACAGGCCGCCCGACGGGTTGACGACGAACTTGCCGCCGTAGGTGTTGTCACCCTCGTCGATGAACTTCTCCGCGGTGCCCTCGGCGCACAGCCCGATGGCCTCGTACGTGAGCAGCTCGTTGGCGGTGAAGCAGTCGTGCAGCTCGACGACCTGCACGTCCTTCGGGCCGATGCCGGTCTTCTCGTAGAGCTGCGTCGCGGCCGACTTCGCCATGTCGTAGCCGACCATCTTCATCATCGACTTGCCGTTGAAGCTCGAGTCGAAGTCGGTGGTCATCGTCTGACCCGCGATGTGCACCGCCGGCTTGAGGTTGTGCTTCTTGGCGAAGTCGTCGCTGCACAGAATCGCCGCCGCGGCGCCGCAGGTGGGCGGGCAGCACTGGAAGCGGGTGAGGGGATCGAACACCTCGTCGCTGGCGAGGATCTGCTCGACCGACAGCACCTCGCGGAACAGCGCGAACGGGTTCTTCGCCGCGTGCTGGCGCGCCTTGGCGGAGATCTTCGCGAAGGTCTCCCGCTTGGTGCCGTACTTCCAGCGGTACTCACGGCCGGCGCCGCCGAACATCTGCGCGGCGAACGGCGCCTGGTTGACGCCCTGCTGCTCGTTCATCACGTCGACGTGCTTGTCGAGCGGGTTGGTGCGGTCGTTCCACCCCGAGGCGAGCGCGCCCTTCTGCATCTGCTCGAAGCCCACCGCGAGCACGCACTCGGCGAGCCCACCCTCGATGGCCTGGCGCGCGAGGTAGAGCGCGGTCGAGCCCGTCGAGCAGTTGTTGTTCACGTTGATGACCGGAATGCCGGTCTGGCCGACCGAGTAGACGGCGCGCTGGCCGCACGTGCTGTCACCGAACACGTAGCCGGCGTACGCCTGCTCGATCTTCGCGAAGTCGACGCCCGCGTCCTTCAGGGCGTCCTTGATCGCGCCGTTCGCCATCACCTCGTAGCCGTCGGAGGCGCCGGGCTTCTGGAACTTCACCATGCCCACGCCGAGAACATTGACCTTGCGACCCATGGAAGTTGTCTCCTTTGAAAAGTGTAACGAAATGGAAGTGGAGGTTCAGACGAGCTGCTTGAGGAAGCCGAGGCGGTGCGCGGGGCCGAGGTCTCCGTCGATGCGGAGCTGCCCGTGCTGGTACAGCGTCTGCGCCGACTCACCCTTGCTCAGCGCGCCCAGCGCCTCGTCGGTCAGCACGATGCGCGTGGTGGCCTTGGCGTCGAAGCCGGGCTTGGCCGACGGAGCGGCGCCCTTCAGCTCGGCGGTGAACTCGAAGCCCGCGTCCTTCACCTTGAAGGCGATGACGGCGTCGACTTCCTTCGCGAGCGCGGGGTTCTTGCTGAGCCGTTCCTGCAGCGCCTTGAAGACCTTCGGCGCCAGCACGCTCGCCGACGCGGGCGCCGAGGGCGCCGCCGCCGCCGGAGCTGCCGCCGCTGACGCCGACGGAGCGGGCATCGCGGAGCGATCGAGCTTCTTCAAGAACTCCAGCTTCTGCGAGGCCATCACGTTGCCGGTGATCTTCAGCTTGCCGGTCTGGAACAGCTTCATCGAGTCGGCCTTGCCGCTGACCATGTCGAGCCAGTCGGCGTCGGTGAGGGCGAGCGTGCAGTCCGCCTTCTCCGCCGTGCCGGGGCCGACCTTGCCGGTCTTCAGATCGAGCACCCACGCCGAGTCGGGGTTCGAGATCTTGAACTGGTAGACCATGTTGATCTTCGTCAGCTCGGGCGACTTCGCGACGTGCGCGCCGATGACGTCGAAGGTCTGCGCGGTGGTGACGCCGCCGCTCGCCGGAGCCGCAGCCGCGGGAGCCGGAGCCGCCGATGCACCCGCCGCCGGAGCCGCGGGCTTCTCGATCTTCTTCAAGAACTCGAGCTTCTGCGACGCCATCACGTTGCCGGTGATCTTCAGCTTGCCGGTCTGGAACAACTTCATCGAGTCGGCCTTGCCGCTGACCATGTCGAGCCAGTCGGAGTTGCTCAGGTTGAGCGTGCAGTCGGCCTTCTCCGCCTTGCCCGCGCTCACCTTGCCGGCCTTGAGATCGATGACCCAGGCCGAGTCAGGGTTGGCGAGGTTGAACTGGTAGACCATGCCGATCTTCGTCAGGTCGGGGTTCTTCGCGACGTGCGCGCCGATGACGTCGAAGGTCATCGCGGCGGTCACCTCGACGGGAGCAGCGGCAGGGGCGGCAGCGGCGGCCTTCGGAGCCGCGACCTCCTTCGCCTTCGGCTTGGGGATCTCCGGGTAGAACTCGACGGCGGCGTTGCTGATGCAGACCTTGTTGCGCTCGACGACGGTGGCGCGCACCAGGACCTTGAGATCGCTTTCCTTCCACAGCTCGATCTTCAGCGTCTCACCCGGGAACACCGAGTCGGCGAAGCGCACCTTGATGCCCTTGAAGGTGCGCGGGTCACCCTTGGCGAACGCGGTGATCGCCGCGCGGCCGACGTACCCGAAGGTGCACAGCCCGTGGAGGATGGGCTTGTCGAACCCGAACATCGTCGCGAACTCGGGGTCGACGTGGAGCGGGTTCCAGTCGCCCGACAGGCGGTAGAGCAGCGCCTGCGACGCGTCGGTCTTCTCGGTGATGACCACGTCAGCGGGACGCTCGGGCGCCACGTTCACCTCGTTCGAGGGCCCACGCTCGCCACCCCAACCGCCGGCGCCGCGCACCACCATCGAGATGTCGTTCTTCACCAGCAGCTCGCCCGAGTCGGCGTCGAAGGTGTCGATGTGCGTGACGACGACCGCGTGCTTGCCCTTGTCGAAGATGTCGGCGATCCGCGCCTTGTGCTTGAGCTTCGCGCTCGGCGGCAGCGGGCGGGTGACCTCGAGGTACTGCTCGCCGTGGAGGATGCGGTCGAGCCCGTAGTTGAGGCCCGGGGCCGCCTGGCCCTCCGACGCCATCTTGAAGATCGCGTTCAGCGCGGGGATGACGCCGTAGGTCGGCAGCGCCCAGAAGCCGTCGCCGTTGCGCTCGTAGACGAGGTGGAGGTCCTTGCTGTCGGTGGGATTCTTGCCGGCGCCGACGCCCAGCGCGTACAGCGCGAGGTCACGCTCGTCGTACTTCGCCTCGAGCTCGGGGAACTCGTAGCCGAGCGCCGCGTCGACATCGATGAACTCGTTGCCGCCCTTGCTCTTGCTCGACAGGTTGTTCATGCCGGGCGCGAGCGCCTCGTTGATGTTCTTCGGGTGCGTGGCCTTGCTGAAGTCGGTGATCTGGTCCCACGCGCCGCGCACCGCCTCGGGCGAGATGTCGCGGCCGAGCTTGAAGATCTTCCCCTCGGTGCGCTCCCAGCGCAGCTTGCCGAAGAAGCCCGCGCCGACCTCGAACAGGCCGCCGGTCTCGGTGCACGAGTCGTGGGTCAGCCAGCCGACGAGCGGGGTGACGTACTCGGGCTTCAGGTTCTCCAGCATCTCCTTGGGCATCACCGTCTCGGTGAGGCGCGACGCGGCGACGGGAGCGATGGTGTTGACGCGAATGTTCTTCTTCTCGCCCTCGAGCGCGAGCGTGTAGCCGAAGCCGACGAGGCCGAGCTTGGCGGTGGAGTAGTTGGCCTGGCCGAAGTTGCCGTAGATGCCGGCGGCCGACGCCGTGAAGATGATGCGGCCGTAGCCCTGGTCGCGCATGTACGGCCACGCCGCGTGCGTGCAGCGGAAGGCGCCGTTGACGTGCACGCGCATGATCAGGTCCCAGTCTTCCTTGGTCATCTTCTGGAAGCTGACGTCGCGGAGGATGCCGGCGTTGTTGATCAGCACGTCGATGCGGCCGAACGAGTCGATGGCCGTCTTGATCACCTTGTCGCCGTCTTCGACCGAGTCGTAGTTGGCGACGGCGGTGCCGCCCGCGGCCTTGATCTCCTCGACCACCTTGTCGGCGGCGGCGGAGTTCTTGCCCGCGCCGTGCGCCGAGCCGCCGAGGTCGTTCACCACCACCTTGGCGCCACGCTTTCCGTAGAACAGCGCGTGCGACCGGCCCAGGCCTGCGCCGGCACCGGTGATGACCACCACTTTTCCATCGAAGCGAAGCTCGTCGGCCATTGGGGACTCCTTCAGGGGACTGATGGGGAAAACCGCGTTGGTGATCGCTATGGAGCAGAAAATTGATTCTGGAGTCAATATCCACGTGGCAGGTCTTCGCGGCGGTGACGCGTCGGCGTGACAGTCGCTAGCGTGTCGCGCCCATGCGAATCGTGACCAACCCGGGCAGCAACCTCGACGAGGCGACCACGCTGCGGCTCGGGGTCGACGTCGTGCCGCAGAAGATCGTGGTCGACGGCATTCCTCACGACACGCGCGGCACCATCGACTTCGCGCAGGTCGACTCGTGGGTAAAGCGCGCCAGCAAGCCGGCCTTCGTGCAGGGCACCACCGAGCCGGAGTTCGTCGACTACTTCACGCGCCTGCTCCAGAAGGAACGCGACGCCGAGATCCTCGTGGTGATGACCTCGCGCGACCTCATCGGTTCGCACGACGCGGCGGTCTCGGCGGTGGCGAAGCTGCGGCAGAGCACCGACCCGTTCCTCCAGTCGGCGCGCATCGAGATCGTCGACAGCCGCGTCACCGACGTGGGCGCGGGCCTGATCACCCTGGTCGCCGTCGAGGCGCGCAAGGCCGGCCTCTCGCTCGCCGACGCCGCGACCCTGTGCCGCAAGTTCGCCGAGCGCGGCAAGAACGTGTTCTCGGTCGCCACGCTCGACAACCTCGTGAAGGGCGGGCGCGCGAGCGCGGTGCAGGGCTTCGTCGCCAACTTCCTCAACATTCGCCCGCTGCTGTCGATCGAGAAGGGCGCCATCGCGTCGGTGGGGCGCATCAGCTCGAAGGCCGACATGGGCCAGAAGCTCGCCGAGGCGCTGGCCGATCGCGTGGACCCGCAGCCGGTGTGGGTGGCGATCGCGCACGGCAACTGCGCCGACAAGGCCGAGGCGCTCTCCGCTCGCCTGAAGGAGCGTTACCAGGTCGAGTTCGCGCTGGTGCGGCCGCTGTCGGCGAGCATCTACCTCCACGTCGGGCCCGGCGGCCTGGTGGCCTTCGTCTACCCGCTCAACGGGCTGCCGCTTCGTCTGCCCGTGCCCCGGTTGGGCGGGTAAGGTCGCCACTCCATGTCGGACGAACGTCTCGATGGCCCGCGCGCCGAAGGCTTTCTGACCGCGGCGCTCGCGCTCGCGCGGGAGGCTGCCACCTCGCCGACCTGGTTCGAGACCTCGGTGCGCGCGCTCGAGGCCGCGTACTCCGAGCGCCCGTTGATCCCCGCGCCGACGCTGGCGGTCGATCTCACCGCATTGCTCCACGGCGAGCGGCTGCTGCCCATTCCTCCGCCGACGCAGGAACCCGTTCGCGAGGCGCTGCGCGGCTACGAAGACCACGTGCTCGCGCGCCTCACGTCCGACCGCCGGTGGACGCGGCTCACCGAGGCGATGGCGGGCCTGCCGAAGGAGCTCCGCGCGGCCGCCGTCGGCGTGGTGCACGCGCAGTTGCTCACGCGCCTCAAGTTGAACGATGGCACCGGCGTCAGCACCGGCATCGTGCGCCGCCTCGCCACGCGCTCACCCGACGAGGTGCTCGAGGCCGGCCGCGCTGCGCTCTACGACGAAGAGCTCGCCGCGCGCCTCGTCGACGGCTTCGTGTTGCTCGCGAAGGCCGCGCGCCGCACGCGTGAGCTGTTGTCGGACGCCGAGGTCTTCCTGCTGGAGAACCTCACCGCGCTCAAAGGGCTGGGTCCCCGCGTCGCGCTGGCGCAGCTCGCCGAGACGGCGCAGGCCATCGACGAGCGCCTGCCCACGCGCCTGCGCGGCACGGTGTTCGAAGACGGCGAAGCGCCCACCTCGCTCGAGGAGGACAGCGCGTACCCGGTCGGCGGCTTCTCGAGCATCAGCACCGTCGGCAGCCTCGAGAACCTCGTCACGTCTGAGCTCATCTACATGGAGCAGGGCGACGACCCCGCGGCGCGGCCCGACCTGTTCGACGTGCGCTTCGTCGAGGGCGAGCTGCTCTATTACGCGCGCGACGAGTCGGTGGCGGTGCGCAAGAAGCGCGCGCTGGTCTTCGTGTTCGACCCGTCGCTGATGCGCTCGCGCCTGAAGGACCCGGGCGAGCAGTACCAGCGGCTGGTGTGGCTCTCGGGCGCGGTGACGGCGCTGGTGCGCAAGCTCTCGGAGTGGCTCAACACCGAGGCGCTGCAGTTCGAGCTCGTCTTCTCGGCCGAGGGTGAAGAGAACGCGCTGGTCGAAGAAGAGGGCGTGCTGTCGCTGCTGCTGCGCGAGTTCCGCGAGCGTGGGCAGGTCGACGTCACGCGCATCGACTCGACGCTGGCGGCCATCACGCAGGCTCGCGAGCGGCACCGCGGGCGCGCGCGCATCATGTACTTCACCTCGAAGCTGCGGGCCGGGCTCGAGGGTGACGCGGCGCCCGACGCCATCATCGACGTCGGCGATGCGCGGCCGCGCGTGCACTGGCGCGACGCCCCCGAGCAGCCGATCGACGCGCAGCTCAAGTCGGCTGACGCGTGGGCGGCGATGACGCGGCAGATCCTCGACGGCGTGATGAAGCGCCGCGGCTAGAAAAGTGAAAGGCGCGCTCGCTCCGGTTGGCTGGAGCGGCGCGCCCTTCGTCCCCCAAAGAAAGTCAGCTCAGCGGGCCTGGCCGTCGTGCTTCTGCACGTAGACGCGGCGGCTCAGGCGGTTCTCCTGGCGTTCGATCTTCGCGCGCTCGCCCATCGTCAGGCCGCCACCGTCGATGCGGTCGCGGGTGATTTCCATGCGCAGGCGGTTTTCCTGGCGCTGCAGCCGGGCGGCCTCGGGGCCGTTCAGCTCGCCGGTGGCCACGCCCTGGTTGATGCGGCCCTGCAGCGAGTTCGCGCGCACTCCGACGCCCGGCTTCGCGAGGGCGGGCGCGGCGACGAGGAGGACAGCGGCGATCAGCGAGAGGGTCTTCATGGCGTTTGCTCCGTTGGTGCAGCGGGTTCCCTCTCTCCAACCCGGGACCCTGCGAAAGGTTGCGGGCGTCGAAATCATTGGTTGATTCAAGGGGTTACGTGACCGCCGGAAAGGCAGGCGCGAAATGCACGGCCGCCGGGTATCAGCAGCCCTTCGATGCCGCGGCGGTCAGGGGCCAACGAGAAGAAGGTGACGACGCGCGAGCTGATGCGCCAGCTCCCGCGCGCGCTGGCGCTGGTGTGGGAAGCCGATCGCCTCAACGCGCTCTTCATCGTCGCGCTCACGCTGGTGCAGGCCGCGCTGCCCGGCGCGATGGCGTGGGTCGGCAAGCTGATCATCGACGCGGTGGTGCACGCGGCGGCGAACCCGGGTGATGCGGCGGCGAGCGACGCGGTGTGGCGCGCCATCAGCTGGGAGCTCGGGTTGGCGTTCGCCACCTTGTTGCTCGGGCGCGCCAGCGGCTTCTCGCGCGAGCTGTTGCGCACCAACCTTGGCAACCTGCTCAACGAGCGCATCCTCGAGAAGTCGCTGACGCTCGAGCTGCGGCACTTCGAAGACAGCGAGACGTACGATCTGATGCAGAACGCGCGGCGCGAGGCCTCGAGCCGGCCGCTGGCGCTCGCGATGGACGCGGTGAACGTGGTGCGCAGCCTGCTGATGCTCGCGACGTTCGGCGTGCTGCTGTGGAACGTCGCTTGGTGGAGCGTGCTGGTGCTGCTCGCCGCGGGGCTCCCGGCGTTCATCGCGGAGACGAAGCTCTCGGGCGAGGCCTACAAGCTCTACTCGTGGCGCGCGCCCGAGGGCCGCAAGCTGAACTACCTCGAGTGGATTCTCACGCGCGACTCGTCGGTGAAGGAAGTGAAGCTCTTCGGGCTGGGGCCGCTCGTCCTCGGGCGGTACCGCGCGCTGTTCTCGAAGTTCCTCGCCGAAGACCGCAAGCTCGCGCGCAAGCGCCTCTTCTTCGGCACCGTGCTCGGCGCGCTGTCGCTGGGCGCCTTCTACCTCTGCTACCTGTGGGTCGCGCGGCGCGCGGCGGCGGGCAGCATCTCGGTGGGCGATCTCGTGCTGACCCTCGCGGTGTTCCGCCAGGGCCAGTCGGCGTTCGAGGGCGTTTTGAGCTCGGTCGCCGGCATGTACGAAGACGCGCTCTTCTTGAGCAACCTCGAGAAGTTCTTCGCGCTGCCCACCACCGCCGAGGCGCCGCGCACGGTGCCGGCGAAGACGCTGCCGCCCGGGCCGCACCGCCTCGAGTTCGACCACGTCAGCTTCCGCTACCCGGGCAAGAAAGACTGGGCGCTGCGCGACTTCACGCTCACCCTCGAGGCGGGTGAGAAGCTGGCGCTCGTCGGAGAGAACGGCGCGGGCAAGTCGACGCTCATCAAGCTGCTGCTGCGGCTCTACGACCCGACCGAGGGCTCGATTCGCTACGGCGGGGTGGACCTGCGCGACTTCGAGGTCCTCGACCTGCGCTCGCGCATGGGCGCCGTCTTCCAGGATTTCGTGCGCTACCAGTTCACCGCGGCCGAGAACGTGGGGCTGGGGCACCCGCCGAAGCTCGACGATCGCGTGCGCGTGACCGAGGCGGCGGAAGCGGGCGGCGCGAAGGACGTCATCGAGGCGCTGCCGCAGCAGTTCGACACCATGCTCGGCGGCTGGTTCGAGAAGGGGCAGGAGCTGTCGGGTGGCCAGTGGCAGAAGCTCGCCATCTCGCGCGCGTTCATGCGCGAGGCCGAGGTGCTGGTGCTCGACGAGCCGACCGCCGCCATCGACGCCGAGGCCGAGGTCGCGCTGTTCGAGCGGTTCCGCGCGCTGGCGAAAGATCGCACCGCGGTCATCATCAGCCATCGCTTCAGCACGGTGCGCATGGCCGATCGCATCGCGGTGCTCGAGGGCGGGGCGCTGTCGGAGCTGGGCAGCCACGAGGCGCTGCTCGCGAAGGGCGGGCGGTACGCGAAGCTCTTCACGCTGCAGGCGCAGGGCTATCGCTGAACCCTGAGCTCCCTCTCCTCTTCAGAGGAGAGGGTCGGGGTGAGGAGAAACCCGCTCAGCGCACGACCGAGAGCCCAGGGCGCGCGGTGCACCACGCGGTCTCCAATGCGGCGTGCTGCTCGACCGACAGCGAAGGCACCTTCAGCTCCCTCAGCGTCGGAGGCCAGGCGAGCCGCGCCAGCCGCGACCACCACGCCAGCGTCTGCGGCGAGGTGAACGGCGGAGCCACCAGCTCCAGCGTCTCGAGCGCCAACGCGGCGCGCAGGTGCGAGAGCCCCACCACGCTCACCGCCGCCAGCCGGCCCCCGAGCTCGAGCCGCGCGTGCTTCACCAGCGGCCCGTCGAGGCTGAAGTCGTTGCCCGTCACGTCGAGGCCCTCGAGCCACCACCGCCTGGTGGACGTCGGGCCCTGGAGCTCGCGCCCGAAGGGATCTCCCTGCTCGGTGAGCCAATCGGCCCAGGGCCCGACCGCGGCGCCCTGCTGCACCGCGCGCTCGAGCTCGGCGTGCCGCGCCTCGGGCCACTGCATGAAGATCCACATCGAGATGCCATTCTCGAGGCACATGCCGTGCTCGGCGGGCCGCTCGCTGCGCTGCTGAACGACGAGCCACTGCCCGTCGCGCTGCTCGAAGCCGATGTCGAACTGGTGGGTCTTCCAGTCTTCGACCTCGTCGACCCACGCGACGAAGGGCTTCGCGCGGTCGAGCGGCAGGTCACGGCGCGCGCCGTCTGCCAGGTCGAGCCGCTTCACCCACGGTGCGCTCACGTCGTCACGCGGAGCCGAGGGTGGAGCTTCGAAAGCTGTTGATCGAGCTCTTCGCGCGCGGCCCGCTCGAGGCCCTTGATGCGCAGGGTCCGCATCGACGCCGGCCACCGGAACTCACGCCACATCGACCAGCGCGCAGCGCCTCGCAGGTCACGCGCGCCGGCGTTGATCTGCACCTCTTCGAGGCCCACGCACGCGCGCAGGTGACACAGCCGGTGCATCGTCTCGTGCAGCACCCCGGAATCGACGTTGAGCTCGACGCGCTTCACCAGGCCGCCATCGAGCTCGAAGGTGCTGCGCCCGTCGCGATCGAGCCCCTCGAGGAACCAGCGGCCCGCCGGCCCGCCGGCCTTGAGCAGCTCGGGCTTGAGCGCGGCGGCGTACGGATCTCCCTGTTCCTCGAGCCAGTCGGCGTACACCGGCAGCACGTCGCGCTCGCCGCGCCCGAGCGCCGCCTCGAAGTCAGGGTGGCGCGCCTCGCCGTATTCCATGAACACGTAGACCGCGGTGCCCGAGCTCATCGACGTGCCGTGAATCGCCCACACCCGCTGGCGGCCCACGGCGAACCAGCTCTGCCCGTCGAACGCGTAGTGGTGCTCGACGATCTTGCCGGGCGCGGTGCTCTCCTCGACGCGGGCGGTGACGAAGGGCTGCGCCGGGTCGAGCTCCATGCGCGACATCGCGCCCGTCATCAGGTCGACCCGCTTGACCCACGGAGCCCGCAGCGCGCCCACGTCGTCAGGTCTCCAGCGGCTCGCGCGGCCGGCCCAGCTCGAGCGCGAAGAGCACGGCCAGCGTCGTGAAGCAGACCACCGTGTCCTGGCGGAAGTGCACGCCCATGTCGGGGTTCACGTTGGTGAAATAGCTCGCGACGCACATGCCGAGCACCGCGAGCCACGCCAGCCAGCCGCGCAGGCTCACCACGCCGCGCTCCTCGGCGGCGAGCACCACCAGCAGGAAGGCGGAGTGCATGTAGTAGTTGGCGGGGTTGAAGACGATCGGCACCAGCGCCACGCCCCACGCGGCGGCGCGAGAGAGCGACGCGCGACGCAGCACCACGAAGAGCGCGAGCAGCGAGCCCACCACCGCCACCGCCCACGCCCAGCGCTCGCTGTTGATGTACGTGCGGAAGCTGATGTTGTTGAGGTGGTTGTCTTTGTCGAGCGTGGCGACCTTGCGCAGCCACTCGGTCCACGCGTCGGCGCCGAACACCACCACCGACAAGCCCACCAGCACCACGCTGGCGATGACCACGCCGAGCACCACGCGCCACAGCGGCTTCATCGCCTCGCGCGCCTTCACCTTCTCGCGCTGCAAGAGCAGCTTCGCCGAGAGGAACACCACCGGGAACGAGAGGGTGATGAAGGTCAGCGCAGGGAAGGCGCGAATCCACGCGCTCCACGCGAAGGCGGCGCCCGCGAGCGCGAACTTTCGCTTGTGCAGCAACGCCAGCCCGATGGCCCACAGCGAGAGCCAGTCGTGCCGCAACGTCGCGCCGAACCAGTTCGAGCCGAACTGGTAGAAGTCCATCGCGCCGAACACGGTCAGCGCGAGCAGCGCGGTGCGCGCGCCGAAGGCCCACCACAACAGCGCGATGGCGAGCAGGAAGAGGCCGATGTCGGCGAGCTCTCCTCTCCACAGCGTGGCGTCGCTGGCCGGCGCGTTCGCGAAGAGGAAGCGCGCGGTGAGGAACCACACCGGCGTCGCGTTGCCGCCGTGGTCGTTCATCGACCCGAGGAAGCCGCCGTCGGACATCGCGCGACGGAAGTACCCCATGTCGACGAGGAACTCGTTCCACCGCTCGGGCGAGAAGCGGCCGCGCACCGAGAGGATGTGGGCCTTCGCGTCGCGCACGTTGGTCAGCTGGTGGTTGCGCAGGTCGCGAATCGGCAGCGCGTCGAACCGCTCGAGCGGGCCGCCTTCTGCCACCGCGAGCACGCTCGCCGCGTACACCCCGTCGAAGCGCAGCTCGGGGAAGTACTTCGCGATCGGGAAGTACGTGCGCATGTCGTAGTGGTGCAACCACGTCGGGCGGTTGGCCCCCGCGTCGCGGAACTGCGGCATGCCGAGGTTCAAGAAGGCCCACGTCGCGAGCACGCCGGTGACGCCCAGCGCGCCGACGGTGAAGCCGGGGTGCGCAGGCCAGCCCGCCTTGAACAGCCGCTCGCGCACCACCGCGGCGATGGCGACCAGCGCGATGGCCGCGCGGATCCACGGCAGCGACTGCAGCGCCTGCGGGTCCATCGGCACCTGCGAGAGGAGCCACAGCGTGTACGCGAGACCACCGCCGCCGAGCAGCACGAGCGCGAGTTTGGGCAGCTTGCGCGAGGCGAGCAGCAGCACCAGCGCCAGCCCGAGCGCCCACGAGGTGAACGCCTGCTCGAGGGGACGTCGCGGCACCCAGCGCTCGCGCAACAACACCGAGCCGTCGGTGCTGCCGGAGAAGAGCTCGAGCTCCGAGACGCTGTAGCGGGTGTCGCCGCCGCTCGCGGTCAGCCGCACGTAGCGCGCCTTCACGTCGAGGTCGGTGGTCGAGCGCGTGCGCAGGCCGCTGCCGTCGACGGGGCCGCCGCGCCACACCTCGCGCCACGTGACGCCGTCGTCGGACACCGAGAGCGTGTAGTCGTCGTTGTTGTCGGCCTGCAGCGCGGCGCCGCTGAGCTGGGTCGGCTGGTCGAGATCGAACTCCACCGACGCGGCCTGCGGCACCATCACCGCGGTCGGCCCGTCCCACGGCTCGCCGTCGAGCGCGGCCTGGCCATCGGTCAGCCGCCCCGGGTTCGGCACCGCGTCAGCGCGAATCGGCGCGCGGTTCGCGAGCACGTTCTGCGCGTGCGCGGCCAGCGAGCAACAGGCGAGGGCGACGGCGAGGAGTCTCACGCGCGGGCGCGTTTACCTGCTTTGCATCACCGGCGGAACCCGTCTTCCTTGCCGTGGCGAATCGCGAGGACGACCACCGCGCGGTCGAGGGCATCGACTCGATAGCGAGCGACCCAGACCTGCGCGCCCTCGCCGATCACCAGCTCTCGATGCTCGCCAGCGGGTCTCCCGATGCGCGGGCTGCGTTCCAGCACGCGGAGCGCGGCGAGAATGCCGAGCAGTCGTCCACCTGCGTCGTCGACCTTCCACCGATCGAGGTGGGCGCGAATCCGCTCGAGGTCTTCGGCGACGTCTGCGTGCAGTTCGACGCGAAAGCTCAACGCCTCATCTCCTCAAGCGACGCGGGCGGGGCATGGCCGGGTTCTGTCCACGGGCCACGCCCTCGAACCACGGCGCCAGGTCGTCGAGCGAGTAGCCCACGTGCCGACGGTCGAAGTCAGCGCTCCGGCGCGCCGCTTCCCGGGCGAGCAACAGGCGTTCCTCGACCGCTTCCACCATGCGCTCGATGCCCTCGAGCATCAGCCCGTGCGTCGATCGGTCGAGCTGCTCGGCCAGCCGCTCCAACCGCTTCTTGAGCTTCGCGTCGAGCCGGATGGTGGTGGGCGTCGTCATGCCTACATTTGTAGCACAACCGCGGCTCGCCCCGGCTCGTCGCTCTCCAGTATCGTCGATGGCGATGGCGTCGTTCCCCGCCCTCGAGGTGCTGACGAGCTCGTCGCCTGGCCTCGAGCCGGGCCGCCTCGTCTCGCTCGGGCCTCGCACGCTCATCGGCCGCGCCGTGGAATGCGACGTGGTGCTGCGCACGCAGCGCGCCGCCCGCCGCCAGTGCCTCGTGGAGTTCGAGCACCAACGCTGGTGGCTGCGCGACCTCGGCTCGACGGCCGGCGTGTGGCGCTACGGCGAGCGCGTGCAGGAAGTCGAGCTCGTGCACGGCGACGTCTTCGAGGTGGCCCGCGGCCATGCGATGCGCTTCCTGATGCGCCTCGCCGAGCCCGAGACAGTGAACGAGGCGCTGGAGGCCGGCGTGCGCGCGCGAGCCGACGACGACGGGGCGTGGTCGGTCTACGCCGACTGGCTGCTCGAGCAGGGCGCGCCGCTCGGCGAAGCGCTGTCGAACCCGCAGCTCCACCACCTCCAGTGGCTCGGCGCGCTGGCGGGTGACGTGCACCGCGGAGAGCTCAGCGTGACCTGGTCGCACGGCGTGCCGCGCGCGTTGGCGCTGCGCTCGTGGCGGGGCGATCCCCACGACTGGCGGTTGGTGCACCGGCTGGGGGCGCTCCAGCGCACGCCGGGCTGCCGCTTCGTGCGCGAGCTGAGTGTCGACCTCGGCTCGTTCCTCGAGCACGTCAGCGGCGACGAGGCCGAGCTGCAGCGGCTCATCGAGTACATCGGGGTCTTGCCGATGCTCGAACGCGTGACCGTCACCTCGGTGCGCGAGCTGCCGGTGGTGAAGCCGCCTCCGTACCGCCTCGAGCTCGTCGCGCCGCGCCCGCTGGAGGTCGAGCTGCTCAACCCCGCGCGCGTGAAGTACCGCGACGGTGGCGGCGAGCGGTTGCTGGTGCCCGGTCAGCGCGAGCGCGTCGAGGCGGGCGAGGCGCGGCTGCTGGTCGAAGGCGACAACAACGGCGCGACGCTGCGCAACGAGCTGGGCCTGTGGGCCGTCGAGCCGACGTTCGACGCCACGCCCTCGCGGCTGCAGGTCAACGGGCTCGACCAGTGGAACTGCTTCGTGCGCGATGGCGACGTGCTGTCGCTGCGCCCGGGGGTGAACGTGCGCATCAATGCGTGACAGACTCCGCCGATGCTCGCTCTCGTCGCCGCGTTGGCCGTGACGCAGGTGCCGGACTGGGTGGAACGCGCGCGGGTGACCGGCAAGCAAGACGTCGTCGAGCGCACCGCCGACGCGTTCTGCAGCGAGAAGCACCGGGCCCGCATGTACGGCTTCGAGGTGCTGTGCGCCGCGCGGCCAGTGGGCGCCACGACCGCGCACTGGCGCGCGCCGAAGCGTGACGACACGTGGACGGTGCGGGTCGACGTGCTGCGCTTCGAGCCGGCAGCGATGCCCGGCCTCATCGCGGAGTTTCGGCGGCTCGCGAAGTCGCCCGCCGGGTCCGAGCGCGTCGATGGCGGCATGAGCCCGACCTTGTCGTGGTGTCAGACCAGCTACGTCTTCCGCGGGGACACCGTGGTGGTGGTCGCCGTCGCCTGTGGCGCGAACCGGCCTTGGAAGGCGGTATCTGATGCGTTGTTGGCCGAAGCCGGCCCCGGCACGATTGGCGTCATCGGCGCGGAAGGTGGGCGGGCGACGGTGGTCGAGCCGAAGTAAAGAAGGTTTTCCCCTCACCCCGGAGCTGTGCGGCAATTCTCAGCGCACCTCGTTCGTATCGCGGCCATGATGCAGGCGATGTCGCTTGCCCTGTCGGTCACGGCGCTCACCAAGGACTACCGGTCGCTGTTCAGCGCACCCCAGCAGGCGCTGCGGGGGCTGACGCTCTCGATTCCGCGCGGCGCGGCGTTCGGGCTCATCGGCCCCAACGGCGCCGGCAAGACGACCTTCATCAAGGTGTTGCTCGGCGTGGTGCGGCCGACGTCGGGCGCGGTGACGGTGCTCGACGGCGACCCCGAAGACGTGAAGGTGCGCGCGCGCATCGGCTACCTGCCAGAGCGCATGCACCTGCCGGCGGCGCTCTCGGGGCGCGCGTTCTTGCGCTCGGTCGCGACGCTCAAGGGGCTGCACCCGAGCGACGCCGAGCTGGCGAAGATGCTCGAGCGCGTGGGGCTCGCCGATTCTCCGCAGCGGGTCGGCACCTACAGCAAGGGCATGCGGCAGCGGTTGGGCCTGGGCGCGGCGATGCTCGGCTCACCTGAGCTGCTGGTGCTCGACGAGCCGACCGACGGCATCGACCCGGTGGGGCGCGTCGAGGTGCGCAACCTGCTGCTCGAAGAGAAGAAGCGGGGCGCGACGATTCTCCTCAACTCGCACCTGCTGTCAGAGACCGAGCGCGTGTGCGATCGCATCGGCGTGTTGACGCAAGGCCAGCTGCGCCTCGAGGGCACGCTCGACGACATTCGCCAGGCCTCGAGCCGGTGGACGGTGACGTTCACCACCGACCCGAGCGACGACGCGCTGAAGGCCTGCGGGCTCGAGCGGCACGAGCGCGCCATCACCTTCACCGGAGAAGTGGCCGCGCTCAACGCCGCGCTCGACCGGGCACGCGCCGCCGGGCTGCAGCTCACCGCGCTCGCCCCGCAGACGAAGGACCTCGAGGCCGTGCTCACCGAGCTGGAGCGCGCGTCATGAGACAGGTCTACCGCGTGGCGATGGACCTGTTGCTCGAGGCGGCGCGCCGCAAGTGGTTCCTCGCGCTGTTCGGCGCCATCACCCTGGTGCTGGTGATCCTCGGCTTCTCGCTGCAGATGGACGTCGTCGATGGCGCGATCGCGGGCAGCAAGCTCTTCGGCTCGTTCCTCTTCGAAGACGTGATGTCGGCGCACCGCGTGATGTCGGCGCTCTTCACCGCGGTCGCGTACTGCGCGTTCTACGGAGGCGCGTTCTTCCTGGCGATCGCGTGCAGCGACTTCGCGCCCGAGCTGCTCGCGCCTGGCCGCATCGAACACCTGCTCTCGTTGCCGGTCGCCCGGTGGCAGCTGTTGTTCGGCACGTACCTCGGCGTCGTGATTCTCGCGGCGGCGGGGAGCTTCTACGGCGCGGGTGGGCTCACCTTCCTCCTCGGCGTGAAGACCGGGGTGTGGAACTTCCAGCTGCTCACCGGCAGCGCGATCGGCTGGGTCGGCTTCTGCGCGCTGTACGCGGTGATGCTGACCAGCTCGTTCTTCGTGCGCAGCGCGGCGCTCTCGGGCGCGCTCGGCGTGGTGACGCTCATCCTCGGAGTGATCGCCAGCTTCCGCGAGACGATCGCGGTGGCGATGAACGACGGCCTCGGCCGCACGCTCTTTTCCTACGCGATGCTGCCCATTCCCCGGCTCGGCACGCTGGCGACGGTGTCGGCGCACTTCGCGGCGGGCGACGTGGTCGACGGCAACATGGTGAGCCGGCTGCTCGGCGGCTGCTTCATCTTCAGCGTCGCGTTGTTGTCGGTCGCGGCGTGGCGCTTCGAGCGCAAGGACTTCTGAGTTCGGAGGCGTCATGGCGTCGGAGCGTCGTCGTCGCAGCCCGGTGGTGTGGTTGGTGCTCGCAGCGCTGCTGCTGGCGGGAGGCGCGTGGTTGATGCGCGGGGCCGAGCCGCCGCCGCACGTGAGCCCGCAGCAGGTCAACCTCCCGACCTACATGTCGCGCGACGAGAAGCGCCGGTCTGAGGAGCGCCGCACGTGGGTGGCGCCGGTGATCGACGCGGGGGTCGCGGTGCAGGAACCGGCGCGGCCGCGCGACCCGGTGATGGCGCTGATGCCCGCCGAGGTGAAGCGCGGCGTGGTGGTCGCGGAGTTCAACGCCATCATGAACTCCGAGCTCGCGCCGAAGATGACCGAGTGCCTGTTCGGCGACGGCGAGGGCGGCGGCTTCCTCGGCGAGCTGCGCGACGCGGGGCTCGACCCGACGACGAAGATCGACCGCGTGGCGATGATCGACAACTCGATGGTGGTGACGGGCGACTTCCGCAACGCGCAATGGAAGAAGTTCCTGTCGCAGGACCCGGTGACGAAGGACTACGGCAAGCAGGGGCAGATCCACGAGATCACCATCGCCGACGGCGGCACCGAGAGCTTCGCGACCTGGGGCGGCACGATGTTCATCGCGGGCGAGAATGAAGAAGACCTCCGCCGTGTGCTCGATCGCCTCGAAGGCAGCGGGCCGCCGGTCACCAACCCGGTGCTCGACGAGTCGATGGCGTACGGCGAGCTGTACGGCGTGATGCCGGCCGACCCCATCGCGCGCATGGTCGAGAAGAGCGACCCGCGGCTGGCCGACCTGGTGCGGCAGTCGGCGAGCCAGCTGCAGCTGCACATGGACGTGGGGCACGACGTGGGCATGGTGGCCGACATTGCGCCGTCGAACGCGGCGTCTTCGGACGAGCTGCGTCGCTCACTCGGCGCCGCGCTCTCGGTGGCGCGCATGAAGGCCGTAGCCGAGGGCAAGAAGGACGAAGCCGAGCTGCTCGACATGGCGCGCGTGCACCCGGCCGAGAACGGCGGCGGCTTCCGGCTCGAGGCGGGGTTGCCGCACGACTTCATGGTGAAGGCGCTCGACGAGTGCATCGCCAACCGAAAGAGAGAGCGAGAGCAACCAGCAGATGCAGGCCCATGACTCCCTCTCCCTGCGCAGCGGGGAGAGGGTCGGGGTGAGGGGCTGCTAGCCTTGAAAGCGATGAAGCACCTCGTCCTCCTCCTCACGCTGGTCGCAGCCCAGCTGGCGACCGCACAAGAGCCACAAGCCGCACCAGTCCCCGAAGCCCCAGCCGCAGAAGCGCCCACCAGCCCGCCACCCCTCGTCCCCGCCGACGTCGAGCCGACCTACGCCCAGCGCTGCTTCGCCGTCCCCGGCCAGCTCTGGATTCCGCTCCCCAGCGGCCGCTACGCCACCGCCCCCGCCCGCACCACGTACCCGCTCACCGCCTACGCCCCGGCGAGCCCCACCATCCACGGTGCCGTCCCGCTGGGCACGCCGAGTGGAACCTCGACCGGCAGCACCAGCTCCTCGAGCTCGGGAAGCTCGGGAGGAAGTGGCGGCGGAGGCCTCGGCGACGGCAAAGCCCTCATTGTGCTCGCGGTGGTGGTGGTCGCCGCGCTCCCGGTGATCGTCTACGCGCTCGACGACGATGCCCCCGCGGTGGTCGAGAACCGCTTCCACTGCCCATCGTTCGGCTTCGATCTCACGGGCGGCGCCGACTTCGGCACCTTCGGCGCAGCGCCCTCGGGCACGGGCCGGGTGAACTTCGGCTACGCGTACCTCGGCGCCGACTTCCAGTTCGACCTCACGACGGCGTCGGTGCGCGGCTACTCGTCGCACCTGCTGCTCCGCATCGGCCCGAAGAAGCACATCGAGCCCGCCATCGCGGCCGGCTTCCGGTGGATGACGTACAACGGCGAGGTGCGGCGCGGTCTCGAGCTCGGAGTGCCGCACCGCTACGTCTTCTTCCGCGACGGGTTGCGCGAAGGTGGCCTCGAGGTGCGGCCGACGTTCCAGTTCAGCTTCCCGGGCTTCGACGTGGGACTCGAGCTCGCGGCGTTGATTCCGCTCGTCGAACCGCTGACGTTGCGCGTGGGTGGGAAGATCCAGACCTTCGGCGACGCGCTGGTCGGCGGAGTGAACGCGGGCCTCTCGTTTTCCCTCTAGTTCTTCACGGCGAGCGTCTCGTCGGGCTCGACGAACTCGACCTGGCACCCGTCGAACTTCGTCCCGCACGCGCGATCGAGATCCGCCCGCGTCGCGCAGCCTTCCTGCCCGCTCTCACACGTTTCCGGCAGGTAGGCCCAGACGATCTGCAGCACGTTCTTTCGTTCCTCGGGGAGCGCGGCGAGGAAGTCCTCGCGGTGGTCGCGGAACAGCGAACTCACCTTCACGCGCTTGCCGTCGACCGAGACGTGATCGGTCCGCCGCACGAAGCGTCGCACCGCATCGTCGAGCTGCAGGTTGATGGAGTCGGTGTCGAACGGCGCGCCATCGAGCACGCCGCGCCCCTTCGCACCCGTGGCGACCGCGAGGAACACCCGCGCGTCTCCGGTGACGTCGAGGAAGTTGCGCGTGATGGCCCAGCGGCCGGTGTGCTTGCCGCCGATGGTGACGCCGTCGAACAGCTCGGCGGTGTGCGAGGTGCGCGTCGCGCGGGTGTCGAGCAGCTCGAGCAACACCAGCGCGTGGTACGCGTTGAGCCAGTAGGCCAGCCGCGCCTCGACGGTGGGGAAGAGCTCCGGCGTCGAGTCGGGTGACGTCTTCGCCAGCGAGCGCACGAAGGTCTCGAGCGCGGCGTGGTGCTTCTTGAGCTCGGTGAGGTCGACCTGGCCACGCGCGTCGATGCACGCACCGAGCACCTCGGCGAGCGGGCTCAAGGAATAGGGAGGGGCGTCGCCAGGCACGGGCCCGGGCAGCGAGCCGTTGACCCACAGCACGCCGGCGGCGAACGCCACCATGGCGAGCGAGAGCGAGAAGACGATCGCCCGTGCGACGGTGCGCATGTCGCCGACGTTACCCGAAACGACTTCGCGGCAGTGGTGCAGGGGTCGAAAGCCCGCACCACTGCCGCGTCGTCACGTCCGCGGCGAATTCAGCGTTTGCCGCTCGGCGTGCCGCGTCGCCCCTGCGCCGAGGGAGCGGGCTTCTCACCGGGCTCGAGCTTCTTGAGCGCCGCGGTCGTCGGCCCGCTGAGCGTCAGGAACGGCTTGAGCTTCTCGAACTTCTTCGCGCCGAAGCCCTTCACCTTGCGGAGGTCTTCGAGCTTCGTGAACGGCGTCTTCGCGCGGTGCTCGATGATGCGCCGCGCGGCCTTCTGACCGACGCCCGGCAGCAGATCGAGCTGCTTCTCGGTGGCCTGGTTCAGGTTCACCACGCCGGTGACCTGCATCTTCACGCCCGGCTTGGCCATCGCGCCGAAGCTGCCCAGCGCGAACACCACCGCGACCACCCACCCCATCGACTTCAGCTTGTTGCTCTTCATGTTCAGTGTCCCCCCATCGAGTCCGAGGCCCACGTCGGCGAACCATTCGCCGCGAGCGGACGCTCGGTGTTGCTGTTGTTGTTGCTCTTGCCGTCGCCCTGCGCGCTCGACTGCCGCTGCTCGGGCATGGGCTCCCGCACGTGCAGCTTCCCGTCGAGCGGGAGCACGTCGAGATAGACGTTCATGCTCCCGTCACGGTTGGCCCACGCACTGCCCGCCTTCACCCAGATCGACTTCTTGTTCTCGTTCTCGATGACTTCCTTGATCGAGAACACCTGGTACCGCTTGCCTTGCACCACGCTGCACTCTCCTGTCCTGGACCGGCGTCGTTGCCGGTGAGGGGCCAGAGAGCAGCGGGTGTGCCACGGGGTGATCAGCGCGAAATGTCAGGAGCGCCGCGCGATGCGGGCCTCAAAACCGACCGGCGGGTCGCATGCGGCGTAGACGCTCCGAAATCGATTCTCAGCGCGTGCGAGAGCCGGCTCATTCGACCTGAAACGCGTAGACGGCGTACACCGCCTGCCGCGGCTCGGGCGCGATCGCAGGACAGAGGTCGGTGTCGAGAAATCCGGGCAGGAAGCAGCCGTAGTCGGCCACGTCGATGATCCCGCCGTCTGGCCGCACTCGCCCCTGCATCTGGCTTGGCTTGGTCGTCACGGTCGGTCGCACCTCGGCGGTGACGTACAGAACACCGTCGAGAAGCCGGGGGAGGTAGCGGTACGGCCGGCCGACGAGGCGGTGCTCGGCGAGCGTCGTTCCGTTGGTGCGATCGATCAGCTTGAGCCTGCAGTCCCGGTCGATGGTGACGACGCGGGTCGGGGTCACGATCGGCGCGAACTCGAGCTCCTGAGCGGGAACTCGCCACACTTCCCGAAGCTCGGGAGTCAGCGCGGCGAGCGAGAAGCTGCTGTCGGCCTCCTGCCCGTTGAGAAGAACCCACCCGTCCGGGTCGACGCCCACGACGACCGGTGTGGCGAAGGCGCCAGCATCGAGTCGTGCAGCAACGCGGCCGTCGCGGGCGTCACGCAGCACCAGCGCAGCCTCCCCGTACCCGTAGTACATTGGCAGGAAGCGCGAGGGGTAACGCCCCTCATCGACGATGGGGACCTGTCGCAGCGCTCCGCCATCGCCCAGGGTCGGCTCGTGCCACAGCACCCCACCATCCGGCGCGAACGCGACGAAGTCACCGCGCGTCGAGCGCACCACGATGTCGTCGATCGTGACCAGCAGCGGGCCTTGATCTGCGGGACGTGTCCACTTTAGTTCGCCGTTGGTGCCAAGCGCGAAGGTCGTGCCGGCACCGCTCGTCCAAATCAGCGTGCCGTCGCGCTGAATCGCCGGTGAGGCCTGGTACCAATTGTCGAACGAGTTCGTCGAACCCTGGGCGGCTCTCCAGCTGTACGCAACCTGCCAACCGTCGACGCGGCTGCGGGGAAGTGCGAAGTCGTAGAGACTCGGCGCGAGCGCGCCGTCGGTCCAGAACAAGGTCGGCGTTGCGAAGGCGCCCATCGTCCAGCCCCCGCCCCGCGCGTCGCTCCAATCCGCGTGCAGCGGCTGTCCGCCGTCCGCAGCGAAGGTCCACAGCCGGTATGCAGCTGCAACCGCGAGAATGCCGGATGGTGAGATGTCGAGTCCGGCGCGACCGCCGTACAGACGACCGTTGCCCTCGGCAGTTGCACTCGAACTCGCGACCCCATGGCGCCAGAGGTAGCTCCACTCGGCGACACCACCGTCAGTGTCCGGCCCACATGCGGGTGGCTGGAGATCGAGAAAGTCGTCGTAGAAACGCCAATGCGACGTCGCGAATTGGTACAGGTCAGCGGATGAGCGGCGGATCTCCAGTTCCGTTGGTACGTGTCGCAGCCCGTCGTCGAACGTAGACGCGGGCTCCGTGCAGCTGACGCAGGAGAGCGCGATCGCGACGACGAGAAATCGCATTCCTGCTGAGCAGAGCGCACCGCGGCGTGAACGCGAAGTCCGACGTCTCCGAATCGAGAGGAACGTTCAGTCTGTCCTCTGAGACGGCGGAGACGGGCCTTCCCCCGCAAGTTCGCGGAGATGCATCGGCACTCGGGCTGCTTCTGGAGCGCGCTCCCCCTCACCCTGGAGCCCCCCGTGTCGACTCCCAACACCATCACCCCGAAGAACGACTTCTGCATCGAGACCCCCGAGACCCCCGAGACCAACGAGACCGTTCAGGCGCAGCCCGTGCCGGCAAAGCAGACGTCGAACCAGGTGAGCGCGTGGGAGGGCTCCACGACGTCGTCAGCTGAGAACCAGAGCGTCGAGTCGAGCTCGATTCAGACGGTCTCGCCCTACGAGCTGCAGCAACAACAGGCCAACGAGGCGCGACAGAACGCGCTGGTCGACGCGGGCCTGCAAAGTGTCGGCAAAGGCCTCGACGCGTTGGTCGCCGATGAGCCCGAGGCCGAGCTGACGCTCAGCAGCCGCGTGTCTTCCTCTCCAGACTTCAAGCGCATGCTCGAGCGGGTGCCGCGCGAACAGGTGCTCGACGTCGTGGCCTTCGCGTTCAAGAAGATGAACCCGCGCCTCACCGAGGCCGAAGTGAAGAAGCTGACCGCGACCTTCGCTCGCCACGTTGACCAGTTCGTTCGCGGGGAAGCGGCGCAGCGGCTCAAGGAAGACGTCGCCTCGCAGCTGCATCGTGGCGCGCAGCAGTTCAACACCACGGCCGCCAACGAAGCTGAGCTGCAGGGCCTCGTGGCCGTGCTCGGCAAGCTCGAGTCGCCGGGAGCCAGCAAGGAAGATCACGCGCGCGCCGCCGACCTGCGTCGTCGGCTCGGGCTCGATGACGCCGCGGCGACCGTGCCCAACCTTCGCGCGGCGCTCCGCGTGCGTGCGGGGCTGATGGAACGCGAGGCCCGCACCGTGGCCGAGAGCGGTGAGACCACGCTGTATCGCAACCTCGCGCTGCACACCGGTGGCGAGCGCGCGGGCGTGGCGCGTGGAAGCTGGGCGTCAGAAGGCAAGGACCTCATCGAGCGGCGCGCGACCACCGATGAGCGGGAACTCGTCGTGGCGAAGGTGTTGTCTTCCGCAGCGCTGGGCGTCGCTTCGGGCGGCGCGGCGTGGGCCGCGGAGCTGGGTGCGGCCGGAGCGATGGGCCTCGGTGCCACGACCGCGGTCGCGTACAACGCGCCGGGCCTGGTGAATGCGTTCGAAGAGATCGACCGCGCGAAGGCGGGCGACTCGGCTGGCACCACCGACTCCAGGGCCGTTGAGTTCGCCAAGCGCAAGGCGGCCATCGCGGTGGCGGAGACGGCGACCTCGGCGGTGATGGCGGGCTCGCACGCGGCGCACGTCGCGCACGGCGTCGCCCAGAACTTCCTCACCCAGGGGCTCGCGACCGGTGCGCAAGACGTCGCGCTCGGTTCCGCGGCGTACGGTCTCGAGAACGTCGTGCACCCGAAGGGCCAGCAGCTGCACGGCACGCCCCTCGACGAGCTGAAGCGCTGACCGTCACTCCAACAGGAACGTGTACGTGTACGGGAACGTCGTGCCGACCGCCTCGCCGCCCTTGGTGGCGGGGCGGAACTTGAACCGCAGCACCGCATCGCGCGCCGCCTCGTTCAGCCCGTAGCCCGGCCCGCTGATGATGCTCACGTTGACGACCTTGCCGGTCTCATCGACCGTCACGCGCAGCCGCACCGAGCCCTCGATCTCGTTCTTCTTCGCTTCCTCGGGGTAGGGCACCTTCACTTCCGACAGCACGGTCGGATCGGTGTCGGCGCCGCCGGGCGGCACGTACTTCGGCGCGGAATACGCCTTCACCTGCGACGGGTCGGTGATCTTGTCCGACGCCTTGCCGTAGGTGGTGTTGCCGACCTGCACCGCAAAGCCACCGGCCGCGGTCGTCGACGACATCGAGATGCCCACCACGATCGGCACCGGCTTCTGCGGCGTCTCGGGCGGGGGCGTGTCGTTGGGCGGCGGTGGCGCTTCTTCCTTCGGCGGCGGAGGCGCTTCAGCGACCTTCACCGGCGGCGGCTTGATCTTGATCTTCGGCGGGTCGGGCTTGGGCGGCTCGGGCTCCTCGACCTTCGGCGGCGGAGGCGGAGGCGGCGGCGGCTCGTAGAACTCCATCTCGACCCGGCGCGGGGGGCCGAGCGCGGCCAACCGATCGGGCAGCACCTGGATGCCGATGGCGTGCACGATGATCGAAAAGATCAGCGCCCCCGCGAGGAACGCGAAGGACCGGGCATCGTCGCTCTGTCGGTGACTCGGATCGAGTCCGCCCACGCTCATGCTGACCACTCCAAAGAAGGACTCCAGTGGGAGCCCTTCCGTTCCTTCAAGGTGCTGCCGGCTGGGCCTTGGCTTCCTTCTGGATGTTCAACGCAAACTTCGCGATGCCCGCCTCTTTGACCTGGTCGATCAGGCCCATGACCTTGCCGTAGTTCAGGGTCTGGTCGGCCGAGATGATGGCGCGCACCTCTTTGTCCTTCGCCACCGCGTCCTTCATCTTCTGCATCAGCGCGTCGGGCTGCACCTCGACGCCGTCGAAGAAGATCTTCGCGTCCTTGTCCATGGTGAGCATCACCGGACCCTGGACGGTCTTGTCCTGGGTGTTCGCCGCGCGCGGCAGGTCGACCTCCACGGTCTCGCGCACGATGAAGTTCGCGGTGACCATGAAGATGATCAGCAGCACGAGCACGATGTCGACGAGCGGGGTGACGTTGATGCCCGTGATCTCGTCGTCGCCTTCTGGAGCGCCTCCAGCCATGGGCCGTTCTCCTTACTTCCCGGCGCGGAGGTGACCGACGAGCGCGTGGCCCAGCGCCGTCGAGCGCGCCACGGTGTTCTTCACCGAGCGCTGCAGGATGTTGTACCCAATGACCGCGGGAATCGCGACGGCGAGGCCGACGGCAGTCGCGACGAGCGCTTCGGAGATGCCGGCCATCACCGTCGCCTGCACTTCAGCGCCCTTCGCGCCCGACACGCCGAGGTCCTTGAAGGCCTTGATGATGCCGAGCACCGTGCCGAACAGGCCGATGAACGGGGTGTTGCTGCCGAGCGTGCCGAGGATCGACAAGAACCGCTCGTAGCGCGGCCGCTCGCGGGCCATCGTCGCGTCGATCACTTCCTGCACCGCGTCGGCGCCCTTCTCCGACCACTCGAGCCCCTCGCGCAGCACCGCCGCTTCCATGCCCGACTTGCCGGCGACCGCCGTCTTCACCGCCGCGAGCTCACCCTTGGCCAGCTTCAACAGCACGCCGTCGCTGTCGGGCAGCGAGCGGGTCATGAAGTAGATGCCCCGCTCCAGCATCACGGCGATCGACAGAATCGAGAGAAAGGCGAGCAGCCACAGCACCCACTCGGCGTTGCCGGTGAAGGTCGCCAGGAGCCGGGTGGTGAGCCAGCCCTGCTCGTGGGCCTGCGCCAGCGTGAGAAGCGAAGAAGTCATGGAGTGGGGTCCAAAAGGAGGAGAAGCGAAAACTCGGGGAGGATTTGGTGTCGGGGATGCCGAATGTCAACGGAAACGAGCCACCGCGACGTCCCTCAACGTCAAAGCCACCGCTTTGATTTCACGGAGTCTTTCGAGCGACAGCCCTGTGGCGGGCGACGCCGGGGCCACGTGGTCGCCGAGGCCGGTGTCGCGCTGCTGCTTCAGCATGCCCAGAATCAGGTGCCTGACCTCGTCGGCTTGATCCAACCCGACCAGGGTGACGAGGTGGCTGTTCTCGGCGCCGGGGGTGGTGTCTGACGCGCCGGCGGTCGAGATGGTGATCGACTTGAAGCCGAAGAGGCGCTCCAGCGGCCCCTGCGTCACCTCGATGTTCTGCACGTTGGCGTAGCTGAGCGTCACCTCTTCGCGGGTCCACGCGCCCTGCACCACGCGCAGCGAGCGATCGCCCACCAGGTAGTGGCGCAGCTCGAAGTCGACCCGCGCGGTGACGAGCGCGAAGGCGACCGACAAGAGCTCGAGGCCGAAGGCGACCACCGCGAAGACCAGCGCCCAGCCGCGCGACTTCTGGATCAGCGGAATCACCGCGATGCCGGTGAAGATGAACGGCTGCAGGAAGCGCAGCAGCGTCTGGAGGTACTTGTACGCGAGCCACCGGTCCGACGGCTTCAGGCTGCGCACCAGTGAGCTGCCCTCGGGCAGGTGCGGGGCGCGGAAGTCGAGCTTGAGCAGCGGCAGGAAGAGCGGCTTGAGCAGCTTGAGCAGGAAGTCCATTCAGGGCTCCTGCTTGGCGTGGAAGGTCGCGGGCGAGGGCGGTGGGGGCTTGAGCGCGTTGGCCGTCTCTTTGAGCGCATCGCGAATCTCGATGAGCAGCGCGTCGGTCTCGCTCGAGCTCCCGCCGGTGGGCGCGGCGTGCTCGTGGTCTCGAACCCCGCGCATCTTCGCGTAGAGGTAGTCGCGAATCGCTTCGAAGTCGCTGACGCCCACGATGGCGAGGTTGCCGCTCGCGCCCGAGCCGGCGGTCTGCACCGTCACCGTGCCGATGCCCAGCCAGCGCTCGATGATGTTCTGCGAGAGGTGGATGTCTTGCATCCGCGCGTAGGTCAGCTGCATCTCGCGGCGAAAGAGCACGCCGTAGCTCATCGAGATGCCCGTCGCGTCGAAGCGGTAGAGCAGGGTGTGGTAGCGGAAGTAGAGCGGCACCAGCGCGAGCGGCGCGGCGCAGAGCAGCGCGAGCGAGCTCAAGAAGTAGAGCCACATCAACGCGGGCTCGGGGCGGGTGATGGTGTGCACGCGCTTCTCGAGCGCGGCGAGCTGGGTCGGAGTCACGGCGCGCACCCTACTTCCCTCTCCTCTTCAGAGGAGAGGGTCAGGGTGAGGAGTAACCCGCCTCTGCGCCTCGAGCCAAGTTAGCCTCGAGGCGATGAAGCGGCTCAAGCGCATCGCGTTGTTCGTCGTGCCGGCGCTCGTGGCGTGGGGCGGGTTCGCGCTGCTCTTCGGCCTGCTGCCCGATGCGTTCGCGCTGTGGACCGCCATCGGCGCGGTCGGACTCGCGGGAACGCTGGCCGTGGTGACTGAGCGATCACCGGCGCCATGAAAACTCGACAGGAAGTGTCGAATCTTCATGGCAACGCCGGTCAGCCGCGCGTGCACACGATGACGTCAGCCAACGGGCTCGCCGCGAACGATCGCGACCGCACCGCGTTCCACCCGAGCCCACGCAGTGTCTCGAGAAAGAACCCGGTCTCGAAGCCCAGCTCGAGCCAGCCATAGCGGCGCATCGCCCACACCGACTGCCCGTCGAGGCGCACGCCCCACGGCAGCTCGAAGTCGTCGATCGGCTCGGCGGCGAAGATGACGCGGCCGCCCGGCGCGATGAGCTTCTCGAGGCGCGCGAGCAGCCGCAGCGGGTCGGAGCAGTGGTGAAACGACTCGAAGAAGAGCACCACGTCGGCTGGACGCTTCGGCTCGAAGGTCAGCATGTCGCCCGGCACCAACGTCAGCCGTTCCCGCGCTGCGCCGGCGCGCCGCGAGATGAGCTCGAGGAAGTCGGGGTCGGCGTCGACGGCGGTGACGTCGAAGCCGAGCGTCGCGAGCGCGAGCGTGGTGTGGCCCCAGCCGGGACCGAACTCGAGCACGTGGCCGGGCGGGTCGCGGCCGAGCGACTTGAGCAGCCAGCCGATCGCCACCCACTGCTCGCCGGTCTCCGCGGTGCTGCCCGTGAGGTAGGGGTACGGGCGCGAGGTGGCCGCCTCGACGTCGATGGCCGAGCGCTCGTACTCGAGGGCGTGCGTGCGCCCGGAGATGCGCTCGTAGAGCTTCAGCTGCGCGTCGCGGTACGCCGCGGAATGCGGGTCGCGCGGGAGCTCCAGCTCGCCGAGCTCGAGGTGGAACGACGACAGCGCGTGGCGGCCCTCGTCCTGCGAGCGCGCGAAGGCGGCGGCGACCGTCTCGAGGTGCGCGTCGAGCGCAGAGAGCGGCACGCCGGTCGACTTGCTCCGCAGCCGCTTGAGCCCACGCCACCACGCGCGCGGCACGGCGTTCTTCAGGGCACCCTGGCCCTCGCGCAGCAGCGGTCGCAGCGAGCTCGTGCGAGGCATCAGGGCACGGTGAACGTCAGCCCGGTCGCGGTGTCCGAACAATTCTGCCCGCGCACCCGCACCGGGTAGGTGCCCGCCGGCAACCCCTCGGGCAGGAAGCCCACGAACCCGCCCTGCGCCGACGAGAACGCGCCGTTCACCAGCGCGTAGTCACCGATGACGACGTCGGTCGCCTTCTGCAGGTTGTCGCCGAGCACCACCACGGGATCCGTCGCGCTCGCGGGAGGCATCAGGCTCTTCACCACCGGCGTCGGCTGCGTCTCGTCACACACGAACGTGCGGAACTGCTGGTAGCTCTGCGCGCCGCGGTTGTCGCGCACCACCAGCCACAGCTGCCCGCTGCGCTTCTCGGGCACGGGATCCTCGGGGAACTTCATCGAGCCCGGCGCGGTGTAGACGGTCGGCGCGGTGTCGGTGACGTCGAAGCGTTCCTTCGAGAAGCGCCCGCCGCTCGAGTACCACGCGCCGACCACCACCTCCTGCTTGCTCACGTCGCCCGTGGGCTGCTTCTCGACGTAGCGCTCGCGCGAGCTCTCGGGCACCTCGACACCGAGCTGCACCTCTTCTCCGGCGTGCACGAGCAGCCGTGCGCCCACCGGCAACGCCGCACCATTGAACGTCAGCGTGCGGATCTCCGGGTTGTGGTTGCGCGTCGCCTCGTCCTGCTTCTCGCTCACCACGATGCGGGTCAGCGCGATGGCGGTCGGCAGTTCCTTGTTCTCGATGCGCTGGAAGACCTTGGTCAGCTCGTCGCCCATCAGGTTCACCGAGATCTCCTCGGCGATGACGATCACGATGACCTGCCCGATGCTGCCCGCCTGCCGAATCACGTCGTCGGGCGCGAGCACGTCGAACACGCCGGGCGTCGCCGAGTACACGGCCTTCTGACTGAACCCGAGCAGCTTGAGCCCCTCGGGGTAGCTGGTGATGGTCGACGGCTTGATGAGGAGCGAGGCGTCGTTGCAGGCGTTGCGGTTCAGGTCGAGCGGGTCGGGCTCGCAGCCCACCCAGATGACGGTCGACGGCTGGCCCACACGCGTCGGGTCTCCGTACAGCACCGAGAGCGTCGAGCCCTCGCCGGGCCGCACCTCGGGCGGGTCGCTCGTCACCGAGAGAATGCGCAGCGAGTCGACCAGCGTCTCGGGCGCGAACTGCGCGCCGCACGACGAGGCGAGCACCAGCAGCAGCGACAACGGGAGCGCGCGCATCACCACTCTCCTCTCACGCCCACCGTCGGCAGAATCGGAATGCCGGTGACGAAGGACGACTGCGAGTAGTTGTAATTGTAGAAGAGCGCTTCGGGGTTCTGCGTGTTCAGCACGTTCTGCACGTCGAGGTAGACGACGAGCGTCCACGCGTCGAAGACGAAGCGCTTGTCGAGCCGCGCGTCGAGCTGGAAGAAGTCGCGCAGGCGCTGGCTCCACGGCAGGCCCGGCAGCGGCACGTACGCGTTGGCGCTCGCGTCGAACAGCGAGCCGATGATGGGCGTGACCAGCGGCCCCGACGAGTAGCGGAAGCGCACGCCGAAGTTCAGGTCCCACGGGAGCTTCGCGCTGCCGACGATGATCAGGTTGTGCGGCTGATCGAGCGGCCCGGGCGCGAACGCCACGCCGCCGAAGTAGTCGCGCTCGAAGCGGCTGAGCGAATACGCCACCCACCCGGTGAAGTAGCGGGTCGGCCGCAGGCGGAGCAGGAACTCCGCGCCGTACGCCCGCCCATAGCCCGCGCTGGTGTACTTGAGCTCGTTGCCCGCGATGTTGATGTCGCTGCCCTGGCCGCCCGCGAGCGTCTGCCGCGCCTGGTCGAAGAGCGGCTTGTAATAGCCCTGCACGTCGAGATCGAAGAGGTCGAAGAGCTTCGCCTCCACGCCTGCCATGAAGTGCCACGCGCCCTCGGGCTTCAGGTCGGGGTTGCCGAACACCGGTGAGAGCTGGCCGGTGCGGTAGTCGGGCGGCTGCTGGTACATCGCCGCGCCCGCCTTCGCCGCGAGGAACGGCAGGAACTGCCAGCGCGCCGAGAGCCGCGGGTTGAGCCACACCTTCTTCATCGTGCCCAGCTCGCCGTCGAAGCGCAGGCCGCCGCGCACCTGCAGCGTTTCGAGCGGAGTCCACGTCGCGTCGACGAACACGCCCGGCTCGACGTACGCGCGCAGCTCGGTCTTCGCGATGAGGCGCCGCGTGACGTACGGGTCGGGCAGCTGGTTGGCGCTGAACGGCGGCGGCTGTTGCGCGTCGAGCAGCGCGGGCGTGATGAGCGCGTCGAGGCCCGCGCCGAGCACCAGCTTCGCCTCGGGCACGTCGATGCGGAACCGCTCGCGCAGTTGCACCGGCACCTGCGTCGCCTTGAAGAACACCTCGGTGGTGGTGCCCTGCTGCTGGCTGATGTCGAAGCCCACCGAGTTGCGCGAGATGAACGTCACGCGATCGCTCAGGCGTTGATCGATGCCGAGCACCAGGCGGTTGTAGAGCTGGCTGTTGGCCGCCGCGCCGCGGTTGCCCTCGACGTCGCTGTCGAGGAACGGGTTGGGCGTGACGAAGGCCCACGAGTCAGACGAGCCGAACGCGGCGACGAAGACGCGGTTCTTCGAGTTGAGCACGCGGTGCTCGGCGCGCACCTGGTAGTCCCAGAACTGCGGCGCGCGGGCGAAGCCGATCTGGTTCTGCACGCTCGCCGGCACGAAGGTCTTGATGGCGAAGGGCACGCTCAGCTGCGCCAGGCCGAAGCGGCCCGCGGCGCTCACCGACCACGTGTCCGACAGCGGCGCCTCGACGTTCGCGCTGACGTCGAAGAAGTTCACGTCGATCGCGCCGTGCACCCCGCGCTTGCTGGGCGTCTTCACCTCGGCCTGGATGAGGCCACCGATGCTGCGGCCGTAGTCGACGCCGAAGTTGCCGGGCTGGAAGCTGATGCTCTCGATGGTCGCGCTGTTGAACGTCGCGTTGAGGCCCGCGAAGTGGAACAGCTGCGGAATCTGGATCTCGTCGACGTAGATGCGCGAGTCCCACGCCTTGCTGCCGCGCACCACCAGCGCCGCGCCGCCGAACGGTGAGCGCGCCACGCCCGGGAGGTTCTGCACCACCTTGAACGCGTCGTTGCGCGCGCCGGCGACCATGCGGAACTCCTGCTGCGTCAGCTTCACCTGCGCGACCTCGCGGCGATCTTTCGTGCCGCGCACCACGGTGACGTTCGGGTCGCCCGTCGAGCGCAACACGTAGCGGACCTCGGTGCGCTCGCCCGCCTTGATGTCTTCGGTCTCGGTGAACGGCTCGTAGCCGCCGGCGACGACCTTCACCTCCACCGGGCCCGCCGGGAGGTCGGTGAACTCGAAGTGGCCGTCGCCGTTCGACTCGGTGGTCTGCCCGGCGGCGGTGATGCTCGCGGCGACGATGGGCTCACGCGTGCCGGCGGTGAGCAGCGTGCCCGCGAAGTTCACCACGGGGATCCCCGCGTCGACCGGCAACGGCGCCTCGACCGTGGGCTGCGCCTGCACCACGAAGTGGCTGGTGTACTGAATGCGCACCGGCGTGGGCTTGCCGCCGATCTCCGCGGGCGTGAACTCGAGCTGGCGCGCCGCCGCGACCGCCGCGTCGTCGAACGCCGCGCCCGCGCTGCCCACCACCTTCACGTCCATCACCTTGCCGTCGACGCCGATGTCGATCTCCATCACCACCGCCGCCTCGGGGATGCCGGCGTCGGCGAGCGAGGCGGGGTACTCGGGGTCGACCTGCTTGAGCAGCGTCGGTGGCTTCACGTCTGCCTGCTGCGCCACGGCCGGCGCTGCGAGGAGCACCGACGTCAACACCGGAACGAGGAGCAGGGACCGGAACACGGCCGCTTCATGGCACAGCCCGGGTCGCCGCTCACCTCCCGCGCTGACTTCGAAATCGGCGAATTCACGCGCGGCATGACGCTGGCACCGCTGGCGCTCGATGAAAGGGGTCATCCTCAACCTCTTCGAGGACTTCGTGGTCGCGGCCCACGGTGAAGACCGGTGGGACGCGGTGTTGGCGCGCGCCCCGGAGCACGTGCGCGGGGTGATCCTCGCGCCGGCGATGTACCCCCGCGCGTGGTTCGACGAGCTGCTCGCGGCCGCGTGCGCAGAGCTCAACGTCGAGCGCGAAGCCTTGCTGCGCGCCTTTGGAGCGTCCGCGTTCGACGGGCTGGTGCAGCGCTACCCGGCGCTCGCGGCGCGATTCGGTGATTCGAAGGTGATGCTGCACGGCATCGGGCCGCTGGTGCAGATCGAGGTCATCAAGCTGTCGCCGGGTGAGAAACCACCCCGCATCGTGTGCGACGACGTGCAGGACGGCTCGTTGCAGCTGATCCTCGCCTCGATGCCCGGCCTCTGCTCGATGGTCGAGGGGTTGCTCGATGGCCTCGGCGACTGGTTCGGCGACGACATCGCGCGCACCCACCGCCTGTGCGAGCGGCGCGGCAGCAACCACTGCGAGCTGACGTTGCGCATCGCTCGCCGGCCCGGAGCGGTCGCGAAGCGGCCCGGCAGCGGCGTGAGGGCGGCATGAGCGCGCTCGCCACCAAGCTCGCCCGCGCGACCGAGAAGGTCCGCCTGCTCGAGGACCTCATCGAGGACAAGACGCGCGAGCTGTACCACCGCCGGCTGGAATGCGAGGCGACGCACGAGACGCTCAACCGGCTCTTCGACGCCGTGCCCGGTGCGGTGCTGCTGCTCGACGAGGTGATGCGCGTCATTCGCTTCAACCGCGGCGCGACGCAGTTGCTGGGGCGGCCCGCGGCGCAGCTCGACGGTGCGTTCGCGCCCGACTTCTACGAGCACGTCGACGAGCACGTGCGCCTGCCGCGCGAGGCCAACAAGCCGACGCTGGTCGAGGCCGAATGGAAAGTCGGCCCGAACCTGAAGCCGGTGCTGGTCAGCATCAGCGACTTCCTCGACGACGACGGCGCGTGGCGCTTCGTGGTCATCGCCACCGATCTCACCGACCGCCGGCAGATGGAGCTCGAGCTCCACCACGCCCACAAGCTCGAAGCGATCGGCGCGCTCGCCGCGGGCGTCGCGCACGAGGTCAACACGCCCGTGCAGTTCGTCTCGGACAACACCGAGCTGGTGGTCGAGGGCTTCACGCTCTTCGAGACGCTGGTGAAGAAGTTCCAGGCGCTCGCGCCCGACGCCTACGCGGCTGCGCTCGCCTCGCCCGAGCTCGAAGAGGTGCCGTTCTTTCGCGAGCAGCTCCCGCGGTCGCTCGGGCGCATTCGCCAGGGCCTCACGCGCGTGACCGAGATCGTGCGCGCCATGAAGGACTTCTCGCACCCCGGCGGCCCGATGGGCCCGTGCAAGCCGGCGGTCATCGCGAAGCGCGCGCTCACCGTCGGGCAGAGCGAGCTGAAGGGCGTCGCGGTGAGCATCGAGCTCGACCCGGCGCTCGAGGTGCCCGGCTACGAATCTGATCTGAACCAGGTGTTCTTGAACCTGCTGGTGAACTCCGGCCAGGCCATCACCGACAACCGCACGGGCGGCAAGGTGCGCGTGTGGTCGACCACCGAGGCCGACGAGCTGGTGCTGCACTTCGAAGACGACGCGGGCGGGA
>JAXLYB010000024.1:0-76289 GCA_046351675.1 Myxococcaceae bacterium
TTCAACTACGCTCCGCTCCTCCTCGCAAAAGCCGAGGTCACGCGGCTGTACTGCCTGCGTAGGCACCTCAAGGGAAAGCTCCACGCCACGGGGCAATTGTGGTGCGTGCGGAGCGTGTCGGGGCGAGCGTACGTGCAGCTGCACCCCACAACTGATCTCGCCACGCAGGAAGCGTTGGTGCGCTCAATCGATGGCTGGATGGAGTTGTTCGTCGTCCAGGAGGAAGCCGTCGAACAGCCCGCAGCGCCGACGACTGGGTAAGGTCCTCGCTGAAGGCTCCGTAGCTCCAATTGGCAGAGCGCCCGGAGTAATGACCCGGGAGGTTGCGGGTTCAAGTCCCGCCGGGGTCACTCCCCACATCCAGTCCCCTTCGGCCCGCGCGCGGCGCTTTGGAACCACGCGCATGGCCGACAGGCTCGACTACTACTTCCGGCAGCGCGTCACCGAGGCCGAGCTCGACCTCGGCTTCAGCCTGCTCGAGAAGGCGCTCCACAACCTCGCGGCCGACCTGCGCATCTACGGCGTCGTGTCGGGCGGAGTCCCATCGCCGCACTCGCCGGTCCCCGACCTCTCCATCGACCTGACCGCGCCCGCGCGCGCATACGACAACCTCGGCCAGCGGCTCTTCTTCGGCACGGGCCAGACGGTGGACTGCTCGACGGACCTCTCGGGCATTCCCACCGACGTCTCGACCGCCGGCAACGAGCGGTGGCTCGGTGTGTTCCTTCGCTTCAAGCGGTTGCTCTCCGACCCTCGCACTGACGGCAACTCGCAGCAGGTCTTCTTCCGCCGAGACGAGTCTTTCGAGCTCGTGGTGCGCCAGGCTGCCGAGGGAGCGGCCGGCGCCGCACCGAAGATGGCGCTGCAGCCGGACGAGCTCCTCCTGTGTGATGTGCGACGTCGACCAGGACAAACGCAGGTCGTCAGCACCGACATCGACACCTCGCGGCGCCAGGCGTTCGTCTTCGTGCAGGGCAGCTCGGTCGGCATCACGACCGTGGGCTGGAACGCGCTGACCCCGGGCACGCCGACGGTGCAGGCCGCGCTCGACGCGATCGACGCAGTACTGACCGACCACTTCGACGGCACCGCGCACCGGCACGCCGCGACCAAGGTCGACTACGCGCCCCATGGGATGGTGGCCGCGAACACGGTGCAAGGTGCCATCGACGAGCTGGTCGACAACCTCAGCGGCCCCGGTGGCGCGGCCGCAGTGGGTGCGGGCGGAGTTCCGGGCAATCCGAACCCGCTCGGGCCCGGGTCGGTCGCCTCGCAGCTCGGTGCGTTGCTGGGGCTGCTGAACGGCCATGTCGCCGCGGTCTCCGACGCGCACGCTGCGAGCGCGATCTCGGCCACGCCGCACAGCTACATCACGACGACGAGTGTGCAGGCCCAGCTCCAGAGTCTGGTGGCCGCGCTCGCAGACCAGTCCGCCGCAGCGGCCGGTGCGACGCGTGTTGGCTCGATGGCGTTCCCCGGTGCGCCCGTCGCGCTCGTCGCGAAGTCGGTCGCGGGCCAGCTCTTCGACCTCCTCACCGCACACAACGCGCACCTGAACGAACTCTTCGCGGCCCACCCCGCGAGCACCATCACCATCCTCGACGCTGCGAACCGGCTGAACGCTGCCAACACGGAAGACGCGCTGGGCGAACTGATTGCCATCGCCGGCGCCGACCACTACCGGGCCAACGAAGCCGTTCCCGCGGGCATGCACCGCACCATTCGGCAGCCGCCCTTCAGCGGGAGCTCCAAGGCGCTCCTCTGGGACGCACAGGGTACCGGCGCAGGCGTCGCGCGCTTCCGGGTTTACCTGGATGGCGACTCGCTCTGGCTCACGATGAACGCGAGCTGGAACGGAACACAGTGGGTGAAGCAGGCGACCGGCAACGCGGCCGCGCTGAGGCTCGGCCGGAACACTTTCGAACTCGTGCACGAAGGAACTCCCGCGACGCAGTTCGCGCTGTGGACGCGAACGTGGAGGCTCCCCATCGACAGCAACGCGGTGAACTCGGCCTTCGAACTCGGCGGCTCCGTGCGCGAGACCGGCTACTGCGGCGCGAAGATGTACAACCCCACCGGCGCGTCGCAGTTCATGATGCTCGGGAACGTCGTGAACTTCCGCAGCCGCTTTCCCGCGGCGCCGTCGTCCATCACGCTCGCGGTGCGCGACTCGAGCGCGGGCGTCCCGACGACGCGTGTGCAGAACGTCACCCGCGACGGCTTCGCGTTCACCATCGACGCCAACGTCGGCGCGAGCAACTGGTCGTACTGGTACGGCGACTACACCGCCATCGCGTGAGGCCCGCATGCCCATCGAAGAGCTCACGAACGAAGAGGTGCTCCAGCGGTGCTCGATGTGTCAGACGCCGACGCGTTCGAAGCTCGCGACGCTCTCCCTTGGCGTGGGGAGCGCTGTGGCCGACGACCTCGACGGCCGCATCGTGCGCCTGCCTCCGTGTCCGAAGTGCAAGGCGGAGGAGTTCCTCATTCGCTCCGAGGGCGCTCCCGCCGCGGCGCCCACGACCTACGGCGACCTTCATCGTCTCCTCGTTGACCAACTCCACGCCTCGCTCGTGAAGCAGGGCCGGCTCGATGCGCGCCTGAAGTCAGTGCCGACGCTGAGCGACCTCGACCCGAACCTCGTGAAGACGTTCTTCGGCGACGGGCTGAAGCTGCTCGCCGAGCCCCTCGAGAAGCTGGAGCCGCCCCTGTGAGTTCATCATTCGACGTCGCCATCGCTTCTTCGACTTGAGCTGTCTCGGGAAGGAAGCGTGTATGGCTTTGCGAGCCGGGCGCACCGAAGGCCCCCACCCGGGCGGAGACGCACGATGAAGGTGAAGGAGTTGCTGGAAGTTCTGAAGGACCTCGAGCCCGACGCGCAGGTGCTCATCGCGTCGCAGCCGAACTGGCCGTTCGAGATTGAGCTCTCCGGCGTCGTGACGCGCGCCGAGTGTGACGTGCCCGACGAGGACGGCCGCGAGGAGCCGAGGCGTACCGACCCCGGCCTCGCGCCCACCGACGTCTTCCTCGTCGAGGGGCAGCAACTCCGCTACGGCTCGAAGACGCCGTTCCGCCTGGCGAGGAAGCACCGATGAACGAGGTGCTCGCCGACATCGCGAAGCAGGTGCTGAACATCGAGACGCTCGAGACGCGCAAGATGGACTCGCTCGACTTTCACGACGTCGCGGTGTGGCAGGTGAAGAGGGCGCTCGAGGCCGCGTACCGCGCCGGCGCCGCGTCGGTGACTCCGACGAAGTGATTCCCCAACACCCTCGGCTGCGAACGGGCCCGCGCCCGAGGGAGACGTGTACCCAGCGCCCGACGAGGTGATGCACATGGCAACGAAGGACAAGCTGGACGCGCTGCGACTCCCGGAGCTCCAGGCGCGCTTCAAGGAAGTCGTGGGCGAGGCGACGAAGAGCCCGAACCGGAAGTTCCTCATTCGTCGCATCGATGAGGCGCTCTCGAAGAAGGCCGAGGCGAAGCCGCGCGGTCGCTTCAAGGAACTCTCCGTCGAGGAGCTGCGCGCGAAGTACGTCGAGGTCGTCGGTCGGCCGAGCGGCTCCTCGTCGAAGCCGTACCTGGTCTGGAAGATCCGCGAGGCCGAGAAGGGTCACGTGCCCGTCGGTCCGCGAGCGACGCGTCGGCGTGAAGGCGAGCCCACCGACATGCGCATCCTCCCGCTGCGGCTCGAGGCCGGCGTCGTCGACAAGATGGATGACGCGTGGCGCGAGCGCGACATCCCGAACCGCATGGAGTTCTTCCGCCGCGCGCTCGGCCACTACCTGAAGCACCTCGGCGCCACCGACGCGGCGCGCGCGTTCGAGCAGGAGGCGTGATGGGCACTCCGCGAACCTCGGAGGTCGCGCTCTCCATCGCGCGCAGGTTCCTCGACGTCGAGGACTTCGAGGTCGACGCCACCGACCTCGCGGGGCTCGCGGTGTGGTGCCCGAAGGAGTCGCTCCGCGCGGCGCTGATGGCCGCCTTCAGGGCCGGGAAACGGGCCGGCCACCCTCGCCGAAGAGCCCCGATTCGGAGCACTTCCCGGCGACCGAGGCGGTAACTCCGCAGAACGTCGCGGCATTCCAACCTGTCGAAATTACATCATAATTCGACTTCTTCCGCTTGCTGAGGCGGGCCGAAGGAAGCGTGTATGTCCCTCGCCGCGACACCAGCGCGGCGGAACGGGATCGCACTTGAAGACGCTGCGCTACGGCATCGAAATCGAAACGGTGGGCCTCAACCGGGAGCGCCTCGCGCGGGCCATCCAGACGGTCACCGGAGGCAACGTCGTGAACGAGGGTCGCGGTTGGCGGGTGACCGACGCGACGGGCCGCGCGTGGCAGGTAGTGCCCGATGGCAGCCTCAGCGGCGGCGAGCAGAGCGGTGAAATCGTCTCGCCGGTCCTCACCTACGCGGACCTCGACACGCTGCAGAACATCATCCGCGCGGTCCGCACCGCCGGGGCTCGCGCCGATCACTCGACGGGCATCCACATCCACATCGATGGCGCGCGGTTCGACGCCAAGAGCACCACCAACCTCGTGAAGAACGTCCACAAGCAGGAGCGGTTGCTGGAGCACGCCCTCGCGGTCAGCGACACGCGGCTGGCGCGCTACTGCCGCCCCATCGACCCGGCCTTCATCGAGCGGCTCGAAGCGCGCCGCCCGCGCACGATGCGCGAGTTGAGCGAGGCCTGGTACGGCCGCGCGAACCCCAACCCGCAGCGGTACGACTCCTCGCGGTACCACGGGCTCAACCTCAACAGCCTCTTCTTCCGCGGCACGATCGAATTCAGGTACTTCAACGGCACGCTCCACGCGGGCGAGGTGAAGGCCTACCTCCAGCTGGTGCTCGCGATGGCGGCGAAGGCGCTGACCTCGAAGGCGGCCTCCAGCCGGCGCCGCGCCTTCAACCCTGCGACGGCCAAGTACGACTTCCGAGTGTTTCTCCTCGGGCTCGGCCTGATCGGCGACGAGTTCAAGACGGCGCGGCTCCACCTCACGAAGCGCCTCGCGGGCAGCGCGGCGTGGAAGGGCGAGCGCCGCGACCGCCCGGCGCCGCAGCCGCAGCCGGAGACCACCACCGAGACGCCGCCTGCAACCCCGGTGGCAGCATGAAGGAGATGAACATGAAGGCCTACCGAGTCACGCTGGCGCGGAGCCAGTACGGACATCCCGAGCCGCGCATCGAGGTGAAGTTCGCGCGGGGCACCAGCTTCCGGCGAATCCACGCGGCGCTCCACCTGCTGGCCGCAGCGGTGGAGCTGGCCACGCCGGAGGCCGAGGGGTGGATCGCCCAGATGGTGGCGGCGAGCGCCGACGACGCGGGCTGGGTGTACCTCGAGCTGCTCCACGCCTCCGACGATGAGGCGCAGCGCGCGCTCGCTGTGCTCCAGCGCGTCACCACCGAGCAGTACGATGGAGCGCGCGCATGAAGACGGTCCTCTACTTCGCCTACGGCTCGAACCTCGACGAGGGGCAAATGCTGGAGCGCTGCCCCGGCGCGAAGTCGATGGGCCACGCGACGCTGCCGAATCACGCGCTCACCTTCGGAGGCTTCAGCCACAAGTGGAGCAGCGCGGTCGCCAGCGTTCGGCGCGCAGCCGGCGAGCGCGTCGAGGGGGTGCTGTACCGGTTGCCCGCCGACGACCTCGACCGGCTCGACCGCGCGGAGGGCCACCCGCACGTCTACGTGCGCGAGACGCGCTTCGTGGTGACGAAGGACGCGCGACGCCTGGCGCATGTGTACCTGCAGCCCGAGGAGACCTTCGAGGCTTGGACGCCGCAGCCGAAGTACTTCGCGGTGCTCGCGCGCGAGTACGCGCGGCGGGGCTTCGAGCTCGAGCGGCTCGTCGCGGCCATCGGAGGAGCATCGTGACGCGCGTGTTCGTCTACGGGACGCTGCTTGCGGGTGAGCCAAACCACCGCCTGCTCGCGAAAGCTCAGCTGGTCGGAGCAGCCGTCACGAAGCCCGTGTTCGCGCTCGCTGACCTGGGCTTCTTTCCCGCGATGGTTGATGGCGGCGACTCGGCGGTGCGCGGAGAGGTCTACGAGGTCGACCCTCCGACGCTCGCCCGCCTCGACGTCCTCGAGGGCCATCCGAGGTTCTATCGACGCCGGCGGGTCGTACTCGCCGACGGCACCACTGCTGAAACCTACGTCCTCTCGCCCGAGCAGGCCGCAGGTCGACCCACCATCAGCTCGGGCGATTGGCGTGCGCGCCAGGGAGCGAAGTCATGAAGATCATCATGCGGGACGACCGGGAATTCGTCGGGACGCCGATTCAGATTGTGCGGGCGATGAAGGACATCGCCTTCGGCGTCGAGCACCTGAACCTCGCCGAGTACATCGAGTGGGTGGTGGCCAACGCGAAGAAGTTCGAAGAGGTCGAGCTCGAGGTCACGGGCAAGACCGACGACGAACTCTCCGCCGCGCTCGTCGACGAGATGATTCGCACCGGGCTCACACGTCGCGCCTGAGGCTCGCCAACTCGAGAAAGAAGTCCGCGGCGGCCTTGTCCTGCGGGAGCATCAACTCGACCCGGAGCTCGTCGAGCGTCACTTCGCGCGTGTTCCCAAAACGCGCGACGATCGAAATCGTCTTGATGACGCGCTCCCCCCACCTCAGGTGGGGGCACACCACCAGGTCGCCTTCGCGTGACTCCGCCCCCTCGGGTACGTCAGCGAGCGACCGTTCCGCGCGCGTCAGGAGCCGTGAGAGGCGTTCATCGCTGCCGAAGTGCGCCGCTTCAGTTCGCACTCGACGGAGCGCTGCCCACGCGACGGCGGGATAGTTCACGATCAACTCCCGGTACGGGCCCGGCGAGAAGAACACCTCGAGAAAGTTGGTCGAGGCGCCCGGCGAGAGCGGCAGGAAGCGGCTCGCCGCCTTGTTCACCTCGACGACGTCCCACCACCGGTTGATGACGAAGGCCGGATACGGCTCGTGCGCTTCGAGCATTCGCGCGACGGCTTGACGAAAGGGCGCCAGCGCGGAATCGCTCATCCGGTGCTCGGGGTACATCGCTGAGAGCCCCGCGGCCTCGAGCATCGAGTTGCGCTCCCGCAGGGGAATCTCGAGCGCCTCGGCGATTCGGTGAACGGTCTCCTCGCCGGGTCGCGAACGTCCCGTCTCGATGAAAGAGATGTGGCGCTGGGAAACCTGTGCCCGCTCGGCGAGCGCCAACTGGCTCACGCCTCGCTGACGACGCCACTGCTTCAGCTGTCTCCCGAACGCGCTGATGGCCTGTGTCACCCCCTCACCCTGACGGGTCATCTGAATGCCCGCAATTACCTGAAGCGGAATTGAGACGATTCATGGCCGTCCCTACCTTGCCCGCGCACCTCACAGGAGACGCGCATGAAACAACGAATGATGTGGACCGCGGCGCTGTTCGGCTTCCTCGCTGTCAACGCGTACGCCTTCGTCCTCGGCGACCTCGCCGGCCTCAAGGCCTACCTGCTGAACCTCGGCCCCTGGGGAATCCTCGCGACGGCCGACCTGCTGGCCGCCCTGACCGTCTCGGTCGCCTGGACCTGGGTCGACGCGCGCTCGAAGGGCCTGTCGCCCTGGCCCTGGGCCTTGCTGACCCTCGGGACCGGAAGCGTGGGAATCCTCGGCTACCTCGCACTGCATGGTGGACCTCCTCGACCCCGCATCACGCGAGACGCCGACGGAACGCTGGTGCTCACGATGACCCGAGAGCTCGATGCCCCTGTCGCAACGGTGTGGCCGATTCTCGCCGACTACCAACACGTCGACCGCTTCCATCCCTACGTCGAGCGGGTCGAAGTCGTCGGTGACGCGCAGTGCGGAGTCGGCGCTGAGCGCGTCTGCCATCTCGAGGGCATGCCCGCGCTCCGCGAGCGCGTGACCGAGTGGGTCGAGGGCCGCGGCTACCGCATCAGCGCTCAGAGCCCCATTGGCTTTCTGGGTGAACTTGCGGGTGGGCTCTGGCTCGACGAGCACGCGTCGTCACAGCGGTCAGTGGTTCGCTTCGAGCTGAGCTTCAAGCCGAAGCTCGGCCCGATGGGTCGCTTCCTTGGCGGCGCCTGGCTCGGCTTCGTCGGCGAGGGCATGGGCCCCCACATCCTCGCTGGCCTGGAGCACCACCTCCGTACCGGTGGGAAGCTGGCCATCGGCGCGACCGCGACGACCAACGTCGTGCCCGAGCCAGCCTGAGCGTCAGCGTGCCCCGGCGACCTCGAGGAGGTTGGTGAGCCGGGCCTTCGAAGCGACACCGACCAGCCGAGTCACCTCGGCGCCCTTCGCGAAGACGACCACACAGGGAATCGACTGAATGCCGTAGCGCTCGGCGATGGCCGGCGCGGCATCGACGTCCAGTTTGAGAACCTTGGCCTTGTCTCCGACATCGACGGCGAGCTGGTCGATGACTGGCGCAAGGGCGCGACACGGCGCGCACCACGACGCGCTGAAATCGACCAGCACCGGCTTGGTGCTCTTGAGGACTTCCTGTTCGAACTGCTCCTGCGCGACGGTGGCTGCCACGTGAATGCTCCCGGTTGTTGGTTTGCCTGCCAGAGACAGTCACGCCCGGCGTGCTCTCGTTACGCGGGTCTCAGCCCTGCGTCCTGCGGAAGAAGTTGGCGACCTTCACGCCTGCCTTGAAGGCCGTCCACTCGCGCGCCTTGAACATGCCGTCGACCGGCGTTTCGAAGAGGTGGTTCGTGTAGTTCGAGATGGTCTTGAGACTCACGGCGAGCACGATGTCGAGCACCTGTCGTTCCGCGTAGCCAGCTTGCAGGAAGGCCTGGACCACTTCGCTCGAGGGGCGCCCGCGCTCCAACACCACGGCCCGCGCGAGCTCCGAGAGCGCTTGCAGCTTCGGGTCGGCGAGCACCCGCCCCTCGCGCAGCGCGTTCGTCACCTCGGGGTTGAGCTTCGACTGCGTATCGGCCGTGAAGCTGTGGGCCGCCACGCAATAGTCGCAGGCGTTCTCGAAGCTGACGGTGAGGAAGATGACGTCGAGTTCCGCAGCGCTGAAGCCTGATTCCTTGAAGAGCCTCGACATGCCGAGCAGGTAGGTGTCGATGAGCCCAGGCTCGTTCGCCATGGCGCGGTAGGTGTTCGGCACCACCCCGTAGCGCTTCTTGACCGCGTCGAGGGACTCCTGCTGGCGCGCTGTCGCGCTCGCGCCATCAACGAGGGGAAGGCTCAGGCGATGAGGGCTGGTCATGCCGTCTCAGTCACGAGACGACTGGCAATGTTACGGACTGCCGCGTAACGCCCAGACCGGAGGGCCGACTGCGGAGCATGCGGAAGCTGCGCGACGCCTGGAGTGACGAAGCCCTGATGGAACGGTACGTCGCCGGGAGTCGAGCTGCCTTCGACACCCTCTTTCGCAGACATGCCCCATCACTGCGAAAGTTCCTCGGCCGGAGCACTCGCGATTCGGCGACCGCTGACGACCTCACGCAGGGCACGTTCATCAACGTCGTGCGCGGAAGGCATACCTTTCGCGCGAACGCCTCATTCCGCACCTGGCTGTTCGCCATTGCGACCAACGTGCTCCGTGAGCACCGCCGAGGAAGAACGAGGCTGGTCCTCATGCCCTTGGGCGTTCTCCCCGAAGGAGAGGGCGCCATGCCGGCCGTTCCCGACCCCGGACTCGCTCGCGCGCTGGTAACGGCGCTCGAAAGCGTGCCGTCGCATCACGTGAGGCCGCTGTGGCTGCACGAGGTCGAGGGGCTCGGCTTTGCGGAGATCGGCCGGCGAGAAGCAACCACCGTTGCGGCCGTGAAGCTCCGCGCCCATCGAGCCCGGGTCGCGCTTCGCTCCCGACTCCAGCCGCTCCTCGATGCCGCATGACGCTGCCGGCGCGACTCGAGCAGATTCGCCGACGGGCGCTCGCTGAGCTCGAGCACGCACCGCGTGAGCGCTCCTGGCAGGTTGAGGTCTCTTCGCTCATCGCCCTCGAGGTGAGCACGGGTCTCACCGCGAGCCTTCTGCTCGCACCCAATAACCTGCAGCACCGTGGTCCGACCTGGCATCACGGCCTGGCGATCGCCGTGGGCGTCATCGCACTCTGCGCAGCGCTCTCTGCGATTCGACCTGGCGGACGGGTCCTCCGGGTGGGCCTGTTGACGCTCTTCATTCCGCTGCTCGCCGCGTTGCTCGCAGCTGCATCAGGACTGGGAACGCGAACCGGAGTCGTTGACGAGCTCCGGTGTGCGACGCTTCTCGGGGTGACTGCGGGCTTTCCGGCCGTCGCGACCGCGGTGCTCATGGCTCGCTTCGCGCCCTCCAGAACGAGAGCAGTGCTGGGCGGTGCTGCGGCGGGGGCGCCTGGCATGGTCGCGCTGCACCTGCACTGCCCCATCGGCCTCGAGGTACACGTGGCTGCCGGGCACCTCGTCCCGTGGGTGGGAGTCACCCTGCTGGTGGTGTGGTTGCGAAGCCGGCTGACGACCCAAAGCTACGCGCCCTGAGCGCTGTAACGCCGCGCCGGGTCCATCGACTGAGGTGTGTGCGCGCCGCACTTCGCGTCGCCCAACCCCGGAGAAGAAATGAGCAAGTCGATGAAGGGATTCGTGATCGCCTCGGCCGTTGCCTCGCTGTTCGCCACCAGCGCCATGGCCGACGACAAGGCCGCGCCGAAGAAGGACAGCAAGGACGCCTCGGCGATGGTGAACTGTGGCGGCGTCAACGAGTGCAAGGGAAAGGGCGCCTGCGGCGGCCCCGGTCATGACTGCGCCGGCAACAACGAGTGCAAGGGCAAGGGTTGGATCTCGCTCAGCGACAAGGAGTGCAAGGCGAAGGGCGGCAAGGTCATCAAGATGTGATGCCGTGGTCTCGCTCGCCCTTCGCGGGGCGAGCGGGCCTCACTTCGGAAAGGTCCCATGTTCTCGCGCCCCGCTCTCGGTCACGGTGTCGGACTCCGCCCTCGGCACTACAGCCACTTCCTCGACACCAGCCCCGACATCGCGTGGGTGGAGGTCATCAGCGAGAACTTCATGGGCATCGGGGGGAGACCGATGGCCGTGCTCGAGAAGGCGCGCCGCGATCGCCCGGTCGTGCTCCACGGAGTCTCGTTGGGCATCGGCAGCACCGCGGCGCTCGACCAGCGCTACCTCGCCGACCTGAAGGCGCTCATCCACCGCATCGAGCCCGCGCTGGTGTCGGATCATCTCTGCTGGGGCCATGCGCACGGGCGGTACTCGCACGACCTGCTCCCCATGCCCTACACCCGAGAGTCGCTCGCGCACGTCGTCGACCGCGTTCGCCAGGTCCAGGACGTTCTCGGTCGCCAGCTCATGCTTGAGAACCCGTCGACCTACCTCGAGTTCGAGTCCTCCGAGATTCCCGAGCAGGAGTTCCTGGCCTCGGTGGCCGAGCAGGCTGACTGCGGCGTGCTGCTCGACGTGAACAACGTCTATGTGAGCTCGCGAAATCACGGCTTCGACGCCCGCGCGTACCTCGACGCCATTCCCGTCGAGCGCGTGGGGCAGTTTCACCTCGCCGGTCACCAGGACCGCGGGAACATCGTCATCGACACGCACGAGGGCCACGTAGTCGACGAGGTCTGGAAGCTCTACGCCCACGCCATTCGTCGCTTCGGAGAAGTGCCCTCGCTCATCGAATGGGACGAGGGTGTGCCTGAGCTGGAGACGCTGCTCGCGGAGAGCCGGAAGGCGCAGCACCTCGCGGCCCAGACGCTCGCCGAGTCGACGCTGGAGGTGGCGCCGTGAGGCTGGCCTCCGTGCAAGAGGTGATGTTCCAGGCCGTCACCGGCGAAGGGGCGCTCAGCGAAACGGCCGCGCTGGTGCGAGGAGGGGCGCTGACGGCAGAAGACCGCGTCGGCATCTACGCGGAGATGTACTGGCTGCGAATGCGAGACACCCTCCGAGGTGACTTCCCGCTGCTGCATCGATTCCTGGGCGACGATGACTTCGACGTGTTGGTGGCCAAGCACGTCAGACGGAGCCCCTCGACGCACTACTCCCTCGGCCGGCTGGGGGTCGGCTTCGCCCAGACCGTTCGAGCGGCGGGCCCGGCCGAGGTGCCCTGGCTGGCCGACTTCGCCGAGCTGGAGTGGGCTCGCGCGGAGGCTTTCGTCGCAGCGGATGCACCCACGCTCACCATCGGCGCGCTCGCGGAGCTGAACGACGAGACCTTCACCCATGCGCGCCTCGTCGCCTCACCGTCCGTGCGACTGCTTGCGCCCAGGTGGGACGTACTCCCGGCGTGGCGAGCGCTCGAGGCCGACGGCGACGCACGCAGCCTGCAGGTCGACGCGACCACGACCCCGGTCGTCGTCTGGCGACAGGGCTTCAAGGTGTTTCACGTTGCGCTCGCGGCCATGGAAGGCCACGCGCTGCGGAGCGTCCTTCAGGGGCTCGACCTGCCGACGGTCTGCGAGGCGTTCGCCGAGAGTGCGGAACCCGTGCAGGCTGCCTTCCAGGCCATCGGGAGCTGGGTCAACGAGGGCATGATGTCGTCCCTCACGGTCGATGCCAGCTGAGGCGACATGAAACGACTCTTCGCGCTGCTCGCCCTGGCTGCCTGCGGGCTATCGGGACCAGTCACCTTCAGTGAGCTCCGCGTGGAGGAGCTCGCGCCGACGCGCGCAGTCATTCGCTTCACGACGAGCCTCCCCACCAGCTGTGAAATCGAGCTGGGGGCCTCCCCTGACGTTCTCGACCAGCACTTCACCGACCCCGACATGGAGCCCGGCCAGTTGGTGACGCAGCACCGCGTCCCGCTGGAGAACCTCACGCCCGGCCAGCGCTTCTTCTTCCGGGCGCGCGCCGTCGACGCCGCGAACCGGGTCTTCTTCTCCGACACCAGCCAGCTGGAGACCCCGGGGCGGTGGTGTCGACCCTCACCAACTTCGCGCTGCGGTCTCGCGGCGCCAGCGTGCGCTCGGTCAGCAGCAACTGGGGCGGCGGCGACAACGACTCGACGTTCGGCGCGAACAAGGCCATCGATGGAGATTTCGTCACCGAGTGGTCGACCAACGGAGACGGTGATGCCGCGCGCGTCGAGCTCGACCTGGGGCAAGTTCGCCACATCACGGCCTTCGGGTTCCGCAGTCGAAGCATGACTGACGGGACCGCCATCATTCGCAAGGTGGGGCTCACCCTCGACGGCGCGACGGAACTCGTCTTCGAGACGCCCGACCCGACACAACTCTACGTCTTCGACCTGCCCGCCCCCGTCGACGCACGGCTCGCCGTGGTGCACGCGCTCGTGACCACCTCGGGGAACACGGGCGCGAAGGAGATTCAGCTGCTCAGCCCGTAGGCGGGCGTGCCGAACCACTCTTTCGGTACTCCCTGCGCGGACGCGTGAGCGGCGGCGCGCTGCCATTCATCAACGTGCGTCCCTTCGAGGGCTGTCGAGTAGGCCTGAGCGAAGGCGGCCCAGCACGACACTGCATTGCCGACCTCGTGGCGCCCGTGCCAGAGCGACGCCGCCAGGCTCCCCACATCTTCTGATGGGCTCCCCGCTCGCAAATCGCCCCAGCCGACCAGCGCCGGGCGCCGATGCTGGCGCGCGACGAGGGAACCCGCGCTGAGTGACCCGAAGACAAGACACGTCGCGCCCGCCGGGCCCCGCTCGAAGACGCGGCGCAGCCAGCCGTGGCTTCGGAGCCGACCTGCCGAGTGGAGCCTTGCCAGAAAGCGACCGAGTGCGCCGAAGTCGAACGGGACTGGCTCAGTGCGGGACCGAAGGAGGTCCTCCAGGACGACCGTTCGGGTGCGCAGCTCGGCGACGAGAACGCGTGGAACGTCGAGCTCGGCTCGCAGCGCGTGAAGCGGTCCCTGTTCCTCGAACAGACGAAGGGCTCGAACCTCTCGCGTCAGGCGCTGAAGACCCAGCGCATACGACGCTGCATCCGTCAGCGGGGAGCGCTCGAGCCGCCGCACCAGGACGGATGCGGGCACCGAATGCCGATGTACGCGCAGCAGGTGAGTATCGACACCGCTGGCGAGGCGCTCCGCGCGCTGCGCGTGACCGAGCGTTCTGTTGATGAAGGCGACCGCCTCAACTGAGTTCACCGAGCCTTACCGCAGCTCGTTCGGGGCGCGCGCACCCCGTCTCGTCTGGCCTCGCGTGCCGGCGTTACGTCTTCAGTGCGAGGTCGCCAAAGACGCGCCCGGGGTGGTCAGCCTCGAGCGTGATGCCGAGCCCCTCGACATGGCGATTCACGTAGTTGAAGTAGCCGACGACCTGCGCGAGCGAGCGCACGGCCGCGTCATCGAGGCCCGCGGCCCGAAGGGCGTCCACGTCGGCCTGGCTCATCGGCGTCGCGAGCGAGGTGAGCTTCCGCGCCCAGGTCACGAGCGCCCGCTCGCGCGGTGAACGGAAGGCAGCGTCGTCACCGCTGCAGAAGGCGATGAGCTCCTCGTACTGGGCGCCCTCTTCCCGGAGGGCGTGCGCGTGGTGCGCGACTCAGTAATGACACTTGTTCAACATGCTCACTGCGACGGCGACCAACTCGCGCTCGCGGCGAGAGAGGGGCCCCGGCGCGAACATCACGTGACGGTAGAAGGCGACATGCGTTCGAAGAAGCTCGCGATCAGCCGCCTGGCTCGCGAGCACGTTCGGCAGCGACGATGGGTCGAAGGGGATGAAGCTCATCAGTCCTCGCTCCGCCAATCGGGCGGCCAGAAGCGCTTGTCGAGCAGCTGCCCCCAGGTGCGGTCGAAGGGGTGAACGACCTGAACGGCCTTCGCGCCATCCGTGAGGGGGCGGCCCTCGTTGGCCCAGGCAAAGATGGACCCACGCAGATTGAAGAGCCGACGCGGACTCCCCGGCTGCAGCTTCTCGACGGCGAGTCCGGAGCGCCAGCCGACCGCGCAGTAGGCGACGATGACGGTGTCGGGCGCAGCGCTCTCGATGGCTGCGCGCTGACTGGCCTCGGTCTCCGCGCGAACCGCTCCGGGCAGGTGGCTCAGGGAGAACTCCTCGGCCGTTCGCACGTCGAGCAGGAGCACCTTCGACGACGTCATCAACCGCGCGAGCTCGTCGGTGCTGACGCTCGGCACCTGGGCCATGCGGCGATCGACGCGTTGCCGAAGACCATCGGCATCGGCCGCGCGCCCGAGCGCCGACCAACCGAGCACAGAGAACACGGCCATGGCCCCCACGAGAGTTACCTTGCCTCGCATCGGTCAGCCACCACGGTGGAAGTGCCGCTCGAGGACCTCGAGGAGCTGAGGAGTCGGTGCTTCGACTTCGTCCTTTCGCAGGACCAGCACGCCGGCAGGTGTGCCGAGCACCGAGGGAGAGCGGGCCGTGGTACCGAATGGGACGAAGCCTGACTCGTTGCCAAGCTCGGCGAGCACGAAGTCGAGCGCCTTCTTCTCGTCTTTGAGCATGGTGGTGGCGACGAGGGGCACCTGCGCGCGCCGACGAAGGCTCGCGATGGCCTCCGGAAAGGACATCGGCATCGTCGACGTCACCGCGGTCGAGACGACTGCGCCGACGACTTCTGCGAGGTCTGCCTTCGCCAGCTCGGCAGGGGTGCGAATCCGTAACGCCTCGAGGCCCAATCGAACAACAAGGGACACCATGGCGTCCGCGATGAAGTCGTTCGGTCTGATGAGCAGCACTTTGGGCATCTGGAGACTGAAGTCTGCGTCTTGCCCCAGGCGTTACAGCGAGACGTTTCCGTGAAGCGACTGGTGCTGGTGGGGCCTGGTCTCGCCAACCTGCAGGCGTTGCGAGCGCTCAGCACTCGCGCGCGGGTGACCCTGGTGGCCGAAGGGAGGCACCACACCTACAGCGGCATGCTGCCTGGCGTCGTGGCGGGGCAGTACGACGCGCCGCAGGCCTCCATCGACCTCGACGCGCTCTGTCGAAGCGTGGGTGCGGCCCTCGAGCCCTCGCGAGCCCGCGTGCTGAACCTCTCCGACAACACGGTAGAGCTCGAAGATGGACGCCAGGTCCCGTTCGACCTGCTCAGCGTCAACGTCGGAGCGTCGCTGAGGGGAGACGACCTCCCCGGCATTCGCGAGCACGCGACCATCATCAAGCCGCTCGCGCTCGCTCCTGCACGGCTGACCTCGGCGAGAGGGCCCATCGTCATCGCCGGCGCGGGGCTGGGGGCCGTCGAGTTGGCGTTGGTGTTGCGCCGCCGCAGCGGTGCGGAGACCACGCTCGTCTCGAGCACTGAGGGACTTCCCCGACTCGTTCCCGCGCTCGCTCGAGCCGCGAGATTCGAGCTCGAGCGTGCCGGCGTCACGTTGCTCACGCAGAAACGCGTCATCGCCGCCGAGGAGGGACTCGCGCACCTCGACGATGGCACCAGCCTGCCTTTCGGGACGCTGGTGTGGGCCACCGGGCCGCGGGCGCCGGCGCTCCTCCGCGACAGCGGCGCGGCCGTCGACCCTGACAGCTACCTCCGCGTGGAACCGACGCTTCAGAGCCCCTCGCACCCGCAGCTCTTCGGCGCCGGTGACTGCGTGGCCATCGAAGGCCTTCCCCGCCTCGAGAAGGCGGGAGTGTTCTCGATTCGGCAGGGCCCGGTGCTCGTGGCCAACCTCGCGGCCGCGCTCGCGGGCGAGGCTCCGTCCCAAAGGTACGAGCCACAGCTGGACCCGCTTCAGCTCGTCAACCTGGGCGACGGGCGTGCTCTGGGCAGCTGGAAGGGGCGCGTCTTCAGCGGGCGCGGCGCCTTCTGGCTCAAGGAGTGGATCGACCGCCGCTGGATTCGCCAGTACCAGCGCGAGCCGTGAATCACCGCTGCCACGCCAGCAGGCGGTGAAAGAGGCTCTTCACCGTGGGCGTCAGGCGCGTGCGGTTGTGCATGTCACCGATTCGCTTCCACGCCTCGGCGCGGGTTGGGTAGGGATGAATCGTCGTGGCGACCTGGCCCAGGGTCAGCTTGTGCGTGACGGCCAACGCCATCTCTCCGATGAGGTCGCCTGCGTCACGGCCGACCAGCGTCGCGCCGAGGATGCGACCGCTCTTCCGCTCGGCGTGCACCTTCGCGAAGCCCTCGACGTCTGACTCCAGGATGGCGCGGTCGACGTCATGGAGCTGCACCGAGTAGGAGACGACGTCAGCGCGCTCCTTTGCGTCTGCGGCAGAGAGGCCGACGTGGGCGATCTCTGGGTCGGTGTACGTCGCCCACGGAATCGTCAGCACGCTCGCCTTCTTCCGACCCCAGAAGAGGGCGTTCTGCAACACGATGCGGCTCATGGCGTCGGCGGCGTGGGTGAACTGCCATTTCCCGGCCACGTCGCCCGACGCGAAGATGTTCGGGTTGGTGCTGCGGAGCGTGTCGTCGACCTGCACGCCGCGCTTGTCGAAGGCCACCCCGGCCTTCTCGAGGCCCAGGTTCTTGACGTTGGGAGCGCGACCCGTCGCCACCAGGATGGCGTCGACCTCGAGCGTCTCGGGCTGGCCGTTCTTCTCGAACGTCACTCGCCGCACCTCGCCAGTCCGCTCGACCCGGGTCGGTTTGACGCCCAGCTCGGCGCGAATGCCCTCGTGCGCGAAGCGCGCCTGAAGCACCGCTGAAGCGTCCGGGTCCTCGCGTGGCAGCAGCCTCGGGTCGAGCGCCATAACGGTCACCTCGGCGCCGAAACGTCGAAAGCTCTGCGCGAGCTCACAGCCGATGGGGCCAGCGCCGAGCACCAGCCACCGCTTCGGCAAAGACGTCAGGTTGAACACGGTCTCGTTCGTGAAGAAGCCCGCGTCGGCGAGGCCTGGAATCGGCGGCATGGCCGCACGCGCGCCAGTCGCGATGACGGCCTTCGAGAAGTCGAGGGCCATGCCATTCACCTCGACCCGCGAGCCCGACACGAACTTCGCGTCACCGAGGAACATGTCCACGCCGAGGCCAGCGAAGCGCTCCACCGAGTCGTTGGGGGCAATCTGACTGCGGAGGCGGCGCATCCGCTCCATCACGGCGCCGAAGTCCACGGTGGGAGCCGCCGTCGAGGTGACGCCAAAGGGCGCAGCATTCGAAGCGTCAAACGCCGCGCGAGCCGCACGAATGACGGCCTTCGAAGGCACACACCCCGTGTTGAGGCAGTCGCCTCCGGTCTGGTGGCGCTCGATGAGTGCGACACGCGCGCCGAGGCCTGCGGCTCCAGCGGCTGCCACGAGGCCCGCGGTCCCGGCGCCGACGATGACCAGGTTGTAGCGCCCGCGCGGGGTGGGACTCAGCCACGACGACGGGTGCGTCAGCTTCGCGAGCGCGCGGTTGTGCTCATCATCGGGGCTGAGCGTGAGGGCTGCGGCGGTCGAGTCGGTCATGGCGAGTTCTTCTCCTCAGCGAGGGTCTTCGAGAGCGCAGCGCGCGCCTTGCGGGTGACCCACACGGTCACGACGACGGTGGCCAGGAGACCCAGCGCATACATCACCGTCCCCAGCGGGCCGGCAGAGGGCCTTTCGCCGGAAAGCAGCTGACTCGCGCTCGTCACGAGCGAGCCGAGGTAGAGATACAAGAAGGTGCCGGGGGCCATGCCGACGACGGAGCCGAGCACGAAGTCGCGCACCGACACGCGCGTCAGCCCCAACATGTAGTTCAGCAGGTTGAAGGGGAAGAGCGGCGAGAGCCGGAGAAGCAACACCAGGCGAAAGCCCCCGCTGCCGACCGCTTCATCGATGGCGCGGAAGCGTGGGCTGTCAGCGACCTTCTTCTGGACCCAGCCGCGGGCGACGGTCCGTCCAAGCAAGAACGCGGCGGTCGCGGCGAGGGTGGCCGACGGCAACACCACCGCGAGGCCCACGAAGGGACCCCAGATGAAGCCTGCGCCGAGCGTGAGCACCGAGGCGGGAAGCAGCAGCACCGCCGCGGCGACGTACACGCCCGCGAACGAGAGCCCGCCTGCGACGCCTGCTTCGCGCACCCACTCCACGAACGAGAGCAAGAGCTTCGGAATCTCCAGGGCCCGCATGATGGCAACCACAGCCACGACTCCACCCAGCGCGCCAACGCGCCTGGCCCACTTGTGCTCGTGCGACCCCTCGCTCATGCCTCACCGTCTCTCGTTGAGGCGTCCCGTTACGCCGCGAGTCGGCGAGGTTGTAACGCACGGCCCGGGCCCCTCGACTATGACTGCACCCATGTTCCGCGCGCTCGGACTCGTGCTCCTCGGCCTGGCCGGCTGCCGCTCGCCTGCCCGAGCGCCCTCCGTCGACCCATTGACTGCGCCGTTCGAAAAGGTTGTGGAGGAGGCTCGCGGCAAGACCGTCCGTTGGTTCTTCTGGAGCGGCGACGGAACCATCAACCGCTACGTCGACGAGTACGTCATCCCCACCGTCAACCAGCGCTTCGGCATCACGCTGGTCCGCGTTCCCGTCGACGACCCGGCCATCGCCATCAACCGCCTCCTGGCGGAGAAGCGCGCGGGGAAGAAGGACGGAGTGGTCGACCTGCTTTGGGTCAACGGCGAGAACTTCCGTACGGGGAAGGCAGAGGGCCTGTTCTTTGGTCCGTTCGCGTCACGCCTGCCCAACCTTCGCTTCGTCGACTCACTGGACGAGGCCGTTCGGCTCGACTTCGGCGTCGCGACCGAAGGCTTCGAGTCGCCGTGGAATCGCGCGCAGTTCGTCTTCATCTACGACACCGACAAGGTGTCCGAGCCGCCGCGAAGCCTGGAGGCGCTCACGAAGTTCATCGAGGCCCACCCGGGGCGCTTCACCTACCCCGCCCCGCCAGACTTCACCGGCTCAGCCTTCGTTCGCCACGTGCTCTATGGGCTCGCGAAGAGCCCAGGCGAGCTGAGCGGCCCAGTCGATGAGGCCCGCTGGAGCGCATTCTCTCCGCGCCTCTTCGCGGTGCTCGAGGGGTGGAAGCCGCACCTCTGGCAGCAGGGGCGCACCTTTCCCGAGTCGTCTTCGCGCCTTCACCAACTGTTCGCCCAGGGGGAAGTCTGGTTGTCGATGAGCTACGGGCCGGAGACGGCGAGCTCACGCATCCGCGAGGGCCTGTTCCCGCCTACGACGCGCACCTTCGTGCTCGACCAGGGCACCATCGCGAACACGAACTTCGTGGCGATTCCCTTCAACAGCCAGAATGCGGGCGCGGCGATGGTCGTCGCCGACTTCCTCCTCTCACCGGAGGCGCAGCTCAAGAAGCAGGACCCGGCGGTCTGGGGCACCCACTCCGTCCTCGCCGTGCAGCGGCTCCCTCCGGAGCTCAAGGAGCAGTTCCTCGCCCAGCCGCGCGGGCCGGCCACCCTCGCTCCCGCCGAGCTTCGGGCTCACGCGCTGCCCGAGCTCGACCCCTCGTGGATCGACCGACTCGAAGCCAGCTGGCGCGAGGCGCAGCGTGCGCCGCAGTGAAGCCTGGGCCGGCTGGCCGGCGATGCCTGCCGTGCTCGTCATCGTTCTGCTCTTTGGCGGTGGCGTCGTCGAAGCGGTGACCCAGAGCCTGACCGGCGAGGCCTGGCGCGAGGTGACGAGCTCGCCCGAGTTTCTGCCGTCGTTCTTCCTGACCTGGCGCCTGGCCCTGGTCACCACCCTGACCGCGACGCTCGCGGGGACGGCGCTCGCGCTCGCCTTGCGGCACCACGCCGCGCGCGGTGGGAAGGTCGCCGGCGCGCTCGTCCAGATTCCGCTCGCGGTGCCACACCTCGTCGTCGCCATCGGCGCGTTGCTCCTGTTGTCGCAGAGCGGCCTCGTCGCGCGGCTCATCGGCGCCGTGGGGCTCGACGCCACCCTCCCCGCGCTGGTCAACGACGAGTGGGGGGTGGGCATCACGCTCGCCTACGTCTGGAAGGAAGCTCCCTTCGTCGCCGTGCTGGTGCTCTCGTCACTGCGGGGCGAGACGCGTCAGCTCGAGCAACTCGCGCGGAACCTGGGGGCCACGCGGTGGCGCGTCTTTCGCGACGTCACGCTTCCTGCGCTCGTTCCCGCCGCGTCGTTCGCTGCGCTCCTCGCGTTCTCCTTCACTCTGGGCAGCTTCGAGGTGCCGCGGTTGCTGGGGCGAACCTGGCCCGCGATGTTGGGCGTCTGGAGCTGGCAGCTCTACACCGACGTAGACCTCTCCCGTCGGCCGCACTCGATGGTGGTGTCGCTGGTGATCGTCGCGTCCGTGCTGGTGCCAGCGCTCGCCGGGCTCCTGTGGCGCGCATGGAGGAAGCGAAACGCATGAAGACGGGTCCGCTCACCATCGGCATCCTCGCGGCGGCCATCGGAAGCGTGCTGGTGCCGCTGCTGGTCTGGGCCTTCGCCGATCGATGGTTCGCGCCGGCGCTCTGGCCGCAAGAACTGGGGCTTCGTGGCTTTCGCGCGCTGGGGAGCGGTGGAGCGGGTTCAGCCACTGCCACCAGCATCGCCGTTTCGCTGGCGGCGACGGCAGTCACGCTGCTGCTCGCGTGGCCGGCCGGTCGCGCGTTGGGGCTGGCTCGGTTTCGCGGGCGCGAGGTCCTTCGGCTCGTGCTGCTGGCGCCCGTGCTCTTTCCCGCCATGGCGACGGCGCTCGGCATGCACGCCGGGTTCATCAGGCTTGGACTGGCGGACGCGCTGTTGGGAGTCGTGCTCTCTCACATCGTCCCTGCGCTGCCCTACGCGGTCGCGACGCTCGCAGCCTCGTTCGAGGGCTTTGACGCTCGGTATGAGGACGTTGCCCGGTCGCTCGGCTGCGCTCGCACCCGCATCTTCTTCAGCGTGACGTTGCCGCTGATGTGGCCAGGCCTGGTGACCGCGGGGCTCTTCGCTTTCCTCGTCTCGTGGTCGCAGTATGCGCTCACGCTGGTGATGGGCGGGGGCGTGGTCGTCACGCTCCCGGTGCTCCTCTTTGGGCTCGCTTCGGGCGGCGACCTCGAGGTGACCGCGGCGGCGACGTTGGCCTTCTTGTTTCCGGCGATGGCGCTGATGCCCATCACGGCCCGAGTGCTCGGCGGCTCGAACCTGGGAGGGCGCGGATGAGTCACGTGGAGTTGAGGAACCTGCGCGTCGTGCTGGGAACGGAGCCGATCGTTCGCGACGTCACGCTCTCGCTCGACGAGGGGTCGCTCCACGCCATCGTCGGGCCCAGCGGCTGCGGGAAGTCGACGCTCTTGCGCGCGCTCGCCGGGCTGGTGCCGCACGAGGGGCAGGTGGTGCTCGACGGCGTCGACGTGAGCGCGGTGCCGACGGAGCGAAGGGGCGTGGTGCTCGTCTTTCAAGACGCCCTGCTCTTTCCGCGCATGAGCGTGCTCGAGAACGTGGTGTGGCCTGCAGTCGCCGCAGGTCGGCCCCGCGCTCCAGCGATTGCGCAGGCCAGGCAGTTGCTCGAGCAGGTACGCCTGCTCGACCGCGAGACCCGGCGGCCCGAACAGCTCTCAGGAGGAGAGCGCCAGCGGGTCGCGCTCGCGCGCGCGCTCATGGCGAACCCGCGGGTGCTGCTGCTCGACGAGCCCCTCAGCGCCCTCGACGCAGGGCTTCGAGACGAGCTGCGGACGCTCATCGTGGAGCTCCAGCGCGCTCGGCGCCTCACCACCGTGCTCGTCACCCACGACCAGCGTGAAGCAGCGGCTGTGGGCGACCGGGTCTCGGTCATGGCACGCGGGGCCGTGCTTCAGACCGCGCGTCCGCGAGAACTCTACGACCGGCCCGCCTCCGTCGCGGTCGCCCGCTTCCTCGGTGCGACGAACATCTTCGACGCGAGCGCCACCGCCGAGTTGAAGGCGCAGGCCGTGAACACCACACGTTGCTGCGTCTGGCCCGAAGACGTGGAGTTCGGCGCCTTTCCCGATGGCTTCGAAGGGCGCGTGCTCGACACGACCTTCAACGGCACCGAGCAGCGCGTACGCCTGGCCGTTGGCGCGCTCGTGCTGGAAGCGTGGGCGCCGAGGTGGACGCCGTTCGAGCCCGGCACGCGGGTGACCGCCCGAGTCCTGCCCGGGCGGCTCATCCCGCTCGCGGATTGACTACTTCTTCGGGCTCCACGCGCGCGGCGCGAAGGCGGCGTCGAGCGGCGGCTGCGTGAGGTGGTTCGTGTAGTTGCTCAGCGTCTTCAGCGACACGCCGACCAACACCTCGAGCGCCTGGTGCGCCTGGTAGCCGGCGTCGATGAAGGCCGTCACCTGCGCATCCTCGACGTGGCCGCGGTTACGCACGATGGCCTGCGTGAAGCGCCGCAGCGCCTCGAGCTTCGGGTCGGCGATGGCCGTGTCGTTGCGGATCGCGTCGATGACGTCGCCGGGGTGCTTCTGCATGTCGCCCACCGTGCTGTGGACCGCGACGCAGTAGAAGCAGTCATTCGCGCGCGCCGTCGCGAGCAGCACCACGTTCTGCTCGAGGGGGCTGAGCGAAGACGATGCGAAGGCTTCGGCAAGACCCAGGTAGCCCTTGATGGGCGCGGGCGAGTGGGCGAACACGCCGTAGAGGTTCGGCTGAAAGCCGTACTTCTTCTTCACGTCGACGAGGATTTCCCGCGTGCTGCTCGGAGCGGTTTCCGGGGTGAGAACGTCGAGCTTCAGTTGAGCCATGTGATTCTCCGGGGGGTTGGGGGAACGACGTGGCTCAGTCCGTGCGACAGTCTCGGCGTTACACTCGCCCTCACCCTTCGAGTGGGTGGAGGGCGAACGCCTCACTCAGGAATCGCCTGACGACGTCGACCGCCAGAGGCGCGCGCTCCGCGTCGAGCGGGCCGACATCTCGCGCTCCGACCACCGCCACTGCGTCGGAGTCTCTTCGTGCGAACCAGAATGGTGACTCGGCGACATCCTCGCCTGGAGAGAACCCCACCGTCAGCGCTCCGCCGCGGGACGCCACGCGAACCGAGAGCGCGAGCGTGTCGGGAGAGACTGCGACCCACTCGGCTCTGGGAGCTCCGACCTCGACGAGCAGCTGCGCGGCACCCTGGAACTCTCGCTCGAGCTGGAGGCTCGCCTGACTGGGTGCCGGGAAGCGACCGCCCGCGAGCACAGCGTGATGCCGAAGCGACGACGGGTGGAGAACGGCTCCTGAAGCCAGCCAGCCCTGCGCGGTTGCCAGCGTCTGATGCGCGAGCGAGAGCGATGACGTCGCTCCCGACGTGACGTCTCGTGTCAGCAACTGAACAGCACCGAGGCGCAGCCCAACCTGACGGCCGCCAGCGGGGGGCCCCCAGAGGACCCGCTCTCCGAGCGCCCACCGCAGCGGGGCAGCAACGGCAGGGGCGTTGGTGACCAGCAACCGCGCAGCGTGGTGCAAGACGAGGCGAACCCGCGCCAGTCGTGGAGCGCCGACGACGCGAAGCGGATTGAGGACCATGAAGGTGCTCCGCGGAGAACAGCCTTGCCGAGCGCGTTGGAGAGGGGGGGGCCCAACGCGCCCGGCAAGGTCCACGGACGACCGTGAACAACTCACCAGTCTCGACGCGCGCGACTTCGTTACACGAGGACGGCGAGGTGTAACGCGCGGCAGGGCGGCGGCACCATGCTTGAGCCATGCGCGTCTTGAGACTCGTCGTCGTCGCCGCCCTCGCTCTGTCCAGCGCGCAGGCCGCTCCGCGCGAGGAGACCCTTCCCCTGCCGGGGCTGGTGGCCTCAGGGAATCTGGCAGCCCAGCTGACGAAGCACCGGCGCAACCTCGGACCGAAGTACGTGCCGCGCACGCGGCACCTCGCCCCCGACGGAGCGCCCCGGTTCACCAACCGTCTCATCCTCGAGACGAGTCCGTACCTGCTCCAACACGCGCACAACCCCGTTAACTGGTACCCGTGGGGCCCCGAGGCGTTTGCACGCGCGAAGGAGGAAGGGAAACCCGTCTTTCTCTCCATCGGCTATTCCACCTGCCACTGGTGCCACGTGATGGAGCAGGAGTCGTTCGAGGATGAGCGCATCGCGGCGCTGATCAACGCCAACTTCATCCCCATCAAGGTCGACCGCGAAGAGCACCCCGAGGTCGACGCGACCTACATGACCACCGTCCAGGCGCTCACGGGGCGCGGTGGCTGGCCGATGACGTTGGCGACGACCACCGCCGGCGAGCCATTCTTCGCCGCGACCTATCTCCCGCCGGTCGACTCGCCGTCTGGTGGGCGTGGCTTGCCCTCGGTGCTGAGCCAACTCGCAAGAGCGCACCAGACGAACCCCGAGCGCGTCGTGTCGGCCGCGAAGGACCTGACAGCGAAGCTCGCCAGCGCCACCACCCCTGCGGCTGCCGAGGGCTTGCCCGATCGCGAGAGCATCGACCTCGCGGTGAAGGCGCTCGCGAGTGAATACGACCCGGCCCACGGTGGCTTTGGCGGCGCTCCGAAGTTCCCCTCACCGTCTTCGATCGAGCTGCTCTTGCGTCAGGCCCGTCGCACGGGCGACGCCCAGACCCTCGCCATGGCGACTGCGACGCTCGAGGCGATGGCCCATGGCGGCATCGCCGATCAACTCGGGGGCGGCTTCCATCGGTACGCCACGGACGCCGCCTGGCGCGTTCCTCACTTCGAGAAGATGCTCTACGACAACGCTCAGCTCGCCATGCTGTACCTCGACGCGTGGCAACTGACGGGCAACGAGCACTTCGCGGTCGTCGCGCGCGAGACGCTCGCCTTCCTCGAGCGCGAGCTCCGTGCCCCTGGCGGCGCCTTCTACGCAGCGCTCGACGCGGACTCGCCCGTGAGCCCGAAGGGGCCCCAGAAAGAAGGTGCCTTCTACACGTGGAGTGTCGCGGAGCTGCAGGCCGCCCTCCGACCGCAAATCAGCGCTCACGTGATGCGAATGTACGGCGTCACGCCAGAAGGCCAGCTCGACGGCCGCAACGTGCTTGCCCAGGTCGTCTCACTCGAACAGCTCGCTGCCGATCTGCACGTCGAGCGCGCCACCCTCGAGAAGGAGCGGACCGAGGCCCGAGCGGCGCTCTTCAGCGCGCGAGGCAAGCGTCCCCGCCCCGCTCGCGACGAGAAGGTCGTGACCGCGTGGAATGCGCTCGCCATCTCCGCGTTCGCGCGCGCTGCATCGGCCTTCGAAGACCCGGCGCTCGAGAAGGTCGCGACGGAAGCGGCAGAGTTCATGCTGGCGCACCTCCTCAAGGACGGCCGGCTGTCCAGGTCCTGGAGCGCCGGACGCGTCGTCGGTCAAGGCGCCCTCGAGGACGCAGTCTTCTTCGAGCAGGCGCTGCTCGACCTGCACGAGACCACGCAGTCGACCCGCTGGCTCGAGCTCGCCATCACGCTGCAGACGGCGACCGACGAGCAGTTCAGCCAGGACAAAGGCGCTCCGTACCGCCGCGCCCCTGCTGACGTGACGCTCCTTCCGTTCACCACGACGCCCCTCGAAGACGGTGCGGAGCCCTCGGGGAACAGCGTGGCGGTGCTCAACCTGCTGCGGTTGGCGGAGCTCACGCAGGAGCCGCTCTTTCGCACTCACGCCGAGGAGCTGCTCAAGGCACAGGCGGCTGCGGCTCGTCGCGGGTTGGGCGTACACAAGCTGCTCTCGGCCCTCGACTTCGCGCTCGACGCGCCCATGCAGCTCGTGGTGGTCGAGCCCGGCCCGGACGCTGGCGCCGGGCTGCTCTCCGTGACGCGCCGGGTCTACTTGCCCAATCACGTCCTCGTGCGCGCTGTCGAAGGCGAAGAGCTCGGGCAGCGGCAACGGCTCCTTCCGCTCCTGCGCGGCCGCACGGCTCGAAGAGGCAAGGCGACGGCGTACGTCTGCCGACACCAGACGTGTGAGCTGCCGACCTCCGACCCCACGGTGCTCAAGGCCCAGCTCCTTCGCCGCTAGGCCACGGAACGCGAAGCGCCTGCGGCGAGACACACTTCGAGCTGTCTGCGCGCTCTCAGCAGAACAGTCGCGACGTGCTCGGGCCGCATCGACAGGCGACTCGCGACCTCGAGGCCTGAAGTCCCCTCAAACAGGCGCGCGACGACGACGGCCCGTTGCATCTCCTTCAAGGTCGCGACACAGCCTGAGAGGCGTTGGTGCTCCTCCGCCGCCAGAAGAACGGCATCGGGAAGTGGCTGGCCTTCAGCCAGGCTGCCGCACGCCTCGAGTGGCTCATGCCCTCGGAAGGGGCGTCGCCTGCGGTTGCGCGCTGCGTTTCGAACCAGCGCCGCCAGGAGTCGCTCCGCGTCGACTGGGCGGGTTGCGAGCGCTCGCCACTCTGGGCGCTCGACGAAGGAAAGGAACCCGTCTTGCACGACGTCGACCGCCTCGTCGTGTCTCAGGCCCAGCGACGTCGCGAGACGAACGAGCGCGGCCCGGTGCCTGCGAACGAGGGTGCCGATGGCTGCCGTCAGGGTGTCACTCATGAAATCGCCTCGGCCTCTGTCATGCGCTGCCACCTCGAGACCTTGCGGGCACCCGACATGTCGTCGGAAGGAAACCGAAAGAGCCCCCCATGAAGAGCCTCCCCGTTCTTGTCCTCGCGCTCGCCGCGCTCCCCGCACTCGCTGATGGTTCGAAGATCCAGCTCGGAGGCTACTGCCCAGTGGCCTACCTCAACGCAGGCAAGGCCCTTCCAGGCGATGCGAAGGTGACCTCGGAGGTCGACGGTAAGACCTACTACCTGGTCAACGAGGCCACGAAGAAGGTGTTCGATGCCGAGCCGAAGAAGTTCACCAACGCGATTCAGTACCAGGCGTGGTGCGCGACCGGCCTCGCGATGGGCAAGAAGATCGCGACAGACCCTGCCCTCTTCTCGGTGCTCGACGGAAAGGTCTACTTCTTCTCGTCGAAGGGCGCGAAGGACACCTTCGACAAGATGCCGAAGGACTTCGTGACCAAGGCGGACGCACAGGCGAAGAAGCTGCTGGTCGACTGAGACTGGCTGAGGCCGCATGCGACTCCTGTCCACGAGGCGCATGCGGCGTTACGCGAAAATAAGGACTTACCGATGAGCGATGCCAGCCAGATGGTCGAGGTCAGCGGGGGCCCGTCAGGCCTCGCGCAAGAGGTGGTCGTCGGCGCCCATCGCCTGGTCGCCGATGAGCCGATCTCGGTCGTTGGAGGGACCGACAAGGGGCCTGCGCCCTACGACCTTCTCCTCGCCGCCCTGGGCGCCTGCACGTCGATGACGATTCGGCTCTACGCGGATCGCCGGCAATGGCCGCTGGAGGGCGTCGTCGTTCGCTTGCGCCACTCGCGGATCCACGCCGCTGACTGCGAGGGGTGTGAGACGCGCGAGGGCAAGCTCGATCGCATTGAACGAGAGATCGAGCTGCGCGGCCCTCTCGCCGACGAGCAGCGTGCACGCCTGCTCGAGATCGCCGAGAGGTGCCCCGTACACAAGACCCTCACCTCTGAGATCCGCATCGAGTCGAGGCTGGCACCGGTCGCGTAGCGGCGTTCAATCCAGCTCGGCACCGACCACGTCGAGCAGGGTGCTCAGGGTGCCACGCGTTGCCGCCCCGACCAGGCGACCAATCTCCTTTCCATTCCGAAAGAAGACGAGACAGGGCACTTGCTGAACGTCGTACCGCTCAGCAAGTGAAGGCAACGCGCCGATGTCGACGATGACGACGTGGGCGCGTCGTTCGAAGTCGACCTCGAGCTGCTCGATCACCGGAGCCAAGAGCGCGCACGGCAGACAATCGGCTGCGTGAAAGTCGACCAGGACGGGTCGCGTGCTCCGAAGCACTTCGTTCTCGAAGTCCTCACTTCGAACGATCGCGGTCATGAGGACTCGTCCTCAATTCGGGTCGAACGTTACGGCGTAACGGCCATCGGCAAGCGAATGACTGAGCAGCATGACCAGGGCAATTCGCTGGCTCGGAGCGCTTCTCGGGCGATACCTCAGCCGAACCGTTCGAACGGAATCCGCTTCGCCGCCGACAGCCCCGGAAGCGCTGCTCGCCACCCTGAAGCCAGGCGACGTTCTGCTGGTCGACGGCAACACCCGGTTCAGCGTCGCCATCAAGTACCTGACCCAGTCGACCTGGTCGCACGCCGCACTCTTCGTTGGGGACACCTTCGGTGACCTCGCAGGCGGGCGAGCGAACCCGAGGACCTTCATCGAGGCTGACGTGGTCGAGGGCGTTCGGGCCGTCCCGCTCGCCGAGTACGCGGGGCTCCACACCCGCATTTGTCGGCCTGTCGGGCTCACCACCCTCGAAATTCAAGCTGTCATCGGCGCTGCGAAGGCACGCCTCGGAAACACGTACGACCTGAAGAACGTGTTCGACCTCCTGAGGTACCTTTTGCCAACCCCGCCCGTTCCAGTCCGATGGCGGAGACGGCTCCTCGCGTTCGGGAGCGGCGATCCGACGCGGGCGATTTGTTCGACGCTGGTGGCGCAGGCGTTCCAGGCGGTCCGGTACCCGATTCTGCCGATCGTCGAGCGCCTCAGAGACCAACCAGGCTGCGAGGAATGTGTCTCGGAGGTGCTGCGGGTGCGCCACCACAGCCTCTTCGTGCCGCGCGACTTCGACGTCTCTCCCTTCTTCCAGATCGTCAAGCCGACGCTCGCGCTCGGCTTCGATCCCCACCACGTCCACTGGGCGTAAGACGGTTGCTCACGCCGGTCCGACGAGCTGACGACAGGCGGCAGCGGCGTCGGTCATGAAGGCCTGGACTCTCGCCCGCGTCGCCGCGTCACCGAGGTCGTCGGTCGGACCTTCCCTGGTCAGCACGGCGCCGACCCACCCCTGTTGATGCCACGCCCCCATCAGCAGCTGCGGTCGCTGCTCGTGCTTTGGGTACGGCCACGGGGTGACGTACCAATAGGGCTCGTCGTAGCTCGAGTCCCCGGGTGAGAGGCCCAACCCGATCGAGCGTCCAGTGGCCAGGGTGACGAGCGACGCGACGTCGAAGTGGTGCGACCAGAGCCGAACGGTCGACGCGCCGGGGATGCGGGCAGTGACCCCCTCGAGGAACGTCGCCGCGCCCCCGAGCCATCGCGCCAGCAGCACCGCTTCTTCGCCCGGAACGCCAAAGCGTCCACCAGACGCGACGTCGTGCTCCGGAAGGTCGTGCGGGGGAAGTCGGAGCACCTCATCGAAGTGGCGCGACAGCCACGTCAGCGCGTCGCCCCGAGTCATGCCGGCGAGGGGGAGCGCGGCGAGCGGCCGCTCGGCCTCTGCAACGAACAGCGTGCCATCCGAGACTCGGAGCCCGGCGCGCTTCCCAGCAATCACCGGCCCGACGAAGGCTCGGAGGCCGCTCGACCACGAGAGCGCCGTCTGTGCGGCGTCGGCTGTGGCCTCTTGCAGACTGAATGCAGGCGCCACGGCCAGCTGCACGGCATGGTGCGCCATCACCCTCGCAGAACGCAGTCGGTGGTCCATCGCGGCACTGTCACGCGAGCGCGGAGAACGTTACGTGCGCGCGGGCCGTAACGCCTCAGGGGGGATGAGCGACAGTGACAGCGAAGGGACACTCACCCGGACTTCTCGGCGCCGGGCCCACGCACGCATGAAATACGCGCTCGTCCTCGTGGTGCTTCTCGCTGAAGGGTGCGCGCGCTCAGTACCCGTGAGGAGCATCAGCGCATGTACGGCGCTCCCTGCGAGCACCTCGCCGCTCGAGCTCGTCGTGCTGGGCTCGGGAGGGCCGCGAAGCACAGGCCGCGCTGCCTCGGCGTACCTCGTTCGGGTGCAGGGGCGTCCACGAGTGCTCATCGACGTGGGGCCCGGCGCCTTTCTGCGAATGGGCGAGCTCGACGTCGACTTCGACGGGCTCGACACGGTGCTCCTCACCCACCTGCACATCGATCACGCCGGCGACGTCCCGGCCTTCGTGAAGTCGAGGGACCTCTCGTATCGCAAGCCGCTCGCCTTCAACTTCTTCGGGCCGTCCGCCGGCGGCGAGTATCCAGCAACGAGCGAGTTCGTGGCGGCGCTCTTCGGCAGTTCGGGCGCCTTTCGCTACCTGCCTGGCTTCCGAAATGAGATGCGCGTCACCGACGTGCCCATCGGCGCCGAGCCTCGCGTGCTGTTCGACGATGCCGGCCTGAAGGTCTCGGCTGTCTCAGTCGACCACGGCGACGTTCCTGCGCTCGCCTTCCGCGTGGAGTTCGACGGGCGCGGGCTGGTCGTCACCGGGGACCTCGCCTCTCGAGATGAAGCAGTGTTGAGCCTCGCTCGAGGTGCGGACACGCTCGTCTACGACACTGCAGTGCTCGACCCACCAGCCGCCCCCCCCCATTCTCTACGAGCTGCACACCAGTCCGCGGCGCATCGGGGAGATCGCAGCCGCCGCCAACGTCTCGACGCTGGTGCTCAGCCACCTCACCCCCTCGGTGACGGAGAATCAGGACAAGGTGATGGCCTCGATTCGTGCGCGCTTTGCGGGGCGCGTCATCTTCGCCAGCGACTGCTTGCGGCTCGAGCTCGACTCGCCACGAAAGGCGCCAGCCCTGTAACGGCTCGCCTGAAAGGGCGACTCAGAGCGGACTCCAAAGGGGACTGACATGACAGCGGAAGCCCGGTGGCGAAGAGTGTGCACGCGCGATGTCCTGGTCCGCGACGGCTCGCTGGCAGTGACGGTGGAAGGCGTTCGGCTGGCGCTCTACTGGTTGGAGGAGCGGCCGTGGGCGCTCTCGAACGTGTGCAACCACAAGGGCGGTCCGCTCGCCGGACCATGCACGGGTGAGTTCGCGAAGTGCCGGTGGCACGGCTGGGAGTACAGCGTGAAGACCGGGCGCGGCCCCGCGGGCTACGAGGCGGAGGCCGTGCCGACGCACGCCGCCGAGCTGCGCGGCGAAGACGTGTGGGTCGACCTCACGCCGGCGACACGCCGCCAGGTGGTCAAGCATTCGCCGCACCCGCTGGCGCGCAAGGTCGAGCACCACGCGCACGACGGGATCCGCGTGCTCGGCCTGTCGACGACCGAGATGGACGCGGCGCTGCCTCGGTTCTCGACGTCGGAGCACCTCCTCGAGCACGCGCTCGAGCACGCAGCGACCCGGCCCGGCGTCGAGACGAAGTTGTTCCGACTGCGAACGCTGGGCTTCAAACCCTGCGAGGGCAACTACTCGAAGGCGGCGCGTGCGTGCATCTGGCCATGCGCCATCACCGAGCGCGAACCGGACGACGGGCTGACGCCGGTCTACGAAGCGCTGGTGCACTGGGCCGACGTCGTGCTGGTGGCCACGCCAATCCGCTGGGGCGCGCCGGGGGCGCTGTACACGAAGATGGTCGAGCGGATGAACTGCATCCAGAACCAGATCACCATCGCTGACACCGTTCTCATTCAGCGCAAGGTCGGCGCCTTCATCATCACCGGAGGGCAGGACGGCATTCAGGCCGTCGCGGGGAACATGCTGACGTTCTTCGCGGAGCTCGGCTTCCAGTTCCCTCCGTTTCCCTTCATCGCCCACAGTCGTGGGTGGGAAGCCGAAGACATGGAGCGCAACGTCGCGGCCGTGCAGTCCAGCGAGACGTTGCGCGATGGCGCGAGAGCGCTCGTCGATCGCGCGATGGACACCGCGTCGTTGATTCACGGGACGACGGGCCTCGCGCACGGTGGGAGAAAGGGCTCCGGTGAGGCTTGACCCTGGAGCACAGTCCAGGGTCGAGACTTCTGCCATGGACCCGCAGCAGCCCCTCACCATCGGCCAGCTCTCGCGCCGCGCAGGCCTTCCGGTCGACACGGTGCGCTTCTACGAGAAGCAAGGGCTCGTGCCCCAGCCGGCTCGCCGCGCGTCGGGGTACCGCCAGTACCCCGCCACGACAGTCGGCCGCTTGCGCTTCATCCAGAGCGCGAAGGCCGTCGGGTTCAGCCTGAAGGAGATCCGCGAGCTGCTGGCGCTTCGGGTGACCCGCGGGAAGACCTGCGCCGACGTGAAGGCGAGGGCGCACGAGAAGCTCACCGACCTCGACCGTCGCCTCGCCGAGCTGCAGCGCGTGCGCGCAGCCCTCTCCCGCCTCGCCGCGTCATGCACCGGTCGCGGCCCGACGAGCGAGTGTCCCCTGCTCGACGCCCTCGACCACGAAGGAGAAGCCCATGCCCAGAGTTGAGCTGCTGTACTTCCCAGGCTGTCCGAACCTCGAGAACGCGCGCACGCAACTGAGCCGCGCGATGGTTGCTTCAGGCCTGCGCGCCGCGTGGAGCGAGGTCGACGTCACCTCGGCCGCCGCACCGCCCGAGGTGCGGGGCTATGGCTCGCCGACCGTGCTGGTCGACGGCGTTGACGTGACGGGCGGCTCCGCGAGTGCGGGCGCCACCTGCCGCCTCTACCCGGGGAGTGAAGTGCCCGGGGTGCCGCCGCTCGCGGCAATCACCGCGGCTCTCCGTGGCGGCGGAGGCAGCTCTCGCGCTGCGAGCCTGGCGGCCGTACCGGGCGTCGTCTTCTCCTTCTTGCCCGTCGTTGGATGCCCAGCGTGCTGGCCGGCCTACGCGGGGGTTCTCGGCTCGCTCGGGGTGCCGTTCCTGATGGACGAGGCATGGCTCTTACCGCTCACAATTGGCGCGATGGCGCTGGCGCTCGGAGGCCTGGCCTTCCGGGCGCGACGCCGCCGAGGCTTCGGGCCGTTCTCTCTGGGCACCGTGGCGGCGGTGGGCGTCGTGGCCGGCAAGTTCGCATTGGACGTACCGGAGGTGGTGTACACGGCCGCGGCGCTACTGGCCGTGGCGTCGGCGTGGAACAGCTGGCCGCGCCGCAAGGCGGCAGCTTGCGAGAGCTGCGCGCCGCTCGCTGCCCCGCAGAATTGACGCCTCGGGGGTATGGCGCACCGAGCATTGCCAGTTCTGTAACGCCTCGCCCGGAACGAAGACTCAGGGCCCATGCGTCGACTGATCCCTGCGCTTCTGGCCGCCCTCGCCCTCCCCGCCTTTGCCGACGAGCCGCTGCGCGTCGTGGTCTCGACCCTCGACGACAGCCCCGTCGCGGAACTCGAAGTGGTCCTGACCAATCTCGAGACGGGCGCACGGCTGACCGAGCGCACCGACGCGCAAGGCATCGCGCGCTTTGGCGCCGTCACGACCGCGGGCACCTGGCAGGCGTCCTCGGTGGCCAACGAGAAGTGGGCGGCGTCATCGACCTCGCCCGTCGAGCTCCGCGCGGGCTTCGAGACGACGGTTCGCTTGGAGGTGGAGCCGGTCAAAGGCGCGGAGCAGCGCCAGACCGTGGTGCGGGCCGGAAGGCCGCTGCTCAACACGACCAACGCGGAGGTGTCTTCGACGCTGTCCGCGCGCCAGCTCGAGCGCATTCCGACCGAGGCGCGCATGCTCGACCGCGCGCTCTTCCGTCTGCCGAACGTGAGCCAGGCGACCGGCTTCTTTCCCGAGGCTCCAGTCATCGCCATCAACGGGGCCAACAGCCTCTTCACCAGCTATTTGATCGACGGCCTCGACAACAACGAGAACTTCCTCGGAGGCATGCGCTTCCCCGTCCCGCTGAACATCGTGCAGGACGCCACGGTGCTGGCTGGCGGCTACTCGGTGGCCTTCGGCCGCACCGCCAACGGGGTGGTGAACCTCACCACCCGGTCCGGAACGAACACCTTCACCGCTGACGCGTACTTCCTCACGCGCCCCGGCGGAGTGTTCGCTGCGAAGCAGGCCACCCCACCGGTCGACCTCTCCGGCAACCCAATCGCCGACAACTTCGTGCGGCTCGCTGGTGGCGCCATGGTCAGCGGCCCCATCATCAAGGACCGCACCTTCTTCCTCCTCGACGTCGAGTACCTCGCTGACCGCTCGAACAACCAGCTGGCGGTGCCCGCGCTGGGCATCGACCAGACCGTGCAGGGCCACAACGGTTCGCTGCTCCTCACGGGCAAGGTCGACCACGTGTGGAACGAGCGCTGGTCGTCGAGCCTGCGCATCAACCACGGCCGCGTGAACATCGAGCGCCCGGGCGGCGGCATCACCGGCGGCGTCACGTTCCCCAGCGCGGGGAGCGTGCAGGATCGCCTCTCGACCAACGTCGCCTTCACCACCACCTACAAAGGCGACGCGACCACCTACACGGGCGCCCTGCAGTTCAGCCAGTTCGACTGGGACTACGCGCGCCCCCTGGGTGGCGCCGGGCCGCAGGTCACGCTGCGCGATCCGTCGGGGCTCCCCATCGCCATCGTGGGCAACCCCGGCTACCTCTTCCACGACGTCGAGAACACGGTGCAGACGCGGCAGTCACTGAGCCACCAATTCGGGAACCATCGCGTGACGGGTGGCCTCGACATCGTCATCGCGAACTTCGCGCTGCTCGGCGGCGGGAACCCCAACGGCAACTACGTCGCCCAGCTGACCGACGCGCAGCTCGCAGACTTCCGGGCGACGAACCCGACGGGCGTGCTCCGGCCCTCCGACCTCCCAGGCGACGCGCAGCTGCTGTCTGCGAACTTCGAGACGCAGCCGAAGACCATCGGAACCACCCAGCAGCTCTACTCCCTGTTCCTCGAGGACCAGTGGCAGCTGCACCCGACCTTCAATGCCACGGGCGGCCTGCGGTGGGACTACGACAGCCTGTCGAAGGGTGGCGCGGCGGCCGGGAAGTTCACCAACTTCGGTCCCCGGCTCGGCTTCAACTGGTCGCCCGGCTCGGCGTGGGCGATTCGCGGCGGTGCCGGTGTCTTCTACGAGAAGCTGCCCTACGCCATCGTCTCGGACGCCATGGCACAGTCGTCGAAGTCGCCGGCGTTCAAGGCACAACTGCAGAAGCTCATCGACGCCGGGCGCCTGCCGGCCGACACCGACCTCGAGCGCATCACCTCCGACGGAAACTTGAGCGTCGACGCGACGGACCTGTGCACTGGTCTCCTGAAGTGCCCTGCTGCCGACGCCGTCCGCGACCGCCGAGATGCCTTGAGCTCGAGCGAGCTGCGCATCTTGAACCCGAACGGCTACCAGAACCCGGTCGCGATTCAGTCGACGCTCGGCGTTCAGCGTTCCCTCTTCGAGGACTGGCTCTTCTCGGTCGATGGCCTCTACACCGAGAGCTTCAACCTGCTGCGGCTCGTCGACGTGAATGCGCCCGACGAGTTCGTCTTCAACGAGGCAGAGTACGAGCGCCTCGGCGCCGACGGTGTCGCCGCGCTGACACCCGCCGAGCGCGAGCAACTCGGGCTGGTGCGCTCGACCTCGGCAGCCAACCAGACGCGACCTGCGCTCTCGAACGGGGCAGTGCCCGCTGGTGGTGCGCGTTCCATCATGATGACCGACAGCGGCGGTCGCAGCCGCTACCTCGCCATGAACGTCGGCGTTCAAAAGCTGAAGGGCGAGGCCGGCTACTGGGACCTGCGTCTCAGCTACACCCTGTCGCGACTCGAGAACAACACGGACGACATCAACTTCCGCGCGACGAACTCGAACAACTTCTCCGCGGACTGGGGCCCGTCGCTCAACGACCGCACGCACCTCTTCTCGGCCATCGCCAACGTCTACCCGGTGAAGGGGCTGACGCTCACCGTGGCCGCGCTCGTGCAGTCGGGCACGCCCATCAACTACGTGCCCGACGCGCGCGTCTTCGGCACCACGGATCTGAACGGCGACGGGCTCTCGTTCGCCGACCAGTACACCGGAAACCCCGACCGCCAGCCGGGCACGTCGCGCAACTCGGGCCGGTTGCGGTGGTCTGGCACCATCGACCTCGGGGCGTCGTACGCGCTGCGCACGCCGCTTGGAGCGTTCAAGGTGCGCGTCGACCTCTTCAACCTGCTCAACACCAACAACCTGAGCGGGTACCCGGTCAACTTCACCGCCTCGAACCAGGTGCAGCTCGGTGGAGGCGCCCCCTTCACCCAGCGTTCGTCGGCTCCTCCGCGGAACCTGCAGCTCCAGCTTCAGTACGTCTTCTGAACGACGGCGACCGACAGCCCAGGGAGCACGAACTCCGGTGAGCGAAGGGCCTCGAGTGCGGTCTCCGAGGCCTCGCGTCGCTCGGCGGCCTCGAGCGGAAGCCTGGCGAGCGGGCCAGAGTCACTGAACGGCCCCCAGAGCCGCGCCAGCACCTCGCAGCCGAAGTGTAGGCCCGCGTCGCGCTGCGTCTCCTCGGTCCAAAGCAGCGACGCCGCCGCTCCGACCCGAGCACGCCACGCTGCCGCGAACGAGTTGAGAGAGGTCTCTGCGTCAGCGCGCCGGCGCTGCGCCAGGCCTTCCATGAAGACGTGCGCCGCCAGGTGGGCCAGGTCCTGTGCTGGGCTGCCGAAGTGGGCGAACTCCCAATCGATGACCCCGACCTGCCCTTGCCTGACGAGCACCGAGCGCAGCCAGAGGTCGCCCATCACGAGGCAGCGACCCGGCAGCAGCAGCCGCAAGCCGAGGTCGACGGCACGTCGCCCGAGCGCTTCGAAGTCAGGTGCCCCGGAGCGCGCTGCGAAGCCCCCCACCGCCCGGTATTGGCTCTCGAGGCGAGCGCGCTGCACGTCGAGGTTGCGAAAGCGGGAAGCCGCGCCCGCGTCCTGCAGCGTCGTGGCGTGAAGCGCCCCGATGAAGTCGCCGAGCGCGCCGAACACGTGGGCGTCACCGAGCGACCCGGACAGGTCAGGCCCGGGGCCGAGGTCCTCCTCGAGGAGGAGCCAGGCCGCGCGGTGAAAACCAACCAAGCGCGGCGCTCGTGCGGCGCCTCGTTGTCCGAGTGAAGCGACTCGGCGCAGCGCCTTCGCCTCGAAGAGGAGCCGACGCCGACTCAAGGGCACCGCGGGCGCCGAAGCCACCCACGGAGGCGCCCGCTTCACGATGAATGAGGCGTCCCGCGCAGTGACTCGCCACACCTCGTTCAGATTGCCGCCTGCAAGAGGACACGGCCGCTCGAACGGTGCGTGAGCCGGAAAGCAGCGGTCGAGCACCTCGCGCGTCAACGGCGGAAGCTCGTACACGTCAGCCACCGAACCGGAACAGGGAGTTCTTGAAGGCGACGGGCTCTCCGCGCACGAGGAAGTCGCTCACGACACGCTCGAATTGAGTGCGCGCGAGGACGAGCGACTCTGCGAGCGAGGTGTCGGGGCTCGGCTCACTTCGTGGCAGCGAGTACTTGTGCCCAACGACCAGTCCCGAGCACGCGATCTCCAGCTCGTTGGCGAGCACCACCTCAGGGCCGAGCGTCATCGAGTTCACGTGCGCACCGAGACGAGCCCAGGCCGCGTTCTCCGCGGGCGTCTTCGTCCGCGGGCCAGGCGCGTAGCCGAACGTCACAGACGGGCCCAGGGAGACGTCGGCTTCCTTCGCGAGGCGACGAACCTGCGCGTCGAGCTCCGTCGAGAACAACCCCGCCTCGAGGACGAGGTGCCCCTGCCCCTTCGAGGGCTCCTTGTAGACCGTGCAGAGCGAGCCATCGGGCAGTCGATTCTCGAGCATGAGCAGGTCCGACACGAGGAGCGGCCTGAAGAGCGGAAGCTGGCCGTCGAGCACGCCGACCGAGCTCGTCACGAGCAGGCTCTGCACCCCGACCTGCTTCAGCGCGAGCGCGTTGGCGCGCCACGGGATGTGCTGCGGAAGAAGGTGATGCGGCAACCCATGGCGAAACAGGCACCAGGCCGTCCGGCCGCGACTCGTTCGATGCAGGGTCGTCGGGCCTTCAGCGGTCTCGACGCGCTCAGCGACGAGTCCCAGCTCCTCCGAGAAGCCCGCAGAGAATGAACTCCCGACGATGACACCGACTGTCACGTTGCGCTCCCTCTCAGCGCGCGTCGAAGGTCGACCAGCGCGCCCACCATCATGCCTGCGGAAACGACGACCAGGGGCCAGGTCGCAGCCTCGAAGCGCCCGGTGAGGCGGTACGAGTCGATGACCTCGTACGTCAGGGGGCTGAGCGTCAACCACACCAGCGCGAGCACCGAGGGCCCCTGCGCCGCGGCCGTCGCCGTCGGTGCGAGGTACCAGGGGAACGCGACGGGGCTGGCGATCAACGGCGCCATCAGGGCCCACGGGGCGGCCGACAAGAAGCCGCGTCGAAGCGCGCACCAGGCGCAGGCCAACAAGAGTGCTCCGCCAAGCACCGCCGCGGCGACCGAGGTCGCAGGGGGACCCACCAACCGGTCCACCAACGCAACGGGAGTCCCGAAGCGCCAGGAAGTCACGAACCTCACCAGCGACCCCAGGGGCTCGAGACCGAGCGCCGATGGGATTGCGTAGCCGACGGCGACCACGGCGAGCGCGCTGCCCGTCGCACGAACGCCGGCGCGCCACCCCGACGAGAGCGCGAGGGGGAGCAGCAACACGAGCGGGGTGAACTTCACCAGGGCCCCAGCGCCAATGAAGGCACCGGCCAGGATGAAGTGTCGCGAGCGAGCCGCGAGGAAGACCGCGCTCACAGCCAGCGCGACGACGAGGTCGAGATGGGCCCCGACGCTGGCCTCCAGCACGAGGAGGGGACTGAGCGCCACCAGGGGCAGCCAACGAACCTGCGCGGTTCCCTGCAACGTGCGAGCGACGACCAGCACGACGAGCACACCCGCGATGGTGACCAGGAGCTTCCACACGCTCTCGGACCATCGAGGCCCCGCTGCCGCCGCGACGCTGAACAGGAGCATGGCGCCCGGTGGGTACAGCGACGCGATCTCGAGGTTGTCCGGAGGCCGCGGCCAATCGGTGACCGACACCTCGGAGGGGCTGGTGCTCCACGGGTCTCCGCCGGCGATCAGCAGGTGGCCGTCCCACACGTATCGGTGGACATCGTTCGACGTGTACGGCGCGGAGGTCGCGGCCACGACTCGCGCCAGCACCGCGGCCGTCAGCAACAATCGCCGCTCCTCCATGTCAGCACTGCGAAAGGCCCAGGTGGCGGCCAGCATCACGACGCTCATCGCGACGTGAAGTGCGATGTACGCGGCGCCACGGTGGCCATCGGGCAGCCCGCCCAGCAGCGGCGCCACCGCCGCGCAGCCGACGAAGAGTGCGCAGGCCCGCTTGAAGGTGCTCACCGCAGCACGTCGTGCCGCGCCAACAGCGTGAGGATCTTCACGCTCGCGCCAATGGTCCCACGCACCGTCCCGGAGATCTTCGAGCGCCCCAGCCGGCGCCGATACGTCACCGGCCGCTCGAGGTAGCGCAGGCCTGCGCGAGCCGCACGAATCTGCATCTCGACGGTCCACCCGTACGTCCGGTCCGTCATGCCGAGCGCGACCAGCGCTGAATGCCGAATGGCGCGAAAGGGCCCGAGGTCGGTGGCCGCGAGGCGATACCGACGGCGAAGCCAGGCCGCCGCGACGAAGTTGCCCACGCGCTGCTGAGGGGTGAGCGCACCGGACTCGACGACCTGCCGCGCGCCGACCACGAGATCGGCGACGCCTTCGACGATGGGGAGCACGAGCGCTCCGAGCTCGCCTGGCGAGTCGCTGCCATCGCCATCGAGGAAGGCGACGATCTCACAACCGGGGGCGAGCGAGGCCAGCCCCGTCAGACAGGCCTGGCCGTACCCACGACGGGGCTCCGAGACGACGCGAGCACCGGCTCGAGCGGCCCTGGCCGCGGTCGCGTCGCGGCTCCCGTTGTCCACGACGACGACGTCGCGGACGAGCCTGCGGTCGAGCGCCGACACGACGGCTGCGATCGAGGCCTCCTCGTCGAGCGCCGGAATGATGACGTCGACCACCATGAGCTTCACTTGCCGTTGAGCGACCAGTCGTAGGGGAGGAACTCAGGCTCCGATGACGGGGCCTCGGCAGCCGGCGCGAAACGCTTCACGAACGCGGCGAGCCCCGGCCCATCGCGCTCGAAGTCTTCCCGGTACCACTTGAAGATGGAGGAGATCTTCCACGCCTTGCCCGCGACCGAGTTCTGGCTCGGGTCAGCCAGGAACCGACGACCCGCATCATCGAACTGTGCGCTGAGCCGGTCGGCCCGGTAGGCCTCGCTGCGAAGCTCGGGACAGGATTTCGACGCGCAGACGAGCACGAAGTGCAGCCGCGCGTCGGGGTAGTTCTTCCGGAGGATCTCGTGCTCGACGTCGTTGAGTGACAGGTCGCCCTTCCCCACAAGCCCGCCGAGCGGAATGAAGCGATCGCGCCAGGCCGCCCCGGGGAGAAGCCCAATCTCCTTGATGGACTTCAGCGGGAGGTGGTCGAGGATCGTCTTGAGGGTGAAGGCGTTGTAGGCGTTCACCCACAGCGCGACCCGTTGCTCCCGTGACCAGCCCTCGAAGCTCGTCCGACAGACGGCGCGCAGCTCGCTCAAGTACGCGTCGAGCTCGCCCGGAGAGGCCTGCAGCCCCGCGTAGTCAACCACCCCGTTCTTGACGTGCGCTCTGAGCACCGCGTCGAACCGCGAGTGGGTTTGGTCGAAGTCGGGGCAGGCAGCCGATGCGGAGAAGGCCCCCAGCAACCCGACGAGCGCAGGAACGAGGCGGAATGACATGCCCCACAGTCCCCGCAGCAGACGCTTCGTTACGCTGTAACGACTTCGCAGTCCGGGAGACTGGCTGCAGATGAGCGCCCCTTGCCCCCAATGTGGACGAGCTGGCCAGCCCCTGCGTGCACTGGTGCGCCGCTCCGCCATTACGTCCGCCGTGGTGGGCAGCGCGCTGTTGGCGATCAACCAGGGCGACGCGCTGTTCAGTGGCCGGTTTCCACCCTCGCTCTGGTGGCGAGTGCCGCTCACCTATCTGGTCCCCTTCATGGTCTCCCTTCACGCGGCCTCTCTCGCCTCGCGCCGCTGACGGGTTAGCGAACGTGTTCGTAGAATCGTGCGAGCGCCTCGGGCGACACCCCCAGCCGGTACAGCGCGGGGAAGATGTTCACGACGAGCGTGAAGAACACAGGCCGTGCGATGAAGCGCCGCCCCGAGACCGTGACCCTCGCTGGCACGCGCGCGACTCGTCCGGCACGACGCAGCTTCATGGAGAACTCGAGGTCTTCCATGAGTGGCTGCTCCGGAAAACCACCGACCGACTCGAAGACGGCGCGACGCACGAAGGGGGCCTGATCGCCGTACGGCAGGCCCGTGTACCGGCTGCGAAGGTCGGCGAGATGGAGCAATGGACCGAGTCGAGTCGGCCTGTCGGCGATGGTCCACGTTCGAAAGGCGCCGCCGACGGTGTCGGGGGCTGCCAGCGCTCGGGCAACCCAACTCGCCGCATCCGCCGGCAACTGAACATCGGCATGGAGGAAGAGGAGCACGTCGCCGCGAGCCTCTCGAGCTCCTGCATTGAGTTGAAACGCCCTCCCCCGCTGCGAGTGGACCAGCCTGACCTGGGGCAAGCGAGGGACGCGCTCAACCGTGCCATCGGTACTGCCGCCATCGACCACGACGATCTCGTCGACGCCCGCCAGACTTGCGGTGCGGCGCACCTGCGCGTCGATCAGCGCGCCCTCGTTCAACACCGGGATGATGACCGAGAGCGACATGTCGATTCACCGCGCCGAGAGCTTCGCCAGGGCCGCCGCGGTCCTGGGGGCTTGCAGCGTGCCACTCGCCAGCTCGGTGCGCAGCCGCTCGAGATCGGAGGGCTCATCGACGTCGAACCACGTTTGAATCGTCGCCACCGAGTATCCGCGCTCCACCAGCCGGTGGCGGGTCGCGTTGAACGTCGTGTTCGTGCTCCAGGGCAGGTCCGCGAAGAGCCCCGGGCTGAGGCGCTTGAGGCCAAGCAGGTAGTAGCCACCGTCTTCAGCCGGACCGAGCACTGCGTCGTGACGCAGGAGCGCCGCGCGCGCAGCCTCAAGCCTCGCCGCAGGAAGCCCCGGGCTGTCCGCGCCCAGTGCGATGAACCAGGGCGCCTGAGCCAACGCGCGCCTGGCGATTCGCTCGATGCGAGCGCCCAGGTCGCCCTCCCCCTGCAGCCACACCTCGGCGGTCGGCGCTCCGAAAGCCGCTGGCTCGTCAGTCGTGGAGGCGATGACTCGGTGCAGGTCGGGCACGCGCTGCAGACCGTTCCAGGTGTCTTCGAAGAAGGCCCTCGCCAGGCGTGTGGCCGCCTCGTGCCCCAAGACGGCGCCGAGGCGGGTCTTCACCTCGCCGGGGCGCGGCGGCTTGGCAAAGACGGCGACGACTCCGGGCGTGGGCAACATGCGCTCCTTGGCTCGCCTCAAGTCGCTCGACGGGGGCGTTCGTTACGGCGAGGTGCGGTTCGACATGCTATGGGACAGGCGCGATGAGCGGGCCACAAGAGAATGACGCCGAGCTGCTCGAACGTCTGCTCGCGAAAGATGAGCAGGCCTTCCTGACCCTCGTCTCCCGCCACCACTCAGGCCTGCTGAGGGTCGCGCAGACCATCGTGCGCTCACACGCCTCGGCCGAGGAGATCGTGCAGGAGACCTGGGGCGCCTTCCTCCATGCGCTCCCGAGCTTCGAGCGCCGGTCTTCGCTCAAGACGTTCCTCTACCGAATCCTCTCGAACCTCGCTCGCACCCGCGCGGTCAAGGAGCAGCGAACGAGCAACCTGTCAGAGCTCGAGGGCGAGGCCGATGAGACGCCGCTCGCGGACCGCTTCGGCACGGCAGGGAACTGGCTGGCGCCACCGTCGACCTGGGACGCCGAGAGCGCCGACGAAATCCTCTACCGCAAGCAGGCGATGGAGGCCCTTCAGCACGCGCTCGGTCAACTCCCGGAGCGCCAACGTGCCGTCGTTCAGCTCAGGGACATCGAAGGGCTCTCCGCCGAAGAGGTGTGCGGCATTCTCGACGTGAGCGAGGTCCACCAGCGGGTGTTACTTCACCGGGCGCGCACGAGGCTGCGGGCGGTCCTCGAGCAGTACTTTCGTGGGTGACGCATGCTGAGCTGCCGACAGATTACCGAGCTCGTCACCTCCTACCTCGAGCGGGCCATGCCCCGAGAGGAGCAGCTCGCGTTCGTGAAGCACCTGCGCGGTTGCCGCGTCTGCTGGCACTACGTGAGGCAGGTGCGGGCGACCGCACGCGCGCTGGGCAAAGCCCCGACGGCGCCTCCACCGCCTGAAGTCAAAGAAGCCCTGCTCGCCCAATTTCGAAATTGGAACCCGGGCGTCAAGAAGGAGTAGGCGGGAACACACCGTGCGACGCCGAAAGACGCCGCACGGCGTGACGGTGTCACATCTTCGCAGCGACGACGGTGCCGCCCTTGTCCTTGCACTCCTGCTCGGACGACGTGGGCACCCACCCCATCCCCTTGCAGCTGTTCTGGCCCTTGCAGCTGTTGCTCGCCGTCGCGCACGCCGACTGGCCCTTGCAGCTGTTCACTCCGCCACAGTGCACCATCGCGCCGCCCATCTTGTCGTCCTTCGCCATCGAGCCCGACTGCGAGGCGCAGCCCGTGGCGAAGAGGGAAGCAACGGCGGTGGCGATCAGGGTGCCCTTCATCGACATCTTCATGTGTGTTCTCCGGTGTTGGGTGGGAAGAAAGCCCGCGAGGTGTTGCCCGCGGCCCACCTACTGTTCGGGCAGCCCCGCAGCGGTTACAGCCCCTTTCGCTTTTCTGTGCGCGAAGGCTGTAACGCCGCGGCTTCCCGGTGGTCTGAGCCGCATGACCCTGCACCCGGAAGTGGGCGCCTGGCTCGAGGTCGAACGCCACGCTCGGAAGACCCGTCGGCTCGCGCATGCGGCGGTCATGGTCGGCGCGGTGGCCCCGGCGCTGCTGCTCCGCGCGCTGGCACACCTCGCCTTCGCGGGCATTGAGCCCCACTTCGCAGCGGCCTTCGAACAGATGGCATTTCTCACGCCCTGGGTCGGCGGAGTGCTCGGCGTTCGGTGGTGGCTCCGCCGGTGGGCAGGCCATGCTGGTCGGGCTCACGCCGCGAACATCGCCGCCCGCCACGGCGTCGAGCCCTCCGTCGTCTTCGAAGCCCTGCACGCAAGGTAGACCATGCGATTCCCTCCAACGCTGTTCCTCGTCGCCCTCGCTGTGGCCTGCCAGCGGTCGCCTGAGCCGCCAGCGGTCCGTTCCAAGGTGACGGCCGAGACGCCAGTCGCCCGGCTCGGCACCCTGCCCGCCGGCCTCGGCGTCGCGGTCGGTCAACCGGTGCCGAACGTCACTGCGAAGGACCTCGACGGAAAGCAGGTCTCGCTCGCTGAATTCACCGCGAAGGGGCCGACGTTGCTCGTCTTCTACCGAGGAGGTTGGTGCCCCTTCTGCAACTTCCAGATTCGAGAGCTGGCCGCGGCCGCTCCGAAGTTCGCTGCCCAGGGCATCAGCCTGCTGGCCGTGAGCGTCGACCGCCCCGATGAGGGCGTGAAGACCCGCGCACGCTACGCGCTGCCCTTTCCCGTCCTGAGCGACAGCGACCTCGCCTTCGTCAACGGGTTCAACGTCGCGAATCGCGTCACCGACGAAGAGGTCGCGCGACTCGGCGGGTTCGGCATGGACCTCGAGGCGTCTTCCGCCCGGACGCACCATGTCATCGCGGTGCCTTCGCTGTTCTTGATCGACCGCGCAGGCATCGTTCGCTGGGCCCACGCCGACACCGACTACAAGACTCGTCCGAAGCCCGAGCAGATCCTCGCGGCACTCGAGTCCAACGGAGTGCTCGACCGTCTCAGGTGAGTTCGCCCTCGAGCACCAGCTTGAGCCGCGCCACGCTCACCCTGGAACGAGGGGTCGTCGACGCCCATGTTGGTCCTCGATGAGGAGCAGATGGAGGCCAGAGCGGACTCCGAGCCGCAGGAACCCCTCCTTGTGCACGAAGGCGTCGAGCCCGGAGAAGATGGAGCGCTTCTCAGACGACGTCAGGGCCTTCAGGTAGGCCTCGAGGCCGTCCTCGGTGAACCTGGGCGCGACGAGGACCGCGCCGCCAAGCTCCGTCGAGTCTTTGCGAGCTTCCTTCACCGCGAGTGCCCGCGCGACGAAGCGCTCGACAGTGGCCCGGTCGCCGACCGAGGCGCGATCGACGAGGTGATGCAAGCGGCCATCAGCCCCGAAGGTCGCCACGTCGAAGACCTCGGTCGCCCCGTTCGCGGTCGCCAGGCCGTGGTGGAGTCGCACTTCCGTGATGACGGAGAGCGGCTCGACCAGCGCCTTCCACCGCGAGGTTCGCCCGAACTGCTCGAACTGCGGCGCGAGGTCGACCAGCGTCCAGCGCGCCAGGCTGAAGGCCGGGTCGCCGTCGACGAGCGCCTGAAGCGTCGAGTCGCCGCGTCGCAGGTGTTGCCTCGCCTTCTCTCTGGGGCGGAGCTGGAGCGCGTTGGACTCGGCGACCGCGTCCGACAGGAGCGAGCCCGATTCCCGTGCCTCGGGTCGGACCACCTCGAGCTCGAGGTCGCGAAGCTGCTGCCGAAAGGTGATGGATGGAAAACGAACGCTGCGCTCCTCGACACTGCCGATCGCGCCGCTCGTCGAGATCCAGTCCTCCCAGCGTCCCTGGCCTCCGGCGGGCCACCCCTCGCTGAGGAGGTCGAGCAGTCGCTTCCCCCGGCTCAAGAGAACGAAGCCGACGAGCTCGCCCCGGACGAAGCGCACCGCGCCCTCGAAGCCCTCCGCTCCCAACTTCCCGACCAGCTGTGGGAGGTCGGTAAAGGACGAGTCGAGGCCACTGAGCCTGGGCGTGGGAGGCAGCAGGAGCGACGCGAGCAGCGGGATGAGTCTCGGCTCGGTTCCCTGCGGCAGCGAGTGGAGCGTCGCATCGACCGTGGCCGGCAACCCCTCGATGACTTCATCGCCCATTCGACCCGACGCGGGATCGAAGGCCGCGTAGATGATGCCGTCACAGACGAGCAGACACGCCCCCGGAATGGCCACCGCGCCACAGAAGGCCGTGGTGTGGAGGGGGCGCTCGAGCAGCCGTTCGAGCAACTGAGAGGTCGGCTGGCGAACCACCGGCGTTGCGGGCCACTGCCTGGCGACGTTCGCGACGAGCGCCGCGGGGGTCGCACCAGGGACGACGAGGCTCGGCACCCGCGCCAGCGTTGCACCTGACTCGGCCGCTCTCGGGCGAAGAGGAGGTGCCGTGACTGACCCGACCTGCGTCTGTGGTCGGCCCACGAAGGGTTGGAGCGCCAGCGCCATCTCCTGCGCAGTCGAGAAGCGCTCCTCGGGTCGCTTGGCGAGGGCGCGGAGAATGACGACGTCGAGGGCTGGAGGGCTGCCGGCGATCAACGCGCTGGGGGCCGCCGGCATCGTCGTCTGAACGCGGTGAATGAGCTCGTAGAGGTTCGCCGCCTCGAAGGCAGGGCGACCCACGAGCGCCTCGTACAGCACGCCGCCGAGCGCGTAGAGGTCGGCCCTGCAGTCGATGGCCTGGCCGGCGAGTTGTTCGGGGGCGGCGTACTGCGGCGTGCCGAGGATCATTCCCGCCTGCGTGTGCGCCAACGACGACCCCTGCATGCGGGCGATGCCGAAGTCGGTCACTTTCACCCGGCCCTCGCGCGTCACCACCAGGTTCGCCGGCTTGATGTCGCGGTGCACGATGCCCGCCTGGTGTGCGGCAGCCAACACGGACAGCACCTGCAGTCCGAGCCGCGCGACGTTCTCAGGCGGGTAGCGATGCCGTTCGGCAAGCAGCTCGTCGAGTGGCCGGCCATCGAGCCACTCCATCGCGATGAAGGGGGCGCCGGCCTCGGAGCCAACCCGGTGCACGACCGTCGCGCCCGGGTGTGACAGGGCCGCCGCAGCTCGCGCTTCTTGCAGAAAGCGCTGCGTCATCTCGGTCGCCTCCGCAGGAGACAGACGCGCGAGGAGTTCCGGCTTGATGACCTTCAGCGCGACGCGACGGCCGAGCTCGAGATCTTCTGCCTGGTAGACCGCCCCCATCGCCCCCTCGCCGATCTTGCCGAGGATCCGGTACGGGAAGGTCGGAGTGGGAGCGACTGGAGGGAACACGTTCGTCTCGGTCAGAAGAGGTTGAGCCCCCAGTGGGCTCCCGCGAGGGCGAGCATCATCCCGCCCATGGCGATCATCAGCTTGTCGTGGATGCACAGGCCCTTCTTCGCCTTGCAGCCATCGATTGGACACATTGCGGCCATGGTGGGCGCTCCTTTCGATGCTGCGTTACTTCGCGGCGGGAGCTGCGGGCTTGGTGTCACGTCGCACGAACTCGAACTCGAGTTCGATCTTCACGTCCTTGCCGACGAGGAGCCCGTTGTTCGCGATGGCCATGTTCCACACGAGGCCCCAATCCTCACGATTGATGGTGGTGGTCGCCGTCGCGCCACGAGTGGTGGCCTTGCTGAAGGGGTTCTGCACCTCGGGCGTCAGCACCGCGTCGAGCACGACTGACTTCGTCGCACCGCGAATGGTGAGGTCGCCCGTGATGCGCAGCTTGTCGGCGCTCTGCTTCTCGACCTTGGTCGACTTGAAGGTGATGGTCGGGAACTTCGCAGCGTCGAAGAAGTCCGGGCTGCGGAGGTGGTCGTCGCGCTTCTGGTTCTTGGTGGTGAGCCCGGCGACGTCGATGGTGGCCTCGACCTTCGACTTGCTCGGGTCCTTGTCGTCGAGGTCGATGGTCCCCTTCACTTCGCCGAGCGTTCCGTGAACCTCGGAGACCATCATGTGCCGCACTGAGAAGTTGGCGGCGGCGTGGCCGGAATCGATGTCCCACGGGGCCGCGAGGACGACCGACGAGAGTGAGAGAACTGCGGAAAGAAGAACACGACGCATGTGTGGAGCTCCTGGTGCTTCGGGGAAGTTGCTTCGACGAGCACTGTCCACCGATCGGCCGGAGCGTTACGCCGGAAACGAGGCGGGCGCCGAGCGCCCGCCTCCGCGCCATCACTTCAACTTGGTTCCCGAGAGGAAGTCGGTGGCCTTCGAGGCGACGTGGCACTCGATGCACATCATCGTCTTCCCGGCGGGCGGGTCAGACATCACGGTGCCGTCGAGCATCCGCATCTCGTAGTACCAGTCGTTGTTCGCGGCGTCGTAGCCCGCGGGCTTCTTCACCATCACCGCGTAACCGTCCATGGTGCCATCGCTCATCATGTCGAACTCCTTGATGGCCACAGTGCCTTCGGGAACGGTGAACGACGTGCCCGAGAGCAGCCCCTGCACGTTCGTCGAGTACCAGGTCTGCTGGGTGCCGTGGGGGCTGGTGCCCTTCGCCGCGGCCTTCATATTGGTGAAGAACTGCGCGTTGGTCTTGAAGTCGGCCTTGAACTCACCAGGGCCGGGACCAGCGCCACAGGCAGTGAGCGAAGCGGCGGTGAATGCAGCAAGCAGCGAAAGACGCATCGTGTTGGTTTCCGTGGTGTGAGCCCGACCGAAGTGCCGGGCGCGCGCATGAGTCTGTGAAGGTGCGACACCGTTACAGGGCGACGCGCAGACTCCGAGGCGTGAACGCTGTAACGTCGGTGTTCCCCGCGAGACGAAGAGAAGCGGGAGATTCTTCCCCTTCAGGTGGCCCATGCTGAGCTGTCGAGAGATCACCGAGCTGGCAACGGCGTATGCCGAGGGGAAGCTCCCCTGGGCCGACCGCCTGCGCTTCTTGATGCACCTCTCGATGTGCAAGCACTGCCGGCTGTACGTGAAGCAGCTCAAGCTGACGGTGAAGGCCGTCGGCTCACTGCCCAGGCCGGTCGAGCCGCCGGCCCCCGAGGTGCGCGCGGCGCTCCTCAGGCAATTCGAGTCGTGGAAGACGAAGCCGTAACGTTCACGAAGCGTCGGATACCATTCGGCATGGTCGGCGAACTGGAGCTCCGGCAGTCTCTCGCGCAGCGCCTCCGTCACGCCCGCGAGTGGACCAATGCGCTCTTCCGACTGCTGACGCCCGAGGGCCTGCTCGAACGCCCCATCGCCGAGCGCCACCGCCTGCTCTTCTACGTCGGCCACCTCGAGGCCTTCGACTGGAACCTCATCTGCCGAGACGTCCTCGGCCAGCGTTCGAGCAACCCCACCTTCGAGCAGCTCTTTGCGTTCGGCATCGACCCGATCGACGGTCAGCTGCCGACCGATCAACCCGCCGACTGGCCGCGGCTCGAAGCCGTTCAGGCCTGGAACCGGGAAGTGCGCTCGGCCGTCGATCGCGCCATCGCCACGGCGCCGCTGGCCGGCTGGCTCGAAGGCGGCTGGGCGCTGCACCTCGCGCTCGAACATCGACTGATGCACGCCGAGACGCTCGCGTACCTCTTGCAGCGCCTCGACGTGCGCTTCAAGGTCTCAGGGCCGTTGCCCGAAGTCGCTGCGCGGCCGGCAGACAGCTCGATGGTCCACCTCGCCGCCGGCACGACGTCGCTCGGCCTGGCGCGCAAGACCACGCCGCATCTCGGGTGGGACAACGAGTACGAGTTTCACCAGGTCGACGTGGCCGCCTTCGAGCTCGCGAGACTGCCCGTCAGCAACGCGGAGTGGCTCGAGTTCATCGTGGCCGGGGGCTACCGCGAGCGCAGCCTGTGGAGCGCCGAGGCCTGGGCGTGGAAGGAGCGGGAGGGCATCACCCACCCAGCGTTCTGGACCCACCGCGACGGCCGCTGGTGGTGGCGCGCGATGTTCGGCGAAGTGCCGCTCCCCGAGAGCTGGCCGGTCTACGTCAGCCACGCTGAAGCCCGAGCCTACGCCCAGTGGAAGGGCGCGCGCCTGCCCACCGAGCCCGAATGGCACCGCGCCATCGAGGGCCTGCGGCCTCAAAGCTGGCTCGCCGGCGTCCACGGCAACTTCGGCGGAAAACGCTTCGACCCTGTCTCCAGCGGCACCCATCCCGCGGGAGAGACGCGCCTCGGCATCGCGGACCTCATCGGCAACGGCTGGGAGTGGACGTCGACGCCCTTCGCGCCCTTCTCCGGGTTCGAGCCGCTGCCCTTCTACCGCGGCTACTCGGCGAACTTCTTCGACGGGCAGCACTTCGTGCTGAAGGGTGCGAGCGCGATGACCGACGTCTCCTTCTTGCGGCCCAGCTTCCGCAACTGGTTCCAACCGCACTACCAGCACATGTTCGCCAAGTTCCGTCTGGCGAGGAGCTCGCGCCATGCGTGATGAACTCCGACGCGGCCTTCTCGCTGCCCAGAAGACCCTTCCTTCCTCGCTGCTCTACGATGCGCTGGGCTCCGTCCTGTTCGAGGCCATCACCGAGCTCCCCGAGTACGAGGTGGCGCGCGCCGATCTCCGGGTGCTGAGCGAGCACGCGCGCGACGCCATGCCGTTTCTCGAGAAGCGCGTCGATGTCGTCGAGCTCGGCCCGGGCCATGGACGCAAGGCGCGGGTGGTGCTGGCTGAAGTTCAGCGCCGGCAGAGTCAGGTCGACTTCGTTGCCATCGACGTCGCTGCCGCCGCGCTCGAAGGCTGCAAGCGGCAGCTCGAAGACATGGAGGGCGTGAAGGTCACGGGCGTCGAGGACACGTTCATCGCAGGCCTCCGGCGCGCGCCGCGCTTCGCCCCGCGCAGGCTGGTGCTCTTTCTGGGCAGCAACCTCTCGAACTTCGACCGCCGCGAATCGCTCGCCTTCTTCAACGACGTGCGCGCGACGATGGAGCCTGGTGACGCGCTGCTGCTGAGCGCCGACCTCGAGAAGCCCCCGGCGCAGCTGTTGCCGGCGTACGACGATGCGCTCGGCGTCACCGCGGCGTTCAACCGAAACCTGTTGGTGCGCCTCAACCGCGAGTACCGAGCAGACTTCGACGTGAGCGCCTTCGCACACGAGGTTCGCTGGAACGCCGAACCCCGCCGCATCGAGATGCACCTCAGGGCGACTCGGGCGTGTGAGGTCTCGATTCCTGGGCTCGAGCTGTCGGTCCGCTTCGCAGCGAACGAGACGGTGTGGACCGAGTCGAGCCACCGCTTCAACGTGAACGAGCTGAATGACTGGGGGCGTGAAGCGCGGTTTTCGACCGCCGCGACGTGGGTCGACCGCGTCTGGCCCCTGGCGCTGACCCTCTTCATCGCGCAGTGAACCTCGAACAGGAGAACACCATGAAACGTGCAAGCTGGAACGGAGTGGTCATCGCGGAGTCCGACGACATCGTCACCGTCGAGGGGAACGCCTACTTTCCCGAGAGCTCGCTCAAGCGCGAGTACTTCAAGCCGAGTGAGACTCACACCTCGTGCGCGTGGAAGGGCACCGCGAGCTACTTCAGCGTGGTGGTGAATGGGCAGACCAACGCCGACGCGGCCTGGTACTACCCGCGGCCGTCTGACGCCGCGAAGCAGATCAGCGGTCGAGTCGCGTTCTGGAAGGGCGTGGTCGTCAGCGACGCGTGAGGGCACGCGCAGCTCCTGGTGTGACAGACCCCAGGAATGCCCTGGAAGAAGACGACCTTCGTTCGCGACGTGCTCTTTACCGAGGTGTGGAAGGCGCCCCTTCGCGAGGTCGCAGCACGCTATGGAGTGTCTGACGTCGGCCTCGCGAAGATCTGCGGGCGGCTGCAGGTGCCTCGACCGCCACAGGGGCACTGGACGCGGGTGGCGCTCGGTCAGGCTGTGGCGACGCCAGTGCTCTCACCCCTGCCAGAAGGCGCCCCGACGACGCACGTGATCAGCTCGTGGGAAGACGATCCGCTGCCTCCTGAGTACGCAAGGCGACTGACTGAGGCGGCGAGCGCGCTTCCTGCTCGGCCGCCCCTCGTGGTGGGACCAGAACTTCCGACGAAGCTGCACCCTGCAGCGCAGCAACTCCGCAGGCACCTTGCCTCAGCCGAAAAGGACTCGCTCGAGTACCTGTTCATCAGGGACGCGTCACTTGTCGCCGCACGTGTCACGAAGGCCACGAAGAAGCGTGCGCTTCTGATCTTCGATGCCCTCCTCCGAGAGTTCGAGGCGCGCGGAATGCAGTGCTTCTTTCAAGGAGCGCCCGTACGACCGACCAACATCTGGGAGAGGGTGGAGAGCCCCAAGCTCCGTGTCGTGGTGCTCATCGAAGGGGACGAATACGAGTTGGTCGTCAAAGAGCCGTACCGATTTGAGGAAGCCCCACAGTGGGCAGGGCTGCGCCTCCGACGCCGAAAGGCCACTGGCGAACTTCAAGTTCTGTTCGAAGGGCCCGAGCTTCACTGGGCGACTCGCGACTCTGCGTCGAGCCTCGTCGAGACCCGGCTTGATGGACTGTTCGCGAAGATTCCCGAGGCGCGGGTGCGCGCAGCGAACGCGAAGGTGCGACGAGAATGGGAAGCTGTGCTCTGCGCCCGAGCCGAGAGGAAGCGAAAGGCCGAAGAACGACGGCGGCAAGAGGAAGAGGCTCGGCTCGACCTGCTCGAGGTGCAACTGACGCGCTGGACTCGGGCGCGAACCATCCAGAAATTCGTCGAGGACATGCGCGCGCGCGGCGTCAAAGAGAACCCGCAGCTCCAGCCGTTTCTCGAGTGGTGCTCGCGCCATGCGGCGACGATGGACCCCGCGACGACTTGGGAACCGCCTGAGGAGACACACCGACGGAAGTCGGACCCGTGGCGCCCGTGAGCAGCAGGGCTATCTTCGCGCCAAGATGAGTACCGCACCGAAGAGCTTCGACGCCGACGAGATGCTGCTCGAGGTCGAACATCGCGATCGTTCGCTGCTCAGGCTCGAACCCGAGCCGGAGAGCTACGTGCGCCGCTTCACCGCGTGGGTGGTCAGGAGCGCTGACCCGGAAGAGGAACTGCCGTTCCCTGCGCCTGAGGACTGCCGCATCGCGAAGGTCGACTTCGAGCAGATTGCGACCAACGCATGGGGTGACGGCGACACGTTGAAGAGCATCTTCGCTGACGCCATCAGCGGCGATCTGCTCGCTCTGTTCGAAGCCATCTACGACGACCAGGGCGACGTCAGGGAGGAACTGAACTCCTCGATGGACGGAGACCTCCTGCACATCGAGATGATCGAGGTGGAGCCCGGTGAGAATGTGTTCGAGGTGGTGCGCTACGCCCTCGAGAACATCCTCGTGAGGTACGGCAACGGCGCGATGGGGGCCGCGTACTACCAGGCCAATTGGGAGAGCATCGGAGTTGCCCGGCCGCTCAAAGACCGTGGCTTCATCCAGGCGAAGGCGAACCGACACGTTTGGTTCGCGGACCTCGGCCTTCGTCGTGAACCGCTTCCGTAGGCCTGTCCCCGAACCGCTGGGTTTTCACTTTGCCGCAGACGGGCATGGCCACTCGGGAATCGCAGAGAAGTGGGGGGCCGTTCGTCGCTGGACGGTGCGAACGCGAAGCGCCGTCCAGGTCTCGCTCACGCAACCCACTGATTCGCGGAGGGACCGATGAAGATGGACGGTGCGATTCCGGTTGAGGTGGCCAGATTTAGTCATGGAGAACGGTTGGTACGGAGCGGGTCATGCGGAGCACAGCTTTTCGGTAGTGGGAGAAACCGCAGACCCCAAGAGGGACTGCGGTTTTTCTGCTTTCAGGCCTCCGTCTCGTTTCTCCCACCGGCCTTCGGCGTGATCACGATGCGGCCATCGCGGTGCACGACGATGCGCTCGATGAGGTGCTGAACGTAGGCACGGGCCACGTCGTCGCGGCGCAGGAGCCGACGCCAATCCTTCAACACCATGTCGGTCGACGCTCCTGGTCGGAGGGATCGCGCTCTCGGCTCGGTGCAGACCACCTGCTCGATCGCATCGAGCACAGCGTCGTCGAGCGTCTTGAGCGGAATCCGGAAGCCCGGGCACGCCTCTTTGCCGACGCGCAGCAGCTTCCGGCAGTTGTAGTAACCGTACGTATACTGCCCGTCGACCACCCGCTTGCCGCTCGTCTCGTACTGGTAGCTCGCGCCGCAAGCGCCGCACCACGCGAGGCCCTTGAGCAGCTTCGGCTGCGACGGCGCGCGCCCAGGCAAGCGAGCCGGCTCGCGCTCGCGCCGGAGCCTCTGCACGAGCGACCAAGTCTCCGCGTCGATGATCTGCGGGACGGGCATCGAGAGCCACTCCGCGCGTGGCCGTAGCAGGCCGTCCTTCCGCATCCCCCAGTGCACGGTGCCGGTCAGCGCCTCTTCCCCGAGGAGCAGCGTCACCCTGCTCTTCGACCACAGCTCGCCCGTCCGAGTTCGAAGCCCTCGCTGGTTGAGGGTTCGGGCGACCGACTTCGCGCCGCTGCCGGCGATGTAGAGCGTGAACGCCTCACGAACGAGCTCGGCCTCGGTCGGCTCCACCTCGAGTCGGTGACGCTCGAGGCTGGGCCTGACCTCGACGGGGACACTTCGGTAGCCGAATGGGGCGCGTGCCCCCGGCCAGAAGCCCTGCTTCACCGCCTCGCGCATCGCCGCGGAGGTCCTGAGGCCGTTCAGCTCGGACTCATACTGGTCGATACACTCGAACAGCCCCTCCATCAGCGTGCCCATCGGGTCATCGGCAAAGTCCTGAAGTACGAACAGCACGCGAACACCTGCCTTTCTGAGCTTCGTCTTGACGACGCGCGCATGGGTTGCGTCGCGGGTGAATCGGGATGTGTGGTGGACGACGATGGTGCTGGTGGGCTTGAGCGCATCGCCGAGCAGCCGATTGAACACGGGCCGGTTCGTGTCGGTACCGGACGCGCCCGCCTCGACGTACTCCTGCGCGATGAGCGCGCCGTGCCGCGCGGCGAAGTCGGCGATCGCCTTGCACTGCGCAGGCAGCGAGAGGTCCTTCTCGGCCTGTTCCGCCGTCGAGACCCTCGCGTATGCCACCCAGGTGCTTCGCTCAGCGTGGGTGCGCATCGAGAGCCTCCTTCGGCGCGGGGCCGTCGAGGGCTTCGGCCACAGCCCGCTCGATCAACGTTCGCTCCCAGGCAGGGACTACGTCGGGCAGCGGCACGAGGCCCGTAACCGAGAGTGAGAGGTCGCGCTTGCGCTTCCGACGGAAGGAGGTCTGGTCCATGTCCGAGGCAAAGCCCGGTTCGAGCCAGGCAGGGGACGGCACCTACGACTGATGCAGGAGGCCACCCAAGAGGCCGATTCCCGCCGCGTCGACGACCTCGACGTGCCTGCTTCGGGTCCCTCAGGGCTTCAGCTTGTAGGTGCGCTCGATGATGGTGGCCATGTCGGGCCCCTTCCAGTGAGGGCGAACCCAGCTGAGCTTCTGCTCTTTCGCGCCTGAACGCGGGCGCCGCCAGTGCCCGCGCACCATGAAGCGCCGAAGCACCTGGCGCCCCTCCGAGTGCCTGTCGAGTTGCTGAAGGTTCCGCACCTGCGAAATCTCAATGGCGCCGGGCAGAAAGAAGACCTGGTCGGAGCTGAAGACGACGGGCGCCCCACCTCGGAGTCGCGGCTTCTCGGCCATCTTCGATGGTGGTGCCCGAAGCTCGCTCTCGACGCCAGCGCTGGAGGCATAGAGCACCGAGTTCAAGACGACCTGCAGCAGGCCACCGAGTGGGTTCGTCTGGGCCACGGCGTCGTCGACCGCGAGCGGCGCTTCTGCGTTCAGCCAGTCCTCCAGCGCCTCGTCACCGTTCAGCGGAACGGAGTGTTCCTCCATTACCGGCAGGTCGGCGCCCAGTGCATCAAAAGCGAAGCACACGTCGAGTCGTCGTTCGTTTCCCCGACCGAACTCCGTGACGAACACAGTCACCGCCCGCAGGTACCCGCCCTTCAACGGGCAGGCTTCTCGCCGCGACAGCAGTCGCTCGCCCATCGAGAGGACGTGCCTGTCGGTGAAGGCGAGCGCGAAAGACGCGAAGGGCGCGCGCAGCTCGTCGGCGCGCACGTCGAGGTCGGTGCTCGCCAGCATGAAGGCGAGCGCCTCGTCGACCCAGAACGCCCTGCGCCGGTGGATCTCGAAGTTCACCAGGCGCGGCATCCAGGGGGCGAGCGCCGATGCCGCTGGCTCGGCCCGAAGCGCACGTTGCAGCTTGAGATTCACACGTACCGCTTCATCCGAGAGCACGGCCTCGGGGGCGGCTGCTCGCGCGGGCTCCGCTGTCGCCTCAATGGCGGCGCGAAGCCCCGGGACGTCCTTCAGCAGGCGCTCGAAGGCCAGCGGCGGCGGGTGGTGCGGCGCGTCGTCGGTCAGCCCCAGCTCGTCCCACATCCACGACGGGTCGAAGGCAGGTGCACCCACCTGCAACGCGCGTTGGTACATGCCGTCGAGGTCCTTCAACAGCTCGATGAGACGTGGGCGCATCGACGGCTTCGTGGAAGCAGCCCGCGGAGTCAGGTCGTCCAGGGCCGGCACGGGCAGGTCGAGCCACTCGCGGTAGTGCTTCGAGCTGAAGTCGAGGACGAGCGCGTCTTGCACCTCGGGCGGTACGCCGGTGTCCGGCCCCGGAGCCTGGCGCCCGGCCTTCATCGCGTCGCGAAGGAGCACCTGCATGTCCTCGTGGGTCGTCCCGCGGTGCTTCACAGCCGCGCCCACGAGCTGCTCAATCAGCTCGCGCCCGCGCGTGCCCCGTCCGACCGAGTTTGCTTCGAGCTGCAGCACTCCCGACGTCAACGTGATGAGGCCGAACGACACCTCCTCGTTCTTCGCGTTCTTGCCGGACCAACTCCACGAGTCGCCCTGGCCTCGGGTCAGCGGTGACGCGTCGAGCGCGGAGATGAGCGCCGAGCGATCGACGACGTCGAATTGCACTCGCGTCATCACCATCTCCTCGCCGTCCGTGTTGGCGAGTTGCGGAATGGCCGGCTCGACGATCGAGCGCGCCCACAACTCATGAACGTCGGGCACGATGGACTTGTAGAAGCGGGAGAGGTCGCTCCCAGGGTGTTCCTCGAGGAAGTCTTCACGGCTCTCGCGCAGCAGGTCTCGGAACACCTGGCCGCGCATGGGGGCGACGTGCATCAGACCCTCGAGTTCGGGCCGGCCTGAGGCTCCGGAGGAGACGACGCGGGTCGCAATCCAGTCAAAGCGATGGAGGCTGCGCGAAGGCGCCTTCTCCTGCACTGTGACGCGGTCGCCCTCGATGAGGTCTCGCAGCGTCAGCGAGTCGCCGGGCGTGAGGTCCTCGACTTCGTAGAGGCGCAGCGATGAGGCCTTCATGATGCCCAGGTAGTTTCGCTCTCCGGTCGTGAGGCTCGCCCTCGTTGCGAGGAAGCGGTCCACCATCAGGCCGCCGGCCTCGAGTTCATGGTCGAAGACCGCCCAGTCGTCGAAGATCTGTTCGCTCACCGCGGTGAAGTGAGGGTTGGCGTTGAGATCATCGTCCTCGATGTCGCCGAGGGGGCCCCAGAACTGGTCAAGCGCGGCGTCGTCTTCACGGCCGAGGTGGTCGGCCACGTAGTCGAGCAGCTTTGTCCGCGCAGATATCCGCTCTGCACGCGAGTAACCGATGGGGGCTTTGTTGGCGCAGCACTTCTTGTACTTGAGGCCGCTGCCGCAGGGGCATTGCTCGTTCCGACCGACAGACATGGCCCGTGACATACGTGCACGGAGACCCGATGTCGTCAGCGCCTGAAAGCTCGCGAGGTACCGGCGCCGTGGGGAACATGGGCTCGCGCGCCGAACCAGGAATCATGCCCCTCGATCCGCTGTCGGCGGTTCGACCAACGCCACCTTCGAGCACGAGAAGGTGCAGACCGCATCTGCACTTTCCCTGGGCGACTCGCGGCGAGCGCCGGGCGACGCACGATCCTCCCGCAGCGATTCCGCAGACGCATCTGCGGATTCAGCCCCCCACGTCCTGGCACCAAACGCGAAGCCGGCCCCGCCACTTTCGTCACGCGAGGATTGCCAGCTCGTAGCGGTCACGTGCACGGTCGCGCGGTGCGCTCAGTCCACGCCCAGCGACGCGCGTCCCGTGGTCGCTCCACCGAGAACTTCGACCACGCGCTGGCCGCCCTTGGCGCAGACGAACTCCGCGCCTTCGTGCGCACGGCGCTCGACCATCTCGATCGCTCGACGCGCGGGGCGCTCGAGGATTTGTTGCTGCAGCACGCGGTTGGGAAGGCAGGTTGGACACCGACCGCGCCGGCCCCGGCCGTCGTCGATGATGCTCGGGCATTCATCGCCTCTGCCAAACAGGTGGCACAGGCCAATCCATCCGACATCGACGACCTCTCAGGCGCTCGCGCCAGACCGAAAGCTGAACGCGCGGTTCCTGAAGATCGTGGGGGAGGGAACCGGCAAGACCTTCGAGTTCGAGCACAACCAGCGGTGGGACAAAGTCACGCGGCCCATCCTCGAAGCGTTCTTCCACGCGCGCTTCTTCCTCGAGCGCGCGGTGCGGTCCGCGAGAACGCTTCGGGGGCCGCCGCAACTCTTGCCGAGCGATTGGGCCGCCCTGCGCTACCTCTTCGATCTTCGGTAGCGAGCAGGAAGGCCAAGTCGACGATCTCCCCGTGGACATCTTGTTGTTTCAATGACTTGCCGACTTGCCATGCCTACCACCGTACTTTATCTTCAGAATACGAGAGACGGTAATGACCCAGCCTGCCAACCCACACCTCGAACCCGGTCGCGTGTACCGCACGCAGGACCTCGCTCAATGGAGCGCGAACCCCCCTCGTCTCGCGAAGCGCCTGGTGAAGGAAGGAGCGCTGGTTCCGCTGGCCCGCGGTCTCTTCGCGCATCCAAAGCGCGGCCGCTTCGGAGCGGTCCCTCCAGGGGACGACGACCTGCTCCGCGCATTCCTCGATGACGCGCCGTTCGTCATCACGGGGCCGGCGCGATGGAACACCCTCGGTCTTGGAGCCACGGCAGTGTTCGCGACGCCGCTCGTCTACAACACCAAGCGCTCGGGCAGCTTCTCGCTCGGGGGCCGCGGGTTTCAGCTCCGCCGGGTGGCCTTTCCATCGGCTCCGACCCCGGAGTGGTACGTGGTCGACCTCTTCGAGCACTCTGCGCAGGCCGGTGTTTCGCGCGACGTGCTCACCGCCGCCCTCAAGCGGGCGCTTGCCGCGGGACGCTTCGATGCCCATCGCCTCCGGGAGACGGCAGAGCGCTACGCCACGAAGGCCACGAGGGCACACCTCGAGGCGGCGATGGAAGCGGGCCACGCTTGAGCTTCGTGCACGACGATCCGGAGTTCGATGACCTGCTCCGGATAGTCGCCGAGCGCCGAGGGCTGGCGCTGGGCCTCGTCGAGAAGGACTACTGGGTCACGCACGTGCTCTGGTCGCTCCACGAGCTCGGGCTCGAGGTCTGGTTCAAGGGCGGGACTTCCCTCTCGAAGGGCTTCGGGTTGATCGAGCGGTTCTCCGAAGACCTCGACCTGAAGCTGGAGCCCGGTAGCGCCGCGCTTCCGCGGGTCACCAACTGGAAGAGCGAAGGGACCAAGGCGACCGCCGAGCGCCGCGCGCATTTCGAGAAGCTCGTCACGATTCTCGACATCGGCGGAATGAAGGCGAGCCTCGACTCCGACGACAAGTCCTGGCGATACGCGAACGTCCAGCTGACCTACCCGGCGCGACACCTGGGCCAACTCGGCAAGGTCATGCGTCCCTTCGTCCTCCTCGAGGTCGGCAACGCGCGCGTCACACCGGCTGTCACGCGGGCCATGAGTTCCTTCGTGCACGAGCACCTGATCGCCCAGGACCAGCTCGCGTCGTTCTCAGACAACCGGCCGATGGCGGTGAGCTGCGTGCATCCACTGGTGACCTTGCTCGAAAAGCTCGACGCACTTCATCGCCGGTTCCCGAACGAGAAGACCGACCCGGCCGCGTTCGTTCGCCACTTCGAGGACGCGGCTCGCGTGATCGCAGGCATCGACGGCCTCCCACCCCTTCCCGACTTCCCCGACGGCGCCGCGCTGGCGAACGAGATGCTCGCCCAGAAGCAGATCGCCCGATTGCCATCTTCCATTGATGCCACGTTCAACCCTGGAGCGGGGCCGCGCTGGGACTCGATTCGTTCAGCGCACAATGCGATCGGCCTGATGTTCTGGGGCGCGCGCGTCGAACTCGAAGACGCCTGCGCCGCGATCCGCGGGTGGGTGACCGCCACGTTCGGGTGAAGGCGAAGCGACTGGGCCGCCATGCTCCACCTCTTGGTCTTCGGGAGGGCATGCCCGCCCAATGAGCGGTGAAGATCGGGACGACACGGAGTTCCGCGTCGCGGCCCTGGCGGCTACAAGCCGCGGCCATGTCACCGCTGATCCAGCAGGAAGCCCTCGAGGTCCTCACCGCCGAACTCGATGGCCACACCGGGCGAATTCCCTCGAGCCTGGCGGCCGCCCAACTCCTCCGCGCGACCGAAGGAGGCGACTTCGCGCTTCAGAAGGCCGCCGCCGACGCACTGCTGAGGAGAATTCGCGCCGTGAGCGACGAGTGGCGGCTCGCCCACGGCCGGCGCGGTGCCCGCCCACGGGCGGGCGCACACCGAGTCATCGTGGCGCGCGGAAGGAGCTACCAGGTCTGGGTCGGATCCTTCCGTGAGCTGTCGGGCAGTTGCGAGTGCGCTGACTTCGCGCGCAGCTCGCTCGGCCTCTGCAAGCACCTCTGGTGGGTGCTCGAGCAGGGCTTCGACGCGCACGGCCGCGCGAGCGACGCGCCCCGGGCAGCCCAGACGCTCGAATGGAACCCTGTTCGACCGCTCACCGGCGAAGGCGACTGGCTCGCGCGCGTGCGGTGGCGTGGCGAAGGGCGCGCTCAGTGGCCGTTCGACGCAGCGGGCAACCTGCAGGCGAAGACTGTGCGGGCGCCCGATGGCCGCCGCGAAGTGGTCGACGAGCTCCTCAAAGCCCAAGGCCTCGACCCCGCCCTCAGCGGGCTGCTGCGCCGCGAGCGCGCCGAACTCGAGAGACGTCGCGAGCTCACGCCATCGGCGATGGACATCAAGCGCGCGCTCAAGAAGTTGCGCCATCCCCTCTTCCCCTACCAGGTGACCGGCGTCTCGCGCTTCCTCGAGACCGGCCGGCTCCTGCTCGCCGACGACATGGGCTTGGGGAAGACCGCGCAGGCGATCGCTTCGTGCCACGTGCTCCACGCCACGGGGCGAGTGAAGAAAGGGCTCGTCGTGGTGCCCGCTGCCCTCAAGACCCAGTGGCTGCGCGAATGGAAGCACTTCACCCACGCACCCGCGAGCATCGTCGAGGGGCCTCCTGCGGACCGGCTTCGCCAATATCGCGGGCTCGACTCTGGCTTTCTCATCGTCAACTACGAGCAGGTGCTCAAGGACCTGCCCGCGCTGGAGCAGTTCGGGCCCGACCTGGTGGTGCTCGACGAGGCCCAACGAATCAAGAACTGGGCAGCCAAGACCTCGCTCTCCATCAAGCAACTCCAGCCGGCGTGGAGGTTGGTGCTCACCGGCACCCCGCTCGAGAACCGGCTGACCGAGCTCGCTTCGCTGATGGACTGGGTCGACGACCTCGCGCTCGAGCCCAAGTGGCGCCTCGCCGAGTGGCACACTAGGCGCGCTGACGGTGCGCGCGACGCCGTCGGCGCGAAGAACCTCGACACGCTCCGCGCCCGGCTCGAGCCCGCGATGCTTCGCCGGCTGCGAAGAGAGGTCTTGAAGCAACTCCCGCCTCGAACGGACACGCGGGTACCGGTGGCGATGACAGACGAGCAGCGCTCCGCGCACGGCGCGCTCGACCAACCCATCGCCCGGTTGCTCAGGACCTCCAAGGTGCGGCCGCTCACGCAGCCCGAGTTCCTCAAGCTGATGTCGCTGATGACGCAGCAGCGCATCATCTGCAACGGGCTCGCCCAGCGCGACTTCGAGGCCCTGTGGCCCGGCCTCGCCGGACAGGGCCCGACCGAGGCGACCCTCCGTGGCCTCTTCAGCCCCAAGCTCACCGAGTTCCGCGAGCTCGTCGCAAACCTCGTCGTCACGCAGGGGCGCAAAGTCGTGGTGTTCAGTCAGTGGAAGCGAATGCTGCACCTCGCACAGTGGGCCATCTCCGATCTGCTGACTGACTCGCGCGTGCGTGCGGTGCAGTTCACGGGCGACGAGAGCCAGAAGCGCCGCACGCAGAACGTCGTCGACTTCCACGACGACCCGTACACCCGGATCTTCTTCGCCACCGACGCTGGCGGCGTGGGCCTCAACCTTCAGCGCGCCGCGAGCGCTTGCGTGCACCTCGACCTCCCCTGGAACCCCGCCGTGATGGAACAGCGCGCCGGCCGCATCTATCGGCTCGGCCAGACCAAGCCCGTCGAGATCTATTCCCTGGTCGCGGACGAAGGCATCGAATCGCGCATCGCCTCGATCGTCGGGGGCAAGAAGGCGCTCTTCGACGGCCTCTTCGATGGCTCGAGCGACGCGGTGAACTTCGAAGGCGGCAGCTCGTTCCTCGCGAAGCTCGAGAAGACGCTCGAGCCCACGCTCAAGGCGGAGCCCGTGCCGCTCGCCGAGGCCGCGGAGCCACAGCCTGACGAGCCCGAGCCCGAGCCCGACGTCAGCGACACGGTGGCGCCCGTGAGCGCAGCCCAGACACAGTTCATGGCCGGAGTGACACTGCAGCGGCTCCCCGACGGCCGCCTGGTGCTCGAGGCCAAGCCCGAGGTGGCCGCCGCACTCGCGTCGGTCTTCGAGGGGATCGCCGCGATGTTCAGGCAGCAGGCGCGGTAAGGCGCGTTGGTCAAAATGAGGAGTCCGGCCGGCTGTGGGGGATTGCCCAGACGGCATCTGGACAATCACGGACCGCGAGAACGTTGCCGTCATCCCACGCCGATTCGTTTCAGGACTCCGCGCAAGCGCTCCTGGGCGCCCTGCACGTCGGTACCCGTTCACGGGGGATCGACACGGATCGCAGGATGTGATCTCTGCTGATGCGTGAGTTCGCTCGAAGAACGCATCGCAAGGCTGGAGGCGCTGGTCGAGCGCCAGCAGGCGATCATCGAGCAGCAGCAGCGCACCATCGCGGAGAAGGATGCCCTGATTGAGCGACTCCAGGCGCGCGTCGCCGAACTCGAGCGCAAGCAGGGTGGGAGTGGGAAACCGCCTGCGGCCCCATCGAACAGCAGCCCGCGACCCGAGCCGAGCGGGCGCAAGCCGGGCGGACAGCCAGGGCACAAGGGGCACCGCCGTGAGCTGCTGACGCCAACGCGAACGACCGACTGCTTCCCTGAGAGTTGTCGCGGGTGCGGCAAGTCTCTGCCGAAGGTGCCGGACGAGAATCCGCTGCGTCAGCAGGTGGTCGACCTTCCGGTGGTGACGCCCGACGTCGATGAATTCCGCAGACACCGCGTGCGCTGCCAGTGCGGCGTAGTCACATGTGGAACGCCGCCGGTCGGAACGCCCTCGGGCATCATGGGGCCGAGGCTGCTGGCCCTGGTTGGACTCCTGGCGGCGAACTGTCACATCAGCCGCCGCAAGATGCAGGCGCTGCTGAGCGACCTTCTCAACGTCGACATCTCTCTGGGCGCGCTGAGTGAATCCGAAGCCGTCGTGGCTGACGCCCTCACCGCACCTGTCGAAGAGCTGCGTGCCCACGCGATGGCCGCAGAGGTCAAGCACGCGGATGGCACCACCTGGTACCGCGCGCACATCTTCCGCGCGCTGTGGGTGATGGCGACCAAGGCGGTGACGGTCTTCACCATCTTTGAGGCGGGCACCATCGAGGCGCTCAAGGCGTGGATGGGCGAGAAGGGCGTTCTCGTCAGCGATCGCGGCAGCCAGCTCTCGTTCTGGGCCATGAAACGGCGACAGATCTGCTGGGCGCACCTCCTCAGAAAGTTCGCTTGGTACGCGGAGCAACGAGGTGAAGCGGGCCAACTTGGCCTCGCGCTGCTGGGCCGCGCACAGTTCCTGATGCACGAGTGGCACCGCGCGCGTGACGGCTGCATCAGCCGCGAAACCTTCAGGCGAAGCACGAGCGCGACCCGGGACACCATCGAGGTGCTCCTTCGTCGAGGCACTCACGTGCTCGACATCGCGGGCTCGTGCGCGCACATCCTCGAGCACCGCGACGCCCTCTGGCGCTTCGTCTCCCAGGAGGGCGTCGAGCCGACCAACAACCACGCAGAGCAGGAACTGCGCGGCTTCGTGCTGTGGCGCAAGACGTCGCTGGGAAGTCAGAGCGAGCGCGGCGAACGCTTCGCCGCCAATCTCAAGTCTGTCATCCACACCTGCCGCAAGCAGCGTCGTCATGTCTTGAGTTACCTCTCCGACGCCATTCAGGCGGCGCTCAACACCCGCTCATCCCCTTCGCTGCTCCCCACCCCGTGAACGCGTACGCACGTCGCGACCTTCCTCCACGGCGCGCTCGAGCTGCGAGGTAAGGATGAACAGCTCGAAGAAGTGCACTCGGGACGGCGGGAATGAGCGCCCCCCCGCAGCGGCGTACGCGTCCAGCAGAAGCTTGAGCCCGCCGTCCCTCTTGAACGGGCGGCGCGCGCCACGAGTCACCACCGCCAGGTCGTAGGCGGGGTCACCCACTTCAGCCCGCTCCCAATCGAGTACGCCCGGCGGGGCATCGAAGCCAAGGTGGATGTTCTGGCCGAGGAGGTCTCCGTGCAGGAGGACACCCGGCTCGGGCGGGGGCAGATGCGCCGACATCCATTCACGGGCGAGGCGCAAGAGGGCGTGGTCACCGCTGAGCGTGGCGAGTGCCGCCTCGCCATGGTTTCTGCAATCTCGCGCTTCGAGGAGCGCTCGAGGCAACTCGGCGACGGGAAGGGCGTGAATTTCTGTCGCGATCTCGCCTATGACCTGCCACGGCTTGAAGGTGACCTGCCTGTCTGAAACGAGGTCCAGGGGAAGACCCTCGAGAAGTTCCTCGACGAGAATCACCCCGCCGTGGTCTCGAAGCGCACCAAGCACCTTCGGCACGCGGATTCCCAGTTCCCGTTTGCCGAGTGCGGCGAGCAGCTTGAGTTCGAACACCGCGCGCCGGTCGTAGTCTGGGTCGGCGAAGCGATTGGGGACGAGCGCGTAGACGTCGAGCGGCTGTCGCCCCTCATTGATGGTTGCGCGGTACGCGTCTCTCGAGAGGCCGGTGCCGATGCGCTTCACGAAGCCGACTTCAACCTCGCGTCCCAATGCGCTCGCACAGACGCGGTCGATCGCGCGCTTCGCGCGCGCCCAGCTCAATCGCGAGTCGGCCCGAAAGTTCGCGTCGCGGTACTCATCGACACTGAGTCCGTAGGGGAAGCCCGCCTCCGTGAACCCGGCCGCGAGGATCAGCTCGCCGCCGGCCTCGACCCAGCCAACGTCAGGTTCGATACCGGGTTCGTTGCCTTCTTTCGAGGGTCGCCGACCGCGAACGGACTTCATCGCGGGGGACGATACCGCAGGCCCAACCCACCTCCGGAGTTGGTGCAGCGACCAATGGGGCCCCCATTCGTGGCGGGACGGCGCGAACTTGATCGAGCTGGCCGATCAATTCCGAAGCGTCTCCTTGGCTTACGATGATCTGGCCGGCGCGAACGAAGTTGTGCTGTCCCGAAATCGGACGCAGAGAGTGGTTCGCAGCTCGCGCCCTACGTGGAGCATCGATGAAAGCCTCGGCGTTGCCGGGGCTTTTTTCGTTTTGGGGGACGACCGGCATGGACGCCCACGATTCGGCACCGAAGTACCCACTTCAGGCTGACATCGAGGCGCTCTCTGCGCTCTTTCGCCTCGGCCCCTACTCGCAGGATTGGGATGTCGAGACCGCCGACGGCACGCGGGTCGAGGAGTTCATCGACGCCTATGACCGTTCGATGTCGCCCGAACGACGCTTCGCACTGATGCTCCTCATTCTCGCGTCACTCGACGAACGAGTTCGGAACGAGCCAGAGCGTGCAATCGACAGCCGGTTGGTCGAACTGTTGCGCGCCGACTTCGACCTTCACCGTCAGACCCTCCGCGACTGGGCTTGCCTCGAGGCGACCGAGCCCGACGAGGCGTTCTCCATCTCCGAGTGGGCTCGCAACGTGCTTCAAGCGTGCAGCGCCGACGCGAGGTAGCTCGACCTACGGCGCGCGCGTGCCCAGCGCACCGAGCGCCTCGGGCCCGACCGGCGGCGCGGGCAACCACGGAATCACGAACACGCGCTTCGCCAGCCCACCTGCAATGCGCTCGAGCTGTCTTCGCTCACCCGCGAGCTTCGCGGCGAGTAACGGGTCGCTCGCGCCTGCCGCCGACAAGCTCCGGTTCACGACCCACGCGAACGGCTCGACCTTCGCGCGTCGCAGATCTTCCTGCAGCGCCGCGGCTTGGGAGACGGGCGTGGTCTCGGGCAGCGTGACGATCACCACGTGCGTGAGCGCCGGGTCTTGCAGCCGCATCAACGGCGTCGTCACCCGCGCGGGGTTGATGTTGGCGCCCACGTCGCGCAGCGCCTGGCGGTGATACGCGCCCGTCGCGTCCATCAGCAGCAGTGAGTGCCCGGTCGGTGCGGTGTCGAGCACGACGAGCCGGCGCCGCGACTCGCTGATGACCCGCGAGAAGGCGTGGAACACCGCCACTTCCTCAGTGCACGGCGAGCGGAGATCTTCACGCAGCAGCGCCTGGCCCTGGGCGTCCAGGTCGCGCCCCTTCGAGGCCATGATCTTCTCGACGTACGCGCGCGTCTCGGCCGCCGGATCGATCCGGCTGACTTCGAGCCGCGGCACGTCACCCGCCAGGGTCTCCACGAGGTGCGCCGCCGGGTCCGTCGTCGTCAGGTGCACGTCGAGCCCGCGCCGGGTGAGCGCAACGGCCAGCGCGGCGGCGATCGTCGTCTTCCCCACGCCGCCCTTCCCCATCACCATCACCAGCCCCTGCTGCTGCGTCGCCAGCTCGTCGACGAGCGCGGCGAGGGGTTCCATCGGTGGCGGGGGCCGGGCACCTTCGACGGCGCGCGGCGGGGGAGCGACTCCGTCACGAAGGAGCGCGCGCACCGCCGGCAGCCCGACCGTATCGAACGGCCGGAGCGGCACTTCATCGCGAGGCAGCGCGCTCAGGGGATCCGGGAGACGCGTGGTGAGCCGCCGGTGCTGCGCCTCCAGCGCCGTCGCCACCGCGTCACCTGCGCCGCTCGCGTGGAACACTCCGTTGATCGCCAGGCGCTGGTGCTCGATGCCGAGCGCGGCGAGTTCATGCGACGTGCGCGCCGCTTCGCTCAAGGCGCGCTCCTCGGGCGTAGAGACCAGCACCACCGTGGTGCGCGCACCGTCACGCAACGCAGCCAGCGCGCGGCCAAAGCGGGCTTCCTGCAGCTTGAGTCCCGAGTGCGGCCCCAGGCACGACGCGCCGCGATCGTTTCCTTCGAGGAAACCGGTCCACGCCTTCGGCAGGCTCAGCAGCCGCAGCGTGTGGCCCGTCGGCGCGGTGTCGAAGACGACGTGCGTGTACTCCGCCGGAGCGTCGGCCAGCAGGGCTGCGAACTCGTCGAAGGCGGCGATCTCCGTCGTGCAGGCTCCCGACAGTTGCTCTCGCACGGTCGAGCGTTCGTCGTCAGTCGCGGCGGCACCCAGCTGCGACAACACGCGCGCGCGGTAGGCCTCGGCGGCCGCGTCAGGGTCGACGTTGAGCACCGACAGCCCCGCCACACCCGGCACCGGCACCGGCTGGTTGCGCAGCTCGACGCCGAGAATCTCATCGAGGTTCGACGCCGTGTCGGTGCTGACCAGCAACACCTTCTGGCCCTGGTCGGCGAGGCCGATGGCGGTGGCGGCCGAGAGCGACGTCTTCCCGACTCCGCCCTTCCCGGTGAAGAAGAGGTAGCGCGTGGGCTCGACGAGAAAACCCGGGCTGAAGACCCGGCCAAGGCGACGGCAGAGCTCGTCTCTCACCGCGCGAAACGACTTCAGCCTCGCGTCCTCGTCGCCTGCCGCCGTCGCGGGATCCGGCAACCCCCAGTGCAGCCGCGTCGCCTTGCCCAGGAACACCGGGCATTCCTCTTCGGAGCAGAGCGTCACCACCACGTCGACGTCGCCGGGCGGAACGTCAGCCACGCTCTTCGAAGACTGCTGCGAGATGTCGATGCCGATTTCAGCGAGGGCCTTGATCGCGAGCGGGTTGACCTTCGACGGCGCCGAACCCGCTGACGAGACCTTCACTCCGCGCGGCGCCAACGCGCGCGCGATGCCCTCGGCCATCTGGCTGCGCGCGGAGTTCGCGACGCACAAGAACAGGAGGTGCTTCGGCTTCTCGGCACGCAGCTTCGCGGCATCGACTTCCCACGGGTCGCTCATGAGCTCGCCTCGACATCGGCGTAACGGCTCGAAGCGAGAGCGTCAATCAGGGACCCGCTGCAGCACGCCGTCCTGCTCTGCAGGTGATCGAACGCGAACACCTCGTCGACGGCGACCTTCAGGCTCTCACTCGCTTCTGCCGTGGCTTTTTCGTTGCGGGTTGGCACCGCTTCGAAAATCGTCAGCCATGCCGACGCGCTTCGTTCTGTGCAGCCCCGACAACGCCATCTCGCTCGCGGAGGCAGGCGAGCGCGAAGCACCGTACGCAAAGGCCTGCGGCATCGAGCTCGCGCTGGTCGGAGAGCGGCTGGTCGGCACCACCGCCAGGGCAGAGGTCATCAACGCGACGTTCGAAGCCACGGTGTCCGAGCCGTTCGACGCGACGATGACCGCGCAGTACCGCATCGAGTCGTCGAGGGCGCTGTCGGCGCTCGAGGTCGCCGATGACCTTGCCTGGCAGCTGATGATGCGCACACGCGGCGCGATCTACGACGGGGAGATCGCCCGGATCGTCCAGACCTGCGAGCGGAGCCCCACCACGCTTGCCGCCGAGAGCTCGCTGCGCATCGCGGACGGCATGGTGAGCGAGTGGATCGAGCGCGGCGAGCCCGACGAGGGCCGAGACGAGATCCTCAAGAGGCTGCAGCGGGTCAACGTGATCGCATTCGGCGGCGACCGGCGCCGGCTCGCCAACCGGCCCGCGCTCTTGCCGTTTTTCGACGCGGCGCAGGCGATGTTCGCGTACCTCGACTCACCGGAGCGCGCGAAGCGGTTCGTCGGGGCGCCACCGCACGTCCTGGGCAGCTACCTCGCACCGGATCTCTTGCGGCGTTCGGTGAAGGTGCCGGCGGGGATGACCCGGCACGCGTACCTCGCCGAGCTCGAGGCGCGGATGCGCGACAACCCACTCACACCCGGCACGCACCGGGTCGAGATCGGGGGCGGCACCCGCGAACTCGTCGTGCGTACCGAGCGCGGCGAGGGTGTGATCGTGAAGGTCGAGACCGAGTGATCACAGGCGCTGAAGAAAGCTGGGCGATTCCTCCGGCGAGAACGAGTTCTTCGCCGGGAGAGCCCTTCAGCGGCTGACGCGCCATGAGCCCCCCAAGAGCATCAGTACGGCAAGCGACCCCACAGCCGGCACGGTGCTCAGCGCCGCGGACGCGAGTGCGAGTGCGCCGGCGACGTGCGGCCGGCCCGAGCCGAGCGCGAGGGCCGCGCGATACGCCGCGTGCCCGAACAGGAACACGGCGACTCCCGCGGCAGTGGTCACGCCGAGCACCAGGCCGAACGGCGCCACCGGTTCCATCTCCCTGAGCTTCACCAGCGCGAAACTACGCTGCGCAACCCGGCGGACCAGTGGAGAAACACGCCCCAAATCGAACGCCCGTTGACCGCGCCTGCTCGTTTCACTACATAACCATCTGGTTATGAGCGGCGCGCCCCGAATTCCCGACGACGAGCTGAGCCGCACGCTCGCGGCGCTCGCCGACCCCACGCGGCGCTCGATCCTCGAGCAGCTCAGCCTCGGCCCGCGCACGGTGACGGAGCTCGCCGCGCCGTACGACATGAGCCAGCCGGCGATCTCCAAGCACCTCAAGGTGCTCGAGGCTGCGCAGTTGGTCACGCGCGATGCGGGCAATCGACTCGGCCCGCGACGCATCGCGCTCGCGCCCTTCGCCAAGGCCGCCACGTGGATGGACGCTTACGCACGCATCTGGGCCGCGCGCGTGAACAGCTTTCCAGCCCACCGGAGGAAGAAATGAACCGACTGAAGAGCGTCGGCGCAGTCCTCGCGGGCGTCGCTGCCAACTTCCTCGCGGTGCCGCTCGACGCGGTGCTGCACGCGACCGGCGTGTACCCACCGCCCGGTGCCGAGACCGACGCACACCTCGCGCTCGCGTTCGCCTACCGCGCGCTCTTCGCCGTGCTCGGCGGCGCCGTCACCACCCGCCTCGCCCCGTCGTCACCGCGCGCGCACGCCGTCGCGCTCGGCGCGGTCGGCCTCGTGCTCAGCAGCGCCGGTGCTGCTGCCCAGTGGGGCCTCGGCCACCACTGGTATCCGCTGTCCCTCATCGCGTTGTGCCTGCCTGCGTCGTTGGCCGGTGCACGCTTCACCACCAGGAGCTGACCCATGGCCGTTCGTTCGTCGCAGCGCGTGACTCCCTTTCTCTGGTTCGACGGCGCCGCGGAGGAAGCGGCCCGCTACTACGTGTCGGTCTTCAAGAAGGGCTCGAAGGTCACGAGCGCGTCGCCGATGTCGGTGACGTTCGAGCTCGAGGGCCAGCGCTTCCACGCCCTCAACGGTGGCCCCATGTACAAGTTCACCGAGGCGTTCTCGGTGTTCGTCGACTGCAAGGATCAGCGCGAGGTCGACTACTTCTGGAAGAAGCTGGGCGACGGCGGCGAACCGGGTCGCTGCGGCTGGCTGAAGGACCGCTGGGGCCTGAGCTGGCAGATCATTCCGCGCGCGCTCGGGGAATGTCTCGGTGGCAGCGATCGCGCCGGCTCGCAGCGCGCGATGGAGGCGATGCTCAAGATGGGCAAGCTCGACGTGAAGGCGCTGAAGGCCGCCTACAAGGGCAAGGCGTGACGCGCTGACCCGCTACACTCGGGCGGCGTGCTCTACGAACGAGCCAAACAGCTGCAGGCCAAAGGGCTCACCGGGGCCGAGCTGAATCGCGCGTTGCTCGCCGAGGGCTTCGCGCAGGCCGACATCAACGTGATCCTCGGCAGCCTCGGCGTGGGCGCGCAGCCCAACCCCGACCCGACGCAGCGACCCCTGACGGTCGCCACGCGCGTGCTCGAGAGCCGTGGGGCGCGCGCGCTGGTGTTCTCACTCGGAGCGCTCGTGCTCTTGGGCGCGGCGTGGCTGGTCTGGAGCGGCGCCCGCTTCGTGTCTGCGCTCGTCGACCGGTTCAGCCACTGAGCCGCGTCACGGCAGGTTCGCGAGAAACGCCCGCGTCTCGGCGACGACGCGATGACCGAACGCAGGGTCGCGCGCGAGCTCCGACGGCTGCATCGGCACGCCCTTCTCGTCGAAGTAGACGCCGGTTTCCGCGCGCTCACTGGTGAGCACGTGCGTGAGCACCCTCGCGGCGCGCTTCGAGGTGCTCGCCCCCTTCATGACGAAGGGCAGCACCGGGGTGAGGGCCGACGCCAGCAGCCGCAGCGCAAGGGGCGCATCTCGGCCGAGGCCCGTCCCCGGGTTGAAGCCTGGCTCGACCGCGTGAATGCGCAGCCGCGGGTTCTCTCGCGCCAGCTGGAGCGCGGCGACCAACGCCGCCTGCTTCGTCGTCGCGTACGAATCGAAGCCGGGCTGCGTCGCCCCGCCCGGCATCCACTCACCACGCGCGCTGGCCTCGGCCGACAGGTACCGCCCACCGCGAAACCCCGCGGCCCTCGCCGGCTTTCGCTCGGGGTCTTCGACCGCGGAGGCGACGAGCACGACGCGCGCACCATCAGGCAGGTGCGGGAGCAGCGCCTCGGTCAGCACGAACGGGCCGAGGTGGTTCGTGGCCCACGACGTGTCCCACCCCTGTCGGGTCTTCGTCGGGCTGCCCTCGCGAACGCCGGCGTTGTTGAGCAAGCCGGCGAGAGGGACCTTCAGCGCGATGATTTCGTGGGCTGCGGCGCGCACCTGCGAGACGTCGGCCAGGTCGCACACCACCGTCATCGCGCGGTGCCCGGCCTTCTCGAGTGCGCCCTTCAGCGCATCCAACCGCGTGCGATCGCGCCCCACGAGGATCAGCGGTCCGTGCCTGGCGAGTTCCCGCGCGGTGGCGAGCCCGATGCCCGAGGTGGGACCCGTGATGATGTACGCCGGCTTGTCGTTGGTCATGGCGCAGATCTAAAGAGTTCGCCACGAGCGATAAATACGCCGATTTCGAATTGAGTATTCGCTCAGCACCAACAGTCTCAGAGGAGCTGTCGATGGACCACCATGCCGCGCTTCGGGTCTTCGTGAAGGTCGCCGAGCTGCAGAGCTTCACGCGCGCTGCGGAGCAGCTGGCCATTCCCCGCGCCACCGCGACCACCACCATTCAAGATCTCGAGGCGCTGGTGCACGCGAAGCTCCTCAACCGAACCACCCGCAGCGTCTCGCTCACGCCAGACGGGGCCGCGTTCCTCGAGCGGTCGAAGGATCTCCTGAGCGACCTCGACGACATGGTCACGATGTTTCGCGCCGGTGACGCCGAGCTGAGCGGCAAGATCCGCGTCGACATGGCCAGCTCGCTGGCCAACGAGGTCGTGATTCCGCAGCTGGCGAAGTTCATCGCGCGCCACCCACGCATCGAGGTCGAGATTCTCGGCACCGACCGCAAGGTGGACCTGATTCGAGAGTCGATCGACTGCACCATCCGGGGCGGCCCCGTCGAACCCGGCCTCGCCGCGATCGACCTCGACCTCGGCGAGGTGGTGATCGTCAACGCCGCCAGCCCGTCGTACCTCGCGCGCTACGGCGTACCGAAACGACTCGAAGATCTCGCCCACCACCGGTTGATCCAGTTCGCGTCCAGCTTCGGACAGCCGCCCGACACGTTCGACTGGTTCGATGGCGAGAAGACGCGCCAGGTGCGCATGAAGAGCCTCGTCACCGTCTCCTCGATCGACGGCTACAAGGCCGCGGCGCTCGCGGGGCTGGGCATCTGTCAGAACCCGCGCGTCGGCATTCGACAACACCTGAAGAGTGGAAAGCTGGTCGAAGTGCTGCCGCGCTTCCGGCCCGAGCCAGGGCGGACCGCGCGCATCGTCTACCCACAGCGCCGGTTCCTCGCGAAGCGGGTGCGCGCGTTCATCGAGTGGGTCACGCCCGTCTTGCAGGCCCACTTTGCCGAAGACGGCGCTGCGCGTCGCAAGTGATGCCGCTGACTCAGGGCGTTCTCACCGAGCCCTGCTCGAAGCTCGGGTGGTTCGCGCACCGATAGCCGTACGTGCCGAACGTGCCGAAGCGCACCGTCTTCGTCGTGCCGTTGGTCTGCGTCATGTTCACGTCGGCCGGACCGCAGAACTGCTGCAGCGGGTGCAGGAAGAAGTCGCCGCTGAACGTCACGTCCTGGCTGGTCGTCACCCGCATGCACTTGGGCGTGTAGCCACTGCTGTTGAAGGTGACGGTGCGGCTCGCGGCCGCCGCGGTGCGATCGTCGTAGATGCCGCACCCCGCGGGGATCTGACACGCGGGTGGCACGCAGCGGTGGCTCGTCATGCTGCAGGTGAAGGCCACTCCGCCGTCGTTGCACTCGGTGTCGTCGCAGCAGCCGCCCGCGGGCACACACCCGGTGGGGCAGCTGCGCTGGTTGGCGCCGCAGCCGAAGTCGAGGGTGCGCACGCTCCCGTCGAGGCCCGTCGAGTCGACGCGCAAGGTCGTCATGCCCGGCGTGGGATCGCGAAGGTAGAACGAGACCTCGCTCGTGCCGGTGGGAATGGCCCAACTGCCGGGGCTGATCGAGCAGGCGTTGTCTTCGTAGAGAACCAACGTCCCCGACGCCGCGGTGAAGGAAAGCCCGAGGTCGCTCGCGACGGTCACCGGCGCGCCGCACGCGTCGAGCACGCGCGCCTTCGCGACCCCCAGGCACATCGCCACGCCGAGCGGGTTCGCCGGCACGACGAGGTCGAGCTGGGCTGGGCCTCCGCATCCTCCGTCACCCGTGCCGCCGCCAGTCGTGCCGCCGCCGCCGCCCGTGGTCCCGCCTCCCGTGGTCCCGCCGCCCGTCGTGCCGCCGCCTGTCGTCCCGCCACCCGTTCCGCCACCGTTGGCGCCGCCGGTCGCACCGCCTCCGGTTGCAGCGCCGCCGCCCGTTGACGAGCCTCCGCCCGAGCCACCGGTCGCCGCGCCCGCGTCGCCGCACTGGCCGCCGTCGCAGAACGCCGAGTACGCGCCGTCGAAATCGAAGCATCCAGCGCAAGCGAAGGTCGTGACGAGGAGCAGCAGGCGCTTCATGGCGTCAGTGTGCGCGATCGCGGCGCGCGGTGCACCGGGTTCAGAACGTCGCCTCAGGCCGACCACTCACAGAGAAAGACGGCCCCTGGCGCCTCGAGCTTCTGGAGTCGGCAGCGCGCGTCCTTCGCGCTGGCCAGCGACGCGCCCTCATCGAGCAGGCCCTCGTAGAAGTCGGGCACGCCGAGGATGTCGTTGAACCGCATCGAGATCGCCGTGGGGCCGAGGTCGGTGAGCGTGATGCGCGTGAAGTTGTCGGTCGAGCCGAAGTTGCGCTCCATGCGACCCAACGCGCGCTTGGGCGGGAGCAGCTTGATCAGTGGCCGGAGCGCGCGCCCGAGCAACGTCTCCTTCCAGCCTTCGATGAAGCGTCGCCCCATCGCGTGGTGCGCCTCGGCGCGCGACTGCGCTGGAAACAGCTCGAGGGCCATCGCGTCGAGCCACGAGGGCAGCAGGTGCGCCGGGTAGCCCGGGCGCAGGTTGTCGAGGTCGAGCTCGCACTGCCGCAAGCGCGCCTTGAGCGAGGTGGTGATCCGCGAGCCGTAACCGCGAACGATCAGCGCCTCGGCGAACGAATTGAAGAGGATCTGCTCCTTCACGCCGCCCCAGTGTAGCGAACCGCTTCGGTCTAGCGTGACGCGATGGCCATGAGGGTCCTCGCGGTGTTGGCGTTGCTCGCCGGCGCCTGCTCGCGTCCGAAGACGCCGACGCCGGACCCGGCAGCCACGTGGCCCGCCTTCCCGACGAGCACCGAGGCGCGCACGGCGATGACCGCGCAGTACACGCGACGCGCCGTTCCCGAGACGCCCGAGCTCACTCCGGAGCGGGTGTTCGCGGCCGCCGAGCGTGCCGGCTGGTCCACCCTCCCCTCCGGCAACGTCGCGGTGCGCGAGTGGCTCGAGGCGCGTCATGCGCGCTGGGTGCTGTTCGGTTCCTTTCACGACGCGGCCCAACAGGTCGACGCGTTCCGTTCGCTCGTCGGTCCGCGCGGGCCGTCATTCACGCACGTGGTGCTCGAGCAGTTCCGCGCTGACGGGCACTGGACCGGCATCGACGCGCCGCAGAGTGGCGACTCGGCGGCCCTCCAGGTGCTCTGGTCGACGGGCGATCGCTCGGCGTGGGCGCAGCTCGACGCGACGCAGAGCGCGTCTGACTACACCGCGTGGAAGTACGGCTACGTCGATCGTGTGCTCGACGTGGTCGCGACGGCACGGGGCATGGGAGTGCCCACCTTCGGCTGCGATCTCCCCGACGGGTTGTTGAAGCGGCTGCCCAACGGTACCGATGACGACGTGCTCCGTGTGCGCGAGCTGCATTGCCTGCTGGCGCTGCGGCCTTCGCTGACGCCGGTCTCGCGCGTGGCGATGTTCTGGGGACAGGCGCACGTGCGACCCGAGGGCTTCCGGCGCTTCCTGCCTCCTGGAGAGGTGGTGGTCGCGCTCACCGCGATCGGCGGACGCCATTCCGAGGACGCACCCGACGAAAAACTCCGAGACCGGCTGATCCTCAACGATCCCGTGCTGGTGCCACTCGAAGGCGACGACGCGGCGCTCCTGCTGCCCGATGCGTGGCTCGGCGGGAACGTCATTCGCGTTCGCACCACCACCGACACGCGGGGCCTGGTGGTCAGCGCAACGACGCCCGGCGTGCTGACGCTCGCCGGCAAGCGAACCGAACTGGGAGAAGCGCCGGTGCCGGTCGCGCTCGACGGCGGCGCCTTCACCTACCTCTTCGAGAGCGCGGGCGTGCGCGTGGTCGGGCACCTCGACCGCGGCGATGGCGGAATGCAGCTCAACTTCGACGTGCCCGCGCGAACGACCGAGCTGATCGTCGACGAGCGCTGAGCCTCACGGGCCGAGCTTCGTGAAGATCCACTGGCACGTCGACGCGACGAGGTCGCTGAAGGCGCGCACGTTGGCGGACGCGAGGCGGCGGCTGACCGAGACGAGCTGA
>JAXLYB010000025.1:0-72965 GCA_046351675.1 Myxococcaceae bacterium
TGCGCGCGTGTCGACGTGCCACGAGGCCCTGCAGCCGACGGCAGACCGGCTCGTCGCGCGGCTCCGCGAGGTCACCGGGTTCGCGTGGAAGCAGGTCGCTGATGCGCCCGAGGTCGAGCTGCGGCTGTGTCTCGACAGCGGGCTCGAGCGCGAGGGCTCCACGTTGAGCGTCACGAAGAGTGGGGTGGCGATCTTCGGCGGTGATGCTCCCGGCGTGGAGCGGGCGGTGCAGACGTTCTGGCAGTTGCTGCCGGTGAGCCCTCCGCGCGGTGCACTGCAAGTCGGTCTCGGGGAGATTCGCGATGCGCCGCGCTTCGTGTGGCGCGGGTTGATGGTCGATCTCGCGCGGCACTTCTTCGGGCTCGAGGAGCTGAAGAAGCTCGTGCGCGCGATGGCGGCGTACAAGTTGAACCGGCTCCATCTGCACCTCACCGATGACCAGGGGTGGCGGCTCGAGATTCGTTCGCGCCCTTCGCTCACGGTGATTGGGGGCGCGGGTGCGGTGGGTGGTGCTCCAGGCGGGTTTTTGACGCAGGCCGAGTATTCCGAGCTGGTTGCCTACGCCGCCGGGTTCTTCATCACCGTCGTGCCGGAGATCGATCTGCCTGGCCACGTGAACGCCGCCCTCGCTTCAGTGCCGGAGCTCAACTGCGACGGGGTGGCTCCGGCTCCGTACACCGGGACGATGGTCGGGTTTTCGTCGCTGTGTGCTTCGGCGGTGGCGACGCAGCCGTTCGTGCACGATGTGATCAGCGAGGTCGCCGCGCTGACTCCCGGGGCGTGGATTCATGTCGGTGGTGACGAGGCGAAGATGACCACCGCCGACGACTATCTCGCGCTCACGTCGATGGTTCGCGCCGAGGTCGCGGATGCGGGGAAGCAGCTCATCGGGTGGGAGGAGCTGGCCCGCGCCGATGCCGGGATCGGCACCATCGTGCAGCACTGGCTCGACCCTTCGCCCGCGAGTGCGGCGGCGGCTCGGGGTGCGCAGGTCATCGTGTCTCCGGCGAAGCGGGCGTACCTCGACATGCAGTACTCGCTGAATGTGCCGAGCCCGAGGGTGGGCACGTTCTGGGCGGGGTTCGTCGAGGTGTCCGACGCGTATGGGTGGGATCCCGGCGCGTGGTTGGCCGATGGCGGGGTTCGCGAGTCGCAGGTGCTGGGCGTCGAGGGGGCGGCTTGGACGGAGACCATCGCGACCGAGGAGCAGCTCGAGGTGATGGTGTTTCCTCGCGTCGTTGCGTTGGCCGAGCTCGGGTGGTCGGCGCAGCGGAATCCGCGGACGTTCTTCGATCGGCTGGGGCGGCATGGGCCGCGGCTTCGTCAGCTCGGGGTGGGGTTCTTCAGCTCGACGCAGGTGTCCTGGGTCGAGTGAATTGACTCCCCTCACCCCGACCCTCTCCCCAGGGGGAGAGGGGGCTCACTTGATCGCCAGGTTGATGGCGTAGTCGCCCTTCGCGCTCGTCGGCGGATCCCAGCCCTTGTCCTTGATGCCGTTGTCGTTGAGCACGCGCTTGATCTCCTGCCCGCGCGCGGCTGACAGATCCTTCTGCGCCTGCTTCATCATCGACCACACCTCGTTCGCGATGCCGAGCTGGTCGACCACCGCCGCGTGCCCCGCGTAGTCACGCCCGATGTTCGCCGTACCGAACGGCGCGAACTCGAGCGTCTGCAGCAGGTTCGGCGACAGCGGGATGTCGCTCTTCTGATCCGCCGCGAACTGCGCCACCTCGGTGAGGAAGTCGTTCAGCTCGGACTCGCCGAGCGCGCCCTGCTTGCGAACCCATTCCTGCACCTTCGCGCGGTCGGTGAGCGTCGGGTCTTTCTTCTGCGCGAAGGCCGAGAGCACGGCGATCGACTTCTCCTGCAGCTCGAGCGGGGCGATCGTCGCCGCGATGTCGACCGGCGAGCCCTTCGACTTCGCGAACGCCACCACGTCGGCGATGAACGCGTCGCGCTGCATCGGCCGCTGCGCGAGCTGGCCCTGGAACCACGCCTCGAAGCTCGCGGGGTCGTCCTTCTTCACCGAGGTCACGCCGGTCGAGAGCGCGAAGTCCATCAAGAGGCCCGCCGCCGCGGCGTTGACGCCGTACTGCGCGGTCTTGATCGCCTTCGTGTAGCCCTCCTCGGCCTCGAGCTCGATCTGGATGTCGTTGCTCAGCATCGCGCCGGTCATCTTCGACGCGTCGAGCGGCTTGCGGCTCACCCGGTCCTGGAACGAGAGGCCCTGCCCGGTCTTCGCGTCGTAGAACTCGGTGTAGTCCATCGAGCCGATGATGAAGTTCCAGCTCTGGCCGTTGATGCCCAGCGCCGCCTGCCGGTAGTCGTTGAACCACACGCCCTGCGCCCACGACGCCGCGCCCTCGACCATGCGGTGCAGCACCTCGGTGTGCGCGGTGACCAGGTTCTTGCGCAGGCTCGCCGCCACCGCGCCCTTGTCGGTCGCCGACTGCAGCGCCGGGCTCTTCTTGTTCGCCAGCCAGGCGCCGAGCTCATTCAAGAACGCGTCCTTGTTCGGGCCGGCGACCTGCGCGTCGAACTCCGCGAGGAAGCCGTCGACCGTCTGCTTCTTCACCAGCTCGGGCTTGCCCGCGACGACCGAGCTGAAGCTCGCCTCGTTCATGTCCTTGATCTGCGAGAGGCCCACGCCCATCGACTGCAGGAGATCGGTCTTCTCCTTGCCGTCGGCCATCTCGAGCACCTTCTTCGCGTACGTCACGTACGACGCCGCGTTGCCCTTCGTCGCGCCGTTGCGCTCGGCGGTCTGCATGAAGCGCGTGACCGCCGCCTTCTGGCGCAGGAAGTCCATCACGTCGCTCGCGCTGCCGGCGTCGCGCACGGCCTTGTCGTCGTTGCCGCCGATCTTCCGCTGCGCCTCGTCGACGCCCTCGGAGAACGTGTCGTACGTCGAGCGGATCGCGTCGGCCACCGCGCGGGCCTGCTTCGCGTCGGTCGCGTTGCTGATGGGCTGCCCCGGCCACAAGCGATCGACCAGCGCCTTGTCGACCACCACCTTCGGGTCGATGGTCTTCATGCGCTCCGCCGCCGCGGCGACGATCGCGCTGCGATCGAGCAGCGCGTTGGCCTGGGCGAGCAGGGTGGCCTTCGAGGGGAGATCGCCCTGCGCGGCCCAGTCGGGCGCGGCGGCGATCAGCGTGGCGAGCTCCTTCACCTTCGGCTCACCCGCGGTCTGGAAGCCCTGCAACAGCGCCGAGCGCCCGGTCTCGTTCAGGTGGAAGCGGCCGCGGATCTGCCGCGCCACCGCGCCAGGCTCGAGCGCGAGCACGTTCTTCTCGCCGCCCACGTCGTCGGTGATGCCGCGCTGCACGGCGGTGCGGTACATCGAGGTCGCCGCCGGCGCGACGCTGTTGCCCGAGCCCCACGAGCCATCGAGCACGCCGGTCTGCGCGGTCGAGGTCAGCGAGTCGAAGATCGCCTGGCTGGCGCTGTCGGTGCGGCTGTCGATCTTCGCCGCGTGCTTCACGCCGTCGACGATCGCCGTGCCCTGCTTCATGCCGATCAGCACGCGCGTGCCGTCGGTGGGGTTCTTGTCGGACCCGTAGCGAATGCGCGTGCGGTACATCAGCTCGGCCTTCTGCAGATCCTTCGTGAGCGCGCCGGTCTTCAAGTCCTTCTTCGCGAGGAAGGTGTCGAAGAAGAAGTCGCGGCCGATGGCGACGCGCGGGCGGCCGTTGTTGGGGTTGGTCTCGTAGCTGCGGCTGTCGAGCGTGAACGAGACGTACGGGTTGGCGCGGCGCAGCGCGTGGCTCTCCGAGTCCCACGCCATCTCGTCGAGCGGCGTGGTGCCGAGCGTCAGGCCCGCGACCGCCTTCGGGCGCTGGAGATCACCCAGCGCGTCGTTGGCCAGCTTCACCGTCTGCTTCGTGTCGAGGCCGGTGATGACGCGCGTGTCTTCGACCTCCTCGCCGTCGCGGCCGTACGCCACCGGCGCGCCCTTCAACGCCTCGGCGCTCATGTGCGGCACCGCGTCGAGATCGACGTTGTCGGCCGACTTCCACAAGCTCGCCGTCACCGCGTCGACCGCCTGCGTGCCGCCCGCCGCCTTGAGCGCCACCGCGTAGTTCTTCTCGGTGCCGTCGCCCAGGCCGAGCGCGGTCGCCAGCTTGCTGCCCTGCGTGAGATCGAACGTGTCGCCGGTCGCGGTGGTCGTCTCGGCGCGGGCCACGTCGTCGAGCGCGTCGATGAGCTCGGTGAGGTACTCGGGCTTCACCGTCGCGCCGGAGGCCTGCAGGTCCTTGAAGGCGTCGATCAACGTCTGCGCGTTGGTCACCGTCTTCGCGTTCGCGCCGTCACCCAGCTTGAGCGAGAGGCCCTTCTTCTCGAGCTCCTTGCCGACCGCTTCGAGCCACGCGCTGCGGTCGCTGCTGCGGGGGTTGTAGAGATCGCTGCGAAACTGCACGCCACGGCGAACGCTCAGGTTGGGCATGGAGGGGTTTTGAGTACATCTGCCCCGCGCTCACAAGCGGCGTCAAAGTCCTGACACCCTGCAGCGTCAGGCGGTTGACCGCAGATTTTGCTGATGCCGTCGCCTCGCCCGTGGTTCGTCATCGTCGGTATCGCGCTGGGCTACTTCGTGCTTGCGCAGCTCGCGCTCCAGCTCGCGTTGCCGCCCGGGTACGCGGTACCGATCTGGCCGGCCGCCGGGGTGGCGTTGGCGACGTACCTGATGCGCGGGCGCGTGGCGCTGTGGGGCGTGCTGCTCGGCGCGACGTTCGCCAACGTGCACTACCTCGACGGCCGGCAGGTGCTGACGGCCTTCCTCGTCGCGTGCGGGTCGACCGCGCAGACGTGGCTCATCGGCTGGGTGCTGCAGCGCTGGCTGGGAAAGCAGTTCGCGCTCGACTCGGTCGGCCAGCTCGCGCGCTTCTTCCTCGTCTGCGTCGCGGGGTCGGTCATCGCCGCGTCGGTCGCGGTGGGCACGCTCTACGCGGTGCAGGGCCTCAGCCCGAGCATGACGCTCATCAACGCGCTCACGTGGTGGTTCGGCGACGCGCTGGGCATGATCACCTTCACCCCGCTGGTCTTGCTGTTTCGCAGCGCGGCCCGGGCCGAGTGGCAGTCGCGACGGCTGGCGGCGGGCGGCACGATCTTCGGCGGGTTCGCGATCTGCCTGGTCGCCTTCTTCGTGGTGAAGAGCCACGACCGCGAGCAGCTCGACGCGCAGTACCGGCAGGAGGCGCAGCTGGTGGTCGCGCACGTCGACGCGCAGCTCTCGATGGCGATGGCCACTGGCGTCGCGCCGCCTGGAATCCAGCTCCGTGAGCCCGGCGCGCGAGACGCGGCGCTCGTGCAGCAGGTGCTCACCCGCGCGCGGCAGGAACCCGGCCTCGCGGTCGCCTCGGCCGGTCCCGGGCGCATCGTCGCGGCGCTGGTGACCAACGGCGGCGCCGAGCGCGTCGCGGCCGTCGATCTCGACGCCTTCCTCGCCACCACGCGCGAGCCGGCCGAACGCCACCTCGTCGCCGGAACCGCGAGCGAGGGCGTCGAGGCCACCGCCGCGGGGGTGCGCGCCGCCTACCCCGTGACGCTGGGAGGAGAGGCGTTCACGCTCACCACGTCGATGCCGCATGGCAGCCTCCCGCAGGGCCTGCTCTCGTGGCTGGTGCTCGCGCTGTGCATGGTGGTCTCGGCCACCATCGGCGGGCTCGCGCTGGTGTTGTCGGGCCGCACCATGCGCGTCGAGGCGCTGGTGACCGAGCGCACCCGCCAGCTCGAGGCCGCGCGTGACGACGCCCAGCGCGCGAGCGACGCCAAGACGCGCTTCCTCGCCACCGTCAGCCACGAGCTGCGCACGCCCCTCCACGGCGTGCTGGGGACGGTGTCGATCCTCGGTGAGACCTCGCTGACGCCCGAGCAACGCCACCTGCTCGGCGTGATGCACGAGAGCGGGCAGTCGCTGCTGTCGCTGCTCAACGACGTGCTCGACATGTCGCGCATCGAGGCGGGCCGCTTCGAGCTCGACGTGCACCGCTTCGCCACGCGCTCGCTGCTGGAGGCGACGGTCGGCCTCTTCGAGAGCGCGGCCGAGGCGAAGGGGCTCACGCTCTCGCTGGCCGTCGAGCGCTCGGTGCCCGAGGCGGTGGTGGGCGACGCGCTGCGCCTCAAGCAGGTGGTCGGCAACCTCGTCGCCAACGCGGTGAAGTTCACCTCCGCGGGCTCGGTCGGCGTCACCGCGCGCTGGCGCCAGGGCCTGGAGATCGAGGTGGCTGACACCGGCCCCGGCATCGCGCCTGACGTCGCGGCGCGGCTCTTCCGCCCCTTCGAGCAGGCCGACAGCTCGACCACGCGGCGCTTCGGCGGCACGGGCCTGGGCCTCGCCATCTGCCGCAGCCTCGCGGAGCTGATGAACGGCACCATCGCGCTCGACTCCACGCCGGGGCGCGGCAGCACCTTCACCGTGCGCGTGCCCCTCGAGCGTTCCGAGGTGGTGTGCACCGAGCAGAAGCCGAGCACGCAGCTGGCCGTCGCGCCGAAGGAAGGCGTGCGCGTGCTGGTGGCCGAAGACAACCCGACCAACCAGCTCATCGTGCGGCGGTTTCTCGAGCAGCTCGGCGTCGACGCGCACTTCGTCACCGACGGGCGCGCGGCGGTCGACGCGGTGGGGCGGCAGGGCTTCGACGTGGTGCTGATGGACCTGCACATGCCCGAGCTCGATGGGCTCGCCGCGTCGCGGGAGATTCGCGCGCTGTCACTCGCGCGGCAGCCGCGCATCTTCGCGCTGACCGCCGACGCCTACGCGGCGACGCGCGACACGTGCATCGCGGCGGGCATGGATGGCTTCCTCGCCAAGCCCCTGCACAAGGCGACGCTGGCGCAGGCGCTGTCGGCCTGACGAGGCAGGGCCGCTTCAGCGCGCGTCGAACGAGACGGTCTTGAGCAGCCGTTCCTTGGCGATCTGCTTCACCGCTTCCATCGCCTGCGGGTCCTTCATGACGCACGCCTTGAACTCGTCGGCGGTCAGCTCGAGCGTCAGCACCGGCCCCTGCGCGCGCACCGTCGCCGTCGCCGGCCCCTGCGTGAGAATCGAGACCTCGCCCATGAAGTCGCCTTCGGCGAGATCGCCGTAGCGCTGGCCGCTGCGGTGGGTGACCACGCACGTGCCGCGCATCAGCACGTGCACGGCGACCGGCACCTGGCCCTCGGTGATGATCAGCTCGCCGCCCTTCCACACGCGGGGGCGAAAGGCGGCCGCGAGCGCACGCTGGTCGCTCTCGGGCAGGCTCTTCAAGATCGGGCTGGCGCGCAGGGCGTTGGCGAGCAGCCGCTCGTTGCAGAAGGTGTCGAGCATCTGGCCGGCGTGCGGGAAGCGCGAGACGACCTTCTTCATCGCCTCGCGCGGGAACTCGAGCGCCACGGCTTCACCCTCGGCCACCACCGTCGCGACGCGCGGGGCGCCCGACACCAGCGCCACCTCGCCGAAGATCTCGCCGGGCTTCACCTCGGACACGCGCTGCTGCGAGGGCGTACCCCAATTGCGGTAGATGCCCGCGATGCCCTCCACGAGGGCGAACATCGAGTCGCCGGGCGCGCCTTCCGCGAGGATGACGTCGTTCGGGGCGCACGCCCGCACCTCCATCGCGGTGGCGAGCACTTCCTTGAGCTCGTCCTGGTTGAGGGTCGAGAAGAGCGGAATCTGCGGCAGCGGCGACCCCGCGGCCGGAGCGGCGGGAGCGAGCTCGACGTCGATCTCGATCTCCACCTCCTTCTCCTTCGGGGCGGGCTTGCTCGACGGCACCGGCGCCTTGTTCTTCGCGTACAGCGAGCTGATGAGCTCGAGCGTGCGCTGGTGCTGCGGGTCGAGGCCGAGCACCAGGCGGCACACCGCCGACGCCTTGAAGAACAGGCCCTTCTGCGCGTACCCCTGCGCGACGTCTTCGTAGACCTTCACCGCGTCGCCCTTGCGGTTCAGCTTGATGAGCGTCTCGGCGACCTTCTGCTGCGAGGCCACGTCTTCCGGTGCCGAGGCGACCACCGCCTTCCACGCGTCGAGCGCGGCGTCGTGCTTGCCCTTCATCGACAGCTGGCTCGCCTTGTCTTTGAGCGCGCGAACGTCGGTCATGGCGGGGCTCCTTTTCGGGTCACAGGCAGAGGCCGTTCGTGCACGTCCTCGGGTTGGGGCATGGCCGGCCGCACTGGCCGCAGTTGGTCGGGTCGTTCGCCAGCAGCGGCGTCTCGCAGCCGTTCTCGGGAATGCCGTCGCAGTCGCCGAAGCCGACCTGGCACTGGGTGTGATCGCAGTTGCCCTGCACGCACAGCCGGAACGCGTGCGCCGCGGGCGGGCACACCACGCCGCAGGCGCCACAGTTGTCGACGTCGACGCGCGTGTCGGCGCAGTGGAGCGGCAACCCGGCGCCCGCGTCACAGGTCTCGTTCGGCAGATTGCACTTCGCCGTGCAGGTGCCCATCGAGCACAGCGAATCGCCGGGGCAGGGCTGGTTGCAGCCGTTGCAGTGCAGCTTGTCGGTCATCGGCGTCACGCACTCGCCGCTGCAGAAGAGCTGGTTGGGGCTGCACGCCGGCACGCAGTTGCCGCCGAGGCACAGCTCGCCCTGCACGCAGCTGTTCACGCAGTCACCGCAGTGGAGCACGTCGTTCTGCACGTCGACGCACTGCTGACCGCACATCTGCAGCGGCGCCGGGCACCCGGCCTGGCACACCGAGTTGACGCAGCGCTCGAACGGGCCGCAGGGCGTCGAGCAGTCGCCGCAGTGCAGTTGATCGCTGCGGGGGTCGATGCACACCAGCTGCGGCCCGAGGGGACAGAGGCGGTACGGCGGACCGCACGGCTCGGTGCAGGTGCCGTCGACGCACAGGTTGGTCACGCAGTCGGCCGGTCCGCGGCAGGCCGCGAGCAGCTTGCACGGGCCGCAGGGGCCGCCGCAGTCGACGTCGGACTCGGGGCCGTTCTTGACGCCATCGGAGCAGGTGGGCGGCGCGCAGGTGACGCCGGCGCAGACTTTGGAATCGCAGTCGGCCGCCACGAGGCAGCCCTGTTGCGGGTGGCACGGCGCGCAGCCTCCGCCGCAGTCGACGTCGGTCTCGGCGCCGTTGCGCTCTCCGTCGCGGCACGAGCCGGTCACGCACACGTGGCCGAGGCAGCGGCCCGACGCACAGTCGCCCGGCTCGAGGCACGCCTTGCCGGCCTCGCACGGGGTGCACGCGCCGCCGCAGTCGACGTCGGACTCGCCGCCGTTGCGCGCTTGATCGCTGCACGTGGGCGCCGTGCGACACGACGACGAGGCGAGCGAGAGCCCCACCGCGGCGATGATCAGCAGCCGTTGCACAGGAGCACTCCGTTGCAGTTGGTGTAGCCGCCGGGGCAGGGCGCCAGCGGGATCGAGGTGGGCTGGAAGTTCGAGGCCATGTCGCGGCACATGCAGAACAAGAGGCCGTCGCACGCCTCGCAGCCGGTGCAGCTCGCCTGGTACGTGCCGGGCGGGAGGTTCTCGCAGCAGCGCGCGTTCACGCACGTGCCTCCGTTGGCCGTCGGGCACGCGTGGCCACACTGGCCGCAGTTCATGACGTTCGAGCCGAGGTCGATCTCGCAGCCGTTGAGCTGCTGACCGTCGCAGTTCTCGAAGCCGGGATCGCAGATGCCGATCTGGCACGCCATGTTCACGCACGCGGGCTGCGAGTTCGGCCGAATCGGGCACGGGCTGTTGCAGCCGCCGCACCGCTGGGGATCGTTGCGCGGGTCGACGCACACCGGGTCGGGCGCGCCGCACGAGATGAGTGGTGCACTGCAGCCGGTCACGCAGGCGCCGGCGATGCACGCGTTGCCGGGGCCGCACGGCCGGTTGCAGCCGCCGCAGTGGCGCGGGTCGCGATCGGTCGTCACGCACTCGCCGTTGCAGCTCGTCTGCAGGCCGGGGCAGCCGGCGGGGAAGCACTGGCCGCCCACGCACACGTCGCCGGGGCCGCACGGCATGTTGCAGCCGCCGCAGTGCTGCGGGTTCGAGCCGATGTCGATGCACGCGCCGGGCATGCAGGGCCGCGTTCCACCGGTGCACGCGGCGACGCACTGGCCACCGCCGCAGAAGGTGCCGGCCGCGCACGGCATGTTGCAGCCACCGCAGTTCATCGGATCAGCGAGGGGGTCGACGCACGCGCCGCCCGCGCAGGGGATCTTCGGAGGCGCGCACAGCCCGCACACCGCGTTGACACACTCGAGGCCGGCGCAGTCGCTGGTGCGCACGCAGCCCTTCATCGCGGCGCACCTGGTGGGGCAGGGGCCGCCGCAGTCCACGTCGGTCTCGTCGCCGTTCTTCAGGCCGTCGGTGCAGTCGCCGGTCGCGCACACGCCGCCGCTGCAGATGCCCGTCACGCAATCGCCGGCCACCTTGCACGCCAGGCCGACGCCGCACTTCGGACACGCGGGCCCGCCGCAGTCGAGGTCGCTCTCTTCGGCGTTCTTCACCGCGTCGCGGCACGAGGGCGCGGCGCACCGGTTCGCCGTACAGAGCCCCGAGGCGCAGTCTCCGTCGACGAGGCAGAGCCGATCGCTCGCGCAGCCGCCACACGTGCCGCCGCAGTCGACGTCGGTCTCGGCGCCGTTGATGCGGCCGTCGGTGCAGGTCGACGCGGTGCCGAACCAGTTGCAGCCGCTGACGGCGGCCATCAGGGTGACCAGAACGGCCCGCTTCATGTGGACACCATCGCTGACTCCGGGACGACGGGCGCGGGGCCGGCACTCCCCCGCGCGGCTTCCAGCACCGGCTTCAACTCGGGCGGCACCGAGGTGAGACGAACGTAGACCACCTGCGGCCGCACGTTCGAGCGGAGCACCTTGCCGTACAGATCGCCCGGCCGCGGCGTCTCTCCGTCGAGCACGCGCATCTGGAGATCGCTCAGCGCGGGCAGCTCTTCGCCGACGCGCAGCTCGAGGCCCAATTCCGAGAGCGCCTCGACGTGGCCAGTGAAGACGTGATCCGACACCTCTTTGCCCTTCATCTTCGCGATGCGCAGCGTGAGCGGGGCGGTGGGCTTCACCAGTTCCTCGGCGGCCGACTGCAGCGAGACCTCGTACGGCGCCATCACGCCCAGCGCCTCGTGAATGGTGAGCGTGCCCTTCACGCCCTTGGGCGAGACCACCTGCGTGGTGCCGATCTTCACCAACTCGCCGCAGCGCTCGCGCGTGGCCTCGCTGATGAGCACCTGGCCGCCGACGGTGAAGCTCTCGACGCGCGAGGTGAGGTTGATGGTCGACCCGACGATGCCGTACTTGGCGCGCAGCTCGCTGCCGATGTTGCCGAGCACCACCTCGCCCGAGTGGATGCCGATGCCCATCTCGACCGTGGGGAGCTTCTGTTCCTTGTTCCACTGGTTGATGGCGGGCATCGCGTTGAGCATCTCGATCGCGCACGCGACCGCGCGCGCCTCGGTCTGCTCGAGCGGGAGCGGCGCGCCGAACACCACGAGAATGGCGTCGCCGATGAACTCGTCGATGGTGCCGCCGTACTTCGCGATGATGCGCGTCATCGCCTCGAGGTAGTGGTTGAGCAGCTTCACCACGCCCTCGGGTTCCATGCTGCCGCACATGCTCGTGAAGCCGCGCAGGTCGGTCATCATGATGGTGACGAACTGGCGCTGGCCGCCGAGCTTGAGGCCGTCGGGCGAGTCGAGGAGCTGCTGCACGACTTGCTCGGTGAGGTAGCGGCCGAAGGTCTGGCGGACGAACTCGCGTTCTTGCTCGGCGCGGGCGTGGGCGTTGCGGGACGCGCGGGCCCCGAGCACGAGGCACACCAGCGCCGAGCCGATGATGGCGACGGCGGGCGAGACGATGGGCACGTAGCGACCGGCGGAGAAGCCGAGGAACGAGAGCGTCAGCGAGACGAGCACGAGCAGCCCGCTCAGCACGAAGCCCAGCTCGCTCGAGAGCGCGATGCCGGCGATCGACGCGAGCAGCGCGGCGCCAACCACGATGGCCGCGTTCACCCACGGCGGCGAGAGGTGGAAGAAGTCGTCGTGCAGCAGGTTGGCGAGCATCGTCGCGTGGTGCTCGACTCCGGGGATCTCACCGAGCGGGCTGTTGCGCAGGTCGGCGGCGGCGAGCGCGGTGGACCCGACCAGCACGTGCTTGCCCGCGAGCGCCTGGAGGTCACCCTTGTTCGCCTTCACCGTCCTCAGCGCGCACGAGAAGCGCAGCGTCTGCTCGTCGATGAGCTCGAAGTCGGGCTCGGTGCCGGGCGCGTCGACCACCTCGAGCTCGAGAATGCGGCCGGGGTCGGTGGAGTAGCGCGCGCGGCCCTTCACCCACAGGCCAGTGGTCAGCGCGGGCAGCTCGCTCACCGACACCGCGACGCCACCGCGCGTGGCCTTCGTCTGATCGTCGATCACGAAGCGCTGATCGTCACCGAGCGGGTTGCCGGTGAGGGTGACCGTGGAGTCGGTGCGGATGAGCGACCAGATCGACAGGTAGCGGAAGGGGCCTTCGCCGTGCGTGTCGTGGCGGCCCTGGTAGCGCACCAGCGTGCGGCCGAGCTTGTCCATCGGCACGCGGCGCTTGCCGCCGAGGTCGACGTACTCGCCGGGCACGACGCGCACTTGATCGAGCGGCACGTCGAGGGCGGCCGCCGCGAGTCGCAGCGAGAGTGAGGGGAGCAACCGCTTCTGCAAGCGCGCCACCAGCAGCGCGTGGCGGAGCACGTCGTCGCCACCGTCGAGCAACACGTTGGCCATCGCGATGGACTGCGCGCCGTCGGCGATGGGGTCGATGACGGGTTGGGGCGCCGCGTCTTCGCCGACCACCTCGGCGTACTCCGGCAGGCTCGCGGCCGAGTCGTGCCAGGGCAGGCTGTTCGCGTCGAGCGCGCGCAGCGCCGAAGGAGACAGGGTCGCCACCGAATCGCCGCTGGTGCGCGCGACGGTGAAGGTGAAGTGCACGTTGCCGGCCTTCTTCGCGGCGTCGCCGATCGCGGTGTCCCACTCGGGGTGCTCGCGCGAGGGGTCGACGATCGAGACGTCGAAGGTGAGGCTCGCGGGCTTCGCCTCGGCGACCGCCTCGATCAGCCGCGCGTAGTGCACGCGCGCCATCGGCCACCCGAGCCGCGAGATGGTCTCGTCGTCGAGCGCGAGCACCACCACGTCGTCCTGCCGGTTGGCCGACGGCTTCGCGTGCCCGGTCGCGAGCTCGACCTGCGATCGCTCGGGGAAGCGGAGGCGGAAGAAGAGATCCATCGCGCGGGTCTCGAGGTAGCTCGCGTCGCGGCTGCCCTCGAACACCAGGAAGGTCGCGCCGCCCACCAGCAGCGTGACCATCGCCACGCGCATGGGGATCGATTGGCGCTTCGGCAGCTTCGCCAGCCGCGCCTCGAGCGCGTCGACGTGACCCAGCACCTTCGAGAGCGCCCAGCCGAACAGCTCGCGGAGGCGGAACAGCGCGGCGACGACCAGCACGGCGACGAGGCCGCGCGCGAGCAGGCCCAGCGCCGGAGACCCGAGCGTGTCGCGGGCGAACCACACCACCCCGGCGGTGCCGAGGAGCGCGAGCCCTGCGATGTCGACCCGGGGTTGCTTCATGCGCTGGTCACTTGCTCGTGGTGAACGCGTAGACCTTCGACGGCTGCCCGCTGAACCCCTGCGCGTCGTACGCCGTGACGCGCCAGAACCACTTCCCCTTCGGCAGCGGCTCGGGCCACGAGACGGTCGTCTCGACCACGTTCACCGAGCGGGGCTCGATCACGAAGTCGGCGTCGCGCGCCACCTCGACCTTGTAGAGCGCCGCGCCGGTCGCCGCTTCCCATTCCAGCCGCGCGTCGGCGTTGAGCGCGCCCTTGAGCGGGGCCTTCACCTTCGGCGGATCTGGCAGCTTCGTCGGCGGCGAGACCTCACCGGTGGCGCTGACGACCGAGCCGCTGCCGGCGGGCACGTCGACCAACTTCGCGTTGGGGTCCGTCGCCGAGCCCACCGCGACCACGCCCTCGAGCGTCTCGAGCCGCGTGCCGCCGTTGTCTTCGACCGCGAAGCGGAACTGCGTGCCGCGCACGGAGGCGACCGCGACGCGGCTCGACGCCTCGAAGCGCGAGCCCATGGTCGCCTTGCGCACGTCGGCGGTGATGCCGCCGCTGATGACGTCGATCTTCACCTGGCGATCGCCGGTGGTGATGTTGAGCACTGCCATCTTGATCAGCGACTCGGGCTTCACCTCGACACCGCTGCCGTCTTTCAAGTGAATGGTGACCTTGGCGTTGGGGCCCGTCTTCACCAGCTCGTTCACCAGCACCGGCATGCCGGCCTCGGCAGGCTTGAGCGCGGTCTCATCGGCGCCGAGGAAGCACGCGCCGCCGGCGGCCGCCACGCGCGCAACGACGTCTTCGGGTGCGCGTTCGACGTAGCGAATCGAGATGCCGAGCTCATCACCGCGCTGCGGCGCGGGCGCGAGGCCGAACACCCGGTTCTTCGGCAGGCCGGCGGTGACCAGCGCGTCGGCGATGGCGCGCGCGCTCGCGAGCCCCTTGCCGCTCGCGCGATCGGCGTCGGACACGATGGCGGCGACGGTGACGGCGCGCACCAGGCGGTGGCGATCGATCTCCTTCACGAGATCGCTCAGGCAGCCCTGGCCCTCGGGCGTCTTCACCCACGCCTCGGTGAGGGGCTTGCCGAGTTGCACGTGCCCGGCCTCGAGCTTCACCGTGCCGCACCGGTTGGACGCGGGGTCGGCGGCCAGCGCGGCGAGCGGCGCGAGCAGGGCGGCGGTCAGGACGTGTCTCATTTGCGATCTCCGATGATCAAGAACTCCACTCGGCGGTTCTGCTCGCGGCCCTCGGCCGTCTTGTTCGTCGCGCGCGGGCGCGTGGGGCCGTAGCCGTTGGCGACGAGGCGGTTGGCGGCGACTCCGGCCTTCACCAGCACGGCCTTGATGGCCTCGGCGCGCTTCTTCGAGAGCTTGATGTTGGTGGCGGCGCTGCCCACGTCGTCGGTGTGACCCTGGATCTCGATCGACAGCGTGCGCGCCGACTTGAGCGTCGAGGCGACCTGCGCGAGCAGCGGCAGCGAGCTCTTCTCGAGGTTCGCGGAGCCCGACTTGAAGCGCACCACGCCGTCGATCACGACCCGGTGTTCCTGAATGGTGACCACGCCCACGCCGACGTCGGGGCAGCCATCGTCGTCCTTGTTGCCGTTGATCGTCTCGGCGACGAGCGGGCACTTGTCGGCCTTGTCGTCGATGCCGTCGCGGTCGTTGTCGGGCTCGGGGCAGCCGTCTTCGTCTTCGAAGCCATCTGCATCTTCAGCGCTCAGCGGGCACTGATCGGCCTCGTCGGGCGTGCCGTCCTTGTCGAAGTCGGCGAGCGGCTTGCTGTCGCTGGTCGTCGGTTCTTCGGTGGTCGCGGGGGCAGGCGGCGGCGGCGCGGCGGGGAAGCCGGGGAGGGCGAGCTTCGGCAGCGGCTCGTGCGGGCAGCCATCGGACGCGTTGCCGGTCTCGAACGGGCAGCGATCGGGGTCGTACTCGACGCCGTCACCGTCGACGTCCTGGTGCTCGTCGGGGCAGCCGTCGTCGTCTTTCCAGCCGTTGAAGGTCTCGGCGGTGTCGCGGCACTTGTCGAGCGTGTCGGCGATGCCGTCGCCGTCGTCGTCGGGCTCGCGGCAGCCGTCGTCGTCTTCGAAGCCATCGCGATCTTCGGCGACCAGCGGGCAGCGATCTTCGTCGTCGACCACGCCGTCGTTGTCGGAGTCGGGCGCCATCACCGAGGGCGTGCTGTTCACCTCGGGCTTCACGTCGGTCGCGGTCTCGGCGGCGACGGCGAGCGGGCGCGAGAACTGCTCGACCGCGGTCGCCGGCTGCGCGCTGAGCAGCTTCGGGAGGTTGGTCTCGGTGCCGATGAACTCCGGGCAGCCGTCTTCGTCGCGCACGCCATCGCGCGACTCGGGCTCGAACGGGCAGCGATCGACCAGGTCGGCGATGCCGTCTCCATCGGTGTCGAGCGCGAGATCGGGGCAGCCGTCGCCGTCGTCGGTGCCGTTGAAGGTCTCGGCCTCTTCGGGGCAGCGATCGCTCAGGTCGCTCAGGCCGTCGTGGTCGTTGTCGAGCTCGGGGCAGCCGTCGTCGTCTTCGAAGCCGTCGGGATCTTCGGCGGTGACGGGGCAGCGATCGGCGTCGTCGGGGACCCCGTCTTTGTCGGCGTCGGTGGTGCCGAAGGCGATGGTCGGCAGATCGGCGAGCAGGGGCGCGGGCTTCTTCGGTTCCGGCTCCTTCTTCGGCTCGGGCTCCTTCTTCGGCTCGGGTTCCTTCTTCGGTTCCGGTTCCTTCTTCGGTTCCGGTTCCTTCTTGAGCTCCGGTTCCTTCTTCAGCTCCGGTTCCTTCTTCGACTCGATCGGCCTGCTCACCGGCACCGCCAGCCGCTCGACGATCAGCGGCGTCGAGTACTCCGGGCACCCGTCATCATCGCGCAGCCCGTTGACCGTCTCGGGCTCGAACGGGCAGCGATCGTCGCTGGTGGTGATGAAGTCGTGGTCGGGGTCGTCTTCCGACGGGCACGCGCCATCGGCACACTCGCCGTCGGGCGTGCGAATCGGGCCCTTCGAGGTCGAGAACCGCGGTGCCCACGCGAGCCGCACCACCGCGCGCACGTCGGGCGTCCCGGCCGCTCCGAGGAAAGCGGTGCCGCCTCCGAGGCCCACCATCACCGTGTCGGCGATGAGGAAGCTCGCGGCGCCCATCACCTCGAGGCTCATGCCGTTGACGGCGAACGCGTTGGCGCCGACCACCTGGGTCGAGAAGAGCGCCTCGGGCCCGAGCGTCAGCCGTTCATCGAAGAGCGCGAAGCCGATCGCGACGCCGAGCCGCGCTTCTGACGCGGCGGTCATGCCGAGCTGCGGCGGACCGATCGACGCGTAGGGCCGCAGCAAGAACGCGCCGTCGACGGTCCAGCGGCCCACCTCGCCGATCGCGCCGGCGAGGATCACGCGCGGCATCAGCCGGAAGCCGGTGTCGCCCTGGTGCGTGGCGGCCTGGCTGAGCGGAATCCACCCGTCGGCGCCGACGTGCAGCGAGAACGCGTCGCGATCGGCCTGGCCGAAGACGCGCAGCAGCGCGCCGAGTCGCGGGTCACCGACACCGATGGTCGAGATCGGCGCGAACTGGCTGACGGGATCCATGCGGCCAGCTTCGAAGAACGTCAGCGGCATGCTCGCGCTGATGCGCACGCGATCGAGGAACGACGCGGCGAGATCGACGTGACCGACGATCGCGCCCGTCAGCAGCGGGTCGAAGCCACCCCGGCCCGTGTCGGCGCGGGGGACCAGCACGTTGCGCGAGCCATCGGCGGTGATGCCGGCCGCGACGTAGCGCGTGCTCGAGTACCAGGGCCGCTCGAGCAGGAAGAGCGTGCTGCCGACGGTCGAGCCGTCGAAGCGGTGCACGCGAAAGCCGCGGTCTTGGGCGTGGGCGATCGAGGCGTGGCCGAACGCGAAGAGCAGCAGTCCGCACCACAGTGCTGAGCGTGACGACCGCTGCATCGAGCCTGCGAGCGTAGAGGACCAATTGACCCGTGTGGCGCGATTTCGCCCCTGACATGATGCACCCGGCCCTGCGAACGGAGTTCCCCTTGCGTTTTCTCGCCGTCCTCGTCGTCGCACTGTCGGTGTGTGGCTGCACCGACGCCAACCAGGTCAACAACCCCATCTACAACGCGAAGCTCGGGCGCCTGACCGGGGTCTTCGAGGGGTACCGCGGGCAGGACATCCTCTGCGAGCTGATCCAGATCGGCGACATCAAGCTGTCGCTGACGCTCTTCCGCGACGACGCGCACCCGCTGCAGTCGGTGACCTTCGACCCGCTGCCGCACTTCAACGAGCCGTTCCTGCAGGCGGGCTTCTACCAATACAAGTTGTCCGAGCCGCACGTGAACCCGGCGTTCTCGATCATCGAGTGGGACCAGCCGATCCCCGACAAGCGGCCGAACCGCGCGGTGCCCACCAAGTACTTCCCCGTGTACGTGCACCGCATTCGCGTGCCGCCGCAGGGCAAGGTCTGCGACGGCGTCGACTGCCTCGAGGTGGTGGAATCGGAGATCGCGGACTCCACCTTCTGGTGTGAAGACCTGAGGGACCCGACGTGAGGCGCGCGCTCGTCCTCGCGGCGTTGGCGCTCTCGGCCTGCAGCGACTGGCCGCCGATCACCGCGTCTCCGCCGCTCAGCATCGACCCCCGCCTCGGCATGATCGTCACCGAGACCAGCATTCAGCGCCCGGTCTACATCGACGCGGCCGCGAGCACCGGTCAGCTGTACGTGGGCGTCTACATCGGGCTGGGCCTGGAGCAGGACCTCACGGTGGTGCTCGAGAAGGAGCTGCGCTTCTACGCGGTCGACACCACGACCGGCACGTCGACCCAGCTGCCGAAGCCGCCGATCGCCGCGACCAACCGGTTCTTCTTCGGCACCGTCATCGGTGACCGGGGCCTGCTGGTGGCGACGCGCGACACGAAGGAGGCGGCGTTCTTCGACGGCACGGCGTGGACGAAGTTGCCGAACCTGCCGTACGAGCCGTCGAACATCATCGCGCGCTCGGCGACCGAGGTGGCGTTCCGGCTGCAGGGGGTCGTCTCGGTGCTCCACGCCGGCGCCTGGCAGCAGGTGGTCGCCAACGCGAAGGCGTCGTTCGGCCCGTGGGACGCGGCGCGCGGCGTGCGCCTCATCACCATCGACGCCACCACGTGCGTCAGCTTCCTCGATCTCGTCAACGCGACGCAGAGCACGCCGTCGTGTCAGCGCACGTCGATGGTGAACCTGAACCTCGATTCCATCAACGGCACCGCCGACGACTTCCAGGTGCTGGAAGCGCAGGGCGTGGTCAACGGCATCGTCTGGCACTTCAGCAACGGGCAGTGGGACACGGGTGCGCTTGCGACGCTGACCCACACCCGCCCTACGCCGCGCTTCACGGGCATGATCGCCTCGCCTCCCGACGAGCAGCCGACGAGCGGAGGCCTCACGCCGGCGGGCGCGATCGTCTCGCTGCGGGGTGGGCAGTTCGAGCGCGTCTTGCTCGAGAAGTTCACCGCGGCGATCACCTGCGGGTGCGACCGCGAGACCGATCGCACCTGTGACTGCGTGCGGCGCGAGCTGACCTCCGGCTTCACGGTCGATGGCGACGCGTCGCAGGGCTGGCTCTTCGGCGTCAGCGATCTCGGCACGCACCGGCGCTTCTTCGCGCGGCACTTCGCGTTCCCCGACACCGCCGGCTTCAACCCGCTCACCTGCGAGCCCAGCTGCGCCACCGGCAAGGTGTGCCTGGCGACCTCGCTGACGAAGCAGGAATGCGTCAACGACGCGAGCCACGTCTCGCAGACCAACCTGACCAACAACCCGGCGCTCCAGTTCCAGGTGGTCGGGCCGATCGAGCCCGCACCGGTGGCGATGGAGGTCACGCTCGCCGACGGCGGTGCCGATGACCAGGTGACGCTGCTCTCGACGCTGCCGAACGTGACGCTCACCGCGCGGCCGCACGAGCGCTACCGCGTGACGCTCACCGCCGACGGCTGGCTGACGCGCAGCTTCGAGGTGACGATGCCCGATACGTTCATGACCGCGGACCTGGGGAAGATCTGGCTCGCGCGCGGCGTGTTGCTCGGCGAGGGCGACGGGGCGCTCAACGCGATCCCCACCGCGATCGGTGCGCCGTCGCACGGAGGGTGGATGGTGCTCCCCGTGTCGGGGCAGTGGACGCTGGTGCAGGCGGTCGATGGAGGCGTGAGCCAGCGCGCGCTCGGGCCGGTGCCGGCCACGCCGCTGCGCCCTCGCGTCGACCCCACCGGGCGCTTCATGCTGGTGGTCACGCCGACCGGGCTGCAGCTCTTCGACGCTCAGACGATTCAGCCGGTGGGGGCGGAGCTGCCCGGCACGCAGTGGAACACCGGCAGCGCGATCTTCTCGATGGGGTCTGACGCGGTGGCGCTCGACGAGGGCACGGCGTCGACGGTGTTGCGGTTCTCAGCGAGCGGACTGTCGCGCGCCTTCAGCGCGATGGGGACGACGGTCGATCTGTCGGGTGATGGCACCGCGGTGCTGGTGCGAATCCAGGGACAGTACGCGGTCGCCACCGCGGCCGGCACGCTCGGGCGCGCGAACTACACCAGGCCGCTGATCAGCCGCGACGGCACGCACGTCTACGACCAGGTCGGCACCGTGGTGCCGTTCTCGTTGATCGACCACGCGGACGATGGCGGCGTGTCGACGATCTCCACGCGCGCGACGTTCGTGACGGTCGACCCGCGCGCCGGCGGAGTGGTCTTCACCGAGAACGTGAACGGGCAGGGCGTGGTGCGCACCGAGAGCACGACGCTCATCGACGGCGGCATCTATTCGATGGGCAGCGGGCTCGGGCGGCAGGGGCTGCTCTACGTGCAGGCGTCGAGCACCGCGACGACGATGACGCCGGTGGTGGGCAGCACCGAGACGTTGATGGGCGCGTATGCGTTCGAAGAGCGCGAGACGGGGCAGGCCATCGCGACGCCGACGTGCACCGGCGCGTGCGAGTTCGTGCTCTTCGGCGAGCAGCCCGCGCGGCGCATCAAGGCGGGGCAGGGCGTGGTGTTCGGCGCGGGAGATGATCGCGCGTTCCAGCCGCTGACGCTGCGCATCGACGCCGTCGACCCGGTGACCGGGGCCGTCACCATGGGCACGCGCTTCACGCCGATGGGTGGGCCGATGCCGATGCTCGATCGGCGCTTCAATGATCCCAACGCGGGCGGGCAGGCGCGCATGGACTCGTTCGGGTTGCCGTGCATGCCGTTCGATTGGCCGACGTGGCGGTACGAGGTGTCGAACAGCGGCGTGGTGACTGCGCTCGATGGTGGGCTGCAGCGCGCGTGCGTCTCGAGCCCGTGAGTCGATGGGGCGACCAGGCGCTCACGGCCCGAGCGTGGCGTGCAGCTCGAACGTCCCACCATTCGGATCGAACGAGTCCACCACCACCAGGTAGTCGCCACTCGGCAGCGAGTGCAGCACCAGCTCGGACCCCGCGACGCCGACCATGACGTCGTCGTTGCACCCGAGCGACCCGCTGTTGTCCGCCGGGCACCCGGGCATCACGTAGATCGTCGTGTCGAACGTGGTCCCCGCGCCGACCGTCGACAGCCGCACGGACTCGGCGCGATCGGTGAGCCGCAGCACCACGATGCCTTCCGGCCGCCCCGTCGGGTCAGCCGACGAACACCCGGCCGGCGCGTCCCACAGGCTGCCGCCCTCGGCGACGCCCATCACCACCGAGCCACCCACGGTCGGCGTGAGCACCGGCGCCGCGTTGCACTGCGCGGTCCGCATCGGCCCCGACGACGCGCACTTGTTCGACGTCGCGCCGACCACGCCCGGTGAGCAGGTCAACCCGACGCCACACGCATCGAACCCGCGCGGGTCGCACGCCTGCCCCGCCGCCCGGATCGGCTGGGTCACGGGGCTGGTCGCCTTCGCCATGCCGGTGTGCCCCGCGGCGTCGATCGGCGTCGCCACCAACTTCGGCACCTGCTGGTCGAGCCCGGTGCCCGACTGGAGGCGCAAGAACCACGCGCCGTCGATCGACAGCTGCGTCGCGTCCTGGTCGAACGACTGCAGGTCCGGTGTGCCGTCACCGTCGCTGTCGATGCCGATGAAGTGCCCCTGCGCGTCCTGGAACTGGAAGCGCACCGTCGCGAGATCGTCTTCGGGCTCGGTGCCCTCGAGCAGAATCGTCGGGCCGTTGGTGCCCTTGTAGAACGCGAGGCGGCCAATCTGCGGCGCCAGCCCCTCGTCACACACCGCCGGACTTCCGCGGCACCCGAGGCCCGGCTCGCACCGGCTGTCGGTGAACGTCGGGTCGCACGCCGAGCCACGCGCCACCACGGTCTGATCGATGACCGGCACCACCTGCTCTTCGCTCTCCAGCGCCGTGGCGTCGATGAGCTTCACGCCGACCTGCGCGATCGGCATGCCGGTGGCGAACGCTCCACGCGCCCAGGCCGCCGCGGTGAGGAAGGTGCCGCTGTACTTCGCGCCTTCGAGGCCCAGCGTGCCCTCGGTCGCGTCGCCCACTCCGTCGTGGTTCAGGTCGAGCCCCGCGACCGGCAGCCCGTTCGAGTCGAGCAGCCGCACGTACACCGACACCACGTCGAGGTTGCGATCGCTCGCCTTGATGCCGATGCGCAGGTCGCGCCCGGTGCGGCCCGCGACGTGCGCGTCGGCCATCTGCCACTCGGGCGCCGAGCCGCTCCCGCCGTCGCGCACCACCGTGCCGCCGTCGGTCTTCTTGCCGCCGTCGGTGCTCATTCCGCCGTCCATCGCGCCAGGCGCCACGCACGCCGTGAACGCCACCCAGCCCACCACCACCGCGCCGTTGATGATTCCCCGCATGAGAGCCCCCGCTCGCATCACGAAAAGAAACGGGGGAGCGACTCGCGCCGCTCCCCCGTGAGTGTCCTCAGTCGTGCTCCACGTGCGAACTCAGAGCTCGCAGGCGGTCGGCACCGGCGTACCCGCCGTGTAATAGAGGATGTCCGAGCCATCGCCGCAGTCGACGGTGTCGTTGCCGCCGCTGGTCTCGACGAAGTCGTCGCCGCCGCCCGCGTTGATGGTGTCGGCCGCCGAGCTGCCCACGATGCGGTTGGCCGACGCGTTGCCGGTGACGGTGCACGCGCTCGCCGACGGGCAGGTGAGGTTCTCGACGTCGGTGCCGATCACCTTGCTCATCGTGGTCGAGGCCGTGCCGTCCATGATGACGTCGATCACCGCGCCGAAGTTGGTGAAGTCGACGGTGTCGATGCCGGTGCCGCCCGCGAAGGAGTCAGCGCCCGCGCCGATGGAGCCGTTCGCGCCGACCACGAAGATGTCGTCGCCCGCGCCGCCCGCCAGCACGTCAGCCGCCGCGCCGCCGGTGATGGTGTTGGCCAGCGCGTTGCCGGTCACGGTGCACACGAACGCGCCGGTCGGGCAGATGAAGTTCTCGACGTCGTCGTGGATGTTGTCGGCTTCCGACGCGGTCGCGTTGCCGTCGTTGGCGACGTTCAGGTCCATGGTGACGGTGACCGCCTCGAGGCGCGACGCGTAGGTGACGGTGTCGGTGCCGGCCTCGCCGTACACCGTGTCGTTGCCCGCGCCGGTCGACGCGAGCAAGCCCATGTCGAAGGTGTCGTTGCCCGCGCCGCCGTAGAAGGTCTGGTCGCCGGTGGTGCCGGTGAAGGTGTCGTTGCCCGAGCCGCCGCGCACGATCTCGACGTCGCTCTGCACGTCGTCGGTCTCGCCCGACTCGCCGTCGCCATTGCCCATGCCGTTCACTCCGACGGTCACCGTGACCGCCGCCGAGCGCGCCGCGTAGGTGACGGTGTCGGTGCCACCACCGCCGGAATAGACGTCGCTGTCGGTGGCGGAGGTGCCGCCGTTGAGCGTGTCGTTGCCGAGGTCACCGTAGATGGTGTCGTTGCCGTCGCCGCCGGTGAGCGTGTCGTCGCCCAGGCCGCCGTAGACCGTGACCGCGCCCGCGAAGGGCGAGCCGCCGGTGCCGTTCGCGCCGCTGGTGGCGTTGAACACGTCGTTGCCGCCGCCGAGCGAGAAGGTCAGCGCGATGGTGCCCGAGCCGGTGACGCTGATGTCCTTGTTGGCGTCGATGCCGGTCGCGATGTCGATCGCGGTCGCCGTACCGCCGACGGTGATGGTGTCAGCCGCCGAGCCGACACCACGAATCTTGAAGACGTCGGCGCCCGCGCCCATCGCGGCGGTGATGCCGGGGCCGCTCGCGGTGCCGGGAGCGAAGGTGCCGTTGGCGAAGTCGAGGATGACCGTCTCGTTGCCGCCCGCGCCGGTGATGGCGACGTTCTTCACCGCGGTCGCGGTCGCGCCGGTGGTCTGCACGTCGTTGACGAGCACCATGCCGCTCACCGCGTGCTTGCTGATGATCGCGATCTCACCCGAGGCCATGGTGATGGTCAGGGTGCCGGTGGCGAAGGTCGGCGCGGTGGCGAGCGCGGTCAACGGCTCGCCGATCTCCTCCACGCCGGTGATGTCTCCGTGATCGGTAGTGCTCTTCAGCTCGCAACCCGTCAGCGCGACCAGCGCTCCGACGGCGATTCCCAGCATCTTGTTGGACATGTTCTCTCCGAGTGACGACGAGGCAGTGACGACGGCCCTCGCTTGAGCAAGCGTCACGCCACGAAGAGATCGTCACGATCAGGCGCGGTTGGCGGATCAGGTGCGCGGGTCGCACCCCCGTGGCGCGGGTCGGTGGTGCCCCGCGGCGAAGCCTGCAGCGTGGCGTCAGTTTGGTGACTGCCGGCGGCGCAGGGCCAGCACCGCCACGCCGAAGGCGCTCGCGCAGGCGCACCCCACGGCCTGCGTGCGGCGCCCGATGCCGCCATCGTCTTCGACGGAGCTGCCGGCATCGGCACCGCCGTCGACGCCCGCGTCGCCGAGCCTCGAGAGCACCACCGCGGCGGCGACCCACTCGGGCGTGCTGATGGGGAACGCGCCGAACGTCGGGCCGACCGCGCCCCCGACCTGGTCGAACGAGAAGTCTCCCGCGCAGTCGTCGAGCAGCTCGAGGCCGCCGTCGACCAGGCCTCCGTCGGTGACGTGGCCCAGCAACCCGAGGCCGACCAATCGAGCTGACACGCGCGGGGCAGCCTACTCCCGGGCCGCTGCGCGTTGCTTGAAGCGCAGGGCCCGACAGAGGAGAGTGCGCGCGCCACCGATGCGCTCGTCGCTCGCTCTCCTCATTGGGTTGTTCGCGCTCACTTCCGCCACGGCCCACGCCCAGGAAGGCCGCCCCGGTCCCAGCGCCACCAGCGAGGCCACGCGCCTGGGCGCCGAGTACTTCGTGCAGCGCGCCGGCGCGACGTGGACCTACCAGCTCGACTCCGGCAAGCGCGGCAAGGTCAGCATCAGCTCGTTCGTCGACTGGCGCGCGCAGGTCAGCATCTCGCTGGGCAAGTGGTCGGGCGGCGCGACCTGGCGCGTGAAGGACGGCGCGTGGCTCGAGCGCACCGGCCTGCGCTACGAGCACGAGACGCTGTTGCTGCCGGCCCAGATGACGCGCGGCACGCGGTGGCAGGCGCCGAGCACCTTCGAGCGCGGCAGCGGCAAGACCAGCGAGTTCGAGGTCGTGGCGCTCGAGGCGCAGGTCGAGCTGCCCACCGGCGTCACCGTCGATCACTGCCTGGCGGTGCTGGAATCGGCCCCCGAAGGTGGCGACGGCTACACGCACTACTGGGCGCCCAACGTCGGCAAGATCGCGGTGCAGGGCCCCTCGGGCTGGCTCTACCGGCTGGTGGAGTTCCGCAGCGGGGGGAAGGGCCACGCCGAGTGATCCGCGCTCCGGCCGCGGCGCTCGTGGTGCTGGTGCTCTCGAGCTCGAGCGGCTGTCGCGCGCTCCATGAGAATTCGATCAAGCAGCGCCTGGTGCAGACGCGCTTCTTCGGCCGCGAGCTGAACAAGCCGCTCGAGTCGGTCGACAGCTACCTCACCAACCGCAAGGAAGAGGCGGTGCGCACCTGGTGCGAGCTGTGCGTGGTGAGCGCCGAGTCGACCAGGGACGGCGGGCGGCGCTACTGCCTGTCGAGCCACGCGGAATCGAGCTGCGTCGTCGCCCACGCCGCGAGCCCCACCACCACCCGCTTCGAGCCCGACCCCACGTCGGTCATCTCCTCGCAGGTGGTGCGCGCGCTGTGGCTGCAGCTCGATCTCGACTCCGCGCTCAAGGCCGACGTCAGCGACCCCAACGAGCTGAGCGAGCTGGCGCGCGACGAGGAAGACGCCTTTCAGAGCCGCTGGTCGTTCATCGCCGGCGGCAAGGTGGGCGCGGTGGTCTCGTACGATCCCCCCAGCTTCACGTTCGGCGGCCAGCTCGGCTTTCGGTACTGGGGCAGCCTCTTCACCATTCCCGGCGCGATCGTCGAGGTCGAGAACATGCTGCAGGGCGGGCGCTCGCTGGTGCAGGCCCACGTGCAGGGCCGCGTGGAGCTGGCGCTGTGGTCCGACGAGAACACGCGCTTCTTCAACCTGCCGAGGATCAGCTTCCTGATGGGCGGCGGCCCGCTGGTCGGCTTCGGTCGCAAGCCCGCGCTCGGCGGGCGCGCGGTGCTCGGCATTCACCTCGGTCACCTCTCGACCTTCGTCACGCCGTTCTTCTTCGAGCTCGGCTTCCAGGTGCTGGAGGTCGACGAGCAATCGACCTCGGGCCTGCGCATCGCGCTCGGCATCGGCTTCTAGAAAATCCCACGGGGACGTTTGCCTCGGTCGCGATCACGTCTAGAAGCGCCCAGTTTTCTCACCAACCTTTGGGGGACTCACATGCGTCACGCGATTCTGTCGTTGGCCGTCGTGCTCACCGGCGCTGGCTGCGCCACGTACCAGGCGAAGTGGGACGAGAAGATCACCACCCCCGCCACCCCGAGCGACGCGGCCACCACCGCGCTCACCGAGGGCGACGCCGCGTGGGAAGCGCGCGCCGACAAGAGCAAGTTGCTCGAGGCGATCACCAAGTGGGAAGCGGCGTTCGAGAAGGCGCCCACCGCCGAGCTCGCCGCGAAGCTCTCGCGGGCCCACTACCTCTACGGTGACGGCTACCTCGCGCTCGAGGGCAACACCGAGGGCCGCGACGCCGAGTACCAGAAGGGCCTCGACTGGGCGACGCGCTCGCTCCAGATGTCGGCGCCCGACTTCGCCAAGGCGATGAGCGAGGGCAAGAAGCACGCGGAAGCGATCACGCTCGCCCCGAAGGAAGCGGTGCCGGGCATGTACTGGTACGCGACGAACCTCGGGAAGTGGGCGGCGGGCAAGGGCTTCGCCACGCGCCTCCGCTACAAGGACGACATCAAGGCGACCATGGAGCTCGTGAAGAAGTACGACGAGATGTACTTCTTCGCCGCGCCGTGGCGGTACTTCGGCAGCTTCGAGGCCATCACCGCGGGGCTGGCGGGCGGGTCGCTCGAGAAGAGCGAGACCAACTACAAGAAGGCCGTCGAGCTCGCGCCGAACTACCTCGGCACCAAGGTGCTGTGGGCCGAGTACCTCTGCACCAAGAAGCAGGACAAGGACACCTTCAAGAAGCTGCTCGAAGAGGTGATCGCCGCCGACGCGAAGGCCGAGCCGGCGATCGCCGCGGAGAACGGCATCGAGCAGCAGAAGGCGAAGAAGCTGCTCGCCGAGATCGACGACAAGTTCTGAGGCCTGATCAGATGACCACCTTCGCCCGCACCGCGCTCGCCGCGCTCGTCCTGTCCGTTTCGTTCCCCGCCTTCGCCGACCCGATCACCGTCAAGGTGGGCTCGGTCGCCCCCGAGGGCACGCCATGGGCGGAATGGATCGATTCCATCAAGGCCCGCATCGAGAAGGACACCGCCGGCAAGGCGAAGCTGAAGATCTTCCTCGGCGGCAAGCTCGGCGGCGAGAAGGAGATGGTCGAGGAGACCAAGAACGGCAACCTGCAGATGTTCGGCGGCTCCACCGGCTCGCTGGCCCAGTACGTGCCGGAGCTCAACGTGCTCGAGCTGCCCTACATCTTCACCAGCGACGCCGAGGCCGACTTCGTGCTCGACAAGCTGCGCGACCAGGTCGGCAAGCTGCTCGAGGCCAAGGGCTTCGTGATGGTGATGTGGGCCGAGAACGGCTGGCACGGCTACGGCGTGAAGGGGAAGTGCGTCGAGAACGTGGCCGACATGAAGGGCCTCAAGATGCGCAGCCAGGAATCGTACGTGCACCTCGAGACCTACAAGGCCTTCGGCGCCTCGCCGGTCGAGATGGCGGTGCCCGAGGTGCTCGGTGCGCTGCAGACGGGCACGGTCGACGGCTACTCGAACACGCCGCTCTTCAGCTTCGCGACCAGCTGGTACCAGGGCATCACGCACTACACCTACACGCGCCACATCTACCAACCGGCGCTGATGGTCATCAGCAAGAAGTTCTTCGACGCGCAGAGCGACGACGTGAAGAAGGCGCTCCTGGTGCGCAGCGATGAACGGGCGGGCATCGACGGCGTGCGCGCGCTCAGCCAGCCGCTGCTCGACAACTTCACCGCCGCCGGCAAGACGGTCTGCAAGCTGACCCCCGAGCAGACGAAGGCGTACGCCGACAAGGTGAAGCCGGTGTGGGACGTGTTCGCGAAGAAGTCCCCCGGGAACAAGGCGATCCTCGACGTGGTGCTCGCGGCGAAGAAGGAATTCGCCGCGAAGAAGAAGTGAGCGCCGAGCAGCCGGCCGCTCCGAAGGGGGCGCTCGCGCGGCTCGACGACCTCGTCTACCAGGGCGAGCGGCTGCTGCTGCTCGTCAGCCTGGCGATGATGACGGTGCTGGTGTCACTCGACGTGATCCAGCGCTCGTTCTCGCGACCGGTCGGCAAGACCGAAGGGGTGTTGCTCTCGCTGCTCTATGGCGCGGAGCCCACCGCCGACCAGGCGGCCTTCGTCACCGGCACGCTGGGGCCCGTCATCTTTTCGTCGTTCTGCCTGCTGTTCTTCACGCTCGCCGCGCACTCGGCCCGCAGCATCGCCGCTGAGCGCGCGAAGGCCGCCAGCCCCGGTTGGGGCCGCTCGGTGGGCATCGGCGCGCTGCTCTTCCTCGGCGCCGGCGCGTTCGTGAAGGGGCTGCTCTTCGTCTTCCCCTCGAGCGTGCCGGGCGCGCAGAAGTTCGCGCTGGGCTTCATGCTGTGGAGCGGCCTGCTCGGCGCCTCGCTCGCCACCCGCACCCGGCGTCACATCATTCTCGACCCGATCAAGAAGAAGCTCGACGAGCAGACGCTCAGGCCCTTCTCGCTGATCGGCGGCGTGGTGACCTTCGCGTTCTGCGCGTTCATCGCGGTGCTCGGCGTGATGCAGGTCGTCGCGCAGGTGAAGGACTGGGCGTCGGGCGACGGCGTGGGCGTGTACGACGCGCTGCCGATTCCGCTGTGGGTCAGCACGCTCGCGGTGCCGGTCACCTTCACCGTGATGGGGCTGCGGTTCCTCGCGCAGGGCATCGCTGACTGGAAGTACGGCCCGCCGAAGGGCGGCGTCGATGCGCACGGCGTCGATCTCGACGCGCTCGAGAAGGAGAAGCTCGAGTGATCGGCCCGGTGCTCTTCGTCTTCACGCTCGCGCTCGCCATCGGCGCCTACCGCAAGCGCAGGGTGGGGCTGGTGGTGTGGCTCGCGCTGCTCGGCGGCGCGTTCTTCTTCACCGGCAAGACTGCCTTCCTCGTGCTGGGCACCATCTCGGCGGCGCTGCTGCTCGGCCAGCCGCTGTTCGTGCTGATGGGCACGCTCGGCATCGCCTTGCTGTGGACGGTGTCGGGCCTCGCCACGCTCGACGAGCAGGTGCTGGTGGTGCGCCAGTTGTTGGGCCTCGCCGGCAAGGAAGTGCTGCTCGCGATTCCGTTCTTCGTGGTCGCGGGCGAGCTGATGACGCAGGGCTCGCTGGCGCGGCGGCTCATCGAGTTCATGAAGGCCGCGTTCGGGTGGATCCCCGGCGGGCTGGCGGTCAGCGCGGTCGCCGGCTGCGTGTTCTTCGCGGCGATCTCCGGCAGCTCGCCGGTGACGGTGGTGGCGATCGGCTCGATCATGGTGCCGGCGCTGATCAAGGCGAAGTACCCCGAAGACTTTTCCATCGGGCTGCTCACCACCGCGGGCTCGCTCGGCATCCTCATTCCGCCGTCGATCCCGATGATCGTCTATTCGATCATGGTGTCGTCGGCGACGCCGGTCGACCCGACCGATCTCTTCATCGCCGGCGTGGTGCCGGGTTTGTTCATCGGTTTCCTGCTCGCGGTCTACGCCGTGACGCAGGGCGTGCGGTTCAAGATTCCCCGCGAGCCGTTCTCGCGCGCGCGGCTGTGGGAAGCGACGCGGCAGGGCGTGTGGTCGCTGCTCCTGCCGGTGATCATCCTCGGGGGCATCTACTCGGGCATCTTCACCGCGACCGAGGCCTCGGCCGTGTCGGTGGTCTACGCGCTGGCCGTCGAATGGTTCATCCACCGCGAGATGGACCGGAAGAAGCTGCTCGTCGTCGCCGAAGGCTCGATGACGGTGATGGGCAGCCTGCTGGTGATCATCGCGCTGGCGATCGTCCTCAACTACTTCCTCGTCGATCAGCAGGTGCCCGACCTGATGGTCGACTGGCTGAAGACGCTCTCGCTGACGCCCACCACGTTCTTGATCGTCGTGAACCTGCTGCTGCTGGTGGTCGGCATGTTCATGGACATCATGAGCGCGATCTTGATCATCGCGCCCATGCTCGCCCCGATGGCCGCGGCGATGGGCATCGACCCCATTCACATGGGCATCATCTTCATCGTCAACCTCGAGATCGGCTACCTCACGCCGCCGGTCGGGTTGAACCTCTTCGTGTCGAGCTCGCTCTTCAAGAAGGGGCTGGGCTTCGTGATCCGCGCGGTGGTGCCGACGGTGATCATCATGCTCGGCAGCCTGGTGGTCATCACCTGGGTGCCCTCGATGTCGACCGGCCTCGTCGCCGCGCTGAAGGAAAAGCCGAAGCCGGTCGCGGTGCCGAAGCCGGCCACGCCCACGCCCGACGCGGTGGTCGATGCGGGCACGGGTGGCGCGCCGAAGGTGAAGAGCCTCGAGGAGCTGATGCGCGAGGCGAAGCTCAAGGCCGCCGGTGGCGCCGACGCCGACGCAGGTGCGGCCGCCGATGCGCCTCCGCCCGCCGAGCCGCCCCGCGTGAAGACCCTCGAGGAATTGATGCGCGAGGCGAAGGAGAAGCGCGCCCGCGAAGCCGCCGAGGAAGTCGTCGACGCTGGCGCGCCCTGAAAGTTGACGCGCGGCGCCCCGCGTCGAGCATCGGGGCGTGCGACCCCATCTCTTCGTGGTGCTGTGCGTGACGCTGCTCGGCTGCGCCGGCATCGGCCCCGGCGCGCTGCAGCGCTCGCGCGTCAGCTACAACGAGACCATCAAGACCACGAGCGAGCAGGAGATGCTGCTCAACATCGTGCGCCTGCGGTACGGCGACACGCCCAGCTCGCTGGCCATCTCCAACATCGCCGCGCAGTGGGAGTTCAGCGGCGGCCTCAACGGCGTGCCCTTCTTCGGCGTCGGCGGCGATCGCGCGTTTCATTCCTTCATGCCCGCGCCTGCGCTGGGTGGCGCGGATCGCCCGACGCTGAGCCTGACGCCACTCGATGACGGCGCCTTCGCCCAGCGCCTCTTCACACCGCTGACGCTCGACGCGGTGGTGTACCTCGCGAAGACGACCTGGCCGATCGACACCGTCTTCCGCCTGTACCTGGAGAACCTGAACTGGGTGCCCAACGCGCAGAACGGCAGCGGCCCCACGCCCGCGCTCGCGCCGTTCGAGTCGGACTTCAACGAGGGCTTGAAGGCCCTGCAGGTGCTGCAGCAGCGCGGCGACGTGGTGTTCGGCGGCGAGACGACGGCGGAGGCGATCGGCCCGAAGCTCACGCTGGTCAGCAGCGCCGACGTGCTCAAGGCCACCGAGCAGGGGCTGGAGTTCGTGGCCCAGCCCGACGGCAAGAGCTGGCAGCTCTCGCGCGGCCAGCACCACTTCCACCTCCGGCTCAACCCCGCGGCGTTCGACTCGCCCGAGGCGAAGACCTTTCGCCGGGTGTTCCACTTGAAGGAGGGCGTGGAGCACTTCGAGCTGACGCTCGAGGAGTCCGAGCCCTTCGGCCCGAAGACCGGCGAGACGAAGCTCGATCTCGAGACGCGCTCGCTGTTGCAGGCGCTGTACTTCGTCTCGCACGGGGTCGAGGTGCCGTCCGAGCACCTCCAGCGCGGGTTGGCGCGGCAGACCCTGCGGGCCGACGGCAAGCCGTTCGACTGGTCGGGCGTGCTCACCGGCCTCTTCCACGTGAAGAGCACCACCGGCGACTGTGCCGCGACCGACGGGCTGCACGTGGCGGTCGACTACGCGGGCGCGTGCTTCTTCATCGAGGCGAGCGACCACGACACGCGCGCCACCTTCGCGCTGCTGATGGAGCTCTCGCGCCTGCAGCTCGACGAGAAGAGCGGGCTCAAGGCGCCGCTCCTGACGATTCCAGTCGGGCGCTGACCGTCAGCCGTGCAGCTGGCTGATCGTGACGTGCGCCACCGACAGGTAGATGAACAGCCCTGACGCGTCGACGAGCGTGGTGATCATCGGCCCGCTCACCACCGTGGGGTCGATCTTCAGGGCGTGCGCCGCGATGGGGATCAACGAGCCCACCGTGTTCGCCCACACGCACACCACGAAGATGGTGATCGCCACGCACAGGCCGAGCTCGGGGCCGACGCCCCACATCTGCGCGCGCCCGAACGCGATGAGCCCCAGCAACAGCCCGAGCACCACGCCGGTCAGCACTTCCTTGCCGAGCACCCGCATCACGTCGCGCACCCGCACCTCGCCGAGCGCCAGCGCGCGAATGATGGTCGAGACGGTCTGCGAGCCCGCGTTGCCGCCGGTGCCGATGATCAGCGGCACGAAGAACGAGAGTGCCACCACCTTCGCCAGCTCGTCTTCGAACGCGCGCAACACGGTGCCGGTCAGCGTCTCGGCGACGAAGAGCAAGATGAGCCAGGTGATGCGGCTGCGCACCACCTTGGAGAGCGGCACCATGAAGTAGGGCACCGCGCCGGCGACCTTGCCGGCGACACCGCCCTGGTTGAGCGCGCCCGTGCCCGCGCGTTCGAGCGCCGCGTCGAGCAGATCGTCGACCCGCACCGCGCCGAGCAGCGTGCCGTTCGCGTCGATCGCCGGCAACGAGAGGAAGTCGTGCGTCTGGATGATCTCGGCCGCGGCGCTCAGCTCTGCCTCGGGGCGTACGGCGATCGGGTTGCGCGTCATCAACGCCTCGACCCGCTCGGTCTGCGTCGCCACCGCCGCGTCGCGCAGCGGGAGCACCCCGGTGAGCTTCCCTTCCTTCGTCACGTACAGGTTCGGCGCGACCTCGATGGAGTCGCCACCCTGCTTGAGCGCCTCGAGCGCGCCGGCGACGGTGGTGCCTTCCTCGACGCGCCAGATGTTCTGCGACAGCACGCGACCCACGGCGCCCTCGGGGAACGAGAGCGTCCAGTGCATGAACTCGTGCGCTTCCTTCGACAGGCCCTGCTCGAGGGTCTCGCGCTGCTTCGACTCGAGGTGGCCGAGCACCGCCGTGCGCTGCTCGGTGGGCACGCGCTTGAGCAGCTCGCCGGCGCGCCTGGGCTCGAGCTCGGTGACCAGCCGCGCGGCCACGCCCGCGTGCGTCGCGCGCAAGATCGACGCCCCGCGCCGCTCGTCGGCCGCCGAGAGAATCGCCACGCCTTCGCGCACGGTGCGCCGCGAGAGGTCGCGCCCCACGTCGGCGGGCCGCAGCGTCTTCAGCACCCCGGCGAGATCCGGCCCGCGCGGGCGCAGGGCGCGCTCGAGCTCGGACAGGTCTGCGAGGGGGAGGGCGGTTTTGGGGCCTTCTTCATCGACGCTGGCGCTCATGGGGGCGCAGCGTACGCGGCTTCGTCGCGTTGGCCGCGCTCAGAGCGTGCGCGACAGCTCCCACGAGGCGACCTTGAAGCCGCTCTGCTTGAAGAGCTCTCCGTCGGCGCCGGCGTCGGCGGGCAGGGTGGTGACCATCGAACGGCAGCCGCGCGACTTCAGGTACGCCTCGGCTTCCTTGATCAGCCGCTCCCGCACGCCGTGTTGCCGCCAGGCCGGAGCGACCGTCAGCGCCTCGAGCCGCCCGTGTTCCTCACCCGTCACGGGGTGCGCACCTCGCACGCGTGCGATCGCCGCGCCCACCGGCCGCCCGTCGTAGTCGGCGATCAGCAGGCCCTCGGGCTCCTCGGTCAGCGAGCGTTCGAGCAGCGAGCGGAACGTCTCCATCCACCGCTTGCGAGTCGGGAAGCTGCGCGCGTGGTCCTGCTCGATCGACTCGATGAGCGACAGGTCCTGCACCTTCACGCGGCGAACGACGAGCGGCATGGCGCGCGGGAACTACCGCAACCGAGCGATGACGTGCTGCGTCAAATCGACGTAGACAAGATGCCTACATTGCGCTACCTGCGCCCACAACATGAGCCGACACACCTCTTTCATTGCGGGTTGTGCAGTGGTCTTCCTCCTCGCCGGCTGCGGCGTGAGCGACGCGCAGCTGACCGACGATGACGTCGCCAGCGAGTCGGGCGAGCTCGGCACCACGAGCCGCACGTACGTGGTCTTCCGTCACGACATGCGCCGGTGCGCCTCGCCGATGTGCGGCGGCTGGTTCGTGCACGACGTCAACCGCGCGAGCGTGCGCGAGGTGTACGTGCCGGGCTTCGACTTCACGGGCTCGGGCCTGACCGAGGAGCAGCAGCAGGTCGTCACCTCGGGCGGCAACTTCGAGGTGGTGCTCTACGGCAAGCTCGGCGCGCTGAAGAACGGCTACCGCGACTTCGTGGTGAGCAGCGCGTGGCGCGGCCTGCCCGGCGTCACCTTCACCGAGGGGAAGGACAGCTTTTTCCGCGCGAGCAACGTCAGCATTCAGTGCATCACCGCGCCGTGCCCGTCGATGAAGGCGAGCAAGCTGCACAGCACCAGCACCACGCTCTTCCACGACCTCACCGTCGAGCGCGCGAGCAAGCCCTTCGTCGATCAGAACTGGCTCGTCTCGCGCATCACCGATCGCGACGCGCTGGTGGCTGGCGTGGTGCGCGACGGCGCGCAGGTCGGCGCGGGCGTCGAGAAGGTGCTCGACGCGACCCAGGTCTTCCTCAAGATCCCCGACGCGCTCGGGCCCTGCGGCCGCCCCGCGCTCCCGCTGTGCGCCTCGCCCAGGGTGAACACCTTCGTGCGCGACACCAACCGCTGCACCTTCGCGGGTTCGTGCGTGAAGCCGGGCGTCTGCGCCCAGTTCGTGCCGGCGTGCGCCGAGGGCTACAGCCTGCAGCAGTGGACCGGCGGCCCGAACGCCTGCCCGCAGTACGCGTGCGACCCTTCCTTCCTGTGAGCTGCTCGTCAGGCCGGTGACTGAGCGACGGCGCCGCGCTGGCCCTCCCCGGCGCGGCGCCGATTTTTTTCAGAGGGCAGTTGCGCTCCACCCCTGCCGCCCGTGTCGAGACTTCGGATATCTTGCGAGGAAATATGCCCATCAACACCGTCACCAGCCGCCCCGTCACGACCCCCACCACTCCCGCGCCGCAGGCCGGCGGCCAGGTCACCGTGCAGTCGGGTGACTCGCTGAGCAAGATCGCCTCTCGCGCGGGCGTGAGCGTCGACGCGTTGGTGCAGGCGAACGTCGGCAAGTACCCGGGGCTGGCGACCAACCGCAACGCGATCCAGGTCGGGTGGAAGCTGAACCTCCCCGGTGCGGCTGCCGCGACCGGCCCCACGCCGTCGGGTGACGTGACGCGGCCGGCGGGCTGGCAGGCGACGGGCGGCACCAACTCTGCGGCCCAGGTCGGCACCACGCCGCGCGCCGAGAGCTTCGGCAACAAGCTCGCGGCCGGCGGTGCGCAGTCGATCGAGATGCGCATGAAGCGCCACAACGACTCCATCGACAAGACGGGCGTCGGCACCTACTTCGGCGATCACTCCTCGTGGAAGACGATGTCGACCGACGAGAAGAACCAGTGGCTCAAGGACCACGCGCTGCCGGGCACCACGCCTCCGTCGGCGGGGTCGATCAAGGAGAACAGCTGCATCGGTTGGGCGATGGAGAACGTCGGCGCGGCCTACGCGGCGGCCGGCAAGTCGGCGCGCTGGGCGGAGATCCAGAGCATCGTGGTCAGCAAGGGCAGCAAGGGCATCGACCTCGCCAAGGAGCTCAAGAAAGACGGCTGGCAGGCGGTGTACTGGAACCCCGACGCGAAGCACCCGAACGACAGCAACCCCGAGCACAGCTTCTCGGCGGCGCAGGTCGCCAAGGGCAAGGGGTACTACGGCATCGACGTCGACGCGCAGGTCATCAACTACCGGCCGACCGACGGGCAGGGCACCAAGCTCGACAACAGCGGCATGGACAAGCTCAAGCAGGTGCCGTTCTTCTTCGGGCTCGCCAAGGGTGGCGTGCACACCTTCGTCGGCCGCCAGGGCGAGGTGAACGAGTTCCACTGGGCCGACATGCCCGACTCGCACCACGCGATTCAGCAGACGCCGCTGAAGGACTGGGGCTGGAACTCGGGCCTGATCATGGTGCCGCCCGGCACCTGGCCGACCGGCAACTGAACGCAGCAGCTATGACTTGAAGACGGCCTCGAGTGATCGCGCGTCGATCGCTCGGGCCAGCCACGTCGTCAACGCTTGCGCCGAGGCGGTCTCGATGCGCTTGAGCGTGGCGGGCGTGAGCTTCTTGAAGCGCTTGCGCAAGATGGCGACGGTCGCCTCGCGCAGGCCTTCGACGCGGCCTTCGACACGGCCTTCGACGCGGCCTTCGACACGGCCTTCGACACGGCCGATCTTGCGGCCCTTGGTGCGGCCGCGACGCTCATGGAACTCGGCGTAGGTCTCCATCTCCTGCTCCTCTGCTGCCATCAGGTCCTGCGCGAGAACGCCTCACTTCGCGCAGAGCGCCTCGGTCTTCTTGTCCCAGTCGACGAGGTTGTTGCTCACGATGGTGAAGAAGTCGTTGTTGTCGAGCGTGTAGCCGAACCCGCCGATGTTCACGTCACGCCACATGCCGTAGGCGTGGAAGATCTTGTTCGGCGCCTGTTCCCAGAAGATCTCGACCTCGTAGTCGTGCTTGAGCCAGCTCTTGCTGTCGGGCTGGGTGAAGGTCGCCGGCTCGGTGAGCCACAACCGCGCCACCAGGAAGTCGGTCGGCACCTCTGACTTCGGCGGCTTCACCCAGCGCAGGCTGCCCTTGAACTTCGAGGTGTACGGGTCGCCCACGGGGAAGGTCGCGCCCATGTCGGCGTCCCACGAGATGGTCGGCTGGCTCTTCGCGAGGAACTGGTCGCGATCGCCGTGCATCGTGCGGTCGTGCTTGTCCCAGACGCCGGGGTACTCGGCGTTCTGATCGGGGTCGCTCAAGATCGCGGCGAGCTTGTCCATCGTGCAGGCGAAGAAGTCGACCATCACGATCGGGTGCGCGGTCGACGGGTCGACGCTGCCCATGCCCACGGGCTTGAGATCATCGGACGTCAGGTTGACGCGGCCCCGCGCCTTGAGCGGGCTGGTGCGGCTGTCGGCCTTGCCGGCGACCGAGAGCTGCGCCGCGCCGGTCGCCAGCTCGGCGTCACTGCCGTCGACCGCGTGCACCCAGAACCACTCGAGGTTGGAATCGATCGCGTCGGGCGCGGCGGGGATGGGCGCTGCGCAGGCGGACACCAGCAGCGCGGCGAGGAGGAGGGACGTTCTCACGGCCGCCGATGCTAGCGCAGCCAGTCGAGCAGGCTGCGGGGCGCGGCGTCGGAATCGACCGCGAGGTTGGCCGCCCCGATTCGCTCGAGGAGCGCGTGGGTTGCGGCCGCGGGCTCCTTCGCGGGGCCGATGCGGCGGTGACAGAAGAACGTGCGGCAGCCGAACGGGCGGTCGGCGTACACCGTGCACTTCGAGTCGGCGCTGAGGAAGGGACACGCGCCGTCGTCGCGCGGCGGTGGCACCGGGCGCTTGTCGCGCGCCAGCCGCTGCAGCAGCACCCGCCACTCGCTGGGCCACAGCCACGGCACGCGCCGCTCTCCACTCGACTGCACCGGGAAGGCGCAGCACTCGGCAGTGCCGGGGCAGGAGTGCGCGGCCCAGGTCTCCGACGCCTTCTGCAGCACGGCGCGCGTCTCGGTGACCGCGGCCTTCCACGCGAGCTCATCGGGGCTCATGGCGTGCCCCCATCGGTCGCGAGGCCGAAGAAGGCGATCACCTCGGCCGGGAGATCGAACGTCGGCGTCGGCCCCAGCAGCCGCGGGAAGCGCCAGTGCGGCTGGGCGACGACGTGGCCACCACCCTCGAAGATCAGCTGCTCCACGAGCGGGCGCTCCGGCGAGCTCCACCGGCGTCGCGTGACGTGTGGCGCAGGCTCGTCGACCACCGGCGTGCCCGCATCGAGGCGCTCGGCGAAGCGGCGCGCGGTCTCGTCGGCGGAGTACGCGTAGCCGCGATCGATGACGTGGAAGATCGTCACGTGCCCGCCCGCGAACGGCACGATCGGGTCGGCCGTGCCGTTGGCGAACAGCAGCGGCGCCGGCGCGCTCGTCGAGGTGCACCTGAAGAAGTCGGGCGTCGGGAGGTTGGCGCCGGTGACGGCCGCCGCACGCACCCGCTCGGGGTGCTCCACCGCGAGCCGCAGCGCCATCTGACCACCGTTCGAGAAGCCGAAGACGAACAGCGGCGCGCCTGGACGGTGCTCCTGGTCGACGAGCGCGAGCAGGAAGCCGACGTCATCGACGTCAGCGGTCGGCGAGCTCTTCGGCCGGCAGTCGTTCCACTGGCGCGACAGACCGTCGGGGTAGAGCACCGAGAAGCCAAGACGATCGGCGAAGGCGTCGAGCTCGTACGCGGTGTCGCGGCGAATGCGCAGGCCGTCTTCGCCCGTGCCGTGGAGGACGAGGACGATCGGCGCGTCGTCGGCGAGCGTCGGAGGCGCGTAGCGGTGGAAGTGGCGTGCGCCACCGTCGAGCGCGAGCGTGCCCTCGGTGAAGGCGCCAGCGAGCGGCGGCACGGGAGGCGGCAACGAGAGCCCGAACCAGGCGACGAGCAGCAGCGCGGCGGCGAGCACCGCGACGGCCACCCACTTCCTGAGTCTCGAGCGAGGCATGGGTGCTAGATGCGCTCCCTCATGTCACCTGGCGGGGTGGGAGCCCAGTGCGCTGTGCACGTCGGCATCGCGGCTCCGGCGACGTGCGCCCGGTGCGGCAACTTCATGTGCCTCACCTGCTCCGAGAACGGGAGCCAGCGCGAGTGCCCCAGCTGCCGCGCGCTCAGGCCGACCGACTTTCCGCTCAACGCTGACGCGCGCTTCCGCCAGCTGTGGGACTACTCGTTCGCCGCCTTCCAGCGCGAGTGGTTGATGCTGAGCATCTCGATGCTCGTCTTCGTCGGCATCGCGGTGGTCGGCGGTGGGTTGGCGAGCGTGCTGAGCCAGGTCGCCGACAAGCTGCTGGGCATCCCGTACAACCCGGCGCGGCCCTTCGACGACCCCCGCGCGTTTCTGCAGAACTACCTCGTGCAGCAGGTCGTCACGCCGTTCATCACCATTCCCGTCAACGCCTTCGCGCTGACCGGCGTCTACCGGGTGCTGCTCGACGTGCTGCGCGGGCGCAAGGCCGACGTGAACCGGCTCTTCGTGCGCTTCGATCTCTTCCCGCGGTTCGCCGCGGTGCACGTGTTGGTGTGGGCGCTCACCTCGTTGCCGATGGTGATCTTCTTCTCGCTGGTCGGCTTCGTGACGTTGAAGGTCGCCGGCACCAGCCTCGACGACTCGCCGCAGATGTTCCTCCGCGCGCTGCTGCGCCCACGGCCGCTGGCGGTGATGACCTCGGGTTGGCTGGTCTACGTGGTGGTGCTGCTGTGGCTGCTGCCGCTCTTCTTCTTCGCGCCGCTCGAGATGCTGGTCTCGGAATGCCAGCCGCTCGAGGCGCTGCGCCGGGCGGCGATGCTGGGCGTCGGCGAGCGCCTGCGGTTGCTTGGGTACACCCTGCTCTCGATGGCGATGATGATCGCCGGCGTGGTGGGGTGCTTCGTGGGGGTGTTGCCCGCCGCCGCCTTCGCGTCGTTGCTGTGGTGCGCGCTCTTCCTGGTGATCCGCAAGGGCTCGGTGCTGCCGCCTCCGCTGACGTGAGCCAACCCCGCGGTTCGCCGAGGGATGTCGGACCCGCATGAGACGGTGCGGGAATGCACCTCGCGATGGAAGTGAGACGGCTGGCGGCGCTGCTCGACGAACGGCTCGAAGATCGGCTCGGAGATTGGTCGCTGCGTGGAGACGACGTGGTGGTGTTCGCGCGCGTGGCGGTGGGCGCGACGGTACGGGCGAGCGAGCCCTCGGTGCGGCGCTTGTTCGAGCGGGGGCTGATCACCGCGCGCGCCGTGGGGAACGGTGTGTCGTGGCGGCTCACGGGGCAGGGGCAGCGCGTGTGGCCGGTCATCGAGCGCGTGGTGTCCGCGGCCGAGGCCGAGTTGCCGCTGACCGTGGCGCAGCGCGCGGCGCTCGAGCGGTGCTTCGGAGAGATCTCGAACGCCTGAGCGTCAGGGCGCGCTGACGACCACGCTCGTCGCCGGCCCACCCCACGTCCGATAGCGCAGCCCACACGAGCTCGGCGCGGTCGCCGTCAGCGTGAACGAGCGCGTGCCCTGGCCGGCGATGGTGAACTGCTCGTCGGCAGGGTCGACCGTCAGCGCGGCGGCGCAGTTCAAGAACTGGAACCCGTCGACCAGGCACGTCTCGGCGTTGGGGTTGCTCAGCGTGAACGAGATCGAGCTCGGGTACGGCCCGCTCAACTGCAGCGGCTCGACGCTCGGCGCGACCGCCAGCGTGCACGGCATCAACGGAATCACCGTCGCCGTGACGGCCACCTCGAGCACCGGCCTGGCCGGGTCATTCGAGAACACGCGCACCGTCCACGCGCGGGGGCCGGGCGCGCCGATGGGCTTGAGCGCGAACGGCACGAGGGTGAACTCCCCGGGCGCGATGCGGGCGCCGACGAAGCCGTCGAACTCGAGCTCGGTCTGGACGCTCGGCGCGGTGGCGACCACCTCGAGGCGCTCGACGCGCAGATCGGCCACGCCGGTGTTGCTCACCACGAAGCTGCGCGTGATCGGCGCGGGACCCGAGCCCAGCGGCACCATGCTGACGTCGATACTCGCGCGGTCGGCGGCGATCGCCGGCGAACCGGCCGAGGCGATCACCACCGTGGTCGCGCGCTCGCCCTGTGGCGTCTTCAACGACACGCGGGAGACAGTGGTGCCAGCCCTCGTCGGCTTGAGCTCCAGCGGCAACTCGAACGAGCCCAGCGCCGGCACGTCGAACAGCGTGACGCGCGCGTAGAGCGGCGGCTCGGGCACGAACTCGATCTGCACCGTGAGCGGCTCGCGCCGCGTGTTGCGGACGAGGAGCGTCTTCGTCGTGACCACGCCCACCGGGAGGTTGTCGAACTCCAGCGTCGCGGGGACCTCGAGCCCGCCGCGTCCCACGCCCTGCAGGTGCACGCGCTGGGGATTGCAGCCCTTGCCGCCCGTGAAGCTGAACTCGGAGACGTGCAGCAGCGCGTCGGGCGGGCTGAACAACACGTGGAAAGGCATGGTCTGGTCGGGCGTGAGGCTCACCGTGCCCACCGTGCTCGTGGAGAACGGCGGCGCGACTTCACCGAAGTCGAGCTCCATGGTCTTGAACGTGCGGTTGACCAACAAGAACTGCATGTCGCCCAGCCCGTTGGTGGCGATCTCGCCGAAGTCGATGCTCGCCGGGAGCCCGATGCAGTCCGGCGGCGGAGTCGGGCGCATCACCGCGCCGCTATCGGGCCCCTCGTTCGAGGGCTCTTCACACGCGCAGAGAAGGAGCACCGCCACCATCGCCGTGGAACGCACCACCACAGCCTCGACAAGCCCCCTGCGCCCGTCAAGCCGAGTTCAGTGCACCCGCAACACGAAGCACTTCAGGTACCGCGTCTCGCGCAGGTTGAGCAGCACCGGGTGATCGCGCCCGGCCCCGCGCTTCTCGACGATCTGCACGCGCCGCTTTGCGTCGGCCGCGGCGGAGTCGAGCATTTCCTCGAACGTCTCTTCGTCGACGTGGTGCGTGCAGCTGGCCGTGATGAGGATGCCGCCGGGGTTCAGCAGCTGCATCGCGCGCAGATTGATTTCCTTGTAGCCGCGCAGCGCTCCGGCGATCGCGTCCTTGTTCTTCGCGAACGAGGGCGGGTCCAACACGATGGTGTCGAACTTCTTCCCCTCGTCGACCGAGTCACGCAGGAAGTCGAAGGCGTTGGCCGCGACCGCGGTGACGTTGCCGAGCTTGTTGCGCGCGGCGTTGGCGGTGATCTGCGCGCAGGCCGCTTCGCTGATCTCGACCGCGGTGACGTTCTTCGCGCGCGTCGCCAGCTGCAGGGCGAAGCCGCCGACGTAGCTGAAGCAATCGAGCGCCTCGCCGCTGGCCCATTCTCCGGCCATCACATGGTTGTCGCGCTGATCGAGGAACGCGCCCGTCTTCTGGCCGGTGAGGAGATCGATCTCCATCGCCACGTGGCCCTCGCGGTACACGATGGGGCCGGGCTCGGCGCCGTGCAGCATGCCCTTCTCGGCTTCGAGCCCCTCGAGCTTGCGCACGCCCGCGTCCGACCGGTTCACGATCGCGCGCGGCTTGAAGTGCGCGACCAGCAGCTCGACCCACATCGCCTTGCGCTGCTCGGTGGCCTTGTGGAGGAACTGCACCGACAGACAATCACCGAAGCGATCGACCACCAGGCCGGGGAGCAGGTCGGCCTCGCCGTGCACCACGCGGTACGAGCTCTCTCCGGGCAGCGCCTTCTTGCGCAGCGCATCGGCCGCCTGCAGCCGCGCGCGGAAGAAGTCCGTGTCGACGTTCACGTCGTCCCACGCCAGCCAGCGCAGGGTGATCTTCGACTCGCGCGAGTAGATGGCCTGGCCGAGGAACCAGCCGCGCTGATCTTCGACGCGCACCACCTCGCCGCCGGTCAACGTCTTCGGTGCGAGCTCGACGTCAGCCGCGTAGATCCACGGGTGGCCGGCCTTCCAGCGGTCGACGCCCTTCCTGGTGATGCGAACGGTGGCGAGAGTCACGCGCTGGCCAAAACCTGATCCACGACGACCTGTCCAGACCCATCGTCCTGCACCGTGCAGATCGCCACCTTCGGGTCGCGGGCCGAGAAGAGCTTCCACTGGTCCTCGACCGCCTGCGCGAGCAGCTGCCGTTTTTCCTCGACCGTGGTGAGCGGGTAGAGATCGAACGCGCTGACCCACTGCGCCTTGAGGTGGCACATGGTGGGCACCAGGTCGCCGCAGAACACCAGCGCCTCGCCTTCGCTCTCGAGCCGCACCAGCTGCATGCCGACGGTGTGCCCTTCGGACACGAAGAGGTGAACGCCCGGGTACAGCTCGGTGGCGCCCTCGATGAGGTGCAGCTTGCCGCTGCGCTCGAGCAGCGAGAAGTCGGAGTGGCGGAAGCTGCCGGCGTCTTTCTCGGCGGGCTGGTGGGCCCACTTCCAGTGACGGCGCTGCAGGTGCACGGTGGCGTTCGGGTAGGCGAGCTTGAGCGCGCCGGCTTCCTCGCGCGTCACTCCGCCGGCCGCGTCGAAGTGCAGGTGGGTCAGCACGAGGTCGGTGATGTCGGTGCGCGAGAGCGGCGCGAGCGCGGCGTCGAGGTTGCCCGCGTGGTCGAGGCCGTACATCGCCCGGTGCTGCCCGTCCCACCGGGAGCCCATGCCGGGGTCGACGAGGATCTTTCGCGCGCCGGTCTCGACCAGCATCGCGCGCGTCACCAGCGGAATGCGGTTGCGATCGTCGGGCGTGAAGCAGCGTTCCCACAGCACGCGCGGCACGGTGCCGAACATCGAGCCGCCGTCGAGGGCCAGCCGGCCTTCGACCAGGGGACGCACCGTCATCGTGCCGAGCCGCAGCGTCATGAGTCCAGAGTCTACTCTCGCGGGAGTGCTAGAACGTGGGGTCAATGCAGCACTCGTACGATCTCGTCTTCCAGTCGATGACGGCCGGGCAGGCGATCTCGCTCGAACCGCTGGTGCAGGCGCTCAATGGGCGTGGCGCAACGATTGCGCAGGATGGGCGCGGCACGTGGAAGGTCGACGGCGGGGAGATCGCGATCGCCCCGGTGATGGAGAACGGCGCGGTGCTCGGCCTCGACCTCCGCTCGCCGTTCACCGAAAAGACGAAGCTCATCGAAGACCTGGTGAAGACGGTGTGCGACGTCGCGGAGCCGCTGCAGCTGCGCGTGCTCGATCCCCAGCGGGGCGACGTGGTGTCGATCACCAGCCTCGGGTCGGTGCTCGATGAGTACTTGAAGATGGCGCGGTACGCCGGCGAGTACGGCGGGGTGAGCGAGGCCGTCGGGTTGACGAGCTACGCGGCGCCTCGGCCCGAGGAGGACTCGGGGTCGCTTCGGTGGGTCGCGGTGGTCGCGGTGTTTGCCGTGGCGCTCTATCTCGGGTGGCGCGGGGTGACGTTGATGCGGCAGAAGCCGCCGGCGTCTGAGCCGCCGCCGCCGGGGTTCGTGAAGCCGAAGACGCCGTAGAAGACTCCCTCTCCCTGCGCGAGCGGGGAGAGGGTCGGGGTGAGGGGCGTCTCGTGCCTCTGCGCTCCGACGGTTTTCTCCTCACCCTGACCCTCTCCTCTGAAGAGGAGAGGGGACTTGGCTTCAGCCCCGGAAGCGCCACGTCTGCTGCACGGTGCGCCGGAAGTCCGCCGCCTGCGAGTTGACGACCTCGGCCTTCGGCAACTTCGGATCGAGCGAGAACCCGAGGAAGTTGGTCGAGAAATACAGCTGCCCGCCGGGCGCGAGCAGTCCGAGCAGCTGCTCCACGAGGTGCCGGTGATCGCGCTGCACTTCCCACCGCCGCCCCATCTTCTTCGACGTGCTGAAGCTCGGTGGGTCGCAGACGATCAGCTCGTAGCGCCCCTTCGCGGCCTCGACCCACGCCAGCACGTCGTGCCGCACGACCTGGTGCACGCCCCCGACCGAGAAACCGTTGAGCGCGAGGTTCCGCTCGGCCCAGTCGCAGTAGGTGTTCGACAGATCGACCGTCGTGGTCTCGCTCGCGCCGCCCGCCCGCGCATGCACGGTGAACGAGCCGGTGTACGCGAACAGATTCAAGAACCGCAGGCCGCTCGCTTCCTTCCGCACGCGCGCGCGCATCGGCCGGTGATCGAGGAACAGCCCCGCATCGAGGTAGTCGCTCAGGTTGCACTCGAACTTGAGCCCGTGTTCCTCGACGGTGACGAGCGTCGAAGCACCCCGCGTCGCGCGCTCGTACTGCCCCTCGCCCCACGCCCGCCGCTCGTGCGCCTTGAAGAAGATCTTCTCGGCCGGCACCTGGAGCACGGCGGAGATGGCGCGCGTCACCTCCTGCTGCATCGCGCCGGTCCCCTGCCGCTGCTGCTTGCGGCTCGGGTATTCCATGACGTGCACGAAGCCCGCGTACCAATCGACGGCGACGGGCCATTCGGGGATGTCGAGATCGTAGAGGCGGAAGGCGTTGGTCTTTTCCTTCGCGGCCCACGCGAAGCGCGGCTGCTGGATCTTCCGAAGCCGGTTCTCGAAGTCTGACGCCACGCGCGCCTCCTGCCACAGGCTGGGCTATCAGGCGACCATGCGCTTTTGCCTCGTCGTGGCCGTCTCGTTGACCACCTCCGCCGCGCTCGCCAACGAAGGGAAGTGGACGCCCCAGCAGGTCCTGCAGCAAGGCCCGGCGTGGGTGAAGCAGCAGGGCTTCGGGCTCCCGCTCGAGAAGCTCTGGAACCCGAAGACGGCGACGGGCCTGCTCGCGAACGCGGTGCAGCTGCCGGGCTGCTCGGGCAGCTTCGTGTCGAAGAACGGGCTGCTCATCACCAACCACCACTGCGTGGTCGGCATTCTGCAAGAGCACTCCACGCCGACGCAGAACCTCGCGCGCGATGGCTGGCTGGCGCGCACCGCGGCCGACGAGAAGCAGTCGAAGGCGTACCGCATCCAGGTGCCGCGCGCGTTCACCGACGTGACCGAGAAGGTGCTCGCCGCGCTGAAGGACACCACCGACGATCTCGCGCGCTTCAAGGCGATGGAGGCGACGGGCAAGAAGCTGGTCGCCGAGTGCGAGAGCAAGCCCAACACGCGGTGCACGTTCGGCGTATTCGACGGCGGGCTGCTCTACACGCTCACCGAGTTCACCGAGCTGTCCGACATTCGCCTGGTCTACGCGCCGCCGGCCGCGGTGGGCGACTACGGCGGCGAGACCGACAACTGGATGTGGCCGCGCCACTCCGGCGACTTCGCGTTGGTGCGCGCGTACCAGGACGGAAAGCCCTTCGTGCCGCAGGCGTTCTTCCCGGTCTCGACCGAGGGGCTGAAGGAAGGCGACGCGGTGGCGGTGCTCGGCTACCCGGGCGCGAGCTTCCGCGCGCTGCTGGCCGACGAGGTGGTGGAGCGCCAGGACAAGTGGTTCCCCGCGGTGAAGTCGATCACCACCGAGTGGGTCGCGATCCTCGAAGAAGAGATCAAAAAGTCGCCCGACGCTGCGCTCGCGACGTCCGACGAACTTCGCGGGCTGCTCAACACGAAGAAGAACGCCGAAGGTCAGCTCGCCGGCCTCGCGCGCGGGAAGATCGTCGAGAAGCAGCGCGCGGCCGAGGCGCGGGTGAAGGCCTTCGCGGAGAAGAAGCCGGAGTGGGCGGGCGCGCTGAAGGCCTTCGACGGCGTGACGGCGCTGGTCGCCGAGAAGCAGAAGAGCTGGGAACACGACTTCATGCTCGACTGGTCAGGTCGTGGCGCGCGCGCGCTGGGCTGGCCGCTCTTGCTGGCCCGGCGGAGCGTGGAAGCGCAGCGGCCCGACGCCGAGCGTGAGCCCGGGTGGCAGGAGCGCGATCTCCCGCGCGTGCGCGAGCGTCACGAGCGCGACCAGAAGCGCTACCACCCGGCGGTCGATCAGCGGCTCTTCGTGAGCTTCGTCAAACGTGCGCTCGCGTTGCCGGCCGACCAGCGGCTCAAGGCGATCGACGCCGTGTTCGTGGGCCTGAAGGACGACGCGGCGATCGCGCGCAAGTGCTCGGAGCTGGCGGCGACCTCCAAGGTGTTCGATCTCGAGACGCGCAAGAAGGCGTTCGACGAGACGCCGCAGCAGTTGGCCGCGCGGAGAGATCCACTGATCGATCTCGCGCTCTCGCTCGACGAAGAGCGGCGCGCGCTGCGCGATCGCCGCGAAGTGCAGGCGGGCAGGGCGATCCTCCTGCGGCCGGAGTGGCGCAAGGCGGTGATCGCCGAGGCCGGGAAGCCGGTGGCGCCTGACGCGAACTCGACGCTGCGGGTCAGCTTCGGTCGCGTGCGCGGCTACTCGCCGAAGGAAGCGATGCAGCTGACGCCGTTCACCTCGCTCGCGGGCGCGATGTCGAAGCACACCGGCGAGGAACCGTTCGATCTCCCCGAGCGCATTCGCCAGGTGGCCGCGAAGGGCGACGCGACGAAGGTGCCGGTCGACTTCCTCGCCGACTGCGACACCACGGGCGGCAACTCCGGCTCGCCGATCATCGACGCGAAGGGCCGGCTGGTCGGCGTGAACTTCGATCGCGTGTGGGAAAACGTCGCGAACGACTTTGGCTACAACCCCGACGTCGCGCGCAACGTGGGCGCCGACGTGCGCTTCCTGTTGTGGATGCTGACCGAGGTCGAGGGCGAGAAGGCGCTCGTGTCGGAGTTGACCGGAGCTTCCACCGGCGGCCGGTAGACGCGTCGCGCCGCACATTGCACAATTCGTGAATGGCCAACGAGAGTGTTCGGCTTCAGCTGGGCATCGCGGTCATCGGGTTCGTCGGGGCGATTGGGGCAGCGGTGATCGCGCGGGGCGGCGGTGGATCTGAGAAGCCCGCGCCGCAGATCATCCAGGTCGTCCAGAACAACAACGCGACGCAGGTGCAGCAGGCGGCAGTGCAGCAACAGGTGGTCGAAGCGCCGCGCCGGGCGCCGGTGTTCGTGCCGCCTCCCGCTCCGCCTCCACCGGTTGAACCGACGCCGGCGAGCTACCGCTGCTGGCGGCTGACGCAGATCCAGGAGATCGGCACGACGCAGGTCGCCGATCTGTTGATGGATCTCTCGGACACGCGAGGCGTCGGGGTGGTGCGTTTCCCCGGCCACCCCGAGGGCGAGGTCTCCGCGACGGTGAACGGCAAGCAGATCGACCTGACGGTGCGCTTCCCGAACGGCGTCACCGGCCAATACGCCGCACGGCTCGAGCTCGACGGCAGCATGACGCACGGTCAGACCGGCGGGAGCAACGGCGCGCGCGCGTCGTGGTCAGCCATTCCGACCGAGTGTCGCTAAGAGGGCGATGTGCGACCGACTGCAGCCCTGATCGCGACCGGCGTCTGGGGGCCGGGGCTCTTCATCTCCGGCTTCTTCGCGATGTTCTCGGTGATGCTCTTCGACGCGCCGGGCTCGGAGAACAACCCGTACCTGCTCTTCGCCGCGTCCGGCCTGTGGAGCGCGCCGGTGCTGTGCATCGTGTCGATCCTCGCGTCGTGGCTCGCGTGGGGCCTGTCGCGCACCAAGCCGCCCGAGGCGCAGGGGCCGTGGCGCGCGGTGCGGGTGATCGCCGCGTGTTTGCCGCTGCTGTCGGTGGTGGTGACGGTCGTGGGCTTCGTGCTCTTGCAGGTGAAGTGCGGCGGCTCGACGCGCTGCTGAAGATTCAGCGCTCGAGGAGGCCCACGTCGAGCAGATCTTTCGGTCGCCCAGCAGCTTTCTTGTTCGTGATGAGCGCGGCGCGGCCGAGCACGGGGACGTCGATGTCTCGCACTCGCACGGTGACGCGGTCGACCCACGCGCTCGCGAACTCGACGCCGGAGATGGCGGTCAACACGTCGATTCGGAGGGGCGGCAGGCCCATCTGGTACACGGTTCCCGAGTGCTCGAAGTCAGCGGCCGAGATGCCGTGGGCCGCGAGTGGGGCGCCGAAGCGGCTGAGTGCGTCGGCGACGCGCTTAGCGTTTCGGGCGACGGCTCCACCCAGACGTCGAGGTCTCCAGTCGCTCGAACGATGCCGTGCGCGCTCAAGGCGTGTGCACCGACGACGAGAAAACGCACCTGGCCGGCCAGGAACTCTCGAACCAGGCGTCGAGCGTCACCCTGTTCCCCGGGTGATGTGGATCGGCATCGTCGCGCGCGTGTAACTCGGCATCGGCTTGCCGCTGAGCGCCCACGCGTCGAGCGTCAGCCGCCACACCATGGCGAACCGTTCATCCATGGTGGTGGTCGCCCGAAGATCGACCGCGTCGGAGGTGTCTGCGAGTGTCGTCTTGACGATCGGCCACTGGGCGCGGGCGAGTCGGCGGCGTTCCTCGTCGGTCATCGCCCGAGATTCTAGCTGATTTGGTGTGCCGTCACAGGACGGGTCACGGCGCGGCTTTCGAGCGCGTGAGGGTCATCAGCGGGCTGAACGTGTCCTCGCGGCGGCCCTTCGTCAGGAAGGCGATCACCTTCTCGGGCGTGTCTTCGAGCGTGACGCCGCCGTACTGCCCGCGGTGGCCCTTGAGCGTGCCCTTGTTGAGCGCGTCGCTCGCGAGGTTCTCGTTGATGAGCCAGGTGTCGATGGTGCCGTTCGCGTTCACCGCGTACCGCACGAAGAGCCAGGTCGGGCTCGGCTTGCCGTCTTCGATCGCGCGCAGGTTGAGGACCTTGAGATCGGGCGCGAGCACCGAGACGTAGCCTTCGAGCGTCATCGGGTCGCGATCGCCGCCGCTCACCACGATGCGCACGGTCGCCTCGCGCGCGGTGACGACGAACTTGAGGTGATCTTTGTCGGTCGAGACCCAGGTGCCGGGGAGGGCGGGGTCGGCCTTGGCGGCGGAGGCGGCGGTGAGCGGACGCGTCGACTCGACGGTGCAGCTCACGAGCAGGAAGACGGCGGCGACTTGGAGCGTGCGCTTCATGCGCCGATCGTAGCGTCAGTTCCCGCGGTTGCGGTGACCGTGCTCCTCTGACCAGTCAGGGCGAGAGTTGCGCTGGCGCTGCGAGTCGCGCGCGAAGCACCTCGACCACCAAACCGCCGAGCACCGCGAAGTAGCAATACCCACCCGCCACCACCGACGGAGGATTCCCCGCAGAGAACCCCAACACCGGCAACGTCGCCGCCCACTCCCACGTGTGCACGCGCGTGCCGATGAACTCGACGAACGCCGCCGCGATGAAGGTGTGCGCGTGTTCGAGCCTGCGCTCCGACTTCCACAACAACGGCAGGAAGAGCGGCAGGAAGAGCGCCCCTTCAACGTCGGCCCGCTCGGGCAACACCAACCCCAGCACCGCCCACAGCGACGCGACCACGGCGACGCCGATCACCATCACCCGCCGCGAACGCTCCGCTCGATACAGCCGCGCGCCCGACTTCGCCGCCGCGCACAACATGCCGTGCCCGAAGAACACGTACATCGGCACGTTCGCCAGCCGGTACGCGTACGCGCCCCACACTTGCGTGCAGAACGACTCGATCACGACTCCAGCCAGCACCACGCCCCACACGCGCGCGACGTCATCGCCCGGCAGGGCCTGCAACATCCACCACAGGCACGCGCCGGTGAACGCGCCGAGCACCAGCTGCCCCTCGAGGCTCGACTCGCGATCGAGCCACAGCACCAGCGGGATCGCCGCGCCGCACAGCACCACGTTGGCGAGGTGACGCCGGGTCACGGCTTCCACGTGTCGAGGAACTTGCCGACCACGTTGCCTTCTTCAGTGCCGTCGGGCTTCGCGATCGTCCAGTCGTAGAGCTCCGCTTCCTTCGCCGTCGCGAGGTCGCCTTCCTTCACCTTCTTCAGCCGCCCGATCTCGTTGGCGACGGTGCCGGTGATGTCTCCGTTCTCGACCTTCTTCACGCGCAGGAAGCACTGCTCGAACGCGTCGCCCTCGTGGAGCCGCACCGTGACGAACAACACGTGCCCCTTCGGCAACCCCTTCTGCCAGCGCTTCTTCGCGTCGGGCCACGTCTTGCGCGCCTCGGCCACCAGCGGGGCGATCGCCTTGTCGAGCTTGTCCACCACGTCTTGCGTCGCCGACACCGGCTGATCTTTTGGCGGCTCAGCGACTGCGACCGTGGCCGCGACAACGACCCACGCGAGAAGGCGCATGCTGCGAATGTAGGCGTTTTCGCGACGCCGCGCGTCTGGTTCACTCCGCGCATGGCCAAGCGCGCCGACCTCGCTGTCGAGAAGCTCAAGGCCGAGCTCGTTCCGCCGCCGCCCTTCACGTTGCCAGGCCCGGCGTCCACGCCGCTCTTCGCGCCGCTGATCTCGCTGGAAGCCGAGGTCGCCAACGGCGCCCTCAAGACGATCTGGCGGCAGCGCGGCGCACTCGGCAATGCCTGCGCTCGAGCGATGGCCGAGACGGTCAGCGCCGAGGTCAGTGACGAGTGCACCCAGTTGCTCCAGGCCCCGATTCTGCTCGGGCGCGCCGGGCCGCTGGCGCTCGATGGCCTCGCGCCGAAGGCCCGCAAGGAACTCGAGCGCGAGGCGGCGATGCTGAAGGAACGCCGGGAAGCGCGGCTCGAGCTGTGGCGCGTGGTCGCGACCTTCGCCGTGGCCTCCGAGGCCGGGCAAGACGCGCTCGCGGCGCTCCTTCGCACCGACGCGTCGCTGATCGACCACCTCTTCGAGCCGCTCACCCGCTGCGGCCCGCGTGTCACGCCTGGCGTCGAGGCGATGTTCCTTTCGTGGCTCGCGGGGACGCACGTCTCGCACGCTGCGTGGTGGGCCGCGCGGCTCGCCCCCGAGCGCGCGTTCGAGCTGCTCTCGCCGCTGTGCAGCGCTGACCAGGAAGCGCGCACCACCGTCGTGCTCGCGCCGATGAATGGCCTGCAGTTGTGGGATCGCGCGGACCTGAGGTGGCTGCCGCTGCTCGAGCCCCTCTCGTCCCTCTTCGGCTTTCGCAGCCTGACCGCGGTCGCCGTCGCCACCTTGCGCGCCCGCGCAGGCTGACCGAAGCGCTTCCGCCGCCCGCGTCTCTGTGCTGAATGCGCGCCCATGCGCTTCGACACGCTCGCCATCCACGCAGGGCAGGAACCCGACCCCACCACCGGCGCGATCATGACGCCGGTCTACTTCACCTCGACCTACGTCCAGGACGGTCCGGGCGGCCACAAGGGCTACGAGTACTCGCGCACCAAGAATCCCACCCGCGTCGCGCTCGAGAACTGCCTCGCGTCACTCGAAGGCGCGAAGTACGGCGCCGCGTTCGGCTCGGGCTGCGCCGCGTCGGACATGCTGATGCACCTGCTCTCGCAGGGCGATCACGTGGTCTGCAGCGATGACGTCTACGGCGGCACCTTCCGCCTCTTCGACAAGGTCTTCACGCGCCACGGCCTGACCTTCTCGTTCGTCGACATGACGAACCCCGAGAACATCGAGAAGGCCATCAAGCCGAACACCAAGATGATCTGGGTTGAGACGCCCACCAACCCGATGCTCAAGCTCGTCGACCTCGCGCGCGCCGCGGAGATCGCCAGGAAGCACAAGCTCATCTCGGTCTGCGACAACACCTTCATGACGCCGTACTTCCAGCGCCCGCTGGACCTCGGCTTCGACATCGTCACGCACTCGACGACGAAGTACCTGAACGGGCACTCCGACGTGGTCGGCGGCTTCGTCTGCACCTCGAACAAGGACCTCGCCGATCGCATCTACTTCCACCAGAACGCGGTGGGCGGCGTGCCCGGCCCGATGGACAGCTTCCTCGTGCTCCGCGGCGTGAAGACGCTGCACGTGCGCATGGAACGCCACGCGCAGAACGCGCAGAAGATCGCCGAGTTCCTCACCGGTCACCCCAAGGCCGGCAAGGTGAACTGGCCGGGCCTCACCACGCACCCGCAGCACGCGCTCGCGAAGAAGCAGATGAAGGGCTTCGGCGGCATGATGACCTTCGACATCAAGGGCGGCCTCGAGGCGGCGCGGAAGTTCCTCAAGACGGTGAAGATCTTCGCCTGCGCAGAATCGCTCGGCGGCGTGGAGTCGCTCATCGAGCACCCCGCGATCATGACGCACGCGTCGATCCCGAAGGAAAACCGCGAGAAGCTCGGCATCACCGACGGGTTCATTCGGCTCTCGGTCGGCATCGAAGACGCGGCCGATCTCATCGACGATCTGAAGAACGCCTTCGACGCTGCCTGACCGGGCTGACGGGCGAGGCAACCGACCGATTTTCGTGAGAGAGTCCCGCCCGTGCTGTCGCTGGTTGCCGCCCTCGTTCTGACGACTCCGGAAATCCCAAAGGATTGCCAGGGGCCCGCTGCGCGAGACGTGTCTGCGCTCACCACCTTTGCGCAGTCGTCGGGGTCGCTGTCGGTCGGCCTCGATTCCGTCGCGACGTGGTGCTTCGACTCCGGCGGCACGTGGACCGCGGGGCAGACTCCGGCGAAGGGGAAGAGCATTCCTGCGAACGCCGAGCCGGCGGGCGATTGTCGCAAGGCGATCATCTCGTGCGAGGCGGCGCGGGCGTCGATCACCGATGAGCAGCGCGCGTTGCTCACCGACGTGCTCGCGGAGCTCGAGAAGCCGTTCCTGGGCGTGAAGTACAAGCCCAAGCGCAGTGGGTTGGGTGAGCGGCCGTCGGAAGTCGCGGAGTGCTCGGCGCGCGATCGATCGACGCTCTACAACCACGCGCAGGCGCGCATGGATTTGGCGCGGCTCGCGAGCCTCGCGCAGAACGAGTACGCGAATTACCGGACGTGGTTGTTCTCGGAAGGGCTCAAGTGCGCGCAGGCGTTGGCGCGCGGTGAGAAGGACTACCTGCAGAAGCGCGTGGCGATCGATGCGCCCGTGCAGGGTGGGGGACAGCAACAAGTCCCGAACGCGAACGCGAACACCGCAAACAGCGCAAACAGCGCGAACAGCGCGAACAGCGCGAACAGCGCGAACAGCGCGAACAGCTCCCTCTCCCCAGCAGGGGGAGAGGGTCGGGGTGAGGGGAAAACCGGGCAGGGCACCGGAACGAGCAAGACGAGTCCGACGGGCGCAAACGGAACGACGACGACGGCCTCGACGACCGGAACGACTGGCAAGACTGGTACTCCAACCACGACTGGCTCGACGGGAACGACTGGCTCGACGGGAACGACTGGCTCGACGGGAACGACTGGCTCGACGGGAACGACTGGCTCGACCGGAACGACTGCCTCGAGCGGAACGACTGGCTCGACGGGAACGACTGGCTCGACGGGAACGAGTGGCTCGACCGGAACGACTGCCTCGAGCGGAACGACTGGCTCGACGGGAACGACTGCCTCGAGCGGAACGACTGGCTCGACCGGAACGACGACTGGCTCGACTGGAACGGCTGGCTCGACTGGCTCGAGCGGAACGACTGCTTCGACCGGAACGACTGGAACTTCTGGCTCGAGTGGCTCGACCTCCTCGCCCACTTCCACCGGCTCGAGTGGTTCTGGTTCTCCCCTCACCCCGACCCTCTCCCCCCGCGGGGGAGAGGGAGCTTCGGCGGCCATTCCCCTCGGTGGCCCCACCGCCGAACGCGAAAAAGCCCTCGGCTCATCGATGCTCGACAAGTGGCGCTACTTCCTCGCCGAGCAGCAGAAGATCGAACCCGACGCCGACTGGGTCGCCGGCTTCCTCGCCTCGCGCGAGCTGCGCGACTGCAAGTGCCCGACGCGCCCGATCCCCGGCGACATCGTGCGCCGCCTCGAGAACAAAGACCGCGTCCCCCAGCTCGAGGCTGACGACGAGAAGAACACCCGCTGCGAGGTCTGCCTGCTCGATGCGTTCCCGAAGTGGAAGGTGCGCGCCACCAAGCAGTGCGCCCTCGTGCTCGAGCTGTCCGAGTTCGAGCTCGGCGTGCTGCAGCGCAGTGACGACGGCAACGGCCTGCCGCCCCGGTGCGTCGAAGCGGCGAACGCCAAACGCGCCGGCAAGCAGCCCACCACGACCACCGCGAGCAACACCGGCACCGCGAACACCGGCACCCGCACCGTCATCACCGCCAACCCCAACACCCCCGCGCCGAACGATCCGAAGAACCCGTCGTTCATCATCACCAGGAACGACAACGCCAACGGCACCTTCCTCAAGCCCGAGGACTACGCCCCGATGATCGCCCGCGAAGAGGGCCGCGTGTACGTGCGCGTCTTCACCAGCGCCGCCTGCTACGCCGAGGTGTTGCCCGGCCCCGTGACCGCGCGCACCGGCGACCTGCTCCCCGTTCCCCCTTCGGCGAAGGAGATCACCGTGCGCGGCTCGTGCGGTGGCTTCGCCGAGGTCTACTTCGGTCGCGAAGAGAAGCCGCGCGTCGCGGAGACCTTCGCCCGCAACCAGCCCCTGCGCCTCCAGTTCAAGCAATGAGCACCAGCACCGTTCCCGGAAAGATGGTCCACGGGTTGTTCAACCGCGTCCTTGGGCCCGATCTCACCCCCGAGCTGAAGGCCTCGCTGCGCGAGCTGGGCGTCGATCTCGCCGCCGCGCCGCCCGACTCGGTGCCGCGCGCCACGTGGTACCAGGCGATCGATCTCACCGCGAAGTCGCTCTACCCGACGCACGAGCTGCCGATTCAGCAGCGCAAGCTCGGGGAGCACGTCATCGAGGCGCTCCAGTCGCGCGGCATCGTGAAGGGCGCGTGGCTCACCATGGCGAAGTTCGCCGGCCCGCGCCGCGCGCTGAAGCAGGCGATGGACTTCACCGATCGCTCGCCCGTGAAGCTCAGCATCACCGAGCTGAGCAAGACCGAGTTCGAGATCAGCGTCGACGATCGCGAGCAGCCGGAGTTCCTCGCCGGGCTCCTCGAGTCCGCCATCGGCATGCTCGGCGGCAAGTCGCCGAAGGTGCTCCTCAAGGGCCCGCAGGGCGACGCCAACCTCTTCCGCGCCACCTGGCGATGAGCCCGCTCTTCCCGCGGCTCGTCGATGCGCGGGCAGAGCCACGCCTCACCGTCGGCAGCGAGTACGTGAGCGCGGCCGAGCTCACCAACGCCGCCGCTCAGCTCGGCGCCACGCTCGCCTCACGCGGGCTCTCCGCTGGCGCGCGCATCGGCGTGTGGACCCAGCCGTCGATCGACACCCTCGTCGGCCTCGTCGCCCTCGCGCACGCCGGGTTCCAGGTGGTGCCGCTCGATCCGAAGCTCGGGCCGCTCGAACTCGGGCACATCGTGAAGGACGCCGCGCCCGCGCTCGCGTTCGGCGCGAACCCCGCGGACGTCGAAGGCCGCACCGCGCTCACCACGCTCCCGCTGACCGCCGCGTTGCGAAGCGCCGGCTCGGGCGCCGTCACGCCGCGACTCGTCGACGACGCGCCGCTGCTCGTCCTCTACACGAGTGGCACCACGGGCCTGCCGAAGGGCGCCGTGCTCACCGCGCGCAACGTCGCGTCCAACCTCGATGGCCTCGCGCGCGCCTGGGCGTGGACCGAGCGCGACACGGTCGTGCACGCGCTGCCGATGTTCCACGTGCACGGGCTGGTGCTCGGGCTCTACGGCTCGATGCGCACGGGCGCGGGGCTGCACTGGCTGCCGAAGTTCTCTCCCGCGGAGCTGGCCGCCGCGCTCGGCAGTTCGCCGTCGACGATGCTCTTCGCCGTGCCGACGATGTACCACCGGCTCTCGGAGGCCGCGGAAGGCGAGGGCGGCGCCGAGCTCGTCTCCGGCCTGCGCAAGGCGCGGTTGCTGGTGAGTGGGAGCGCCGCGTTGCCGCAGCGCGATCAGCAGCGCCTCGAGGCCCTCACCGGGCGACGCGTGCTCGAGCGGTACGGGCTCACCGAGACGCTCATCAACTGTGCGTTGCGGGTGGAAGACGCTCCGGCGCCGGGCAGCGTGGGGCGGCCGGTCGACGGCATCGAGCTCAAGCTGGTCGACGACGCGCGGCGCACGCTCGACGCGCACGACGACGCCACGCTCGGGGAGATCGCGGTGCGCGGGCCCAACGTCTTCCACGGGTACCTGAACCGGCCTGACGCGACGGCGGCGGTGAAGGACGCTGATGGGTGGTTCTTCACGGGCGATCTGGCGTGCCGCCGGGCTGACGGGTCGATTCGCATCGTCGGGCGGCGCGCGACCGATCTGATCAAGTGCGGCGGGTACAAGGTCGGCGCGGGCGAGGTCGAGGCGGCGCTGCTCGAGCACGCGCAGGTGCGGGAAGCGGCAGTGGTCGGCCGGCCCGATGCGGATCTCGGCGAGCGCATCGTGGCGTTCGTCGTCACGTCGGGCGCGGTGGAGCCGCAGGTGTTGATCGACTTCGTGGCCTCGCAGCTGTCACCGCACAAGCGGCCGCGCGAAGTGCGGGTGGTCGCCGAGTTGCCTCGCAACGCGATGGGCAAGGTCGTGAAGTCGAAACTGCCTTGAGGGACGAAGGGGTGACGGGGAAGGGCGCCGCGGCGAGAGCGGGCGTGCCCCTCACTTCGAGCAAGGTCACGCAAGAAGCAGGGGCGGTTGTCACGTTTTGGCTGCTCCAGCGACCAATTCGGGACAACCGACCCCCTCGAGTCACCTCGTGTCGTGTCGAGGGGCACGCGCGACCCCAGGCGTCCCTTCAAGGCCCACGGCGCGACGGTCTCCAGAACAACGCGAGCGCGCCGGCAGTGAGCCCGAAGCCCGCACCGCACAGGAACTGCAGGTCGGCGTACTTCGGGAAGCTCTTGTACCCGCACCACTCCGGCGTGCCGATCGCGTAGCAGGGCGCCACCAACGCCACGAGCCCCAGCACGAACGCGATGATCGCCAGCGCCGCCAGCTTGAGCGCGAGCTCGAGAAGCCTCATCGCATGATCATCACGGCGAGCGAGTGCACCACCGCCGTCGTGCCGATCGCGAGCATCACCACCACCGACGTCATCGTCGCGACCGGGTGCTTGTCGAGCGCCGTGCGCGTCTCGTTCAACATCCGTCGCGCGAGGCTGCGCGGGCACCTCACGCGGCATTCCCCGCGCATGATGCGTTGCAGCTCGTCTTCCATCGCCCGCACCGACGGCCAGCGATCGGCCTTCGCCTTCGACAGCCCGGTGTCGAGGAACCAGTCGAGATCGACCGGCACGTCGTCAGGCGCGCGCATGGTGTGCACGTTGGGCTTCACCGTCTTCACGCCCTCGAGCACCGCGTCGAGCCCCTGCCGCCCGTCGAGATAGTGGTGCCCGTGCAGGAACTCGTGGAACAGCACGCACAGCGCGTACACGTCACTGCGCTCGTCGAGCTCGGCGTTCTTTCCCTCGGCCTGCTCGGGCGACATGTAGAGCGGCGTGCCGAGCAGCGCGCCGAAGCGCGTCTCGAGCACCGTGCCATCGCGCGGGCCCGAGATCGCGGCGTCGGTCCCACCCACCTCCACGCCCTTCACCCGCCGCGCGAGCCCCCAGTCCATCACCGTCACTTCGCCGAACGGGCCGATCATCACGTTGGCCGGCTTCAGGTCGCGGTGGATGAAGCCCTGCTCGTGCGCGTACGCCATCGCGTCGAGGATCTTGAGGAAGATGAGCACCCGGCGCTCCATCGGGTAGCGCTCGAGGGTCACGGGATCCTTCGCGTGGATCTTCGCGATGATCGATTCCAGCGTCTCGCCCTGCACGCGCTTCATCACGAAGAAGTAGCGGCCGCTCGCGTCGACCCCCACGTCGTGCACGGGCACGATGTTCGGGTGCTCGAGGCGGCCGATGGTGCGGATCTCCTCGACGAAGCGCAGCACGCGCCCGAGATCGCAGTTCGCCGGCAACCGCTTGAGCGCCACCTCACGATCGATGTCGTGGTCCTTCGCGAGCACCACCTCGCCCATGCCGCCTTCGCCCAGCAGCCCCAATTCCTCGAAGCGGTGCCGCTGCGACGGGTTCACCTTCGGCTCGGGGCCGACCCATTCCACCCGCGGCAACACCGTCGCGCGCACCGACTGGCCGGGAGCCGTCACGGCCTGCGACTTCGTGGTCTCCGACAGGTGGGTCTTGTCGTTCGCACCGGCGCTCTGCGTGTCGGCGGTCGACGACCCCGGGGGCGTGTGGTGATTCATGACGAGGGCAGCGTAACGCCGTTGGCTGGCGCGACTGTTGAGAAGCGTGTGCCCCACACCGGCTCACACCCTCAAGGGTCGGGGTCGGCCGCTTCCTGCTTCTTGAAGCACTCGTCACACATGCCGTGGGTGAAGTGCACGTCGGCGTGGGTGGTGAGGTACGTCTCGAACCGCTGCCAGTCCCCGGTCTCGTTGCGAATGCGTTTGCACCACGCGCACGTCGGCAAGAGCCCGCGCAGCACCTTCACCTTGGCCATCTCTTCCTCGACGCGCGCGGTGAGCTCGGCGGCACGGCGACGCAGCGACAGGGTGCGCAGCCGCACCACGGTCCACGCCAACGCCAGCCCGATCACCAGCAGGGTCCCGGCGAACCAGCGCGTCTGCCAGAAGAAGGCCTCGACCTCGACGCTCACCGTCGACGGAGGGCCCCACTCGCCCTGGTCATCGGCGGCCTCGACCTCGAACGTGTACCGCCCCGGCGTCAGGCGCGAGTAGCTCGCCGACCGCGCGTCACCCGCTTCGAGGAAGGCGTCATCGAGGCCCACCAGCCGCACGCGGAATCGCGCGTGTGGGCCGACGGTCAGCGAGCCCGCCGTGAAGTGGAAGTCGAGGTGCCGTGTTCCCGCCGGCACGGTGAGGCTGGCCGTCACCGGCTGCGCGCGGCCATCGACCACCACCTGTTCGACGAGCACGCGGGGCGCTGGCCCGGGAGCCGGCACCCGGTGCGGGTCGAGCACCGCCACGCCGCCCACCGTCGCGAACCACAGCCGCCCGTCGCGCGTGCGCAGCCCGGCCGGGCCGGTGCCCCCGTTGCCCTCTTCCGCGCGCAGGCCGTCGGCTGCGCCCAGCACGCGGACGACGAGACGAGCCCGGCGGCGCGCGGCCACCTCGTCGAGCTCGACCCGCGCGACGCGGGTGAGCCCGTGCGTGCCGCTCAGCCACAGCTCGGCGTCGTCGCCGACGATCGACAGCACCGTGTCTTCGAAGAGCCCTTGCTGGCGCGACCACCCGTCGAAGCGCCCGCTCGCGTCGCGCCGCACGAGGCCGTCGCCCACGGTGCCGACCCACAGCGAGCCCTGCGCGTCGACCCACAGCGCGGTGACGTCGCTCCGCAGGGCCGGAGGCCCCTCGACGTGCTCGAGCTGGGTGGGCTGTTCGCGGCGCACGCGCGCCAGCCCGGTGGTGGTGCCGACCCACAGCGTGCCGTCGGCGCCCTCGGCGAGGAGGTTGATCTTGTCGCCCGGCAACCCCGGCTCGGCAGGCACCGCCACGAAGCGCTCGCCCTCGCGCCGGTAGAGGCCGTGCGAGGTGCCGACCCACAGCTGCCCGGCGCGATCTTCGAACACGGTGCGGGTCAGCGCCCCGCCCAGCCCGTCGGCGACGCCGAACGCGCGCACCGGTCCGTTCCCCACGCGCAGCAGGCCGTCGTTGGTGCCGACCCACAGCGTGCCCTGGCGATCTTCGTGCAAGCCGCCGGGGCTGCGGCCGGCCAGCTCGGTGACCAGCGCGTGCTCGACGCCGCCGTCGACGAGGCGATCGACGCCCGTGTCGGTCGCCACCCACCGCGTGCCGTCGCGGCTCTCGGCGAGCGCCCACACCACGTCGTTCGACAGGCCTTCCTGCGCGCCCACCACGTCGACGGGCCCGGACCGCAGGCGAAAGAGCCCGGCCGACATCGAGCCGGCCCACAGCGCACCGTCGGGGTCGATCGCCAGCGTGTGCACGTCGGTCGGCGCCTGCGCTCCCGTCACTTCGGTCGCGCGCCCGTCGAACAGGCGCAGCAGCGCGCGGCCTTCGACGCCCAGCCACAGCGCGCCCGAGGGATCTTCGAGCACGCCGTACACCGCCTGGGTCGGCACCGCGGCGACGCGCTCGGGCGTGGTCGCGCCGGGCACGAGACGAAACAGCCCGGCGCTGGTGCCCACCCAGAGCGCGCCGTCGGCGGCGGGCGCGAGCTTCAGCACCGCGGCCTGCCACGCGAGCGCCTGCGCACGGCCGTCGGGGCCGAGGCGCGCCAACCCCGTGGCCCCGCCGATCCACGTCGTGTCGCCGACGCGCGCCAGCGATCGCACCTCGCCCGCGGTGCCCTCGACCGTCGCCGCGCGCGCCTCTCCCGGGCGCCAGTGGAGCAACCCCGCGCGCTCGGTCGCGACCCACATGCCGCCCGCGCCGTCGCCCAGCAGCTCGGTCACCGACACGTCGGCGCCGAGGTTGATGGGCGTGAAGCGGCCGTGCTCGAACCGCACCATCCCGCGCGTGGTGCCGGCCCACACCGCGTCTCCGTCTTCGAGCAGCGCGGTGATCTCGTTGGCGCCCAGCCCGGTGCTCGCGTCGAAGACCGTGAAGCGCACCCCGTCGAAGCGCACCAGGCCTTCCTGCGTGCCCAGCCACAGAAAGCCCGAGCGCGGCGCGAGCACGCGATGCACCACGTTCTGCGGCAGCCCGTCGCGCGAGGTCCACCGTTCCTGGATGTGGAGCGCCGGCGGCTCGGCGTGGGCGAGTCCGCTGGCGAGCACCATGGAGAAGAGGAGGGCGCGAGCGGTCATGCCCGCACCAAATCACCCGCGCTTTTGATGTCGCTGCGCAAAGGGTGCGCAACGCGTCCCGAGGCGGCAAATCGGCCCGGGAATCACTTGTCGGACCCATGATGTACTATACGCGCGTTCAGTATCAAGGAGCGCGCATGAGCCAGCAAGCCGTCGTCGAACAGCTCAAAGAAAAGATCCGCAAGCTCGAGGCCCAGCCCCGGCAGCTGGTGATGGCGCTGCGCACCGGGTGGGAAGCGCTCGACGCGTGGGGCGCGTTCCGGCTCGGCGGGGCGGTCGAGCTGTGCGGTGAAGAGGCGTCGGGGCGCACCACCGTCGCGCTCAGCGTGGTCGCCGCCGCGTGTCGTGAGAAGCGGCTCTCGGCGTGGGTCGATGGTCCACAAGAGCTCTACCCGCCCGCCGCGCTGTCGATGGGCGTCGAGCTCGCGCGGCTGCTCATCGTCAGGCCGAAGACGAACCAGCTGGTGTGGTCGGCGATGCAGCTGCTGCGCAGCGGGGCCTTCACCTGCGTGGTGCTCGACGTCACGCACACCCCCGCGCGGCTCTCGATGGTCGACACCAGGAAGCTGCTCGACGCCGCGCGCACCGGTGGCTCGGTGCTGGTGCTGCTGACGCCCGAGACGTCGCCCGCCCAGGGGCTGCCGCGGTTGATGCTCAAGACCGTGCCGGGGGGCGCAGGGGAGAGCTCCAACGTGCGGGTGCTCCATGTCGAGCGCGCGCCCGACCTGCCCATCACGCCCACCTTCGAGCTCGAGGCGCCGCATGGGCGGCACACACGCGTGCACCGGCCGCATCTCCACGGGAAGCGCGCGAAGAAGCCGTGGGCGCCACCGCCGCTCGTGCACATCGAGGGCGTCGCGTCGCACCAGCGGCCGGTCAAACGCAACGTGCTGCGCGACGGGTATCCGTTCATGGCGGGGTCGACACGGAACATCGCCTCGACGAACAACATCCACGCCGCGAAGGCTTCGAAGTCCTACAGCGGCACCGGCGGCGGAGCCGGGTGGTGGCGCCACCCGCGCGAGAGCCACCGGCCCGTGCCCGCGGCCTTGAGTCCCCCCGAAGACGACGACGGAGACGGGAGGTGACCCATGCGCCTGGCCTACCTCTTCCTCCCGCGCTTCCCCATTCAACGGCGCGTGCTCGAGCAGCCCTCGCTGCAGGGCCGCCCGCTGCTCCTCTTCGCCGACGAGAAGGGGGCCCAGCGGGTGCGCTTCGCCTCGGGCTCGGCCCTCAAGCGCGGCGTGCGCCCGGGCATGACCGTCTCGGCGTCGACCGCCCTCGAGCCGTCGGTGGTGCGCCACCGCTTCGAGCCCACCGCCGAGGTGCGCGCGCTCGCCTCGCTGGGCGAGACGCTGCTCACCCTCTCGCCCGGCTTCCAGCTCGACGCCCCCGAGGGCCTGTGGCTCGACGCGTCGGCCGCGAAGCTCTTTCACGACGAGCACGCGTGGGCCGAGCGCGTGGTGTCGGCGGTGCGGGGCCTCGGGCTCCACGCCCGCTGCGTGGTGGGCGAAGAGCGCTTCACCACCCGGGCCGTCGCGCGCTGGGCCAGGCCGGGAGACGCCGGCCAGACCGCGGTGCTTCCGCGCTTCGGCGGCGAGCGCATCGCCAGCCTGCCGCTGCTCGCGCTCGAAGAGGGCTGGCTGGGCGTGGGCGCCACCGCGCCGTTTCGCGCGCTCGGCCTGTCGACCCTCGGCGAGCTCGCCAGCCTGCCGCCGCCCGCGCTCGCCGGCCGCTTCGGCGCCATGGGCAACGACGTCGCGCGCCTGTGTCGCGGCGACGACGACTCGCGCTTCGTGCCCGACCCGCTGGCCGAGGTGCTCGAAGAGGTGGTGCAGCTCGACTGGCCCGCCGAGGCCCTCGAGCCGGTGCTCTTCGCGCTCAAGACCTGCGTCGATCGCATCTGCTCGCGCCTGCAGGGCCGCCGGCTCGCCGCGGTGCGCGTGCTGGTCACCGTCGGCCTCGAGAGCGGCACGCCGCTGCCCGTGCCCATCGTGCTCGCGCGCGCGTCGTCCGAGGGCAAGCTGCTGACCGAGCTCATTCGCCACCGGCTGACCGATCTCACCGTGCAGCAGCCCATCACCAGCCTCCAGCTGCTGGTCGAAGAGGCCAGCGCCGATCACGGCCGGCAGCTGTTGCTCGGCGACGCGCCCGCGGGCGAGGTCGAGCTCGAGGTCGTCATGTCGCGGCTCCAGTCGGCGCTCGGTGAAGACGCGCTCTTCTCGGCCGAGGCCGTGCCCACCCACCGCCCCGAAGACGGCTGGGCCACCGTCGCGCCGCTGCCCGCCGCCGCGCCGCCCACGCCACCGCGCCCCTCGGCGCCGCCCGGCAACGAGCACGCGCTCAGCTCGGCGCCTCCACCCGCCCGCGCGCCGAAGGGCAAGGTGAAGCGCTGGCCCAAACGAAAGGCCAAGGTCGAGCAGCACGGCGCGCTCTCGCTGCCCACGCTGGCGCACCGGCCGCCGCGGCTCTTCCGAGAGCCGGCGCGCCTCGACGCCGAGCTGTCGGGTGACGGCGCGCTGGTGAGCGTGGTGCTCGCGGGCCGGCGGCGAAAGGTCGAGCTGCTGGTGGGGCCCGAGCGGCTGGTGGGCGCGTGGTGGAGCCCGCAGCCCTTCACCCGCGACTACTACCGGCTGCAGCTCGAGGGCGTCGGCCAGCTGTGGGTCTACCGCGACGGCGCCGACGGGGCCTTCTACGCGCAGGGCGTCTTCGACTGAGGGGAGGGGTGGGGTGTTCGCCGAGCTGGTCTGCCGCTCGAACTACAGCTTCCTGCGCGGCGCCTCGCACCCCGAGGAGCTGGTGGTGCGCGCCGCGTCGCTGGGGCTCTCGGCGCTCGCCATCACCGACGACGACGGCTTCTACGGCCTGGTGAAGGCGCACCTCGAGGCGAAGGAGCGCGGGGTGAAGCTGGTGATCGGCTCGGGGCTCACGCTGCTCGGCGCGCCGCGGCTGACGCTCTACGCACAAGACGCGCGCGGGTACGCGAACCTGAGCCAGCTCATCTCCGACAGCCGGCTGGCGCACCCCAAGGGCGAGGCGGGGCTGCCGTGGGAACGCGTGCTCGAGCGCGCGACGGGGCTCGCGGCGCTGCTCCCCGAGCCGCCGGCGCCGGGAGGTGGCGCTGACCCCGTGCTCCCGCGGCTGGCCGAGGCCTTCTCGGGGCGCTTCTACGTGGGGGTCAGCCGGTTCCTCGACGCCGACGACGAGGCGCGGCTCGCGCGCGCGCGGCACTGGGGCGAGCTGCTCGACGCGCCGCTGGTCGCCCACAACGACGTGCACACCCACGAGCGCACCCGCCAGCCGCTGCAAGACGTGCTGACCGCCATTCGCTGCGGCACCACGGTGGCGAAGGCCGGCACGCTGCTGTTCCCCAACGGCGAGCGCACGCTCAAGTCGAACGACGAGATGCTCGCGCTCTTCCCCGAGCTCGAGGAGGCGGTGGGGCGCTCGGTCGAGCTGGCCTCGAGCTGCCAGTTCGGCCTCGAGCAGCTGCGCTACCAGTTCAGCCACGAGCTGTTGCCCGAGGGCCTGACGCCCATGCAGTACCTGGTCAGGCTGGTCGAAGAGGGCCTGCGCTTTCGTTACCCGCAGGGGCTGCCCAGCGACGTGCGCGCGCAGATCGATCGCGAGTACGCGCTGATCGAGGCGCTCGACTACCCCGGCTACTTCCTCGCCCTGTGGGACATCGTTCGCTTCGCCCGCGAGCGCGGCATCTTGTGCCAGGGGCGGGGGAGCGCGGCCAACTCCGCGGTGTGCTTCGCGCTGCAGATCACCGCCATCGACCCGGTGCGCATGGGGTTGCTCTTCGAGCGCTTCCTGTCGATGGAACGGCGCGAGCCGCCCGACATCGACGTCGACTTCGAGCACGACCGCCGCGAGGAGGTGCTGCAGTACGTCTACGAGAAGCACGGCCGGCACCGCGCGGCGATGGTGTGCGAGCACATCTGCTTTCGCGGGCGCATGTCGGTGCGCGAGGTGGGCAAGGCGCTGGGGCTCTCGCTCGACCAGGTCGATCGCCTCGCGAGATCGATCGACTTCGGCGAGAGCGAGGTGCAGTCCGAGGAACTCGCGCAGGCGGGCCTGTCGGGCGGCGACCTCGCGGTGCAGCAGACGCTCGCGCTCGCCCGCCAGCTGGTGGGCATGCCGCGGCACCTCTCGATTCACGTCGGCGGCTTCGTGATCACCGAGGGCGCGCTCACCGAGCTGGTGCCCGTCGAGAACGGCGCGATGGAAGACCGCACCGTCGTGCAGTGGGAAAAAGACGATCTCTCGGCGCTCAACATCTTGAAGGTCGACCTGCTCGCGCTGGGCATGCTGACCGTCATCTCGCGCACCCTGCAGCTCATCGAGGAGACCACCGGCCGCGCGTGGTCGATGGCGACGCTCCCCGCCGAAGATCCCGCGGTCTACGACATGCTCTGCGACGGCGACTCGATCGGCACCTTCCAGGTCGAGAGCCGCGCGCAGCAGAACATGCTGCCCCGCCTCAAGCCGCGCTGCTTCTACGACCTGGTGGTGGAGATCGCGATCATCCGCCCCGGGCCCATCGTCGGCGAGATGGTGCACCCCTACCTGCGGCGCCGAAACGGTGAAGAGGCGGTGACCTACCCCTCGAACGAGGTGCGCGACATCTTGAACCGCACGCTGGGCGTGCCGCTCTTCCAGGAACAGGCGATGAAGCTGGCGATGGTGGCGGCCGGCTTCTCGCCCGGCGAATCAGACCGGCTGCGGCGCGCGCTCACCAACAAGCGGGCCGACGAGCTGCTGCCGCCGTTTCGCGAGCGCTTCATCGAGGGTTCCGTCTCGCGCGGCTACCCGCGGGAGTTCGCCGAGCGGTGCTTCGACAGCTTCAAGGGCTTCTCGCACTACGGGTTTCCCGAGAGCCACTCGGCGTCGTTCGCGCTGATCGCCTACGCGTCGTCGTGGCTCAAGCGCTACTACCCGGCCGCGTTCTGCGCCGCGCTGCTCGACGCGCAGCCGATGGGCTTCTACGCGCCGCACACCCTGGTCGACGACGCCCGGCGCCACGGCGTCGAGGTGCGCGCGGTCGACATCAACGCGTCCGACTGGGAATGCTCGCTCGAGTTCGACGGCGACGAGCGCGCGGTGGGCGCCGCGGCGTGGCCGGCCGAGGGACGCATGCCGGTGCAGCCCTTCTTGCGGCTGGGCTTCGAGCTGGTGCGCGGCCTGCGCGAAGAGAGCGCCCGGCGCATCGAGGCTGCCCGGCGCGACGGGCCCTTCACCACCGTGGCCGACGTCGCGCTGCGCACCCGCATTCCCCGGCACGAGCTGACGCGGCTGGCGCTGTGCGGGGCGCTCAACTCGCTGTGTCTCAATCGCCGCAACGCCCTGTGGGACCTGCACGCCCTGGGGCCGTTCGACGAAGACGATCTCTTCTTCGGGCTGCCGATGGTCTCTGACCAGGCGCGCTTTCCCACCATGTCGAGCGCCGAGCGGGTGGCTGCCGACTTCGAGACCGTCAGCCTCTCGCTCGAGTCACACCCGGTGGGGCTGTTGCGGCCCCAGCTCCAGCGCGACGGGGCGGTCACCTCGGCGCAGTTGCTCACCGTGCCCAGCGGCCGTACCGCGCGGCTGGGCGGGCTGGTCATCGTGCGGCAGCGGCCTCCGACGGCGAAGGGCTTCACCTTCTTGTCGATGGAAGACGAGCACGGCATCGCCAACGTGATCATCGAGCCGCAGCTCTTCGAGAAGTACCGGCGGGAGATCACCGGGTCTCCGCTGCTGATGGCCCAGGGGCGCGTCGAGCGGAGCGGCAAGGTGGTCAACCTGAAGGTCACCCACCTCGAGACGCTGGTGCCCGAGCTGCCCGTCGAGCCGCAGGTGCACCACTTCCGCTGAAGCTCCCTCTCCCCGTGGGGAGAGGGCCGGGGTGAGGGGAGAAGTCTGTTCGACCGTCGACCGTCGACAAGAACCCCTCACCCCAAGGGCAGGGGAGCGAGGATCTGCTCGACCGCCCGGCTGACACCATCTTCCTTCGAGATGAGCTGCCCCAGCTCCGCCGCCCGCGCACACCGCGCCGGCTCGCCGGCGGTCTCCACCGCCTCGACCAACCGCGCCGCCGTCAGCTTCGAACGCGCCACCGGCCGCGCGCCCGTACCCGCCGCGAACACCCGCTCGCCCCAGAAGAACTGGTCGCCATGAAACGGCACCACCACCGCCGGCACGCCCGCGCGCAGCGCCGCCGCCGTCGTGCCCGCCCCGCCGTGGTGCACCACCACCCGGCACCGGGGGTACAGCCACGAGTGCGGCGCTTGCCGCAGCACGAAGACGTCCTTCGGCAGGCTCGCGCTTGCCAGCCCGGCCCAGCCCGAGAGCAACACCGTGCGGCCCCAGCGCTGCGCCGCCTCGAGCACCAGCGCCGTGAGCGCCTTCGGATCTCTCGAGGCCATGCTCCCGAAGCCCACGCACACCGGCGGCGCCCCCGCCGCGAGAAACGCCTCGAGCTCGGGCGCGGGCTTCCAGCCGTCGGGTTCCTGCGCGAACCAGAAGCCGCTCAGCGAGACCTCGTCGCCCCACGCCGGGTCGCGCGGCAAGAAGTGCTCCGACAGCCCGTACAACACCGGGCCCGGCACCAGCCCCGGCACCGACGGCGGGAGCAGCGGCAGCGAGCGCACGCCCAGCAGCGCCAGGGTCTCCGGCTCGAAGCCCATGCGCATCGTCATCCACAACCCCTGCCGCGTCAGCCGGTGCCCCAGCCGGTGGAGGAACGGCGCGGGCCCCAGCCGCGGCACCAGCGCGCCGGGGTAGAGCCCGGTCGGCGTCAATGGCACGTTGTACGCCTGCGCGAGCGGCACCCCGAGCTTCGCGCCCACCGCGTGCCCCACCACCGCGCCGCTGAAGCCGGCCACGATGAGGTCGGCCCCCTCGCAGGCGGCCAGCGCGTGCTCGGCCAACAGCCGCGAGCCCTTGCGCGCGAGCGCCGCCAGCTCGCGAAACGACGTCACGTGGCTGGTGCCCTCGATCGCCTCGACCGAGCCCTCGAGCGCGGCCTGCACGTTGAAGGGCATGTAGCGACCCTCGAGCCCGTACCCCTGCACCAGCGCCTCGTGATCGACCGTCGTCACCACCAGCGGCCGGTGGCCGGCACGCGCGAAGCCCTGCGCCAGCGCCGCGTAGGGCTGCACGTCGCCGCGCGAGCCCGGCGCGAGGATCACGATGCGTCGAGCCATGCGCCGCTCCCGGTGCCGCACATTGCAACACCGAGTTGCAATGCACCGGCGATGGTGCCCGCCGCGCGTGCGCATTGCAACTCCGAGTTGCGTTGGTCACACTGCGTGCGATGGCGAGCCGCAGACGTGTCCAACCGCGCGGGGCCCAGGTGGTGCGCCGGGTGCTCGACTGCACCCTGCACGAGCTCTCGCGCGTCGGCCTCGCCCGCTTGAGCGTCGCGCGCGTCGCCCGGCAGGCGAAGGTGAACAAGACCAGCGTCTACCGGCGGTGGCCGACGAAGCGCGCGCTCGCCCAGGCGGCGCTCGCCCACGCGCTCGAGCAGGGCGAGCCGATTGGCGATCTCGGCAGCCTCGAGGCCGAGCTGCTCGCGCTGACGCGGCGGGTGGCCGGCTTCTTGTCGTCTCCGGCCGGCGCGGCGGTGGTGCGCACCCTGTTCGTCGAAGACGCGACCGCGCTCCGCACGCTGGCCCGCAAATCGTGGGGCGGGCAGGGCGCCGAGGTGGCCGCGATCGTCGCCCGCGCCCGCGCCCGGCGAGAGCTCACCAAGACCGACGACGTCGAGCTGCTCTTCTTTTCGCTGGCCGGCGCGCTCCTCCACCGGCGCGTGGTCGAAGACGCAACCCTCGGAGAACACTGGCTTCGCCGCGTCGTGCGCTTTCACCTGCGCGCACTCGGGTGACCAAAGCGCTCTCGCCCGCTGAGAGTGTCGCAACTGCCTGCAAACCCATGGGACAACCCAGGGACGGTCGCCGAACCGTCGCTTGCCGAGAATGAACGAGATGCCCTCCACCTCCCCGAAGCTGGCCGCGATGTCCTGGTGCATCGCGCTCGTGCTCGCCGGCTGTGAAGGCGCGCTCGAGGGCCCGCGCGAGACCCGCCCGCCGCCGACCCAGCCGCCCGGCGTGATGGAGCCGCCGCCGCCGACGCCGTGCGTCCCCGGCTCGCACGTGGTCGAGAAGCTCAACCGCGTGTCGAACTTCGAGTACCAGCAGATCATGTCTGACGTGTTGGGCGTCAGCGTGCCCGACTCGTACTTCGCCCGGTGGACCCCCATCGCCCAGGTCTACGGCTTCGACACCATGAGCGAGTCGCGCGTCGACGCGCAGGCGCTCACCGAGCAGCTCTCGACCGCCGAGCAGCTCGCGCAGCTGGTGCTCGCCACGCCCGCGCTCACCCAGCACTGCCCGGCGCCGAGCCAGCCGCAGACCCCGGTCTGCACGGTGAAGGTGACCTACTCGTCGGTGAACGACTTCAGCGACTCGCAGAACCGCGACTGCTGGAGCTACCTCGACAGCAGCAGCGCGCCGATGATCTTCGACAACGCGCGCGGCCTGTGGCGCAAAGAGCCCGACCAGACCGCGCTCATCTGGCAGCTCGGCACGCACCCCGGCAGCACCGTCGACCCGATTCGCCGGTGGACCACGCCGCTCGACGGCGCGCTCACGCTGACCGGCGAGTTCCGCGACGGCGACCCGGGCGGCGGTGACGGCGTGATCGTGTCCATCCGGCGCAACGGCACCGCGGTGTGGACGCAGACCATCCCCAACGGGGGCAGCGCGTCGTTCAACCTCACGCAGGCCGTCACCCGCGGCGACCTCATCGACTTCGTCGTCAACCGCAACGCGAACCCCAACTACGACAGCACCGCCTTCACCGCGACGCTCGGGTACGCGCCCACGCCGCTCAAGGCCTCGTGGACGTGGGCCAACTGCGCCCAGCCGCTCATCAGCCGCATCGCCTCGCGCGCCTTCCGCCGCCCGGTGCGCGCCGACGAGCTGAGCGACTACCAGGCGCTCTTTGAGGCCCAGAAGCAGGGCGCGACCGCCGCGGGGTTCGCCGAGCCGGTCGACGAGGCGCTGTCCGCCGTGCTGCAGGCCGTGGTGCTCTCGCCGAACTTCGTCTTCAAGCCCGAGCTGGTGCCCGGCGGCTTCGACCCGACCGAGCAGAGCTTCGCCACCGCCTCGCGCCTCTCGCTCTTCTTCCGCAGCTCGGTCGCCGACGAAGAGCTCTGGACGCTGGCCGGCCTCGGCAAGCTGTCAGACCCGCAGATCGTTCGCGCCCAGGCCGCGCGCCTGCTCGATCGCGACGCGAGCCGCTTCACCCGCCACTTCGCCGGGCAGTGGCTCGACTTCCGCGAGGCGATCGACGTCGGCCCGCTCACCGGCGCCCTGCAGAACGAGTCGGCCGAGGTCTTCCGCGAGGTGCTCGCCGCCGGCCTGCCCGCCGAAGACCTGATGAGCCCGGGCTTCACCTTCGTCGACCCCTCGCTCGCCTACCACTACGGGGTGCCGTACCCGATGGGCGGTATGACCGAGGTGCGCAAGACCGTCACCACGCAGCGCGGCGGGTTGCTGCAACAGGGCGCCTTCTTGATGCGCACCGCCACCGGCTCCGAGTTCCGCCGCCCCATTCACCGCGGGCTGTGGACGCTCACCCGCCTGCTGTGCCGCTCGCTGCCGCGCCTCGACCAGGCCACCCTGCAGGAAATCTCGATGTCGGTCGGCTCGATCGACCGCAACCTCCCGCTGCGCGAACAGATGGAAATCCACCGGTCGATGGCCACGCGCTGCGGCGGCTGCCACTCGATGATGGACCCCATCGGCCTGGCGCTCGAGAAGTACGACAAGCAGGGCCTGTGGCGCGACGCGTACCCCAACGGCGCGGCCATCACGAACGACCTGCTCCTCGACGGGCACGAGGTGAAAGATCCCTTCGAGCTGAGCCAGGTGGTCGAGAACTCGCCCGACTACCGCGCGTGCGTCGCGAGCAAGTTGCTCACCTTCGCGCTCAACCGCGGGCCGCTCGCCGAAGAACAGTGCGTCGCCGGCCAGCTCTCGCACCCGGCCGACGGCGGCGTGCCCACCTTGAAAGACATGACGCTCGACGCCTTCACCCGTTCGCTCGAGCTGACGAAGGGAACCAGCCCGTGAGCAAGCGCGACCTCAGCCGCCGCACCGTGCTCCGCTGGGCGGGGCTCTCGCTCTCGTTGCCGCTGATCGCGCCGCACGTCGCGCGCGCCCAGGGCCTGCCGCGCAAGCGCTTCATCGGCGTCTACACGCCCAACGGCGCGTACATGCCGGCCGGCGTCGACGGGAACTGGAACTTCAGCGAGGCGCTCTCGCCGCTCGTCGCGAAGAACGTGCACCAGAACACGATGATCGTGCGCGGCCTGTTCGCGGGCTTCCCCGGCGCCGACCCGCACTGGCAGAACTGCGCGGGCTTCCTCTCGTGCCAGCCGATTCAGCTCGGTGACCCGGGTGTCGCGCGCTGCGGCGTCACGCTCGACCAGGTGGTGGCCGACGCGCACCCCTCGCCGCTGCGCTCGCTCGAGGTGGGCGGCATCTACTACCACGTGCACCCGCTCAACGATCACCCCGGGTACTCGAACGACTACCTGAACCGCATCTCGTGGCAGGCGGTCGACAAGTTCCGCTCGCCGATCGCCGACCCGCGCCAGATGTTCGCGCGCCTCTTCGGCGGCGAGGCGGGCACCACCGCGCAGATCAACTACCTCCACGACCGCAAGAAGTCGGTGCTCGACCAGCTGGGCAAGGACGCCACCCGCCTCTCGAACCGCCTGCCCGCGTCGTATCGCCCGGTGCTGACCTCGTACCTCGACACCGTGCGCGAGGTCGAAATGGGGCTGAACACCGTCGCCCCGACCTGCACGCCGAACCTCTCCGCGCCCACGCAGGACTTCACGCAGGCCAACGTGAACTACGTGCTGCGGTTTCAGTTGATGCACCAGATGGTGGTGCTCGCCATGCAGTGCGGCCTCACCAACGTCGCGACCTTCATGTACGGGCCGGGCGTCAGCGATCTCCTCAGCTTCCCCGAGTCGCTGGGCGCGGGCGCGGGCCACCACGCCGTCGCGCACCACGGCGGCACGCAGTCGTCGATCGATCGCCTGAAGCTCATCAACCAGGTGCAGTCGGGCCTGTTCGCCGACCTGCTCGATCGCCTGCGCACCGCCAACCTGCTCGACGAGACCCTCGTGCTCTACGGGTCCGACATGAGCGACGGCAACGTGCACCTCACCGAGAACGTGCCGATGGTGGTCGCCGGTGGCGGGTCTGATCTCAAGCTCGGGCAGACCATCGGCGTGCGCACCACGCGGCGCTCGCTGGCCGACCTGCACCTCGAGATCCTCCACCTGCTCGGCGTCAGCCAGGCGGCGTGGGGCAGCGGCCCGATGGCGAGCACCGGCGCGCCGATCGGCCTGACGGTCTAGCCCGCGATACGCTGCGCGGCGGTGCAGCGCCTCGACGATCCCCCCGAGCTGGTCCCGCTCTTCGACGAGGTGATGCGCCGCCCCGCCGATGACGGCCCGCGCACCGTGCTCGCCGACGCGCTGATGGAACGCGGCGACGCGCGAGGCGAGTTCATCTCGCTCCAGCTGCTGGTCGCCCGCGGCGTCGCCACCGCCGCGCAGACCGCGCGCGCCGAGAACCTGCTGAAGTTCCACCAGCGCCGCTGGCTCTCGGAGCTGCCCGCGCTCGCCCGTGACGGGGCCCACTTCCACCGCGGCTTCCTGCAGCGCGCGGTGGTCGAGCCGACGGGGCAGGGCGTCGACCACCCGCTCTGGCGCTCGATCGAGGAGCTGCGCGTGCGGCCCACCCAGGTGCGGCCCGACGAGCTGGGCTCGCCGCGCCTCGAGGCCCTCGTCACCCTCGACGGCGTCGACGCGCTGGCGCTCTCGGTGGTGGCGGACGGGCCGGTGCGGCCGCGCCTCGCGACGATGTCGGTGGTCGGCCCGGCGCTCGA
>JAXLYB010000026.1:0-64122 GCA_046351675.1 Myxococcaceae bacterium
CTCGTTCGGGTACAGCAGCAGCGCCGCTACCACCACCGCGAGCGCGAAGAGCGCGGGCAGCGCCCAGCCCCGCCGATACCAGCGCGCGGAGTCGAAGGTGAGCACGAAGCTCGCGAGGTAGAGCACCAGCGGCAGCACCCACAGGAACGGCACCGGCGCGACGTCTTGCGTGAGGTGGTTGGTGAGCGAGAGCAGCAGCGCCGAGGGCACGGCGGCGAGCAACACCCAGCGGGCGCGCGTCGAGGCCGGCAACCGCTCCACCGCCGCCGCTTCGCGCTCGACCGCCGGCGCGGCCCACGCGACCGACGCGCACAACGCCGCGAAGCAGAGGAAGCCGATCGCCCACGCCCACGCGAGCGTCTTCAGCGGCCAGCGCGGCTCGAACACCACCGGGAACGCGAGCAGGCCGGCGATGGAGCCGAGGTTCGACCACGCGTAGAGGCGCAGCGCGGTCGCGGCGGGCAGCGTGCGCGCCACCCACGCCTGCAGCAGCGGGCCCGTCGACGAGAGCGTGAAGTACGGCAGGCCCACGGTGAGCAGCAGCAGGCCGAGCAGGGCGAGCACTGGCGCGCCCGGGTCCGCGGGACGAAAGGTCGACGGCGGCACCAGCGGCGTGCCCCACCAGACCGCGGTGCCGATGACGGCCAGCGAGGCGAGCGCGAGCAGGCCGAGGTGCGCGCGGCGTTGGCCACTCGCGGTCAGCCGCGTCACCACGCCATGCGACCATGCGTAGCCGCCGAGCAGCACCAGCTGGAAGAAGAGGAGGCAGGTCGTCCACACCGCGGGCGCGCCGCCGAACCACGGCAGCACCACCTTGCCGATCAGCGGCTGCACCAGGAAGAGCAGGAAGGCGCTCAGGACGACGGTCGCGGAGATGCTGCGCATCGATCGGCGACAGCGTCGCACAGCTGGGGCGCCGCGCACCCTCTCGGTGCTGATGACCCGGGGTGCGGACCGAGTCCCGCTCGGAGCGCGCGCTGCACGCGGGTTGCAGCGCTGACGGACGTCATGGTCGCAAACACAGCTCCCAACTACGGGCGAGGCGAGTACGAGCTCCCGTCCGACACGCCGGACCTCGAGGCCTACGAGCAGGAGCTGCGCGTGTGGTTCGACGGCTTCCTCGAACGCCCCAACCTCCAGCTCCCGCGGCCGCCGCAGGTCGCGCTCGAGGTGGCCGAGCTGTCGCGCAAGCCGAACGCGCGCATCGAAGACATCGCGAAGGTGCTCGAGCGCGAGCCGCTGCTCGCCGGCCGGGTGCTCAAGCTGGCCAACTCCGCGCTCTACGGCGGCAGCGTGGCGTGCGTGACGCTCAAGCAGGCGCTCATTCGCATGGGCTTGTCGATCGTGCGCGACGTGGTGATGGAAGCCGCGATGTCGATGATGGTGATTCGCACGCCGGGCTTCGACGAGACGCTCGAGTCGATTCGCCGGCACAGCAGCGCGGTGGCGTGGATCTCCCGCTTCGTCGCGCGCAACACCGCCATCGACGCGGAGAACGCGTTCCTGCTCGGGCTGTTGCACGACGTCGGGCTGTCGATCGGCCTCGTCGCCGCGGCGGAGTTCAAGAAGGCGAAGAAGCTCCCGCAGCGGCTCGACGCGCTGACGTGGCTCGCCGCCGAGGCGTCGCACGAGCGCTATTCGGAGGCGGTGCTCAACAACTGGGGGCTGCCGCCGACGGTGACGCTGGTGGTCGGCCATCATCACAGCTTGATGATGGGCGGCTACGCGCACCCGCAGGTCGCGGTGATGATGGTCGCCGAGCAGATCGCGCAGGAAGCCGGCTGGAGCGTCAACCCGACCGTCGAGCAGGGGCCCGATCAGCTCGCGCTGGCCTCGGCGCAGGAGTCGACGCCCAACCGCTCGAACGCCGACGAGGTCGACCGCGCGCTCAAGGCGCTCAACCTCACGCGCACGCACTACCAGATGGTGCAAGCCGACACGAAGCGCGTGCTCGAGACGCTCGAGTCGCAGTTCAAGCAGCGCGGCTGAGTCGCGGGAGGCTATGACTCGCGCCTCGTGCGCGCGGACTGGCCGGAGCTGAGCGACCTCATCATCGACACCGACCCGCACACGCTCGCGCGGCGGCCGGTGAAGCGCGCCGACGTCGAGGCGGTGCTCGCGCGCCACGGCATGCGCACCGCGCGACGCATTCTCGATCGCATTCCCGGCGGCGAGGTGCTCGACCCGAAGGTGGTCGACGGAATCCTCGTGCGGTCGCACTGCGAGCTGCAGCGGCTGTCGTTCGAGTTCCGCAACGGCGAGCGGCTGCTCCAGTTGCTGCGGCCCCTGCTCGGCGTGTTGCGCGCGCGGCTGCCGGGTCAGCGCCTGCAGTTGGTCGACATCGGCTGCGGCATGGGCTTCGTGCTGCGGTGGCTCGCGGCGTGGGGCGCGCTGGGGGACGACGTCGAGCTGCTCGGCTGCGACTTCAACCCCACGCTCATCGCCCACGCACAGCAGCTCGCGACCGAGGAAGGGCTGCGCTGCAGCTTCCGCGTCGCCAACGCGTTCACGCTCGACCAGCCGGTGCACGTGTTCCTCTCGACGGGCGTCATCCACCACTTCCGTGGCGAGGCGCTGAGCGACTTCTTCCGCAGCCAGGCGAAGGTGAAGCCGCTGGCGCTGCTCCACTGCGACATCAAGGCGTCGTGGGCGGCGCCGCTCGGCTCGTGGCTCTTTCACCAGGCGCGCATGCGCGAGCCGCTCGCCCGGCACGACGGCGTGTTGTCGGCGGTGCGCGCTCACCCGCCGCGGGTGCTGCTCGACGCGGCGACGAGTGCGGGCCGGCCGCTGCAGTACGCGCTCTTCGACGGGCGGCCGAGCCCGCTGCCGATCTTGCGTTCGCTCAACACGCTGGTCGGGCTCGACCCGGGCATCGCTGACGAGTTCCGCGCCGCGCTCGGGCCGCTCGCGCACCGGCTGGAGGCGCTCGCGTGACCATCTTCGTGCTCCTGGGCACGCTCGCGTTCGTCGATGGCACGCTGTGCGGCTTTCGCGCGGCGGCGGGGCGCAACCCGCGCATCTTCATGACCGGCTACTACCGGCGCGCGCTGGTGCGGGGCGCGGTCTTCGCGGTGGCGACCATCGCGGTCTTCCTGCTCGTGGCGCTCGGGCTCGTCGGCGCGGGCGTGGCGTGGACCGAGCTCGAGCTGACCGCCGCGCGGCTGGTGATGGTGTACGGCGCGTTCGCGTCGTTGGTGCTGCTCGCGCTCGGGCTGTACCTCGTGGGGAGCTTCGACTTCGCGGTGCTCGCGTCGGTGCTGGTGCTCGGGCCGTTCACGTTGTTGCGGCCGTGGGTGATCGCGGGGGGCGCAGTGTGGGCGGCGCTCGTTGCTCCGTCGTGGCTCGCCGGCGCGTTGGCCGTGGTCGCGGGCGCGACGATGGTCGGCTTCGAGCGCCTGCTCGACGTGGGGAGTCCACCGTGGCGCGGCCTCGAGGGGGATCGGTAGGCTGGGGCCATGCTCTCCACCCTCGCGCTCCTCGTGCTCGCCGACATCGCGCCCGGCCCGTTCGTGCCGAAGCGCCCGCCGCCGCCCGCTGGCGAGTGCACGGCGAACGACCAGTGTGAGCTGAGCTCCTTCCAGGGCTGCTGCGGCTCGTGTTGCCCCGGCCCGCCACACGCGATTCGCAAGGGCACGAACGAGGCGCTGCGGTGCGCGGCGATCGACTGCGCGCTGCCCAATTGCGATGCAGTGAAGTGCGCGCGCCCGGCGCCGGGGACGTACGTCGCCGTGTGCCGCGCGGGGCAGTGCGTGGCGCAGCAGACCACGGCGCAGTGCAGCGCTGACGTGGAGTGCAAGGTGGCGATGATGCCGCCGCCGTCGAGCGCAGCGTGTCATCGGACGGCGTGCGGGTGCTGTCCCTCGGCGGAGGCGGTGTCGATCGACACGCCGGTGCCGCTCACGCGACCGACGGGGCCTCAGCCATCCGCGCCGCCTGCGAATGGGAAGCCGAATTATGGGTTGAGCACGGGCGGGTCGAGCTCGACGTCGGGCCAGCAGTGCCCGGTGTGCCCCGCGGCGCCGCCGGCGACTGCGCGGTGCGTGCAGGGGCAGTGCGTGATGACGGTGACGCCGCCACGGCCGCCGCCTCCGGGTTGACCCGAAGTGTCTCCCTCTCCTCCCCAGGAGGAGAGGGTCGGGGTGAGGAGAACGACCGTCGTCGGGTCGTTCAGGCTGAGTACTTGTCCCCGGCGACGCACGCGCGCCGCTCGGTGATCAACTTCTCGAGAATCGCCACCGTGTTGCGCTCGGCGATCGGCCACACGAACGCCGCCACGTCGTCGTACGCCTTCGGCACCAGCTCTTCGACGCTCGCCCCACCCGCACCGAAGTGCCGCAACGCCTCGAGCACCTTCTCTTCGCGCCACGCGCGGTGCATCAGGTACTCGTTCAACTTCGCCGGCCCATCGGGAATGACCGGCCCATGCGCGGGGTAGAGCGTGCGCACCGGCAGATCGCGCAGCCGCTCCAGCTGCCGCAGGTACTCCGCCATCTCGCCCTCGGGCGGGTCGATGACGATCGTGCCGACGCCCGCGACCATGTCGCCCACCACCGCCGCCCGCGTCGCCTCGTCGACGAGCGTAATGTGTCCACGCGCATGCCCCGGCGTGTGCAACACGCGCCACCGCATCGGCCGCGGCCCGTCGAGCGCGAGCACCTCGCCATCGGCCAGCAAGCGCGCCACCGGCACCGGCGAACGATCGGCCGTCTGCGCGTGCGCCCACACCGGCAGGCCCGTCTTCTTCACCAGCAGCTCGAGGCCGCCGAGGTGATCGCCGTGGTGGTGCGTGAGCACGATGCTCAGCGGCGCGAAGCCCTCGTGCTTCAAGCGCGCGAGGAACGCGACGAGGCGATCGATCTCCGCCTCATCGGGTGAGCCGGGGTCGATGATCACGCACTCGCGCGTGCCCAGGATCAGCGTCGCAGTGTGCGTCGCCGGCGGCAGCGTGGGCGTCTTGAGGGGATAGAGCACCACGCCGCGCTGGAACTCGATGCGCTCGGCGATGAAGTCGGTGCAGAACGGAGGGTTCGACAGCGCCTGCACCGCGCCCGCCACGTCGCGAAACGCGGCCATGGTGCGCAGCGCGTGCAGGTTCGGCGGGTGCAGCAACGCGGTGCCGTTCTCCCAACGCTCGAGCGCGGCACGCGGCGCGATCCACTCGCCGTCGGTCAGCTCGCCCTTCCACACCGACGCCTGCTGCTCACCCGGCGCCTCCGCGAGGAAGAAGCGCGCATCGAAGCCGCGTGGCAGGTACGGCGGCGTCACCCACCGCCCCGCGGCGTGAAAATCGCCGGCGTGCAGCGAGAGCTGGTGCCGCGCGAGCACCTCGGCGAACGAGGTCTTCTCGTCGAGCAGCGCCCGCCGCTCCTCGTCGCGCTGCGCCTGGGTCATCGCCGGGCCGCGGGCGAGCAGCACGCCGGTCTCCTCGAAGACCTCGCGCGCCGCGGTGGCGATGCAGCGCCCGTGATCGCCCTGCGCGCCGGTCACCGCGATCGCCGCGTCGGCGCGATCGACCTTGCCGCCGGGGAACGCGAAGAACCCGCCCGCGAACGACAGCTTCTGCTCGCGCTCGAGCCAGAACACCTCGACGCCGGCGGCGACGCGGCGAAACAACACCACCGCGGCGGCATCACGCGGGGGCGTCGACGACACCGGCATCGCCGGCACGCCCGCCATCGCCTCACTCATCTTCACCCCGCTGCACGGCCGGCCGGCGCAGCAGCCGCTCGACGACCTGCGCGCCCTCTTTGCCCTGTTCCGGCCGCACGTAGACGCGCGAGAGGAGCACCGCGCCGGCGAAGCGCTGGTAGAGCGGCGTGTACCGCGAGACCTCGGTGAGCGAATCGGTCGAGCGATCGAGCACGAAGAGCGACGGACTCTCGCCCTCGTCGAAGTACTTCGAGAGCACGCCGCGCGACTCGAGCGTGAAGTGTTCCACGCCCGCGGCGTCGAGCGCCTTCGAGAGCTCGGCGAGATCGTACGCCTCGTCGCGCTCGGTGAACTGCGCCACGCGCTTGTAGCCACGCCGCTGCGCGATGCGCTGGGCCCACTCGTTCTGCGAGCGCCGCAGCGTGAGGTGCAGCGCCATGTCGTCGCACTCGAGGAACGCCGCCGCGCTCGCGGGAATCTCGAACTCCCCGGGCGCCGACGCGTAGTAGCGCTTGAGCATCCAGTCGAAGCTCACCGAGGTGTGGTGGAAGTAGACCGACAGGAACATGTGGTAGCGGCTGAGCAGGAAGTCTTCGAACGCGAAGACCGCCGCCTTCGACAGCGAGAGCACCGCCTTGCCGTCGCGCTCCACCGCCGAGAGGTTCTGGAGGATCCATTCCAGGTCGTACCGGCCGTAGTTGACGCCCGTGTAGAACGAGTCGCGCAGCAGGTAGTCCATGCGATCGGCGTCGAGCTCGCCGGTCACGATGGCCCTGATGGCGGGAGTCCAGTCGATGCCGCCCTCGACGAAGCCCGACTGGCCCGGCGGCTTGACGCCCATCACCAGCGACGCGACGAGCCGCGCGTCGAGGCCGTGGCGCGCGTACGACTCGTCGATGATGCGCGTCAGCTCGGAATCGACGAGCAGCATCGCGGTGAAGTCTTCGTGCGTCGCCTGGCCCTCGGGTGTGCCGAGCCACGCGGGCAACCCCAGGCGCGCGCGTTGTGGCGCGATCGATTCCGACGCGTGCGAGAGCGGCATGTGACCGATGTCGTGGCAGAGCACCGCGAGGCGCACCGCGGCGCGCAGGCGTTCACGCGCGGTGGTCGAGAGCGTGGCGCGCGAAGTGGCCGCGTCGAAGAGCCGCGAGGCGACGTGCATCGCGCCGAGCGAGTGCGCGTGCCGCGTGTGCGTCGCGCCGGGGAACGCGAGGTCGCCGAAGCCGAGCTGCCGCACGTGACGCAGCCGCTGAAAGGTGCGCGAGTCGATCACGCGCGCTTCTTCGTCGCTGACCGAGATCGAACCGTGAATGGGATCCCTGATGCGCATCGTGATGAGCGGTGTAACGCCAAACGCCCCTTTCACTCCACAACCGGTGCAGGCGTGGTACACGCTGCATCACTCCGTGCGCATCGCGATTCTCCACAACCACGATCACGCGTTGCTCGAGGAAGACCCGGGGCGCGAGGCACGTGAAGACGTGCTGCGCGTGGCGAGCGCGATGCAGGCGGCGCTCTCCAAGCCCGCGTCTACGGCCTCCACCGCGGCGAACCGCTCGAACCACGACGTGTTGCTGGTGCCGGTCGAGCGAGATCTCACGCGCGTGCACTCGCTGCTCGAGCGCGAGCGCCCCGACGTGGTGATCAACCTCTGCGAGTCGCTGGCCGCCGATTCACGCGGCGAGATGATTCTGCCCGCGGTGCTCGACCTGCTGCAGGTGCCGTACACCGGCTCGTCGGCGCTCTCGCTCGCGCTGGCGCTGCACAAGAACAAGGCGAAGGAGATTCTTCGCGCGCGCGGCGTGCCCACGCCCGAGTCGTGCGTCATCGAGCACGTCGAAGATCTCGCCGCGATCGCCCTGCCCTTCCCGCTCATCGTCAAGCCGTCGCGCGAAGACGCGTCGGTGGGCATCGACTTCGACTCGGTGGTCACCACCCGCCAGGGCCTCGGCCGCGCCGTGACGCGCACGCTGCGCACCTTCCGCCAGCCTGCGCTGGTCGAGCGCTTCATCGAGGGCCGCGAGATCTACGTGCCGCTGTTCGGCAACACGCCGCGCCGCGCGCTGCCGCTGTCCGAGATCCGCTTCGGGCCCGCGTTCGCCGGCAAGCCCAACGTCGTCTCGTACCGCGCCAAGTGGGACACGCTGTCGGCCGAGTGCGTCGAGAGCCCGTCGGAGCCCGCGTCGTTGCCCCGCGACGTCGCCGCGCGCTGCGTCGACGTGGCCATGGCCGCGTTCGAGGCGCTCGAGTGCCGCGACTACGGCCGCGTCGATCTTCGCGTCGATCACCACGGTCAGCCGTGGGTCATCGACATCAACCCCAACTGCGATCTCCACCCGCAGGCGGGGTTTGCCAGGGCCGCGGAGGCTGCGGGCCTCTCGTACGTCGACCTGGCGCTGCACCTGGTGGACCTCGCCTGGGAACGTCGTCATGGAAATCAGGCCCCTCGCCTCCGCAGACCGTCAGCCGCTGTCGGAGCTGCTGAGCCGCATCGAGACCTTCTCGCCGGACGAGGTCTTGTGCGCGCTCGAAGTCATCGACGCCGCGCTCACGCCCAACAATCGTGACTACCAGGTGCGGTGCGCCGTGCGTGACGGCCGCGTCGTCGGCTACGTCTGCTACGGCCCCACGCCGATGACCGACGGCACGTTCGATCTCTATTGGATCGCGTCGGACCCGCTGGTGCGCGGCCAGGGCGTCGGCGCGGCGCTGGTCTCGGCGATGGAAGGCGACATTCGCCGCCGCAAGGGCCGCCTGATTCGCGTCGAGACCTCGGCGATGGAAGCGTACGGCCCGACGCGCGGGTTCTACGCGGCGATGCAGTACAAGGAAGAGTCGCGCTTCCGCGACTTCTACAAGCCCGGCGAAGACCTCATCATCCTCGCCAAGCGGCTCTGACGGACGCCGTTGGGCGCGCTCATCACCTTCGACCCGCTGCGCATCACGCGCACCGATGGGCCCGAGGTGCGCGCCGAGCGGCCCGACACCGCGGCGTTCTACGAGGCGGCGTCGATGTACCGCCTCGCCATCGACCCCGCGCGGCCGCTCTACCCGCTCGGGGAAAGCGTCACCTTTCCGCGCCGCGCGCCCAAGGTGGTGAAGCTCGCCGCGGGCCTCTACCAGGTGGTGATCATGCCGCGGCGCCTCGCGCCCGCACGCGGCCAGCCGACGCCACCGCCCGCGGCGCTCGAGCCGGTGACCGCGTGGGTCGACGTGAAGAACGGCGAAGCCGAGCAGGTGAGCGAAGCCGAGGCGCTCAAGCGGCTGGGCGCGGTCGAGCGCCTCAACGAGCTGGGCCTCGAAGACGCCGCGGTGTCGCTGCAGCTGGGCGATCTCACCAACGCGCGCTACCAGTGGCTGCGGCTGCGCGAAGGCCTGTCGTGAGCCGCGCGTCAGCGTGACGCCACCACGTCGACGCTCTCGACCGCGCAGGTGACGCTCAGCTTCACCACCGGGCTCTTCGCCGCGATGGCCTTCGCGCACCACTCGCCGCGCAGCGCGAGCTCCCCGCGCTCGACGCTGTTCCACAACCACCCCGAGGTGCCGGTGTCGTCGCGCGGAACGGTGACGCCGTCGAGCGTGAGCACCACCGTGCCGCCGGTGTTCGGCACCGACGGCGAGGTGAACGAGCACGCGCTGAGCTCGTCGCGAATCGAGGTGAACGCCGCCTGCAGCTCGAGTGACGAGTTGGCCGCGACGTACCGGTGCGTGCCCGACTGCGGCCGCCCACCCGCGAGCGCCATGGCGTCGAGAATCGTGGTCGAGGTCACGTCATCGCCGATGCCGACCACCCAGGTGGGAATGCCCTCGGCGGCGTGCGCGGCGAGCACCGAGAGCGTGCGCGCGTCGTCGATGCAGCGCTGCGCCGTGGCACAGCTCGCCGACGGGCACGAGCACGTGGCCGGGTTGAGCGACGCGTTGCAGTTGGGCAGCCCGTCGGTCGCGAGCACGATGGCGCGCGGCGCGGTGCCGGTCAGCCCGCTCGCCGCGACGTCGAGCGCGAGCGCGGTGGGCGTGCCGCCGACCAGCGTGGTCGACCGGAGCGCCGACAGCACCGACGCCACCTGGTCGGTCGCCGGGTAGAGCAGCGGCTCGTCGGGCACCACGCATTCCTGCCCGCTGCTGCTCGCGGCGGGGAAGAGCGTGAGGCCCAGCTGCATCTGCGCGTCGACCGGTGGCAACGCGAGCTCGAGGGTCGACACCAGCGTCGACCACCGCGAGCCCACGCCGAAGGTCGACGACATCGAGCCCGAGCGATCGAGCAGCAACATCACCTGCGGGGTCGCGGGCTGGAGCGTGAAGTCGCCGGTGGTGCAGGTGACGGCCTCCGCGAGCACCAGCGAGTACGCGGGCACGAGCCGGTCTTCGTGGCAGGCGGTGAGCACGACGAGCGAGGTGACGATGGCGAGAGCGCGCATGTGGTGCTCGTGCTCCGCGGCCCGGCTGCCGATTCACGACCGAAAGGACTGATCGGTTTTCGCGCATCGCGAACACGGCAGGGCCATGAAGAGAAGTAGCGTCGCCGGCCATGCTCCAGTCGCTGGAGGTCAGTGGATACCGCTCGATCCGATCCCTGCGCGTCGACCTCGGTGAGTTGACCGTCGTCGAGGGCGGCAACGGCGTCGGCAAGACCAACCTCTACCGCGCGCTGGTGCTGTTGCAGGCCGCGGCCCAGGGCACGTTCGCGCGGCTCCTCGCCGAGGAAGGCGGCATTCCCGGCGTGGTCTTCGCCGGCCCCCGCCGCTCGAAGGAACCGGTGCGCATGACGGTGCGCGTCGCGCTCGACGAGCTCGAGTTCGAGCTGAGCTGCGGCCCGCAGCCGTCCGGGCCCGACGACCGCTCGTTCTTCAAGCTCGACCCCGACGTGAAGAGCGAGACCCTGTGGGTTCGCGACGGCGCACGCCGCCACGCCGCGCTCGAGCGCAACGGCCCGCACGCCTCGGCCCGCGACGCGGAGGGAAAGAGAGCGACGCTCCCGGGGCCGCTGAGCAGCTTCGAGTCGGTGCTCTTCCAGGTCGCCGACGCGCACCGCTACCCGCTGCTCTCGTCGCTGCGCCAGACGTTCTCGGCGTGGCGCTTCTACCACTCGTTCCCCACCGGGCCCGACGCCGCGTCACGGCACCCGTACGTCGCGACGCGCACGCCGGTGCTCGCGCAGGACGGGAGAGATCTGGTCTCGGCGATCCAGACCATTCGCGAGATCGGTGACGAGAAGGCGCTCGACGCAGCCATCGCCGACGCGTTCCAGGGCGCGCGCGTCGAGGTGCTGCCCGAGACGCGGCTGCGGCTCCAGGTGCACCAGCCGGGACTGCTGCGCCCGCTCGAGGCGACCGAGCTGAGCGACGGCACGTTGCGCTACCTGTGCTTGCTCGCGGTGCTGCACTCGCCGCGGCCGCCGCCGCTGCTCGCGCTCAACGAGCCCGAGACGAGCTTGCACCCCGAGCTGCTGGAGCCGCTCGCGCGGCAGATCATCTCGGCGAGCAAGCGAGGTCAGGTGCTGGTGACCACCCATGCGCAGGTGCTCGCGCGGGCGCTCGAAAAGGCGGGGGCGACGGTGCATCGGCTCGAGCGCGTGGCGGGCGAGACGAAGGTGATCGACTGAGCCCCGACCCTACAAGTCGACCTGCATGCCCAGCTCGACCACGCGCCCCGGCGGCAGACCGAAGTAGCTGGTGGCCGACAGCGCGTTCCTCGACACGAAGGCGAACAGCAGCTTGCGCCACACCATCATCGGCGACTTGCCGTTGGTGAGCAGCGTCTCGCGCCCGAGGAAGTAGCTCGTCGTCGACGGCTCGCACACCAGGTCGTGCTCGCGCGCGCGGATCAAGATGCGCGGCACGTTGGGCGTTTCCATGAAGCCGCTGCGCCACAAGATGCGGAAGAAGCCGTTGCCCAGCCCCTCGACGGTGAGCTGCTCGCCCTTCGGCACGGTGGGCACGTCTTCGGGCACGATCGACAGCAACACCACCTGCCGGTGGAGCACCTGGTTGTGTTTCAAGTGGTGCAACAACACCGGCGGCGTGCCTTCCGGGTTGCCCGACATGAACACCGCCGTGCCGCGCACGCGGTGGGGCTTGGTGGCCTCGAGATCTTCGAGCAGCGCCGAGAGCGGCATCACCGACTGGTTGAAGCGCACCGCCAGCTCCTTGCGCCCGCGCTTCCACGTGGTCATCAGCGCGAACATCGCCACGCCGATCGCGATCGGGAACCAGCCGCCCTCGAAGAACTTGAGCGCGTTGGCCGCGAAGAACGGAATGTCGAGCGCGAGGAACAGCAGGACCAGCGGCAGCGCCTTGGCGACAGACCACTTCCAGTTCTTGAGCGTCACCGTGAAGTAGACGAGCGAGGTGATGGCCATCGTGCCCGTCACCGCGATGCCGTACGCCGCCGCGAGCGCGCTCGATTCCTTGAACACCAGCACCAGCCCCAGGCAGCTGACCATCAGCGCGGTGTTCACCTCGGGAATGAAGATCTGCCCTTCGTTCACCGCGGAGGTGTGCACGATGGTGACGCGCGGCATGTAGCCGAGCTGCACCGCCTGGCGGGTGAGCGAGAACGCCCCGCTGATGAGCGCCTGCGACGCGATGACGGTGGCGATCGTCGCCAGCACCACCATCGGGTACAGCGCGACCTGCGGCACCAGCGCCCAGAACGGCTTCTCGACCCAGCCGTGCTCGAGCAGGTACGCGCCCTGGCCGAAGTAGTTGAGCATCAGCGCCGGCAGCACCAACGTGTACCAGCCGACGCGAATGGGCTTCGCGCCGAAGTGACCCATGTCGGCGTACAGCGCCTCGCCGCCGGTGATGCACAGCACCACGCTGCCGAGCACCTTGAAGCCGCGCGACGGGTCGGTCTGGAAGAGCTCGATGGCGTGCCGCGGGTCGATCGCCCAGAGGATCGTCGGGTTGTGCGCGATCTCGTACAGCCCCAGCCCGCCGATGACGAAGAACCACACCAGCATCAAGGGCCCGAACGCCTTGCCGATCTTGTCGGTGCCCCGCTTCTGCACGAGGAACAGCGCCAGCAGGATGATGAGCGTCAACGGCACCACGGCCGACTTGAAGGTGTCGGTCGCCACCGAGAGCCCTTCGACGGCCGACAGCACCGAGATGGCCGGGGTGATGATGCCGTCACCGTAGAGCAGCGCCGCGCCGAACAGGGCCGCCAGCACCACCGCGCCGCGCACCTTGCTCTCGGCCTTGTGCGGAATGAGCGCCAGCAAGGCGAAGATGCCGCCCTCGCCCTTGTTGTGCGCCTTCATGATGAACGACAGGTACTTGACCGTGACCACCATGGTCAGCGACCAGAAGAACAGCGAGAGCAGCCCCATCACGCTGACGCTCGAGACCACCAGCGAGTGCGCCTTGGTGACGCCCTTGTCGTCCTTCGAGAAGCACTCGGCCACCGCGTAGAGCGGGCTGGTGCCGATGTCGCCGTAGACGATGCCCAGCGCGCCGAGCGCCAGCGGCCAGAGCTTGCCCTTGTGGCCGTGGTGCGAGTGGGAGGCTTCCGCCCCCGAGGTCGCCGCGGCCGCGGGCGCGTTGCCGTTGCTGCCGGCGGGCGTCGCGGCGGGCGTCGTCGCAGGGGGCGTGGCCCCGGGAGACGCAGGCGCGGGGCCGGCTGGGGGAGGCTCGCCGGGGCCGTTGGTGGTGATGCCCATCGCGTGGCTCATAGCGCAATGGGCCGCCCCGCCCAGTCCATTCGGGGAACCGGCCCTATTTCGCGGAGTTGGACGGCGACGTGGTAGATCTCCCACACGCCGCAGTTCCTCCCGAAGGACCCATGGCTGACTCCGAAGTCGACGCGCCCGGCAGTGACGCGCCCGCGAGCGACCCGCTCGTTGGGCAAGTCTTGAGCGGCCGCTTCGAGATCGTGCAGCCCATCGGCGTCGGCGGCATGGGCCGCGTCTACAAAGCAGTGCAGCGCCCGCTGGGCCGCGAGGTCGCGCTGAAGGTCTTGAACCCCCGCTACGACGGCACGAAGGACCCCGGGTTCGAGCGCCGCTTCTTCCTCGAAGCGTCGATGACCGCGAAGTTGAAGCACCCCAACACCATCACGGTGCACGACTACGGCCGCACCGACGACGGCATCTACTTCATCGCCATGGAGTACCTCGAGGGCGAGACGCTCCAGAAGGTGCTCACCGAGAACGGCCGCCTGCCGTGGGCGCGCGCGCTCTTCATCGCCGGCCAGGTCGCCCGCTCGCTGCGCGAGGCGCACAAGCTGGGGCTGGTGCACCGCGACCTGAAGCCCGCCAACGTGATGCTGCTCACCGAGGGCACCGGGGGCGACACGGTGAAGGTGCTCGACTTCGGGCTGGTGAAGTCGTTCACGCCCGACAAGCCGAAGACCGAAGAGGAAGCGGTCGATCGCACCGGGCTCACGCAGGCCGGCGTGCTGCTCGGCTCGCCGCTCTACATGGCGCCAGAACAGGCGCGCGGCGAGGCCGACCCGCGCACCGACATCTACGCGCTGGGGGTGCTGCTCTTCCAGGTGCTCGCCGGGCGGCCCCCGTTCGTCAGCCGCGAGTCGATCGACGTCATCGTGAAGCACATTCGCGAGAAGCCGCCCGAGCTGCGGTCGCTCGCGCCGGAGATCCCCCTCGAGGTCAACGCGCTGGTGATGAAGTGCCTCGAGAAGGAACCGGCCGCGCGCTTCCAGTCGATGGACGAGCTCCTCGACGCGATGCGCATGGCGACCGCGGGCCAGGGCCTCTCGGGCGCGTTCGCCGACCCGCGCACGCAGTCGGGCCTCGTGCCGCGCACCTCGACGCCGCACCACCCCGCGGCGAACGGCCCGGCCACCCCGAACCACACCAGCGCCGAGGCGGTGAAGAGCCTGGAGCTGGAGATCATCGACACCGGCAGCCAGCGCCCCTCACGGCGGTGGCCGCTCGTGATCGGCGTGGCGCTGGTGGTGGTGCTCGGCGCCGGCGCCGGTGGGCTCTTCGCGTTGAAGGCCTTCAAGCCGGCCGTCAAACCCGTGACGCCGCCGAAGGACCCGGTGGTGGTGACGCCGAAGATCGACCCACCCGCGGCGGCCGCCGACGTGCGCTTCGAGATCGACAGCACGCCGCAAGGTGCGTCGGTGAGCAGCAAGGGCAAGGCGCTGGGCGTGACGCCGTTCAGCTTCACGGTGGCGCGCCAAGGGCCGTCGGCGGTGCAGCTCGAGCTGGCGTTCGAGCTCGACGGGTACGAGCCGGCCAGCCTCGTGGCGCAGGGCACCGACGGCGTGGTGAACGTGTCGCGGGAACTGATCGCGAAGAAGAAGGCCGACGACCCGATCAAGAAGACGCCGAAGAACCCGAAGGGCCCGAAGAACCCCACCGGCCCGAAGCCCGACGGCGCCAAGCCAGACGGCTACAAAGACGACCCGTACTGAGGCCCGCGTCATCCCCCTGACGGTGCTGGCATCGCGCGTGAAGTGATCGCGCGACGGAACGCACCGCCATGACCGCGACGCCCAACCAGCCCTTCCTCGACGACCTCGTGTTGCAGCAGTTCGACCGCGTGCTCGAGGACACCGCGCGCGCGCGGGGGCTGGTGAAGGACGCCATCCCCTCGATCCTCAAGGCGTTCCAGGACGTCAACGAGCGCCTGGCGGCGCAGTTCGACGAGGTGATGACCGTGTCCGCCCAGCTCGGCGAGGCCGGCAAGGAAGGGTTGCTGACGACCATGCGGGGCATCGTCGACACCTTCGTGCAGGACCTGGTCACGATCAGCTCGCAGAGCATGAAGATCGTCGAGCGCGTCACCCACATGAGCCAGGACGTCGACAACGTGCTCGTCAACGTCGACTCGATCGAAGACATGGCGAGCACCACCCGCTTCATCGCGCTCAACGCCCACATCGAGGCGTACCGCAGCGGGCCGGCCGGCACGACGTTTCGCGTGGTGGCCGAGGAGGTCAAGCACCTCGCCGGCGACGCCCACGAGTTCAGCGGGCAGATCCGCGCGGCGGTCGATCGCTTTCGCACCCGCCTCGACGAGACCCGCACCCTCGTCTCGCTGCTCGCCTCGCACGACCTGAACGGCGCCCTCGCCGCGCAGAGCCGCATGCTCGCCGCGGTCGACGAGATTCGCCGCGTCAACGAGGGCCTGGTGGTGAGCATCAAGCTGCTCGAGCAGACGGTCGCCACCGCGATTCGGGCGCTGCAGTTCGACGACATCCTCAGCCAGCTGCTGGTCAGCATCAGCGAGCGCATCGGCACCCTGCGCAAGGTGTGGCTCGAGACCGTTCAAGACGACCCCTCGGTGGCCGCCGCGGGCGAGCGCCACCGCGCGGCGTTCGACAAGCAGCCCACCGTCACCCAGGCCGACGTGAGCGCCGGCACGGTCGACCTCTTCTGAAGCCCACGAACACGACGCGAGGAACACCGACATGATCGAAGCACGCACTGACGCCGGAGGCCGCACCACCATCGTGGTGCACGGCAAGTTCAACTTCGCCTGCTACGAGGAATTCCAGCGCGTGGTCGGCGCCGAGGCTCGGCCGGCGTACACGATCGATCTGAGCCACGTGACGTACATCGACTCCGCGGCGCTCGGCATGCTGCTGCTGCTGCGCGAACGCGTGAACGAAGACCCGAAGCGGGTCGCGATCATCGCCGGCAACGGCCAACCGGCCGACGTGCTGCGCCTGGCGAACTTCTCGTCGCTGTTCACCATGAGCTGAGGGCGCCATGGCCGCCCGCATCGCCTGGCTGGGCCGTGACGATCCCGAAGGGGCAGCGGCGTTGGTGATCGACTCCGCGCCGAGCCCCAGCGCCGTGCACGAAGCGCTCGCTCGCGCGGCCCTCGCGCGGCAGCAGGTCATCGTACTCCTCGACGGGCAGCCGGCCCCGTACACGTTGCGCCAGTGGCAAGACGCGTGCGTGTGGGTCGTGCTGCGCGCGGGGCTGTCGCCCGAGGCGCTCCAGCGCACCATCGAGCAGGTGATCGCCCAGCACCAACCCACCAGCCGCCAGCGGCTGTGCTCGGCCCTCGAGCAGACCGAGCTGCTCGCGCTGCGCTTCCAGACGCTCGACCAGGCCGAAGACGTGGCCGAGGCGGTCGCGTGCGTGCTGCCACCGATGCGGCTGCGCAAGGCCGCGGTGCTCGAGCTGCTCGTCAACGCGGTCGAGCACGGCAACCTCGATCTCAGCGGCGCGCAGAAGCAGGAACTCCTCAAGACTGGCCGGTGGGCGCACGAGCTGCAACGCCGCCTCACCAGCCTGCCGTGGTCGCGCCGCTGGGCCCGTGCCCGCGTCGAGCGCACCGCCAGCGAGTGGTCGCTGGAGATCATCGACGAGGGCAGCGGCTTCGAATGGCCGCCGGCGGCCGACCCGCTCCACCCGCCCCGGCTCCACGGCCGCGGCATCGCGCTCGCCCGCGGCGCCTTCGACGAGCTGGTCTGGCTGGGCACCGGCAACCACGTCATCGCGCGGGTGTGGCGATGAGCGCGCGCCGCCTCAAGGTGCTCTTCGCCGACGACGAGCCCATCAGCCGTCGCCTGATCAGCGCCAGCCTCCGCCGCGACTTCGAGCTGTGCGAGGTGCACGACGGCCGCGCGGCGGTCGACGCCTTCGACGCCTTCAACCCCGACGCGGTGGTGCTCGACGTCGACATGCCGCGGCTCGACGGCGTCGACACCGCCCGCGAGCTCAAGGCGCGCGCCGGCACGCGGTTCGTGCCGATCTTCCTGGTCAGCGGGTTGGAAGAGCAGAGCACCCTGATCCGCGGGCTCGAGGCGGGGGCCGACGACTTCCTGCCCAAGCCGTTCAACGCGGCGGTGTTCCGCCCGAAGCTCGAGGTCTTCCTGCGCTTGCAGGAAATGCAGCGCCAGCTCACCGAGCAGAACGGGCGCCTCGCCGCCTTCCAGCGCGAGACCGAGCGCGAACACCAGGTCGCCACCCAGGTCTTCGACCGCATGGTGCGCCGCGGCGCGCTCGCTGATCCGCGCGTGCGCGTGGTGCTCTCGTCGCTGAGCGTCTTCAACGGCGACGCGGTGCTCGCCAGCCAGACGCCCGACGGCCGGTTCCGCATGCTCGCCGCCGACGTTTCGGGGCACGGGCTCACCGGCGCGCTCGGCACGCTGCCGCTGAACACGCTCTTCCACGCGTCGACCTCGCGCGGCGACGACCTCGCAACCTGCGCGCGCGCCCTCAACGACGAGCTGCGGCAGGTGCTCCCGCGCCAACTCTTCTGCGCCGCGGCGATGATCGAGCTCGATCGCGCGCGCGGCACCCTCGACGTGGTGAACGCCGGCATGCCGCCGGTGATGGTGGTCGGCGCCTCGGTGCGCCAGTTCGCCAGCCGCCAGGTGCCGCTCAGCGTCGACCGCGACTGGCGGCCCACCATCGAGCGCGTCGCGGTGTCGCCGGGCGAGCGCGTGTTCCTCATGTCCGACGGCGTCATGGAAGCCAGCGACGACCAGGGCACCATCTTCGGCCTCGAGCGCGTGCTGAGCACCCTCGCCGCCGCTCCGCTCGCCCACGCCTTCGACGAGCTCCTCACCGCGGTCGGCGCCCACGCCGGCCCGCAGCAGAGCGACGACCTCTCGCTGATCGAGGTGCTGGTGTGATCGCCGACCCTGCCACGCAGCCAGCACCCCGCAGGCCACGACGAAAGGCCCCGAAAGCACGGCCCTCGAGCGCGGCATGCAGCGCGCATTTCTCACGCGACATGTCAGCCGAAAGACACTTTGTGCTCCCTGTGACGTGCGATGTGCGCGCCGCGTCGGAGCTCCAGGGGCGCCTGTGGGCCGAGCTCGAGAGCGGTGACGCGCTGTGGGTCGACGGTGGCGCCGTGACCACCTGCGACACCGCGGCCGCGCAGCTCTTCGTGGCCCTGAGCCGCGAGGCCCGCGTGCGGTGGACGTTGTCAGCCCCTCTGCGCGCGAAGCTCGACCAGCTCGCGTTGCCCGTGCAGCTCTTCAAGGAAGGAAGCCCGTCGTGAGCAAGGAAGCCCTCGTCGTCGACGACTCGACCACCATGCAGGAAATGGTCAGCTTCACGCTGACCCGCGCAGGCTTCACCGTCACGCGCGCCAGCAACGGCAAGGAAGCGCTCGCCAGCCTCAACACCAAGAGCTTCGCGCTCGTGCTGACCGACCTGAACATGCCGGAAATGGACGGCATCACGTTCATCAAGAACCTGCGCGCCATCGCGGCCTACAAGTTCACGCCGGTGCTGATGCTCACCACCGAGGGCTCCGACGAGCGCAAGAACCAGGGGCGCGCGGCGGGGGCGAGCGGCTGGCTCACCAAGCCCTTCGATCCCGAGAAGCTGATCGCGGTCGTGAACAAGGTCGTGCGCTGAGCCGACGCCGGGGAGGGCACCATGCAGCGCAGCGAGCTGGCCCAGTTCCACCAGTCGTTCTTCGACGAGGCGGGCGAGCACGCGCACACCCTCGAGCAGCGCCTGCTCGAGCTGGAAGCCAACCCCGGTGACGCCGAGCTCCACAACGCGCTGTTCCGCGCCGCGCATTCCATCAAGGGGTCGAGCGCGATGCTCGGCTTCGAGTCGGTCACGCGCCTCACGCACGCCCTCGAGACGTTGCTGGAAGGCGTGCGCGCGCTGCGCGTGAAGGTCGACGCCGCGCTCGCGTCGCTGCTGCTCGCGGCGACCGATCAGCTCTCCTCGACCCTCGACGCCGCGCGCGAGCAAAACCCCGCCCCCGACAACGCCGCGCTCATCGCCCGCCTCGAAGCGGCCGCCGGCCTCGCGCCGGCGCCCACCGCACCGCCGCCGGCCCCTCGAGCTCGGGCTCGGGCTTGAAGCACCACAACCGCTGGCGCGTGGTCTTCCGCCCGGGCGAGCGCGTGTTCGCCAACGGCCTCGACCCCGCGTTCGCGCTCGCCGACCTCGCCGCGCTCGGGCCCTGCAAGGTGACCGCGCTGCTCGACGCGCTGCCGCCCTTCGCCGAGCTCGACCCCGAGGTGTCGTGGCTGGGGTGGAACGTGGAGCTCGAGACCACGCGCCCGCGCAAGGACATCGACGACATCTTCCTGTTCATGGACGACGCGCGCGAGCTCACCATCACCGAGCTCGGCCCGCCGCCCACCACGCAGGCCTCGGGCTTCTTCACGATGCCCTCGGCGGTGGCACCTGCCCCGTCGCCGGCCGACGCCACGCCCGCGCCCGCCCCGCCTGGCCCGGTGCGGCCGCCCGCGCCCTCGGCTCCGTCGGCCCGCGCGGCGAACAAGAACGAGGCCTCGCTGCGCGTCACCACCGAGAAGGTCGACTCCCTCATCAACCTGGTGGGCGAGCTGGTCATCACGCAGGCGATGATCAGCCGCTCGCTCGCCTCGTTTTCCCCTGCCGAGCTGCCGCGGCTGCGCGAGGCCACCACCGAGATGGAACGGCACACCCGCGACCTGCAGCAGCGGGTGATGAACATTCGCATGGTGCCGATCGGCACGGTGTTCAGCCGCTTCCGCCGCCTGGTGCGCGACCTCGGCGAGCAGCTGGGCAAGGACATCGAGCTCCAGCTGCAGGGTGAAGACACCGAGCTCGACAAGAGCATGGTCGAGGCGCTCGCCGACCCGCTCACCCACCTGGTGCGCAACGCCGCCGACCACGGCCTCGAGCCCACCGCGCGCCGCCTCGAGACGGGCAAGGCGCGCACCGGCACCCTCACCCTCTCGGCGCGGCACCAGGGCGGCAGCGTGGTCATCGAGGTCAGCGACGACGGCGGCGGCCTCGACGTGCAGCGCATCCTCGCGCGCGGCCGCGAGCGCGGGCTGGTGCCGCCCAACGTCACGCCGAGCGTCGACGAGGTGCACCAGCTCATCTTCGCGCCCGGCTTTTCCACCGCCGCGAAGGTCACCGACGTCTCGGGCCGCGGCGTGGGCATGGACGTGGTGAAGCGCACCGTGGAATCGCTCAACGGGTCGATCGCCATCGCGTCGACGCCCGGGCAGGGAACGCGCTTCCGCCTCACGCTCCCGCTGACGCTGGCGATCCTCGACGGCATGGCGCTGCGGGTCGGCGACTCGACGTGGGTGATTCCGCTCAACCAGGTGATCGAGACGCTGCCGCTCAAGCAGAACCCGGTCACCAGCGTCGTTGGCCAGGGAGAGGTGGTGCGCGTGCGCGGCCGCACCACCGCGCTGCTGCGCCCCGGCCCGCTGCTCGGCGCGAAGCCCGACGCGAACAACCCGCGCCCGCTCGCCGTGGTCTGCGAGGTCGGCGAGCTGCGCTACGCGCTCGCGGTCGACGAGCTGCTCGGCAAGGCCCAGTACGTCATCAAGAGCCTCGAGCCGAACTTCAAGAAGCTCGACGGCGTGCTCGGGGCCACCATTCTCGGCGACGGCACCGTGTCGTTCATTCTCGACGTGCCCGGGCTCGCGCGCCTCGGCCGCCTCGTGCTGGGCGAAGACGCCGAGCACGCGCCTGACACCCGAACCCAGCCGGAGGCCCGCCCGTGAACGCCCTTCCCCAGTCCTCGCCCTCGCTCGTCCCGACCACCGCGGCGCGCGCCCGGCAGGTCCTCTCGTTTCGCGTCGGCGCCGAGGAATACGGCATCGACATCTTGAAGGTGCAGGAGATCCGCGGGCAGTCGGCGGTCACCACCATGCCCCGCACCGCGGCGTGGGTGCGCGGCGCGATGAACCTGCGCGGCGCGATCGTGCCGGTCATCGACGTGCGCGCGCGCTTCGGGCTCGAGGGTGACCCCGGCCAGCGCCCCGTCACCGTGGTGGTCAACGCCGGTCAGCGCCTGGTGGGGCTGCTGGTCGACGCGGTGTGCGACGTGCTCGAGCTGGCGCCCGGCACCATCGACTCGGCGATCGGCGTGCGCAGCGAGGCCGACTTCGTCGAGGCCCTCGCGCGCCTCGAAGACAAGCTGCTCATTCTCGTCGACGTCGAGAAGCTGGTGGCCTGAGGTGGACTCGCCGCGGCTCACCGACCGCGAGTTCCACGCGCTGCAGCAGCGCGTGCACCACCTCACCGGCATCAAGATCACCGAGACCAAGCGGTTGCTGCTCGAGTCGCGGCTGCTGCCCCGCCTGGTGGCGTGCGGCTTCACGACGTTCAGCGAGTACGAGCACCTCCTCGCCTCGCCGTCGGGCCTGCAGCAGGAAGCGCAGGCCCTGATCAACTCGGTCACCACCAACAAGACGAGCTTCTTCCGCGAGCCGCACCAGTTCACGGCGCTCGCGCGCGAGTGGGTGCCCGGGCTGGTGCGCCGCGCCGAGGGCAACCGGCGCCTGCGCGCGTGGTCGGCCGCCTGCAGCACCGGCGCCGAGCCGTGGACGCTCGCCATGGTGCTGCACGAGCAGCTTCCAGACCTCTCGAGCTGGGACGCGAAGATCCTCGCCAGCGACATCGACACCGAGGTGCTCGCCCGCGCGAAGGAAGGCGTCTACTCCGAGCTCGAGCTCGAGGGCCTCGACCCTGCGCGCCGCCAGAGGCACTTCGAGCCGGTGGGCGATCGCTGGCGCGTGAAGGATCACCTGCGCTCGCTGGTCAGCTTCATGCGCATCAACTTCCTCGACCAGCAGTGGCCGATTCGCACCCAGCTCGACCTGGTGCTCTGCCGCAACGCGAGCATCTACTTCGACGCGCCGACGCAGCGCCGGCTCTTCGAGCGCCTCTCACAGCTCCTGGTGCCCGGCGGGTGGTTGCTGGTCGGCCACGCCGAGGTGCTGCACGGCTTCGGCGAGCTGCTCGACGCGCGGCCCGGTGGCATGTACCGCCGCCGAGCAGGGACTCCCTCTCCTCCCGAGGAGGAGAGGGTCGGGGTGAGGAGTAACCACCCACCGCCTGCGCCATCGACACCCCGCCCCGCGCCGGCGCCATCTTCGCCGCCCGCGCCCAGCTCGTCCGCTCCTGCCCGCCCCGCGCGAGCCCCCGCACCGTCAGCTCCACCGCGCTTCCCGTCCGCGCCCACCCGCGCCGCACCCTCCGCGCCCACCCGCGCCGCACCCTCCGCGCCGCCTGCACCGTCGGCTCCCATCCGCGTCGCGCCCGCACCTTCCGCGCCGCGTCCGCCCACGGCTCCCGTCGGAGCGCCGCCCGCGCCGTCGGCTCCCATCCGCGCCGCGCCCGCACCTTCCGCGCCGCGTCCGCCCACGGCTCCCGTCGGAGCGCCGCCCGCGCCGTCGGCTCCCATCCGCGCCGCGCCCGCACCTTCCGCGCCGCGTCCGCCCACGGCTCCCGTCGGAGCGCCACCCGCGCCGTCGGCTCCCATCCGCGCCGCGCCCGCACCTTCCGCGCCGCCTCCGCCGACCCGCGGCGCCCTGCCCGAGAAACCCATCACCGTCGGCGAGCTCCACGCCGCCGCGACGCCCACCATCATCACCACCCTCCTCGGCTCCTGCGTCGCCGCCTGCCTCTTCGATCCCGTGGCCCGCGTGGGCGGCATGAACCACTTCCTGCTCCCCGACGACGGCGGCGCCGAACAGCACACGCGCTTCGGCATTCACGCCATGGAGACGCTCATCAACTCGCTGATGAAGTCGGGCGCCGATCGCCGCCGCCTCGTCGCGCGGCTCTACGGTGGCGCCAACGTGCTCGGCCCCGCCGCCGCGCGCCAGACCATCGGTCAGCGCAACGCCGCCTTCGCGCGTGACTTCCTGCAGCGCGAGAAGATCCCGCTCATCGACTCGAAGCTCGGCGGCGACCGCGGGCTGCACGTCACCTTCGAGAGCCACACCGGCGAAGCACGCCTGCGGGAAATCGCCCGCGAGCAGGTCGACACGCGCAGTGAGCTGGCCGCCCGGTCCGCGCCGGTCAGCACGGGAGACGTCGAGCTCTTCGTCGACGTGTGAACGCAGGGGGGAATCGCCATGAACAGACTCCGCATCTCGACGCAGCTCACCCTCCTGGTCGCCCTCGTCGGCGCCGCGGTCCTCGGCGTCATCGTCTTCGCCTGGCTCGTCATCGCCGAGCGCGTCGAAGACTCGGTCTACCAACCCATCGTCGTCTCGAAGGACCTGGTGGCCGACGCGTTGCCGCCGTCGCTGGCCCTCGCGTCGCTGGCGCGCGGCGTCGCCTCGCCCGCGGAGTTCGAGAGCGCCGAGCGCGACTTCCACGCCCGCGTCGAGTTCTGGCGCGCCCAGCCCTTGCCGCCGAGCGTGCGCGGGGCCCTCGACGAGGTCGATTCCCGCGGCGCCGTCGTGTTCCGCGCCGCGAAGAGCCCCGACGCGCCGGCGTTCGAGGCGGCCGTGCGCGCCCAGTCCGCGGCGGTCGAGCAGCTCATCGGCGCCGCGCGCGACTTCGAGCGCGAGTCGAGAGAGAAGGCCGCGTCTGGCGCTCGCGCGCAGAAGATCGGCCTCACCATCGCGATGCTCCTCGGCGCGGGGCTGGTGGTCGCGCTGGGGCTGTGGCTCCGCACGCAGCTCGATCGCCAGCTGCGCGAGGTGCGCGACGCGCTCGAGCGCATCGCGGCCGGCGACTTCACCGTCGCGTTGACCCCGTCGGCGACCGAGCTCGGCGCGGTCCAGGCGGCGCTGCAGCTCACCGTGGCGCGCGTGGGCGCCGCGCTGGGCGAGGTGCGCACCATCGCCGGAGACCTCAACCGCGACGCCAACGACATCTCGAACGCCGCGCGCTCGCTGCACCAGATGACCAGCGAGCAGGCGGCCAACACCGAGGAATCGTCGGCCACCATCGAGGAGCTCGCCACCACCTCGCGCGCCACCGCGGAGAACGCGGCGCGCGCCCACCACCTGACGCAGGAATCGTCGCAGACCGCGGCCGCGGGCGAGCAGGTGATCCACAAGGCGGTCGGCTCGATGAACGAGCTCGTGCAGTCCTCGCAGCAGATCGCGGAGATCATCGGCACCATCGACGAGATCGCCTTCCAGACCAACCTGCTGGCGCTCAACGCTGCGGTGGAGGCCGCGCGCGCCGGAGAACAGGGCCGCGGCTTCGCGGTGGTCGCCGCCGAGGTGCGCACCCTCGCCCAGCGCGCGTCGACCAGCGCGCGCGACGTGAAGGCCATCGTGCAGACCTCGCTCAAGAAGATCGACGACGGCGTGGCGCAGGTGCGGCGCAGCTCCGAGAGCTTCAGCGCGATCGCGCGCGGCGTCGGCGAGGTGTCGAACCTGGTGGGCTTCATCGCCAGCTCGGCGAAGGAAGAGGCCACCGCGATCCAGATGATGACCGGCGCCGTCAACCGCGTGGACACCGCCACGCAGCGCAGCGCCGGCGAGTCCGAGCGGCTGACGCGCAACGCCGCGCGCCTCGACCAGGCGTCGACGCGGCTCGGGCAGGCGATCGCCCGGTTCCGCACCGCCACCCACGCGCCGGCGCCCGTCGCCCCGCCCACGCCGCCGCGCCCCGTCACCGCCGCACCGCCGCCGCCCGCGCCAGCGCCAGCGCCCGTCGTCGCCGCGCCGCTCCCTGCGTCGCCCAGCCCGGGTGGGGAACCCGACTTCTTCCAGTGACGTGACGTCGCGGTCGCGCCAAGACCATCGCAAGCGGGCGCGGGAATAGTAGCTTCCGCGCGTGCTCCGCAAACCGCTGTGCCGTCGCGTCGCGGTCGTCTGGCCCGCGCTCGCCGTCCTGCTGTTGAGTCCGCTCGCCGCGCGCGCCGACACCCGCGCCGAGGCCCGGCGTCACTTCAAGACCGGCATGGCGCTCATTGCCGACGGCAAGCTCGACGACGGCATCGGTGAGCTGCTCGAGGCGTACAGCATTCGCCCGCACCCGAACGTGCTCTTCAACATCGCGCGCGCGTACGAGACCGCCCGCCGCCCGCAAGACTCGATCACCTTCTACAACCGCTACCTCGAGACCAACCCGCCCGATTCCGACAAGGTGCGCGACGTCATCGCGCGGCTCGAGGCGACGATTCCCAAGCGGGCCCCGCCCCCCGAAGAGAAGCACCCCGAGGAGAAGCGCCCGCCCGACAAGATGGCGACGCCACAGGTCGACGAGAAGGCGCTGCAGCGCCTCACCGCGCTGGCCGATCGCCTCGAGCGCGCCATCGAGAAGGCCGAGGCCACGCCGGCGCCCGCGCCCGTCGAGACCGCGACCGCGCCCGCCCCGGCCGTCGAGCCCGAAGAAGACTTCGGGGTGCCGTACGAAGAGACGGTGGTGGCGGCCAGCCGCCGCGCGCAGGCCACCATCGAGGCGCCCAACGCCATCACCATCATCAGCGGCGACGAGATCCGCGCGTCGGGGCTGCAGACGCTGCCCGAGATCCTCCGCCGCGTGCCGGGCGCCGAGGTGATGTCGATGGGCCTCACCAGCGCGAACGTCAGCTTCCGCGGCTTCAACCAGCGCATCGCCAACAAGGTGCTGGTGCTGGTCGACGGCCGCCCCGAGTACCAGGACTTCCTCGGCGTGACGCTGTGGCCGGTGCTGCCCATCGGCCTCGAGGAGATCGAACGTGTCGAGGTCATTCGCGGCCCGGGCAGCGCGCTCTACGGCGCCAACGCGATGCTCGGCGTGGTGAACATCATCACCCGAAGCCCCGGCACCGGTCCGCGCCTCGAGGCCACCGGCGTCGCCGGCAACGCCAACCTCGGCGGCGGCAGCGTGGTCGCGTCGGGCGGCGACAAGGTGCGCTACCGCGTCTCGGCCGGCTACCAGCAGGGCGACAAGTACAGCCGCGACTACGCCGACGGGCGGGCCGACGTCATCAGCCGCGTCGACGACCCGAACCTCGGCTTCCGCTCGGCGCGCGCCAACGTCACCGCCTTCTACGCCTTCAACAAGGACTTCTCGGTCGCGATGTCGGGCGGCGTGAACCGGCTCTTCACCGAGCTGTACGCGCTGGGCCTGTTGCGCAACTTCTACCTCGACGGCCTGGGCGGCTACGCGAAGGCCGACTTCACGGGCGGCCCGGTGAAGGTGCGCTTCTTCTGGAACCACTCGAGCTTCGACGCCGGCCCGCAGTACGAGCCGCTCGGGCAGCGCTCGCTGGCCACCACGCTCGAGACCAACGTCTTCGACGTCGAGGCGCTCTTCCAGAAGGAATTCCAGCTCGCGGGCACGCACGCCGTCGCGCTCGGCGTGTCGGGCCGCTTGAAGCGCGTGGCGTGGGGCTACATCGGCAGCTTGAAGCAGGAACTCCACGCCGCGGCGTTCGTGCAGGACGAGTGGCGCATCATCAAGCCGCTCACGCTCGTCGCCAGCTACCGCATCGATCGCCACCCGCTGCTCGACAAGGGCAACCCCGGCTACGCCCAGTCGCCGCGCGTCTCGGTCGTCTACCGCCCGTTCGAGAACCACGCCTTCCGCGCCAACTTCGCCACCGCCTTCCGGCAGCCCACCTTCCTCGAGAGCTACATGGACATCCGCACGCCGGTGCCCGGCCTCAACGGCGCGTCGGTGCTCACCGAGGGCAACCGGCAGCTGCGCCCCGAGCGCCTGCTCAACTTCGAGATCGGCTACCGCGGTGAGCTGCCGCAGCTCGGGCTGACCGTCGACTTCGCCGCGTACTGGAACATCGTCAGCGACCTCATCGTGCTCTCGGCGGTGAACCCGGTGCCGCCCGGCGAGGCCTTCGACGCCGCGACGCAGAGCTTCCTGCTCGGCCGATCGCTGTTCTCGAACGACCCGGAGACGTACACCGCGCGCGGCGCCGAGCTGGGCGTCAGCTGGAACGTGACCCGCGGCCTCGACCTGCGCGTGTCGGGGGCGCTGCAGAGCGTGGTCGCCAACTCCGGCGCGACGGTGTGCGGCCCGTGCACGCAGGCGCCCGCGTTCAAGTTCAACGGCGGCTTCGTGTACCGCACGCCGGTCAACCTCGACCTCTCGGCCGACGTGAGCGTCGTCACCGCCACCACGTGGATCGAGCGCGAGCCCTCGCCCACCGACCCCACGCAGATCGCCAACCTGCAGAACCCGCTCGGCGCGTTCGCCGTCATCAACGCGCGCGTCGGCTACCGCCTCTTCAACGACCGCCTCACGCTCGCGGTCGTCGGCTCGCAGCTGGGGCCGAACCACCAGGAACATCCGTTCGGCAACTCCATCAACCGGCGCGTGTTCGCGACCATCACGGTGCAGCCATGAAGAACGTGCGCACGCTGTCCGCCCTCGCCGCCCTCGCCCTGCTCGCCTGTGAGCCGCCGCCCGTCTTCCCCGGCGCCGACAAGCGCCAGAACAGCTCGAGCGGCCGCATCGAGGGGAACGTGGTGATCACCACCGCCGCGCGCGGCAAGGTGGTGCTCTTCCTCTACGACGCGGCGCGCCCGCCTCCGCCCGTGGGCACCGGCCGGCCGCTGACCTTCACCGTGCTCTCGCGCGAGAACGTCTTCGGCGCCGACGAGGGCAGCGCCGGCCCCTTCACCGCACCCTTCGCGTTCAGCCTCGTCGCGCCAGGCAACTACCTGGTGCGCGGCTTCATCGACGCCAACGACGACTTCATTCCCTGGTACGGCGCGACGGCCGACGCCACCGCGGGCGACGTGGGCGGCGCGGCGGTCGACCCCGTCACGCGCGCGCCGCGGGTCATCGTGGTCGGCACCGACGAAGCCGGTTCGCCGGTGCCCGCGCTCGACGTCGCGGTCAGCTTCACCGACGCCGCGAAGGTGCCGCTCGATCGCCCCATCTTCTCGGTGCTCGGCGGCGCCGACAGCGTCACCGTCTCGGGCACCACGCCGACCGTCATCGAGCTGCAGGCCACGCCCATCGTCGACGGAGTGATGAACCAGCCCTCGCCCGGCTTCCTCCTGCGCTTCGTCGACGACAACGCCGACGGCATGCCCGACGACGCCAATGGTGACGGCGTGCCCGACCTCTGGCCGCGCGTGGTGGTGCGCAAGCTGTCGGAACAGAGCGTGCTGCTCGACGAGAACGACCTCGACAAGAACGGCGTGCTCGACGCGACCGGCGTCAGCTACGTGCACGCCGACAGCTCGACCGACAACGTGCCCGACCTGGTGGTGCTCGCCGCGGGCTTCGACCCCACCGAGTACGCCGCGCAGCTCGTCGACGGGACTGGCCGCGTGAAGCAGACGCCCACCCCGGTGCCGAAGCTGAAGCTCGTGCTGCGGCCCCGCGCGCTCGACGCGAGCAACCCCGCCGCGATCCAACCGCTGCAGCTGGTGCCCGCCGGCCGCTGGGCCATCACCGTCATTCAGCAGACCGGGCAGACGTGGCGCGTGCCCAACGAGCTGGGGCCGCCCATCGCCGGCGCCACCGGCCTCCCCGAGGTCACCTCGCAGGCCTTCCTGGTGACCACGCCGTGACCGATTGACGAGATGACTCCATATAGAGTCGAATGAACTCTATATGGAGCTCCCGCTCATCCCCGACCCCGACCGGCCCCTCGACACCCGCAACCCGCTGGTGATGGTCGTGCCGAACGTGCTGACGCCGGCGCAGTGCCGCGCGTGGGTCGAGCGCATCGAGGCCGCAGGTCCCGAGCCGGCCCCCGTCACCACCTCGCGGGGCTTCGTGATGATGCCGGGGCTGCGCAACAACACCCGGGTGATGTTCGACGACGCGCCGTTCGCCGCGCGGCTCTTCGACGCGCTCGCCCCGCACCTGCCGCGGCGGCTGGAAGGCGAGTGGGAAGCGTGCGGCGCCAACGAGCGGCTGCGCTGCTACCGCTACGCGCCGGGCCAGTTCTTCGGGCCGCACTTCGACGGCGCCTTTCACCGCACCGACGACGAGCAGAGCCTGCTGACGTTGATGGTGTACCTGAACGACTGCGAGGCGGGCGGGCACACCCTGTTCCACGACCTCGAGCTGGCGGTGACGCCGCGGCCGGGCACGGCGTTGATCTTCAACCACCACCTGCGGCACGAGGGCGCGCCGGTGAAGGCCGGGCTCAAGTACGCGGTGCGGAGCGACGTGATGTTCCGCCGCGTGCGCGCCTCGCTGTAGTAAAGCGTGGTGGGCGTCGATGCTCACCGCCGTCCTCACCCGCGCCGACGTCTCCCGTCACCTCCAGGCGCTGCATCTGCTCCAGGCCCTGCGCGAGGCGTTCGGCAAGCGCGCCGCGGCGACCGGTGCGATCAGCCACGGCAGCGGCGTCACCACCCGCACCGCGCGGCTCGAGGGCATCCCCGCGTGGTCGGCGCTCGTCGAGACCCGCACCGCCGAGGCCACGCGCGCCGTGTTGCAGCTGCACGACCTGGCCACCGGCAAGCTCCTCGCGGTGATGGACGCGACGCACCTGCTCGCGCTGCGCACCTCGCTGATGAGCGCGCTGGCCGCCGACGTGCTCGCGCGCACCAACGCCTCGCGCGTCGCGGTGCTCGGCATGGGGTCGGCCGCGTCGAGCGCGCTCAAGGCCCTGCGCCTCGTGCGGAGCATCGACGAGGTGTGGCTCTACGAGCCCAACACCGCGGTGAACTTCGAGCTCGCCAAGCGCCTGGGGCAGAGCCTCTCGATGGCGATTCACGCCGCCGACTCGGTGGCCGAGGCGACGGAGCACGCCGACCTCGTGGTGCTGACCGGCTCGGTCGCGCTGGGCGACGCCCCGCTTCGCGCCGGCACGCACCTCACCGTGCTCGCCGCCGAGTCGTTCTCGGGCACTCCGCTCGCCGCGGCGACGGTCGGCAGCGCGGTGGTCGGAGGACCGGTGGTGGGCGGCGCCGCGCAGGCGCTCGCGCGCGCCCGGCGCTTCACCGACTCGCGCGACCCGGTGCTGCCGTGGTTCCCCGCGCCCGACGCCGAGCTCGCCGACGTGCTCGCGCAGACCGCCGAGGGACGTCAGCACGCCGAGCAGGTGACGCTCTTCACCTCGGTCGCGCCGCCGTGGCTCGACCTGCTCGCCGCGTGGCACGTCTTCGAAGGCGCGCGGCTCGACGAGACGCTCACCCGCATCGACCTGGAGGCCTGAATGCGAAGGTCTGTTTCATTGTCGTTCGCGGTCGCCCTGCTCTTCACGGCGTGCCCGAAGAACATCGAGGTGAAGCCGGCCGAGCGAAAGTCGGTGCGCCTGCTCACCGCCACGCCCGAGCGCGAGACGCTCAGCAACCCGCAGCGCGCCGAGCAGTTCGAAGCCGACACCGACCAGGAACGCACGCCCCGCATCGTCGCGAAGGGCGAGACGCCGCTCCTCTCGGCCGAGGGCGCCGACGTGCTGCTCGCGGGCGACGAGGCGGGCACCACTGGCTTCGGCGTCGACAACGCCATCCTCCTCGAGGTGGTGTCGGAAGACGGCAAGCCGCTCGGGCGCGCCGCGGTCGGCTACCTGAACGGCCTCGCCGAGGGCAAAGAGCAGATCGACCTGCTCTCGCGCCGCGCGTTCAAGTTCGAGGCGAACGAGGTGAACCTCGTCTCGCTGGTGCCGGAGCACGGCCGCTTTCGCGTGAAGGCCACGGTGCTCGACATCGGCGGCGTCGGGTCCGTCACCGACGTGTTCTTGATCGTCACCCCGCGCGGCTCGAAGTCGGGCGACGACCTCCGAGAGAAGTGACCTCTCTCTCCCTCTCCTCCCGAGGAGGAGAGGGTCGGGGTGAGGAGAAAACCAACTGGATCCCATGCGCGTCCCACTCTTCGCCGCCCTCACCCTCCTCGCCTGTGGCACGCCGACTGGCACTGACGCCGGAGTCGACGCGGGCACCACCTCGATGAACGACGCGGGCACCGACGCCGGTACCTGCGCCGCGAGCGCCTGGAGCGGCGCATGGAACGTCACCGGCACGGTCACCAAGAACGGGCCGACGTGGCCGGTGAGCTTCCCGATGACGGTCACCGTCGCCGCCGACTGCACCGCCGTCACCACCACCGACGGAGAGTGCGCCTTCACCTGGCACCCGCAGTCGTCGAACTCGACCACCGCCACCATCTCCGCGGCGACGGTCTGCAGCCCCGGCGCGCACACCACCTTCACCTTCGACGGGATGCAGGTGTTCAACGGCACGACCGACCCGTTCCCGGGCACGACGCTCGACGTGACGATCGACGCCGGCACGATGACCGGGAACGCGACGATGCTCACCATCAGCGGCACCGGCTCGCTCGGCGCACGCACGAGTGGCAGCGAGCCGATGAGCTTCAGCTACACCGCGACGCGCTGAGGCCGCGCAGTTCCGGGGGCGAGCCGGCGCACCGCCACGCGCACGCAACAAGCTGACGTGCGGCGCATCGCCCCGGGTGCCACTCAACGGAGAACGCGAGCGAGCGGCCCGCATTCTCGATCGCGCGGGCCTGAGCGATGACGTCGGCGCCTGATGCCCGGCGCTGTCTCCAATCATGCGCGATAAGCATAGGAAACTATACTTATCGTGCACTTTGGGAGACACCTCGGATTGCTCGAGTCCGAAGCCTCGTCACCTGCACGACGAGCGTGTCGTGCGATGCACGGCGCACGTCGACGCTCACCACTCGCGTTCAGCCCAGGCGAGACGAGCTCAGAACTTGAGCCCGGTCGCACCCGCCGTGCACATCAGGCCGATGCACCCATCACACCCCTGCGCGCCGCAGATGTCCTTGTCGGTGAGCGGCTTGGGCTGAGACGCCACGGCAACCGACGTCGCGACGACCGCCACCACGACCACGCCCGCCGCGATGCCGCCCCAGAAGTACCACTTGCTGGTGATGGGCTCGGGCGTGCCCGACACGCCGGTGATGGGCGTGCCGTTGGAGCCGTTCGGCGTGAGGTTCGACGCGACCGGGCGATCGCTCGCCACGGGAATCGCGGTGAACTTCACCTGCACCGGGTAGTCCTTGCCGGCGACGAAGTTGATCTTCTGCGACTCCTCTTTGTACCCGTCCTTGATCACCGCGACCTCCGCGGGACCCGGCGGCACCTCGACGTCCTGCAGAGGGGCGACGCCGATCGGCTTGCCGTTGAGCAGCACCTGCGCGCCGGCCTGATCAGACTCGACCGACAGCACGGCGGCGACGGCGGTCAGCTTGGCCTCGACCTCGATGGTCTTGCCGCCCGACACGAGCACCTTCTTCACGAACGCCGCGAAGCCCGGGCGCTTCACCGTCACCGTGTGCTCACCCGACGGAATGCTCAGCGGCGGCAGCGGGAGGTTGCCCTGTTCCTTGCCGTCGACCATCAGCACCGCGCCGGTCATCGCGCTGGCGAGCTTCACCACCATCTCGCCCTTGGCGGCGATGGGCGCGATGGGCGTCAGGTCATCGTCAGCCGACGTGGTGGGCGTCTTGGCCGGCGGCGTCTTCGCAGGCGGCGCCTTCTTGGGCGGGGCCTTCTTCGGCGGCGCCTTCTTGGGCGTGTTCTTGATGGGCCCGAGCGGCACCAGGTCATCGTCGTCTTGAGCGAACGCGACGGCCGACTGGGTCACCACGAGCGCGACCACGCACTGCACCATCCACCGGGAGCCGATCATGGCCATGGAGGGTACCACGCTCGGGCCAGACCGTCGGTTCCAGTGTACCTTCCGCCGCATGGGAGGGCCGGTGCGGGGCTTCATCACAGCCATGTTCTTCGCGGGCGTGGTCACCGCGTGTGTGCGCACCACGCCCCAGCCGCCGCCCGAGCCACCGCCTCCACCCGCGCCCGCGGTCGTCGTGCCCGAGGGGTGCCTGGCTGATCTCGGCGGCGCGTGGGCCTCGGCCGAAGACCCGACCTTCCTCTACCGCGCGCTCGACGACGGCGGCGCGCTGACGCTCGACGTGCACCACCGCGTCTTCCTCGACGCCGGCTTTTCCCCGCGCCGCTTCCGCCCCGACGCAGGAGCTCCCGACGCTGGCAAGCCAGGGAAGGCGCGCGATGCAGGCGTCGATGCCGGAGCGAGCGACGCAGGCAGCGACCTCGACGGCGGCTCAGACGCCGGACCTGATCAGCCTCCCAGCTCGGCCGACGAGCTCCCCACCGCGCGCATCCTGCTCCTGCGCACCGACGGCGGTTTCGTCGGCCAGACCTCGACGCGCTGGGTGCACCCCACCGGGCGCGCGTGCGACGTCACCTTCCCCACGCGCGTGCTCTCGTGCAGCGACGGAGGCCTGGTGCTCGAGACCGTCGAGGTGCTCGCGCTCGGCGACACCTGCCAACCGCCGGCCCGCCCGGCCCCGCCCCTCCTGCGACGCCACGCGCTGGTCCGGCCCGAGGGGAAAGACGGCGGCTGAAGTTCCGTCTTGATCACTCGCTTTTCTGACCGCCAGTCACCCTGACGCCCCTGTCCGGTGTAGGGTGACGCGCATGTCTCAGTCCCGCTCTCCATTCTTCGTCTTCGCGGCGGTGTCCGTGCTGGCCGTCGGGTGTACGTGCACGACGCCTCCGGTCGTCCAGAAGGACCCGTGCCTCGGCGTCCCCGGCGCACAGGCCGATCGTACGGCGAAGTGTGACACCAGCGACGAATGCGGCGACCACTTCGCCTGCAAGCCGGTGAAGGACCAGGAAGGCCTGCAGTGCTGCGTGTTCCTCGATCGCCCCTGCGTGACCGAGGCCGACTGCTGCCCCGGCCAGACCTGCCCGAGCGACCGCAAGAAGTGCTTCGACAAGTTCATCGGCTGCGTGAAGGACAGCGACTGCGGCGATCGCGGCGACCGCTTCTGCGAGTCGTACACCGACACCTACGGCACCTCGCAGCGCTGCCGCTTCCACACCTGCGGCTCGCTCGGCGAGTGCCCCGAGGGCCAGTCGTGCTTCAACGGCGAGTGCATGGCCGACCTGCCGTGCAACGGCACGTGTGAAGTCGGCAAGGGCTGCGTGCCCACCATCGACCGCTGCCAGGACTACTCGATGCCGACCGATCGCCCGACGGCCGCCTGCCCGATGACCTGCGCGCCCGGCTTCATCGCGACGTTCAAGGACCCGCGCAACATCTGGGACTCGTGCACCCTCTCGTCGGTGGCGTGCATCTGCGCCGAGCTGCCCGCGCTGCACAGCAACGACCTGGGCCGCTTCTCGTCGATCGCCGCTGACCCCGGCAACGCGGTCTACGTCTCGGAATACGACGGCCAGTACGGCGACCTCGTGGTCGCGAAGTTCGATCTCACCGGCAAGAAGCTCGCGACCGAGTACGTCGACGGCGTGCCGATGGCCACGGTGAAGTACGGCCCCTCCGGCGCGCGCGGTGGCATCGTCGAGCCCGGCCCCGACGTCGGCCGCTACTCCGACGTGGTGACCAGCGGCGGCAAGGTGTTCGTCAGCTACTACGACGTCGCCAACGGTGACCTGAAGGTCGCGGTGCGCAGCACCTCGGGCACGTGGGCCTCGCACAAGGTCGACGGCACCGGCGCCGACCTCGGCCTCTACACCTCGATCGCGGTCGACACCGACGGCGTGCCCGGCATCGCGTACTGGCAGAAGGGCGGCGACGTGTCGTTCAACGTCATGGACTGCCCGGCCCCCCGCCCGATGGGCGCGACGAAGTACATCACCGCGCTCAAGTTCGCCCGCGCCAACAACGCCAACCCGGCCAGCGCCAGCGACTGGACCATCAAGACCCTCGCCTGCGCTTCGCGCCCGCCGCCCATCTGCGACGCGTGCACCGGCGTGTGCGCCGACCCCGGCACCGGCCCCGCGTGCCTCACGGCCGCCACCGGCTGCTCGCCCGCGTGCGACACCAGCAAGCAGACCTGCGTGAGCGTCAACGGCACGCCGAAGTGCGGCGACAACTTCACCCCGCCCGTGCTGCAGCAGGTCTACCCGGGCGTCGGTCTCTTCGCGTCGCTCGCCTTCAAGGACAAGGACGCCGTCATCGCCTACATGCGCCGCACGGCGCCCGCGACGGGCGCCGCCGACGGTGACCTGCTCGCGCTGACCGTCTCGTCGGCCGGCACGGTGAGCGCGCCGGTGGTGATCGACTCCAACGGCGACACCGGCTGGTTCCCCGACGTGAAGATCGACCCGCAGACCAAGTCGATCGCCATCGGGTACCACGACTTCTCGAGCAAGGCGTTCAAGTTCTACTTCTCGCCGCAGCTGCAGACCGGCGTGACGCTCGAGACCATCGACACCGGCGCTGATCAGTCGATGCCGGGCAACCAGAGCTGGGTGGGCACCGACAGCGCCATCGTCTTCGGCCCGTCGGGCGTCGTCTGGGCGCTCTACCAGGACGCGACGAAGGGCGACCTCAAGCTCAGCAAGCGCACCGCCTCGTGGGCCGCGCAGACCAGCCCGCACACCGACGGCGCGGTCGGCTTCTTCGCTGACGCGGTCTTCACCGACGGCAAGCTGTACTCGAGCCACGCGCGCATCCACGCGCGCCTCGTGCAGAGCGAGCCGCAGGTCGACAACTCGCTGCAGCTCGAAGTGCTGCCGGGCAACTGAAACGACGCGACGGGGGGCGCGGCAGCTCGAGCCATGGAAGCCACGCTGCGTGTCGAGAGCCGCGACGACCTCGTCGAGCTCTACTACCCCAACGGCCGCCTGGGCGGGCTCACGGTGCCGGGCAAGCCGCCGGGCGCCCTCGGCGAGCCCATCACGCTCCACGTGGTGGTCGACAAGCCCGCGCGCGCCTTCCTGATTCGCGGCCAGCTCGCCTGGGTGCGCCACAAGCCGGGCCCCAACCAGCCCGCGGGCTACGGCGTCGACTTCTCGCTCGAAGACGACGCGGCCCGGCTGCGGCTGCTGGCCTTCGCGCGAAAAGAAGTGAACAGCGACTACACGCGCGTCGAGGCGCGGCAGGTCGTCGAGCTGCAGGTGCGGCTGGTGCACGAGGGCCGCCAGCGCAAGGAATGGATGGCCGACCTCTCGAGCGGCGGCGCCTTCGTGCGCACCTGGAACCCGCTGCCCGTCGGCGCGCGCGTCAGCCTGCAGCTGCGCCCCTCGATCCTGTCGCTCAAGTCGCTCACCATTCCCGCGATGGTGGCGTGGGTGCGGCTCGCCGGAGATCACCCCGGCATGGGCCTCTCGTTCGAGACGGTGACCGACGACGCGCGCGCGCAGCTCGCGAAGGTCATCGCGAAGTCGAACCGCTGATCAGCCCCGCGGTCTTGCTCAGGCCTGCTTCTGCCGGGCCCGGCGATCGCGGTGGTAGTGCGGCGCGCACAGCCCGCGCGCGAGCACCGCGCGATCGCACCCCTCGACCGCGCACCGCTGGCCGTCGTCGTCGGTGCGCTGCGGCTCGATGCCGAACATCGCGTGGCCCACCGCGATCCACCGCTCGAGCTGCTGGCGAGAGAGGTGGGCGCGGCGCGCGAACTCCAGCAGCCGCGCGTGCCCCGGGTCCTGCGCCTCGAGCGCGTCGCGGTCGCGAAACAGCTCGCCGACCTCGACCTCCAGCGCCTGCGCGATGGTGAGCAACGTCTCGTAGCTCGGGCTCCGCTCGCCGCGCTCGAGCAGCGAGGCGAAGCTGACCGAGATGTTGCAGCGCTGGGCGAACTCTTCCTGCGTCAGCGCCAGGCCCTCGCGCAGTTGCCGCACGCGACGGCCGAGCTGCTCGCTCACTGGCAGTATCCGTTGGCCTGGCACGTGCCGCCGCTGGGGCACGGCGCGCCCGTCGAGCAGCACTTGAAGAACGGAGCGCCGCAGCAGAAGCCGTTGTCGCACGTCGTGCCCGTCGCGCACGCGTTGCCCGGGCACGCCGCGAAGCACAACGTCGCGCCCGGCGTGCTCGAGCTCAGGTTGCGCTCGCACACGTAGCCGGGGCGGCAGGTGCTCTGCCCGCCGTTGTAGGTGCAGTTGGCCAGGCAGTACGACGCGCCCGCGAGGGCGTACTGCGCGCAGGTCGAGCCGCCCGGGCACGCGCCGGGGTTGCTCGTGCACACCTTGCTGCAATAGCCCCCCGACCAGCCGCCCTTGATGCAGGCGTCGAGCCCGCTGGAGCAGTCGAGCGCGTAGCTGTTGCACGTGCCGCCGAGCCCGCTCATCGTCGCGCCGCCGCCACCGGTGCCGCCGCCGGTCGCCCCACCGCCCGTGCCGCCACCCGTCGCGCCGCCGCCGGTGCCGCCGCCCGTGCCCCCGCCACCGCCGGTGCCGCCCGCCACGCAGCTGCCCGAGGAGCACGTGTTGCCGCCGGTGCAGGTGCTGCCCTCGCAGCACGCGAAGCCCGCCACGCCGCAGCAGAAGCCGCGCGAGTCGCAGGTCGGCGCCACGCCGCACGTCGCGATGGAAGTGCACTTCGGGTAGCAGACCGGCACGCTGCCGGTGCCCGCGTTGACCTCGCAGACGTAGTCGGTGCGGCACCCGCCCGGAGACGTCTCGGGCGCGCTGCACTGCACCATGCACACCTTGCCCGGGCCGACGCCGGTGGGGTTGTTCGCGCACTGGCTCCCCGCGACGCAGTTCGCCGAGGTGGTGCAGCCCTTGGTGCAGTAGCCGCCGCTGAAGCCGATCTGCAGGCAGGTGCCGTCGAGGCACTGGGTGTCGGCCGTGCACGCCGCGCCCGTCGCGCGCAGGGCACCACCGCCGCCGCCCGTCGCCCCACCGCCCGTGCCGCCGCCGGTCGCCCCGCCGCCGCCGGTCGCCGAGCCGCCCCCCGTGGCCGTGCCGCCGCCGGTCGCGCTGCCGCCGCCGGTGCCACTGCCACCGCCCGTCGGCGCCACGTCACAGATGCCGCGAATGCAGCTGAGCCCGAGGAAGCACGCCATCGGGCTGCAGCACGCCTGGCCCTGCTGGCCACACGCCCCGCCGCCACCACCCGAACCGCCACCCGTTCCGCCGCCGCTGCCACCGCCGGTGCCGGTGCCGCCGTCGTCGAGAATCACGCTCGCGTCGGGGTCGTGCACGCACTTGCCGGCGCTGCAGAGCTGGTCGGGCAGGCACACCCGGCACACCGCGCCCATCGTCCCGCAGGCGGTGCGCGCCTGCTTGGTGGGGCCCAGGCATTCGTCAGCGTCGGTGCAGCAGCCCGAGCAGTTGGCGGCGGTGCACTTCACCGCGGTGTTGGTACCGCACCCCACCGTCCACACCACCGCCAGGGACACGAAAGCGGCCAGCGAGACCGCCGCGAGCTTCGGAGCGCGAATCATGGACGCCACGCTACACGCAGCCCTATCTTCCGCGCACCATGACAAAGCCTGCGGGGGCAGACAGCACCCATCACTACTTCAAGAAGGCCGCCCGGATCATGGACGTGGGCGAGCGCATCGAGACCCTGCTGCTGGCGCCGACGCGCGACCTGCGGGTGCAGGTGTCGATCGAGCTCGACAACGGAGAGATCCGCACCTTCCCCGGCTACCGCTGCCAGCACGACAACGCGCGCGGCCCGATGAAGGGCGGCCTGCGCTACCACCCCGACGTCAACGCCGACGAGATCCAGAACCTCGCCTCGCTGATGACGTGGAAGACCGCGGTGGTGAACCTGCCGTTCGGCGGCGCCAAGGGCGGCATCACGGTCGACCCGGCGCAGCTGTCGCTCAAGGAGCTCGAGCGGCTGACCCGCAAGTTCATCGATCAGACCCACGAGGTGATCGGCCCGACCCGCGACATCCCTGGGCCCGACGTCAACACCAACCCCCAGGTGATGGCGTGGATCATGGACCAGTACTCGAAGTACCACGGCCATTCCCCCGCGGTGGTCACCGGCAAGCCGGTCGAGCTCTACGGCAGCCGCGGGCGTGACTCGGCCACCGCGCGCGGGCTCCTGGTGGTGTGCAAGCAGATCCTCCAGGACGTGGGCCTGCCGCTGAAGGGCATGCGCTTCGCCGTGCAGGGCTTCGGCAACGTCGGCAGCCACGTGGCGAAGTTGTTCCACGACGCGGGCGGCGTGCTGGTCGGCGTCAGCGACGTGAACGGCGGCGTGGTGAACCCGCGCGGCCTCGACGTCACCGCGCTGTTCGACTTCGTGAAGAAGAACGGCACCGTGAAGGGCTTCCCCGGCGGCAACGGGTGCACCAGTGAAGAGGTGCTGCTCACCGACTGCGAGGTGCTGGTGCCCGCGGCGCTCGGTGGAGTGATCACCGCGCAGCTGGCGAAGGAAACGCGCGCCAAGATCGTGCTCGAGGGCGCCAACGCGCCGTGCACGCCCGAGGCCGACGCGGTCTTCGAAGAACGCGGGGTGCTGGTGGTGCCCGACATCCTCGCCAACGCCGGCGGCGTCACCGTCAGCTACTTCGAGTGGGTGCAGAACCTCCAGCACGTCACGTGGGACGAGGAACGCATCAACGGCGAGCTCGAGCGCGTGATGACCGAGGCGTACGAGAAGGTCGGGCAGATCAGCCGCACGCGGAAGCTGCCGCTGCGCACCAGCGCGTACGTGCTCGCCATCGGCCGTGTCGGCAAGGCCACCGTGCTGCGCGGTATTTGAACTTCCGGGGGAACACACATGAGCATCTCGACTCAGCTGGTGAAGAAGCTGGTGCAGATCCCGATCTTCGGGGGCCTCACGGTCGCCGAGGCCGCGGAGTTCTTCGAGGTCGCGCTGGAAGAGTCCATCGGCAAGGGCGCCACGCTCTTCCGCGAGGGCGACGATGGTGACGCGCTGCTCGTCGTGCTCGACGGCGAGGTGCAGGTCACGCGCAAGGGCGTGGAGCTCGCGCGCTGCGGCAAGCACTCGGTGCTCGGCGAGATGAGCCTCGTCGGCGAGGGCGAGGTGCGCTCGGCCACCGTCACCGCGCTCACCGACGTGAAGGTGCTCAAGGTGCCCTGCAAGCGCGTGCAGAAGATGCTCAAGGCCGACCACGTCGCCGCGCTGAAGGTGGTCGCCAACCTCGCGCACGTGATGAGCCGCCGCCTCGCCGCGATCAGCGATCGCTTCGCCTCGGTCAGCAGCAAGGACGGCAGCAAGAAGCGCGAAGAGCTCGCCGACTTCGGCAAGATCCTGACGACCTGGCAGTTCTGATCACGCGACATGCTCGGCCTGCTCGTCGCGATCCCTCTCCTCGGCGCCGCGCCTGACGCGGGCAAGGCCGTGTCGCTGGCGAAGCAGAAGCAGTGGGACGAGCTCTATCTCGCGTTCGCCGCCGCGTCCCCCGAGGGGGTCTCGAAGGGCGACCGCGCGAAGATCGCCAGGGCGCTCGCCCAGGGCTGCGCCGCGCTCGAGGGCGAAGACCCGAACCTCGCCTTCTCGCTGGGCGACAAGAGCGTCGCCTTCGAGGCCACGGCCGACGGCCTGTACTGCGCCGCGCTCACCGCCAAGCGCACCGATCAGCGCGGCGCCGCCGAAGAAGCGCTGCAGAAGGGCGCGGGCACCTTCAAGGCCGACGGCCGCTTCTTCCTCGAGCTGGGACGCCTGTACGTCGAAGACGGCCAGCCGGGCGAGGCCGCCGCGGCGCTGGGCAAGGTGCCGAAGAAGTCGAAGCAGTGGGCCGAGGCCAACCAGCTGCTGGGCAAGGTCGGCAAGGAATCGGGCGAGTCGGTCGGGGGCCCGAAGCTCGTCATCGGAGGGCCGTCGCCGCAGCCCACCGGCCAGCCCACCGGTCAGCGCCCCATCGACCCGCCCGCGCCGGGCTCGCTCACCTACGAGTCGGGCGTCGACGAAGAAGGCCGGCGCATTCGCCAGAACCAGTACTTCCGCTTTCGCTACTTCAACGCCAAGCGCGATTTCGGCCAGCGCGCTGACTACGAGGGCGACGTGCAGGGCGCGCTCGAGCGTGCGCGCGTCGAGGTGCAGCGGCTGCTCGGCGTGGCCCGCGACAAGCCGCTCGACGTCATCCTCTACTCGAAGGAAGAGTTCCGCCTGCACCACGGCCCGCAGGCCGCGCAGTCGGTCGCCGGCTTCTATTCGGCTGACGCGATTCGCATGAACGACTCCGCGCAGATCAATGATCAGACGCGCGCGACGCTGGTGCACGAGTACGTGCACGCCGTGATGGACGAGGTGCTCGCCTTCAACGGGCGCGCGCTGCCGACCTGGCTCCACGAGGGCACCGCCGAGTACGTCGAGTGGCGTTCGATGGGCCAGGACGGTCCGCCCTACGAGGCGGCGCGGTACATCCAGTCGCTCGCCATCCAGGGCAACCTGCCGAAGCTGGCGCAGATGGACCAGGGGCCGCTGATCGCCACCCGCAACCCGGGCCTGAGCTACGCCGTCGCCGCCCTCGGAGTGCGCCTGCTGATCGAGCGCAAGAGCATGTACGAGCTGGTCGAGCTGATGCGCGAGTGCGGCCAGGGCACCCCGTTTCCCCAGGCGCTCGAGCGCCGCTTCGGCACCACCGTCGAGAAGCTCGATGAAGAGCTGATGCACTCCCTCCAGAGTCGCTGAGGGAGTGGGGAAAAAAGCGAATGAACGGGCAGGTTTGAGAATTTCCGCGGCGGCGGATGCAGACTAGGCTGCCGCCTGCCCTATGTCGGATCCCGCAGCGGCGATGAACGAGTTCACCTTTCTCGAAGAGAAGAGAAAGAGCACCGGACTCACGCCGGACGAAGAGCAGCGTTGGCAGGAGCTCGTCGCGATGCTCGGCATCGACGTGTCGGCCCTGACCGCCGCGCAGGGGTACTACGGCGAAGACGGGCAGTGGTACCCGCAGCAGCCCGCGTACGATCCCAACGCGTACCAGCAGCAGGGGTACGACCCGAACCAGCAGCCGCAGTGGGACGCGCAGCAGCAGCAGGCCGCGTGGCAGCAGCAGCAGTACGCCGCGCCCGGCTACGGCTACGACCCCGCGCAGCAGCAGCAGGGCTACTACCAGCAGCCGCAGCAGGACCCGTCGCAGCCCTGGTACGACCCGAACACCGGCCAGTGGTACCCGCCGCAGCAGCCGCAGGCGTACCCGCAGCAGTGGTCGCAGCCCGGCTACGCCGATCCGTCGCAGCAGCAGCAGGGCTATTACGATCCCAACACCGGCGCGTGGTACCCGCAGCAGCCGGTCGCGCCCGCAGCGCCCGCGTGGAATCCGCCCGCACCGGTCGCCCCTCCCGCGCCGGCCGCGCCCGCCTGGAGTGGTTTCGGTGGCGGCCTCGCCGCGCTTCCGCCGAACCCGCAGCCCTCGGCGCCCCGCGCGCTCCCGCCCGCCCCGTGGGACAAGCCGGCCGCCCCCACCTCTGCGCCGAACGCGCCGTGGAAGGTGGCGACCCCGATCGCGCCCGCGCCAGCGCCGGTGCCGACCACGCCCAGCAAGGGGCTGCCGTCGTCGCCGCTGCTCGGCGGCTCGGGGTTTGGCGCTCCTGCGACCAGCGCGTTCAAGCCCGCGGCGACGCCTGCCGCGCCGACGCCCTCGGCGCCGCGCCCGAACTTCGTTCCCTTCACCATCAAGCCGAAGCCGTCGGTGCCCACCTCGGCGCCCGCCGCCCCGGCGCCCGCACCGATGCCCGCGGCCTCGCCGGCCGACGTGTCCGACGACGTGATGGAGATCGACGACGGCGAGGTCGAGGAGATCGCGCCCGCGATCGACTCGCTGTCTGCCACGCCGATGGTCAGCCTCACCTCGAAGGGCCTGACCACCACCACCGCGGTCACGCAGCTCGACGCGGCGACCGCGAAGCTCCTGGCCGACGAGCCCGAGGAAAAGCCCGGTTCGGCGCTCCTCGGTGACTTCGACCTGCCCGCGCTCGACGTGAAGAAGCCGGCCGCGGCGCCTGCCTCCGGCCTGGGCCTCGACTTCACGCCCGCGGCGACCGCGCCGTCGAGCGGGCTTCTGAGCGAAGACGACGTGCCGATGGCCACGATGTCGAGCGTGACGCCGCTCGAGTCGATGAGCGGCGCGCCGAAGCCTGCGCTCGCGCCCCTCAAGCCGATCGCCCCCATCGCCCCCCTCGCGTCGTCGCCGCTGCTCAGCGAAGACGACGTGCCGATGGCGACGATGTCGAGCGTCACGCCGCTCGAGTCGATGAGCGGCGCGCCGAAGCCCGCGCTCCCGCCGCTCAAGCCGGTCGAGCTGCCGACGTCTGCGCCGTTGTTGAGCGAAGACGACGTGCCGATGGCGACCATGTCGAGCGTCACGCCGCTCGAGTCGATGAGCCAGCCGGCGCCGAAGCCGGTCGAGCCGCTGCTCTCGTTCACGCCGTCGGCCTCGCCGCTGCTGAGCGAAGACGCCGCGCCGATGCAGGACTTCAAGCCCTCGCTCGATGATCTCCCGATCGACGAGCCCGAGGCGCCTCCCGTCGCCGCCGCGCCCGCCGAGCCGGAGCCGAGCATCTCGGTCGACCCCTCGCTCTTCGAGCCGCCGCCCGGCATCCCGACGTCGTCAGGCTCGGGCCTGATCAAGGCCGAGGTCTCGGTCGCCAACGAGTCGCTGAAGGTCGGCGAGGTCGAGACCGGCCCGTCGATCGCGATCGACCCGTCGCTGCTCGAGCCCGTGCAGGAAGTGGTGAAGGCGAACGTCTCGATCGCGCCCGAGAAGCTCGTCTCGCCCGAGGTCGACACCGGGCCCAGCATCTCGCTCTCGCCCGATCTCCTCGCCGACGTGCCGGCCGAGGCTCCGCCCGCGGCGACCATCTCGATCTCCAACGATCCCCCGGCGCTCGGCGACGACGACGTGCCGCCGACGCAGCCGAAGCTGCCGCGCGTGCTCGACGCCGGCCAGGTCGAGGAGATCGAGCTGGCGCCCATCAAGCTCGCCAAGCCCGCGCTCTCGCCGCCGGTGACCTCGGCGCCGCACCTCGCGCCTGCGCCCGCGCCGATGCCGCCGATCGCGCTGGCCTCGGTCGACGTGCCGCCCCCGAGCTCGTCGGCGGCTGATCTGATCGTCGGCGCCGAACCGCCCGCTCCGGTCGCAGTCGAGGGCGCGCCCGACTGGAACGACGTGCCCGAACCGGCCGCGGTGCCGCTCGAGCAGCGCATCGCGCCCGCGCCGGCGAACGCCCCGAGCTGGGACGACGTGCCCGAGGTGTCGAGCTCGCCCGCGGTCGCCGCGGCTGAGCCTGCCGTGCCGAGCTGGGTCGTCGAGCCCGAGGTCGCAGCTCCCGTTCCCGTCGCCGAGCCGATCGCCCCCAGCTGGGACGCGGTGCCCGAGGTCGCAGCGTCACCCGCTGCCGTGCCCGTGACGCCGAGCTGGGACGACGTGCCCGAGGTCGCCGCTCCGCCCGCGCAGCCGGTGGCGCCGAGCTGGGATGCCGTGCCCGAGGTCGCCGCTCCGGTCACTGCCGCGCAGCCGGTGGCGCCGAGCTGGGATGCGGTGCCCGAAGTCGCCGCCCCGGTCGCTGCCGTGCCCGCGCAGCCGAGCTGGAACGCCGTGCCCGACGCCGCTCCTGTGGCTGCGCCCGCGCAGCAGAGCTGGGACGACGTGCCCGAGGCGGCCGCTCCTGGGGCTGCGCCCGCGCAGCAGAGCTGGGACGCCGTGCCCGAGGCCGCCGCTCCTGTGGCGGCGCCCGCGCAGTCGAGCTGGGACGACGTGCCAGTCGCCGAGGAGCCGGTCGCCGCGATGCCCGCGGTCGCGTCCGCGCCGCTGGTCGCCGCCGAGCCGTCGGTCGAGGTGTCTGAGGAATGGGCCGAGCTGCCCGTGCCGATCGCCTCGGCGCCGGTCGCTGCGCCCGCGCCGACCGAATGGCAGGCTCCACCGCCGCCCGCCGCCGCGCCGCTCGAGGCCAGCCTCGAAGAAGAGCCGCTCCTCGACGCGGTCATCGAGCCCGAGCCGATGCTGGAAGCCGAGCTCGAGGTCGAGGCCCCGGTCGCGGCCGCGCCTGCGACGGTGCCCGCTGCGGGCCCGGTGCCGGTCGCGCCGCCGGCCGCGCGCTCGAGCGGCTCTTCGTTCGACTTGCTGGCGATGGCCCCCGAGGCCGCGCCGCGCATTCCCACCTTCGAGCCCACGGCGCGTCCGCTCGCCGCGCCTGCGCCTGCACCCGCGCCCGTGCCGGCTGCACCCGCCGCTGCCGGCTCTCAGATCTTCGCGTCGAGCTGGGACAACGGCCCTGAGGCCGCCGCGCCCGCGCCTGATCGCAGCGCGTTCGGAGCGTTCGAGGCCGAGGTCGACCTCGGCGGTGACAGCAACGACAAGGTCGAGCTGGCGACCAACGCCGACTTCATCTCGCCGCAGGCCGCGGTGGCCGAAGGCATCGCCATCGACGACGACGCGGGCGAGTTCGTGGTCGAGAACGCCTCGGCCGCCGAGCTGGCGACCAACGTGCGCGCTGGCAGTGGCCCCGCTCCCGCCGAGGAGAAGCTCGAGCTGGCGAGCAACCACGACTTCCTCGACCACTCGCAGCTCACCGGCACCGGCAACTCGTGGACCGACGATCGCAACGCGATCGCGATCGGCGGCGAAGAAGAAGAGGTCATCCAGGGCACGGTGCTCGAGGAGGAACCGCCCGCCGAGGAGCACAGCTGGGGCGTCGCCGTGTCGCAGTCGTCGCCCGGCTTCGTCGCTCCGCCCGCGCCCGCCCCGGTCGCCCCGCCGCCTGCGCCTCGTCCGGTCGCCGTGCCGCCGCTGATCCAACCGCCCGCGCCCGTCGCCGCTGCGCCGGTCTCAGTCACCCGCACCAACCCGCCGATGGTCGCGCCGCCGCCGCCGGCTTCGGTCACCAGGACCAACCCGCCGATGATCGCCGCGCCGGCCTCGGTCACGAAGACCAACCCGCCCGTGCCGGTCGCCACCGCGGCCCCCGCGGCGCCCGCGCAGAACCAGGCGCGCACGCCGGTCACCGTGCCCGGTGAGCACCGCGTGATCCTCCACACCGTCGAGGGCCAGGTGAAGCGCGGCGCCATCAAGGACGCCAAGCTCGGCGACGCGCAGCTGCACCTCCACCTCGCCAACGGCGGCACCGAGACCCTCGCGCGCGAGCGCGTGAAGGCGCTGTTCTTCATGCTCGCGCCCGGCGCCCGCGCGCCCGACACGCAGGGCACCAACAAGGTGCGCGTCACCTTCAAAGACGGTCGCCAGGTCGCCGGGTTCTCGAACGATCACCGCCAGCCGACGTCGGGCTTCTTCGTGATCCCCGCGGACAACCGCACCAACACCGAGCGCATCTTCATCTTCCACCACGCCATCCAGACCGTGGCCGTCGAGAAGTAAACGGCCCGAGCGCGCGGGTGAAGAAATCCAGCCATTCTGAAGCCTTGACGCGTCTCGTCAGGGCTGCCCCCGTTGACAAGAGGTAGGCACTTCGCGCACCTTTCCCTCCGAACGCGCTGACTGTGGCCGGAGGTCGCATGCGGAGTGAGAAGGCAGGCGCAGAGAAGCGGGTTTTCCCACGCATCCCCGTGGCGTTGACCGCCCACTGCCGCATCGGCAATCGGTTCATCCGCGACGCGGTCGCCGACCTGTCTGAAGGTGGCCTCTACCTCCGCACCCGCGAGCTCGCGCGGCCCGGCACCCCGGTGCGCGTGGCGCTGGCGCTCCCGTTCGCCGATGGCCCCAGGTACTGCACGCTGGTCGGCGCAGTGGCGCGGGTCGATCGCGACGCGCGCGGCCTGGCGAAGGGGCTGGGCGTGAGCTTCGCCGAGGTCGACACGCAGATGCGCGACAAGGAAGCGCTGCGCGGCTTCTTGTCAGCCGCGGCCTGAACCGCTCAGGCCTCGCGGGCCTCGAGCACCTGCACACCCATCATCGCGGCGAGGAACGCCTTCACCTGGTGCTCGGGCTTCTGCGCGAGCGCGACGACCTCGGCGTTGGTGCGCGTGCCGTCGACGCGGGTGAGCAACGACGCTTCCCACTTCTCGAGCTCGAGCTCGTGCAGCTGGTAGGCGGGCTGCTGGCTGGGCAACAACCGCACCTCGGGCTTCACGATGCGGCCCAGGCGCTCGGGCTTGTAGAGCTTCTTGATGCCGCGAATGGTGAGGTTGCCGGGGAAGAGGTCGAGCTTGATGTTCTCGGTGCGCGCCTTCTCGCGGAAGGTGACGGTGAACTGGCCCTCTTCCCAGCCGAAGAGGCTGTAGATGATCGCCTTCACCTGCTGGCCCACGTAATAGAGCCGCTCGGTGTCCTTCAGCAGGCCGCGCTCGACGAGCACGTCTCCGGTGCGGCGCTTGCTCTGCTGGGCGACCACCGCCGCGTCTTGCAGCTGGTCGGGCTTGATCTTCCCGACGCGCACCAGGAACTGCCCGAAGCGATCGGCGGCGAGGTTCGACAGCGCGAAGACCGGCTGGCCGCGCTCGAAGTAGACGACCTTCTTCACCTTGCCCTTCTGGCAGTACAGCTCACCGGTCTCCTTCGACAGGTAGAAGGCGCTGATCAGCCCCGGGAGGTTGTCGCGCAGCTCGCCCTGGCGTGACGCGCGCTGCGGCGCGGCGGTCGGGTCGATGGTCACCGCGGGCAGGTTGACCTGCGAGATGGGGCGCTGGCCCGCGATGGGGCCCACGTGGCGCTGCGCGGTGAGGGTCGCGCCCTGGAGCTCCGCGCTGATGTTGCCTTCGCCGGTGACGCGAATGCGGCCGGTCAGCTCCATGGGCTCGTCGCCCGAGTCTTCTTCGACGTCGATGTCGAGCTCGACGTCGAACGACTGCCCGGAGTGCGGCGTCGGCGCGACCGGCGTCGAGATCGGCACCAGCGTCTTCACCTGCTGGAGCAGCCCCTTCGCGTCGAACGGCTTCTCGAAGTACTTGCTGCCGGGGAAGCGCGTCAGCGCCTCGTTGGAATGCTTCGAGCCCTTGAAGACGCCGCTCATGAAGAGCAGCGGCACGCCGGGCTTCTCGGCGCGCACGCCGTCGGCGACGTGGTACCCCATCATGTCGGGCAGCAGCACGTCGATCACCGCGAGCGCCACCGGCTCGGTCTTCGCGGCCTCGACCGCGGCTTTTCCCTTGTTGGCGCCGACGACCCGATACCCCGCGTCCTCGAACAGCGAGGTGAGCAGGGCCACCAGCTCCTTGTTGTCGTCGACGACGAGAATGGTGGGCGACATCTGCCGGCCACGATACCGTCTGGAAACCTCGCTCGAAAGCAAAGGCGTCATGCCCCGTCTCGTCCTCGCCCTGCTCGTCACCGCCTCGGTTTCAGTGGGAGCGCAGACTCTCGACGACGGCGGGTTGCCTGACGCCGGCCTGCCCGACGCATCGGTGGGCAGCGGCGGCCCCGACATGACGAACGAGGAGAACGACAACACCGGCGCGCCCTGCCTCAGCTCGACCGAGTGCACCGGCGCGACGGCGTGCGTGAACGGCCGGTGCGTGCCGACGAAGACGAAGACGGTCGGGTGCAGCGCGGCCGACGCGGCGGGGCTGGTGGTGCCGGCGGTGGTGCTCGCGTTCGCCCTGCGGCGCCGGCGTCTGCGCTGAGGGAACCCTGGCCTCGCGGCGGAGTCTGGAGGGCGCATGGTGCGCGTGCTCGCCGTGGTGGCAGTGCTGGTCGCCGGCGCGGCCTTCGTGTGGCGCGTCTCGCAGGAACCCGTGACGAAACGCGCGCCCCGCACCGTCGCCCCTGACCCCGAGCGGATGATCGCCAAACGCCTCCCGCGCGACGAGCAGCTGCGGGCCGAGGCGCTGCCTGCCGTGCTGGAGCCGTTGCGCGCGCTCGCGGTGCCGAAGCTCCCGCCCGAGGCCGGTGACTGGCTCGCCGAGCACCCCGAAGACGGCCAGTCGCTGGCCGGTCACCAGGCCGACTGCCAGCCGGTGCCGGGCAAGGTGGTGTACCTCGTGCCGATCTTCCCGAAGCAGCTGCAGCCCGGCGAGGTGAGCGAGGCGAAGCTGCGCGGCGTGGTGGGCAAGCTGGCGCCGCTGCTGCGGGCGCACTTCCAGCTCGAGGTGAAGGTGCTCGCGCCGCTCGACGAGAAGAAGGCCTCGAAGTCGGAGCGCGAGGGGCAGATCGGCCGCCAGTGGTGGACGAAGGACATTCTCGAGGCGCTGCTCGCGGTGCGGCCGGCCGACGCGGCGGCGGTGATGGCGGTGACCGCGGTCGACCTGTACCCCGACCCGACGTGGAACTTCGTGTTCGGCGAGGCGACGTACGAGCAGCGGGTGGGCGTGATGAGCCTCGCGCGCACGGGCGATCTCGAGACCGAGCCCGACCTGGTGCTCACCCGCACGTACCAGACGGGCATGCACGAGATCGGTCACATGCTGCAGATGCACCACTGCATCGCGTGGGAGTGCCCGATGAACGGCTGCAACCACCAGGACGAGAGCGACTCGCGGCCGCTCGAGCCGTGCCCGCATTGCCTGGCGAAGCTGATGCGCGCGACGGGGCTCGACCCGATGAAGCGCCTCGTGGAGCTGCGCGCGGCGTTCGAGGAAGCGGGGCTGCTGCGCGGGGTCGACGAGATCGACAAGGAGCTCGCCGCGATGCGCGGTGCGGGTGACGGTGGGTGAATAGGTGGCGTGGTGGCCCGTCGATGGCGCTCCACGCTTTTCAGGGGGTCGACACGATGCTTCGCCTGCTCTCGCTCGCCGTGCTTCTGACGCTCTCGTTCGCTGGCTGCCGGTCTGAGCCGCGGTCGTGCGTGAAGATGAAGGAGCTGTGCGGCACCGAGGCCGACACGTGTCGCGATCTGCGCGAGGAACTGGGCACGAAGCTCGGCCAGGGTGCGGTCGACACGCTCGATGGGTGCGTGCTCACCGCGAACACCTGCTCGGCGGCGGCGGGGTGCGTGACGGGTCAGGCCGCGAAGGCGACGCTCGGCGCGGCGGTCGAGTTCATGAGCGCGTTCGCGGACACGGTGAACCCGGGGAAGGCGGATGAGTGCGTGAAGAACGCGAAGACGCCGGCGGAGGCGGCCGGGTGCCGGACTGGGGCGATGGGGAAGACGGCGGCTGATGGACTCGATGCGTTCGGCAAGGGAGTCGAGCAGGGGAGTCGGTGAAGTCCCCTCTCCCCCTGGGGAGAGGGACAGGGTGAGGGGAGTCGCTCGTTTCTTCCCAACACAGCGCGCAGCACATCGCTCGCGCTCCGCGACCCGTTCGCTTCTTCGCTCGCGTGCCAACTTCGCTGTCGCGCGTGAATGAGGGTCTCCCCTCACCCTGACCCTCTCCCCAGAGGGGAGAGGGGAATCAGCGACCCGTTCGCTTCTTCGCCCGCTCACGCGCCGCCGACAGCGCATCCTGCACGGTGGGCTTCTCTTCCTTCGGCGGCTCAGGCGGCGGCGCCTCGGGCGCATCCGACGTCGCCGGCACGGGCATCGGCGGCGGCGCAGGCGGACGCGCGGTGGTGTTCGGCGCAAACACCGGCGCGCTCGGCCGCAGGTTCAGCTTCGCCGCGGTCACCGTCACCACCTTGCGCCGGCGCAGCCGCGGCCCCGACAGGAACCGGCGCACGAAGACCTCCGCGACGATCATCAACACCACCAGCACCAGCAGCATCGGCGCGAGCGCGACGGCGGCCTCCGACTCGACGGCTTCCTTGAACAGCCCGACCATCGCGATGCGCTCGATGCCGTTGCCGGCCTTCGCGACCGCCGACAGCAGCGCCTTGCCTTCGCTCGCCGGCGCGGGCTCGAACTCCGGAGCCCAGGGCAGCGTCACCGGCGCGGCGCGGAAGATGCGATCGCCGAGCTTCACCACCGGGTGGTACGTGCCGCTGCCGGGAATCACGAAGTGCGCGCCGACGCGGTCCTCGTCTTCCCACCGCATCGGCAGCTCGAGCGGCTTCGACTTGCCATCGCCCGACAAGAGCACCAGCGTCGGTGTCCCCGCGGGCGGCGGCGCGTTGGGGTCGAAGTCGAGCGTGACGTGCAGATCGTTCCCGGTGAGCGTCGCGCGCGCCACCGCGTCGAGCTCGCGGCTCAGTGGCGGCATCGTCCACCGCACCATCTGCGTGAGCAGCGCGCGCTGGTTGCCCCACTGGCGGAAGTTGCCGGTGTACTGCCCGTCGACCTCAGCGGTCAGCGCGACGACGCGACCCGCCCCGCGCGGCCAGAACGCGAGCGTCGGCGCTTCGTTGCTGTCGGTGGTGCGCAGGCCCACGCTCGCCTGCGGCTTCAAGTACGTGAGGTTGTAGCCCGCGATGCCCGGCGTATCGGCGCCGCTCAGCTTGCCGAGCTGCGCGAGGTCGGGGCCGAGCTTCGTGCCCGTCGCGTCTTCGACGAAGGTCGAGCGCGCGACCGCGATGGTCTCCTGGCTGAAGATGCGCGGCAGGCTGGTGACGTCTTCGGCGAAGTAGATGCGGCCGTTGCCGAGCTTGGCGACCTCTTCGAGCAGGCGCGCGTCGGAGTCGGCCCGCGTGCCCATGCCGATCACCGACACCGTGACGTTCTTGCTCACCAGCTCGGCGATCGTCTTCTTGTAGTCGTCGGGTTCCTCGGAGTCGTTCGCGTCAGAGAAGAGGATGACGTGCCGGGTCTCCTTGGTGGAGGCCAGGATCTCGCGCTTGGCGACGCGCAGGCCCTCGCCGACGTAGATGCCGCCGCCGCCCGAGAAGCCACGCGCCACCTTGTCGAGCGGCAGGCCCGCCGCGACCGGGCTCATGTGGAAGAGGCTGTGGTCTTCGGTGTCGACCATGTCGACCGCCGCCTCGTCGCGCGGGTTGAGCAGCTGCAGCGCGCCCACCACGCCCTCGGCGGCGAGCTCCATCTTGGTGCGGCCGTCGGGCACGCGAACGCCCATCGAGCAGCTGCAGTCCATGATGATCGACAGCGCGATGGCCGCCTTGCGCTGCTCCTCGCGCATCTCGAGCGAGACCGGCAGCACGTCTTCGATGGGTGACTTGCGGTAGCCGCCTTCGCCGAAGCTGTGCTTGCCGCCGGTGAGCACCAGGCCGCCGCCCGCCTCGCGGACGAACTGCGCGAGCACGTGCAGCCCGTTCTCGCTGAGCCGGCCCGCCTCGACGTCTTCGATGACCACCGCGCCCACGCCCTCGAGGTCGGCCATGCCGATCGGCGCCGGGGCGCGCACGTCGACCAGCAGCTTCGCTTCCTTCAGCGCCTTCACCAGCGTGCCGTTGGGCTTGTCGGTGAAGACCATCACGCGCGGAGGACCATCGACGCGCACCACCGCGCGGCCGAAGTCGTTCTCGGGCACGCCGTCACCGGCCGTCTCGGTGCGCAGCTCGTACGCGGCGAGGCCCGGCTGCTCGACGAGGTCGCGGAAGGTGAGCACCGTCGCGCCGGCGGTGAGATCGCGCTTCACCTTCGCGATCGGCGTGCCGTTGCGCAGCAGCGTCAGCGTGGTCGAGGTGGCGGCGGTCGACTTGAGGGTCGCGGTGACGAGGAAGGGCTCCTGCGCGGCGACGTTGGGCGGCACCACCAGCGAGCTGACCGCGACGTCGATCGCCGAGTCTTCGCGGCCGAAGTAGCGCACGTCGACGGGGATGCCGCGGGCCGTGAGGCGCCGGGCGGCGGCGCGCGAGTCGAGGCCGGTGGCGCGCCCGTCGGACAGCACCAGCACGCGGCCGCTGCGATCGGACGGAATGAGATCGCCCGCGGCGTCGAGCGCGGCCGAGAGGTTCGAGGCCTCGCCGTCGATCGCCGCGGTGAAGCCGGGGAAGCGGCCGTCGGCGCTGAGCGCCATCTCCACGCGCGGCGAGCGGCCGAAGGACACGACGCCGAGGCGATCGCCCGGACGGCGCTGAGGCTCGAGCAGGCGAATGAGCTCTTCGGCCACCGCCTCGTTGCGCGGCGGCATCGAGCGGCTGCGGTCGACGATGACCACCACGTCGCTGCCCGCGCTGCGGAGGCGGTACTCGGGGCGCGCGAGCGCGAGCGTCAGCAGCGAGACGATCGCCACGCGCAGCCACATCGGCGGGCCGTGGATGCGCGCGGTGAGGAAGAGAAACAGCCCGAGCGGGAAGAGCAGCAGCAGGGCCTGCGGCGCGGCGAGGATCACGTGCTCGCCCCCTTCCCCGCCTGGGCCAGCGTGGCCTTGCTGTCATCACGGCGCGGCGCGGCGGTCAGCCAGAAGTCGACCAGCACCAACAACAACACGAGCGCGAGCGGCCACCACGGGCGCGGGCGGGTCGTCGCGAGCGAAGCGAAGGCGCGCTCCTGCTTGGGCACCACTTCCCAGGCGCCGCGCGTGCGGAGATCCGACTCGCGCGGGTCGAGGGGGAGCACCACGAGTTCATCGAACTTCTCGCCGTCCTTCTCGAGCACCCAGCGGCCCGAGGCGGGCAGCGGAGGCAGCGTGAGCACGCCCGAGCCGATGACGGTGCGGCGCTCGTCGCGCGGGCCCTTGAGCTCCCACTTCGAGCCGCTCGAGGCGACCAGCGGCGTGTCTTCGCCGAGCATGAGGTGCTTGCGCGGGAACCCGGGCGCGCCGAGGCGCACCTGGCGCACGACGTTCGAGAGCAGCACCGGCCAGGCGACCGTGCGCTGCACGTTGCTGCGGCTCAGCTCGAGGTTGAGGTGCAGCGTGCCGTCGTCTTCTTCGCTGATCAGCACCACCTCGCCCGCGCTCATCAGCACGCGCCCGGGCGGGTTCTCGCCGGCGGTCCACACCACGCCACCCAGCTGCACGTCGTCGAGGAGCGTGTTGCCCTTCTGCGCGAAGAACGGACCGACGAACGACTTGAGCGTGCCCTTCGCGCCGAGCTGCAGGTTGGCCTGGGTTCCGGGCGGGCCGATGGTGAGCAGCGCCGGGCTGGCGAGCCGCACGCCGACCGCGACGTTCAAGAAGCGCTTGAGGGCCTGCACCGCGTTGCCGTCGAGGCCGTCGAGCAGCGCCACGTTCACGTCGGCCACGGGCGCGGGGAGGAGCACGAGGTGACCGTCTTCGGGGAGCGCGTCGTCGTCGAGGTCGACCTTGAGCGCTTCCTTCGTCTTGAAGCCGACGCGGAGCACCGACGAGCCGCCCGGCGAGAGGTCGACGGTGTGGCGCTGCGGGGCGTCGTCGGGGGCGGAGAAGCGCACCGTCACCCTGGCGGCCTGGTCGGCGAAGTTCCCCACGCGCACCGTGACCTGCGCGAAGCCGTTCTCGTCGCGGCGCTGGGCGGAGAGGAAGGCGACGTTGGCGGCGCGCTTGCCGACCGAGCGGGCCTCGAAGAGCGGCGGGAGCGCGATCGAGTCCGGGAGCGGGCCGTCGGTGAGGAAGAAGACGCGGTGCTCGACTCCGCCGGAGAGCTCGCGGGCGAGCGTGAAGGCGGCTGAGGGGTCGTGCGCGGGCTGGGCGGGTGACCACTTCTCGAGGGCGCTCAGTGCGCGGTCGCGGTCTTGCTGCGGGCCGGCGATGACCGAGGGCTTCACGCCCGACTCGAGGAGGGTGAGGACTCCGGCGTTCTCGCTGCGGGCGATGGAGGCGACTTCGTCTTTGGCGCGCTCGACTGCGCTCTTGCCGTCGACCACGGCGTTCATCGAGAGGCTGCCGTCGAGCACGATGACCACGTGCTGGCGGGGCGCGTCGGCGCCGCAGCGGAGGTCGGCGAGGAAGAGGGCGGCGAAGAGTACCGCGAGCAGCTCGAGGGCGAGCGAGGCCTCGCGGGAGAAGCGGTTGAGGCGCGGGCCGGCTTCGGCGCGTTGGTCGGGGGTCTTCCAGAGGAAGAGCGCGGACACGGTGCGGGGCGGCTGGCGGCGGCGGAGGAAGTACGCGGCCACGAGCGCCGGCATCGCGAGGAGCGCCAGGAGGCCGAGGGGAGCGCCGAGGGTCATGCGGCCTCCGTGAGCGTTGGCCCCTCACCCCAACCCTCTCCCCGCTCGCGGGGAGAGGGAGCTAACGCCTTGAGGGACGAAGGGGTGACGGGTTCGGGCCTTGCTCGACCCTGGCAGCCCCTCGCTTCGAGCGGCCGGGGCGAAGGTGGGGGGTCGTTTGTCTGGAATTGGTCGTCAGAGCAGCCAATTCGGGACAACCGACCCCCGTGAGTCACGTTGCGGCGTGCAGAGAGGCACGGTCGCCGTTCGGCAGAGCCAAGGCCACGTGCGCACGCCTCGTCCCTCAAGGCAGAAACAGCGCTCATGCGACCTCCACGAGCGAGTTGAGCTCTTTGCGCGCGAGGGCATCGAGCTGGTGCGCCGCCGACGCCTGCGCCCACGTCGCGCGCACACGCCGCGCCGCGCCCTGCCACAGCGCGACGTGCGCCTCGAGGCGCGCCAGGTACTGATCGATCACGTGCGGCGTGAGAATGCGCTCGAGGTGATCACCCGACTCCGCGTCGGTCAGCCGCGCGCCAGCACCACCCGACGGATCGAGATCCTCCTCGTCGAGCACCTGCACCAACATCAACCCCGCGGCCCCGCGCGCCAGGCGCTCCGAGAACGGCTCGGGCGGTGACTCGAACAGGAAGTCGCTGATCACCACCCGCAACCCGCACGGCGACAGCGGAGGCGCCCGGCGCAGCGCCACGTCGAACGGCTCGCGCCCGTTGAACTGCAAATTATCGAGCAGCGCGCGCGTGGTCGGACCCGCGCCCTTCTGCACCGTCTCCCCCGTCGCGATGAGCACCGGGTCGAGGCCGCCGCGACGCGCGAGCGTGCAGACCCACGCGGCGATCTCCCGGGTGCGCGCGGCCTTCGCATCCGTCACGCCCATCGACGCCGAGCCATCGACCAGCACCTCGACGCGCGGGCTCACCTCGTCCTGCCGCACGCGCAGGTACAGCTCGCCCGTGCGCGCCACTGCATTCCAGTCGATGTGCCGCAGGTCGTCGCCCGGCGAGTACTGGCGGAAGTCGTGCAGCTCGAGGCTCGAGCCGACCGACGACGCGCGCACCTCGCCCAGCTTGCCGCGGTGAGGCACGCGCGGGAGCCGCAGCACGCAGCCCACCGCCGCCCGCTCCACCATGCCGTGATCGAGCCGCACGCTCACTTGCGCACCTCGTCCCGCGTCCACAACGTCATCAGCGCCACGAAGACCGCGAGCAACGCCACCGCGCTCGCGAACGTCACCGCCGCGTCGAGGTCGCTCCCCGAGCGGTCGACGAGGTTGACCAGCCCCACCACCGGGTTGAGCGCATTGAAGAGCCGGCTGTTGGCGCGGTTGTCGAGCAGCAGCGAGACCAGCAACGAGAGCACCACGCCGAGCACCACCGACAAGATGAAGCCGGCGCGCGTGGCCACCGGCTCGCCGAGGCGCTTGAGCGGGCTCAAGCGACCGAGGATCACCCCGAACGAGAGGTACATCACCGGGTACGCCAGCGCGCCGATCATCGCGCGCACGTGCTTGTCGTCGGAACCCCACGAGCTCGAGCGCCCGTTGCTGAAGCAGAACGACCACATCACCGACGAGGCGACCATCAGGGTGAGGATGAGCAAGAAGCTCCGCAGCGCGCCGGGCTTGAGCCACCCACCGCTCGCCGCGGTCACCGGCCACCCGTCACGCTCGCTGATGCAGAACGGCCCGATGCACGTGAGCAGGAACATCGTCACGATCTGCCCGCCCTCGGCATCCGTCGCGCGGCCGTTCTCGATGACGAAGAGCACCAACCCGAACCCGATGCCGAGCGCGCCAAGGATCGCCAGGGCGATGCGCGGGCCCCGAGACGCGGGCTCCGAGGGCAACGCCAACCCCGCCGCGGCGCCTTCGAGCACCAGCCACGTGCCGAGCAGGCTGAACACGCCGATGCCGATCGCGAAGTTCCGCAGCGCGTCGGTGGTGAGCAACCGCTGCCCTTCCTCGGCGAGCACCCACGCGAAGGCCACGCCGCCGACCGTCGCCAGCCCCAGCAGGCCCAACACGACGAAGTGCGCGACCGTGCGGCCGAGCTTGGTGTGCGCCTGCGTGGCGACCGCGATGCCGACCGCGGTGAGGAACGACGACCACGCCGCCGCCAGCACCAGCGCGACGACGATCTGCACCAGGTCGATGCCGTTCAAGAAGTAGCTGAACAGCACGAAGGGCGCGCACGCCGAACCGAACAGCAGCGCCTGCGACATGATGCTCGCCCACTTGCCGCGCGTGATGCTGCCGGGGCCCAGTCCCGTGAGCGTCAGCAACACCCACGTCTCGTCTTCGAGCTCCCGCGCCATCGAGCGAAACGCGACGAACGGCAACACGAAGAAGCACACCCCGCCCAGCGCCGTGAGGTACGCGCCGAAGAAGTCCTTCCCGTGCGCGGTGCCCGCGGAGTTGGTCGCCTCGGCCAGCGCGATGAGCGCCATGACGAGACACGCGGCGAGCAGCGTGCCGAAGAAGATGGCGAAGACGCGCGACCGCAGGCCCTGGCGGACCTCCTTGACCACGATGGGGCCGACGCGCTCGACGAAGCGCTCCGAGAACCCACCGGTGGCCGCGGTCGCCGCCGAGCTCACGCCAGCCACTCCGTGTCGCGCGCGCGCAGCGAGAAGAACGCCGACGCCGCGAAGCCGAGCGCCACGCCCCACACCAGCATCGTCAACGGCACGCCGTCGTGCGCCTGCCGCTCGATGTTGATGAGGCCGACCACGGGGTTGAGCGCGTTCAGGAAGAGGTCATCGGCGTCGCTGACGATCTCTCCGATGAGCGGCGGCACGCCGGTCATCAGCACCACCAGCCCGAGGAAGACGAGGCGAATCATCGCGGGCGTCTGCCACGGCGGGTGCGGAATCCACCGCGCGATGACGATGGGCATCGAGAGCATCAAGAGCGCGAAGGCCGGCGCGGCGCACAGCACGAGGAACGGCCCCATCGAGAGGTGGCCATCGGCGACCGCGAGCACCAACAACCCCGCCACCGCGGCGAGGAGCAGGCCGACGACCATCACGTACCCGCGGAAGCCGCCGGGCTTGAGGAACGAGAAGCGCCCGCCGTGCGCCCAGTGCACCTTCGCCATGCCGTCGCGATCGCTCGCCACGAAGAGCCCGACCAGGGTGGCGTAGAGCGAGAGCGTGACGCTCGCCGCGGTGAGCACGTCGCCCTCGCCGCTGGCGAAGTAGCCCCAGATGAAGAGCGCGAGCCCGCCGAGGAACTGCGTCGCGTACACGAGGCGCGGCCCACGCGTGTAGTCCTCGGTGGGCAGCGACAGGCGCGCCGCGGCCGACTCGAAGAGCAACATGCCGGTGGTCAGCATGCCGAAGAACGTGGAGATGGCGGTGAGCCAGAACGCCGAGCTGCTGGTGAACTTCTGGGCGAACTCGCCGATGACGACCGACCCGGTGATGCCCATGCCGAGGCCGAACAGCAGCGTACCGAGCAACACGAAGTGCAACAGCGCGCGCACGATGCGCGACTCGGCGAGCGTGGCGAGGCTGACCGACACCGCGACGAGGAACACCTGGTACGCGCCCGCCACGCACACGCCCACGATGATGGTGGGCAGGTCGATGCCGTTGAGGAAGTAGCTGAAGAGCAGGAACGGCGTCGCGGCCGAGGAATAGAGGAGCCCCTGCAAGACCGAGCTCCCGAGCTTGCCGCTCAAGATGCGGCGCGGGCCCAGGCCGGTGAGCGTGAGCAGCACCCACGTCTCGTCTTCGGCCTCGCGGGCCATCGAGCGGTACGCGGCGTACGGAATGACGAAGAACTGCACCAGCGCGAGGCAGACGAAGAACGCCACGAAGGCGCCCTGCCCGCTCCGCTCGCCGAGGCCGTCGTTCGCCGCGAAGAAGAACAGCGCGATGAACAGGCAGCCGACCAGCATCAGCGAGAAGAAGATCCAGAACACGCGGGTGCGGAGGCCCTGGCGGACCTCCTTCACCACGATGGGGTTGACGCGATCGGCGACGCGCTCGCCGAAGCGATCGAAGGCGTCGGGGGCGGCGGCGCTCACTGGACCTTCCCCCGCGTGACCGACATGAACGCGTCTTCGAGGTCGTGCTCGCGGGTGCGGAAGCTCGCCACGGGAATGTCGGCGGTGACGAGCGCCTTGAGCACGCGCACGCTGGCTTCCTCGACCCAGCCTGGCGGCGGCGTTTCCCCGGGCTTGAGCTCGAGGCGGAAGCGCACCGAGTTGGTCATCACCGCGACGTTGGCGACCAGGGGCTGCTCGAGCAGCAGGCGCTCGGCCTTCTTCGCGGCCTCGTCGAGCGAGCCACCCTGCGGCACGAAGAGGGTCAGCTCGACCTCGCTGAACGCGGCGGCGTTCGAGGTGCGCGACAACACCTCCTGCACCGTGCCGGTCGCGAGCAGCTTGCCCTGCTCGATGATCGCGCAGGTGTCACAGATCTCCGACAGCTCGGTGAGGATGTGCGAGCTGATCAACACCGCCTTGCCCTGCGACGCCAACGCGCGGAGCAGCTCACGCAGCTCGATGCGCGCGCGGGGGTCGAGGCCGTCGGCGGGCTCATCGAGGATCAGCAGCTTCGGGTCGTGGAGCAGCGTGCGCCCGAGCGCCACGCGCTGCTTCATGCCCTTGCTCAGCTCCGAGGTGAGCTTGTCCTTGAGCGGCATGAGGCCGGTGAAGTCCATCACCGACTCGACGCGCGCCTTCCGTTCCTGCCCTCGCAGCCGGTACGCGCGCGCGAAGAAGTCGAGGAACTCGAAGACCGTCATGTCGTCGTAGGTGCCGTAGCGATCGGGCATGTACCCGAGCAGCGGGCGCGCCTGGTCGGGCCGCGCGACGAGCGACTTGCCATCGAGCAGCACCTCGCCCGCGGTCGGTACGTCGAGCGTGGCGATGATGCGCATGGTGGTCGACTTGCCGGCGCCGTTCGGGCCGATGAACCCGAGAATGGTGCCGGTGTTCACCGAGAAGCTGACGTCGTCGACCGCGCGGAGCGAGCCGTAGTACCGCGTGAGCCCCTTCACCTCGAGCAGCGCGCTCATTCCTCGTACTCCCCTCGGATCCACTGCTCGCTCGACGCGAGGTTGGTCGACAGCCCGCCGGTCGGCACGAAGCCCGCGCCTTCGACCCGCGCGAGGAACTGGCCGTGCTCGATGCTGCGGTGCACGACCGCCTGGGTGACGTCGGCCGAGAAGCGCCCGGCCGCGACGTTGCCCGCGTACTGCACGCGGTTGCCCGGCTCGAGCGTCACCTCCCCGCCGTCACGCACCGGCCCGCCCGAGTAGAACTTGCCGTCGACGTTCACCACCACGCCGTCGACCTTCATGCCGAGCGCGTTCTGCAGCACCACTTCCTTGCCCTTCTGCTTCACCACCAGCCGCGCGCGCGTGGGCTCGACCGAGGTGAAGCCCCACTCGCGGTAGGTGCGCGAGGGCACGAAGTCGCCGCCGAGCGTGAGCCCGTCCTTCCACGTGAGGTCGGCGACGTACTTCTCGCGGCGATCTTCGTGCGGCGCGACGAGCACCACGCCGGGGCCGAAGGTGGCCTTCGAGGGGGCGAGGTTGGCGTAGTACGCGGTGACGCCGTGGGTGATGGCGCGGTGTGAGCGCGAGTCGAGCAGCGTGAAGCCCCACGTCGAGCTGTGCACCACGAAGCCGTCGGCGATGAGCGAGTAGCCGATGATCAGCACGCAGGTGATCAGCGCCGTGCCGGGAATGGTGACCAGCAGCGCCGCCGGCCCGCGACGGCGCGCGACCCACACGCTCCCCGGACCGATGGCGAGCGTGAAGAGCGCGATGATCAAGAGGAAGCGGCCCAGCGGCGCGGTGGCCTGCGGCAGCAGCAGGTCGCTCGCGGCGGCGGTCGGGTTGTAGCGGCGCTCGTACTCGGGCAGCGGTCCGCGCGGGCTGACGTTCAAGTTCTCGCGGAACACGTCGAGGCCGGCCGAGGGACCTCCGGTGATGATCAGCGTGCCGAAGCCGTAGTGCGTGGTGCCGGCCTTCAGGTTCTTCGCGAGCGGGAAGACCGCCTGGCTGCGCGGCACGCCGCCGATGACGAGGTGACCACCGGTGGCGACGAAGCCCTCGATCGCGCGGCGCTTCGACTCGTCGAGGTTGTCGAGGGTGGCGGCGTCGGGCACCACCACCGCGTCGTAGCCAAGGTAGGCCGCGAGCTCGTCGGGCGCCTCGTCGGGCGGCACGGGGTGCACGAAGACGTTGGCGCCGGAGTAGCGCGGCGCCTTGCCCGCGAACTTCTCGAACTGCTCGGGCCGGCTGATGGACAGCACGACGCGCTGCGGGTCGTACGTGTTCTGGAAGTACATCGACGAGTTGGCGTTCTCGGTGATGCCCGGCCCCGTCGCGCTCACCGTCGCGTACCGCATCTCCGCGGGGATCGGCACGTTCACCGTGCGGCGCTCACCGGCGGCGATCTCCACCGCGCGCGTCACGTTGTGAAAGCCGCCCGCGACCGACGACTGCACGCGGAAGGTGATGACCTGGCGGGGGCCGGTGCTGTTGTCGACGAAGAAGCGCACCGGGAAGCTGCCGGCGCGCGGAGCGGGCGCGTTCGACTCGACGCCGATGCGGGTGCGGCCACTGGCCACCTCGACGCGGGTCACCTGGGCGATCTGGTATTCCGAGAGCGAGACCAGGCCGGAGGGCCCGTCGTCGCCGGTGTTGTCGTCGTCGGGAGCCGCCACCGGCTCGGGCGCGGCCACCTCTGCCTCGTCGGCCTGCGCGACCGAGAGCAGCGTGGCGATGAGCAGCGCTTCAACCACGCGCCACCTCCGGCACGGTGCTCAGCAGCTGATCAGCCACCATCTCGGCCGACACCTTCTCGAGGCCGGCCTCGTAGCTGAGCACCAGGCGGTGGTTGAGCACCGCGCTCGCCATCTCGCGCACCTCGTCGAACCCGACGTTGGGCTTGCCCTTGCTGAGCGCCCACGCGCGCGCGCTCGCCGCCAACGCCAGCGCCGCGCGGGGAGACGCGCCGTAGCGCACGAAGCGCCGCACGGTGTCGGGCGCACCACCGGCCGCGGGGTGGGTGCCCTCGACGAGGCGGCCGATGAACTCCGCGACCGGCAGCGGGAGGTGCACGCGATCGACGAGCGAGAACAGCGTCTTCAGCCCCGCGTCGTCGGTGGCCGGCTCGAGCTGCGGCGGCTGCCCGCGCACGCGCGAGGTGAGGATGCTGGCCATCGTCTTCGCGCCGACGGGCGGCACGAGCACGCGGAACATGAAGCGGTCGAGCTGCGCCTCGGGCAGCGGGTAGGTGCCCTCGAGCTCGATGGGGTTCTGCGTGGCGAGCACGAAGAACGGCGACGGGAGCGAGTGCGTGGTGCCGAGCACCGTGACGCTGCGTTCCTGCATCGCCTCGAGCAGCGCCGACTGCGTCTTGGGCGAGCTGCGGTTGATCTCGTCGGCGAGCACCACCGAGGCGAACAGCGGCCCCGGGCGGAAGGTGAATTGCTTGGTGTCGGCGTCGATGACGTACGTGCCGGTGATGTCGCCGGGCAGCAGGTCAGGCGTGAACTGGATGCGCTTGAAGGGCAGCCCGAGCAGGCGCGCGAGGCCCTTGCAGAGCTCGGTCTTGCCGAGGCCGGGCAGGCCCTCGAGCAGCACGTGACCGCGCGCGAGGATCGCGGTCGACACGCGATCGACCACGCCGGTCTGGTCGAGCAGCACCTGGTTGAGGCCCTTCTTCAGCTTGCCGATGGACTCCTGCGCGGCCTGCACCTCGAGCGGCGTCAGCAACGAATCAGACACGGTGGCACTCCCCTCCCAGCGTGAACTTCACTTCGAATCGAAATAGCGCTGCACGAGCGTGCGATTGCGCGGACGCATCGAGCCCTCGTCGTACCCGGCGGCCTGGTCACCCGTGGGGCCGGTGTTGGTGGCAGGGCTGATGAACGTGCTGGGCGTGGTGCGCTTCGGGTTGGCCTGCTTCAGGCCGAAGAGCTCGCCGGGATCACCGCCGTTACCCTCGGGGAGCGCCTCGTACTTGAGCCGGTCGGGATCCATCTCGGCCTCGCCGCCGAACACGAGCTCGCTCGAGTCGCCGCCACGCCCCACGCCCGCGCCCTCTTCGACGCCACGCGACGCGTGCCCCTCACCGTTGCCCTGCCCCTGCCCCTGTCCCTGGCCTTGCCCCTCGCCCTGCCCCTGGCCTTCACCCTGGCCCTGGTTGCCCTGCTCGCCCTTGTTGCCCTTGTTGCCGTTGTTCCCGCTGTTGCCCTTGTTCCCCTTGTTGGCCTGCTGCTGCTGCTGGCCGTTGGAGAACTGCTTGCTCAGCTGGTCCTGCCGTTGCGAGAGCGCCTTGCGGAGATCGTTGAGCGACTTCTGGCTCGGGCCGTTCCCCTGCTGGCCATTCTGTTGGCCATTCTGGCCATTCTGTTGTCCGTTCTGACCTTGCTGGCCCTGCTGGCCGTTCTGGCCCTGCTGACCGTTCTGGCCCTGCTGACCGTTCTGGCCCTGCTGACCATTCTGGCCCTGCTGACCGTTCTGGCCCTGCTGACCGTTCTGGCCCTGCTGCCCGTTCTGGCCCTGCTGCCCGTTCTCGCCCTGCTGCCCGTTCTCGCCCTGTTGACCGTTCTCGCCCTGCTGACCGTTCTCGCCCTGCTGGCCGTTCTGCCCCTCGCCCATGGCCTGCTGCATCGCCTGGTCGCCGTTCTGGGCCTGGCCGTCCGACAGCTCCATCAGCGCGCGCTCGAGCTCGTCCTTCTCGCGCTGGTTCGACTCACCCGACTGCGCGTTGGCGAGCGCGTCCTGGAGGTTCTTCGCCGCGTTGTCGGCGCGCTCGAGCTCGCGTGACGCCTCGGCGGCCTGCTGATCGAGCTGCTTGTCGAGCGCATCGGCCGCTTCCCAGTCGGTGGCGTCGAAGCTGTTGTCGGCCACCTCTTCCTGCAGGCGCTGGAGCTCGTCGAGGGCGGCCTGATCAGCGGGCTCTTCCTTCGTGAGCGCTTCCATCTTCTCCGCGAGCTCCTCGACGCGCGTGCTGGCGGCCGCGTTCTGGGGCGGCTTGACGAACGAGGGCTGCGGCACGAGCAGGCCGATGGCGAGGAAGCAGAACGCGAGGCCCAGCAGCGACGCGGGGCGGCGCACGTCGATGTCGGGCAGCGGAAGCTCGCGCAGCTGCTGGTTGAGGCCGAGCTCCCACTCGCCGACGGGGAGCTCGAGGCGCGTGAGCAACAGCCCGCCGGCCTGCGCCTGACGATCAGCGATGACCGCGGCGCGCGCCTGCGAGACCTGGCGCGTGCGGGTGAAGAGCCAGGTGACGGTGACGGCGGCGGCGGCGGCGATGGCGCCGAAGAGCCACAGGCCCTTCTGCACGAACATGCGCCACACGACGAAGAAGGTGACCGACACCCACACCGGGCCGACGGCCGCGCGCGTGATGACTTCGAGGTTCAGGTGACGCCGGACCCTCGAGATGCGGGCGTGAACTGCCTGTCTGCGGCGTTCTTCTCCGGCGGCCATGTGCGT
>JAXLYB010000027.1:0-55940 GCA_046351675.1 Myxococcaceae bacterium
GATGGAACGGCTGACCGCCTGGGCGCTCGAGCACGAGGTCCCGCTGTGGAAGGCGCTCGAGCGCGCGGCCGAGATCGAGACGCTGCCGAAGGGCGCCGCGGAGAAGATCGGCGAGTTCGTCGCGCTGATGGACCGGTACCGGAAGTCGTTCAACAAGGGGAACCTGTCGCACCTCACCAAGCAGCTCCTCAAGGAGATCGACTTCGTCGCGCAGGCCCGCGCGCTCGCGCCCACGCTCGCCTCGGGTGATCGCAAGGCGAAGGCGGTCAACGGCGTGATCGAGTCGCTCGAGAACTACGAGAAGCGCGAGGGCCCCAAGGCGAGCCTGCTCACCTATTTGAACCGTCTCTCGCTCGACACGAAGGACGACGAAGACGAGCAGCACCACCAGGCGGGCCGCGTGACGTTGATGACGCTGCACGGCGCGAAGGGCCTCGAGTGGAAGCTGGTCTTCATGGTCGGCGTCGAAGAAGACCTGCTCCCGCACTCCGGCATGCAGGGCGAGCTGCCCAACCCCGAGGAGGAACGGCGGCTCTGCTACGTCGGCATGACGCGCGCCCGTGAGCGGCTGGTGATGACCCGCGCCGCCACCCGCATCAAGCGCGGCAAGGAGGCACCGCGCACGCCGAGCCGGTTCCTGTCAGATATTCCCGAACAACTCTCAGAGGTTATCGAGCTCGGAGCGACCCCGGTTGGGCCGCCGACGCCGAAGGAACAGAGCTTCTTTGCCCGGCTCCGCGATGGGCTGAAGAGCAGCGCGCCCGCCGCACCGGCTCCAACCCCCGAAAACTCGGGCTCCGGCCTTGACACTCCGAGGAGGGACGGGTAGCAGGGCCGCCCTTTCCGCCGTTTCCTGATCCACGAGGTTCAAGTCATGCCGCACCAGCGTACGTACAGCGCGAAGGCGAAGGACATCAAGCACGCGTGGCACGTCATCGACGTGTCCGACAAGGTGCTTGGCCGCGCTGCCAGCCAGATCGCTTCGCTCCTCAAGGGCAAGCACAAGCCGATGTACACCCCCTCGATCGACACGGGCGATCACGTCGTCGTGATCAACGCCGAGAAGGTCAAGGTCACGGGCAACAAGCCGACCCAGAAGATGTACTACCGGCACCCGAAGGCCGGTTTCCCGGGCGCGCTCAAGTCGTCTGACTACCAGACGCTGCAGCGCCGGCACCCCGAAGACATCATCACCAACGCGGTTCGCCGCATGCTGCCGCGCAACGCGCTCGGCCGGCAGATGATGACCAAGCTCCGCGTCTACGCGGGCGACAAGCACCCGCACGGCGCGCAGAAGCCCGCCGCCAAGCAGATCACCGCCTGATTTTTTCTCGAGGATACGAACACCATGGCCAAGTCTGGCACTGACGGTTTCTACGCTACCGGCCGCCGCAAGGAAGCCACTGCCCGCGTGTGGGTGAAGTCTGGCTCCGGCAGCATGATCGTGAACGGTCGCCCCCTGGACGAGTACTTCGGGCGCGAGACGTCGATCATGATCATCAACCAGCCCCTGCAGGTGCTGGAGCAGATGAACAAGATCGACATGACGGTGAACGTGCGCGGTGGCGGCCTCTCGGGCCAGGCCGGCGCGATTCGTCACGGCCTGTCGCGCGCGCTGACCCGGCTCAACCCGGAGTTCCGCTCGCCGCTCAAGAAGGCCGGCTTCCTGACCCGTGACTCGCGCGCCGTCGAGCGCAAGAAGTCCGGTCAGCCGGGCGCCCGCCGCCGCTTCCAGTTCAGCAAGCGCTGATCGCTGCGAAGTGGGTGGTCCTTCGAGCCGACGTCTCCTTCGGGAGGCGCCGGCTCGAGTCGTTTCATGGCAGGGGCAGGTGTGCGCTGGATTTTTCTTCGATGACGGACTGGTGATGCGCGGTGGCCCGCTCGTAGTACCGTCGAGGGCACCATGGAGCTCAACGAGATCCTGACCATCGCCCTGCGCGGCGGAGCCAGCGACATCCACCTGAAGGCCGGTCTCCCGCCGATGTTCCGCGTCGACGGTCAGCTGGTGCCGCTCAAAGACGGCAAGCGCCTGCCCCCCGAAGAGGTGGCGCGCATGGCGTTCGGCATCATGAACGAGTTCCAGAAGGAGAAGTTCAAGCAGAGCAACGAGGTCGACCTGGCCTACGGCGTTCCCGGTCTCGGCCGCTTCCGCGTGAACGTCTTCCAGCAGCGCGGGACGATCGGCGCGGTGCTGCGTGTCATTCCGTTCAAGATCCAGACGATCAAGGAGCTGATGCTCCCCAACACGCTGGAGAAGATGTCGCTCGAAGAGCGCGGCCTGATCCTCGTCACCGGCACCACCGGCTCGGGCAAGTCGACCACGCTCGCCGCGATGATCGATCACATCAACGCGACCGAGACCAACCACATCGTCACCGTCGAAGACCCCATCGAGTTCCTCATTCGCGACAAGCGCTCGATCATCAACCAGCGCGAAGTCGGCGTGGACACGATGAGCTTCAGCCAGGCGCTCAAGAGCGCGCTGCGGCAAGACCCCGACGTCATCCTCGTCGGCGAAATGCGCGACATCGAGACCATCGAGACCGCGCTCCACGCCGCCGAGACGGGCCACCTCGTGATGTCGACGCTGCACACCCTCGACGCGTCCGAGACCATCAACCGCATCATCTCGGCCTTCCCCCCGCACCAGCAGAAGCAGGTGCGCATTCAGCTCGGCTCGGTGCTCAAGGGCGTGGTCAGCCAGCGCCTCGTGCCGCGCGCCGACGGCAAGGGCCGCGTCGCCGCCGTCGAGATCATGAAGGCGACCGCGCGCATCAAGGAGATGATCGAGGACAAGGATCGCACCAAGGAGATCCCCGACGCGATCGCCCAGGGTCACATCAGCTACGGCATGCAGACCTTCGACCAGTCGCTGATGGGCCTGGTGCGAAACAACCTGGTCACGTACCAGGAGGCGCTGCGCCAGGCGACGAACCCCGACGACTTCGCGCTGCGCTTCCAGGGCATCAGCTCGACGTCGGACGCCAAGTGGGACGACTTCGACGGCAAGGTCGGCGAGCAGAAGGCCGCGCCCGGCACCGCGGCGTACGTCGCCCAGATGACCGGTGCTGCCGCGCGCGCGCCGGCTCCGGCTGCCCCGCCGGCCCCGAGCACCTCGAACCCCAACCTCCGGCCGGTCACCGGTCAGCAGCAGGCCTTCACGCCGCCCGGCGCGACGCCCGCGGCCCCGAAGCCTGCCGCCGCTCCCGCGGCCCCCAAGGCCGACGACGACTTCCAGATCGAGCGCTTCTAAAAGCTGCTCGCGGAACCTGCGCGCACGTGCGGTGTCAGGGGTGTGCTGCGCCCGATGGCGCTGGCCAACCGACACTGAAAGCAGGTCCCTCGTGGAGACAGCTCGTGATCCCGCGCGCCCCGGCTCGCCCGGCGGCGGTGCGTCGTTCTTTCGTGGTGATGATGGCGCGCCGGTCGACGGCGATCGCGTGCTGGCGCTGGTGCTCCGCTGGGCCGATCGCCCGCTGACGCTGGAGCACGTGCGCGTCGGTCAGCTCGCGCGGCCCCTCGACGGCGTGGAGCTCAAGTGGGAAGGCGCGCTGCCCATCTTCGCGCTGGCCGACGGCACGCGCGCGCGCGTCGAGCGGGAAGGGCGGTCGCTCGAGGGCGGGCGCCGCGTCGCGCTCGAGAACGGCGACCTGCTGGTGGTCGAGAGCGGGCAATTGACGCTCGAGGCGCGGGTGCAGAAGCGCAGCGAGCGCCTCGCTCCGGGTGGCCGGCAGGGCGAGCTCTTCTTCGGGCTGGTGCTCGCGCACGCGCTGATGTTCTTCGCGGCGATCAGCACCGCGCTGGTCATCACCCCGCGCACCGATGACGAGACGATCTTCGGTGGGCCGGTCTCGGTGCTCCGCGCCGCGGTGACGCCGTTTCTGCCCGCACCGAAGCGGGTCGAGCCGCAGCTCGAGCAGCGCGTGAACGAGAAGGTCGCCGAGCGGTTGGTGGCGATGCAGGCCACCCCCACGCCGCAGCGAAAGAGCACCGCGTCTGATGCGCTGCGGCTGCTGCTGGGCGGCGGCGGTGGCAACGGGCTCTTCGGGCGCGGGCTGGGGCAGGGCATCGACACCGCGCTCAACGCGCTCGGGTCCGGTGGCGACTCGGCTGGCGCCGGCAACGGCGTGGGCGGCCACGATCTCGGCGCGAGCGTCGGTGGCCCGGGCCCGGGCCTGGGCAACATCGGGCCGCTCGGCGTGGGTCCCCCCGGTGGGCTGGTGGAGTTCAAGTCGGGCCGCAAGCCGCCCATGTCGCCGCTGTGCACGGGCTGCGAGCTCAAGGCGCCCGGCTATGACCGCGACCTGGTGCTCAAGGTGGTGCGCGCGCACCAGCACGAGATCCGCTTCTGTTACGAGAGCGGGCTCAGCCAGAACCCCGAGCTGAACGGCAAGGTCACCGTGGCGTGGACCATCGACGGCACCGGCGGCGTGTCGATCGCCGAGATTGCGGAGAGCGGCCTGTCGAACAAGAAGGTCGAAGACTGCATCGTCTCGCGCATCTCGCGCTGGAAGTTCCCCGAGCCGAAGGGCGGCCAGGAGGTGGCGATCACCTTCCCGTGGGTCTTCAGCGTGGCCGGCTCAGACTGACCCTCGGCGAGCTCAACCCTCGTCTTCGTCTTCGTCGACCTCTTCATCGACCTCGGCGCCCGCCGCGCTCGCGGTCGAGACGATCTTCGCCAGGCGTTCCAGCCGTGTCGGGCCGATGACGTGGCGCTTGCCGAGGAACGCGAGGAAGCGCTGCAGCGTCTCGAGCGCGCGGGTGAACTCGGTCTGCGCCACCGCGTCGGCGATCAGCTCCAGCGTCTCGTCGACGTGCTCGGGGGTGATGGGCTGCGGGCCCTCGCTCCAGGCGCTCTCGAGCATCAGCTCGGCGACCTTGAGCTGCAGGGCGCGCGCCTCGGCGGTCGCTTCCTTCGCGAAGGTCTCGAGCCACTCGTCGACGGTGTCCTGCGTGATGGGCGCCAGGTGCGCGAGCGACTCGATGGTCTCGGCGAGGTACGGGGCGTCGAAGTGGCCAGGGTCTTCGGCGTAGCCGAACGCTTCCTCGAGCACCGCCTGGGCGATCAGATCGTCGGCCTCGCTCTCACTCGCGCCTTCCTTCAACAACGCAGCGCGGGCGGTCTCGATGCGCGGCCCGAGCTCGCGGTCGGTGGTGGCGCGCAGCGCCGCGGCGCGGGTGGCGACGACGATCAGCTGCTGCTGCACGTCGCTCGAGGGCTTGGCCTTGCCCTTCGCCTTGAGGATCGCGACGCGCGCCTGCGGCATGCGATCGGCGGCGCGCACGTAGGCGGCCTCGTCGGCGTCGAGGGTGCGCTCGAAGCCGTTCTTCTCGAGCGTGGCCACCGCGTTGGTGAGGTCGATGAAGCGCGCGATCAGCGGATGCATGGCAGCGACGCGTAGCACAGGTACCATCGCGCGCATGACGTTCGACGAGGCGCTGCGGCACGCCACGAAGTTGCTCGCTGGCCGCGACAAGAGCTCGGCGCAGCTCGCCCAGGCGCTGGAGCGCAAGGGGGCCAGCCGCGAGGTGATCGAGGCCACGCTCGAGCGGTGCCGTTCGCTCGGCTACCTCGACGATCGGCGGCTGGCGGTCACGCTCGCGCGCGAGGCGCTCGAAGACGGCTGGGTCGGCGAGGCGCTCTCGGCGCGGCTCGAGGCGAAGGGCTTCGCCGCGGCGGTGGTGACCGAGGCCATCGCGACCGCGCAGGCGGCTGCAGGCACCTCGCTGCGCGAGCGGGCGCGGGCGCTGGTGGCGCGCAAGAAGGTCACCGGCCTCAAGGCGGCGCGCTTCCTGGCCAGCCGCGGCTTCCCCGAAGAGGAAATCGAGGCGGTGGTGGGCCCCGACCTGGCGGGTGACTGAGCGCTGTCGGTGGTGTACGCCGCGGGCCCTGATGAAGCTCTCGTTCTTGCTCCCTGCGGTCTTCCTGTGCGGTTGCGCGTCGTTCGGCACCTTCGCGGGCCAGGACACCACCGAGGTGACCTTCGGCGCCGACGCCGAAGAGAACATGCGCAAGGGCAACGACGCCTTCGAGTCGAAGAACTACCAGGAAGCCGCGAGCTACTTCGAGTTCGTGAAGACCAAGTACCCGTACCTCGAGCTGGCGCGCACCGCCGAGCTGCGGCTGGGTGACTCCGACTTCGAGCGCGAGAAGTACGCCGAGGCGCGCGATCGCTACCAGAACTTCGTGCGGCTCCACCCCACGCACGCGCGCATCGACTACGCGGCGTTCCGCGCGGCGCTGACCCACTACAAGGAAATCCCCTCGGACTTCTTCCTGCTGCCGCCCGCGTCGGAGAAGGACCAGGTCGAGGTGCGCAACGCGCTCTCGTCGATGAACGACTTCGTGCGCATGTACCCGGGCTCGGAGCACATCAAGGACGCGAAGAAGGTGATGGACGAGGTGAAGCTCCGTCTCGCCGAGCACGAGCTGTACGTCGCCGACTTCTATTCGAACCCGCTGCGCGCCAAGTGGCCGGCGGTGATCGCGCGGCTCGAGGGCGTGGTGAAGAACTACTCGGGCATCGGCCTCGACGAGAAGATCGCCTTCGACCTGAGCGACGCGTACGTGAAGAACAACGATCCCGCCGGGGCGCGCCGCGCGCTCGAGCGGTACGCGAAGGCCTTCCCCAACGAAGACGGCGCGAAGAAGGCGCTGGCCCGCGCGGCCGAGCTGCCGGCGGTGAACCCGGCTCCGGCCGCGAAGCCCGACGCCGGCACCTGAAGATGAACTCGCGGGTCGTCGTGCCCGTCGTGGCGACGGTCGGCCTCGGGCTGGTGGTGGCGGTGCTGGTCGACTCGATCTTCAACCGCGGCGGCGGCGCCGAGGGCGCGATCATCACGCACCTGAAGGAACGCGAGGCCTCGGGGCTGGAGATCGCCACGCGCACCGGGGTGCTCAAGTCCGACAAGGCGTCGTTTCAGCGCATCTCGGTGGTGATCGACGCCGACGGGCAGGGGGCGCTGGTGTCGAGCACCCTCGACTTCGTGGGGCGCTTCGAGCGGGTGGGCTCTCCACCGCGCGTGACGAAGGTGAGCTCGCTGGGGCTCGAGACGGCGCGCTTCGTCAACCACGACGGCACCTGGTCGCCGGCGGTGATGCCCGCGAACGGCGGCGAGCCCGCCTCGGAGGCGCCGCGGCTGGCGGCGATCGTCGACGCGCTCGAGGGACGGCGGCAGGCGATCGAAGGGGGCGCGAGCGTCGAGGCGGACGGGGGCATTCCCTTCCCCGACGTGGCGCTGCCGCGCAGCTACCGCGCCGAGTCGTGGTTCATTCGCAGCGAGCGGGCCGAGGTCGAGGTGGCCGAAGACTCCCGCCTCGAGGGCCGCAGCCCCGATCGCCCGGTCGACGAGAAGCGCACCACCCGGCTGTCACTGGAGCCGGACACCTCGGGTTCCTTTCGCTTTCCCGGTGGGACCATGTAGGGTACGCGCCCTCATTCCTTCCACAGAAGGCACGCGATGGACGAAGGTCTCAAGCAACTGCTCACGCTCGGCCGGGGCTACTTCGAGAAGAAGCAGTTTCAGGAAGCCGAGACCTACCTGACGCAGGTGGTCGAGCAGAACCAGTCGTTCGCCGACGTCTACAACATGCTCGGCGTGATCTATCACGACCAGGGCCAGTTCGCCCGGGCCCAGCGGGCGTTCGAGGCCGCGCTGCGCATCAACCCCGCGTACACCGACGCCGCGCTGAACCTCGCGATCATCTACAACGACATGGGGAAGTACCGGGAAGCGAAGGAGGTCTACTCCGCCGCGCTCGGTCGCCAGAAGACGAACCCCCAGCGCATGGACCCCTTCGTGAAGGGGAAGATCGCGAACATGTATGCCGACATCGGCAACGTGTACTCGTCGAGCGGCATGCTCGAGGAAGCGATCATCGAGTACCGCCGCGCGCTCGACCTGGGTCCTACCTTCGTCGACATTCGGCTCAAGCTCGCCAACGCGCTGCGCGATTTGCAGGACTACGGCAACGCGCTCGCGGAGTTCGAGGCCATCTTGAAGCAGAACCCCAACTACCTGCCGGGCCGGGTGAATTACGGGGTGACGCTCTATGCTGCCGGTCGCCGCGCCGACGCCATCACGGTCTGGGAAGACGTGCTGGGCCGCAACCCCGGCAACAAGAGCGCTGAGATGTACCTGATGCTGGTGAAGGACATGCCGACCACCGTGCCCCCCGCGAAAGAAACTACAAAGGACGGGTCGGTTGAGTGATCATGCACGGTCAGCAGGTGGTGGCGGGTCCCGTGGTTGGGAGGAAGATCGTGTCTGACGGGTATGCCCTCAAGTTCATCTCCGGCAAGTACCAGGGCGGAGAGTTCCCTCTGAAGGGCGACAAGCAGCTCATCATTGGGCGCTCGAGCGAGCTCGACATCGTGCTCGTCGAAGACATGGTCTCGCGCAAGCACGCGAAGATCACGCTGCAGGCCGGCAAGATCACGATCGAAGACCTCGGCTCGACCAACGGCACCTTCGTCAACGGCGAGAAGGTGAAGAGCTCGCGCCTGAAGGAAGGCGATCGCATTCTCGTCGGCACGTCGATCTTGAAGCTCGTGAAGGCCGGCGCCAACGCGCCCGAGCTGAGCGACGCGCAGGTGAAGCAGAACCTCGAGAAGGTCGCCGCGGTGCAGAGCCAGCGGCAGACCAAGACGGCGATGACCGGGAAGATCGAGGAGGTGCCGTTGCCCGACCTCCTGCAGCTCTTCCACACCTCGAAGAAGAACGGCGTGCTGGTCGTCAGCGGTGACCAGGAAGGCAAGATCTACCTGCGCCAGGGCAAGGTCTATTACGCGGTGATCAACGAGAACCACGATCTCGGCCCGCAGAAGAGCTTCAACCGCATCATCACGTGGGAGCGCGGTGAGTTCGAGCTGCGCCCGCCCGACAACCAGGAGTTCATGACGGAGCTCGACGAGTCGACCGAGCACCTCCTGATGGACGCGCTGCGCCAGCTCGACGAGCTGCGCCGGGTGTCGGCCTCGCTGCCCCCGATGGACCAGACGCTGATGCTGTCGGTGCCGATGCAGGCGCCGCTGCGCGATCTGACGCCCGAAGAGCTCGACGTGCTGCAGCTGGTCATCAACTGGGGCTCGCTGCAGGGCTTGTTCGACAACGCCTCGCAAGACGACGTGGTGATCGCGACCTCGGTGGCCAGCCTGCTCGAGCGCGGCTACCTGCGCGGCGCGTGAAGCCGTCACTCCTGCTGCGCGTGATGCAGGCTGCCTTGTGTTGAGGTAGCTGGGCAGGCGTGAAGCTGACTCAACTGTCCAATTGCGCGGGGTGCGCGGCGAAGCTGCGGCCCGATCTGTTGTCCGAGCTCTTGTCGGGCATTTCCTCGGTGAAGACCAAGAACGCGTTGGTGGGGTTCGAGACCAGCGACGACGCCGCGGTCTACAAGCTCACGAAGGACCTGGCGGTGGTCGAGACGGTCGACTTCTTCCCGCCGGTGCTCGACGACCCGTACGCGTACGGGCAGATCGCCGCCGCCAACGCGATGAGCGACATCTGGGCGATGGGCGCGAAGGCGCTGTTCGCGCTCAACGTGGTCGCGTTTCCCAAGGAACTCGACACGAAGATCTTGAAGGAGATCCTCGCGGGCGGGGCGTCGAAGGCGAAGGAGGCCGGCATTCCCGTGCTCGGCGGCCACTCGGTGCAGTCGCCGGAGCCGAAGTACGGCATGGCGGTGACCGGCGTGGTGCACCCGAAGAAGATCCTCCGCAACTCGGGCGGCAAGAGCGGCGACCTGGTGATCCTCACCAAGCCGATCGGCACCGGCATCGCGACCACCGCGCTCAAGCGGGGGCTGGCGCCGAAGAAGCTCGTGCAGACGGTGACCGCGCAGATGGCGACCCTCAACAAGGCCGCCGGTGAAGTCTTCGCGAGCGGGCGCTTCGCGGTGCACGCGCTGACCGACGTGACGGGCTTCGGGCTGCTGGGGCACGGGCTCGAGCTGGCGCGCGGCGCGAAGAAGAAGCTGGTGCTCTCGCTCGAGGCCGTGCCGCTGCTGCCGGGCATCGCCGAGCTGGCGGAGCAGGGCGTCGTGCCGGGCGGCACCAAGACCAACCTCGCGCACGCCGAGAAGGGCACCATCTTCCCCGCGGAGCTGCCCGAGGCGGTGAAGCACGTGCTCGCCGATGCGCAGACCAACGGCGGGCTGCTCGCCGCGGTGCCCGAGCGCGATCTCAAGCGCGCGCTGGCGGCGCTCGAACGCAAGGGCGTGCACGGGTGGGTCATCGGTCAGTTGGTGCCCGGGCGCGTCGGCGTCGAGGTCGTCTGACCCGTTTCTCTCTCGTGCGCTGAGAGAAACGCAGGAGCTGCGCGCAGTGCAGCCGCTTTGACAGCGCGGGCGTGTCACCTCGACACGACTGGTGCACCGGCGCGCAGTTGATCGCGAAGAATCGCAATGAGACACCGCGCACGCGCGTGGCCGGCACGCGCGGAAGCTGGTCTTGCGGTCGCCATGACGAACCCACGCGTCACTCCCCGTCTCCTTCGCAGTGTCTTCTTCATCACCGCATCGCTGGCGCTCCTCGCGCTGTCGAACTGCGGCACCTCGTCGACGAGCAACATCGTCGACTGCACGGGCATCTGCTCGGGCGGTCTGACGTGCGACTTCACGACGGGCAAGTGCGTGTCGCTGACCCCGACGGGCGGCGGCACGGGTGGCGGTACGCAGAACGCGACCGGCATGCCGTGCGACGTCGCGGGCGTGCTCGCCGCGAACTGCACCAGCTGCCACGGCGCGACTCCGGCCGGCGGCGCGCCGAACTCGCTCATGACGCGTGAGAACCTCACCGCGAGCAGCGCGTTCGGCGGCACCGTTGCGCAGCGCTGCGTGACGCGCATGACGAGCACCACCTCGCCGATGCCCCCGCTGAGCGAGGGGCCGATCTCGGCGGCCGACGTGCAGATCTTCACCAACTGGGTCAACCAGGGGATGCCGGGCGGCGCGTGCCTGTACGCGGGCGCGATGCCCACGGGCGGTGGCGGCGGCTCCACCGGCGGTGGCACGGGCGGCGGCGTGACCGGTGGCGGCACCGGCGGCGGCGCGACGGGCGGCGGCACGGGCGGTGGCATCACCGGCGGCGGCACTGGCGGCGGCGCGACGGGCGGCGGCACGGGCGGTGGCGCCACCGGCGGCGGCACCGGCGGCGGCGCGACGGGCGGCGGCACGGGTGGCGGGGCGACCGGCGGTGGCGGTGGCACGACGTCGGCCTACTGCCGCGCTTGCACCGCTGACGCGGACTGCGGCGGCACCAAGAACTTCTGCATCGGCTTCAGCTTCGGCGACTTCTGCGGCACCGACTGCAGCGCGACGGGCACCTGCGCGGCGGGCCAGCGCTGCGCGAACATCATCGACAGCTCGACCCAGGCGGTGATCGGCCGCAACTGCGTGCCGGTGACCGGCGCGACGTGTTCGAGCGGCACGGGCGGTGGCGGCGGCACGACCGGCGGTGGCGGTGGCACCACGGGCGGCGGCGGCGGCGCGACGGGCGGCGGCGGCGGCACCGGCGGTGGCGGCGGCACGCAGTGCACCACGGACACCTGGGCGAACTACGGCGCGAACTTCTTCGCGACCAACTGCGCGTCGTGCCACCACCACACCGGTGAGTTCACGACGAAGTCGTCGGTGGTGGCCTCGAAGTCGAGCATCACCTCGCGCATCTCGAGCAACAACATGCCGCCCAACGGCCTGTCGTCGACGGCGAAGACGCGCATCCTGCAGTACTTGAACTGCGGCGTTCCCTGAGGCGAGAGGGGAGGGACGCCCCTCACCCCGGCCCTCTCCCCGCTTCGCAGGGAGAGGGAGCTCTCAGTCCCAGTCGAGGTTCTTGTGCGGCACCCACGGCCGGTCTTCGCCTTCGAGGCGGACCGGCTGTTTCTTTTCGTCGAAGTCGTGCAGCTGCCCGCGGCCCCAGGCCAGGAGCGCCGCGATGGTCTCGACGGGGAAGGGGCAGCTGGTGCCGACCTGCCCCTCGAGGGCGGCGCGGTAGGTCGCCGCGTCGGCCGAGCGCACGTTGAGCTCGATGGTGATCTCGGTGAGCAACCCCAGGGCGAGGGAGTCGACCTTGCGGCCTTCCCCCATCAGCCCCTCGAGGTGCGCGACCATCGCCCAGCAGGTGTCGGCCCCGAAGTACTCGAGGTCGACCTGCAGGTTGAGCGCCGCGGCGAGCCGCAGCACCAGCGTCTGGAAGTGATCGGTCACCGCCAGACGAGATTACAGAAAAACCGTTTCAGAACAGCGGCGCCGGACCGATCTTCTCCCAGCTCGGCTTGGCGGTGGGCGAGACGACCTGGGTCTTCACGTAGATCTCGCCCTTGATGACGTAGGCGGTCTTGCCGACGCCCAGCAGGCCCTTCTGGGTGATGTTGTACGCCGGCGCCTTCTGCCAGCCCGTGGGCGCCTTGCTGAGGTGCTTGGCGGTGCCGGCCTTCTCGGCCTGGCGCGCGATGTTGCCGTACACCTTCACCAGCTCGTCGTGGGTGGGCATGCGGAAGCCATGCGGCTGCGAGGCGGCGTTGGTCGACTTGCTCTTGGAGACGGAGGTCATGGTGAGGCCCTGGTTGGTTGGGGGTTTGACGGCGGCGCGCAGCCTGCCCCCGCCAGCACGCCGTCAGCAATGAGGTACGCTCCGATTTCGATGCGTGGGGCGCTCTTCCTCAGCCTGCTGTGCGTGGCGACGGCCGCCGGTGCGACGCCGCCGCTGGTCGTGATCGACCCCGGCCACGGCGGCACGCAGGAAGGCGCGTCGGGCCCCGACGGGCTGCTCGAGAAGAACCTCGCGCTCACCATCGCCAAGAAGGTGAAGGCGCAGCTCGAGAAGGACCTCAAGGCGAACGTGCTGCTGACGCGCGACAAGGACGCGCTGGTGCACCTCTCGGAGCGGGTGACGCTGGCCAACAAGAAGAAGCCCGATCTCTTCATCTCGATTCACGCCAACTCGATGCCCACCGCGACGCAGCGGCGGCTCAACCAGGGCATCGAGACGTATTTCCTGTCGGCCTCGGCGAGCGGCGAGGAGGCGAAGAAGGTCGCGGCGCGCGAGAACGCGGAATCGGGTGGGCAGCCGAAGGGCGCGGCAGGCGACACGCTCTCGTTCATCCTCGCCGACCTGCAGCGCTCGGAGACCCACGTCGACAGCTCGCGGCTCGCGTACTCCGTGCACGAGTCGTTGATCGCCGAGACGCAGGCGCAGGACCGCGGCGTGCAGCAGGCGCCGTTCTACGTGCTGATGGGCCTCGAAGCGCCCGCCATCCTCGTGGAGGTGGGCTTCGTCTCGCACCCCGACGAGGGCCGGCTGCTCAACGACGGCGAGTACCAGGGCCGCCTGGCGCGGGCGATCAGCGCGGGCGTCGCCACGTTCCTCACGCAGATCGAGGCGCGCGACGGCAAGAAGTGAGGTACGCAGCGCGGTCATGCGCTCTTTCAACCGCGGGTTCCTCGACAGCCGGCCGGTCACCCTCACTCCGGGCGTGAACAAGCACGCCGAGGGCTCGTGCCTCGTCGAGTTCGGCGACACGAAGGTGCACTGCACCGCCTCGTGGGAAGAGAAGGTGCCCCCGCACGTGAACGGCACGGGCGCCGGCTGGGTGACCGCGGAGTACGGCATGTTGCCCCGCTCGACGCACGATCGCTCGCGGCGCGAGGCGGCGCAGGGCAAGCAGCAGGGCCGCACGCTCGAGATCCAGCGCCTCATCGGCCGCGCGCTCCGCGCCTGCATCGACTTGAAGGGCCTGGGGCCGCGCACGCTGACCCTCGACTGCGACGTGCTGCAGGCCGACGGCGGCACGCGCACCGCGTCGATCACGGGCGCCTACGTCGCGCTGGTGCTCGCGCTGCGCAAGCTGCAGTCGAAGAAGATCATCAGCACCTTGCCGAAGCTGGAGCACGTGTCGGCGATCTCGGTCGGCGTGGTGAAGGGCAACGTGTCGGTCGATCTCGACTACGTCGAAGATTCTTCGGCCGAGGTCGATCTCAACATCGTCGCGCTCGACGGCGGCAAGCTGGTCGAGGTGCAGGGCACGGCCGAGAAGGGCTCGTTCGATCGCGCGCAGCTGAACGCCATGCTCGACGCGGGCCTCGCCACCACCCAGAAGCTGGTCGAGCTGCAGAAGAAGATCCTCGGCTGACCCATGCGTACGCTGGTCTTCGCCTCGAGCAACGTCGGGAAGATCGCCGAGCTGAAGGCGCTGCTCGGTGACGCGTGGCTGGTGAAGAGCGCGGCCGACTTCCCCTCGATTCCCGAGGTCGACGAAGACCGCGACACCTTCGAGGGCAACGCCGCGAAGAAGGCGCACACCTTCGCGAAGGCGACGGGGGCGTGGGCGCTGGCCGATGACTCCGGGCTCGAGGTCGACGCGCTGGGCGGGCGGCCGGGCGTCTATTCCGCGCGCTATGCGCCGACGGTCGAGGAGCGCAACCAGAAGCTCCTCGGCGAGCTCCAGGGTGTCGCCGACCCGCAGCGCACCGCGCGCTTCCGCTGCGTGCTGTGTCTCGCGTTCCCCGATGGCAGCGAGCGGCTGACGAGCGGCGTGTGCGAGGGACGCATCGGCCACGCGCCGAAGGGCACCCACGGCTTCGGGTACGACCCGATCTTCGTGCTGCCGTCGGGCAAGACGATGGCCGAGCTGACGCGCGACGAGAAGTCGGCGCTCTCGCACCGGGGCGCGGCGTTTCGCCAGATGAAGGCCGTGCTCGAAGAACTCCCTCTCCTCTTCAGAGGAGAGGGTCGGGGTGAGGAGTAACTCCTTCTCGGTGATCGTCGGGCCGCGTCGAGGCAACTCACGCAGCATGATGACGACGATGGTCCTCGCTGCCGCGCTGGCGGCTGCCCCCGTGGTGTCTGCGCCTGCCGATCCACCCGAGCCCGACTGCGACTCAGTCCCCCTCTTCGGCGTGGTGCTCTTGCCCGGCGCCCACTTCGGCTCAACGACTGCGGCCGCGGGGAGTGGCTACATCGAGTTCCGGCCCTTCGAGTGGGCGGGCCTGCGCACCGGCGCCGAGCTGAGCCGCGCGGGGTATTCGATCGACTTCCTGGGCATCAAACTCTCGCCGCTCGCGCACGCGCGCTTCCGGCCGTACCTCGCGGGCGCGGTGTCGGCTGACTTCCCGGCGAACAAGCAGGGCCAGTCGTACCTGGGCTTCGCGGGCGCGGTGGGGCTCGACGTCACGCTGGGCGCGGGCTTCTACCTGGAGGCCGAGGGCCGCATGCGTGCCTTCAAGGGCACCGGCCTGCAGGGCGGCGCCTTCCTGGGGCTCGGCTTCGAGTTCCTCTGACGGTCAGGCGTGCGAGGTGGCGCGCCGCGGGGCCTTCGAGCGGGCGACCTCGAACAGTTCCTGCTGCTCAGGGATGAGGCCGAGCACCTTGCGCACCGGCGCCCACGTCTTGCGGTGGGCCTCGATGACGCCGAGCTCTTCCATCGCCGCGATGTGCTCGGGCGTGGGGTAGCCCTTGTGCGACTTGAAGCCGTAGCCGGGGAAGCGCTCGTCGAGCGCGTTCATCACGTGGTCGCGCGTGGTCTTGGCGAGGATGGCGCCGGCCGCGATCGACAGGCTCTGGGCGTCGCCCTTGATGATGCCGCGCTGGGGCTGCTCGATGCCGGGGATCTTGCGCGCGTCGACCAGCACGTAGTCGGGGCGGGTGGCGAGGCCCTCGACCGCGCGGCGCATCGCGAGCAGGCCGGCGTTGTAGATGTTGATCTCGTCGATCTCCTCGACGGTGCAGAAGGCGACCGACCAGGCCACGGCGTCGCGCTTGATGGCCAGCGCGAGCTCGTCGCGGAAGCCCTCGTCGAGGATCTTCTTCGAGTCGTCGAGGCCCTTGAGCTTGTAGCCCTTCGGGAGGATCGCGGCGCCCGCGCACACCGGGCCAGCGCACGGGCCCATGCCGGCCTCGTCGACGCCGGCGATGTGCACGCGGCCCTCGGCCCACAGCTCGGTCTCGAACTTGAGCATGTGGCGCAGCCGCTGCCCCTCGGCGCGGTTGTCAGCCTGCTTCTTGCGAATCGCCTCGGCGAGCTTCAGCGCGCCTTCGCGGCCATCGGCCTCGAGGGTGTGCAGGAAGCCGGCAGGGAGCGTGGCGCCGTCGACCAGGTAGCGCTGGCGCAGCTCGGCCAGGGGCGCGAGCGCACGTCGGCGGGCGGCCATTACTTGACGGGCAGGGTGAGCGAGCGCGGCGAGACGGCGTTGCTGCACTCGGTGCCGGTGTACGTGACCTCGGCCGCGTCGGAGCGCAGGTCGTTGACGTTGGCGATCAGCCGCACCACGCCGGGGCCGTACTGTTCCTTCAGCACGGCGATGCCGCGGCCGTCGGTGATGAGGTTCTCGCTCTCGCCGTAGCTCAGGTACTCGACCTCGACGACCGCCATGGGGGCCGGCATGCCCGCGCGATCGAGCACGGTCACGGGCACGTTGAGCGCCGAGTTGTTGCAGTTGACGCGCGCACGCCCACCGTCAGGCAGGTACGGGACGTAGTTCGGGCAGCCGGTCGAGAGGGCACCGACGGAGACGAGCACCACGAGCAGGGGCAAGCGCATGAGGGGTGCGGACCTACACCTTCCCGGGGGCCGGGTTCAACCTCCCCGCGTCGTCCGTCAGGTCCTGCCAGGGGGTGCCCAGCCACGCCAGCCACGAGGCCTTCTGCTGCTCGGTGGCGCGCTCGACCTTCTGCAGCCACACGCCGTCGGCCGGCTTGGCCTCGAGCACCACGGGCACCTCGACGAGGCGATCGCGGCGGAAGACGGTGACCTTCACGGTCTCGCCCGGCTTGCGGTCTTCGACGCGGTTGGTGAGCTGGGTGGCGTCGCACTTGAGCCCGTCGAGAGCGACCACCTCGTCGTCGGCGTAGAGTCCGGCCTTCATCGCGGGCGAGCCGTCGAGCACGGTGGCGATGCCCGGGCCGCTGCGCGGGACGATGCCGACCCAGCCCTCGATCTTCTCGGCGCTCTTGCGCGGCGGAGTGCCGCCCTTGTCGGTCGCCGACTCGCGGGTGCGGAACTTCGCTTCGAGGCCGACGTGCGAGAGCACCTCGTAGTCGAGCTCACTGGTGCCGCGGAGCGCGCGATCGAAGAACGCCTGGAGCGACGTGCCGGCCACCTCGCTGCACGCGGCCTCCACGCCGCCCTCGGGCACGCCCGACTCGTCGCCGAAGCGCTTCCACAACAGGCGCAGCACGTCGTCGAGCGAGCGTTGATCGTTCGTCGCGCGGCGAATGGTGAGATCGAGCAGCAGGCAGACGATCTCGCCCTTCAAGTAGTAGCTGATGGCGGTGTTGGGCGTGTTCTCGTCGGGCCGGTAGTGCTTGGTCCACGCGACCATCGAGGCGTCGACCAGCGGCATGACCTTGCGGCCCGGCGTGGTGTGCAGCGAGGTCAGCGACTCACCCATGCGCGTCAGGTAGCGGCCGCCGCCCATCAGGCCCGCGCGGCGCGTGAGCAGGTTGTCGTAGTAGCTGGTGCCGCCCTCGAAGAACCACAGCAGCTCGGTGTAGTTCTCCTGCGCGTAGTCGAAGGGCACGAGGCGCCTGGGCTTCACGCGCTTCACGTTCCAGAGGTGGAAGTACTCGTGCGCGCAGAGCGTGAGGAAGTCTTCCCAGCCCTTGGAGCTCGAGAAGCCGTTGCGCGGGAAGAGCAGCGCGGTCGACGCCTTGTGCTCGAGGCCGCCGCGGCCCTTGTCGGTGCCGTAGACGAAGAACACGTACCGCTTCATCGGCAGCCCGCCGAAGATCGCAGCCTCGGTCTCGATGATGCGGGTGAGATCGGTCACCAGCTTCTTCTCGTCGAGCTGCGGCTCGCCCCACAGCACCACCTCGTGCGGCACGTTGGCGGCGGTGAAGGTGATGGGCGTGTGCGGGCCGATCTCGAACGGGGAATCGACCAGCTCGTCGTAGTCCTTCGCGACGAAGGCGCCGTTCACCTCGTCGAGCGCGACGGTGGTGCGCCAGCCCTTCGGGGCGTCGATGGAGACGTGGCACGGCAGGTGGCGCTGGTTCTCGGCGTAGAAGAACAGCGTCGCGCCGTTGAAGTAGCCGTGGGTGCCGTCGAGGTGGCTGGTGCGGACCGTGAGCTCGTTCGCGTAGACCTTGTAGCGGCAGGTCGCGGGGCCGCCCTTCGTGTCGAGGCGGAAGGTGCGCTTGTCGAGGCGCTCGAAGGGCACGCTGGCGCTGAATTCCTGCACATGGCGTGAGTACTCGCGCACCAGGTAGCTGCCGGGCGTCCACACCGGCAACGACACGAGCAGCTGCGGGTGGCCGGCGGGGAAGGTGGCCTCGACCTCGAAGAGGTGCGAGTGCGGCTGAGGCATCGAGACGCGGTAGCGAACGGGCTCCGACATGGGACCCGCCGTCTACTCGGTTTCGACGGGCGAATCAGTGGCCGTACGCGCGCAGCTCGGCGACCACGTCTCGGTAGAACTGCTTCGAGTCGAAGATGCTCAGGTCGACGCCGTTCGCGTTGGGCATGCCGACCTCGTCGAGGTGATCGGCGGGCACGCAGCCCTGGAAGGTGCCCCACTTCGCGCTCTCGACGGTGACGAGGCCGTCGCTGATCTGCGCGGGCAGGCCCCACTCGGTGCCGATGACCACGCCGCTGAAGATCGGCAGCAGCGCGTCGACCTTCCACGGCTCGTTGGGGAACGTCGCGCCATCGCAGACGCCGAGGCCGGTGTGGAGGTTCGAGCGGCCGGCCCACGAGAGGTAGCGCACGCGCGGATCGTTCGGGGTCTGCGGGTTGAAGGTGCCGAGGAGGAAGCCTTCCGAGAGCTCCTTCACCTGCTCGCGGAGGTGCGGGTCGGCCTGCACGTCGTACACCGAGCGAGAGAGCAGGCCCGCGATGCCTTCGAGCACGTCGTGGGTGGTCTGATCGGGCAGCGTGTTGTCGGCGTCGGCGGCGACGTTGGCGATCTTCGTGCCGCGGTGGGGCGTCGAGATGGTGACGAGCGTTGCGACCTTGTCGCCCCAGCCGAGGCCGCCGGGCGAGATGAGGTAGCGCGAGTCGAGGCCGCCCTGGCTGTGGGCGATGAGGTTCACCTTCGCCGCGTTGGTGCGGAAGAGGATGTCGCCGACCTGGCGCTGGAGTTCCTTCGCGCGCACCTCGACGGAATCGAAGGGCGAGAGCACCACGCGGTGCACGTCTTCGCCGCGGGCCTGGAGGTCCTGGACGGTGTTCCCGAAGTAGTCCATCGAGAAGCCGCCGACCTTGAGGGCGTCGAAGCCGGCCATGCCGTGGACGAAGACGACCGGGTACGGCGGGCCGTGCGGGGGCGTGGCGGTGCGGGGCTGGGGCGGGGGCGTGAAGGTCGCCGGCGCGGGCGTGGGATCGGGCTGCTGCTGCTCGGTGGCGATGCGGTCCTGGCCACAGGCAGTCCCGACGAAAGCGAAGAGAACGAGGTATCGCAAAGCGGGCGGGACCCTACGTCTCCTCTCCCCCAAAGGGGAGAGGTCGGGTGAGGGGTGAAGCATCAAGGCGACACGGCTCAGAAGAGATGCACGCGCCGAAACGCGACGCAGACCTGCGCCCCCACCGAGAACTCAGCGCGCGTCGAAACCGCTCTGAGGATCTGTTCGCCCAGCGCGAGCCGGTACTCGACGGAGGATCCCAGGAACAGCCGGGCAACGACCGTGAGCGAAGGGCCAGTGGCCGCGCCGACCTCGACCGCCTCGGGTCGCACCGCGAGCGTCGCCGGGCCTGGGGCACGCTCGACGGGAAGCTCGAATGACGCGTTGGGTTGGTTACTCCTCACCCCGACCCTCTCCTCTGAAGAGGAGAGGGAGAGCGGTTGGAACAGCTTTCCCTCGACGACGCCCTCGAGAATGTTCGCGCCTCCGACGAAGCCTGCGACGAAGGCTGTTTTGGGTTCGCCGTAGACGACCTCGGGCTTGTCGAGCTGCTCGATGACGCCCTTGTTCATCACGGCCACGCGATCGGCGAGCGCGAGCGCTTCGTGTTGATCGTGCGTCACGAAGATCATCGTCGTGCCGAGCCGAGCGCGGAGTGCGGCGATCTCTCCGCGCAGTTCTTCACGCAGCGCCATGTCGAGGTTGCTCAGCGGCTCGTCGAGCAGCAGCACCTTCGGTTGGGCAACCAGTGCCCGCGCGATCGCGACGCGCTGCAACTGACCTCCCGACAATTGTGAGGGCATGCGATCGGCCAAGGATCCCAGGCGCACCCAGTCGAGCGCTTCCTTTACTCGGCGATCGATCTCGGCTGAGCCGAGCCGCCGCAGCACGAGCGGATACCCGACGTTGTCCTTCACCGAGCGATGCGGCCACACCGCGTAGCTCTGGAACACCATGCCGAGCTCGCGCTTCTCGGGCGGCAGGCGCGTGCCGTCTCCATCGACCAGCTGGCCCCCGATGCTGATGCGCCCCGCGTCGAGCGACTCGAGCCCCGCGATCATGCGCAGCGTGGTGGTCTTGCCGCAGCCACTGGGCCCGAGGAGCGCGAGGAAGCCGCCGCTGTCGAGCTCGAGCGACACGCCCTTCACGACCTTCGTCGCGCCGTACGCCTTGTGGACTTCCTGCAGGCTCACCGCCGCCATTTCGCTGCTCCTGCCTGGATGACGATCACCAGCATCACGAACGCGCACGCGATGACCGCCGCGGCGCCGGGGTCTGCGTAGCTCTGCAGCTCGAAGAGCAGCGTGCCGAGGACGTCGCGCCCGGTCGGCAGCAGCAGCACGCTCAAGGTGAGCTCGGTCACGCAGGTGAGGAAGGTCACGATGAACGCCGCCTGCAGCGGGGCGCGGAGTTGCGGCAGCGTTCCGTCGAAGAACGCGCGTGCGGGGCCGGCGCCGCTGACTCGGGCCGCTTCGGTCAGGGTGGGATCGACCTGCGCGAAGCCGTCGGCGGCGTTGCGGACTCCGAAGGCGAGGTGCTTCACGGTGTAGGCGACGAGCAACATCCAGAGCGTGTTGCCGAGGGCGAGGACGAGCGCGAGGCGATCGAAGAACACGAAACGCACGTCGCGCGAGAAGGCGATCACCAGGGCGAGCGCGAGCACCGTGCCGGGAATGGCGTAGGGCGCGGCCGACACCAGCTCGAGGCTCCGTCGTCGGGTCGAGGCGACAGCGAGGCCGAGGCCGGTGACGAGCGTCGCGGCGCTGGCGGCGAGGACCAACGAGCGTCCCGCGGCGGCGAGGGTGCGCGGGTTGGTGAGGACCGCGTTCCAGTGCTTCATCGAGAGGCCGGTGAGCTGTCCCCAGACGGGTTGCACCGAGGTGAGGGCGACCGCGAGCAGCGGGAGGACGACGAGGATGATCGCGAGGGTGAAGCCGGCGATCGCGAGGGGTGTCGCGGCGCGGCCGAGTTCCATCGGGCGCAGCGAGATGCCCTTGCCGCTCGAGAGGCGCACTTCGCCGCGCTTGCTTAGGGCTCGCGAGGCGATGAGCACGAGGGCCGCGAGGACCAGGAGCTCGAGCGAGAGCACCACCGCGCGCGAGAGGCCGGAGGCGCCCATGAGGATCTCTCCGTAGATGCGGGTCGTGAGGGTTGGCGTGGGTGGTGTTGCGGTGACTCCCAGCAGGTAGGGCACTCCGAAGGCCGAGGCCGCGAAGAGGAAGCAGAGCGAGGCGCCCGAGAGCGCGGCCGGGAGCGTCAACGGGACGGAGACTGCGACGAGCGTCGAGAAGGGGCCGGCTCCGGAGATGCGGGCGGCTTCTTCGAGGGAGGAATCGATGCGGCTGGCGGCGGCGAGGGTTGGGAGGAAGACGAGGGGCAGGCCTGCGATGCCGAGGACGAAGGCGATGCCGATGGTGCCGTAGATGTCGAAGGTGCCGGCGCCGAGCGCGAGGTTCAGCAGGCCGGCGCGGGGGTTGGCCAGCGAGACCCAGCCCATGCCGAGGATGAAGGGCGGCAGGGCCGCGGGGAGGGTGAGGATCGCTTGCAGCGCTTTGCGGCCGGGGAGGGCGGTGCGGGCGATCAGGAGCGCCAGCGGGAAGGCGATGGTGAAGGCGAAGAGCGCGGCGCCGAGCGAGGTCGTCAGGGTTCCCGTCAGGGCTCGCTGGTTCTCTTGCGAGGTCCAGACTTCGGGCCAGGAGGTCGTCGTCGATTTCGTCAGGAGCAGCGTCAGGGGGAGCAGGAAGAAGAGGCCGAGGAGGATGGCGGCTGAGATCGCTATCAGCGTCTTTGCTTCGACGGTTTTCTCCTCACCCCGACCCTCTCCTCCTCGGGAGGAGAGGGAGTTTGTTGTCATCGTCATTGGGCGAAGGCCTTGCTGAAGGCGGACTTCACTCTTGCTCCGTCAGAGAGGCCTCTTTCGAGCAGGGCTTCGTCCCACGGGGCGGTCTTCGTCAGGAGCTCGTCCAGCGTTACGACTCCCCCTGGGGGCGGGGTTCTCGGGTCGACCGCGTGCATGTCTCCTTGCGCGGCGATGATCTGTTGGGCGGCCGGAGAGAGCAGCGCGTCGAGGAGCGCTTGTGAGGCAGCTGCGTGCTGGGTCGACGCCATGATCCCTGCGTAGCCGGGGATCACGACCGCTCCGTCCGACGGCCAGGCGATCTCGATCGGGCTGCCCTTCCGCTTCGCCGCGAGCGCATTCTCGAGCAACAGCACGCCGACCTTCGCTTCTTGCCCCTCGACCTTCTGCAGCACCGCCGCGTTTCCGCCCGCCACGCGCGCGCCGTTCGCTCGCAGTTGCGTGAAGAAGTCCTCGCCGAGGCGCTGCTCCATCGAGACCGCCCAGGTGAACGCGGTGCCGCTGGTGAGCGGATCGCCGAGCGCGACCTCGCCCTTGAACGCGGGTTCGACGAGCGCCGCGAACGACGCGGGCGGCGTGGAGTCCTTGCGGTGCACGAGCACCATCGTCGAGAGCCGAATCGCCGCGTAGTGGCCGTCGGGGTCGACGTAGCGCGCCGGCGTGCGCACTCCATTCGGCGACACGTACCGCAGCCACCGGCCTTCCTTCTTGAAGCGCTGGTACAGGAACGGATCCGAGGTGATCAGCAGATCGCACGGCGTGCCACCCGCGGCCAACTCGGCTTCCAACTTCGCGGCGACCTTCTCACTGCCCGCCTGGAACCAGTGCACCGTGACGTTCGGCAGCTGCGTCTTCAACGTCGGCTCGAGCGCATCGATCACGTTGCGGTACATCGACGTGTAGACCCACACCTCGCCCGAGGGCCCGGCAGTGGGTGAAACAGCCGCCTGGCCGCCCGGCGTCGCGAACTCGACGCGACACGCCGACAACAACACCACCGACAGGACGATCGAGCGCACCATCACCCCTCGACCACGCCGTACTGCTTCGCCAGCCGCTCGGACGTCGGTACATCGTCGAAGTTGAGCAGCATCTCCCAGAACGCGCGGTAGTAGCCGGCGCCCTCGCGCTTCTTCACGCGCAGCCGGTAGCCGTACCAGACGTCTTCCCAGTTCGCGGGGCCGGCGACGATCGCCCACAGCTCGGCCGCCTGCAGGATCAGCGTCTCGTCTTCATCGCCCTTCAGGCCCGACGAGATCACCGGCTTCTTCCCCGCCTCGAACTGCACGTTCCATTCGCCGGCGCCCTCGGCCACGAAGCCCGCCTTCATGGTGAGCCCGTCAAGCGACGTGCCAGCGGCGGCGATCATGTCCTGCACGTAGCTGTGCATCGCCTCGTCGAGCACCTTCGCCTCGACCTTCGCGCTCAAGTGCCGTGCGGCGGCGATCTCGCGATTCACCCGCACCTGTTCTTCCTCGGCGTACCGGCGCACCGCGGCGACGTCGTTGGTCCACTCGTCGCAGAGATCCTTTGAGATGACCCCGGTCTCCTTCGTCCACTCGTCGCCGGGCTGCATGTGGAGCAGGTGCGTGCCGCACTCGTGCGCGAGCTTCATGGCATGCGCGAGCGCTTCTTCCGACGTCGGGCGATCGACGAAGTTCTTGTGCACCTCGCTCAGCTCGAGCAACGCCCAGCTCGACGCGAAGGGCACCGCTTCCTTCGGCTTCAGACCCACGATGCCGTCGGTGAAGCGCTGCAGCCCTTCCTTCTTCTTCTTCTCACACCGCTCGGCGAGCTGCGCAGGCGTGCCGCCGAAGCCCGTGGGGTAGCTGCTCGCGCCCGCGTAGGGGAGGAACGCGATGTCGATCGGCCCGAGGCGTTTGACGATCTCCTCGTACGCGGGCACCGAGAGCGGGTTGTCGTTGCCGTGGTACAGCCGCACGCCGTCGGCTTCGACGACGATCGACGAGACCTCCCAGCCGCGATCGTGGGGCACGAAGGTCACGAGCAAGCCCGGTTCGAGCATCACCGTCTCCCACGGGCCCGGCCACTCGACGTCGGTGAAGCGCAGGCGATCGAGCCGCCGCTTCAGCGCGCCCGACTTGAACGGCAGGCAGTACGTCGGCGTGTCGTGCTTGAGCTGCGCGAGCGTGCCGGCGCCCGAGTGATCGGGGTGGATGTGGCTGAGCAGCAGGAAGTCGGGCCTGGGGAGCGTGCTCGCGTCGGGGTACGGCGCGGGCGGGTAGCGGAACCACGAGCCACCGAACACCGGCTCCTGGAACCACGGATCGATGAGGATCGTCTTGCCTGCCGCGTTGAGAAAGAGACCGGCGTGCCCGAGCCAGGTGATGACCATGCGCCGCGGAGTCTAGGCACCCGCCGCTTGCTCGGTGAGCACTGTCTTCCAGTACTCGCGCCCGTGGTACTGCCGCATCATTCCGAGCTTGCGTCCGTCCTTGAAGAGCACGAACGCGGGGATGCCGGCGATGCCGAAGCGACGCGCGAGCTCGACGTGCTCGTACGCGTTGACCTTCACCACCTCGACGCCCGCGGGCAGTTCGGGCAGCAGCTCGGGCAGATCGCGCGCGAAGATCTCGCAGTTGGGGCAGTCGTCGCCCCAGAAGTAGAAGCAGAGCAGCTTGCCGGGCTCGGCGACGATCGCGTCGAAGGTGCTCGGGTCGGCGTGGCGCACGGTCATGGCACGTACTCCGCGACGGACTTGCGAATGCCCTCGGAGATGGCCTCGAGCGGCAGATCGTTGTCGTCGCCCTCGAAGGGATCTTCGATCTCGACGCCGATCTCCTCGATGCCGAGGAGGATGTAGGTGACGCCGAACACGATGCCGAGCGCGGCCCAGCCGAAGGTCTCGACGAGCCCGACGGGCAGGGTGGCGCAGTAGAGAACGAGCGCGCGGCGGAGGTGGACCACGTACGCGAAGGGCAGCGGCGTCTTGTGAATGCGCTCGCACGCGCCGATCACGTCGATGAGGGTCTGGCAGTTGTGATCGATCGACGTGAAGACCATGTCGCTCAACCGGCCGGCCTTCCGCTCGCCCTCGAGCAGCGTGGTGATGCGCTGGCAGATCGCGGTCGGGCGGTGGTTGCGCGCGGCGATGAACGCGGCGTCGTCGGGGTGCACGCCCACCGGCTGCCAGGTGGTGCCGCGCAGGGTGAACATGCTCGCCTCGGGGAACGCCTGCGCGAGCTGCAGCACGCGCTTCAACGTCTCGGGCTGGCCAGCGAGGTGAACGGAGCTGCTGCGCGCGAGGTTGCGGCAGGTGTTCACCATGGTGCCCCACAGCTTCCGGCCTTCCCACCAGCGGTCGTACGACTGGTTGGTGCGGAAGACGAGCAGCAGGCCGAGCGCGGTGCCGACGAAGCCGTGCACCACCAGCGGGTTCTGGAACTTGAACTCGTAGAGGTGGAAGTGAACGAGGGTGATGGCGAGCGCGACGAGCGTCACCATCGCCGCGCGCAGCGAGATCACGCGCACCATCGACCCCTTGATGGCGAAGAAGGTCGTGCGCCAGTGATGCGGGTCGTAGTCGATCACTTCGTCAGAGGCCCTTCTCGGGATCGAAGGTGTTCTCGTCAGCCGAGACCGCCTTCACGTCGGAGAACGAGTAGCGCTCGATGAGGCCGCCCTTCGCGTCGAAGCCCTCGACCTTCATCGGCACGCCGAGCAACGGGTCGTAGCAGACGCGGGTCGACGCGTTGTCGAAGCCCTTGCCGCCATCGGGCAGGGTGTAGAGCGAGCAGAAGTGGCCGCCCTCGGTCCACCCCTCGTGCTTGACGCTGATGCGATCGCCCGCGCGCTGACCGTCGGCTTGCAGGCGGCGCACGAGCGCCCCGAGACCCGCTTCGGGCACGGTGTGGTTGCTGTCGCCCTTGGTGAGATCGGACTTCACGGGGATCCACAGGCGGCCGAAGATCGAGACGAGGCCGGCTTCGCGCACGCGGAACTCGTCCTTCTTCACCTCGGAGTTGTAGATGAGCTTGCGCCCCGCGGCCGGCCCCTTGAGGTACTCGAGGCGAATCGCGTTGGGTTCCTCGCGAATGGTGGTGCGAATGGTCTGCTCGCCCTGCAGGGTGCCGTTGATGCGTTCCTGCTTCACCATCACGTAGGAATACGAGCCGAGCGCCTTCACCGACTGGGCGCTGAGCGAGAGCAGCACCTGCGAGGGCGTGGTCTTGAGCGTGTTCTCGAGCTCGGTGCGCGACATCTTCGTGACCAGCGCCTTGCGCTCGGCTTCCGACACGAGCGTCAGCGGGGTCTGGTGGATCAGCGCCTGGGCGGCGAGGGTCAAGGCGAGCAGGCTCATGGGTCGCTCACTTCGTGGTCGGAACGAACTTCGCTCCGGATTCAGTGGAGGGCGTCACCAGGCCTGAGCTCTCCGTGTCACCGGAAAGGAGCTCGAGGTCGACGCTCCCTTCGTTGTCTGCAGCATAGGGGTCGAGGATGGCGAAACGCACCAGGCGGCCTTCAGCGAGCACGCTCTCGCCGGGGTTCAAGAGGCCGGTGCGCCATTCCTTCTTCTCGCCGAGCAGCTCGATCACGTACGCGATCTTGAGGGGCACGCCCTCGCCGAGCTTCGCGGTCGAGTCGGTGGGCACGCGGATGCGCTTCTTCACGCCTTCGCCCAGCTCAAGGGTGCGCATGACCTCGAAGTCCCAGCAGTGCAGGGCGGGGTTCAACTTGAGCTGCACGCTCTTCTTGGTGGCGAGGTCCGACAGCTCGAGGGGGAAGGTCTGGTCTTCAGCGAAGCGGGACCCGGGCTCGCAGTGCAGGCGCAGCGTCTTCACGCCGCCGAACTGGAGCGCGGCGTGGCTGGCCATCTTGTTCATCACGCCCCAGCCGTCTTTCGCGTCGAGGCGGGCGAGGGCCGTGCCGATTCGGGAATCGTCGCGCGCGATGGTGAGGCGGTACTTGTGCGCGGGGTCGAGCGGGAGATCTTCCATGTGCACCGCGTACGGATCGACGACGAACTTCTTCGCGTCGAGGGCGAAGGCGGGCTTCGGAGGAGGCTTGTTGACGACGGGGGCGACGGGCTTGGGAGCGGGCTTGGGCGCGAGCGGCTTGGGCTGGCTGGGATCGACGTCGGCGACGTCATCGACCTGCGCGACGGGGTTCTTCTTCTTCTGCCCCGAGGGCCAGAAGACCCAGGTCAGCACGAAGAGGAGCGAGACGCCGGCCGCGACGCCGGCCACTTTCGGCATCGTCCACTCGATCTGCGCGAGCGGGTTGGTGCTCTTCACCGGCTTGGCGCGCGGCGAGGTGATCGCGGTGGGGATGTTGTTGGCGCCCGGGTCGGTGCGCTCGTTGGGGTTGGGCAGCTCGTCGGACGTGGGGCCGACCGCCTTCTGGTTCGGGTCGGTCGAGACTTCTCCGGTCGCGTCGAGGGTCGCGGCCTTCACGGCGACGCGGCTGGCACGGCGGGGCTCGGGGGCCTTGGGCACGGCGCCGCTCGACTTCGAGCGCGGGGCGTCACTGACCGTCTCGCTGGTGCGAATGCCGCCGGTCTTGGTGCGGGGTGGGGCGGTGGTGACCGCGGGCTTCTCAGGCACCGGGGCGAGAGAGGGCGCGGTGACGTCGGGAACGGACGTCGCGGGGTCGCGCACCGTCGCGTCCATCACCTGGGTGGAGTTCGTCTGGGGGACCTCCGGGAGGCCCAGCAGCGTCGACTCGTTGTTGCCTTTCTTGGGGTCGGCCACGCGGGGCGCACTCTCTTTCAATCGGCGCGGAGAAGAAAGCGTCAGCCTTCAGCTTCACGCGCGTCTTGACACCCTGAATCGAAATCCGTACATGGGCCCCGCTTCGCGCAGCCAGAATATCGAGGGCGGATAGCTCAGCTGGTAGAGCGTCGCCCTTACAAGGCGAGGGTCACAGGTTCGAGCCCTGTTCCGCCCAAGCCCTCGTAGTGGTAGTTCGCAGTGCCCAGATGGGGAGTTAGTTCAGCTGGTTAGAACGCCGGCCTGTCACGCCGGAGGTCAGGGGTTCAAGTCCCCTACTCCTCGCAGAAAGAGCCCCGGAGGCCGAAAGGTCTCCGGGGTTTTTCTTTGTGCTTTGCGCTCGTGAATTTCTCGAGGTCCGCCAGGTTCGGCGTGCGCCCTCATGAGAGAATGGCGCAGGAGGGGAACATGCGAGTCGGCCTTGTCGGATTGGTGCTCGTTGTCCTTGGTTCGAGCTGCAAGTCAGAGGAGAGCGCGGTGAAGGCGCAGGCAGATTGGCTCTGCCGCTACAACCAGCTCGACACCCCGACGCCACAGTTCTTCCCCTCAAGCGCGAAGCCTGCGGACTACGTCAGAGCAGAGGACCTCGCGTTCCTGAGCGAACAGGAAGCACAAGACGCCAAGGGACTCGCAGGTCTTGGTCAAGCGATGCTCGCCGCCATGGCACCAGCCGCTTCGGCGATGGCAGAGGCGATGGCGGAGCAGACCAAGTGCGAGGTGGTCACCGTTACCATCAATGGGAACGACGCGACGGTCGCCCTGAAGCGCACGCGGCCGCAGCTCGACGACACCGGTGTCTTCGCGAAACTCGGCGAGTTGGGCAAGGCCGAGACTGCGGAGCTGAGACTCGTAAAAGCGAAAGAGTGGGTGAGGGGTGCGACCGCCACGACCACCGACGAGAAGACTATCGGCTTCGTGAAGACGCCGCAGGGGTGGCGAGCGAAGTACGATCTCAAGAACAAAGCCGAAGCGAAGAGGCTCGCGGCGCTGAAGGCAGCGGAAGAGAAGAAGAAGGCAGAGGCCGCCGCCGAGATTCAGGAGTTGGAGAAGAAGAAACTGGATTCGGAAGGCGCGAAGGCCGAACTGGCGAAGTTCGTCGTGTCGAAAGCACGATTCAAGAAGGTGAAGCAGATGTTCAGCGTCGAGCCCGTCATTGAGCTGAGCGTCAAGAACGGGACTGACAAGCCGATTTCCGCCGTCTATTTCATGGGGACGCTCGCGAGTCCCGGGCGCTCAGTTCCGTGGCTGAAGGAAAGGGTCAGTTACAAGATCTCTGGCGGGCTCGAGCCTGGCGAATCGGCGAACTGGAACTTGGCGCCGAACATGTTCAGCGAGTGGGGCAAGGTCGAAGGCGCGCCAGACATGGTGCTGACGGTGGAGGTCTTGAGGCTCGATGGTGCTGACGGAAACGAGCTGTATTCTCTTTCATTCGACGACGATGACCAGAAGCGACTCGATGCGCTTCGTGCGAGCTTGCAGAAGTAGGCGGATGCAAGTCATCCGCTTGCGCGTCTCTTGATCATTTCGGCTTGTTGCCTGCCTGCGGTTGTCGAACTTGGATGGAGGGGCAATGTGGGAATGCGTCGTCGCCAGTTGGCACGGCACCAAGGATCGCGTTCTCGTGTGAGCGAGCACGCCGGTCCTTCGGTGGTTGCTGCCGATCGCGGCTTCTTGGTGATTCATGGTCTCGGGGCCTTGCCGCGAGGCCTTGCGATCAGTCTGGGTCCACATTCTCGTGCGACGAATGGCTGGCCTGAGGGGCGGGTCCCAGAATTCACAGCCGCATCCCAGCGAGCGATGGGCAGCTTTGCTTTCGACAGACTCAGCAGGCCGGCCATTGTGGTCCAGACTCAAGGACAAGACAGGGTTTCACTTGAAAACGATGACGACAGTTTGGTTACCCAAGACCTTCATTGGTGCTTCGTCGCGCTCTCGCTCGTGACTCGATACTCGAGCTTGGTTGGTGTCACCGGCCACATGGTCCGCTTCCCTGCCGCCGAACCACGCCTCCCTGGCCTGCAGGAGTTCGAGTCATGGAGCGCGCGCGAGGGGCCCAAGCGGCCGCGCCTTATGGTCGACTGGGACCTCTGGGCCCCGGTTGTGGACTCAATCCGAGCGCTAAGGAGCCTCGCTCTGCCGCAAGGCTTCGCTTACTTCTCCGCCCTCCGGTCATTCTGGAGAGCCTGTCAGCAGAATCAGGTCGACGATCGATATGAGCTTTTTTGTCGATCCGTCGAGACCTTGCTTCAACTTCAGCGCAATGACGGTGCACCTGGCTTCGCAAGGGGAGTCGCGTCGATCTTGTGTCTCAACGCGTCCGACCACCGACTGAGGCGGTTGGCTGAGCACTACCAGCGCAGATCGGACGTCGTGCACGGGAACCGCTTCCTTGAGCAGGAGCGAGACGGGCTGGCGATCGCAATGATGGAGATCGTCGCTCGTCGCGTCATTCGCAGGGCGCTTCTTGACGAAAGTCTTCGCAGCGCACTCCTGATTCACCACGCTGTTCGTCGAGATGATCGTATTGCTGATGACTTGAGGCGGGCCCATTCCGCTCGGAGTGGCCATTGAAGCCCGAGAAACCAGACCTTGCCGACCAACACCTCGCGGACTCGGGCGAAGTTCACGACGCAATCCCGGCTATCTTTGGATTTGTTTTCATAGGTCTTCTTGCGCCCTTCGTCTGGTTCGGCGCCACTGACGCAGTCCTGGACGTCGCTGGACCTCTCGCGGCCGCGATCGCGGCGGTCGTAACGATTCTCGTCATCGTTAAGAGCATCCGCGAGAGCGGATTCGACGTGCGTGTCGCCCGGCACTTGCTCGTCACAACATGGCTCCCGTACATCTTCGGGCTTGTTTGTGCAGTCTACGCGCATCGACTGGAGCCCCCATGGCGGTGCGACTCGATGCTGAGTGAGACTTGCGCCAAGCCAAGCGAACTCTTTCGGGCGACGCTTTCAATCTGGTCGTCGGTCGCTGCGCACTGTGCGTGGCTCGGCGTAGCCATGACGCTCAGTGGCGCGGTTCTTCGTTGGGCGCAAAACGGCGACCTCCGCGCGCGAATTGTGGGCCAGTGGGTCGGGATCTTCGTGGGCGTTCTTTTCGCAGTTGCTCGCGCAGACCACGCCTATCTTGAAAGAGCGGAGCGGCAAGGGGGCATTCGCTGCATGAGACACGAGGAGCGAATCGACTCGGCGATGGAGTGCCTTCAAGCCAAAGGACGCCTCATTCGCGAGGAAACGACCTGTACCTCAGGTCCTCACGGGCAGGACTGCGATAGCCAGATGGTCGAGGTTCCATGTTCAGTCGATGACGCGAACCGCGACCTGCTCGCTGTCTACCGCGCGCGAGTCCGGAATGCCGCTCAGTCCGATCCGCGTGTCCTCGCCGACGGGGCGGCGTTGGGGAACGTCTTCGGCGATTGCCTTGTCCTCGCCACGAAGGACGCGGTTCTCAGACCACCACTAACGACATCGCTGTGTGCGGAGTTTGAGCGGAATAGTGGTGATGGCGACCGTTCATTCGTGATTGTCCACAGCACGTGCATCAATGACTGCGCCGAAACTGTCGGCCTTGAAGTCGTTCCCGAGTGCGCCCGAAAGTGTACTCAGGCTCAGTTGCCATGGATCCCTGATGCGGCGTTCACCTACGAATCGCGTTTGCTAGAGGACCTTGATGGGTGGCCCGATGGCGGACCTTGAGGACGCCAGAATTCAGAGATTCGTGCGGTGGAGACACTCGCAAACTGAGGCTTTGCGTTGACGCGCTCCTCGACGCGCCGGATGCGTTCGTGCCCTCAAAGGCGATCGGCCTTCGCGAACTCCAAGAGCATGTCTTCACTGGCGTAGGTACCGGCCTTTCGACCGGCCGGCGCTCGTACCACGGTCAAACTCGGCGGCTTCGCCTTCTCCAGTTCCTTGAGGACTGACTTGAAGTGGGTTTCCCGAAAGGCGGTCTCAGCCAGAACGAACTCGGAGATCTCCCCAACGGTTGCTCGTCTGCCACCAAACCGACGGACCAGCTGCGTCTTCAATGTGCTCGTAGTGGGGGCATCGAAGAGCACCGACTGATTTGGGTCGGTAGCATCTGAGAACCTGAACTCGCCACCGGCATCAACCCGCCACATCGCCTCCTTCATCTTCTGGAGGCCAAGGCGATTGTTCGTGGCAAAGAACAGGAAGTAGTCGGTCGCATCGCGGGCGTTCTTCATTTGGAACGACCTGACGTATTTCGCTGCGGCGGGCCCTTTCAACTGCCGAGCATAGAGATCGTGCAGCAACCGGTTCCGCTCTGCGGGGCTGCCGCTCGCGGTCGCCGCTCGCCAATCTCCACACCCGAAGAAGGAGTCGAATCGCGCTTCGAGCGCCGCTCGACCTGAAGCCGGTGCCGGCACTGGCCGATCGTCTCGGAACAGGTCAGCCGACACCGCCTCCTTCGCCCTCGGTGGGTTGATGAAGCGATTGATCTCCTCGTACATGAAGTTGAGAAGTACTTCGCAACTTGGATAGCTCAAGACCTTCTGAACGATGGAGAACGGTACCGAGTAGCCGAACGGGTCAATGAACGCGAAGGTGGGTGGCAGGGGCGCCTTGCGAGCATCGAACGGGCGCACGAAGTCGGCGAAGGCCGACTCGAAGTCTGTTGGCACGATCTGAACGTCAATGTGGCTCGGCAGTTTGCCGAGCGCCGACACGGCCGCGTGAAGGGCGTCGACGCGGTCTTCATTATTCTCGACGAACACGAAGCGCATTCGCGTGGTCGTGATCGGGACGGCCATCGCGATTCTCAGAGCAATGATTGGCGAGCCATCCTCGCCGCCGGTGTACGACCCAGGGCCAGCGAACCCATCGAAGTAGGCTATTTCGCGGAATCCGCCTCGCGGCAAGATGGCCTGCCACGCTTGGAGGTAGCGGCGCAGAATGTCGTGCTTTGCCCGTGTATGCGGATCAAGCTCCCAGACGGTTGAACGCGGTGGCGCCACGAGTCCCCCCAAGGTGATTGCTGGGAATGATTGTCCCAAGCGATCGAACCAGTTGATCGACCTGCTGCTCCAAGAGTCGCCTCTCGGAAAGGCGAGGGGCGGCCATCTGGGCGATTTGTGGGAACCCATTGTGGAGGCGGCGTTCGAGACGCCGGCCATGTTCCCCCTTGCGAACCCCACCCCACTGCTTGAAGAAGAACGGCACGTTCGATCGGTCGCAGTCGTCGCGAATCGCTGTGACCCATTCGGAGCTCATCGGTCTCGCGCCGGGCCCACTCTCCCCACCGACGATGACCCAGTGGATGCCGCGAAGGGAGAAGGTGCCGAGCGATTCGAGAAGAGGCTCGATGGACAAGAACCGAACGCGTGCCTTCGCCTCACGAAGATGTTGGACCCGAGGGAGGCCGTACTTGCGATCCTCGACGCTCACTCCCCACCAGATGTTGGGCAGCGAAGCGGCGAACGAGAGTGGTCCGTTCAGGAGGTCACGCATACGCGCCGATCTCTTTGTGAGTACTTGGAACGTATGCCACGGCGCCATCTCCATCACCCGGCCCACAGCGACGATGAACTCGTCGGGTACTGGCTCTTGGAAGAGGTCGCTCATCGAATTGACGAAGACCATCTTCGAGCTGGCCCATGTCAGCGGCTCGGCCAGTTTTTCAGGCACCAAGCGAAGATCGAATCCCTGCTCGTAGGGGTGACCAGCGAGCCCACGCCAACGTTCGGCAAAGGTCTCGGCGTAGCAGTGCTTGCAGCCTGGACTGATCTTGGTGCAGCCCCGCACCGGGTTCCATGTCGCGTCGGTCCATTCGATTGCGGAAGATGAAGACATAGCTGAAAGTCCGTTCAGCGGAAGTGTGCATCGACGCGCCTCGGCGGGCAAGGGATCGTGCGCATGAACCGGCTCGGACCATTAGTTGTTGGAAAGTTCGTGGAGGTGGTTCAAGCACGCAACTTCGGTTCGAAGTGTGGAGGTCTTGATGCGCGGTTCGCTCTCAGCGTTGGTGTTGTTGGCCTTGGCTTCCTCGTGCACGCGCACGCCCACGTGGGAGACCGACGTCCGCCCGCTGATGGCCGGCTCCTGCCAGGGCTGCCACGTCGAAGGCGGCATCGCCCCGTTCGCGCTCACCACCTACGAGCAAGCCGTCGCGATGAAGGACGACATCGTCGCCGCGACGAAGAACCGCACCATGCCGCCGTACCTCGCCGGCCCGAACTGCGCCGAGTACGCCGATGATCAGCGCCTGAGCGACGAGCAGATCGCGATGCTCGAAAACTGGGCGAAGGGCGGAACGCCGAAGGGCACGCCCGACCCGAAGATCGCGATCCCCGAGGCGCCGTCGAACTCGCTGCCGCGCGTCGACCTGCAGATCTCGATGCCGCAGACGTACACGCCCACCAAGTCGCCCGACGACTACCGCTGCTTCGTCATCGACTGGCCCGCGCAGGTCGATCAATACGTCACCGGCTTCAACGTGATGCCCGGCAACCCGCGCGTCGTGCACCACGTGATCGCGTTCCTGATTCCTCCGGAGAAGACGCAGGCGATCGTCGACCTCGACGCCGCCGATCCCGCTGAGGGCTACACGTGCTTCGGCGGCCCCGGCGGCAACCCGGTCGGCATCTCGTGGCTCGGGAGCTGGGCTCCGGGCGGCATGGCGCGCATGTACCCCGAGGACACCGGCATTCTCGCGCGGCCCGGTTCGAAGGTCGTGATGCAGGTCCACTACAACACCAGCGCCGCGCCCGAGGGCGAACGCGACGATCTCACCCGCATCGAGATCGCGCTCGCTGACTCCGTGAAGAAGCGCGCGTTCTTGATGCCGTGGGCCGACCCCGACTGGGTGCGCATGCACCAGATGCCCATTCTCGCGAACGCGAAGGACACCGAGCACTCGTTCGCTTTGGACCCCACGCAGTACATGTCGTACCTCACGCAGAACCAGCTGCCGAACGGCACCGGCTTTCGCGTGTACGCCGCGGCGCTCCACCAGCACCTGCTCGGCACGTCGTCACGGCTGCAGATCAACCGCGCTGACGGCACGAGTGAGTGTCTGCTCGACATTCCGCGGTGGGACTTCCACTGGCAGCGCAGCTACCGGCTCTCACAGACGAAGATCTTCCACCCCAACGATCTGCTCCAGGTCTCGTGTCACTGGGACAACTCCGCCGAGGCGCAGCCCATCGTCGGCGGCGTGAAGCAGGAGACGCGCGACGTGAACTGGGGCGAGGGCACCACCGACGAGATGTGCCTCGGGCTCGTGTACATCTCGGAGTGAGCTCGAGATGGGCTTCCTGAAGAACGTGTTCGGCGGCGGTGGCTCGGGCTCGGGCTCCGACGACGGGCAGTACACGAAGTGGGCGCTCGAGCAGATCAAGACGCGCTCGGCTGGCGCCGACATGGTCGCTCCGAGTTTGCAGGCGCTGATCGATGCACTCGGCGCGCTTCGTGGGCGCTCGGGCGTGCAGGTCTTCGGCGTGGCCGTCGAACGCATCGAGTCTGCCGGTCGCGCGAAGGTCGACGCCGCGATCGTCGAGGCGCTCAGCGGGTGGAAGCGTCACTTCGAGGCGAACGGCGACGCGCAGGCGCTGCTCGCGCTCAGCACGGCGGGCAAGGCGCTCGGACTCTCGGATCTCGCGTCGGTGCAGCGGGCTCCGCTTCGGTGTGATCCCCTCGGTGGGCGGGAAGGGTTGTCGAAGGAGTGGCAGCAGCGCCTCGATCGCCTGCAGGAAGCGCGGTCGGGCTCGCGCACGTTGAACCTGGCGGCGATGGAGTGCGTGATGGACGAGTCGCCTCACGTCGAGTTCGGCACGCCCGACGCCGACGCGCTCTATGCCTTCGCCCTCGGCTACGAGACCGAGCACGAGACGGCGTTCCCCGCGGAGCTCGCGGCGTTCTTCTCGATCGCGAATGGCGTCAGCGTGGGTGACGACCCGTTCCTGCGGCCGGTGGCCGATTGGGAGTGGGACTTCGACGACCGCGGCCTGTGCATCGGGTGCGGCGGGTACGTGCAGGGGAGTCTGATTCTCGAGACGGACTCCGGCCGAAACCTGATGTCGGTGCCCGTGATCGACGTCGATGACGATGGTGAAGAGCGCGCACGACACGCGAACTCGCCGCGTTGGTCGACGCGATGCTCAGCGCGTAGTCACTCGCGCCGCGGCTTCGCGGGCAGCACGCTCTTCACCGCTCGGCCGGCCAGCCAGTCGTCGAGGAAGACGTCGTTCAGCGCGTCGGCGACCACGTAGACGCTCGAGGCGAAGGCTCCGGCGTGGATGGGGTCTTCGCACGTCACGGACGCCGGCTCGATGAACGAGGAATGGCAGAACTCCGCGCGGTCTCCGTCGAGGCGCAGCAGGCCCACGTGGTAGTCGAAGCCGATCACCACGAGCGCGTCGTCTCCGAAGCGTTTGCGGATCTGCGTCACCGCGTCGGCGTTGTCTTTCGGCGTGAGGCGTTCGACCTTGCTGCCTCGCGCGAAGGTCGTGACCAGCCACGTTGACGCCTGTTGCGCGAGGAGGACTCGGTCGATCTTGAAGCCGGCTTGCTCGAAAACCGTGGTCACGAAGTAGCCGCAGGCGATGGTGCCTTCGCCGGGGGTGGTGGTTGTTCCGTAGAAGGCCCAGGGCGTGCCTTTCCACGCGGGGAAGGCGGATTGCTCGAGGTAGTCGAGGAGGGTGCGGCGGGCGAGCTGGCGGGCTTTGGCGGGGTGGTGCTTCGCGTCGGCGGCGAGATCGAGGCGGCGTGATTCCAGCGCGGTGCGGGCTGACTGGTAGGTCTCGAGCCTCGACTGTGGCTCTACGCCCGCGGTCAGCAGCAGGAAGAGGAGGGCGGTCATGCGCCCGAGACGTTCGGGCGGGCGCCACAGTTCCCCCTCTCCCCTTGGGGAGAGGGCTGGGGGTGAGGGAGTCGTTTTCGGCGTCTCGAGGTGACTCCCCTCACCCCGACCCTCTCCCCACGGGGAGAGGGGGATTACGGCGTGATCGTGCCGATGTTCGACCCGCCGCTGAACCCGTTCTGCGAGCCGTCGATGTCGCCGTAACACCACACACCCGCATCGAGGCTGTAGCGGAAGGCGTAGCGCTTCCCCACGCCCGCATCGGGCACCGCGCGCGAGTACTCGTTGTTGTTGCCCACGAGCACGTTGAAGGAGGCGCTCGACCACTGCCACGCGAGACCCGGATCTTCCGACTCCACGCCCACGCCGAGCTGCGCGATGAACGGGGTCGAGGCGTCCGGCGTATACGGCGGCTGGTAGATCTGCCCGTAGACCGTGCCCCCGACCGGCGCCATCGACGGCGACTGCAGGTTGCAGAAGCTGAACGTCGCGTGGTTCGTCACCGTCACGTCGTACTGCTGATTCACCTCGTAACCACCGGTGTCTGATCCATTGAGATCGCAGTACACCCAGTTCGTTCCATCGAGCGACGCGCGCGCCGAGACCGCTCGCCCGCCGGTGTACGCGGGGTACGTCGTCGCCGCCCACTCGTCCTCGCCGCTCGCCGTCACGTCGCTCGAGAACGTCGCGCTCTGCCAACCCCACAGCACGCTCGTCGACGCGTTGTCGCCCTGCGGCCCCATGCCGATCTGCACGCGCAGGTTGGGCGCCGCGCCGGTCGCCATCGTCACCGTCGGAATGAACACCCGCGCGCTCGCGCTCAACGGAGACCCGCTCGCCAGGCTGAACGACGACACGCTCTGCAGCTTGCACGACTGAATCACCGCGGCCACCGAGCTCATCACCCCGAGCTGGTTCGCCTGCGTGCCGTTCGTCGAGGTGTCGAGATCGCAGTACGTCCACGCTCCCGACGCGATGCGGAAACGGTACGCATAGGAATAGGTACCGATCGCCGGCACCGTGAAGTTGGCCTGGTACTCGTCGCCGCCCATGCCGTCGTCCATGTTGAAGGTCGCGTTCGTCCACGTCCAACCCGCGTTCGTCGGATCCATCGCGGTGCCGTAGCCGACCTGGCCCTCGATGCCCGCGCCTGCGCCGTTCGGCTCCGTCACGCCCGTCACGAAGACGCGGCCGTAGACGTTCAGGCTCGGCACTCCGGTCTGCGCGGTCAGCGTCGCGGGGAACTGCAGCTTGCACGAGTCGATGCCCAGCGCCGTCACCGTCAACGAGCCCGCCTGGTCCTCGGTGAAGCCACCGTTCGCGAGCCCGTCGGCGTCGCAGTACGTCCACTCGCCGTCGTTGCGGTTGAAGCGAAACGCAAACTTGTACATCCCCGCCGCGGGAGTCGGCAGCACCGCTTGGTACTCATCGTTCGCCCCGCCGCCCGTGTCGACGTTGAAGGTCGCGGCGCCCCACGTCCACGTCGCGGGATCGGTGCCGGCCATGCCGTAGCCGAGCGCGCCCTTGATGCCCGCGCCCGCGCCGACCTGGTCCGTCACGCCCGACTCGTAGACCTGCGCGTAGATCGTCGGCCCCGTCGCGCCCGTGCGCAGCGAGATCATCGGAGGCGCCGTCACCACCTCGCCGCCCAGCTTGCACCACGTCACCGACGCGCGCGTGACGGTGAGCTTCGCGAGCTGCGCGGTCAGCGCGCCGTTCATCGAGCCGTCCTTGTCGGCGATCGTCCACGTCGCGCCGTTGTCGACCGAGAAGCGCGCCGCGAGGAAGTAGATGAGCTGCGTGCCAGTCGTCGGCCCGGGCACCGTGACCATGCCCTGGTAGCCGTCGAGCGCCTTGTCGCCGCTCGTCGCGCCGTCGACGTCGCCCGTGTAGCTCGCGTCGATCCAGGTGAACTCCGAGACCTGCGGGGTGGGCGAGGGTGACGTCGCGAAGCCGACCTGCGCCTTCACGCCCGCGCCCTGGCCGGTGCCCGCCGTCACGCCCGGCACGTCGACCGTCGCGATCACCGTGGCGCTCACCATCGCCGTGCCCGAGGAATCCGAGCTGTCGGTGATCTGCAGCTGCGCGTTCTTCACCGTGCGCGTGACGTTGGCTTCGTAGGTGAACGCGTTGTCGAGCGTGCTCACTTTCCCTCCCGGGTTGGTCACCGTGACGCTGACCTTGCCGACCGTCGCGCCCGCCGGAGTGATCGCGGTCAGCTTCTTGTCGGTCTCGAAGGTGGTGGGCGCGGCGACTCCGCCGAAGGTGACGGTCGCGCCGGCGACGAAGTTGGTGCCGTTCAGACTGACGGTGGTGCTGCCGGCGAGCGGTCCGCGGTCGGGCGCGATCGAGGTGAGCACCGGAGTGACGCCAGTCATCCCGCCGTCGGGCATCGGCGTCGGAGGAGGGCAGGCAGCGAGGACGGCGACGACGAGAGCGAAGACGAGCGCGCGAACGATCACGGGCGTCCTTCTACGCCGATCACCATCGCACCCGGAATGGGTTAAAACGCCCCGCCATGACCACGATTCGCCAGATGGGCTCCGCCGCGGCTGCAGACCGGAAGTTCACCCTCGACGAGGCGAAGGCCATCGTCGCCAAGGCGCAGTCGAACGGCGTGGTCAGCGCGAGCGAGAAGTCGGCGCTGCGCGCGATCATGACGCAGTACAAGGACACCTTTCAGGCCGGCGCGCTCGACGCGTTGAAGGCGCTGGTCGAGCCGCAGCCGCCGCCTCCTCCTCCGCCGAACTCGCAGACGATCAACCTCTCGCCCACCGGCGCCGAGCGGCCCGTGTTCCTCAACGCGAGCGGCGTGTTCACCACTTCATCCACCGGCGCGCCCCCGAAGAACGATCTCGAGCTGGGTGACGCGCTCTTCCGCGCCGGAGAGGTCGCCGACAACTCGCGCACGCCGCTGCTGGCCACCGCGTCGAAGGACCTGCGCGCCAAGACGTTCGAGCAGCTGAAGGCGGCGATCGCGCGCGTGCCGGCCGATGGCACTCCTCCGGCGGGCCTCGACAAGAACCAGGCGCTGCAGCTGCGGGCGTCGGCGGGCGCGGTGCTGCTCGATCTGATCAACGCGTCGGCGGAGCCGGAAATCCGCGGGCCGGCGATGAAGACCTACGAGGCGCTGGTGCGCGCGGAGACCGATCCGCGGCTGCGCGAGAGCCTGATCTTCCACCTCTCGAACTCCGAGGCCGCGAAGTCGGCCGACGTGAAGGCGGTGAGCGACGTGCTGCTCAAGCAGCTCGCGCCGACGTCGCCGCCGTACGACAAGTGGTTCGCCAACGGGAAGAAGGAGGTCAACCTCTCGTGGACCGTCGGCCAGGGTGAGTTCTGGAAGGGCTTCACCGGCTACCTCAAGAGCCACGGCTTCAAGGCGGTGGGCACCGAGAGCGAGTACGGCACCACGGTCTACGAGGCGACGATCAACAAGCCGGGCGTGGGCGACACCAAGTTCCGCATCTCGGTGCACCAGGGCGGCACCGACATCCTCACGCCGATGAACGACCCGAACGTGCAGATCGTCGGGTACGACGGCCACTCGAACTGGGGCCGCAACATGACGGCCTCGGTGCGCAACGGCCCGGCGGCGCCCAACGACGGCGACGGCAAGCTCGTCTTCTACAACCTGTGCGTCGGCAAGGGCGTGCTCGACAAGGTGAAGGACAAGTACGGCAACGCGCAGGTCGTCACCACGTACGCGGCGTCGAACTTCTACACCGACGCGCAGGGCCAGATGACGCGCGGCGAGGGCGTGCAGGCGCTGATGGCGCTGGTGAACGGCATCGCGGGCCGGGCCGATTGGAACTCGCTCCACACCGACATGAACAAGGCGGCCGACATCGGTTACGGCCGCACGTGGGACAACTACGTCACGCCGATCTCGACGCAGACGCGCGAGAAGGTGCTCGACCGCGACAACGACGGCCAGGCCGACTACCTCGACAAGCACTTCAACTACTCGACGTTCAAGGTGCCCGAGGACACGGCGCGCGAATTCCAGCCGGTGAAGCAGGACCGCCCGGCCACGGTGCTCGACGGCACGAAGGTGCTGATCAGCGCGAACATGATCAACACGCTCGCGGAGTTCAGCGGCATTCTCGATCGCGTCAACCCCGACTCGAAGGTGATCGCCGGCGGTTGGTACGAGCCGAAGCCCGGTGAGCCGAAGGACGTGGTGCGCTTCACCGAGCAGAAGGGCCGCGACGGCAAGACCGAGTGGGTGATGACGTTCAACGCGCGCTACTCGCACATGAGCGAGGAGGCGATGCGCGCCACCACCGCGTACGAGTTCAACCGGTACATGCAGGACTCGGGGAAGCTCCGCATGACGCCGGAAGACGCGAAGCTGGCGGGCGTGCTGGTGTTCGCCCAGTCGCTGGCGGTCGACGAGGGGTACCGCGATCGCGAGGTCTTCGGGACTTTCTTGAAGCGCTACAACCTGCCGGAGTCGATCGAGCTCTCCGCCGTCACCTCGGCGCTCGGCCAGCACACCGGCCACAACTACGCGGGTGACTCGGCGGCGCTCGCGGCGCTCAAGAAGTCGCTCACGCCCGACGCGCTCGCCGCCTTGTCGCGGCCCGAGGTCGGGGGGCCGGTCACGGTGATCTGAACGCTCAGGGCAGCTGCTCTACGATCGAGAACGCCACGGTAGTGGTGAGCAGGTCGTCGAGATCGATCGCGTCGTGTTCGACCAGCGACGCGTAGGTGAGCGTCGCGCCCGATTGTGCCGGCTGCAGCCGCAACACCTCGGCGCGCAGCCGCGCGTTGGTGGTGCGGTCACTGAAGCCGCCCGGCACCGCGGGCAGGGTGAAGCTCGTGGTCGGGCTCACCACCATCCACCGTGTGGAGCAGGAAGACCGCCGCGGTGTGCGCCAGGTAGAGCGGGAAGTAGACCGCGAAGGGGACTCCCGCGAGCGCGAGCACGAGGTGGAAGGTGAGCACCGTGAGCGGCGCGAGGAAGGACGTGCGCAGCGAGACCGAGGCGTCGCAGATGCGGGCCTGGTGGTGGACGGCGTGCACCTTCCAGAGCCAGCGGTGGCGGTGCTCGGCGCGGTGCTGCAGGTAATAGAGTGCGTCGAGCGCGAGGAAGGTGAGGGCGAAGGTGAGCGGGGTGGTGGGTGCGCTGGGTGGTGGGCGTCGAGGAGCCGGTAGAGGGCGAGCGGGGCGCTGCCGAGGGCGGTGCCGAGGGTGAGGGTGAGGGCGCCGCAGGAATAGTTCGAGAGGCGTTGTTTCCAGGGTGTTCGTCATGAGGGCATCAACGCATGGGTGGTTGATGACGGTGTGTGACAGTTGAGAGTTAATTGATGACTGTGGGTGATTGACGTCGTGATTTCCTCTGCGCGTCAGCGGGCTGCCGTCTCTGCGCTGCATGCGATTGCGATCATGTTGCGTTACGGCCTTGGGAAGGCAGGGCAAGGCGCGTCGACTCTCGCGGCACAACTCGACTCCTACAGTACCTCCAGGTTGTAGCTCAGGGCAGGGCGTACTTCCGGCGTCAGGGCCGTGTTGGCCGACATGGCGAGTCGGTGGCCGGAATTCGCGTTGGCGGTCCAGCTTTCAACAGGGCGGTCCAGGCTCGAGTTCTTCAGGGCTTTCCTGGCGGTGCTGCCGCTGTTCTTTGGGTGCCTGCGCGGCGCACCTTGCTCCGCCGACAGGCCGTGTTGGTTTGCCGTTGGCGGTCGTTGGCGTCGTGCTGATGCTGCACTTCGTGCCCGGGAAGGCGTGGTTCAGACCCCGGTGAAGGGTGGCGCTGTAGCGTGCGCATCGATGAGCCCGACGGGAAGAACACGTGGATCTGTCGCGACCCGTCGAGCAGCGACCAATACTGGGGCTGTAGCGGCCACACCGTCGGCCAGGGAACCCGTGCATCCTCGCGCGCATCGGCGACGACCTGCCGCCCGAGCGGCTCGAGGGTGAGCTGTGTCGAAGCAGATGGAGGGGAGTCGCTTGCTCCAAAGTGAGGAAGACCTTTTTCGCGCAGGCAGCATCGCGCTCGATGGCGGTCGCTACGTTCGCGCTCTCGACCTGTTCCGGCGAGCGGCGCGGAGCGACGACGCTCGATGGCGATGGTCGGGTGGATGACCGAGCAAGGGCTGGGGACGCGGCGATCGAGGACTGCACGGCCGGTAGTGCCAGCGCGCCCTCGCGCTCGAACGCGATTGCACGATGGCGCTGATCAGCCTCGGCATCCTGCGCAAAGAACAGCAGCGCTGGGGTGAGGCCAGGCGACTCTTCCTTCGAGCGCTCTCCGCGGGTGACGGCGACGCCCTGCTCGACCTTGCGTCTCTCGCTGGAGCGAGGACGGGCGGCCGACACTTGCGGCGGTATCTGCGCCGCCTCTTGCGACACCGGTCAGTCGCAAAGGCCAGCGTCGAACCGCACGCGCCATGTTAGCAGGCGACATGAGGCTAGCTGCCTGGTGCTCCGTTGTCCTCGTTTCCGTGGTGACTGCTTGTGCTGGCTACCGAACCGTCACGGCTCCTGCTTCGGCGTCGAGCTCTGACTTGGTTGACCGCGTTCGCGAGCGCCTGTGCGAGACGAGGGCCAGCAGGTGCCAGGAACTCCTCCGCAGCATCAGCGGTCGTGGATGCGTGTGAAAAGCCGCGCTGCGCGATCGTGTCGTTTCCGAACAGTTCGATCTCCGTTCCGGTTGGCTTTGGGTGCGTCATTACGAACGCGACGTCGCGGTCGAGTGGAACGAGCACATGCCAAGGTTGCAAGGGCTGGGGATGGCGCTTGGCGCAAGGCGATACGACAAGAGGAACCTGCTTCAACCGAAGTACCAAAGAGATGATGACCTGCCTGCTTCGATCAGATGGAGGTACTGGGTGGTGCGACGTCTGTTTTCAGGACGGACACGAGACCGTCAATGGAGCTATTGCGAGCACCAGTCAGTCGACGCGGGGACCGAGCAGGTCAGGCGGCCAGGTGGAAGCGGCGAACGACTGCCGACGACTGAACGATGAGCGCGCCTTCCTGACCCAGCTCCTGCATGGAACCGACTCAACTCAAGAACGCGTGGGCCAGCTCGGTCGAGCTTCTCGCCGCGCTCGACTCGTTTGCACGCGCTGGGTGCAACGTCCTGGTCAAGGTCGGCTTGCGCACGAACGGAAACGCCTACACGGTGGTCATGAACCCGCAGGGCGGGATTCTCCGAAAGGACGGGCCGCGACTCGATGCGCTCTGCTGAATGACGCGTTGGCCTTGCAAAGGCGGCGCCAACTGGCCATCGGCAACCATGAATGGGTGGGCTAACTCGGTTGGTCCTCGGCTCGCTCGATGCGTTTGCGCGCGCCGGATGCGTCTTTCTGGTGCAGGTGGATGGCTCACGCGTAGACGGAGACAGCTGCATGGTCTGATCTCCGGCGGGGACCTTCGAGACGACCTCTTCCGCAAGGACAGGCTGCGACTCGAGGAACTGCTTGCCGACGCCTGGGCCCATTGTCGCGCCAAGGCCGTCATGTCGGCGCCACGGCGCTTGCGATGGAAGTGCTGTGCTGGTCCTCGCGTGTGTTGCGAGTTCGTGTCGCGAGCGGATACCGCGCGTGGCACCTGTGGCGATGGATTTGGCAATCAGTTTGCGGGATGGCTGGTGGTGCCGGGAAGCAGGTTGGTCGGTGAGCGGTTATGTGGAGGCCGTCGGTGGGTGCTTCCTGCCACGCTGATGCGGGGGGGTTGGTGGTTGCGCCTGGAATGCGTGCGGTCGTGCGCTCGAGAAGCGGAGAACTCGGCGTCGTCGGAAATGATTGGCGCGTTGGATATGTGAGTTCGACCGGCACGCCGGTGTGGACCTACAAGATCACAGCGGACTGCACGGACGATGGGGTGACCTACTCGTGCGCGAAGTCGCCTTGATGCCGCCTGTCGTCAGCCTGGCCGACGTCACCCTACGCTGTCGAGCACGCGGGACCTGGCGTACTGGGCATTCTGGAACGAGAACCGCCGACGACGGTGTCTCGTGAGTCCGATGATCTCGTCCTCGGCTCCCCACGTTTCTTGCGCTCGCTGACGTCTGCGCGGCGTCTGACGCTGGTGGTCGTTCTGTTCGCGGTCGCCGCCGAATGTGACGACAATCGCGAAGCTTGCCGTCGCCCTCGACTCGGAAGACGCAGACGTCGACGCCGACCAGGTCCTCAAGGACCAGATCTGGGACTATCGAGCCTACGTCAAGGTCAGGCTTCTCTGCCGCTGGATGCAGCTGCGCCCCGAATCTGGGGTAATCGCAGCCAGAGACTTCACCAAAGGAAGTGCCGTTGCTCGACGAGGGGGCCGTTCAGATGAACTCTCAGCGGTGCTTCTCTCGATCCAACTGACTGCCCTAAAGAGCCTCGAAGGTCGACAGGCCGCGGTCGAACTAGCCTCGCAGCTGGCGCTGTTCTCTCACACCCATTCGGTAGCACTTCACGACTTCGCAGCTCGCGTCGCCCGCGCGGGATAACCTCGTCCCTTCATCTTCGGCGTCAGTGTTACCCCTTCACCGCGCCGGACGTCAGCCCACCGACCAACTGCTTCTGCAACGCAAAGAACAACGCCATCACCGGCGCCGAGATGATCAACGCCCCCGCCGCGAAGTGGCCCCACTCGGTCTTGTATTCCCCGACGTAGCGCTGCAGCGCCACTGGCAACGTGAACCGCGTCGCATCGTTGAGCAGCGTCGCCGCGAGGATGAACTCGTTCCACGCCTGCATGAACGAGAACAACGCCGTCACCGCCAACGCCGGCCTCGCCAACGGCAGCACCACCTTCACGAACACCTGCCCGGGCGACGCGCCGTCCATGATCGCGGCTTCCTCGAGCTCCTTCGGAATGGTGTCGAAGTAGCCCTTGAGCATCCACACGCAGAACGGCAGCGACGACGTCGCGTACACGAGCACCAGCCCGCCGATGGAGTCGAGCAGCCCGAGCTTCTGCAGAATCGAATACAGCGGCACCAGCATCAGCGTCGCCGGGAACATCTGCGTCACGAGCAGGGTCTGCATGCCGACCTGCTTGCCCGGAAAACGGAAGCGCGAGAGCGCGTACGCCGCCGTCACCGCGAGCGTCAGCCCGACCAGCGTCGTCGCGGTGCTCACCACCAGGCTCGACAGCAACTGCCGCCCGAACAACCACCGCCCCTGCGTGTCGGTCGACCCGAGCACGTCGCGGAAGTGATCGAAGGTGATCTCCGAGGGGAACGGGTTGGCGCTCATCGACAGCGTCTGCGTCGGAGACAGCGCCAGCTTCACCACCCACAACACCGGATACAGCGTCGCCGCGCACAAGAGCACCAGCCCCGCGTGCAGCAGCCACAGCTTCCACGTCGAGGTGGGCTTCATGACGCCGCCTCCTCGCCCGAGAGCCGCTTGGTCACCTGCGACCACGCGAAGAGCACGAAGAAGATCAGCACCGAGTACGCCGCCGCGAAGCCGTACTGCTCGTTGCGCTGGAACGCCCAGCGGAACGCTTCGCTCACCAGGATGTCGGTCGCGCCGCCCGGCTCACCACCCGACACCAGGTAGATGACGTTGAACATGTTGAACGTCCACACGCTGCCCAGGATCACCGCGGGCAACAGCGCGGGTCGCAGGAGGGGCAGGGTGATGCGACGGAACTGCGTCCACTTCGAGGCGCCGTCGACCTCCGCGGCTTCGTAGAGATCCTGCGGGATCGACTGCAGCGCACCGAGCGACACCACCATCATGAACGGGAAGCCGAGCCACGTGTTCGTCACCACGTTCGCCGCGAAGCTCGTCGTCCACTGCGTGAACCAGCTCACCGGCTCGATGCCCACCGAGACGAGGATCGCGTTGATGGCTCCGAACTGCCGGTGGAACATGCCCTTCCACATCAGCGCGGTGATGTAGTTCGGCACCGCCCACGGGACGATCAGCAGCACGCGGTAGACGCCGCGCAGTTTGAGCAGCGGCTCCTTGAGCAAGATGGCGAGGAACAGCCCGATGCTCACGTGCAGGATCACGTTCGCCAGCGTCCACAGCAGCGTCACCACCAGCGTGAAGTAGAAGCTCAGCGGCTCGGTGACGCGGTAGCCCTTCGAGGTGAGGATGTCGGTGAAGTTCGCCAGCCCCACGAAGGAGTACTCGCCTGCGTCGTGGTGGAAGAACGCGAGCGAGATGCCGATCACGAAGGGGATGACGATCAGCACCAGCAGGCCCGCGGCGGCGGGAGCGACGTAGGTGAGGCCGCGCGCGGCTTCGGGGTAGCGCTTGCTGAAGGGGACTCCCTTCGCGGCGCGCACTTGCCAGGCCACGAAGCCCACGAGGAGCAGGGCGACCAACGCGATGTACGGCACCGGGCTCGTCGTCGGAGGCGCTTCGCGGTTCAGCGCGCGGTAGCGGCGTTCGGCGAGGGCTCCGGCGTCTTTGGGATCGACTCCGCCTTGCAGCACGGCGCGCAGGGCGAGCTTCATGGGCTCCCAGACGCGCGCCATCTCGAGCGTGTTCGGCGTGGGCGTCGCTCGCTCGGCCACGGTGCGGAAGGCGGAGATCGTCTTGTCGGCGGCGATCGTCGGATCGTCGTAGGCCGCGAGCTCGGCGGGGATCTGCTTGCCCACCTTCACTCGCGTCAGGGTTGCTTCGCCGAGGGAGAGGAATTTCGCGAAGGCTTGCGCGGCTTCGGGTTGCGCGGTGCGGGAGGAGACGAAGGCGGCTTCGACTCCGAGAAAGGGCGCCATCGGCTGGCCCGTTGCGCTCACGGTGGGGAGTGGGTGGATGCTCCAGGGGACTCCGGGGTCGATTTCTCCCGTGAACCACGGGCCGCTGATCACCATCGCCGCGCGGTTTTCGTTGAAGAGTGCTTTCACCAACGCGCCGGAGACTTCGGTCGGCATCAGCTTGCGGTCTTGGAGTGATTTCACCCAGGTCAGCGATTGCGTCATCGCGGGGGTGTCGAACTGCGAGCGGCCTTGCGCGTCGAAGAGCTGGCCTCCGAAGCCGAAGAGGATTGGCGCGTGGAAGTAGAAGTCGCCGGCTTCGTAGGCGAGGCCGAATTCGTTTCGATCGGGGTGCGAGGCCGACAACAACGCTCGCTCGAGTTCGTCCGTCGTCGTCGGTGGCGTCAGCCCGCGATCGTCTCTTGTGAAGAGCGCGAGGCATTTGATCGAGAGCGGGTAGCCGTAGTGCTGGCCTTCGAGCTCGAGCGCGTCCACCGAGGGTTTCAGGTACCGGGCGGATTCGAGGGCGTCGCTGGGCGCGACGATCTTCATGCGGTGGAATTGGCGCAGGCGCTCGTGCGCGAAGATGAAGACGTCGGGGCCGGCGTCGTGCGGGATGGCCGAGGTGAGTTTGGAACTGAGTGCGTCGTAGGGGACCGCGAGGATTTCGACCTGGGTGCCGGTGGCCGCGGTGAAGGCTTTGGCGGCTTGTTCGATCGCTTGCTCTTCGCCGCCTCGGTAGCCGTGCCAGAGCTTGAGGGGTGGGTTGGCCCACGCGCTCGCGCTTGCGAGCAGCAGGGTCAGCAGGGTCAGCAGCGTGAGGCGAAGTGGGCCCCTCACCCCGACCCTCTCCCCCTTCGAGGGAGAGGGAGTCATTTGTGCACCTTCGGGTGGTGGATCCCCAACCCGTCCGCTGAGAACACGTGCAGGACGTCTCCGGTCAGGCCTACTGAGACGGTTTGGCCGACTTGCACGTCTGCGTTCTCAAAGCGCGCCGCCACGGGTCCGGCTTCCGTCTTCAGGAACGCGTAGCCGTCGAAGCCCAACCGCTCGACTGCTTCCACTTCACCCTTCAACGGGCCGTCTGCTCCGACTCGGAGGTCCTGGGGCCGGAGACCGATCTTCACTTCGCCGCTCGCATCACCAACCGCCTGCAGTGAGAAGCCCTTGCCGACGAAGCGATCGCCCTCGCGCTTCGCATCGAGCAGGTTCATCGACGGCGATCCAAGGAACTGCGCGACGAAGGTGTTCGCCGGCCGGTGGTACAGCTCGAGCGGCGGCCCCAACTGCTGCAGCACGCCCTTGTTGAACACCGCCACCCGTGTCGCGAGCGTCATCGCCTCGACCTGGTCGTGCGTGACGTAGATCATCGTCACGCCGAGCTGCCGGTGCAGCCGCGCGAGCTCACCACGCATCGCCACGCGCAACGCCGTGTCGAGGTTCGAGAGCGGCTCGTCGAAGAGGAACAGCTGCGGCCGGCGCACGATCACGCGGCCCATCGCCACGCGCTGCCGTTGACCGCCTGAGAGCGCCTTGGGTTTGCGATCGAGCAGCGGTCCCAGTTCGAGCATCCGCGCGGCCTCGGCGACGCGCGAGTCGATGTCGGCCCGCGGCAACTTCCGCAGCTCGAGGCCGAACGCCATGTTCTCGCGCACCGTCATGTGCGGGTAGAGCGCGTAGCTCTGGAAGACCATGCCCACGTCGCGCTCGCGCGGAGGCACGTCGTTCATCTTCTTGCCGCCGATGTAGAGCTCGCCCGAGTCCATCGACTCGAGGCCGCTGATGATGCGCAAGAGCGTCGTCTTGCCGCAGCCCGACGGGCCGACCATCACCAGGAACTCGCCCGCCTTCACCTCGAGGTCGACGCCCTTGACGATGGCGTTGTCACCAAAGCTTTTCTTGATCCCGAGGAGGCGAACGTCACTCACGCGGCTCGCAGGCTAGCTCAGCCGCTCTGGCGCACCACGAAGGAAGAGGACACCGGGCGCAGCCCTTCGATCTCGGCCGTGAGCTCGGGACCCCCACCCCAGGTGGGATGCTCGACGGTGGTGTCGAAGGGGCCCGGCACGACGCCGATGATCCCCGCCAGCACGCGCTGGTGAAACCGCCCGGCGTGAGACTCGAAGCGCACGTGCAGCCGCCACTTCTGCCCGTCGCGCGTGAAGGTCGCGCAGGCCTCGTGGGTGCGCTCGAGCGTCAGCGTCTCGACCGACTTCGGTACCTTCACGCCCTTCAGTTCGGAAGTGACGGTGAACGGGAACGCGACGCGCACGTGGCGCAGCTTCGAGCCACCGGGCGTCTCGAAGAGCCGGTGCAAGGTGTCCTCCACCGGTCGAGTCCCCGGGCCGCCCACCAGCTCGAGGTCGAGGCGCTCCAGCGAGGCGCCGCCCACGGCGTCGACGACTTGTCGTGCATCGGAATACACGCGCACCGACCAGCTCTTCAGGTTCGGCGCGGCGGAGAAGAGCGCGGGAGCGGCCGCTGGCTCGGGACCGGTCGCGTGCTCGAGGCGATCGAGCTTCGGCCCGGCCGTGAACTGCGCGCGCCAGAAGTCCACCTCGCGCAGCAGCCTCGTCAGCGGGTGCGCCGGCAGCGGCTTGTCGAGCCGCGCCTCCACCACGAAGCCGCGCTCGATCACCAACTTCGCCTTCGCGACCACACCGTCGAACGGCCCGAGAATGTCCTGCAGGTGCGCCGAGAGGAGCTTCTTCTCGGCCGCGCTCGCCGTGGTGCGCTTCTGCGCCGCGCGGGCGATCTGCAGCGAGATGAACTCCCCGCGCGGGCGGCGGCGCTCGGTGAGGAAGTCGGCGTAGACGAGCCGCGGCGTGTCGTCGCCAGGCGCGGCGACGATGGCGTCGATCAGCTGCGCCTCTTGCGCCGCGTCGTCGGGCCGTGGCGCCGAAGCCGAGGCGCGCACCAGCTTCGAGGCCTTCTCGAGCAGCTTGGCGTTGGCCGCCCGGGCAGGGCGGTCGGCTTCGAGCCGCTTCAGCACGTTGTTGAGCCGCTCGAGCGAGAAGCCCCAGCCCTCGCCTTGAGTCAGCAGGGCTTCCTGGTACGGGCGCGCGAGGGCGACGAGCCGAGCGTCACCATGTTGCTCGACACACCGCACCAGTCGCCGCCACAGCTTCGCCGTCAGCTGGCCCTGGAGCTGCGAGAGGATCCGAAGCGCCATGCGGCCGATGCGCGGGTCGGGATCGAGCTCGCTGAGCACCTCGACGGCCGGCCACACCAACGCCCCCGTCGCGTCGCGTGCGAAGGCCTCGAACGCCGCCAACACCGCGCTGCGCTGCTCGTCGCTGCACTTCTTTGCGAGCTGGGCGAGCTTCTCCGAGCGCTCCTTCTTCTTGAGCGGCAACTCGGGAATCGTGACGTCCTGCGCGGCGCCGAGCGCCTCGATGAGATCACTGACCTCGGGGTTCCACGTCACGCGCCAGTGCTTGAGCGCCTCGCTGAGCATCGGCGCGCAATGTAGTCATCTTCGCGCGCGTTCCAACGCCTCACGCACCAGGCGCACCACCGCGTCCTGCTGCGGACCGCGCACCAGCCAGTGGGGCACTGGCGCGTGCGGGTCGGCCATCTGGCGATGCTCGAGCGAGGTGCCGCCGTGCTCGTCGATCGAGAACACCCACTCGCCGCGCACCGTGATCCGCGTCGCGTCGTCGCCCGGAGCGCGCCCTTCTTCCGACGCGTACCGCACCGCCACGGCGCCGTTCTCGAGGGTGACGAGCTTCCACCGCACGAGCGTTGCGCGTTTGCCGAGCGGGGTGTCGAGCAGGCTGAAGACCAGCTTCTCGGTCGCGCTCTCTTCGAGCACCCAGCGCCGCTTCACCATGCGGCCTTCGACGCCCTCGGGATCGTAGGTCCACACGGTGCTCGCGAGCGTGCGCGGGGTCGCGTCGCTGTGGGCGCTGACGAGGAACTCCCAGGGGCCGTCGGGGTCGGGGCGGCGCGACTCGACCTTCAGCCCTCCCTCATCGGCCAGGGCGAAGTGGGCGGTCAGCAGCGCAAAGAGAGACCATCGCTTCATGCGCTGCCGGGGCCGCCACGACCCCGTCACGGCTCATTCTTTTTGGTGCTCACTTTTCGTGAGCCGTGGAAAGCCGCTCGTGGCCCCAGTCACGCCCATGGCGCAGATCCTCCCCTTGCGGTTGCCCGATGCCCCGCCCGACGACGGCGAGGTGGTGGCGCGCGCCATCGAGGGAGACGCGTGGGCCCGCCGCGAGCTCTTTCAACGTCACGCGCCGCGCCTGGTCGCGCTGCTGGTGCGACTGCTCGGCTCGCACGCTGACGCGGAAGACGCGGCACAAGATGCGTTCGTCGAGGCGTTCCGCGATCTCAAGGCGCTCGAGACGCGCGGAGATTTCGGGCGCTGGCTGGTGCGCATCGCGGTGCACCAGGCGCATCGGCGGTTTCGTCGTCGCAAATTCTGGGCGTTGTTCGGCCGGCGCCCCGAGCTGGACGCGCGCTTCGAGGCCATCACCGATGATCGCGTGACGCCCGAGCGACGGGCCGAGCTGGTGTGGCTCGACGAGTTCCTCGCGGATCAGCCGGCGCTCGATCGCACCATCTACCTGTTGCGGCACGTCGAGGAGTTCGAGCTGACCGAGATCGCCCACGCGGTCGGCGCGTCGCTGGCGACGGTGAAGCGAAAGCTGTCGGCGATCAGCGAGCGACTCGAGAAGCACCGGAGGTCCCATGAGCAGTGAACTTCGACTTCGCAACGAGCTGAGCGGGGCGAACCCCGACGCGGCGACCCTCGAGCGCGTGTGGCGGGGAGTCGTGACGCGAGAGACGCCCGCTCCGCCTCGCCGGGCGTTGGTGCTGATGCTCGCCGGTGTGGCCGCCGTCGCGGTGGGAGTGATCTCGACGCTGGCGGTGACGTCGCTGCTGACCCCGAAGCCGAGCGGCGTCGAGAACGTCGTGCGCCTGGGCTCTGACTCGTTCGTCACGCTCGAGGGCAAGACGCAGCTGCTCAAGCAGGGCCCGCACTCGCTCGCCGTGTCGAACGGCGCGGCGCGCTTCACCCTCGAGGGCGCGTGGACGGTGTCGACCCGGCACCTGCGCATCGAGGTCGCGTCGGCTGAGTTCCGCGCGGAGATCGGCGACGTGCGCGACTCCATCTCGGTGACGCGGGGTGAGGTGAAGGTCTCCGCGCCGGGGCTCGCGCCGTTGACGTTGCGGGCGGGGCAGAGCTTCTCGACCGACGGCGCCTCGTGGAAGGCGCTGGCACGCTCCGGTGACTTCGAGGGCGCGTGGGCGTTGCTGGGCGAGGCGGGCGTACGGACGGTCGCCGCTGAATCGACACCCGATGAGCGGCTGCTGCTCGCCGACGTGGCTCAGGCCGGCGGTGCATCGCAGGTCGGCTTCGAGCTGTTGCGCGAGGTGGTCGACGCGGCGGACGCGGGCCCCGAGCGCGGTTTGGCGGCCTTCACGCTCGGAGATCGGCTGCGCCAGGCCGGGCAGGGCGCCGAGGCGCGGCGTGCGTTCGAGCGGGCGCTGGAGTTGCCGCTCCCGCCTGAGCTGGCGTCGGCAGCGCGCCGGGCGGTAGAGAGCTTGCCGGGCCCATGACCTTCCTCGCGGTGCTGGCAGTGCTGGTGGCGGCGCCGCGCCTCGAGGTCGCTTCGTGTCCTGAGGAGCTGTTCGACGCGCGCGTGGTGCGGGCGCAGTTGTCGCTCGAGCGCGGGCTGCTTGAGGACGCTGTCTCGCTGACCTGCGTGGACGCGCGAACGGTCACCGCGCAGTCTCCGGGCAGGCAATCGCGCGTGGTGCTCGACGGCGCGACGAAGAGCCAGCGGGAGCGCACGTTGTCGTTGTTCTTGAGCGCGTGGCTGCGGGCGCCGATCGCGGTCGTGGACGCCGGCACGCCGATTCGCAGCAGCACTCCGAAACCGCCGGTCGTGATCGACGCGGGGCCGAGCGAGCCAGTGGTGGAACTCGAGGTGATCCCACCGCCGGAAGTCGACGCAGGCGAACCGCCGCCACCTGAGCCCGCACCGCGTGAGGCGATCGTCATCGAGCCCGTCGATGCCGGAGTCGTGGAGCCAGTGCCGACCTCCGTCCCCATCGAGCTTTCCCTCGTGCCCGGAGTCGATCTCAACCGCCTCTTCCCCGAGCCGACGCTCAATCACCTGGCGATCGGCCTGCTCGGCGTGCGCTCGACCTCGGTCGACGGCTTCAGCGTCGCGCCCCTCTCCATCGTCGATGTCCGCCTCCGCGGCGCACAACTCGGCCTCATCAACGTCGCGGGTGACGTCGACGGTGTGCAGCTCGGCCTGCTGAACATCGCGAAGAAGGTCCGCGGCGTGCAGATCGGCCTCATCAACGTCGCCGACTCCTCGCCCGCGAGCATCGGCTTCCTCAACGCGAACCAACGCCACCCAGTGCGGCTCGGGCTCTCGTTCGCCGACACCCACGCAGTCGAGGTGCAGCTCAAGAGCGGCGGCGGGGCGATCTACAGCGTGGTCGCGATTGGCTGGGTGCCCACGGCACGCTTCGAGGCGGGCGGCGGCGTCGGGTTTCACCTCGGCTCGACCACGGACCTGGGTTGGTTCGCGGAGCTCGAGCTCACCAGCGCGGCGGTGATCGACTTCTCGAACGCGACGCTGATTCCGACGTTCACCTTCGGCTTCAATCTCGCGTACCGGATCCTCCCGCGCGTGGCGGTGCTCGCGGGGCCGCGGTTCTCGTTCTTGTTCGGCTCCCCGCAAGCGCCGGGCGCTGGCGCAGCGCTCTTCGGGCTGCCGGTCGGTCCCTCGGGGCTCGCGATCGCACCGGGCGCTCAACTGGGCGTGGAGTTCTGAGTACGTTCGCGAGACGCATGCGCGCACTTCTTCTCTCAATGTTGGTCGCCTCATCGGCCGTCGCCGCTGAGCCCGATCTCACCCAGGTCGTCAGCGAAGGCGTGGTGAAGGCCTCGCCCGAGCAGCTCTTCCGCATCTGGGTCGACCCCGCGGAATACAAGAAGCGCCTCGGCGTCGGCGCGTGCGACATCGACTTCAAGCTGCAGGGCCTGATTCGCACCGCCTACGACGCGACGGTGAAGCTCGACAGCGAGGGCGCGATTCACCAGCAGCTGCTCGCGTGGGAACCGAACCGCATGGTCGCGTTTCGCATTCACCGCCCGCCGAAGGGTTTTCCGTTCCCCAACGCGTGGCAGAAGGTGTGGTCGGTGGTGACGCTGACCGATCGCGGCGACGGCACCACGCTCTTCCGGCTCGCGATGGTCGGGTACGACGCGTCCGAGGAATCTCAGAAGATGCGGGCGTTCTTCGAGAAGGGGAACGGGTGGACGCTCAAGCACCTGCAAGAGAGCTTCGATCCGCCGAAGGACGGGGGCGTTCCGCGCTGAGCACTTGTTCTGGTAGGCATCCGTTCGTGCCTTCCGTTCGTTTCGTCGCCCTCGCGGCGCTCTTTTTCTTCGCGTGTCCGCCCACCGACACCGCGAAGCTCTACAAGACCTCCCCCAAGGCGCCCTCGCTCGACGCGACCGAGATCCAGAACCTCGAGCACCTCGGCCCCACGCTCGTCGATCAAGGCGTGAACTTCGGCGTCTACAGCGAGAACGCCGAGCGCATCGAGCTCCTCCTCTTCGACGACCCCGAGAGCACACGCCCCACGCGCCAGTTCCCGCTCGAGCGCTTCGGCAACGTGTGGAACCTGCACGTGCAGGGCATCGGCCTCGGCCAGCACTACGGCTTCATCGCGTGGGGCCCCAACTGGCCGTACGATCCCAAATGGGTCCCGGGCTCGGTGATCGGCTTCAAGGCCGACGTCGACGCCGACGGCAACCGCTTCAACCCCAACAAGCTGCTCTTCGACCCGTACGGCAAGGCGATCCACCGCGATCACGACTGGAGCAAGGGCAGCCTCGCCACCGGCCCCGCGCGCGGCGATTCCACGTGGGCGGCCGCGAGCAAGAGCATCGTGGTGCAGAGCAAGTACACCTGGTCTGACAACGAGACGACGTACCGCGCGCGCCGCGCCGATCCGAACTCCCCCGGGCACAAGGCCGCCGAGCAGATCGTCTACGAGCTGCACCCCAAGGGCTTCACCGCGTCGACCGCGTCGGGCGTCGAGCACCCCGGCACCTTCCGCGGACTGGGCGAGAAGGTCGCGTACCTCAAAGAGCTCGGAGTCACCGCGGTCGAGATCATGCCGCCCTTCGAGAAGCCGCCCGAAGGGGGCTACTGGGGCTACTCCACGCTCTCGTTCTTCATTCCCGAGAACTCGTATTCGTCGACGAAGCGCCAGGAAGAGATCATCGACGAGTTCAAGTGGATGGTGGACCAGCTCCACCAGGCCGACATCGAGGTGATCGTCGACGTCGTCTACAACCACACCGGCGAAGGCGGTTTCTGGCGCGAGCGGCTCGACTTCGACTTCAACCCCGACAACTCGATCCCCACGGGGCTGGTGAACATCGACCCGAAGGAAGTGGTCGGCCTCTACAGCTACCGCGGCTTCGACAACCAGGCGTACTACGCGCTCAGCGACGACAAGCAGAGCTACATGAACAACACCGGCGTCGGCAACGAGACGCGGTG
>JAXLYB010000028.1:0-53040 GCA_046351675.1 Myxococcaceae bacterium
TGCTGCTCGGGTCCATCGCGTTCAACTTCACGGTGGGGCGGCGGCTGGGGCGCGCGCCGTCGAAGCGGCTGCTGGGGTTCGGCGTGGCGGCGAACCTCTCGCTGCTCCTCTATTTCAAGTACGCGCGCTTCCTCACCGGGCAGGTGATGGCGCTGGGCACGCTGCTGGGTCACGAGTGGCACGTGCCACAGCCGCCGCCGTGGGCGCCGCTGGGCATCAGCTTCTTCACCTTCCAGATGGTGGCGTACCTCGTCGACGTGCACCGCAAGGAGCTCGAGCCCGAGGGCGACTGGCTCGTGTTCGCGGTCTTCAAGAGCTTCTTCGCGCAGCTCGTCGCGGGGCCCATCGTGCGCGGGCGCGAGTTCCTGCCGCAGCTGCGCACGCGCGTGACGTTCTCGTGGGAAGCGGTGCACCGCGGGGCGTGGCTGGTGCTGCTCGGGCTGTTCCTCAAGGTGGGCGTGGCCGACGTCATCGGCGACTTCGTCGACTTCGCGTGGAAGGACCCGGCGAGCCTCGGCATCAACAACGCGTGGCTGGCGGTCTACGCGTACGCCGCGCAGTTGCTGGCCGACTTCTGGGGCTACTCGACGATGGCGGTTGGGTTGGCGTTGCTCTTCGGGCTCAAGCTGCCGCCCAACTTCGAGAACCCGTACGGCGCGAGCACGCTGCGGGAATTCTGGCGGCGCTGGCACATCACGTTGTCGGTGTGGCTGCGCGACTACCTCTACATCTCGCTCGGCGGAAACCGCGGCGTGAGCAAGGCGCGCGCGGCGTTCAACCGGCTGGTGACGATGGCGCTCGGCGGGCTGTGGCACGGGCCGGGGTGGAACTTCGTGCTGTGGGGCGTGCTGCACGGCGTGTGGATGGATCTCGAGCTGGTCACCGAGGGCGCGCGGAAGAAGTGGCCCACGTGGCTGTCGTGGTTCATCACCTTCCACGTCGTGGTGTTCCTGTGGCTGCCGTTCCGCGCGCCGTCGATGGAGGCGCTGGGCGTGCTCGTCGGCCGGCTCTTCCACGCCCCGTGGGACATCAATACGCCGACGCAGACGGTGGTGCTGACGCTGGGGTTCCTCGTGCTGCAGAAGCCGCTCTTCTCGTTGGCGAAGGCCGAGCGGCCGCAGAACCTGAGGCCGGCGCTCGAGTGGGGGCTGGCGGCGTTGATGTTGTGGTTGCTGCTCGCGTACGGGAGCGCGCGGCAGGACTTCATCTATCGGGTGTTCTGACGCGGAATGCCGGCGGCGAGCAGCGCGGCCTCGAGCTCGCCGGGGGCGTCGACTCCGAGCACCAACGGGAGGCCGTTGTCGCGGTGCACGATGACGGTGCGCACGCCGAGGCGGGCGACCCACGCCCGTGCGAGCCCGGCGCCCTCGACGAGGAACACCCCGGTGAGGCTCGCGCCGAGACCGCGGTTGCCCTGGAAGAGCGCCTCGAACAGGCCGAACGCCGGTCCGGTGGAGAAGGACGTCAACTCGCGCAGCGGCACCTCGAAGTCGCTCCACCCCAGGCGCTCGACGCGCAAGTGGGTCGTCGAGAGGCTCACCGCCTGCGGCGCGAAAGGGATGCGAGCCATCGCCGCGACCAACACCGCCCACAGCGCGACGAGGAGGAACGCGCAGAGCGAGCGGGTGGCCACCACCACGCCCACGAGGGGCACGCCGACGAAGGCAGCGAAGAGCGCCCGGTTGAACTTCATCACCGGGCCCGCGGTCATCGGAAAGCGGGTGGGTGGTCCGCGGTGAATCATGGGCCCTCCTGACGGTGCGCGTGACGTTCCCGGCGGTGGGCGCTGGCAACGTCACACGCATGGTGTCGCTGACCGGCGCGGCAGAGCGTCACTCCTCACCCCGGCCCTCTCCTCCTCGGGAGGAGAGGGAGTGTGACGTTCCCGGCGGTGGGTGCTGGCAACGTCACACGCATGGCGTCGCTTACTGGCGCGGCACGCCCGCCTGGTGCAGCGCGGCCTCGAGCTCACCGGGCGCGTCGACGCCGAGGAGCAACGGCCGCCCACCCGCGCGGCGCACGATGACCGTGGGCACGCCAAGCTGGGTCACCCACGCGCGCACCAGCCCGACGTCAGGCACGTGGAACAGCCCGGTGAAGCCCATCAGCCCGCCGTTGCCGGCCACGCGACGGACGGGACCGAGCAGCCCCATCGCCGGCCCGGGCGAGAACGACGTCACCTCGCGCAGCGGCACTTCGAAGTCAGTCCACGCGAGGCGCTCGACCGCCAGCCGGCTGCCCGTGAGGCGCACGGCGCGGGGCGCGAGCAAGAAGGCCCAGCCGAGCCCGAGCACCGTCAGCCCCAGCACGCTGAAGACGACCGCGCGCAGCGGGCCGACCGGGACGAACGTCGCGACCACGTAGAGCTGAATCGGGAGCACCACGGCGAGGATGACGGCGCTCAGCGCGGTCGTGAACTTCACCAGGCCGCCGGTCGTCATCGGGAAGCGTTGGGTGATCATGGGGAGCACCTCCTTCGTCGGCGACGCTGGTGCACCGCCAAGGCCACGCCTCAACTCGGCGAAAGCGCGGCCAACGCCCTTCACTCCGAGCGAATCAAATCGCTGCCCGACGTGATTCAACTCACGTGCAAACGAGTCAAAACGACACATTCAGTCGGATTGGAACGGCATGTATGGAGGACGCGTGGCACGCGTGCTCCTCACCAACCCCGACTACTGCGGGACGCTGGCGGCGGCTCGTGCGCTCGGCCGAGCGGGTCACGAAGTGTGGATGGCGGGCGACTCGCGGAGCGCGATGGCGATGCACTCCCGCTTCGTCACGCGCAAGGTCGACTGCCCCTCGATGCACGACCCCGAGGCGTGGCGCGAGTGGCTGGTGCAGTTCGGCGCCGAGCACCCGGGCCTCGTGCTCTCGCCCACGTCCGACGACGTCGCGTGGCTGATGGCGTCGGTGGCCGATCGGCTCGCCGCGAACTACCGCATGTGGACGCCGTCGATCGAGGTCTACGAGGAGCTCCTCGACAAGGCGATCCTCCACCGCGCGTGCGCCCGCGTGGGCCTCGAGGTGCCGCCGACCGCGATGCCCGAGAACGAGGAAGAGCTCGAGCGGGCCGTCGCCGAGGTCGAGCTGCCGGTGTTGCTCAAGCAGCGCACCCAGGTGCTCTCGCCGACCAACCACAAGGGCGTCATCGTGCGGGAGCGCCGCGAGCTCGCCGCCGCGTTTCGCGCCTTCCGCGAGGGCAACCCGCACCACGCGCTGGTCGACGCGCGGGTGAGCAAGGCCTCGTGGCCGCTGCTGCAGCACTTCTTCCAGGAAGGCGTCTCGGGCTCGCTGCAGGTGTCGGGCTTCATCGACGAGACCGGCCAGCTGTTCGTCGCGCGCGCGGCCCGCAAGCTCCTGCAGCGCCCCAAGACGCTGGGCATCTCGCTGTGTCTCGAGGCGTGCCCGCTCGACCCCGAGCTCGCCGAGAAGGTGCGCCGGCTCTGCCTCGAGGTCGGCTACTTCGGGGTGTTCGGCATCGAGTTCCTGCAGGTCGGCGGGCGGCCGCTGCTGATCGACTTCAACCCGCGCTACTACCACTTCATGGCGCTCGACATCGCGCGGGGCATGCGCCTGCCCGTGATGACGCTGCACGCGTCGCTCGGTGAGTGGGCGGCGCTCGAGGCCGAGGTCAAGCGCGCGCAGGTCGAGGAGACCCGCGTCGACTCGTTCACCTACCGCTTCCAGCTCAAGGAGCTGCTGGTCGCGCAGGCCGCGACGGGGACGATGCCGGTGCCCGAGTCGCTCAAGTGGTGGCAGTGGTTCCGCGCGCACGGCCCGAAGTTGATCGACGCGGTCGACGACGAGGGCGATCGGCTGCCGCACGTGGTCGACGTGGTGACCGGCGTCGCGCGGCGGATCCGCCACCCGATGACCTTCATTCGGCGCATCGCGCTCGACCGCTGAACTAGGGTCGGCCGCATGGCCACCACCCGAGCGAGCGCCGCGGTCCCTGCGAAGAAGCCCCTCCAGCCGGTCGTCGACTCGCACAGCGGGCCAGAGCACCGGCAGTTTCCGCGCGCGGCGATGACCGTGCCGTTCCGCGTGTGGGTGGGCACCGACGACGACCTGCGCTTCGAGGCGACGCTGCGCTCGGGCAACGTGTCGGTGAGCGGCGCGTTCCTGGAATCGACCTTCTTCCTCCCGGTGGGCACCGAGGTGCGCGCCAGCTTCTCGCTCGACCCGGCCGAGGCGCCGGTGCTCGCGCGGGCCCAGATCATTCGCGTCGAGACGCCCGGGCGTGACGGCAAGGGGCGCACCGGCTTCGCGCTGCGCTTCGTGGAGTTCTTCGAGCAGACCGAGGTGACGCTGGCGCGCCTCTTCCTCGGGGTGCGGCTCGAGGCGTTCGCCAAGGAATACCTGGCGTCACGGCGTGCGCGCGGCCTCAACAGCGAGCTCGACCGCTGCGTCGACGCGCTCGCCGCGTGGGAACTGCAGAAGGTCACCACCACTCGGAGCGCCTGGGACGCCTGAGCTGAAACAACTCCCTCTCCTCCGAGGAGGAGAGGGTCGGGGTGAGGAGAAATCAACCCTTCTTCAGTTCGCGCTGCAGGTCGCGTTGGTGCCGCTCGCGCCGTCAGCGCACCGCGCGAGGATGCGCGTGCACGGCTCACTGGTGTCGTTCGCGCAGCGGGTGGTCGCGTCAGCGCAGGCGGCAGCGAACGCCGCGTCGAACGCCGCCTTCACGCACTCGCGAGAGGTGTCGATGCAGGTGAGGTCAGCGGGGTTCGCGGTGAGGCACGCGTCGAGCCCGTCGCGGCAGGCCTGGAGCGCAGCGCGGTCGGGGTGCGGGCCACGGCCACCACGGCCACCGTGCGGAGGACGGCCACCATCGAGATCGGGCGGCGGGCCGAGCGGACCACCGGCACCATCGTGCGGAGGCGGAGGCAGGCCACCATCGAGGTCGGGCGGCGGGCCACCAGGACCACCCGGGCCACCGGGACCGCGGCCACCGCACATGCCGCCGTCACCGTCACCCGGGTTGTCGCGGTGCGGCGGCGCGAGACACGACTCGAGCGTCGCGCGACACGCGGCGAGGTCAGCGCCCTCGGCCGCGATGCACGTCGAGTAATCGGTGGTGCAGGCCGTCACGCGCGAGCTCACGTTGCCGAGGTCACACTGCGCGGTCTCGAGCGCGGCGGCGGTGGTCGCCACGCTCGTGCTGTCCGTTCCACAGCCCATCACCCCGAACATCACCGCCACCACGGCTGCACTGCTCCACAGTCCTCGCATCGTCGTCTCCATTGAAAGTGTCCGGCCTCGCCCGACACGTGTGGAGCTGCGACGAAAAGCGATCACTGCGGGTCAAAAGTCATCGAGGTCGCGCAGGCGCTGCTCGAGATCTCCCTGCAGGCTCATGTCTTTGCGGCCGTGGGGCGTCTCGAGCGCCTTCTGCCAGGCCTCGCGCGCGGCGTTCTTGTCACCGGCTCCGGCGCGGGCGTCACCGAGCGCGACGAGCGCCGCGGCGTAGGTGGGGTCGAGCCGGACCGCCTCGGCCAGGCAGGTCGCGGCGTCAGCCCAGCGCTTCTCATCGAGGTACAGCCGCCCCAGCGAGAAGTGCCCCATGGGCGAGTCGGGGAACTGCTCGATGATCTGCTTGAAGGTGGCTTCGCGATCCATGAGCGGGTGATGCCCCAACCCGCGGCCACCGGCTACTCCCAAGCTCGGTTGAGTTGATCTCCGCGTCGTCTCCACCGGCATGAAGCCACTGCGCCCATGGAGCCGACGCGGCATCAACTCAACCGAGCTTCGGGTGGGCGTGATTCACGGCACGACGACCTCTCCGCACACGCCGTTGGTGTTGCTGCACGCGCGCGCGGTCCCCGGGCCGTACACGAAGAGCAGGAACTGGTTGGTCGGGTGGTTGTCGCAGTTGCCCGGCCCGCTCGGACCGCAGCGCTGGCCGTTGAAGGTCCACGTCGGTCCCACGCGGCCGGTGTCGAGCGCGGTGCCGACCATCGCGGCGTTGCACACGTCGACGTCGGGGTGACCTTCGGCGCGCGCGGGGCAGCAGGTGCGGAAGTCGGTGAAGCCGATGGCCGAGCAGTAGTCGCGGTCGCAGACCTTCGCGGTGGAGTCGAGCGTGGTGCGCGCGGGCCCGACGTTGTGGACGACCGCGGTGATCTCATCGACTCCAGTCGGTGCGGGGTTGGTGCACTGCCCGGTCGCGACGGGCGTGCGCGACTCGATGACGGTGGTGAAGGTCTCGCCGAACCAGCAGCGGTGCTCCTCGAGCATCTGCCAACTCGTGGCGTAGGTGCCCGCGGGCTCGGGCGCGCGCAGTGGCAGATCGAACGTCACATGCGCGCCGGGAGGCACGTCGGCCGACAGCTCGACGCGCGCGTTGGTGACGAACGGGTCGTCGTTGCCGGGGCTGCCGAGCAGCACCTCGCCTCCACGCCGCCAGGTGCTGGTGCCGGTGTTTTCGACGGTGAGCGAGGCGTGCACGAGGAAGCGCGAGGTGATGGCGGGCGGGAAGTTCGACGCGACGATGCGCGCGGCGTGCTCGGGGCACGCGGGGTTCGGAGGCACGATGACCGCTGCATCGGTGCCGCCGTCGGGCTCGGGCAGCGGAGGCGTGACGACGCTCGCGTCGAGTCCTGCATCGGCGGCGGGCGGGTCCATCACGCCAGCGTCGGCTTCGGGAGCGCCGGTCCACCGCGGCACGGAATCGTTCGGCGTGCCGTCGACGCGTGAGCACGCCATACACGTCAGCAACAACACCACGACCGTCGAGAGGCTTCGCATGCGCGCCCGTGCTGCAAGGAAGGCGCTCGCCGCACGGCCTTGATTCCACGCGGTGAGGGGACGCGAGTGGTGCCTCCTCGCGTGACCACCTGTTGCCTGCCAGACCACACCCGCGTCGTCGTTTCGCGGGGCCGCAGTGGGCACGCGTCTTGGATTGAGGGGAACGCATGCAACACCGCGTCCTCTTCCTCTGCGTCGTGCTCACCGGCTGCGGCACCGCGGCGACTCACGCTCCGGTGTGCGGTGACGGGGTGATCAACGCGGGCGAGCTCTGCGACGGCGCCGACGTGCGTGACGTCAGCTGCGAGGCGCTCGGCTTCGGCATGGGCGTGGTGCGGTGCAACTCCACGTGCGATCGCCTCGACGTCAGCCGGTGCAGCGCGGCGCCGGGCTTCATCGACGCGGGCACCGTGCCGGGAGTCGATGCCGGGCTCGACGCGGGCGTGATGGTGGAAGACGCCGGCACGTCAGTGGTCGACGCCGGTCCCTCGCGCTTGCTGCACGTGCAAGGCAGCCGCTTCGCGACGCCCGACGGCGCGCTCGTCGAGGTGCGCGGCGCCATCAGCTGCTGCGGCGGCGGGTACGGCTGGCCGCTGGTCGACGACGCATGGATGGACCTCGTCGCGTCGCACGGCGCGAACTTCCTCCACGTGCGGCTCGGGCCGTTCCTCACCACCACGCCCGACGGCGAGACCGACTGGAGCTCCATCGGCGGCGGTTACGTCGAGAGCGCTGGCGTCGCCGACCTCACGCGCTTCAACGACACGTTCTGGAACAAGGTGCGCGAAATCCTCGAGCGCGCGCGGGTGCGGGGGCTGTGGGTCGAGGTCGACGTCATCGACGGCTGGGCGCTCAAGCACTGCCAGTGGGGCGACCTGCAGGGCTACAGCGCGTGGGACCCGGCGTTCAACGCGCAGCAGCTCGACGGCTGCAACGGCGCGGGCGGGGCGGCCATCGTGCCCGGCTCGGTGCAGGACCTCTGGGTGCGCAAGGTGGTGCGCGAGACGGGGCGGTTCGATCACGTCATCTACGAAGACGGCAACGAGATCGGCCTCGTCGCGAACTACGCCACCGCCTGGAGCACCTCGCTCGCCGCCATCATCCACGACGAGGAGCGCGTGCAGGGCCTGTCGCGGCACCTCGTGGGCACCAACTCCGGCTCGATGCAGACCATGGGCAACGGCGCCCTCGACTTCGCCGAGCTGCACCAGGGCACTGCGCCAACGCTCGCCTCGTGCGCGGGCAAGCCGTGCGGCGTCAACGAGTACAACCCCAACCCGCCGCTCACGCCTCAGCAGTTCCAGCAGCGCTTCTGCGCGGCGCGCGGGAACGGCACCGCCTTCTGGTACTGGCGCCACGGTCAGGACGACGCGGCGCTCGACGCTTCCCTCTCGAAGTTGACCGAGCCCTGCCCATGAGCCCCCGACTCCGTTGGTTGTGCGTGTCGTTCTTCACTCTCTCGAGCGCGTGCATGGGCGTCGCCGACGACGCGATGGTGGTGACGCGGTGCGAGCCGCGGCTCACGCGACCGAGCGACGCCGCGGAGCGCGTGGTGACGAGCCACGACGTGCGCCTCTCGGTGACGTGGGCCGACTCATGTGCGGGCGGCATCGGCGGCACGTCGGTGCACTTCGAGCTCACGGGGGCGCCCGACGCGGTGCTCGTCACGTCGAGCGCGGTGACGGATGGCGCGGGGCTCGCGACGGTGACGCTGCGCGCGGGCGCGACGCCCGGCCTCGTCGAGGTCGTGGCGCGGGAGCCGGTGAGCGGCGTGTCGCTGCGCTTCCTGGTGCTGGTGGTCGTCGACGGCAGCGCGAGCGGCGGCGGCGGTGGTGCCACGGGTGGTGGTGGTGCGAGCGGCGGTGGCACGGGTGGTGGTGCGGCTGGCGGTGGTGGCGGCGCGGCGACTGGCGGAGGGAGCGGTGGTGGCGCGACTGGCGGTGGCGGCGCGGCGACTGGCGGCGGCAGCGGTGGTGGCGCCGCGACCGGTGGCGGCAGTGGCGGTGGTGGTGGCGCGACCGGTGGTGGTGGCGCGACCGGTGGTGGCGCCGCGACCGGCGGCGGCGGCGGAGCAACGGGCGGCGGGACGGGGGGTGGCGGGAGCGTGCCGACCGGTGGTGGGCCGGGCGGCTGCTCCTTCCCCCAGGGCGTGCCGGAGGCGGGCTTCACGGCGCACACCACGACCGACTCGAACGTGGCGAACGCGGTGAACGCGGTGATGGAGACGCTCTCGGGCTGCCCGCGCGGCAGCGATTGCTACATCGGCGATCGCTACACCGACCAGACGTGGTTCGCGGCGGTGACGGCGTCGCTGCGTGCGCAGGGCTACTGCGCGGGGCAGCACGAGGTCGGCGCGACCGATGAGATCGCCGTGAGCTCGAGCGGCTGCACCGGGTTGTGGTTCGGGTACCACGTCTTCAACTACGGCGGCCTGAAGGTGGTGTGGAACAACGGCGCCCAGCGCGGCAGCTGGAGCATCGAGCCGCAATACTGCCCGTGAGCCGGGTGTAGCCTCTGGCGCTGCGATGCGCGTCTGCAGCGTCTGCCAGCAACCGGTGCCCAGCGGCATGCCGGTGTGTCCCCGCGACGGCGGCGCGGTGCGCGACGATTCGGCCGACACGCTCAGCGGCGCGATGGTGGGCGAGTACCGCCTCAAGGGCATCATCGGCGAAGGCGGCATGGGCCAGGTGTACGAGGGCGTGCAGCCGGTCATCGGCAAGCGCGTGGCCATCAAGCTGCTGCGGCGCGAGCTCGCGTCCGACACCGACGAGGCGGCGCGGCTGCTGTCCGAAGCGCGCACCGTCAACGCCATCGGTCACCGCGGCATCATCGACATCTTCAGCTTCGGCGCGCTGCCCGACGGCCGGCAGTACTTCGTCATGGAGTACCTCTCGGGCGTGCCGCTCTCCCGGCACATTCGCACCCACGGCCGGCTGCCGCTCGAGGACACGCTGACGCTGCTCGACGAGATGCTGGCGGCGCTCGGCGCGGCGCACGGGGCCGGCGTGATTCACCGCGACCTGAAGCCCTCGAACATCTTCCTCGTCACGCAGCCCGACGGCTCGCACTTCGTGAAGCTGCTCGACTTCGGCATCGCCAAGCAGGCCTCGTACGCGCGCGCCGAGACGCCGCAGACGCGCGTGAGCCGCGTGATGGGCACGCCCGAGTACATGGCGCCCGAGCAGGCGCGCGGCGAGGCCGTTGGTCCGCGCACCGATCTCTACGCGCTCGGCGTGGTGGCCTTTCAGATGCTCACCGGCGAGCTGCTGTTCGATGCGCCGAACCCGTACGAGCTCGTCAACCAGCACCTCTCGAAGGAGCCGCGTGCGCCGTCGTCGCTGCGGGCCGAGGTGCCGCGCGAGCTCGATGCGCTGGTCTTGTCGCTGCTCGAGAAGGATCCGTCGGAGCGGCCGCCGTCGGCCGAGGCGGTGCGCGAGCAGGTGAAGCGGCTGCGGCGGGAACTCAACCTGCACGCGACGCAGTTGCTCGCGCTCCCGGGGTCCATCAGCCAGCCGACGCTCGAGCCGGCGATGGAGGTCGAGACGCGCCTCGCCAGTCCTCGGGCGGTGGAGCGGAAGGGCGACCCCGATGATGAAGTCGAGACGCGGGCGCTGGTGCTCGAGCCGACGCGGCGGTCTCCGGTCGCGGCGATCGCGGCGGTGTTGGTGGTGGTGGCCGTCGGCGCGGCAGGGTGGGCGTTGACGCGGCCCCCGGCGGTGGTGGTGCAGCCGGTGGTCGACGTGCCGCGCGTCGCGCCGGAGCCCGTGCCGCCGCCGCAGGTCGAGGTCGAGGTGCCCACGGTGCCGCCGCCGACTCCGCCGGTCGTGGTGGTGCAGCCGGTCGCGAAGGCGCCGAAGAGTGATCCCGTGGCGACGCGGTTTCGTCGCGTGCAGTCGGCGTGGAGCAAGTCGCGCGGCGCTCGCTCGGCGGAGGACCAGCGGTTGTTCGACGCGATGATGGGGCAGGTCGAGCAGCAGCTGCGGCGCGGCGCGAAGACCGAGGCGATGGCGGCGCTCGATGACTTCGTCGCGAGTGCGCTCGGTGGCCGCGAGCCATGAACTCCCTCTCCCCTCGAGAGGGGAGGGTCGGGGTGAGGGGCAGTCGGTGGCCGCAAGCGCCGATTCAGGTTCAGATGCACCCGCGATGTGGCTCGCCCTGTCTCTCAGCCTGCTCGGCGCAGTTCCCGACTCCGCCGTCGTCGTCGCGCGGCGCATCGGCGTCGAACCCGACAAGGCGCTCGAGATCGCCCTCGATTTCACCGAGGCGCTGCGAGCCGGCGACCCCGCGCGCGCCGGTCCATTGCTCGACGCGCACCTCGCGCTCGAACGCTTCGCGAAGGCCGGCTTTCCTGACCCGTCGGTGTGCAACGGTAAGGCCGCCTGCGTCGCGAGCCTCGCGAAGGTCGGCGGCTTTCGCAGGCTGGTCGCGCTGCAGCTCGCTCGGGCAGGCACCTCCGTCGCCGTCGACGCGAGCCTCGTCGATGGAGAGACCGGTGCGCCGCTCGCGTCGGCGACGCGCATGGTCTTCGCGCGCGATTGGCAGGGCGGGCTGAGCGCGATCGCGACGGAGTTGCTCTCGCGGTGGCCGGCGGAGGATGCGCCGGTCGTGACCAGGGGGCCTGCGGAGACGGCTCCGCCCGTGGTGGTCACGGCGTCGTCTTCGCTGTCTCCTGGTCGTACGGCTGCGCTCGCGGTCGGAGGCGGGGCCGTGGTCGCGCTCGGCGTGGGAATCGCGCTCGGGGTGTCGGCGAGTGCCCAGGCGAATCAGCTCTCGGTGCTCGACCCCCGGTATGACGAACGGGTCGCCGCGGTGCGCGGGACGGCCCTCGGGGCTGATGTTTCGTACATCGCCGCGGGTGCGCTCGCGGTGACCGCGTTGGTGGTGTGGTTGGTCGACCCCGGCGCTGCGAAGTGAATTGGCTGGTTACTCCTCACCCCGACCCTCTCCTCTGAAGAGGAGAGGGAGTTCGTTCGTCAGAGTGACTTCGGGTCGATCCGGTGCCGCTTGATCAGCTTGTGCAGGTAGACGCGGTCGACCTTCGCCTCGCGCGCCGCCTTCGACACGTTGCCGTCGAACGTGCGCAGCACGTGCACCACGAAGTCTCGCTCGAACGCCCCCAACGCCTCGTCGCGGGCGCGCTGGTAGTCGACGCTCTTCGTCGCCTTCGTGCCCGCGGGGAGCGGCGGCAACTCACCCAGCGTCACCGCGCGCTCGATGAGGTTCTTCAGCTCGCGCACGTTGCCCGGCCAGCGGTGCGCCGCGAGGGAATCGAGCAGCGCGGGTGAGAGCGTGAAGCCCTGCGCACGCGGACCGAGGTCGTCGAGCACCGCGCGCGCGAGGGTCGGCAGGTCGTCCACCCGCTCGCGCAACGGAGGGAGCCGCACGCGCACCACCGCCAGCCGGTGCAGGAGATCGGCGCGGAACCGCCCCGCCTTCACCTCGGCGTCGAGGTCACGGTGCGTCGCGGCGATGACGCGCACGTCGACTGGACGCGCCTGCTCGTCACCCACGCGCCGCACCTCGCGACGCTCGAGCGCACGGAGCAGCAGCGGCTGCAGCTCGAGCGGGAGTTCTCCCACCTCGTCGAGAAACAGCGTTCCGCCGTGCGCACGCTCGAACGCTCCGGGTCGTGAGCGCTCGGCGCCCGTGAACGCGCCCTTCACGTGACCGAACAGCTCGGACGCCGCGAGGTCCTTCGGCAGCGCGCCGCAGTCGAGCGTCTCGAACGGCCCCGCGCTGCGACGGCTCTCGGCGTGCACGGCGCGCGCGGTGACGTCCTTGCCGGTGCCGGTCTCGGCCTCGAGCAGCACGGTGGCATCGGTGCGCGCGGCCTTCGCGAGCGACTCGAGCGCGGCGCGCATCGCCGGGTTGCGGCTCACCAGCCGGCCGAGGTGGCTCACCGCGGACTCGTCTCCGTCTTCGAGGCGCAGCTCGACCTCGCCGAGCAACAACACCGCGCCGACTGGCACGAAGGCTTCCTTGATGCGCGAACCCTGGAAGCGGGTGCCGTTGCGCGAGTCGAGGTCCTTCACGAGCACCGCGCCGCCGCGGGTGACGAGCTCGGCGTGGTGGCGCGAGACGGTCGCGTTGCGCAGGACCAACGCGTTGTCGGCCGCGCTGCCGACCGTGACCGCGCCGCGTGTGAAGTCGTGGGTGGCGAGCACCTCGGCGCCGTGGCGCGCGACGAGGCGCAGGCGGGCGGGCAGCTCCGCGAGCTTTCCGCCGAGAGATCTCGTCCGCGGCTCCGTCACAGCGGGCGACTCTGCCACGAGCGAATATGCTGCGGCGCGTGCGTCGCACCCTCGCCCTCGGTTGTCTCGCGTTCATCGCCGGGGTGGGGTGCTCGTTCCTCGTCGACACGCGCGGCCGGTGCGGCAGCAACGCCGACTGTCTCGGCTCGCAGCACTGCGCCGGCGGCTTCTGCGTCGAGGGTGCCGTCGGCGGAGGTTCGGGCGAGGACGCGGGCTCCGATGCTGGTGAGGACGCGGGCGTGGTCGACGCGGGCGGCTCGGACGCGGGCACGGATGCCGGCAGCGACGCCGGCACCGACGCAGGCTGTGTCGCCGAGACCAACACCCAGTTCTGCCAGCGCCAGCTCGCGACCTGCGACAGCGTGAACGCGCCCGACAACTGCGGCACCGCGCGCACCGTCAACTGCGGCACGTGCGGCTGCGGTCACGTCTGCTCGAACCACGCGTGCGTCGTGCAGTGCTCGATGAACATCGGCCAGGCGTGCGGCTGCCAGGAAGAGTGCTGCGGCGGGAGCGCCCAGTGCGTCGGCAACGTGTGCTGCAAGGGCAACGGCGTCACCGCGGGGTGCGGGCCGAACCCCGTCGATACGCCGTGTGTGTGCGATTCGTGCTGCAGCGGGTGCTCGAAGAACAACCAGTGCGTGAACAGCTCGCAGTGCAATGGCAGCTCGCCGGCCTGCACGCCGTAGTCAGGGTTTCCCCTCACCCCGACCCTCTCCGCCTCGGGGGGAGAGGGAGACAGTGCGCAGCCAGAGGTCGACCACCACGCCCCCACCGCTCGCCGAGCCGAAGCGCGACCGCCCCCGCTCACAGTTGCCGCGCCCATCGCACGCCACGTGCTTCGCGGGCTTCACGTCGAGCGAGGTGACCCCACGCGCCGAGAGCTTCACCAGCGCGCCGTCGCCAGTCCACAACCGCAGTTGTGCAAACGCGGGGTCGCGGCGATCGACCACCCCGTCGTGGTTCTCGTCGAGCGCAGCCAGGGCCTCGAAGCCGTCCTTCGCGGTGCGCCCCTCACCCAGCCGCGTCGAGCTGCCGAAGAGCTCCGAGCCATCATCGATGCGCCCGTTGCCGTTGACGTCGCGCACCAGCCACGGGGTCTGCGCGCGGGGCCACGCGGCGCGCATCGGCCGCCCGGGCACGAACGCGAAGCGACGTTCACCGGCCAGCGGCAGCGCGGTGTCGCCCTCGAACACCAGCACCAGCGGCGTGGTGCACTGGAAGCGGCGGTTGCTCGAGTCGAGGCAGGTGAACGTCGCGCCGCCGTTCTCGGTGGTGACGGTGCCGTCGCAGCGCGAGTCGACCCAGTTCTCGATGTACGCGTCCCACTGGTCGGGCGTCGCCGGGTTGCGGCGGTTGCACCAGTGCGAGAAGCGCTCGGCGCTGCAGCCGCCGGTGTTGTCCGAGGGCGCGCAGTGGTCGCCGTAGCCCAGGTCTCCGTTGCAGCCGTTGCCCTCGGTGGTCTCGCACCGCACGATGACCGCCGGGCAATCGGAGTCGTCGCTGTCGACGCGGCCATCGCAGTCGTCGTCCTGTCCGTTGCTGCACTGCTCGGAGGGGCGCTGGCAGGTGCCCCACTCTCCACCCGCGCACTGCTGCACGCCGGTCGACTGGCACGAGGTGGTGCAGCTGCGCGTCTCGCTGCCCTCGCAGTCGGGCGGGCGGCCAGCGTCGACTACCGGGAGGCCCGCATCGACCACGACCGGCTCGCCGGCGTCGACCACCGGCAGGCCGGCATCGCTGCCCGTCACCTCGATGAACTCGCCCGAGCCGCCGCCGTTCGAGTGCGGATTCGTCCCCGCGTCGCGAATGACCGTCACCGAGGGACCCGACTGGAGCGACGCCTGGTCATCGACGTGCATCGTCGCGTCGCCGCACGCGGCCAGGCCAGCGAGGAGCAGGAAGCGAGATGAGCGCACCATGCCTTCGCGCACTGCGAGCCACGTGCCGTCACCTCGTGTCGCGGGAATACGAGCGGAGAAGCGCCGAAGTGGTGCCTGCCAGGCAACAGGTGGAGCGCGCGTGGATCAGCCAATTGCCTGTGAAGCGCAGTGACACTCGCTCGCAGCGCCGACCGTTGCGACGGGCATGCGCGCTGCACCTCGGGCCCGCATGCGAATCGTCTGGCTGGGATGCGTGGCGTGGCTCTGCTCGTGCGGCACTTCGACGGCGGGACTCTCAGGAAGTGAGGAATTCGAGGCGAGCGCGACGTCGTCCGGCCTCAGCGCGCTGCAGGCGAGCGTGGTGTCGGCGGACTTCCCTGGGCAGCTCTCATGCGGTGAGAGTGGCGAGGGGCGGGTGGTGATGCGCAACTCCGGCTCGCGCGCGTGGACGCGGGCTGAGGGCTTCAAGCTCGGCGCGGTGGGCGACGCCGACGAGCTCTTTCACGACGACGTGCGCGTGCTGCTGCCGGTCGATTCGGTCGCGCCAGGGCAGAGCGTGACCTTCGTGATTCCGCTCGGCGCACCCGCGTCCGCGCGCAGCGTGCACACCGATTGGCAGATGGTGCAGGAGACCGTCGCCTGGTTCGGCGCGAAGGCCGAGCGCGACGTGCAGGTCGTCTGCGGCGGTGGACCTATCGGTGGCGGTGGTGGCGGAGGTGGTGGTGGCAGCGGCGACGTCGAGCTCTGCGCCGGCGTGGCGGTGGACCTCTCGGGTCAACGCTCGGCGAGCGCGGCGCTGCAGGCCTGCGTCGACCAGGCGCGCGAGGGCGGGGTGCTCGAGCTGCCCGTCGGCCAGTACCGCATGACGTCGCAGCTGCGCATCTTCAAGCCGCTCACCGTGCGCTCGCAGGGCGACGGCCAGGGCTCGTGCCTGGGAGGCGCGTCGTGCGCGCGACTCGTCGCCGACGAGAACCTCTTCGTCACCAACGGCTTCGTGGCCATCGGTGGCAGCGACGTGGTGCTGGAGCACGTGGTGCTCGACGGCAATCGCCAGGCGCGGCTCGGCTCGCAAGCAGCGGCGACGTGCGCGGGCGGCAACAACCGCGTCGGTTTCAACGCCACCGCGCAGACCTGCGAGCGCTGCGGCTTCATCGTGTCGGCGAGCATCAACGCGCTGTGCGGCTCGGGCTTCGAGTGGTTCGGCGACGGCGCGCGCATCATTACCAGCTCCTTCCGCGACAACGGCGACAACGCGCACCACATGATGTGGTCCGACGGGTTGACGCTGCTGCAGTCAGACGGCGCGGTGGTGGAAGGCAACGAGTTCATCGACAACTCCGACATCGGCTTCATCAGCGGCGGCGCGCGGCAGGCGAGCTTCAGAGGCAACCGCGTGGTGCAGGCGCGACAGCTCGCGTTCGGCGGGCTGATGCTCGACAACTTCAACGGCTACACGCACGGCGATTTCACGGGCACCGCGCTCGCGCAGAACGACGTGGAGTGCAGCGCGCGCCAGTGTGACTACGGCATCGTGGTCGGGCCGCACGCCTGGTACCCGTCGAGCAACACGCGCAGCGGCGAGGTGCGCGACAACGCGGTGCGGGGCGCGAAGCTGGGCATCGTGGTGAGCGGCGGCGGGCAGGCCGACGCGCCGGTGGTGTTGAGCGGCAACCAGGTGAGCGGCTCGCTGGCGAACGCGACGTTCCAGTGCGGGGCACGGCGTGCGGGGTCGGTGGTGGTGAGCCCCGACTCGTTCGCGGACGTCAGCGGGCAGGCGGGGACCATCGACCGGTTCGCGGTGACCGGCTGTCCGTGAGCTGACTTTCAGGTGAGCACGAAGCGAAACTTCCACGGCCCGCAGTCGATGACGTCGCCCTGGAGCAGCCGGTGGTCGGCGAGGGTGCGCTCTTGTTGATCGACCGCGGTGGGGAGCGCGCGCCCGTTGAGGCGCGTCGGGAAGCTGGCGGTGCGCAGCATCCACCCCAGCGGCGTCGGGAGGACCTGGAAGCGAACGCGGGCGATCTCCACGTCGTGTCGCGCGAGCGAGTCGTCGGCCGCGTTGCCGATGCGCGGGAGCCCGGTCAGGTCGAGGCGCGTGCCGCGCGGCGTGGGGCGGGTGGGGTGTGACGGCCCGTCGAGCACCTCGAGCGAGGCGGACGCAACGGCGCGCGGCGGTTCCCACGTGAGCGTCGAGGGGAGCTTCGAGCGCAGCGCGAGGAGCTCGGTGTCGGGCTCGGTCGGCGCGAGCGAGTGCGTGCAGGAGAAGCGGCGCAGCGTGCTGGGCCAGCGCGTCGCGGCGGTCGTTCTCAGCAGCGACAGCTCGAGGCGGTCCGCCGGTCGCGCACCGTGGCCGTCAAAGACGATGCTCTCGAGCCAGCGCGTCGAGCGGAGCGCAAGCAGCTGCAGCAGCACGGCCTCGGGCCAGAGCTCTTCCGGCATCATGCGCAGCGTGACGTGTCGCGGGAGTCCGTGCCGCCACGTCACCTCGAGGTGGCCGGCCATGACGTGACCGGCGAGCCCCTCGAAGAGCGCGGCCTGGCCGGAGTGCGCGAGCGCGGTGCCGAGGGGATCTCCGTGCTCGAGCAGCGCGTCGGCCCACACCTGCACGCGGCCTTCGGTCTCCGCCGTGCCCTCGATGAGCTGCGCGAAGCCGGTGTCGTCGAGCTCGGGCGCGTCGACGAAGCGCACGAGGCGGTCCCACAGCCAGAGGGTGTCTCCGTGCTCGAGCCTGCGCATCGCGAGGCGCGCGCCGTTGAGGTGGGTCGTTTCCCGGGCGTCGAGATCTTTCGCGTCCCACGCACCGCTCTTGCGGCGCAGCACGCACGCGCAGTGGTCGTTGCGCAGCCACACCACGTCCTCGAGGTCGTGGCGTTCCTTGCGGCCGTTCAGCCATGTCGTCTCGAGCCAGGGCAAGCGCGACGATGGTAGATCAGCGGCGTGGCTCGCCTCTTCGTCGCACTCGCGCTTTCGCTCCTCTTCTCGTGCAAGGACAAGCCGGCCCCGCCGCCAGCACCGGTCGTCCGGCCCGCGCCCGTCGAGCTGGTGGGCGCGTACCACGCGGTCGCGTGCGGCCCGGTGACCGCGGTGTGGAGCGGCAGCGCTGAGATGCTCAAGGACCTCCCGCAGCCCGCGCCGAAGCGCTTCGGCGTCGAGTCGCTCGCGTTCAAGTTCGCCGACGGCACGTCGCGCGGCTTCACCACGCAGGGGCAGCTCTTCTTCAACGACTGGGCCTTCGACGTCTTCTCGCCCGACTGCGCGACGGTGGTGTTGCTCAGCGACCACTACGGGCCGTTTCACGTCGTGAAGACGAGCGAGCTGAAGGACTACCTGCTGGGCAAGGTGAAGCCGGTGGTGGTGGCGGCGCCGGCGGCGAGCGGCGCGACGGCGTCGGTGCACGACTCGCTGACGTGGGTCGACGCGAGCACGTTCGAGTTCGTCGCGAGCTGCTGCGGTGGAGCGCGCGCGTTCCGGGCGACGACGGCCGGCGAGGTGAAGCAGGTCTTCGAGGCGGCGAGCGCGCCGAAGGGGTTGCGCCGCATGCGCGCGGGCTACGAGGTGATTCCGTGAGTGCGATGGTGGCGTTGGCGAAGGCCTCGAAGGACGCGGCGCGGGTGCTGGTCGCGGCGAGCAGTGAGCAGAAGAACCGCGCACTGCAGGCGATGGCGGCGGCGCTGCGGGCCTCGCGCGGTGACATTCTCGCGGCGAACGCGCAGGACGTGGCGGAGGCGACGGCCGCGGGAAAGAACGCGGCGTTCCTCGATCGGTTGAAGCTCGATGAGCAGCGCGTCGAGGCGATGGCGAAGGCGGTCGACGAAGTGGTCGCGCTGGCGGACCCGGTAGGCGAGGTGACCGAACGGTGGACTCGCCCCAACGGCCTGAAGGTGCGCAAGGAACGGCTCCCGCTCGGCGTGGTGCTGATGATCTACGAGGCGCGCCCGAACGTGACGAGCGACGCGGCGGCGCTGTGTCTGAAGAGCGGCAACGCGGCCATTCTGCGCGGCGGCTCGGAGTCGTTCCGCAGCAACCAGGCCATCGCGAAGGTGCTGCAGGCCGCGGTGGAGTCGGTCGGGCTCCCGCGCGCTTCAGTGACGCTCGTGCCGACGACCGATCGCGAGTCGATGCTCGAGCTGCTCAAGCTCGAGGGCACGATTGATCTCTGCATTCCGCGCGGCGGCGAGGGGCTCATTCGCTTCGTGGTCGAGCACGCGCGCGTGCCGGTCGTGAAGCACTACCAGGGCGTGTGCCACGTCTACGTCGAGCGCACGGCTGACCTCGAGCAGGCCGAGCGCATCATCGTGAACGCGAAGGCGTCGCGGCCGGGCGTGTGCAACGCGGCGGAGTGTTTGCTGGTCGACGAAGCAGTCGCGGCGCAGTTCCTCCCGCGCGCGGCGAAGGCGCTGGTGGAGAAGGGCGTCGAGCTGCGCGGTGATGCGCGCACGCTGGCGCTCGTCGGCGCGTCGGCGATTCCCGCGAAGGAAGATGACTGGGGCCGCGAGTTCCTCGAGCTGAAGCTGGCGGTGAAGGTGGTGAGCGGCTTCGACGAGGCGCTCGCGCACATCGCGCGGTACGGCAGCGAGCACACCGAGGCCATCGTGACGAAGAATGCCGAGCTGGCGAAGCGGTTCACGCGCGAGGTGACGGCGTCGGCGGTGGTGGTGAACGCGAGCACGCGCTTCAACGACGGCGGCGAGCTGGGGCTGGGCGCGGAGATCGGGATCTCGACGAGCCGGTTGCACGCGTTCGGGCCGATGGGCCTGCGGGAGCTGACGGCGCAGAAGTACGTGGTCGAGGGTGACGGGCAGGTGCGGTGAAGAGAGAATGAGCGCCGTGCGGGGGCTGGCGATCATGGTGGCGTGCGCGGCATCAGTCGCTCATGCCCAGAACCGCGTCGGCATGCTGCTTGACCGGCCGCTGGCGTTTCAGGTGCGCGTCGGGTCCAGCCCGCAGGCTGACCGACCGGACCTGCCGATCGCGGTCAACGGTCCGGCCCTCCCTGTGAAGACCTTCTATTGGAAGATGGGGAACCAGTGGTCGCCCGGCACCTGGACGATCTCGGCGACAGGCTTTGGGCAGCAGCCGGTGAGCGAGGTCGTGACCCTGACGCCCGACGCGTGGAACGAGTGGAGTCCCCCGGCGCGGGTGACGCTTCCCGCACAGCTTCGGCTCACGCCGAACGGGCTGGCGGAGATGAGCCTGGTGTGGACGAGACCGAATCCCGACACGAACCTGATGCCGAACCCGTGGCACCTCGTCGCGGTGCCCGGCACGACCTTCAGCTCCGATTCGAATCGCGGGATCACGATGGTCGTGATGTTCGATGCGATTGACCCTGCCGCGCTCGACGCGGGTTGTGCGGTGCCGAACCGGGTCGAGGGTTGGCCCTACTCCGACATCGAATTTCTCGAGCTCGACGCGGGCCAGACGGTCGAGCAGATCGCGCCGGTGATCGGGCCCTCGTCGGCCGTGATGTCGGCGACAGTCGCCGCGACCGACTTCACGCTGCCGTCATCGGCTGACGTCTGGGTGACGGTCTCGCAGCCGGGAGCCGGCGCACGCTCGCACGAGCTGATCAGGGTGTGGGAGGTGGGATTCTCGGGCCTCGACTTCACCACCCCCTTGCTGGTGGACGCGGGTGCCCCGCTGGTGATCAGCGCCGGCCCACGGACCGGCACGGTGACGCTGTGGCGGTTGTCAGCCGCACGACCCGACGCTGGCGCGTGCGACCCCATCGTTCGCTCGACCTGGGGAGGCGCCGCGGCGTTCAGCGGACGGATCGATGCCGACCTCCCGTTCGTGTACGTGTGTTGCGGTAACCCAACGAGGTACTTCTTCGACGCCGACGGCGATGGCGTGGGTGGTTTCCCCCTGACGCTCTGCTACCCGCCCTCCGCCCAATACCAGCGGGCCGGCGGCGACTGCGACGACAGCAATCCCCTCGTGAAGCCGGGAGTCCCCGAGGTCTGCAACGGCCGCGACGACGACTGCGACGGCTTCATCGACGCGAACGACGACAGCCTGGTGCCGACTCGCTGCGAGAACCAGGTCGGCGCCTGCCTCGACTCATGGCACGTGGCCTCGGGCTGCATGAACGGCGCGTGGGCGCCATGCACCTCGACTTCCTTCGACAGCGACTACGAAGAGGTCGAGTCGACGTGCGACGCGATCGACAACGACTGTGACGGGCAGGTCGACGAGCTGTCAGATGGCCCGCCGTGCGCCAACCAGACTGGCGTGTGCAGCGGCGCGCACGCGAGCCAGTGCGTCGGTGCGAACTGGGCGGGCTGCAGCGCGGTCGACTACCCACCGACCTACGAAATACGCGAGCTGTCGTGCGACGGCCTCGACAACGACTGCGACGGCTTCACCGACGGGCGAGACTCCGACCTCCAGGGCAAGCCGTGCGAGCTCACGCAGGGCGTGTGCGCGAGCGCGCGGCACAGCTCGGCGGAATGCGGCGCCACGGGCTGGGTGCAGTGCGATGCACGCGACTACGGCCCGCGCTTCGAGGCGTCGGAGACGCGCTGCGACGGCGCCGACAACGACTGCGACGGACAGGTCGACGAAGGCTGCCCCACCAGCTCCTGCGCCACCGGGCTGAGCGGTCCGGCGCTCCTCGCGGTGCTCACGTGGCTCTCGCGGCGCCGGGTGTCGCGATGAGGCTCATCGTCGTGGTCGCCCTGGCGATGCTGTTCGGCGCCTGCACGCGCCGGCCGACGTGCGACTTCACGCAGTGTGGCGATTCGTGCGTCGACACGAGCACCGACCCGCGGCATTGCGGTGCGTGCGACCAGGCGTGTGCCGACGACGCGTTCTGCGTCGCGGGGGTGTGCGGCCCCGCGCCCTGTCCCGCTGGAGCGACGTGCGCCCCGACGTGCGGCGCTGACGGCGGCTGCCCTGCGCCGATGACCTGCCTCGCGCCGGGTGGTGCCTGCGTTTGCGCGGGCGCCGACGTTCACGCCTGCGGCGCGGCGTGCGTCTCGAACGACTCGCCGGCCTCGTGCGGCCAGCGCTGCGCTCCGTGTCCCGTGCCTCCCAACGCGACGGCCACCTGCGTCGGCGGCGAGTGCGGTGTGCAGTGCGCGACCGGCTTCCATGCGTGCCACGGGGAGTGCGTCGGCGACGACGACCCGAACGCGTGTGGCGCGTCGTGCAGCGTCTGCCCCGCGAGCACCGTGCCGGCCCTCGTCGCGACGTGCGTGGCTGGACTCACGTGTGGCTTCCGGTGCTCGCTCGGCTACCAGTCCTGCGGCGGGCGGTGCGTACCGGAATCAGGCGACTCATGCGGCGCGTCGTGCACGCGGTGTGCTCCGGGTCCGACCAACTCCATTTCGGTCTGCGACGCGGGGACGTGCTCGTTCGTGTGCCCGCCGCAGCACGTGTTCTGCGGTGGCGAGTGTCTGCAGGAAGGGCCCCTGCGATGCGGCGCGAGCTGCCAGGTCTGCCCGGTCGGCGCCGACGGAGGCGCAGGCTGCGACGCCGGCACCTGCTTCTGAACGGCCGCTGATCAATCGCCACACCCCGCCGGCTTTGCGCTATTGCGCGCCCCCATGGCGGCGAAGAAGAAGATCACGAAGAAGTCCCCGGCGAAGAAGCCCACGAAGTCCTCGGCGAAGAAGAGCTCCGCGAAGAAGTCGGCTCCGAAGAAGAGCACCGGCTCGCGCAAGACCGCTTCGCGCAAGGCCCCGGCGAAGAAGAGCACCGGCGGCGGCAAGCGCCTGGTGCGCACCAGCAAGCGCCCGACCGTCAAGCGCAAGGCCCCCGCGAAGACGAAGGCCGCGCGCCCGCAGAAGGACTCGCTGACCCCGGCCCCCGAGGCGCTCGCCATGGCCCGCGCCATCGCCGGCGTCGCCGCCGACAAGAAGGCCGAGAACGTGGTGGTCATCGACACCCGCGCCCGCGCGTCGTCGGTCGGCTACGACTACGTGGTGCTCGCCACCGGCGAGAGCGACCGCCAGCTGAGCGCCATTCACGAGGGCGTCGAGCAGCTCTTCAAGCCGCAGGGCAAGTTCGCCGCGTCGGTCGAGGCCTCGGCCGACTGGGTGTGCGTGAACTACGACGTCGGCGTGGTGGCCCACTTCTTCACGCCCGACAAGCGCGACATGATGGACCTCGAGGGGCTCTGGAAAGACGCCCCGCGCGTCGCCCTGTAATCCGCTGCTGCTCGTCGAGGTCGCACCCGTGAAGCTCACGTTTCTCTCGGTCGGCAAGGACCGCTCGGGCCTCTTTTCGCCCGGCGTCGACGAGTACGTGCAGCGGCTGGGGCACCACGCGAAGGTCGCCGTGCACGAGCTGCCGGAATCCGGGCACTCCGGAGTGCGCGCGAAGGAAGATGAAGGCGAGCGGCTGCTCAAGAAGCTCAGCGAGCGCGACGTGCTGGTCGCCCTCGACGAACGGGGCAAGGCGCTGGGTTCCATCGACTTCGCCAAGTGGCTCGGCCGTCAGCAGGAAAGCGCCCGCGACGTCGCGTTCGTCATCGGCGGCGACGAGGGCCTGTCCGACGCGGTTCGCCAGAAGGCCACGCTGGTGTTGAGCCTCTCGGCGATGACGCTGCCCCACCGGTTGGCGCGGCTCGTCCTCGTCGAGCAGGTGTACCGTGCGTTCTCGATTCTCCGCGGCGAGCCGTACCACAAGGCGTGACCTGACGATGGCCTCCACCCGCCGCACCATTCCGCGATGGCTCAGCGAACGCCGGACGGCGTATCTTCCCGAGGCCCCGTCCATGCCGCTCCACATCGCCGTGCTCCAGGACCGGTTTCGCGCAGCGGTGCTGGGCTTCGCCATTGGTGACGCGCTCGGCTTCCCGCTGAGGGGCCTGCCTGCCCCCGCGCTCTCGCGGCAGACGTTGCCGGCCGACGACTTCGCGGCCCGGCCCCGCGGCGGCTTCCCCCGCGGCCAGTTCAGCGACGACACCCAGATGATGATGGCGGTCGCCGACGCAGTGGTGCGCGAGAAGCGCATCGACGGCCGCGTCGCCGCGCAGCACCTCAGCTGGCTCTGGCAGGAAGGCACCGTGCTGCAGCCGCCGCCGTCGGCCACGCAGTCGGCCGAGAAGCTCCTCGCCGGCACGCCGTGGATGAGCGCCGGCGCGCCGCTCGGCGTCACCGACCCCTCGAGCCTCTCGCGCGGCGTGGTGGTCGGCCTGTCGAGTGAGCCCATGCCCACGCGCCTGGCGCACGACGCGCAGGTGCTGACGGTGATGACCCACAAAGACCCGCTGTGCGCCGCCGCCGTCGCCGCGTTCGCGCGCGCGGTGCAGCTCGGGCTCTCGGGCGAGGGCATGACCGCCGAGGAGTTCTGCGAGCAGATCAGCCACGCCGCCGCGCCCCACAGCCGCGAGCTGGCCGACGAGCTCTTCTACCTCCCGCGCGCGCTCGAATGGGACGCCGACCGCGCGCTGCTCGCCCTGCGCCGCGTCGGCGTGCCGCCCACGCACTACGACTTCGAGCTCGGCGTACCCGCGCACGTCACCCCGGTGCTCCTCACCGGGCTCTACGCGTTCTTGAAGGCGCCCACCGACTTCCGCGCGGCGATGCAGCTCGTCTTGCGCGGCGGCGGAGAGGTCGACGTCACCGCGGGCGTGTGCGGCGCGGTCGCGGGTGCGCACCTCGGCAGCGAGGCGATTCCCCAGCGGCTGCGCAAGAACGTGATGTACGCCGAGGCGCTGGTCGAGGTGGCCGACCGCCTGTTCGACGTGAAGCTCGCGCGTGTGCCGGTCGTCACCAGCGCGTTCGCGACCGTCAAGCGCTGAGCCGCTTCCTCCTCACGGAGGAGAATGACCCCGGCCGTTGCGATCCCCCGCCTGCGCCGAGTAGGGACGCGCGCATGTCCCTGGGGTCACCTCCACTTCGTCTGCTGCTCGCGGCGCTGCTGCTCGCGCCGGTCCTCCTCGCGTGTCCCGAGATGCCCACCGTCGGGGAGATCGGCTACTTCCGCGCCGACCCGCTCGACATCAAGCCCGGCGAGACGGTGAAGCTCTCGTGGTCGGCGACCAACGCCGCCGCGTGCCTGATCAGCCCCGACGTCGGAGAGGTCGCGCTCGAGGGCGCCACGCTCGTCACCCCGATGGTCACCACGAGCTACGAGCTCAAGTGCAACGGCGCGCACCAGTCGATCAGCATCAACGTGCGGCCGAACGTGACCGTCACCGCGTTCACCTCGAGCGCGAGCAGCGTGTACCCCGACGCGCCCGTCACGCTGACGTGGACCACCGTCTCGGCCGACACCTGCAGCATCGCGCCCGGCGTCGGTGACGTGCCCGTCAACGGCAGCAAGCAGGTCATCGTCTCGCAGAACACGACCTACACCATGACCTGCAAGGGCGTCGGCCCCAACGCGACCGCGACGGTCGACGTCAGCGTGATGCCCGCCACGTCCATCGACCCGCCCACCGCCGTGATGGTGACGCCGAAAGACGGCGAGCTGCAGGTGAGCTGGCAGCAGGCGTTCGGCAGCGGCGTCATCTACTTCGCCGAGCAGGCCGGCATCACGCCGCAGAACATCGACACGCTCCCGGGCCGCGTGGTGTTCCGCAAGGTGGTCAGCCCGTTCACCATCTCGGGCCTCGTCAACGGCCGCACCTATTACCTGCGGGTGTCGGCCATCAGCGGCACGCTCGAGAGCACGCCCGCCGCCGAGGTGAGCGGCTCGCCCGTCGACGCCGCCGCGATGGCCGACCCGTACTTCAGCGAGCAGTGGCACCTCGCCAACGCCGCGCAGGAAGGCATCAACGTGCAGGCCACCTGGACGGCGGGGGTGAAGGGTGAAGGCGTGAAGGTCGCCGTCGTCGACGAGGGCGTGGACCTGAACCACGAAGACCTCCACCAGAACGTCGCGACCGGCCAGAACCAGGACTACCTGGGCAACGCGCCGGTGCGGCTGGCCGAGCACGGCACCTGCGTCGCGGGCCTCGTCGCCGCGCGTGACCTGAACGGCAAGGGCGTTCGCGGGGTCGCGCCGCGCGCGCAGATTCGCAGCTTCAACGTGCTGCAAGACCTCACCTCGGCCAACGAGTACGACTCGATGACGCGCGCGAAGGACGTGGTCGGCATCAGCAACAACAGCTGGGGCGATGCGTACGACAGCACGGGCCTCGTCACCTTCGCCGACCCGCTGTGGATGAACGGCGTGCGCGAGGGCGCGACGCAGGGGCGCGGCGGCAAGGGTGTCGTCTACTTCTGGGCGTCGGGCAACGGCGCCGACCCCGCTGACGGGCCGGTCGACGATTCCAACTTCGACTCGCAGGCCAACAGCCGCTACGTCATCGCGGTCGGCGGACTGGGGCGCGATGGCCACCGCCCGTCGTACGCCGAGGGCGGCGCCAACGTGCTCATCGTCGCGCCCACCGAGGGTGACGACTTCGTCGCGCTGACCACCACCGACATCACCGGCGCCGCTGGCTACAACGCGGGCGGCGACCCCAACGAGCACCGCGACCCGAACTACTCCTCGACCATGAACGGCACCTCGGGCTCGACGCCGGTCGCCGCGGGCGTGGGCGCGCTGGTGCTGCAGGTGCGCCCCGAGCTCGGCTACCGCGACGTGCGCCGCGTGCTGGCGCTGTCGGCGCGGCAGTGCGACCCGACGAACGCGGGCTGGGCGACCAACGGCGCCGGGCTGCACGTCAACCACGAGTACGGCTTCGGCGTGGTCGACGCGAACGCGGCCGTGGCGCTCGCGCGCACCATCGTGCCGGTCGGCCCCGAGCTGACCTTCGAGGCGCCCGTCGCGATGCCGAACCTCGCCATCCCCGACAACACCGGCACCGCGGTCACCTCGAACGTGAACGTCAGCAACAGCGGCATCGGCCACGTCGAGGTCATGGAGATCGAATTGACCATCACCCACGCGCGCTCGGGCGACCTGGAGGTGGTGCTCTCGCGCAGCGGCGGCGGCGTCAACGACGTGCTCCACCCCACGCACGGCTGCTTCAACCCCGACACCAACCAGATGACCTGCAACGACCTCGACGCGTTCGTCTTCACGACCGTGCGTCACCTCGACGAGCCGGCCGACGGCACGTGGACGCTGACCGTGAAGGACAAGCGCACCGGCACCACGGGCACGCTGGTCAGCTGGAAGCTCCGCATCTACGGGAGGCAATGAGCCATGAGCACCCTTCTTCTCCTCGCCGTCCTCTCGCAGGCCCCCGTCGTCGTCACGCCCGCGCCCACCGCGCAGGTCCTCGCGCCGCGCACGTTCAGTGACGGGCACCGCACGTACAAGCTCTACGAGAGCAGCACGCTCGTCGCCGAGCCGAAGCCCACCGACGCGCTCGCCGCGCAGCTCAAGGCGCTCGACGCGACCGCGACCGTGGTGGTCGAGCGGCCCACCATGCGCGTGTGGAAGGTGCGCGACGCCGCCGCGCTTCGGGCCGCGCTGCCCACGCTGCGCCCCGCGTTCCACGACGTGCCGAACGCCGGCCGCTTCCGCGTTCCACTCGGGCTGGTGTGCAAAGGTGTGACGACCGAGACGGGCTGGCTCGAAGCGCTCGAAAAGAGCGGCGCCGAGTGCCTGCCGAACTTCTGGTACCCGCCGACCCTGCGCTGAGTTCGCGTTTCGTGACGGTGGAGTATTCTCCTCACACTGCTCTGTGCCCGGAGCGGTGAAAGGCCCCGTCATGCTGACCCTCGCGCTGTCTGCCCACCTGCTGCTCGCTGCCGCGCCCGCGCAGCTCACCATCGACGTCAAACCCGACGGCGTCGAGGTGAAGGTCGACGGCAAGAAGTCGGGCGTGAGCGGCGCGAAGGCCATCGTGGTGAAGCTCAAGGCCGGCCGTCACGTGGTGCGCCTCTCTCACAAGGGCGACTCGCACGAGGAAGAGGTCGACGTGAAGGCGGGCGAGAAAAAGACGTGGTCGTGGGCCTTCGAGGGCGCCAAGCCGACCGCGATGCCGACGGACGAGCAGGCGACGCCCAGCGAGTGAGCGCGCGGGCGCAGCTCGTCACGGCCTTCGTGGCGCTCGCCGGCAGCGGCTGTTTCCCCGTGTTCTCTCCGCCGGTGCGCGGGCTCGAGGTCGGCATGCCCGACCGCGTGAAGGGCGGCCAGCTCGAGGTCGCCGGCACCCTCGGCGGACCCATCGGCCCCAGCACCTGGAGCGCGCACGCCGGCTACGGCCTCTCCGACGAGCTCATCGTCGAGGGTGGCGCGCAGCTCAACGCGTTCGAGGGCCAGTGGGGCATGGGCTTCGGCGACGTGCGCCTCGTGCGGTCGATCGCGCTGTCGAGCGACGTGCGGCTCTCGGGTGACCTCGCGTTCGGCGCCGGCGTGGGCGGCCACCGCAACTCGAAAGACAGCGCGCTCGGTGCGTCGTTCGGCGTGTTCGACGGGCTGGGGCTCGGGCTGCGGTGGAAGTGGCTGGGCGCCTTCGTGCGCGCGCGCGTCGAGGGCACGACCGGCCAGTTCTCGCCGCCCACGCTGTGGAGCACGCTGCTCGGCGGCCTCGAGGCGAAGGTGGTCGATCGCTTCGTCATCAGCGCGGCGGGCGGCTCGATGGGGCTGTGGAACGAGTCGATGGGCTGGGTGCACCTCTGGCTGTGGCAGGTGCAGCTGGCCGTGCTCTTCGACATGCTGCGCCCCTGATGCGCATCGTCGCGGTCGCCGACACCCACAACCACCACGCCGAGCTGCAGGTGCCCGACGGGGACCTCTTCATCCACGCGGGGGACCTCACCAACCGCGGCACCCGCGCCGAGTTGGAGCGCGTCGCCGACTGGATGCGCGCGTTGCCGCACCGCCACAAGGTCTTCATCGCCGGCAACCACGACTTCCTCTTCCAGGACGAGCCCGAGCAGGCGCGCGCGCTCTTCGAGGGCGTCACGTACCTGCTCGACAGCGAGGTGACGGTCGGCGGCGTGCGCGTGTGGGGCAGCCCGTGGCAGCCGTGGTTTCACGACTGGGCGTTCAACCTCCACCGCGGCGCGCCGCTCGACGCGGTGTGGAAGAAGATTCCCGCCGGCGTCGACGTGCTCGTCACGCACGGCCCGCCGCTCGGGTACGGCGACCTCGTGTACCGCGAAGAGCGCGTGGGCTGTGAAGACCTGCTGCGCCACCTCCCGCGCGTCGGCGCGAAGCTGCACCTCTTTGGGCACATTCACGAAGACCGCGGTGAGTGGCAGCTCGGCAAGACGCGCATCGTGAACTGCACCACGGGCGAGGGAGAGTTTCCCCCCACCGTCATCGACCTCTAGAGTCCGAAGCATGGTGCTCGGAGCGCTCGCCGCGGCGGTGTTGCTCCAGCTGCCAGGCGACGCGCCTCGAGACTCGTTTCGCGACAGCGACCGGTTCGACGACAACGAGGGCCGTGGTCGCGGCAGCGTGCCGGTCACCCCGCCGACCTGGGCCTCGCGCACCCTGGTGGGCCTGGGCGCCGGCTTCCTCTATTACGGCGCGGCGAACACGCAGGGCACCTTCGAGGTGGCCCACGGCTTTGCCTTCACGCCGTCGTTCGAGCTGCGCGTCGCCGCGTCGTTCTCGGTGCTGGGGGTCGAGAACCCTTCCAACACCATGTCGGTCGGCGGCCTCGGGCTGCTCGCGCTGGGCTGGTTCCGCTTCATCGGCATCGGGCTCGGCGCCACCGGGTACTGGCTCGAGCCCACGCACGAACCGGGGCTGCAGCCCGTGGGCACGATTCGCGTGCGCTTCGGTGAGCGGCTCGCGCAGGAGGTGTCGGTCGACACGGGGCCGCTCTTTCGCTCGAGCTTCTTCGGCATCCTCTCGCGGGCGACGTGGTCGGTGTCGTGGGGGGCCGCTCCGCACGGCCAGGTCGAGGCGCGGCCCGACGCGTGGCGCGGCTGGACGCTCGGCGCGGGCGTGACGTTGACGCAGATGTTGTCGACCGGCTCGGCGGGCTACCGCTCGTCGGTGCGCGAGGCGGCGGGCCGGCCCTTCTTGCCGATGCTCACCCTCGAGGGCGCGGGCACGCTCGGGCTCTCGCGGTGGCTCGAGGTGCAGGGCGTGCTGACGCTCGCGGGAGGCGTGGTGCCGGCCGACCCGGCGCTCGCCTTCTCGGTCGCGCTCGGGGGCCGCGCCACGGTGTGGCTGACGCCCTCGTGGGGCATGGGGCTGGCGGCCGACGTCGGCGTCGCGTGGCACGGCGCGCCGCTCGGCGGCTCGTGGTTCCGCGGCATCGTGCTCCTGCCGCAGGTGACGCCGTCGCTCGTCGTGGCGCACGTGCGGTTCGGCCGCCACCGCCTGGTGCTCGGCATCGGCGCGTCGATGATGTTCGCCGAGCGCTTCTTCACGGGTGACGAGTACGGCGTCGCCTTCTTCCCGCACGCGAGGTTGACGTGGAACTTCTCTCTCTGAGAGCCCGGGTCGCCACGCTCGCGCTCGCGGTGCTGTGCGGTTGCAGCGGGGGCGAGACCTTCAGCCAGCTCGGCACCCAGTTCATGGTGGTGGGCCCACCCGAGAGCACCAGCATCGCGCTGCAGCGCTTCGACAACCGGTGCCACGCGGTCGCCGCCGTCGCGCGTGTCGACGGCGTGGTGGTGAAGCCGACGGTGGACGTCGTCCAGACCTCGAGCTGCCAACCCGGCGGCTGCGTGGCGACCAGCGAGTGCGGCCTGCCGACGTGGAAGTTGCCGCCGTTCACCAGCGAGGTGCGCGTGGAGTTCGACGACCCCACCCCGGTCGTCATCGGCCTCGCGCCGCGCTCGCCCGTCGCGGTGGCGCCCGATGGCACGCGCTTTCCGATGACGGTCGACGAGCCGCCATCGCACCTCGCGGTGCGCTCGGGCGACCTGGTGCACGTCGAGCTCTTCACCGCGCCGACGTGCCAGGGCGCCGGCCTCGAGTCGAAGCTCTCGCTGTCGGTGGGCGGCGTCGCGCGCGGCCTGCAGTGGAATGGGCCCGAGCTGTGGGTCGAGGCGCCCGGCCAGAAGGGCGCGGCCACCTTCACGCTCTTCGTGCCGCGGCTGTGCGTGACGACGTGCTCCAACGCCTCGTGTCGCGGCGACGACGCGGCGGTCGCGTGGAAGGTCGTGCTCGATGTCGAATGAGGCCACGACGCCTGCGCCGCGCTGGCACGCCTGGCTGGTGCTCGGCGTCGCGCTGTTGATGACGCTGCCCTCGCTGCGCGTCGGCGCGATTCTCGACGACTGGATGCACCGGGCGCTCGTCCGCGGTGAGCTGCTCGACCGCGCGTGGTGGGACCTCTTCAACTTCGCCGACGGCAACCCCGAGCACCTGAAGCCCTTCCTCGAGACGGGCCCGTACCCCTGGTACACGCTGCCCGACCTGAGGCTGCGCTTCTTCCGCCCGCTCAGCTCGGCGCTCATTCAGCTCGACGGGCGCCTCTTCGGTGACGCGGTGTGGGCGGCGCACCTGCACACCACGCTCTGGTACCTCGCGCTGGTCGCCGTGGTGCGCGCGCTCTACCGGCGCCTCGTGCCGCACGTCGCGCTCGCCGCCGCGCTGCTCTTCGCGGTCGACGACGCGCACACCATTCCCGTGATGTGGCTGGCCAACCGCAACTCGCTGGTGGCGGTGACGTTCGCGTGGCTCGGGTTGTGGGCGCACCTGCAGTGGCGCGAGCGCGGGTGGAAGCCAGGCCTGCCGCTCTCGTTCTTCGCGTTCATCACCGCGCTCAGCGGCGGCGAGACGGCGGTCGCGGCGATGGCCTACGTGGTGGCGTACGAGCTGGTGGGGCGGCCGAAGGGCGAGGCGCGGTCGGCGCGGCTGCGCGGCGTGGCGCCGGCGACGGTCGCCGTGCTGCTCTTCGCGGTCCTCTACAAGACGATGGGCATGGGCTCGCGCGGCTCGGCGACCTACCTCGACCCGTCGAGTGAGCCGCTGGCGTGGCTCAGCAATGCGCCGACGCGCTTCCTCGCGATGGTGGGTGGGCAGACCACGGTGGTGCCGCCCGACCTGTGGCTCAGCTTGCCGGTGGCGCGGCCGCTGCTCGTGGGCCTGGGCGTGGTGGCGCTCGGCGCGTGGTGGCTCGCGTGGCGGCGGTGGGCGCCGACCGACGCCGACGAGCGCCGCACGCTGCAGTGGCTGTGGCTCGGCGCGGTGCTGGCGCTGATTCCCCCGCTCTCGACGTTCCCCTCGGCGCGGCTGTGGCTCGCTCCGTCGCTCGGCGCCGGCGCGGTGGTGGCGACCTTCTTGCGCGGCGCGTGGCGCGAGGGCGGCTGGCGGCGCGTGGTGGGCGCGGGGTGGATTGTGGCGTCCTTCGTGGTGCAGCCGCTCGTCTCGTGGCTGAGCGTCAACCAGGCCTTCACCGAGGTGGGCGTGCGCACCACGCGCGCGGTGCTCGACCTCGACGTGAAGCCCGGGGAAAAGCTCATCGTCGTCGCCAGCAGCGACTTCACGCCCGCGGTGTACGGCGTGCCCGTGCTCTCGGAGCACCACCTGCCGCCGCCCGCGACCTGGCACGTCTGGTCGATGGCGCCGTACGCCCACCACTGGACGAGGCTGTCGGAAGACGAGGTCGAGCTGCGCGCCGACGGGCCGATGGTGCGCTCGGTCTTCGAGGAGAACTTCCGCGCGACCGACACGCGCCCCTTCTCGGTGGGCGACGAGGTGGCCGTGCAGGGCATGACCTACCGCGTGACCGAGGTGCAGGACGGCGCGCCCACCGCGCTGCGCATTCGCTTCAGCGTGCCGATGACCGGCTACCGCTACGTCACGTGGAACGGCGAGACCCTGGTCACCGTCGCGCCGCCCGCGCTCGGGCAGACCGTCGAGCTGCCGCGCGGCACCACCATCTTCGAGCGCATCTTGCTCGGCAAGCCGTAGTCAGAACTGAATCGGCCCGGGCTTCTTCTCGAGCTCGAACGTCACGTCGATGCTCTTCTTGTCCTTCTCGATGTTGGTCAGGGGCGTCACCTCGACCACCGCGCCCTTCTTCTTCGCCCGGTCCTTGATGCGTTCCATGTCGCGCTGGAGCGCGGCGCGCGAGAAGACGGTGCCCTTCTTCGACTCGAAGGTCTTGAGCAGGTCCTTGTCGTCGCCCAGTGAGAAGCCGGTGAAGGTCAACGCGCCAATCTTGTACACGTCGCCCTCGGTCACGGTGAACACCACGTCGACCGCGCCGGGCGGCGTGTCGAGCTCGACCTGCTTCTGCTCGAAGTTCACGTTCACCATGCCGCGGTCGTAATAGACGGCCGTCATCCGGAAGGCGTCGACCTCGAGCAGCGCGGGCACCACCGGCGCGCCGATCTTCGACTTCATCTCCTTCTGCAGGTCGGCGGCGGCGACGCGCTTCAAGCCCTCGAAGCGCACGGCGTGGAGCGTCTGCCGCGGCCCCTCGACGACGTTCACCACCAGCTCGCACGCGCCGGGCGCGGTGTTCTTCGCAGTCACCTCGACGGTCGCGTGGTTGAAGCCCGCCTCTTCGTACCAACCACTCGCCTCGGTCGTCAGGCGGGCGCGCTGCGCGGCGGTGGCGCGGAAGCCGTGCACCTGCAGCTGCTTCTGCAGCTCGGGCGGCAGCGACGGCGCGCCCTCGAGCGAGACCTTCGTCACCACGTCTTGCTCGGTGACGAAGTAGGTCAGCATCACGTGGCCGTTGGGGAGCTTGTCGGCGACGGCGACGGCGTTCTTGAGCAGCTGGGTGTCGAAGAGCGCCAGCAGGTCGTCGCGGGTGGTGGCGGCGGCGAGGGGGCTCCCTTCGCGCGGGGCGACGAGCTCGTGGAGGCGCAGGTACGTGTCGTCGCTCGCGCCCACCAGGCACACCTTGTCGACCGCCGCGCCCTCGAGCGCGATGGCGTTGCCGGTGAGGGTGGTGGACAGCGCCGTCGGGCACTTGAGCTCGACCGGTGCGGGCGGAGGCGGCGGGGCGGCGGTGGTGGTGGTCGAGGCGGTCGCGCAGCCGGCGAGCCAGGCCAACGCGGTGAGCACGGCGGAGCGCTTCATTCGTACACCTCGATGACCGCGCGCTTCCGCAACGCGTCGAGCAGCTTGCGCTTCAGGTCGTCGAACGCCTTCGCGCGCTCGGCGGAATCGGCGGGCAGCTTCGCCCCCGACTGCGCCTGGCGGAGCATCACCCAGCGCATCTGCAGCAGCTGGGTGCGGAGCATCTCGCGGTAGAGCGGCATGGTGAGGCCCTGCGCCTTCACCGCGGCCTCGAGCTGCGCGCGGTCGATCTGGTTCGACTTGCCGACCTCGTTCAACGCGCTCTCGACCTGCGCGTCGTCGATGGTGACGTCGCGCTTCGCGTCGCGGGCGATGAGCCAGTCGTCGACGAGGCCCATGCGCGCCTTCGCGAGCGCGGTCTGCTGGTCCTGCTCGGCGCGCGCGCCGTCGGCCTTGAGGCGCTCTTCGACCTGCGAGCGGAGAATGGGGTGATCGTCGACCACCACCGCGACTCGATCGATCACCGCGCTCTGCGCGAACACCGGGGCCGCCGCGAGCGCCACCACCACGAGTGCTTTCGTCACGGGCGCGATGGTGTCAGGGCGGCAGCTCGTACTCCAGCTCCCACTCGAACGAATCCGCCGCGGCCGTGGCCTCGCCCGCGCCGCGCTCACCGAAGGCCCGCACCGCCACCGACACCGAGTGGCGCTCGAAGTACGTGGTGTCGAGCCGTGTGAGCTCGGCCTGCAGGTCGGCCGGTGCGGTCGCGCTGCCGCCCGCCGAGCCCAGCGGTTCCCACACGCCGTCGTGCCACAGGAGCAGCTCGACGCCGTCGAGGGGCGTGACGTGGTCGCTCGCCTGTCCGGAAGCGCCCGCACGCGCGCGAACGCGCAGCCGCAGCTCGGTCGAGCGCAGCGGCACCAGCAGGCTGTCGAGCGGGAGCCGCCAGGTGATGCCGGGGCGCGCGGTGGCGACCTCCAGCCGCCACAGCTCGTTGAAGTTGTCCTGCGTGGTCGGGTCGCGGCCGCCGATGAGGAGGTGCGTGGAGGTCGCGCGGTCGAAGACCATCACCGCGCGGTCGCGCACGTCGGGCACGCCGTCGGGCGCGTACTCGCCGATGCCGTGCCAGCCGTTGCCGCCGTCGAGCACGTGCTCGAGCAGTTGGCCGTTCTGGCCCACGCCCTGGCTCACGTAGAGCGCCTGCCGCGCGCTGTCGAAGCTGCACCCGTGGCCCGCGCGCGCGGTGGGCAGGCGGTAGATGGTATCGATGACCCAGCCCGCGTCGGTCAGCCGCAGCGTCTCGTTGCTGGGGCACACGCCGGTGGTGCAGCCGGTGAAGGGCGCGTACCGGTCACCGCCGATGGCGAGCGCGGTGCCGTTCTCGAGCGAGACCGCGCACGTGCTGCGGAAGCGCGGCGTGGTGCCCGCGTCGAGCTCCACCAGGACGCCCTGGTCGAGGAAGAGGCGGCTCGGGTTGAGCGGCACCTGCTGCGGCGTCGGGCCGTGCGTGTAGACCGTGCCGTCGGGGAGCAGCCACGCGGCGGTCGGCGCGGCGGGGCGAGGCACCGTGACACCCAGCGGGCTGAAGCGCTGCGAGGGCACGTCGAGCCGGAACACCTCGGTGTTGGCGACCGAGGTGGTGGCGCCCGCGTCGGGCAGGGTGACGCCGCCGAGCGCCAGCACGCCTCCGTCGGCGGCGCGCACGTAGACGCCGAGCCCGAGCGTCGGCAGGTCCGCCGCGAAGTGCCAGCCGAAGTCGGCCTCGTAGAAGTAGTGGCCCGGGTACGCGTAGAGCCCGTCGGTGCCACCGCCGATCAACACGTCGCCGCGCTCGGCCAGCGGCAGCGCCTGCATGCCGCTGCGGGCTTGCGGCGGCATCACGTAGTCGGCGGGCCGCACGCCGCCATCGCGCAGCACCAGCCCGTACGTGCCGTCGGCCTTCTTGCCCGGGTTGAGCCACGTGTCGCCCTGGCGCCCGGGCCACGGCGCCCACCAGTCGATGTTCACCGGCGCCGGCGCCTGCGCGACGAAGCCGCCGTCGGCGAAGAGCCACGTGTTGGGCGTGCCGCGCGCGATGAGCCGCAGCGCGTGCACGTTGGGGTCCCACGACATCAGCGCGTCGGCGATGGGCGGGGCGTCGGCGACGCGGCTGAAGGCGTCTCCGTTCCACGCGAGGAGCTCGGTCGACACGCCGCCGTCGAGCTCGAGGCCGCCGGCGAGCACCACCGCGTCGTGCGAGGCGCTCCACGCGAGCTGGCCGTTGAGGCGCGGCACCGAGCCACCGTCGAGCCAGCCGAACGTGCGGTCGTACACGAAGACCAGGCCCTGCGGCGTCAACCCGAGGATGTCGTCGCGCCGCGGGTCGTACGCGCCCGCGCTCACCGGGGCCGCCGCGGGAGTGCCGCCGACGCGCCCGACGAAGCTGGTGTCGAAGACCGGGGGCCCACCGCCACCCACGAGCGGCAGCACCATCACCTGGCTGCGCAGCGAGTCGTAGACCGGCACGCCGCGCTGGGTGGTGACGAAGGGCGGGTTGATGCGCCGCCCACCCGCGCCGTTGAAGAAGACCACCGAGGCGTTGTTGTCGGCGCACGCCGCGGGCCAGGCGCCGGCGATGGTCATCGACGCGCGGGCGGTGTCGGAGACGGCGGCGCCGCAGGTGAAGTTCAAGGTGTCGAACGATTCCCGGCGCCAGGTGGCCAGCGCGTTGACGGTCGCGAACACGCCGTCGTCGCTCTGCATCGCGCTGCCCGTCGACGAGAGCGTGCGCGTGACGATCAACGCGGGCACGAACTGCGGCCGGCGCTCGAGCGTCGAGGGGTTGGGAATGGTGCCCGCCGCGGGCGTGGCGTGGAGCACGAAACGGCGCACCGCGACGGTGGGCGAGGCGTTGCCGGCGGCGTCGACGGCGGTCAGCGCGAGCGCGGCGGCGTCGGCGACCGCGAGCTGGCTCGAGGCCGCGGAGCCGGTGGCGTCAGCGCGCACGATGCCGACCGCGAAGTTCGAGGTGGGCAGCGACGCGAGCACCACCGCGCCCGGCTCCACCGCGTGGTCGAGCGCGAGGAAGGCGCCCGCCCGGGTGGCGGCGAACGGCCGGCGCTCGACGCGGCTGGCGGCGTTGGCGACGAGGGGCGCCGGCGGGGGCGTGTCGTCCTTGGTGAGCATCGCGAGCGGTTGCGGCGCCGAGACGTTGCCCACGTCGTCGGTCGCGGTGGCCTCAAGCGCGAGCGTGCCGTCGGCGATCCCGGCGGGCACCACGAGCTCGGCCAGCCACACCGTGCCGCTCCGCTGCGGCGCCGGCAGGTCGACGCCCGGCTCGAGCCACACGCGCGCCGGCGTCGCGCTGGCCTCGTCGAGGCCGAAGGTGACCTGCAGGCTGCTGCCCGTCGCGAGCGCCGTCGGCGCCCACTGCGGCCCGAGCAGCGCGAGCGGGCTCTGGCTCGGCGGCGCGAGGCGCGTGGTGATGGTCGCGGCCACCACGGCGGGCGCGGTGAAGTCGAAGGTCAGCGGGGCGCGCTCGCTCACGGCGCGGCCCAGCGCGTCGCTCGCGGTGACGCGGGCCAGCTCGCTGCCCTCGGTGGTGTCGGCGCCGACGGCGAACGGGCACTGCCAGGCCTGCGCTCCGCTCGCCGGAGGGCTGCAGGTGACGAGCGCGCCGGCGACGAGCGCGGTGACGGTCTGCGCGGTGCCGTCGAGGGTGACGCTCAGCTGGCCGCGGTCGAAGCCCGGCTGCCGGCTGAAGCGCGTCGCGGCCGTACCGTCCTCGCGGCTCACGGTAACGCCGGTGATGGTCACCGCGCCGACGCTGTCGCGCGCGATGCAGAAGTGCGTCGGGTCCGACGGGTCGACCTGCGCGCAGAACGTCGCCGGGTCGGGGCAGTCGCTGTCGCCGGTGCACGTGACGCGCGCGCCGCCGAAGCGGGTGTCGAAGCTGCACGCACACAGCCCCACCGCCGCGAAGAGCGAGACGACGAGCCGAAAGGAAGGGGCGGGCACCAGGGAGGTGGAAGCCTAGTCCACCCCTCGGGGAATCAGCGGGTCAGCGTGCGGCCGAGCTCGCGCAGCTGCGAGCGGAGCGACGCGTCGTACTGGTGGCTGCCGACGTTGGCGACCACGCCGCCGATGAGCGAGGGGTCGACCTTCGTGTCGAGCACCACGCTGCGCTGCGTGAGCGCCTCGAGCTGCTTCTTGATGGCCTGCACCTGCGCGTCGCCGAGCTTGGCGGCCGACGTCACGCGACCGCGCACGCGGCCCATGCGGCTGTCGACCATGTCGCGGAACTGGCGCGCGATGAACGGCAGCGAGCCGAAGCGGTTGCGGTCGGTGAGCAGCTTGAGGAGGTTGGCCAGCACCGGGAGGATGCCGGGCGCGTTGGCGATGACCGCCTCGACCACCGTCATGCGCTGGGTGCGGGTCAACGTGGGGCTGGACGCCGCGACGAAGAGCTCTTTCTGGGCGTCGAAGAACGCGGTCAGGCTCTCGAGCTGCGTGAGGACCTGATCAGCCTCGGCCCCGGCTGCATCGAGGAGGGCGCGGGCGTAACGGCGGGCGACGGGAACGTTCGACATGGCGCGCAGCCGCATAGCAAAGTCCGCCCCCCATGACAGACATTCTGGCGATCATTTCGAAGGCCCAGTTCGAGGGGGACCACCGCGCGGCGAAGGTGGGCGATGAGCTGGGCTTCTCGAAGTACGTGAGCACCAACCCGGGGCTGTTGCCGGTGAAGGACGGCGGGTCGCTCTTCCTCGTGACGGTGCGGCCGCCCGACGAGCGCCTGTGGCTGGTGGGCGAGCTGGTCGACCCGAAGCACGACGGCAAGCAGTGGAACGCGAAGGCGTCGGGGCTGGTGGTGCGCGACATCACCGAGCTCATTCCGAAGCTCAAATTCAACACTGGCAAGGGCATCACCGCGAAGAAGGGCGCGCTGGGCATGTCGCTGCAGACGCCGCGGCAGCTGACGGCTGAGGACGTGGCGTTGCTGCGCGGGAAGGGCGGGGCGGCGAAGGCGGCTCCCGCGCCGGCGAAGGCTGCTGCGCCGGCTCCTGCTCCAGCTCCAGCTCCTGCCCCTGCCCCGAAGAAGGCCGAGGAGAAGAAGGCTGCTCCGGCTGCCGCGCCGGCGCCCGTCTCGGGCGACCTCTCGTTGAGCGCGGTGCTCGAGGAATGGCGGGCCACGCGCGCGCCCGAGCTGGAGGCGCTCCTCGAGACGCTGAGCCAGCACCACGCGCGGGCGTTCCCGCCGCTCGACCCCGAGGCCGACGACTACGACGCGCAGTGGACGGCGCGCGCGAACGAGGCGACGCCGGAATCGCTCTCGCACCTGCTGCCCGGCTTGTGGAGCGACCCGCGCGGCGCGATTCCCATGCGGCTGCGCAAGCTGCTCGATCTCGGCGCCGACCCGCGGTTGGGCGAGGCGCTGCTGACGATGATCGACGAGCCGCCGCTCACCGCGTCGAGCAACTTCTCGGCGTGGACGATGCTCTTCAAGGCGCTGCCGTCGATGGTCGACACCCGCGCGAAGAAGCGGCTGCAGGCGCGCGCGAAGAAGAAGGGTGGCGAGTCGAACTTCTGGCCGAAGCTGACCGGGTGGATCGAGACGGCCCTCGAGGCGCTGCCCGAGCCGGCGGAGTTGTCGAAGGAGCAGGCGGCGTCGGTGGCGAAGCGGCAGAAGCAGGCCGAGACGCTGCTCAAGGGACCGCCTCCCGCGGGGAGCACCGCGAAGAAGGCGGGCGCACCCGCGATGAAGGGCACTCCGCGCGAGACGCTGCAGGCGGCGGTCGACGCGGCGAAGGGCGGTCAGCTCGCGGCGGCGCTCGAGCTCGTGCGCCAGTACTGGGACCTGACGCGCAACGTGAAGGCAGCCGAGGTGGTCTACGGCCTCGCCAAGGCCATTCGCCCGGGCCAGCGCGACTTCACGAACCTCAAGACCTCCGAGTTGCACGGTGAGTGGATGAAGGCGGGCAAGTCGTTCGACGCCGCGCTGGTGACGCCGCTGCTCGACGCGCTGTTGAAGGGCAAGCTGAACGACGCGGAAGAGCGCCTGGAGCTGATGCTCTCGTGGCCGCCCGACCCCCGCACCGCGGACTGCGTCTTGAACCGCGTCATCCTCGGGAATGATCCGTACATCGGGGCACGGCCGCAGCTCTGGCGGCGCGCGTACGACCTCCTGGTTCGCAACGCCGACCCGGGCTTCCGCGCCACCGTCGAGAAGAACGCGGCCCGACTGGAGCGCGCAGCGTTGTTCGACCGCAACCGCGCCGAGCGACCGCACGCCAGCCGCACCCTCGTGGCGTACGTCGCGCGCTGCGACGAGGCGCGCGAGCCCTCGAAGGACGAGGCGGCGCTGCTCGAGCAGTTGCTCGGCTTCGGGGCGGCGACGCAGGCGAAGAAGTCGGCCGCCGCGAAGCCCGACCAGGAGCTCGCGCTGCTGCAGGCCATCGCCGAGAAGCCCGACGATCTGACGGCGTACGCGGTGTATTCCGACTTCCTCGCCGAGCGCGGCGACGAGCGCGCGGAGTACATCAACCTGAACCTCGCGCTGGCCCGCGGCGAGAAGGTGAAGGGGAAGATCGACGCGTGGGCGAAGGCGCACCCGGCGGCGCTGTTCGGTCCCATGAAGGGGCTCACCAGGGGCAACGCGCGGACGCCACCGTGGGACCAGCACGGGCTGCTCTACCGCGCAGCCGTCGACTCGTACTCGCGGCTGACGAAGGCGGACGGCCTGGAGACCGCAAAGGACCTGCGCTGGGTGACGGTGCGCGAGCTGTACCTGCCGGAATACGGCGACGAGCGCGAGCTGCACCCGGTGGCGCAGGCGGTGCTCGAGACGGCGCCGCTCTACGCGGTGCGCCAGCTGGCGCTCGGGCCGCGGCTGCTCGCGCTGGCGGCGAAGCGTGACTTCCCGTGGCGGGTGGAGTCGCTCGAGCTGCACTCCCCCATCGAGAAGTTCGACGCGGTGCCGTTTCCGAAGCTCGAGGCGCTGCACCTCGTCTCGACCGAGAAGCTCACCCCGGCGTTCTTCGAGCAGAAGCAGTTCCGGCAGACGAAGCGCTTCAAGATCGGGTCGAAGCACGGCGTGGGGTTCATCGACCTCGCGCTGTGCCTCGAGGGGTGCCTCTCGTGGCCGCGGTTCGAGTCGTTTCACATCGAGGCGGGTGACGTGACCCTCGCCGTGACCGGGCCGAAGGACGGGCAGGTCGACTTCGCGATCGAGCTGAGCCCGTGGATGCGGATGGATGATGAGTGGGCGAAGAAGACCGTCGAGTCGTTCGCGCGGATTCCGAAGAAGAGCCTGCGGAGCTTCACGTTGAGCTGGGCGAAGAACGGGACGCCGCAGCCGGCGACGAAGAAGCTGGTCGAGAAGACGACGGCGCACCTCGTCTGAGCTCCCTCTCCCCCTGGGGAGAGGGTTGGGGTGAGGGGAGACACTTCGAGCGAGTCATTCGCGTGCTGCGGTGGTGACCACCATCCGCGCCTGCGGCTTCTTGCCGGTGTGCGTGCGGAAGAGTCTTGGCGACTCCCCTCACCCCGACCCTCTCCCCAGGGGGAGAGGGAGGAGTCACCCCGCGGCGACGAGGCTCTCGAGCAACCGAGTCACCTCAGCCATCTGCGTCGCGTCCTGCATCTTCACCGCGATGCGCCCCTGCGCGAGCAACGCCTTCGCCTCGCCGACGACCGCATCGGCCTCCGGGCTCGGGTTCTCTTCAGCGCTCTTCTCGAGAATGCGCACCAGCCGCTCGGCCTTGTCGAGCACCCGCGGAAACGCCCCGAGCAGCGACGCCTTGTCTTTCTCCGACTGGCCCTTCGCGTAATCAGCCTGTTCCTTCGACAGCTTGTCGACTTCCGCCGGCTGCAGCGTGGTGCGCGCGTCGATGCGAATCGCCTCGGCGATGCCGGTCGTCGTATCCACCGCCCGCACCGACAGCGTGCCTTCGTTCGACAGCTCGAACGTCACCTCGATGGGCACGTCGGCGCGGCGCTCGACGGTCAAATCACCGAGCACCAACTCACCCAGGCGCGTGCACTCGTCGGCCCACTCGCTCTCACCCTGGAAGATGGGAATGCGCGCCGCGGTCTGCCCCGCGCGCCCGGGCAAGAACGTGTCCTTCGCCTGCGCCGGTACCTGCGTGTTGCGCGTGATGAGCTTGCGCACCGTGCCACCGAGCACGCCCACCGACAGCGAATGCGTGGCGACGTCGATGAGCGTGGTGGCGCCGCTGCGGCTGGCGAGCTCGGCGGCGTGCACCGCGGCGCCGAGCGCGACGGCCTCGTCGGGGTTCAAGCCCGTGACGGCCGGCCGCCCGAAGAACTGCTGCACCAGCTTGCGCACCAGCGGCACGCGCGTCATGCCGCCGACGAGCATCACGGCCTCGACGTCGTCGGCGCTGAGCTTCGCCTCGGCGAGCGTGCGGCGCACCACCTCGAGGCAGCGCTCGCTCAACGGCTGCGCGAGCGACTCGAAGAAGTCCCGGGTGAGCGCGGTGTCGAGCTGGCAGAAGCGGCCGTCGTTGAGCTCGCTGTGGTCGCCCAGCTCGGTGGCCGAGAGGAACGCCTCGTTCTGATCAGACAGCGTGCGCTTGGCGCGCTCGGCCGCGTAGCGCAGGCGCTGCATCGACACGCGGTCGCGCAAGACGGCCTCGCGATAGAGATCGGGCACCTGCGCCACCAGCCACTGCACGATGCACTGGTCGAAGTCGTCGCCGCCGAGCGACGGGTCGCCGCCGGTCGCGCGCACCTCGAAGACGCCGTTCTCCATCTCGAGAATCGAGACGTCGAAGGTGCCGCCGCCGAGGTCGAACACCAGCACGCGCCCGCGCACCGAGTTCACGAGGCCGTACGCGATGGCGGCCGCGGTCGGCTCGTTCACCATGCGCATCACCTCGAGGCCGGCGATGCGCGCCGCTTCCTTCGTGGCCTGGCGCTGACCGTCGTCGAAGTTCGCGGGCACGGTGATGACCGCGCGCTGCACCGGGCGGCCGAAGTGCGCCTCGGCGTCGAGCTTCAACTCGCCGAGCAGCATCGCGCTCACCTGGGTCAGCGGCATCACGCGGCCGGCGACCTTGATGCGCACTTCGCCGGACGGGCCCTGGATCAGCGGGTAGGGCACCACCGACTTGGCGGCGACGGCGAGCTCTTGCGTCCACCGCTTGCCGATGAAGCGCTTGGTGGCGGGCGCGACGCGGTCGGGCGCTTCGTCGCCGAGAATCTGTGCGCGCTCGCCGACGACGCGGTCTCCGAGGGCGGTGAAGCCGACGACCGACGGCGTCAGGCGCGAGCCCGAGCGGCTGGGGATGATGATGGGGCGGCCATTCTCGACGGTCGCGACGCCTGAGTAGGTCGTGCCGAGGTCGATGCCGATGACGGGTTCCATCGCGCGCGCACCATATGCCAACGCGCTCGAATGTGATCAGTCTCGGCGAAGCTTGAGCCCCAGCGGAACGTAGAGGGCCCAGGGGATCACGTAGAACACCGTCAGGTACCAGTACTCGACGAGGTAGTGGTGTCCGCGCCCGAGCCAGACGCCGCAGTACGCGGTGTCGAGCAGCGCGAAGGGCACGGTGAAGTAGAACGCCAGCGCGAGGGCCATCGGCAACCGCCGCTCGGGCTTCTGCCGCGCGATGATGCGCTTGCCCAACCAGAACGTCGGCGGCACGAGCGCCGCGGTGCCGAGCGCGAGGAAGAGCGTCGAGTACTGCTGGTAGTAGCCGGGCAGACCCACCACGAAGAACGCCGCCCAGGTGAGCACGCCGCTGCCGAGCAGCTGCAGGTGGGTCTTCGGTCGCAGGCCGCCCATGGGCCGACCATACGGGAATGGACCGCGCGCGCCTCGGGTTCACCCGGCGTGCTGGCGTACGTCGCGGTGCTCACCGTGGTGGTCGCAGCGCCCCCGAGCGGGCACTGGCTCGAAGTCGGCGCGCAGACGAGCTTCGTCACCAGCGTCGTCGGCCAGGCCAGCACCGGCGCGGAAGGCTCGCTGTTCCTCACGCTGCCCCAGGTGCGACCGCGGGAAGACGAGACGGGTGACCTCGTCGGGTGGCGCGTGCAGCTCGGCGCACAGCTCGGCGCGGAACGCATCGGAGATCGTTTCTGCGGCGACGCACGCTTGTGCGCGCTGCGGTTGTTCGCGGGCCCGACGCTGCGGGCGGGGTGGCTGCGGGGGCAACTGACTGAGGCGACCGGGCTCTTCACGCAGCTCGACGTGCTCGCGGCGCGCGCCGACGCGCCGTCTGCGCCGCTGAGTCCGGGCATCGATCGCTTCGAGCTCCTCGTGCGCGCGCGCCTGGGGGCGCAGTGGGCGCCGCGCACCGCGCAGCGCACCGGCATCACGTTCTTCGCTGCAGTGATGGTCGAGACGTCACCGCTCCCCGGCGTCACACAGGGAGTCGGCGCGGGCTTCACGCTGGGGCTCGGCCTGTGAGCGTGGTGCAGACCCAGCGCGCGATGCGCTCGGGGTGCGTCAACGGCGCGAGGTGATCGAGCCCGTCGAGCGTGGTGCGTGATGCGAGCGGCTGCACGGCGCTGAGTCGAGCGAGGGCGCGTTCCATCGCGGCGCTCGACGCCCCTCCGATCGCGGCATGCACTTCGAGATCGCCTCGCGGTCGAACGTCGCGTCGGCTCAGTCCGAGCACTGAGCGCACGAACGGAGCGCGTTGTGCGAGCAGCGCACGTCGCAGCTCGGGCGAGGCGCGTTCGAAGCCCATCGTTCCATCGCGGCGCGGAGTCACCATCTTCCAGAACGCGGCGCGCGCCCGAGGCATCGAGATTCGACGCCACGCAAGCATGCGCGCGAATTCCAGTCGCGCGCGCCAGCCGACGTCGCGATCGACGCCCCACGGCAGCTCGTAGAGGAAGAGCGTCGCCGGGCCCGGGCGCTCGAGCGCGGTGAAGCAGCCCGAGCTCCACGCGAAGACGAAGGGCCGAGCAGGGCGCGGGTCGGCGAACCGCTTCGCCAGGGGAGCGAGGAGCGCGCCGTCGTCGAGCGCCGCACCGGGAATCAACTCGAAAGGCATCGCGCCGCGACGAGCCCAGCTCGCGTGGCCTGACAGGGTGTTGTCAGCGCCCGCCGAGGTGGCACATGGTGGGCCTTCCCATGTCGACTCTCCGAACGTCGTCGCTCCTCGCGGTGCTCGCGGTCTCGTCGCTCTCGTGCGTCGCCATCGTTGGTGAGCCTGAAGACGCGGGCGCGGGCGGAGGTTCGGGCGGTGGCGCAGCCTCGACGGGCGGCGGCACGGCGACGGGCGGTGGCGATCCCACCGGCGGTGGCGCTGCGACGGGTGGCGGCACTGCGACGGGTGGCGGCGCTGCGACGGGTGGCGGCGCTGCGACGGGTGGCGGCGCTGCGACGGGTGGCGGCGCAGGGACGGGCGGCGGCGGCGCGACGGGTGGCGGCGGCGGCACGACCGGCGGTGGCGGCGGCACCACGGGCGGCGGCGGAGGAGTCATCAACGACGGCGGCCCCGGCCTCGACATGCGCCCGCCGAACACGACCTGCATTGCGCCGAACCCGCCGCCCTCGCTCTCGGGCGTGACGACGCAGCGCGTGTTCCCCAACCTCTCGTTCGCGGCGCCGATGGGGCTCTTCCAGGCGCCCGGCGACACCACGCGCGTCTTCGTTCAGGAGCGCAACGGCATCATTCGCGTGTTCCCCAACAACAACGGCGCGATGAACAACCAGGTCACGGTGTTCCTCGACTTCAGCTCGCGCGTCGACACGCAGGGCGAAGGCGGCTTCCTCGGCATGGCCTTCCACCCGAACTGGCCGAGCACGCCCGAGGTGTTCATCAGCTACACGGAGACCGGTTCCGGCGCGAGCCCGCTGCGCAGCGTCATCGCCCGCTACAAGAGCACCGACAGCGGGCAGACCCTCTCGTTCGCGAGCGAGGAGCGCCTCTTCACCATCGACCAGCCGTACAACAACCACAACGGCGGCGACATCGCGTTCGGCCCCGACGGCTACCTGTACATCGGCTTCGGTGACGGTGGCTCCGGCGGCGACCCGCTCGGCTCGGGCCAGCGCATCAACACCAACCTCGGCAAGTTCCTGCGCATCGACGTGAACGTGCCGTTCGCGCAGAAGTACGCCATTCCCGCGAGCAACCCGTACGCGGCCGACAACACGCCGTGCAACCTGAGCAGCTCGCAGACGAGCGCGGCGAGCGGCATTCGGTGCGCCGAGATCTACGCCCGCGGCATGCGCAACCCGTGGCGCTGGAGCTTCGACCGCGTGTCGGGCGAGCTGTGGTGCGGCGACGTCGGCCAGGACACGTGGGAAGAGGTCGATCAGATCAACCTCGGCGGCAACTACGGCTGGAACACGCGCGAAGGGAAGCACTGCTACAACGCGGCGACCTGCAACACGGCGGGCTTGATCGACCCCGTCGTCGAGTACGACCGCAGCGTCGGCAACTCGATGACCGGCGGCTTCGTGTACCGCGGCACAGCGATTCCGGGGCTGATCGGCAAGTTCGTGTTCGGCGACTACGGCTCCGGGCGCATCATGAACGTCGAGTCCGACGGCATGGGTGGCTACGCGGTCAACCAGCTGGTCGACACCTCGTTCGGGCTCGCCTCGTTCGGCCAGCTCGCCGACGGAGAGGTCTACGCGCTCGACATCAACACCGGGCAGATCCACAAGCTGGTGCCCTCGACGATGGACGCGGGCGTGAACACCTTCCCGCAGCTGTTGTCGCAGACCGGGTGCTTCAACGCGTCCGACCCGAAGCAGCCGCTGCCCGCGCTCATCCCCTACGGCGTGAACGCGGCGCTGTGGAGCGACGGCGCGCAGAAGGAGCGGTACTTCGCCATCCCCGACGGCACCACCATCAACGTCACCGCGTCGGGCGACTTCGATTTCCCGAACGGCACGGTGCTGGCGAAGACGTTCTTGATCAACGGCAAGCGCATCGAGACGCGGCTGTTCATGAAGCACATGAATGGCACGTGGGCCGGCTACTCCTACGAGTGGGACGACCTCGAGACCAACGCCACGCTGCTGCCCGCCGCGAAGTCGCGCACGCTGACCGCGCAGACGTGGCACTACCCGAGCCGCGCGCAGTGTCTGACCTGTCACACCGGCATCGCGGGCCGCTCGCTCGGTCTCGAGGTCGGCCAGCTCAACGGCGACTTCACCTACCCCTCGACGGGCCGCACCGCGAACCAGCTCGACACGCTCAACGCGCTCGGCTTCTTCACCACGCCGCTGTCGGGCCCCGCGTCCGGCTTGATGCGCTACGAGCCGCCGTTCGGCACCGGGCCGCTCGAGCAGCGCGCGCGCGCGTACCTGCACGCCAACTGCTCGGGGTGTCACCAGCAGGGCGTGGGGCAGGGGCCGGCGGACTGGCGGTACTCGCTCACGTTCCTGCAGACCAACTCGTGCAACGTGAACCCCACCAACGGCACGCTGGGCATCACCAACGCGAAGATCCTCGCGCCGATGTCGCCGGCGACGTCACTCATCTCGGTGCGCACGCACGCGACCAACGTGAACCGCATGCCGCCGCTCGGCACGGTCATCGTCGACACGCAGGGCACGGCGTTGATTGATCAGTGGATCAACTCGGTCACGACCTGCCCATGAAAACTCCCTCTCCCTGCGGAGCGGGGAGAGGGTCGGGGTGAGGGGCAAATCGGCAAATCCTCAAACCCAGGTGTCGGGAATCAACGACGGCTTCAATTCCTTGAAGTCCCGCAAAATCCCCGCGAGCTGATCCGCCGCCGGGTTCCCAGGATTCGCGGCGAGCTTCGTCTCGAACTCCGCGATGGCACCCAGCGCCCCCGCGCGCCCGAGCGTCTTGAAGTTCGGCGGCGTCATGCCGAGCGCCTTGAAGCCCGCGTCGATCTTGGTGGCGTACGTGTCCTGGAACTTCGACGACACCGGCCCGTAGAAGATGAGGCGAATGGTCTGGTCGCGCTGCAGCTCGAGCGACTTGCGATCGGCCGGCGTCGTCTCGGGGTGCTGAATCAGCCGCTGCAGGGAGTTGTAGTAGTCGCGCACCGGCCCGCGCTGCGTGTCGGGAATCGCGCCGCCCTTCCACGCGTCATCGAAGCCAGCCTGCAGCTCGGCGCGACGGCTCTGCAGATCAGAGAGCGGCGTGCGCGGCGACCCGTCGTCGAAGCCCTTCGTGCGAGTCCACACCGAGACGTTCTCGCCCTTGCGCATGCCCTGGAAGATCTTGCGATCGAGCCCGTCACCGCTGCCGCGCGTCGCCTGTTCCCACGCCTTCTGGTGCGCCGTCGCGCCGCTCGCCGCGCCCGGGGAGCTGCCGCTGTACGCCATGATGGTCTTCGCGTTGGGGAACATGGCCTGATACTTCTCCATCATGTTCTCGCCGCCCGAGTAGCAGCCGGCGATGAGCAGGTCTTCGACCGACTTCGCGCCGCGCGGCATCGCCTCGGCCAGCGCGCCGACCGTGGGCCAGTCGAGCTTGCCGTTGTTCTCGCCGTACACGCCGTAGCCGACGTGGTGCCCCGAGAGCACGAGGCGCGACGGCGGCTGCCCGCCCTTCTCGGCGACCGCCCACTGCTGGGCGATCTGCGCCAGCTCGTCACGCGCGTCGATGCCGCCGCTCGAGAGCACGTCGGCGATCTTCTTCGTCTGCTCCGCGGGGAGGCCGAGCGTCAGCGCGAAGCTCATCGCGCCCTCGGGCTTGGCCAGGTCGTGCTCGGTCACGCGCCCGGCAGCGTCGCGCGTGGTGATGACGTCGTCCTTCGCGGTGTCCTTGATGACGGTGATGTTGACGCCGCGGGCCTTGAGCGCGTCCGATTCCTGCGTCGAGCGGTGCGCGTCGGAGTTGTTCACCGCGACGAACAGCACCTTGTCGTTCGACTTCGGCGCCCAGGCAGCGGGCGTGCCGCTCGTGCTCGGCGTGGCCGGGGTGGGCGTGGTGGTGGAGGTGGTCGACGTCGACGGCGTGGTGATGGGGCGGGGGCCAGTTCCGATGCGGTCGGTCATGCGGGGCGTTCTACCACAATGATCAGCGGTACTCTCCGGCCCGGCCATGCGAGCTGAGCGACCCTTGCGCGTTCCGTTGCAGATCGGCACCTCGGCGCTGACGAGCCTGGTGCTGACGTCGCTGTGGTTCGTACCGGGCTCGATCCTCACCGCGATCCCCGCGACCATCATGTGGGCGCTCGACTTCCCCGACCTGGGCGACCTCACCGGCTACATCTTCATTCCCGGGCTGGTCTGCCTGGGCCTCACGTGGAAGTACCTCCTGCGCGCGCGTGGGCAGCGGCCGAGCGACCTCATGCTCGCCGGCGACGGCTTCGAGATTCACGGCGGCCTGCACCACGGCGAGCGCATCGCGTGGGCGGAACTGACGAAGGTGGCGCTCGAGGTCGGCAAGCAGTCGAAGAGCTCCGATGAGGACGACTCAGACCTGAAGCAGCTGTGCGTGTATCGCGCCGACAAGCGCTTCGAGTTGGCCGCCGCCGCCGACGCAGGCGAGCAGGAGTCCCTCTCCGAGCTCGCCCGCACCCTCGAGGCGGGCCGCGGCGGGTTGCGCGAGTACAAGAAGCGCAAGGCGAAGCAGGAAGATGCGCTCGAGCTGGTGGTGTGCCCGGCGTGCGCGGCGGTGGTGGCGCCCGTCGATGCCGAGACCGCGACGTGCGCGTTCTGCCAGGCGAAGGTGCCGATGCGCGACGATCTGCGGCAGAAGATTCGCGACGCGCGCGACGTGTCACGCCGGCCTGATGCCGACGTCGCGAAGCTGCTCGATCAGCCTGGCGCCGAACGCCTCGCGCGGTTCCTCGCGATCGCGTCGGTGTTCATTCTGCCCGCGTGGCCGGCGGTGATTGCGCTCGGCACGTTCAACTACCTGAACGGCACCTTCACGGTCGCGAGCGTGGTGTGGCTGCTGCTCTCGATGCTGGCGTGCGTGTTCGGCGTCTTCGGGCTCGCGCGCGCCCAGCTGGTCGATCGCACCGCGCTGCGGCTGGTGGCGCTCGACTTCGGCGCGATTCCGCAGGGGCCGGGCAAGCCGTACCTCTGCCGGCAGTGCCACGCGCCGCTCGACCCGAAGGTCGAGGAGGTGCTGGTCCGCTGCGTGTTCTGCGATTCGTCGAACGTGCTGGGCATCGACCTGCGTCGCGATGCCGACGTGGCGCGCGCGGAGACCGTCTCTCTGGCCGACGCACTCGCGCGGCGGGCGCGGGAACGTGCGCGGTGGCGCGGCGTGTCGATCGGCGGAGCGGTGCTGGTGGTGGTGGCGGTCTATTCCCTGAGCCGCGGCGTCGGCTGAGTGCTCCCTCTCCTCCCGAGGAGGAGAGGGTCGGGGTGAGGAGAGTCAGCCTCGAGAGCGCGCGAGTCGATCGTCACCGTCCGCTGCGATCTCCGAGAAGATCTCATCGGCGCGCGAGAACGCGTCCCACGCCGGAGTTCCCGAACTCGCGGCGAGCGCCGTCACCAACAGCTGCTCGAGCTCGACCTCGCGCTTCCCTTTCCAGAGCTTGTCAGCCGCCGCGACGATGAGGTCTTCCAGCGTCGCCTCGGGGTGCGTCCACGCCGCGTGCGTCCAACAGAATCGGGCCACGGCTGGTGCGACTCCGCGTGCCAGGAGCATCGCTTCGCCTTCCCGCTCGTGCGCGTTGCCAGGCACGCTCATCTCCGTGGGGTGTCTGATCTTGCCCACGTCGTGCAGCGCTGCGCCCACCAACACCCGCTGCGCATCGAGTCGGAGGGAGAAGGCGCGCACCAACTCGCTCACCAGCTCCATGGCCGCTTCCAGCACCAGCTCGTGGTGTCGCCGGAGATGGGGAGGCGCTCCGAGGTCCTCGAGAAGCGCGAGTGCTTCCTCGGGCGTCCGCGGCGTCACCGGTCGCATCATAGAGGGCGACGGCGCGCGAGGCCTTGTCGAACGCAGTCGCATTTCTGCCGCTAAGCTGGCGTCAATGGTCCGAGCCGCCCTGATCCTCAGCGTCGTGGTTCTCTCGATGCCTGCGTTGGCCCAGCGCCAGCCCTCCGATGGCGGCACCAGCGTGTTGACCAAGGGCGGCGAGGTCGTCGGAACCGGTGCGCTGAAGGTGACGCAGGGGGTCGGCGACGCGCTCAACAAGGAAGGCGAGACCACCGGCGAGAAAGTCGGCGAGGGCACCGCGAAGCTCGCGAACGGGTTGTTCAAGGGCATCACCAAGGGGCTCGGGGTCCCACCGCAAGCGAACGGAACGGGCGCGCCCACCGTTTCTCCCGGAGGCGTGCTGGTCGACTCGAGCCTGATCTTCCTTGGCGTCGCGGGCGCAGTCGCGACCCGAAAAGGTGATGGCGTTCGGGTCGAGCTGCAGGTGCAGCGCTCACTCAGCACGGCGCTCGTGCTCATCGCGGTCGGCCCGGCGGGTCGTGTCATCGGGCGCGCCACGCGTGACTCGCAGCGCCTCATCGATGGCGACGCGCTCACGTTCACGTTCGGGCCTGACGTCGACCTCGGTCAGGTCGTGTCGTATCGGCTGCAGTGAACCCGGCTTCTCCTCACCCCGACCCTCTCCTCCTCGGGAGGAGAGGGAGTTCGGTTAGGTTGCGCGGCCCGTGGCGCTGACCTTCGTCGACTGGCTCGTGGTGGCGCTCTACTTCGTGGCGAGCGCCGTGGTCGGGCTCCTCTTCACGCGCCGCGCCGGTAAGTCGGTCGCCGAGTACTTCACCGCCGGCCGCTCGCTGCCCTGGTGGCTCGCCGGCACGTCGATGGTCGCCACCACCTTCGCCGCCGACACGCCGCTCGCCGTCACCGCGCTCGTCGCCGAGCACGGCATCGCGGGCAACTGGGTGTGGTGGAACATGGTCGCGGGCGGAATGCTGACCGTCTTCTTCTACGCGCGGCTGTGGCGACGCGCCGGAGTGAAGACCGACGCCGAGCTCACCGAGCTGCGCTACGCGGGCCGCCCCGCCGCGTTGCTGCGCACCTTCCGCGCGCTGTACCTCGCGCTACCCATCAACCTGATCATCATCGGCTGGGTGAACCTCGCGATGGTGAAGGTGCTGCAGACGATGCTCGGCGTGAATCCCTTCGTCGCGATGCTCGGGCTCTTCTTCCTCACCGTCGTGTACTCCTCGCTCTCCGGGCTGTGGGGCGTGGTGGTGACCGACTTCTTCCAGTTCCTGCTCGCGATGGGCGGCTGCGTGGTGCTCGCGTGGTTCGCGGTCGACGCGGTGGGCGGTCTCGACGCGCTGGTCGCGAAGGTGCCGCCGGCGTCACTCGAGCTCTTCCCCTCCGACCCGAAGTGGATGCCCGCCGGAGTGCTCTTCAGCTACTTCGCCGTGCAGTGGTGGGCCAGCTGGTACCCGGGCTCGGAGCCGGGCGGCGGCGGCTACGTCGCGCAGCGCATCTTCGCGTCGAAGACCGAGCGCGACGGCATGCTCGCCACGCTGTGGTTCACCATCGCGCACTACGCGGTGCGACCGTGGCCGTGGATCCTCACCGCGCTCGCGGCCGGGCTCCTCTTCCCCGCGGGCGCCGACAAGGGCGTCGCGTTCGTGCAGGCCATCGCGCTGCTCCCCGCGGGCTTGAAGGGGCTGCTGCTCGCGGCATTCGCGGCGGCGTACATGTCGACGCTCAGCACGCAGCTCAACTGGGGCGCGGCGTACCTGGTGAACGACGTCTTCGCGCGGCGACCGGGCGCGAACACGAGCGAGCCGGCGCTGGTGCGGTTTTCGCGCCTCACCACGGGCGTCATCTTCCTGCTCTCGGCGGGCTCGACGTGGGCGCTGTACCGCGTGGGCTCGGTCGATGGAGCGTGGCGCGTGCTGCTCGCCCTCGGCGCCGGCACCGGGCCGGTCTACCTGCTGCGTTGGTTCTGGTGGCGCATCAACGCGTGGTCGGAGATCTCGGCGATGGGCTTCTCGCTGGTGAGCTTCCTCGCGCTCACGCTGACCGGAGTGTTCGACCCGAGTGACTCGGTGTCGAGCGCGTGGCTGATGGTGGTGAACACGGCCATCACCACGGTCGGGTGGGTGGCGGTGACGCTGCTGACTCCGCCCGAGCCAGAGGCGCACCTGAAGGCGTTCCACGACCGCACGCGGCCTGGTGGCCCGGGCTGGAAGCGCATCGCGCCGGGCGTGCCGATGGAAGGTGGCGGGCGCGCGTGGCTGGCGTGGGCGGGCGGGGTGGCGGGGGTGTACGGCGCGTTGTTCGGCGTGGGGCGGTTGCTGCTCGGGCCGCGCGTCGAGGCGGTGCCGTTTCTGGCGGTGATGGTCGCGGGGTTCTTCGTCGTCGCGCGGTTCGCGGTGCGCGAAGAGCGGTGAGGGGCAGCAGGACGAAACGGCCCAGGGGTGGTGGTCGTGCTGCGTGGCCGATGCTGTACCGAAGAGCGAGCGTGCCTCTCGCCTCTGACCTGTCGTGACTCGTTCACTCACTCGTCGTGAGGGTCACCAGGTAGAGAAA
>JAXLYB010000029.1:0-48446 GCA_046351675.1 Myxococcaceae bacterium
ATGTTCTGGGGACAGGCGCACGTGCGACCCGAGGGCTTCCGCCGCTTCCTGCCTCCTGGAGAGGTGGTGGTCGCGCTCACCGCGATCGGCGGACGCCATTCCGAGGACGCACCCGACGAGAAACTTCGAGACCGGCTGATCCTCAACGATCCCGTGCTGGTGCCACTCGAGGGCGACGACGCGGCGCTCCTGCTGCCCGATGCGTGGCTCGGCGGGAACGTCATTCGCGTTCGCACCACCACCGACACGCGGGGCCTGGTGGTCAGCGCGACGACGCCCGGCGTGCTGACGCTCGCCGGCAAGCGAACCGAACTGGGAGAAGCGCCGGTGCCGGTCGCGCTCGACGGCGGCGCCTTCACCTACCTCTTCGAGAGCGAGGGCGTGCGCGTGGTCGGGCACCTCGACCGCGGCGATGGCGGAATGCAGCTCAACTTCGACGTGCCCGCGCGAACGACCGAGGTGATCGTCGACGAGCGCTGAGCCTCACGTGCCGAGCTTCGTGAAGGTCCACCGGCACGTCGACGCGACGAGGTCGCTGAACGCGCGCACGTTGGCGGACGCGAGGCGGCGGCTGACCGAGACGAGCTGAATCGGCAGCGGCGGCGGCTCGTACTTCGCCAGCACCACCGCGAGCCGGCCCGCGCGCACCGCGGCTTCGACCTGGTACGCGAGCGCGAGCGTGACGCCCTGCCCCAGCTCCGCGTGGCCGAGCGCGGCGTCGACGCTGTTGGTGACGAAGCGAGGGCTCAAGGCCACGCGCGTCTCGCGATCACGCCCCAGCCTCCACTCCGCCGACGACGCGAGCGACGTGCAGTGGATGAGCGCGTGCCGCTCGAGGTCGGCGGGTGAGCGCAGCGCCTTGTTCGCCTCGAGGTACTTCGGCGCCGCCACCAGCACCGAGCGCGTCTCGCCCACCTTGCGCACCACGAGGCTCGCGTCGGCGAGGTGACCGATGCGCACCGCGACGTCGACGCCTTCATCGACGAGGTTGACCGCGCGGTCGGCGAGCATCAGCTCTCCGTGCACGGCCGGGTGACGGGCGAGGAGCGAGCAGAACACCTTCGCGACGTGCATGCGGCCGAACACCAGCGGCGCTGACACGACGAAGCGCCCGGTGGGCTCGGTGCGCTCAGCACGGGCGGACGCGTCGGCGTCGGTCAGCTCGTCGATGATGCGCCGCGCCCGCTCGAGGTAGCGCGACCCTGCGTCGGTCAGCGACACCGAGCGCGTGGTGCGATCGAAGAGGCGAATGCCGAGGTGCTCTTCGAGCCCGGCGACTCCGCGCGTCACCGCTGACGGCGAGAGCCCGAGCTTCCTCGCCGCGGGCGCGAAGCCCTGCGCGTCGGCCACCGCCACGAAGGTCGTCATCGCCTCGATCCGGTCCATTCAGACCATTGCATGTTCAGCAATGGTGCAGTGTCAAGTGCACTGATTGTTGCGTCGAATGACGGGCCTTACCTTGCGCTTCGTCGAGCCGATGAACGGTTCGCACTCACGAAAGGACGTCACCATGTCGCCCCCCAACTCCTCGTCGCGTCTCCACACCCCCGCCTCGGTCGATGCTTCTCCGGAAGCCTCGCGCCCCCTGCTGGAAGGCGTTCGCAAGCTGCTCGGCACCGTGCCCAACCTGTTCCGCGTGGTGGGCAACAGCCCCGCGGCGCTCGAGGGCTACCTCGCGCTGCTCGGTGCGCTCGGCAAGGGCCGGGTCGACGCGAAGACCCGCGAGCGCCTGGCGCTGGTGGTCGCCGACGCGAACGGCTGCGACTACTGCCTCGCGGCCCACACCCACCTCGGCGGGCTGGTGAAGCTCGACGCGGGCGAGATGTCGCGCAACCGCTCGGGCGGCTCGGAAGATCCCAGGGCGGCGGCGGCGTTGCGCTTCGCGGCGCGGGTGGTCGAGCAGCGCGGCGCGGTGACTGACGCCGACGTGCGCGCGGTGAAGGAAGCGGGGTGGGACGACGGGCAGATCATCGAGATCGTGCTCCACGTCGCGCTCAACACGCTGACCAACTACGTGAACCTGGTCGCGCAGACGGTCGTCGACTTCCCGACGGCGGCGCCCCGAAAGGCGGCGTGACCTCATGGCCGCCACGCCCTCGAGTGACGTCGCCTTCACTGGGAGCGTGAAGGCCCTGCAGTCACAGCGAGGCTCACGCTCGGCCTACGCGCGCATGGAGCAGCAGGGTGGGTTCGCGACCGAGCTCACCGACGACGTCGCTGACTTCATTCGCGCGCAGACCAGCGTGTTCTTCGCGACCGCCAATGCCGCTGGTCAGCCGTACGTGCAGCACCGCGGGGGGCCGGCGGGATTCCTCCACGTGCTCGACGGCCACACCCTCGCGTGGGCCGAGTACCGCGGGAACCGGCAGTTCATCAGCCAGGGCAACCTCGCCGACAACCCGAAGGCGCACCTCTTCCTCATCGACTACCAGCACCGGCAGCGCGTGAAGGTCTGGGGTGAGGCGCGGGTGGTGACCGACGACCCGGCGTTGCTGGCGCGGCTGAGCACCAACGCGGGCCCGAAGGTGAAGGCCGACCAGGTGATCGTCTTCAAGGTGATCGCGTGGGACGCCAACTGCCCGGCGCACATTCCGCAGCGGCTCGAGGCGGCCGACGTGCGCGCCGCGCTGGAAGCACGAGACGCGCGCATCGCCGCGCTCGAGAAGGAGCTGGCGACGTTCAGAGCGAAGTGACGCGAGACGAGAGTTGCGGGAGTCGGAATCGAACCGACGGCCTCCGGGGTATGAGCCCGGCGATCTGTCCTGGCTGATCTATCCCGCGGGAAAGCGAAGAGCGGGAGGCGGGAATCGAACCCGCTTGTCCGGGAAGGCGCCCCGGGACCCAACCAATGGGCGACACCCGCGTGCTCCAGCAGACGCGGGCCATCGCGCCGCCTGACTCAGCCCCTCTTTCGAGCGGCGTCGAGCTCGGCGATCGCGCGCCGCGCCTCGTCCCCCTCGGGGATCGGCTTGCCCGAGTCGCGCCACTGCACGGCCGCCTTGAAGCCCTCGGCCTGCGCGTACCGGCGGAACCACAGCCCCTCGGGGTTGTGGCGCGTGATGCCGTCGAAGAGCGTGGCGAGCGATTGGGTCTGCTCGAGGCCCATGGTGAGCATCACCTGGTTGACCACCAGCTTGTGCATCGCGAGGTGGCTCTTCGGCACGCCGGCGATGCGCTCGGCGAGCTGCCGCGTGCGCGCCTCGAGCTGATCGGCCGGCACGGCGTCGTTGGCGAGACCCCATTCCTTCGCGGTGCGCCCGTCGATGGTGTCGCCGGTGAACATCATCTGCTTCGCGCGCGCGGCACCGAGCCGGAAGGTCCACATCGCCGTGGTGGGGCAGCCCCACACGCGCGTGGGCATGTACCCGATGCGCGCGTCGTCGCTCATCACCAGCAGGTCGCAGCACAACGCGATGTCGCTGCCGCCCGCGACCGCGTGGCCGTGCACCTTGGCGATGGTCGGCTTCGCGCTGCGCCACAGCGACATGAAGTCCTCGGTGTTGCGCTTCATGTACGCGTAGTCGTCCATCGGGTCCCACGGGTGGCCTTCCTGCTGGCACGGGTGCTCGGCCTCGCCGCCGCCGAAGACGGTCAGGTCGTAGCCGCCGCAGAACCCCTTCCCCGCGCCCTCGACCACGATGACGTGCACCTGCGGGTCCTGGTTCGCCCACTCGATCGCGGCGCGCAGCTCGCGGGGCGTGGCGTCGTTGATGGCGTTCAACTTCTCAGGGCGGTTGAGGACCAGCCGCGCGATGCGGGGCTGCTGGGCGTCGTGATCGATGCGCAACGTGGTGAAGGAGGGCATCCGCTCGCTCTACCGCACGTTTCACGCTCAAGTGCAGGCGATGAAGACCCTCCGACGAATCGCCGCCCTGGCCCTGCTCGCGAGCGCAGGTGCGCGGGCGGCCGACGTGAACGTGAGCACCGTGCAGCAGCTGACCGACGCGTTCGCCAACGCGACGGCTGGCACGACCATTCACGTCGCGGCGGGCACCTACGTCTTGAACGCCGCGGTGTGGACCGCGCACGACGGGGCCTCGGGCCAGCCCATCACCGTGACGGTCGACTCCGGCACCGCGCGCATCGACGTCAACGCGGTCGAAGGGCTGGTCATCAACAACGCGTGGTGGCGCGTCGAGAAGGTGTGGCTCAACGGGGTGTGCCCGGGCGGCTGCGTCGACTCCGCCGGCCTGCACCTCAAGGCGAGCGCCGACCAGGTGGTGGTGAGCGGGCTGCGCATCACGAACTTCGGGCAGGGCATCAAGAGCGACCGCACACCGACCGACGAGATCGTCGACGGGCAGATTCTGGGCACCGAGGTGTCGAACGAGGGCGCCGATCTCGCCGCCGGTGGCACGGGCATCGATCTCGTCGGCGGGCTGCGCTGGCGCATCGCGGGCAACTACGTGCACGACTACGCGCGCGACGGTGTGCACTACGCCATCTTCGTGAAGGGTGGCGCACGCGACGCGGTGCTCGAGCGCAACCTGGTCATCGGCGCCAAGCTCGTCGCGCACGGCTCGGGCGCGGAGGTCGGCATCTCCTTCGGCGGCGGCGGCACCGGGCCGCAGTTCTGTGCGACGGGCAACGCGGGCGCGCAGTTCTGCACGTGCGAGACCTTCGCCGGCGTGGCGCGCAACAACCTGGTGATCGACGTCAACGACTCCGCGCTGCATTCCAAGGTCGCGTGCGGCAGCGTCTTCCTCAACAACACGGTGGTCGGCGCGAGCCCGGGGCTGCAGGTGCAGATCGCCGGCGGCACGGCGGTCGAGGCGCACGAGAACGTCTTCTCCGGTGGCATCAGCGGAACGGCGACGGCCTCGAACAACCTGCTCAACGTGACGTCAGCGACGTTCGGGCAGCTCTACGCGAACGTGGCGGCGTACGACTTCTCGCCCGGCACGGCGACGGCGGCCATCAAGGACAAGGGGCCCGCGCTCACCAACGTGAACGACGATTACCTCGGGCACCCGCGCGACGCGTCGCCCGACTGGGGCGCGTTCGAGCTCTCGGCGGGAGCGACGGTGTGGCCGTGGACGGGCCTCGTCGCGACGGGCGGTGGAGGAGGAGCCACCGGAGGCGGAGGCGGCGCGACGGGCGGCGGGGCAGCGACCGGCGGAGGCGGTGTCAGCGGCGGCGGCGCCGGTGGAGGCACCGGAACGGGCGGAGGCACCTCGACCGGCGGAGGCAGCGCGACAGGCGGAGGAAGCGCCGCGACCGGAGGCGGCTCCGCGACCGACGCCGGCGACGGAGGAATGACGACCGGCTCGTGTGGCTGTCAGCAGGTCGAGCTCGCGCCCCTGCTGGTGCTCGCGCTCGCCACGATGCGGCGTCGTCGCGTCAGCCCTTGAGGGGCTGCCACAGCTCGACCTTGTTGCCATCGGGGTCGAGGATCCACGCGAAGTGGCCCGTCGCATCGGAGTCGGGGCCCTTCACCAGCGTGATGCCGTCGCGCTTGAGCTGCTCGACGAGCGCGAAGAGATCATCGACGCGGTAGTTGATCATGAAGTTCGACTCGCTCGGGGCGAACCACTTCGTGTCCTTCTCCGCGGTGTGCCAGACGGTCATGCCGCCGTCTTCGCGCTTGTCGTCGGGCCACTTGAGCATCGCGCCGCCCCACGCCTCGAGGGGGATGCCGAGGTGCTTCGCGTACCAGGCCGCGAGCGCCTTGTGATCCGACTTCGCCTTGAAGAACACGCCGCCGATTCCCGTGACTCTGGCCATGCCCGAACGTCGCAAACTCAGGGCGTCGCGCCAGCCTTTTCGTTCGCGATCGCCGCGAGGTCGCCCAGTCGCTTGAACACGTCAGGCGGAACGTCGGCCACGGTGCGCCACGAGTAGTGCACGCGTTCCCGCAGCCGCTTCGCGCACTCGACCGCGCGGGGCGTCCCCGGGTTCTCGCGAACGCAGCCCTCGAGGTAGAGCCACTCGAGCTGCCACAGCGGCGCGTCACCGAGCGACGCGTGCACGACGCCGAGCAGCCACAGCGCCTCGCCGCGGTGCGGGCCATCGGGCGCCTGGCGCAGCGCCTCATCGAGGGCACTCGCGGCGCGCAGCAGCGCGACGAAACGATCGGTCACCGGTGCGACGGTCTTCGCCGCTCCAGCGTCCTCGATCAGGGCCCTCGCGCGGCTCATCAACGCGGCCGGAGGTTGCGAAGCGACGACGAAGCGCTCGCGCTGCCACTCGATGACGTCCTTGTCCCACGAGGCGAGCTCGCGCGCGACGAAGGCCGGCACCTCCGGGCGTCTCAACTGCGCGCCGATCAGCTCCCGGGCCAGCTTCGCGTCATCGCGCGACTGCACCGCCACGCGCACCGCCAGCCGCAAGCCGTCGAGCTGCTCGAGCAGATCGGTCTCGGCCTTCACCGGCTTCACCAGCTCGGTGCGCCAGAGCGCGATGGCCTTGTCGAACTGCCGCGTCGTCGCGAACAGCTCGGCCTGCTGCAGCGGCGGCAACTGGAGCTGCGCCACCTTGCCCTCGAGGTCGACGAAGCTGCGCTTCGACGAGCGCAGGTGACAGCCGAGGCACACCTGCGAGAGCGAACGCACCCGGTAGCGCGCCCGCTCGGTGTTGTTCGAGGCGAAGTCGGCCTGCGCGAACGCCGCCTGCCGGCCGAACAGCTCGGCGACCGCCGAGGGCGACGCGCTGCGGGCCGTGAAGAACGGGTGACGCAGGCGCGCGAGCGTGTCGAGCGAGCGCGAGATGGCCGCGGCGTTGTCAGGGCTGCGGAACGCGTCGGGGCTGCTCAGCCACGGCGTGACGGTGACCAATGCATCGAGCGCGTCCTTCATCGCCGTGGGGGCGGGCTCGGGCGGTGCCGCGAGAACGAGGAGTGCGAGAGCGAGCATGCCCTCTCGCCGCTGCATATCCGACGCCACGCACCCTCGCCTGCGGCGCGCTCCCCCGTGCGCAGGTTTTGCTGGGGTCTGCCCACACGTGCAAAGACCGCTGCCATGGCGGAGTTCTGGGAAGCGGCGTTCACGGACAAGCGCTTGATGTGGGGCCTGGCGCCCGCGCCCTCCGCGGTGATCGCGTGCGAGCGCTTCGTGGGCCGTGGTGCGCGCGACGTGTTGATTCCCGGCATCGGCTACGGCCGCAACGCGAAGCCCTTCCTCGACGCGGGGCTGCGCGTGTCGGGCATCGAGATCTCGCAGACCGCGATCGCGTTGGCGCGCGAGCAGCTCGGGCCCGAGGTGCCGATCGTGCACGGCTCGGTGACCAGCATGCCGTTCGACGCGCACGAGTACGACGGCGTGTTCTGCTACGGCCTGCTGCACCTGCTCGACGCCGCCGCGCGGCAGAAGGTGCTCAGCGCGTGCACGCGGCAGCTCCGGCCCGGCGGCGAGCTCTTCTTCACCGTCATCTCGAAACGCGCGCCGATGTACGGCCAGGGCCGGCAGCTCGGAGAAGATCTGTTCGAGCGGCTCCCCGGGTTGCCGATGTTCTTCTACGACGCGGCCTCGGTGCGCCGGGAGTTCGAGCCCCACGGCCTGGTGGAGTTCAGCGAGTTCGACGAGCCCTCGCATGGCGGCGCCACCCTGCCCTTCTTCAACGTGGTGTGCCGCCGGTGAGCTCGCCCGTCAGCTCTCGAGCGCAGCGCGCGTCAGCGGCCCTCGTCTGGACGGGACGTGACCAATGGTGGTCCAGCGGGCCGTAACCCCGCCGCTCTTCGTGAGCACGGTGAGTTCGATTCTCACCCCGTCTACTGAAGGTTCGTTGCGCCTCTGGGAAGCGAGTGGCTTGTCACGCCATCGAGACGGGTTCGATTCCCGTACGGACCGCTAGATTGCGCGCATGGATCGCACGACCGGCGTGAAGGCGCAGGGGCGCATCGTCTCGTGGGACGGCGCCAGCCTCTGGGTCTTGTCGGCCGGCGACGACGGGCGCGAGTACCCACCCACCACGCCGCACGCGCACCACGCCGTGCAGGTCACCATCGCGCTGCGTGGACAGTTCACGTTGACCGCCGGCCGCGAAGTGCTGCGAGGTGCCACGCGCGGCATCGTCGCCGCCGACGCACGTCACACCTTCGACCAGCGCACGGGCACGGTGGCGCACTTCTTCGTCGCGCCCGAGAGCCGCGCCGGGCGATCGATCGCGCGCGAGCTCGGCCCCCGGCAGCTCGCCCCGATTCCGGCGGCGCGCCTCGGCGACTGGCCGCGACAGCTGGACGCGGCGCTCGCGCGGCGAAGCGAGGCGGCGCTCGTGGAGACCGGCCGCGCGCTGATCGAGGCCCTCTCACAGCAGCCTCCCGCCAACGCCATCGACCCGCGCATCGAGCGCGCGATGAGCTGGGTGCGCGGCGCGCTCGAGCTGCCCGTCACCCTCGATGAAGCGGCGCACGAGGCCGAGCTGTCAGCGGGCCGGTTCCGTCACCTCTTCGTCGAGAACGTGGGCGTGCCGTTCCGCGTCTGGGTGCTGTGGCTGCGGCTCTCGCACGCGGTGCACGCGTTCGCGGGCGGGCTCGATCTCACGCACGCCGCGCACGCCGCGGGCTTCGCCGATTCGGCGCACCTCAGCCGCACCTTTCGTCGCATGTTCGGCATCACCGCCGCGTCGCTGCGCGTGGAGTAGCCCTTCCGTTCAAGCCTGCACGGCCGACGGCGAGCACTCTGTGGAGCATGCACAAGCTCACCTCGTTGGTCGTGTCGTCGTTGATCACCACCACCCTCTTCGCGTGCCGCCCGGCGCTGGAGCGCGAGCTCGTGGAGGTCGACGGCCGCCAGGTCGAGATCGCCACCCGCGGCACGACTGGGCCCTCGGTCGTGCTGGAAGCGGGGCTCGGCGGCGACTACTCGGTGTGGGAAGCGGTGGCGTCGCGAATCCCCGAGCGCGCGCGCGTCTTCGCCTGGTCGCGGCCCGGCAATGGCGCGAGCACGCCGGCCGACGCGCCACGCGACGCGGCGCACATCGTCGAGGAACTGCACGCCGTGCTCATCGCGCGCGGCGTGACGGCTCCGTGGGTGCTGGTGGGGCACTCGTTCGGCGGCGGGTACGTCGAGTTCTTCGCGCGCCGCTACCCGTCGGAGGTGGCCGCGCTGGTGCTGGTCGACGAGCGCCACCGCGACTTCAGCGCACAGTGCGCCGCCGCGGGGCTGAGCGGTTGCGGCATTCCGCCGGCCGCGGTGCCCGGCCTCCCCGAGGTGCAGCAACGCGAGCTGGCGGGCTACGACGCGTTGTCCGGCGAGATGGCCCAGGAGGCGCCGCGCTTCGGCCCATTCCCCGTGCGCGTGCTGATCGCCACCGAGCACCCGCCCCACGACGCGGCACGCGAGGCGCTGTGGCGTGGCCTGCTCGAGTCGCTGGCGGCCGAGGCCGATGACGGTCGCACAATCGTGCTCACCGGCGCCGGCCACAACCTGCACGCCGAGCGGCCCGACGACGTCGCGAACACCATCCGCGACGTGCTGCCTTGAGGTAACACCCCGCCGGTGCCGATGAACAACACGAGCGTCGAGTCGTGGCTGAAGGACGGCTGCGGCCGCTGCGACAACTTCAAGACGCCGGCGTGCAAGGTGCACCAGTGGCACGACGAGCTCATCGCGTTGCGCAAGCTCCTGCAGTCGACCGGGCTCACCGAAGAGATGAAGTGGGGCTCGCCGACCTGGACGCTCGACGGCAAGAACGTGGTGATGCTCGCGGCGTTCAAGGACTTCGCGTCGCTCAACTTCTTCAAGGGCGCGGTGCTGAAGGACCCCGAGGGGCTGCTGGAGAGCCCCGGCCCCAACTCGCACCACGCGCGCTACCTCAAGTTCCGCAGCCCCGCCGACGTGAAGAGCCGCAAGAAGGGCGCGCTGGCGTTGCTCGAGCAGGCGATGGAGCTCGAGCGCGCCGGCGTGAAGATCACCCCGAAGAAGACGCTCACGCTGCCCGAAGAGCTCGAGGCGCGGCTCGGGAAAGACGCGGCGCTGAAGAAGGCGTTCGAGGCGCTGACTCCCGGGCGACAGCGGAGCCACGCCCTCTACGTCGCCGGCGCGAAGCAGGCCGAGACGCGCGAGCGCCGGGTCGACAAGTGCGCTGAAGACATCCTCGCGGGGCGCGGTTTCAACGAGCGCTGACGTCAGCTCGCGGGCTCACCCGCGTCTGCGCTGGCGGGTTCGTAGCTCGACTGGCTGAGCAAGCGCCTCTTACGCGCGAGGATGAGGGTTCGACTCCCTCCGGACCCACTGCCTGTCGCGGGTCCCTGGCACGTCCGGGATTGCAGCCGCCTGTTAAGCGGCACCAGCTGGGTTCGACTCCCAGGGGGCCCTTCCGCCCGGCCTTCAATTTCATGTTAGTGTGACTGACATGAAATCGAGGTCCCGCCCCTACCGCATGACCCGGCGCGCCGAGGCCGCCGAGGCGACGGGCCAGCGGATCCTCGACGCCGCCCGGGCGCTCTTCGTCGAGTTGCCGTTCGACGAGCTCACCCTCGAGCAGGTCGCGCGCCGCGCCGGGGTCACCCTGCAGACCGTGCTGCGGCGCTTCGGGTCGAAGGCCGGGTTGATCACCGCCCTGGGGCAGACGGTCGGCGCCGAGGTCGACGCGCAGCGCTTCCAGGTCACCCCGGGCGAGCTGGGCGCGATCGTGGAGAACCTCTTCGATCACTACGAGACCACCGGCCGCACGGCGCTGAAGCTGCTCGCGCAGGAAGAGCGCTTCGACGAGATCGCCGCGTTCACGCGCCAGGGCCGTGGCGTGCACGAGCGGTGGGTGCGTCACGCGTTCGGCCCGTGGCTGGCCCGCCGGCGCGGCGCGGCCCGTCGCCGCCTGGAGCTGCAGCTCATCGCGGTGTGCGACGTCTCGACGTGGAAGGTGTTGCGGCTCGATCGACGCGTCTCGCGACGCGAGGCCGAGCAGGTCGTGCGCGGTGTCCTCGAACCCCTCTGTCGCTGACTGGAGCCTCACATGGCGCGCTTCCTCGTCTACACGTCCCCTGCCCGCGGCCACCTCTTCCCCACCGTGCCGACGCTGCTCGAGCTGCAGCGCAAGGGGCACGAGGTCTCGGTGGTCACCTTGCGCGAAGAGGTGCCACGCCTCGCCGCCGCCGGTCTGCGGGCGCGCGCGATGGACGAGCGGGTCGAGGCGATCGCGCTCGACGATCACGCCGCGGGCTCACCTCCGGCGGCGCTGCAACGCGCGCTGACGACGTGGGCGAAGCGCGGCGAGCACGAGGTCGCCGATCTGAAGCGCGCCATCGCCGAAGAGCGCCCCGACGCGCTGTGGGTCGACTTCAACTCGTGGGGCGCGTGCGCGGTGGCCGAGACCTCGGGCCTGCCGTGGGCGATCTTCATGCCCTACTTCCTCCCGTGGTCTCTGCCGGGCATTCCGCCGTTCGGCCCCGGGCTCGCGCCGCGCCGCGATCTCCTCGGCCGCGTGCGCGACGCGGTGGTCGGGCGCCTGAGCCGCTCGTTCTTCGCGAAGGGCCTGGCTGGCTGCAACGCGGTGCGCTCGCTCGCTGGCGCTCCACCGCTCGCCTCGATGGATGAGCTGGGCCGCGCGGCGCCGCTGCTGATCCACTTCACCGCCGAGCCGTTCGAGTACGCCTGCCCGGAGCGCCCGCGCTCGGTCGTGCAGGTCGGACCGGCGCTGTGGGAACCCGAGAGCGCCACGCCCGAGTGGCTCGCCAGCGTCGATCGTCCCCTCGTGCTCGTCACCGCCTCGACCGAGTTCCAGGCCGACGCCCGCCTGCTGAGCGCCACCCTCGAAGTGCTGGCCAACGAGCCGGTGTTCGTCGTGGCCACCACGGGCGCGAACGATCCCGCGCAGCTCCCGCGGCCTGCCAACGCGCGTGTCGAGCGGTACGCGCCACACGGTCCCCTGCTCGCGCGCGCGGCGTGCGTGGTGTGTCACGGCGGCATGGGCGTCACCCAGAAGGCGCTCGCGGCGGGTGTGCCGGTGTGCGTGGTGCCGTTCGGTCGCGACCAGAACGAGGTCGCGCGACACGTCGAGGTCGCCCAGGCCGGCACCACGCTCGCGCCAGGCCGGCTGACGGCCGAGCGGCTCCGCGCGGCGGTCGCGCTCGCACGCACGCGCACTGCTGGGGCGCAACGCATCGCCGAGGCGTTCCGCGCCGCCGGGGGTCCGGCTCGCGCCGCCCACGCCCTCGAAGGGCTCATCGCGCCGTCGGTCACCGCGCGCGCGGGCTGAGTTCTTCGGTGGAGCGCGACGGTCCGCTGGCATACTGCGCGCCCATGCGAATCACCCTCGTCGTCTCGCTCGCGTTCCTCGCTGGTTGCGCCGAGCTGCGCCCACGCCTCGTCGACGCCAGCGTGCAGAAGCCGTCGAACGTCGCGGTGTACTTCACGGTCGACACGCGCGGCGGCGACCCGGTGCCCGGCCTCACCGCCGATCAGTTCCGCATTCTCGAAGACGACAAGCTGGTCTCGAAGTTCGAGTCGAAGCAGACCATCTTGAACCCCGAGGTCGCGGCGATGCATTACCTGCTGCTGCTCGTCGACCTCTCGGCGTCGGTGACGCAGTCGGGTTCGGCCGAGGCCCTGGAAGCGGCGGTCGCGTCGTTCACCGATCGCGTCGGCCAGTACCAGCAGACGGCCATCTTCGGCTTCGACGGCCGCCCCGAGCTGATCCCCATTCGCGGCTTCGCCCCCGGCAAGGCCGGCGCGTCGGGCATCTCGACGCTCAAGCCGCGCGACCCGTCGACGAACTTGAACGGCGCGGTGGTCGAAGCGGTGAAGGTGCTCGAGAAGCAGCTCGACAAGTCGCCAGTGCCGCTGCGCTTCGGCACGCTGGTGATCTTCACCGACGGCACCGACCAGGCCCACCGCGCCAGCGCGCGCGACGTCGCGGCCGCGCTCGACCGCGCAAACTTCGAGGTGTTCGTGATCGGCGTCGGCGCGGAGATCGACGAGACCGAGCTGCGCGCCATCGGCCGCAGCGGCGCCGCCCTGAGCAAGGACCCGGGCACGCTCGGCGCCACCTTCGAGCAGGTCGCCGCGCGCATCGAGGGCTTCTCGAAGCGCTTCTACCTGCTCTCGTACTGCAGCCCCGCGCGCGCGGGAGCGCACGAGCTCCGCATCGAGCCGGTGACCGCTGACGGAAAGAGCGGCGCGCTGACCTACAAGTTCGACGCGACCGGCTTTGGGCCCGACTGCGATCCCAACCGCAAGCCGGCGTTCGACCTCAAGCACCCGAAGCAGGCGCCCAGCAAGTAGCCGTCACTTTGCGCGCGCAGCCTCGAGGCGGCGCCACAGCCCGTACGAGCCAGCCCAGAGCACGAGCGTGCCGGCCGCCCAGCCCCACGCCGCGACGCCCTCGCCGATCGCGACGTGCGCCATCACGGCTGACGCGAGATCGATCGCGAACGCGCAGTACGCCCACTCCTTCAAGCGCGCGGGCACCGGCGCGAGCAGCACCACCACGCCCGCCAACTTCGCCCACGAGAGCTCGACGCGGAACCAGTCGGGGAACCCGAGGCGCGTGAAGGCCTCGGCGACCTGCGGCAGGTTGAGCTGCGCGTACGCGGTGAAGCCGATCTGCAGGCAGAACAGCGCGGTGACGAACCAGAACGCGACGGTGACGGCGCGCGGGGGGACCAGCGGAGCGGGGAGCGTGTTGTCCATGGTGACTTCCTTCACTTCGAGTCGAGCCCGAACTGGGCGGTGTATTCGGCGAGCAGCTGCTGCCAGCCGTCGAACTGCAGCGCCTGCGCGCCGACGATGCGACCGATCGGCTCGCGCGACAGGAAGCGCTCGAGCACGTCGAAGCACACGTGCCAGCCGGCGGCGCCCCAGGCGATGAAGCCCTTCGGAATGTGGGTCCACAACGTGAGGCGGGTGCCCTCGCCCTGCGCCTCGAGTTCCCAACGCAGATCGTTGCCGCCCCACGTGTACTCGAGCAGGCGCGGCTTCTCGGTGCGCACCACCTCGCACTTCGCGACGTTGGGCTGCGGCGCGCCGACGGTGGTGAGGGTGACGGCGCCGGGCGCGGCGAGGTTGCGGTCGGCGTCGAAGGGCGCCCATTCCTTGAGCTGCGCGGGGTCGGTGAGCGCGTCCCACACCAGCGCGGGCGGGTGACGGAGATCGCGCACCAACACCAGCGTCCACGCGTCGCCCTGCTTGTCGACGCGCGCGCCCGATGCGCGGCCCGGACGGTAGTTCTCTCGGTGACTCATTTCTTCCCCTTCGTGGAGGCCACGCGATCGAGGTGGCGTTCGAGCGCGTCGACGCGCGCAGACCAGAAGCGACGGAACTGGCCGAGCCACTCGTCGACCTCCTGCAGGGGCTCGGGGCGAAGGCGGTAGACCCGGTGCTGCGCGTCGACGCGCGCTTCGACGAAGCCCGCCTCGCGCAACACGCGCAGGTGCTTGGAGACCGAGGTCTGCGGCAGGCGCAGCCGCTTCTCGAGCTCGCCCACCGTGCACTCCGATGACGCGAGCACGCCGAGGATCGCCCGTCGGTTCGGCTCCGCGATGATCGAGAAGGAGGACTCCATGACCCATTACATACTTATAGGGTCATATGCCTGTCAAGTCACATACAAACATCCGACGAATGGGCTCCGTACGGGATTCGAACCCGCCACACCGCCTGCATGGCGGCCGCCGCACCCCGCGGCGCCACGGACCCGGGAGTGAAGACGCGCCTCGCGCGACACGCTGACCGTCAGGAACGAGCGGCGCCCGCGGTCATGGGAAGCGAAGGCCCCCGCAGCTCGATGGTCGAGCTCTCCCCCGGTACGGGAGCGGCCCAGGTTCGATTCCTGGCAGGGGCACACGTTTCCGTAGCTCAGCTGGAATGAGAGCGCCTGGTTGCGGGCCAGGAGGTCGGGGGTTCGAGTCCCTTCGGGAACATGTATCGTCGCGCCGTGCCGTCGCTGTTCGATCCGCTCCAGTTGGGCCCGGTGAAGCTGCGCAACCGCGCCATTCGCGCCGCCGCGTTCGAGGGCATGGCGCCCGGCCACGAGGTCTCTGATCAGCTCGTCGAGTACCACCGCTCGGTCGCGCGCGGCGGCGTCGGCATGAGCACCGTGGCGTACGCCGCGATCGCGCAGAGCGGCCTCACCTTCGCGCACCAGCTGTGGCTGCGGCCGGAGGCGGTGCCGGGGCTGCGCCGGTTGACCGACGCGCTGCACGCCGAAGGGGCGAAGGCGTCGATTCAGCTCGGCCACTGCGGAAACATGGCGGCCGATCGCCGCGTGGCGGGTGAGCGCGCGCTCTCTCCGTCGGGCCGCTTCAACCTCTACGGGCCGGTGTGGCCACGCGAGATGACGACCGACGACCTCGCGCACACTGCGAAGCAGTTCGGCGAGGCGGTGCGGCGGGCGCGTGACGCCGGCTTCGACGCGGTCGAGGTGCACGCCGGGCATGGGTACCTCATCAGCCAGTTCCTCTCGCCGTGGACCAACCACCGCACCGACGCGTACGGCGGCCCGCTCGAGAACCGGCTGCGCTTCGCGCGCGAGGTGATGGCCGAGGTGAAGCGCGCCGCGGGGAACGATCTCGCAGTGGTGGTGAAGACCAACCTGCGCGACGGCTTCAAGGGCGGCATGGAGCTCGAGGAGGCCGTGCAGGTCGCGAAGGCACTCGAAGAAGCGGGCGCCGACGCGCTGGTGCTGACCGGCGGCTTCGTCAGCCGCGCACCGATGTACATCATGCGCGGCGACAGCATCGCCTCGGAGCTCTCGCGCCGCATGAAGCCGTGGTGGATGCGCATGTTCGTCGGCGCGCTGGGCGAGTGGCTCATTCCGCCCGTGCCGTTCACCGAGGCCTACTTCCTCGAGGACGCGAAGGTGGTGCGCGCCGAGGTGAAGCTGCCGCTGGTGTACGTGGGCGGCGTCGCGAGCCAGGCCGCGGTCGATCGCGTGCTCGAGAGCGGCTTCCAGGGCATCGCGATGGCGCGCGCGTTGATCCGCGAGCCCGACTTCCTGCAGCGGCTGCGGCGCGAGGGCGAGCGCGGCGAGGCACGGTGCGATCACTGCAACCACTGCGCGGCGCGCATCTACACGACCTCGATGGGCTGCCATCACCTCATCGGGAAGACGGCGCCGTGAGCCAGGTCGCAGTCGTGACCGGCGGCTGCTCCGGCATCGGCCTCGAGCTGGCGCGGGAACTCAAGCGCGTCGGCTACGAGCTGGTGCTGGTGAGCAACCACGCCGGTCGCCTCGCCGACGCAGCACGCGAGCTCGGCGCACGCCACACCGTCGAACTCGACCTCGCGACGCCCGAGGGCGCACCGCAGCTCATCGCGAGGCTCGACGCGCTCGGCGTGGACCCCGACGTGTTCGTGAACAACGCCGGCTTCTTCTTCTTCGGGGAACTCGCCGACGCCGACGAGGCGAAGGTGCGCGCGATGCTGCAGCTGCACGTGACGACCCCCACCCTGCTCGCCCGCCACTACGCCGCGAAGATGAAGGCGCGAGGCTCGGGGCACCTCCTCTTCACCTCGAGCATCTCGGCGTGGCGCGACTTCCCCGGCATCGCGCTCTACGGCTCGACCAAGCGCTTCCTGTTGAGCCTCGCGACCTCGCTGCGCAGCGAGCTGAAGCCCTGGGGCGTGAACGTCACCGTGGTGGCGCCCGGCGCGACGCTGACCAACCTCTACGATCCGACGATCGTGCCGGTCGGGCTCGCCAAGCGGTTCGGCGTGATGCTCGAGCCGGGCGTGGTCGCCCGCGCCGGCGTGCGCGCCATGTTGAAGCGCCGCGCGCTGGTGGTGCCCGGGCTGCTCTCGAAGCTCTTCGCGTGGGCCGCGTGGTGGACACCGCAATGGGTGATCGACCTGGTTCGCCGCCGCGCACCGTGGCTGCCGCGCCCGAAGTGAGGCTGGCGCATATTCCTTGACGTGAATATTCCGAATCGAGAATATTCATGACGTGCACGCGACCTTCGCCGCCCTCGCTGAGCCGAACCGCCTGCGCATCGTCGAGCTGCTCCTCGCCGGCGCGCGCCCCGTCAACGACATCACCAGCCGGCTGCGCCTCGCCCAGCCGCAGGTGAGCAAGCACCTCAAGGTGCTCAAGGAAGCCGGGCTGGTCGAGGTCGAGGCGCGGGCGCAGCAACGCCTGTACGCGCTGCGCGCCGTGCCCCTGGCCGAGCTCGACGAGTGGCTCGAGAAGTACCGGGTGCTGTGGGCCGAGCGGTTCGATCAGCTCGACGCGGTGCTCGCCAACCTGTCACGCAAGGAGAAGCGCCATGGCCGCAAGAGCTGAGACGACGTTGAAGTTGGTGGGCGACACCGAGCTGGAGATCACCCGCGTGTTCCGCGCGAAGCCCGACGTGGTGTTCGACGCGTGGACCAAGCCCGAGCTGGTGGCGCAGTGGTGGGCGCCCGCCCAACGCGCGCGCTGCGTCGAGGTCACCGCCGACGTGAAGCCCGGCGGCAAGTACCGCTACGTGCTGCAGGCCCTGCCCGGTCACGGCTTCGCGCACAGCCAGGGCAAGCCGTTCGCGTTCATCGGCACCTACCTCGAGCTGAGCCGCCCTTCCCGCCTGGTCTACACGCACACCTTCGAGCCGATGGCGCACGCGGGGCACTGCACGGTCACCGTCACCTTCACGGCGCAGGGCAGCTCGACGTTGCTGGTCTCGCGCGAGGTCTACACCAGCGCGCAGCTGCGCCAGACGGTGCTCGAGACGGGCATGGAGCACGGCATGCGCGAGGCGATGGATCAGCTCGACGACCTCGTCGCCCGCGCCGGTTGATCAGGTCCCGCCGTCGACCAGCAACTCGAGCGCGCGCCACGCCCGGGCCCGCCCGCTCTCCCCGGGCAGCGGGAGCACCGGCACGTCAGGCGTCACACCGGCGACGTCGTCGGTGCCGTCGTCGCGGAGCCGGACGCAGTTGGGCGCGCCGAAGGTCAGCTTCGTGCGCGGCAGCACGATCGATTCCACGTCGTTCATGAAGCCGCACCCCGCGCCCAGAGTGTGAGCGCCGATGACGCGCGCGACGCCGCGATCGCGCATCAGCGTGGTGAACGCCTCGGCGGATGACGCGGTCTTCTCGTCGGTGAGCACCCACACCGGTCCACTCCACGCGCCGCGCACTGGCTCGGCCGCGGTCGCCCAGAACAAGGTGTCGGCCGCGCGCGCATCGAGCACGCCCGCGTCGAGGTGCCCGAGCGGGCCGCTGAAGTACGCGGCCTCGACGAGCCGCCGGCAACCGGCCTGGGCCCACGGCCGCCGCTCCTTCCACACCCAACCGAGGTCGCACGGCTCGCGGGCCGCGCCGAGCCTCACCTCGAACGCCGTGCGCTCCCGCTCGAGCACCGCGCGGGTCGGCGCGTTCCACCCCGCGTCTGATGCGAGCGCCGCGTTGAGATCGGCGAGCTCCTTCTCGAGGTACGGCGTGCCGGCATCGCTGGCGACCACCAGCAGGGACGCGGACTGGATCGGCGCGGGAGTGAAGGCGCGCACCGCCCAGTCACCGAGATCGTTGCCGCCGCCGTTGCCGCCGAGATCGACCACCACCACCTTCACGCCGCGCTTGCGAAACAGCTCGAGCCGGCGCGCGAGTGCGTCGAGCCACGCCGCGTCGACGCCTCGGCCCAGCTCCTCGGTGCTCACGCCCGCGTCACGCCCGCCGCGAGCGCGCGTGAAGGCCTGCAGGCACACCGCGGGGAACTCACCGGCGCGGAAGCGTGGAATGCGCACCACGCCGACGCGCGTACCGCCGACGTCGATGACGCCGGAGCGGAAGGCCTCGCTGAGTCCATCGGTCACCAGCGTGAAGCCGGGCAGCGACTCGAACGGCAGCGAGAAGGACACGCGCGTGCTGGGCAGGTACCCGAGCGCGGCGCACGCCGTCGGGCCGTCAACGAAGCTCGTCACCTTCGCGGGCTCGGGCAGCGGAGGCACCGGGGCCGAGGCGCTCGGCTTGCGAATCAAGTGACCGTCGTGGAAGGCGCCGATGAACGCGTCGAAAGCGGCGGTCGCTTCTTGCTCGGTGGTCGCGCGCGCGAGCGCATCCTTCGTCCGGCGATCGAGCGCGGGGAGATCGACGCCGCTCTCGGGCGAGCCGAACCAGCGCAGGTGCGAGTACGAGCGCTCGAGGGCGCGCTTCAGGTCTTCGTAGTCGCTCACCCACGACGCGCGATCGAAGCGCGGCGGCTTCGGGGGCGGCGCGGCAGCGAGGAGCGTCACAGCGCCGAGGGCCAGCGACACGACGTGAATCGGTCTCATGCGGAACGCTCCGTGGTCTTGCTGCGCAGCCAGGCGCCGAACGCTTCGGTCGCTTCGGCGGCGAGCGGCAGCTGCTGCGCGAACAGGTGGAAGTCGTGAACCATGTGCGGCCAGGCGACCAGCTCGGTCGGCACGCGCGCCGCTTCGAGCTTCGCGGCGAACGCCTTCACCGCGTCGCGCACCAACTCGGCCTCGCCGACGTGCACCAGGCTCGCCGGCAGGCCCTCGAGGTTGGCGAACGCGGGGCTCAGCGAGGGATCATCGAGCCGCCGCCCGCCCGCCGCGAGCACGCCCTGCGCCCGCAACGCGCTCGCCGTGCCCCAGTCGGTGCGCTCGTTCTCTTCCATCGACGCGCCCGGGCACGAGAGGTCGGCCCAGGGCGCGATGGTCGCGATGCCCGCGGGCAACGGCCGGCCCGCGTCGCGCAGCGCGATGGCGACGAGGTACGCCAGCCCGCCTCCCGCGGAGTCTCCGGCGAACGCGAGCGCACCGGGCGGCCACCCTTCGGCGAGGCACGCTTCCCACACCGTGCTCACGTCGGTGACCGCGTCTGCCACGGTGTGCTCGGGGGCCAGCCGGTACTCGATGGCGAACACCTCGAAGCCGGCGAGCGCGAGGCGGCCAATCAGCTCGGCGTGCGTCGCGGCGCTGCCCATCAGGTAGCTGCCCCCATGCAGGTACAGGACTCGTCTCCGCGGCGCCCCGGCTCCACGCGGCACCACGCGCACCACCGGCACGCCGCCCACCGTCGTGCGCGTGCGCTCGACCGCGAGCTTCGAGGGCACGCCCGCCGCCAGCGCCTCGTTGAACGCTCGCGCCTCGGGCACGCTCACCGCCGCGCCGAAGAGGAAGTTGCGGCGCATCGCGCCCACGATGATCTCGAAGAACAGCGGCCACGCGCGGTTCCGCCGCTGCCCCGTCAGCGCGCGCGCGATCGCCTCGAAGACGCTCAACCAGACGTGGAAGAGGAAGCGCGCGGGAGGCACGGCCGGGCATTGTCGAGTGCCGGTCACCGCGTCACGAGCAGAAAATCTGCCGAGTGCCAGAATCGCCTCATGAGCGCTCGATCGATCCTGGTGACGGGTGGTGGACGCGGCCTGGCCCGCGGGCTCTGCGAGGCGCTGGCGCGCGACGGGCACCGCGTGCTGCTGACCGCCCGCGATGCGGCGGCCGGAGAGCGCGCGTGCGCGGAGATCAAGGCGAAGGTCGGCACCGCGCAGATCGAGTCGCGGCGGCTCGATCTCGCCTCCTTCGCAGCGATTCGCGACTTCGCCGCGGGACTCGCACCAGATCAGCGCTTCGACGTGGTGATGCACGTCGCGGGCGTGATGCAGCAGAGCCCGGCGCGCCGCCTGACGGTCGACGGCGTCGAAGAGACGCTCGCGGTCAACGCGCTTGCCCCGTTCCTGCTGACGCACGAGCTCTTGCCGCGCCTCGGCGGTGGCGCAGGAGTGCCGCGGGTGGTGGTGGTGTCGTCGCGGCTCCACCTGCCGGGCTCGCGCGGGCCATCGGTGAACTACGACTTCGACGACCCGAACCTCGAGCGCGGGTACGAGCCGAACCGCGCGTACAAGAACTCCAAGCTGGCAGTGCTGTGGTTCGACGCCGAGCTCGCGCGGCGCCTGCCGCCACCGCGACTGACCGCGCACGGGGTGTGCCCGGGGTTCGTGCCGCGCACCGCCGCCGAGAGCGTGCACGGCCTGCAGCGGCTGATGCTGCGCTGGTTGCTGCCGTTGATGCCGTTCGCCACCAGCGTCGAGGCCGCGGTCGACTCGCTGCGCTTCATGGCCACCTCGCCGACGCTCGACGCCACCACGGGTGATTTCTGGGCCGAGCAGAAGCCGTTCGAGCCCAGCGAGCAGGCGCGCTCACGCGAAGACGCCGCGCGCTTCTGGGACTGGGCGCAGCGCCTCACGGGCGCCAACCGCTGGACGTGACGACGAGTGCCGACCCCCGGAATCGAACCGGAATCCACCGCTCTTCAGGCGGGTGCATGGACCACCACTGCCAGGTCGGCAGCACTCAGCACGGCAGGAAGGAGTCGAACCTTCAGCGGCGGGTTTTGGAGACCCGTACCCTTACCGATGGGGCTTCTGCCGTATGTGCCCCGGACGACGCGCGGCCGTGCGCTGGCCTGACGGTCTTCAGCGCGCGCGGCGGCGTGCGAGCTTCTCGAGCAGCGTCGTCGCGACTCCGGGGCGGCTCCACGGGCAGACCACCATGCAGATGCCGCAGCCGAAGTGCTCGTTGAAGTACGGCAGGCACGCGTCGACCGGTCACCCTTCGCAGAGGACTGTCCTCGCCCACGACGCTGTCTCCACCGGGGGGACGTTCGACCGGGCGGCCCCAGCGTTCCCGCGTGGTTGGGGCACGCGAATCCGCGGCACACCGCGTGCCTTGGCCTGCCCCCATGACCCCCACTCGAACCGCCGTAGCGCTGTGCAGTCTCCTCCTCGCTGGGTGCGGTCTCGCCGAAGCCGAGATCGCCGTCGACGACACGTCCACCGCCGCGAGCGACGTCGTGGAAGGCACCATCAACAACACGCCCGACGCCGCCGTCGACGTGTTCATCGACGTGACCGACCCGAGCCGCACGCCGATCCTCTACGAGCGCGGCTTCGTGCAGCCGATGAACGCGGCGGTCGACGGGCAGACTGACTCGACGCTGCGCGCGCTCAGCGCTGGCGCGACGGTGTCCACCGCGACGATCGACCTGAACGCGCCGGGCACGGAGTCACAGTTCCTGCTGCAAGGCAGCTCGTTGACGTTCAACCCCGCGGCTCCCGACTTCGTGACCACCAGGCTCCGCACCGTGCGTGCGATCGAGCTCGACGCCGGTGTGGCGATGAAGCGCCTGGTACAGATCAGCGGCATGCCCGCGGTGCTCAGCGACGCGGGCTGGCTCGACGAACGCTTCATCCCGCGTGACGGAATCAACGGCAACTTCTACCCCCTGGTGGCGCCGCGCTACCTCGACGACGTACAGGGCGCGGTCACGGCGTGGGTGCTCGCGAAGGCGCAGCAGCCTGAGCTCGCGGGCGCGACGTGGATCGGCACCCAGGAACCCAGCCACACCCTCGGCTTCTCGCCGCTGCCGCTCGAAGACGGCGGTCTGCCGTGCACCTCGATCGACGTCGATCGCGACGACTGCCGCATGCAGAACATCAACCGCATGATCCGCTACTGGAAGCCCATCGCCGCGACGCTCGTCGATGCGGGCGTCGCCGTCGGAGGCGTGCAGCTCAACTCTCACGATCACGATCTGTACGCGTGGGCCGCGGCGCGCATCGTCGACGCCGGCATGCCGCTGAGCACCTTCACCATTCAGCGCTACTCGTCGTCGCCCAACCTGATGAACGACGCGCAGGCCGCGTACGACGTGCTGCACCGTTCGCCCGGGTACGAAGCGGTGAAGATCTCCTTCGACCGCTACAGCTTCGACAACCAGCTCAGCGGCGTGAACGACCCGCGCAGCATCGAGTACTTCACGACGTCGGCGGGCGCGGTCGACTTCCTCGCCAACGAGGCGGAGATCATGGACCACGCCGACATCATGGGCGGCTACTCGTACCAGGGTGCCGCGCTGGGCATCCCCGGGGCGTGGCTGGGCAAAGCGATCGGCTGGCTGCAGAAGGCGCCGACCAATCGCGTGCCGGTGACGTCGACGTCGCGCGACGTCAGCGGGTTTGCGTTGGTGACCGACAACCGCCGCTCGTCGATCGCGCTCTACAACACCTCGAACGTGCGAGCGCACCAGGTCACGCTCTCGCTCGCGCACGGCATCGCGCCCGGCAATGCAGTGGTGACGATCTACCGCGGCTCGGGCACGGACTTCACCGAGGGCTCGGCGGTCCTCACCGGCACCATCGCGCGGTCGACGCTCGCGCAGACCCTCGACCTGCCGCCGCGCTCGTTCGTGTTGATCGACGTCACGCGCCCCTGATTTCAGGGCGCGCGCAGCGTGAGCGTCACTTCGCTGCCCGCCGCGGCCGTCAGCTCGAGGCCGCGCGTCGTGGCGCTCACCTCGCAGCCGTCACACGTCGCGACCCACGCGCGGTACGCCGGCGGCACGCTCACCACCGACGGCAGCAGCCCATCAGCGAGGTACGAGAAGGTGAACACCCCGTCGTCGAAGTGGAACGCGTGCGGCGTGCCCGAGACGCGCTCGGGGTACGGGCGCACCACTGCGTCACGCAGCGCGGGCTTGTCGGATCCATCGGCGGCGAGGAGGCCGTAGCCGTCGTCCTTGCTGTAGTGCCAGTAGAGCGCCCCGGCCGCCTGCGCACCCGACGCGTCGTAGACCGCGTCCATGTACTCGCCGATGCCGGGGTTGTTCGCGAAGCCGCCGTACTCGCCGAGCACCAGCGCGGCGCCGAGCGCGTTGGCCTCGCCCTGCAGCAGTCGCACGTTCTCGAGAATCGCCGCGCGTCGCGAGGGATCGAAACCGTTGCCCGCTTCCGCCTGCGAGTCGTACGCGTGCGGTGCGTAGACCACGTTCTCCACCCCCAACGCCGGCAGCTTCGAGGCGAGCCCGAGGTTGCGACTCGACGCCGGCTCGATGAACGCCAGCGCGCGGGGCTGAGATTCGCGCACCGCGGCGATCACCTGCCGCTCGAACGGCGCGAGGCGCTTCTCTTCGAAGACGTCGTACGGCATCGAGCCCCAGTACGGCTCGTTGAGCGGGTCGACGCCGAGCAGGTTGGGCACGTCCTTCGTCGCGACCGCGAGCCGGCGCCACGCCTCGACCGCGTGGGCCTGCAGGTCCTTGCTCGACCAGAAGCCGTCGGTGCACGCGATGACCTGCGGGTCGAGGTAGTTGAGGAACCAGGGAGACGTCGGGCTGAACGCCGCGTAGCGCGAGGCGTCGCAGGTCCACGCCGGCGCCCCGTTGCCGCCGCTGAAGCCCAGGCCGTACAGGTCCTGGTGCAGGTCGAGCACCACCAGCAGCCCCGCGTCAGACGCTTCGCCCACGCGTCGCGCGACCTCGGCGAGGTACGCGTCGTCGTATTGATCTCGCTGCGGCTCGATCGCCGCCCACGACACGAGGAAGCGCACCGCGTTGAAGCCCCACTCGTCGTGCATGCGCGCCCAATCGGCCGGCCCGTGGAAGTCGAAGAACGGAGGTTCCTTGTGCCGGCTCGAGACGTTGGCCCCGCGCAGCACCACCGCGCGCCCCTCGGGGTCGCGAATGAAGCCGTCTTTCACCGACCACCCCTTCGCAGGCGGCGGCGCCGTCGGCGGAGGACACGCGCTCATGACGAGCAGGAAGAAGGCGAAGAGGCGGCGCATGGGAAATGAGGACCGAAATGTCTGCCGAAATTGGCACGAATTGTCAGCCCGCGTGACAGGGCCGCTCAAACTCCGCGAGCGAGGTGGGTCCGACAACCCGGCATGACCACCCTCTCCGTGAAGAAGCTGAACCGGGACCTCGCGCAGCTCCAGACCCTCCGCACCAACGAGAAGAAGGCGCTCGCGACCGTGAAGGCGCAGGAAAAGCAGGTCATCGACGCGTTCTCCGCGAACCCGTCGCTCACCGGCTTCCTCTCGGCGGCGACCAAGCTGATCTCGCTGGGCATGAAGGAACAGCAGACCCACGACCGCTTCGACCCGGCGATCGCGAAGGAGAAGAAGACCGCGCTCACCGACCTGAAGAAGGCGGCGCCCTCGCTCTCGTTGCACGAGCTCAACCACGATCGCGCGCTGCTCGGCTTGAAGCCGCTGGCCCACCAGCCCCAGCCGCCCGCGCCCGCCTACGGCCAGCCGTGGCACAAGAACTCGCACGGCCAGCTCGGCGGCAGCGACACCTCGCACTACCAGTCGAAGGCGACCTTCGAGCGCGCCATCGCGCACAGCCAGTTCGCGGCGATCAAGGCCACCGAGGGCACCAGCTACACCGACCCGACGTTCAAGGCGCGCTGGGCCGAGCTGGGCAAGAAGATCGACCAGGGCAAGATGTCGCTGCGCGTCGCCTACCTCTTCCTCGACAAGGGCAACGGCGTCGGCCAGGCCAAGCACTTCCTCAACACGCTGGGCATTCACGGCAAGCTGAAGCCGGGCACGCGCCTGGCGCTCGACTGGGAAGCCTCGGCGCTCTCGAGCCCGCAGACCCTGAAGGACGCGGCCAACTACATTCACAAGGTCACCGGGCTCTGGCCGATGGTCTACACGTCGGCCAGCCGCGTCGCGCAGGCCCGCCAGGTCGTGCCGAACGCCCCGATGTGGGAAGCGAAGTGGACCAACGGCCGCGCGGACCACAACGTGCCGTTCGTGCAGTACTCCGACGGCCCCGGCTACGACCACGACGTGTTCAACGGCTCGCTCGCCGACCTGCGTAAGTTCGCCGGCTTCTGACCGGCCGAGGGGTTTGAAGGCCCGGGGCTCTCTGATAGGGCCCTGCGCGCAATGTCATTCCTCGCTGCCTCGACTCTCGCTGCCACCCTGCTCACCGCGGCGCCTCCGGCCAACGCCGAGAAGCCCATCAAGCCGCTGCCGTCGCTCGCGAAGGAACCGAAGATCGACGGCGAGCTGAAGGACCTCGCGCCCGCGCAGGACTTCAAGATGCCCGAGTCGGCCACCGGCTCGAGCTCCAAGCTGACGCTCAAGGCCTCGTTCAAGAAGGACACGCTCTTCGTCGGCGTGACGGTCGACGACGACAAGCTGCTCAGCGACGACACGCTCGACGTGACCCTGTTCTTCCCGGAGTCGGGCACCACCTCGAAGGGCGTGGTGTACCGGTTTGGCCAGGACGGGTTGCACGAGGCGCCGGCCGACATCGGCGCGCCGCCGTTCGCGCAGAAGCTGATCAAGGCCGCGACCAAGCCGACCAAGAATGGCTTCGCGCTCGAGCTCGCCGTGCCCGCGCGCGCGCTGCCCCGCTTCCAGGCCTTCAAGCAGCTCGCGCTGACCCTGTGCGCCGACTACGCCGACCTCGACGCCGAGGGCGCGGAGCCGACGAAGATCACCACCTGCCCCACCGGCGAGATGGCGAGCGGCCCGACGCGCATTCCCGACGAGCTGCGCAAGAACTTGAAGCTCGCACCGACCGCCGACGTGGAAGGCATCGAGGCGCGCGAGAAGGGCTGGCTGGGCTACTCGAAGCTGCACTACCCGACGTGGGCGGTGGGCGACGAGACGTTCACCGCGGAGTCTATCGCCGACGTCATCGCCGGTGAAGAGGCGATTCCCCCCGCGTCGGTGAACCTGCCGGCGGTGAAGCTGATCCTCCCGGACAACCGGCCGATCTTCACCATCCTCACCGGGAAGAACCCGTACTCGAAGGACAGCTGCGTGTCGGGCAACGAGCTGCGCATGGCGATGTACGTGACGAAGGACAAGGTCGCCTCGCGGGTGCTCGAGTGGCCGGCGGCGACGTGCAAGCTCGGCCGCGCGATGCGCATCGAGCTCTCGCCCGAGGGTGGTCTGGAGATTGGGTACACCAGCGGCACGACGCACCACTTCACGTGGACGGTCGATCACTTCGAGCGCAGCGAGCTCGGGATGCTGGTGCGCCCGTGAGCAAGGCACTCAAGTCGGCGAAGGCGAAGAAGAGCCTCTACATGATGACGCTGGGGTGCCCGAAGAACCGGGTCGACAGCGAGGTCATGCTCGGCTCGCTGCAGCACAAGGGCTACCAGCTGGTGCAGGAGCCCGAGCAGGCCGAGGTGATCGTCGTCAACACCTGCGCCTTCCTGAAGGCGGCGGAGAAGGAATCGGTCGACTCGATCCTCGAGCTGGCGGAGCACAAGAAGAACGGCACGTGCGACACGCTGGTGGTCACTGGCTGCCTCGTGCAGCGGCACGGCGAGGCGCTCACCAGGGAACTGCCCGAGGTCGATCACTTCCTGGGCACCAGCGCGTACGTGCAGATCGGCGACCTGCTCGCGGCCGAAGCGAGCCCGCGCCAGGTGATCCCCGACCCCGAGTACATCCACACCGCGGCGGTGCCGAAGGTGAACTCGATGCCCGGGTACACCGCGTACCTGAAGATCTCCGAGGGCTGCGACAACAAGTGCGCGTTCTGCATCATCCCCACGCTGCGCGGCTTGCAGCGCTCGCGGCCCATCGCCGACATCGTGCGCGAGGCCGAGCAGCTGGCTGACCAGGGCGTGATGGAGCTCAACCTCGTCGCGCAGGATCTCACCGCGTACGGCCACGATCTCCCCGGCAAGCCGAAGCTGCACGACCTGCTCAAGGAACTGGTGAAGGTCGACGTGCACTGGATTCGGCTGCACTACGCCTACCCGCGCGTGTTCCCCGACGAGCTGATCGAGGTCATCGCCACCGAGCCGAAGATCGCGAAGTACCTCGACATGCCGCTGCAGCACGCCAGCGATCGCCTGCTGCGCTCGATGAAGCGTGGCCGCGAGTCGGCGTTCTTGAAGCAGCTGGTGACGAAGATCCGCTCGCGCATCGAGGGCCTCTCGTTCCGCACCTCGATGATCGTCGGCCTGCCCGGCGAGACCGAGGAAGACTTCGAGATCCTGAAGGACTTCGTGAAGGAGATGCGCTTCGAGCGCCTCGGCGTCTTCCAGTATTCCGACGAAGAGGGCACCGCGGCGTACGAGATGGAGAACAAGGTGCCCAAGCGCACCATCGAGCGGCGCTGGCGCGAGATCATGGCCATTCAGAAGCGCATCTCGCGTGAGCAGAACAAGAAGCTCGTCGGCACGCGGCTCGAGGTGCTCGTCGAGGGCCGCAGCCCCGAGACCGACCTGCTGCTCGTCGGCCGCCACCAGGGCCAGGCGCCCGAGATCGACGGCAACGTCTACATCAACGACGGCATGGCGTACCCGGGCGAGCTGGTGACGGTCGAGGTCACCGAGGCGCACGACTACGACGTGGTGGGCAAGGTGGTCGCCCGGCAGGACCCGAAGCAGCGCCGGCACAAGGCGCGCGGGGAAGTGCCCGCGCACGTGCGGGGGGGAGAGAAGATCGTCTCGCCGCCGACGTGGCTTGCCCCGCGGTGACGAACTCCCTCTCCCTGCGGAGCGGGGAGAGGGCCGGGGTGAGGGGCCGACTTTGAGCTTCAGCGCTCCGACAATTTTCTCCTCACCCCAACCCTCTCCTCCTCGGGAGGAGAGGGAGACAGTCTCACTTCTTCTTCCGCAGCGCCTTCCACACCTTCGAGTCTTCCTTCGTCGCCTGCTCGGCGATCTGATCCGCGACGTCCTCCGCGAGCGGCGCGAGATCGAGCGGGCTCGCCGAGCTCATGTCCAGGTCGAACGACCGCTCGATCTCCTCATCCCCCACGCTCGCCACCACCGACAACGACCCGGTGCGCTTCTTGAGTGACCCGCGCAGCTCGACCTCCTCGATGTCGACCAGGTCCCCGCCCGCGAGCACCATGTTGCCGACGTTGTCGATCGCCCCCCACCCTGCCAGCCCCGCATCGGCGAGCTTGCTGCCGGCCTTGAGCGTGTTGAGCGTGGCCTTCGAGGTCTGCAGCCGCGCGTAGTCGGCGCTCTTCTCGATCGCCTTGAGCGAGTCCTTCGACGCATCGAGGGTCGAGTTCGCCGCGCGCAGCGTCTCCTTCGCCGCGTCCATCACGTCGCACAGCTTCCACGCCGGCCCGAGGTCGTCCTTGCACTTCTTCTTCGCCTTGCGAATGGCGCGCTTGGCCTTCTTCAGCGCCGCCTTCGCCTTGCGCACGTCCTTCTGCGCCTTGCGGAAGTCCCTGCCGGTCTGCGCGTCGAGGCGATCGAACTCCGCCTGCGCGTCCTTGATGGCCTGCTCGGTGTTGGCCTTGTTCGCGTCGGCCAGTTGCTTGCGCGCCGCGGCGGACGCCTTCAGCGCCTGACCGAGCTTCTTCAAGATCGTCGCCTGCGAGTCGACCTGCGCGTTGAGCGAGACCTCGAAGTCGGTCGCCTTCACGAGGTTCTGCCCCTCGGTCTCGGCGTGCAGCTGCGTCGCGCCGAGGTCGGCCAGCTCGGCGGTGAAATCGAACTCCGCGCCGATGCGATCGATCAGCACGCGAATGCCACCGTTCGCGCGGAGCACCTGCGCGTTGCCCGCGATGAAGAACGTGCCCATGTCGGGCAACGAGGCGCGCGCAAGGTCCTGCTTGAGATCGTCGAGGTCGCTTTCCATCTCGGCCTTCGCGTCCTCGAGGTCGGCCTTGTCGTCGGCGTCCTTCGTCTTCTTGATCTTCTTCTTCACCGCCGCCAGTTCGCCCTCGGCGCGGGCGATCTGCTTCTGCAGCTGGGTGATCTTCGACTGGTCGGGCGGCGGCGCGGTGCCCGGCATCGGCGCGGTCACCAGCAGCTGCGCGTTGGAGATCTTCACCACCTCGATGAAGTTGAGCTCCGGCACCTCGCCGCTGATCTTCAGCCCCTGCGAGAGGTTGATGTAGCTGTCGATCGACGCCAGCGGCTTGTTCATGAACTTGCCGGTGCCCTTGATGCGCACGCCGAGGCCCTCGATGCCGGGCAGATCGCAGCTGACGGCCGGAGTGGTGAGCGCGAGATCGAAGTTGGTGAAGCTCAAGAGCGGCAGGTTGAGCCCGTCGACCAGGTCGCTGATCTTGTCGACGCCCGGTCCGACCAGCGCGAGGTTCTTCTGGTCCTGCGGGTTGGTGAGCGAATTCTTCAGCGGGCCATTCGCGACCGACTTCACGAGCGCTTCCATGATGTCCATCTGCGCCTGCGGGCCGATCTCGGTGCCCTTGAACTTGAAGGCGATCTTCTTGGGGAACGGCGCCGGCGCGGCGGCCTGCAAGTTCAGACACAGCGCCGCGGGCTGGTAGGTCTGCTTCGCGACCGACATGCCGGCCTGGAAGCCCAGGTCGACCGACGCGTCGGCCGAGACGCCGATCGTCACCACCACCGGCGCGAGAATGGTCACGCCGTCGAGGCCGATGGGGTTCTTCCAATCGGTCTCGAGCGCGCCGGTGAACGAGAAGGTGCCCGAGGTGCTCGCCGCGATGCTGCCCTTGAACGCCAGCACCTGCCCGTCGACCGGCAACAGCAGCCGCAGCCCGAGCCCGAACGACGCCACCGCCGGCCCACCCTTCGACTGCACCGCGAGGAACATCTCGGGCGCCTCGACGCCGAAGCCCTGCGGCAGCCCCTTGATGGGCGGAATCGACGGCAGGCTCGAAGCGATGCGGAACGCGCCCTTCTCGGGGTCGATGTTGCCCGCGAGCACCATCGGCCCCTTCTGGCCGAACTGATCACCCCCGAGCTTGTCGGCGTCGATGCGGGTCATCAGGTTCAGCCCGTCGACCATCGACACCTTGCCGCCGGTCGCGCCGGTGACCTCGTCGATCATGCTCTGCGCGACGCTCGGCAGGTTCGACACCTCGCCCGCCTTGCCCGCGGCGCCGAACGCCAGCACCACGTCGAGCGGAGGCAGCGACGGCATGCCCTGCACCGCGCCGCTCTTCCCGATGAGCTGCGTGAGGTCGAGGTTCTTCAGCCGCAGGAAGACGATCGGCTTCTGCGCGAGCACCAGCGCCGCCTGGCCGGTGAAGCTGCGCCACGCGAGCTCTCCGCCGATCGCTGCCTGCTGCGTCGCCGGGCTCACCGAGATCTGGAACTGCTTGAACGTGAAGTCGCGGCCGCCGGGGAAGAAGTCGAGGTTCAGCTCGCCGTTCAAGGTGATCGCCAGCTCCTTGAGCGCGTTGTTCTCGACGGTGACGAGGAAGCGGCCATCGTAGTCCTTCTTGTTCACCGCCACGCGCGCGCCGATCGACAGCCCGAAGCCCTTGATGGGCGGGCTCGTGTCTCCGGTCTTCGTCGACGACACCGTGCCGCCGAGGCTCACCGATTTCAGGTCGACGCCCTTCAGGCCGAACGCGTCGCGCCACGGCTGGTTGTCGGCGCTGCGCCCCTCGACGCTCACCTCGTACGAGCCACCGCTCTGCGTGAAGGTGAGCACCGTCTTCGGGAGCACGAACGTCTGCGCGCCGACCTGGAGCTTGCTGTTGAGCTGCTCGCCGCGCAGCGAGAACGAGCCGGCGGTGCGGGTGAACGTGAAGCTCGCGTCGCCCAGCGTCAGCTTCGGGCTGGCGATGACGTTGAACGGCGCGGGCACCATCGACGGCACGCCGAGGCTCAACGAGAAGTCCATGCCCTTCAGGTCGGGCGCCTGCGCGCCGAGCAGCGCGTCGACCAGCACCCCGCCCGTCGAGCCGCTCAGCCACAGCGGCGCGCGCGGGAGCAACCCGGCGTTCTGCAGCGCGCCGAGCGTGCCGTCGCCGCCGATCTCCAGCTGCGCGTAGAGGTTGGCGCCCGCAACGAACGGCGCGTCACGGCCGAAGGTCCCCAGCGCGGCCTGCAGCGCGCCGCCCGTGCCCTTCGCGGTCAACGTTCCGCCCGCGCTCGCCACCACCAGGAAGACGGTCTTCACCGTCACGCGCCCGAGCACGTTGTCGGGGATCAGCGCCGTCAGCGCGAGCTTCGCGGGCGCCACCGTCAACGCCCCGGCCCACGCGCCGCCCTGCTTGAGCACGAAGAGCTGCACGTCGCTCGTGTCGACCGGCACCTGGTACACGCCGGCGGCCACCTTCGTGGGCACCTTGTCGGCGAAGCGCGCCAACGCCGGCTGGCCCTGCATGAACGACTTCACCTCGCCCAGCTCGTCCTGCGCCCACGCGCTGCTCGCCAACGCCAGCAGCACTCCCACCAGACCACGTCGCATGCCCGCTCCCGGTTGCACGGTGAAGCCGCGGAGCATGCTTCGCTTTTCCCTCTCTCCGCAGTCGAAACGACGCAGCCTCGGGCATGCTCGCGGCATGCTCTCGAAGCAGGCGCAAGACCGCATCGGCACCTGGGTGACCGCCATCGCCTTCCTCGTGGTCGGCGTGGGCGTGCTGGGGTGGGCGGGCCGCGACGCGTGGGCGCAGCGCCAGAGCGCGAGCTGGCCGTCGACGCCCGCGCACCTGCTGGAAACGAAGATCGAGGTCGTCACGCGCCGCAACTCGACGAGCGACCCGCGCTACTACCCGCGCGCGAAGTACGAGTACGTCGTCGACGGCAAGACGTACCAGGGCGACACCATTCACCTCTTCAGCGACGGCGACCTCGACTCGAGCGACTCGAACTCCGCCGACGCCGAGCTGCAGCGCTTCATCGACGACCCCGAGCTGAAGGCCTACTACGACCCGCTCGAGCCGACGCGCTCGTGCCTCGTGCCGGGCGGCGGGTTCAGCCTCACCACGGTGATCATGACGGTGCTGATCGGCTTCGGCGGCCTGGCGATCGGCCTCTTCATGCTGCGGGCGGCGATCAACGAACAGAACGGCAATGACTGATCAGCCGACCTGCTCGGCGTACGTCATCACCAGGTAGAGCAGCGCCTCGGTGGCGCCGGTGTTCCGGTAGACGTGCGGCTGATCGGCCTCGAAGAGAATCGCGTCACCGGTGTCGAGCGCGTGCGTCTGCGAGCCGGCGACGATCTCCACCGAGCCCTTCGCGACCACCAGGTTCTCCACCGTGCCCGGCGCGTGCGCCTCGGCGTTCTCGACGCCCTTCGGCCCCAGCTTGAGCTCGTAGAACTCCACGCGCCGCGGCTCATCGAAGGGGAACAGCGCGCGCGACTGGAACGAGCCGTCAGCCGACAACAGCCGCTTGCCCGCGCCCGCCCGCATCACCTTCGCGCCGCTCGACGCCTGGCTGGTGATGAGCGCCGAGAACGGCACGTCGAGGGCGCGCGCCATCTTCCACAGCACGTTGATGGTGGGGGCGCTCTGGCCGAGCTCGACCTGGCCGAGCATGGCGCGCGAGACGCCCGAGGCCTCCGCGAGCCCCTGCAGCGACAACCCGCGCTCGGTGCGCAACCGCCGCAGGTTCTTCCCCACCACCGGGGCGAGATCGCCGTCGCCTGCCTGAGCGGCTGATGTTCCCGATTCGTCTTCCTTCCGCGTCTTCGCGCGCGCCATGCGTCGATTGTTACACTGGCGCCGTGGGTGTGAAGCACGATCTCCAGGCCGCGAGCGCCTGGGAAGCCGAGCTGAACAAGGAGCGCGCCGGCGCCCTGGGCATGACCGCGCGCAAGCTCGAGACGTTGCTCGCCGAGTGCGTGACGCTGGGCGCGAAGATCGATTCGCTCGAGCGCGGCGACCTGCGCGACCTGCTGCTCGAGGACTACCGGCGCACCCGCGAGGAAGCCGAGCGGCAGCGCTGGAACCTCTGCGTGCAGCGCGAGGCGATGGGGCTGCGGCGCCACGAAGACGTCGACCGCCACTACCCGCCCGTGCCCAAACGCTAGAAGCCCGCGCCCGCGCTGAGGCCGAACGCGATGCCCTGCGTGCCCTTCGACACCGGCACGCCCTCGACGATCGCCGCGATCATCAACGTCACGCCCGTCGACCCGCGCCGGTTCGACTCGCTGGTGAGGTGGAGCCCGAAGCGCAAGCGCGTGAGCAGCTCGAAGGTCTTCACGCCGGGAGCGAGCGGTGCCGAGGGAATGTCGTAGTGCGAGAGCGCGGCCTCGGCCTGCGCGAAATAGAAGGTCTGCAGCCGGGTGATGGAATCGCCGAGGTGCGGCAGCCCGCGCGCGAAGCCGGTCTTCAGCACCAGGCCACCGAACGCGCGCGACGCGCAGAAGATCGCGCCGTCACACAGCGCGCCCCCTGCGCGGCCGTAGCCGCCTTCGAGGCCGACCTGCATCACCCAGCCCTCGACCTCGCCGGGCACGGTCTTCGAGTGCTCCGGAGTGCCGAGCGCGGTGACGAGCACCGCGAGATCGCCGCCGAAGAAGTACGTGGTGAGCGCGGTCGCCACCAACGTCGCCGACACGCCGAGCCGCGCCCACGTCGGAGGCGGCGGTGGAGCGGGCGGCGCGAGCGTCGGGTCGAGCTCGGGCGGAGGCACCCCGCGCGTGTCGTCTTCAGGCAGCTCGAACGGGGGCGGCGCGGGCGGCGGCTCCGGAGTACCCGCGTCGATCGCGAACTGTGGCAGCGAGAACTCGTCGGGCTGCTCCGCGCGGCACGGCTGCGGAGCCAGCACGATCAGCGCGCCCACCGCCGCGAGCACGCTGGCCTGCCAAACCCGCTGGTTCCCTCGCCTTGACACGTTTGGTTCCTGTCTGAGGTTGCGCTCGCACCCGCAGTCTTTCGGAGCTTCCCATGCAAGGCCATCTCACGTTCGGCAATCACCCGTTCAACCGCAACTTCCGCTTCTTCTCGCCGCTGTTCCGCGAGCTGCGCGAGCTCGAGCAGCAGCAAGACGAGTCCATCGTGCCCGCCGCTGACGTCACCGAGACCGCGAAGGCGCTCGAGCTCAAGCTCGACCTGCCCGGCGTCGCCCCCGAAGACATTGACGTGAAGCTCGAGAACGACACCCTCACCATCTCCGCGACCCGCAAGGCCGAGAAGACCGAAGAGGGCAAGGACGCGACCTGGCTGCGCCGCGAGCGCACCGTCGGGGTGATGAGCCGTTCGTTCACGCTGCCTCCGACCGTCGATGGCAGCAAGCCCGAGGCCGCGTACAAGCACGGCGTGCTCACCATCACCCTTCCCAAGCGCGAAGAGGTGCAGCCGCGGTCGCTGAAGGTCCGCGTGGAAAGCTGACACACCCCGGGCGGGTGTAGTCAAAATGACCCGCGCGGCGAACCTTGCGTTTGCGGCAAGGTCTTCGGTGCATGAAGCGCTCGAAGCTGACCATCCTCCTCGTCGACCTCGATACCACCCGCACCCAGCAGCTGACGGATCAGCTCGGCCGGAGAGGACACGACGTCATCGTCGCGCGCTCGAAGGACGAAGCGCAGGCCGCGTTCGCCGAGCACGAGATCCACGCGGTGCTCATCTCGCTCGACTCGTCGCGCCTCGACGGCCTCGCCCTGTGCGAGCGCGTGGTCGCCGACGAGCCCGCGGTGCCGGTGCTGCTGCTCAGCTCGGCGTCGACGGTCGAGGTCGCGGTGAAGGCCCTGCGCGCGCACGCGTGGGACCTCTTCCTCGGGCCGCTCGACATCGAGGCCATCAACGCCAGCCTCACCCGCGCGGCGCAGAACAAGGCGCTGCGTGAAGAGGTGAAGCGGCTGCGCGAAGACACCAGCGCCCGCTCGGGGAGCCCGCTCGCCGGGCACAGCGCGACCCTGCTCGAGGCTGTCGCCACCGCTCGCCGCGCCGCCGAGTCCGACGCGTCGATGCTGCTCACCGGCGAGCACGGCACGGGCAAGACCGCGCTGGCCCGCTTCATTCACGATTCCAGCCGCCGCAAGACCGGCCCCTTCGTCACCGTGCACTGCGGCGCGCAGCCGCCCGCCACGCTCGAGGTCGAGCTGTTCGGCGCGCCCCGCAAGCCCGGCGCCATCGCGCGCGCCGACGGCGGCACCCTCGTGCTCGAGGAGCTCAGCTCGTTGCCCCTGGAGTTCCAGGTGCGCCTGGCCCGCGTGCTCGCCGAGGGCAACAGCGCGCGCGTCATCTCCACCTCGTCGACCAACCTCGCCGCCGAGGTCGCCGCGGGCCGGTTCCGTGACGAGCTCTACAACCGCGTCGCCGTGGTGAGCGTCGAGCTGCCCCCGCTTCGCCAGCGCGGCGACGACGTGATGGTGCTCGCGCAGCACTTCGTTCGGCACTTCGCGCAGAAGCACAAGAAGAACGTCACCGGCATGGCCGCCGCGTGCGCCGAGAAGCTGACCTCGCACCGCTGGCCGGGCAACGTGCTCGAGCTGCAGAACGTGATCGATCGCGCCGTCGCGCTCGCGCAGCACGATCAGCTCACCGCCGCCGATCTCCCCACCGCGCTCTTCGAGAGCGGGCCCGTGAACGAGGTCGGCAACGCCGAGTCGCTGCCGTCGATGGAGACCATCGAGCGCCGCCACATCCTCGCGGTGCTCTCGGCGACCGGTGGCCACCGCACCCGCGCCGCGCAGATCCTCGGGCTCGATCGCAAGACGCTGTACCGCAAGCTCGAGAGCTACGACCCGGTCGAGGTGCAGCAAGCCCTGACCGCGCGCGCGCAGCGCTGAAACAAGTTTTGACAGGGGCCGCGCCCCGGTCGACGCTCGCGCCGTCGTTTCCACCCCCACGGGAGACTCACGATGCGCAAGGTCCTCATGTTGACCGGTCTGTTCACGGCCGCCCTCGGCTTCAGCGGCTGCGGCGGCCTGACGCCCGAGCTGTACGAGCTGGTCGTCGACGCCTTCACCCTGCCCGACAGCTGCTACTCGAACGGCATGCAGCCCAGCACCCAGCAGATCACCGAGCCCCCGGGCCTGGTGAGCGTGAAGGTGTGGGACGGCCCTGAGGCGACGGCGTTCCTGGAGATCGAGTCGGGCGGCGGCAGCATCGACATGGGCGCGGCGCCCAACGTCTCGCTCAACGGCGTCTTCACCGGCAAGAAGGTCGACAAGGGCTGGACCTTCAGCAGCGACGCCTCGACCAAGACCACCGCGGGCGGCAACACGCTGACCGACACCACCCACGCCGAGTTCACGTTCGAGCGCTCGGGCGGCACCTTCAAGGGCACCGGCGCGCTCAGCTCGTCGCGCGCGTGCACCGGCGCCGTGTGCGGCACCAACGGCAGCCCGAGCTGCTCGGTCGCGGGCATCAACTTCCGCGGCACGCGCATCGCGGTGCAGTTCGAGCGCGCGCCGTAACCAGGCTTCAGCCGACGCAGTTCAACGCGCGGGGTGACCAGTCGACCGGTCACCCCGTTTGCGTTGCGGGCGTGGTGAAGTGCGCCCATGCGACTGGTCCTCTCGTGCCTGGTGGTGGGCGTGCTCGCGTGGTCGCCGCGCGCCGAAGCGTGCTCGTGCCAGGCGCCCGGGCCGCCGTGCGAGTCGATGTTCCTCTCGACGGTCTTCGTGGGCACGGTGACGAACGTCGCGCAGCTCAGCGGCGCCGCGATCACCACCTTCGAGGTCAGCGAGGTGCTCCACAGCCGCAAGCCGCTCGGGAAGACGGTCGCCGTGCAGCACGGCGTCATCGGCTCGATGTGCGGCCTCACCTTCGAGCCCGGCAAGACGTACGTGGTGTACGCGGGCGGCGACGAGCAGCTCTCGACGGGCGCCTGCACCCGCACCCACCTCTTCAAGAAGAACGACGAAGACGTGGCGTTCGCGCACGCCAGGCCGCCGGCCGAGGCGCGCGTGCAGGGCGTGGTGGTGCTGAACGACGAGAGCGGCCCGCGCGCTGGCGTCGAGGTGCGGGTCAAGGGCACCGCGCTCTCGGCGAAGAGCGACGCGAAGGGACGCTTCGCCTTCAGCGTGCCGCCCGGAGACTACGAGCTCGAGGTCGTCACCGCCGGCTACCGGCCGTGGCGCGGGGAAGCGCCGAAGATCTCGCTGCCGGTCGCGGCGGCGTGTGCGTCGCGCGTGTTCACCCTGTCGATCGACGGCCGCATCGAGGGGCGCCTCACCGACGCGGGCGGGAAACCGGTCGCCGGCGTCGAGGTGTACGCCGAGGCGAAGCGCGAGGCCGACCGGCACTGGCGGCTGTCGGGCAAGACCGACGCCGAGGGGCGCTACGTCATCCACGAAGTGCCGCCGGGCTCGTTCACGGTCGGTGTCTCGGTCGCAGATTCAGGCGGCATCAGCCCCACCTCGCCGTACGCGCCCACCTGGTACCCGGGCGTGGCCGACCTGAAGAAGGCGGGGCTGGTGAAGCTCGACCGCGCGGGCGTGACGTCGAACGTCGACTTCGTGCTGCCGGCCGCGGTGCCCGTGCGGAAGGTGCGCGGCTCGGTGAAGCGGCCTGATGGCAGCCCGTGCCCGGAGGTCTACGTCAGCGTCGTGCCGGTCGGTGGGCTGCGCAGCACCGGGGTGGCGGTCGACGCGAAGGGGGAGTTCGCGGTCGATGAGCTCGAGGGGCTCGAGGTGGTGGTGAGGGCGTGCCGGGCGCAGAAGTGCGCGGAAGAGAAGCGCAAGGTGACCGGTGACCTGACCGTGCCGCTCGTCCTCGCAGAGTGACCGAGAACTCCCTCTCCCTGCGAAGCGGGGAGAGGGCCGGGGTGAGGGGCGACGATGCAGACGCCGAAGCGCGTCTCTCCTCACCCCAACCCTCTCCTCCTCGGGAGGAGAGGGAGTCAGGTCATACGCGCAAGATGAACCCACGCGCCGGCCGCCCCGTCGCCTGCCCAATCGCCTCGACGTACGCCTGCGCCTGGGCCTCGTACTGCCCGAGCACCGAAACACTCTCGTCACCTTCCGCCGCCGCCGGGTCATCGGTCTTGAACTCGACCACCACCCACCCGCTCTCGACCTCGTACGCGAGATCGATGTTCCCCTCGACGACGCGTCCATCAGGCAGCCGGTGCACGATGGTCGCCTCGCGCCGCACGTCCTTCGCCTTCCGCGCCGCGCTCACGAGCGGGTGCGCGAGCGCCGACTCGACGGCATCGACCGCCGCGCGCGCCTCGTGCTCACTCGCGCCCAGCACCCGCGACAGCACCCCGATCGCCGCCTGCAGCTGCACCCGGCTCGCGTCGAGCGCACAGGACGCGAGGCACGCGTGCACGAGCTCACCAAACCGCCGCCCACCCGGCCGCCCCGTTCGCGGGGCCTGCGTGGCCTCGAGCGGAATGGTCCCCGTGGCGAGCACCGGCTCCAACTTCCCGGCCACCACCACCTCGACCGACGCCCGCGCGCCCTCGAGCGTGCTGCGCGCGCGCTGCCGCTTCCATTCCTCGAACGCCGCGATGCTGCGCGGCCCCGCGGTGTCTTCCTCGAGCAGCGCCTCGGTCGCCTCGATGCCGCTGGGCGCTTCCTTGTCGAGCTCGAACAGGTGCGGGTCCCACCACACGACGCCGTTCTTCCCGTGCTCCGCGGTGTGGAGCCCCGGCAACGGCACCTCGGGCGGCACCATGCCCTCGCGCTTCAAGATGACGTCACGCCCGAACGGCGGACACTTCGGCGCCGCGCGCGGCGAGTGGGCCTTCTCACGCGACGGGTAGATCGACGGGTAGAGCGGCTCGGTCCACGTGTCTTCGAAGCGGCGATCGCTGCACGCCGGCACGACGAGCAGATCGCGCGCCCGCGTCGCTGCCACGTACGCGAGCCGCACGGCCTCTTCGTGATCGCGCTCCAGCACCTCGGCCTCGTGCTCGCGCAGCTCGGCCGGCAGACACCCGGCGACCGCGTGCACCCACAGGCTGCGCTCGGGATCGACCCAGTGCGTGGGCTCGCGCCACGTCGAGTTCGCCGTCGGCTCCGCGAGGATCACCACCGGGAACTCGAGCCCCTTCGCCGCGTGCACCGTCATCATGCGCACGCCGTCGGTGCCTTCTTCGACGATCGGCGCCTCGGGCGCCCCGCCCTCCTCGGCCTGTTCCTGCAGCGCCTCGATCACCTGGCGGAACGACGTCGCGCGCCGTTCCCACCCACGAGTCACCTCGGCCAGCTGCAGCACGTTCGCCAGCGCCTGCGCGCCACCAGTCGACACCGCGATGCCGGCGTGCGCGCGCGTGGCCTCCAGCAGCGCGTGAATGGTCGACGCCACCGGCCGCTTGTTGCGCTCGCGGTGCAGCCCGCCGAGCACGCCGAGCGCGTCGATCACCGCCTGGTCGTCCGCGGTGAGATCCTTCAAGTCTTCGAAGGGCCGCAGCGGATGCAACTTCCCCCGCGCCGCCTTGAACGCGAACAGCTGCTCGTCGGTGAGCGCGAAGAACGGCCCGCGCAGCGTGGCGTAGACCGAGTACTCGTCGTCGGGCCGGTCGACGGCGAACAGCGCGACGCGGGCGGCGATGATCTCCTCGCGCTCGTGGAACGAATGCCCGCCGACCAGCACGTGCGGCACCCGCCGCGCCTCGAGCGCCTGCGCATACGGCCGCGTGATGTCGGTGCCGAACCGCAGCTGCCGCTTGAAGAGAATGCACACGTGCCGCGCCTCGAGGGGCACGCGCTTGCCCTCTTCCTCGATCTCCCAGCCACTCTTGGTGGTGAGCCACTCGATGAACGCCCCGACCGCGGCCGGCAGCGAGCGCTCGACGTGATCCTTGGTCGCGTTGCCCCGATCGTTGAGCGGCGAGGGAGCCGGAATCACCACCACCGACGGCTGTTCCTTGTTCGGCTCGCGCCACTCGCCCAGCGCCTTCCACGTCGCCTGGTGCGGGCCGACCATCGCCGTGGCGAACGCGTGGTTCACCGCCGCCTGGATGCCGGGCGTGCCGCGGAACGAGGTGGTCAGGTACGCCACCTGCGCGCCGTGCCGCACGAGGTGCGCCTTCACGCGCTCGTAGAGCAAGATGTCGGCGCGCCGGAACCGGTAGATCGATTGCTTGGGGTCGCCGACGAGGAAGATCTTCCCCGGCACCGGGCGCGTCGCGAACGGGTCGGTCACCGACGGATCATCGGCCGCGAGCAGCAGCACGATCTCGCTCTGCAGCGGGTCGGTGTCCTGGAACTCGTCGACGAACAGGTGCTTGACGCTCTGCTGCAGCTTCTCGCGCACGCCGCGGTGATCGCGCAGCAGGTTGCGGGTCAGCAGCAGCAGGTCGACGAAGTCGAGCACGCCCGCGCGGTGCTTCTCCTGCCCGTAGGCGACAACGACCGGCGACAGCTCCTCGTGCAGCCGCGCTGCGAGATCGGCGTCTGCCAGCCGCGAGAAGCGCTGCAGCGCGTGGAAGAGCGCGTCACGCTCGGCGACCACCTCGGCCTCCGACACGCCCTGGAACGACACGCCCCACGGCCGCTTTTCCCACTTGAAGCGCGCGGCCCCGAGCTCGCGCAGTGACGCCTCGAGCCCATCGTGATCGCGTGGCGCCACCTGCTCGCGGTGCCGCAGGTCGCTCATGAAGCGCGCGCACTGATCGACCACGTCGACGAACTCCGACGGCTTGCGCGGCACCAGCTGGGTGCGCCGGTTGCCGAAGGCCTCGACCTGGCCGAGCACCGCGTCGATCGCCGCGTCGCGATCGAACGGCTCCCGCCGCCACGGAGTCGCAAAGTCGCGCCGCTCGACCAGGCCCTCGACCGCGTTGAGCAGCTGGGCCCGCGGAGGCTGCGCGTCCTTCCCCCGCTGGCGCCGCCGCAACGCACGCCGCACGCCCTCGGGCAGCGACTGCAACAGCTCCTGGAACTGCCGCGCGAAGGCGACCTCGAGCAGCGCGTGCGCCTCGCCTTCCGACGCCACCTCGAAGAGCGGATCGATGCCCGCCTCGACCGGGTTCTCGCGCAGGAAATCGGCGCACAGCCCGTGGATCGTGCCGATGCGCATGATCTCGAGCTCTTCGAGCGCGTCGGTGAGCCGCTGCCGTTCGACGTCGACGGTGGCCGCGGTGCGCACCTTCTCGAGCCGCGTGCGCAGGCGCAGCTTCATCTCGCCGGCGGCCTTCTCGGTGAAGGTGACCGCGATGATCTCACTGAGCCGCGCACGCCCGCGACGCACCAGCGCCACCACGCGCTCCACCAGCACGGTCGTCTTGCCGGTGCCCGCGGCGGCTTCGACCACGAAGGTCGAGTCGAGATCGTCGAGCAGCCGGCTGCGCTCGGAATGATCTCCCGGCTGGCGAACCGGAGCGCTCATGGCCGCTTCCTCAGCTCCGTGAGCTCTTTCAGCGCCGGGTTCACGGCCTTGCGCGTCTTCACCACGCGCCGCTCCTCGTCGGGCCCGCACAGCGATCTGAACTTGCACCACCGGCACTCGTCCTCGCCGCTCTCGGGCATCGCGGGGAAGAAGCCGGTCTCGAGCGCGCCGGTGATCAGCTTGCCCAGCTGATCGAACGCCTCGCGCGAGCCCTGGTTGAGCTCGGTGGGCACGCTCGTGAAGCCGCCGACCTGCGTCGTGTAATAGAGCCGCCCGCCCCACACGCTCGTCCCCTGGAACATCCGCTCGAGCACCAGCGCGTAGAGCAGCGGCTGAATGTGGCGCCCGCCGCCGATGACGTTGCCGGGTTCGGCGCGCACGCGGCCGGTCTTGTAGTCGGTGGCGCGCAACGAGCCGCTCGGCCCGCGCTCCACGAGGTCGATCGACCCGCGCACCTGCAGCCCCGACGAGAGCGGCACGGGCTCGGGCGTGCTCTTCGGGTCCTGGCCCTTCACCTCGCGCCCCGGCAGACCGAACGACAGCTCGAAGTGCGCCGGCTTCCACGAGGGATCTTGCGTGGTGCGCCGCAGCCACTCGCGCAGGTCGGCCTCGAGCATCTGCACGCCGTCCTGCCAGACGCGCTCGATGGCCGGCTTGAACGTGTCGTACACCTCGCCCGACACGCGCTCGATGGTGCGGTGGAGCCGATCGAAGATCTCGGTCTCGAGGTTCGCCGCCGTCACCTCGACGCCCTCGTCCCGCAGCGCCGAGAGCAGCTCGAATTGCACCTGGTGCGCCATCGAGCCCTTCTCGAGCGGCCCGAGCTCTTCCAGCTCACCGGGGATCTCCAGCGGCTCGAGCCGGACGATCGCCGAGAGGAAGAACTTGTACGGGCACGCGGCGTACAGCTCGAGCGCGGTCGGCGAGAACGCGCGGCGGCTCGGGTGGTGCGCGTCGAGCGCGGCGCGGGCGGCGGCCGAGGGCTTCACCAACCCGTCCCACGGACCGATCGAGCTCTGCTGCCACCGCGCGTACCGGGCCCGCAGCGCGCGCGCGAGGTGCGGCGACGACGTGACGAGGTAGCGGCCGTGGCCCTTGATGGGGTCGCGCGCGTGCAACAAGCGGTGGAGCACGGCGAGATCGAACTCCGTGTCGTCGATCGCCCGGTGCGGCTCATCGGGGGCCGGCCACGCCAACCGCACGCGCCCCGACGCCTCGGCCTGCCGCTGCAACGCCTCGAAGCCCGGCAGCTCGCCCTGCACTGCCTGCGCGGCCTCGAGCGCGTAGAACGACGGCACGCGCGGACGGGCGTGCTCGGCGTCGATGCGCGGATACGAGAACAGCACGTGCTTCTCGGCCGCGCCAACGGCGAGCATCAGCGCGAGGCGCTCGGCGGCGATGCGATCGTGCGAGACCTCGAGCAGGTCCGACACCTTGCGGCGCTCGACGTCGGCCAGCAGCGGGTCTTCGCGAATCTTCTGGGGAAACACGCGCTCGGCGAGGCCGGGCACGAAGACCACGTCGAACGACAACCCACGCGCCGCGTCGGTGGGCGCGACGAAGACGCGGCCGTGGCGGCGCACCTCGGGGTTCTCGGTCACCTCGCCGAGCCGGCGCGAGAGCACGCGACGCACTTCCGCCAGCGAGATGGGCCCCACGACCCCCATCGGGTCGAGCTCGTGCAGCAGCCCCAGCACCCGCTGCGGGAACTTGAGCGCCCGCGTCGCCAACCCGCGGAGCACCGCGATCCACTCGCTCCACCGCGCGCTGCGGGGCAGCTGGCCGAGCAGCTCGAGAATGGGCAGCGCGAACTGCTCGAGGGCGGCGAGATCGCCCAGCTCCCGTTGCGCGCGCTCGAGCTGCGCCTCGGTGGCCGTCGGGCTCTGCTTCTCTTTGAGCTTCTGCGCGCGGAGCCCCGCGAGCCGCCGCGCCCAGCGATCGGCCCCGCCGATGACCGCGGCCTCGATGATCAGCCGCTCCCAGCGGCGCGGCGCACGGAGCTGACCGAGCACCGCGGGCGCCTCGACGTCGGTCACCACCTCGGGCGCGGGCTTCTCGGGCTGACGCGCGGGCTCGAGCGGCAGGAGCGACTCCGCGGCGTCGGGCCGCACGAAGTGATCGCGCGCCGCGGGAGGTGCACCCTCGGGCGTCAGCTGCGGCACCTGCGAGAGCGAGAGGTACTCGCTGAAGCGCCGCGCCGAGAGCCCCTCCTCCGCGCACGCCAGCAACGCGAGCAGCGCGCGCCCCGAGGGATCAGGGTGCGGCAGTCCCGAGCTGAACCACGCCGGCACCTGCGCGCGGCGGAAGGCGTCTTCGAGGCCAGCGCGATACGCGCCCGGGCTGCGCAGGAAGATCGCCATGCGATCGAACGGCACGCCCTGCGCGGCGAACTCGAGCACGCGCCGCGCGATCTCCACGCACTCGCGCGCCTCGCCCGGTGCCGAGAAGAACGTGACCTCGTCCCTGACCGGCGAAGGCGGAGCCGCCTGCGGCTGGAACAACCGCGCCTGCAGCGTCGCGACCGACTTCGAGGGCGCCGGCTCGCCCGGCTCGACGCGCTTCAAGCCGCTCGGCCACTCGTCGTCACCCGCGGCGACCGTCACCACCACGCCCGGAGCGCGGTCGACCAACGCCTGCGCGAAGCGGCGCTCGACCCCCTTCCCCACGCGCGCGTCGACGATGGCCAGCGGCAAGCGCGGCGCGGTGGCCAGTGCTTCGAGGGCGAGCCGGTACACGTCGGCGCGATCAGCGAGGCTCACCTCGCGCAGCGCCTGCACGTACGCGCGTGACGCCGCCTGCAACGCCGGCTCGAGCACCGCGTCGTCGAGCTCGAGCACCCGCGCCTCGGCGATGGTCTGGTGCAGGGCGCGCGACAGCCCCGGAGCGCCCTTGAGCGGGGTGAGGCGGCCGAGCCGATCGTCCTGCCCGAGCTGGTACGCGACGCGGGCCCACAGCGCCTCGAGGCCGAGCGGCGAGACGGCCGTCACGCCCCGCGCGAGCAACGCCGGGCGCGCCAGCTCGAGCGCGTGCCGGTAGAGCGTGCTGCGCGTCCACCCGAAGAGCGGGCGATCGAGCGAGCGCACGATCTCCGCCGAAGTCTCGAACGACGCGCTGATGATCAGCGTCGGCGCCGACGCGGAGAGGCCTTTGAGAAACGTACGAACGTGGGCGAGCCGGGCCTCGTTCCGCCGCCCTGTGACCAGGCTCCGCTCGCTCACGCGCCCACCCTACCGCGCGGGTCCGACACCTGAGGTCCGATTTACAGGGCCGCGAGCACGAACGCGGTCATCAACACCGCGATGTGCACACCGATGCCGAGGGCGAGGCCCAGCAGCACGCGCGGCATCGGCCAGACCGGCGTCTTCGTCGCCAGCACGACCGCGGTGTTCGCCCACGAGTCGCCATGCCGCTGGTGGTGGGGCGAGGCGTCCATCGCGGCCTTGCCGATCAGCCCGAAGAACAGCGCGTCGACGAAGTAGCCCAGCTCTCGAATCAGGTTGGCGCCGAAGCCCGCGCGCTGGCCGTCCATGCGCACCACGCGCAGCCCGAGCACCAGCTTGCCCGCGCTGGAGCCGCCGAGCGTGCCGCTGATCGCCGCGCCGCTGACCGACGCGAGGGCGCCGACCGCCATGCTGAAGCCCAGGCCGTGATCGATGCGCTCGAGCCAGCCCGATCGCGCCAGGCCCATGCGCTCGAGGACGAGCAGCACGATGCCCGCGCCCACCCCCGAGACGATGGCGCAGAACTGCCCGGCGACCATGTCGAGAATGCGCGCGCCGGCCCGGCGACCGAAGCCGACCGTCTCCTCGCCCTGGGGCGCCCGCGCGATCGACCCGCCCTCGAAGCAGTTCGGGCACAGACCGCTCGTCAGGCACTCACCACACCGGAACGTGCAGCACCGCATGCACGGAGTGCCGGTGCGATCAGGGTGGTCGAGGCACGTCCCCACCGCGTGGCTCGGAGTCATGGTCGCAGGCTAACCCGCTGGAACGCCGGGCCGGCACCGAGGATGTCGGACCCCGCGTGTACGGTGCTCGCCATGAAGGTCAGCGAACGCAGATGCGAAGTGTGCGGGGCGGCGGCGGACGCGGGGCAGACGTCAGCTCACCATGCGCGGGTGCTCTACCTGTGCACCGGCCACGGCCGGAGGTTTCACGTGCTCGAGTTCTTGTGGCGCTCGCCCTCGACCACGTTTGAGGCCCTCGCCCGCATCGACTTGTGGATTCGACTGCACGCCGAGCCCCTCAGGCTCGAAAGCGCCTGAAACCACACGCTCCGGGGAAATAAGACACAACCCACTTGCACACATGTAGGTGCATGAGGGCATATGTCTTCAACGAACGGAGCGGTCATGAAAAATACCAAGCAAATCCTGACTCTTGCACTCTTGATGGTTGGTTGCGGCGGCGGCGAGGCGATCGTCCGCGGTGGCGACGAGCCGACTCCGGAATGGGTGAAGCAGGGCGAGGCCTGGGCGGCCCAGGACAACCCGTCGCTCTTCTCCGGCACCCTCGAGTACCGCTTCAGCGCGCTGCCGCTCCAGGGCGAGGCCGCGAACATCCCGTGGGCGGGCAGCTACTGGCCGACCTACGAAGACAACATCAACTACCGCTGGGCCGGTCCCAACTCCGACTCCGCGTCGCTCAAGTACGAGAAGGCGTTCGGCCTGACCGGCGTGGAAGACGCGGTCTCGAAGAACCACGGCATCGAGTCCGTCTCGAAGACCTGCACCGAGAGCACGCAGTGTGACTCCTTCCTCGGCGAGACGTGCGCCAAGCGCCCGGGCCGCACCGAGGGCCGCTGCGTCGCGACGTGGTGGGGCATCTGCCACGCGTGGACGCCCGCGGCGATCCTCTTCCCCGAGCCGAAGAACCCGGTCGTCCGCAACGGCGTGCGCTTCGAGGTGCCCGACCTCAAGGCGCTCGCGTCGCTGGTGCACAACAACACCACCACCAAGTTCGTGAGCCTGCGGTGCAACAAGCACAACTCCACGCCCGACGGCGGTGGCATCAAGCTCGACGCGTACGGCCGCCCGGTCGACGGTGACCGCGAGTGCCGCGACACCAACGCCGGCACGTACCACGTGCTGCTCGCCAACTACCTCGGCCTGATGCGCCAGGCGTTCGCGGAAGATCGCACCAACAGCTACGAGGTGTGGAACCAGCCGATTCGCAGCTTCAAGGTGACCTCGCAGCGCGAAGTGACGCTCGACGAGGCCAACAAGCTCATCGGCGTGACGGCGAGCCCCTCTGACGGCGGCGTGCCGAACACCTACCGCTTCAACTCCGCGGCGACGCGCTTCATCTCGATCAAGGCCGAGGTGAAGTACATCAGCGAGTCGTCGCCGGAAGACGGCTACACGGCGACCAACATCGACTGGTACACGCGCACCGATCGCTACGACTACGTGCTCGAGCTCGACGCCGCGGGGAAGATCATCGGCGGCGAGTGGGTCGGCACCTCGAAGCTGAACCACCCCGACTTCCTGTGGCTGCCCATCAGCGCGAGCGGCTCGGTCGCCGGTGGGAAGATCGAATACGAGAAGGTGAAGGCCCTGGTGCTCGAGTCGGCTGGCCAGTCGACGCCCGCCATCGGCACCGCGACCGAAGTGAACCAGAGCGCCAGCCTCGCGCAGGGCGAGTGGAAGCACTTCGGCCCGTTCGACGCCGCGGCCGGCTCCATCACCGTGACCTTGAGCGGCACCGGCGACGCCGACCTCTACGTGCGCCTCAACGGCCAGCCCTCGCTCAACCTCTACGACTGCCGCCCGTACGCCGGCACCGCGAACGAGGAATGCACGCTCACCGGCCCGGGCGCGCTCTACGTCTCGGTGCACGGCTACTCGGCGTCGAACGTGCAGCTGAAGGTGAAGTACCAGTCGACGGCGGCGCGTCCTGACGCCGGTGTCCCCGCGGTCGATGCGGGCGTGCGGCCGGATGCCGGCGTTCGCCCCGACGCGGGCACGGGAGTCGACGCGGGCGTGCGTCCCGACGCGGGCGTGGTCGTCGTCCCCGACGCGGGCGTCTCGCACCTCGCGGTGAGCAACTCGGTGGCGCGCGGCGAGCTGAAGGTCTTCAGCGTGCCCGTGACCGCGGGCCGGCGCATCGTGGTGCGCACCACCGCGGCCGCCGACGTCGACGTCTACGTGAAGCTCGGCGCGGCGCCGACCACCTCGAGCTACGACGCGCGCGGCTACACCGCGTCGGGCAACGAGACCGTGAGCTACGTGCCGGCCAGCAGCGGCGTGCTCTACGTCGGCGTGCACGGCTACGCGGCGTCGGCGTTCACGTTGACCACCGCCGATCAGTAACCAAACTCCCTCTCCCTGCGCAGCGGGGAGAGGGCCGGGGTGAGGGGCCGAGCGGGTCAGTGAGCCTGGCGAGCAAGCCAGTCGTGCAGGAACGCCTTCACCGCGGGGTGCGCTGAGCGCTTGAACGTGTCAGGCGGCGCAGCCTCGATGATGCGCCCGTCGTGCAGCAGCCCAATGCGGTCGGCAATCCGGAACGCCGTCGGCAGGTCATGCGTGATGATGAACGCCGTCGCCCCGAGCGCCTTCTGCGCGGCGACGATGGCGTCGTCCACCGCGACCGTGGTGAGCGGATCGAGCCCGGCCGTCGGCTCATCAGCGAGCAGCACCTTCGGCCGCAGCACCATCGCCCGCGCGAACGCGACGCGCTTGCGCATGCCGCCGCTCAGCTCCCCGGGCAGCTTGTGCGCCGCGTCCGACAGCCCGAGCAGCGCGAGCGTGGAGTCCACCCGCTCCTTCACCTCACCGGCCTTCATCGACAGCTGCTCGCGCAGCGGAAACGCGACGTTGTCGAACACGCTCATCGAGTCGAACAGCGCACCGGCCTGGAAGGCGACGCCGATGAGGTGGTGGGTGGCGTCGAGCTCTTTGCGCTTGCCGCCCGAGACGTCGTGGCC
>JAXLYB010000030.1:0-36757 GCA_046351675.1 Myxococcaceae bacterium
GCCTTCTTGTCAGGGGGTCAACGCAACGGCTCGATTGACCGCATAGCAGCCAGCGTCGTCAGTTGTTGTCGTTGTTGTCGCGTCGCTGCGTGGCCTTCGCTTGCGAAAGGCGATGACGGTGAGCGCAGCGGAGCCGTCATCGCCGTGGCCGCGCAGCGACCCTCTCAGTGCATCGCGGCAAGAGGGACCGCCAGTGCTCCGCCGAGCAGCTCGTTCAGTTTCTCTGCCGGAGTGAACCAGTTGAGCGTCTGGCGCGGCCTGCCATTCAGCTCGCGCGCGACGCGGTCGAGCTCGGCTTCGTCGTGCGGCAGCTCAGTTCCCTTTGGGAAGTACTGGCGCAGCAGCCCGTTGGTGTTTTCGTTGCTTCCGCGCTGCCACGGACTGCGGGGGTCGCAGAAGTACACCTGCACTCCGGTGTCGATGGTGAATTGAGCGTGCTGCGACAACTCCACCCCCTGGTCCCACGTCAGCGAGCGTTTCAGCTCGCGCGGCAGTTGTTGAATCTTCTGCGTCAGAGCGACTCGCACCTCTTCAGCCGTCCGCCCATTCGGCAGCGCCACCAGCATCAGGTAGCGCGTGGCGCGCTCCACCAACGTCGCGATGGCCGTCTTCTGATTCTTTCCGAGGATGAGGTCGCCCTCCCAGTGGCCCGCGACGGCGCGGTCGTCCGCCTCTGCCGGGCGCGCGGAAATGTTCACCATGTCGGGGATGCGTCCGCGGAGCTCGATTCGTCCTCTCGGTACACGCTGCGTCCGCTTCCGCCGCAGGTGCTGGGTCAACTCCTTGCGCAGCGCACCGCGGCCCTGGAGGTACAGCGTCAGGTAGATGGTCTCATGTGACACCTGCATCGTTTCATCATGCGGATAGCGCATGCGCAGCCGCCGCGAGATTTGGTCCGGAGACCAATTGACGCGCAGCCCCTCTTCCACTTCCGCCGCGAGTGCCGTCGAGCGCTCCAACTTCCTCGGCTTCGGTCGCGCCATCAGCTGCTCAGCTCGGTCCTGTCCTCGCCACGCGCGGTAGGCCCTCGTGCCCTGTGCATTCACCTCGCGAGAGATGGTCGAAGTGGCTCGATTGAGTCGCCGCGCGATGCTGCTGAATGACTCGCCGCGCTCGAGCCCCCGCGAAATCTCCTCCCGCTCCGCCAGAGAGAGTCGCAAAGCGCTCTCCTTGCGGACTTTCCACGGACTCTGAATGCGGACGCTTCGGACGGTGTTGAGGTGACAGCCAAGCGTCTCCGCGATGTGGCTCGGGGGCATCCCACTTGCGTACAGCTGCTTGAGGTACTTCCTCGTCTCATTCGGCATTCGTGTCGTCATCGGACAGCTCCATTGAGCCGATGACCCACGTGCTCCATGCACGTGGTGCGATGACCACTTGAATCCGCCAGCGCCCACCGCCGGAAACGTCACACGCACGGGGTGAAGTTCTTGAACGTGTGGCCGTGTATCCCCTCACCCCGACCCTCTCCCCAAGGGGAGAGGGAGTTGGTGGTCACGTCACCGCGCGCCAGCCGGCACCGTGTGTGCGGAAGCTCACGCGCAGCGCCTCGATGACGTGCGGATCGAGCGGGCCGCGCGTCACGCTGCGCACGTTCTGTTCGAGGTGCGCGAGCCGCGTGGTGCCGACCAGGGCGCAGTCGACGCCCGGCGCGAAGGCGGTGAAGCGCAACGCGCGATCGAGCAACTCGTCATCAGTCGCCGAACCGAGGAACCCCATGCGCCCGAGACGTTCCCGGTACTCGGGCTGCGCGTTGGCCGAGCGCCACACCGAGTTGGCCGCGGCGCGCTTGGCGAAGACACCGACTCCGCGCTGCGCGGCGAGCGGAAGCTGGGACTCGAGCGCGCGTTGATCGCACACGTTCACCGAGCACTGCACGACGCCAAATCGGCCCGACTCGAGCGCCCACTGCAGCGCCTCGTTGTCGCCGGCGTACGCCGCCGCCCGCACCTTCCCCGCGCGCTGGGCCGCGCCGAGCGCCTCGACGACGTCCCTGTGTTGCAGCGTCTCGAGCGGGCACGAGTGGAGGTGCACCACGTCGACCCAGTCGGTCTGCATCCGCTGCAACGCCGCGTCGATGCCGGCGGTGACACACGGCCCGGTCCAGTCCGCGAAGCCGGGAATGCCGTAGCCGACCTTGGTCGAGAGGATGACGTGGGCGCGACGCGCACCGAGGTGTCGGCCGAGGCGCTCCTCCGAGAGGCCGTAGCTCCGCGCGGAGTCGAACACCGTGACGCCGAGGTCCACTGCGCCGTGCAGGAGTCGCGCGACCTCCGCCTCGTCGATGCGCTCGTCGCCGAGCGGGCCGCAACCGAGCCCGAGGACGCTCACCGACCACCCCGTCTTGCCCAACGACCGCGTCATCATGTGTGTCGCCCCTTGCGGCATTCGTGCCTGCCATCCCGCGCGAGCGAATCGTGGGCGTTGCGAGCGCCACGCGCTCCGAGGGGAGGACAGTCCTCCCCCAGCGTCGTGGTGAACCCCCGCCGCGGTACCATGGCTCCCAATTCGGTCGAGGTCGCCATGAGCCAGGAACACTGGGAACAGGTCTATCAGCGCAAGCGCTCGAACGAGGTCAGCTGGTACCGGCCGCACCTCGACCGCTCGCTCGAGTTCATCGCGCGCTCGCCGGCCGGCACCAACGCCTCGGTCATCGACGTCGGCGGCGGCGCCTCGACGCTGGTCGACGACCTGCTCGCCCGCGGCTACGGCAACGTGACGGTGGTCGACCTCTCGGCGCGTGCGCTCGAAGTGGCCCGCAAGCGGCTCGGCGACGCCGGAACACGTGTGCACTGGCTCGTCGGGGACATCACGACGCTCCCGCTGCAGGAGCACGCGTACGACGTGTGGCACGACCGTGCGGTCTTCCACTTCCTCACCACGGCCGAGGAGCGCGAGGCCTACGTCGCGGCGGTGCGGCGCGCCGTGAAGCCCGGCGGGTTGGTGCTCGTGGCGACGTTCGGTCCCGAGGGGCCGCTCAAGTGCAGCGGGCTCGACGTGCGCCGCTACTCGGCCGAGGGACTCCACGCCGAGTTCGGCGACGACTTCGTGAAGATCGACGAGCTGGTCGAGGTGCACCACACGCCCGCAGGTGGGACGCAGCAGTTCGTGTACTGCCTGTGCCGCATGTGACGTGCGCTCAGCCGAGCCGGCGGCGATCGCGCAGTCCGAGCCCATAAATCTCGTGCACCACGCGGGTGGGCGGCACGTAGCGCTTCAACTCGGCGAGCGGGCCTGAGGCGTAGTCGAGCAAGAACACCTCGAAGCCGTCGGGGCTGATCATTCCATCGAGCCGGCCGAAGTCGTGGTGGCGCTCGAAGACGTCGGCGGTCCAGCCGTTCTCGAGGCGGAAGTGGCCAGCGTCGGTGCGGGCGAGGCCGAGCTTCCCCTCCTCCACCACGCGCAGCATCGCTTCGAGTTCGCGTGCGACGAGCGCATGGAGCGGCTTCCCCGCGTCGCTCGACAACAGCCACGCGAGCAGCCGCACCGCGAAGTCGAAGTCTCCGCACTCGGCGACCTGGGCGATCAGCGGCTGGGCCGACGGTGCCTGCAGCGGAATCGCGCGCACGTCGCACCGCGCGAGGCTGGTGGAGAGGCCGAGCTCTTCGGCCCGTGAATCAGACACCGCGTGCTGCAACCGCTCGGCGAGCAACACGCCGTACACGCCGTCGCGGCCGTCAGACTGGATCCACTCGTCGGACAGCACCTCGAGCACTTCACGCTGGGCCGCGGTCATCGCCGCGCCGCCACGCCCCGGAGGCAACGTGCACAACAGGCGCAGGCGCTCGAGATCCATGAACGGCGCAGATGAAAGCACGTCAGGGACGTTTGGGCGTGTGCGGGCCGGCCACGCGCTCCAGCCGCCGGTACAGCTTTTCGGCGCGCTGGCCCGGGCCGCGCAGCCGCTCTTTGAACAGCGCCAGCCAGCCGGCACCGTCGACGCGAAGGTCCTTCAGGCGCAGCTCGTATTGAAACACCGCGAACTCGGTCCGAGCGCCGCTGCACCAGTCCAACTGAGTCGCGATCTCGAACACGTTCATCAGCTGACGCCCGTGGTGGATCGTCGCTCCGTCGTTCATCGACTCGAGCTCACTGAGCCACCGCCGCAGCAGTGGACGAAGGCGCTGTTCGAACAGCTCAAGGGCGGGGACCGGCCGCGCGGCTGAGCTGGGTGTAGAGCTTCTCCATGCGCGCGCCAGGGCCTTTCAGGGCGTCGTCGATCAGCTCGCTCCAGTCGCCGTCGCGAAAGTCGCTCAGGTGAATTTCAGGGCGACCCACCTCGAAGAACACTGCGGGCTCGCACGAGCCACCCCACGACGTCACAATGTAGGAGCGAGCCAGGCGTCGTTTGGCCCGGCGCTTCACAGCCGCTTCCGCCGACAAGCGCTCCAGCTCAGCGACCCACGCCACGACCGTGGCACGAGGCACCTCCTGCCATTCGCCCTTCGACCATCTGACTTCGCAGTTCACGACACCCCAGCGCAGCAACAAAGTCTCGGCCGCGACGTCGTCGCACAGACCCGCAACGCAGGGTGACCAACTGACCTCCAAGGTGCAGTCCGGCCACGCGTCGACCCATGCCGACTTCGGTGGAGGCGGTCGGTTCAGAGTTGCGACACCGGCAGCGATCATCGCGAGCGACACCACGAAGAGGATGATGCGGGTGCGCTTCACATCGTCATTCTGCACGTGAGGTGTGGCTTCGGAGTCGCGAAGTCGATGCCAGGTGCGTTCAGTTTCGGCACTGCCGATGTGAACTGCGCTTCTCCCCTCACCCCGACCCTCTCCCCACGGGGAGAGGGGTTTCACTCTGCAACCGGCGGCGGCGCCAACCCCTGCGTCTTCCGCAACGGAATCTGCGGCAACATCAACGTCAGCAACAACGCCAGCACCGCGAGCCCCAGCGCCAACCGGTACACCTGCGACACCGCCACGGTGAACCCTTCCTTCAGCGCCAGGTCGACCGCATCGAGCGTCGCCGCGATCTTCGGCCGCTGCGCATCGATGCCCTGCTTCACGCCGGCAATCGCCGCCGCCACCGCCGCATTCGCCGCGCCCTCCCCGGCCGCCTCGAGCTGCGCATCGAGCGCGCTCACCGCCGCCTCGTCCTTCGGACGCTCGACAGGCAGCGGCAGCCCGGGAGAGGCCGCGAGCAACTCCGCCCACGCCTCGTCGCTCTGCGCCGCGTGCCGCAACTTCGACCGCGTCACCGTGAAGCGCGCGCGCACCTGTTCCTTCACGCCGCCGCCCGCGATGGCCTGCTTGAGCCGCTCATCGGCGAGCGGGTTCGATTCCACGAGCTGCCGCGCGAGCGCGTCACCCTCGAGCGCCTTCGTCGCGACGTTCACTGCGCCCTCGAGCTGCTCGTCGATCTTCGCCTGCACCTTCGCCTTGTCGAAGCGCGCGAGGTTGCCTCCGCCCTCTTCCCCGCTCGGCGCCGTGGGCCCACCCTGCGCGAACCGCTCGACCATCGCGGGAGGCAGACCCTTCGTCGCCTCCGCCATGCGCGTGCCGAGCTCGCTGGTGAGCGTGGTCGCGAAGATCGATCCCACGACCGCGATGCCGACCGTCGAGCCCATCTGACGCAAGAACGTCGCCATCGACGTCATGCTGCCCATCTGCCGCGGCTCGACCGCGTTCTGCACCGCGAGCGTGTAGAGCGGAATCGACGGCCCGAGCCCCAGCCCGAGCAGCACCATCTTCACCGTCACCTCGCCCTGCGTGCTCGTGGCGGTGAGCGTGAAGCCCATGATCGTGAAGCCGACCACCAGCAACACGAGCGCGAACAGCATCAGCCCCTTGTACTTGCCCATGCGCGAGGCGAGCTGGCCCGACACCACGTTGCCCGCGACGACGCCCATCACCAGCGGAGAGATGGTGAGCCCGCTCGCCGTCGCCGTCACGCCGACCACGTTCACCATGAACAGCGGCAGGAAGACCATCGGCGCGAGGAAGACGCCGCCCATCACGAAGATGGTCGCTGCGCCCCACGCGACCGTCGGATTCTTGAACAGGCGCAAATCGACCAGCGCGTGCGGCGTGCGCAATTCCCACCACACGAACAGCGCGACGCCGACCGCCGACACCGCGAAGAGCGAGAGCACGTGCCAGTCGGTCCACAGGTAGCCGAACTCCCCCGGGCGCACGATGGGCCGGCCGAGCGTCAGCGCGAAGAGCAACGGCACCACGCCCACCGCGAGCAGCACCGCGCCCAGCACGTCGATCTTCGGAGAGATCTCGTGCACCCGCCGCAGCATCGGCATGCGCAGCACGATGAAGCCGACCGCGATGGCGCCGATGGGCAGGTTGATGAGGAACACCCAGTGCCAGCCGAAGTGGTCGGTGATGAAGCCGCCCAGCAGCGGACCGATGAGCGAGCTGACGCCGAACACCGAGCCGAAGAGCCCGGAGTAGCGGCCGCGTTCTGCCGGCGCGAAGAGATCGCCGACCACCGCGAACGCCGACGTGAAGATCGACGCCGAGCCGACGCCCTGCAGCGCGCGCGCGCCGATGAGCTGCCACGTGGTCTGCGACAGCGCGCACAGCACCGACGCCACGAGGAACACCGAGACGCCGAAGAGGATGATCGGCTTGCGGCCGTAGAGATCCGACAGCTTGCCGTAGACCGGCACCAGCACCGTCGACGCCACCAGGTACGACGTGGTGATCCACGTGTAGAGCGACGCGTCGATGTGGAGCTGCCGCTGGATCTCCGGGCCCGCCGTGCCGACCACGTTCTGGTCGAGCGCCGCGAGGAACATCGCGAGCAGCATGCCGGCCAGCGCCTGGATCTTCTCCGCGCGGGAGAGCTGCGTGGGGTCGGTCACGGGCGTGCTGTTAACCGAAGTGCCGCGCGAACGCCGCGCTCACTGACACTTCTTCGCGCGCTCGTTGCAGTCGTTGACGCACGACGCGACGTCGATCTGGAGATCGCGGTTCACCGTCGGTTGCGTGGGTGCTGGCGAGCCGTTCGGCGGCGGCGCACGAGGGTTCGTCGCGCCAGGGCACGCGTTCAAACAGGCATCGTAGATGGCGGCGCACGGGGTGCTCATGCGGCTCGTGTCGAGCGTCGCGCACCCGAGGCCAGACAACAGCCCGAGCACGACGCCCGACCGGAACACCCGTGCGCTCACAGGCACGGCGATTACTTCTTGCCCGGCGCCTTCTTCTCTTCGGCGACCGGCTTCTTGCCCGCGCGGTGCTTGGTGCCCTCGAAGAGCGCCTTCATGTCGGCCGCCGGCTGACCCTTCTTGGTCAGGATGACGTTGACCGCCTTGAGGATCTTGCTGCGCACCTTGCGCGCGACCGGGACGTCCTTCGACGCCGCTTCGACCTGCTTCTGGCTCACGCCGCGGCCGAACTGCGCCGGCTTGCCGATGTTCAGCTCGGCGTACTTCTTGGCCGCGTCTTCCTTGCTGGCGCGCTTGGTGAAGCGCTTGCCCATCAGGAGCCGGCTCGCGTCATCGAACGTCTCGATGCGCTTGCTGGTGATCGCGATCTGCTTGGGGGTGATGCTCTTCGACGAGAGGAAAGTCTGGAAAGTGCCCATAGAGAGGCGGCTCTATGCACCACCCGGGGGGGTCGGATCAACATTCCCCCGTGATCAACTTGATCGGCCGGAGGGAATGTGTGTAAAGGGCCCCTCCCTTTTTCTTCAAGGTCTTTTCCCAATGGCCAAGACGTCCTCAGTCAACAAGAACGAAGCCCGCAAGGCGATGGTCGCCAAGTACTCGGCTCGCCGTAAGGAGCTCAAGGCGATCATCAAGAACCCGGCGACGTCGGCCGAAGATCGCGCCGCCGCGCAGATCAAGCTGATGAAGCAGCCGCGCGATGCCAACCCCATCCGCGTCACCCTGCGCTGCGCCGTCACCGGCCGCCCGCGCGGCAACCTCCGCAAGTTCGGCCTCTCGCGCATCCAGTTCCGTGAGAAGGCGCTCGCGGGTGAGCTCACCGGCGTCGTCAAGGCGAGCTGGTAAGCCTCTTTCAAGGAATCAGGAGAACTACGTCATGTCTCGAGTCTGCCAGGTGACCGGCAAGCGCCCGATGGTTGGGAACAAGGTCAGCCACGCCAACAACAAGTCGAAGACCCGTTCGCTGCCCAACCTCCAGAAGCACCGCTTCTTCGTGGCCAGCCAGAACAAGTGGATCACCCTGCGCGTGTCGGCCCACGGCCTGCGCATCATCAACAAGCGCGGCATCGACCGCGTGTACGCCGAGCTGAAGGCGGCCGGCGACCTCTGAGAGGCCGTCGTGCAGTCTGAAGTTCTCGAAGCCGCGTCCTCACAAGGGGCGCGGTTTTTCGTTTCTGGTGTCTGGTGAGTGATGGTCACCGTCTCGATCTGCAAGCGCTGCGAAGACGAAGACGAGCGTGACTCGGGCAACGGGCAGCTGTTGTTCGATCGCGTGAAGGAACTGCGCAAGTCACTCGGCCTGAAGGACCTCTTCGACCTCGAGGCGGTGAAGTGCTTCGACATGTGCCGCTCGCCGTGCAACGTGGTGTTCGAGGGCGAGAAGCGCTCGACGTACACGCGCACCCGGGTGCACGCGACGCTCGAGGCCGAGGCGGTGGTGCAGGCGGCGCGCGCGTACGCGAACCTGCGCCCTGGTGAAGAGCTGCACGAGCGCAAGCTGCCCGGCCTCTCGGCGGACTGAGCGCCCCGGTTACTTCCACTCGATGGTGAGCGCGACGACGCGCGGGTCGTCGCCGACCGGCTCGAGCACCGGCTCGCCCGACTTGCCGCAGAACTCGAGCACGAAGCGCAGCGCGCCGCGCCACGGGTGGCCGACGCGTTGATCAGGCGCCGAGACGTAGCGCAGCTCGAGCCGCCCGCGCGTCGGGCCCTCGCGCGTCCACCGCGACTCGATGCCGCGGCTCGTGGCGCGGCTCAAGTCGTTGAAGCGCTCGAAGAGCACGTGCGGATCGTTGCCCTTGAGCGTGAGGTACATGCGCGCGAGCGGCGCGACGACGCCTTCGATCGACGCGCGGGTGGCGTGCTCCATCATCGCCGCCGCCGCGTCGGGCCCATGCACGTCGACCACCGCGATGACCACCTCGTCGATCGCCGCGCCCAGATGGAACTTGAAGCGCGTCGGGTGGTCCATCGCCTCGCGCGCCGCGGGGCCGAGTCGAGGCCACACCGCTTCCTTCAACTTCAAGGCGACGAGCGCGTCGGCGATGCCGCGCACCGTGAAGCCGGAGAACTCGTGCTGTCGCGGTGCCGCCATCGAACTGGTGACGATGCTGCCACGCGCGCACGGTGGTCCCAACCCGGTGGCCACGCCGCGTCCGGTCGCAGCGGAATCACCGGCCACGGCGCAAAGCTGCTCAAGTCGCCGCCGTGAAGACGAAACGACAGGCACACCAACCGTGGTCGCTGGTGGTGGGCGAAATCGCCGGCATCCAGCTCGAGATCCACGTGACGTTCGCGCTCATCGCGGCGTGGTCGTTGCTGACGCTCGTGCGGCGCGGCGCCGACCGTGACGTGTTGCTGCTCGTCGGCGCGCTGCTGCTCGGGGTGATGGTGTCGATTCTGCTGCACGAGCTGGGGCACGCGCTCACGGCGCGCCGCTTCGGCCTCCGCACGCGCGAGATCTCGCTCACGCCGATGGGCGGCTTCTCGAACATCGAAGATATGCCCGAGACGCCGCGCACGCAGCTCGCGGTGGTGCTCGCCGGGCCGCTGGTCAGCCTGCTGCTCGCGGGGCTCGGGTTCCTCTGGGCCTGGTGGCACGAGACGCTGACGCCGCCGCGCGCGTGGGACGACCCGACCTCGAGCCCCATCACGCAGCTCGCGTGGTTCAACCTCGTGATGGGCCTCTACAACCTGCTGCCCATCTTCCCCATGGACGGAGGCCGGGCGCTGCGCGCGACGCTCTCGTTCTTCCTGCCGTACGTGCGCTCGACGCGCATCGCGACCCGCATCGCGCAGGTGCTGTCCATCGCGCTCGGCGTCGCGGGGCTGCACTACGGGCCGGTGTTCCTCCTCACCGCGGTGTGGATCTGGATGAGCGCGCGCCAGGAGGTCACCGCGGTGCGCACCCACCACGCGCTGCGCTCGCTGCTCGCGCGCGACGTGATGGTGACGGGGCCCACGCTCGACGAGAACGACACGCTCGAGGACGCGAGCCGCGTGTTTCGCCAGACCTTCCAGAGCGAGTTCCCCGTGATGCGCGGGACCGACGTGGTGGGGGTGCTCGGCTTCAAGGAACTGATCACGCACCTCGAGAAGACCGGGCCGCGCACGCTGGTCAGCGCCGCGATGCGCACCACCTTCAACGGCGTCGATGCGCGCATGCCGCTCGAGCAGGTGCACCAGCAGATGAAGGACGCGTCGGACCCGATGGTGATGGTGACGCGTGACGAGCGGTACGTCGGGGTGCTGCCGCAGCAGAACCTCGATGAGTTGCTGCGCATCGCGCGGGCGCTCGAGAACCGCAGCTAAAGCTCCCTCTCCTCCCGAGGAGGAGAGGGTTGGGGTGAGGAGGAGAACCCCGCGTTGGGCGCTTCGACAGGGTTACTCCTCACCCTGCCCCTCTCCTCTGAAGAGGAGAGGGAACTCAAACTCGGAGAACCCCGCGTTGGGTGCTTCGACAGGGCTACTCCTCACCCTGACCCTCTCCTCTGAAGAGGAGAGGGAACTCGAGCTCGAACTAGTTCGCGCGCTGCCCGCCGATGGCCTCAGCCAACCGCGCCGCCCGCACCGGCTTGCGCACGAAGGTGATGCCCTCCGCCGTCATCTTCGCGGGGTTGAGCGTGGTGTCACCGCTCATCAACACGCGCTTGAGCGCCGGCCGCTCCGCGAGCTTCGACAAGAAATCGAGCCCCGACGCGCCGGGCAGCCACAGGTCGCTCACCACGAGGTCCAACCGGTCGAGCGCGTTGACGTAGCCGGTCGCTTCCTCGGCATCGCTCGCGGTCACCACCTCGAAGCCCCACTGCTCGAGCATCGTCGCCAGCGCCGCGCGCGCCAGGCCGTCGTCGTCGACCACCAGCGCCACCGTGCCCGAGCCGCGCGCCACGAAGCGAGGCGTCTCGACGGCGAGCGGCACCACGAGCGAGAAGACGCTCCCCCGCCCCACGGTCGACTTCACCGTCACCTCGGTCTTCAGCGCCGTCGCCAGCCGCTTCACGATGGCCAGCCCGAGCCCCGCGCCCTGGGTGCGATCGCGCGCCGCGTTCCCGACCTGGTACAGCTCGTCGAAGATCTTCTGCTGGTGCTCCGGCGCGATGCCGATGCCCGTGTCCCACACCTGCAGCAGGCACTCCCCGGCACGCCGCCGCGCGGTCACCAGCACCCGCCCCTGCTTCGTGTACGCGATGGAGTTGGTCACCAGGTTGCGCAGCACCCGCAGCAACATCGCCGGGTCGGTGCGCAGCGTGACGCCCACCGCCCGCACGTCGAACTGCAGGCCCCGCTGACGCGCGCGCGGACCGCACTCCGTCTCGAGCGTCTCGAGCAGCGTCGCGAGCGGCGCGTCGACCAGCCGCGGCACCACCGTGCCCACTTCGGCCAGCGAGAGCTCGAGCAGCCCCTCGTGCAGCGAGACGAGCGAGGCGTGCGCGACGTCGATCGACTGCACCAGCCGCGTGGCCTTCGGCGCCAATTCCTGCGACTTGAGCGTGTCGACCAGCAGCCCCATGGCGTGGAGCGGCTGCCGCGCGTCGTGGCTCGCCGCCGCGACGAAGCGGGACTTCTCGCGGTTGGCCTTCTCGGCTTCCTCGCGCGCCGCGGCCTCGCGTTCCTTCTCGATGCGCAGGCTCTGCACCAGCTCGGTGTTCTCGAAGCGGAGTGCAATCGACGCGCGCGTCTCGCGGTTCACCGCGCGCACCGCCGCCACCATGCTGAACACGTGCCCCACGATGAGCAGCGACAGCACGCGCAAGGCCGGGTTGGTCGAGGTCACCATGTGCACGAAGACCAGCGTCAACGAGACCGCGATCGACGCGAACATGGTGCGCGGCGTCGTCGACACGCTCTGCACGCCGCCCGTCATCATGCCGGCGATGGCGACGAGAATGACCGCGATCTGGCTCACGTCGGTCGGCCAGCCCACCCACGCCACCAGCACGCCCCACGTCAGCGCGGCGGCCTCCATCAGCACCACGTAGACCGGCGCGTGCGCGAGCACCTGCGCGTCGGTGGGCTTGCTGCGCTTCAGCCAGACCCACGTGCTGATGCGCAGCACGTTGATGAAGGTCACCAGCCCGACCCACGCCGCCAGGCGCCGCGGCTCGTGCCACGTGCTGAGCACCCACGCGACCACCGACGCGCTCAACGTCGTCGCGATGGACCGGTCGAGGTGGCGCTCGAGCGACATGCGCAGGCACTGCGCGTCGACGGCGATGTCCTGCGGGGAGCGCGCCATCGTCGTCAGCGGAAACGGAACGGGCTGGGCGGCAGCATGTTGCCGTTGCTCACGTGGAAGCCGAACGTGAAGCGAATGAAGCCGTTCTCCACGAGGCCCGCCGGCGGGTTGGGGAACGGCGCGGCGCGCTCGAACGCGGTCATCGCCTCGGCGTCGAGCTCGTCGATGCCGCTCGACTGCACCACGTAGATGTCGGTCATCGCGCCGTCGGGCTTGAGCGTCACGGCCATCACCGTCACGCGCTCCACGGCGTTGAGCGAGCGGTTGCGCTGGCGCAGCCGCCCGTTGGGGTCCCACTTCGCCGACACCGCCTGCTTCACGCGGTTGAAGAAGCCGGCGTACTTCCATTCCCTGGTGTTGAGCGACGTCGAGTCACCCTCGGCGACGTCGTTGAGCGCGTCGTTGGGCGCGCCGCCGCCCTCGGTCATGTCGCCGCCCTGGCGCTCGGTGCCGCCCTGCGTGCCGACGGGCGCGGTGGACGTGTCCGGGTCACCCGTGCCGCTCACCGGGTCGGGCAGGAGCGAGGGCATCATGCGCTTGCCGAGCATGCTCTCGGCGAGGTTCACGCCCGACGGAGGCGGCGTCGACTTCGCCGCTTCACCCTTCGCCGCCGGCTTCTCCTCGGGGTGCTCGGTGGTCTTCGCGGTCGCCACCGACCACTTCTGCACCTGGTCGCGCGCGCGGGTCTGCTTGAGCACCGCGTTGTTGGTGGTCGCGAGGTACTTCGATTCCGTGGGCACGCGGTCGTTGCCCGGCGCGACGTCGACCACCTGCCCCTGGGGCTTCGGGTCGACCGGCCGCTCGAGCGGCTGCGCGTTGCGGGCGGCGCCGCGGTTGGCCTGCCACTGCCGCGAGTCGATGCGGCGCAGCGAGGCGGTCACCGGCTTCTTCTCGGGCGGCGGTCGCGGCTTCGAGGGAAACAGGATGCTGCTGAGCACCACCAGCCCGAGGACGAGCCCGTGCACCGCGACGGCAGCCAGCGGCACGGCCCACACCCAGCGGCGGGGTCTTTCGACTCGGGTGGTGATCAGCAACGGCTCCACGTGGACGCTGCGCTTAGCACCACTTCACACCTCAACTCACCTCGCCAGCGCCCGGGAATGTCGGACCCGAATGAGAGACTGGGCTTCGGGAGAGACGACCATGACCACCACCGCACCGAGCGAAAATCCCACGAGCCTGTCAGGGTGGGTGGCCATGCCCCGCGCTTCCCTCCTCGCGCTGACGGTGTTCTGCGCGGCGTGCATCAAGGCGCCGACGTACCGCGACCTCCTCGGGCCCTCGCGCGAGGCGCGCGTCATCTTCATTCGCGACGCGGCGGTCTTCACCGGCACGTCGACCACGCTGCTCGAGCACCAGGACGTGGTGGTCGAGGGCGCGACCATCGTGTCCATCGCGCCGACCGGCAGCTCGAAGCCGTCGCCGAACGCGGCCATTCTCGAGGCGGCGGGGAAGACCGTCATTCCGGGCCTCGTCGACGCGCACGTGCACGTGACGTTGAGCTCGCTGCCGCCCTGGTACCTCGCGGTGCCCAACCCGCGGCACAACGTCGAGGCGCTCGTCTTCGCGGGCATCACCACCGCGCAGGACCTGGGAGGCGAGCTGAGCGCCGTCGCCGAGCTGCGCAACGACATCCTCCAGAACAAGCAGGTCGGGCCGCGCCTCTTCTATGCGGGGCCCATCATCACCCACCGCGACGGTTACCCCTTGAGCCTGCTGCGCGACGGCTACGGGCCCATCGCCAGCAACCTCGTCGCCGAGAAGCTCGCCACGCAGGTGTCGTCGGCGCAGGAAGCGCGGGCGGCGGTCAGGGCGCGGCAGTCGGCGGGCGCGAGCATCATCAAGCTCGTCATCGCCTCGATTCCGCGCGGCTCGCCGCAGCTCACCGACGAAGAGCTCGACGCCGTCGTCGCCGAGGCGCACCTCATCGGGCTCAAGGTCATCGCGCACATCGACACCGCCGACGACGCGATGCGCGCGCTCGACCACCACGTCGACGCGCTCGCGCACGGGCCGGCCACCACCGGGCTCACCGCCGAGCAGGCGAAGCGGCTGGCCGACGCGAAGGTGACCATGGTCACCACGCTCATCAACTACGAGCGCTTCACGCAGGTCGCGCAGAAGCGCTTCGCGCCGCTGCCGATGACGGTGAGCGTCGAGCCGAAGGAGGTGCTCGACCAGTTCTCCCCGGCGCTCGTCGACGCGGCCACGCTGCCCGCGGGGCTCTTCAAGTGGGGCGACGAGCTCGAGGCGGCCGAGAAGGTGCGGCCGGTGAACGTGCACACCGCGCTCGATGCGGGCGTGACGCTGGTGGCTGGCACCGATGCGTTCGGCAGCGTCGGCACGTTCGGCGCCGACCTGCACGCCGAGCTGCAGCTGCTCGTCGCCGCGGGCGTGCCCAACGCCGAGGCCCTCCTCTGCGCGACCTCGCGCGCGGCGGCGCTGCTCACCCCGAAGCCGAACTTCGGCACGCTCGCGCCGGGCCAGAGCGCCGACCTGCTGGTGCTCGACGGCAATCCGCTCGAAGACATCACCGCCACGCAGCGGTTGGTGTACGTCATGGCGCGCGGGCAGCTGCTCACCCGCTTGCCTCCATGAACCCCGCTCAACCCCGGGTCGTCTTCGGCGCTGCGTTCGACTCCCTCTTCTCGAAGGAAGTGCGTGCGCGCCTGACGCCGGCGCTGAGGGACGAGCTGAAGAAGCTCAACATCGATCTCGAGCGCCGCTTCAACCCCGGCTACCCGGTGGAGACGTGGGCGGCGACGGTCGGCGCGTGCGCGAAGCACCTCTTCCCCGACGCGCGTGGCAACGAGTCGTGGTTCGAGCTGGGCCGGCTGACGATGAGGGGCTTCGGTGAGACGGTGCTCGGCCGCGCGGCGTTCGGGTTGATGAAGCTCATCGGCCCCGCGCGCACGCTCGAGCGCTCGGCGCGCACCTACGCGTCGGTCAGCAACTACACGGTGGTCACGCTCAAGCGGCTCGACCAGACCGTGTACACGATGCACCTCACCGAGCTGCACACGCCGCCCGAGTACGACATGGGCGTGGTCGACCAGGCGCTCGAGTTGTTGGGGGTGCTGCCCGAAGTGAAGCTCGAGGCCACCGACCCGACCGGCTTCACCCTGCGGGTTTCGTGGCAGCTCAGGAAGTGACCTGGAGGATGTTTCTCCAGTCCTTTCGAGGCGTTACGAGCACACCTGAAAGGAATGTCAGTGGTCGCCGCTAGTGTGGCGCCCATGAACGACAACACCTCGAACAAGAGCGGGCGCTGGGGCAACTGGATGGTGCGCGCGAAGACCTGCTTCAAGGCGGCCAGCGCGATCGACGCGGGCGCGACCACGGTGCACGCCGCGCTGAAGGAGCTCGAGCCGCAGGTCGACTCCACGCAGGCCGCGATGCTCACCACGCTGCGCGAGGCCGAGGCGGCGCTGGCCCGCGCGCGCGACGCGGTGCAGGCGGCGCTCAAGGCGCGTCAGCTCACCGCGCAGAACCGCGAAGTCGCGTACGGGCTGGTGTGACCATGAAGCGCTCCGCGATGACGACGGCGAGGTTGTGCTTCCGCGCGGCCGCGGAGCTCGAGGCCAGCGTGCGGCTGCTCACCGACTCGGCGCAGGCGCTCGAGGCGGCCGATGACGACGCCGGTCGCGCGGCGGCCAGCGCCCTGCACGAGGCGATGGAACGGCTGAAGGAGGCGAAGGCGGCCCTGCAGTCGACGCCGGTCAGCCCTTCCATTCCAGGTTCATCGTGAAGCCCTCGGGGTCCTGCTGCACGAGGGTGACGCGCGGCTCCGCGGCGCCGAGGTAGCGCAGCATCTCCTCGACCACGCCCATGTCGAACTCCGGCAGCGTGTGCTTCTCGTTCAAGTGGAAGTGGAAGCTCGTCGGGCTGGTGCGGGTGAGCGTCACCTTCGTGTAGTTGTTGGTGCTCGCGTAGTTGCGCGTCGCCCGCTCGATGGCGCGCACCGGGCCGATGAGCTTGAGCATGCCGAACACGGCCTTGCCGATGAACGTCTGGCCGAAGCCCTGGATGGTGTCGGCGCCGAGCCGGCGGTAGGCGTCGGGGCGCGGCAGGTCGGGGTAGACGTGCTTCGAGGCCAGCTCCACGCACTCGGCCCACAGCTCGATGGGGTACGCAGCCTGGAACGGCTTGTCGAGGGCGATGCCCAACTTGCGCAGCGCCGCGTCGAATTCGGGCGTCACGCGCGCGCGAATGTCCTTCGAGAAGAGCCCCTCGAAGCCCTGGGAGAAGACGACGCGCTGCGGTTCGGCCGGCTGCTTCATGACCGCGGTGGGTTGTACTTCACACCCGCTGGGAGACCCAGAAGAGCGCAACCCCGAGGATGACCGCTGAGCCGAGGGGCAGGATGACACGGGCGTACAGCGCCCTGCCGCGCAACAGCCACAGGAGCGGGACCAGCGCGGTGACGATGAGCAGCTGGCCGAGCTCGACGCCCACGTTGAAGCTGAAGACCGACAGCCAGAGGCGCGGCCCCGAGGCGCCGAGGTCCTGGATGGCGGACACGAAGCCGAAGCCGTGCATCAGGCCGAGCGAGAAGGCGAGCGACCAGCGCGTCTCGGGCACGAAGGGCCAGAGGTTGTTGAGCGCGGCGAGCGCCACCGACGCGGCGATGGCCACCTCGACCCACTTCGCGTTCGGGTGCACCACCTCGAACGCGGCGAGCGCGAGGGTGACGGAGTGCGCGACCGTGAACGCGGTCACCACCTTCGCCACGTCGAGGAAGGCGGGCTTGAAGGCCTCGCGGGTGACCCACGTGCGCGCATCGCGGCGGAGCACCGAGGGGAGCAGCAGCGCGAAGAGGAAGCACAGGTGGTCCCAGCCGACGCCGATGTGGTGCAGGCCCTGGATGACGGCGAGGCCCGCCTGCTCGCCCGCGCTGACCGCGGCGAAGGTGACGTCGCGGGTGCGCTGGTTGCTGGTGAAGGCGTCCCAGTGCGCCGAGTCGGCGGCGCCGAGCGAGAGGAGCCCGCGGTGCTGCGCGTCGACGTCGAAGAGGAGCTCGTAGGTGGCCTGGACGGTGACGAGGTCCGCGGGGCAAGAGCCGGAGAGCTCGAGCGCGGCGTAGGTGCCGTCGGAGTGGGTGACGACCTGCAGTGCGCCGCAGTCGAGGACACAGCGCGCGCCCACCTGGGCGAGGGAGACCTTCTGTTGCACGAGCGTGCAGAGGGCCGGGCGCTGGGCCGAGAGCTCGCCCCAGGTGAGGGCGCCGTCTCCGTTGGGGTCGAGCGGGAGGAGGAGGGCGAGGTCTTTGAGTGCGACGTCGAGGCGGCCGGTGAAGTGTGAGCCGGTGGCCTTGAGGGTCCAGTAGGCGTCGGAGCCCTTGTGCGCGCGAGCGGGGAGCGCGCCGAGGAGCACGCTGACCACGCTGAGCAATACGAACGACGAGCAAGAGCTCCCTCTCCTCCCGAGGAGGAGAGGGTTGGGGTGAGGAGAAAACTGCCGGAGCGCAGAGGGCGGGAAGACAGAAGACGCAGGTCGGCGCTTCGACGGGTTACTCCTCACCCCGACCCTCTCCTCCTCGGGAGGAGAGGGAGACAGTGGCGCGCTCACGGCCGCAGCTCCTTCACCAGCGCGCGCAACCCCGGCACCGGCAACTTCGTCGCCTCGAGCCACTCGACCACCGGCTGCGCCGCCGCGGGCTGCTTCGCCGCCACCGCCGCCTCGAGCAGCACGCGCGCGTCCGCCACCTCGCGCTGGACACCCCAGTTCTCCACCGCGAGCTGCAGCGCGCGCGCCGCATCGTGCTCGATGGCCAGCGCGTACCGCGACTCCTCGCGCCGGTGGAGCACTTCCCCGCGCTGCCGATTCGCCGTGACGCGCGCCTCGAGATCCGCCCGCACCTCCGGCGCAGCCCCCGCGAGCACCACCCTCAAGAGCTCACCATCGTTCCGCACTTCCCCCGGAAACAGCGCCGCCACCTCACCCGGCCGCCGGGCATCGAGCAGCAGCAGGTCGGCCAGCAACAGGCGCGTGTACGCATCACCCGCGTCGAGCTGCAGCGCCGCGCGCAGCTCGCCCTCGGCAGCCGCGACGTCACCCTTCCACCACAGCAACTCGCCGCGCAGCGACCGCACCCACGCGCTCTGCGGAGCCAGCGCCAACACCGCGAGCCCGTCCTCGAGGCGCCCCGACAGCGCGAGCGGCCCCGCGGCACACCCTGCATACGGCTCGCCCTCGCGCGGCAAGAGCTCACACGAGGCGAGCGCCTCGGCCGGCCGGCCCAGCACCGTCAGCACCGTCGCCCGCGTCAACGCCGCCTGCGCATCACCGGGCCGCGTGCGGAGCACGAGGTCGAGGTCGCCCAGCGCCCCGGGAAAATCGTGCAGCGCCTGCTTCACCGTCGCGCGCATCAGCACCAGCTCGGCCGGCGCGTCAGCCGCCGTCCACCACGGCGCGAGCACTGCCTGTGCGCGACCGAGCAACCGGGGATCTCCTCCGCGCGCCCGCGAGTCCTCGATGAGCTGCCGCGCGAGCACCGCCGCGTCGTCCGCGCTGGCCGCGACCACCGGCTTCGACCCGGGCGCCACCCGCTCGAGCACCTCGTCGGCGCGCGCCGGCACCCACGGCGCACCCGTGCGCTCGGCGGGAATCAGCGTGAAGAGCACGGTCAGCGCCACGCCGCCGGCGAGCACCGCGAGCGTGGCCTTCATCAGAGCGACTCGAACGCGCCGAGCACCTTCTTCACCGTGTCCTCGGGCGTGTCGGAGCGCGGCACGACGTGGAGTACGGACTGCCTCCGCACCCTGGATTGGTGGCGCGCGAGCTGGCCCTGCACCACGTTGGCGGCCTTCTCGCCGCGCGCGGCCTGCGCCTCACCCGGGTACTCGCACACCGTCAGCACCAGCCCATCGACGCTGTCGGCGCTCGCGCAATACAGCGCGTACTGCTTCTGCCCGAAGACCTGCCGCGGGGCATTGAACGACACGCCCTGCGGTGCGACCGCGGCGAGCACGCCTTCCAGCGTCGGGGTGCCCTTCGGCCGCGCAGCGAGCTCGGCGGCGAGTTGATCGACGAGGCTCCCGCCCGCGTGGGGCAGCGCCGCGAGGTCGGCCTCGAGCACCTGCGCCTCGGTCGGCGCCGCGGCGGCAGTTCCAGAGTCGGTGGAACTCGACGACTTGCACGCCGAAAACGACACGAAGACGAGTGCGGCGCAAACCACCCGGCGGCCCGGGTCCGTACAGCGACGCTTTCGTTCTTCAACACCCCACGGGAGGTCGTGCATGCGTTCGTTGGTCTCTGCCGCTGCGGCGGTGGCGTTGAGTTGTGGGTTGGGTTTCGCGAGCCCTGCGATGGCGTCGAGCCACCGCGAGGCGCCGTTCATTACCAAGAACCCGAAGGTCGACGGTACGGACTTCTACCTCTTCAACTCCTACGAGGCGGGCCGCGGGAACTTCGTGACGCTCATCGCGAACTACCAGCCGCTGCAGGACGCGTACGGCGGCCCCAACTACTTCGCGATGGACCCCGAGGCGCTCTACGAGATCCACATCGACAACACCGGCGACGCCATCGAAGACCTCACCTTCCAGTTCCGCTTCCAGAACTCGCTGGTGAACAACGGCCAGGGCGTCGCGCTGCCCATCGCGCTGCCCGACGGCGGCTCGAGCGCCACGGTGGCCATTCCGCTCATCAACGCCGGCCCCATCGGCCAGAGCGACGGCGGCTTCAGCACCACCGGCGCGTTCCAGGGCCAGCTCGAGACGTACACCCTGGGCATCGTGCGCGGCCCGCGGCGCGGCGCAGCGGCGCAGAGCATCACCAAGATGAACGGCGGCGCGACGACCTTCGAGAAGCCGCTCGACAACGTCGGCACCAAGACCTTCCCCGGCGGGAGCTACGCCGCCTACGCGCGCAGCTTCATCTTCCCCATCACCATTCCCGGCTGCGCGGTGGCCGGGCGCGTCTTCGTCGGCCAGCGCAAGGAAGGCTTCGCGGTCAACCTCGGCACCATCTTCGACCTCGTGAACGCGCCAGCGGGCGTCATCACCGACAACGCGCTGCGCGGCGCGGTCTCGCCCAACCCCATCGGCAACAAGAACGTCACCACGCTCGCGCTGGAGATCGACAAGTCGTGCCTCACCAGCGGCACCAACACCGTCATCGGCGGCTGGACGACGGCGAGCGTGCGGCAGGCGCGCGTGGTGAACCCGAAGGGCGGCTACTCGAAGGCGACGCGTGAAGGCGGCGCGTGGGCGCAGGTCTCGCGCCTGGGCATGCCGCTGGTGAACGAGGTGGTCATCGGCGTGCCCGACAAGGACAAGTTCAACGCCAGCGAGCCGAAGGACGACGTCACCAACTTCGCGCCGTACGTGACGAACCCGACGCTCCCCGCGCTCATCGAGATTCTGTTCTCGGCGCCCGCACCGCGCGTCTTCCCGCGCACCGACCTCGTCACCGCGTTCCTCACCGGCGTGCCGGGCGTGAACAAGTTCCCCGCGGGCGCGGCGACCGCCGAGATGCTGCGGCTCAACACCGCGATTCCGGCGACCACCGGCACGCAGAACAACCTCGGCGCGCTCGGCTGCTTCACCGGCCGCTCGGCCACCATGCCGCCGATGCTCGACACCGGCGCGTCGGGCTGCGACCCCGCGGGCTTCCCCAACGGCCGCCGCCCCGGTGACGACGTGGTCGACGTCGCGCTGCGCGTGAGCATGGGCATCTTGTTGTCCGACAACGACGCGCCGGCGGGCGGCATCCCGTTCCACGACGCCGTGCTCCAGGACGCGGCGGACTTCGACACCGTCTTCCCGTACCTGAAGACGCCGAACTCGGGCACCTGAAGTCACGCGAGGCCAAGACATGTTCAACCTGCGAACGGCAATGGCTGCGCTCGTCGTGAGCGCGGTGGTCTCGTCGGGCTGCTCGTGCGAGCCGCTCGTCCCTCCTCCGCCTGATGGCGGCACGGGCGGCGGCGCGGCGACGGGCGGCGGAGGTGGCGCGACCGGCGGTGGCGGTGGCGCGACCGGCGGTGGTGGTGGCGCGACCGGCGGTGGTGGCGCGACCGGCGGTGGTGGTGGCGCGACCGGCGGTGGTGGTGGCGCGACCGGCGGTGGTGGTGGCGCGACGGGCGGTGGCGGAGGCGCGGTGGAGTTCACCGAGTACGTGCGTGACCTGGTGGTGACGGGCACCAACGACACCTCGGCGCCGCGGCCCGCGACGGAATACGAGCCGCTGCCCGACACCAGCCCCATCACCTACACGTCGAACTTCTTCGACGGAGGCACCAACTGATGCGCGCGCTCGTCCTCTGCGTCGCGGTGGCGCTGTCGTCGTCGGCCGCGCTCGCCCAGAAGAACCCTGACCTCGAGAAGGCGCAGCTGCTGCTCGCGGGCAAGAAGTACGACCAGGCCCTCAAGGCCATCGAGGCCGCGGCGAAGAAGGGCGGACTCGATCGCGAGAGCCTGCTGACGCTGCTCGAGTCGCGCGGTCTCGCCGAGGCCTCGCTCGGGAAGCTGGACCGCGCGGAAGAGTCGTTCCGCTCGGTGCTCCAGCTCGACGGCAAGCGCGACCTCACCGGCAAGTACACGGGCAAGGCCGCGCAGGCCATCGCCGCCGCGAAGGACTGGTTCAAGGCGAACGGCGGCATCGAGCTCGGCCCGCTCGAGCCCGGCGCGGAAGACGGGCGCGTGAAGCAGGTCTCGCTCTTCATCAAGAACGACCCGCTCAAGCTCATCGCCCTGGTGCGCATCTACACGCGCGTCGACGGTGGCGCGTGGAAGCCGACCGAGGCGAAGGTCATCAACGGCGCGGCGGCGCTCGACGTCGACGCGGTGAGCATCGAGTGGTGGGCCGAGGCGCTGAGCGAGAAGAAGGACCAGCTGATGTTCCTCGCGTCGGCGGGGCGGCCCATCAAGCAGAGCGCGCCGGCTCCGGCGCCGGTCGCCGCGAAGGTCGTCGACGAGCCGAAGAAGGAAGAGCCGGCGACGCTGGCCCCGGTCGCGAAGGCCGAGCCCGCTCCGGTCGAGGTGAAGAGCGAGCCCACGTCGTCGGGTTCGGCGCTGCGCCCGGCCGGCTACGTGCTGGTCGGTCTCGGCGTCGCGGCGGCGGGCGTCGGCGCGTACTTCGGCATCACCTCGAGCAGCACGCGCGAGACCGTGAAGGCCGATCTCGCGAAGGGCGGCTACGACCCGGTCGAGCTCTACCAGCGCGACCAGGGCGCGATCATGCGCGCCACCGTCGCCAACGTGCTCTTCGTCTCGGCGGGCGCGCTCGGGCTGACGGGCGGACTGCTGTGGTTCCTCGGGCGCGACGTGACGGTGACGCCCACGGTCGGCGGCTCCGGCGGCGGCGTGACGCTGCTCGGCCACTTCTGAACTTCTTTCGAAAGAGGACGACAACGTGACTCACCACACCTGGGTGCTGTGCGCGACGCTCGCGCTCGCGGGCTGCGCGACGGCGTCGAGCGCGACGAAGGACGAGGACAAGGCGGCGGCTCCGGCGAAGAGCGAGCCGGTGGCCGAGGCGAAGGCGCCGAAGAAGCTCTTCGACCGGCTCGGCGGCAAGGGCGCGGTCGAGGCGGTCATCGACGACTTCCTCGGGCGCGTGTCGCAAGACGAGACCATCAACAGCGGCTTCGCGGTCGGCCACGTGCCGCGCCTGCGCCAGCGGCTGGTCGAGCTGGTGTGCGCCGCGACGGGCGGGCCGTGCACGTACTCGGGCCGCGACATGGGCACCGCGCACGCCGGCATGCGCATCACCAACCAGCAGTTCGACAACCTCGTGGGGCACCTCGTGGCCTCGCTCGACAAGTTCAAGGTGCCCGCGCAGGAAAAGGGGGAGCTGCTCGCGCTGCTCGGCCCGATGCGCAGCTCCATTGTGGAGGAGCCGTGATGCTGCGCGCGCTGGTGGTCTCGCTGTGCCTCGCCGCGCCGGTGCTCGCGGCCGACCCGCAGTGGGTGAAGACGCGCGGCGTGGTGCGCTTCACCGTCGAAGGTCCGCTCGATGACGTCACCGGCGTCACGCGGCAGGCCGGCGGCTCCCTCACCTTCGCGCCCGAGGCGTGGAGCAAGGGCAAGGGCGCCATCGCCGTCGAGGTCGCGACGCTGCGCACCGGCATCGACCAGCGCGACCAGGACATGCGCGTGGAGTTCCTCGAGACCTCGCGGTTTCCGCGCGCGGTGCTGACCATCGATTCCATCGAGCAGCCGTCGGCCGCCGCCGTCACGCCGGGCAGCACGGTGACGGGCGAGGCGAGCGGCTCGTTCGAGCTGCACGGCGTGCGTCGCGCGGTGAAGGTGCCGTTGACCCTCAAGATGGACGCCGAGGGCCGGGTGCGGGTGAGCGGCAAGTTCGACGTGCCGTTCGCCGACTACGCCATCGCGCGGCCGCAGCGGCTGTTCTTGAAGCTCGGTGACACCGCGTCGGTGTGGTTCGACATGGGTTTCGAGCGCGTGCAGGCCCCCGCGGCAAACGCGCCCGCGCCCGAGCCGGTGGTGGTGGTGACGCCGACGGTGACCGAGGTGCAGCCCGCCGCCAGGCCCGCCAAGCCGAAGCCGCCGCGCAAGCCGAAGCCGGCGCTCGTCTACTCGTTCCTCTTCAAGGGCACCGACGCGAAGGCGCTCGGCGAGAAGCTCTTCCACGACCCGGCGCTCGGCGGCCCGGGCAACAAGATGACGTGCTTCCACTGTCACGCGAAGAGCGACGAGCGCGAGGGGTTGCTCTTGAAGGACGACCACGTGCGCGCGGCGCACACGCTCTACAACGCTGGCCAGCGGCCGAAGTTCTGGGGCGGCTTCGCGACGACGGTCGGGAAGGCGGCGGCCATCTGCCAGAAGCAATACATGCTCGGCGATGGGCTGACGAAGGAGCAGGAAGAGCAGCTCACTGCCTTCGTCGATGGCATCTCGCCTGACAGCGCGCCCGAGCTCGACTACCGCACCACGTACCGCTCGATGGAGGCGCTGTTGCGCGACCCGCAGGGCGGCGACGCGGCGAAGGGGAAGAAGCTCGCCGACCGGTACTGCATGACGTGTCACCTCGATGGGCGCGTGGGGCCGGTGTGGGCGCCTGGGTTGTACGAGCCGGATTGGGTGGTGCGGCGCGTGCGGCGGCTCGAGGGTCACCAGAACAAGCAGATGCCGAACTGGACCATCGAGCGGCTGCCGGACTCGGACCTGCGGGACATCGTGACGTACCTGACGAGTCCGCAGTCGGCGGCGCCGGTGTTCAATCGCAAGCGGTAGCGCGAGATCTCCCTCTCCTCCCGAGGAGGAGAGGGTTGGGGTGAGGAGAAAAACTGGGCTCAGCGGCCGGTGTCGAGCGCCGGCAGCCCGGCCTCGCCGTCGGGGTTTCTCCTCACCCCGACCTTTGTCAGCGGCCGGGGCCGAGCTCGGCGAGCTCTTTGTCGAGCGCCGGCAACTCAGCCTTGTTGCCCTTCTCGAAGTGCAACCGCCGCAGCTTGATCAACACGCCGCGCGCGTCTTCCTTGTGCTTGAGCTCGAGGTGCACGTCGGCGAGCGAGCGCAGCAGCTCCGGCGTGACGTGGTTCCATCCCTCGGCCATGCGGAGCGCGGCGATCGCCTTCTGCAGAAAACCATCTGCCCGAAACGCGCCGGCCGCCTTCACCGCGTACTCGACCGCGCCCGGCAGATCGCCCTTCGCCTTGAGCTGACCGGCGATGTCCTGAGCGAGCTTCCCGTCCTTCGGGTTCTCGTCGAACTTCGTCTTCAGCGACTCGAGTGCGTCCCCACCGCTCTTCTTCTTGAACAGCCCGTCAAAGAGTCCCATCGCGCTGTCGAGAATAGCTGACAGCCCGCTCACCTGATCAACTGGGGAAACGCCCCGAGGAACGCCGCGCCGCGCGCGACCGCGGTCTGGGGGTCGCCTTCGACATCGAGCGGGCGCTGGAAAGTTCTACCGACAGCGTCACGCACCATCGGGAGGAAGGTGGTGCCGCCGATGAGGCTGATCGTCGAGAGGCTCGTCGCCGACGACCCGCCGAGCACCGACTCGGCCACTTTCACAGCGCGATCAATGAGTTCGGCCCAGACCGCGGCCATGCCCTCGCGCGTCACCTGGAGGTCGATGTTCCAGCGCCGGCCGGCGGCGCCGAGCGCTTCGCGAATGAAGTAGCGCGTCGAGGCCACGGTCGAGAGCACCCGCTTCACCTTCTCGCAGGTGCGCTGAATCGTGTCGGACAAGATGACGTCGCGCGTGACGTCGAGCCGGTGGTGGCCCCACACGTGCGTGGCGACCGAGCGCGCGAAGAGCGTGTCGAAGTCGTCGCCCCCGAGCCCGTCGTCACCGCCGGCGCCGAGCACGCGCACCTGGCGATCGACGTTCTGCACGAGCGCGACGTCGAGCGTGCCGCCGCCGAAGTCGAAGATGAGGCGCGGGCTGCCCTCGTCGGTCGCGCCGGCGATGCCACGCGCGAGCGCGCCGGCCACCGGTTCCTGCACCACGCGCAACACCTCGAGGCCCGCCATGCGGCCGATCTTCACCATCTCCTGCTGCGCGTTCGGCGCGGCGAGCACCGGCACCGTGACGACGGCCTTGCTCAGCGCGCGGCCGAACCGCTGCTGCGCGCGCTCGCGGAGGTGCCTGATGATGATCGCGGCGATCTCGTCGGCGCCGTAGTCACCGGTGCGCGTGCGAATCTTGACCGGCCCGTTCGTCGCCGTGAGTCCGGGCCCGACGCCGACCACCTTGAACGCCGCGCCCGCCTGGAGCCGCCGCGCCTGCGGAGAGTCGAGCGTGCGGCCGATGACGCGCTTGATGCCCCACACCGTGTTCTCGGGATCGGTGGCGCGCATGCGGTCAGCTTCCACGCCCACCAGCGGCGGCCCGCTCTTCGGGAAGTGCACCACCGAGGGGATGCACGCCTCGCCGCGCTCGTCGGTCGCGTAGTGGAACTTCTCGTTCACGACGAGAGCGGCGCTGCTGTACGTGGTGCCGAGATCGATGCCCAGCACCGGGTCGGAAGACGACGAAGACACGGTGATCAATGGCTAGCGACCCGCGCCCTGGTCCGCCGGGGCGCGCGCCAATTCCGTGACGAGGGCGCGCAGGCCGCGGTGGTCGTCGTCTCGCAACTCGGCAAGCTCGGCGGGCGAGAGCGACGCGCGCGCGCGCACCTCCCGCGTCATCGCCTCGATCGACGGGTGCGCTGGGAAGCGCGCGGCGAGCACGTCGAGCACGAAGAGCGCCTCGTGCACGCGCACCAGCGCACCGAACGCGCGAATGGCGACCGACGGCGCCACGCCGCCGAGCCGCAGGGTGAGGGCCTGCCCGGCGCCGAAGCACGAGTAGACGGTGCAGCCCTGGAGGCCGCGCTCGATGCGCTCCGCGTGAACGGCGCAGCGATGTCCGGCGAGGTGACGACAGGCTTCGCCGGCGTGACGCGTGAACGCGAAGTCCTCGGAGCGGGCGAACGAGGTCAGACGACAGCACAACGCCGCGCACCGGGCGCAGTCGGGGACGAGGTCGGTCATGGCGGGGGCGGCCCGCGGCGAGCGGGCGAACGGCGGGCAAAAGAAAACGCCAGCCGGGTGAGGGCTGGCGTTGGTCAGTGTCGGGGCTGAGCACGGCGTACTGCCCCGCCCCGGGGGCTGGCAAGGGCGTCAAACGCCTGACGCGGCCCGGCCGTTAGATCTGATCAAACGCTGGAGCAGAACCGTGGACCCGAAGACCCTCTGGACCCGCTTTCGCAGCTCGCCGCTGTGCGAAGGCCTCACCGACCCCGAAGCAGAGGGCCTGTTCGCGCTCTGCGAGCAACGCCACGTCGTCGCGTCCAACCGGCTCTTCGCCGAGGGCGCGCCCGCCGACTCGCTGTGGCTGGTGTTGATCGGCGACGTCGAGATCTCGCGCGCGGGCAAGGTGCTCGCGGAGGTCGGCCCCGGCTCGGTGCTCGGTGAGCTCTCGCTCTTCCGGGCCGCGCCGCTGCGCTCGGCGACGGTGACCGCGCTGTGCGACTGCGACCTGCTGCGGCTGCCGACGGCGCAGTTCCAGAAGCGCCTCAAGCAGGGCGACCTCGCGGCGCTGAAGATGGTGAGCAACCTCGCACACCAGATGGCCGACCGGCTCGCGGCGGTGAATGATCAGTTGATCAGCGGTGGGCGTCACGGGTTGACCGTGGCGCGGACCCACCTGCGGCGCGTGGTGGGCTGACCGCGACCCGAGAAGTCAGGGCACGAAGCTCTGCATGTACCCCGCATCTTCGACCGCCGCGGCGTGCACCGTCGGCTGCAGCGGCAACATGCAGTCGAGCATCACCGCCAGCTCGCTGGTCTCCTTCGTGCCGATGCTCGCCTCGTAGCTGCCCGGGTGCGGCCCATGGGGAATGCCCGCCGGGTGGTAGCTCATCGACCCCGGCGAGACGCCCTTGCGCGAGGTGAAGTTGCCCTTGCAGTAGAAGATGAACTCGTCGACGTCGACCGACGAGTGCGGGTACGGGCACGGAATCGCCTCGGGGTGGAAGTCGGTCGGCCGCGGCACGAACGAGCAGATGAGCGCCCCGCGCGCGGCGAAGGTGCCGTGCCACGTCGGCGGCAAATGCGTCAGTCCGACGCGCGGCTGGAAGTTCAAGATGTGGAACGCCCACGGGTAGACGCTGCCGTCCCAGCCCACCACGTCGAGCGGCGATTCCTTCGTGGTGAAGCCGTGGAACTGGTCGCCCCGCTTCACCACCAGCTCGCGCAGCCCCTCGTCGCGCGGGTCCTGGAAGTGCGCGGGCCGGAAGTCGCGGTGACAATACGGCGCGTCCATGCGCAGCTGGCCGACCTGGTTGCGCCACTGCCGGGGCACGTGCACGCCGCCGCGGCACTCCATCCACAACCACCACTGCGGCACGCCCGGCGTGGGGATGAAGCGGTGCAGGATGCCGCGCGGCACGTAGACGTAGTCGCCCTCGCCGAACACCACGTCGCCCAGCAGCGTGCGCAGCGTGCCGCCACCCTGGTGGATGTAGAAGAGGTCGTCGCCGTCACCGTTGGTGAAGTACGCCGCGTCTTCCGCGCCGGGCTTCACGATGCCCAGCGTCACGTCGGCGTTGAAGAGAATCGGCACGCGCGCATCGAGCGGGCTCTTCGTCGTGGCGTCGAGCTTCTGCGAGAGGAAGTGACGCTTCTTGAGCTCGGTGCCCTTCGCCGCTTCGCGCGGCAGCCAGCCATGCTTCGTCTGCATCGGCAGCTGCCGGTGCGGCGCGTGGCGGTGGTAGGTGATGGTGTACGGCGCGTCGAAGCCTTCCTGCGTGATGCAGTGCTCGAAGTGCAGGTGCCCCGTCTCGTCCTTCAGCTGGAGGTGGTGCTTCTTCGGGACGATGCCGTTGACGAGCCGCTCGATCATGGCGGAGCGTCTTACCCGAACGGAGGTCGCATGCTGACGCTTCTCCTCGCCTCGCTGCTCGCGGTCGATGGCGGCGCGCCCCGCCCCGAAGACGGCATCCTCGGCAAGTGGAAGGGCACCTCGACCTGCGTCCGCTTTCCGGGCAACGAGGCGTGCAACGACGAGGTGGTCGAGTACGTCTTCGAGCGTCGCGCCGACGGGCTCATCGTGCAGCACGCCTTCAAGGACGTGCGCGGCACCATGGAGTCGATGTTCGACCTCGAGCCCTTCGTGTGGGACGCGAAGGCCCAGCGGTGGACGGCCGACTTCCAGAACCCCCGCGTGCACATTCGCTGGCAGTTCAAGCTCGAGAACGGAGCGTTGACGGGCAGTTGCGTCGACCTACCCGAATCCAAAGGGGTCACGCGACGAACGGTGCGTGTCACGCGCTGAACGGAACCTGAGCTGTTCGCCACGCGTCTGGCGTCCGAGGCCCGCATGATCACCCTTCCCCTGCTGCTCCTCGCTGCTGCGCCGCAGCTCACCACCGTGCAGCTCGACGGCTTCCCCTTCGTGAAGCAGAAGCCCGACTTCTGCGGCGAGGCCGACGTCGAGATGGCGCTGCGCCGGCTCGGCCGCGACGTCACGCAAGACGACGTCTTCAACGTGAGCGGCCTCGACCCGCTCAAGGGCCGCGGCGTGTGGGCCGACGACCTGCAGAAGACCCTGCGCACGCTCGGGCTCGAGCCGGGCCAGACCTGGTACCGCGTGCAGCCGAAGAAGGGCGCGGAGGAAGTGGCAGCGCAGTTCGCGCAGCTCCACGCCGACTTGAAGCGCGGCATCCCCAGCATCGTGTGCATGCACTACGACGCGTCGCCGAAGACCACCGAGCACTTCCGGCTGGTGACTGGGTACGACGCGACGACCGACGAGGTCATCTACCAGGAGCCCGCGGAAGACGACGGCGCCAACCGCCGCATGAAGCGCGCCGACTTCCTCGCGCTGTGGCCCTTCAAGCCGAGCAAGGACAAGTGGACCGTGATTCGCCTGCGCCTCGAGCCGGTGGGTGACGCGCCGAAGCTCGAGCGCCCGAGTTCGCCCACGCCGGCCGAGCTGGTGCAGCACGTGATGACGGTGAAGGAGACGATGCCCGCGGGCTTCACCATGCAGTGGGAAAAGCCGTTCCTCGTCATCGGCAACGAGTCGCCCGACAAGGTGAAGAGCCGCGCGCGCGACGTGGTGGGGTGGACGCGCGACCTCTTGCTGAAGGACTTCTTCGCCCAGCCGCCGACGGTGCTCGAGGACGTGTGGGTCTTCAAGGACGCGGCGACGTACGAGAAGTACTCGCGCGAGCTGTTCCAGACCGAGCCCGACACGCCGTACGGCTTCTACCTGTCGTCACGCAACGCGATGGTGATGAACATCAAGCCCGGCTACGGCACGTTGACGCACGAGCTGGTGCACCCGTTCATGCACGCCAACTGGCCCGACGGTCCCTCGTGGCTGAACGAGGGGCTGGGCTCGCTCTTCGAGTTCCCCGGCGAGCGCGACGGCCACTTCATCGGGCAGCTCAACTGGCGACTGCCTGGCGTGCAGGACGCGATTCGCACCAAGACGGTGCCGAAGATCTCCGCGCTGGTGAAGACCACCGACGCGCAGTTCTACGACGACGACACGGGCGTGCATTACGCGATGGCGCGCTACCTCTGTTACTGGCTGCAGGAACGCGGGCTGCTCATCAAGTTCGTGCAGCGCGCGCAGGAACTGAAGGACAAGGACCCGACCGCGCTGATGGCGCTGACCGAGGTGCTCGGCGGTGACCCCGACTCGTTCCAGAAAGACTGGGAGAAGTTCGTGATGGGGCTCAAGCGCAAGCCGCGGAGCTGAGGCGGGCACTCGACACCGCGTCGCTCACCTGAGAAGTTGGCGGCTGGGCCGAGGTCGAGAGTCTCCATGTTGCGCACGACGTTGTTCCTGACCCTCCTCGCCTTCACGGCGTGCCCGCACGGTTTCCCGGTGCGCGATGCGGGGCCCACCGGCGGCTTCGGTGGCTTCGGTGGTGATGGCGGAGGCGGGGGATTCGTCGTCCTCGGCGGCGGCGCTGGTGGCGGCTTTGGAGGCGGGCCCGACACGTCCTTCTGCGCTCCGGCCTCGCAGTTTCCCGTGTCCTTTGCGCTGGTCGACCAGGAGTTCACCCACTTCCTGCTCTCGTGCTTCGGACAGAGGCCGACGGCCGTGCGGATCACCGGGCCGGCGCCGGTGGTCGGCGCATCGACCACCGCGGTCGACTTCATGGTGCAGGTCGCGTTCACGGCGCAACAGCCCGGCCGGTACCGCGTCGAGCTCGATTTCCCGAGCGGCCAGCGGTCGGCGCGAGACATCCTCGTCGTGCGCCCCGAGACCCTCACGCAGCAGACGCAGCGCTTCGTCGACCGAATGGACCTGTGCGACGAAGGGCCGTACCGCTCGCGCACCGGCCTGACGTTCTGTGGCGTGGCCCGCACGGTGTACGCGTACGGCGCCGACGGCAACCTCGCGACCAGCTTCGCGGGCCAACACCTGCGCGTGCGCGGCGACGAGGTGTGGACGGTGAGCGACCTGGGCGCCGGGCCGATGGTCGAGCACCGCAGCGCCCTCGACGACGGCGGGTTGCAGTTCGACGGTCGCGGCGCCATCGCCGTGCAGAGCGGGTCGTGGGGCGATGTTCGACCCGGAGCGATGATGATGATGGGTTCGACGCGCCTCGTGCTGACCACCTTCGACGGCGGCGCGGTGGAGTCCATCGAGACGAGGTTCCCGGTGCCGCTGAACTCCCCGCTCGCGTTCCTCGAAGACACGGCGGTCATCGACTCGAGCGGGTGCTCGGTCACGCCCGGGTGCACCGCGCGGCCCGACTGCCAGCCAGTCGCGGCGTGCGCGCTCGAGCTCGACGGCGGCCCGGCCCCCATCAACTGGTCGTACTTCACGTGGTCGGACGCGGCGATCTTCGGGGGCGCGCAGCAGGAGAACCCGATCTTCAACCAGGTGGTGCTCGAGACGGTGCAGATCGACTACCTGCCGCGGCCCATCACGCCACGACGGCCCCTCGCCTTCCGCTACGAGGCGGCACCGGGCACCAGGTGGCTGCGCCGCGCGCCTGGCCTCGACCGGCCGGCGCTCTCGATTCTCGGCAACGTGCTGCTCACCCCGCACGTGCTCGAAGACGCGGGGCTCGACTTCAGCGCGGCGCGCACGCTCGGTACGCCCGTGACGGTGACCGACGACTGGCTGCTGTCGTCGCCCGACCCGTTCACGCTCGCGTTCGGGCCGCCGCCGCAGTGAGCGTCAGCCGCGCATCACGCGCTCGACCACGGCGCGAAAGGCACGCGCCCGCGGCGACGCGTCGGGCTTCGTCAGCAGCGACAGCCGCAGCGTCACGCCGAGACCGCGCACCGGCCTGAACACCACGCCCCGCCGCGTCAGCACCGTCAGCGAGCGCGACACGAGCGACACGCCCAGCCCCGCGGCGACGAGGCCGAGCATCGCGACCTTGCCGTCGGTGGTCTGCGCGACGCGCGGGTGCACGCCCGCCCCACGCAACGCCGCGTCGCACCGCAGCGCCCAGCCCGGCTCGACCGTCGGGCTCACCAGCACGAAGTCTTCACGGGCGAGCGCACGCACGTCGACGTGACGCTGCCCGCTCAAGCGGTGCGTCGTCGGCAGCGCGACGAAGAGCGGCTCGTCGTCGACGCGGGTCTCGTCGAGGCCCTGCACGTCGAGCGGCGCGCAGACGAAGCCTGCCTCGATGCGACCCTCGAGCAGCGCCGCGGGTTGGAGCGCACTCCGCAGCTCCTGCAACTCGAGCGCGACGTCGGGGTGCGCGCGGCGGAACGCGACCAGCACGCGCGGCAGCACCTCGTGGCTCGCCGTGGCGGTGTAGCCGACGGCCAGGGTCCCACCGTCTCCGCGCGCGACGCGCCCCACCTCGAGCCGCGCGCGCTCGAGCTCCGCGAGAATGTGGCGGGCACGCCCGAGCAACGCCTCGCCGGCCTCGGTGAGCGCCACGCGACGGCTCGACCGCTCGAAGAGCGGCGCGCCGAGGTCGGCCTCCAGCCGCTGGATATGCAAGCTCAGCGGCGGCTGCGAGAGGTGGAGGCGCTTCGCGGCGCGACCAAAGTGCAGCTCCTCGGCGACCGCGACGAACGACCGCAACAGGCGCGCTTCGACCATCGGCGCATCATACCGATTCGGTATCAATCGAGCCCAACACGGTATTGGACGGTATCGTCTCGCCGGCGGCATGGTGGCCGCATGCACGACCACCTCGTTCACCGGTACTACGAAGAGCTGTTCAACCAGGGCCGCGTGGAGCTCATCACCGAGCTGCTCGCCCCCGACTACGTCAACCACTCGCCGGGCTCACCGCAGCAGGACCGCGGGCGCCAGGGCGTGGCCGACGTCATCACCGCCCTGCGCAAGGGCGTCCCCGACCTGCACTGCCGCATCGAAGACGTCGTCTCGTCGCCGACGGCGGTGGCGGTGCGCACCAGGGTGAGCGGCACGCACCTCGGGGAGCTCTTCGGCGTGCCGCCGACGGGGCGCCGGTTCGAAGTGACCCAGTTGGCCATCGAGCACGTGCGCGACGGGCGTATCGTCGCCCACTGGCGCGTGACCGAAGACTTCTTCGCGGCGCTTCAGCGCTGACGCGTCAGCGTCTCCTCGCGAGCGCAGCACTTCGTGCCCCGGCCGTCTTCGGAGCGGCGAAGGAACTGGTCATCTCATTCGTACACCGACCAGTACCGCTCGCGGCGAGCCGGGCGGCGTTTGGGTTTGGGCAGCTCTTCTCCGACCACCTTCGGGAACGACTTGCCGAGCTTCGTGGCGATCGACGGCACCACGGTCAGCTTCGCCTGCGCGAGCAAGGGAGCGAGCCGTCGCAGCCGCGCGACCTCGTCGGCGTGCACCGAGCCCACCAGCTCGACCGCCTCGAGCTTCGTCAGCGACTCACCGAGCGACTCGAGCAGGTCCATCACGCCGTCGTCGTGCCGCAGCACCAGCGTCGTCAGCTGGCCCACCGCGAGCCACGGCTGGAGCACGTGCCGCAGCGCAGCCCACCCGCCGCTCGGCGTCGGGCACTGCACGTCGAAGGTGTGGAGCCGCGGCGCGACGAGCGTGAGGAGGTCGGTCATCAGCCGCCCGTCGAAGGCGGTCGGCCGCAACGCAAGGCGCTCGAGCTTCGGGAACGAGAGGCCCTTGCCGAAGGTGTTGAGCGCGGCGCGCACCTCGAGCGAGCGCAGGCGATCGGCCTTGGGCGTGAGCGCGGCGAGCGACTCCATGCGCGGCCACGCAGAGTCGGCCTCGGCGGCGGCCTCGACGTCGAAGTTGCCCAGGTAGAGCGCGTCGAGGTGGCGCGGCCAGTCGAGCTTCACGAGCGCGCGCAGCGCCGTGTCGTAGCGGCCCTCGTTGCCGGGGCTGCCGAACTCCACGCGCTGGAGGAAGCGGCACGCCGGGCTCTGCATCAGCGCGTCGAGCGGCGCGGCGAGCGGCGCGGAGTGCGGACCGGACCACAGCTTCACCACGCGCGCGTAGCCGTACTGCCAGTCGATGGTGACCTGCTTGTGCCACGCGGCGAGCTTCGGGCCGACGAGCGCGTCGAAGTGCGTGGAGATGAAGTCCTTCGCCTTCGTGATGGTGCCGCGTTCGCGCCGCGCCGCGCGCACCTGGAGGCCGATGAGCTCGCCGCGAAGACGCTCGGTGGTCTCGAGCAGGGAATCGGCGAACACCAGCCAACCCGCGGGGTCGTCGGTCAGCAGCGCGCGCTCAGCGGCCTCGTCGATGGCGGCCGCGGGAGCGTCGGGGGCCTGGCTCGCGACGGTGAAGCCGTCACGCAGGCGCTGCTCGACCATCGCCTCGGCGGTCTTGAGCGCCGCCTCGTCACTCTTGCACTCGATGGTGCGCGTGGTGCCGGGCGTGTGCATCGGCCCGGTGCGCAGGGTGATGGTCGCCCCGCTGACCGAGATGGCCCAGAACTTCGGCTCCGGCTTCGATGCGTGGAGGAGGCGCTGCACGCCTCAATCGTCCCACGCCGCCAGCACGACGTCGTCGAGCAAGCTCTTGCCGCTGCGCTTCGCGGCGGCCTTCCACTCCGGGGGCAACTCGGGCCAGTCCGTGCGCGGCTGCTCGTCGAACTGCGCGAGGATTTGAAAGACGACGAGGCCGCGCGGGTCGATCGCTTCGACTTCCTGCAGCGTGGTGCGCAGCGTCGCCGGCACCTGCGCGCCGGTCGCCGGAGTGACCCACACCCGGTGCGTGCCACCGGCCATGACCGCGACGCTGATGGTGACCGCGCCCGAGACTCCCGCGGCGCCCTTCGCGGGGAGCACCGCGTTGAGCCGCTTGATGTACCCGGCGAGGACCGATGCGGTGGTCGCCTTGCTGATCTTCTCGTCGGGCTGCATCAGCCGCACCGACTGCACCGGGTCGGCCGGGTTGGGTGCGCTCGGTTTCGAGGGCTCGGTCGGGCACGACTCCTTCGCCTGCTCGAGCACGAAGACGAAATCACCCTTCTGCTTTCGTGCGCTCGCGCACATGCAGCGCCCGTCGAGCTCGTGCGCGGTGAAGCAGGGGTGCGACAGGTCTTCGACCCAGTTCACGCCCTGGCCGGCGTCGTCGAAGTCGACGATCCACACCTTGCCGCCGCCCTCGACGGCGAACACGGGCTCGGTCACGTCCCAGGCGATGAAGGGCCAGATGATGGCCAGCTCTTCGCCGGTGAGCTGCCGCACCTTGAACGGCGCGCTCGGCGCGAGCGGCCCGAGGTGCTTCCACACGCTCAGCGCCTTGTCCTTGCCGAAGGCGCTCCAGCTGCGGAACTCGCCGTTCACCGGCTGCGCCTTGGTGCCGAGCGGAATGATGAAGCGCGAGGGCGTGTACTCGCCCATGTCGGCGGCGGTGAGCTGCTGCGCGAGGAAGGGACCGACGATGACCGGGCCGTCGACGACGAGGGTCTCGAGCTTGCGGGTCGTGAGCGCTTGCTCGAGGCGCGCTTTCGCGGCGGCGTTCAGCTCGTTCGAGGCCGCGTGGTACTTCACGACCTTCGGCACTGCCGGTGGCGCAGCGAGCACGACCAGGAGCACGGTCAGCATGCCCGTCACTGTGGCACAGGCACCGAAGACGCGATGGTGAGACGGAACGGGAGCGCGCGGCTCACCTCGGCCTTCACGCCCGCGTCGGCGACGAGCTCGCGCCACTCGTGCGCGGTCCACGAGCGGGCGATGGAGACCTGCCCGTCGCGCCGCACCACGGGGTGCCAGCCAGCGACGGCGCACAGCACCGGGAAGGCGTGGAAGGCGACGCGGCTGCGCTCGAGGTCGGCGATGAACCAACCGTGGCTCGCGGTGCGCGCGGCCCAGCGCAGGAAGCGCTTCACCTGGCGGTCGTCGAGGTGGTGGGTGAACTGCGAGCTGACGATGAAGTGCGGCCGCTCGTCGAGCTCGAAGTCGAAGACGTCGGCGATGTGGAAGGTGATGGGCAGCGAGACCTGCGTCTGCCACCGCGCCTCGGCTGCGCAGCGCTGGCTCAGGTCGACGCCGTGCAACTGCACGTCGAGGCCCTCCTTCGCAGCCCACGCGGCGATGGCGCGCAGGAGGTCGCCCTGGCCGTAGCCCACGTCGACGATGACCAGCGGCTCACGCTCGAGGCGGTGCAGCTTCACCTGCTGCGCGAGCCACTTCAGCGTCGGCGCGTGCGTCTGGGTGAGGCGGTTCACCTGCGCGAGGTCGTTGAGGCATCGGTCGTAGTCGCGCGTCGACATCGTCGCGGCGTCCATGACTTCGGGCTGGGCGCTGCGGGAGGCGAAGAACTGGGCGGCGGCGAGTTCCATGGCGCGGGCCCAGTGCGAGGGGCGGGCCAGTGAGGTGGGTGCGTGCAAGTGCGCGACGCGTCGTGCGAAGTCGGGTGACACGGGCGTTGTGTCAGCGCGTGTGTCAGCGGGCTGGAGGGCGACGCGCGGTGTGATGGGCCTCGGCCGTGCAGCGGACGATCAGCCCCTCGACTTCGAGCGAAGTTCACGCACGGTGGGGCCGACGCCGGTGCGGATAATGGGCTGTGGCAGCGTTATCCGCACCGCGGTCGG
>JAXLYB010000031.1:0-30524 GCA_046351675.1 Myxococcaceae bacterium
GCGCCGAGCGCGTGGTGCGCACCGCGCTGACCACCACGTGCACGCGGCTGACCGAGGTGTCGCGCTGCAGCGCCTGGAGCACCGCCGCGGCATCGGAGATGGACGTGGGCTCGTCGCTGACCAGCAGCACCGGTTCCTCGCCCGCCGACGCGAAGAAGAGGGAATCGCGAGAGAGCCCGCTGGCCACGTCGACCACCACCACGTCGAAGCGCTCGAGCACCTGCGTCCACGCGAGCTGGAGCGCGCGGCGATCGTCGTCGCTCAGCTGCGCGAGCCGCCGCTCACCCGGCGCGCCGGGCAACAGCGCGAGGTTGGGCCGCGCCTCGAAGAGCACCTCGTCGAGGCTCGCGCCGTCGAGGAGGTCGCCCACGTGCAGCTGCGGTTGAACGCCGAGCAAGACGTCGAGGTTGGCCAACCCTCCGTCGGCGTCGATGAGCGCGACCCGCTTGCCACCCGCCGCGCACACGGCCGCTACGTTGACCGCGAGGTGGGACTTGCCCACCCCGCCCTTGCCACTCGTCACGCTCACGACTCGCACACCCATCGCAGGCGCAGAACTGCAAGCGGTGCGCCTTCTGCCGGGTGCCCGGCCGGATCAGCTCAGGTGCCGGTGCCGCTCAGCTGGAGGCTCGGAAATGCAGCGTCTGCATCGTGCGCGAACGTCACCTGGGTCGACTGTGCCCCGGTCGCGGCGGGGGCGAAGGTGACCGTCGAGGTCAGCGACGCGCCAGGCGCGAGGTCGCCCGAGGCGTCGCGCACGAACCACGAGCCGTTGCCCGCGGCGCCGGCGGACACGCTGACCACCTTCATCGCGTCGAGGCCGACGTTGGTGGCGCGCACGGTGATGGTCTTCGTCTGGCCGACCTGCACCGCGCCGACGTCGAACGACACCGAGAGCGCCGCGGTCTGCATGTCGCCTTCGACCGAGACCACCAGCTCGCCGCGCCGCGTGCCCTTCACCGGCGGCGGCTGGCAGGCGAGGAGTGCGAGCGCCCCGAGCGCGAGCGCGAGCCTCACAGCCGGCCCTCGAGGCGCGGTGCGTACGAGGGCACGGTGTCGCGCAGCCGCGTCCACAATGCGCGCGCACCCTCCACATCACCGGCGGCCTTGAGCGCGTCACCCAGCTCGGCGACGGCGTCGGGGGTCTGGGTCGCGACGCGCCACACGTTGTCGGCCATCGGCTGGCGGTTCAGCTTCACCATCGTCCACGCCATGCCGGCGCGCAGGCGCGCGTTGTCAGGCTGGTAGGGCATCACCTGCTTGTACGCGTCGAGCGCTTCCTGGAAGCGGCCGTGCGCGAGGTGGTCTTCGGCGGTGGTGATGAGCTTCTTGAAGTTGTCTTCCATCTCCGGCGTGCGGGGCGCGTTCTGGAAGGCCTCCATCACCTCTTTGCTGAGCATCGGCGGCTGGCCGGCCGGGCGCGGGCCGGGCTGCGGCGCGACGGCGGCGATCTGCTCGGCCGAGATGGTGGCGCGAGAGAGCCCGCCGGCCTTGATGGCCGCCTCGGCGCGCGCGAGCAGGCGCTTGGCGTTCGGCGCGTGCGGTGAGGTGGGGGCGTCGGCGAGGAACTTCTCGAGGTCGGCCTTCGCGCGGGTGAGCGCGGCGGGGTCATCGCCCAGCGCGTCGAGGGTCGCGGCGCCACGCGCGTAGCGAGCGTCGACGTTGGTCTCGAAGGTCTCGAGCGCGCGGGTGAAGGTGGCGATGGCGCCGGGCGCGTCGCCGAGGAGGAACTGGGTGTTGCCGTAGCCGACGTCGACCTCCATCAGCGGGGCGAGCGCGGCGCGCAGGCACGCGAAGGCGGCCGGCGGGTTGCGCTGCTGCGCCCGCGCCTTCTCGAGCAGGGTCGCGAGCGTGACGTCGGGCTTCGGCTCGCAGCCCACGGTCTCGGGGCCCGGCACGGGCTTGTTGCCGAGCAACTTGCGGTCGGAGATCAACAGCGCCCGGCCCTCTTCGGCCTGCGCGAGCGCCTGCTTGTAGAAGGCCTGCGCGTCGGCGTAGCGGCCCTGGCCGAAGTACAGGCGGCCGAGCGAGGCGGCGATCTCGAAGGGCTTCTCCCGCTCCTTGAGGCCGGCGGTCGAGTCGAGCTTCTGGATCAGCTCGTCGGCGCTGGGCGGGCGGTTGCCGGCCGGCGGGGTGCCGGGAGCGGCCTGGGCGAGCACGAGGAAGAGGAGTGGCGTCACGGAGGTCGCCTTGTATCGCACCCGCGCGCGGGTCGTATCGTCGCGTTCTTCCCTGAACGTCGAGGTGCCGCATGCAGAGACCGACCCGCTGGACCGTGCTGCTCGCGCTGTGCCTCGCCCTGCCCGCCTTCGCGCTGCCGCGGCCGAGCAAGAAGGTGAGCTTCGAGTTCGTCAACGCCGACGTGACGTCGGTGCTGCGGCTGTTCGCCGAGGTCGGCCACGTGAACCTCGTCACGTCCGACACGGTGAGCGGCAAGGTGACGATGTCGCTGCGCAACGTGGGGTGGGACGAGGCGCTGCGCGCGGTGTTGGCGGCCAAGGGGCTGGGGATCGACGAGGTCGGGTCCATCGTGCGCGTGGCGACGTTGCAGGAGCTCGCCGCCGAGGCCGCGCTGCGCGCGAAGACCGAGGAAGACCGCTTCAAGGCGGCGCCGCTGAAGACGACGCTGATCCGCGTGAACTACGCGAACGCCGCCGACCTCGCGCCGCAGGTGCGCGCCACGTTGAGCTCGCGCGGCACGGTGGCCGTCGACGCGCGCACCAACACGCTGATCATTCGCGACGTCGAGTAGCGCCGCTCAGCCGGCGCGCAGCGCTTCGAGCACCCAGCACCGCTCGCCGTGCGGGTGCGCGGCGCGACAGTGTTCGACGAGCGCCGGGTCGGCGCCCGCGGCCTCGAGGGAATCACCGAGCACCGCGAGCGCGTGGGCGTCGGGCGCGATGGCCGAGGCCGGCAGGGTCACCACGCCGGCGTGCGTGCCGCTCAACCAGTGGGCGTGGGCGCGCCCCTGATCGAACGAGATGAAGGCGCGCGCGCCGGGCAGCCACTCGTGCACGGCGCCGTCCCGCGAGGTGACGAGCGCGCCGGTGCCGGGCTCGTAGACGTCGACGCGCGAGCCCCAGCTGAAGACGAAGCGGCCGTCGGTGGCGAGGCGCCGGGCGTCGCAGGGAATCACGCGCTCCACGCGGCTGGCGGCGAAGTCGATCACCACCAGCCCGTCGCACTTCTCGAAGTAGAGCGAGGCGTGGTCGGCGTCTGGCTGGGCTTCCCCGCGCACCACGAGGCGATCGTCCGACAGCCAGCAGAGGTCGTCGTCCCACCACTCGGCGGTGAGACCGAGGCCCTCGCGCTCGGGTGGATCGGCCGGGCGCCCGTCGAGCCACGCGGCGACGTCGATGATGCGCACCATGCCCAGCGGGTGCCAGGCCCAGCCTGACGACGCGAGCCACGCGCCCGACGGCGAGAGGCTGGCCGAGCCGAAGAAGTAGTTGAGCGTGGCCTCGGCCGGCACGAGGGGCTCGAGCGACGGCACGGCGAGCGCCTCGAGGCGGTTCCACTCGGCCGAGCTGACCAACACCAACTGCCCGCGGTGGCGGAGGAAGGCGAGCGTCCAGGCGGAGACGTCAGCGTGGTAGTCCTCTCGCACCAGCTCGCGCAGGCGCGTCTGGCGGGCGACGTCGAAGAGCGCACCGCGGAGCCCGTGCGTCTGCGTCGCGGCGACGAAGAGCCCGTCGTCGGACGCCGCCAGCGTGATGCCTCCCTCGGCGCCGGGCGCGGTGGGCATGAAGTCGAGCTGCGCGGTGAAGAAGACGTGGCCACGCTCGAGGTCGACGCCGCGGAGCAAGCCCTCGCGCGTCAGCACGAAGACGTCGAGGCGATCGCGCGAGGAGGCCGGGCAGATCGCGACGAGCTCCGATGGGCCGAGCGAGAAGCGCAACATCGCCGAGCGCCAGGCTGGTTTCACGCAGGACTGCCTAGCGCGCACCGTGCAGAGCACGCCAGCCGCCACAGAGAGGTGGAGTGCACGGCGGTCGGGTTGAGCCGACACACCATCTCCCTCTCCTCCGAGGAGGAGAGGGTCGGGGTGAGGAGAAAACCCGTGCGTCGGTGCGCCGACCACGCCGCGAGTCGACATCAGCCTCAGGTGATGGGTCTGGGGCCGTGCGAGTACCGAGCAGCCCCTCGACCGCGTACGGAGTTCTCGCACTGGGTAGAGAAGTTGTTCTCCCGGGCGCGTTAGCTAACAAATCGATCGATAGTTCTCGGCTCCCTGATCCAGTCATGATCTGTCGCCTCGATGTCCGACAAACACATTGCCGACGTTCGGAAGCGCTTCCGGCTCATTGAAGGCTCTCTTGGTGAGCGCGCCAAGAAACGACATTGGGTCGGCGCTGAGGCCGAGGCTCTTGGCCGCGGAGGTGTTGCGTGGGTTGCGGAAGCCACCAAGATGGCGATCTCGACAGTGCGTGCTGGCCGCAACGAATTGCGGGCGCTCGCGAAGTTGGGTCCTCGCGCTTGCGAAAGGCCGAGAGCGCCGCGAAGGCGGCGGCAGGAAGCAGCGAAAGAGAAGGACCCGCAGCTTCTCGAAGCACTCAAGAAAGAGCTGTGCGCGTCCAGTCGCGGCGACCCCGAGTCACCGCTGCAGTGGACGACACACAGTCTCCGGCATCTGGCGGCGATGCTCACGAAGGCGGGCCACCCCACCAGTCACGTCACGGTCCAGGGGCTGCTGCACGAGCTCGGCTTCAGCCGCCAGGCCAACGCGAAGGTGAAGGAGGGAACTTCACACCCCGACCGGGATGCGCAGTTTCAGTTCATCAAGAGCGTCACCGAGGAATTCCTCGCGCAGGGCCTCCCCGTCATTTCGGTCGACGCAAGAAGAAGGAGTTCCTCGGACAGCGCGCATCCCCTGGCCGAGAGTGGACCCCCAAAGGAAAGCCCGTCGAGGTGCTCTCGCACGACTTCGTCAGCGACAAGGACCCAGTTGCCATTCCGTACGGCATCTTCGACGTCGGAAAGAATCACGGCTTCGTCAATGTTGGCGCTGACCACAACACGCCTTCGTTCGCTGTCGCGTCCATCGCGAAGTGGTGGCGCAAACTCGGCAGCCACAGCTACCCGGACGCTCGGCATCTCTTCATCACTGCCGACGCGGGCGGCAGCAATTCACCCCGACATCGGCTCTTCAAGACGGAACTCCAGAAGCTCGCCGACGAGGCGAAGCTGACGATTCACGTCAGCCACTTCCCTCCGGGGACGAGCAAGTGGAACAAGATTGAGCACCGTCTCTTCTCCTTCATCACGATGAACTGGAGAGGGCGTCCTCTGACCTCGTACGAGATTGTCGTCGCGCTCATCGCCAACACGCGCACTCAAGCGGGACTGCGTGTCACTGCGGAACTGGATACCGCTCGCTTTCCTCTCGGCCGCACTGCGACCACGCGAGACCTCGCCGCCTTGTCGCTCCAGCGTCACGCCTTTCACGGCGAATGGAATTACTCGCTCAAGCCCCGCTCTGAGCACGAGCGCCGCTTGGCCGAGGCACAACCATTACCCAGCGCAGTCGTTTCACACGCGGAGCGACATGCGCGCTGGCGGCGAATCTTCCAGCAGCAGGCGCGCAGCGGTTTGTCGGTGACCGCTTTCTGTAAGCGGGAAGGCATCAGCAGAAACTCGTTCAAATACGCGCGTCGTCAACTGGTGGGCACCGTCACCGTCGACGACCGCCGCCGGATTTGGAATGAGCGCTTCAACGAGCAGAAACGCAGCGGTCTCTCTCCGAGAGCGTTCTGCAAGAAGCACCGAATCAGCTACGGCGCCTTCAGCACGGCGCAACGACGAATGATCCGGCGGCGCACGCAATCGGAGGACTAACTCTCGAACGAGCCCCCCAGAGCATTTTCTCTACCCAGTGACCTTCACGACGCATGAGTGAACCAGGTCTCGGAGCGCGCGAAGCGAGGGGCTCGCGCGATTTTCGGCAGACCGCTGACTCATCAGCACGCCCACTTCCCTGAGGCAGGCCAGGAGGCGGTCAGCCTCAGAAGGACGCGTGGGGTGATGGGTCTGGGCCGTGCGAGCGACGCACAGCCCCTCGACCACGTACCGAGTTCACGCACTGGGTAGAGAAGTTGTTCTCCCAGAGCATTTTCTCTACCCGGTGACCTTCACGACGCGTGAGTGAACCAGGTCACGAAGCGCGCGAAGCGAGGGGCTCGCGCGATTTCGGCGCAGCGCTGACTCATCAGCACGCCCACTTCCCTGAGGCAGGCCAGGAGGCGGTCAGCCTCAGGGGGACGCCTGGGGTGATGGGTCTGGGCCGTGCGAGAACCGAGCAGCCCCTCGACCACGTACCGAGTTCACGCACTGGCGCGTGAGTGAACCAGGTCTCGGAGCGCGCGAAGCGAGGGCTCGCGCGATGTTCGGCAGGTCTGGCGGCGGTCAGCTTCAGCGTGACGAGTCGCCCTCGAGCCCCTCACCCCGACCCTCTCCCCTCTCGAGGGGAGAGGGAGCTTTGGTTTCGAGTTCCGCCAGGAGCTCTCGCGCAGTGCGCCCGAGCACGGGGTGCATCGCCCCCGGCGCCAGCGCAACGAGGGGGCCGAGCACGAAGACGCGCTGGTGCATGCGCGGGTGCGGCACGACGAGCGTGCTGGTGTCCCGCACCGCACTCCCATGGAGCACCAGGTCGAGGTCGATCACGCGCGGCGCCCACCGCGTGCTGGGCGCACGGCCCATCGCGCGCTCGATGCCCTTGAGCGCCGCGTGCAACGCCTCGGGAGAGAGCCACGTCTGCAGCCCGTCGACGGCGTTCAGGTACGGCGGCTGTGGCGTGCGATCTCCCGGCGGGAGCACCGCAGCCGTCTCGACCACCGGGCCACGGCGCAGCGTGCCGAGCCGCGCGAGCCGCCGCCGCGCCTCACCGAGGTTGAGCAGCCGATCGCCGACGTTGGTGCCGAGGGCGACGAACGCCTCAACCGGCGACGACGGGGTTCTGAAGGACGCCGATGCCCTCAATCTCGACCTCCACGACGTCACCTGCGCGCAACGGCCCGACGCCCGAGGGCGTGCCGGTGCTGATCAAATCTCCGGGGAGCAACGTCATCACGTGCGAGATGAACGACACCAACGCCGCTGGCCGGTGCACCATGTCACTGGTGCGCGAGTCCTGCCTGGTGACTCCGTTGACGCGGCACTGCACGCGCAGATCGTCCGGGCTCAGCCCCGTCACCATCACCGGCCCACAGCACGCGAAGGTGTCGTAGCCCTTGGCGCGCGTGTGCTGCACCTCGCGCTTCTGGATGTCACGGGCCGTCACGTCGTTGAAGCAGGTCACCGCGAAGATGGCCTTCGCCGCCTCTTCGACGCTGGCGCGCGAGAGCGTCTGCCCGATGACCAGCGCGAGCTCGGCCTCGTAGTGCACTTCCTGGCTCGCCGGCGGCAGGCGAATCGGCGCGAGATGCGCGTTGAGCGCGGTCGAGGGCTTGGTGAAGATCAGCGGCTCCGCGGGCACCGCCTTGCCCATCTCCTCGGCGTGCTTGCGGTAGTTCTGCCCGATGGCGACCACCTTCGAGGCCGGGCTGACCTCCAGGAAGGCGCCGCGATCGCTGGTCGGGCTCTCGGTGTGCGGCACCCACGGCGCGGCCGACAGCTTGAAGCGCTGCTCACCCTCGAGCCGCACCCACCCGTCGGCAGCGGTGCGCGCGTACCGCTTCACCCGTTGACCCCGAGCACGTGGGTCATGTCGTAGAGCCCCGCAGGCTTGCCGAGCACCCAGCGCGCGGCCCGCAGCGCCCCGCGACCGAACTGCTCGCGGCTGGTAGCGCGGTGGGTCAGCTCGACGCGCTCACCATCGCCGAAGAAATAGACGGTGTGCTCGCCGACGACGTCGCCGCCGCGCAGCGCCTGCACGCCGATCTCCTCGCTCTTGCGCTCGCCGATCTGCCCGACGCGCGAGGTGCGAATGACCTCGTTGGGCCGCCCGAGCGACTTCGCGAGCTCTTCCGCCAACCGCACCGCGGTGCCCGACGGCGCGTCCTTCTTCATGCGGTGGTGGGTCTCGACGATCTCCACGTCGAAGCCCTCGCCGAGGCGGCGCGCCATCGCGGCGGCCAGCTCGATGACGAGGTTCACGCCCACCGACATGTTGGGCGACATCACGATCGGCACGCGCTTCGCCGACTCGGCGATGAGGCCCTTCGCGTCGGCGCTGAAGCCGGTGCTGCCCACCACCAGCGGCACGCCCGCGTTCGCGCACAGCTTCGCGTGCTGCACGCTCACCTCGGGCGTCGTGAAGTCGATCACCACCTGCGCACCCTGCAGCGCCTGGTCGAGCGCGTCGACGGTGGTGACCTCGAGCGGCGCGAGGTGCGCGGCGAGCCCGGCGTCGAGACCGATGGCCGCGCTGCCCGGCTTGTCGGTCGCGCCGTGCAGTGAGAAGTCGGCGGTGTCGCGAATGAGCCGCGTGAGCAGCGAGCCCATGCGGCCCGAGACGCCGGTGATGACGGTCTTGATGGGGCTGGGCGCCATGGTCACGACGCCTTGCGGTTGAGGAGCCCGAGGCGGCCGAGCTCTTCCTTCAGCTTCGCCGCGTTGCCCTCGGTCATCGGGGTGAGCGGCGGGCGAATCTCGAGACCGAACAGGCCCATCTGGTGCAGCGCCATCTTCACCGGAATGGGGTTCGACTCGATGAACAGCAGCCGGTGCAGCGGCTGCAGCTCGAGCTGGATCTTGCGAGCGCCCGCGATGTCACCGGCCAGCGCGCGCGTGCACAGGTCGGCCATCTGCTTCGGCGCGACGTTCGAGCTGACCGAGACCACGCCCTTGCCGCCCGAGAAGATGAACGGCGCGACCACGAAGTCGTCGCCCGAGAGCAGCGTGATGCGATCGCCGACCTGCTCGTAGACGTCGAGCGTGCGCAGGATGTTGCCGGTCGCTTCCTTGAGCGCGACCACTTCCTTCACGTCGAGCAGCCGCTTGACGGTGTCGGGCAGCATGTCGACGCCCGTGCGGCCGGGCACGTTGTAGGCCATGAGCGGAAAGCCCGGGTGTGCCTTGCCGACGAGGCGGTAGTGCTCCACCAGGCCGGCCTGCGTGGGCTTGTTGTAATACGGCGTCACCACCAGCGCGCCGTCAGCGCCGAGCTCGCGCGCGACCTTCACGCCCTCGATGGTCTCGGCGGTGGAGTTGCTGCCCGCACCCGCGAAGACCTTCGCGCGGCCGCGGTTGGCCTTGAGGCACACCTCGATGGCGCGCCGCCGCTCGGGCGCGGTCATGGTGACCGCCTCACCGGTGGTGCCCATGGGAATCAGCACCGACGTACCGTTGCTCACCTGGTATTCGACCAGCGCCTCGTACGCGGCCTCGTCGAGCTTCCCGTCCTTGAACGGGGTGGCCAGCGCCGTCATCGAGCCCTGCAGGGTCATGTTGCTCATCGTGTTTCTCCCTTCCACAAATCGGACACTGCCTCGCGCTTGCGAACCACGCGCCACGCGCGGCCCTTCACCAGCACCTCCGCCGGGCGGGGCCGCGAGTTGTAGGTGCTTGCCATCGACATGCCGTACGCCCCCGCGGTCTTGATCGCCAGCAGGTCGCCTTCTTTCAGCGGGGGCAACGCGCGGTTCTTCCCGAGCACGTCGGTCGACTCGCAGACGGGCCCGACGATCTCCACCGTGGTCTTCTTTCCGCGCCGAGGGCGCACGGCCACGATGTCGTGGTGGGCCTCGTAGAGCGCGGGCCGCATCAGATCATTCATGCCCGCATCGACGATCACGAAGTCACGTGCCGCGGTCTTCTTGCGGTACAGCACGCGCGTGAGCAGCACGCCGGCGTTGGCGACGATGACGCGGCCCGGTTCGAGCACGAGCGTCGCGTCGGTGCCCTTCGTCGCGTCGAGCAGCACCTGCGAGTACTCGGCGAGCCCCGGCGGCCGCTCGTCGGTGTACGTGACGCCGAGCCCGCCGCCGACGTCGAGGTGGGTGAGCGCGAAGCCCTGGGCCTGCAGATCGCGGTAGAGCCCGGCGACGCGCGCCACGGCCTGCTTCAGCGGGCGGCCATCGGTGAGCTGGCTGCCGATGTGACAATCGACGCCCACCGCGCGCACGCCCTTCATGCGGCGCGAAGCCCGGTAGAGCGCGATGGCCTCGTCGAAGGGCACGCCGAACTTCGAGGTCTTCAGGCCGGTGGCGATGTAGCGGTGCGTCTTCGGGTCGACCTCGGGGTTGACGCGCAGCGCGAACGGCGCGGGCTTCTTCAGGCGGCGGCCGACGCGGTCGAGCAGCGCGAGCTCCGCGGCCGACTCGACGTTGAACATCAAGATGCCCGCGCGCAGGGCGGCGACCATCTCGTCTTCGGTCTTGCCCACCCCGCTGAACACCACGCGCGGCGCCTGGCCACCGGCGGCGAGCACGCGCGCCAGCTCTCCGCCCGAGACGATGTCGAAGCCACCGCGGTGCTGCGCGACGAGCCGCAGCACCGCGAGGTTGGAGTTCGCCTTCACCGAGTAGCAGAGCAGGTGCGGGGTGTGCGCGAACGCGTCGTTCACCACGGTGAGGTGCCGCGTGAGCGTGGCGTGCGAGTACACGTAGGTCGGCGTGCCGACGCGCTCGGCGATGGCGGCCAACGAGACGGCCTCGGCGTGGAGCAGCCCCTGGCGCGGCGCGAAGTGGTTCACTTCTTCTCTCCGCAGCCCGCGTCACACGGCTCGCGCGGAGCTTCCACCGCGGTGGCTTCGAGCGGCGGCTTCGGCGGGCCCTTGATGCCGCACGCCGACGCGAACAGCACGCCGAGCACCACGGCCGCGAGGAAGGGCCGGCCCACGTTCAGAAGCGAATGCCGACCACCGCGCGGAGCGCCTGCGCGTTCTCGGGCGTGATGCGCGTGCCGGTGATGGACCCGAGACCAGTGGCGAGCGGGCCGTCTTTCTTCATCAGGCCCTCGAGCGGGAAGAGGATGCCGTACTGCAGCTGGCCGTAGAACCCGTCTTCGGTCTCGTAGCGAACGCCGCCGTTGATCTCGATGCCCAGCGAGTTGTTGGCGCCGTTGTAGAGGGCGCCCGGGGTCGACTCGAGGAAGATGCTGCGCGAGTAGATGGCCGACGCGAAGGCCTCGAAGCCCTGCACGATGCGGTACTTCGCCTTGGGCTTGAAATAGAGCGAGTCGGTCACGCCGCCGAGGATCTCGCGGTACAGGATCATGTCGACCCGGTAGTCGCGGTTGAAGCGGAAGTTGGTGATCTCGTTGTCGCTGCAGCCCGAGTCGCAGCGCCACTGCGGACCGTCGGTGTCGCCGTATTCCGTCGCGCCGTTCGCGCCCGAGCCCTTGCGGCGCGGGTAGTTGCCGAAGCCCGGCGCCTTGTCACCCGACGCGAAGCCGATCTCGCCGCCGATCTCGAGGTCGCCGTTGAGGAACTTGTACTCGCCCTGGATGACGGCGCCGAACTGGTAGACGTAGAGCGCCTGGTTCTGATCAGCCGCCGCGGCCGACAGCGCGCGGTTCTGAATGGTGCCGAGAATCGCCGCGGCCTCGGCCTCGATGCGGAACTCCTTGCGCTCGAACTTGGCCCACAGGTCGGGAATGAAGATGTCGGCCTTGCGCAGCACCACCTGGTTGGTCGGCGTGCCCGACGCGTTGCCCTCGGTGTTGGTGGCGGGGAAGGTGCCGAACGGCTGGCTCAGGGTGTCGACCGCGTCGTTGCGCTGCGTGCGGTAGGTGAAGTGCAGGCCGTAGTTGAAGACGAAGCTGTCGGCGTTGAGGCGCGCCTGGCGTTCCTGCTCGGTGTCGCGGCGCTGCACCGCGAGCACGTAGCTGTGCACGTCGTCGGAGTTCGAGAGGTCGAACGGCTGGCCACCCTCGAGCGTGCGCGGGGACGTGGGGCCCTCGACGTTAAAGTCGAGCATCGGCGTGATGTAGAAGCCCGGCAGCGGCTCGGCGGTGAAGCTGACGCGGTCGACGGTGTCGCCCCAGTCGTTGTCCATGCCGTTGCCGTCGTTCCACAACATGCCGAGGCCCCAGTGGGTGGGCATGCGGCCGAAGCGCAAGATGCCGACGGGCGTCGAGACCTCGCCCCACACGCGCTTCACGGCGATGGAGTCTTGAATGCTGTTGATGCCGCTGCGCTGCGTGGTCTGGCTCGCGGAGAAGATCGAGAACTCGTTGCGGTCGGACCAGAAGCCGTTGGCCGCGTCGCGCGAGTACGCGTAGTCGGGGGTGCTGCCCCACACCAGGTTGTCGAGCGCGTCGATCTGCGCGCGCACCCGCACCTCTTCGCTGACGTTGATGGTCGGCTCGAAGCGGAAGCGCATGTTCACGCCGGCCTGGGTGCGCTCGTTCAAGCTCGAGGGCGAGCGCGGGAAGAGCGAGTAGCCGGCGGTGTCGGTGCCGCGGCCGAGATCGAACTTGTAGAAGAGGTCGGGCCGCACGCGCAGGTAGCCGTCGAAGGTCACCAGCTCGAGCTTGCGCTTCTCGTCGACCCAGTCTTCCTGCCAGCCCTGCGCGACCGACTGCGTGGCGAGCTGGGCGCGCATCTCGTCGCGCAGCTCCTTCACCTCGCGCCGCGCGGCCTCGAGGCGGGCCTCGAAGTCCTTGCGCAGGTCATCGCTGTTGGGGGCGCTCGTGCCGCCGTCGGTCTGGGCGAAGGCGAGGGTCGACGACAGGGCGCACGTGACGAGCAGGAGGCGACGCATGAGGCGAGGGGGTGTAGCCCAGCGAACCGTGGGGGCGAGTGTTTTTTTCAAGTTCGCCGCTACGTCGCGACGTCACCGCGATTGCGTCATTTCTTCGCGGGGAGCTTCGACGCGACGAGCTTGAAGATGTCCTGCGCGGCCTTCTGGTGCGGGCGGAAGGGCGCGTAGAAATCCATCGAGTCGAACTGCTGCTTCATGAACGCCGCGTCGCGGTGCTTCAGGTCGATCTGCCGCTGGATGTTCTTCGGGCTGTCGGCGACGTTGCTCTGGGTCAGCAGGCGATCGTCGGGGTACTTGCGCAGCAGGTACTCGTACACCGGCAGCGTGAGCTCGACGGTGTCGGGGTCCCAGATGAAGCGGTCGGCGAGCACCGGCAGCCAGATGGCCTCGGGGTGCACCGACTGGAGCCCGTTGGGAATGGTGGGCTTCAAGTCCTTCTCGACGATCATGCGCAGCACGGCGATGCCGCGGCCGACCGACTCGGGGTCGCGGGCCATCATGGTGGCCATCAAGACCTCCTGCGCCTTGCTCGCGAAGTCGGGGCTCTTCGGGTCGAGCCCGGCCGCGGCGGCGGCGACCGGGGCGGCCTGCTGGGCGCGCGCGACCTTGAGCATCGCGTCGATGCGCTCGACCTGGTTCTTCGCCGACGCGTAGCCGGGGTCGAGGTCGAGCGCCGACTTGAACTGCCTGGCGGCCTCTTCGGCGTCGCCACGGTCCTTCGCGTCGAGGCCCTTCGAGTACGCGTTGAAGGCCTGGAAGCTCTGCGTCTGGTTGCGCCGCAGCTTGCTCTTCTCGTCGGGCGCGAGCTTCACCTGCAGGTCCGCGAGGATCGCGTCGACCAGGTCCTTCTCGACCGAGAAGAAGTCGTCGAGCGGCCCCTCGACCGCCTGCGCCGAGAGCGGAGAGCCGGTCTCGACCTTCACCACGCGCGCGTCGATGCGCAGCTTGTTGGCCTTCACCTGCAGGCCGCCGGTGAGCACGAACTCCGCCGAGAGCAGCTTGCCCATCTTCTGCGCCGCCGACTTGTCGACGAACTTCGTCTGCGAGAGCTTGAGCTCGTCGAGAATGGAGTTGAGCCGATCGCGCTCGACCACCCGCAGCGACGACACGTTCACCAGGTCGGTGATCAGCATGTCGGCCAGGCCCTTGCGCAACGGGTCGTACTGCGGGTCACCGGAGTTGTTGTCGAAGTAGGTGACGGCGAGCGTCGGCGTGCCGGCCGAAGCGAGCGACGCGGTGACGACGAGGGCGGTGGCGAGCGCGCGGATCATTGGGTGAGCGTCATCAGGTCGAGCTTGGCGAGCGCGAACTCGGGGCGCTCGGCGACGACTTCCTTGAGCAGCTTGGTGGCGGTCGCGGTGTCCTTCTGGTCCTTCGCGTTGAGCGCCAGCGAGTACTTCACCACCGTGGGGAACGGCACCGGCGCGCGCTGGCCCAGCGCGTTCTTGAGCGCGTCGAGGTTGCCCAGCACGCCGGTCACCAACTGCTGCTCGGCGTCCATCACGTCGTCGTCCTTCAGCTTCACGCGCTGGGTGTAGACGATGGCCGAGGTGGCCTGGTTGTAGAGCTTGAGTTCGATGCTCTGCACCTTGCCCGCCTTGATCAGCGTGCCGGTCACCACGAAGTCGGCCAGCAGCAGCTTGCCCACCTTCGAGAGCTGCGACTTGTCGGCGAAGCGTGAGTCACCCAGCTTGAGCTCAGCGAGGATCGACTCGATGCGATCGCGCTCGACGATCTGCAGCCCGTTCGAGGCCGTGGCGAGGTCGGTGATCATCATCGCCGCGAGGCCCTTGCTGAACGCGAAGAGCTCGTCGTCCTTCGTGAGCACGTCGAAGTAGAGCACCGCCAGCCGCACCGGCTTCTTCTCGGCCGCGAGCGCAGGGGGAGCGAGCAGGGCGAGACCGAGAGCGAGGGCGGCGAAGCGGCGGGTCATGTCATTTCCCCTGGCGGAGTTCGGTGAGAACCCCGTGGGAGCCCTTCGGGTGAATGAAAGCGATCTTCGCCCCGCCGGCGCCGATTTTCGGAGTCTGATCGATGAGTTGCGCGCCCTTCTGCTTCAGGTCGGCGAGCGTGCGCTCGATGTCGGCGACCTCGACGCAGATGTGGTGCAGGCCCTCGCCGCGCTTCTCGAGGAACTTCGCGACCGACGAGGTGGGGTTGGTCGGGCAGATGAGCTCGATGCGGCCCATGCCGTGGCCGAAGATCGCGGTGCGCACCTGCTGCTCGGCGACCTCCTCGATCTCCGGCGGCGCGAAGCCGAGCACCTCGACGTAGTGCTTGATGGCGACCTCGAGGTCCTTCACGGCGATGGCGACGTGGTCGAGGCCCTTCGCGGCGGTGGTGGGGGTGGTCATGTGCGTGTTCCTCACTTCTTCTTCTGGCACTTCGGGCAGAAGTGCGTGGTGCGGCCGCCCTGCGTGAACGACTTCACCTTCGTCTTGCAGCGCCGGCAGGGCAAGCCCGCGCGGCCGTAGATCAAGAACGGGTTCTCGGTGCCCGGCTCTTCGAGGTACTGGATGTCGTCGGTGCCGCCCTCGGCGTCGAGCGCGAACTGAATGGTGTCGACGATCGCCTGGTGCAGCGCCTTCCATTCCGGGCCTTTCAGCGTCACCGGCGTGCGGCTCGGGTGCAGCTTCGCGCGGAAGAGCGCCTCGGCCGCGTGGATGTTGCCCAGGCCCGCGAGCCGTTCCTGGTCCATCAGCGCCACCTTCAGCGGCTGCTTCGACTTGCCGAGCGCGCCCTGGAGCGTCTCCACCGTGAACTCGTCTTCGAGCGGGTCGAGCCCGAGCTTCTCGACCGACGGCTGCTTCCACAGCTGCGCGGCCGGCTCGGCGTCGAGGAAGCCGAACATGCGCGGGTCTTGAAAGTGGATGACGTCGCCCGAGTCGAGGTGGAAGCGCGCGCGGCTCCACTTCACGGCCTCGTCGGGTTTGCGGCGCAGGAACTTCCCGGTCATGCCGAGGTGACCGATGAAGCCCAGCGCGTTGTCGAAGGTGACCACCAGGTACTTGCCGCGCCGATCGATCGACTGGAGCTTCCCCTCGAGCGCCTTGAACACGCCGGGCGCGCCGTCGCGGAAGGTGCGCACGTTCTCGGCCTCGGTGCGCACCAGGGTGCGGCCCTTGAACCAGCGCTTGAGCGCGCGGCGGGCGAACTCGACTTCGGGGAGCTCAGGCATAGCGCGAGGGCTGTACGCAAAATGCCCGCGCGCCGCAACGCGACGACGCGTCAGCTCGTGGGCGCTTTTCGTTGAAAACGCGGCGTGTTCGCGTTCTTGCCTGCCGCGTCATGAAGCGCGCCATCGCCCTCACCGCCGTCGTCTTCGCGCTGCTCTTCGGGTTGAGCGTGTGGAAGCGGCACGAGCTCTTCCGCCGCGCCGCGGGCATGCCGGCCTTCACCAACACCGGCGGCGTCGAGCGCGTCGAGACGGTGACGATGCGCGACGGCGTGAAGTTGCACACCGAGCTCTTCCTCCCCGAGGAAGCCGGCGCGTTCCCCACCATTCTGGTGCGCAACCCGTACGAGTACCTGCGCCCGGTCGAGCGGCTGACGTGCCAGACGATGACCCGCTACGGCTACGCGTGCGTGTTGCAGGACGTGCGCGGCCAGATGGACTCGGAAGGTGACTGGAGGCCCATCGTGCACGAGCGCGACGACGGCCTCGACACGCTGCAGTGGCTCGTGAAGCAGCCCTTCCAGGACGGGCACATCGCGATGCGCGGCCCCAGCTACCTCACGTGCACGCAGCTCACCGTCGCCGACGCGCTGCCGCCCGAGGTGAAGACGCTGGTGCCCTCGGTGTTCGGCACCGACCTCCGCAAGGCGGTCTACGAGCGCGGGCTGTTGCACCACGATCTGCTCACCGCGTGGGCGACGCTCATGCCCGAGCGCGGCATGCGCCAGCTCGCGGGCACCGACTACCTGAAGGCCGCCGCGCACCGCCCGCTGATCGAGGCCGACGAGAAGTACATGACGCGCAAGGTCGACTGGTACCGCGACACGCTCGCCGCCGAGTCACCCGAGGCGCCGTACTGGCACACCGATGAGATGAACACCTTCCGCACCATTCCCGAGCGGGCGACGGTGCCGATGCTCTTCGTGGGCGGCTTCTTCGACCCGTTCTTCGCCGCGCACCTCGACACCTTCGAGCGGCTGGGCAGCAAGGCGCAGAGCACGTTCGTCATCACGCCGACCAACCACCTCGGGCTCACCTCGGGCGATCTCGATCTCTCGGCCGCGCCGGGCCGGCTCGACCAGTGGCCGATCATGTTCGAGTGGTTCGAGCACACGCTCAAGGGCAAGCCGCTGACGACGCTCAAGCCGGGCACGGTGCGCACCTTCGCGGTCGGCGACACCGACTGGGTCGAGCACCCGGTGTGGCCGGAGCCCTCGGTGCCGGTGCAGATCTTCCACTTCTCCGGCGCCGCGGGCGCGCAGTCGTGTGACGGCGGCGTGCTGGGCGCCACCCTGCCCGCCCCCGACGAAGCGGTGAGCTACACGTACGATCCCGGCAACCCGGTGCCCACGCAGGGCGGCGCGTCGCTGTTGAGCTTCGCGTTCTTTCGCAACCTCGGCCTCACGCCTGGCCCCGTGGAGCAGGGCAAGACGTGCGAGCGCGAGGACGTCATCACCTTCCGCAGCGAGACGTTCAGCAAGCCCACGCGGCTCTCGGGGGCCGGCACGCTGGTGCTCCACGTGAAGTCGACCGCGCCCGACACCGCGTTCGTCGCGCGCCTCATCGCCGAGCAAGGCGGCAAGAGCGTGCTGGTGCGCGAGAACGCCGCGACGCTGCGCTGGCCGAAGCCGGGCATGACCGAGCCGGCGCCCGAGGGCACGGTGAGCGAGGTGGAGATCGACTTCTGGCCCATCGAATGGCTGCTGCCCGCCGGCGGCCGCTGGCGCGTCGACATCACCTCGTCGTCCTTCCCCGCGCTGCACACGCATTCCAACCGCGCGACGCCGTTTCAGACCGAGACCGGCTTCGACGTCGCGACGCAGACCGTGCTGCTCGAGGGTTCGACGCTCACCCTGCCCCTGCACTGAGCGTCTGCGTCAGTCGCAGCACGCGAGCGGCAGCACCGAGTTGCACGCCGGCGAGTTGGTGTAGCCGGTGGGCAGAATGCCGATGCCCGTCGAGCCGGTGCCGCTGTACGTCCAGTTGCCGCAGTAGCCCGAGTCGTACGGGTTGGTCGGATCCGCCGTGTCGCCGTAGTCGAGCCACGCCGCCATCGCGCCGAGGAGGGTCGAGGGCCGCGCGAAACGGAACTCGCTGCTGGTGCACACGTGCGAGCCGGGGAACTCGTTCGAGCAGCGCGCGTTGATCTGCTGGCGGCCTCCGGCGTTCCCGTTGGTGGTGAACGCGGTGTAGCCGCGGAAGTTCGACGGCGCCGACTGCACGCAGCACGCGAAGGGCAGCACGAGGTTGCACGCGGGGCTGAAGGTGTAGCCGGTCGACGCGATGCCGATGCCGGTCGAGCCGGTGCCGTTGTACGTCCAGTTGCCGCAGTAGCCCGAGTCGTACGGGTTCTTCGGGTTCGCCGTGTCGCCGTAGTCGAGCCACGCGCCGCTGCCGGGAATCGCGAGCGGGCTGCGCGCCCAGCGGTACTCCGAGCTGGTGCAGACGTGCGTGCCGGGGAACTCCGTCGCGCAGCGGTTGTTGATCTGCGTGCGGCCGCCGGCGTTGCCGTTCGAGGTGAAGGCGGTGAAGCCGATCACCTGCGGGCGCTGGCTGGCGACGGTGAGCACCACGCCGCCGTCGAGGTAGAGCACCGCACCTGGAGGACCCGACGGCCCCTGCAGCCCCTGCGGACCCGTCGGCCCCGGCGCCCCCTGCGGCCCGGGCGAGCCCTGCGCACCGGTCGCCCCCGTCGCACCGGTCGCGCCCGTCGCACCCGTCGCGCCCTGCGGCCCCTGCGCACCGGTGGCTCCCGTCGCGCCGGTGGCACCCTGGGCTCCCTGCGCGCCGTTGCAGATCGCCGCGGTGCCGCCATCGGGGAAGCTGACGAGCACGCCGCCCGTCATGCACTGCGCGCTCATCGTCGGCAGCACCGTCGCGGTGACCGACGCGCCCGCCACGCCCTGCGGCCCCTGCGCACCGGTCGCGCCCGTCGCGCCCGTCGCGCCCGTCGCGCCGTTGCACACGTGCGAGATGCCGCCGTCACTGAGCTGCGTCACGCGAATGCCGCCCTCGGGGCACGGCTGACCGCCGGCGCTCACCGGCGTCACGATGACCGACGCGCCGGGAGGACCGACCACCACGCCGCCGTCGACCACCAGCACCGCGCCCTGCGGCCCCTGGACGCCCTGTGGGCCTTGCGGTCCCTGCGCTCCGGTGGCGCCCGTCGCTCCTGCCGCGCCCGTCGCGCCGGGATCGCCCTTGTCTCCCTTGTCGCCCTTCGCGCCCGCCGGCCCCACGGGACCCGATGGACCCTGGGGCCCCTGCGCTCCCTCTGGGCCCTGGGGCCCGGTCGAAGTGCAGGCAGAGAGCAGCAGCAACGCGGTCAGAATGGTGGTGCGCACGGCCGCATGACCCGCGACCGGGGCTCGAGGTGCAACCGATTCACTTCGGTGCGACCACCGCGAACTGCTCGTCGTCGGCGAGGCTGCCCGGCGTGACGAGCGATTGATCAGGGCTGATGCCGAGCTTGCGCGCCAACGCGAGCTCCTCGGGGCCGAGCGCGAGCGTCTTCACCTGCTCCTGGCGGCCGATCGACTTGTCGGCGCCGCGCGCGAACGCCTTCACCACCAGCTCCGAGCAGTAGATGCGCTCTTCGTCCCAGCGGTAGCGCGCGTCGTACGGCTTGCCGAGCAGCTTCTTCGCCTCGGCCACCACGCGTTTGCCCTGCGCCTCGTCGAGCCCGGTGAAGCGAAGCACCGTCATCTCTTCGCCGACGCCGCGCTTGCGCCACTGCTCGACGGGCGTGCGCGAGACGGGGGCGATCGCCTCGATGACGTACACCCCGTCTTTGGCGACCTCGATGACGCCGGTGTGTGAAAACGGTGAGCGGCTGGCCTTGCGAATGAGCTCCGAGCGCTCCGACTTCGAGGCCTGCAACACCACGTCACCATTGTGGAAGTCCCACTGCGGCGGCTCGGCCCGCGGCAGACCCGACACGCCGACGAGGGCCCCCAGACACGCCAATCGGAACAAAATCCCCATGGGCTGCGTCTCGAAGCAAACCCCGCGCCGGAGGCACCAGCTCAGTTGAGTTGATGCCGCTTCGACTCTACGGGCGCTGTTGCCTCATGCCGGTGGAGGCGAAGCGGTGAGCAACTCAACTGAGCTGTGGAATAGAGTGTCGAACGTGCTGCTGCGACTGTCCTTGCTGATGCTCTGCCTGCTCCCGGTCTCGGCGCTCGCCGAGAGCGAGTGCGAAGACACGTTCCTCGAGTGCAAGGACGACTGCTCGCTCGAGTTCGGCGGCTCGATTCGCGTCGATCAGAAGAAGAAGTTCGACAAGTGCATGAAGAAGTGCACGAAGACCGCGAACCGCTGCGTGGAGCGCGCGACCGAGACCAAGGCCAGCGGGCTCGACGAAGGCGCGCTCGACGGCACGCCGACCAGCGACGACGTCGACTCGAGCGGCATGCCGAGCACCAAGAAGAAGAAGAAGAAGAGCAAGGACCCGCTCGACAGCGATGATCCCGTCGAGGCCGAGCCGGTGAAGAAAGACCCGCTGCTCGAGAGCGACGTGCCGAAGTCGAACCGCACCTCGCTCAAGGTCGAAGACGAGAAGCCCTCGAAGAAGGAAAAGTCGCCGCCGCCCGCGAAGGAAGAGACCACGGTGAGCAAGCGCGACGACGCGCCGCCGCCGAAGAAGGAGAAGGAGGTCATCGAGATGAAGATGACCCCCAAGAAGTCGACCGAAGACGAGGACCTGCGCGACGACAAGCCGCGGTCGTCGTCGTCGTCATCGTCGTCGTCCTCTTCGAGCGCGCGCGAGGAAGAAGATCCGCCGCCGAAGAAGGAAAAGAAGAAGGACGAGCCTCCTCCGAAGAAGAAGGAAGAGGACCACGACGATCTGCGCTTCTACTGATCAGCGCTGATCAGAGGTTGTCGTAGACGTAGACCGGGTCGAGCACGCTGGTGTCTTCCACCAGGCAGATCGACTTCAAGCGCCCGTCATCGAGCCCGTAGACCCAGCCGTGCAGCGACGGCCGCTGGTGGTGCTTCCACGCGGTCTGGATGATCGAGGTCTTCGCGAGGTTGAGCACCTGTTCCTGCACGTTCAACTCGACGAGGCGATCGAGCCGCTTCTGGCGCTCGGTGATGGCGTACAGCTCGTCGCGGTGCAGCCGGTAGACGTCTTCGATGTTGCGCAGCCAGTTGTTGATGACGCCGAGGTTCTGGTGGTCGTGCGCGGCCGTCACGCCGCCGCAGCCGTAGTGGCCGCAGACGATGACGTGCGTCACCTTGAGGAAGTTGACGGCGTACTCGAGCACCGAGAGCAGGTTGAGATCGGTGTGCACCACCATGTTGGCGATGTTGCGGTGCACGAACACCTCACCGGGCTGCGTGCCGGTGATGACGTTCGCGGCGACGCGCGAGTCGCTGCACCCGATCCACAGGAACTCCGGAGTCTGCAACTTCGCCAGCCGCTTGAAGTACTCGGGGTCTTCGGCGACGCGCGCGGCGGCCCAGTCCTGGTTCTGCGAGAGCAGCTTGTTGAGTTCGCTCATGGGACGAGCGGGCCCGTAGCACAGCCCCTCACCAGCTGAACAAGTACGAGTGGTGCGGCGCCCAGAAGACGTCGCTCAACCGCACCGCCCACGCCGCTTCGGTGAGACAGCCCGCCAGCGCGTCAGACGTGGCCTCGACCTTCACGTCGACGATCTCGTCGTGCGTGGTCTCGATCAAGAACGTCGCCCCGCTCGCCTCACCGTGCGCCTGCGCGCAGGCCGCGACGCCCGGCGCGAGCAGCTCGCGCAACGTCAGCTCGAGGTTCACCTGGCCGCGACCCCGGCGCAGACCGCACCGGCTCGAGGTGCCGCAGCAGCCGCACGAGACGCCACGCATCCCCAGCCCGCCGGGCTCGCCCATCCAGTCGAGGCCGATGGTCGACGGCGCAGCCGAGGGAGGCGCGGCGAAGAACGACGTGAACGGCGACACCGCGTGCGCGACGAACGCCATGGTGCGCTGCTCGTCGTCACTGAGGCTCGAGCGCACCACGGCGTCGCCGATCGCCAGGCCCGGCAGCCGCCGCTCGAGCGCGGGGTCGATCGACAGCACCTCCTCGAAGCGCCGCGCCCAGATGCGCCCCTTCACCTTCACCCGCGCCGGCGCCCCGGGATCCACGTCGCTCAAGCGAACGCTGACCCCCTCACGCTGCTGGTCGTCGATGCTGCTGAACCGCGGGAAGGTCTCGTCAGAGGTGACCTCGAAGTCGTCGATGCGCACCGGCCGCACCAGCCCCAGCATCGTGTCGGCCGCGAGCACCGGATCTTCCGGGTGACCGGTGATGCGAAACGCGACGCCGCCGGTGGCGGTGGCGATCGGCGCGAGCACGAAGGAGTCGTCACGGCGTTCACCGAGTTCACCCCACGCCACGCCTCGCTCGACGACGTGCAGCACGAGGTCTCGCGGCGCACGTGAGAGCGAGTCGATGGTCGCCTGGTTCGAGAAGCCATCGCGCAGCAGCGCGTCGGTCAGCGCCACCATGCGCGCCGGCCCACCGACCCCCGCGAGCAACGTCGCCGCGAGCGAGACCCCTTCGTCGAGGTGCGAGCCGTTGCCCGGCGCGAGCCGTTCCTTCGGCACGCTCGCCAGCTCGCGCACCACGTCGGCGGCGGGCACAAAGCGGCCGAAGAGGCGCTCGGCGCGACGGCGGAAGAGCACCACCTCGACCTGCGCGTCGGGCACGTTCGCGAGGTACGGCGCCAGCAGCTCGAGCTGCGCGGCGATGCCTTCCTCGCCCTCGGTGTACGAGGCGTCGACCACGAAGACCACGTTCGGCCGCACCGGCACGCGGCCCAGCTCCGCCGCGACGTCGAGCTCGAGCCGCCACACGCTGCGTTCGGCGTCGACGGGGAACGAGGCCCACCGCGCGTCGACCTCGTGCTTCGTCGCCCAGCCGCGGGTGACCAGCAGCTCCGTCGCCGCCTCGCCCTCGGTCGCCGGGCCCTCGCGCACGTCGAGCCCGGAGTCGACGAACTGCGGCGCGAGCTCGCCCGCCTCGTGAGAGAGCGGGTAGCTGAAGCGCTGCGTGCCGGCCTCGTAGGTGACCGGCAGCTCGACGACCAGGCGCAGCTCGACGGTCGACGCCGGCGGCACGCCGAACAGCTTCAGGCCGAGCCCCTCGTCAACGTACGACCACTCGAGCAACCCCAGCAGGCTCGGCGCGGCGGTGCCGGGGCGGCGCAGGAGGTCCCACTTCGCGTTCGCTTCCTCGGTCAGCGAGAGCGTGCCCTGCGATTCCCACCGGCCGTTGGTGCCCAGCTCGAGCGACGTCACCACCGCGTCGGGCGGGAGCAGGAGGTGCTGTTCCCACGTCTCGAAGTCAGCGCCCGTGTTGCGCAGCTGACGCGTGACGGTCAGCTTCGCCGCCCCCGCGAGCCACTCGACGCGAACGGTGTGCGACAGCTCGTGCACCACGCCGGGCGGCGTCGGCTGCAACCCCGCGAGATCCTCGGGAGAACAGGCCGACAACACCCACACCGCGACGAGGAGGCCCTGGCGCATGCCGCTTCGACACTCCCCGTTCTGTGAAGTTCCGCCCCGCAACCAACTCGTGCTGCGCCTGTCACCGGGAGTTCACCGGCCCCGGGCACGCTTGGCGGCGTGAAGGCCCACCGTTCCAGCGCGCGACGTCACCTCGGCCCGTGGCTGACGGTCGCGGCGGGCGTGACGCTGATGGTGATGCCGGCGTTCGACGCGCGGGTCGCCAGCCAGGTGTGGGCGTGCTTGCTCGTCGGCGGGCTCTTGCTGATGGGCGCGGCGACGACGCTGATGATGAACCCGTCGTGGGGCATCGAGCTCGACGGGCGCGTGCTCCGCTTCTGGCACGACCCGCGACGCGTGCGGCGCGCGGTGCCGGTCGAGTCGGTGTCGCTGGTGCGCGTGCACCAGGCGGCCGACGTCGCGGAGCTGGAGTCGACCGAGGGCACGATGCGCGTGCCCCGCGAGTGCCTGCGTGAACCGGCCGCGAGCTGGGCCGCGGCGCTGCACGCCGAGTTCCCGCACATCGAGCTGCGCGTGGAGTGAGCTACTGCCCGAGCGTCGAGGCCAACGACGCCGCGACTCCAGCCGCGTCGACGAACATCAGCGCCACGCCATGCCGCCCGTCGGGGCCGGGCATCACGTGCACCACGCGCGCCTCGAACGCCAGCGTGCGCCCGGAATAGCGGAGCTCGATGGTGAGCGTGACGATGGAGTTGGGTGCCTGCGGCTTCGGGCTCCACACGAAGCAGCCGCCGCGGCGGAACTCCTTCTCGAAGGCCTCGCGCCAGGTCGACTCGTCGTCGAACACCACCGTGAAGGGGTCGTCCTTCTTCGGGCCCTGCAGCGCGGGCACCAGCTCGGCCATCAGCTCGGTGCCGGTGAGGTAGCGCAGCCCGAAGCCCGCGCGCACCACCTGGCGCAGCTCGGGCGGCACGATGACCTGGCGCGCGACGACGCCCTCGATGAACAGCGGCTGCTCGCCGGTCATCATCACCTCGAGGTGCAGGCGCGTGCCCGGCTTCTGGTTGGTGCCGGTGACCACGAAGATGCCGGTGCTCGAGACGTCGTTGGTCAGCCCGTTGTGCGGGAAGGCGTTCGAGCCTGCATCGCCGAACCGGACCTTGAGGCGCCGCGAGTGTCGTTTCGACCGCCGCTTCTCCGCCATGGGAGATTTCGTAGCACCGCGCGCCGCGGAGTCAGGAAACCGGCGCCGCGTCGAGCCGCGCCAGCGCCCACGTCGCCGCGTCTCGTACGCGCTCACTGGAATCGGTCGTCAACCGCTCGAGCACCTCGCGCGCGCCCGCGTCTCGCACCGCGCCCAGCGCGTACGCGGCGTTGCGGCGCAGCCCGTCGAAGCCGGCGCGGGCGAGCGCGGTGCCGGGCACCCAGGCGTCGAACTCCGCCTTCGTCATCGCGGCGAGCGCGCGCACCGGCTGCCGGGACACGGCGCGCGGCTCGAAGCGCGGGCCGGCGAGCAGCGGCGTGGCGTTGAGCGGGCACACGTCCTGGCAGATGTCGCAACCGAACGAGAGGCCACCGAGCGCCTCGCGCAGCGCGGGCGGCACGCGGTGGTCGTTCTCGATGGTCTGGTACGAGAGGCACGCGCGCGCGTCGACCACCCGCTCGGAGACCAGCGCGCCGGTGGGGCACGCGTCGAGGCAGATGCGGCAGCGACCGCACGGGTCTTCGTCGAGCGGCGTGGCGCAGGTGTCGGCCTCGGCGGTGAAGATCATCGTCGCCAGCACCACCCACGAGCCGAAGCGCGGCGTGGTGAAGCAGCCATTCTTGGTGACGGTGCCCAGGCCCGCGCGCACCGCCCACACCTTTTCCATCACCGGGTTGGCGTCGACCGCGCCGTAGTCTTCCATGCCGGGGAACTCGGCCCGCACCGAGCGGCGCAGCGCGCGCAGGCGATCGCGCATCGTCGCGTGGTAGTCGCGGCCGCGCGCGTAGCGGGCGATGGGCGAGGGCTCGTCGGTGCGCCAGTAGTTGCAGGCCAGCGAGAGCACCGTCTTCGCGCCGGGCAGCAGCACCGCGGGGTCGAGCCGTTCCTCGACGCGCTCGGCCATCCAGTCGAGGTCGGCGTGGTGCCCGGCCGCGAGCCAGTCGACGAGCACCTCGCGCGGAATGGGCTCGGCGCGGGCCACGCCGGCGAGGTCGAACCCCGCCGCGCGCGCGAGCTCGAGCAGGCGCTGCGTCACGAGCTTCACGTCTTCGGGGCCACCCACGGCACGTCGGCCACGCCGGCCTGGTGGTTCGCGAAGCGGGCCATGGCGAACAGGTAGTCCGACAGGCGGTTCACGTAGATGACCACCTCGGCGTCGATCATGCCGTCGCGGTGCAGCGGCACGATGGAACGCTCGGCGCGGCGGCACACCGTGCGCGCGAGGTGCAGCAGCGCGGCGACCTTCGAGCCACCGGGCAGGATGAACGAGGTCAGCGGCGCGAGCTCTTCGTCCCACGCGTCGATCTGCCGTTCCATCGCCTCGACCCAGTCGTGCTGGATCTTCGGGATGTGCGCGGTGGCCTTGCTGTCCTTCGGGGTGGCGAGCACCGAGCCGATGGTGAAGAGCTGGTCTTGCAGCTTCTTCACGTGACCGTCGAGCGTGCCCGCGCCCTCGGCCCGCACCAGCCCGAGCACGGCGTTGAGCTCGTCGACCTGGCCGTACGCCTCGACGCGCCAGTCGTCCTTGTGCACGCGGCCGCCGCCGAACAGCGCCGTGTCTCCTCCGTCACCGGTCTTCGTGTAGATCTTCACGGTCCCTCCCAGGACGTGTCGACGAGGTTGATGAACTGCACGCCCGGCGTCTCGGCCCGCGTGCGCTCGACTTCGCGCCAGCGGCCCGCCTGCAGCTCGGGGAAGAAGGTGTCGGCCTCGATGACCTGGTCGACCTCGGTGAGGAAGAGGTGCGTCACCTTCGGCAGCGCCAGCGCGTAGATCTGCGCGCCGCCGCACACGAAGGGCATCGGGTCGTCGGCCACCAACGCCAGCGCGGCGTCGAGCGAGCCCACCACCTCGCAGCCCTCGAAGCGGCGCGGCTCGCGGCTGATGACCACGTTGCGCCGGTGGGGCAGCGGCCGGCCGATCGACTCGAACGTCTTGCGCCCCATGATGATGGCGTGGCCGGTGGTGAGCGCCTTGAAGCGCTTCAGGTCTTCGGGGATGCGCCACGGCAGCGCGTTGCCCTTGCCGATGCCGCGGTTGCCGCGCGCGTACGCGACGATGAGCGCGAGCGGCTTCACGTCACACCGCGACCGGCGCCTTGATGGCCGGGTGGGGGTCGTAGCCCTCGAGCGTGAAGTCTTCGAACTGGAAGTCGAAGAGGCTCTGGCGCGCGGGGTTGAGCTTCATGCGCGGCAATTCGCGGGGCGTGCGCGAGAGCTGCTCGCGGGCCTGCTCGAGGTGGTTCAGGTAGAGGTGCACGTCGCCGAAGCTGTGCACGAAGTCGCCGCTCTTCAGGCCGGCGGCCTGGGCGATCATCATCGTCAGCAGCGAGTAGCTCGCGATGTTGAACGGCACGCCGAGGAAGAGATCGGCGCTGCGCTGGTAGAGGTGGCACGACAGCTCGCCGTCTTGCACGTGGAACTGGAAGAGCGTGTGGCACGGCGGCAGCGCGACCTGGTCGGCTTCCTTCGGGTTCCAGCCGGTGACGATGAGGCGGCGCGACTGCGGCTTCTCTTTGAGATCGTGCATCAGGCGACCGAGCTGATCGACGCCGTCGGCTTCCCACGTGCCGTCGGCGCGCGGCGTGGCCCCGAAGTTGCGCCACTGGTGCCCGTAGACGGGCCCGAGGTCTCCGGCCTGGCGGCCGAAGCGCGCGGTCTGCTCGGCGGTGGCCCACTCGTCCCAGATGCTCACGCCCACGTCCTGGAGCGGCTTCACCTTCGTCTCGCCCCGCACGAACCACAGCAGCTCGTGCACGATGCTCTTGAGGTGCACCTTCTTGGTGGTCAGCAGGGGGAAACGGTCGCGCAGGTCGAAGCGCAGCTGGCCGCCGAACAGGCCGCGGGTGCCGACCCCGGTCCTGTCTTTCCGCTCGCGGCCCTTCTCGAGCACTTCACGCAGCAGGCTGAGGTAGGCGGCCTCGGACATGGGCGAGGGAGTAGCAGACCTCGCCCACCGTCGCCCGCACCGGCGAGTGACGGCTCGCATCAGTTGGGCTTCTGTTTCGATTTTGACTTTCATTATCAAAATGTGGCCCAATGCCTCCGTCATGAAGCACCTCGCCCCGCACCTCTTTCTCTGTGTGCTCCTGGGAGCCTCCCCTGCCCTGGCCGACGCTCGCGCCGAGAACGTGGAGCGCTGGCACCGGGTGGTGGGCCTGCTCGAGTACGTGCAAGGCGACTACGCGAACGCGCTGTCGAGCGGTGACGCGGCCGAGCTCGACGAGCAGTCGGGCTTCCTCGACGAGGTGGTCAAGCAGCTCGAGGGCGCCGGGCCTTCGGGCGCGGGCTACGTCGAGCGGGCGAAGGCGGTGCAGGCGCAGGTGAACGCGCACGCGGCCGCCGAAGACGTGGCGAAGGGCTGCGGCGCGCTCGCGCAGAGCATCGTCACCGACCAGGCGCTGGCGCGCACGCCGAAGCAGGTGCCCTCGCTGGAAGCTGGCGCGCAGCGCTACCTCGCGACCTGCGCCTCGTGCCATGGCGCGACGGGCAACGCCGACACCGAGGTGGCGAAGGCGCTCGACCCGCCGCCCGCGAAGTTCACCGACGACGCGCGCATGGCGACGCTCACGCCCTACAAGGTCTTCAACACGCTCTCGTTCGGCATTCCGGGCACGGGCATGCCGGGCTTCGCGGCGACGCTCGACGAGCCGACGCGCTGGGCGATCGCCTTCCACGTCTTCACGCTGCGCCAGGCGCCGTGCTCCGGCCCTGCGCCGCAGGCCTCGCTCTTCGAGCTGGCGACCTCCACCGACGCGCAGCTGGGCGCGAAGTACGGAGCGGGCTCGGTCGCGTGCCTGCGTCGCAGTCTGCCCTCGGGCGAGACCGACACGCTGCCGCTCGCGCTCGCGGGCCTCGACGACGCGCTCGAGAAGTACGGGCACGGCGACTTCGAGGGCGCGCGCCAGGCCGTGGTCGACGCGTACCTGCAGGGCCTCGAGCCGGTCGAGCCGCTCTTGCGCTCGAGAGACCCCGCGCTGGTGTCCGAACTGGAGGCGGCCTTCACGCGCACCCGCATCGCCGCGCAGAAGAACCAGTACTTCGAGGCCGAGGTGATGCAGACCCGCGTGCTCGTCGCGCGCGCGCAGGGCAGCTCGCACGCCAGCTCGTTCTGGTCGGTGTTCTTCACCGCCATCCTCATCCTCCTGCGCGAGGGCTTCGAGGCGGTGGTGGTGGTCGGCGCGCTGCTCGCGGTGCTGCAGAAGCTCGGCGCCACCAACCAGGCGCGCGTGGTGCACCTGGGGTGGATCAGCTCGCTCGTGGTCGGCGCGGTGGTGTTCGTCTTCGGCCACGCGTTCATCGCGGGCGCGAACCGCGAATGGATGGAGTCGCTCGTCTCGCTCGTCGCGGTGGGCTTCCTGCTCTACGCGGCGCTGTGGCTCAACGCGCGCGCCACCATGAGCCGCTTCATGGGCGAGCTGCGCGGCAAGATGACCACCGCCATCGGCGCCGGGAGCAGCGCCGGCCTGTTCTTCATTTCCTTCTCGTCGGTCGGCCGCGAGAGCCTCGAGACCGCGCTCTTCCTGCAGGGCCTCGCCATCGACTCGCAGGAAGGCGTGGTGTGGGGCGCGTCGGCGGGCCTCGTGGCGCTGCTCGGCATGGTCGCGCTGGTGCGCACCGTCGGCTTCAAGCTGCCGATGAAGACGCTCTTCTCGGCCTCGACCGTCTTGCTGGTGGTGACCGCGGTCGCGCTGCTCGGCAAGGGCCTGCACGGGCTGCAGGAGCTGGGCGTGCTGCCGCTCGTGCCGCTGCGCTTCTTCACCATCGAGCTGCTGGGCATCTACCCCGACGCGCTGAGCCTGCTGCCGCAGGTGGCGCTCTCGCTGGCGCCGTTCGCGTGGAAGTGGGTCGGTCAGCGTCGCGCGCTGACGCCCACTCCTGCTCCGGATCCCACGCCGAAGTAGCTCGACGTGCGGCTCACCACTGCACCAGGCCCCACAGCGACGTGAACTCGTCGGTCCACACCGGGCCACCCGACGGCACCACCTCGTTCGACGGCAGCGCGCGCAGCGCCTCGGGGTCACGCGCCAGCAACATCCACGAGCTGGGAATCGCCCAGCCCTCGGTGCTCTCGGACTCGAGGCGCACCACGGTCAGCCCGAGATCCTTCGCGAGCGCGGCGACGACCGGGTGCAGGTCGAGGTACCAGTTCGAGACGTGCACCGCGATGACCGAGCCCGGGCCTCGCAGGTGGCGCAGGTAGAGCTGCAGCGCCTCGCGGGTCAGCAGGTGCGTCGGCACCGAGTCTCCGCTGAAGGCGTCGACCACCAGCACGTCGAAGGCGTTCGGCGGCTCGCGCTCGAGCGAGGTGCGCGCGTCACCGAGCACGACCTCGGGTGGAGTCGGCGCGCCGCTCAGGAAGGTGAAGTAGCCGCCGGCGCCGGTCGCGTAGGCGACCACCGAGGGGCTGATCTCGTAGAAGCGCAGCGTGTCACCGGGCCGCGCGTAGCCGGCGATGGTGCCCAGGCCGAGCCCGATGCCGCCGATGTGCCGCGGCCCGCTCGGGGCCGACAGCAGCCGCCCGACCCCGCTGGGCGGCGCGTAATAAGCGGTGGGCACGCGCGCGCGCGCCGGGTCGGCGAACTGCGCCCCGTGCGCGACGCGGCCGTGCACCAGCACCAGCCCGCGCGGGTCGGACTGCACGCGCACCACTCCGAAGAAGTCTCGGCGGCGCTCGATGACGGTGCGGCCGCGCGACGCGACGCTCCAGCCGAGCAGCACCACCACGAGGGTCGTCGCGGCGAGCAGCGCCTGCGTCACGCGCTTGCTCGCGGTGCGCGCGACCTCGACGGCCACCACCACCACCGCGAGCGCGAGCGTGAGCTGGAGTTCCCAGAAGTCCTTGAACAACACCGGCGCGACGAGCGCGACGAAGGCCCCACCCGCACCGCCGCCGATCGACACCGACAAGTAGAACGACGTGAGGTGCCCCTCGGCGGGCCGCAGCTTCACCAGCTCGCCGTGGCACGCGACGCACGCCACGAAGAGGAAGCCGAGGTGGCCGCCGAGCGCGAGCACCACTGACGGCTCGTTCGGGTACAGCAGCAGCGCCGCCACCACCA
>JAXLYB010000032.1:0-15589 GCA_046351675.1 Myxococcaceae bacterium
CACGGCGCGCGACGAAGAGCACACCCACCACCCTCGAGGCCGACCGCGACACGCCTCACACGAGCGGCACCGGCGGACTCCCGTACAGACAGAAATCGAGATGCTCCCGCTTGGCCCGGTACATCGCCTGATCAGCCCGCTGCAGCAGCTGCGTCGCCGTCGCCGCGTGAGTGGGAAACAACGCCGCGCCGATGGTGACGCCAATCGCCTGCGACACGTTGGGCAAGTGCAACCGCTGCCCGATGCGCCGCGCGAGATCGGTCGCGCGCTGCTCGACGAGCCCCGGGTCAACCAACCCGGGCATCAGCACCAGGAACTCATCACCGCCCAGCCGCGCTGCCGCGTCGACCGAGCGCACCGCGGGCCGCAGGCGCTGCGCCACCAGCTTGAGCACCTCGTCACCGACGTGGTGGCCGAAGCGATCGTTGAACGCCTTGAAGCCCACCAGGTCGAGGAAGAAGAGCGTGAGCGCCTCGCGCGACTGCACGCGCTTCTCGAGTGACGCGAGCGCCCACGCGCGGTTGCCCAGGCCCGTGAGGTCATCAGTGTCGGCCCGCGTCAGCGCCTCGCCCAGCCGCCGGTGCAACCTGGTCGCGTCGCGCAGCAGCGCGAGCGTGAACTCGTCGCCCCCGAACTTCATCGGCGAGAGCGAGATGGTCACCGGAATCTCACCGCCCCGCGAGAGCGCGTAGACCATCGGCCGATCGCCCATCGACGCCGAGCGCGACATGTCGTGGAACGTGGCGACGTGGGCGCGGTGCACCTCGCGGAAGCGCGGTGGCACCAGCTCTTCGAGCGGCCGTCCGATGAGCTCGCGCACCTCGTAGCCGAGCAGCTCTCCGGCGGCGAAGTTGGCGTGCGCGAGCGTGCCTTCCTCATCGACGAGGAGCGCCGCGTCGGGCAGCGCGTCGAGCAACCCATACAAACTCACCGTGACGTCGTGCACGCGCCCTCCCGGTCAACGGGTCCGAAGTCCACGTTAAGCACGAGTCGGACGGCAGCAAACGCGCAGGGGTTGCGCGCCCCACGTGGTTTCGCGGGGTCCGGCACGGGGTTTGTTTTTTCCACCACGCCTCGGCGGCGACGCGGGCCTGCCACGGAGGCGTCACACGGCCTGATCAGCCTGTGGCCACATGCGAACTGCCATTCCGACATCGTGGAACGTGCCCCCGAAGTTCCGCGCCCGCATGGGCGAGGCGGTCGGCCGCCAGCGGCACATGGTCGAAGACGGGCACCTGCTGCTGGTGCTCCACGAGGTGCCGAAGCCCGGCGAACCCGAGCGCGCGGGCACGCTCTTCTGGCGTGACAAGGCCGGCGCCTGGAAGTCGCTCGCCGGCGGCGGCGTCGGGCCGGTGCGCGACCACGTCTCGGCGTTCGAGCGCGCGGTCGACGAGCTCGAGGAACAGCTGCGCACCGCGCGCGTCGCGCAAGACTGGTTCGAGGTGCTCAAGACGAGCACGCCGCTGCAGCGCACGGTGCACCACCTCGCGCGTACGCTGCAGCTCGCGCGCGAGGCCATCGACGACCGCGAGCTGATCAACCTCCGCGACCGCGCCGGCGACCTGGAGCGCGCCATCGACCTCGTCACCCTCGAGGCCCGCGACGCCATCGCCTTCGCCGCCGCCCGCCAGGCCGAGGTGCAGGCCGCGCACGGCCTCGAGCTCGCGCGCGAGAGCCACAAGCTCAACGTCATCACCGCGGTGTTCCTGCCCATCACCGCGCTGGCGAGCATCTTCAGCATGACGCTGCACAGCGGTCTCGAGGGCGTCGGCGAGCCGTGGATCTTCTGGGTCATCGTCGCCGCCGGCATCGGCCTCGGGCTGACCATGCGCTCGCGCCTCGCGCCGCGGTCCGGCGTTGCGTCCGCCGACTGAGCGCATGACGATGCGCCCATGGGCGCGACGCCGGTGCACCCCGAGCTCCAGTCGATGCCGGCCTCGATGCCGCTGGCCCAGCGGGTCAACTTCAAGAGCGTCTTCGAGGGTCTCTTCACCACCGCGTACGCTGATCAGCTCACCCCGGAGCTCAAGGCGAAGCTCAAGGACCTCGGCGTCGATCTCGACGCGCTGCAGCCGGCCTACCCGCACCAGGTCTTCCTCGCCGCCGTCTCCGCCGCCGCGGCCGCGTGGTACCCGACCGAGCCGGCCGACCAGGCGTGGTTCAAGATCGGCGTACGCAACCTCGAGGGCTTCTACGCCACCTTCCTCGGGCGGCCGCTCTTCGCGCTGCTCAAGGTGCTCGGCCCGCGCCGCACCGCCGCGCGCATGAGCCGCAACTTCCGCAGCGCCAACAACTACTCCGAATCGAAGCTGGTCGAGGTGGGGCCGTCCGAGCTGCAGCTGTGGCTCAACGACGTCGGCGACACGCGCCACTTCATCCGCGGGGTGATGTTTCGCGGGCTCCAGCTCGCGGGGGCGCCGCAGGTGCGCGTCGAGGAGCTCGCGACCGACGCGAACGGCACGGTCTTCGGCGTGCGGCTCTAGAAGCTGCCGGAGACGCCCAGCGGCGTGACGGTGACGTGGTCGAGCAGCCGGTTGGTCAGCGAGAGGTTGAGCGCGCCCATCACCGTGTCGAACACCAGCAGCCAGCCGCCCTGCACGAGCAGCGATTGCCCGAGGCCGACCAGGCGCGCGTCCCCCGTCGCGTCGCCGCGCTGCCAGAGGAAGGCCGCCGTCGCGAGGTACGCCACGTCGAGCCCCGCGTTGATGAAGAACACCGCCACCGAGCGCTGCGAGCCGATGAGCGCTTCCTTCGCGCTGACGCCGGGCTTCTCGCGGTAGTTGTTGATCAACCCCACGATGGCGAGGGCGAGGTTGACGCCGTTCCACACCGCGTTGCCGAGGTGGAAGAAGCGCCACTGCTCGTTGGGCGTCACCGCCGCGCCGATGATGCCGCTGCCGATGTTGAGCGCCGCCCAGCCGCCGAGCACCCACATGCCGCCACCGTTCACGGTGGTGCGCTCGCGGTCCCACTGGGTGCGAAAGGCGTCGGGAGCAGGAACGGCCTCGGCAGCCACGCCGCCATCGGCCTGCGAGAGGGTGAGCGCGAGAACGAGGGCGATCATCGCCGCTGCGCAGGCGTCGCGAGGCGGGCCATCACCGACTGAATGTTGGCCTGCGCGAGCGCGAGGTTGAGGCGCGTGAAGTCGATGGGCTTGGTGAGCAGCTGCGAGGCGCCGTGCTGCTTCACGTCAGCCTCGGAGTACTTCGTCACGTACGCGGTCATCACGATGATCGGCACGTGCGGCAGCTTCGGCATCTGCTTCGCGTACGCCGGCACCGCGCCACTGACGCTGAGGCCCCGAATGAGCCGCGAGAGCTGCAGCCCGTCGAGCAGCGAGCCCTGGAGCTCGATGTCCATCAAGATGGCGTAGAGCTGATCGGCGTGCTTCTGCACCAGCGCGCACGCGTCGGCGTCGTTCGGCGCGTGCAGCAGCTCGTACTTCGCCTGCAGGCGCAGCTGGGTGAGGCGGAAGCTGTCGAGGTCGTCCTCGACGTAGACGATGAGCGGCTTGGTGATCACGACGCTGGCCGCACTCTAGTGAGGTGCGTGGGTCGATCGCTACCAACCGAGGCGCTCGCGCAGGCGGGGGTGTGAGGCTGACGTCCACACGAAGCCGTCGAGCACGTAGTGCGTGGTCTGCGGCAGCGCGAGCAGCGGCACGAGCAGGGTCAAGAGCCCCGCGGAGAGCTCGACGCCGCCCCCGAAGAGCACCGCGTGGTCGTGCCACACCAGCCGGTCCCACAGCCCTTCCTCGACGAACGCGAGCGCCACGAGCAGCCCGAGGAACGCCGGCACCCCGCCTCGCACCAGCGCGCCGGCGACGCCGAAGCGGCCCTCCGCCTCGCGCCCCTTCGCGTACTGCCGCACCAGCACCAGGTACGGCACGCCGTGCAGCGCGACGTTCATCACCGTGAAGGCAAGGTCGCTCTGCGCGAGCACGATGCCGCCGAACCACGACACCCACGTGGCGAACACCAGCAGCGCCTTGCCCGCGTGCAACTGCCGCCGCGCGAGCGAGAACCCGAGCCAGCCGGCGAGCACCGCGAAGTGCAGCCCGAGCGCGAGGTCGCCGACCCACGCGGGCAGCCCGCCGACGAAGTCGTTTTCCTGGAACCACCAGAACGGCCGCGGCAGGTGTGCGTGCCACCACACCACCGGCCCGAGCGTGGTCGCGTACATCACGAGGGCGTCGAGCCGCAGCGTGAGCGTGCCGTGGCCAGCGCGGCGCCCGTACAGCGCCATCCACCCCACCTGCTGGCGCACGAAGTGCCACACCGCGACGTACGCGAGCAGCCGCCAGAAGGTCGCCGGGGAATGTGCGCACGCCGCGACCGAGAGGCCGAACGCGAGCAGCGGGGCGGCGGCGTAGAGCATCGGGCGCGCGCGCAGCTCGTCGGCGTCGAGGTAGGTGCGGAAGAGCGTCGACCACACGTGCGCCACGTCGATGCACACCACGAACGCGAGGAAGGCCCACGGCGGCGTGTCGGCCCCCACGCCCGCGAGGTGGAGCGCGAACGCCAACGCCGCGGACGCGACCGCCGTGCCCGCAAACGCGAGCGAGTCGGTCACTGGTCCGAACAGCCACGGCCGCGGCGCGCCCACGGGGAGGAACTTCTCTGACGACGCGGTTGTTCTCAACAGCGCACGTGACCCTCGCGCTCCCGCTGACGCTCCTGCTGACCACCTGGCCCGCGCACGACGCGGCGCTCACCACCCTCGAGCTCCCGGCGGCGAAGCCCAGGGAGCGCAAGCTGCGCGTCGCGGTGGATGCGGGCCACGGCGCGCCGGCCAACGAGGGCAACCACGGCTGCTGGTGCCAGGCCGAGCAGGAACACACCCTGCAGGTCGCCAACGTGCTCGCCATCGCGCTGGAGGCCACGGGCCGCTTCGAGGTGAAGCGCCTGCGCGTCGACGGGCAGGCCCCGAAGTACGGCGCGCGCATCGCGGCGGCGGAGGCGTGGAAGGCCGACGTCATCATCAGCCTGCACAGCGACGCGCGCGGCATCGCTTTTCCCCGCGAGGTCGATGGCGGCGTGTGCTGGCAGAACCCCGACGCGCCGGGCTTCGCCGTGTTGTGGAACGACGAGGGCGCGCTCTTCCCCGCGCGCGAGCGGCTGGGCCGGGTGGTGGGCGCGAGGCTGCGGGAAGCCGGGTTCCTCGCGTACAGCGGCTACGACTACGGCGACCTCTACCGGCAAGACGAGGTCGAGCCCTCGGGGTGGATCGACAAGCGCCCGCTCAAGAAGCGCGTCTACTTCCTGCGCGCGAGCAGCAAGGTGCCGACCGTCATCATCGAGACGCACCACGCGCTCGATCTCGACGAGGTCGCGCGGTGGAAGGAACCGCTCACCTTCGACGCGTTCTCCGCGGCCATCGCGGCGGCGCTGCTCGACTACCGAGACGCGCCGACGACGGCCGGCAAGTAACTGTCTCCCTCTCCCCCCCGAGGGGAAGAGGGTTGGGGTGAGGGGAAGAGCTTCTGACTTCTGCGCTCCGACGCGTCTCCTCACCCCGGCCCTCTCCTCTGAAGAGGAGAGGGAGAGATGGTTCAAAGGTTGGCGTAGTAGTCGACGACGGTCTGCTTCATGCCCTCGCGGCTGTACGCGTCGGGGCGCGGCGCTTCGATGAGCTGCAGCAGCGCGGCGGCGACGTCTTCGGCCGACTGCGAGTTGGGCAGGGTGCGCGAGTCGGGCCCACCGTGCAGCGCGTTCTTGCCGAAGTCGGTGGTGACGACGCCGGGCGAGAAGAGCGAGACGTGGATCTTCGGGTGCGTGGCCTGCACCTCGGCGCGCACGCACGCGGTCAGCGCGTTCAAGAAGTGCTTCGCGCCGCAGTACGCCGAGCGAATGGTGGCGAACGGCACGCGGCCGAGCATCGAGCTGACGTTGATGATCTGCCCGTCGCCGCGTTCCTTGAAGTGCGGGAGCACGGCCTGCATGCCGTACAGCGCGCTCTTCACGTTGGCGGTCATCATCTCGTCGAGGTCCTGGCCGCTGAGCTGGGTGGGCATGCGCGAGATGCCGCGCCCCGCGTTGTTCACCCACACGTCGACGCGCTTCACCGCCGCGAGCGCCTCGGCCATCGCGCGCTGAACCTGCGCCTCATCACCGACGTCGGCCACGATGACCGGAGCGCCCCCGCACCGCTGCGAGACGCGCTCGAGCTCGGCCTTGCGCCGCGCGACCAGCACCGGGCGGTGCCCCTTCGCGTGAACCGCGACCGCCAGTGCTTCGCCGATGCCGCTGCTCGCGCCCGTGATGACGATGTTCATGGTGCGGCTGGATTACTTCGGCACCCCGACCGCGACCACGATTTCGCCATTGGCCTTCCACGTGAGCTTGTCGACCGTCGCGCCGGGCAGGGCGGCCGCGACCTTCTTCGCCAGGTCCTGGTGCGCGGCGTCGGCGTAGATGACGGTGGCAGTGCGTTCCTTCACGGCGGGCGTCTGCTGGCTGACGGTGAAGCCCGCGCCCTCGAGCACGGTCACCACGCGGTCGGCCTCGTTCTTCGCGAGCGGGCCGGCGACCACCTCGAGCCGCGGCGGCACCGCGAAGACCTCGAACTTCGACTCGGCCCCCATCACGCCGCGCATGGTCTGCGCCTCGGCGGTGTTGGTCTCGAACATCGCGCGCCGGCCATCGGCTGACCACCACACCGTGACGGAGCGTTTGGCGACGTACATCGCCGCCATCGGGTCGGTGTAGGCGTGGATTGCCTTGTCGGGGCCGCGCGCGAGCGTGAAGACCACCGCGGTGTCGTCGGCTTCCCACTTGAGGGTGGCCTTGCCGTTCGCGGTGACCGACGCGGTGGCGCCGCCGGGGCCTTCGAGGCCGCTGGTCTTCGAGAGCTTCGCGGCCGCCTTCCACGCGTCGAACGCCGCGGCGTCGCCGAGCCCGGCGTACTTCTTCTTGAGCTCGCCCTTCGCCTGCACGGTCAGTTGCTCGAGCGCGAGGAGGAAGAGGGTGTCTTTGCCGGTCTTGAGGGAATGCACGACGGCCAGCGACGCGCGCTCGTCGACCTGCGTCTCACCGCCGCCCATCTCGTCCTGCTCGGCGATGGTGTGAAGGAGCTGCTTGCGCTCGGCTTCGCTCAGCGCGAGCACGTCCTTCTGCGGCACCTCGACCTTCTTGCCGTTCTCCTTGCGGAAGTAATGGTGCGCGGCCGACGAGGTGCTGCTGCCGCGGATGAAGACGAGGAATTCGCCGTCAGCCGACCACCCGACGAAGGTCGCGCCGAACCCGGGGTCGATGGTCGTCACCTGCAGGCACAGCGAGAGGAGGAGGGCCGTCATGGGCCGGGGAGCTTAGCTCGCGCGGCGCAGCGGCTCGGTGACACACGCGATGGCGCGCTGGCCCGACGCCGCGAGCTCACGCGCCAGGTCGGCGAGCGACGCGCAGCTCTTCCGCAGCGAGTTCGCCTTGAGCACCATCGGCAGGTTGAAGCCCGTCACCACCTCGAGCCGCGCCTGCTGGCAGAGCGTGAGCGACTGGGTGCACGGGCTGCCGCCGACGAGATCGGCGAGCACCACCACGCCCTCCCCGCTGTCGACGCGCGCGACCGCCTGGCGAATGGTGTCGCGCAGCGCTTCAGCCGAGACGCCGGGGGCGACGCTGCAGGAGGTCATCGCGGGGAGCTCGCCGACGATGTCGCGCGCGGTGACGAGCACCTCTTCACCCAACCGACCGTGCGATGCGACGACGATGCCGATCATGCGACCACCTTGCGAAGCTTCTCGTCAGATTCTGTAGCCGGGTTGCCTCATGTGCGCAATTGCCGACCCACCCAGACATGCACGCAGATGTCGGGCGCGCGCGAGAACCCACTGAGGTGGCTGACGTTTTTTGGCACCCGTGGGTGCCGCGTTTTGTTCGTTCACACGAGAATTTCGGCCGGCTGATCGGCGAAGTCTGCGGATCACGATGATCGGCGAGCGTGGCTTGGAAGTTGCCTACCGACTCGCGGCACATACGATGCGCCGCCGTTCCACGCTTCACCCCCACAGACTGGAGACATCATGAAGTTGACCAAGAAGGGCTTCACCCTCGTTGAGCTGATGATCGTCGTCGCCATCATCGGCATTCTTGCCGCCATCGCGATCCCGAACTTCATCCGCTTCCAGGCGCGCTCGAAGCAGTCGGAAGTGAAGGCGAACCTCAAGTCGCTCTTCACCTCGCAGAAGTCGTACCACCAGGAGCACGACATCTTCTCGATCTGCATCCGCAAGGTCGGCTTCAGCCCTGAGCGCGGCAACCGCTACCGCTACACCACCAACACCACCGACGGCAACGTTCCGGCCGAGGCGTGCGCGAGCTCGGAAGCCCGTGCGACTGCCGCTGGCGTGACGCTGGCGACCGACGGTGACGTGCAGGTCGACACCTTCAAGTACGGCGCGATCGCCGCGGCCGCCGTGGCCGCCGCCGTCTACGCCCCGGTCGCTCCGGCCGGCTCGGGCATCATCGTCGCCAACGACCTCGTCGGCACCACCACCCCCACGGCCGTCGGTAACGGCTCGTTCGGCGCGGCGGCGCAGGGCAACATCGACTCCGACGTGCAGCTCGACCAGTGGTACATGTCGACCGTGACCTCGACCACCGCCGGCCTGTGCCCGGTGCTCGCGGGTCTCGACCAGAACGGCGTCGGTGGCGAGCCGAAGAACGTCTACAACGACGTCAACTGCCCGTAATCGAGCAGCGCGTTTCGTCAGTTCTTGCTGGCCCGGCTTTCTCGGCGGGCCAGCTTTTTCTTTGTCGTTTTCCTGTTGGCCTGAGGCACGCTCGAACCCGCATGCAGCGCCTTCGCCTGGTGATGTTCATCGCCGTCGCGGTCGGTGCGTTCGCCGCTTCCACCGCCCTCTCGGTCAAGCTCGAGCAAGAGCGGCCGTCAAAACACTCGACCATCGCGTACGACCTCATCTACCTGCCGACGGTGCAGCAGGCGCGCGTGATGTCGCTGGGCTTCAAGCTCGCGCTGGCCGACTGGTACTGGGTGCAGGCGCTCCACTACTTCACCGACCCGTGGAACGCGTACAACCAGTACAAGAACCTCGGCAACTTCCTCGACCTCGTGGTCGGCCTCGACCCTGATTACGAGTACGCCTACAAGTTCGCCGGCATCTCGCTGCCCTACGACACCGGGCGCCTGCACTTCGTGAACACGCGCAAGTCGACCTGGTTCCTCGAGGAAGGCGAGCGGCGCTTCCCCAACAATTGGCAGTTCCCGTTCTACCTCGGGTACAACTACCTCAACTTCCACAACGAGAAGCAGAAGGCCGCCGAAGCGTACGCGCGGGCGGCGAAGATCCCCGGCTCACCGAAGTACCTCGCGGCGTTCGCGGCGAAGCTCTTCGCGCTCGGCGGCTCGGAAGACCAGGCGCTGCTGTTCGCCGAATCGGCGCTCGAGGAAACCGAAGACCCCGAGACGCGCGCGATGCTCGAGAACCGCATCGCCGACATCAAGCAGGAGAAGGTGCTGCAGGCGATCGAGAAGGCGGCGGCCGACTTCAAGCAGGCCGAAGGGCGCTACCCGAACGACCTCGCGGAGCTCGTCTCGCGCGGCTTCCCGCACCCGGGTGGCCAGTACTCGCTCGACGAGCAGGGCGTGGCGCACAGCCCGCTGCGGCCCAACCGGTTGCAGATCTACAAAGACGACACCAGCGGCATGGTGGGCGAGCCTCTGACGCCCGACCCCCGCGCGGGAGGAAAGTGACGTGTCAGCGGCGATCTCGGTGAACGGGTTGCACAAGGAATTCTCGCTCGGCTTCGGCGTGCGCAAGCGCAAGGGCCTCGACGGCATGACGTTCGACGTCGAGGCCGGCGAGATCTACGGCTTCCTCGGGCCCAACGGCGCGGGCAAGACGACGTCGATCAAGGTGCTCACCGGCCTGCTGCAGCAGGACACCGGCACCGCGTCGATCTTCGGCAAGCCCCCGACCGACGCGGCGGCGCGCAAGCGGCTGGGCTACCTGCCGGAGTCGCCGGTCTTCTACGACCACCTCACCGGGCGCGAGTTCGTGCGCTTCTGCGGCAAGCTCTCGGGCCTCAAAGGGCCCGACCTCGAGAAGCGCATCGTCGAGCTGCTCGAGCGCGTCGGCCTCTCGCACGCCATCGACCTGCAGATTCGCCGCTACTCGAAGGGCATGACGCAGCGGGTGGGCATCGCGCAGGCGCTCATTCACGAGCCCGACCTCGTCATCCTCGACGAGCCGATGTCTGGCCTCGACCCGATGGGCCGCGCCGACATTCGCGACCTCATTCTCTCGCTCAAGAAGCAGGGCAAGACGGTGTTCTTCTCGACGCACATCATCCCCGACGTCGAGGTGGTGTGTACGAGGCTGGGCATCGTCAACCAGGGCAAGATGATCAAGGTCGGCACCGTGCAGGAACTCTTCGAGACCGCGCGCGACGCGGCGACGGAGATCGTGGTGCGCAACCTCCCCAGCGGCGTGGCGCTCAGCCGCGAGGGCCTGAAGCACGAGGTCATCGGCGAGCGGCACGTCTACACCGCGGCGACGTCGGACGTGGCGAACTGGGTGCTCAAGGAAGCGCTCGCGGCGCAGGCGCAGGTGGTGTCGGTCAACCCCAGCAAGAGCAGCCTCGAAGACCTCGTGGTGCGCCTGCTCGCCGAAAACAACCCGTCGGCTCCCAACCTCTGACCCATGAACATCTTCACCATCGCCCAGCAGACGTTCACCGAGGCGCGGCGCAACAAGATCTTCTATTCGGTCTTCCTCTTCGCGCTGGTGGTGCTCCTCAACGCGGTCATCTTCACCGAGGTGACCATCACCACCGTCGACCGCATGATCCTCGACTCGGGCGTGGCGGCCATCAACGTGTTCGCCATCGCGCTGACGGTGTTCATCGGCGTCGGCGTCATCAACCGCGAGGTCGACCGGCGCAGCCTCTACGCCATCATCGTCAAGCCGGTGCGCCGCTGGGAATTCATCGTCGGCAAGTACCTCGGCCTGCTCGCCATCATGCTCTCGACGTGCGGGCTGATGCTCGTCGGGTTGATGATCTCCCTGGTCAACTTCAAGACCGACATCACCAGCGGCCTGTTCGTCGGCTTCCTGGGCATCGTGCTCGAGGTGATGATTCTCGGGGCGCTGGCGCTCTTGTGCTCGAGCTTCACCAACAGCTTCGTGTCGGGCTTCATCACCGCCGCGGTCTTCATCTCGGGCCACCTCTCGGCCGAGCTGAAGTTCTCGGTCATGAAGCCGGGCACGAGCGAGTTCCAGAAGGTGATGGGCTGGTGCATCTACTACCTGACGCCCAACCTCGAGCGCTTCAACTTCAAGCTGAACGTCATCTACAACTACCCCGTCGGCGCCGACTACCTCGCGATGACGGTGGTGTACGCGCTGCTGTACGTGACGGCCTTCCTCACGGCGGCGGTGGTGGTCTTCTCGCGCCGCGACTTCAAGTGAACGGCCTCACCTGACGGCGGTCACTTCTTCTTGAGGGTGGGCACCACGAGGCCCTCGGGCACCGGCACGTCGACCGTCAGTTCCCGGCCCGCGCGCAGCACCTTGTAGTGGATGTTCTCGCCCGGCTTGAGCTGGTGGAGCACCTTCGCCACCTTCGCCGAGTCGGTCACCGGCACGCCGTTGACCTCGGTGATGAGGTCGCCGCCGAGCTGCACCTTGTTGCCACCCACGTCGGCCTCGACCTTGCCTCCCTTGAGGCCGGCCTTCTCGGCTGGGCTGCCGGGCCGCACGTTCTCGACGAGGAAGGCGCCCTCGAAGGGCCAGTTGAAGATCTCCGCGACCTCCTTCGGAATGAAGCGGAGCGCCACGCCGATGTACGGCAGCGCCTCGTCGAAGAGCCGCGCGCGCACGGTGTTGCTCGGCACCGCGAAGTTGAGGCCCACGCTGCCGCCGGTCTGGCTCAGCATGAAGCTCGCGATGCCCACCACCTCGCCCTTCTCGTTGAACAGCGGCCCGCCGGAGTTGCCCTGGTTGATGGCCACGTCGGTCTGCACCAGGTGCCGCGGGAGCAGGCCGGGGCGCTCGTTGGTGCGCAGCGCGCTCACCACGCCTGCGGTCAGCGTGTGCTCCAGCCCGTACGGCGCGCCGATGGCGAACAGGCGCTGGCCCACCTTCAGCGCGGCCGAGTCACCGAGCGGCGCGACGACCGCCTTCGCGGGCGCGGCCTCGGCCTTGAGCAGCGCCACGTCTTCCGAGCGGCTCAGGGTGACGACCTTCGCGGTGGCCTTGAAGCCGTCGAGCCACAACACCTGGATCTCCTCGGCGTCGGCGACCACGTGCGCCGCGGTGACGATGTAGCCGTCGGCGGTGACCACCACGCCGCTGCCGGTGCCCACCGACACCGCGAGAATCGCGCCGCGGTCGTTCTCGGCGAACATCTTCACGCTCACCCGCACCGTCACCACCGCCGGGTCGACCTTCGGCGCCAGCTCTTCGAGGGGCACCGCGGACGTCAGCAGCGAGGGCAGGGCGAGGGCGAGCGAGAGCGCGAGCATGGCCCGCACTCTGTCGCGCTCAGCGCGGCCGCACCATCAAGTACTGCCTGGGCCACGGGGCGAAGTCGACGTGCTCGGCCTGCGCGTGCCGGTTGGTCATCGACGGGTCTGACAGGTGCTCGCGCGCCAGCGCGCAGAGGTCGGCGCGGCCCGCCCCGATGATGGTGTTCGCGTGGTCGGCGCCCGCGATGGCGCCCACCGCCATCACCGGCACGCCGGTGGCGACCTTCACGGCTTCCGCGAAGGGCACCTGGAACATGCGGCCGTATTCCGGGCGCGACTCGGGCACGTTGCCGGCCGTCGAGACGTCGATGACGTCACAGCCCAGCTTCTTCAACTCGTGGGCGAGCGCGATGGTGTCGTCGAGGCTCTGGCCGTCGGGCAGCCAGTCGGTCGCCGACACGCGCACGCCCAGCGGCTTCTCCTTCGGCCAGGCGGCGCGCATCGCGGCGAAGACCTCCAGCGGCCAGCGCATGCGCTTCTCGAGGGTGCCGCCGTACGCGTCGGTGCGGCGGTTGGACAGCGGCGAGAGGAAGCTCGAGAGCAGGTAGCCGTGGGCCATGTGCACCTCGATGAAGTCGAAGCCGGCCTTGAGCGCGCGGTGCGTCGAGGCGACGAACGCCTCGGTGAGCCGCTTGAAGTCGGCCTCGGTCATCTCCTTCGGGGTGTGCGCGCCGCTCTTGTACGGCAGCGCGGACGGGCCGAGCGTCTGCCACGGCGACTCGTCGGCCTTGAGCGGCTGGTCGCCTTCCCACGGCTTGCCCCAGCTCGCCTTGCGGCCGGCGTGCGCGAGCTGAATGCCAATCTTCGCGCTCGAGCTGCCGTGCACGAAGTCGACGACGCGCTTCCACGCGGCTTCCTGCGCGTCGTTCCACAACCCGGCGCAGCCGTGCGTGATGCGGCCCTCGGGCGAGACGTTGGTCATCTCGGTGATGACCAGGCCCGCACCGCCGACCGCGCGCGCGCCGAGGTGCACCAGGTGCCAGTCGTTGGGCACGCCGTCGGTCGCGGAGTACTGGCACATCGGCGAGACCACCACGCGGTTGTTCAGCTTCAGGGTGCGCAGCTCGAACGGCGCGAAGAGCGGCGGGGGCGGCGTGCCGTCGGCCTTCTTCTTCGTGCCCGCGCGTTGGGCGAGCTCGGCGTCGCACGCGGCCACCAACTTCGGGTCGCGCTTGCGCAGGTTGTCCCAGGTGATGCGCTTGCTGCGCGTCATCAGGTTGAAGGTGAACTGCAGCGGGCTCTGGCCGACGTAGCGCGCGGAGTTCTCGAACCACTCGAGGCTGGTCTGCGCGGCGCGCTGCACGCGCACCGTCTCGGGCTTGCGGGTCTTCTCGTAGTCGGCGAGCGCCGGCCCCACGCGCAGCTCGTTGCGCAACAGCGCGTCCTTGAGCGCGATGGCGTCTTCCATCGCCAGCTTGGTGCCCGAGCCGATGGAGAAGTGCGCGGTGTGCACCGCGTCGCCCATCAGCACCAGGTTGCCGTGCACCCACTTCTCGCAGGTGATGGTGGGGAAGGTGCGCCAGATGGACTTGTTGGGGCAGAGGCGGTGGCCGTCGAGCTCGGGCGCGAAGAGCTTTTCCATGAAGGCCACGGTGTCGGCCTCGCTCGCGGTGTCGAGGCCGGCCTTCTTCCAGACCTCCTCGCGGCACTCGACGATGAAGGTCGAGCGCGCGCCCGAGGGTTGCATCGGTTCCTTCGTGAAGGGGTACGCGTGCACCTGGAAGAGGCCGTGCGGCGTGTCTTTGAAGAGGAAGGTGAAGGCGCGCAGCGGCTTGGTCGAGCCGAGCCAGGTGAACTTGCACTTGCGCCAGTCGAGGTGCGGCTCAAACGTGCTCGCGAACTTCTCTCGCAGCGGGCTGTTCACGCCGTCGGCGCCGAGCACCAGGTCGGCCGACTGCACGCGCGGGTCTTCCCACTTGAGCTCCTGCTCGAAGTGGAGCTTCACGCCCAGCTCGCGGCAGCGCGCGTGCAGCAGCTGGAGCAGATCGCGCCGTGAGAGGCCGCAGAAGCCGTGCCCGGTGGACACCGTGGTCTGGCCGCGCACGGTGGTCTCGATGTCGTCCCAGTAGGCGAACTTCGCCTCGATGGCGTCGAGCAGCGGCGCGTCTTCGTCGCGCAGGTTGCCGAGCGTCTCCTTCGAGAAGACGACGCCCCAGCCGAAGGTGTCGTCGGGCTTGTTGCGCTCGAAGACCTCGAGCTCGACCTCGGGGCGGTGCTTCTTGAGGAGCAGCGAGAAGAAGAGGCCCGCGGGGCCGCCGCCGATGCTGACGATGCGCATGGGCGGCTCCTTAGCTGGAAGCGCGAGGCTTCCGGGAGCGCATCGATTGCGTCAGGGCTGCTGCTGCACCGACCAGATGACCGCGTAGTGCAGGCCCGCCGAGATGATGGTCAGCGCGTGGAAGAACTCGTGGTACCCGAGCACGCGCGGGTTGGGGTTGGGCCAGCGGCGCGCGTAGACGACCGCGCCGAGAATGTAGATGGCCGCGCCGGCCGCGAGCATCAGGGTGCGGGTCAGCCCGATGTACGGCGGCAGCGAGTACACCATCGGCGACGCGCACAGCCCGAGCGCGACGTAGACGAAGGCGCGCGCGTTGCGGTTGCCGTGGAGGTTGATCATCGCGTGCACCATGCCGGCCACGGCGCCCAGCCACATGCCGATGAGCCCCGGCGTCGCCTCGTGCGGTGACTGCAGCGCGGCCATCGGCGTGTACGAGCCGGCGATGAGGAAGAAGACGCCGAGGTGGTCGACCGCGCGGAGCCGGTTGCGGGCGGCGTGGCTCCACATCGGGCGGTGGTAGAGCGCCGAGAGGCCGAGCATCAGGCTCAGGCACGCGCCGTAGATGACGCCCGCGGCCCAGCGCCAGCCTTCGACCGGGGCGATGGCGAGCTCGAAGATGCCGAAGAGCGACGCGACGAAGCCCCACGCGTGGAAGGTGCCGCGCAGCCGCGGCTTGACCTTCTCGGGCTTCTCGCTGGGCGGGGGAGACGACGACGTCACGGGCGCGGTGTGTGCCCGCTTGCGACGCTGCTGTCGAGCGTCTCCCTCTCCCCTCGAGAGGGGAGAGGGCCGGGGTGAGGGGCAGGTTCTGGCTGACGGTGCGTGACA
>JAXLYB010000033.1:0-10415 GCA_046351675.1 Myxococcaceae bacterium
GGCCCCTCGAGCCCCACCGCCTCGATCGCCAGCGGCCGCTTCGCCTGGAACAGCACCGGCACGGCGTTGACGCTCACCAGCCGCACCTCGGTGAGCGACTTCATGTGCGGAGAAGCGAGCTCGAGCGGCGCGGCGGGGCTGAACACCACCTCCAGCGAGCGCAGCGTCGCGAGATCCGGCAGGTCGACCTGCAGCCCGTCGAGCAACACGGTCGCCGACTCGAGAAACCCACGCCGCCACACCTGGTCGCCCGGCATCACCAGCGGCTTCAACCCGCGCAAGAACGTCTCGCGGTGGCGATCGAGCAGCTTCTGCATGCGCCGCTCACTGCGCTCGTTGCGCCGCGCCTGGAGCTGCAGCGAGATGAACTCCCCGCGCGGGTCACCCGCTTCCTGCAGCGCGTCGGCGAGCACGTGGCGCGGCCCGTCGTCGGCGGGGCGCTCGAACACGGCGGCGAAGAGCGGCTCGAGCTCGACCACGCGCCCTCAGGTCAGGAAGCTGGCCAGCGCGTTGGGGTGGAACGGCCAACCCGCGAAGCCACACACCGCCATGAAGCCACCGAACGCCGCGAAGCCGCCGCCGAGCGCGAGGAGCCACTTCTGGCGCGTGAGCGCGGTGATGCCCATCAGGGCGATCGACAGCGAGAGGCTCGCCTCGGCCATGTCGAACTGATCGTCGCGCAGGTTGAGCGCGGCGTAGGTCGACTCGACGTCGTGCGCGCTCTGCTCGATGGCCTTCTTCTCGGCCTCGTACCGCACCACGTCGCCCCGCCAGCGCGCGACGGCGTCGGCCACGCGCTGCTTCGCCTCGGGCTCGCTCAAGGTCAGCCCGATGGTCTCGAGCTCGTCGGCCGCGGCTTCCGCCATGTGCTGCTTGGTGCTCTTGGCCTGGAAGTACGACCAGCGGTTCACCGTCTCGGCCTGCGCCTGCTGCATGGCCTGCACGATGTTGCTGTCCTTCACGTTGCAGATGGTGAGGAAGGTCGCGGCGATCGCCACCACCACCGACACGCGCCGGTTCAACGGGTCATCAGCGTCGTCAGCCATGCGGTTCGGAGCTCCTCAGTGGGAGCCGGAATATGCCGGATCGATCTCCAGCACGCGCGCCTTGAGCTTCGGCTCGTCGGCGATCTTCGAGTCGAGCACCGTCCACGCGAAGTTGAACTTGCGCGCGTCGGGCGAGACCTTCTTCTTGAGCGACGCCTCGAGGTCACCCTTGCGCTTCTTGAGCTCGCCGATGGTGCTCTTGATCTGATCGCTGGCCGCCTTGTCCTTCGAGAGCTTGAGCCGCTCGTCGAGCGCCTTGAGCTGCTCGTCGACGAAGCCCGCCTGCTGGCGATCGCGCTCGACCGCGCTCAGGTCGATGAAGGCGTCCTTCGACTTGCCCAGCGTCAGCTCGAGCCGCGCCATCGACTGGCCCTTCTGCCCCGAGGCGAGCAGCACCGCCGCGCCGTCGTTGAGCCGCTGCGGGGGCACCGTGCCGCGGAACTCGCCGGACTGGATGACGAAGTCGACCTCCTTCGCGAGGTCGGTCGAGAGCTGCATCGCGTCGGCGTAGCTGACCGCCGCCACCACCACCGTCAGGTCGCGCGGCCCGAGCGTCGGCAGCACCTTGCGCACGGCGTCGAGCGTGCCGGTCGCCTTCACCGCCGGCTCTCCGTTCACCACCGGCCCCGGCATGGTCAGCCCGACGAAGGCCACCTTCACGCCGCCCGTCTCGACGATCGCCGCGGGCTCGAAGAGCAACTTGCCGTCCTTCTCGAGGTTGGCCGAGAGGAGCTTGAGCTTCTTGCCCTTCGCGAGACCGAGCAGGAACTCGGTGCCGGCCGACAGGTCACGCTGGCCGACCGCCATCACCCGCGTGCCGAGGTCTTCCATCACCTGGAACACGAAGGCCGCGCGCTTCTTGTCGGCGTCGGTCGCCACGCCCGCGTTCGCGAACAGCGCGTTGCCCGAGTCGAGCACGAGCACCGAGCCCGGCGCGGCCGTGCGCTGGAGTTCGTCGAGCACCGTCTTGCGTCTGGCGAGACCGCCAGTCGGGTTGGCGCGTCAACCACAGGGGGCGACTTCGCCCCCGTCATCTCCCTGGTACGCGAGCACGAGCTGCTTCGGCGGAGGCGCCGCGAGGGCGACCGCCGACAGCAACGCGAGCGAGCAGACGAAGCGCGTCACTTCTTGCCGCCCGCCTTCCGCAGCTCGGCGAGCCGCGTCTTGGCCGTCTTCGCCGCGTCAGACTTCGGGTGGCTCTTCACGAGCTCTTCGAGCGCAAGCCGGGCCTCGTCATTCATCTTGAGCTGCTTGAAGCAGTCGGAGCTGCGCAAGTACGCGACCGGCGTCGACTTGGTGGTCGGGTGATCCTGGATGACCTTGCCGAACTCGTAGAGCGCCTCGCGGCACTTCTGCTCGCCGAAGAAGAGCTCGCCGAGCGCGAAGTGGGCTTCCCCCACCCCGTCGTCGCGCGGCCACTTCTTGATGAACTCCGCGTACAGCTTGCGCGCCAGCTCGACCTCGCCGGCCTTCGACTTGTCGTCGGCGAGCTTGAGGAATTCCTTCGGGTCGTCGGGGCGCTTGGGCTCGTCCTTCTTCGGCTCGGTGGGCGTCGGCGTCGTCGCCACCGCGGTCTTCGCCTCGGCGAGCTTCGTCTCGAGCTCCTGGATCTTCACCTGCTGCGACTCGACCTGGCCGCGCAGCACCGCGATGTCCTGCATCGCGCCGTCGACCTTCACGCCCATGTTGGCGCCCGTGGTGCGGCTGGCGCGATCGAGCTGGTCGAGCGCGGTCTGCAGCTGGGCCGTGGTCTCTTCCACCTTGGTGCGCGTCTCGGCGAGCTCGGCGCGCAACTTCACGTTGTCGCCCTGCAGCGCGTCGAGGCGGTTCTCGACCACGCGGCCGCGATCGGCAGGGAAGAAGCAGCCGGCCATCACCACGGAGGCGAGGGCCGGCACCAGCCAGCGAGCGAGCCGGCCGACACGAAGTGGAGGGCGTCCGGTCGAAGACCGGACGGGGCGAACGAGCGAATGAACCAGCGGCGGCAACATGGGCCGCACCATATAGCCCAGTCTCAACGCGAGCGGCGGCGCACTCGCGCGAGCAGACCGAGCACCGCCAGGGGCAGCAGCTCGAGACCGCTCGTGCAGCCGCAGCCCTTGGGGTTGACCATCGGGTCGACCGGGTTGGGGTTCTTCACGGTGATCGCGATGACCGCCGGCGCCGAAGCCAGCGTGGCGTCGTGCACCACCAGCTGGAGCTGGATGACCTCGCTGTTCGCCACCGACGGCGCCACGAACGCCACCGTGTCCGTCGCCGCGCCCGAGAGCGCGACCGCCGTGCCGCCGGCCTGGCTCCACTCGAAGGTGATGGGGTCGCTTTCCGGGTCCATGCCCGTGCCGGTGACGGTCACGATCTGGCCCTGGGTGACTTCCATCGCCGCGGGCACGCTGGCCACCGGCGCCTGGTTGACGTTGTGCACCAGCACCGTCTGCTCCTTCGGCAACGTGACCGCGCGGCCGTCGGACACCGTCATCTGGAAGGTCAGCAGCGTGTCGGCCGAGACCTCCGGCGCCACGAAGTGGTTGTCGGTGAGCGTCACCATCGGGCCGCCGATCTGCGTCCACGTGATGGTGATGGGATCGTTGTCGGGGTCGGTGCCGCTGCCCACCAGCGTCACCATGGTGCGCTCGTCGGCCTCGATGTTCGGCCCGATGGTCGACGTCGGCGCCCGGTTGCTGCACATGTTCGGGTCCGAGGTGACCGAGGTGAAGGGCGAGTTGGTGATGCCCATGAACTGGATGTCGTCGATCTCCCAGCCCTTGGCCGCGGCCGCGTCGTCAGACCCGATGCGGAAGCGCAGGCGAATGGTCTGGTTCGCGTAGGTGGTGCCGAGGTTGATGGTCTCGGTGATGAACGCCGGGTAGCCGGTGCTCTTGCCGACGTACGCGCGCTTGCCGCGCAGCGGGTTGGCGCTCTGGTTCTGCGAGGTGGTGAGCGTGCCGGTGTACCCGGGCGTCGCCATGCCGCCGACGTCGGTCCACGTGGTGCCGTTCGAGCTCACCTCGACGATCGCGCCGTCGAAGTACTCGCTGTTGCTGCGCTCGAAGTCCCAGCGGTGCTTGAAGGTCACCGTGAGCGGGCCCGCGCCGACGTTCAGCTGCGGCGAGGTGAGGCGCGTGTCGGCCGGCGACGCGACGTCGGGGCCGAACCAGAAGTGCTCGGTGGCGTCAGACTGGAAGATGCGGAAGTCGGAGCCGGTGGTGAGGTTCGGGTCGCTGCTCGCGGTCCACTGCGACATGGGGGCTTCGACGTCGTCGAGCTTCGAGCTGTTGGGCACCACGTCGTAGTTGAGGCGGAACATCGCCTGGTACGCGAGGTTGCCCGCGGCCAGCGAGGTGTCAGCCACGGTCACGTTGAAGAGGCCGGCCTGCGGCATCTTCACGTCGGCCAGCGCCACCTGGAAGCTGATGGTCGCGGTGCCGAACGGCGCCGTCATCGGCAGCGACTGCATCGCGCCCATCGGGAAGGTGATGCCCGAGGTGGTCGAGGTCACCGCCACCTGCGAGCCCGACAGCGGGCCGGTGCCGGTGTTGCGCAGCCGAATGGTGAGCACGCCGCGCTCGTTGGCGTCGAGCACGCCGTCTGAATCGCAGCTCATGCCGGAATCATCGAGCGTCACCTCGGTCACGGTGATCGCGTTGCCGACCGTGAAGTCTTCGCTCAGGGGCGAGTTGGTCTGCGAGTCGCGATCGGGCGCCACCGCCGCCATGCCGAGGCCGCGACGCGCGAACGCCGCCCAGAAGGCCGCGAAGTTGGTCGCGTCATCGGCCGCCGCCACCGCCAGCACCGCGTCACGCGCGTCGACGAAGGTCGGCATCAGCGCGGTCGCCTTGTACGCGGCCACCAGGTACTTCTTCATCTTCGCGCGCGCCTGGTCGAACGTGTACCGGTTGTCGCGGAGCAGCTTCACGTAGCAGTCCCAGAGCATCACGGCCCAGACCTCGCCGGTGTTGTGGTACTCGCTGTTGCTCTGCCCGTCCTGGCCGAAGGCGATCGGCGCGGTCGTCGGCAACATGACGCCGTCGCTGATGTGCTTGAAGGTCAGCGGGTTCTTCGCGAAGTCGTAGCTCAGCGGGTAGCGGCGGAAGCCGAAGTAGTACGCCTCGGGGTCCGTCGCCGAGCCCGCCCAGCCCGCCAGGCCGAACGCGCCGTTCCAATTCGCGTTGCTCGGCACGTTCTCGTCACCCGCGCGCGAGATGAGCAGCGACGCGTGGAAGTCGGCCCAGCCCTCGCCCATGCCGACCGCCTGGGTGTTCGAGATGCCGTTGCCGTCGCCGATGAGGCGGTTCGAGATGTAGTGGCCCCACTCGTGGCCCACGACGCCGTTGTCGATGGTGCCGTCGCGGTTGAGCGCCGGGGTGCCGACCATGGTGACGGTCGTCGCGCCGCCCATGATGGTGGTCTTCAAGCTCGCGCCCGCCGCGGTGCCGATCGACACGACGGGAACGGTGACGTTGCCGGTGCCGGGCATGGCGACCGGGCCCGCGCCGGCCATGTTGTTGGCGATGATCACGCCGATGGCGCCCGCGCCCTGCGCGTTCTGCGCCTTCTGGATGAAGGTGCACGTGCCGCGGTCGACGAGCACGATCTTGCCCGACGCGCCCGCCCACTGGCCCGCCGCGCAGCCGTCGGTCGGCGTCGCGTCACCGTCGTTGGCCACCACGATGGAGTTGGTCAGGTTGTAGGTGTGCTGGCCGAAGTCAGCGCCGATCGCGCTGAGCGACGTCGGCGAAGGCGTGTTCACGGTGACCGTCACGCCCGCCGCGCCGTCGAAGATGTACATCTGCATGCGCGGGCTCGCGCCGTCCGACGGGGTCGACATGTTGGCGTTGCTGCGGCCCGAGTAGTCCTGCGCCTCGGCGAGCACGGGGTCGTTGCCCGCGCCGCCGCGCATCAGGTTGTCGGTCTGCGCGTTGCCGGCGGCCTCGTTGAAGCCGTCGTCGTAGTACCAGTCGTGGAAGAAGTTGTTGTTGTAGAAGAGCTGCGTGATCGCCGCCTGCCGCTGCGGGCCGTTGGTCTCCGGGCTCGCGTTGACGTCGTACGTGTAGTCGAACTCGCCGGGGCCCGTGGTGGTGCCCACCGGGTCGGAGCCCATGGTGAAGCCGTTGCTGCGCACCAGGTCGGCGTACGCGAACACGTTGTTGCCCTTGGTCTGCGTCGCGGTCGACGGCAGCCACGGGTCGTTGGTCGACAGCCCCGCGTTGCCGAGCGTCACCACGTTCTGGGCGACCGAGCCGGGGTTGAAGCCGTTGGGCGTCGCGCTCGGGTACGGCGTCGCGCCGAGGCCCTGCGGACCGTCCATCGGCAAGAAGGTCACCGGGTCGGCCCACACGCGGTAGCTGAACGCGTCGGCCGTGAGGTTCTTGCGGTACAGCACCGCGCCGTCGACCGCCGAGACCACGTACGAGAAGTACGCGTCGGCCTCGCCGACCTTCGCCTCGAGCTCGACGTACGTCGCCGGCACGAGGCCCTCGGGCAACGGGAAGTAGACGGAGCGCGTGCGCACCGGCGTCGACGAGCCCGCGAGCTGCCAGTGCTCGTAGCCGAGCGCGAACTGGCCGAGGTCGGTGAGCTGCCCCGCCTCGAGCGCGCGGCCGGTGAGGTGTTGGTAGGCGGCGCCGAGCGTCGTCTCCGCGGCGAGCGAGAAGTCACCCAGCGTGCGCGTCTGCGGCGTGAGGTAGCCCGAGAGCGCCACCAGCTGCAGCTGCGAGTTCATGATCACCTTCAGCTCGTCGCGGAAGACGCGCACGCCGCCCACGCGCTGCTGGAAGCTGACGATCACCGCGCCGCCGTCGCCGAGGTTGTGCACCTGGCTGACCTTCGCCTCGGCCCAGCGGCCGGGCGCCGCGCGGTAGATCTCCGCGTGCTCGAGCAGGTAGCGCCGCGCCGCTTCTTCGGGCGTCAGGCCCATCGCCTTGAAGGTGCGCTGGCCGTCGACCCGCGAGCTCCAGAAGAACGTCGGCACGCCGTAGCGCGGCTCGGTCGAGGTGACGACGCCACGCGACCACGCCGCGCGCGCGATCGGGCTCAACCCTCGAGCGTCGACCAGCGGCTTCACTTCGCGCCGAGCCAGGAAGGCATCGACCGCCGGAGCGTTGGCCAGCGCGGTGTGCGCCAGCACGCAGGTCACAAGCGCTGCCTTCAGCAGAACGTTCTTCATGAGCACCCTTTCGTCAAAGCGGGTCTGTCTCCCAGATCAGACCCAGGCAGCACGTTTCCCCACGTGTGCGGGCGCTCTCCTACTGCCAGCGTTTGCGCGTTTCAAGCAGTTTTCTGAATAATTCTGGACTCTTACGCGATAAGAAAGTGGCGTGCGCGACCGGCAGGAAACTGTCGGCTGGGCATCCGTGTCAGTGGAGGTGCATGTGCGACACGTGGCGGGTCGCGAGGTTGCCGAGCCTGAAACGGTGCGTCAGGCGCGCGACCACAGCTCCGCGAAGCGCCCGCGTTGCTCGAGCAGTGTGTCGAGAGGACCCGACTCCACGACGCGGCCCTTCTCGAGCACCACCACGCGCGACTGCTTCGGCAGCGACTTGAGCCGGTGCGCGATCACGACCGCGGTGCGCCCCTCGAGCGCGCGATCGAGCGCCGCCTGCACCTCGCGCTCGCTCTGCGGATCGAGGTTGCTCGTCGCCTCGTCGAGCACCAGCACCGGCGCGTCAGCGAGCACCGCGCGCGCCAGGCACAGGCGCTGCTTCTGACCGCCCGAGAGCGTCACGCCGCGCTCGCCGAGCTCGGTGTCGAGCCCTTTGGGGAGCGCCTGCACGAAGTCCCACGCGGCGGCGACGCGACAGGCGGCCTCGAGCTCGGCGGCGCTCGCGGTCGGCCGCGCGAAGAGGAGGTTGTCGCGCACCGAGCCTGCGAAGAGCAGCGCGTCTTGCGTCACCAGCGCGCACTGCGCGCGCACCGAGGCGAGCGTGCACTGGGCCGCGTCGACGCCGTCGAAGAGAATGGTGCCCCGCTGTGGCCGCTCGAAGCGCAGCAACAACGAGGCGAGCGTGCTCTTGCCGCTGCCGCTCTCGCCGACGAGCGCGGTGATCGCCCCGACCGGAATGGTGAGCGACACGTCGTCGAGCGCCGGGCGATCGCCCCACGAGAAGCCGACGTTCTTCACCTCGATCGTCTTCTGCACGCGGCCGAGCTCGGTGGTGCCCTGCCCTTCGGCCAGCTCGGGCAGGCGGAGCACCGCCTCGATGCGCTCCAGCGCCGCGGCCGCCGTCAGGGCGAACTGGCTGACGCGCCCGAGGTCCTTCGCGGGTTGGTACATCAACACCAGCGCGCCGAGGAACGAGAGGAGCGAGCGCGTGTCGACGGCGCCGGTCGACAGCGACCACGCCAGCGTGCCGGCGATGGCGCACGAGGCGAGGATCTCCATCAGCCCCGGCACCGCGGCGCGCGCCCACGCAGCCCGCGAGAGCGCCGTCTCGACCGCGGCCGTCTTGCGTTCGAAGCGCGCCTGCTCCGCGGCTTCGGCGTTGAACGCCTGCAGCGTGCGCAACGCGCCGAGGCCTTCCTGCACCTGGCCGGCGACCGTGCCCAGCGCGGCCTGCCCTTCGCGCGTGCGGCGCATCAGCGCGGCCGTCAGGCGCGACGCCGGGTAGATGGCGATCGGCACCGCGAGCGCGGCCATCAGCGCCAGCTTCCACGACGCGGCGATGGCGACGCCGATGAGGATCACGATCTGCAGCGAGTCGCGCAGCCAGCTCGCCACCGTGTACGTCGCCGCCTGCTCCACCGCGGCCACGTCGGCGGTGAAGCGCGAAGCGAGCTCGCCCGACAACTGCGCCGAGCGCTGCAGCGGCGAGAGCCGGAGCACCTTCGCGAACAGCGCGCGCCGCAGATCGATCACCACGCGCTGGCCGAAGAGGCCCACCAGGTAGAACTGGCCGAGGTAGCCGACGCCCTTCACCGCGCCGATGACCACGATCGCGACGGGGAAGACCAGCAGCGTCTTCTCGCGATCGAGCCCGGCGAGGAAGTCGAAGCCCTCGAGCCCCTGCTGCCCGCCGGTGAGCAGGAACTTGAACGCCGGCCCGAGCAAGAAGGCCCACGCGCCCGTCGACGCACCGAGCAGCACCATGCAGCCCACTGCCAGCGCGAGCAACCCGCGGTGGGGGCGGCCCAGCTCCAGCAGCCGCTTCATGGCGTGGAAGAGCGGGCTCACTGCCGTGGCTCTTTACACGCTTGGCCCCCGAGGGGTACTCGCGCGGCATGGACGTGCTCGTCGTCGCCGGTGAAGCCTCGGGCGACCAACACGCGGCTGACGTGGTGGCGGCCTTCAAGGCGCGGCACCCCGACGCGCGCTTCTTCGGCATGGGCGGGCCGAAGCTCGCCGCGCAGGGCGTGGAGCTCCTCTTCGGCTCGCACGAGATCTCGGTGATGGGCATCGTCGAGGTGCTGCCCAAGGTGCCGCGCATCTGGGGCGTGCTGCGCGAGCTCGAGCGCGCCGCGAAGGAACGGCGGCCGAAGGTGGCGCTGCTGGTCGACGTGCCCGACTTCAACCTGCGGCTGGCCGCGCGCCTCAAGCCGCTGGGCGTGCGCGTCATCTATTACGTCGCGCCGATGGCGTGGGCGTGGCGCGAATCGCGCACCCGCACCATCGCCGAGCGCGTCGATCACCTCGCGTGCATCTTGCCGTTCGAAGAGAAGTTCTTCCGCGACCGCGGCGTGAACGCGACCTACGTGGGCAACCCGGTGGTCGACCAGGTGCCGGCGGTGCAGAGCCAGGCGCACTTCCGCAAGGCGCTCGGGCTCGCACACCAGGGGCCGATGCTCGCGGTGCTGCCCGGCTCGCGGCGCTCGGAGATCAAGCGCCTCGGGCCCGTGCTCGCCGACGTCGCGGCGCGCGTCGTTGCGTCGCGGCCGGGCACGGCGATCGCCATTCCCGTCGCGCCCGGTCTCCCGAGGGACTTCGTGCTCGAGCCGTTCCTCGCGCGCGGTGTGTCGCCGCTCACCGTCGAGGGCCGCGCGCCGGAGGTGGTGGGCGCCAGCGACGTCGCGCTCGTCGCGTCGGGCACCGCCACGCTCGAGGCCGGACTCATGCAGCGGCCACTCGTCGCGGTCTACCGGCTCAATGGGATCAGCTACGCGGTGGGCAAGCTGCTGGTGAAGATTCCGTTCTTCTCGCTGGTGAACCTGCTGAGTGAGGCGCGGGTGATTCCTGAGTTGCTGCAGGCGGATTTCACGGCTGAGCGGGTGATGGCGGAGTTGGAGCCGTTGTGGGCGGGGCCGGCGCGGGAGGCGTGCCTCGCGGGGCTCGAGGCCTTGCGGGCGAAGCTTGGGCCGGGCGGTGCGGCTGGGCGTGTCGCAGAGTTGCTCTCCCTCTCCCTGCGGAGCGGGGAGAGGGTCGGGGTGAGGGGCTGACTT
>JAXLYB010000034.1:0-2094 GCA_046351675.1 Myxococcaceae bacterium
GTCGGCGCGGGCGGTTGGTGGTTCAACCCGCGGGCGTTCATCGCGACCAGCCTGGACTCGGTCGTGCGCGACCGCCTGAACACGAACCCGCGCATGTACGGCGGGCTCGAATCCACGCGCAACCTGTGCGTACAGGTGTTCGACTCCGAGGGCCACGAGGTCGCCCGCGTGCGCGAGCCCGGGGTCACCCACACGACGCGCTGGGCCGACATGACCGGGCCGTTCGAGGGCTTCCGCGTGAGCGTGACCGCGACGTCGCGGGCGCCGGTGTCCATCACCCAGCGGTTCGTGCTCGTCGAGGTGGTGTTCATCTTCCTGCTCACCGGCGTCATGCTGGGCGCCGTCGTGGTCGCGGTGCGCTACATCCTGCGCCAGATCGAACTCGTGCAGGAGAAGTCGAGCTTCGTGTCGAACGTGACGCACGAGCTCAAGACCCCGATCGCGGTCGTGAAGCTGGCGGTGGAGACGCTCGAGATGAAGCGCTTCCGCAGCCCCGAGGAGGAGGGCAAGTACCTCCGCACGATCATGCGCGAGGCCGACCGGCTCGCGCAGCTCGTGGACAACATCCTCGACTTCTCGCGCCTCGAGGCCGGCAAAAAGATGCTGCGCATGGGGCCGGTGGCGCCCGCGGACCTCGTGGCGACCGCGCTCGAGAGCTTCAAGCTGCGGCTGGAGGACGCCGGGTTCACGCTCGACGTCGAGGTGCCCGAGGGGTTGCCGCTGATGCGCGCCGACGGCATCGCGCTCCAGCACTGCCTGCTGAACCTGCTCGACAACGCCGTGAAGTACTCCCGCGACCGCAAGGAGATCCGCGTGTTCGCGCGGGCCCGCGACGGCTTCGTGGGGCTGTCGGTCGCGGATCGCGGCATCGGGATCGAGCCCGAGCACCAGGGCCGGATCTTCGACAAGTTCGTGCGGGTCGAGACCGGGCTCGTGCACACGGTGAAGGGCGCCGGGCTGGGCCTTTCGCTTGTGGATCAGATCATTCGTGCCCATTATGGGCGCGTGGAAGTGGCCAGCACGCCCGGGGAGGGCAGCATCTTCACGCTGCTCGTGCCCGTCTGGGCGGATGCCAGTAGCGCCCCGCAACCGAAATCCTGACGCGGGCCAGAGGGCGAAGCCGCCCCGGGAGAGCCGTACCGATGACGACCAAGCGAATCCTGATCGTGGAAGACGAGGAAGGGCTGCTCGACGGCCTCGCCCACAACTTCCGTTTCGAGGGCTACGACGTCCTCACGGCCAAGAACGGGCAGGAGGGCCTCAAGCTCGCCCTCAAGCAGAAGCCCGACGCGGTGCTGCTCGACATCATGCTGCCCGAGAAGGACGGCTTCACCGTCCTCAAGGAGCTGCGCCAGCGCCACCGCGACATCCCGGTGCTCGTGATGACGGCGCGCAACTTCGAAGCCGACGTGCTCAAGGGCTTCGACCTGGGCGCGGACGACTACGTCACCAAGCCGTTCAGCATCAAGGAACTCATGGCGCGCGTGAAGCGCCTGGTCGAGCGCGGCCCCATGAACACCGGCGCGCCGGCGACGACCACCTACACGTTCGGCGACGTCGAGGTGCGCTTCGAGCCGCGCGAGGTGTGGAAGACCGGCAAGCAGACCGCGCTCTCGTTCAAGGAGTTCGAGCTGCTCAAGTACCTGATCGAGCACCGCGGCCGCACCGTGAGCCGCGAGGAGCTGCTCGAGGAGATCTGGGGCGTGGACGAGGATCTCGGCGTGACCACGCGCACGGTGGACACGCACGTCTCGAACCTGCGCAGCAAGCTCGGCGAAGGCTTCGAGAAGCCGTTCATCGTCGCGGTCCACAAGGTCGGCTACAAGTTCGTCGAACCGTGAGCGAACGGCCGGAACGCATCGGCAAGAACACCCCGCGGGCGGTGACGCTCGCGGGGTTCGTCTTGCTCGCCGCGGCGCTCGCCGCGGCGTCCGCCGCCGCCGTCGCGGGCTGCGGCCTGAACGGCGTGCGCGTCACCGTGGTCAACGCGTCGGGCGCGACGCTCGACTCGCTGCGCGTGCTCGGCGAAAAGGGCGCGGTGCGCGTGCGCACGCTGGCGCCCGGCGAATCGGCCGCGGTCGGCGTGGACGTGGA